>CAWADP010000001.1:0-20746 GCA_963780805.1 uncultured Alphaproteobacteria bacterium
AGTCCAACCGTGGACGGCGATATCCGGCAGCGGCTCGAAGACTTGCGGGCGGCGTTAGCGCACACGCTATGCTTCGGGTGTCCCGAATGGATCGGCCGGTCACCATCGTTTGCCGCGGTCTGCACCACCCGCCGGCAAGCACGGTCAGCGGTGGCTAATCTCCCTACTCGCCCATTGCCTTACCAATCGCCCCCCGCACCCTCTCCCCCGTAATTGGCGTCTCATTCACCTCGGCCCCACCGACTGCCGCCAGCGCGTCCCGCACCGCATTGGCGATCGCCGCGGGAGGCGCGACGGCACCGCCTTCGCCCATCCCCTTCATGCCGTATTCGGTCGCCGTCGCCGGCGTGTGCAGATGCCCGATCCGGATCGCCGGCAGCTCCTGCGCCCACGGCATGTGGTAGTCAAGAAACGTCGCCGCCAGCGGTTGGCCCTGTGCGTCGTACGGGATTTCCTCGCATAGCGCGGTGCCGATACCCTGCACCACGCCGCCGCGGATCTGGCCCTCGACCAGCATCGGGTTGACCATCGTCCCGCAATCCTCGGCCACCGCGAAATCGAGCAATTCGACCGCGCCGGTCTCCGGATCCACCGCCACCACCGCGCCATGCGTCGCGTATGAATAGACGCCCGTGCTGACCGCCGGTTCATAGGTCGCGGTCGCGTCCAGCAGAGGCTCGACGCCGGGCGGCAGCTCATGCATGCGCAGATGCGCGACGGTGGCGATTTCTGCGATCGTCACCGACCCGGCCGGCCCCACTACCGCGCCACCTTCGCACCGCGCCTCCGCCGGGTCGCATTGCAGCAGGTGCGCGCCGATCCGGCACAGCTTCTCCCGCAGCATCCTGCTCGCGCGCGCCACGGCGCCGCCCGACATCACCATGCTGCGCGAGGCGAAGGTGCCGAAGCCGAACGCGGTGCTCTCGGTATCGCCGTGCCGCACCGAGATGCGCGCCGGATCGATGCCCAGTTCCTCGCAGGCGATCTGCGACAGCGCCGTTTCCAACCCCTGGCCGTGCGACTGGATGCCGACCATCAGCACCACGCTGCCATCGGTCAGGATGCGCGCGGTGCAGCTTTCGAAGCCGGGGATGATCGAGGCGCCCCGCTGCGCGAACTCCGCGGCGCCGTGCGCGGTTTGCTCGGTGAAGCTGGCGAAGCCGATGCCGATCAGCCGCCCGTCGGCCTCGCCCCGGCGCTGGCGTTCGCGGACGCCCGGCAGGTCCAACAACTCGGCGCACAGCCGCACGCTGCTGGGATAGTCGCCGTTGTCGTAGCGCATGCCGGTCGCCGACACGTAGGGCATTTGCTCCGGCCGGATCATGTTGTCGATCCGCACCTCGACCGGATCACGGCCGACGGCCCGAGCGACTTCGTCGATGGTGCGCTCGATGGCGAAGCAGGCGCCGGGGCGGCCGACGCCGCGATACGGGCCGATCGGCGCCTTGTTGGTGGCGACGGTCCAGGTGCGGGCACGGTAGTGCGGGATCGTATACGGGCCGGGCAGGCAGCGCGCCGCCATGTTGGCTTCCTGATACGGGCCTTGCGGCCACAACCCATAGGCGCCCGCATCGACGGTGATCTCGCAGTCGATGCCCAGGATCCGGCCGGCGGCGTCGGCATAGGCGGTGACGACGTAATGGTGGTCGCGGCTATGCGCAGCGGTCAGCAGGTGTTCGTTGCGGTCCTCGATCCAGCGCACCGGGTGGTCGAGCTCCATCGCCAGCGCGGTCAGCACGATCTCCTCGGGATACAGCCGCGCCTTTGGTCCGAAGCCACCGCCGACGTCTGGCGCCACCACGCGGATGCGGCGTTGCTCGATCCCCAGTAGCTCGCCAAGCGCGACGCGCAGCGTGTGCGGCGTCTGGGTGGAGGCATGCACCACGACCTCGTCCAGCCGGTGGTCGCGGTGGGCCAGCACGCCGCGACACTCCATCGGCGCGCCGGACTGGCGGTGCATGCGGTACTCGCGACGCACGGTGATGGCGGCGGCGCGCGCGGCGGCATCGATGTCGCCGGCGGTAATGGTTCGCTCCTGGAACAGGTTGTCGCCGAAGGAATCGTGCACCAGGGCGGGGGTGTTGTTTGGCAGGGTGGAAGCGGTATTGGGCCGGGCAGGGGCGACGTTGCGTGCGGCCACCGCATCGACCACAGCCGACAGAGGTTCGTACTCGACGGTGACGGCAGCGGCGAGGTCCAGGGCCTCGGCGCGGGTCGGTGCAACGCAGGCGGCGATGGCCTCGCCGACGAAGCGCACCTTGTCGGTCGCCAGCACCGGCCAGGGCGGCGACCGCGCCCCCGCCGCCTGCGTCACCACGCGGATCGGCTTGATCTGCGGCAGGTCGGCGGCGGTGAAGACCCGGGCGCGCGCCTCGGGCGGAACCGCGATCGAGCGGATCCGAGCATGGGCATGCGGGCTGCGGACGAACACCACCTCCTGCGTGCCGCGCAGAACGATGTCGGCAACGAACTCGCCACGGCCGCGCAGGTGGCGATTATCCTCCGTCCGGCGCAGCGACGCCCCGACGCCCCGATGCGTGTGTTCGCCCGTTCGGCGCAGCGATGCGCCGACGCCACCGTGCCCATGGTCCTCCGTCCGGGCCAGCGATCCGCCAGCGCCCCGGGTACTGCTCGGACGGTGTCTGCGGCACCACCACCCCACCGCGTCAGGCGGTCGCGCGCACGAACGGATTGCGCAGCACCCCGAGGCCGGTGATCTCCACCTCCACCACATCGCCGTGCTTCAGATCGGGCGACGTGCCATCGGTGCCCATCCAGATCACGTCGCCCGGATACAGCGTCAGGTATCGCGTCATGGCCGCGATGTAGGTCGGGATGTCGAAGATCATGTCGTTGGTCTTAAAGCGCAGGCTCTCGGCGCCGTTGACCCGGACGATGGTGGTCATCGCGTCCAGGCCGGCGTCGGTGTCGATCCACGGTCCCATCGGCTTGAACGTGTCGGCATTCTTGCCGCGCCAGAAGGTGCGGTCGCCGCGCTGCCACGTGCGCTCGCTGACGTCGTTGCCAATGGTGTAGCCGAAGACGCAGGACATCGCGTCGGCGTTCGACAGGTGCTTCACCTGCTTGCCGATCACCACGACCAGCTCGCCTTCGTAGTTCACCTTCTCGGTCGCGTCGGCCGGGATCACCACATTCTGGCCGTGCGCGATCAGCGCGTTATTGGCGCGGTAGCCGATGTCCGCCTTTTCCGGAAACACCGGTTCTACGCCGCGCTTGGCCGCCATCTCGCGGATATGCGCCGCGTAGTTGATGCCGGCACAGTAGAACGTGCGCGGGACCACCGGCACTTCCAGCGTCACATCCCCCAAGCGATACTTGTTGCCGGCCGGCGCGTGGGAGCCCCACGGCTCACCGGTGATCTCCGTTACGGTGTCGCCATCCAGCGAGCCATAGGCCGTCCGGCCAGCGGTAGAAAACCTGATCCAGCGCATTGTTCAGTCCGCCTCTGCGATGGCCAGTTCCCGCACTGGGCGCAGGAAGGCCTGGTCGAACACCTTGGTCGCCATCACCTGGCAACGCCGGATCAGCCGGATCTCGTCCGGGCCGTAATCGGCGATGGCACGATGGATCGTGCCCAGGTGATCCCAGATCAGCAGATCGTTCTCCGTCCACGCATGCGTCCAGCGGAACCGCGGCTGGAGCTGGAAGTCGAACAGGAATTGCAGCATCGCATCGCTTTCGTCGGGCGACAATTCGTTGATGCGCGTGGTGTAGCCGGGATTGGCGTACAGCACCTTCCGGCCGGTGATCGGATGCGGAAGGAACACCGGATGCACCACAGGAGGCCGACGGCTGCGTTGCTCGTCGGTCAGCGCGGGACGCGTGCTGGCGTGGTTCTGCCGCATGTTCTCCCAGAACTTTTCGAAGTCGTGCGTCGCCGTCGTGCCGTCCAACCGCGTCTTCACCTCATAGGGCAGCGCGTCGTAGACGGCGTGCATGTTGGCGAACTCGGTGCCGCCCAGAGGCTTGCCGTCCCGGCGCGGGATGCGGATGCCGTACAGCACGTTCACGAACCCCATCACGTCGCGATACGACATGTCGGTGTGCCAGTCCTGGCCGGCGTCCGGGCTGCCGACGTATTTCCCGTCCTGGCGGAGGTTCGACAGGATGCCAACGTTCGGGTGCTCCATCTTGTCGGGATCGGGGCGGCGGCTGATCGATCCCTGGATCTCGCCGAACAGCTCGGAAAACCGCTGCACATCGCCGACGCTGAGTTCCTGGTCTGGGAACCGCAGCACGCCGTGATGCCCGAGCGCGTGCAGAACCCGCGTGAAAACCGGCCCCTCCAGGTCCTGGCGGAGGTCGATCCCGTAAACCGTGGCGCCGAGCACCGCGCCTGTCGGCTCGATTTGCAGCATTTCGCTCCTCCTGAACGCTTCGGCGCGATGCTAATTGGCATGGGCCGAGCCGTCCATCGCACCGTCACCGCCGGTGCATCCGTCATTGTGAACGAAACGAAGCAATCTCCGAGAAAATGCGCACGTCACCGGGTGCAGGCCCTGGGCATATGGGCCTGCGCCGGGCGATCGGTCTACGGGCTTATCGGTCATCTGGCCAGGTCAGTCGCGAACCGAGGATGTCCACGTCCTGCGCCGGACAGACGTGGCAATCGGGGTAGCTTCGCCGCCGCCGCCCTGCGATGACAGGCCATGATCGCCGACTCCCCCGACGACACCACACCGGCGTCGCCGGCCGCACTCGCCGCGCACGCGGACTGGAGCATCGATCCGCGCAAGCGCTGGGTGGCGGTGGCGTGCCGCCGCCCCGGCCAATGGGTGCTCGGACCGCCGCGTCCGGTCGGCGACGTGACGACGTTCCTCGCACGGCTGCGCGACGAAGCCGGTGGCGGGCCGGTCGCCCTCGGCGTCGATCTGCCGCTCGGGGTGCCGCGCGCCTACGCGGCACAGCGGCCGGAGGCGGACTTCCTGCAGTTCCTGCACGCCGCCCGGAACTGGCCGGACTTCTTCCGGGTCTGCGCGACGCTGGAGGAACTGGCGCCCGACCGCCCGTTCTATCCGGCCCGAGGCATCGCCGGGATGACGCGCGCCTCGCATGCTGCGGCGTTGGGGCTGGGCGCCGCCACCGGCCTGTCGCGCGCATGCGACCGCGCCACCGCGGAACGGCCAGCCGGTGCCCCCGTGTTCTGGACCCTTGGCGCCAATCAGTCCGGCAAGGCGGCGATAGCTGCGTGGCGGGACATGCTGCTGCCGGCCCTCGCCGCGGGCGAGGCGGTCCGGCTATGGCCCTTCGCCGGCCCCTTCCTGTCGCTGCTCGCACCAAGCTCGGTGGCGCTGGCCGAGACCTACCCGGCGGAAGCGCTCCGCCATCTCGGCATCCGCCTGAAGGGCAGCAAACGACGCCAAGCCGACCGTGTAGGGGTGTCCGTGCCGCTGCTGGCCGCCATGCAGCGGTTGGGGGTCGCCGCCGAGCCGGCGTTGCAGGCCGCTGGCAGTCGACGGCTTTGGCGCCGACGCGGCCGGCGAGGACCGCTTCGACTGCGTATTGGGGGTGCTGTGCGTGCTGAACGTTCTGGCGGGAAATCGGCCGGGCACGGCGCCTGAAGACCCGTGGATCCGCCACTGGGAGGGCTGGGTGCTGGGCCAGACGGCATTGCCTGTTAGCAACGACCTAATGGGATCAGCAGCGACCTGACGCCATAAGGGCCAGATGTGTAAGTAGAAACTCCGCTTCCTTGTGGGGCCCTTGTGGGAGGGGCTGCGGACGGGTGCAAATAGCTGCCGGCGACCACCCCCAGCCCCTCGCTTGTGGGCCCACAAGGCGTTCCAACCTCACCTACACTGCACTGATCAGCCACTGGGGACTGATCAGCCACTGGACTGATCTGCGCGACCAGTGGGCTGGTCAGCGCAACGCTGCGCTCAGTGCACCAACGCCGGCATCATCTCGTGCTGGACGATCGCGGCAATCGCCACCTCCCGGTCGGGCGCCAACGCCATCGGCGTGCCGTCTGCCGCGTGGATGGCAAATCCAGCGTTGCCGTTCACAATCACCGGCTTCACATACGCCAGTTTTGCCATGCCGAGCTGTGCGAATTGCTCTTGCGACAGCTTGCGCACATCCACCATGACCGGCACGCCTTGGGTCATCTCGCTCATCTGATCGGTCGAATCTATATTCATCGTCCTGTTCTCCTCTCCGGCTCGGGCCTCCCCTGGAGCACTCGGCCGTTCTAGGTCCGCGGGACCGCTTTTGCGGCTCCCACCTCGTTGCCAACGGACGTCCGGACTTCAGCCCGGTTCCGCCTCGCTTTCCACCATCTTGGCGCGGCTGCTCCCATTGCTCTTGCCCGCGCCAGCCGCATTGGCGCGGTTGATCTGGATCGTCTTCACCCGCGGCTCCGGCTGCGGCCGGGCGAGGTCGATGTGCAGCAGCCCGTTGTCGAGCCACGCACCCTTCACCTCGATCCCCTCCGCCAGCACGAAGGCCCGCTGGAACTGCCGCGCGGCGATGCCGCGATGCAGGAACACGCGCCCCTGCGCATCGTCCGTCTGGCGGCCGCGGATCACCAATTGGTTGTCCTCCTGGGTGATTTGCAGCTCATCCATGGTGAACCCTGCGACAGCGAGCGTGATGCGCAGCCCGGTCGGGCTGACTTGCTCGATGTTGTACGGCGGGTAGCCATCGGAAGAGGTCTTCGATGCCCGCTCGAGCATTTGCTCCAGATGGTCGAAGCCCAGGAACAGCGGTGACGTGAACAACCGGGTGGTCATGCGGCCCCCTCAATCAGAGCGAAGCGGTGGCCGGGACCCGATTTCGGCATCCCGACTGCGCAACATCTTGGTACCCGGAGCATCGGTTGCAAGGGGGGCGGCCATCGTGACCAAGGGGCGACCCGGGCGGCGAACGGCCGAGTCCCCGTCGCGCGGGATTGACCGGCCGCGGGCGAATCCGTTGATCTGGGGTGGGTGGAAATCTACATACGCAACCATGGATGCCATGCCCATCACCGCGCCGCTGACTGCGCCCGCACCGCCGGACGCCTCCCGGACGATGCCGATCCTGATTGCGCCGCACCCGATGCTGAAGGCGCGTGCGCGCCCGGTCGGACCGGCCGACGAGGCCGCCGTCCGCGACCTGGTGCCGCAAATGTTCAACACGATGTATCGCGCCCCCGGCATCGGCCTGGCGGCGCCGCAGGTGGGCCATCTTCTGCGCGTCATCACCATCGACCTGATGCCGGACGACAAGCCTGCGCCACTGGCGCTGATCAACCCGGAGATCGTTGCTCAGGCCAAGGAACTGGCGTCGCGTGAGGAAGGCTGCCTCTCGCTGCCCGGCCAGTATGCCGAGGTGACGCGTCCGGCGCGGGTGAAAGTGCGCTACCTGGACCCGTCAGGCGCCCGACGAGAGGTGGAGGCCGACGGCTTGCTCGCCGCCTGCCTGCAACACGAGATCGACCACCTGGACGGCATCCTGTTCGTCGACCACCTGTCGGCGCTGAAGCGCAATATCATCATGCGCCGGCTCGCCAAGGAGCAGCGGCAGAAGAGCGAGGACAAGTAGGCACGGCCGATGCGGCTGGCCTTCATGGGGTCGCCGGATTTCGCCGTGGCGGCACTGCGGGCGCTGCATGACGCGGGGCACACGGTCGCCGCGGTGTATTGCCAGCCGCCGCGTCCGGCGGGACGAGGCCATGCGGTGCAGCGTTGCGCCGTGCACCGGGCGGCCGAATTGCTCGGGCTGGAGGTGCGGACGCCAGCGGGGCTGCGGCGGGATGCGGCGGCACAGGCGGCGTTCGCCGCTCTGGCAGCGGATGCGGCCGTGGTGGCGGCCTACGGGCTGATCCTGCCGCAGGCGATGCTGGACGCGCCGCGCCTGGGGTGCCTGAATATCCATGCCAGCCTGCTGCCTCGGTGGCGCGGGGCAGCGCCGATGCAGGCCGCGATCCTGGCGGGAGACGCGGAAACCGGGGTTACGATCATGCAGATGGACGCCGGGCTGGACACCGGCCCGATGCTGCTGCGCGAGGCGGTGCCGATCGGGCCAGATACTACGTGCGGCAGGCTGCACGACATGCTGGCGGGGGTGGGGGCGCGGCTGATCCTGCGGGCCCTGGAAGAGGCGCCGCCGCCCATGCTGCAGCCGGCCGCGGGCGCGACCTACGCGGCGAAGCTGACGCGAGCGGACGGGCGGATCGACTGGTCCCGCGATGCGGCGTTCATTGGACGGCAGGTACGGGCGTTCGATCCCTGGCCGGGGACGTTCACGTCGCTGCCGGACGGCGTGCTGAAGGTGCTGGCGGTGGAACAGGCGGAGGGGTCGGGCAGGCCGGGGACCGTGCTGGATGAGCAACTGACGATCGCCTGCGGCAGCGGGGCTGTGCGGCCGACACATGTCCAGCTCGGCGGGCGCGGCGCCATGACGGCCGAGGCGTTCCTGCGCGGGCATCGGGTGCCGCCTGGGATGGTGGTGGGGTAAGCTTGGTCGTTGTGGCAGTCGACAGCCGAGAGGCAAGCGGTGACGGCCCGCTTCGAACGTGTCCGGCATCGTGCCTCCTGAACTTGGAGACTACCATCGTGCCGAACAGAAATGAACAAGCCCTAAATCGGCCTTTTTCGCCATCCAGCCGGATCGCCGCCACTCCGCCGCCCCCGGGCAAACGCAGCCCAGCCAATGCCGCCCCAGGATGAACCAGGCCGGGCGCTGGACCGGAAGGCGCGGACGGCCTTTTATGTCGGCAGGACGGCGACGGCAGCACGGGCCGTCGCCCGCAATGACGTGATGAGCAGGACATGAGCGGCAGCAAACAGGACAACGCACGGTCTGAGGAATTCAAGCGCGCCACCGCCGGCGTGCTGCGGGCGATCGCGGAGCAATCGGACGTGCAGGTGGCGTTCCAGCCGGGGCCCTCCGGCCTGTCGGGCAAGCGCGCCCGCCTGCCGCTGCCCACCCGCGCACTGCCGGCGGCGGAGATGGCCCGGCTGCGCGGCGCTTCCGACTCGCTCGGGCCTGCGGCTGCGCCACCACGACGACGCCGTCCACGCAGCCCGCATGCCCGCCCGCCGCGAGGCGAAGGACGTCTACGACGCGCTGGAGCAAGCCCGGGTGGAGGTGGTGGGCGCCCAGCACATGACCGGCGTCGCCGCCAACCTGCGCGCTAAGCTCGCCGAGGAATGCGAGGCCGAAGGCTACGACCGCATGACCCGTAAGGACCAGTTGCCGGTCGCCGCCGCCCTGTCCCTGCTCGCGCGCGAGCAGTTGTCGGGGGAGGAATCGCCGGCGGCGGCGCAGCGCATCCTGAACCTGTGGCGCGAGACGCTGGGCGATCAGGCGGACAACGCGTTTGCGGAGATGAAGGCCAACCAAGCCGACCAGCGCCGCTATGCCCGTGCCGCGCGTAAGCTGCTGGCGGCGCTCGACCTGGCCGAGGCGGAGGCCGACGCCGATCCCGATGACCAGACCGAGGAAGGCGAGGACGGCGGCGAGCAATCCGGCCAGCAGGACAATTCCCAGGAAGGCGAGGGCCAGAGCGAATCGGAATCCGAGTCGATGCTCGGCGCCCAGCCGGAGGAGATGGAAGGCGAGGCGGCCGACGATGAAGGCACCGAATCCGACGAGGAAGCCGCTATCGCCGAGGGCGACGACCGTCCCGGCGGCCCGCAGCCCCGGCGTGAACGCCCCAATCCGGACAATTCTGCGGTGTATCGTGCCTACACCCGCCATTTCGATGAAGAAGTGGAAGCGGAGGAACTGTGCGATCCCGATGAACTGGCACGGCTGCGGCAGCAACTCGATCAGCAGTTGCAGCATCTGCAGGGGGTGATTTCGAAGCTCGCCAACCGGCTGCAGCGCCGCCTGCTGGCGCAGCAGACGCGCGCCTGGGAATTCGACCTGGACGAGGGCTTGCTGGATGCCGGGCGTCTGTCGCGCGTGGTGGTGAATCCGCTGCTGGCGCTGTCCTACAAGCGTGAGCTCGACATGGAGTTCCGCGACACGGTGGTGACGCTGCTGATCGACAATTCCGGCTCGATGCGCGGCCGGCCGATCACCGTGGCGGCAATGTGCGGCGACATCCTGGCGCGCACGCTGGAGCGGTGCGCGGTGAAGGTGGAGGTGCTGGGCTTCACCACCCGCGCCTGGAAGGGCGGGCAAAGCCGCGAGCGTTGGGTGCAGGACGGCAAACCTCGCAATCCCGGCCGGCTGAACGACCTGCGCCACATCGTCTACAAGGCAGCGGATTCGCCCTGGCGGCGCGCGCGCAAAAACCTGGGGCTGATGCTGCGTGAAGGCCTGCTGAAGGAGAACATCGACGGTGAGGCTCTGCTGTGGGCGTACCGCCGGCTGCTGATGCGGAGCGAGCATCGCCGCATCCTGATGGTGATCAGCGACGGCGCGCCGGTGGATGATTCGACGCTATCGGTAAATCCGGGCAACTACCTGGAGAAGCACCTGCGCGAGGTGATCCGCGATATCGAGAACCGCGAGCAGGTGGAACTGATCGCCATCGGCATCGGCCACGACGTGACGCGCTATTACCGCCGCGCGGTGACGATCGTGGATGCCGAGGAACTCGGCGGCACGATGATGCAGAAGCTGACCGAGTTGTTCGACGAGGACGCGGCGGCGGCCTGGGCGCGCATGGCGAGCGAGCGGGCGGCGATTGTGGTGTAGGCTGGCGTCTACCTCCGGGCCCGCGCCTCGCCACGATTTTGTCAATTCACGGCAGCCTGACCCGACCTCGCGCGGCGGTTCGTGGAAGACGCTCCGGCTGGTTCATTGCTCGCGCTCGCATGGAACCGGCCAGGCGCGCTATGCTGGCCCTCCGATCGTGCCCGGAGCATGCGCCGTGACCGTCGTTACCACCCGCGTCGAGATTGCTGAAGACGGCACGATCTCCGGCCATGTCTCCGGACAGGTCCCCCCCGGAGAACATGAAGCGCAAATCTCGGTGGAGCCACTGCCGCCCCGTCGCAAGCCGGCCAGGCCCTTTGATGTGAACAGCTTGCCCTCTCTCGACCTTGGCCCATGGCCCGTCGGATTGAGCCTGCGGCGGAAGGAGATCTATGTCGATGACGGCAGGTGATGTTTGTCGATACCAATGTCCTCGCGCATGCCGTGGTGCCAGAAGCGCCGGAGCATGAGCGGGCGCGTGCGGTGCTGGGGAGCTACCGGAGAGCCAGTCTGTATCAGCCGCCAGATCCTTCGCGAGTTCCTTGCCGTTGTCACCCGGCCGCAGATCTGGGCGCGCCCTATGCCGCTCCAGGCAGCCGTAGCGCCAGTGCAGCGTCTGGCGGACGAATTCGAGATTCTGGAAGATGGGCCGGCGGTGTGGGACCGGCTGAAGGAACTCTGCGGGATTTTTTCCTTTGGCGGTCGCCAGGTGCACGACGCCAATATTGTCGCGACGATGCTTGCACATGGTGAACGCCGCCTCATCACATTCAATAGACCGGACTTCCGCCGCTTTGCGTCCGTGATCGAATTGCTGCTTCCCTGATTTCGCAGTCGGTTGCGTGCACCTGCGGTGGGGGTACCGCGGCTCGCTGGTGAGACCGAATCAGCTATCATAGGGGGGTGCCTTTGGAACTTTTTATCTTTGCCCGCTTCCATGCCCGGCAGGGTCAGGACGAAGTCGTCGCGGTAGCATTGCGAGCAGTGATCACCCCGACGCGGGCGGAAGCCGGGTGCCTCGCTATCGACGCCTTTCGTTCCACGCGGGATCATCGGTTGTTCTATATCCACTCGCGCTGGATTGATGAAGCGGCGTTCGAGCGGCATGCCACGCTGCCGCACACCGTGAAGTTCATCGAGCTGGTGCAGACTTTGATCGATCACCCGCTGGAGGTGACGCGCACTCGGCCCCTGGGTTAGGCACCTGAGCCGCGCACGCGCGGGACACACAGACGTCGACAACACAAACATCGAACTGACAAGCGTCGGGGGAGGCAAATATCGTGGATGGATCGGCGGGAATCCCCAATGGCATCGGCCAGCCGGTGCGCCGCAAGGAAGATCGGCGGCTGCTGATAGGGCAAGGCAGCTACGGCGATGATCTTCGCCTGCGGAACCTCGCGCATGCCGTGATGGTGCGCTCGCCGCACGCCCACGCGCGCATCATCCGCATCGACAGGGACGCCGCCATGCGCGCGCCCGGCGTGCTGGCGGTCCTCACCGGCGCGGACTACGTCGCCGACGGTCTCAACCCAATTCCGCACAACCCCTGCGTCTTCCCGCCGCCCGACGTGCCGGTGCGGCTGCGCGTCTCCCCGGTGGCGACCGCCGACTATCCAATGCCCGCCGACACAGTGCGCTTCGTCGGCGAGCCGGTTGCCTGCGTGATCGCCGACACCATCGAACATGCGAAGGATGCCGCCGAACGCGTCGAAGTCACCTGGGACCCGCTGCCCGCCGTCACCAACGTCACCGCCGCCATGCAGCCCGACGCGCCCCTGCTCTGGGACCACGCGCCCGGCAATCTCTGCGTCGATCTAGAAGTAGGCGATGCCGCCGCCTCGAATGCGGCCTTCCGGCAGGCGGACCACGTCGTCCGGCTGCACACCCTGGTGCAACGCGTGACCGGCGTGCCGATGGAAACACGCACGTCGGTCGGCGACTTCGATCCGGCCACCGGCATTTACACGCTATATGCCGGCACCGGCCTCGGCGTCACCGCGCAGCAGCAGCAACTTGCGGAAATCCTCGGCGTGGCGCCGGAGCAAGTGCGGTGCGCCTGCAAGGACATGGGCGGCAATTTCGGCACCCGCAACTCGTTCTTCGCCGAATATGCGCTGCTGCCCTGGGCCGCGCGCAAACTCGGCCGTCCGGTGAAATGGACCTGCGAGCGGCGCGAAGCATTCCTCACCGACTATCATGGCCGCGACCTGCTGGTGGACGCAGAGCTGGCGCTCGACCGGCACGGCAGTTTCCTCGCGGTACGCGGGACCAACATCAGCAACCTCGGCGCGCATGCGGTATCGTTCGTGCCGCTGCGCAAAGGGCTTGGCCTGCTGACCGGCGTCTATCGCATTCCCGCCGCGCATTTCATTGGCCGCGGCTACGTCACCAACACCGTCCCGACCACGGCCTATCGCAGCGCCGGCCGGCCGGAAGCAATCTTCGTCATCGAGCGCCTGATCGATCTCGCGGCGCGCCAATGCGGCTTCGATCCGGTCGAATTGCGCCGCCGCAACATGATCCCGCCCGAAGCGCAGCCTTATGCAAATCCCGTCGGCCTCACCTATGACAACGGCCGCTACCGCGACGCCATGGAACGCGTGCTGGAACTTGCCGACATTGCCGGCTTCCCGGCGCGCAAGGCGGAGGCGCTTCGCCGCGGCAAACGGCGCGGCATCGGTGTCGCCAACTACATCGAGATCACCAGCGGCAATCCGCGCGAACGCACCGAAATCACGTTCCTCCCCGGCGACCGCGTGGAGCTGGTGATGGGCACCATGTCCACCGGCCAGGGCCACGAAACCAGCTTCGCGCAGCTCGTCACCGAATTGCTGGGCGTGCCGTTCGACAGCATCGACTTCGTGGCCCACGACACGGATCGCGTCGCCGGCGGTGGCGGTTCGCATTCCGGCCGCTCGATGAAGATGGCCGGCATCGTCGTGCCCAAGGCGGCGGATGCCATCATCGACAAGGGGCGCAGGATTGCCGCGCAGTTGCTCGAAGCGGGCGAGGCGGACATCGAATTCGACCGCGGCGAATTCCGGGTCGCCGGCACCGATCGCACCATCGGCATCTTCGCAGTCGCGCGCGCCGCCGTGGAGCGGCCCGACCTGCCGCCGGAGCTGCAAGGCACGCTTGGTGCCATCGCCGACGAAACCATCCGCGTGCCGAGCTTTCCCTATGGCACGCAGGTCTGCGAAGTGGAGGTCGATCCCGAGACCGGTCAGGTGGATCTCGTGCGCTTCGCCGCCATCGACGATGTCGGCCGTGCGGTGAACCCGCTGATCGTGGAGGGTCAGACGCATGGCGGCATCGCCCAGGGCGTCGGCCAGGCGCTATGGGAGCATGCGCATTACGACCCCGTCACAGGGCAGATGCTGGCTGCGACGTTCATGGACTACGCCATGCCGCGCGCCGACCTGCTGCCGTCCTTCGCCACGATGTTGAGCGAGGTGCCGGCGCCGTCCAACCCGCTCGGCGTCCGGTCCGGCGGCGAGGGCGGCACGACGCCGGCGCTTGCCGTGGTGGTCAACGCCGTAGTGGATGCGCTGGCGGATTTAGGAGTGAAGCACGTGGAGATGCCGGCCACGCCCGAACGCGTGTGGCGGGCGATCGAAGCAGTGAAGGCAACGGGATGAAGCGACGGCGACACGGTCGACGCCGCGGCGAAAGCGTGGCCGCCGGTCCTGGCGGCGGGCTTCGGCCCGGGCCAGTCCCGCGACCACCTATGATGCGACGTATGTGGCAACGACCGGGCGCGGCAATCGGTGCTTGACCTCCGGGTTCCGCCGCCAGATTGACGCCGCCGCCTCGTCCGGTCATGTGCGCCGCCATGCGCATCGCTGCCATCCTGGTCGCCGCCGGCTCCGGCAGCCGCTTCGGCGCCGAGACGCCGAAGCAGTATCTCCTCCTCGCTGGCAAGCCGGTGATCCGCCACGCCGTCGAGGCCCTGGCCGCCCATGCGTCCCTGCTGCAACTCGTGGGCGACGCTACGCCGATCGAGGCGGCGCTCGCCGGCATCGACCACCTGCCGCCCGTCCCCGGCGGCGCCACGCGCCAGGAGAGCGTGTGCGCCGGGCTCGAAGCGCTGGCCCCGCATGCACCCGACGTTGTGCTGGTGCACGATGCGGCCCGCCCGCTGATCCCCACGGGCACCATCCCGGCCTTGCTCGACGCACTGAAGGACGCTCCGGGCGCCATCCCCGCGTTGCCCGTCGCCGACACGCTGAAACGCGCAAACCATGCGCGCATCACCGCCACCGTGCCGCGCGACGGTCTGTTCCGCGCCCAGACCCCCCAGGCCTTCCACTTTGGCGCCTTGCTCTCTGCCCACCGCGCCGGCATCAAGGGCGCTACCGACGACGCCTCGCTGCTGGAAGCCGCCGGCCTCCTCGTCGCCATAGTCCCCGGCGCCGAGGACAACATCAAGCTGACCTACCCGGAGGACCTGATCCGGCTGGAGCGAGCCATGACCGCGCACCTGATCCCCCGCGTTGGCACCGGTTTCGACGTGCACGTGTTGGAATCCGGCCGCCCTCTGATGCTGTGCGGCGTTGCAGTGCCGCACGACAAGGGCCTGGCCGGCCACTCCGACGCCGATGTCGGTATCCACGCGCTGTGCGACGCGATCTACGGCGCGCTGGCCGAGGGCGATATCGGCCGCCACTTCCCGCCCTCCGAAGCCGCCTGGAAGGATGCCGACAGCGCTCGCTTCCTGGCCCACGCCGCCGCCCGCATCGCCGCCCGAGGTGGAATGCTGACCAATGCCGACGTTACCCTGATCTGTGAGCGTCCGAAGATCGCCCCCCACGCCGAGGCGATGCGCGTCCGGCTGGCGGCTCTGCTGGGGGTGGATCCCGGCCGCATCTCGGTGAAGGCCACCACGACGGAGAAGCTTGGCTTCACCGGCCGCGGCGAGGGCATCGCAGCGCAGGCCGCCGCGACCGTGTTGCTCCCAGCATGATCCGCCGACGCCTTCTGGCACGAAATAGAAACTCCCCTCCCCTTGTGGGAGGGGTTGGGGGAGGGGTGCATGCACGCAATGACCGCGGTCGTACGCACCCCTCCCCCGGCCCCCCTCGTGCAAGGGGAGCGGGTGTCCTTTCCCCCCTAGGATCGTCGTTTCATTCACGGCGGGTCGGCTGCCAGGCCGGTGGTCAACTCGCGTGATCCGCCAACACCTTCCCGCATGAACTGCCCCCGCATGATCGGCGCTGTGGCGCGCGTCATCGTGACCGCCGTATCGCGCGCCCTATGATCAACCGTACGGCCCTCACCGTGATCCGCCGGCTGTGCATGGACAGCGTGAGGGTCCGTCGCCATGTGCACACCGCCCGATCGGGGCAAGCCCGGGATTGAGAACAGATGACCAAGCGCTTCTTCGTTGCGGCGTACCTCGGCATGGCTTTACTGGCCGGCTGCGCTACCACGGCGACCACCAACGCCGGCAATCCGTTCCCCCCGGTGCCGGCACCGATGCAGGAGCCAATCCCCAAGCCGCCGGTCAGCGGCGAAGCGCTGCTGTGGCAGCCCGGCCACTGGGACTGGAACGGCAGCGGCTATGCCTGGCAGCCCGGCGAATACGTCCCCGCTGCCGGCCACGGCAGCCTGTTCCAGCGTGGCTATTGGCAGCAGACGCCGTCCGGCTGGACTTGGGTGGCGGCTCACTGGACGTCATAGGCGACCGAATTTTGCGGCTTGCGAAAACAGCAACTTCATCCTCTCGGTGAAACTCCGTGTGCACTTGACGCAAGTCTGTGATCGCTGAGTTTCCCTGCTGCCGGGCGGGTTGAATGGTTGAAAGGAGGCTTGCGCGTTTCGCCATAGAGCAGAGCGATATTTGCGACACAGGGGTACACCTCGCTGGGTCCCTGCACTAGCGACCAGGCGTCACTGGTCAGCGAATGCGCAGCAAGTCGAAGCGCCGGTATGCCGCGGCTAACCGTTTCTCCCGGGTTGGGCCGGCGCCCGCGGATTATGCCACCCGCACCGTATGCCCGCGAGCAGGCATGCCGGCACCGGCGACGCGAGTTTACCTGCTGTTAATACCGTTGCGGCAGACTGGTCCATCGATGGACCGAATATCGAGATGAACTTGTTCAGCCGCTTGCGGATCAGGACCAAGCTCGCCCTGCTGACGGGACTGTCCGGGCTGGTTCTGGCTGTTGCAATCTTTGTGGCCGCATCGCTGATTCAGCAGCGCATGATCGACGACCGCATCGATAAACTTAGCGCGGTCGTGCACATATCCATTGGCGTCGCCCAGTCGCTCGAGAATCAGGTCGCTGCTCACCAGCTCACCCATGACCAGGCGCTGGAGTTGTTCCGCAAGGCAGCGCACGTGATGCGGTTCGACGCCGGCCAGGGTTATGTGTTCGTCCAGACGCTGGACAATGTGCTTGTGGTGCATGGTGCTGATCCGACGCTGGAAAATCGGCAATCGCCGGCGAGGGATGCCAGCGGCACGTTGCTCACCAGCCGCATCGCGGACGCTCTTCGCAAAGCCGACGAGGGCGCCGTCGCTTATACTTATGCCCGGCCAGGTCAGGCGCGGGCGCAGCGGAAGGTTGCCTACGTGGCCCGGTTCGCGCCGTGGGGCGTGGTGTTCGCGGCGGGCGCCTATACCGGCGATCTCGATGCCGCGGTGCATGTGCTGCTGTGGAAACTGGCCTTGTCCGGCGGCGCCATATTGCTCGGCGTGCTCGCCGTGGCGGGGATGATCAACCGCGACATCACCCGCCCGCTGGCCGGCCTGAAGGATGCCATGCTGCAACTGTCGCAAGGCGATCTCGTGGGTACGGTACCGGGAACGCACCGGCGCGATGAGGTCGGCGCCATGGCAGGCGCGGTGCTGGTATTTCAGAAGGAAATGATCAGTGCGCAGCGTCTGGGCGCAGAGCAAGCGCATGCGCGAGAACAAGCCGTCGCGGACAAGAATGCCTCGCTCATCGGCATGGCGGAGACGATCGAATCGGAAACCACGACAGCCTTGCGTCAGGTGGCCGCCCGCACGACGGATATGACGCAGACCGCGGACGAAATGGCGGAGCTGGCGTCGCGAACCAGCAGTTCGGCGCACAGCGCGGCGGATGCCTCGGCGCGGGCCCTGGCGAACGTGCAGACCGTCGCCGCCGCCGCGGAACAACTCAGCGCGTCGATCCGGGCGATCGGCAGCCAGGTTGCGCATTCCAATGTCATGGTAGGCCAGGCGGTCGATGCCAGCCGGGAGACACGCTCCTCCATCGAGGCGCTGAACGAGCGGGTCGGTCGCATCGGCGCGGTGGCCGATATGATCGGCGAGATCGCTGCCCGGACCAATCTGCTCGCGCTGAACGCGACGATCGAGGCGGCGCGTGCGGGCGATGCCGGCAAGGGCTTCGCCGTGGTCGCCTCCGAGGTGAAGGCACTCGCCACGCAGACGGCGCAGTCCACCCAGGAGATTGCTCAGCACATCGGTGAGGTGCGCAGCGCGACCGGCGTGTCGGTCGCGGCCGTGGCGCGGATCGAGCGGACCATCGGTGACATCCACGCCGTTGCCAGTTCGATCGCCGCGGCGATGGAAGAGCAAGGGACGACCACGGCGGAGATCGCCCGCAGCGTAGCCGGAACGGCGGAAGCGGCGAACGAGGTGACCAGGCGCACAACCGAAGTACTCGCCGAGGCCGAGCAAACCGGCATACACGCCGGCGACGTGCGCGAGAACGCGGTGGCGCTGAACACTGCGGTCGGCGCGCTGCAGCACTCGGTGATCCGCGTGGTCCGCACCGCGACTCCCGAGGTGAACAGGCGGTCGGGGCAGCGGTATGCGGTGGATCTGCCATGCCGGGTGTCGGTCGGCGGCCGCAGCCACGATGCGCGGCTGATCGACATGTCCGACTCCGGTGCGCAGGTGTGCGGCCTGCCGCCGGTGCAGCTCGGAGAGCATGGCACGCTGACCGTCGATGGTATCGCCTCGCCGCTGCGGTTCACGGTCAGATACAGCGACGGCGACGCACTGCATGTCGCATTCGAACAGGACCCAAAAGCGGCAGCGAGTTTCGGCGGCACGGCGGAGCGGCTCGCCAGCCGGCGCGTAGCCTGATGCACGGTCTGTCAACGCAATGTTAACCCGAATGCCCTAACCAGCACGCGGCAGCATGGCAGGATTCCGATGGCACAGATCCCTCCGCCTGGCGACGCTCTCTGGGACCGGCTGGTGAGCGGCGCCAAGCCCCACAAGTTCAGCTTGTTTGCCGCGAACATGGCGCTGGCCCGCGCCGTGCGCATCGCTGCCGGCGATCCGGCGCGCAAGCCGACCATGATCGCGGAACTGCACCAGTTCTTCAGCAAGTACGGCGATGAGGTGGCGGCGGAACTGGGGGCATTGAAGTGACAGAAGATCGGACGGACATGCTGCGCACCGTGGACGAAGCCAATCGGCTGATCGCGCAAGGCAGGCGGCTGCACGTCGCCGGTGACGCGTCCGCGCTTGCCAGGCTTACGCGGGGCAACTGGATGGGCGGCACAATTCCGTATTCCTCACTGCCGACGGCGGGCGAGTTGAGCGGGAGCGTGTCTTCGTCACCGAACTGCCGCCGGAGGTGACCGACATCGACATCGGCTTCGTCGCGCCGGACCGCCTGTCGGACATACCCGACGCCGCACCGTCGCACGGCTTTTGCTTGATCGCGCTGCCGGCCGGATCGGACGCACACGCGAAATACGCGATCGGCGCGCATGACCTGCCGGGCTTGTTCGACACGCCGGTGATTGGCTGGGTCACCGGCGTGCACCTCGACGATCTCGGCCAGGAGAAGCCGCTGGTGTTCAACGGTCAAACGGGCGAGGCCGCAAACGACCGGATTGTGGTGCTGCGGGCGCGCGTCGTGGACCAGGTCATGCAGTATCGGCATCATCAACCTGTTTTCGCAAGGCTCCGGCGACCGCTTCGTGTTTGCCGAGACCGGCTTTGCGGCACAGGAGTGCCGGGTCAACGGCGAAGCCGCGTCGTTCTATGACTATGCCACAGCCAGCCGGCTCGATACGCGGCGTCCGCTGGTGGCTGACCTGTCCGGTGAGCTGATCAACGTGAGCTTCCAGGCGATCGACGATACGGCGCGCACCGTGCGCTTCTATGCGCCGGTGCTGGCCGGCGTCGAATACCGCCAGGCAGCGTCGCTCGACGACTATCGTGGCTCATTGCTGGAGCATGTCGCCGCTCATCCGGTGACGCCGGCATTCTCCTGCAACTGCATCCTGAACTATCTCTATGCCGGCCTTGCCGATGACCGGGCGCTGGCGATCACCGGCCCCGCTACGTTCGGCGAGATCGCCTATGTGCTGCTGAACCAGACACTGGTGTACCTGGAACTCGCCCGGCAAAAAGAACCGGCGAAACTCGGCGACCCATGATTGGTCGTTCAGGACGATAGCTTCGACGCGACCGACTCGATCACAGTCTGCGCGTTCACCACGGACGAGACCGAAGCGCCGCTGTTCCGCCCGCCAGTGCAGCGCAACGAGCGCAATGGCCTGCGGGCGGCGTGCCGTCTGATGGTGGACAAGATTTCTATCGTCCCAAAGACCAAAGTCGGTGCGCGCGTCGGCCGGTTGGACGATGAGGATATTCTGCGGCTCAACCAAGCCGTTCTCGTGTTCCTCGGGCTGGCTGTCTCGCCAAGGACCAAGCAGGAGGCGTGACGGGCAATTGTACAAAGTCTGCGGCTCAAGCGCCTCTATGACGCCATCGAGATCGGTGTCGCAGACCTGGACAACCCGGCATTGAAGGAGCGCATCGCGGGCCTGAAAGCGATCCGTGATCAGGCCCAAGCCGATTCCAACCGCGCCCAAGCGATGGCGGAAAGCGCAGGGCAGCAGGCGATCACGCCCTCCATGGTCGAGAAATTCTCCAGGAGCGCCCGCGAGCGCCTCCGGACCGAAGGAGGCGGCTATTGCCGAGAGCTCGGGCGCTGGCCCAGCGTGTCGAGGTCGCGGACAAGGAAGTCCCGCATCATGGGGTCGAAGGGCGATCTACTCAGAACCCTTGCCGCCGCCTCGAGCGTAAAATCGGCTACGCCCGGCGTTCGCAGTTCTGTTCTGAAGTGGCGGATGG
>CAWADP010000002.1:0-118008 GCA_963780805.1 uncultured Alphaproteobacteria bacterium
GCAACAGCTTCGCGAAATTCGTCATCGGACGACAGGACACCAATAGAATGGAGGCATTCCGGCTCGCCTCCTAAGCCGAGATTGGGCTAGAACCCTGGACTCACGAGGACAAATCCAGAGATAATAAAAAAAAGATGAACCGCATACCACCCTTCAATATTATAAGACCAGGGAGTGATCTCAGCAACCAGAAGCGGTTGTTGCGGCAACCAATGCTGGACTCCGCTGGTATAATGGTAGATCACCACCCATAGTGCAGCTACCCCTCGCAGGGCATCCAATTCACGGAAACGGCGGGTGCTTGTATGTAAGGGCATGCAATGCCCTTTAATGGGTTTCATCTGGTTGGGCAACGTTTTTCGACTCGGCCTAATGTCCGGCGTGGTCAGCGGGATAGTTCGTCTCTGTGCGGCGCTAGCCAGCAGTTCCTTGCCCGGCTGCTTGCTGAGCATCATCGGTTCGGAAGGGTCGAACCGATGATGTGTTCAGGCTGACAACCCTGACCATGACCGCAGGCATGGTCAGGGTGGTCGCCCATGCACTCCCGATGGCGACCATCCTGTCAATCGGCACGCAAAAGGGACCATCCGAGCCTGTTCAGGAATCCCCCTCGCTGACCGTCGCCGGAAGCTGACCTTCGACCGTGGTTTTCAGCGTCCCGCCGACCGTAACCTGGAACCATCTGTTTGCGAATACAGGTCGAATGGGCCTGGTCCCGCTCATCCAGCCTGCCCGAGTGGACGGCAGAACCGCAGGGGAGACGTACATGGACGGCGGGTCGTCGAACCCAGCGGCGTTGGAAGGCGGCAAACCGTGGCGCGACATCTTGGGTATCAACTCGGCCGTGGCGTCTGGCCAGCGCACGGAGCCGAGCCAATCGGCCCTCCCCGTCGGCCACGACTTTATACCTAGCACCTAAGAAAAATAGCTTGACACGTCTTCCCAATCCGTTCTATCATGCGCCGACCGAGCAACCTGGACGGCCCACCGAAGGAAACCCATGCCTCTATGACGAGCGACCTGAACACCGCTCTGACCGAAGCCTGTTCCCCCGATGCAGATCGGGCCGGCCTACCCGCGTCCGCACGCCTGCCGGACCACCTCGCGCATCTCTTCCGCCTGATCGTCCTTTTCCTGCTCGACCGCATCTTCGCCGCCGACCCGCGCCGCGCCCGGCTGCCGTCATGGTGGCACTACCGGCCGGACCTGCCGCCCGGCTCGGTGCAGCAACTGGCGGCCTCGATCCGAGGTGAGTTCGGCAACGCCATCGCCTGGATGGCCCACCGCTTCGGCATCAATCCGGGCCATCCGGACTGGCCGGAGGTCTCCCGCGCGATCGTGGCCTTCGGCGGCAGCGTAAAGGGGTTCCGCGCCGGCGCCCCCCGCTGTCCCCAGCAATGGTGGGAAAACCCCGACATCATTCCCGGCATGACCCGAGCCCCGCGCGAACCGCTGTTCCGCACCCCGGGCGCGCCGGCCGAGGCAACCGCATCGCCGCCGCCGTGGCTATCGGTCGCGCGGCCTCCGCTGCCCGGCCAGGACGGCATTCCCGTCCCGATCGCGCATGCCCGGCTCGCTGCTGTCTGGCCGCGGCCTTTGGCGCGTCTCGGCACTGGCCCGCCGACTGGTCCGCCCGCTGTCCCGACACGCCAACTGTCATGCCTGATGAACGGGGCCGGAGCACGGCCAGCCCCGCCGTCCTGATTCGTGCCGTCGCCGCGTAGAACGCGATCGCACGCCGTGCCGCGTCGCGACAACGGCAAGACCCGGGCAACGAGAGCAGCGCCTTCTCCCCGCCCGCCCGGTGCGGCGTGTGGCGGGGCAGGAAGCTTTCACGCAGATCAGCAGCAGATGACGCAGATGACGCAGATGCCCACGGATCGCCTGGGTGCTCCGCGGCAGCGCGACTCCTCATGTCAGGCCAACTCATGTCAGGCCCATGGCGTTGGCCTCGGTCGGCCAGGCCAGCAGCTGGCCCATCTGCGAGCATCCGCGTGCATCGGCCTCTTATCTGCGTTCCAGTTCTTTCTTCCTTTGCAGCCAACCGCTCCGCAGGTTCGGCATACTCCCACGCACCACACCCGACCTGTCTCACTGGAAACGAAACGAGACGCCTGCGAGACAGGCCGCGGCTGGGTCTCAGTCACGCCATAAAAATCTCACGCAATTCCTAACGAGACGTCCGTGAGACACGCGTTCCACAACACCCCGCGCCGAGCAGTCTGTTCCCTGCTTCCGCGCCCCTCCGGCCGGTCGACCTAAGAATTCCCGCACCACAACCCCATGCACCAGAACCGCCCGCCACGACTTCATCCGCCGCTGGACCAACCGCCTCGGCCGGGGTAGTGGTCCACGCATCATGGCCCGCTCCGCGACTCTAAGCCGCCGGACCTCCGAAACCGACATCACCCTGACCCTGGATCTCGACGGGACGGGGCAGGCGGACATCGCCACCGGCATCGGCTTCCTCGACCACATGCTCACCGCCTTCGCCCGCCACGGCCTGTTCGACCTGACCGTGCGCGCCAAGGGCGACCTGCACGTCGACTTCCATCACACCACCGAGGATGTCGGCATCGTGCTCGGCCAGGCCGTCGCCCGGGCGCTGGACGACAAGCGCGGCATCACCCGCTTCGGCCAAGCCCTGGTACCGATGGACGAGGCCCTGGCGGAAGCCGTGATCGACATCTCCGGCCGCCCGTTCCTGGTCTGGAATGTGACCTTCGAACGCCCCAAGATAGGTGAGATGGACACCGAACTGTTCGAGGAGTTCTTCCGCGCCCTGGCCACCAACGCCGCGGTCACCCTGCACGTGAACCAGCGCGCCGGCCGCAATGCGCATCACGTCGCCGAGTCCTGCTTCAAGGCCACCGCCCGCGCCCTGCGTATGGCCGTGGCGATCGATCCCCGCGCCGCCGACGCCATCCCGTCCACCAAGGGTGCGCTGTGAAGTTCTGGACCGGCCATCTGCGGCCCGACGCCGCCCCGGTGCTGGTGCAGGAGGGCTTCTCCTGGGGCGCGCTGATCTTCGGCCCGCTCTGGCTGGCGGCGCATCGCGCCTGGATTCCCGCCGCCTTGTCGCTGGCGGCGGCCATCCTGATCGAGGCGCTGACCTCCGGCCCCACGCAGGCGGCCTTGATGCTGGCGCTGGCCAGCTGGTTCGGCATCTTCGGCAATGACATGCGCCGCTGGTCGCTGGGGCTGCGCGGCTTCACGTTGCTGGAGGTCGTCAGCGCGCGCGACGAAACCGAGGCACTCGGCCAGTTGCTCCAGCGCCGCCCGGACCTGGCCGGCCGCTTCCTGCCCCCCGGAACAGCGCGATGAAGGTCGCGGTGGTGGACTATGGCAGCGGCAACCTGGCCTCGGCCTCGCGCGGCCTGATGCTGGCCGCCGAGCGGAGCGGCCTGGACGCCGAGGTGGAGGTGACCGCCGACCCCGACACCGTCGCCCGCGCCGACCGCGTGGTGCTGCCGGGCCAGGGCGCCTTCGCCGACTGCGCGCGCGGCCTGCAAGCGGTGTCCGGCATGCGCGAGGCGATCGAAGCCTCGGTTGCCCGCGGCCAGCCGTTCCTCGGCATCTGTGTCGGCATGCAGTTGATGGCCGAACGCGGCCTGGAACACGACGTGACCGCCGGCTTCGGCTGGATCCCCGGCGATATCGCGGAGCTGCCCGCGCCCGGCCTGCGCCTGCCGCAGATGGGCTGGAACGCGTTGGATTTCTCCCCCGGCGAGCACCCCCTGCTGGACGGGCTGCTGCCCGGCGACCACGCCTATTTCGTCCACAGCTACGCCCTGGTGGGCGGCGATCCGCGCCAGGTGATCGCCACCACGGAATACGGCGGGCCGGTGGTGGCGATGGTCGCCTCCGGCAACCTCGCCGGCACGCAGTTCCACGTCGAGAAGAGCCAGGAAGTCGGCCTGCGCATCCTGGCCAATTTCCTCCGTTGGGCGCCCTGACGCGATGTCCGCCCCCCTGGAACCGCAGCCCGTCGCCGAGCCGGAACTCTTCGTCGAGCGCATCGTCGAGTTCAGCGAAGACGACCTGCACGCGCTGTGCGAGGCGACCCACGCCGCCATCATCGATGGCGGCGGCTTCGGCTGGGTAAACCCGCCCGGCCGCCGCGCGCTGGAAAGCTACTTCCGTGGCGTGCTCCTGGTGCCGGAACGGGAGCTGTTCGCGGCCAGGCTGGACGGCACCGTGGTCGGCTCGGCGCACCTGGTCCGCCCACCGCGCAACAACGAGGCTCAGTCCTTCGCCGCGCACGTCATGCACTCCTACATCGCGCCTTATGCCCGCGGCCATGGGCTGGCACGGATGCTGACGCTGGGGGTGGAGGAACGCGCCCGCGAACTCGGATACCACGTGCTGAACCTGGATGTGCGCGAGACGCAGGAGGCGGCCATCCAGCTGTACAAGTTGCTCGGCTACGTACGGTGGGGCGTGCACCCGGAATACGCGCTGGTGCGCGGCCAGGTCGTGCGCGGATTCTATTACTACAAGCGGCTGCGCAACCGGCGAGGACGGGCAGGGTGAGCGTGGGCAGCAGTGTCGTGGGCTTCGCCCCCCAACCCCCGACCAAGGGGCTCTGCCCCTTGGAACCCCGCCAAGGGCGAGCCCTTGGAGCCCTTTACTTGGCTGGGAGGTGGGGCGGGGGCGGCGATACCGTCTCACCCCCGCCCCACCTCCCAGCCAAACAGATGGATTGCAAAGGCTACGCCTTTGCTAGGGGTCCAGGGGGCAAAGCCCCCTGGCGGGGTTCAGGGGCGGAGCCCCTGGCCGCTGCCCACCTGCGCCCATGTCCCTGACCCTTTACCCCGCCATCGACCTGAAGGACGGCAAGTGCGTCCGCCTGCGGCGCGGCGCCATGGACCAGGCGACCGTCTACGCCGACGACCCGGCCGCCCAAGCACGTACCTGGCAGGATGCGGGCTTCGCGTGGCTGCATGTGGTGGACCTGAACGGTGCCTTCGCCGGCCGGCCGGTCAACGCCGACGCGGTGCGCGCAATTCTCGCCGCGGTGCGCACCCCGGTGCAGCTCGGCGGCGGCATCCGCGACATGGCCGGCATCGAGGCTTGGCTCGCCGCCGGCATCAGTCGCGTCATCCTGGGCAGCGGCGCGGTCAAGGACCCCGCGTTGGTCCACCAAGCCTGTCGCGCCTTCCCCGGCCGCATCGCCGTCGGCATCGACGCGCGCGACGGCCTCGTCGCCACCGAGGGCTGGGCGAAGACCTCCACGCTGACCGCCCTCGACCTCGCGCTGCGCGTCGAAAATGCCGGCGTGGCCGCGATCATCTACACCGACATCAGCCGAGACGGCATGCTGAGCGGCCTCAACGTGGCGCAGACGGTAGAGCTTGCGCGGCAGCTCTCCACCCCGGTGATCGCCTCGGGCGGTGTCGGCGGCCTGGACGACCTGGCCGCCTTGCGCCACGCAACCACCGGCACCGGGGTGGCCGGCACCGGGGTGGCCGGCACCGGGGTGGAGGGTGTGGTGGTCGGCCGCGCGCTCTATGACGGCCGGATCAACCCCGCCGCTGCGCTGGCCCTGCTTTCGGGCTGACCCACCCCCCATATCCGGACAAACCGGGCAAGTGATCCATCCCGAGGGCACCCCGCGGGCAATCGTCTCGAAACTTTCCGCGATAAGTGCTTGCCATGCTCACGGCAGCACCGTCTATGAGATTCGCCGATGTTGAAGCTCCGTGTCATTCCCTGCCTCGACGTGAAGGACGGCCGTGTCGTCAAGGGCGTCAACTTCGTCTCGCTGCGCGACGCCGGTGATCCGGTGGAGCAAGCGGCGGTGTATGACGCGGCCGGCGCCGACGAGTTGTGCTTCCTCGACATCACCGCCAGCCATGAAAACCGCGACACGATCGTGGACGTGGTGTCCCGCACCGCGGCACGAGTGTTCCTGCCGCTGACGGTCGGCGGCGGCATCCGCTCCACCGAGGACATGCGCCGCCTGCTGCTGGCCGGCACCGACAAATGCAGCGTCAACTCGGCGGCGGTGGCGCGGCCGGAGCTGGTGCGCGAGGCGGCCACCAAGTTCGGCAGCCAGTGCGTGGTGGTCGCGGTGGACGCCAAGCAGTCCGGCCCACACCGCTGGGAGGTGTACACCCATGGTGGCCGCCGCCCTACCGGCATCGACGCGGTGGACTGGTGCCGCCGCGTGGTGGAACTGGGCGCGGGCGAGATCCTGCTGACCAGCATGGACCGGGACGGCACCGGACTCGGCTTCGACCTGCCTCTGCTGCGCGCGGTCTGTGGAGCAATACGGGTGCCGGTGATCGCCTCCGGCGGAGTCGGCACGCTGCGGCACTTCGTGGAAGGCGCGCGGGCGGGCGCCACCGGCCTGCTGGCGGCGAGCGTGTTCCATTTCGGTACCTTCACCATCGCCCAGGTAAAGGCGGCGCTGGCGGAAGCCGGCCTGCCGGTGCGCCTGCCGCGGCAGGCGGCGTGAGGCCACGATGGCGAAGTCCACCAAGAAGCGGCGCCAGATACGACATGACCCGCTGATCGCACGGGCCACGAAGACTCTGAAACCCACCAAGCCGCGGAAGACGAAGCAGCGGGGCAAACCGGCCCGCCGGGCGTTGGCGCCGGAGCTGCCGGCGTCGCGTCCGCCGCCGCCGCTGGCTCTCGGGCCTGCCTGCGCCGTGCTGAACCGGCTGTGGTCCGTCGTGATGAGCAGGCGGACGGCTGATCCCGCGGTGAGCCACTCGGCGCGGCTGCTGGCGCGCGGGACGGCGAAGGTGGCACAAAAATTCGGCGAGGAGGCGGTGGAGTGCCTGATCGAAGCCGTCGCCGGCAACCGCGACGCGCTGATCGGGGAAAGCGCCGACGTGCTCTACCACCTGATCGTGCTGTGGGCGTCCGCAGGCGTCAGCCCCGATGAGGTATGGGACGAGCTGAAGCGCCGCGAGGGCATCAGCGGCATTGCCGAGAAGGCGGCGCGGGTGAAGTCGCTGCCGGTTGCTTTCGGGCTGGAGACGACGAAAATCCCCTGAGGGGGCGAAAATCCCCGGAGGGGACGAAAATCCTCTGTGGGCTAGGCGCCGAACAAGCTCTCGCGCGTCATCGCGGCGAAAACGGGGACCGATGAGGCTTGGGTCTCCGCGTTCGTTGGGATGGCGTGGGATGCTTGCTCCGGCGCAGGCCTTGTATGCCAGGGAGGCTATGCCATGCCGGTCAGCGGATTGCCGCCTTACGACGACAACAACATCTTCGCGAAGATCCTGCGCGGGGAAATTCCGTGCAAGAAGGTCTTTGAGGACGAATGGGCGCTGGCGTTCCACGACATCAACCCGCAGGCGCCGACGCATGTGCTGGTGCTGCCGAAGGGCCCCTATTGCTCGTTCGCCGATTTCAGTGCCAAGGCGAGCGATGCGGAGATCGCCGGGTTCGTGCGTGCGGTCGGGAAGGTGGCAAAGGACCTTGGGCTGGAGGCTCCCGGATACCGGTTGCTGTTCAACATGGGCGTGCATAGCGGGCAGGAAGTGCCGCATTTGCATGCGCACCTGTTCGGCGGCCGTCCGCTGGGACGGATGCTGCCGTAGCGCAGTGACGCCGCACCACGGCGGAAAGGCGCACCGACCGTGGCGGCAACACGAAATTTGGACACATTATAATTAGAAGGCATGGCTAAGAATCGACTTAGCGGCAAGAGCAGCCGACCCGTTCGCGAAACTATCTTGACGGACCCGCATTATTCGGAGCTGCTGCCAATGCACAGCCCGTCCCTGAAACCGATAGACGATGTCCTCAGGTCTTTTGCCGATCCATCCTCTGCTCCGGAAGGTGCGCCAGCTGCCTCTTCGCGTGGTGCATCACCTCCTCGAAAACGGCCTGGAATTCCTCGGGCTCCTCAGATGCGCCCTGGACGCGGGCAACCTCAGTGAGCCGTTCGCGCTGCACCTCAAAAACCAAGCGGTGCCCCGGCAACTCACGGTGGGGCCTCAACCATAGGTGCGGTTTCATGGAATCGCCGTATCAGTTCATCACCTGGATCATCTCGCGCACGCGCGGATAAACCTCACGCGCCCAGCGCTTGCCGGCGAACACGCCGTAATGCCCCACACCAGTCTGCAGATGGTTCTGCTTCAAATTCACCCGAATGCCCGAACAAAGATCCAATGCCGCCATTGTCTGGCCGATCGCGCAGATGTCGTCGCGCTCACCTTCCACCGTCAGCAGGCCGGTGCGTCGGATCGCCTCGGGACGCACGACGTCGCCGCGCCATGTCAGACGGCCTTGTGGCAGATCATGGTCCTGGAACACGCGCTGCACCGTCTCAAGGTAGAATTCCGCCGGCAGGTCCATCACCGCGCCGTACTCGCCATAGAATCGGCGATGCGCTTCGACGCTCGAACTCGTCCCCGCCGACAAGGTTGCGGAACTGTCCCAGGTGGGCCGTCACGTGCCGGTCCAGGTTCATGCTAATGAACGCGGCAAGCTGCAAGAACCCCGGATAGACCCGCCGCCGCGCGCCGGCGAAGCCCCAGGGCACGGTGCCGATCAGGTGCTTCTCGAACCACTGGATCGGCCGCGACATCGCCAGCTCGTTCACCTTGGTCGGGTTCATCCGTGTGTCGATCGGCCCGGCCATCAGCGTCATGCTGCGCGGCTGTGCCGGGTTGCCGGCCTCCGCCATCAGCGCAACGGCGGCGAGCGCCGCGACCGCCGGCTGGCACACCGCTACGATGTGCGCGCCCGGCCCGATCGCCTCCAGGAAGCGGATCAGATGCGCCACAAACTCATCGAGCCCGAACGCGCCGGCATTCTCGGGAATGTCCCGCGCGTTCTTCCAGTCCGTGATGAAGACGTCATGCTCCGGCAGCATGACCTCCACGGTGTTGCGCAACAGCGTGGCGAAATGCCCCGACATCGGCGCCACCAGCAGCACCCGCGGCTGCAGGATCGCCGCGTCCTTGCGGAAATGCAGCAGCGTGCCGAAGGGCGTGTCGTCGGCGGCTTCCTCCGTCACGCCCACCAATTGGTTGCCGACATCCACAGAAGCGATGCCGAAGGACGGGCGGCGGTGCGTCAGCCCGGTCTCGGCGAACAGGCTCCAACTCGCGCGCAGGTGACGCAGCGTCGAGGACGGGGCGCCGCAGCCGGTTTCCAAAAGCTCCGCCAGGCCGGCGCCAAAGCGCGCCACCTGGCGGAACGGCATCAGGAAGTCGGATTGGGCCTGGTAGAACTCGTAGATCATCAGCTAGGTGGTGCTTTCCCCGGCGGTGGCGCCGTGCCTATTATTGCACCGCAGCATGGCCCAGTGGGTCAGGGGAAGCAACATGTCCGCAACGCTCCTGATAAGCAGTAAGAACTACTCCTCTTGGTCAATGCGGGGTTTCCTGCTCTGCCAACTGGCGCGGCTGGAGTTCGACGAAAAAGCGGTTGATTTCGACGATCCCGACAACCGGGCGGAGTTGTTGCTGAAAGCCTCGTCGATCCGCGTACCCTGCCTGATCCACGACGGCGTGACCCTGTGGGACACGCTGGCGATCGCCGAGTATCTGCACGAAACATTCCCCCGCGCCGCGATCTATCCGGGCGACCGCATGGCGCGCGCCCGTTGCCGTTCGATCTCGGGGGAGATGCATTCGGGCTTCTCGGCGTTGCGGTCCTCGTTGCCGATGAATCTGCGACTGCACCGCCCCGGCGTCACGTTGTGGTCGGCGGCGCGCGCCGACATCGACCGCATCACGGAAATCTGGCGCGAATGCCTGCAGACCTGGGGCGGCCCCTGGTTGTTCGGTCGCCACGCCAGCGTCGGCGACGCGATGTACGCTCCGGTGGTCACCCGCTTCCGCAGCTATGGCGTGGCGCTGGACGCCGCCTGCGATACCTATTGCGACCATATCATGGGCTGGCCGGCGATGCAGGAATGGATCGCGGCGGCGCTGCGCGAACCCGAACAAATCGAGGAACTGGACGTCGAGTTCTGATCGCTCGCCAAGCCTCAAACGGTTTCCACCCAAGGCATTGGCACTGGAACGTCGCAGGGGCCGTCCACATCCAGCGTCTTGAAGTCCGCCGGGGCAACGACTTCCAGGTATTCCATGTCCGGCGAGTAGTCGAACAGGTAGTGGGTGATGCCCGGACGCTGGTGCACGCAGTCGCCGGCGGCGACGAGGTGTTCCTTGTCCTCGTACATGAATCGCGCCCAGCCCTTCAGCATGACGACGATATGGAAGTCGGCGACGTGGCGGTGCCAGCCGGTGCCTTCGGTCGGCGGCGCGTTCGCCTTGACGTACTGGGCGATGACCCGCCCGCCGGTGGCTTCCGCTACGCCGAGGTCACGGTACAGGAAGAAGTCGCGCAGGCCGTCGCTGCGCCACGGCGTGTCGCCGGGCTTGACGTGTGCGAACAGATTGACGAGTGGCTGGTCCAGCATGCGAACAGACTCCCCCGATGGGCAACGGAGGGGTGGCGGATTGCCCTTCCCCCTTCGGTGCAGGTGCATCCAGAGCCTGCTTCGAGGACGTACTCCCGGTTCCGGCGGACGCCACAAGCGGTGACGCATGCGAGCCCGCGCGCGCTTTGCTGCATCGCAGCATGGCACGCCGGCAGCGAATGCGGCAAGCGAATTTCGTGATGCAGCTGGGGGCGTGGCGGCCCAAAATCGTCTGGTCATGGCCGGCGATCAGCCAGCCATCCGCATGCCAGCAATCTGCATGACGGCCAAGGGGTAGTCGGCAACTTGCCGAACCTATCCGAGCAACGCCGACAGATAGCCCGCACTTGCCCCGCCAGCACGAGGGGGCGGCGCCGACCATCAACGAGACTGCCGAAGGCCAACCCTCATGCCCAGGCCTGATGCGACGCCCACTGCCACCCATCTACCCGGGAAAGGACGAGATTACCCCCGCCACGATCAGGTCGATCGTAAGCTGCCCCTTAAAGACCGTAACCGGAGCGCGCTGCGCGCTCCAACGGTCAGTGCGTCGCCCGCACTGGTTCCGAGCCGGCCCGGTGACGAGCCTGTGCCGGTTCCGCGGTAATGTGCATTGCACTCGCGGCATCGCGCAGGATAGTGCGCAACTCGCGCAGAAATGCCATGCCGGTCGCCGTCCGCTGCACCAACACGCTGCGCCGATCGAGCGGATCGGTCTTGCGCCGCACCAGATCGAATTCCGACAGCCGGTCGAGTGCGCGCGTGATCGCTGGCTTGGAGACGCCCAGCTTTGCGGCCAGGCCACGCACGGTCTGCGCCTCGGTCTCCAGGTAGCAGGTCAGGAACACACCAAGTTGCCGTGCTGACAAATCGGGACCGTCGCGGCGAACGAGCTCTACGATAGCAGTACGCAGGATGCCGGCCAGTCCATCACTGACTTCGTTGCTGATCATACGTGAAACCTTTCCTGAAAGCGGTAGGTCGTCACCTGACCGTAGCGACAACCGCCCGCCACTAGTTGACCTGTGCACCGAGTCGTGTCGCGTAACTAGTGCTTGTACAGCGACGAATTGTCCGAGAGTTCATCGGGGGAAGCCTGGGTTGGGGCTGGGGGAAGCCTGGGTTGAGGCCGCCGCGGCACGGTCCCGTCTATCGATGCTGACCAGCTCCGCGCCTTTGGGTCGGCGGCTGATGGCTACCGGGCGACGGGGCGAAAGTCCCGCCAGGGGTGCGGTTCCTTGCCCCATCGCTCCGGTCCCATCCTGCGCCTCCCAGCGACAGGAGCTTCAGGCTGCACTGCGGCGCCTGTCCGTCAATATGCCGCGACATTACGAAGCCGACAGGAGGTTGCGCGGAAATTCACAATCTCGCGAGGCTAGGCGGTGGCAGGCGAAGGAGGTGGCAACCCGGGGAGGTGCCCGCACGCAGGCGACGCGCAAGGCAGCGACGCACAGAGCAGTGACGCACAAAGCAGGTACCTGAGCGAGGCGGGGCTTTCCCCGCCTCACGTCACGCGCGACACTGTGTACATGTCAGAGCAGAGCGCCGCTTCCTCCAGCAAGCGCGTCCGAGGCGGCACCAGCAGCGGCACTCGCCTCACCGCAGTGATCGTCGCCTGCGCCCTGTTCATGCAAAACCTGGATTCGACGGTGATTGCCACGGCGCTGCCGACCATGGCGCACGTGTTCGGCGTGCAGCCGGTTCGCATGAACGTGGCGCTGACCTCCTACTTGCTCAGCCTCGCCGTGTTCATCCCGGCCAGCGGCTGGATCGCAGATCGCTACGGCACGCGCAGCGTATTCCGCGCGGCGATCGCGGTGTTCACAATCGGCTCGGTGCTGTGCGGGCGGGCGGATACCCTGGCGTTCCTGGTCGCGGCGCGCGTGCTGCAAGGCATCGGCGGCGCGATGATGGTCCCGGTCGGGAGGCTGGTGCTGCTGCGCACGGCGCCGCGCAACGAGTTGGTCGCGGCGATGGCGTGGCTGACCATGCCGTCGTTGCTGGGGCCGGTGCTGGGGCCGCCGGTTGGCGGATTTATCGTTACCTATTTCAACTGGCGATGGATCTTCGACATCAATGTTCCGATCGGCTGCCTCGGCATTGTTCTGGTGACGCTGTTCATTCCGGATACGCGTGAGCCACCGCCCGGCAGATTCGACTTCCTCGGCCTGGCGCTGTGCGGCGTCGCACTGTCCTGCGTGATGTTCGGGATGGAGACGGCAGGCCGCGGCGTGGTGCAACCATGGCTGACCGGGGCGATGGTGGGAGTCGGACTGGCGGCCGCACTGGGCTACGGGCTGCACGCCTGGCGCAGCCCGGCACCACTGTTGGACTTCTCGCTGCTGAAGCTGCCGTGCTTCGGCGTCGCCTTCTGCGCCATGATGCTGTTCCGGACCGGAATCGGTGCGGTGCCGTTCCTGCTGCCGATGATGATGCAGGTGGCGTTCGGCAATTCGGCGGTGGAGAGCGGGCTGATCACCTTCGCCAGCGCCGCCGGCGCCTTCGTGATGAAGCCTGCGGCCCAGCACGCCCTGCGGTTGTTCGGCTTCCGCGACACGCTGCTGTGGAACGGCTTGGTATCCGCCGTGATGCTGGGACTGTGCGCGGCGTTCCGCCCCACCTGGCCGGTGGCGGCGATCTATGCGGTGCTGCTGGTGGGAGGCTTCTTCCGCTCGTTGCAATTCACCGCGTACAACACCCTGGCCTATGGCGACGTGCCGCGTTCGCGCATGAGCGCGGCGACCAGCCTGTACATCACCGGTCAGCAGCTTGCCGCGACGATCGGGGTTTCCGCCGGCGCCCTGGCGCTGGAGGTGGCGATCCGCCTGTCCGGCGACCATCCGGCACGACCGGTCGACTTCACCGTGGCATTCGTCGTCGTGGCATGCATGCCGCTGCTGGCGGGGCCGATCGCGCTGCTGATGCCGCGGGATGCCGGCGATGACCTGACGGGCCGGCGAACGGCGGACGGATCGAAGTCGGCTTGATCCGGGCGCCAACGTTTCGAAAACCCGCTGCGCGGACCGCAACCACACCCCAGCGCAACCACGCCCCAGCGCAACTACGCCCAGCGCAAACACACCCCAGTGCAACCACGCCCAGACCCTGGGCCGCGCTTTTTCTAGGCGTCCCCAACCCCCTCTGGTATTGTTGGCCTCAACGAGCCTCCAGCGTCTTCAAGCGGCGGCCTTGTCTCGGGGGTAGAGGGCATGCCCTGGTTCGACAGCAGGCAAATCTCGACGGCACGCGCGCCGCCCCTAACGTTCTGCCTCGCGGTCGCTCTCATTTACGTGATCGCCGGCCGGCTTGGCCTGCTGCTCGCGGTTCCGCCCGGCTATGCCACCGCGATCTTTCCCCCGGCCGGCATCGCCATGGCCGCGGCAATCATCGGCGGACCACGCGTGCTGCCCTGGATCTTCGCCGGCTCCTGCATGCTGAACGTGTGGATCGGAGCAGCGGTCCGGCAATCTCCTGGCATGTTCGTCGCGCTGGCGCTGTTGATTGCCGTCGCGTCCACCGCCCAGGCCGCGCTTGGCGCATGGTCGCTGCGGCGGTTCGTCCGCCACCGGATGGCGCTGGACAATCCACGCGATCTCGGCCGCTTCTTCATCATCGCACCGCTCACGTGCCTGACCAGCGCCAGCATCTCGCTTGCCGGCATGGCGTTGCTTGGTACGGTGGGCCTTTCGCAGCTTGCGGCGAACTGGTTCTCCTGGTGGATCGGCGACACGCTCGGGGTGTTGATGTTCCTGCCGCTGGTCATGGTGCTGGCTGGGGAACCGCGCCGCCTATGGCGCAGCCGCATGCTGCCCGTCGCGCTGCCGATGCTGCTGTTCTTTGCCCTGTTCGTGGCAATTTTCGTAAGAACCTGCACCTGGGAGCACGATCAGTCGCTGACCGAATTCCGCCTTTTGTCGCAGGACGTCAGGGATAAATTGCAGTTCGAATTGGCGGCGCAGACCAACTCGTTACAGCAACTCAGCGCGTCGTGGCGCGGCGCGGCGCCGATCACGCGGGAGGATTTCGCCACGCTTGTCAGTCCGCTGCTGCAGCGGACACCGGCCATCCAGGCCATCGAATGGGTGCCGCGGGTCGCCGCCTCGGATCGCGTCGAATTCGAAGCCTCACAGCAACGGGATATACCGGGCTTCGCGATCCGCGAGCATGGTTCTGGCGGCGTCTTGATCCCCGCCGGAGACCGGCCGGCGTATTATCCCGTCCTCTATATGGAACCGCTGCACGGCAACGAGGCGGCGCTCGGCTTTGATCTGGCGTCCGATCCGGTGCGCGCGGGGGCGATCCAGATGACGCTGCGCAACCACGCCGCGGCGGCAACGACCCCTATCCGCCTGGTGCAGGACCCGGGTGATCCGACGGCGATTCTGTTGGCGCTGGCGGTGTCGACTGCTTCGGAAAGCCGCGGCGTGCTGGTCGTTGTGCTGCGCATGGACACGGTTGTCACGTCGCTGCTTGGTTCCGCGGGGCAGGCGCTTGGAGTCCAGCTTGTCGACCAGCAAACGCAACAGCCGCTGTTCGACACCCTGCCCTCGGGCGCCGCACCCGCGGAGCAGCAGACGATTGCTTTCGGCGGGCGCAGCTATCGCATCAGGACGGCGCCGACACCGCTTTACGCTGCGCGGCACCATAGCTGGCAAAGTTGGGCAGTCCTGGTGATCGGCGTCCTGAGTACCAGTCTGCTGGGTGCGCTGCTGATGCTGAGCACGGGGGAGCGTCACCGCTTCGCCCGTCTTCTCGCGGCACGCACCCACGAGCGCGACCGGATCTGGCACGTGTCCGAGGACTTGCTCGGCGTCAGCAACTTCGAAGGCTACTTCTTCAGCGTCAATCCCGCATGGACCCAAACCCTCGGCTGGAGCGAGCAAGAGATCAGGTCGCTGCACGTCAACGATTTGCGCCATCCGGATGACCTGGCGGTCGGCACCGAGGGACGCCGCCGGCTCGCCGAGGGCGCAGGCACCGTCCGCATGGAAAACCGCTTCCGCCACAAGGATGGGTCCTATTGCTGGATCGACTGGACGATGACGGCACAGAACGGCCTGATCTACGTGATCGGCCGCAACGTCACGGCCGACAAGGAAGCGGCGCGCCTGCATCGCGAAACCGAGGACCAGTTGCGCCAATTGCAAAAGACGGAAGCGATCGGCCAACTCACTGGCGGCATCGCGCACGACTTCAACAATCTGCTGACGATCATCATCGGCAACCTCGAACTGCTGAACCGCACGCTGACCGACGCCCCGGCCCGGGCTGTCCGGGCGATGCAGTCCGCCATGGGCGGAGCCACGCGTGCCGCGACGCTGACACAACGACTGCTGGCCTATGCGCAGCGCCAGCCATTGCGGCCCGGGACAGTCCATCTGAACGAGTTGGTCTCCGGCATGGGTGACATGATCAGCCGCACCCAGGGCGAGATCATCAATTGCGAGTTCGCGCTGGAAAAGAACCTCCCGCTCTGCTTTTGTGACACCAACCAGCTTGAGACGGCGTTGCTCAACCTGGTGATCAACGCGCGCGATGCGATGCCGAATGGCGGCTGCGTGCGGATCGAGACTGGCAACGTCCATCTCGATCCGGCGGCGGCGAAGTCCCGCGATATCAGCCCCGGCCCGTATGTCGCGCTGTCGGTCCACGACACCGGCACCGGTATGTCGCGCGAAACGGCAGCGCGTGCGTTCGAGCCGTTCTTCACCACGAAGGAAACCGGCAAGGGCACTGGCCTTGGGCTCAGCATGGTCTATGGCTTCGTGAAGCAATCCAACGGCCATGTCGAGATCGAGAGCGAACCCGGCCGGGGCACGACGGTGCGGCTGTTTCTGCCCGCGCTGACGGCGGGCGCATCGCCGCGCAGCAAGGCTGTCACCGGCCAGTCCACCGGGGAGGTCCACGGTGCGGGAGAAACGATCCTGGTCGCCGAGGACGACGCCGGCGTGCGCGGTTTCGTCGTCGCAACTCTGCGCGAAGTCGGCTACCGGGTGCTGGAGGCAGGCGACGCCGCGACGGCCCTGTCGATCATCGCTCGAGCCACGGAACGAATCGACCTGCTGCTGACCGATGTCGTCATGCCGGGGATGAACGGACGCGATCTGGCCATTCGCGCCAGGCCGCTGATGCCGCACATCCGAGTATTGTTCATGACGGGCTATTCGGAGAATGCGTTCGTGCACCAGGGCCGGCTCGACCCCGCCATCGCGTTGATCGAGAAGCCATTCCGCGGCGAGGACCTGGCGGCACGGGTGCGGGCAATGCTGGATTCGGCGGGCGGCCAGCCGGCCGGCGATGCGCAGGGCGACGCCCAGGGGGATGCAATGCTGGCATCGGACGGAGATGCGTTTTTGTGAGGGGATCGGCGGCTCGTCCGGTTTTTCCCAGGAACGCGGCAGATCGCGGCGCGAAAAAAGGGACCTTCATCCCAGCGTCATCATCGCGTAATAGGACGGCAACGGGTGGCGGGCTACGCCCACGCCACCGTCTGGCAACAAGGGAAACGCACACGATGCAACGCCGCACGCTTCTCGCCGGCACGGCCGCCTTGGCCGCAGCCCCGCTTCTGCCGGCCCGCGCCCAGCCCGCCAAGACCACGATCGTCTGGTGGCACGCCATGACTGCGGCGCTGGGCGCGCAGGTGAAGTACCTGACCGACAAGTTCAATCAGAGTCAGAACGCGGTGGAGGTGCAGCAGATCTACAAGGGCGGCTATGGCGACGTGCTGAACGCCACCATCGCGGCCTCGCGCGCCGGCCAGGCACCGCATATCGCGCAGATCTTCGAAGTCGGCACTGGAACGATGCTGGCCGCCGGCAAGGCGATCAAGGAAGTCTGGGAGCTGGTCAAGGAAACCGGCGTGCACATCGACCCGAAGGCCTACATTCCGTCGGTGCGCGGCTATTACAGCCTGGCCGATGGACGGATGGCGTCGATGCCGTTCAATTCGTCCACCGCCGTGATGTGGTACAGCAAGGATGCGTTCCGCAAGGCCGGTCTCGATCCTGACAAGCCGCCGGTTACCTGGGAAGAGGTGCACAAGGCGGCGGACACCATCAAGACCAAGAACGCGGCGGAAATCCCGTCCACCAGCGCGTGGCTCAGTTGGATCCAGCTGGAGCAATACAGCGCCCTGCACAACATCCCGTTCGCCAGCGAGGCCGACGGATTCGAAGGCCTGGGTGCCAAGCTCGAAATCAACAGCAAGGCGCATGTCAAGCACATGGCGCGGTTGGTCGAGATGTCGAAGCAGGGATCGTTCAAATACACCGGCCGCGACAACGCGCCCGACCAGTTGCTGGTGGCGGGCAAGGCCGGCATCCATTTCGATTCCTCCGGCATGCGTGGCGACCTGGTGAAGAGCGCCAAGTACGACTGGGGCGAGGCGTACCTGCCGTACGATCCGGACATCATCAAGCAGCCCGAGAACTCGATCATCGGCGGTGCCAGCCTGTGGACGATGACGGCGCCGGGCCGCACGCTGGCGGAATACAAGGCGGTCGCCACGTTCCTGGCGTTCCTGGGCCAGCCAGAAAACGACGCCTACTGGCACGAGCACACCGGCTATGTGCCGGTGACGATGGCCGGATTCGATCTGGCGAAGCAGCAGGGATTCTACCAGAAGAACCCCGGCGCCGACCTGCCCGTGCTGCAACTGGAGCGTGGGACGGTCACCAAGTACTCCAAAGGACTTCGGCTGGGCCGCCTGCCCGAGATCCGCAACATCATTTACGAGGAAATGGAAAAAGCCTTCCAGGGCAACCAGACCGCGCAGCAGGCGATGGACAGCGCAGTCGAGCGCGGCAACAAGGTGCTGCGCGAGTTCCAAAGGTCGGTGAAGGAGTGATCGCAAGCGATAGGATAGAAACACCCCCTCCCGTTGAGGGAGGGGGATGCGGGGAGGGGTGCACACCACCCAAGTCGTCGTTTGTACGCACCCCTCCCCCCATCCCCCTCCCTCAAGGGAAGGGGGTGTTTCTATCTCGTTCGCACGATATTGGGCTCCTGTAGCCCATGGACCGCCGCACCCTGTTCAACGGCTGGCTGCTGCCCGTAGCCCTGCTGCTGCCGCAGCTTCTGGTCACCATCTTCTTTTTCTATTGGCCCGCCGGCGAGGCAATCTGGTCCAGCATGACCACGACCGACCCGTTCGGTCAGGGCTACGTCTTCGTCGGCTTCGCCAACTTCATCGACCTCTTCACAGACCCGCTGTATCTCGCCACCATCATCCGCACGATCTTCTTCTGCATCGCGGTCAGCGTGCTGGCGATGAGCGTCGCCCTCGCACTGGCCATCTTCGCCGACCGCGAAATCCGCGGCCGCGCCATCTATCGCACGTTGCTCATCTGGCCCTATGCCGTCGCGCCCGCCGTGTCCGCCGTCCTCTGGCTGTTCATTTTGAATCCCGCAAGTAGGATTGCTCGGCCGCTGGCTGAACGCGCACGACATGCCGTGGGACTATTACCTGAATGGCAACCAGGCGATGCTGATGGTCATCCTGGCCAGCGCCTGGAAGCAGGTCAGCTACAACTTCATCTTCTTCCTCGCCGGCCTGCAGTCGATCCCGCGCGCGGTCACCGAGGCCGCCCGCATGGACGGCGCTCGCGGCTGGCACCGCTTCCGCACCATCACCTTCCCGCTGCTGGCGCCCACGACGTTCTTCCTGCTGGTGGTCAACCTGGTCTATGCCGCATTCGACACATTCGGCACGATCTTCGCGTTGACCCAGGGCGGCCCGGGCCAGGATACCGAAACGCTGGTCATCAAGGTATATCGTGACGGCATGATCAACCAGGACATCGGCGGTTCGTCCGCGCAATCGGTGGTACTGATGGCGCTGGTCATCGGCGTGACCGCGCTGCAGTTCCGCTACATGGGCCGCCGGACCAACGCGTGATGTCGATCGCTCCCGCGGACATGGACCGTCTGGTCGCAGCGGCCGAAGCCGCGGCCGACGTGGCCGGCGCCGTGGTGCGTCCCTTTTTCCGCGTCGGCCTGGGCGCGGATCTGAAGGCCGACCGTTCCCCCGTCACCATCGCGGACCGCAGCGCCGAGCAGACGATGCGTGCTGTGCTGACCGAGCGCTTTCCGGACCACGGCGTGCTGGGCGAGGAATTCGGCCTCGACCGTCCGCAAGCGCGGTTGCGCTGGGTGCTGGACCCGATCGACGGCACCCGCGCCTTCATCACCGGCCGCCCAACCTTCGGCACGCTGGTGGCGTTGCTGGACGGCGAAACACCGATCGTAGGCGTGATCGACCAGCCGGTGACACGCGAGCGCTGGGTCGGCGCGGCCGGTCGCCGCACGCGGTTCAGCGGGCCGCTGGGTGGGCGCGCCGGCTGCCGACCGTGCGCGGCACTGGCCGCGGCCGAACTCTCCTGCACCAGCCCCGAGATGATGGCGGGCGACGCGCAGCCGCGCTGGCGCCGGCTGGCGGCGGCGGTGCGGCGTAACTATTGGGGCGGCGATTGTTACGCCTACGGTCTTCTGGCACTCGGCCAGATCGACGTGGTGGCGGAATGCGACATGAAGCTGTGGGACTGGGCCGCGCTGGTCCCGGTGGTGGAAGGCGCCGGCGGCCGGATCACCGACTGGTCCGGGGCGCCGCTGCGTCCCGGCAGCGATGGATCGGTGCTGGCGGTCGGCGATCCGGCGCTGCTGGCCTCGGCGGTGAGGTGCCTAAACGAAGAGTCAGTTGCCGCGGTCGCTCCGTAGGGTCAGGTTGGAGCGATGAGTGATGACCCTGTGAACCTCGACCGCACAACGGGGTTGGGCCGCCGTGGCGTGGTCGCCACGCTGCTGTCGTTGCCCGCCCTCCGCGCGCGCGCCGCCGATACCCCGCCCGTCACCCGCAGCCACGCGTTCGCGGTGCTGGGCACGCCCGCGCTGCCGCCCGACTTCCCTTATTTCCCCTACGTCAACCCGAACGCCCCCAAGGGCGGCACGGTGACGCTTGCCGGCATCGGCACCTTCGATAGCTTCAATCCGTTCATCCTGCGCGGCACGGCCGATGGCGATGTCGTCATCCCGTGGCTCATCATGGCGGGCGGCGCCGGTGCCGGATCCACCGTCGGCCATGTCTGGGAATCGCTGCTGACTTCCTCCGCCGACGAGGGCGCGGTCAGCTACGGCCACCTCGCCCACACCATCGAGACTCCCGCGGACCGCATGTGGGTCGCCTTCGAACTCCGCCCCGAAGCCAAATTCTCCGACGACATACCGGTCACCGCGCAGGATGTCGTGTGGACCTACCGCACCTTGTTGGCGCAAGGCCGCCCCAGCTTCCGGATCGAGATGGCCGATGTAAAGGATGTCGAGGCGGAATCGCCGCGCCGCGTGGTGTTCCATTTCAAGACCAACACCAATCGCCAGCTTCCGCTGATCCTGGGTGGCCTGCCCGTGCTGCCGGAGCATTGGTTCAAGGGCCGCGACTTCAGCCACCCGCTGCAGGACGCGCCGATCGGCTCCGGTCCCTACCGGATCACGCATTTCGAGCTCGGCCGCGGCATCACCTTCGAGCGCGATCCCAACTGGTGGGCCGTGAAGATGCCCACTGGCATCGGCACCAATAATTTTGACCGCGTGCAGGTGGAGTACTTCCGCGATTCCATCGTGGCGATGGAGGCGTTCAAGGCCGGCTCGATAGACGTGCGGTCGGAGAACATTTCAAAGAACTGGGCGACCGCCTACGACTTTCCCGCCGTGAAGCAGGGCTTGGTGATCAAGGGCGACTTCCACCACCATCTGCCGACCGGCATGCAGGGCTTCGCGATGAACACCCGGCGCCCGGTGTTCTCCAACCCGCTGGTGCGCCAGGCGATCGGTACCGCCTTCGATTTCCAATGGACCAACAAGAACCTGTTCTTTGGCACCTACACCCGCACCACCAGCTATTTCAGCGACAGCGCCCTGGCATCGTCGGGCATCCCGCAGGGCGACGAACTGAAGCTGCTGGAACCCTTCCGCGGCGAGCTTCCGCCGGCATTGTTCACCGAGCCATTCACCCTGCCGGTCACGGACGGTTCCGGCAACGACCGCAAGGAGCTGATCGCCGCGCTGAAGCTGATGGAGCAGGCGGGGTGGAAAGTGAAGGAACGGAAGCTGGTGAACGCGGCGGGGGAGCAAATGCGGTTCAGCTTCCTGGTCGAGGACCCCTCGCTCGAGCGCGTCGCGCTGCCGTATACGCAGAACCTGAACAAGCTGGGGATCGACGTGCAGGTGCGGGCCGTCGATCCGGCGCAGTTCCAGCACCTCACTGACGATTTCAACTTCGACATGATCTTCCAGATCTATCCGGAGGGGGACGTCCCGGGGACCGAGCTGCGCGACTACTGGTCCTCGCCGGCGGCGAAGGCCCAGGGCAGCATGAACACGCCCGGCGTCAGCGACCACGCCGTGGACAAGCTGATCGAGACGGTGATCGCCGCCGACAGCCGCCCCGCGTTGCAGGCCGCCGCGCGCGCGCTGGACCGGGTGCTGCTGTGGCGCTGGTACCTGGTGCCGAACTGGGAAAACCTGGTGTTCCACGTCGCCTATTGGGACCGCTTCGGCCACCCCGACAAGCCGATCCGCGAGGGCTTCAATTTCGATACGTGGTGGGTGGACGAGAAGAAAGCCGCGGCCACCGACGCGGCCCGTCGGGCGTGATGCGTCGTCGCCCATATTGTCATTGCGAGTATTGTCATTGCGAGTCTTGCTTGTTAGGAGCACCCGTTCTGTCATTGCGAGGAGCACAGCGACGAAGCAATCTCCTGCCTGACGAGCCGCGCGCTCACCGGGCAGGAGATTGCTTCGTCGCTTCGCTTCTCGCAATGACATGTTGACGTGGTCGCGCAGCGCCTCGCGATGACAGCAAGACGATGACCGCCTACCTCATCCGCCGACTGCTGCTGGTGGTTCCGACCCTGTTCGGCATCATCGCCATCAACTTCGCCGTGATCCAGTTCGCACCCGGCGGCCCCGTGGACCAGATGCTGGCGGAACTGCGCGGCCATGGCGGCATGTCGACGCGCCTCGGCAGCGCTGGCTCCGATCTTGCCTCCCCCGGCGCGTACCGCGGCGCCAGCGGGCTCGACCCGCACGTCGTCGCCGACATCAAAAAGATGTTCGGCTTCGACAAGCCGCCACTGACGCGTTTCGTCGACATGGTCGGCGGCTACCTGCGCTTCGATTTCGGCCGCAGCTTCTTCCGCGACGAACCCGTGCTGCAATTGATCGCGCAGAAGATGCCCGTGTCGATCTCGCTGGGGTTATGGTCCACGCTGCTGGTCTATACGATCTCCATCCCGCTCGGCATCGCCAAGGCGGTGCGCGACGGCTCGCGCTTCGACATCGCCACCAGCGCCGCCGTGCTGATCGGCTATGCCATCCCCAGCTTCCTGTTCGCCATCCTGTTGGTGGTAGTGTTCGCCGGCGGCAGCTATTTCCACTGGTTCCCGCTGCGCGGTCTCACCAGCGAGGGCGCGTCACACTGGAGCTTCCCGGCCCGCCTCGCCGACTATTTCTGGCACATGGTGCTGCCCACCATCGCCATCGTCGCCGGCGGGTTCGCCAGCCTGACGATGCTGACCAAGAACTGCTTCCTGGAGGAGATCCGCAAGCAGTACACCGTCACCGCGCGTGCCAAGGGCGCCAGCGAGCACCGCGTGCTGTACGGCCACGTGTTCCGCAACGCCATGCTGTTGATCGTCGCCGGCTTCCCGCAGGCATTCATCGCCATCCTGTTCACCAGCCAGTTGCTGGTGGAGATCGTTTTTTCCCTCGATGGTCTGGGATTGCTGGGGTTCCAGGCGGCGATCCAGCGCGACTATCCGGTGATGTTCGGCACGCTGTATATCTTCACGTTGCTCGGGCTGCTGATGCAGATCGTGGGGGACACGCTATACACCGTGGTGGACCCGCGGATCGACTTCGAGGCGCGGGAGTGATGGCGAACGTGTGGAGTGATGGAGGATCGCTGACGACGTCTACGCATATGTGGAGATGCGGCATGCGGCGGCCGGATCAGCGGCCTGAGCGGGGCGGCGGCAATTCGTGGTCAGTGCCAAGGCTGTCGATCCAGGCATCGACCTCTTCCGAGTCGATCAGTTGGCCGGCCGCAGCCGAGGCACGCGCCTTGGCGATGCCCTCGGCTTCCCAGGCGAGGCGGCGCTGCCGCTCGGCCTCGGTTTCCGAGGGCGTTTCCACGCTATCGTCGACTGGGTGAGGCACCGTGTCCATGCCGCGCAATGTATTCCTGGTCCCCGCACAGTGTCATGGTCCAGAACCGACCTGATCGGATGACCAAGGCCCGCGGTCCGCAGGAAGGCAGACACCGACATCCTTGCCGCCTTGGCGCTGGCAAGAAAATCCCGCTTGCCTTTTCCGGCGATGGCTGAAGACTGCCGAGAACACTCGCGGGGATCGACACTGATGCAGCGACGCAGCGTACTGGCCGGCGCGGCAGCAACGGCGCTCGCAGCGGGCCTTTCCCGTCCGGCCATCGCGGCAGCGCCGGAAAAAGTCCTGGCCTTCATTCCCGAGGGCAATCTGCAGAACCCCGATCCGATCTGGTCCACCACCACGGTGGCCCGCAATTTCGGCTACATGATCTGGGACACGCTGTACGGGGTCGACGAATCCCTGACCCCTCGGCCGCAAATGTGCGAGGGCCACGAGGTCGCCGATAACGGCCTGACCTGGCGGTTCCGGCTGCGCGAGGGCCTGGTCTTCCACAATGGCGACAAAGTGCGCGCGGCCGACTGCGTCGCGTCGATCAGGCGCTGGATGAAGCGTGACGGTTTCGGCCAGCGCATCGACAATTCCAGCAATGAGCTCACGGCACTGAATGACCGCGACTTCGGCTTCCGCCTGAAGCAGCCGTTTCCGCTGCTGGTAAATGGATTAGGCAAGCCCACCGCGAATGTCTGCTTCATCATGCCGGAGCATGTGGCGCAGACCGACCCTTATAAGCAGATCGACGACTACACCGGGTCCGGCCCATTCGTGTTCCTGCGGAAGGAATGGACGCCGGGTGCGCTGGCCAGTTTCCAGCGTTTTGCCGGCTATGTGCCGCGGCAAGAAAAGCCGAACTTTGTCGCCGGCGGCAAGCAGGCGTATTTCGACCGCGTCGAGTGGCACGTGATGCCCGACCCCGCCACCGCATCCGCAGCGATGCAGGCAGGCGAGCAGGATTGGTGGCAGACGCCAACCGTGGACTTGTTGCCGCTGTTGCGGAAGACACGCGGGCTGGTGGTGGAATTGCTCGACCGTATCGGCGCTGTCGGTGTGATGCGCCCCAATTTCCTGCATCCGCCGTTCGACAACGTGAAGCTCCGCCGTGCGATTCTGCCGGCACTCAACCAAGCGGACTTTATGAACGCCGCGCTGGGCGGAGACCCACAGCTGTCGCGCACCGGTGTTGGCGTGTTCACGCCCGGCTCGCCGCTCGCCAATGATGCCGGGCTGCAGGTGTTGACCGGGCCGCGCGATCTGGAGCTCGCCCGCAAGCTGGTAGCGCAGAGCGGTTACGCCAACGAGAAAGTCGTGTTCATCGCCGCCACCGACTATCCGATCCTGTTTGCCGAAGCCCAGGTGGGCGCTGATTTGTTGACGAAGCTTGGCCTGAAGGTCGAGTTCCAGTCGATGGATTGGGGCACCATGGTGCAGCGTCGCGCCAACAAGAACCCGGTCGACCAAGGTGGCTGGAGCGTGTTCTGCACCGGTTGGGAGGGGCTTAATCTGGTCGACCCGAGCGCGCACTATCCGATTTCAGGTACCGGATTGAAAGGCTGGTTCGGCTGGTATAAGAGCGACAAGATGGAGGCCCTGCGAACCGCTTGGTTCAACGCACCCGATCTGGCGACACAGAAGCAGATCGCGCGGCAGATCCAGCTGCTGGTGTGGGACGAAGTGCCGTACTACCCGCTGGGCCAATGGCTCCAGCCGATCGTCCGCCGCACCGCCGTGCAGGGCATCGTCAAGGCGCCGTTCCCCCTGTTCTGGAATGCGCGAAAAGTGTGAGGCCGAGCGCCTCGGAGGCTGGCGCGACTTTGGCATCACCGATGTCACGGCGGCGCTCGCTCCCAGCGCGGCATGATCGGCTCGTTTGCCAATCCATCCAATGACAGTGAACCCCAGTGCGTCACGTCTCCAGCTCCGGCTCGTTCTGCCTATGACCCTTTCCCCCGTCACCCGCCGCCGTCTCGCCATCTTCAGGCAGAACCGCCGCGGCTATGTCTCCTTCTGGATCTTCTCGATCCTCTTCATCCTCAGCCTGTTCGCCGAGTTCATCGCCAACGACCGCCCCCTGCTGATCCGTTTCGACGACCACTGGTACGTCCCCGTCCTGCACGACTACAGCGAGGACGACTTCGGCACCGACTTCATGCCCACCGAGGCCGACTACACCGACCCCGACGTGCAGAAGGCGATCCGCGCGCATGGCTGGATGATCTGGCCCGCCATCCCCTACAGCTACGACACCATCGTCAAGAGCCTGCCGTCGCCGCCGCCCTCCCCGCCGACCTGGCAGAACCTGCTCGGCACTGACGACCAGGCGCGCGATGTGCTTGCCCGCGTGATCTACGGCTTTCGCCTGTCCGTCCTGTTCGGCTTCGCACTCACCGCTGTGTCGTCGGTGGTCGGCATCGCCGCTGGCGCGGTGCAGGGCTTCTACGGCGGCCTCACCGACCTGTTCTTCCAGCGCTTCATCGAAATCTGGAACGGCATGCCGCAACTCTATCTGCTGATCATCCTCGGCAGCATCATCACCCCCGGCTTCTGGGTCTTGCTCGCCTTCCTGCTGCTGTTCTCCTGGATGAATCTCACCGGCGTGGTGCGTGCCGAGTTCCTGCGCGGCCGCAACCTGGACTACGTCCGCGCTTCAAAGGCGCTCGGTGTGTCGAATATCGCGATCATGTGGCGCCACATCCTGCCCAACGCGATGGTCGCCACCCTCACCTTCGTGCCGTTCATTCTGTCCGGCTCGGTGACGATCCTGGCCAGCCTGGATTTTCTCGGCTTCGGCCTGCCGCCCGGCTCGCCGTCACTGGGAGAACTGGTGGCGCAGGGCAAGAACAACCTGCAGGCGCCGTGGCTCGGCTTCACTGCCTTCTTTGTGCTTGGCGGCCTGTTGACTCTACTGATCTTCATCGGCGAGGCGGTGCGCGACGCGTTCGACCCAAGGCGATTGCCGAGATGAAGCCGCCGCTCCCATGATCGCGCCGCAACACGCCTGATCGAGCAGAGTGCCCCCTCCCGCCCGCTTCCACGCGGGTCCATACCGGAGGAAAGTCGCCAGTCTCGGCCATCAAAAGGGGAGAACGCATGCCCGCAGACCCGCCGCCTGCCACCGGGCCGCTTGCCGGCATCCGCGTGATCGACGTCACCAGCATCGTGCTGGGACCTTATGCCACGCAGATGTTGGGCGACCTGGGCGCCGACGTGATCAAGGTGGAAAGCCCGCGCGGCGACGACACGCGCTGGATCGGACCGTCGCGCACACCTGGCATGGGCAGCTACTTCGCCAACCTGAACCGCAACAAGCGCAGCGTCGTGCTGGACCTGAAGCAATCGGCGGCAAAGACCGCGCTGCTGCGGCTGATCGATGGCGCCGACGTGTTCGTGCACAACATGCGCCCCGGCGCGGCGAAACGGCTGGGTCTGGACTATCCCACCTTGGCGGCGCGCAATCCGTCGCTGATCCACGCCAGTGCCTCCGGCTTCCGTCCCGGCAGCGCGCGCGGCGAATCCCCGGCGTTCGACGACCTGATCCAGGGCATGAGCGGCCTCGCGTCGCTGAACGCCGGCCCGGACGGCGCACCGCGCTATGCGCCCACGGTGCTGGTGGACAAGCTGACCGGCCAGATGCTGGCCTCGATGATCGGCATGGCCCTGTTCCACCGGCAGCGCACCGGCCAAGGCCAGGAAGTGCACGTGCCGATGCTGGAAACCACTCTGTCCTTCCTTCTGGTAGAGCACTTGTGGTGGGGCACGCTGGCCGAGCCGGACCGCGGTGTCGGCTACCCGCGCATGATGACGCCGCATCGCCGGCCGTATCCCACCAAGGACGGATTCATCAGCGTGATCGCCTCCAGCGACGCGCAATATGCCCGGCTGCTGGCGGCGCTGGGCCGGCCGGACCTGATCGACGATCCCCGCTTCGCCACCATGGCGGCGCGCGCATTGAACATCGACGCGGTGCTGGGCGTGCTGACGGAAGGATTGCGAACCCGCACCACCAGCGAGTGGCTGGCGATCCTCACCGAGGGCGACGTCCCCTGCGGCAACGCCGCCGGCCTCGCCGATCTGTTCCAGGACGACTACCTGCGCGACACCGGCTTCTTCCAGTCCGCGCAGCATCCGACGGAAGGCGCGGTGACCCTCCCGGCCATCGCACCGGCATTCTCGGCCACCCCGCCCTCGGTGCGGCGACTGTGGCCGGCGCTGGGGCAACATACGCGTGAGGTGTTCCAGGAGGCCGGGTTCACCGACACTGAGATTGCGGAGATCAGCGAAGCGTCGGCGTAAGCGCCGACATATCATTGCGAGTTGACCACCGGCCTGGCGGCCGACCCGCCTTGAATGAAACGGCGTGCGCGCCAAACCAAGTTCCCCCTCCCCTTGTGGGAGGGGCCCAGGTGGAGGGGTCGAACAGAAGGCGTTGCTGTACCCCATCCCCCATCCCCCGGCCCCATCCCACAGGCGGAGAGGGTGTCGTTGCATCCTCGGATCGCCGTTTCACTCGCGGCGGGTCGGCCGCGCAGGCCGGTGGCCAACTCGCAATGACATTCGCGGCGGGACATGCATGGCGGGCTATGCATGTCGTAAGCATCGTCTATCATAATCGATGCCATGGACGCCCAAGGCCGAAATCCTGGCCGCACAACGGCGTGAATAAGACTGTCGAAGGAAGATGCTGGAGTCTTCGCTGCACAAAACGGATCGGACGATGCGGCGGCACTTTGCCGGCCGGTTGCGCACCGCCACCCCAACGACGGCAGCCTGATGGACGCACCGCCGGGGCGTGGCTCACCCATCACGGTGCGCCCGGAACCACACGAGTGGCAGCGCACGCTGTGGGTCATGATGGGCATCCAGCTCATCATGACCCTGTCGTTCAGCGTGCTCAGCCCGATCCTGCCCCTGTTCCTGCCCGATCTTGGCGTGCACGACCCGTCGGCGATCGACCTGTGGACTGGCATCCTGAACGGCATCACGGCCTTTGTGGCCGCGTTCGTCTCGCCGTTATGGGGACGCTTGTCCGACCGCAAGGGGCGCAAGCTGATGCTGCTGCGGTCTGGCGTCGCGCTCAGCATCTTCGCCGCGTGCATGGGGCTGTCGGTGAACGTGTGGCAGTTCCTGGGGGCACGCGCGCTGATGGGCGCGTTCGCCGGCTTCTCCGCCTCGGCGATCGCCCTCGTGGCGACGCAAGTGCCTGAAGACCGGCTCGGCTACGCGCTGGGCTGGCTGAGCACGGGACAACTTCTCGGCGGCCTCATCGGCCCGATCTTCGGCGGGCTGATCGCCGACGCGACCGGCAGCTACCGCATCCCGTTCTTCTTTACCTCGTTCCTGACCGCCAGCGCCTCGGTGCTGGCATGGCTGCTGGTGCGGGAGAACTTTTCCGCCCCGCAGGGCCGCCGCAAGCGCAATTCGACCTTCCGCTCGCTGCGCGTGCTGGCAGCATCAACCGGCCTGGTGCCCTTGTTCCTCGTGCTGCTGTTCGCGCAGTTCGCCGTGCGGACGGTGCAGCCTGTGGTGACGCTGTACGTGCAACAGCTCGTCGGCACTGTGCCGAACCTGGCGACGCTAGGCGGGCTGGCATTCTCCGTCACCGGCCTGGGCGACGTCATCGCCTCGCCCTTCCTCGGCAAGCGCAGTGACCGGCTGGGCTACCGCCGCGTGCTGCTGATCTGTCTGTTCGGTGCCGCATTGTTCAGCGTGCCGCAAGCGTTCGCGTCCAGCTACTGGGTGTTCGTGGCCGAGCGGTTCGGCGTCGGCATGTTCATCGGCGGCATCCTGCCGACAGCGAACGCGCTGGTGGGCAGGATGGTACCGCCCGAGCAACGCGGCACAGTCTACGGGCTAACCGCATCCGCGACGTTCCTGGGCAACTCGCTGGGACCGCTGACCGGCGGCGGCGTGGCAGCCACGCTGGGGCTGCGCTGGGTGTTCCTGGTCACCGGCGGCGTGCTGATAGCGAACCTGATCTGGGTGGCGATCGCCGTGCCTCGTTCCGCGGACCGGCCTGGACGATAATCCGACGCAGGGCGGAAAAGCGAAGCGCATTTCACGCCGTGGGGCGGGGGCCAGCGGCCGCTGACACGTTGGCATTCGTCGCCGAAGGCCCCTGATCGAGACCATTGGCGGAAACTAGCCCTTCGCGGCCTGCCGCTCGATCAATCCTTGCGCCAGTGTCACCGCTTCGCCGCGGTTGCGCGCGCCCAGCGCGGCATAGACCCGCGACAACTGCACCTTCGTCGTGCCGATGCCGATATCGAGCCGCCGCGCCATCTCTCGCACAGAGCACCCGTCCGATACCAACTGCATCAGCTCGATCTGCCGCGGCGTAAGCTGCACGTCGTTGGCCACCTCGGAGGGCAGCGGAACAGTCCAGACCTGCTTCGTCTCTTCCTGCGTCTGCGCAGCGGTGGGACGCAGCCATACCTGCAGCCACGCAGGGATGGCCTCCACCGGCATCGGTGCGGCAATCAGGTAGCCCTGCATGTCGCAGCTTCCCAGCCGCTCCAGCAACTCAGCGGTTTCCTCGGTTTCCACACCCTCGGCGACGCAGCCCATCTCCATGTTCGCGGCCATATCCAGGATCGATTTCACGATCGCCCGCGAATCCCGTGACGTCGTCGCGTCGCCGACGAAAGACTGATCGATCTTGATTTCGGAGAACGGCATCTGCCGCAGCATCTTCAACGACGAATAACCGGTGCCGAAATCGTCAATCGAGAGCTGCATCCCCTTCAGCCGCATACGGCTCAGGATATCCATGGTCATCGCGGCATCCTTGAAGGCCGCGCTTTCGGTGATCTCCAGGCAGAGATGCTTCGCCGGCATGTTGCCAGCACGCAGGCGCTGCTCCAGCCGGTCCGGCACCGTCAGGTCGTGCAGGTTCAGCGTGGACATGTTCACCGCGATCGGCACGCTGACGCCAAGCTCGGCCAACACCTGGTAGGCATCCACCGCGGCGTTGACGATCCAGTCGGTCAGCGCATCGATCACCGTGGTGTCGCTTTCGGCCATCGGCAGGAAGCTGGCGGGCAACAGCCGCCCGGCGGTGGGATGATCCCATCGCACCAGCGCCTCCAGCTTCTTCAACGTCTTCGGCTTGCGGGAGATGACCGGCTGAAAATCCAGGCTCAGCTCGTCGCTGACGATGGCGGACAGCAGCCGCTCCGTCGAGGGCGATTGACCCGCCGTCTGCAGCCGGTCCAACACCTGCTCCAGCTCCGCGACGCGTAGGGGCTTTTCCAGCACCGCCTCGACCTTCAGCCCCAGGCTTTGGCCCAGGGCGCGCGCGGTGGACAGCACGCGCGGATCGAAGCCGCTCATCAGCACCAGCAGGCCGCTGTACTGGCGCTCGGCAAGCAGGCGCAATTGCTCCACCCCGTCGGTGTCGCCGAGCTGCAGGTCGAGCAATACGATTTGAGGCGGGTAGCTGGTCAAATGTTCGGCGAAGGCGGCGGCATTGGTGACCGCGGTCGCTTCCATGCCGGCCATGCGCGAGACCCGCACCACGAGGCGGCCGATCGCGGCGTCGTCATCGAACACCAGGACACGGGAACTCATGGCCGACCGCCGATCAATGACATGCCAGGGGGACGGGTCGAACAGACTCTATGTTTCGACCCCTCCCCCTTTCGACCCCTCCCACAAGGGGAGGAGAGTTTCCGTTCCTTGCCAGCGCCGCGAAGCACCCTCCCAGAGAGTACCCGCCCAGAGAGTACCCGCGTCGCTCGCGAGAGATTGCTCCGCTGCGCGCGCAATGACACTTCGGGTCGGCGCATCACACCCGCTCCCCCTGATCGGCCGGGCTGTCGCTGTACGAGCCGGCCTCCACCCAGGCGAAGCGGCCGCCCTCGGCGGATGGTGGGACAGCGTCCGCATCCAACACTTCGCGCACCCGTCGTGCAAGATCGTCATGGCGGTACGGCTTGTTCAGCATCGGGAACGGGCAGTCCAGCATGGCCTGGTCCGCGCCGCGTACGCCGGGGAACCCGGAGGTCAGCAGCACCTTCAACGCCGGCCGCACCAGCGTCGCGCGATGGGCCAGGTTCACCCCGTCGAGACTGCCCGGCATCACCACGTCAGAGAACAGCAGATCGGGCGCCGCACAGCGGTTCAGCATCGCCAGAGCAGCGTCCGCATGCTCGGCCTCAAGCACCTGGTAACCGAGCTGCACCAATTGCCGTACGGTTGCCTGGCGCAGCCGGTCGTTGTCTTCCACCACCAGCACCGTTTCGTTGCCACCAAGCACGGCGCTGGTATCGGGGGCGGCCGGCGCGAGGGCGCCCTCGGCATGGATCGGCAAATACAGCCGGAATGTCGTGCCGAGCCCCGGCTCGCTGTACACTGCCAGATGACCGCCCGATTGCTTCGCGAAGCCGAACGCCATCGAAAGCCCCAGGCCGGTTCCCTTCCCCGGCTCCTTGGTGGTGAAGAACGGCTCGAAGATGCGGCCGATGATCTGGGGGGCAATGCCGCAGCCGGTGTCGCTGATCGCTATGCTGACATACTTGCCGGGCGTGACGTCCGGGTGCAGCGCCGCGTAACCGGCATCCAGCGCCGCGCTGCTGGTGGTGATGTCGAGCCGGCCGCCCTTCGGCATCGCATCGCGCGCATTGGTGGCGAAGTTGACCAACGCCGCCTCCAGTTGCGCCGGGTCCGCCATCACCGGGCGCAGCCCCGCATCCAGGTGCAGGTTCAGCGAGATGTCCTCGCCCAGCACGCGCCCGAGCAAACGCGCGACCTCGCCCACCAGCGCATTCACGTCGGTGCGTTCAGGGTGCAGCGACTGACGGCGGGCGAAGGCGAGCAACCGGCGAATCAGATCGGCACAGCGCGTGGCGCCATCGAGCGCCTCGCCGCACAGTTCCGCCGCCGTCTCGTCGTAGCCAATCAACCGCCGCAACAGGTCCAGATTGCCGATGATGACGCCCAGCACGTTGTTGAAGTCGTGCGCCATGCCGCCGGTGAGGTTGCCGATCGCCTCCATCTTCTGCGCCTGGGCGAGCTGACGTTCGATCAAGCGCCGTTCGGTAACATCCTGCATCGTGCCGGCGACACGACGGACCACGCCATTGGCATCCCGCACCGGGCGCCCTTCGACGCGCAGCACCCGCACCTCGCCATCGGGGCGCACCATGCGGGGCTCCAGCGCCGCCGGCTCCTCCCCCGCCATCAGCTGGTCAAGCCAGCGCATGGCACCCTGGTAATCATCCGGATGGATGTATGGCGAGACGCTGTCGATGTCCGGCCTGAAGGTCTCCGGATCGAGGCCGCGCAAGCGGTAAAGCTCCTTCGACCAGACATAGCACTTGGTCGCGACATCCAGTTCCCAACTGCCGATGCCGGCGATCGCCTGCGCGCGGTCGAGCCGTTCCTCGCTCTCGCTCAAGGCCGCCTGTGCCTGCTTCAGGGCAGTGATGTCGATCCGCAGCCCGGCGATACCGCCATTCTTCATGCGCCGGTCGGTCGCCAGATAAGCCGCGCCGTTCGCCCGCTGGTTCTCTGACGCGCCGCGCGCCTCGCGATGCTGCCGCATCCGTTCGGCCAGCCATTCTTCCTCGCGCCCGCGCGCTTCGAGGTTGCTGCCCTTGGCGATGATGCTGCGCAGCAACGTTTCGAAATGCAGGCCCGGCCGCAGCACGTCGGCGACGTCGGCGTAGATCTGGCGATAGACCTCGTTGAACATCACCAGCCGATCTTCCGCATCGAAGATCACGAACCCTTCAGAGATGCTGTCCACGGCATCGCGCAGCAGCGTCTCGGCTTGTTCCGCCCGTTCCTTGGCCCGTTCCAGTTCCTGCTCGGATTCGATTTGCTCCGTGATGTCGCGGCCGATGCCACGATACCCAGTGAACGCGCCGCCGGCATCGTACACCGGCACGCCGTGGATGCTGATGTGGCGCGGGCGCCCGAGGCTGTCGCCGCGCCGATAGCGGAAATCGCGGATCGGCCGCTGGGCAGCGATATCGGCCTTGTGTGCCTCCCATTGCTCCGGCGTCGCGCCACCCGGAAACATCGCCCAACGCGGCTTGCCGAGATACGGCCGCTCCGCCATCGGGGTCGCACCGCGGCCTTCCGAAACCCACGAGAAGTTGGCGTCGGCGTCCTGCTCCCAGAACCAGTCGGATGCCATCTCGGCAAAGTCGCGCAGCCGCCGCTCGCTGTCGTGCAGCGCACCCTGGATGCGCTTCAGGTCGGTGATATCCATCCGCAGTCCGGCCAGACCGCCGTTGCGCATCCGGCGTTCCGAAACCAAAATCCAGCGACCCTCCTGCTGCTGCGTTTCTAGTTCGTCCACCGCCTCGTTATGGACTCGCAGGAAGTTCTGAACCCATTCCTCCTCGCGCCCCTCGGCATCCGGATAGTGGCCGGAGATCAGCGTGTTGCGGACCAGGGTCTCGAACTTTACGCCCGGCACCATCAGGCGCGCGCTGGCGGGATACATGCGACGATACGCCTCGTTGCACAGCACCAGGCGGTCGTCCTGGTCGAAAATGACGAAGCCTTCCGACAGGCTGTCCATGGCGTCGCGCAGCAGCGTTTCCGCTTGCTCGGCACGTTGCAACGCCTCCACGCGGGGGGTCTCATTGTTGGCTGTGCCGCGATAGCCGAGGAAGGTGCCGTCCGCGCCGAATACCGGCTTGCCGCTGACCACGAAGTGGCGCACCGCGCCGATCGTGGTCAGCACCGAGTAGCGGAACGTGCGGAACGGCTGGTGCGCGTCGAGATGCGCCTTGTGCTGCCGCCAGCGGTTATCTTGTTCCGGATCGACCTTCGCCAGTTCCCACCGGGTCCTGCCCAGGAGCCCCTCCGGATGCAGCCCGGTTTGTTCTGTATAGGCTTCGGCGGCGACGTAGCTGAACCGGTGCGCGGCATCGGTTTCCCAAATCCAATCGCCGCTCACCTCCGCGATGTCCTGGAACTTCTGCTCGCTTTCGCGCAGGCGCCGCTCCACCTGCTGGCGCAACGCGATGTCGGCGGCCAGCGCGGCGCGCTCCCGGGTAAGCTGCACCTCGTGCCGCGCACGCTGCCGCAGCTCGGCAACCAGTGCCGCGAGCAAGCCGCAGAGCAGAATGCTGAGGAAGACGGCAGCAAATTTGATCTGCCAGGCATGCAGCCGGACCGGTGCCAACGCCTCGCTCAGGTCCAGGCCGACACCGACCAGCAGGGGATAACCGGGGATGCGGCGGTCACTGTAGATGCGGGCGATGTGATCAAGGCGACTGGTGCCGACATGCACGAGATCCCGCAACCTGCCGGTATCGGCGCGTCCGGCCAGCGGCGGGATCGCCTCACCCACGCCGACCGTTCCATCCGGACTGTCGGCGCTGAACCGGGCGCGGACGATGTTGTCGGTGCCGAACAAGGCGAACATGCCGCCCGGACCGAGATCGATCGCCCTGTGCAACGTCGTGAACTGCGCCGGTACCACGGAGAACACCACGACCCCGAGGAAACGCCCATCGGCGGCGTCCACGCGGCGGCTGATTTTGATGGTAACCTGGCCGGTGGTCCGGTCGGCGGTTGGCTTGCTGATGTACAGCCCGTGCGACGAACCGTCCTGCTGGACACGGAAGTACTGGCGGTCGCTAAGGTCCTTGGGTGGGGAGTGTGGCTCGCGGGTGCTGGAAACCAGCCGGCCGTCCGGTCCGATAATGACGGTCTGCACGGGTGGCGCCACGAGCAGAGGCAGTTCGTGCACCAAATCGTAGATATCGAAATTGCCCGGCGCCGCACGCATGCGTTCGGCCACCAGGTCCATCGCGCCGGAGATGGTGTCCAGCTCGTGGCCGACCTCCTCCTCGAATGCCGCGCTGAGGTTGCTGACGTTGGTGGCGGCATGCGCCATCGCCATGCGTTGCTCGGAGCCGACCAGGAGGTAGACGGCGACCCACAGCGCGACGATGAATGCCACGCCGGCCACGATGGTCGCGCCAACGAGGCGGGCGGTGCGCCGCTGCAACGTACCGGGACCCTGATCTCCGCCCTGATCTCGGCAGTGATCTGGGCCCTGATTTCCGCTTTGATTCCCAATGGGACCTATCGCCGCCATATTACATGCCTCGGGGACGGGCGGCGCGGACGTTGGCAGAACGGCGCGCGGGTCGTTGCGAGCCAGGGTGGTACGCGCGCCAAGCCGCAGGGGATCGCCGGAGGCGCGGCAGAACCGCGCTGCCGTTGCGTCCCCAGGTTGCATACCGGCGGCATAAGCCATCGATCGTACTCATCATCGGGAAAAGGAGCGGGAAAACAACTTCTACGGCAAAGAGAGTATCGGGAACGTTGCGGGTACCCGTTGCCGCTCCCAAAAAGAATGCCGCTTTCGAGGTTGGATGTGGCTGTTTCACGCAGTCCCTCGCGCTACCGTGAGCATAGCACTCACCGCACCGCGTCGCAATCAGCCAGTACAATCCAAAAAAACGTAGGTCTGTGGTGCGCGGTCAGATATTTTTGGTCGCCCGCATGATCGCCGAGCGCCGCTTCCATGCTGAACGGCCCGATGCTTCGCATGATGAGAGCGCGGTCAGCCGGCTCTGGCGTCCTGGGGGGGTGCTGCTGAGGGTTGCGTGATGGGTGGTCCATACACGTCCTGCGCGCGCTTCTGAAAGGCATTCACCATCCGGCGCACTGCCTCGTTGAACACGACACCAACGGCGGATTGCAGGAGGCGACTGCGGAATTCAAAGTCGACGAAGAATGCGACCTCCGTTCCGCCGGGGTGCGGGTGGAAGTCCCATTGATTGTTTAGATAACGGAACGGGCCGGTCTCATAGCGCACGCGCACCGAACGCGGCCGGTCCAAAGTCACCCGGCTGACGAAGCTTTCGCGGAACGGGCCGAAGCCAATCGTCATGTCGGCGAGCAATTCGGTGTCCCCGCGGTGGCGGACGCGGGCGGCGACGCACCAAGGCAGGAACTGCGGGTATCTCTCCACGCCGGCGACCAGTTCGAAGAGCTGATCCGGACGGTAGGGGATGACGCGGCGCTCGGCGTGGGTGGGCATCAGATCGCGGCGCGCGCCGCCGCGCGTTCCGCCTCCCGCGCCGCGCGCAAGGCGGCAAAGTCGGCATCGGCGTGATAGGAGCTGCGGGTCAACGGAGTGGCGGACACCAGTAGGAATCCCTTGGCGCGGGCCAGGGTGGCGTAGTCGCCAAATTCCTCCGGCGTCACGAAGCGGTCGATCGCGGCGTGCTTGATGGTGGGCTGCAGATACTGGCCGATGGTGAGGAAATCCACCCCCGCGATACGCAGGTCGTCCATCACCTGCATGATCTCGGTGCGGGATTCGCCCAACCCGACCATCAGCCCGGACTTGGTGAACAGGGCGGCATTTCGTTGCTTGACGGTATCAAGCAGCCGCAGGGACTGGTAGTAGCGCGCACCAGGACGGATCGTGGGGTAAAGCCGCGGCACCGTTTCCAGATTGTGGTTGAACACATCGGGGGCGGCGTCGGCCACGGCCTCCATGGCGCCGGGCTTGCGCAGGAAGTCGGGGGTGAGCACCTCGATCGTGGTGCCGGGCGCGGCGGCGCGGATCGCATGGATGACGGCGGCGAAATGCGCCGCGCCGCCATCGGCCAGGTCGTCGCGGTCCACCGAGGTGATGACGACGTGCTGCAATCCGAGCCGCGCCACGGCGTCGGCGACGCGGGAGGGTTCATCGGCATCGAGGTCCAGTGGCTGCCCGGTGCGCACGTTGCAGAACGCGCAGGCGCGGGTGCAGGTGTCGCCCATGATCATCATGGTGGCGTGGCGCTGGGACCAGCATTCGCCGATATTGGGGCAGGCGGCTTCCTCGCAGACCGTGTGTAGTCGGTTCTCCCGCATCAGCGCGCGGGTCTGGTGATAGACCGGATGGGTGGGCGCCTTGACGCGGATCCAGGCGGGCTTGCGCTGGATCGGGTTGTCCGGGCGATGCGCCTTCTCCGGGTGGCGGAGCGCGGCCTCGGTCCGGTGGTCGATGACGAGGTGGGTAGGGGGGGCCATTGGGGACTACAAGTGGCGGCCGGGGCTGGGGGCGTCAAGCGCTGGGCGAGGGTCAGGCGGCTGGATTTGGGCAGTCGGGCGGGGGAATGTCGTCCAGTTCCAGCAGCATCGCCCTTACCTGCACGGCGAAGCCAGGCAGGTCGTTTTGCACGGTGGTCCAGACCCGCAACAGGTCAATGCCGCAATAGTCGTGGGTAATAGCCGTGGGGTCGTAATACCCGTGGGCCAGGGCGTTCCGCATGCCGTACGCGGAGCGCCACGGCGCTTCGGGCCACACGGACGCCTGTTTTGCACAGTCCTGTTTTGCACAGTGTAGATGCAGCCTGCCGTTGCGCCGTGTCTCGAAAAGCCCTGCCAGCCCGTCAGCGGAAGGCTGGCGCCACTTCGTCCACGAAGCGCGCCATCTCATCCTTCACCTGCGGGTGGGGCTTCAGGCCGACGTTGAAATACAGGATCACTTCGTCGACGCCGGCGGCCTCCACCTGCTTCAGCACCTCGATCATGCGCGACGGCGAGCCGAGCAGGACGGCGTTATCGGTCAGGTCTTCGGGGCGGACTTTCTGGAGGCGCTCCACCATGCCGACGAAATAGCGGTAGCTCGGCGGCGCGGTGGCGGGATCGCCGGGAAACGCCGGGATGACGCATTCGCGGTAGTAGCGGATCTGCCGGGCCCGTGCCGCGGCTTCATCGTCGGCGTTGTCGGCGAAGTGGATGAAGTAGCTGCACATCAACCGCCCCGGGGTCGTGCCGTGCCGGGCACACGTCGCATGATAGAGGTCGGCGACCTGGCGCAGTCCCCCGAAGCTCAGCGCCGCGGCAAACGGGGCGACGATCAATCCGCAGCCCAGGCGCGCCGCCAGCTCGATCGAGGGCTGCGAGAACGACGCGACATAGGCAGGGATCGGCCGCTGCACCGGCCGTGGCGTGATCGCGATGTCGTCGAACGCATAGTGGCGGCCGTGACAGGAAATAGGCGCGTCAGCCGACCACAGGCGGCGCACGACCTCCATGCCTTCCTCGAAGATCGACTGGTTGTCTTCGAAGGACACGCCGAGCGGCAGGTATTCCCGCCGGTCGTAGCCGCGGCCCGCGGCGAAATCGACGCGGCCATTGGAGAGCAGATCGAGCGTGGCCCATTGCTCGGCGACGCGGATGGGATGGTGCAGCGGCAGTACGGTCACCGCGGGTGCCAGGCGGATGCGCTGGGTGCGCGCCGCGATATAGCTGAGGGCGAGATCGGGGCAGGATAGCACGCCCAGCGTGCTGAAATGGTGCTCGCCGATCCAGGCGGAGTTCAGTCCGAGCTGCTCGGCATAGACCGCTTCGTCGATGATGTCGGCGACCAGTTGGTTGGGCGAACGCCAATTGTCGCGATAGCCGTTGTCGCTGAGCGTGAAGTAGCCGAACAGCATCGTTTCCTCCGATGGTTTGTTGGCTGCCCCGCGTTCGTCGTGTCATCGCGAGGAGCACTTTGGGCGGCTATTCCGCCGCGGGCCGCTTTGGTGTCGGCACCTCCACCGCGTCCACCCCAGTATAAAGCTCCGGCCAGCGCCGCCGCACGATCTCTCCGTCCGACGCATAGGCGCGGCAGGAGTTCACCATCGCCCCTCGCCCCGCCTGCATCTTCTGCGCGATGCGGGCGTCCAGCCGGTCGCTGCCGGGTTCTGCCGCCTCACCTTTCTCCTGCGCTTCCCGCCAGGCGCGGTAGGGACTGATGGTCTGGAAGGCGACCGTGGCCATCTGCTGCAGCAGCTCGCGCAGGTGCGTGCAGCCCACGGGACCGCCGACGCGATGCGTCGCCTCACGCAGGAAGCCGGGCTTGATCCGCAGTCCCGCCAGCCGCGCGAAGGTCGGGGCGGCGCTCGGACAGATCGCATACGGCGCGTGATCGGTCGCCGCCTCACTGGCGACGACAGTCATGGTCTCGTCCAGCGTCAGGCGCAGCGACATGCCGTGCAGCTTCTCGCCCGCCTCGATGAAGCCGCGGTCGTGGTTGACGAAGCCATAGGCCTTGGCGTCGGCGAGCCGCGCCTCGATGTCATACAGCCCATCCGCGCGGCGGTAGCCGCAGATCTGAATATCGCGCGTATGCAGCGTCTCGCGCGCCGCGGGCGGGGTCAGCGGCATGGCAGGTCCTGGGTTGTTGCAGTGCAGCACGAAGGCATATGGCACGCGCCCGACGCACTGCAAACCCCCCGGCCGGCCCGGCCGGTCGCCTCAGAACAGCCGGTCCTTCGGCGCGTAGGGCACAATCACGTCGTTGGGGTTGGCCACGTTGAGCATCGCCCGCGACCGCTCATCCAATGTGTCCAGGTCGAGATGGCTGGTTCGCAGCCCCTGCACCCGCTGTTCCCATTCGTTGCGCTCGGCCAGGGCGGCATCGTGGTCGGCCTGCGCCTCCGTCAGCAGGGTCTGGCGCTGCGCATAGGCAACCAGGCCATGCGCCCCCTGCGTAGCGTTCCAGCCGAAATAGCCCGTGATCGACAAGAACACCAACGGCGCGATCACCGCCTTGGCCCTGCGCTTCAATTCCCGGCCGAACGCCATCGCGGCACCCCCAATTCGCGGCCACCATACAACGCGCTCCCCAACGGGTGAACCGGAATGCCCGCAAAAGGCCCGCATGTTGCCACAGAGCACCACTACATGGCCGGCCGTGACGCAACAGGTCCCATCGCCCAGAAGGAGGCATACCATGCGGCCCCGTTCCCTGCTCTTCGCGGCGCTTGGCGGCGCGTTCATCCTGTCGGCCGGGATTCCCGCCTACGCACAGCACGACGACTGGCATCATCGCGGCCCGCCTCCGGCGGCACATCGCGACTGGCATCATGACGATCGCGGTTATGCCCCGCCCCCGGTCGTGATCGCCCCGCCCGCCTATGGCTACTATGCCCCGCCGCCCGTGGCCTATGGGACGCCCGGCATCAGCATCGGCATCAACATCCCCTGATACTCGATCCCCTGACACCCGCCCGATGCGGCACGCGCGGTGCCGCGTTACGCCATATTGCGCCGGGTGAGCGCCCGCACCGCCGCCTCCACCGCCCCGAGCTCGTTCGGCAAGACCAGGAACCGCTCCGCGCGGTCGTAGAGGTCGGCCAGGCGCGGCGGTAGCGTCGGACGCCACCCGATGGCTCGCTCGATCGCGTCGGGAAACTTGGCCGGGTGGGCCGTGGCCGTCGCAACCGTCGTGATGGCCGGCGAGGGCGGCACAGCACGCGCGGCGGCGATGCCGACGGCGGTATGCGGGTCCGGAACGTAGCCGGTGGCTTCGTACACGCGACGGATCTCGGCCTCGGTGCCTTCGTCGTCCAGCCGAAAGCCGTGGAACAGCGTGCGCGCGCGGCGCCAGGCCATGTCCGGCACCGGCATTTTCCCGGTGCGGCGGAAGGTCTGCATGGCGTCGGCGGTGGCGGTGGGATCGCGGTCCAGCAGTTCGAATAGTACGCGCTCGAAATTGGAGCTGACCTGGATGTCCATGCTGGGCGACAGCGATCGTTCGACCGGCGCCATCGACATGTCGTTGGCGGCGAGGAACCGCGTCAGGATGTCGTTGCGGTTGGACGCGACGATCAGCCGCGCCACCGGCAGGCCCATGCGCCGCGCCACCCAGGCGGCGAGCACGTTGCCGAAATTGCCGGTGGGGACGCTGAACGCCACCTCCCGGTCGGGCGCACCAAGCGCCAAGGCCGCGGCGGCATAATACGGCACCTGCGCCGCGATGCGGGCCCAGTTGATCGAGTTCATCGCGGACAGGTGCATGTCGGCGCGGAAGCCGGTGTCGGCGAACATCGCCTTCACCAGGTCCTGGCAGTCATCGAAGGTGCCCTGCAGCGCGATGTTGCCGACGTTGAGCGCACGCACAGTGGTCATCTGCCGCCGCTGCACCTCGCTGATGCGGTTGTGCGGGTGCAGGAACACGACCGAGAGGCGCTCGCGCCCGAGGCAGGCCTCGATCGCCGCGGAGCCGGTGTCGCCGGAGGTGGCGCCGACGATGGTGATGCGTTCGTTGCGCTCCGCCAGCACGTGGTCGAACAGCCGGCTGACGATCTGCAGCGCGATGTCCTTGAAGGCGAGCGTGGGGCCGTGGAACAGCTCCTGCACGAACAGGTTGGTGTCGAGCTGTTGCAATGGCACGACGGCGGGTTGGCCGAAGTCCCCATAGGCGTCGTGGCAGAGCGCGAGGAGGGTTTCGGCCGGGACGGTGTCACCGATGAACGGCTGCATGATGCGGGCGGCGAGCACCGGATACGACAGGCCGCGCATGGAGCGCCAGTCGGAGAAGCTGAAGCGGGGCCAGGATGCCGGGACGTAAAGGCCGCCGTCTTCGGCCAATCCGGTGAGCAAGACCCCGGCAAAATCGCGCACGGGCGCCTGCCCGCGAGTGGAGATGTAGCGCATGCGGGGAGTCTAGGGCCGTCGCCTGCGCGACGGTAGGGCGGAAGAGCCTTGTCCGGACGCGATCCGGGCCGGCATGTCATTGCGAGCGCTGCGAAGCAATCTCCCGCGAGTGACGTGCGAACACTCTGCGGGAGATTGCGGGAGATTGCTTCGCCGCGCTCGCAATGACTGCGCCGGCCACGGTGTCACAACACGTCGCAGAGCCAGGATCAGGGTCAGCGCCAGGGTCAGGGTCAGCGTCAGGGTCACGACACTACGCCGCCGCCCTCACCTCCTGCGAGACGGCGGCCTTGATCATGTCGGCACCTTTCTCCGCGATCATGATCACGGCCGCGTTGGTGTTGCCCGAGACCAGCGTGGGCATGACCGAGGCGTCCACCACGCGCAGGCCCGCCACCCCGTGCACGCGCAGTTCGTCATCCACCACCGCCATCACATCGTTGCCCATCTTGCACGTGCCCGTCACATGATAGGTCGTCTGCCCGTTGGCGCGGGCGAAGGCCAGCCAGTCGTCGTCGGTCTGGCATTTCTCGCCCGGATTCATTTCGAATGCACGATAGCGGTCCAGCACCGCGTTGTTGATGATGGCGCGTGCGATCTTCATGCCGGCGACCAGCGTCTGGCGGTCCAGTTCCTCGGTGAGGAAGTTCGGCCGGATGATCGGCGCCGCCGCTGGATCGGCGGAACGCGCATGGATCGAGCCCTGCGATTCCGGCCGGCACTGGTAGGTGGTCAGCGTCATTCCCGGCTGATGCTCCAGAACGCGGGTCTGCGCGTTGCCGTAGCTGGCGTGGGCAAAATGGTACTGCACGTCCGGCACCGCCAGTTCGGGCCGCGTCTTGACGAAGCCATAGCAGATGCCGGCGGTGAAGGTCAGCACGCCGCGATGCTGCGTGTAGTACTTCACAATCTCCTTCATGAACGCGACGCCCCGCGTCTGCTCGTTCAGAGTCACCGGCAGCTTCACCCGCCAGTTCATGCGGGGGGCATAGTGGTCGCGGTAGTTCTCGCCGACGCCGCGCAGTTCATGCGTCACCGGCAGCCCGACCGACTGCAAGTGTTCCGGCTGGCCGATGCCGGACAGTTCCAGCAGGTGCGGCGACTTCACCGCGCCCGCGGCCAGGATCACTTCGCCGCCGCACCGCGCCTCCTGCGCCGCGCCGCGCTGCGTGTAGGCAACACCAACGGCGCGCTTGCCTTCCAGCAACACGTGCATGGCCAGAGCGTCGGTCTCGACGCGCAGATTGGGGCGGCGCCGTGCCGGATCGAGATAGGCGCGCGCGGTGGACCAGCGCCGGCCGTCCTTCTGCGTCACCTGGTAGTAGCCGAAGCCTTCCTGGTTGCCGTTGTTGTAGTCGGGGTTGCGTGGGAAGCCCTCGGCCGCGGCGGCGTCGAGAAAAGCGTCGGTCAGCTCGGCATGCTCGCGCATCGCGGCGACGTTGAGCGGGCCGCCGACGCCGCGGCTGTCGTCGCCGCCGGGTTCGTAATGCTCCGCCTTCTTGAAGTAGTGCAGCACCGAGTCATACGACCAGCCGCGATTGCCGAACTGCGCCCAGGTGTCGTAGTCGAGCGGATTGCCGCGCACATACAGCATGCCGTTGATCGAACTCGACCCGCCGAGCGTCTTGCCGCGCGGAATAGGGATGGTCCGGTCGTTGACGTTGGGCTCGGGTTCGGCGGCGAAGTTCCAGTTGTAGCGCGGGTCGTTCAGCAGCTTGGTGAAGCCGGCGGGGATGTTGATCCACATGGACTCGTCGGCCGGCCCTGCCTCGAGCAGGAGGACCTTGGTGCGGCCATCCTCGGTCAGGCGATTGGCGAGCACACAGCCGGCCGAGCCGGCACCAACGATGATGTAGTCGTATTCAGGCATGGCGTTCCCCCTTCATTGGCGGAGGGTAGCGGGGGATGGGGCGCGGCGGAAGGTGTGGCTGTGATTGTTGCGGGCATGAACGCGCGTTCGGGCTCTCAGGGGTCCCGGGCTCACAGGGGTCTATGACGCTGCGAAACTGTGCGATCGCCGCCGGCAGGGCCGTGACAAGGCGATCCGCAGCGTCGATGGCTCGGTCCGGTTCGAACGTGTCATACGAGCGGACCGCGCGATTGCGGAACTTGCGGGTTTCATCGGCGGCACCGGCGAGGTCCGGCGATAGAATGGCGGGTCGCGCCGCGACAGGCCGGCCAGTGCGCGCAACGAGGTCCGCATGCCAGGAGACTGCTCAATGCGCATTCGTGCTCGGTGCCGGACCCGTCGCCACCTTGCGCATCAGCGGCACCAGCAGCGTGGCGACGATGAACGCCAGCATGATCGCGCGGAACGCATCGGCGAAGGCCAGCGTCGAGGCCTCGCGATACGCCAGCTCCCACAACTGCTTCAGCGCGGCGTCGTGTCCCGCCCCCTGGCTGCCGGGCAGCGCGCCGTAGCGCATCGTCAGGCCGTTCAACAGCCGGTCCATCGCGCCGTTGGCGGGCGTAAGGTGCGCGGCGATCCGCTGGAAATGCAGATTGGTCTGGTCGTTGATGATCGCAGCACTGATGGCGATGCCGACCGCGCCGCCCAGGTTGCGCATCATGTTGAACAGACCGGAGGCGTATTTCAAACGCTCCGGCGGCAGGCTGCCGAGACCCAGGGTGACGCTCGGCGCCACCGCGAACACCTGCGGAAAGCCGCGCAGCACCTGGGGCAGCAGAAGCTGATCCGCGCCCCAATCATGCGTGATGAAGCTGTAGCTCCACATCGCCACGCCGAAGCTGGCGAGGCCGAACATCATCAGCCAGCGCGGATCGAAGCGGCGTGCCAGCATCACATAGACCGGCGTGCCGAGCAGCGACGCAACGCCGGTCGAGAAGATCGCCAACCCGATCTGCCAGGCGCTCAACCCGCGCACATAGCCCAGGAATAGTGGCGTCAGGTAGATGGTGGTGAAGATGCCCACGCCGGTGACGAAGGACAGGAAGCAGCCGAGGGCGAAGTTGCGGTTGGTCAGCGCGCGCAGATCGACCACCGGGTTGCGGTACGTCAGGCTGCGGACAACGAACAACACCAGCGCGATGCCCGCGATCCAGGCAGCGATGCGGATGGTGGAATCATCGAACCAGTTCCAGCGCGTGCCTTCTTCCAGCACGTATTCCAGCGTGCCAAGGCCCACGGCCATCGCCAGGATGCCCGGGTAGTCGGCGCCGCGCAGGAGGGAGAGATCGGGTTTGTCGATGCGCACCATCAGCGGCACCAGGATGGTGATGATCACGCCGGGAATCAGGTTGATATAGAACAGCCAGTGCCAGTTCAGCGTGTCGGTGATGAAGCCGCCGATCACCGGTCCCAGCGTCGGCGCCATGGACGCGATGGTGCCGACAGCCGCCGCCGAATACACCCGGCGTGGACCCTGAAAGTAATAGAATGACGACGTGAACACCGTCGGGATCATCGACGCGCCCATCGCGCCCTGCAACGCGCGGAACACGATCATGCTTTGAATGTTCCAGGCCAGGCCGCACAGCATGCTGGTGATCGTGAAGCCGGCGCAGGAGATGGTGAACAGCCAGCGGGTGGAGAACACGCGCGTCAGCCAGCCGGAGAGCGGGATCATGACGATCTCGGCGATCAGATAGGCGGTCTGCACCCAACTGATCTCGTCCTGCGCCGCCGACAGTCCGCCGCCGATCTGTTGCAGGGAGGCCGCGACGATCTGGATGTCCAGCAGCGCTATGAACATGCCGACGCACATCACCACGAAGGGCAACACGGATGGCGGCTTCGGCGAGGTGGTGATCGCGGATGGCGATTTCGCTGCGGTGGTCGTCACGGACGGCGGTTTCGGTCCTGTGGTGGTCACGGACGGCGCATACGCCGCCGTCCCGGTCACACGGAACGGTTTCGGCGCCGAGGTACTCATGGCGCATCGCTCTGCGTATTGACGCTGACAGTGGTGGACAGGCCCGGGCGCAGCATGGGCAGCCTCGGATCGCCGGCGTCGAGCAAGATGCGCACGGGGACGCGCTGCACGATCTTGGTAAAGTTGCCGGTGGCGTTCTCGGGCGGGATCACGCTGAACACGGCGCCAGTGCCGGGGGCGAGGCTTGCCAGGTGGCCGCGGAACGGATGGTCCGGCAGCACGTCCGCGCTGACTGTGGCCGGCTGACCGGCAACCATGCGGGCGAGCTGGTCTTCCTTGAAGTTCGCATCCACCCAAAGGCCCGCCGAGGGCACCACCGACACCAGATAGGTGCCGGCGGCGACATAGGCACCGACCTCGGCGGCGCGGTTGCCGATATAGCCGTCGATCGGCGCGCGGATCTCGGTGTAGCCCAGGTTGAGCCGGGCGGTGGCGAGGTCGGCCTGCGCCTGGGCGGTGGCGGCATCGGCCTCGGCGATCTGCGCGGTCAGCACCTTCAGTTGCTGGCGCGCGGAGTCCAGGCCGGCATCGGCGGAAAGCACCGCGGCCTGGGCCTCGACCTCCAGTGCATTGGTGCGCTGGGCGTCCTGGCGGGAGCCGGCGGCGGTCTGTGCCAGGCTGCGGTAGCGCGCGGCGTCGGTCGCGGCGAAGCTTGCCTGGGCGGTCTTCGCGGTAAGGTCGGCCTGCTGCTGGCGAACGGTGGATTGCTGCAGCACGTATTGCGCGCGCAGCCCGTCCAGCGCGGCGGTGCGGGCGGCGAGCACGGCGTCGGCGTGGGCCAGCGCCACCTGGTAGTCGCGCGCGTCGATGCGGATCAGCACCTGGCCGGCTTTGACGAATTGGTTGTCGGTCACCGCCACCTCGGCGACGTAGCCGCTGACATGCGGCGCCACCGGCGTGACGTTGCCGCCGACATAGGCGTCGTCGGTGGTCTGGATGAAGCGGCCGCTGGTCCACCAGTCGTAACCGTACCAACTCGCGCCGGCGGCGGCCATGGCCAGGGCGGCGACGGCCACGGCGGCGCGGCGCAGCCGCAGGCGCGCCATGTCACGGCGGACCACCGGGAGGGTGTCCGCAAGGGTATCCGCAACGGAACCCACGGTGGTGGCGGCGCTAGACATGGGCGTCTCCTGCGGAAGAATGCACCGACTCCGCCTCCCCTTGAGGGAGGGGATCGGGGGGAGGTGTGCGGACCTCCGCGATCCGTTGTTGCTCGCCCCCCTCCCCCCGATCCCCTCCCTCAAGGGGAGGCGGAGTTGCTTCTTTCTGCCGGCGGATCGCCTCGGCGGCGGCGGGGCCATAGACGCTGCGGAACGCGGGCTCGGTCAGCGGGCGGAGGGTGCGGCGGTCCATCAACACCGGGTCGGCCAGCTCGCCGGTCTGGCTATCGACGATCACCACGTTCGGGCCTTCGGGGGCGAAGTGGCGATTGCCCCAGGCGAGCAGGGCCCACAGCACCGGCCGGAAATCCCTCCCGCGCTCGGTCAGCACGTACTCATCGCGCGGCGGATGGTCGGAGTAGCGGCGGCGCTCCATCAAGCCCGACTCCACCAGCGCGTTCAGCCGGCGGGTCAGCATGTTGGGGGCGATGTCGAGGCTTTTCTGGAATTGCTCGAACCGGGTGGCGCCCCGGAAGGCATCGCGCAAGATCAGAATGCTCCACCACTCGCCGACCCGTTCCAGGCTGCGGGCGATGGGGCAGGACATGTCTTCGAAGCTCTTGCGTCGCATGGGTTGGCTACCCAGTGAATTGCATGACGCAACTCACATAGGGCAGTAACTTGCATAATGCAAGTGTCGTCTGAGGGGCGTTGTGTGAGTTCCCTGTACCCCCGTCAGCGGCCAGACGGCGGCCTCCGTGCCCGGGCGCCCCGCCAGACAAGGCCTCACTGAGGGTTCGATCCACCGCCGGCCTCGCCGCAAAAGTGCCAGGCGAGCCGTCGATTGGCGCGAATTCGTCTTCCCCGTGAAAATAGTCTTTGACATCGAACGTTGAATATGCTTTTATTCCCTTCGTGTCTACCACCCTCACCGCTCCCGTCGTCCCTACCCTCCAGCCCGATCCCAGTCGGGCCGACCGAGGCACCACCGCGCCCGCCGCTCCCATCGCCCATCCCGATCAGCCCGCCACCGCCCCCGCCGAACCCAGCCGCATCGGCCGTGTCATCAGCATCGTCCGCTGGCTCATCGCCTATGGCACCCTGCTCGCCACCACGGTTCGTGAGCACCCCGCCGAGCCACTGGCCCGGACGCTCGTCTATTGGTTCCAAACCCGCGATCTCGGCGTGATCCTCCGCCGCCTCACCCGCGGCCTGATGCGCGCCGCCGCGCTCGAAGCCTGGCTCCGCGAGCGTGCCGCCGGCGGCCATGAGCTGCGCGGTCCAACCGCCATTCGCCTGTCGTCCCCTGGCAATCCGCGCTCCGGCCCGCCGGCCGCCGGGGACGCCAAGGCCCCGCCCTGGTGGCACGACCCCAACCACGTGCCCACGATGGAGGAAGCCGCGGCCGAGGTCCGCGCTCGTCCGGAGGGCGCTGTCATCGCCGATATCACCGAGGATCTCCGCGTCCTGGACTGCGACTACGACCGTGCGACGTGGAACGAGCTGAAGGACGCCATCAACAGCTACGGCGGCGACCACGTCCGTCTCTTGATCCGCGACATGCGGTGGCGATTCAATCCCGACCTGTCCCCCGAAATATGGATGATGGAGCCGGCGCCGCCTTGGCAACCGCCGCCATTTCCGGGGCTGACGCCTGCCTGCGCCCGCCCGCCCTGAACCTGCGGGCTGGACGCACCATCGCGATGTCGCGCACGGGGCCGGCGACGGCTGGTCCCGCCGTCGCGATTCCGCTCAAGTCCAAATCGTCCATGGGTCAAGCCTGCGAGACCCCTGCGAGACATGTCCGCAAGACAAGTCCCCCAAGCTCCGCGGCCCATCGGCCGGCACAACGGCTGCAACGAGACCGCTGCCTTGGATGGCGCTTATACCGCGACACCCACCATGACCTGACGATGCGACCAGCGAATCAATCTCGAGCGGGCCTGGCACCAGGCAGCAAGCATCAACCCGACGGCACGCCCTTTGTCGTCGAGTACTCGAAATGCAGCGCCTCGCCCGGATGCACGACCGCGAAGATCGCGTGTGCCGCCACCGCGGCCTCGGAGAAGCCTTGCAGGATCAGCTTCAGTTTGCCCGCATAGGTCGCAACATCCCCGATCCCGAATACGCCGGACCAGCTCGTCGCACATGTCGCCGGATCGACCTTTACGTGATGCTGCACGCTCTCCAATCCCCACGCTGCGATCGGCCCGAGATCCATCGACAGCCCGAAGAACGGCAGCAGCACGTCCGCGGGGATACGGCGTGCCTCGCCTTGCACGGTCGCCACTTCCACCTCCGCCAGCATGCCACCGGTGCCGTGCAGCGCCTGCAGCTGGTACGGGATCACCATCTCGATCTCGTTGCGAGCCGCAGCGGCATCGAGCTGCGTGGCACTCTCCGGCGCGGCACGGAATTTCGCGCGCCGGTGCACGACCGAAACATGCGCGATGTCCTTCAGCGCCAGCGCCCAGTCCACCGCCGAATCGCCGCCGCCGGCGATCACCACGCGCTTGCCGCGGAAATCCTCGCGCCGCCGCACGTAGTACTGCACGGCGCCGGTTGCCTCATAGGCTTCCAGCCCGTCTATCGGCGGCCGGTTGGGGCCGAACGCGCCGGCACCGGCGGCCACCAGCACCGCCTTGGCACGAACGGTGTCGCCGGCGTCGGTCGTCAGCGTGAACGCGCGCGCCTCGCCGGCCAGACCGGTCACCCGGCGGCCCAACAGGCGAGGCGCATGGAACGGGGCGATCTGGCGCTCGAGCTGGGCAATCAGTTCGCCGGCCTCGATCGCAGGATGCGCCGGGATGTCGTAGATCGGTTTCTCGGGATAGAGCGCGGCGCATTGCCCGCCGGCCTCGCCGAGCGCGTCGATCAGCACGCTCGACAGCGACAGCATGCCGAGTTCGAACACCGCGAACAGGCCCACGGGGCCGGCGCCGATGATTGCCACATCGGTGGAGATGTCGTCTGCCATGCGGCGGCCCTAACCCGCGGTAGCCCTCGGATCAAGCGGCCCAGGAACTCCCCCTCCCCTTAAGGGCCCCTTGAGGGCGGGGGCTGGGGGAGGGTACGCGTCCCAATCGCCAGCGGCTGGACGCACCCAACCCCCTCCCTCGCACCCCTCCCCAAACCCTCTCCCTCGCACCCCTCCCCCCAACCCCCTCCCTCAACGGGAGGCGGCGTTCCTACCGATCCATCGCCATTCCCTTTTGCCCCCGGCACGCTATGACCACGGAGCAGTCTCCGCGGAGGACCCAGCATGCCCGATACGCCCACCGACGCCGACGTGCTGGTGATCGGTGCCGGGTTGGCCGGCCTCGGCGCCGCCACCATGCTGCGGCGTCTCGGCGTCGGGTCGATCGTGCTGGAGGCGGGTGACCGCATCGGTGGCCGTGCCTGGACGACCCAGCCAGAGCAATTGGGCGGCGCCTGGTTCGATATGGGCGCGGTGTGGCTGCATTCGGCGGAGCACAATCCGCTGGTGACGATCGCGCGCGATGCGGGCGATACCCTGCTGCGATCCGACGAGCTCCGCCGCGAGCGCCTGTTCGTGGGCACGCGAGAAGCGACGCCGGCGGAATATGCCGACTACCGCGAGGCCTGGACGCGCTACGAGACGACCACCGACGCGCTGCTGCACGCGCTGCCGGGTGCGCCGCTGGCGGATGCGCCGCTGGCGGCGGTGGCGGACCATCTGCCGGGAGACCCATGGGCGCTGACCGTCGAGGCCTGGGAAGGCCCGGTGATCTGCGTCGCCGAGCCGGAGGACTTCAGCCTGCGCGACTGGCGCCGCAACGCGCTGGAGGGCAGCAACCTGGTTCCCCAAGGCGGCATCGGCGCGTTCGTGGAACGCCGGCTGGGCGCCGGACTGGACATCCGCCAGAACGTGCCGGTGACGCGGCTGCGTTGGAATGGGCCGGGCGGGCGGGTCTCGGTGGACACGGCTGGGGGCACGCTTACGGCCCGTGCGGCGATCGTCACTGCCTCAACCGGTGTGCTGGCCTCAGGTGCGATCGGTTTCGACCCGCCCTTGCCGTTCGAGGTGGGACAGTGCCTGGACGCCATGCCGATGGGGCTGGCAATGAAAGTTGCGCTGCGGGCAGCCGGGCCGGACCGGTTGGACCTGCCTCTGCATTGCTCGGTCGAGCGCCAGGTCACGCGGCGCGGCGACCGTTTGGTGCCGTTCCAGTGCTGGCCCTATGGGCGCGACTACGTGCAGGGCTGGATCGGCGGTGCCGTCGCCTGGGATCTCGCGCGGGCGGGCGACGAGGCCGCGGTGGATTTCGCGCTGGAACGGCTGCGGACGATCTTCGGCGGACGGGTGGACGCATTGTTCCAGGGCGGGCGCCATCTGGTGACGCACTGGGAAGCCGATCCGTTCGTGCGCGGCGCCTATTCCTGGGTGAAGGTCGGCCAGGCCGATGCGCGCACGCGCTTGGGGCAGCCGTTTGGCGACGGCCATCTGCTGTTCGCCGGCGAGGCGTGCCATGACGGGTTGGCAGGGACGTTGGCTGGCGCGTGGCTCAGCGGTGGGCAGGCGGCGGAAACGGCGGTGGCGGCGCTGCGGCGCAAGGGGGCTGGCTGAGCGCGCTACAGGTCGAATTTCCCCTGGCGCGGATCGTGGATCGCGCCGCGGCCGCGCGATCGGGCAGCCGCCTGGGCCCGTGGGTCGGCGGGATTGAACGCCGACGTCCAAATGCGCCGGCGCGCCTCGTACGCGCGCTGGCGGGCGGCGGCGTCGGTCAGGAAGCCGGTGGTGACTTCGATCCGCGCGGGGTCGCTTTTGTCGGTCGGATCCGTCATGGCCGGACACTGGTGATATGGCCGAGTCTGCCCTTCCAATCGGCGTCTGGCAATCTGCGCGTTTGCAATTCTGGAGCGGATCGGCTGTGAAACGGATCGGCGAAGCGCAATCCGCCGAACACCCCGCGCCGGTCACTGCGAGTGATCGCGCTTCGCTTATCCGCCCTACGGTGCGCGGCCGACAACCTCCAACACCGCGACGCCGTAACGCTGCAGCTTTGAAGCACCAACGCCCTTGATCTGGCTGAGCTCATCCAGGCTTGCCGGACGCACTGCGGCGACCTCGCGCAGCACCGTATCGTGGAAGATGACGTAAGGCGGCACCGACTGCTTCTTCGCTTCCCCGGCACGCCAGGCACGCAACGATTCGAACAGGTTCGCAGCGGCCGGCTCGGCGACAGTTGGCGCAACAGGCGCGGCAGCGACATGCCGCTGCGGCCGCACCACCTCGCGGGGCCGGCGCGGCGCGTCCTGCCGCAGCATCACACGCGTTTCGCCGCGCAGGATCGGGCGTGCCTTGTCCTGCACCAGGAACAATCCGCCATGCCCCGCGGTATCGACGTCCAGCGCGCCCAGCGCGATCAACTGCCGGATCAGGCCGCGCCAGAACGAGGCGGCGTGGTCCTTGCCGACGCCGAAGGTCGGCAACATGTCGTGCCGGTGCCGCAACGCAGCTTCCGTCGTCTCGCCGCGCAGCACGGCGACGATGTGCAGCGCGCCGAAGATCTGGTCGGTGCGATACACCGCCGACAGCACCTTCTGCGCCTCTACGGTGGAATCCAGCGTGATCGGCGGTGCGTCGCAGTTGTCGCAATGACCGCATTCGCCGGAGAATTCCTCGCCGAAGCAGGCAAGCAAGGCGCGGGTGCGGCAGGTCACGGCTTCGGTGAGGGCGACAATCTCCTCCAGCTTGGTGCGCATCACCCGCTTCTGCGCTTCCGGTGCGGCCGATTGCGCCAGCCAGTGGCGCGCCTGTGCCACGTCCTGGCCGCCGAACAGCAACAGCGTTTCCGCGGGATCGCCGTCGCGGCCGGCGCGGCCGATCTGCTGGTACCAGGCCTCGGGACTGTCGGGCATGTCGAGATGCACGACGAAGCGCACGTCTGGCCGGTCCACGCCCATGCCGAAGGCGATCGTCGCCACCACGATCAATGGCTCGCCGGAGCGGAACCGGGCGAGGGCAGTGCGCTTATGTTCGGGTTCAAGCCCGGCATGGAACGCAACCGCGGGCAGGCCTTTGTCACACAGCCGCGCTGTCACCCTTTCCGTCTTGGCACGCGAGCCGCAATAGACGATGCCACAGTCGCCGGCATGGCGCGCGAGGAACTCCAGCAACTGCGACGTCTCGCCGATCTTCGGTGCGGCGGCGAGATGCAGGTTCGGCCGGTGGAAACTGGACAGGAACACCGCCGCGTCGTCCATGCGCAGCGCGCCCAGGATGTCGCGGCGGGTGCGTGGGTCGGCGGTGGCGGTCAGCGCGATTCGCGGCACGCCGGGGAACCGGTCCGGCAGGCAGGCGAGCTCGCGATATTCGGGGCGGAACTCGTGGCCCCATTGCGACACGCAATGGGCTTCGTCGATCGCGATCAGCGCGATTTGCAATCGCGACAGCCGGTCCGTGGTGCCATTCGCCAGCAGCCGCTCCGGCGACACGTAAAGCAAATCCAATTGCTCTTCGATCAGGTCGCGGGTCACACTGCGCGCCTCGGCGGGATCGAGCTCGGAATGCAGAGCGCCGGCGGCCACGCCGAGCTGGCGCAAGGCGGCGACCTGATCGTCCATCAGCGCGATCAGCGGCGAAACCACCACCGCGGTACCGTGACGGCACAAGGCAGGCACCTGGTAGCACAGGCTCTTGCCGCCACCGGTCGGCATCAGCACCAGCGCGTCGCCGCCGGAGAGCACATGGTCGATTACCGCTTCCTGCGCACCACGAAAGCCGCCATAGCCGAAGACACGGCGGAGAACGCCCTGGGGATCGTTGACCGGCGGCGTCTCCACCAGCAATTGCAGCACGGTCAATGCCCGCCGACGCTGATCTCGACGCGTCTGCTCTCCTGCGAGGTCAGGGCGAAGCGCACCGACCCGTGGCCGCGCCCGAACAGGCGCGTCGCTTGAATGCCATCGGCCTGCAACTGGTCCATGACCACTTGGGCGCGCAGGTCGGTCAGCAGGATGTTCGCCTTGCGGCTGCCGGTGAGATCGGCGAAGGCGTTGATGTGCACGGGAAGGCCGGGATGGGCCTTGGCATCGTCGGCGGCGTGCCTGATGACGGCGAGGGCCGGATCTTCCAGTTTTGCCGACCACTCCAGAAAGAACACCACGTATTTCGGCGGCGGCGCTGCCGCGGCACGCGCTTGCAGGATGATGAAACAGATCAGGAACAAGACCATAATGCGGCGCATCGCCAATTCCCTCGCCGACAGGACAAGGCATTCTCCTGCCGATGGGTAAACGCCACGTCAATCGAGATACGGCCCAGGGCTGGCCCAGGGCTGGCCCAGGGCTGGCATAAGGCGGCTTCTTGATCAAATGCGGCGATCCCTCGCGTGATTGCGCAAAGAACAGACCATGCCCGATGCACGCGTTGGCCGCGTGAACGGAGTCGCTGGGATCCAGCGATGGAAGCACGCGTCCTCGCCTGGAGAACGACATGCGCGAGGTGAAGGCTGCCTCGTCGCGCGTGGAGCCGATCCCGGATCGAAGCGCTGCTCGAGGCGACGTTGCCGCATCTCGCCACCCAAGGCAGATGTCGCGGAGCTGCTATCCGAATGAACGCGGACACTGCATGAGGACGGACACTGCATGAAGACGGACACTGCGGAGCTGCGCCCCCCGGACATCGGGGAAGTGCGGACCGCGAGCACCGCGCATATCGCGGACCTCAATCTCGCCATTGCCCGGCTCGACGCCCACAAGCCGGCGACGGCCGCTTTGTGGGGCATCATGACCGCGCTACTCGCCGCCCATGAGCCGCGTAAGCCTGCGGGCTGGCGGCACCCGCCGTGCTGCGATAGCCGCCGAAATAGCTGCGGCGAGTGGACCAGGCTTCGGCCGCGATTAGCACATCGTTAACCGGCCCGTGGTATCATGCCGCCCTTCACAGGACTCCTCATGCCCGACACGCCGATCGCACCTCATGAAGCCACACGTTGCGATCCCGCCATGGAAGCACGGTCTCCCGGCTGGAGGAGGAAATGCACGAGGTGAGGGCCGAGCGGTCGTGCATGGAGGCCGCCCTCGATCGCATCGAGGCGACGCCACCCTGAGACGCCAACAAACCGGGCACGACGGCCATCTGGAGCATCATGATCGCGCTGCTGGCGGCATATGCCTGCGGGCAGGTGGAGCTCGCCGTGCTGCGATAGCCGCCGGGTCTACGCCGCCGCCGCGACTGCCTTCCCGCCCGACAGCCGCCAGATCCGATCCAGCCGCTCCACCCCCGTCAGCCGGTGCGCGATCAGCAACAGTGTGCGGCCCTGTGCCACGTCGTTCAGTGTGGCCAGGAAGGCGCGCTCGGTTTCGGCATCCAGGCCGGCGCAGGGTTCGTCCAGCACCAGGATCGGCGCTTCGGAGAGCAGAGTACGGGCCAGCGCCAGCCGCCGCCCCTGGCCGCCGGAGAACTGCGTGCCGGCCTCGCCCACCCAACTGTCCAGCTTGTCCGGCAGGCCGCGCACCATATCGCCGATCCGGGCGGCATCCAGCGCGGCCCACAGCGCCGCATCGTCCGCATCGGGACGGGCCAGCTTCAGATTGGCGCGGATCGTATCATCGAACAGGTGCGTGGCCTGGCTGAGCCAGGCGAAGCGGGAATGGACCTCGGCGGCGGAAAGCAACCCGAGATCGGTGCCGCCCAGGCGTACGCGCCCCTGTTGCGGCGCCACCACCTTCAGTGCCATCGCGGCCAGAGTGGACTTGCCGGCGCCGGACGGACCCAGCACCGCCACACGCGTGCCTTCCGGAATTTCCAGCGTCAGGCCATCGAACACGGGAGGACGGTCGGGCGACCAACGGAAATGCACGGCCTCGAAGCGCAGCGTGAAAGTGCTGGGGAGCGGCGCGGGCTTCGCAGGGTCGGGGACGGCGACGGGGGCCTCGGCTGCTTCCAGCACACGCCGGGCGGCGGCGGCGGCATGACCCGCCAAGGCACCGGCGCGCGGCAGGCCGCCGACGGCCTCGAACGCCGCGGTCACCAGGAAGGTGGCCACCACTGCGCCCACTGCTGCGGCCCCCGGGTTGGTGCCCGCCGCCAGCAGCACCGCGAAGATCGCCGCCTGGCCGCAGAGGAAGCTGCCCGCGCCGGCCAGGGCCGTGCGCCGCGCAAGGTCGTGCTGGGCCGCGAGCAACGCTGATTCGCGGGCCTGGACGCCGGCAATCATGCGGCCCTCGGCCCCGAAGGCACGGACCTCGCGCAGGCCGGTCAGTGCATCCAGCGCGGCAATGCGCAGGGCACTGGCGGTGGCGGTCAGGCGGCCGCCGGCCTCGGTGGCGGCGCGGGCCGCCAGCCAAGGCAGCAGCAGTGCGGCGATCACGAACAACACACCGACCGCCGCCGCCAGTGCCGCGGCGTCGCGGCCGATGACGATCAGCAGCGCGGGCAGCAGCAACACCGCGCCGGCCAGCGGAATCACGATGCGAAGGTAGAGGCCGTCCAGCGCCTCCACGTCGACGACCAGCCGCGACAGCACGTCGCCGGCATGGCGGAAGCCCAGGCCGCCGGCCGCGGTGCGGGCCAGATGGCGGAAGAACCACACGCGCAGGTCGGCCAGCGCGCGAAAAGTGGCGGCGTGGGTCACCAGGCGTTCAAGGTAACGCCCCACCACCCGGCCGATGCCGAGCCAACGCAGCGCCAGCGGTGCCACCAGCGCGCCGGCGGCCACCGCGGTACCGATCAGCTTGCCCGACACCGCCATCAGGGCCACGCCGCAGCCCAGCGCCGCGAGCGAGATCAGCAGGCCGGCCGCCAGCCATCCGGCCCGGCCACGCCACAATGCGAGGATGCGGAGCAAGTCCATGGCGCGTTATGACGTGACGCAGCGTGGACGCAAAGAGGTTCCGACGGTTAACCTTCTGTCACTGCGCCTGTATTCCACTGCGCCTGCATCCCACTGCGCCTGTATTCCACTGCGCCTGTATTCGCACCACCGGATGGGGGACCTCGCATGCCGCCGATCGCCGTTTCCGTCATCAACGCCAGCACTGTCGTGACGGATGACGAGTGCCGCCGGCTGACCGAGGCGCTGCAGCAGCAGGTATCGCGGGATTTCGCTCCGGCTTGGGGGATCGATGCGGCGTTGACCTTCGTGCCGAAGGGGGTGGCGCCGGCTGCGGGGACGTGGTGGCTCAGCATCCTGGACGACACCGACCGGGCTGGCGTGCTGGGGCACCATGACCTGACGCCGGAAGGGCTGCCGTTGGGCAAGTCTTTCGCCGGCACCGACAAGCACTACGGCCATTGCTGGACGGTGACCGCCAGCCACGAGTTGCTGGAAATGCTGGCTGATCCCGGCATCAACCTGACCGTGTTCGTGCATCCGGCGCCGGGTGACGCCCGGCTGTATGCCTACGAGGTGTGCGATCCCTGCCAGGACGACGCGTTCGGCTACGACATCGGCGGCGTGACGGTGGGGGACTTCGTCTATCCAGCCTATTTCGAGAGTTTCCGCGCGCCCGGCAGCACGCGGTTCGACCATGTGGGCAAGCTGCAGAAGCCGGTGCCGGAGGTGCTGGATGGCGGCTATATCAGCACGTTCGACCTGAACAGTCCCGCTACCGGCTGGCATCCCATCACGGCTGCCACCGTGGTTGCTTCCAGCGGACGGGCCCTGATCCGCGGTCGCACATCCAGCAGGCGGGAACGGCGGCGGATGCCGCGCTCGCATTGGATCCATTCGACGACGCCCACCTGAGCGCGGTCATGCTCGCCGAGTATTATCGCCAGCGCGCCTCGGAATACGACGCGTTCTACGCCGATCCCGAGCGCCAGGCGGATCTCGCGGCCCTGCGCACGTGGCTGATGGCGCAGACGCAGCGGCGCCGGGTTTTGGAAATTGCCGCGGGCACCGGCTATTGGACCGCGGTGGCGGCGACGGCGGCGGTTTCGATCACCGCGACCGACATCAATGCCGAGACACTGGCGATCGCTGCGCGCCGGCAACTTGGAAATCACGTGGCGCTGGTGCAAGCGGACGCCTGGGCGTTGCCGACGCTGGCGGGACCATTCGATCTCGGGATGGCGCATCTCTGGTGGTCGCATCTGCGCAAGCAGGATCGCACGGCGTTTCTGCGTGCTTTGTCCGCGCGGCTTGAGCCGGGTGCGCGGCTGCTGATGATCGACGAGAACCTGGTGGCGAACGTCGGGGCCCCTATCGTGCGGTGCGACGCGGAGGGCAACACCTGGCAGCGGCGGTGGCTCGACAGTGGCGAGCGGTTCGAGATTGTGAAGAACTATCCAGACACGGCGGAACTGCAACAGAGCCTCTCCGATGCGTGTGAGCGGATCGAGATCCAGCAGCGCCGGTATTTCTGGGCTTTGAGCGGGAGGTTCCGGAATGGCGGATAGCGTCTGATGGCGTCTGATTGGCGCTGGTTCCACACCGACATATTGCTCAAGCCGATGCCGCATAAAGCCCAGTCGCGGCCACCGGGCCCCCTCTGGGAGCAAGCTTGTCCCTTCGCCGAAGGGCGCCGCCACCCCCCTACGCCGCCACCTCCTGCCCACGCCGCTCGTTTCGCTTCCGCTCATGCGGGTCCAGGAACCGCTTGCGCAACCGCACCGCCCCCGGCGTCACCTCCACCAGTTCGTCGTCCTCGATATACGCAATCGCCTGCTCCAGGCTCATTCGCCGAGGCGGGATCAGCAGCATCGCGTCATCCTTCCCCGCCGCCCGGATGTTGGTCAGCTTCTTCTCCTTGACCGGATTCACCTCCAGGTCGGAGCCCCGCGCATTCTCCCCCAGGATCAACCCGACATACACCTTATCGCCAGGCGAAACGAACAGCGTCCCCCGCTCCTGGATGTAGAACAGCGCGTAGTGTACCGCCTCGCCGTTCTCGGTGGAAATGAGGGAACCGTTGCGCCGCCCCTCGATCACCCCCTTCCACGGACCATAGCCGGAGAATATCCGGTTCATCACGCCGGTGCCGCGGGTGTCGGTCAGGAATTCCCCGTGGTAGCCGATCAGCCCGCGGCTCGGGATGGCGAAGGTCAGCCGCAGCTTGCCGCCGCCGGTCGGGCGCATGTCGCGCATCTCCCCCTTGCGGCGCGACAGCTTCTCCACCACCACGCCGGCGTAGGGTTCGTCGACGTCCACGAGGACTTCTTCGATCGGTTCCTCGCGCGCGCCGGTGTCCGGCGAGACCCGGGTCAGCACGCGCGGGCGGCCGATGGTCAGTTCGAACCCCTCCCGCCGCATTTGCTCGATCAGCACGCCGAGCTGCAGCTCGCCGCGGCCGGCGACCTCGAACGCCTCGGTCTCGTTGGAATCGGTCACGCGAATGGCGACGTTGCCGTCGGCCTCGCGGAACAGGCGCTCGCGGATCTGGCGGGAGGTGACCTTCTTGCCCTCGCGGCCGGCCAGGGGGCCGTCGTTGATGCGGAACGTCATGGCGAGCGTCGGAGGGTCCATCGGGATCGCCGGCAGCGGCGCGTTCAGCTCCGGTGCGCCGATGGTGTCCGGCACGGTCGCCTCGGACAGGCCGGCGACGGCGATGATGTCGCCCGCCTCGGCTTCCTCCACCGGGACGCGGTCCAGGCCGCGGAAGGTCAGCAGCTTGGTCATGCGGCCGGTTTCCACCGTATGGCCGTCCGGATGCAGCACCTTCACCGGCATGTTCAGCCGGGCGCGGCCTTGCTCCACCCGCCCGGTCAGCACCCGGCCGAGGTAGGAATCGTATTCCAGGATCGACGCCACCATGGCGAACGGCGCGTTCGGATCGACGGACGGCGGCGGCACGTGGCGCACCACCAGGTCGAACATGGCCGACAGGTCGGCGCGGGGGCCGTCCAGCGACGTGTCGGCCCAGCCCTGGCGGCCGGACGCATACAGCATCGGGAAGTCGAGCTGGCTGTCGGTGGCGCCCAGTGCCGAGAACAAGTCGAAGATCTCGATGTGGACCTCGTCGGCGCGGGCGTCGGAACGGTCCACCTTGTTGACCACCACGATCGGGTGCAGGCCGCGGGCCAGCGCCTTGCCGACCACGAACTTGGTCTGCGGCAACACGCCCTCGGCGGCGTCCACCAGGACGATGGCGCCGTCCACCATGTTCAGGATGCGTTCCACCTCGCCGCCGAAATCGGCATGGCCGGGGGTGTCCACGATGTTGATCCGGACGCCCTGCCAGAGGACCGACGTGCACTTGGCCAGGATGGTGATGCCACGCTCCCGCTCCAGCTCGTTGCGGTCGAGCGCGCGCTCGGCCACCTGCTGGTGGTCCCGGAAGGAGCCGGACTGGCGCAGGAGTTGATCGACCAGCGTGGTCTTGCCATGGTCGACATGGGCGATGATCGCGACATTGCGAATCTGCATAAGGGGCCTGATTGGGGGATTGCTGCGGCGCACAGATAGGGAATCGGGCGGCCAAAGGCGAGGGGTGATTGGGCAGGGCCGCCCTGCGCGGTTCACCCAACCTTGTTGCCGGCTGGCGCGCTGCCCGCTTACCTTCCATGCGGTTCACCTGCGGGGGCTGCCATGGTCCGTCTCGGTTGCGCGGCGCTGTTGCTCGGGCTGCTGCTGCCCGTGGTGGCGCACGCCGATTGCCATTACCGCCGGCTGGACAAGGTGACCAACGACGGCCAGACGGTGGAACTGGACGACGGCAGCCAGTGGCAGGTCTCCGACTTCGACCAAAGCGAGGCGGCCGTGTGGCAGCAGGATGCCACAATCACGGCCTGCGACAACGAGCTGATCAACACCGAGGTGCACGAAAGCGCTCAGGCGCGCGAGGTGAAGCGCGGCGATCCGGTGCCGGAGGCGCAGCGGAATTAGGCGGTCCGCGCCCCATGCCGGAGCAAGTGTTCGGCTGCCTGCGCTACGAGGCCCGCCGAAGACCCTGCAAGACATCCAGGAACCCCGGCACTTGCGTGCGTAGCCCGGCACTTGCGTGCGTAGATGGACAGGCCCGGCCATGACGGGAGGAGCCGGTTACGCCAGCGCCCCGCCGCGCCTGCTGCGCGCTTACCGTTCCACGCACTACGAGGCTGATGGCGCGCTGGTACGAGTTGGGCGGCGTTCGGCGGCAATGGATGCGCTGCTGTGCCGCCTCGGCGCACGGACCGGCGCATTCATCACCGCATGGAATCCGCTTTCACGGCGCATGCCGGAAGGGTGGAACCGTCGCATGCAGCGTCGTCTGGCCGAACATCTGCGGCATAATGCGATGCTGCCGGCCAACGGGTCGCTGCGGCGCTGGCACGAAGCCCATCTGCTTGTGGCAACCGATCCGCGTCGTCTCCTGTGCCTGGCGCGACGTTTCCGTCAGCGTGGGGTGGTGAGGGTGGCACGGCATCAGGAGGCACGGCTGGTGTTGCTTGTGTGGGATGCCGCAAATCGTTCTTGAACCCGGGCTCCTGCGCTTGCTCCGCCGCCTACCCAGCCCAACAGGACCTGTGTTCGCCCCGCCTGCCGACGGCATGATGGAACATCGCACTATCGGATCGCGTCTCACTATCGGATTGCGTCCAACGTGCCACGAGACGCCAGCGGGACTCGGTGCCAGGCTGTTGCCTCGGCCGGCATGCGCAGGAACGCGCCCTGCTTCAGCAGTTCGGTCTGCAACTGCCCGATCGGCACCGCGCGCGGCGGCACCCCCTGCCCTGCCGCCAATCCCGCCGCGACGCCGGCCGCCTGGCCGGTCAGCCAGCATTGCGGAATCTCGCGCAGGAACGAGTGGCTGGCCGCGTCGCACGAGACATGCCGTCCCGCGACCAGCAGCCCATCCAGTGAACGCGGCAGCAGGCAGCCGTACGGCAACGACACCGGCGGCATCTTCGGCGTCAGCGACGGCGACACGCCGATCTCGTCCGGGAACGGCGTGCCGTCGGCCCATTGCTCGCGGGTCACGCGCGCCACGCCCGGCAGCCGGCGCGAATGCCGAACGCCGAGCTGCGGTCCCGACAGCATCAGGAAGGCGTTCTCGAATCCTGGTGCATGTACGCGATAGACCTCCAGGTGCTGGGCCATCAGGCGGTGGGATCGCACCTCCACCTCGGTGAGGTCCTGGATGTCGATCGCGGAGTAGCCGGACAGCCGCGGGCCCATGAACAGGGCGACGTCGTTGCGCCAGGAGACGAAGGGACGCTCGAACAAGCCGCCGCAGAGCGAGCGGCCGCGATCCATGAAGGCGGCGAAGCCCGCGGCGTCTCCGGTCTTGAAGGCAATCCAGCGGGTCATATCGCAGCCGCCCCAGATCCAGGCGGTGTTCATGCAGTGGTGGATGTCGCGTTCCTCGATGTCGGTGTCGGCGCCAGCGCCGGCTCGGCCGAAGATGTCGCCGTCGCCGGTGCAATCGACGGTGACGCGGGCGCGGATCGCCATGCGGCCTTCCTTGCTTTCGAAGATCGCCCCGGCCACGGCATTGTCTTCCAGGATCGGCGCGGTACCCATGCCGTGCAGCAGAAGCTGCACGCCGCTTTCCAGCACCAGTTCCTGGCTGGCGAGTTTCAAGCGCTCGGGGTCGACGGTGGGCGACCAGGTGACGATGCCATGATAGGCGGCGGTGCGTTCCTTCCAATAGGCGGCAGTCGCGGCGTCGGCGCTGCCCCATTGCGCGCGCGGCGGACCGGCGATGGCGTCCGTCGGCAGCCGGTCCAGCAGGTCGCTGGCGATGCCGCAGATCGTTTGCTTGCCGGCCCAGTCGGTCATGCGGTCGATCCAGATGACGAGACCGCCGGTGGAGAGGCCGCCCAGGTGGTTATAGCGCTCGAGCAGCACGACGTCGGCGCCGGTGCGCGCGGCCGCCACCGCGGCGGCGGTGCCGGAGGGGCCGCCGCCGACCACCAGCACGTCGCACTCGCGCAACACGGGCGTTGCGCACGGCGCTTCGTACACAACGGTGCCAGGGCGCTGACGGCGCGGCAGCAGGCGCGACGCGGAGAAGATGTCCGATTCGAAAAAGAACGACTGGTTGGTCTGGCGCACTGCCTGCGGCGTCTCCGACTTGCCCTGGGTCATGGGTCACTCCTCGCTGGACGGAGTTGGGCAGGACGGGTTCGGCGGCGTCAAGCAGCGGGCGCCGCCACAGCTTCGGGGGCACCTGCTCTGACGGCCCCCGGCACACGCGGGACGAAAACGGGCCGCCCCGGCGTCAATCACCCAAACCCGCAGGCCCGTGCCACCACGGCGATCACCTCCAATGCGTCGCGCGTCCCATCGTCCTCGCCCTTCTCGAAATCGCCCTCGATCCGCGCCATCTGGTTGGTCACGTGGGCGAAGCACAGCACCGCCCGGCTGCGCGCCCGCGCAAATGCATAGAGCGCCGCGGCCTCCATTTCGACTGCCAGCGCGCCATGTTTCCGCGCTGCGTCGATCGCCGCCTCCGTCTCGCGGTATGGCGCATCGGTCGTCCATGCCGCGCCGCGATGCACTTTCACCGGCAGCGCTCCCACCGCCGCGAATGCCCGGTCAGCCAGCATCGGATCGGCCTCGGCGAACGTCGATGGCGGCAGGTAATGCTGGCTGGTGCCTTCGTCGCGCAGCGCGCGGTCGATCAGCACAAAATACGGCGTCGGCCCGAGCGCCCTGACCTGCCCGGCCGACGTCACGCTGATCAGCAACCGACAACCCGAGGCGAACAATTGCTCCGCCACCAGCACGGCAAATGGCGCCCCCACCGCCAGGCCGACAATGCCGATGGACAAGCCCGCATGCTCTGTCACGTCCATATCGGTGTGGTAGCAGGCCCACCCGACGGCCGCCGCGCCCGGCCTGCCGCGCGCAGCGTGCGCACCATATCGCCGTCGGGATCGAGCACACACACCGCCGGCACAGCCTCCTCCGGCACGCCGCGCTGCCGGCGCGCCTCGCGCAGCAAGTTCTCCGGCTGGAATACCGACGGCGCGTCGTGCTGCTTCCGTCCCCGTATCGTCGGCGCCTCGGGTAATGCGGTCATGACTGCTCCGGTCCCCGCTTGCTTCCTCTACACCAGCGGCACCAGGCATGGGAGTGCGACCAGGTGACGCCAACCTTGCAACGCTGTCAGCGGATCGCACCACTGTACGACTTGCTCGGCCCGTAACGCCTGTCCACTCCGGCAGTCCTATCCGTGCGGATGCCGCTCCCGTAGCTTCGATCCAAGGGCGGAATTGGGGAGACTGACTGAGCATGCGGCCGAATCCACTGCACGATGCCGGACATTTCCTGATCCAACCCGGCTGGTTCACGCCGGTGTTCTGGCTGCTGCTGCTGGGAAGCGCGGCGTTCGCCGTCCTGGCGTGGCGCACCGAGCCTGAGCAACGCTCGCCGCGTGCGGTCGGGCTTTGGGTGCTGCGGGGCTGGTGGGCACCATGTGGTGGCAGCAATCGCTGTGGAAGATCCCGCCGAATTTCGACGGCCTGCGCTACTGGATGCAGCAGGAGGCGGCCCACGCCGCCATCGCGCTGCAAGGCGCGCTCGTCGCCGATGTGGTGCTGCCGAGCCTGAATCTGTTTGGACCGCTGGTCTATCTGACCGAAGTTGCCATCGGCGTTTCCCTGTTGCTTGGCCTGCTCTCGAGGCTTGGCGCATTGCTTGGCGTGCTGATGGGCCTCAATCTTTGGCTGGGCCTGTACTCCGCGCCCGGCGAGTGGCCCTGGACCTACATGTTCCTCTCATCATCCAGGCATTGTTCGTCATCGACCCGCCCGGGCGCGTCCTCGGTGCGGACGTGTGGCTGGGGCGAGCAGCCGGCCGGGCCGGATGGAGGGGCGTGGGTCTGTCCTGGGTTGCCTAGGCATCACGCATTACTCCGGGCCGGAAGCGCATGGCAAGACGCCGGCGCTGTCCGTGCGAGCGCTGTGCCCTGACGACGGGTTCCCAGCCGATCGTGTCATTGTGAGCGTACCGAAGCAATCTCCCGGATAGTTCGCACGTGACTTGCGGGAGATTGCGTCTCTGTGCTCGCAATGACAGATTTGCCGACGCCCCATCGGATCGTCAAAATTGCAACCCTGCGCGAAACCAACCGGAGGACCCAACCATTGCTCAAGTGGCGCATCGGCGATGTGACCGTCACCAAGATTGTCGAACTGGAGGTCACCGGCGGCAGCCGCTTCCTGCTGCCGCAGGCCACGCCCGATGTCGATCAAGCCGATCGCCTGGCTGCAGCCGCATTTCGCCGACGAGAACGGCCGGCTGCGCATGAGCATTCACAGCTTCATCGTGGAAACGCCCGGCCGGCGCATCATAGTCGATACATGCCTGGGCAATGACAAGCAGAACCGCCGCATTCCGCATTGGAACGATCGGCAGGGTCCGTTCCTCGCCGATCTCGCCGCCGCCGGTTTCCCGCCCGACTCGATCGACACTGTGCTGTGCACGCATCTTCACGTCGATCATGTCGGCTGGAACACCATGCTGGACGACGGCGCGTGGGTGCCGACTTTCACGCGCGCACGCTACCTGATGGGCCGCGCCGAATATGGACACTGGCGCGACAACACCGCGCGCGAGGATATGCGGCACGTGCTGGCGGATTCGGTAACGCCGATCCTCGATGCCGGCCTCGCGCAACTGGTGGAGACCGATCACCGTATCTGCGACGAGCTCAGCTTGATCCCCACCGTTGGTCATACGCCGGGCCATGTCAGCGTGCGCATCGTCTCGCGCGGGGAAGAAGCGCTGATCACCGGCGACTTCATGCACCACCCCTGTCAGATCGCGCATCCGGAGTGGGAGACCACGGCGGACAGCGACGCGGCACAAGGCATCCGCACACGGTGGGAGATGTTCGAGAAGCTCGCCGGCACGCCGGTGCTGGTGATCGGCACGCATTTCGCCGGCGCGACGGCGGGGCGAATCGTGCGGGATGGGCACAGTTTTCGGCTGGTGGTGTGACTGTGTGGGCGTTGCCCGCTTGCGCGTGAACGACCGATTTGGCCGGCGAGCACGAGACGGGCTAGGGTCAATCACACACCAGACATGGGACCCAGGAACATGACCGACTACCTCCGCAGCGGCATCTTTCTCGCACCCTTCCACGACCTGGCCCAGAACCCCACTCTCGCGATGCAGCGCGACATGGATCTGCTGGAGCATCTCGACCGCCTGAACTACCACGAGGCGTGGATCGGCGAGCACCACTCCGGCGGCTTCGAAATCATCGCCTGCCCGGAGATGTTCATCGCCGCCGCGGCGGAGCGCACGCGCCACATCCGCCTCGGCACCGGCGTGGTGTCGCTGCCGTATCATAATCCGTTCATGCTGGCCGACCGGATGGTGCAGCTCGATCACATGACGCGCGGCCGGGCGATGTTCGGCGTCGGACCCGGGCTCGCTGGTGCACGACGCGAAGAAGATCGGCATCGACCCGGCGGACCAGCGCCGCCGGATGAACGAATCGCTCGACATCCAGGTCGCGCTGATGCGCGGCGAGAGCGTGACCCGCAAGAGCGACTGGTTCGATCTGCAGGACGCCCGGCTGCAGCTTCCCTGTTATTCGCAGCCGATGATGGAGCTGGCGGTGGCTGCGGCGCGTTCGCCGTCAGGTGCGCTGGCGGCGGGACGGCACGGCATCGGCATGCTGTCGATCGGCGGCACCAGCAGCGACGCGATGAGCCACCACGTCGAGAACTGGGCGATCTACGAGGAGCAGGCGCGGCTGAACGGCAAGGTGGCGGATCGGGAGAACTGGCGGCTGGTGACGCTGCTGCACGTCGCCGAAACGCGTGAGAAGGCGCGGCAGAATGTCGAATTCGGCCTGGTGAAGTTCCGCGACTACTTCGACGATGTGGCCACCTTCCCGATCGTGCCGCCCGGCATCACCGATCCGTTCACCTGGTTCGTCGAAAGCGGCGCCGCCTGCATCGGCACGCCGGACGACGCCATCGCCTTCATCGACCGCCTGCTGCAAGGCACCGGCGGCTTCGGCGTCATCATGGAGCTGGCGCACAACTGGGCGGATTGGGACGCGACGAAGCGTCACTATGAACTGATGGCACGCTACGTGCACCCGCACTTCCAGCGCTCGCGCGAATGGCGGCGCGAGAGCTACGACTACGCCAAGACGCACCATGCGGAATTCACCGGCCAGTCGGGTGCGGCGGTGCAGGCGGAGATCGACCGCCGCAAGTCTCGCCACGCCGCGGAGTAGCGCTAACAACAACCTCTCCCGCATGCGGGAGAGGTCAAGGCGGCGGGGGCAAGGGTGACCCTGGCGGGGTGACCCTGACGGCACGTTATCCTCCGGAATCGTCAGCCATCGCATTTCTTCGGGGAGCTGGCGGCGCCTCACCCGCCACTCTGCGGCGACCTCTCCCGCAAGCGGGCCAGTTTTTTTGTGCCGCCCTGACTTATGGACAGCAATGGAGACTCATCGAAGGCGGTGGCGAGGAATTCGATCATCGCGCGCACCTTCGCCGATTGATGCCGGCGCGAGGAGTACACCGCGTGGATCGGCAGCGGTGTCGGTTCAAAGGCCTGCAGCACGATCCGCACCCGCCCGGACTTGATTTCATCGCCGAACAACCACACCGGTATGACCGCGATACCGGCGCTCCCGATCACCGCCTCGCGCACCGCTTCCGAATTGTCGGCGCGAAACCGCCCATGCACATCCGCCGTCACCGCGCCGTTGGGACCATCGAAGTGCCAGCGATTGCCGGTCGCCAGCCGCGTGTACACCACGCAGTCGTGATGCACGAGATCGGCCGGGGTTTCCGGCACGCCGCGGCGCTCGAGGTAGTCCGCGGCGGCGACCGTGACGCGCCGCGTCGTGCCGATCCGCCGTGCGATCAGCGAGGGATCGCCCAGATCGCCGATCCGCACGGCCAAATCCAACCCATGCCCCACCAGGTCGACGAACGCGTCGTCCATCGACAATTCGACTTCCACGTCCGGAAAGCGCCGCAGGAATGCGCCGACATAGGGAGCGACGTGCAGCCGGCCGAAGGCTACCGGCGTTCCCAGGCGCAGCAATCCGGTCGGCCTGGCCTGGCGGCGGCCGACAGATCCTTCAGCTTCGGAGACGGCTTCCAGTGCGCGAAAAGCGTAGTCATAGAACAGGCGGCCATCATCGGTCAGCGTCACGGCGCGACTTGAACGGTTGAGCAATCGGGCGCCGATATGCTCCTCCAGCGCGGCAACCGTACGGCTTACGGTTGGCTGCGAGGTTTGAGTCTCGCGCGCCACCACGCTGAAACCGCCGGCCTCCACCACGCGGACGAACAGCTTCATGCCAGCGAGCAGGTCCATCGTCCCATTACCATCGATGCATCACGCGTATGGGTCCTATTCAAACGGACCCGGTTCCCGGCCGCAACCGTATTCCTCAATCTTCCGGCGGTTCATCACGGCGCGCCGCGTCGCCGGTCGTCACCACGGAAGCCGCGATGCTCCCGGCGGGCTGGACAGCCGCCAGCCGCGCCCATCGTTCGACGTGCCGGTAAGCCAGGGAGAGCACCATGAGCCTTGAAGCGAAGCTCGCAGCCGTACGGGAGGCATCCGCAAAGCGCATTCCACCCGAGCGGCTTGCCATCATGCACGACGCCACCGAGCAATTGCGCCACTCCGGCATCCTGGACCAGGTGATCAAGCCAGGCACACCGGCGCCGGACTTCACTCTGAACGACCAGAACGGTACGCCACTGACGCTGTCGGCACTGACGGCGCGCGGTCCTGTGCTTATGAGCGTGTTCCGCGGCTTCTGGTGACCGTACTGCCGGCATGAGCTGGATGCTTTGCAAGCAGTACTTCCGGACATCGAGTTGCTGGGCGCAAGCCTGATCGTGCTGTCGCCGCAGTTGCAGGAATTCACCAAGCCCGGGGCCGAACGGCACAAGCTGACGTTCCCGATCCTGACCGATCCCGGTAATAAGGTCGGTGAGGCCTACGGCCTGGCGTTCCGCCTGCCTGACGATCTGATCGGGGTGTACAAGGCGAATGGCATCGACCTGGCGAAGTTCAACGGTGACGCAAGCTGGCGGCTGTCGATCCCCGCACGCATCGTGATCCGCGGCGACGGCACGGTCGCGGCGGCCGAGGCGGACGTCGACTACACAAGGCGGCCGGAGCCGGAGGAGACGTTGCAAGTGTTGCGCGGACTGTAACAGGAGACGCGGATGACGCTGACCGGAATCAAAGCGCTGGCCTTCGACACCGGCGGCACGGTGCTGGACTGGCACAGCGGCATACGCGCCGCGCTTGCCGAGACGGGCGCCCGGCACGGCATCCAGCGCGACTGGGCGGCCATCACGAATTCCTATCGCCGCCGTTCGCTGCGGCGGATGACCAACCAGGAGAGTCCCGGTTTCAACATCGACGACGTCCATCGGGACGTGCTGGACGAACTGGTCGCGGAGCATGATTTGACGGTATTTTCCGACGCCGAGCGTGCGTCGGTTGCCCGACGCTGGCATTCGCTCGATGCTTGGCCGGATTTTCCGGCAGCGCTGGCGCGGCTGCGCGGCCGCCACGTCGCGGTATCGTTCACCATCCTGAGCGTCTCGCTCATCATCGATACCGCGCGCCGCAATCGTTTGAGCTGGGATGCCGTGATCTCGTGTGAAATGCTGGACGTCTACAAGCCGCTGCCGGAGGCCTATCAGCGCGCGGCCAAATTGCTGCAGCTCGAGCCGCGGGACATCCTGATGGTGGCGTGTCACAACTTCGACCTCAATGCGGCGCGCGGCGTGGGTTTTCGCACATGCTTCGTGCATCGGGCGGATGAATGGGGAACCGCGGGACCGCCCGATCCGGTGCCGGATCCGGCGACGGATCTCGTCGTCGCGGATTTCGCGCAACTCGCGGACCGGATGGATGCATTGTAGTCGAATGGCGGGACCTCGGGGCTTCGCCCTCCGCCATTGCGAATTCCCCGCGGGCTGGCGGTAACCGGTAGGCAATGCACTTTGGCGGGGGCGCGCCTGCCCAGGCGGACCGGCGGATAAGATCAGTTGGGCCGATCGGACCGGAACTCGCTGTGGCACGTGCCGCAAGCTGCCGCCATGCGCCCGACAGCGGCCCCGAATGCGTCGCGGTCGCTGCCCTGCGAGGCCGCGACAAGCTCGTTCATGCGATCCGCGGCGGCCTCGTAGGTCTGCTTGAACAAGCCCGGGTCCGACCAGATCAGAGGCAAGGCGCGTGTCCTACCTTCATGGGATCCCACCGGGAACAGGGTGGGAATGCGATTCAAGGCACGTTGTGAGGCAAGGACCGAGGGGAGCATCTGCGCGATCGGAACCCCGTTGCCCAGTCCCTTCACCACCGCTTGCATGTTTCTGGACAGAACCCGGAAATTGTCCTGGCGCGCCTTGACGACGTCGTGCAATTGCGCGCCGCCCAGCGCGACCGACATGAAGGCGATCAGTCCTAGACGCACAAACCGCGGCAAGCACGCCTTCGAAGAATCATCGAGCCCGGCAGGTAGATTCGTCATTGCGATGATCCCGGACCGGAAAGTCCATGCAACTCGGGCGGCGCGACGGTCGCTTCCACCGCCACTGCACCGCCGAGGCGAACGCTGATGCGGTCCCCCGGCAGAACCGGATAAAGCCCAAGCGGCGTTCCGGCGAGGACGATATCGCCCGGTGCGAGGGCCTCGCCATAGCGGGCGAGATGTCCGCGAAGCCAGTTCAGCGAAGCCTGCACGCCACCGGGCAATGCCCAAGGACAAGCCGCCGTATGCTGCGTGTCGTTGATCCGTATTTCAAGCGGGGCGGCCCGGGCGAGATGGCAAGGCGAGGCCAGCCAGCGTTCGTCCGGCAGCACGACGCCGGCATGCAGCCCGTTGTTGGCGACCAGTTCGGCCAGCGATTTCCGCGGCGCCCGAAATACAAAGTTATGCAATTCGATGACGGGGAAAACAGCGAGGATCTCGGTCGCGCCCCCCATCAGCAGCGCCATCTCGGCTTCCACCGCAAGATTGGCGTAATCCTCAAAGCGAAGCGTGGCTCCGCACGAGCGAATTTCACTGGCGAATACACGTCCGCGGACCGGCCCTGCCATACCGAACTGCGTTGTCGTCCCCGGTCCGGTGCAACCGACCTTGTATCCCGCGGGCCAGTCGTCTTCCGCGAGACGCAGACACGAGACTGCATCCTGCAGTGCATAAGCTTGCTCGAGATCGAGGTTCGCGCCGTCCGCGAACAACGTTCCCGGGCGGCGCAGCCGGTAGTCCAGCAGTTGCCGGGCCGCCAACTGCTGCAAAGGTTGCTCTTCAGGCATTGCCCCAACCAGTCAGTTGGAAAGCCCGGCGTGCTCGACGGCAGCTTGCGGCGAAACGGCAGATTTCAACTCTTGGGTTCTCCTGCGTCAATTTGCGGCCAACGCGGGATAGTTCGATGGGAAGAGCGCGCGCCGGCTTTCCTCATCGACTTCTCGTTTGAAGCTATGGCCGCTGCCCGCCTGGCGCGCCCTGGCGACGGCCGGTCGCGCCTCGATCAGATCGAACCAGCGCGCAATGTTCGGATAGGCGGTCAGCGGAGCTTCATCGCCCGGCAGCACGAACTTGGCGCGGTCGATCCAGCCCCACGCCGAGATGTCAACGATGGTGTATTCGCTGCCGACGATGTAGGAGCGGCCTTCAAGGTGTTTATCGAGCACGGTATAGTGCCGCTCCGCCTCGCGGCGGTAGCGATTGATGGCGTACGGCAGTTTCTCGGGAGCCGCGCGCTGGAAATGCACCGCCTGGCCCGAGAAAGGCCCCAGGCCGGTGGCGATAAAGAACAGCCAGGAGAGCAGATCGCCACGGTCGGCGGGACGGCCCATCAGTTTGCCGGTCTTTTCGCCAAGGTAGAGCAGAATGGCACTCGAATCGAAGACCGGGATTGCATGTCCGCCGATGCCGTCCTCATCGACGATCGCGGGAACCTTTCCGTTGGGATTGATGGCGCGGAAGGCGGGACTGTGTTGCTCGCCCTTGCTGGTATCAACCGGAACGGTCTCATAGGGGAGCCCGAGTTCTTCGAGCAACAACGCGACCTTCGCCGGGTTGGGCGTGGGATGATAGTAGAGTTTTATCACGTCGGCCTATCCTTCAGAGAAATGACACGCAGCGTCGAATGTCGACATTGTCGCCTCCGACGCGGGGACAACTCCTACTGGCGTGGCTGCCAGGTGGAATGCCGCCTGCCCGGATAGGAGCGATACACGCTGTGCATGGACCAGTGCCATGGAAGCGGCGGAGGTGGGCAAATCGCAAATGACAGGAGCCGCAGACCCAGCGGGTGCTCGTGGCCGCGCGCTGCGTTTACCCTGCCAACTCCCGCCGCACGATCGCCGCACCGTCCGCCAACGCCTTCAACTTCCCGAATGCCGTCTCGCGCGGCAGATATTTCATCCCGCAATCCGGTGCCGGAATCAGCCGCTCCGCCGCCACGAACTTCAGACCCGCGCGAATCCGCCCCGCCACCATCTCGGCGGTCTCGACACCCGGATCGCCCAGGTCCAGCACGCCCAGCATGACGGACTTCCCCGACAGGTCCCGCAGCACCCCCAAATCCAGCTTCGGCTGCGCCGCTTCGATGGAGATCTGCTGCGCCACCGTATCGGCAAGCTGCGCCAGGAAGCTGTAGCCGCTCGGCTTGGTCTCCGCCGGCACCACCGCGGCGTAGCCGAAACAGAGATGCACCACGGTCGGTCCCTCGATCCCCTCCAGCGCCCGGTTGATCGCGCGGATGCCATAGCGCGTCGCCTTCTCCGGCGAGGTTCGCACCCATGGTTCGTCGAGTTGCACCACGTCCACGCTGGTCGCCTTCAACGCGCGCAGCTCCTCGTTCACCGCGACGGCGTAGTCCATCGCCATCTCTTCTTCGTCGGCATAGAATGCGTTCTGCGCCTGCTGTGACAAGGTGAACGGCCCCGGCAGCGTGATCTTGGTCGCATGGCCGGTGTTGCGCAGCAGGAACTCGACGTCGCGCACTTCCACCGGCCCGCGCCGGCGGATTTTGCCCACCACACGCGGCACCGGCGTCGTGCGCCCACCGCGCGCCGGCACCATCCCGGGGTGCTCTGCATCGATACCCTCCAGCGCCAGCGCGAAGCGGTTGGAATAGCTTTCCCGCCGTTCTTCCCCGTCGGTGATGATGTCGATTCCCGCCATTTCCATCGCCCGTATCGCCAACAGCGTTGCGTCATCTTGCGCTTGCTCAAGCCATGGCTCGGCGACCCGCCACATGTCATGTGCGTGCGTCCGCGGCACGCCGTGCGCGTGCAGCGTCGCACGGTCTACCAGCCAGTCGGGCTGCGGATAGCTGCCGACCACGGTCGTCGGCAGAAGATGGGTGGGATAGGCCATGGACCTTGCCTCCTCGGTGAGCCGCTGGCGCCACAGTACAGTATGTGCCCGCTGGCCTGAACCGCTGCCAAGAACCAACATCTTGGGCCAATGCCGCCTCTCTCAATCTACCCCTGCGAATCTACCCCTTGCGGCTGGCGCCCGCGTCGCGCTCTAATTCCTGCCGAATCTGGCGACGAGGCCCGATATGGACGACAGCCTGCCGCGACGCGGCGACCAGGCCACACTGCCGGGCATCGGCGGAGCGCGCGAGCCCGACAGCGTCGAGGCCTGGACCAGCCGCCTGCGCACCGCGCTGGAGGCGCGCGATCCGCAGGCGCCGGCGTTCGCCGAGGCAGCGATGCGCGCGGTGCCCGACGACCACGACGTTCCGTTGCTCGCCGCGCTGATCATGCTGGTGGCGCGACAGCCGGATCGTGCGCTGACCTACGTCAAACGGCGCGAGAAGCGTTGGGTCGCCGGCAAGCGAAGCGAACTGCTGACCGCGCTCGCCTTGGCGCAGCAGGGCCATGTCGCGCGTGCCGGCATCATCCTGGAAGCCGCCGGCCTGAATGCTTTCCACCTCGCCTATGGCGTCCTGCCGTATCACCCCGGCATGACGGAGTGGCTGGCCGAAAGCATGAACGAGATTGCCCGCAGGCGTGGCAAGCCCCCAGCCTGGCCGAAACCCGCCGCCCAGAAGCCCACGAAACCGTCGTCTGCGGCGAAGAAACCGCCGCCGTCCGCCGCGGCCGCCAAGGCAAATCCGCGCGCCGGCGCTACCGCGCCAGTCGCGAAGGCAAGGCCGGGTCTGGCCGCGGCCGACGCTGTGCCGCTGCCGGAACTGCCGCGCATCGAAGCCGACTTCGTAACAACGCTCGAATTTACCAACACCGACACCATCCGCCTGTCGGGCGATTCCCCCGATCCAGACTGGTTCCGCCTGCGCGGCGAGCTGACCCACCTCGGACTGTTCCAGGGCTTCGACGAATTGCTCTGTCTGCCGCTGCTGCACGGCGTGGAGACGCATTGGTACCAGGTCGAAACCGTGCGCAAAGTGCTGAAGCAATATCGCGGCCGGGTGTTGCTCGCCGACGAGGTCGGCCTCGGCAAGACCATCGAAGCCGGCATGGTCGTGAAGGAATACATGCTGCGGGGCATGGCGGAGCGCATGCTGATCCTGACCCCCGCCTCCCTGGTCGGCCAATGGCGCGAGGAGATGGCGGAGAAATTCAGCATCGACTGCGCCACCACGCATGACCGCCTGCTGCGTGACGATCCCGCCGCGTTCTGGGATCAGCCGCGCGTGATCGCCTCGATCGCGGTGGCGCGGCGCAAGGACCACGCGGCGCTGCTGGCGGGGCAGCGCTACGACGTTGTGGTGGTGGACGAGGCGCATCACCTGAAGGACCAATCCAGCGCCAGCTACCAGCTTGTGAACAGCTTGCAGAAGCGTTTTCTGCTGTTGCTGTCGGCCACGCCGGTGCAGAACAATCTGATCGAGCTGTACAACCTGCTGACGCTGCTGCAGCCGGGCATCTTCAAGACTCCGAGGGAGTTCCGCGCCGCCTACATGGTGCACGGCAAGCCACGCGAGCCGGTGAACCGGGAAAAACTGCGCGACCTGATGCGCGGGGTGATGATCCGCAACACCCGCGCGCTGGCCGCGCTGCGCCTGCCGCGCCGCCATGCCGCCACCATGCGGGCCACGCCGGCACCCGACGAGGCGGCGTGCTACCGCACCCTGACGGAACTGGTGCGCGACGTCGCCATGGGTGGCCAGCATCGCATGGCGGCGCAGCATCTGCTGTCCGCCGCCGGGTCGTCGCCGTCCGCCGCGGCGGTCGCCATTGCGCGGTTCCGCGAACGCCACCAACCCGATCAGCGCTGGTCCGCGCTGCTGGACCGCTACACCGCGCTGGGCGCGGGCGCGAAGCAGGCGGCATTGCTCGACCTGCTGCAACGCAATCCCACCGAGAAGAAGATGGTGTTCGTGCACCATCGCGACAGCCTGACGCACCTCGCCGCGTTGCTGGCCGCGCGGCGCATCACCTTCACAACCTTCGATGGGTCGATGAGCGGTCCGGAGAAGGACGCAGCGGTGGCGGCGTTCCGCGACAACGTGCCGGTCCTGCTGTGCAGCGAATCCGGCGGCGAGGGCCGTAACCTGCAATTCTGCAACACGCTGATCAATTTCGACATTCCGTGGAATCCGATGGCGATCGAGCAACGCATCGGCCGCATCGACCGCATCGGCCAGGCACGCGAGGTGTTCGTCTTCAACCTCGCCACATCAGGCACCATCGAGGACCAGGTGCTGCACATCCTCGACGAGAAGATCAACATGTTCGAGCTGGTGGTGGGCGAGGTCGGCGCCATCCTCGGCGCGCTGGAAGAGCAGCAGGATTTTTCGACGATGGTGCTGGATGCGTGGCTGCAGGCGAGCGACAACGAACGCGACCAAGCCTTCGCCGCGTTGGAAGTTCAACTAACCGCCGCTCGCCGGGATTACGAAGACGCCAAACAACTGGACGAGGCCCTGTTCGGTAATGAACTTGATGCTGCCTGAACCCGGTCCGCTGCAGCGGTTCATCGGCGAGCTGCTGACCGCGGAAGGGGCGCTGGTCGAACCGCTCGAACCCGAGGGGTTCGAGGCGGTGGTGCCGGCATCGCTGCAAAAAGCGCTCGGCGTGCCGGAGCTGTGCCGGCTGGGCTTCGGCGCCACCCTGCCGCAAGGCGCCACGCGCGTCGGCATCGAATCCGACTGGCTCGACCGTTGCGCGCGCGTGATGGGCGAGCGCGGACGCTGGGGCCGTTGCGTGCTGGACGCATCCGCCAATCTCGGCGATGCCGAAGCCGCGCTGCGGCACGAGCTGACACTCGATAACGCGACCTGGCGGCTGGTCGGCGCGCAGCCCGCATGGGCTCGCTACCTGGTGTTCGATCTGCGCTACACGGCGATCTCCGACGAAAAGCGCGAGGGCGTGCTGCGCTGCGTGCTGAACCTTGCCACCGGCGCGTTGCCGGATGCGATATTGGAAAAGCTGACGCCGTGGATCGCCGATGCCGATGCCGGCACGCAACCGCCGGAAGACGCGGTGCTGCCGACGGACTGGGAGCAGGCGCACGTGCTCGATGTGCTACGGCGGGCGGTGCCGCCGCGGCTGGCCGCGGCACTTGCACCGTTCGAACACGGCCTGCGCCGCCGTCTGACGCGCGACCGGGACCGGCTGCACGCCTTTCACAACGATCTTTACCACGAGGCGATGCGCCGCGCCGCCATCGTCGCGGAGACCGATCCCGCCCACCAGCGCGAGCAATTGCGCATCGCCGCCATCGGCCGCGAATACCGCGCGCGGATGGATGACCTGCGCCACAAATACGCGCTGCGCATCGCCATCGAATGGACCCGCACGTTGGAGTTGGTTGCGCCGGTGGTGCGGCTGGAAGTGCTGGTGCGCCGACGCAAGGCCGAGCGCCGGCTGCTGCTTGACTGGAACCGCGTGGCCCGGCGGTTGGAAAGCCCGCCCTGTGAGGACAGTCTGGCACCGGAACGCCCACGGCTGGCGTGTGATGACGCGGTGCACCTGGTAAGCGCCGGCGGGCTCGCCGCGTGCGCCGGCTGCGGCAAGCCATATTGCCGCGCGTGCCACCGTGCCGGGTGTCCCAAATGCGGGACAGTGTAATGATAGAGTAGTTGAGTAGTTTCAAACAGCGCTCTTTAGCCGTATACTCGAGAGTGCCGAGTTCTCGGTTACTTTCTGGCGGCTCGTGACGTGCGCTCATAGTCGTCGAGCCACGGTTCGATGAGCCGGTCGAGTTCCGCGATCTGGCGTTCGGAACAGGATTCCGGCACACAGCTTTCCAGCCAACCCAGCACGTGAGTTTCGATCAGGTCGCGAGGCACGCCCGGATGCTCAGCGTGGATGCGCTCCGCCGACTGCCCGATCGATAGAAGTTTCCCGTCGGCCCAGACGATCTTGCGCTGCCTGGCGTCGACGCCGGCATGTTCCAGTGCATCGAACACCAGATCGAGCGCCTCGATCGACTGTTGTCCCTCGGGTGCGTCCATCCATTCGAGGAATCCGTCGATGACCGGATTGTCCTCGAACGGGGATTTCGCGTGCCGCTTGCCCATCGGATGAGCATAGCACCGCTGGTCACCGCTGTCGCGAAGCTCACGATAGAGTCATCGTCGATCACAAGGGATTCAACGTCGCGACAGTGAGTGCCGGGGTAACGAGCATCGTTCGTCAGAAACAGCAACGAGCCGGCCCGATGTCACTGTGGATGCCCTGGTGGAACGCGATCTGGCGGCTGCGCCCGGCGTTCTCCCGACTGCGCACCTTCCTCTGGTTCGCCACCGCCGTGGCAGGCTTCACCGTGCGCACCGAACTGCTCGGCGTGACCAGCCTCGTGCGCGCGCTGAAGCTCGAGGCTCGCTTCTACAACAAGCTGGTCGATCACTTCCACAGCCCCGCCGTGAAGCTCGACCGGCTCGCCGCGCTGTGGACCCAGGCGGTGCTGCGGCTGTTCCCGCAGCCGCTGCGCATCAACGGAAGGTATGTCCTGGTCGGCGACGGCATCAAGGTGCCGAAGCGCGGCCGCAAGATGCCGGGTGTCAAACTCCTGCATCAGCAGTCAGAGTCAAACACCAAACCCGAATACATCATGGGACACTCCCTCCAGGCCGTGAGCCTGCTGGTGCAGGCCGCCGCCAGCGTCTTCGCCGTGCCGCTCGCCATCCGCATCCACGAGGGCGTGGTGTGGTCCAATCGCGACCGCCGCACCTTGCTCGACAAGATGCTCGCCCTCCTCGGCATCGTCGCCATCGCACAACCCTGCTACTTCGTCGCCGACGCCTACTATGCCGCGCGCAAGATCGTCGCCGGCCTGCTCGAACAGAACAACCACCTGGTCACCCGGGTGAAGTCCAACGCCGTCGCCTACACCGCCCATCAGCAGCGCGGACCGCGCAAAAGGGGCCGGCCAAGGGTCTATGGCCGCAAGGTCAAGCTGAAATCCCTGCTGCAAGACCCCAAGGGCCGCCAACAGGTCAACAGTCCCGTCTACGGCGAGCGCCGGGTGGTCATCCAATATAGGGTACGCGACCTGCTGTGGCGCCCGGCCGGCCGGCTCGTGCGCTTTGTGGCCGTGATCCATCCCACCAGAGGTCGCTGCCTCCTGATGTCCACCGACACCTCCTTGGCCGCCGTCGAGATCATTCGCCTCTACGGCCTGCGCTTCAAGATCGAACACACGTTCAAGCAGGCGGTGCGGCTGATCGGCGCGTTCAGCTACCACTTCTGGATGTCCGACATGAAGCCGCTGCGCCGCCGGGGCGGCAACCAGCACCTCCATCGTGCGTCGCCGGAATACCGCGACGCCGTCAGGCGCAAGCTGCACGCCTACCACGCCTTCATCCAGGCGGCTGTCGTCTGTCAGGGGCTGCTTCAGTACCTGGCCGTCGCCTTCCCGCAGCGCGTCTGGGACTCCTTCGGCTCCTGGCTGCGCACCATCCGGCCCGGGATCCCGCCCTCCGAGCTGGTCGTCGCCAATGCGCTGCGCCACAGCCTGCCGGAATTTCTCCTGAATGCCGCCCCTGGCAACAGCTTCGCGAAATTCGTCATCGGACGACAGGACACCAATAGAATGGAGGCATTCCGGCTCGCCTCCTAAGCCGAGATTGGGCTAGAACCCTGGACTCACGAGCCGTATAGTGATTGGACAAATTTGGTCCCGCTTGAAAGCTGAGCGGTCCGCATATCGGCCACGGTGGCACACAGACTGTTACGGCGGCGCGGCGGGCGACTGGCAAATTTATCGCAGAGTCAACCAGGGACCGGGACCGCACCGCCATTGCTGAAAATGCACCGATGTGGTTGGCCGATCAGCGACTTGTGCTTCGAAGGAAGCGGAGGCGCAGAGACCGCCGAGAAAAGTCAAATAAAGCCGTGCGAGACGGTATCCCGGACGATCTGAAATCAGCAAACCAACCTTCTCTGCGGGTTCTGTTACGCCACACCCACCGCTTCCCCCAGCGTGTCGCCGATTGCGCGGTTCAGCACCACATCGGCGACCCCGTCCAGCCCGGTCGGGTCGCGGTTCACGATCACCAGTTCGGCACCCGCGCGCTTTGCCAGTTCGGGAAAGCCTGCGGCCGGGTACACGACCAGCGAGGAACCGATCGCCACGAACAGATCGCAGGCCAGGGTCTCGGCTTCGGCGCGCTGCATCGCGTGCACGGGCATTGACTGGCCGAACGAGATCGTCGCGCTCTTTACATACCCGCCGCAGGCGCAGGCCGGCACGACGTTGTCGCGCTCAAAGTCCACCCGCAAGTCTTCGATTTCGTACCGCTGCTCACAACTGAGGCAGGTGGCGTAGGTGGTATTGCCGTGCAGTTCGATCACCTGCGTCGCGGGGATGCCGGATTCCTGGTGCAGGCCGTCGATGTTCTGCGTGATGACGCTGGACGCTTTGCCGTCGGCAATCAGTTGCGCCACCGCGCGATGACCGCGGTTGGGCCGCGCCGCGCACAGGATTGGTTCCATGTCGAACCGCCGCCGCCAGGTCTCGCGCCTTGCCTTCTCCGACCGCATGAAGTCGGAGAAGTCGATCGGGACTTGTTTGGTCCACAGTCCGCCGGGACTGCGGAAATCGGGAATGCCCGATTCGGTGCTGATGCCGGCGCCGGTGAACAAGACCACGCGGCGCGCGTTGCCGAGCATGCGGGCGAACGAGACGATATCGGGGTGGTGGGCCATGTGGCCAGGGTCGCAAAACCCGGCGCCGGCGCCAAGCCCCCTGTCTGTAACGTCTGGGCCGGCGCGGCTAAGGCCGCAGGCACACCTTGGCGCGCCGGCGGCCCTGCCATGTCCTTCCTGTCATGCCCCCTTATTTCCACCTTGTTATTGCTATATCGAATCTAATATCAGCCCGCGTATCGGCTGACTCTCGCCGCCCCTCCCGCGTCGGGCTGGGGCTTGGCGAATCGGCTGGCAGCTGATTCTGTGTTGGGCATCATAGCCTTGCAGGGAATCCGCCGATGGGCCAACCGATCGAGATCACCCGGACCGAGCTGTCCGCTGCGGCGTTGCGGGCTGTGGCAGGGAAGTGCGACAACGGTGCGGTCGTGCGTCGCCTGTTGGCGGTTGCACTGTTGCTGGAAGGCCGTTCCCGGGAGGAGGCGGCATTGCTGAACGGAATGACCCGCCAGACGCTGCGCGACTGGGTGCATCGCTACAACGCCGCAGGGGTGGAGGGCCTTCGCTCACGGACCGGCCCCGGGCGACCGCCGTTTCTGACCGAGGCGCGGATGGAGGAATTGCGGGAAATTGTGCTGAATGGGCCAGAGCCCGAGCGGCACACAGTGATACGCTGGCGGTGTGTTGATTTGTGCGCGGAAATCGCCGGGCGATGGTCAGTGAAGGTGTGCGAGCAGACCATGGGAACGTGGCTGCGCCGGTTGGAAATGACCCGTTTGCAGCCGCGTCCGTATCATCCGAAGAAGGATCCGGCGGCGGAGGTGGCTTTTAAAAAAACTTCAGCGGCTTGGTGAAGGCGGCGTTGCTCGGCTCGGTAGCGGGCAAGCCGATTGAGATTTGGTTCCAGGACGAAGCCAGGGTGGGGCAGCAGGGCTCGCTGGAATACATCTGGGCCCCGATCGGCTCACGCCCCCGGGCGGTGCGGGATAACCGCCGTGATTCAGTCTATCTGTTCGGTGCCTTATGCCCAGCGCGCGCGACCGGAGCCGCGATCATTATGCCGGCAGCCAACAGCGAGGCCATGAGCGAACATCTAAAGGAGATCGCCACACAGGTGGCGCCCGGCGCGCATGCTGTATTGGTATGCGACGGTGCCGGTTGGCATCAGAGCGGTGATCGACTCGAGGTCCCCGACAACATCACGTTGTTGCCCCTGCCGCCCTATTCGCCGGAATTGAACCCGATGGAGAATGTCTGGGACTACCTGCGCGGCAACAAGCTCAGCCACAGGGTCTGGGACAGCTACGACGCGATCGTCCGGGCATGCGCCGAGGCCTGGCGCTTCCTGATCGGCGACCCCGACCGGATCAGATCGATCGCCACGCGCGCCTGGGCGAGTGTCAATGTTTAGGCGGGCTGGTATAAGAAGCACTCTCCTTCGAGAGGTGCACGGGCGATGAAACGGCGGTTGGAGGGGGGAGGACGCCCCCTCCCCTTGTGGGCTTGGCCGCGAAGCCGACCAAGGCCGGGGGGGAGGGGTGCGTACAACCGCCGTCAGTGCCTGCACGTACCCCTCCCCCAACCCTTCCCAAAAGGCCCACAAGGGGAGGGAGGTCTCTGTTTCTTGCGAGCGCAGCGAAGCAATCTCCCACGAGAGTTCACACGTCACATCACTTGCGGGAGTTTGCTTCGCTGCGCTCGCAATGACACCTCCGAGCGTGGGCCGACTGTCAGCTTCAGAGCGCCGGCGATCACCCCGCGACCGGCAGCTTCTCCAACACTTGCTCGATTTCCGCGGTGACCGCATCGATGTCGGCCATGCCGTCCACCGTGCGCAAGACGCCCTGCGCCGCATAGTGTGGCAGGATCGGCGCCGTCTGGCGATGATACGCCTCCAGCCGCGCGATCACCGTCTCGCGGTTGTCGTCAGCGCGGCGGGTGAACTCGGTCGAGCCGCACACGTCGCACACCCCCGCCACCGCAGTAGGCTTGAATGTCGTCGTGGTAGCCGGCGCCACATTTGGCACAGGTGAAGCGGCCGGCAATGCGGTCAACCAGCGCGGCGTCGTCCACCGCCAGCTCGATCACCGCATCGAGCTGCATCCCCATTTCCGCCAGCATGCGGTCCAGCGCCTGTGCCTGCGGCACGGTGCGCGGGAAGCCATCCAGAATGAACCCGCGCACGCAATCCGATTGCTCGATCCGTGAGCGCAGCATGCGGACCAGGACGTCATCGGAGACGAGCTGCCCCGCCTCCATCACCGCCTTCGCCTCGCGCCCGATGGGCGTGCCGGCGGCGACCTCGGCGCGCAACATGTCGCCGGTGGAAATCTGCGCGATGCCGTATCGGTCCTGCAGGCGCTTCGCCTGCGTGCCCTTGCCCGCCCCGGGCGGGCCCAGCAGTATCAGCTTCAACGTTTCCCCCTGACGCGCGCCTTCCGAATCAGGCCCTCGTATTGGTGCGCCAGGAGATGAGACTGGATTTGCGTCACCGTGTCCATGGTGACCGAGACCACGATCAGGATCGACGTTCCGCCGAAATAGAACGGCAGCCCGTAGTCGCTGATCAGGATTTGCGGCAGCAGGCAGACCGCGACCAGGTAGAGCCCGCCCACCGTGGTCAGCCGCGTCAGCACCCGGTCGAAATACTCCGCCGTGGCGCTGCCCGGGCGGATGCCGGGAATGAACCCGCCGTATTTCTTCAGGTTGTCCGCGGTTTCCTCCGGATTGAACACTACGGCGGTGTAGAAATACGAGAAAAAGATGATCATGAAGGCGTAGAGCGCCATGTACAGCGGCGCCCCCATCGAGAGCTGGTTGCCGACGAATTGCAGCCAGCCCGGCGCGTTGCCGCCGGAGAACCCCAGGATGGTCGCCGGAATCAGCAGGATGGAGCTGGCGAAGATCGGCGGGATCACGCCCGACGTGTTGATCTTCAGCGGCATATGGGTCGAATCGCCGCCGAACATGCGATTGCCAACTTGGCGTTTCGGATATTGCACGTGCACGCGCCGCTGCGCGCGCTCCATGAACACGATGAACGCCACCACCGCCACGGCCAGCACCAGGAATGCCAGGATGAAGATCGGCGACAACGCGCCGGTGCGGCCGAGTTCCAGCAAGGAGGCCATGGCACCGGGCAGGTTGGCGACAATGCCGGCCATGATGATCAGGCTGGTGCCGTTGCCCACCCCGCGTGCGGTGATTTGCTCACCCACCCACATCAGGAACATTGTGCCGCCGACCAGCGTGACGACGGCGGAGACGATGAAGAACATGCCCGGGTTGGGCACCGCGGCACCGAAGCTGCCACGCATGCTCTCCAGCCCGACGGCGATCCCGTAGGACTGCACCATGGCAATGAACACGGTCAGGTAGCGGGTGTACTGGTTGAGCTTTTTGCGGCCTTGCTCACCCTCTTTCTTCAGCGCCTCCCAGGAGGGGATCGCCGCCGTCATCAACTGCGTGATAATGCTGGCGCTGATGTAGGGCATGATGTTCAGGGCGAAGACGGTCATGCGCCGCAGCGCCCCGCCGGTGAACATGTCGAACATGCCCAGGATGCCACCGCCGCCGTGCTGGTTCAGCATCTCGGCCATCACCGAGGCGTCCACCCCCGGCACCGGGATATAGGTGCCGATACGATAGACGATCAGCGCGCCCAGGGTGAACCAGATGCGGTTCTTGAGTTCCGTCGCCTTGGAGAAAACCCCAAGGTTCAGGTTTGCCGCAAGCTGCTCGGCAGCGGAAGCCATGGGGATTCCCCTATCCTGTTAGCCTCACCGGCGAAGCGGGAGAGGTCGAGGGGCAGCTTGCATGGGCGAGGTCTTCACCTGGGCGGGCCATGCACGGCGCCCCGGCCCAACCATCCTTACCCGTCGAGCTGCGCTCGCCAACCTCTGCCACCGCGTGGGAGAGGCGCACTGTGTATCACGCCGCCGGTGCTTCCCGCACCACCGTGGTCGTGATCGTCCCGCCCGCCTCCTCCACCGCCAAACGCGCGCTCGCGGACGCGCCGGACACGGTGATGGTGATAGCGCGGGTCAGCTCGCCGTTGCCCAGCAGCCGCACGCCGTCCAGCCGGCCGCGCACCAGACCGGCCGCCACCAGCGTTGCCTCGGTGATCGGCGCGCCCGCATCGATACGGCCGGCGGCGATCGCCTTCTCCAGCGCGCCCAGGTTCAGCGGGGCGTATTCCTTGCGGAACAGGTTCTTGAAGCCGCGCTTGGGCAGACGGCGGTAGAGGGGCATCTGCCCGCCTTCGAAGCCATTAATCGACACGCCGGTGCGCGCCAACTGGCCCTTCACGCCCTTGCCCGACGTCTTGCCCTTGCCGGAGCCGATGCCGCGGCCGAGCCGCTTTGACTTCAGCCGCGCGCCCAGATTGTCGCGCAACTCGTTGAGGTTCATGTCAGGACAACTCCTCCACCTTCAGCAGGTGGGCGACCTTGCGGATCATGCCGCGGATGGCGGGTGTATCGTCGAGCTCCCGCATCCGCCGCTGTTTGTTCAGGCCGAGGCCGATCAGCGTCTCCTTCTGCCCCGGCTTGCGCCCGTAGCCCGAGCCGGTCTGCGTCACGCGGATCTTAGGCACCGGCATGCTCCTCTGGCTGTGCCGGCGGCGGCGGGGCAGCGTCACGGCGGGCGAACAGTTCGGCGACCTTCTTGCCGCGGCGGGTGGCGACGGAGCGGGGCGACGCGCAGTGATGCAGCGCGTCGAATGCCGCCTTTACCATGTTGTGCGGGTTGCGGCTGCCGAGCGACTTGGCGACCACGTCCCCGATGCCCAGCGTCTCGAACAGGGCACGCAAAGGGCCGCCGGCGATGATGCCGGTGCCGGCGACGGCGGTGCGCAGCACCACCTTGCCGGCGCCGTAGCGGCCTTCCACGTCGTGGTGCAGCGTGCGGCCTTCCTTCATCGGCACGCGGATCATGCCGCGTTTGGCGCGCTCGGTCGCCTTGCGGATGGCTTCCGGCACCTCGCGCGCCTTGCCATGGCCCCAGCCGACGCGGCCCTTCTGGTCGCCCGCCACCACGAGGGCAGCAAACGCAAAGCGACGGCCGCCCTTCACCACCTTCGCGACGCGGTTAATGGTGACCAGCTTGTCGATCAGGCCGTCGTCCTCGCGTTCGCGCTCGCGATCCCGGCCGCGCCCGCCGCCGCCTTCCCTTGGTTCACGTGCCATTCAGTCCATCCTCTCAGGCGTAAAACTCCCCCTCCCCTTGTGGGAGGGTGTTGGGGGGAGGGTTACGAGCAGCCGAGCCATCGCGGGTATACGCACCCCTCCCCCCGGCCCTCTCCCACAAGGGGCGGGGGAGTGCTTTTTGACGATCCTCAGAACGCCAGCCCGCCTTCGCGGGCGGCGTCGGCCAGGGCCTTGATGCGGCCGTGGTAAAGATACGCTCCACGATCGAACACCACTTCCTTGATGCCCGCGGCAACTGCACGCTCCGCCACCAGCTTGCCCACCGCCGCAGCAGCGGCCTTGTCGGCGCCAGTTTTCAGCGAGCCACGCAGTGTCTTGTCCAGCGTGGAGGCTGCGGCGACCGTGCGCCCATGGTGATCGTCGATCACCTGCGCATAGATGTTCTTGCCCGAGCGAAACACCGACAGTCGCGGCCGTCCCGCCGACTTCTGACGCAATTGAAAGCGCAGCCGAGTTTTCCGCCGGTCGCGCAGGTCCTGGAGCGCGCTCATTTCTTCTTGCCTTCCTTGCGACGGATCTGCTCGTCGGAATAGCGCACGCCCTTGCCCTTGTATGGTTCCGGCCCGCGGAAGCCGCGGATCTCCGCCGCCACCTGGCCGACCAGACGCTTGTCCACGCCTTCCACCTTGATCGCGGTCGGACGCTCGCATGTGATCTTGATGCCATCGGGAATCGGATACACCACCGGGTGCGAATACCCCAGGCTCAGCTCCAGGTTCTTGCCTGCGACCGCGGCACGATAGCCGGTGCCGGTGATCTCCATCGACCTGACATAGCCGGCGGAAACCCCCTTCACCATGTTCGCAATCAGCGCGCGCGTGGTGCCCCACATCATGCGCGACTGCGTTTCCTGGTTGCGCGGCGCCACCACCACGTGGGCGCCGTCGACCTTGGTTTCGACCAGCTCGGAGAGCGGCATGTTCAGCTCGCCCAGCCGGCCCTTGGCTGAGAACATGCCGCCGGTGATCGCCACCTGGACACCCTGCGGAACCTCGACCGGATATTTTCCAACGCGTGACATCGGGGGAAAATCCTCAGAACACGCGGCAGAGCACTTCGCCGCCGACATTGGCAGCGCGTGCCTCCGCATCGCTCATCACGCCGCGCGGCGTGGACAGGATGGAGACGCCGAGGCCGGCATAGACCCGCGGCAACTCCCTGATCTTGGAATAGACGCGCCGGCCGGGCTTGGAGACCCGGTGGATCTCCTTGATGACCGGCTCGCCCTCGGTGTACTTCAGTTCGATGCGCAACTGCGCCACGCCGGGACGCAGTTCCTCGGCCGCGAAGCCGCGGATGTACCCTTCGCGCCGCAGTACATCCAGCACGTTCGCCCGCAACTTCGACGCCGGCGACACGCAGGTGCTGTGACGCGAGCGCTGGGCATTGCGGATGCGAGTCAGCATGTCGCCCAATGGATCGGATAGTGACATCGGCCCGCCCTTACCAGCTCGCCTTGACCATGCCGGGGATCTGCCCGGAACTCGCCAGATCGCGCAGCGCGATGCGGCACAGCTTGAACTTCCGGTAGTTGCCGCGCGAGCGCCCGGTCAGCGCGCAGCGCAACCGGACGCGCACCGCCGCGCCGTTGCGCGGCAGCTGCGCCAGTTTCAGCGTGGCGTTGAAGCGGTCCTCCACCGGCAGGGTGCGGTCCATGACCACGTCCTTCAGCGCGGCGCGCTTCGACTTGTCGCGCTTCACCTTGCGCTCCCGCATCGCATTCCGATTGACCTGAGACGTCTTGGCCATACTGTCTCTCTTTACCTCCGGAACCTGTCGGACCGCCGGGACAAGCCGGCATCCGATGGTTTTCCAAAAACTCAGTTAGCGAACGGCAGGTCGAAAGCCTTCAACAGGGCCTTCGCCTCGGCATCGGTCCTCGCGCTGGTGACGAACTGGATGTCCATGCCGCGCACGGACTCCACCCGGTCATAGTTTATCTCCGGGAACACAATCTGCTCTTTCATTCCCATGGCGAAGTTGCCGCGGCCGTCGAACCCCTTGCCTTGGATCCCGCGGAAGTCGCGCACCCGCGGCATGGCGATGGTGACCAGCCGCTCCAGGAATTCGTACATGCGCGCCTTTCGCAGCGTCACCTTGCAGCCGATCGGCAGGCCCTTGCGGATCTTGAATCCCGCAATGGCCTTCTTCGCCAGCGTCCGCACCGGCTTCTGGCCGCTGATCAGGGTCAGTTCCGTCACCGCGTTGTCGAGCTTCTTGCTGTCGCCGGTCGCCTCGCCAACACCCATGTTGATGACGATCTTCTCCAGCTTTGGCACCTGCATCGGGTTCTTGTAGCCGAACTCCTGTTGCAGCTTGGTGCGGATCTCCTCGATGTAGCGCCGCTGCATCCGGGGCGCCTCGCTTGGCGACGCGGCGACTTCGGCCGCGGCGGCGACCGCGTCAGGCCCACGGCCTTCGGCGGCACCACGGGCACCGCGTTGCGCTTGCTGCTGCGCCGGCCCCGACGAGCCCTTGCCCTTCGGGGCCGCCTTCGGAGCATTCTTGGCGCCGCCCTTGGGAGGCGCGCCCTTTTTCGTTCCGCTCATCGCTTATGCCTCGATCGCTTCGCCGGTCGCCTTGGCGAACCGGACCTTGCGCCGTTGGTCGCCTTCGCCGACGAAGCGGAAACCCACTTTTGTCGGCTTCTCGCTCTTCGGATCGACGAGCATCAGATTCGACAAGTGAATCGACGCCTCCTTCGATATGCGGCCCGATTCCTGGCCCATGCGCGCCGCCTTCGTGTGCCGCGTCACCATGTTGACGCCCTGCACCAGAGCACGATCCGCGCTAGGGAACACCCGCAGCACCTCGCCGCGCGCTCCTTTGTTCGCGCCGGTAATCACCGTCACTGTGTCGCCTTTGCGAATGCGCGCGGCCATTTACAGAACCTCCGGCGCCAGGCTGATGATCTTCATGAACTTGCGTCCGCGCAGCTCGCGCACCACCGGGCCGAAGATGCGGGTGCCGATCGGCTCCTGCTGCTTGTTGATCAGCACCGCAGCGTTGCGGTCGAAGCGGATGGCGCTGCCGTCGGGCCGCCGCACCGGAAACGAGGTGCGCACGATCACCGCCTGGTGCACGTCGCCCTTCTTCACCTTGCCGCGCGGAATGGCTTCCTTCACCGACACCACGATGACGTCGCCCACCGAGGCCGTCTTGCGCTTCGACCCGCCCAGCACCTTGATGCACTGCACGCGCCGCGCACCGGAATTGTCCGCGACTTCCAGGTTGGTCTCGACACTGATCATGCCGCCACTCCTTCGGTCAGGGCCGCGCCTTGGCCTGCGGCCTGCGCCGACAACTCTTGGCCCCCAAGGGCCTGGCCATTCCGCTCGATCACCAGCCAGGTCTTGCGCTTGCTGATTGGCGGGCATTCCTCGATGCGCACCATATCGCCAACCTTGCAGGTGTTGGCTTCGTCATGCGCCGCGAATTTCTTCGAGCGGCGAATGAACTTCTTATAGATCGGATGCATGACGCGGCGGTTGACCAGGACCGTGACGGTCTTGTCCATCTTGTCGCTGGTCACCCGGCCGCTCAGGACGCGCTTCGGCATCTTGCGCCTGTCTCCTACTGCGCCACGGCAGAGCGTTGCTTCTCTGCCTGAATGGTCTTCACTCGTGCGATGCTGCGGCGGACCACACGCACCCGGGCCACGCCTTCCTGCTGGCCCATCGCCCGCTGCAGGCGCAGGTTGAATTGCTCCTTGCGCAGCGCCATCAGCATGTCGTTCAGCTCATCCGGCGTCTTGGCGCGGATGTCGGAGCCTTTCTCGCGTGCCATCATGAATCTCCCATGCGGGCAACGAACTTGGTGCGGATCGGTAACTTAGCCGCGCCCAGCGTCAGCGCCTCGCGCGCCAGGGCGGTCGGCACACCGTCGATTTCGAACATGATGCGTCCGGGCGCGACGCGGACCACCCAGAACTCAGGCGAGCCTTTGCCGGACCCCATGCGCACTTCGGCCGGCTTCGCCGACACCGGCACGTCGGGGAAAATACGAATCCACACGCGGCCGGTGCGCTTCATCGCGCGGGTGATGGCACGCCGCGCGGCCTCGATCTGGCGCGCGGTGATGCGCTCCGGCTCGAGCGCCTTCAACCCATAGGTGCCGAAGTTCAGCGTATAGCCGGCCTTCGACAGCCCGTGGATGCGGCCCTTGTGCGCCTTGCGGTAGTTGGTGCGCTTCGGTTGCAGCATGTTCGCGATCCCTTAGCGCTGCGGCGCTTGCTCGGCCGCGCGGCGATCCTGCGCCAGCGGGTCGTGCGCGAGGATCTCGCCCTTGAACACCCACACCTTCACGCCGCAGGTCCCGTACGTGGTCTTCGCCGTGGCCTGGCCGTAATCGATGTCGGCGCGCAGCGTGTGCAGCGGCACGCGGCCTTCGCGATACCACTCCACCCGTGCGATTTCCGCCCCGCCCAGCCGGCCGCCGCAGTTGATGCGGATGCCCTGCGCGCCGAGCCGCATCGCCGACTGCACCGCGCGCTTCATCGCCCGGCGGAACGCCACGCGGCGCTCCAACTGCTGCGCGATGTTCTCCGCCACCAGCGTCGCGTCGATCTCCGGCTTGCGGATCTCGACAATGTTCAGCGCGACTTCGGCGTTCGCCATCTTGCCGAGGTCCCTCTTCAGCACCTCGATGTCCTGGCCCTTCTTGCCGATCACCACGCCCGGCCGCGCCGCATAGATCGTTACGCGCGGCTTCTTCGCCGGCCTTTCGATCACCACGCGCGAGACGCCGGCGCCGTGCAGCTTGCGCCGCAGATGGCCGCGCAGCTTCAGATCCTCATGCAGCAGCTTGGAATAGTCGTCGCCGGCGAACCAGCGGCTGTCCCAGGTGCGATTGATGCCGAGCCGCAGCCCGACCGGATTGACCTTGTGCCCCATCCTATGCGGCCTCCGCGTCCTGGCTACGTTCGGTAACCACGATCTTCAAATGGCTGAACCATTTCTCCACGCGCGACGACCGCCCGCGGCCGCGCGCATGAAACCGGCGCATCACGATGGACCGCCCCACTTCCGCCCGCGTTACGACCAGCCGGTCCACATCGAGCTGGTGATTGTTCTCCGCATTGGCGATCGCGCTCTCCAGCGCCTTGCGCACGTCCTTGGCGATGCGCCGCTTGGAGAACGTCAACGTCGCCACCGCCTGTGATGCCGGCAGGTTGCGGATCAGGCCCGCGACCAGGTTCAGCTTGCGCGGGCTGCAACGCAGGTTCGACAGGATCGCCTGCGCCTCGTTATCCTCTACGCCGCGCGGATGCTTGGGCTTGCTCATGGCTCAGTTCCGCCTTGCACGCTTGTCGCCGGCATGGCCGGTGAACGTGCGCGTGGGAGAGAACTCGCCGAACTTGTGCCCGACCATGTTCTCGTTCACCTGCACCGGCAGGAACTTGTGGCCGTTGTAGACGCCGAACGTCAGCCCGACGAACTGCGGCAGGATGGTGGAGCGGCGAGACCAGATGCGAATGATCTCGTTGCGCCCGGACGCCCGCGACGCGTCGGCCTTGTTCAGTAGATAGCCGTCGACGAACGGCCCCTTCCAGACGGAACGCGCCATCTTACTTGCCCTTGTTCCGGCGGCGGATGATCATCCGGTCCGTCCGCTTGTTGCCGCGCGTCTTGTAGCCCTTGGTCGGAATGCCCCAGGGCGTGACCGGATGCCGCCCGCCGGAGCTACGCCCCTCGCCACCACCCAGCGGGTGATCGACCGGGTTCATCACCACGCCGCGGTTATGTGGCCGCCGGCCGAGCCAGCGCATGCGCCCGGCCTTGCCAATCTTCTGGTTCATGTTGTCGGGGTTCGAGACGGCTCCGACGCTCGCCATGCACTCGGCGCGCACGATGCGCAGTTCGCCCGACATCAGCTTGACCTGGGCATAGCCGGAGTCCTTGCCGACCAACTGCGCATAGGTCCCCGCCGCGCGCGCCAGCTTGCCGCCGGCCAGCGGCTTCATCTCGATATTATGCACGATAGTGCCCACCGGGATAGCCGCCAGCGGCATCGCATTGCCCGGCTTGATGTCGACGCGCGCGCCGGACACCACCTGGTCGCCCGCGCGCAGCCGCTGCGGCGCGATGATGTACGCCAGCTCGCCGTCCTGGTACTTGATCAGCGCGATGAAGGCGCTGCGGTTCGGATCGTATTCCAACCGCTCCACCGTAGCTGGCACGTCGAATTTCCGACGTTTGAAATCGACATAACGATACGACTGCTTGTGTCCGCCGCCACGGAACCGCACCGAGGTGTGGCCGTGGTTGTTGCGGCCGCCGGAATGCGACTTGCCCTCTGTCAGAGCCTTGACGGGCTTGCCCTTCCACAGCTCCGAGCGGTTGATCAGCACCGTGCCGCGCAGGCTCGCCGTGACCGGATTGAATTGTCTCAGTGCCATTCTGCGCGTGCCTTATGCGAGCCCGGCGGTGAAATCGATCTCTTGTCCGACAGCAAGCTGCACGAACGCCTTCTTCACGTCCGAACGCTTGCCGGGGCGTCCCTTGAACCGCTTGGTCTTGCCCTTCTGCACCAGCGTGTTCACCGCGACGACTTTCACGCCGAACAATCCCTCGACCGCTTCCCTGATCTGCGGCTTGGTGGCGTGGAGCGCGACGCGGAACATGTATTGCCGGTGTTGCGACACCGCCGTCGACTTCTCCGTCACCAGCGGATTCCGAATCACCTCGTACATCTGCTCTTTGGAGAGCGTCGGCTTGCGTGGCCGCGCGGTTTGCGTCTCGCTCATGCCGCGTCTCCTTCAGCCGGCGCTTCGCCCGACTGCTCCGGGGCGCCTTCGGCTGCCACCATAGTGTCATGCAGCGCGGTTTGCGCTTCCGCCGACAGGCCGGTGTCGGGCAACGCCGTCGGTGCGGCCGCTTCATCCGTTTCGGCTGCGTCGTCCGGGTCGGCGCCATTCACATGCGCCTGGCCGCCATTCAAACGCTGCTTCAGGCCCTCGACCCCGGCGGTGGTGATCGCCAGCACGTCGTGGCGCAGGATGTCATAGACATTCGCACCCACCGTCGGCAGCACGTCGATGCCCGGAATGTTCCGGCTGGCGCGCAGAAAGCCCGCGTCCACCACGCCATCCACGATCAGCGCCGAGCGCCAGCCCAACGCCCGGAACTTCTTCGCCAGCGCGCCGGTCTTGCTGTCACCCGCGATGGTGTCCAGCACCACCAGCTTGCCATCCGCCAGCTTCTGCGACAGCGCCGAGATCAGCCCCAACCGCCGCACCTTCTTGTTCAGGCTGTAGGCGTGCGAGTGCGGCACGGGACCGTGCACGATGCCGCCGCCGCGGAACTGCGGCGCGCGCAGGCTGCCTTGCCGTGCATTGCCGGTGCCCTTCTGGCGATACGGCTTCTTCGTCGTGCCGGAAACCTCGCTCAGGCCCTTGGTGCTGTGCGTGCCGGCGCGGCGCTTGGCCAACTGCCAGTGCACGACACGCGCCATGATGTCGGCGCGCGGCGTGGCAGCGAACAGCTCGTCCGGCAACTCGGCGTTGCCGGCGCTGGCCTTGTCGAGGGTGGTAATTTCGACTTGCATTTTCGCCCCGCCCTCAGCTCGCCGCCGCGTCCGCGGTCTCTTGCCGCGAACCGAGCAATGCAGCCGGATAAGGTGCATCCGCCGGCCGCGCCCGTTTGATCGCGTCGCGCACCAGCACGAAGCCGCCCTTCGCGCCGGGAATGGCGCCCTTGATCATGAGCAGGCCCTTCTCCGCATCCACTGCCGCCACTTCGAGATTCAGCGTAGTGATCCGCTCGACACCGAGATGGCCAGCCATTTTCTTATTCTTGAAGGTCTTGCCAGGATCCTGCCGGTTGCCAGTCGAGCCAAGGCTGCGATGGCTGATCGACACGCCATGGCTGGCTTCCAACCCGGAGAAATTCCAGCGCTTCATGCCACCAGCAAAACCTTTTCCCTTGGATGTGCCGCACACGTCCACCTTCTGCCCCACCGCGAAATGCGCGGGTGACAACGTGGCGCCCGGCTCCAGCAGCGCATCCGGGGCGACACGGAATTCCGCCAGCTTCTTCTTCGGCTCCACCTTCGCCTTGGCGAAATGGCCCCGGTTGGACTTGGCGACGTTTTTCACCTTCGCCTTGCCCCAGCCGAGCTGCACCGCGGTATAACCGTCGGTTTCTTCCGTGCGCGCGGCTACCACCTGCAGCCCGTCCAGGTGCAGGACAGTGACCGGCACGTGCGAGCCGTCATCGCGGAAGATGCGGGTCATGCCCAGCTTCTTCGCCAGCAATCCGGTACGCACAGGCGCCGTGGATTGGGATTTCGCGTTTGCCATGGCTTCAGATCTTGATCTCAACGTCCACGCCGGCGGCGAGGTCGAGTTTCATCAGCGCGTCCACCGTCTGCGGCGTCGGCTCGACGATATCGAGCAACCGCCTGTGCGTCCGGATTTCGAATTGCTCGCGGCTCTTTTTATCGACGTGCGGGGAGCGATTGACGGTGAAGCGTTCGATATGCGTGGGCAGCGGGATCGGTCCCCGGACCCGGGCACCCGTGCGCTTGGCCGTGTTCACGATCTCCTTCGTGCTGTTGTCCAACACGCGGTGATCGTAGGCCTTCAGCCGGATGCGGATATTCTGGTTGTCCATCGTCGGTATCCCGGTTCCCCGCTCTCTGAAAACGACCGCCGGCGCCCCGCACGAAGCGGCGAGGCGCCGGCGGCGCTTTCAGTCTTTCTAGGCCGTGATGCTAGCGACGACGCCGGCGCCCACGGTACGACCACCCTCGCGGATGGCGAAACGCAACTGCGCGTCCATGGCAATCGGCGCAATCAGCTCCACGTCCATCGTCACGTTGTCGCCCGGCATCACCATTTCCGTGCCTTCCGGCAGGCTGACCACGCCGGTCACGTCGGTGGTGCGGAAGTAGAACTGCGGACGATAGTTGGTGAAGAACGGCGTGTGACGGCCGCCTTCTTCCTTCGTCAGGATGTACGCCTCGGCCTTGAACCTGGTGTGCGGCGTGATGCTGCCGGGCTTGGCCAGCACCTGGCCACGCTCGACTTCCTCACGCTTGGTGCCACGCAGCAGCGCGCCGATGTTGTCGCCCGCCTCACCCTGGTCGAGCAACTTACGGAACATCTCGACGCCGGTCACCACGGTCTTCTGGGTGGCCTTCAGGCCGACAATCTCGACTTCGTCGCCCACCTTGACGATTCCGCGCTCGATGCGGCCGGTGACCACCGTGCCGCGGCCGGAGATGCTGAACACGTCTTCGATCGGCATCAGGAACGGCCGGTCCTTCGGACGCTCCGGCTGCGGGATGTAGCCGTCCACCGCTTCCATCAGCGCCAGGATGGACTTCTCGCCAAGCTCCCCATCGCCCCGGTCTTCCAGGGCGAACAGGGCGGAGCCCTTGATAATCGGGATGTCGTCACCGGGGAACTGGTAGGAGGACAGCAGCTCTCGCAGCTCCATCTCGACCAGCTCGATCAACTCGGGATCATCCACCATGTCCACCTTGTTGAGGTAGACGACCAGCGCCGGCACGCCGACCTGGCGGGCGAGCAGGATGTGCTCGCGGGTTTGGGGCATGGGACCGTCGGCGGCGGAAACGACCAGGATGGCGCCGTCCATCTGCGCCGCGCCGGTGATCATGTTCTTCACGTAGTCGGCGTGACCGGGGCAGTCCACGTGCGCGTAGTGGCGATTCTTCGTCTCATACTCCACGTGCGCAGTGGAGATGGTAATGCCGCGGGCCTTCTCTTCCGGCGCCTTGTCGATCTGGTCGTACGCCGTAAAGGTGGCGCCGCCGCTCTTCGCCAGCACCTTGGTGATGGCGGCGGTCAGCGTCGTCTTGCCATGGTCCACATGGCCGATCGTGCCGACGTTGCAGTGCGGCTTGGTGCGTGCGAATCTCGCCTTGCCCATGGTCTTTGTCTCCGTAGAATCCCGAGCGGGTCCCTGAACTGTCCTGTAGCTACCAGCGGTAATGGCTGAAGGCCTTATTGGCCTCGGCCATCCGATGGGTATCCTCGCGCTTCTTCACGGCTGCCCCGCGGTTGTTCACCGCGTCGAGCAATTCGTTGGAGAGCCGCTCCTCCATCGTGTGCTCACCCCGCTTGCGCGCGGCGTCGATGATCCAGCGGATCGCCAGCGCCTGGCGCCGCTCGGTGCGCACTTCCACCGGCACCTGGTAGGTGGCGCCGCCGACGCGGCGGGAACGCACTTCAATCGCCGGCTTCACGTTGTCGAGAGCCTCGTGGAACATACGCACCGCGTCCGCCTGGGCGCCGCCGCGGCGCTTCAACGTATCCAGCGCGTTGTAGACGATGCCTTCGGCGACGGATTTCTTGCCGTCGTACATCAGCGCATTCATGAAACGGTTGAGCACGACGTCGCCGAACTTGGCGTCCGGCAGGATATCGCGTTTGGTGGCGCGGCGGCGGCGGGACATGCGAGCGCCTCCTTACTTCGGCCGCTTGGCGCCGTACAGCGAACGGCGCTGGCGGCGCTTGGCGATGCCCTGGGTGTCCAGCACGCCGCGCAATATATGGTACCGCACGCCCGGCAGGTCCTTCACGCGGCCACCGCAAATCAGCACCACCGAGTGTTCCTGCAGGTTATGGCCCTCACCCGGGATGTAGCTGACCACCTCGTAGCCGTTGGTCAGGCGCACCTTCGCCACCTTGCGCAGCGCCGAGTTAGGCTTCTTCGGCGTGACGGTATAGACGCGCGTGCAGACGCCGCGCTTCTGCGGGCAGCCTTGCAGGGCCGGAACAGTGTTCCGGGTCTTCTGCGGCTCCCGCCCCTTGGCAATGAGCTGGTTGATGGTCGGCATTGACCCTCTGACTCTTCTGTCTTGCGTGCAGGCTGGCCCGCGGGTGGCTTCGGGTGGGACCGTGGTTCAACAGGCGTTGCCCGCCGGGGGGATGTCCCACCAAGCGGGTTGATGCGGCGTGCGGCCTGGGCACCCTTCGAAGGGAGTGCGGCGCCGCATGCATCGGGGCCAGCGAACAACGGCCCCCCGGGTCAAGCCAGCCGGGGTCGGCCAAGGGGCGGGAACCTAGTGGCGGGGCTGGAGGGAGTCAATATCCGGTGGGCGGGCATTTGGCGAGGCACGAAGCCGCATGGCTATTTTCGGGGACGATTGCGCTGGATAGTAGCGCGCAAACAAGGAGGCCAACGTGAGACGCCATGCCGCAAAGGTCCAGCGGTATCGCCCCAACAAGAACGCAGCGGGAATGAAGCTGTTACGCATCTGGGTGCCGGATCCCAACGCCCCCGGATTCGCTGCCGAGGCGCGTCGCGAGGCGGAGATACTACGGGGTGCGTCGGTGGAAACCGGCCTGCGTGTGCAGTCACAGGTGATGGTGGACAAGGTTTTCGCTGTGCCGGGACGAAAAAGCGGGCCAGCCATCGGATTGCCGAACGAGATCGAGATGCGCGAGGTTGGGCGCAAGCTGTCGTTGATCGTGGGCGTCGCCGACTGAGATTCGGGCCCCGCTGGGTTGCGGCCCCGCCGGGGCCCCGCTGGCTAAAGTTGCGCGCTCTTCAGGAACTCGATGACCTCACCGTTTGGGCCAGTGACGAAGGCGATCTGCACCTCGGCCGGCGGATTTCCCCCTAATGCGGCCGTCCGCGGGGGCACGCGCGATATGGCACCAGCCGCCAGCGCACGGGCGTACAACGCTTCGACATCGGCCACGCGCAGGCAGAAATGCAGCAGCGCGCCTTCGGTCGGTTCTTCGTCCGGATGCCGCCGCCTGCCCTCCGCCTGGACGAGCGATCGCTGGCCGAACACTTCGACATAGCGACCGTCGCCGGCGTCGAGGAACGCCGCGCGGTCGATCCGATCGGGGACGGAGAATTCATAATGGACCGCGAACCCCAGGCCTTGCGTATAGAATTCGACGGTCCGGTCAAAATCCACTGCTCGGATCGCGACGTGGTGGAACCCTGTACCGCTCATGACATCACCTCCGTCGGAAGCTGCCGTCCTGTGGCGACTGGATCAGTTCGTCCAGGCTGAGGTGCAGGATATCCGCGATCTTCCCGAGGAGCAAAGCCGCTCCTGCTGGTTCCCTACGTCGCTAAGGGCCGACAGGCTCAAGCTGACCTGCCGTGCGAGGGATTGCAAGGTCAGGAAGATGCGAGCGGGGGAGTACAGGTTTTGATCATGCGACGACGTGTCACCTTGGAATGCCAAACCGCCGATACCCCTTCCCTGGCCCCTGCTCCGCTGCCCATCACCGCGGAAGGCGATCACCGTGCAATGCCACGATTACGAGGTGGACTTGAGTCCGCGAGATGGCGGTGGGCACGAAGCCAGTGAGGATCGTCGATCTTACGGCGAATCAGTGCGCGTCGGCATCGGCGGTGCGAGGGAGCGGGTGCTACCTGACCGAATTGTCACTCGAGTTCGGGAATAGCCGCCGTTGTATCGCAGTCTTTGGGGTATGCAGTCGAGGATACCGGACACCGACATCCAGGAACAGCCGGTACCGCGGGCAGCACGCAGGATGAGAATGGCCGGAACGATTTCTGCCGACCTCAGAGTGCCTCGCTAAAATCCCACCCCAGGAGATACGACATGAAGTTCAATCTCGCCGGCGGCGCCGCCGTCGCGTTCGCGTTGGCTACCGCCCCAGCCTTCGCACTCCCTGGCAAGAGTTTGCAGCCATTCGTCGGAGACGGAAGCAACTCCGTTCCGGCACGGGGTCCGTCCTACAGCGGCACGGGAAGCGCCTATCTGGGTGATGGCAGCAATGCCGGTCCCGCCCCTGGTCCGTCCTTTGCTCCCGCGTCGGCCCAAGTGGGTGACGGAAGCAACGCCACTCCCGCGCCTGGCCCGTACTACAACGGTACGGGAAACGCGGAGAAGAACTCCGCGAAATACGATCAGGATGGTGCTCAGCCCCGGGCACATTCGCACGCGGAGGGGCAGTACTAAGAGCTGGGCACGCCAACGCCGAACAGCGCCAGCCAGCAGCAATAGTTGGTTCGGGGCCGTCAGCTCCCGGTCACTGTCGAGCTGTCGGCCCCACGCCGAGCCTTAGGCGTTTGCCGCAAGGCGAAGCCAGCCGCCGTCCGTGAAAACACCAAGCGAATTGGACCATAAATTCCGCCATGCTCATCCGCAACAAAGCAAAGTGCGTCGCCCTGTCGACCGCGATCCTGGCATTTGCCGCCATGGGCTCCGGCGGTTCTGCGGCCGCGGCGCCGCCCCGGGTGTGCGATAGTGGAACCATCGTCGCACAAGCGCTGCCAGCCATCGTCAACATCACGGTCGTCAAGGTCGTCGACGGCACGGACGCCACCCCTGGCAAGCCGGATGACGCACGTTTCGATGTATTTGTCGGCTCTGGAGCCGTTATCGATCCGTCTGGAATCATCGTCACCAACAAGCACGTCATCGAAGGTGCCGCGACAATCAGCGTCACCTTCCACGACAAGTCGGAGCTGCCCGCGCAACTGATCGCCGCAGCGTCCTTCATGGACCTTGCAGTGCTCAAGGTAAACATGCCTCGGCCGCTGGCGGCCTTGCAGTTCGGGGACAGCGATGCGGTGCAGATTGGTCAGCCGGTGACCGCCGTTGGCAACCCCCTCGGGCTTGGCACGTCTGTCAGCACCGGCGTCGTGAGCGCGCTGGACCGCGATCTCAAGCAGACGCCGTTCGACGACTTCATCCAGACGGACGCATCAATCAACCCCGGCAATTCCGGCGGTCCATTGCTCGACTGCGCGGGTAACATCATTGGGATCGATACCGCGTTGGTCTCCAACAACAAGGTACCTGGATCGATTGGCATCGGATTTGCGCTGCCCTCCAACGACGTGAAATTCGTCGCCGCCAAACTGCTTCACCCGGAAACTGCGAGTCCGAACTGGATCGGGCTGCGCCTGCAGAGTTCCACGATGCCGCTGGCGACCCTTTTCGGACGGCCAAATGCGGATGGTGCCATCATCACGGGCGTCGATCCGGACAGTCCAGCGGCTCGGTCATCGCTTGGGGCGGGCGATATTGTCCTTCGGGTTGATGGCCAGCCATCGTCTGACGCCGGCGCCGTCCTGCGCGCAGTGCTGCAGAAGCCGACTGGCGAGCAGATTTTTCTGACAGTCTGGCGGCATGGGCATGCGATGGACGTGACCGTTCGGGGTCAGGCCTGGCCACACATGATGGCGCTTCGCAGCGACGTTCTGGCCAGTGCGGCAAGCGTTGCCAAAGCGCAGGCCGCGGGTCTCGGCCTGCATCTTGCCAGGCTGACCATAGCTGATCGCCAGCGCATCGGGCTGCCGAACGACGTCGGCGTACTGATCGAGCAGGTGGCGCCCGAGTCCCAGGCAGAGCATGCGGGCCTGCACCCGGGCGACGTGATCGAACAAGTCGGCGACCGGCCAGCCACGACACCCGACAGCGTGACAAGCCAAATGACCGACGGCGATTTCGTGACCGGCGATGCCATGGCACTTCTCGTGCGCAGCACAGCCAACACGCGATGGGTCACAATGTATGTCCGTTGCCTTGAGGTTGCTGATTTGATCGCAGCGCCTGTTACGCCAGCGAGCATCGGACTGGCGACTCATGCGCCAACGGAGGAATGATGGCAGGGGCTCTTGCCGCGAACGCTATCCGCGCGGATCCGCACGACCCGACCCACCGGAACGCCATGGATAGTCGCGGCAGATAGCGAAAGAAACGGCTGGTTTCGATGGTCAGGCGGCAACGATGAATTCGACGGAGAACGTGGCATGAAAATACATATCCTCGCTGGCGTTGCCGCAATGGCTCTGGCAACGGGTGCGTCAGCGGCGTCTACGCCGCCGCCGATCAGCCCAACCGCACCATACGACCAGTCGATGAAAGCGCGTCCTGCACTTTCAATCCGCCCGTTCGATCAGGCCAAGGTGACGGCTCAACCCGTCTCCGACGAGGGCGACGAGGTCGGCCCGACTCGCCGACGCGATCAGCACCTGCTTTTGCATGAGCCCGGCTACACGGTAGGCATCGGGGCTGCGCGGATCGGCGGCGATCGGCGATGACGAATGACGCGGCTTGACCAGCTTCGTCCCAGGCGGGTTAGCTCCCGGAACAAATGACCCTCCCCGCGGGGCACGTATCACCCCCTGTCATTGCGAGGCGCGAAGCGACGAAGCAATCTCCTGCCTGACGAGCCGCCGGCTCACTGGGCGGGAGATTGCTTCGTCGCTGCGCTCCTCGCAATGACAGCGGGGCGGCTCCTCGCACTGGCGCCCCAGGCGTCGCGACTTCCGCTCCTTCGATGATGGGTGCTCGTCGCCGTCACTCCCCAGCCTCCCGTGCCACCCGCATCGCCCGTCGCATCAGGTCCAACCGCCCCACTTGCTGCCATCCCAATGCCAGCAGCCCGTTGCGCGCGAACCGCATGGTCAGCAGCAGCAATGCGCCGAACAATACCAGGCGCCACTGGCCGTAGCTGCGCAGTGCCTCCACCAGGAATTCGAGACTCAATGCGCCGACCGCGGCGGCGATGATGCTCTCTGTGCCGCCGATCACCGCCATCGCGACAACCAGCCCCATCTGGTCCACCGAGCCGATATCCGGCGTCAGGATGCCGACATAGTGTCCGAAGAACCCGCCGCCCAGGCCGGCGAAGGCGCTGGCGATGGCGAAGGCCAGCACGCGGAAGCGCAAGACCTTCACACCGCCGGCCGCGGCTGCGTCCTCGTTCTCGCGGATGGCGCGAAAGAACAGCCCCCAGCGCGACGCCACCAGTGCCAACATGATGGCCAGCGATGCTGCAAGCAGGGCCACGCCCAGATAGTAGAACGGCATGTCGGAACGGGTATTGAACAACGGCGTCACTTCCAGCCCGCCGGAACCGCCGGTGATCTCCACCTCGGAGACGAAGACGATGCGCAGCACTTCGGAGAACGCCACGGTGAACAACGCCAGGTAGGGGCCACGCATGCGCAGGCCGACGAAGCCGACGCCGCTGCCGACCACGCCGCACATCGCGACGCCGGCGGCCATGCCGAGCGGCACCGGAATGCCGAGCCATTTCACCAGCAGGCCGGAGGTGTAGGCCCCCAGCGACACGAAAGCCATGTGCCCGAAGGAGAACTGGCCGGCATAGCCCGCCAGCAATGCCCAGCTTGCGGCGACGATCGCGTAGAACATCGCCAGCACGCCGACGCTGAGCCAGTAGCCGTTCACCAGAAATGGGAATCCAAATACCGCCGCGGCGAGCAGCAATCCGCCGCACCAGGAGAGTGCGCGCACCTGCTACTCCATGGCCGTGGAGGCGCGGCCGAACAGGCCGGTGGGGCGGACCAGCAGGACGATCATCAGGATCACCAGGCTGAACGCCTGGGCGTAGGTGAGGCTGCGGCTGGGGTCGGGGAACAGGGCGACGAACATCGATTCGGATACGCCGATCAGCAGTCCCGCCAGGATCGAGCCGCCGACCGATCCCATGCCGCCCAGCACGACGATGGCGAAGGCCTGGGTATCCGGGATCAGCCCCATCGACGGCGACAGGGAGTAGATCGGGCCGACCAGTGCTCCGGCGCCGCCGGCCAGCGCGCCGCCCAGGCCGAAGGCCAGCATGTAGAAGCGTTGGTCGTCGATGCCGACGATGGCGGCCAATTCACGCGATTGGCTGACGGCGTTCAGGGCCTCGCCCCAGGCGGTGCGGTGTAAGAACAGTACCAGGCCGATCAGCATGGCGATGCCAGCGCCACCGGCGAAGACGCGGTCCCAGGTCATGATCAGCGGGCCGACGATCAGGACGCCGGTGAAGAACGACGGCGGACGCAGCGGGTACGGGCCGTAGATGATCAAGGCGAGGTTGCGCAGGAAGATCGAAATGCCGAAGGTGACCAGGATGCCGTAGTCGCCCTTGCGCTCGGTGGTGGGGCTGTAGAGCGGCGTCAGCAGCGCTCGTTCCGCAAGGACCGACAGCAGGAAGGACACCAGCATCGCCACCAGGACCGCGGACAGCGGCGGAATGCCCAGCAGGGAGATGGCGAAATAGGCGAAGTAGCCGCCCATCATGTAGATTTCGCCGTGCGCGAAGTTGACGATCTTCAGGATCGAGAAGATCACCGTCAGCCCCGCGGCGATCACCGCGTAGATGATGCCGATGGTCAGCCCGTTGAGGGCCTGGATCAGAAGGTAGTCGGCCATCGGTGCGCCGGTGTCATTGCACGTGTCATTGTTGCAGGCGTCATCGCGATAGCTGGGGCATTGCGAGCGCCATTCCAAATGTCATTGCGAGCGCAGCGAAGCAATCTCGGTTGAGTGACGTGCCATCGCTCGAACTACATTGCTTCGCGGCGCTCGCAATGACATTTGGCCCGGCACTCGCAATGACAGGTTCAGTCCTAGGGTACTCCCTGGCTTCTTGTACACGTACGGCACCGTCGCGAACTCGCGTGGCCAGACGATCGGCGCTTCGGCCTGGCCCTGGTTCGTCTCCACATACTGCAGCAGGGTCAGCGGCGCGTTGAGGAACTGGTGGTAGTGCCAGGCCGGTTCGTGGCTGGTGGAGAAGCTGTACGGGCCGCGGACGCCGACATAGTTCGTGGTCTCCAGCGCGTGGATGATCGCCTTGGGGTCGGTGTTGCCGGCGCGCTGGATCGCATCGAACAGCAGCCAGCCGCCGTCGTAGCTTTCCATCACCGCGCCGGACGGGTCGGCGTTGTAGCGCTTGTGGTACTCCGCCACGAACGCCTTGGTCTTGTCGGTCCATGCGGCCTTGGGCAGGCCGACGTTTTCCGTCACCAGGTATTTGCCGGCGTCGCCGACGTTCTGCCAGAAAGTCGGGTCCACCGATTCGCCACCGGAATTATAGATGCCGCAGTTCGGCGTGGGCGCGAAGCCGAGGTCGTGCGACTGGCGGATCATCGGGTAGGCGCCGGCCTCGGCGTAGATGTTGATGAAGAAGTCATAGGCCGGCGTATTGCTCTTGAAGCGCAGGATCTGCGCGGTGAAGTCGGTCAGGTTCGGGTCGGCATCGACGGCGGTGAACTTCACCCCGGCCTTGGTCAGCTCCTGCTGCACGATGGTGCGGGCGGACAGGCCGACGTCGTCCTTCTCGGCGATGATGGCGACGTTCTTGAATCCGGCCGCCACCATCCACTGGCCGATCGCCACGTCGATCAGCGATACCGCGGGGGCGTTGCGGAACACCTCGGGATAGCCCTTGGCGGTGATCTGGTCGGACCAGACGTCGCAGGCCATGAACGGGATGCCGTATTTATGGAACACCTCCATCTCGGCCAGCGCCACCGGGCTGTGGAACTCGCCGAACACCGCGACGACCTTGTCCTGCTGGATCAGGCGCTCGGCGCCGGTGCGGCCCTCGGCGGGCATGCCGCGGGTGTCGGCGTAGGTGATCTCCACCTGGCGGCCCAGCACGCCGCCATGCGCGTTCACTTGCTCGGCGGCGAGGGCGGCGGCGTTCTTCATGTTGGTGCCCTCGGCATAACCGCCGGGCGGCGACAGCGGGCCGACCCAGCCAATGCGGACCGGCTCGGCGGCGCGGACTCGGCGGCCCAGCAGCGGCAGGGCGGCCGCGGCGCCAGCCGCCGCCAGAATGTCGCGGCGAGGCAGCTTGCCCGGCCTGACGATCGTGTTCCCGGATGGTTCCTGGTTCGGCATCGGCGGATCCCCCCTCTTGGTTAGTGTACCGGATGGTAGCATCTGTCGGCCCCGACCGACGTGTGGATTGTCGGTGACGGTCCGGCTGCAAGCGAACGCCGTGCCATGACGGTCGCAACAACAAGGTCTCCCCCTGCCGTTGTGGGAGGGGAGGGGTCGAAGCATGCCTTTTGTTCGACCCCTCCCCCAAGGGCAGGCGGAAGAGGCCTTTCGTCGCCGGGGGCGTGTCGCGACGGTAACGGCCGAGGCTCTTCCATCCCGCCGGAAAGGATTCGTTCACTTCGGTCTGCTGCAATGGCGCCATGTCAACCGCGACCAACACCGAGACGCCGCTCGACACCCTGCGCGCCTGCCTGGAGCAACTCAGCCACACGCTGGGGATCGCCGGCAGCCTGGTGCGGACCGGCCGGGACGTGGACCTGAAGGGGCTGGAAGGCGAGATCGGCTTCGTCTGCGCCCGCGCACTCGACCTGCCACCGGAGGAGGGCCGTGCCGTGCGGCCGGCGCTGATCGGGCTGCGCGCACAGCTCGAGGCGATGACCGCGATCCTGTCGGCGCGCGGCGCCTCGCCGCCTGCCTGAATTTTCCCCGTCCCGCCCGGCAAAAGGCCGCGCCATGTTCCTTGGTCTCAGCTCTCTGGTTACCGCCGTCGCCGCGCTGGCCGTCGTGTTGGCACTGGTTTGGGCGGGCGCGCGAGTGGCGCGGCTCAGCGGCCTGGCGCCGCGGCCGGCGGGCGGGCGCCTGCTGGCGCTGCGGGATTCGCTTGCGCTGGACTCGCGGCGGCGCCTGCTGGTGGTGCGCTGCGGCGCGCGCGACGTGGTACTGCTGACCGGCGGTGCGCAAGACCTTCTTGTCGGTTGGTTGGACCCGCCGGCCGGTGGCGCTCCTGCGCCGGACACCGAGGCAGGGGCATGAAGCTGCGACACTGCATCCTGGCCGGGGTGGTCGCGGCCGTGCTGCTGCCGGTGACAGCACATGCCCAGTCGCTCAGCATCGACCTGGGGGCCGCAGGCCAGGCGGGGGCAACCAGCCGCATCATCCAGCTTACCGCCCTGGTCACCGTGCTGTCGCTGGCGCCGAGCCTGCTGGTGATGGTCACCGCCTTCACCCGCATCATCATCGTGCTGTCGTTGCTGCGCAGCGCGCTGGCCACGCAGAGCACGCCGCCCAACATGGTGCTGATCGGCCTGGCCCTGTTCTTGACCTTCTTCGTCATGCAGCCAGTGCTGGATGCGTCCTGGAGCAACGGCCTCGCGCCGATGGTCGCAGGGCGGGTGAGCGAGATGGAGGGCATGCGGCTGGCGATCGCGCCGTTCCACCACTTCATGGTCGCCAACCTGCGCCCGACGGACCTCCGGTTCTTCCTGGACCTGGCGCACCTGCCGGCGGCAGCGACACCCGACCAGGCGCCGTGGCGCGCGGTCGTCCCCGCCTTCCTGGTCGGCGAGCTCCGCCGTGCCTTCGAAATGGGCTTTCTCCTGTTCTTGCCCTTCCTGGTGATCGATATGGTGGTGGCCAGCGTGCTGATGAGCCTGGGCATGATGATGCTGCCGCCCAGCGTCGTATCGCTGCCGTTCAAGCTGATCTTCTTCGTGCTGGTGGATGGCTGGCGGCTGGTGGCGGGCAGCCTGGTGCAGAGTTTCGCCGGGCAGTGAGGTTGCTCCAGTATCACCAGTGGGGAAGTCAAACGACTCCGTCGCCACTCTGCGCCTCCCCACTGCCTATGCCCCCACTGCCTATGCCCCCACTGCCTATGCCCCCACTGCCTATGCGGTGTTGGTCGATCGCTGGTGGATGCACTGGAGAGCTTGGGGACTGTCAGATTCATCCACGGTCATGGCCAGCGGCGACTGGGCATGACCAGACTATGACCAGACTGGGCACAACCAGACTGGGCATGACCACGGCGCCGGCGCCCGCGTCCACTGCCCGCAAATCGGGCAGCTCAGTACCGTTTGTAAGGCAGGTATTTGCCGGACATGGTCACCTTCACCCGGTCCCCCTTCTGGTCGGGCTGGCGCTCGATCGCCATGTCGAAGTCGATCGCGCTCATGATGCCGTCGCCGAACTCCTCCTGGATCAGCTCCTTCCAGGTGGTGCCATAGACCATGACAAGTTCGTAGAAGCGATAGATCAGCGGGTCGGTCGGGATCCCGCCGGGCAGCGAGCCGCGATAGGGGATGGTCTGCAGCAGCGCCGTCTCGGCCGCGTCCAACCCGAGTAATTCTGCTGCTTTCACGGCGGTTTCCGGCGTCATTGACATCTGGCCGAGGCATGCCGCGCAGGTCCAGGTGGGCGAAAACCCAATCCGGGCGGCGATATCGGCCCAGGTGAGCTGCTTCTCCTGTTTGATGGCCAGAATCTTGTGGCCGAGCGCGGTCTTGGCGTCGTTCATGCCCGGGGTCCCCGCTGCGATGTCTGCCGCGGTACAAGCAAGCGTCGGGCCAGACGGAGGCCAGACGGAGGCGAAGTGGCCGCCGCTGCCCCCGGGCTGTCGCTGCAACCGCCGCCTCGACCCGAGGGCTGCGAGGCCGCCCGGACGAGTTCATCATGATGCCGGAGCAGACGAAACTTGGCTGTTACCTCGGACGCGCCACTGTGCAGCTTGCCGTGATTTCACTTGTTCGAGCATCGGAGACAGGCGTTCATGTACCAACTTCGTTCCCGCCTGGGTGGGCTACTTCGCTGCCGCCGCGCGGCGGTGGCCATCTATGTTGCCCTGCTGGCGCCGGTGCTGGCCGGCAGTGCCGCGCTCGGCATCGAGGTCAGCAGTTGGTCCGGCGTGCAGACGGACATGCAGCGTGACGCGGATGCGTCGGCTATGGCGGCCGGACTCTATTGCTACAACGTGGTCGGCAATTCCTCCAATTGCAGCAATAACAGCAGTGTGCAGAACACTGCCAAGACGATCGCGCAGAACCTGGCGACGGTGAACGGCGTCAGCAGCGTCACGGCCTCGGTCGTCCATGGGGTGAAAAGTGCCTCCGATACCGCGATCCAGGTGAGCACGCAGAAGACCGTACCGCTGACGATCTCCCACATTTTCGATACGTCGCCGTCGGTATCGGTCAGTGCCACTTCCACGACCGAGGTAGTGGCGACCACCGGCAGCACCACCAGCACGACCACGACAACGACACCGGGCACCGGCGGGCAGCCGTGCATGATCGCATTGAATCAGTGGCCCAGCACATCCACGACGGACACCGTCAGCAATGTCGGCTTCATCGCCAGCGGGTCGATCACGGTCAACGCCTCGTCCTGCACGTTGGTGTCGAACAGCAATTTCTACGATACCGGCGGCAGCACTCTTAATGTCGCTGGCATCTACGCGGTTGGATCGATACCCGGCCCCAGCGTCACCAGCACGCCGACGGTTGCCTCGCTGCTGATCCCGTGCTGGGGGTCGGTCAACGGCAGCAGCCAGAACACCAACGGCTGCAATCCTTACCCGTCCAATGGCTATTTGCAGTCGAACAGTTACGTGCATCCGGGTCAGGCCGTGCTGCCTGATCCCTATGCCACGGGAACCTCGACAGCGGCCGTCGCGATGCAGAGTGCCGTAGCCAACGCCGGCAAGACGACCGGACCGAGCCTGGCGTGCTCCAACCAGAACTGTACCTTCTCGCTGACAGTCACGGGCAGTATTTCCGGCACCACTTTGACGGCGACGGCGGTATCGTCGTCCAACCTCGTCGTGGGGGCTTCGCTGACCGGCACTGGCGTCACCAGCGGCACCACCATCACCGCGCGCGGCACCGGCACCGGCGGCACCGGCACCTACACCGTCAGCAAGTCCCAGACCGTCGCCAGCGGAACGATCACCGCATCGTCCGCGGTGCCGAGCACCACCTCCAGCGCGGTGATCAACGGCACCTACTGCACCGGGCAAGGCGGCGGCAGCGTCACCTGCTACCTGTATCCCGGCAACTACGGCAGCTTCAAAGTCAGCTCCGGTGGGCCGTACACCTTCTACTGGGAGTCGGGCGGCTTCGTGTTCAACGGCAACGTCGGCCTGACCAACAACACCACGTCGAACAACGCCACTGGCGCGCGATCGCGGGGTGGAGATCAAGGTCTCCGCGCCGGGCGAGCCGCTAATCGTTCTCGGCGACCGCGACGAATTGATCCGCGCTTTGGAAAACCTGGTGGAGAACGCGCTCAAATACGGCGCCGCCGGCAAGCGCGTCGATGTCACGCTGAGCCGCGGCCAAACCCGCGCCGGCGCGCCGGAAGCCCGCGTCGCGGTGCGCGACTACGGCCCGGCATCGCGCCCGAGCATCTGCCGCGCCTGACCGAGAGGTTCTACCGGGTCGATGTTGCCGACAGCCGCGCCCAAGGCGGAACCGGATTGGGCCTGGCGCTGGTCAAGCACGTGCTCAATCGGCACGGCGGCCGGGTGAGCATCGAGAGCGTGCGTGGCGAAGGCGCCACATTCACTATCCAGTTGCCGTTACCCACCGGCGAAATCGGGCAAACCTGAGAATTTCCCACAAAATCATATAGTTACATTGTCATGGGATTGTCACCTAACGTTTATAGAACGGTGACATGCGACGCCTAAGGCTGCCGGTGACTTCGGTAAGTGCTGCGTACCCCCAACAAAAACCCGCGTCCGAAGTCCGACTTCGTCGTGCGTAGCAACATACGTGGGTGCCCGCAGGGCGCAAAGGCAGGGAGCCGCGGGTTTTAGCGCCCGCGCAAGTTTTTGCCCGCAAACATGGAGAGAACCCTTGAAACACTGGACCGCTTGGCAGCCGCCGGCTTCATCGCCGTCGCCGCTCTTGTTCCGGCTCAGGCCGCCGACATTTCCGGCGCCGGCGCCACATTCCCCTATCCGATCTACGCCAAATGGGCTGATGCCTACAAAAAGGAAACCGGCAACGGACTGAACTATCAGTCGATCGGTTCCGGCGGCGGCATCAAGCAGATCAAGGCCAGCACCGTGACCTTCGGCGCCTCCGACATGCCGCTGCAGCCGGCGAGGAACTCGACAAGATCGGCCTGCATCCAGTTCCCGACGGTCATGGGCGGCATCGTGCCGGTCGTCAATCTCGACGGCATCAAGCCGGCGAACTGACCATCGACGGGCCGACGCTCGCCAAGATCTATCTGGGCGAGATCAAGAAGTGGAACGACCCGGCGATCAAGAAGCTCAACCCGAATGCGAAGCTGCCCGACGCAGGCGATCGCGGTCGTGCATCGCTCGGACGGCTCCGGCACCACCTTCATCTTCACCAACTACCTGTCGAAGGTGAGCCCGGATTGGAAGTCGAAGGTCGGCAGCAACACCTCGGTCGAATGGCCGGCCGGCATCGGCGCCAAGGGCAACGAAGGCGTCGCCAACAACGTCGGCAACACCAAGGGCTCGATCGGCTATGTCGAGTACGCCTATGCCAAGCAGAACAAGATGACCACGATGCAAGATGGTCAACAAGGACGGCAAGACCGTGGCGCCGACCCCGGAAGCCTTCATGGCCGCCGCGGCCGGCGCCGACTGGGCGCAGCTCCCGGCTTCTACATGATCCTCACCGACCAGCCGGGCGCCAAGTCCTGGCCGATCGCCGGCGCGACCTTCATCCTCGTGCCCAAGCAGCCGAAGGATGCGGCCGCCACCAAGGAGGCGCTCAAGTTCTTCGCCTGGGCCTATAACAAGGGCGAGCCAGATGGCGTCGAAGCCTCGACTACATCCCGATGCCCGACAGCGTCGTCAAGCTGATCCAGGCGCATTGGAAGAGCGAGATCAAGGGCGGCAGCGGCAAGCCCGTCTTCTAGGTGCCGATAAACAATGGGAAAAGGCGCCACATCCCGGCGCCTTTTCCTTGTCCACCGCCTGAACAGGACGGCTTGTCATGCGGCCGGCGGGCCGCTTGAGTGGGCTCCCCGGCAAGCGCTTCAAACTAGTCAGGGAGAGCCGAATGCAGACCCGCCGGGAGGCAAGCCGTGGTTGATGTTGCGTTGCAAGGCGGGGCTCTGATGTCCGCGCAACAGGTCGACCGGGCCAAGGTCCTGCAGAAGCTGCGCATCGAGCGACGCGATATTTCGCGTTCTGACCCGTGCGCTCCGCGCTCTTCGGTTCTCTTCATCCTCGGCGGCATCATTGTCTCGCTTATCTACGGCTCGCTGCCGGCGTTGCGCGCCTTCGGCTTCGGGTTCCTCTTCACCGAAATCTGGAACCCGGTGACCGAAAAGTTCGGCGCCATCGCGCCGATCTACGGCACCATCGTCACCTCGTTCATCGCCATGCTGATCGCGGTGCCGGTCGGCCTGTTCATCGCGATGTTCCTCACCGAATTGTGCCCGATGTGGCTGCGCCGCCCGATCGGCATCGCCATCGAACTGCTCGCCGGCATCCCCAGCATCATCTACGGCATCTGGGGCCTGTTCGTGTTCGCGCCGTTCCTGCAGCAATACGTGCAGCCGTTGCTGATCGACACGCTTGGGCAATGTCCCCGGCATCGGCAATCTGTTCGCCGGCCCGCCCTACGGCATCGGCATCCTGACCGCCGGCCTGATCCTCGCCATCATGGTGCTGCCCTTCATCACCTCGATCTCGCGCGACGTGTTCGAGGCGGTGCCGCCGGTGCTCAAGGAGGCGGCCTATGGCCTCGGCTGCACCACCTGGGAAGTCGTGCGCTACGTGGTGCTGCCTTCACCCGCGTCGGCGTCATCGGCGGCGTCATGCTCGGCCTCGGCCGCGCGCTCGGCGAAACCATGGCGGTGACCTTCGTCATCGGCAATGCCCACCGCATCGCCGGCTCGATCCTGGCGCCCGGCACCACGATCTCGGCGACCATCGCCAACGAATTCACCGAGGCGGTCGGCGACCTCTACACCTCCTCGCTGATCGCGCTCGGCCTGATCCTGTTCGTCATCACCTTCATCGTGCTGGCCATCGCGCGCGCTCATGCTGATGCGCCTCAACGCGCGGGTCGGAGCCTGACCATGACACGATCGCTTCTCCACTCCGCTCTATGCACGCCGCCGCCGCCGCAACGTCGTCAGCATGGTGCTTGTCTCTCGCCGCGACGGCGTTCGGCCTGATCTGGCTGGTGCTCATCCTGGCGATCCTGCTCTGGAAAGGCTTCAGCGGGCTGTCGCTCGCGGTGTTCACCGAGATGACGCCGCCGCCCGGCTCGGCCGGCGGCCTGCTCAACCCGATCGTCGGCAGCCTGATCATGACCGTCTCGGCGGTGGCGATCGGCACGCCGATCGGCATGCTGGCCGGCACCTACATGGCCGAATACGGCCGCTACGACAAACTCGACCACGGTCGTGCGCTTCATCAACGACATCCTGCTGAGCGCGCCCTCGATCGTCATCGGCCTGTTCATCTATGAGATCATGGTCGCGCACGATGGGCCATTTCTCCGGCTGGGCCGGCGCCGTCGCGCTCGCCGTGATCGTCGTCCCGGTGGTGGTGCGCACCACCGAGGACATGCTCATCCTGGTGCCCGACACGCTGCGCGAGGCGGCCGCCTCGATCGGCCTGCCGCGGGCGCTGATGATCACCAGGATCGCCTATCGCGCCGCGCGCGCCGGCATGGTCACCGGCGTGCTGCTGGCGGTCGCGCGCATCACCGGCGAGACCGCGCCGCTGCTGTTCACCGCGCTCAACAACCAGTTCTGGAGCACTCAACCTCAACGCTCCGATGGCGAGCCTGCCGGTCGTCATCTTCCAGTTCGCGCTCAGTCCCTACAAGGACTGGCAGCAGCTGGCCTGGACCGGCGCGCTGATCATCACCCTGGCGGTGCTTGCGCTCAGCATCATCGCCCGGCTCCTCGCCGCACAGAGAAAAACCATCATGAGCGTATGGCAACGTTTCACCGACCCCGACCGTCACCCACGCGCCGATCAGCAGTGGACGGCCTCGACGAGACAAGGTTTCCGTTCGGGATCTCGATTTCTTCTACGGCGATAATCGCGCGCTGAAGAACATCAACGTGTCGCTCTACCAGGGCAAGGTGACCGCCTTCATCGGCCCGTCCGGCTGCGGCAAGTCCACGCTGCTGCGCATCCTCAACCGCATGTACGACCTTTATCCCAACCAGCGCGCCACCGGCGACGTGCAGCTCGACGACGAGAACATCCTCGTCGCCGTCGCAGGATCTCAATCTGCTGCGCGCCAAGGTCGGCATGGTGTTCCAGAAGCCGACGCCGTTCCCGATGACGATCTACGAGAACATCGCCTTCGGCATCCGGCTCTACGAGAAGCTGCCGAAGTCCGAGCTCGACGACCGCGTCCAGCATGCCTTGCAGCGCGCCGCGCTGTGGGACGAGGTCAAGGACAAGCTCGGCGCCAACGGGCTGTCGCTCTCCGGCGGCCAGCAGCAGCGCCTGTGCATCGCGCGCACCGTGGCGGTGCGGCCGGAGGTGATCCTGTTCGACGAGCCGTGCTCGGCGCTCGACCCGATCTCCACCGCCAAGATCGAGGAGCTGATCGACGAGCTGAAGGACGACTACACCATCGCCATCGTCACCCACAACATGCAGCAGGCGGCGCGCGTCTCCGACTTCACCGCCTTCATGTATCTGGGCGAACTGGTCGAGTTCGGCGAGACCACCAAGATCTTCACCACGCCGAGCGACCGCCGCACCCAGGACTACATCACCGGCCGCTTCGGCTGACAGCGCCAGCGGCAGCCGACAGGACGAACAGACAATGACCGACATCACACCACCAAGGCCTTCGACAGCGACCTGCAGGATCTCGTCGCGCATGGTCGCCGAGATGGGCGGGCTGGCCGAAAAGCAGGTCGCCGACTCCGTCGACGCGCTCGCCAAGCGCGACACCGCGCTGGCGCAGCGGATCACCGCGGCCGACGCCAATATCGACGAGCTGCAGCGCGAGATCGAGGAAAAGGCGGTCGCTCACCATCGCCCGCCGCCAGCCGATGGCGGTCGATCTGCGCGAGATCGTCGGCGCGTTGCGCCTCGCCAACGATCTCGAGCGCATCGGCGACCTCGCCAAGAACATCGCCAAGCGCGTGATCGCGCTCAACGGCGAATTTCCGCCGCCCAAGCTGATCCGCGGCGTCGAGCACATGACCGATCTGGTGCTTGGCCAGCTCAAGACCGTGCTCGACGCCTACGCGCGGCGCGACATCGCCAAGGCGATGGCGGTGTGGCGCGGCGACGAGGAGATCGACGCGGTCTGCACCTCGGTGTTCCGCGAACTGCTCACCTACATGATGGAGGACCCGCGCAACATCACCTTCTGCATCCATCTGATGTTCTGCGCCAAGAACATCGAGCGCATGGGCGACCACGCCACCAATATCGCCGAGACCGTGCACTACGTGATCGAGGGCCGGCCGATTGCCGACCAGCGGCCGAAGGGCGACACCACGACGCATCGCCGACACTGCGGTCGGCGACCGACAGGAGCGACGGACCGAGCATGAGCGCGCGCATTCTGATCGTCGAGGACGAGGAGCCGCTCACCATGCTGCTCCGCTACAACCTCGAAGCGGAAGGCTACGAGGTCGAGACCGCCGCGCGCGGCGACGAGGCCGACACCCGGCTCAAGGAAGGCACGCCCGATCTGGTGGTGCTCGACTGGATGCTGCCGGGCCTCTCCGGCATCGAGCTGTGCCGCCGGCTGCGCGCGCGGCCGGAAACCCGGCAACTGCCGATCATCATGCTCACCGCCCGCGGCGAGGAGAGCGAGAGGGTGCGCGGCCTCGCCACCGGCGCCGACGACTACATCGTCAAGCCGTTTTCGGTGCCGGAACTGCTGGCGCGCGTGCGCGCGCTGCTGCGCCGCGCCAATCCGGAGCGGGTCGCCTCGGTGCTCGGCATCGGCGACATCGAGCTCGACCGCGAGAAGAAGCGGGTCTCGCGCAACGGCCGCGCGGTCGATCTCGGCCCGACCGAATATCCGCCTGCTCGAATTCCTGATGGAGCGTCCGGGCCGGGTGTTCTCGCGCGAGCAGTTGCTCGACGGCGTCTGGGGCCGCGACATCTATATCGACGAGCGCACCGTCGACGTCCATGTCGGCCGCCTGCGCAAGGCGATCAATCGCGGGCAGATGACCGACCCGATCCGCACCGTGCGCGGCGCCGGCTACGCGCTCGACGACCGCTTCGGCCGCGCAAGCTGAGTTTTTCCGACGCACCCCGCCTTGTCTACAAATTAATGAACAGCTTAACTCCTTTCGCGCCGACCGGTGAGCAGAGGAGTTATGCCCATGCAACAGCTTGTTCTGGCCTCGCTTTTTCTTTGCATGGGCGTGCTTCCCGCAGCCGCAGCCAGCGGCGTCTCGCCGGAGGTGCTTAAGGATCTCGCGCCGACCGGCAAGGTGCGTGCAGCGATCAATTTCGGTAATCGCGTGCTGGCGCAGAAGGACGCAATGACCGGCGAGCCGAAAGGCATAACGCCGGATCTGGCGCGGGAGTTGGGGCGTCGCTTGGGCGTTCCGGTCGAATTCGTCACCTTTGAAAGCGCCGGCGCCGTCTTCGCCGCCGGCAAGACGGGGGAGTGGGACATCGCCTTTATCGCCATCGAGCCGGTGCGCGCAGCCGAAATCGAATTCACCGCGCCCTACGTGATTATCGAGGGCACCTATATGGTGACGGCGGGTTCGCCGTTGAAAACCGTGTCCGACGTCGACCGCCCGGGGAATCGCATCGCGGTGAACATTGGCTCGGCCTACGATCTCTATCTGACGCGCAACCTGAAGAACGCAATGCTGGTCCGCGGCGACGCCATCAAAGGCCCCGATGCCTTCGACATCTTCGCCAAGGAAAAGCTCGACGCTGTGGCCGGCGTACGGCAGGCGCTGGCGGCGTATGCCGACACGCATCCCGGCATGCGCATTATGCAGGATCGTTTTATGGACATCCGCCAGGCCATGGGCACGCCCAAAGGGCGCTTGGCGGGCGTTGGATATCTGAAAGCCTTCGTCGAGGAGGTGAAGACATCAGGCTTTGTTGCCGCGGCGCTTAAACGCAGCGGCCAGTCTGCGGACGTCGCGCCGCCGGCGCCATAGCAAGGCGCGCCCTGCAACGGCCCGCGCAACCTATTGCACGACGCGGCAACGGGACATCAGAGCCCGAATGTCTCGGGAGGAATCGAATGCTGTTCTTGCGTCATCTTGTCGTCGCGGCGGCGATCCTGATTTTGCTGGCTGGAGGTTCACCAAGTCGCGCGCAAAACGCAGGCGCGACTTATGTCGTGACCTATATCGAAATCGCGCCGCCTTCCCGCGACGCGGCGCACTCGCTGCTGCGCAAGCTGCGCGACACCGCCCGCAAGGAGCCGGGAAATGTCGATTTTGTGGTATTCCAGAACACCGCGCTGCCGCGGCATTTTGTCCTGTTTGAAACATGGCAGGATGCAAAGGCGCAGGAAACTCACGCAGTGGCGGAGGCCACCAAGCTGTTCCGCAGCCAACTGGCGCCGATGCTCATTGCTCCCTACGACGAGCGCCTGCATACTGCGTTTGCACTTGGGCCGTCGAAGCCGCATGGCAAATGCGTGATCTACGCGATCACCCACGTCGACTTCGCGGGGTCAAAAAAGGACGCTGGCCTTGCCGCGATCAAGGAATTGAGCGCTGCAAGCGTGAACGATGCCGGGGTGCTGCGTTACGACGTACTTGAGCAAAGGGTCAAACCCAATCATCTGACCCTGATCGAAATCTGGCGCGGACGGACCGCGCTCGAAGCGCATGAGCAGGCGGTCCATACGCGCAAGTTTCGCGACGATCTGCTTCCCATCGGCGGCAGCCCATTCGATGAGCAGTTCTATCGCCCGATGAAATGAGGGACGACCAGACGCGATTGAAACGCTGTAAACTTGAAGAGTGATTCGCTTGCGGCAGCGTCGCGGGCAAAATTTGCCATGGAAAAGCGGAATGGATTGCCTCTACATCAATCTGGATTCGGCCACCGAGCGACGCGCCAGACTGGAATATAATTTCAACGCCATCAGGAAACCAAACTGGAATTTGACGCGCTCTGCTGCCATCGACACCGAATTTATCAAGAAAAACGAAATCCGCGGCACCGCGGCACCACGACGCGGGGCTAGAAGGGCTGTTTCCTCAGCCACAAAATTCTGATCGGGCAACATCTCGACAGCGATGGACCGATGTTCATCGTCGAGGATGACGCGACCTTCGGCTATCGCACGTGCACGCTGGTCGATGCGATCCTCAGGCAGAACAAGGATCTCGATTGGGATATTTTGTTTACCGACGTCTGTATCACGAATTTGAAGAAGATGATCGATTTGCTGCAATACCGGCGGGACCTGACGGCCAAGAAGATCGACATCGCCTTTATGGGGATCAACAAGGTGGGCTTTGCCGGCTCGACCCCCTACATCGTCAATGCGAATTCAAAAAAGAAACTCTACGACCTGCTCGACGCCGCCGCCGCCATCGATCAGCCATATGATTTGTAATTGCGCCATTCGATCCACAGCTCGGAGCTCAAGGGGTTTTCCCTGTTTCCCTTTGTCACGTCGCTGTCGAACTTTTCCGAGGACTCGCAGATCAAGGCGGCGGACGCCGACCGCCCCGACATCGCCTGGAACAGGTTCCGCAAGATGGTCTGGGTGGAGCGGAATTTGCAAAAGTGCAAAACCGGTCTGGATTCGGTCAAAAACCGCTTGTCGGACGCCGATATGAGCGCGTTCAAGCCGCTGTTAGCGTCACGCGACGAGGAATTGAACGCCTTTGGAATTCTGTTTTCGTGGGTGGGCGCCAGCGCCACCAGGTAATTGCGGGGCGCGCCTTGGCTTATTCCGTGTCGGCGAGCTGCATGTGTGCTGCGAGCGCGCGATCGAAACTCATCTGCGCCTCGTCGAACCAGCTCATGGCCTGCAATGTTTCGCCGCGGTTTTGGTGCGCCTCGGTGTAGGCCGCCCGTGCGACAATCGCGTGGTCGTAACTTTCCAGCGCCTCGTCGAACCGCTTCAATTCTTGCAAGCTTATACCGCGATTGTTGAGCGCTTCAGCATAGCCCGGCCGCAGCGCGAGCGCACGGTCGTAGCTCTCCAGCGCCTCGTGGAGCCGGTTCAGGTCGTGCAGCGTGCCGCCGCGATTATTGAGTACCTCGGCGAGATTGGGCCGTAGCGCGAGTGCCTTGTCATAGCTTGCAAGCGCATCGTCGTACCGTTGCAGTCCTTTGAGCGCATTGCCGCGATTATAGAGAACCTGCGCGTCCTCGGGCTGAAGTGCCAGCGCGCGGTCATAGCTGGCCAGCGCCTCGTCGAAGCGTTCCAGTTCGTACAAGGCGCTGCCGCGGTTGTTGAGCGCATCGGGATTGTCCGGCGCCAGGGCCAAAGCGCGGTCGTAGCTGGTGAGCGCCTCGTCGGACTGCTTCAGCGCCTGCAAAGTCATGCCGCGATTGTTGAGCGCAATGGCATAGTTCGGCCTCAGCGCCAGTGCGCGGTCGAGGCTATTGAGTGCCTCATCGTTGCGGCCCAGCCGGCGTAGCGAATTGCCGAGATGTAATGCGCCTCCGGATTGTTTGGCGCGACGGCAATCGCCTAGCGGTAGCTCTCCACCGCTTCTTCGTCGCGGCCGAGCATGGCGAGCACCGCGCCGCGATTGACATGCGCCTCGGAAAACTTCGATTTGCGTTTGATGGCCAGATCGAAATTCGCCAGCGCCTCCTGGTGGCAGTTGAGGGCGTTGAGCGCGAGGCCGTGATTGAGCAGGCTTTGCTGCGATGGCGCCTTGACGCGCATGGCGCTGCCGATCAACCGCAGCGCCTCGGCCGGTTGGCCCTGCGCCAGCTTGACCACACTCAGCATTTGCAGGGCGTCGAAGTGATCGGGCCTTGCCGCGAGGATCGACGCGTAGAGCTGGTCGGCCTCCGTCAGCCGCCCTTGCCGGTGCAGTTCGAGAGCCTGAGCCAGCGCTTGCGGCACGTTGAAGGGTTTGGCGTTGGGGAGAGCCGCCTGGGACATGCCGCCGAGCCGCTCAGCCTCGGAACGGCCGTTTGTCGCGCCGCCGGTCGTTCGCCGGCTGATAGGCAATGCGGGAATGGTGCACGCAATAAGGCAGATCGTTCGCCGTCTCGCCGCCGCAGAAGTAGAATTCGCCGCCGCCGGGATCGCCGATCGGCCATTTGCAGGTTTTCTCGGTCAGTTCCAGCAGAGTTTTGCGCTGTTCGACCGGGATATCGATCAATTCTGGCTCTGGCTCGGGTTCGTAGTCATAGGCCAGCGCGGTATTCCCGCGCATGGACGAACGCGAAACCCGTAACATGCCGGAAGACCGCGCCTTGCGCGTCCGCGGCACGCTGGACGAGGGGCTTTGGCC
>CAWADP010000003.1:0-66999 GCA_963780805.1 uncultured Alphaproteobacteria bacterium
TGATGCGCTACCAGGCTGCGCTACGCTCCGACCGGTCCCCAGCCTTTACCAGCCCAGCCCGCGCACGGCAACGCCGCCCCAGTTTGCCCGCCATCCCACCCCCCGCCATGATCCGCCCAACCCGGGCAGGGCGCACGCAGGGACCTCGATCTCGTCGGCAAGGCGGCGCTCGTCACCGGCGGCAACCGAGGCATCGGCGCCGCCATCGCCGCCGCCGAAAGCGAGACCCACGCCGTTTGGGTCCTCGCGTTCGGGGATGACGGTGTGACCGCCCGATCGGTCGATGGATCAGCGTCAAGGTCGATGGATCAGCACCACGGTAGCCGTGGCTGAGCCCGCCGCGCTTTACCATTCGTTCACCCCTCCGGCGCATCCTGGCGGCCCCGTATCCCCCCGTATCCCCGCCGCAGCATGCCCACACCGCCCGCGCCCGCCGACCCTGCCGCCCATGCCCTGCCGCGGCGCCTCAACATACGGGCGCCGCGATTGCTCTACGCCTGCACCGGCCTGATCATTGCCGTCCTGATCGTCGCCGACCTCGCGGCGCTGCTGAACCTGCGCGCATCCACCCTGCGCGCCAGCGAGTCCAACCTGCGCAACATCAGCCTGACCCTGGCCGAGCAAGCCGACCGCACCGTGCAAGGCGTCGATATGGCGCTGGCCAGCATGGCGGAGTTCGTCACCGCCGCCGGGGCCGACAGCGCAACCGACTTCCCGCGCAAGATGGCGGGCGCAGCGGTGCACGCGATGCTGCGGGAAAAGCTGGTCGGCCTGCCCTACATCAACGCCGTCACCATGATCGGCAGCAACGGCGACCTGATCAACTTCTCCCGCTACTGGCCGATCCCGCAGGTGAACGTCGCCGACCGCGACTATTTCATCGCCCTGCGAGCCGATCGCACGCTGCCGCACGTCTTCAGCGTGCCGGTGCGGAACCGGGGCGACAATGCCTGGACCGTCTACCTCGCCCGCCGGGCTCCCAGCCGCGACGGCGGCTTCACCGGCCTGCTGCTCGGCGCGATCGAGCTGACCTATTTCGAGGATTTCTACCGGAAAGTGTCGCTCGGCGCTGGCGGGGCTATTTCGCTGACGCGGCTGGATGGGGTGAACCTGGCGCGCTATCCGGCGGCGGGCGTGACCGGCATGCGGTTCCCCGATGGCGGGCTGCGCGCGCTGCACGGCAGCACGGTGGGCGTGATCCAGGACATCAGCCCGGTGGACGGCGCCATCCGTATCAAAGCCGCCGCCCGGCTGGCCAATTTCCCCTTGTTCGTGCTGGTGACGCAGACCGAGGCGGTGGCGCTGGCGGACTGGCACAGTGTCGCCTGGCTGCTGAGCCTGATCACCGCCGGCTGCGCCGCCGCGATCCTGGTCGCCGCGCTGGCGATCGGACACTGGTGGCACCAGCAGCAGAGTCTCGGCCAGGCACGCACCGAACATGCGGAGGCCGAGCAAGCCCGCGCCCTGGTTGAAGCCGAGCTGGCACGCCAGCATGAGCGGCATGCGGAGGCGGAAAGCCGCGCCAAGTCCGGCTTCCTCGCCATGATGAGCCACGAGATCCGCACGCCGATGAACGCTGTGCTCGGGCTGGCCGGCAGCCTGGCCGACACGCCGCTGGCGCCGGCCCAGCGCGAAGTGGTGAAGGCGATCCACGATTCCGGCGACAGCCTGCTGCGTATCCTGAACGACATCCTGGATTTCTCGAAGCTCGAGGCCGGCCGGATGACGTTCGAGGAAGCCCCGTTCTCGCCGGCCACGCTGACGCAGAACGCGGTGAGCGTGCTGGGGCCACGCGCGCGGGCGAAGGGGCTGGACATGATCGCCGTCTCCGATCCCGCGCTGCCGGCCGCGTTGCTCGGCGATGCCGGGCGCATCCGCCAGATCCTGCTGAACCTGGTGTCCAACGCGGTGAAATTCACCGAGACAGGCGGCGTCACCATCCAGGCACACTGCGCCGGCCGCGAGGGCGACGCGGCCGCGATCGAGTGGTTCGTGCGCGACACCGGCATCGGCATCCCACCCGAGCACCTCGGCAACCTGTTTCGCGAGTTCGTGCAGGCGGACAATTCGATCAGCCGGCGGTTCGGCGGCTCCGGGCTGGGGCTGGCAATCAGCAAGCGGCTGGTCGAGCAAATGGGCGGCAGCATCGGGGTTGAATCGACCCCGGGCGCCGGCACCGCGTTCCGCGTGCGGCTGACGCTGCCGGTCGCGGACGCGCCGGCGGACAGCGCACCGATCGTGCAGGACCCGACCATGGCCTTGAAATCGCGGCTGGCGGCGCTGGGCCGGCCGCTGCGCGTATTGTTCGCCGAGGACAATCCCACCAACCAGTTCGTCGCACTGCAAATGCTGAAACCGCTGCCGGTGTATGTGGATGTTGTGGGCGACGGGCTGGAGGCGGTCGAGGCGGCGTCCAGCTTCGCCTACGACATGATCTTCATGGACATGCGCATGCCGGAAATGGACGGCCTGGCGGCCACCCGGCTGATCCGCCAGCGCGGCGGCACGCTGGCGCAGGTCCCGATCATTGCCCTGACGGCGAATGCCTTCCCGGAGGATGTGAAGGCCTGCCTGAATGCCGGCATGAACCAGTTCGTCACCAAGCCGGTGAGCAGGGACGTGTTGTTCTCGGCCATCCTGCGGGCGCTGTCGCCGCCGGAGCAAGGATCGGCCACCGCGCCGCCGGCGGCTGCCGGGGCGGCGACGCCACTCCCGTTGGACGCCGCGGCACTACGCGCGCTGGCGGCGGATATCGGCGATGACGGTGTTGCCGAGATGCTGGGCGTGTTCCGGCAGGAGACGCTCGCGCGGCTGCAGCGGATGGGTGCGGCGGGGCTGCCTCCGATAACCTTGATGCGGGAGGCGCATACGCTGAAGGGCGCCGCCGGCACCGTCTGCGCGCCACTGCTCCGCCGCCGCGCCGAGGCGATCGAGACGCTGATGCGGACGGGTGGCTCGGTGCCGCCGGATGCGCTGGCCGGGCTGGCGGAGGCGTTCGCGGCCTTCACCGCGGCAGTGGAAGCGGACGGCGTGGGGAGGCCGGTGGCGGTTTAGAATTCGGATGCACAATTCCAGCGATCCATCCTTCACCCGGTGGCAGGAGCAGCGCAGCCAACCCGGCGGCGGATGGATAAGCGCCGGGCGGATCGATGACATCAGCTACCGTCGCATCGGCAAGCTGACGCGACATCCCGGCAGCAAGAAATCGGAACCACAGATGCCAGATCACATTGTGACGGGCGAGCGTTCCGCCTCGAGGCAGACGCATTTCAGGCAAAGCCACTGATGACCGCCGAGCAGCCATCAGAATGGTCCGCCTCCGCGGTGCGCATTGGGCGTCTTTCTCGGTGGCCCTCGGTGGCTTTGCCTTCCTCGGTGGCTCTCGGTGAGAAACCTTGCTGGCTGCCGCTCACGCGATGGCAGGGCGTCGCAGAATACCACTTCGCCCGCTCGCCATTCGAGCGGTTGCCCGGGACATCCAGGCCCGCACGAAGGCGAACCGGAGCCAACGAAGTCGACAGTCAGATTAGAATCGTCGCGGCCTGCGACGAATTTGCAGGTTAGTAGGCGGCACTATCCGCAGCGCCGCGGAACCAAAGGCAGGGCGGCCGTCGCCACCGCGCCCGCTGCCGCTTATCCTGCGCCGGCACAACCGGGACCCCGCGCATGGACCGCGATCTGATCGGCTACGCCGCCAACCCGCCGAACCCGCACTGGCCGGGCGAGGCGCGGCTGGCGCTGAATTTCGTGCTGAACTTCGAGGAAGGCTCGGAACCGTCGGTGCCCGACGGCGATGCCGCCTCGGAATGGGGCCTGACCGAGAACGGCGGCGTCAACCCCAACGTACCCGGCCGCGACCTGTCCGCCGAGGGCATGTTCGCCTACGGCAGCCGCGTGGGCTTCTGGCGCATCATGCGCTTGTTCGCGGAACGTACGCTGCCGATGACGGTGTTCGGCTGCGCCCTGGCGCTGGAACGCCATCCGCCGGCCGCGGCCGCCATCCGAGCCGCCGGCCACGACGTGTGCTGTCACGGCTGGCGCTGGGAGAAGCATTACGAACTGACCGAGGCCGAGGAACGCGCCCGCATCCAGCGCGCCGTCGCCTCCTTGCAGCAGACCATGGGCGAGCGCCCGCTGGGCTGGTACTGCCGTCACGGCCCCAGTGTGAACACGCGCCGGCTGCTGGCGGAACATGGGGGTTTTCTCTACGATTCCGACGCCTACGACGACGAGCTGCCGGTACTGGACCACCGTGCTTGGCCGCCCGCATCTGGTGGTGCCGTATTCGCTCTCCACCAACGATTCGAAATTCGGCCGCGGCACGTTCGCGACGGGGGATGATTTCTTCACCTATTGCCGCGACGCGTTCGACTTCCTGTATCGCGAGGGCCGCACCCAGCCGCGCATGCTGTCGATCGGCCTGCACCAGCGCCTGATCGGCCATCCCGCCCGCGCCGCGGGCTTGGAGCGATTGCTCGACCATGTCGGCCGGTTCGGCGGCGTGTGGATCACGCGCCGGCTGGACATCGCCCGCCATTGGGTCGCCACCCACCCGCCATGACGGATGCGCCTGGGTGCCGCATGTCATTCTTTTCGTGGGCTGGTCTGAACCGGATGACCAGCACCGGAGCCGGCGTAGGCTTCAAACGCCCGTGCGCGGTAATTGAATCGCCAGCGGAACACGGACTTCTCGACCTTTTGAAAAAGGTCGGCTAATTCGATCCTGACCAGGAACCACCACATCGTTTGACCCGTAACGAACGACTGGTAGTCGTCCGGCGTCATTCGCAGATTCAGCGGATGCATGCGTGCCTGCAATTCCGCGGTCGCTTCGCCCGGTCGAATCACGCTCTCGATCGGAATGCCGATCGGCGGCAGGTCATCCTCATTGGGAAACCCCTGCTTCGCCGGTGCGTGCCAGCTTCGCCCCGATGCCGCGCAGCAGGGCAGGCGTGCGTCCATAGTTCTTTAGCCGGAAGGTAACCACCGGTTCGACCTGGAGGCGCCCGACACTGGCGCTGCTGTAAATCCGGCTGCCGTGCCTGCTGCGAAAAGTCGGGCCGGCGGCGGGGCCGCGACGAGCCCAGGCAGATGCGGCGGCACCGCGACGCGCCGATCATCCTGCGCCTGAGATTGCCGCGACGCGCGATGACCGGCACGGTTGGGTCTGACGACATGCGAGGTTACCCAATGTCATTCAGCTTCGGCCCTGAGGTCAAGCTCGACCGCCCGGCCTTTGTCGATCCCACCGCGCGCATCTTCGGCCGGGTCGGCGCCGGCGAGGGCAGCAGCTTCTGGCCCTATTGCGTCATCCGCGCCGAGGGCGCCGGCGTCCGCATCGGCCGCGCCTGCAACATCCAGGACGGTGCGGTGATCCATGTCGGGGGCGGGCGCGGCACCTCGATCGGCGACTATTGCTCCATCGCGCATCGCGCCGTCGTGCACGGCGCCGAGATCGGCGACGACTGCCTGATCGGCATCGGCGCGGTGGTGATGGACGGCGCCAAGGTCGGCCGCCGCTGCGTGATCGGCGCGATGGCGCTGGTGCCGCCGGGGATGCAGGTGCCCGAGGGCTCCGTGGTCACCGGCGTCCCGGGCAAGGTCTCTACAACGCGCGACAACTTCCTGGCGGTGCGGCGCAATGCGCTGATCTACCACCGCAACGCGCTGGCCTACGCGGAGGGGCGGCACGATGCCTGGCGCGGTGAGGACTTCGATCGTTGGCGTGCCGATGTTCTGCGGCGTCTGCAATCGGGGGAGGAAGTGGGAATTGAATGACTGCACACCCCGGACGATGCTTCCCAGGAAGGCGAATCATCACGAGCCCAGGCGGGTGGACCTGATGTCGGACGTCGGGCCAAGCCCCCCTCCCGACGGTCCGCTTCGGATGCGGCAGCGTTTGGACAGATCGGGGGTGGATACATAGCGGCACGTCTTCCGGCGCGGCTGGCGCCTGGACGGGTTGTCGCGGCGAAAGTAAGCTGGTAGCGAACAGCTATGCTCACCCGAATCGAAATTGACGGTTTCAAGACGTTTGAAGCCTTCAGCCTCGACCTGGAGCCGCTCACGGCCATCGTTGGTCCGAACGCCAGCGGCAAGTCAAATCTGTTCGACGCATTGCGATTCCTTTCGCTGCTGGCGCAGCACGACATCCGGACCGCGATGCAGGGGCTGCGGGGTGAGCCGGAAGAGCTGTTTCGGCAAACTCCGTTCGGCTTTTCCGATTGCATGACGTTCGCAGTCGAGGCGCTGCTTAGCCGAAAAGGTGTGGACGCATTTGGGACACCTTATGAAACGCCTGCCCAGCGCCTTCGCTACGAACTCAAACTCGCAATGGTTCAAACCTCAGAGGGAGCACCGAGAGGTATATTTGTGCGAAATGAACACTGCCGCCCAATCGCGCGCAAGGATGATCGCGCCGTCTATCTGCATAATGCCAAGCTGAATCGGAATGCTCGTGTCAATCCTTTTATCGAAGTAGCAGACAACGGCGACGCGATCCTCGTACGACAGGATGGCCGCCAGAAACATGGGCGGCCAATGCAGTTATCCCTTAAGGAAGCCTCCCGGACTGCCCTATCAACTATCACCACAGCAGAGTTTCCGCACCTGTACGCTCTCCGCGAGGTATTGACCAACATTCGTTTCCTGGAGATCAATCCGAGGGCGGCGAGAAGTGCAAACGACCGATTTGAAGATCGGCTACTGAAACCTGATGCCTCTAATCTGGCTGCTGTTCTTGCATATCTAAAGGAAAAAACCGCGGACGAATTTAGGCCGGATGGCATATTGTCGGATATAGCTGCCGACCTTGCCTCGCTTGTTCCTTCGGTTCGGCGGCTCAGGATCCGCAATGATGCTAATGAGCGGCAATACTCCTTTAGTCTCGAGTTTGACGGAAATCTGGTGTTTAGTTCGCGAGTTATTTCTGATGGTACGTTACGACTCCTGGCCTTGTTGACTATGCTGAATGATCCAGATAGGCGTGGCACGCTGTGTTTTGAGGAGCCGGAGAATGGGGTACACGAAGGTCGCGTGCCCATGCTGGTAGAATTTCTCCGAGGTGCTGCCAATGTTTCCACAGATCCAGAGGTCGCTTCTTTTCAAATCCTGCTCAATACCCATTCGCCAAAGGTTATGGCAGCGCTGCACGACCGGGAGATAGTGGCTGCGGATAGCATTGCCACGGTCAACCCTGATACCCACACGACTTCCACCAGGACGCGGATGCGGAGTGGGATCCAATCTACCGAGGACATGTTCGATCCCGAAACACGCCTGTCCAGGCCCGAAGTTGAGCGTTTACTGCAGAGACTGACGGACGCAGCATGACATATGTGGCTTGGGCGGCTGTCTATGAGGGCGGGACGGACGAAGTCTATTTCGAGTTGTTGATTCCGCGTATAATGGAGGAGATAGTTAGGCTTCATGGCACCAGAAGCTCTACCATTCCGACCGCCCCTGCCGTCAGACTTCATCGGGGCACGGTTGAGAAGGTGGCGCAGGAGGTTTGTGCAGCTCGAGATGCCTTTCATCTGGTGTTTATCCATGCCGACACGGGTGGACGCGCCATGGAAAGCGATTTCGGACCGCAGGTCCATCCGCTATTGTGAAGCCATGCATGCCGTCTGCGAATGGCCTCCCGCACGTTGCATCGTGATCTCACCTCGTCACGAGACCGAAGCCTGGATGCTCGCCGATCCATTCGCTGTCACCGGGGCATTCGGCTATACCGGCCCTCCTGATTCGATAGGGCTGCCGGTCAATGCCAGCGACGCCGAAAGACTTGAGAATCCGAAGGAGACCCTGGCAGCAGCGATGATCCAGGTGCGCGGAAGAAGGCGTCGACCAGACATAAGGCAGATAATCCCTGCTATTGCCCAGCGACAATCGCTCGACAATCTTCGTCGATCTCGCTCATTCACCTCATTCGAAGCCAGCTTGCGTGTCGCCCTTGGCGATCTTGGATGCATCTGAGCGTCATACCGAGGGAATGCCTTTTCGCAAATCCTCCAGCCGCCGCAAGGCCGTGCCGTCCGGCGCGAAGTTGCCCGGATCGAGCCATGCCACCAGCGCATCGCGGCAGTGCGGCCACTCTTCGGCGATGATGCTGTACCAGTCGGTGTCGCGCTGATGACCCTTGGCCACCATGTGCCTCCGGTGACGGCCTTCATACACGAAACCCAGCCGCTCCGCCGCCCGCTTCGACGGGACATTCAGCGCATTGCACTTCCAGACCAGACGGCGATAGCCGAGCTCGTCCGCGGCGAGGCGCAACAGCAGGAACATTGCCTCGGTCGTCGCACGCGTGCGTTGCAGGCAGGGGGCGAACCAGATGCTGCCCAGCTCGATCGACGCATGCCTCGGCTGGATGTCCATCAGCGACAGCCAGCCGGATGCCGCACCGCTTGCCGTCGGCCGCACCGTCCAGACCATGCGGTCTTGCTCCACGGCGAAATCGGCGACGTAGCGGGCCATCGCCTCGACCGAAGGGAACGGACCACAGCCGAGATAAGCCCAACTGTCGTCGGCCCCCTGCGCCGCGGCCCACAGCTCGGGGGTGTGTCGCAGGTGCAGCGGCTCCAACACGACTGTACTGGCCATGGATCGGCGCCCGCGCCGGCAAGGGACGCGGGGCGGTATCGACCTTGGGTCCGATCGGTGGCGGCATGGTCTGTCCTCTGACGGTCCGGCCTTTCATAACGACCGCGAACACCGGCGGCTTGGACCGCTGGCGCGATAAGCCGGCGTCCAATCCGCCGTCGGGATTGCTCCATCAACTAAAACTGGAGAAGCGCCACCGCGCTCAGTAGCGCCGGAAGCGGCCGAACCAGGCGTTGCTCCGCCCATCCAGGCCAGGATCGAGCGGGAGCGACGGACCGCCTGGGTTCAGCATCACCAGTATGAAGCGCAGGCCCGCACCGACCATGAAACTCAGGTAGAGTCCCTCGAGTGCGAAATTGATCAACACCGCCTGGCTCCAGTCGCCGGGGACGTAGACGCCCCACAGCAGCACGGCGGCCCAGATCACGAACTCGTTCAGCGCCCAGACCAGCGTTGTCGATTTGCGCGGGCCGCGGTAGCCGCGGAGCCCCGAGAACAGCCATAGGCAGCCGAAGACGACCAGCACCAGCCAGCACAGCACCGGTACCCACACCTGCGGCAACGACCGTATGAACGGGTCGGTCAAGCCGGTGGTTGCCAAGTCCCAATACCCCCGCCCAACGGCGCGGCTGGGCCCGCTGACGAGATAGCCGGCGAGCATGAGCATGGCCGCCCCGCCACCGGTCCGCTCCGGATTGTATTTGTATCGTGCCGACCTCGCGCCGTAGCGCTGCAACAGGCTGGCGATCGCCGGCCGCACCAGGGCCACCAGCACCAAGGCCAGGACAGTGACTGTCCAGGCGTCCAAGCTCACGGTCCGGCAACTCGCGGCAACCCGTCGGCTGTCACGTCCACCTCCCAGCGACTCGCGATGCGGGCCGGGACGGAGTAGGCCCGCCCCTTTACTCAAAACCGCACAGCAACGTTTGCGTCAATCCCGGATCGGCGGCCCGCCGGCCTTTTCTGCGGCTTTGTCCGGTGCGCCGCCCGTCCGGTGCCGGCGCGTCAGCAGAATTTCGCCACGGGTCGCCACGGCGAACACCGCAGCCCGTTATCGCCGCGGCGGAATGTGCGCGACCGCCCGTTCCGGGTCGCCGATCAGGACGAGATGGCCGATATCCCGCGGCGTTAGCTGGATGTCGAACCGCGCCTCGACGGAAACCGGCAACCCGGTATGGCGGATGTCGTCCCGGTCGAGGATCGCATCGAACCGCTGCTTCGCCGGCAGTGCCGGCTGGTCCTGCCGCGTCGCCGAGCGCCGATCATGCGGACGCGCGCTCTTACTCCGCCGCCACCGCACCCCGCGCCTGCAGCCGCCGCAGGGCACGGTCGATCCACAGCGCCGTCAGCTTCTCCTGCGTACTGTTCTGGCCCAATCGCTCGTGCAGCGCGGCGAAATCCACCCGGTCCAGCGCCTGGTCCTGATTATAGCAGGAGAACACCACGGTCTGCGCTCCGCTCAACGGATCGACCTGAGGTTGAAGGCACTGCGCGCAGACCTCCTTCATCATGCACTGCATCGGCGAGTTGATCGACCCGACCGCCGTGTGCCCCTGCTTCAGATACGGCGCCAGCACACCGTGCCGCGCCACGCCGACCGCCTGCATCATCCGGTCGGAACCGATCACGATCATATGGTCAACGTCAGACAGCGGAATGGCCTGCGCACCCAACTGCCCGGCACCGTACGCCGCGATGCCCTGCACAATGTTGCCGGAGACGCTGCGGTCCAGCGGCCGGTCGGAATTGGGCACGAAGCCCGGGTATTCGTCGCAACACCAGACGATGACGTCGGCGGCGCGTTCGATTTCCTCCACCTTGTAGCGGTCCTGCACGGTCTTGTAGCCGGCGAAGTACAGCACGCGCGATCCCGCCGCGCGCAGCGCCGCGCCGATCGAGAACAACACCGCATTGCCCAGTCCCCCGCCGATCAACGCTACGGTGCTGTTGGCGTGGATCTCGGTCGGCGTGCCGGTGGGTCCCATCAGCACCACCGGCTCCCCGGGCTTCAGCAGCGCGCACAGGTCGGAACTGCCACCCATCTCCAGCACGATCACCGACACCAGGCCGCGTAGCGGATCGGTCCAGGCGCCGGTCATCGCCAGGCCTTCCATGGTCAGCACCGTGGCAACGCTGCGGCCGTCCGCGCCATGCTCGGTGATGCGCGCGGCGTGCATTTCGTAGTTCTGCAGCCGGTAGAACTGGCCAGGACGGAAGGCGCGGGCGGCGGCGGGGGCGCGGACCACCACCTCCACGATGGTGGGGGTCAGCCGGTTCACCGCATGCACCGTTGCGCGTAGCTCGTCGCGGCAGCGGGCGATCAGTTCGGCGCCGCTGATCGTTGCATTGCCCGGCGTCCGCGCCTCGAGTTCGGATTGCGCCGCCAGTACCTGCGACACCACGGGATAGCCGCGCTTCGCCCCGCCCATCGCCTTCACCACGTTGCCGAAGAAGCTCGGGTGGAGGTCGCCGAAGAAGCTGACGAAGCGGCCGTTTTCGTCGCGGTGCATCAGCACCTGGGCGAGGTCGGGCTTGGCCAGGCCGCGCACCGGCGAGACCGGAGCGCCGCTCGCATCCACCGCGCGGAAATACTTGCCGTCGAGTTCGAAGCGCCCGTCCTCGCGAGCGAGCACCGTGTTGGGCTGGGTGCCGGCGGCGACCAGCACGGCCCGGGCGGGCAACTGCGGTTCCGAGCTGTCCGCGCGGGTGAAGCGCACGCCGGACGCGTGGCCGAATTCGTCCACCTCGACGAAGCGCGGCACCAGGCCCTGAGCGAAGCGCACGCCTTCCTCCATCGCCTTGGCCACTTCCTCGTGGTTCAGCGTGTAGGAGGGCGAATCGACCAGCCGGCGGCGATAGGCAATGGTGGCGCCGCCCCATTTGTCCAGCAGCTGCGCCAGCCGCGGCGCACGGCCTTCGCGCGCGGCGGCGTCGCGTTCCGCGTGGATCGCCGCGGCATGCGCCAGGAACTCGTCCGCGATCTGGTGTTCTTCGCCGTTCCACCGGCGGCGCACCGCCGCCTCGCCGCGTTCGGCCACCAGGGTGCGATAGCGCAGCGCGAATTTCTCGACCTGCCGCACGTAGTACGCGAGGCTTTCCGTCGCAGTATCGATCGCCGTCAGGCCGCCGCCGATCACCACCACCGGCAGCCGCACCTGCAAATTCGCGATCGATGAAAACTTGGCCGCACCGGTAAGCTGCAGCGCCATCAGGAAGTCCGACGCCGCGCGCACGCCGCGAGCCAGCCCGTTGGGGATGTCCAGCACCGTCGGCTTGCCGGCACCGAGGCATAGCGCGATGTGGTCGAACCCCATCGCCCACGCCTTGTCCATGGTCAGCGTCGCGTCGCCGCCAAAGCGGACGCCGCCGAAATGCGCGAACTGCTGCCGGCGTTCCAACAGCAAACGCACCAGCTTCAGGAAGTTCTTGTTCCAGCGCACGGTGATGCCGTACTCGGCGACGCCGCCGAACCCGGCCATCACCCGGTCGTCGAGGTTCTCGAACAAGACTTCCGCATCGTGGACCGGCGCCGTGGGATCGATGCCGAGCGGCTCGATGCGCAGGCCGTCGATCGCCACCACCGTGTGGCCGTCGTTCATCAGGTGGTGCGCCAGCGTGAAGCCCGCCGGCCCGAGCCCGACGATCAGCACCTTGCGCCCGCTGTCCGGGCGCGGCAGCGGACGGCGGATGTCGAGCGGGTTCCAGCGGGTCAGCAGCGAGTAGATCTCGAAGCCCCAGGGCAGCGACAGCACGTCTTTCAGGATGCTCGTCTCGGCCTGCGGAATGTCGACCGGATCCTGCTTCTGATAGATGCAGGACTTCATGCAATCGTTGCAGATGCGGTGACCGGTGGCCGCCATCATCGGGTTGTCGATGGCGATGGTCGCGAATGCCCCCAGCACGCTGCCCTGGGCGCGCAGCGTGTGCATCTCGGAAATCTTCTCGTCCAGCGGGCAGCCGGCCAGAGTCACCCCGAACGGCGATATCTGGAACTGGTTGGTCTTGCGGTCCCTCAGGCCGGTGCTGCAGGAGTCCTTCCCCTGCGTGTGGCACCAGATGCAGTAGTTCATCTGGTCCAGCGCCTGCTGGCGGTTCATGCCGTGGTCGGTCAGCGCGAAGCCGTCGCGGGCCCGCCAGTCATGCTCCGGGAGGCGGAGCATGGTGACACCGTCGCGTTCGATGGTCTGCACCGGGACCAGGTGGTTGTAGTCGAGCCGATGCGGCACGCCGAACAGTGTTCCGCCCTTGTGCGCGGCCTGCCCCTGCGGCGTCAGCGTTGCCCACGCCGCATACTGTAGGGCGGCATTTATGCCGCCATCGGCGCCCGCCTTCTCCCAGACCGCGACGTGCGTCGCGAAAGCGAGCTCTGTCAGTGGCTCGCCCATGTGCGCTTCCAGCTCCGCGCGCAGGGCCTGGCCGTCGAACGCCGCCGGATGCGGATATTTCTTCACGGCCTGGCGCTGCACGAACAGCCGCTTGCAGGCATGGATGGGGTCGAGCGCGGCGGTCTCTCTCGCCAGAGCCAGGGTTTCCGCCTCGATGCCGAACAACGCAGCGAGGAAGCCATCCAGATGCGGCCCCAGCGCCACCACCAGCTCGCTTTCGGCCTTCTTCTCCACCGCGTCCGGGGCGGCCCGCGCTTCCAGCAGCCGGGCGTGCAAGCCTGGGGCATCGCCCGCGAGGCATTCCAGGAACGCGCGGTCGAGCCGGACCAGCCCGTCCCGGTCCGCGAGATCGGCGAAGCGGAAGCCGAAGCCGAGCGGCGGCGGGGCGGCGGTGCTCATCGCATCCAAAGTTAGGGTCTCCGTCAGGCTCAGGCCAGCTTGCGCAGCAGGGCCAGAAGCTGGGCCTGTTCGGCCAGGCTCAGCGGCGCCAATGCCGCGTCATGCGAACGCTGGGCGCATGCCACGCTGCGATCGATCAGGGCAATCCCCGCCTCGGTGGGCGCCAGCACGGCGGTGCGGCGGTCCATCGGGTCCTTGGTCCGCTGCAGCAGCCCGCGGGCGGACAGGCGCCGCACCACGCCCTGGACCGTGGCCGGGTCCATGGCAGTGAGCCGGCCGAGCAGGTTCTGGGTCACCCGACCGAGTTCCACGGCCTTGAACAGGGCCGTGAACTGGGTCGGGGTCAGCCCGTGGTGGCCGGTGAGCTCCAGGAACAAGGCGACGTGCCGCTGATGGGCGCGACGCAGCAGGAACCCGACATGGTCTTCGACCAGAAACCCGCCGCAGGGAGGGACCTGGCCATCGGCTAATGGCACGGCGTTCTCCCCACGACGCGGTCGTAGGCTTACGAACGATCCGGAACGGGGTCAAGCGGCGGCGGAGGTGCCTCAGAGGTGCCTCAGTTGAGGTGGTGCGGCACGTGCGGCGGTAATCCGCTTGGGGGCAGGATCGTTTTCCTGTGTATAACGCGTTGCAGCCTGGATGGTTGCGAGCCAGACCGGCTGAGATGTTATTCAGGGTCGCTCAAACTGAGACACTACCGGGGAGACTCAAAACGAGACACGACCGGGGAGAAGGGGGAAGGCAGAACCCAACTCGGACGAAGAGAGAACCGGCCTACACTTGCTCGAAGCTGCCGGCGTTGAAGGCCCAGGCCGCGGAACCATTGGTGGTGACGGTGCCCACCAGCGTACCGCCACCCGCAAACGATCCATTGCTGCTGTAATACAACCCACCGGTGTCCTGCTCGTAAGCAAAGCCTCCGTTGCCGTGGTTCGACAGCGTCTCGGCAAGACGTGCCGCCGCATTGGCGACATCCGCCAGATCGATGCCAACCGTCAGCGCCGCACCCCCCAGATTGTAGGTATTGGCGGAAAGGACCGAACCGCCGGTCGTATCGAGCGCGATCTTGTCGCCGTGCGCCGTGCTGAAATTCATCACCGTCGTGGCGCTGCCAGCCTTGTCCTGGTCGAACACGAACGCATCCGCCCCGCTGTTGCCGGTAATGAAGTTCAGGCCGCCGCCGCCTATCACCGTGACGGCGTTCGACCCGGTCAGCACGATCGTGTCGCTGCCGCTGCCGCCCTGCACGGTTTCGGCGTTCGTCACCGTGACATTGTTGACGGTGTTGGACAGAGTCAGCTTGTCGCTTCCCCCGCCCAGATCGACCGACCCGTTCGTCACCCCGGTACCGAGCGTGATCGCGTCGTTGCCCGCGCCGCCGATAAGCGTGTCGACATTGGCGACCGTGCCCACATTCGATCCCGCCGCGGATCCCGCCGCCAGCACCAGCTTGTTGCTGCCGCCGCCCAGATCGACGGACATGCCGGTGGTCAGCAGGCTGGACAGAGTCACCGTGTCGTTGCCGGCGCCTCCGGCGATGGTCTCGACATTGGCGACCGTCGCGGTGTTGGTGAAGTTGCCGAGCGTCAGCGCGTCATTGCCGGCACCGAGGTCGATGCTGGCGTTGACCGCCGCGGTGCCCAGCGTCACCGCATCCGCGCCGCTGCCGCCGGTCAGCGTGCCAACATCGGCGACGGTGCCGGCATTGCTGCCGTTCGCCAGCCGCAGGACATTCGCCCCGCCGCCCAGGTTGACCGACATGGCGCAGGTCAACGCGCCGGCCAGCGCGATCGCATCGTTGCCCGCTCCGCCCAGGAGCGTCTCCACATTGGCGACGGTGGCGCTGACGCCGGATGCGCCCAGGGTCAGCGAGTCGGCGCCACCGCCGAGATCGATGCTGGCATTCGTGAGGCCGCCCACGATGGTCAGCCGATCGCTGCCGGTCCCGCCGACGATGGTCTCGGCATTGGCCACGGTGGCGACGTTGGCGGCATTCGCCAGGGTCAGCCGGTCGCTGCCGGCGCCGAAGGCGATGCTGCCGTTGCTGATGGCAGTCCCGAGCGTGATCGTATCGGCGCCGGTCCCACCGATCAGCGTGCCGACATTGCTGACGGTGGCCGAATTCGTGCCGTTCGCCAGCGTCAGCTTGCTGCTGTTGCCGCCGAGCGTCACCGCGATCCCGGTCTGCGCGCTGCCCAAGGTGATGGTATCGGTGCCGCTGCCGCCAACGATGGTCTCGACGTTGGCGATGGTGGCCGAGTTGCTGCCGCCGGCCAGCGTCAGGCTGTCATTGCCGGCGCCGAGGTCGATGCTCGCCTTCACCGCGACCGTGCCGAGCGTCACGGCATCGTTGCCGCTGCCGCCGATCAGAGTGCCGACGTTGCTGACAGTGCCGGCATTGCTGCCGTTGGCGAGGGTCAGCTTGTTGCTGCCGGCGCCCAGGTCTATCGCCATGGCGGCGATCAGCGCGGTCGCCAGCGTGATGCTGTCATTGCCGGCGCCGCCGATGATGGTCTCCGCATTGGCGACAGTCGCGCTGTTGGTGAAGGTGCCGAACGTCAGCTTGTCGGCGCCGGCGCCGAGATCGATGGACGCCCCGGCGGCGGCTGAGCTCAGCACGACGGTGTCGTTGCCACTGCCGCCCAGGATGGTCTCCGTGTTGGCGATCGTGGCGCTATTGGTTCCGTTGGCCAGCGCGAGCGTGTCGCTGCCGGCACCGAGGTCGATCGAGCCGCCAGTAACCGCCGTCGCCAGTGTGATGCGATCCGCGCCGCTGCCGCCGATCAGGGTCGCGATGTTGGCAATCGTGCCCGTGTTGCTGACGCCGGCGAGCACCAGCTTGTTGCCACCCCCACCGAGATCGACCGACATGGCGGTGGTCAGAGCGCTGCCGAGCGTGATCGTGTCCGCGCCGGGCCCGCCAATGATCGTCTCCGTGTTGGCGACCGTCGCCACGTTGGTGAAGTTGCCGAAGGTCAGCGAATCGCTGCCGCTGCCCAGGCTGATGGAGCTGCCCGCGGCGGCTGTGCTCAGCACGATCGTGTCGTTGCCGGTGCCGCCGATGATCGTCTGCGTGTTGGCTACCGTCGCCGAGTTGGTGCCGTTCGCCAGCGTCAGCTTGTTCTCCCCGCCACCAAGATCGACCGTGCCGTCGGTGAGGAGCTGCGTGAGCGCGACGGTATCGTTGCCCGGCCCGCCGGTGACCAGGTTGGGATTGGAGTATTGGCCGATATCGACCTCGACGATGCCGGCTGACAGTTGCGACAGCGGGATCGCCGAGGGCTCGTCGAACCCCCACGGATTGGCCAGTTGCACCATCCAGGTGCCACCGACCAAGGTGAGGCTCTGGAACATGTACGCGTGATCGTTGTAGAGCCCGTACGGCAGGCTGCCCGAGGCCGCGGTATCCATCACGATCAGGTCGCCGGCAGCCATGTCGGTCTGCAACTGCGTCACGGTCAGCGAGGTAGGCGATTCCGACGTGGCGGGGTCGCCGGTCAGCTCCTCCATGGCGATCATCGGATTGCCGCCGTTGGCGATCGCGCTGTAGCCGCCTTCCATCGTCGCGACTGCCTTCTCCAGGACCTGGACCCAGATCTCCTTCTGGTTGCCCACCACGTCCTGGGTTGCGCCGTTGTTGACGCCGTCGCTCAGGAAGGTGTTGTTCACCGTCACCTGGTCCAACTCGAAGCTGGTCGTACCGAAGGTGGGCAATGCGCCGGAGGCGGCGAGATGCAGCGCCACGGTCTCGGTGCCGCCGGCATTCGCATAGATCATGCTGGTGATGGCGGCGGGGTGCCACAGCGCCAGCTCGCCGATCGACGACAGCAGGAAGCAGTCGCCGATCTGCCCCTGGTGGATGTCGTTGATGCTGATGGCCGATGTGTCGCCCGGCTCCTGCAAGTAGAGGACGTCGGTGAGCAGCGCAGCACCGACCGAGGCCGACGTGGCACCGCTGGCGGCGACGTTTGCCGCGACCGGGACCGTCTGGGCGTTGTCCAGCTCGGCGATTCCGCCGGTCCCGGCGGCGAGGCCGGCACTGGCGGTCGGCGCGGACGCCGGATGGCGTGGCGGCACCGCACAACCGGGCGCGGCGGGGAACAGCGGCAGCGCGACGGCGCTCGGCGGCGGCAATGCGGGTATGTTCGCAGCCGAAATCGCCTGATCCCCGGCTTGCGCCCACGCCGCCGTACCGGACGGGGGAGCCAACGCGGCGGCGGACGCCAACGCGGCGGCGGACGCCAACGGAGCGGAGGACGCCAGGCCGATCAGTGCCGCCACGTCCGGTGTGAGGGCGATGGCGCTGCTGCCGGCTGGTGCGAAAAGCACGATGTCCCCGGGTTCGCCCAAGGTTGCGGCCTCGTCCCGGGTTGCCGCGGCGCCGCCATCGTCCAGGGACACCGCGGCAGGGCCGACAAAGGGAAAACCGGCCGTGCCAGCGAACGCGCCGGGCGGAACCGCCGACCCGGGGTCGGCAATGCCCATCCCGCCGCCGAACATGCCTGCGCCCGGGTCAACCTGACCCGCCGCATAATCGCTGTCGGTGAAGCCGCCCGCCGTGGTTGCGCCATAGCCGGCTGCGACATTGCCGGCTGTGACATAGCCCGCCGCGACATTGCCAGCTGTGACACTGCCGACCGAGAGCAGTACGGCGGAAGCCGCCTCGGCGCGGTTGTCGCTGGCCGGCGCCGTGGCATCCGTCTGCCCTGCCGCCAGCGATGCCGCAACGGCATCGCCCAGCATGTTCCTTGTCCGAATGGCCGCGACGCCCGCCATGGCACCCTCGCTGTGTCGCCGGAACGGGGGCTTCACCCTCGCCTCACGAGCGGTCCGACCCTGCGAGTTTTTCGCCAAGGCACTGCCCCGCCGGCAGTCAGGCCAGCGGTGTCCATCGCCGGCATACTACCGATCGTGTGTGAACAAACAGTGAATGAAAACGGCATGTGGCGGAAAGATCCCGCTGGCGGGGGACCACCATCCGGCCCACCCAAGGCGCCCAGTGCTTGGCGCAAAACGACCGACGGCCCTGCCCTTCGCCCCCGCCGGCCGAGGCAAGCGACAGCCAATCCAGCGTGGGCGACGCACCGGCGCCTGATGCGGCCGGTCGCGGCGCGGCGTCATCCGACGGTCATTCGCCACAAAAACTTCACAAGCCAAGCCGCCGTGCTTGTGACCAATTTTTCCCGCCACGCGCCGCCTTCCGCCGGGAATCGGGAGCGGCCGTGAAACGTTGCCCACAGGGCAGCCAAACCGGGGGAACCATCGCATGAGCGACGTCGATACGGCCGCCCGCCCCGCGCCGCCCAATGTCAAGACGGTGCAGGAATATATCGACGAGTTACCGGTGTGGTCCGACGGCACCTCGGTCAAATCCACGCCCATGACCGGCATGCAGTGGCGCATCTGGACGCTCGCGGCTTTCGGCAAGTTCTTCGAGGGGTTCGTCGTCTTCATGGGCGGCGTGACGGTGCCGCTGATCAACCGTGAATTTCACCTTGCCGCCGCGGCGCAAGGCCTCGTCACCTCGGCGAGCCTTGCGGGCATCCTGGTCGGCACCATCACGCTCGGCGGCCTCGCGGACTATTTCGGCCGCAAGCTCATGTTCATCGCGGAAATGATCATCTTTTGCGCGTTCCTTGCGCTGCTGATCCTGTGCTCCAACTTTCTCTCGCTGGTGATCTGTCTGTTCGGCGTCGGCATGGCGCTCGGCTGCGACTACCCGACCGCGCACATGATCATCTCCGAGAACATCCCGAGCGTCTCGCGCGGCCGCCTTGTCCTCGGCGCCTTCGCCTTCCAGGCGATTGGCGCCATGTGCGGCATCGCAATCGGCGCCGTCGTGCTCATGATCGACCCGAGCCTCGATGCCTGGCGATGGATGTACGCGACCGCGCTGGTGCCGGCCGTGCTCATCACCGTCGGCCGCTTCTTCATTACCGAAAGCGCCAACTGGCTCATCGTGCAGGGCGCGCACGACAAGGCAGAAAGAGCCGTTGAACGCTTGCTCCACCGGACGCCGCGCTACCCGCAAACGGTGGCTCTCGTGCGCCATGTCGCGGACGAGGCAAGCATACCGAAAAAGTCTTTCATGTCGCTGTTCAACGGAGACAACCTCCGCGCCACCATCTTCTCGTCGGCGCCGTGGTTCCTCCAGGATCTCGGCACTTACGGCATCGGCGTCTTCACCCCCACCATGATCGCGACCGCGCTCGGCAGCGGTCCCGACAAGATCCGCAGCCCCGCCGATTTGATCGCGAGCGGTATCCATTCGGCGCAGGCCGCGGCGCTGACGACCTCGCTGCTGGTCGTCGGCATCATCTTCGCGATCGGGCTCGCCGACAAATACGGGCGCGTCCGCCTGCAGGTCTTCGGCTTTCTCGGCTGCGCCGTCGGACTGGTCATCGCCACGCTGTCGATCGATGCCTCCGGCTCGATGAAGGTCTACCTGATCATGGCCGGCGTGATGTTGTTCAACTTCATGACCAATGTCGGCCCAAACGCGCAGACCTACCTGCTCGCCGGCGAAGTGTTCCCGACCGAGGTGCGCGGCATGGGCGCGGGCTTCGCGGCCATGATCGGCAAGGTCGGCGCAGTCGCCACGACCTTCGGCTTTCCGATCCTGCTGGCCACCATGGGCACCCGCACGCTGCTTTACACCCTCGCGCTCACCTCGGTGTTGGGCGCGGTGGTGACCTGGATCTACCGCATCGAGACGACCGGGGTGAATCTCGACCGGATCGGGCGCGCACCGCTGGCGCAGGAGTCGCACTGATGACGAAAAATCTTCGCCGCGCGATCGCCGGGGCCGCGCTGGGCATCGGCTTCGCGATCTCCGCCGCCTTCGCAATCTCTGCCACCTTCGCAATCTCTGCCGCCTTCGCGGTCTCTGCCGCCTACGCGGACGGCATCACGCTCAACGAAACCGGCTCGACTCTCCTTTACCCGCTCTTCAAGGCCTGGATCGCCGGCTACAAGAGCGCCGCGCCCGGCGTCGTACTGACGGCGGCCGGCACCGGCTCCGGCGTCGGTATCGACTCGGCGATCGGCGGCTCGGTTCGCATCGGTGCCTCCGACGCCTATCTCTCGGACGCTGTCGCGGCCCATAATCCGGAGATCCTCAACATACCGCTCGCCATCTCCGCGGTGGCTGTCAACTACAACCTGCCGGGCCTCAATGGCGCGAATCTCAAGATCAGCGGCCCTGCGCTCGCCGCCATCTATTCCGGCGGCATCACCGAGTGGGACGATCCCAAAATCAAGGCGCTGAACCCGGGCGTGGCGCTGCCGCACCAGGGCATCATCCCGGTTCGCCGCGCCGACGCGTCGGGCGACACGTTCGTCTTCACCCAATTCCTCGATTTCTCGGCCGAGAATTGGGAAGACAATCCGGGCTATGGCACCGATATCTCTTGGCCCAGGATCGCCGCGGAGAAAACCGCACCCGGCAATGAGGGCGTCGTCGCGACGCTCGCCGCCACGCCTTACGCGATCGGCTATGCGGGCGTCAGCTACGCCGGCGAGATTGCCAAAGCCCAGCTCGGCACAGCCATGGTCGAGAACCAGGCCGGCAAGTTCGTGCTCGCCTCGCGGCAGGCGATCACCGATGCCGCCGCCCAACTCGACCCGCGCACGCCGCCCTACGAGCGCATCAGCCTCGTGTTTGCCCCTGGCGCCGACAGCTATCCGTTGGTCAACTATGAATACGCCCTGGTCGCACGAACGCAGCCAAACGCCGCGACGGCCGAAGCGTTGCGCTCCTTCCTGCTCTGGGCGACTTCGGTCACCGGCGGCAACGCCGACAATTACCTGATGCCGGTCGGCTTCATCCCGCTCCCTGATTTCATCCGCGGCCTGAGCGAGGCGCAGATCAACCAGATCCAATAAGGGCTTGAACAGTCAGCCGCGCCCATTCGATCTGCCACGTCCCGGATAGCGGTCCGAGCCGGTATCGTTCAGCCCTGTAGATCTCGAGCGTTTCTTCGAACATCTGTTGCGCCTTGTTGCAATGCCGTCAATCCCGGTGTGTCCTCAGGGTCCAATCGCTGCTGCCAAGAGGCGCATTCAAGAGGCGCATTCAAGAGGCGCATTGGCATCTACCGACGGTACGGGATATTCGTGCAGCGAGATGCCGCGGCTGTTATCCAAGGATCACACCGATCTCTCGCGCCGACAGCCCGAACGCAGCCAGCGTCTCGCGCGCATCCACGCCTCCCGGCGAGCGCGGCGGCGGCGCCTTGGTGTGGGAGAACCGCGGCGCCGGCGCCGGCTGCACGACGCCTCCCACGTCGATGAACGCGTGCCGCACCTGATTGTGCGGGTGGCTCGGCGCCTCGTCCATCGACAGCACCGGGGCGAAGCAGGCGTCGGTGCCCTCCAGCAGCGCACACCAATCGGCGCGGGTGCGGGTGCGGAATTTCTCCGCCAGGATCGCCTTCACCTTTGGCCACCCGGCGCGGTCATGCTGCGCCGGCAGCGTCGCCGGATCGATCTCCAGCAACCGCAGCAGCTCGGCGTGGAACTTGCCCTCGATCGAGGCCACCGACACGTATGCGCCGTCGGCACATTCATAGACTTCATAGAAATACGCGCCGCTGTCGAGCTGGTTGTGTCCGCGCGGGGCGCTCATCCGCCCGCCGGCCTTCATCGCGTAGATCGGCGTCATCAGCGACAGCGCGCCATCGACCATGGCCGCGTCCACCACCTGCCCGAGGCCGGTTGCCCGGGCGCTGATGATCGCGGCCAGCAATCCGGTCACCAAATACAAAGCGCCGCCGCCATAGTCGCCGACCAGGTTCAGCGGCGGCGTCGGCGGCTGCCCCGCGCGGCCGATCGCATGCAGCGCGCCGGTCAGCGCGATGTAGTTCATGTCGTGGCCGGCGGCTTGCGACAGCGGCCCCTCCTGCCCCCAGCCGGTGACGCGCCCGTAGGCCAGGCGCTTGTTGCGTGCCAGGCAGACGTCCGGCCCCAGCCCGAGCCGCTCCATCACCCCGGGCCGGAATCCTTCGATCAGCCCGTCGGCGCCGTCGATCAGCCGCAGCACCGACGTGATCGCTTCCGGCCGCTTCAGGTCCAGGCGAACAAGTGCCCGGTTGCGCTTGGTGAAATCGACCTTGGGCGGCACCTTCACCCCTAAATCGGTGTCCGTGGGCCGGTCGATCAGCAGCACGGTAGCGCCCATGTCGGCCAGCAGCATCGCCGCCAGCGGCGCCGGGCCGATGCCGGCGAACTCCACGATCTTCACATCCGAAAGCGGTCCCATGGCGGGCAATCCCCTGATGCAGACGGGCCCGTCACTGCGCGCGATGCGCCGCAGCGGCAAGCCCAGGCGCCAGATTGCTGCGTCGCTGCCCGCCGAACAAGCCGCGGCCTCAACCCTGGCGTTCGCAGCGTCAACCCTGGCGTTCGCAGCCTCAACACTGGCGTTCGCAGCCTGAGCCCTGGCGTTCGCGGCCTCAACCGGCCGTTAATGGTTTCCAGGCACGATGCAATCATCATGCTCGCGACCCTTGAGGAAGCCCGTGCCGCGCATCTGGTGCACGACCTGGCTGCAGCGGAAACTGCTTACCGTGCCCTGCTCTCCCGCGACGCGGTGGAGGCGCTGCACGGGCTCGGCCTGCTGTATCTCGCGCGCGACGATCCCGCTGCGGCGCTGCCGCTGGTCGAGGCCGCGCATCGGCTCGCGACCGAGGGACGCACCGCGCACAACCTCGCCATCGTGCTGCAGCGCCTGGGCCGCACCGAGGACGCGGTCGTCCGCCTGCGCGAAGCCACCGTGGACTATCCAGACTACATCCCCGCCTGGTTCAGCCTGGCGAGCCTGCTGGCGGAGTCAGGCGCGCGCGGCGAGGCCACCGCGGTGCTGGTTGCCTTCGCCGATCGCGCGGTACGTGCCGGCGACCGCGCACTGGTGCGCCAGGCGACCGATCGCGTGGTGGCACTGGGTGCCGACCATCCCTCGCTGCTGTGGCTGGCGAACCTCCTGCACATGGCCGGCTTTGGCGATGATGCGCAGCGCGTGCTCGCGGTTCGCCTGCGCGCTGCGCCCGATGACATCGGCGCCCGACTGACGCAGGCGATAACGTTGTTCTCCCGTGTGCATTCCGACGAGGCCGATCTCGCCCGCCGACGCGCCGCCTACGCCGACGAGCTGCACCGGCTGGCTGCACTGGCCGAGCACGCCACGCCGGATGCTCTGGCGCGCGGCGCTGCGGTCATCGGCCTGGCCCAACCTTTCCTGCTTGCCTACCAGGGCGAGAACGATTGCGCGCTGCAGCGCTGCTATGGCGGGATCATCGCACGGCTTGCCGCCGCCCAGGGATTTCCCCCCGCGCCGATGCCGCCACCGCCGCTTCCGGGGGAACGCATCCGCGTCGGCTTCGCGTCGGCGCACCTGCACATGCACTCGGTGTCGAAGACGCATGGCGGATGGATCGCGCAGCTGGACCGCGCGCGATTCGCCGTGTTCGGCTACCAGTTCAGCCCGTCACGCGACGCGGTCAGCGACCGCATTGCCGCGCGCTGCGACGGGTTCGCGCGCGGCCTGGCCGATGCCGCCGCGTGGCGCGCGCGTATTCTGGCGGACGCACCGCACGTGCTAATTTATCTCGACATTGGAATGGAACAGACGGCGGTACGGCTGGCGGCGCTGCGGCTGGCGCCGGTGCAGTGCACCACGTGGGGGCACCCGGATAGCTCCGGCCTGCCAACCATGGACTACTACCTGTCCAGCGAGGTGATGGAACCGCCGGACGCCGACGCCCACTACACCGAGCGCCTGGTACGGTTGCCGGGCCTCGGTATCCACTACAACGCGCCGCACGACGACTGCGCAACGGCGGACCGCGCCGCGTTGGGATTGCGCGACGACGCGACCGTGTATCTGTGCTGCCAATCGCTGAGCAAGTACCTGCCGCGCCATGATGCCCTATGGCCGCGCATCGCCGCGCGCGTTCCGTCGGCGCAATTCCTGTTCCTGGACGCACCCGGCGGTCACGGCGCCGCGACGTTCCGGGCCCGGCTGCAACGCGCCTTCACTGCCGCCGACCTGGATTGGCAGCGTCACTGCGTGCTGATCCCGCCGGTGCCGCACGCAGCGTTTCCGGGATTGCTGCGGGCGGCGGACGTGTTCCTCGACAGCATCGGCTGGTCAGGCTGCAATTCCACGCTGGAGGCAGTGGCCTGCGACCTCCCGGTGGTCACAACGCCGTCGGTGCTGATGCGCGGCCGGCATAGCGCGGCGATCCTCACCTGCATGGGGCTGGCGCATCGGGTTGCCGCCGATGTGGACGCGTATGTCGAGCAAGCGGTGCGGCTGGCCGATCCGGCGGCGCGCGCGGCGTTCGTGGCCGAGCTGCGCGCCGGCCGACCGCGCATATGTGGCGATACGGCGCCAGTGCGGGCGCTGGAGGAGTTCCTGGTCCGGGTCGCAGGTGGCGTGGCGTGCTGACTGGCGGGGCGTCACGCGTCATGGCGTAACGCGTGACAGGCTTCGAGAGTTCAGTGGCACCCACTGCGGAGCGGATGAAGGCGATGCGGAATCCGCGCCTCGCGGCTTGCGAGGGGGGCGGATTGTGTTGCCGGATGCACGAACGTCGTCGGTTCGCGAGCGCGTGGCGAGGCAGTCCACCGCGCTCGATCCCGCGAAAGAGCAGGAAGCTATGGACTGGATCGACAACGGGCGCGTTTTCATCCGCCCGGACGTCGTCTATCATGCGGCCAAAGAAGGCCCGCGACGGGCGTAACGCCGGCCCCGGGGCACCCAATCCGCACCAGCGCGGCAACAGGAGGCACGTCCAAATGCCAGAAAAACTGATATCGGCCGACAACCATATCGACCTCACCTACTGCCCGCCGGACCTGTGGTCCGCTCAGGCGCCGCAGCAATGGCGCGCCAACGCGCCCCGGGTCGAGGACCGCGACGACGGCCTGCACTGGCTGGTTGATGGCCAGGACAAGGGCATGTGGAACGGTGTCGGTCCCGGCTTCCTGAAATACCAGAAGGGTTCGTTCCATCACGTGGACGAGATGAAGGATGCCGGCTTCGAGTGGGACTATCGCCGCGGCGCCAAGCCGCGGCCCACCACGCCGGAACTGCGTGTCGCCGATCTGAACCGGGACGGCGTCGCCGCCGAGATCGTGTACGGCTGCCTGATGATCAACCACATGATCGCCGATCGCGAGATGCGCGGCTGGGCGGACCAGGTGTATAACGACTGGGTCGCGGACTTCGCGCGCCAGGCGGACTCGAATCGCGTGTTCCCGCTGGCGATCGTGCCGAACCACGATCCGCAGGCGGCGGCCGCCGAGGTGCGGCGCTGTGCAAAGATCGGCCTGCGCGGTGGGGATTTGGCGTTCAAGCACATGGTGGTGCCGCTGTGGCACCATGACTGGTACGCATTATGGGAAGCGGCGGCGGAATGCCGATTTCCAATCTCCTTCCATTCCACCGGCTTCCAGGCGACCCGCGCACCGAACACGCCGGAGATGGAGAAGGAGTACGCGACGGAATATCGTCTGGTGCGCTCCGCGCTGTTCCAGACCGACACCATGGAAGTGCTGGTATCCTTGCTCGCCTCCGGTGCCTGCGAGAAATATCCGGACTTCAACTTCGTGCTGGGCGAATCCGGCGTGACGTGGCTGCCGTATATCTTCGACCGCCTGGACACCGAGTATCACGATCGCGCCCGCAGCCTGGGCTTCAAGTTGAAGCCGTCGGACTATTTCCGCCGCCAGGGCTATGTCACCTATCAGCAGGACAAGTTCCTGGAACCGATCGTGCCGCTGATCGGCGAGGACAACATCATGTGGGGTTCCGACTACCCGCATCCGGACTCGCTATGGCCGGAATCGCATGCAGTGCTGGCGGAGAACCTGGCGGCGGTCTCGCCGACGGTGCGGCGCAAGATCGTCTGCGACAATGCGGCGCGGCTGTACAGTTTGAATTAGCACCCATGATCGGTCAGGGGCCGGTCGTGCCGGCCACCTGTCATCAGAGCACGACCGGGGCGGCCGACGTGCCTTGAATGAACACGGTGGACGCATCGCGCCGGCCACGTCATGGTGCGCGAAGGCGCGCTACACACGGCTTTTGCCGCTCGCGACCGGCAAAAGCCGTGTATGATGCGCGTTCAGCCGTGGATGATGCGCCTTCGCGTACCATGAGAGCAGGAGGCATTGTGCCTCCCGCTGTTTCCTGCTCGAAGCGCAGCGGTCTTCGCAATGACAGGTGACAGTCGACGGCCCCACCGGGCCGCAGACGAAGGAGGCGACATGGATTATCCCTATGATCTCGGCCCCTACTCCCGCACCGTGACCACCGCTTCGGCAGACGCGCAACGCTGGTTCGACCGTGGCCTCAACTGGTGCTTTGGCTTCCACCACGAGGAGGCCGGCAGCTGCTTCGAGAAAGCGCTGCAGGCAGACCCGAACTGTGCCATGGCGCATTGGGGCGTCGCCTACGCCGCCGGACCGAACTACAACTTCCCCTGGGACCTGATGGATCCCACCAGCAAGGCCGCGGCGCTCGCCCGCGCCTATGATGCCGCCTGCGCGGCCCGTGCCCTGACCGACGGCGTCACCGCACAGGAACGCGCCTTGATCGATGCGCTGGCCGCCCGCTATCCGCAGCGCGCGCCCATCGACGACCAGAACCCCTGGAACGACGCTTTCGCCGACGCGATGCGCCTCGCCCATCATGCCCATCCCGACGACCTCGATCTGCGCTGCGTCTTCGCGGAGGCGATCCTCAACCGCACGCCCTGGCGCATGTGGGACCTGCGCAGCGGCCAGCCTGCCCCGGGCGCCGGCACGCTTGAGACATGCGACTTGCTCGACTCCGCCTTCCGCGACCTGCCGAGCGCGATGCACCACCCCGGGCTGCTTCATCTGCACGTCCACCTGATGGAGATGTCGCCGCATCCGGAAGCGGCATTGGTGAGCGGCGACCGCTTGCGCGAGGTGAGCCCCGATATGGGCCACCTGGCGCACATGCCCACGCACATCGACATCCAATGCGGCCATTACCGTGATGCGATGCACTGGAACCAGAAGGCGATCATCGCCGACCGCAAGTTCTATGACCGCGCAGGACCGATGAACTTCTATTCAGGCTACCGCATCCACAATTACCATTTCGCCGCCTACGGTGCGATGTTCCTCGGACAGTACGCGCCCGCCATCGCCGCGGCCGACGAGTTGATCGAGACCATGCCCGAGGCGTTTCTGCGCATTCCCTCACCGCCGATGGCCGATTTCTTTGAGGGCTACGTTTCCATCCGGCAACATGTCCTGATCCGCTTCGGCAAATGGCGCGAGATCATCGCGCAGGATCTGCCGGCCGATCGCGAACTCTACTGCAACACGGTTGCGATGATGCACTACGCAAAGGGCGTTGCGCACGCCGCACTAGGCGAGGTCGCGGCGGCGGAGGCGGAGCAAGCGCTGTTTCGTGCGGCTGCGCAACGGGTGCCCAGCACCCGGCAAATTCACAACGTGCCCTGCGCGCAGCTGCTGGCGATCGCCGAGCAGATGCTGGAAGGCGAAATCGCCTATCGCCACGGCGACTACGATGCGGCCTTTGCCCGTCTGCGTGCCGCGATCGCACTGGAAGACGACCTGCCCTACGACGAGCCATGGGGTTGGATGCAGCCGATCCGTCACGCGCTCGGCGCGCTGCTGCTGGAGCAGGGGCGTACTGCGGAGGCGGAGGCGGTCTATCGGGAGGATCTCGGGCTTGGCGGCGCGCTGCCCCGGGCGCAGATCCACCCTGACAATTTGTGGGCGCTGCGCGGATTGCTCGACTGTCTCGATCGGCGCGGCGAGACAGCGGAGGCCGCGCTGATCCGCCAGCGCGTGGACTTCGCCGCTGCCCGCGCCGACATGCCCGTGCCGGTGTCCTGCTTCTGTGCCCGCGCGAACGCCGCCTGAGCACCCGCGGCCGCGGCGCGCACGGACGCGCCTTCGCTAGCGGCGCGCACGGACGCGACTTCGCTACGACGGGCTGCCGATCATGAAGCTCACCATATGATCGGCAGAATGATCGGCAGAATGATCGGCAGACACCGCTGCCGATGCGCCGGCATACTGCACCCCGTCGTAGCTGTGCCCGGCCACGCACAGGTGCGACGACGACATGCCGCTCTTGCCGAGGAAGTCGAGCGTCAGCGTATGGGTGCCCGCCCCGAATGCTCCCGAGAAGCCGAATGTCTGGGTCTCGGCATCCTGGCGCAAGGCTGTGATGGTCTGCGTCGCACCGATCTGGCGTCCGTCGAGCATGGCAATGAACTGAGACTCCGGCGTGTCGGTCGAAAGCTGCAGCGCCAGTGTATCGCTCGAAACCGTGGTCGTGGCCGTCGTCTGGTATGGCGGTGCGGTGCTGATCGTCGGTTCGGTAGTGAGATAGGTGGTGGCGGAAACATTCACCGGACCGCTGGAGATCTGCCCGGAGGTCAGCCCATACACGCTGTTGTTCGTGAAGTTCACCGGCAGGCTGCTGAAATTCACGATCGCGCGGGCGTCGCCGACATGCTCGTCGTTGACGATCGTGTTGTTGCTGATCGTCAGGCTGGAGCCGGAATACAGCGAGCCGGACGCTCCGAATGCAATAATCGCCGGGTTCTCGCTCTTCGGCCCCTGCTCGATGATATTGCCGGTGACCGTGTCCACACCGCCGTTCGGCAGGTTGATCGAATACGATGCCGTGGCCGTCGGGCCATCCACGATACGGTTGTTGGTGATGTTGTTGACCAGGGCACGGCTTTGAATCTCGTTCCCGGTGTTCGCGGCGGTAACGTAGGATCCGCTGATACTGAATTTGCCGACCGCGCCAATATAGATATTGTGGTCCAACCCGCTGGTGGTGCCGTTATCGGCGAATTCCGAATTGGTGATGGTGATCGAACCGCTGGCATCGCTATCTGCCAGCAACCCGTTTTGATTGTTGTGGAAGTAGCTGTTGTTGATCGTCAGGTTGCCGGTCTGGTAGCGCACCCCCGCCGCGTTGCCGCCTTCCGCCGCGCTGATCGCGGCACCCGAGAATTCCAGATTGTCGAGCGTCACCGTCGGACTGGTGGTCGCCGTGCCGATGACCAGGATACCCTTCTCGTTGGGCGGCGGCTCGGTCGCCACCAGGTTGACCATGCCACCCACACCCTCGATGGTGATGCTGGTGGCGATGGTAGAGAAATCATTCGTGTAGGTTCCGGCCTGCACCTGGATGACGTCGCCGTTGTGCGAGGCGGCAATGGCGGCGGACAGGGTTGCATATTCCTTGCCCGGCCCAACGGTCAGTGTAGCCATGACGAGGGCCTATCCTTGTTGAAGCGCCGATACATTCTGAGGGATCGGCCCGTGCGCCCGCATCAACAAGGAAGCCTCCTGTCATTAATAAGAAGTGATTGTTCCCCATGCAACATGTAGAGCGTCGCGGACTGCAAGTGGCGTATTCACGCTTTGCCAGCCGATCTCGTGCTGGGTTGCAAATATGTGGCCGAACCCGACGCGCGACGGGCTATCGTCCGCCTCCCGTTATCGCCCAGCCGTCCAACCGCCATCGATCGGCAGCGCCGCGCCGTTGATGTCGGCACCCTGCGGTCCGCACAGGAAGGCGATCAGCCCGGCCACGTTCGCATCATCGACGAAACGCCGCGACGGCTGGCGCGCCTCCAGGAAGCGTTCCTCCGCTGCTTCGCGCGGCAGGCCCTCGCGCTGCATCTCGTTCTGCAGCCGGCGCTCGATCGCCGGGGTCAGCACCGTGCCGGGACAGATCGCGTTGCAGGTGATGCCGGTGCGCGCGCATTCCAGCGCGACCGCGCGGGTCAGCCCGATCAGCGCGGTCTTGGTGGTGATGTAATCGACGCGCTCGACAGTGGCGAAGCTGCCGTACACCGAGGCCATGTTGACGATCCGTCCCCAGCCCTTCGCCTTCATCCCCGGCAGCGCCAGCCGGATCGCGTGGAACGGGGCGGACAGATTGACGGCCAACGCCTCGTCCCAATGCTCGGGGACGAAATTTTCGACGGCACCGAAATAGCGCACCACCGCATTGTTTATCAATATGTCGAGCGCGCCGAACACCTGCGTCGCCCCGCGCACCAGCGCGGCAATCTGGTCCGGACGGCGCAAATCGGCACCGTGGTATTCGGCGTGCACGCCGAGTGCTTCCAGCTCTTCGACGCACGCCTCGATCGTTGCCGGATCGGCGAATCCGTTCAGCATGACGTTGCAGCCTTGCGCGGCCAGGGCCTTTGCCGTGGCGAAGCCGATGCCGCCGAGCGATCCCGTGACCAGCGCCGATTTTCCCGCCAGCATGCGTTGCGTTCCTTTCGGCAGACCCGTTCCTTTGTAGAGCCGCATTTCAGGTTGGACCCGGGCGCGGGGAATGGGAAGATCGCGCGGTCAGGCAAAGGGAGGAGGACGTGGGACAACTCGACGGCAAGGTGGGGCTGATCACGGGCGCCGCATCCGGCATTGGCGCCGCGTGCGCCCGCGTGCTGGCGCGCGAGGGTGCGAAGCTGGTTCTGACTGATCTGGACGCGGCCGGCGGCGAGCGCGTCGCGGCCGAAACCGGCGCCGTTTTCGTGCGCCACGATGTGACCGACGAAGCCGCCTGGCCGGAAGTGATCGCGACCACAGAGCAACGCTTCGGCGGCCTGCACATCCTGGTGGCCAATGCCGGCATCGGCATCATGGGCCCGGCGATCGACATGTCGTTCGCCGACTGGCGGCGGCAGATGGCGGTGAACGTCGATGGCGTGTTCCTGACGGTGAAATACGGCATCCCGGCGATGCGTCGTTCCGGCGGCGGTTCGGTGGTGATGATGTCGTCGGTGGCGGGCCTGCGCGGCTCCGCCGGCCTTGCCGGCTACAGCGCCACGAAAGGCGCGGTACGATTGTTCGCCAAGTCGATGGCGCTGGAATGCGCACAAGCAAACGACAAGATCCGGGTGAACTCGGTGCATCCGGGCATCATCGATACGCCGATCTGGGGCAAGCTGCCGCGGGGAACCAACGCACCGCTCGACGCGAAAGCGATGGCCGCGGCGAGCGTGCCGTTGGGCGAAGTCGGCGTGCCGGAGGATATCGCCGAAGGCGTGCTGTATCTCGCCTCCGACGCATCGCGCCATGTAACCGGATCGGAACTGGTGATCGACGGCGGCCTGACCGCCGGCCGGATCACGCGGTTCCCCACCGCGCCGCGCACGTAGCAACGTAACGCAAGCGAAGCGCAATCCGCCGGGTGAAGACGCTCATCCGGCGACGGCAAACCCCTCGAGGACCGGGCGTGACCACGCTCGGACCGCCGCGCTGTGTGCTTTATCCTCGGCACTTCCAGCGTTGGCTGGACCACCATTGGCATGCGCGGCATGCGCCGGCGCCACCAGTGGCGGCCAGGCCCGTTTCCAGGGCTGGCCAAATTCCTACCGCTGGTTTATCGCGACTTTGACTGTTGCGAGTCGGATCACCGACTGTTGCGAGTCGGATCACCAAGATCAGCAGCAGGGGGAAGAGACTTGTGGATATCTCAACCTCCTCGGCGAGCCGGTCGGGGTCGTTCCCGGCTGGCGCTTCGGTTTTGGGTGCCGGTTGCTGCCGCAACGATAACGCCGCGGTCGTATCACCTTCCCGAATGTTCCGCTCGCAACCGCACAGCGAAACCTTTAGATTGTTGGCCATGGACATCAACACCCTTCCCGGTTCCGGCATCGTCGCCGTGGCACGCCGCGCCGTCGCCATCCCCGGCATCGAGTTCCTCTGCTACGGCGAATCCGACCAGCCCAGCCCGCAGGCGGCGCATGACGCCGCGGTGGCGGCGCTGGATGCCGGCTTCACCCGCTATCCCGACGTGCGCGGCGTCCCCGCGCTGCGCGACTCGCTCGCCGCCTACCTGACAGGCTTGCACGCCAAGCCGGTGACCGAGGACCGGATCCAGGTCACCGCCTCCGGCATGGCCGCGGTGTCGATCGCGTTGGCCGCCATCCTGCGCCCCGGCGACCGTGTGGTGCTGCACAGCCCGATCTGGCCCAACATTCGCAACGCCGTGACCCTGCGCGGGGGGGACATCGCCACGCTGGACCTGCTCGCGCAGCCGGACGGCAGCTTCCGCCTCGACCTGGACCGGCTGGACGCAATGCTGGAAGGCGCTCGCGCCTTCATCCTGAACTCGCCGAACAACCCCACCGGCTGGACCGCCACGCACGAGGAGTTGCAGGCCATCCTGGACATCGCCCGCCGCCGTCACGTCTGGCTGATCTCCGACGAGGTCTATTCGCGCCTCATCTACACGTGCGCCCCCGCAGCCCCTTCCCTGCTCGATGTCGCCGAACCCGACGACCAGGTGATGGTGTGCAACAGCTTCTCCAAGACCTGGGTGATGACCGGCTGGCGCCTCGGCTGGCTGGTGCTGCCGGAAGGCACGCGCGACACCGTGACCGAGATCGTCGAGGTGCTGCACTCCGGCGTCGCCCCCTTCATCCAGCAGGCCGGAATCGCCGCCATCCAAGACACCGATGGCGTGGAACGCTTCCGTGCTCATTGCGCTACCGGACGAACGATGGCGGGCCGGGCGCTCGACGGTGTGAATGGCGTGCGCTACGCCGCGCCCCCTGGTGCGTTCTATGCCTTCGTGGGCGTGGAGGGACTGACCGACAGCCTGGACCTGGCGATGAAGCTGGTGGCGAAGCACCGGGTCGCGGTCGCGCCCGGCGTGGCGTTTGGCAGCGCCGGGGAAGGTTTCCTGCGGGTCTGTTTCGCCCAGTCGGCAGAACGGATGGAGCGAGCAATGCAACGGTTGCGTGATGGCATACGGGTGGAGATGACGGGATGAGCGGCGCCTCGGAACTGCGTTGCGCGGTGTGCGCTGGGCCGGCACGGTCGCCATTTCACGCGCCTCGGCCGCCGGAGCTGGCACCTGACATGGACATGCGGCCGGGCGAGCCGATGCGCTCCACGTTGCGTGACTGGGTACAGGCTTGCGGCAAATGCGGCGCGGCGGCGTGGGACCTGTCCACGCTGCCAGCGGGAACGAAAGCGGTGGTGGAATCGGCCCCTTACCACGCGCTCAGCCTGGAAGCCGCGGAAGACACGCGGCTGTTCCGCCGCTGGGCGATGATCTGTGTCGCCGCGGGCGATCAGGAGATGGCCGCCGAGACCACGCTGATGGCCGCCTGGGCCGCCGACGACGGCGCCGACATGGTGGAGGCGGCAAAACTGCGCCGTGACGTGGCGGCGCTGTGGGGCGAGCCGGCGGACCTGTCGAAGGCACTGCGCCTGCTGGACGTGCTGCGCCGCGCCGGCGAGTTCGCCGCGGTCGAGACTCGCGGGCAGAAGTTGGCGGCCAGTGGGGCGACCAGTGGGGCAACCGGAGGGCTGGATGCGTTCGCTGCCGCGGTCGTCGCGTTCCAGCGCGACCGCGCCGCGGCCCGCGACGTCGGCCGCCATCTGCTCTCGAGCGCCGTGGCGAGCCATGTGCTTCCGCACGATCTCCCAACCCCGAAATTCTGGAACGCGCTGCTGCCGCAGTAGCACAGGCATTTCCGTACTACTGTCATTACTACTGTCGTTGGAGCGAAGCGGACGAAGCAATCCCCGCCGAGCGCCACACGAACCGTCCTGACTCGCCTCCGATGGGGATTGCTTCGGTCGCCTCGCTCCTCGCAATGACAGTAGTGGCATCGGTGTTGTGCGGGTACACCACGTAGCTGTTGCCGCTCAGCGCCAGGCTCGCCGAACCTCCGGTCAGGTCGAAGCTCTCGTCGCCTGCGCCGCCGGTTACCGTGTCGGTGCCGCCGTTCCGGGTGACGCTGTTGCTGTAGCCCTGAAGCGTAACGCTATCGGTACCGCTGTCACCGACCACTGGCCCGCCATGACGGGAAAAGCTCAGTCCGCGTCCCCCTGATCGCCCAGCAGTGCACGCAAGGCCGCGACGTCGTGCAGCGTGATCGTGCGCCCGGTCTGGCTCAGCCAGCCCGCCTCACGCCACAGCCCCAGGTGCTTGTTGATGCTCTCGCGGATCAGCCCGGTCATGGCGCCCAGCTCGCGCTGCGACAACGGCAGGCTGATCTGCAATCCGTCCGCCGCCGGCCGCGAGTGCAGCGCCGCCAGTTGCAGTAGAGCCTTCGCCAGCCGCGCCGGCGCCGGCAGTTCCAATCCGTCGGTCATCTGCCGGGTCGCCTTGTTCAGCCGCCGACCAAGCAATCGGATCACCCAGAACATCGCCTCGCTCGAACGCCCGAGCGCCGCGAGGAACGCGTGTCCGTCGATCGACAGCACGGAGCATGGCGTCAGGGCCGCCGCGGTCGCCGCGCGGCCTTGCTCCGTCAGCACGCCCAGCTCGCCGAACACGTCGCCTGGACCGACGACGTCCAGCACCACCTCGCGCCCGCTCGCGGTGACCGCCGACAGTTTCACATAACCGTGAACCAGCACCAGCACCGACCTGCCGTCATCGCCCTGGGCAAACACCACGGCACGCTCATCGAGCACGCGAACAGTGGCGTTGCCGACAAGCGCTTTCAGGTCGTCGGCCGCCAGCCGTTGCAGCAGCGGGTGACGACCCAGTTGTTCCAGCACGGCGCTTTGCGTCGGTGTCAGGGCCATCCGGCGACGATACGGAAACGTCGGGACATCCGCTATCCTCCGGCCAACCCCGCGCGGCGCGCAGGAGACCAGGGCGTGGCTTCCCCGAGCAGTATATTTCGTCAAATCCGGCCGTCCGGCGTGCGTCAGATCCGCCTCTGCAGCGGGCTGGTACTGCTCTTGTACGTGTCGCTGCACCTGACCAACCACGCGCTGGGCAACGTGTCCCTGGCGGCCATGGAGCGCGGCCTGCTGGTGCAGAAATTCATCTGGCAGGGCTGGATCGGCACCATCGCGCTGTACACGGCCCTGACGGTGCATTTCGTATTAGGGCTGTACGCCCTGTACGAGCGCCGTCGCCTGCACTGGACGCCGCCCGAACTGGCGCAACTCCTGCTGGGCCTCGCGGTACCGCCGCTGCTGGCGAACCATCTTGCGGTGACGCGCGTCGCGTTCGCCGAGTTCGGATTGAATAAGGGCTATGCCCAGGAACTGTATTCCTTCTGGATTGCGGCGCCGGCGCTTGGCTGGATCCAACTGACGCTGCTTGTCGTCGCTTGGCTGCACGGCTGCCTGGGCATCGCCTTCTGGCTGCGGCTGAAGCCGTGGTTCGAAAAGCTGCAGGCGCCGCTGCTGGCGATCGCAGTGCTGCTGCCAGTGCTCGCATTGCTCGGCTACCTGCAGGCGGGACGGACAGTGGTGGCGCTGGCGCAGGACCCGGCCTGGCTTGCCGCCGCCACCGCGCCGTCGCGAGTCGGCACGCCGCAACAGGGTCTCTGGCTCACCAACCTGCGCAACGACTTCCTGCTGTTCGATGGCATCGCGCTGCTGCTGGTCGTACTGGGCCGCATCGCGCGTGGCGCCGTCGAGCGCCACCGCGGCCGCATCTGCGTGACCTTCGCCGACGGCCGCAAGCAGCACGTACCGCTCGGCTTCAGTGTGACGGAAGCCAGTCTGCTCGCCGGCATTCCCCATGCCGGCCTGTGCGGCGCCCGTGCGCGTTGCTCCTTATGCCGCGTGCGCGTGCTGGGCGCGCCGACGCTGCCGCCCCCGCAGGAGCCGGAACGCCGCGTGTTGGCGCGCCTGCGCGCCGATCCCGCGCATATCCGGCTGGCGTGCCAGCTTCGCCCGCTGAGCGACGTCGCGGTGCTGCCACTGGTGTCGCCGGACGCGCAGGCCGCGTTCCTGCATCGCCGCCAGCAACGCGTGATCCCGCATGAGCAATTCATCGCCGTGCTGGTCGCCGACATGCGCGGTTCGACACAACTCGCCGCTGTCCGGTTGCCCTATGACAACGTGTTCATCCTGGGGCGGTTCGTGGCGGCAATCTCTGCGGCGGTGGTGGAGGCCGGCGGCGTGCCCAACCAGTTCCTCGGTGACGGCGTGCTGGCAATCTTCGGCCTGGACTGCGATGCGCGTTCCGCCTGCCGCCAGGCGGTGACGGCGGTCGCGCTGGTCGCCCGCAACATCCGCCAGCTCAACGCCGCGTTGGTGCATGAATTGCCGGTGCCGATCGACTTCGGCGTGGGCGTGCATTGCGGACAGGCGGTGGTCGGCGAGATCGGCTTCCGCGACCATGTCGCGTTCACGGCGCTGGGTGACGCACCGAACGTCGCATCACGGCTCGAGGCGATGACGAAGGAGCTGGGTTGCGAGGCCGTGGTGTCGGAAGACGTGCTGCAACAGGGCGGGCTCGGCGCGGATGGCTTGGAACTGCAACCCCACATGGCGTCCCTGCGCGGCCGCGCCGAGCCGGTGCCGGTCCGGACGGTGCGCAACATCGAGCGCGATCTCGCCGGGACTCTACATGGCATGGGCGGCATCGCGCGCACGGCGTGAGGTCGATCGCCATCCGGCGATCATGTGCGAGCGTCAAGCCATTGCAACAGCGCGTCGCGGATCGGGAGCAGGCTCTTGTAGTGCAGCGTCGCCTCCGGCAGCGCGCGCACCGCTTCGGCGAGCCGTGCGGCGGTGGCACCGTCGGCGATCGCATACGCCAGTGGATAGACGTGCACGCGGATGCCGAACAATACGGCGCCGGAACGCGGCAGCCGGCGCAGCGTCTGGCGTTCCACGCGCACGAACAGTGTGTCGCCGGCGTTGGTGGCGGTCACCGCGGAATTGTGCGCGGCGCGCCACTTGCCGCCGGGTTGGAACAAAGTGGCGTCGTCCAGCACGGACCAGTTCAGCCGCGCGGCGATGTGGCCGGGCTTCACGTTGCGCATGAAGCGATCGACCGGCGCTGCCAGTCGGTCCCCGTAGAGCGGCACCGGACGATGCACCGCGGCCAGCGGCCGGCCTAGTTTCTCCGCCAGCCGCCAGCGGCTGGGAAAGCACAGCACGGCAGCGGTCAGCACCGGCACACCGTCCTCGAGTTGAATCAGGCACAGGTCCTCCTGCACCAGCCGGCCGGCGAGTTCCAGCGGATCACAGGATGGATTGGCGAGGTTCCACTGCTCGCCGGTCAGGCGGTTGTGCAGCATGCCGGTGTCGCGGGCGAACCGGTGCGGATGATGTGTCACCAGGTTGTCGGCGACCGCCGAGAGCGTTTCGGCCCGCGCTTCAGTTGAGACCGGCAGCGCGGCGAAGACATCCGCGTGGCTTTCGGTCAGCAGGCGGCGGCGTTCCTGGAGTTCGGTCGGATAGCGGTCGTCCAGTTCGAACCAGGCGGACTCGGGCAGCGTGACCAGGCCCATGGCCATACGATAGGGGCCGGGCTCAAACGGCAGGTGCAGCTTCTGCGGCGGAAGCGGGCGCATGGGCCATTGTGGCAGGTGTACGAAGCGCGGCCAACGTGTTGCACGTACACGTGCGCACGTGAACGCGTCCAAACTGTCATCGGAGCGCAGCGAAGCAGCCTCCCGGAGGGCAGCACGTCACTTGCCGGAGATTGCTTCGCTGCGCTCGCTATGACACGCGCGATGACAGTCGCAATGGGACTCGCGCAATGGGACTCGCGCAATGGGACTCGCGCAATGGGACTCTGCGCAATGGGACTCGCGATGACAGTCGCAATGGGAATCGCAACAACACTTCCGGTCGGGCGACAACTGCCAGAGTCGGAGCCTTAGCGGGTGTGGCAGCAGGCGTCCGCATCCTCCGCGGCGACGTAGCGACCGTTGGGATCGACGAAGCCGCCGCGCTCATACCGGTCGTGGAGGCGCACCCAGTCGGTGAGGTTGCCGTTGATCGTTTCGTTGCGGCCCTTTGGCGTGACATCCAGCACCGCATAGGCGTTCAGGTTAAGCTCGCCGCCGCGGGCGAAGGACGAGTAGGTATGGAAGACGTCGCCCGCGTCATCCTTGTAGAACACGCTGCGGCCGGACATTTCATCAATGCCGAGGGGGCCGGTGGCGTAGTTGTAATAGGCCTCGCCCTTGGCCAGCTCCTCCGGGCGGAACGACACGTGGAAATCATAATTGAAGTCGTTGCCGTAGGAGGAGACGAACTTCACGGTCCAGCCCATGCGCTGGCGGAACGCCTGCAGCTTCGGCAGCGGTGCGCGGGCCACCGCGATGTAGGTCACGTCGTGATGCGCCAGATGCACCAGGGCGCCGCTGATCTGGTCGATCTCGAACGAGCACCCGACGCAGCCTTCGGTCCAGTCCGGACCGAACATGAAGTGCTTGATGACGAGCTGGCTGCGGCCATCGAACAGGTCCGCCAGGGTTTCGGGGCCGTTGGGGCCGTCGAAGACGTAGGTCTTTTCCACTTTCACCCACGGCAAAGCGACGCGCTCGGCGGTCAGCTCGTCGCGCATGCGGGTAAAGGCTTTTTCCTTAGCCAGAAGCTGCTTGCGGGCAGTCAGCCATGCATCGCGGGAGACGACGGAATTCGGCATGGGGAGAGTCCTTCCAGGGTTCTGTCCAGGGTTCTGTCGCGTTACGGCGTTTGGCGGGGGCTGCGTTCATCCTTGTTGTGTTCTGGCCTTTACCGGAAGACGATCGGGCGGTACATTTTCCGACAGCGCGGTGATAAATTCGGCGAAGCGTTCGAAGCAGCCTGTCCAGCCGTCGCGGTGGCTGTCGCATTCGGCCACCAACTCAAAGCCGGTCTGATGCAGGATGAGCAAGGTCTTGTCGCCCTGCGGCTGGAAGGTGACCTTGATGTGCATCTCGTGGCCGGGCTGGCCGTCGGCGTTCTCCCAGGCATAGCTGAAAGCCAATTGTTCCGGCGCACGAACTTCGTGATAGACGCCACGTTTGGTGCGCATGGTGCCTTCCGGCGAGCGCATCGCGACGCGGTAGGCGCCGCCGGGACGCGCATCCAGCCGGCAGGAGACGATGGTGAAGCCGCGCGGCCCCCACCAGCGCGCCGCATGCTCCTGGCTCGTCCAGGCCTTGAAGACCAGCTCGGGCGGCGCGTCGATCAGGCGCGAGACGGTGAGCTCGGGCGCTGCCGCGGCGGCGGCGCTACGATTGCTGGCGGCCACCTTGCTGCCCCTTTCCTTGCAGTTCCTTCAGGTAGTCCTCCAAACGGTCGAAGCTCTGCTCCCAGTGTCGGCGGTAGTGTTCCAGCCAGGCGGCGGCGTCCTTCAGCGGTCCCGCTTCCAGGCGGCATGGGCGCCACTGCGCTGCTTTGCCGCGGGTCACGAGGCCGGCCCGCTGCCAGCACCTTCAGGTGCTTCGAGACGGCCGGGAGGCTCATGTCGAACGGTTCTGCCAGCGCGGTGACCGAGGTTTCCCCGCTCGCGAGGCGGGCCAGGATGGCACGGCGGGTGGGGTCGGCGAGGGCGGCGAAGGTGGCGGTGAGGTGGTCGGGGGGCATGGCGTGGGGAACCAGGCGGTTAAGTAACCTGTTGGTTAACTAATGGGAGCAGACGGAGCCGTCAAGGGAAAGCTACGCGGGTTGTCGAGCGGATTGCGATATTCCGGGAGAGCGGGAACGCGTGCCCTCACGGTGAGGCGCGTGCCGCGGTATCCGGATCGAGATGATGCAGCCCGACCTCTAACGTCACTGACACTGACGAGAGAAGGCGAAGCGTATCAGTAGCATCACCGGGAGCACGGACCTCTTCACCTACGCTTTGATCAAGGTTGCGCCCGAGGAGCGAGAGCCTCCACGCGCGGAAAAGCAGTGTACCGAAGGGAACGTTCTTTGCTGGTGGCTATGCTTGCGTCGATTGTTGGCGTTTACCCATTGACGGAGAATTCCCGGCAGGCCGCCCGGAATCAGACACCGCACAAGGGGTAGCGACACGACGCCCATATCCCGGCCCATATCTTGTAGATCCTACTGGCCCCCGCCGCATCCTCGGTGCTACGCTCCAACCCAATCACCCATGGAGGAGTCGCCCGCATGGACGGCACGGCCCGCGCCGCCGACGAACACCCGGTCCGCTTCGACCTGCTGACCGAGAACCCCGTCTACAAGCCGTTCCGCTACCCCTGGGCCTATGAATCCTGGCTCACCCAGCAGCGCGTCCACTGGCTGCCGGAGGAGGTGCCGCTGGCCGACGACGTAAAGGACTGGCACCGCAACCTCTCCGACTCGGAACGCAACCTGCTCAGCCAGATCTTCCGCTTCTTCACCCAGGCGGACGTCGAGGTGAACAACTGCTACATGAAGCACTACGCGCGGGTGTTCCGGCCCACGGAAGTGCTGATGATGCTGTCCGCCTTCTCCAACATGGAGACGGTGCACATCGCGGCGTACAGCCACTTGCTCGACACGATCGGCATGCCGGAGCTGGAATACCAGGCGTTCATGAAATACAAACAGATGAAGGACAAGTACGACTACATGCAGTCCTTCACGGTCGATTCGCGCTTCGAGATCGCCCGCACCCTGGCCGCGTTCGGCGCCTTCACCGAAGGCCTGCAGCTTTTCGCCTCCTTCGCCATCCTGCTGAATTTCCCCCGGTTCGGCAAAATGAAGGGCATGGGCCAGATCATCTCCTGGTCGGTGCGTGACGAAACCCTGCACTGCAACTCCATCATCCGGCTGTTCCGCACCTTCATCCAGGAAAACCAGGAGCTGTGGAACGATGACCTGAGGCGCGAGCTCTACATCAGCTGCGCCACCATCGTGGACCATGAGGACGCGTTCATTGACCTGGCGTTCGAGCAAGGCGCGGTGCAGGGCCTGACCTCGCAGGAGGTGAAGCAGTACATTCGCTACATCGCCGACCGCCGGCTGGTGCAGCTCGGGCTGAACGGGCTGTACCACGTGTCGAAGAACCCGCTGCCGTGGCTGGACGACATGCTGAACGCGGTGGAGCACACCAATTTTTTCGAGAATCGGGCAACCGAGTACAGCAAGGCGTCCACCACTGGCACGTGGGAGGAAGCGTTCGATGCCCCTGTCTCCGCCGCTCTGGCCGAGGAGACAGCCGGTGCCCGAACCGATTCCGATCCGACGGCGCGCATCTGAATTTTGGGAATGGCGCGATTTATCGCGATATTCCTCTGGTCGGGCGCCGCAAATTCAGTTTATGATACGCAATGACGCGTACCGTGAGGCAAAAATCGTGTGATCAATACACAACTAATGAGATTTTAACGATTTTGTGACGAAAGTTCTTTTGCTTTGAGGCAGGGTATCACCGAGCGGACACTGGGCGTCTGGCGCTTTAGCGACGGGAGTGCGCGGGTCATTCGGTGTGGTGTCCGTGCCGTGGGAGCGTAGATGGGGTTGCACCAGATGGGGACGACCACTTGGGTGACAGGTGCCGAAGGACAGCCGGTGAGTCAGGCGGAGGAGGATGCCGGCCGAGAGCATACCGGCGGCGGCGGCGCACCGCGCTATAGCCGGCGATTGTCGGACAAGATCCTGATCGCCTTCCACCATGCCTGTGATCAGGGTGATTTCGAGGTCGCCGAGCAATTGCTGCACATCCTCGAGATGATGCTGACGCGCCGCCCGCTGACCCCCGACGGCACCAGGCGCCGCAACATGGAAAGCCTGGTCGCGGCGCATGAGCGCCTCTGGCACCTGCGCCACCCGCACAACGACGATATGTAGGACGACCTCGGCGCCCTGTCATTGCGAGGAGCGAAGCGATCGAAGCAATCTCCTGCATGATGAGCCCCACCTCACCGCGCGGGAGATTGCTTCCGTCGTTTTCGCTCCTGGCAAGATACATCCCGTCATGGCCACGTCATGGCCGGGCTTGACCCGGGTTGTGGGCAATGTTCAGGGCTTCACCCGGCCAGAGCCGATCGGGAGCGCCAGGCACTGAACGGCCCGATCGATATTGGGAAGATGGCCGGGTCAGGCCTGGTCAAGCCCGGCCATGACGGGACCGGCCATGACGGGAAAAGCATCACCGCAGTTTCATCGAGGGCGGGTCGGCCGCCAAGCCGGCGGTCAACGCGCAATGACAGCGAGTTCGCAATAACAGGGGCTTAGCGACTTCCCGCCGCCGGCCCGCTGCGTTATTGCACGGAACCGTAACGCCGCAGCCGCGCCGCGTTGCGAGGCCCAGGCCGCGCCGTGCTCCCAGCGACCGTCAAGCCGCTACGACAACGCAACACCAGCGGCGACCCAGGTCCGTGGAGAGATGCTTTGCCGAGTTCCCCCCTCACCTCACCGCCTCCGGTCATGCGCACGGCGTCGCCGGACACGGTCACGCCCGAAGCCCGCAAGGCGCTGATCGGCAGTGCCGTCGGCTACGCGATGGACGGCTTTGACCTGCTGATCCTCGGCTTCATGCTGCGGGCGATCTCCGCCAGCCTGGGGCTGCACGCCGGCGCAGGCCGCCTCTCTGGTCACCGCCACACTGGTCGGCGCAGTCGTGGGCGGCATCTTGTTCGGCATGCTGTCCGACCAGGTCGGACGCGTCCGGGTGCTGACCTGGACGATCGCGTTGTTCGCCGTCTTCACCGGCCTCTGCGCCCTGGCGCCCAAGGCTACTGGAGCCTGCTGGCGTTCCGCACCCTGGCCGGTCTCGGCCTTGGCGGAGAGTTCGGCATCGGCATGGCCATGGTCGCCGAGGCGTGGCCGGATTCCAAGCGTGCCCGCGCCTCCTCCTATGTCGGGCTGGGCTGGCAGGCGGGCGTGCTGGCGGCGGCCTTCATCACCCCGATCCTGCTGCCCGTGATCGGCTGGCGCGGCATGTTCGCCGTCGGCGTGCTGCCCGCCGTCGCCGCGTTCTTCATCCGCCACGGCCTGGAGGAGCCGGAACGCTACGTCGCCAAGGTGAAGCAGGCCGGCCACCACGCCTCCTCGCTGCGCATGCTGGTAATCGATGGCCCGACGGCGCGGATCAGCCTCGGCATGGCGATCCTCTGCGGCGTGCAGAACTTCGGCTACTACGGCGTGATGATCTGGTTGCCGAACTACCTCGGGTCACGCTTCCATTATGGCCTGACGCAGTCGGCGGTGTGGACCGCGGTCACCATCCTGGGGATGGGCGTCGGCATCTATGCCTTCGGCCAGATTGCCGACCGCATCGGCCGGCGTCCCGCTTTCCTCGGCTACATGCTGGGCGCCGCGGTGATGGTGGTGGTGTATTCCCGTCTGACCGACGCCGGAGCGCTGCTGGTCGCCGGCGCGGTGATGGGCTTCTTCGTCAACGGCATGCTGGGCGGCTACGGCGCGCTGATGAGCGAGCTGTACCCCACCGTCGCCCGCGCCACCGCGCAGAACGTGTTGTTCAACATCGGCCGCGCCATCGGCGGCTTCGGCCCGGTGGCCGTAGCCGCCATCGCCGTGCGCTACGGCTTTGAAACCGCCATAGCCCTGCTGGCAGTGATCTATCTGCTGGACATGCTGGCGTTGTGGCTGCTGATCCCGGAACGCCGTGGGAGCGCTCTGACGTGACGGCGGTGGCGCCCCTGGCAGCGACTCTGCCGCCGGACGCGCGCCCGACCGGCAGTGCCGCGGAGCAATCCGCGACGGTGGCAGCGAACACGCTGGTCAACCCGGAGTACCGCCATCTGATCCTGCGCGCCGCACCTCCGGCCACCGATGCCGCGCCGGGACAGTTCTTTCAGCTTCTCTGCCCGGCCCTGCCCGGCGAGGCACCGTTCCTGCGCCGTCCGATGAGCGTCTATGGCGCCGATCCCGCCGCCGGCGAGGTCGCATTCCTCTACAAGGTCACCGGCGCTGGCACCGCCGGGCTGGCCACGCTCGAGCCCGGCGACACGCTGAACATCATGGGCCCGCTCGGCCGCGGCTTCACCCTGGATCCGGGGTGGCGATCGATCGCGGCCGTGGGCCGCGGTGCCGGCCTGGCGACACTGGGACCGCTGGCCCAGGCAGCGCAGGCGCGCGGCATCGCGGTCACCGCCATCTTGTCCGCGCGCCGCCCCGACCTGGTGGTGTCCGACGCGTTGTTTCGTGCCTGCGGTGCCAGCGTGATCGCCATCACCGATTCCGAGGGCACCAGCGGACCGATGCACGTCGAACGCCTGCTGCGCCGGCTGATCGCGGAAGGTCGCTGCGACGCGTTCTTCACCTGCGGCTCCGCCCGGCTGCTGCTGGTGCAGCAACGCCTCGCGCACGAATTTGGCCTGCCCGGCCAGGTAGCGCTGGAGCAACAGATGGCGTGCGGCCTGGGGATGTGCTTCTGCTGCGTGCGGGAATTCAGGGTCGGCGGCGCCGTCGTGCATAAGCGCGTCTGCTGGGACGGCCCGGTGTTCGACCTGCTGGAGGCGCTGGCGTGACCGACCTCAGTGTCCGCATCGGCGACCTGGTCCTGGCGAACCCGGTGATGCCGGCGTCCGGCACCTTCGCCGAGGGGCTGGCACAGGTGGTGGATTTGAACCGCCTGGGCGCGCTGGTGACCAAAACGATCACCCGCGAGCTGCGCGACGGCAACCCTCTGCCGCGCGTTGCGGAAACGCATGAGGGCATGCTGAACGCCATCGGCATTCCGTCGAAGGGCGTGCCGTACTTCCTGGAACACACGCTGCCGGAAATGACGCGCTGGACACCGCCGTTGGTGGTCAGCATCTCGGCGCCGACGGTCGAGGGTTTCGCCGAACTGGCCGCCGAGATGGGCGTGCCGGGCGTGGCGGCGATCGAGGCCAACATCTCCTGCCCCAACATCGAGGAGGACGGCCGGGCCTTCGCCATGCGCCCGGCCTCCACAGCGGCGGTGGTTCGCGCCCTGCGCGCAGCGACGCGGCTGCCGCTGTGGGCGAAACTGACGCCGAATACGGGCGATATCGCCGAAGTGGCACTGGCGGCCGAGGCCGAGGGTGCGGATGTGCTGGTGGTCGCCAATACGATCCTGGGGATGGCGATCGACCTGGCCACGTTCCGGCCTCGGCTGGGCAACGTGATGGGCGGGCTGTCGGGACCGGCGATCAAGCCAATCGTGCTACGGCAGGTCTACCAGTGCGCGCGCCGGGTCCGCGTGCCGGTGATCGGCTGCGGCGGGATCACCACCGCCGAGGATGCGGCGGAATACATGCTGGCCGGTGCGGCGGCCGTGCAGGTAGGGACGGCCACATTCCTGCACCCCACGGCGATGGTGGCGATCATCGACGGTCTGGCGGCGTTCTGTGCCGCGCGCAACATCCCGCGGGTAGCCGAGCTGACCGGTGCCATGCGCCGCGAGGAGTTCGACGAGGCCGAGCTCGAATGGCTGGAGCCGACCTCGTGAGGCGGCAGGCGGAGGCAGCGAGCGGGTGGGGCAAGAAGAACAAGAAGGAAAGGACACCCCCTCCCCTTGAGGGTTCGGGCCGCGAAGCGGACCAAGGCCGGGGGGAGGAGGTGTCCTTTTCTGCTTCTTCTCCCCCCACGCCCTCCCCCGCCACCCTCGCCCAAACCCTCTTCGACCGCCTGCGGGCCGCCACCTCCGACGGAGTCGGCATCACCCGCGAGAGCTACGGCACGGGCGAATCCGTCGCCCTCGACATCGTGGAGGAGGAAGCCCGCGCGCGGGGCATGGCCAGCGAACGCGACGCCGGTGCGAATTTGGTGATCACCCTCCCCGGCCGCGATCCCGCCCTGCCCTTCCTTGCCTGCGGCTCCCACCTCAATTCCGTCCCGCAGGGCGGTAACTACGACGGTGCCGCGGGGGTGATCGCCGGCCTCCTCGCCTTGTGCCGCCTGCGCGCCGAAGGCTTCGTCCCCGCCCGCACCATCAAACTCTATGCCCTGCGCGGCGAGGAAAGTGCCTGGTTTGGCCGCGCCTACATCGGTTCCTCCGCCCTGTTCGGCAAACTTTCCGCCGACGACCTGGCGCTGCCGAACCTCGCCTCCGGCCGTCCGCTGATCGACTGCATGCGCGACACCGGCGTGGCTGTGGACCGCGTGGCTCGCGGCGAACCACTGCTGGACCCCGCCAACTTCGCCGCCTGGCTGGAACTGCACATCGAGCAAGGCCCCATCCTGGTCGCCCGCCACCTGCCCCTGGCCATCGTCACCGGCATCCGCGGCAATTTCCGCCACCGCGCCATCGAGTGCCTTGGCGAGGCAGGTCACTCCGGCACCATCCCCCGCTGGCTGCGCCACGACACCGTGTTTGCGACCGCCGAACTGATCACCCGCCTGGACCGCCACTGGCGCACGCTACTGGAACGCGGGCGCGACCTGGTCATGACCACCGGCATCATCGGCACCGATCCGGCGGAGCATGCGCTCGCCCGCATCCCCGGCCGCCTGCGCTTCTCCTTCGAGGCGCGCAGCCAGAGTACCGAAACCCTGGAAGCCTTCTACGACCTGTTCTTGTCCGAATGCGCCGGCATCGCCGAGGAACGCGGCGTCCGTTTCGTCTTCGACCGCCGCCTGGATTCCGCCCCGGCACGGATGGACGACACCTGGATCGCCCGCCTGCGCGCCATCCTGCGCGCCATGGACCTGCCCGACGAGCCGATCCCGAGCGGCGCCGGCCACGATGCCTCGGTCTTCGCCAACGCCGGCATTCCCAGCGCCATGATCTTCGTGCGCAACGAGCACGGCTCGCACAACCCCGAGGAAGCCATGGCAATGGACGACTTCCTGCTCGGCGCGGACTTGCTCGGCCGCGCCCTGCGCGACGGGGCCGGACCCGCATGACCACGGCGCCCGATGACCCGACGCGCGATGCCGCGGCGGCCGAAGACGCTGCGACCGGCGCCACGCCGCTTCGTCATCCCGGCGAAAGCGGAGACCCGGGCAGCCTGGGTCACCGCTTGCGCGGGCATGACGAAGAAACCCGGCATGCGGCGCCGGAGGATCTCGGCGCGGCCACCGCACGGCTGCTGCTGACGGCCGGCGCCATCGCGTTCAGCCGTGAGCACCCGTTCATCCTCGCCGCCGGCTGGGCCAGCCCGGTCTATGTCGATTGCCGCCGCCTGATCGGCGAGCCGGCCGTGCGCCATGCTGTCACCGCCCTGGCCGTCGCCGCGCTGCGGCGCACGTTTGGGACGCCATTGCCGTTCGACGCCATCGCCGGCGCCGAGACTGCCGGCATCCCCTGGGCCTGCTGGCTGGCCGACCGGTTGGACCTGCCATTGCGCTACGTGCGCAAGCGCGCCCTGGGGATCGGGCAGAATGCGCAGGTGGAAGGCGGCTCGGTGGACGGGCTACGCGTGCTGCTGGTCGATGACCTGACAACCGACGGCGGGAGCAAGGTAGCATTCACCCGCGGGCTGCGTTCGGCCGGCGCGACGGTGACCGACGCGCTCAGTCTGTTCTTTCACGGAACGTTTCCAGGCGCGGCGGAGCGGCTTGCCAGCCTGGAGCTGCGTCTGCACGCTTTGGCGACGTGGCGCGACGTGCTGGCGGTGGGGCGAGCCGATACCCTGTCCGCCACGGACCACGCGGAGCTGGAGCAATTTGTTGCCGATCCGGTGCGTTGGTCGGCCTCGCATGGCGGCCGGACAACGCCGATCGCGCCATCGCTGCGGCTGTAGGCAGAACAGGCACTCACAGCGGACCGTTCTGGAGCAAGACTGGCGACGCAAGGCGTCCGATGGAAGTTGTTCCCGGTCGACCTGCCGCTGAAGCAAACCCGCGGTGTCATGTCAGCGCGCCAAATGGTTGACCCTCCGGCCTGACGTGCACCCGCTGTGTGATGGCCGGCGAAGACCGGCCGCCCAGGCTTCACTCCATCGCCAGGCTTCACTCCATCGCCAGGCTTCACTCCATCGCCAGGCTTCACTCCATCGCAAGTGCGGCGCCGCGGCGCAGGATCCCCTCGGCTTCCTCGGTGTAGCCACCGTCCGCCTTGTGCAGCACCAAACCGGGCAGCACCCGTAACGGCGCTCGGCCGCCCTTGGTGCCCTGCGTCAGGACCAGCTTCGCCGGGCGTCCAGGCTTCGGCCAAAGCGGCAGCACCGCGCGGGCGGGGCAGCCGGCCGCCGCCAGGGCCGCGAGGCACTCGGGCAGCGATGCGGCCGGCAGGACGAAGGTCAGCGTGCCGCGATGCCGCAGCGGCGTGGCCAGCGCCCGGGCCCAGCCGGCCAGCAGCCCCGGCGTGCCATGCTTCGCCCAGGCGCGGGCCGCCATAGGAGAGGGGGTACCCTCCGGAGCGTGATAGGGCGGATTGGCGAGTGCATGGTCGAAAACCTCCCCTCGCAGGTACAGCGAGGTCAGCGCCATGACATCGGCAGCCAGGAATGCCAGGCCAGCAGCGCGATTCGCCTGGGCATTACGGGTCGCCAGCGCAACCAAAGACGGTTCGCGTTCCACCCCGACGGCTCGCACGCCTGGAACACGTGCCGTCAGGCACAGCAGCGCCGCCCCGGCCCCGCTGCCGCCTTCCAGCACATGCTCTCCGCCACGCGCCGGGATGGCGGCAGCCAGCAACACCGGCTCGATGCCGCTGCGGAAACCGGCCCGTGGCTGCGCGTAGTGAACCTTGCCGCCGAGCAGGTGCCCGTCCGTCGTGCCAGGCGCGACAGTCGCGGTTGAGCCCGAAACAGTTGGGTCGGCAGACGGCACGTTGACCTCGTCCCCGGTCATGCTACCGCCTCCGCTGTAACGCCGCGGGATCGACTCGATGTGAAGCGCACGCCGCCGGGAAAGCCTTCAGGGTTTGCGGCTGGCCATGCCACCGCCAGCGCTTGAATCAAACCGGGCATTGCGACGAACGATCCATCGGTCCGGTCCACGCTGTGTGGGGTCGACTTCGGCCAGGCGCCGCAGGACGGCAAGCACGACGTTGCCGGTTCAGCGCGCCAATGCCAGCCATCTTATTCGCCAAGCGCCTCACAGGGCGACATGGCCGGCGACCGCGTCGCCTCGTGCACCGCGCTCGTTCGTGCGAATGGCGCACGCCGCGACCGTTGGGTCACTTCGAGAGCGAACCCGGGTGCGACCCCGGGGAGCGAACCTGGGGGGCGAACCCGGCGCGACGAACGGCATTTACCTCGTGTTCACTTCCATCGGTCAATACTCGGACGCTGGCACGGCACCGGACTGCCCAGCGCGGTGGTACCGCCGCATCGAGCGCATCCGGCACAGTTTTGGAGACCGTCATGCAGGCCTGGCGAAATCTTTCCATTGCCACCAAGGTCATCGCGGCCTTCGTGCTGATTTTCGTCGCCACCATCGCACTCGGACTGTTCGGCCTGTCGCGGACCGCCGCCGTCAACGGCAAGGCGGCCGAAGTCCGCGACAATTGGCTGCCATCCACCGCCGCGCTCGGCACCTTGGCCTTCGCAGTGGAGGAGTTCCGGGTCAGCGAATCCCGCCTCGTGATGTCCGCCGCGGTCAACAGCCAGAACGAGTTCGGCATCGACGCCAACGTCAAACTCCTGAATGCGGCGCATGAAGACGTAGACAAGGCCTATGCCAGCTACCAGCCACTCATCGCGGCAGGCACCGACGACGAGCGGCTGATGCAGGCGTTCGCCGATGCATGGATGAAACTCAAGGCAAGCACTGCCCGGACGGTTGACCTGGCGGGCCGCCATGAGGTGGACGCCATGTTGCATCAGTATCGCGGGGAGGACCGGACCAACTACGAGGCCGCGACCAACGCCGTCCTCAAGGACATGAATTTCAACGCCAGCCAAGGCAAGCTCGCCGCCGAGGACGGCGAGGCCACCTACAACTTCGCGCGCATGCTGACCGTCGGCGCACTCGTGCTATGCGGCCTGCTCTGCATTGGTGCCGGTCTCGTGGTCGTGCGGAGCGTTGTCCGGCCACTGCGCCGCATCACGGCAAGCGTCGAACGTCTGGCCGCGGGTGATCTCGAGGTCGCCGTCACCGGGACCGACCAGGCCGACGAGATCGGCATGCTGGCGCGCGGATTGGATGTCTTCAAACGCAGCGCCGTCGAGGCCAAGCAGCTTGAGGCCGAGAAGGCTGCCGCGCAGGCCAACCGGGAGCGGCGAACTGCGGTGCTCGATGGGCTGCTGCGCGACTTTGAGGCCAGGGTCACCGCCCTGGCCAACCATCTCGCCAGCGGGTCCACCGAACTGGAAGCCACGGCACGCGCCATGACCGGCACCGCCGATCGTACCAATCAGCAAGCCAACGCCGTCACCCGTGCGGCGGAAGAAGCCAGTACCGGCGTCCAGACAGTGGCGTCAGCCGCCGACGAGCTCACCGCGTCGATCCAGGAAATCAGCCGCCAGGTCGCGCAGTCGGCGAGCATCACCGGCAAGGCGGTGACTGAAGCACAAAGAACAGACGGCATCGTACGGGCCCTGGCCGAGGGCGCCGAGAAAATCGGCCAGGTGGTCGGCCTGATCAGCGATATTGCCGGCCAGACCAATCTGCTGGCGCTCAATGCAACCATCGAGGCCGCCCGCGCCGGCGACGCGGGCAAGGGGTTCGCCGTGGTGGCCTCGGAGGTGAAGAACCTGGCGACCCAGACATCGAAAGCCACCAGCGAGATCGGCACGCAGATCGGCCAGATTCAGGCCGCGACCAAGGAAGCGGTGGAAGCCATCCGCGGCATCGCCGCGACCATCACCGAAGTCAGCACGATTGCGGCCAGCATCGCCTCGGCCGTGGAAGAACAGGGCTCCGCCACTGCCGAAATTGCCCGCAATGTGCAGGAGACGGCACACGCGACCCAGCAGGTAACCGCGAATATCAGCGGGGTGGGCCAATCGGCCAATGAAACCGGCGCCGCCGCCAGCCAGGTGCTGAGTGCGGCCGGGGAACTATCGACGCACTCCGAGCATCTGTCGGGCGAAGTCAATAATTTCGTCGCGAAGCGTGCACGCGCTGCGTGAGTTGTCGCGAGCGTACGCGCTGCGTGAGTCATGGAAGGGCGCGCTACAGCGAGCATTTCGCGCAATTCCTTGCTCTGCGTGGTCAAACGTGCGGTGGTCGGCTTCAGAGCGGATCGTAGCCGGGCTGCTTGTAGATCGTGTCGGACTTGCCTACGATGTCCGGCTTGTAGACCGTTTCGACCCAGTCGTCTGATGCGACGTCTTCGATACCAACCGATACGGCTGTTTCCGCGCAATTCGCGGTGGCCATGATCGCTTTCGCGACTTCTTCAGCGATCTTCGCCTTCTGTTGCGCGGAGCGTCCGGGCAGCAGCTTTACGATCACATGCGGCATTGTCTTGTTCTCCGTTCACATTTCCTGCCGCGTGGAGCGGAACAGGATCTCGTTGATGTCGACATCCTCGGGCTGGCTGATGGCGAAGGCAACCGTACGGGCGAATGAGTTGGCGGGGACGGGGATCGCCGCAGCCGCATGGAAGCCGCGGACCGGTGCAGCGACGTCCGGATCAGTGATGGTGTCCGGCAGTTCCGTCGCCACCGCACCGAGTGAGACGACCGTCGCGCAGATGTTGTAAGGCTTCATTAGTCCGGCAGCGGTTTGAATATTGCGGCGGGCGCAAATTGATCAGCGCTACCGCGTGACCGGAACTCCGGCACCAGGCTCGGCTCGAACAGACGGCTCATGTCGAGCCGGGTGATACCCATGTCGCTCAACTCGCGCGCGGGCATGGCCGCCAGCTCTCGTGTGGCGACGCGCCTCACCCGCGCCGCCCGCGAGTGAGCGGCAAAGGCCTTGAGAAGGCTGATCGTGCGTATGATTGTGGCTCCTCCTCAGCGATCGATCATGGCTGCCAGGAACGGGGGATAGCGTTCGCCCTGCACCGTGAGGTGGGAGAGCGCGTCCGCAATTTCGCGCAGATCGGCGGCCGTCAGTTCGATCGCCACTGCGCCGCGGTTCTCGTCCAGGCGGTGCAGCTTCGTCGTCCCTGGGATCGGAACGATCCAGGGCTTCTGGGCCAGCAGCCACGCGAGGGCTATTTGCGCTGCAGTTACCTGCTTTCGGGCCGCGATCCGCGTGATCAGGTCCACCAGCACCTGGTTCGCCATCCGTGCCTCCGGCGTGAACCGAGGCACGATGTTGCGGAGATCCCGGCTCACGAACGTCGTGTCCGCGCTGATTGCACCGGTCAGGAAGCCTTTGCCCAGCGGGCTGAACGGAACGAAGCCGATGCCGAGCTCTTCAAGCGTCGGCAGAATCGCCTGCTCCGGCTCGCGCCACCACAGCGAATACTCGCTCTGCAGCGCGGTCACCTGCTGCACTGCATGCGCCCGGCGGATCGTCCGCACGCCGGCCTCGGACAAGCCGAAATGCTTGACCTTGCCTTGCTGGATCAGGTCCTTCACCGCGCCCGCCACATCCTCGATCGGCACATCGGGATCGACGCGGTGCTGGTAAAAAAGGTCGATCCGGTCGGTCCGCAGGCGCTGCAATGACGCCTCGGCGACCTGCTTGATGTGCTCCGGCCGGCTGTCCAGGCCGAGATGACTGAAGTCCTTGCCGAAGGCGTGGCCGAACTTGGTGGCGATCACCACCTGGTCGCGGACCGGGGCAAGGGCCTCGCCGACAAGTTCCTCGTTCTTGTAGGGGCCGTAGGACTCGGCCGTGTCGAAGAAGGTGACGCCGCGTTCGACCGCCGCGCGAATCAGTGCGATCATGTCCCGCGGGTTCGGGGGCAGCCCGTAGCTCTGGCTCATGCCCATGCAGCCCAGGCCGATCGCGGAGACCTCCAGCCCACTGCTGCCGAGTTGACGCTTCTGCATTTGCTCACTCCTGGCGCGGCACGAGCCTGATGGTGGTAGACCGCGCTGCTTCCGAAATGACAGAATTCACGTATTGCGCGCCGTGGCGGCGATACTTGGTGCGATAGGCGATGTCGATCTGGTCGAGCACGCCGGAATCGCCGTTGGCGAACGTGACGTCCCTGGTGATGCCGCCGCTGCTGACGCGGCCTTCCTGGTGGACCTGCGTGGCGCGAAACCAGGCGGGGGCGTGCCCGTAGGCGGAACGAACATAGAGATCGTCGCCGACTCGAACGACCCAGATGGTCACCGGTTTGCGCAGCGTTCCATCGCGCCGCAGCGTCGCTATCTCCAGTTCGTCGGCCCCGCCGATCCGATCCAGCTCCGGCTGCGTCCAGGCGGTCATTGGCGAGCAGATCCGTATTGGTCGTCGGACACTTTCTCCATCCAATCGACGACCTTGCCGTTCAGCGCTTCCTGAATGGCGATGTGGGTCATCGACGTGGTGGGGGCCGCGCCGTGCCAGTGCTTTTCCCCGGGGGCGAACCAGACGACGTCGCCGGGACGGATTTCCTCGACCGGGCCACCCTCGCGCTGCACGCGGCCGCAGCCGGCCGTGACGATCAGCGTCTGCCCCAGCGGATGGGTGTGCCACGCGGTGCGAGCGCCGGGCTCGAAGGTGACGCTGCCGCCGCGAACGCGCGCCGGATCGGGGGCGCTGAACAGCGGATCGATGCGGACCGTGCCGGTGAACCAGTCCGCCGGTCCCTGGCCGGACGGCTGAGAGCCTGCGCGCTTGATGTCCATGGTTGTTCTCCTCGCTACTGGTGCACGAAGTAAGCGGCGCGGCCGGCACGGATTAGACGGCAAAGTCCGAATGGAGCTATAAGCTGGCCTTCTGAATGCCTCGCACCGACCTGAATGACATCGTCGTCTTCCTCGCGGTCGCGCGCGAACGCAGCTTCACGCGCGCCGCCGCGCGGCTTGGCGTGTCGCAGTCAGCGCTGAGCCAGACCGTGCGCGGGCTGGAAGCGCGGCTGGGCCTGCGGCTGCTGACCCGTACCACCCGCAGCGTCGCGCCGACCGAGGCGGGGGAGCGCCTGCTGCATGCCGCGGGGCCGCGGCTTGACGAGATCGAGGCGGAGATGGCCGCGCTGAGCGAGCTGCGCGACAAGCCCGCGGGCACCATCCGCATCACCGCGCACGACCACGCGGTACGGGCCGTCCTCTGGCCAGCGCTCGACAAATTTCTGCCGGACTACCCGGACATCAAGCTGGAGATCGTGATCGACTACGGCCTGACCGACATCGTCGCCGAACGCTTCGACGCCGGCATTCGTACCGGAGAGATGGTGGCGAAGGACATGGTCGCCGTGCGCATCGGGCCGGACATGCGCTCGGCGGTCGTCGGCGCGCCGTCCTATTTCGCCAAACGGACAAGGCCAAAGACGCCACAGGACCTGACAGCGCACGCCTGCATCAACCTGCGCCTGCCGACCCATGGCGGGCTCTATGCCTGGGAATTCGAGAAGGGCGGACGCGAAATCAGGGTGAGGGTCGAGGGGCAGCTCGTATTCAACGGTACTGCTCCGATGCTCGACGCGGCACTGTCCGGGTTCGGCCTGGCCTATGTGCCTGAGGACACGGTGCGGACGCACCTGGCGGACGGGCGGCTCATCGGGGTGCTGGCCGATTGGTGTCCGCCCTACCCGGGGTACCACCTCTACTACCCGAGCCGCCGCCAACCCACGCCGGCGTTTGCGCTGCTGGTCAATGCGCTGCGTTATCGGAGCTGACGGAGGGGATTGATGTTGCGCGAGCGGCGCGGGCAGCGCCACCGCGACAGTCCGGCCTGGGTCGACATGGACCAGACCTCGGCCGATGGCCGGTGCTACCACGCCGCATCGAGCAGCGTGCGCACGTCCTGCGGGCCGGCGATGCGCCGCGGGTTGGTGTGGACCCAGCGGTCGTGCATCGACTCCACCGCGATCTGGTCGAGTTGCTCGGCTTTCACCCCCACGTCGCGCAGCCGCCCCGGCAGCCCCAGGCCGGCAATCAGCGCCGCCACCACATCGGCCGCCGGCTCGCCGGGACGGCCGAGTGCCTCGCTGACCCGGGCCTGGCGGTCGGCGTTGACCGGCGCGTTATAGCGCAGCACGCGCGGCAGCATGATGCAGGAGGTGTAGCCGTGCGGCACGCCGGCGGTGCCGCCCAGCACGTGGCCGATGCCGTGGCTGGCGCCCATGCTCACCCCGCCCTGCGTGCCGAAGATCGAGATCCAGGCACCCACCTGGCAGTCGAGCCGCGCGTCCAGGTCCGCCGGGTTCGCCTTCACCGCGGGCAGCGCGCGCCCCAGCAGGCGCAGCGCCTGCAGGCTGGTGCCGTCCGACAGCGGCTGGGCGTGCGTGGAGCAAATACCCTCCACCGCATGGTCCAGCGCGCGGATGCCCGTGGACAGGAACAGCCATTCCGGCGTGTGCAGCGTCACCGCGGCGTCCAGGATCACCGCGCGCGGGATCATCAGCGGGTGGGCGTAGCTCTGCTTCACCTGGCGCACGGTGTCGGTGCAGCCGGCGAACGGATTGAACTCCCCCGCCGACAGCGTGGTGGGGATGTCGATGGAGCGCAGCGCGGGTGGTTTGCTATCCGGGCGCTCGGTGCGGCCGTCGGGCGTGACGCGGGCGGCGAAAGCGTCGAGCTGCGCGGGGTCGGTCACGTCGTTGCCCAGGCACAGCGCGACCATCTTCGCCGCGTCGGTGACCGAGCCGCCGCCGATCGTCACCAGCAGGTCGGCGTTCTGCGCCCGCGCCTCGTTGGCGGCGGCGACCACGTCGGTGCGCGGGGTATGCGCGCCGATGCGGGTGCAGAGCCCGGCCATGCGGTTGCCGAGCGCGGCGCGGACCTGGTCCACCGCGTCGGTCTGCCGCGCGAGCGTGCCGCTGGCCAGCACATACACCGCCTGTGCGCCGATGTGCTGCACTTGCTCCGCCAGCGTGGGGGCGAAGGGTTCGCCGTAGATAACTCGCTCCATCTGGGTGAAGCGCCAGGTGCCTTTGGTCATGCGGAGGCCTCCCGTTGTCGGGCGGCATTATGCCTGGAACTCGGGCGCGGTGCAGGGGCATGCCCCCACCGGTGGGATGTCGATGTGCGGAAACCCGAATGCCCAGCCGGCCAAGGACCGGTGCACTGGCGCTTGCTGACCATGCATCGGGTCGAGACGGACGTACAGGCCCGGCCGGCGGAGTGACGCGCCCCTCCCACCAGCCCCTCCCAACGGCCCCCTCCCACAAGGGGCCCATAAGGGGAGCAGGTCTTCTCCGCCCTGTGCTGACGCCTATGGGGCCAAGCCAGGCCAAGCCCGGCCATGACGACAAGCGGCCGGGAAACCGGCACCCATTGCGCGCGCACCCTCTGCCCTTAACCAATCGATCACGTTATTGTCTTAGCAAGGGGAGACGATGGCGCGCCCGACCGCGGCACCCGGAGGAGCATGACGGCAACAATGATCGTGACGGACGAAGACCAGTCCGACCTGCCGCACGACCGCAACCTGCTCGCGGCGCTCGGTGTCGCGTGCGCAATCGTCCGCGACCTGGACGGCACCATCCGGTTCTGGAGCGCGGGTGCGGAGAGCCTCTACGGCTGGTCACCGCAGGACGCCGTGGGCCGCCGTTCCCACGACCTGCTGGCAACGCAGTTCCCCCAGCCGCTCGACACCATCCATGCGCTGCTCCTGGCCGAGGGGGAGTGGCATGGCGAACTGCGCCACCAGGCGCGCAATGGCCGTTCGTTGACCGTGGCCGCCCATTGGGCGGTGCAGCGCGGCCCAGATGGTCGTCCCAACGGCATCGTCGAGATCAACAACGACACCAGCTTCCAGCAGCAGGGCATGGCGGCGATCCGCCGGCTGGCCGCCATCGTCGAATCGTCCAACGACGCCATCATCGGCAAGACGCTCGACGGCATCGTCAACGCCTGGAACCGTGCCGCGGAAGCCATGTTCGGCTGGCGCGCTGAGGAGATCGTCGGCCAGCCGATCACCCTGTTGTTCCCACCCGGCCGCGCCGCGGAGGAGTTGGACATCATCGCCCGCATCCGCCGCGGCGAGAGGGTGAAGCGGTATGAGACCGTCCGCCGGCGCAGGGATGGCAGCGACTTCCCGGTGTCGCTGACCGTCTCGCCCATTCATGACGCCGACGGGACGATCGTCGGCGCCTCCAAGATCATCCACGACCTCACTGCCCAGCACGAGGGCGCGCAGCGGCTGCGCGAGGCGCAGGCCGAGCTGTTCCATGTGCAGCGGCTGACCGAACTTGGGCAGCTTGTCTCCGCGCTGGTGCACGAGGTGAACCAGCCGTTGGCCGCAATCGGCAACTACGCCGGGGCCGGGCGCCGCCTGGTGGGCACCGGACAGACCGCCGGCGCCAGTGTCGCGCTACAGAAGATCGCCGAGCAAACCGAACGCGCGCACCAGATCATCCAGCGGCTGCGCGGCTTCGTCCGCAAGAGTGACATCGACCAGCGGCGGGAGTCGCTGGCGGAGATGATCCATGAGGCCGTCGCGCTGGCGATGATCAGCCTGAAACAGGAGCAAGTGACGATCGAAACGAGGCTGGCGCCGGAGACGGGTCAGGTGATCGCCGACCGGGTGCAGATCCAGCAAGTGCTCTTCAACCTGCTCCGCAATGCCGCGGAGGCGATGGCACGGTCCGAACGGCGGGAGATCGCCATTACCGCCGCCATCAACGGCGCCGGCATGGTCGAGATCGGCGTCGCCGACACCGGCACCGGCCTGTCCCCTGAGGTGCGGTCCAACCTGTTCCGGCCCTTCGTGACCACGAAGGAGGGCGGCATGGGCGTCGGGCTGTCGGTCTGCCGCTCCATCATCGAGATGCATGGTGGCCGGCTGTGGGCGGACGACAACCCGGGCGGCGGCACGGTCTTCCGCTTCATCCTGCCGCGCGCGGAGAACGTCACGCGGACGTGACATTGGCGCGGTGAACGGAACGGCCGGGCAATTGATTTGGGTCATGGCGCCACGGCACCGGATCGCCGAAGGTGCATCAGGCCGGAGCCGCCGACGATGGCGCGGCGGCCGGGACTGTAGGTCGGAGCAGTGGATGACTGCCCAGGGGGCACGGGTGATTGCGGTGGTGGACGACGACGAGGCCGTACGGGACTCGCTGGCCTTTCTGCTGACGGTGAGCGGCCACAATGTCGCGGCGTACGGCTCCGCAGCCGAGTTCCTGGAGCAATGCGATCTGGGCTCCGTCGCAGGGCTGATCCTCGATCATCACATGCCCAAGCAGACCGGGCTGGAATTGGTCGCCCGGCTGCGCCAGGAGGGCCAGATGCTGCCGGTGCTTCTGGTTACCGGCTCTCCCTCGCCCGATGTGGTGGCACGCGCCGGCGCGCTGGGGGTGGACCAGGTGCTGGAGAAGCCGGTTTCCGATCAGGGACTGATGGAATTCGTGGACCGAGTGGCCGCATAGCAGGTCCGGGTGGCCGCGTAGGCAGGCCCGGGTGGCCGCGTAGCAGGCCGCGGCCCTCAGAGGCCCCTCAGAGGCGCCCTGAAGAGCTTGCTTTCGCCGCTGATCAGCCACAGCTGTCTCGTCGCCCGCCATGACCGTCGGCTGCGGGTGCTTGAGAGATGCCCGTGCTTCCACCCTAATCCGGTTGGAGCTCTCTCGTGGCCGATCTTGGGTCCTCGCCGCACGGACGGCAGCCTGCAACGGCCGGCATGCCCTGGAGCAACGCCTGGCCCGCCGGCTGTTGATGGCGCACGCCGCGCGGACAGTGATGACCTGCCGATTACCCAGGACTTTCTTGCCATGATGCTGTGCGTCTATCTTGATGAATGCCTTGGGCAAGGCGCGAAGCATCTTCACAGCTCGATTGCCGATCAATTTTCGTCTTGTTCCTCCTGTGCAGTGAACCAAACGGCTCCGGCGAGGCTAACCCGTCATGCACCCTATCGTGGTCATAGGCGCTTCTGCCGGCGGCGTCCGACCTATCCGCCTGATTGTTTCGGCGCTGCCCGTTCGATGTGCGGCGTCGATTTTCATCGTTCTGCACATTGGCCGCCGTATGAGCATACTCCCGGATCTGTTGCACCGGCCCGATGGCCTCCCAGCCGTGTTTCCTCGTGACGGTGACTTGATCAAAGCTGGTCACGTTTTCGTGGCGCCGCCTGATTACCACATGCTGCTCGACGCTGACCGCATCCGACTGGATCAGGGGCCTAAAGTTCATTACACCCGCCCCGCCGTCGACCCACTGTTCATATCTGCCGCTCGGCATCACGGGGATCGGGTAGTCGGGGTTGTCCTCAGCGGCGGGGATGGGGACGGTGCCACCGGATTGCAGGCGATCAAGCGGCACGGCGGCATGACCATCGTTCAGCGGCCTGATGACGCCAACACACCCTCTATGCCGCTCGCCGCGTTGGCCGCCGACGCTCCGATCTGTTTGCCTGCCGAGGAGATCGCTTGCCGGGTTGCTCAATTCTGTTCTTGAGGCCATCACCCTGCGCGAACTTTCCACGGGACCAACCGCGCCGACCGGCCTTCCGCATGGGACCGGATGGACCGTCCGGCCGCCAGCAGTTGCCGCGCCCAGCCATCCCTCCCAAATTCGTGCTGGACCGATCCTCCACCTCCCGCCGTGTCAGGATCTGTCGCGGTAACCAGGTCCGGTCGTATGCCGAAGGGCGACCGGACGACACGGCGGCAGCCGCCTCTCAGTTTGGCTGGTGCCTCCGGCACGACTTTGTGGCGATGGCCGTAGCCGAAGTAGATCACCAAACCGACCGCCAGCCAAATCAACAGCCGCAGCCAGGTAACCACCGGCAAGGCCAGGTCCGGCGACCATCGGTAGCGCGGCAGATCTCCGGCCTCTTTGCCATTGTGCTTGCTTGCATCAGCGCCTCGGCCAGCGCGCTCAAGCTTTGCCAGAAGCATTGCTGTCCCTTCACCGCCTGGTAAATTACCAGCTTTGTGCCCGGTAACGGTCCGTCAATCTTCCAGGGCCTTTGGAAAACATGTTTTGGAACCATCGATCTACGGCATGTGCGCCGGTTCTCAGCGCGATGGATTGCTAATTCTTACAGTTATCGAATTTGAGCGACAAGCGCACATGTCGGGGGTCGCGCTTGGAGGGAGTGCAAAGAAGCTGCAGCGATGATCACTACAGTCCATGCCGATATGGCAGAGGTTCTGTCGTTCGGCTGCTCCGACCACCGAACCTTCGATTCTGTATGTCAAGAAAATGTGTGGCGGGCGATGGGGTGTGCGAGGCGGATGGCTCGTTTGCGCCGGGTCGAACGACCGCGACCTGAAGCGGCGCAGCGACCGGCACGAGGGGACATGACGCCGTGGGGCATCCTGTATGCGGGCTGGTATAAGCCGCCGGCACACCGACTATCTCCGATTCAATTGTCTTGCCGAAATCGCCGCAGGCGGTAGCACTTGCCCCAGCAAAGCGCACCAGGAGCCATGCAGTGATCGACCTCTCGGGCCAATGGCTGACCTGGATCGGCAGCTGGCATCTCAGCGCGTGGGACAAGGAGGTGTCGGGTTACGTGGCATCGAGCCTCGTCCTCTTCACGTTCTGCATGAGATCAATGCGTTCGTTGCGCGTCATAGCCCTCGCCAGCAACGTCGCCTTCATCTTTTTTGCCGCCGTCTCCGATATTGCGCCGGTCCTGGTCCTGCACACGATTCTCTTGCCGGTCAACGCCACTCGACTGGTGCAGATCCAGCTTGCACGAGCTGAAGCCAAACGACTGCTCGTCAGGGACTCACCTTACATGCCGGGAGCGGAACTCGGCAGCCCACGTTTCCTGTCCGCTGGCACCCTGGCTGATCCCGCTTCGGCCCTTCCTCTCGTTGAGCGTGAGCAAGAGCGCGTGGCCGGTCTTCTGGTGGCGAACCTGCCGAGTGAAGCGGCGACGGCATCCGGGAACGAACTTGCCGTGGCGGCCCCTGCCGCGCGCAAACTGCTGACCGAGATCGAGAAATTCCTGGTGTCACTGATGGCGAGCCGGCCGTCCGCGGACCTTTTGCAGTGGATCGCAGGACTTCACAGCCGTAACAATGTACTGAGCGCCTTGCACGAAACCTTGGGAGAGTTGGCTCCCCTGATCCGGCAAGCCGCTGCAAACGGCACCGGTGGGCTCGCCGAAGTCATTGGCGAAGGACTTGGCGTTCTCCTGATCCATGCCGACGAAGCCGCACTTTCACGCGAAGCCGAGAAGGTGGACCTGTTGCTGGCGACAACCGGAGATCGGAGCAGTTTGGTAGAGCAGCTGCGGCAGGCTGCGATCACGCGAGCGGTTGCGGGCGACTCGACCGAACTTCGGGCGGTCTATGATCTTACGTCGTTATATGAGCGCACTGTCTGGCTTTTGCACAGATACGCCATGCTTCTGGCAAATGGCGCAGGGTCGTAAAATCGTCATGGTGCCATCCGGAGTTTGCGTCTCCTCTCGCCATAGCAGGTCTCCTTTCATGGCCGGACTTGACGAGGGGCGTCCGATGCCATGCAACATAGCCAGTCCTTTCTGAATTTGGTCGCCGCCCGCCGCCAACACCCGCGAGTGTTGCCATCCCATCCGCTTTCCGCCCAGGCTACCGTAACGAATCCAAAGGGGGAGACGCTGTGACCGAAGCAATCGGCACACCATCGGCTTCGCTGACGGAACTCGACAACCGTGGCCTGTCGCCGCGCCAGCGTTATGCCGCCATCCTGGTGGCGTTCGGCGAGTTCATCGACGGCTACGACCTGATCGTCATGGGCGCCGCGCTGATCCTGCTGCGCCCGCAATTCCATCTCTCGCCCGCGGCGACCGGAGCACTGGGCGCGTCCACTTTCCTCGGCGCGATGGTCGGACTGCTGGTGTTCGGCGACATGTCGGACCGCTGGGGCCGCCGCGCCATTTTCGTCGCCAATCTGCTGTTCTTTGTTGTCTTTTCGATCGTATCGGCGTTCGTGCAGTCCGTGCCGCAGCTTTTCGTCGCGCGCTTCCTGGTGGGAGTCGGCGTCGGCATGGATATTCCCACCAGCGCCGCCTATCTCGCCGAGATCGCCCCGCGTCACCGCCGCGGCATCATCGCCGGCTCCTTGCTCAACATCATGTGGATTTTCGGCGCGATGGTGTCGAACCTGATCGCGCTGCCGCTGCTGGCGTGGACCGGCCCCGCCGCGTGGCGTTGGATGTTCGGCCTCGCGGCGGTGCCCGCGGCACTGGTCCTGCTCGGCCGCCAGGCGCTTCCCGAATCGCCGCGCTGGCTGTTGGCCCATGGCCGCACCGACACCGCACGTACCGTCCTGCGCAGCTTCGGCATCGATGTCGACGCGGCGACCTTGGGGCGCCTCACCAGTAGCGCCGGCTCCTACGGCCAGTTGTTCCGCCCGCCGTTCCGCGGGCGTGTCCTGCTGGTCGCGCTGATCTTCTTCCTGAACTGCATCTCCGGCCCGCTGTCCACCATCGCCGTGCCCTTCGTACTCCGCACCGTCGGCGCGCTGTCCAACGAAACCTCGCTGCTGTTCTCGACGCTGGTATGGTGCACCAGCCTGCTCGGCGTGCTGGTCGGCCTGATGCTGATCGACCGCATCGGGCGCCGCCAATTGCTCTATCTGGCGGTCATTCCGGAGGCTTTGGCCGCCTTGTTCATGGCCTTTGCCGGACCGGGCCATCCGCCAATGCTGGTGGCCGGCTTTTTCGCGTTCAGCTTCTGCAGTTGGCTGGGTCCCGCGGTGCTGACCTGGGTGTGGTCGAGCGAACTGTTCCCCACCCGCCTGCGCGGGCGCTCGCAGGGCTTCTGCAATGCCGCCTGCCGGCTGGCGATCTCGATCAACATCTTTGTAATTCCGGTTGGCGTGGCAACGGTGGGATTCACCGCGTCGATCGTCATCCTGTCGCTGCCGCTGTTCGCGCTGGCCGTGCTGGTGCGCCAGTTGCCGTTCCTCGACAGCGGCGGCCACAGCCTGGAGGCGTTGGCGGAGTAGTCCCAACAAGCGAAGCGGCGGACCTCTGTTGCGTTAGCGGCACCAGCGCTTTCCGTCATGGTCGGGCCTGACAAGCCGGTCTCGGTGCGATCGCACACCCTTTGCGTCCGCGGCAGACACGAATTCAGATCGTGCCAGCGACACGCTGCCGACCCCGCCCTGCGGTCAGCGCGCGCGGTAACGGTCGGTCCCGCCGGCGTCGGTTTCCAGCACCAGCTCGCCGCCCGTCAGCATGTGATTGACGTGCGCCAGAACCTCGCCGAACGCGAAGCCGGTCTGGTGCTCGTCCAGTTCGCGGTGGAACACGTGCGGCACCAGCTCCGCAACCGAGAGCGGCCGGTCGCGGCATGCTTCGGCGATCAGGCCGCAGCGCTGCGCGTGATGCTCGATCAGCTCTCCGACACGGGCGTGCAGGCCATAGAACGGCAGCCCGTGCCCTGGCAGCACGAGCACATCGCCTGGCACTGCTTCCCGCAGCGCGCGCAACGATCGCAGGTAGATGCCGAGCGCATCCAGGTCCGGCTCCATCGCGTGCACGCTGACATTGGGCGAGATGCGCGCGATCACCTGGTCCGCGGCAAAAAACAATTTTTCACCCGGACGCACCAGCATCGCCTGCTCCAGCGCATGGCCGCCGCCGGTCAACACCTGGAAGTCGCGTGCGCCGATCGGCAGCGTGTCGCCGTGCTGCAGGCGGTGGTAGCTGGTGGGAACGCCGGTGGTACGGTGCAGGTATTCGTGGCCCCGGCCCAGCACCAGTTCGGTGATCTCGGCGGACAGGCCGTGACGGTGATAGAACGGTCGGAATGCCTCGGCGCCCAGGTCCGCCGGCGCGTATTGCAGCGCCAGGCTGTAGAGGTACTCCGGCCGCGGCATCGCCAGGGGCAGCCCGAACCGCTCCGCCAGCCAGCCGGCGAGGCCGACATGGTCCGGATGGTAGTGGGTGACGATCATTCGCGTCAGGCGCTGCCCCACGAGCGGGCCGGCCAGGATCGCATCCCACGCCGCACGGCAGGCCGGCGTGCCGAGGCCGGTATCCAGCACCGCCCAACCGTCGTGGTCCTCGATGAGGTAGATGTTTACGTGGTCCAGCCGGTAGGGCAGCGGCAGGCGGAACCAGAGCACGCCTTGCGTGATCTCGGTGACGTTGCCGGGGCCGGGCGGCTGGGCATGCGGAAAGACAAGGGAAGGTGTGGCGCTGTCCATGCCGCAGATGTAGCGCGCGGTACACGATGGGGCGAGGCCGCGACCCTTCCCGGCAGCCGTGGCCAGGGCGCACGGGATGGGGCATGGGGTAGGATGCTTCCAGCAAAGGCCGGATTGTCTGCTTTGGAACGTCCTGCTTTGGAACGTCCGGCCGAAGCAAGCGGACGTTCTGGGAAATGCCGGTGGCAGGTCCCCTACGACACTGCGCGCCAGAAGGGCTGGCGCGCCCGCACCGGGTCAAGCAGCGACCAATCGCCTTGCTCCAGCACGTGGCCCTTGGGGAATGGCGGCCGCGCCTCCAGGCCGAGCGATACCATCACCCGATCGTCGCGGTAGTAGCAGAGCATTACGATCCGGGTGAGAACGCGGACCGGCGAGCCACCTTCAGCGCGCAGCGTCGCCGCCACCGCGGCGCGGCGCGCGGCATCCAACCCGGTGAAGGGACCGCCGGCCAGCGTACGCAGCGTGCTCAGGGCGGTGCGCACACGATCCCGGTCACGCCCGATGCTGTTGACGATGTCAGCGAAAATCCTGTCGTCGTCCGCACCGGGCACGTCGTATTTCATGCTGGGGGGTATGATCATGCCCGCGAGGCAGCGCAGGTCGGCGATCTCGGCCTCGGTCAGGGTCTGCTCGGTCATGTCGGCCTCAATCGAACAGGGTTGCCAGACGCTGTTTGATGCTGTCGGCGATGTACAGCGCCAGGGCCTGGATCGTGGAGGTCGGGTTCACGCCGCCCGAGGTCACGAAGATGCTACCATCGACGATGAACAGATTCTTCACGTCATGGCTGCGCCCCCACGCATTCACCACCGAACGCTCGGGATCGTTGCCCATGCGCGCCGTGCCGAGCAGATGCCAGCCGGCATAGACCATCGGACTGACAACGTGGACCTTCCCCGCGCCGGCCGCGGCAAGGATCTCCTTGCCGCGATCGATCGCGAAGTCGAGCATGCGGTTGGTGTTCTCGCCGATGGTGTAGTCGATCTTCGGCGCCGGGATGCCGTGCCCATCCGTCAGCACGGGATCGAGCGTCACGCGGTTATGCTCCTCGGGCAGATCCTCCGAGCAGATGCCGACCTGCATGCGGTGGCCGACCATGCTGCGGAAGACATCGTGGTGGCCCTCGCCCCAGGGCAACAGACCGTTGAGGTCCGCATTGACCGCCTCGGTGCCGATGCCGATGGTGCGTACGAACTGGAAATTGAATCCGCGCACGAACCCGCGGGAGCGGTCGGTCTCGTAGAACTCCTGGCTCCACAGGCAGAGCGGCGGGCCATGCCGGTCCATCTGCTCTTCCACATAGCCGATGACCTGCGCCCAGGGATGGAACATCAGGTTCTTGCCCAGAAGCCCACTGGAATTGGCCAGCCCGTTGGGGAAGCGGCCGGACGCGGAATGCAGCAATAGCCGCGGCGTGCCGACGCCGTTGCAGGCGACGATGACGACTTCGGCCGGCTGGAACTGCGCCTCGCCGTCGCTGTCGTAATAGACCGCTCCCGTCGCCATGCCGTCGTCGCCGGTGGTGATCTCGCGCACGCGGCAGTTGGTGCGCAGCTCGACACCGGCGCGGATGGCATGCGGCCAGTAGGTGATATCGGTGCTCGCCTTCGCCCCCTGGGCGCATGCCGGCGTGCAGTGGCCGAGATTGATGCAGGGCGCGCGCCCATCATACTCGATAGTGGCGACCGCACTGTCGGATGGCCACCAGTGCCAGCCGAGATTGTTCATCGTCCTGGCGATCTTGGCGCCGGACTTGCCCAACGGCAGCGGCGGCATCGGCGGCGCGTGCGCCGGGTAGGCAGGGTCGCCCGCCAGCCCCGAAACTCCCGTCATGCGGTCGTTCTCGGCAAAGAACGGCTCCAGCGTCGCGTAATCGATCGGCCAGTCATCGGCGACGCCGTCCAGCGAGCGGACGCGGAAGTCCGATGGGTGCAGACGTGGATAATGCGCCGTGTACATCACGGTCGAGCCACCAACGGCGTTGAAGTTCACCACCTTGATGGGGGAGTTGTCGTCGTTGATCGGATAGTCGCTCGGCCGCTTGCGGATGTTCGGGCTGGTCGCGTAGTCGCTGAACAGCCGCGCCTCGTAGTCCCGTCCGTTGGATGGATAGTCGGACTGCTTCATCCAGTCGCCTTGCTCCAGGCACAGGATTTTCATCCGTGTCTCGGCGAGGCTCCAGGCCACCGCTGCGCCCGACGCGCCGGAGCCGATGATCAGAACGTCGACCTTGTCCTTCATGCCCTGCCCCTCAGCCCCGCACGACGAGGAACTGCTTGTTGACGCAGTTCTCCAGCCGCCCGTCGCGCAGGAAACGCGCCGCCGTACGTGACGCGAAGCCGCGATTGTCGCGCATGCTTTCGGGTGTGTAGAACGCCGAGTGCGGCGTCAGCACCAGGCGGTGGCGGATCCAATCCTCGTTGTTCTGCCACGCCGCGATCAGCCGACGCTGCGAATTGGCCGGCTCCTCCGGCAGCACGTCGAGCCCGGCGGCACGCACGATGCCGTCCTTCATCGCGTCGTGCAGCGCATCGATATCCACCACCGGACCGCGCGACGTGTTGATCAGGATCAGCCCGCGCTTCGCCGCTGCGAACGCCTCGGCCCCGATCATGTTGCGGGTCTCGGCGGTCAGCGGCGTGTGGATACTGACGAAATCGCACTGCCCCATCAGCTCGGCCAGCGTGTCGGCTCGGCGCACGCCGATCGCGAACTGATAGCCGTTCGGCTGGTACGGGTCATAGAACACCACGTCCATGTCGAAGGCCTTCGCGCGGCGGGCGGCGGCGGTGCCGATGCGGCCCATGCCGACCACGCCAAAGGTGCACACCGACAGCCGATGGCCGAACGGATTATGCGCCGGGCGCCAGTTGGCGCGCAGGTCGGCGTGCAACTCGGTGTCGTGGTAGGCGATGCTCTTGGCCAGGGTCAGCATCAGCGCCATGGCATGGTCG
>CAWADP010000004.1:0-33893 GCA_963780805.1 uncultured Alphaproteobacteria bacterium
GCTCGCTGTTCCCCCGGAAGGTAGCCCGGCCAGTGAGAACCCGCTTCGCTATGGCGCCATCCGGCTGTTCTTACGAGCGGGCCCGCGCCACCGAGGCAAACGTTGGCGTCCGACGCACGCACGACGTCCGCGACGCCGGAATTTGCCGTCGCCTCGACGGCATCCCGCTGGCGATCGAACTGCGGCGGCCCGCGCGGCGGCGCTGGGCTCGCGGGGCTCGCCGCCGGGCTCGACGATCGTTTCGCTGCTGGCCGGCGGGCGACGGACGGCGTTGCCCCGTCACCGGACCCTGCGGGCGACGCTCGACTGGAGCTACGAGTCGCTGTCCGAGACGGAGCGCACGGTGCTGCGTCGTCTGGCGATCTTCGCCGGCGGTTTCGAACTGGAAGCCGCCAAGGAAGTAGTGAAGCCGCCGACAGGGGATGGCGGATGTCCTCAATAGCCTGGCTGACCTTGTCGCGAAGTCGCTCGTCACCAGGGAAGCGCCAGCGACCTGACCCGCTGCCGGCTACTCGAAACGACGCGAGCCTATGCGCTCGAGAAGCTCGTCGACAGCGGCGAGTTGGAAGTAACCGCGCGGCGGCACGCCAACTATTACGCGTGTCTCTTCGGGCAGACCGAAGCCGAGTGGGAGACGCGGCCAACCGAGGAATGGCTGGCGGACTATGTCCCGAGAATCGACAATGTACGCGCGGCGCTCGACTGGGCGTTTTCGCCTTCCGGTGACGCCTCGATCGGTGTGGCATTGACCGCCGCCGCGGTGCCCTTGTGGACGCATTTGTCACTGATGGAGGAGTGCCGCGGTCGGGTTGAGCGAGCTCTCGCTGCAATCGATGCCGGGACGGGCCGCGACGCCCACCGGGAGATGCGGCTCCATGCGGCGCTTGCTCAATCGCTGATGTATGGCAGAGGCGCGGTTTCCGAAATTGAAGCGATCGGGACAAAAGCGCTCCAGATCGCGGAGAGCCTGGACGATATCGAGTACCAGTTACGCTCGATCTGGGGTTTGTGGTCTTTTCACATCAGTACCGGGCAGCAAAGCGTCGCTCTCAGCCTGGCTCAACGGTTCCATGCGTTGGCGGCGAAGCGGTCCGACCCGAACGATCGCCTGATCGCCGAGCGAATGATCGGTGGGTCGCAGTATTATCTAGGAGATTTGCCAAGCGCGCGACACCATCTTGAGCGCGTGCTCGTCCAGGACGCCGCTCTGGTCCAGAGATGGCAATTCGTTCGCTTTCAGGTCGACCCGAGGGCGGACGCGCGGGCCTACCTTGCCCGGGTCCTGTGGTTGCAGGGATTGCCGGATCAGGCGATGCGGACCGCCGAAGGCAGCCTGGAGGACGTCCGGGCGACCAATCACGCAACGTCGCTGGGTAACATTCTCGCCGTGGCGGCATGCCCGATCGCGCTGTGGTCAGGCGATCTGGCCGCGGCGGAACATTATGTGGCAATGCTGCTCGACCATTCGGCAAGGCATGTGCTCGGGCGCTGGCGCGCCTTTGGCCGCTGTTATCAGGGAATGCTTGTCATCCAACGCGGTGATGTCAACGCCGGATTACGGCTACTGTGCGCCATCTTCGCCGATCCAGCCACGGCCGGATCCGTCGCGCGGTTGATTGCATTCCTTATTTCAGCGGCTTCCCGCCATGCCGGGCAGATCGCCGACGGGCTCCCCGCGATCGAGGAGGCGATCGTCCGATCCGAGTTCACCGAAGAACGGTGGCTCATCCCTGAGCTGATGCGCATCAAGGGCGAGACCCTTCTGTGGCGGGGCGCGCCCGGAGCCGCAGCGGCGGCCGAGGCCCATTTCCGGCAAGCGCTCGACCGGGCGCGTCAGCAAGGCGCTCTGTCGTGGGAACTGCGCGCCGCCACGAGCCTTGCCCGGCTGTGGCGCGACCAGGCTCGGCGCAAAGAGGCGTACGCGCTTTTGGCACCAGTTTATAACCGGTTCACCGAGGGATTCACGACGGCCGATTTGAAAGACGCAAAGACGCTGCTTGAGGAACTGGCGTGAGATGGTGACCGGCTCGTAAGGCTCTGCCGGGAAATAACCGCTCCACCGATTTGCCGAAATGCAAGGTGGCGACTCGGAACCTGCCTTGCTTTGACTCGTTTATTTCCCCTCGGGCCCTAAGCAAATCTCCGTTGCAGCAACTGGGCGAGGTTGTTGAGGCGAATCGCGACGTTCGGATGGTCGTTGCCGAGGCTTGCCTGGGTAATGGCCAGTGCGTCGCGCATCAGCGGCTCCGCCTCGCCGAGCCGGTTGGTGTCTTGCAGCAACTGGGCGAGGTTGCTGAGGCGAATCGCGACGTTGGGATGGTCGTTGCCGAGGCTTGCCGCGTCGATGGCGAGCGCGCGGCGTATCAGCGGCTCCGCCTCGCCGAGCCGGTTGGTGGTCTGCAGCAACCCGGCGAGGTTGTTGAGATCGCGCGCAACATTCGGATGGTGCTTCCCGAGGCTTGCCTCATCGATGGCGAGCGCGTGGCGCAGCAGCGGTTCGGAGCGGGCGTACAGCGCCTTGGCCAGAAACAGCACACCGAGATTGTTGATCAGTCGCGCGGTCGGCTCGGCAATGCCGGCCGCATCCGCGTGCGCCGCCACCGTCTCGGCATGCGGCGCCAGCGGATCGAGCCGCGACCAGTTCCACACGTCGCCCGCATCGCCGGTGTCGAACGCCGTGGCCACCCACCGCAGTGCCTCGACCAGCCGCGCCTGCGCCGCCCCTGCCTGCCCCAGTCCACGCCGCGTCACGTCCTGCACCAGCCGGTGCACCAGGAACGACTCGCCCTCGGCATCACGCGTCGCCAGCGAATAGGTCGCCAGGTCGCGTCGCAGCTTTCGATGTAGTTAGCCAACTGGTGCAGCAGGGTCGGCGCGTTGGGGTGTTTGCCTCACCATCGGGATAAGGCAGGAGAGCGATGAAGCTACGGTGGCGAAAATCCCAGGGCCGCCACTAACTATCATCAGTTATTTTTGTTGACATGACCGCCCCTTCTGCGGTAAACACCGTGCCGATTACGTCCCACCTTCCCACGGCGCCAGAGGAATGAACCACCAGAACCACACCGTCCCGGCCAAAGCCTGTTCCCCCGATGCGGATCGGGCGGGTCCAGACGCGCCCGGGCGCCAACCGGAGTGGCTCGTTCACATCCTTGCCCTGCTCGTCTTTCTCCTGCGCAAGCACTTGCCCGGATACGGCATGGGCCTGCTGCTGCCGTCCTGGTGGCACGACCGGCCGGACCTGCCGCTTGGCTCGGTGCAGGCCCTCGCCGCGTCGATCCGCGGCAACTACGGCAACCAGATCGCCTGGACGTGCCGCCGCCGCGGCATCGGCCCGGGGCATCCCGACTGGCCGGAGATCTCCCGCGCCATCGTGGCGTTTGGCGGCAGCCTGAAGGGGTTCCGCGCCGGCCTGCCGCCATGCGGCCTGCAATGGTGGGAGAACCCCCATCTCGGGACCGGCATGAGCGGCGAAGACACACCGACCCCGGCCGCCGACGCAATCGCGCTGCTGCTGTCACGACAGACTGTCGCGGACGCTCCGCCGCCGTCTCTGACCGTTGTGCCTGCCGAACCCGAGCATGCGGTGTTGCCTGCGCCTCGGCGGCAGATCCATGCCCGTGCGGCGACCGGTCCCCCGAGGGGTCCGCCGTCTGTCTGGGGCTACCAATTCTGTCATGCCTGAATGATCGGGGCCGGAGCATGGCCAGCCCCGCCGTCCTGATTCGCGCCGTCGCAGCCCCGAGCGGGATCGCATGGCGCGGCGCGGCGCTACAACGGCAAGAACCTGAGCAACAGCAGCAGCGCCTTCTCCCTCCCATCCGCCCGGTGCGGCGTGTGGCGGCGCAAGTGAAAACACCGGATGACGCGGATGCTCCCTGGGGTCGTTAGCCCGAGGGCAGGCGCGGATCGTCTGAGTGTGTCGCGGCAGCGCGATCGCTCCTGCCAGGTCTATGGCGTTGGCCGCGATCGTGCCGGCCGGCAGCCGGTCCATCTGCGTCCGCCTTCGGGCGACGACCCGAGCATCCGCGCCTGCCCGCGGGCTGCGACCCGAGGGTTCGTCTGCTTCTTGTCCGCATTCCAACTCTTCCTTTGCCGCCAACCGCGCCACAGGTTCGCTACGCCCCCGAGCGTCCCGCACGAACCGTCTCGCAGAAAACGAAACGAGACGATCGCGAGACAGACCGCTGCTCAGTCTCAATCCGCTGGGGAAAATCTCGCGGAATTCCTAATGAGACGCCCGTGAGACGCCAATTCCGTCACAGCTCACCCCGAGCAATCCGTTCCCGGTTCCGCACCCCCCCCCGGCTGCCCGGCGTACAGATTTCTCGCACCAGAACCCCATGCACCAGAACAAGCGGCGTGAAGGAGCAGCACCCGGTATGCATGATCCCGTCTCGCAGGAAACGAAACGAGACGATTGCGAGACACGGCGGGGGTGCGTCTCATTCCGCCCGGCTGAATCTCGCGCGCTTCCTAACGAGACGCCCGTGAGACACCGGCCGGCCCCATGCCGCCATGTCACGCTCAGGCTGTGGGCTACCCCACCTCCGTCACCAGCCAGTCGCGGAACGCCCGCACGTGGCGGTCACGCAGCGCCTCCGGCAGCGCGACGAACCAGTGCGCCTCCGGCCGGTCCAGCGGCGGCGACGGCGCGACCTCTGCCAGCATCCCGGCGGCCAGCAGATCGGCGACCAGATGCCGGTCCACCACGGTCGCGCCGATGCCGGCAATCGCCGCCTGCACCGCCAAAGCGCGCGTCTCGAACGTCAGCACCGGAGCGATGTCGGACAGGCCCAGCGCCTTGCCAACCAGCCGCCAGTCGTCTTCCCGGGTGCGTGCGGCCAGGCGAGGCAGTGCCGCCGCGCCCCCATGTTCCGCCAGCAGCCGCGGATTCGCCACCAGCACCGGACGCTCGCGGAACAGCATCGTGGCGGCGAGGCCGGGCCAGGCGCCGCGGCCCCAGCGGATGGCGCACTCGAACGGCTCGGCGGCGAGATCCACCGGGCGCATGCCGGTGGCCAGCAGCAGCCGCACGTCGTGATGCTGCGCCTGGAAGCGGGCGAGCCGCGGCACCAGCCAGAGCGTGGAGAAGCTGGTCAGAGCGGAGACGCGCACGTCGCCGCTGCGGTGATGCGCTTCGGCCACGGCCAGGTCGATCGCATCGAACGCGCCGCCCAGGCGGCGTGCCAGCCGGGCGCCGCTTCGGCCAGGCTGCCGGCGCGGGCCACCTCGGCAAAGGCGCGCAACGCCCGGAGCGACGGGGTGGACATGAGAAAACCTCACGATGGCGCTGTGCGAACTCACTACCGCCGGGGCGCGCGCCGCGCCAGAATGGCGGCCGCACGACGACGCCGCTTTGCACGCCGAACACGGAGGCTGCGCCATGACCGAAACGCCCATTGTGCTGTTCGCTGCCGACGCTGCGCCGCGGACGAGAGCAACCAATTATCCGGAACCGTTCGCCTCGCGCATGGCCGGGCGGATCAAGCGCCCGCTGGGAGATTTGTTCGGACTTGGGAATTTCGGAGTCAATCTCACCTGTCTGCGGCCTGGCGCGGTGTCCGCCCTGCATCACGTGCATTCGCGCCAGGACGAGTTGATTTACGTTCTGGAAGGCGAGCCGACGCTGTTGACCGACGCCGGCGCAACGCAGCTTCGGCCCGGGATGGTGGCCGGATTCCCGGCGAACGGCACGGCGCATCACCTGGAGAACCGCACGGATCGCGACTGTCTGTTCCTGGAAATTGGCGACCGGACGCCTGGGGACGAGGGGCGCTACCCGGCTGACGACATCCAGGCGGTGATGGGCGATGAAGGCAAATGGCGTTTCACCCATAAGGACGGATCTGACTATTAGCGTGCCTCGGCGGCGGTGCGTTCCGCATTAGAAGTTCGTATCGCTGTCGCGCACAGGCCAAGTGGAGGTGCATCATGTGGAAGCCGCATTACGAGCAACTCGCCGTCTACAATCGCTGGGCCAACGGTCGGCTGTACGACGAGGCGGCGCGCCTGCCCGACGATGCCCGCAAGCGCGACCTCGGGCTGTTCTTCAAAAGCCTGCACGGTACGCTGAACCATCTGCTGGTGGCGGACCGCGTCTGGATGCGCCGTCTGACCGGCGAAGGTCCGGAGCCGGCTCGGTTGAACGAAGTCCTGTTCCAGGATTTCGATGCGCTCCGCGAGGCGCGCGAGGCGGAGGACGCACGGATCATCCGCTTCGTCGGCAGCCTGGCGGAGGATGATTTCCCGGCGACCTTCGAATATCGCACGCTGGCGGGGAAGGGGTACGCGCAACGGCGCTGTGACACGCTCACGCATTTCTTCAATCACGAGACGCATCATCGCGGCCAGGCGCACGCCGCGCTGACGATCCTGGGCGTGCCCGAGCCGGCCCCGCTGGATCTGCTGGCGATGCAACGGGCGTAGCGCGGGTGGCTACAGTTCCTGCCGCACCTGCGCGTGCGCCAACAGCGCGAACAATCCGGTGCCGCCGATCACGTTGCCGGCGAGAGCGGGAAGAATGAGGCCGCCGAACGCGTGAGCGCCATCAATTCGACCAGAGAACAGCAACAGGAAGGTCTCGGCGGAACCGGCGATCACGTGGGTGAAGCCACCAAGCACGATCGCGTAGGTCAAACTCAGCACCATCCAGAAGTGATCGCCGCTGATGCCAGCACGAATCCAGGCGACCGAGGCGATCAGGAACCCCGCCGGAATGCCTTGCAGCAGCACATCCACCGGCGTCTTGCCCAACAGCAGCCCCGACACCTCCAGCATCGCCTTGAGCAAGTCCTGTCTGACCACATGAGCTTGGACGTTCAACGCGGCGGCGGTGGCAACTCCGATCAGGTTGGCGATGAACACGACCACCCAGAGCCGGATCGCGACCCACAGCCTCTGCCAGCTCGGGCGGCGCATGATCGGCAGCACGGCGACGATGGTTTGCTCGGTGAACAACTGCATCCGTCCGAGGATCACCATCAGGAACCCCAGGCTGTAGCCCACGTCGATCACCGGGACGCGCCAGGGAATGCTGGCAGGGAGGTGTTCGGACAGCGCGCCCTCTGCGATGATCGATGCCATCATTGTGACGCCCCCAGCGATGCCGGACCAGAACAGGGAGCCCACCGGGCGGTTCAGTTCTTCCTCGCCCTGGCGCCGCACCACTTCGTAGATCACCGGCGCGCGCGGTGCGGCCAGTTCGTCCACGCTTTCCTGCTCACGTTCGTTCAATCGCGCTTTCAGATCGTCGGGCATGCCGCTGTCTCTTGCTGGTACCAGCAGGCAGAAGCGCGGCGTTACCGGTTCGGTTCCGATCGGCGGATGAATGGCCGGTGCGCGTTACGGTGCCTGCGGCCCCCGTACCAGGCGGCCGGGCAAGGCACCGGTTGCCTCACCGTCGCGATAGACAACGGTGCCGGAAACCACGGTGGCATCGATCCCTTCGGTGCGCTGCACCAGGCGCTTGCCGCCGGCGGGCAGGTCGTAGGCGATCCGTGGCGGGCGCAGCATCAGCCGATCGTAATCGATCACGTTCAGATCGGCTTTCATGCCGACGCGCAGCTGGCCGCGGTCGTGCAGCCCGATCTCCGACGCGTTGTCGCTGGTCAGGCGCTTCACCGCCCACGCCACGGGGAACAACGCGCCGCGGCGGCGGTCGCGGGTCCAGTGGGTCAGCGTATAGCTGGTCGCGGTGGCGTCGCACATGGCGCCGACATGCGCGCCGCCGTCACCCAGACCGATCAACGTGTCGGGATGCGCGATCATCTCCCGCACCACGTCCAGGTTGCCGGCGGCGTAGTTGGTGACCGGCAGATACAGAATCCCTCGTCCGTCGTGCTGCATCAGCAGATCGTAGGCCAGTTCACCCGGCGTGAGGCCGGCGCGGGTGGCCATCGCGGCGATGCTCTGGTCGGGGGTGGGTTCGTAGTTTGGCGGATCGCCGAGCGGAAACATGCGGTCCCAGCGCTGCAGACGCTGTGCACCACTGTCGCCCTCGAAAGGTTCCGCCAGCAGCGCAGTCCGGAACGCCGGATCGCGCAGATGGCGCAGGCGCTCGGCGAACGGCAGGTGAGCGATCTTCTTGTAGCTGGGCCGGCCAATAAATGGGTTCGGCGTCAGTTCGAATCCAAGCAACACGCTGGTCGGGCGCGACCGCACCTGGCCGGTGATGCGCAGTCCCGCGGCGTTCGCTTCCTCGATGCGGTCCAACAGTGCGCGCCAGCCATCGGGCCGCGCGTCCGACTGCAGCAAGGTCAGCGTCACGGGTCGGCCGGATTGTTCTGCCAGATCGCGGAACAGCCCGAACTCCTTGTCCTGGTCTTCGAAGTCGGAGACGATTTGCAGCCAGCCGGTGCCGGCCGCGCGCATGGCCCGGGCGATCGCGTTCAGTTCCGCGGCCTCGGCGCGCAGCGTGGGGATGTGGCGGCCATCGAGCGTCCGGTGATTTAATGTGCGCGACGTGGAGAAGCCGAGCGCGCCGGCGCGCATGCCTTCTTCCGTCAGCGCGGCCATGTGCTGGCGGTCTTGCTCGGTCGCCGGTTCGCGATCGGCGCCGCGCTGGCCCATGACGTAAACGCGCAGCGCCGCGTGCGGCACCTGGGCGGCGATGTCGATGTCGTAGCGGCGTGCGTCGAGCGCGTCGAGGAAGTCGGGAAAGCTGTGCCAGTTCCAGGGCAGCCCTTCGGTGAGCACGACCTCGGGGATGTCCTCCACGCCTTCCATCAGTTGCACCAGCATCTCGCGCTGGTGCTCATGGCAGGGCGCGAAGCCGACGCCGCAATTCCCCAGCAAGACAGTTGTGACGCCATTCCAGGAGGAGGGTGCGAGCGACGTGCTCCAGGTCACCTGCGCATCGTAGTGGGTATGCACATCGATGAAGCCGGGCGTGACGAGCTTGCCCCTGGCGTCGATCTCCTCGGCGCCCTTCGGCAACGCCGGGCCGATGGCGGTGATGCGACCGTCGGCGATGGCGATGTCGGATACGAATGGGTCGCCACCGGAACCGTCCACGATGGTGCCGGCGCGGATTACCAAGTTTGGCGTCATGGCCGACTGCTCTCCGGACGTGGCGTGATGCGGAGGGTAGGGGCGGGAGGGTGGTGTGAGCAAGACGCCCCGGGGAGACGCCTCTGGGGGACCCGGGAGGGACCCGAGCCCTTCCGCCTGGCTATGTCACTCCTGCGCCGGCAGTACCCGTTCATACACCGCCGCCAGCGGCACCGAGATGCCGACGCTGCGCAGTGCAATTTCTGCGTTATCTCCGGCGATCGACTCGAACGTCCAGACCTCGCCCTGCCGCCGGTAGGCGTGCACCAGCATCTCGTCCTGAAAGATCTCGATGATCTCTTGAACGCCCTCGACCGCTTGCAGGTCCGCGCGCTTCTGGTCCCATTCGCGCTTGTGCTGCAGTTCCGACGGCGAGATCACCTCGAACAACACGCGCGGCAGCTTGCCGCACCGGATCGTGGCATCGGGAATGCGTGCCGTGTCGCGCTGCTCGTACATCGGTGCGGCACCGCTGCCGACTTCCGACCGGCATTCGAGATGGCCGCGGAGGCGGTCGCGAATCTCGCCGGCCAGGTTGCTGAGGATGGCGCCGTGGTCCGGGTTGGGAGCCGCGTGCGCGACTATCCTGCCGCGGACGAGCTCGTACCGCCATGCGTTGCCGAACTCCGATTGGTCGGTGCGTAGAAACGCATCGGCGTCGAGGAACTCGGTGTTGCGTGCCGCTGTGTCCATGGTGCCACCTTACCACGGTTCCGCCGCCGACTGCCATGATCGCCCGGCTTGCGCCGGTGGACCGGTCGCGTCACGCTGGGCCCCCCATATCCGGAGCTGTGACCATGTCGAGCACTGCCGAGTACACGCCGCCCAAGGTTTGGACCTGGACCAAGCCGAGCGGCGGCCATTTCGCCAATATCAATCGCCCGATCGCGGGCGCCACGCATGACAAGGAACTGCCGGTCGGCCGCCACCCCATGCAGCTCTATTCCCAGGGCACGCCGAACGGGGTGAAGGTCACGGTGATGCTGGAGGAGCTGCTGGCGTTGGGCCATCGCGGCGCGGAGTATGATGCCTGGCTGATCCGGATTAACGAGGGCAACCAGTTCGGCAGCGGTTTCGTCGCGATCAACCCCAACTCCAAGATCCCCGCGCTGGTGGACCACAGCGGTCCGAAACCGATCCGTGTGTTCGAGACCGGCGCGATCCTGGTGCACCTGGCGGAGAAGTTCGGGGCGTTCCTGCCGACCGAGCCAAGTGCGCGCGCCGAAACCCTGTCGTGGCTGTTCTGGCAGATGGGCAGCACGCCGTATGTCGGCGGCGGGTTCGGCCATTTCTATGCCTATGCGCCGACGAAGATCGAATACGCAATCGACCGGTTTGCCATGGAGACGAAGCGGTTGCTCGACGTTTTGGACAAGCAGCTCGGGGCCAATGAGTACGTGGCGGGCGGCGAATACACGATCGCCGATATCGCGTGCTGGCCCTGGTATGGCGGGCTGGTGAAGTTCAATCAGTACGGGGCGGCCGAGTTCCTGGCGGTGCACGAATACAAGAACGTGGTGCGCTGGGCGGACGCGATCTACGCTCGGGCGGCGGTGAAGCGGGGGCGGATGGTGAACCGGGCCCAAGGCGACCCGTCGAGCCAGTTGCACGAACGCCATGACGCCAGCGACTTCGAAACCAAGACGCAGGACAAGCTGGCCGCTGCGGAGTGAGCGCGTCGTTGGGTGATGGCTCCCCGCAGCGTTACAGTGCCGCGCGGGGAGATCGGAGGCGCATGCCGTGAAGCAATCAAATCAACGCTCACAGAGTTTCACCTAGGACACACAGAGTTGCACCGAGACGATTCAACCTGGTGCCCGGGGTCCGATGCCCTGGTTGAACCGTTGGGCACGGCGTGCCATTTGTTTTCTCTCTGTGAAACTCTGCCTTCTCTCTCTGAAACTCTACTGAATCCTCGCTGTGAAAGTCTGTGTGTCCTCGGTGCAACTGTGTGACCGCTGACTTGCTTGCTTGACGGCCGGCCTGCACGCGTATTGGGGAAGGAGAAACCACCATGCCATTCTACGAAAAAGGCGAGGTTCGCATCCGCTATGAGGAGACCGGCAGTGGCTTCCCTCTGCTGGTGACTCCCGGCGGCGGATTGAATTCCCGCGTCAGCAACTGGCCGACCGCCGTATTCGATGCCATGGAGGTCTTCAAGAATGACTTCCGCTGCATCACCATGGATCAGCGCAACGCGGATGGCGGATCATCGACGGGGCCGGTGCCCGTCGATGATCCTTGGGGCGCGTTCGCCGACGATCAGCTTGGGCTGATGGACCACCTCGGCATCCGCCAGTTCTTCTTCATGGGCTACTGCATCGGCGGGATGCTTTGCGCTGAAGCTGATGCAGCGAGCGCCGGATCGCGTGGTGGCGGGGGTGCTGTGCCAGACGGTAGGACATTGGCCGCAGGATCCGGACGTGATGTATCGGTCTGGCCGTGACGTGTGGGCGCCGGAGTTTCGCAAGCGGCGGCCCGACGTGACGATGGCGACGATCGAGACGTACCTGCACAATCTGTATCGCACGCGGCCGGACTTTGTTTACAGCGTGTCGCGGGAGTTCGCGCGTGGCTGCCAGACTCCGATGCTGGTGCTGCCGGATGATACTCCCGCGCATCCGCTGTCGGCATCGGAGGATGTGGCGGCGTTGGCGCCTCGGGCGGAGAAGACGGTGTTTCCGTGGCGGGAGCCGCCGGAGCTGAAGGCGGCAACGATCGAACGGGTACGGGGGTTTTTGCGGGAGCATGTACCGCCGACGGCGCCTCGGCGTTAGGCGCCGTCGCTGCGGCAGCGCACTCGACCCGCCAGGCCCCGCTCGTGATCGGAGCCACCGTTCGCGATCGGCAGAGGCGACCTGACGTGAGGTTCGTCTGCCGGGTGACTGAACCGGCTGGATTTCACACGCTTACGGAGCCATATCGATCGCTATCGCAGAGCGGACAGTCGGAGACAAACGATAATACTGATGGGAAGTGAGGAAATTGCGATCGAAGTCCGTGATGTCAGTCGCGTCGAACATGCGATAAGTGACGGTCGGAAACCTCGTTTGATCACCGTGGTCCTTCGGGCCGTCCTGGCCGAGACGTTGCAGCCCATTGACGGCCTGACTCAGATCTAACACCTTGTCCTCATGACTGTAGTAGCTCGAAATGCGACGACTGAGCAGTGACAAACCGCTCAAGCCGGTGAGATGCGGCTCTTCGAACGCATCGAAGCCGCAATCGCCAGCGGCAAGAATGCTCACATCGAATAATTCGGCATTCCCATTACCGTGCAAGAACCAGTTTTCCACCATGCTTGCCAGTGCCAGGTTGCCCATGGAATGGGCGAGCAGATAGGTCCTTTGGCCATTGGCGCGCGTCGTACGGAGCAGGGGTTCGATCTGGGCGAAGAAGCTCATCAGGTGGACACCCGACAGGGTGGCCATCTTCTGATCCTTGCGATAATCGCCATCGAGAACAGGAAAGCTCACGATCTTCCCCAGCGACGGCCAACTGAAAGCCAGGATCGTGGTATCGGTCCCGGGCCTTCCCGAGGCTGCGAGAAACTCCCGGTTGAACGCCGCGCGCGTGACAGCGTCCTCGAAGGTGTTGTCGAAACCGTGGATGAAGACAAGGAGATTGCGGCCCGCATTGGACAGGTCCCCCGCCACATTCGGGGCGAATGCGCCCCGGTTCGTGCTTTGAATGGAAGTGATCGATCCCTGACGCCCGGTCGCGACATCCACTCCGTCCACAAACGCCGTCCCATACATGATATCGGCCGATATAGACGGGGGCTGGATGTTGGGGCCGTAGCTGCTGACGACGTCAGGCTCACCGGTCAGCATGCGGTTGCTGGCGTAAAACACGGTGGTTGCCATTGCCGTTCCCCCTTTTGCCTGGCCGGCCAGCCTAGACAAATCATCCCCGGAACGACAAGGCTGACGTCGATCCGCCAGCCAACCTCCGGAGGCCACCTGTCCCACCGTGAGCCCCGCCGCCTTGCTGACCGCCCTAACTCGCGGTCACCGCTCCCCGTCGGCGCCCTCACGCCCGCAGCATCGCCGCCGCCTGCTCCAGCCGCCGAATGCGCGCGTACATCTTCATCGCCTTGTCCAAACTATACGCGTGCGCCGTCGCATCGCTGCCCCAGCAGCATTCGCGCACCACCACGCAGGCCAGGTCCATATTGAACGCCTCCCGCACGCTTGTCTCGACGCCGCGATTGGTGGCGCCGCCCCCGATGATCACGACGTCCCGCCGCAGCATGTGCAGCAGCTCGGCGACGCCGGTGCCGTAGAACGCACTCGGCCGGCGCTTGAGAAACACGTAGTCTTCCGGCCGTGGCGCGATCTCATCCGGGAATCCGGCATCCTCCGAACCCTCGACGGCGTTGGTCAGCGGCGGCACGCCGGTCTCCGCCGAAAGGTCGGTCGGCAGCATCACGACATCGGCGCCATCGGCGCGGCTGACCGGCGTCGTGTAGATCACTGGCACGCCGGCCGCCCGCGCCATCCCGATCATCCGCACCCACGCGTCCAGCACCGGCCGCACCGCCGCCCTCCGCGCGGCATCCGCCGGCGTCAGCGCGCGCCGGCACACGTCATAAGCGATCAGCGCCGCGCGGCGTGGATCGATGCGTTCGGGTTCGGCCATGGCACTATCCTCAACGGCAACAGGCAGACGGCAGCATCATCGCCCAACCGGAAAACGCAGGCGACCCCTGCTGTCGGCAGAGGTTTACGCCGCGTCATCGCCCCGTCACACTCCACCGTCCTGGCGAACCGGCCAAAGCCGTTTCAACTCCAAAAAGGGGGAATGTCCGCCGCCATGCCCGACGCAGCCTCGCGCTTCTCTGGTCTCACGCCATTGCTCTCGCCGCGGTCTATCGCCGTGCTCGGTGCCTCGTCCGACGCCACGCGGATCGGCGGGCGCCCCATCGCCTACCTGAAGTCGCAGGGCTTCAAGGGCGCCATTTATCCGGTGAACCCCAACCGGACGGAGGTGCAGGGTGTGAAAGCGTACCCCTCCGTCGCCGCCCTGCCGGAAACGCCGGATGTGGCGATCATCGCCGTCGGCGCGGAGATCGCCCCTCAGGCAGTAGAAGACCTGGCCAAGCGCGGCACCAAGGCGGCGCTGATGTTCACTGCCGGTTTCGCCGAGGTCGATGACGCCGGCGCCGCCGTGCAGAGCAGCATGGTCGCCACCGCGCGGCAGTATGGCATGCGTATCCTCGGCCCCAACTGCCTCGGCGTGTTTGACGCGCGCACCGCGTATTACGCGACGTTCTCGACGTCATTCGATTCCGGATGGCCGGTGCTGGGGCGGATCGGCATCGCCAGCCAGTCCGGCGCCTATGGCACGCATCTCTACACGCTGGCCCGCAACCGCGCCATCGGCGCCTCGCTCTGCATCATGACCGGCAACGAGGCCGATGTCACAGTGGGCGAATGCATCGGCTGGCTGGCGGAGAACCCGGAAATCGACGTGATCGCCACTTACCTGGAAGGCATCCGTGAGTCGGCCAGCCTCCTGGCCGCGCTGGAAACCGCGCGGGCGTCGAAGAAGCCGGTGATCATGCAGAAGGTCGGTCGCAGCGAACTCGGCGGCAAGGCGGCGAAGTCGCACACCGCCTCGATCGCCGGCGACGATGCGGTGACCGAAGCGGTGATGCGCGAGTTCGGCGTGGTGCGCGCCCGCAACTCGGAGGAAATGCTGGACATCGCCCATACTGCCACGCGGAAAATCTATCCGGTGGGCAACACGTTGGGCGTGATCACGGTGTCCGGTGGCGCGGGCGTGCTGATCAGCGACGTCGCCACCGATGTCGGCCTGCCGATGCCGGAAATGCCAGCACCGACCCAGCAATACCTGCGCGAGCTGGTGCCCTTCTGCGCCCCCCGCAATCCGGTGGACGCCACCGCGCAGGTCGGCAACGACGTCACCCTGATCTACAAGTTCGCCGAGGCGGTGCTGCGCGACGGCGGCTATAAATCGGTGCTGGGATTCTTCAGCATGACCGCGTCGTCGCGCCGCTGGCCGCTGACGCGCGAGCAACTGAACCTGGCAAAGGCGAAATACCCGGATCGGCTGTACGCGCTGTCGATCATCGCACCGCGCGACCGCATCGCGGAACTGGAAGACGACGGGTGGATCTGCCACGAGGACCCGACCCGCGCCGTGGTCGCCATCGACGCGATGGGCAAGTTCGGCGAGACGTTCGCCGCACCACCCGGCGCGCCGCCACCCACGGTGCATGCGGTGACGCTGCCCGACGCCACGCCGTCCGAAGCCGAAGCCAAGCGCTTGCTCGCTTCCGCCGGCATCATGTCGGCGCCCGAGCAAGCTTGCGGCAGCACCGAAGAAGCAGTAGCGGCGGCGGAGCAATTCGGCTTCCCGGTGGTGATGAAGATTCTCTCCCCCGACATCCTGCACAAGTCGGAAATCGGCGGCGTACTGCTGGGTGTCTCCGACACCACCGCGGTGCGCGACGGCTACGATCTGCTGCTCGCGCGGGCGAAGCGCGCGGCACCGGACGCCCGTATCGAGGGCGTGCTGGTGGCGAAACAACTGCAAGGCGGCGTGGAGTGCATCCTGGGCATCCACCGCGACCCGGTGTTCGGCCCGATCGCAATGTTCGGCCTCGGCGGCATCTTCGTCGAGATGATGAAGGACGTGGTGTTCCGCCGCTGCCCGTTCGGCCCGGACGTGGCAGAGCAGATGATCCGCTCGATCAAGGGCGCGCCGCTGCTGCTGGGTGCGCGCGGCCGGCCGCCGGTGGACATCCACGCCCTGGCGCAAATGCTGGCGCGGCTGTCCGCGTTCGCTGCGGCCGCCGGCCCGCGGCTGCAATCGATCGACCTGAACCCGGTGTTCGCGATGCCGCAAGGCCACGGCGCCCTCGCGGCGGATGCAGTGATCGAAGTCGGGGATTAGTGCCAGGTTCGATTGCGGTTCGATTGCGTTCGATTGCCAATCGGCCTTGGGCGGACCCGCAGGATGTGGCAATCTCCCACCTAACGACCCTGTGGGAGGAAACAACCATGCCAGCGTCCGTCACGCGATTCCGCGCGCCGCAGGCTGAACGCGCGCCTACCGCGCCCTGACGCCGGGGCTGCAACTCCCTTCCGCTCCATGCTGGCACAATGACGACCATCGTCGCCGGGGCCGGCCGCGTCGCGTCCGAGGGGGAGAAATTCCCCCATCGCGGCATGATCACCTGGTGCATCATCGGCGCGACGCTGCTGCAGTCGCTCGACCAGACCATCGCCAACGTGGCCCTTCCCTACATGCAGGGCAGCTTCTCCGCCAGCTACGACGAGATCACCTGGGTCCTCACCTCCTACATCACCGCGGCGGCGATCATGACCGCCCCGGTCGGCTGGCTCGCCTCGCGCTTCGGCCGCAAGCCACTGTTCATCATGTGCATCGTCGGCTTCACGGTCGCCTCCATGCTATGTGGCGCGGCGCAGACATTGCAGCAGATCGTGGTGTTCCGGCTGCTGCAGGGCATGTTCTCCGCCGCTCTGGTCCCGCTGTCGCAGGCGACCATGCTCGACATCTACCCGCCAGAGCAACGCGGCTGGGCGATGGCCTTGTGGGGCATGGGGGTGATGATCGGCCCGATCATGGGCCCGACGCTCGGCGGCTACCTCACCGCCTGGTACGACTGGCGCTACGTGTTTTACATCAACCTGCCGGTCGGCATTCTCGGCACGCTTGGCCTGCTGGTGTTCCTGCCCAACGCCCCCGGCAGCCGCAGCCTGCGCTTCGATTGGCTCGGCTTCGCCCTGCTCTCGCTCAGCATCGGCGCGTTGCAGATGATGCTGGACCGGGGGCAGGAACGCGACTGGTTCGCCTCCCGCGAGATCCTCGTCGAGGCGGTCCTCGCCGGCCTCGGTACCTATTTGTTCTTGATCCATCTCGGCTGGGCACGCCGCCCGCTGATCCGCCCGGTCCTGTTCCGCGACATCAACTTCTCCGCCGGCATCGTGATGATGTTCGCGGTGGGCACGCTTCTGGTCTCCAGCCTCGCAATGATGGCGCCCTGGTTGCAGAACCTGGCGGAGTATCCGGTGGCGACCGCCGGCCTGGTGATGGCGCCCCGCGGCTTCGGCAACCTCTGCACGATCGTGCTGAGCGGCCGCCTGTCGCACCGTATCGACGCGCGCCTGATGGTCGCAATCGGACTGGTCATGGAATGCTGGTCGTTCTGGATCATGACCGGCTGGACGCCGGACGTGTCGCAGCACGAGATCATAGTCGCGATCATCCTTCAGGGTGCCGGCTTAGGCCTGGTATTCACCCCGCTGCAGATGCTGGCCTTCGCCACACTTGACCCGGCGCTTCGCACCGAAGGCGCCAGTCTGTTCTCCTTGTTCCGCAACATCGGCGCAGCAGTCGGCGTTTCCGTCGTCACCACCATGTTGGCGCGCAACACCCAGGTGCTGCACGAGCAAATCGGCGCGTACGTGACCCCGTTTAACCGAGCGCTGGCGGCGCTGGGCATGCTGAACCCCGCGCATCGGCACGGCGCGGCGCTGATTGACCAGATGGTGAACCACCAGGCGCAGATCATCGCCTACAACGACGACTATAAGCTGCTGATCCTCACGACGCTGCCGGCGCTGCTGCTGCTGTTCCTGATGCGGCGCCCGCGGCAGGTCGGACCAGTGCGGGCGGAGGCGATGGAGTAGCACGGCATGGGCAAGCTTGACGGCAAGGTGGCGATCGTCACCGGCGCCGGGCGCGGGCTGGGCCGCGCCTATGCGCGGCGGCTCGGCGCGTTGGGTGCCAAGGTCGCGGTAACCGACATCAACCTGAAGTCCTACGTAGAGTTCGAGGCCGAAGCAAAGGACATGACCGCCGACACCACCGTCGCCGAGCTCGAGGCCGCCGGCGGCACCGCAATCGGCATCGAAGGCGATGTTGCCGACCCTGCCGCGGTCGAGGCGATGGTGGCACAGGTGGTGGCGGTCTGGGGCCGGATCGATGTCCTGGTGGCCAATGCGGGCGGCGGCCGAGGCCGGCCGCTGGATATCAAGGCCAGCACGCTAGATCCGGCGCTGCTGCAGCTTGTCACCGGCATGAACCTGTACGGCACGGTCTATTGCTGCAACGCCGTCGCGCCGGTGATGAAGCTGCAGCGTTCGGGGCGCATCATTACGGTGGCGTCGGTCGCCGGGCTCGGGCCATCGCGCGACGGCGGCTATGCGCATTACGGCGCGGCCAAGGCGGCGATCGCGCACTATACGCGCTACCTGGCGCAGGACCTCGGCCCGCACGGCATCAACGCGAACTGCATCGCGCCGGGTTTCATTGCCACCGGGCGTGTGGTCGCGACTGTGTTCGCCAACAGCCAGGACGCCAACACCGATCGTTCGGAACTGGTGGCGCTGCGCCGGCTCGGCACGGTGGAGGATTGCGCCAAGGTGGTCGAGTTCCTTGCCACCGACCTGTCGGACTACGTGACCGGCACCGTCATCCCGATCGACGGCGGCCTGGTGCGCTGGGCCTGAGCAATCGCCAACGAACCCGACCGCGAGCAACCGATGCAAAAGCCGCCGATTGAATTCTGGTTCACCATGGGCAGCACCTACACCTATCTGACAGAGATGTGGCTTGAGTCAGTGGAGCAATCGGAGTCGGCGCAGGCGCGTTCCCGTGGCCCGTTCGGTGCGCCAGGCTTCGTGGCCGGCGCGGAAGCGTCCTGGGGGCAATGATCCGCTGGCTGATGCCATCAAATGGCACCAGCACAGCAGACTGCAGCCCCAGTGACCACCCGCCCTGCGCTGTTCGGGTTCCGCAGGAAGTTCAGCACGAGGCCGGCGGCTTGCGCAATACCGCATAGGTGGTGGCGATCCGGTGCGCCATCGTCTTCGGGTCGTCCCCCCAGGTCGCCTTGCCGATCGCCGCGACAATTTCGATCGCCTTGGCGAGCGTCGGCACGTCGATGTCGCCGACCGTGCCAGCCGGCGACAGGTCCGCCTGCGGTTCGCTCAGTCCCGACGGCCGCGTGGCAGCGGTCAGGGCGAAGCCGGGCGGAGGTTGTTCGCCGGTAACGAGCCATTCCAGCGAGACGCCGCAGGCTTTGGCGAGCGCCGCCAACGGACGCATCTTCAGGCCACCACGCGGGCGGACGTAGTTGTTGACGGTCGCCAACGCTACACCCGAGCGCTCGGAGACCGCCCGGTTGCCGCCGGCCGCCCGCACAGCCTGACGGAGCCGCTCCGCCACTTCGCGGTCGGTCGGCTCGCCATGCGTCAGCATCTCTGCGCTATTTTGCGCGCATTCCGTGCCGGCATACACGTCGTTTTGCGCAGGTTTGGCCAATTTTTGATCCTATCTCATCAAAAATGGCAAAACAGCTTGACAGTGTGTCTCTGTTTCGCTATCACCCCACCTACCGCGACGAGCGGCCATTCAGCCACAGCGAGGTGGCTGAAGTCTATCCGAGGCCGAGCAGATCATGACACGTCTTATCGCCATTGGCACCGCGGCAAAGCGATTAAATGGCCTCTTGTGATGAACCGCATAGCGTCTCGATCCGAAATCGGCTTTCAGATGAATCCAACGTCGCCCTGGCCCGCGACGCCACCCACCGGATGTAGTGCATGAAACCCACCAGAAAATCCCGCACCGCCCGGGCAGTGAGGAAGTTGTCGAGCCAGGCAGCCGAGGCCGCCGCGCACGCTCCTGATCCGCTTGCCGACCTCTCGGTCGCCATCAAGGTCGCCATGCGAAGCGAGACGGACCCGTATGTGATGCTCGGTGTCCTGCTGGAGGGCGTCACCCAGACCCTGATCACTCGTATTCCTTCCGACCGTCACCTGTCCACTCTCGCGGCCGCCTTGGTCACGCTGCGCGAGCGCCTCGCTGACCGCGGCGCGGCGCCCGGTCAAACCGACCGGTGCGACCAGGAGCCAAGCTGCCGCTGACCACCGCCCATTGACCGCTGCGTGTGGCTCGACCGTTCGGCGGCGGCCGAAGCATGGGTGGCTGCGGCGAGGCGCTTGACTGCCTATCTTGCTGTCACGCAGATCAGGCCTTCGCCATGAGTGACACCACCCGTATTGCTGCCACCGCTTCCCTGGTCGGCGACCCCGCCCGCGCCAACATCCTGACCGCGCTGATGGACGGCCGTGCGTTGACGGCCAAGGAACTGGCGTTCGCCGCGCATGTCTCGGCACCGACCGCCAGTGGCCATTTGGGCAAGCTGACCCAGGCCGGGCTGCTGACCCCGCACAAGCAGGGCCGGCATCGCTACTACCGGCTGGCCTCGCCCCTCGTCGGGCAGATGCTGGAAGGCATCATGGCGTTGTCCACCGCAACCGATTCTCACTTGCCGGAGCGGCGCACCACATGGCGCGGCGGCGAGGCGCTGCGCACCGCGCGAAGCTGCTACGACCACTTGGCCGGTCGCCTTGGAGTCGGGCTGGCGGATTCGCTATGCGAGCGGGGCCTGGTCGCGCTGACTGCCGACGGCGGCGAGGTCACCGACGCCGGCCACCGCTTCCTGCATGGCTTCGGCGCGGAACCCGAGCCGGGGAAGCGCGTGTTCTGCCGCCCCTGCCTGGACTGGAGCGAGCGCCGGCCGCACATCGCCGGCCGGCTGGGCGCGGCGCTGTCGTGCCGGTGCTTCGAGTTGGGCTGGATCCAGCGCCAGCGCGACACGCGCGCGGTCGCCATTACCGATCTGGGCCGCGCGGGGTTCGCCGAGGAATTCGGGGTGCGACTTTAGGAATGGGTGCTTCGAAGGCGCGCGTGACCTTTGACGGTTGGTGCCCGCCTTCAAGTGTCTTTGCGAGTTGACCACTGGCCTACCACCGGCCGGCGTCGGCGGACCCGCCTTGCATGACACCGCGATCCCACGGGGAAATGACACCCCCCTGTGGGAGGGGTTGGTGGAGGGGTGCACCGCTCCACCAACCCCTCCCACAAGGGGAGGGGAAAGCCTTCCGCCCTGCTTGACGTCTCATTCAAGGCGGTCGGCCGCCATCGGCCGATGGCCAATTCGCAATGACGGCTCAGGGCGAGGTCTGCAGCACCTCCGCCCCCGGCCCGGCTTCCAGCTCGCATGCGTTCACCGTCATGCACAGCAGCGCATAGTAGCCGATCGCCCCGGTAAGTTGAATGAACCGATCGTTGCCGAAGCGCGCCAGCATTGCCTGCGCCGTCGCATCGTCCACCCGATGCCGGCGCAGCAACGCCCGGGTGAACGCGACGATCTGTGCGTCCTCCGCCGGCATGCCGTCCGAGTGGTTCTCGCGGATCGCGGCGATCGTCGTTTCCGGCACCCCCAGCCGGCGCGCGCCGCCGGTCTGCGCGCCCCACACGTACAGCGCCTCGTACTCCCGAGCCACCGTCATCGCCGCCAGCACGCGCACACGCATATCCAGCGAGCCTTCGAACCGCACATAGGCGCCGAGATGGGCGGCCCGTTGCGCCAGTTCCGGCGAATTCAGGAACATAGTGAATGGTCCCTGCACGGCACCGCGGCTCGCCACGATTGCATCGAACGCGGCGTGATCTTTCGCCGCCACCTGCTCCTTACTGGTAATGGAAGGTAGTCTGGCCATGACGATTCCTCCGGCTCCGTTGTTATGCGGGACGCTTTCGGTTGTAGCGCGTGCCTATGCGGCGCGGACGTAGCGGCGGGCGACAATGCGCAAATGGTCGCGGAAATGCGGCCGCAACCGGTTCGTCCAGGGCGAATTCGCCGCCTGCCGCCACGCCGGCGTCGTCTGCACGTCAGGTGAGGCAAGATGGTACAGCGCGAGATACCGATGCGTCCCCTTGCTGTCGCGGAACCGCCGCGCGCACAGCGTTCCCGGCACGGCTGACAGCGCGGGGATATGCTCGTGGTCGTACCACTCGTTGAATTCCGCCTCGTGCGCCGGATCGACGTTCATCGCGTTCACCAGCAGCCCGCCCGCGCCGTCCGGTGCGGCCTGCGAACCTGGCAGGATTTGCTCGCCCTCCAACCGGATCAGCCGCGTGCACATGGCGGTCACACGCTTCGACCACACCGACAAATTCTCACCGCCGATCGAGCGGTAGGCGGGGCTTTGCAGTACGTCGAGGCTGTCGAGCTCATACGTGGCGACGGCGTGCTTCGGATTGCCGACGCTGATCCAGCGGTCGCAGGCGCCGAAACCCGGCACGTGCTGTCGTTCGGGGACATGCTCAAGGTCGTACCAATCGTGGAATTCATCCGCGTGAGCGTTGGCGAAGTCGAAGCCGACGAGCAGGATTCCGTTGGGCATGGGCGTTTCTCCAGGCAATCCCGCGATCATCGCGCAGGCCCGGACGCAGCGCCAGCCGGGCCACGACGACACCAGCCACGTCCCAGCGCGAGCGAGCCGCGGGGCGACGCCGGCGGGGCGGCGCGACGCGGGTCAGCGGGGCAGTGCGACGTAGGTCAGCGTTGCGGCAGTACCTCATAGACGCGTTCGACCGGGCGGCACAGGCGGACGCCGCGCGGGCCGGCTACGATCGGCCGCTCGATCAGGATCGGGTCCGTCAGCATGGCGTCGATCAGCTCCGCATCCGTCTTCGCCGGATCCTCCAGCCCGAGCGCACCGTATGGCGTGCCGCGCCGGCGCAGCAGCGCACGCGGCGCCATCTCCATCCGCCGCAGCAGGTCCAGCAGTTCCGCCCGGCTCGGCGGCGTCTTTAGTGTCTGTCCAAGAACAAATTAGAGTCTTTTTGAATCGGTTAGCGGTGGCCCCTTGAACCCTTTGATTCTGCTCCCATTTTATGTCCCCTGCGCAATTTCGGGGCACCCGGATGTGGACCAAGGAGAACCGCGCTCGCTACGACCGCAGCGGGCTGCGCTATGAGAGCGATCTGACCGATGAGGAGTGGGCGGAGATTGCGCCCTTGATCCCACCCGCCAAACCCGGCGGCAACAAGCGCACGGTCGAGCTGCGCGAGGTGGTCAACGGGCTGATGTACATCCTGAGCACAGGCTGCCAGTGGCGGGCGATCCCGAAGGGCCTTGCCGCACGCAGCACGATATACGACTACCTCGACCGCTGGAGTTGGGACGGGACGCTGGAGCGGATCCATCACGCACTCTACGTCAAATGTCGGGAGCAGGCCTTGCGGGAGGCCAGCCCGACCGCGGCGATCATCGACGCCCAGAGCGTCAAGAGTGCCGAGAAGGGCGGTGCTCATATTGATCCGCACGGCTACGACGCCGGCAAGAAGGTCAAAGGCAAGAAGCGGCACGTTCTGGTTGATACGCAGGGGCTGGTTCTGCATGCCATCGTGACAGCCGCGGACGTCCAGGATCGCGACGGCGGCGCCTGGTTGCTGGGCACCTTATTCGGCCTGTATCCATTCCTGCTGAAGCTCTATGCCGACGGCGGGTACCAGGGACCCAAGTTCCGCAAGGCCATCAGGAAGGTGCTGGCAAATGTCCAGGTGGAGATCGTCAAGCGCTCGGACCAGGCCAAGGGTTTCGCAGTGTTGCCCAAACGCTGGGTGGTCGAGCGCACACTCGCCTGGCTGAACCGTTGCCGGCGCCTGAGCAAGGACTGGGAGAATCTGAACCACAAGGCGCGGGCTTTTCTGCTGATCGCCTCCATCCGCTTCATGGTCAGGAGGCTATGCCGCGCCTAGGAATGTTCCCGGACAAACTCTTAGATATTCGACAACCCTCGGCTTCACGCCAGCCTCGTGCAGCATGCCGAGCACCTTGCGTGACGTACTGCACTTCGGATTGTGGTAGATGACGACCTTACCCGGTTGTATTGCCACTATACGGCTCCTTGTCACCATCATGCGGCCCCCGGGCGACAATCATAGAATCAAGCCTGGATTCACGGCAATCCGACGGTTCGCTGCTGGCCTTGCACGATATTGCAGAGCAGCAACGCCAATTTAACGGCACCACCGCACAATTAGCGCGACGATCATACGAGGATCATGACGATGCCTCTCCTCTGTAATATATCTTTGAGATATACCTAATTACACCCGATATCATTGCAAACAATTTTTGATTTAATGTCGAACGATGCGCCGCAGCATTCCCGTTCTTTTGCATCTGTCGTCGTCACACTCTCCGTCGGCAAGCATCCAGGGGCACAACCATGACGGCGGTCACAGTCGCGGGCGTTGGTGGCAAGGTCATCAGCCTGAACTATTCGTCGAGCGCGAACGTCGTCATCGCCGGGCAACTTGCGGCGGCCATCACCGCCGGCGTCGATGCCGGCATGATCATTCCCGTGGCCGACACCAGCGGGCCGCCAACGAACCTACCGGCGGGGAAGACCGGCGAGTTCATCCAGACCCAGGATGGCATCACCGTTCTCCCCACCGGCTATGACGCGCTGGTGGTCACGGCGCAGGACGCCGTCGTGTTCGGCTCCGGCGACGCCAACGAGAAGGTGCTGTCGTCCACTGGCAACCTGACGTTCTTCGCCACCGGTGGCTCGGGCAGCATTGCCGCGGGCGGTGGCGATAACCGCATCGTTATCCCTGGTTCCGACAACGGCAACTGGCTGATCACGGCCGGTAACGGCAACAACTTCATCTGGGCAGCGGGCGGCGGCAGCGACACCATCGAGGCCGGGACCGGCGGCAACGGAATCATACTGGGCGGTGGCCGCGCGCTGGTGCAATCTTTGGGCGACGATAGCGTGCTCGCGGGGAGCGGCGCGGCGACCATCGTCGCCATCGGCAACCACGACGACCTGGTCTACGGCAGCACGGGTCCGCTGACATTCATTGGCGGCGCCGGCCCGGCAACCATCCTGGGTGGCAGCGGCAGCGAAACCGTCTATGGCGGCGCCGGCACAATGTTCGTATCCGGCGGGTCCGACGGCAACAACATGCTCTATGCCGGCACCGGCGCGGCCACGTTGTTTGGTGGCGGCGACGGCGATGAGCTGTTCGCCAACGGCTCGCAAGCGCAGTCCCTGCGTGCGGCAGGCGGCAGCGAGACCCTGTTCGGCGGCTTTGCGTCCGGCGCCGATACGTTGCAGGCCGGCTCCGGCAGCGACCAGATCATTGCCGGGTTTGGCAATGAGACACTGCTGGCCGGTAGCGGCGCCGCCACCATGATCGGCGGCTTTGGCGGTGCCGACCGCTTTGCCTTCATCAAGGGCCAGGCCGGCGGCACCGATCTGCTGATGAATTTCGGCGGCCAGGACCAGGTGGCGCTGATCGGCTATGGCGCAAACGCGATCCAGAATGCGCTGAAGACGCAGACCGTGACGAACGGTTCGGTCACCATCACCTTGTCGGACAATACCAAGGTCACGTTCGCCGGGATCACGTCGCTGACCCACGGTGACTTTGTCTGAGTTGCACCGTGAGCATGTCCTGGCGATAGGTCGGGCCGGCGGTCCGTCGGCGGCTGAAGCCATCTTGCGAGGCCCGCAGGACCGAACCAATCCGCAGCGAGCCGACGTCCGGACATTTCGGGCGCCGGCTGTTGTGGCATTGCTGCGGCGCTTGAGGGCCTCGCGATGACACGTGTCGCGCGATGCTTCGGCGAGTAGCGCCCGACCCGTCCGGCCTCCGCCCTATTGCACCGTCGAATGCGGCGTGGGGACGATGCGCGTCACCACGTTGTTCGGCCGGTCCAGGTACTCGGGCACGCGCGGCGCGATCTGCGTCTTCCAGTATTCGCTCTCGTACACCGCCTTGTACAGCGCTTCCCGCTGTGCTTCGCTTTCGAAGCGGCGCAGCCACACGTACACCGACGGATCCGTCTCGCCGCGGAAGCTGCCGCAGATCACCATGCCCTTCGAAACCTGGAAGGGGATGATCTCCTCCTCCATGATGCGCACCCATCCGTCGATCCGGCCAGGCAGCACCTTGTATTGCCGCAGTTCGTAGAACGCCATCGTCGGTCTCCTCTCAACCCGTGATATAGTCGCACTTGAACCCGTTGCCCCAGCGCTTGATGTAACCACGCGACGGCGAGGGGAAATGCATGAAGCAGCACTGCGTGCTGGTGTCGCAGTATGTCTCCAGGAATTTGCGGCGCGTCGCCGACCCCTGTGCCGGATTGTAGTCCACGCGCATCCACAGCTCGGGATACCGCGCCTGCAGCGGCGTATGGATCAGGTCGCCCGTGATCACCGCATCCTTGCCGCCGCGGCCCAACTGTACCGCGTAGTGGTCGATCGTGTGCCCCGGCGTCGGGATCAGCGACACGACGTCGTCCACCGCATGATCGGAGGTGATCAGGTCGCAGCGCTTCGCCTCGACGATCGGCACTACGCTGTCAGCGATCTGCGGCAGCCCGACCTTGTCGTTCTCCACCAGCCAGTAGTCCAACTCGGTCTTGGAGAACAGGTAGCGGGCTTTGGGAAAAGTCGGAACCCAGCGGCCGTTTTCTAGGCGGGTGTTCCAGCCGATGTGATCGACGTGCAGATGGGTGCACATGACGATGTCGATGTCGTTCACCGTCAGCCCGAGCGCCGCCAGGCCGCGCATCCACGCGTCGTCCTTCTTCTGGTGCCACAGCGGGCGCGCGGGGCGATCCTTGTCGTTGCCGATGCAGCTATCGACCAGGATGGTGTGGCGCGGCGTCTGCACGATGTACGACTGGAAGCACAGTACCAGGTTGTCCTGGGCATCCAGTGCGCTGGGTGCCAGCCAGGAACGGTTTTCCGCCAGCACCTCCGGCTTCAGGTCGGGCAGGAACTCCAGCGCCGGGGTAAAGCCGCATTCCATCTCGACGATGCGGTGGATCGTAAGGTCGCCAATCTTGAAGGTGTTTGCCGCCATGGCTTTGGCCCTCCCTTGTGCTGCCGTTGCCGGATGATGTTAGCTGCAACCCTGCCGGCCGACAAATCGGAGGATGGGATGAGCCACACGGAAGCCGCCGCACTGAGCCCGGAAACGGTGCTGCGGCAAATGAAGCAGAACGGCGTCACCGATATCGTCTGGCTGCCGGACAGCGAGACGAACTGGCTCTATCTGCTGATGCAGGCCGATCCCGACCTGCGCCTGATCGGCGTCACGCGCGAAGGCCACGCGTGCTCTATCGCGGCAGGTCTGTTCTCCGGCGGGCGCAAGCCGATGATCCTGATCCAGAACACCGGCATGATGGAATCCGGCGATTCGATCCGCGGTTGGCTGATCGGCCTGCATGTGCCGGTCGTGCTGATGGTCGGCTATCGCGGCTACACGCGGCACGGCGTCAATGCCGACAGCGCTGCGACCTATACCGAGCGTTTCCTGATGGCCTTCAACATTCCGTTCTACCTGATCGAGGGCGATGCGGATGCCGACCGCATCTCCGTTGCCTTCGCCGAGGCGGAGAAGACGCAGCGCCCGGTCGTGGTGCTGGTCGGCGATGAGTACCACGGATTCAACCGTTAGGAGTGTGGCGCGATGATGCACATGGCGGACGTGGTGCGGGCGATCGCGGAGCATCGTGGCGATGCGATCGTCATTCCCGGCCGGAGCGGGCGGTATTGGGCGCAGATCAGCGAAACAGCGTTCGACCTGCCGCTCGGCGATCCGGCCATGGGCGGGCATGCCGGGTTCGGTCTAGGAGTCGCGCTGGCCCAGCCCGGCCGGCGTGTGGTGTTGCTGGATTCGGAAGGCGACCTGCTGATGAGCCTCGGCATGTTGGCGACGACTGCCGAGCAAGCTCCGGCGAATTTCTATCATTTCGTGCTAGACAACGAGGTGTACGCGACGACGGGTGGGCAGCCCGTGCCAAACGCCAGGCACGTCGCGTATGACATGCTGGCACGGGGCGCCGGCTATCCGAGGGCGTTTGCGTTCACCGAGTTGGATGGGTTCGCGCGCGAATTACCGGGAATTCTGCGCGCGCCGGGCCCGGTGTTCGTCGCTGCCAAGGTGCTGCCGGAAGTCGAAAACGATCCGATTGGCAAGCGGGTGCGATGGCGCAAGCGGACAGCGGACAAAGTGGTCGCGGATCTGCGCGCTGCGTTGGTGACGGCGTAATGCAACTCCCCCCTGAAGTGACACGCCGTCGGCGGTCCACCGCCGAGGGTGTCGTCGTCACATTGCCGAACCTGTGATTCTGACCCTTTGATGCAGGTCGCCGGCGGCTCGATGCAGGTCGCCGGCGGCGGCGTTACGCCAGGACTGCAACCGTCTTGTTCTACGCCGCGGGCTTGCGGAGAGCAGCCTTCACCAGAGACCGACTCTTGATATCGACGGTATAGTGTGAATCGGAATCGATTTCAGTGGGATCGACATGGAGAAATGCCATCCCGGCGACCGAGGTATTTGTCGCCCGCGCCGCGTGATCCGCCGCCAGCTTTTCCAATGTGGCCGGGTCGGGAGCGGTGCCCCCTCGTGTCGTGACAGCCTGGTGGGTGTGCGCGATAGATCCCGTTTTCGGATCGTACAGGACTACCATGCTCCATTGGTCATAAGGCCCAAACACTTGGTTCTTGGCCATTACCTTCGCCTTTCCCCCGGTTCAGTCAAGAAATTCGGTAATGCACAACGCGCTGCCGCTGCCGCCATCGAAGGCGGTCATCTGGTAGGTGACAGTGGTGCATTTTGTCGCGAATACACCGATTTCGTTGACATTGTGGGTCCCAGCCGCGTCTTGGAACTGTGAGACGACAACATTCGCGCCAGGTTGGTTGCTGACGTTGTCACTTTGTGTCGAGAAGCTCTGCAAGCCTGGATGACCCCAAATCGAGGACGCCCCGAAATGGTGAGTGAGCGTCGAACCGGCCCCTTGGGACCCGACGATGTTGCCCCCCGTATCCGCAAAAACGCCGTTCGCCAGGATACCGATGATGGACATGTTGCCTCCCGGGACACGATGACCCGGGCACCATCCACCCTTTGTAGGTCAAGGGCAACGATATTTGGCAGATGTCATATATAGCACGTAACTGCGGCGTGATCATGACAGGAAATCGGCAGACTCAGGAATGGTTCGGCAATGCCGGGACGCGCCGCAGTGGTTTCAAGCGGAGGTTGGTTTCAAGCGGAGGTTGGTTTCAAGCGGAGGTTGCTCTTGCCCGGCCAGCCCCCGGCCACCCCACAGCGGGACCACGGCGATTCCGGTCCGGGTGAAAGCGCTCTACCCCCCGCACAACCCTACGATCACATCGGCATGCAGCGCGGCGATCTCGCGCTGCATCCAGTCGAGGAACGGCGACAGTCCGCGCGCCACCAGGTCGGCCACGCCTTCGTGCGTCAGCGACGCGCACAGATTGTCCAGCCGCTCCAACGCCCGCGCGCCACCGCGCAAGTAATAGCGCAGGCGAAGCTGCGTCAGGTGCCATTCGATCTGCGACAGGTTCAGTGCCACCGAGCGCGGGAACGCGGTGTTCGCCACCAGGAAGCCCGCCACCTCCACCGGCTTGTAGCCGTGTGGGTGCTCGCGGCGGTACGCGTGATATCCGCCGGCGGCGCGCAGCAGCGCGTGCCACTTGCCGGCATCGATATCCGGATCGCCGGCATCCGCCCGCGGCACCAGCGCGTTGAACCGGGTATCGAGCAAGCGCGTCGTCTGGTCGGCGCGTTCCAGATAACGGCCGATCATGGTGAAGTGCCAGCATTGGTCGCGATAGAACGTGCCCTCGCTGATGCCGACATGCGCCTGGGCGCCTTCCTTCAGCATGGCGCACACGGCGGACAGCCGATCCGGAGCCAGATCGGCGCCGCTCAGCGCGCGGATGCGGCCGTGGAACACGTTGATCTGCAGCCACATCTCGGTGGAGATCAGCGCCCGCAGCGTGCGTGCGTTCTCCTTCGCCGCGGCGATCGCCGCCTGCACGGAACTGGGAATGTCCGCGTCGAGCAAATAGAACCGCGCGACATTGTCGTGGCTCACTTCCGGATAGCGCTTCAGAAAGCCGGTGGCGTCGCCGTTGATGCGCAGTATGGTCAGCCAGTCGCTGTCATCGTGCGTGAACGTCCTGGTCACGTCGAGAATGCGGGCCAGGTTGTCGATTCGCTCAACATAGCGCGCCAGCCACAACGCGCTGGCGGCGTGGCGCGCAATCAGGCGCATGGTGCCGGTGACTTGCAGGGTTTCGCTCATGCCAGCACCCAGGTGTCCTTGGTGCCGCCGCCCTGCGACGAGTTCACCACCAGCGTGCCGGCACGCAACGCGACCCGGGTCAGGCCGCCGGGCAGCACCCAGGTATCGCGGCCGGTCACCGCGAAGGGCCGCAGATCGATGTGGCGCGGCGCGACGCCATCCTCGGTCAATGTCGGCGAGACCGACAACTTCAGCGTCGGCTGGCTGATGTAGTTGGCGGGGTCGGCAAGCAGCCGGGCGCGAAAATCGTCCAACTGGGCGCGGGTCGCGTGCGGGCCGATGATCAGGCCGTAGCCGCCGGACTCGGCGACCGGCTTCACCACCAGTTCGGACAAATGGTCCAGGGTGTAGGCCAACGCGTCGGGTTCGCTGCAGATGTTGGTCTCGACGTTGGGAAGGATTGGGTCCTCGGCCAAATAGTAACGGATGATGCGCGGCATGTAGGCGTACACTGCCTTGTCGTCCGCCACGCCGGTGCCGACCGCGTTGGCGATGGCGACGTTGCCGCGGCGCCAGGCCTCGATCAGGCCGGGCACGCCCAGCATGCTGTCGGGGTTGAACACCACGGGGTCCAGCGCGTCATCGTTCAGGCGGCGGTAGATCGTGTGCACCGGCGCCAGCCCCGCCGTGGTGTGCATGAAGACGCGGTGGTTCTCCACCTCCAGGTCCTGGCCCTCCACCAGCGGCACGCCCATTTCGCGCGCCAGAAACACATGCTCGAAATAGGCGGAGTTGAAGATGCCGGGCGACAGCAACACTACCTGCGGGTCTTGCACCGATGGTGGAGAAATCTCGACCAGCGCGCGGTGCAGGTGCAGGCCGTACTCGTCCACGCCGCGCACCTGCAGTCCGGCCATCAGGTCGGACAGCACGCGCTGCGTCATGTGGCGGTTCTCCACCACATAGGACACGCCGGACGGCGTGCGGGCGTTGTCTTCCAGCACCATGAAGCGGCCGGTCTCGTCACGCACGATGTCGGTGCCGCAGATATGCACGTAGGTGTTGAACGGCACGTTGAAGCCGACCATCGTCTCGCAGTAGCCGGCGTTCCCCAGGACCAATTCCTTGGGCACCACGCCGTCGGCCAGGATTTTCCGGTCATGATAGACGTCGTGCAGGAACATGTTCAGAGCGCGTACGCGCTGGATGACGCCGGTCTCGATCTGCCGCCATTCCGCGGCGGTGATGACGCGGGGGATCAGGTCGAACGGCAGAATGCGGTCGATCGCGGTGGCGTCGGAATAGACGGTGAAGGTGATGCCGCGCTCCAGCAGGTCGCGTTCGGCGTCCACGGCGCGGCGGCGCAGGGTTTCGATGGGGAACTGGGCCAGGCGAGCGCAGAGCAGTTCAAGACCCGGATGCGGCGGATGGCCACGGCGCAGCATCTCGCAGAAGAAATTGTTCGGGTCGTAGCCCTGTAACACGCAGTTTGTGTCGGCCGGCGGGGACTGGGTCTGGCTCTGGGTCTGCGTCTGCGTGAGGGCGGTCGGCGCCATTCCCGTCTCCTGCTGCGATGCAGCAGCGTAGGCGCGAACCGGCAGCGGATGGAAGCGAATTGCGACGAAGAGATGACGACGGCGGCGGTCGGGCGGGCCATTGTGCGCTGGCGCGTCTTCGGGGATGACACGGCGGCGCGAGGTGCTTATCTCGCACCCGCACAACAGACAGGAAGGGCGGGGCTTGGTTCGTCACGTCATCGGCGCCGCCGCGGCCGCCATGTTGGCCATGCTGGCCGGCTGCGGCCCCAATTATTCGCCCAACACCTACAATGCGGCCGCGGTCCAGCAGGCCAACAAGGTCACGCAGGGCGATGTGGTGGGCGTGCGCGAGGTAAGGGTGAGCGCCGACGCCACGCTGGGTACGGTTACCGGGGCGGCGGTGGGCGGCATTGCGGGCTCGCAGGTCGATAGCGGCGGCCCGATCACCGCGCTTTCCACGCTGGGTGGCACGGTGATCGGCGGGCTGGTCGGCAATGGGGTCGAGCATGCAGGGGGTGACACCACCGCCTGGGAGTACATCGTGCGGCAGAACGACGGCAGCTTGGTGTCGGTGACGCAGCGCGACAAGGTGCCGCTGGCACTCGGCGAGAAGGTGTTGGTAATCGCCGGCAAGCAGGCGCGCGTAGTGCCGGACTACACGGTGGCACTGCCCGGGATGCCGCCGCCCAAGCCGAAGCAGGCGGCGACGGCCAAGCCGCCGGCCACGCCGGCCACGGGGACGACGACGCCCGCACCGGCCACCGCGGGGACGGCGACGTCCGCATCGGCCGCCACGATGTCGGCGGCGTCCGCGCCTCCGGTCGCCACGATGTCGGGGACGTCCGCGCCTACGGTCGCCTCGACGCCGTCCGCACCCCCGGCCGCCACGCCTCCCCCGGGTTCCGGACCTGCCGCGATTGCGCCGCCGCCCGCGACGGCGGGGGGGACGCCCACCGCTGCGGCTGCCTCGGCGCCACCCGGCGCCGCGGTCTCGGCGCCACTGGTCGCGGGGGCTGCGGCGACGACATCGTCCGTCTTGCCACTGGCAGCCGCTGCACCCGCCGTCCCAACACCTGGCGCAACGTCCCCCTCTTCTGCCCCAGCGTCTCCACCCGCTGGTGTGTCCACAACAGGCCTCACCGGGACGGTCCCGTTGCCAATGATTTCCACCCGGCCTGGAGGCAGCGCCGCCCGTCACGCCCGCCGTGTCCGCGGCGGCCGGTGATTTCAGCCGCGGCTACTGCCACGATGCCGACCGCAACGCTGCCCGCGACCGGTGTCCCGGTCCAATCGGCCACCGGCCCACCAGCGCCGCAGGCGGGCGCGCCGATATCGTTGGCGCTGCCGGCGACCACTCCTGCCGCCCAGGGCAGTGCGGCGCCTGCGGCGGCGACCGCCGGGAAACCCTGATCCGCACCCGTCGCCCGGTCTTCCTCCGGGTCTTCCGCCCGATCTTCCTCCGGGGGCACTACCTCTGCGATGATGGGACGTGAAGCAACAACAGATCGCGGAGGAAGCACCATGGCCACCAGGAAGACTGTCATCATCACCGGAGCCGCGAGCGGCCTTGGCCGCGCCATGGCGCTGGGCTTGCTCGGCGCCGGGATCGACGTGGCGGTGGTGGACCGCACCGCCGCCGGCCTGGAATTCGCTGGCCGCCGCGGCGGCGGGGCAGCCGGGCGCGGTGCAGACCATGCAGGCCGACCTGTCGCAGCCCGACGCGTTCGACCGCATCGTCGCCGCGGTGCTGGACCGCAGCGGCCGGATCGATGTGCTGGTGAACAACGCAGGGATCGGCCAGGCCTCGGTGCGGGCCGATGCGCGCAGCCAGCCGATCCGCTTCTGGGAAGCGACGCCTGAACAATGGAGCCGCTTCCTGGCGGTGAACTCCACCGCGCCAATCATGATGGCGCGCGCCGTGCTGCCGCACATGCTGGCGGCGAAGGCGGGACGCATCATCACCGTCACCACCAGCCTCGGCACCATGGTGCGCGAGGGCTACCTGCTGTATGGCGCCAGCAAGGCCGCGGCCGAGGCGGCGATGGCCGGCCTGTCCGCCGACCTGAAAGGCACGGGCGTCACGTCGAACGTGCTGGTGCCGGGCGGGGTGACTAACACACCGCTGGTCGGCGACCATGCCGGCGACCGCAGCCTGGACGCCTGCAGCCGGAGATCATGGTGCTGCCCCTGCTCTGGCTGGTGTTCGATGCCGCGGCGGGCGTGAACGGCCGGCGCTTCATCGCCGCCGATTGGGATGCGGCACTGCCGCCCGAGCAAGCGGCGGAGAAGGCCGGGGCGCCCATCGCCTGGCTGGGGATCGCGCGGATGCCGATCGAGCCGGCGTGACAGGCGCCGGCAATACGTTCTCAGTT
>CAWADP010000005.1:0-27545 GCA_963780805.1 uncultured Alphaproteobacteria bacterium
ACCCACTCCATAGTGCACTCGCAAAGGCAAAGCGCCGGTGCACTCGCAAAAGATCAACCCACTGATCACGGCCGGAATTCGGTGCAGTGCCCATGGAAGTACGACATCCGCCGATCCGTGCCGCGCTGGTCCGCTTCTGGACGCGCCACAAAATCCTCCGGGTGCCCGTGCCGCTCACCGCGGCGGCGGCGCTGCGCGCCGAGACGTCGTTTGACCTATCCGCCTGGTTGCCGGCGTTCCTGCGCGCTCTCGCCGGCGAGGCCGCGGACGGACGGCAGTTGCTGATGGATCTCGAACGCGCGTGGTTCGCGGCGCGCGCCGGGGTGTCCGGCCGGCGACGCGACTCGCATGCCGCCGCTTGCGTCGACGTGCTGGCCGCCACGCCGCTGATCTCCGCCACCGCGCTCGCCGCCGGCCTCGGCGTCACGGTCAAGAGTGCCATCCGGCTGCTGGACGGCCTGGTCACCGCTGGCGTCGCCGTCGAGGTCACCCATCGTGCGAAGCGGCGGCTGTTCGGCCTCAAGGGGATGGCACCGCTCGGCGACGCGGTTCGACCGCCCTACCGGCCCGAGCCGGGTCGCGGGCGCGGTTGGCCACCGATCCTGCCGGCCGAGGATGATGTCGTCGGCCCACCGCTGCCGCTGCCGCCGCTCACCCCGGTCGAGCGGCGAGCGTTCGACTACAGCGACCTCGAGCACTGGATGGCGCATCTCGACCAGACGATCCGGCAGACCAGGCGGGCGCTTCAAACCCTGGCCAGCCCGGTGATCGGACCGGCGCCGACCGACCTGCAGAATGGTATGGCCATGCCGGCTGCGGACGCGCCCGAACCCGGGCGCGACGATGAGCACATCGATCACGATGTCTGAAATCACGTCGCGTACGACGCCGGGATTCGCAACGGATGCGAGCGTCCGGGATGGCGCCGCGGAATCAGGGGCTGCTCGCGTAGGACCAGAAGATCGAGAGCGGCAGCGCAACACGGCCCGGGCCAAACGAGAGCACCTGATCACCCAGGTACACGACGAACGCGGCACCTTTGTACGCGTGTCCGGGACCGTCTTTCAGGAACCAATCGACATGATGGAAATCGTGCCAGTCTACCGTCGTTGATGCCTTCATCTCGAACAAAGCCAGCATCCGGCCTGGGGCTTCCGCAACGATGTCCACTTCCCGTGGCGCGTTGCGCCAGTGATAAAGCGCCCATCGCCGGTCGAGAAATGGCAATGACTTCTCGAGCTCGCAAAAGACGAAGCTTTCGAGCAGGTGTCCCAGCGCGGCGGGATCGGCGCCGAGACCAAAGCTGCCGACATCCTCGCCACGCAGCGCCGAGGCACACCCCGTGTCCATGAAATGAAGTTTTGGGGATTTCACGTCCTTGCGGGCACCCGAGGATGTCCAGGCGCCAAGGCGGTGGACGATGCCAAGCCGGGACAGCACGTCGAGATACCCCGTCACCGTCTCCTTTCGCGCACCCAGAGCGGCGCACAGACTTGCCACGTTGAGTTCCTCGGCGGTGCGGTGCGCGAGCTGGTTGATCAGCCGGCGAAGCGTGTCCGGTCGGCGTATTTCGGCGACCGGCGCCACGTCCCGTTCGACGATGCTGCCGACGTAGCCCTCATAGCGCGCCATGCGGTCGGCGCCGCTCAGTAGCCGGATCTCCGGGAAGCCACCCCGGACGATGAGGTCGATCGCGTCAGCCCGACCGAAGGGGAGGGGAGGCGGCAGCACGCTGAGCAGATCCGTCTGGCCATCGTGTACTGCATCCAACAGCCCACATGGTCCGCGGCGCTAAATCTCCGCAGTGCTCAGTGGGCGGAGGGTCAGCGTCGATACCCGGCCAGCCAGGCTGTCCAATGCCTTTGGGGTGGTGAAGACATCCGAGGACCCGGTCAGGACGAACTGTCCTGGCCGGCGGTCCCGGTCGACGATCCGCTTCAGCGCCAGGGTGATTTGTGGCAGGCGCTGTATTTCGTCGATCACCACGGGAAGACCGGCGTCCGCTGCTTCCGCGGCAACGGCGGTGAGCTGACCGAACGGGTCCAACGCCAAGGAAGACAACAAGGCCTCGTCGTCGAGGGTCAGGAAGCGGGCCGCCTGAAGCATGTCCCGAACGAGGGTGGTCTTGCCGGTCTGGCGGGGGCCGACGATGTTGATCACACGGCTGGTTTGCAGCGTTCGGGCCACTTTGCCGGTCAAGTGGCGGGGAATCAGGTCCATTGTTAGGCTCTTAAGAGAAAAGCCTATTAGGACTACCACTAAACGGCGGTTATGGGTAAAGAAATTCGGCTATCAGGCATCCGCAAAAACCTCTAGCACCGACAGAAGCACACCGCTGCTACGCGCGGCGGGGCGTCTGCGGTATCGGTCAGGCCCCGAACCGGACCAAGGAGGTACAGCGATGATGGCGGGCTCGCATGTCGCTGTCGGCGTGGCTGCGTGGGCCTGGACCGCCCCGCACCTGGGTTTGCCCGCGCTCGACCCGGTCGCCTGGCACTGACAATCGGTGGAGCGCTGTTGCCCGATATTGATCACCCGCAATCTTGGGTCGGGCGCCGGGTCCGAGTGATCTCCATCCGCTCGCCGCCTCGATCGGGCATCGCGGCTTCACCCACTCTATCCTGGCCGTGATCGCCTGTGGCCTGTTGCTCCGCTGGCGGGGCTTGGGACGCGCTGTCGTGGATCCTTTGGTGGTCGGCTATCTGTCGCATCTCGCGGCGGACCTCCTGACCTCTAGTGGCCTGCGACTCGCCTGGCCATTGCGGCGCCGCTTCGCGATACCGCTCTGCAAGACAGGGTCCCCGGGCGAACTCGTGATTGTAATGTCTTTGGTGGTCTGGGTTGGTGCAACAGTTCTGGGTATGCGTCCGGTTGTGGGTCTCGAGCATCTCATGGCGCCGTAGGTGCAGGTGAGTTCCGATGGGACAGCGAGGGAAAACACGATCATCTGGCGCGGCGGAGGATCGGCGGGGCAGTGTCCGAATATTGAGGGCAACCTACCGATGTGGCTGTTCAGTAAGGCTGGCGCGAGTTCGATCGGCTCGTCATACCCGGCGCCGGGCTCGCTCAGAATGCGCCGACTTTTCGGCGTGTTCCGTCATGATGGTGTCGATGAAGGCAATGGGCATGCGTCTGGTCTGCCAGGACCTCGATTACGCGGCAGTCTCCAACTCGTCCGCGCCCGCACTGCTCGATCATGCGGGAGAGCTCAGCTTCAAGGGCGTGTAGGCGCGTAATCCGGTCGCGCACCGCATCGAGATGCTCGCGGGCAATGGCATCCACCTCCGCGCAAGGCCGATCAGCGTCGTCCGACAGTGCAAGGATCGCGCGGACGCTTTCGAGGGAGAAGCCGAGTTCCCGGCTGTGGCGGATGAATGCCAGCCGGTCAGCGTGCGCTCTCGTGTAGGCGCGATGATTGCCACCTGTACGTGCCGGAGCCGGCAAAAGCCCGACCTTCTCGTAATAGCGGATCGTCTCGACCTTGGTCCCGGTTCGACTTGCGAGATCCCCGATGGAGAAGGCCTGGCGATCCTGCACGGTCATGATCGAAACCCCTTGAACCTGTAGTTGCTACAGGTTCTATCTTGGACAACGAGGAGCACAAACAAGGGTCTCGCATGGACGTCGTCACCGCCTCGGCCGTAATCGCATTGCGCTACCGCGTCGGTGGCATGGATTGCCCGAGCTGCGCGGGAAAGATCGAAACGGCACTCAATCGCCTGGGCGGCGCGCGCGCAGTGCGCGTCAATCACCAGACCGGGCTGCTCGTCCTGGAGTTGGACGAGCTGGCGACGCCGCGAGAACGGGTCGAGGCGCAAGTCCAGGCTCTGGGCTTCGACATCCGCAGCGCGGACATCGCGGCAATCGAGTCAGCCGGATTCTGGACGGGTGAGACCGCGACGCCGACCGAGCCGCCCTGGTGGGCCAGTGTTCGAATCCGTCAGCTGGCTGCGATCGGTGCCCTGCTGGTGGCGGGCATTGCGGCATGCTCCATTCTCCCCGCCTACGGCGGCTGGGCCGCCTTGCCGGCTGCCCTGCTCGGGTTGTGGGTCTTCGGACGCAGGGCCGTCGCATTGGCGCGGGCCGGCTCGCCGTTCAGCATCGAGACGCTGATGTCCGTCGCGACGATCGGCGCCATCCTGATCGGGGCACCGACCGAGGCGGCGGTGGTCGTGCTGCTGTTCACGCTCGGTGAGCTGCTGGAGGGCATGGCGGCGGGCCGAGCGCGTGCCGGCATCCGCGCGCTCTCCGTGCTGGCGCCGCGCACGGCCTTGCTTGTCGAGGGCGGAGCGGCGCGGGAAGTGCCCGCGGCATCACTGCAGATCGGCCAGACGGTCCTGGTGCGGCCCGGAGATCGGATGCCGACCGACGGCCTCGTCGTCGAAGGCGTATCCGAGCTCGACGAGAGCCCGATCACGGGCGAATCTGTGCCGGTGCCCCGGCGTGAAGATGACGCCGTGATCGCTGGCAGCATCAACGGCAGCGGCGCCTTGCAGATCCGAGTGACCCGGACCGCGGCAGATAACACCGTCGCCCGAATCGTGCACATGGTGGAGGAGGCGCAAGCGAGTCGCGCCCCGACTGCCCGTTTCATCGAACGGTTCAGCGCCGTCTACACGCCGGCCGTGATGGCATTCGCGGCACTCGCGGCGGTACTGCCGCCGCTGTTGCTCGGCGCGGACTGGAGCACCTGGATCTATCGCGGCCTCGCTCTGTTACTCATCGGTTGCCCGTGTGCCCTCGTGCTGTCGACGCCGGTCGCGATCACCTCCGGCATCGCCGCTGCGGCGAGGCGCGGGCTGCTGGTCAAGGGGGGTGCGGCGCTGGAGACGATTGGCCGCGTTCGGACCGTCGCGTTCGACAAGACCGGCACGCTGACGCAAGGGCGACCGGAGGTGACGGATATCCTCACCTTGTCCGGTAGCGAGCGCGTCGTAATCGGTTTGGCGGCCTCGGTCGAGAAAGGGTCGAGCCACCCGCTGGCGCACGCGATCCTTGCGCGGGCCGAGGCCGATGGCATCCCGTTTCGGCCCGCCACACAGGCAAGGTCGATTGCCGGCCGGGCCATGACCGCGAAGATCGCCGGTAAGATCGTGACGGTCGGTTCGCCGCGCCACTTCGCCCGGACCGTCGCGCTGTCGACAGAAATCGCCGACACCGTCGCGACGCTGGAAGTCGCCGGAAAGACCGTGGTCCTGGTCGTCTCGGACGACACCGCCGTCGGCATAATCGCCGCGCGCGATGAGCCGCGCGCCGACGCCGTATCGGGGCTGGCGGCGCTGCGTGCGCTCGGGGTGCAAGCGGTGATGCTCACGGGCGACAATCGGCGCACCGCCGACGCCATAGCCGCTACGCTGGGAGTTGACGCCCGAAGCGAGCTGCTGCCGGTCGACAAGCTGCGCGAAATCGCAGCATTCAAGGCGGTCGGGCCCATCGCGATGGTGGGCGACGGCATCAACGACGCGCCGGCGTTGGCTGCCGCGTCGGTCGGCATCGCCATGGGCGGTGGCACCGACGTGGCGCTGGAGACGGCAGATGCGGCAGTGCTCGGCAACCATGTCGGCGACGTGGCCAGGCTCGTGCGACTGTCTCACGCGACCATGCGCAACATCAGCCAGAACGTCACCGTCGCAATCGGATTGAAGGCGGTATTTTTGATCACCACGCTGGCCGGTCTGACGGGCCTATGGCCGGCGATCCTGTCGGATACAGGTGCTACGGTGCTCGTGACGTTGAACGCGGTGCGGCTCCTCCGGCATAGGTTTGATTGAACTGTTCCGAGGTCCGTCCGAACTGGAACGACCATAAGCCGTGTAGACGCATTCTCGCGAATGCAATGTTCGGGAGACTCGTCTGTCTGCTCGGCACTACCATCATGATGATTGGATCGGACCGGTCACGGAATGGAGTTTCCGCGGGGCAGGATCCAACCAGAATTAGAGCCTCTCCAATGCCGAATTGCACTTCACGGGCGGTGCAGGGCAAAGACGGAAGCTGCAAGTAGGCGCAATGCATCGTCGGCTCCGTCGGCCTCACCCTTCTCGAAGTCACCCTCAATCTGCGCCAGGCGGTTCGTCACGTGGGCGAAGCAGAGAACCGGGTTGTTGCGCGCCTGTGCGAACGCGTACCAGCGCTGCAGCCTCCATCTCGACGGCGAGGACACCTTGTGCCCCGGCCCAGGCGATCGCCTCCGGCGTCTCCCGGAACGGCGCGTCTGTTGTCCAGCTAGCCCCTCGCAGCACGCGCAAGCCGGCGGTGGCAATGGCAGTCGCTGTAAAGTCAGCAAGCGTTTGATCAGCATGTGCAAAAGGGTCGTCGGCCGGAAGGTAGTGATAGCTCGTGCCCTCATCGCGCAGCGCCCGGTCGATCAGCACGAAACACGCGCTGTCGGGCAGATCCAGCGCGATCCGGCCGGCGGATGTAACGCTCAACAGATGGTGGCATCCGGAAGCGAACATCTGTTCCGCGACGAGAACAGCGAACGGTCCTCCGACCGCGCACCCGACGATGCCGACCGGCACGCCGGCCAACTCGAATGTCAGCATTTCTGTGTGGTAGCAGGCCCAGCCCGCAAAAGGCTGACCTCGCCCGTCCGCCCGCAGCGCCCGAACGATATCGCCATCCGGATCAAGGATGCAGATTTCTGGCACGGGCAACGCCGGCAGCCGTCTTTGCCGACGCGCCTCGCGCAACAGGTTCTCCGGTCGGAACACAGGTGGCGACGAATGATGCTTCGCATCGAGGATCGGCGGCTTTGCTCCTACGCCCGCTTGGTCGTTCATGAGGCCTCTCAGGTCAACAGAGCAACTGCGGTGTGCCGCTTGCGCACCAGAACGTCGATCCCAAGACTTCGACCGGGAGGATCGATGATGAACAGAAGCTGCAAGATGACAAGGAACCCGTAGGTCCACGGCCATTCACCTGAGGCCGAGTAGAGGCCGAGCCAGAGATTGACGGCCATCAAGGCGCCAAGAATTGCTCCGAGCCTGCTGAGTGCGCCGAGCATGAGCGACATCCCGATCGTCACTTCCACGGCGTAAACCAATGGACCGAACACGGTGATGTTCGGCAGCACCATGTCGCGCACGAGCACGCTCTGCAGTGGTATCGCAGCATGGTCGACCATCTGCTTCATCCAGTAGATCAGGCCGTCGTAGTTGGGCGGGACCTTCCACAGCGATTGCTGCCACCACATCGCACCGAGCACGAGACGAAGCAACCAGATGCCGATGGATCTCGTCGACCGCTCCGCCGGATTGGCCCGCCAGGCGACCAACGCAACGATCGCGCTGCAGGCGAGGATCGCCCAGAACACAACCGTGGTCCAGCCGGGAGCTGAAAGAAAGGATACCACATCTCCTAGCGGGTTCGGTCTCACGGTCTGATCCTTCACAATCCGCCGACGTAGCGGAGGTAAATCCTGTTTCGCGCGAGAGGTCGGCAGACCTGATTGCAGCACGGCGTCGTCGCTTGGGGCACACCGTTTACCGGACTGGTTCTTGGTGCGTGGCGTCACTTCTGGCGAGCACGACAATCACACCGGACAGAAACGTCAACGCAGCGACCGCGATGATTGGCACTGCGAGGCCGAACAGATCGGCAAGGATGCCGGCGGCGAGCGCGCCGATGGCGTAGCCGAGATCACGCCAGAACCGATAGACCGACAGCCCCCGCGCGCGCCAGGCAGGTTCGGCGGCGTCGGAGACGGCGGCGAGGAGGGTCGGGTACACCATCGCTGTGCCAACTCCGAGCAAGACGCTGCCGAGGAGCCACCAGACAAACGTGCCCGTGATGGCGATGACGACCAATCCATAAGCCTGCACCCACATGCCGCCGGCGATCAGGCCGCGCCGGCCCAAGCGGTCGCTCAACGAACCGGTGACGACTTGCAAAAGACCCCAGACCATCGGGTAGACCGCCTTCAGCACACCGATCTGCTCGATGCCCAGGCCGTGCGCGGCGAAGAACAGCGGCAGGATACCCCAGCTCATGCCATCGTTGAGGTTGTTGACCAATCCTGCCTGTGATGCCGCGAACAGCGAACGATCGCCGAAAGAGACGCGCGCAAAAATGCGACCAAAGCTCAGCGGGGCAGCCGCCGGCCGAGGGTGCAGCCGGTGTTCGAGCGCCAGGTGAGTGCCGGTGTCGCGCACCAGCAGCAGCGAGAACGCCAACCCGGCACCTGCATAGACGATGCCGAGATAGAACGGCGCCGGACGCAGCCCATAGCGCGTCGCGATCAGCCCGGTCAGAAAGGCGGTCAGCCCGACCGCTGCGTAGCCGGAGAATTCGTTCAAGCCGAGTGCGAGCCCGCGCCGCGTCGGCCCAACCAGGTCGATCTTCATGTTGACCGTCATTGACCAAGCAAGACCCTGGTTGATGCCAAGCAGCACATTGGCAGCGACGATCCAGCTCCAGTTCGGCGCAAGCATGATCATCACCGGCACGGGCAGGCCAATCAGCCAGCCGGCCAGCAGCACGGGCTTCCGGCTGAACCGGTCGGCGAGCGAGCCGGACACCAAGTTGGTCAGTGCCTTGGCCACACCGAAGCTGACGATGAACGAGGTGATCAGGGTGGTCGGCGAGATGGAACGCCATGCGCCGACCGCCGACGCAGGCATTGACGATCAGCAGCAGAACGAACTGCCGCCAATTCTCCGCAAGCCCGAGACGGACCGGCGGGGAGGTCGCCGCGACAATCGGGGCCATGTTCAGGCGGCTTCGGCAGGCGGGCTTCCAGCATTGCGCGCACGGATCGCGGCGGCTTCCGGCGGGGGCGGCGGAATGTTGGTGAGCATGAAGCCGACGAAACTCTCGTCGTCGGCCATCGCGAACGCTTCGTTGAACCGCCGTTCGAACCCGATGGTGGAGTGCGGCTTGCCGGACAGCCGCCGGCCGCAGACCGATCCCGCAAAGGCGCCAGGCAGGATTTCGATATGATCCGGCAGCGTCTTCAGCCGAGCCAGCGAACCGAACAATATGCGGGCGCCGGACGCAGCGTCGCTGGCGAGCTCCGTCCGCCCGACATCGCCGACCATCAGTGTGTGACCCGACAGCAGCGCCCAGGGCTCTGCCGCGCGCGTTCGATCGGTGACCAGCAGGCTCAGATGTTCGGGTGTGTGGCCGGGCGTGTGCAGCACCGAGAGCGCAACGTTGCCAAGCGATAGCGTCTCGTCATCCCACGCGCCCTGGAACCCGAAGGCAGCGGCGGCACTCTCGTGCAATACGTACGCGGCGCTTGCGGCCTCGGCGAGCGCGCGGCCGGCCGAGATATGGTCCGCGTGCAGATGGGTATCGATCACGAAGCGGATCGGTGTCCGTTCGGCCTCGGCAGCCCGCAGGTAGGGCTCGATCGGAAACAGCGGATCGACGACCGCTCCGGCGCCATGCCCGACACAGCCGAGCAGGTAGGAGATGGCGACAGGGTCGCGATGCAGGAACTGGCGCAGGATCATGGTAGGTCCTCCCCGAGCGGATTGACGAAGGCCAGCGCTCGTCGTTCAATCAATCTGCTGAATGATCTCGATATGAGAGGTGCATGTCAAGCCTAGGTCCGAAACAGGCAGTGTTTACCTGTCTCGCTGAGATCGCCCAGGCGCTCGGCCATGCCCATCGTCTGGAGTTGCTGGAGCATCTGGGCCAGGGTGAACGCAGCGTGGAAGACCTCGCCGCGTGCGCGCAGCTGACGTTCGCCAACACCTCCCGCCACCTGCAGATCCTGAGGCGCGCACGGCTCGTGGAGCCACGGCGCGAGGGCAAGCGGATGCTCTACAGCCTCGCCGGCGACGACGAGGTGGTGCGGCTGCTTCACGCGCTTGGGCGGGTCGGCGAGCGCAACATGGCCGAGATCGAGCGGGTCATGGTCGCGTATTTTCGTGCCCGCGACGAGCTGGAGCCGGTGTCGCGCGAGGACCTGATGGCGCGGTTGCGGGATGGGCTGGTGACCGTGCTGGACGTGCGGCCGGAGGACGAGTTCGATCTCGGCCATCTGCCGGGCGCGCTCAACATTCCGTTCGCGACGCTCGATGCGCACCTGGTCGCGCTGCCAAAGGGCCGGGAGATCGTCGCCTACTGCCGCGGGCCGTACTGCGTGCTATCATTCGAGGCGGTGGCGACGCTGCGTTCACGAGGCTACCGCATCCGGCGCCTCGAGGACGGCTATCCGGAATGGAAGGCCGCGGGGCTTCCGGTGGAAGCCGGGCCGACGGTTGCGAGCACCGCATCATGATGAACGGTGACATGGCCGCCATGATGGGCGGCATGGGCCTCGTCTGGCTTCTGGTGATCGTCGTCCTCGTACTCGGCGTCGCGCCTCTTATGAGGAACCTGTCGGGACGCTAGTGGATAAAATCCGACATTTGAGTCCGGCAGGTTTGGCGCATATTCCTTCAGTTGCGCCGAGTTCGGCAGGGTACCAAGTGTCAGATTCTATCCACTAGCGATTCACGCCGACGGATGCGCCAGCTTCGCGCGGAGGATGACGGCAAGCGTGTCGGCATCCGATTTTTCGTGCACTGCCGGCGAGTAATAGACCCGATTGGCGTTGGCCGACTGCCGTCGGCAAGGCCGGGAGTTTGACAGCACCCAACCGCTAACATCCTGCTGTCCCTCGCGAATTCGCGCTGGGCGTTGGCGCTTGGTCACAAGGCCGCCATCCGGCTCACAAAATGACCACACAACCAGTTTTCTGGTTGCATTCGGCCGGCCTTCGTGCCATATGCCGGCGCATGGACATCGATACCGCAGCCCGGGGCCTGGCTGAGCTAGGCAACACCACCCGCTTGCAGATCGTTCGTCTGCTCGTCCGAGCAGGTGGCGAAGGTCTCGCGATTGGCGAGCTACAATCGCATCTCGGTGTGCCGGCCTCGACGCTCGCCTTCCATCTGCGCGGTCTCGTCACCGCCGGCCTCGTCGCACAACAACGGGAAGGACGAGTGGTGCGCTGTACGCCGCAATATTCGGCGATCAACGAGACGCTTGCCTTCGTCAAGGAGCACTGCTGCGCCGGGTTCGGTGACGCAGCGGCCCCGAATTTGCCCACTACGCCGCAGCGGCGTCGGCACGCACGCGCCGCATAAGGTTTTGTTGGCTTCGATACAACCATACCACTAGCTATATGGGAGTTCTCAAATGCCCGCCGCCGAAACCGCACCAACCGCTGTCCATTCGCCACCGCAGTCACTCGGTCCATGGATATCCTCGCAGAACGCGGTCATGCGACTGCGCTCCGCTCTGCCTCGCGTCGATTTTGTGCTGGTCACACTTGGGACGCTGTTCCTCGGTCTGTGGGCCTACAGCGCAGCCCAGGCGGAAAGCACATTGCTGTATGTCACCGGCGAGTTGGGCGACATCGCTCCGTGGCTCGCAGCATCCTGCATGGTCGCAGCAGCAGCACGTGCGACCGGCGCCGACGCATTGGCCGCCCGGGCGTTCGTTGGACGCCAGGGCCGGATGATCGTTGTCGCTTCGCTGATTGGCGCATTGCTGCCGTTCTGTTCTTGCGGCGTGATCCCTCTCGTTGCCGGTCTCCTCAGCGCAGGCGTGCCGCTTGCACCTGTGATGGCATTCTGGATTGCCTCGCCGCTGATGGACCCGACGCAATTCATCGTCGCCTCGGGAACTCTCGGCATCAGCTTTGCCGTCGCCAAGTTGGTGGGGGCGATTGGCATGGGATTGCTGAGCGGCTTTGGCACGATGGCACTCATCCGTATTGGGTGGCTTGATGCGCCAGCTGCGCTGCGGATCGTCCCTGCTGCGGCCAAGGCATCATGTTGTGGACCGACGGTCGCGCCGACACCCGTCGCCACCACGTCATGTTGCGGATCAGCGAAGCAGGCGAGCCCCCCTCTGACGTCAAGCTCGTGCTGCGCACCCAAGCCGTCACCAATTCAGCCTAGCGTTATATGGCGATTCTGGACGGACGCGTCCCGATCCCAGCGGTTTCTGACGACCGCGACGACGACAGGATGGTTCCTGGTGCGTTGGCTTGCGGTTGCATATGCACTCGAAAGTCTCATGGTGGCGTGGCTGCCGGTGCACGCCGTTGGAAACTGGCTCGGCGCGGGAGCCGGACTGTTCGCAGTGCCGGTGGCGGTCGCAATCGGAATACCCGTCTATCTCAACAGCTTTGCCGCCATCCCGTTCGTCTCGGGCTTGATCGGTCTCGGGATGAGCCCGGCGACGGGCCTTGCGTTCATGCTGGCGAGTAGCGCGACGGGCTTCCCGGCCATGGTTGCAGTCTGGGCTTTGGTCAAACCTCGTGCGTTCGCTCTTTACATCGGATTTGCGGTGATCGGCGCGCTCATCGCTGGCTATGCCTACACGGCGGTACTCGCCGTCGCAGCCTAAGTCTGTCAACACGTAAGTTCGGAAGGGACGCGACCATGAGCTGCTGCACTCCGTCATGCTGCACAACGAACGACCAGGAAGTCACGCCCGCGCAAGTTGAAAACGAAGCGGCCGGAAGTTGCTGTGCACCCTCGTGCTGCATGCCGGTCAATCAGGAAACGATGCGCAAGTCAGTTGCGTCTGTACTGCCGGCCGTCGTGATCGGTGCAGGGCCAGTCGGCCTGGCCGCCGCAGCGCATCTTTTAGCCCGTGGCATCGATTTTGTCCTTCTTGAAGCCGGGCCAATCGTCGGCCTGGCGCCTCGCGCGTGGGGTCACGTGCGCATGTTCTCGCCCTGGCGCTACAACGTCGACGCCGCCAGTCGCCGGCTGCTTGAAAGGGATGGGTGGCGGGAGCCCGATCCCGACGCGTTTCCGACCGGCGCGGATCTGGTGCGATATTACCTCGAACCGCTCGCGCGCACGCCGACGATCACTGCGCGGCTACGCCTCAACGCGCGCGTGACAGCTATCACGCGTGCGGGCCTCGGCAAAGTACGCAACGCCGGTCGCGAAGACGCCCCATTCGAAATTCGCGTTGACGATTGCGGGCGTGAATCGCGGCTCTTTGCGCGCGCGGTGATCGACGCCTCGGGAACTTGGGGCAACCCCAGTCCGGCTGGCGCCTCGGGAATACCCGCCCTGGGCGAACAGGCCTTAGCTCATGTGATTCGCTACGGCATGCCAGATGTGCTTGGAGCCGAGCGTGAACGTTACGCTGGCAGGCGGACGCTTGTTGTCGGTACGGGGCATTCCGCAATCGGTACAGTCATCGACCTGTGCGCACTCGCCGCGGTCACGTCAGGCACTGAAGTCCTCTGGGCTTCCAGGACAGGCGACTTGACCCGGGCGTACGGCGGCGGTGCAGCCGATCAGCTTCCCGAGCGTGGCGAGCTCGGCCAGCATCTCAAACGGCTGATCGTGGCGGGTGCGGTGACCGTGCTGGCACCCTTTGCCGTCAATTCCATGCACCCCGGCGCGGATGGAAGGATTGAAGTCACCGGACAGAGTGAATTGGCCGATCAAGCCGTAACGATCGATCAGCTCGTCGTGGCGACAGGCCTTCGGCCCGATCTTGGCATCCTGCGGGAGCTGCGCCTCGATCTGGATATGGCATTGGAATGCCCGTCCGCGCTCGGGCCGCTGATCGATCCGAACGTTCATAGCTGCGGTACCGTGCGGCCCCACGGAGCGCTCGAACTGGCTCAACCGGAACCCGGTCTCTTCATTGCCGGCATGAAGTCCTATGGGCGAGCTCCAACGTTCCTGCTCGCCACGGGCTACGAGCAGGTGCGCTCGATCGCCGCCTTCCTTGCCGGCGATATTGAAGCCGCCCGACGGGTTGAACTCGATCTGCCGCAGACGGGCGTTTGCAGTAGCAACCTGGCCTCGATTTCGGACGAAGGATGTTGCCCGCCTGCTTCGGCGAGCTGCCGATCAGAACCCCGAGTGGTCGCTGCGTGCTGCGGTACTGCTGAGGAGCGCGAAGCCATGCCGGCTGAGCCGGCCTGATGACGGAGACCCCTTCGGCTGCCGCAGCACCGTTGTTATCTGATCCGGCCGCGGGTCGTCCGCGCTTTGTTGTTATCGCTGCCATGGGCGTTGGACAGATCCTCGCCTGGGGATCTTCGTACTACCTGCTGGCTGTGCTGGCCGGTCCTGTGGCACGCGAAACCGGCTGGTCCGATAGCTGGATCATCGGCGCTCTCTCGCTGGGTCTGCTGACGTCGGGTCTGGTGTCGCCACGCGTCGGCCACCTTATCGAGCACTTCGGGGGGCGCCCGGTGCTGGCCTCCAGCGCCGTCCTGCTGGCGACTGGTCTTCTGCTTCAAGCGCTCGCTCCGAATCTGGCCATATTTATCGTCGCCTGGTTCGTGATCGGGCTCGGTATGGGCGCCGGGCTTTACGACCCGGCGTTCTCGACGTTGGGGCGTCTCTATGGCGAGCACGCACGGAGCGCGATCACACAGCTGACCTTGTTCGGCGGTTTCGCGAGTACCCGTATGCTGGCCGTTGAGTGCGTATTTCGTCGAGCATTTGGGGTGGCGTGGGGCAAGCTTGGCCTATGCCGCCATCAACATTGCCGTCGTGCTGCCGCTCTACGTCTTCTTCATACCGCGCGAGGAGCAGCGACCGCCGCTGACACCGAGTCAGCGTTCTGCGCATGGCGCGATGGGGCGCCAGCTGAATGCGGAAGATCGATATGCCTTCGTGCTCGTGGCGGCGGGACTGACCGTGGCCTCAGTCATCATGACGGTGATCTCCGTCCACATCCTCACACTCATGCAGGCGCGCGGACTGACGCTGGCCGCGGCTGTCAGCTTTGGCGCTTTAATCGGCCCCTCGCAGGTTGGTGCGCGCGTGCTTCAGGCCGCATTCGGCCGTCGTAGACATCCTATCTGGAGCTTCCTCGTTTCAGCGATCCTCGTTGCGGCCGGTCTTTGCATGTTGCTCGGGCCATCCAGCGTGATCGGGGTGGGCCTGGTGCTCTACGGATCGGGCAGCGGAATCCGCTCGATTGTACGAGGCACGTTGCCGCTCGCCCTGTTCGGACGCGAGGGGTATGCCGTTTTGATGGGCTGGCTCGCGATGCCCAGCCTTGTAGCGCAGGCAGCGTCGCCCTCCATCGGCGCCCTGTTGGTAGAGCATCTCGGTGCCGATCTCACGATTTCAGTCCTGGTCGGCGCCGCTCTGTTTAACACCCTGCTCGTGCTACCGCTGCTGCTTCTTGCGCGCGGGCGGCCGGTCGTGGCGTAAGGTTAGGCGCGCGCGTACCATGCCCGAGTTGCCATCACGATGCGCACGACGGATAGCATCACCGGCACTTCGACCAGCACACCCACGACCGTCGCCAGTGCCGCGCCCGACTGAAAGCCGAACAAGCTGATGGCCGCCGCAACCGCCAGCTCAAAGAAATTGCTGGCGCCAATCAGTGCCGAGGGCGCGGCAACGCTGTGCGGCGAGCCGCACGCCCGATTAAGGACGTAAGCCAAGCCGGCGTTCAGATACACCTGAATGACGATCGGCACTGCGAGTAGCAGGATTACCAGGGGTTGGCGTAATATCTGTTCACCTTGGAATCCGAAGAGCAGCACAAGCGTTGCGAGCAACGCGATGAGTGACACCGGGTGAAGGGCACGAAGCGTACGGGCCAAGACGTCCTCTCCACCGCTAGCGAGAAGAGCCCGCCGCCAGATCTGGGCGGCGATGAGTGGGACCACGATGTACAGGATCACCGAAAGAAAGAGCGTGTTCCATGGCACGGTTATCGCCGAGAGGCCGAGCAATAGTGCCACGATCGGCGCGAAGGCGATGATCATGATGGCATCATTCAGTGCCACCTGGCTCAGCGTGAAGTTCGGATCGCCGTCCGAGAGATTCGACCAGACGAACACCATCGCCGTGCAAGGCGCCGCAGCGAGTAAAATGAGCCCGGCGATATAGCTGTCGATCTGATCGGCCGGCAGGAACGGATGAAACAGCCCGCGAATAAACAGCCAGCCCAGCAGGGCCATTGAGAATGGCTTGACGAGCCAGTTGATCGCGAGCGTGACGATAATGCCACGCCAATGTCTGGCAACGGTACCGATTGCTCCGAAGTCGACGCGCAGCAGCATCGGCACGATCATGAGCCAGATCAGGACGGCGACCGGAAGATTGACGTTGGCGAGGCTCAGCGCCCCGAGAGCGTGAAAGGGCGCGGGCGCCAAGCTGCCCAGAGCAATGCCGGCGATGATGCAGAGGGCAACCCAGAGCGTCAGGTAGCGCTCAAATCCGCCCAACCGCGCGCGTGGCTGCGACCGCTGAATGGTCTGTCCCATGAACCGTATATCCTCGTCTGCTGCCTATGACCCGATGGGTCGGGGCGGCCCGGATAGCTGATACGGCAGGGCCTCTCAACCTCAATTCCATGAATCCAGAAACCTCGAACACACCCTTGTCTCGGTCCCCAAACATGCGCTAGGTTCTCGCCCATAAGCCTAGAACCATAGAAATGTAGGGGGAGGCGCCTATGACGCGGTGTGACAGGCTCGTCGACGCGGGCCGGCGAGCGTTTTTTGCCAGATCAGCGGCTGTGGCGGCGGGCGCGGTGGCGACCGCGGCCATGCCGGCGGTTGCAGCACGGGCAGCGCCGTCCCCGGCCCTGGTCAATTACCCGTCCAGCAAGCTCGCCAATATCAGCGACCTGAAGCCCGACGTCCCCCAGGACATCACCTATCCCGACGCCGATAGCCCGGGCGTGCTGCTGAAGCTGGGCCATCGCGTTGAGGGCGGGGTGGGTCCGGACGGCGACATCGTGGCGTTCAGCACGCTGTGCCCGCACAAGGGGTTCCCGCTGTTCTACAGCACCGGCGACCGGTCGCTGAGCTGTCCCGGCCACTACAGCCGGTTCGACCCTGAAAAGGGCGGCCTGCAGATCTTCGGCCACGCCACGCAAAACCTGCCGCAGTTCCGCCTGGTCGTGGACAGCAAGGGCGACATCTACGCCGTCGCCGTCGATGAGTTGATCTACGGCCGCCTGTCCAACGTCCTGACGGCATAGGAGGCACGTCATGGCCTACAAGCGCAACATCGACCGCCTGCCCATCCCGCCGAAGGATGCCCAGGTGCACAACGTCGCCTGTCACTTCTGCATCGTTGGCTGCGGCTACCACGCACTCTCCTGGCCGGTCGATCGCCAGGGCGGTACGCAGCCCGGCCAGAACGCCTTCAACGAGGACCTGAGCAAGCAGCAGGGCGCCATGGCGACCGCATGGTTCAGCCCGTCGATGTACAACATCGTCAAGCAGAACGGTCGCGACGTGCACCTCGTCATCATGCCGGATCACAACTGTATCGTGAACTCCGGACTTGGCTCCACGCGCGGCGCGAAGATCGCCGAACTCTCGTATTCCACTGTCACCGGCACGCAGCCCGAACGCCTGACCGAACCGCTGGTCTGGCGCTACGGCACTCTGACGCCAACCGCCTGGGACGACGCAGTCGACCTTGCCGCCGAGGTGACGCGGCGCGTGGTGGAAGCCCAGGGCGAGGATGGCCTGATCGTTTCGGCATACGATCATGGTGGCGCCGGCGGCGGCTACGAGAACACCTGGGCCACCGGCAAGCTCTACTTCGAGAGCATGAAGATCAAGAACATCCGCATCCACAACCGTCCGGCGTACAACAGCGAAGTGCACGGCACGCGCGACATGGGCGTTGGCGAGCTCAACAACTGCTACGAGGACGCCGAGCTCGCCGATACGATCATGGCGGTCGGCACCAACGCGCTGGAGACGCAAACCAACTACTTCCTGAACCACTGGGTGCCGAACCTGCGCGGCACCAGCAGCGACAAGAAGAAGGCCGAGTTCGGCACCGAGCCGATCGCCCCGGCCAGAGTCATCTTCGTCGATCCGCGCCGCACGCCGACCATCGCCGCCTGCGAGGCGGAGGCGGGGGCGGAGAACATGCTGCACCTCGCGATCAACCCCGGCACCGATCTCGCGCTGTTCAACGCGCTGTTCACCGAGATCGCCGCCAAGGGCTGGGTCGATCACGCCTTCATCGCCGCCAGCACCAACGGCTACGACGCCGCAGTGAAGGCGAACCATACCACGATCGAACAGGCCGCGCAGATCACCGGCCTGAAGCCCGAAGACATCCGCAAGGCGGCGGAATGGATCGCCCAGCCAAAGCAGGGCGGCGCACGTCGGCGGACTATGTTCGCCTACGAGAAGGGGCTGATCTGGGGCAACGACAACTACCGCACCAACCAGGCGCTGGTGAACATCGCGCTCGCCACCGGCAACATCGGCCGCCCAGGCGGCGGCTGCGTGCGCATGGGCGGGCACCAGGAGGGCTACGTGCGGCCGGACTATCCGGGCGGAAGCCGGCGCCGTACATCGACCAGCTGCTGATCGGCGGCAAGGGCGGCGTGCACCACATCTGGGGCTGCGATCACTTCAAGACCACGCTGAACGCTACCGAGTTCAAGCGCGTCTACAAGCGGCGCACCGATCTGGTGAAGGCCGCAATGGACTCCGTGCCCGCCGGCGACCGCGAGGCCCAGATCACGGCGATCATGGACGCGATCGGCAAGGGCGGCCTGTTCGTCGTCGACGTGGACATCGTGCCGACCCAGATCGGCGGCTCCGCGCACGTGATGCTGCCCGCCGCCACTTCCGGCGAGGCCAACCTCACCAGCATGAACGGCGAGCGGCGGATGCGCCTGACCGAGCGCTACATGGATCCGCCCGGCAGCGCCCTGCCGGACTCGCTGATCGTCGCCAAAATCGCCCAGGCGCTGGAGCGAAGCTGGCGCGCCGCCGGCAAGGCCGTGACCGCCGACAAGTTCAAGGGCTACGACTGGAAGACCGAGGAAGACGCGTTCATGGACGGCTACAACAAGAACGCGGACGGCGGAAAATTCGTCACCTATGAGCGTCTGCGCGCGATGGGCACGAACGGCTTCCAGGAGCCCGCCACCGGCTTCCAGGACGGCAAGATCATCGGCACCAAGCGGCTGTTCACCGACGGCAAGTTCAAGATGCCGGACGGCAAGGCGAAGTTCGCCGCCGCGCAATGGCGCGGCCTGGAGGCGCCGGGCAAGCAGGCGGAAAAGGACAAGTTCCGCTTCCTGATCAACAACGGCCGCTCGAACCAGGTCTGGCAGTCGGTCTATCTCGACCAGCACAACGACTTCGTCTGGGACCGCATGCCGTTCGCCTACATCCAGATGAACCCGCAGGACGTTGCCGAGCTGAAACTGAACCCCGGCGACCTGGTCGAGGTCTACAACGACAACGGCAGCACCCAGGCGATGGTCTGGCCGACGCCGACCGCGCGGCGCAACCAGACCTTCATGCTGTTCGCCTATCCGACCGGCGCGGTCGGCAACGCAGTCAGCAAGGGCGTGAACGAGCTGATCATCCCGAACTACAAGCAGACCTGGGGCAACATCCGCAAGTTGGCCGACGCGCCGCAGGTCACGCGCCACCTGTCGTTCAAGTCCGAGGAGTACAAAGCCGCAAGCTGACCATCACCGGGACCAAAGGGAAACTCGCCCGGGTCGCCGGGCGAGCCGGGCGACGTTCAGGCTGGCACGCGCCGAGCTTCCGCCCCGGTCGGCAGCAGCACCGTGATCGCGAGGCACACCGCTAGCATGATAGCGGATCCCCAAAGACACGCCTCCATGCCGCCAGTCTGCGTCAGGATGCCTGACAGAAGGATGCCCATCAGCCTCCCGGCCGCGTTGGCGGCGTAGTAGAAGCCGACATCCTCAGCCGCCTTCTCGGACCCGGCATAGGCCAGGATCAGGTAGGAATGCAGCGACGATATCACCGCAAAGGCGAAGCCAAATATGAGCAGGCCGACCACCAACACCAGGTCGTGCCGCGGCACGCCGGGCATGGCGAGGAGTAGCGCCAGCGCCACTGGAATTGCCGTCAGGATTGCGCCCCACAGGCGTGCTGCTGGAACCTCGCGACTCAGACCATCGCGGCTCCGCGTCACCACCGCAGGCGCCAGAGCTTGTACCGCGCCATAGCCGATGGTCCAGGCTGCGACGAATCCGGCCACCTGCATGTACTGCCAGCCGAAGCCGTAGAGAAATACCGGCAGGCCGACGACGAACCAGACATCGCGCGAACCGAACATGAAGATTCGCGCCGCTGCCATCAGGTTGATCGCGCGGGTCTTGGCGAACAGCTCCCGAAAGCTCTTCGACGACTTTGCCTTTCCCAGCGTGCGGGGCAGAGAAACCATGACCCCGACCAGCACAATGCCCAGCATCGCGGCCATAAGCCACAACGCGGGCCGGAAGCCGACCACTTGCAGCAAGAGGCCGCCGATAAAGAAGCCGGCGCCCTTGGTCGCGTTCTTCGAACCGGTGAACCAGGCCACCCAACGGAATAACTGCCCCGCACCTTCTTGTGACGTGGCTTTGATCGCGCTCTTCGACGCGGTCTTGGTTAAGTCCTTGGCGACGCCGGCGATGCCCTGCGCCAGCACCACCCACACGACCGAGGCAACCGCGCCCCAGTCCGGGTTCAGCGCCGACAGCATGCAAAGACCGACAATCTGCAGGATTTGCCCAGCCGCCAGCATGCGCGGAATGCCGAACCGCGACGCCAGCCAGCCGCCGCCGACGTTGGCGAAGATTCCCGCCGTCTCGTACAGCAGGAACAGGAAGGCCAGCACGAACGGCGTATAGCCCAGGCTGTAGAAATGCAGGAGCACCAGCATGCGCAGCGCGCCGTCGGTGATGGTGAACAGGAAATATGCACTGGTGACGATGGCGTAGTTGCGCACGGCCGACATCAAGCGCTCCTTTCAATGACGATGTTGGCCAGGTCGACCATGCGGCAGGCATAGCCCACCTCGTTGTCGTACCAAGCATAGACCTTGAGCAGCGTGCCATCGGTGACCAGCGTGCTCGGCGCATCGACGATCGCGCTTCGGCTGTCGTTGACGTAGTCAGCGGAAACCAACGGCCGCGTCTCGAAGCCAAGGATTCCCGCAAGGGGGCCGTCAGCCGCGGCGCGGAACAGCGCGTTCACCTCTGGCGCGTCGGTCGTACGGTTCAGCTCGAACACGCAGTCGGTGAGTGAGGCGTTCAGAACCGGCGCGCGCACCGCGTGACCGTTCAGACGCCCGGCCAGCTCGGGGTAGATCAGCGCGATGGCGGTCGCGCTGCCGGTCGTGGTGGGCTGCAGCGACAGCATCGCCGAGCGGGCGCGGCGCAAATCCTTATGCGGCGAGTCGACAACGACATTGGTGTTGGTCGGGTCGTGGATCGTGGTGATCTGGCCGTGCCGGATGCCGATCGCCTCGTGCACCACCTTCACCACCGGCGCCAGGCAGTTCGTAGTGCAGGACGCTGCGGTCAGCAGCCGGTGCCGCGCCGGGTCGTACTGTGCGTCGTTCACCCCGACAACGACGTTGAGCGCCGCTTTGTCCTTGACCGGGGCTGCAACGATCACCCGCTGCACGCCCCGCTCAAAATAGCCCGCGAGCCGATCCGGTGTGAGGAACTTACCGGTGCATTCCAGCACGATGTCGCAACCGAGGTCACCCCACGCGATTTCGCCAGGGCTGGCGACATCACTGAAGCCGACCCGCCGGTTGCCGATCCGGATGGCGCGCTCGTCCTCGACGCCGAACGCCTCCCGCCAGCGTCCGTGCAAGCTGTCGAACTCCAGCAAATGGGCGGTGGTGGCGGCGCCGCCTTTCAACTCGTTCACATGCACGACGTCGAGCCGGTTGCCGGCGCGCGGATCCTCTGCGGGGCGATGAATGCCCCCGAACGCAGCACGTAGTGCAAGGCGGCCGACCCGTCCCATGCCGTTGATGCCGATCCGCATCGTTCAGCCTCCGCCGCTGCGCGCCAACACACCGACCGGCCCTTCGCCGATCTCATCCAGCCTCGAGCGGAGCGCCAGGCGGTCCAACGTCGCGAATGGCAGGCTGATAAAAATCTCGATGCGCCGTCGCAGGCTGGCGTAGAGTTCGTTCAGTAGGGTCGAGCGCTCGGCAGCGCTGCCAGTGAACTTGGCAGGATCGGGCATCGGCCAAGCGCCTGTCACCGCCTTATCGCCGAAATCTGGGCAGAGCTGGTTGTCCAGTGTGTCACAGAGCGCGATCACGAAATCGAGCCGCGGCGCTTCAGGACCTGTGAACACATCCCAAGATTTGCAGTGCAGTGCCGCCACGTCGTGGCCGAGGGCTTGCAGCTTGGCGATGACCTCCGGCATCGGTTGCGCCGCCGGGTCCGAACCCGCGGAATAAGCGTGAAACCGGCCGCCGCCGATCCGTGTGAGGATCGCCTCGGCCATGATCGAGCGCGCCGAGTTTCGCGTACACAAGAACAACACGTTGAAGGCGGGGGTCATCACGGCGCTCTCCTCTGGGATTGGTGGCAGCAGGCGAGCAAGATCGCCACACAGTTCCGGATGGCCCGAGCAGCAAGTCTCGGTCAGAAACGTCAGCAATTGCCGCACCCCGATGAGGCGCGCTGCGTGAACGATTTGCCGACCCTGCCGGGTGGCTTGCGTCAGGCCGGCACGCTCGAGCGCGGCAAGATGGAAGGACAAGGTTGAGGAAGGGACCGCCAGACGGGCGGCGATTTCCCCAGCGGGAAGTCCCGACGCCCCCTCCGCGATCAGGAGGCGCATCAGGTCGAGCCTGGTCTCCTGCGACAAGGCGGCAAAGCCGGCTGCTGCTGCCGTTGTTTCCATCTTTCCATATTTCCAGAAATGACCACGCAAGGCAAGCGGTGCACGGTAGCGTCATGCAAAGTTCATGTCGCCCGTTTCGCCCACCTCGCGGCGAGAGGCGGCCATGGTAGAGTAGCAAGCCGCACGCCGCTTTTCCCCCGAATCACACTTCGCAACCCCCTGACGAGCAAAGGCGAGTCCCGGACCGCGACTGGGATTATGCTCGCGACAGCCGCGACGTTTGTAGAGCGATAGGTCTGGAAGACACGGGTAGGTCGTCGCCTGCATTGTCAGACCGTGATCGTCGTGGAGTTCCAGGATGCGAACAGCGACCGAGCAGCGATGGCCGTCCCGCAGAGATCGGACGACCGCGGTGTCGGAGCGCCCGCTGATGATGACGTCTTCCCAGTGTCCGGTTTCGCGGTTGCCCCGTGCCGCGGCAAACGTCCCGCCCGGGAAGGCCTCGACGATCCAGGGATTGCGACAGATTGCCCGGCCGCCAAATCGGACATGGAAGAAACCGCGGTCCTGTAGGTAGTAGATCGAGCCAATGGCGATCACGCCGACGCAAAGCGGATGATAGCCGCCCCGACGGCGTACGCCTTGTACTGCCTAATCGTCTCCGTCGTCCGACATGCAAGCAGACGAGGCCGCCGGTCGAATTGGCGGACCGACGGGCTCGCTGCGGTGTCGGTCTCTTGGTGTCAGGTGCGCGAAACCGTCCGCGCCGCGGTTGTTTCAGAGCATCTGCGGTGCAAACGGGATTTCATCATCCGGACCACCTCCGCCTGCTCCGCCACGAGGCAGATAACCACCGCCACCCGTGCCATCAGCCTCGGAGCGTTCGCCGGTGTTGGCAGTGGCCGCCAAATAATCTGCAAGCGCCAGGCGCACCGACCAAGGGACGTCCGTCCCGTGCCATACGGGCCGCGTCGCAGGATGACCGCCGCCTCGCGCTGGCACCATCGCACGGGCTGTAGATCGTGCTGGGTGAGGACGCCGACCTCAAGGGGGGGATCCGGTAGCAACGGAACCGAAAGTTCGATTTGGCAGAAACCCATGGTTGGGGGTTTACTGGCCGTTGATAGCTGCACGGGTTAATACGGTTCTGACGCTTCCTACGCGGCGGACCGGAGATGGTCACTCGCTTGCGCATCAAACGGTGATTTTCTGCATTCAGTGCATAGGACCGCAAGGGGTGGCGAGTTGACCTTCGTCAGGACGAGGACCAGCGGCAAGGTCGCGCCGATTCCGGCCATTCGAGCGGCTGCGCTCTTCGTGCCCGGCCACCTGCCGGCGACCTATGTTTGCGCCTATTGTTGCCTGCTAATCTTCGTTCGGGCACAGGCGAAACGCTAGCAATAGACCCCGCCAAGCAGAGGAGGCAAGACAATGCTAATCGACGCCATCGACCCGGTGAAGACCGCCATGATCGTGGTGGACATGCAAAATGATTTTGTGGCCAGGGGGGCGCCGATAGAGGTGTCGGCTGCCCGCGCCATGGTGCCGAAGCTCGTGGAAGCCCTCAAGATATGCCGCGATGCTGGAATTCGAGTGATCTATACGGCCCATGTGCACCGCCGCGACGGCTGCGATATGGGGCTGTTCGACGACTTGCATCCGGTGGTCGCCAATCGCGATGCGCTGGTCGATGGCACGCCGGGGGCGGACATTTACTCCGACCTCGCTCCGGCGGCTGGTGAGCATGTGATCAAGAAGCACCGCTACAGCGCCTTCTTTGGCACTGATCTCGATATCATCCTTCGGGAATGGGGCGTCGACACAGTCATCATTTCGGGAACGACGACTGAGAATTGCTGTCATGCGACGGCCCGCGACGCGATGTTTCGCAACTATCGGGTCGTGTTCCTCTCGGACGCAACGGCAACGTTCGATTATCCGGATCGCGGCTTCGGCTCGATGCCGAATGCAGAAGTTCATCATGCGACCCTCGTCATACTCGCGATGTCGACGGCCCATGTGATGCCGGTAGCGGATATGGCTGCCCGAGTGGTGAGCGGCCGTCCCTCAGGGGAGTTTCCCTCGCGCGCAGCCTGAGCGGCTTGCTCGGTCGCGCCAGCAAGGTCGGCTTTGGGGCATGAAGACCAGTTCCTGCCGCTGAGGCTGAGGGTCGAGTGCGATCCTACAGAGGATCAGCAAGGGTCAGATGCACTGAATTCGAACTTTCGGTTCCGTTGCTACCGGAACCCCAAGGGCGGCGCTGCGCGTCCCGGCAAGCGCCGGCTGCGGCCCTTGACCCCGCCGCCCTCACCCCGCCCCATGATGCCGTTCGCAAGGGATGGATGTCGCACAGCGACCTCCACCAGCAGCGCAGCCTCGCCGCGGCGCACGACCACATCAGACCTCATGTTCGGCATCGTCAACTCGACGGCGACCGACTGATATCGAAACTCTTGTTGCTGCTTAACGATCACCTGCACGTCGCCGCAACGGGCGATAAGCGCAGAAGCATCAGGGATGTGCTGTCGGCGAGCGCCTGCTTAGCGAATTGGTGCAGTGCGGTCTCCATGGCTCCGACACACGCGCGATCGGCATAATGTCCGAAGTGATGGCGCTTCATACGTCCCTTGTAGGCCACAAGTCGGGCACCGCATTTCGCCATGCGCAGTCGCACCGCAAGCCCCGACAAACTTCCGATATGTGCCGCATGCGGCCGGAGCCATCGCGGCCATATGGAATTTCCACTTCGGCAGTTCCGGAGACTGAGGGGCGGCTACCTACTTGCCGCGATCGTCGCCTTGCCCGCATTTGGACACGCCTGTGCATCCTCGGGTTACCCTCGCGCCACTAACGAACGTCATCGTCGGCCACAGAAACCTACGGCGATTTGCCAGCCTGGTTAGGTCACCGGGGAACCGGTCGAGCGCAGCCCGTCGGCCTTGCGTCTACGGATGCGCCGCCATGAAGGCGTCCATCCGCACCTGGACGGCCTTCTCCGCTGCTATCAGCGCTTCTTACTCGGGGAGAAGGTCGATTTTCATCATACCCCCATCGTACAGCGGGAAGCGGAGAACGGCGTCGTGCCTGACCCGCCACTCTTCGGCGAGATCAGCCCATTCCTCGGACGGGCTGCGATTGGCCTTGAGATCCAACCGTTGCCAGAGCCGCCACACCTGGCGGCCATAGATTTGCACGGTCTCGTCGCCCGTGGTGGCGGCGGCGATGATCAGAGATCCAGCACCCGTCGGCGAGACGGTATAAGCCCTGCGGAGAGCGGCTTCGAGCGTCCAGTCCAGTGTCGCGTCGAGCCTTACGACATCGCCATTTGGCCGCATACTCTGCACGATCCATGGCTGCGGTTGGTTGCGCGCCTCCCACAGTGCATCATCGGCCACGTCGGGTCCTGCGCTCATGCGGCGGCGGCGCCGCGTCGGGGTCTCGTTCATGCCGATACGATTTTGGAACACCCCGGCGCCGCTTCAAGTGGGTGCCAGTGGCCGGGGCCAACCGGGAGTTGCTATATGGCCGATTTCTACGGCCGGCATCGCCACCGTGAGTACGAGGGCGATGACAGACAGCCACGACATGAACCAGCCCATGCGACCCGAGGTCATAGGCATGAGCGTAGGCAGGGTGGGCGGAGGTCTCAAGGGTTGACGTCCGGCCGCTGCTTCGGCGGACACGGCACGCTGCCATATGAGCAGAAAACGCAGCAATCGCCGGGCTTCGGCCGCAGTAGCGTGCCACAGGACCCGCAATCGTAAAAGAACTGGCAGGCGTCGGTCGGCATGGTCTCCGCCGCGGCGTGGCCGCATTGCGGGCACGTGATGATCGAGACCAGGGTCGGCGCCACGTCAGCCATCGCGCTTCTGTCAGACTGCAAGCCGTTGGACGCTGTAGCCTGCGTCGGCGATCGCAGCGATCTCCTGCTCGGGATACGAGGCTCCGGCGACGCCGACTACCCAGAAGCAGTGGTAGCAGGTCATGCCCCTCATCGTGGCTCGCAGCATTTCGGGCTCTCGTCGGCAGTCATCCCGACACGCCCAGACATGGAGCTTACCACAGCGGTAAGGTCAAGCGGCATGCCCTAACCACGGTGAGCCATATTCCGGCCGGCGGCGGAAAGGGCGATCACAACGAGGGCTGAACGACGTCGAATGGAATCAACCGCTGGCGTAGAAGCAGCCATTGCTGGCACCCTCCAGCCAGGCTTTGGCTTGCCGATCGGCTGCCTCTGCTTCCCGCAAGAGGGTCCGGCGTTCTGGGTCTCCCAAGTGGGGTTGGGCCGCGAGCGTGCGCAGGTGGCCTGCCTCGCGGCACCATCGTCGCGCGCTTTCTATGCGAGCCGAGCTGCTCGAGTTTCGTGACGCACATGGCGGAACTCCTCGGACAGGCGGCGGGCCGTCAGGCCACGCGAACTCGGTAGAGCGACAGGTCAGGACACTCGGATAAGTCGTCGGCTGCATGGTCAGACCGAGATCGTCGTGGAGTTCGAGGACGCGAACGGCGACCGTGCGCTGGCGGCCGTCGCGCAGTGATCGGACGACCGCGGTGTCGGAGTGTCCGCTGACAGTGACGTCCTCCCAGCGGCCGGTGTCGTGGTTACGGCGAGCGGCGGCACAGATCCCGTTCAGGAAGCCTTCGACGATCCACGGATTTCGGCAGATTGCCCGACCGCCGAAACGATCATGGAAGAAGCCGCGATCTTGCAGATAATAGATCGAACCTGTAGCGATCACGCCGACGCCAAGCGGGTTCACGCCGCCCCGGCGGCGGTGTGCGCGATACTGCCGGATCATAGTGTGTTCTCCTGGACGAGCGCCGGCATACTCGTCGCACGTTGAGTGCGACGGGTATGCGGCGGGTTGGGGATGTCTGTGTAGGACCCGCGGACAGGCCGGTGCGGGTGGTTCAGAGTACCTGCGGCGCGAACGGGATTTCATCGTCCGGATCGGCGCCCCCGCCATGTCCGCCGCGCGGCAGGTAGCCGCCGCCGCTCGTG
>CAWADP010000006.1:0-1050000 GCA_963780805.1 uncultured Alphaproteobacteria bacterium
CGACCCCATCAGCGTTGTTGCGCTTCCCCATTTCCGGCTCTTTCTAATCAACCCCGCTGATCAATCCGCCTCGATGAGGCGAGTTCACGGGGTTCGATGTGACGGCAACCTCGTTCCGGTCCGAAGCCTTTGCCCGCGGCGCGCGCATGTTGCGCACCGCGCTCGGACCGGCGATCGCGAGCTACCTCGAAGACCCGAGCATCGTCGAAGTGATGCTCAATCCCGACGGTAGGCTCTGGATCGACCGGCTGTCGGGCGGGCTGGAGGATACTGGCTGCCGGGTGACGCCAGCCGACGCCGAGCGGATCGTGCGGCTCGTCGCGCACCATGTCGGCGTCGAGGTGCATGCCGGCTCGCCGCGTGTCTCCGCCGAGCTGCCGGAAAGCGGGGAGCGGTTCGAGGGCCTGGTCCCGCCCGTCGTGGCCGCGCCGTGCTTCGCCATTCGCCGCCCCGCCGTCGCGGTCTTCACCCTCGGCGATTATGTCGAGGCCGGCATCATGTCCGGCGCGCAGGCCGAGCTGCTGCGGGCAGCCGTCCTGGAACGGAAGAACATCCTCGTCGCCGGCGGCACCTCGACCGGCAAGACCACGCTGGTCAATGCGCTCCTCGCCGAGGTCGCCAAGACCGGCGACCGCGTGGTGCTGATCGAGGATACGCGCGAACTGCAATGCGCCGCGCCCAACCTGGTGGCGCTGCGCACCAAGGACGGCGCGGCGTCGCTGTCCGATCTCGTCCGGTCCTCGTTGCGGCTGCGTCCTGACCGCATCCCGATCGGCGAGGTGCGCGGCGCCGAGGCGCTCGATCTCCTGAAGGCGTGGGGCACCGGCCATCCCGGCGGTGTCGGCACGCTGCACGCCGGCTCGGCAATGGGCGCGCTGCGCCGGCTGGAGCAGCTCATCCAGGAAGCCGTCGTCACCGTCCCGCGCGCGCTCATCGCAGAAACCATCGACCTCATCGCGGTCCTCGCCGGCCGCGGCGCCGCTCGCAAGCTCGCCGAGCTTGCGGCGGTCAAGGGCCTCGGCCCGACCGGCGACTACGTCCTCACCCCGGCAGGAGAACCGTGATGCCGCTCAACCGTGTCCGCCACCATCTCGCTCTGGCCTACGCTTTTGCCTTCGTGGCGCTCGCGACGTCGCCCGCCTACGCGGCCGGCTCGAACATGCCCTGGGAGCAGCCGCTCAACCAGATCCTGGAATCGGTTCAAGGCCCCGTCGCCAAGGTCGTTTCGGTGATCATCATCGTCATCACCGGCCTGACGCTCGCATTCGGCGAGACCTCCGGCGGGTTCCGGCGGCTGATCCAGATCGTCTTCGGCCTCTCGATCGCGTTCGCCGCGTCCAGCTTCTTCCTGTCGTTCTTCCAGTTCGGCGGTGGGGCGCTGGTCTGATGGAACAGGCCGAGGCGATTGCCGGCTTCTATGCGCCAGTCCATCGCGCGCTCACCGAGCCGATCCTGCTCGGCGGCGCGCCGCGCGCGGTCGCCATCGTCAATGGCACGCTCGCCGCCGCCGTCGGGTTGGGACTGCGGCTCTGGATCGTCGGCGCGGCCATCTGGCTGATCGGCCATCTGGCGGCGGTCTGGGCCGCCAAGCGCGACCCCGCCTTCGTCGACGTGGTGCGCCGGCACCTGCGCTACCCGCAGCACCTGGTTGCGTGAGGCGATGCGATGATGAATCTCGCCGAGTACCGCCGCCACAGCCAAAGCCTCGCCGACTTCCTGCCCTGGGCGGCGCTGGTCGGGAAGGGCGTCATCCTCAACAAGGACGGCTCGTTCCAGCGCACCGCGCGGTTCCGCGGGCCTGATCTGGACTCGGCGACGCCAGCCGAGCTTGTCGCGATCACGGCCCGGCTCAACATCGCGCTGCGTCGGCTGGGATCGGGCTGGGCGATCTTCATCGAGGCGCAACGCCAGCCCGCCAGCCACTATCCGCGGAACGAGTTTCCTGATGCCGCCTCCGGTCTTGTCGACGCCGAGCGTCGCGCGCAGTTCGAGGAAGAGGGCACGCATTTCGAGAGCCGCTATTTTCTGACGCTGCTCTGGCTGCCGCCAGCCGACGACGCCGCCCGCGCCGAGGCCTGGCTCTATGAGAACCGCGCGCAGGATGGCGCGGATTGGCGCGCCGCGCTCGCCGGTTTCGTCGATCGCACGGATCGGGTGCTGGCGCTGATCGAAGGCTTCATGCCCGAGGCCGAGTGGCTCGATGATCCCGAGACGCTCACCTACCTGCATTCCTGCATCTCGACCCGCCGCCAGCGCGTGCGCGTGCCCGAGACGCCGATGCATCTCGACGCCATCCTGATCGACGAGGATCTGACCGGCGGCCTCGAGCCGAGGCTCGGCCGCGCGCATCTGCGCACCCTCACGATCATGGGCTTCCCGTCGCAGACCTGGCCGGGCCTGCTCGACGATCTCAATCGGCTCGCCTTTCCCTATCGCTGGGCGACGCGCGCGATCTGCCTCGACAAGACCGACGCGACCAAGCTGCTCGCCAAGATCCGCCGCCAATGGTTCGCCAAGCGCAAGTCGATCATGGCGATCCTGAAGGAGGTGATGACCAACGAGGCGTCGGTGCTGATGGACAGCGACGCCGCCAACAAGGCGCTCGACGCCGACGCCGCGCTTCAGGAACTCGGCTCCGATCTCGTCGGCCAGGCCTATGTCACGGCGACCGTCACGGTCTGGAGCGAGGACCCCCGTGTCGCCGAGGATCGTCTCCGGCTCGTCGAGAAGACCATCCAGGGCCGCGACTTCACCTGCATGCGCGAGACGGTCAACGCGATCGAGGCATGGCTCGGCAGCCTGCCTGGCCACGTCTACGCCAATGTCCGCCAGCCTCCGGTCTCGACGCTCAACCTCGCGCACATGATGCCGTTCTCGGCGGTCTGGGCAGGACCGGAACGGGACGAGCATTTCCAGGCGCCGCCGCTGTTCTTCGCCCGGACGGAAGGATCGACGCCGTTCCGGTTCAGCCTGCATGTCGGCGATGTCGGCCACACGCTGATCGTCGGGCCGACCGGCGCGGGCAAGAGCGTGCTGCTGGCGCTGATGGCGCTGCAGTTCCGCCGTTACGCCGGGGCGCAGATCTTCGCCTTCGACTTCGGCGGCAGCATCCGGGCCGCGGCGCTCGCGATGGGCGGCGATTGGCACGATCTCGGCGGCGCCCTCGCCGACGACCTCGCCGAGCCGGTCGCCTTGCAGCCGCTTTCCCGCATCGACGATGCCGGCGAGCGCGCCTGGGCCGCCGAATGGGTCGCGACGCTGCTCGCCCGCGAGATCCGTCACCGTCACCCCGGAATTGAAGGAGCACCTATGGTCAGCGCTGACCTCGCTTGCCTCCGCGCCCGCATCGGAGCGGACGATCACCGGTCTTTCGGTCCTGTTGCAGTCGAACGCGCTGAAGCAGGCGTTGCAGCCCTATACGGTCGGGGGACCCTGGGGCCGATTGCTCGACGCGGAGTCCGAGCGCCTCGGCGAGGCAGAGGTCCAGGCGTTCGAGACCGAGGGGCTGATCGGGGCGGGCGCGGCGCCCGCCGTCCTGTCCTACCTGTTCCATCGTATCGAGGACCGGTTCGATGGTCGCCCCACGCTGCTCATCGTCGACGAGGGCTGGCTCGCACTCGACGATCGCGGTTTCGCCGGTCAGCTTCGCGAATGGCTGAAGACGCTGCGGAAGAAGAACGCCTCCGTCATCTTCGCCACCCAATCATTGGCCGATATCGACGGCAGCGCGATTGCGCCGGCGATCATCGAGAGCTGCCCGACGCGGCTGTTTCTCCCGAATGAGCGCGCGCTCGAACCGCAGATCGCGACCATCTATCGCCGCTTCGGGCTGAACGATCGCCAGATCGAGATCCTCAGCCGTGCGACGCCGAAGCGCGACTATTACTGCCAGTCGCGCCGCGGCAATCGCCTGTTCGAGCTTGGCCTTTCCGAAGTGGCACTCGCCTTCACCGCGGCGTCCTCCAAGACCGACCAGACGGCCATCGCAACTATCGTCGCCGCAGAGGGGCGAGATGGGTTCGCCGCCGCATGGCTGCGGGGCAAGGGCCTCGACTGGGCGGCCGACATGCTCACCACACGCAACCAGGAGATTTCCCGATGACCGCCCGTCGCTTTCGCGCGGCGCTCGCCGCGAGCGCGGCCGTTCTGGCGCTCGCGACCGCCAGTGTCCCCGCTCACGCGCAATGGATCGTCTTCGATCCGACCAATTTCTCGCAGAACGTCCTGACGGCGGCGCGCGAGCTGCAACAGGTCAACAACGAAATCCAGAGCCTGGAGAACCAGGCCACGATGCTGATCAACCAGGCCAGGAACCTGGCGAGCCAGCCATACTCGGCGCTGGCGCAGCTCGAACAGTCGATCTCCCAGACCGAGCAACTGCTCATGCAGGCGCAGCGCATCGCGTACAGCGTCACCACCATCGATCAGGCGTTCACGCAGAGCTACCCACAAGCCTATTCGAGTTCACCGTCCAGCCAGCAACTCCTCGCCGGCGCGCAAACCCGCTGGCAGAACTCGCTCGCCGGCTTCCAAGACGCCATGCGCGTGCAGGCTGGCGCCGTGCAAAATCTCGACAGCACCCGCACTCAGATCAATTCGCTGATCTCGGCGAGCCAGTCCGCGACCGGCGCGCTTCAAGCCGCTGAGGCCGGCAATCAGCTCACGGCGCTCCAGACCAAGCAGCTTGCCGACCTCACCGCCGTCATGGCGGCCATCGCACGCGCCCAGAGCCTGGAGGGCGCGCGCAACGTCGAGAACCAGTTGCAGGCGCAGCAACAGCTTTCCAACTTCCTCAATTACGGCCCAGGCTACCAGCCTGGCTCCGCACAGATGTTCCACTGATGCGCGGCCGACCGCTCCAAGTCCAAGCGATCGCGCGCGCTACCGGCTACGTCGTTGTGGCGGCGGCGATCGCCGCGACCGCGTTTCACTTCCGGCACGATGGCACAAGCGCGTCGGCGCCGGTTCCCGTTGCCCGCGGCCGTGAGCGATCCGCTCGCCCTCGAACTGGCGCGCTGCCAGGCGATCGGGATGGCGGCGAAGGACGACGCGGCTTGTGAAGCCGCGTGGGCCGAGAACCGCCGCCGCTTCTTCACCTACCGCCCGGCCGATAGCGCCGCACCTGCGCGGCACCGGCGAACCGAATTCAGCTGCCAAGCGCGAGGGTCAGTAGGCGGCATGGGCGGCACCGGCGTCATCGACAACTTCCTCGGCGTCTTCACGCAGTATATCGATTCCGGTTTCGGTCTCGTGCAGGGCGACGTCCGCTGGCTCGCCGGCGTGCTGATCGCCATCGACATCACGCTGGCGGGGCTCTTCTGGGCGATGGCGCCGGATGAGGATGTGCTCGCGCGGCTGATCAAGAAGACGCTCTATATCGGCGTCTTCGCCTTCATCATCGGCAATTTCAACAACCTCGCCCAGATCATCTACAATTCCTTCGCCGGACTCGGCATCGAGGCGGGCGGCGGGACGATGAGCCAGGCGCAGCTCCTTCAGCCTGGTCGGCTCGCCCAGGTTGGCATCACCGCCGGCCAGCCAATTCTCAACTCGATCTCCGGGTTGATGGGCTTCACCAGCTTCTTCGACAATTTCATCCAGATCGCCATCCTGCTGATCGCCTGGCTGATCGTCGTCATCAGCTTCTTCATCATGGCGATCCAGCTCTTCATCAGCCTGATCGAGTTCAAGCTGACCACGCTGGCAGGCTTCGTCCTGGTGCCGTTCGGCCTGTTCGGCCGCACCGCCTTCCTCGCCGAGAAGGTGCTGGGCAACGTCGTCTCGTCCGGCGTGAAGGTCCTGGTGCTCGCCGTAATCGTTGGCATCGGCTCAGAACGATCTTCGGGCAGTTCACCAACGGCTTTAACAACCCGCCCACCATCAGCGACGCGCTGACCTTGATCCTCGCGGCGCTTGCGCTGCTCGGCCTCACCATCTTCGGCCCCGGCATCGCCAACGGCCTCATCGCCGGCGGGCCGCAGCTCGGCGCCGGTGCTGCTGTCGGGACAGGGCTGGCGGTTGCCGGAATTGGCGCCGCTGGTGCTGCACTCGCCGCGGGTGGTGCAGGTGCTGCGGGCGGCATGATCGCCGGCACCGCTCGCGGCGGCGCGGCTGTCGCCGGGGGCGCCACCGCCGCCTATCGCGCGGGCGGCCTCTCCGGCGTCGTTGAGGCCGGTGTCTCGACCGCGATCAGTCCCCTCCGCCGAGCGGCGTCCAGCCTACGCGAAAGCTTCGCGGCCGGTGGCCGGGCCGTGACGGGAGGAAGCAGCCCGGCGGGAGCGAGCCAGGCCGAGGCTTCGGGGCCGCCGGCCTGGGCGCAGCGCATGAAGCGCAACCAGACCATCAGCCAAGGCGTCAGCGCCGCCGACCACGCCATCCGCTCCGGCGATCGATCCAGTCGGCGGCAGCGGCGTCGATCTCTCCGAAGGAGAATAGCCCATGTTCCGGCGACCTACCGTCCGCTATGGCGCGACCCCCGAACCCGAAACTCCCTATCAGAGGGCTGGCCAGGTCTGGGACGAGCGCATCGGCTCCGCCCGGGTTCAGGCGAAGAACTGGCGGCTCGCCTTCTTCGCGATGCTGGCGCTCAGCGGCGGCCTCGCCGCCGGCCTCGTCTGGCAGTCCGCGCGCGGCACGGTCACGCCCTGGGTCGTGCAGGTCGACAGGCTCGGCCAGGCCCAGGCGGTGGCGCCGGCCGTCGCGGACTATCGGCCGACCGACCCGCAGATCGCCTGGCATCTCGCGCGGTTCATCGAGGAGGTGCGAGGCATCCCCGCCGATCCCGTGGTGCTGCGTCAGAACTGGCTCGAGGCCTACAACTACGTCACCGACAAGGGCGCGCTCGCGCTGAACGACTACGCGCGGACCAACGATCCCTTCTCGAAGATCGGCAAAGCCCAGGTCGCGGTTGATGTGTCGAGCGTGATCCGCGCCTCCGACGACAGCTTCCGCGTCGAATGGGTCGAACGTCATTACGTCGACGATGCGTTGGCCGCGACCGAACGCTGGAGCGCCATCCTCACCATCGTCGTGCAGACGCCGACCGATGCCGATCGGCTGAAGAAGAACCCCCTCGGCGTCTACGTCCATGCCCTCAACTGGTCCAAGGAGCTCGGCTGATGCGCACCCTGCCGCTCGCAACCCTTCTGCTCGCCTCGGCCTCGCTCGGCGCCTGCTCGACCTGGAAGCCGCCCGCGATCACCTACGATGACACGCCGCGGCAGGCGGTGCTGCAACCCGATCCGCCCAAGCCCGTGCAGGTCGTGGAATTGCCGAAGCTTCTGCCGCTGCCGGGCCAGCTCAAGCCCATTCCCGGCGCCAGGACCGCGCCGCGCGACGCAGCCGATCCCCACGCGCGCGTCGATCAGGCAAATGGCGCGGCGCGCGTGGAGCCGACCCGCGCCGGCTATATCAACGCCATCCAGGTCTATCCCTACTCCGACGGCGCCCTCTATCAGGTCTACGCGGCGCCCGGCGAGATCACCGACATCGCGCTCGAACCCGGAGAGCAACTCGTCGGTTCCGGACCCGTCGCCGCCGGCGACACCGTGCGCTGGATCATCGGCGACACGCGAGAGCGGGACCGGCCCGGCCAAGCGCGTCCATATCCTGCTCAAGCCGACCCGGCCGGACCTCGTCACCAACCTCATCATCGACACCGACCGCAGGACCTATCACCTCGAGCTGCGCTCGGACGACAAGACCTATATGGCGGCGGTGTCGTGGCTTTATGCCGAGGACCAGCTCATCGCGTTGCGCCAGCAGAACGCCGCCGCCGATGCGGCGACGCCCATCGCGACCGGCATCGACATCAACGCGCTCAACTTCCGCTACCGCATCGAGGGCGACAATCCGGCCTGGCGGCCCCTGCGGGCCTTCGATGACGGGCGGAAGGTGTTCATCGAGTTCCCGGCCGGCATCGGCCAAGGCGAGATGCCGCCGCTCTGGGTGATCGGCGCGCAAGGCGGCGCCGAGCTGGTGAACTACCGCGTCCAGGGCAACCACATGATCGTCGATCGGCTGTTCGCCGCGGCCGAGCTGCGGCTCGGCGGCGATCCCCAGCAGAAGGTTCGTATCGTCCGCACTGACGGGAGGCCGCAGTCGTGACCGACGCCCCGCATGAAGAGGCGGCGGGGCCTCCCGACGGCGATCGGCCGCCGCAGGAAATGCGGCTGCGATCCGGCCGGGCACCCGTCACGCGGCTCTCCCGCAAGGTCCTGATCGGTCTCGGCACGGTTGCGGCCCTTGGGATCGGCGGCGCGCTGTTCCTGGCTCTCCGGCCGCAGCACCAGACCACCGGGTCGGAACTCTACAACACGAGCAATCGGATGACCCCGGATGGCCTCGCCAATCTGCCGCGCGACTACACGGGCCTGCCGAAAACCGTTCCCCAGCTCGGCCCGCCGCTTCCCGGCGATCTCGGCAAACCGATCGCCAATGCCGGCGCGCCAGCGCCCGGCATGCCGACACCCGGCCAGGATCCAGAGCAGCAGCGCATCGCTCAGGAGCAGGAGGCAGCGCGCACCAGCCATCTCTTCGCGACGACCAACGTCGGACAGGTCGCGCCCGCGGCCATCCCGGCATCGACCGGCGGGCAGGCGGTCGTGCCCGCCGCCGGCTCAGCCGATCTGATGTCGCAGGATCACAAGCTCGCCTTTCTGAACGGCAATGTCGATCGTCGCACGGTCAGCCCAGATCGCGTCGAACCGCCCGCCAGTCCCTACGTGCTGCAGGCCGGCGCGGTGATCCCCGCGGCGCTGATCACCGGACTGCGTTCCGACCTGCCTGGCCAGGTCACCGCTCAGGTCACCGAGGATGTCTACGACAGTCCGACCGGACAGATTCTCCTGATCCCGCAAGGCGCCGCGCCTGATCGGCCAGTACGACGCCCAGATCGCCTTCGGGCAGTCGCGGGCGCTGTTGGTCTGGAACCGCCTGATCATGCCGAACGGGCGGTCGATCGTGCTGGAGCGCCAGCCCGGTGCCGACGCGGAAGGCTATGCGGGTCTGGAGGACGAGGTCGACAATCACTGGGGCATGCTGTTCAAGGCCGCGATCCTGTCGACCGTCCTGAGCGTCGGGTCGGAGGCCGGCATGAGCGGCAACAGCAACGGCTCGCTCGCCGAAGCGATCCAGCAAGGGATGTCGCAAAGCATCAACCAGACCGGCCAGCAGGTGGTCAGCCGCTCGCTCAGCATCCAGCCGACCATCACCATCCGTCCGGGTTTCCCGGTCCGCGTGATGGTCACGCACGATCTCGTGCTCGAACCCTACCGCGCTTGAGGAGGTCCCCTTGGCCAAGCTGAAGCTCGGCGTCATTGCCGACGACAGGCCGGTGAAGCTGACGGTCGAGCTTCCGGCTTCCGTCCATCGCGATCTCGTGGCCTATGGCCAGGTGCTCGCGCGGGAGACCGGACAGGGCGCCGTCGAACCCGCGAAGCTGATCGCCCCGATGCTCCAGCGGTTCATGGCGACGGACCGCGCCTTCGCCAAGCTCCGCCGCGGGACGGTCCTCGCCGGACAGGCTCCGTGAACGCGTCTCGTCCCGGAGGAAGGCGACGAAGCGCCCGACGGCAGGGTCCTCGAGCTCCGGCAGCCACGCCAGCGACATTTCCACCGAGGCGCCGGGATCGTCGATGCGCTTGAACACGACGCCGGCGAACCCGGCCTCGGCGTGGCTGGCCGTGGCGAAGGTGATGCCGAAGCCCGCGCTGACCAGGGCGAAGACGCTTTGCTTGCTGGCGGGATGCGCCTGGAACCGGGCGCTCTCGCCAAGGAACGCGGCATAGAACTCCCGCGCGACCTGGCTCTCGTCCCAGCCCTGGACCAGGACGACCTCCTCCCGAAGCTCGGCCCAGCGCACCACGGACCGCCTCGCAAGCGGGTGAGCCGCCGGGAGCACCGCCATCAGCCGGTCGCGAAAGAGCGGCACGCTCGCGACGCGCGGCCACAAGGCCTGGCTCGCGGTGAGGACGACGTCCAGGTGACGCTCCTCGACCTCTGCCACGAGGTCGCGGTCGCTCAGTTCGGCCACGGTCAGGATGATGTTCGGGTTCCTTGCCCGCCAACCGGCCAGCAGAGCTCACGAGCGGTGTGCCGATCGGCGGCAGGCGAACGCCAAGGCGGATCTCGCCCACGTCGCCGGCGCCGCTCACGCTGCCGGAGCTCTTCAGGGCCTCCAGTTCGCCGAGCACGCGCCGCACATGCTGCATCACGGCCCGTCCACCGGGCGTCAGGCGGACCCCGGAATGCCCACGCTCGAACAGCGCCAGCCCGAGCTCGTCTTCGAGCCGGGCGACATGGCGGCTGATCGTCGAGGTGCTGATGCCCGCGGCCTCGGCCGCTCGGGCGAAGTTGCCGGCCGTCGCCGAAGCCGCCAGATATTCGAGGTCACGGATCTCCATGGGGCCACCTCGGCGTTTGCCTATCGGCCTGAGCCGGAGTGGGCGGAGTCTCGCGCGATGATTCGTCAGGAGGATGTCATGCGGACCGGCTTTTCTTGAAGCAGTGTGTCAAATCCCGGGAAATGACACACTAGACTACAATCCGGTTGTCACGGACCTGCGGCAGACATGCGATGGTTATGACGCCATGGACGAGTCACGGCACATCTTGGTCGTCGATGACGACAAGGAATTGCGCGGCCTTCTCTCGCGCTTCCTGACCGGCAACGGATTTCGCGTGTCCGTTGCGCAGGATGCTGCTGCGATGACGCAGACGATGAGCGCGGCGCGCATCGATCTCATCATCCTCGACATCATGATGCCGGGCGAGGACGGCCTCAGCATCTGCCGCCGGCTGCGCGCCAACGGGACCATCCCGATCATCATGCTCACGGCGAAAGGATCGGAGTTCGATCGGGTGGCCGGCCTCGAAATCGGCGCGGACGATTACCTTCCCAAGCCATTTGGCATCCACGAGCTGCTCGCCCGCGTTCGTGCCGTCCTGCGGCGCGCGGCGATGCCCGTACCCGGATCGCCCGCGGGCGCGCGGCGGGTCTTCGAGTTTGCGGGCTGGCGCCTGGACGTGTCGCGACGGGAGCTGCGTTCGCCGGCGAACGCGCTGGTCGATCTCCGTGCCGCGGAGTTCGACGTGCTCCTCGCACTCGTCGAACATCCGCAACGGGTGCTGACGCGCGATCAGTTGCTCGATCTTGCGCGGGGGCGGGCGGGCGACGACGTTCGATCGCACCATCGATCTCTACATCAGCCGGCTGCGCCGCCGTCTCGAGGCCGATCCCAAGGAGCCTGCGCTGATCAAGACGATGCGCAGCGAGGGATACATCCTCACCGCCGACGTCACCCTCAACGGAGCACCCTGGTGATGCGGCGCCCGGACAGCGTTACCACGACTATCTGGCTCGCGGTCGTCGTTGCGATGGTCCTCGGATTCAGCCTTCAACGGGAGGTGACCACCGTGCTCCCCTACTTCGGCTTCGAGCGCCGTCAGGAGCTTCCCAAGGTCGAGGAGCGCTTCCTGCTGCAGCTTCCGGGCCGGGTGGCCGCATTGCTCGATATCCTCGATGGTACGCCGGTCGCGGACAGACCGACCGTCCTCGCCGCCGCCCAGCTTCCGCAAGTCCGCCTTCGCTTGCTCGACGCGCCCGCGCCGAATCTGGGCAATCGCGGCGAGCCGGACGCGGAGGCGATGCGCCATCGCATCGAAGCGGCTCTGAGCGCGCCGCGACCGGTGATCGTCGCCGATCGCTATCGGCTAGCCGACGAGAAAGCCGGGCCGGCGGGCGGGCGCGTCGAGAACGGTGTCGTGGATCGAAGCTTCCCTCTCGAACGGGCAATGGCTTCTCGTCGTGACCAACCTGGACCCGCCGCCTCCGAACGACCCGGTGGCGGCCGAGTTCTCGCCGTCAGCTTCGCTGGCCTGGCTGGTCCTCGCCCTTGCCTTGGCGACCCTCTTGTCGGTCGTGGCAGCCAGGCGGGTCGTAAAGCCGCTTTCGGAACTTTCCGCAGCGGTCGATCGCCTCGGCCCCAGCGGCGACGATCCATCGGTTCCGCCGCATGGGCCGCGAGAGATCGAAGGAATCATCAGGGCTTTCAATCGAATGCGGGAACGGCTCCGCCGCTTCAACGAAGATCGCACGCGCATGATGGCGGCGATGTCGCACGATCTTCGGACACCGCTGACGCGGCTGCGCATGCGCATCGAAATGGCTCAAGGCCTCGAGGATCAGCAGAAGATGCTCGACGAGCTCGACATGATGAATGGCATGGTCGAATCGATCCTGTCATTCACACGCGACGATTCGAAGCAGGAGGCTCGATCGCTCGTCGATCTGAGCGCTCTGGTCGAAGGCATCTGCGAGGATGCCGTGGACGCCGGCGAGAAAGTGACCTTCTCGGGACCGCGCGACGTGACGATATCCTGTCGGCCGACGGCCATGCGGCGGGCGATCTCCAACCTCGTGGACAATGCCGTCAAATATGGTGGCAAGGCCGACGTAACGCTCGCCCCTGAGGCTGGCCGGGTCGTGATCACCGTCGAGGATGAAGGCCCTGGGATTCCGCGCAGCGAGCGGGAGAAGGTGTTCGAGCCATTCTACAGGATCGGCAGCGCTCGAGATCCCGACACGGGCGGGGTCGGTCTCGGCCTTTCCGTCACTCGCTCGATCGTCTGGGAACACGGCGGGGATATCAACCTCGGCAGCCGCAAGGGCGGAGGTTTAAGTGTCCGGTTGATGCTGCCTTCCGGCCCAGGATTAAGCCCGCCACATCTGCCGACAAATGGACCCAACCGCCATGCGTCTGGGTTCCACACAGGTGCTGAGGGTGACTGACCGGGAAGCAACTCTCCCGGTTCAAGGAGACAAGCTCGCTGACGATCAACGCAAAAAGGCTTCGAGGCTGTCCTTACGACTTTCCCAATCCGGCATAATCATCTCGACTAGATCCCGCCATTCTTTGCCGTGGTCTGGGATAGAAGGCATGTGCAAGCTCATGGCAAATTACGTAATCAATCATCATCGGACTGGCACGCACCAGGTCCACGTTCAGGACTATTCGGCCACTTGGCGTGTAACTTCCCCATCGCTTCGACATTCGTCGGACGACTGAGCGCCGGCCTCTGCAAGCCTCTCCGCACAAACGGCGGCACCATTGCATCAAGTCTCTCCCTAAATATCTCCCGGGCCATGATTGCATAGAACGCCGTGATCAGGCGTCGGCAATGGGCCTGATCATCGAGACGCCGCACGAGAACCTTTAGTCGCGATCCTTCAATACGGACTTGAGGGTCGCTCGCCTTGCTCGATTGCCAAGCGATATTGCTTTCCGAGCAGCAAATGAGTTTCCCCGGACACAAAATGTCGTCTGGTGTCGCTGAGGGACGGGTGCCGATCCGATCAATTTCGCGGAACATCCATGCGCACTTCTTCTTTACGCGGTCCTGGATCGCAGCAAGACATTCGCCAGACGGTGCAAACACCACCACTGCGCCTGAGGGCCGAACCTCTATCCGAAGAACGCGTCGAGAGGTTCTGCTGCAAAGTCCGCGATGACCTGCCTCCCACCCCACCCGACGGTGATTTGCTCGCAGTCACAGTGACGGTGGTGCAGTCGGCGTCATTGCGCCAGTCTCACACGCGCCGAAGCCAGAACATCATCGACGACCGCGTCAAGAACTGCCGGATCAATTACAAGTTCACGTCGGCCGAGCAAGCTCCTCGAAAAAGAAATCATCGATATCATTCCGGATAATGTTTTCGACGTCACGGTCATTCTGCCAACCCACCTTGCAGCGCTTCTGAACGATGTTGCTTACTTTGAGTGCGATGTCGGCGGCCAGTTCTGGGTCACCAACCCCAGCCTTTTCCAGGTTGCGCCGCGCGAGACCCCAGAACGCCTGGGCATGGCTATCGTCGCGAAGGCGCGCGGGCGTAGGGTCCGTATCGTCTCGGCGTTGCTGAACCTTTTCGCGCAATTCGCGGACCTTCGAAAGGTAGGTCATCTCGCTGATCCGCCCCTTGTGGAAATCGGCTATGGTGTCGCGTGATGAGCTTTGAAAACTTTTCAAAGAAGATTGGGTCTTCGTCCCATTTCTCTTCGATCGATCGGGTTAGCTGGTGCGCGATCGTATCCGCGATGGACGCTTCGCTTTCGGTCTTCTCTTCCCGCCGGGCCTCAATCGCGATGTCGTCGAAAATATTCAACGGCTCCACCAGACGCACAACATCCCGGGCAACGACGTGACGATCGAGCAATTGCCGAATGCGCTTTTCAAAGTCGCGCCAATCGACCCTCTCCGCATAGCGAAGGCTTACCGAAGCGCGCAACGACGTGAAGCGGCCAAGATCGTCCTTCCAACGCTTGAGCAACTCGGGCTTGGTACCTTCCACAAAGCTCGGAGACGCGAGAGCGACTGTAAACGCGCGAGTGAACTCCGACGAGACGGCGATAGAATTCCGCACGCGCCTCTTCGTCAGCGAGGAGGCGCGCATAGGCCTCCGCGTCGAAAGTGTTTGAGACTGACTTGAACACGTCCAAGAGCGCCGCATGGGCGCCCGGCACCTTGTTCGCCTCGTCGCGGATGGCCACGACGCTGCGCGCGATGTCCTCTTCGCTGAAGCCTTGAAGGGCGTCGTAGCTCGCAAGGGCCGCGCCGAGGTTCTTCAGCACCCCTGTGTAGTCGATGATGAATCCGAACGGCTTGTCCGGTGCCCCTTCTTCATCGAAGACCCGGTTCACGCGAGCGATGGCCTGCAGCAGCCCATGCTCCTTGAGGCGGCGTGCAATGTATAGAACCGTGTTTCGGGGCGCATCGAAGCCAGTAAGCAACTTGTCCACGACGATGATGATGTCCGGCTCGCCTGGTCCCTTGAACTGCTCCACGATGGTCTTGTTGTAGGCATCCTCCCCGCCATAGCGGGCCATCATCTTGCGCCAGAATGCGCGGACAAGATCATCGTCGGACTCGTCGACTTCGTCTTCACTCTCCCGCATCTCCGGGGCGGAGATGATGACCTCCGCCGTCACCATGCCGAAGCTGTCGAAGAGTTTCTTGAGCTGGATCGCCGCCCGCTTGGACGGAGCCGCAAGCTGGCCCTTTAGCCCCGTTCCTTTGAAGTTATTCGAGAAGTGCTGGCCTACATCGAAGGCGATCGATTGGAGCCGCGACTCGATTCCCTCGATTTCCCGCGCCCGGCTCATCTTGCGCTTCAGATCTGCCCTCTGCTTGTCGGAGAGCCCGCGGGTATGGACCTCAAACCAGCGGTCGATCTGGCCTTCGTCCACGTCGGTCACGACCTCACGGCCTTCATAGAGCAGCGGCACGACCGCCTTGTCGCTGACGGCATCGCGCATCGAGTAAGATGGCTGCACGAGGTCGCCGAATTTGGCGAAGGTGCTCTTTTCCTTCTTTGCAATCGGCGTGCCTGTGAAGGCAATAAAGCACGCGTTGGGGAGCACCTCGCGCATCCGCGCGTGAAGACTGTCGAGGTTCCCGTACTGGCTGCGATGGCTCTCGTCGACCAGGACGAAGATGTCTGATGAACGATCAACAACGCGCCGCTTGTTCAGCCCGGCGCGGAATTTGTGGATCAGCGTCGTGACAACCGGCGTCTTCTCTTCGATCAGCGCAAGGAGATTCTCGCCGGTCGCAGCCCGTTTCGGCTCCTGGCCCGTGGCGCGGAACGTTTTGGAGATTTGGTCGTCAAGGTCAGTTCTGTCGGTCACGATCACGATCCGGGCGAGCGGGTCCTTCATCGCAATGGCCTTGGCCAGCATCACCATCGTCAGGCTCTTGCCGGAGCCTTGGGTGTGCCAGACGACGCCCCCCCTTCGCTTACCCGTCTCGTCTCGCTCCTCGGTTCGCTTCAGAAGGGATTCGATGGTCGCAATTTGCTGATAGCGCGCGACCTTCTTCTGCGGCCCATCGAACAGCATGTAGCGGCGCACCAACCGCATGAAGCGTTCTGGCCGGCAGAGGCCAACGATGGTCTCGTCAAGCGGCGTGACGAAGCGGTGCTCCTCCATCAGCCCATTGTGCCTCTTCATATAGGGCGCGAAATCGATAGCCACCCGCTTGCCTTCGACGCGTATCCAGCGGCCGGTTGACGACATCCACTGGCGAAGTCAGCAGGATCCTCGCGTTCCTTCCATGCGCTCCATAGCTTGCGCGGCGTTCCGACGGTGCCATAGCGCGGGTCATGACTGTTGGCGGCGAGCAGCAGTTGCGCCGAATAGAACAGCGCGGGCACGCCCTCGCCGGTCTTCTGATTGCGGATTTGCTGACTGACACCCTGGTCTGACGACACATGAGAGGCCTTCACCTCGATCACGCCGAGCGGGATGCCGTTGACGAAAAGCACCAGATCAACACGGATCGTCGGCCCGCCCGCTTCGCTCACCGTGTATTCGCTGGTGACCTGAAAGGTGTTTGCCCGCCAGTCCGACCAGTCAATGAACTTGAACGGCCATTCGCGCGACGTTGCCCCGATGGTCTGCGGAAGGGCGATGCCGAGCATGAGGTCATCGGTCATCCGCTCGTTGGCGCGCACCACGCCCTCGGGAATGCGGTCAGCCAACCGCCGGACGGCGGCGTCAATATTGGCCTCGGAGAAAGGGTAGGCGCGTTCGTCGAGATAGATGCGATTGATCCGCGCCAGATCGGCCCGAAGCTGGGTTTCAAGGAATGGCAGCGCTGCGCCGTCCATCGCGCCACTGATCGGCCTCGGCGCGCGTGACATAGCGCCAGCCGCAATTGATCAGCGTGTTGAGCGCCTGAAGCTGTGCGCCGCCGGCCTCGGATGTTGTGAACTGGGGTGATGTGTTCATCCTACTTTTCCAGCCACTACAGCTCGGATAAATGCGATCTCGAGTTTCCTCGCTTCCGCTGCTGGCATGTTCGATTTTGTAAACGCAGAAACCCGCGTCTCCCGGCTCGATTGCAGGTTTCTCTTGAATGCCTGCAGAGACGCATTTGTCCCAGCCGATGCTATCGATTCGAACCGAAATTGGTGTCGCTTGTCCAAGCCGATGAAGGCACCGCCCGGATCGACCGTCCAATGCCCAGGAAAGGCGAGCTTTTCCAGGGCGCGTCGCATTTCCAAAGCCGACTGGATATCGTTTGCCGGGGTCTGGATCGATCGACTTCTTAATCACCCTAATGACCGCGTTTGGAATACAGGGAGGAAAGTCAGAGGCGGCCAACAGCTTCCCCGCCGCGAGCGCGGCTTCATAGTTGGCCTGGCCAAGAGAATTGAACTTCGCCCGAAGGGCGCCGAGACCAGCAAGCAGGCGAAAAAGGGTTAAGCCCGGTTTGCAGGATATCGGTGCGTGCTTCAATTCCATTGCCCGCGGTTGTCTCGGGCGCCGCGTGAAGGATGTAGCGCGCCGGCGCGGGCACGGGCTGACCATTCTGGGAAATACCCACGATTCCGTAATCACCCAGCTTGGCTTGGCCGTCCTGACCTCTGAGAATATTCTCCGGCTTGATATCGTTGTGGAAGAAGCTGCTGGCGTGCAGATGTTCCAACCCTTGAAGGGTATCGACGATTGTCTTTATCGCGAGCGGCAGGGGAAGGAAATTTGCCGGATTTGCGAGGGTGGTGATCGGCCCATCAGGCAGAAAATCCATCGCAATGATCACACGTCCGTCGGTGAGCACATCAGCCTGATGAACCCGGACAAGATTGTTGTGGGTGAAGGCGTGTCCGATCTGGGCCTCGCGCAACCGATCGACGACCGTGACCCCGGGCTTCAGGATTTTGATGGCGTACGTGTGATCTACGGCATGATCTTTCGCCAACCACACCTCGCCGAAATTCCCGCCGCCGATCATCTGCATCGGTTCATATTTGTTATGAAGCAGGGCTCCGGGGGCGATCGGGAGCGTGGTGGCGATGCCGTTCATGGATTGGTCGCTCCCCACCATGCGGCAATGACCGCATCGGCCATTTTGCCGTCCCAGTAGCGCGTCGTTTGACCGACGCGCGCGATGGCATGGTCTTTGACTTCGGCGCTCCGCGTGGCCAGCGACGCATAAATCTTCGTGGCGACCGGCTTGTTGTGAAGTCCGCAGTACAAAAGCAGCGCCGCTTCCTGGTAGGATGCAACACGCTTTGCATTATTGTCGCCCTGCGTGAACTCGCCCTTCTTTATGACCACCCTGATGATATCGGGATGAGTGTGGAAGATCCGCTCGAACTCCCGATAGAGCCACGTTACCTGAGCGGCCTCGGTGCTACAGTCCGCAGGAAAGCGCAGGCGGCTTTCCGTGTCCGCGTTGAGGAGCGTCAGAGGCGCAGCTCGAGCCATCGACAACAGCATAGCGCGGCGTGGTCGGATCGCTCCGGAAGCCAAAAATCTTCATCGGAATTGTCTCCCCAGCAGCCTTTCGCCGGTCAGCAGTGTTTGCATCAGTCCGCGTTTCTGGTTACGGAGCAGCGATGCTTGATGCTCAAGAACGAACATCTCCGTATCAATCGACGCGAGCAAACTGCCGATACTGCGTCGCATGTTCGCGTTCATGATTAATATCGGAAAATCCTCGATAAACTCAGCGGGCACACGCCGCTGACCAGCACTTCCTGTCATCTGCCGCTCACCCGCGATGCGGAAGCTGCGTGTCAGTGTCACTTGGTGCAAGTATTCAACGTCCGCCGGATCATGTGATCGCACGACATGGAACTCGGTCGTGCCGAAACCCACTCCGTTGGTCAGGCTGTGGGCCAGAGCGCCTTTGCCGTTCTCAAAGCACGGCGTGATTTTGGCGACCAGAACGTCGCCATTGATGAATTGCGTGTAGCCGTTCCCAAGCTCTCCCCGGACGCGGTCTGCTTTTCTTGTCAGAGCACCAGACTCCGACACATCTTCCATGCCGACAAACGAAACCCTCGTGCTGGCTGCCACCTTTTCGTTCCGTGGGTTTACAGCAGCCAAGTCACGAATGAACCCGCGCTTCGCCCCAATGTCGATCAGTGCGCGGCCTACGATCCCAGTCTTGTATTGGCGCTTTGCATCGATGAGGCGCTCGGTCAGGTCAATGGCTGAATCCCACGCGCTTAGGACAGCCGCGATGCGCTGTTGTTCAGCGAACGGTGGGAGGCATAGGGGTAGCTCATCGAATTCTTTCTGGCTCAGCGTCTTATTGCGCCCAGCACCGCCAGGAGACCCGATTTCCAGTAATTTCTTTCCCCATTTTGACTTAAAGAAATACAGAGCAAAATCGAGATCTATTATTTTTTCCTTCGGACGAAACATGGGAAAGCGATGGGATGCAATCATGCCCTTCTCGCTATCTGTCGTTCGAGCTACTGCTTGCTCCCAGGCAAATATAATATTGAGAATAAGGCAATTCGGCTCAACCCAGAAAACTCGCTTTTCGCCCAACGATCTCCCTTCAACCGGTGGTTTTTTGAATAAACCCTTACCATGAGATCGGATACCGATTTCAGAATAAAGCCTATCTGGCTCGACATCGACTTGGTTTACTACGCGGTCGAATGCCTCCTCGGCCAGGCAGTCCTGCCAGCCTTTAGGAAAGGAAATTCTCATGTCGCGCCTCCGTCGCTAATCCGGCGTTTGCGCCAATCGCCATAAGTCTGACCGCTAGCCGCATGCCTCCAATAGCGATTCCCACTAACATTGCCGCCGTAGACGACGCCCGCCGCGCCCGAAGGCGAATCGAATGCAGTGTCGGCCGTAAACCGGAAGAACTTGCCGTCTTCGCTTGGTTCCAGGACTCCTTCGGCTAAAAGCTCCGCGCGCCGGCGCTTGAGGCCTTCCCCACAGCTTGGAACTTCTTGAAACTTGGCAATCGATCCTGCCAGGACTACGAATTCATCACTGGCCTCCCTCGCTTTCGCATCGGTGCCGGATTCTTTGAAGACAAAAATGGCATCGTTGTCGGCTAAATCTCCGACACCCCTGGCCGTTCGCCTGCTTCCGCTCGGGTTGACGCGCCAACCTCATGCCCGGCTGGGCGCAGCACGTCGAAGCCAAGCACCGGTAGCAGGATCTCGATCTCATCAAGCACCCGCTCCATGTCAGCGATTTCGGGCTCCGGCAGTCCCTTGAACGGTGGCTCAGTGCCGTTGACCAATTTTGCGCGGCCGGCGCCACGAATGGCCGCAATGATCCGGCTTTCCAGATAGCGCCCATGCGCCTTGGTGAGGTTTTCGTCCTTTGAGACGATCAGCACCGCGCGAGTGAAAAATTCCTTCGCCTCGTCCGCATCATGTGCCGCGAGGCGAGTCTTCACTTGGTCGCCCTCGCCGACATAGACCAACTGGCGCCCAGGCAAGTCCGGGTCTGGCCCGACCAGCAGATAGATGCCCGTTCGCGCCGCCTCTTCCCGGCGGATGAGTTCGGGCAACGCCGTGCGCGAGGCGACGGCGGCGCGAACCGAAGAGACGCCGAGCTCCGCCGTGATCACGCCAGACGGCGTGCCGTCGGCGAGATAGAGTTTCAAGGTTCGTCCGCGACGGGCAGGCGGTCGGGAAGGAGCCTCAGACATCGATGCCGAGCTCCTTCAGATAGAGAGTTCATCTTCTCACGCGTCTCGGCGAGTTGGCGTTCGAGATCGCGGATTTCGTTCTGCACGGCCTGTAGATCGACTTCCGGCTCGGGCTCGAACGTATCGACATAGCGGGGGATATTGAGGTTGAATCCGTTGGCCTCGATCTCCTCGAAGGTCGCCTTGTGGGAGTACCGCTCCAGCTCCGCGCGGTGTGCGATAGGTGTCGATGATCTTGTCGACATCCGCATCCCGCAAGCCGGTTCTGCTTCTTGCCCGGTTCGAAATCGCGGCTGGCATCGATGAAAAGAACGTCACGCTCATGCGACCGCAAGCCACCCGCCTCGCGCGCCTTGTCGAAAACCATGATGCAAACGGGAATGCCGGTCGTCGGAAAGAGCTGCGCCGGCAAGCCGACCACGGCATCAAGCACATTGTCGCGGATCAGTTTTTCGCGGATTTTTCCTTCCGCTCCTGACCGGAACAGCACGCCATGCGGCGCCACGACAGCCATGCGGCCCGTGGTCGGCCGAGTGACCGCAAGCATATGGAGGATGAACGCCGTAGTCGCCGCGGCTCTTCGGCGGCATGTGGGGTGTGAAGCGCTTATAGGGGTCGGTTTTGGTCTCTTCGTCCCACCACTTGTCGAGGCTGAAGGGAGGATTGGCGACGACGACGTCGAAGCGCATCAGGTGATCGCTCTCGATCAGGGTCGGCGAATTCAGCGTGTCGCACCAATCGATCCGGGCGCCATCCTGCTTGTGAAGCAGCATGTTGAGGCGCGCCAGCGAGCGCGTCTGGCCGTTGGATTCCTGGCCAAACAGCTGAAAATTCCCGTCGCCGACTTCCTCGCCGGCGCGCAACAGCAGCGAGCCCGAACCGCATGCCGGATCGCAAATGCGATCACCCGACTTCGGATGAGCGAGCTTGGCGACGACTTCGGAGACCTTGCGCGGCGTGAAGAACTCTCCCGCTTTCTTCCCGGCATCGGAAGCAAAGCGCTCGATCAGGAAGATGTAGGCATCGCCCAGGATATCCTCGGAGGTGTCGCCAAGATCGAGCCCCGGCTTTGCGAAATCCTCCAGCAGTGTCTTGAGCCTGCGGTTGCGATCTTTCGTCTGTCCGAGATTGGTTTCCGAGTTGAAGTCGATGGCGCGGAACAAACCACCGAGCTTTCCTTCGTTGGCCTTTTCGATCGCATCGAGGACGATGTTGATCAGCTCTCCGATGTTGTCTCGGCCCCGCCGTTCGTAAAGGCTATAGAAATCACCAAGGAAGCTTTCTTCAATTGTGTTGGTCTTGGCGTTCTTCAGCTCAACAGTTGGCACCTTGAAGCGTTCGCGATCCAGGCGGCGTTGGATGCGAACTTCATCACCACGATATTCCCGCCGAAACTCTTCGACGTGCTTGCGCCGCACATCGCTGATGTATTTCAGGAAGAGGGCAGTCAGGACGTAGTCCTTGTACTGCGTTGCATCCACGGCGCCGCGGAACGTGTCGCAGGCGCGCCAGACCGCCGAAAGAATGTCATCCTGCCGTAGAGCGGTCATTCTGGACTCCTGTGGGAATTGGGCTGCGCTTCAGCAGCGCGGATTGCATGCGCCACCGTCTCGCGGCCGAAAAACGATTTGAGGTCGGACAGCCTTTGAAGCAGCTCTTCGCTCTTCCTCGAAGGAGAGCGCCAGGCCGGCAATCAGAAGCTGCGATTGCATGGGCGGAACAGGAACCGGGGTCTTTTCCAGTGCGTCCTTGGGAAGGCGCGCAAGAGCGCTACCCTGCTTGCCACCGGCGAACACGGCTTGCGTGGCAGGAAGCTCCAAAAATGCGGCGAGGTATTGCGGGCTCACCTTTGCCCTGTCGGGCCTCACCAAATAAAGGTCGAGCGAGACGAATGCCCCGATGACCGCGCCGGTCGCGAGGCAAACATCAGTCGCAGATCCACGCGCGCCGACAATCAGGTCGCCTTCCTCGATGGTCAGCGCACGAGCAACGGCAGGGACGTCGCCAGCAGCAAGCACGGGATGCCGGCCGGCCCTAAGGTCTGACAGATCGGACAATCGCATAAAGCGCGCAGAGCCATCTTTCATCTCGCGAACCGAGACCCCGGAAAGGACGCTGGCGATGTCTCTGAGTTCGAGCATGCCTCAAACTACAAAACTGCCAGTCGCGAGTCAAGCGGGTTCGAGAACGTCTCAAGTCGGAAATTTGGTGACCGACCGAGCGGCGGGCCAGGAGCCGTCCTGGCGGCAAACTGCGGGAGCGTCGCGCGAATGGCGGATACGGCGTCGCTACCCCGTCGGGCCTAGGAAATTCGCTTGATGGCGCTAGCAGCGTCCTCGGGACGAGCTGCTCGACGAGAGCCTGGTATAGGCGGGCGTGCCGAAACCCTGGCTTTAGGGTCGGCGAACAGCGTCGAGCGTGAGCATCTACTGGGGGTGCCCTGGCTTAGATTGGGTTGGTGGGCCGCCGAACCTGCGACGCAGTATCCGGCGATATCCCGCCGATTTCATAGAACCCGCTCAGATTGCCGTCCTCCGAAGGGCCTCTAAGCAAAAACGGCCCCGAAGGACCGCTTTCAACTTCTTGATTTTCTTGAGAAAATCTGGAGCGGGCGAAGGGATTCGAACCCTCGACCCCAACCTTGGCAAGGTTGTGCTCTACCCCTGAGCTACGCCCGCGCTCCGACCAGGGCGCGCGTTCTAAGCGGCTTCGCCCCCCATGGCAAGGCCGCCAAGGCCGCCCTGGTCCCAGGCCGCCCTGTCCCGTGCCCGACCGCATTTGGTCGCATGGCGTTGGGGCGGAGTGGAGCCGGGCAACCCCTACCGCCTCCAGTTGCGAGGGAAGCAGGCACCTAAGGTTTCACACTGAGACGACCGAGGAACCCCATTCCACCGCGGGTCAAAGAGAAAACCAAGCAACGTGTGGATCGCGCAGGCGGCTGTTGCAGATTGCTGCTCGGTGGCGCTCGGTCGCTTCCGCCGCGCTTCATGCGGCATCCGCATCGTGACAGCCCCTCGGCCCCTCGGGATCTAAATTTTCGTTCCTGTTGAAAACTCGCCCTGGGCCCGACAGCCCCATAGCCCCTCGTGTCACCCCCAAGCCACTCACGTGACGGGTGATCAAGCGATCATCCGGCCCGGTGCTGGACGTTCCGCCCCGGAGGCGCCAATCTCGCCGCAACCAGGGGCCGCTGCTTGTCGCGCCGCCCCCAAGGCAACATCTATGCGCCGGGGACCGCCCGACCAGGATCGAGAGGCAATGGACAACATCATCGGCCAACCACCAACGGCTCCGGCCGGCGCGGCGCAGGCCGCCGCGATGATCGTCGACGGCGACCAGAAGACCTTCATGCAGGACGTGGTGGAAGCGTCCCGTACTGTTCCGGTTCTGGTGGATTTCTGGGCCACCTGGTGCGGCCCCTGCAAGCAGCTCACGCCCACGCTGGAGAAGGTGGTCCGCGCCGCTGGCGGCCGGCTGAAACTGGTGAAGATCGACATCGACCAGAACCGCTCCCTGGTGCAGCAGCTCGCCCAGCTCGGCCTGCCGCTGCAGTCGGTGCCCACCGTCGCCGCCTTCTGGCAGGGCCAGATCGCCGACCTGTTCCAGGGCGCCCTCCCGGAATCTGAAGTCAAGCGCTTCGCCGAATCCCTGCTCAAGCTGGCCGGCGGCCAGATGCCCAGCGCCGACCTGCTCGCCGAGGCCAAGGCCGCGATGGACGAAGGCGACGCCGAGCAAGCCGGCCAGTTGTTCAGCGCCCTGCTGCAGCAGGAACCAGAGAACCCCGACGCCTGGGCCGGCCTGATCCGCGCCTTGATGGCGCTCGGCCGCGAGGACGACGCGCGCCAGGCGCTTAACCAGGTGCCCAAGAAGATCACCGACCACGCGGAAATCGCCGGCGCCCGCAGCGCCGTGGCCCTGGCCGAGGAAGGCCGCAAAGCCAAGTCGCAACTGCAAAGCCTGCAAGCGCGCGTGGCGGCTGATGCGAACGATTTCCAGGCCCGCTACGACCTCGCAACCGCGCTGAACGCCATGGACCAGCGCGAGCAGGCGGCCGATGCGCTGCTGGATATCGTGAAGCGCAACCGTACCTGGAACGACGATGCCGCCCGCCTGCAGCTGCTGAAGTTCTTCGAGTCCTGGGGCTTCGATGACCCGGCCACGATGGCCGCGCGCCGCAAGCTCTCCGCCATGTTGTTCAGTTAGATGCCGGCGTTTCATCCGCGCCTGCAGGACCTGCCGACGGAATTTCCGGCCTTTCCGCTCGCCGGCGCCCTGTTGCTGCCGCACGGACGGCTGCCGCTGAACATCTTCGAGCCACGCTATCTGGCGATGGTCGAGGATTCGCTCGGCGCCGGCCGGATGTTCGCCATGATCCAGCCCGATCCGCAGCAGCCGGAGGGGCCGACCGGCCCAGGGCTGTATCGCATCGGCTGCCTCGGCCGACTGGCGGCGTTCAGCGAGACGGATGACGGGCGCTACCTGATTACCCTGATCGGCCTGAACCGATTCGCCTTGACGGCGGCGCTGGACATGCGGCGTGGCTATCGTCGGGTGAGGGGGGACTTTTCCCCGTATTTCACCGACCTCGACCTGACGCCCGGCCCGATCGGCATCGAACGGGACGCGCTGCTGGCCGCGCTGCGGGGCTATTTCGCTCGTCGCAAGTTCGAGGCCAACTGGGACACGGTGCGTCGCATTCCGGACGACGCGCTGGTGACCACGCTGTCGATGATCTGCCCGTTCGAGCCGGCGGAGAAGCAGGCGCTGCTTGAGGCCGCCACCGACGCCGACCGCGCGGCGGTCCTGCTCGCGCTGCTGCAGATGGGTGCAGCCGAGGCGGACCCGTCTTCCAGCCGTCCGGTAAGTTGAGAGAGGCGAGCCATGAGCGAAACGCAGCAGCAATCGCCTCGCCCGGTGCCGATCGATCCACGGCTGCTGGAGATCCTGGTGTGCCCGCTGACCAAAGGGCCGCTGGAATACGACCGGGAGGCGGGCGAGCTGATCAGCCGCAAGGCCGGCCTCGCCTATCCGGTGCGGGATGGCATCCCGATCATGCTGCCGGAGGAGGCGCGCAAGCTCGACGCGTGATGGTGGCCGCAACGGAAATCCGCCTGCGCCGGCAAGAGAAGGTGCTGGACGTGGCGTTCGATGACGGCTCCCGGTTCAGCCTGCCGGCGGAATACCTGCGCGTCGAAAGCCCCAGCGCCGAGGTGCAGGGCCACGGTCCGGGCCAGCGGCAGATCGTCGCTGGCCGCCGGCATGTCGGGATCATGACGGTGGAGCCGGTCGGCAACTACGCGGTGCGGCTGATCTTCGATGACCTGCATGACACCGGGATCTTCTCGTGGGAATACCTGCACCAGCTCGGGATCGAGCAGGAAGCGCGTTGGCAGGACTATCTGGAGGCGCTGGCAGCAAAGGGCCTGCGCCGTGACCCGTAGGACGGAAAAGCAAGGCGCGGTCCGCTGATGACTCATGAAGCGCATTCCGCCAAAAAGTTTAGCTCATAGCGGTCATCAAATTCTGGTGGAGTGGCTTTGACGCCTGGTTACCATATCTCGATGCCGGTGCGATTCGTCTGCTTGCAACATTCACCACGAAGACGCGAAGGGACGAAGAATGTGCAGTCTGGCTGATTCGTCCCTGCGTGGCTTCGTAGCGATGTTGTTTTGAATGGCGCGAGACAGGATCGAAGCGTTTAGAGGAAAATACACCCCGGGAGGGTACCCGCCGAGCGCGCCGTGCCAGCACTCGACCTCAAAGTTCACCAGGACCCATTGGCCGCCGGTTCTGATCCCGCCGCAGACACCGGTCGGCATTCTATGTGACGCTTAACGTGTGACCATCAGTTCCTTCACGCCCGCGGCCAGCATGCGCAGCAAATCCGGCAGTGCCAGCGCAACGCAACCTTCCGTCGGCGCGTAATCCGGCCGTGCGACGTGCAGGAAGATAGCCGAGCCGTGTCCCTTCACCACCGGCGCATCGTTCCAGCCCAGCACGCCCACCACGTCGTACAGGCCGTCCTGCCGCCACAGCTCTTCACAACGCGCCTCATGCGGCAGGCGCACCGCGCGGTTGTAGTCACGGTGCGTTGGATCGTCGCACCAGCCGTCGGTCTCGGCGATCGGTTCGATCGGCACCGCGCAATCGGGAGGTGGCAGGCGATCCAGCCGGTACAGCACGCGGCGCAGCGGCAGCAAGCCGACGGGTGTGGCGCCGTCGCCCTCCTGTTTGTGCACACGCACGCCGGAACGGCCCAGGGCGGCGCGAAACGCTTCGTTGCGCAGCACCAGCCGTCCGTCCGGATGCACCAGCGCCTGCATGAGCCGCATCAATCCAGCAGGTGGCCGAAGCGCGCTGCCTTCGTCGCCAGGTATTCGTCGTTGACGCCGTTGGGCGCGAAGCTGTGCGGTTCACGCCCGACGATCTCGACGCCGCAGGCCGCCAGCGCCGTTAGCTTCTCCGGATTGTTGGTCAGCAGCCGGATGCGCGCGGTGCCGAGCGCCTCCAGCATGCGCGCGGCGATCAGGAAGTTGCGCTCGTCGGCGTCCCAGCCCAGCGCCCGGTTGGCGTCCAGCGTATCCAGTCCGCGGTCCTGTAACGTGTAGGCCCGCAACTTGTTGATCAGGCCGATGCCGCGGCCTTCCTGCGCCAAGTATAGCAGCACGCCGGCCCCTTCCTCCGCCATCCGCCGGATCGCGCCACGCAGCTGCTGGCCGCAGTCGCAACGCAGGCTGCCCAGCAGGTCGCCGGTGAAACATTCGGAGTGGATGCGGACCAGCGGCGCATCCACCTTCTCCGGCTCGCCCACGACGATGGCGAGGTGGTCCAGCCCGGCGCCCTCGCTGCGGAAGGCGATCACCCGCGCGTCAGGCGCGTCCTCCAACGGCACGCGGGCGGCGGCGACCTGGCGCAGTGCGACGGCGGCGGCCCCCGGGTATTCGGCGACGTCGGCTGCTGGCAGCACCATCAGATGGCGTCGGTCCAACTCCTCCCGCAAGCCGGGACGCAGCACAGCGACCAGGACCGCCGGCAGCAGCAGCGCCAGCTTGCCCAACCCCAGAGCCGCGCCGGCCATCGGCGGCAGCGGCACCGGCTCGCCCAGGCGCTCCGGCGGCACCGGCTGGGCCGCGGGTTCGGCAATGGCGCGCAACGACTCCGGCACCAGCAGCGACTCGGGCACCCGGACGGCGACCGCCACCTCGCCGTGCGCGACCGGCCGGCGCAACACCGCAGCCGCCCGCGTCGGCGCCAGCAGCAGCAGCGGAGCGTCCACCGCCAGCGCGGCCAGTTCGGCGACGTTGTCGGCATCCGCGGCCTCGGCCGCCAGCATGGCAATCATCGTCCCGCCGGCCGTCAGGACCACCGGGATGCCGCGCCGCAGGTCGGACGCCGCGCGGTGCACCCGCCGCAACCGTGCCACGGTGTTGGCGGCGGCCGGCGACGGCGGCTCGGCCGGGGGCGGGGAGGTGGAACGGCTCTTCAACCGGTTCATCGGACGACGACCGCGCGAGTTACAGGAAATTGAGACAAGGCCGGCTCGTTTTGGTCAAGGTTACGCCAAATCTGGTTGAAGATGCGGACCAAGGAGGATTACCCGCCTGCTGCAAGCATATATGGCAGGGGGCACCCCCGGTGGCGGTTGCTGTCACGAAAATGTGAGGAAGGTCATAGCGCGCCAAATCGTGATCACGCAATCCCACGCCGGACGGGCATCCATTTCGCAAGCACGCGAGTCCCGGCTATGGTGGCCTCACGTGCCTTGGCACAGAGCAGGGCATGGACCGGCGTCCGTGCCCCGACTGCGAGAGGAATGAGACATGTCGGCCGAACGACCGATCCTGATCGTCGATGATGATGAATCCCTGCGTGAGACGTTGACTGAGCAATTGGCGGTGGATGGCGAGTTCGTCGCCACCGAGGCCGGGACGGTCATGGAGGCGGAAGAGAAATTGCTCGCCAGGGATGCCCGGTTCGATGCGGTGATCCTGGACGTCGGGCTGCCGGATGGCGACGGGCGAGACTTCTGCGTCAAGCTGCGGCGGCAGGGGCAGAAGATGCCGATCATCATGCTGACCGGCTCGGATGCCGAGACCGACGTCGTGCGGGGCCTCGATTCGGGTGCCAACGATTACATCGCCAAGCCGTTCCGGCTGAACGAACTGCTGGCACGGCTGCGCGCGCAGCTCCGCATCTTCGAGAATTCCGAGGACGCGGTGTTCTCGATCGGGCCGTACACCTTCCGGCCGTCGGCGAAGCTGCTGCAGGACCCGGCGAAGAACAAGCGGATCCGCCTGACCGAGAAGGAGGCGGCGATCCTGAAGTTTCTGTATCGCGCCGGCACCCGCGCGGTGGCACGCCAGGTGCTGCTGAACGAGGTGTGGGGCTATAACGCGGCGGTCACCACGCACACGCTGGAGACCCACATCTACCGCCTGCGGCAGAAGATCGAGCCGGATCCCGCGAACGCGCGCCTGCTGGTGACGGAAGGCGGCGGCTACCGGCTGGACCCGGAGGGCATTCCCGCGGCGATGCCGGCGACGGCGTGAGGCGCAGGGGGCGTGAGGCGCAGGGGGGCGTGAGGCGCAGGGGGGCGTGAGGCGCAGGGGGGCGTGAGGCGCAGGGGCGGCGGCACAGCCACCGCCAGCCGCGCCGCGTCAGATGATCGTTCATCTCGTCAAGATCCATGCATGGCCGACTAACGACGCCTGTTCGCATTGGCGCAGCGAGGTCGTCGCGTTTCAGACCGACTTGAGCGATCGCCTCACTCCATGCGGCAGAGGATCGACCTGGCTGGGATCTATCAGCGCTGCCTGAAACAAGCGGCATTGCTTGCATTCGACGGGAAAGCACCACAGCCATGGCCGCAGGATTGTCCGTTCGCGTTCGATGACCTGCTCGCCGGCCAGCCGGCCGATCTGAAGTCGTGTTGAAGATTGCGGAACCGTAAGGCAGTAGGGCGGAAAAGCCTTGCCCCCGACCTGATCCGGGGCAAGGCTTTGCCGCCCTACGCTGCTATTTCAACGCACACCGGCACGTGGTCAGAAGTCTGCGGCCAATCGCGCGCGTCCTTGAGGATGACGTGGCGGCGCAGCACTCCCTGCAGGTCGGGCGTCACCCAGATATGGTCCAGCCGCCGTCCGCGGTCGGAGGCCCGCCAGTCCTGGTTGCGGTACGACCACCAAGTGTAAAGCTTCTGGTCGGCCGGCACGAAATGCCGTACCGCATCGACGAAGCCGGCGTTCAGCCAGTCGTTGAGGCCGGCGACCTCGGGTGGCGTGTGGCTGACCACGTTCAGCAGTTGCTTGTGGCTCCAGACGTCATGCTCCAGCGGTGCGATGTTCAAGTCACCCACCAGCACCGTGCGTGTCAGCCCCATGCGGGCGGCGAACCAGTTACGCGTCTCGGCGATGAAGTCCAACTTGTGGCCGTACTTCACGTTTTGCGTCCGGTCGGGGATGTCGCCGCCGGCGGGGACGTAGAAGTTGTGCAGCTCCACCGGCCCGCCCTTCGCGTCCACCGTCGCCGCGATGTGCCGGCAGTCGCCCTTGGCGCACCAGTCGGGCGCGATGTCGTGCAGAGAGATCGGGCGGCGCGACAGGATCGCCACGCCGTTGTAGCCCTTCATGCCGCGGAACACCGCATGCGGATAACCCAGCAGGCCTGGCGCGTCGGCCGGGAACAGTACGTCCGGGACCTTGGTCTCCTGCAGACAGATCACGTCCGGGTCGAGCGCCTCGGCCAACTTCTTCAACAGCGTCAGCCGCAGCCGGAGCGAGTTGATGTTCCAGGTAACGACCCGCAGTCTCCCCCTCGTGCGCGGCATCAGACGATCCAGGACATCAGACGAAGGGTGACATCAGACGAAGGGGGCCATCAGACGAAGGTGGACATCAGACGATGCGGGCGATCAGACGATGCGGGTACGCACGGTGCCGACACCCTCCACGGTGCCGTCCAGCATGTCGCCGCGCTGCACGGCCGCGACGCCTTCCGGCGTGCCGGTGAAGATCAGGTCGCCCGGCGCCAGCGTCACCAGCCGCGAAAGGTACGAGATGGTCTCGGGGATATCCCAGATCATCTTGGACAGGTCGGAGTTCTGGCGCACGACGCCGTTCACCTTCAGCTCGATCAGGCCCTTCGCGGGATGGCCGATCTTCGCCGCGGGCACCATCAGGCCGATTGGCGCCGAGGCGTCGAAGCCCTTGCCCATGTCCCAGGGCTTGCCTTCCTTCTTCGCCTGGTTCTGCAAATCGCGGCGGGTCATGTCGAGGCCGGCGGCATAGCCCCAAACGTGGCGCAGGGCGTCGGCCTCCTGGATGTCGGCACCGCCTTCGCCCAACGCCACGACCAGCTCCATTTCATGGTGCAGGCTTGTGGATTGCGGCGGATAGGGCATGTCGGCGCCGTCGGTCAGCAGCGCGTCGGCGGGTTTCATGAAGAAGAACGGCGGCTCGCGATCCGGATCGCTGCCCATCTCGCGCGCATGCTCTGCATAGTTGCGGCCGACGCAGAAGACGCGGCGGACCGGGAAGGCGCCACCGCCGGCGACCGGCACAGATGCAATGGCGGGGGGTGGGATGACGAAGTCGGGCATGGCGATCGGGTTCCTGAGGCGAGAGGATAGTGCAACTTAGCGGCGGCCCGGTTGCCGCGGAAGTGTCCTTTGCATGCCATAGTGTGTGGTGCGACAGCGTGCTTGATGATTGCGGAAAATGCGGCATATTGGTGGGTAACGGGCGTGCGCGACGGGACCCGTTAGGGATCCGTTAGCAATGACAGCCTAAATTACCCGGCGCGGCGCGATGGAGGTACTGGTGAGCGACGATCCTGTCCTGGCTGCCCTGGCAAGGCTCGAGCACGGTCAGCGCTCGCTGGACGACCGCCTGCAAACGCTGGAGCAGTGGCAGCGAACGCTGGAGCAAGGCCAGAAGTCGCTGGAGCAAGGCCAACGCGAACTGAGCGCACGCATCGATCGCACGCGCAGCGAGCTCATGGACCGTATGGACCGGCTACAGGACACGGTCACGACCATCCGCGACGACATCGCGGTCAATTTCGGCACGGCGGAGCAAGTCCGCCGCGCCAACGACAACACGCGCGACGAATTGCGCGCGCTGAGCGAGGTTGTCTCCGGCATGCAGCGGCAGATTCAGCATCTGCAAGGAGCGGTACGCGATTTGCGGGGCCACGGCTGACGCCGGGACCTGTCGCGCATTCTGATGGTGTGACCCTGATGCTTCGATTTCCGTCGGCAAATATCTCAGTGAAACCGTCATTACGAGTGCGGCAAAGCCGCCCAAAGAAGTTGGTACCTCACTCGAGAAAATTGGGTTCCTCGCTGTTTGGTGTGGGTGCGGCCCCGGTCAGACCGGCAGCCTGAAGTCGGCCTGTCGGTCTGACCGGGGCCGGACCCACACCAAACAGCGAGGAACCGAAAATTGCTTCGCTGCGCTCGCAATGACACATCCGGCAGGAAGCGGGCGCGGATTACCTCATGACTTGACCAGCGGGCATCCCCCTTCGTTCAGCGGCCGCCATGCCTCCTCCATCGGCGTCGTCGCGATGACCTTTGCCACGTCCCATGGCTGCTTGCTCTCGGCCGGAGTCTTGGCCTGGAACAGATAGACGGGGTGCAGGGCGCGGCCGTCCTCGCGGATCCGGCCGGGGCCGAAGCAGTCGTCGTCGGTCGGCATCGCCTTCATCCGCGCCACCGCCGCGCGGCCGTCCGCCTTCGCCGCCGCCACACCCATGTCGGCCACCGCTTTCAAATAGTGCAGCGTCACGCCGTAGTCGCCGGCTTGCGTCATGTTTGGCCAGATGCCGTTCAGCGTCTCGGTCCGGATCCGCTCGTTCCAGGCGCGCGTGCGGTCATTCAAATCCCAATAGGACCAATTCGCTGTAGGTACAGCCCGCCGACAGTCGCCAGCCCCAGCGCCTTGATGTCGGTGCTCTGGATCAGCATGGCGACCACGCGCATCGACTGCATCAGGCCGAACTCCTGCGCCTGCTTGATGCAGTTGGCGGTGTCGCCGCCGGCATTGCACAGGCCCAGCACCTTCGCCTTCGACGCCTGCGCTCGCACCAGCATCGATGAGAAGTCCGACGTCTCCGGGAACGGGTACTTCACATCGCCGAGGATCTTGCCCCCGGCCTTCTGCACCAGCGCGGCGGTATCGCGTTCCAGCGTCTGGCCGAACACGTAGTTGGCGGTGATGAAGAACCAGGTGTCGCCGCCCTGCTTCACCGTGGCACCGCCGGTGGACTTGGCCAGCATGTAGGTGTCGTAGGTCCAGTGGATGGTGTTCGGGCTGCACTGCTTGCCGGTCAGGTCGGACGTGCCGGTGCCGGAGTTCAGCATCACCTTGTTCTTCTCGCGGCACACCTGGTTCACCGCCAAGCCGACCGATGACGTGGGAACATCGACGATCGCGTCCACGCCGTCCTGATCGATCCATTGCCGAGCGATGCCGGCGCCAACATCGGGCTTGTTCTGGTGGTCGGCGAAGATGACCTCGACATTGAACCCCTTGCCGGGCACGCCGAAATCGATCAGGGCCTGCTTGCAGCAGATCACGCCGTTGGGGCCGCCGTCGTCGCGATAGGGCCCGGACATGTCGTTCAGCACGCCGAGCTTGATGGTGGGCGTAGCTTGCGCGCGGCCAAGGCGGGGCAAAGCAGCGACGGCGGTGGCGCCGAGCATGGCGCGACGGGTGAGGCTCATGGTGGCATTTCCTCGTACTACTGATTGGTAATCTGGCTCTTACCCCCCGGCCGGCGGCGACAATAACCGCCTCAGAGCATGGCTGGGATGCAGCAGCGGACGTCGCGTGGATGAAACTGACCGTAGTGGTGGGGCTGAAGGCCGAGGCTCGGCTGGCGCGGCGGCTGGGGCTGCCGGTGGTGGTCGGCGGTGGCACTGCGGCGGGTGCGGCCGAAGCCGTGGCGCGCGCGGTTGCGGGTGACGCGGCCGGCTTGCTCAGCCTCGGCCTGGCCGGCGGACTGGACCCCGCCGCGCGCCCGGGCCTGCTGCTGGTGCCGGCGTCGGTGCTGTGCGACGGCCAGTGGCGTGCGGCCGATCCGGCGTTGCTGGCGTGGCTCGGCGGGGTGACGCCGCATCGGTTGCTGGCGGCCGACGCGCCAGCGGTGGATGCCGGCGACAAGCAGCGCCTATGGCAGGAGACCGGCGCGACGGCGGTGGACCTGGAGACGGCCGCGGTGGTGCGGGCGGCGGCGGCGCATCGGCTGCCCTTCGCCGTGTTGCGCGTGGTCTGCGATCCGGCGGAACGAACGCTGCCGCCTGCCGCGCTGGTTGCGCTCGATGCGCGGGGGGCGATCGGCCTGGCGCGGGTGGCATGGAGCATCGCGCGACAGCCGAGGCAGGTGCCGGCTCTGCTGCGGCTGGCGGGGGATGCGGCGGCCGCACGGCGGGTGCTGCGGCGGCGGTTGAGGGAGGTCCGCCGATGGGAGCTTGTCCGGAAAGGAACTGCGCTGACTGGCGGTTGAAAAGTTGACCGGCGGTTGAAAAATTGAGCTGGCGAAGAGCGCTGTGCCGCGCCGTGGTAGGCCTGCTGCGGACGGCGGTCGGCCGGGCATAGCAAAGTCGACAACGCAGAATGCGCAGGGTGGGCAGCCACCGCGTAACCGTTCAGCGGTCGAACGGCGTGCCGTAACGGCCGTATGTAAGTCGTGTGGCTCACATTAGCATTCGCGACGGCAGCGCGGGCGACCAGCGCTCGGGTGGACGGCGGCGACTGCCGTCGGGACAGCCGCAAGTTTTCGCCAAGGTGCTGACCAAGCCCTCGAAGGAGAGCAGTCGCCCAAGAGCAGTCGCCCATGGGCGACGTCATCGAGCGAACCATCCGGGCAGGCGCCCTGCCTCCCGAACTGTGCGGCACCCTGCGCGAGGATGCCATGGTGCGCGTCACCGTGCGCGCTCTGACCGGAAGCGGCTTTGCGGGCGCGTTCGAGAAGTCGGTCAGCCAGCCCACGGCAGAGGCCGAGGGCATCCCTTTCCGGCCAGCGGACGCGGTCATCGCCGAACTCTGGCGCATGGCCAACGGTGAACCGTAGGTTCTCCCCAGGAAGATTATCTCATCGTCGAGAGGATTAGCGCCGCACCACCTCAAAGTGGACGCTGCCCGATGGTCCTGGACGGCAACCCTCGATCAACCACACCATTCGTCCACCGACCCTGCACAAGCCCCCCCGGCAAGGACCCCGCCCATGCCAACCACTCCCTATCGCGGCGTCTTCCCCGTCGTCCCCACCATCTTCCACGCCAGCGGCGAACTCGACCTCGCCGGCCAGCGCCGCGTGCTCGACTTTATGATCGACGCCGGCTCCCAGGGCCTCTGCGTCCTCGCCAACTTCTCCGAGCAATTCGCCCTCACCGACCAGGAACGCGACACACTCACTGACGCCATGCTCCGCCACGTCGCCGGCCGCGTGCCGGTGATCGTCACCACCACCCATTTCAGCACTCGCATCTGCGCCGAGCGCGGTCGCCGCGCCCAGCAAGCCGGTGCCGCCATGGTCATGGCCATGCCGCCCTATCACGGCGCCACGATCCGCGTGGCGGAACCCGGCGTCTTCGCCTTCTTCCAGGCCGCCTCCGACGCGATCGCCATCCCCATCATGATCCAGGACGCCCCGGTCGCCGGCACGCCGCTCTCCGCCGCCTTCCTCGCCCGCATGGCGCGCGAGATCGCCAACGTCGGCTATTTCAAGATCGAGATGCCGGGCACCGCCGCCAAGCTGCGGGACCTCATCGCGCTCGGCGGCGACGCCGTGCTCGGCCCCTGGGACGGCGAGGAAGGCATCACCTTGCTCGCCGACCTCGAAGCCGGCGCCACCGGCGCCATGACGGGCGGCGGCTATCCCGACGGCATCCGCCAGATCACCGACGCCTTCGCCGCTGGCCAGCATGAGCAAGCGGCGCTCGCCTATGCACGCTGGCTGCCGCTGATCAATTACGAGAACCGCCAATGCGGCCTCGCTGCCTGCAAGGCGCTGATGCGGGAAGGCGGCATCATCGCCTCTGACGCGATGCGCGCACCACTCGCGCCGCTGCCGCCGGCGACGCGCTCCGGCCTGCTGGAAACGGCGCGGCGGCTCGATCCGCTGGTGCTGCGCTGGGGACGGTAATCGCGGCGCGGCGCGGCCTCACGCCGCCCGACGCCCCCTCACGCCGCCCCCTCCCTTAGGCCACCCTGCGCGTCCGCTGCTGGCGCTGCCCCAGCCGCCAGACGTAGGCGATGAGCTCCGCGACCGCCTGGTAATGCTCGGCGGGAATCTCGGTATCCACCTCGACGCGGTACAGCGCCTGGGCGAGCGGTGGGTTGGCCACCAGCGGCACCCGGTTGGCCTGGGCCACCTCGCGGATGCGCGCCGCCAGCGAATCGACACCCTTTGCCACCACCCGCGGCGCCGCGTTGCGCGCACGATCGTACGCCAGGGCAACGGCATAGTGCGTCGGGTTAGTAACCACGACCGTGGCCTTCGGCACCGCCGCGAGCATCCGCTTGCGCGCCCGTTGCTGGCGGATCTGCTTGATCCGCGCCTTGATCTTCGGGTCGCCCTCGGTCTCCCGCTGCTCCTCCCGCACATCCTCCTTGCTCATGCGCAGCTGCTGCGCGTAGCGCAGCCGCACCCAGAACAGGTCGAGCGCCGCGATCGCCGCCTGCAGTGCCAGCACCACGAACAGCATGTGCAGCACAGGCGACATTGTGCGCGTCAGCAGGACCTGCGGCGCCCAGCGCGGCGCCTGCAGCAGCATCGCGACGTCGGCCTGCAGCACGTGCCAGAAGATGAAGCTCAGCACTGCGATCTTGGCGATCGACTTCAGCGCCTCCATCAGGTGGTCGCGGGAGAACAGCCGGCCGAGGCCGGCGCGCGGGCTGATGCGGCTGAAGTCGGGCTGCAGCATGCCGCCGTGCAGCAGGAAGCCGGTCTGCAGCAGCGCGGCGGCCACACCCGCCGCCAGGGCCGCCAGGATGACCGGCGCGGCACCGTGCCATGCGGCGGACCAGGCGAGCCACAACCCCTCGGGACCGGCCATGGCCGCGGCGTCGGTGTGTGCCAGGAACCCGGCGAGGCGCGCCGTCAGGTCGTGACTTACTGTCCCGGCGGACCAGGACAGCACCAGGGTCACCGCCGCGAGGCCAGAGAAAAGCTGGACCTCGCGCGAGACCGGCACGCGGCCTTCCTCGCGCGCCCGCTGCATCCGCCGGGGGGTGGCGGCTTCGGTGCGGTCCTGCTGCGGGGTGTCTTCCGCCATGGTGGATCAGCGAGCCGCGTCAGTGGCCGGGCAGCGCGGCGAGGCCGTCACGCGCGGCGTCCTGCCAGGTCGTCATGATGGCCGCGAACACGCTGGCCAGCAGCAGCAGGCCGCCTACGATCTGGCCGGGCAGGCTGACGAAATACACCTGCAGCCGCGGCACCATGCGGGTGATCAGGCCGATGGCGACGTGCCAGACGATGGAGGCCAGCACGAACGGCGATGCCAGCCGCATGCCGAGCGCGAAGCATTGCGCGACGGCCGTCACGGCGGTGGCGGTGCTGTCGGCGGCGGGCAGCAGCGTGCCGGGCGGGATCAGCCGATAGCTGCCGACCAGCGCGGTCAGCGGCAGGGTGTAGAGGCCGGAAATCAGGATCACCAGCGGCGCCACGGCATCGAAGAGGGAGGCCAGCGCGGTGCTTTGCGCGCCCAACTCCGGGTCGGGCTGCAGCACGGTGGAGATGCCGAGCAGGTAGGCGATGAACTGACCGGTGATCGACAGCGCGATGCACAGCAGGCGCGCGAGCCAGCCAAGCCAGAGGCCGGTGATGACCTCGGCGCCGATCATGCCGGCGGCGGCGAGGTCGGCCTGGGGCGCGGGCGGCGGGGTGGGGAAGATGACGGGCAGCAGCAGGGCGGTGATGGCGAGTGCGAGGCCGGCACGGATCATCGATGGCGCGGAGGCCTCGCCGAGGCCGGGGAGCAGCGCCATGGCCGCGCCGAAGCGGGCGAGGACCAGCATGAAGGCGAAGCTCCACGCGGGCAGGTCGGCGAGCCAGGCGGCGGGGTCGGGCGTCACGAGCCGCCGACCGCGATCATGCGGTCGAACACCATCAGCGTGTAGTTCGACAGTGTGGCGAACATGAAGGGGCCGAGCAGGATCAGCACCACGCCGATGACCAGCAGCTTGGGGATGAAGGAGAGGGTCGCCTCGTTGATCTGGGTGACCGCCTGCACCAGCGCGACGAGCAGGCCGGACAGCAGGGCGGCGATCAGCACGGGGCCGCCGATCTTCAGCGTCACCAGCATGCCGCCGCGGATGACCGCGGCGATGTCGGCTTCATTCATGGCGCGTAGGAGGGGGGGCGGAGGAGGGGGGAGGGAGATCGGGAAGGGGACAGGACGAGCAAGAGAACTCCCCCTCCGCTTGAGGGACCTTCAGCCCCGTTAACCGGTGGTTTCGCAACTTCCCTCACAGTATTTTTTCCGCCGCCGTCATTTGGCGTGCGTGGGTGAGGCGAGACGCTGGTTCGTCCGACCCGATCGACCCCTCCCCCCAGTCCCCTCCCTCAAGGGGAGGGGGTGCCCTGCTCTCTCTCGCCCTTTCCGTCCTTTCGCTATCATATCTCATATCGGCATCTTCATGATGTCCTGGTACGCCTGCACCACGCGGTCGCGGATCGCGGTGGCGGTCTGCAACGCCAGCTCGGCGCGGGAAATCGCGGTGACGACGTCGGTCAAGTTGCCCTCGCCGGTGATCGCCTGCATCGCCTGGGTTTCCGCCGTGTGACCGGTCTCGATCGCGCCATCCAGCGCGTTCTGCAGCACCGAGCCGAAGCTGGCGCCCCCGGCACTGCCGGTATCCCCGCGGTCCACCCGGGCATAGGCGTCCGCCGCGCCCGACGGCGTGACGCGAATGGTCGGAATGTTGCCGCCCGTCAGGTCGCTCATTTCAGCATGTCGATCGTGCGGTCCAGCATGCTGCGGGTCGCTTGCAGTACCGAGAGGTTGGCGCTGTAGGAGCGCTCCGCCTCGCGCATGTCCATGACCTCGATGAAGCTGTTGACGTTCGGCGTCTTCACGTAGCCGTCGGCGTTGGCCGCCGGATTGGATGGGTCGTAGCGCAGCGTCTGCTGGCTGTTGTCCTTGCCGATCTGCTGGACCTGCACCGTGGCCTCACCGGTCGCGGAATCGACACGGTTCTCGAAGGTGACGGTCTTGCGGCGATAGGCGTCGGCGCCGGGCGAGGAACCGGTGGTGTCCTGGTTGGCCAGATTCTCGGCGATCACGCGCAGACGCATGGTCTGGGCGTCCATGCCGGCGGCGGAGATGTTCAGTGCCTTGTTGAGATCCATGGCAGCCTCACGACGAGCTGTGGCCGACGGCCAGGCTGAACAGGCTCAGGTATTTTTTGTAGATGGCGGTGACGAGCGATTGCGTGGTCTGGGTGTCCGCCACCTTGGTCAGTTCGGTATCGAGCGCCACGCCGTTGCCGTCGGGGCCGTGCGCGTTGGTTTCGGCCGCGGGCTGCAGCGGGCCGCCGCCGCCGGTGCTGCCGGGCAGGTCGTTCGGCTGCGTGCGGGCCAGTGTCACGCCGGCCACGCTGTCGAGCGTGCTGGCGAAGGACGGCAGGTCGCTCGGCTGGAAGCCGGGCGTGGAGGCGTTGGCGATGTTCTGCGCCAGCACCGCCTGGCGCTGGTCGGCCCAGGCCAGGCGGCGCTCGGCGAGGGAGAACAGACCGATCTGGGCCGGGTCCATGGCGGGCAGTCTAGGCCTGGAACGATGAACAGAGGGTTAATGGCGGAGGGGGAAGTGGGTGGGGGGAGCCGGGAAAGTGTGGCGATACGCTTGGCGCTGACCTTCCTACTCGGGGGATTTTCGACCGATCAAGGATGATCTGATAGTGTAGTGATTTCAGCGCGTCATAACTCCAGTTCCGGAGCGCGCCAGACAGGTAGATGCTACAGCAGAACGGTCATCCGAAGAATTTTTGTCAACCAGTAAATTTTCATGGTCCAGCAAGGCGGCTGCTCTATAAGGGGCCTTCCACAAAGTTGATGGATTTTTCACGTGAGGCACAAAACGTGGCACGGATCCTGCCGCCTCGACCCCGATCATCGCGTTCCCAATCCTGTCAGTTCGGTTCCCGCTCTGAGCGTCACTGCACTGGTGCAACGGGAAATCAAACGCGCCAATGAAGTTGAAGCCCTCCTAAAAGTTAAGGGGGCTTCCCTGGCCTTTGAGCAGCCGTCGCAACGCGCCGTCCTGAGGGAGTGATAGAGCCCGATGTCTGACGATCATCACAAGGTTGCCAGCCGCTTTTTCCGCATTGAAGATAAGTCCAGCCGCTGGTCCGGCCGCCTGCGCCGGAATCTGATCGACGTGGCCCTTATCGTCGGCATCGCCATGATGATAGCAATCTGCGCCTGGTTGCTATGGGATGCACGATCCGGAACGCTGTTCGCTGCAAAGCAGAGCGAGGCAACCGTTACCGATGTTCTGGCGAGCCGGATCGGCCCTGACATTGAGAATCTTTTTCTCTCCGTTGAAAGTGTCAGTCGAGCCGTAGAGACGCCTGGGGTGTGGGACATTTCGCCGGAACGCCGGCAAACGACGCTGTTCACCTCGTCATTGCGAATCAAAAGTCTCACGACCATTACGGTTTTTGGTCAAGACGGCAACCTGCGGAGCGCCCTTAACAGCGTTTCGCAGCCCGCAGTGAACATCAGGGATCGTGATTATTTTGAATATCATCGGACGCATCCGGACCCGAGCATCCACTTCAGCGGCCCGATGATCGGCCGGTACAGCGGGCAGCAGGTCATCGCCCTCAGTAAGCGGCTGAATGACAGTAACGGGAACTTTGCTGGTGTTGTAGCTGGCAGCTTGAATGTAGCCTATTATGAAAGTCTGTTTAGCCACTATCGCATTCCTGGCGATGCGGTTCTGGCCATGCTCACTATGAATGGAGGCCTTGTCTTGCGTATACCGTTCGTCTCGCATGAGGTCACTGTTAATCTCTCCCGATCCAGTCTTATCAACCACGCACATCAGTCGTCGAGCGGGAGTCTTATCGATGTGTCCCAAATCGACGGTGTCGATCGCTTGGTTACTTATCGCGCCGTTGAAGATAGCCCCTACATTATCGTATACGCACGGGCCGTGGACGAGGTGTTGGCGGGCTGGCGGCGTTTGGCTTACTCCGTAGGGATCGGTCACTCTGTTGCTGTGCGGGCTCGAGATTTTCTTCGTCTTGAATTTGCGTCGCGAACGGTTGCGGCGCGAATCCGCAGAGCACCATGCGCGGCTCAGCGCCCAAGTTCTCGCCGCTGTCAACCGGGACCTCGAAGGCCGAATTCAGCAGGAAGTCCAAATCCGCGAGGAACTCCATGGAGCGGCTGGCTGCTAGTCAGCGCCTCGAAGCGCTCGGTCAGCTCGCCGGTGGCATTGCGCACGATATCAACAATGTGCTGCAAACCATCTCCGGTGCGTGTACGATCCTTCAGATGCGAAACCAAGACAGCCAGGACATAACGCGTTTGGCTGGCCTCGTGTTGTCGGCGGCTGATCGCGGGAGTGCCATCACAAGGCGGTTGCTAGTGTTTGCGCGAAGAGCTGCCGTTCAAGCAGAGCTTGTGGATGTAGCGGCACTCCTGGAAGATTTGCAGGAGGTACTTAATCATACTCTGGGTGGCAGCGTTGTCGTCAAGCTCGATTTGGCTGTCGCTCTTCCGCCGGTTTACGTGGACCGTATGCAGTTTGAGACCGTCATCATCAATCTCGCAACCAACGCGCGGGATGCAATGCCGGACGGGGGGGAGGTAAGGATAGCCGCGGGAGCTGAGACCGTAAAACCAGACCGCCTTCACCGCGCTGATTTGGCGCCTGGCCAATATGTTCGCTTTGACATCGCCGATACGGGTGTCGGTATGGACGAAATCACCTTGCAGCGCGCGGTAGAGCCGTTCTTCTCCACCAAGGGCCCATCACACGGCACTGGCCTTGGTTTGTCGATGGCGAAGGGCTTTGCCGAGCAAGCCAACGGTCGACTGGACATCGTATCCAAGCCCGGGAAAGGTACGACGGTTACTATTTGGTTGCCTGTCTCGACAGTTCCTGCACAGCTATCGCAACCCCTTCTGTCTGCTGAAAGGCAAGAAAGAGAGCTGAGCGGTCTTCCCGAACCAAGCCGCATTCTGGTCGTCGATGACGACCGGCAAGCACGCGAACTCGTCTCGGAGTACCTTCAGGGCGCCGGCCTTTCCGCGCTGCAGGCACCTTCAGGTGAAGCCGCATTATCCATACTGGCTGCCGGCGAGCCGGTGGATCTCCTTCTCACCGATCTATCGATGCCCAGGATGAGCGGGGTAGAGTTAATTCAGCGGGTCCGGCATCTCCACCCCGATATGCCCGTGATCGTACTCACCGGTAGCACTGGCGCGGTTGCCAGCCTTGCCATCGAACGGGTGGTGGGCGGCAAGTGTTTGGTTTTAGAGAAACCAATTCGTATAATAGACTTAAAAGATAACATTGAACTCGTATTGCGTCGCTCAAATATCCCCTCAATCGCCACTCTCGTCGGAATGGGAGGCATCTTGGCAACCACCTGACCAGTCATGGCACCCAGCGGCACGCGCGCCGCGAGCATCTCCTCAACGAAAATGCCAGTTTCCTGCCGGGCTCCCGCACCACCGTGTCGTGCGCAAAGCTTCTGCAACCCGCATCACCAATCGGCCCATTTACAGGCGTATTCGCTCCACCGCTCGATGTCCTGTGACGACATTATGCCGCCAGGCTGGAAATCGTCGCGCCGTTGACCTTCCGTTTGGTCGCGCTTTGTGTGGCCGCAGAATTGGGGATATCTTTCTCCTACGCGGAGGGCTGCGCAGACCTGGCGGTCACGACAATACGAGGCGGAGCGCCCGCTTGAGCTGCCGGTCTTGGCCGGTGATCCTGCCCCTGGGCTTCCAAAACTTCGGAGCAAGCTGATGCTGAACCCGACCCTCGTCACCAAACTGGCCCATCCTTTTTACGGCGATCACGTCCTCTATCATGCATACGATCTCCGCCCCGGAATGACGACCTTCCGGGCATGGGCATTCAATGGATGGCGGAAGGAAAGCCTGTCTTGGCGAAACGGATGCTACATACATGCGGGTCTATCGCGTGGCGGCCCGATCTCGATAAGAGGCCCTGAGGCGAAGAAGTATCTGCAAAGCATTCTGATCAACAGCCTCGAACAATTCCCGGTTGGCAGCATGAAGCACGGCGTGATGTGCACCGAGGACGGCCTGATAGCCGCCCACGGCATTATCGAACGTAAAGGCGAGGACCATTTCGAGTCATTCGCAGGCGGCCCGCCGGGACTTCACTTCAGCCCCGAGGTGCCATTTGACGTCGAGATCAAGCGGCTAGACCACTATCTTTTCCAGATCGCGGGGCCAACCGCACTGGAGGTTCTCGAAAAGGCGACCGGCGAAAGCCTCCGCGACGTGAGGTTCCTGCGTTTCCGCGACACCAGCATCAGTGGCATCAGAACCGAGATCGCGCGGATCGGCATGACCGGCGGCCTCGCCTATGAGTTGCATGGACCGACCGAAGACGGTCCGGCGATCTATGAGGCCGTATTCCAAGCTGGCCAGGAACTCGGCATCGAGCGCCTCGGCTGGGGTACCTACCTCGTCAACCATGTCGAAGGCGGCTTTCCACAAGTGACCTGGACCTTCGTACCGGCAATCCCCGGGTTGGACCGGCTGGAGACGATGCGTTGGTGGCAGGTCTCGGGATCGGTTGATCCTTCCAGCACGCGCGCCCGCATGCGCACGCCGGTCGAAGTCAGATGGCACAACATGGCGAAGTTCGATCATGACTTCGTCGGGTGCGAGGCCCTGGCCACCGAGATCGCGAAGCCAAAGCGCACGACCGTCACCTTGTGCTGGAATGCTGATGACGTGCTCGACACCTACGCTTCACTGGTCCGGCAAGGCGAGCCCTATAAACAAGTCGACCTTCCCTATGCGCCACAGCGTTGGCCAATGGCGCATGCCGACCATATTCTAAAGGACGGGTGCGAAGTCGGCTATTCATCAGGCACGGTCTACAGCTCCCACTTCAAGCAATTCCTGTCACTTGGATGCATCGACATCGACGCGTCGGACATTGGGAACGAAGTCGTCGTGCAGTGGGGCGATCACGGCGGGCCCATCAAGGACATTCGGGCGACCGTCGCGCGCTTCCCGTATTTCACCGACGGACGCAACAGCGATCTTGATGTCAGCACAAGCGTGACTGGATAGGCTGGACTGGGTGTGTGCAAATCTGCACCACGGCGTTGTTCGCGGTAGGGACGGCCATTACTGACCGCCCCCCGCACAGATCCGGATGAGCCACCCAGGTGGCGGGGCGAAAGCCGGGCCAGTGTGGCCGCGGCTGGGCAAGCAACCGCAGAGGGAAAAACGATCATGTCCTGGGCAAATATGCTGGTTGGGGATTTTCTGCCGGCGGCCAAAGACCTTGCGCCGAAGATCCTTGCGGCACGGGGCGCAATCGAGCGGGATCGCAAACTTCCATCCGACCTTGCCCATACTATGTGCGAGGCTGGATTTTTCTCGTTATGGCTGCCGAAGTCGATGGGCGGACCCGAACTGACGCCGGCGGAGCTTGCGCGCGTTGTTGAGGTCTTTTCGGAGGCTGATGGTTCGGCCGGATGGCTCGTTGGCATCGGTTCGTCCAACAGCCGGTTGGCCGGCTATCTGTCAGAGCCGATCGCACGTGAGATCTGGGGCGACGGAACGTCTGTCCTCGCCGGGACCCTAAATCCCGCCGGCACCGCTATTGCCGTCCCCGGCGGATATCGGGTTAGCGGACAATGGTCGTATGCGAGCGGGATCAATCACAGTAACTGGCTGCTAGGGGCGTGCCGCGTATTCGACGGCGGGGAGCAGCGGATGCGACCGGATGGTTGGCCGGAAACCCGGCTCATGCTGTTCCCGAAAGACCATGCCGAGGTGCTTGATACATGGGATGTCACTGGAATGCGCGGCAGCGGGAGCCACGATTTCCGCGTGACCGATCTGCATGTGTCCGCTCAACGCTCCATCGATGCGGTGACGCCCGCACCTGTGCAGACAGGACTGCTCTACCGTCTACCTTTGGTAACTACCTTCAATACATCGGTCTTTGGGGTGCCGCTGGGCATTGCGCGCGCCGCCATCAATGAACTGACGGAGATGGCGCAGTCGAAGAAGCCCATGGGGGCAACACAGCCGTTAAGGGAGCATGTCACCACTCAAATTGAGGTCGGGCGTGCCGAGGCGATCCTACGTTCGGCGCGGGCCTTCGTGTTCGAGGCAATCGAGGCACTCTGGAATGCGGGGGAGGCTGGTGAAGCGACCACGCGCGATCGGGCCCTTGCACGTATGGCAGGTTCGCACGCGGCCGCTGCTGCGGTTCAAGTGGTGGACATGATGTTTGCGGCAGGCGGAGCGGGCGGGATTTATGAAAGCGGTCGTCTTGGGCGGTGCTGGCGTGATGCACATGCAATGTCGCATCACGCTGGTCAGTCGGCCTTTCAGTTTCAGACTGGAGGCCGCGTTATGCTGGGTCTGGACCCCGGCACGCAGCGGTTCTGACGTTGGCTGACGCACTGAGCGGTATTGGGACGAGAGTCAAGAATTTCGCACCGCGTAAACCACAAGTGGATTTCTACGATGGATCATGGAAATCGTCCCGCCATGGCAACTTGCCGCTGGCCGCTTCTGGAGGGAATCGCACACTGACACGCCTGCCGATCTCGGTGCGGAGTGCCACATAGTCCGGCCAATCGTTTCCCATTCCCATTCCACCGTCGATGACGATGTCCGTGGCCGGTGATGAAGCTAGATAGGTCACTGGCCAGAAAGATCGCGGCATTTCACGACGTCGTCGGGGATACCCGCCCGAGGGATCGGTTGGATTGTCGCGAAAAACTCGGCAGGTCGGAGTCGATCTCGCCCAGAATCCACGCCTCGAAAATCGGGTCGGTGGTGGGATCGTGCGGTATGCCCGCAATTCGGTTGCACGCCTTCGCCTGACGATCCGCCTCCCGCCGCCGTGCAATTTCGTCCGGGGTCAACTGGGGCTTCTTGGGGTCAGGCTGGCAACGCTGCATGGCGCATGGTGCCCCAGAATCCCGCGACCACGCCGCCACGTGCGATTTAGTTATTTATATTGACGACGCTGCATGACCTGTGCTAACACTCCGCCCACACCTGCAATCCGAACCTCCCATGCGCAACCTGGACCCGCTCACCGCCCTGGCCGACACCTACTCCCCCGATGCAGATCGGGTCGGCCTCGACGCGTCCGGCCCCCTGCCGGAGTGGCTGGTGCATGCCCTCGTCACGCTCATCGTCTTCATCCGCCAGCACGTCCTCATCCGTCGCCCGCGCCACAACTGGTCGCTGCCCGGGTGGTACGTCGGCCGGCCCGGGCCGCTGCCCGCGTCCACCCCGGAACTCGCCGCCATGATCCGCGGCGCCTGGGGCCATGAAATCGCGCATGTGTGCCGCTATGACGGCATCGGGCCGGGCCATCCGGACTGGCCGGAACTGTCCCGCGCCATCCTGGCGTTCGGCGGCAGCCTGCGCGGCGTGGATGGCCGCAAGCATCCGCGGCCGTGGTGGCATGCGCTTGGGTTCGCCCCCAGCCTGGCCCGCGCCGACACCGCCGCCGCCGCGTTGCCGCCGGAGGCGCAGCCGGTTTCTGCGCCGCCCGCGCCAGAAGCCACGGCCGAGGCCGCCGGTTCCGGCCATGCCGTGCTGCCCGCGCCGCGCCGGCCCGTCTTTGCCCGAGCCGCAACCGGTCCACCTCCCCGCCTGGCCCGAGTCCCGGGCCGGCCTTGTTGTTGCGACCGACGAACGGGGCCAGCGCATGGCGGGTCCCGCCGTCCTGATTCGTGTCGCCCGCGTCCCGCGGCAGCGAGACGCCCCGCGCCTTCGCCTGCCTCACCTCTCGGTGCGGCGGGCGCGTGCGCTGCCCGCTGCTGATCCCGATTCCCTTTCTGGTCGCCACCGCATCTTTGGGTCGCCACCGCATCGCGCGTCCGGCGTCGCCCGTTCCACGGGCGCGCCGCGGCGTCTGTGCCCATCACTGTCTCACAGCAAACGAACTGAGACATCCGTGAGACGCCGCCGCATCCGTCCGGCCCGCGCGTCCGTCGGCGTCGCGCACGCGCGCGCCCTGGCGGGCAACAAGCAGTCTCAGAAAAAACCATCTGAGACATCCGTGAGATCCGCCGAGGCGGGTACCGGCCGGCCGTCGGCGAACGGCAACCGCCCCCGGGAGCGAGCCGACGGCGTCACCAGCACCGACGCCGCCTGCCTGGCCCCCAACCGGCTCCGGGCGCTGCACGATGCGTTCGCCGTGCTGCTGGCCGGGCATCGCCCCGACAGGCCGCCATCGATCGGCCCCTGGCGTTGGTGCGAAATGTCTTGAGTTTGCGCAGTCAGGCATGCCCCGTCGTAAGCGGCTTGCTAGATCCCATACGCGTGCGCATCCGGCGCCATGAGGTGGAAGCGCAGCCGCCGCAAATACTCGAGCGGGTCCTTGCGCGTGACCAGCGCGCCCGGCGGCGTATGCAACCAGTCGTACAGCCGCGTCAGCAGGAACCGCAGCGCCGCGCCCTGGCACATCACCGGCAGTGCCGCTTGCTCCGCCGCCGACAGCGGACGCGTTGCCGCGTAAGCCGACAGCATTGCCCTCGCCTTCGTCACGTTGAACGAGAAGTCGGCCTCGAAGCACCACGCGTTCAAACACACCGCCACGTCGTACGCCAGAATATCGGTGGCGGCGAAATAGAAATCGATCAGGCCCGACAACCGGCCGTCCAGGAAGAATACGTTGTCGGGGAACAGGTCGGCGTGGATGTGTCCGGCCGGCAGCCCGGACGGCCACGCGGCCAACACCTGCGTCAGCGCCTTACCAAGCTCGCCCGCCAGCCCTGGCTGCACGCTGTCCGCCCCGGCGCGGCAGCGCTCCAGCAGCGGCGGCCAGCCATCCGGCCCAAGCGCGTTGCGCCGGGTCGGCACGTAGTCCGCTCCGGCCAGGTGCAGCGCGGCCAGCGCGGCGCCGACGGGGCCGCAATGCTCGATCCGGACGCGGCGCGGCCAGACGCCGGGCAGAAACGTGGTGATGGCCGCCAGCCGCCCGCACAGGTGCCGCAGGGCTGCCCCGTCGCCGCCATGCACCGGCAGCGGGCAGACGATGCCGCGCCTTGCCAGGTGCTCCATCAGCCCCAGGAACCAGGGCAGCTCCGCCGGGTCGACCCGCCGTTCATACAGCGTCAGGATGTAGTCGCCAGTCGTGGTGCGGAGCGAATAGTTCGAGTTCTCCACTCCCTCGGCGATGCCGCGGAACGCCACCATCGTGCCCAGGTCGTATTCTGCCAGGAACGCCGCCAGTGCGTCGTCGGAGACCTCGGTATAGACCGCCATATCAGGTTGGGATCTCAGGCCGGCGTTGTGCCGTGCCGGTGCCGGCGGCCCAGCGGCAGCTTCCTCGTGATCGGCGCCACCTGTTGTCCTCCGCCTTGAAACGACCCGCCCAGCGTGGCTGCGCCGCGCGGCAGTGTCGAGTTCGCTTTCGCGGGTCAGTTGTAGCGGCGCGCCGTGCCCGGCACTATGCGGTGGCTCGCCGTCTCGGCAAGCGTTCCGGAGTGACCGATGCCCTTCTCGCCGCGCCTTTTGCTTTACGCCGCCGCGTTCGCCGCGCTGCTGGCGGTTTCCGGCTGTAATGTCGTGGACCGCGACCAGTTCCCGCCGGCCTGTCCCGGCGTCGCGTTCCTCGCCCCCGCCGCGGACGTCACGATCTTTCGGCCCGGCGGCAACGCGCAGGACCTTACCGCGCTGATGCTGGCGGGGCGCATGGAGACAATCCAGGGCAAGTGCGAGCCGGGCGATACGAAGAACACGGTCAACGCGACGGTGACAGCGGGCGCCACGCTGACCCGAGGGCCTGCCATGCCCGGCAACCAGGCCAGCGTGCCGGTCTTCATCGCAGTGACCGAGGGCAACCGTATCCTCGACAAACACGTCTACACGTTGAGCGCCGTGTTTCCCTCCAACGTGGACCGGGTGTCGGTGGCCACGCCGCCGGTGTTCATGGTGCTGCCGATCAGCCCGGCCAAGTCGGCTGCCGCCTATGTCGTGATGGCCGGGTTCCAGCTTACCCCGGACGAGCTTGCTGCCAACCGCGCCCGCAACGGGCAGTAGAGCGTCGGGGGCTTTGCCCCCGAACCCCCAACCAAGGGGGGCTCTGCCCCTTGGATCCCCGCCAAGGGCGAGCCCTTGGAACCCTTTAGTTGGCTGGGTGGTGGGAGGGGGGATGGCTCGCGAATCGCCGGGAGCGATTCGCGAGCCATCCCCCCTCCCACCGCCCAGCCAACCAGATGGATTGCAAAGGCTCGCCTTTGCTGGGGGTCCAGGGGGAGGGGGCGAAGCCCCCTGGCGGGGTCCAGGGGCGGAGCTCCTGGCCGCTCAGCGCCGGTGCGCCAGCGCCAAGCCCATCATCGCGCCGGCTGTCCCAGCCAACGTCAGCAACCCGTACCGCGTGCCATAGGCCACGATGAGCGACATGTTCGGGCCCGGTATCAGGATCAGCACCACGGTCGCGCCAACGATCCCCAGATAGAGCGTCAGCGGCACGGCTTCCTCCAGCACCCACGATTCCCCCAGCGCGCCGGAGGCCGGACCGCCAGCGGCCGGCCGCGTCCGCGCCTGCCGCCGGACGATCGGTTGCGAACGTAACGACACTGTAGCCGCGCAACAGGCACCTAGCCAGCGACCGCTCTCGGCGATCTTGGGAAGGACCGGCGCAGCCGATGTCCGAGGAGCAATACTGGAGCAATACCGCAGGTGACGCCGCCGGAAAGCTTCGCAGATGTCGTGCCCACGCCGGCCGCGCGGAGGTCCGCCATGGCGCTGGAAGCGGGTGGCAGCGGCGCGCCCCGGTCCCGCGACATCGCGGGCACGGCCGAGCGTGCCAGGCTGCCGCTGGTGCTGCTGATCGACGACGACACGGCGTGGCGGACCGGCCTCGCTTGCTACTTCCGCGCCAATGGGTTCGACTGCGCCGAGTTCGGCGGCTTCACTGCCCTGGCCGATTTCCTGCGGTCCGCCGACGGCCTGTTTGTGATCGTCGCGGACCTGACGGCCGGCTCCCGCCATCTGTTCGACTGCCTCGCCGACATTGCGCACCTTTGGGGCGCCGCGGTCCTGGTGCTATCCAGCCAGCGGGACGAGACAGAGACGATCGTGGCCCTGGAACTCGGCGCCGACGACGTCATCGGCAAGAGCACGGACCGGCGGGAGATCCTCGCCCGCGTCCGGGCGGCGGCACGGCGCCTGCAGACCCGGCAAGCCCTGCTGCGGCCAACGCCCGGCGGGCCGCAGGCCGAGTCAGCCGCAGCGCCCGTGTCCTGGCGCTTCCTGCCTGACCGGCGCGAACTGACCGACCCCCAGGGGCAACTGGTGTTGCTCACCACCGCCGAGTTCAAACTGCTCGAGGCGTTCGTCGCCAATACCGGCCGCCCGCTGCACCGCCGCGACCTGGCCGCGGCAGTGCTCGGACGGCCCTACGACGCCAGCGATCGCAGCATCGACAACCTGGTGGCAAAGCTGCGCCGCAAGCTGGGGGACCCGGCAAAGCAGGCCCGGATGATCAAGACCGCCCGCCCGCTAGGCTACGTCTTCACCGGCCTCACCGCGCCAGCCGATCGCGCCCTGGGTCCCGCGCGCCCGGCGGAACCTGTCACGAACACGGAAACACTTGGCCTGCTCAAGCACTTGTGATCCAACCTGCGACAGCCGGAGCCTGGGTTGTGCGGCCCCCGCGTATGACGCCGTTCGTTGCCAGCACCGCGCCGTCAGTCTCACGCGACTCGTGCGCTGCGCGACCGGTTCCTGCGTTGCACGCCGCACTGGGTCCTGACCGTCATGCCTGTTCTTTCCGCGCGGGAAAAATCGCCGTCTCCTTATCAGCTTGCCGACCTCTCACGTCGCCGTGACTCTCCACTGACTGTTCAACAGCTATCATGTAGCACTTGACCGGATATCAGCGGCGCTGCTGAGGCCAAGGCTGGCGGAGGAGTTGTGTGTTCAACGGAGCGCTGGTTCCCGCCGCCCTCGCGCGCCGCAAGCCGGGTCCGGAGCGCGAGCCGTTGAGCCGGCCATTGGCGATGCAGGTCAGCCCGATGCCCCGGGGCGTGATCGACGTGGAGACGGAAATCCGCAATGCCCTGACTGCTCTGGGCGACATCGCCCGCATCCGGTGCATCGAATTGCAGATGGTGGTGGAACCCGATCTTACGGCAGAGGCCGATCTGGGATGCCAGGCCTGCCTACGCGAGGTGCTCGCCGCGGCGATCGGTCGCGCCGAGAGCGGCGTACTGGCAAGCGCCATGCGGCGCGGCGACAGCGTCGCGATCGAGGTGCTGGACGATGGTGCAACAGCCCCCGTGGGCACTATTCTGCTTCCGGAACCGGGCTCGCTGTCGGAGGCTGCCAGTATTACGGCCGAGTACCAGCCGGACCGCGGCACGCGGGTCGTGCTCTGCCTGTCAGTTCCGCGGTAGCCCGCGGCCCGGGCGGACAACGGGGCCTGCTTCGAACGCTGAACCGACGGAATCCCCTCTCATCCTGTTCATTTATTTCGGCGTGGTATCGGGCATCGCTGCCCACACCAGCAGAGTGCCCGCCAGCCCGGCGAATGCCAGGCTGAAGAAAGCGGCCCGCATGCCGACGGCATCCGCCACCCAGCCGGAATAACCGGTGCTCAACGCGGCGCCCGCGGCGACCCCCAGGCCCAGCACGCCGAGGCACAGATTGAAATGCGAGGTGCCACGCGTCAGATCGGCGGCGATCAGCGGCAGCATGACGCCGAACACCGCGGCGCTGATCCCGGAGAACGCCTGCCCCGCGACCAGCAGATAAGGCCCTGGCAGCACCGCCAGCAACACGCCTCGCACGGGCAAAGCCAGCCAGCCGAGCAACAGCATCGGCCGCCGGCCATAATCCGCGGCACGCCGCCCCACCCAGGGCGAGGCCAGCGCCACCACCGCTTGCGGCACCACGATGCAGGCGCCGATGATCAGGTTGCCCAGATTGCCGGCGCGCATCGTCACCGCCGCGCCCGCCAGCGGCAGCATCGCGGCATTGGACAAGTGGAACAACACAACGCACGCCCCGAAGATCAGCAGCCTGCGGTCGCGGAACAACTTTCCCAGGCCTTCCCAGTCGAGCGGCGGCGCAGTGGTCTGCTGCCGCGCATGGGCGCCGCGGCCGATCGTGGCCAGCGCCATCAGCGCCGGCACGCACAGCCCGGCAGTCAGCCAGAACACGGCGCGGCTGGAGAGATACAGGCCGCTGGTGCCCATCACCGCGGCCGCCAGGGCGTTGCCGATGGAGCCGAAGCGGGCGTTGCGCCCCAGCCGCTCGCCCAGGGCGCCGTGCCCGACCAGGTGCAGGCTGATGGCGGCGATGGCGGGTGAAATGACGCAGCTCGCCGCCGCGTGCAGGGTCTGGGCGACCAGCACCGGCAGCTCGGCCGGCCAAAGGGCCATCAGCAGCGCCGCCGCCATCACGCCGAGCAATCCGGCTCCGGCTATTCGGCGCTTGTTTGGGCTGGCATCGACCATCATGCCGGCCGGGACTTGCGACACCAGCGCGACGATGGTGCCGACGCTGAGGGCGAGCCCGATCTGCGTCTGCGTCCATTTGTGCGCTGTGAGATAGACCGCAACAAAGGGTCCGAAGCCGGTTTGCACGTCGGCGACGAAGAAATTCAGCAGATCAAGAGCGCGCATGCTGCGCCCGGGCAGGGTGCCGTCACGGGGCATGCGCTACTGGGTGGCTGGAGGCTTTTGGCGGGGCTTGGTCCCGGCCTCGCCTATCGTCGGGTTCGCTGCGGGCGCGGCAGCACTGGCGGGCGTGGCTGGCCCGCCCGCCTGCCCGGCCGCCGGCGTGTTGCCGGACGGATTGCCGGATCCAACGGCAGTAGGACCGCCGCCGGTTGCGGCTTGGCCGGCTGGAGCGTTGCCAGGACCCGCTTTGCTGGCGGGCGCGCTGCCAGACGGCGCGTTGCCAGCGGGCACGCTGGCAGAGGGGGTGTTGCCAGAGGGAATGTTGCCCGAGGGAGTGTTGCCCGAGGGAGTGTTGCCAGAGGGAGTGCTGCCAGCGGGCGCGTTGCCAGCGGTCGCGCTGCCAGCGGGCGTGTTGCCCGCGGGCGTGTTCCCAGAGGCCGTATTGCCAGGGGCCGTATTGTCGGGGGGAGAATTGTTGGCGGCGCCGTTTTTGGCCGGCGAGCTAGCGGCCGGGGCGCCGCTTGTGGTTGCTGCCCCCGGCAAAGTGCCGCTGCTCGTGGGGCTTGTGGCAGGCGTCGCGCCGGCGGTGGCGCTGCTCGTCGGCGTGGGCGCACCGGTCGCGCTCCCTATCCCGGTGCCGCTGGCGGCTGTGCTGGCTGGCGCTGCCGTTGTGGGCGCGCCGCTACGCGCACCGGCACCAGCTTTCGCCGCTGCGCCGGCTGGGGAGGCGGCGGTGGTAACCGGCGCCGGCGCGGCCTTGGGATGGACCGGCAGCACCACTGGCGCGGGTTTGCTCATGCTCCCGTATTCCGGGGCGGCCTTGATCTGGTCCAGCGTCAGATCGAGGCTGATCGGTTGCTTGTGGTCGGCCGGGGCGAAGTGCAGCGTGCTCCAATGCACGGCGATCTTGCGGGTTCCCACGCCCATGAACCCGCCGACGTCGATCACGGCGGCCTCTGGCGCGCCGGCGGCGTCGACCAGCACATCGACCAGCCGGCCAATGGTCTTGCCGTCCGGTCCGGTCACGGAGGTTCCGAGGATCGGCATGGCTTGCTCGGGCGGCACACGCTCCACCCGGCCCGCCGGCGGCTTGGTTTCAGCCGCAACCGCGGGAAAGCCACTGGCAAGCAAACAGGCAACGGCAAGGCAGACACGGACGACCTGCATGCGAGGTGCTTCTCACTTTCCCTGTCTGGTACATTCTAGCGGAGGGCCGGCGCTCGGTGCGCGGCGTGCCTTCACGTTCTGTTGGGGTCGAAAACAGGCTGCGGCACGGTGACGGGTTTGACCGATGCCAACAGAATCCCGGCGCCGATCAGGCCGATGCCGACGGCGTGGTACGTGTGGAACGTCTCCCCAAGGAACGCCACCGCGAGGATACTGCCGAACAGCGGCATCAGGTGCCAGGACTGGCCGGCGCGGGTGGCGCCGACCAGCTCGATGCCTCGGTTGAAGAACAGATAGGCGATGAAGGAGGGAAAGACGGCCATGTAGGCCATGGCCAGCCAGACCGGGGCGCCGCCGTGGATGCGGGCGCCGGCGGTGAACTCCCGCAAGTAGAACGGCAGGATCATCACCGAGCCGATGCCCATGGTGGCGACCAGGAAGCTCATCGGGTGGGTATTGGGGCGGCGGCGGAACATGGCGGCGTAGATGCCGTAGATCACCATGGCGACCAGGATCCATACGTCGCCCGGGTTGAGCCGCAGCGCGACCAGGGTATCGAGCGAACCGTGGGCGGCGATGGTGGCGACGCCGAACAATGAGACAGCTACGCCGGCGGCCTGCCAGGGTGTCGGGCGCTCGCGGAACAGGGCGAAAGCCCAGAGGATGATGATCAGCGGCCCGGCCGACTGCCAGCAGCAGAACGTTCAGCGCGGTGGTGCTGCCGAGGCCGAGATAGGACAGCGTGTTGTAGGTCGCGATGCCGGTGGCGGACAGCAGCAGCATCATGCGCCAGTGGCGCAGCAACGTGGGAAAATCCTTTTTGAGGTAGGGCCATGCGAAGCCGATGGCGACGATGAAGGCTCCGGTCCAGCGCCAGTAGGCGAGTGCGACGGGCGGCACCATTCCGGCCACGGCGCGGCCAAGGACGATGTTGCCGGCCCAGAACAGGTTGGCCAGGACCAGCAGAGTCCAGGCGGAATTCCACATTGACGTCAAGGTCCGAAGTTGGCCGTTGGCCGCCGACCCGGCTCGAATGAAAAAATGGCTGATTTTGCGGCAGATTCCAACAGGCGACCGTGTCCTCGTTCTTGCAAGGCGAGGCAATATGCCGCAACACGCAAGGCTTGTCGTTATTGGAGCGGGAAGATGGTGGAAACGTCGATTGATGCGGGGATGCAACCCGGCTTCAATCGGTCACCCGCTTCGCCATGGCGGGTCCCGATGCCGGACATCGGGTCGTTCGACGGAACCGCTGCACTATCCCCATTATCGCTATCCGGTTAGCGCAGGCAGTCGCGGCCGCGCCATCTGGCTCGGCCTTCGCTAGTGGTTGCCTGCGCTAACCGGATAGGGACCATCCCCATGATGTGGAGATCGTGATAATGTACGGGTCGTGCGGCGCTTCCGGCGGCCTCGCCGTCCACCGATGTTGCGTGGCCGCGCGCCGGGCCGGCCACGGCACGGAACGCGTCGTCGATCTGCGTTAATGGCGTCGGCGCCCAAACAGACGGGCGGTCGGTATAGAGGTAAGCTTGTCATGGGTGCGTCACAGACTGCCGAGCCAGAGCATCGCGGTATCGGCCAGGTGGTAAGGGACATCCTGCTGTTCTTCGCCGCCCCTTTCATCACGCTTGGCTGCGTGGCGAGCTTTCCGTTCATCGTGGCGGTGATGCTGACCCGCCGCGGCGAGCAACTCTGGCACCGCCTGCGGACGACGGATTGAGCCGGTGCGAGGATGAACATGACGCTTCGCCTGTCCTCGCTGGCGGCCGCGCCTGCCGTGGCCACGGCATCGCCGCCGACGTGGCGGCACGCCGCAATGCCGGGGAGGGTCGGCCATCATCGCCTTGGCGTCCGGACAAAGCCAGCCGCACCATGGAGGCCGTGTTGACGAAGGCGTTTTCCGGCGGCCGCAGGCGGTTCGGCGCGGTGGCGGCGCAGGCGATTGGCATGGCCTTGGCAGCCATGGTCTTGGGGATGCTTTGGACGATGGCACCAGCCTCGGCCGCGGCGCCGACGGGGAGGGACAACCAGTGCCTGAGCTGCCACGGGCTGCCTGGCCTCGCGAAGCAGCTCAGCGATGGGCAGACGCTGTCGCTGCATATCGACGCGACGCATTTCGCCGAACTCGGTGCATGCCCCGCTCGGGTGCACCGGCTGCCATTCCGACATCGATCTGGCCAGCCACCCGTCGGCGGCGCGCGTCATCCCCAGCCGACAGGCATTCGCCGTGAGCATGAGCCAGCAGATCTGCGCCGCCTGCCATACCAAGGAATTCCAACAGTGGGGGCAGAGCGTCCACGCGGCGCTGGTGCGCCAAGGCGACGCGCATGCGCCGGTGTGTAGCAACTGCCATTCGCCGCACACGATGACGCGTGGCGAGGCGTCGACCATGGCGACGGTGCCGTGCAGGTCCTGCCACGCGGTGATCTACGCGGCCTACGCGACCAGCGTGCACGGCATCCTGCGCACGCAAGGCGTTGCCGAAGCGCCGCTCTGCTTCAATTGCCATCGCGCGCACGACGTGGCGGTACCGTCGGCGTTAGAGGGCCTGGCGCCGGTTTGCCTGAGCTGCCACAAGGAGGCCGTCGAGACGCACCGCACCTGGCTGCCGGACGTCGATCTGCACTTCAAAGTGGTGGCTTGTTCGGCCTGCCATACGCCGCAGGCGCATCGCGTGGTCGCCCTGGTTCTCTATAGCAGCCAGATGCAGAAGGAGATTTCCGAGCCGGAAGGCATTCCGGAGTTCGAGAACTTCACCTTGCCGCCAACCGCGCAGCGGCCCGGCCTGGATGCGGCCACGCTGATGGCCTTGCTCGCCACGCTGAGCAATGACGGCGTCGCCGGCAAGACGGCGATCCTCGGGCGGCTGGAAGTCGCGACCGGTGCCGAGACCCATCAGCTCAGCTTCGCCGCCAAGGCGATCCACGACTGCGCCGTGTGCCACCGGAAGGGCGCGGCAGCGTTCCAGAGTGTGAAAGTGGTGGTTGCCGGTCCGGCCGGTATCCCGATCAACTACAATGCCACCAATGCCGTGCTGACCTCGGTATTCACGATCCCCGCGATTGGCGGTTTCTATGTCATCGGCGGCACGCGCATCGGCTTCCTGGACGTCGCGTTCGTGCTGGCGCTCGCGGTCGGCATTGGGTGGTCGATCCTGCATCTGATCGTGCGGTGGGGCGTGCGGCGTTTTGCGCCCGACACGCACCATGAACAACCGAAAGGCTAGGCGCCATGGCACGCATTTACCTTCACCCGCTGCCGGTACGGATCTGGCACTGGATCAATGCGGTCACCTGCGTGCTGTTGTTCCTTACCGGCATCCAGCTTCGCTACATCGGCCTGATCGACGTCGTGTCCTTCCAGACCGCGGTGATCACGCACAACGTTCTGGGATTCATCCTGATTGCCAATTTCTGTCTGTGGCTTGGCTTCTATCTTTGCTCGCCCAGGATCAGGGCCTATCACGCCGAGACGAACCCGGTAAGATACTTCATCGGCGCCGTGCGGCAGACGCTGTATTACAGCTACGGCATCTTCCGCAACATGCCCTCCCCGTTCCGTCCCACGCCGTATCGCAAGTTCAATCCGCTGCAGGCCATGACCTACCAGATCCTGATGATTATCCTGATGCCGATACAGATGCTGACGGGGATTCTGCTATGGAATTTGGGAGGCTTTTCCCGCACCGTCGCGTTTTTCGGTGGCGTGCGCGAGATCAACACCGTACATGTTCTGATATTCGTCTTCTTCGCCTTCTACCTTCCGGCCCATATCTACCTGGGAACGCTTGGCCGCAGGCCGTCGACCCATTACAGGGAGATGCTCACCGGCTACGAGGAGGAGGAAGAGACCGAGGAAGAGGCCGAGGTAGCGAAATGAACACTGCCCGGAGAGTGTTGCGCCACTGAAATGCCACCACTCCCCGAGAGCCTTGACAATGTGCGCTACTCCGTTGAGCCGCGGGACCCGGATCTTGAACTCGAAATGACGGAAGGCCTCCGTGTTGATTGGGAGATTGCCTTCTTGCGAGCAGCGGGCTCCGACGCCGCCAAAGTTGGTCCGGAACCTGAATCGGCGGCGGCGGAACCGCCGCACTCTTCAGGCGAACCGCCGCATTGCGCTGCGTCGGGTCATGCGGGATCACGCCTGGCGGTGACGCGGCGGCGCAAGCGCCTGCCCTGCCGCGGCGGCCCAGGCGCTGCGACTGGCGCGGTGGTGGGCGTGGCAGATCGCCACGGCCAGGGCATCCGCGGCATCCGAGCGGCGGATGACCGCGCCGGGCAGCAGCCGCCGCACCATCATCTGCACCTGCGTCTTGTCAGCCCCGCCGGTCCCCACTACCGCCAGCTTTACCGACTTCGCGGCGTATTCGATGACGGGGATGCCGGCGAGTGCGGGCGCGAGCAGCGCCACGCCGCGGGCATAGCCCAACTTCAAGGTCGCACTGCCATTGCGGTTGACATAGGTCTCCTCGATGGCGGCCTCGTCGGGACAATGCTGGGCCAGCAGCGCGGCCAGCGCATCGTGCAGCGCCCGCAGCCGGTCGGGGACCGAGCATGCTGCGTCGGTGCTGATGACCCCGTCGGCGCGGTGGCGGAGGCGGTTGCCCTCCACCTCGATGAGGCCCCAACCGGTGAAGCGCAGGCCGGGATCGATGCCGAGGAGGCAGAGCATGGGGGGTGCGACTCGGGTGCGTGGTGACGATTCGAGTGTGGTTTCTATGCTGGTTGTGAGCCGGTGGCCATGCGTCGGCATAGGCCGGTCGGGAATGGCGGGTTATCCGATATCTCGCCGGCGCGTCGCGTGCCTTGGTTTACGATCCACCAGGCGGGAGCGGTCAGGCGGAGACACGCAGGCCTATCGTCTCGCGCCGCCGGCTTGGGTAAGGGGAGCCCGCGGTCGGACGAAGGGATCAAACATGAACTGCCGCTATTGCGCCGTGCCGATGCTCGGTGTTGTCCTGCTTTCGCTTGCGGCGTGCGGACCAAGCCAACGATCCGCCGCTGGCGCGGCAACGGAGCCGCACGGACCTTCGCGCATCGATGTGACGTTCGTCGACCGTGCGGCCACCTCCAGCCTGACGGCGACGAGGCTCGCAGAGCTCGCACAGACGAAGACAAAGTCCCCGGACGTGCGCGCCATGGCCGCTGGCATGATCCAGACTTATGACGATGTCGATCGAAAGCTCGCGGCGCTGACGCAAGCCAAGGGCATCGATCTGAGCCCGGTGGCCGATCCGCGGTATGAAGAGCAATACCATCAGCTTGGGTCGCTGAACGGTGCCGACTTCGAGCGTGCCTTTATCCACAGCCAGCTCCAGGACCAGACCATCGCGATACAGGCGTTTCAAACGGAGGCTGACAGTGGGACGGATCCGCAATTGCGCGAGCTTGCCGCACAAACTCTGCCAACGCTGCTCCAGAATCTGCAGGCAGCGCAGCAGCTCTCGGTGGGTCGCTAGCGGTGCATGGGGTGTCATTGCGAGTGCAGCGAAGCAATCTCCCGCGACCGCCTCGGCGTCCCTCGAAAGCAGACGTTGACGGTGCCGGTGAATGGTGAAGAGCGGGTCTTGGCCGTCTCGCCGGAATCTCAGTCGATCGCAAGCGGGAGCCACCGCCGATCCCACCATATCGCCCGCACGACGTCCAATCGCATTGCGAAAGACTGCCTGCCGGATGGTGAGTATTCACCCTGGCTCGAGCGATGTCATTTCTGAAGTGAGCCGTCACGGGGAACAACCATATCCGCATGACTGTCATCGGCCACGCGACACGACATTCTTGCTGCCTCGGTCCGCGCTGGTGCGATCAGCCTCATCCCCACCGTGGTGCGTGCAGCATCCGAAAGCGGCGCAATCGCGTCGCTTCCTCCATGCCAAGGGAGTGCATCATGAGCTATTCAGGGAAAGTGCCGTCGAAGGCGCAAATCCGGGTTGACCGGCGTTTGCCTGCATATTGGCGCGTTACGTTCGATCTTCCGCCGCTCAATATCTTCGGTCCGGACGCGATCCCGCAGTTGAACGACATCGTCGTCGCGCTCGAAACGGATGCTGATGTGAAGGTTGTTGTCTTCGATAGCGCCGTCGACGGGTTCTTCCTGACACACTACGACTTCCTGGCTCCGCTCGAAAATTCCACCAGCCTGCCTCCGGGACCAACAGGCTTGCAGGCACTTCCCGATATGCTGGTACGCATCAGCCGGGCACCCGTCGTGTCGATCGCCTGTATTCGCGGACGTGCGACAGGCGTTGGAAGCGAGCTCTCACTTGCGTGCGATATGCGCTTCGCGAGCCGTGAGAAGGCGATCCTCTCGCAATGGGAAGTGGGGGCGGGCCTCGTCCCCGGCGGTGGACCGATGGCGCGCCTGCCGCGCCTGATGGGTCGCGGCCGTGCCCTGGAGGTACTGCTCGGGGCTGATGATATCCACGGCGATCTCGCGGAGCGTTACGGCTACGTCAACCGCTCGCTGCCCGACTCCGAGCTTGACGCCTTTGTTGATGCGATGGCGAGGCGGATCGCGTCGTTCGACAAACAGGCGATTGCGGAAACGAAACGCCTCGTCGACGTGGCGAGCCTGCCATCCGACGCGGAGATCGCTCCCGAATGGGATGCCTTCATCGCCGCGCTGAACCGCCCGGCGAGCCAGACGAGGATCAAAACATTGATGGAGCGTGGCTTCCATCGGCCGGGTGATGTCGAAAATCGGCTCGGATACCACGTCGGCCAATCAGGTTTCTGATTGGTGCGCCCGGGTCGGCGGGGCGATCAGCTCTGTGTCATGACCGGGCTTGGCGGGCTTGGCCCGGTCACCCACGTCTTTGCTGCTCGCAGCACCGCAAGGCGTGGGTTGTCGCGCCAAGCGCGGGCATGACACGGAGAGTCACCGTCAACGGCGCCTGGTATAAGCCTCCGCTTCACCGCCGCTGGACCGCAGCCAGGAATTGCTCCGCTATCGCCGCGTAGATCGGTTTCGGACAGATCATGCGCGAGAAGGCCGCGCCCGGTTAGCGAAAAACGCCATTCATTTTCAGCAAAAGCCTGAGCCATTCGCCGAATCCGCCCTCCCGGGGCCAAACATGCAAATGCAGCCGCCGAGGGCTGTGGTTCGCGACACCTGCTACTCGCCGCCGCTCTGTGGCAGCATCCAGATGACGTAGTTGCCGGTCTGGAGCCGGAGCGTCGATGCCTCGGAGACCTCGATCAGGTCCGACAGGCTATCCAGCAGTGCGGACAGATTGCAGTTGGCGTAGACGCTCGTACTCTGGTCGGGGCGGAAGTCCGGGCCATAACGAATAGGATTCACTGGTACGGCGGTCACCATGAATCGGGCGCTACCGATCGTGGCCTCGCCGCGCAGCAGGATGGAGGGATCCTGCGGCGGCCCTTGCTCGAGCAATCCGCTCGGCCACTCAGGCGAGGGACAAGCGACAGTCATGGCGACCTCCCCGGCTCAGCGTGTATAGACACGGACACTGCGTGCCACTTCGTCAGCGACATGCTCGCGCGTGATTACGCCGACCACGTCGTCGACGCGCGGAAGACGCCGGCGCCCATCGACGACGATTCCCATGGCAGCGTGCCGGCGCCACAGCCGCGCAATCACGTCGAACATCACCGCGTCCCTGCGGACAATGGTAAAGTTACGCTGCGCCAGCGACCCCATTAACACATCGGCCGCAGCCGCGCTGACCGTCTGCCGCAGGCGCGTGTTCACGCGTAGCACACCGACAATGAGATTGCCACGTGTGATCACGAGGTGACGGAGACCGCCGGCGTCCTCGGTCAGGCGCAGGATATCGGTGAAACGCGCGGCCTCATCGACCAGGATGACGTCCGGGTCCATCACATCGGCCGCGCTGCGCACCAGGAACATGTTGGCGTGCAGCGCCCGCGGGATGGGATGACCGCGCCGCACCAGTTTCATGGTGTAGATGTTCTCGCGCGACAGCATCCGTCGCACGCCGAGCGCGACGGCGACAGCCAGCACCATCGGCAGCACGATGTCGTAGTCGCGGGTCATCTCGAACACCATGGCCACGGCCGTCATGGCTGCGCCAGTGCCGCTGCCGACCATGGCTCCCATGCCGACCATGGCGAAGGCTGGCACGCTGATCGGTAGCCCGGGCAGCAGGCTAGAGGCCAGCCCGGCGAAAGCGCCGCCGAGCGTTGCCCCCATGAACAGCGACGGCGAGAAAATGCCCCCCGAGGACCCTGATCCCAGGCTCACCGACGTCGCGAACAGCTTGCATACGAATAGCAGCAGCAGGAACCAGGCCGTGCCTAACTGGCCGCCCAGCGTTGCCTGGATCGTTGCGTAGCCAACTCCCTCAACGTAATAGTGGCCGCCCCAGCGCATCAGTGCATAGATCAACAGCCCGACCAGCAGCATGCCGAGAGCGTGCCGCAGGTAGTTGCCCGGTATCGTGTCGAACCAGTCCTCCGCCCAGTGCAGGCCGCGCACGAAACCGGCAGCGGCAACACCGACCAATGCGCCAAGCAGGGCGTAGAGCAGCAGGATCGCCGCGCTCTTGGGCTCTACCGGCAGAGGGGCGAGGGTGGCAGGAACGTCGAATGCCGGTTGGGAGCCGAAGAACAACCGGCCGATGAAGGTCGCGGTGCCGGTCGCCAGCGCGACCGGCATGAACGTGTTGACACTGATCTCTGGCATCATCAGCTCGGTGGCGAACAACACGCCGCCGATTGGCGTGTTGAAGGTGGCGGCGATGCCAGCGCCGGCACCGGCCGCCACCAGGATGATGCGCTGGGCCATCGACATACGAATCAACTGGCCAATGGTGGAACCGAACGCAGAGCCGATCTGGATGATCGGTCCTTCGCGCCCGACCGCCGCGCCGCTGCCGATCGCCAGCGCCGACGCCAGCGATTTCGCGACGGCCACGATGGGGCGGATCACGCCGCGGTTATAGTAGATTGCGTCCATCACCTCCGGCACCCCGTGGCCCTTTGCTTCGGGTGCGAACTTGGTGACGATGAATGTGACGCCCAGTGCGCCGATTACCGGCACCAGGATGACGAAACCGCCCCAAGGGGGCATCGGCGTGAACAGGCTGGAATCGTAGAACGCCGATATATGGCCGAGGAACAGCAGATTGTGTACCCAGGCGATCAGGCCGCGGAACACCACGGCGCCGAAGCCGCCGACGATCCCGACCAGCACCGCCAGCAGACACACCAGCAGCAGCGGCAGCGGGCGTGCATCAGGCATCGCGTCCGGGCTGACGTCGTCGGTTCGCGCAGTCGTCCGCAGTGACAATCCGTGATCCGGCATGTGCCCGCCTCGGCTGAAGACGCCCCATTCATTCGCCTCGCAGGGTGAATAGGCAAGCCCCGCGAATGGGCGACAGATGCGATCTACCTGATAAATATCTGATGGAATAGCCGGCAGATGATGCGTGACATTGATCAAACGGAAGCGTGGCCTATCATCGTCCGCGGCAGGATCTCGCCGACATGCCAGCTGTGGTGCCACGGTCTTGCGTTCGACGAGCAGTGCCCCGTTGTCCTGCGTCGTCCTCCGCGCAAGCCTCCGTCTCTGTCACGACACGTGCTGACGCGGATCACTGTCTGGCCCGTCACGCTATACTGCTTCGCTGCTTCCGCCTCGGGCTACGGTCGAAATCGGGGTGGAGGGCGCGAGCGCCCGCTCCAATCACCACATCATCACTGCCTTGTCGGTCATGACCTGTGAGGAACGGATCGGCACGAAAGGGAGAAATGACGATGATCGAAATCCTGGAAGGGTTTCCGGACAATGTCGTCGCGGCAAGCTCTGTCGGGCGCATCACGCGGCAGGATTACGACGCGGTTCTGATCCCGCGGGTCGAGGCGACTGCCAAGAGGCATCCGAACATTCGGTGCTACTACGAGATCAGCACGGACTTCGCCGGCATGGAACCCGGTGCGGTGTGGGAGGACTTTAGGCTTGGGGTCGAGTATTGGACACGTTGGGAGCGCGTCGCCGTGGTAACGGACGTGGTCTGGATAGCGCACGCGGTGAACGCGTTCCGGGTCCTAATGCCGGGACGGACTCGTCTGTTCGCGACCGGTGAGAAGGCAATGGCGCGCGCGTGGATTGTGGCACCCTGACCGGATCATGCATGGGGGCGCGCTGTGGCGTGCCATTGGGGGTTGCATCTATATGTGGTAATGTCCTTTGGGCCAGCGCTTCGCAGTAGCTATTAACCTTCCCATAGTAGTTGCCATGCACCGGCTTTGGGTGGCAACCAGTGGGCATTGGGTATCTGGCCGTCGGCAACTATTACAGGAAGGCTAATACTACGCAGTCCGTAATTTGCCTGCAAAATTGGCGCAGTTCATACACGCCTTCACCGGCATCGCGGGTGGCATCGGCAGGCTCCATCTAACGCCAGAGTAAGCGTTACACGCCGGCGATAGGGGTGTTGAACGCACCGGTAATGCCTGCAGCACCGACTGCCAGCGCCAGCAGCCGCAGCAGCTCGTGCGACGGTTTCAATCCGATCCACCTGGTACGGTTCATGACGTCGCAGGATACCTGCACGTCGGACGTTCCTTGCCGATCGCTCTGCGGGCCGGCCAAACCGGAGACTGCTACAGTGTCGCTCTCGGTGCGAACTGTCGCAGCGAATTCGGTCGCAGCGGGGGCTGTGACGCCACCGCCTTGTCGGCTGCCCTCGGGCGTGCCAGCGTCACGTGCATGGTCAGCCGCGCCGAGATCGCTGCCGCCGCCAGCCGCATCGCCAGCCATGTCCGCCACACGCCCGTCCTGCGGCTCGCGGGCGCGGAGTTTGGCGTGCGCTGTCCCGTGATGCTGAAGCTCGAGCTGCTGCAGCACAGCGGCAGCTTCAAGCCGCGCGGCGCCTTTAACCGGTTGCTGTCGGAACCGCCGCCCCCCGCCGGCGTGATCGCCGCATCCGGCGGCAACCACGGCGCCGCGGTGGCGTACGCGGCGCGTGCGTTGTCCGTGCCGGCGGAGATCTTCGTCCCGGTGCTGACGCCGCAGGCCAAGGTGGCACGCATCGCCGGCTATGGCGCGCGCGTGGTGCAGACGGGCGAGACCTACGCCGAGGCACTCGCCGCCTCCCGCCTTCGCCAAGCCGAGACCGGCGCCTTGGAGGTGCATGCCTACGACCACGCAGACGTGCTCGCCGGCCAGGGCACGGTGGCGCGGGAATTCGAGCAAGATGCGCCGGAGCTCACCCACGTGCTGGTCGCGACCGGGGGCGGTGGGCTGATCGGCGGCATGGCCGCTTGGTATGCCGGCAGCGCCCAGCTCGTCAGCGTCGAGCCGGCAGGCTGCCCCGCGCTGCATGATGCGCTGCTCGCCGGGCGTCCGGTGGATGCGCCGGTGGGCGGCGCCGCGGCCGACAGCCTGGGCGCGCGCCAGGTCGGCGGGCTAATGTTCCCGATCGCGCAGCACTATGTCGCCGCCGCGGTGCTGGTGACCGACGCCGCCATCGTCGCGGCGCAACGCTCGTTATGGGACCGCTTCCGGCTGATCGCCGAACCGGGCGGTGCGACTGCTCTGGCGGCGCTGGTGTCCGGGGCCTTCGTGCCGCCGGACGGCGCGCAGGTCGGCGTGCTCGTGTGCGGCGGCAATACCGATCCGGCAAAGGTGGCGTCATGAGCAAGGAACCGGTGAAGGGACTGGTCCTGCTGGATGTGGATGCGCGCGGCGTGGCGACCGCGACGCTGAACCGCCCCGAAATGGGCAATGCTTATAACGAGGACTTGCTCCACGAGCTGATCGCCGGCTTGCAGTCGCTGGCACCCGATCCGGCGGTTCGCTGCCTGGTGCTGCGCGGCGCGGGGCGGCATTTCCAGGCGGGCGCCGACATCCACTGGCTGGGCCGCGCCGCAAACTATGGACCGGAGCAGAATTACGCCGCGTCGATAGCGACAACTCGCGCCATGCAGTTGCTGAACGAGTTCCCCAAGCCCACCATCGCCGTGGTGCACGGCGCCTGCTTCGGCGGCGGCGCCGGCATGGTGTGCTGCGTCGATGTGGCACTGGCTACGCCGGACGCATTGTTCGGGCTGACCGAGGTGCGGGTGGGCGTCGCGCCGACGCCAATCTCCACGCACATGGTGCACGCGATGGGGCTGCGGCATACGCGGCGCTATGCCCTGACCGGCGAACGGTTCGGCGCGCAGGAGGCGCTGCGCATCGGCCTGGTGCACGAGGTGGTGCCGGCCGACGCTATGGAAGCGAAGCTGGCAGAGGTGCTCGAGGCGGTATTCCTCGGCGCGCCGGGTGCGGTCGCGATGACGAAGAGGTCATTTCTTGGAGCGAATGGACTGCTGCTGGACGAGCGGCAGATGGCGACGCTGGCGCATGAGAGCTGGACGCAGCGATACTCGCCGGAGGGGCATGAGGGCACGGCGGCGTTTCGCGATAAGCGGAAGCCAAGCTGGTACAAGGCACCGGTCGGGTAATATCAGTCTTGTCAGGGCTCGATTTCAATTATCGGAATGACGGGGAATCCGCAGCGCGCATCCCGCATCATGGTGCCCATAGACAAAGAAATCCGAGAACGACGTCTCATCCGGCCGCGCCGCATCGAACGGATACCGGCTCGGCAAATGCGCCAGAAGGCGCCACTCCGGCCGGCAATCCGCCACGTGGTCGGTGAACCGCCGGTGCCGCACGTGCGGCGACGACCAGTTGCGGTCGGCGTTGCTGGAATGGATCAGAACGAAGCGCGTCGCGTGCGCAAACAACGCGTGCATGTAGCGGGCGAACTCGCCGTCCTCCACCAGATGGAAGATCACGTCGATCGACAGCGCCAGCTCTGCGCCCACCGACGCATCCAGCGCGGAGAACGGCAGGAAGCGGTGCTGCGGAAACCGAGCGACGCAGCAGGCCAGCGCGGTGGGCGCCACATCCACCCCCACGTAGGCGGGCACCTGCAGCAATGACAACAGGTTGCCATCGCCACAGCCCAGGTCGAGCACGTCGGCGATCCCGTTCTCGACGACGAAGCTGTTAATGAAGTCGGCCTTGAACGCCGCCATGTGCCCGTACGATCCCGTCCCCGACGTTCCGCCGGCGCGATACCGCTGTTCCCAATACTCGCGGGAAGAGAACGCGTTCATGACTCGCACCACTCCGTCCAGGCATGCCGCAGCGCGGCTCCAAGGTTGCGTCCGAAGCGCGGCGCGTCGCACAGCGGGCTCGCCTTGACGCGCGCCCGCAGCCCTGCACGCAGCGCGGCCAGCGACGCCACGTCCGCCGCCTTCGCCACCGCCAGTTCGCCGTAGTCCGCCGCGTCGCGCGCCACCCAATCGGTCAGCCCGACATTGCTCAGATGGCTCATGGAATGACGGGAGGCGAAGATCTCGCCCGGCAGCGTCACGGTGGGGACGCCCATCCACAACGCCTCGCAGGTGGTCAGCCCGCCGGAATAGGGAAATGGGTCCAGCACAATGTCGATCGCGCCATACTCGCCCATGAACGCGCGATGCGGCGAGGAGCCACGCAGGTCCAGCCGTGCCCCGTCGATGCCCTGTGCGGCGAAGGCGTCGCGCAATCGATCCGCGGTGGCGCGGTCGCCGAACTGGTGCGTCTTCAGCACCAGCCGAGATCCCGGAACACGGTGCAGCACCGCCGCCCAGGTCGCGATCACGCGCGGCGTCACCTTCGCGAGGTTGTTGAAGCAGCCGAAGGTGATGTGGCCGTTGGCCAGCGCCGGCAGCGGCAGGACGTCCGGTGCGTAACCGGGCGGGCTGTAGCAGGCATAGCCGTCCGGCAGGCGCAGCAGCCGTTCGGAGTAGGTGGATGTCAGCTCCGGCGGCGTCTCCCAGCGGTCGGTGATGAACCAGTCCATCTCCGGCAGGCCGCTGCTGTGGTTCTGCATGCCGACCCATTTCACCTGCACCGGCGCCAGCCGATGCGCGCAGGCCGGCATGCGCGCCGCATCGCCATAGCCGCCGAGGTCGATCAGCACGTCGATCCCCAGGTCCCGCGCACGGGTCGCCAGCGCCACGTCGTCCAGCGTGTCGATCTCCACCCAGTCGCGCGCCACCGCGCGGAACCGGCGCGCAATGGGGTCCTGCGGTGCGGCGTTCTGCACCAGGCACACCACGGCGAACCGCGCCGGATCGAGCGTCTCGATCCCCGCCACGGTCAGCCAGCCCACCGGATGCGTCTTCAGCGTACCGGACAGCAGCCCCACGGTCAGCCGGCGCCCGGGCGTCCGGTCGTTGGCACAGGGGCCGAGATCGGTCCGCGGCAGCCGGGCGGCGCAGTCCCGCAGCGCCGCCAGCACTTCGGCGCCGGTGACGCCGTCGCGGTACGGCAGCGTGTTGCACAACGCGCGGCGCGGCAGCACGGCGTTCGGGTCCAGCTCGATCGCGCGGCGGGCCAGTGACACCGCCGCCTCCTGCCAGCCCAGGCAGGCGGTGGCATTGGCGAGGTTGCACAGCACCAGCGGGTCTTCGCCGTGCTGGGCGGTGACGCCCGAGAGCAGCGTGTGCGCCTCGGCATGGCGGTGCAGGCGCATCAGGACGGTGCCGCGGTCGTTGCGCAGCCGCGGGTCGTCCGGATCGAGTTCGCTGGCGCGGCGCAGCGCCACTTCGGCCTCGCGCAGGCGATGGGAACGCGCCAGGGCGCATCCCAGCAGCTTCACCGGCAGTAGCGCATCCGGCGCCAGCGTGGCCGCGGCATCCAGGGCGTCCAGCGCCTCCATCCGGCGGCCAATGCGTTCCAGCAGCACGCCGCGCGCGAGCAGCGGCACGGGGTTCAGCGGATCGGCCTCGCTGGCGAGCGTGAGGCGGGCGACCTCGGCCTCGGCTTGGCCGGCGACGCGGGCGGCCTCGATGCCGTGCAGCGCGTATTCAGGCACCGCCGGCTCCAGGCGCTGGGCTTCCAGGAACGCGCTGTGCGCCAGGGACGGTTCGGCGGTCAGCAGCAAGGCGAGGCCCAGCGCCGCCCAGGCCTCCACACGGTCGGGGGCGATGCCGAGGCAGCGGATCAGCAGGGTGCGCGCTTCGCCGCCCTCAGCCCGGACGATCAGCAAGCCGGCGAGCGCGATCAGCGCTTCCGCGCGCCTCGGGTTCACTTCGAGCACCCGGCGATAGGCTGCTTCGGCTAACGCGGATTCGCCGGTGGCACGAAGGCTTTCCGCCAGGCGCAGCAGCGGCTCGTCCCACTGCGGCAGTACTTCCGCGACGGTCTGCATCAGGCCGCGGGCGCGAGCGATGTCGCCGGCGCGGTCCTCGGCGATGGCGAGGTTCAGCAGCGTCGGAGGGGACGTGTCGCCGAGCGCCACGGCGGCGCGCAAGGCGATCCGGGCGGCGCCGGGATCGTTCACGTCCAGCAGCGCCATGCCGCGGGCGGCGAGCGGCGCGGGCTTCGCGTCGTCGGCCGCCACGCAATCGAGCAGACTGAGCGCTCCCGCGGCGTCGCCCGCACGCAGGAGGTCGAGTGCGGCCTTGGCCGTCATGCGAAGCGCCGCTGCAGCACAAGCAGCAGGCCGGGCACCGGGGCATTTGCCTCCCTGCGCACGGTCTCGCGGTCGAGGCGGAGAAGCTGGAAGCCCGCATCGCCGGCAGCGGCACGGATATAGCCGGGATTGTGGGCGTAGCGGCCCTGGCGTTGCAGCGCCCAGGCACCGTTGGTGTCGCCCGGGATCATGCCGTCGTGGTCGGGCAACAGCTCCTCGACGGAACCCACCAGCCAACCGCCCGGGCTCATGGCGGCATGGGCGGCGGTAAACAGATCTTCGAGCGCGCCGAAGTAGCAGAGCACGTCCGCGGCGAGGATCAGGGGGTAGCGCGCTTCTCCCACCCCCAACAGGAACTGCATCGCGTCCGCTTCGTGCAGCTCGGCATAGATGCCTTTCTTTCCAGCTTGCGCCAGCATGCGCGGGGCCACGTCAACGCCGATCAGTGGCCCGACGGGCAGGTCCGCGATGGCCAGCGCCGCCAGCCCGGTGCCGCAACCTAAGTCCGCCACCGGACCCACTTGCTGGCCCATCGCGATGCGCGGGTGGCGCAGCAGCGCCGCGCGAAACATGCCGGGCACGCGGTAGCCGAGCGACAGCAGGTGCGGTTCGAACCGGTCGGCGTAGCCGTCGAACACAGCACGCAGGTACTCGGCCGGCGCTCGCGGCGCTCCAGGCACCACACCCGCCGCGGATACCAGATGGCGCACATAGGGATCGTCCGGACCCAGCTTCAGGGCCTCGGCATAGGAGTCCACAGCCTCGGCATGCTGGCCGAGGCTGGACAGCGCATGCCCCAGCAGCCCGAAGCAACAGGCGTCGGCGATGCCGGCGTGTCGGGTGTCTTCCGCCAGCTGGATCGCCTGGCGGAAATCGCGGCGGCGGACGCACAGCAGGATGGCAGCGTTGCGCTGATCCACCAGGTTGGGCGCAGCCTCGATGTTGCGCAGCAGGACGGCGAGCGCCGCGTCAGGGTCCCCCGCCATTTCGTGCGCGGCGGCCAGGCCCGCGGCGAAGCCGGGGTTGGTGGGATCGGCCGCGACTGCCTCGGCGAGGCACGTGACGGCGTCGACGGCGCGGTCGAGCTCCAGCAGCAAGACACCCAGCAGAGCCTTGGCGGCGGGAACGGAACGGTCGAGCACGACGGCTTCGGCGGCGTCGCGCGCGGCACCCTCGATGTCGCCGCCCTGACGGCGCAACTCGGCGCGCCGCATGCGCAGGCCGGGGTGTTCGGGGTCTGCTGCGACGGCGGCGTCCAGTTCAAGCTTGGCCGCATCGGGGTCATTTGCCCGCAGCGCGAGACGGGCGCTGAGGTCGGCCAGGCAGGCGGAGCCAGGGCTCAGGCGCTTCGCCGCCGCGAGCAACGGCCGGGCGGCACCGACGCGGCCAGCGGCCACCAGTTGCGCGGCGCGCGCGGTGAGGGATTCGAGGTCAGCGGCGGACTGCAATCTTTGCATGGCGGGCCCCTTCTGGGCTGCAGACTTGCGCGATTGTGGGCGCGTAGGGCGGCCACGGCGGGCGGCTGAGGCGGGTGCTACCAAGATGAGAAGAGGAAGGCACACCTCCCCTTGAGGGGGGAGGGGTGCGTGCAAACGACGGCCATCGCCGCACGCACCCCTTCCCCTGCCCCCGCTCTCAAAGGGAGGGGGTGTCCCTTCCTCTTCTCCTTCCTCATCCGGCCTGTGTCCGTGCTGGCTTTCACAAACTCCCCGCCAGCCCTGCGGCGAAGTTCTCGTTGACTGCGATCAGGAAGCCAAAATCTGGCTGATCGCGGTCCATCTCGCGCTGCACCGTCAGGCCAACCGAAATGATGGATGCACGTAGCTCGGGCGGCAGGCCGTTCTCCGGGTCGCGCATCAGGTCGTGCACCGCCATCCACAGGCGGCGGTTGTCGGCGAGCGCCCGCACGCGGTGCAGCGCATTGCCGTCGCGCGCCGCCCTCAGCGCGCCGATCGCGCGCCGGAACACGTCCGCCTCCTGCTCACGCTGGCTGCGGTGGGTGGCAGCGGCCTCATAGGCCCGCATCGCCTCATTCATCATCATCGGCATGGCTCCAGTTCAGTCGGGACAAGGTTTCGCGCTTCGGGCACCCGCGCCTCGGCAGTGCGGGGGTCGGACACCCGTGCTGCGACGGCGCGCGTTTCGGGTATCCGCGCCCCGACGGCACGGGTTTCGGGCGTCTCGCGTCCCAGCACCGAGTCCTCGTGGCGGATGATCCGGCGGGTCAGCTTCAGGGCCTGGTAGCAATCGTCGGCCTCGGCGGCGGCCAGCGCGGTGTCGAGGATCTCGCGGGCGAGTGCCGACGTGGTGGCGCCCTTGAACGCCGCGACGAGCTCGCGTGCCTGCTCCAACCCGCGGGCCCGCTCCGCCTCGTCGCCGATATAGGCGGATTGCAGGGCGAAATAGATGCGCCGCGCCGGCGTGTCCGCCTGGTCCGGCGGCATGATCTGCTTACCGAAAAGAAAACGTGCCTTGGCGGTGAGTTCGATCCGCGACTTGGTGCGGAAACGGATCGGCGCGCCATTGACGATCATGACCTCGCCCTGGCGCAGTTCCAACACCAAATTAGACATGCGCCCCGTCCTGGTTCGCGTTCAGTCATGCGGCGGCCACGCTTCGGCGTTCCGAGGAACGCCCGCGTGCCCCGCCATCGCAGCCATCGGAATCGACCCCAGGTTCCGCCGGCGCGGGGGTATCGTGCGAAGCCCCGTCCGGTCGGCCCGCGTCGCGCGACGGGCGAAGCGCCCGTCCCGTTACGCTTTTACTTGAAGAGGCTCAGCAGCGTCTGCGGCGCCTGGTTGGCCAGGGTCAGTGCCTGCGTGCCGAGCTGCTGCTGGATCTGCAGCGATTGCAGCAGCGCGGATTCCTTCGCCAGATCGGCGTCCACCAACGACCCGAGGCCGTTGTTCAGCGCATCGATCTTGTTGTTGTTGTAGCTGATCTGGTTGTTCACGTAGTTGGTCGAGGAGCCGATGGCGTTCAACGCGGTGCCGACGGCGTTCTGCTGGTTGATGAACGTGCCGGTGGCGCTGATCAGCGCCGCGACCGTGGAGGCACCGTTCAATTGCGTACTGGTGAAGGCGATCGAGCCATACAGCTCCGACCCACCGAATGTGGCGATGCCGTAGGTCGCGGCGTTCTCGTTCCGCACCACCGCCACCGAGCCGAACGTGCCGCTGCTGCCGGTGATGTTGCCGATCAGCGTCTTACCGCTGTAGTTGGCATCTTCGATGAAGCTTTGCACGTTGCCGAGCAGGGACTGGTATTGCTGCTCATACTGCGTGCGCTCATCGCCCTCCACCGTGCTGTCGGCGAGCTTGATCAGCACGTCGCGCATGCTCGACATCGTATTCGAGATGTCGTTCAGGCCCAATTCCGTGGTGGAGAGCAGGCCTTGAACGCCGCCGAGCTGCTGGTTGGCGCTGGTCAGGGCGCCGACGGTCGAGCGGACCGACTGTGCCACTGCGTAGGCCGCGCCGTCATCGGTGGCGTCGGCCACGCGATAGCCAGTGGAGACCTGCTTCTGTACGGTGTTGAGCTGGGAGTTGGTCTTGTCGAGCGATTCGAGTGCGATCATCGCGCCAGTGTTGGTGACGACCGAGTTGATGGTTCCGGACATGGTGTCTTGCCTTTGCCCATAGAGGTTACTGGTATCCCCGCTTTTTGCGGGCGTACGCCCCATACTGGGGCCAATCGGTTAACAGCCTGTGAACCGGACGCATCTTTGTGTCAGCTCACAGGCAAAATTTTCGCCAGGGACAGCCCGCTCACGCCGGCGATCACCTGGTAGGAGGCGGTCAACTGGGTCTGCACCAGCGACAGGGTGCTCATGGCCTGCGCCACGTCCACGTCCTGCACATTGCCGACCTGTGTGGTCAGCGCGGTGGCGGTGTCGGCCATGGTGGTCTGGCTGGCGGTGAGCGCGGTCTGGGTGTTGCCCAGCACACCCACGTCTTCAGCCATGGCGCTGATGGCGCCGGTCAGGCTGGCGTTGGTGTCCTGCACCAGCGTATCGAACCCGCTGTCGCTCACCTGGGTACTGCTCATCGAGCCCATGGTTGCCAGCGCCCGCATCACGTCGCGCATGTAGGAACCCGTGGTCGAGCTGCCCTGGGAAGTGACGAATGAATTAGCGCTCGCCAGCAGCCCGACGGTGGCGGTCTGCCCCTGTCCTACCTGGATGGTGGGCGCCTGCGGGGCGTTGGGGTCGGAAGCATCGGTTTGCGAGAGATAGGCGGAGAAGGGCGAGGTCCCGGTGGTGTCGGAACCGGCGATCGACAGCGTGTTGGCAATGGTCGCCGCGGCGCCCTGGGTGCCGAGCGCGTCGACCTGCGCCGCGATCTGTGTATAGAACCCACTGCTCAGTATAGAATCGGGATCGGGCACCGGCGGGTTCGTGGTGTCCTGGCCGGCGAATACGTATGTGTTGCCGTCCTGCGTATCCAACAGTTCAGCCACCTGCACCAGCGCCTGTTGCGCGGAGGCGGCGATGGTATCGACCTCGGACGAGTCGGCGCCTTCCAGGTTGCTGGTCTGCGCCAGGAAGTCGGAGGCGATCTGCTGGATCTGCGTCATCGCCGTCTGCGACACCCCCATGGTGCCGGTGGCGGCATTGATGTTGTTCTGCCAAGTCTGCAGGGTGGCGATCTGGGGATTGAGGTCGAGCGACACCGCGGCGCCGGCACCGAGGCCGGCATAAGTGTTGGAGACCAGGCCGGTGCTGATCTGCGTGGTGAGTTGATCCAGCTTTGTCTTGATCGAATCGGTGTCGCTGATGAGACTGGTCATCATGCCATAGTCTGCAGGCGTGGCGGCGGAGATGCTCATGGCGGGGACTGAAGGATAGAAGAAGAACGAGAAGACATCCCCTCCCCTCGAGGGCTTGGGCCGCAAAGCGGACCAAGGCCAGGCGGAGGGGTGCGTAGAGCCGCTGTCCGCGGTTGTACGCACGCCTCCCCCCGGCCTTGGTCCGCTTTGCGGCCCAAGCCCTCGAGGGGAGGGGGTGTCCTCTTCTTTTCCGCCTCGAAATGCCACGGAGCGCCGGTCATGCCTGCACCGCGTTGATGAGCTGCGTCATCATGGACTGCACCGCGCCGATGATCCTGGCGTTCACGCCATAGGCGTTCTGCAACTGGATCATCAGCGACATCTCGTTATCCAGGTTCACGCCGCTCCCGGTAGACAGCGAATTGCTGAGCGTGGTCTGCACGGCTTGCTCCGTGGTAAGTTGGCTGGTCGTGTTGGCGCTGTCCTGCGCCTCCGATGCGACCAGCGCCGAAGCGATCCCGCCCAGCGTGGCGGGCGGGGTGTATGGTGCATCCAGTGTGCCAGAGGCGCCGAGGCCCGTGGTGTTGGACGCCGGCTGTGTCACGCCGTCCTGCACATCGGCGCCAAACGTGTAGGTCAGGACGTTATTGATCAGCGTGCTGAAGCCGGCGGGCCCGCCGGGCGGGTTCGGCGTGAAGGCGGCGGCACCGGTGGCGCTGCCGGCGATCGTGTCGGTGCCGTCGCGCACCAGCGAGGGATCGGCCTGCACCGCCGGATTCACCTGGATTTCCGCGGCAAAACCCACATAGCCCTGTTGTGCCGGCACGCCGCCGCCCGCCGGCACGTTGCCGGTCGGATCCGAGAACAGGGTGAGGCCTTGGGCGGAAAACCGGCTGGCGAGGTTCTGCGAGAACTCGTCCAGCTCGGCCTGGTAGGTCGGCAGCGTGGTGTCGCGCAGCGTGATGTTGGCGCCGAGCTGGCCTCCGGTGAGCTGTCCCGTGATGTCCGCGCCGTCCAGGGTGATCGCGGGGATGCCGCCGCCCGGGTAATACGTGCCGGGCGGCACATTCGCGCTGGTGGTGGAGAGCGGGTTGGCCGTGCCGTCGGTCGGCAGCGCTACGCCGCCTGTCGTGGTGATCAGCATGTTGCCGTCCGACTGCACCAGCGTGTTGACGTCCACCAATTGCTCCAACTGCTGCACGGCCTGGTCGCGCTGGTTTTCGAGATCCGCCGTGTCGCCGCCGCCCGACCGCAGCGTCACGATCTGCGCGTTCAACTGGCTGATGGTGCCGAGCGAGCCATTGATGGTGTTCACCTCGCTGACGACGTTGTTCTCGGCCGTCTGGCGCTGCTGGGTATAGGTGCTGGACAGTGCATTGATCGTGGTCGCCAGCGTGCCCGCGGCGGAGACCACGGCAGATTGCTGCGTCTGGTTGGAGGGATCGTTGAGCAAGGTGGAGAACTGGTCCTGCAACTGACCGAGCAGACTGGCGACGTCGCCGCCCTGGCCGGGTGTGCCCTGCACCGCATCGATCGCCTGCAATGCGGTCTGTGTCGTTTGCAGCCCGGCAACCGTGGCATTCTGTTGGAAGACCTGTGCCTGCAACGACGCATCGACGTTGCGCGTCACCGGGCCGGCGATGACGCCGATGCCGATGCCATTTGAAGTGAGGTCTTCCTGCGTCGCGGTCTCGGTGACATAGCCAGGCGTGTCGGCGTTCGCGATGTTGTGCGACACCAGCGCCAGTTGGCTGTTCACGTTCGCCAGGCTGCTGGTGGCAATCGACAGGGCGGCGCTGAGGCTCATCCGGTGTATCCGGCCGTGTAGCGTGATTTGGCCGCATGGCGTCCCGATACGCCGCTTTTGCCTGCGCGATGGTGCGCCTGATTTCGACAGGCGCTGAGATAGCGCGGAGCCATTCCGTTCTCGTCACGGCGGGCCTTGTGCCGGCCATTTTCCCCCGCTGCTCCACCACGTTCGCCGATGCCTGATCGACCGTGCGTGGATGGTCGGCTCCGAGCCGGCCATAACGTGGACGGCAATGTCGCAAGAGCTGTTTCAACCCTCATAGGACACCGCGCTTACTGCTTCATGTCCACCGTGGTTTCCAGCATCTGTTGCGCGGTAGTGACCATCTTGGCGTTCGCGCTATAGGCCTGCTGGGCCACGATCAAGTTGCTGAACTCGGTGGCAATGTCCACGTTGGAGCTTTCCACCGAGCCGGTCACCAGATTGCCGGCGCCATTGGTGCTGGCGACCTCGGCCAGCGGCGTGCCGGAGCCTAAGGTCGCGGTGAAGGACTGCCCATCCTGGCGTTGCAACGCGTTGGGAGCGTTGAACGTCACCAGCGGCACCTGCGCGATGGTTCGCGTCTGGCCGTTGTTGTAGTTCACCACGATGTCGCCGTTCGCCTGCGGCGTGACCCCGGCGAAGCTGCCCGGCGGCACACCGTTCTGGGTCAGGCCCTCCAGGTTGTACTGCGTGCCGGCATATTGCGTCACGCCGTTGGTCCCGCCGTAGTTGCCGAGATTGAGCGTGATCGCCTGGTTCCCGGTACCGAAGTCGGCGTTGAAAGAGACGGCCGCGGGCGTGCCATCGGTGGCGGTCGAGACGCTGACCCCGCCGGGATCGGTGGCATCGACCGCAAGGTTGCCGATGGTTCCCGATGGCGCGATGTCATCGCCGGTGGCGCTGGGACCGAAGCTCACATCCGCGGTGCCACAGTCCGGCGTGGCGGAATCCGGACAATTGACCTGCACGGACCAGTTGTTCGCGGAGGTCTGCACCCAGTTCAGAGTGATGGTGTGCACGGTGCCCAGCGAATGGTACACGTCGATGTCCGACGAGATCGGCGCGGCGGAGGTGCCCGTCCCGGACGCCGGCGTAGCCGGGAGGTTCGCCGACAGCGTCACCGAGCTGGTGGCCACCGGATTATAAACCGTCTGCGTCACCTGGATCGGCGCCAGACTGTTCTGGTTGGCAATGCCGCTGGCGGGATCGACGCTCCAGCCGTTCAGGTATTCACCGGCGCTGTTGATCAGGTAGCCGGAACTGTTGAGCTGGAAATCGCCGGCACGCGAATAGAATTGCTGCGGATTGAAGGTGGGGATGCTGTTCGCCTCGCCGGTCTGCTGCGACACCGCGAAGAAACCCTGGCCCGCGATCGCCAGGGCGAGCGGATTGGTGACCTGCGTGATGGTGCCCTGGATGTTGTTGAGGTAGTCCGGCTGCGCGACGACGGCACCGGGATCGTTGACGGCGGTGGTGCTGGTGGTGAGGTAGTCGACGAAGCTGGTCTCGACTTCCTTATAGCCGGTGGTCTGGCTGTTGGCGACGTTGTCGGAAATATTGCCGAACGCGGCCGACTGCGCGGTCAGGCCGGAAATCGCCGTGTTCATCGCACCAAGCAAGGACATCGGAAGGCTCCTGCGTCGCCGGCACCGCGGTGTGCGCGAGGCCATTCGCGGGTGCGATCAGCAGGAAGCGTGCCAAGGTGGTCGCAATGTCTCATGCCGTGCGTTGAGCAGTGGCTGGCGGCGGATCTGTCGTTGCGAGTTGACCACCGGGCGGCGCGGTCGCGGCTCGTCGTCGATGCTCGTGATGGCCGGGTTTGACCGAATGCGCATCAGGTTAAGGCGGCCAGGCAATAAGAAACAAGACCATCGCTGGTCGATGGTTAAATCGCAATGACGCACCGGGTCGGGCACCAACCACCAGGCAGCTTCCGCCAACCAGGCGACACCGACGCGGCAATTTCTGCCGCATACGACTGTTTTGGTCCCATCCCTGGTTTGATTCACTTGGCCCGACGCTTGCGTGTGTGCCGGTCAGAGGATGTGTGCCGTTACCCATGTGCCGGTGTGTGCGTGCCGGCTTGGGAGATTGCGGGAGTTCGCAATGCCGCAGGGTTTGGCTCTGGCGTCGTTGATGGCCGCGGCGGTCCCGCCGATGGCGGCGGCGGCGCCTGCTCTACCAACCGACAACGGGTCGTCGTTCGTCGACATGTTGCATACGCTTGACGGAACGGCCTTCGCGGGAAGGCTCGCCGCTGCCGGCACGGCCCCCGGGCAGCCCGGGAGGCCGGCACTGCCAATGCCTGCGCCCGGGCAGTCAGGCTCCGCAGGTGCGGCGGTGCCGCGAGCGGCAGCCGGCTTGCCGCAAAATGGGCGCCTCCTGCCGTCCGCGGGCAGGGGAGGCGCCCTTGATCCTGGCGTCATGTCCACGGACACCGGAAACCCGCCGGTCCTGCCGGTTGCCCAGGCAGACGGCGGGGCAGGCTTGGTGGGCGAGGTCAAACCCGCCGACAGGGCGCGGTCGGCATCGGCAGGCGCCGCCGCGCAGTCGCCGCCGTTGATGCCGGTCACAGAAGCACTGTCCTTGCCGGCCGAGCCCGCGCCGCTGGCGACGGCGAATGCCACCGAGCCGCCGGCGTCACTGGAGGACGCTGGCGCGGCGGACGCCGCCGCTGATCAGACGGGGGTCCCGTCCGCATTCGGCCGAGGAGCCACCGGGGGGCGGCTTGCCGCCACGCCAACGCAATCCGAGGCTGCGGCGGGAGGCCCGGTCGCGTCGTCATCGTCGCCCCACGCCGTGGCTCGCCGGCTTCACGACGCCTCGGATCGCATTGCTCCACCGCACCCGACGGACGCGTCGGCGACCGGTTCGGGCAGGGACGGGGCCGCCGTGCCGGCACCCGGCGCCGAAATCCACATTCGCCGCGGCGCCACCCGAGGCTGGGTCGACAGCACCGCAGCAACCGCGGGGCGCGTCGGCTGACGGGCGCGATGCGCAGCCGGCGCATCCGGCAGAGCCGCCAGGCTCTGGCCTGGCCGTGCCGCAATCATTGAGCGGTACGGCCGGCGCAGCGCCGGATGCGAGGCCGGCGGATACGGCCTCGGCTGGCGCGGGAACGCTGATGCCGTCCGCATCGTCCGCCGCCGTGCCTCCGCCGGCGGATGGGCTACCAGCGCTACCGGCGCTGTCGGCCCTGCCACCGTCCGCCGCCAGCGGACAGGGTCTGTCGAGTGCCCCGAGCAACGCCACCGATACACCGCAGGACACTGGTGCGCCGGCAACGGGGGCAGGACATCAGGTATCGGCGGCGCTGGTCTCGCTCTCCGCCGGGGGGGACGGCACGCAACGGATGACTCTGCGGCTGGAGCCGGCAGAACTGGGGCAGGTGCAGATCCGCATCGACCGCGCTCCGGACGCGCCCGCGCGGGTGGACATCACCGTGGAGCGTCCGGAAACCATGACCCTGCTGCTGCGCGACCAGCCGCAATTGCAGCGCGCGCTCGACGTCGCCGGTGTGCCAACCGATGGGCGCAGCCTGACGCTGCATCTCGCCACACCGGACTCGGTGGCGCCCTCCGCCGGTACGCAAGGCGGCATGGCGGCCAATGCCGGCTCTGGGCAGGGTGGCGGCAACGGCTCCGGCGCACGGTCCGGCGGACAGGGGGGCACAGAGGAGTCCGCCGACACCGCGCCGGACGATACCACGGCCGCTCTACCCCGCTGGCTACGCGCTGGCCTCGACATCACCGCCTGAAAGGTCGCACCGCCATGAGCCTCGCCTCGGTTGCCGCTCAGCAGAATACCGCGAGCGCCGCGTCCTCCTCTGCCAGTACCGCGTCGTCGACCGCAAGCAACGCATTCGCGTCGCTGGACGGCAACTTCACCGACTTCCTCAACATGCTGATGACGCAGTTGCAGAACCAGGACCCGACCAGCCCGATGGACACCGACCAGTTCACCAGCGAGCTGGTGCAGTTCTCGTCCGTCGAGCAACAGATCGACACCAATCAGAGCCTGACGCAGTTGATCCAGCTCACCCAGGGCAGCGAGGTGATCCAGGGCAGCCAGATGATCGGCCAGCCGGTGACGGTGCAATCGACCCAGGTGCCGCTGGAGAATGGCCAGGCGACGGTGAACATCAATGCGCCGGCGGCCGAGCCGGTATCGATCGCCATTACCAACTCGTCGGGGGTGGCGGTCTATAATGGCTCGCTGAACGCGGTCGCGGGCAACAACACCTGGACGTGGAACGGCACCGACAATGCCGGCGATGCGGTGCCGAGCGGGATCTATACGCTGGTGCCGACCGGCACCAATGTCGGCGGCGCCACCAGCACGCTGACGTTCACCGTGACCGGGACGGCCACGGGCGTGACGGAGTCGAACAACGCCGTGCAGTTGCAGCTTGGGGCGCTGGCGGTTCCGTTCAGTTCCATCACCTCGGTGGGGAACTGAGGGTGGGGCTGGGAGACTGTCCAGGGCTGGTTGAGTAGCCACGGGTGCCGCCCGCCGGCTGCGTGCCGGGTCTGATACCGGCACCCGTCAAGAATGACCGAGGGCCGATGCGCTCTGCGTCATGCCGACGAAGGTCGGCATCTACGAGTGTGCGCCGGGCACGGCGCTGATGGCGTCGTGACGTTGTTCCTGGAAAACCGGCTGCGGCTCAAGGTCAACCGGCAAAAGGGCGCGGTTGCCCCGGTCGGGGAACGTCAATTCCTTGGCCACCGCCTGGGCAGAGGAGGCACGCTTGGCATCGGGCGCAGAGCCTGGCCCGCGCCAAGGATCGCCTGCGTGAGATCACCCGTCGCAACCGTGGGGACTGTCCCCTGGGGCGGATGGTCGAGCAGGCGAACCGCTTCATCACAGGCTGGGTGACATACTACCGCCACACCCGGTGCAAGGGCATGTTGCGCGACCTCGATGGGTGGCTCCGTCGCAAACTGCGCTGCGTGCGACTGAAGTACTGCAAAAGCTTCCGCACGATGGTCGACTTCCTGACCGGGCATGGCGTGACGCGCACCAACGCCTTCAAGCTGGCCGCGTCGGGAAAAGGTTGGTGGCGCCTGACTGGACAGCCACCAGGCCAAACAAGCCTTGCCTGTCGCGTGGTTCGACCCGCTCGGGTTGGTCGGGATGGCTCACGCCGCACTCAGCCTTGTCGGAAACCGCCGGGTACGAGATCCGTACGCCCAGTGGTCTGAGAGGGGGGCGCCGTGAGGCGTCTCCCTACTCGATTGCGGTGCTGCAAGACGTGGGACGCGGACGGTGAGTCATCCATTTTGCTGTCTGGCATGGGGCGCCGGGGTTTGCCGGGCTGCGCCGGGCTGCTATTTAGCGTGCAGCGCGAGGAGAGATGGCCGAGCGGCTTAAGGCGCACGCTTGGAAAGCGTGTGTACGTGCAAGCGTACCGTGGGTTCGAATCCCACTCTCTCCGCCATTTCTCATAAATCTAAAGATTTCAGCGACTTATGGGCCATAGGACCGACCGTTTTGACCAATGATTTGACCAACGTTTGTCCACGGGGTAGGGACAGCATGGTTGCGCTCAACGGACCGTCAATGGTCAGGTCTCGATACCCCTATCTCATTCAGCAGCGCCGCCGCTGGTTTGTGCGGATGATAGTGCCGCCCGACGTGCGCGAGATCATCGGCCGTTCCATCATCAAGGTGCCAACCGGACACACGGACCAACATCGCGCCGCCGCGGTGGCGGCCGGGATCGTCGCCAAGCTCCAGGACCAGATCAGGTCCGCACGTGAGGCCGGGAAACGCCTGGAACAGGTGACTGCGGATCACCTTGCCGAGCGCTACCTCGCCGAACGCCAAACCGATCCGGAGAAGTCCGAGATCACCAGGATCACCGATGTCATTGACTTCGTGCTGCGGACCAATGGCGGGAAATGGCCGGAACACGCCAGCCAGGTGCCGGCGGCTGGCTACGACGTTCATGCGGCTCTCCGGCTTCTGCCTGGGGGTGAAGCAATGGCCGAGGCTGCCGACCGGATCACAGGTCATGCGACGCCGTTCCTCAGCTACCTGGAAAAATGGAAACCACACGCTGGCCTGAAGCCGCGGCCTCTGGACCAAGCCATCTCCTCGATCAAGCAGTTCGAGAAAGCGGTTGCCAAGCCGATCGAGCAGATAGGCGAGCATGACGTCCAGCGCTGGATCGAGACGCTTATCAACGCTGAAGGTGAGTCCGGCCTCAGCAGCAAGACGGTCAACCGGAAGCTGGGCGAAATCCGCAACTACTGGACCTGGATGCAGCAGCACCGCCTGGTGCCGAAGTCACACAATCCGTTCGACGGCCACCGGGTTCGCGACCCAGCAAGCCGGCGCAAGACCAAGGACGACGAACGGCAACGGTTTCGGCCGGAAGACGTGGTTCGCTGCTGGGTGGCGGCCGAGCAGAACAACGACGAGCCGCTTGCCGCGGCGATCAAGATCGCAGCTTACAGCGGTGCTCGCATTGAAGGCGTGGCGCAGCTTCAGAAGAGTGACATCCGAGATGACCCGGATACCAAGATCAAATTCATGCGCATGAGCGACAAGACCGCGGCCGGAGACCGCTTCGTCCCGGTGCATCCGAAAATCACCGGTTTGATCAAGCAGTTGGCGAAACAGGCGGACGAAAAGAACTATCTCATCCACAGCAAGGCCGACAACAAGTACGGGGAGCGCAGCCAGCCAATCGGTAAGCGGTTTGGTCGGCTCAAAACCGACCTGGGATTCGATCACCGTTTTGTCTTCCATAGCATACGGAAGACGGTAACGCACCTGCTGGAAACCGCAGAGTGCCCGCCGGGGATCGCAAAAGATATAGTTGGCCATGCGAAAACCGATCTGACGTTCGGAATTTACTCTGGTGAAACCCGAATGGATCACCGGCTGCGGTGGCTCAAGAAGGCCATAGTCTACCCGGCCACGACATCGAAGACAGGCTCAAAAGGACAATCCGGCTCTGGTTCGTGAACGATCTGCACAGCGTCGATCTTCCCAATGCCATCCTCAATATGATACCGCACGTTGACGACTGACCCAGGCGGTATTTCGTGCATCGGCATGGAACGAGCCAGCGAATTGTACAGTGATGGCTGCCGGTGGCTGAAAAACATGGTGCCATCTGGGGCAGCAATCACATAGAAGCCTGTGTCCTCGCCGCGGTACGCGAGCGTGCGGTGCAGGGCAGCAAAGGCCACCCTAATGCGGCAAAGCTCGGAGTGACTTCGCTCCACCGACATCCTAGGACACCCGGACTATCGGTGGGAGAGAGGCCGGGCGGCACTTGTGATCGGAGCATCCGCGACGTTGAACAGGCGGTCAAGGTACGCATCGAGGGAGTCCCGTAGATACACGATCCGGCCTGATGAGTGGCGGCGTGGTGGCTGTATTTCACCCGCTTCGACCTTGGCGCGCAGGCCGTTTACAGAAATCCCGACGTACGCCGCCGCCAAGTCCTCACGCAGTCCGCGGGGCCAGCCAGGTAAGGGGCGCTCAGCCATCTATCCGCTCGCGCTTGCTTCCGCCGAGGGCACTATCGATCTCCGATGAAGTCGCATGAGAGCTCATTGATCGGGCGACCTCGGAGACGCAGGTCGGGCCATATTCTTGGTTGTTTGGGCACAGCGTGCCGCTGTCTGGACGTATGGCTCCCCATAGCAATCTGCCAAATGGTCGGGCCACGCCGGGTGATCTGATGGCTAATCGCTTTGTCAGTCATCGGTGCTTGGTACCTTAGGAGGCGACATAGAGTTGCATCGACCACATTCAGTGATGCCTCCGCCCAAACCGCCGCGCATCATCCGGGTGTTGGGGCGCAACATAGGCCTTTTCCATCATGACGCTGACATCCGGTTGCGGTGCGGCGTAGCGGCGCGATGGCCTTGCACCACATGCAAGTGCGGAAGGCAACGCCAAATCGCATCTGAGAACTCCGAACTTGTGTTTTTGTTGGACGCCCAAAAACTTCGAGGTCGTGATATGCAAAATGCCGACATAGAACTCGGTGGCGGCTATCGGTGCACTAAGCAGGCACATGCCGCTCTGCGAACTCCACGCTAAGGGAACGCAACTATTAAGTTCAAGCGGAAGCCAAAGCGCACTGCGGCTAATCTGCCACAGATGAACTCGGAACTGGTCCGAAATCACAATCTCTGGATTAACATGCCAGTCGCAATGCAATAGCTCATCCGGTGCGAGAGTAGCCTGGGCACACCGCTTTGGCGCTCTCTCCTGTGGAGGAACTCTAAGTTGACAGAAGCAGACAGACTGAACGCCGAAATCTCAAGGCTCATATCGGAACTGTCACGGGCATTAGATAGGCGTGACGGGCGTGGCCCAATCATCTTCTTCGTCGGAAACGATGGCGTCGCGCGTAAGGCATACGATTGGGCTATGATGCTGCGGGCGCCACGGCTCGGGCCCGCACGGGGCGCGGACCGACCAGCGCCCCCTCCCAAGGGCTGATTGATAACAGCGGTTCGAGGCTCCACATCCGCGGTCTAAAAGCTCTCACGCCGCGATGGACTACGAACTTCTCAATAACTTATACCCCGAACTGCACGACGAATGACTCCATACGAAGTTCTTGGGCTGCCGCCCGACGCTGACGAGGCGGCAGTGAAAGCCGCCTATCGCAAGCTCGCTATGCAATACCATCCCGACCGCAATCCTGGTGACGCCGATGCGGCCGGCAGGATGGCGCAGATCAACGAGGCTTACGAGGCGGTCACGAAAGGTCGGGCGTGGTGTGGCGCGGCGGGCACATATGTATTCGGCATCTTTATCGTGGTGGCGATCGCCGGGGCGGGTAAAACCAAGGCCCTCGCCATGCGGCTGGCGGCCGAGACGTTCGCCAAGGTGGTTGTGGCGGCTCCCACAATTGCACTGGTCGAAGAGATCGGCGACTGGCTCACGCGGTTCCAGGCCAGCGTGCCTGTCGCGACGATCCACAGTGACCAGAGCGACCGAATGGTGGCTGAACGGGTCCGTAAATGGTTTGAGCATCAAGACGAGAAGCCCGATCCGCGCGGCGGCATTCTGTTGTGCAGCCATGCCGCCGTACTGGATATGCGGCCACCAGCCAATGCGCGCTATTTTGATCTGGTGCTGGATGAAGTGCCGGACGTGTTCGATTTTGGAAGTCGGCAATTTGTCCGGGGGCACTGGTGGATAACCCGGTTCTTGAGGGCTGATCAATATCGGCCCGGTGTACTGCGACTGCGACCGATTGACGTGGGTGGGCCAGCGTATGAGCGCCTGACCCATATCGCTCGCAACTGGCCGCCAGATGAACTGGATGCGGTCTTCCAGAAGCTTGCGGCAGCGATCCTCGACCCGCACAGATGGGTTCTAGTTTTAGAAGACCAGTGGCTTGATCTGGTGACGCCATACTCGCCGAGCGTCTTCGGTGGCCAGCTTGACGTGCTGACCATCCTGCATCCTGATCGCTTCAAGCAGTGGAGGTCCGTTACGCTGATGGGCGCACGCGCCGATCGGACAATGGCGCATTTGCTCTGGTCGCGGCTGTTCAATCAGCGATTTTCCCAGCACCCGCTACAACGCGGACTGCCCGCGCGACACACCAACGGCCAACGCCTGATCGTGCGCTATTTTTGGCAGGATCGAGCGACGCGGGCGATGCTCGCCAAGAACGCGAAAGGAGGCGGTACGATGCAGTCGGCGATGTGCCGGACCGTAGCCGAGCACTTCGGCAGCCGGCCATTTTTATGGACGCTACCGCGACCGCGTGATGCGGGGGGCGTAAAGGATCGATTTTGGAAAGGCGGCGGCACGGCCTTCGATCCCAAGCTGCGCCTGCCAGGACGCAGTTTCGGCTTGAATGACTGGCGGAACTACGTGAACGTCGCGCTGCTGTCGGTCATCAATCTGTCCGGCGAGCAACTGCGACTACTGGCGTTGCTGGGTCTGAACAAGGAAGCAGTATTCGATGCGATGACCGCGACTATCCTCTACCAGGACTTGCTGCGGTCGAGCCTTCGCGTATCCGCCGACACCGGTATCGTCGAATGCGTTGTCCCGTGCCTGCCGAGCGCCAAAGCCCTGGCGGATGAGTTCGAGGGCTGCAAGGTGGAGAAGATGCCGGCTGACCTGATACCCGAGCTTGCCGGCCGTCAGCATGGTCCCGCACCTAGCGGCTCAGCCATGTCCGATGCCGAGCGGCAGCGTCGCCACCGCGCCCGCATGCGCGAAGAGCAGGAGCGACATCGCCAAGCCGCCAAAGAAGCCGCCTGACCCAGGCCGCAAGGCTGCGCCATGCGTGGGCGTGGCTCCCCGAAGATCGTTCCGGTGTCACGGGGTCTGTCTCTATAGATAGGCAGGGTCGTGACTCGGCAGTGTTTCCTGCGGTTGCCTGACAGCCGAGTCGGCTGCTCGTGCGGCTCGATCACCGCCACAGGATGTCGACGCTCAGTTCTAGACGGCCACGAACGCAATCTGATACAGCGACGCCGAGTGATACGGTTCGGGAACCATCGTCGTGCAGAATTGGTCTTTACGGTCAGCGAAAACACTTATCATCCGTGAGCTTACAGCGGCCGAGGAGAGCGAGATGCAGACTCTCCGTCATCTCCGTAATGTGGGGGAGGAATGGATCAATGTGAAAGCCGTGCTCGGTGAACGCGGCGTCAATATCGCAGCGTGGTGCCGCGACAATATGCCCATCAGCAGGCAGTGGCTTGATCGTCATGCCGAGCTTTTCAAGCACTGGAAGCAATTCGTAGCAGCCAGGAAGTGGGCCAGGGAGATCGGATATACCTCGCGCCGCGAGTCCGGGCTGGAGTATGCCCTAGAACTGATCGCCGCCAAAGACCGTTCCACCTTGCTGTCAAAGGCAAGCCCACTTGCTCTTGGTGCCAAATCGGAATGCTCCAGCGCCGCCTTCTCGTCGGGTGATGCTCCCATCATCTTGAACAGGACCACCAGCATGTATCATGGTGACTGCCGAGAGGTTCTCAAGCGCATCCCGGACGGAACCATTGACGTGGTGATCGCTGATCCGCCGTTCTACCTTGATGTGCCGGAGGGTGAGACGGTAATCGACCACTACATTGCGAAGAACGGGATGAAACCGAGGTTCCGCCAAGAATGGGACAAGTTCGCGGGCGCGGACGATTACCAGCAGTTCAGCGACGGACTGCTTCAGCAGCTAAACCGCGTCCTGGCCCCAACAGGATCAGCTTTCGTCTTCACGGTGCACAACAACCTGGGCCTGATCGACCTCGCCGTGCGACGGGCAGGGCTGACCGTCCTTCACCATATAGTCTGGGCAAAACGCAACCCAGCCCCCGTCTTGTCAACACGACGGCTGCAATTCAGCCATGAGACCATCATCTGGTGCGCCAAATCCTCGAACTACGTGTTCAACTATAACGCACTCAAGGCTTCCGGCTTTGTGGGTGATCGCTTCAAGACAAAGGGGAAACAGCACCGCGACATCCTTGAGGCGAGCACCTCAAACGCCGAGTCGGTTGGTCATCCCGCTCAGAAGCCCATCGCGGTCTACCGGCTGCTGCTAGACATAGCGGGCCGGCAGGGTGGAGTGCTGCTTGACCCTTTGGCGGGGTCGGGCACGGCTGCTATCGCAGCCATAGAGTTCGGTATGCGATACATTATGATAGAGCGCGAGCCACGCTATGTTGAACTCATACAGCGAAGAGTTCTCAGAGACAAAGAAGCCAATTGTGCCTAATAAATTCACACTAGGCACTGAAGTTCTAGACATAAGACGAGTTTTTCCCTAGAACTATCTTTTTTAGATTTAACTCATCCTTTTTCTTGCAGTGATAGCCCGCCGCACGTATGTGAGTGCCATGGTTTCGGCGGTGCTCACCAAACAATCGTTTCTATGAACTACCCCAGCTTCCATCGACACCTGAACCCCTCCCGGTTTTATCAGCGTCGCTGAAAAAAAGCCGCAACCCTCAGATTTCGCCTTAGCGCAAAGTTGGGAATGCCAGTCAATTTGCCTATGCATCCGTGCAAAATGCACTGACTCAGTCAAAATGCACAAGTCGCTGGGCAATAAGTAGGAGCAATAGAATGTCCGACCAGAGTAACCGACCCGCAGCGCAGTCTTCGGAGGACTACTCCACCGAAAAGTCGCCTGGCTACCTACCAGTTTTATTGCCAGATAAGTTCCGAAACGTGGGCATGCACCGTTCAACGACCTGCGGGAGCGCTTCGGCACCGATTTCGATGCTGTGGTCGAGTACATCCGCGAGAAACGCCGCGAAGCAGAGGACTGGCGCACGACTACCCGAGCCAAAGCGGAGTGCGGCGGCGCAATATTGCTCGGTCGACTACTGACCGAACATGGTGAAAAGGGTGATTTGTATGCCCGGATCGGCATCAGCCGCAACACGGCTGCGACCTACGTGGATGCCTATAAGTACTTCCCCTGGGCATACGACGGTCTGCTGAAAGAGGAACAAGAAGCGCTCTCAAAGGAAGAAATTTACTCACCGACGTTGGAGCACGTAATCTGGGTCGGCAAAAAGGCAGCCGAAGCAGCCGGTGTATCCCGCCGCAAGCCAACCTACAGCGGTAGCGGGGCGGTGCTGATCATCGATCCAGTTTCCCGGACCGTCGCAGCCACCGAAATGCCGGCCGGCTTCCCTGGTGCTAACCCGGATTTCTCACCGAATCGGGTGCATTGGGGCGCGGATTCTGAGAGAATCGTGTTGCGACCACGGCTTTTCTCGAATCCGCAGGAGGCCCCAGTGCCGACAGAGTGTAACCCCGCGCTGTTCGAATTTCCACCCGTCGAGGGCCGCCGCGTCGAGGCCAGCTTCGACGGCGGCGCGATCACTTCGGATGCCGGCGCCCTGCTGCTGGGCCAGACCGACCGCGCGATCCGGCTGACCGAACGGTTTGCCGCCTGCTTCACCGACGTCCGTACCCCCGAACTGGTGGAGCACCAGGTCGAGACCCTGGTGATGCAGCGGGTTGTCGGCATCGCGCTGGGCTACGAGGACCTCAACGACCATGACACTCTGCGCCATGATCCGGTGCTGTCGGTGCTGGCCGGCAAGCTTGAGGCAGCGCGACCGGATTGCGCGCCGCTGGCCGGCAAGGCGACCCTGAACCGGCTGGAACTGAGCCGGGAAGAGGCGACCCGCTACCACAAGATCAGCCACGATCCTGCGGCGATCGAAGGCCTGTTCGTCGATCTGTTCCTGGACGCCCACAAGAAGGCACCGCAGCAGATCCTCCTCGACCTCGATGCCACCGACGATCCGCTGCACGGCAATCAGGAAGGCCGGTTCTTCCATGGCTACTATGACTGCTACTGCTATCTGCCGCTCTATATCTTCTGCGGCCGTCACCTGCTGGCGGCGAAGCTGCGCCGCGCCAACGCCGACGCCGCAGCCGGCGCGGTTGAGGAGGTCGCCCGCATCGTGGCCCAGATTCGCCGCCGCTGGCCGCGCGTGCGCATTCTGCTGCGCGGCGATTCTGGCTTCACCCGCGAGCCCTTGATGGCATGGTGTGAAGCCAACCGTGTGGACTATGTGTTTGGCTTGGCTGGCAACGACCGTCTGGACCAGACGATCGTCCCCGAGCTGATCGGTGCGACGATCGACAGCATCCGTAGCGGCAAGCCGGCCCGCCGCTTCAGCGACTTCCGCTACCGCACGCGCGACAGTTGGAGCCGCGAACGGCGTGTCGTCGGCAAGGCCGAAGTCACCGGCGGTGAGGCCAACCCACGCTTCATCGTCACTTCACTCGGGCGGGGCCAGGCCGGTGCGCGGTATCTCTACGAGAAAGTCTATTGCGCACGCGGCGAGATGGAGAACCGCATCAAGGAATGCCAGCTCGACATGTTCGCCGACCGGACGTCCACCGCGACGATGCAGGCCAACCAGCTTCGCCTGTGGTTTGCCTCGATGGCCTACGTGCTGCTCTGCGCGCTACGCCGCATCGGCCTGGCATTCACCCAGTTCGCGGAGGCGACCTGCGGCACGATCCGGCTGCGGCTGCTGAAGCTTGGCGCCCTGGTCCGGGTCAGCGTGCGGCGGATCAAGATCGCGATGGCGTCAGCCTGCCCGTGGCAGTACCAGTTCGCGCTTGCACAGGCTTTGCTGCGCAACGCCGCCGCCTGACACGAACCAGACAGGGCAGAGCTCCATACCCTCCCGCCAACGCCGCTGACAGAGCGGCGGAGGCGGCGCTTGCCCGGAATTCAGCGTTCCCGATCTCAGGGTAAGAACGCACGCGAATTACGGTCCCATACCGTAATGACTGCTGAGCAGCTACTCGCCAGTATGAGAAATCCGGGCTAAAACGGTCAAACCTCGTTGGGAAAAGCAAGACTATGAATTGCAAGCTGGCGGTGTGCCAACGTCCGGTCGTGGCCGCTCCACTATACTATCCGAACTTTACATCGAGGTCGGAGGAAACCGCACCGGTTATTACGAGTTCGACGTACCGCTACGGGATTCGTCTGCGCCACCGATCAAGCTGCGACTGAAAAGCCGTGCGCTCCTGATTAGGGTCAAGAAGAAGGAAGTACTTCCGCCATTGGCAGCCGAAACAGTCAAAGAGCGGGTTAATTTTGATGCACGGGAGCCGAAGAAGGCGCCAGTGTTCGAGATCGACCCGACGAGCGGGCGCGTGGTGCGGAAGGACATACTGGACAACGAGATCGCCGCCGCACCCGGCAACTTTAATTTGACACTGCTCGATACCATGCCGCTTGTCGGCTTGACCGTAGTGCAACGCGATCCCAACAGCCTGTTCGCCTACACAATCGCCGAGCGGCGCTTCAGGGGTGCTTCGTATCTGTTGCGCTTGGAGGGTGATAGCCGGTGGATCGCGCCGCTTGCAGTACCGTTGTCGGCTGCGGATGTGAGGCAACAGATTGTGTTTAACACGCTGGATGCTGCGGTGAAGGAATCCGGCGAGCAATTGCCAACCAATCCTGACGAAGCGTTCGAGGAACTCGATGAGCACAAGATTCGTGACTACTTTGACGGGCTAACTTGGCATGAGGTCCTAAGCCTTGTCAATGAACGCCTTGGGCTGGGAACCTCTGGCCATGCCTCGTATCCCCGGAAATACGTGGAGGCCGGCCTACAATCACCACGCGGGCGTGCATGGCACATTCCAACACTCCGGGAGGTGATCGCCAAGACCAAAGCGCAGCGGACAGAAACCGAAGCCCGCTTGGAATCGGAAGGATTTGTTGCAAACGTCACCGCAGAACAGGTCTGGGGAGAATTCAGCGATGTACAGAAGCGGCGGGTAGTGATGCACCGTCTCCTTGAACTGCCTCCGGATGCCACCGATCAGGACATTTCTCAGGCGACACAGAAGGCGGGCTTTCGCCAGCAGATCGGCGATAAGCGATACACCAATCTTTCCAAGCTAAAGCCGCTCATTGATGCCGAGATTGCCAGGATACAGGGCAAAACTGCGCCGATCACCCATGAGGAGTTACACCCGGAAGACTATGTGCCACCAGGGTTCGAGCAGTTGGATGACGCGACCCTGGGCAAACATCAAATCCCGGCGACAACCATGGAGGAATTCTACGACCTGTTGCGCAGCGAGTTTGGCGAGTACGCTGATATTGCCGAGCTTCTCACGCACCTGAGTCTTCTGCGCATGTTGGGGGCGGACCGCGATCAGCCTTTCTGGAACGTACTCAAGCTCCGTGTGTTCATTCGGCAGATACATGAGCAGCTTGCGCCCAGCGAAATCCCGTCGAAAGTTGCAATGGAGGGCTGCCTCAAGTTCTCACCCACCAGTTTCGACGTTGATCTGGACGAATTGCAAGCCATGGTCGGCGGAGCGGAGACAGCTACCAATGAAGCGGAGCGACGTGGTCTGGCGATGACGATCGACGGGACAGCCTATTGGCATCCCGAAAAGACCATCGCGTTCTACCGCGCCAACAGTCGACCGGAGCCTCTGGAAGCCGCCGCGGAACCGCCGGCCTCCAACGACCAGCTATTCACCTTCGAGCATGCTCGGCAAGAGCCGTCCCAGCCGGATCAGCCTATTGCACAGGCATCTCAGCCATCTTCGCCGCCAGATAACGCGGAGAAAGTCTCGGAAACGGTTGTCGATCCAGATTACGAGACCCTGAGCAATAAGGCTCGCGATGTCGCTGACCGAGCGCTGCGTGACGATATAACTAGCTCGTTGCAGTTGGCACAACGCGAGACGGCCTTGGCGCGGAGGGAACTCCAGTCCAGCAAACCGGCTGGCGCGATCAAACCGCTTGAAATCGCGCTGGCCGCCCTGTCACAGGTAGAAAACCAGGTTGCGATCATGATGGCGCGGCTGGGCATCGCCAAATCGGAGCGCCTCGCCGACGTTGTGGCTGCCTACTTGAATACCGACCAAGGCCAAATGACCCTCTATCCCCAGCCGAACGGAATTGACGAGATTCTCCGGTCGTATTCCGGCGAGGCCAAGCCAGTACCGCCGATCAAAATTCTCAGTTTGGTTCTGACCACCAGCAAGGGCGATGTCACACTGCCGCCAGTGGCCGAGAAAGGCGATGCCGGCAGGGATAAGGTCGCCTCTACCAGGGGGAGGCGCGGCAATCGGCACACCACCCACTGATCCGCCATGTCCGGGAGCGTCGGAAACGACGCTCCTCACTTTGCGCCCAAGGACTTCCAATGATTATCCACGCGCGATTGCCGGGAGGTACTGCCGACACTTCCGCCTCGGTTCGTCCAGTGCTCAATGGCGCTGGCCGCGGCGAAATTGGGACGCTGCTCCCTGCTAATCGATTGAATGCAGGCGAACGCCTGAATACGACAACCGCGATACCAAGCATTCGAGCCTGAAGCTAATAACATGATGATCTTTCCACCTCTCCCGCGGCGCAAGTATGACGTGGTCGTGGCTGATCCGCCATGGCATTACCATAACGGAAGCCTTGGGGTCGAAAAGTTCTACAGTACAATGAGGGACGGTCAACTTCTTGCCTTCCCCATGCGAGAGGTTATGCACAATAAGTCTGTGCTGTTTTTATGGGCGACCTCGCCACGCTTAGACTTCGCCATCCACTGTCTAGCAGAGTGGGGCCTCTGCTACCGAGGCGTTGCCTTCGTTTGGGTTAAAACTAGACTTGATGGCACACCTGTCGGCAGTCAAGGTGTGCGCCCCTCGATCATCAAACCTGTCACCGAGTACGTCTTGGCGGCCTCGATAGTTGAAAAAGGGCGACCGATGCCATTGTCTGACGAGGGCGTATGTCAAACAATTTTCGAACCGAGAACTCAACACAGCTGCAAGCCCGACGAGGTGATGCGTCGAATTGAGCGACTGTATCCGACTGCCTCACGCATCGAGTTGTTTGCCCGCCGCCGAACACCCGGTTGGGACTCCTGGGGTGACGAACTTCCGTCTGACGAACAATGTTGGCTGGGTCTATGATAAGCGGCCGAACCGCACCGATAAACGGCGCCAGGCATTTCCGGTCACCTTACGAGAAATCCGACGTAACAAGCAAAAATAGCATTATGAATATTATTGACACAGATGACGATATTACGTATAACTAACCCAGATGCGGACATTAAGACGTATCTGTGGCATCGTGCGTCCAAGGGTAACGGCATTGGTCGTTACAACCCAACGAGCCAACCCAATGGCATTGTGGATACTCTGGTGGAATGCAATCCAGTCGCTGCGCCCGGCGTTCACCCGCTTGCAGACCTTCCTGTGGTTCGCCGCCGCCGTGGCCGGCTTCACGGTGCGCATCGAGCAGCTCGGTGTCACCTCCATCGTGCGCGCGCTCAACCTCGATCCGCGTCGCTACAATGCACTCTGCGACTATTTCCACTCCTCCGCCGTCAAGCTCGACCAGCTCACCGCGCTGTGGACCTCGCTGGTGCTTCGCCTGTTGCCCCAGGCGCTGCGCGTCAACGGCAGGTACGTCCTGGTGGGCGACGGCATCAAGATCCCCAAGTGCGGCCGCAAGATGCCGGCGGTCAAATTGCTGCACCAGCAATCGGAATCGAACACCAAGCCGAACTACATCACCGGGCACTCACTGCAAGCTGTCAGTCTGCTCGTTCATGCCGCCTCTTCCGTCTTCGCTGTGCCGCTTGCCGCACGCATCCATGAGGGCTTGGTATGGTCCAACCGCGACCGCCGGACCCTGCTCGACAAGATGATCTCCCTCATCGGCATCACCGATGTCGATCAACCCTTCTACTTCGTCGCCGACGCCTACTATGGCGCGCAGAAGATCATCGTCGGCCTGCTCAAGCAGAACAACCACCTGGTCACCCGCGTGAAGTCCAATGCCGTCGTGTACACTGCTTACCAACATCGCGGACCGCGCAAGCGAGGCGCGCCCAGGAAGTACGGCAAGAAGCTCAAGGTGAAGTCGCTGCTGAATGATCCCAAGGCCTTCCAGAAGGTCAACAGCCCCGTCTATGGCGAGAACAAGGTGACCATCCAATATCGCATCCGTGACCTGCTGTGGCGCCCTGCCGGCCGCATGGTGCGCTTCGTCGCGGTGATCCATCCAACAAGAGGCTCCCTCCTCCTCATGTGCACGGACACCTCCCTCGACGCCATCGACATCATTCGTCTCTACGGTCTGCGCTTCAAGATCGAACTCAGCTTCAAGCAGGCCGTGCACCGGATCGGCACCTTCGCCTATCATTTCTGGATGTCCGACATGAAGGCGCGGCGCCGCAACGACGGCAACCAGCATCTCCATCGGGCATCACCCAAATACCGCGACGACGTCAAACGCAAGCTGCATGCCTATCACGTCTTCATCCAGACCGGTCTCATCTGCCAGGGATTGTCGGCAGTACCTCTCCGTCGCACATCCCCGGCTCGTCTGGGCCTCCTTCGGCTCCTGGCTGCGCACCGTCCGACCCGGGATCCCGCCTTCCGAACTTGTCGTCGCAACCGCGCTACGCCAGCGGCTTCCTGAATTCCTCCTGGATACCCCAAAAGGCCACATCTTCACGAAATTCCTCGCCAAACGAGCGGATACCAATGAAATGCAGGGCTTCCAACTCGCAGCTTGAGAGAAAATCCTGGGCAAACCCCAGACTTCAAGTTACTAAGAGATATTAGATGAACTGTGACTTATTTGATTTTAGCGGGACGCCTGCGTGTGATGTGGATTACGGCAATGTGCCTTTCCGATCGGCGTTCAGCACAACGAGAGAATGGCCTACTCCAAGCTACGAGCTACGAAATACTTCAAGGCGACGTACGCTCTCTGATTCCACAACTGCCGCAGGCGCATTGCGTGGCCACGTCGCCGCCGTACTTCGGGCAGCGGACGTATGGCGACAACCCCAATAGAGAGATCGGCCGAGAGACTGACGTTGATAGCTACATTGGAAATCTTGTAGCGGTTTTCACAGCGATCGACCTGCACCCCGAAGGCAGCATATGGGTGAACCTTGCTGACAAGCGCTCCAAGGACGCAACGCTGATGTGCATACCTGAGCGATTCGTCGTTGCGATGGCTCAGGCGGGCTTTGGTTTGGTTGACCGTGCGATTTGGGCCAAGTCCGAAGCACTAGAGGACGGCTCGACCACGGGCAACTATGCACCAGAACCGTGTCGCAACCGTCTCAACGACAAGGCACATGAACCGTTCTACAGATTCACCAAAAGCCGAAATGCTTGGACGGATACCCTAGCTGTCCAGCTTCGCCGCCACAACGTTGATGTTGTACGATACCTGCCCGAGGACCTAATGACGGTTGAGACGGCATTGAATGGCCGGAACTTGCACGCGGTCTGGAATATACGACCGGGCCAAACCAGCGAAAAGCATTATGCTGTGTTTCCACCAGCGCTCTGCGAACGACCGATTGCTATGACATGTCCATTGATGGTCAATCCAGATGGCTCGCTGCCACGACGGATTGTCGAGATGGTTCAATATGACGAAGGTCGAGGCAGGAGACGTGTTGGCCGTGGTGGTCAGACTGAACGAACGGGCCGTCGAGATGGCGGTCGAGCTTACGTCCCAACGATGCCTGTCTCCCGTGGGTGGGAGCCGATCCAGAACGGCGCAGCACCCGGCGTCGTCCTTGACCCATTTTCCGGGTACTGGCACTGCCGGTGAGGTTGCCCTGAAGTTGGGCAGGTCCTTCATCGGTGTCGATCTTTACCCTGATTACGTTGAGATCGCAACGAGGCGATGCGCGGCAGCGTTCGAATACGTGGAGACCCACTATGGGTACGATCGAGTGTATGAGATGATTACTACCGACCAGGGCGATCCGAGAGCGGCTGGCAATGAACCGGCAGGCTATTTAGATTAAACCGATTGCGATGATCACCTGGCTCCCCTCTTTGAGATGCACGGCAATAGCCATGCCCTTTTGCAATCATGATTTTATAGGAGACTTATTATGGAAGACAGACTAATAGAAGAACGCGAGGCTGCCGTACTGTGCGGCCTTGATCCCACGTATTTTCGCAACTTGCGTCGCACGTCACACGGACCGCGTTATGTAAGACCATCGCCACACGTGACTCTGTATCGTAAATCCGATGTTGAAGCATGGCGCGATAGTTGGCTCTGCGCTGATCCCGTCGATCAGGGCAAAAGCGTGGCGGAGACCGGGGATGAATGACATTAAGCCGAGCCACGCCTCAATTCGTGCCACAATCGAAGGACCGCAAGGCGGCCCCACCGATTTTGGCGACCCGGCCGCCGACCGATGGCACGTGTCCCTGTGGCGTGATGTCCCTGGTTGTGCGGACAACGATCGTCAGATCGAGTGCATTTACCATCGCAGCTATCGTCGTAAGCACGCTGCGCTGAAACGCGCTCGTCGGCTGGCAGAATACTTCTCTATCAACGTAATCACTCTTGATTGACACCATTTTTCAGAACAAGGAATACAACATGGCATTTCGTACAACGACCCGCAACCGCTCTTCGGCGACTCAGGAGAGCGTAGAGTGTATCACAGAAGATGAATGGGACGAGCGGTATCAGTGGTTGCCCGACGAATACGGCGACTGTTGCTTACTCGATGAGGTTCCCAACAACGTCTCCGACGAGTTCGTGTGGACGCTCGTCGATGGCGACCACGGTGACGGGGTAATCGTATCAGGGCGAAGATATGTCCACCGTATCGGCTACATCGTAAGCGTAGCGGCGCCACCACATAGCGGGAACACGCTGAAATCTGCTGTATGTCCCGATATGATGACGGACATCGACAGCCCAGAGACGACCGAAGGCTCTGATCGGAGCACTCATATCAGCGCTCGTATGAGTGCTCGCCCGCAGCGCATCGAGGTGATCACGCGTGGCGAGCGTCGCCGGCGTTGGTCGGTTGAGGAGAAGCAGGCGATCGTGGCGGAGAGCCTGGAACCAAACGTCACGATCACCAGTATTGCGCGCAAGCATGGCATTGGCACGGGCCAGCTCTATAGCTGGCGGCACCAGTTACTGACCCGCCGCTCTGGCCAGGCGCAGTTTGCCCGCGTCGAACTGATCAGCGACCCGCCCCGTCTGGCCGGACCGGGCGCAGCGTCGTCAGGCGCGATCGAGATCGTGCTGCCCAATGGTCTCATCGTGCGGGTGGACGCGCAGGTGGACGAACCTGCGCTGCGCCGTGTGCTGGCGGTGCTGCGCCGATGATCGGGCCTCCGCCTGGTGTGCGGGTGTGGCTGGCCTGCGGCCGGACCGACATGCGCAAAGGCATGGACGGCCTGGCGATGCTGGCGCAGCAGATGCTGCACGAAGACCCGTTCGGCGGCGCATTGTTCGCGTTCCGCGGCCGCCGCGGTGGGATCGTCAAACTTCTTTGGTACGACGGCCAGGGCCTATGCCTCTACAGCAAGCGGCTGGAACGCGGCCACTTCGTCTGGCCGGTGACCGAGACCGGCCGCGTCTCGCTGACCCCGGCGCAACTGTCGATGCTGCTGGAAGGCATCGATTGGCGCATGCCGCAGCGGGTGAAGCGCCCGGAACTGGCAGGCTGAGCGTGCGCTCGGCCTGGCCCGGGGCGCGACGGCTCACGAAGGAGTCAATGGACACGATTCGCAACGACGATTCAGCGTCGCGGTATGTTCGCTGTCCCAACGACCCTGCCCGACAATCCGGCGGCCTTGCAGCAGATGCTGCGGGCGGCGCTCGCCGAAATCGAACGCCAGCGGCTGATCATCGCGGCCTTGCAGCGCAACCGCTTCGGTCGCCGTTCCGAGCAACTCGACGAAGCGACGGTGCAACAGGGGGCCGAGGACCTGGAGCAATCGGTGGCCGAGCAATCGGCGGCGCTGGATGCGGCGGCATCCCGAGCCGCGCCGCCAAAGACCACCACGGCCCCGCGCATGCCGCGCACCGAACCGGCCAAACGCAATCGCGGTGCGCTGCCGGCGGAGCTGCCGCGGGTCGAGCAGGTGATCGATGTCAAGAACAAGGTCTGTCCCTGCTGTGGCGGAGTTCTGCACCTGATCGGCGAAGACCGCACGGAGATGCTGGACTATGTCCCCGCCCACTTCCGGGTCCGCGTGACCCGTCGGCCGCGCTATGGCTGTCGCGCCTGCGAGGCGACGATCGTGCAGGCACCCGCCTGCGAGCGGCCAATCGACGGCGGCATGGCGACCGAGGCATTGCTGGCGCATGTCCTGGTCAACAAGTACAGCGACCATCTGCCGCTGTATCGCCAGGCGCAGATCTTCGGCCGCCAAGGGATCACGCTGGATCGCTCTACCCTGTGCAACTGGGTCGGGCGCGCCTGCTGGTGGCTGGCGCCGCTGCACGAGCTGGTGCTGAACACCGTGCTGTCGTCGCCCCAGCTGTTCGCGGACGACACCACGCTGCCGGTGCTCGATCCGGGGCGCGGACGCACCAAGACCGGGCGGCTGTGGTGCTACGCGGTGGACAACCGGCCGTGGTGCGGCCCGGGCCATCCGGCGGCTGCCTATGTTTATAGTGAGGACCGCAAGGGCAAGCATCCGCAGACCCATCTGCACGGCTTCCGCGGTCTGCTGCAGGTTGACGGTTATGCCGGGTTCGGCGGCCTGGTCAGCAGTAATACCGACGAAGGTCCCCAACTTGCCTTTTGCTGGGCCCATGCGCGGCGCAAGTTCTACGACATCCATGTGGCAACCAAGGCACCGCTGGCCGAGGAGGCGCTGCGGCGCATCGCCGAACTCTATGCCATCGAGGCCGACATCCGCGGCATACCTGCCGAGAACCGTCGATTGGTACGACAGCAACGCAGCCAGCCGCTGGTCGAGGCGATGCACGCCTGGCTGACTGTGCAGATCGAGCGTGTCTCCGGCCGCTCCGCTCTGGCGCAGGCGATGCGCTACGCCCTGAACCACTGGCGTGGCCTGATGCTGTATCTCGACGATGGTCGCCTCGAGATGGACACCAACACGGTCGAGCGCGCCATGCGTCCGGTGGCTCTCGGGCGCAAGAACGCACTGTTTGCCGGCGCCGACAGCGGCGGACGCCATTGGGCGATTGTCGCAACCCTGATCCAGACCGCCAAACTGAACGATGTGGATCCGCTGGCCTGGCTGACTGATGCACTGGAACGCATCGTCTCGCGAGCCATCAAACAACACGAACTGTTCAAGCTGCTGCCCTGGAACTGGAAGATTGCCAAAGACGCCGAAGCGCCAAGCAGCGCTTAGAAACGGCCGAACCAAGGGTGATCTGCTATCCCTCATCCTGCCGCAACGGTACCATGAGGCGACCCGCGAAAGCTACGTGTCCGCCCCGCAACGCTTACGCTACATCATTACCAAGCACCCGTACACCTGCTACATCGAGGTGAAACTCCCGAGGTCGGGCGACCGACCTGAATGGGACGACCACCACCATGAGTGATCCATTCTCCGACGCGACCGATTTCGCCGTGAACGTGGTAGAGATTGTCACCGATCCCGAGTTTGGCTTCCACTGCGAACTCACCATCGCTGCCATACTCGATCGACTAGCCGTTCAGCTACGCCAAACCGAAGCGACAGACGCCGTGGAAGGTCTGCAAAACCTGGCGCGTAGCATCAGGTGCCGCGTTATCGCATAGCAACGAATCCGCCGCAGATGTTCGACTGTCTGCGGCGGAACCCCATGGCAACCAGCCCTCTGCCCAACATACAACCATCAGCGTCGACCGGCTGGCAGAATTGGTCGGCGCTATTTCAAACAAGGATTTTACCATGACCGACACCGAAGACAGAATTGCCCGCCTCGAACGAGCGATCCGTATCCACACTTCGCAAATCACCGCCCTTGAGTTAGACAACGCACGGTTGCGCGAGGAGATTGAGTTGATGGGGAAGCGGAAGGCGCTGCCTTATCTCGAACTCGTTCCCGGCTCCGACAAGATCGCCCAGGTGCGGGCCGAGCTATTCCACAATAAGCCAAAGCAAGGTGTGCCTGCTCGCGTGCTAAAGCTATTCCTATGGACCTGCGTGAAGGAGCAGATTTCGAAGTACGCCGAGGGAACCAGTCAACCGTTCTATTTCTACATGTCAAAGCCAGCGGACCTGGTTCGTGGCGATGGGAACTCCAATCTAGAGGGCTTTGTCGGTTACATTGATGATGACCCAGACCACCTCGTTGGGTGTCTCAATCAACGCCGCAAGCACGGCAACCTAAAAGGCCCGCGACGATACCTGGCCTATGGCGCGGTGATCTATCCAGATCGGCGGCTTGCCCTTTTACTCGATGGTGAGGTCCTTGATTGCTCAACACCGGTTCCCTTGAAAGAAGGCCGGTCAGATCGGGCATCGCAGCAGGTCTGGTACTTCACAAGGTAAGGGTTTTCCATTATCTATTGTTCTTATTGATCCTATAAATTCAACGAAGTGAATATTGTTCAATGGAAAACGGACCAATGAGAGCAATGTGGCTCTCGTTGGAACAAGACGGGAGTGATCGCTCTGGACGTGAATTCTTCAATGGAAAGAGCAATGCAGACCAATGGCCGATATGCGACCAATAGCGGCTTTGCCGTGGGGCCGAGCCGCAGGCGCATCACGTTTGAGATCAGTGCGACGGGACAGCCCGAATTCTTCAATGGAAAGAGAAACGCGGATCAATGGCTGATATGCGACCAATGCCGGCTTTGCCGTGGGGCCGAGCCGCAGGCGCATCAACATCGCATCGGTATGCTGACATGTGCCGAATTCATCAATGGAAAAGAGGAATGCACCGAGGTGACGGCAAGCCGTCGCCCTCGGCGCAGGAAGAATGATCGCTCCCGCTCGAATGGCTTCGGCTTCGCCTCGGCGGCTGACCGATCGCGTTCCAGGTCGGCGTCAGATCGCACGGCATGTCAGCCAGGTCGTGCTGATGTCATGGCCGATCGCTCAGAGGTACGCAGTGAAGTCCAGACACCAAAGGTCGGCTATCGGGTCGGGGGGTACAGTATGATGGCGCCGCCCTATTTTCCCCCTGCGCCACGCCCGCCAGATGGGCCTACAGCCGGCTGCGACTTTTGGCCTTATTGTTCTCCCGACCGTTTTCCGACCGGCTGTGGCGCCTTCCACGGCGCATAGCCGTGATACAGGACCACCCATTCGAGCGTCCTTCGCGCAGGCGACATCCGCGGTATGATGGCATCTCCACCTGCAAGGGCACCGCGATGCCACTCACCATGTCGCCTCAGCGGTTCGAAGAAATCCGCCAGAAAGTAATCGATCATCACCTTGTTCGAAAAGCAACGGAGGCGCTGCAACAGATGGAGCAGGCCCCGCAGCAAGGGTTTGCGACCATCGACTTGCTTATGCAGCACCTCAACTCGCTGGCGGCCGGAAGTACGTGCCACTGCACGCGCCGGCCATCAAGAAAGACCTGACGACGGCGATCGGCGATGCACCTCCTCCTGATTATCATTATCCTGGCGCTGCTGTTTCCGGGTCTTGCGCGGATCGTAGGCTCGCTGATTTCGGCGCTATTTTAGTTGATCGCTCTGGCAGCAGTGGTGGCGGTGGTACAAGCCCTATTTCGGTGATGTCTGCGACGCAGGAAGCGCCCTTCATGGGAAACTGATAGACAGACGCGGCCCGCATAAATAGTAGCATGACACTTACCGCCAATATCCCACCCGCCGCTGTTCAACCTCAAGAGTCGATCGTACCTCCCGGCGATGATGGTTGCGAATGGATAGTCTCAGCAACGGCTATGATGACCAACGGCGTTGAGGCCCGGCAAGTGATGTTTTGCCATTATGGATTCAAAACACGCGAGAACGCTCGCACGTTCGTCAGGAATTGGCGCCACCCCTGTGTCCGTGTTTCACCGCCACGTCGTCGGCTGAAATAGGAGTTCAAGGTCGGAGCAACCACCGACTCAGCATTCGGATCGGGTCAAGCTGAACAATATCGAGGCTGTCCAGCCAACCTGCGATAGGACCTGTCCAGGCTGCGCCCAATACCTCGACGGCGTCGGCTGCGAGATGTGTCCGAGCCACAACCACCTCCGGTAGCCATGCACCCGCTTCGCAAGCTGGGTGGCACGGCATCACCGGCAAGTTGTCACCGGCCTGTGGCGGTCGCTAACGCAGCATCAATCAAGGTCGCTGGGGTCAACGGCGCCGCCGAAGGTCGCCAATGTGATTTGCGCTGGATATCCATCGTTCTGATCGTCTGCCAGGCGCTCTGGAAGGCAGGCTATCATCGCGTCGATGCTCCGGCCATCGTCGCGTCGCACCGAAGGACAATAGCGAGCGGCATGTCAGGCGGCCTCGGCGTCGGGCGATACCATCGCCGCTCGTAGATTTTGGACCGTGCTCGGGGAAACGCCAAACCGCCGCGCGGTCGGTCTGATTCCAGCACCATCGCTCAGCGCTGACCGGATGCGGCGCCGCAGGCTCGCCGGCACCTCTGGCCTGCCGATCTTCTTGCCTGCCGCCAGAGCCTTGTGTTGGCCGGCACGGATCGCTTGTGACAGTTTGGCGCGGCGATAGCTCGCCACGAGGTCCAACAGGATGAACGCCGAACCTTCGGCCGTGTCGATGCCCTCGGCGACCAGAAGGAGATCGACGCCATGATCTCGAAGGCGGCCGAGGATCGCCAGCAGGTCTTTGATCGTCCGGCCTGGCAAGTCTGCTGCCGATTGTACGACGACCTGATCGACGCCATCGAGGTTCGCCAGCAGGGTCTTCCAGCCTGCCTGCCGGCCCTGACGGGTGCCCGGTGCTACGTGCTCGATGAAGGTGCCGGCGACGACATCGCCACGGTGTTCGACGGCCTGCCGCAGCGCCTCTGCGGTGCTTTCCGGCTGAGCCGAGTGGCCGGAGATATAGATGATCGTTCGTCGGGTTGCCATTGGCAGAGTGAACTACAAAACCGCGTATTGTCAAGAAGTTATCGTGGTATTTATGGCCTCTGCGCTGTTGCGGCCGGTGGTGCTCCGCAGTCTCCCGTCCGCCCAGCCCGCGAGGGCGGTCCTGGATGATCGGCGCACGACCGGCGGCGGGAGGTCGTCCAAAGCCCGAAAGCCGATTCCCCGGCCTCTCAGGGGTTTTTTGGACGGCGTTTTGGGCGGACGCCGCCGGTCGGGGGTCGAGACCGGAGGGTGTTGGCTCGAAATCCACCCCGAACTGGCGGTCAGCCGGGGCATCGGTGAGCAGATCGGCGGGGATGCGACCGAGGCGGACCGATCGGCTGACACTCAGAGGCAGCGTTGGACAGCACGATCAAGACGGAACGGGGCCGGCAGACCGTGCCAGACTAGGTCTCGTCCAACCCGCAACTGCGGCAGCCAGGCCGCCCGAGCGGGAACCGCCGGATTCGACCCAAAGCGGCCGCTCGGAGCCTCTTGATGGGTCGCCCCGCCACTAAACCCAGCATCGCTGCCTCTGCCGGACTGGCTGAAGCCAGGCGATCAGCCGTGCACAGCGCTCTCCACAATCTGCGCACACGAGAGGGTTTCCGACGTGCCGCGGGCCTCGGTGGAGCCCAGGGGCACTAGAATGGACTGGACTGTTGGGTTTTTTTGTTTCAGTATGTGATGTTGCTTCGCGGAAGGGAGGCGCCTATGCGACTGCTCATGTTGGGTATCGTCCTGGTCGCACTTAGTGTTCCCAAGGCGGCGAACGCTCAGGCAAAAGATGCTGCGGACAGAATTTCGCAAGGCATTATGGTTATTCGGGAGATGTGTGGTACCCAGGGCAATACGGCAACTCAAAAGGAGGTCGTTGGAAAGCTTGAGGGCGGAATTACGCTCAAACAGCCTCCTGGGCTATCCGCTGGTGCCGAACTAAAATACACAAATCAGGAGGCAGAAGGGCTTGCGGGAGCCCTTTTTAAGGAACTGACAGACAACGCCACATCGCTAAGCAAGAAGCAGATTGAATGTATGAGTCCATTCATATCACGAATACTGGACTCGATTCTGGGGCCTGCGTCGCAGTCGAACCCACCACCTGAGCCAGACTTAAATTCTTATGAAGTTTCAGACAGGGACGTACTTTGCAGAAGGCTGCATGAGGTTGTCGAAGCTTACAGAGGCTCGTTCAAGCCCATAATATTAGGTACATCGAACATGCCCGGACAATATCGAGCAAGGGTGATTCTCCCCAATACGGTGTGGTGCTCTATATTTACAATGCCATACCCATATTATTCCTGCTCCATATTCTATAATGAGAAAAATGCTCATAACGCGATCTTGAAAGAGAATGCCTATCGCAAAACCGTGGGCGAGTGCTTAGGAAAAAATTGGACTGCCTCGGATGTTGTTTCCAACAACAAAGGGGGTTATTCAGGTAATTTTCAAGGCGACGGTACCGACCCCAAAATCGACCTGAGAAGCACAAAGGATGATGATGGGACTGCGCTGGCAATTTATGTCGAGCCTCCGGGGTGAGCATGTTTGGGTGCAAGACCCGCAGATCTCGAATGTCCGCTCCCCACCCAAAGCGGCGCTAGCCAGTGGCGCACCGTCCGGTCGTGCGAAGCGCTAGCCTTCGCCGTGCTTATGTCCCTGGGCGTTCAGTGCGGCGGCAGTGGCCCGATGCGTCGTGGCGCCGGTCGCCCGGATCAGGTGAGCGATCGGCGGCATGTTCGTCGCGAATGCATCCGCAGCGCTGCGGTTCGTGGTGGCGCCCCTTGCCTGCGCCTCGCCCTAGATTGGTCGGGTTGCCCAGCTTGGCCCCCCGGCGCCTGTCGACAAAATCCTGATCGCGTCCCACCAAGCCTGCGGCCAGGGCAATTTTGAAGTAGCCAAGCGATTGCTGCACGTCATGAAGATGATGCTGACCCGCCGCTCGCTGACGCTGGGCGGCTGTGGCTGTTGCGGCGCCCTACATCGGGGACGATCGGGTAGTGAACAATCAATCGATTACAACCGTACCGATCATGGCCCGGCGGCGGTCGTGACAGGAGAAATAAGTGCTTGGAACCCTCAGCATCCTGGCCTATCAACAAATACGGCACATCATGGCGCCGTGGGCGCATGTCACTTCGACTGGCAAGACGAACCGCTCGTGTCAAGGCACCGTTCGCTTTCCTTGCCGCCCAGTGGCGGCTGTTGGCTTCGACAGCATCGCTGAGATGATGATATTCCGCTTCGCTGACATCCTGCCCTACGGTGACCACTGGAACCAGGACCGAATGTGATGGACACCGCGCGATTCAGCGTCTTTGGTGTTGCGGCGCTCGACTTGGCTGATAAGGACGCCTACCGTGAGTCACTGGATCAGCGCCAGCGCCGATTCGTTGGTGAGATGCCTGCCATCTAATTCTGAGCATCTGAAGAGTCCTCGTTACGGACCGTGGCTGGACGGTCGCCAGGGTGTTCATCGATCGCCCCACGTCAGCCAGGCAAGGTCGAGAGCGGCGTCCTGGCGAGGCTGCGATGCTGGACGCTGTCCGGCATGGTGAGGTCCAGAGGGTGCTGATTTGGTCGATCGACCGTGTTGGACGGTCATTCGCCGATTTGGTGGCGTTCCTTGAAGTTTGCCGATCGGGCGGTGTGTCGCTGTGGCTCGATCAGGCGAGGATCGACACGGCGGGGTCAAATGGCCTGTCGTTGTTCGATGTTGCTGGAATGCTCGCCCACCATCAGCGCCAAACACGTCGCGACAGAATTCTGAGGGGTCAGGCTGCCGCCAGGGGAAATCCTAATGTCCGGTTTGGCCGGCCGCCGCTGCCCGAATCGAAGGTCCAAAAGGCCAGGATGTTGCTGGCGGCCGGCAACGGCCTGCGCCAGACAGCTCGCATGGCAGGCATTTCACCAGCATCCGTCGGCAGGCTGAAGGCTGGGCTCGCGACTGTTGCGCCGTCTAATTGACGGCCCATCGATGCACATTCTGCTGATATTGATTCTGCTTTGCTTGGCATTCCCAATCTTCGCTCGGCTGTTGGGGGCGGCGCTCAGGGTCATGTTCCGGTTGGTGTTGGTGGGATTGATCGTTGAACTCGTCGAGGTTTTTGTCCACTGATTCCTGAACATCCTCAGCCGATAATCGATTAGCTTGTGCTGCCATATCCTGACGCAGTACAGTGGACGCGGGATGTCGGTTACGATCAGAGAGGTACACCATCAGGGTTCGCTGCCACGCCGGCTTGAAGGGCTGGTGGATGAGACCCGCCGCCCACGAGCCGTGACCCTTCCAGATCGTTGGTAAGTTCTTTGGCTATCTCGGCAAGCTCACCAACCTTGATGATCGTGCAGAGATGCAGTCATGCCGGCGGCATCAAACGTCGCGAACCAGGGATGGACGGGTCTTCTTCCTGCTCGATGCACCGGATGATGTCCGGCGACGGGCCGGAGAGATCAAACGGAACTGGCACGGGCTGATCACGTGGCCCAGTTGTGGGAGCGGACCGAACTGTCCCACCTGTTGATCGTGTCGCCAATGTCTCAAACCGCAGGACGCTTCCGTCACGGACGCCCCACCGATGGGAAACGGATCGCCGCCAGCCTCCGGTGTCCCTTTGCAACTCATGGGGAACTGTCGGTATCGTCGTATCAAACAACATGTTGGCAATCGGAAAGGTGCATGCCCTCGCGTCGAATTCTTGAACAATAGCGAGCATCTCATCCCCGGCCCGAATCGCATCGTCCCTCATTCTTTGTACCTCACTCGGTAGGCTTGAAGTACACGATGGGGTCGCCCTTCCACGCGCGTCTCGAAAGAGCGCTGTGTCGTCGTCTGGGCTCTCAGACGCCAAGAGGCTGGACGCCTCGTTGATGAACTGCCGCCAAACGGCATCATCGACCGACTTGCCCAGACGGCCTTCAACATCGGACTTGGTCACCTCGACGGTGACGCAGACAATGGGCTCACTCAAAACTGTATGCTCCTCAAATATGAATGCCAGCGCTAACCTCGTCTGACAAAACACACTATGCTGAACGCGGCGTCCAAATGCAATCAAAAGACGCATGATGGTAAACGTTGATTCCAGAAGCGGTCATGTGGTATAGTGACGGCATTTGATGGAGTAAGAATTTGAGTAAGATTGGACTTCTTGACTGGGACGGCGCTGCCGAACGTGCGGAACTGACCGTCACCCAACTCAAGACACAACACAAGCTGAAGCGTGGCCCAGCATTTGTCAGACTGACGCCAAAGGTCATCCGATTCCGCCCAGAAGACATCGACGCCTGGACAGCCGACCGAGAGGTTGTGCGCCCATGAGCATCGAAAACATCCATTTCATAGAATCCGTGCCACTAAGCGATTGGACCGGACCGCTGCCCGAAGATGATGATGATCTGGCCCTCGAATGCTACCAGTCGGACTGGTTCGTTCGAGGCACCGGCGAACCAGCGAGTTTCGCGACGCCGGAGGACCGACGCCACTACATTCGTAGCGAGTGCAGTGTTGGTGATTACGTCGTCCTCCGATACTACGGCGAGGGTCACATCAAGGAAATCTCGCCCGGCATTGTGCGCTTCACCAGCAAGCGAGACGGGCGAACCCGACCAATCGAGCATGCCTGGTTCATTGACAGCTTGATTACGTGGCGGCGTCGGCCGAAAGCCAAAACACGCGCTAAATAGCTTCCCCAAATGGTACATCGCCCGGCACCAGACGCATAAATACAAGTGGACGCAAAGCGTCCGACACATTATAGTGTCACTGTTCCTGTTGTTGAAAAGCACAGTGCGTCGGCTGGGTTTCGGGCGAGACCAGCCGGCGCACTTTTTCAACCAGGAACATTACATTGACCGCCTATTACAAAGTAAGCTGTCGCATCGGGTCTCGCAAGACCTGCGGCGCAGTACTCTACACCGCCGACCATCGCAGCGAGAGTGACCATTACATCATCGCCCAACCATCCCGCCGCCTGAACCGCCAGACACTCAAGGAGTTCCGCAAGCGGCGACCTAATGCGCCCGTGCGGATCATCAATCGTCAAACCTGCGACAACGTGACCAGGGCGCTGGGAGAGGCAAGCAAGCTTCTCGATGATGACCGCATCATCCTTGCCACCCAAGCCGGCGTCATCGGTTGCCAGCACTGGCACAAGCCGAAGACCGCACGGTGGCACCTCATCATGGATGAGGCGCCGAACCTGTGGTGGCATCGGGAACTGCGGCTTGAGGATCATTACGACGAACTGTTCGATCTGATCGATTACACACCAGTCGGGGTCAACTATGCGCTCGTTGAGCCGAAGGACGTCGCTCGCCTTGAACGCGTCGCTAGTTGCGAGGCTGATGACGAAATGAATGATCTGCTGGCCGATCCTGCCGCCCGCATCCTTGACCCTGATTGGCAGGTGTATGTCTCGACGGAACAGATCGAGCGCATCAAGAATGGCAAGCGCAACGCCCGGCTCTCGATGTGCGGCGTATTGGATACACACGTATTCGAGCGGTTCGAGACGGTCACATTTTTGGGCGCCAACTTGGAACAATCCGTCGCCTACCGATTGCTGACGCAACAAGGCGTCACGTTCAAGCCGCACACGGGCATCATGGTTCACCTGACGCAAGATCGGTTCCCTGGGTCTCAGGTCGAGGTGATCTACTGCACCGAAGATCGTTGGTCGAAGCAGCGCCGGGACACAAGCGTCAAGATGAACGATGGCCGCACCCTTACCATTGGCGAGGCCATCATCGAAGCCGCCATGCAGGAAGTCGGCGAGGAAAGCTTCGTCTACTTGCAGAACAAGGACAAGGACATCGAAGATGATGACAACTCGTCCCTAGCGAACCGCGGCGTCAAGCTGCCGCACAGCTCACACGGACTCAATGACTTCGGCGACATCAATAACGGCGTCGTGATCCCGGCGTTGCTGCCGATGCCGGTCGTGTTCGGCTTCTTCGACGACATCTGCCACCTGAACTCAGACGAAGTCGTGGCGTCCATTTGCCACGAGCAAGTGCATCAGGCATTGGGTCGCCTCATCCGGGATATGAAGTCGCCGGACCACAAGAAGCTGATCTGCGCCGACCGCGCTGCCGCCGACTACGTCGCCGCCTGCTACCCAGGTGCGATTATCAGAGCGGCGACGCAGCTATTCCAGCTCGCGGATGCGCCCCAGCGAGGTCGCCCGAAACTCTATGCGTCACATGCAGAGCAGATGGCGGAGTTCCGGTCCAAGCACAAAGCCGAACTGTGTCGGCAACTCAGGTCGGTGAACGGCGGGTGTGACGAAAACATCTATCTATCAAATGAATTCGTCACACCTCAATCCGGCGCTCAGCTCGGAGGTTCGTTCATTCCGAACATCTATTCTCGGCCACGCATGAACTCCGAGGGCGCCATCGCAGCCGCCGACTTCATGGACTGGATCGCCCAGTTGCACGGGCGCAGATGTGCCAAACACGAGGCCGCTCTCTGGTCGCCAGCCGAGTTCGTGGACAAGCCCGATGTCGAGACGCATAGAGGTAACGCCAACATCACCCGCATGTGGGGCATCTGGATCGACGCTGAGAACGGCGACCTTATGCCTGACGAACTGGCCGAGATGTTCCCGCAATGGCAAATGGTCGCGTATAACTCTGCAAGCTCCACCATCAGTGATCCCCGCTACCGGTCGGTCATCCCAACCACGGCGGCACTTACGCCTGACGTACACCGTGAGATCATGCGGCAGATCGAGAAGTCGCTGAACAAGCGCGGATACTACTCAAAGAAGCAACTGGCAAAACGAGCCGAACGTGGGCTTGGGGGGAAGGCCCACGGATTCGACATCAGCAAGTTCACGCCCTGCTCGATGTTCTATCTGCCGGCCCAAGCGGTCGCTGGGGACGAGCACAGCTTCTTTCTTCGCTATGAAGGCGGAGCGCGCAAGCCAATCGATCCCTGGCACTATGTGCAGCACAGCATCCTCGACCATCGGCCAGAACCACGACCTCCAGAGCCAGTTTCTAAGTCAGTACCAGTGCAGTCCGCTCCGACATCGGACGAGCGATTGCGTCGGGCAAGGCAAGAGATGGCATAGGAAGCCATTCAAAGGCAACAGCATGTCATCGATCAAGTGGTTGAGCGCTTCGCCGAACAAGCTAAGGCAGAGGCACATCCCGCCATGCTGTCCTTCGCAGTCAGTCTGGCGAAGCGTGGGCTGACGGAGTATGAGATACGCGACTTGCTGGATCAGCACCGAGACAAGGCGCACCGCAAGGTCAAGGCCAGCGAAACCAAGAGCATTGCTAAGTGGGCATCACGCCGACGCGGGAACAGCGGCTGATTCGTGGCAGCAGATCCCTACCGAGGACGCGTGGGAGGGGGTCAGTTCTGGCTGATTGTTCGCAACCACCTGCCACTTTTGGCTTTCGAGGCTGCGGTGATCCGTTCGCACCTCCGCCAGCACGTCGCTTGCCGGTCTGGCTCCGACTTACAACTGGGGCATTTGGCAGCGGTTGTGTGATCTCGTACAGTCGCATGGCATATTACCCTTATGGTCGTATCTCAATCAGTCGTCGCGCCAGGAGGCGATCAAGTCGCGTAACGTCTCCCGGCGTCAGGTGGTGACAGATGGCGACCAACGCAGCATTACGCCGTGGCGGCGCGCCGCTTGCGGCTCAAGCTACGCCTATCCGGTGCGATGTCAGGTAGTGGTCGAGTGATCTCGTGCAGTCGCGGGTTGGACGCGCCTATTCGGCATGCAGCACGGCGTCCAGGTATTCGATCCATCGAGCCGGCAGACCGTGGAGGCGCGCACCATCACGCAACAAGGTGATGTATCTGAGCGAGGGATTGCCCTCCGTCTCCTTACCGACCGCCGCGTACGCTACGGCCGCTAGCTGATTGCCGTCGGTGTCCAGGGCATCGAGGATGACCGGCTTGTAGCCCCGGCCGGGAATGCCTTCGGTCGAGTTCAGGCGGAGCAGGTCTCGGCGGGTGATCCGGTAGAGGACGCCCCAGACCTCGCATTCGCGGTCGGCGCAGATGTTTGCTGGTGCCGCTTTTCCTTTGGGTCGACCCTCCAAGTTGAACCGCAGACGATACCCGACGATCCGACCGACCCGTCGTTCCAATGGCTTGATGCGGCGCCGTTGCTCGAAGGTGGCGGGATGCATGTTCGAACCATAAGCAAAGTACCAAACGTGATCTGACGGCCGCCCTCCAAAGCAAGGCTGTTGCCCGGAGCGGGGCAGGATGCCACTCTGCGCGGCATGACGGAACCTGCGGGTGCATCCCCCTCGGCACTACAGTATTTTACTGTCCCGATCGGCGAGAGAGCAGCGGCGGACGGCAACCAGGCGCTGATGGTGCCGCTCAACCGCAAGCCGCTGGCGCCGACGCCGCCTGAACGCGTGCGGCGGATCCGCGAGCACCTGGTGCGCTCGCTGCGCGACCTGCGCACGATGAAGCGGCCAGAACAGGACGCGTCTCCGCTACGGCCAGAACCGGTGGGGTTCACGGGTACGGTCGCCCGCGCTGCATGCACGCTGTGCCAGGGCTTCTGCTGCAAGGGAGGCGGCGAGCATGCCTATCTCGACGAACGCGACATGGCGCGCATCCGACAGGCAAGGCCCGAGCTCGACGCGCGGGCAGTCATCCGGCTGTACATCGAGCGGGTGCCGGAGGAAGGTTATGAAGGCTCGTGCGTCTTCCATGGTCCGCAGGGCTGCACGCTGGATCGTTCGCTGCGGTCGGATGTGTGCAACAGCTATTTCTGCAACGCACTGCGGGATTTCGTGAAGACCGCGGATGGCGTGAACAGCGTCGTGGTCATGAGCGGGGATGGCGAGACAACGCGGATGTCCGGAGTGCTGACACGAACCGCCTCAGCTTAGCGTCTTAGCCGCCGTGATGCCGGACCAAGCCTCGCATAACTATCCGAAGGCGACCAGCCTGCGTTTTTGTCTGTTGCTCCATTTCGGCGAGGCTCGACTTCGTGTTGCCCACGGTCTTTGAAACCTCTCGGTGCATCGGTGTGAATCTGTGGCAAAGCTGTTCCTTCCATCATCACGCGGAAGGCATCGACGGGTTTTGCCTCGTGTACCTCGCGTGAATGACCGCCCATGGAGCAATGTCCCCCTTGAACAGGATCCGCGTAATGTCCGATCCCCTCTTCCGCCCGGCCGAAACCTTCATGGGTCTGCCTCCGGGCTCACCCGGCCCAGGCTGCCGCGCCGCCATACTCGGGGTGCCATTCGATTGTGGCACGCACCCGTTCCGGGTCGGCGCCCGCCAGGGACCTGCTTCCGTGCGGCAACAGTCGGGGCTGGTGCGACGCTATCACCCCAGCCTCGCGGACGTGGACGTGCTCACTCTGTTGCAGGCGGTGGATTGCGGCGACGTGGCGCTGACTCCCGGCCGCATCGAGGAGGCGCTGCCGCGCATCGAAGCTGCGGCCAGCACCGTCCTGGATGCCGGCGCGGTGCCGGTGGGCATCGGCGGCGACGGCTCGGTGTCGCTGCCGCTGATGCGCGCGGCGGGGCGGCGCCATCCCGGGCTGGTTGCGCTGCACGTCGATAGCCACACCGACGCCTATGGCTACACACCGGACCAGCCCTACACCGCCGCCGCGCAGTTCACCCACGCCGCGGAGGAAGGCGCGATCGACGGGACTGCTTCCTGGCATGTCGGCGTGCGGGGCTTCACCTATGCGCAGGGTGTGCTGCTGCGCGCCCATGCGCTCGGCTACCGCGTCGTCACCGCCGAGGACCTGCTGGGCCGCGGCTTCGCCCAGGTGATGGCGGAGTTCCGCGATAGCGTGGCAAAGCGTCCGGTCTATCTGTGCTGGGACATGGACGTATTCGATCCCTCGGTAGCACCAGGCGTTTGCACGCCAACCTGGGGCGGGTTGTCAGCGCGCGAAGGCATCGAGTTGATCCGCACTCTGGCCGGGCTGAACATCGTGGCGGTGGACTTCAACACCGTCAGCCCGCCGCAGGACGTGAATGGCATGGCGGCGCATCTCTGCGCGCATATGATGATGGAGGGGATGGTGCTGCTGGCGCGGCAGTTTGGGTTGGTGGCGTAGGCCGCGCGACGGAAGCAACCGCCGATGCCGGCTGCTTCCGATGTTGCGCCGGTAACAATGGCGGCCGAGACTGCCCTGCCCTCCACCCGAACGACCTCGGAGCGCCCCCAATGACGCCAAACGAATTAGCCAGTGCCCTGCCGATCGGCGGCTCCGCCAGCATCCCGTACACTGACCCGTTCAACCCTGACCGCAAGCTGGTGCTGGAATGCCATCGCCCCGCCACGCACAAGCCCGACAAGCCAGTGGTCATCGTGCAGCACGGCATGAACCGCAACGGCGACGAATACCGCGACGCCTGGGTACCGACCGCGGACCGGCACGGCCTGCTGATCGTCGCGATCACCTTTCCGTCCGGAAAATGGCCGGGGCCAGGTCCCTACAACAACGGCCTGGTGCACGCCGACGACGGCAGCGTCCGCCCGCGCGAGGCATGGTCCTACGCGATCCCCGGCCGCGTCTTTGCACTGCTGCGCGCCGCCGGCATCACGACGCGGGACAAGACATATTTGTGGGGCCACTCGGCCGGCAGTCAGTTCGTGCATCGATTGCTCGCGACCCAGCCGCACGATCTGTTCGAGGCGGTCGGCGCCGCCAATGCCGGTGTTTACTGTGAACCTTCGCTTGATGTTGCATACCCGTTCGGTCTCGGCGGCATCGGCCTAACGCGCGATCACGTGACGCGGCTGCTGACCTATCCGCTGGTGATCTTCGCCGGCGACCGCGATATCGAAACCGACGCCGACAACCTGCCGAAGCACGACGCCGCCCTGCGGCAGGGACCGCATCGGTTCGCCCGCGCGCACTATTATCTCGAGCGCGGCCGGGCGGCGGCAGCGGCGCTCAGCGTTCCGTGCAATTGGCGGCTGGTCATCGTGCCGGGCGTCGGACACGAGGGCATGCTCATGTCCGCCTTCGCCGGGGCGTACTGGTTCGATAACAACGCGCAAGGCGCCACGCACGGGTAAGGGAACCGTCGCCGCCCTTCCACTGTCATGGCAGGCAAAGCATGCACCCGCGGGGCCCGGTGGCCCGACATCCACGACTTGCAGTTATCACTCGCGGCAGAAACAGTCGCGGATGCTGACCCCAGCCTTCGCTTGGGGCAGGCGCTTCGTCGGCATGGAGGATGGGGTCACCGCGCGCCGGCCATCGAACCCCAGCCGCCCCGAACGGGTACGTATGGACACAGCCCGCCGCCGCTGCTGTGCTTCCACCCACAACGGACCACGGGGGAAACGATGGCAACGATCGTGCTGGTTCACGGGGCCTATCAGGGTGGCTGGATCTGGACCCGCGTGGCGCCGCTTCTTCGCGCCGCGGGTCATATTGTCTTTGCCCCCACGCTCGACGGCTGCGCCGAGCGCAAGCATGCGCTCCGCCCCGGCATCACCACCGAAACGCACGGCGCGGAGATCGCCGACCTCCTGTTCTATGAAGACCTGCACGACGTGGTGCTGGTGGGCACCAGTTCCGGCGGAATGGTGACCTGCCGCGCCGCGGAGCAAGCCCGCGACCGTATCGGCCGCGTCGTCCAGGCGGACGCTCTGTCCTTGCTGCCCGGCGAGCGAATCGGTGAGATCGTCAACCGCACGGCGCGGGTCACCACCGCGCTGACCACCGGCCCATCGCCGGAGGACGCTCGCAATCGGATGTTCGCCTCGCTCGATCCGGCGACGCTGGAATGGGCGCTGGCGCGCTACACTCCGCACCCGATCGCGGCGATGGAGGAGGCGGTGAAGCTCGACCGGTTCTGGGACCAGACCTGGAACGCCACGGTCATCTGGTGCAAGCGCAGCGCAAACCCACCGGTGGCGCACCAGCGCCGCGCGGCGGAGAAGCTGGCAGCGCGCTGGTTCGAGTTGGATACCGGCCACTACCCGATGCTGACCGAACCAGAGGCTCTGGCGCGGCTGATTCTGGCCTGACTGAGGATTTCCCCTCCCTCGGGGGCCTCAGGGGAGGGGTGAATCCGGTGCCATGCGTCGCAGCGTAACATAAGCTGGGGCCGCCGCGCGCCCGACTTTCCGCGAGTGACGATCTCGCGCCAATTCCCTGGCTTGCGAGTTGCCACTTCCGGCGTGATGTACTAGGTCCTTGCGCTCAGCGCGTGACTTGCGGGGGAGCCGTCTCCGGAACAGCGTGGTTGATGTCGCGGGCCACGCGCTCGTCGGTGATGCGGGCCTGCTCCATGCCCTGGATGATCGCCTGAGCGTCCAGCACGGCCTGAGCCGAACGTGCGGCGTCACCACTGACGAAGGCGCGCTCGCCGCTCGATTGGCCTCCCAGTCCACAGGCGGCAAGCAAGCAGGCCACAACGAAAGCAAGAACGAAGCGCATCACATTCCACCACGGTCAGGGAGCTAGCCGATGCTATCTCAGGCGCCCCCCGTTCACCAGCCCGCGACTGGGTATTTTTCACGTTCTGGCCAAATTCCGCCCAGCGTGTAGTTTGCGCCCCCGCACTTGCCCGGAGCCGAGGGAATGGTGGCCACCGACACGACGACGACCGAAGCTGGACGCGACTTCATCCGTGACATCATTCAGGCGGATGTCGACGCTGGGCGGGTGAGGGAGGTCGTCACCCGTTTCCCACCCGAGCCGAACGGCTATCTGCATATCGGCCACGCCAAGTCGATCTGTCTGAACTTCGGCGTGGCGGCGGATTTCGGTGGGCGCTGCCATCTGCGCTTCGACGACACCAACCCGACGAAGGAAGAGCAGGAATATATTGATTCGATACAGCAGGATGTGCGCTGGCTGGGATTCGACTGGGGGCGGCATCTGCATCATGCGTCCGATTATTTCGAGCAGCTTTATGAATGGGCAGAGCATCTGATCCAGAGCGGCAAGGCGTATGTCGATGATTCGACGCCGGAGGAGATCCGCGCCATGCGGGGCACGCTGACCGAGCCAGGGCGGGAAAGCCCGTTCCGCAATCGCTCGGTAGAGCAGAATCTTGATCTGTTCCGGCGCATGCGGGCGGGGGAGTTTCCCAATGGCGCCCGCGTGCTACGGGCAAAGATTGATATGGCATCAGGCAACATCAACCTGCGCGATCCGGTGCTGTACCGGATTCTGCATGCCACCCATCCTCGGACCGGCGACGCGTGGTGCATCTATCCCACCTATGATTTCGCGCACGGCCAGTCGGATGCGATCGAGGGGATCACGCACTCGATCTGCACCTTGGAATTCGAGGACCACCGCCCGCTGTACGACTGGCTGATCGAGCATCTGCCGGTGCCGTCGCGGCCGCATCAGTACGAATTCGCGCGCTTGAACATCGCTTACACCGTGCTGTCGAAGCGCGTGCTGACGAAGCTGGTGCACGAGGGGTACGTCTCGGGCTGGGACGATCCGCGCATGCCAACGCTGGCGGCGCAGCGGCGGCGCGGCGTGCCGGCGGCGGCTCTGCGCGAGTTCGTGCGGCGCGTCGGCGTGGCGCGCGCCTATAGCGTCGTGGACCTGGCGCAGTACCGAAGCGGCGGTCCGTGATGTGCTGAACAAGACGGCCTTGCGGCGAATGGCGGTGCTGCGGCCGCTGAAGCTGGTGATCGAGAATTGGCCGGAGGGCCGCACCGAAACGCTGGAGGCAGTGAACAACCCCGAAGATCCGTCGGCCGGTACGCGCAAGGTGACATTCGGTCGCGAGATCTTCGTGGAGCGCGAGGATTTCATGGAGAACCCACCTCGGAAGTTCTTCCGTCTCGCGCCCGGGCGAGAGGTGCGGCTGCGCTACGCCTATTTCGTGACCTGCCGCGAGGTGGTGAAGGACGCGAGCGGCGAGGTGACGGAGCTGCGCTGTACATGCGATCCCGCCACGCGCGGCGGCGATGCGCCGGACCGGCGGCGCGTCCAGGCGACGCTGCATTGGGTGGCAGCGGCGGATGCCCTGCCGGCGGAGGTGCGGCTGTACAGCACCCTGTTCGGCCGCCCCGACCCGGGTGCGAATGGTGACGTGATGGCGGACCTCAATCGGCAGTCGCTGGAAGTGCTGCGCGGTTGCCTGGTTGAACCGGTGCTGGCGTCGGCGCCGGTTGCCGAGGCGGTGCAGTTCGAGCGGACGGGTTATTTCTGTGCCGATCCAGACAGCGCACCGGGCCGGCTGGTGTTCAATCGTACGGTCGGACTGCGCGATACCTGGGCCAAGGTGCAGGCAACGGACAAGCGGGCCTCGTAACGTGCTGCGCGCCCGGGCCCGGCGGGCAGGCATGAGCGGGAGGCCAGAGCGGGAAGGCATGAGGGCAATGCTCTGGCACTCGCGATCTGGCACGCCATAATCGCGGCGGAGTGTGCGGCCGCCTGGGCTGCCTTGAAGCCATTCCGCATTGCTATCGTCATCGTGGCAGTCACAGTCACGGTGTCGCTTGCCTTCTCCGGGCTGCCTCACTGACGGAAACATTCTGTCATGACCGGGCGTGACCCAGCCATCTACTCGAACCGATCGGGAGCGTCTGGCACCGAACATCCCGATCGACATTGGACAGACGGCCAGGCCGTGCGCGAGCGGAAAAGCATCGCCGCCGATTCTTCCAAGGTGGGTCGGCTGCGGGGCCGGTGGTAGACCCGCAATTGCGGTGCCAGGTGGGCACCGGTCGCGGCCGCCCCGCATCCTGGTGGCTTCTCCCTGGCTTCATCCCGTCTCGACCCGGGCACCATCTGGCCGTCCATCCCTGCGGATCCGGGGCTGTCAACGCCAACGCGCCCTTGATCGAATGTGCCCCCGCCGACGACAGCAAGGCCCAGAGCGGCAAGGCCGGGAGCAGCAAGGCGCGGAGCAGCAACGCCCGGAGCAGCAACGCCCGGAGCAGCAGGGATTGAGCAAGTGGGCGCTTGTCTCGCTGTGGCCGGCAGCCTATGCGTCCGCGGCCCGGCGCCGGGCTTGTCCGCATCGTCCTGATCGCAGCTTGGTGAGCCCCCGTCTGATGACCCGACCGCACCGGAAACGAGAATGCTGAGCACGGCGGCAGCCGCCGACACGGCCGGCCGATCCGTGCCTCGCATCGGCGTCCTGCTCGCGGTGCTCGGAGTGGTCTACGGCGATATCGGCACCAGCCCGCTCTATGCCATGAAGGCCAGCCTGCTGTACTTCACCGGCATCCGGATCAGCAGCGTCGAAGTCCTTGGCATCCTGTCACTGTTCTTTTGGTCGTTGATATTGATCGTCACGATCAAATACGTCACCCTGATCATGCGCGCCGACAACCGCGGCGAAGGCGGCATCCTGGCGCTGATGGCCCTGGCACAGCGAGTCTCGGTCGGCACCGGGATGCGCACCTTCCTCGGCTTGGTGGGCATCGCCGGCGCCTGTCTGTTCTTTGGTGACGGCGTCATCACGCCGGCCATCTCCGTGCTGTCCGCCGTCGAGGGCCTGGAAGTCTCCGCCCCGACCCTGCGCGAGTTCGTGCTGCCGATCAGCTTGGCGGTGATCGTGGTCTTGTTCGCGGTGCAGTGGCGCGGCACCGCCAGCGTCGGGCGTGTGTTCGGCCCCGTGATGGCGCTGTGGTTCGTGACAATAGGCGCGTTGGGGCTGACCGAGATCGTGCGCCACCCCTTCGTGATGCTGGCGATGTCGCCCAGCTATGCTGTCGTGCTTGTGCTGCAATACAAGTCGCTCGCCTTCGTCGGTACTGGGTGCCGTGGTGCTGTGCGTCACCGGCGCCGAGGCGCTGTATGCCGACATGGGCCATTTCGGCCCCCACCCGATCCGCCTTAGTTGGACGTTCTTCGTGCTGCCCTGCCTGGTATTGAACTATTTCGGCCAGGGAGCGCTGCTGATCGTGCACCCAAAGGCGCTGGACAACCCGTTCTTCCTGCTCGCGCCCGAAGCGATCCGCCTGCCGATGGTCGTGCTGGCAACGGTGGCGACCGTGATCGCCAGCCAGGCGGTCATCTCTGGCGCCTATTCGATGACGCGGCAATGCGTGCAGCTCGGCCTGCTGCCGCGCATGACGGTGCGCCATACCTCCACACACGAGGAAGGTCAGATCTATGTGCCGCAGGTGAACACGTTCCTGGCGGTGGGCGTCGTGATCCTGGTGCTGGCGTTCAAGACCAGCGACAGCCTGGCCTCCGCTTACGGCATCGCGGTGACCGGCACGTTCATGTGCACCGCGGTGCTGGCGACGGTGGTATTTCGCCGGCAATTCCACTGGTCGCGCATCGCGACGGTCGCGGTGTTCGGCGGGTTCTTCCTGATCGACATCACGTTCTTCGCCGCCAACACGCTGAAGGTCGTAGAAGGCGGATGGGTGCCACTCGCGCTTGGCGCCGCGCTGACCGCACTGATGACATCATGGAAGCGCGGCCGCGACCTGCTGCTGGCGCGCTGGCAGCAGGACAGCATGCCACTGGCATTGTTCCTGGCGCGGCTGCCGCAGTCGCGCACCGTGCGCGTACCAGGACTGGCGGTATTTTTGACTAGCCAGCCCGACTATGTGCCGACGTCGCTGCTGCACAATTTGAAGCACAACAAGGTACTGCACGAGCAAGTACTGTTCGTCACGGTGCAGAACGTCGATGAGCCGGAGGTAAAGGGCGATCGCCGCGCGGAAGTCTCCGAGCTGTCGCCGGGCATCTACCGCGTGATCCTGCGTTACGGGTTTATGGCAAGCCCGAACATTCCCCGCTCGCTGGAGGAACTGCAGGGCCGGATCCCGTTCGACCCGATGCAGGCGAGCTATTTCCTCGGCCGCGAGGTGTTGGTGCCCGCCAGGGTGCCAAAGCTGCCCTGGTGGCGGCTGTGGCTGTTCCTGCTTATGGCCCGCAACGCAGTGCCTGCGACGGAGTTCTTCCGCATTCCGTCCGATCGGGTGGTGGAGTTGGGAGTGCGGGTGGCGATTTAAAGGAAGGTGGTCCCGTGGCTAAAGATGTAGGGCAGAAAGGCGAAGCGCATCCCGCCCCCCGGCTGGCGAAATGCGCTTCGCTATTCGCCCTACCACCGCTCCGACTGTGATGGTTGGTTCCCGACCTGAGTGTCATTGCAAGCGAAGCAAGCAATCTCCGGCCGGTGACGTCCGAGCCTCAAGGAATTGCTTCGCTGCATTCGCAACGACAGATGCCCCGACCGAATCGAAGCGTCAGGATCACGATACCAGACTGCCCCCGGTTTTCGTCCGGTTCCTGCCTGGGGCTGGTAAATTCGTAAATCTCCGCCAGCGGAATTTCGATTCCGACACCGGAGAGATGCAATACCGCGTCCTCGCCGCCGACCGCCGCGAAGCTCCAGGACCAGTCGGCGGTCAGACGGTAAACGTGCAGGGCGAATTCGTCCTGACGCATCTCGAAATCCACGCACGCCCTCTACCACCTGAAGATCAAACCGACGGCGGTCTCGTGCTCGCCAATGTCGCATCTCAGACGGCGAGACCACTTCAAACACGACACGCGGGTTGTCCCCAAGCGGACCATCGCATCAGGCATGCGGCGGTATTGTGTCGCCGACGTCGCGGCACGGCACCACTGCCGGTTTCTGGACGGGGTCCGTTTTACCTGCCGCGCAGGCGATTGCCCACGACTGCGACCAGTCCTGCCAGGACAGCACCATGATCCAGGTTCGGCGCGGCACGCGCGACGACCACCCCATCCACAAGCTACATAACGCCAGGCATCGCCGAACTCGTGCTGGTCGAAGGCAAGAAATTCCCCCGCGATCCATTCGCGTTGCGATCGCTCAACCGTCACCATCGACGCGCCTGCGTCCGCGAAGACGATCGCGGCAAGCGGTTTGGCGCCAACGCCTCCGCGCCTACCGCGCGACGAATTGCTCCAGCCAATGGATCGTGTAATCACCGGCCTGGAACCCCGGATCATCCACAATGCGCTGATGCAGTGGCACCGTCGTCTGGATACCGACGATCGCGAACTCATCCAGCGCACGGCGCAGTCGGTTGATCGCATCCAGACGCGTTGGCGCATGCACGATCAGCTTGGCCACCATGCTGTCGTAGTACGGCGGCACCACGTATCCGGCATACAGCGCCGAATCCACTCGCACACCCAACCCGCCCGGCGCATGGAACACCGACACCCGGCCCGGCGTCGGGATGAAGGTCTCTGGATCCTCGGCCGTGATGCGGCATTCGATAGCATGGCCTGAGAACGGAATGTCCCTCTGCAAATACCCCAACTCGCTGCCCGCCGCGATCCGGATCTGCTCGCGCACCAGGTCGATGCCGCACACCATTTCGGTGACCGGGTGCTCCACCTGCAGCCTGGTGTTCATCTCGATGAACGAGAATTCGCCATCCTGATACAGGAACTCGAGCGTCCCGGCGTTGCGGTAGCCAAGCTGGCGCAACGCCGCCGTGGCCCGAGCACCCAGCGCATCGCGCTCGGCCGGGATGATCGCCGGCGACCCGGCCTCCTCCAGCAGCTTCTGATGCCGGCGCTGCAGGCTGCAGTCGCGTTCCCCGAAATGCACGACGTTGCCGTGCGAGTCCGCCATTATCTGTAGCTCGATATGACGCGGGCGGTCGAGGTACCTCTCCAGATACACCGCGTCATTGCCAAACGCGGCACGAGCCTCGGTGCGCGCGAGGCTGAATGCCTCGTCCAGCGATGTGGCATCGCGCGCCACCTTCATGCCGCGCCCGCCGCCGCCGGCGACCGCCTTCACCAGCACCGGATAACCGATCTGGCCCGCCACCCGCCGCGCCGTCGCGACATCTGGGACCACACCATCCGATCCTGGCACCAGCGGCACACCCAGCGATGCCATTGCCGCCTTCGCCGCCACCTTGTCCCCCATCATGGCGATATGCGCCGCCGCCGGACCGATGAAGGTCAGCCCGTGCGCTTCCACCATGTCGACGAAACGTGCGTTCTCCGCCAGGAAACCGTAGCCGGGATGGATCGCGTCCGCGCCGGTGATGCTGGCCGCTGACAAGATGGCTGGAATATTGAGATAGCTGTCCTTCGCCGGCGGCGGCCCGATGCAGACACTCTCCTCCGCCAGGCGGACATGCATGGCCTCAGCGTCGGCGGTGGAGTGCACCGCGACGGTCGGAATTCCCAGCTCGCGGCAGGCACGCTGAATGCGAAGTGCGATTTCGCCGCGGTTGGCAATGAGGATCTTCTGGAACAAGATGAGAGCACTATTCCAGAATCATCAGCACTTCGCCGTACTCGACGGGCGTGCCATTGGCTGTCAGCACGCGCGCCACGGTCCCGGCCCTCGGTGCCTTGATCTGGTTGAAGGTCTTCATTGCCTCGATCAACAGCAGCGTCTGGCCGGCGGTGACCGCCTGGCCCACCGTAACGAAGGGGGGCGCTCCCGGTTCGGGCAGCAGATAGGCGACCCCGACCATCGGGCTTGTCACCGCGCCTGGATGCGCCGCGAGTTCCACCTCGGCCGAGGCCTGCGCCGACAAACCGGCGGCCGGCGCATGCACGGCGGACGGATATCCCGCCGCGGCGGGCGCCGCCATCCCGCCGCCACGCACCACACGGATGCGGCTGTCCTTCTCGGCGATCTCGATCTCGGTCAACCCGGTTTCCGTCAGCACCGCCGCCAGCATGCGGATCGCGTCGGGATCGAACGGAATGCGCGTCATGCTTCGGCCCCTTCGCCGGCGGCTTCCAGCATCTCCGCCATCGCCTGCAATGCCAGCGCGTAGCCGCGAATGCCGAGGCCGGCGATCACGCCCACCGCCACCTTGGACACGTAGGAGTGCTGGCGGAACTCCTCCCGGCGGTGGATGTTGGTCACGTGCACCTCGATCACCGGCAGTTCGCTGGCCAGCAGTGCGTCCATCAACGCAATGGACGTGGTGGTGTAGCCGGCGGGATTGATGATGATGCCGTCAGCCCGGCCGCGGCATTCCTGCACCCAGGAAACCAGCTCGCCCTCGCCGTTGGTCTGGCGGAAATCGATGGCCAGGCCCAGCACCTCCGCCGTTTCGGCGCAGAGTTGCTCCACGTCGTCCAGTGTGGAGCTGCCGTAGAGCTGCGGCTGGCGCAGGCCGAGCAAATTCATGTTCGGGCCGTTCAGCACGGCGATCAGTGGCGGGTTCGCGGACTGGGACATGCCAGCGCGGGTAGCATAGGCGGGCGGTGGCGTCACCCCTTGCCTACGGCCTTACCTCCCCGCGTCCTCGCGTGGCCCCCGTCTCCGATTCCACGCAGAGGGCCGCGCTCGACGCAGCAACGACATTGACATGCCAGCGCATCACCTGTCACGGCCACAACAAACCGGCCGGTAGCTCGCTGGGCAACAAAGCCACCTTGTTGGAAATGAACAAAGTTGCCAATGGCCGAGGCGCGCTAAACGTTGTCGTTGTAGATCTTGCCAGGCTTCGCGACTATTGGCACAGAACAAGCCATCCGCGCGGAGTGGTCGCCATCCGCGCGGGTGCCACCGCGCCTTCCTTGCCCACCCGCGCGCCGGCGCTCATATTCGCCCCATGCAGACCGTCATCACCGTCACCCTGAACGGCGAAACCCGCGCCCTGGACGGGCCGGTTTCGGTATCCGGTCTGCTCGAGTCGCTAGGGCTGGAAGGCCGCAAGGTCGCCGTGGAACGCAACGAAGCCATCGTGCCGCGCTCGCGTTACGCGGAAACCTGGCTGGCCGCGGGCGATTCGCTGGAGGTCGTGCATTTCATCGGTGGAGGCTGAGATGGATGGAACGCTCCTGGGCGAGGACACCTGGACGGTCGCCGGCCGCCGCTTCCGCTCCCGCCTGATCGTCGGTACCGGCAAATACAAGGACCTGGAGGAGACCGCCGCCGCCATCGAGGCAAGCGGCGCCGAGATCGTCACGGTCGCGGTCCGGCGCGTGAACCTATCGGACCCCAAGGCGCCGATGCTGCAGGACCACGTGGACCCGAAGAAATACACCTACCTGCCGAATACCGCTGGTTGCCACACCGCCAGCGAGGCGGTCCGCACCCTGCGCCTGGCGCGCGAGGCGGGCGGCTGGAACCTGGTGAAGCTGGAAGTCCTGGGCCCGCCGCCCCTGCTCTATCCCGACATGCGCGGCACGTTCGAGGCGGCCGAGGCCCTGATCAAGGACAACTTCGAGGTCATGGTCTACTGTGCCGACGACCCGCTGGCAGCGAAGCGGCTGGAGGAAATGGGCTGCGTCGCCATCATGCCGTTGGGCGCGCCGATCGGCTCCGGGCTGGGCGTGCAGAACCCGGCGATGATCTGCATGATGATGGAGCATGTGACGGTGCCGTTCCTGGTGGATGCTGGCGTCGGCACCGCCTCCGACGCGGCGATCGCCATGGAGCTGGGGTGCGATGCGGTGCTGCTGAACTCGGCGATCGCGCTGGCGAAGGACCCGGTCCGCATGGCGCGGGCGATGAGGCTGGCGGTGGAAGCGGGCCGGCTGGCGCATCTGGCCGGGCGGATGCCGCGGCGGATGGGGGCCGATCCGTCCAGTCCGCTGACGGGGCTGATAAGGTAGGTGGTGCCGGCTGTCTTTCGAGTTTGAACGAAGGCCGCAGCGCTGGGATGTCGCCGCGTTACATAACGATGCGACGCGGGAACAGTTCAGTGAGCCAAACCGCGTAGCGCTGTTGCGACGTCTGCGATGACGGCGTCCCAGGCGCCAGGGGACGGCTGCCTGAAGAGCCGAGCCGTCGGATACCATGGGCTGGCCGTGCGGCCGGTAAGCCAGCGCCAACAGGCATCGAAGCGATTTAAGATCCAAACGGGTTTGCCAAGCGCGCCCGCCAGATGGGCCACCGCAGTATCGACTGTGATTACCAAATCCAGCGCCTCTATCAGAGCGGCAGTGTCAGCGAAGTCCGTCAGATCCTCGGTAAAGTCCCAGATTGTCATGCCGCATGGAGGCGATGCCGCCTGATGGGCAGCCTCCCCTTTTTGCAACGATACCAATGATATCTCGGCGATACGGGCCAAAGGCGCATAATTGCTCATGGGCATTGAACGACGACGATCAACGGCCCGCACCTCCGGCGCATGGCCAGGCCGGGGATCACCTGCCCAGGCAATTCCGATGCGCAGGCCTGGGAGGTTTGACATCCTTGCGCGCCATGCTGCAACGAGACCGGGCGCCGCCGCGAGGCAAGGCACAGTCTGCGGGATTGTGTCCACTGTTGTGTGGAATGCCCACGGGAGGCTCGGCAACGGACAATGCGTATCAAACCGCGGCAACGATTCGTCAGCGGCTACAATATCCACACCGCCGGACAGCGTCGCGAGTAAGCGGCGCAACGCGCGAGGCACGACGAGTACCACATGGGTCTGCTGAGCCACCAAAGGAACGTAACGGCAGAACTGTATCGTATCCCCATACCCTTGCTCGTGGTGCAGCAAGATGGTCTTGCCAGCCAACGCCGTCTTGCCATCCCATTGCGGCTGCGGCATTTTCCGCTTCACATAGCGCGCCTCATACAGTTCCAGGCCGGTTTTGAAGTCGCCAATGGCGAGCCGCATGCACGCCATTGCGAATTCTGCCTTCGGCAATACCGGCTGGATGGCAAGCGCTCGTTCACAGTCCCGGATGCCGTCCCCAAACCGCCACAACTCGCCCAGGACGATGCCTCGGTTGCAGAGCATCTCGGCCGAGTTGGGCTTGATCGCCAGCGCACGTTCGTGACTGGTCAGCGCCTCGGCGTGGCGTGCCATGTTGCGCAGGACGTTGCCGCGATTCGTATGGGCCTCCGCATAATCGGGCCAGAGCGCCAGCGCCTGGTCATAGGACGCCAGAGCCTCTGGCTCTCGCCCCAGCTCTGCCAGGGCCACGCCCTTGTTGTTGAAGGCTTCAGCATAATTCGGATTCGCAGCGAGTGCCCGGTCGTAGCTGGCAATCGCTTCATCGAGGCGTACGGTCGCGGCCAGAAGGGAACCGCGCTGGTTCAGCGCCTCCGCAAACACCGGGCGAAGTGCCAGCGCTGCCTCGACGCTGGCGAGCGCCTCCTCGACGCGGCGAAGCCGCTCCAGGATGATGGACCTGTTGTGGAACGCGTCAGCGTTGTTGGGCTTGAGCGCCAAGGCCCTGTTGCTGACGGCCAATGCCTCCTTGGGACGGTTGCGAGCCAGCAGCGCGAGCGACTACACATTCAGCGCGGCAACGTCCGACGGATCGATAGCAGCCGCGGTGTCCAGCAAATTCGTGCACCGCAAGCTGCATGCCCCCCAGCCGCAGCGTCAGGACGCCGAGGGCGAGCGGTAATTCCGAACCCGGGGATTGCCGCCAGCCACATCCTCCAGCACCTCGTTTGCCGCCCCGCCACGCGCCGCCAAGTGCAGAACGGGAGCGTCCCGCAAGCCGACCGCTGCGCTCGCCGGTGTCAATTGAAGCGGACAGGTGGTCATCATGCGCAACGGTCCTGCACAGACCATTGGGCTACTGGCTGGCGGGGGTCACGTCGTGCCAACGGAATTCCCCGATCTTCAGATGGTAAGGCGCCAATTCCGCATGATAACCGAACGTGGCCATCCAGTCCTGCAGGCGTTGCTCGGTCAGACTCACCTGAGAGGCGGTCAACAGACGCCGCCACCGTCCCACTTCGCCGGTGCGGCCCGCATGATGCAGATGCCATTGCGTCGCCGGGTCAATGATATCGCCGGTCGGCTGTCTGATTGCTGTTGGCATTTTCTCTAGCCGTGCGACCAGCGCCTCAATCGCTTGTCGCCGCGTTTCGGCGAAAATGCGCTCACGGTCTGCCGCCGCCAACTTCCCGTCGAACCCTGCCGCGATCTCGTCCAATGTGCTGATATTGTCGATGAACCCGCCTTCGTAGCGGAACACCCGGGAGCGCGGGTCAGCCGCGAACCGAGCCGCAAAGCGTGCCGAGCGATCCACCAGGTCGAGTGCGCTGGCGAAGCGGAAGCCTTGATATTGCATGAGGGAGGTGATGCTGTCGCGTGGATCGCGCACCGAAATCCAAATGGCGTCCGCCTGCCGTTGCAGTATCGCCGTTGCCGTCTCATCGGCGTAATGCGTCTTGATGACATGCAGCACTGAGTTGCCCGCCGGCAGACCCACTTCGTGCTGCTGTGTCACGAACCGGCCGACAACCGGCCGATCAACGCGCAGCGCGGTTGCTGCCTGCATGACACAGTTGAACAGCCACGTCGACCCGCTGGCATAGGTCCCGAGACACCAGTGCATGCATCCATATGGCAGCGACCAATCCGCGGCGCCAGATATTGTTGCCGCGTTGGCCGCCGCCTTCAGGAAATCAGCCTGTATGCGTCAGGCCGCCAAGCGGCGGGGCAGTTCCGCGTCCTCGCCGGTGACGATATAGGTCATGGTCATTCCGACGTGGACTTCCAGCAGGGCCGGACCCTCGCGTTCCGGCAGCGCGACGAAGGCGTCGCCGTTCGTCCAGCGCCACATCGTGGCGTCGTCGCGCTCAACGAGGTACCAGCCACGCCCCAGGTTCGGATGATCCGGCGGCATCTCAATCATGCCGGAATTGTCCCGGACGACCAGACGCCGCACCGCGACGCCTAACGCGCGCCAGTCATCCTGATACGCGACAAGGTGCGACGGCACGGTTGCGCGAGAGCGGAGGCGCAGTGCTTCCACGTGGGCGGGCACGGCAAACACGTAGCGGTTGCCGTCGCGGGACAGCGGGCGGACGACCTTGCCGTCGGCGAGGAGGTGCAGGCTCGGCTCGTCGGTTGTGATATGCTCTGGCCGCTGATAGCCGAGCAACTCGGCACGCGCCGCCAGATCGTGCCAGACCGGTTCCACCGCGTCAGGCGCCACGGTCAGCGGCGCGCAGGCATCGGTTTGCCAGCACTTCAGATGGGCGTTCAGCGCGAATTCCGGATGCAGCACGAGCGCCAGACCAGCATTGGCGAACATCGCTCGGTTGCCGGTGTCAAGGTAGCTTTCCGCCGGCAGCCCCTCCGCCAGGAGCACGGCATGCCGATCGAGTTCGACGTGATAATAGGTGACGACCGGCGTGTCGCGCTCTTGCACGATGGTCATGTCGTTGATCAGCAACTTGGCGGGTATCAGCTTGCCATCGACGAACAAGCAGTGGTCCGGCGACACAACGAGGTCGCGATGCGGAAGATTCTCGCCAAACGCATTGCGGCGGATGCGGACCGGCGCCGCCTTGTCGCGGTGCGGATGGCGGGCGAGGTCGATACGGGTATGGCCGATCCACTTGACGGCCAATTGCCCGCCATTGGCCAGCACGATGGGCTCATCTTCGACCAGGTCGTTGACCGCAACCTCGCCGCGTGCCGTCAGAATGCGGGTCCCCGCAGCAAAGCAGGCCACATCGAGCCAGACGTTCGAGCCGCTGACGAACGCCTTGTCGCTGCTGGTGTAGCCACCGGTCTCTGACGTGTTGAACTCGTAGGAGGTGGCTCCGGTATTGCCAACCGTGACCGTCAGCACACCGCTCGACGTGTTCAGGGATGCGGTGTGGATCGCCAGGGTGCCAAGGGTGATTTCGCTGGCGCCGGTAGAGCTATTTTTCGTGGCCCCGATCGCGAGATTGTCCAAAGTCGCATCGAACGTGAACGGCGTGACGGTGCCGCTGAATTGCGCGCCGGTGCCGCTGCCCGTAACGGCGGTCGTGTACAGAGTGCCAGCATCATTCTGGAAGTTGACAGTCGTGCCCGCACCGATGGTGGTGTCGGTATCGAACTTCAGCGTAGCGCCAGTGTCGATCAGGAAGTTGCCGGACGCGTTCAGCTCGGTGTTCGATGCTCCGCCGGCGCCCTTCAGGTCGAGCACCCCGCCGTCCGCAACGATTTCGCCGGTGCTGCCGCCGACCGTCCCGATGGAGTTGGTGTACGTTGAGCCCGGTGAGAGGTTGGTGATGGTGCCATAGCCGAAGATCTCGCCGCTGTTGCCGGCACCGCCAACGCCGACATTGACCTGATAGAAATCCAGCGTGCCGCCGCCCAGCGTTACCTTGCCCGCGGATATGTTAAGCGTGCCACCGGCGCCCGTCTGCACCGCCGGAGCATTGCTGATGAATTTGTTGCTGCCCACGCTGACGGTCGCGTTCGACGACGTGATGTTGACCGCGCCGGCAACGATCGTCGCCAGGTCAATGTTTACGGTATACGCGCCGCTGCTTCCGGCCCCGAGGTCGAACAGCAGCACGGATGCTGCGGCGCCTGAGGTCGCGAAGCCCGCGCTCCCGTTCGTCTCGGTCCAGTTGCCGGACGAGCTCCAGTTGGAACTGGAGGTTGGCGTCCATGAAAAGGTTGCGGTCGCAGCCATGGAGTGTCCTTATCCCCGAGTTTGGCGGCTGGGCGTGTCACGGGGTCCCGTGCAGACCGGCCACTATCTACTGTGATGAGATTCCTCCCGTTGGTCAATCAAAATCTTACCGGCTGCCCAACTAAGCCACGCCGCACGAAGTTGCGGCAGATGTCGTGATCGCATGCTATAGGCCGCCGTATGGCGAAGCGACGCACCGACCGACTTGAGCAACTGAATGCCGCGCTTGCCCTGCATCGGGCCGGTCGGATCGACGAAGCCGAGTCGGCCTATCAGAGGGTTCTGGCAGAATTTCCCAAAGACGCCGACGCGCTTAACCTGCTGGGCGTGATCGCACAGGATCGCGGGCGCCCGGCACTGGCCGTTCAGCTTATCAGCCAAGCCCTGAATTCAAGGCAGGATTTCCCGCAGGCCCTGACCAACCTGGCCCGTGCCCAACGGGCGGCGGGCGATCCCGCGGGCGCCGCCGTGTCGGCCCGCCGCGCGATTGCCCTGGCGCCCGATATCCCGGAGGCCTTTGTCCAGCTCGGCCGTGCGCTGCTCGACCTTGAGGACGATGTCCTCGCCGCGGAAGCGTGCCGCCGGGCGGTTTCCCTGGGCCCGCAGTCCCTCGACGCCCACGTCAATCTCGCGGCGGCGCTGACGCGGCTCAACGATTTCACCGGTGCCGCGCAGGCGTATCAAGCGGCCCACATGCTGAAACCGGACCGTCCCGAGACCTTGACCGATTTCGGCACCGTGCTGACCCGCCTGGAACGCTTCGATGACGCGCTGCGCTGCCACGAGCGGGCAATCGCCGTCGCCCCAAATGATGTGCGGGTCCACGCCGGCCATGCCGCTACGCTGCGCCAGGCGCAGAATGTGACCGCCTCCGCCGAGGCGTGCCGCCGTGCGCTGGGATTGGCCCCCGATCGTCCGGACCTTTGGCTATTTCTCGGTCACGATCTCGCGGCACTGGGGCGCTTCGAGGAAGCCGTCGGCTGCTACCGCAAGGTTCTGGAACTGGATCCCGCCAATGCCGAAGCCCCCCGCGGCATCGTCGCAGTGGGCGACACCATCGACGATGCAGCCGAGCTGACACGATTGCGGGCGGCGACCGACGATGCGAAGCTGCCGGTGAGCCAACGGATTGCCGCCGGTTTTGCCTTGGGTGCCTTGCTCGACAAGACAGGCAAATACGATGCCGCCTTCGAGCGGTTCAAGACGGCCAACGAATTGGCCAAAGGTGGCCGCGAGGAGGAAGCCAAGGGCTTCGACCGCGACGCCCTTCAGCAGGAGGTCGATGACCTGATCGCGACGTTCACGCCGGCCCTGTTCGCACGGACGAGCGGTCGGGGGGAGCGTTCGGAACTCCCGATCTTCATCGTCGGCATGCCCCGCTCCGGCACGACCCTTACGGAGCAGATCCTGGCCAGCCACCCTATGGTGTTCGGGGCGGGGGAGCGAAGGGATGTCGGTCGCATCGAAAAGCTGTTGCGCATCGAATGTCGAACCGATGAGCCCGGGGACTGGGATCCGGCGTTGGTGCGCCGCGAGGCCGAGGCGCACGTCCGGCGCCTGCATGCGATGGACAGCGCGGCGCTCAGAGTGATCGACAAAATGCCGGACAACGTGTTTTTCCTTGGTACGATCGCCCTGCTGTTTCCGGATGCCCGCATCGTCATCTGCCGGCGCGACCTGCGAGACGTCTGCCTGTCCTGTTACTTCCAGAGCTTTTCCAGCAACCTGAACTGGACCCACGACCTTGCAGACTGCGCCTTTCGGGCACGCGAGGTGGAGCGGCTGCTGGAGCATTGGCGAGAGGTCCTGCCGTTGCCGATGCTGGACGTACAATATGAGTCACTGGTTGCCGATCTCGAAGGGCAGGGACGGCGGCTCGTCGATTTCCTTGGTCTGCCATGGGACTCGGCATGCCTGGCATTCCACGAGACCGAGCGGCAGATCATGACCGCCAGCTTGTGGCAGGTTCGTCAGCCGATCTACACCAGTTCGGTCGGACGCTGGCGCGCTTACCGGCGCCATCTCCAGCCCTTGCTGGACGGGTTGGAGGGGCTGATCGAGGACCACGACGCAGCCCGGCCGATGTCCGCCGATGCGCGTGCCGCTGCCGGCTGAAAACCCGTCAGGGGCCTCTCGCGAGCGTCGGAGATTTTTACACCTCGGGCCGAGGCTGAGCACGGGGTCGAACCTAAGCCACTCGTTTCCTTGCGATTCTTCTACTGGCACGGCGCTTGCTTCATGTCTGTGGCCGGCACTTCAACGGCTGCAGCTTTGACGGATATTGCTCATGCGCCATTCTCTGCTTAGCACTACAGCGGCCTGTGCGGTCGTGGCTGCCGTTGGGCTGGGACCGTCGGCGGAAGCATCGCCATCATTGTCCGTGGCCGCCACGGTCACGCCCAATCCAGCCACATCCACTGGTGGCGATTGGATCGGCCAGCAAGTATCGGTCTCAACCTTCGACGTGCCCGGCGGCCACCTGCAGTCGATCCTGGTTTTCGAGAACCTGACCGCCAACTATAGCGGTCAGGTCACGCTGTCGAGCGCCGCCGGCAGCTTCAGCGGAACGTTGCACGCAGAGACTGATCTGGGCATCACCGGGGGGCCGTCGGTGCTCGATGGGGCGCCCGCGCTCAGCGTGACTGGATCCGGCTACGTCTTCGCGACGCCGACCACGGCAGGATCGTTTAGTTCGCCGGGCAACAGCGGTTCTCCCGGGTCCATGACGTATGGCGACCTGGCGGACTGGGAGAGCAGTGTCGTGGGTCCGAACACGACCATCACCCTCGGGTCAAATTCATATGTCGTGACGGGGGTTTCGGGAATGATCTTCGATCCGCTACCAACCTTAGCTTTTACATTGAACGTCACTTACAACTATACGACGGGTTCCCCTACCGGCGCCACGTCGGCTCCAGAGCCCGCCTCGGCGCTGATGGTCGGCTCTGGTCTGCTTGCACTTGGCGCGGCACGTCGACGCCGGAAGTGCTAGCCGCGCTACGCTGTTCGAAGACGGCGACCCTCCTCCCGCGAGGAGATGTCGGATTTCTTTACACCTGTTTGGTCGGCGTCCCTTCGTTTCGTCCACCGGGTCTCCTGGCATGGTTCCCTACCGCACGAAGCACGTGGATGGTGCGCCTTCGCGTACCATGACGCGGGGGATGCGCACACCTCGCCCTTGCGTGATTCGGTTATTTTGCCTTGAGCCCTTTAGCCTCGAAACGGTCGACGTGGCAGGCCGCGGCGCCGGCGAGGTACTGGTGGAAATCAAGGCCACCGGCCATCTGCCACACCGACGAATTCACCGCCTCCGGCACCGACCCGGAAGGCATCTTCCCCGCCATCCTGGGCCATGAAGGCGCTGGCGTGCTGGCGGAGACCGGCCCCGGCGTCACCAGCGTCAAACCGGGCGGCCACGTCATCCCGCTCTACACGCCGGAATGCCTCAGCCGCAAGACCAACCTGTGCGTGGCGATCCGCGGTACCCGGGGCCGCGGTGTGATGCCCGACGGCTCCAGCCGCTGCTTCTGCGACGGCACCCCGGTGACGCACTATAGGGTACGTCGACCTTCGCCAATTTCACCGTCCTGCCTGAGATCGCGCTCGGCAAGATCCGCTAGGACGCGCCGTTCGAGAAGGTCTGCTACATCGGTTGCGGTGGCGCGCGCGGCCACACCCACGTCCCCGGCGTCGTTGACTGGTTGGACGGCCGCATCAACATCGACGACCTGATCACCCACGTGCTGCCGCGAGCGCTTCAATGAGGGCTTCGACCTGATGCGCCGCGGCGAGAGCATCCGCTCCGTGGTGGCGTTCTGATGCCTCCGCCGCGGGTTGCGCCATGCGTCTCCCTGAAGGGCGCCGTGACCCAACGGTGCTTCCCCACCGCTACGCGCGCATTCGTCAGGCAGGTCGCTCCCCCCCGGCTGTTACGTTCGGGGACACCGCGTTACCACTCGGGCTACCATGATCACTGACGCAATCCGATGGAGTTGGCACATGAAATTGGCGCCCCTGGCCTTCGCCTCATTCCTGTTGATCGGCATCGGCAGTGCCATGGCGCAGCCGCCGCCGATGCCCGCCGCTCCGCCGCCACCGCGGGTCGAAGTGGTGCCGGGCGCCCCGGGCGCCCGTTACGTGTGGGAGCCTGGACACTGGCACTGGAACGGCGTCCGCTACGTCTGGATCGGCGGACACTACGTCATGCGGCATCCGGGCTGGGGCCGCTACGTGCCCGGTCATTGGGTGTGGCGGGCGCGCTTCGGTCGGTGGGAATGGGAACCGGCGCACTGGGTACGCTGAGGTGAGGGCCTGCGGGGCGATAAACGAATTATCTGCGACGGCACATGGTAGTCCTCACGTTATGGTGCGCGAAGGCGCACCATCTGCGACGTGCAGCGCTATACGAGACAAAGTCGTGGATGACGGGTTTTTACTTAACCGTCGCGTACCATGACGCTGAAGGCTCGGCGCAGCCATAATCAAGCGCGTGTTCCCCCGCAGGGCCTGATGCCCAGCCCACGAACCATCGGTCTTTACCGCGAGCGATAGCCCGCGAACTGCTCTGGCGCCCCCGCGTTGACGCGTGTACCGTGGGGTGGCCGGGATCAAACGGGCGTAAGCGGGAGGCCGGGCTCATGCGCCAGCAACCAATCGGCAGCGCCACCTTGGTGCGCTCCTCCATGGCCTATGTGCTGGCCGGCGGCCGCGGCACGCGGTTGCAGGAACTCACCGCCATCCGCGCCAAGCCCGCCGTCTATTTCGGCGGCAAGAGCCGCATCATCGATTTCTCGCTGTCCAACGCGCTGAATTCCGGCATCCGCCGCATCGGTGTCGCCACCCAGTACAAGGCTCACAGCCTGATCCGGCACATGCAGCGCGGCTGGAACTTCTTCCGCCCAGAACGCAACGAGAGCTTCGACATCCTGCCCGCCTCGCAGCGTGCGGGCGACAACTGGTATGCCGGCACCGCCGACGCGATCTACCAGAACATCGACATCATCGAATCCTACGCGCCGCAATACATGATCGTGCTGGCAGGCGACCACATCTACAAAATGGACTACGAGGTCATGCTGGCCCAGCACGTCGAGAGCGGCGCCGACGTCACGGTCGGCTGCATCGAGGTGCCGCGGCTGGAGGCGCGCGGCTTCGGCGTCATGGCGGTTGACGCCGGCGACCGCATCACTGATTTCGTCGAGAAGCCCGCCAACCCGCCCGGCATGCCGGACAAGCCGGATTTGTCGCTGGCCAGCATGGGCATCTACGTCTTCGCCACCAGCGTGTTGTTCGACCAGCTCCGCCGCGATGCCGCCGATTCCGCATCCAGGCGAGACTTCGGCGGCGACATCATCCCCTACATGGTACGCAACGCCCGCACGGTCGCGCACCGTTTCGCGCAGTCCTGCGTCCGCTCCGGGTTCGAGCCGCAGGCGTACTGGCGCGACGTCGGCACCGTCGATGCGTATTTCGAAGCGAACATCGATCTGACAGATGTGGTGCCAGCGCTCGATCTCTACGACCGCGACTGGCCGATCTGGACCTATGGCGAGATCACGCCCCCCGCCAAGTTCGTGCACGACATCGACGGTCGCCGCGGTGAAGCGATTTCATCGCTGGTCTCCGGCGGCTGCATTATCTCCGGCGCCCGCCTGCGGCGCACGCTCCTGTTCACCGGCGTGCACGCGCATTCCTACGCGCAATTGGAGAATGCGCTGATCCTGCCCGACGCCGACATCGGCCGCCATGCGCGGCTGCGCAACGTGATCGTCGAGAAGGGCGTCCGCATCCCGCCCGGCCTGGTCGTGGGCGAGGATCCGGAATTCGACGCAACCCGCTTCCGTCGCACGGAAAAGGGCGTCTGCCTGATCACCCAGCCCATGATCGACAGGTTGGGTGGGTGACGGCACTCACTGTACTCAGTGTTGTTTCCGAAATCTTTCCGCTGATCAAGACCGGGGGCCTGGCCGACGTAGCGGGCGCGCTGCCGCCGGCACTGGAGGCGGAGGGCGTCCACACCATCACCCTGGTGCCCGGCTATCCCGCGATGCTGCGCGGCCTGATCGATCCGGTGCCGGTGCACCGATTCGCGGACCTGTTCGGCGGCCCAGCGACGTTGTTGCGCGGAGGTGCGGCGGGGCTGGAGCTGCTGGCGATCGACGCCCCCCACCTCTATGCCCGGCCCGGCGGCCCCTATATCGCCACGGACGGCCGCGACTGGCCGGACAATCCGCAGCGATTCGCCGCGCTGTCGGAGGTGGCCGCGGACATCGCACAGGGGGCGGTGGCCGGCATGGTCCCCGACGTGCTGCATGCGCACGATTGGCAGGCCGGCCTCGCGCCGGCTTATCTGCACTACCGCGGCGGGCGGCGTCCACCCACGGTGATGACCGTGCACAACCTGGCCTTCCAGGGACGCTTCTGGTCCGGCCTGCTGTCCGCGCTGCACCTGCCCCCGGAAGCGTTCAGCATTGACGGCGTCGAGTGCTACGGCGACATCGGTTTCCTCAAGGCAGGCCTGTTCTTTGCCGACTGCATCACCACCGTCTCCCCCACCTACGCGGCCGAGATCCAGACGCCCGTCGGGGGCATGGGGCTGGATGGCCTGCTGCGCTCCCGGTCTTCGGTGCTCCGCGGCATCCTGAACGGCATCGACGACAAGGTATGGGACCCCGCAACTGACGACTTGATCGTCGCGGATTTTTCCCCCGCCAGGCTGGACCGCCGGGCAGCCAACAAGACATCAGTGCAGGCGTGGTTCGGACTGGAGGCGGCGCGCGACGCGCTATTGTTCGGAGTGATCAGCCGGCTGACCTGGCAGAAAGGCGTCGATCTCCTGCTGGCCAGCCTAGAGGAGGTGCTGCGGCTGGGCGCCCAACTGGTGATGTTGGGGGCAGGGGAGCCAGCACTCGAGGCGGCCTTCCGCGCCGCTGCCGCGGCGCATCCGGGGCGAATCGGATGCGTGCTCGGTTACGATGAGGCGGTGGCGCACCAGATCCAAGCCGGTGCCGACGCGTTGCTGGTGCCCTCGCGTTTCGAACCGTGTGGCCTGACCCAGCTGTGCGCGCTGCGCTATGGCGCGCTACCCGTGGTGGCGCGGGTCGGCGGCTTGGCGGATACGGTGATCGATGCGAATCACGCGGCCCTGGCGGCCGGCACCGGGACCGGCGTGCAGTTTGCGCCAGTGATTCGGGAAGGCCTGGAGGGGGCAATGCAGCGGGTTGCCACACTGTGGCGGCAGCCGGAGATGTGGCGGCGGCTGCAGGTCAATGCCATGCGGTCGGACGTATCGTGGCGGCGTCCGGCCGCGGAGTATGCACGTGTGTATCGTGCGGTGGCCGGATAGATCGGGTCGTGATGCCGCACGCCTCTTGATTTCTGGGGGTAGATGGCCGGGGGTCAGGGCCGGCCGGGACAGATGGATATGGATTGGTTCGCCCACGCTTGTGGGCCTTCGCCCGCCGCAACGTCGGAGCGGCGCCGATCGGTCAAGCGTAAGGCCGCCTGATACGACGTGCCCCTTCTTCGAAAGATCGTTTCACTGCGGTCGCACTAACAAATTCGCCGACGGCTTGCTGCGCCGCAATCACAACGCTAAAGCCGCCGGCGCAACCCTGCGATGGCGACGGCAAGACGGTCGCCTATCCCGCGGCGCGGCGGCGCCTCTTGCGGCCAGCGTGCGAGGTCTCGCCGGGCCAGCACCGCCGGCAACGCCGCCGCAACCGTCTCGCCCCGCACGGTTGTCGCGGCGCCCTGCCGCATGAATACGTGGCCTTCCACAGCGAGGCGTGCCAGCACCGCCTGAACTGCGGCAAATTCCGGCGCGGCAATGGCGGCCTCGATGGAGAGGCCCTGCCCGTCCAGCAGGTCTATCGGCAGCAGGCATCGCCCCTGCGCCGCGAGCAATCGCCAACTGCGCAGCAGACCGGCCACGCCGTAAGCGGCGCCGAGCGGCCGCACTGTCTCCGGCTGTGAGGCACCGAGCAAACGAGCGGCGGCGACCGCCACGCCGCCGGCACCGGCCATAAGATATGTGCGCCAGTCGGACAGTGTGTCGATCTGCGGGTCGGCCTCGATCTCGCGGGCGTCGATCAGTGCGAGCAAGTCCTCGCGTTGCAGCAGGCCCGCATCGATCGCGGCACGCAATGGCGTGGCAACGGCATGGTGTCGCGGCGCGCCTTCAATCACCTCGCGCCACCATTGCAACCGGATCAGTGCCAGGGTCGGTTGCGAAGCGACCTCGCGCGCCCGCGCAAGCTCATGATTGAATGCATAGAGAGTGAGCAGGGCATCACGCTTTGCCGGCGGCGCGAAGAGCGCGGTGAGGAAACGGTCAGGATCGTGCTGACGCACCAGCGCGGCGAGTGCTTCATCCATGACGGGCGGAGGTGGCGTCGCGCGCCGGGACAAGCAAGTGTGATCGCTCGCTGTTGCAAGCTAGAATCCGGCCTCTGTTCCACGCCCCCTCATCACCCAGCAAGCGCGGATCGGTGGTTGCGGAATATCCGCGCCCGCTGTCGCTGGAACAAGCTTTCGCGCGGAGAGTGAGGATGCGCCGGGCTGGCGCCATGATTGCTGCCGCCTCGCAACAGCGCAGCCAGCAGACAGGGCGATTGGCAGACCGGGCGATTGGCGGACGGGGCGCTTGGCAGACGGGGCATCTGACAAACAGGGCGGCTGCCAGACAGGGCGGCTGACAGACAGGCCGGCTGACAGACGGGCCGGTTCGCTTGCACGGGGGGCGCAGGGTTGTATCTTGCACAGTGTCGGCGCAGACGGGGGACCGGAACGCGGGTCACGGTATTGACATCATATGGCTTACCTGCCCGGCCGACCTCATCACAAACCAATCCACTCACGGTAACCAGGCGGAGGATGCCCATGGCTTTCGAACTACCGACCTTGCCCTACTCCAAGACCGCGCTCGCGGACCGGGGCATGTGCGAAGAGACGCTCGACCTGCATCACGGCAAGCACCATCAGGCCTATGTCACCGCGCTGAACGGCTTTGTTGAGAAAGATGCCTCGCTGCAGGGCAAGTCGCTGGAGGCGATCGTCAAGGCCACGGCCTCGGCCGGCGGTCCGGTGTTCAACAATGCCGGGCAGCACTGGAACCACGTCGTCTTCTGGCAGTGCATGAGCCCGAAGGGTGGCAGCATCCCGAGCGCGTTGGAAAAGAAGATCAGTGAAGATCTGGGCGGCGTCGCGAAATTCAAGGATGAATTCAAGGCCGCCGGCGTCAGCCAGTTCGGATCGGGCTGGGCCTGGCTGGTGCTCGGCTCGGATGGCAAGCTGAAGGTGACCAAGACGCCCAACGGCTCCAACCCGCTGGCTACCGGCGAAGGCAAGGTATTGCTCGGCTGCGACGTGTGGGAACACAGCTATTACCTCGATTTCCGCAACCGCCGGCCTGACTATCTGCAGAACTGGCTGGACAAGATCGCCAACTATGAGTTCGCGGAAGCGCAACTTAAAGCGGCCTGAAACGGGATCGTTCTGCCAAAGATCATATCGGTATCGCAATTCGCCGCCGGCCGGCCCGGCGGCGAAATTTTTTTGTGTTGCTTGAATTGGCTGAAAAGATATGATTGCCTGTGGATATTGCGTTTGGCCCACCGATTCGGGCCTGCCAGGGGCGAACCGAATATGGCCGAACCGACGGACACGGTATTGGGGTTTACCGCCCAAATTGTCAGCGCCCATGTCGCCAAGAACCCGGTGGAGCCGGACAAGCTGCCGGAGCTGATCCGGGAGGTGTACCGCACCCTGGCGAGCGTCGCCGAGGAGCCCTCCGAATCAGTCAAGCCGAAGGCGGCCGTGCCGCCCACCAAGTCTGTGTTCTCGGACTTCATCATCTGCCTGGAAGACGGCAAAAAGATGAAGATGTTGAAGCGACACCTGATGACGGACCACAAGCTGACGCCGGACCAGTACCGTGCCCGCTGGGGGCTGCCATCCACCTACCCGATGGTGGCGGCGAATTACGCCAAAACGCGATCGGTGCTTGCCAAAAAGATCGGTCTTGGTCAAAAACGATCCGTGCCGCGCAAGATGGGGCGCAAGCGGGCCTCAAAGGCCTGACGCCACGGGCGGGATTGGCGAAAGGCCCGGTGTAGCCACAACGACCACTCTTGTGACGGCAAGCCACCTGTCCGGAGGTGTGTTGTAGTGCCGTATCTGCCGCCATTCAACAAGCTCAAGGAACTGCTGCACTTCACCGGCGTGGCGGGCGTTGGCGTGGAGGCCAATCCGCCGGTCACCTACGAGCAATTGCTCGACGCGCTCCGCGCGCTGCTGTCCGTGGTTGAGGTCGATGAGGCCTGGTATCTGGAATGCTACCCAGACGTCGCCGAGGCGATCAAGGAAGGCAAGGTCGCCACGGCGCAGGAGCACTTCCTGACTAACGGGTACTTCGAGGGACGCTGGCCGTTCGCCATCAATGTGAATGAACGGTGGTACCTGACCGAGAACCCTGGTGTCGCGCAGTATATTCGGTCCGGCCGGCTCAAGTCGGCGCAGCAGCATTTCGACCATGACGGCTACCGGGAAGGGCGTCTGCCGTTTCCGCTGTGACGCTTCGGCCGCCGTTCTCATGCGGCAGCCCCTGGCCCTGCGGGGCTGGCCCAGCCGGTCCTCCCCTGACAAACTACGTCCCGCGTTCGGGGCCGAAGGAAAAGGGCATGCAGCGGCGTCGTCTTGGTTCGCTTGAAGTCTCCGCCATCGGGCTGGGCTGCCTGACGCTTACCGCCGCCTATGGCACGCCTCCGCCGGAAGCCGAGGCAATCGCCCTCATCCACCGCGCGCGTCAACTCGGGATCGATCTGTTGGATACGTCCGACGCCTATGCCAAGGGCGCCAACGAGGTGCTGGTGGGCAAGGCGGTCGCCTGCCGCCGTGGCGATTTCGTAGTTGCAACCAAATTCGGCAATCTGCGCCGGCCGGACGGCACACCTGCCGCGAACGGGCGTCCGGCCTATGTCCGCCAGGCTTGCGAGGCGAGCCTGCGGCGACTGAACGTGGAGACGATCGACCTCTATTACATCCACCGTGTCGATCCGACGGTGCCCGTGGAGGACACGGTGGGTGCCATGGCCGAACTGGTGCGCTCCGGCAAGGTGCGATGCCTCGGCATTTCCGAGGCGGCGCCGGCGACGATCCGCCGCGCCCATGCGGTGCACCCTATGAGCGCAGTGCAAATCGAATATTCATTATGGACACGGCATGTGGAGGTGGAGGTCTTGGGCGTGTGCCACGAACTCGGTATCGGGTTCGTCGGCTACAGTCCGCTGGGCCGAGGCTTCCTCGCGGGCGCGATTACGGTCGAGCCGCCGTCAGGCGACATGCGGCACGGCATGCCACGCTTCTCCGGCGACAATCTGCGGCACAACCTGGCGCTGCTGGCAGAGTTCCGACGCATTGCCTCGGCCGAAGGCTGCACGCCGGCGCAGCTAGCGCTGGCCTGGCTGCTGTCGCGCGATCCGCCGGCGGTGCCGATCGTCAGCAGCAGCCGCCCGGAGCGGCTGGAGGAAAATGCGGCAACAGCAGAGCTTACGGTGTCGGTCGCAACTTTGGCGGCGATCGAGCGATTATTGGCGCCGGACCAAGTGGCCGGTGCACGCTACGGCGGAATGGCGGCGAGCGTTGTCGGGCTGTAAAGCGGTCGGCCGTACGGTGAACGGGCTATCCAGGCGAACAGGGTGACCAGTAGGGCGAGGGAGCAGATGTAGTAGCGGCGCTCGCACGAGGTCTCGCCCTTACGTTCGACGGTGTTCTCGACCATGGCGATCGACTTGATGCTGGGAAGCGGCTGTCCTCGGCAAGCCAATCGACCTTGTGGCTGACGACATGGGGGCGGATCTCGATGCGGTCGTGGTCACCGTCGGTGGTTTGGAGAGTTTGCAGCTCGTTGGTGGGGCATCGTCGAAATAGCGCTTGATGTCGTCGTGCAGGGTTGGTTGGTTGTCTTTCACGGCGAGCAGGTAGTCGGCACCTCAATCGAGGATGGTGGCGGCGATCTTGGTCTGGCAGCCCATGGCATCGATGGTGACCAGCGCGCCCTTCAATTCGAGGCGCTGGAGCAGCAGCGGGATGGCGGTGATCTCGTTGGATTTCTCCTCGGGTTCGCCTGCCGCTCATCGCCCGCGGCGCGACGTTCGTCCGCCGGCGCAGCCTATGCTACAGGCGCTGCGGAGCGAAGGCGGCTGCCGCTTGTTCAGCGCAGGCCGGGGCCGCGGCGAGGCAGGGAGCCATCTTTCATGCGCGTGCTGGTGATCGGGTCGGGGGGACGCGAGCATGCGCTGTGCTGGATGCTCTCTGCCAGTCCGCTGCTGACCAAACTGTGGTGCGCACCGGGCAATCCCGGCATTGCCAAGGTTGCCGAATGCGTCGCCATCGGCGTGCTGGATTTCCCCGCCCTGGTCGCCTTTGCGCAGGACAACGCCGTCGATCTTGTTCTCCCGGGACCCGAGGCGCCGCTGGTCGCCGGCATCACCGATGCGATGGAGGGGGCGGGCATCCCCTGCTGCGGTCCGTCTCGCGCCGCCGCGCAGCTCGAGGGCAGCAAGAGCTTCACCAAGGAAATCTGCGACGCCGCCGGCATCCCCACCGCGCAATGGGAACGCTTCGACGATCCGGAAGCCGCGCGCGAATTCATCCGCCGCCGGGGTGCGCCGATCGTGGTGAAGGCCGATGGGCTGGCCGCGGGAAAGGGTGTGGTCGTTGCCGCCACGGAAGCCGAGGCGCTGGCCGCGATCGATACCATGATGGAGGCGCGCGCATTTGGCGAAGCCGGCGCCGCTGTGGTGATCGAACAATGCCTCACCGGCGATGAAGTCTCCCTATTTGCCCTCTGCGACGGCGAGACGGCGCTGCTGCTCGGCTCGGCGCAGGACCACAAGCGGGTGGGTGATGGCGATACCGGCCCGAACACGGGCGGCATGGGATCCTATACGCCGGCGCCCATGTTTCCTCCCGCGCTGGAACAAGTGGCGATGCAGCGGATCGTGCAGCCGACGCTGGCGGAGATGGCGCGGCGGGGCGCGCCGTTCCGCGGCGTGCTCTATGCCGGGCTGATGCTGACCGAGGATGGTCCGAAGCTGATCGAGTTCAACGTGCGCTTTGGCGACCCGGAGTGCCAGGTAGTGCTGCTGCGGCTGAAGTCGGACCTGTTGCCGGCGCTGCAGGCCGCCAACGACGGCGAGTTGGCGAATTTCGACCTGCGTTGGCACGACATGGCCGCGCTGGGCGTGGTGATGGCGGCGCCCGGCTACCCCGAGGCGCCTGAGCATGGCAGCGAAATCCGCGGCCTGGAGAGTGCGGCGGCGATCCCAGGGGTGCTGGTCTTCCACGCTGGAACCGCGGCGGACGCGACCGGCGTGGTGCGCGCCGCCGGCGGCCGTGTACTGACGGTGTGTGCCACCGGCGCCACGCTGGCCGCGGCGCGTGACGCGGCCTACACCGGTGCGGCGGCGATCGACTGGCCGGAGGGCGTTTATCGCCGCGATATCGGCTGGCGGGCTCTCAATAGGCAGGGCGATCGGATCTGAGCAAGTGTGTCTGGCGTGACGGCTGTCGACCACCTGTGGGGGATAAAGGCAAAGGCAATCGAGTAAGAAGGGCTTTAACCTAGTGCAGCCTTCGGCCGCAACCAAAGGAGGGTACGGCGTTCCGCCATTGACCTGGCTAAACTGGCTTTTGCGAGAAACCGATGAAACAGCCAGGAAAGGAACGCCGTGGAAGCCTTTCTACAAAAGCACGCAGGTGCTGTCATCAGCACGCTGTCGGGATTCGACCGGCTGTGCGGATGCTGGCACATCGCACGGGGATGATGCAGTAGTTCTGGGCGGCGCAGGTGCTGCTAAAGGATTTTGGAACGCATGCCGAAGCGCTGACCCAGCGGCTGAGGCAAGCCTCGGAAGCACTGGCGAGGCAGATCGGCCGGCGGATCCACTGCCTTGCCTCAAGCGGGACCGACAAAGAAGCAGGTGGCCCGCGAGATCGCCGCGGTGGACCATGTCGACCAGGGGCTGATCTGTATCCTGGAAGCCGTCGAGCCCTGCGTGTCGTATGAGATTGTGCGCGACCGCAGCACCAAGCGACCGGGACTGGCACCGCGCCACCGCAAGTGCCTGCATCTCTACCACTGCCAGTTCCATCCGCTGTTCGGATTCATGCATGCCCGCATCCAAACCTTTTTGCCGTTCCCGGTGTGGCTTAATCTTTTTCGGTAACTCTGTGCTAAAGCCTTGCTTGCTTTGCCGCAACCGTCTCCGAGGCTCAGTGGTACCCCGTAAACTGAGCGGCTTCCTGATTCCCAACGGCTACCGGTGCTTGCCGTACGGCGCGATGAGGTGCGGAGACGGCGCCCGATTGGCCAGCACTCCCCTGCTTGCATGGCACGTTCTGTTATCTCCGAGCCTGGAAGAACGCGCGTAGCAGGGCGGCGGCCTCCGCTTCCCGGACCCCGCCGACCACCTCCGGTCGATGGTGGCAGGATGCGGCGTCGAACACGCGCGCGCCATGCTCTACGCCGCCGCCTTTGGGATCGTATACGCCGAATACCAGCCGGCGGATGCGGAACAGGCTGATGGCCTGGGCACACATCGGGCAGGGTTCCAGCGTGACCACCAGATCGCAATCGGGCAGGCGTGGCTCGCCGCGCAGTGCGGCCGCGGCGCGCAAGGCGAGCAATTCCGCGTGGGCGGAGGCGTCGGCTTGCGCCTCGACCGCATTGCCGGCCCGGGCGAGCACCGTTCCGTCGCTGGCAATCACGACGGCACCCACCGGGATTTCCCCGCGGTCCGAGGCTTTCCCGGCTTCCGCCAGCGCGATGTCCATCGGGGTCACCATCCGGCGCTTCTTGCCCGCTCGCGTCCGTGCGGTCTAGCAACCCGGCATGCGCAAGCGGCCCATCATCGGCGTGACCTTGGATTCGGAAGGCCCAGGCGGTTATTCGAAATACCCCTGGTACGCCATCCGCCAAAACTACGCCGAGGCGATCGCCGCGGCCGGCGGCCTGCCGGTCGCGCTGCCGCACGATCCGGCTCTGGCGGCGGAGTACCTGGACCGGATCGACGCCCTGGTGGTGACCGGCGGCGCCTTCGACATCGATCCCACGCTGTACGGCGACCTGGATCGGCACGCGACCGTGACCCTGAAACAGCAGCGCACCGCGGCAGAGCACGCGCTGACCGAGGGTGCCCTGGCGCGCAACGTGCCGGTGCTAGGCATTTGCGGCGGCGAACAACTGCTGGCGGTGGTGCTGGGGGGTACGCTGATCCAGCACATCCCCGACGCGATCCCCGGCGCGCTGGAACACGAGCAACCGAATCCGCGGCACGAGCCAGGGCACGACGTGAGGATCACACCCGGCACGCTGCTGCACCGGATCGTCGGCACCACGCAGATGCGGGTGAACTCGTCGCACCACCAGGCAGTGCGCGACCCCGGGCCCTTCGCGCTGGTCAACGCGGTGGCCGACGACTCGGTGATCGAGGGGGTGGAGGATTCGCGCTACCGTTTTTGCCTCGGGGTGCAGTGGCACCCGGAGTTTGGCATCGACCCGGGCGACCGCCGGATCTTCGACGCCCTGATCGCTGCCTGCGCATGACCGACGCGGCGCGCGGCGAACGGATCGCCAAGTGGCTGGCCCGTGCCGGCGTCGCCAGCCGGCGCGATGCCGAGAAGCTGGTGGCCGAGGGCCGCATTCGCCTCAACAACGCGCCAGTGACGCATCCCGCCACGTTCGTGACCGGGGACGACATCGTGGTGGTGAACGGTGCCGCGGTGGAATCGCCCGAACGCACCCGCCTGTGGCGCTACCATAAGCCTGCCGGGCTGATGACGACGCATCGCGACCCGGAGGGTCGGCCGACCGTGTTCGACAAGCTGCCCCAGGGGATGCCGCGCGTGGTCAGCGTCGGCCGGCTCGACCTGGCCAGCGAGGGCCTGTTACTGCTGACCAACGACGGCGGCCTGGCGCGGCGGCTGGAGCTGCCGGCGACCGGCTGGATCCGCCGTTATCGCGTGCGCGTGCACGGCCGCCCGCAGGAGGCGGCGCTGGCGGCGCTGAAACGCGGCGTGACGGTGGAGGGCGTCCGCTACGGGCCGATCGAGGCAGGGCTGGACGCGGTGAAGGGCGACAACGCCTGGCTGACGCTGTCGCTGCGCGAGGGCCGCAACCGCGAAGTGCGGCGGGTGATGGCGCATCTCGGTCTGCCGGTGACGCGGCTGATCCGGATTGCCTACGGGCCATTCCAGCTCGGCACCCTGCCGCGCGGGGCCGTGGAGGAGGTGCCGGCACGGGTGCTGCGCGACCAGGTGCCGCGCGAGGGCTGATGCGCATCGTCGCCGGCAAGTGGCGTGGCCGTGCGTTGGTGGCGCCGCCAGGGCAGGTGACCCGGCCAACGGCCGACCGGGTGCGGCAGGCGCTGTTCGACATGCTACTGCATGCGCCTTGGGGCGGCCGCGGCGTCCTGGAGGGCGCGCGTGTGCTGGACGCATTCGCCGGCACCGGAGGGCTGGGCCTGGAGGCACTGTCGCGCGGCGCAGCCTTCGCGACATTCATGGAGCAGGATCGGGGGGCGTTGGTGGCGCTGCGGCGGAATGTGGCGACGTGCCGGGCCGAGGTGCAGGCTGCTGTGCTGGCGGTGGACGTCCTGGCCGCCCTGCAGGGCGAGCCATGCGGGGTGGTATTTCTGGACCCACCGTACGGTCAGACGCTGGTGCCGCGCGCGGTGGAGCGGTTGCGGGCAATGGGTTGGATCGCACCTGAGGCGCTGGTCGTGGCGGAGACCGGGCGGGACGAAGCGTTGCCCGAGTTGGGCGAACAGCTGGCCGAGCGCACGCACAGCGCGGCACGGGTCAGTGTCTGGCGGGCGTGACCGGGCGTACGTGGAGCATACGTGGGGGCGGGGGAGGGGAAGGGAAAAAAAGCAAAGGACACCCCCTCGCACAAGGGGAGGGGGTGTCAATTCGTTTCTTCCTTCCCCTTTGCACGCCTTCACCGTCCCCGAAACCGCGGCTTCCGCTTCTCATTGAAGGCCGCCACTGCCTCGCGGTGGTCCTCGGTCTGGCCGGCGCGGGCCTGGTGGATGCCCTCCATCTCCAGCACCGTGGCGAACGGCTCGGTCTCTGCCGCGTGCAGGTTGCGCTTCATGTATCCCAGCGCCACGCGTGGCCCCTCCGCGACGCGCCGGGCCAGCGCCAGCGTCTCCTCGCGCAGCACCGCGTCGGCCACCACCCGATTGACTATCCCCAGTGCCGCCGCTTGCTCCCCGTCCTGCATATCGTTGAGGAAATACAGCTCGCGGGCCTTAGCCGTGCCGACCAGCCGGGTCAGCAGCCAGGAGCCGCCGAAATCGCCGGAATAGCCAACGTTGGCGAAGCCAGTGGCGAAGCGTGCCGACCGGCCCGCGATCCGCAGGTCACAGGCCAGCGCCAAGCCCAATCCCGCTCCGACCGCCGGGCCGTTTACCATGCCGATGATCACCTTCGGCAGGGTGCGCATCATCAATGGAATCTGATGCATAGACCGGTAGCCTTCGAGGCGTTGCTCGAATGTCCGCCCCTCCTCACGCGCCGCCATGGTCTTGACATCGCCCCCGGCACAGAAGCCGCGGCCACTCCCGGTGAGGACGATGGCCCCGACCAACTCGTCGGCGGCCAATCGCGGCAAAGCTTCGCGCAGGATATTCAGCAGTTCGGGGGAAAACGCGTTCAGGCGGTCCGGCCGGTTCAGGGTCAGGATCGCTACGCCGTCCTCGATCGTCTCGAGCAGATCGGCCATGGCCGCCTCACTTTGGATGGGTGGGAAGGTGGTAACCCAGCAACGACGGCACTGCCAGTCCTGGGCAAGCAAGCGCAGTGGCGCATTGCCGTCGTGATGGCGGAATGCGCTACGCTTTTCCGCCCTACGGCTCGCTTGCGTCAGCAATTCCCGTCCGGCGGGAAAGTGGTATGGCCATTCTGGCCCGGCGGGCGAGCGTTATGCCGTCAGCGTGAACTCGCGAAGGGGTTCTTCGCTTCCGTGCGGCCGAACATGCGGCTCCATGCCGCCTCGCGCAAAAACCGCTGCGGACTGGCGGCCTGCGGTGTCGTTGTCGCCGCAACCGTCTCCGTCACGCGCACCGATGGCCGGCTTGGAACCGCGCGGTCGACCGGTCCTGCCGCCGGTTTGTCCTTCCTCGTCGCCATGTTGTTTCCTCTCGCCCTGTCCGCTTGTCGCCCTGTCCGCTTGCCGCGGCTGGTTTGATTATAGCACAGTCGTTGCTAGGCGGCATCCGCTGTCCACACCCCGATCCAGCGTCCAATTCGCGTCGACCGTCCGAAGGCCAGCAGGCGGCTGGCAGCGGCGACGAACCGGGCGGCCCGTTCCGTCGCCCCACTGCCGCGCCGCGCGGGAGCCGCCCGCGCCGCGGCGGCCGGTGCCGCGCCGATCAACGTATCGACCGTTGCGCGGATCCGGCCTCGTGCCCGATGCAACAGCACACGCTGGTTTTCTGCGCTGATGTTGAGCAATACGCAGGCTTCTTCCGCCGCGCGCTCTTCGATGTCGCGCAGGATCAGCACAGCGCGCTGGGCCGCGGGCAGGTGCTCGATCGCCTCCTGCACATGGTCCCAAAGCTGGCGCCCGCCGACGATGCGCTCGGGACTGACCTCGTCCCATAGCCGCGGCGCCTCCACCCAGTGCCCGTCCGGATGGAAAGCGGACAGCGGCACCGCACGTTCCCCCAGCTCTCCGCCGTCCGCCATGTCGGGCAACCCCACGAGCCGCGCCTCCCTGCTGGCACGCGTGCGGGCGCGGTTCAGCACGATGCTGAACAGCCAGGTGATCAGGCTGGACCGGCCCTCGAACCGGCCGATGCCGGCGTGCACGGCCATCCAGGCGTCCTGCACCACCTCTTCTGCCTGCGCCTGGCTGCCGATGATCCCGGCGGCGACCCCTACCAACGAGCCATGGAAGCGCCGGATCAGGCGCTGATACGCCAGCGGATCGCCCTGTCGCAGCCGCGTCAGGAATGCCGGATCGTCGAACTCCCCGCGGTCCTTTCGACCCACCTGCATGGCCGACTGGTCCTTTCTGGCAGGCCGGGGCAATCCGTCGTAACACCGGCCGCGTTGACGAGTCTCACGGCAATGCTTGAAGGACGCAAGCGGGATGATCCGCATTCCCACCTGCCGCGACATGAGCGAACTGGTGACCGACTACATGGAGCACAGCTTGCCGCCGCGCGCATGGCTGGGCGCGCGCTGGCACTTGGTCCTGTGCCCCGCCTGCCGGCGCTACTACGACCAGATGCGGCGGACGATCCGGCTGCTGGCCAAGCACCCCCTGCCGCCACCCGCCCTCGGCGCCGAGGCGGAGTTGCTCGCGCAAATTCGCGATAGCGGTGCCCCGCCTCCCTGATCCGAAAGCCGGCCGCAAAAAAACCTGTGGGCGACTGATCTATCTCAATCAACTCGGGGGCCGATCAGCTATTTTCGGGGTTCGCTGGGCGCCGTTGCCGATTTGCAGCGCCCGGAGCGAATCTACCGAGATTAGCCGGATCTTAACGAATACCGCGGTAGTCTCGGTGGTTGGCGGCACGATCTTGGCATCCGGCCAGGTGTCGTGGAACTGATCGGAGGGGCCACATGGAGACCCACCGCGCCTGCCTGATGCTTCCAGCCGGTAGCGTTCGCTACCGACGGGTCGCCGAAGGGGGTCACAAATCACTGAACGTTACGCCGAAAATACTTGATTTTCCGCCGTTTGGCAAATGTACTTGGGGGTTCCGGAACCGCGTGCCGGACCACCGTGCCGCGGGACGGCAAAGGCGTCCAGGAAGCTTGGCATCGCATCGACAACCTTGGCGCGCTTGCGGGAGACCGCTGCACGTGCTGGTGATCCGCCACATTCCGAACACGGTGCATCGGCCTTTGTTCTTTCGACGGCCCGCACCACCTCCGGAAAGGAGACTCTGATGGGCAGACCTCCTCCAAACAGCCTAGATCGGCAATTCTCGCGACTCGGCGAAAAAAACTTAACGCGACACCAAGCTAATAGGATACCTTCACGCTCATCTTGCAAAAATGCGGGAACGAAGCGTCCATCTGGTCTTACCCATGGAGCGACAGATGCCAATGGTCGATGATCTGTTCGCCAGTTACGCCAAAAGCTTCGAAGCGCACCGCGAAGCTGAGATGTCGCTGGCCGAATATCTGGAAGCGTGCCGCGACAGCCCGATGATGTACGCCACCGCGACCGAGCGCTTGCTCGCCGCGATCGGCGAGCCGGACATGGTGGACACCGCGAAGGATGCCCGCCTCGGCCGCATTTTCATGAACCGCACAATGCGGGTGTATCCCGCCTTCAGCGAGTTCTACGGCATGGAGGAGACGATCGAGCGGATCGTCGGCTTTCTGCGCCATGCCGCCCAGGGCCTGGAAGAGCGCAAGCAGATTATGTACTTGCTTGGCCCGGTCGGTGGCGGCAAGTCGTCACTCGCCGAGCGGCTGAAGGCACTGATGGAAGTGCATCCCATCTATGTGCTTAAGGCCGGCAACGATCTAAGCCCGGTGTTTGAAAGCCCACTCGGCCTGTTCGACCCGGAGCGCATGGGCCCGCTGCTAGAAGACCGCTACGGCATCCCCCGCCGGCGCCTGACCGGGCTGATGAGCCCCTGGTGCATCAAGCGCCTGGACGAGTTCAGCGGCGACATCTCCAAGTTCCGCGTGCAAAAGCTGATGCCGTCCCGGTTGCGGCAATACGGCGTCGCCAAGACCGAGCCGGGTGACGAGAACAATCAGGATATCTCCTCGCTTGTGGGTAAGGTGGATATCCGCAAGCTGGAGCTGCATGCGCAGAACGATCCCGATGCCTACAGCTACTCCGGCGGCCTGAACCGCGCCAACCAGGGCATCCTCGAATTCGTCGAGATGTTCAAGGCGCCGATCAAGATGCTGCACCCGTTGCTGACCGCGACGCAGGAAGGCAACTACATCGGCACTGAGAACATCGGCGCCATCCCCTTCCAGGGCATCATCATGGCCCACTCGAACGAGGCGGAGTGGCAGAGCTTCAAGAACAACCGCAACAACGAAGCCTTCATCGACCGCATCTACGTCATCAAGGTTCCGTACTGCCTTCGGGTGACCGAAGAGCAGAAGATCTACGACAAGCTGATCTCTCGGTCGGAGCTGGCGGCGGCGCCCTGCGCGCCGGCGACGCTGGAAATGCTTGCCCGCTTCTCCGTGCTGTCGCGCCTGCGCCGGCACGAGAACTCCACGCTGTTCTCCAAGATGCGGGTCTATGACGGCGAAAGCCTGAAGGAGACCGATCCGCGCGCCCGCTCCTTGCAGGAATACAAGGATGTGGCCGGCGTTGAAGAGGGCATGGACGGCGCCTCCACCCGCTTCGCCTTCAAGGTGCTGGCGGCGACGTTCAACCACGACACCACCGAAATCGCCGCCGATCCGGTGCACCTGATGTATGTGCTGGAGCAGGCGATCCGGCGCGAACAACTGCCGGCCGAGACAGAGAAGCGGTACCTGGAGTTCATCAAGGGCGAGCTGGCCCCGCGTTACGCGGAATTCATCGGCAACGAGATCCAGAAGGCCTACCTTGAATCGTATTCCGACTATGGCCAGAATCTGTTCGACCGCTACGTTGCCTATGCCGATGCCTGGATCGAGGATATCGACTTCAAGGATGCCGACACGGGTCAGTTGATGAACCGCGAATTGCTCAACCAGGAGTTGACCAAAATTGAGAAGCCTGCGGGGATTGCCAATCCCAAGGACTTCCGCAACGAGGTTGTGAAGTTCAGCCTGCGGGCGCGCGCCAACAACAATGGTAAGAATCCGTCCTGGACGAGCTACGAGAAGATCCGCGAAGTGATCGAGCGGCGGATGTTCAGCCAAGTCGAGGAGCTGTTGCCGGTGATCAGCTTCGGGTCCAAGAAGGACAGCGACAGCGAGAAGAAGCACACCGAGTTCGTCCAGCGCATGACCGGGCGCAGCTATACCGAGCGGCAGGTCCGGCGGCTGGTCGAGTGGTATATGCGCGTGAAGCAGGCAGGATGACGTCCAACGGCCAATGGGTACGTGACATAGATGCACATCGTCGACCGGCGTCTTAACCCTAGCGGGAAGAACCTCGCCAACCGCCAGCGCTTCATGCGGCGGGCGAAATCGCTGATCCGCAAGGCGGTGCACGAGACCTCCGCCAGCCGCAGCATCAAGGATGCCGACCAGGAAGGCGAGGTCTCACTGCCGGCGCAGGGCGTGCACGAGCCGTCGCTGCACCGCAGCCACAGCGGCGGCATTCGCGACCACCTGTTGCCAGGCAACAAGGAGTATATCGAGGGGGATACGATCCCTCGGCCACAGGGTGGCGCGGGTGGTGGCGGGTCGGAAGGCAGCCCCGACGGCGAGGGGCAGGACGACTTCCGCTTCGCTCTCTCTCGCGACGAGTTTGTGGATCTTTTCCTGGAAGACCTGGAGCTGCCCGATCTGGCCAAGCGGCGGGTGGTGAATGCGGAGGCGGTGACGTGGCACCGCGCCGGATACTCGGTGACCGGCTCCCCCGCCAACCTGGCGCTGAATCGCACAGTGCGGAACAGTCTGTCGCGGCGAATCGCGCTGCGGCGGCCGAAGACGAGCGAGCTGGAGAAGCTGCGCGAGGAAATCAATGCGCTGGGCCTCGACGGGGAGGATCAGGCGCAGCGGCTGCTTCTCGAGGCGGAGCTGGAGCGCAAGCTGCGCCGCAGCAGCCTGATCCCGTACATCGATCCGATCGACGTCCGCTACAGGCGGTTCGAGGCGCAGCCGAAGCCGGTAGCACAGGCGGTGATGTTCTGCCTGATGGACGTATCCGGCTCCATGACCGAGCACATGAAGGACCTGGCCAAGCGGTTCTACGTGTTGCTCTACATTTTCCTGAAGCGCCGGTACAAGAACGTGGATGTCGTGTTCATCCGCCACACGCACCAGGCGCAGGAGGTGGATGAGGACACCTTCTTCCACTCCCCCGAGACCGGCGGCACAGTGGTTTCCACTGCGCTAGAGGAGATGCAGCAGGTGATCGAGGAGCGCTACAGCCCGGACAACTGGAATATCTACGCCGCGCAGGCGTCGGACGGCGACAACACCGCGTCCGACAACGATAAGACCGCAGCGCTGCTGGTGGATGTGATCCTGCCGGTTTGCCAGTACTACGCTTACCTGGAAGTCGGTCGCGATTCCGAGCATTTCCCGCCCGGCTTCATCCGCCGCGACTCCGATCTGTGGCAGACCTACACCGCGATCTGCCGCAGCGGCGCCCCGATGGCGATGCGCAAGGTGGGCCACCGCCGCGACATCTACCCAGTGTTCCGCGAGCTGTTCGCCCGCAAGACCGCACAGGAACAAGAGACGGTATGAAGAGGCAGGAAGGCAGAAAGCACCCCCTCCCCTTGTGAGAGGGGCCGGGGAAAGGGGTCGAACATGACGATAGTGCGATTTGACCCCTCCCCCCAGCCCCCTTCCACAAAGTGAGGGGGTGTTTTGTTTTTTAAGGACATCCCCGATGAGCATCACCACCAACCGCGCTGCCCACCCCCTCTACGAAGGCGCCGACTGGGAATTCGGCACCATCCAGCGGGTGCATGATGCGGTGGCGGAGATCGCCCATGGCGAGTTGGGCCTCGACACCTATCCGAACCAGATCGAGGTGATCAATTCCGAGCAAATGCTCGACGCCTATTCCTCGATCGCCATGCCGATCTTCTACAAGCACTGGTCCTTCGGCAAGCAGTTTGCCCGCAATGAGGCGCTATATCGCGCCGGCATGCAGGGCTTGGCCTATGAGATCGTCATCAACTCCAACCCGTGCATCTCCTACATCATGGAGGAGAACACGGCGACGATGCAGACCCTGGTGATCGCGCACGCCGCGTTCGGTCACAACCATTTCTTCAAAAACAACTACGTGTTCAAGCAGTGGACCGACGCCAACGGCATCCTGGACTACCTTGAGTTCGCGAAGAAGTACATCTCCGACTGCGAGGAGAGGTACGGCGAGGCACAGGTCGAGCGACTGCTGGACGCCGCACACGCACTGATGACCCATGGCGTGCACCGCTACCCGCGCCGCCGCGGCATGGACCTGCGCACCGAGGAGAAGCGCGCGCGCGAACGCCGCGTTCATGAGGAGCAGGTGTTCAACGATCTTTGGCGCACGGTACCGGGGCAGGGGAATGCCAAGCACGACCCGACCGCGGAGGAGAAGCGCAAGGCGTTGCTGGAATTGCCGCAGGAGAACGTCCTGTTCTTTCTGGAAAAGGTCGCCCCGCGCCTGGCACCGTGGCAGCGCGAGATCCTGCGCGTCGTCCGCATCATTGCCCAGTACTTCTATCCCCAGATGCAGACCAAGGTGATGAACGAGGGGTGCGCGACCTATACGCACTACCGCATCATGAACCGCCTGCACGAAAAGGGGCTGATCAACGACGGTGCGATGGTGGAGTTCCTGCGCAGCCATACCAACGTCGTGTTCCAGCCGGAATTCGACGATCCGCGCTATGGCGGCATGAACCCCTATGCCCTCGGCTTCGCGATGATGCAGGACATCGAGCGCATCTGCAGCGAGCCGACCGCGGAAGACCAGCAGTGGTTCCCGGACATCGCGGGCAACGGCGACCCGATGGCGGTGCTACGCGACGTTTGGGCCAACTACCGCGATGAAAGCTTCATCCTGCAGTATCTCAGCCCGCGGCTGATCCGCCAGTTCGGTCTGTTCCATGTGATGGACGATGCGAGTGAACCGAACCTGCGCGTGCAGTCGATCCACGACGAGCGAGGCTATCGCAAGATCCAGCGTGCTCTGGCGCGGCAACACGACGTGGCATGGAACACGCCGGACATTCAGGTGGTGGACGTGAACCTGATCGGCGACCGGCGGCTGATCCTGCACCACCGCACGCTGAACCGCGTGCTGCTGGAGGAGCGCGATGCGCGGCAGGTGCTGCAGCACTTGGCCGATCTGTGGGGCTACGACGTGCTGCTCAAGGAAATCGAGCCGGCGACCGATGCGGTGTTGAAAGAGCATGCGGCCAGCCCGCGCGGCGGGGTCATTCAACTCGCGGGCGCCTGAGCCAGCCGGTCAAGTACGCAGATAGCAAAGCGCGGAAACGCCCGTCTCATCGAGGACGGGCGTTCCTGATTCGTCATGCCGCTTCATGTCACAAATACATCATCAAACTGCAATATGACAGCCACAGGCGCGCCCTATTGTTCGCCCTCGGTGGGGATGAAGCCGCTGACAGCCCGCGCGCCGTCATTTCAAGTATTGGCGCTGCGATCTGGTGTAGCGGCGCGTGGTCTTGATGTATCCTGATATACAAACGTTAAATTATCCACAGTATAAATCAACGTTTCGCCACACCGCCTCTTGACTTGTTTTTCCGGCTATGGTTCCTCGCCCGTTTTCGTCAGCAGATCTGCTGCGAGACCAACCAATATCGGGAAACTTTAACATGCAATTCGCCCATCTCACCCTGCTTGCCGCCGGCCTCGTCGCCGCGCAGCAGGCGAACGCGCAAACCCAGATCACCGGTGCCGGCTCCACCTTCGCCGCGCCGATCTATGCCAAGTGGGGCGACGCTTCTCGCGCCACGACCCATATCAGCCTGAACTACCAGGCGATCGGCTCGGGCGCCGGCATCAATCAGATCAACAACCGCACGGTCGATTTCGGTGCCTCCGACATGCCGGTCGCGGCGGATCAACTCTCCGCGCACAAGCTGATGCAATTCCCGACGGTGATCGGCGGCGTCGACATTATCGTCAACATCCCAGGCGTCAAACCCGATGAGTTGAAGCTGACCGGGCCGGTCCTGGCCGACATCTATCTCGGCAAGATCACCCGCTGGAACGATAAGGAGATCACTGCGCTCAATCCCGGCCTGAAGCTGCCGCGTACCGCCATTGCGCCGGTGCACCGCGCTGATGGCTCCGGCACCACGTTCGTGTTCACCGACTATCTCGGCATGCAGAGCGCCGAGTGGAAGAGCAAGGTCGGCTCCTCCACCAGCGTCGCCTGGCCGGTCGGCGCCGGCGCGAAGGGCAGCGACGGCGTCGCCGCGACGGTGAAGCAGATCCCGGGTGGCATCGGCTACGACGAAAGCGCGTATGCCGCGAACAACCACCTGACGACGGCGCAGCTCAAGAACAAGGCGGGCATGTTCGTCACGCCGACGATGGCTGCCTTCCAGGCCGCTGCGGCGAGCGCCGACTGGTCGCAGGTACAGAATTTCGCGGTCGACCTGAACGATCAGCCTGGCGCCGCAAGCTGGCCGATCGAATCCGCCACGTTCGTGCTGTTGCCCACTGACCCGAAGGATGCGAACCAGAGCGCCGCGGTCAAGAGGTTCTTCGACTGGGGCTTCGCCCACGGCAACGACCTCGCCACAGCTTTGCTTTACATCCCGCTGCCGGACAGCGTGCACAACGCCATCCGCGCGGCCTGGCAGAAGGAAGTGCCGGGGACGATGTGATAACCGCCGTCTGATCGTCATGGCCGGCGCAGATCACCGGGCTCGACCCGGTGATTGAGCCGGCCCTCTACCCGATGTCGACACCGCTGTGTCCAATGCGCGATTGAGGGTAGATGGCTGGGTCAGGACCGACCATCAGGCAGCGCAAGCCGCTCCGAACTGGAACCGAATCCTCGTGCAACAAGCCGCTACAGTAACGTCCTTCACCGCCGGCCGCCGGCGCGCCGCCATTGGCGATCCCATATTCGCCGGCCTGGCACGGGCGTCTGGCGTTTTCGTGCTGGTGCTGCTGGGCAGCCTGATCCTGTCGCTGTTCATCGGTGGCCTGCCGGCGTTCCGCGCCTTCGGCCCCGGCTTCCTCACCTCCACCACCTGGGACCCGGTGCACCATGTGTTCGGCGCCGCCGTCTCCGTGTACGGTACGCTGATCACCTCCGTCATCGCGCTGATCCTCGCGGTGCCGCTGGCATTCGGCATCGCCTTCTACCTCACCGAACTCGCCCCCGAATGGCTGCGCCGCCCGGTCGGCACCGCCATCGAATTGCTCGCCGCCATCCCGTCGATCATCTATGGCATGTGGGGCTTTTTCGTCATCGTGCCGATCATGTCGCAATACATCGAGCCGTGGGCGATCGACACGTTTGACGGCATTCCCGTGCTGGAGGACCTGTTTTCCGGCCCCCCCTTCGGCACCGGCCTGTTCACCGCCGCCATGGTATTGGCAGTGATGGTCATCCCCTTCATCGCGGCCACCATGCGCGACGTATTCGACACCGTGCCGCCCGTTTATAAAGAATCCGCCTACGGCGTTGGCTGCACCACCTGGGAGGTGATGCGCTCCATCGTGCTGCCCTACACGCGAGTCTCCGTCGTCGGTGGCATCATGCTGGGCCTCGGCCGCGCGCTCGGCGAAACGATGGCGGTGACCTTCGTGATCGGGAATGCCGACCGGATTTCGACCAGTCTGTTTTCGTCCGGCAACACCATCGCTTCGATCGTTGCCCTCGAATTTCCGGAAAGCCCAGCCGGCAGCTTGAAACTTGCGTCCTTGCTCGCGCTGGGCTTCATCCTGTTCGTGATCTCCTTCATCGTACTGGCGATATCCCGCTACATGCTGCGGCCAAGGCTGAAGGTCTGACGATATGAGTGCATCCACCGCCGCTACCCGCAGCGTTCCCGGCCCGGCCAAGGACCAGCGGGTCGCCCGCAATCTCGGCCGCCGTCGCCATCGCGCAAACCTGGTGATCGAGGCGCTGTGCATCCTCGCTACCATCATCGGCCTGGTCTTGCTCGCCTCGATCCTGGTTACCTTGCTGTGGCGCGGTGCGGGCGGCCTGTCGCTCGCCGTGTTCACCAACACGACGAAGCCGCCCGGGTCGCATGGCGGCTTGCTCAACGCCATCGTCGGCACGCTGATCCAGACCGGCGTCGGCACGCTGATCGGCACGCCGATCGGCCTGATGGTCGGCACCTATTTGGCGGAGTTCGGCAAGAACAGCCCGATGGCGAACTCGGTGCGCTTCGTTTCAGACGTGCTGCTTTCGGCGCCATCCATTCTGATCGGGTTGTTCATCTACGAGTTGGTGGTGGAACCGTTCGGCGGGTTCTCCGGCATCGCCGGCTGCATGGCGCTGGCCGTGCTCGTCATCCCGATCGTCGTGCGTACCACCGAGGACATGCTGCGGCTGGTATCCCCCTCCCTGCGCGAAGCGGCTGTCGGTTTGGGCGCGCCGAAATGGAAGGTGATCGTACTGATCTGCTACCGCGCCGCGCAGGATGGTATCCTCACCGGCATATTGCTCGCGGTCGCCCGCATCGCCGGAGAAACCGCGCCCCTGCTGTTCACCAGCCTCGGCAACCTCAACTGGTCGGTCAGCCTCAGCAAGCCGATGTCCAGCCTGCCCGTGACGATCTATCAGTATGCCGGCTCGGCGTTCGATGACTGGGTGCAGCTTGCGTGGGTCGGGGCCCTGCTCATCACGGTGGGCGTCCTGGCGCTCAACATTGTGGCGCGGTTCGCCTTGCGCAGGAGCTGAACGGATATGAGCCAAACCATGAGCGAACGACCAGCGAGTTTCGGTGGGGTGCAAGCGCGTTCGGATGCGACGATCGCTGCCCCGCGCATCGCCATCCGCAATCTGGATTTCTTCTACGGCAGCAACCGGGCGCTGAAGAATATCCGCCTCGATCTGCCGGACCGGCAGGTGACCGGCATGATCGGCCCCTCCGGCTGCGGCAAATCGACCCTGCTGCGCACGTTGAACCGGATGTACGACCTGTATCCGGGTCAGCGCGCCACCGGTGAGGCGATGATGGACGGCGAGAACATCATCGATCCCAGCGTCGATCTGAATGCGCTGCGGGCGAAGATCGGCATGGTGTTCCAGAAACCCACGCCATTCCCGATGACGATTTACGACAACATCGCGTTCGGCGTGAAGCTGCATGAGCGCCTGTCGAAGTCGGCGATGGACGAGCGGGTCGTATGGTCGCTGACCCGTGGTGCGCTGTGGGAGGAAGTGAAGGATCGTCTGAACACGTCCGCCATGGGTCTCTCCGGTGGCCAGCAGCAGCGTCTGTGCATCGCCCGCACCATCGCCGTCCGCCCGGAGGTAATCCTGTTCGATGAACCCACCAGCGCGCTCGACCCCATCAGCACCTTGAAGATCGAGGAACTGATCGACGAGCTGAAGCACGACTTCACCATCGCCATCGTCACCCACAACATGCAGCAGGCGGCCCGCTGCGCTGACCAGGTCGCGTTCTTCTATCTAGGCGAGATGGTGGAGGTGGACACCGCCGCGAGGATGTTCACCGCCCCGAAGGAACGCCGCACGCAGGAATACATCACCGGCCGGTTCGGCTGATCCCAGGAAAGAGCAAGCCATGTCCGAAGAGCCGGAACACCTGGTCAAGAGCTTCGACAACGACCTGAAACGTCTGCGCAGCATGCTGACCCAGATGGGCGGCATTGTGGAAAACCAGATGGCGCTGGCGGCGCGGGCGATCATGGATGGGGATGCCGCCGCGGCGACTCGCGTGGTGGAGGAAGATCCCAAGGTCGATGCGCTGGAGCGCGAGGTCGAGCAATTCGTCATTCGTATGCTGGCTTTGCGCCAGCCGGTTGCTGGCGACCTGCGGCGCGTCGTCGCGGCGCTGAAGATCACCGGCGAACTGGAACGCATTGGCGACTATGCCGCCAACGTCGCCAAGCGCAGCATCGTGCTGGGGCAGTTCGCCACGCCGTTTTCGCTCGCCGGCCTCGCACACATGGCGACGCTGGTGCAAGAGCATCTCAAGACGATCATCGACGCGATCAGCGAAAACGACCCTGACAAGGCAGTGGAAGTCTGGCGATCCGACCAGATTGTCGATGACATGTACAACGCGATCTTCCGCGAGCTGATCACCTATATGATGGAAGATCCGCGCAACATCACACCATGCACGCATCTGCTGTTCATCGCCAAAAACCTGGAGCGAATCGGCGACCATGAGACCAATATTGCCGAGATGGTGTACTACGCGGCGAAGGGTGAAGTGCTGCCGGATACCCGTCCCAAGGGCAACAGCGCCGCCTACGCGGTGGTACGGCCGACGACCGATTAAGCGGAAGGGGAGCAGGAATGCTCGATGCAGTGTCGAGTTTGGCCAAGCCACTGGTGCTGGTGGTGGAGGACGAAGCCCCGCTGGTGACGATGCTGCGCTATAATCTGGAGAAGCAGGGCTTCCGTGTCGATGAAGCGACAGACGGCCAGGAAGCGCTGACTCGTATTGCCGAAACGCCACCGGACCTGGTGTTGCTGGATTGGATGCTGCCGGTGGTGTCGGGGATCGAAGTGTGCCGCCAGATCCGCCGCCGCCCAGCGACGCGCGATCTGCCGGTGATCATGGTCACCGCGCGCACCGAGGATCAGGACGCGGTGCGTGCGCTGAATACGGGCGCGGACGACTACATCACCAAGCCATTCAGTATCGATGCGTTACTGGCACGGGTGCGCGCGCTGCTGCGCCGATCGGCGGCAGTGCCTGTCAAGGGACAGCTTTCGTTCCACGACATCGAGATGGACCTGGCGGCGCACCGTGTCATGCGCGGCGAGCGTCGGGTACACCTGGGCCCGACGGAGTTCCGCTTGCTCGAGTTCCTGATGCAACACCCGCGTCGCGTGTTCTCGCGCGAGGAGTTGCTGGACGCGGTCTGGGGCCCCGACATCCACGTGGAACCGCGCACCGTGGACGTGCACATTCGTCGCCTGCGCAAGTCGATCAATACCGAGGGCGAGCTGGACGTGGTGCGGACGGTTCGCACCGCGGGCTATGCGCTGGACACCGAGCCGGTGTGAGGCGAGCTTCCCCCCGCAGGGGCCCGCGAAGGCATCGTGCATCGCACCGTTGCCGCCAGGCCATCAGGTTCCGGGTGGTCAGGAGCCGGTCGCTCACGCAAGCAACGAAGCATTGCCCGGCGTGGCCGGCCGGCAGTATGGTTCCGGTGGGCGATGGGAGGTCGCTGTATGAGGTACTTGCCGCTCGTGCTAACTCGCGGCCCGATGCTTTCGCAGCTTGTCAGCGAGGCAGCGCAAGATCCGCGGCGGCGGCGGTTGTGCGGCTGCTGCGGTGCGCGGGTGGTGCTGACATCGGCACGGCCCGATCAGGCGGTGCGCTGCCCTGGTTGCCTGCACCTCCAATCGGCAAAAGACCCTGGCGAAGCGCCATGGCGCCTGTCCGCGGCGTCTGCCGAGGCATTGCGCCGCACCAAGTCCTGGCCGCGCTGGTTGTAGTACCGAGCTGGCGAAAAGCGTGTCCGTCTGGTGCTGTCGCGACCCCGTGCCTCTCGTCATGGCCGGGCTTGACGAGGCTTGACGCGGCCATCTGCCCCAGCGCGTTGTGCGTAGAAGCCGCGGCGACGCAAGCTTGACCGCTCCCGGTCCCTCTGCAACGCTTTTGCCAGGAAACGTGGGAAGGGCAGCATGAAATTCGGCATCTTCTATGAACATCAGCTTCCGCGTCCCTGGACCGCAACGAGCGAGTACGATCTGTTCCAGCAATCGCTTGCGCAGCTCGAGCTCGCCGACCAGCTTGGCTACGATTACGTATGGGAGGTGGAACACCACTTCCTGGAGGAGTACTCGCACTCCTCCGCCCCCGAAGTCTTTCTCGCCGCGGCGACGCAGCGCACGAAACGCATCCGCCTCGGCCATGGGATCGTGCAGCTCACCACCAACCAGCCGCATCGCGTCGCAGAACGCGTCGCCACCCTGGACCTGATCTCCGGCGGACGCGTCGAGTTTGGCATGGGCGAAGGCGCCGGCCCCGCCGAGCTGCATCCCTTCAATATCCGCGTCCGCGACAAGCGTGACCGCTGGGAGGAGGCGGTGCGCGCCATCATCCCGATGTTCACTCGCGACTCCTGGGAATTCCACGGCCAGTACTATGATTTTCCCGCGCGTAACGTCATTCCCAAACCGTTTCAGAAACCGCATCCGCCGCTGTGGGTCGCTTGCTCCAACATCCGCACCATCGCCGAGGCGGGACGCTGGGGCATGGGCGCGCTGGGCTTCAGCTTTGTCTCGCCTGACGCGGCGCGCGCCTGGGTGCACCGCTATTACAATACGCTGCTGCACCATCCGCAGCCGCTGACAGAGTATGCCGCCAATCCGAACATCGCCATCGTCAACGGCTTCATGTGCGCCGAGACGGATGAGGAAGCGCTGGAAAAAGCCTCCGGGTGGACGTTCTTCATTTTCGCCCTGTCGTACTATGGCCGGAAGGGCGTGGACGCGCCGGGCGCCGGCAATCTGTGGCGCGAATATCAGGAGTGGCGGCACACCGAGAAGGCTCAGCAGGCACTGCGCAACGGCCTGATCGGCTCGCCGGAAACCATCCGCAAGCGCCTGCGATTGTTCCAGGACGCGCATGTCGATCAGGTGATCCTGCTGAACCAGGCCGGCAAGACAACGCACGAAGACATCTGTGCCAGCCTGGAATTGTTTGCCCGCGAAGTGATGCCGGAATTCCATGCGCGCCAGCCGGAGCAGGAAGCGTGGAAGCAGGACGTGCTGGCGGGGCGGATCGCGCTGGAGGAACTGGATACCGAGCCATACGACCTGTACGCGCATCAGAACGAGGACATCGTGCGCCTGACACCGGAGCAATTGAAGCAGCGCATGGCGGAGAAGGAACGCGTCGTGGCTGGGGAGTGACGCGTGGCGTCACGGCGGGCGCAGGGCCGCCATCCACGAATTCATCGCCCACAGCGAGGAAAGTCGTGGAGCCTGCCATCGGACGTTTGACCCGGTGGTCGGCATCACCGGTACGAGGGAGGATTGTCCAATGCGGCAGATGGTGATGGTGGGTTTCCTGCAGGCGCAGAACTGCACCAACCTTGTCAGCTCCTGGCGGCATCCGGAATCGCGCGACGACAGCACCTCCGCCGACTACTACCAGACCATCGGACGAGTGCTGGAAGCCGGCAAGTTCCATGTCGGCTTCTTTGACGATCGCCTGGCGATGCCGGATCGATACGGTAACGACCATCGCCACACTGTCGAGCATGGCATCCGCTGCGTGAAAATGGACCCGGTCACCGTGCTGACCGTGATGGGTATGGCTACCGAGCGTCTCGGCCTCGGCGCCACATGCTCCACTACGTATTTCGAACCCTTTCACGTCGCCCGCGTGTTCGCCACGCTGGACCTGATGACCAATGGCCGTGCCGCTTGGAACGTGGTGACGTCGATGAACGACGGCGAGGCGCTGAACATGGGCCTTGGCGAACACATGGAACACGACTCGCGCTACGACCGGGCCGACGAGTTTATGGACGTGGTGCTCGGGCATTGGAATTCCTGGGACGACGACGCGATCGTGCTCGACAAGCAGACCGGATTGTTCGCGCATCCCGACAAGGTGCGGCGGCTGGATCATGTCGGGCAGTGGTTCCGTTCGCGCGGCCCGTTCACCGTGCCGCGCTCGCCGCAGGGTCAGCCGGTGGTGATCCAGGCCGGCCAGAGCGGCCGTGGCAAACAGTTCGCCGCGCGCTGGGGCGAGCTGATCTTCGTCACCACCCACACCAGCATGGAGCATGGCCGTCAGGTCTATCAGGACCTGAAGGAAGACATCGCCCGCCACGGCCGTGATCCGGACCATGTCGCGATCACGCCGTCGGCCTATGTTGTCGCCGCCGAGACCAAGGCGGAAGCCGAAGACAAGATGGCGTTGATCGAGAAGCTCGCCACCGACGAGGACGCGCTGTCCCTGCTCTCGGAAGCAATGAATTTCGATTTTGCCAGCAAGGGACTGGATGAACCGTTCACCGACGAAGAGCTGTCGAACATCTCGGGCACCCAGTCGATGCGGGACCGCGTGCTGCGCGCCAGCGGCATTCGCAACCCCACGCCACGCGACTTCGTACGCTACAGTAGCCGCGCGCGTCCGAATCAGCCGATCGTGGGTGGCCCGAAGGAGGTGGCGGATGGGCTGGAAGAACGCTTCACTGCCCCGGTCGCCGACGGCTTCGTGCTGGCGGCCACGCACGTGCCGGGGACATATGCGGACTTCGTAAAATGGGTGGTGCCGGAGCTGCAGCGCCGCGGCCTGTACCACAAGGACTACGCTGGCGCGACACTACGCGAGAATCTTGGGCTGCCGATACCGAGAGCCCGCAAGTCAGACTAGCCAGGAACTCCCCCCCTTGGGGGAGGGGTGCGAACCGCGAAGTTTCACCGGGGTTCGCACCCCTCCCCCAAGGGGGAGGGGAGTGCTCTGCACATAAACAGGAAGCCAACCATGATCTATGAACTTCGCACCTACACCTTCCACGCCGGCAAGATCCCTGCCTATCTCAAACTGCAAGGCGAAGTCGGCCGCCCGGTGCGCGGCGACGATTATGGCAAGTGCCACGGCTACTGGACCGCCGAATTCGGCCAACTCAACCAGGTGTGGCATCTTTGGAGCTACGAGAGCCTCGATGACCGCGCCCGCCAGCGCGACCGTCTGGCACAGAACAAGCGCTGGACCACCGAATACGTCCCCAACGTCCGCCCACTGCTGATGCGCCAGGACATCCGCTTCCTCAATCCGGTGAAGGACATCAATCCGCCAAAATCTCCAGGCGGAGTCTATGAACTACGCATCTACCGCATGCATCCCGGCGCTGCCGGCCCCTGGGCGCAGGCGTTCCGCGACATCATGCCAGTGCGCGAAAAGTACTCCCCCAATGTCGGCATCTGGACCGGCGAGGCACCACAGCCGAACGAAGTCGCGCACATGTGGAACTACCCCGACCTGAACACGCGCATGGCCACCCGCGCCGCCCTGTTCAAGGACCCTGACTGGCTGGCCTTTGTCGGCAAGGGCCCCTCTTCGATTGTCGAAATGCAATCGACTCTACTGCTCCCCACCAGCTTCTCGCCGATGAAATAGCCATGAAGCTCGGTCTCTCCATCGGCTATTCCGGCCCCCACCTGAACGTGCCCGTGGCACTGGTGCAGCGCGCCGAAGAACTCGGCTATGACTCGGTGTGGACCGCGGAGGCGTACGGTTCCGACGCCGTCACGCCGCTGGCCTATCTCGCGGCGGTGACGAAGCGCATCAAGCTCGGCACCGGCATCATGCAGTTGGCCGCGCGCTCGGCGGCCAACGCGGCGATGTGTGCCGGCACGGTGGACGCGCTCGCCGGCGGCGGGCGCTTCATCGCCGGCCTCGGTGTCTCGGGCCCGCAGATCGTCGAGGGCTGGTACGGCGAACCCTGGGGCCGTCCCTATTACCGAATGCGCGACTACGTCGCCATCATGCGCAAGATCTTCAAACGCGAGGCACCCGTCACGCATGAAGGCCGCGAGATCAGCCTGCCCTATACTGGCGAAGGCGCAATGGGAGTCGGCAAGCCGCTGAAGTCGATTTTGCACATGAACCCGGACATTCCAATCTACCTTGCAACCGGCAACGAATTGACCGTGAAGCTGACAGCGGAAATCGCCGACGGCTGGCTGCCGAACGGTTTCATCCCCGGCTCCATGCCGGAATACCTGCCCTGGCTGGAGGAGGGCTTCCGCCGCGCCGGCACCGGCAAGACGCTGCGCGACTTCGAAATCCAGACCTCAGTGCATGTGCGCGTGCACGACGACGTCAAGGAAGCGCTGGCCGCATTGAAGCCGGAGGTTGCACTGTATGTGGGGGGCATGGGCCACCGCGACAAGAACTTTCATAAGGACATGATGGTCCGCCGCGGCTTCGGCGATGCCGCCGACCGCGTGCAGGAACTCTTCCTCGCGCATCGCAAGGAGGAAGCCGCCGCCGCGGTCCCCGACGAATGGGTGGATTTGAAATCGCTGGTCGGGCCGCCCGCTCGCATCAAGCAGCGTTATCGCGCGTGGGAGGAATCCGGCGCCTCCGGCCTGACGGTCCGTTCCCGCGATCCCGCTGCCATCGACATCATGGCGGAGGCGGCACGGCTCAATCGCTAGCCGACAGCGTGTCCCCTCACGTGTCGTTGCGAGGCGCGGAGCGCTCCGCTCCTGGCTATGACAAGGGGGCGCGCGCCTCGCAATACAGGGCGCGCCTTGCAATGACAGGCCGCGCTTTTCAATGACAAGCGAAGGGAGGACACAGCCATGCGCTTCAAGGACAAGACAGCACTCATCACCGCGTGCGCCAGCGGCATCGGCCGCGCCACCGCGGAGATCATGGCCAACGAAGGCGCCTTCATCGTCGGCGTGGACAACGACCAGCGCCGCCTCGACATGATGGTGGAGGCGATTGCGATGACCGGCGGCCGCGCGCTCGGTCACTGCATCGACGCACTGAACGAGGCCGAGGTAAACCGCGTCGTCGAGGAGACCGCCAAGCACTACGGCATCGACATCCTGGTCAACGCCGTCGGCGGCAGCACGATCATTTCCAAGCCCGCCGCCACGGTCGATGAACTCTCGCTCGACGACTGGCAGCGCGTCATCGCCTTTAACTTGCAAGGCACCTTCCTGTTTTGCCATGCCGTTGTGCCTGTCATGAAGCGGCAGAAATCCGGCAAGATCGTCAACCTGGCCTCGATCGCCGGGCGCGGGCTGTCGCAGGTGTCGTCGAGTGCCTACAGCGCGGCGAAGGGCGGCATCATCGCCTTTACGCGCAAGCTCTCCTTCGAACTCGGGCCGTTCGGCATCAACGTCAACGCCATCGCCCCCAGCCTGACGCTGACGGAACGCATCCGCCCGCACTGGAACCAGCGCCCGCCCGACGCGCAGGCGGCGGAGATCGCCCGCACGCCGCTGCGCCGCGTGGCAGAAGCCGCGGACCAGGCGAAGGTGATTTGCTTCCTGGCCTCCTCCGATGCCGATTTCGTTACGGGTCTGACGATTGACGTCACCGGGGGGCTGTCGGGCTGAGCCAGGTTCAAACAGCGGGCACCGCCAACGCCCTGGCCGCGCCAATGCGGCGGCGGACGATGCCGCGGGTGACCTGATATTGCAGCAGGAAGAGCGCGACCTTCGACGCGATCGGGAAGACGCCGATGAACCAGCCCCAGGCAGCAGGGCTGGCATGCCACGCCACCGCGAGGTTGGCGGCAGCCGTAGCGAACATCAGCGCCGCCCACAGGTAACCGAACAGGAACGTGACGTCGGCGGCGTGCTCTTGCACGATCGGCGGGACATAGCGGTTCATCCACCCGCTTTTCAGCATCACGGCGCCGACAGCGATGTAAACCAGCGTCGGCTTCAGCATGACGAACACCGGATGGCGGGTGATCAGTGCCGCTCCGCCGAACGCGGCGACCAGAAACAGACTGAGCCACTGCATCGCGTCGATACGGATGCCGCGCCAGACCTGGTACGCCATGCGGCCAATCCCGAGCGCCATCGCGACCCCAATCGCAATGGCAACGCTGTGGAAGATGGCGTAGAGGCCGACGAACAGCAGCGTCGACAACATATCCGACACGAGCACTTTTGCCGCCGATAGCAACGGATGCCTGGGCGGCGGCGTGATCTGATTGAACACGGATTGCTTCCCTCGGAGGCCGCGTGGTACCTATGGGTACCTCAAAGCTCAAGCTGGTTCAAGCACCGCGCGGGCGACGCCCAGGAATAGAGCGAATCGACGGAGCCGATGTCCTTTGCCCTCCGCCTCGCGACGAGAAGGGCACGGCCTGCGCATCACGTGGCGCGCTTATCGCCAGGCTCGCCTGTGCCGAATCGCGACGGCGGGACCAGCCGTCGCCGGCCCCGTGCGCGTCACGCCTCGATGACTCCGTCCAGCCCGCAGGTTCAGGGCGGGCGGGCGCAGGCAGGCGTCAGCCCCGCAAATGGCGGCGGTTGCCAAGGCGGCGCCGGTTCCATCATCCATATTTCGGGGGACAGGTCGGGATTGAATCGCCACCGCATGTCGCGGATCAAGAGACGCACGTGGTCGCCGCCGTAGCAGTTGATGGCGTCCTTCAGCTCGTTCCACGTCGCACGGTCGTAGTCGCAGTCCAGGACGCGGAGATCCTCGACGATATCGGCGATGACGGCGCCCTCCGGACGAGTGCGGACCTCGGCCGCGGCTTCCTCCGTCGTGGGCACGTGGTTGGGGTCGTGCCACCAGGGCGGGGCCTTGGCGTCCCCGGCGGCCGGCGGGCCGGAGCGCGGATTGCCGGGGGACGACAGGCGAATGGCAGTTGGACCGCGCAGCTCATGGCCGCCGGCGGCACGCTCGCGGAGCCAGGCTTCGAGCGCGGCGGCGCGCATCAGGCCGCGGGTGAGGCGGCGGAGGATCACGCCGAGATCGGGGGTTTGGAACCAATAGACGAGCGTCCGGGCCAGTGGCTCGGCGGGGTGCTCGCGAACCGTGGTGGCGAGCAGGGTGCCATAGGCGATGAGCCAGCGGACGATGCTGATGACACGGCCGATGGGGCTGGGTTCGGCGGGGGCGGTGGCGGGCTGATCGGGATGGGCGATGGGAGGTGCGGTGGGAGCGGCGGACACGGTGGTGCCTCGGTCGGCCCGACTGGGATCGGGCTGGAGGGTAGGGACGACGGGAGCGGTGAGGGTGGTAGACACAAGAGGAATAAAAGCACAGAACGGCGGATATGTCAAACGAAATTTTTCATTGGGGTGCGTCGCACGGACCAATCGCGCCGCGCGGGCCGGCGGCACGTGCGGCAGGTAGACGGGGGCGCCACGGATTTGGCGACGTCCGAGAACGGCGAAGCGGAAACACCGCCGGCCGCGCGCAACTCGCCATGACAAGGAGGGCGCGGACTGCGCCATTTGGCGCTCTTATTGTTGGGCGTTTCCTTACCTCCCGGTGTTCGTGGCGGGAAAGGTGCAGACCGGCAAGGCCTCCTGGCCGCCGTCCGGTCGCCGCAGCCGGTTCCCACACCGGCGCACGACCCGGTATATCGCTCCGATGTCCCTTGTCATCTCCTCATGACAACCCTGCTCACCGGTGCCACCGGCTTCGTCGGTTCCGCGGTCGCCCGCGTGTTGGCGGCGCGCGGCCACAGCTTGCGCCTGCTCGCGCGCCCCACCAGCGACCGTCGCAACCTTGCCGGCGTGGATGCCGAGGTCGTGACGGGCGACCTGACCGACCCGGCCTCGCTGGCCCGCGCCGCTGCCGGTTGCCGCTTCGTGGTGCACGTCGCCGCCGATTATCGCTTCTGGGTGCCCGACCCTGCCGCCATGCTGCGCGCCAACGTGGAGGGCACGCTCGCCATGATGCGCGCCGCCCAGCAGGCCGGCGCCGAGCGCATCGTCCATTGCAGCTCCGTCGCCGCGCTCGGCTATACGGCGGACGGAAGTCCTGCCGATGAGGCCACTCCGGTCGATCCCGCCGCCCTCGTCAGCACCTACAAGCGCTCGAAGTACAAGGCGGAGCAAGCGGTGCTGGACATGGCCCGCACGGAGAAGCTGCCGGCGGTGATCCTGAACCCCGCCGCCCCGGTCGGTCCCCGCGACATCAAACCGACGCCCACAGGCAAGATGATCATGGACGCGGCGAACGGCCGGATCCCGGCCTACCTGGATACCGGCCTGAACGTGGTGCACGTGGACGACGTGGCGGAGGGCCACGTGCTGGCTCTGGAACGCGGCCGGATCGGCGAGCGCTACATCCTCGGCGGCGAGAATTTGGAGCTGAAGGACTTGCTCGCTTTGGTGGCGCAAGTGGCCGGCCGCCGCCCGCCCACCATCCGGCTGCGCGAATCCTGGGTCTGGCCCGCCGCCGCGGCCATGGAGGCATTCGCGCGGGTGACGGGCATTCCTCCGGTGGTTACGCGCGACCATCTGAAGATGGCGCGGCACAAGATGTTCTTCAGTTCCGCCAAGGCGATTGCCGAACTTGGCTACGCGCCCCGGCCCGCCCGGCAGGCGGTGGAGGATGCGGTGGCGTGGTTCCGGGCGAATGGGATGGTGCGGGCCTGATCGCTATAGGGACTTGGACGTCGGCGATGGTCATGATGTGGGATGATAGTCAACCATAATGGCAGGCCAGGCTCAGGCCAGACCTAAAGCGAAGCAGGACGAGGCACGTCGCCCGGTTCGTAAGCGTGTGGTCAGCCACGCCTGTCGGTGTGGCGTGACGCGTGGCTATAATTCGGCTCAGTCAGCCTCACGTTGATCCAGCCTCGCCCGGACGCCGGCGAGATTCCGCGGCAGCAGTTCATGGACCCGCTTGACCGGATGTTCGGCGGTACGCTCCAGCACCTGGCGCAGGTAGTCCTCGGGATCGGGCATATTCAGCTTGGCCGTCTCGGTCAGCGAATAGATTGCGGCGGCGCTTCGGGCACTGCGTTGTCGGCCACCTTCCGCATAATTACTCCGCAGCCATCCGCGGTTGCTCCGCCATCGCCGCCGCGCGCTGCAGATCCACCGACAGCAGCCGAGACACCCCCCGTTCCTGCATCGTTACGCCATACAGCCGGTCCATCCGTGCCATGGTCATCGGATGGTGTGTCACCACCAGGAACCGAGTCCCCGTCTCCCGCACTATGTCCTCCAGCAGCGTGCAGAACCGTTCCACGTTGGCGTCGTCCAGCGGCGCATCCACCTCGTCCAGCACGCAGACCGGGGCAGGATTGCAGCGGAACACCGCGAAGATCAGCGACAGCGCGGTCAGCGCTTGCTCGCCACCCGAGAGCAGCGACAGCGTGGCCAGCTTCTTGCCGGGCGGCTGGGCATAGATTTCCAGGCCGGCTTCCAACGGATCGTCTGAACCGACCAGCGCCAGGTGTGCCCGGCCGCCATTGAACATGCGGGAGAACAGGGCCTGGAAGTGGCGGTCTACCTCCTGGAAGATGGCGTTGAGACGCTCGCGGCCCTCGCGGTTCAGGTGGCCGATCGACCCGCGCAGCTTGGCAATGGCGGTCGTCAACTCCTCACGTTCGGCGGCGAGCGAGGCGAGACGCTTCTCCACCTCCTCCGCCTCGACGTCGGCCCGGAGGTTCACCGGGCCCATTTCCTCGCGTTCCTTCAGCAGGCGCTCCAGCCGGCGACGGGCCTTGTCCTCCGCATCGGGAGAGAGTTCGGCCGGCGGGTCGGGCAATGCCGCGTCCACGCCCAGCCGTTCCAGAATGCGTTCGGCGACGGCGCCCCAGGCCTGGTCTGCTTGGGCGGCGGCACCTTCGGCGCGCACCACGTTCTCCCGAGCCGCTGACAGGCCCGCTTCCGCGGTGCGGGCGCTGCGGTCCGCCTCGGCGGCGTGGTTGGCAGCCGCGCTCAGCGCTTCCGCGGCGCGCCGGTGGCTGGCGCCGGCCAATTCCAGGGCGTCGAAAGCCTCGGCGCGACGGGCGGCAATCTGCGCTGGAGCAGCCTCCAACGCCGCATGCTCGGCCGCAGCCTCGGCGCAGCGAGCTTCCAGATCCGTGACACGGCTGGCGGCGTCCCGGGCGCGCTGTTGCCAATCGCCGCGTTCAGCGGCAATGCGCTCCGCGCGCTGGATCCGCGCCGCATGTTCCCGCGTCAGCGTTTCCTCAGCGGTGCGAGCCGCCTGCTCGCGGGACCGAGCAGCGCTCAGCGCCGCGCGGGCGCTATCAACCGCCTGGCGCAGCGTCGCAAGGTCCGGCAGCGCCTCGTGCGCCTCGTGCGCCCGTGCCAGTGCGGCCTCCACTTCGTCGCGGTCGGCGGACAGGCGTGCGATCTGTTGTTCGGCCGCGACGAGTCGCGCCCGCGCCGCCTCCGCCTGATTGTGCAGCTGCGTCGCGGCTGCGACCGCACGCTGCACCCGTTGCTCCGCCTCCCGTCGTGCTGCGCGACAACGTTGCTCCGCGGCAGCGGCGTCCTGCGCCGCAGTGTCCGCCGCGTCACGCTGCGCGCGCGCCGCCACCGCCGTTTGCTCTGCCGCCGCCAGCCGTTCACGCAGTGCCGCCAGCCGATTCCGCTGTTGCAGCCGCACCGCCGCTTGGGTGGGGGTGCCGGCGTGAATGGTATAGCCGTCCCACCGCCAGATTGCCCCGCTCCGCGAGACCAATACCTGCCCCGGCGCCAAATCGGACTGGTGTGCTTCGCCAGTCGCATCGTCATCGACCAAGCCAATCTGGGACAGCGCCCGCGCCAGCGCCGGAGGCCCCTGCACCAGTGTCGCCAACGCCGCGGCCCCCTCCGGCAGCGCTGGCGGTGGATCAAACGGAGGCAGCTCCCGCCAGTGCCGCGCCGCATCCGGATCGAGCGCCGAGGTCAGTTCCTCCCCCAGCGCCGCGCCGAGCGCCGTCTCCAGTCCGTCCGGCACCACCAGCGCATCGACCATCGGCGGCCAGCGCTCGCCGTCCTTGACCGCCAGCACTTCGGCCAGCGCCTGGGCTTCGGCCGCCAGCTTGGCGCGTGCCGAATCGGCAGCGGACTGCGCCTCCCGAGCAACCGCGAGCGCCGTCGTTGCCGCTGCCCGCACTTGTTCGATTTGCTCCACAGCGCCGTGGAACTCGGCCAGCGCCGCCTCCGCCGCCGCCTGTTCGCGCTGCGCTTCGTCCAACCGCGCCGGATCGACCTGTTGCGCTGCAACGCGGTTGCGTTCGTCCTGCAGCTGCGCCCATTGCTCGCCCAACCGCCGCGACCGTTGCTCGGCCTGCAGCAGAAACTGCGAGGCGGTCTGCGCCCGTGCATTGGCCTCCGCGGCGGTCTCGGTTGCACGGTTCGCCTCAACCTCGGCAAGACGCACTGCCTCCGCCGCCTCGGTCGACTCCGCCGCCGCGGTCTCCGCCCGAGTGCCGTGGCCCGCATCCGTCTCCGCCAGAGCCGCTGCCTCAACCCCTAGCCGCTGCTCCGCCGCCGCCGCATCCCGGCGCAATTGTTCGGCATGCCCGAGGTCCCGCCGAAGCACCTCCAACCGCCGCACCGCATCGGCCAGCGCTGCGCGGGCGCGTTCTTCGTCCGCGGCGAGTTGCTCCTGCACAATGCGATGCCGTTCCAGCGCCGTGCGCGCCGCCGCCTCGCTGTCCCGCACCGGCGGCAGCGCCGCGGCAGCTTCGGCAGCGTGGGCAGCGGCGACCCCAGCGGCTTCGGTCGCCGCGGCCACCGTCATGCCGGCATCATGCAACGCCGCCTGCGCCGCCACGCGCGCCACCTCCACCCGCGCCCGCTGGATCGCCAGCAGCTCCGCCTCTGCGCTGCGGATCGCGCCGGAGATATTGCGATAGCGGCTGGCCTGCCGCGCCTGGCGCTTCAAGCCCGCAAGCTGAGCTTCCAACTGCCCGCGCAGATCCTCGGCCCGCGCCAGGTTTGCCTCGGCGGCGCGCAGCTTCAGCTCCGCCTCGTGCCGGCGAGCGTGCAGGCCGGTGATGCCGGCCGCTTCCTCCAGCACGGCCCGGCGATCTTCCGGGCGAGCGCCGACCAACGCTCCCACCCGCCCCTGGCTGACGATCCCGGAGGCACGCGCACCAGACGCCATGTCGGCGAACAGCGTCTGCACATCGCGCGCCCGCACCTCCTGCCCGTTGACCCGGTAGGTGCTGCCCGAGCCGCGTTCGATTTGCCGGCTGATTTGTAGCTCTGATTGCTCGTGGAACGGCGGCGGCACCACGCCCGCGGTGTCGTCGAGGTACAACGTGACCTCGGCAATGTTGCGGGAGGCGCGGCCAGCGGTGCCGGCGAAGATTACGTCGTCCATCTCGCCGCCTCGCAGGCTGCGGGCACTGGTCTCGCCCATCGCCCACCGCAGCGCTTCCACCACATTCGACTTGCCACAGCCGTTCGGACCGACCACGCCCGTCAGGCCGGGCATCACCTCCACACTGACCGGCTCGGCGAAGCTCTTGAACCCGGCGATCCGCAGACGACGAAAACTGACCGGCAAGGCAAACTCCTATTGGTTGCGTCACCCCCGGCGTGCTGGGCGTGAGGGAAGAGCCAGGGGCTCCGCCCCTGGACCCGGCCAAGAGGCTTTGCCCCTTGGAACCCCAGCAAAGGCGAGCCTTTGCAATCCATCTGTTTGGCTGGGTGGAGGGGCGGGGGCATTGTTCGCTGCGACGGCATCGCCACACGGCGATGCCGTCGCAGCGAGCCATGCCCCCGCCCCTTCACCCAGCCAAGTAAAGGGATCCAAGGGGCAGCGCCCCTTGGTGGGGATTCGGGGGCGAAGCCCCCGTCCCTTCCGCACTCCCGACAAGGCGCGTGTGGCACAGCCAAAAGCACCCCCGCTTCAGGTGTCGGGGATCAGCTTGCGAAACGCGTCGAAGCTCATTTCCCCAGCGTACTTCTGGCCGTTGATCACAAAGCTCGGAGTCGAGTCGATGGCCCATTTTTTCTGGGCGTCGGCTTGTTGCTGGAGGATCCAGGTCTTCAGCGCGTCATCAGTGACCGCCTTGTCGAACGTTTCCTTGCTCATGCCGGCCAGGGCCGCGGTCTTCCACAGCTCGTCCTGCGGGTTCACCCCCTGGGCGAAGGCCCAACGATCCTGGTTGGCGAACAGGGCCATGATGAAGGGCTCGTAGCGGTCGGGCGGCAGGTAGCGGGCGACCATCGCCGCCAGCAGCGCCACTTGGTCCAGCGGGAAGTCGCGGAATACCCAGCGCAGCTTGCCGGTATCGATCAGCTCGGCCTTGATCTGCGGGAAGGTTTCCTGCGCGAAGGCGGCACAGTGCGTGCACGTGAGGGAGAACCACTCCTCGACGGTGGTCTTGGCCTTCGGCGAGCCCTGGCTGCGTTCGCTCTCCTCCGGATCGGCCGCGAATGCCGGCATGGGCTGGCCGAGAATCGGCACGGCGAAGCCGGCAGCAACAACAGATAGCAGGATACGGCGTTGAATGGGCATCAGAACCTCTAGATGTAGTAGATTAGTGTCAGGCCTTCCGGTTTGTCGAGCGTTGCCCGTCAGCCTCTTGGGCCAGCACCACCCGGCCCAGGGCAGCAAGGGCGGTCCGCAGTTCTCCCTCGGGCAGCGCGGCTACCGCGGTCTCGGCTGCGGCGGCGACGCCGGCGGGGATGGGCCGCGGCGGGGCTGCGGCCGGCGGCGCGACCGTCGTGGTCTGGACGAAGCGCAGGGCCTGCACGGTCGTGTTGCCAAGGTTGGTATTGATGCGGCTGATCAACTCTGTCGCGTAGTACTGCAGCTCCATCGCGACGGGACCGGCACAGGCGATGGTGAGCGTGCCGGCCGCCAGGCGGCGCGGCGTGCTGACCGCGGCGAGCATCGGCCCGATGATCGCCTCCCAGTCCGCCATGATCTGCGCGGCGGCCGGGCTGCCGCTGCGGAAGGCAGGCCGCACCACCCGTGGCAGCAGCGCACCCAGCGGGCGCGAGCCGTAGACGCGCGGCGGCTCGGTTGTCATACCCGGTTTCGTGTTGCCCTCGTCCGCCATCGCCTCCGCCGAGTCGCTGCTGCGCTGGTACGACCGTCATCAGCGCCGTCTGCCCTGGCGCGCGGTGCCGGGCAAGGTGCCGGACCCTTACCACGTCTGGCTCAGCGAGATCATGCTGCAGCAGACCACCGTCGCGACGGTGATTCCGTACTATGAACGTTTCGTCACGCGGTTCCCGACCGTCGCAACGCTGGCGGCGGCGGCGCTGGACGACGTGCTCTCAGCCTGGGCGGGGTTAGGGTACTACGCGCGCGCCCGCAACCTGCACGCCTGCGCGCGGGCCGTGGTGGCGGCCGGCGGGATTCCGCGTGACCTGACGGGGTTGGGCGCGCTGCCGGGGATCGGCGACTACACCGCCCGGGCGGTCGGCGCGATCGCTTTCGGCGTGCCGGCGGTGCCGGTGGACGGCAACGTGGAGCGGGTCGTGGCACGCTTGTTCGCGGTGGCCGAGCCATTGCCGGGCGCCAAGCCAACGTTGCGGGCGCTGGCCGACCGGCTGGGCGCCGATCCCGATGCCGCGGCCCGGCCGGGCGATTTCGCCCAGGCGCTGTTCGATCTCGGCGCCACGGTGTGCACCCCCGCAGCGCCCACCTGCGCGCTGTGTCCCTGGATGGCGGACTGCGCCGGGCGCCACGCGGGCATCGCGGCGGAGCTGCCGCGCCGGTCGGAAAAGCGGCCGCGGCCGCTGCGCCATGGCGTGCATTTCTGGCTGGAGGACGCCGGCGGCAACGTCCTGCTGCGCCGCCGGCCGGAGGCAGGGCTGCTGGGTGGCATGGCGGAGCTGCCCGGCACCGACTGGCGCGCAGCGCCATGGCGATCCGACGAGGCGTTGGCCCTGGCGCCGATGCCGGCCGCCTGGCGGCAGGCAGGGCAGGTGCGGCATGGCTTCACGCATTTCGCGCTAACGATCGGGTTGTTTGCGGCACAGGTGGAGAAGGTCGTGGGGGACGGGTTCTGTACCCGGTGCGTGATTTGCATGCAGCGGCGTTGCCGTCGGTGATGCGCAAATGCGTGGCGAAGGCTGCAGGAGAGCAGGCGGCCGCACCTGCACAGACGGACAGGAAGCAGCCATCCGTGGGGCGTGTTGACAGTCCGCGCTATGGAAAGCGATTGTGACGCAGCCGAACATATTGCCGGCGGCACTGTTGGTTCGCTATGAAAGTTGCCGTTGGCGATAGAGTGCCGTTGGCGGTGTACTATCCCGGCGGTGGGACGTGAGTGCCACGTGACCTACCTGATAGCGAACGCCCAAAAAATTCACCTGCGGTCCGGGCTGCCCGACACGCGTTCAACGCCATAATGCTCATAACCGATACGGAACCGGAATACCCAACGCCGGGCGGATAAGCGGAGCACAATCCGCCATTATCGTGGAACGATGCTCTGCCCGTTTCCGCCGCACGGCACGGCGCAATTGCTCTTCGGCCCGGGAACAGGCATGTGTGCTTCGTCCCCTAGGGCTGCTTCGTCTCCGCGGTTGGCGGTTTGGTCTGGGCTGCGCCTGGCGGCTGCTGCGCACCTGCGATGGCCTTGCCGACACTCGAACTCCGGTCCGATCGTCTCGATGAACAGGATACGGTCGTCCGGAATGGTCATGTCCAGCGGCCCATGCCAGTCCGCCTGCTGCCTTGAGACCAGGCGCGTAACCTGCTCCTTGGTCCCGGGGTCCGTGTTGGTGATCACTTCATAGATGTCGGTCAGCACGACGCTGTCGTGTGCCACCGCCGTCATACGGCCGAAATAGACCGTGCCGTTGGTCAGGGTGACCGTCTGCAGGCTGCCAATGGCGCCGGCAGGTCGGAATCCCGGAGGCACTTTCGACCCCTGAAAGAACAGGCCGGCGGAGATCGCCAGCCCCGCTATAAGGATAGCCCACGCTACCGGGAAGCTTCTGCCACCCTGGAAGCTTCTGCCACCCTGGCTGATTTGACCGCTGCCGCCCATGATGATCTGGCTAGCCATGCGCACGCACGCTCTCGCAATGACTGCGCCGCGTCAATAGCCAACGGAGCCTTGCGGCGTGACGTCGGCCAGGAGGCAAGCCTCGACGAGACGAGCCTGATGTACTCGTCCGATTTTCAGCGTGCCGGTGCACACAAATCATCGTTACGAATGAATAATATACCCGCTGCGCGATCTTGCACCGAAGCGCCCGGGCGAATCCCCTGCATGATTCCGCTCCTTGATCTGCATAGCCACATTACCGGGACCACTATGCGCAGTAGGCTCCCTCTACCGCCTCCATCAGGCGCCGGTACTGCATCTCCACGTCCACCCGCCGGATGCGGGCGGTTCCGGCGCAGACGACCGCAGCGGTGCCAGCGGCGACGCCCCAACGCAGCGCCTCCACCAGCGGTGCCCCACGCGCCATGGCCAACGTCATCGCCGCCGTGAAGCTGTCGCCGGCGCCCACGGCGCTTCTCACGTCGCAGGACAGCGCCGCTAGCCGCGTCACCCCGTCGCGCGAGGCGAGCACCGCACCTTCCTCGCCCAGCGTCACCGCCACGAGTTCCGCCGCACCGGCCTGCACCAGGGCCAGGGCCTCGGCCTCCTGCGCCGCGGGGTCCGGCAGCGAGCGCCCGACCAGCGTCTCCAGTTCGCCAAGGCTCGGTTTCAACAGCGCGATGCCGCTACCGAGTGCGGCGCGCAGCGGAGCGCCGGAGGTATCGAGCACGAAGCGTTGTCCCCGGCCGTGTGCGGCTCGCGCGACGCGGGCGTAGATATCCTCGGGCATGCCATGCTCCAGACTGCCGCTGGCAATCAGCCAGTCGCCGGGGATGGTCTCCAGCACCTCCAGCATGCGGTGCCAGTCGGCGCCGGTGACGTCCGGCCCTTCCTGCACGAAGCGGTATTCGAGCCCGGTCGCGGCTTCGAACACGTTGAAGCAGATGCGGGTGCAGCCGTTGATCGGGACGTTGCGGTGCGGCACGCCAGTTGCGTCCAATATCTCCTCGATCAGCTCGCCGGTGACGCCGCCGCCCATCATGACCGCCAGGGTGTCGCCGCCCAGCTCGTGCAGCACTCGCGCAACGTTGATGCCGCCGCCGCCGGGATCGAGGTGGTCGTCCCGCGTGTGGACCTTGTGCGTGTGCACTACGCGGGCGGCGGTGCAGGCGATATCGAGCGCGGGATTTAGGGTCAGGGTGATGAGGCGAGGGGGCATGGCATGGGTCCCGTGTGCGTCTGTGTGCCGGATAGTGGCGCATCCGCGACCCGGACCGATTGATCAGGATCAATGCCCCCCGACGAAGGGGCGTGCATCACGATGCCGCGGTTTGGGCCGCGGTTTGGAGGGCACAGGACATGCTCGGCATCAGCCTGACGGCAGAGCAAATTCGCACAGCACCCCCGGAGGTGCGGCACTGGCTGGAGCAACAGTTCGCCGGCCTGTTCGCGCCGGTGGCGGAGGAGGCGGCGCAGGCGGCACCGCGGCATCTCGCCTTGCTCGAACCCCGGCGACGCGCAGGCGGTGCTGGAGCAGATCGAGGACATCCTGCCGGTGGTCAGCGTGTTCTTTGAGCTGGGACGCGAGAATGCCGGCGTGCCGGTGCAAGGCGTGCGTGTGTTCCGCCTGGCCGAGATGCTGCGCCACACACGGCTGGAATCGAGCGGCGCAGGTGGTCCAGTGCCTGGACGTGATCAACGACGCGCTCCGCCACGTCCGCCAGGATCCCGATGCGCTGATCTGCGCGGTGGACCGTGACGGCCGCTGCTTCGCGTCGGAGGTGACGTCCCATTCGGTGCTGACGCTGTGGCAGGGCATCGTCGCGTCCCGCGCCTTGCAGATGCCGGCAAAGCCGGAATCCACATCGCCGGCGCCGGCGGCCGTGGGCTGAGCCGATGAACCCGGTGGCACGCGACCTGACGCCGGTCGTCGATCCCTCGCGGGAGGCGGGCACCGGGCCGTTCCGCACGCGCCGGCCGGTCTATGTCGACCTGCTGCCGCCCTGCAACAACGCCTGTCCCGCCGGGGAGGATATCCAGGGCTGGCTGGCCCTGGCGCAGGCCGGCGAATACCGCAAGGCGTGGGAACTGCTGGTCGCCGACAACCCGCTGCCGGCGACGCATGGACGGGTCTGCTATCACCCATGCGAAAGCAGCTGCAATCGCGGCAACATGGACGCCGCGGTGTCGATCCACGCGGTCGAACGTTTCCTGGGTGACATGGCAGCGGCGGAGGGCTGGGATTATCCGCCCTGCGCGCCGCCGACCGGCAAGCGCGTGCTGATCGTGGGCGCCGGGCCGAGCGGCTTGTCGGCCGCCTATCACCTGACCCGGCTTGGGCATGCCGTGGAGATTCATGAAGCTGGGCCGGTGGCGGGTGGCATGCTGCAGTTCGGCATCCCCGCCTATCGCCTGCCGCGCGCAGAACTGGCGGCGGAAGTCGCCCGTATCGAGCGGCTGGGCGTGAAGATTGTGCTGAACCATCCGGTCACCGACGTGTTGGTCGAACGCGATGCCGGCAAGTTTGACGCGGTGTTCGTGGCGATCGGGGCGCACGTGGGGCAGCACGTCGATATTCCGGCGCGCGACGCGGTGCGTGTGCTGGATGCGGTCTCGCTGCTGCGCGACACCGGCACCGGGGCGAAGCCGCAGCTTGGCCGCCGCGTGGTGGTGTATGGCGGTGGCAACACCGCCATGGACGCTGCCCGCACGGCCCGCCGGTTGGGCGCCAAGGAAACGCTGATCGTTTACCGACGCGACCGCGCGCACATGCCGGCGCACGGTTTCGAGGCGGACGAGGCGCTGGAAGAAGGCGTCAAGATCCACTGGCTCACGACAATCCGCGAGATCGTTGGCCCGACCCTGAAGGTCGAGCGCATGACACTGGACGACAAAGGACGTCCGCAGCCCACCGGCGAGTTCGACACGCTGGAGGCGGATTCGGTGGTGTTGGCCCTCGGCCAGGTCAGCGACAGCGCGTTCCTGCGCGGCGTGCCCGGCATAGTGGTGAAGCCGGACGGCGTGGTCGAGGTCGATCGCCACATGATGACCGGCCATCCCGGATTGTTCGCCGGCGGCGACATGGTGCCGAGCGAGCGCACGGTGACGGTGGCCACCGGCCACGGCAAGCTGGCGGCGCGCAACGTCGATGCGTGGCTGCGCGGCGGTCAGTACGACGCTCCGGCGCCGCCGCCAGTGGTGCATTTCGACATGCTGCACCTACCGGTGTTCAGCGACGTGGACGTGGCACAGCAGCAGCGGTTGGCGGAGACCGAGCGGCTGACCGGGTTCGAGGAAGTGCTGGCTGGTCTGACCGCCGCGGCAGCGCGGCACGAGGCGCAGCGCTGCCTGTCCTGCGGCGTCTGCTTCGAATGCGACAACTGTTACGCGGCGTGCCCGGAGCAAGCGATCGCCAGGCTGGGAGTCGGCAACGGATACAGCGTCGATCCGGCGCGTTGCACCGGCTGCGCCGTGTGCTTCGAGCAATGCCCGTGTCACGCGATCGAAATGGTGGCGGAAGCGAATTTCGGTGAGCCGCCGTAGCAACATCCCCGTCATGGCCGGGCTTGACCCAGCCATCTACCCCCGCCGTTGGTGCGCAGATGGCCGGGTCAAGCCTGGCCATGACGTGACCAGCACGCCGGCAATCACGTGATGAACCGTCTGGCCACGACGTGAACATCAGCCCGGCCACGACGCGAACATCAATCTGGCCGCGGCGTGAACGCCCGCCCGACCACGCCGTGGACGCTAGCCCGGCCACGACGCAGGACCTAAGGAGACACCGAATGCTGCGTAACCCCGCGACGATGGACGGCAACACAGCGGTGGCGCATGTCGCCTATCGGGTGAACGAAGTCTGCGCCATCTTCCCCATCACCCCGTCCTCTACCATGGCGGAGCTTGCCGACGAGTGGTCGGCCCGCGGCATCCGGAACATCTGGGGCAACGTCCCTATCGTGCAGGAAATGCAGAGCGAGGGCGGCGCCGCCGGTGCGGTGCACGGTGCCCTGCAGTCCGGCGCGATGACCACGACGTTCACGGCGTCGCAGGGCCTGCTGCTGATGATTCCCAACATGTTCAAGATCGCCGGCGAGCTGACGCCGACCGTCTTCCATGTCGCGGCACGTGCGCTGGCGACTCAGGCATTGTCGATCTTTGGCGACCATTCCGACGTGATGGCGGTCCGCTCCGCGGGTTTCGCGCTGCTGTCGTCGGCCTCGGTGCAAGAAGCGCATGACGCGGCGTTGATCGCGCAGACAGCCACGCTGGCATCGCGCATTCCGTTCCTGCATTTCTTCGATGGCTTCCGCACCTCCCACGAGATCGGCAGCATTTCATTACTCGACGACGCGCAGATCCGCGCGATGATCGATGACGACCTGGTGCGCGCGTTCCGATCGCGCGCGCTGACGCCGGAACGTCCGGTGGTGCGCGGCACGGCGCACAACCCGGACACGTTCTTCCAGGCGCGCGAGACGGTGAACCCGTTCTACGCCCGCACGCCTGGCATTGTGCAGGAAACGATGGACCGTTTCGCCGCGCTGACCGGCCGGCAGTACCATCTGTTCGACTACGATGGCTCGGCGGATGCCGAACGTGTGCTGGTGCTGATGGGCTCAGGCGCCGAAACCGCGCGCACCACCGCGGCGGCGCTGCGGCTGCGCGGGGAAAAAGTCGGCGTGCTGCAGGTGCGGCTGTACCGGCCCTGGGCATCCGAAGCGTTCCTCGCGGCGCTGCCGGAAACCGTCACCGGAATTGCGGTGATAGAACAGACCAAGGAGCCGGGTGCAACGGGCGAGCCGCTGTATCTCGATGTGGTCACCACCGTGGCGCAGGCGGCCATGGCGGGGCACTGTCGCATGCCGATCGTGATCGGTGGGCGCTATGGCCTGTCATCCAAGGATTTTTCCCCCGCGATGGCGAAGGCCGTGTTCGACGAACTGAAGCAGGCGGTGCCGCATAACAGCTTCACCGTTGGGATCGACGACGACGTGTCCCACACCAGCCTGACGCCGGACCCGTCGTTCGTGGTGGAACCGCAGGATGTCGTTGCGGCGGTGTTCTACGGATTGGGCTCGGACGGCACCGTCGGCGCCAACAAGAACAGTGTGAAGATCATCGCCGAGGACGCGGGGCTGTACGCTCAGGGATATTTCGTCTATGATTCGCACAAGTCGGGTGCGCAGACCGTGTCGCATCTGCGCTTCGGGCCGCAGCCGATCCAGGCGCCCTACCTGATCCAGCACGCCAGCTTCGTCGGCATTCACCAGTTTCAGTTCGTCGAACGCCTGGACATGCTGCGCCTGGCCGCGCCGCGTGCAACGCTGCTGTTGAACGCGCCGTTCGGACCGGACGAGGTGTGGCACCGCCTGCCGCGCGCCATGCAGCAACGGATCATCGACCTCGGGTTGAAGCTCTACGTCATCGACGCATCCGGCGTGGCCGCCAATGCCGGGCTGCGCGGACGGTCGAACACCGTGCTGCAGACCTGCTTCTTCGCCCTGTCCGGCGTCCTTCCGCGCGAACGTGCGATCGAGCATATCAAGCAGGCAATCCGCAAGACCTATGCGCGCCGCGGCGAGGATGTGGTGCAGCGCAATTTCGCCGCGGTCGATGCGTCGCTGGCCAACCTGTTTCCCGTCACAGTGCCGGCGAAGCCGACCAGCAACTGGGAACGCCCGCCAGTGGTGCCCGCCAACGCCCCCGCCTTCGTGCGCGAGGTCACCGCGCTGATGCTGGAAGGCCGCGGCGATGAAATCCCGGTGAGCAAGCTGCCGGTCGACGGCACCTGGCCGTCCGGCACCTCGGTCTGGGAGAAGCGCAACGTCGCCGAGACCGTGGCGAACTGGAACCAGGACCTGTGCATCCAGTGCGGCCAGTGCAGCTTCGTCTGTCCGCACGGCGTGATCCAGGGCCGCTATTTCGACGGGGCGCGGCTGGACGGCGCGCCCGAGAGCTTCAAATCCGCACCGATCAACGTGCGCGGTTTCCCGGATGTGCGCTTCACGTTGCAATTCTCGGTCGAGGACTGCACCGGCTGCGGGCTGTGCTACGAAGCCTGTCCGGCATCCAGTCCTACGAGTACCGCCGACAAGGCGATCGTGATGTGCGACAAGCTGCCGCTGATCGAACCGGAACGCGAGAACGCACGCTTTTTCGCCGACCTGCCGCTGAATGACCGCGCCCGCGTGGACTTCGCCAATGTGCGCGGCGTGCAGTTCCTCGAACCGCTGTTCGTGTTTTCCGGCGCCTGCGCAGGTTGCGGCGAGACGCCGTACTTGAAACTTCTGTCGCAACTGTTTGGCGACCGCCTGCAAATCGCCAACGCCACCGGATGTTCGTCGATCTATGGCGGCAACCTGCCAGTCACACCGTGGTCCGCCAATCGCGAAGGCCGCGGCCCCGCGTGGTCCAACTCCCTGTTCGAGGACAACGCGGAATTCGGGCTGGGCTTCCGTCTGGCCGCCGACCAGCACGTCGAACTCGCGCACAGCCTGGCAAAGCAGTTGGCATCGCAGCTTGGCGAGGAGCTGGTGCAGGCGATCATAGAGGCGCCACAGGTGCGCGAATCGGAAATTCGCGCGCAACGCGTGCGCATGTCGGTGCTGACGCAGCGGCTGCGTGCGCTGGGTGACGTGCCGGCGGCGAAGGACCTGCTCTCGGTGGTGGACCACCTGGTGCGGCGCAGTGTCTGGATCGTCGGCGGCGACGGCTGGGCGTACGACATCGGCTATGGCGGGTTGGACCACGTGCTGGCGAGCTCACGCGACGTGAACGTGCTGGTGCTGGATACCGAAGTCTACTCGAACACCGGCGGGCAGGCTTCGAAGGCGACGCCGCTCGGTGCGGTAGCGAAATTCGCAGCCGCGGGCAAGCGCGTGGCGCGCAAGGACCTTGCGTTGCAGGCGATCGCCTACGGCAATGTCTATGTCGCGCAGGTTGCCATGGGCGCCAATCCGCAACAGACCTTGCAGGCGTTCCGTGAGGCGGAGGCGTATTCGGGGCCGTCGCTGATTCTGTCCTATTCCCACTGCATCGCGCATGGCATCGACATGCAGTCCGGAATGAAACAGCAGGACATGGCGGTGGCGTGCGGCTACTGGCCATTGTTCCGCTACAACCCGGCGCTGCGGGCACGTGGGGAAAACCCGTTCGTGCTTGACAGCCCACGGCCGACAATCCTGTTCAAGGATTATGCGTACAACGAGCTACGCTACCGTTCGCTGATGCAGAGTCGGCCAGAGGAAGCGGCGGAACTGCTGCAGGCAGCGCAGGCGGCGGTGCTGGAGAAATACCGCACTTACGAGGAGATGGCCGGCTGGTCGGCGACGCGCTTCCATCCGGTCGGGCTGGCACGTGGGCCGGAAGCCGCGGCAGCGTATCCGACCGTGCGGCATCCGGAATGGGAGCAGATGGGGGTGCGTGGATAGCCATGTCGGTCCTGGCCCCAACAAGCAGCGCTCGTTGGACAGTTCATGCGGTCGACGAAGCCGTCATCGCGAGTTGCCAGCGGCCGGCGGGCTGACCCGGCGTGAATGAAACGGCGATCCGAGGGGGAAAGGACACCCCCTCCGGCCTTGGGCCGCCAAGCGGACCAAGGCCGGGGGAGGGGTGCGTAGCACTGCGGTCATTGCGTGCATGCACCCCTCCCCCAACCCCTCCCACAAGGGGAGGGGAGTCTCTGCATCTTGTGAGCGCAGCGAAGCAATCTCCGCGAAAATGCGCACGCCACCTGCGGGGATTGCTTCGCTGCGCTCGCAATGGCAGCCCCGAGCGGGCGCCATCGCTGAACTCGGGCACCATCTCTCAGAGTCTGGAGCACTAGTGTTACTTCCGTCGCAATCGCCTGGCGTTCGCGCGCGATCGGCGCAGGAATGGCGCCAGCATGGCGGCTTGGCTGCGTCCGGTGGCGGCTGCCCACATGGAGCTTTGCATCGCCGACACCTTCTCGGTCACCATGCGCTGATACTCCGCAGGCGTGCAGGTGCCCTGCGCCATCAAGAGGCTGCGGCGGAAGATGGTTTCCCAGGATGCGACGGCCAGGCGGCTCATCATCAGCGGGACGGTGATAGCGGTTCGGGTGCGCTTCTGCATGCTCTGCATATATGGTGACGTCGGCCCGAAAAGCAGGGAAGAAAAATCGTCGCGCGTTCTTGTCCCATGGTTGGTGGCAATCACCGCCCTCGCATCCGCGCGACCTGGCCTGCCCCCGGATGGTGTTCGGCGCTACGAATCGCCGCCCGTCATTGCCGGAGGCCAGCCATGCCTATCGTGCCGATCGAAGGACTGTGGGAGACCCACATCACTGTGAGCGACCTCGATCGCTCCATCGCTTTCTACCGCGACGTCGTCGGCCTCACATTCGCTCACGCCGTCCCGGAACGGCACGCTGCGTTCTTCTGGATCGGCACGCCGCGGCAGGCGATGCTGGGTCTTTGGAGCGTTTACACCTCGCCGCTGGCGATGAAACTGCACTATGCGTTTCAGGTCGGCATCGACACCGTGGAGGCGTCGGTCGCGGCGCTGAAGGATGCCGGGCTGCGGCCCCTCTCAGGCACAGGCATGCCGATTGACGAGCCGGAAGTCATCCCCTGGATACCGGCTGCCAGCGTCTATTTCCGCGATCCCGACGGCCATTCGCTCGAGTACATCGCCATGCTGCCGCAACCACCGGCGCCGCGCATGAAGCGCATGCCGCTGTCGGAATGGCTCAGGCTGCCGCAAACCGCGGCGGCATCAGGCGGGTGATGCGCACCGCGCTGGCCGCATCATCGCACGGCGGAATGCGCTACGCTTTGCTGCCCTGCAAGATCCGCCAAACAACGCCGCGTCAGGCCCGGTGCACCGTGGGATCTGCGAGCTGGTAGCGGCGCATCACCGCCGGGTCCGGGTCGCGGCCCAGGCCGGGGCCATCGGGTACGCGGACGCGGCCATGGTCCGCCACCACCAGATCGTGCAGCGGACTGGCTTCCAGGTCGATGAACAGTCGCTCGAATGGCGCATCGGGGGCGATGGCGGCGTTGACGTGTAGCGAGGCCAGGAAGCCGGGACCGAAATAGGCGTTGTGCGGCACCACGCGCACGCCGAATGCCTTGGCCAGCGCGGCGATTTCCAGCATTGCCGACGGGCCGCCGATCTTGATCACGCTCGGCTGTGCCACGTCCAGCGCGCCGGCTTCGAATGCGGCACGGAAGTCGTGCAGGCCGGCGGCGTTCTCGCCGGCGGCGATCGGCACGCCGCCCTCTCGCCGCACCCGCGCCAGCCCGGTGTGGTCGCCGGGGGGAAACACCGGCTCTTCCAGCCAGGTCAGGTCACAGTCTTGCACCTGCCGCGCCACGTCGATCGCCTCAGCCACTGTCCACGGACAGTTAGTGTCGACCATCAGGCGTACGTCCGGCCCGATCGCCTGACGCGCGGCGCGCACTTCCGGCACCGCCACCTCGTGCAACTTAATGTCGCGGTAGCCGCGTGCCATGGCGCGTTCGCAGGCGGCGGCGACCATGCCCGCCTCGCCGTAGCGCAGCAGGCTGGCATAGCTGGTCAGATGCGCCGCCGGCGTCGCCCCGAGCAAGCGCCACAGCGGCAGGCCAGCCGCCTTGCCGGCGATGTCCCACAACGCGATGTCGAGTGCGGACAGGGTGAACACGTGCGAACCATTGCGACCGAAGGCGTGGAACGCCTTGGCCAGTCGTGCGCGCAGCCCGGCAATGTCGCGTGCATCCTGCCCGAGGATGGCCGGCGCAAGCTGGGTATCCAGCACCGTCTTCGTGGCCGCGGCCGAGGCGTGGCCGAAGCCCTCGCCCCAGCCTTCCAGCCCCTGGTCGGTGACGATCCGCAGCCAGACCGTGTTCATCGACTGCCAGCCAAGCCCGCCCGCAACTGCCGGCTTGCCGCCCATGTCGAATGGGATGCACGTCCATGTCGTTTCGACTGCCGTGATCTTCATCGTTCGCGTCCTCCCGTCGCGACTGATTGTGCTGCCACCGGTCCCGATTCCTCAAGCACGCACCCAGGCGGCAGGCAGTCACCCAGGCGGCAGGCAGTCACCCAGGCGGCAGGCAGTCACCCAGGCCTGCCGTGCCCGCTCTCCGGGCTTTTTGTCCGTAGGAATTTTTTGCTTGACGCAGCGTTAGTTTGCGGATAATATGCCAAACATCATCGCGCCGCGTCCCTCATTACCGGGTGGACGCCTCATTGCAGCCGACTGTTGTTTCCACGAATTTCATCAGGAGTGCGACCTTGAATTTCAATCTCAACACCTGGATTGGCCAGGTCACGACCGGGCACGGCGCGATGATCCTGGGGCCAACCCTGCTGGCGGTTGGCGCCGGCACGATCGACTGGCAGACGGCGGTGCCGTTCCTCGCGGCCGGCGTTATCGGCCTGCTCTGGCCGGAGAATACGGCGATGCAGGGCGCTGCCAGGACCGTTGCCTCCGACGTCGAGGCGCTGCTCGCGGCATACCGCACTGGCCTGAGCCACGGCGCCGCGGGGAACGCGTCGGAGGCTGCGCCCGCCGTTATGCCCTCTCACCCCCATGTCGAGACAGCGATGCCGGCACTGGCCATGTTGGTTGCGGCTGGCCTCGCGTTGACCGCGTGTGGCAACCAAACCCCGGCCCAGCAGGCAGCCACCGAGACGAGTATCGCCTCCGGCTTGCTCTGCCTTGCGGACGCCAGCGGCAAGATCGTGGCCACCGCCACAACCAGCGATCCGAATGCACTGAAGGCCGTGAACGCGGCCATCGGGGGCGGCGACGTGCTGCTGACGGATGCGGCCTGTCAGAGCGCCATCGCCGGTGCCACGGCGATGGTGCCGAGCGCCAGCAGCGTAAAGCCATGATCCTTGCATCAGCCCGGACGGCAGTGACGTCCGACGCCTCCGGCTGAGGCTTAAGAGTTCCGGCCGCGCTCTCGCCGCCATGGCCGGGCCAACCTGATCGTCCCAAGGGGTTGGGCAGGCGATCAGGTGGGGGGCATGGGGCCCGGCCATGCCGACGGGAGCGCGGATGCAGCAGCAGCGGCCGAAAGGCCGCTGCTGGCATGTTACGGCAGCGGTCGACGCTGAGCGGCACCGCCTCGCCCCGTGGCTGCCATCATGTTATCGCTGCCGTGCCATGCACACCATCTATGTCTGGCTGTTCCCGGCGGCCTGGATCGCCTGGTGCCTCTATTGGCTCTGTGCGTCGTTCAATGCGAAACCATCGCGACGTTCCGAGACCGTTGTCTCACGCCTGACCCATTACGTGCCGTTGATTCTGGGTATCACGCTGCTGACTTTTTCGCGGCTTGCCGGGGCCGCGCTGGGCCATCGCTTCCTGCCTCGGTCGGCAGCGTTGTTCTGGATCGGCGCGGTACTCCTCTTGGCCGGCCTGCTGTTCAGCGTTGCCGCCCGCCGCCATCTCGGCGGCAATTGGAGCAGTCGGGTAACCGTGAAACAGGACCACACTCTCACGCGCAGTGGCCCGTACCGCCTGGTCCGCCATCCGATCTACACCGGATTGCTGCTGGCCGTCCTCGGCAACGCCATCGCGCTGGGTGAGTGGCGCGGCCTGGTCGCGTTGGCACTGTTTTGCGCAGCCTTCCTGCGCAAGATTCAAATTGAGGAACGCTTCATGCTCGAACAATTCGGCGATGCGTATATGCGCTACCGGAAGGAAGTTGCAGCGTTGGTGCCGGGATTGCTGTAATGGCTGCTTGCCGTGCGTGCGTTTTCCGCCGTGGGACACGCCAGGACAAAGCGGGTCAAATAACGTAAACGGTTACGCGCTTACCCTATCTGGCCACCTATGACCCGACGCCGCTTGGGCAGGGCCGGTGCGACTGGTCGCGGCGTGTCCTCATCGTCCGGTGGTGCCAATGCAGCCAGCAGCCCTTCGCGCAACTGCGCCAATTTGCGCTCGTTCTCCACCTTCAGACCAAATACGTCCTTCACATAGAATACGTCCACCGCGCGCACGCCATAGGTCGTGACATGCGCCGAACCGATTTGCAGTCCCTGCTCGCTGATCGCCGCGGTGACATCATGCAGCAAACCCGGCCGGTCGCGGCCGTTCACTTCCAATACCGTGTAGGTGTTGGACGCATGGTTGTCGATGACCACGCGCGGCGGCACATGGATCGCACGCATGCGCCGCCCGATCAGCGCCTTCGACAGGCGGCGAATTTCCACCGCCACGCGCAGCCGCCCCGACAGCGCTTGCTCGATCAGCACCGCCAGCCGTGCCAGGCGGTGCGGAGCGTCGAACGTGCCGCCCGCAGCGTCCTGAATCCAGAAGGTGTCCAGCGCCATCCCATTGGTCATGGTGTGGATGCGCGCATCGACGATCGACGCGCCCGCCACCGCCAGCGCCCCGGAAATCTGCGAGAACAGCCCGGCATGGTCGGCGCAGTACACCGTAACTTCGGTCACCGCGCGCGCCGGAAGCGGCTCGGTATCGACCGTCAGGGGTGCCTGCCGCGATTCGGCCTCGCGCACCAGGCGCGCGTGACGCACATGCGTCTCCGGATCGAAGGACAGCCAATACCCCGGATAGCCAAGCTCAAGAAAATGGTCGAGGTCTTCCTTTGGCCAGTCCGACAGCATCGCCGCTGCCGCATGTTTTGCGCGCTGCACGCGGACATCGCGTTCGGTGGTGGACAGCCCGCCGGCCAGCACTTCCGCCACCCGCGCGTACAGCTCGCGCAGCAGCGTCGCCTTCCAGCCATTCCACACTTTGGCGGACACCGCGCGCATGTCGGCGACCGTCAGGATCAGCAGCAGCCGCAAGCGCTCGGGCGATTGGATCGTGTCCGCCAGGTCGAGGATTGTCTTCGGATCGTCGATGTCGCGTTTGAATGCGGCCTGGCTCAGCATCAGGTGGTGCAACACCAGCCAGGAGACGGTTTCCGTCTCTTCCGCGGTCAGCCCCAGCGTCGGTCCCACCTCCAGCGCCAGCTCGGCGCCAATCTCGGAATGGTCGCCGCCGCGGCCCTTGGCGATGTCATGCATCAGCATCGCCAGATAGAGCGAGCGCCGCGATTGCAAGTGCCCCACCAGCTCCGACGCGACCGGCGCGATTTCCGCCAGTTCGCCGCGCTCCATCGCGTTCAGGACACGGATCGCCTCGATCGTGTGCTCGTCAACGGTGAAGATATGGTAGGTGTCAAACTGCATCTGCCCAACGATGCGAGCCCAGGGCGGAATGAAACGGCCGAGGAAGCCGGTCTCGTTCATGATCGACAGCCAGCGCGCGCCGTCCGGATGCGGGCCGACCGGATGGCCGCCGCGATGATGCTCCGGCTCGTGGCCGCACATCAGGTCCATGTAGATGTCGGCGGCCTGCATGTCGCCGCGCAGATCGATCGCCCGGCGTTCGTTCTGGATCATTGAGCGCAGCGCCAGCGGATGCAGCTCCAGCCCGCGATCTCGTGCGACTTGCAGGATGCGCAGCATCTGGATCGGCTCGATATCGAAATCTCGACCGGGGATCGGTAGCAGCTTGCCTTCCGCCAACAGGAATCCGGCCTCAAGCAGCGACCTGTCGGTTTCCGCGGTGATCGCCGGCGGGCCCAGCGCGTCGCGCAGGATGCCCGGCTCCAGGATGCGCGTCAGCCGCACCACTTCGCGCGCGGTGAGGAAGTAGTGGCGCATGCAGCGCTCGACGCCGTCCTGCTTGCCGTGGCGCGTGTAGCCCATGCGGGCGCCAACCACCGGCTGCATGTCGAATGTCAGACGTTCCTCGGCGCGGCCGGCGACGTAGTGCAGATGGAAACGCACGGTCCATAGGAATTCCCAGGCGCGGCGGCCGTGCCTGGCCTCGGTCTGGGTCAGCACGTCGCCGACATCGGCGAGCTCGCCCATCGTCTGGGTGTCGTAAACGTAGCGCGCGATCCAGTACAGCGTCTGCAGGTCGCGCAGCCCGCCGCGTCCTTCCTTGATGTTCGGCTCGACCAGAAACGGGCTGTCACCGAAGCGGCGGTGGCGCGCCGCGCGCTCATCCTGCTTGGCGGCGATGTACTCCGCCACACCGGCTTCCTTGCACGCCTGGCGAAACCGCTGGTGAAAGTCGCCGAACAACGCCGCATCGCCAGCGAGATAGCGGGCATCCAGCAGCGCCGTGCGGATCGTGGTGTCCTTGCCGCCTTCGACCAGGCAGTCCTCGATCGACCGCGTGGCGTGGCCGACCTTCAGGCCAAGGTCCCACAGGAAGTAGAGGATATACTCCACCACCCGTAGCGTCTGCGGCGACGGTTCTTCGGTAGTGAGGAACAGCAGGTCGATGTCGCTGAACGGTGCCAGCACGCCGCGGCCATAGCCGCCGGTCGCCGCCACGCTGAGCTGCCCGGGGTCGCCCAATCCCGACGGGGAGATGGCGTGCTGGAACAGCGTCGCCACTACGCCATCCACCAGCTTCCCCAGCAGCCGCGCCGCCTGCAACCCGCTCAATTGCTCTTGCTCGAAGGCGTGCTGGACGTGGTTCTGGATGCGGGCGAGATGGCGGCGGAACGCTCCCAGCGCAGCGTCGCGCGGCACTGCTCCCCCCTGGTCGCCCAACGCGGCGAGCGCGTCGGTGAGCACCGAAGCGGCGGAGTCCGGGGCCTTCGTCAAGGTGGCGGCCAACGACATCGCGGTGAACGTACTATGTCCCGGAGCTTGCGGAAACCGGCAGCAGCGCCTTCAGCCGATAAAGTGCCTCCAGCGCCTCGCGTGGAGACAGGCGATCGGGGTCCATTTCAGCCAGTGCTTCATGCAGCGGATCGGATTGTTCCGCGGCCGGGGAATCCTCGGCGGCGGTGCCAGAGAACAAGGGCAGTGCCCCCAGGGGCGCGCCGGCGCCCAGCGGGCCGCCATGTTTCTCCATCAAAGCAAGCAGTTGCGCGGAACGCCGCACGACCGGCACGGGCACCCCGGCCAACTCCGCCACGTGCACGCCCCAGGAGCGGCGGGCGGCGCCTTCGGCCACCTCGTGCAGAAATACCACAGTGCCCTTCCATTCCTTCACGCGCATGGTGTGCGGCTTCATCCGGGGCAGGCGATCCGCCAGTTCCGCAAGCTCATGAAAATGTGTGGCGAAAATGGTGCGGCAGCGGATGGCCGAGTGCAGGGCTTCCAATACCGCCCACGCGATTGCCAGGCCATCCAGCGTGGCGGTGCCGCGCCCGATCTCGTCGACCACTACCAGGGAGCGCGGCCCTGCCTGGTGCAGGATCGCCGCGGTTTCGGTCATCTCGACCATGAAGGTGGATCGGCCGCGCGCCAGGTCGTCGGAGGCTCCGACCCGCGAGAACAGCCGGTCCACCACGCCGATGCGCGCGGATTCCGCCGGCACGGGCAGGCCAGCCTGCGCCAGCACGACGATCAGTGCGTTCTGCCGCAGATAGGTAGACTTCCCAGCCATGTTCGGCCCGGTCAGCAGCAGCACGCGCCGGTCGGGCGACATGTCGCAGTGGTTAGGCACGAAGACGGCATGGCCGGCGAGTGCGGCTTCCACCACGGGATGGCGGCCGGCGCGGATCAGCAATTCGTCGCCGTCGGTGACGACGGGACGGCACCAGGTACCCGGCTCCGCCAGCTTTGCCGCCGATTGGGCGGCGTCCAGCAACGCAAGCGCCTCGGCACAGGCCGCGAGCTTGTCCGCATGGTCCAACGCGGCCCGCACCAGACGGCCGAAGACGGTCCGTTCCCGGGCGGCGGCACGTTCGCCGGCCTCGGCAATGCGGCGGTCGAGTTCGGACAGTTCCGGCGTGGTGAAGCGAGCACCATTCGCCATCCCCTGGCGCAGGGTCAGTTCGGGATAAGCGCGTAGCTTCTCGACAGCCGCAGCAGGTACCTCGATGACGTAGCCGAGCTGCGCATGGTGCTTGATCTTCAGGCTGGCAACGCCGTAGCGCTGCGCGCAATCGAGCTGCATGGTCGCCAGAACGCGCCGTGAATCGTCGCGCAGGCTGCGTTCGGCATCGAGTTCGCCGTCGAAATCCGGGCGGATGACGTTGCCGTCCTCCAACCGATGGGGGGCGGGATCGGCCAGGGCGCTGGCAAGGGTGCGAGCCAGGGCAGGATCGATCGCCAGCGCAACGCGTGCAGTTGCCAGGATAGAGGGCAGCGGCCCGTCCAACACGGCTTCGGCCTGTTGCGCCGCGGACAAGCCGTCGCGCAGCGCGGCAAGATCGCGTGGGCCGCCGCGGTTCAGCGACAGCCGTGCCAGGGCGCGGGCGATGTCGGGTGCTGCGCGCAAGGCTCTGCGCAGCTCGCCAGCGGCATTGGGATTCGCCATCAACCAGGACCACGCGTCTTGCCGCTCGCCGATGGCGGCAGGATCGGTCAGCGGCGCGGCGAGCCAGCCGGCCAGCGTGCGCGCGCCGGCGGGTGTGGTGGTGCGCTGGACGGCGCCCAGCAAGGTGTGGCGGTCGCCGCCGTCGCGGGCGCGCTGGATTTCCAGGCTGGTGCGGGTTGCGGCGTCCATCGCCAGCACGCCGGCTCGGCCTTGCGGCGAAGGGCGGGCGAGGCGCGGCAGGTTGCCGGCCTGAGTCGCCCGGACGTAGTCCAGCGCCAGGGCGGCGGCGACCGCCTCGCCGTCGGTGAAGCTGCCGAACGCGTCGAGACTGGCGGCGCCGAACGCTTCCGCCAGGCGGCGGCGGGCGACCAAAGGCGGCGACGCGACCGGCTCCGGCGCAAGCTTGTCCGACCAGTCGCCCAGGGCAATGGTGGTGGGGGCCAGGATCTCCGCTGGTTCCAGGCGGCCCAGCAGTGCGGGAAGTTCGAGCGCCAGCAGGACGCAGGTTTCGAACAGGCCGGTCGAGACGTCGAGCCAGGCGGCGCCGATGCCTTGCTGGTCCTGCGCCAGGGCGAGCAACAGGTTGGGGCGGCCGGCGTCGAGCAAAGCGTCCTCGGTGACGGTGCCCGGGGTGATGAGGCGGACGACCTCACGCCGGATCGGGCCTTTGCCGTTGCGGGTCTTCGGGTCCTCCATCTGCTCGGTCACGGCGACGCGGAAGCCGCGGCGGATCAGGCGGGCGAGGTAGGCTTCGGCCGCGTGGTAGGGGACGCCGCACATCGGGATCGGGGCGCCGCCATGCTCGCCGCGCTGGGTCAGGGCGATGTCGAGCGCCGCAGCAGCGGCTTCCGCGTCGGCAAAGAACAGTTCGTAGAAGTCGCCCATGCGGAAGAACACGAGCGCCTCGGGGTGCTCTGCCTTGGCGGCGAACCATTGCGCCATCGCGGGAGACGCGCCTTCGGCACGGGGGACGGATGCCATGGCTTTGGTGTAACCGTGGCAACGACACAGGAAAACCCCCGGAGCAAGCGTTTCCTGCTCCGAGGAAGGCCACGCGGGTTACGAAATCTTCACCAGCTTCTGCATGCATCGAATGTCTTGCTGGGCCGGCACCGGCGTGCCGCGGTTCGACATGGCAGTGCGCGACACTTCGCCGACATAGATGTCGCCACGCGAATCGATCGCCACGCCATGCGGCGCGATGAACTGGCTGGGGCGGTCGCGCGTCGCGTCCCCCAGGCGCGCGAGCGGTTTGCCTTCGTGCGTCCAGATGCTGACGCGCGGGCCGATGCCAGGCGCGCGCATGTTGACCGCGAGGCCGGGGCCGCTCTCGCCGATATAGGCCAACGGGTTGCGCCCTGCCGCCATGCACAGACCGCACGGGCGGTGCATGTTGTTCCATTGAGCGTGGTAGGCGCCCTTGCCGTCGAACACCTGCACGCGGTGGTTCTCGCGGTCGGCCACATAGACCCAGCCGTCGGGGTCGCAGCAGATGTTGTGCACGATGTTGAACTTGCCGGGGTCGGTGCCGGGCTCGCCCCAGGAGAACAGCAGCTTGCCGTCAGGCGAATATTTATGAACGCGAGCGTTGCCGTAGCCGTCGGCCACGTAGATGTCGCCGTCCGGAGACAGCGCCGTATGCGTGCAGCGGTTCATCGGATCCCCGCTCATGTAGGGCGCCGGTTCTCCGGGCACGCCGATTTCCAGCAGCATGCGGCCTTCCGGAGTCATTCGGCGCACCGTGTGGTCGCCGTCATCGGTGCAATAGATCGTATCGTCCGGTGCGATGTGCACGCCGTGCGGGCGGCGGAACAGGCCCTCGCCCCAGGAACGGAGGAAGCTGCCGTCGCGGTCGAACACCAGCATCGGGTGCTCGCTGCGGGCGAAGACATAGACGTTGTCCTTGCTGTCCACGCCGACCGCGGCAACCTCGCCGTAATGCCAGCCATCCGGGAGAGTGCCCCAGTTCTCGATGACTTCGTAGCGGTAGTCGCGTTCGCCGACGATGATGGCCATGATGTTCGCTCCCTGTCGTTGTGGTCGTGTTCGAACTGTCAGGCTTGGTGGGCGGGTCGTCCAGGTGGGCGGCGTTCGCGTGGGCCGCGCAATATCGACGGTTTTGCCTCCGGCCGGGCGGGAAGTCACGGCCGGCCGTTCTCGGCCAGGTTGCTGGTTCAGGCGAGAGAGAGGCCGCGACCGCTTGCGGCGATGGCAGCGGGGTGGCGATCGGCTTTGCCGCTAGGCTCGGCGGCAGCAGAACGAATCAGAATGGCGGGACCGGCCATGCCGTGGCCCCGTTGGTTAGACGTAACGGAATTGCTGGTCTCGGTTGGCGGGTGGGCCAGTCGGCGGACCCGTGGCGGCACGAAGAGATATGCTTCGCCGGATGAACGACAGTGGCGCAGGGCTGGCCTCGGCAGGTACAAGTTCGGGCGCCGGCGGCGGAGCGTCGGCACGGGCCTGCCGCGACAGCAGCAACGCCATGGCTGTCGCCGCGGGAGTCGCCGCGGCCTCACCGATCATGCCGGATACGACGTGGGGGTTGTCCCACCATTGCAGCCCGCACGGCGGAAGGCCGGCGCGGAAGCCCTCCAGGCTGCCGCCAAACGCCACGATGGCGCGCGACAGTTCCGGCCAGTCCGGGTGCCCGGGCCCGATGCCTCGGCGGCGGCACGTCCAGGCGATCTGGTTGCCGTAAGCGCCGCGGATCGAGGCGGCGAGCGCCTGCACCGAGCCAAGCGGCAGGTCTGGCCGGTCGTGCCACCATGCCGGCACCCGGTAGGGACGCAGGCACGCGGCCCAGATGGATTTGAGCAGGCAGCGGATGACCAGCCCGATGAGATCGACGAGAGAGCCGGGCGGGGGCGCGGACGCGCTGGGGCCGGACCCTTTGGCATCGCGGGCGGAGGCTTCGGTCAGAGGAGGGTGCATCGGGCACACGGTGGGGAGATAGGACTTCGGTCATGCAACGTCAAGCGGTCTTCTGCTAATATTCCTATCAGCGCGATGGAGGTGCAGGGACGCTGCCCGCACCACCGGTGGCGGACACGATCAAAGGCCGGGCCGGGACTGGCGACAGGAAGCCGTTTCATAACCAGCCCGTATAGACACGTTCGGCGGCCGCTCCCCCCGTGTCATCCCGGGCTTGGCCCGGGCACCCAAGTCTGTGCCGCGCTACAAGCGGAAAGCCGTGGGTGGCCGGCCCCCCCGCCTTCGCAGGGGCAGGATTTCGCCGGCCATGACACAGGGGGTGCCACAGGGGGTGCACGCGCCGCCGGAGAAGTCATTCATTTGGCGGGCCGGTAATTAGGTACCTGTATCCAAGTATCAGGCAACGTGGCCCAATGGCGATCCGCCGTTATTTGTAGCGGCGCGCAATGATGAACGGCCCGACGCGCAATAGAGGTCGGTTTCCGACGCACATTATCTGAGACGGAGCCGGGCCTCCGGCGCACAATGGCTGAGACTCAGCGCTCAATCGGTGAGACGGACGCGCAATAGATGACTGGCAGCGCTCGGCGGCCGGGATCTCGCGAGAAACCCGGCGCAGGCGTAACTTTACGCGGTCATTTTGCTCCAATAGGGTCAAGACCCTGGGATGCCGTCGCCCCAGAACGCCGTAAGCCACCCTTCACCCTTATTGAGACGAGGAAAATGCCTCATGCCAGCGCCACGGCGCATTGTCGGTTGTGGGTGGGGAGCGGTCGGTCTGCTTCCGGGAAGCGATGGGCCGGATCCGGACAATTCGACGCCAGCGACGACCAGAGCGGGGTTGTGTGCGTTGCTTGCCGCGCGTCTTGCAAAAGCCTTTCACGTACGGCATTCTGTGAAATGGAAACGCGAGTCCCGGCACCATGACCCCTTCGAACGTCCACATCCTTCATCCGACGAGCCCTCCGCTCGCTGGCTTTCTTCGCGTTGGGCATACCGGCCACCACAAGCTCGAAGCATTGCACGCGGCTGATCGTCTCGGCTTTAGTCGCCTGGTCTTCGACGCCGCGTACGCCGGGGGACAAGCCGACTGTCTCCGTGCCCAGAAGGCTGCGGGACGAGAGATCGTCATCGACTTGAATGTGGCGGAAACCGCGATGGCTGGCCGTTTTGGATCAGCGATCGGGACGCTGCCATGGGGAAATCCGGACCGGCCTTGGGCTCCTGGCGACTTCGGCGCGGCCCGTAACGACGATTTCGCCAAACGCTTCGCCGAGTTTGTAGCGAACATCGGGCCAAGCGCGGTGCTTGCCCCGGTGCATGTGGCCGAAGGGGACGAGTGGCGATCCATCGACATCCGGGCGACAGAGCGCTTGCGGTTTGAACTGGACAGGGTAGGAGCGAAGGATGTTGCAATCGACCATCTGGTAATCATCAGCGCCCGAGAATTCCGCGACAGCGAGAAGCGTGCGGCGGTACTCGATGGAGTGGGTGATCTTCCGGTGCAGAACCTCTGGGTGCGAGTCTCCGGCTTCGGCGCGACAGCGACCGGGGCGAGGACACGGTACGTGATCGAAGCAGCCCGAAGCCTCCAAGGTCTCGGCTTACCTGTAGTATTGGACATGGCTGGAGGGTTTGCCGGGCTATCGGCACTCGCGTTTGGGGCGTTCGGCGGCATTAGCCACGGCGCCGGGCAGCGAGAAAGTTTCGATCTCGGGCATTGGCTGAAGCCACCGAACGGCAAGGGAGGAGGGACTTCGCTGCGTGCCTACATTCCAGATCTCGACCGCTACCTGACCGAAGAGCAATTGCAGGCCTTTTTCGCGGTACGCGGGACGAAGGCGCGGTTCGCCTGTGCGGACTCGAGTTGCTGCGGGCGTCACGAGGATATGCTGGAGAACGGCCATGCCCACTTCATCACCCAGCGTAGCCGCCAGCTCGAGGCGCTCTCGAAGATTCCACCCTCGCGACGCGCCGAGAATTTTCCCCTGCGTCAGCTCGATCCCGCTGTGAGATCGACCAGGCAGGCGAGCAAACTCAAGTTCGGTGACGAGGGAGTTCAGAAGGTCGTCGTCGATGCGAAGTCACGACTGACTCGTCTCCGTGATGCTCTCGGCGCCCTGCACGAGGCGGATGGTGCCGCCGCGCCGATATCTGCTTCGCCACTGTTCCGCTGCAATAGGCCGGGATCAGGTGGCATGGCGGTCATCCAAGGGGGGCGACCATGAGCAGCGCGGTTGCCCGCTTGGTCGAAGATCTGCGCACACGCGGCGGCCTCAAGGGGTCGGATCTCGCCAACATCACTCATGTCTCGCAGGCCACGGTTTCGCGGTGGGCTGCTGGGAAGGCCGCACCGCAGCCCAGGACACAGCTCGCCATTTCCGACTTGCGCTACGTCGTTGATCGTTTGGCAGAGTATTATAGTCCTGAGGAGACCCGTCTATGGCTGTACGCACGCCACCCTCTGTTGGACGGTGCGCGAGCCGTCGATCTGATCCATGCTGGTGGCGCAGATCGTGTTTTGGCTGTGATTGACAGCCTGTCCGATGCCACCTTCACGTGACAATGAGCGGCCTTTCTCGCCAGCATGATCGAGAACTGCTGGACGCCCTTGAGTTGCGTCCTTCCGAAGCGTTCGGCGGCGAGACTTGGAGGGTGACAGCGAAAGGCCGCGATCCACTGCGCGGATCGACTGCCGGCGGTCGTTGGAGCCCGCCCGGCGAGTTCGAGGTTCTCTACACCAGCCTTGCGCGGGCGGGCGCTCTCGCCGAAATAGGCTACCGACTCTCATTGGAGCCGGTTTGGCCAAGTCGCCTCGAGCACGAACTCCACCGGATCACAGCTCAAACAAATAACTCGCTTCGCTTCGCCGACGTGAGTAGCCTGTCCACGTTAGGGGTGGACGTCAGGCGTTATACCAACTTCGAGTACACCGTCACCCAGGCGATCGCAGCGGCCGCCTTCTTTCTCGATTTCGACGGATTGATTGTGCCGAGCGCACGAATTACGGAACTCAATCTGGTAATCTTTTGTGAAAAGCTCGACATCGGCGAGCGGCTGAAGGTCGAGACTTCTGAGCTTGTAGATTGGTCTGCGTGGCGATCACAGCATCGGAAGCGGGCCGCCAAGTAGATGCTCGTACAATCAGCGTTGAAGTCGGACCTCGGTCAAGAACGCCGAAGTTTCCTGATTGGGTGATCTCGAAATCGGAAATTCGGCGGCATCTATTAGCGGTACCCACGCGCCCGCAGCCGACACCGTGGCGGTCGGTTGGGATGGCAGCATCGCACGCGAAGCCGTTATCAGGAGGGGCTCGTTAACGTCTGCTTCCGGGATCGTTGGATAACCTGCCCTACGATCGCTATGGGTCGCAAGCGGCGGTCGTGCGTCGCCAATCATCTATTGCGCGTCCGTCTCATCGAACTTGAAGTCCAACCAGAACGCAGGCGATGACGGCTTCAGTCGCGATATCCTGGTCGTCGGACCGAATCGCGACGGCGGGACCAGCCGTCGCCGGCCCCGTGCGCGTCACATCTCGATGGTGCGTCCAGCCCGCAGGTTCAGGGCGGGCGGGCGCAGGCAGGCGTCAGCCCCGGAAATGCGCGGCGGTTGCCAAGGCGGCGCCGGTTCCATCATCCATATTTCGGGGGACAGGTCGGGATTGAATCGCCACCGCATGTCGCGGATCAAGAGACGCACGTGGTCGCCGCCGTAGCAGTTGATGGCGTCCTTCAGCTCGTTCCACGTCGCACGGTCGTAGTCGCAGTCCAGGACGCGGAGATCCTCGACGATCTCGGCGATGACAGCGCCCTCGGGACGACTGCGGACCTCGGCCGCGGCTTCCTCCATCGTGGGCACGTGGTTGGGGTCGTGCCACCAGGGCGGGGCCTTGGCGTCCCCTGCGGCCGGCGGGCCGGAGCGCGGATTGCCGGGGGACGACAGGCGAATGGCGGTTGGACCGCGCAGCTCATGGCCGCCGGCGGCACGCTCGCGGAGCCAGGCTTCGAGTGCGGCGGCGCGCATCAGGCCGCGGGTGAGGCGGCGGAGGATCACGCCGAGATCGCGGGTTTGGAACCAATAGACGAGCGTCCGGGCCAGCGGCTCGGCGGGATGCTCGCGAACCGCGGTGGCGAGCAGGGTGCCATAGGCGATGAGCCAGCGGACGATGCTGATGACACGGCCGATGCGGCTGGGTTCGGCGGGGGCGGTGGCGGGGGCGGGGCGGGGTGGGCGGTGGCGGGCTGATCGGGAGGCGCGGTGGGAGCGGCTGGTGCCGCGGGCGCGGGGGACACGGTGGTGCCTCGGTCGGCCCGACTGGGATCGGGCTGGAGGGTAGGGACGACGGGAAGGGTAGAGGGTGGTAGACACGAGAGGAATAAAAGCATATATCGCGGACGGTGTCAAATGAATTTTTTCCGTCCTGTTTTTCCAGCTTCTCGACCGCCGCCTTCAGCGATAACGGCGAGGATCGAGGGATGACGACCAAGACGGGGACCTATCCGCTGCGCCATAACGATGGACCCCTGGGCGGCGAGCACCCCGCAGACCAGTGAGCAGCAGTAGATGCCGGCAGCGGTTTCGGTGTAGGTTCAAACTGGCGAACGGGTTTGATTATGCCGTCCACACTTGATCATATCGAAAAGACACTCGGCGATGCGTACCGCAAGGAAATCGACCAAGAGGAGAATGTTTGGCGATCCTTGCCATTCTTCGCCGCGACGCTGGCACTCCAGCTCGCTGCTATGTTTCAAATAGTAGACCGCCTTCCTTCGACCGGAACTGGGGCATGGTTGGATGCGGTAGGGTGCATCGGGATCGCCGCACTGGCGACTTTGATCGCACTCGGATTTCTTTCTGCTTCAATATTTATGGCACGATTCCGATATGTCGCGCCCGAGCCGGAGCTTCTCGATTATGCCGAAGGACTAGACTCCGACGAGCGGCAGATGGTGGCCGATGGGCGCGAAGACCCGGTCGACGCGGTAGCTACCCTCAAGCGGACCTTGGCTCGCCAGTACGCCGTAGCTACCCATCATAACCGGCAAATCAATCAGCGGCGCGCTCTCTGGCGATCTATCGCTGGGCTTGCTACATTGGTGTCCGTTCTGGCGACTTTGTTTCTGGTTGCCGACGTGACCCTGCGTTACGCTCCGAAGGTGCACTAAGGCCATGGCAAAACACGAGATAACATCGCTGGCTCCCGGATCATTGGCCCCCCGGTCGGGGCTCTATGAACAAATTGGCCCGCATGGTCGGACCGGCACGCAGATCAAGGTCCATGTTGGGCATCCCCTACCGCAGACGATTGACCCCGCATCGGGCTGGGAATTGGTTACGTCCAGTGAAGAGCGACGTGCCCCAGAAATGCAGGTGATCACCAAAGGCTGGTGGACCTTGAGAGAGGAACGGGCGCCTGTGGAGGAATTGGAGCAGGAGGACCGCGATGAGCAACGACAAGCCTAGCTCTCGAAGCCTCGACACCTCAGTCCGACAGGGTAGCCCGAATCCGCGGCCCTCTGCAATCACTCCACCGCAACCATTACCCTCGAAGACCTCGGCTTCACCGACTTCGCCTCGCCCGGCACCGCGTCCGGCTCCGCCGATGCAAGAATGCATAAAGAGCTCCCCTCCGGGAACACTTCGGAAGAGCTAGGCAAATGGCCGACAAACCACAGTCGCCACCCACGGACGCTCCCGCTCAGCCTCCGAAGGGCAACGGGCAGATGCCGGAATAGAATCAGGGGCATGCCTGAGGCGATCGCCCCCCGTGGGGGACGCCGCTCATGATCAAGCAGCGATTAGATTTCCGCATCAGGCGCATTTCTCCGTCCCAAGCCCCTCCGCCTGCACCCGATACAACGCGACCGCATTGTCCCAGAACACCCGTTGCGCCAGTGCCGGCCCCAGCACGGACTCGACCAGCTCGATATCGTCCGGCGCGAACGGCCGCTGCGCGCGGGTGGAGGGAATATCGGTCCCGAACACCAGCGCCCGAGCATTGATCCGCGCGATTTGCTCCAGCACCCCGGGCACATTCATCCGCACGCGCCCGAAGCCCGAGGCCTTCACATTGCAGCCGGCGGTCACCAGATCGAGCAATACTGGCAGGCCCGCCTCGGTCATGCCCAGGTGGTCGATGCACAACCGCGGCAGCTTCGACAGCGTGCCGACATGCGGGCCGATCGTCGCCGCATCGATGTACATTTCGGCGTGCCAACCGGCGATGGCATGACAGCGCTGGGCGAACGCCACCACGTTGTCCATGCCCTCGATACTGCCGCGGAACAGATTGAATCGGACGGCGCGCACGCCAAGCGCATCGAGGCGCAGGATCTCCGCATCGGGGCAATCGGCGGGAAGCTGCGTCACGCCGACCCAACCCGCGCCGAGCCGCGGCAGGGCATCCATCAGGTAGGTCTGGTCGAAGCCCTGGAACGACCCCGACACGACGGCGCCGGCGACCACCCCGAGCGGCCGGGTCTGCGCGACATAGTCCTCCAACGGGAAATGCGCGGGGGAAAAACCCTGGTTGGGAGTGACGGGAAACCGATGGTCGATGATGTGCATGTGGGAGTCGAAAATCCGGCGCTGGCGAAGCGTTGGTTCCGCGGTGTCGGTCATGCCGGCTGCCTCCTTGTTCTGGTCCTTGATCGCGCGACTCCGATCAGCGCGGCAAGTCGCTGTGGATCGTTCAAGAGCCCGCGCGGAAGCCTGGCGGACGGTTTTGACAAACGCGCAGGTCTTCCGCGCCGGGCAAAGATGCTGTCAGGAAGGCAACCCGCAGAAGAACGCATCCAGATCGGTGATTTCGCGGATGTTGGTTTCCGCCATAACGATCTCCGGCCCGGGTGGCGCGGTCGGATCGCCCCAGACCCGCTGAACGGCGACCTGCCCGTCCCAAAAGACCCGCAGTCCGTAGCGGCCGGGCAGATAGCCCGGCGGCGGCGACTTGATGAAACTCGCGGGCACGCCCACCGCTTCCGGTTCAGCGCCGGCCCGGCCGTCAGCGAGCGAGGCCGCAAGCGCCGCATCGAAATCCGGGTTGTCGAGATCGCGCGGCAATTCCAGCGCCAACTGCTCCTTGGAAAAGCCGGCGAGGCGGTCGCGGAGCCACTGCCACTCCGCCTGGTTCAGGTATTCGGACTGCCGAAATGTCTGGCCGATGTGCCAGAAATCATACGTCGCCCGGATCTCGATCTGTACGCCGGCACGCTCATTCAGCAGATGCTCGACCAGGTCCGGCAGTTCTCGCAGGTTCGACTTGTAGGCAAGCGATATGTAGCGAAGCATGGGCGGAGCCGAGGCATCCTTGAAGGCTTTGACGAGACGATCCCAGTTCTCCTGGAAAATGCGATGCCGGGCGCCCTTGCGCATGCGCTCATAGACTGCCGGATCGCGAGATTCGATCGAGACGTTGACATGATGCACGCCGCTGGCCGCCAATCGGTTGAAGAACGTCTCCGGCATCCGTTTGGCGAGATTGCTGGTAAAGAAGATCCGGTCCCGGTCCTGGCCCGGTACTTGCTCGATGTAGTCCATGAACCTGGGGTGCAATGTCGGCTCATGCAGGCACGAGAACCAGAAATTGCCGACCGTGACCTTACCGGCCAGCCGTACCACCGCGTCAAAGGTCTCCTGCGTCATCATGTTGGTCTTGAATGTCTTCGAATAGTCGTAGATGCAGAACGGACAGCGAAGATTGCAGTTATCGACCACATCCATGATGATGTAGATGCAGGGAGCAAAATCCTCGACGAGACGCGACGATACCCCGAGCGGCGGACCGGACGGCGGTTGCACGGCCAGCGTGGCTTGCTCGGCTGGGGACACTGGCCGCGAGAAGCGGGCGTAGAATCCGTGCAGTCCGTCATCCCCTTCCCAACCGCGCATTGCCGGCATCAACGCGCTGGCGACACCGGCAGCGAGCACCTCGCCCGTGTCAGGAAGGCGCACCTGATATGGCACGCGCTCGGTCAGGTCGGCCAGATTGCGCAGCCATCCGGTGACGTGATATTGCGATCGTTCATCGATATAGCCCTGGAACTGAACCGGAACGGGTTCCGGCGGGGCCTGGGACGCCGGTTCGGGGAGGTTGTCCAACATGTGCGGCGATTCCGTGCTGGCTTCGATATGTTCAGTGGCGGGTCCAGCGGGTTTCTACCATATCCCGGGTCAAGACATCGAGTGTGATCCACATTTATTGCGGCAGTGGTTATCTTAAGTCAATTCGATCGCCGACACAGGCCCGACCTGCAGCCGATACAGGCCTGTAGCCGACACGGGCCGACCTGCGGCAGTGCCCGACGCCAAAGGAAGCAAGGCTGGGGAATGTTAGCGCGGCCGTAGCCGTAACGGTGACCTAATCACTGGCCAGCGGCTGACGTCCGACACCGATCAACCCGGCTAGCAATGGCGGATCATCCAGCAGCGAACGCGACGCACAGTCGTACACGATCCTGCCGCGGTCCAATATCACGGCTCGGGGCGAGAACTCCAAGGCCAGCCGGGCATGTTGCTCCACCAGCACCATAGCCAGCGCATCCTCCGCGCGCAGGCGCAGCAAGGCTTCCAACAACCTGTCCACCATCACCGGCGCCAATCCCTCCAGCGGCTCGTCGAGCAGCAGAAGTGACGGGTTCAGCATCAGCGCGCGACCGATGGCGAGCATCTGCTGCTCTCCGCCGGAAAGCTGGTCGCCCATGCTGTTCCGGCGTTCGGCCAGGCGGGGGAACAGGGCATGAACCCGTTCCAACGTCCAGCCGCCCGTGCGCAGCGGACGCGCCGCGACGGTCAGGTTCTCGTCGACCGTCAGCGAGGGGAAGGTCTCGCGCTCCTGTGGCACATAACCGATGCCGAGCCGCGCGCGACGAAACGTCCGCATGCCGACCAGCGCCTGGCCGGCAAATACGATTTCCCCCGCGTGCTGCGTGGTGTGGCCGAGCACTGACGCCAGCAGCGTGGTCTTGCCGACGCCGTTGCGCCCCAACACCGATAGCGTCGCGCCTTCCGCGAGGGCGAGCGAAATGCCGTCGAGTACTACGGTTTCGCCATAGCCGGCGGAAACGCCGCGCAGGACGAGGCAGTCCGGCAAGGAGCCGCTACCCGTGGCGGCTGGCGGGTGCGGGGCCGGGCGCGATGCGATGGGCTCAACCATGTTGTCGCTCGCCCAAATATACTTCGCGCACGCGCGCATCCGCGGCGATCTCCGCCGGCGTGCCTTCCACCAGCAAGGCGCCTTGCACCAGCACGGTGATGCGCTCGGCGAAGCGGAATACCAGCTCCATGTCATGCTCGATGATCAGCACCGCGACCGACGCGGGCAGTTGCGCGATGACGTCCAGGATGATGCGGTTCTCCGCGGATGGCACGCCCGCAGCCGGCTCATCCAGCAACAGCACGCGTGGCTGCTGTCCCAGCGCGATGGCGATTTCGACCAGGCGCTGCTTGCCGTAGGGGAGTTCCTTCACCGGCAGCGCCGCCACGTCGGCGATGCCCAGCCGTTCCAGCAACCCGAACGCTTGCTCGATCGTGTCGCGCCGTGCGCCGATCCGGCGCAGCATCTGGCCGCCAAGCCCCGCATGCTCGGTCACCGCCAGGCACACGTTCTCCAGCACCGACAGGCCTTTGAACAACGTATTGATCTGGAACGTACGGGCCAGGCCGCGCTTGAACTCGTTCCGCTTGCGGCAGCGCCGTGATGTCGGCGCCATTCAGCATGATGTGCCCCGCCGACGGTGCCAGCCGGCCGGTGATCAGGTTGACGAACGTGGTCTTGCCGGCGCCGTTGGGGCCGATCAGTGCGTGGCGTGCGCCCGGCTGGAGGCTGAAGTCGATATTGTTGGCGACCACCAGTGCACCAAACCGCTTGGCAAGGCCGATAGTTTCCAGCGCGGCGGTCATCGGCGCTTTGGCTTCAGCAGCAGCAGGCGGTCGGCCAGGCCGAGGATTCCGCCGCGCGCGAACAAGACGATCAGCACCAGCAGCAGGCCGATCCAGAAATCCCAAAACACCGGGTCGGCTTCCGCGAGTTGGTCCTGCGCAATCATGTAAACCGCGGCGCCGACGAACGCGCCGTACAGCCGGCCGGTGCCGCCCAGCACCAGCATGATGACAATCTCCCCGGAGCGCTCGAAGCTCAAAACCGTCAGGCCGACGAACTGCGTCGTCTGCGTGAGCAACGCGCCGGCGATACCGGCCAGCGCGGCGGAGAGAGTATAGGCGGTCAGCAGCCGGAGGCGGACCGGTGCGCCGATGGCATGCATGCGCACGACGTTCTCGCGGATGCCCACCAGCTCGCGTCCGAAGGGCGAATGCACCAGGCGGCGCACGAACAGCCAGGCGCAGAACAGAACCGCCAGGCAATACAGATAGGCGGTGCGGCCGTACAGATCGAAATCGAACGCCCCGAGCAGAGGGTTGACAGTGACGCCCTGCAGTCCGTCGTTGCCGCCGGTGATGGAGATCGCGTCATTGGCGGCGGCAGCCAGCAGCGAGGTTACTGCCAAGGTCAGCATCAGCAGTGTCAGGCCGCTGGTGCGCAGGATGATCGCGCCTGATACCAGGCCGACGACCGCTGCGGCGACCGCGCCGACCAGCAGGCCGGACAACGGCTCGCCGGTCACATGCACCGAGTAGATGCCGGCGGCGTAGGCGCCCACGCCGAAGAACGCCGCCTGACCGAGTGTGACGATGCCTGCGTAACCCAGCACAAGGTCGAGCGATAATGCGAACAGGATCATGATCAGGATTTGGCTGCCGAGCGGCAGGTAACTGCCGAAGGCGAAATAGGCGACGCCGGCAACAACCCACGGCAGCAGCTCGATGAACCGCAAGCGGTGGGCACGGATGAGCTGATCGACCGGAGAGTCAGCCGCCATTCATGCCCGCCCGAACAGGCCGGCTGGCCGCCACAGCAGCAGGGCGATCATGGCGAGATAGATGAAGAAGGCGCCAAGCTGTGGCACGAGGTATTTGCAGGCGGTGTCGCCGATCCCCAGCAGCAGGGCGGCAACGAATGGGCCTCGGATCGAGCCCAGGCCGCCGACGGCCACCACCATCAGGAAGTACACCAGGTATTCCATGGCGTAGCCGGGGTAGATCGCCAGGATGTCGGCACCCAGTCCGCCGCCGAGCGCGGCAAGGCCGGAGCCGAGCGCGAAGCTGAGCGTAAAGAGCTGCCCGGTGTTGATGCCGAGCGATTCCGCCATGCGCCGGTTGTCCACCGCGGCGCGCAGCCGGGCGCCGAAGTTCGTACGCTCGATGCCCAGCCACAGCGCCAGCGTCAGTGCCAGGCTGACGGCGATCAGGAATGTGCGGTAGGTGGGAAAGGAGCGAAAGCCAAGGTTGATCTGGCCGCTCAGCAGGGCGGGCACCGTGATCGGCTGCGGCAGCGGTCCCCACAGCTTGCGCACGATGGCCACCGACATGAACACCAGGCCGATGGTGAACAACACCTGCTCCAGCTCGCCGGCGCCGTACAGCCGCGCATAAAGCGAGCGCTCGAGCACGACGCTGAGCAACGCGACGCCAATGAAAGCCGCCAACAGCGCCACACCGAACGAGACGCCGTAGCGGTTCATCAAGGTCACGGTGATATAGCCGCCGGCCATGGCGAACACGCCGTGCGCCAGGTTGACGAAGCCCATCAGCCCCATGGTGACGGACAAACCCACCGAGATGATGTAAAGAATCATCGCGTAGGCCAGACCGAGGAACAGGATGCTGATGACCGCTTCCATCAACCTTCACTGTGAACTTTGTGCCGTACGCATGCGCCGTGAACGACCTTGCCGGCGCGACGGTGCAGGAAACTCCATCCGCCTATTGGTGGTTCAGCACCTTCCACGGGTCCTTCACAAACCCTAGGTCTTCCAACTCCACATTTTCGAGCTGTCCATCGACCTTCTCCACGCGGCGCAGATATTCATGCTGCACGATGTCGCGCGTCTCCGGGTCGATATAAATCGGCCCGCGCGGGCTGTTGTCGTCCCTCCAGCCCTTCAACAGCGCCATGGTCTTGTCCGGGTCGATCTTACCATGCTGCTGCTGGATCACGTAGAAGATCGCCGCCATGCCGTCATAGCCGCCGACCACTTCGAAGCTCGGCTCCTGGTTTTGCCCGAACATCGCTTTGTATGCCTTCACGAACGCCGCATTCGCCGGCCGCTGCCCCGCCGCGGAGTAGTGGAACATCGTGGTTACGCCCACGGCGACGTCGCCCATGTTCTTCAGCTCTTCGTCGGTCGTGATGTCCCCGGTGCCGATCAACTGGATTCCGGCCGAGCGCAATCCCAGATCCCCAAACGCCTTCATCAACGCCGTCGCCTGCTTGCCCGCGGGCACGAAGGAAAACACCGCATCCGGCTTGGCATCCTTGGCGCGTTGCAGGAACGGCACGAAATCCGGATTGTCCAGCGGCACGCGCACCGCCCCCAGCATCTGCCCGCCATTACCGGTGAAGCCCTTGGTGAACGCCTGTTCCGCGTCGATGCCCGGTCCGTAATCGGAGACCACCGAATACACCTTCTTGATCCCGTGCTTTGCCGCCCATTCGGCCAGCGGGTAGCTCGACTGCCAAAGGGTGAAGGACACGCGCGCGATATAGGGTGACTTGGTGGTGATCATCGAGGTGCCAGCGTTCATGATGATGAACGGCACCTTGGCCTCGGTTGCCACCGGCGCGATCGCCAGTGCGTTGGGTGTGAAGATCACACCACCAAGAAGCTGCACGTGGTCACGGGTCACCAGCTCGGTCGCCAGCCGCTTCGCGACGGCGGGATTGGGGCCGGTGTCGTCGCGGCGAATGATTTCCAGCTTCACACCCGGTGGCAGGTCCTTCTCATGCTCCTTCATGTAGAGGCGGATGCCGCGGTCCAATTGCTCGCCCACGCCAGCCATCGGGCCGGAATACGAATTGATGATGCCCAGCTTCACGGTCTGAGCGGTTGCGGCGCTCGACGCCAGGGCCACCAGCGCAATCGCCACGGCGGCCAGTCTCGACAGTTTCATGGTCCAGGGCCCCCTCGTGAAGGACTTCGCATCGAGTTTTTCAGGACGCGGACCCTAAGCCGCCGGCCATGCGGGAGCAACGCGGTTTCTTGCGTAATGCTCGGAAAGCGGTTTAGCCTGCCGCAATGGCAGGCGTTCGATCGTCGCCATGTGCCTTGGCCTTCGGGCCCAACAGAACCGCCGCTCTTGCAAAGACGGCGCGAGACCGCGTTGGTTGACAATACACGGCGTCGTCCGGCACGCACGGCCGGCAGCGCCATCGAGGAGGCGCCCCATGAACGGACAAACGTCCGAATCGCTGCTGTCACTGTTCGATTCCGCCAAGCTTTCCCCGCGCTACTGGTTCACCTTCGGCCTCCTGGCACTGATCACGGTGCTCGAGTTCTTCGACTTCCTGGTGGTCGGGTTCCTGGTGGCCGTGCTCGGGCCGGAATGGCATCTGACTTACGGCCAATCGGCAATAATCCTGTACAGCGGCGGCGTGGGCGCCATCGCCGGTGCGATCATCTGGGGCGCGCTGGCCGACGCCTGGGGACGCAAGACCCAACTCGTGCTGGGCACCTTCATCTGCGGCATCGGTGCCGGCGCGATCGGCTTCGTGCCGCAGGGTGGGTGGGAGTTGTTCGCCGTCCTGCGTTTCGTCGTCGGCTTCGGCCTGACGGCCGCGGTGACGCCGTGCCTGACGATCGTCGTGGAGCAAGCGCCGACCCGATGGCGCACGTCGCTGTCCAGCTTCTATGTGGTGTTCGCGACCGCGGGAACGCTTGTAGCGTCGGCGACATCCGCGACACTGCTGCACGCGCTCGGCTGGCGGGGCGTGGCGATGCTGGGCGCGCTGACGATTCCGGTGGGCCTCGCGATCGCCGCGTTCGTGCCGGAATCGGGTACGATGGCTGACGGCCAAAGGACGCTTCGCAGAGGCACGCACGCTGGTGGCACAGCGGCTCGGGTTGCGATTGGAGCAGGTGCCGCTGCCAAGTCTGCCTCCGGTGGCGCAGCCCTCCGGCCGGCTTTCCGAACTCTACAGCAGCCCGCGGCGTTTTTGGGAAACCGTGATTATCTGGGGTGGCTCCTCAACTGCGGCCTATGGCGTCTATCTTTGGGGGCCGACCATTGTGGCGTTGTTGCTGCACATCCCGGTGCAGCATGCGGCTGCATATTTCGTATTCGTCGCCGGCGCGGGCGTCGTGGGCAAGGTCCTCGTGACGTTCATTTCGCCGCTGATGGGCCGGCGCTTGTGCGGCGTCGTGTTCGGCTTCGGTGCCGCGGTGGCACTGGTCGCGGCCGCATATTTCAACCAGGTGTTCGTCGGCGGCGTGCCGCTGTTGGTGGTGCTGCTGTGTTGCTCCACCTTCGGCATCGACGGCGGGTTCTCCAACCTCGCGCCCTATACTGTGGAGCTGTTCGGGGTGCGCATGGGGGCGCGATCGTCGGGGCTCGGGCAGGCAGCCAACGGCGTCGGCAAGATCCTTGGCCCGCTGAGCCTGGCGCTGATCGCCGGCACCGGCAATCTGGTGTCGCCCAAAGCGACCGCGGACGCCGTCTTCCCCGCCTTCCTGTTCCTCGCCTTCGGCATGCTGCTGGTCGGGCTGTCGTTCGCAGTGCTGGGCGTGGAGACGCATGGCCGGGCGATGATGGTGGACGACGTGGAAGGCGACGCGGCGACCGACGGCGCTGCAAGTGGACGTGCAGTGGAAGTATAGATCGGTCGTGTTGTCGCCGCTGCGTGTGCGGACCGGGCCACCGGTTCGCACACGCAGCCGCGACACCGTTGCGCGGACCGGCTTGACACTGCTAAGCGAATCGCGTAGCTAATTTCGGTGTGGCGGCGCGACCAGATCTACTTTCGGCTGCGCGAGGAGCTCTCCGCTGGCGATATCGTCACGCTCGAGGTGCGGACGCCAGCGGCAGCCATCGTGATGATGGGCGAGCCGGAGGATGTCGGACGCATCCTGGTCGTTCGTCGCGTCCATATCCATTCCGAGCCGCGACATCTGGTCGGGATCGCCAATCTGGCCGTGATCGCCAAGGCGCTGATGCAAAGGGGGCGCTGATGCAAAGGGGCGCTGATGCAAAGGTATGACTATGAGGAAATCGTCGTTACGGGAGCGCGTCGGGAGAGCGGGCGCCGTGCGGGGCAGTTCCCGCGCAACATCAGGTACCGCCGTCGCCCTGAACCTGCGGCCTGACCGACAAAGGCTCGGACCGGTTGCCACGATCCCGGCGATCGAGGCGTTGGTGAAGCGGCACCTGCCGCTGCTGCGGGCAAAGCGGGCCATCGAGGCGCTGTTGGACGAGGGATTTGTGTTCGTTGACGTGCCGAAAGTTGAGGACGTGACGACATTGGTCCGCGAGTTGCGCGCCGCCGGCGTGGTGGCGCGCCCCTCGATCGTGCGATCTGCCGCCAGCAATAGTGATGCGGTCGATGTCGCCAGGCTGCGGCAACGGCTCGGCATGACGCAGGAGCGATTCGCAACGGTGTTTCGGATTGCGCTGCCCGTGGTGCGAAATTGGGAGCAGGGAAGAAACCGGCCGGACGGCGTGGCGGCGGTGATGCTGCGGATGATCGATGCGCATCCGAAGGAAGTCGAGGCCCTGCTTTGGGGGCACGAGGGTCACGGCAGCACCGCCGCTTGACCTGCTCCCGGCCGCGCGCACATACCCAAGGAACGCTGAAAATGGAGGATCGCGCCATGGCAAAAGACAATGGTTCCGGGCAAAGGCGCCTGCGTTCCCGCCGCTGGTTCGACGAGCCTGCCGATCCGGCGATGACCGCGCTCTATCTCGAGCGCTACATGAACTACGGCATCACGCCGGACGAACTGCGCGGCGGCAAGCCGATCATCGGCATCGCGCAGAGCGGCTCCGACCTCTCGCCCTGCAACCGGCACCATCTTGAACTTGCGTCCCGCGTCCGCGATGGCATCCGCGACGCCGGCGGCGTGCCGCTGGAATTTCCGATGCACCCGATCCAGGAGACCGGCAAGCGGCCGACCGCGGCGCTGGACCGCAACCTGGCATATCTCGGCCTGGTGGAAGTGCTGCACGGCTATCCGATCGACGGAGTTGTGTTGACCACCGGCTGCGACAAGACCACGCCCGCCTGCCTGATGGGTGCGGCGACGGTGAACATCCCCGCCATCGTGCTGTCCGGAGGGCCAATGCTGGACGGCTGGTGGCAAGGACGCTTGTCCGGTTCTGGAACGATCATCTGGGAGGGACGCAAACTCTTCGCCGAGGGCAAGATCGGCTACGACGAATTCATGCAGATGGTGTCGTCATCGGCGCCCTCGATCGGCCACTGCAACACCATGGGCACGGCCACGTCGATGAACGCGTTGGCCGAGGCGCTGGGAATGTCGCTGCCCGGCTGCGCCGCGATCCCGGCGCCGCATCGCGAGCGCGGCTGGATGGCATACGAAACCGGCAAGCGCATCGTCGGCATGGTGCAGGAGAATCTGCGCCCCTCCGACATCATGACGAAGGCGGCGTTCGAGAATGCAGTGGTCGCGGCGGCGGCTCTGGGCGCATCATCGAACTGCCCGATCCACATGGTCGCGATCGCGCGGCACATGGGCGTGGACCATTCGTTGGACGATTGGCAGCGATTGGGTCCGGAGATTCCACTGCTGTGTGACGTGCAGCCGGCCGGCCGGTTCCTGGGGGAGAAATTCCATCGGGCGGGCGGCGTCCCTGCGGTGATGAAGGAACTGTTGCGCGCGGGCAATCTGAACGAAATGGCAATGACCGTCACCGGAAAGACCGTGGCGGAGAACCTGCGCGACGTGCCGGACGGCGACCGCGAAGTGATCCGTTCCTATGACAAGCCGATGCTCCTTGCCGCCGGCTACATGGTGATGTCCGGCAACCTGTTCGACAGCGCCGTGATGAAGATCAGCGTCATCGACAAGGATTTCCGGGGCCGCTTCCTGTCCAACCCGGCGCATCCGAACGTGTTCGAGGGCAAGGCGATCGTGTTCGAAGGCCCGGAGGACTACCACCACCGCATCGAAGACCCCGACCTCGGCGTGGAAGAGCAATCGGTGCTGATCATCCGCAATTGCGGCGCGGTCGGCTATCCCGGCAGCGCCGAGGTAGTGAACATGCAGCCACCCGCTGCGATGTTGAAGCGCGGCATCATGGCGCTGCCGACCATGGGGGATGGGCGGCAGTCGGGCACGTCGGGTTCTCCGTCGATCCTGAACGTGTCGCCGGAGGCGGCGGTGGGCGGCGGGTTGGCGCTGCTGCAGACCGGCGACCGCATCCGTATCGATTTGAACGCGCGCAAAGTGGACGTGCTGCTGCCCGCCGGCGAGCTTGAAGCACGGCGCCGCGCCTGGACCCCGCCCAAGCTTCAGAACATGACGCCGTGGGAGGAGATCTACCGCTCGATGGTCGGCCAGTTGGGCACGGGGGCGTGCCTGGAGCCGGCGACGCTATATCTCAACGTTATCGAGACGAGGGGTGAATCACGCAATAATCACTGAACGCGAATCGCCCGCCGCGTGCATGATCGGACATCGGGAAGCAGGCGGCTTGCGAGATTGGCAAGACCGCTCCTATTCCTGCCTGGACAGTCCATGCACGGGGCGGCCAGGTCCGATTCTCGTGCCCAATCTGGTGGAGTCGACAATGTCTCAACTGATTCTGCGAACCATGGTGGCGACGGGCATCTTGCTCGGCGCGGCGACGGCGAGCTTTGCGGCACCGGTGCCGCTTCCGCTTGCGCTGAACGCGGCGTCACAGGCCGGCAACGTACAGACGGTGTACTGACATGTACAACCACCATCGGTACTATCACCGGCACTGGGACGTGGTGCACAAGCGGTGGCACTACTACTGACGGACGCCGCGCGAACTCGCGATTCGTAACGAACCCGGCGCCGCGCTCGTGTTCGCGGCGCCGGGGGCGCGCGGATGTTGAGGAGGATACGGCGATGCGTCTTGCCATCTGGTCCACTACGTCCCCGCGCGAGAACTCAACCCACGCGGAGATGTTCCGTCGCCAGCTTGAAGAGGTAGAGCTGGCGGAGCGAATCGGCATCGACCAGATCTGGTTCTTTGAACACCACCTGATCCCGACGGCGCCGGCGCCCTCACCCAACCTGCTTATTGCCGCCGCGGCACGAACCACCAGCCGAATCCGTTTCGCGAGCATGGTCAACATCCTGCCCTTCCGTCATCCGCTGCTGGTGGCGGAGGAAGCGGCGATGCTCGACAACCTGACCAACGGGCGGCTCGACATGGGGCTTGGCCGCGGCCTGCGTCCGCCGGAGTTCACCGCCTTCGGCATCGATCAGCAGCAGTCGCGCGAGATGTTCCTGGAGTCGTTCGACATCATCCGCCGCGTCTGGGCCGACGAGATCTTCACGTATCGCGGCAAGTACTGGACGGTGGACAAGAACGGACCGCTGTCGCCGCCGCTGGTGCAGCGACCGCATCCGCCGTTCCTGGTCAGCGCACAGAGTGAGGAATCGCTGCGCTGGGCGGCGCGGCATGATATTCCATTCGCGCAGATCGATTCGATGGTGGCGCAGGCGCGGCGGGACCAGGCGCTGTACCGCGAGATGCAGGCGGCGCACGGTCATGCACCGGTGCCACGACTATATCTGATGCGCGAAATCTACGTATCCGACAGTGACGCGCGCGCCCGTGCCGAGGCGCAGCCCTACCTGCAGCAGTATTGGCAGCTTTGGAACCGCTACACGCAGTTCACTCGTGGCGGCAGGCTTCCCGACAGCTACGATTTCTGGCGGCGCCAGGCACCGATGCTGCACGCGATGAGTTTCGATGAGATTGCCGCCAACGACATGGTGATCCTCGGGGGACCGGAGACGGTGGCGGAGACCATCCTTCGTCTGGCGGGTCAACTCGACCTCATGGGGCTGGCGCTGGTCTTCAAGCTGGGTGCCATGCCGTACGACATGGTGGAGCGATCGATGCGGGCGTTCGGCGAGGCGGTGATGCCGAAGCTCCGCCCGATCCTTGATCGTCGTGCCGCCGCAGCCAGCGCGGTGGCGGCGTAGCCTGGCCGCGTTTCACGCGGGGGCGTAGACGGGCCGCGTTTCGCGCGGCGGGGTAGACTGGCCGCGTTTCAAGCGGCGGCGTGCGCCTTGCGTGGAGCAATCAGGCCCTGCGCTTCCAGCACCGGCAGGATGCCGCCGCTGAGCATCATCTCCAGCAGCATCTTCGGCACCGGCGTCACCGCCAGCGTCTGGCTGGTGCGGCGATTGGTCGCGGTCCAATCGTCGATCGACAGTTCAGCGGTGTCGCCCTCCTCGAACGCCTGCGCCACGCCCGGGCATTCAAACGCACGGAAGCCGTGGTTGACGCAGTTACGAAAGAACAGGCCGTTGATCGTTTCGGCGAGCAGGAAGCCGACGCCGCAGTTGCGGAGAGAGCGCGCAGCGGGGCGGGAGGAACCCATGCCATAGTTGAAGCCCCCGACGATGACGTCGCCGCGTCGCATCTCCCGCAGGAACTCTGGGCGATTGCTGATGAACACGGCCTTTGCCTGATCTTCCTCGCTGCGCACCAGATAGGGGCCGGGCAGCATAAGGTCGGTGTTGATATTGTCGCCGAACTTCCAAGCCCGTCCGGCCAGCATGTTGCCACTGCTCATGCCGCGTCTCCCCGGAAGAATTCGCCCGGATGGGCGATGGCGCCAGCCAGCGCCGAGGCCGCCACAGTCGCCGGCGACGCCATGAAGATGCGCGCCGAGGGATCGCCCATGCGTCCCTTGAAGTTGCGCGTGCTGGCGGTGATGCAGACTTCGCCCGGCCCCAGCGTGCCCATGTGCCCGCCCCAGCACGCGCCGCAGGTTGCCGGTGTGACGACGGCACCGGCATCCAGCAATGCATCGACGTAACCGGCCTTCAGAGCCGCGCGATAGATTGCTTGCGTGCCGGGCGTGACGATCAGCCGAGTGCCACGCGCCACCTTGCGGCCGGCAACCACCTTCGCCGCCACCGCCAGATCGTCGAGCGTGCCATTGGCGCATGACCCGATAAACGCCTGATCGATTTTTTCGCCTGCAACTTCGCTGATCCTGACAGAGTTGTTCACGACCGCGTCCGGCAGCGCCACCAGCGGTTCCAGGCTGCCCAGGTCGATGCTGCGGCGCTCACGATACACGGCGTCCGGATCGGGCGGCGCTGGCTCGAACGGCTGCGAATTGCGTTCCCGAACGTATTCCATCAGCGCATCATCGGGTTCGAAGATGACGAATTCGGCGGACAGTTCGGCGCCCATGGCCGCCAACGTGCGCCGCCCGTTCATGCTGAGCGACGACATGCCGGGGCCGCCATATTCGACGTTCTGGTTGACGTGCGCGCCGTAGGTGCCGGCGATGGTGAGGAAGATGTCCTTCGCGGACACGCCCTGCGGCAGCTTCCCGGTGAAGTCGTAGCGGATCGTTTCGCCGACGCGGAACCACGCCTTGCCGGTGGTGACCGCATACAGCATGTCCGGACCGCCCACGCCGCGCGCGGCGCAGTTGAACGCACCGGCGGCGCAGGTGTGGGAATCGCCGTTTGCCAGCACGGTGCCCGGAACCGCATAGGCGCGGTCGGCTACCACGGCATGGCAGATGCCTTGCTCCGGCCCGACATCGTGCAGGCGCTCGATGCCGAATTTCGCCGCGAAGGCGCGACCGGTGCGATGCGCGTCGGCTGCCTCCACCGTCGGCGCGGGCACGAGATGGTCGAATACGATCACGACCTTGCTGGGAGCATCTACTTTCAGGATCTCGCGCCAGCTTTCCGGGAGGAATGTCATGTCCATCAGCACGGCGGTTTCAACATCCACCACCGCTACGTCGCCCGGTTTGACCGTGCTGCCGCCGCTGGCGCGGGCGAGGATCTTCTCGGTCATCGTCATGCCCATCGCGGCCGTTCCTCCACTGTTCTACTGCTGTTCTATGGCGGCCAGCATGATACCGAACGGACGGGACGGCAATGCGGCGGCTGGCGGATTGCGTGCGGCTCGGGTTCGACCGATCATGGGTACGCCGCCGTCCGGGCGGCGCGTTGCCTGCGGGGAGATCGGCCATGGACGCAATGGAACTGCTGCTGTCGCGCGAATCGGCATTGAAGCTGGAGCCGCCGGGGCCGGACCGCGCGGCATTGGATGCAATCTTTCAAAGCGCTGTGCGCGCACCGGACCATGGGCGCATGCGGCCGTGGCGGTTCGTGGTGATTCCCGAGGACAAGCGTGCGGCGTTCGGCGACCTGATGGCCGACTGCATGCGCCGGCGCGAACCCGCGGCTAGCGCGGAAATGCTGCTGCGCGAGCGCGACAAGGCGATGCGTGCGCCGATCATCGTGGTGGCCGCTGCACATGTGGAGAAGGGGCATAAAATTCCGGAAGTGGAGCAAATGGCGGCCGCCGCGGCGGCGGCGCAAAACATCATGCTGGCGGCGAACGCGCAGGGTTATGGCGCGATGTGGAAGACAGGCGCGCCGGCCTATGACGCAACGGTCAAACGTGCGTTGGGGCTGGCGGCGGACGACGACATCGTGGGGTTCATCTACCTCGGACGGCAGGTCGGCGGCGGCATCCAGGCACCGCGGCCTCAAGCGGGGGAATTTGTTTCGGTGTGGCAGGGGTAAAGCGACGACACCGCTAACGGAACCGTAGAGCGAATACGCGCAACGTAATCCGCCCTACGGTTCTATCGTCGGTCCATCACGGGATCGATGGCCGGGACAAGCCCGGCCGGGAGCGTTACGTCAGCTGTTCGGGCCGCGCTCCATCGAGATCGGCTGCCAGCGGCGCAGCTTGGTATGGCGCAGCACCTCGGGATTGACGCAGCTCATCGGCCAACGGCCTTCCAGGACCAGCGCCAGTTCGCGGCCCACATGCCGCTTGCGCGCCGGATCGAAGCGCGCGGAGGCCGACGCCGTGTGCGCACTCAGGATCACGTTGTCCATCTTGAGCAGTGGATTGTTGTTGCCGGGCGGCTCCGTCTCCAGCACGTCGAGGCCGGCGTAGGCGATCCATTTCTCGTCCAGCGCCTTGATCAGTGCCAGTTCCTGCACCGTCGGGCCGCGGCCGGTGTTGATGAAGATCGCCGTCTTCTTCATCAGCCGGAAGTGCTTTTCGCCCAGCATGCCTTCGACTTCCGGCCGCGCCGGCGCGTGCATGGAGACGATGTCCGACTGAGACAGCACTTCCTCCAGCGTGGAGGGAATGACGCCATGCTCCACCATGACCAGTTCCTCGATGAACGGGTCATAGGCGATGATGCGCAGTCCGAACGGCTTGGCCCGCTTCGCGACCGCGCGCGCCACGTGGCCGAAGGAGACCAGTCCCAGCGTCTGCCCCATCAGCCGCGGGATTTGCAGCAGCGCCGGCCGACCTTCGCGCCACTTCCCCTCACGCACCATCCGATCCTGCTCGATCGCGCGGCGGAACGTTGACAGCAGCAGCATCATCGCGTGGTCGGCGACTTCCTCGATGAAGGTATCGGGGCAGTTGGTCACCGGGATGCCGCGCTCGGTGCACTGCTTTTACATCGACGCTGTCGACGCCGACGCTACCCAGCACGATCGCGCGCACGCGGGAGGGCAGGCCATCGACGATCTTCTTGGTGAAGCGAATGCCCTTGGCGTAGATCGCATCCGCGTCCTGGCAGAACTTGATGAAGCCATCCTCGTCGGTGGGGCCTTCGACGATTTCAGCGTCAATGCCGTCGAGCGGTTCCATCTCGAGGTCGTAGCCGCCGCCGGCGACGGTGAAGCTGGCGCCCTTCGGCGTGGCGATCTTGAACTTGGCCAATGTCGGTCTCCTTCGCTTTTTCCAGTCCCCCTCCTCTTGAGGGAAGGGGTCGGGGGGAGGGGTGCGTGCCTACGACTTCCGTCGCCGGTACGCAGCCCTCCCTCCAACCCGCTCCCTCAAGAGGAGGGGGTGTCTCGCTCGTCGTCGTTACTTCGGCGGCCGCGCACGTACCGCCTTTTCATTCACGTCGATGCCCCAGCCGGGGCCGCGCGGCAAGACGAACTCGCCGTTCGCGATCGTCGGTACCGTCAGGTAGAACTCGTCGCGCCACGGAGCGGAATCGATATCGATTTCCATCACCCGGAAATTCGGCGCCAGGGCGCTGAACGTGGCACTGATCGCGCTGCACAGGTGGCCGTAGAAATTGTGTGGCGCGACGTTGATCTCGTACACATCCGCCATCGACGCGATCTTCAGCGATTCGTTCAGCCCGTTCCATATCACGTCCACGATCGCGACATCGGTCGCGTAGTGATCGAAGAACGGCTTGAACTCGCGGCGGCCGTGCAGCGTTTCGCAGGATGCGATCGGGCAGTGCGCGCCGCGCTTGATCTCGGCCAGAGCGGGCGCGTCGTGCGTGTCGATTTCAAGCCAGGTCAGGTTCGCCGGCGCGACAGCTTCGGCGATGCGCTTGAAGCCCTCGGTCTTGAAGTTGAAGTTGATGTCGAGATGGATGCCCATTTCAGGGCCGACCGCCTCACGGATCGCCATCAGTTGCTGCGTCACACCGCGGGTCAGGCGATTGTCCCAGTTCAGCTCGGGCCATCCCGGCGTGCGCCCGAAGCCCGGCACGTAGGAAGTCAGCTTGCCGTCCATCATCGGCAGGATGTTGGTCTTCAGCGCACGGAATCCACGTTCCTTCACTTCCAGCGCGTGGCGAGCCAGATCGTCGTAGCTGCTCAGGGTCGGGACACCCATGAGCGCCGCGCTGCGGGTGCGGTAGGTGCCGAAATGCGACCAATAGACCGGGATGCGCTCGCGGATCGGGCCGCCGAACAGGGCGTAGACGGGAACGCCGTAAGCTTTCGCGGTGACGTCGAGCAAGGCGTTCTCGATCGCCGCGATGGCCTGCTGGTTCAGGCCGCCGCGCGACTGGCGGGTGAGCACGTGCAGGTGCTGCGTCACTTGTTCATACATGCGCGGATCGCGGCCGATCAGGATCGGCGAAAGGCCGCGGATCACGTCGGACAGGCCGACCGAGCCGAAGCTCTCGTTGAATTCGGACCAGCCAATGATGCCGTCGTCGGTAGTGACCTTCAGGAAGGAGAAGATGCGCCAGCCGGCGTCGGCCTGGAATGTCTCGACACGTTCGATCTTCATGTTCCCTCCGACAGTCGGTGGTACGCGGCTTTCAAGCACGATGGTGGCAGGGCGGCAAGTCGCTCAGCGCCTCGGGCGGCGTGTTTGGTGGAAAGCGCAGGGCAGTCCGCAGGAGCTGCGACGGCGGAATGCGCTTCGCTTTTCCACCCTGCTCCTTGACTGCTCCGGTCATGGACGACACGTAGTACTCGACGAAGAACGAATGGATCAGCGCCACCGGCACCGACCCGAGCAGCGAACCGGCCATCAGCGATCCCCATTGGTAGACGTCGCCCGTGACCAGTTCGGTCAGGATCGCCACCGGTACCGTTTTCTTGTGGGTGGATTGGATGAAGGCTAGCGCACAGATAAATTCATTCCAGGACGGCGATGGCCGGGTCAAGCCCGGCCATGACCGGCGACGGGTGGCGGGCATTCCCCCGCCACAATCAAATTAGAACTTCGAAACCCGCGTTTCCTTCGCGGTGATGAACTCCAGCAGCGCCGGCTTGCCCGCCTTCGTCTGCTCGATCCCACGCTGGATCGCCGCCTTGATCTGGTTCGGATCCGTCACGCGCTCCCCATAGCCGCCGAACGCCTTCGCCATGTCGGCGTAGTTGCCGGAGATGTCGGTCGACCGGTACTTGTCGGTCGAGATCGGCATCACCTTCAGCTCGATCGCCATGGAGAAATTGTTCATCAGGCAGGACAGGATCGGAATCCGCTCGCGCACCGCGGTTTCGAAGTCCATGCCGGTGAAGCCGATCGCCGCATCGCCCCAGAAGTTGATGCAGGTCTTGTTCGGATGCACCAGCTTGGCACCCATCGCCAGTCCCAGCCCCATGCCGAGCTGCGTCGTCTTGCCCCAGCCGATATAGGACATCGGCTCGGTGGAAACCCAGAACGGAGAAATCTGGTCGCGTGGGCTGCCGGCATCATGCGTGATGATGGTGTTCTTCGGATCGGTCCCCGCCATCAGTTCCCAGATCACGCGGTACGGGCTGATCGGCGCCTCGTTCGAATTCAGCAGCGGTTGCCACTGCGCCATCCATTCTTCGCGCACGGCCTTGATCTCGGCTACCACTGCCTTGGTGTCGCGGTTGGACTTGATGGTCTGCTTCAGTTCGCCGATCAGCGCTTCCAACGTCAGCGCCGCGTCGCCCACCAGGCCGACGGTGCTGATCACGTCCTTGTTCAGGTGGTTCGGATCCAGCGTCGCGTGGACGAACTTCTTGCCCTTGGGGAACTTGATGCCGAAGTTCGTCTCGGTGAAGGAGCATCCGATGCCGATGATCAGGTCGGCGTTCTGTACGAAATGATGCACCGGCTTCGGCACCGCGTTGCCGCCGGAACCCAGCGACAGCGGGTGGTTCTCCGGGAAGGAGCTCTTGCCGCCCAGGCTGGTGGTGACCGGCGCGCCGAGCAATTCGGCGAACGCTCGCAGTTGTGGCCAGGCTTCCGACCATTGGACGCCGGTGCCGGCGTAGATGACCGGACGCTTGGCGGCCAGGATCGCCGCCGCCGCCTTGCGCACGTCGGCCGGATCGGGGCCGAAACGGTGGCGGCTGACGGGCGTGTAGTCGAGTTCGCCGATGTCCTCGCCCCAGAGGTCGGTGGGGATTTCCACGATCGCCGGACCGCCGCGACCGTTGCGCAGATTGCTGAATGCGCGGCGCATGACATTCGACAATTCGCTCGGCATGGTCACCGGCTCGGCGATCTTTGCCACGCCGCGCATCTCGCGCACAGCACTGTAGTTGGGCTCAATGTGTGCGATGCGGCGGGGATAGCCCTGAGGGATCACCAGCACCGGGACGGATTCGCTGTAGGCCTGGGCGATGCCGCCATAGGCGTTCTCGGTGCCCGGGCCGTGCTGCATGCAGAACGCGCCAATCTTCTTGCCGGAGGTGACGCGCGAGATGGCGTCGGCCATGTGCAGACCGATACGTTCCTGGCGGACGATGATCGGGCGGATATCGGCCTTGGCGGCATATTCCAGCAGGTGGTTGACGGGGTAGCCGCAGAGGATCTCGATCCCCTCGCGCTTCATGATTTCCGCAACGGCGTCGCCGACCTTCATTGGAATACTCTCCCCCTCGGGTGGATATCGCTACCGAGGGTAGGGCTGACTGCCGCATGTGGCAACGGGCGGGGGACCGGGCGGGGGACCGGTGGGAGATCATTGCGTAGCAAGAAGATCACGCCGGAGGTTGGCGGCACGCCTCCTCGACCAGGCGACCGATGCGCGTGCGATGAATGGGGTGTCATTGCGAGCGCAGCGAAACAATCCACCGCGAGCAGCATGCGAACTCTCCGGGAGATTGCTTCGCTGCGCTGGCAGGGAGCAGAAATTCTCCTTCCCTTGGGGGCCCCTTGAGGGAGGGGTGCGTGCGTGCACGCCCCTCCCACAAGGGGAGGGGGTGTTCTTTCCCCTCGGATCGCCGTTTCATTCACGGCGGGTCGGCCGCCAGGCCGGTGGTCAACTCGCAATGACAAATTCACCGACGGTAACCGCAGCGTCAGGACCACCAACCGCACGATAATTGGGTAGCGGATGGCATTGGGTAGCGGATGGCCGGGTCGGGCCCGGCCATGACGAATAACGACGGTCGGGTCAGTCCCGGCGACGACGCAAAGGTGGGGAAACAACCATGAGCATGCAACAGGACGTCATCGAGGCCGACTTCATCGTGGTGGGTGCCGGCTCGGCCGGCTGTGTGATGGCCGCGCGGCTGTCGGAAGACCCAACCACCAGCGTCGTGCTGGTCGAAGCCGGCGGCGACGACTGGAACCGCTGGATCCACATCCCGCTGGGCTTCGGCAAGACCTTCGCTGATCCCTCGGTGAACTGGTGTTACGAAACCGAGCCGGACGCCGGCGCAGGAGGGCGCAAAATCTTCTGGCCGCGCGGCAAGGTGCTGGGCGGATCGTCCAGCATCAACGGCATGGTCTATATCCGTGGCCAGCACGAGGATTTCGACCTCTGGCGTCAGATGGGCTGCACCGGCTGGTCGGCGCAGGACGTGTTGCCGTATTTCAAGCGCGCCGAGCATCAGACGCGCGGCGCTGACCACTGGCACGAAACCGGCGGCCCGCTGGTGGTGTCCGACGTGCAGGAAGGCCATCCGCTGTGCGCGGCATTCATCCATGCCTGCAACGATCTCGGTTTCCCCACCAATCGCGATTTCAACGGAGCGTCGCAGGACGGCGTCGGCTACCACCAGACCACCACGCGCAACGGCCGCCGGTGTTCCACCGCTGTCGGCTACCTGAAGCCGGCGACGCAGCGGCGCAACCTCCGCGTCGTCACTGGTGCGCTGGCGGAACGCATCATCTTCGACGGCCACCGCGCCGTCGGTGTCGCCTTCCGTCAGGACGGCTTCGCGGGCACCGCGCGTGCCCGGCGCGAGGTGATCCTGTGCGGTGGCGCCATCAACTCGCCGCAGCTTCTGTTGCTGTCCGGCGTCGGGCCGCAGCAGCATCTGACCGATCTCGGCATTCCGGTCATGCACCATTTGCCCGGCGTCGGCCAGGCGATGCAGGACCACTACTCCGCGCCGATCAAGCTGAAATGTCGTTACCCGATCACGGTGAATGACATCATGCTGAGCCCGCTGAAAATGCTGCACACTGGCCTCGAGTACTACCTCGGGCGCCGCGGTGCGATGGCGTCCATCTCCGCCCAGGTCGCCCTGTTCGCACGCACGCGGCCGGAGCTGGCAACACCCGACGTCAAGATGTCGATCTCGATCTTCAGCGCCGACCGGCCGCAGGACGGCCTGCACAAGTTCTCCGGCTTCACCATCATCGTCTATCAGCTCCGCCCGGAAAGCCGAGGCGAGATCAGGCTGAAATCGCCGCACCCGCGGGACGCGCCGGCGATCCTGGCCAATTACCTGGTCACCGAAACCGACCGCCGCACCATCACCGACGGCTTGTTCCTGGGGCGCCGCTTGCTCGCGACGCCGCATCTGGAGCACTACGTCGCGGAGGAGTTCCTACCCGGCCCGCACGTGCAGACCGACGCGCAGATGCTGGAGCATGCGCGCAATCGTGGTGGTACGGTGTTCCATCCCACCAGCACCTGCAAGATGGGCATCGATTCGATGGCGGTAGTCGATCCCGAGCTGCGCGTGCATGGCATCGGCGGCCTTCGGGTGGTGGACGCCTCGGTGATGCCCACGGTGGTGTCAGGCAACACCAACGCCGCCACCATCATGATCGGTGAGAAGGCCGCCGACCTGGTGCGTGCGCAGATGCGGCTGGCGGCTTAGGGTATTTTCGATCGCCGCCGTGCCGGGATCGACGTGCTGCTGATCGGCACGTTCGACCTTACCGCGGAGATGGGCATTACCGGCCAGGTGACACATCCGAAGGTGGTCGATGCCCATGCGCGCGTCGGCGCTGCGTGCAAGAAGCATGGCAAGGTTCTCGGCATGGGCGGGATCAACGACCCGGAGGGCATGAAGCGTTATCTGGGGATGGGCGCGCGCTATCTCGGCGCCGGATCGGATCAGGGTTATATCGTCGCCGGTGCCGAGGCGCGCATGGCATTGCCGCGGAAGATCGTCGCCGAGGCGGGGGCAGGCACGGGACAGCTCTAAGCGCGGCCCAGCGTGCCGTTGCCTGCCATCACGACTTCTCTGCCACGCCATCAAGCCTCGCCACGCCATCAAGCCTCGCCACGCCATCAAGCCTCCACTGCTCCGGAGTCCCGATCATGCGCTTGTTCTCTGCCACCATGGCCACCGAAACCAACACATTCTCGCCGCTGCCAACCAGCCTGGCGGCCTACCGGGAAGGCGTGTTCCTCCGCCCCGGAGAGCACCCGGAAGACACGCCACTGATGTGCACGGCCCCGCTCTGGGTCGCGCGTCGCCGTTCTGCCACGGACGGCTTCACCCTGATCGAGGGAAGCTGCTTCGCCGCCAGCCCCGCCGGCACCACCAACCGCGCCGACTACGAGTTCATGCGCGATGAAATCCTGACCCAGCTCAAAGCCGCCGTGCCGCTGGATGGCGTGTTGCTCGGGCTGCACGGAGCGATGGTGGCGCATGGCTACGATGACACCGAAGGCGATGTGATCGAGCAGGTGCGCGCGATCGTTGGCCCGGACTGTGTGATCGGTGTCGAGCTTGACCCGCACTGCCATCTCACGCTGAAGCGTGTGCGGGTTGCCGACATCATCATCCTCTACAAGGAGTTCCCGCATACCGACGTGGTGGAACGCGCCGAGGACCTGCTGACCCTGGTCCTGCGCACCATCCGCAAACAGGTGCGCCCGGCGATGTCGCTGTACGACTGCCGGCAGATCGCCAGCTATCCAACCACGCTGCCGCTGATGCGCGCCTTCGTGGACAAGACCGCGGCGATGGAGGGCAAGGACGGGGTGCTGTCCGTGTCCATCGGCCATTGCTTCCCCTATGCCGATGTGCCGGAACTGTCCGGCCGCATCCTGGTGATCACCGACAACGACAAGGCGCAGGCGGATCGCCTGGCGAGCGCGATCGGCCAGGAGTTCATCTCGATGCGCGGCCGCACCGCGCCCGACTACCTGTCGGTGGAGGAAGGCATCGACGCCGCGCTCGCCTTCAACGCCAGCCCGGTCGTGATGGCCGATCCGGCCGACAATGCCGGCGGCGGCGCGCCGTCCGACAACACCACCATCCTGCGCCGCCTGATCGAGCGCAACGTTCCGGATGCCGCGGTCGGCCCGATCTGGGACCCGATTGCCGTGCGCCTTTGTTTCGACGCCGGCGAAGGCGCCAGCTTTCCGCTGCGGCTTGGCGGCAAGATCGGCCCTACCTCCGGTGTGCCGATCGATGCGATGGTGACCGTGACCGCGTTGAGGCGCGACTGCTGGCAGAGCTTCGGCCCCACGCAGGCGCCGCTCGGCGATTGTGCCGCGGTGCGGGTGGGCGGCGTGTCGGTGGTGCTGATCTCCAACCGCGGCCAGGCGCTGGGATTGGAACTGTTCCGTAACATGAACATCGAGCCGGGCGAACGCAAGCTGGTCGTTGTGAAGTCCACCAACCATTTCATGGCGGCGTTCGGGCCGATCGCCAAGAAGGTGATCTACGTCGATGCCGACGGCCCGCTCAGCCGCGACTACCGCCGCATCGGCTACACCAAGGTGCAGCGCCCGATCTGGCCGCTGGACGAGGAAACGAAGCCGGGGCTGATTCTGTAGAGCGTTCCCACCATGCCCGGGATCGTCGATCCCGCCCCCGCCGCACCGCCGGGCGCCTGCCCGCCTTGCCGCTCCCGGTCCCCCGGTCTAGAAGCCGGCTCCAAATCCCAGACGTGAACGAGAGCAATCCATGAAGCAGCAGGCGAACCTGATCCGCGCCGGCCAGGTGATCGAGCATGAGGGCCGCCGCTGGACCGTGCTCAAGCAGCAGATCATCACCCCCGGCAAGGGCGGCGCCTTCATCCAGGTGGAAATGCGCGACCTCCGGTCCGGCAACAAGACCAACGAGCGCTGGCGCACCGCCGACACCGTCGAGCGGCTGATGACCGAGGAGAAGGAATACACCTACTCCTACACCGATGGCTCCAACCTGGTCCTGATGGACCCCGAGACCTACGAGGAGACCCACATCACCGCCGATCTGCTGGGAGACCTCAAGCCGTTCCTGCAGGATCAGATGACGGTGAAGGTGGACCTGGTGGAGGGCGACCCCGTCGGCATGCATCTGCCCCCCACCGTGGTGCTGGAGGTGGTGGAGGCCGACCCGGTCGTGAAGGGCCAGACCGCCGCCAGCTCCTATAAGCCGGCGCGGTTGTCGAACGGCGTGAAGACCTCGGTGCCGCCGTTCATCGAGACCGGCGAACGGATCGTGGTGCGCACCGAGGACGGCACCTACGTGGAACGCTCCAAGGGCTGACACGGGCCTCGGCCCAGGACCGCGCCCATGGCGCTGCGGCTCTCCCCGCACATGACCGTGATGGCCAACGCCGCCCACAAGGCGGCCCGCCGCCTGCTGCGCGACTTCGCCGAGGTCGAGCAATTGCAGGTCAGCGTGAAGGGGCCGTCGGATTTCGTCTCCCAGGCGGACATCCGGGCCGAGCAAACCCTGAAAGAGGAGCTGAACAAGGCCCGCCCCGGCTATGCCTTCCTGATGGAGGAATCCGGCGTCTCCGGGTCCGACAACTGGGCGTGGCGCTGGGTGGTGGATCCGCTGGACGGCACCACCAACTTCCTGCACGGCATGCCGCACTGGTGCGATCAGCATCGGGCTGGAGCGGCGGTTGCCGGATGGCGGCAGCGAGCTCGCGTCGGGCCTGGTCTATGCGCCGCCGTCGGACGAGATGTTCTGGGCCGAGAAGGGTGCCGGCGCGTTCGTCAACGAGCGTCGGCTGCGGGTGTCTGCGCGGCGCGAGATGAAGGACGCCGTGTTCGCCACCGGCATTCCGTTCGCCGCGGTGGGGCAGCCGCGGCGCATCGCGTTCTCCCGCACGCTGGCGCTGCTGATGCCGCAGGTGGCGGGGGTCCGCCGGTTCGGCGCGGCGGCGCTGGACCTGGCCTGGGTGGCTGCCGGGCGGTTCGACGGGTACTGGGAACTGGGCGTGAAGCGCTGGGACATTGCCGCCGGCCTGTTGCTGGTGCGCGAGGCCGGCGGCTACGCGACGGACCCGCACGGCGCGGACCCGCGCGACACCGGCGACGTGGTGGCGGCCAATCCGCATCTGCATCCGAAGCTGCGCGAGGCGGTGCTGGCGGGGATCGGGCGGCCGGCGGGGGCTTCACAGGCTCGGGCGGACTGAAGGCATCAGCACGACCGGGATACGCGTTGCGAACGCGCTGCCTCATTGCGACCGAACACCCGTCGCGCCTAGCGTCGTTCCTCTGGCAGGAGACGGCGCATGGCGGAAAGCGGACGCGTGGTGCTGGTGACCGGCGCGCAGCAGGGGATCGGTGAGGCAATGGCGATCGCCTTCGCCACGGCCGGCTACGACGTGGCGGTCAACTGGCTCGACAATCGGGCGGCGGCCGAGGCGGTCGCCGGCCAGGTGCGGGCGTCGGGCCAGCGCGCGCTGATGGTGCGGGCCGACGTCGGCCGGTTGGATGAGATCGCCGGCATGGTGGCCACCACGCTCGGCGGCCTGGGCCGGCTGGATGTGCTGGTGAACAATGCCGGGGTGTTCCCCCGGGTGCGGTTCCTGGACATGACCGAGGCGGATTGGGACCTGGTGGTGGACATCAACCTGAAGGGCAGCGCGTTCTGCGCGCAGGCGGCTGCCCGGGCGATGGTGGCGGCGGGACGCGGCGGGTCGATCATCAATCTCAGCTCGCGGTCGCTGGCGGGGGCGGTGCTGGGCGTGCACTACTCGGCGACCAAGGCGGGGGTGGTCGGGATGACGCGCGCCATGGCGCTCGCGCTGGCACCGCACGGCATCAGGGTGAACGCGATCGCGCCGGGACTGACCGATACCGCGCAGCCGCGCTACGGCAACACCGAGGCCGAGCTGCAGGAGATGGCGAAGGCCGTGCCACTGGGACGGATGGCGACGCCGGCGGAGATCGCGGCGCTGGGCGTGTTCCTGGCGTCCGGTGCCGCGAGCTACATTACGGGGCAGGTGCACCACATCAATGGCGGTGCGTATATGGGGTGACCGACGTTCAAACGTCGCCTCCGGCGGTGAGCCCGGCGAGCAACATTCGATTCCGGTGAATCACCAGGTTGTGTGGACAAACCCGCGACGGCGGAATCATCAGCGCGATACTTGTCCCTGTTTTCACGACCTGAAGAGGGGCGTGCAGTAGAAGGTTTTGAAACACAGATTTCACAGATTTAGGCATTCATAAGTTAGCATCTCCTATGATCCTCATACTATGTTCCGGCTGCATTAACGGCCCAAAGAGTTACTTGGCGTTGCCGCAGTTGTGCCATACCGCCTCTATACGAGAGAGACTTCTGTGCCTTAATCCGTGAAATTTGCGAAATCTGTGTTTCAAAAATCTTCTTGACTTCCGGGGTATTGGGTTTGTCAACAGTGCCTAGGAGGCGGACACGGGTCACCCGGGTCGACCGGGTCGCCTCCACGAGGCAGGGGCATCGACATCGCGGGTTGAAACCATCATCGCGCTTTACAATAGACCCATCAGGCGAGACCCTCGCGTCCGTCCGCATCGTCGCGCCGCGGATCGCCGGCAGCGGCCCTGGCACCCTACCGCGTCGGCCGTGGCGGGTTCTGCGTGTAGTCGTAGAATCCCCGGTTCGTCTTCCGCCCGAGCCACCCCGCCTCGACGTACTTCACCAGCAGCGGGCACGGCCGGTACTTGGAATCCGACAGCCCCTCATACAGCACCTGCATGATCGACAGGCACGTATCCAACCCGATGAAGTCTGCCAGCTCCAGCGGTCCCATCGGATGGTTGGCGCCCAGCCGCATCGACGTATCGATCGCGCCGACCGACCCCACGCCCTCATACAGCGCGTAGACCGCCTCGTTGATCATCGGCACCAGGATGCGGTTGACGATGAACGCGGGAAAGTCCTCCGCCACCGCGGTGATCTTGCCCAGCTTGTGGGCCAGCGTCTGCACCGCCTGGAACGTTGGCTCATCGGTGGCGATACCGCGGATGATCTCCACCAGCTTCATCACCGGCACCGGGTTCATGAAGTGCATGCCGATGAACTTTTCCGGCCGGTCGGTGCTCGCGCCCAGCCGGGTGATCGAAATCGACGACGTGTTGGAAGCCAGCAGCGCCGAGGGCTTCAGATGCGGCACCAACTGCTTGAAGACCGCCCGCTTGACGTCTTCTTTCTCGGTCGCCGCCTCGATCACCAGGTCGGCGTCGTCGAACATGCCGTAATCGGTGCCGGTATGGATGCGGGCCAGCGCCTCCATCTTGTCCTCGGGCGAGATCAGCGTGCGGTTGACCTGCCGGTCCATGTTGCGGGTCATGGTCGCCATGGCGCGGTCCAGCGCATCCGCCCTGGCGTCCAGCAAGCTGACGTCAAAGCCGGCCAGGGAGCAGACATGGGCGATGCCGTTGCCCATCTGCCCGGCGCCGATCACCCCCACGTGCGCAATCGCCGGCGGCTCGACCAGCATCGCGGTCGGGGCGGGGGCCGGCTTGACTTCGATGTTCATTCAGGAGCGCTCCAGTTCCGCCGCCAGCTCGGGCAGCGCGTTAAACAGGTCAGCCACCAGGCCGTAGTCGGCGACCTGGAAGATGGGCGCTTCCTCATCCTTGTTGATCGCCACGATCACCTTGCTGTCCTTCATCCCGGCCAAGTGCTGAATGGCACCCGAGATCCCGACGGCAATGTAAAGCTCCGGGGCGACGATCTTTCCGGTCTGCCCGACCTGGTAGTCGTTCGGCACGAATCCGGCATCCACCGCGGCACGGGAAGCCCCGACCGCGGCACCCAACTTATCAGCAATAGGTTCCAAAAGCTTAAAATTATCGCCGGCTTGCATGCCGCGGCCACCGGAAATCACCACCCTTGCAGCGGTCAGTTCCGGCCGCTCGCTCTTGGACAGCTCGGCCGAGACGAATTTCGAGACGTTTGGCAAATCGGGTACCGCCGCCTGTTCGATCGGCGCGCCACCGCCTTCGGCCGCAACCGGGTCGAAGCTGGCGGCGCGGACGGTGATCACCTTCTTGGGATCGGCCGACCTAACCGTCGCGAGACCGTTGCCGGCATAGATCGGCCGTACGAAGGTGTCGGCATCCACCACCTCGGCGATATCGCTGATGGGTTGCACGTCCAGCAACGCAGCCACGCGCGGCATGATGTTCTTGCCCACCGCGGTGGTGGCGGCCAGCAGATGATCGTATGCCGGCGCCAGCGAGACCAGCAGTGCCGCGGTCGGCTCGGCGAGCAGGTGGTCGAGGCCGGGCGCGTCGGCGACCAACACCTTGGCGACGCCGGGAAGCTTGGCGGCGGCCTGGGCGGCGGCATCAAGGCCGCTACCGGCGACCAGCGCGTGCACGTCACCCAGTTTCTGCGCCGCGGCGACCGCGCTGCGGGACGGCTGCTTGATGCCGGAGGCGTCGAATTCCAACAGGACCAGAGCCGTCATCGTCAGATCACCTTCGCTTCGGTCTTCAACTTCGCCACCAGTTCACTCACCGACCCGACCTTCACGCCAGCTTTACGCTTCGGCGGTTCCGACACCTTGATCAGGGTCAATCGCGGTGCCGGATCGACACCGAGATCGGCCGGCTTCATGTTGACGATCGGCTTCTTGCGCGCCTTCATGATGTTGGGCAGCGAGGCATAGCGCGGCTCGTTCAGCCGCAGGTCGGTGGTGACGATTGCCGGCATGTTCAGGGTGACCGTCTCCAGCCCGCCATCCACCTCACGCGTCACCGTGATGTGTTCGCCCTCGATCGCGATCTTGGACGCGAAGGTGCCCTGCGGCCAGCCGAGCAACGCGGCCAGCATCTGGCCGGTGGCACTCATGTCGTCGTCTATCGCCTGCTTGCCCAGGATGATCAGCCCGGGTTGCTCCTTATCGGCAATCGCCTTCAGCAGCTTGGCAACGGCCAGCGGCTGCAGTTCGGCGTCGGTTTCCACCAGGATGCCGCGGTCGGCGCCCATGGCGAGCGCCGTGCGGATCGTCTCGGCGCATTGCGGAACGCCCAGCGAGACGGCGACGATCTCGGTGGCGGCGCCCTTTTCCTTCAGGCGCACCGCCTCCTCGACGCCGATCTCGTCGAATGGGTTCATGGACATCTTTACCCCGGCTGTCTCCATGCCGGAGCCATCCGCCTTCACGCGGACCTTCACGTTGTAGTCGACCACCCGCTTGACGGGGACGAGGATTTTCATGGGAACCGTGCCGCTTCCAGGAGTCGTGTGAGTATTCAGGTCCGGGCGTGCCGCCCGCCTGTTCGCACCTGCAACAGAGGGCGCGGACCATAAGCAACGGGCGCGTTCCCTGTCAAACGCCGGTCATACCGGCCGGTAGCAGCCTCCGACGGAGGATGGCGGAGGTGTGTTTGCCACGGGCGCGCGGGACGGCCGGGCTGGGGAGGGGCACGCTCGGGGGCGGCAGCTTGTCGGGGACAACCTTGTGTTTCGTTGAAATAGGGACACCCAGTATATTTCTTGGTTACTATATTCGGGTTAATATAACTAACGCGACGGGTGGCGCCATCGCTGGTCACCTCGCATCTCAACCCGGGAGGAAATGGGTTCGAAGTTAGCCACTCACCAACGCGCCGCCGGCGATCAGCCCTGGCGGGCCTTCATCCGGGGGTTCTTCTTGTTGATGACGTACACGCGCCCGCGCCGGCGCACCACGCGACAATTCTTGTCGCGGACCTTCGCTGCTCTCAGGCTATTGCGTATGCGCATGACACAGGGCTTCCGGCGGAACTCAGGGCGGCGCTGGATAGGGGCGCCGTGGGTCTCTGTCAAGCGAACCCAGGCACCCGAGACCCGCTCTCCCCTGGATGATAATGCTGCCCCGTCGGCGGGTGACGAGGCTCGACGATGGTCGCGGCGTACGCCGCAGGACAGTCAGCCTCTTCGGCGTCTGGCATTGTCCGGCAACGGCCCAGGTCAATCCTGCTCATCGACGCCGCTATTGAGCTGGACCCAGTTCGGCGAACCGATGCGGCCAAGCAGGTCGAGCTGCGTCTCGATGAAGTCGATGTGCTTCTCCTCGTCGCGGAGGATGTGGGAGAACAGATCGCGGCTGGGGAAATCGCGCACGCTTTCGCAATAGGGGATCGCCTCGCGCAGGTCCGCAAGGGCCTTGTCCTCCTGCCGACGGTCCGCGTGCAGCACTTCCTCCGGCGACTGGCCGATCATCACCGGGTTGAGCCGCTGCACATTGGGCAGGCCTTCAAGGAACAGGATGCGCTTGATCAGCGTGTCGGCGTGGCGCATTTCCTCGATCGATTCACGGTATTCGTGCTTGCCGAGGCGGGTGACGCCCCAGTTGTCCAGCATCCGGGCGTGCAGGAAGTACTGGTTGATGGCGGTGAGTTCGTTGGTGAGTACGGTGTTGAGGTACTCGATGACCTTCGGGTCGCCCTGCATCATCCGTCTCCTGGTTGGCAGTCCGGGCGGCGATTCGCCCGTGGCCGGGACGCTAACGAGCTGATGACGGCTTTCCAAGCGGGTTCGCGCGCGAGGGCGCGATCACAGCGGTTCAAGGCGATCGTTGCGCGACGGTGGCATGTGCGAGGGGCCAGCCGCGCCGCGCCGGTCCTAGTCGGCCGCCAGCAGTTCCGGCCGCAGCTCGGTGGCGGCGATTTCCTTGACGATCCGGCGGACAGTGGAGGAGCAGGTGCCGCACTGCGCGGTGCAGCCGCAGGCGCGGTAGATCTCGCTGGGCCGGCAGGCGCCGGCGAGGGCGGCCGTGCGGACGTGGAGGTCGGTCAGCGCGTTGCACAGGCAGATATACATCGGCGGGGCAGGGCCTTCAGGTTCGTCACGGAACACAGCGACCCTACCACAGCCGGTCTGTAATTGCAACTCATTCGCATCTGCTCTCCGGGCGGACGCCGCGGGCGCTCGCCGGAGTCGAATCGTCGGCGGAGGGCGGCAGCTTCCGTAGTCGGCCGCCCAGTATGTCGATGGCACCATTCCAGAAATCCGCCGCCGACGGTGCCATTGGGTGCCGTTTGCCTGCCCTGAAGCCAATGGGTCACGTGTCCGCGGCGGTGCAGCGCGGTCAGTCGGGTCATCCCGCGGAAGCGGGAGAACCGTGCGGGCGGGATGCGCTCTTCCGAGAGCAACCATTGCGCAGGAAAGTCGCAGGTGCGCAGATAGCCCGGGCGCCCACCGGGGGGAGAGCATGCCATGCGCATCGCCAAGATCGAAGACCTGCACTGCGCCGCCGGCTGGCGCGACTTCTCGTTCCTGAAGATCACCACCGACGAAGGCCTGATCGGCTGGTCGGAGTTCCTGGAGAATTTTGGCGCCGAGGGGCTGAGCACCGTTATCCAGCGGCTGGGCCAGCGCATCGTCGGTATGGACCCGCGGCCGGTGGAGCGGATCACTGCCTTCCTGCACGGCCTGACCCGGCAAAGTCCGGGCGGGCTGAACCAGCAGGCAATCGCCGCGATCGAGAACGCGCTGGTGGACATCAAGGCCAAGGCGCTCGGCATTCCGGTCTATGAACTGCTCGGTGGACCGGTGCGCGAGAAGCTGCGGCTCTACTGGTCGCATTGCGGCACCTGGCGGGTCAGCTTCGCCGATCGGATCGAGGGCTGGACCGGCTTCGCGCCCATTCGTTCGCTGGCCGACGTGGAGGCGGCGGGGGCCGACGTGGCTCGGCGCGGCTTCAAGGGCCTGAAGACCAACATCATGCGCTTCGACGCCGACGAGCCGCATATTCACATGCCGGGCTTCAACGGCTCCGGCTGGCCGGAGCTGAATATCGACCGGCCGCTTGTGGACGGACTGGTGGCGCAGATGGGCGCGTTCCGGCTGGGTGCGGGGCCGGGCGTGGGGCTGCATCTCGATCTCAATTTCAACTTCAAGACCGAAGGCTACATCCGGCTGGCGCAGGCGCTCGAGCCATTCGACCTGGTGTGGCTGGAGGTGGACAGCTACGACCCGGCGGCGCTCGCCACCATCCGGCGCAGCGCGCGGACGCGGATCGCGTCGTGCGAATCGCTATACGGACGCCGGCAGTTCCGGCCATTCTTCGAGCATCAGTCGGTCGATGTGGCAATCATCGACATCGCGTGGAATGGCATTTTGGAATCGATGAAGATCGCCGCGATGGCGGACGCCTACGAGATCAACGTGGCGCCGCATAATTTCAACAGCCATATCGGTTCGCTGATGAGTGCGCATTTCTGCGCCGCGGTGCCGAACTTCCGGGTGATGGAAATCGATATCGAAGACGTCACCTGGAAGGACGCGCTGGTCACGGCGCCGCCGGCGATCGAGGATGGGCATCTGCTGATCCCGACCGGCGCCGGCTGGGGCGCGGATGTGAATGAGGATGCCGTTCGTGCCCATCCGCCGCAGCGCACGGTGAAGTGGACGAGCTAGCTTCAGTGGGTTCATGCGGCTGGAACCGCATGGCGGTTGCGCTCAAGGACAGTCGGGTGACCTCGGGACCTCGGGGACTGTTTCCGCGCCTTCAAGGCCGGCCCACCACCGCACTATCGCCTGCGCGACCGGAGCCGGCGAACTCCTCGCCGACCCCGGTCGAGCGTGCTTATTCAGCCGTTTCGCGCGCGGACGTCACTTCGGTTCGGCGGTTCAGGCAATCCCGAGGAATGGTGATGAACGATCAGCCACTGTGTGCCGCGGGGCTCATAGATGAACGTATAGCGCGCCGCGATCTTCGTCCGGCTGCCAGGCTGGCTGCCATCGACCGTGAATGTGTAGAGGCCCACGTCGAATGCCATGTTGCAGCCGATCTTGATGGTGCGCTGGTCAATGACTCCGGTCGGATGCTGCGCAAGGAAGTGGACAAAATAGCCGCGGATCTCCTGGCGGCCGATCAGCGGCCCGTTTTCCTTGGTCGGCAACAGCACTGCGTCCGTGGAATAGTTAAGGATGACCGCGTCGGGGGTTTTGGCCAACGACGCGTTCCAGCGATCGAACAGTACAGCGACCTGCTGCGGCGTGATCGGCCTGCATGTTTCGGTTAAGACTTTGGCTTGTGCCGGAATGTTGCCCGCAGGCAAGCCGGTGACCGCGCCGATGGCCAACATGGCGAGCAGCAACATCCGTATTCGTGCCAGCATTTTCTGAGTCTCGACCTGATTGTTTCATTATTGTTGCGGGCGACGGCACCGGGCGCAAGGCACGGGACGCAAGGCACTGGGCGTGCTTGTCGACTTTCTCTTCACTTTCTTGAGAAACATTAAAGCGCGCAGCCGCAGCGCGCTACGCACGTGATTGCGGCACCACGCAGCTTCTCGCCACGAAAGCTAGCCTGGCGATGACTGCTAGTCCGCCATGACCATGCGGCCCGTCTGTCCCGCCCCATTCCCCGCCCCCGGCATCCGGCGTAGCATCCCGCCACCGCCGCAATGGGGAGAGACACCATGATCATCGAGATGCGCACCTATACGCTGCAGCCCGGCACGATGGCCGAGGTAGAGAAGCGCTTCGGCGCCTCGCTGCCGCACCGCGAGAAACATTCCAAGCTCGCCGCCTTCTGGCATTCCGAAGTCGGGCAGCTGAACCAGATCATCCACGTCTGGGCGTATGACAGCTTCGATCACCGCGCCTCGGTGCGCGCCGCCGGGCAGAAGGAGGAAGGCTGGCCGCCGCCGATCCGCGAGTTCGTGGTGGCGCAGCAGAGCGAGGTGTTCCACCCCGCCCCCTTCTCCCCGCCGCTGGAGCCGCGCCAGATCGGTCCCCTGTTCGAGATCCGCCAGTATACGCTGACCCCCGGCTCGATCCCCGGGCTGATCGAGCGTTGGTCGGAGAAGATCGAGGGGCGGCAGAAGTTCTCCCCGCTGGTCGCCGGCATGTATTCGGAGTTCGGCGCGCTGAACAAATGGGTGCATATCTGGGCCTACAAGGATCTCAACGACCGCGCTCGCGTGCGCGTCGAGGCCGCCGCCTCGGGCCAATGGCCGGCGCGCAACCCGCCCGGCGTGGTGATGAAGCAGGAGAACGCCCTCGTCATGCCGTCGGCGTTCTCGCCGATCCGCTGACGTCCACGCGTCAGGGTTGATGGGGCCGGGCGGCCTGCTGCCCGCCCCACCCTGGTCGCCCCACCCTGGTCGCCCCACCCTGGTCGCCCCACCCTGGTCGCCCCACCCTGGTCGCCCCACCCTGGTCGCCCCACCCTGGTCCGACGATCTCTGCGGCAAAAACGGCCGGCGACCCGACTGCGTGCGCCTGGCTAGGTGAGGGCCGTCAGCCGGCGCACCATCCGGGCACCGCTCCACACCTCCACGGACGAATAGTTCCGCAGGAGGAAGGCGGCTTCCGTGACCGCATCCTCGTCGCGCTCGCACCCCAGGGTGTGATGGGCGCAAATATGATTGGCGCTATCGAGCAGGTAGATACGGTAATAGTTGACGGTGGCGGACGGCTGCCCGCAGGGTCCGGCCAGAGTTGCCGCGGCAACCCCGGCGCCCGAGTGGAGCGAGTCCAGCACGTCCGCGTCCGCCATAGCGGCCCTCCATGGCCCTGATGGCGTCTCACTGCACACAAATGCGTGCGCACGCATTGATCGAGATCAACCCTCGCGGCAGCTTGGCTGCCGAGGCTTCAGCGGATCGGCCGCCGAGGCTTCAGCGGATCGGCTGCCGCGGCTTCAGCGGAAGATGGAGTGCGGCCCCGAAGCCGCCCCATGCCCCTCGGTCCACCGCATCGCCGGCGGCCCCTGCTCCTGGCCGTTGGTGGATTTGGCGGCGGGGGCGACGGTATCGCCCAACCCCTGCGACAGCTTGGCTGCCGCCTCCAGCACCTGCGGCACCAGCGCGCGCGGGCGGGGCGGTCGCATCCGCATGGATGGAGCGCTGACGGTCAGCGCCGCCACCACCTGACCGGACGCGTCCCGCACCGGGGCAGTGACGCCGACGGCGCCGGGCGTCACCTCGTCCGCGGTCACCAGGTAACCCCGGACGCGGATGCGCTGCAGATCGGCGGCGATCCAGGCGGCGTCGGTGCGGGTGGCGGGGGTGAAGCGCGGCAGCCGCTGCGCCAGTACCCGAGTCTGTACAGCCTCTGGCGCATGGGCGAGCAACAACCGGCCGGGGCCCGCATGCAGCGGGCGGCGCTGGCCGACCTCACTATAAAGACGCAGGCCGGGATCGGTCTGGTAGATCGCGATGGTCTCGCTTTCCATGCCGTCGCGGATGCGGAGATAAACGTTCTCCCCGGTCGCTTTACCCAGGGCGGCGAGGAACGGCATGGCAGCGGCGGCCAGCGCGCCCTGCTGCTGGGCCGCGCGGCCGAGAACCGACCAGCGGGCGCCCAGGCGCCAGATGCCGCGCGCCTCATCCTGGATGGCAAAGCCGCGGGCTTCCAGCGTGCGCAGCAGGCGGAATCCGGCGGTACGGGTGCAGCGGGCAGCCCCGGCCAGTGTGGCAAGCGGCGCGGGCCCGACACGGGCGAGGGCTTCGAGCAAGTCCAGGGCGCGGCCAACCGCGGCAATGCTATAATCGCGCTGCGCCGTCCGCTCGGCCTTGGGGGCGGCAGCGGGCTTGGCCTTCGACTTGGAGCGGCTCTTCCCTTTGGTGCGACTGACTGTCGACATAAACCAGCGTATGCATAGGTGGCGGGCGAAGGGCAAGATACGAGTCATTGAGGCAGGTTTGCCGTAAACGAGGGGCTGCCTCGCGGCCGGTGCAGCACCTACGCCACTTGCGTTATAGCAATACTGTCGTCATCCCACCCAAGGGCGTAACCTGCCGTGGCGAGAGGCCGCCAACCATGCGGACCTATCCATACGGAGGCAATCGTACGGAGGAAGTGCCATGCGGTCGTGGATCCACATCGTGCGCGGACGGCACGTCCGTCAGGCGCGGGTCGGGCTGGGCGAATTGCGGGAGGAGCATCTCAGCCGCCAGGGCTTCTTCGGCCCGGTGGCCATGATTTACCGTGAGCATGGCCCGAATGAGGTGGTGCGGGTCGAGGGCACCTTGCACCCTCGCCGCGTGGTCGATACGGCGCGGGTAGAGCCGCCGGACCAGACCGACCCGCGCGGCGTGCCGGAGGTGCTGCTGTCCAACGCCGATGTCAGCGTGGGGATCAGCCGGCGAGCCACGGCGATGCCGTTCGCCTATCGCAATACGGACGGCGACCTGCTGTATTTCGTACACCGCGGCTCCGGTGCGTTCGCCACCGAGTTCGGTCGTCTGGCGTATGAGCCGGGCGACTACGTGCTGATCCCGAAGGGTGTCACTTTCAGCCTGATGCCGGATGCGGGCGACAGTCACCTGTTGGTGATCGAAATCAACGGGGCCTCTGGCGCTGACGGAGCATGTGCAGGTCGGGCGCCACATGCCGGTCGATCCGACCGTGCTGACCTTGCCGGACCTGGTCGATTATGGCTTCGCCCCGCGCGAGGAATGGGAGCTGCGGGTGAAGCATGGCGGCACGCACAGCTCCATCTTCTATCGCCACAATCCCCTGGTGTCCGTCGGCTGGAAGGGCGATCTGTTCCCCTTCAAGCTGAACATTCGCGACATCATCCCGATCAGCTCCGACCGCATCCACCTGGCGCCGTCCGCCTGGGCGACGTTCGAGGCGTCCGGCTTCATGGTGGTGACGTTCGTGCCGCAGATGGCGGTGGCTGACCCGAACGCGGAGGAGTTGCCGTCCTACCACCGCAATATCGATTACGACGAGAGCGTGTTCGTGCATGACGGTGCGTCCGGCGCTCGTCGGCCGGGCACCTTGTCGCATGTGCCGCAGGGGATTCTGCACGGTGCGGACGAGGCGGCGCGCGCGGCGTTCCAGCAGCAGCGGAAACCGGGCATGCGGCGCACGCTGACCGGGGTGAGCGTGGACACCGAGCGTCCTCTGGTCCCGTCCACAGTGTGCGAGCGGCTGACCGGGTAAGTCATCGCATCAGGGTGTCATTGCGCGTTAACGGCGGGTCGGCCGCCAGGCCGGTGGTCAATTCGCAATGACACCTGACGCGATGACGCTCCCACGCGACCAAACGGGCGCAATGACACCGACAGCGCCCCCGGCTTGACCTGACCTGCCATCGGGTCCGTATTCGCCCCCAACTGAGGGGAGGCAACCGTCATGATCCTGAATGACATGGTCGCCATCGTGACTGGCGCCGGCCAGGGCATTGGCAAGGCGTGCGCGCTGGCACTGGCGGAGGCCGGCGCGAATGTGGTTGCCGCCGACATCAACGGCCCAAATGCCGAAGCGGTGGCGGAAGCAGCGGCGGCGTTCCAGCGGCGCACGCTGGGATTGCACGTGGACGTCGGCGACCTGAGCGACATCGACCGCATGGTGCGCCAGGCGATGGAAACGTTCGGCCGCATCGACATCCTGGTGAACAACGCGGGGGTAACACGCCGCGCCGATATCATGGAGCTGACCGAGCAGGATTGGGACCGCATCCATCGGGTGAATGCGAAGGGCGTGTTCTTCTGCCTGCAACGCGTGGCGCGGGAGATGATCCCGCGGCGCAATGGCCGCATCATCAATATCGCATCCATTGCCGGGAAGGGCTACGCGGGCACGTCCAACGCGGCCTATGCGGCGAGCAAGGGCGCGGTAATCAGCCTGACCCGCACCGCGGCGCAGCAGCTCGCGCGGCACAATATCAACGTCAATGCAATCTGCCCCGGCGTGACACGCAGCGCTCTATCGGAGGACAATCTGCGGGTGCGCGCGGCGCAAGAGGGCGTGACGGTGGCAGACATGGAACGCCGCCGCGCCCAGGCGATCCCACTGCAACGTGTCAACGAGCCGGAGGATATCGCCGCGATGGCGGTGTTTCTCGCCTCGCCGGGTGCGCGCAACATCACAGCGCAGAGCTATAACGTCGATGGCGGCCTGATTCCGGAATGAGGGGACGCGTATCGAATCGTTCCACCTCGTCCTCCGGTGGTGCTTAGCTTACCGTTGGCGCAGCGAGCCATCGCCTCCACGCGGCGGAAATTGGAATACTGGCTAGGTGAAACTGTCGATCGCGGCAGGCCGCACTCAACAGGACGGAGGGACCATGATCATCGATTGCCATGGGCATTACACCACCTCGCCGCGCCAGCACGAGGCGTGGCGGCAAGAGCAGGTTGCGGCGCATAAGGAGGGGCGGGCGGCACCGCCGCGGCCGGCGGTCAGCGATGACGAGATCCGCGCCAGCATCGTGAACGGCCAGTTGAAGCTGCAGCAGGAACGCGGCACCGACGTGACGATCTTTTCGCCGCGTGCGGCGGGGATGGGGCACCATCTCGGCGATGCCTCCACCAGCGAGGCCTGGGCCACCGCCTGCAACGAGCTGATCTACCGTGTCTGCACCCTGTTCCCCCGCAACTTCGTCGGCGTGTGCATGCTGCCGCAGAGCACCGGCGTGTCGCCGCGCAACTGCATCGCCGAGCTCGAACGCTGCGTGCTGCAATACGGCTTCGTAGGCTGCAATTTGAATCCGGATCCGTCCGGCGGCTACTGGCAGGACCCGCCGCTGGGCGACCGCTACTGGTATCCGATATACGAGAAGATGGTCGAACTCGACGTGCCGGCGATGATCCATGTCAGCCAGGCCTGCAATCCGGCGTTTCACACCACCGGCTCGCACTATCTCAACGGCGATACCGCTGCGTTCATGCAGTGCCTGACGTCGGACCTGTTCAAGAACTTTCCCACGCTGAAGTTCATCATCCCGCATGGCGGCGGCGCGGCGCCGTATCACTGGGGGCGCTTCCGCGGCATCGCCCAGGACATGAAGCTGCCACCGCTGTCGGAGCTGCTGCTGCACAACGTGTTCTTCGACACCTGCGTGTATCACCTGCCCGGCCAGGAATTGCTCGCGAAGGTCATCCCCGCCGACAACATCCTGTTTGCGTCGGAGATGATCGGCGCGGTGCGCGGGATTGATCCCGAAACCGGCTACCCGTACGACGACACCAAGCGCTATGTCGACCAACTGACACTGCCGGCCGCAGACAAGCAGAAGATCTACGAGGGGAATGCGCGGCGGGTGTACTCGAGGCTATCGGCGCGACTGGCGTGACGCTCCGTCATTGACGGTCGGCGCCCGACCCCGAAGTGTCGCCCGACCCCGAAGTGTCGCCCGACTCCGAAGTGTCGCCCGACCCCGAAGGTGTCGCCCGACTCCGAAGTGTCATTGCGAGCGCAGCCAAGCAATCTCCCGCGAGTGACATGCTCGCTCGTCGGGAAATTGCTTCGCTGCGCTTGCAATGACAGAGGCTGGGGACGCCAGGGCAGCCGATACCGGCCGCCCTATACCGCGTCGCGCGGATCGGCGAACGGCTCGGCGGGTGTCTGACGCACCGGCACGGGGCGCACGCGCGGCTCGGTTTGGCGGCGCGTAAATTCGGGGGCGATGTCGGCCAGCTCGATGAATTGGTCGGCCTGGCGGCGCAGCTCATCCGCCACCATTGGCGGCGTCGTGCGGATCGAGGAAATCACCGATACCCGCACGCCCTTGCGCTGCATCGCCTCCACCAGCCGGCGGAAGTCCGAATCGCCGCTGAACAACACCGCGTGATCGATCCGCGGCGCCAGCTCCAGCATGTCCACCGCGACCTCGATGTCCATGCTGCCCTTGATACGGCGGCGGCCGGAGGAATCGGTGAACTCCTTGGCCGGCTTGGTCACCAGCGTGTAGCCGTTGTACGCCAGCCAGTCGGTCAGCGGCTTCAACGGCGAGTATTCGTCGGTCTCCAGCACCGCCGAATAGTAGTAGGCGCGGATGACGTGGGTCTTCTTGCGGAAGTACTCCAGCAGGTTGCGATAGTCCACGTCGAAGCCGAGGTTGCGCGATGCGGAGTACAGGTTGGCGCCGTCGATGAACAGGGCGGTGCGCTCGGTGGGGAGGAAATGCATGGTGACCTCATGGCAAACGAAGACGGGCGAGGCCGTGAATGACCGAACCGCGACTTGAAGCTGCGCGGACCAGACGAACCAGGCTGCCCGGGGCGACAGACATCGCAGCATCGCGCATCCCGTGGAAAAGTGAAACCGGGCGTGAGGGGAAGTACTGGAGGACGATCTTGGTTTCCATCGGCGCCAACCTGCCGGGACCGGACGGCTCGTCACCGCTGGAGACGTGCCGGCGGGCGGCGGTGGCGCTGGACGCGCTGCCGGGGCTGCGGCTGCGTGGGCTGTCACGCTGGTTCGCGACCGCGCCGGTTCTGCCGGAGCGAACGGCGGCAGGGACGCAGCCGTGTTACGTGAACGCCATGGCGCATCTGATGGGGGCGCACGGCGCGTGCGATCGATCCGGCTTTTGCTGCAACGTCTGATGGCGCTGGAGGCAGCGGCGGGGCGGGTGCGCAGCGTGCCAATGCGCCGCGGGTACTGGACCTCGACATCATCGCGATCGGCGATCTGGTGCGCGCGTGCGCCCGATCCGGTGCTGCCGCACCCGCGCGCGCATCAGCGGGGGTTCGTGCTGGTGCCGCTGGCGGAGGTGGCGCCGGGCTGGATCCACCCGGTGCTGGGGCGGAGCGTCGAGGCGCTGCTCGCCGCGCTACCGGCGCAGGACGTGCGACCGCTATAGGTGCGCAGATCGGGTTGCCTGTGGTTGGGACGCGTGCCGGCTCTGCGTGGCCCGTTTGATGGCCCGTGCGGTTGCGACCGGGTAGCACGGCGCCTATAAGGCGCGGCTTGGCCGGCCAGGGGTTCCGCGGGCTGGCCGTGCATGCGGAGAGGTGCCGGAGCGGTCGATCGGGGCGGTCTCGAAAACCGTTGTACTGTTATGGGGTACCGAGGGTTCGAATCCCTCCCTCTCCGTACCAAGCCATTGATTTATCAGGCACTCACTGGAATGTTGTAATGTGATCCAGCGCGCGAGCTCTACATCAGCAGTCCTTTCCGCAGCATTCCGTGCACGCCCTTCTCGCCGTTCACCGTCTGCGTCACGTGGAAATCCACCGCCAGCGAGCAGAACTGGTACGCCTGCTCGCGCGACAGGTTGGTGCGGGCGGTGATGAAGCGGATCATCTCGCGCAGCGCCTGCTTCATCGCCAGGTCCAGGTCCTCATGCATGCCCATCGAAATGAAATGGGTCGGCGTCTCGGCCCGCGGGTAGCTGAGCAGGGCGATCGCGGGCGCCGCCGCCGCCGAGGACGTGTTCTTGTGCAGGGTCAGGGTGAAGGTGCCGGTCAGGCAGATCTCCAGCGCGTTGATGCAGACCTCGCCGTCGCCCTGCACGCCGTGGCCGTCGCCGGCGGAGAATTTCGCACCCTCGGTCCACACCGGCAAGAACAGGGTCGAGCCCTCGGTCGAGCTCCTTGTTGTCGAGGTTGCCGCCATGCTCGCGCGGCTGGATGGTGGAAATGGTGCCGTAGCGCCGGCGGTGGCGCGACGCCCATCACGCCGAAGAACGGCGCCAGCGTGAGCTCCGTGCCCCAGGGCAGCGTGCAGACGCGCGCGCGCGCGGTCCACCGGGATATGGCTGAGATAGCGCTCGGGAAAATCCTCCGGCAGCGTGCCGGCGAGCGGGCGGAAGCCGCAATAGCCCCAGTCGTTGCCCAACTCGATCTTGTCGATGCGGACCTCCAGCATGTCGCCCGGCGCGGCGCCGGCGACCGCGACCGGACCGGTGAGGATGTGCCCGCCGGCGCGCGGCAGGTTGGACGCATGGATCGCCGCCAGCGCCGGCGGGATGCGAAAGCCGGAGCCGGGCGGCGGCATCACCTCGGGCGCGCCGGAGACGCATTCCAGCACCACGGTGTCGCCGGAGTTGACGGTGAGCAGCGGCGGGAAGGCCGCATCGAACATGCCCCAGCGCACTGTTTCCGGGCTCGCCGCCAGGCGGTGCGGCTGCCATGGTTCACCTCCGTCTTGTTGCGGTGCAGCTAAGACCGATTGGGGGGACGTGGCAACGGCCTTCGTTGTTGGCGCGGATGCCAGCGTTCAGGGTGTCGGTGCGAGCGAAGCGAAGCAATATTCCACGAATGACGTGCGGATGCTCCGGCATGCTTCGCTGCGCTCGCAATGACGGAATTCGTTGCGTTTTTGCGCCGCCACCGATGCCATCGTTCCGACGGCAGATGAACCATCCGCGCCGGCTCGGCACTTCAACAGGAGTAGGAGCAGGTAGCGAATAGCAGCTTGTAGCGGGCCGCCATGCCCACGCCGGTGGGCCTTACCCGAGCCAATGACCCCATAAAGCCAACCCAACAACGATGAGGGTCAGCACGATCGTTATTGTCGAGGCAATCAGCGGCAGTATCGATGTCACGAACGCCGATCCGACTCCCCCGGGCCCCTTGCCTCGTTGTGGATAATTGGTGAATTCATCTGGGTGCTTGTTCCGGTAACGCTGATAGTCGGCGGAATCGTGATTGGGATACCGGGCAAGGATGTTGTCGGTACTCACTGGCGAATGCAAGCAATTCGGTTCGGTTCTGAAATTCAGCGTACATCAACGCGCGGCGGAGCGCCCCAAGTGCGAGGGCACACTGTTGCATGCGCTCGGCGTTGACGGCGTCGTTGGAGGCAAACTGGATCAGGGCTGTGACAAGTATCAGCATAGCCGCCAGAATCGTCACCAGCAGTAATCCTGCGGCGATGATGGGTGCGGTGTGTATGGTCGCCGAGACGACTGTCAAGAATATAACCGCCGCGCTCGCCACAGCATTCAGCACGTTTACCCGCTTCTCACGGCGTCGCAGCCTCTCGGCCGCATTGAAACGAGAACCGGCCGTGGCCTTGAGCCGCCACACCAGGTCGGCTTTTTCGGTGGCCAAATAGCTAGACTCGGAGACCCCAGCGGCATCATTCATTGTCGTATGCTCAACGTCAGATCGATCCTCGGGAGGTTACAGTTCTTGCAGGCCGTGGTCCAGCGTTAGGACTGATATACACCCGTCCTCGCGCGCGGCGGGTGAGCGGCTGCGCCATCAGGCAGGCCCTAATCGTCCAGGAAACTCCGCAGCTTCCTGCTCCGGCTCGGGTGCTTCAACTTCCGCAGCGCCTTCGCCTCGATCTGCCGGATTCGTTCCCGCGTCACATTGAACTGCTGCCCGACCTCCTCCAGGGTATGGTCGGTGTTCATTCCAATTCCGAACCGCATGCGCAGCACGCGTTCCTCACGTGGCGTCAGCGACGACAGCACCCGCGTGGTCGCCTCGCGCAAATTCGCCTGGATCGCCGCTTCCAGGGGGATCACCGCCGCCTTGTCCTCGATGAAATCGCCCAGGTGCGAATCTTCCTCGTCCCCGATCGGCGTTTCCAGCGAGATCGGCTCCTTGGCGATCTTCAGGACTTTCCGCACCTTCTCCAGCGGCATGCCCAGCTTGTCGGCCAGTTCCTCCGGCGCGGGTTCCCGCCCGATCTCGTGCAGCATCTGTCGCGACGTGCGCACCAGCTTGTTGATCGTCTCGATCATATGCACGGGAATACGGATCGTCCGCGCCTGGTCCGCAATCGACCGAGTGATCGCCTGCCGGATCCACCACGTCGCATAGGTGGAGAACTTATATCCCCGCCGATATTCGAACTTGTCCACCGCCTTCATCAGGCCGATGTTGCCCTCCTGGATCAGATCCAGGAATTGCAGCCCGCGATTGGTGTATTTCTTCGCGATCGAGATCACCAGGCGCAGGTTGGCCTCGATCATCTCCTTCTTGGCCCGGGCGCTGTCCCGCTCGCCGCGCGAGACCGTCTGGAACACGCGGCGGAATTCGCTGATCGGCAGCCCCGCGTCGTTCGCCACCGCGGCGATCTGCGCGCGGACATTGGCGATGTCGTCGGCATGCCGGGCGACGAACGGCTTCCATCCCTTGGCCGGCAGCACAGTTACCTTATCGATCCAGTTCGGGTCCAGCTCGTCGCCGCGATAGTGCCGCAGGAACTCCTCGCGGCTGACTTTGCTGGCCTCCGCCATGCGCAGCAACTGCCCCTCCAGCGTGGTCAGCCGCTGGTTGAGCTGCTTGAGCTGCATCACCAGCTCCTCGATGCGGTTGTTGTGCAGCCGCACCTGGCCGACCTTCTGCACCAGCTCCTCGCGCGACTTCTCGTAGGTCTTTTCCGAGCGCGAACTGACTTCCTCGCCGCTGGTCATCGTTTCCAGCCGGCGATACGACATCTTGTGCAGCTTCTTGTAGAGCGCCTCGATCTCCTCGAAGGTCGCGAGCACCTCTGGCTTCAGCTTCTCCTCCAGCGCGGACAGCGAGATGCCGGGGCCTTCGCCGTCCTCATCGTCCATGTCCTCGCCGGCGCTGTCGAAGGCGTCGTTGGCGGGCGGGGCACCGCCGACGCCGTTGCCGCCATTGGTCGGCGCGGCCACCGGGGGCGTGCTGCCGTCGCCGGTGGGCGCGCCGGCGCCCTGCGTCGCCTCCAGGTCGATGATGTCGCGCAACAGCATCCGACCGGCCCGGAGCTGGTCGTGCCAGGTGATGATCGCCTTGAAGGTCAGCGGGCTTTCGCACAGCCCGCCGATCATCATGTCGCGCCCGGCCTCGATGCGCTTGGCGATGGCAATTTCGCCCTCGCGCGACAGCAGCTCGACGCTGCCCATCTCGCGCAGGTACATCCGCACCGGGTCATCCGTGCGGCCGAGGCTGGCTTCATCCACGTTGCCGGTGGGCTCTTCCTCCGCCTCCTCTTCCGCCTTTTCGACCTTGGGGGCGGCGGGCTCGCCCTCCTCGGATTCCTCCGCCTCGACGACCTGAATGCCCATTTCGTTGAAATTGGCCATCACGTCTTCGATTTGCTCGGAACTGTTGTGCTCCGGCGGCAGCACGGTGTTCAGCTCGTCGAAGGTGATGTAGCCGCGCTCCTTGCCGCGGGCGATCAGCCGCTTGACGGCGACGGTCTGTACGTCCAGCAGCGTAGCTTCGACATCTTGCTCGGCGGTGACGGTTTCGGCGGCAACAGAGGGTTTCGTCGCCATCGTTAGAGGCTCTCCTTCAGTCGTCGAGGCGCCGCGTCGGGCGCGATGCCTCCTGGATCACGCGGCAAGTTCCACCCCGTCGGGCTCGCCGGCCATCACCTTGTTCAGGGCCGCCTTCAAAGACAGGGCCCGGCGCTGGGTCTCCTGAGTGAGATTTGTTGCGGCTTCGGTTTCGGCCAACTTCACCTCTTCACGCAGATGGTCCAGGTTAAGGAACCCGAAAATGTGCCACCATCCGGCTTCGGCCTCTGCGGGCATCGCGGCGGGGGAGGCACAAGCAGGCAACGGCACGGGGGCTGCTGCCAGGGCTTGCTCGATCTCCGCCTGCAATCCAGACATCGTGAGGTGGTCGATCAAAGCCCTGGAGTCAAGCACGTCGGCTTGATTGACCCAGGGGAGGATCGCCTCGCGCAACCGCGCCAGGGCGGCGGGCAGGGCCATCTCGGCGTAGGCGTGATCCACGTCGTGCGTCAGAGCCGGATGGCGCAGCAGGATGGCGGTGAGGATGCGGGCGCGTTCGTTATCGGTCCCGTTAGCCGAGGGACGCGGGCGCGGCGCTGCTGACCGCGGCGCAGGGGTGCCGGGCCAGCCCGGGGAGGCGCCCGCGCGGCTCGGATAGGCGCCGGGGCGGCTCGGATAGGCGCCGGCGCGGCCGGGGTAGCCGCCGAACCGGCTGGCGCGTTCGCGGCGGCGGTCGGCATAGAAGCGGCCGCGCAGTGCTTCCAGGTATTCGTCGGACAACGCTTTGTCCGGGATGCGGCGCGCGGCCTGATCCAGACGGGTGCGGAACGCGGCGCGTTGCTCCGGCGTGGCGTCGCCCGCAGCCTCGCGCAGCAGGTCGTACAGCGCATCCGCCAACGGGCGCGCCGCCGTCAGCACGGCCTGGAAGCCCACCGCGCCCTGGCGTCGCACCAGCGTGTCCGGGTCTTCGCCGGCCGGCAGCGTGGCAAGCGTCAGCGTGCGGTCGGGCGCGAGCAGGGGCAGGGCGAGGTCGGCGGCCCGGGCGGCGGCGCGGGCGCCGGCGGCGTCGCCGTCGAAGCACAGGACCGGCGACGGCGACAGCCGCCACAGGGCTTCCAATTGCTCATCCGTCAGCGCGGTGCCCAACGGAGCGACGGCGCCGCCGAAACCGGCCTGGTGCAGGGCGATCACGTCCGTATAGCCTTCGACCACCACCAGGGACGCGCCGCCGCGCACCGCCTCGCGAGCGAAGTCCAGCGCGTAGAGGTTGCGCCGTTTGGAGAACAACGGGGTCTCCGGCCCGTTGACGTATTTGGGCTGGCCATCGCCGAGGATGCGGCCTCCGAAGCTGATTACCCGGCCGCGACGGTCCCGGATGGGGAACATCACGCGGTTGAAGAACAAATCGTAGGGGCGGCCGGTTTCATCGTCGCGACGCATCAGGCCGGCTTCGACCAGCTGGTCCTGGGTGATGCCGTCGCGGACGAGGTCGGCATGCAGCGCGCCGCGGCCCTCGCCCGACCAGCCGAGGGCGAAGCGCCGGATGGTCTCCTCGGTCAGGCCGCGGCCACGCAGATAGGCGAGGGCGTGACGGCCTTCGGGCATAGAGAGACGCCGCTGGTAGCTGCCCTGGGCGGCCTGAACCACGGCCGCCAGATCCTGCTGGCGGCGGTCGGCTTCGGCGGCTTCGGGGGACGGTTTTGGTACCTCCAGCCCGGCTTCGGCGGCGAGCTGTTGCACCGCTTCGATGAAGCTGGCGCTCTGCGTCTGCATGACGAAGCTGATGGCGTCGCCATGCGCGCCGCAGCCGAAGCAGTGGTAGCCGTCCTCATATACGTAGAAGCTGGGGCTCTTCTCGTTATGGAACGGGCAGCAGCCCTTCATCTGCCGCCCGGAACGCGCCAGCTTCACGCGCCGCCCGATGACCGCCGCCAGGGGGGTGCGGCTGCGAAGCTCCTCGAGGAAGGCGGGAGAGAGGGCCATCAGGGAGTCCTTTTCTCCCCCTCCCCTTGTGGGAGAGGGCTGGGGGGAGGGGTGCGTCCAACCGAGAACGGCGGTTGGACGCACCCCTCCCGCCAGCCCCCTCCCACAAGGGGGCCCACAAGGGGAGGGGGAGAATTCTCAACGTGCCGCCGCCTCACGACAGGCGCGCCTTCACCAGCGACCCGGCCTCGGCCATGTCCAGCGTGGCACCGTGCTTTGCCCGCAGCGCGGCCATGACCTTGCCCATTTCCTTGATGCCGACCGCGCCAGTCTCCGCCACCGCGGCGTCGACCGCCTGCGCCACGGCGGCCTCGTCCATCTGCTGCGGCAAGAAGGTTTCGATCGCAGCGATCTCGGCTTCCTCCTTGTCCACCAGGTCCTGGCGGTGGCCCTGGCGGTACAACGCCACCGACTCGCGGCGCGACTTTACCATGCCGCGCAGCATGCCGACGATCTCGTCGTCCGGCACCTTGTCGATGCCCTTGGGGCGGGCGGCGATGTCCACGTCCTTCAGCCGCGCCAGGATCATGCGCAGCGTGGAGGTGCGCGCGGCGGTGCCCGCCTTCATCGACGTCTTCAGCGCATCGGAAAACTGCTCGCGCAGGGCCATGACCACCACCTGGAAAAATTATCTCTCTACTATAGGCGGTCTCCACCCCGGCGGCGTGTCGTGGTCGGGGTGTTGCAGGGTGGCGCGGTCGCGCGGCGGAAGCTGGCCCGTGGTCGTGTCCGGGAGCCGGCCCGGCACCAGGTCGGCCACCCAGGCCAGCCGGCTTTCCGTACCGAAGTTCTTGCGTGGAGGCACGGCGGCGGGGTCATCCAGGCTGCCGATCGTCACTTCCATATGCGCCGCATCGGCATAGCGGAAGGTCAGCGGCGTGCCGCAGGCGGCACAAAAATCGCGGTAGGCGGAGGCCGAGCTGGAGAAGGCGGCCGGGGTGCCGCGGGTCCACACCACGTCCGCCTTGTTCACCTTCGCCAGCGCGGCGAACGGGCCGCCCACCGCCTTCTGGCACATGCGGCAGTGGCAGACGCTGCCCTCCGGCATGGCATAGAGCGCGTAGCGGACGGCGCCGCATTGGCAGCCGCCGTTGGCGGAAGGGATTTGGGGGTTGTCCATCCTGGACTCCTGCTCTGTGGGTTGGTTGCTCGGCGCGCTCAACCATTGGTTGTAAACGACCCGCTCACGAACGGGCACGAGTTCCAGCGTTGGATCCGGGGGCCGGGCCGTCGCCACGGCCTCGTTGTGACATTCGACCCCGCACCTGGCAAAGGCAGCCACACAGGCATTGTTACGGACCGCGCTACACCACGGTGAAGGATCGTGGTAACGAGATCCAGCCCAGCAAATTCTCGCTGCAGCTCTGGCGTGCTTCTCTGACCAAGGGTTCCACCAGACTGGAATGGCCGAGATCGTGCGGCGCTCCGGCCTGCGCCATGGCGCGGTGTACGGGTATTTCGCCAGCAAGGACGACATCATCGAAGCGCTCGCCGACGATCGTCATCAGCGGGAAGCGATGATGAATACCGCGGCCGATGCTGCCGCCGATCCGATCGCCGGGCTCGGCGTCCTGGTGCGTGCGTATGGGCAATGGCTGCGCGATCCGGCTGGCATTCCCGGCCGACGCGTCAGCATGCACGGCTGGGCGGAGGCGCTCAGCAACCCCCGCGTCAGGGCGCGCGTGATGGCGGGGATCGACAGCCCGAGGGTCACGATCACCCGACTGGTGGAACGCGCCCAGGCCGCAGGGCAGATGCCCCAGGCGCCGAACGCGGACGCGATCGCCGGATCGCTGATTGCCCTGCTCCAGGGTTTTGTTCTGCACGTGAGCTGGGGCGAGCCCATCGATATGGATGCGTGCGTCGCTGTCGTCGAGCGGATGTTGCTGGGATTGGCGGATCCCGCGCGGCAGGCGGTGGTGGACCGATCAGGAGTTGGGCGACCGTGCTGCTCCATTGCTTGCTCGCCGGCATAGGTGTGGGACTTGCCGGTGGCGTCAGCGCGGGTCTGCCGGGGGTCTCAGCCCCGGCGGAGCGCTGGTGGCGTTTTCCGTGCTTCTCCTCGGGGCGGAGCAGCATGTCGCGCAGGGCATGTCACTGATCGCCCAGGTGCCGCCTACAAACATTGCCGGGATCAGACGCTACTGGCATCGCGAACGAAACAGTCGGACCTGCGGCTTGGCAGGCCGATGTTCTCCGTCATCCCCACGGAGCGGGGGCCCATGTCAACAGGCCCGCGCTTGGTCGGGAAGGACAGGTCTCGTGCCGACATCGCCATTTCATCCCAGGCGGATCGGCCGGTCCGGCCGATGGCCAACCAGCGAAAAACGACATTCCCCACCCCTTGTGAGTGTATGGACCGGGGAGACCGGTAACCCACAAGGAGAGGGGCGTCTTCGGGTGCTCCGCCCTCCGCTTATCCGACGTTCGGCTGCTCCGTCATCCCGGGCGCTTCGAACATCGCCGCGGCGTCCGCTTCTTCCTGCTCTATTTCCGCCTCGGCGCCGACGCGTTCGCCGCGGGCCTGACGCTCCGCCTCTTCCGGGCTGCGGGCGACGTTCACGGTGACGGGGATGACGACCTCCGGATGCAGCGTCACGCGCACCGGGGACAGGCCGAGCGTCTTGATCGGGTGCTCCAGCACCACCTGCTGGCGCGAGATCGTCAGGCCCGCGGCGATCGCGGCATCGGCGACGTCGCGGGCCGAGACCGAGCCGTACAGGCTGCCGGACTCACCCGCCTGGCGGATCACCACCACGGTCAGCCCGCCGACGCGTTCGGCGATGCGCTCCGCTTCCTCGCGGCGCTTCAAATTCTGCGCTTCGAGCTGCACCCGCTGCTCTTCGAACCGGTCGAGGTTGTCTTTGCTGGCGCGCAAGCGCCTTCTTCTGCGGCAGCAAAAAGTTGCGGGCGTAGCCGGGCTTTACCTTCACCCTATCGCCCATTTGTCCCAGCTTCTCGACCCGCTGGAGCAGGATCAGGTCAACGGCGGCCATCTCCGCATCTCCTCAGGTCACGATGTAGGGGAGCAACGCGAGGAAGCGGGCGCGCTTGATCGCCTGCGCCAGTTCGCGCTGCTTCTTCGCCGACACCGCAGTGATGCGGCTGGGCACGATCTTGCCGCGCTCCGACAGGAAGCGGGACAGCAGGCGCACGTCCTTGTAGTCGATCTTCGGCGCGTTGGGGCCGGAGAACGGGCAGGACTTGCGGCGGCGATAGAACGGCCGGCGGGCGCCGACGGCGGCGCGCCGTGCGGCGGGATTGACTTCGGTGGCATCGGACATGCGGGCTTACTCCTCGAGCGCCGGGCGCGGAACTCGGGCACGACAAATTCGTCGCGGGCGCGGAATTCCTCGCGCTCGTCGTAGCCGCGGCGGCGGCCGCTCTCGAAGCGTCCGGCCGGCTTGGGGCCGCGGAAGCCGCGCTCGCGGTCGTCGGACTTGCGCGACAGGATGGCGGACTGGGCTTCCTCGATCGCCTCCACGTGGATGGTCATGAAGCGCAGCACATCTTCGTTCAGGCGAAGCTGGCGCTCCATCTCGGTGATGAAGGCGGGCTTGGCGTCGAGCCCGAGCAGCATGTAGTGGCCCTTGCGGTTCTTCTTGATCCGGTAGGCCAGGCCGCGCAGGCCCCAGTATTCGCGCTTCTTCACCGTGCCGCCGTCGGTTTCGAGCTGGCTGGCGACGTTGTCGGCGATCCCGTCGACCTGCTGCTGCGTCACGTCGTTGCGTGCGATGAGCACGCATTCATAAAGTGGCATTCTGTGCTCCCTCTGGCTGTCGGCCCCGGCCGGGATGGCCACGCCCTTCGGTCCGGGACCAAGAGGCGGCGAGCATAGCCGGGGAGGGTGCCTCCGCCCCGGCAGGGAAGGGCGGCGGTTAAGCACGCGCGGGGCGGGGATGCAAGCGGGTGCCGGGCGCATGGGGGGCGCATGGCTGCGGACGCGTTGCAGACGCGGGTCCGCCGTTGTCGCCCGGCGAACGTTGGCGTACCGTGCGCCGCCACGCCGGCGCAGGAGGAGAATGATGCAGCGGATCGTCTGGGGCCGAGCCACATCGAGCAACGTGATGAAAGTGTTGTGGGGGCTGGGCGAGCTGGGCCTGCCGTTCGAGCGCATCGACGTCGGCGGCTCGTTCGGCAAGACCGACACACCGGACTATCGCGGAATGAACCCCACCGGGCTGGTGCCGACCTTGCAGGAGGATGGGTTCACCCTGTGGGAGAGCAACGCCATCCTGCGCTACCTGAGCACCGCGCACGCGCCTGACTCGCCGCTGTGGCCGCGCGACCCGCAGGCACGGGCGAATGTCGATCGCTGGATGGACGCGCAGCAGACGTCGCTGAACAGGCCGATGGGCGTGGTGTTCTGGGGCCTGGTGCGCACGCCGCCCGACAAACGCGATCCGGCGGCGATCGCTCAAGGGGTCGCCGACGCGGCGAAGGCCTATGGCCTGATCGAGCCGCAGCTTGCACGGCACGCCTATATCGCCGGACCGGAGTTCACGCTCGCCGACATCCCCTGGGGCGTGCACGCCCATCGCTGGTTCAACATGGATTTCGAGCGCCCGCCGCTGCCGCATCTGCGTGCGTGGTACGACCGGCTGTGCGAGCGTCCCGCCTATCGGCAACACATCGTTGCCTGCCCGGTGGTGTGAAGCCGCACACCTGACCGACGCGCTTAACCGCCGCTGCGTGCAACGGAACCCGCCGCCATGAGCACTCGCCAACCACCTGGCCGGCGCGCCGGCTATCGCTGGTTCCATGCGATCACCACGCGCTGGATGGATAACGACGTGTTCCAGCACGTGAACAATGTGCACTATTTCTCCTATTTCGATACCGCGATCACCTATTACGAATTGAGCGAGAGCGTGGTGGGCTTGCTCGAAGGACCGGTGCATTGCGTGGTCGCGGAAGTTTCGTGCCGGTATCACAGCTCGCTCAGTTTCCCGGACCGCGTTACGGTCGGGGTGCGGGTGGCGAACGTTGGCCGCTCTTCGGTGCGCTACGAGGTCGGCGTGTTCCGCAACGACGACGACGTTGCTGCAGCGGAAGGGTATTTCGTGCATGTGTTTGTCGAGCGCGGTTCGCAGCGTCCGGTGTCGATCCCGGACGATGCGCGCGCCAAGCTGCAACGGATCGCCGCGTAACGGCAGACATCCGAATGATTGACCCTCTCGGCGGGCACCGAGTACGCAGGCCGTGTCATTGCGAGTTGACCACCGGCCGGCAGCCGAACCGCCTTGGATGAAACCGCCGCCATGCTGTTCTCGTCATGGCCGGGTCAAGCCCGACCATGACGCAACGTTTCATCCAAGGCGGGTCGGCCGTCGCCCGGCCGGTGGTCAACTCGCAATGACGCAGGGGGGCCAGTGCCTCCAGAAGGCCGGAAACGTTCGAGCGCCACGGGTCGATATTACAATCCCAGCGCCCGGATCGCATTCTGCTTCAAAATCAGATCGTGCACCTCCGGCTTGAATCCGGCCGTCTTGAACTCGCGGATCCAGCGGTCGGGCGCGATCAGCGGCCAATCCGAACCGAACAGGATTTTGCGCCGCAGGGGACCGTTCGCGTACTGGACCAGTTGCGGTGGGAAGTATTTCGGCGACCAGCCTGACAGATCGATATAGACGTTGGGTTTGTGCAGGCAGACCGACAGCGCCTCGTCCTGCCAGGGCCAGGACGGGTGCGCGATGATGATCGTCATGTCCGGGAAATCGGCCGCCACGTCGTCCAGGTGGATCGGATTGGAGAATTTCAGCCGCAACCCACCGCCGCCCGGCATGCCGGTGCCGATGCCGGAATGGCCGCTGTGGAAGATCGCCGGCAACTTGTGCTTCGCGATCACTTCATACAGCCGGTACGCCATGCGGTCGTTCGGAAAGAACCCCTGCATCGTCGGATGAAACTTGAAGCCGCGGATCACGCCGGCCTCGATCAGCGCGGTCGCCTCGCGCACGCCCATGCGGCCCTTGTGCGGGTCGATGCTGGCGAATGCCATCATGATGTCGGCGTTCTCGGCCGCGGCGTCGGCGACTTCCTGGTTGGGGATGCGGCGATTGCCGATCTCAAATTCGGAGTCGACGGTGAACATCACCAGGCCGATCTTGCGTTCGCGATAATAGGCGAGCGTCTCGGCGGCGATGGTGGGGCGCTTGCCGACCTTGAAATACTGGCTGGCGGCGTCCTCATACGGCTGCCACAGCGCGTCGGCCGGCTGGCGGCAGGAGACTTCCGCATGGGTGTGGACGTCGATCGCCTCGAGTTCGCTGATGTTCATTGACCCGCACCTGCTCTTGCTCCGACGGGCATCGCCCTTGGGGGGCGTGCGCCAACCACTCTACCTGGACCGCGGCTGCCGCAATAGCCCGATACCCCATCGCACCTCACGGCGATCGCGACATCGATGCTGCCAGCAGCTTTGCTTCAAGACGGCCTAGTGCGGAGGACCACGATGGCCCAAAGGAGTTGTTGCCCCGGGCCAGGTCCGTGGCACTGGCCAAACGAAGGACTGGCGGAAGCAACCGATACAGTTGGATGCGCCCCAACTCCTGTGGCCCACCGTGGCCCTCCGCGCTAACTCCGTGTTGAAGATACGGTGAATCAAGTCGCACCGGCGGTCGGCCATCGCGTTTCGTCGGACCTTGGTTCAGCCGATTGCCTTGCCAGCGCGAGGCCCACGCAAGTGAGGAGCCATGCAACGCGGCTGCGGTTTGCTATGCAGCCTCAGCTTTTCAGCTTCAGCAACCGGTCCGCATTGCCGTGCGCGATCTTCTCGCGGTCTGCCGGCGACACCGGCAGGCGGTCGAGAAACGCTCGCCCGGTTGCATTGGCGCTGAACGGATAATCGACCGAGAACATGATCCGGTCAGCACCGAACGTGTGCAGCAGCGCCTCGAACGGCGGCAGCGAGAAGAAACCGCTGGTGGTGACGTGCACCTGGTCGAGGATCGCTGCGCTGGGCGTGCGCTGCAGCAGCCCGGCCGGTGCGCGTCCGAACACCTCGTCGCAGCGGGTCAGCATCGCCGGCAGGCCCTCGCCCATGTGGCCGATGATCAATTGCAGGCGCGGATAACGGTCCAGCGTGCCCGACAGCACCAGGCGCAGCACATGCACGGCGACCTCGGCGTGCCAGCCCCAGCCGGCGATGGCCAGCATGAAGCTGAGCGGCCCTGGCAGCCCGTCGTAATACGCCTTGCGCACCGCGTCCGGCGGAATACCGGGATGCAGATAGAGTGGCGCACCGAGCGTCTCGGCGCGCGTGAGAATGGGTGCGAAACGTGGATCATCCAGGAAGCGGTCCTCGGTCAGGCCGTTCACCAAGACGCCACAAAAGCCGAGCTGCGTCACCGCGCGTTCCAACTCATCGGCCGCGGCTTCGGGCGCTGACATCGGCAGGTGGGCGAAACCGGCATAACGGTCTGGATGCGCGGTGACGATGCGTGCCAATGCATCGTTGAACGCGCGGGCGAGCGCCGGCGCTTCGGTCGATGGCGCGATGTCGGCGCCGGGGCCGGAGACCGACAGCACCTGCAGCGTGATGCCGGCCGCGTCCATGTCCCCCAGCCGTACGGGACCGGTATCCGCCAGCTTCTCGACCTGGCCGACCGGCCCCCAGGGCGTGCCGGGCGGCGGGAAGCCGCGGCGGACGACGGCAGAAGGATCGATTTGGCGCACCAGTTCGGGGATGGTGAAGTGCTCTTCGAGGGTGACGGTTCGCATGAAGGCCTCCTGTCATGGGCTGACCCATGTCATTGCAAGTTGACCACCGGCCTGGCGGCCGCTGCGACGGGCTCGGCTATCCCTGTCATGGTGGAAATGCTCCAGCCGGTCATCAACCCGGATGTCAACGATTCCCGCCAGGGACAAGGTCCCATCGATAAGGGTTTGCATCCTGACCGGATTGGCTCGCCGGCGACGCCGTGTTCGTCTGTCCGGACGATCCCGGCGATGGCGTGGCAGAGCATGCGGCCAAGGCCAGCATCCCCAGTAGTACGAGCGGGATGGCACGAAACGTGAGGCGCGGCATCGATGAAGCTCCTCGTTTCGCGGCGGGGTTGCCCGTCGCGGTCATTTTCCTACAGGTGCTGCACGGTCAATGCGCCATGCCATTTCTGGTTCAGGTATTCGCAGATCAGCCGGCGGTGGCAGTGGTGCGGGGTGGACTCCGAGCATAGCAGGCAGCTCCCGTCCAGCGCTTCCGGGCTGAAATGATGTTCGATCTTGCGCTCCCGCATCAGTGCACGGAACTGCCGTTCGTAGTCCTGCCAATCGCCTTTTTCTTTGCGATAAGCTTTCAGCATTGCTTCCGTCGGCGCCAGCAACGGTTCGTGCGCATAGCCGATATCGCCGACTTTGCGAAGCAACCAGGCGAGGTCGTCGGCCTTCGCAAAGCCGGCAAGCTGCGAGGTGTTGTGCAGCCGTACGTCCACCACCGTGCGCACGCCCGCGCCGAGCAGCCGTTCGAAGAAATGCTGCGCGGTGGACTGGGTGAATCCGATCGTGGCGACGGCCACCACGGCGTTCACTCCTGCTCCGCGGTGGCGAAGGCAACCTTGCGCGCATGATCGCGATACGCCGCGGCGAGCCTTTCGCCAGCCGACATGAAAAGATCCTCCTTGTCGCGGCCGGTGCGGCGCAGCAGGTCGGCTTCGACGTCCGTCTGCGTCGCCGTGGCGCCATCCGGCAGGATGTGGCGCACGCTCACACCGCGCGCGGCCAGGGCGCGGGCAACCAGCAGGCAGCGATGACAGTCCTGCGGGTATTGCTCGGCGCACATCAGTGCGACGCGATGCGCCGCCGCTCCGTCCAGCACGCGTTGCAGCCCGGACTGGAAGATATCGGAGGCGGCGATCTTCTCGTAATCCGCGACGCCGTCTTGGTACTGCGCCTTGTTCTGCGGCCGGCCACCAAGTTCCTTGCCGAGATAGACATGTGCGATGCCCGCCTCGCGCAATGCCGCCTTCAGTGCATCGTGGTTGAAGTGCGGCACGTGGCGAGAATGCGGCGCCGAGCGCACGTCGGCCACCGCCGTCACGCCAGCCTCACGCAGCAGCGCAAGGAAATGCTCCATCGGATGGCTGGAATGGCCGATCGTCAGCACCTCGCGCGGTTCATCCGCCATCCTGCCTCACCACAGCACGCCATTGAGCATGACATAGCATTTTTCCCCGTGCGCGCCGAAGCCGCGGGCGACGCCAAGCCGCACGTGCAGGTCGGTGTCGAACGGCAAAGCGCGGCGCATGGCGGCGATGCCCTCCGCCCGCCAGATCGCGCGTAGGGCGCTGCTGGTGACCGGCAGGGTGTAGCGCGCCTCGGCGTCCTGAAGCAGGGCGCGGGGACGGTCGTCCTCCTCGATGAAGCTGAGCTGGCGGCTGGGAACGCGCACACCGTGCAAAGAGCAAGTGCGGGTGCCGGCGGGGACGTACGCGCCGCGGCGATGGCCGCGCCACAGAGAGCTGTGGCGGAGCTCGCCACCAAACGCTACGTGCAGCGTGGCGGCGGTGGGCGGTCCTTCGGGCGCGAACCAGTTCATTGGCTCGGAGTCCAGGCGTTCGATGGGGGCGAGGTCGATCGGCAGGTCCTCGGTGCGATGCGGATAGTCGCCGCGCAGACGGATGCGGTTGGGTGAGACCGCGATGGCCGCGCCAGGCGCGACGCCGGCTTGGTCAAGCAGGGCGCGGGGCCAAAGCACGCCATCGGGTAGTGGGCGGACCATGCGGATGCCGACGGGATCCCAACCCGCCACGCAATATGTTCCGGGATGGATGTCGGTGACTTCCGTGATCAGCAGGCGCAGCGCCATGCCCCCGAGAACTCCTGGTGTTCCTCCAATGCCGGCCGGGCGCTGTTGCTAACCCCTTTGTGACGTCAGCATTTTCTTTTGGCCAAGCGCGCCACCTGTTCGCCGCGCGCTTGTGGCATGCCGGTCTCACCGGAACTTGCGGTGCAGCCGGATGCCTTCTGTCGGGCCAACAGATCGATCGCCGGTTGATTGCCCGCCGCTGCTGCCTTCTCGAACCAGACGTGCGCCTCCTGCTTGTTGGTCTTCACCCCATGCCCATTTGCGTACAGTAATCCGACGTTGTAGTCGGCCATAGGGGAGCCCTTGTCGGCGGCTTGTCGGAACAGCTGCATGGCTTGCCCATAGTCTTGCGGCACTCCGAGACCGCGTCGATAGAACACGCCGAGGCTGTTGAGGGCCACCACATTGCCCGCGTTGGCCGCCAGTTGGAACCAGTGCAACGATTCGGCATAATCCCGGGGCACGCCGTCGCCGTGCTCGTAGAGCAGGCCAAGCCGGACCTCGGCGAAGACAAATCCCTGACCAGCCGCGCGCTCGTACCAGTGGCGGGCCTGCTCCATATTCTTATCAACGCCATCACCAAACTGATAGAAATTGCCCAGCGCCCATTGGCCGAGAGGATTGCCGTGAAGCGCAGCCCGGCGATACCAGTTCGTCCGCTGCGTCACATCACGGTCGACGCCCAGACCACGCCCGTAGGATCGGCCCATGGCGACCTCGGCGGGTGAAAAACCCTGGTCGGCGGCTCGGCGGTACCATTCCAGAGCGCCGGCATAGCTGCGCGGGCCGCCGCGCCCCCGCTCCAGCATGGCCCCCATCCAATACTGTGCCTTTGCCGCGCCCTGCGTCGCGGCGCGTTCGAACCATTGGCGCGCGGCCGCGTCATCCCGCGGCACCCCCTCGCCCTTGGCATAAGCAATTCCGAGATCGATCTGCGCATCGGCCTTGCCTTGCTCAGCCAGGCTTCGCATCGTGTTCAGCCTGTCCGAAGCGTTCGCGTCGGCTGGCACCGGTGCTTTCGCGGACGCGGTGGTCTTGTTCGATGCGGATTGGTTCGTCGACCGTTCGTCGCGCACGCCGCCACGCGGGGCGGCAGGCGTGGGCGGCGCCGCGTCAACCGTTGCCTCGGCGATGGCGTCGGGTGCCGCGTCTGTTTGGGTGAAATAGAACTCGCCATCGATCGGCGAACTGGATACCCAGGGTTGCTGTGCACCATCGGTATCGTGCTTCACCGTCAGGCCGACGGTGTTGAAGACATGGAAGATATCAAGCCCCGGCTGACGCATCGCTGCGGCAAGCGCCATCGCGTACGGGCCGTCAGTGCCGCTGCCGTCCAGCGCCACGTTTCCGGGCTGCGTCGCAAAGGAGATCATCGTGCCCTCAGGTGCTTTCATCTGCGCCAGACCACCCTGCACGGCGCGGGTGCCGAGCACGGCGAATGGATTGTTCCGGCAGGCATCGAGGATCACCAGGTTCAGCCGCGTTCCGGCACCATCCATCTGCTTCAGCACAAGATCCGCATTGACCATCTGGAATTCGAGGTCCTGCGGCCGGGTTGGATTTGCATCAATGGGCACGAGCCAGTTGCTGCCGTCCACCTGCATGCCGTGCCCGGCGTAGTAGAACAGGGCCACATCCGCGCCCTGGATGGATCGGCCGAATGCCTGCACCAGCGGGTCGAAATGAGCCTTGTCGATGTTTTCCTGCACGCCGCCGCCCACCAGTGTGAATCCAAGCTGACGCAAGGTTGCCGCAATCAAAGTCGCGTCGTTGCCCGGGTTCGCCAGCCGCGGTACGTGCTCGTAGCCGAAATTGCCGATTACCAGCGCGACGCGCCGCGCGGCTGCGGGGCTTTGCGCCACGGCTGGCACGACCCACACGACAGCGACGACGTAAAGCAGGACCACGATAGCGCATCGGGAAAGACCGGCTCCGCGCATCTCTGACGCTCCCTTGCCTGATCGGTCGGTGCCGTCCGCTTACAGCTATAGCGGGAATCGCCTGCCGGATGCTGGCCTTGAAGGATCGCCGGCGCCGCGATGATCGAAAGTTTCTGCCAGGCAGCCCTTGGTCCTGGCGCGCACCGCGGGGCTCATAGGCGACTGCCTGCTCCACCTATATCGAGTATCAGGTATTGAGTATCAGGCGGACGCCGGCGTCAACTGCATCAGACTTAGCCGCGGCAAGAGCGACAAGTGCCAATCGCTTTGCTGGCGCGAGACTATTGTCGTTGACGTTCCGTTCGCACTGGCAGTCTGGCTACTATGACCCAACTGACCGCAGGTAGCGTGCGCCTCGTCGCTGTTGAGGTATACAGCAGGATCGAAAGGACGCGTTTCGAGCGGGATCGGTCTTATGCGTGCTGCAATGCGCACCTTCGCTGTGGCGTCCGTAAGCTACGCCAACCAACTCGAGACACGCACTTGAGGCGCTCACCTCGCTGGGGGCACCCGTGCCTGCGCCAGCGCCTCGGCCTGCCGCTGCGCCAGCGTCGCCGCGTCGAAATCGGCGATCAGCCCGTGGAACAGGCGGCTCCAGTTCAGTTCCGCTTTCAGGCGGACGAACACGCCACCGAGGCCGATCGCCGAGCGGTCCATCAGCACGAACTCGCGCGGCGGCTTCACGCCGCCTGTGCGTTTCAGGCCGGCGTGGACGCGTTCCGCCACCTCGCGGCCGAACATCGGATCGTCGGTTTCCTGGATGCGGCGCACGCGGTCCTCGACCAGTGGTTCGTAGAGGAAGTGCGCCCACAGGTTCAGCACCGCCATCTTCTCGTCCGACAGATCGGTAAAGCCCCACGTGGCATAGGCGTGCCGCGCCTTCGCGTCGTCATGGTCGCGTACTGCCTCGAACAGATCGATCACGCCGCGCACGAAGGGGGCGCCGAATACGCGGATGGCGCCGTAGTCGAGCAAGTTCACAGAGCCGTCGGGACGCACTTGGTAATTGCCAAGGTGCGGATCGCCGTGGATCACGCCGTAGCGGTAGAAGGGCACGTACCAGGCACGGAACAACGCCTCGGCGATGCGGTTGCGTTCTTCCTGTGGCGGGTTCTCCTGCAGGCGATGCAGCAAGGGGCGGCCGTCCAGCCAGGTCATCGTCAGCAGCCGCTTGGTGCAATAGCCGGGGATCGGCACCGGGATGTGCACCAGCGGATCTCCCGCCAGCAGCAGGCCATAGAGCCGCATATGCGCCGCCTCGCGTTCGTAATCGAGTTCCTCGCGCAGGCGCTGGGTGAGTTCCTTGTAGACCTCCTCGTGCTGGATGGCATTGTCCATGCGGTGATAGATCGCCATGGCGAGCTTCAACTGCCGCAGGTCGGCTTCCACCGTGCTGGGCATGTCGGGGTATTGCAGCTTGCAGGCGACGTCGGTGCCATCCGGCAGCCGGCCGCGATGCACCTGGCCCAACGAAGCCGCCGCCGCCGCGGTGTGGCTGAATTCCTGGAAGCGGGACTGCCAGTTGGGGCCAAGTTCGCTCGCCATGCGGCGGCGCACGAAGTTCCAGCCCATCGGCGGGGCGTTGGATTGAAGTTGCGCCAGTTCGTCGGCGTATTCCGCGGGCAGTGCGTCGGGGACAGTCGAGAGGAATTGCGCCACTTTCATCAGCGGGCCTTTCAGCCCGCCCAGGATCAGGCGCAGGTCTTCCGCGTGGGCCGCCCGATCGGTCTTGATGCCGAACATGCGCGCGCCGGCGACACGGGCGGCGATGCCGCCGACCGCGCCGGACGTGCGCGCCATGCGGCGAATTTCGCCCAGAATGTTGCTGCCCTCGGCCATTCAGGCAGTGCCCATGGGGGCGACGCAATGCGTCTCGATGTCCGTGGTCCGCAACATGGCGCTGCCCCCCCGCTCATTGCGAGGAGCGCGGTGACGAAGCAATCTTCCGCCCGCGGGCTCGCGACTCGTCATGCAGGAGATCGCTTCGGCGCTTCGCCCCTCGCGATGACACTTGCGGGACGGCCCTCGCGCACGACTGTACAATCGCTCTCGAGCGTACCTGCGACCCTGCTCTCGCGCGTTCCTCCGGCCGGTGCGGATCATGCTGCCTCCAGCTCATCGATGAACCCGGCGATCACATCCAGTCCTTTCTTCCAGAACGCCGGATCCGACGCGTCCAGACCGAACGGCGCCAGCAGTTCCTTGTGCCGCTTCGATCCTCCGGCGCGCAGCATGTCGAGATATTTCGCCTGGAATCCCGGATGCCCGCCCTGGAACACCGAATACAGCGCGTTCACCAGGCAATCACCGAACGCATAGGCATAGACATAGAACGGCGAGTGGATGAAGTGCGGCACATAGGCCCAGAACACGTTGTACTCCGGGGTGAAGTCGAATGCCGGTCCCAGGCTTTCGGTCTGCACCTGCAGCCACAATTCACCGATCCGCTCGGGCAGCAGCTCGCCACTGCGGCGCTCGTCGTGCAGCAGTGTCTCAAAGCGGTAGAATGCGATCTGGCGCACCACCGTGTTCAGCATGTCCTCGACCTTCGCCGCCAGCATGATGCGGCGCTGCTTCGGATTCGCCGCGTCGAGCAATGCGCGAAACGTCAGCATCTCGCCGAACACCGACGCCGTTTCGGCCAGCGTCAGCGGCGTGCCGGACATCAGGTAGCCTTGCGAGTCGCCAGCCAGCACCTGATGGACGCCATGCCCCAGTTCATGCGCCAGGGTCATCACGTCGCGCGTGCGGCCGTGGTAGTTCAGCAGCAGATACGGGTGAGCGCTCGGCACCGTGGGATGCGCGAAGGCGCCGCCAGACTTGCCTGGGCGCAGCCGCGCGTCGATCCATGGCGCATCGAAGAAGCGCTTGCCCACCGACGCCAGCTCGGGGCTGAACGCGCCATAGGCGGACAGCACGCGTTGGCGCGCCTCCGGCCAGTCGATCTGGCGGTCGTCGTCGTCCGGCAGCGGCGCGTTGCGGTCCCAGTGCATCAGCTTCGGCAGGCCGAGCCACCTGGCCTTCATCCTGTAGTAGCGGTGTGCCAGCCGCGGATAGTCGTTGCGCACCGCGGTCACCAACGCATCGACGACCTCGTCTTCCACCATGTTCGCGCGATTGCGCGCGCTGCCGGGACGCGGGTAGTGGCGCCAGGTGTCGATGATTTCCTTGTCCTTCGCCAGCGTGTTGGTGATCAGCGAGAACAGCTTCACCCGTTCGCCGAAGGCTGTGCCGATGGCTCGGCCGGCGGCCTCGCGCACCGCGCGGTCCTGGTCGGACAGCTTGTTCAATGCGTCGGTGACGGTCAGCGATTCACCGCTGACGTCGACGCGCATGCCGGCCATCGTCTCGTCGAACAGGCGGTTCCAGGCGGAATGGCCAGTGACCTCTTTCTCGTGCAGCAGCTTTTCCAGATCGTCGGCGAGCTGGTGCGGGCGGAAAACGCGCAGGTCGCGCAGCCAGGGGCGCCAAACGGCCAGCGCGGGCTCGGCCAGCTTTCCCTCCAGGGCCGCATCGTCGAGCCGGTTCAGCTCCAGGGAGAAGAACAACAAGTGGGAACTGATGGTGGTCGCGCGTTCATTGACTGATTGGTAGAAGCGGCCGATCGCCGCATCGGTGGAATCGCCGGCGAAGAGAAGCTGGGCGTAGGACAGCAGGCGGCCAAGTACTTCCTCGATTTGCTCGTACTCTGCGATGGCGGCGGCCAGCGTCGTGCCTGACAGCCCAGCCAGCTTTCCGGCATAGGCGGCGGCAAAGGCCTGCGCGCGCTTGTCGGCAGCGGCGAAATCGGCCTCCACCTGCGGGGCATCGGGCGCGGGATACAGGTCGGCGAGGTCCCAGGCCGGCAGCGCGTCCGCGGTTGATGAGACGGCATGGGTATCGGGCATGGCGGGACCTCGGATGGCTGCGTTCTGAACCCATGTAGGCTAGTAGGGGCCGCCGTCAAAGGGTTGCGGCGCGCGCAGGACGCGCCTCGGAGGCGACGTGGATACCTACCCGACCTGGCCGAACCTGGCCGCGATGATGTTCGGCCTGGCCCGCACGTGGCCGCAGAAGCCGCTGCTGCGCACGTTCCGGGCTGGCTCAGGAGGCGGCGCCGGGGGTGACCAGGCGGGCGGGAAACGGGGCGGCCAAGGGGGCGGGCAACGGGGCGGCCTGGGGGGCGGCCAACGGGGCGGCCTGGGGGGCGGCCAACGGGGCGGCCGAGGCGGCGGGCATTGGGAGAGCATCACCTGGGGCGAGTTCGGCCGCTTGGCGGCGTCCTGCGCGCGCCGCCTCCGCGCCGCTGGCGTGGCGGCAGGCGACCGGGTCGTGATCGCGGCGGAGAACCGCCCGGAATACCCCATCGCCGAGACCGCGCTGATGGCGATCCGCGCCGTGCCCGTACCGGCCTACACCACCAACACCGTCGCTGATCACGCCCACATCCTGCGCGACAGCGGCGCGCGGGCGGCGATCGTGTCGACGACGACCCTGGGCGGGCGGCTGCGCGAGGCCGGACAGCTTGCGAGCGGGCTGGACCTGCTGGTCGTGATGGACGGAATCGCCGAGGTCGGCGACGGTCCACCGCGGCTGCTGCCGTGGTCCGTGCTGGTCGCGGACAGCGACCCGCCGGACGACATCGCCCGCGAAACCGCCGGCATTCCGGCCAGCGCGCTGGCGTGCCTGATTTATACCTCCGGTACCTGGCGGCGCGCCGAAAGGGGTGATGTTGCCGCACCGCTCGATCCTGTCGAACTGCCGCGGCGCCTTCGAACTGCTGCGCCCGCTGCATCTGCACAACGAGACCTATCTTTCCTACCTCCCCTGCTCGCACAGCTACGAGCATACGGTCGGCCAGTTCTTCCTGCCCAGCATCGGTACGGAAATCGTCTATTCCCGCGGCGCGGAACATCTTGCGGCGGACCTGCTGATGGTGCGGCCAACCATCATGACGGTGGTGCCGCGCGTGCTGGAGGTGATCCGCAATCGCGTGCTGACCCAGGTGGCCCGCGAATCCCCGCTGCGCCAGCGGATGTTCCAGCGCGCCATGGATATCGGTCTGAAGCGGCTGGACGCCGCGCCGCTGTCGCTGGGGGAGCAGCTGCTCGATCCGCTGCTGGACCGGCTGGTGCGTACCAAGGTGCGTGCCCGCTTCGGCGGCCGGCTGGTCGCCGCGTGTTCTGGCGGGGCACGGTTGGAGCCGGAGGTGGGGCGGTTCTTCCTCGCGCTGGGGCTGAAGATTCTACAAGGTTACGGCCAGACCGAGGCCGGCCCGATCGTCAGCGCCAATCCGCCGAATGCGATCCGCATCGATACCGTGGGGCACCTGCTCGACGGCGTCGAGGTGCGAATCGCGGACGACGACGAAATCCTGGTGCGCGGCGACCTGGTGATGGACGGCTATTGGCGACGACCGGATGAAACTGAAGCCGCGATCCGGGACGGTTGGCTGCATACCGGCGATATCGGGACGCTGGATGAAGCGGGCTATCTGCGCATTACCGACCGGAAGAAGGACCTCATCGTGCTGTCGGGCGGCGAAAACGTCTCGCCGGCGAAAATCGAGGGCATGCTGATGGCGGAGCAGGAGATCGCGCAGGCAGTGGTGGCGGGGGATGGGCGCGCAGGATTGACCGCACTGGTCGTGCCGGCCGAGGGCTATGACGACGTGGCGGTGGCCCTGGCGGTGAATCGCACCAACCATCGGCTGTCGGTGACGGAACGAATTCGCAAGCATGCAATTGTACCGGCGTTCACGGTGGACAACGGCCTGCTGACGGCGACGCAAAAAATTCGCCGCATGCTGGTAATACGTGCGAATGCACAGACGCTGACAGCGTTGCATGGTTAGCGGCTCGCCATCGCGCGCCGTGCAGTCATTCCCCGGCAGGTTTTAGCGATTTGTTGAGGATTACCTGGTTATCAGCGAGGCGCGGCAATCGTGCCGCAAACGGAGACGACACATGCTTATGTTTGTTGTTCGCCTCCGGTGGGGTAGGTGGCGGATAGAGATGCGACTCTCCATCCGCCGGTAGCCTATCCAACCGGCCCCGAGGGTGCGCCGCAAGGCGTACCCCGGGTGCCCGGTTTACTTAGCACTCCCTTATTCGCATTTCAATGCGTCATTGTTCCTACCCCCGTTCCTACCATCGTGTGGTGCGATCCCGCTCCTAGCAATTTGTCAAGGAATTCAGGTCATCGACGGGGCGCGGCGATCATGCCGCAACCGGAGAGGACACACGCTTGAGTTTGTGCTTCGCCGCCGGTGGGGTAGGTGGCGGATAGAGATCCGGATCTCCATCCGCCGGAAGCATACTCATAGGGCCCGGAGGAAGCGCCGCAAGGCGTACTCCCCGGGTGCCCGATACATATAGCGCCCCGCGATTTTTTGCGCTTTTGATCCTACCATGACGTGCGCCACGGCGGCCGCCATCAAAATACCCAGGTCGCGTCGCTTTGTCGCCGCGGTGGAAGTCCATCCATGGAAGCAGTAGGATCGGTATTCTCCGATCCCTGCGGCTGCACGGACAACAAAGGTGATGCCCTGATGACTTTGCGCACTCGTTCGACCGTCTCGCGCGTCCATGCGGAGCGGTCCACCCGCTCTGTGATCGTTGCGCTGGCTGCTCTGATGGCGGTGGCCGGCATGCTGGGAGGCTGCATCGTCGAAACTCCGGGCCATCCCTATCATGGCTGGGGGTGGCATCATCACGACTGATCGGTCGTGGAAGGGCTGAAAAGCGCAGCGCATTTCGCCGAGCACGTCGGCGGAATGCGCTGCCCTTGTCCACCCTAGGCTTTCGTCGACATCGCCTGCAACGCGGCACCCGCGTGGGCGCGGCGATCGCGGGCGATGTCGAGGAACACTTCCTCCATGTCGTCGCGGTCATAGCGTTCCAGCAGTTCCGCCGGACTGCCACGATCGACAATCCGGCCGCGCTTCAACATCAGCACGTGACTGCACAGCCGCTCGACTTCCGACATGTTGTGCGTCGCCAGAAGAATGGTGCAGCCGCTTTCGGCGCGGTAGCGCTCGAGCCAGGTGCGCACCCAGTCGCCGGTGTCGGGATCCAGGCTGGCGGTCGGCTCGTCCAGCAGCAGCAGCTCCGGACGGTTGATCAGCGCCTTGGCCAGCGCGACGCGGGTCTTCTGCCCGGCGGAAAGCTGTCCGGCGGGACGCGCCAGCAGCTCGCGCAGGTCCAGTTCGTCGGCCAGCTCGGCGATGCGGCGCTCCAGCCGAGGGACATCGTAGAGGTGGCCATAAACCCGCAGGTTCTCTGCCACCGTCAGCCGCTGCGGCAGCGACAGATAGGGCGAGGAGAAGTTCATCCGCGCCAGCGCCGCGAAGCGGTGGCGGGCGATATCGTGCCCGAGCACGGTGATGCTGCCGCCACTGGGCAACAGCAGGCCGAGCAACATGGCGATGGTCGTGGTCTTCCCCGCCCCGTTGCCGCCCAGCAGGCCAACGGTCGCACCGGTGGGCGCGGCGAAGCTGATATCGTCCACCGCCAGCACGTCGCCATAGCGCTTGGTCAGGCGGGTCACCTGGATCGCGTCCATGCGAGCAGGGCTTAGGGCGGCGGACGGACGGCGCCAACTCCCCAACGCCGATGCGATCTTCCTCAGCCGCGTCCAATCTTCCCGACCGCACCCGGTGTGCCATCATTTCCGGCATGGACGCGGCAGACCTGCGCATCTTCGCAGCCGTGGGCACGGCCCGGCGGCATGGGCCGCGCCGCCGAGGCGCTGCAAATCGTGCCGTCCGTACGGTTATTTTCCACATAGGACCAATACCTTAGCCGACCGATCCACCGATCCCGTCCGATTCGTCCCGCTCGGACCGTCCGACCACATCCGCAGCCACGTCCTGCGCCACGGCCAAGCGGTCAGCCAAGCCAGCCAAGCCAGCCAAGCCAGCCCAGACGATACGCACCGGTCGGGCGATCGTCGTCATGCCCTCCATTCCCGCTGAACGTCACCCTGGAATGTCACCGACGATCCTTGTCCGGCGAGCGTCCCGCCACGGTCGCGGGGACGATCCCGGCCGGCGCCGACTGATTTACCGGGAACGTGGCTGTCCAGCGCCTTCTGAATTCTTTTATTGACATTTCGTGAGAAATAATTTAGACACGACAACTCTAAATAGACCTTGAGGGTGGCCTCAAAAAACTTTATCAGTCTCAAAAAATTGACCAGCTGCGGGTAACCAGCCTGCTTGCAATTGGAGCAAACGATGAGGAGAATTCTTCTCGCAACGGTCGCGCTGCTCGGCATTGCCGCTTCTGCGTCCGCCAGGGCAGGCACCTACCAACTCACCGGTACGGTCTTCTCCGACGCCCTGACCGCCTATATTCAGTACACCGGTACTCCAGAGGTGCCGCCCGTCGACGTCTATGTCGGGCCGCTGAACGAGGAAGTCACCGATATTACGACCCATGTCACGACCTCTGAAGTTCTCTACTGTGATGACATATTCAACGACTATTCGAGCGGCGGTCTGTACAGCCTGACCCGGACGACCGTGGACGGAAGCACAACCATCGGCGATGAGATCATCGCACTGTTGGCCAATGCGCCGCAGACAACGGCAGTCGATCTGGCCGCTCTCCAAGCCGCCATCTGGACCGTTGAAAACGGCAAGGGCTTTTCGATCTATGGTGGCGACACAGCAGAATTCAACACGCAGATGATGACTGACATCGAGAGCGTGAGCGGATCGTCGCCAATCTGGGCCGCTCCCGCTGATGACCTGCTCAATCAATATACGTCCGTCTCCGGCAACAATCAGAATTTCGTCTTCCTCTATCCTCTTCCGACTCCCGAACCGGCGTCCATCCTGATGCTTGGCACGACGTTGATCGGCCTGGGCCTGGTTCGCAAGCGTCGAATCCTGAACATTTCCGCCCACTCGATATGCCACGGAATGACATTGATGCGGCAGGCTCGATCAAAGCTGGCTTGATCTTCCCTGCGACCGTCCGCCGGCCTTCCTGACAGTGGTCTGCGCCGAGTGTGGATCAGGGCGCTGACGGGGATACATTAGCCGACATCGGGGGCGCCGCCTGTCCCTTTCTCCAAGCTGCCTTGTTGCAGAACTTCCCTGGAACTGACTCCAACATCCTGGCTTTCTTGAGGGTATAGAATACCTCTTTCGCCGCTCGCCGAACCGCGTCACCGTGCCGGTCGACCATCGCGACGGTCGACCATCGTGCCGGTCGACCATCGCGACGGTCGCTCCGTCCGCCGCGAACCGCTTCGCCGTCTAGTGTCGTGCTGCCTCGGCCCGGCGGCGCAGTTGCCGCAGCGAAAGGAGATGCAGCAGGATCGAGGCTGGCACCACAAAAGCGGGGGTCAGTACGCCTGGATAAGCCCCCGTGTCGATGCTCGGCATATCTGGAACGATCAACTGGAACCGGCCGGGCGAGGTGATCAACCCCAAGGTGATCGCAACGGTGAAGTCGGTGAGGCCCAAAATATTCCAGGCAATCGCTGCCCTTCGGCCTTGAGCCGTACCGCTCGCAACGGCAATGGCGGCCGGCACGGCGAGCAGGCCGGTCAGCACATCGCCAATTCCCGCCGGCACGGCGAACAGGCCGATCACCACGCCACGCAGCCAGGCAGCGAGCATCCAGCTGCCGAATACCCGGTAAATCTGCAGCGCGACGAGCCAGTTCACCGGCACCGCATCGAGCACCTGCCCGATCCGCGTCGACAACAGCAACAACGGTGCGCCAATGATCACCGGCAGGACGATCGCCAACGGCAGGAACGGCACCGGCGAGTTTGAGGTGCCTGTGACGAAGATGCCATTAATCGCCGTGCTCCAGGCGAAAGCGAGCCAAAGCGTATACGGGATCATGACCGCCAGCCAGGTGGTGCGGCGTTGGCCCGGCGTAAGGTCGGTGCTTTCGAGGCCGAGCCACAAACCCACCGCGATAACCGCATGGGCCGCCAATTGGTGTGCTGTGGTTGGAAGTCCGCTGGCCGGGATGATCGGCTGCCAGTAGATCAACAAGATCCACAGCAGCGTGAGCGGAGCGATCCAAAACAGGCTGCGCCAGGCAGGGCCCGGCGTAACGATATCAGCAGGAACAGCGGCGGCGGTCATCAGCGGTTCTCCGTGTGAGTCCTGAGATCAGGTGTTGATTGACGCGGCCTCGAACCCTGCGGTCGGAATGCCGAGCCGGCCTTGCATGCGATTTCGTTTCAATTGCCGGGGTGCGAGCTGCCGATCCCTCCGGCCCGAAACGTTGCCGCGGATATGCGACCGCTTGGCGCGAGCGACTATCCGCGATAATGTGGACAGGCTATGAAGCAGAACTTCACAGTGAGGCGCGGCGCGCTCGACGGCGTGGAGGCTTTTCTCAACGTCGCCCAGCATCGCAATTTTCGGAAAGCGGCCGCGGAACTCGGGGTAACCCCGTCGGCGATCAGCCAGGCGGTACGCGCGCTTGAGGCGCGCGTCGGCGCAGCTCTCTTCATCCGCACAACCCGCAGTGTGGGTCTGACGGAAGCCGGCGAACGTTTCATCGCGCGCGCTAAACCCGCCCTCGAAGAACTCGTCGCAGCCAGCGAAGCCGCGCGCGATCTCGGAGCGAGGCCCACGGGACTATTGCGTCTCTCGGTGCCGCGCGTGGTCGTGCCGCTGATCCTGGAGCCGGTGATCGCCTCTTTCGTCGAAGCCTACCCCGAGATCGAACTGGAGATCGCCGCAAGCGAGGAACTGATCGATCTCGCGGCCCAAGGGTTCGACGCCGGCATCCGGTTGGGCCAGTTCATCGCCGCCGACATGGTCGCGGTGCGGCTGACGGCACCGTTTCCTTTCGTTGTCGTTGGTAGCCCCGATTATCTACGCCGGCGGCAGCGCCCGGAGCGGATCGACGATCTGCGTCACCACGCCTGCCTGCGCATGCGCCGCTCGAACGGCTCGATCGCGCCTTGGCCGTTTGTCGAGGGCAACAAGACGATCGAGGCAATCGTTACCGGGCCGCTCATCTCGCACGACTATCCCACACTTCTCGCCGCGGCGATCCGCGGTGTGGGGCTTACGCAGTTGCCCGGGCCGCTCGTCAAAACGGCGATTGCCGATGGTCGATTGCAAGCGCTCCTGACACCCTTCGCTGTCACGACGCCAGGGGTCTTTTTATACTACCCTGGCGGACGCCAAATGTTGCCCAAGTTACGCGCGTTTATCGAGCACGTTAAATATCGAACCGGTGATGCGCGCGGCAGAACAACCACGCAAAAATCCCGCAAGAGCAACATGGCAAGTTCAAAATAAACATAGCAAGCTCTTGACCTGGAAGCGGCGTCCGGCTCATCCTTCTTCACGCGACGGCCGCTTTACTCAGCGCAGCCCTGGCCGCAACCAAAATGCCTGCAGCCGCGTCGGTGCGAGCCCTTCGAGGTGTCCCGGATGGCCGCATCTTTGAAAAGATTCGCCACAAAGACACAAAGACACAGAGCCTCGGCCAAACCCCGGCCACCTCTGCCGTGTGGATGAGAGTGCTTGGGATACCCCCAGCTTTGTGTCTTTGTGGTGAATCCGGCCCCCAGCATACCCAACCGGCCTGGGAGGGTTGGCACTGCGGCAAGACTGGAAAACTTCGCGCGCCGCCGCCGGCCACGACGGTTCACACCTGCGAATACCCCGACCCCGGCGTATCCACCCCCCGCCCCGCCGCCTCGGTAATCCAGCCGAACTCCTGCAGAATCTGCTGGCTGTAGGTCACCCGCCCGTTCACTTTCGCCGCCCCCTCGGTGGCCAGCAACAGCACCGCGCGCGCCATGAACGACGGGTTCTCGCCGCGCGGATCGTCCATCCCCGAGACCAGCTTGTGCAGCACCGTCCCCGGCGTCGGCACCACTTTCGACGGCGACACCGCCGCCACCGAGATGCCGTCGTATTGCGCCACCTCCTGCGCCAGCCCCTGGGCGAAGCGTTCCAGGGCGGCCTTGGTGGCGCCATACATCACGCCGCCGCGCACCGTCTGGTCGGCATACGGCCCGCGCCCCGGCCCGATCGCCGCGCCCGAACTGATGTTGACGATCGCGCCCGCCCGCCGCGGGATCATGTCCTTCAGCACCTCCTTCGACAGCATGAACGGCCCGTGCACGTTTACCGCGAAGGAGCGGATCCAGCGGTTGGTCGGATAGGTCTCGGTCGGCAGGTAGTAGTTCAGCGCCGCGTTGTTCACCAACACGTCGATCGGCCCGTATGCTTGCCGCGCTTGCTCCACCAGGGCGATGCAGTCGGGCTCGGTGGAGACGTCCGCGGTGACCGCCATCGCCTCGCCGCCGGCCGCACGGATGCGCTCCACCGTGCGAGACAAGGAGCCTTCCAGCAGGCGATGGTCGCCCTCGTGCAGCGTGCGGGCGGCGCAGACCACCTTCGCCCCTTCGGCGGCGAACAGTTCGGCAATCGCCTGGCCGATGCCGCGGCTGGCACCGGTGACGATGGCGACTTTTCCGGTGAGCTTGCCCATGCCGCATTCCCCCCTATTGTGCGGACGCGCATTGTCGGGCGCCGATCACGCGACTGCAACTGGCGCGCCGGCCCTTGTTTGCCGTACCTCCCGCATCACCCCAGGGAGTTCTCGCCGATGCAACGGTTCCCGCTCCTGCTCGCCTTTCCTGCTGCCGCCATGCTGATCGCGGCGGTCGCGGTTGCCCAGCCTTCCCATCCAATGCCATCGCAGCCACTGTCGTCCCAGCCACCGTCGTTCCAGCCACCGTCGTCCCAGCCGGCGCCGTCCCAGCCGGCGCCGTCACAGTCGTCGTCGTCGCAGTCATCGTCGTCGCAAGCCGCGCGACCCTCGCGCGCCGACCAGGCCTTTGCCGCCTTCGCTGCTGGAAGCGGCATGGGCGATGCCGAGGCCGGACAGCTTGCGATGCAGCACGGGGCCTCGGCCCAGGTGAAGCGGCTCGGACAGCAGTTAATGAACGACCAGACCGGCGAAAGCGACGCGCTGCAGCAGATCGCGGAACAGGAGAACCTGACGCTGCCCGCCGAGCCGAGCATGATGCAGCAGGCCCAGACCCGCCGGCTGAACACGCTCTATGGTCCGGATTTCGACAAGGCGTTCGTCGATACGCAGGTCGCGCAGGACGCTCAGGAAATCGCGACGTTCCAAAAGGAGGCCCGATCCGGCCACGATCCGGCGCTCAAGGGCTATGCGCAGGAGACGCTGCCGGCGCTGCGACGGCATCTGGCGCTTGTGCAGTCGATCAACACCGAGACCGCCGCCGACGAGGGAACCTGGCACGGGCAGGATTGAGGGCGTTCGCCCATGGTCCCCTGAACACCCCTCCCCTTGTCGGAAGGGGCCGGGGGGAGGGGCCGAAAAGAAGGCGCGGTTCGCCCCCTCCCCCCAGCCCCCTCCCACGAGGGGCCACAATGGGAGGGGGGGTGGCCTACCTACCTTCCTCCGTTCGATCCTTACCTACCTCCCCAGCCCTTACGACACCGACCGCAATCGCCGCGGCTCGGGCCAGGCCTCGGGCTGGGTCAGATAGGACAGGAACACCTCGCAATAGCGCGCCGCGGTGTTGTGCCAGACGCGCTCGCGCAGACGGCGCCAGCGATCCTGCCGCTCGGGCAGCGGCATCACCAGCCCATCGTGCATCGCCGTGGCGATCTCGTCGGGATCGAACGGATTGACGATCAGCGCGCCGTCGTCCAGTTCCTCCGCCGCGCCGGCGAAGCGCGACAGGATCAGCACGCCCGGATCCGCCGGGTCCTGCGCCGCGACATACTCCTTCGCCACCAGATTCATGCCGTCGCGTAGCGGGGTCACCATGCCCAGCCGGGCAATGCGGAAGAATCCCGCCAGGCTGTTGCGCCGCACCGTGCGTGTCATGTAGCGCAGCGGCACCCAGTCGAACTCCGAGAACCGCCCGTTGATGTCGCCCACGATACGGTCCAGGTCCCGCCGCAACCGCTGGTAGTCGCCGACATCCTCGCGCGAACGCGCCGCGATCTGCAGCATGCTGATCTGTCGCCGGTGTTCCGGGTAGTGGGTCAGCAGCCGCGCCACCGCCTCGAAGCGGTTGGGCAGGCCCTTCGAGTAATCCAGCCGGTCGGCGCCGATTGCGAGCGCGCGGCCGTCCGGCAGGCTCTCGCGCAACTGCCGCGCCTCGATGCTCAGCGCGGCATGCGCGGCAGTCCTCGCGAAACCGTCGGCGTCGATGCCGATCGGGTCCACCACCGCCTGCACCGGCCGGCCGCGATGCACAAAGCGGCCGTCCTGGTCGGACCGAACGCCGAGGACCTCGCTGGCGCATTCCAGGAAAGCCTGGCGGTAGGTGCGGGTGTGGAAGCCGATCACGTCGTAGGCACACAGCGCGCGCAATAGCTCGTCGGCGCGCGGCAGGGCGTGCAGCAGCGCCGGCGGCACGAAAGGCGTGTGCAGGAAGAAGCCGATGCGGTGGCCCACGCCGAGCTCGCGCAACGCCTCGCCGAGGGGGAGCAGGTGATAATCGTGCACCCAGATGAGGTCGTCGGGGCGTAGCAGCGGCTTCAGCGCCTCGGCGAAACGGCGATTGACGGCGATGTAGCCGTCGTAGTCCTCGCTGTGGAAGTTCAGCAGGCCGAGCCGGAAATGCAGCAGCGGCCACAGCGCGCCATTGGCGAAGTGCAGGTAAAACGTGCGGTAGTCATGCTCTGACAGGTCGACGGTGGCGTAGGTGATGCTGCCGGCCTGCTGCAGCGCCGCGTGCGTATCGGAGGTGGCGCTGCGCTTGCCGCTCCAGCCGAACCACAGCGTACCTGGCCGCAGGGCATCGGCCAGGGCCACCGCCAGCCCGCCGGCGCGCGGGCCGCGCTCGGATGGCAGCGGAACCCGGTTGGAGACGATGACCAGACGCGACATGGCGGTTTTCCCCTGCGCTCGTTGTGGTTCTCCCGTGGGCCGTGGTTCCCCGTCGCGGGCTGTGGTTCCCCCGTGGGTTTTTATTCGGGTTTTTGTTCCCCGGCCGACATTCGTTACGGCGCGTGCCGGCGCCGGACACGCCTCCGGGGGCGCAATCCGGTACCCTGCCTCGCCGAAACGCTGGCCGCTAATCGCTGTCGCGGCACATGCCGTCACTTCGGCGTGAATTTGCGTCCACGGCGCAATCCCGCCACGCCGCGCCGCAAAAAAACCCGATCGTGAGCTTTGTATCCAGGCAGCAAGGGAACCGGGGAGTTTTTCGATGCGCATTGCCCAGATTGCGCCGCTGACCGAGTCCGTGCCGCCGAAGCTGTACGGCGGCACGGAGCGCGTGGTGGCCTTCCTTACCGACGCGCTGGTGGCCATGGGCCATGACGTGACTTTGTTCGCCAGCGGCGATTCCGTGACCCGGGCGAAGCTGGAGCCGATGCATCCGCAGGCGCTCCGCTTCGACCGCAACCTGCGCGACGCGATTGCGCCGCACATGCTTATGTTGGAGCAGGTGGCCAGCCGCGCCGAGGAATTCGATGTGCTGCACTGCCACCTCGATTACTGGCCGTTCTCGCTGTTCAGCCGCCTGGGGACACCGTTCCTGACCACGCTGCACGGGCGGCTCGATCTGGCGGAGCTGCAGCCGATCTACCGGATCTTCGACGATGTGCCGCTGGTGTCGATCTCCGACGCGCAGCGCCGGCCGCTGCCGAACGCGAATTTCTTCGCCACGGTGCATCACGGCCTGCCGGCCGACCTGCTGCTGCCGCGGCCGGTGAAGCCGGGCTACCTGGCGTTCCTGGGACGCATCTGCCCGGAGAAATGCCCTGACCGCGCCATCGAGATCGCACGCCGCACCGGCATTCCGCTGAAGATGGCGGCCAAGGTCGATCGGGTGGACGCCGAGTATCACGAAACGCTGATCAAGCCGATGATCGACGGCCGTCTGGTGGACCATATCGGCGAGATCGGCGACGCGGAGAAGGCAGATTTCCTCAGTGGCGCGCAGGCCCTGCTGCTGCCGATCGACTGGCCGGAGCCGTTCGGGCTGGTGATGATCGAGGCGATGGCCTGCGGCACTCCTGTGATCGCGTTCAACGCCGGCTCGGTGCCCGAGGTGATCGAGGACGGCGTGACCGGCTTCGTGGTGCGCAACATGGCGGAGGCGTGCGAAGCGGTGACCCGGCTGCCCGAGCTGTCACGCGCGGTGATCCGGGCCCGGTTCGAGCAGCGGTTCACCGCCGAGCGGATGGCGGAGGACTATGTCGGGCTATACCGCCGCCTGGCGGTGCGCCGACGCCCCGCGCTGCGCGTGGTGACATAGGCATTCCCTTCTTGTTCTGGCGCCTTCTCTTGCTCTGGCGCCTTCTCTTGCTCTGGCGCCTTCTCTTGCTCTGGCGCCTTCCTGCCCTGTGACGTCTGCACCAGTGACGTCTGCACAGGCGGCAAGCATGCGGGCGCGGGGCTCATCTCTCGGCTCGGATCCTTGGGTCTTGACCCCGGGGCGGGCGATCCAACGGGCGTTGCGAGAGCCGGTGGGGCGCTCCGTGTGGGGATCGGGCGCGGCGACTCTCACCGTCGTCTCAGTTCGTTTTTCCTGAGACGGGTCGGGGGCGGTGACGTGGCTTCCGGAACGACGGCGGGCGGCGGTGCGCGCGTTGCGATGCACGACGAGTCTCACGGTTGTCTCGCCTCTATTTTTATGAGACGCGCTGTGCGCTCCTGTGAGACGCCTGTGCGATCCTGTGAGACGGCTGCGCGCTCCTATGAGACGGCTGTGCGCCTGCCATGCGGGCGTGGTGCTTCGGTGGATGGTGTTCTGCCAGGTGCGCGCAGCGGCAAACCTCATGGACGTCTCATTTCGTTTCGCGCTGATTGCGAAGTCGGTTGGGAGCGCACAGGGGCAGTTCCGGCGTGCGCGGTGGACCTCATGCGCAGCCATCGACTTTGAACAGCGGGTCTGTTCCACTGAACCCCGATGATACATCCACACAGCAAACAGACGTCGGAGGATGTGGCGCTACATTACGACACGCTCGATCAGTTCTATCGGGAGATCTGGGGCGAGCATCTGCACCATGGCTACTGGCGGACCGGGCACGAAACTCCCGAGGATGCCGCCGCTGCGCTGGTCGACCTGGTCGCCGACCGGCTCGACCTCGCACCAGGTCACGTAGTCTGCGATATTGGCTGCGGCTACGGGGTGACGGCGCAGGCGCTCGCAGAGAGGCATGATGTGGCCGTCACCGGTATTACGCTCTCCGCCGTGCAGCATGCACGCGCAGTGCGGCGCGTCGCCGCCCGAGGCGCCCTGACTTTCAAGGTGCGGGATTGGCTCGCCAACGGCTTTCCCTCTGCCAGCTTTGACCGCGCCTATGCGATCGAGAGTACCGAGCACATGGACGACAAAGTACGCTGCTTCGGCGAGGCCTTCCGCACTTTGCGCCCCGGAGGACGATTGGTCGTTTGCGCGTGGCTGGCGAATAGCACCCCGCATCCTTGGCAGGTCCGCCACCTCCTCAAGCCGATCTGCCAGGAGGGGCGGCTGCCCGGGCTCGGCGACGAGGGGGAGTATGTGGATCTGCTTCGCAGGACGGGTTTCGCGGTGTCGAGTGTAGAAGACGTCAGCGCAGCCGTCGCGCGCACCTGGTCCGTCTGCGTCCGCCGCGCCGTGCGCAAGTTCGCTGCTCGACTCCCAGTACCGACGCTTCTTTCTCCACGGCAACGCCCGCGATCGAATATTTGCCGTCACGTTGTTTCGGATGCTGCTGGCCTATCGCACCGGCGCGATGCGCTACGTCGGTACTGACTGCCAGCAAGGCAACCGACTGAGGGGGAGGGGGCCCGATGGCCGATCGAACGACGAACCGAAAAGCACAACGGGCGCGCTGACCATCATCGAGCCGCCAGCGCCGGCGCCGCTTGTCGTGCCGACGATGGTCGCCTGGGTGAAGCCGCAGTGACTGCGCTTCATCGACTGCTTCACCGCCAACATCCGCAACCCAAACACCGGCGCGGCCAGTCGGCGTTCTGGTGGAAGTGCCGGTCATGCTCTCGGTGGTGCACATCGTGCGCCGATCGCGCCGCTGGTATGAAAGCGCAGCCGCCGCGCGCTGAACGCGGCAAATTCGCGCCGGACTTGTGCAACGGAAAAGTAGTTTTTTCAGCGGCCCGGTTTTGTTGTGAAATTCTTGACTTATGCGACGCGAAGCGAAGCCTTCCCCTACTGAAATCGCTCCAACCAATGTTCAGCGAGAGAACGATCTTCGGTCGAGATATTATGGCCAGTTTGAAGCACGTGATGTTCGACACATGCGTTGGCGTCCATAAGACGGGTCGCCAAACGATGACCGTCGCCGGGCAATCGGCGTTTGTCGTGCTCCCCATCGATCATCAACACTGGCACGCCGTCGAGGGGGCGCATGGCATATTGGGCGAACGGTGATAGCGGACGAAATAAAATGGCACCGGCGAGGAGGCCAGGGTGCGCGAGAAGGAGTGCGGCAGACATGATGGCGCCGTTGGAAAATCCGACTGCAATCGGCAGCTTCGGAAAGCGATAATTTGCGCAGGCAGCTTCGATGAAGCCAGCAAGCGACAGCGCATTCGTTACAAGATTTTCTTCATCGATAGACCTGTCCTCGAAGCGGCGAAAGAAGGCGAACCCATCGTCCCAGGGTTCTGAGCCGCGTATGGCTATGGCTGGCGAATTTGCGGCTATTTCAGCGGCGAGCGGCAGGAGGTCCGTTTCACACCCGCCGGAACCATGCAGCAGCAAGAGCGGATTGGTGGACGAGTCTCTCCCTTCGATCAAAATGTGATGATGCGACACAAGGCGGAGGGCCGGAAGGGGCATGTGGCGAGGGTATCACGTGAGCCGGTCAGAGCAAGCCGGCCAGAGTAAGAATGAGCGCTGAAACAGGGTTCGTTCGCTCCCACCGAGACGCTGCTGCCAAGCTTTCTCCAGGGAGCTGCTGCCAAAGGGTGAAACGGGGATGCTGCAAAGCCCGGATTTTTTGCAGCGGGACCACATTCGGCCGCAATATCCGCTTCCCACCCAAAGCCAAAATTCAAACCGGGACACTTCCGGCACAGCCATGCGGCGCAGGCATGCGGTTGCAGGACGCACGGCGCGACCGCATGATGGCACCATGAGCATCGCGATTCTCGTTCGCCGCCTGCCGCACGGCGAGGACCTGCCGCTGCCCGCCTACGCCACCGGTGGCGCGGCTGGCATGGATCTGCTGGCCGCGGTGACGGCGCCGGTGACGATCGAACCGGGGCAGCGCGCGCTGATTCCCACCGGTCTGACGATCGCCCTCCCGCCCGGCTACGAGCTGCAGGTGCGTCCGCGTTCCGGCCTCGCGCTGCGGCACGGCATCGTGCTGCCGAACAGTCCGGGCACGATCGACGAGGACTATCGCGGCGAGCTGCAGGTGATTGTGCTGAACACCGGCGACGCGCCGTTCGTGGTCGAGCGAGGCGCACGCATCGCCCAGGCGGTGCTGGCGCCGGTGGTGCGGGCGCGCTGGCACGAGGTGGCGAGCCTGGACGACACCGCCCGCGGCACCGGTGGCTTCGGCAGCACCGGGACGGCTCGGAGCACCTGATCCCGCAGCGGATCAGCCGCAGTGGATCATGCCGCAGTGGATCGAGCCAGGCTCCCGCCAGCGCCGTCGCAGCTGCATCAGAACGGGCCGACGCATCAGAACGGCTGGTTTCCGGCGAGCAGTCACTTTCTCGGACATGCGGCACCACCTCGCAGGCGCCGATTGCCCCCAGTGCTGATTTCCACTGATTTGTGCGCCGTCACGATTGCGGACCAAAAGCTGGATCGGCCGCTTGCATACCTCCGGCCGCCGTCCTAGATAGATAGCACTCCCAGGACCAGAGTGCTAGAAAGTGCGCCGGACGTGTTCCGGCGCGGTACCGGGCAAGCCGACCAGCCTTCATCGGCTGGCACGAGGTTAGTCATAATCCAGTGAAATTCCGACCGTTGCACGATCGCGTGGTGATTCGTCGCCTCGACGCCGAGGAGAAGTCCGCCGGCGGCATCATCATACCGGATACAGCCCGGGAAAAACCGATGGAGGGCGAAGTTGTCGCTGCCGGTCCCGGCGCCCGTGACGAACAAGGTCACATCGTCGCCCTGGAGGTTAAGGCGGGTGATCGCATCCTGTTCGGCAAATGGTCGGGCACAGAGGTGAAGCTCGACGGTGAGGAACTCCTTATCATGAAGGAGTCGGACATCATGGGTGTCATCGAAGGCCGCGCGAGCACCAAGAAAAAGGCCGCGTGACTCGGCCGCATCAACGATTTCAGGAAGGATCACACAAATGGCTGCAAAAGACGTTCGGTTCGGCGACGATGCCCGTCAGCGTATGCTGCGCGGTGTCGATGTACTTGCCGCGGCGGTAAAGATCACGCTCGGCCCGAAGGGTCGCAACGTTATCCTGGACAAAAGCTATGGTGCGCCGCGCATCACCAAGGATGGCGTGACGGTCGCCAAGGAGATCGAACTCTCCGACAAGTTCGAGAACATGGGCGCGCAGATGGTGCGCGAGGCCGCCTCCAAGACAAACGACGTCGCCGGCGATGGCACCACGACTGCGATCGTCCTGGCACGGGCCATCGTGAGCGAGGGTGGCAAAGCGGTGTCCGCTGGCATGAACCCGATGGACCTGAAGCGCGGCGTCGACAAGGCGGTTGTCGCCTTGGTCGAAGAACTGCAGAAGCGCAGCCGGAAGATTACCACGCAGGCCGAGACGGCGCAGGTCGGCACGATCTCGGCCAATGGCGAGACCGAAATTGGCGAGATGATTGCCGCGGCGATGCAGAAGGTCGGCAACGAAGGCGTCATCACGGTCGAGGAAGCCAAGGGCATGCTGACGGAACTCGACGTCGTCGAGGGCATGCAGTTCGACCGCGGCTACATGTCGCCGTATTTCATCACCAACGCCGAGAAGATGACCGTCGAGCTGGAGCAACCCTACATCCTGATCTACGAGAAGAAGCTCTCCGGACTGCAGGCTCTGCTGCCGTTGCTGGAGGCGGTGGCGCAATCCACTCGTCCGCTGCTCGTCATTGCCGAGGATGTCGAGGGCGAGGCGCTCGCGACGCTGGTGGTGAACAAGCTGCGCGGCGGATTGAAGGTTGCCGCCGTCAAGGCACCAGGCTTCGGCGATCGGCGCAAGGCGATGCTCGACGATATCGCGGTCCTCACGGACGGCCAGGTGATCAGCGAGGACCTCGGCATCAAGCTGGAGAATGTCACGCTCGATATGCTGGGCAACGCGAAGAAGGTGCTGATCGAGAAGGAGAACACCACCATCGTCGAAGGTTCCGGCAAGAAGCAGGATATCGTTGCTCGCTGCAACCAGATCCGCGCGCAGATCGAGGAGACCACCTCGGACTACGATCGCGAGAAGTTGCAGGAACGGTTGGCGAAACTGGCCGGCGGCGTGGCGATCATTCGTGTTGGCGGCTCGACCGAGGTCGAGGTGAAGGAGCGCAAGGACCGCGTCGACGACGGCCTGCACGCAACACGCGCGGCCGTCGAGGAGGGCATCGTGCCCGGTGGCGGTGTCGCCCTGGCCCGTGCTTCGCTGGTCCTGGCCAAATTGAATGCCGAAAATGACGACCAGCGCGTCGGCATCGAGATCGTGCGCAAGGCGGTGCAGATGCCGCTGCGTCAGATCGTCGAGAATGCCGGCGAGGATGGCGCGGTGATCTCCGGCAAGGTCCTCGACAAGGCCGACTACAACTGGGGCTTCGACGCTCAGACCGGCGAGTTCAAGGACATGGTCAAGGCCGGCATCATCGATCCTACCAAGGTCGTGCGGTCCGCGCTGCAGCACGCAGCGTCGATCGGATCGTTGATGATCACCACCGAGGCGATGGTCGCTGAACGGCCGGACAGGCGAGCGGCTGCCAGTGGACCGCCCGGCGGTGGCATGGGTGGCATGGGCGACATGGACTACTGAGATGGCCGGGCATCGAGCACCTGATCCGGTGTTCGATGCCATGACTTCCCGGTTGCCGCGGCGCGAAGCACTGCGCCGCGCGCCCGAGGAGCTAAACACCCCGAGGAGCTGAAACACCCCGAGGGCTGAACACAACGTCGGGACCTGGTCTCGAAGCTGTGCTGGCACGGATATCGGCCGAAGTCACGGCTGCGGCGAGCGTTCGTAATGCCGAAGACGCTTCCGCGACCTCGTCCGCAAGGACTTTGAGGCTCTACCGCTGCGTGCGCGAACAATAGAATGTGCTGCGCCCGGACTGCGTGATGCGGCGGATGCCGGCGCAGCCGGGCTTGCCGGGGCATCGTTCGCAAGGTTCGCCCTCGCGGCCATAGACCTTCCAGGCATGCTGGAAATAGCCGAGCTCCCCGTCCGGCTGCACGTAGTCGCGCAGCGAGGATCCGCCCGCAGCGATCGCCTCGCGCAGCGTGTCGCGGATCGCCGGCACCAGCCGCTCCGCCCGCGCCCCCGGCACCGTGTAGGCCGAGCGCTGGGGGGAAATCTTCGCCCGGAACAGGGCCTCGCAGACGTAGATGTTGCCGATGCCGGCGACGACTTTCTGGTCGAGCAGCGCGGCCTTGATCGGCGTGCGCTTGCCGGCCAGCGCGGCCGACAGGACCCGCGGCGTGAAGCCGTCGTCCAGCGGTTCCGGCCCTAGCTCCGCCAGCAGCTTGTGCTGCTCCTCCCGCGCCGTCGGCACCAGGTCCACCGAGCCGAACCGGCGCGGATCGACGAAGCCCAGCCGCCAGCCGTCATCCGTGGTCAGCACCACATGCTCGTGTGGCGTCGGCAACGCCGGAGCGCTGTTGGACCCGCGCGGCGTCAGCACCATGCGTCCCGACATACCGAGATGCAGCAGCACCGAATCGCCGCCATCCAGCCGCATCAGGATGTACTTGCCGCGCCGGCGAAAGCCGGTGACGCGGGCGCCGGTCAGCCGCTGCGCCAGGCCGGGCGGCAGCGTCCAGCGCAGGTCGGCGCGGTGCGCCACGGCCGAAACGATGCGGCGGCCTTCCAGCCGGGACTGGAGGCCTCGCATTACGGTCTCGACCTCGGGGAGTTCCGGCATGGGGGTGGGGCACGCTATACAGGCTGGCGATGAGCGGCAACCCGGCAACGACGTCCCCGACCGTTCCCCCCGGGGACGACATCACCGATTTCGGCTTCCGCCGCGTGAAGCGGGCGGAGAAGGCCGGGCTGGTGCGCGGTGTGTTCGACAGCGTGGCACCGCGCTACGACCTGATGAACGACTTGATGTCGCTGGGCGTGCACCGGGTGTGGAAGCGCGTGTTTGTGACGGCCCTGAGCCCGCGGCCGCGCGACAGGCTGCTGGACCTGGCCGGCGGCACGGGCGACATCAGCTTCGGCTGGCTGGCGGCCGGCGGCGGCCCGGTACTGCTGTCCGACATCAATGCCTCGATGCTGGCGGTGGCGCAGGACCGGGCGGTGGAACGCGCGGCAGTCGGCGCGCTGTCGCTACTGGTGGCGGACGCGGAGCATCTGCCGCTGCCAGATCGCACTGTAGAGCGGGTGTCGATCGCATTCGGGCTGCGCAACTGCACGGATAAGGCGGCGGTGCTGCGGGAGGCTCGGCGCGTGCTGAAGCCCGGCGGGCGGTTCTGCTGCCTGGAGTTCTCGCGCGTGCAGGTCGCCGCGCTGATCCCGATCTACAATGCGTGGAGTTTTCGCGTGCTGCCGCGGCTGGGACGGGTGGTCGCGAAGGATGCAGACAGTTACCAATACCTGGCGGAGAGCATCCGCACGTTTCCAGACCAGGCGAAGCTGGCGGCGATGATGCAGGATGTGGGATTTGCGCGGGTGAGCGTGCGCAACCTGTCGGGCGGCATCGCGGCGATTCACACAGGGTGGCGGTTATGAGCGCTCCGCTCTTGTTCTGCCCAGCCTTTCCCCCCGCCCCTGGTCCGCTTCGCGGCCCAAGCCCACAAGGGGAGGGGGAGGCCTTGTCTTTGCCATGAAGCGCATCCTTCTCATCATCTCCGGCGGCATCGCGGCCTACAAGGCGCTCGAACTCATCCGCCTGCTGCGTGCCCGTACCTACGGCGTGACCTGCGTGCTGACCCGCAACGCCGCGCAGTTCGTCACCCCGCTGTCGCTCCAGGCGCTCAGCGAATCGAAAGTCTACACCGAGTTGTTCTCGCTGACCGACGAAAGCGAGATGGGCCACATCCAGCTTTCGCGCAGTGCGGATCTGGTGGTGGTGGCGCCCGCGTCGGCCGACATCCTGGCGCGCATGGCCGCGGGGCTCGCCGATGATCTCGCCGCCACGTTGTTGCTCGCGACCGACAAGCCGGTGCTGGTGGCGCCGGCGATGAACGTGCGCATGTGGCTGCACGCCGCGACGCAGGCGAACATGGCGCGATTGCAGGCGCGCGGCGTGCTGGTGGTGGGGCCGGACGAGGGTGCGATGGCCTGCAACGAATACGGTCCCGGCCGGCTGGCCGAGCCGCCCGCCATCCTCGCCACCATCGACGCGTTCTTCGATGCCCCACGCCCGCAGGGAGGCGTCGACACGGCACGCCCGCAGGGTGACTTCGACACGACGCGCCCGCAGGGTGGCTTCGACACGACGCGTCTACCGGCCGGCTTCGGCACGCCGCATCCGCTGGCCGGCAAGCACGCACTGGTCACCAGCGGCCCCACACACGAGCCGATCGATCCGGTGCGCTACATCGCGAACCGTTCCTCCGGCCGCCAGGGCCACGCCATCGCCGCGGCGCTCGCCGCGCTGGGCGCCCGCGTGACGCTGGTGAGCGGCCCGGTGTCGGTGCCCGATCCGCCCGGCGTGACGCTGCGCCACGTGGAGAGTGCGGCGCAGATGTTGGCGGCCTGCGAGGCCGCGCTGCCGGCCGACGTCGCCGTGTTCGCCGCGGCGGTGGCGGACTGGCGCGTCGCCAACGCCGCATCGGGCAAGATCAAGAAGCAGCCGGGCGGAACTCCGCCGTCGCTGGAGTTGGTGCCCAACCCCGACATCCTGGCGACCATCGCCGCGGCGGCACCGCGGCGCCCGCGCCTGGTCATCGGCTTCGCCGCCGAAACGAGCGAATTGCTGGCCAACGCCCAGTCCAAGCGGACGCGCAAGAACGCCGACTGGATCGTCGCCAACGATGTGTCGCCGGAAACCGGCATCATGGGCGGCACCGCCAATACCGTGCACCTGATCACCGCCGACGGTGTCGAGGACTGGCCATCGCTGGCAAAGGACGAAGTGGCGCGCCGTCTGGCCGCGCGTATCGCCGCGGTACTGGCATGAGCATCCTGCCGCATCGTATCCGCCGCCTGGATGGCATGGATGTGCACATCCTGCGGCCGGTGCGGCTGGCGGCGCTGCGCCTGCATCCGGAGGCGTATGGCACCGCGTACGAGGAAGAAGCTCAGGTGCCGCTGGATGATCTGGCGCGGCGGTTGCTGCTGCCGCCGGCGACGATGTTCGGCGGCTTCGTCGGACACAGCCTGGTGGGCATTGCCGGCTTATTCCAGCAGACGCGCATCAAGACGCGGCACCGGGCGGATGTGTTCACGGTTTATGTCGACGCCGCGCATCGTGGCAGCGGACTTGGGCAGGCTTTGGTCGAAGCGGCGGTAACGCAGGCTCGCGGTACCGGCGTCCGCGTGCTGCAGCTGACCGTGACGGTCGGCAACGACGCAGCGCGCAGGATTTATGAGCGCGTCGGCTTCCGCGGCTTCGCGACCGAGCCACGCGCACTTCTGGTGAACGGTCTGTTCTACGATAATGAGCACATGTTGCTGGATCTGGACGTGCCGTAACTCGGGCCCCGCGTCATTGCGAGGAAGCGCAGCGCGAGGCGCGCAGCGACGAAGCATTCTCCCGCCTGATGAGCCGCCAATGCGCTCGCGGGCACGAGATTGCTTCGTCGCTTGGCTCCTCGCAATGGCATGGCGGAGTTGGGACATGTGCGGGCGACACGAGGGCGGAGGAAACATGCAAACATCGGCACTGTCGGGTAACCTGGCCGGTGGCACGCCAGCCGACCAGGCGCGGCTGCTGGAACGCCTGCACGAATATCTCGATCTCAATGCCCGCTTTGACTGGCTGGCTTTGCAAGATCTGTGGAGCGCGGCGCCGGAGGCGGTGTTCTTCAATCTCAACGGCCATACTTATAAAGGCCGCGAGCATTGGACCCGCCTATGGCGGTTCTACCAGGGCAACGTCGCGAGCAATTACTGGACGCCGTTCGATATTGGCGGCGTCGTGTCAGATGATCTCGCAGTGCTGTGGTGCGAGCGGCACACGCGCTCCGATTGGGTCGGCGCCGAGCCACCGCCGGCTGCGCGGCGCTATGGCAGCGACTACACGTCGCGTTCCACCATGGTGTTCCGCAAGGAGGACGGCGACTGGCGCGTCGTGCACGTGCATTTCTCCGAGGCCACCACCGCGCCGCGGCCCGGCGGGATATGACCGCGGGATATGACCGATATGACCGCGGGGTATGACCGCGGGATATGACCGCGGCGATCTGATGGTGAATCTGATGGTGGGATCCGATGGCGGGATATGACGGAGGCATATGATGACGTTGCCATCCGATGTGCCCCGGCTCGGCATCCGCCTGCATGGCGGGATCGATCCGCGGCGCGGTGCCGCGCTGGCCGCGCACGCCGAAGCGCATGGCTTCGAATCGGTCTGGCTGGCGGAAAATCCTCTCGAACGCGGCGTGTTCCCGCTCGCCTCCGCCTGCGTGCTGGCGACGCAGCGCATCCGGGTCGGCATCGGCATCGTCAACCCCTATATGCGGCATCCCGCACAGATCGCGATGGAGTTCGCGGCGCTGGATGAACTCGCCCAGGGAAGAACGGTCCTCGGCATCGGGTCCGGGATCGGTGCGCAGATCGAGCGCTTGGGATATCGCTATCGCCCCCTGGCCGCCATGGACGATGCGATCCATATCGTGCGCACATTGCTCCGCGGCGAGACGATCCACCATGCAGGCACGGTGTTTTCCGCCGACAACGTGGCGCTGCGGTTCCGGCCGCCGCGGCCGGCGATGCCGATCTACATGGCGGCGATGGGCGATCGCAGCCTCGCACTGTGCGGCCGGATCGCGGACGGGTTGATCGTCTCCAACATGTGCCCTCCTGCTTATACGCGACGGGCGGCCGGCATCGTGCGGGAGGCAGCGCAGCGTGCGGGGCGGCCCATGCCGGCGGTTGTGCAGTACGTCCCCTGCGTTGCCCGCGCGGACCGCGCGACGGCACGCCAGGCCGCCAAAGCCGAGATCGGTGCCATGCTCACCCGCTTCTGGCCGGTGGACGACGATTGGCCGCCGGTGCGCGAAACCATCGTGCGGCACAGCGGGATTCCGAAGGTGGAGGTGGTGGCGGCGCTGGCCCGTCTGCGCCGTGGCGAGGCCGCGGAAGCGGTGCTGGACGATCGGTTCATCGACGCCTTCGCCATTGCCGGCACCGCGGCGGATTGCCTCGCTGCCGCAACGGAATACCGTTGCGCGGGCGTCGACGAACTGGCACTGACCTTTGCTGGGAGCCAGCCGGAGGTGGATATGGCGTATCTCGGCTGAACAATGCCAGGATACGTGGGCGAAATAAATATCATTCGGAGCAACGCCGGGCTCCAGAAGGTTGGCTTTTGAAAATGACGGGAGCCCGCTGATCGAACCCCAAGGCGGGATTGCTGCATGAAAACGGAAGTGGCTGTTGACTGTTTAATAGCCTCATCGGGCACTGCGCGCTTCTGCGACGCTGGCCGGGCCGAATATCGCAGATACGTTATCCGTGCGACAGCGCGAAACCCTTGCGCTCCCGCTTTCGTGGTTTCATCATTCGGAATCGACCTGTAAATGAATGGCCGATCATTCTCTTGTTCTCCGAATGAGAGAGGGCCGCGGAAAGCGTTAGTCTTCCAGCGAAACAGGGGGAACGGACAATGGCACCGCGTTTAAGGCATATGTCGCAGCCGGTTGCCCGAAGGCGTCCGCTTCGCGGAGCGTACAGCCGGATAAAGTATCCACTCCTCCATGACTGTTCCAATCGGGATCAAACGCAAACCTGCGTCTGACCAGGCTCCCTGCCTTGGCACCCCCATCTTGACCTGGCACGGTTAAGTCAGTCTCCGGAATGAACCTGGCCTTCGAGCTCCTTCGGAATGGTCCGCAGTAGGTCCGGGTTGAGCCGTCTGAAACACAGTACTTTGTGAAACACACTACTCGCCTTGGGAGTGGACAGATGAAGCCTTGCCACCTTTTTCTGTTGATCGTGACGTTGCTTCTTGGCGTTGCCGCGACCTCTGCGGCGCAAACGACCGTGGAGCCGTGGTTGACCCGTTCCGCGGATAATTCGAGAAGCGGTTGGAATCCACGAGAGAGGCAACTGACGCAGGCATCGGTTGCGAGCAAAGGTATTATCCGCGCAACGATCATTCCGGTCATCGGGGATGCGCGCGGCATGGAAGCGCAGCCGCTCATCTTGCCAAATGTGACGACGGCGCGCGGAACGCGCGATGTGCTGGTGCTGCCTTCGATGGCCGACGTCGTACGCGGCGTCGACGCGCATGACGGGTCCGGCATCTGGCAGGTTACGTTGGGGGTACCGGTTACAAGCTCCCAGCGCATCGACGCTCACACGATCAATCAACATTGGGGCTGCCTCTCCACGGGGGTAATCGACCCTGATACGCGGCGACTTTACCAGGTCTGCTGGGTCTCGCCGGACAAGAGCGGCAATCCGGCGACCGCCCGGTATTTCATGTTCGTGCTGAACGTGGCGGATGGCGGCAACGTCGTTCCTCCTGTTATGATCGAAGGAATCAGCGAAAATCAGGACTTCAACGCAACGATGCGCAAACAGCGTTCATCACTGGTGGAAACCAACATCAACGGCGTCAAGACGGTGCTGGGGTGCTCGGGGACGACCTTCGAGACCGGGGCGGGCGCATCCGGTTGGTGCTTCGCCTTCGACGTGGCGACCAACAAGCTGACCCCGATGCTGGCTCTGACGGCCGGCGAGGGCGCCGGTGTCTGGATGGCTGGACAAGGCGCCGCGGCAGATGCACAAGGTTTCCTCTATGTGATGACCGGAAACGGCGATTTCGACGGCGCCAGCCAATGGGGAGAATCGGTCCTCAAGCTGCAATACAAGCCGCCATCGGGAAACACGACGGCCACGCTGAAGGTGGTTGATCATTGGACTCCCTGGACCGACTTCGCCAGAGGCGGGCAGAAAGCGCCGGTAACCCAGCGCTTATCCGGCGTCAGCGCTGCGTCCGAAGCTGTGATGCAACCGGTGGGCGGCGGGGCGAACGTTGCATTGAAGAACGCAAGGCTGGAGGCGAAGATCAATGACCGAGGCAAGCCAACGGTTCTCGTTTTTCCCCAAATGGCGCAAGGCGCATGGTCGGACCAGGACTTTGGATCGGCGGGTCCCGCTTGTATCTTCTCCATCGGCGTTTGCATTGCCACCGGCAAGGACGGCATCGCCTATCCGGTCAAGACCGCGCAACTGGGCGGAACGACGCTGGCCGATCTCGCAAACCCGAAAGCGAATTGCGCGAAGCTTGCAGCACCGCCGGTCTGGCTGACCATGAGCCCGGGACCGGTTGACCCCTGCCCGACCGATGCCCGGACCCTGAACTTCTTCCCATGGGGCGATACGGCGCATCTCCACATGACCCCCGTGCAGTTCTTCGACCCCGCGCTGAACTCGTGGGTGATCTTCGTGTGGGGCGAGAATTCTCAGCTGCATAAATGGAAAGTCAGCTCGACCGGCGCGTTGACCTATGTCGCGGAGAGCCATGAATATGCCAGCGACAACGTGCGGGAGACGCCACCAGGGGGTATGCCGGGTGGGTTTTGCTCAGGATCGAGCAATGGAGCAGACCCCAACTCGGCGCTGCTTTTCTGTACGATCCCTTACGGGGATGCGAATGCTGATGTCGTTAATGGCCGCTTCCTCGTTTACGACCCGGTGCACCTCGCGGCGGACGGATCGCTGAAGGTTCTTTGGGATTCGCAGCAATGGAATATCCAATTCCTGTTCAACAAATTCGACCCGCCGGTGGTCGACGGCGGTCAAATCTACGTGCCGAACTATAATGGCGGGGTCGATCTTTACCGGTTGGCGCAATAACGTCGCCAGCTCCACCGTCCGCTCCCCGGTCATCGATCGGGACGCGGTGAATGTGCGCGGCATTGTCAGGTTGGCGGCTAGAGGGCTTGCGCCTGGCGGGCGCTGACATGCCGCCGGCAATCTCGCAACAGCCGACCAACGCAGCCCGACGTGCGGCTCGATAGGCGCTGCGTTGCGCCCCTTGAAGGGCCGGACCGCCACGCCGGCCAAGCCCAGCGGCCTCGCCCAGGCCTCGCGCCGGACGCATCGCACTTACCGCCAGCGCGGGCTATAAGACGCTGCCTTCACGACAACCCGGAGAGCAGGCCATGCCGGAAATCCCAAACCGCCCGGAATACCAGAGCGAATTGTTCCAGAAGGGGCTGCAAGCCCGGCGCGAGGTGCTGGGAGCCGACTATGTCGACGGCTCGATCGCCCGCGCCGACGATTTCAACGCCGCCTTCCAGCAGATGACCACCGAGGTCGCCTGGGGCATGATCTGGACCCGCCCTGGCCTGCCGCGCAAGACGCGCAGCATGATCAACCTGACCATGCTGGCGGCGCTGAACCGCGGCGCCGAATTCCGCCTGCATCTGCGCGCGGCGCTGAACAACGGTGTGACGCGCGACGAGATCAAGGAGATCCTGCTGCAGATCGGCGCCTATTGCGGCATTCCCGCCTGCCTCGAAGCGTTCCGCATCGCCACCGAGGTGTTCAAGGACGTTGACGGCGCCAAGGGATAACCGGACATGGCGGACAACCCTGGTAACGGATCTCCGGCGGACGGCTTCCCACGGGTCGGCTTTATCGGCGTCGGCAACATGGGCTGGCCGATGGCGGCCTGCCTCGTGCGCGCCGGCTTCCGCGTTCAGGTGAACGATTCACGGCGCGAAGTCGCCAACAACTTCGTGCAGCAGATCGGTGGCAACGCGCCGGACAGCCTGCGTCTGCTCGCCGCGGAGTCGGATGTCGTGGTGACGATGCTGCCCACCAGCGCCATCGTTTCGCATGTGCTGGCCGGTGGCGATGACAACGTGCTGGCCGGCCTGCGCCCCGGCGCGATTGTCATCGAAATGAGTTCCGGCGTGCCATCGGTGACGCAGGAACTGGCCCAGCGGGTGCACGAGTTGGGCGGCCATTTGATCGACGCGCCGGTGTCCGGTGGCGTGCCGCGGGCGAAGACAGGGCAGCTTGCCATCATGGCGGGCGGCGACGCGGCGACGATCGACCGCGCGATGCCCGTGCTGTCGGCGATGGGCAGTTCCGTGCTGCGCACCGGTGCGGTGGGCTCAGGCCAGGCGATGAAGGCGCTGAACAACCTTGTGTCCACCGGCGGCTTCCTGATCGGCATCGAGGCGTTGCTGATCGGGCAGCGCTTCGGCCTCGATCCGACTGTCATGGTGGACGTGCTGAACGCCGCCACCGGCATGAACAATTCGACGCAGAAGAAGTTCAAGCAGTTCGTGCTGTCGCGATCCTTCGATGCCGGCTTCTCGCTCGGCCTGCTGGCGAAGGACCTGTCGATCGCGTTGCAGGTGGGACGCGAGACCGCGACGCCGGCGCCGGTCGGTGCGTTGTGCAACGAGCTGGTGCAGGCGGCGCAGACCATGTTCGGTTCCAATGCCGATCATACGGAAATGGCCCGGCTGTGCGAACGGCTGGCCGGCGATGAACTGCGCAGTCGCTAATGATCCGGTGGTTTCGCCGCGCTGATCCCGACGACGACCTCGAGGAGGAACACGCCGAAGTCGTGCTGCCGGAGCAGATCGACTTCGGTGAGCCGGTCGAGCCTGTCCAGGAGATCCGGCAACTGCCGGAGGTGCCGGAATACGCCGTGATCGTCGCAACGGCCGCGACCCGTGGCTGGCACATGGCTGCCGTGGTCACCGAACTCGATCGGTCCCGATTTCTATTTGCGCGCCATCACGGTGCGATGGCCTTTTGTCGTGGCACGACCGGCGCCCAGCAGCCGGATCAGCGACAAGTGGCTCGACCCCGAACGACTGTCCCCCACCGGCAGCACGCCGGCACGCAAGCTGATCGTCAACTGGGGTTGGGGAAAACTGGAAGCCTCCTTTTCGCAGCTCCGCTTTTATGTGAAACGCACGCCGACGCGGTGGACCAAGGGCACCGTGCGGCTGACCGTGCGCCTGACGCTGAAGGAATCCGGCTGGCCGAACCGCCGGATCGTGGTGCCGGTGAAGAGCAACATCATTGCGTGGGATGCGCCCGCCGCAGGAAAGCCGGCATCACCGCCTGCGAAATCCACCTGAATTGTTCCTGCATGATGGAGAGCGGCGTGCCGATCGGCGTGGACAGGTTGATGTGTTCCAGCCCCGGATAGCGTGATTCCAGGTCGCGCAGATAGGCCACCAGTTCCTCCGGCGGGCCGGTGAACCAGGCGCCCATTTTCATGTAGTGCTCCACCGTCGGCACGCCCGCCGCATGCCATCCTCCCCCTTGGCCTCCCCCTTGGCCGCCGCGCTGCCCGATCGCCGCGATCTGCTCTTTTGTCACGCCGGGCAGGAAGCCGAGCGGCGCGAACATCTTGGCGTGCTCTTCATAGAGCGGCGTGATCTCCTTCAGGCCCTTCTCCTTCGTGTCCGCCAGGTGCACGAAGATGCCAACCATCAGGTTCTCGCCCAGCTTCCAGTCCTTGCCGGCGCGATGCGCCGCTTCCTGATAGGCGGTGATCGGACCGGCCTGCATCGTCGCCGCGCCGCCGCCGACCGCACCCTTGATGTTGTACTTCACCATGAAGTCGAGCCCGCGCGCGCTGGCGCTGACCACCGGCTGCCAGCATTCCACCGGCCGATGCACCGGCCGCGGCACCAGCGTCAGGTCCTTCAGCGTATAGCCGCGATACGGCACTTCGGGCGGCAGCGTATAGTGCTTGCCGCGATGCGAAAACCGCTCATTCTCGAACGCCTTGAAGATGATCTCCACCTGCTCTTCGAACAATTCGCGGTTGGCTTCCTGGTCGAGGATAGGAGCGCCGAACGTTTCCACCTCGCGCGAATGGTAGCCGCGGCCGACACCGAACACCGTCCGCCCCTTGGTCATGATGTCGGCGCAGGCGTAGTCCTCGGCCAGCCGCAGCGGGTGCCACATCGGCGCGATGTTGAAGCCGCAGCCGATCTTGAGGTTGCGTGTCAAATGGCAGAGATGCACCGCCGCCATCAGCAGGTTCGGCAGCACTTCATAGCCTTCATACTGGAAGTGATGCTCGGCCAGCCACAGCGTGTCCCAGCCGGTTTCGTCCATCACTTTGGCGACCGCTTCGGTCTTGTCGAAGACGCTGGCAAGCTGGTCGTTGGAGAAGCGACGTTCGTTGGCTGGCGTCGCCTCCTGGCCGCGGTCAGGCAGGTCGATATGGCCGGGATATACGGTGGCAAACTTGCTGATCATGGCAGGCTCCGGTCAAATTTGAAGGCAGCAGGGAAAGGGGGGGTGTTCCTTATCTTCATCCCTTTCCCCCTCTTTCCCTTGCCCCGCGCTAACCCCCGTAGAACACATTGTCCCCGAGGTCCTTCATCTCCAGGATCGCCACGTCCGGCCGTCCTTCGATCGGCTTGGGCACATGCGCCTCAGTCACCTCGCCGACCACGATGTGGTGATCGCCCAGTTCCACGATCGTCTTCACCGCGCATTCCAGCGCGCCGAGCGCCGCGTCCAGGATCGGCGTGCCGTTGGCGCCGTGATGGAACGCCTGGCCGGACAGCTTGCCATCTTCAAGTTTGGCCGGCTTGAAGAAGGTGAACGCCAGGCCCTTCTGGTCCTTGCTCAGCATGTTCAGTGTGAATTTGCCAGTGCCCTTTACCACGGTGTGCGCCCCGGAATCGGCCTTCACGCCCACCACCACCAACGGCGGCGCGAACGAAGCCTGGGTCACCCAGTTCACCGTCGCCGCGCCGATATTGCCCTTCCCGTCATCGGCGGTCAGCACGTAGATGCCGTAGGGAATCATCCGCAGCGTTGTCTTCTTGGCGTCGGCGTCCATGTCTGTCCTCCCTAACCAGGCTGCAAGGTGCCGATCATGCCCCGTCCGGAGGCCATCCGGCAACGCCTCGGGCCGCGCCAGGCCTCAATCGCACCCAGGCTCAATCGCACCCAGGCTCAATCGCACCCGGTCTCAACCGGGTCAAACCTCAACCGCGCAGATGCGGCGGCACATAGGGCGCGTATTTGCGACCGCGCCGCCGCAGAGGCGGTGAGAGCAGCGTCTGCAAAGGCTCCGGCGATGGCGGCGGCAACGCTACGTCGTGCCGCGCCAGGATCGTCTCGACGAAGCGTGCGTGTTCCCGGGCCGCAGCGTCCGGCCGCAGTATTTCAACCGCGCGCGCCTGTGCGGCCTGGCGCAGCATTGCGAACGCGCCGCCAATCACCACAGCCATCGCTGCGTCCGTGATCTCGGCGGAGCGCCCGGGCAGCCAGCATTCGGCAACGCTGGTGACCAGCAGCAGCACGGCGGTCAGCGCGGTGCCGATCGGTAGGTTCACGCCGCAGCGGCCCAACAGCCAGATCAGCCCGCCATATTCGTAGAATTTCTGGCAGAATGCCTGCATTGCCACGCCGATCGAACCGCGCATGAAACTGCCGAACGGAATCCAGCCGAAACTGCGCGGCGCGGCGAGGAATTGGAACGGCCGCAGTCGCTCCGCCACGATCATAGCGGCGAAGCTCAAAGTTACGGTCACGAAACGCCCCGGCAGCCAGCGCAACAACAGCGCCCACAGCAGATACGCCACGCAGGCGCCGACCACGTCGGTCAGCTTGAGGACGTTGTCGATGATCATGATCTTGCCGAGGAACTCGGCGGCGAATAGCAACGGGAACAGCAGCAGGAAGCGGCGGAAGCCGTAGAGCGAATGGACGATGACAGCGATGAACAGCCAGGTGATGACGTAGCGGGCGAGTTCGTCCGGCGGCAGGCTGGGCGTGCGCAGGATCGGCCATAGCGCGTGCCAGTATTTGTGCAGGTCGATCATCGGCACGTAAGGGTACAGCCGATAACCGAAGAACATGACGAGCAGGATGACGGCGATGGGATGGGCGGCGAGCTCACGTACCAGGGGCCAGCGCAGCGAGGCACCTATTGCGGCAGCGGCGGCTGCGCCGAGCACGGAGCCGATGCCGTTGGCATAGACATCGCCCATCGTGGTGACGCGGCCAGCATCGTGGAACTGGGTGATCTCGACGCAGCAGGCCATTGCGGTGCCTGCGATGGTGGCCAATGCCGCACGCAGCGTGCCGGGGATGCGCGACGGCAATGCGCAGGTGGCGAAGAAGCCGAACGGCAGATAGAGCAGGATGTTGGACAGAAGATCGCCGCGGCCGTCCCAATCGTGCCAGGTGCTCAGCAGATAAACGACGGGGCCGCCGGGGTAGCTGCGTTCGCGATATTCGAAGGGAAACAGTGAACCGTAGAGGATGAACAGGATGACGATCAGCAGGACGACCGCGTAGGCGCGGGTCGATCCGGTGACCGACGCGGCGGGCATTCGAATACGATCGTGCGGCGCGGCGGCGTTCATGCTCCGGCTATATCACGGCGCCGGATCGTTCCGCCACAGGCTATGCGTCGAGCAATTCGTGCGCCAGCAACTCCCATTCGGCTTCCAGACTGACGTCTGGCGGCGTGCGGCCGGCGCGGCTGTACCAACCGGCGGCATTGCGCTGGTCGCCTTCCTTGCGGTGCAGATAGGCGTGCACGCTGGAGCCAGTGCGTTCGCCGTCTCGCTGCGCGCACTGATGTGCACGGTCCCAGTCGCCTTTGGCGTCCCACCACAAGGTCTGTAGCGCGTGACTGAGGCCTTCCGGCGGGGACTGCGCTGCGACGGAAGTCCGAAACTCCTCCAGGGTCATGACATGCTGCCTTTGCTACCCAATCGTCGGGACTGTACACGCGCGTGGCCCCGATGCCAGTCCCTGGTGTTCGGCTCGGCGGCGCGGTCCGGCGGCCTCGCCGGAGGACGCTTGCATCTTCCACCGGCGCGCCTGAAACTTCTGGTGGTTTATCAAATTGTGCCGCTATCATGCCGCCAACCGGCGACAGAAGCCCGGTTCGGGAGGATGCAATAATGACGGATCGTGAGACTGCCGTCATGCGCAAGGTCGCATGGCACCTCGTACCGTTCGTGAGCCTCGCCTATCTGATCAACGTGCTCGATCGCTTCAACATATCGTTCGCAGCACTGACCATGAATAAGGCGCTGGCCCTCAGCGCGACCGCCTATGGCCTTGGTGCCGGCGCGTTCTTCTGGAGCTACGTGTTGTTTCAGGTGCCTGCCAACATGGTGCTTGCGCGGCTGGGCGCGCGGCGATGGATCATGACGATCATGCTGTTCTGGGGCCTCTGCTCGTCGAGCATGGCATTGGTCCATGGCATCACCAGCTTCGTCATCGTCCGCTTCCTGCTCGGCGTCGCGGAGGCGGGCTTCTTCCCCGGCGTGGCATTCTTCATGACGCAGTGGTTCCCGTCGCGCCATCGCGGCAAGGCCATGGGCGTGTTCTACGCTTTCGGCGCATCAGCCGGCATCATCGGCGGACCGATTGGCGGACATTTGCTAAAGCTGAATGGCTGGCTTGGCATTGCCGGCTGGCAGTGGATCTTTCTGGCCGAGGGCATCCCGGCGATCCTGCTCGCCTTTGCTTGCATGGCGCTGCTGCGCGATCGCCCGTCCGACGCGGCCTGGTTGCAGCCCGACGAACGCGCCTGGCTGGAGACCACGCTGGCGAACGAACGCGATGCCGCTGCCGGCCGGCACCTGCCATTCGGCCGCGCCGTCATTTCGCCGACCATCGTGGTGCTGATGCTGGTCTATGTGCTGGTCGGCTTCGGGGTATACGGCAAGGCCTATTTTCTGCCGCTGATGCTCAAGAGTCTTGGCTTCGGAAACATGAGTGTCGGGTACCTCGTGTCGCTAACGGCGATTACCGGGGTGGCCGGTATGATCATCTTCTCGCGCAGTTCGGACCGCACCGGCGAGCGCGTGTGGCATCTGATCATCCCTCTCCTCCTGGGTGGGATAGGACTGGTGCTGGCAGGCTTGTTCATCCGCGTCAGTCCGGTGCTGGCGATCGCGTCGTTCTGCCTGGCCAGCTTCGGCATTTCCGGTGCGCTGCCCGTGTTCTGGAATTTGCCGACGGCTTTCCTTGGGGCGACTGCGGCGGCGGGGGGCATCGCGGTGATCAACTCGGTCGGCAACATCTCGGGCTATGCGGCCCCGCAGCTTGTCGGGCTGTTGCGGGACGTTACCGGCAATTACGAAGTCCCGATGCTGGTGATGGGCGCGCTGGTGCTGATAGCAGGCATGCTCGTGCCGTTAGCGGCACGTCTTCCCGTAGGCGTCATGCGGCCGGTCTATGCGAGGACACGGGTTGGGGAAGGATAACGATCCTCAGCCGGCCAGGGGGGCGGCAGCGTGTCCCCCTGATACCGCCGTGACATGACGACGACCGCACGGGTCTCCGACGTCGGCGGACTACTTAGCCTCCGCGGCGTTCTCCATCAGCGCCAACCCCTCCATCGCCAGGCCGTATCCCAGCAGGTCCTGCATGCGCTTGCGCAGATATTCCGTAAACATCAGCCGTGTGTAGCGCAGCAGCAGAGTGGGCCGCTGCGTTAGTTCTTCCGCAAGCTGCCAGGCCCGCGGCAGCACTTGCTCTTTCGGCAGCACCTCGGCCACCAGGCCGATCTCTTTCGCCTCCTGCGCCGACAACGTCTGGCCGGTCAGCAGGAAATATCGCCCGCGATTCACCCCCATCAACAGCGGCATGACGATATGCATGCCGTCACCCGGCACCAGGCCGGACATGAAATGCGCGGAATCCTGGAACGCGGCGGTCTCCGACGCCAGCACGATATCCGACAGCAGCGGAATTTCCCCGTGCCGCCAGGCTGGCCCGTTGATGGCGGCGATGACCGGAACCTCGATGTTCAGCAGGTTCATCAGCAGCGCGCGCCCTTCCCAATGCACGCGGTCGAACTGCGTCGCGGTGATCCCGCGCGAGATCGCGCTGGCACCCGGCGTCGCGCGGACGCCGGAGTATTCGTCGCCGGTCCCGGTCAGGATCACCACGCGGTTGTCCCGGTCGCGCCCGACATCGTTGAAGGCATCGGGCAGCTCGCTATGCGGTCCCAGGCCCCAGCGGAGCGGTCCGCCATCGGTGTGGAACCGCATCTCCAGGACGCCGTTCTCACGCCGCATGTGGATGCACGAGTACCTTGGTTGCATAGTCTGCGAAGTTGCTCATGGCAGCCTCACCATTTCCCGGCAGGAACCGGCACGCCGGGAATTTTCATTTGGACGGCGCCCAGATGGCTGCGGCTGGTGAAGTACAGGGTCCGCCAGTCGTTGCCGCCGAACGCGAGGTTGGTGGTGGCCGATGCACCGTGGACGATACGGCCCAGCTTCTTGCCCTTGGGGTCCATGATCCACAGTCCGCCGGCGCCGCCGCAGTACACGTTGCCTTCGGTATCCACTTTCATGCCGTCCGGTACACCCGATTCACTGCCACGCAGATCGGCAAACACGCGATCGGTTTGTCTGGCGAGCGTGCCGTTGGGATGCAGGTCGAAAGCGCGGATATGGCCTCGGCGCGAGTCGTTGATGTAAAGAACCGACTCGTCCGGCGAGAATGCCAGTCCGTTCGGCACGACGAAGTCATCGACCAGCAGGCTCAGCGTGCCGAGATCAGGCGTCACACGATAGACGCCGGAGAACGGCAGGTCCCACTGCTGCGGCGCGGCCGGACTGGTCCAGGGATCGGTGAAATAGATGCAGCCGTCGGATTTCACCACCACGTCGTTAGGACGGTTGAGCTGCCGCCCCTGAAAGTTGTTGGCGATGACCGTGACCTCGCCGTCTTGCTCCTGGCGCGTGACACGCCGCGCATCATGCTCGCAGGCGAGCAATCGGCCCTTGAGGTCGCGGGTCAGGCCGTTGGCGCGATTGGTTTGCTCTTGCACCAGCGAGACGCCGGTTCCCGGCACGTATTTCATGCGGCGGTTGTTGTGGATGTCGCTGAACAGCAGATGACCGCCTTCGTGCCACCAGAGTGGCCCCTCCGCCGGACCGTGCGGGCCGCCAAAGCCGTCCGCCAGGTGATGGATCGGCTCGCCGGTATCGACGATCCGTGCCAATTCGGATGCTAATTGCTCGATTCGCGCTGTATCTGACATGGTTCCGGTTTCCTCCGTGTTTTATGAGCGACTGGTTCGGAGCGGCGCGTTCGCGGTGTTGTTACGGCAGCGTTTCTCCCTGGTACCGCCGCCACGCACTCATCTGGATCGCCGAGGTCAGGCAGTGCAGCACCACCGGCTTCGTCTTCACCGCGAAGGCGCGGGCGACGCCATCGGCCACCTCGTTTTCCTCGCGGATGGTGATGCCCTCAGCGCCGAACGACCGCGCCCAGGCGGCAAAGTCGGGGTTGGTCAGCCGCGTGCCATCCATGAACGGCCGGTCCGGATAGCGCACGTAGCTGTGCATGCCGATGGTGCCGTACATCTGGTTGTCGGAGATCACCATGATCGGATTGCCGCCATACTGGCAGGCGGTGGCGATCTCGTTCCCCATCATCAGCGCGCCGCCGTCGCCGAGGAAAGCGACCACCTGCGTGCCAGGCCGGCGCAGCGTCGCCGCCACCGCCATCGGCATGCCCGAGCCCATCGCGCCCACGATCGACGACAGGAACACCTGGCCCGGCTTGAAGCCGATATAGCGATGAATGAACGAACCGAAATTGCCGGCATCCGAGGTCACCGTCGCATCGGGCGCCAGATGCTTGTCGACTTCGCAGACGATGGCAGCGAAGTTCACGCCATCCGTGGTCGGCTCCCAGGTCTTCTCGAGCAGCCTGCGATGGATCGCGTGCAGGCCGTCCACCCAGCCCTTGCGCTTCGCTGCGCCCGCCGGAGTGCCGCGCGCCAGCAGCGCCTTCAACACTTCATGCGGGCTGGCGGCGATGCCAAGGTCCGGCCGGAACACGCGCCCCACTTCATTGGCATCCGGCCACACATGCACCAGCGGCAGTTGCGGCTGCGGCGCGGCGGGGAAACTGTACGACTGGCTGACAGTGTCGGTCAGCCGCTCGCCCAGCGCGATCATCAGGTCGGCGCGCTTCATTTCGGTGATCAGCTCGCGCGGCACACGGATGCCCATATAACCGCCGTAGTTCGGATGCCGCGCGTCGAACAACGTGGGGCGGCGATGCGTCGGGCAGATCGGCAGCACCCAGTCCTCGGCGAAGCGGCGCAGATCGCCGTACACCGCATCGTCGTACAGCGAATCCGCCAGCAACGCGCCGCCGACCAGCACCAGTGGCCGCTCAGCGCGCGCCAGCATGTCCGCCAGCCGGTCGAGATCCGCGGCGCGTGGCCCCCCCAGAGCGCGCGGACGCGGCTGGTCCATTTCCGCGTCGGTGGTTTCGTCGAAGATATCCTCGGGCAGGATCACCGCGACCGGGCCCTGCGTGCCGCTCTCCGCAACGTGGAAGGCGCGGGCGATGGCTTCGGACGCTTGTTCCGGCTCGTTTACCTCGATCACCAGCTTGGTGATGTCCGCGAGCAGGCGCGAGTAGTTTTGTTCCTGCAACGCAAGGCGGCCGAAATCCTTGCGCTCCACCTGGCCCACCAGCATGACCATCGGCGTTGCATCGTGATATGCCGAGTGCAGCGACACCATCGCATTGGACAAGCCCGGCCCGCGCGAAACGATGCAGCAGCCGGCGCGCTTGCGCAGCCGGCCGTCGGCCACCGCCATGTAGCCGGCGCCGCCTTCGTGGCGGCAGATAATCATGCGGATCGTGTTTCTCTGCAGCACGGCACTGGTGAAGCCGACATAGCTCTCGCCCGGGACGCAGAAGATCTGATCTACGTCATGTGCTTCCAGGCTCTCCGCCAGCAGGCGGGCGACGGTGCTGGTCATGTTGTCGTTTCTCTCCCCTTCGATAGGTTCGCTGCGGCGCACATCAATGCGAGCCGCAGCGGATCAGCGGAAACGGAAAATCGGCACAACCGGGGAACGTGATTTCGTTGTCGCCGCGGCGTTGCACCCGCAGGACGTCCGGGTTCGGGCAGCCGAAGCCGCCTTGGGCGGGAGTCTGCGCCGGAAACAGGTGCACTTCGAAGCCGGCGGGCGTCGCGCGTACCGTATCGATCATGCGTTGCTCGTAGGCGGAGCTGGTCATCAGCGCACGCATCACCAAATCACGGGTGAAGATCACCATCGGCTGCGCCAGGCATTCCTGCGTGCTCAGCGTCACGGGCGGCGGGAACATGCCGCCGACCCAGGAACCGAACAGGAAGGAATGGATGGGGGCCGCCGGGCGCTGTGCCATCAGCGGTGCGGTCAGGGTGAACAACAACACGGCGGTTGAGGCAGCAAGTCGGCGCATGCGGGGTCCTTCGGGCAAGAGCGAGCGGGCAAGCAGGCGGGCAAGCGAGATGAACGCCGACGATACGGCCGGATTCCTTGAGTGACCAGACTGCCGCCGCCTGCTAGAAGGCCGCATGCTTCGTAACCTGTACGTCCGAACCCTGGCGCTGGCTGCATCGCCGCGCGCGCCCTGGTGGCTCGCTGCCGTCGCCTTCGCGGAAGCGAGCTGCTTCCCGGTCCCGCCTGACGTGCTGCTGTTGCTGATGGGGCTGGCACGCCCGCTGCGCGCGTTCGAATACGCCGCGATCTGCACGGTGGCGAGCGTGATCGGCGGCGCGCTGGGCTATGCCATCGGTTATTTCGTATTCACCGAGGTGATGCAGACTGGCATTGCGCACGTACTGTTCGGCAACGACCCTCTGGGCGCGTTCCAGCGATGGTATGCGCGCTGGGGCCTGTGGGTGATTCTGATCAAGGGCCTGACGCCGATCCCGTACAAGCTGGTCACCATCGCGTCCGGCGCGGCAAAGTTCAATTTCTGGATCTTCATGGCCGCGAGCCTGGTCACCCGCGGCACGCGCTTCTTCCTGGTGGCGGCGGTGCTGCGCTTCTTCGGCGCCACGGCGCGCGACTTCATCGAGCGCTGGCTGATGCTGGTCACCAGCGCTGTGGCGGTGGGCATTGTCGGCGGCTTCGTGCTGGTGAAGCTGATGTAATGCGGCGGCGCGCAAATACCGGTGAGACGCGCCGCTGTTACATGACCTCGCCATGATGTTCCCCTCATTTGCCTCCTGGCAAGCAAGGAGGCGCCGGTGCATCGTCGCGAGGTCGTGTACGGAGCAGCGTCACTGCCGCTGCTGGCGGCGCTAGGCACCGCCCGCGCGGCGGCGGCCGATCCACCTGCTACGCCGGCGCCTGACATTTCGACAGCTGGCACGCCGCCCTCCGTCACAGCGCCACCAGGCACGCCCTTCGATGACAACACTGTGCCGGCGATGGCACAGCAACTCGCCGCGCAGCCGTACAAGCCACCGGACAGCTCGCTGCCCAAGGAGCTGCAGAACCTCAATTACTCGCAGTACCAGACGATCCGCTTCAAGCCCGATCAGGCGCTGTGGCGCGGCCAGGGCACCAACTTCACCGCGGAATTCTTCCATCGAGGCTATCTGTACAAGGACCGGGTGGACATCTTCCAGGTTGTTAACGGCCGAGCCATCCCCATCGCGTACAATCCGGATCTGTTCACCTGGACCAAGGTCAAACCCCCGCCCGGGAATATCGGCTTCGCCGGGTTCCGCTTGCACTATCCGCTGAACCGGCTGGATTATTTCGATGAGATCTGCGCCTTCCTTGGCGCCAGCTATTTCCGCGCGGTGGCGCGCGGCCAGGGCTATGGCCTGTCCGCCCGCGGCCTTGCGATCAAGACCGCCAATTCCACCGGCGAAGAGTTTCCCCTGTTCAAGACCTTCTGGCTGGAGCGTCCCGCTGCCAACACCGGCTTCATCACCGTGTACGCCCTGTTGGACAGTCAAAGCTGCACCGGGGCGTTCCGCTTCGTCATCCACCCCGGCCAGGCGACGATCTTCGATACCGATGTCACGATCTTTCCGCGCGTCGATATCGCCCAGTCCGGCCTGGCGCCCCTCACCAGCATGTTCTTCTTCGGCCCGAACGATCATGGCGATTTCGATGACTGGCGCCCCGCGGTGCACGATACCGATGGCTTGGCGCTGCGTGCTGGCAACGACCAGCGTATCTGGCGTCCGCTGATCAACCCTCACAAGCTGCAGATCAGTGCATTTTCCGATGTCTCCCCACGTGGCTTCGGCCTGCTGCAGCGTGCCCGCAAGTTCAGCGACTATGAGGACCTGGAGGCGGATTATCAGAAACGCCCCTCGCTCTGGGTGGAGCCGAAAGGCGACTGGGGTCAGGGCGTCGTCGAATTGGTGGAAATCCCTTCGAAGAAGGAAGTGAACGACAACATCGTCGCCTTCTGGCGTCCGCACGATCCGCTGAAGGCAAAGACCGCGTTCAAGATAGGCTACCGCCTGCACTGGTGCTGGACCCCGCCGCAGCCGGGACCAGTGGCGCATGTGGTGCAGACCCGCAACGGCCTGTCGTTCGACGGCAACAGCCACCAGTTCGTCATCGACTTCGCCGGCACGCCGCTGGACGCGTGGACGTCCGACACGCCGCCGGCGATGGATGTGGGTACCGACAAGGGCAAGATCCTGCACGCCGTGGCGGAGCGGAACCCGCAAATCGCCGGTTGGCGCATCAGCATCCAGCTCGACACGCAGAAACAGGACGTGGTGGAGCAACACGCGCGGCTGATGGACGGTGACAAACCGCTGACCGAGACATGGATCGGGCGATGGACAGCATCCTGAACGCCACCCTGAACGCCACCGCCGCGGTCCGCGCGCTGCCTCCGGAAGCGCCGCTGGAGATGCCGGCGCAATCGCTGCGGGCCGCGCCGCAAAGCCGTGGGCGCCCCACGACGGAGCCACGGCTGATCGGCCTGCGCCGCTTGCTGGTGATCGGCGGCGCCACAGCGATGGCGATGGAAGGCACCTACCAGATGTACCGCGTTCTGGCGGTCAACGGACCGACACCGATCGCGCTCATCATGGTCGCCCTGTTCCTTGCCCTGTTTGCCTGGATCGCGCTGTCCTTCACCAGCGCGTTGGCGGGATTCTTTTCGTTGCTGGCCGGTGGCGGCCGGCGCCTGCTGGCGAGCGACCTGGCGGTGCCCGCGACGCGCACCGCGCTGTTGATGCCGACCTATAACGAATCTCCGTGCCGCGTGATGGCTGAATTGCAGGCCATCTGGGAATCCCTGCAAGCGGCGGGCAGCGCCGGAGAATCGTTCGACATCTTCATCCTGAGCGACACCACCGAGGCCGACACCTGGATCGAGGAGGAAGCAGCCTACCTGACCCTGTGTGCGCGCACCGGCGGCAAGGGCCGCATCTTCTATCGCCACCGCCAGCACAATACCGCACGCAAGGCGGGCAACATCGCCGATTGGGTCGTACGGTTCGGCGGCGCGTATCCGCAGTTCCTGATCCTGGATGCCGACAGCGTCATGGCAGCCGACACGCTGATCCATCTGGTGAACGCAATGGAACGGCATTCCGGTGTTGGCCTGATCCAGACCCTGCCGATCGTCACCGGCGGCTCCACGTTGTTCGCGCGCCTGCAGCAGTTCGCCGGCCGCGTCTATGGGCCGTTAATCGCGCATGGCATCGCCTGGTGGCACGGCGCCGAGGGCAACTACTGGGGCCACAATGCGCTGATCCGCACGCAGGCCTTTGCCGGTGCCGCCGGACTGCCGGAACTGGCTGGGCGCAAGCCGTTCGGTGGCCTGATCCTGAGCCACGATTTCGTCGAAGCCGCGTTGCTGCGCCGCGCCGGCTGGGCGGTGCACATGGTGCCCGCGCTGCCGGGCAGCTATGAAGAATGCCCACCCACACTGACGGACCTCGCCATCCGCGACCGCCGCTGGTGCCAGGGCAACATGCAGCACGCAGCGGTGCTGCCGACTCGTGGGCTGCACTGGATCAGCCGGCTGCACCTGCTGACCGGCATCGGCTCCTACATCACCGCGCCGCTCTGGCTGCTGTTCCTGCTCAGCGGCATTGCCATCGCGGTGCAGGCGCGCTTCGTGCCACCGGACTATTTCCCAGCCGGCCGCTCGCTGTTTCCGCGCTGGCCTGTCATCGATCCGGTGCGCGCCATGTGGATGTTCGTCGGCACCATGGCCGTATTGCTGCTGCCCAAACTACTCGGCGCCATCGCAATGCGTCGCACCGATCGCCGCGGAGCCGGCGGCGCGTTGCGGTTGCTCGCAAGCGTGCTGGTGGAGAGCGTGCTGGCAGGGCTGATCGCGCCGGTCGTGATGCTGACGCAAACGCTGCACGTCGTGACCATTCTGTCCGGCCGCGATTCCGGATGGAACGCGCAGCGCCGCGATGACGGCAGCGTGCCGTTCCGAGTCACCGCCGCACAGTATCGCGCACACACGCTGCTGGGCCTGGCGTTGGGCGGCATCGCCTGGGCAGTGTCATGGCCGCTGGCATTGTGGATGAGCCCGGTCGTGCTGGGACTGGCTCTGGCGATCCCGTTGGCAGCGGTCACCGCGCGCCGCGACGTGGGACTGGCGATGCGGCGGTTGGGGTTGTTGCGCATCCCCGAGGAGATGCGTCCGCCGGATGTGCTGGCGAATGTCCGTCAGGCGATGCTGGCCGAAGGCGCGATCCGCGAAGGGAGCGGGGTCATGCGCCTGCTGCACGATCCGGCATTGCTCGCTGCGCATCGCAGCATGCTGCCACCTGCCTTGCCGGAGCGCCCGGATGCGATCGACATTCCGTTGGCGGCGGGGCGGGCGCGGCTGGAGGTGGCGGAGTCACCAGTGCAAGCGTTTGCCGCGATGACGCCAGCGGAACGGCTGGCGTGCCTGGGCGATCACCGATGTCTTGAGCGCCTGCTACGGCTGGATCACGCGCAGCACGATGATCTCGCGAACGCCGCGCGGAGCAGGCGTGTCTGAGCCTGCTTCAAAGCGCAGATGCGGTGGGGTCATCGGGGACCGCAATGACAATCTGGGCCCGCAATGACTCTGGACGATCAACTACCCCGGCGCGCGTTCGACCTCCAGCGCGTCGGCCTGGTTCCGGCTCCGGTGTTACCACCGGGATAGGTTGCTCCGCCATGTGCTGGAACGCCGCCAAGGCACGACGCAGGCCGATCGAATTTTCCATCTCGGGTTCCAATACCAGAAGTACGAAAGAGCGTGCCGTTACTACATATTCATCACCGGAACGCAACCGTTCCTGCCCGTCGCCGTAGGGGGCGTTGGTGTCTGCCAGGCAGCGCCAAATCGTGCCGCCCATGACCTCGGGCAGCTTGAAATTGACCACGTCGTGGTGGGCATTCAGCACCAGCAGGCCCGTGGCGTCCATCGCCGGCCGCTTGATGCCGGTCGCCTGGGCGCGGCCGTCAATCAGCATGCCGAAGCAGCGGGCGTTGCCGTCGTGCCAGTCCTCGATATCGGTTGCGGCGGGCGTTAGCCACCGCACATCCTTCACATCCAGATCGGGGTTGTATTCCCCAGTCAGGAAGCGCGAGCGCCGCAGGATAGGGAACGACTTGCGCAGCGCGATCAGCTTGCGGGTGAACTCCGCCAGTTCCAGGCCGACTTCGCCGATATCCCAGTTCACCCAGCTTATCTCGTTGTCCTGGCAATAGGCGTTGTTGTTGCCCTGCTGGGTGCGGCCGAACTCGTCGCCTGCCATCAGCATCGGAGTGCCCTGCGACAGCAGCAGAGTCGAGAGCAGGTTGCGCTTCTGGCGTTCGCGCAGGGCGATGATGTTGGCATTGCCGGTCGGGCCTTCCGCGCCGTGGTTCCAGGATTGGTTGTCGGAATGGCCGTCGCGGTTGTCCTCGCCGTTCGCCTCGTTGTGCTTGTCGTTGTAGGAAACGAGGTCGTGCAAGGTGAAGCCGTCGTGGGCGGTGACGAAGTTCACGCTGGCCCAGGGCTTGCGTCCGCGCTGGTTGAAGCAGTCGGCCGAGGCGGCCATCCGTGTCGCCATCTCCGCCAGCTTGCCGGGGTCGCCTTTCCAGTAGGACCGCATCGTGTCGCGGAACTTGTCGTTCCATTCCGCCCAGCCGGGCGGGAATCCGCCGACCTGGTAGCCGCCGGGGCCAATGTCCCATGGCTCGGCGATCAGCTTCACCTGCGACAGCACCGGATCCTGCATGCAGGAATCGAGGAAGCCATGGCCCTGGTCGAAGCCATCGTATCCCCGCGCCAGGATCGTGCCCAGGTCGAAGCGGAAGCCGTCCACGTGCATCTCGTAGACCCAGTAGCGCAGGCTGTCGGTCACCATCTGCAGCACGCGCGGATGGCTGATGTTCAGTGTGTTGCCGGTGCCGGTGTCGTTGATGTAGTAGCGCGTTCTCGTCCGGCATCAGCCGGTAGTAGCTTGCATTGTCGATACCGCGGAACGACAGCGTCGGGCCCGCGTTCGTTGCCTTCCGCGGTGTGGTTGTACACCACGTCCAGGATCACCTCGATGCCGGCATCGTGCAGGCGCGCCACCATTTCCTTGAACTCGGAAAACACGAAAGCGGGGATCGCGGAATATCGCGGATCGGGGGCGAAGAAGCCGAGCGTGTTGTAGCCCCAGTAGTTGGTCAGTCCCTTGTCCAGCAGGTGGCTGTCGTTGACGAAGGCGTGGATCGGCAGCAGTTCCACCGACGGTGACGCCGAGCGAGCTGATGTAGTCCACGACTTCCTTGCGGCCCAGACCGGAGAAGGTGCCGCGCAACCGCTCCGGCACCGCGGGATGCAGCTTGGTGAAGCCGCGGACGTGGGTTTCGTAAATGATCGTGCGGTCCCAGGCGATGCGCGGCGCGCGCTCGCGGCCCCACGTGAAGGCGGGATCGATCACCCGGCATTTCGGCACGAAGGGCGCGCTATCGCGCTTGTCGAAGGTCAGGTCTTCGGTCTTGGCACCGATGGTGTAGCCGAAGCAGGCGTGGTCCCAGCGCAATTCGCCGACATACGCCTTGGCATAGGGATCGAGCACCAGCTTGTTGGAATTGAAGCGATGCCCGTTCTCCGGATCGTACGGGCCGTGCACGCGATAGCCGTACATCGTGCCGGGACGCGCATCCGGCAGGTAACCGTGCCAGACTTCGTTGGTATATTCGGGCAGCTCCAGGCGTTCCAGCTCACGCTCGCCGGTATCATCGAACAGACAGAGTTCGACTTTCGTTGCGTTGGCAGAAAACAGGGAAAAATTGACGCCCAGTCCGTCCCAATGCGCACCGCGCGGATCGGGTGAACCTTCCATCATACGGGACTTCAAAATCGCAGCCGACATGCGCCGGTCTCCCCCTTTGGAACGGCCGACGCACCCAGCATTAAAAATGCTCCGCCGACGCGGGCCGGCCCTGCTTACCCGCGTCGCTCAGGCGATCGTTGTGAATCCGGTAGGCGGTCAGGCGGTCAGGCGGCCGATCAGGTAGCCAATGCCGACGGCAACGGCGGCGGCGATCAGCGGCTGGGCGCGGATCGTGTCGCTGAGTTGCCCGCTCGCGTCCTGAGCCTGGCCCCACACCTGCTGGGCCTTGCCGGACGCTTGGTTATACAGACCGTCGGCCTGGGTCTTGGCGTCACCGACGGTTTCGCCCACCTTCTGCTGCACGCGCCCGCCCATTTCGCGGGCCGTACCCTGAAAACTGTCGCTCATGCTGAACTCTCCTGCAGGATCCTGGCCAGTAGCTGACGTGGGAAGCGCCCCGGGTCCGACGCAAGTTCCCGTAACGACAACATGATCGCGTCAGGTGTTGCGCAGCTTCAGCCCGGGCTCCGGCCACGGCATCGCGCCGAGACGACCGCTGTCCGACAAGGTGATGTAGGCTGTGCGCAAATCTGCTCCGCCGAAGCAAATATTGGTTGGATACACGTCCGGCATCTTCACTTGCTCCAGCACACCGCCTTGCGGCGAGAACACCGTGATGTGTCCGGTGCCCAGCGTGGCCACGCAGATATTGCCGCTGGCAGTGACGGCCAGGCTGTCGAATCGCGCGTGGCCGGCGATGCTGCCTACCAACCGGCCGCCATGTGCGGCGTGGCTGGTATCCTTCTTCAGCACCCCTGGCGATTCGATGGCGAATGCCCACAGCCGCGCGCTCTCGGTATCGGCGACGTAGACGGTGCGGTTGTCCGGAGACAGGCCGCAGCCGTTGGGACTGAGGATCGGATAGGCGATCTCCATCACCTTCGATCCGTCGGGCAGCGCGTAGTACAATCCGCCGTGATCGCGGTGGCGCGCGTAGCGTTTGCCGAGGTCGGTGAAATAGAAACCGCCATGCTCGTCGAACACCAGATCGTTCGGGGCTGAAAGCTTGTTGCCGTTGACCTCGGAGTAGAGACGGTTTGTGGCGCCGGTCTTTGCGTCGATGCGCTCGATCCACCCGCCGACGTAGCCTTCAAGCGGACCCACGCCCATGGACGAGCCGGCGACGTAACGGCTGCCGCCATTGTTGCAGCAGAACAACGCGCCGTCCGGCCCGATCGCCAGGCCGTTCGGACCGCCACCGGTGTCGGAGAGCATGGTGGTGGTGCCGTCGGAGGCGATGCGGGAGACGCGCCGGTTGCGGATTTCGGTCAGGACCACCGAGCTGTCCGGCATTGCCACCGGCCCTTCGGGAAAGCCGAGCCCGGTCGCCATGATGCGCACGTCTGCCATTGCCGTTTCCTCCGCGTCTGGTTTCTCACATCCTGTGCCGTTGGTGGCACAGGTCAACTGGTGGCACAGGTCAACTGGTGGCACAGGTCAAACAAGCTGCATGCGCCGGTCCAGCATCAGCAGCAGTCCGTTGGCTCCGAGGGCGAACAGCATCACCAGCAGCGTCACCGCGGTGGTCATGCGCACGTTATGCGAACTGATGCCGTTGATGATGAGGAACCCGAGCCCGCGCTGCGACGCGAACATCTCGCCGATCAGCACGCCCAGCAGCGTGACGGAGAAACCGATGCGCAGGCCGCTGACCACCTCGGGCAGCACCGCTGGCAGCAGCACGCGCCAGCCGGTCTGCATCGCGGTCAGCCGCAAGGCGCGCGCCGAGCGCAGATAGACCGGCGGGAGCGTCTTCACCGCGCCCAGGGTGAACAACACGATCGGGATCATGCCGTGAATGACGCCGAACGCCACTTTCGCGGACAGGCCGAGGCCGAACACCATCAGCATGACCGGATACAGCGTGACCTTCGGGATGGTGTAGAGCGCCACCAGCACCGGTTCCGCCACGTCGCCGGCGAAGCGCCGAAGTCCGAGCCATAGCCCGAGCGCCACGCCAGCCATCGCCGAGATCAGCAGCGCGTAGGCGAAAGCGAGCATGGTCGCGGCGACATTCGGCCAGAACGTCGCGCTGTCCAGCAGGCCGGCGGCATAGCGGAAGGTCGCCAGCGGCGGGGTGATGGCGACGTCGCCGGCGTAGGCGAACAGCGCTTCCCAGATCGCGAGCACCACCAGCACGATCGCAACGGTGTCGACGATGCCGGTGTGCAGGCGCCGGTGTGGCAGTGCCTCCGCGCTCATGCGCGGCCGCGGCGGGCGTTCATCCGCGCCTCCCACGCATGCAGCAGGCGATTGATGATGGTGGCGACGGCGGCAGACAGGGCGATTTCGCCGAACGGCAGGTCGCTCGCCAGCATGTTGCGCACCGACGTGCCGCCGCCCGCCGATGTCAGGATGCCGGTGATATCGGCGCCGCGGCTGCGGAAATATCCTTTCGACATCGCAACCATCGACCGGCAAACAGCAGCGCCTGGACGTTGCCGGACCCTAACACGCGGGGGTGGCAGGACAAGGTTGGGCAATACCGGCCTGGTCTGGCACCGATCCCCGCTTCGTGGGAAACTGCTTGTAATCAGCCGCGTGAGGGGAGAGACGCCATGGCGACCGTAGGCAACGGTGAATACACATACGAACCGGTGGAGAACTGGGCGAAACTGCCGTCCGGGTGGTCGTTCAAAGAGATTGGCTCGGTCGGCGTTGACCGCAACGACAACGTCTATGTGTTCAACCGCGGCGAGCACCCGATGATCGTGTTCGACCGCAACGGCAATTTCCTGCGTTCCTGGGGCGAGGGTGTTTTCCCCCGCGCGCACGGCGTGTTCATGGCGCCGGACGATACGATCTGGCTGACCGACGACGGCGACCACACGGTGCGGCAGTGCACGCTGGAGGGAAAGGTCCTGCTGACGCTGGGCATTCCCGGCAAGCCGTCCCCGTACATGAGCGGCGAACCGTTCCATCGCTGCACGCATACCGCAATGTCGCCGCAGGGCGATATCTATGTGTCGGATGGCTATGGCAACTCGCGCGTTCACAAGTATTCGGCGGCGGGGAAGCTGCTGCTGTCGTGGGGCGCGCCGGGCACCGACCCGGGAGAATTCAACATCGCGCACAACATCACCTGTGATGGCGATGGCTGGGTGTATGTGGCGGATCGCGAGAACCATCGCGTGCAGGTGTTCGACGGCAATGGGCGTTATGAAACGCAGTGGAACAATCTGCACCGTCCGTGCGGGCTGTTCATGCCGCCAGGGAAGTGCCCGATCTGCTATATCGGCGAGCTGGGCGCGGTGCAGCCCGTCAGCCGGCATGTGCCTAATCTCGGCCCGCGGGTGACGATCGTGGACAATACCGGCAAGCGGATTGCGCGGCTGGGTGGGATGGGGCCTGGCATCGGTCCGACCGAATTCCTGGCACCACATGGGCTGACGGTGGATTCGCGCGGCGATCTGTACGTGGGCGAGGTGTCCTGGACCAACTGGCCGCAGACCTGGCCGGATCAGCCGCGGCCCGAAAATCTGCGGTCGCTGCACAAGTTCCGGAAAGTGGGATAACGTTTCGGTTGTCGGCCCGCCCAAACGTGGTGGGCCGCAACCGAGCCGCTGCTATCGTCTATGAACCGACAAGGTGGCAATCCGCAATGTCGGATTGGCCTTCCGTATCGCTAACAAGTTCGGGCCAAACATGTCCGACGAAGAATCCCATGCCGATGTTCAATCTGACATAGCGGCCCTGCCCCGCCGCCAACGTCAGGCTTAGCGTGCGGTTTACTTCCGTCTCCGTGCTGATTGTATAATTCCCGGCGGGTCGTTATCGTCCGCGGAATACAGGTTTCCGCCGTTCCTTGTGCGCGCGAATACCCTCCTGCAAGTCCTCGCTCGCGCGCACTCGGGCCAAAGTCTGGCTTACCGCGGTCATCCGCTCCACCGGTCCCACCGGCATCGCCTCCGCCGCCAGGCGCTTCAGCGCGCCCATCACCAGGGGCGCGGAGTCCAGCATCTGCTCCGCCATCGCCACGGCTTCCGCCTCGTGCGTGCCATTCGGCACCACCTTGTTGACGAACCCCACGTCATACGCCCGCTGCGCGGAAACCTTGCTGCACAGCAGCATCATCTCCATCGCCAGCTTGTGCGGCATCCGCGTCACCAGTGAGCTGATCATGCCGCCGGTGACCCCCAGCTTGGCCTCCGGGTAGTAGAACACCGTGCTCTCCGCCGAGACCATCAGGTCGCACATCATCACCAGCACGATGCCACCACCGACGCACCAGCCCGACGTCGCCGCAATGATCGGCTTGTCCGTCTGGAAACCGACGCCCGGGATCGCGCGCCACAGCTCCGGCAGGTCGCTGACATCGGCACCGGCGGTGAATGCGCGGTCCCCCGCGGCCGACAGCACGGCTACGCGTTGCTCCGGTGCCGCATCGAAGGTCTGGAACGCGTGTTGCAGTTCCACTGCCACCGCCGAACTGATGGCGTTCAGCTTCTCCGGCCGGTTGATGCGGATGACAGAGATCGGACCTCGTTGTTCTGCCGTTACGACGCTCATTACGTTTTCCCCCGGGGCGTTTCCCCTTGTGCCGGATCGCAAAGCGGCTTCGCCATCTGCACGATGCCGCTGACATAGACGTCGTCCCAGTCGTCCTCCTGGTACCCGGACTTGGCATAAAAACCGACCGCTTCCAGCGTCGCATACAGCACTGTCCGTGTGCAGCCATGCTCGCGCGCGAACTCCTCGGCCAGCCGCAGTAGCACCCGTCCGCAACCCCGCTTCTGCAGGTCTGGATCGACCGCGACCAGACGCAGTCCGGCACGGCCCGCGGCATCGATATCGATGCGGATCGATCCCACCGGCCTGCGGTCCAGCCACAGAAGCATCGGGTGGTGGCCCGGCGCCAACTCCTCGGCGTGTTCCATCGCGTATTTCTTGGCTTCCAGCAGCACGTCCTGGCGGATGCGATGATACGCCTCCCACTCCGCCGGCGTTTGCGGCGGGCGCAGATCGAACGGACCGTGGCACGGGCTCGGCATAACACCGATCTTGCGCGGCCCGCCGCCACGTCACAAGCCTGTCCAATCGACAGCCGCCTAAATCGACAGCCGCCCAATCGACAGCCGGGCAGATCGTGTCCGCCGCGTTCGCGCAACGCATCTGACGGATGGCGCTCGACGCGGCGCGTCATCGCGAGCGGAGCGAAGCAATCTCCCGCGAGTGAGGTGGGTACTCTTCGGGAGCTTGGTTCGCGGCGGTCGCAATAACAGAGGTGCCGACCGCATCGCCGGGTCAGGATCGCCGCTGCAACCTTGACGGCGCCGCTTCAGCCTTGACTGCGCCGCCGCAGGAACGCTGCCCGATCGCCCCCATTCTGAATCTCTGCTGCCAGCGCCTCCCACAAAGCCACCGACGATGCGACACGTGGCAGTGCGCGCTTGACCAGCACTTTCGCAATCGGCCCCAGGTATTGGGCCAGCGCCTTCTCCACCTGCTGAACCTCTGCCGGCGCGATGGCACCCGCCGCCGGCGGAATCGTACCTGTCGCGAGCGTCACGGGCACTGTCGCAGGCGCAACGGGACGGGCGGTCGGCCGCATCACCACCGTGGCCTCTGCCTCGGTCGCCCCACTCGGTGCCGACGAAGCCCGCAGCGCCTCCGACATGGCCGCGGCCGAATTGAAACGGTCCGCCGGCCGCTTCGCCAGCGCACGCTGCACCACGCTCGCCAGCGCCGGGGAAACGCCGGGAGCAATTGCGGCAAGGTCGGGGGATTGCTCGTGCACCAGACGATAACTGATCTCGGTCGAAGTGCGGCCGGGGAAAGGCCGCGCGCCCGCCAGCATCTCAAACAGAACCACTCCCGCAGAGAACAGATCGCTGCGCGCGTCCACGGGGTCGCCCATGAATTGCTCCGGCGACATGTAGCTGGGCGTGCCGATCATCGCACCTTGCTGCGTCAGATCGGACATGTCGAAACGGGCGATGCCGAAATCCGTGATCTTCACGCGGTTGCCGGCCGTCAGCAGGATGTTGGCCGGCTTCACGTCGCGATGCACCACGCCGATGCGATGCGCACTGTCCAATGCATCCAGCACCTGCTGCATCACCGCCACCGCATCCGGCGGGGCGAAGTGCCCGTTCTGCCGCAGCGCCACTGCCAGGCTGATGCCTTCCACCAGCTCCATCGCCAGGAACGGGTTGCCCTCGTGCATGGCGAAATCGTAGATCGCCACGATGTTCGGATGGGCACAGCGCGCCGCGGCCTGCGCCTCGCGGCGGAAGCGCTCGACGTACTCGTCCTTCTCCTCGCCCTCCAGCAGGTCGGCGCGCACCAGCTTGATCGCCACGCGGCGGTCGATCACCGGATCATGCGCCTGGAAGATCACGCCCATGGCGCCTCGCCCCAGCATGCGCTGGACACGGTAGCGGCCGATCTGCTGCGGCAGGGGCGGAGGGGTGGAAATGGTCAGGACTCCAGCAGTTTGATCGCACTCGCCAGGCTGCGGCGCATGCGGTTGAACGACGCCGCCAAGGAGGCGATCTCGTCGCGTCCGTGCACCTCGAATTCCGGCGCGTCAGTGTTGCCGGTGCTGATGTCCGCGGCGAGCGCCGACATGGTCCGGATCGGCCGGATCACGACGAAATGCAGCAGCAGGTTCAGCAGCAGCAGGGTGATTCCCAGGATCACCGCGAGCCCGCCGACATCGACCAGGAACGTGTCGCGTGCGCGGTCCAAGGCCACGCTCATCGGCACGGAAACGATCTGCGCGCCCTGCACCGACCCCAGCGTCCAGCCGAACCCGTTGTTGCTGCCGTACAGGTCCACCATCGATTGCGGAGCGGCCTGCGGCGTGGAGTGGCATTCCAGGCAGCTCTTGTCGCTGATGCGGATCGGGCGCGCGATCGACAGGATCGGCCCGTCCGGCGTGTCGCGGGTGCTGATAAGGGTCATCAGCGTCGGACGCTGGCTGAATTGATCGATGATCGCCGCTTCCCAATCGACCGCCTTGTCCGCCGGATTGGTCGGGTTCAGCGCCGCTTCCTTATAAGTGTAATCAGGGAACTTCTTCGTCAGCGCGTGCATATTGGTGGTCGCCGCGAAGAAGGGGATGGTCTGCGGCAGAAAGCGTGCCTGGTTTTGCGACGCCAACACCGGCGCGATTTCGGAATCGGTGTAGTCGCGGACGGCGATCGCCGATGCCAGCATGATCGAGGCTTGTTGCAGCACTTCCTGGCGGGCGTTCTCGTGCGCGATCCGCCACGAAAATCCCGCGGTCAGAGCCAGGCCGACCACGAACGCCGCCAGGATGACCAGGTTGAATTTTGCTTTCAGTCCCATTGGCGCTCAGGGTCCCACAAGGCGGCTGGCTTCGGCCGCGGTCAGTTCGCCGGTCATCGTCGCGTGCAGCTCGTACTGCCAGCGGCGGATGGCGGCACGGGTGTCCGGGCCGAAGACGCCGTCGATCTTGCCGTCGTAATAGCCGAGCCGTGCCAGCGCGATCTGCACCTCGCGGCGGTCGGCTTCCGTCATCTGGTCTTCGCCCGGCATGGCGGCGCGCGGCGGTGCGGCCACGGTAGCCGTGGCCGCGGTGCTTGCGGCGGGCGCCGGAGGCGCTGCCCCGGGCTTCGCGGCGGTCAACTTCGACGGTGCCGGAGCCGTGGCGGTCACTGGCACAGGGGCTGCCGCCAACGCGCCGGGCATCGCCGGAGCCTGTGCAGCGACGATCTGCACCCCGGAGGCGCCACGCACCGTTTGCAACACGCCATTGACCGTCACCGGCAGTGGTCCGCCCAGCGCCGCGATCAGGGCATTCGCCACCGGTGTCGGCAGAGCCCCTTTCGCTCCCTCCGTCGCCGCCAGAACTCCGAGCTGCGGCGACAGGCCGGAACGCGCCAGGCTCGCCAGCCCCAGGTCGGACGGGGCGCCCGACATGGGAACCACGTCGAGCACGGCCAGCGACGCGCCGGCGTTCGCCTGTGTCCCGGCAACGAGCACCGAACGTGCGAGCACTGCCTGTGTCAGCAGGTCGGCCGGCCGGTTCACCACCGCGGACACCGGCAACAGGAATGGCCGATCGTTGAACGCGCTGGCATAGCCGCAGCTATAGATCATTGTTGGCGGACGGTCGGCTTGCCGCACCTGTTGTGCGAACTGCGCCAATGCACCGTCCATGTATCCTGCCGTTGCGTCCTCCTGCTCGACCACGCTGAAGTGCAGGCGGCGCAGCGCGGCGGAAACGGCGTGCGCGGAGGTCAGGCAGGCCGGCAGGGCCGGCAGACCCGGATACGTGGCGTTGCCAATGACCAGTGCGAAGCCCGCCGGCGCGGCCAATTCCGCGGCGCTGGGGGGCGCGGCGCTGGGGGGCGCGGCGAAGGCGGCGGCCGCGGTAAGCATCGCGACCGGCAGGCACAGCGGGACAGCCCGGGGCCATCTGCTTGCAGTCAGGGAGCGGCGCATGGTCACGAAGTGTTAGCGCCCTGGGCGCCGCCGCGCCATAGCCGCCCTTGGAGCTGGTTCATCTCGTGCCTGCTGTCGTGTTCGCGATAAGCTGATCCGGCCCAACAATGCAGGAGGAAAACATCATGGCAACGAAGCCCGGCATCGCCTACGAACTGCTGGCGCTCCGCTACGGCATCTTCGACGGGCGGCTGCAATACCAGAACTTCATCATCCCGGACGACCACGCCGCACCCGATCCGCTCGACTTTTTCGTGTTTGCCATCCGCGGCAACGGCCGCACCATCGTCATGGACACCGGCTTCAACCCGGTCAGTGCCAGGCGGCGGGGGCGGGAGCTGCTGTGCTCGCCGGCGGAAGCGCTGCGCAACGCCGGCATCGAGCCGGCGGAGGTGAAGGATGTGGTGCTGACCCACATGCACTGGGACCACGCCGGCGGCATGGAGTATTTCCCGCAGGCGACCTTCCACATCCAGGCCGCGGAAATGGCCTATTGCACCGGCCCGTGCATGTGCCAGCCGTTCCTGCGCCGGCCGTTCGACGTGGACGACGTGCAGAGCGCCGTGCGGGCGCTGTACGCCGACCGGATGCGGATCCACGAAGGCACGGTGGAGTTGGCGCCTGGCATCACGCTGCACCTGATCGGCGGGCATTCGGGCGGGATACAGTCGATCCGGGTGCCGACCGAACGCGGCTGGGTGGTACTGGCGGGCGACGCCACGCATCTGTGGCGCAACATCCGCAACCGGAACCCGTTCCCCGTGGTGGTGGACGTGGCGCGCATGCTGAAGGGGTTCGACATACTGAACAGTCTGTCGGACGGCCCGGACCATGTGATCCCGGGGCACGACCCGCTGATCCTGAAGCGCTTTCCGCGGCTCGGCGCCAATTCGGAAATCGTGCGGCTGGACCTGCCGCCGGTCGCCTAGCAACGCGGCCCGGTGGCGAGCGTTCTGAGGCGGCTATGGGGCGAGAAGCGCATGGCACGTCCGCCCGGCAACGTTTTCTTTTCTAACGAATTGCGATCAGAATGTCAAACGCTTTCCATCGCGCTGACCGAGGAATGTCGCCGATCCTGCTCCGCGCGCCGAACTTTCACTGGATGCGGAGGGTCGCCCGACGCGACACCGCGTTGGCGGCGGGTTTTTTCACCACGGAGGAGGACGGAGAAGCACGGAGAGCCACGGAGCCGGAGGTTCCCCGACTTGCTGGGGAACCTCCGGCTCCGTGGCCCTCCGTGGCCCTCCGTCCTCCTCCGTGGTGAAATACGTCGAAACATGCAGTGCCGGCGGTTGGGCATAGGCGTGGCTGCGTTCAGCCGTAGTGCAACCGGCTCGGCCCGGGCGCGCGATGGCGGTTGGTGCCCAAGCCGGAGTATTATTGCCGGTTGACAACCAGCCCGGGGCCACCTGCGCTCGACGACACGGGATGGACAGTGCGCTGTGTCTCGCCAGCGCAACGACGCAATCTCCAGGAAAGTGCGCACGCCGCTTGCATCGCCGGCGGCATCGCGAAGCTTCAGGATCACAACACTGGATCTGCTTCGCGGAGCAGCTCCAGGTCTCCTGTGATGGCCGGTGCAGCATGCGACAGCGATCACCGGGGGGTGGTCGCGTTGCGTCCCATGGGACTACGCTGCCCGACCATGACACCGGGCAGGGGACGGAGGAGCCATGCAGGACGAACTCATCGAGCTGACCCGGGCGGCGCACCACTACGACGCTCGCCATCAGTTCATCGACAACATCGCCTGGCCTGACGGCGCGCGGATCGCTGTCAACCTCACCGTCGATTTCGATGCGATGCTGCTGCGCCGCTTGCTCAACGAGCCTCCCATGCAGCTTGCCAAAGGCGAATTCGGCGGTCGTGTCGGCATCTGGCGCCTGCTGGGGTTGTTCCAATCGCATAGCGTGAAAGCCACGATCTTCACGCCAGGCCGCATCTGCGAACTATATCCGCAGGCGATGCATGCCGTTGCCCATGCCGGGCACGAGATTGCCGACCACATGTGGGAACATCGCGTCCCCCGGGAATCGGCGCTGGAGCACGACCATCTGCTGAAGACAGCGGCGGCGTTGGAGAAGGTTGCGGGGCGGCGTCCGGTCGGCACCCGCAGCAGCCACACGCGCGCGCTGTTGAAGCACGAGGGCTTCCTCTACACGTCGGAAGATTCGGCGGCACAGCTTCCGTATTACATCAACGACGATACGACGGCCGCGACCACCATGCTGAACCTGCCGTTCCACTATGCCATCGACGACGCCATGTTCTTCAGTTTCGCCTGGCTGGGCAGCGGCAATGCGGCGCAGCGCATCGCCGACCCCGAGCGGGTGTTCGACATGTGGTGGGCGGCGTTCCGCCAGCAGTACCGCGCGGGAGGCTATCTGAACATCGTGATGCATCCGTTCGTGTCCGGCCGCGCGCTGCGGATCGCCATGCTCGACCGGCTGATTGCGAAGATGAAAACGCTGCCCGGCGTGTGGTTCGCAACCTGCGAGGATGTGGCGAGGCATTGCCTGGCGACTTGTCCCCCGCGGCTCGGCTGAAGGGAGAGCACGCGATGCCCTGGAAGGATGGCTATACCGTTTCGGATGAAGTTGGGCTGGCGGACGCCGATCTGCACTGGCCTGATGGCAACCGTTGCTGTGTGCTGATCACGGTCGATCTCAGTGTCGCCGTGGGTCCGGCGGGCATTACCGCCGCGGACATGGCAAGGCCGGCGGCGGCATTCGCGCGGCATGACGGGCTGGCGCAGCTTCTGACGGTTCTGCGGCGGCACGGGCTGCACGCGACGTTCGCGGTGCCGGCGGCAATGGCGCGTGTGTATGGCAGCCGATTGCGCGCGCTGATCGACGAAGGCCACGAGGTTGCTGCCGAGGGCCTGCGGCATGAGGACGTCAGCACGCTCTCCCGCGACGAGGAACGCGAACGCCTGTCGCTGACCACGCAGATCCTCGCCGACACGGTGGGGCAGCGTCCGGACGGCTGGTTCTCCCTGCCGAGGCAGGAGGATCCGTTCGCCGGCGGCACCATCAGCCCGCACACCATCGATCTGCTGATCGAGGCTGGCTACACCTGGTTCGGCAACGGCCTTGCCGATGACATCCCGCATTACTGGGTCAGCGACTTCGCGTCGCGCCGCGGGTTGCTGGCGCTGCCGGTACTATTACCATTTCGACGACCAGTTCTTCCTGCTGTTCCCGCGCAAGGGCACGGGCCTTGAGAACATCGACATGCTGCTGCGCAACTGGAAGGGCGAATTCGATGCGCAGTACCAGTGCGGCCGGCTGTTCCACATGACGCTGCACCCGCAAGGCATCGGCTGGTGCAACCGGTTGCAGGGTCTGGACGATTTCCTCGGCTACCTGCGCGGCCTGCCCGGGCTGTGGAACCCGACCGGTACGGCGTGCGCGGAATACTGGCTGGAGACGTATCCGCAACGCACGCATCTGCGCCTGGAGCCAAGCATCTGGCAAGACTATCCCGGGAGCCTAAGCTAGGGCGAAAACCGCGCGCGGTTGTACCGGGCACCACCCGAAACGCTTCGTCGCTTCGCTTCTCGCAATGACAATGACCGCAATGACACGTGACGGCGTACGCCGATCGTTCGCGCGCTATGTTGTTACCGCCCGATCGGCACCCACCGGTTGCCGCGCTTGCCATAGCTGCGCTTCACCGCGGCCCAGGCAATGCGGAACGCGGTCGTCTCGTCGCCGCCATGGCTTTGCCAGGCGTGGTTGAACGCCTCGCGGAAAATGTCCTGCGCATGCGGCGGCAGATGGTCACCGACCGAGGGTGGCAATTCGTCATTGCTGGCGTAGGGCATCGGAAACCTCCCGTCACGGCCGCGCCATGTCCGCTGGCTTGCCCCGGCCATCGACGCACGGTCGCTGTGTGCGCCGATGCCCGGATCAATCCCGTAGCCTAATCGGTCAATCGATAGCGGCGTGTACCAAATTTGCCACCCGGTCCAGCCGCGCCGAATGCCACGGATCCGGCGACACAAAATTCGTCAGGTATGTGAACGAAACCCCACTGCTCGGATCGGCCCAGGAATAAGACGATCCGACACCGCCATGTCCAAACGTCACCGGCGCGCCGAGCGTGCCGAGGCCGCGGATACGGTCGCTCTCACCGCGCACATGCGGCCCCAGCCCGCGATGCATCGGAATCCCGTTCATCTGCTCATCCGGACGCTCGCCGGTATGGCTGCGCGAGACGTAGGCGATCAGCCGCGGCGAGAACAGGCGCACATTGCCCAGCCGGCCGCCGTGACCCAGCATCTGATAGAGCGCCGCCATGCCGCGGGCGGTCGCGAACCCGCCGCCGCTCGGCAAACCCGCAGCGCGGAACTCAGGGGAATTGTCGCGCGGCTCCGGCGCGTAGGTGTCGGCGCAGCGCTGCTGCAGCTGGCTCGGCACACCCACGAAGATGTCGTTGCCGAGCCCGAGCGGCTCGATCACCCGCTGGCGGATCACATCGCGATAGTCCTGGCCGGTGACCGCCTCGATCACCATCGCCTGCACCAGATGCGCGGCCTGGCCGTGGTATTGCAGCTTCGAACCCGGCGTCCAGTCGAGCGAGAAATCGCACACTTCCGCCTGCATCCGTGCGTGGTCGGTCCAGGTCGCCTTGCTGACGTTGTTGTTGGGAAAGCCGCCCTGGTGCGTCATCACTTGCTCCAACGTGATGTCGCCTTTGCCGCGCGCGGCGAATTCGGGCAGGTGGTCGGACACCTTGTCCATGAAGGACAGCTTGCCTTCCTCCACCAGAGTCCATACCGCGGAACTGGTCAGCACCTTGGTCTGGCTGAACAACAAGAACAGGGTGTCGTTGGCGGCGGGGATCCTGGCGGGATCGGTCTTCGCGTCGCCGTAGGTGCGGAACAAGGCGAGTTGCCCGTGCCGCGCCAGGGCGATCTGCGCGCCGGGATAGCGGCCCTCCTCGATGTGCTGCTGGATCAGGCGGTCGAGGTGTTCCAGCGGCTTCGGGGCGAAGCCCAGGCTGGCGGGGTCGCTGGACGGCAATGGGTAGTCGCTGGGCATGACGCTCCTCCGAGTGGTTCGATCGCGACCCGATGCTACGGGCCGCTGCGTCCGCCGCCAACGGGCCACCGACAACGTGTCGTTGCCAGACGTGTCATTGCGTGACGTGTCGTTGCGTGAGATGTCATTGCGTGAGATGTCATTGCAATGACAGTGGGGCCTCGCAATGACAGTGGGGCCTCGCAATGACAGCAATGACCCCACAGGCGCCTCCCTTGTCTCCCCCAACGTGTTCGGGTCTGATCGCGCCAACCAACCGCAAGGGAGGACACCGTGGCCGAAATCCGCACCGCTCCTCTGTTCTCGATGTCGCTGCAGGTCAGCGGCATGCAGCCGATCGGCGCCACACCCAACGGCAACCGCCGCATCGGCCTGGTCGCCGGCGGCACGTTCGAAGGCGCGCGGCTGAAGGGCAGGGTGCTGCCGGGCGGCGCCGACTGGATCATCCTGCGGCCCGATGGCGCCACCACGCTGGATGTGCGGCTGGTGCTGGAAACCGATGACGGCGCCACGATCGGCATGACCTATCGCGGCATGCGCCACGGTCCCGCGGCGGTGATGGAGCGGCTCAACCGCGGCGACATTGTCGATCCGGCGGAATACTATTTCCGGACGTCGATCGCCTTCGAAACCGCGGCGGCGAAATACGACTGGCTGAACCGCATCATCGCGATCGGCACCGGACGGCGTCCGCCAGAAGGCCCGGTCTACGACGTGTTCGAGGTGCTCTGAACCATGGCGACCATCGGCTTCATCGGGCTCGGCAACATGGGTGCGCCGATGGCGGCGAACCTGATCAAGGCGGGCCACCGCGTCATCGGCTATGACATCAATCCCGCGTCCATGCAGCAGCTTGCGACCGTCGGCGGCGGCGTCGCCACCAGCGCGGCCGAGGCCGCACGCGGCGCCGCGTTCGTCATCACCATGCTGCCGGCCGGCGAGCATGTGCGCGACGTCTGGCTGCATCAGGGCGGCCTGATCGAGGCGGTGCAGGGCGAAAAGCCGCTGCTGATCGATTGCTCCACCATCGATGTCGAAAGCGCCCGCGCCGTCACCGCCGCGGCGGAGAAGGCGGGGCTCCAGATGCTGGATGCACCGGTGTCGGGCGGCACGGCGGGTGCGGCGGCCGGCACGCTGACATTCATGGTCGGAGGGTCCGAAGCGGCCTTCGAACACGGCCGCCCGATCCTGGCGGCGATGGGCAGGAACATTTTCCTCGCCGGCGGACCCGGAGCCGGCCAGGCGGCGAAGATCTGCAACAACATGATGCTCGCCATCAACATGGTCGGTGTGTCGGAGGGCTTCCTGCTCGCGCAGAAGCTCGGCCTGGACTGGGATAAGCTGCACGCGATCACCAGCACGGCCACCAGCCAGTCGTGGGCGCTCAGCAATTACTGTCCCGCCCCGGGCGTGGTGCCGGCGGCGCCGTCCAACCGCGACTACGCGCCCGGGTTCATGGCCGCGCTGATGCTGAAGGATGTGAAGCTGTCGCAGGCGGCGGCGGAGGCGACCGGGTCGCCAACGCCGCTCGCGGCGCATGCGCTGGAGTTCTATCAGGCGGTGGTGGATGCCGGCGACGGGGCGAAGGACTTTTCGGTAGTGTTCCGTTGGCTGGCGGGGCAGAAACGCGCATAATCTGTCATCGCGAGGAGCGCGGCGGCGAGGCAATCTCCCGCGGATGGTGCGTCACCGCGACCGAGGTCGGGTGCGTCCCTGCGATCGAGATTGCTTCGTCGCTGCGCGCCTCGCAATGACAGGTTGGGGGAGGCATCCATGTCGACGGCAGCATTCAAATCGGCACGTGACTTCCTGTTCGCGCACCGCACTGACTACGCTGCGGCGCACGCGAATTTCCGCTGGCCGGAACTCGACAATTTCAACTACGCGCTGGATTGGTTCGACGCCGAACTCGCCCGCGGCCCGCTCGCCGATCAGCCCGCGCTGAAGATCGTCGGCGACGGCGCCGCGACGCGCAGCTTCGCCGAGCTCTCCGTCGCTTCCAACCGGATTGCCAACGGCCTGCGCACGCTCGGCGTGAAGCGTGGCGAGCGCATCCTGCTGATGCTCGGCAACGTCGTGCCGTTGTGGGAAACCATGCTCGCGGCCATGAAGCTTGGCGCCGTCGTCATCCCCGCCACCACCTTGCTCTCGCCCTACGACCTGAAGGACCGTTTCGAGCGCGGCCGCGTCCGCCACCTGATCGCCAATGCCGCCGACGCGCCGAAATTCGACGGCCTGGACCCCACCGTCACCCGCATCGCCGTCGGCGACGCCCCGGCCGGCTGGCACCGCTACGATTCGCTGCTGGCCGGCGCCGCGACCTTCACCGCCGAGGCCCCTACGAAGGCCACCGATCCCCTGCTGCTGTATTTCACATCCGGCACCACCTCGCGGCCGAAACTGGTGGAGCACAGCCACCAGAGCTACCCGGTCGGCCACCTGATCACGATGTACTGGATCGGCCTGCAGCCGGGCGACATGCATTTGAACATCTCCTCGCCGGGCTGGGCCAAGCATGCCTATAGCTGTTTCTTCGCCCCCTGGAACGGCGGTGCCACGGTGTTCATCGCCAATCAGCCGCGCTTCAACGCGCGCGGAATGCTGGAAACGATCGTCGCGAACCAGGTCACCACGATCTGCGCCCCGCCCACCGTCTGGCGCATGTTCGTGCAGGAAGACATGCCGGCGTTGCGCCCCGCGTTGCGTGAAGTTCTTTCCGCCGGCGAACCATGCAACCCCGAAATCATCGAGCATGTCCGCAAGGTCTGGAACCTGACCGTCCGCGAGGGCTACGGCCAGACCGAAACCACCCTGCAGATCGGCTGCTTCCCCGGCCAGACCGTGAAGCCCGGCTCGATGGGGCACGAATTCCCCGGCTTCCGCATCCGCTTGCTCGATCCCGAGGACAACGCGGTCGAGGAAGGCGAAGTCTGCATTGACCTCAATCCGCCGCCGGTCGGCTTGATGCGCGGCTACCAGAATGATGACGGGTCGTTCGTGCCGCTCGGCCGCGATGCCTACCGCACCGGCGACGTGGCGACGCGCGACGCAGAGGGCTACTACACTTACGTCGGCCGCGCCGACGACGTGTTCAAAGCCGCCGACTACCGCATCAGCCCGTTCGAACTGGAAAGCGCGCTGATCGAGCATCCGTCGGTCGCCGAGGCCGCGGTGGTGCCTGCGCCGGACCCGACGCGCCTGGCGGTGCCGAAGGCCTACATCACACTGACCGCCGGCACCGAGCCGAACCGCGACACCGCGCTGTCGATTTTCCGCCACCTGCGCAAACGGCTGTCGCCCTTCGCGCGGGTCCGCCGCATCGAATTCGCCGAATTGCCGAAGACGATCTCCGGCAAGATCCGCCGCGTAGAGCTGCGCCAGACCGAGCAACAGCTTGCGGCGCAAGCCGCGCGGGCCGCGGGCGAATTCCGCGAGGAAGATTTCCCGGAGTTGTCGCGCACCTGATCGTGGCGGAGCCCCCTGGCGGCCTGCGGCGTGGCCACCTGCTGCGTTGCGGTCGCGCAAGCGCTCGCCATAAGGTGCCACGGCAACAGCGTTGGTCGGGGGCCGAAAGCCAAAGTGGCAGATCAGACGAGCGGCGACGCCGGCCGCCCGACCGCCTCCGCGCCGCTCATCATGCACGTGTTCCCGACATTCGCGGTCGGCGGCGCGCAGGTTCGTTTCGCCATGCTCGCGAACCATTTCGGTGCCGCCTTCCGCCACATCGTCGTGTCGCTGAACGGCGATCTGGGCTGCCGGGAACGGCTGCGGGCCGACCTGGAGATCAGCTTTCCGAGCGTATCGTCTCCGAAACGGGCGATGCTGGTGAATGCCTGGCGCTTCCGCCGACAGCTGCGCGACTGTCGCCCCGACCTGCTGGTCACCAACAACTGGGGCGCGATCGAATGGGCGATGGCCAACCTGCCTCCGCTCACCCGCCATGTGCACATCGAGGATGGTTTCGGTCCGGAGGAACGCGATCGGCAACTGCGACGCCGCGCCTGGCTGCGCCAACTCGTGCTGGCGCGCAGCACGGTGGTGCTACCGTCGCGCAATCTGCAACGTATAGCCCTGACGGCATGGCGACTTCCTGCCAAGCGCGTGAACTACATCGGAAACGGAATCGATTTGGATCGTTTCGTCGCCGTACGTGCGTCACGTGCGGAGAACGATTTGCCGGTGATCGGTACTGTCGCCGCGCTGCGGCGTGAAAAGAATATTGCACGGCTTCTGCGCGCCTTCGCCGCCGTTCCGCAGCCGGCGCGCCTGGTGATCGTCGGTGACGGCCCGGAACGCGCAGCGCTGCAGGCGCAGGCACAGGCACTGGGGCTGTCGGAGCAAGTGCGATTCACCGGCCATATCGACGATCCGGCCGCGCTCTATGCCGGGTTCGACGTCTTCGCGCTGTCCTCCGATACCGAACAAATGCCACTATCGGTGATCGAGGCCATGGCCGCCGGCCTGCCGGTGGCGGCAACCGATGTCGGCGATGTTCGCGCCATGCTCGCCGATGAAAATTCGCCCTTTGTCGGAAGACTTTACGAGTTCGGATCTGGCCCGTTCGATGACCGCGCTGCTGCGGGACGATGTGTTGCGGATACGAATCGGTGTGGCCAACCAGGTGAAGGCCCGATCGGAATTCAACCAGGACGCCATGTTCCAGGCCTATGGCGCACTCTGGCGCAACCAGCGACTGCCGGGACGAGCGTGATCGTCATCACGCTGTCGCCGGTCGCCGATTTCATCACGCTGGGCGAGCGCTGGCGGGCGCTGGAAGCGCGCGCCGATGGTTCGTTTTTCCAAAGCTGGACCTGGACCGGCTGCCTGGTGGAAGAACGCTTCCCCGACCCGGTCCTGCTGGAAGCACGCGACGCCGGCGAGACCGTCGCCCTCGCCCTGTTCAATCGCCGGCGCGGCCTGCGCGAGACGCTGCTGCTGGGCGAGACCGGCGATGTGGCGCGGGATTCGCCGTTCATCGAGTTCAACGGCGTGCTGGCGGACCGGCGGATCGCGTCCGCCCCAGGCAATGGCGCCCCGGGTTGGCCGGGCGAATGCCTGCGGGCGGCGCGTCGGGCCGCGGTCGGCGGCGGCCAGCGGCCTCGGCTGGCGCGGCGGCTGGTGCTGAGCGGGGTGGAGGATGCGGTGCTGGCGGCGGCGCGCGCCGCTGGGCCGGTCGCGGTCGTGCGCAGCGAGGCGGCGCTGTGGATCGACCTGACCGGGCTGCACGGCGGCGGCGAGATCCTGGACCGGCGAAGCGCCAATACCCGCTACCAGGTCCGCCGGTCGGACCGCGCCTATGCGGCACTCGGCACGCTGGCACTGTCGCGGGCCGAGACGCCGGCGGATGCGCACGCGGCGCTGGACGAACTGGCCGCGCTGCACCAGGCCACATGGCAGGCGCGCGGCCGGCCGGGCGCCTTCGCTGATCCGTATTTTGCCCGGTTCCACCACGCACTGATCGAGCGCGGCCTGCCCCGCTGCGAGATCGACCTGCTGCGTGTCACCGCCGGAAGCCGTATTGTCGGGACGCTTTACAACTTCCGCTATCAGGGGTGGATGCTGGCCTACCAAAGCGGGTTCGACTACGCCGGCGCAACCCGCCATCAGAAGCCTGGCCTGACCTGTCACCACCAGGCGATCCGCTTCGCCGCCGCCGCCGGCCTGGACCGCTACGACCTACTGGCCGGCGAGGACCGCTACAAGCGCAGCCTGGCGGACGGCGCGACCCCGCTGCACTGGGTCACTGTCGGCCAGCGCGGCGTGTTTGGCCGAGTGGCGCGGCGAATCGCCGCCTTTCTGTCGATTCCGAAACATTAAACGAGACTGTTGCGGGGACGGTAGTATTGGGGTCCTCCACCCCGCTTCGGAAGCCGCTGTCGGCATACTTTACACCGCCCTGATGGCGACCCCGCAGGGGGTTGGTAAGGGTTTGAAGGTGCTGGCTTTTCCTGCTCGGCACGGAAACTGCATCGGATGTGCCGAAGACCCCGTGCAGAACGGATGGAATGATTACGTCGATGCACCAGAAAAGATTGACTTACGACAAAATACTTAGCATTGTATCGTCGCCCGAGATGAGTCGAGCGCGATGAGCAGGAGTGCGTCATGAGGAGCTATTTGGTATCAGCGACCTCGCTGGCTGCGTTGCTCGCGCTTGACCCGATGGCGGCTCAGGCGACGACGTACTGGACGCTGAGCGACATCGGCTGCACCAGCTCCGCGACTGGCTGCACGATGACGTTCTACGCGCTGCCGGGACAAGCCACGGTCGGGCAAACGGCTACGCTCACCGTGGCTTCCGGGATTACGCTCACCGGCACCGATACATTCAACGTTCCCGCGACCACCACGCAGTACAGCGGCACCCAGAAGGTGGTCAACGTTTCTGTGCTGCCGACCAAGACGGTCGCCAGCGACCCGTATACCTTCACCGGCCAATCCGCCGCAAACGGCGGTGCCGGTTCGACGGGGTCGAGCGCCGCCGCGGCAGCGACCGCCACCGTGACGTCGCTAACCCCCGCGCAAACCTCGACCCTGACCTTCCAGGGCTACACCGTTGCGCCGATTCAGACCGTCAGCGGCGGCGGTGCCGGCTATGTGCTGGTGACATCGTCGGGCACAGCCGCGGTCACCATCACCAATACCGGCTCCGGCGGCTTGGCCGGAACCGGTACGGCCTTCAACCTGAACGGCAGCGTCAACGCCCTCGGTTCCAGCAATGGCTTCACCGGGCCGAGCAGCGGCGGCACGGTCAGCCTGACCGGCTCAGGGGCGGGGCATACGAGCTCGGCGGTCTTCACCTACACATTCGCGCCGACGATCACGGGCGCGGCGTCGACCACCGCCTCGACGTCCTTCTCCAACGGCAACAGCAGCGGAACCAACAGTTCGCAGATCGTAACCACGACGCTGACGGGTACCGGCGTGGCGCCCGTCGAATCCGTCGCGGTGACCAATGCCGCGGGTGTCGGCGGTACCAAGAACGGCGGCGCTCTCGGCTATGTGTTGGTGAACGGCGCGAGCGCCAGCGCCACCGTGACGGTCCAGAACAGCGGCAACGGCAACCTGGCCGGCTCGGGCGGGGCGTTCAACCTGAACGGCTCGGTGACCACGCAGAGCGGCACGGGTTATAGCGGCAGCACGACCCCTGCGACCGTCAGCCTGAACGACACGAACTACAAAGGTGGCGGGGCAACGCTCAGCTCCGCCTATACCTACACCTTCGCGCCGACGGTTCGGGGCGTCGCGACCACGGTCGTCACCACCAGCTTCGCCAACGGCAGCAACAACGGCCAAAACCTGGCCAACAGTGTCATCACCACGATCACCGCGCAGGGCGTGGCGCCGGTTCAGAGCACGACCAACGGCGGCCTCGGCAACGCCGCCGCCAGCGGCGGCAACCCGTATGTGCTGGTGGGCAGCGGACAGACGGCGGCGGCGGTGGTCACGCTGACGAACGTCGGCGACGGCAACCTGGCCGGTACCGGCACGAACTACAACCTGAATGGCTCGGCGTCGATCAGTGGCACCGGGTTCAGCGGCAGCGGCACTGTGAGCCTGAACGACGCGAACTACGGCGGTGCCGGCCCGACCATCAGCCAGACTGTCACCTACGTCTTCCAGCCCACCGCTACCGGTGCCGCGTCCGGCGTTGCCACGCTCGCCTATACAAACGGCAACAGCAACCAGCAAAACACCGCGCAGACGCTGAATTATACCTACACCGGCACGGGCGTCGCGCCGGTGGCGACGATGACGGGCGGCGGCGCTTACGGGCTGGTGGGGAACACCGCGTCGGTGACGGTGACGGTGAACAACACCGGCAACGGCAACCTTTCCGGCCTCGGGACGATCAGCAACCTGCAGGGCTCGGTCAACAGCGCCAGCGGCGGCAATGCCTCCCTGTTCAGCGGCGGGCCGACTTCCCTGAACGGCGGGACCGGTGTGGCCGACACCAGCTCGACCACGGTCAGCTACGTCTTCGCGCCCACCACTATCGGCACATTCTCCACCAACGTGACGGGCACCTTCACCAATGGTGCCACCAACGGCGCCATCAACACCAACTCGGGCGGCACGCAGACTGTCGCCATCAACGGCACCGGTGTGGCGCCGGCGGATAACGTCAGCACCGCCAACCCGAACTACGTGCTGGTAAAGAGCAGTGCCACGTCCACGGTGATCGTCACCAACAGCGGCAATGGCAACCTGTCGGGCCTCGGCACGATCAGCAACCTGCTCGGCTCGGCGGGTGCCGCGAGCAGCTCGGTTTTCACCGGCGGCGGCGGCTCCATCAACCTGGCGGACGGCAGCCTGACCGCCGGCGCGACCACCGCCAACACGTTCACCTATGATTTCGCCCCAACGGTCATCGGGGCGGCGACGGGCACGGTCACCTTGACCTTTGCCAACGGCATCGGCCCCACCAACTCGACCGGCACGGTCACGGTGACGGTGGGTGGCACCGGCGTGGCGCCGATCCAGACGATCACGACATCCGGCACGATTGGCAACAATGGCTACGTGCTGGTGCAGCAGACGGCGGCCGCGACGGTCACCATCCAGAACATCGGCAACGGCAACCTGGCCGGCGCCGGTTCGCCCTATAACCTGGACGGATCGATCAGCAACTCCAGCGGCGCCGGGTTCAGTGGGGGGGTCAACGGCGGCAATTCCACGATCAGCCTGAACGACAGCAACTACGGTGGCGCCGGGGCTACGATCACTCAGACCTACAGCTACACCTTCGCCCCCACGATGGTGGGCGCTGCCACCACCACGTTGACCGCCTCGTTCGCCAACGGCAGCAACCATGGCGACGCGACCGGCCACAACAACGCGCAGACCGTCGTCACCACGCTCGCGGGCACGGGCGTTGCGCCGATCAACACCGTCACCACCACCGCCGTCGGCAACAACGGCTATGTGCTGGTGCAGTCCAGTGGCACCGCGACGGCCACCATCCAGAACATCGGCAACGGTAACCTGTCCGGCCAGGGCGCCATCAGCAACCTGAACGGCTCGGTCAGCAACACGACGACCGGCACCGGATTCGGTCCGGGTCAGACCAGCAGCGTCACCCTGAACGACGGTGCCACCCAAACCTATAGCTACACCTTCACGCCGACGATCGCCGGCCAGTCCGCCGCCACGACACTGACCGCCTCCTTCAGCAACGGCAGCAACAACGGCGTCGTCGGCGGTGTGCAGCAGGGCTACAACACCGCGCAGACGGTTGCGGGCAGTGTCGCGGGCACCGGCGTCGCGCCCATCAACACCGTCAGCGCGACGAACAATGGGAACCTCGGCTATGTGCTGGTGAACGGGGGCTCGGCCAGTACCACCGTCACGGTGAACAACACGGGCAACGGCAACCTCTCCGGTCTTGGCACGATCAGCAACCTGAACGGTTCTGTCGGCACGGTGAGCGGACCGGTGTTCAACGGCAACGGCAACACCCTCAGCTTGCAGGACAGCACCAATATCGGCGGTTCCACGACCGCGGCGTTCACCTACACCTTTACCCCGACAATTCGCGGGGCCGTCTCGACCACGGTGGTTTCTTCGTTCACCAACGGCAGCGCCGAGGGCGAGAACAATGCCGCCAGCGTCAATACACTGCTCAGCGGCACTGGCGTCGCACCGATCAATAGCGTGACCGCGACGAATGCCGGGACCGTGCGCATCGGCACCACTGGCACCGGCAACGTCACGGTCAACAATATCGGCGACGGCAACCTGTCGGGCGCGGGTCCGATCAGCAACCTCAACGGCTCGGTCTCCGGCCCGGGAGGCAGCCCGACCTTTACCGCCGCTGGCGGCAACTCGGTTTCGCTGAGCCTGACCGACGGCGGAAGCACCCTGCTGACCTACACCTATGCGCCAACCGCGCATGAGACGAACACGGCAGCCGTTACGACCGCCTTTACCAATGGCGACACGTCCGGACAGAACCTGTCGCAGTCGGTGAGCTCGACGATCGTGGGCACCGGCGTCGGGCCGGCGTACGCGAGCCCCAAATATGGCTTCACCAACAACGGCACCACGATCACCAGCGGCAATACCGCAGCGACGTCTCCGATCGCGAACGAGGGGACGGTCGACGCACCGACCATCGATTTCCACTCTCTCACTGTCGCCAATACCGCGTCCAATGAAGTGGAGATCCTGCTCAACATCACCAACGCGACGTCGGATTCCGCCGATGGCGAGCTTACCGAGCTGAGCCTGCTGAGCGAAGATATCACCGGCGGTAGCGACCCGAGTGCCTTCTCGGTTGGAACGTTCACCGCAGACAACGTGTTGCAGGTGGGTGATTCGACCTTTCTGCAACTGTTTGCCTATGACAATCTCGGGGCCAGCGGTGGGGACGAAACCGCCTACCTGACGATCACCACCGACCAGGATGTAGCCTTCGGGGCACCCGGCGGCGACGAGTTCACCTATGAATTGGCAGCCATGTCCAATTCCACTGTGCCGGAGCCGGCGTCGTTGGCAGTGCTGGGCGTCGGGCTGCTGGGTATGGGTTGGTTGCGGTGGCAGCGGAAGCGGCAGAGCGCTGGCGACAAAGCGGACTAGACGCGTTGGGGACCAGGCGACGCCTATGGGGACAAGCCCGGCCTTGATATAGGGGTGCACGTCCCGCCGGAGACTCATTCATTTGGCGGGTTGCTAGAACAGTCGCGATGACAGTAAGGGTCGGAATCACCCGTCGGTTCAACCATCAGAGCCGAGCAACAGGTTCTATAACCGGGACCCGAAAATCGCGCTGCCGACCCGTACCCAGGTCGCACCGCAAGCGATCGCCGTTTCGAAATCCGCTGACATGCCCATCGACAGCACGGGCAGTCCATGCCTCGCCGCGCGCCCCGCGAGCCATTCGAAATGCGGCCGTGGATCGGTCTCCTGCGGCGGCACGCACATCAGCCCGACCAGAGTCGCGCCAAAGCGGGCCTTGCAGTCCTCGATGAAGGTGTCCGCGTCCGCCCGCCCGACACCCGACTTCTGCGCCTCGTCGCCGACGTTCACCTCCACCAGCAGGGTCGGCGTGCGACCCTCCTTGGCGATGGCGGCAGCGATCGCGTCGGCCAGATGCGGGCGGTCCAGCGTCTCGATCACGTCCGCCAGACGCACCGCGTCGCGCGCCTTGTTGGTCTGCAAACCGCCGATCAGGTGCAGGCTGAAGGCATACTCGGCGCGGAGCAGGGGGAATTTGGCTGCCGCCTCCTGCACCCGGTTCTCGCCGAACAGGGTTTGCCCGGCGGTCAGCGCCGCGCGGATCGCCTCGACTGGCTTGGTCTTGCTGACCGCCACCAGCTTGACGTCCTCCGGCTTGCGGCCCGCCTTGATCGCGGCATTGGCTATGCGGTCGCGCACGCGGCGCAGGTTTTCCGCGATAGTGGTGTCGACGGTGGCAGCGGGGAATGACATGGAGACAAGGCTTGTCGCTTGGGCGCGCGCCGTCAAGTCGAAGCGCCGGCATGACCGGCGACCCCTGCCAATCCTATGGCTGTTCACCGACGAGCGCCGGCTGGCCGACCCGCGTGCCTCGGTCGCCAGGCTGCCACGTGGGCTGGCAGGGGTGGTGCTGCGTCATGACAGCGATCCGGGGCGGGCGGTGCTGGGGCGTGCCCTGGCGCGCATTTGCCGCGCCCGCCGGCTGGCGCTGGTAGTGGCGGGCGACGTGCGACTGGCGGCGGCGCTGGGGGCCGGCGTGCATCTGCGCGGCGGACGCTGGCCTGGCCATGCCCGCACGCGACGCGGTTGGCTGACCAGCTCCGCCCATACCCGGGCCGAGCTGCGCCGCGCCCGGCACGCGGGCGCCGATCTCGCCTTCCTCTCGCCGGCTTTTCCGACGCCCAGCCATCCGGAGGCGACCGGCCTGGGACCGGCGCGATGGTCGCGGCTGGCACGCGCCGCGGGGATGTCGGTGGCGGCGCTGGGCGGGACCAACCATGCTACCGTGCGGCGGCTGCCGATGGTGCTGTGCCGTGCCATCGGCGCCATCGGCGCGCTGGCGTGATGCGCGCGTGGCGCCTGCGGGTGGCACGGGTGAGGAAGCGCAAATGGGGATGAAGATGCCGCGTTGCCTTGGCTTATGGCTGCTGGTCCTGGCGGTGGCTGCTTGGCCTCGCGTGGCCGGCGCTGCCCGATTTCCATCGGAAACCGGAGCCGGGCCGCCGGTGGGCACCACCATCGATGGGTTCCGCGAAGTGCTGGGTCCGAGCGCGACCGAACCAGAGCACGCGGGCGAGTTTGTCCATCCGTGGACCGAACCGTCCTGCACGACCTGTCCCCCCGGGGGGACCGGTGACAGGACCAGTGACGGGACCGGTGAGGGGGCCCGGGCGGACCATCAGGCCTCGCCGCCGTCGCTGCGATGAAGGGGAACAAATAGCGTCTTGGCGACTACCGGGCAGACACGCTAAAATAACGCCAGCATGCCCAGCCCGGCGCATGCAAATCGTCATGGTAGGCTGCACCGATGACTTTCCCGCTGCGCACGACCCTGGCATTTGTGTTCTGTCTGCCGCTGCTGTCCGCCTGCGGCGGCGATCCGACGCTTCGCGCCAACAACCAACAGAACGAGTCACCCGACTATGCCGGCGAGGCCGGTTCTGGCCTGGACAAATACGGCAGCCTCACCGGCGGCGACAGTATGTTCCACTTCGGCACGGCGAAGAATAGCTCGCGGGACAACGGCAGCGGAGTCGGCGCCGGCATCGGGGTGAACGCCTATCTGTGGCGTGGCGCCCTGGATACGCTGAGCTTCATGCCGCTCTCCTCCGCCGATCCGTTCAGCGGTGTGATCATCACCGACTGGTATTCGCCTCCCGCGGTGACCGATGAGCGCTTCAAGGCCACCGCATACGTCATGGGCCGCGATCTGCGCAGCGACGGGGTCCGCGTGGCGGTCTTCCGCCAGGTGCTGCAAAATGGCCAGTGGGTCGATGCGTCGGTCAGCCCCATGACGATCGGCGAGATTGAGGACAAGGTGCTCGCCCGTGCCCGCCAGCTTCGCGAACGGTCGCAGGCGAGCAGTTGACGCCGCGAGCAGCTTCGCCAACGGTGATGTTGCCCAATGGGTTGTTGCCCCAGCGGGTGTTACCGGAGGGGATGTTGCCCAAGGGTGTGCTGCCGGAGGGGGTGTTACCCCAGGGGATGTTGCCCCAGCGGATGTTACCCGTGGGGATGTTGCCCCAGGGGATGTTGCCCCAGGGGATGTTGCCCAAGGGTGTGCCGCCGGAGGGGATTCTGACCAAGAGGGTGTTGCCCAAGGGGCGCTGCCAGAGGGACGGTGAAGGGGGGCGGTGAGCCTCGAGGTCAAGACCTGGATGCAGCAGGCCGCCGCGCATTACGCGGCGGGCCAATACCGTGAGGCCGTCGAAGCCTTGCTCCGTGTGCTGCAACAGGAGCCAACCAACGCCGCCGCGGCGACCTGGCTCGCGGAAATCGAGATCGATCACGGGCAACACGGCAACGCCGTCGGCCGGCTGCTCGGCGTGCTGCGTGCCAAGCCGCGTTTCACGCCGGCGATCAGTGCATTGGGGCGCGCGTGCCTGCAGACCAATCGCCTCGACGAGGCGTTGGTGCACGCGCGGAACGCCTGTGCGCAGGAGCCGGCCGAGCCGACCCACCAGTTGCTGCTTGCCCGCGTGCTGATCGCGCTGGGACAGACGAACACGGCGCGTGCCACGCTGCAGCCGCTGCTGGGGCTGGCGCAGCGCCGACCCGACATTGCCGGTGGCGCGCACGGGCTGCTGGGCGAGATGCTGGAGGCCGACGGCGACCCCGCGGCGATCGACGCCATGCAGCGCGCGGTCCAACTGCGGCCGCACGATGCCGTGCAGCACACCAGCCTCGGCATTGCGCTGTTGCGCACGGGGCGCCTCACCGACGGCTGGAACGAATTCGCGTGGCGCTACCGCACGCTGTTGTTGCGCCGCCAGGCGTTGGCGCTGCCCGACGAACTGCAATGGAACGGCCAGCCGCTGCGAGGCTGCACGATCGTGCTGCAGGATGAGCAGGGGGTCGGCGATGCGATCCAGTTCTTTCGCTATGTGCACATGGTGGCGGCGCGCGGTCCGGCGCGGCTGATCCACGTGGCGTTTCCCATCCTCGCGCCCCTGTTCAAGCTGTCCGCGCCGTTCGCCGAAGTGTCGGAGCATCTCCTGTCCGGCACCGACCTCAATTACCACGGCACGACGATGGCCCTGGCGCGCGTGTTCAACACGCAGGTGGATACCATCCCCGCGCGGGTGCCGTACCTGCTGGCGGATCCTGCTCGCGTGCTGGCGTGGGCACCAAAACTGGACGGGGGAGAACGGCCGCGCATCGGGCTGGTGTGGTCCGGCAACCCGACGCACCAAAACGACGCGCGCCGCTCGATGCCGGCGGAACTGCTGCTGCAATTGACCGCGCTGCCGGGGACGTTCGTGAGCCTGCAGGTCGATGTGCGGCCGGAGGATGCCAGGGCGGTCGCCGCGTGCCCCGGCTTGCGGCACCTCGGTCCCGAGCTGAAGGACTTTGCCGATACGGCCGCGGTGATCGCCGGGCTGGACCTGGTGATCACGGTGGATACGGCGGTGGCGCATCTGGCGGGGGCGATGGCCAAGCCGGTCTGGATCCTGCTGCCTCGGGTGGCGGACTGGCGGTGGTTGGAACGGCGCGAGGACAGTCCCTGGTACCCGACCGCTCGGCTGTTCCGTGCTGGGGGTGACGGTTGGCCGCCGGTGGTTGCCCGTGTCGCGGCGGCGCTGGGCGAGTGGCGCGGTTAGTCTTGCTGTGTCATCGCCCGGCTTGACGCACCCAGCACGACGCCACCCCCGGCCTGGATATAGTAGGGCCGGACGAAGATGTTCGTCTCGCTATTCCAGATACGGCGTCAGCACACCTTCGATCCATTTCATGAATGCGCGGACTCGGCGCGACAAATTGCTCCGATGTGCTACGACGAGGGACACGGCGAGCGCCCGGCGACGAAAATCGGGTATGATCTCCACAAGCGCTCCACTCTCTAAGTATCGGCCAATCCCCAAGAGTGGCGCCTGAATCAGGCCAAGGCCGGCGAGGGCAGCGGCTTCGTAGGTCTGCGCGCTGTTGACGTGTAGCGCACCTGGCAACTGAAGCGTCGCGTAGCTGTCGCCGTCCGGATATTCCCATCCAATGGGTCTTGCGCCCAGCATCGTCGAAAAATGAATTGTCCGATGTTGCTGACGCTGGAGATCTTCTAGCGATCGAGGGACGCCATAGCGCGCCAGATAGGCGGGACTGGCAGCGTTGGCCATGCGCAACAGACCCAGTGGGCGGGCAATCAGCGTCTCGTCCCTTATGGGTCCAAGCCGCAATACACAGTCGAACCCCTCTTGAACCAGATCGACTTGCCGATCCGTACTCGACACCTCCAGCTCCAACTCGGGGTGAGTCGCCATGAAATCCGGCAAGGCCGGAACGATCGTTGTGCGCGCCACCTCGGTCGGAAGATCGACCCGTAAACGCCCGCGAAGTGCCACGCGATCGCCTGCGAACATCGAGTGCAGGTCATCGACTTCAGCAAGCAGATCGCGGGCACGCGCATGAAATGCGCGTCCGTCCTCCGTCAACTGCACGCTGCGCGTCGTCCGGTGCAGGAGCCTGACACCGACAGCTTCTTCCAGGTTCCGGACCGCCGTTGAGGCCCTCCCCTTTTGGATGCCCAGGCTATCGGCCGCCTGGGTGAAGCTCCCCATTTCCGCCACCGTTATGAATATGAGGATGGGTTCGAGATTTTGCATTTTCGTGCCTCGGCATTGTTCACCACAGAGAGAACAGTGTGTTCACTTTATCGGTGTTTATCACACCTGAGAGACACAGTAAGCTCCGGATATTGGGATCCCCCCATAGGAGAACAACAAGTGTCCGAAACTATGAACCTACATCTGGTGCCTGAGACTATAACCTTGCATCGTGCCCTGTGGGCCGGCCGGATAATGAGCGCGTTTGTCATTATCGTTCTGGTGGCAGATGGGACTATTGAGCTTTTCGCGCCGGCACAGATCGCGAGCATGTTGCAGGAAACCGGGTTCGCGATGGACCTGACCCGTGTCGTGGGTCCGATCATCCTCGGCTGCGCCATCCTTTACGCCATCCCGGCCACCGCCGTCCTCGGCGCGATCCTGGTGACGGCCTTTTTGGGAGGTGCCATCTGCGCCCATGTCCGCATCGGTGAGTTGGGATCGCCGCCGGAACTCATTTCCCTGCTTCTGGGCGCGATGACATGGGGCGGGCTCTACGCGCGCGATCCCCGTATCCGGGCGATTTTGCCGCTCATCCGTTGAACCAACAGGGGCATCGTTCTGTCCCTAAAGACCAGGAGAAAACACATGTTTTTGGTGATGGGAATAACCGGAAAAGTTGGCGGCGCAGCGGCAGAACATCTGTTGGCGCACGGCAAGGAGGTACGCGCGCTCGTCCGCAATCGCGAGAAGGCGGCTAACTGGGCGAGCCAGGGCGTGGAACTCGTAGACGGCGATTGGAATGATTCGGCAGCCATCGAGCGGGCGCTCAAAGGCGTCGAAGGCGCGTTCGTCATGTTGCCGGCTGTCTGGACGCCCTCGCCTGACTACAAAGAAGCAAAGGGCGTGATTGCAAACTATATCGAGGCGCTGACCAAGGCAGCGCCGCCGCGGGTGGTCGCGCTCTCGTCGATGGGTGCGAACAGAACCAGCGAGCTGGGGATGATCACGGCATTGTCGCTTCTGGAGCAAGGGTTTCGTAACCTGACATCCCCAATCGCATTTGTGCGCGCAGGCGGCTTCTTCGAAAACTTCCTCTACGGCTTGCACGTCGCCCAGGGTGGAACGCTACCGGTCTACTATAATCCGACAAACCGGAAATCGACCATGGTCGCGACAAACGACATCGGCGCGGAAGTCGCAACCCTTTTGACCGGGCCAGCCTGGTCAGGACAGCGCGTCGTCGAGCTTGGTTCGATGGTCAGCGCGGATGAAGTCGCGGAGCAATTGGGTGAAGTCCTGAATCTCGGCGTGAAAGCCTTTGCAGTCCCGCGTGCGGGTTGGGCGGAAGCGTTCGAACAATTCGGCATCCCGAAGGGCCACACCGGACCTGCCGAAGAAATGTTTGAGGCCGTGAATGCAGGATGGATGGACCTCGGAGTCGAGGGTACGGAGCGTGTAGCGGGTACGACGTCCGCACGCGACGTCTTCACGGCTGCACAGAACGCCGCCAAGGCGTAAGTCCGGGACGGATCAGGCGTGAGACGGGGACTGCCCGCTTCTGCGACGGACGCGGCGCGGGAAGCGCTCAACAGTTCAAAGCAACGCGAAGCGCCTCCGCCCCCGCCTGACCTTCTGAATCTCCGGGAAGAATTCAGCACCGCGCAAACTACAAGTAAATTGCTACGAGAATCACAAATCGTAGGAAAACGATCCCGCAGCGGCTTTTCTGTCGCCTCTTCCGCTAAGGTTTCTCGCATGATCAAGCTTCGGATTGTCGCGTGATCGCCGAAAGCGCTCATGACAGGGAACAGACGTGCCCAGCGGTTTTGTTGTCGCCGGATGCTTTTCCGCTGAAGATCGGCAAAATCTGAGGAGGGGGACAGCACTGTGGAACCTGCACCGGCGGTCGAGGCGCGCCTCATCGAACTGTTCCAATATCTTGGCATCGCGCGGGCCCATGTCGCGGCAGGGCGTATGGGACTGACCGACTGGCGAGGCCTGTTAAGCCTGTATCCAGAGCGTGTTGCCTCGCTCACCTTGGTGCATCCGCCAATCTTGGAGGCGGGCATGCTCGCTGGCATGGCCTCTCGAGTTCTTGTTGTCGCGGGCGACCAAGGCATCAGCGCGGAGGGAGCGGCAAGGTTACTGGTAGACCTCCCGACCGTCGCGTCGCGCATCTTGCCCGGCTACGCATGTCAGCCTTGGTCCGATGTTCTCGCCGATCGCCGCGGGGAAATTGAATCGACCATACTGGGATTCCTCAACGGCATCGAGCAACAGGACCCGGCCGCCGCGGGAACATTGGCCGAGGAGGAAGGCGAGGTCGGGGAGATCTCTTACCACATCCGGGGGGCCGGCCCCCCTCTTGTATTGCTGCCCTTTGACCTGGCCCCGTCGCAATGGGAGCCGCTGATTCCCGCGCTAAGTGCTCACTATCGAACGATTACCATGGGTGGGCCGTTGCTTGGCATGGTCGGTGTCCTCGAAGCACGCGGCCGCTCGGGCTATCTGGCCGTAGTCCGGAATGTTTTGGATCTGGTCCAGATACAACCGGGCGAGGTGATCCTCGAGGTAGGTGGCGGCTCGGGTGTCGTATTGCGAGAAATCGCGCGCCGGACCGCTAGAGCCAACCACGTGATCGATGTTGATATCAACCCCTATCTGCTTCGCGAAGCGGAACAGCTGGCGCGGCGGGACGGCCTTTCTGAGTGCATCGTCTTTCAGGAAGGAGACGCCGAGGCAATCCCTCTGGACGCGAACAGTGTTGACGTCGCACTTTCCTTCACCGTCTTGGAAGAAGGCGACGCGGACCGGATGCTCAGCGAATTGATCCGGGTAACACGCCCCGGCGGACGGATCGCCGCCATTGTGCGCGCCACCGACGTGCCTTCATGGGCAAATGCTGTTCTGAGCACGGCGGTGCGCGCCAAGGCAGATCGGCCTGGAATGATCAATGCTGGCTTTTCCCCGGCCGGATGTGCCGATGCCAGCCTGTATCGGCGGTTCCACGCGGCGGGACTTACGCAGCTAACCTGCTTTCCGCAGCACGTCGCGTTGACCGCGGCCGAGGCCACCAGGCTAACCAACAGCAAGCAACGGGTCCTCGCCGCGCTAACCGCTGAGGAGGCAATTGAGTGGCAGGATGCCGTAGCGCGGGCCGAGATCGCCGGAACGTTCTTCATTTCCTCATGCCATCACTGTGTTGTCGGCATCAAGCGGGCTTGATAGCTCCGGTGAAGGCGTTTCGCCTTGGCGGAATATCTGCGGCGCAGAGGTGCAAGGTGCACCTGCGCGAGAGTAATTGTCTGATGCGTATTTCAACAATTCCGGTCACTGCGTTGGGACAGCCTACAACCCACCACAGCCGACATCACAGACGCATCTACTGCGGCTTTTTGCTCCTCGCCGGCATTGGCCTGCATCGCGGCGTTTCGCATCTCGACAGCCTTGGTCGGTAGGTCTTCGGCGAAGAACTATAAGGCTTCTTGTTGTTCGGTGAGGACGCTGTGAAGCTCCAGCCATGTGACGGTCGCTGTCTCGGATGAAATACCAGTGTTGTTAAGCCACACTGGCGCGGTAATGTTCTCGGCACCCCTATCAGGGGACACTATGTCCTCGTCGAAGTGTTTGGCTCGGTTCCAGATTTTTTTCACTCGTCCCTTGCGATCACTACTATCGGGCGGCTCGGAAGGATCGTGCGCATCGGCAGCTACAATCAGACAATCAAGAAGCGCCGCTGCCTGAGCCGCAGACCCAATGCAATGCTCGAAGTGCGTAGTTGCCCTTAGGGCAACCAAAAAGTGATTGTTGCCTCCCGGAAGCCGCTGGATATATGAGAGAAGTAGTTCCCGACCTGCCCGATATTCTCGGACGGCATTATCTGCTCGACGCCCGAACATTACTGTCAGACGCTTCATAGGATCAGGATATCGCACCGCAAACAAGTTGTTTAGAAAGAGAGATCCCAAATAGTTCTTGGGCTCTTCCATCTCTGGAGCACCACACTCAGTCAGTTCCGAGAGGTAAGGCGCGTCAAATCCATTCACTATGAACGCTGTGAACCTAGCCATATCATCCTACCCTGGCTTATGTTTGGTTTCGATCTCTTAACCCACTACGGCCACACCAACAATGGTCAACGCCTTGCTCGATGCACCGGCTTGCGGTGGCAAGCCTGTTCAGAAATTAAGACTTCTGCAAGCTGAGTCCGAACCAACGTTATCAATAGGTTGTGGCTTTCAAAAGATATGACCGGAACTCTAAAAGCATCGGTCAGGCTCAACTTTTCAAGGGCTTCTTGCCGCGCAGGCGGTTCCTAGGCCAAATGTCCGCTATCCGCGTCTTTTTCATTCCATAGCGGACCAGCCGCTCCCGGCCAGCACCGGCCTTCCTGCTGACGGCTCGCAAGGTCTGATATGGGTTCGGTAGGCGACTGTCTCGCAATGTGACTGGCCAGCTACTAACCGCGCAGCACAAAACTACACTGACGACCGTGACGCGGCGGCAGCGTCACCCTCCCCCATCGATCGTCAGCACCGTCCCGGACGTGTACCCAGACTTCGAGCTCGCCAAAAACGCCACCGCATACCCAATCTCCGCCGGCGTCGCCGGACGCCCGAACGGCATGCCCTTCGTCAGCTCCCGCCACCGCTCCGGATCGCCCAGTTCCTTCGCCGCCCGGTCGCGTTGCAGCATCACGTGGCGCTCGGTCTCCACCGGCCCCGGATTGATCGCCACCACCCGCAGCCCGTCCGCCGGAGCGCCCTTGCCCAGCGCCCGGGTGAACGCCATCAGCGACGCATTCCCCGCCGCCCCCGCGATATACCCGGTCGGGAATTTCTCCCCCGCCGAACCGATCACGTTGACGATCACCCCCGCACCGCGCGGCTTCATCGCCGCATAGACCGCGCGGCAGAACGAGATGTAGCCGAACACCTTCAGATCCCACGCGCGCCGCCACCGCTCGTCGTCCACGCCCAGCAGGTCGCCGGGCGGAATGGCGCCGGCGTTGTTCACCAGGATGTCCAGCTCACCCGCCTCCGCCGCGACCCGCCGCACGGCGGCATCGCTCGACAGGTCGGCGGAGATCGTCCGCACGTTCACCTGCCGCCGCGCCCGGATCGCCTCCGCCGCCGCATCCAGCGCCGCTTGCTCGCGCGCCACCAGGATGACGTTGCAGCCCTCATCGGCCAGCACCTCGGCCGAGGCCCGCCCGATCCCCTTCGACCCGCCGGTGATCAGCGCGGTCTTGCCCTGCAATCCCAGATCCATGTCATCCCGCCTTTCGTAATTCCACCTGATGGCCCTGATCCCACTCTGTCATGGCCGGCGCAGGCCGGCCATGACAGAGGCCGGCCATGACACAGGGGGAGTCATTCATTTGGCGGCCTGGTATTAGCCGTCACGGCGGCAGGACTAAGCTGTAACGGCGGCCGCGTGCCGCCGCGCGGCGCCCTCGGCTGCGCCACGTGACGCAGACAACGATCCCCGCCCAACGCCAGCCGTGACGCCACTCGAATAAGCCCGACACGCCTCGCCGAAGGCGCGGAAGATCGCCACGCTCGCCGAATCGTCCGCGTAGCGCCACTCCGGGTGCCACTGCACGCCCAGCACCCAGCCGGGAGCGTCCGGAGCGCGCACGCCCTCGATGGTGCCGTCTTGTGCCACCGTCTCCACCACCAGCCCTGGCGCCACCTGGTCCACCGCCTGCCAGTGCAGCGAGTTCACCAGGATCGTCGTCGAGCCCACGATGCGCGCCAGCCCGCCAGACAGCGTCACCAGGTGCCGCGGCGCATAGCGCGCTTCGATGTCCACCCCCTGGCCGCGATGATCGAACCGCCCGGGCTCCTCGTGCACCGCCTGGAACAGGCTGCCGCCGAGCGCCACGTTCAGCTCCTGGATGCCGCGGCAGATCGCCAGCACGGGAATGCCGCGCCGCACCGCCTCGGGGATCAGGCGCAGGGTCGTGGCGTCGCGTTCCAGGTCGTGCAGGTCGGGAGTGCGGGAGTCGCCGCCGGCGTAGTGGTCCGGGTGCACGTTGCTCGGGCTGCCGGACAGCAGCAGTCCGTCCAGCCGGTCCAGCACCGCGAGTTCCGGCTCGCCCAGCGGCGGGATCATGATCGGCACGCAGCCGGCGCCGCCCAGCACCGCGGCGGCGTAGCGGGCGGGCGTGTCGTGGCGCAGGTGCCCGTTCACCATGCGCGCGCAGGCGGGGATGCCAACGATACAGGTCATGGCGCGCACTATGCCCGTGGCCGCAGCCGGTCGGCAATTGTCATGCCCAGGGACCCGCACAGCATCAGCGCCGCCATGCCGCGCGGCGTCCCGTCGGTGAACCACCCCACCAGCAGCCCGCTGGTGGCGCCAAGCGTGTATTGCGCCAGCCCCATCATCGCCGAGGCGCTCCCCGCCTGCGCCGCATGCCGTTGCAGCGCGCCGGCGGTGGTGTTGCCGTTGCTGAACCCCTGGCAGCTCAGCGCGACAAAGATCGGCGCGACGATCGCCGCCAGGATGTGCACGCCCGTGAAGGCCAGCACGGTCAGCGTCGCGGTGGCGGCCAGCGAGATCCGGGCGATGAGCCGCAGCATGAAGGATAGCCCCAGCTTCGGCAGCAGCCGCGCGTTGATCTGTGACCCCGCGATCAGCCCGCAGGAGCACAGGCCGAAGATCAGCGCGAACTGCCACGGCGCCAGCCCGAAGCCCAGGATGAACACCGGCGACGACCCCGCCAGATAGGCGAACATGCAGAAGCTGCCGCCCGCCCCCATGGCGGCATGGGTCAGGAACACGGGCTCGCGCAGGATGCTGATGTAGCGGGAGACTTGCTGGTGCAGGCGCAGGCGGGTGCGGCGGGGCGGCGGCAGCGTCTCGGGGACCAGCAGCCACGCCATGGCGCAGCCGATCGTGCCGTACAGCGCCAGGATGCCGAAGATCAGTCGCCAGTGCGCGAAGGTCAGCACGGCTCCCCCGATGCTGGGGGCCAGGATCGGCGCCACGCCCATCACCAGCACCAGGCGGGACATCAGGATGGCGGCATGGTGGCCCTCGGCGAGGTCGCGCACCATGGCACGCGGCACCACCATCCCCGCCGAGGCGCCGAACGCCGCCACCGCCCGGAACAGGGCCAGCCAGCCCATGGAGGGCGCCAGAGCGCAGCCGATGGTGGCCAGCGTGAACAGCGCCGTGCCGCCGATGAGTGGACGGCGCCGGCCCATGCGGTCGGACAGCGTGCCCTGCGTGACCTGTCCCAGGGCCAGCCCGGCGAACCACGTGGCCAGTGTCAGTTGCGCGGTGCCAGGCGCTGTGCCGAAGGAATGCTCCACCGCCGGGAATGCGGGCAGGTACATGTCGGTGGCGGCCGGCCCGACGGCGATGAAGTAGCCGAGCAAGGCCGGCAGCCAGGACGGGATGCGGCCCGAAGAAGGCGGGGACGGCGGCATAGGTGTGGGGTTGTAGCGCCGTATGCTGCGGATGCGAAATGGGGTAGCCGACGATTACGCCTGGTGCGCGTCAAACCAGGCGGCATGCTACGGTGAACCGGTGGCGTCGGCTTGCAGCAACCCGCCGATATCGTCGGGATAACCGGCGGTTTCGCACGGTCGCCGCTTCGCAGCGAAATACGCCTGCACCCATGCGAACCGATCCCTTGGCGCCTTCCTCCACCTCGCCGACCAGCCCCATGGTGCTGACGACGGCGGCGACGATCCCCACCACATTGTTACCCGCTGGCGCCGCCGCGGCCTCCGCGCCTTCGACGCCGATCGCGACAGTGCCGCCGGGAAGGAAAGATCCCGAGCACCTGTATTCAGCACGGTGGAGCGGCAACCAAACACCGCGGGACAAGGCGTTAGAATGCGGCTTGCAGCGCGGAGCCGGCATGCCCTAGCGTGCATAGGAGAGTTGATATTGGTCGCTGCCAGGGAGGAAACACGGTGTCCGATCCCGTGGTGCGTATTTCCGTCGTGCACTGTGCCGCGCCGAAGTTTGCGCGACTGCGCGCCATGATGATCGAAGCGGAAGCGGTCCTTCGGCCCGGCATCGAGGCGATGCCGGGCCTGCTCGCCTTCTACACGGGTGCGGATGAGGCGTCGTTGTCGATGATGCAAACCAGCGTTTGGGATACGCTGGAGCACGCCAAGCAACTCGATACCTTCCAGCCTATGCTGGATGAGGGAAAGCGGTTCGTCGCGGAAGGCGCCACGTTCGCGCGGCCAATCGTGAACTACGCGACTTTGTGGCGGTTCGGCCGGCTCGTGTAGCCCGGTTAATTGCGCAACCGTGGCCCTCCCTGATCCGGTCCCGCCGGTCATTCAGATAGGTGCTTCACATAATGGTCTCGACGAACAGGACGTCGGCATCGCCGCGGCCGGTCTCGCAGATGATCTCCTCGACACCCGAAACAGCCTTGCTGTCCCGCCGCTTCAGCGTGGTGCCGTCGCAGCACACTGTCCCATCGATGACGAAGGCATAGACACCGTGGCCCGCCGAGCGCGGGCGATAGCGGAACGTGCCAGGTGTATCGCTCACCAGCCGCGAGACCCGCGCATCCTGCGACAGCGGAACCGCGCCGGCTTCGTTGCCAACCAGCGTGGTGATCTTGTTCATGCCGGCGGCGGCATCGAAATGGCCGCGCGTGTAGGATGGCGGCAGCAGAAGGTGGTCCGGCAGCAGCCAGAGATAGATCGCCCGCATCGGTTCGTGGAACCGGTTGAGCTCTTCATGCAACCCGCCGGAACCGGCAGAGAATGCATAGTAATCGCCCGGGCCGAGGTCCTCGAGACCACCCAGCGTGTTGATGTGCGTGAGCTTTCCCTCCAGCACGAAGGCGCAGATGATGAAGTTGTGGTGCGGATGCATGCTGTAGCTGCATCCCGGGTGGTGGAATGCTTCGTCGCCGAATACCCGGATGCGGCCGAACCCGTGGCGGCCATCCTGATACTCGCCGAAGTTGAAGCTCGAGAAGCGGGTAATGAACGCGTCGGGATGGCCGCCGACATAGGAAGCCGTCGCACCGGTCGACAGGATCTTGTTGTAGCCGCGCTCATCGGCGCGCAGGACGAAAGCGTCGGACATGATGGCGTGCTCCGTTGTTGGGTTGGATCAGGCTGCGAGGCGTGCAGCCGGCTGCCCCTCGGCGTAGGGGATCTCGACCATTTCGAAACGGGCTTTCGGCGTGCCGCAGTCGGGGCAGACCCAGTCGTCCGGCACGTCCCGCCAGCGTGTGCCCGGGGGCAGGCCATGCTCGGGGAGACCCGTGGCCTCGTCGTAGGAGAAGCCGCAGCCGAGGCAGAGCCAGGTTTTCAGGGCATCGTCGATCATTCGGACCTCCAAAGGGGTGGTGAAGCGAGAAGCTAGCGCGTGCCGTGTCACGCGTGACAGTAATGCGCTACTATCATGCGTGACACGCCACGTCAAGCGCCTTATGCTGCCGCCGACAAACATCCCCCGACCGCAAGGAGGCCCGACTTGGATGCGTCACGGAGCGCGGAGTCGTTCCCCAGCCTGCGCGACATGGTGTTGCAGCGTGTGCGGGCCGACATCGTCTCGGGCCACGCCGGTCCCGGAACGATGTATTCAGTCCCAGCCCTCGCCGAGGAGCTTGGCGTTTCCACCACACCGGTCCGCGAGGCGCTGCTGGAACTGAGCCATGGCGGGCTGATCGCGCCGGTGCGCAACCGTGGCTTTCGGGTGGAAGCGACCAGCCTGGAAGAACTCAGCAGCGGGTTCGCCCTGCGCGAACTGCTGGAGCGGTTCGCCGTGGTGAGCCTGGCCGAGAAGCGGCTGACCGAGACGGAACCGCTGCGCCGGCTGGCCGACGAGATCGCCGCGGCGGTGCAACGCGAGGACAGCCGCTTGTATATCGAGCGCGATCGGGCCTTCCACCTCGAACTCGTGTCGCGCGTCAGCAATCCGATGCTGACCCGGTTCATCATGGAATTGCGCGACGGCATGCGCCTTTACGGCCTCGACTCATCGGCCGGGCGACAGCGCCAGGTCGCATCGGTCACGGAGCATTATCAGTTGATCGACATGGCGGCAGCCGGCCAGACCGACACAATCGCAAAGCTGATCACGCAACACATCCGGACCTGGGAGCCGGTCTTCACGGCGGGCCTGTCAGAGCGGAAGAACAGACCGTTGCAGGGCAGGGGACGCTAGAGCCTGTGCGACGACCGCGTCTCGCCTGGGGCGATGGCCGGATTTGCATCAGCATGGCAGGCGAGGCCTGCAGCGGGGCACGATAGTTGCACCTCGCAATGACACGAACCGGCAAGGAGACCGCCGCATGTCAATTGCCACCCACATGGTCGCCATGCGCGACGGCGTCCGCCTCGCCACCGACGTGCACCTGCCCGACAGCGCCGGCCCGTTCCCCGTCATCATGGAACGCACGCCGTATGGACGGAACGAAACCAGCCGCTCCGAGCTGACCGCCGCCGACCGCACCCCGGCCACGCGCGCCGAGATCGCCGCCTACTTCACCGCGCATGGCTACGCCGTGGTGTATCAGGACACGCGTGGCCGCTATGGTTCCGAAGGCCGCTTTGTGAAATACCTGTCGGACGGCGAGGACGGCTTCGACGCCTGCACCTGGCTGCGCGATCGATCCTGGTGCGACGAGCGGATCTGCACCATGGGCCTGTCCTATGCCGCACACACGCAGGCGGCGCTGGGCTGCCTCGATCCGCCCGGACTGGTGGCGCAGGTGCTGGACTGCGGCGGCTTCGCCAACTCCTGGAAGTCCGGCATCCGCCAGTCCGGTGCGTTCGAGCTGAAGCAGGCGACCTGGGCGTTCAAGAATGCGCTGGTGTCGCCGGAAGCGCAGGCCGATCCGGTGCTGCAGGCGGCGCTGGCGGCGGAAGATGTCCGTGACTGGTTCACCCGCATGCCATGGAAGCCCGGCCACTCGCCGCTGCGCCACCATCCCGACTATGAGGCTTACCTGTTCGACCAATGGACGCACGGCGCGGACGGGCCGTTCTGGCAGCAGCTCGGGATTTGGACCGAGGGTTCGTACGCGCGGTACTCGCGCGCCGCGTGCGTGCACATGTCGTCGTGGTGGGACCCGTATCCGCTGACCGCGACCAGCAATTACACCGGCCTGAAGCGCGCTGCCCGAGGGCCGCAGCGGCTGATCCTGGGGCCGTGGACGCATGGCGACCGCAGCAACCACTGCTTCGGCGATGTCGAATTTGGCCCGGCGGCGCCGCTCGATTCCTGGGCCGGCGACTGGCGCGCGTATCGGCTGCGTTGCTTCGATCACGTGGTGAAGGGCGCGGCCCTGGGCGAACCTGCGGTGCGCGTGTTCGTCATGGGCGGCGGCAACGGTATGCGCGACGAGGCGGGGCACCTGCATCATGGCGGCCGGTGGATCACCGCCGACGATTGGCCACCTCCTGGCGTCGAATTCACGCCATTCCACCTGCATGGGGACGGCCATCTGGACCGCGCGGCACCAGCGGCCGGGGCAGCGGCGCTGTCCTACGATTTCGACCCGGCGCATCCGGTGCCGACCATCGGCGGGGCCATGAGCAGTCTCGATCCGGTGGCCTATGCGGGGAGCTGGAATCAAGTGGAGGCGCCGGGGTTCTTCGGCTGCACGCCGCCCTACCTGCCGCTGGCGTCACGGCCGGACGTGCTGGTGTTCCAGACCGCGCCGCTGTCCGAGCCACTACAAGTGGTTGGGCCAGTGGAGGCGGACTTGCGGGTCGCCACGGATGGCCCCGATACCGACTTCACCGCCAAGCTGATCGATGTGCATCCGCCGTCCGCCGACTATCCGGCCGGCTACGCCATGATCCTGACCGACGGCATCCTGCGCCTGCGCTACGCCGAGGATCCGTCCCAGCCGCGGCTTCGCCAGCCCGGCGAAATCGTCCGAGTCCGTATCACCCTGTTCCCCACCGCCAACCTGTTCTTGCCCGGCCACCGCATCCGGCTGGACATATCATCGAGCAATTTTCCGAAATTCGACGTCAACCCGAACACCGGCGAGCTGGAGGGCCTGGCGCGGCGGCGGCGTATCGCGGCGAACACCGTGTTCGTGGACAGCAGCCGCCCGAGCAAGGTCGTGCTGCCGCTCTTGCCGCTGTAGGTCTCCTGCCACTGTAGATCCGCCGCCGCTGTGGGTCTGCTGCCGCTGTAGGTCTGCTGCCGGTGTAGGTCTGCTGCCGGTGTAGGTCTGCTGCCGCTGCAAGTCTGCTGCCGCTGTAGATCCACTGCGGTGCGGCGTCGCGCCAGTCGCTACAGCACGCTCCGCAGGTCAGTCCTGGTAAAATCGATCCCGACAAACAGCAGCGGACACGCACGTTCCTCGGCGACGGCATAGGCAAAGTGGTCGCCAAAATTCAGGCCAGCCGGATGCATGCCCTTGCCCCATCTTGCGTAGGCCGCGGCGACCCGCCGCGCCGCGCCCGGTGTCACCGCCACAATCTCAAATCCAAGCTCGTCGATCAGCCTGGTCATTTCTCGTCCGACGTTCCGGCGGTCCGCGACGATCAACGCTTCGGCGACGGTACCAGCGGAAATCGCCAGCTCGGGTTCGGTGGCCAACGCCTCCCGGCAGCGTTCACCCATGGCTTCGTCGAGAACAACGGCCATCAGCGCCGACGTGTCGACGGCAATCATCCGATCGGTTTCATTCGGGCAACCCGTCCGGGCCGCACAGAAAGTCCTGGCTGCGCGCAGCGTCGGCGCCCGGGGTGGCATGGGCGGCGCCCGACCGTCGTACGGATTCCAGCAGCGCCTGCCGGGCACTTGCGTCGGGCACCCGCAGCACGCCGTCGAGGATGTCGGTCATACGGTCGATCTCCTCCGGCGTGACGATCAGCGACGGCATGAAGCGCAGCGTGTCGGGGCGGGGGGCGTTGACCAACAGCCCGCGTGCCAGCGCTTGCTCCGCGATCCGCGCGGCGTTGTCGCGCCCGAGGTTCAAACCGCGCAGCAGACCCTTGCCGCGCACTTCGCCGCAGCCATGCCGCCGCGACAGTTCGTTCAGGCGGTTCGCCAGATGCTCGCCCACCCGCGTCACCGCATCCAGGAAGCCGGGCCGCGTGATCTCCTGCATCACCGCGCAACCGACCGCCGCCATGATCGGATTGCCGCAGAATGTGCCACCCTGATCGCCCGGCTCGAAGCAGCAGACGTCGCGATGCGCGAGCAACGCTGCCAGGGGCACGCCCCCGCCCAGGCCCTTCGCCAGCGTCATGATGTCCGGCGTGACGCCCGCATGCTCGCAGCCGAACACGCGGCCGGTGCGGCCAATGCCGGTCTGGATCTCATCGAGGATCAGCAGCATCCCGCGATCGCGCGTCAGGGCGCGCAGGGCGCGCAGGAAACTGTCGGTGGCTTCGAAGACGCCCGCTTCGCCCTGGATCGGTTCCAGCATCACCGCGACGGTGCGCGGCGTGATTGCTGCCTCTACCGCGGCGAGGTCGTTCAGCGGCACCTTCACGAAGCCGGACACTTTCGGTTCGTACAGATGCTCCCACTGCGTCTTGCCGGAGGCAGACATGGTGGCCAGCGTGCGGCCATGGAAACCGTGGTCGATGGTGATGATCTCGTAGGCGCCGCCGCGATGTTTCGCGCCCCATTTGCGCACGAGCTTTATGGCGCCTTCATTGGCCTCGGCGCCGCTGTTGGCGAGGAACACCTGGTACAGGCCGCTATGCTGCGCCAGCAGGTCCGACAGCCGGATCATCTGGTCGTTGTAGAAGGCGGGGCTGCAGTTGATCAGCCGGTCCGCCTGACGCGCCAGGGCCTCGACGATCACGCGCGGCGAATGGCCGAGGGTGTTCACTGCCCAGCCCTGGATGAAATCCAGATAGGTGCGGCCTGTGGAATCGGTCAGCCAGGAACCCTGACCGGAGACAAACACGATTGGCGGGCGCGGCGTGATGTTCATCACGGCGTCGAACGGGTTGGCAGTTTGGGTCATCGCTGTCGTCCTTGCTGTTGAGAGAAAAGCAGCGACGAAGACCCTGAAAGCACGAAGGCCCCCGTCGCTGCCGACGGGGGCCTTCGTGCTGGTCCGCGAAACGAGCCTATCGCGCGCGCAAACCCCACACCCCCGTCATGGAACGGCGGCGTCGGCGGGCGGCCAGTGCGATGCGAGATGCGGACAACATGACGCTTGTGAACACGGTTGCCGGGCGGATGTCAATCGGCATTTCTCGGTGATGAGGACCATCCCGCCGGTCTGCGGGGATTGCGTCCGGCGAGCTGCCTTGCAATGAGCAGTTGGCGCACGAGCAACGGGGAGTCCGACATGACCGGAAAGATCTACGTCGGCGTCGGTGGCTGGACCTTTGAGCCCTGGCGCGGGCCATTCTATCCGCCCGGCCTGCCGCACAAGCGCGAGCTGGAATTCGCCAGCCGCAAGCTGACTTCGATCGAGATCAATGGCACGTACTATTCGACCTTCAAACCAGATAGCTGGAGGAAGTGGCACGACGAGACGCCGGATGGTTTCGTGTTCTCGATCAAGGCCTCGCGCTACTGCACCAACCGCAAGCAGTTGGCGACGGCGGCGGAAGCGGTGGCCCGCTTCGTCGGCCAGGGGCTGGGAGAGCTGAAAGACCGGCTCGGCCCGATCAGCTGGCAGTTCATGACGACAAAGCGGTTCGATGCCGACGATTTGGGACAGTTCCTGAACCTGTTGCCGCGCGAAGTCGGCGGCCTGAAGCTGCGCCACGTGCTGGAAGTGCGGCATCCCAGTTTCGAGGACCCGCGCTTCTATGACCTGGCACGCCGGCACAACGTCGCGATCGTGTTTGCCGATTCCGACGAGTTTCCGATGATCGAAGAGCAGACGGCCGACTTCACATATGCTCGCCTGATGCGCACGGACGAATCGGAGGACACGGGTTATTCCGCTGCGGCCCTGACTCGCTGGGAGAAGCGCGCCAAGGGCTGGGCGAAGCATGGCGATGTGTTCCTGTACTTCATCTCCGGCGCGAAGGTTCGCAATCCCGCGGCGGCGCAGGCGCTGGTCGCCCGGCTTGGCCGCGCGGCGTGACGTCGTGGGCGCTCATGCTGGAGTACGACGGCAGCCCTTTTGTCGGCTGGCAGCGGCAGGACAACGGCCTGTCGGTGCAGGAGGTGCTGGAGGCCGCCGCGGCGCAGCTTTCGCGCGGGGTGCCGGTTTCCAGCGTCGTCGCCGGCCGTACCGATGCCGGCGTGCATGCCGAGGCGCAGGTGGCGCAGCTCATGCTGCCGGCGCTGCTCTCGCCCGACCGGCTGCGCGAGGCACTGAACTACCACATGAAGCCCCATCCGGTTGTCGTGCTGCGCGCCGCGCCGGCACGCGAGGGCTGGCATGCACGGTTCTCCGCCGTCGGCCGCATGTACCGGTATCGCATCCTCAACCGCCGGGCGCGTCCCGCGTTGCTGGTCGGGCGCGTCTGGCACGTGCACGCGCCGCTCGACGCCGCCGCGATGCATGACGCGGCGCAGTTGCTGCTGGGTCGGCACGACTTCAGCTCGTTCCGCGCCGCGGCATGCCAGGCGAACAGTCCGCTGCGCACGCTCGATCGGCTGGACGTGACGCGTGATGGCGACATCGTGGAGATCGTCGCTGAAGCGCGCAGCTTCCTGCACCACCAGGTGCGCAACATGGTCGGCACGCTGCGGCTGGTCGGCGACGGGCACTGGCCGCCCGCACGGGTCGCAGCAGCGCTTGCCGCGATGGACAGAAGTGCGGCAGGGCCGACGGCGCCGGCGGAGGGGTTGTACTTGACCGGGGTACGCTACGCGGTCGATCCGTTTGGTTGATCCGAGCGCCTCGTCTCTAATACCGGGCCGCAGCGCAGGCAGCAGAAGTTGGGAGGGATCGCCGACGTTCGCGGTGCGGATCAGACCCACTGGCCCAATCGCGGGTGATAGCATATGTCCGCAACGATGCCGGTCGGCTCGATGTGCGGGACGCAATCCTGCTGGAAGACGTCGATGCGATCTTGGAGCTGCCGAGGGTTGGCGTTTCGCTACCCCTGGCGGCGGTCTACGGTGGCCTGGGTATGGCGGGAACTGTCTGATCGCCTACGATGTTCACCATCACAGGATAACACAACGACCGCCGCAAGGCGCACAGGAAACCGGAGTTCGCCATGCCAGACGACGCGCCGCAGACCCACACGCAACACACCCACACGCAACACACCCATACGCACACGCCTGAACTGAATATGCGCCCGCGCCAGCGGCGGGTCGGCGCGGCCGGGCAGCTCAATTCCGCGCTACCGGAGCGCCTGAAGGAATTGCTCATCCATGGCAAGGCCGCCGCCGCCGAATCTTTCACCGGTCTCACCGCCGACGGCACCTCGCGCCGCGGTCTGTTCCCCTTGCACCGTACCGGGGTGTCGGTCGCTCCCGTCGCGGCCGCGGCCGAGCAATTTCTCGCCGCCCTGACACCGGCGGAACGCGATACCGCGATCTTCGCGATCGACAGCGACCAGTGGCGCACCTGGTCCAACATCCACCCCTACCTGATGCGCCACGGCGTTTCCCTGCGCGACCTGACCGATGCGCAGCGTGCCACGGCCCTGGCCCTGGTGCGCGAGAGCCTCAGCGCCAGCGGCTTCGCCACCGCGCGCAATGTCATGAAGCTGAACGACCACATTCGCGAGCTGACCGGCCGTCCCGAGGAATACGGCGAGTGGTACTACTGGCTCAGCGTCTTCGGCGCGCCAGGCGAGGACCAGCCGTGGGGCTGGCAGATCGACGGTCACCATCTGATCATCAACTGCTTCGTGCTGGGCGACCAGATCGTGTTGACGCCGCAGTTCCTCGGCTCGGAGCCGGTGCTGGCGACGTCCGGCCAATATGCCGGCATTCGCGTCTTCGAGGCGGAGGAAGCCAAAGGCTTCGCCCTGATGCACGCGTTGTCGCCCGAGCAACGGGCGGAAGCCACCGTCAGCCAGGACCTGCCGATGGAGGTGTTCTCCGCCGCCTTCCGCGACAACCTGACGTTGAACTACCAAGGCATCCGCTACGACCGCCTGACGCCGGAGCAACAGTCGCTATTGCTCGACCTGATCAACGTCTATGTCGGCCGCATCCGCCCCGGCCATGCAGAAGTTCGAGTGGACGAGGTGAAGGCGCATCTGGGGGAAACGTGGTTCGCCTGGATAGGGCAGCTGCGATCCGGTCAGCCCGTTCTACTACCGCATCCACAGCCCGGTGATCCTGATCGAGTTCGACCACCAGCGCGGCATCGCGCTCGACAACGACGAGCCGACGAGGAACCACATCCACACGCTGGTGCGCACGCCGAACGGCAACGACTACGGCAAGGATCTGCTGCGGCAGCACTACGAGCAGCATGATCATGCGCACCCGCACTCGCCGCACCGGCGCGGGCTGGAGTAGGGAACTGGAAAATCTCTGGTGTAGGGGGACGTGCTGGTGCTGGGGAGCAGGCAGCGCGGGATGATCGAAGGATGGCGTGCGATCGGGTACCTGACGTCATCCGCGCGCAGGCGGGGACCCAAGCGGCATGGGTCCCCACCTGAAGCGGTGCCCCGGCGAAGGCCGCGGACCACGGAGCGGCACGCAGCGGTTCAAACGACAAAGGGAGGTCTGAACCCTGCGGACCGCGCGGTAAGGCCCCGGGCCCGGCCGGCGTGGGCTTGCGGCAGAATCAACGACGCGGCGCACTAGGCATTGGCGCGCGCGCGAGCCGGCGCGGCGGTGCCCGCTTCGCCAGTGTTCTCCGCCACACTGTTCTCGGCCACACTGTTCTCCGCCACGGACGCGCGCGTGATCGGAAATATGTCGTGCACATAGGCCCGCAGCATTTCGCAATAGGCCGAGGCGTAGCGCGGTAGCGGACGGCGTCGGTCCCACAGCATGGCCAGCGGCTCGCGTAGCGGCTCACCGCGGTGGGTCAGCCCGACGATCCGCAAGGCGTAGCGATCGGTTCGCAGTTGGGATGGAATGATCGCCACGCCGTGACCCGCCTCGGCAAGCGCGAGCAGCGTGTGCGGCGCGCGGCTGGCCAGGCGAATGTCCGGCTTGAGGCCGGCGAGCCTGCACGCCGCGTCGAATGCGCGGCGGACGACGAATTCCGCATCCAGCACCAGCAATGGCTGCGCGGCAAGCTGGCTGACTTCGATGCTGCCATTGGTGCCGAGGACCAGCTTTGGATGGCTCGCCGCGAGCAACTCGACCGGCGCGAGCGGCAGGCTGGCGAAGCGCGGGTCGTTTGGATCGATGGCCTGCAGCAGGTTCTGCGCCAGGTGGATCTCGCCACGCTCGAGCATGGCCAGGCTTTCGCGTCCGGCCGCTTCGATGATCTTGACTCTCACATTCGGAAACCGCTGGGCGTAGCGGTTCAGGAACAGCGACAGCACGCTTTCGATGTGCTGCGGCGAGGCCGCGAGCTTGAGGACACCGGTGTCGCCCCGGCGGAGCGATTGCGCGCGCTCGCCGACGGCGTCGGCATGACTCAACAGGCCGCGGCAGTCGCTGAGGAATTGCTCGCCCTCGCTGGTCAGGGCGAGCCGGCGCCCGACCCGATCGAACAAACGAAAGCCCAGTTCCTGCTCCAGATCGCCGATCTGCCGCGACAACGCCGGCTGGGCGACACGCAGCTTCTGCGCCGCCTTGGAGACGGTTCCCAATTCGGCCACGGTGACGAAGGTTCGCGTGTGGCGCAGGTCCATGGCATCCCCCTTATGCCGAACCGGCATTGATTGCCAGAGGTATTCTATATTGGACGGCCTGATTCCGGTTCGCCAAAAGTGCGGGTGACGTTCAACAGGAATGCGGAGCATTCCAGTGCAGCAAGGAAAGCAGCATGAACACCCGCCATACCGCGGCGTTATCGGCTTTGATCGGGGTTATGATCGGTGCCGCCGGGCTGCAGGCGCTGCACGCCCAGGCGAAACCGCCCGTCTATATGATCGCGCTCAACGACGTGACGAACCCCTCCGGTTATAAAAACGAATACCTGCCACCCGCGCAGGCTTCCATCAAAGCCTATGGCGGCGTCTATGTCGCAGCCGGACCCGGAACGTCGATCGAAGGCACGCTGCCAAAGGGCCGGATTGTCGTGCTTCGGTGGGAAAGCATGGCGGCGCTGCAACGTTGGCGGACCTCGCCGGAATACACGGCGGCGCACAAGATCGGCCTCAAATACGCGAACTACAACATCGTTGCGGTCGACGGTGTCGGACAATAGTTCGAGCCATGCAGGGACGGCTGGTTGCCGTCCAGGCGTGAGCCGATCGCCTTGCCCGGAGAATTCGGTATTGCAACCGGCCTGATGGAACCACTGTCGGGCACCGCATTGTTCGATGACGGCGCCAGCTATGAACGCGGCATGGGCATCTGGAGCCGGCTCGTCGAGCGGCGGCGTCGGACCCGGCCATGACAGGAAGAAATCGCCGCCACTCGGTCGCAAGAGTTATCAGTTGCGACGCCCGAGTTGCGACGCCCGAGTTGCGACGCCCGGTATCAGTCAGCGCTCCCGCACTCAGCGTTGCCGCGCCCGCCCCGTCCCGCACTTCGCAGCATCTCCGCCAGGTGCACCAGGATCGCCGCCGTCGCACCCCAGATGTAATGATCGGGATGCGGCCACTCCCAGAACTCCCGCAGGTTCCCCTGCTGGTCGCGCTTGCGCCGCCGCGGCGCCGTCGGGTCCAGCAGCGTGGTCAGCGGCATTTCGAATACCGCCTCCACCTCGTGCGGCGACGGGCGCAGTTCCAGCCCTGGCGGCAGCAAGCCCAGGACAGGGGTGATCCGATACCCGGTCCCGGTGACGTAATCTGCCATCCGCCCCAGCAGCTCGACGTCCCGAGCCGACAGTCCGACCTCCTCCTCCGCCTCGCGCAAGGCCGCTTGCTCGGGCGTCTCGCCCGCATCGATCCGGCCGCCGGGAAAGCTCACCTGCCCGGCGTGCTTGTTCAGATGCGCGGTGCGCTTGGTCAGCAGGATGCCGGGCACCGGACCCAGCACCACCGGCACCAGCACCGCCGCGGGGACCGGCGGAGCGTCGAGCGCCTGCAGCACCTCGTCGCCATACACCACCGTATCGTCGCGCGGCGCGGCGACCGCGGCGGTCAGGCGGGCGCGCAATTCCTCGCTGGTCACTCGTCGCCGCGCGGCATCTCGCCCAGGGGAAAGAACTTCCCACTGCTCCAGACGCCGAGCATGCGCCGGCAGCCGACCCATTCCGGCACGGCCAGCGCCACCAGTTCGTAATACACGGGCCGGCTGATCCGCGCCTCGATGCTGAAGACGCCGGCGCCGGGGCGCACCAGCAAATACGGGGTAGGCTCGCAGGTCAGGATATCATGCGCCACGCGAATCGGATTTTCCGGCCCGGCGGCGACCACCTGATCGACATTGGTGCGGAACGACAGCACCTGCTGGCGTCCGTCGCCCGCCCAGTCGAGTTCCACCGCAATGAAGGGCACATCCTCGACCTCGATGCGGCCGCGCTCGGCGGGGGTCTGCAGCCAGTACGACCCGTCGTCCTCGCGCCGCAGCACGCTCGAGAACAGACAGACCAGTTCCTTGCGATTGATCGGGGTGCCGCGATACAGCCAAGTGCCGTCGCGGCGGATCAGGAAGGGCAGATCGCCGCATTCCACCGGGGCGCGGCGCGGTTTGGGCGTCGTTGTGTCGGCAAAGGCCACGGCATTCGAAAACGGTCCCGACGCCGTGCCGCCGCGCGCAAGCGCGGACATCGGCATGCTGGCCCTGCCTTGGTTCACGTCTCCGTCTCCAGTGCTCGCCGTGATTTCTGTGTAACCGGCGATATAGGGAGCATCCCCCCGTCCGCAAAAGAGCCTATATGACCGCGACAGAGAAAACGGTGAAAGCGAGCGCTGAATGTCGTCGGGTATGGCTGCCGCGCCACTGGGCGGGGCGAATCTGGGCACGGGGAATCTGGTCGCCGGGAATCTGGCCACGGGGAGTCTCGGCCACGGGGAGTCTGATTGGGGCGAATGCGGGGAGCCTGTCCCCTATGGATCAGAGCGCTGTCCTCGCCGACGTGGAAGCGCTGGGTGCGCGGATCGCCAAGGTGCGGGCCGCGATCGGCCAAGTGATCTTTGGCCAGGACGAAGTGATCGACCAGGTGCTGATCACATTGCTCTCGGGTGGCCATGTCCTGCTGGTGGGCGTGCCCGGGCTGGGCAAGAGCCGCCTGGTGGAGACGCTGGGCGTCGTGCTGGGGCTGGGGACCAAGCGGGTGCAGTTCACCCCGGACCTGATGCCGGCCGACATCGTCGGCTCGGAAGTGCTGGATGAGGCGGAGGGCAAGCGCAGCTTTCGGTTCGTGCCCGGTCCGGTGTTCTGCCAGTTGCTGATGGCGGACGAGATCAACCGCGCCAGCCCGCGCACGCAGTCGGCGCTGCTGCAGGCGATGCAGGAGCAGCGGGTGGCGGTCGGCGGGGTGGAGCATCGGCTGCCGCGGCCGTTCCATGTGCTGGCGACGCAGAATCCGATCGAGCAGGAGGGGACGTATCCGCTGCCGGAGGCGCAGCTCGACCGGTTCCTGCTGGAGGTGATCGTCGGCTACCCGGACCTGGCGGCCGAGCGCACCATGTTGCTCGCCACCACGGGCGTGGCCGAGGCCCCGCCCCGCCAGGCAATGACCGCGGAGGAGCTGCAGGCGGCGCAGGCACTGATTCGCCGCGTCCCGGTGGGCGAGAAGGTGGTGGAGGCGATCCTTTTGCTGGTCCGTGGCGGCCGTCCCGACACGGCGCAGGACGAGACGGTGCGGCGCCACGTCGCCTGGGGTCCCGGCCCGCGCGCGGCGCAGGCGCTGATGCTGGCGAGCCGGGCGAGGGCGCTGTTGGCGGGGCGGCTGTCGCCCAGCATCGACGACGTGGTGGCGCTGGCTCGCCCGGTGCTGCGGCATCGGATGGCGCTGAGTTTCTCGGCCCGAGCGGACGGCGTGGTGCTGGGGGAGGTGATCGACCGGCTGGTAGGGCGCCTTGGTTAGGGCGGGGGCAGTGGACGGCAGCGCAGTCAGAAATTCCTTCACCCTTGGTCCGCTTCGCGGCCCAAACCCACAAGGGGGCCTTGGTCCGCTTCGCAGCCCAAACCCACAAGGGGGCCTTGGTCCGCTTCGCAGCCCAAACCCACAAGGGGAGGGGGAGTAGATGGCCGCCGCGCCCCTTCCCAACGCCCGCCGCGCCGAGGCGGTCGGCGCCCGCCTGCCGCCCCTGCTGATCGCGGCCGAACGCGTCGCGGCGACCGTGGCGCAGGGGGTGCACGGGCGGCGGCGCGTCGGCCAGGGCGACAGCTTCTGGCAGTTCCGCCGCTTTGTGACCGGGGACCCGTTCGCCCGCATCGACTGGCGCCAGTCCGCCAAGTCCGGCCGCCCCGTGCCCGATGGCTGGTTCATCCGCGAGACCGAATGGGAGGCGGCGCAGACCGTCTGCCTGTGGCGCGACGCGTCCCCCTCGATGCGCTGGCACTCCCGCGGCATGACGGTCGAGAAACGCGAGCGTGCCGACTTGCTGCTGCTGGCGCTCGCCTCGCTGCTGCTGCGCGGTGGGGAGCGCGTGCTGCTGCTGCGTGAAGGCGCCCGCGCCATTGCCGGGCGGGGCGCCATGGACCGGCTGGCGCAGGACCTTGCCGCCATCCCCGCCGACGACGCCGGCCTGCCGCCACACCTGCCCTTGCCGCGTCATGCCAGCGTGGTCTTGCTGGGCGACTTCCTGTCGCCGCTGGCCGAGATCCAGGCGGCGGTCGGCAGGCTGGCCGCGGTACCGGTGACCGGCTACCTGCTGCAGATCCTCGATCCGGCGGAGACGCTGCTGCCCTATGTCGGCCGCATCCGCTTCCGCGGCCTGGAACGCGAGGGCGACACGCTGATCCCGCGTGTGGAGACGGTGCGTGATGAATATGCCCGCCGCCTGAAGGCACAGCAGGACGGCCTGGCGGCCATCTGCACGGCCGCCGGATTCGGCTTCGGCATCCACCGCACCGACCATCCGCCGGAATCCGCCTTGCTAACTTTGTACACCGCTTTGGGCGTGCGCTAGTGCGCGCGCCTGCGCTACAGTTGCCACAATGATCTTCGTCTCCCCGTGGATCCTGCTGGCACTCGCGGGATTGCCGTTGCTCTGGTGGCTGCTACGCGTGACCCCACCGTCGCCGCGCAGCGAGACCTTCCCCGCGATCCGCCTGTTGCTCGGCCTGCATGCCACGGAGGAGACTCCCGCACGGACCCCCTGGTGGCTGCTGGCGCTGCGCCTGCTGGCCGCATCGCTGGTGATCGTCGCGCTGGCGCAGCCGGTGCTGGATGCCGGCTCCCGCTTCGCCGGCAAGGGGCCCGTGCTGCTGGTGGTGGACAACGGCTGGTCCTCGGCCGCCGACTGGCCGAAGCGCATGCAGGCGGCCAACACCATGCTGGACCGCACGGCCCGCGCCGGGCGGGAGGCGGCCTTGCTCGCCACCGCCCCGGACGAGAACGGCGATCCGCCCCGCCTCACCGCGGTCATGCCTGTCGCTGACCTGCGCGCCCGGCTGGCGGCGCTGCATCCGCAGCCCTGGCCCTCCGACCGTGCAGCCGCGGCGACAGCCGTGGCGGGGTGGCAGCAGCCGGGCAGCGCCGTGGTGTACCTGGCCGACGGATTGGCCGACGGTCCTGATTTCCGGCGCTTCGCCGCTGCGATCGGCGCCGCCGGCCCGGTGACGGAGATCTGTTGCGATACCGCGCCTGCCCGCCTGCTGCTGCCGCCTGACAGCCTGGCGGATCGCCTGGTCGCGCGTCTGGCGCAGGCGCCGCAGCCGGTGTCCACCCAGGCGGTGATTCTGGCCCAGACAGGCGATGGCCGCACCCTGGCGCGCACCACCATCGCGCTGCCGGCCGGCGCCACCACCGGCGCCTCCGGCATCATCTTGCCGCCGGAGCTGCGCAACGAGCTGGCGCGGCTGGTGGTAGAAGGGCCACCCTCGGCCGGCACCACGGTGCTGCTGGATGAGCGCTGGCGCCGCCGTCCGGTCGGACTGGCTGCCGGCAACGACGCCAACGCCAATATCCCGTTCTCCGGCCCCGTGTTCTTCCTGCGCCGCGCCCTGACACCCTACACCGAGCTGCGCGAAGCGCCGATCGCGACGCTGTTGCAGCGCGACCTGTCGGTGCTGATTCTGGCCGATGACCCGCTGCCTGCCGGGCCCGACCGCGACGCTGTCACCCGTTGGGTCGAAAAAGGCGGATTGCTGATCCGTTTCGCCGGTCCGCGCACCGCTGAGCAACCGATCGGCGAGACCGACCCGCTGCTGCCGGTGAAATTGCTCGGTGGCGACCGCCAGTTGGGCGGCGCGATGTCCTGGAGCAAACCGGCCGGGCTGGCGCCATTCCCCTCCAATTCCCCCTTCGCCGGACTTCCGGTGCCAGCGGAGGTGACGGTGACTCGTCAGGTTCTGGCGGAACCGAGCGCCGATCTCTCCGCCCACACCTGGGCGGCTCTGGCGGACGGTACCCCGCTGGTGACCGAGGCCACCAAGGGCGCCGGCCGGATCGTGTTGTTCCACGTAACCGCCAATGCCGACTGGTCCAACCTGCCCCTGTCAGGGTTGTACGTGGACATGCTGCGCCGGCTGGTCGCGCTGTCGGTCGGGGTGGTCACCCCGGAGGGTCACGCCATCCTGGCCCCGGCCGAGATGCTGGACGGGTTCGGCCTGCTGTCCACGCCGCCACCGTCCGCCGCCGGACTGGCGGCCGACGCGTTCAACGACACCCCGGCGTCACCGCACCATCCCCCGGGGCTGTACGGGCCCGAGAACGGCCGGCGCGTGTTGAACCTGGGCACTGCCACGCCTGCGCCGGAGGCGGCCCCGCTGGTCCCGGGCGCTCGCGTCGAGCAATTGGCGACGACGGTGCCGGAGCAAGCTCTTGGTCCCCCGCTGCTGGCGCTGGCGGTGCTGCTGCTCGCCGCTGACCTGCTGATCGCGCTGGGGCTGCGCGGGCTGCTGCGTCTGCGGATGGCGGGGGCAGCGATGCTGCTATTGGCAGTGCTGGGCTCCGGCGCAGCGCATGCGCAGCCGTTGGAAACCGGCGTCTTCCCAGCCTTGGCCACGCGGCTTGGCTACATTGTGACCGACGATCCGCAGGTGGATGCGGTCTCCAGGGCCGGGCTGGAGGGGCTGTCGGACTACGTCAACCGCCGCACCGCGGCGACGCTGGTGGAACCCGATCCGGTGGTGCCCGGCAAGACCGACCTGAGCTTCTATCCGCTGCTGTATTGGCCGATCACGCCGGACGCGCAGGCCCTGTCGCCGGGGGCGGTGGCGGCGTTGAACGACTACATGAGCCGCGGCGGCATCATCATGATCGACACGCGCGATTCCGGTTCCGGCGCGGGGTTCGCCCCCGGCACGGGATCAGCGTTGCGGCGCGTGGCCCAGGGGTTGGTGATCCCTCCGCTGGCGCCGTTGACCACCGACCACGTGCTGGCGCGGGCGTTCTATCTGCTGCAGGATTTTCCCGGGCGCTATACCGGCGATACCGTGTGGGTGCAGCGAGACCAGGACCGGACCAACGACAGCGTCAGTCCGGTGATCATCGGCGGCAACGACTGGGCGGCGGCATGGGCGGTGGATGCGGAGGGGCGTAATCCCTACGCGGTGATCCCAGGCGGAGCGCGGCAGCGCACGATGGCGTACCGGTTCGGGGTCAACCTGGTGATGTACGCGCTGACCGGGAACTACAAGGGCGACCAGGTGCACGTGCCGGCTATTCTGCAGAGGCTGGGACAGTGATGCGGTCCGAACGCTGCCTGAGGAGCTGCGCTGGTCAGAACCAGTGGAAGCCCTTCGCCATCAACGCGGCAAGTCCGACGACGGCGGTGATAAGCGCCCCGAACATAATGCGGAAGTCACGCTCCAGGGCGTCCTTCAGAGAGTCGCGAAGGGCGTCGATACGCTGGTTGGTGGCGTCGAGGCGTCGATCCGTCGCGCTGCGTTGCTCGCGGATCTCGTTTCGTATGTCCACGATGCCTTGCTTGGTGGCGGCGGCGATCTCTTCCAGTACGGCGACCCGGGCTTCCATGCGGCGATCATGCGGCGATCCGCCGCCACCTGCAAGGTTATCCATGCCATCCATTTCCGGCTCCGGCTCGGTCAGGAGCATTGCGACAGAAAGGTGCGACCAAAGCGCTAACGCCGTGGCATCGAACGTCGCTTTTTGCGGCACACAAACGCGGACGTATGAGCAAATGCGTAGTTGCAACCAAACGATTAACGCCCCCTCCGTCGCCCCCTCGTCCGCCGATGCCAGGCGCATACAGGCGTAGGAAGTCGCATGCATCCTGAACAAGCCATCGCCGCGCTGCGCTTCGATCCGCTGATCCCGCTGTGGGCGATCGCGATACTCGGCGTCGTCACCCTGCTCATCGTGGCCGCCGCGGCGTTCCGGCGCGCCCGCGGCACCGTCCTTCGTCTCGCCGCCTTCGCCGTGCTGCTGCTGTGGCTCGCTGGCCCTCGCCTCGTGCAGGAGACCCGGGAAACCCTGCCGGACGTCGGGCTGCTGGTGGTGGATCAGACCGCGTCCATGCAGGTGGGCGACCGCACCCGGCTCGCCGAGCAAGCCCGCGCCGCCATCGCCACGCAGGCAACGAAATTTCCCGACCTCGAGCTGCGCACCATCACCGTGCCGGAGCATGGCGACGCCGGCACCCGCCTGTTCAGTGCGATCGACCAGGCGCTGGCGGACATTCCGCGCTCGCGCCTGGCCGGCACCATCGCCGTCACCGACGGCGAGATCCACGACGTGCCGGCGACCCCGCCGGGTGGCGCGCCGCTCAACGTGCTGATCCCCGCCAAGGGCGAGGAAATCGACCGCAGCCTGCACGTGATCGAAGCACCCAGCTACGGCGTCGTCGGCAAATCGGTGACGCTGCGCGTGGCCGTCGAGGACTACGGCGTCAAACACCCCGGCACCGCCAACCTGACGATCCGCCGCGATGGCGACCCGCCGGAGGTGGAGAACGTCCCCGTCGGCGTCGAGCAATCGATCGACGTGCCGATCACCCGCGCCGGCCCGACCGTGGTGGAGATGTCAGCCGACAAGCTGCCCGGCGAAGTCTCCACCATGAACAATCGCGCCGTGGTGGAGATCAACGGCGTGCGCGACCGTCTGCGCGTGCTGCTGATCTCCGGCGAGCCGAATCCCGGCGAACGCGCCTGGCGCCGGCTGCTGAAATCCGATCCGTCGGTGGACCTGGTGCACTTCACCATCCTGCGGCCGCCGGAGAAGGACGACCTCACGCCGCTGAACGAGCTGGCGCTGATCGCCTTTCCCGTGCGCGAGTTGTTCCTCGACAAGATCAACGAATTCGATCTGATCATCCTGGACCGCTTCCAGAACCGCGGCCTGCTGCCGCTGCCCTATCTCGCCAACATCGCCGACCGGGTGCGGGACGGTGGCGCGCTGCTGATGTCGGTGGGACCCGAGTTCTCCGGTCCGGCGAGCCTGGCGGCGACGCCGCTCGGTGCGGTGCTGCCGGCCGCGCCGGCGCCATTTGACGCAGCGGTCGACGGGCGGTTCCGGCCCCGCGTCACCGCGCTGGGCGAACGCCACCCGGTGACCGAAGGCCTGGCCGGCGCCAATCCCGCTGGCAATCCCAGCGCCGCGCCGACCTGGGGGCCATGGTACCGCCACATCGCCCCCACCGACGTAAACGGCGAGGTGCTGATGCGGACGCCCGACGGCGCCCCGCTGCTGCTCTTGAGCAGGGTGGGGAAGGGGCGGACGGCGATGCTGCTGTCGGACCAGATATGGCTGTGGTCGCGTGGCCATGACGGGGGCGGCCCGCAGGCGGAACTGCTGCGCCGCGTCGCTCACTGGCTGATGAAGGAGCCAGCGCTGGAGGAGAATGCGCTGACCGCGCAGGTGGCGAATGGGCGACTGACAATCGAGCGGCGCTCCACCGATCCGGCGCCCCCCGGCGACGTGACGGTGACCGATCCGGACGGCAAGACGCTGACTTTGAAGCTGGCCGAGACCGGCCCCGGCCGCGCCGCTGCCGGCGTGGCGGCGACCACGCCGGGCGTGTGGCAGGCCAGCGACGGGAAGCGCACCGCCTATGCCGCGGCCGGGGCCGCCAACCCGCTGGAGATCGCCGATCTGCGGGCCACCGCGTCATTGGTCGGCAAGTTGGCGCGTGAGTCCGGCGGCGGTGTGCATTGGCTGGGCACTGCCGCCAATCCGGATATCCCGGAGCTGCGCCGGACCGAGCCGGATCGTGGTGCGTTCGGCAGTTCGTGGGTCGGGCTGGAGCGACGGCACGATCACCTGGTGACCGGCATTGCCGCGCTGGCACTGCTGCCGTCCTGGATCGCTCTGCCACTGATGCTGGGCCTGATGGTTGGTGCCTGGCGGCGCGAGGGGACGTAGGCGTTCCATCTGTCATTGCGAGCGAGGCGAAGCGCCCTGTCGTTGCGAGCGAGGCGAAGCGCCCTGTCGTTGCGAGCGAGGCGAAGCTCCCGCGAGTGACGTGCGAATTTTCGGTGGAGATTGCGTCGCTTCGCTCGCAATGACGGATGGGACGCTGCGTGCGATGGAACGCCGCATTGCGATGCAACGCGGCGTGGGAAGAGGTTGCGAAGCCGCATTTACTGCCTCAGGCTTCTCGGTTAAGCAGGCGCCTGGGTCTCAAACCGGGGGAAACCATGTCCGGGGATAGCAACGAACACCGTCCGGTGCGGGCCGTGGTGTGGGCACGCCTGCTGCTGTTTGTTCCGTTCGTCGCCATGCTGTGGGTGTCATCGTACGACAGCGCGGAACCGATGTGGGCCGGCATACCGTTCTTCTACTGGTATCAGCTCCTCTGGGTGATCGTCGGCGCGGCGATCATCGGCTTTGTTTATCTGGTGGAGCGCTGATCGGATGAACTGGACTGCCCTGATCGTCTTCGCCGTACTGTTTTGTTTCATCACCTGGCTGGGGTTCTTCGCGGCGCGTTGGCGCAAAGGCGACCTGGACCTGCTGCACGAATGGGGCCTGGGAGGCCGCCGGTTCGGCACCTTCGTCACCTGGTTCCTGATCGGCGGAGACCTCTACACCGCCTATACCTTCATCGCGGTGCCCGCGTTGATGTTCGGCGCCGGCGCGCTCGGCTTCTTCGCGGTGCCTTACACGATCATGGTCTATCCGATCCTCTATGTCGTGTTCCCGAGGTTGTGGTCGGTGGCGCACAAGCACGGCTACGTCACCTCGGCGGATTTCGTGCGCGGGCGCTACGGGAACCGCTGGCTGGCGCTGGCCATTGCATTCACCGGCATCCTGGCCACCATGCCCTATATCGCCTTGCAGCTTGTCGGCATCCAAGTGGTGATCGGCGCCATGGGCGTGGAGACCTCCGGCTGGTCCGGTGACCTGCCGCTGATCATCGCCTTCGTCATTCTGGCGGCGTTCACCTACTCCTCCGGCCTGCGCGCGCCGGCCATGATCGCGGTGGTGAAGGACCTGCTGATCTACATCACCGTGTTCGCCGCCATCATCGCCGTGCCGATCCATCTCGGCGGCTACGACAAGGTGTTCGCCGCCATCCCGTCGCCGAAATTGCTGCTGGCGCATCCACCGCCGGGCAGCTACGGCACGTTCAGCGCCTATGCGACGCTGGCACTCGGTTCCGCCTTTGCACTCTTCTTATATCCGCACTCGATCACCGGCGTCCTGAGCTCCTCCAGTGCCCGCGTGGTGCGCCGCAATGCCGCACTGCTGCCGGCCTATTCGCTGATGCTGGGGCTGCTGGCACTGGTCGGCTTCATGGCGATCGCCATCGGCGTGCAGCACATGCCGGAGTTCGCCAACGGGTTCAAACGCTACTCCAACAACTTCTCCGTCCCGTCGCTGTTCCTGGCCCTGTTCCCGAGTTGGTTCGTTGGCGTGGCCTTCGCCGCCATCGCCATCGGGGCGCTGGTGCCCGCGGCGATCATGTCGATCGCCACCGCCAATACGTTCACGCGCAACGTCTATCGCGAGTTCCTGCATCGCGCCTGCACCGACGCACAGGAAAGCCAGGTGGCGAAGATCGTGTCGCTGGTGGTGAAGGCGGGCGCGCTGGTGTTCATCTTCGCACTGCCGCTGCAATACGCGATCTGGCTGCAATTGCTCGGCGGGGTGTGGATCATCCAGACCGGGCCGTCGGTGATACTGGGACTCTATACGCGCTTCTTCAACGGCTGGGCGCTGTTGCTGGGCTGGATCGTCGGGTTCGGGTTAGGCACCTGGATGGTGACGAGCAACAACTTCGCCCCGGTCTATCCGCTGCACCTCTTCGGCGTCGTATTCCCGTGCTACGTGGCGCTGGCCTCGCTGGTGGCGAACATGGCGGTGGCGTTCGTGGTGTCGCTGTATTTGAACCGGGTGGCGTCCGACCGGGACCAGGACGTGACCGTGGCAGGGGATTACGCGCAGTACCGCCCCATCGGGCGTCCGGCCGGTCGCAAGACTACGGTCCGGCTGGCGTTCGTCCTATCCGCGCTGTATCTGCTGTGCCGGAGGCTCACGTGGGTGCGACAACGCGCGGTTCCGATCGGGTTTGGACGGCCGAGGAGTTCCTGGCTACCGATCAGTGCGAGTTCGGCGATGCCTGGCGCTATGAACTGGTGGATGGCGTCATCGTCGCCCACGCCGCACCGACGCCCGATCACGGCGCCATCGTTGCAGCATTGAACGCCGCGCTCGGCGCGCGACTTGTCGGTCGCCCGAATGGCTGCCGCCCGGAGAGCGGCAGCGGTGCTGCCCCTAAGCACCAGCAGCCAGCCACGGCGCGGATCCCCGATGCTATGATCCGTTGCAGAGAGCACCCGCGGGTCACCTTCGACGTGGTGTCACCGTCGGAACTGCGGGCATGGCGGGTGCGAGATCGCAGGCGCCAACACCTTCAGCACATCGAGTGCGTCCAGGAGATCGTCGAAATCTACCAGGATGAAGCGGCCATCCACATCTACCGGCGGGATGCCGAGGGCAAGTGGCCGTTCTCGGCGGTCAATGGGCTCGACGCGGTGCTCACACTGGAGAGCGTCGGCTTGGACATCCCGCTGGCCGAGATCTACCAGTTCGTCTCGGTTGCCGAATAGCCGCCGTCAGAGGTTCGGTCTTGTACCAGCCCGAATAAAGGATGACCCACGGCCGATGCCCACCGCGTCACCTTGGTCGACGCCGACCGAAGTGTCATTCCGAGGAGCGAAGCGACCAAACTCCGTCGGGCGAGTGGCACTCCGAATCGGCAACGCTGAAAGCCTCCGAAACCCACGCGGAATTAAGGACCTCGGCAGGGCCGTTACGTGACCGGCGGTTGTGGCCCGCTGGCGTTCAGCCCGGATACACAATCGTCCGCAGCATGATGCGGCGTTCGTCGGGACGGGAATCGCCAGCACCGCGGTGCATCGTGGCGCGTTCGTCCCACATCAGCACATCGCCAACCCGCCAGCGGTGGTAGTACACGAAGCGATCCTGCGTCGCGTGCCCGGCCAGTTCCTCGATCAGCGGCCACGCCTGCTTGCGCGGCATGTCGGCGAAGCCGTGCGTGTGCATCGGGTTGACGAACAGGATCGGGCGGTCGGTGACCGGGTGGCGCACCACGGCCGGCCAGCGCACTTCGAGGTACTGCTTTTCCGTCGCGCCCTTCTCATCGCCATACAGCTTCTCTCCCGCCGGCCCGAGGTGGCGGCCGTGCAGTGCCGTCAGGCCGGCAAGCTGCGCCTTGCGCGCCTCCGGCAGCGCGTCGTACGCGGCACGCATGTCGGCGAACATCGTGCCGCCCTTCTCCGCCGGCACCTCCTTCGCGTGAAGAATGGCGAGCAACGGCAGATCGTCTTCGTAGGTGGAATCGCTGTGCCAGTCGGTGGCGCGCTTCACGCCGTACCAATCGACCTTGCCCGTCTCATCCACGTTCGTCAGCCACGAAACGTCCGGATGATCGGCGTGGCGATACTTGATCAGCGCGTGCTTGCGCGGCGTGCCGAAGCGGTGGCCGAAGGCAGCCATTTCGGCGGCGCCGAGATCCTGGTCGCGGAACACCAACACCGGGTGCTCGGCGAAGGCTCGCGCAACCCACGCAAAAGTCGCCTCATCGAGCGGCTGTGCCAGATCGATGCCGACCGCCTCGGTGCCCAGCGTCTCGCCGAGCGGGCGGAGGTATGGTGTGCTTGTCATGGGGGCTCCCCTCGGATCCTCGCCGATCGGGGGAGTATCATCCCGGTCCGGCCGCAACCGCAAACGCAGGAGGCACACGATGGCCGACGTGGCAGAAAGCTTCGATGTTGCCTACCTGGTGCTCAGCGGCACGACGACGGCGGCCCGCGGGCCGGAGATGCTGCACGGATTGCTGAGGCTCGGCTTTACCACGGTCATCGCCATCCCCACGCCGAACGCGTCGCGCGTCATCGCGCTGCGTGAGTTGGCGGACGTGACGGGTGCGCAGGTGGTGGAGTTGTATTTCGATCTCGCCATCCGGACTCGGCCGCCGCGCGGCGTCGTGCTGTTTGCGCCGTGCAGCTTCAACTCGCTGAACAAGCTGGCGCAGGGCATTGCCGACAACCTGGCGCTGTCCGTCGTGGCGGAGGCGATCGGGCGCGGCACGCCGGTCATCGTGGGGCCGTCGCTGAACGCGCCGCTGCTGGCGCACCCCGTGGCACAGGCATCGCTGCGCACGTTGCCGGCGTGGAACGTCACCATCGTGCCGCCGGTCGATGAGGGCGAGGGGCCGCGGCTCGCCCCCACAGCGCAATTGCTCGATGCGGTGCGGCCGTTCGTGCGGCGGCATTGATCCGTCGTGCATTGGCACCGGCGCCACGGTTGCGCAGGGTGCGTTGGCGCGGAATGCCGGCCCGGTCTACTCTGCCGCAACACGCACAGCGAATACGAGGGAACCGGATGCCATTTGCAAAAATCTCCCGCCGGGGAATCCTGTCGGGGGCTGCGGCATTGGGAGGTGCCGCGCTGATCAGGCCCGCACGCGCGGCACCGCTGGTTTTGCGCCTCGGCTGGGCCACCATGCCGGGCCACCTGATCCCGGGTACTGTTCGACAAACCCGAGCAAAAGGGCCTGAAGCATTACGGCAAAAGCTACACGGTGCAGCCGATCCTGTTCCGTGGCTCCTCACCGCAGCTCACCGCATTGGCCAGCGGCGAACTGGACTTCTTCGCCTCGGCACCTTCCACGCTGGCGCTCGGGGTGACCAATGCGCACCTGGACCTGCAGGCGATGGCCGACATCATTCAGGACGCGCACGGCCACCACTCCGACACCTGGCTGGTCAAGGCCGACAGTCCGATCCACAAGATCGAGGACCTCAAAGGCAAGCGCCTCGCCACCAACGCCATCGGCTCCGCCGCCGATACCGCGATGCGCGCGCTGCTGCTGCGGCACGGGTTGGCTGACCGGCGCGACTACCTGGTGATCCAGGCGGCGTTTTCGGCCATGCCGTCGCTGCTGGAAAAGGGCGAGGTCGATAGTGCCCCCATCCTCAACCCGTTCTACCAAATCATGATGAAGACCGGAAAATACCGCGGGCTGTTCGATGCCCGCGATGCCTTCGGATCGTGGCAGGCCGTGTTCCTCGCCAGCCAGTCTTCGTTTCTGGCAAAAAACAGTGAGGTCGCGGCGGACTTCATGGAGGACTGGGTGCGGTCCCGGCGCTGGTTCGTGGACAAGGCGAACCGCGAGGCGGCGATCGGCATCATCGCGCAGTTCATGCACCTGCCCGCTTCGGATCTCGATTATCTGTTCACCGATCAGGACTACTACCGCGACCCCTGGAGCATGCCGGATGTTCCCGGCATCCAGAAGCCGATCGATGCGGCATACCAGATCGGCGTGTTGAAGCAATCGATCCAGGTGTCGCCACAGCACGCGAACCTGTCCTTCGTAGAGGAAGCGAAGAAGCGGATCACGCAGGGCTCATGAACGCCCGCGCCACTGTGGACGGAATCGCCATCGAGCATCTGTCGTTCGCCTATCCCAGCCGCATCGGCGCCGAGGTGCGGGCGCTCGACGACGTTTCCCTCACCGTCCCCGCCGCCAGCTTCCACGCCCTGCTCGGGCCGAGCGGGTGCGGCAAAAGCACGTTGCTGTATTGCATCGGCGGTTTCCTGCCGGTGACTGCAGGCAGCATTCGCACCACCAAGGGAAGCGTCACGGCACCGGGCCCCGAACGCGGCGTGGTGTTCCAGAACTTCGCATTGTTCCCGTGGAAGACCGTGCGGCAGAACGTGCTGTACGGCCTCGGCAAGCGCGGCGCCAAGGGCACCGAAGCGCGGCAGCGCGCACAGTCCTTCATCGACCTGGTACACCTGACCGGCTTCGAGGACAGCTTCCCATCGCAGCTTTCCGGCGGCATGCAGCAGCGCGCGGCACTGGCGCGGACGCTGGCCGCCGATCCCGACATCCTGCTGATGGACGAGCCATTCGGCGCACTGGACGCGCAGACACGCCGCATCATGCAGGAGGAACTGCTGGCGATCTGGCGGCAGACGCGCAAGACCGTGGTGTTCGTCACCCACGACGTGGCCGAGGCAGTGTATCTGGCCGACACGATCTCCGTGATGAGCGCGCGTCCGGGCCGGATTCGCCAGACCATCGCCGCGGGATTCAATCGCGATGCCGATCCCGGCGTGTTCAAGCGCCCCGCGTTCACCGAACTGGTCGAGCATATCTGGGAACTGGTGCGCGCCGAGGTGGACCAGGCGCGCGGGATCCCGGCCGCATGATGCGAACGGCCATCCGCTACGCACCGCTGCTGATCCTGGCCGCATTATGGGAAGCGCTGACGCGCTTCGGCATCGTGCCGCGCAGCCTGCTGCCGCCGGTGTCCGATGTATTTGGCGCCTTCCTGGGCATGCTGCGCGACGGAACGTTGCTGACCAACGCGGCTGAATCATTCGGGCGAGGCGCCGCCGGACTGGCAGCGGCGATCGTGGTCGGATTCCTGCTCGGCGCCGGCATGGCACTGCGGCCGCGGTTCCACGCCGTGGCCGGTCCGTTGGTACAGGCGTTCTATCCACTACCCAAGACCGCGCTGGTGCCACTGGTGATGATCTGGTTCGGCCTGGGTGACATGGGGAAGATCGTCTTGATCTTCCTGGGCTGCCTGCTGCCCGTGACGTTGGGTACCTATAACGGCATCCGGGGCGTGGACCGCGTGCTGGTGTGGTCGGCGCGCAGCCTGGGCGCACAGCCGCGCGAACTGCTGCTGGAGGTGATGCTGCCCGCCGCGTTACCGCAAATTCTAACTGGCCTGCGCACGGCCACCGCGTTCGCCTTCCTGCTGATGGTCGCGTCGGAGCTGATCATCGCCAATAACGGGCTAGGCTATCTGATCGGCTCGCTCGGCGACAACGGCGCGTATCCGGCGATGTATGCCGCCATCTTCACCGTGATCGCGCTGGGCTTTTTCGCCGATCGCGGTTTCGCGGCCTTGTCCGCGCACTTGCTGCGGTGGCGCGCATGAGCAGTGAAGCGATCCGGGTGCGGGTGGCGGGGCAGGCGAGATGGACGATGCCATGGCCCCGGCTGCGTGGCGCGGCGTTGCGAGCCAGCGGAGTCGTTGCGGTGCTGGCGGCCTGGGCGGTCGTCGGACAGCTCGGGCTGGTGCGGCCGTTCCTGCTGCCGCCGTTGCCGGCGGTTGTGGCGCAACTCGGCAGCGACCTGGCGTCGGGCGGCTTTGCCATCAGCGCGGCGACGACACTGTATCGCGCGCTGGCAGGCTTCGCGCTGGCCTGCGCGATCGGCATTCCGGTCGGGATCATGATCTCGCGCCACCGGCTGGTGGGTTGGTTCGTGACGCCGATCGTGTCGGTGGGCTTCCCCACGCCGACGCTCGCATTCCTGCCGATCTTCATGCTGTGGTTCGGCGTGTTCGATCTGTCGAAGATCGTGATGACGGCATTCTCCACGGTGTTCACCGTAATTGCCGCGGCGGATGCCGGCACGCGCGGGGTAGAGCGGCATCTGGTGTGGTCCGCGCAAAGCCTGGGCGCGCGCCGCGGTGAGATCTTCTTCGAGGTGATGCTGCCCGCGGCCATGCCGCAAATCCTGACCGGGTTGCAGGTGGCGCTGCCGCTGGCGCTGATCGTGGAAGTGGCCGCGGAGATGCTGATGGGCGGCGACGGGCTGGGCGGGCGCATGCTTCAGGCCGAGAACTATGCGGATTCCGTAGGCGTCTATGCGGGCATCATCGAAATCGCCGTGGTGGGGGCGGTGGCCGTCGGTTTCATGGCGCGGTTGCGGCAGCGTCTGCTGCGCTGGCACGCGGAAGGCGCCGCGCGATAAGTTTTATATTTAGAGTGTCTTCTTCAGTCGATATCACCCCTCCTTCACGGCCGGCGCCGCGTAGAGCTCGATCGCCTTGCGACGCCCGGCCAAACGTTCCAGCGCCAGGTACACGACCGGCGTCGTGTACAGCGTCAGTGCCTGCGACACGATCAGTCCGCCGACGACCGCGATCCCCAGCGGCCGGCGCAGTTCCGCCCCGGTGCCGAACGACAGCGCCAGCGGCAGCGCGCCGAACAGGGCGGCGAGAGTGGTCATGATGATCGGGCGGAAGCGTTCCAGACAGGCTTCGTGAATCGCCTCGAACGGGGTGAGCCCGCGCTGGCGTTCGGCCTCCAGGGCGAAGTCGATCAGCATGATGGCGTTCTTCTTCACGATGCCCATCAGCAGCACGATGCCGATAAGGCTCATGACCGACAGGTCGGTGCCGGTCACCAGCATTGCCAGCAGCGCGCCGATGCCGGCCGAGGGCAGCGTGGAGATGATGGTCAGCGGATGCAGCAGGCTCTCATACAGTACGCCCAGCACGATGTACATCGCGATCAACGCCGCGCCGATCAGCAGCGGCTGCGTCGCCAGCGACTTCTGCATCCACTGCGCATTGCCGGCAAATTCCGTGTGCACGTCATCCGGCATGCGCAATTCCAGCACATCCTGCTGCACCAGTTTTTCCGCATCGCCAAGGGCCATGCCTTGCGGGAGGTTGAAGCTCAGTGTCGCCGCGGGGAATTGCCCCTGGTGCCGCACCGCCAGCGATGCGGTGCCGCGCTCGAAATGCGCCACCGCGGACAGCGGCACCTGCCCGCCGCCGGCATCGCCGACATAGATGCGGCCCAGCAGCGACGGATCGATCTGCAGCTTCGGATCAACTTCCAGCACCACCTTGTACTGGTTGCGCGCGGTGTAGATGGTGGAGATCTGCCGCTGCGCATAGGCATTGTTCAGCGCGTTGTCGATGTCGATCGGGCTGACCTTCAGTCGCGCCGCTGCGTCGCGGTCGATCACGACGTTCACCTGCGGCCCGGCGCGATCCTGGTCGGAGGTGACATCGACGATGCCGGGTGTCGCCTTCAGCTTGTCCTCCAATGCTTCCGACCAGGTGCGCAGCTCGGCCAGGTTCGGCGAGATCATCGCGAATTGGTACTGCGATCCGCCCTGCCGCCCGCCGCCGCGCAAATCCTGCGCCGAGAACAGAAAGGTTTGGACACCGGCGACTTTGGAGAGTGGGCCGCGCAGGCGGGCAATCACGGCCTCCGACGAGACCTTCCGTTCCGCCAACGGTTTCAAACTGATATCCAGCCAGCCGCGGTTCATCGACGCCCAGCCGACGCCGACGCCGACCCACGTCGCCACCTCCGCCACCGCGGGATCCGCCAAAACCACATCCACCGCCGCGCGCTGCCGCTGCTCCATGGCGGTGAAGGAAATATCCGGTGATGCAACCGTCGAGCCGGCAATGATGCCGGTATCCTCCAGCGGCATGAATCCCTTCGGCACCGCCTGATACAGCCGCACGGTCAGCACCACGGTCAGCACCGTCAGCAGCAGCATGAACACCCGGTGCCGCAGCGCCCAACCGAGCGTGCGCGCATAGAAGCGCAGGCTGCCGCGGAATGCTGCCTCCATCGCGCGGTCGAGCCCGCCCCAGATCGGCCCGAGCGGGCGTTCGCGCATCCGCATATAGCGGCCGCACAGCATTGGCGTCATCGACAGCGACACGACAGCGGAGATCGCGATCGCCAGCGTCATCGTCATCGCGAACTCATGGAACAGTTTGCCCAGGATGCCGCCCATGAAGATCAGTGGGATGAAGACGGCGACCAGGGAAATGCTGATCGACAGCACGGTGAAGCCGATCTGGCGCGAGCCGATCAGCGCCGCCTGCAACGGAGGGACGCCTTTTTCCATGTGGCGCACGATGTTCTCGATCATCACGATGGCGTCGTCCACGACGAAGCCGACGGAAATCGTCAGCGCCATCAGTGAGAAATTGTCGATCGCGAAGCCGAGGAACCACATGCCGGCCAGCGTGCCGCAGATCGACAGCGGCACCGTCACCGCGGCGGCGAGAGTGGGGACCAGGCGGCGCATGAACACCGCCACCACCAGCAGAACCAAGGCGATGGTGATGGCCATGGTGTATTGCACCTCGTCGACGCTGGCGCGGATCGTCGTGGTGCGGTCGGTGACGACGGTCATCCGGATGTCGGGCGGCAGCCAGGCTTTCAGTTGCGGCAGCAGGGCGCGGATGGCGTCGACGGTGTCGATCACGTTGGCATCGGCGGCCTTGTAAGCCGTCAACAGAATCGCCGGGGTCTTGCCGTTCCATGCCGCAAGGCGCGTGTTGGCCGTGGCGTTGACCACCGAGGCGACGTCGGACAGGCGCAGCACCGCGCCGTTGCCGGTCTTGATCACCAGCGGCGCGTAGTCGGCGGCCTGGGAGATTTCGCCGTTGACGCCGATCGCCTCGGCGCGGTCAGGGCCTTCGAAACCGCCGTTCGGCTCCAGTACGTTGGTGGCGCGCACGGCGGTGTAAACATCCTGTGCCGACACGCCCGCGGCGGCCAGGCGCTGCGGATCGAGCCTGATGCGCACCGCGGGCTTCTCCGCGCCGTTGACGAACACCTGGGAGACGCCTTCCGCCTGCGACAGGCGCTGCGCCATGACGGTGTCGGCGGCGTCGTAGATCTGCGCGGTGGAGAGCGTGTTGGAGGACAGCGCGATGGTGACCACCGGCGTGTCGGCGGGGTTGTACTTGCGGTACCAGGGACGCACCGGCAGGTCGGACGGCAGGTCGGTGGTGGCGGCATTGATCGCCGCCTGCACGTCGTGCGCGGCGCCGTTGATGTCGCGGTCGATGTCGAACTGGATGATGATGCTGGTGTTGCCAATGGCGGAGACGGAGGTGATTTCCGTGACGCCGGAGATCTCGCCCAGACGGCGCTCCAGCGGCGCGGCGACGGAGTTGGCCATGGTCTCCGGATCGGCGCCAGGGCGGTTGGCGAATACGACGATGGTGGGGATGTCGACGCTGGGCAGCGCGGAAACGGGCAGGAAGCGGTAGGCAACGATCCCGGCCAGCAGGATGCCGAGCGCGAGCAGGAAGGTCGCGACCGGGCGGGCGATGAAGAGGGCGGAGAAGGTCATGGCGCTGCCATCATGCGTATCCCGCGGCTGACGCTTCGATCCTGTTGCTTCGATCCCCTCGGCAGATCGGTCACTGCGAGCGCAGCGAAGCAGTCTCCCGGAGAGTACGCACGTCCCTCGTGGGAGATTGCTTCGCTGCGCTCGCAATGACACTGGCGGGCGAGGGCGCCTGCCGTTAGTGCCGAACCACTGGTACACGTGAGTGTACACTGCTGTCCAGGTAACGTTCCTGCGGACCAAACAACTCGGTGCGGAACCGGGGAGGTCGGGTAACTGCGCAAATGGAGACGACCACGGCGCGATGGGTCAGAATCCGCTGCGCCAGCCTCGTAAGATCGACCACCGCCAGGGATTCGCGTCCGCGCCGGCAGACTGTGCGCGTAGCACTCCGCCGAAGGAAAAGGCGGCGAAGCGGCGCTACGACCCCTCCGGGCTGTTCTTTGTGCGCCACGGCGTTGGCAGTGAGGGTTGGAGCGAGGACGGGTTCGATCGTTTGGGCTGATGAGTTTCAGGTTACTCGGGCTGCCGCCGCCAGCTTGGTATTGTAATCCTTACCCGGTGAATGCGAACGCAGCGAAGCAATCCCCCGCGAATGGGTGCGTACTCTCCGGGAGATCGCTGCGCTCGCAATGACACCTTTGGGCGGACACCAACTCGTGAGAGTCGAAGCATTCGTTCAAACGCGCCCTCGTCGTTCCGGCGTTAGCCCGCCAGCTCCCGCGACCGTGCCGTGGCCGCCGCCACCGCGCGGCTGAGTGCCGCCGGCCAGGCGTCCGGGGCCATCAGCACTTTCAGCGCCGCCTCGGTGGTGCCCGCCGGGCTGGTGACCGCGCGGCGCAGCGCGGCGGCATCATCCGGGCTCGCGGCCAGCAGAGCACCGGACCCCGCCACTGTCTGCCGCGCCAGTAGCCGCGCCAATTCCGCCGGCAGCCCCTGCTCCACCGCCGCCTGCTCCAGCAGCTCAGCCAGCAGGAACACATAGGCGGGGCCGCTGCCGGACACCGCCGTCACCGGATCGAGCCATGCCTCGTCGTCGGCCCAGGCCACCACGCCGATGGCCTGCAGCAGCCGTTCGCACAGCGTGCGCTGGGGTACGGAGAACTCCCGGCCCGGGGCAGGCCACCGTCACGCCCTGCCGCACCGCCGCCGGCGTGTTGGGCATGGCGCGGACGATCGCCGCCTCGGTCCCCAGCAGACCGCCGATCCCGGCGATCGTGCGGCCCGCCATGATCGACAGGAACACCGCCTTGCCGGCGAAGCGCGCATGCGCGGGCAGCGCCTCGGCGGCGCTCTGCGGCTTCACCGCCAGAACCACCGCGGCGGGAGAGAAATCGACCGGGATGATCGACGCGTCCGCCACTACCGTCAGGTCGGGACCGGCCATGCGGGCGGCATCCGGCGCCGGGTCCACGGCGATCGAGGGCGCCAGTCCGCGCTCCCGCCAGCCGGCCAGCATCGCGCTGCCCATCCGGCCGCAGCCCACCAGCAGGATGGGGGGAATGCTGCCTGCCGGACGGTCCGCTTCGCTCATGCCTCGCCTGCACACTCCAACATGGCCGCCGCCAGAGCGTCCGCCGGGGCCTTGCCGCCCCATAGCACGAACTGGAAGGCGGGGAAGAAACGCTCGCACTCGGTCAGGGCGATGTCCACCATGTCCTCCAGGCTTTCGGCGGACGCGCCCGGCGCGCCGCGCAGCAGGACGGAGTGGCGGAACACCGGCATGCCCTCCTCGCCCTCCAGGCCGAAATGGCCAATCCAGAGCTTCTCGTTGGCCAGCGCCAGCAGTTCGAACAGCGTCCTGCGGCGGTGCGAGGGCACCTTCAGGTCGAACGCACAGGTGAAGTGCATGGCGCTGATCTCGCGCGACCAGTTGAAGTACAGCGCATAGTCGCACCAGCGTCCGGGGGCCTCGGCGGCCATCTCGGAATCGGTGGGGCGGTCGAATGACCAGTCGTTGGCGGCCACAATCTGCTCCAGGACGTCGAGCGGGTTGGCAGCGGCCTCGGTGTAGGTCGAGAGGGACGCGGACATGCGGGGTCTCCCATCGGAAGGAAGGCCGGGCGGGGGGCGCCGGGCGGGCACCGGAGGGTGCGGGTGAGCGGAATTGCGTGGTTTCGCCCAGGGTTACCCGCAAGTCCTAACCTACCGGGCGAACTGGCCGCGCCGCAAGGGGAACCTGCGGGGGGCAGCGAGGGCGGTTCCGCGCCGGGTGGGTCGGCCGACGGCCGGTGGCAGATTGTCAAGCATTGCGGCGGCAGCATGCGTCCCCCACCCTTGGTACGGAGATCGCCGCGATGACGGTCATGCTTAGCAAGCTGTATGCGGCGCTAAAGGCAGCCGGCACGCCCGAGCAGGAGGCGCGGGCAGCCGCGGAGGAGCTCGGCAACATGCACGAACAGTTCGGCGGCATGAGATGGCGATGCAGGAATTGCAGGGCGACATAAAGGCGAACTCAGCGGGATGCGTGGTGAGTTCAAGGAGGCCCATGCCGACCTGCGCGGTGAGTTCGCCTATCTGCGCGGCCGGTTCGACGTGCTGATCTGGGCGGTCGGCATCAACGTCGCGGCGACCATTGCCATCCTGGGTGTGCTGTTGCGGAGGTAGCCACCGGGGAACCAGCGTGCATCGCACCGCATCGGGCGGCCAAGCGGCATTCCCCGGGCCGGCTTCGCCACAGGTCTCCGTCGTGTCTGTTCCACCGGCGTGTCTGTTCCACCAGCCGCCGCCCACCGCCTGGAACAACGCGGCAGTGTCCGAGAGCTGGTTGGCCTTCGCCTGCACCAGACTGGGTGTGCGGCGCGACAGGCCGGCCGAGACCCGGGTGAGGGGCGGTTCGATATCCATCGCGGATCCAGGCTACTGGACGATCCTGGGAATTGGTCCGCAGGCTCTTAACCGAAACCTCGCGCCCTGCCGCTATGGCTGGCGTTCGGAAATTTCCGGTCAGGGGAGTTTCAAAAGGTAACAGTGGCACGCACCCCGACGACGAACGCATTGTGCAGCGGCGTCGTGCCCTGGCTGCTGGGAAGGCCAGCCCCCGGATTGATCACGTATTGCGCATCCGGCTGCAGCGTCCACCAAGGCGCCACCTGGTAGAGATAGGTTGCCTCGATCACCGTTTCGTTGCTGGCGTAGGGCGTGCCATAGCTGGTGGACACCACCTGCTGCTCGCTGAAGCGGCGTGCCGCCGCGCCGATGCCTTCGTAAGATGCCGCAAGGCCGAATAAGTCGTTGTCCCGTCCGGCGAAGGGGGCTGTCCAGTTCAAGCCGGCCTCGACAAACAGGCTGCTGACGTTGCGGTCGTCAGGCGCGCCCATGACCTGCAAGAACAGCGCGATGCCTTGATTGGTGGTGGTGCCATGGCGGCGCCAGACCGTCTGGTCGGCTATGGCATAGACCGCATAGTCGCCGTCGTGGCCGAGAGGAATGCCGCTGCTCGCGGGGTTGGCGAGCGACAAGCCCATCCGGTCGTACAGCACATCGGCGAAACGGGCGGAGTCGTACCAAACACCGAGCTTGTAGGTACCCGGCAGCCCCGGCGCGTTGTCGCTTTTGTTGCGCGCGTACCAAAGTTCGAAGAATGCCAGCGCGTGGTCGTCGAGGCGGAAGGCGGTACCGGTGTGGTCGCGAAGCTGCGGATCGCCGGTGCCGGGCGGTGCCGGATCGCCGTTGTACAGTGCCCCCACCAGTGTGATTGTTCCCGTGGCTTGGTACTTTACCCGCACGAAGGGGGTCGCCATCGGATAGTTGGGGCCGCCATTGGGAAGGTCGGTGTTAGGCAGTGCCGGATAGCCGAAGCTGCCGTTGAGGAACATCGCGGCATCGTCCGCGATAATCATCTCATCACTGGCACCTTCCTGCCCGATCCGCACATTCAGCCGGCCCTGCAGCAGCACCTGCTCCAACCAGAGATCGTACAGCTTGTTGGCGTCGGAGGCCTCGATGCCGCTGGGATCCTGCAGGTTGCCGACCATGCTTCCGGGGCCGTGGCCGTGAATTTGGAAGAAATCGACGAAGAATGTCGCACCGCTCCAGCCTGCCAGCTTGTCGAGGTCGATCCGCAGGCTGGCGGTGGTCAGGCCGTCGTAGGTAACACCTTGCCGCCGGCCGCCCAGCAGGTTCCCCCACGCCTCGCTCTGCTCTTGCAGACCCAGGGTGATGCCGTCGTTCAGCAGGGTGGTGCGCAATCCGCCCCAATCCCCGGTCAGCGTGTCCTGTTGCCAAAGGCCGGGAGGTGCCGAGGACGGCTGCGATCCGGTCTGTGCCACGGCGACCAATGGCAGCAGCGAAACGGCGGCGGTCAGGGCCAGGAGCGGCAGGGTACGAGGCATGAGTTCGCCAAGGTAAACTACAGCGTTGGCCGGAACAAACTGCCGTGGTCGTCGTGTCGTGCGACAGTCGGGAGGCCAACATCCTCCCCCGGTGAGCACGCTCGTAATTGGCTGGAGATTGCTTCGCAACGCCAGCAAGAAACATCCGGTCATGGCCTGAAGAAACACCAAACGTCAAAGTCAGATACCAGATGAAAGCTATCGCCCGCGCCGCTCCGAGCCAGACCGGTGCAAGGGACGCCGCATTGGCGCAGCGAGGGTGAGTCGCCTCAGGTTCAGAAAGGACATAGGGTCTTTGCCGCTGCGGTCCTCGCAACGGCACATTCGCCGAGGGCGTCGAAGGGTCAGCATCACAACACGGCTGTGTCACGGCTGGTCGCAGCTCAGGCCGAAAGCCTGCTTCGCGGGCCGGCCGCGATACGGCAGGCAGAAGGAGGGGCGGACAATGACCACGCGCATCGGCATCGCCGGCGTCACCGGACGGATGGGAACGCTGCTGGTGGAGGAAGCGCGCGCCTCTGGCGCAACCCTTGCCGGCGGCACCCGCCGTCCCGGCTCCGCCAAGCCGATTCCGGCGGGTGTGGAACTCTACCCTGACGTCGCCACTTTGGCCGCCGCGTCCGACGTTGTCGTGGACTTCACGCATGCCTCCACCTCCGAGCCGACCGCCGCGGCGATGGCCGCGTCAGGCAAGGCCTGGGTACTTGGCACCTCCGGCCTGTCCGTCGCGGAGGAGGCAGCGGTGGCCGACGCCGCGCAACGCATCCCCGTCGTCTATGCGTCCAACTTCTCCCCCGGCATGAACCTGGTGCTGGCGCTGGCCGAGCAGATGGGCGCCGCTCTGCCGGCGGAAGCCTACGACGCCGAGATCGTGGAGATGCACCACCGCCAGAAGGTCGATGCGCCCTCCGGCACCGCGGTCGGCATCGGACGCGCCGTCGCCAAGGGCCGCGGCGTCAAACTAGAAGACGTGATGCAGAGCGGCCGCCACGGCCATACCGGCGCCCGCCCCACGGGGGCGATCGGCTTCGCCGCGTTGCGCGGCGGCCAGGTGGTGGGCGAGCACACGCTGGTCTTCGCCGCCGCCGCAGAGCACATCGTGCTGACCCACCGTGCCTTCGATCGCCGCGCCTATGCCACGGGCGCGGTGAATGCTGCTCTTTGGGTGGTGGGCAAGCCGCCGGGTCTCTATTCGATGATGGACGTGCTTGGCATGGCATGAGCGACGGTGCCGCCCGGTTCGCCGCGCGCTACCCGGTGGTCTGGCATGTCATCGAGGCAGAGGGCGACGGCCTCTGGCTGGCCGCCAGCGGGCTCCTGCCGGCGTCGTCGCTGCTGGGTCTGGCCGGCATCCCCGACGACGGCGCCAACCGCGACGATTTTCTACCCGTTGCGTTCGGCGGCGGACGGGTCGCGGTGCTCCGCCAGCAGCTTATGGCGGACCGGTGGCTGATGCCGACACTCGCCGGCGCCTATGCGGGGCGGCCGGCAGCCTGGCGCAGCTACATCAACGCACACGTGTTCTTCTGGACGGAGGAGCGGCGGCGCGACGCCTTCCTCCGCGCCTGCCTGCGGCTGCGGGCGCGTAGCCTCGCCGCGCCGGGTTCCGCCGCGCCGCGCGTGCTGACGCTCGATACCGCGTCGTTGCTTGATCGGCATGGGGAGCTTGCGTCCTTCGCGCACATCAATACCGGTTCGACGGTCCGCGGCGGCGCGCGGACGAGGCGAGACGAGACCACGCTGGCGCCGGTGACGCGCTACCGGTCCGGACCGGTAGCCGAGCTGGCGATCCGCGGACGGGTTGAACTTGATCGGCGGGACGCAGGGGTAGGATATCCGGTGAATATCCATGTGGTGCCGCGGGAAGGTCGCGATCAGCCACTGGGGTAACAGCCTGGGCCTCCCCCGAAGGCATGCAGGAGGCAGGGGTCCCCGATGTCGAGAGTCGGAGCACTGGCATTTGCCGTCGGTGCCCTGATCACCGCCTATGGCGGCCAACCGGACGCTTACCGAGAGGCGCTACCAATGCCGCCGGAACGGAAGCTCGACACCGTTACGGCCGATGCGTGACGGCGCTGGTTCGACCTCGTCCGCACGGCCCAATAAATCAGCATCGCCATGAGCGTAAGTGCCAGGGGACCGCCGAAAATAGGCCATTCCGACCATGCGGGGACGTCGAACCCAAGCATGTCCGACAGCCAAACAACGCCCCATGGCACAATCACCTCGCCAACAAGACCCGCGACCAGAAATGGCGTGACCTGGCTGCCCTGTTGCTGTCCCACCTTCCGGGGGCGTGACCTCCGGCGTTTCTTCTGTGGGGAAGCCTTCGGGGCCGGTTCGCTCAGTCCTGGTGGGCTTTCGTGTCCTGTCGGGCGGCGGGTCCGCGTGGTGCCGCCGTAGGCGACTACAGCACGATTCGACATGGCACCTACTCCAGACCGCTGCCCATGCCTGTCATGGCGCGCGCGGTTTGGGGGGACGCTGCGCCCATGCCCTGCCCGGTGGGTACCAACAGCATGAACAACTGTTTCATCGTAGGACTCCTGCTCATGTGTCTGACGAGCCGCTGATGTCGATGGGATGCACCAGTCGCTCTTTCGCGATGATTTGGTGGCCGGGGCGGGGCGGAGAAGCCGGGATTGTGAGGCAAGACCTGTGCTATGACCGCACAAGCAGCACCGGCCATCGCGCGCAGGGCGGCATTCGCGCTCCGGGCGCGCTCCGGGTCAGACGGTTTCGTGTCGAACGAAGGGCCGCGCCGCGACCGAGCGCAACAGCGTCTTCAACGCCTCAGGATCCACATGGTCCGCCAGCATGATCGCGCGAACCATCGGATCCGCAACGATTTCCTCGATCCCAGGATCACGGGCGGAGATCGAGCCGCACGTCGCGCGCAGCGTGGCGTTCTTCCTGGCGGGCTGCCGGCAAGGCACCGGCGAACGGCCGGCGGGGCGATTATGATGGCGCGGCTGCCCCCGATCGTAGGGCGAGATTGGACCGGTTCGGCCTGCGCTACCGCTCCCCCGCACTCCCACCATTTTCTCCCATGGCTGTGCGGCAACGGCCGTTGGCCAACGGTGCGATAAATTTGCCAGCCGCGTACTCGGTACCGTGGCATGGCCGGCGCCGTCACGGTGCGATTACAGCACCGGTCGGCTATCGCGGAGAGTTCCAGGCGGGTTCCGCGACGCGGCGACCACGACAAAAATCAGCGCAGGGCGCGAACAAATCGACCATCACCAACACCTGCACTACGTCAATCATCATTCAGACGATAGCGGAGCTCCACCGTCGTGGTGATTGGGGTGCGCGGCATGGACGCTTCGAAGGGTGGCAGCGAGGCGTTGCGCAGCAGTGCCTCGGCTGCCGCGTCGAGCCGGGGCGAGCCGGAGCTGTGCACCACCGCGACCGCCACCACTTGGCCTGATGGTTCGACAGTAAAACGAACGGCGACGTTGCCTTCTTCGCCGCGGCGGCGGGCTTCCGGCGGGTAAACCTTGTGGGAGGCGAACCACGCGACCAAAGCCTGTTTCCACGATTTACTCATCTGCGGAACTGGTGCGGCGGGCGGCGCGGGGGATGGCGCCGCCGCCGCCGGCGCCGCTGGGGTGGGCGCCGACTGTGGGGGCACCGTCCTTTGCTCGACTGGCCGGGGCAGGCGCGTTCGCGGCGGTGGCGGCGCCACCGGCGGTGGCAACGGCAAGGGTTGGGCGGTCGCTTCCGGTGGAAGTGGGGGCGGTGGTGGCACAACCTCGGCTGGCGGCGGCGGGACTGTTGGCTGCGGTGGTGGTGGGGCCGGCTGTTGCGGTGGTGGAGCCGGCTGCGTTGGCGGTGGAGCCGGCTGCGGCGGTGGTGCGGTCGGCTGCGGCGGCTGGGGCGGTGGGGCGGGCTGCGGGGGCGGCTGGGCCGACTGCGGTTCGGGCTGGGGTGCCGCGGCTGGGATAGCGGCCGGTGCCGGTGCCTTCTCGAACGCCATCGTCACCGCCGGCAGCTCCGGCGGTGGCGCGGGAACCAGGACCGGCATCAAAATCAGCAGGCAGGTAACGACCGCCGCGTGGAGCAGAGCCGAGGCGATCAGCGGTCGCGCGGCAGCCGAGGGCGGGTGTGGCGGCAGCATCACGCGGGCGCCAGGCGCGGCGAGCCGTAGCGGCGGATCATCCCACTCCAAGGGCTCTCGCATTGCCCAAATCGGGGCCGGCGGATCGCGCCAGTCAGCCGGTTCCCGCGTCGCATAGATCGGGACCGTCGGATCGGACCACTCCGCCGGTTCCCGGGACGCGTGGATGCCGAGCCGCGGGCCAGCCTCATGGGAGGCTTGCCTGCTGGCTCGCAATGTTATGTTATAACGTATCTCCACCGGAGAATTATCCGCCAACCAAGCCCGGCTTGAAAGAGGCACACCATGTGTTCACGCTGCGTTCTGTGTCACACCGCCCTCTGCCTCACGTTGATTCTTGTCTGCCCACCCATTGCCCAGGCCCAAACCACCCCCGCTTTGAACACCCGGGACCAGGCCGCCACCGCTCCGAACAGCCCAGCCGGGGCCACCACTGCGCCCAATACCACGGACCTGTCGTTCGACATCGACGTGATCGCCCACAAGCTCGACGTCGCGCGCCAGCAGATCCAGCCGAGCCTCGGCGCCAGCGTCTATGACTTCTCCCCGCAGGCGTTGCAGGACCATCCCGCAGGGCGACAATTCGCCGCTCAACCAGGTGCTGCTGCAGGCGCCCGGCGTGGCGCAGGACAGCTTCGGCCAGATCCACCTCCGCGGCGAGCATGCCAACGTGCAATACCGCCTGAACGGCGTGGAACTGCCCGAGGGGCTGTCGGTGTTCGGCCAGGCGCTGGAGGATCGCGCTTCGCCAACAGCATGTCGCTGATCACCGGCGCGCTGCCGGCGCAGTACGGGTTCCAGACCGCCGGCGTGGTCGATATCCAGACCAAGACCGGCATCACCAATCCCGGCGCTGACGCTGTCGATGTATGGCGGAAGCTGGAACTGGCTGCAGCCGAGCTTCGAATACGGCGGCAGCAGCGGTGCCGGTGGACTGGTTCTTCACCGGCGACTACCTGCACAACAACCGCGGGATCGAGAATCCCACCTCGTCGCTTCAACGCGATCCACGACACCACCAACCAGTTCCACGGGCTGGCCTATGTCGGCGCGATCCTCGATCCGGACACGCGGCTCAGCATGATCGTCGGCGGGTTCAACGGCTTCTTTCAGATTCCCAACAACCCCGGCCAGCCCACGCTGGGTTATACCGTCAACGGCGTCAGCACTTTCAACAGCGCGCAACTGAACGAGACCCAGCGGGAGGAGACCGGGTTCGCCATCCTATCGCTGCAGAAGCACGTGAACGACGTCGACGAGGAGCTGTCGTTCTTCACGCGCTACAGCCAGTTGCGTTACTCGCCCGACTGGCTGGGCGACCTGTTGTTCAATGGCATCGCCCAGCAGGCGACACGGGCCGATGCGGCCTATGGCGTGCAGTCGGACGGAAGCTGGAGGATCAACGAGCCAGCACACGCTGCGGGTTGGGTTCCTGGTGCAGGACGAAACCACCACCTCCAATACGATCTCCGAGGTGCTGCCGGTGGATTCTACCGGGGCGCAGACCTCCGACGAGCCGCTGTCGATCCCGTACGGTTCCAGCAACAACGGCGGGCTGGGTGGCGTCTACGTGCAGGACGAATGGCGCATCCTGCCGACGGTGACGGTCAACGGCGGGCTGCGCTTCGATTGGGTGGACCAGTTCACCGATGAGCATCAGGTCAGCCCGCGGTTCAACGTGGTGTGGAAGGCGACGCCGACCACCACGGTGCATGCCGGCTATTCGCGCTATTTCGTGCCACCGCCGTTCGAGCTGGTGGCAGGGAACACCCTGGTCAGCCTGGCCAACACCTCCGCGGCGCCCGCGGTGACGCAGGACGATCCGGTGAAGGCCGAGCGGTCGCACTATTTCGATGTCGGGATCAGCCAGGTGGTGATCCCGGGGCTGACGGTCGGCGCGGATGCGTTCTACAAGATCTCGAAAAACCTGATCGACGAGGGGCAGTTTGGCGCGCCGATCATCCTGACCGTGTTCAACTATGCGCATGGCCTGCAGGAGGGCGCGCAACTCACCGCCAGCTACGATAGCGGGCCGTGGTCGGTCTACGGCAACATCTACCGCGAGCGCGCGGTGGGCACCGAGATCGTGTCGGCACAGTTCAATTTCTCCCCGGAGGAGCTGGCCTACATCGACAACAACACTATCCACCTCGACCATGAGCAAGCGTGGTCAGGCTCGGCGGGCGTGGCTTACACGTTGAACCGGAGGTCGGACCACCCGACGCGGTTCTCGGCGGATGCGATCCTGCAAACCGGGCTGCGCGCGAGCACCGCGACGGTCCCGAACGGCACGGCAACGCCGACCTATGGCGTGGTGAACCTGTCGGTCGTGCAGAAGCTGCGCACGGGCACCGAACTGCGGCTGGACGTGCTGAACGTGGGGGACACGATCTACGAGATCCGCAACGGCACCGGTGTGGGGGTTGGCGCGCCACAATATGGGCTGCGGCGGACGATCCTGGCGGGAGTGTCGCAGCATTTCTGAGGCGACGGCCGTTGGCACTTCAGTCATTGCCGGCGGCGTATCTGTCATGATGGGCACCACCCGCCGGTGTCGGAGCATCAGCGTGCTACAGCCGCAGCCGCGGCAGCAACGCGCAATCGCCGCGCCAGGGCGTCGAAGACGGCAAGCAACGGCACCGGAACCATGAACATCGCCGCGGAGAACAGTACCGCCGCCTCACTGCCGGCGGCGTCGTTCAGCCAACCGGCGATCGCCGGCCCGCTGGCCTGGAACAGGTAGTGGAAGGTGTAGAACACGCCGAAGCCGGCCGCTCGATCCGCCGGTGCCAGGATGCGCGTCGGTAGCGCGGTAATCACGCCGGGCGGCGGGCCGATGGCCAGACCGAGCGCGACGCACGCCAACACGGGCGGTGCGCCGGCGGCGAGCAAGACCAGGGCCGATGACGCCACGACACAGAAGATCCACACCGTCGCGTTCGGGCGGCCGCTCCATTGCGCGACAAACCCGCCCAGCGGGATCGAGACCATGCCGACCCAAAGCGCCAGACTCACCAGCGCGCCGCCATGCGCGACGGTCATGCCGCCATGTTCCGCGAGGAAGGTCGGGACGAAGCTGAAATAGGAAACGAGGCCGGCGTTGAACGTGCCCCACATGACGCCGGCGGTGATGACGGAGGGCAGGACGCCCGAGCCCAGCAGCCCTGCCCCCGGTACCGCGGCCGTGGCCGGAGTGGTTTCGGCAGCGCGTTCCTCGGCCGGCGCGCGGTAGCACAACGTGACCAGCAGCAGCGAGAACAGGCAGACACATGCCGCCAACAGCATCATCCAGCGCCAGCCGAACAGTACGGTCAGCATTGGCTGGAGGAATAATCCGAGTGCGATGCCAAAGGGCCAGGTGGACAGGATCACCGCCATTGCCAGCACGATTTCGCGCCGCGCGAACCAGTCAGCGGTCATTTTGGTCATGACCAGGTTGAACAGGATCACGCCGACGCTGCTGCCCAGCCGGCCAGCGAAGGCCACCGGGTAGCCATGCGCCTCCGCGACGACCAGGCCGCCGGCGGCCATCAGCGCCAGGCCGGTCGCGCACAGCGTCTTGTCGCCCACCCAACGCAGGATGATTCCGCTTGGCAGCGACAGGAACACGCCGGTGACGTGGTACAGGCCGATCAGCGTTCCCAGTTCGGCGAAGTTGATCCCCAGGTCTCTGATAAGAGCCGGTGCCGCCGAGCCGATCGTCTGGTACTGGAACCCCATTGCGGTGCGCGCGACGAACAACACGAACAGGATGAGCCAACGGCGCCGCGAGCCAGTTATAGCGTCACGCACGATGCTTCCCCCTTTGACGTTCGGTGGCTGCAGGGCGGAAAAGCGCAGCGCATCCCAACGCGTGGGGATTGGCCGAATGCGCTGCGCTACAGCCCTACCGTAGCGGTCGAACGGTAGCGGTCGAACGGTAGCGGTCGAACGGTAGCGGTCGAACGGTAGCCGTCGAACGGTAGCCGCCCAACAATGGCAGCCTCACGATACTTGCTGGGCGGCCCTCGCATCCTGCAAAATCATCGCCGAAGCCTTCTCCGCGATCATGATGGTCGGCGCATTGGTGTTGCCGGCGATGATCGAAGGCATGATCGACGCGTCCACCACCCGCAAGTGCTCCAACCCGTGCACGCGCAGCCGCGGATCGACCACCGAATTCGGGCTGTGCCCCATGCCACAGGTCCCCACCGGATGCAGGTTGGACACGCCGCGCTTGCGCACGTCGTCGGCCAATTGCTCGTCGCTGATCACCGACGATCCGGGCAGCGTCTCCGCCACCAGCAGCTTCTGCAGCGCATGCTGCCGGGCGATCTGTCGCGCGATGCGCATGCCGGCGATGACCGCCTGCATGTCGTACTCTGACCGGAGGAAGTTGAACCGGATCTCCGGCGGAGCGAACGGATCGGGCGAGCGCAGCCGCACCGTGCCGCGCCCCTCCGGCCGCAGATGCACCGGGCTGATCGCGAAGCCGGGGAAGGGATGCGAAATGATGCCGTTGCGGTTGCGGTCGATCGTGCTCCAGGCGGAGATGTTCAGTTGGATGTCCGGCCGCTCCAGCCGCTTGTCGCTACGTACCATGGCGCCGACATAGAGGCCGTTGCCGGACATCGGCCCACGGCGGCCGAACGCGTATTGCACACCGGCAACGATCTGGCGTGGCACCGAATGGTGCAGCTCGTTCAGCGAGATCGAACGCGAGATCCGCCAGGCGCAGAAGGTGTTGAAATGGTCGTGCAGGTTGCCGCCGACCCCCGGCAATTCGTGCTGCACAGAGATCTGCATGTCTTGCAGGTGATCCGCGGGGCCGATGCCGGACAGCAGCAGAAGCTGCGGCGAGCCGTAGGCGCCGCCGGACACGATCACCTCTCCGTTCGCATGGGCGATTTCCAGGCCACGCGGCGAACGGAACTCCACGCCGGTGGCACGCCCGTTCTGCAGCAGCACGCGCGTGGCGTGGGCGTGGGTACGGATCGTCAGGTTGGGCCGCTGGCGCGCGGGGCGCAGATAGGCGGCTGCCGTGCTCCACCGGCGGCGGTCCTTGGTGGTGGTCTGGTAATAGCCGCAGCCTTCTTGCTCGGTGCCGTTGAAGTCGGGGTTCGGCTTGATGCCGGCCTCGATGCAGGACTGCAGCAGGGTTTTCGCGATCTCCCATTCATAGGGTTGGTCGGACACGCGCAGGGGCCCGCCGGCGCCGTGATAGTCGTCGGCGCCGCGTTCGTTGTCCTCCGCCTTGCGGAAATACGGCAGCACCGATTCCCAGTCCCAGCCTTCGCAGCCGCGCTGGCGCCACTCGTCGTAGTCGGCGTGGTTGCCGCGCATGTAGATCATGCCGTTGATCGAGCTGGTGCCGCCCAGCACCTTGCCGCGCGGCTGGTACATGACGCGGTCGTTGAGGTTGGGCTCCGGCTCGGAATCGAACATCCAGTTGACCTTCGGATTGCAGAAGGTCTTGGCGTAGCCCAGCGGGATGTGAATCCACGGGTTGCTGTCCTTGCCGCCCGCTTCCAGCAGCAGGACACGATGACGGCCTGATTCGCTCAGCCGGTTGGCGAGCACGCAGCCGGCCGAACCGGCGCCGGTGATGATGTAGTCGTAGGTGTCTTCCGCCACGGACGTTTGCTCCCCGTTTGGCCTGCCAGGGAGCACCTTCATTGCATGACGCGCAACCACGCGGTGACCCCCCGCGGGAGATTGCTTCGTCCCTGCGCTCCAAACAAGAAATAAGGTCTCCCCCTCCCCTTGCGGGCTTGGGCCGCGCAGCGGACCAAGGCCGGGGGAGGGGTCGAACCATACGTTCTGTTCGACACCTCCCCTACGCCGTCCCACAAGGGAGGGGGATTTCCTGCGCCGTCACGCTGTTTCATCCAGCGCGGATCGCGGTATGGTTCCCGGCTTCCTGGCGCCCCAATTCTTACAGCAGAGCAAGGCCATGCCGCAGGCGGGCCGACATGAAGGAGGAGGACCGGCACTCGCCCCCGCTTCGGGTGGCGAGGGGAATCGCGCTTTGGTCACCGCCTGCATCATTCTGGCGACCCTGATGCAGTCGCTCGACAGCACCATCGCCAACGTTGCGCTGCCCTACATGCAGGGCACCATGAGTGCGAGCCAGGACCAGATCAACTGGGTGTTGACCAGCTACATCGTCGCCGCCGCCATCATGACCGCACCGGTCGGCTTCCTGGCCGCTCGGTTCGGCCGCACGCGCTTCTTCGTCGCATCCGTGGTCGGCTTCACCGTCGCATCGGTGCTGTGCGGCATGGCGCAGTCGCTGAGCCAGATCGTGTTGTTCCGCATCATCCAGGGCGTTTTCGGCGCCTCCCTGGTGCCGCTGTCCCAGGCGGTGTTGTTCGACATCTATCCGGCGGAGCGCCGAGGCGCAGCCATGGCGATCTGGGGCATGGGGGTCATGGTGGGGCCGATCCTGGGCCCCACGTTGGGCGGCTGGCTGACCCAGAATTATGACTGGCGCTGGGTGTTCTACATCAACGTGCCGTTCGGCATCCTCGCCGCGTTCGGTATCCTGGCGTTCCTCAAGGAGACAAGACGCACGGATGCGGCACGGCTCGACTGGCTCGGGTTCGGCGCGCTGAGCCTGGGCATCGGCGCCTTTCAAATGATGCTCGACCGCGGCGAATTGCTCGACTGGTTCAGCTCGAAGGAGATCATCGTCGAGGCCTGCCTGGCGGGGTTGGGGCTGTATTTCTTCCTGGTGCAAACCTCCTGCGCGCGCCGGCCATTCCTGTCGCCCCGGTTGTTCGTTGATCTGAATTTTATGATCGGGCTCGTGTTCATGTTCGTGGTGGGCTTGATCCTGTATGCGACACTGGCGCTGCTGTCGCCCTATTTGCAGACATTGATGGACTACCCGGTGGTGACGGCCGGCATCTTGCTGGCACCGCGCGGTTTCGGCTCCATGGCGGCGATGGTGCTGTGCGCCCGGCTGGTGGGGCGGGTCAGCGTGCGATTGCTCGTGGGTCTGGGCTTCGTCGCTACCGCCTATGCGCTGTACGACATGACGTCGTGGACGCCGGATGTCTCGGAATGGACCGTGATTACGGTTGGCTTCATCCAGGGCCTGAGCATCGGCCTCGTGTTCGTGCCGCTGTCCACCGTCGCCTTCGACACGCTGCCGGCGGAATTGCGCACCCAGGCGACCGGCGTGTTCAGCCTGATCCGCAACATCGGCAGTGCGATCGGCATTTCTGTCACCGGTGCGCTATTGGAGAGCAATACCCAGATCAATCACGCATTGATCGGCGCCGGGGTGACGCCGTTCAACCGCAGCCTCTGGACCGCGCGGATACTGCATTTCTGGAATCCGGCCAACCTGCACGGCGCCGCGATGCTGAACCAGGAGATCACGCGGCAGGCCAGCACCATCGCCTATGTAGATGATTTCAAGTTGATGCTGATCCTCGCGGTGTGCTCCATGCCGCTGGTGCTGCTGATCCGGACGCAACGGGTGGTGCGCGTTGGCAGTCGGCACGCCGAGGCGATGGAGTGATGTAAGTGCGACGAGGTCTGGCAAGAGACAAGGTCTCCCACTCCCCTTGTGGGCTTGCGCCGCGCTGACCAAGGCCGGGGGGAGGGGTCGAAACGTGCTATCTCTTCGACCCATCCCCCCGGCCTTGGTCCGCGTCGCGGCCCAAGCCCACAAGGGGAGGGGGAACTTTCGTTGCCGTGCGGGCCGGCGTCGCCGCTTCATCCTCCAGAATCATCGCCGCGCATTTCTCGCCGATCATGATGGTCGGTGCGTTGGTGTTGCCGCCGACCGCAACCGGCATGATCGAGGCATCCCCCACGCGCAGCCCATCGATGCCGTGCACGCGCAGCCGCGGATCGACCACCGTGTTGGGGCCGTGGCCCATGGCGCAGGAACTGGTAGGGTGCTGGTTGGAAACGCCGCTCTGGCGGACGTAGTCCTGCAAGTCCGAATCCGACACCACCGCCGGGCCGGGCGCGAGTTCCGCCGCCACATAGGGTTGCAGCGCCGGCTGCGCGGCGATCGAGCGGGACAGGCGGATGCCAAACAGTACCGGCTTGCATGTCGTAGTCGGTGCGCAGGTAGTCGAACAGGATGGCGGGTGGCGCCAACGGGTCGGCACTGGCGAGCCGCACGGTACCGCGTCCGTCGGGACGCAGGTGCACCGGGCTGAGCGTGAAACCGGGGAACGGATGCGGCACGACGCGCTCCTTGTCGCGGCGGACGGTGCTCCATTCGAAAATGTTGATCTGGATGTCGGGGCGTTCGAAGCGGGGATCGCTGCGGGTGAACAGACCGGCGTGGATGCCGTTGCTCGCCATCGGGCCGGAGCGGAACAGAAAATAGCGCACGCCGGCAGAGACCTTGCGCCAGGGGCGGTTTTCGAGGTCGTTCAGCGTGATCGGCCGGGTGCAGCGCCAGCTTACATAGCTGTTGAAATGGTCGTGCAGGTTGGCGCCGACGGCCGGCATGTCTTGGACCACGTCGATGCCCATATCCTGCAGGTGCTGCGCCGGTCCCAGGCCGGACAGCAGCAGAAGCTGCGGCGACCCGTAGGCACCGCCGGATACGATGATCTCGCCGCCGGCGCGCGCGGTGCGGCGGCCATCGCGGGTATGGTATTCGACGCCAACGGCGCGGTGGTTCTCGATCAGCACGCGCGTCGCGTGGGCACCGGTGCGTATCGTCAGGTTCGGCCGCCGGCGCGCCGGTTCCAGATAGGCTTTCGCGGTGCTCCAGCGGCGGCGGTTGCTGCTGGTGGTCTGGTAATAGCCGCAGCCTTCCTGCCACGCGCCGTTGAAGTCGGGGTTGCGCGGGATGCCGGCTTGCTCGGCGGCGGCCAGTACCGCGTCGGCCAGTTCGAAGCGGCCGGGCTGGTCGGAGACGTGCAACGGGCCGCCGACGCCGTGGAATTCGTTGGCGCCGTGCGCCTGGTTCTCGGCCTTCTTGAAAAACGGCAGTACGGAATCCCAGTCCCAGCCTTCGCAGCCGCGTTGGCGCCATTCGTCGTAGTCGCCGTGGCTGCCGCGCATGTAGACCATGCCGTTGATCGAACTGCTACCGCCCAGCGTCTTGCCGCGCGGCAAATAGAGCCGGCGGTTGGCGAGTTGCGGCTGCGGCTCGGTCTCGAATTTCCAGTTCACTTGCGGATTGACGTAGGTCTTGGCGAAGCCGAGCGGGATGTGGATCCAGGGATTGGTGTCGGGCGGCCCGGCCTCCAGCAGCAGGACCCGATGGCGGCCGGATTCCGACAGGCGCGCGGCCACCACGCAGCCGGCACTGCCGGCGCCGGTGACGATGAAGTCGTAGGTCTCCCCCTCGGAGGTCATGGACGTCCCCTTGTTGGCGACTGGGTTTCGGGTCTTCTCGTATAGCCCGGTTTGCGCCGACGGCCGATGCCGCGCGGGCCGGCGTCAGCGAGCGCGCTTTGCCCGCGCCGTGTTGCTTGACCCGGCCGCTGCCGGGCGGGTTTTCGTGCGGGGCGGTTCGGATCCGATGTCCGCCAAACCGGCGAGAGTCACCGGCGGTCGCGCTTCGAATTCGGCCACCAGCCGGAGCCGTCCCCCCAGCCGACGCAGATAATGATCGAGCGTCGATAACAGCATGTCGGTCCGCTGCTCTGGCCGCGAAACTGCCTCCTGCTTGATGCGTAGTTTCTTCGCCAGCCGCACCGCCGTCACTCGGCCGCCAGCCGCTCCGTCCCCGGCTCTGGGGGCTCGTAAGCGCGAATTGGCGGCAGATTGCCGGCGAAGCGCACCACTTCCACTGCGGTAAGCTGCCCGGTACAGCCCTGCGCCAGGCGCGACGTGCCGGCATCGCGCGTCAGCACATTGGGATTGCCGTGCACACAGAGCGGCGCCGCTTCCTCCGGGTCAGCCGGATCGTACCAAGCGCCGGTGGGCAGATGCACGACGCCTGGACAGACGTCCTCGGTCAGTTCCGCCGCGGCGAGACACGCACCGCGAGCGTTGAACAATCGAATGATGTCGCCGTCGGCGATACCGCGCGCAGCCGCGTCGGACGGATGCATCCGCGCGACTTCGCGGCCGCGCTGCTTTCCCTCCTGGCTGTGCTCGCCGAAATCCAACTGGCTGTGCAGCCGCCGTGCCGGCTGGTTGGCGATCAGGCGCAACGTGTGGTGCGTATCCGGCACGTCCACGGGCGCCAGCCATACCGGATGACCCGGACAGTCGGCATAACCGAATCCGGCGATGGTCGCCGACGCGATCTCGATGCGTCCACTTGGCGTCGGCAACGGGTGCGCGTCGGGATCGCGGCTGAACGCGGCGACGATGCCGCCGTCGTCGGGTGCCATCGGCAGGATCAGTTCGCCTCGCCGCCAGAATTCATCGAAATCCGGTGCGTCGTGGCCCGCCTCCGCCAATGCTGCCTGGGTGCGCGCGTAGAGGTGCCGCAGCCAGCCATCGGCATCGCGACCCTCGGTGAATGCGCCGGCCTTGCCCAGGCGCTCGGCCAGGGCGGCAAAGATCGCATAGTCGTCGCGTGCGTCAGCGAACGGAGGAACCACCTGCTGCATCGCTACCATCAGCGCGTCGGCCGAGCTGGCGCCGATGTCGTTGCGTTCTAGCGACATTGTGGCGGGCAGCACGATGTCGGCATGTCGCGCTGTCGCGGTCCAGGCGCTGTCGTGCACCACCAACGTGTCCGGACGCGCGAAGGCGCGGCGCAGACGGTTCAGGTCCTGATGGTGATGGAACGGGTTGCCGCCGGCCCAATACACCAGGCGAATGTCCGGATAGGTGAGGCGCCGGCCGTTATATTCGCACGCGGCGCCGGGCTGCAGCAGCATGTCGGCGATGCGCGCCACCGGGATGAAGTCGGCCACGCGGTCGCGGCCCTGCGGCACGGTGGGCAGCGGCACGGCGACCTCGCGCCGCCCGTAATGGCCCATGGTGCCGAGCGCATAGCCATAGCCGCCGCCCGGCAACCCGATCTGGCCCAGCATCGCCGCAAGCACCGCTGCCATCCATACCGGTTGCTCGCCATACTCCGCGCGTTGCAGCGCGTGCGCGACGGTGATCAGCGTGCGCCGCCCCGCCATCGCACGTGCCAGGGCGGCGATATCGTTTGAAGGAATGCCGCAGATCGCGGCGGCCCATGCGGCATCTTTCGGCTGACTGTCGTTGCGGCCGAGCAGGTAGGATTCAAATTCGGGATAGCCGACGCAGAAGCGGTCGAGGAAGCCGCGATCGTGCAGCCCCTCTGTCGCCAGCGTGTGCGCCAGGCCGAGCATCAAGGCCGTGTCGGTGTTGGGCATGACCCGCAGCCAGTCCGCCGCCGCTTCCGCGGGAAGGTCGTCTCGCAGCGGGCTGACCAGCACGAAACGGGCGTCGCGTTCGCGGGCCGCGCGCATGGCGTCGCGCTCGACATGGCGGCTGACCCCGCCCGCCGCGATCGCGGAGTTCTTCAGGGGCAAACCGCCGAACGCGACAACGACCTCGCTGTGCGCCGCGATCTGATCCCAGGTGACGCCGCGCCCGCCGATCGCATTGAGCGATCCCATAATGTGCGGCAGGATCACGCTCGATGCGCCGGCGCTATAACTGTTCACCGAGCGGACAAAGCCACCGAGGACCATGTTCAGGAACCGGTGGAGCAGTCCCGGCGCGTGATGGAACCGACCGGCACTCGCCCAGCCATAGGAGCCGCCGAAGATCGCGCCCGGACCATGGGCGTCGCGCACCCGGGCAAGCTCGGTGGAGACAAGGTCAAGTGCGCGGTCCCAGGATACGGCGACAAATTCGTCGCGCCCGCGCCGGTCGTTGGGCTTTGGTCCATGCTCCAGCCAACCGCGCCGCACCATCGGATGCGCGATACGCGCCTTGTGGCGGGCCGCGGTGCTGAAATTCTCCGCGATGGCATTCGGGTCCGGGTCGTCCGGATGCGGGCGGACCGCCACGCGCCCATCCTGCCAGCGCGCGGCGAACGTGCCCCAATGGGCGCTATGCGACCGCCATTCTGTCGGTGCGAGGTCCTCAGTCATGCGATGGGCCTTGCCTCGTTGGCGTTATGGTTAGTGGCTGCGGCGATCCTTGCCCTTGTGTCATGGCCGGCGAAAGCCTGCCCCTGAGAATGCGGGGGGCCAGCCACCTATGGCTTTCTTCGTGCCACGCAGCAGAGACGTGGGTGGGTGGCCACCGCCTTCGCAGGGGCAGGCTTTCGCCGGCCATGACACAAGGTGGCGGATAGGGGCTTGCCTACAGATCGGCCAGCCTGATCCACGCGGCGATCCCGGCTGCTACCAAAACGCCGGCCGCGATGGTGGCGACGCCATCCGCGGCCAGCTCGTGCGCCACGGCGGTCCATAGCAGCAGCACCGCGATCCCCACGGCAATGCCGCCGATCAGGCTCGCCTTGCCGGTCTTGACGCGGACGCGGCTGCTCATTCCGCCGCTGCCGGCAGATGGCCGACGCGCACATCGTCCGTGGTGTTGCGCACCCGCTTCAAATCGCGCCGCACGAACCGCGTGTCGTAGCCATTGAACAGATGCCGCAGCAGGCCGCAGGCCAGGTCGGAGGTGCCGAAGAACCAATCCGCCACCGGATAGGTCAGGTTGAAGTTCCGCTCCATCATCAGCGCGGTGTTGTGATGCGCGATGTGGTGGCGGCGCAGCGAGTTCACGATCGCGATGTGCCGCACGATGCTGTCGTCCTTCACGTGGCAGCAGTAATGGAACAGTTCGTAATTGAGGTACAGGGCGACGTTGGTGATCAACAGCAGCCAGCCGGCATTCGCCAACCCCACCAGCCCCAGGATTACGGCAAAGGGCAACGACAGCGCCATGAACGCGACCAGCGCATAGGGCGGGAAGAACACGATGCGGAAGTCGCGCGTGTTGTCGATGGTCGGCTCGATATGGGTGAAGAACTGGTGGTGCGCCAGCGTGTGGCGCTTGTAGATACCCATCAGGCCCTTCACCGGCCGGTGCATGACGTAGCGGTGGATCCACCACTCGAACACGTTGGAGATGCAGAACGCGACCGGGATCACCAGGAACTCGTACCAGGCGGGATGCGTGACTTGCCGCGCGCAGTACCAGATGGCCGCGCCGCCCAGCGCGTATATCAGCACGACATGCGCCCAGCCGTAATAGGCGGGGGCAATGCGGGCGCGGAAATCGGCGCGAAACGCCGCCTGCCGCTGCGACATCCTGACAGGGTCCATGCCATGATCCTCCAGGCCACAAATCATAGGATGGGAGGCCGGATGGCGACAAGAGGGGCGCCGCCGGCCATAGTCGGCAGCGATCAGCAGGAGGGGACGACGATGCTGGCAGTGGACAAGCCCGCGGACATGAAGGCTCATATCGGCAAGCCTCTTGGCACCAGTTACTGGGTCACCATCGACCAGATCATGATCGACAAGTTCGCCGAGGCCACCGGCGACCACCAATGGATCCATGTCGATGTCGATCGGGCAAAGCGCGAGATGCCGGGCGGCAAGACCATCGCGCACGGCTTCCTGACGCTGTCGCTGCTGGCCGGGCTGTCGCACCAGCTTTACGAGATCCGCCATCGTTCGCGCGGCATCAACTACGGATCCAACCGGGTGCGCTTCACCGCGCCGGTGCCGGTGGACTCGCGCGTAAGGCTGTCGCAGACGCTGAAGAACGTGGAGGACATCGAAGGCGGCGTTCGCCTGACCTTCGAAAGCACGATGGAGATCGAGGGCAGCTCCCGCCCGGCCCTCGTGGCCGAGACGCTGAGCGTCGCGTACGACTGAACCGCGCGATGTCCCTGACCACCCGATGTCCCTGACCACCCGATGTCCCTGACCACCCGGTGTCCCTGACCGCCCGGTGTGCTTAACTGTCCGTTGTCTCAACCGCCCGATGTCGTGAGTTGCCCGATGTCTTTTGCCAGCGTGCACGTGGACGATGCGCCGGAGGTCCGCGCGCCGGATGGATCGGCGGTGCGTGTTCTGGTGCATACCCAAGGCGGCAGCATGGCCCGTTTCAGCCTGCCACCCGGCGCGGTATCGCATGCGGTCTGCCACCGGACGGTCAGCGAGGTCTGGTATGTCCTGACCGGCCGCGGCCGCATGTGGCTTCGCTCTGGTGAGCAGGAGCAGGTCGTCGAACTTGTTCCTGGGTTTTCACTGGCGATCCCGGTTGGGACGGCCTTCCAGTTCCGCAGCAGCTCCGCCGAAACGTTGCAGGCCATAGGCGTGACGATGCCGCCCTGGCCAGGTAAGGCCGAGGCCTTTGCTGTCCGGGGACCGTGGGCCCCGACTGCCAGATCGGCGTTCTGCCACGGTTTTCCGTCCCCGTAAGTCTAGACATCTAGACAAGTAAGAACATTCTCCGTCTTCCCTCAGTGCCGCCACTGCGAGCAAAACGCCAGCGGCAACAGGAGGGACCGAACCATGTCCTTCATCGCTCAAGCCGGCCGCTTCGCTTCGGCGCCGCGGACAGAGCCTCGGCGGGTTCTCGCGGTCGCCTGCGGCGTGCATGCGCTGCATGACGGTTTTACCGATCTGATCTACGTGCTGCTGCCGGTATGGCAAACCGAGTTCGCGCTCAGCTACGCGGCCCTCGGCGTGCTGCGCATGCTGTTTGCCGGCGCGATGGCCGGCTTGCAGGTGCCGGTGTCCCTGCTGGCGAAGCGCTTGGGTGGTCCGCTGCTACTGGCGATCGGTACCGCGACGGCGGGAGGCGCCTATCTTGCGATTGGCGTGACCGGTGCCGGGTTCACAATGCTGATCGTGGCTTTGCTGATCGGAGGGACCGGGGCGGCCACGCAGCACCCGATCGGCTCATCGCTGGTGGCTGCAGCGTACGCGGACAAAGGCGCGCGCGGGCCGCTCGGCACTTATAATTTCGCCGGCGATGTCGGGAAGATGGCGCTGCCGGCCGCCACCGCCTGGATGCTCAGCGTGATGCCATGGCGCTCGGCGGTGGGAGGGATCGGCACGCTGGGACTGGTGGCCGCTATACTAATTTTGTTGCTTTTACCGAACAATACTCGCATGGGCGGGGCACCGCAGGCAGACCTGGCGCCACGATCCACGGTCGCTACACCGCCTCGGCAACGCCACGGATTCCCGCTGTTGTTCATGATCGGCGTGTTGGATAGCGGCACGCGGATGGGGTTCCTGGCCTTCCTGCCGTTTGTCCTGAAGGCGAAAGGTGCCGATACCCCGACCATCGGCATTGCCCTGACCTTGATCTTCGCCGGGGGAGCCGCCGGCAAGCTGGCCTGCGGCTGGCTGGGCGCTCGGGTCGGCGTGCTGCGCACGGTCTGCCTTACGGAACTTGGCACCGCGCTCGGCATCGCGGCGTTGGCCGTATCGCCGCTGGCCGTCGCCCTGGCATGCCTGCCGGCGATCGGTGTCGCGTTGAACGGCACGTCGTCCGTGCTGTACGGCACGGTGCCTGAGCTGGTATCGCCGGGCCGCCACGAGCAGGCCTTCGGCTTGTTCTATACGGGGACGATCGGTGGGGGCGCGATTGCTCCGCTGCTGTACGGGTTCGCCGGTGACGCCTTTGGTCCCGCGCACGCCACCTTTGTGGTGGCGGCGGTGTGCCTGCTGACCTTGCCATTGGCTTGGGCGCTGCGGCCCTCGCTGGCGCGGCGGCCGTGACGGTTACAGCGGCTGCAACGGCGGCGCCTCGCCGGGCGGCAATGGAACCTGAGCAACGTTCAGCACCATCGACACGATGCTGTAGTAGCCGACCGCGCCTACCAGATCCATCACGCCGCGTTCGCCAAATTTGCTTTTGATGGCGTCATAGAGCGCATCGGTCACATGCCCGGTGGCCAGCAGTGCGGTGACGAAGTCGTAGACCGCAGCCTCGTCCGCGTCCATGCCCGCCGGGCGTGTTCCCGCCGCGACCGCGTCCGTGATCTCCGCCTTCAGACCGGCCTGGATCGCCAGGCGGCGATGCGCGAAGAATTCGGTACTGGGCCGTCCATTTCCGGCCGGCCATGCAGATCGCCAGCTCGTTCAGCTTCTGCGGCAACGACGTGCCGAAGCGCACATAGGCGCCGACGCGCTGCACCAGGTCGCACAGCTCCGGGCTGCGCACCAACGCGGCGAACGGGCCGCGCAAACCGGCGCCGCGCGGTCCCGACTGGATCGCGTCCAGCACCTTCTTCTGCTCCGGCGTCATCTGGTCCGGTGGAATTGGCGGCAGGCGTCCTTCATTGGCCATGTGGTCTCGCTCCCTTGCTCAGCGGTTACGGCATCGCGGCGGTCAGGCCGCCATCGACGATGATCTCGGTGCCGGTGATGTAGCGCGCTTCGTCGGACGCCAGGAATAACACGGCGTGCGCGACGTCCCAGGCGTCGCCCATGCGGCCCATGGGCACGGCCTTGTGGCGCGCCTCGATCAGGGCGGCGAGGTCGTTGTTGCCGACCGTCTTCGCCAGCCGCGTTTCCACCAGCGGCGTGTGCATCAGGCCCGGCACCACGGTGTTCACCCGAATGCCCTGCTTCGCATAGGCGCCGGCGGTGGAGCGCGACAACTGGATCACCCCCGCCTTCGACGCGCTATAGCCGACATGGTTGCGGCCGGAGCCGAAGTCGTTGCGCATCCCGGCGACCGAGGAAATGTTGACGATCGCGCCCTTGCCCTGCTTCAGCATCTCCGGGATCGCGTATTTGCAGCCGAGGAACGCGGTCTTCAGGTTGAAGTCGATCTGGCGGTCCCAGAGGTCCTCCGCCATCGACACCGGATCGCCCGGCGCCGAGCCGCCGACGTTGTTCACCAGCACGTCGAGGCGGCCGAACCGCTTGACGCAGGCCTGCACCATCGCGGCAACGTCCGCCGACTGCGTCATGTCGCAGGCGTGGACGGCACTGGTGCCGGCTTCGGACTGGATGATGCCGTGGGTCTCCTCGGCGGCGGGGGGGTTGATGTCCACCAGGAACACCGCCGCGCCCTGGCGGGCGAGCAATGTCGCGGTCGCCTTGCCGTTGCCCCAGCCGGGGCCGACCGAGCCGGCACCGGTGACGATAGCGACCTTCCCCGCCATGCTCAGCATCGGCGCGTTTCCTTCCCTGATCGCGGGGAGCGTATACCGGGCGTGCGGGCAAGGCGAGTTGGCTCGGACGGCGTCCGCCTGGTGGTTGTGGGCCACAGCGGGTGAGGGGCCCGGTTCCGCGCGATTGGTCGGAGTGAGAGGATTCGAACCTCCGGCCCCTGCGTCCCGAACGGAAATCTTACACGCTGTGATACGCTCGGACCTAGGCAAAGCCACCCGTTCGGCAGCTCACCCCCATGCCCGAGACCGCCAGTGCCTAGCACTGATGCCGGATCCGGTGTGCAGTCACACTGTCCTCACGCGGCGCGCGGCTGAACATCCCGCGCGATCGTCACGCCGCTTTCCTGCCAGGCCTTCGTCAGATCATGCATCGCCTGGAGGTTCACCCAGAATTCCGGGCTGGTGCCAAAGAAGCGAGCCAGCCGCAGCGCGGTGTCCGCCGTCACCGCCCGTTCGCCCTTGACGATCGCACCCACGCGCGTGGCCGGCACACGCAGGGCCATCGCTAGCGCGTTCACCGAAAGCCCGAGCGGCTTCAGAAACTCCTCGGCCAGTACCTCCCCCGGATGGGTGGTGACCCGATCGGGAGCGGCGACCGCCTTAATCCCGGTAGCATCAGTGGTAGTCGACGATCTCGACATGTTCGGGTCCCTCCGTCGTCCAGACGAAACAAATGCGCCATTGATCGTTGATACGGATCGAGTGCTGACCCCGGCGATCCCCGGAGAGGGCTTCCAGCCGGTTCGCCGGCGGCGCCGTCAGATCCCCGAGATCGAGGGCCTGGTGCAGCATATCGAGCTTGCGCCGGCCCGATTTTTCGATGCCGCAGAACTGCCGGACAAAACTACCCATCCAGAGCCTCTCGGTCGCGCAATCACGAAAGGACCGGATCATCGCCCGACATTTTATACCGCTAGCCGTTGTACGTCAAACGTACAGGCGCATGGGGAGGCAGTCTCGGGCAAAGCCCCTTCGGGCGCCGTCGTATCCCTCCGACCGCAACGTCAGGATGTGTCACGGTGGCGCTCTCCAAGGGTCGACGATCTCAACCCCGCACCCCTCGAAGTCCGGCACGTTCCGTGTGGCGATCACCGCACCGCGCGACCGCGCGATTGCGGCAATCTGCGCGTCCGCCTGTGAAATCGGTCGGCCAGCCCGGCGGCGCCCGGCGGCCAGCTCGGCGAACGCCTCGGCCGCTTCGGAGTCGAAGGGCAGGATGCGCCCGCGAAAGTATGTCTCGAACGCGGTGCGGGCGGCCCGTGCCAGCCCCTCCCGCCGCTTTCCTTCCGGCACCAGGGCCACGCCATACAGGATTTCCGCCTGGGTCACGGCCGACAGGAACACGGTCGCCCCAGGGATGGCGTCGATCCAGGCCATGACGGCCGGCTCGGGGGCCGATTTCATCAGCTCGGAGACGACATTGGTGTCGAGGACGATCATTCGTCGAACGTCGGCGGCTCACGCATCGGTTCGCGCGGCACCTTCGGCAGTTCGAAGCCACCGAAGGGCTTGAACAGGGCGTTGATCGCCGTGCCCAGGTTCTTCGGCCCCGGCGGCTCCCGGTTGAGCGAGGTGCGCAAGATGTCGCGCGCCTCGTCCTCCATTGAGCGGCCGTGGACAGCCGCCTGGATGCGGAGCCGGTATTTCAGGGAGTCGTCCAGGTTGCAAATCGTGATGCTCGCCATCGCATCGCCTCGGTCAGCATTGATGCGATTATAGGCGATGATTGCAGGCAATCAAAGGGAAGCCGGCCTACTCAACTCGATAGCGGGCCGAGAGCTGCGTCGAAACCCGCGGCTCCAACGAGCCCGATCTCTCGGCCAGGGAAAAGGTGGAATCAGCGGAAATTCTGGGCCTTGTGTTCATCTGAACAACTGGGCCCTGCTGCGAGAGTCGGGAAGCGATTGATCTGATTGGTCGGAGTGAGAGGATTCGAACCTCCGGCCCCTGCGTCCCGAACACAGTGCTCTACCAGGCTGAGCTACACTCCGGCCGAGGCGATATACAGGCCTGTTCCCCCACCCGCAAGGCGATCAACCGGCGGTCACAGCCGGTCCGCCGCCACCGCCCCACCGCGCGGCAGGGCGCGCAGGTGCTCCAGCAGCGGCGCCACCCCATCGACGACCAAGAACAGATCGCGAACCCGGGCGGGAGCGAAGCCCAGGCCGATGGCGGCCTCGATAGCTGCCCGCAGTGGCGCCGTGGACCCGGCGACGTCGCACAGCACGACCGGCTTGTCGTGCAGGCCAAGTTGCCGCCACGTGATAATCTCGATCGTCTCGTCCAGTGTCCCCAACCCGCCCGGCAAGGAGACGAACACGTCCGCCTCAGAGAACATGCGCTGCTTGCGGCTGTGCATGCTGTCGGTGACGGTCAGTTCGACGCCGGTATGCGCCACCTCCCGCCGGGTCAGGAATTCCGGGATCACCCCCAGGATCTCGCCGCCCGCTTCCAGGGCGGCGTCAGCAACCGCCCCCATCAGTCCGACGCGGCCACCGCCGTATACCAGCCGCAGGCCGGCCTCGGCGAGCCCGCGCCCCAGCGCACGTGCCGCCGCCGCGAACGCGGGATCGGAGCCGGAATTGGAGCCGCAGAACACCGCAACGGAATGAATGGCCGTCATATTCGTCCTTTGATCAGGGGAGCCTGCCGAATTGGCGTTCGGTCAGGCCTCTGGTAGTGGTTGTAGCGAAACGGGGGGCGGACAACCACCCTTCCGCACACTTAAAGGGGGAGCCGACACACATGATACGCAAGCTTGCCGTTGCCGTCCTCGCGCTGACCCTGGCGGGAGCGGCGCAAGCCGAGGGACCGGACGTGATCCTGGTCCGCCAGGCCGGGCAGGATCTGCTGCTGGGTGATTTTGCCGGCATCCGTGCCGTGGTGATGCTGAAGGGCGACGTGAAGACCCTGCAGAAGCCGGCCCTCGCGATCGCGAAATGGATGAAGGTGTTTCCGTCGCAGTTCCCGCCCGGCAGCGACAAGGGCGACAACACCAAGGCGTTGCCCGCCATCTGGACGGACAACGCGGGTTTCCGCAAGGACGCCAACAATCTGGTGGAAGCGGCGGACAAGCTGGCCGAGGTGGCCAAAGCCGGCGACGCGGCGGAGGTGGCCGCTCAGATCAAGGCAATGGGCGAGGCCTGCGACACCTGCCACCACGCCTTCCGTGCCCGCTAAGCGGAGCCGGCGCCGCAGCCGTCGACGCTAGTCCGAGAACCAGACCACCGCGAACCAGACCAGCGCCCCCGCCACGCACAGCAGGCAAGCCGCCAGCAGCGGACTGGCCATGCGAGGCGGCGGCACGGTCCCGGGCAGGCGCTTCTTGCCGGTGATCATCGGCCACACCAGCCTGTAGCCGAGCAGACGGTAGGCCAGGATTGCCAGCAGGTGCAGCGCGATGGCCGCCTCGATCAGGCGGAAATTGACCGCGTGGACATGGCTGAGCCAGTCGCTGGCGTCGGGTCCAACGACGTCGGCCAGCGGTCCCTGCACCGAGACCTCGTCGTTGGCGCACAGCCCGGTGCCCACTTGCACGCACAGCAACACCAGCATCGCCAGGACCATCCAGCCGCCGGCGGCGTTATGGCCGATTTCGGTATCCGGCGGGCGGCGGCGCAGATGCGCCAGATGACCGAACGCGGCGAGCGGGCTCCTCAGGAACCGGCTGAACCGCGCGGTCTCGCTGCCGACCACGCCCCAGGCCAGCCGGAACAACAGCAGTGCCGCCATGGCGTAGCCGCACAGCATGTGCTGCGGCATCCAGTCCTGGTACTGGGTCAGCCACAGGGCGCCCACCAGTACGGCGACAGCCCAATGAAACAGCCTGATGGGGGCGTCCCAGACGCGCCGCAAAACGTACACCCGATGCACCTGATCCACCGCAATCGGCCCAGCTATCGACGGACTATGCAGCGCTGTCCAGTACTGTCCTGTTTCCAATATTGCATCGCACAATTACGAAGTATTGTTTGGACTTGTTTGGCGGTCCGTGTCGGTGTTACCGCAGTCAGATTGCAGGCCTGTCCGGACGGCTTTGTATTCCGGCGCGCCGCACGGGAGACGCTCCATGGAGGAATATCGCATCTATCTGCTCGATGACGCCGACCGAACGTGGGATTATCGGGTGATCCACTGTCAGGACGATGCCGAGGCGATGACAGCCGCTGCCGATCTGCAATCCGGGCTTCCGGCCATGGAGATTTGGGTCGGCACCCGAATGGTCCGGCGCCTGCGCCAGGCCCGGATCCCACAGTCCGCCGCCGCCCACTAGGGTGCTCGCGTCGAGGCGGGGCCCACTGGGATCAAGGTTGCGGCGGGGACGGACCGTTCGCCGGTTGTCATGGCCGGCGAAAACCAGCCAGCCACGTATGACCCTCGTATGACCCCTGGCGCGAGCGGCAAAGACGTGGTTGACCAGTCATCTGGCCGCCCTGACACGTCAGGGACACCTCACGGCCGCCAGCACGGCAAATTTGCAGCCACGGCTGTTTTCTTGCCGGGAAAATCGGCATAGCCTTCCGTAATCATGGATTCGAATTTGCCGCCCTCGCGAACGACCGGCCTGCGCCCCATGCTATTGGTGGGACTTGGGGTGGTCATTCTCGCGGTCACGGCAGGTATCGTGCTGCACGACCGGACAGTTCCCCCGGCTCCACCCGAGACTGCGGGCCTTGCCCGGCTCGCTGCGCCCGGCCGGGGTCCCGCGCAGCCGAATCCCTCTGCCCCGGGGCCGATGACAACGCCCAGTTTCGACGTCGTTCGCGTCAATCCGCAGGGCGATGCCGTTATGGCCGGCCGCGCCGCGCCCGGCAGCGAGGTCACCATCTCTACGGGCGGCACATCGATCGGCAAGGTCCAGGCGGACCAGAATGGCGATTGGGTGTTCGTTCCCTCCACGCGCCTGTCGCCCGGCTCACGCGAGCTGACCCTTGCGGAGCGAGCCCCGAACGGCACCGAGACGAAAGGTGACCGCTCGGTCGTGCTGGTGGTGCCCCCCGCCAACCCGAGCGCCGCCCAAAATTCGCCCGGCCAGAATGCGTCCGGCCAGACCACGCCGCCGCTGGCGGTGCTGACCGGCCCGGGCGCCCCGCCGAGTGTGCTAACCGGCCCCGCGCCCGCCGCTGGCGCCGGTTCCTCTCTGGCGATCGGTGCAATGGAGTACGACGAGCATGGTGAAGTCCGCTTCTCCGGCTCCGCTCCGCCGGGCGCTGCTGTGCGCCTCTACATCGACAACCACTCGGTCGGCCACGGGGTCGCCGACCAGCAGGGCAAGTGGACGCTGGAGGCGCGTAACGCCCTGGCCGCCGGAGATCACCACCTTCGGCTCGATCAGGTGGCACCCGGCGGCAAGGTCACCGCCCGGCTTGAACGCCCGTTCACCCGCGAGCAAATGGCGACGGTACAACTGCCGGCGGGGCAGATCGAAATCCGACCGGGCCAGAATCTTTGGGTGATCGCCCGCCGCACTTACGGCCAGGGCACCCGGTACCTGGTGATCTTCCAGGCCAACCGCCAGCAGATCCGCGATCCCAACCTGATCTACCCGGGTCAGGTAATCGCGGTGCCGACTGCCTCCTCGGCGCCGGCAATGCCCGCCTCGTCCAGCACGTCGAGATAGGGCGCCAGCTCCAGCAGGAACCGGGTCAACTCCGCCACCAGTTCCGTGGCGGTGATCGGGAACATCTCGGCGTCGGCTTCCAGGCGCACGCGATGGTCGGGCAACAGCACCACCCGCCAACGCAACGGCAGTGCCCGCGGCAGCAGGCGGAGAAGCTGGAAACTGCTCGGACGCAGGTGCGGACCGCTACCTGCGGCGGTGCTGGGCACGCGACCCAAGGTTGCGCTCAGCGCCAGCCGGCCCTGTCTCGGCGGATCCTGGACGAACTTCGCCCGGATCAAGCGGCCGCGCCAGCGGAAGAAGAAGCCGGGCAAGGCAGCCGGCCCGCTCGGGGCCAGCCGACCCATCGCGTCCACCGCGAACGGACCTAGATTGAACGGGGCATCGAACGGCATGGACGTGGCCTCCTGCAATAGCTTCGGTCCTCAGCTTGCCGCAACTTGGTGAACCATTCATAAACCGCCGCCCATGCCCCTGGCCGACGACATCCGCCACGCCTTGCCGCCGCCACATCACGCCGGGCGGCCGTTCCTCCTGGCTGGGCTGGTGATGATGGTCCTGGGCCTGATCCTCGCCCATTGGCTGTTCTGGATCGCCCTCCTGTTTTTCTTGTTCTGTCTGTTTTTTTTCCGCGACCCGGAGCGCGTGCCGCCCGGCCGCCCTGGCGTGATCGTGGCGCCGGCGGACGGCCGCGTCGCCTCGGTCGCCCCCGGCGCACCTCCGGCCGAACTGGGCCTGGGCACCGCGCCGCGCTGGCGTGTCTCGATCTTCCTGTCGGTCCTGAACGTGCACGTGAACCGGGTGCCGGCGGACGGCACGGTGACTCGCATCGCCTACCGGCATGGCGCGTTCGTCAACGCCAGTCTGGACAAGGCAAGCGAGGCGAACGAACGCAACGCCGTGGCGCTGCGCCTGCCGGACGGGCGGGAAATCGCGGTGGTGCAAATCGCCGGCCTGATCGCCCGCCGCATCCTTTGCACGCTGCGCGAGGGTGACGCGGTGCACGCCGGTGCCCGTCTCGGCCTTATCCGCTTCGGTAGCCGCACGGATCTTTACCTGCCGGAGGGGGTACGGCCTTTGGTGGTGGAAGGGCAGACGATGATCGGCGGTGAGAGCGTGATCGCGGAGCTGGCACTGTGAGCGGGGAGCGGATGGACGGCATGTGGCAAATGATGGAGAGGCAGCGGAGTCCGCATGAGAACAGGACACCCCCTGCCCTTGAGGGAGGAGGGCGGGAGGCGGAGTGCGAACAACCGCTATTCTTTGCTGTCCGCACTCCTCGCCTCTGGGTGTCCTGCTCTCCTTCCGGTCGCCTTTTTCTCCTATGAGCGGCTCGCCCCGCCCCGACTGGACACCGCCCCCGCGCGTGTCGTCGATCCGCCGGCTGCGGCGGCGCCGGCTGCGGCCGAGGCCGCGCTACAAGGGCCCCTCCTTCAACCGCATCGTTCCCAACCTGCTGACCCTGATCGGCCTGTGTGCCGGCCTGACATCGATGAGGTTCGCCCTGGAAGCGCGGTTCGGAGCAGCGGCCGTGGCGATCACGGTGGCCGGGGCGATCGACGGGCTGGACGGGCGCCTGGCGCGGCTGCTCAAGGCAACGTCGCGCTTCGGGGCGGAGTTCGACAGCCTCGCGGATTTCCTCTGCTTCGGCGTCGCGCCGGCATTTACCCTCTACATCTGGTCGCTGCAGCGCGCGGGCGCGTTCGGCTACACCCCCTGCCTGATGTTCGCGGTCTGCATGGCGCTGCGGCTGGCGCGGTTCAACGCCTCGCTGGATGGCGCGCCGAAGCCCGCTTACGCCTACAGCTTCTTCACCGGCGTTCCCGCGCCCGCCGGCGCCGGCCTGGCGCTGTTCCCACTGTTTCTTGGGCTGGAGGCCAAATCGCTCGGCTGGGACTGGGTGGTGGACGTGGCGCAACACCCGCTGTTCTGCGCCTTCGTGCTGGCCGGGACGGCACTGCTGCTGGTATCGACGCTGCCGGTCTGGAGTTTCAAGAACTTCAAGATCCCGGCCGAGTATGTGCTGCCGCTGCTGCTGGGCACCGGCCTGTTCGCCGCCTTGCTGGTGGCCGATCCGTGGGCCGCAGGGGCCGCGGCCGGCGTGATCTATTTGTGCATGCTGCCATTCAGCGTGAGCAGCTTCCGCCGCCTGCGCCGCGAAGCCGAAGGGCTTTCAGGCGAGGGCGACGAGGCCGAGGAAGCCGGTCCGTAGCGTTGTAATTCTGACGCTTCGATGCCGTGGGCGAACCTGCCATCGGCAGCCCACCTGTCATTGTGGGCGCACCTGTCATTGCCAGCGCACCCGACAGTGTCATCGCGAGCCTGCCGGACAGTGTCATTGCGAGCGCAGCGAGGCAATCTCCCGGAGAGTACACGCGTCATCTCCGGGGGATTGCTTCGCCGCGCTCGCAATGACACTCCCGGCTGGCCGCGCTCGCTACCGCAACGAATTGATGATTTGCCGGAACGCTTCTTCCGGGAACGCTTTGAGCGACTTGGTGCGCACGTTCCCGTGCTTGCCCAACAGCAGCGTGAAGCGTGCTGCCACCGCATCGTCCGGCGCATCGTAGGTGATGATCAGGTCGTAATCCCCCATTGTCATGTAAACGGAGGTTATATGGCCTCCCATTTCCTCCAGCGATTTGCGTGCGACATCGACACGGCGCGGACTTTCATCGACGGTGCGGACACCTTGGTCGGTCCAGTTGGCCAGCATGACATAGGTCGGCATGGCTCACACCCTCCCTCAACCTGTGGTAGTGTGCGCATTGATATTGACTGGAGGCAAGTCCATGGTCACCCCCGAAGCGGCACACAACGTAGAATTCGTCGGCCATACCGACCAGGGCGGACGCGGCGACGGCGTGCAAGTGATGGTCGCGCGCGGCCACGCCTATGTGGGCACGCGGGTCAACCGTGGCGTGATGGTCACCGACGTGCGCGACCCGCGCCACCCGAAGCCGGTGAACTTCATATCGATGCATCCGAAGTCCGTTAGCATGCATCTCCAGGCGGCGGAGGACATGCTGCTGTGCATCCAGGAGGCCGATCAGAGGGCGCTGCTGTCGCAGCAGGAGTACTACGGCGGCTCCAGCAAGGTGGACAGCAGTCGTTTCGGCAAGCGCGGCGAGGACTACGCCGCCGGCATGGCGGTCTATGACATTTCCGATCCGGCCAATCCGCGCCGGATCGGTTTCATGGAAGTGCAAGGTCTCGGGCTGCACCGCATCTGGTTTACCGGTGGGCGCTATGCGTATGCCTCGGCGCTGCTGGATGGCTATACCGACCACATTCTGATCATCATCGACATGGCCGACCCGACGCAACCGTGCGAGGTTGGCCGCTGGTGGATTCCCGGCATGCATGCGACCGGCGGCGAGACACCGGCGTGGAAGAACCGTTGGGCGCTGCACCATGCGGTGGTGGCGGATGACATCGCGTACGGCTCATGGCGCGACGGCGGGCTGACCATCCTGGACGTGAAGGACAAGACGGCGCCGAAGCTGATCGCCCATCGCAACTGGTGCCCGCCCTATGGCGGCGGTACGCACAACGCGCTGCCGCTGCATGACCGCGATCTGTTGGTGGTGGCGGACGAGGCGGTGCTGAACATCGACGTGGAGGGTCAGCTCAAGCGCACCTGGGTGTTCGACATCCGCGCGAAAGAGAAATCCGGTCAGCATCGCCACGATGCCGACGCCGGTGGAGCAGGATTATGTGAAGATGGGAGGGCAGTTCGGGCCGCATAATCTGCACGAGAACCGGCCGGGGTCGTTCCAGTCGTCGACTACGATTTTTGCCACCTGGCAGAGCGCGGGGTTGCGGGTGTTCGATATCGCCGATCCGTACCGGCCGCAGGAGATCGGCTATTTCGTGCCACCGCAGCCGGCGCAATGGGCGGAGCCCATGCGCGGCCGCGCGAAGATGCGCCACACCGCGGATCTGTTCGTGGCGCAGGACAGCCTGATCTATCTGACGGACTACGATGGCGGGCTCTATATCGTGCAGTGGAAGGGCGTGTGAGCACAGCTTGGCATTGTGGTTCCGGCACTTCGATGCCTTCGGCGGCTTTGTCATGCGAGTGTAGCAGCGGCCTTTCCCGATACTGCCTTCGCGGAGGACGCCATTCCAATCGCCGCAGACAGCGACATCCCGTGCCATGAAGGCTGTCACACCGCATACGCTCGAAAGGAGCCAAGCAGGGCCCGCTGACATTGCTCCGGACATTCGGGCCGGCGTATCGTGAGGTCGAAAGGGAGGCATGGGCATGACCTGGGACGAAGCCAAGCAACTGGTGCAAGAGGTTGAGGATGGCTTCGCCGCGGCGGACCTGGAATGGATCCGCCGAGGCTTCACCGAAGACGCCGTGGCGCGGTTCGCGGACTTCCCGGAAATCCACGGCCGCGATGCCATCATGCGCTTCCTCACCGCCCGGTTCGCGCGCACCAAGGACTACAGGCTGCGCAAGACGCTGCACGTGCTGATGGATGACATGCTCGCCAATACCTGGGATGCAAGCTGGGTGGACGCGCGGACCGGCAAACCGATGCTCGGCCGCGGCACCGAGATCTGGCGCGTGCGCGATGGCCGCATCGCAGTGTGGGACGCCACGTTCAACGTTTGGGAAAAAGGCGGGCCGCCGGTGACACCGGTGGTCTAGTGCGACACCATCCGCCAGTCGCAAGGTGGCACAAACTCATGCGCAACCCATATGCCGTGATGCCGCCGGCCCGGCGGCACCGCAGGAAAGGAGATCAAGCATGGCCAGCATCAAGCGTCACGCGTCGGCGGCGTGGTCCGGCACCGGCAAGGACGGTACTGGAAGCCTGACCACGCAGAGCGGCACGTTGAATAATACCCCGTACGGCTTCAACGCCCGCTTCGGCGACGGCAAGGGCACCAATCCGGAGGAATTGATCGCCGCGGCGCATGCCGGCTGCTTCACCATGGCCACCGCCTTTCAGCTCAGCGGCGCGGGCCATGCGCCAGAGAGTCTCCACTGCGACGCCACGCTGACCATGGAGCAAGTGCCGGGGGGCTGGCAGATTGCCGCGGTGCATCTGGCGCTGCGTGCCAGGGTACCGGGTATCGATGCGGCGAAATTCAAGGAGCTGGCCGAGGGTGCAAAGGCGAACTGTCCTGTCTCAAAGGTCCTGAATGCCGCCATCACGCTGGAGGCTGTTCTGGAGTAGCCGGTGCGTGCCTCCGCCGCGCCGGCCACAGTGGCGCATAGTATGGAGGCGAGAACGACTGCAACGTCATTTCGGCACATAGTTGGCGGATGCGAGAGTGCAATGTCCGTTGCGTGACCCATAGGTTACGCCGGGATGACGATGCAGGCGTTTGGGTGGGGAGGTGCCGGAGGTCAGGCGCTGGGTGAAGTCGGTCGAGGAGCATTACAGCACGACCGAACAACGAAATGAGCAATACACCGAGGAGCTGGAATCGTACCACGTAAATCATTGGAGCGTTTTCGGCCGGGCTGGAGATGCCGGGCCGCACCGCTGTCATTGCGAGGAGCGAAGCGACGGGCCTGACGGTTTTCCCCCAGGGCCGATTTTTGGATGCAAAACGTCGTGCTAACTAAGCGCGAATGCAAGCATCTAACGCAAGCATCTGTTGTCCTCGAAAGTGGTCACAGACCTCGAAAACAGGCGTCAAAACTACGCTCCGAACGGGGGGTTCCGAGCAGGGGAAAAACTGTCAGGCCCCGAAGCAATCCACTGCGTGACGGCGCGATGCTCTTCGCACAAGGGATTGCTTCGTCGCTTCGCTCCTCGCAATGACAGCGGTGCGACCCGGCGAATGCGATCGTCGTGGCTGCCCCGTTACTGCACCGCCGTATCGGCGGCGCTATAGGCGGTGCGTGCCGAACTCCCTATAGTAGCCGCATAGCATGGGAGGGGACGCGATGAAGATCGGTTTCATCGGGCTCGGCATGATGGGTGCCGGGATGGCCAGCAACCTGCAGAAGGCCGGCCACGAGCTGGTGGTGCACGATCTGTCGCGCCAGGCGGCGTCGCGGCATCTGACGAACGGCGCCACCTGGGCGGAAAGCCCGCGCGCGGTGGCCGAAGCTACGGACCTTGTGTTCACCTCGCTGCCGACTCCGCCCGACGTGGAGGCAGTCGGCACCGGCGCCGACGGCCTGATCCAGGGCTTCCGCAAGGGCGCGGCCTGGTTCGATCTGTCCACCAACGCGGTCAGCGTCGTGCGTGCGCTGCACGCGAAGTTTGCAGAGCAGGGCGTGGATTTCCTCGATGCGCCGGTCAGCGGCGGGCCGAGCGGGGCCAATAGCGGCCGCCTGGCGATCTGGGTCGGCGGCGACAAGGCAGCATTCGATAAATACAAGCCGGTGCTGGACGGGATGGGCGACGCGGCACGCTATATCGGCCCGATCGGTGCGGGCACCATCGCCAAGCTGGTGCACAACGCCGCCGGGGCGGCGGTCAGCACCGTGCTGGCGGAAGTCTTCACCATGGGCGTGAAGGCCGGCGTCGAACCGCTGCCGCTGTGGGAGGCGATCCGCCAAGGCGCCGGCGGCCGTGCCCGCTTGTTCGACCGCATGTCTCGCGGCTTTCTCACCGGGATCTACGATCCGCCGGATTTCGCGTTGCGCCTGCTGCACAAGGACGTGTCGCTGGCGTGTCAGTTGGCGCGCGATGTCAGCGTGCCGATGCGGCTGACCAATCTGGCGCACCAGGAACTGACCGAGGCGCTGAATCGCGGCTGGGCACAGCGGGATTCGCGCGTGAGCATGCTGCTGCAGCAGGAGCGCGCGGGGATCGACAAGATCGCGGTGCCACCGGACAAGCTGAAGGCGGTGCTGGAGACGGATAAGTAGCTCCCCATCGTCATGGCCGGGCTTGACCCGGCCATCTCCGCACGGACGATCGGGGCAGATGGCCGGGTGATCCGCGGGTCAGGCCCGGGGGACAAGGCGCGGCCGTGACGCGAAAAGCAGGTGCAGCCATGACGCGAGATGCGGGGCCCGGTCACGATTTGAACAGCAGGGAAGGACACCTACATGCAACTCGGAGCGCTGGTACCCCTTGGCGACATCGGTGGCGAACCATCTGTCGTTCGTGACTTTGCCCAGAACGTTGAAGCCCTGGGCTATGACTTCCTCGAAGCGCCCGACCACGTGCTGGGCGTCAATGCCGCTTCCCGCCCCGGCTGGGACCGCAACGACAACGACGACCTGTTCCATGATCCATTCGTGTTGTTCGGCTTCCTGGCGGGGTGCACGTCGAAGCTCGGCTTCTCCACCGGCGTGCTGATCCTGCCACAGCGGCAGACTGTGCTGGTGGCGAAGCAGGCCGCGTGCCTGGACGTGCTGTGCGGCGGACGCTTCCGCCTCGGTATCGGCGTCGGCTGGAACGAGGTCGAATACATCGGCCTCAATGAAAACTTCAAGAACCGCGGCCGGCGGTCGGAAGAGCAAGTGCAGGTGATGCAGGCGCTGTGGGCGAACCCGCATGTGACGTTCAAGGGCAAGTACCACACGATTGACGACGCGGGGATCAATCCGCGTCCGCCGTCCGGTCGCGTGCCGGTATGGTATGGCGGACATCACGACCTGACGTTGCCGCGCATCGCCAGGTGGGGCGACGGCTGGATGCCGAACGCCTATGCGCCCGACGACACCGCGCTGGCAATCTTCGACAAACTGCGCAGTCTGACACGTGAAGCCGGACGCGACCCGTCTGCCGTCGGCATCGAGGTATGGACCTCTTGCGGCTCCGGCACGCCGGCCGACTGGAAGCAGGCAGCGCAGTTCTGGAAGAAGGCCGGCGCGTCGCATCTCTGCCTGACGACGACGTTCAATCGCCGGGCACATCGGCGCATCGCGGGCACCACGATGGCCGACCACCTCGGGGCGTTGCGCAACTATCGCGATGCGATCGGCGAGGCGCTGTAGCGACCGGAAGCCCCGGCGCGGCAATGACAGATTGACCGATGGCATCGAAGCGTCAGGATCGAACACCTGGACGGAGCACAGACATGCAACTCGGAGCATCCATACCGACGGCCGACCTCAAGGTCGATCCAATCGCCATCCGCGACTATGCGCAGGCGGCGGAGGGGCTGGGCTACGACTATCTGGTGGCGCCGGACCATGTGCTCGGCGCCAATCCCGATACGTACAAGGGCGATGCGCGCATCGGCACGTCGCAGTCGCCCTATCTCGATCCATTCGTGTTGTTTGGTTTCGTTGCCGGCTGCACACGCAACATCGGATTCGCCACCGGCGTGCTGATCCTGGCGCAGCGCCAGGCGGTGCTGGTGGCGAAGCAGGCGGCGTCGCTCGACGTGCTGTGCGGTGGGCGTTTCCGGCTGGGGATCGGCGTCGGCTGGAACGAGCTCGAGTTCACCGGCTTGAACGAGAATTTCCGCAACCGCGGGCCGCGCTCGGAAGAGCAAGTGCAGGTGATGCAGGCGCTTTGGGCGCAGCCGCACGTTACGTTCAAGGGCAAGTGGCATGCGATCGACGATGCGGGGATCAACCCGCGTCCCGCTTCCGGTAAGGTGCCGCTATGGTTCGGCGGCCATGTGGAGGCGACGTTCCGCCGCACTGCCAAATACGGCGACGGCTTCATGCCGCTGGCCTATCCGCCGGACGATACCGCACTGGCAGCCTTCGACAAGCTGCGCGCTCTGGCGCGGGCCGAGGGGCGCGATCCGGCCGAGATCGGCATCGAGGTGTGGGTCTCGCCGGGCGCCGGCGGGGAAGCCGACTGGCGGAAGGAAATGGCGTTCTGGAAGCGGGCGGGCGTGACGCACGCCACGGCGCATACGACGTTTCCGGGCGGCCACCATAAGCGGATTGCCGGCAACACGCCGGCCGACCACCTGGCGGCGATTACCCGCTTCCGTGCCGGCGTGGCGGATCTGCTCTGATGGGTTCGTTGCCGAGCACCCGACTAGCGTCTATCTCTGACGCCATGAGTGAGCAACGAAAGCCGGAGGCGCGCGAGGAGAAGGCGGAACAGCCGGCTCCAGCGCCGAAGCCTAAGGAGATCGGCGGCCCGAAGGGCCCGGAGCCGACGCGCTATGGCGATTGGGAAGTGAACGGGCGCTGCACCGACTTCTAAACGTCAGTCCACCAAGCGCAGCGGCGTTGCCGGGCCCAGCTCTGCGGACAAGTTGTTCAGTAGGGTAGGCGACGGCGGATGTAGTCCTCGAGCAGCCGAGGTCCGCTCTCCGTCATGTTGATAAATCGCGAAAGGTGTAAAATCCTAAAATCCTGGCATGTCCGGGCGGTTGAGAAATGCAGGTGCACCCGCGCCTGTGCAATGGAGCAACCGCTGGCAAGCTCCTTGAGAGCTCTAACAGACGTTCCGGACACCCAACTTCCTGACGCTCATGCCAGAGTTGCGGGTTGGTATCAGACCATAGGACAAGCGCGCAACGAGCCTCGTGCAGCGTCCGCTGGATCTCCTCATTCCACTCGGCGCCGGCCTCGATGTTGCGGTCCCAAAACACCTCCCAGCCGTGCTCTGCCAGACTGGCAGCGATACGCGCTGCAACGGGCCGGTCCTTCCTGGCATAGCTGATGAATAAATCGGTCATGAAACACCCGCTATGCGACCGTCGGCTTCTTCCCTTCTACGCTTCGACGTCGCAGCGCGGCGGTCAGTGTGTTCTCGAGCAGGCAGGCGATTGTCATCGGTCCGACGCCACCCGGTACCGGCGTGATCGCTGCCGCTACCGCAGCACACTCGGCGAACGCCACGTCGCCCACCAGCCTGCCATCCGCCCGGCGGTTGACGCCGACATCGATGACCACCGCCCCCGGCCCGATCCAATCGCCCCGCACCAGCTCCGGCTGACCGACGGCGGCGATCAGCAGCTCGGCGCGACGGCACTCGGCGGGCAGGTCGCGGGTGCGGGAATGGGCCACCGTCACGGTGGCGTTCGCCCCCAGCAGCAATGCCAACAAGGGGCGGCCGACGATCGCAGACCGACCCAGCATCAGCGCGCGGATGCCGGCGAGGGTCACGCCTTCCGCCTCCAGCAGCCGCATGACGCCGAGCGGGGTGCACGGCACCAGGAATGGCGCCCCCGCGGCGAGCCGGCCGATGTTCACCGGGTGGAAGCCATCGACGTCCTTGGCGGGATCGACCGCTTCCACGACGGCCTGGGTGCGGATCTGCGGCGGCAGGGGAAGCTGCACCAGGATGCCGTCTACCGCGGGATCGGCGTTCAGCCGGCCGATTTCCGCCAGCAGCGCGGGTTCCGGAGCGTCGGCGGGCAGGCGGATGGTGTGCACCGCGATCCCCGCCTCGTTGGCGGCGCGGTCCTTGCCGCGGACATAGACAGCGCTGGCGGGATCGTCCCCCACCAGCACCACAGTCAGGCCGGGGCGATACCCCAGCCCGGTGATTCGCCCAGCCGCCCGGGCGCGCAGCCCGGCGGCGATGGCCTTGCCGTCGATGATCCGCGCGCTCATGGCACGGTTGTCCGCGGGGTCATGGCACGGCGCTCCGCACGGTCAAAGCGCGGCCAGGCGCGGGGTGAGCATGGCCGCGTCGCCGGCGACGAACAGTCGCTTCTCGCGGGCGGCGGCGCCGGCGGCGATGCGGACGGCGGAGGCCGGCACGTGCAGCGCGGCCGCCAGGGCGGCACAGGCGGCTCGGTTGGCGCGGCCTTCCTCGGGTTTCTCGGTGACGGCGATGCGGAGGCGCGGGCCGTCGGCCGAGGGTGCCGTGCCGTGCAGGCCCGGCCGGCGAGCACCGGGCTGCACCTTCACCGCCACGCTGACCCCATCCGGCAGCGCCCGCCAGAACGTGGTCACAGCAGGACCTGGCCCCACAGACCGGTGACCAGGGCGGCGTAGATCCGCTCCACCACCATCTGCAGCGCCCAAATGATCAGGATCAGGACCAGGGGGCTGATGTCGATGCCGCCGAAATTGGGCAGGAAATTGCGGATCGGGCGCAGCGCCGGCTCGGTGATGCGGTAGAAGAAGTCGGCGATCGTCCAGACCAGGCGGTTGCGGGTGTCCAGCACGCCGAAGCTGACCAGCGTCATCATGATGGCGGCGATGATCACGGCCCACTTGTACAGCCCGAGGACGGCCTCGATCAGCGTGTAGATAATCGTGAGCAAGAGGGTAGCCCTCCCAAAGGTCGGCGGAAGCTAGCGGGGGGCGAAATCTCGGGCAACCGGTCTCGAACCGTCTCGAACCCCTGGCGCTTGACTTCCCTGGTCCCCCTGCGCATGTTCCGCGCCCTGCGACGGTCGCCCGTGTGCCATTGGGTGCCGCGCATGGCGGAACGGGGCTGTAGCTCAGTTGGGAGAGCGCCTCGTTCGCAATGAGGAGGCCAGGGGTTCGAATCCCCTCAGCTCCACCACCGTTCCGCTCATCGTTCACCACTTTACTCCTGCTCCCATTCTTTTAGCGCAAGCCGCCGTCATTCGGGCGTGAAACGATTGCTGATTCCCTGCGCATACCTGTACGCACCATTGTGCAGAGCAGAAGATCAGTGCCCATCCTAACGTGCGTCCAAACACAAGGCGGGAGGACGCCATGACACAGATCCAGGAAGCGGACGTCATGCGGCGCGTGGCATGGCGGCTGGTGCCATTTCTCGGGCTTGGCTACTACGTCAACGCGCTCGACCGCTCGAACATCGCGGTTGCCGCCCTTACCATGAACCACAGCCTCGGCTTCACCGCCGCCGAATACGGCCTCGGTGCCGGCGCCTTCTTCTGGAGCTACGTACTGTTCCAGATTCCCAGCAACATGCTGCTGACCCGCCTGGGCGCGCGGCGCTGGCTGACGGTGATCATCCTCGCCTGGGCCCTTTGCTCCGGCGCCACCGCGCTGGTCACCGGCGTCGGCTCCTTCGTCCTCGTTCGCTTCCTGCTCGGCGTAGCCGAGGCCGGCTACTTCTCCGGCGTCATCTTTTTCCTGACATGCTGGTTTCCGGACCGCTACCGCGGTCGCGCGATGGGCGTGTTCTACGCTTTCGCCGCCGCCGCCGTTTCCACCGGCGCGCCGATCTCCGGCAACATCCTGGCGCTGCACGGCTGGCTCGGCCTGCAAGGCTGGCAATGGATCTTCCTGTTGGAAGCGGCGCCGGCACTCGTGCTGGCGGCAATCGCGCCGACCATCCTGCGCGACGGACCCAAGGACGCCCACTGGCTGAGCCAGGAGGAGCGCACCTGGCTGAAAGCCACGCTCGACGCCGAGCGGCGCCAGGGCACCGGCCGCGAAAAGCCGAAGCTCGCGGCGCTGCGCAGCATCCCGGTGATCCTGATGACCATGGCCTATGTGCTGATCGGCTTCGGCGTCTATGCCAACGTTTTCTTCCTGCCGCTGATGATCAAGGATCTGGGCTACAGCAACCTGGTCACCAGCTATCTCGCGGCGATGCCCGCGGCGCTGGGCGTGCTGGGCATGGTGCTGGTCTCGCGCAGCTCCGACCGCACCGGCGAGAGGGTGTGGCATGTCACAATCTGCACGCTGATGGCCGGCATCGGACTCGTTCTGGCCGGCCTCACCGTTGGCCAGAAGCTCCCCGAACTGCTGAGCCTCTGCGTCGTCGGCTTTTTCATCAGTGCCGCACTGCCGACGTTTTGGAATCTGCCGACGGCGTATTTCGGCGCCGCTGCCGCGGCAGCCGGCATCGCGATGATCAACTCGATCGGCAACATCGCGGGCTATTTCGCACCGCAGCTTGTCGGCGTGCTGCGCGATGCGACCGGGAATTACGCAGTGGCGCTGATCGCGGCGGGGGTCATGGCGTTAGCGGCGGCCGCGCTGCTGCCGTTTGCCGGTGCGCCGGCCAGAGCGGCGCAGCTCCGGCGCGCGGCGGCGGAGTGAAACAGGAGGGGCTGTTAGTTAGCCCCCTGCCCGTCTGGACAGGCGGAGTGCCTGCCTTCGCGGCCGCACTGCGACTCACACCGAACGACATCGCTGTTGGCGGCAGCCTTTTTTACCACGGAGTTAGCGCGGAGGGCCACGAAGGGCCACGGGAGTCGGAGGTCCCCCGATTGCCGGGGGGCATCTCCGACGCCGGTGAATCTCCATGGTCCTCCGCTTGTCTCTGTGCTGAAAAGGTTGCCGCCAACATCGAAGTCAGGTGGGGTGAGCCTCCGGGTCCAGCCAAATAGCGGCACGCAGGGCAGACTCCGCGGAGGCTCCTGTTCACCCGATTGCCCCGCACCAAATCTCCCTGCTCGAAGCCTTCAGGCCCGACGAGTCAGCTTCCTCGCTCCCGGAGGTGCCAGGCCACGCCTGTTCGTCAGGATCAGCGTTCGCAACGAGGTCATCGCGGCGTTTGTCACCCTGCTGTGCTGCATGACAGGAGACATCCTGACTTGGCATCCTGATGCCGTCCTACGCTACCCGGGCAGTAACGGTTTACCAAGTGTTAGGACTTCCCGGCGTAGACGTTTGCCTCCGGCCCGTGGCCGCCGCCACGGCACAAGCATCGAGAGGTCACATCGTCCATGCGACACATGAAACATTGGCTGGTCAGCCGCCTGCCGATCGCCGCCATGGCGCTGCTCGCCGCGGTGCAGGCCCGGGCCGCCAACATCGGTGTGCCGGAGAACCTGCCGCCCTGGGGACTGACGGCAGCATCCCCGGCGGGGCAACGTGGAATCTATGTCGATCTGGCAGACGCCATCGTGGCAAACACCCATATTCCGCTCCAGATAACGTTCGTGCCGTATGGACGGATGTTCCAGGAGGTGAAGAGCGGCGAACTGGACTATGCCTTCGGCGTGGTCAGTCCGGCGATTTCTGCCGCCGGCCCGTTCATCGCGGTTTTCGCCAAGACGCCGATGATCGCCATCGCCCGCAAGGGCCTGTCGCTCAAGAAGCTCGAGGACCTGCGTGGGTTCGGTGAGGTCGGCTATCTGCGGGGCGGCAGTTGCGGGCCGTTGGTCGATGGCGATGCGGCAATCCATCGGGTCGGCCAGGACAACTACGACAGCGCCATCCGCAAGCTCGCGGCCGGCCGCCTCGACGCCTGGTGCAGCATAAAGCTCGGTTTCACTTACGCGTTGAAAAATTTGAATATGGCGGCCGACATGGGAGACGAGGTGGATTACGGCGCGGTGAAGGTGGGCTTCCAGGCCACCGCTGCCAAGGCCGACTCTGCCGAGGCCCACGAACTGGCGACGGTGGTCGAGAAACTGGTCAGCGACGGCACCGCGGGCAAAATCGTCGCGCACTACGTCGGTGCGCCCTACTCGCCCTGATCTGACGTCTGTCACGGTATTAGCGGAGGCGAGAAGTTGCACCTCAGCCTGCAAGCCCGCGTGACGGCGCTCGTCGTCGCTGTCGTGATGGCCATTGTTATCGGCAAGAGCGCGGCGGATCTTCACACCAGCGCCGCCGAGCGTGAGACCGCGACGCTGTACCATCTGCAGATGGTCACCGATATGCAGTCGAAGGCGTTGGCCGGCGCGCTGTGGGATTTCAATGTCGATCACGTGACATCCATCCTGGACGGTCTCGCGCGCGAGAAGTCGTTCGTCCACGCCGCGGTGGTCGACGCGAAGGGCAAGCTGGTGACCGAGTACCCTGCGGGCAAAGCCTCGGGGACCGCCCAGCCAGAACTCGGCTGCCCATAACGTCTGGTCGCTCGCTGCGCCGTCGGTTTACGAGGATGGCCCGAGACGCGAGACGGTCGGGACGCTGCGGGCCACGTATTCCCGGCAAGCGCTGGATGACGCCTGGTGGCACCAGATCATCCAAAGCATCGAGACCATGGTGGCGGTTGCCCTGGTCACCATGGCCGCCGTCGTGCTGTCGCTGCGGTTTCTAACCCGCCCGCTGCGGGCCTTGACCGTGGCGATGGGCCAACTCGCGGCCGGCGACACGTCGGTGTCCATCGCAGCGACCGGCCGCCATGACGAAATCGGCGCAATGGCGCGCGCCGTCGACGTGTTCAAGCAGAACATGATCAAGGCCGATCAGCTTGCGGCAGAGCAAGCCGCAGCACGTGCGGCGCGGTCGCGCCGGCAGGACGCGATGGAGCGCGACACCGAGACGTTCGGCGTCTCGGTGGCAGCGGTGATGACGAAGTTGTCGGGCTCGACCGGGGTCATGCGCGGCGCGGCCGAGGCAATGACCCGGGCATCGACCACGGTGCACGAGGCGGCCACCAGGACGTCCGACGATGCCGGAAGGTCGTCGCAGGACCTGGCCTCGACGGCTACCGCAGTCGAGGAACTGACGTCGAGCTTTGCCGAAATCACCCGCCAGGTCGCAACGGCGGCCGAGGTGTCGCGCATGGCCGTGCAGCGGGCGGAGGCGAGCCAGGTCACGATCCACAGCCTGGAAGAATCGACGACGCGGATCGGCGACGTGGTCAAGCTGATCGAGAGCATTGCCTCGCAGACCAATTTGCTCGCGCTGAATGCCACGATCGAGGCGGCGCGCGCGGGCGACGCCGGCAAGGGCTTTGCCGTGGTGGCCGGCGAGGTGAAGGCGCTGGCGGCGCAAACCGCACGGGCGACCTCGGGGATCGCCAGCCAGATCGACGCGGCGCGCGGTGTGACCCGGGCGGCCATCGCGGCGATGACCGAAATCGGCAGCATGATCGGACGCATGGACGACATCGCGAGCGCGATGGCGACAGCGATCGAAGCGCAGAGCGTTACCGCGCGGGAGATTGCGGCGAAGGTCACCGCCGTGTCGGCCGCGACCGTGCAATCGGCCCAGGCCATGGGCGAGGTCGTTCTGATCGCGGGGCAGACCGGAGAGGCCAGTCAGAAGGTCCTCGCCGGCGTCACCGGCATCGATCAGGAAGCCAGCGTCTTGCGCGGCGAAGTTGAACGGTTCCTGGTGACCGTACGCACCAACTCGGGCGAGCGGCGGCGCTTCGAGCGATTTGGCGTGAACGGCGTCAAGGCGAGGCTGCTGATTCCCGGGCAGAACTCTCTCCAGGTCACTGTCACCGACGTGTCCGAGGGTGGCGCTTCCTTGCACTGCAAGCAACCCATCGCGCTTGGCACGGAGCTGTCGTTCGAATTGGTCGAGGGCGGCGACCGGGTGCCCGCCAAGGTGGTCAGGGTCGACGATGGAGGCGCTGTCGCCATCGCGTTCCGCGACGACGAGGCGGCGCGTGCGCAGGTCAGGCGGGCGCTGGAGGTGGATCCGTGGGTTCGGTCGTTGCAAAATCGCGGGCCGAATGACGAGGCGCAGGAACGCCTGCGGCCAGCCGCGTAGCGAGCGATCCCTATCGACTGATGGAGGGCCGATGCACGGCCTTGGCCCTGATCGACAAGGGGTATAACAGCCGGGCCACCCGCGCGGCGGCTCGGGCGCGCCCTCGCCGATCTGCGCGAGCGCGGCCATTGGGCGAATGGCTCCAGCTACGCAGCCCCGCCTGCGTCCCTCCAACTAGTCCTTTTGGCTTAGGCCAGCGCCACCACTACCCTGGCCAACTCGTTTCGGCCTAGATCGTGACGGTCTGGTAGGGAGAAATATCATGTGGCGTGGTTGTGTGACAGTCGTGGCCATTGGGCTCGGTTGGATGGTAGCTTCTGCTTCGGCAAACGCGTCCGTCGTCTATGACACGCTCACGTGGGAAAACGCATCGGGCAACGTCCTTGAAACCGTAACGGCGACTGCCAGTGAGATACAGGATGGCGTTATAGTGGGGCTTTCGGACGCTACGGTGAACACTTCATTATTTGGGGACTTTTCGCTTCTCGTAGACGCAAATGACGACAAGCTGGACATTTTCGGAATATGCAATGGCTGTGCATCACCTTCGTTCCCGGATCTTCCGGAATATTCTCTCGCCTTCCAGGCAGCTCCTACGAGCTATCCTTTGCAGAACCCGACCTTCGCCAGCGGCGCGCCGATCAACGTGACCAACTATCTCTCGCCAGCCTTGCAGGAGGACGGCGACACTGCATGGTTTACGGCGAGTGGTGCGACACAATACAATGCCTCGGGCCAACTGACATTCAACAATTCAGTCATTGGTGCGCCGGAACCGGCGGGCGTTCTCGTATTCGGTATGGGGCTGGTTGGTTTGGTTGTTGTGGCAGGACGACGGCGCGGCGTGTACGACTGAAGGTTCTTATTCTCCAATCGGCTCGATGCCGCGTCTGCTCGCGCGCGAGCCGCGCCGCCTTCCAGTAGTTTCAATTGTGCTGCTCGGCTTTCGCTCAGGCTACGGCCAGTCGGAATCCGAAGTAAAGCACTTGCAGGATGCCAAGGCCACTCAGCGGTGATGATGCCGGTGGTGCTGCTGATCTTGCTGGTGGTGATGGTGATTATGGTGATGATGATGGACGGGAGCGGCCAGAACGGCCGCACCCGGCGTCTTTTGGATGGTTGTTCCGCATGACCATTATCCGCCCGAGTTCGTCCGGGAGCACCAGGGCATCGTGGTCCGCGCTGCCCGCCAGTTGCGCGACACCTGTATTGTTGTGCCTTGGACCAGGGGAAGGGACATACTGCCCGGTCTGTCGATAGCCTCAAACAACGGCGCAATAACGTCCGCAGGTATCGCTTGCGGCCGGCCGTCCATACTGAAGGGGTCCCACATGTCCCGCCAGTGCTTCCGCCTTTGCCTTGTCGCGATCGCCGCCGCTGCTCCCGCCGCAGCCCAGGCGCAGGGCCTGATCGAAACCCACCGCATCCCCGCCGCGCTCGCGGCCGAGGCCGTCACCGAGGCGGTCGCCCACTGCGCCGCCCAGGGCTACGCCGAGACCGCAGTGCTGGTGGATGTCGACGGCGTCACCCAGGCAGTGCTGCGCGGCGACCGCGCCGGCAGCCACTCGCTGGATAGCGCGCACGACAAGGCCTACACCGCCGCGAGCTTCAAGGCTGACACCCTCGCCCTGGTGGAGCGCGCCAAGACCGTCCCGGCCTTCGCCGCCCTGTTCACCCAGCTTCCCCACCTGATCCTGTTCGGCGGTGGCGTGGTGATAAAGCACGGCGACGAGGTGATCGGCGCCATCGGTGCCGCCGGTGCGCCTGGCGGCAATCTGGATGACGCCTGCGCGCACGCCGGCCTCGCCAAGATCGCCGACCGGCTGAAGTAGGCGACGCCCGACAATAAGCACGGCGGTCTGTGTCGTTTGATTCGCTTGTTTCTGGGCCGCGCCCTTCCCGGACGGCACCCAAGCCGGCGAACCGGACGGCCGCGCCTACTCGATGGGGATGCGTGCGGCGATGGCGGGCAGGCTGTCGCCGCGGCTCCTGGCCCGCGCATTGGCGATCCCCAGGATGACGACGCCGATGGCCAACGCCACCGCCCCCTGGAACATCGGCTGCAGGATCAGCGGGGCCTTCGGCACCACGGCCAGCGACAGGATCAGCGGCACCGCCAGGACGATCGACACGATCGACGCCGGCACCACCAGTTTCTGCCGCACGATCGCCTGTGCCCAGGCGGCGTCGCGCGCAGGCTTGTGCCAGCGCAGGTTCAGCGCGCCGATTGCCAGCGCCAGCCACATGCCCAGCACCGCCAGCGAGCGCACTGCCACCCCCATCGCCCAGCCGAAATACACCGACTGCACCAGGAACAGCGAGCCGAGCAACGCGACCAGCCAGAGCGCGGCCAGCGGCACCTTGCGGCGCGAGACCTGGGCAAAGACCGGCGGCAGCATGTGGTCCTGCGCCTGGGCGAAGCAGAAGCGCGAGATCACCATCAGAGCCGGCGCCTCGGTCTTGCCGACGATCACGGCGACGGCGAGGTTCAGCACCACGGTCACCCATTTCGGCGCGACCAGGCTGATCAGTCCCGGTGCGGTGGCGAGGCTGCCCTTGCCCGCCTTGATCAGTCCGGTCACCGCCCACCACGGCGCGGCGTGGAACAACGCCAACGCCACGACGGAGAACAGTACCAGCGCCACCGCCCAGCCATAGTAGATGCCACGCGGGACTTTCTTTTCGGCGTCGGCGGTCTCGCCGCCCAGGGCGGGGCCGGCGCCGAGACCGGCATAGGCGAAGACGAACAGGGCGCAGACCGAGACGAAGTCCAACAGGCTGTCGGCCGGCGGCGTGGCGGGGGCGGCAAGGGTGGTCTTCGTCGCGGTGCTCGCGGCGGCGACGAAGGTTGCGGGGGACGTGGCAAATCCGAACGCGGTGATGACCAGAGCGGTGCCGATGATGACGAACAGCAGGACGGTGACGAAGGTGCCGTAGTGTCGGACTCCGGCGGCGTTGACGGCGAAGGTGATCCAGATCGCCACCAGGCCGCAGATCAGATGGCCGGTCCCGGTCAGCAACGCCGCGCCGAACACCGCATTGATCGGCATCATCGCCTGGCCGAGGAATGTGCCGAACGCATAGCCCAGCACGCCCATGCTGGCGGGCCCGGTCACCCAATAGACGAATGTGATGAGGAAGCCGGCCGGCATGCCCAGGCTGCGGGCAATCCACACGTGCTTCGATCCGGCGCGCGGCATCACGGCAGAGAACACGGCGAACAGGTAGGCCTTCGGCAGCATCGCGATGCCGGTCACGAACATGGCCAACGGCACCAGCCCGTGCACGGCCGGGTAGATCGAGAGGCTCTGCACCGAGACGAAGTTGATGCCGGCCCCGTATTCGGCCGCGACGGCGGAAGCCGTGATGGCCAGGATGCCCAGTGCCTTGGCGAGGCGATAGTTGGTTGCGTGGCTTTCGCTCACGATGCGCCACCCGGTCGATTATGATTGGGGGGCCAATTCTATCGACGCGTCTTGTGCGGGTGGCAAGGGTGTCAGGTGGTCATGCCTCGGGCGCCGCGTCTGGCTGCGCCAACACCCAGCCGAACCCACGCGGCAGTACCGGCAGGATATCGCCCTGTTGCACGCTGACGCGATGGCCTGTCCCGCGGCCGAACAGGTTGATCGCTTCATAGGTGACTGACGCCGGGGCCGGTGCGCCGCCCGGGTATCCGTCGCCGTCGCCGCCAGAGCTGCCTTGGCCGCCAGAGCTGTCTTGAGAGCCGCCAGAACCCCTCGCCACGTCGCCGCGTCCCCGATTGCATGCCCGCAGCCATCGGTCATTCGGCCGCCCGACCCGCATTTACGCGCGTAGGCGTGGGAGGCTGTATCCGTAACCCTACCTATCGCCGGTTGCCTGGCCCCCGTGGCGGGACCAAACCCATGACGCCATGCCCGACCCGACCCGAGAAACCGCCTTCGATTTGCTGAGCGCCGTGCTGGACCGCCGCCGCACGCTCGAGGAGGCGCTGGACGCGCTGTCTCCCGACCTTGCGGGGCGCGATCGATCCGCGGCGCACCGGCTCGCCGCGGCAGTCCTGCGCCGGATGGGAACGCTGGACGCGGCTCTTGAACCCTATTTGCACAAGCAGCCGCCGGACCCCGTGCGTCATGTGCTGCGGCTGGGCGCGGCTGGCGTGCTGCTGCTGGAGACGCCGCCGCACGCCGCGGTCGCGACGGCGGTGGCACTGGCCCGCGCCCGGGGCCTGGCGCCGTTCGCCGGGCTGGTGAACGCGGTGCTGCGCCGGGTGGTGGTGGCCGGCGCCGCCGTGCTGGAGGAACTCGATGGCCCGCGGCTGGACACGCCCGCGTGGCTGTGGGGCTCCTGGGGTCCGTCCGCTCGCGCCATAGCCACCGCGCATCAGCGCCCGGCTCCGCTGGACCTGACGCTCCGCCCTGGCACGCCCCTCCCCGAGGGCCTGCCTGAGGGCGGGATGCTCCTGCCGACCGGCTCGGTGCGGTTTCCCGCGGGCACGCATCCCGGATCGATTCCGGGCTTCGAGCAAGGGTTGCTGTGGGTGCAGGACGCCGCCGCGGCGCTGCCGGCCCGGCTGGTGGCGGCGCGCCCGGGGGAGCGTGTCGCCGACCTGTGCGCCGCGCCTGGGGGGAAGACCGGGCAGCTCGCCGCCACCGGCGCGACGGTCACCGCGGTGGAGCAAGATCCGCGGCGCCTGGAGCGGCTGGCGGCGAACCTGCGGCAGTGGGGGCTGCAGGCGACGCTGGTGCAAGCCGACGCGGCGGCCTGGACGCCGCCGGCGGACAGGTTTGACGCCGTGCTGCTGGATGCGCCGTGCAGCGCCACCGGCACCATCCGCCGCCATCCCGACGTCCCGCACATCAAGCGCCCACGTGACGTGCAGGCGCTGACCGAGATACAGGACCGCCTGCTCGCCGCGGCCACGGGTTTGCTGCGCCCCGGCGGGCGGCTCGTTTACGCGGTGTGCTCGTTGCAGCCGGAGGAGGGTGCGCCGCGCATTGCCAGCACCCTCGCGCGTGGCGGGCTGCGGCCGGAGCCGTTCACGCCGGAGCAATTGGCGGACTTGCCGGAGGCGCTCTCGCCCGAGGGCTTCCTGCGCACGCATCCGGGGATGTGGCCGGAGCTTGGTGGGATGGATGGGTTCTTCGCTGCAAGGCTTGTGAAGGTCTGAAGACGACTCCCGCGCAGCATCAACACATTATCAACCTATTGCTGCTACGCCCGACGAGCACGCGCGGTCCAGGACCGACGCGGCGGGCTCGTCCCGTTCCCTGCTTCCATGCGGGTGCGGGATCGCGTCGATTGCAAAATGCAGGCGTGGCGCGGATGACGTCCCCCGCGCCGGGCCCCGACCGGAGCGGACGGTGAGCGAGGCCACCTTGAGCGAAGCGCTGCAGCACCATGAGGCGGGCCGGTTGGACCAGGCACGCACGCTCTATCGGGGCATCCTTGCGCAGGACCCCGACAACGCTGACAGCCTGCACTTGCTCGGCCTGATCACGTCGGAGCAAGGCAATCCCGCGGCGGGCGCCGCACTCATCCGGCGGGCGATGGCGCTGGCGCCGGGGCGCGCGCCCTATCACAACAACCTGGCGCTGTCCTACCGCTTGCTCGGCCGCAGCGAGGATGCCGTGCGCGAGTACCGCACCGCCGTATCGCTGCGGCCGAACTCGGCCGAGATCCACAACAACCTGGCGACCACCCTGCGCGACCTCGGTCAGCATGAGGAGGCGGTGGCGCACTACCGTCAGGCGACAGAGCATGCACCGGACATTGCTGAAATCTGGTACAACCTCGCCAACGCGCTGGGCGAGCATGGCGCGCCGGAGGAGGTGGAAAAATGCTTCCGCCGTGCCCTGGCGCTGAGGCCGGATTTCGCCAACGCCCATGCCAATTTCGGCCGGTGGCTGATGACGCAGGCGCGATGGGCGGACGCCGAGACACCGCTGTCGGAAGCCGTGCGCCTGGGTCCGACGCAGGCGCCGACCTGGAACAATCTCGCCATTGCGCTGCAGGAGCAAGGCCGGGTCGAGGAGTCGGAGGCGTGCTACCGTTGCGCCCTGGCCCTGGCGCCGCGTTATGCGGTGGCGCATTGCAACCTGGGCTGCCTGCTGCTGGAGCAAGGCCGGACCGATGAGGCGGCGGCATGCCAGGAGGCGGCCATCGCGGCCGATCCGCAGTGCGGCGCGGCGCGGCTGGCGCTGTGCATGGCGCAGCTTCCCATCCTCTATGGTACCGAGGCCGAGATCGCCATCCGACGCCGGCGTTACACCGCGGCGCTCGACAGCTTGGCCGGCGTGTTGCAAGCGCCGGCGGCGACGCGGTCGCTGGCCGCCGCCATCGGCACGGCGCAGCCCTTCTTCCTGCCCTATCAGGGTCGGGACGACCGGTCGTTGCAGGCCACGTACGGGCAACTCGCCTGCCGGGTGCTGGCTGCGACCGAGCCATCCGCCAAGTTGGCACCGCGGCCGAAGCCCGGCGAGCGCATCCGGCTCGGCATCGTCAGCGGCTTCTTCTGCCGCCACACGATCTTCAAGTTGTTCCTGGAGGGCTGGCTGACCCAACTCGACCGCAGCCGCTTCGAGCTGATCGGCTTCCACACCGGCCGCACCTCCGATACCTGCACTGAGGCCGCCGCCGGCTGGTGTGACCGCTTCGTGCACACACTGCCCTCCAGCACGGCGTGGCGGCAGGCGGTGACCGACGCGTCGCCGCACGTGCTGCTGTATCCGGAAGTGGGCATGGACCCGATCGCCGGCCGACTGGCGGCGCAGCGGCTGGCACCGGTGCAGTGCGTCGCGTGGGGCCAGCCCGAAACCACCGGCATGCCGACGCTGGACCATTTCCTCTCCAGCGACCTGATGGAGCCGCTGGATTCCGCGGCGCATTACACCGAAAGCCTGGTGCGGCTGCCGAACCTGGGCCTGTGTTTCCTGCCCGATGCGCTACCGGATGTCCGGCTGGACCGCGCCGCGCTGGGGTTGCCGCCGGACCTGCCGGTGTACTGGTCCGGCCAGGCGCTGTATAAATACCTGCCGCAGTACGACGCGATCTTCCCGCGCATCGCCAAAGCGGTCGGCGCCTGTCGGTTCGTGTTCATCGGCTTTGCAAAAAGCAAGGCGGTGACGGCGGCGTTCCGCGAACGCCTGGGCCGCGCGTTCGCCGCCGCCGGGCTGGACGCCGAGGCTTACTGCGTGGTGCTGCCGCCGATGTCGCCAGAGCATTTCGTCGCGGCGGTGGGCGTGGCGGATGTGGTGCTGGATACACCTGGCTGGTCCGGCGGAAAATCTACGCTGGACTGCCTGGCCCAGGACCCGGCGATCGTGACGCTTCCTGGCCCATTCATGCGTGGGAGGCACACCGCGGCGATCCTGCAACGCATTGGCTGCCCGGCGACGATCGCGGCCTCGCTGGACGATTATGTGGCGATTGCCGCTCGGCTGGGACGCGACGCCGCGTGGCGTTCGCAGGTCCGGCAGGCGGTGGCACATGGCAAGGCGCGCGCGTTCCGCGATTTCGAATACATGCGGGCGTTGGAGGCGTTCCTGGCGGATGCGGTGGCGCGGGCATAGTACCGCGAGCCGGTCACTTTGCCGGACACGTGAACGCAGGGCGGACGCAGTCGGCCGTCGGCGCACCGGCGCACCGCGTTCGCGCTACGATCCTGTTGCCGGCGCTTGCAGGCGCTTCTCCCGCCAGCGATGATCGGCCGTTTTTTCCCATTCGGAGTTGCCCGTGTCCCTCGCCACGACGCCACTCGCGCCGCACGACGCCGCGCGCGCCTTGCTCGCCCGCCGCAACCGCGACAATACGCTGCCCCCGCCGGCGCAGTGGAACGCGGTGCTGGAGACCATCGTCAACCACCGCTCGGTGCGCGGCTTCCTGCCCGACCCGCTGCCCTCCGGCACGCTGGAGCTGCTGATCGCGGCGGCGCAGTCGGCCTCCACGTCGTCGAATTTGCAGCTCTGGAGCGTGGTGGCAGTGCAGGATTCCGCGCACAAGTCGCGCCTCGCGACGCTGGCCGGCGACCAGCAATTCATCCGCGACGCGCCGCTGTTGCTGGTGTGGTTGGCGGACCTGGCGCGGCTGGATGCGATCGCGGCGGACCGGCAGCAGGCGGTGGAAGGCACGCACTATATGGAGGAGTTCATCGTCGGCGTGGTGGACGCGGCGCTGGCGGCGCAGAGCGCGCTGATCGCCGCGGAGTCGCTGGGGCTGGGCGGCGTCTATATCGGCGCGATGCGCAATCTGCCGGAGCAGGTGGCGGAGGCGCTGAAAACTTCCGCCGCACGTGTTCGCGGTGTTCGGCATGGCGATCGGCTGGTCCGATCCGGCGCGGGCGACTGATATCAAGCCGCGCCTGCCGCAAGGCGTCGTGCTGCACCGGGAGACCTATGACGCGGCCGCGAAACGCGAGGCAGTTGCGGCCTACGACGCGACGCTGCGCGGGTTTCAACAGGAGCAGGGGATGCGGCCGGTGGACTGGACGCAGCAGTGCATCAGCCGGGTGAAGGATGTGGCGGCGCTGCGCGGTCGGGACCGGATGCGCAAGGCGCTGCGGAACCTGGGTTTCGAACTGCGGTGAGCGGAGCGCCGCGCGTGTCATTGCGAGGGAGGAGTGTCATTGCGAGCGCAGCGAAGCAATCTCGGCGGTTTCATTCAAGGCGGGTCGGCCGCCAGGCCGGTGGTCAACTCGCAATGACACTCCACTCGGAATGACACGCGCTGCGTTGGCAATGACAGATACGCCGACAGATGCACCGGAAGAACCGCCTTGCCACAACCGGCTGGTGCCGGCACAGAATGCCCCCAGGTTGGCTGCAACGAAGGGATATGATCACGATGCGACGCCTGCTGGCCGCCGCGATGCTGGCGGCCGTCACCGCCCTGGCGGCGGGAACCGCCTGCGCCCAGACGCTCCGCATTGCGTTGCGCGAGGACGCCGACCTGCTCGATCCCACGCTCGCCCGCACCTATGTCGGCCGCATCGTCTTTGCCGGCCTGTGCGACAAGCTGTTCGACATCAACGAGAAGCTGCAGATCCTGCCGCAGCTCGCCACCGGCTATGAATGGGCCGACCCGAAGACGCTGCTGATCCACCTGCGCCCCAACGTGTTGTTCCAGGACGGCGAGAAGTTGGATGCGGCAGCCGTTAAATACACGCTGGATCGCGATCTGACGATGCAAGGCAGCTTCCGCCGCAGCGAGATCAGCGCGATCGACCACGTGGAGGTGGTGGACCCGCTGACGGTGCGCGTGGTGCTGAAATCGCCGTCGGGAGCGTTCCTGTCGCAGCTGACCGACCGTGCCGGCATGATTCTCGCCCCCAAGGCTGCGGAACAGGAAGGCAAGAATTTCGCGTTGCATCCAGTGTGCGCGGGGCCGTTCAGTTTCGTCGAGCGGGTGCCGCAGGACCACATCACGCTGCAGCGTTTCCCGCGGTACTGGGACGCCAAGGACATCCATTTCGACAGGGTGATCTACCAGGTGATCGTGGACAGCTCGGCGCGGCTGGCGAACCTGAAGGCGAGCGCGGTCGACCTGGTAGAGTTCATCGTACCGACCGACGCGGCAGCGGTAAAGGCGGATCCGAAGCTGCGGCTGGCGACGTTCGATTCGCTCGGCTATTTCGGCATCAGCAACAACCTGGCGAACGGCAAGCGGGCGGACAATCCGTATGGGCAGAACGCACTGGTGCGGCAGGCGTTCAGCCTGGCGATCGACCGGCAGGCGCTGGTGAACGTGGTGTATAATGGCATGTATGTTCCGACGATGCAGGCGGTGCCGACAAGTTCTCCGTTCTATGACCCGTCGCTGACGGTGCCGGCGCGTGACGTGGCGAAGGCCAAGGCACTGCTGGCGCAGGCCGGCGTGAAGACGCCGGTGCCGGTGGAGCTGATGGTGGCGAACAATCCGGATGCTCAACAGGTGGGCGAGGTGATCCAGGCGATGGCGTCCGAGGCGGGGTTCGACGTGCACCTGCGCGCCACAGAGTTCGCCGCGTCGCTGTCGCTATCGGAGCAAGGCGATTATCAGGCTTATGCGATCGGGTGGTCGGGGCGGGTGGATATCGACGGCAATGTCTATGCGTTCCTGCACAGCGGCCAGTCGCAGGACATCACCGGCTACGCCAATCCCACCGTGGACAAGCTGCTGGACGCGGCGCGCGGCATGACCGACGTGGCGCAGCGTAAGGCGCTGTATGACCAGATGTGGACGCAGGAGGCGAAGGACCTGCCGATCACGTATTTGTACACGGCGAGCAACATCATGGGGATGACCGCGAAGCTGCAGGGCTTCCGCCCGGTACCGGACGGCATGGTCCGGCTGCAGGGGCTGGAGCTGGCGAGATAGTGCGCGGTGCAATAGTGCGCAGTGGGATTGCGCCCGCTGGGATTGCGCCCGTTGGTGTAGCGCTCTGATGCGCGGTCATCTCGGTACGCGCATCGCCCAGATCATTCCAACGCTGCTGCTGGTCAGCGTGCTGGTGTTCGGCCTGCAGCAGTTGATGCCGGGCGATCCAGCGCTGGTCATGGCCGGCGAGGATCGCGGCGACCCGCAGGTGCTGGCACAGATCCGTGCCGAGCTATGGCTCGATCGGCCGGTGCCGGTGCAGTACGTGCACTGGCTGGGCAACGTGCTGGAAGGGAATTTAGGGTATTCGTGGCGCATCCGGCAGCCGGTGTCGCAGCTTATCGCGGAGAAGCTGCCAGTGACGTTGCAGCTCAGCGCGATGGCGTTCGTGTTCGCTGGTACTGATCGGCGTCCCGGCGGGGGTGGTGGCGGCGGTGCAGCGCAACAGGTTCTGGGACTATGTCGCGAACGCGGTGGGGCTGGCAGGGTTATCAACCCCGACGTTCTGGCTGGGGATCATGCTGATCCTGCTGGTGTCGGTCGATCTGGGGTGGCTGCCGCCATCGGGCTATGTGCCGCTGATGCAGGACTGGCGGGCGTCGCTGGCAACCACGATCATGCCGGCCTTCGTGCTGGGCAACGCGATCGCGGCGATCCTGATGCGGCACACGCGCAGCGCCATGCTGACCGCGCTGGACCAGGATTTCGTGCGCACCGCGCGGGCGAAGGGGTTGCGCGAGTGGATCGTGATCGTGCGCCATGCGTTGCGCAATGCGCTGATCCCGGTGGTGACGCTGGGCGCGTTGGAGCTGGGCACGCTGCTGTCGGGGGCGGTGCTGACAGAGCAGGTGTTCTCGATTCCCGGGTTCGGCAAGCTGATCGTGGATGCGGTATTCAACCGCGACTATCCGGTGGTGCAGGGCGTGGTGCTGGTGACGGCAGCGCTGTACGTGTTTTTGAATCTATTGGCCGATGTGTTGTACGTGCTGATCAACCCGCGGCTACGGGGAGTGTGATGGCAGGCGCGGCCATGCTGCTGCGCCGCGTTGTCCCCCGTGAGGGTACGGAGCGCAGGGCGGACGAAGTCCGCCGTCGGCACACCGGCGGATTGCGTCTGCTCTACGAGACTGGTCAACCCGCAGCCGTGGAGAGCATCAGGTCAGGCGCGAGTATGCTACGCGAAGCGCCCGTCATACGGTTGGTCAGGATCATGTTTGGCCATCACCGTCATCATTGCGTCAAGATCTGCCTCCGCGACCGCCAATCCAAATTCATCGCGCAGGATCTGCCGATAGTCTTCCCGCGCGCGCAACACGCGGCGTTCCACCGGCGCCGCCTGGCGGCGGCGGCTGAAATGGCGGTTGAACAGTGTGCGGCGCTCGCCGGGCGCGGGGCGCGTCACCAGCAGGTTGTCCTGGAACATGCTGTTGGGCCGGGTTGCGGTGAACCAGTTGCCCATTTCATAATCGATCGGCAATTGCGGCTGCAGCGAGAACAGATAGACGTCTTCCCAAGCGCCGGCGATCGCCGCCTGCAACATGAACTCGGCATTGTGCGCTACCAGGCGATAGGTCTCGTTCGGCGTCGCTTGTTCCTCGTCCATGCGGAAGGCGAGCGGCGCGGTCGGCGTCAATCCGCCGAAGCCGACGTCCGCGATATGCCGTCCGTCCGGCAGATCGACCAGCAGCAGCATGTGGGTGCGCGGCCCGACCATGCCGGGGGGCATGCCCCGCCGCACGCGCGCCGCCAGGCCGGTGACCTGAAATCCCATCGCCCGCAGCACGCCCAGGAACAACGTGCCGTGCTCGAAACAGTACCCGCCTCGCGCCTGCTGGATCATCTTTCGCTGCAGCGAATCGAGGTCCAGCAGCGGTGGACGCCGCGCCACCGTCTCGACGTTCTCGAATGCGATCGCCGCCGTGTGGTGCGTCACCAGCGCGCGCAGCACCGCAAGGTTCGGCTGCGTTTCGCCAGCGTAGCCGATGCGCGCGAAATAGGCATGGGGATCGATGTCCTGGGCCATGGTGCAGCCATCCTCGGGTGTCGGATCTGGCAGTTGCGGCGCAGCGCGGGGGTGTGGGGCGGCAGGCGCGTTTGTAGCGGCGGCGCGGCGTGAGTGCCACCGCTGCCGTTGCCGCACCGCGCGTGATCCAACCGCAGAGTCCGGCACGGCTGGCGCTGCGGCGCTTCCTTGCCCGTCCGGTCGCCGTGGCCGGTCTGGTGGTGATCGTCGCCTTCATCGCCATCGCGGTATGTGCGCCGCTGATCTCGCCGTACGATCCCATCGCCACGTCCTGGACGGCGATCCGCAAAGCGCCCTCGGCGCTGCATTGGATGGGCACCGACGAAGACGGCCGCGACGTGCTGTCCCGCGTGATCTTCGGCGCGCGCGCCAGCCTGCTGGCGGGCGTGATCTCGGTGCTGATCGCCGCGGGCATCGGCGTGCCGGCGGGGCTGCTGGCGGGGTTTGTCGGCGGCTGGACCGACGCGCTGCTGTCGCGCGTCGTGGATGCCATGCTCGCCTGTCCGTTCCTGATCCTGGCCATCGCGCTGGCGGCGTTCCTCGGGCCGGACCTGACCAACGCGATGCTCGCGATCGGCGTCTCCACCGCGCCGCGCTTCATGCGCGTGGCGCGCGCCGCGACGCTGGATGCCGCGAGCAACGACTACGTCGAGGCCGCGCGCGCGGTCGGAAATCCGGCATGGCGCGTCGCGGTGCGGCACGTGCTGCCGAACATCGTGCCGCCGATCCTGGTCCAGGGGACGCTGTCGATCGCCCAGGCGATCATCGCGGAGGCATCGCTGTCGTTCCTCGGGCTGGGGCAGCAGCCCCCTGATCCATCCTGGGGGTCGATGCTGAACTCGGCGCAGCGCTTCCTGTCGCAGGCGCCGTGGCTGGCGGTGTTTCCGGGGGTGGCGATCTTCCTGTGCGTGCTGTCGTTCAACCTGGTGGGGGACGGTCTGCGGGACGCGTTGGATCCGCGGGGGCGGTAAAGACGCGCGTGGAGGCTGCATTCGGCATTCGGTGGGTGACACAAACTCCTTGTCGCGGCTGGGCATGATCCGTTCCGGGAGGTCGAGAACCCCGTGCCGGCCATCTCTCCTGGCCGATTGGGCACATTCCTCACAGGCCGGCGATGTGCGTTGACGTGGGGCAACGGGAGCGGGGCAAAGCAGGCGGGATAAAGCTGACGGGGAAGCGAGAAGGCAAAGCCGCTCTTTATCGTCATCCCGGCGAAGGCCGGAAGCCATCCTGCCTTGGTCCCGGCCTTCGCCGGGATGACGACCATGGGCCGGTTCGTGTCGTGCGTCAGACCGGCGGCGCCACCCGGCTGCGCGCGCCGAGGCGCCGCGCTTCCAGCACCTGCCAGAGCAACAGGATCGGCACGCCGATGGCCACGTCGCGGGCGCGGCGGATCAGCGACACGCCGAGCGACAGTTCGGGCGGCACGCCGAAGATGGCGCCGAATGCCGCGTACCCGGCCTCCTGCACGCCGGCATTCACCGGCACCAGGAAGGCGAGCGCGGCGGCACCGGCCAGCAGGGCCTCGATGGCAAGCGCGTCGTCGAAATCGATCGGCACGCCGATCACGCGGTAGGCGATCCAGCCAGCGATACCGGTGCCGATCCAGCCGACCAAGTGGATGCTGAAGCCCAGCGCGAGGCGCATGGTGTGGCCGTAGATCAGGCCGAATTGCGCGTGGACCACATCCACGCGTTCCTTGGCATTGCCGAACCAGCGCCCGGCGATGCGCTTGCCCAGGCGGGAGAACAAGGGCGCAGCACCGTGCTGCAGCCAGATGAAGGCGAAGGTGGCGCAGACGGCGAGGCCGAGGCCGACCTCGACCGGCACCGCCAGATCGGAGCTGGGGGCGCGGGCGAGCAGGATCCCGAGGCCGATGGCGACGAACGCGAGCTCGGCGAGGAACTCGGCGGTAACGTCCACCACGGTGGAGGCGGTGGCGACCGGCCAGTCGATGCCGTGCAGGGTCACGGCGCGGGCGCCGAAGATGAAGCCGCCGACCTGGGAGAAGGGCAGGATGTTGGCGGAGCAATCGCGCACCATGCGGCCCCAGACGGGGACCCAGAGGCGGCGACGGAGATCCTCGGAGGGCAAAATGACGTCCCAGGCCAGGCCGAGCATGCCGAACAGGGCCATCTGCCAGGCGACAATGAAAGCAAAACCGCCCCAACCGGCGGAGGCCACGGCGGCGATCACGCCGTCGAAGCCGTACCACGCGACCAGGGCAATGGAGACCAACAGACCGATGACGGCGAGCAGGAAGGAGATCTTGCGCACAAGGGATTCCGGGGAGTTGTAGGGGTTCTGCCTGTGCGGCGGGGGTGGGGCAAGTGCGGGACGTGGGGCATACAGGACGGGGCGCGCCTGGTCAGGAGGGACCTGATCGCGGCAACCCCGGTTCAGCCAGCTGCCGGCGCCGGCTTCCTACGCATGAACCGCCGCGCGAACCGCACCAGCCGGGGCACCGTCTCGGGCCGTTTCAGGCGGAGGTCGTAGCCCTCCATGCGGCGGGCGTTCTCCGCCAGGCACAGATCCATCAGCTCCGAGGTGTCGATGTCGTCGCCGACCGAGCTGGCACCGGTCACCGTGAAGTTGGCGTCCTGCTTCGGGCCGCCGCTCACGCCGCGGGCGATGCCGATGCGCTCCCAGATCAGGAAGCCCCAGACCGCCAGCGTCTTCAGCGCGAACCAGGGGCGGCGCCAGAACGGCATGGTGCGGCGATGCCAGTCCACCCAGTTGATAAAGAACAGGATGTGGCGGCCTTCCTCCTGGATGACGGGTTCGAAGGTGTCGACCAGCCCCGGAGGGAAAAAGCCCGACCGCTTGGCCAGGGTGAACAGGCCGAAGGCGAAGAAGCTGTCGATGCATTCGGAGTAGCCGGTGACCAGGAAGCCCCATTCGGGGTCCCGTGGGGCGAGGTATTCCGGTTCCGGTTGCAGCGCGATGCCGTAGGCGGCGACAAGGTGGGCAAGCACCTCCTTATGGCGGCCTTCCTCGAACGCCATGTGCTCCAGCGCCTGGCGGAGCAGGGGATCGGCGATGGTGGCGGCGTAGCTGAGGATGCGGAGGCGGGCGCGGCCCTCGGTCTGCACCGCGATGTCCCAGATCGGCAGGGAGATCAGCCGTTGGCGGGCCTCGTCGTCCAGCTCGGGCCATTCGATGACAGCGGGCTTGTACGGATTATAGGTGTCCAGCAGCATGCGGCAGAACGCTGCTCGCTGCTGGTCGTGGCCGGGCCGCCAGTCGCCGGCAAATCGCCAATGCCGCGCCGCGTGGTCTGCTGCCTGGATGGTCGCGCTGTCCATGGTGCCTTACATCGTAAAATGTCTTCCCCCTTCCTTTGAGGGAGGGGCCAGGGGGAGGCGTGCGTATCTCCACGGCCGTGGGATACGCACCCCTCCCCTGGCCCTTCCCTCTGGCCCCTCCCTCAAGGGGAGGGGGTGTCCTGGCGCCTCGGCTCCGCCTACGCCGCCTTGCGGAAGGTGGGGGGGATGCCGGCTTTCGGCAACTGGCCGTGCAGGGGTTCCGCGGGCAGGCCATCGTGCAGCAGGCGGCGGGCCTCGAACAGCTTCGGGATGTCGATGCCGGTGCGGTAGTTCATGCTTTCCAGCATGAAGACCAGATCCTCGGTGACCACGTTGCCGGACGCGCCGGGCGCGTACGGACAGCCGCCCAGGCCCGCCAGACAGGCATCGAAGGCGCGGATGCCTTCCTCCAGCCCGGCCAGCGCATTTGCGATGCCCAGGCCGCAGGTGTCGTGCAGGTGCAGGCCATACAGGACAGGACCGATCGCCTCGCGGGTGGCGCGCACCACCTCCTTGATCTGCGCCGGATGGGCGTAGCCGACCGTGTCGGCCAGCATGATCTCGTCCACCCCGGCATCGGCCAGGCCCTTCGCCATTGCCACCGTCTGCGCCGTGGTCACCACGCCGTCGATGGAGCACCCGAACGCCGTGGAGCACCCGGCCACCACCGGCACCTTGCGCGGCTGTGCCTTCAGCCAGTCCATGATGCCGCGCATCATCTCGATCGAACTCGGCCGGGGCGCGATTGAGGTTGGCGCGGCTATGGCCCTCGCTGACCGAGACCGGGATGCTGATCTTGTGCACCCCAGCGTTGTAGGCGTTCTGCACCCCGCGCAGGTTGGGGGCCAACGCCTGCACGGTCAGGCCCGGGCAGGTCTCCAGCACGCTTGCCACGATCTCCGGGGTGTCGGCGAGCTGCGGGATGACGCGGGCGGGGACGAAACTGCCGACCTCGATCTCGCGGACGCCCGCGGCGGCGATGGCGACGATCCAGCGCACCTTGTCGCCGGTGGTCATGCGGGTCTTGGCGATCTGCAGGCCGTCGCGCGGGCCGACCTCGCAGATGGAAACGAATTCGCTCATGGGCGGGGCCCTCCGGTCAGGTCTGGATGGGGGGGAAGGTGCGGCGGGGTGGGCGGAAAGGCAAGGCGGGGAGGTGCGCGGTCAGGGCGGCGCCGATGACAGCGGGCGCGTTCGTCTGGTTGCCAAATTGGGCCAACAACGCCTCTGCCGCGGTGCCGTGACAACCGGTGCATTAAAAATTCAATTTGGGCAGCGGCGGGGTCACCGTGGCGACTACCGCGGGAATCGACCTGGTCGGCCGCGACACAACTCATCGGGTGATCCCAGAACGGGACGTTCATCGCGACGCGGCACCGACGACTGTACGCCCATGGCACGTGCACGAGATCGTCTTACTGGCTTCAGAAGGCTGACATGCATTGACACCGCTGATTAGCTGAAGTCGATAGTCTATAGCACTGGTTACTCTGGAAACGGATCGCACACAGAGGCGCACCTAATCCTTGGGGGAATTGGCCCGCGGGTCGTCCCCGAGCGGCAGCGCGAGCTGCGCGGGCGGCTCGGCGCTGTTGCCCCAGGCCTCGAGAATGATGCCGTCCCGCGTCAGGCGCACGCCGATCCGGCGCCCGCCGACTTCGATCTCCAAGCCGTCACCGGAAGCGAGCAGGGCGTTGTAGGACGCCGTCCCGCATCGAGCGCCGGATAGCGCCTTCCCCAGGCTGCGCAACGTGACCATCGGCGGCGCCCGGTGGGCGGTACGATCCGCCGCAGGCCATTCGGTTCCAACTAGCACGGCGCCATCCTCAAATCCGCCGCGGCGCTGCCGCTTTTCGCTCGCCGCGGCCTCCACCTCAGTCCAGGCAACTCCGGTGACGCCCGCCATGGCGCGCACGACCTCGAGGAGATCGGCCAGCTCGGCCTTCACGTCGTCGGGGTCGGTCGCTGCGAGCAACTCCTGCGCCTCCTCAAGCAGCTTCGCCACCAACGCGCGCCTCATCTCGGCCCGTGGTAGGCGTGACTCCACGACCAGCTCCCCTCGGCCGGCGATCTGTGCGGGCATCTCGTCGCGTCACCAGTTTAGCGAAGCTGCGTCGCCCACGTGCCGGGACCGTGCCGGCCCATCCGCAGGTACCGACCCGCTACACCAGCCTTCTCGAGCTGATAGTGAGCGTGCGCGAGAATGGACCCAGCCAGCTGTACGGGGCAGCGGTCGCGCTCGCGAGCCGGATGACCTCTGACAGGAAGTTGCTATCCCGAAACAGCGTCAGCTCCGGGTCAAGCACCAGGACGGTTCTGATGGCCCCCCTCGCTAGCGCGGCGCGGTACGTTCTCCAAGGTGCGCAGGACCGCGCGTGGCCAGCGCGGAGAGATCGCCTCTTCCCGCAAGGTCGGTGCGGGATTCGATGGCATGCTGAACCAGGGGAGGTTCGTGCCGATGCCGAGCTTGGAAGGAACCCCACAGAACCACATGATCAGCAGTGCCCGCGCCGCCTGACATGCGATCGCGTGCGACGCGACCGAGACGGCGACCGCATCGGCGGCTGATAAGCTCCTGGTTCTACAGAACGCCCGCCGCACTTTTAGCTCCCGCCAAGTCCCGTCGAGAAACTCCTGAATAAATCTCGGTTTGTAGCGCAGTCGCTCGGCCAGGACCGCCCCCCTCCGTACATCGACGTCAAACGTATCGTGTGGCAAGTATTGAAGGCCGTCGGGGACCCCCCAGAGGGCGTCGACACGCACGACCGGCAACGCCGGGTCGGCACTTGCCCAGGCGCCTGTTCGGGCCGGTATGAATTTGTGGGCCAGAAAGCAGACATCGCTGGCGGATGCGCCGGCCACTATCATACGGCCCAAGAAGTCCTGCATGTGGTCGACCGCAGACGCGGACGAGACGGTGTAGGTGCGTGGAAGGTTCTCGCGATCCACACCTTCCGCCCTGCAGTCCGTCGACACACCACGCGCCCGTGAGCGAAGGCCTCCAGGTCTGTTTCTAGTGCCTCCCGCCCTTGGGCGAGCGCCTCGAGGAGGCTGTCCCCAGTGATCGCTGCGAGCGCGGGATAAGGTTCCTGGCGCGCGGCCGCGAAGCGCCTGACGTTCTCGATTTTTCGCCAAGGGCCAGGGGCTGCGGCTGAGTCGAGGTCCACGAGGATCAGCGACGAGTCGGTCGGCAGAGCTCCCGTCGGCAGGTGGTCGACTTCGCGCAGCGAAGAGTTCGGATCAACGTCGTCGTTGGGCTGCTAGTGCTCGAAGTCAAGCTGGAGTAGCCACAGCCTCCGTCCGTCGTGGATCCACTCCAGGTGTGCTGGGCCGCGTTCCAGCCCGGTGACCCACCTGCCGATGGCTCCGAACATACGGACCAGCGACTTTGATCCTGCGGTCAGCGGCGCGAGCGGGTGGCGCACTGTCGCGTTGCGAATTAAGCCGTCCCTGGTCGGGGTCCGGTGACAGCCTCTCCCAGCGCCACTGGTTGACGTTTTTGAGAACTCGGCGCTCGTTCGAGAGGTGCCCCATGGGTCCCTCCCCCGCGAGGGGCTGGATCACGACGGCCAAGTGGCACGGCGACGCTCGTCTACCGAACGAGCAGAACATCGTACCGAAGGGCGTCTCGATCTGGGGCGCGCCAAAGTCTCCCGCCAACCGGGGCAACTCATGGGCGCCTCGGTCCTCCAGCGTCTCGGTGCCGGCGCTCGATCGTAGAATGAGACCACGCGGCCAGTCCTCGCGCCATTCCCGGGACGTAAGCTCGATCGCCCTAGCCGCCTCCGCCAATACTGCCTCCGAATTCGGCCGCTCCGTCAGCCCAGCGCGCATAGGTGCCCGATGCGAGCACGGCGAAAGGGGGCCGCCAAGCAGCCGGAAGCAGTGAGAGCCCGCGCGCTTTGCGGCCGACCGTCCGGATGATGGCGAGGTCGTCGACCCATTCAGTCCCCGGCGGCGGCTGTAGGATGGCGGGCCTGTTCGGAGGATGTCGAGTTAGGAGTCAGATCGCCGTTCTGGTGTCCTCTCGACGCGCCCAAGGGTGCCCAGCGCCTGGTCGGCGAGGCGCTGAAGGGCGGCGAGCAAGTTGTCGGAAAAGAAGCCGACGAAAAACCCATAAGCGGCGCCCATCCGGGGCCCCTCCGTGATGCTGGCATTGAAGAGCGGGATGAGCCCCGACCAATCATCAAAGCGGTGAACAGCGCCAGGGTCGCGGACAGTAATGGGACCACCAGCCGCCAAACGATCCGGTCTCGATTCCACCAGCCGTAGGCGACGCCATGGTACAGCCACTTGAGCGCGAACGCGAACCCCCCGCACGCTCCTCCGACAGCTATGGCCCCAAGGGCAAGCGTGTGCCGGGAACAACCGTTGAACGCCTGCGGCCACAGGCCTGGGCCGTTCATCGCATGCGCAGAGATGGCTATTTGGTATAGGAGGCACAGAGCCAGCGTCAGCCCGATAACCAGATAGCCGAGCTCGACCACGATTTGGATCCACGCGGCCCAGCCGTACTTGGTTGCCCATTGGCCCGGAGCCCTGTCATCGGTGAGATGCGCTCCCCGAATGGGCAGCGGGGTTGCTGGCTCAGACGGGGGTGTCGGCAAATGCACCGCGGAACATCTCCCTGGTGCGACGAGCATTCCGTTCGTTCGGATGCGACCTGTAATCCCATTCGTTTCCCAGCCCCAACATGCTCGCCAGGGCTCGGCGCAGACGCTGAGATGTCGGGCTCCGGACGAGGGCGTGGACGGCCCGGCGGCCATCGCGGATCATAAGATAGTCGGCGCCGGGCGGTATTTTCGTGCAGGGATCGTCGTAGTCAGCGCTCGACCAGGACGCGTCGTCAACCGCATCGATCAGTCGATCGAGCACGTGAGGCATGCCACCAACAACGTGCAGGTGCGCTTGGTCTATCCCACAGCCCGTGAGGCTTCCCTGTTGCCCGGGCCCATGCTCGAAGGTCACGGATGCGCATGCCCGGGCAGCCACCGTTGCCGCGGCGGCGCTCGCGATGGCAAGAATCCGCGCGCGATGGGAGCGCTCCAGTTCCGCCACGGAGAGGCAGGGCGTTCGCGGCACAACAAGCAGCCACTCCGGAACCAGCGCACCGCGGGTAGGTATAACTGCGGCCTCGGCAAAGTTGGCTAGGTCCTCATCAAACGTCGCGTCCGGACCGCGAGACGCGCCCTGCAAAATCGAGGCGAACCGGGCGGGCGGAGCGGAAGGCTTCGCTTCAAATTGCATCGGCGCCCTCCTCCGAATCGGTAAGGCGGCCAGGGACATTCCGAGGCCGGACGCTGTCCCATTAGGTCATATGCCCAAGGAGAGCAAGCTCGATGGGCCAGATTATGCAGCGTCGGGATCGAGAGGTGTCGGGCGGGTGTCGTCCTTCCTGCGGCGCAAGGCGGGGGGAGCGGCATTGCAATCGCGGTCAATCGGGGGTCCATGCCTCAGCTTCGGAAATTAGACCATCCGCCGCGGCTAGCATCTCCTCAAGCGAATTTGCAAACTTCTCGTCGGGGCCGAACGGGCGTGTAGGGTGTCGGCAGATCGCCGCGGAGTGCGTCGTCAATCGCAAACGGAAGCAGGCTTACCTTCACTAGGGGTATCATTGTCGGAGGATAGAATTCATCGTCGTATCGTTCCTTCGTCAGGCGTCCAAGCCTGTTCTGTAAATTATGAATCCGCAAGTGGAGGCTTGCGACACGACCGACAGTGCATCCTGCCCACTTCTGCGGTCAGCCCAATCGTCCGTATGAACTCCGCCGCACGTTGCTGATAATCGTTCCAGAGTGACAATCTTGATTAGCGCTCGTTACAGCTTGTGTATCATCGATACCACCCGACTTACTTCAGCCAAGTGCCCTTGCTGTCATTCTAGTTTAAAGCCGGTGTCGAGGGAAAGTGCTGCGGGGTGGGCCGGATGGCAAGGCTGATCCGAACGGTCCGGAGCCTCCCGCCGTTGCGGCGCCTTCCTTCAATCCAAAGGCGAGGCTTGCCGACGCGTCCAGAAGTGACGACCAGGTGAGCAACCATCGACCGTCCGTCAGGTCCGCTACCCTGGTCGGTATCGGTATCGGTATCGGTATCGGGACCGCGAGCGCATAACCTGCGAAGTATATGCTGCCAATCCTGCCTGCCTCGAGCATCACCAGTCTGAAGTTGGGCAGGCGTTCGAATACGCCCTCGATCACCAGGCTGGTGGCGAAGGACTGCGCGGAGTGGGCGTGGCCGGCCCTGTCATCGCGATGTAGCAGGGCGGCCAGAGGCCACCGCGGCATCCAGGAGGGACCGGAGCGCCGCCCGAGCCTCCTGCGGATGGCGCAGCCGCAGTACCGACGAGCCCGGCGTTCCGCCGCCACGCCAGTCGCTCCGCAGTCTCGCGCCGGCGTTGCGCCCAGGTCGTCCAGGCCCAGCGGATCGGATGGCTGGGGTGCAGGAAATGCCGCCATTGCTCGCGGTTGCCTGCCCACAGTTCGGTCCTCAGGATAGCGCGCACCACGGACCGGCGGATCACCCGTGCCATCACCACCCGCCGCGCATAATCCAGCCAGACCAGATGCGTCGCGCGCTGCCACACCTGCTCGCGCACGATGCTGTAATTGCCGTCAAGCACCCACGCGTCGGCCTGGGTCGCCGCGGCGACGCGACGGATGAACTCCGGAGGATCGTGCCGGGCGATGTCGTGCCATCCAGGCTGCCAGTTGATCGCGTCAAGTTCGATATGCGGCAGCCGGAACTGCCGCGCGATGGCGCGCGCCAGCGTTGTTTTGCCCGCGCCCGAGGTACCGATGACGACGATGCGCATCGGTGCGGCGCCTTCGGCATGCCCCGCGGCAGGTTCGGCGGTTTCAGCCATGAGCCGGCGACCGTCTCCGGGGGTCGATGCCCGTCCGGGCGTGTCGTTGCCAGCACAGCGAAGCAATTCCCCGCGCGTGACGTGTGCGCTCTGCGGGCGATTGCTGCGGCGTGCTCGCAATGACAGATTTCGGTATCGAAGCGTCAGTATCGCAACACCAATTCCGCTAACCTGCCGAGCAGGGGGAAGCCGACCATGTGCCTTCGTACCGCGCTCCATGCTCGCAAGGAACACAAACTCCCCTCCCCTCGAGGGAGGGGTTGGGGGAGGGGTTGGGGGAGGGGTGCACGCACGCAATGACCGCGGTGGCGGCGCGTACCCCTCCCGCCGGTCTTGGTCCGCTTCGTGGCCCCCACAAGGGGAGGCGGTGTCCTTTCCCCCTCGGATCGCCGTTTCATTCACGGCGGGTCGGCCAGGCCTGTGGTCAACTCGCAATGACACTTCCGGGCGGCACCAACCGTTAAAGTCAGAACACTAGTCCACCGGCACGAAGATCGAATGCCGCATCTTGCCGCTGATCGACTTCGACAGGTGGCCCTTGCCGCGCACGTCCTCGACCAGGATCACCTCGCCGGCGCCGATCTGGCGGGCCTCGCCGTCGCTGGCGGTGATCTGCACGCCGCCGTCGAGGTTGATGATGTATTGCCGCCGGGGCGCCGGGTGCCAGCTCAGGTCATAGTCGCCGCCGGTTTCGCGGAAGATGATCCCTGTCGCGGGCAGGCGCTTCGACAGCTTGCTGCCATTGCGTTCCTCCGCCCATTCCACTTCGACGTCGCGCCAATGCGTCTCGCCGGCGTCATCGACATAGATGTTGTGAATTCGCATGGTCCTGTTCTCCCCTATTCGATCGGCACGAAGATCGAGTGCCGCATCTGGTTGTTCACCGACTTCGACAGGTGCCCCTTGCCGGAGGTGTCCTCGACCAGGATCACCTCGCCGGCGCCGATCACCCGCGCCTCGCCGTCGCTGGCGGTAAGCTGCACGCCGGCGTCGAGGTTGATGATGTATTGCCGCCGCGGGGCGGGATGCCAGGGGCGGTCATGCTCGGCCTGGGTCTGGCGGAAGATGATGCCGGTCGCGGCCTGGCGGGTCGACAGCTTGCCGGCCTCGTTCTCCTCCGCCCACTCGACGTCGATGTCGCGCCAGTGCAATTCGCCGTTAGCGTCGCAGTAGAGGTTGTGGATACGAAGGGACATGGCACGGGTTCCTGTGTTTGACCCCGCGTCATGGCCGGGCTTGACCGGGCTTGACCCGGCCATGACGTGAGTTGGCATTACTTGTTCTTCCAATCCGGCCGGCGCTTCTCCGCGAAGGCGCGAGGGCCTTCGATGTAGTCCTGGCTTTCGATATTCTCCTGCTGCGCCGGGTACACCGTGCGCATCGCTTGCTCCAGGCTCGGCGCATCCAACCCGCGATACACCGCCTGCTTCGATGCCCGCACCGCCTTGGGCGAGCATTCCATGATCATGCCGGCCCAGCGTTTCGCCGCCTCCAGCGCCTGGCCCTGCGGCACCACTTCGGTGACGAACCCCAGTTCGTAGCCCTCGCGCGCGGACACGCGGCGGCCGGTCAGGATCATGCCCATGGCCTGCTTGCGCGGGATCATCCGCGGCAGCCGGTGCACGCCGCCGCCGCCGGCGATCAGGCCCACCCGAGGCTCGGGCAGCGCGAACAGAGCGTTGTCGGCGGCGATGATGATGTCGCAGGCGAGCGCGGTTTCGAACCCGCCGCCCATCGCCCAGCCGTTCACCGCGGCGATCAGCGGCTTATCGAGGTTGAAGCGGTGGGTGATGCCGGCGAATCCGTTTGGCCCGTTGGGACGGCGCCGCCCCGCGGCCTGCACCTTCAAATCGTTGCCGGCAGAGAACGCACGCTGCCCGGCGCCGGTGATGATGCCCACCCACAGGTCGTCATTGGCGGCGAATTCGTCCCACACGGCGGCCAGTTCATCGTTGGCATCGGCGTGCAGCGCGTTCAGCACCTCCGGCCTGTTCAGCGTGACGACGCGTACGTGGCCTTCGTCCTGGATCAGGCAGTATTGGCGAGCGGTGGGGGTGCTCATGGGGACATCCCGCCTTCCGCTCGGCCGACCAGAACCGCGGCGCCGCCGGTAGCGGCTGGCCTGTCCCGTCGCGCTGCCGTGCGCCGTTGCATCGCGTTTCCTCCTTCTGGTCAGGGTATCGTAGCGCAGCCGTGGATGGCGGCAACCTTATGCGCTGCGATCCCAATTGCGGCGACGCATTCAGCGTGACGCAACCGTCAGCAGCCACCGTCACCAGCCACCGTCACCAGCCACCCTCAGCAGCAACCGTCAGCAGCCGCCGGGCGACATGCCGCGAAGCCATGAGTCAATGAACACGGTGCATTGGCGGAGCTGACATGGCGCATCAGATTCCCTGGCGCGGATAGTGCTTCGAATGGAGCTGGTTCGCCCCAGCATCCGTCCGGGCGAAAAGGAGTGATGAAAATGCACAAGGTTATAACGGCAATCCCCGTTGCGATGCTGTTGATGGGTTCCGCGCAAGCCCTGGCGGCGCCGTCTTACGACACGCCGATCGGATCCTCGCCGCCGCCCATTGGCTCGATGGTGACTACCCCGAGTGGCGTGGGTGTCGTAACGGGCAGCTTTGGTTCGACGGCGATTACCAGCCTGCCTGACGCTGGAGGGGTAGGTCTCCTCATGAACAACGGTAATGGCACGAGTACGTTGGTCGCACCGGGCGGTGCTTCCCAGACATTCGCGACGCCACGGTAGGGAGGTGTGCAGGGCGTGGCGCTGGCGCTGCGATGCCGGGCGCCCGTCCCGTCATCCCCGCGAAAGCGGGGACCCAAGCAGCTTGGATCACCTCAACTCGCGTATGAAATGCGCACCAAGGACAGGACCCGGCCATCGCGGCAAGGCCTCGACGATGGCAGGACGCCTGACCGACCTACCATGTTCGACGCGCGGATAGCAGCACCGCCGGTGGGGCAAAGCTCAGTTGGGCGCGGCACCTCATCGGTCGCTCGGCGTCAGCGGCTGTTTCGCCGGCAGCCGTGCCATGAAGGCGCCCACGACGCGCGGCGGAACCAGCGCACCGACCCGCGCGGCCGCACCGATCCACCATGGAAAAACGATCCGGATCCGCGCCGCAGCCACCCCGCGCAGGATGATGCGTGCCGCGCGGTCCGCATCCATCAGCCCGGGCATGGGAAACCGGTTCCGTGCGGTCATCGCGGTGCGGATATAGCCGGGGCAGACGCTGGTGAGCGCAATGCCCTCGCGTCGCAGGCGCACCGCCGTCGCCACGGTCCAGGCGTCAGCCGCCGCCTTGGATGCACAATAGGCCGGCGCCGCCGCCCCTGCGACGAAAGCGGCGATCGAGGCGACCACGACGATCCGTCCCCGCCATCCGTCCGCGGCTGCGGGCTGGTCGCGCATCATGTCGATGGCTGGCAGCACCGTGTTCAGCACGCCATCGAGGTTGGTGGCGAAGATGGCGCGGGTTTGCTCGGCGGTCTCCGCCGCCTTCTCGCCTGCTCCCGCCGAAATCCCCGCATTCGCCACCGCAAGGTCCAGGGAGCCGCATCCGGTCACCCAGGCCGCCATCGCCGCCGCGTCTCGCACATCCAGGATGGCGTCCTGCACCACGGCGCCCCGCGCTCGGCACGCCTCCACGACGCCTGCGAGCCGCCCGGCGTCGCGGCCGGAGAGGTGCAGCGTCGTTCCGGACGCCGCCAGTTCCAGTGCCAGGGCCGCGCCGATACCGGAGGAGGCGCCCGTGACCAGAACCCGCGCATACGGTGCCATGGTCCCGACCATAGCGCAGGATTCGGCGCGTGGGAGGGGCGTGGGATGGCTGATCAACGGGATGGCTGATACAACAGGCGGCATGGCCGTGCTCGCTTCCATGACCGGATTCGCCCGCGCCGAAGGCAGCGCCGGCGGTCTCGCCTGGGCCTGGGAGCTGCGCAGCGTCAATGGCCGTGGCCTTGACCTGCGCTTCCGCCTCCCGCCTGGCTGGGATTCATTGGAACCGACTTTGCGCGAGGGCGCCGGCAAGCGGCTGAAACGCGGCAACGTCACCGCCGGACTGACGGTAAAGCGGGAGACCGAGGCGCGCCTCGCGCTCGACCCCGCGGCGCTGGAGCAAGCCCTTGCCTTGGCGTTGGACCTGCACGCCCGCATCCCGGGCAGCCCGGTCCCTCGCGCCGAAGCCTTGCTCGCGCTGCCGGGTGTACTGCGCGCCGCCGCGGTCGATCCCGCCGAGGAACGCACCGCCGCCGCCGACGCGGTGCAGGCCGGGTTCGCCGAGGCACTTGTCGGCTTGGTGGCGTCGCGCGAGGCGGAGGGCGCCCGGCTCGCCGCCGTCCTGACCGGCTTGCTCGACGAGATCGCGGCGCTGCGCCGACAGGCGGCGGAACAAGCCGCCGATCAGCCCGCCGCCCAGCGTGCGCGGGTGATGGAGAACCTCACGGCATTGTTGCGGGAAGCACCTTCCCTGCCGCCGGAACGCATCGCCCAGGAAGTCGCCTTGCTCGCTGCCCGTTCCGACGTGCGGGAGGAGCTGGACCGCCTGGACAGCCACATCGTGGCCGCCCACGCGCTGTTGGCGGAGGCCGCCAACGTCGGCCGGCGCTTCGATTTCCTGGTGCAGGAGTTCAACCGCGAGGCCAATACGCTGTGCAGCAAGTCGGCCTCGACAGCGCTGACCGCCACGGGGCTGAAGCTGAAGGCGGCAATCGAGCAATTGCGCGAGCAAGTGCAGAACATCGAATGAGGCAGGCCAGAGCACGAGGCAGGTCCGAGCATCAGGCAGGCCAACGCTGATGAACCACGCGTCAACACGTCAACGCCGCAACCCGTCACCCGTCATGGCCAGGCTTGACCCGGCCATGACGGGTGGCGGGTGACGGGCGATGCGTGACGGCGAGGGTGAGGCGTCCTATGTCCCCCATCCCCCGCCGCGGCCTGTGCCTGGTGCTGGCAGCGCCGTCGGGGGCGGGGAAAAGCGCCATTGCAACGGCATTGGTCGCCAGCGAGCCGCAGCTTCGCCTGTCGGTCAGTGTCACCACCCGCGCTCCGCGGGCCGGCGAGACCGACGGCGTGCACTACTCTTTCCAGACCCAGGCCGCGTTCGACCGCCTGGTGCAGGAGAACGGCCTGCTCGAATGGGCGCGCGTGCTGAGCGGCCGGCACTGCTACGGCACACCGCGCGCGCCGGTGGAGGCGGCACTCGCCGCCGGCCTCGACATGGCGTTCGATATCGACTGGCAGGGCCATCGCCAGTTGCGCACGGCGCTTTCGGGCGACGTGGTGAGCGTGCTCATCCTCCCGCCCGACATGGCGACCCTTGAGGCGCGGCTGCGCGCCCGGGCTGGCGACGACGAGGCCGAAATCGCCCGCCGCATGTTGCTCGCGTCCGAGGAGATCAGCCATTGGCCCGAATTCGACCACGTGGTGGTGAATGACGACCTGACGCGAGCGATCGAATCGGTGCGCGCGGTGCTGCATGCCGCCCGCACGGCGACAGGACGGCAGATTGGGCTGGCGGACTTCGTGCGGGATCTGGGACCTGACGGCGCGGGCGGCTCCCGGGACGGATGATCGGCGGTTCGGCGATCGCTACTCGCCGGTTTGAATCAACCAGGGGTTGGGGAGTATACGTCTCAAAGGTTAGCATACGTCTAATGAGAGTTGCATTCTCTACATCACAGCGTTGTGATTCTTCAGCTCGCGTCTCGCGCGCTTTGTTGCCAGAAGAAGACGGTCAGAGAGATCTCGTTCGGGGAAACAAATGCCTCAACCAACGACCCATCAGCCAAGCGAAAAGGTTGCCGCAACCGGCGTCTATGTGCTCCTCAATCCTGCTGGAGGCGCAACAACCGTGCGTGTTGCCGCCTTTGCCGGAACTGCCTGTCCCGTGGCGCCCCCCGGCTGGGCATGGCAATTGGACGCAACGGCCGGTCTACCGCCGGCGGACTGATCTCGCTCCGGGCTGCTGTCGATCGCGCCCCTGCTCCCGTCCGATTGCGCCACCTACCGCGCATGCCCACCGATCGTCGGGTGTACTCGTCCGAGCCCCGGCGATTGACGGCTAACCCCGCACTGTTGCGTTTTTGATCCAGAGCGACAGCGCGCATTCAGGGCGCGAGGCGGTCACGCTGCCTGCTCGATCGTCGCCACATCCCCCGCCAGCGTCGTTCGCCGCACATCCCGCACTTCGTTCCGATCGAAACGCCGCGCCCGGTGCATCGTGGTGCGATTGTCCCAGACCACCAGATCGCCCACCCGCCACGCATGCGAATATACGAACCGCGGCTGCGTCGCGAACTCGGTCAGATCGCGCAGGAACATGCGGGCTTCGGGGATCGTCCAGCCCTCGATCGCCCCGGCGTGCGAGGCCAGGAACAACGATTTCCGCCCCGTCACCGGATGGGTGCGCACCAGGCGCTGGCGCACCGGCCGGAACGCTGCCTTCTCTTCCTCGGTCATGTCCATGAAGCCGATCGCCTCGCGCGAGAACAACAGCGAGTGCAGACAGACCAGGTCTTCCACTTCGGCGCGCGTGCGGTCGTCCAGTGCGTCATAGGCTGCGCGCATGTCCGCGAACTCGGTGTTGGCGCCCCAGGACGGCAGCACGCGGCCGGACAGCAGCGAGGTACTTCGCCGGCACCGGACGGAACGAACTGTCCGAGTGCCACAGCTGGTCGCCCAATTTGAAGAACCATACCCGGTCCTGGTCCGACATGATTTTTCCCGCCGCGTCCAGGTTGGAGAAATCCGCCATGCCCGGCCCCAGCCGCGACTCGCTCGCCTTCCGGATGTGGCCCGGCGTGCGGTAGCTCTCCAGCTCCCCAAACTGCCGGGTGAACGCGAGCTGCTGCCCGTCGCCGATGGCCTGGTCGCGGAACACCAGCACCGCGTACTGGTCCATGCCGGCCTCGACCGCCGCGATTTCCTGCGTGGTGAGCGGCTCGCGGCAATCGATGCCGGAGACCTCGCCGCCAAAGACTGGGCCGCCGAACGCGGGATGGATCTGGCGGATCGTGAGGGACATGGTCCGGGCTCCTCTTTGACGGACGGTGCGAGGGTGCAGGATACGATGGGGACTGTCGACGGTCGTGCAGACGGTCGTTGCCGGCGCGGCCCAGCGTGTCATTGCGCGTTGACCACCGGCCTGGCGGGCCGACCCGCCTCCACACCACCTCGGTGTGGAGGCAGGGTAGGTTTCCTCCGAGCCGCCGCGTTGGCTGGAGACCGGGCATAGAGGGCTGGCCGGACAGAAGCCGTTCTGCGCGACGTCCGTCGTGAGCCGGTGCACGTCGGTTTCAGGCATCGGACATGCGCGGCGGGGGAGCGCCCCTACCGCCGGATGTGCCGCCCATCCTATCGTTCCTGTACGTAGCGAGGACCACGCCTGATGAAACCGCCGATCCGAATCGCCGTCATGCATTTCTCCCACGAAACGGTGACGTTTTTGACCAACGACACCACCCTGGCCGACTTCGTCTACCCCGGCTCGCCGGCGGCCGGCGAGGCGCTGCTGAGCTGCGACCCGCGCGGCTACATGGGCGGCTTCGTCAAGATGGCGCGCGAGTTCGAGGCAGTGGAACTCGTCGGCATCGAATCGCCGCTTTGGCCACGCACCGGCACCGGCTCCGGCTGGATCACCACCGAGGCGTTCGAGACGTTCGTGGGCAAGATGATCGAGGAACTGCACCGGCAGGGTCCGTTCGACGGCGCCTATCTCTGCGTCCATGGTGCCGCGGGCGTGCGAGGCGTGCCGCGCCCGGAGGCGGAGCTGGCGAAGCGGGTGCGCGCGGCCATCGGGCCCGCCGCGTTCATCGCCGGCACATTCGATCCGCACGGCAACGAGGACGATGCGTTCCTCCGCTACGCCAACATGGCCTTCGCCGGGAAGTACTTCCCGCATTACGACAGCTATCTGCAGGGCGAGCGCGCGGCTCGCTGCCTGGTGCGCGCCATCCGAGGCGACTACGTGCCGACCAGCGTGACGCGGAGGGTGCCGATCATCTCGCCCACCGTCTTCCAATGGACCGGCGCCTCGCCATGGATGAACCTGGTGCAGCAGGCCCTGACGTGGGAGGCACGCGAGCCTGACCTTTTTGTGAATTTCTTCTTTGGCTTCCCCTGGTCGGACGTGCCGGATGTCGGCATGACCTTCCAGGTTCTGACCAACAACAACCCGGATCTCGCCCGCGAAGCGGCGGACGACATGGCGGCCAGCGCCTGGCGACAGCGCGAGGCTTTGTTGAACACGGCGAACATTCTTTCCATTGATGCAGGCGTGGCGGCGGCGAAGCGGGCGGTGGCGAACGGTGCGGGGCCGGTGGTGCTCGCCGATCACAGTGACCGCTCCGGGTATGCCACCTGGCTGTTGCGCGCGATTATCGAGCAAGGTCTGTCGCGTGCGCTGATCGGAACCGTGGCGGACGCGAAGGCGGTCGCCGGCCTGATCGCGAAGGGTGCCAAGGTTGGCGACGCGGTCGATGTTGTTGTCGGTGGCCTGGTCGACGAATCGGCTGGTTTGCCGGTGCGGATTCAGGGCCGGATCGCAGGTATCAGCCAGGCGCCGCAGCGCGTGAAGGGTCACGCGTGGTTCCACGTCGCATTTGGTGACGGCAACGTGCTGATCATCAGCCCGTATCTGGCGCAGATCATGGAGCCTTCGACGTTCACCGGCCTCGGACTTGATCTGAACGACTTCGACGTGTTCGCCATCAAGTCCCGCGTGCACTTCCGCCGCGGGTTCGATGACAGCGGGTTTGCGAAGACGATCCTGCTGGTGGAGCCTGACCGGCCGTTCCTCGGTACCGTGCGGCTGGACGGATTGCCGTATCAGTATGTCGATCTGAAAGCGTTCTACCCGTACGGAAACCCCCCGTACGGAAACCCCGTGTTTCCGGCTGCGTGACGCAGGCGTTTCCGGCGAGTAGCTCGCGCGGGAGTTTTGATGGATTGTCCGAACTCGTGGCGACGAATTCCGAGGTGTCATTGCGAGGAGCGAAGCGGACGAAGCAATCTCCTGCGGGACCAGCAGCTATCGGCTTCGCCGGCACGAGATTGCTGCCTCGGGTCAAGTCCGAGTACCGCTTCGCTCCCCGCAATGACCAGGGGGGTGCTGCGTGCACCCGGCAGGAGAGTCGATGGTTTGGGCGCGCGGAAGCCAGGCGTCTGGAAATCGCCGGCGCTCTGTGCCACGCTGATGGCCGAAAAACCGGAGGTGCACCATGACCCAGCTCGAGCTCGCCGATGACAAGGTCACGACCGAGACCCAGAGAGCTTCGTCGCTCTATGTGCCGCTGCTGCAGCGCACGGAGGGGCAGGCGCCGCCTATCGCGGCGCATGGCGGCCTGTCCTACATGGCCTTCGACCAGGACGGCGACGCTGGAACCGGCAAGGCGATCGAGGACGCCCTCGCCGAGATCGCCGAGGGCGAGGGCCAGCGCGTCATCGACATGATCGACAAGGCGCCGCCGGGCCCGATCAAGACCAGGTGGGGCCTCGCGTTCCGCGACTACGACGAGTGCCTGGCCTACATTCGCAGCTCGAACAGTATCAAGGCCCCTGAAGGCGGCGTGGCGCTGCCGTTGCCTTACACCGTCTACGAGCGGCCGACCTATTCCGTCGTTCCGTCCAGCGCCGTCTGGCGGGACCCGGCGCGCGCCGACGTTGCAGCGATCCTGCGGAGCAACGAGCAGGGCAACCGGCGGCGCGACCTGTTTTTCCCGCAGGTGCTGCGCGATGCGCGGCGCATCGGCGAGTACTATCCGGGCCTGTCGCCCAACTCTCCCGAATGCATGGACAAACTCGGCGTGTCGCTGGCGCATCTCGATTCCAAGTGCACGAACATCTATGATTCGGTGGAGGTGGAGCGGGTCTTCTATCCCGAGATCGAGAAGCTGCTGCTCGAATTCTTCCCCACCGCGACCGATGCACTGGTCTATAACCATGACGTCTTCGACAAGGACTACACCGGCGACCGCACGGAAAACCAGGACGCCAAGAACCCGGGCGTGAACGCGAATTACGCCATGCTCGTGCACAACGACCTGAACGATAACAGCGGCCGTGTGCGCTGCCGCGAGCTGCTGACCAAGAACCTGCGGAACTTCGGGCGCGCGCAGAACTGCACCGAGGAAGAGGCCGACGCGAAGATGTCGCGGCGGTTCGTGTCGATCAATCTCGCCAAGCCGATTGAGACGATAGAACAATACCCGTTCGTGCTCTGCGCTTGGCCATCGTTCGCCGACCAGCCGTACATCACCAACTACCGGATTTACGACGACCGCGTCGGCGAGACCACCCGCTTCACTTACCGTCGCGATCACGAGTGGTACTGGTTTCCCCAGCAGAAACCCACCGAGGTCTCGATGCTCAAGTGCTATGACTCGGTGGCCGACGGCTCCGTCTCGCGCTGGTCCTTCCATACTGCCTGTGTGGACCCGACCGCGCCCGCCGACGCAAGATGCCGCAAGAATGTCGTGGTCCGGTCGTTTGTCTTCTTTTAGTACCGCTGCACGGTGCGACCGGTTGGCGGGGACGGCAACGAAAGGAAGCAAGCAAGAGCTAACCCAAAAAGCAGTGGATGAATGCAAATAGAGCGGGGCACCCCGCGTCAGCGTTGCGCTCGTCACCGATTGAGGATCACGGCGGCTGAACCGCCGTGATCCACGCCGGCAACGCACGCAGCATCGGCCCATTCGCGCTCATCCCTGGCTTTTTGTGTTCATTTGCCGCATTGCTCCGAGCGGCGCCCACGCTCGGTCAGGGCAGCGCCCGCATTGCTCCGGGCTGCGCGGGGTGCCATGTCCGGCGCCTGCACCATGGCCGCCACCCTGAAGCCGCCTCCGGAACGACTTTATGGCCGCGCCCGTGGCCATAAGCTGCGCCCCCGCCAGGAGAAACTGCTGGCGGTGACGCTGCCGCGGCTGACGCTGTCGCGAGACGCAGCGGGCGACCCGCGTGCCGCCTTCCCCCGCCCGCCCCGCGCGATCTGGCTGGAGATCGGCTTCGGCGGCGGTGAGCATGCGTTGGCGCAGATCGCCGCTCACCCCGACATCGGCCTGATCGCCTGCGAGCCGTTCGTGAACGGCATCTGCTCCCTGCTCTCCCGTCTGATGCCCGAAGGCGAGGAGGCAACCGCCCTCCTGCCGTCCAACCTGTTGCTCTGGCCTGACGACGCGCGCGTGCTGCTGCGGCTGTTGCCCGACGCCTGCCTCGACCGGCTGTTCCTGCTGTTCCCCGACCCCTGGCCGAAGGCGCGCCACGCCAAGCGCCGCTTCGTGCATCCCGCGCTGCTGCCGCAGCTGGCGCGCGCGCTGCGCCCGGGTGCGGAATGGCGGGTGGCGACCGACGATCCCACCTATCAGGCCTGGGTCGCCGCGGTGATGGCGGCGCAGGGTTTTTTCGAGCTATCGGAAACGGCTGCCCATCGCCCATGCGGTTGGCCGCCGACACGCTATGAGACCAAGGCGCTGCGTGAGGGACGTAGTCCGCGATATTGGACCTTCGTCCGCCGCGACGTGCGCGGGTCGGAGTGAGTTCACGCCGGATTCGGAGTGCGTTCACGCCGGATATATCGGCGATCAGCATGTGACACAATTTGATTGCTTGCGACGCACATCGCCGCGTCGTGCAAGCTGGTAGCCGCGCCGTATTTGAGGAGTTCTGGATGTCTTTCTCGGCAGATGAGTTGAACTTGATGGAGTGCACCAACAACCACTGGGGTGTTTGCGGATTCACCAGGGACTACGGGTCCACGCTCGAGGTGGTGTCCGGTGGCGATGGCGGCGCCGCCGACGGCATTATCGGTGTGAGCAAGGGTCTGATGCCGCTGTATGACGGACTATGCCATCGCAGGTGGATGGGTTCGCTCCCTTTGTGAATCTTGAATCGCTTCCTTTCCCTTTGTGAGAAGAAAAACAACGCCAACTCCGCCGATTCGGCGAGCATAGGCGAACCTCGTGGCATCTCCGACTTCGCCGCCATCGGGTGAAAGAACCGCGGCGTCATCGCAACGAACAGGTTTTTGCCACAGGGCCAGGCACGCGCATCGGGTACAGCGCGAGCAGCCGATGAGCCACTGCCTTCACCTGTCCCCGGAAAACCGCGCGAACGACCGGGCCAGCACTTCGTAGATCGGCCGCTTGAAATCGACCGCCAGCTCCGGCAGCTCGGCCAGTTCCGCCCAACGCCAGGCATCGAATTCCGGATGCGGATCGACGTCCAGCCTGATGTCCGAATCCTGCCCGGTGAAGCGCAGCGCGAACCAACGCTGGCGTTGGCCGCGATAACGCCCCCGCAGCGCCACGCCGAGCAGATGCGGCGGCAGATCGTAGGTCAGCCACTCCGGGTGCTCCGCCAGGATCTCGGCGTGGCCGGTGCCGATCTCCTCCGCCAGTTCGCGCAGCACGGCGGAGCGCGGGTCCTCGTCGTCGTCGATGCCGCCCTGCGGCAATTGCCAGCCGCCGGGGGCGCCCTCGGCATTCGGCAGGTCGGCGCGGCGGGCAACCAACACGCGGCCGTCGCGGTTGAACAACACGGCACCGACGTTGGGGCGGTAGGGCAGGGGGTTCATCGATTGGCGCTCATTGGCCGGATGCTGCCACTTCCGCCGGAGGCCGCACCAGGGCGCTCACCGGCGCCAGTGCCAGGCCACGGTTCAGCAGCCCGTTCGCCCAGGCGGCGAGGTGCTGCACCACCACCGGGCTCGGTTCCCCAACCAACCCCAGCGATTCGCCCTTGTCGTGCGCCATCAGCTCCAGTCGCGCCAGCTTCACGTCGATGTCGTCCGGCGGTTCGTCGACCACGAGGTCCACGTCCGTGCTCCAAACCTGGTTCTGCACCGCCTGGCCACCCGCGTCCGCCGGCCGGGCGTCCACGTACAGCAAGCCGCGGTGGGCGATCTCGGCCAGCGCCGGCGCCATCTGCTTCGCCATGCCGGCGAACCGTTCGCCCCGCAGCTCACCGCCCAAGGCGTTGGTGACGCCGACATACCCTTGCAAGTGCGCCATCAGCCAGCGCAGCCGGTCGAGGTTGTCGGTGGACGAGAGGCTGGTCATCAGCGCCCTCGGCCCGGGATCGTTCTGTGGGAACGCCTGTGGCTCCATCGGGATCGAGAGCAGGTATTCATGATCGGCCAGTCGCGCCGCGGCGAGCAAGGGGGCGAGCTGTGTCGCGTAAGGCGAGACCGCCAGGGTAACGGGGCCAGGCAGGTCGTGGATGGCCTTCTCGCTGTCGGCGCGGTTCAGGCCGATGCCTGCCAGCAGGATGCCGATGCGCGGCCGGCGGTTGCTCTGGTCGAATCCGGCGGCATAAACCTGCATCGGCCGTCGCCCGTCCTCGGCGATGCGCGGCAACATGTCGGAGGCGCCACCAGGTCCGGGTTCCAAAAGGGCGGGATCGGGGTCGGCGATCGGGCCAGGGGTATCGCGGCCGGGGCGGTCGGCGGGGGGCGCATCCACGTGGCGTGTCACCAGCGGTGGCGGCGCGGGCCTGGCGGCGGCGACCCTGGCGGGGGGCGCGGGCTTCGGAGCGCGTGACGGTGGGGGCAGCGGCCCCAGGGTCTGCAGCACGACCGTGCCGCCGGCCATCAGCAGCAGGATTGCCAGCCAAAAGGCGCCCAGGCCACGCCAACCGGTCAGCACGCGCGCCTCCGCTGGATGGTGGAGGAGGTGGAAGGCGAAGAGGGACGCTCCGGCCCCTACTTCCGTCCTCTCTTGCGTCCCTCCGTCCCTACCGTCTCTCCCACCTCTCAATCCGTCAGTTCGATGTAACAGTCTTCTGCGCCGCCATCGCCTTGGCCAGGACGATCGCCTCCTGCAACTGGAAGTCCGTCGTGTCCGGCTTGGCCGGATCGAATTTCGGGAAAGCGGCCGGCGGCTTGTCGGGGATCTCCTTGGCGATCGGCGGCAGGTCGGTGCGCGGCGCAATCGACACCTGGCCGGTGCCGCCCTGGTTCTTGATCGTGCCGTTCAGATCCGACTCATGCTCCGGCCCAAAATGCGCCACCTCTTCGCGCGTCTCGGCCACGTGCACGTCCGGCTCGATGCCCAATCCCTGGATCGATCGCCCGGACGGCGTGTAGTAGCGCGCGGTCGTCAGCCGCATCGCGCCGTTGCCGGGCAGCGGGATCACCGTCTGCACCGAGCCCTTGCCGAAGGTGCGGGTGCCCAGCAGCAGGGCCCGGTGGTGGTCCTGCAACGCGCCGGACACGATCTCCGACGACGAGGCCGAGCCGTTGTTCACCAACAACACCAGCGGGGTTCCGGGGATGATGTCCTCGCCCTTGGCGTCCCAGCGCTGGCTGTCCTCGGGGTGGCGGGCGCGGGTGGAGACGATCTCGCCCTGGTCCACGAAATCCGAGGAGACCGCCACCGCCTGATCCAGCAACCCGCCCGGGTCGTTGCGCAGGTCCAGGATCAGCGCGGTCAGCTTGCCGCCCGCTTGCTGCTTCAGCGACTTCACCGCCGCCCGCAGGGCGGGGTCCGCCTGTTCGGTGAACTGGCTCAACCGGACATAGCCGATGTGGTCCGGCTCCATCCGCGACTTCACCACCTGGATGTGGATGATCTCGCGCAGCAAGGATTGCTCGATCGGCTTGTCGATGCCCTCGCGCTTGATGGTCAGGGTGATCTTGGAGTTCGGCGGGCCGCGCATGTGGTCCACCGCGTCGTTCAGGCTCATGCCCTCGACCGTTTTGCCGTCGATCGCGGTGATGATGTCGCCGGGCTTGATGCCGGCCTTGGCGGCGGGAGTGTCGTCGATCGGCGAGATCACCTTGATGAAGCCGCCCTCCTGGGTGACCTCGATGCCCAGGCCGCCGAACTCGCCCTTGGTCTGCACCTGCATGTCGCGGAACGCCTTGGCGTCCATGTAGCCGCTATGCGGGTCCAGGCCGGTGAGCATGCCGTTCAGGGCATTGTCCACCAGGTCCTTGTCGGTGACCGGGTCGACGTAATCGGCGCGCACCCGCTCGAACACGTCGCCGAACAGGGTGAGCAAGCGGTAGGTGTCGCTGCGGGACTCGTCCTGCGCCAGAGCGGTGGGGATGCCGACATGCACGCCGAGCCAACCGGTAGCGGGAAAGGCCGCGGCCCCGGCCAGGAAGGCGGCGCCGACCAGCAAGGAGGTCCGCAGTCGGCCGTGAGAACGGCGGGAACGCACTTCCATTCGCTTTTCCTTCGCACGCCCAGAGGGGCGGGTGACTTGGCCAGGGATCAGGGAAGTCACCTTTTCGCGCGGACCGGGCGCCAAAGTCCAGCGGACAATTTTTACGTGTCGCATGGCGAACGTTGTAGTCGTGGAGCGGCCGGGGGCGGGCGACAGGGTGCGTCATGGGTGCCTCCTGGCGCGTGGTCAAGCCGGCCCCATCTCCGCAGCATCAACCCCACGGAAAGGACCCAGCGATGCCCAATGGCCAAACCCGGGTCGCCCTCGTCACCGGCGGCGCTCGAGGTATCGGCGCCGCCATCGCCGCACGCCTGGCGCAGGACGGCTATCGCACCATCGCGGCCGACATCGCTCCGTCCGAGACGGCCCCGCCCAACGGCCGCGCCGTCGCCTGCGACGTCGCCGACGAGGCCGCCGTCACCGCGTTGCTGCACGACGTGCGCGCGACCGAGGGCCGCCTGGACGCCCTGGTCTGCAACGCCGGCATCAATGTCCGCAAGCCGCTCGCTGCGCTGTCGCTGGCCGAGTGGTCGCGTGTCCTGGCCATCAACCTGACCAGCACCTTCCTGCTCGTCCGCGCCGCGGAGCCACTGCTGCGCGCGGCAAGCGGCGCGGTGGTCACCATCGCCTCGACCCGCGCCCGCATGTCGGAAGCCGATACCGAAGCCTATGCCGCATCCAAAGGCGGACTGGTGGCGCTGACGCATGCCCTGGCGATCAGTCTGGGGCCGGACGTGCGGGTGAACTGCATCAGTCCTGGCTGGATCTTCACCAAGGGCGACCCGCCACGGCCGGAGGACCACGCCTTCCATCCCGTGGGCCGCGTCGGCACGCCGGAGGACGTGGCAGCGATGGCGGCCTTCCTGCTGGGGCCGGACAGCGGCTTCGTCACCGGGACCGAATTCGTCATCGACGGCGGGGTGACGCGGAAGATGATCTACCCGGGGTGAGCAGCGGTGCGTCGGGTAATAAGTGCGGCCACAATCGGCTGCTCGATCCCCGTTCGGAGAGGAAGCAAGCCGACGCAAAAGAAGCCGCCGCGACTGCCGGCCGATGGGCCGCGGAGCTTGGGGGACTTGTCTTGCGGACATGTCTCGCAGGCTTGACCCATGGACGATTTGGACTTGAGCGGAATCGCGACGGCGGGACCAGCCATGCGGACCTTGAGCGGAATCGCGACGGCGGGGCCAGCCGTCGCCGGCCCCGTGCGCGACATCGCGATGGTGCGTCCAACCCGCAGGTTCAGGGCGGGCGGGCGCAGGCAGGCGTCAGCCCCGCAAACGGCGGCGGTTGCCAAGGCGGCGCCGGTTCCATCATCCATATTTCGGGGGACAGGTCGGGATTGAATCGCCACCGCATGTCGCGGATCAAGAGACGCACGTGGTCGCCGCCGTAGCAGTTGATGGCGTCCTTCAGCTCGTTCCACGTCGCACGGTCGTAGTCGCAGTCCAGGACGCGGAGATCCTCGACGATATCGGCGATGACAGCGCCCTCGGGACGAGCGCGGACCTCGGCCGCGGCTTCCTCCATCGTGGGCACGTGGTTGGGGTCGTGCCACCAGGGCGGGGCCTTGGCGTCCCCGGCGGCCGGCGGGCCGGAGCGCGGATTGCCGGGGGACGACAGGCGAATGGCGGTTGGACCGCGCAGCTCATGGCCGCCGGCGGCACGCTCGCGGAGCCAGGCTTCGAGCGCGGCGGCGCGCATCAGGCCGCGGGTGAGGCGGCGGAGGATCACGCCGAGATCGGGGGTTTGGAACCAATAGACGAGCGTCCGGGCCAGTGGCTCGGCGGGATGCTCGCGAACCGTGGTGGCGAGCAGGGTGCCATAGGCGATGAGCCAGCGGACGATGCTGATGACGCGGCCGATGCCGCTGGGTTCGGCGGGGGCGATGGCGGGCTGATCGGGATGGGCGATGGGAGCGGATTGTGCCGCGGGTGCGGGGGACGCGGTGGTGCCTCGGTCGGCCCGACTGGGATCGGGCTGGAGGGTAGGGACGACGGGAAGGGAGAGGGTGGTAGACACGAGAGGAATAAAAGCACATACCACGGGGTGGTGTCAAATGAATTTTTTCATGGATGGGGTGACGGTTGGCCTGCCCGTGCCCTCATGTCTGCCGACATGAACGGATTGCGGATGGGACGCCGGCAGCCAGCTGTCGTCGCACGTTGCGCCAGTATTTCGGCACTTTCCGCGACCAGGCGGCGCGCTGTCTCGATCGCTTGCGCCAGATCATCGAACGTCCCCTTCAGCGTCTCGCTGGATGCCTGGACTCGCTCGATGTTGTCCTTCGCCCGCCGAATGATGCCCAGGGTTTCCCTCGCCAGTTTGTCCAACAGGAAGGGCTTCGGCAGATACAGGTATCCATAACGCCTGCACATCACCATCGCATCCGGGTGCGCTGGAATGAGCAGGACAGGGATCTGCCGGTCGGCCGCGTGTTCGGCGAGTGCAAAGCCGCTGATGCCGGGCAGGTCTGCTTCCAGAATCGCAGCATCCAGATGCGTGCTATTCATCGCTTCTAATGCAGTAGAGCCGGTACGGGTGGAAAGGACGTGGGCACCGCAAAGCTTTTCCAGGGCCGCCGCTATCGTATCGCAGATCAACGCCTCGCGATCGGCAACCATCAATTGGAGCACAGCACCAATCCTCCTGGTTAAATTGTAGCAATACACGGTTTATACAACCATGAGTAGATAAACGTCGTTCACGATTCTGCGATGATCCGGTGAGGCCGGGCGGATGGGATATGGCAGGCCTGGAGCCGAAGCCGGTTGTCATCCAGCTGATTTTGCGGCCATCGATAAGCGCAGCCCAATTCGCCGCCATCATAGCCGCCATCATATCGGTGATCGGTGGATTGCGCTGCGCCTGTCTGCGCCAGGGCGCCACGGGGGCGCCACCGGGGCGCCATCCGTCAGTCGTTGCCATACGCCGGTCACGCCACCGCGGGCATCGGCAGCGTCTGGTTCGACGCCAGCTCCGGCAGCAGGGGCAGCAGCGCGCCCAGGTCGCGCTCCGCCATGCAGACCAGGTAGTGTGGCGCGGCGGGGGTCTCGTCCGGAGATTCCGGCAGCGGCAGACCGTTGTCGCCCAGGGGCAATGCGGTCAACCCGAGATCGCCATACACCTTCAGCAGGCCGGGGCCGGCGCGCCAGAAGGCGGGGTCCCGACCCTCCTGCTGCGCCAGGTCACGCAGGCGCCAGATCACCGAAATTCGGTCGGTCGCGGCGCCGCCGGGATCGCCAAGGCCGAGCAATACCCGGCCGCAGCGGCGGAAGGGGATGCCGGCGCGCTCCGACTCGCCCAGTACCAATCCATCCGCGTCGCGCGGGGGAACCACGCCGAGCGCCGCCAGCCGACCGCGCGCCGCGGCGTCCCAGGGCAGCCAACGCACCCGGCCGGGGCGCAGCAGGCGCCAGATCGCGAGCAGGCCCAGGATGACCGCCAGAGCCACCGTGAGGCGCAGCGAGTTCGGCAGATCTCGCGACATCACCACGGCCCACCAGGCGTTGTTGACCAGCCGGTGCGTGTAGGGGCGGGTGACCGCCAGCGCGAGCAAGCAGATCGCCAGCACCACCAGCGAGAGCGCCGTGGAACGTTCCAGCGGACCGCTAAGCAAACGGGCGTGGCGATAGAAGCAGGCGCGGAACGGCGCCACCAGCAGCGCGGTCAGCAGCAAGATGCAGGTGACCCAGAGCCGGTCGCCCTGGGTGGCGGTGAAGGCGGCTCCCGCCATCAGCAGCAGCAGCGTCAGTCCCCAGGCCAGGTTCACCCGGTGCGACAGGCCGATCGCCATCACCACCAGGCCGGCGCCGATCAACGAGGGCACGAACTGCCCCGCCTGGACGGCAAGGCCGGCCACGTCCGGATCCATCCAGGAGAAGTCGGGCCGCGGCGCCAGCACGCCAAGGCACAGCAGCAGGACGCCGCACAGCGCCACGGAACTGGTGCCGGAGGCGACGGCGAAGTCCGGCTCGCTCCAGCGGGCGATGGTCTGCATGGCGGGCACTGTGGCGGCGCGCTGCCACAGCATGCCGCCGCGCAGCAGGATCTCGTTGCCGGCGAACAGGGAACCGGCGAGGAACAGCGGGATGACGTAGTAGTAGAGGCGAAACACGACGATGGCGCCGACGATGCGGGGGGCGTCGAGATAGGGGTGCAGGCCCAGCAGCATGGCGGTGTCGAATACGCCGATGCCGCCCGGGATGTTGGCCGCGAGCCCGGCGGTGTAGGAGGCGACGTAGATGCCCAGGAAGATCACCCAGGTCAAATGCGGGACGGGCGGCAGCAACTGGTAGAAGATGGTGGCGGTGATCGCCACGTCGGCGGTGGCGAGCATGACCTGCAGCACCGCCATGCGCATGCCGGGAAGCTCGATGGTCTGGTTGAACAAGTGCAGGCGGCGTTGCAGGCGCGCGAAGATGACGTAGCCGGCGACGATCGCCCATAGCAGTGCGCCGGCGGCATACATCGCCGCGGGCGGCAGGTGGGTGCCGAACCAGGGCACGGCACGAGGTTCCAAGAACAGAATGGCGCCGCCGAGCACCATGCCGCCGAGGCCGAAGGTGAGGCTGCAGAACGCCACGGTCTTGGCGATCTGGGTCGGCGTCAGGCCCCAGTGGGCGTAGAGCCGGAAGCGCACCGCCGCGCCGGACACGGCAGCAAACCCCAGGTTGTGCGAAAGCGCATAGGCGCAGAAGGAGGCGAAAGCGACGCGCAGGTAGGCGACCTTGTGGCCGGAATAGATGGTGCCCAGCCGGTCGTAGAAGGTCAGCACGAAGTAGGACAGCACCGTCCAGCCGGCCGAGAATACCAGCGCGCGCGGCGGGATCGCCTTCAACGCGGCGCCGATGTCGCGAAGGCGCAGGTGGCGGAACTCGCGCTGCACCAGGTAGATCGCGCCGATCAGCAGCACGACGCCGAGCAGGGCGGGCAATTGGCGGAGCCATGTCTTCATGCTCGCCGGAACCCCCGTGCGAGGCGTCCGCCGAGGCATTGGCCGGCGCGGCATTCGGTCAGGCCGCATCAGCCCTGCGATGGAGCGCGTCGCGGATCAGGGCGATGGTCTCCGGGATGCCATACAGCGCGACGAAGCCGCCGAAGCGGGGACCTTCCTGCTGGCCGAGCAATACCTGATACAGGCAGGCGAACCAGTGACGCAGCTCGGCGAAGGGGTGGCGCTTGCCGACCTCGTAGACCGTGGTCTGGATGGTTTCGGCATCGGCGTCGGGGGGCAACTCGGCCAGCGCAGCGGCCAGATCCTCCAGCGCGGCGTGTTCGGTGGCGTCCGGCTGGCGATAGCGCTTCTGCGGGCGGACGATGTCCTGGTAGTAGGCGATGGCGTGGTCCACCAGGCGGGCGAGCAAGGGCTGGGTCTCGACACTGGCATGCGGGTAGTAGCGGCGGATAAAACCCCACAGGATGTCGGGCGTGTCGGCGTTCACCACGCTTGCCAGGTTCAGCAGCATGGCGAAGGAGACCGGGCTGCCAGCGTGGTTGGGCAGCTTTCCCGCATGAATGTGCCAGGCTGGGTTGGTCTGCTGCTCCATCGCGTTCTGGGCACGGGCGCGGTCAGCGTTGGCGATGTACTCGTCCACGGCGCGGGGGATCACGTCGAAATACAGCCGCTTGGCGCGCTGCGGGGCGTTGTACATGAACTGCGCCAGGGATTCGGGCGGCGCGTAGCGCAACCAGTCCTCCGCCGCGAGGCCGTTGCCCTTGGACTTGCTGATCTTCTGCGCATGCTCGTCGAGGAAGAGCTCGTAGGTAAAGCCCTCCGGTGGGGTGCTGCCGAGGATGCGGCAGACGCGGCCGGACAGTTTCACTGAATCGATCAGGTCCTTGCCGGACATTTCGTAATCCACGTCGAGCGCGTGCCAGCGCATCGCCCAATCAGCCTTCCATTGCAGCTTGCAGGCGCCGCCCTTCACGGATGTTTCGAAGCGTTCGCCGGTATCCGGGTCGCGCCAGGTCACGGTGGCGGCGCCGGCGTCCCAGCGCTCCATCGGCACCTGCATGACGATGCCGGTGTTCGGGTGGATGGGCAGAACGGGGGAGTAGGTGGCGCGGCGCTCGGGGCCGAGGGTGGGCAGGATCGACTTCGGTCACCTTCTGGTAGCATTCCAGCACGCGCACCAGCGCGGTGTCGAAGCGGCCGGAGGCGTAGTAGTCGGTGGAGGAAGCAAACTCGTAGTCGAAGCCAAAGGCATCCAGGAAGGCGCGCAGGCGGGCGTTGTTGTGGGCGCCGAAGGAGGCGTGGGTGCCGAACGGGTCCGGGATGCGGGTGAGCGGCTTGCCCAGGTGAGCTTGCAGCATCTCCTTGTTCGGCACGTTGTCGGGGACCCTGCGGAGCCCATCCATGTCGTCGCTGAAGGCGATCAGGCGCGACGGCAGGCCGGTCAGGACGGTGAAGGCGTTGCGGACCCAACTGGTGCGGGCCACCTCGCCGAACGTGCCGATATGCGGCAGGCCGGAGGGGCCGTAGCCGGTCTCGAACAGCGCGTGCCCTTTGCCGGAGGCTTCCAGGCGGTTGGCGACCTTGGCGGCCTCCTCGAAGGGCCAGGCCTTGGGGATGGCGAGCGCGTCGTTGCGGAGTCTTGCGGACATACGGCCAAGCTAGGGGCGCGACAGGGGCGTTGACAACCTTTGCCGCGCTGCGCGCCGGCAGGCTTCCGTTTGGCCGACCGATGGTGGAGCCCTTGTGTCACGGCCTGTGTCACGGCCGGTGATCACCGCGGCAAGTCGCACGGAAGTCTCGTTTCGATTCTCATGAGATGGTCGGTGCTGGTGCGGCTGGTGCGTGGCCGGCCCCTGGCCGCCCGCCCCCTGGCCGCCCCGGATGCAGGTGGCCTTGCCCGCTCTGCGATGGCACGAATCAGGACGGCGGGGCTGGCCGCGGTCCGGCCCCGTTCATCAGGCAAAAGAGTCGGGTTTTGAAGACAGCGGGCGGCCCGGTCGGCGGGCCGGTACTGTGCAGCGTCCAGTGGTCAGTCGGCCACCAATGAGACAGCCAGGAAGCAGGCAGCACGGCATGGTGTGCCACCGCAGGCACAACCTGCGATGCGGGCGGTGGCGCGCCGGCAACAGCCTGCCGCGACAGCAGCAACGCCATGGTTGTGGCGGCCGGAGTCTCCGCGGGCTCGCAGCACATCCCCGGCACGATTCCGGGCTGTTCCCACCATTGCAGGCCGCACGCCGGAAGGCCGGGCCGGAACCCCTTCACGCTGCCGCCAAACGCCACGATGGCGCGGGACAGCTCCGGCCAATTCGGATGCCCCGGCCCGATGCCGCGGCGGCGGCACATCCAGGCGATCGCGTTGCCGAACGCGCCGCGTCTCGACGCAGCCAGTTGCTGCACCGAGCCGGGCGGCAGATCCGGGCGATAGTGCCACCATGACGGCAGCCTGACGCGGGGCGAACGCGCGGCGACGGCGCGCTCGAGGATAAAGCGGACGACCAGCGCGATGAGATGGACGACCCACTCCGGCAGGCGCGCGGGCGCGTCTGGGCCGGTCCGATCTGCATCGGGGGAACAGGAGTCGGCCGGAGCGGTGATCGCGTTGCACATCATGGCGGGAGCCTTACGTCCATTGCCTTTCTTTGCGGGTTGCCCGCAGCGGCGCGACTGTTAGCATGATTGGGGAGAATAGTCAATAAAAATAACTAACGCCCTTGTCGCCGGGCACCGAGAGGCTGATCGGGAAAACAGCGCAATGCCATACTGACTCCACGCGCAGACTCCGCGCGCTCCTGCCCGGATGCACTGTTCCGAAGTTGGGGTCATCAGACGATTTGTTCAAAATCGTACGCTAAGCCGCTAACTAAACGCCTGGACCCCACTGGCGCGGCTCGGGGACGGGCGACTGCAGGCCCACCCTTAACGAATTCTACCTGCACTCACCGGACCACGACCAGGTCCGTGAAGGTCATGAGCATCCTGGACGCGACGGTGCAGCCGCTGAGCGGGTCCGCCGATCCGACCGGGCTGGCGAACCCGCGAAGTGAATCAGGCGGCGGTAAGGCCCCCATCGACCTCGTAGGCGGCGCCGGTGACGTAGCTGGCGCGATCAGAGCAGAACCAGACCACCATTTCGGCGATTTCGCGCGGCTGGCCGTAGCGGCGCATGGGCGTGCGGGCAATGATGCCAGCGCCGTGGGACTCGCGCGTCGGCGCGGTCATCCGCGTCTCGATATACCCCGGGCACACTGCGTTCACGCGAACCCCGGTTTCCGCATACTCCACCGCGGCGGCCTTAGTCAGGCCGATCACCCCGTGCTTGGCCGCGACATAGCCGGTGGAGGTTCGCAACCCGATCAACCCGGCGATGGAAGCGGTATTGACGATCACGCCTCCGCCATTCGCCAGCATCAGCGGGATTTCGTGCTTCATGCACAGCCAGACGCCCTTCAGGTTGACCTCGATCATCCGGTCGAACGACTTCTCCGACCACTCATGCGTCAGCTGGCCAATCGCGTCGACCGCGCGGCCGGAGATCCCGGCGTTGTTGAAGGCACAGTCCAACCGCCCATAGGCCGCTATCGTGCCGTCCACCATTGCTTTTACATCCGCCGCCGCCGTCACATCGACTGACAGCGAGATAGCTTGGCCACCGGCGCCATTGATCAGTCCGACCGTCTGCGCCGCCGACTCTGTCTCGTAGTCGGCGACCGCGACGCGAGCGCCCTCGCGGGCAAAGAGCAAGGCGGCCTCGCGGCCAATGCCGTTGCCGCCGCCGGTGACCAGGGCCACCTTGCCATCCACCAAGCCTGCCATATTTGCTTTCCTCCTTTTGTTTCTGGGGCCACCATCCCCCGCTCCCACCGCAGATTATCAATCCGGGTCGGCGCGCCGTATCAGGGGTATGCCTAAAGCCGTAGCGTCGAACGCGTTGCGAACCTACGATTTTGAACAAATCGTCTGATGACCCCAAGTTCGCCTGCGGCTACTGCCTCACTTCCCCGGCACTTCCCCGGCCGGCACTTCCCCGGCCAGCCAATCGATCGCCGCCTGCACCCCGCCCCGCCCATGCGGAACGCCCAGCGCCCCCAGCGCCATCTCCACCACGCTCAGCGTCCCCAGGATCATAGGCGCGTTCACGTACCCCATATGCGCGATGCGGAACGCCTTGCCGGACAACTCGCCGATGCCGGCCCCCAGCACGACGCCGCAATTGCGGTCGCAGTAGCCGCGGATCGTCTCGGGGTCGCAGCCGTTCGCCAACACCGCCGTGACCGTGTCGCAGCGCTCGCGCGGGTCGGTGATGTTGAAGCCGATCGTGCCGGCCTCGGCCCACACCGACACGGCGCGGCGCACGGCTTCCGCGAGCAGCCGGTGGCGGCGGAAGGCGTTCTCCAGCCCTTCCTGGAACAGCAGATCGAGCGCCGCGCGCAGTCCGAACAGCAAGTGCTCTGGCGGTGTGCCGGCGTATTTCTGGTAGTGCTCGTCGCCGTCGCGAGCGGTCCAGTCCCAGTATGGCGTGCGCAGCCCGGCGGTCTTGTGCACCTCGCGCGCACGGTCGTTGGCGGCGACGAAGCCGAGGCCCGGCGGCGTCATCAGGCCTTTCTGCGAGCCCGACATCGCTACATCCACGCCCCACGCGTCCATCTCGAAAGGCATGCAGCCGAGCGAGGCCACGGCATCGACCATCAGCAGCGCCGGATGGCCGGCGGCGCGGATCGCCTCGCCGATCGCCGCGATGTCGTTCACCACGCCCGAGGCGGTGTCGATCTGCGCCACCAGCACGGCCTTGATGCTGCCGTGCCGGTCGGTCCGCAGCCGCGCCTGCACTTCCCCCGGCCGGACGGCGCGACGCATGTCGCCCTTCAGGACCTCGACCTCGACGCCCATGCGCGCGGCGTTGTTGCCCCAGCCGACGGCGAACCGGCCGCTCTCCAGCACCAGCACCTTGTCGCCGCGGGACAGCACGTTGGTCAGCGCGGCTTCCCAGGCGCCGTGCCCGTTGGCGCTGTAGATATACGCGTGGCCCTTGGTGCAGAACACGCGTGCGACGTCGCGCAGCAGGCTGTCGGTGAGGGCCAGCAGCGGGCCGGCGTAGATATCGACCGCCGGCCGATGCATTGCGCACAAGACTTCATCCGGTACCGTTGTCGGCCCGGGGATTGCCAGGAATTCACGGCCCGCCCGCACGCTCATTCGATTTCACCTCGATAGTGGTTTCAGCCAGTGGTTGCCGCCGCCGTACCCAGGCGGTGGGGTGGGTAGGTGGAACTCCCGTCGCCTTGCGGGAGGGGTCGAGAAGATTGCGCGTGCGACCCCTCCTTCTGCCCGCTTCAACAAGGGGACGGGGAGACCTTGTTTCTTGCGCGAGGATCAGGCCATCCCCAACCGCCTGGCCTCGGCCATCACCTCCTGCGCCAGCGGCAGCATGGCGTAGTCGACCATCGCGCCCTGGTAGCTGACCGCGCCCTGGCCGGCCTTCTCTGCCACCTCGAACGCCTGAAGCAGGCCGGTGAAATACGCCACCTCCTCCGGCGTGGGCTGGTACACCGCGTTTGCCACCGCCACGTGCGACGGATGCATCACGGCCACCCCGGTGTAGCCGATGTCGCGGGCGCGGCGGACCAGCCGTTCCACCGCCGCGAGGTCGTTCATCGGCGTGCCGAAGATGCCGGCGATCGGGTAGGGCGCGCCGCCGGCCCGGCTGTCCAGCACCAGCTTCGAGGCAAGGTAGAGCTGCTCGATGCCGTCGGTCGTGGCGCGGAAGCCGAAGGCACGGGCGAAGTCGCCGGAAACCGGACCGCTGATGGCGCCGTGGATGCCCTTCACGCGCGGGCTGGCCTTGGCGAGCGCGCAGGCGTCGTGCATGCCCTCGGCCGTCTCCGGCAGGGGCAAGATGCCGACGCCGCCGTGTGTCATGCCGGCACGGCCCTCGTGGTAGGACAGCAGGTCGTGCAGACGGCGGATCTCATCGGGGTTGGCGGCCTTGGGGAGGACGATGGCGGTCAGGCCCTCGGTCATGGCGGCGGCGATTTCTTCCCCGGTGCGTTCCGACAGCGGGTTGACGCGGACGAAGGCGCCAACGCCGGCGGCGCGCAGTTCCGCGATCTCGTCGCGCAGCAGGGCCATCGCTTGCGGCTTGAATTCGGGGGGGACGGAGTCCTCGATGTCCAGCACGGCGGCGCCGGGGGAGACGCGGATCGCCTTGCCGACCCAGTCGCGGCGATGCGCGGGGACGAACAGGGCGGAGCGGATGGGCCACATGGGCGGATCTCCCGGACGGGGGTTGGTTGTCTTGCGCTATCCCGCGGGTTGGCTCGGGTGGCAAGGGACGTGGGGTGCGGGAGGGGCGCGGGAGTAGGGGTTGGGCGCGATTGGCCGATCCGCTATACGGGAGCCCGCGCGCGAGAGTGGCGGAACGGCAGACGCAGTCGAACTCAAAATCGACCGCCGCAAGGCGTGGGGGTTCGAATCCCCCCTCTCGCACCACCAGCGAGGCACGCGCCGGGTGCGCCGCGGCGCAACCTGTCGCACCGGCTCAGGCGGGCAGGGCACCGTGGAGCCGCTTTCTTTCGCGCCAAATCCACCATTGCGCGACGAGGTTCTCTCTAACCGTCATCGAGGCGAACTGGCGGCACGCCGTTTCGCGGGTGTCCCTATCCGGTTAGCGCAGGCAGCCGCTTGCGAACGCCGAGCCTGGCGGGGTCGCTGCGAATGCCTGCGTTAGCCGGATCCCCTGCGTTAACCGGATCCCCTGCGTTAACGGGATCCCCTGCGTTGACCGGATAAGGAGATTCGCGGGACTGGCGGCAGGTCGATTCAAGAACGGGAACCGGAGCTATCCGATGAACCGCACCAGCTCGCCGGCCGGCGCGCCCAGCACCTCGTCCTCGCGCATCACCACGTTGCCCCGCACGATCGTCGCGGCCGGCCAGCCGGTGATGTCCATGCCGGCGAAGGGTGTCCAGCCGCAGGGCGAAACGATCCACAACTCCTCGATCCGCCGCTGCCGCTTCATGTCCACCAGCGTGAAGTCCGCATCGTAGCCGGCGGCGAGCCGTCCCTTGCCCACCACGCCATAGACCCGCGCCGGCCCGGCACACATCAGGTCCACCAGCCGCGCCAGCGACAGCCGCCCCGCGTTCACGTGGTTCAGCATGACCGGCACAATGGTCTGCACGCCGGTCAGGCCGGCGGGGCAATCCGGCCAGGGCAGCAGCTTCTTCTCGCGGGAATGCGGGGCGTGGTCGGAGCCGACCGTGTCCACCGTGCCGTCATTGATCGCCCGCCAGGCCGCCGCCTGCACCTCCGGCCCGCGGATCGGCGGGTTCATCACGCCGAACCCTTGCAGCCGGTCATAGCAGTCGGGCGCCACCTGCGTGAGGTGGTTCACCAGCACCTCGCAGGTGGCAAGGTCACGAAAATCCTTCAGGTAGTCCAGCTCTTCCGCGGTGGAAACGTGCAGGATATGCGCCGGCCGCCCGGTGGCCCGCGCCAGCGCCATCAGCCGCCGGGTGCCGAGGAACGCGCATTCGACATCGCGCCATTCCATGTGCCGGCGATGCGGGTCGCCTGGCTTGAACATGTGCTTGCGGTCCTGCAGCCGGTATTCGTCTTCGGAATGATAGGCAATGCGGCGGCGGCCGGAGCGCATGACGCGTTCCAGGTGCTCGTCGTCCTCCACCAGCAGGTCGCCGGTGGAACTGCCGGCGAAGATCTTGATCCCGCACACGCCGCGTCCGAGCTCGAGCTTCGCCAGGTCGGGGATATTGGTCTTGGTGCCCCCGACATAGAGGCCCATGTCGCACCACGCCTGCTGCCCGACGTAGCCCTGCTTCCAGGCCAGCCGGTCCGCGTCGGTGATCGAGGGTGCCGTGTTCGGCATGTCGAACACCGCCGCGAGGCCGCCCAGTACGGCGGCGCGCGTGCCGGTCGGGATGGTCTCCACCGCGTTGTCGCCCGGGTCCCGCAGATGCACGTGCGGGTCGATCAGCCCGGGCAGCACGTGCAGGCCTTGCGCGTCGATCGTCTGGCCGGCGGTCGCATCGGCGGGCACGCCCAGGGCCGCGATGCGGCCGTGGCGCACGCCGACGTCGGTGGTCTCCGGCCCCCAGGGGAGGATGCAGGTACCGTGGCGGATCAGCAGGTCGAAATGCTCGGACATGTCTCGCACCATCCTTCGAGGGCGAATCTGTCATTATGGGCTCGGCGAAGCAATCTCCGCGAGAGCGCCCACGTCGCTTGTGGGAGATTGCTCCGCCGCGCTCGCAAGAGACAAAAGACCCCCCTTGCCGCGAGCGAGGGGGGGAGGGGTGCGTGACTGCGGCCGCATACCCCTCCCCCCTCACGCAAGCTGAGCGGGTGTGCTTTTCCCGTCTGATCGCCGTTCCATTCAGCCGCGGGCAGGCTGGCACCGGCCAGCGCCTTGGCAGAAGACCGGCCAGCGCCGTGGCAGAAGACAAGTCGATCGCGGTTAATCCTTCCTCAACCTCCCGCCGCTATGCCCTCCGGCATGGAGCTGACGGTCTGCATCTGCACCCATAACCGCCCGCATTATGTGCGCGACTGCCTGGCCGGTCTGGCGCGCCAGACAGCCTCCGCAGACAGCTTCGCGATTCATGTGGTGGACAGCGGCTCGACCGGCGACGTTCCGGCGGAACTCGCCCGGCTCGCCACCGCGGCGGGCGCGGATCTGCTGCGGGTCAACCAGCCCGGCGTCTCCCTGGCGCGCAATGCCGGTGCCTGGGCCTGCCACACCCCCTATATCGCCTACATCGACGACGATGCGATCCCGGCGCCCGATTGGGTCGCCTGCATCCTCGCTGCGCTCGCCGAGACGATGCCGCCCCCCGCGGTGCTCGGCGGACGGGCGCTGCCGTTATGGGAAGCACCGCTGCCATCCTGGTGGCCCAAAAGCTTGCGCGGTGTGCTCTCGATCATCGAGGCCGAGGGCCGGGCCGAATACGGCGACCCGAGCCTGCCCGCCGATCTTGCGCCTTACACCGTCAACATGGTGGTGAACGTGCTGTCCCTGCTGGCGGCCGGCGGTTTCGCGACCTCCGCCGGGCGGTTCGGTGGCGCATTGCTGTCCGACGAGGACGTCCAGCTTGCCTGGCGGCTGCGGCAGGCCGGGCAGCCGATCCGCTACGATTCCCGCATCGTGGTGCACCACCAGATCCAGGCGTCGCGCCTCACCCCGGACTGGCTGCTGTCGCGGCTCTATTGGCAGGGTGCCTCCGCCGTGCTGACCCGCAGGCTGCTGCGGCGCCCGGCGGAGGTCTGGCGCGAACTCCCTCGGCGTTTCGCGGTGGCCTTGCTCTGCGCACCGGCAGCACTGCTGCCGCGCCGCTCCACCCGGCTGATCGCCGCGCGTTGGCGGTTCGCCTATGCGCTTGGCTTCATCCGGGCGGCGTTCGGCTGGCATGCCGCCGTCTCGGCGCGGCAAACCGCGGTGCCGCCGGTCACCGCCACCGCCGACGCGTGAGCGCCACCCCACACGCACCTGCCGCATGCGCGGCTGCCCATTCCAGACTGCGCATTCCAGGCTGCCCATTCCAGACTGCCCATCCCAGGCTGCCCATCCCAGGCTGCCCATCCCAGGCTGCCCATCCCAGGCTGCCCATTCCAGGCTGCCCATTCCAGGCTGCCCATTCCAGGCCGCCCATTCCAGACAACCCATGGGCGGCTACCCGCCCGCAACTCCCCATGTCGGACCGCATTGCATCGGACCGGCCGCGTCCCGATAGTGGCCGTCGCATCGCATCGGACACAGAAGAGCCATGCCAGGCTGGGACGACGGCTACGTCACCGACGTGACCTACACTACCAATTTCTATCGCGAGATCACCCCGATCTGGCTGGCCACGACCTGCCTGCTGCTCGGCCAGCGCTCGCCTGACCTGACGCGGCCGTTCCGTTACGCCGACCTCGGCTGCGGTCACGGCTTCACCGCACTGGTCGTCGCCGCCGCTCATCCGCAGGCCGAGGTCTGGGGTTTCGACTTCAACCCCGCGCATGTCGAGTGGGCCTCGCGACTGGCGGAAGCCGCCGGCCTGGCCAACGCACATTTCGTCGAGACCTCCTTCGCGGACCTTGCGGCCCGGGCGGAAGCCACGCTGCCGCCCTTCGATTTCATGGTCGCACACGGCGTCGTGAGCTGGATCTCGGCAGAGAACCGCCGCCTGATGCTGGACGTCATCCGCCAGCGCCTGCGCCCGGGCGGCCTGGCCTATGTCAGCTACAACGTCACCACCGGCTGGTCCGCCGTATTGCCGCTACGCCAACTGATGTGGATGCTGGCCGACGCGAACCCCGCGCGCACCGATCTCGCCGCCGCCGGCACGCTGGACTTCATCGACCGCATGCGCCAGGCCGGCGCGCTGTTCTTTCAGGGCAACCCGCGGGTCGACTCCCGGCTGGAGGACATCCGCCGCCAGGATCCACGCTACATCGCCCACGAATACCTCAACCGCGATTGGCATCCGTTGATGTTCGCCGAAATGGCCGAGGCGATGCAGGAAACGCGCTGCCACTTCATCGGCAGCGCCACGCTGAACGAGAACGTGGATGCGCTGGCCGCGCCCGAGGCGATGCTGCCATTGCTCGGCGAGGCCGGCGACCAGGTGCTGCGCGAGACCCTGCGCGATTTTGCCGCGGCGCAGTCGTTCCGCAGAGATATCTACCGCCGCGGCCTGGCGCCGCTGGCGGCGTCGGAGCAAGTGCCGTTACTCGACGAACTGGGCATCGCCCCGCTGGGACAGTCGGTGCCTGAACCGATCAACTTCACCACCTCCATCGGCATCGTGACCGGGCGCACCGAGATCTATCGGCCGTTGTTCGACATGCTGGCCACCGGCGCCGTGTCATTGCGGCAGCTTCGCGCGGCGCCACCTTATGCCGGGCGCCCGTTAGGCGACCTGCTGCAAGCCATCACCCTGATGATCGCCGGCGGCTACGCGCATCCGGTATTGCCGGGCGGCATGACGGGTCCGGCGCGGGAGGCAGCGCAGCGATTGAACAGGGTCGTGGCGATGGAAAACTGCCACGGGGCGGAACTGCCGCGGCTGATCGCGCCGCTGCTCGGCTCCGCGTTCCAGGTGGACCTGCTGGAGACGGTGATGGTCGGCGATCTGCTCTCCGGACTGCCGCCCGACTGGCCGAACCTGACGCAGTCGCTGCTGTCCGGACTGGAACGCAGCGGCCGCAACATGCAGCGTGACGGCAAGCTGGTCACCGATCCTGCCGAGATCCGCACCATGGCGGTGGAGATCGTGGAGCGCTTCCTGGATCGCCGCATCCCGACGCTGCGCATTTTGGGGATACTGTAGTGCCGCTGTGCTGTGAGAGGTGGCCGGCGCGGGAAGGGCACGCTTGACTCACTGTTCTCCGACTACGTGATGAACCGTCAGCGGGACGCACATGAGACCGCCGCAGGCGGCGCGCGCCGCGACAGCCGTGCGGATGCCGCGCAGCCGGCGATTGAATTATTCTAAGAGCAATTGCCCCCCGACTGGAATGGCGTGTGCGGCTCAGAAGAACAGAAAACCGGCATAAGGCCTCCTGCCCCTCTAAAACGCGGTGGATGGTCGCTGGGTGCTCGTTGAAGGTCCTGACAACGGCGCTGATCGATTTCCCGTCTCGGACGGGTTCCCTGGCCAGTTCAGCGTCAAATTGTGTCGCACAAGCAGCCGCGCCAGAAGCGGACGCCAGCGCCGCGCGTCCGAAAAATGGCGCTCTGGCGACAGATGGGCAAAGCGCGCCGCGACGAGACGAACCGGCCGGCCGAATGATGCTGAATCTGCATAGTGCGGTAATCCCGGTGGGCCTACGCGGGAGGAGAACCGATGGGGTTCAACGCAAAAAAGTGCCGCCCTCCAGTTCGCCTTCCATTTTGCGGCGTAATCCCGAGCAGGCTCACTTTATCTGGTTGGCATGGACATAGGCACCAATTTCAAGAGGAGCGTTCGGTGGCAGTTGGGACACCGCGCCACCGCAGGTCGGTCGGGCGTGTAGCCAGAAAGCGGGACCCTGAGGCGTTTACCGCAGCTGACAGCTTTCACTATTTCGTGACCGAACTTGAGCTGATCGTGGCATCGGGGAGGATCGTATGGACGGTAGCGTCCGTAACCGCAGCACGGCGCCGGCTGATTGAACTCATAGCCACGCTAGGCCAAATCGCAGCACAGTCAAAGGAAAACGGATCATCATCGTAGAGACTTAACGCGTGCTTTTGTGTCCAGGCTCGCAGATGGAGCGTATGTGCCAGGCGGCTCTGGCGTCGTCTCCAGCCGGTTCAGGATAAGCGACCTGACCCTTCACCTAGTGTCTTGAGCCGCCTTTGGCTGCGTGACGGTTTTGAGACAAGGCGGTTCCGGTTGATGCTCGACTGGTTGCTTCGCGACACTGTGGCGTGCATGGTGCACGGAATCGGGGGTGGACAACATTGTACTTCGAGCATGTAAGTCCTTTCGGCAGCGGCAGCCACTTTCACGATCCCGAGCAATACCACCTGGCGATACGGGGCGGAGATAGCCTGCTGACGATCCTGGCGGCTGGACATTTTTGTGCCGACCTGATGACCATCAAGGTCGGGCGACTTACCTTGCAGCGCGGCCGCGAAAACTTGGCTCGACTGTCAACCACCAGCATGCCTCCAAACATCGTCGGGATCCTCGGCTGGCCCGGTGATGGCCCGTTTCCGATCGTGCGAGGTGTGCAGATCCGGCGCGGAGAATGGATGTGTCTCAGCCTCGGGATGCAATCACATCATCGGACATTCGCGCCCGTCGAGTATGTATCGCTAACTCTGGACGCAGACGATCTGGCCCAAGCCGCGATTGATATGATCGGGGCTCCGGTAGCTGTCCCGGTTGGTAAAGTGTTGCGGGTACCTGAACAACTTGGCGCATGGCTATTTTCAGTGATCGAGGCTGCGACTCGCGCGGTCGCAACAACAGATGGCATATTCGGGTCGCCTTTGGCCGCCGATGCGCTGGAGCAGGCGCTGCTGCGACCGATGATCATGAGCCTCACACACGGTGAGGCAATCAAGAGCGATATCCCGCGTGGCCGGCGCATCGCTGTTGTGAAGCGGTTCGAGGAAGCCGTGGAGGCTAATCTGGAGGACCCGCCGACGATCCCGGATCTCTGCCGGAGCATCGGCGTGTCCGAACGGGCGCTGCGCATTCTCTGCCAGGAGCAACTGGGTATCTCGCCGCTGCGTTTCGTGACTTTGCGACGGTTACATTTGGCGCGGCGGGCGTTGCTCCAATCCGACCACCACTCTGCCTCGGTAACCCAGATTGCAATGGATCATGGATTCTGGGAGTTTGGACGATTCGCCGTAACTTACAAAGCACTGTTTGGGGAATCGCCGTCGGCCACGCTCCGCCGGTCGCCTGCCGATTGGAGGGCGGAGATGCGTTCCGCGTCTTGGGCTTAGCCGAAATTGCATAGTCCATCGACGGCGTGCGACCTATGGTCGGTGCACGGGAGGGGAGACAAAAGGGGTGCAATCATGGCCAGCAAGACACCATTGGCAACCACAGCGGCGCACAAAGTGGTGCATGAGCTGCGTCAATATGCTCTGATATCCGCATATCTCTACGTCTGCTTCGGTGCGCTGCTGTTCTACAAGATGGCGATACTGAGAGGCCAGGGCATAAGCTACACCCCATACGGGATCGCGATTATAAAAGCGCTAATCCTGGGAAAATTCATTCTTGTTGGAGAAGCAGTTGGAATCGGCGATCGATATGAGAAACGCAGACCTATCCACGCAATTGCCCACAAGGCATTGCTGTTTCTGGTCATGCTTTTTGTTCTGTCCGCCATCGAGGAGGTGATTGGCGGGATCATTCATGGTCGGACCGTCGCTGCCTCGCTAGCCGGGTTTTTGGGTGGTTCACTTTTGCAAGTCATCGCGACGTGCATCATTATGCTGCTCATCCTCATTCCGTATCTGGCATTCAAAGAGGTCAGCAACGCTCTGGGTGAAGGCAGGCTTCAGCAGCTTCTGTTTGAACCGCGTGTCGGGAATCGGGGCGGCAGCCGGAAGCACCCGGAGAAGGATGCTTCGCTGCCGGGCGGCGGCCTGGCCTCCTAGCAACCTCTTGGACTGAGCAAGTTTGCGGCAGAATGAGTCGCATAGGGGCAGAAAATGGGTCATCGCATTTCTTGTCGAGGGCGGGGCGCGTACAAAATGAAAAACCATGCTAGAGGCGAGTCCGCGTGCAAGGCTCCGACAATGCTGTGCAGCAAGAGCTTCGACCGGGATGATCACCGCCCAGTTCCACGCCGCATGCGTCGGCTTTTGCCGGGAGAGGCTGCCACTGTTCGCCTGACCGGCGAACGACGCCTCCTGTGCAATTGCCGCCGCGAAGGTTGGCGTCGGATTGCCGGGAACGTTAGGGTGTGGCAGTGTGGCTGAACTGGCCAGTGCTCATCGTGATGTCGGTTGAACTGCCGCTGCTATCGCAACCAGGTCAAGGGTCGCGCCGGTCATGGTGCACGGCAAAAATTTGCGTCCGCCGAACTTTGCGGGTCGTAACCCGGTTTCGTCCTGCTACCGACAGGCACACCCGGCCGCCTCGCTTGGGAATCACTGGATCGATGGCAATGCCACAGCCGTTTGGAATGAGGTAGTGCCTTGAGCGAAGTCGCACCGCCAACGAATACCGCGCACGCGTCAGTACCACGTTCCCGGCGCTTTTCGCCAATGTGGCTGATTCCACTGGTGGCCGTCGCGATCGGCGGTTGGCTGGCGTGGAACACGTTGTCAAAAAGGGGCCCGACGATCACGCTGTCCTTCGACAACGCCGAAGGGTTGCAGGCGGGCCAGTCGCAGCTCAAGTTCAAGGACATTGTGTTTGGGACGGTAAAGAGTATCGAGCTGACCCCCGATCATGCGCGCGCCTTGGTGACCATCGAAACCACGCGACAAGCTGAGCCACTACTCTCCAGCACAACGATTTTCTGGGTCGTCAAGCCCCGATTGTTCGCGGGCAACCTCGAGGGGCTAAGTACGCTGGCCTCCGGATCCTATATTGGCATGCTTCCCGGCCAGACTCAGGGCAAGGAGCAGCGGGAGTTCGTCGGGCGCGAGGAACCGCCGGTTTTGGAGGTCAATGTTCCGGGACATACGTTTGAGCTGAAGGCAAACCATCTGGGTTCGATTTCGCTCGGGTCGCCGATATTCTTCCGCGATCTTGACGTGGGGACGGTCCTCGGCTGGGACATCGGCGATATGGTAGATAGCGTGACAATTCACGCCTTCGTCCGGGCGCCCTATGATAACTATGTGCATGATGAAACCCGCTTCTGGAACGCTTCCGGCTTCGCACTGAAACTCGGCGCCACCGGGGTCGAAGTACAACTTAAGTCGCTGCGTGCGCTCCTTCTGGGTGGCATTGCGTTCGATACGCCGACTGCAGATGCCCACTCCAAGATGAGCGCCGAAGATCATGTCTTCCCACTGTTCGCAAGCCAGGATGCGGCAACCGCTGCCTCCTACACGCGAAGCATCCCGTTGGTATCGTACTTCTCCGGTTCTGTCCGCGGACTTGGACCAGGCTCCGAGGTCACCATGCACGGTCTGATGATCGGTCATGTCACCAATGTGGGACTTACCTACGATCCGGACAAACAAGCGGTCGAAGCGCCGGTCGAGTATGTGGTTCAGCCCGAACGGATTATCGGTCTGGGTAAGCAGGTGTTCAAGACATCGGCAGATGCAGTCGATGCAGTGATCGAGAAGGGACTTAGGGCGACCTTGCAGAGTTCCAACCTTATCACCGGACAACAATCGGTGGCGCTCGACTTCGAGCAGAATGCACCGCCGGCGAGCATGAGAATGGAAGGCAAGAGTTTCGTGCTGCCCACGACCGAGGGAGGCGGGTTGTCCGGGCTCCAGACATCCGCGACCGATTTGCTCGCAAAGGTGAACACCATTCCATTCGACCAGATCGGCAAAAACCTCAACGGCATCCTGCTGGCTGCGAACAATGTCGCAAATGGCGAGCAAACCCAGCAGACACTGCAAGAGCTTTCCGGGATTGTCGCCAAGGTCAAGGACATGGCTGACCATTTGGATAGCGGTGCCAGCCCGGCGCTTCGGCAGTTGCCGGAAATAGTCAGCGGACTGCAGAAGACGATAGCCAACACCAATCTGCTGGTGCAGTCGGTCGGTAACGGCTACGGCGATAACACCAAGTTCAATCGCGACCTGGAACGGCTGCTGCTGCAGGCTAATGACGCGCTAAGCTCCATTCGTGCGCTGGCCGACATGCTCTCGCGTGACCCGCAGGCGCTGATCAAGGGGCGAGCCACGGCGGGCACACAATGACCGGAGCACGACGCCGTCGGATCACTGCGGTGCTTGTTGCCTCGCTGGCAACGTTGGTGGCGTGCTCTGCGCCAAGCCCGAAGCTGTACACGATCGCACCCGTGGATGGTGCGGCCCGAACCGGCGGGCCAAAGGTCATTCTGTTGCAGCAGATCGGACTTGCACGCTACCTGGAACGATCTCAGATTGTCCGCTCATCCGAGAATTATCGGCTGGACGTGATGCAGAACGACTGGTGGGGTGAGCCGCTTGGCGCGATGCTGAGCCGCGTGCTGATCGAAGAAGTGAGCCAGCGCCTGCCGCAGAGTGCCGTGCTTGCCGAGAACGGCGCGGTGTCGTCGCCGGCGGACGCCACGATCGGGGTGAACATCCTACGGCTTGACCAGGACGCTTCTGGCGCCGTGGTGCTGCAGGCCGAGGCAGCGGTGAGCTTCAAAGGACGGCCGACGCCCGTCCTCCGACGTTTCCGGCTGACGGCGGTGCCGCAGGGGCCGGACATGCAATACGAGGTCGCAGCGATCAGCGTCGTGGTCGGCCAGTTGGCCGACGAACTCGTGCCCATGTTGCTTGCTGGTCCCGCCGGCCGATGACGCGCCTGGTCGCCGACGGGCCGCCTACACAGGCAGAGCTCAAGGAATGTCCGGGCTGCGGCCTTTTTCATGTGATTCCGCCGCTGGAGCGTAAAACCAGCGCCAGATGCGTGCGCTGTCCGACGACTTTGCATCGGGTCAGCCCGCATTCGCTGGATCACAGTATCGCCCTTACGGTGGCGGCACTGGTGTTGTTGATCATCGTGTGCACAACCACGCTGATGAACGTGGAGACGGCTGGCATCGTGCATGATGCAGGTGTGTTCTCGGGGCCGGTGGAGCTGGTTCACCGCGGCATGGCCGAGCTTGCGATAGTCGTCGTGTTTGTCACCGTGATTGCACCGCTCAGCAGGCTCATCGGCACGCTCTACGTGTTGATCCGGTTGCGCCAGGCAAAACCACCACGGCATTTGAGCCACGTGTTCCGGCTGGTGGAACGGTTGCGCCCCTGGTCCATGGTCGAGGTCTTCGTCTTTGGTGTTTTCGTCGCTTACGCGAAACTTGGCGATGTCGTGAAAATCGGGGTGGAAGATGGGCTTTTCGCCCTGTTAGCCCTCACCTTTGTTATCATCTGGGCCGACAGCGGGCTGGACCACCAAGCAGTATGGGACAGGCTCGACCAGAGGGACATGATCGATGGCGCCGGTGATGCTGCATCGCTTGCGCATCCGCCGATTGGCGCGGCCGGCTGCGAAATTTGCGGCCTGGTCAGCGTGCCTCGGCCCGACGATCCACACTGTCCCCGCTGCGGCGCAACCCTTCACGCGCGTAAGCCTGACAGCGTGGCACAGACATGGGCTCTGGTGATCGCGGCCGCCGTTTTGTATGTCCCTGCCAACTATTACCCCGTGCTGACGGTGATGCAGCTCGGCGCAGGATCACCCAGCACGATCATCGGCGGTGTGCGCGAGCTGGTGGACTCTCGCATGTACCCCCTCGCCGCACTGGTGTTTTTCGCCAGCATTGCGGTGCCCATGCTCAAGCTCATCGGCCTGTCGGTCATGCTGGTCGCGACGCAAACCGGACGCTCGGGATGGCTGCGCGATCGAACGCGGCTGTATTACGTCGTGCGGTGGATTGGACGCTGGTCAATGATCGACATTTTTATGGAAGCGCTGTTGGGGGCCTTGGTCCGGTTCGGGACCGTGATCACGATCGAGCCGGGAGTTGGCGCCGTTGCGTTCTGCAGCGTGGTCATCCTGACCATCTTCGCGGCAGAAACCTTCGACCCACGACTGATGTGGGACAGTGCGGCACAACGCTCGGCATCACATCCCCAAGCCGGGCTCGCGGTGGCCGACTGATCGATACCTGAGACTTGCGTCCGAGCATGCCAATTCTGCGTGAGGTGAAGGAGGAGTCCTTGATGTTGAGGCGACTGGTTATGGCTGCCGTTCTGACGGGGTTGTTCGCGGGCGGAGTAATGTCGGGCGCCCAGGCGCAACAACCGATCAGCTCGGGGCAGGCGGCAGCGAGCCCATCAGGCTGGACCTTCGACGTCACGCCGTATGTCTGGTTTGCGACCGTCAACACGACGGTGAACCTGAATTTGCCGCCCGCGCTCGGCGGCACAGTGTCAGCCGATTCATCGGTAGGATTCGGCGAGCTGGTGCCCCACCTGCACTTCGCGGCGATGGGTACGGCGGACGCGCAATACGGCCGGTTCTCGCTCCTCACCGACATCATGTACATGAGCCTGGGCGGCACCGCGTCCCGCATCAGGTCGGTCAACTTCCTTGACCGCCCGCGCATTCCAATCTCGAGCAGCGTGCAGGCCAGCGCCGGCATGAACCTGCAGGCCACGATATGGACGCTCGCGGGTGGCTATACCGTCTTGCAGGGCGATTGGGGCAACTTCGACGTAATCGCCGGGTTCCGTTATTTGCCGATTAACGCCAGGATAAATTACAGCCTGGGACTTACGATAACAGGACCGCGCGGCAACGGTGCGACGTTCGGGGGCAGCGGTAGCGTATCCGGTAGCGCGGATATCTGGAACGGCATCGGCGGCTTTCGCGGCCGCATCCGCATCCGCAACACCGCGCTGTTCGTCCCTTATTATTTCGACATTGGTGGGGGCGGCTCGAGCCCGACCTGGCAGATCTCGTCCGGCCTCGGCTACCATTTGCCCTGGGGTGACGTGTCGCTCACCTATCGCTATCTGACGTTCGATCAAGGCAACAACGCCACCGTGCAAAAACTGGCGATACGCGGCCCGATCCTCGCGGTGAATTTCACTTTCTAGAGCGGGACTGGATCGGCGGCGCTGTGCGCTATGACCTCGATATCGATGGCCGAACAGCCGGCTCTCGGCCCGTTCCCAACAGTCTTGTCACGCCGCCATTTGAGACGTAGGACGGGGTCTGACCGGTCGTTGACGTCGGAGGGGTGTTTCCGGAAGAACTGCCCATTTATAGTGAGAACCTGGGGCTGTCGGGGAGCTGATTTCGCCTGAGAATGCCGCGCCGCCGGAACGCGTTACCCGATGCCAGCGCGGTCGCGGTCCGGTCGAACGCCAGTGGGGTGAGTTGAACGATGACGAAGCCTTACGCAACTCCGACGAGACGGCCAAATTCGGCCTTGGAGAACTCCTCCCGTGCGGACATGATCTGGATCCCCGGTGGCACCTACCGCATGGGGTCGGACAGCATTCGTCAGGCGAGACCGCCGGGATGACGGATGCTAACCGGCAACGACTTGGGTTTATGCCCACGCTGGTGATCGGGCTCGCCATATTGCTGATCGTGGCGGGCGTGCTCTGGCATGGCATTACAGTGGTGGTTGTTGAGCGCATCTGGCGGCAAATGCTCGAGCGATCGAGTGGGCCGCTGTCGTTTCGCTTCATCCTGCAGCCATCTGTGGCCGCGATCGTCGCGATCCACGATGGCATCAAGGATGCACGCGCCGGCCGCTCGCCATTTTTCCAGACAATCATCCGGAAGCCGCGAGAGCGCATCGGACGTTTGCGCGAAGGATTGATCGCGACCGCCCGGATCATTCTCCTCGGGATTGCGATGGACGTGGTTTACCAGATTTTGGTATTCAAAACGTTCTATCCAGATGAGGCCGTGATCATCGCCTTCGTGCTGGCTTTTCTTCCTTACGTGCTGGTGCGTGGGCCGATAACGCGCATCGCCCGCTTGTGGCACGGCGGTGCGTCGGGCGGAATCCGATGAGGCTGCCCTCGCATATCTCGCCTATACCGGACTGGGTCTGTCGCGACGCGGCATTCCGGGAGGATTTGCCGTGAGCGATCCTCCGCACACCGGTGATACGTCGTCCGGGAACGCAACGCCGCTGGCCGGTCCGGTCAGGGGCAGGTTCGAAGTCAGGGTGATAGCCGATGCCCATTTTGGCTGGCTGCGCACCCGGCTCAGCGTCGAACGCACGCTGTTGAATCAGTATTGGTGTATTCGCCTTCTTCGCCGTGTTACTGCGCTTGCTGTAGCTGCTCAGGCCAGTGACATGCCAGCTGCGAAGTCGTTGTGAAACTATCGACCCGTCAAAGGAGATGAAAATGGCTAAAACGGACAAGCCCAACATCCTGATACTATGGGGTGACGACATCGGGATAGCAAATATCAGCCATTTCAGCATGGGCTTGATGGGTTACCGCACGCCCAACATCGACCGCATCGCGAAAGAAGGGGTCACCTTCACCGACTACTATTCCCAGCAGAGCTGCACCGCCGGCCGGGCATGCTTCATCACCGGCCAGAACCCGATCCGTACGGGCCTGACCAAGGTCGGTATGCCGGGTGCCACCGTCGGCCTGCAGAAGCAGGACCCGACCATCGCCGAACTTCTGAAGCCGCTGGGCTACGCCACCGGCCAGTTCGGCAAGAACCATCTGGGCGACCGCGACGAATTCCTGCCGACCATGCATGGGTTCGACGAATTCTTCGGCAATCTCTATCACCTGAACGCCGAGGAAGAGCCCGAACTGCCCGACTATCCCAAGAGTCCGGCGTTCAAGAAGATGTTCGGCCCTCGCGGCGTGCTGCACTGCCTGGCCGACGGCAAGGGCGGTCAGACGGTCGTGGACACCGGGCCGCTAACGAAGAAGCGCATGGAAACCGTCGACGAGGAGATCACCGATCGCGCGATGGAGTGGATGGAGACGCAGGCCAAGGCGGAGAAACCGTTCTTCCTCTGGTACAATTCCACGGCCATGCATTTCCGGACCCATGTCGCCGCAAAGAACATCGGCAAGAGTGGACAGGACCCCTATAGCGACCGCATGGTCGTCCACGACGAGCAGATCGGCCAGATGCTCGACAAGCTCGAGGAGCTGGGCATCGCCGACAATACCATCGTCATGTACTCCACCGACAACGGGCCGGAGAACGACACCTGGCCGGATGGTGCCAACACCCCGTTCCGTGGCCAGAAGAATTCCGGCTGGGAAGGCGGCTGGCGGGTGCCCTGTTTCATGCGGTGGCCGGGCAAGATCAAGCCCGGCTCGGTGCTGAACGGCATCGTTTCCCACATAGATATGTTTCCGACGTTACTGGCCGCGGCAGGCAACCCCGACGTCAAGCAGCAGCTCGTCGACGGGTGCACGGTCGACGGCAAGCCGTTCCATGTCCATCTCGATGGCTACAACCAGATCCCGTACCTTACCGGCGGGGCAACGGCGAGTTCGCGCAACGAGATTGTCTACTTCAGCGACGACGGCGACGTCATCGCGGTGCGCGTCGGTGACTGGAAGTTCCATCTGGCGGTACAGCGTGCAAATCAGATGGGACAGTGGGCCGAGCCGTTCGTGAAGCTTCGAGTACCCGTACATCGTCAGCCTTCGTCGCGATCCGTTCGAACGGGCACAATTCAATTCCAATACCTACTGGGACTGGATGGTGGATCACGTGCCGCAGATGTACGAGATGCAGGCGGTGATCGCATCGGCGATAGCTGATTTCGTCAAGTTTCCGCCGCGGCAGAAGCCTGCGTCGTTCAACCTGGATGCGGTGCTGGCGCAGGTGACGATCAGCCACGGCAGCTAGGCCGCGGCGCTTTCGACGCCTGGGGCAGGGACACGCATTCGGCAGGTTCGCCGGCCCCCGGTCTGGTCGGCCCATGCACGGGATCCTGCCGTGCATGGGCCGGGCTTTTGTGACCGGGCCGCTTTCGGCAAGTCCATTTTTCGCGCGCGTTTTGCCTTGAGCATTCCCGTCCGTACCAGGGTGATGTAACTGTGTAGGAAAACCCTCCATCCAGCCATGAACGACGATCCTGTTCCGCCATCGACCATCGCCGACATCACCAGCCAGGTGAGGGCCTTTTACGAAGCGCATCCCTACCCGCCGCCGGTGGACGACCTGCAAGCCTACCGCCAGGCCTGGGACGACCAGCGTCGGCGCGCCGACTCCCATCTGTTCTGGCCGGCCGAGCCCTTTCGCGATGATCGCAGCATCCTGGTGGCCGGATGCGGCACCACCCAGGCCGCCCACTACGCGCTACGCTGGCCCCGCGCCCGGGTCATCGGGATCGACGTCAGCGCCAAGAGCATCGCGTTCACGCAAGAGCTAATCCGCAAGCATGCACTCGCCAACCTCGAGGTGCGCCAGCTCGCGGTGGAGCGTGCCGCCGAGCTCGGTCAACGGTTCGAGCACGTGGTCTGTACCGGCGTGCTGCACCACCTGTCCGACCCCGATGCGGGGCTGCGAGCCTTGAACGAGGTGCTCGCACCGACAGGCGCCCTCAATATGATGGTGTATGCGCCCTATGGCCGCGCCGGGATCTATATGCTCCAGGATTACTGTCGCCGTCTTGGCATCGGCGCGACGGCGCGCGAGATCGGCGATCTTGCTGCCAGCCTGAAGGGCCTTCCACCGGACCATCCCATCGCACCCCTCCTGCGCAATTCACCCGACTTCGCGGACAAGGCCGGGCTGGCCGATGCGCTGCTGCATCCGCGGGACCGATCGTACTCGGTCCCGCAGCTCTTGGACTTCCTCGGCCGCGCGGGTCTGGCGTTCGGGCGTTGGGTGCGCCAGGCGCCTTACCTGCGGTGGTGCGGAGCGCTGGCGTCCTCGCCTCACCAATCCAGGCTGGCCGGACTGACGGCCGAAGCGCAATACGCTGCCATCGAATTGTTCCGCGGCACCATGGTGCGTCACAGCGTCGTGGCCTTCAGGAAGGACCGGCCGGCACAGGGTGCACCGGTCGATTTTGATGGCGAGGGCTGGTTGAGCTACGCGCCCATTCGGCTGCCCGATACCCTCACTGTGCGGGACCGACTGCCCCCGGGAGCGGCAGCAGGTACTGATCAATCGCAATCACACCTATACCGACCTCTATCTGCCTATCAACGTGCGGCAGGAGCGATTGCTGGCCGCCGTTGACGGGGAACGCACCATCGCGGAGATCTGTCGTGAGCCGGGCGATCGGACTCTCGCGCGCGCGTTTTTTCAGCAGCTTTGGCGATGGGACCAGGTCGTGTTCAACACGTCGCAAGCGTGACGCAGTGCCTTACTAAGGGCCTGCGGCGGAGCAGGCGAATCGGTTGGAGCTGCGCGCCGGCCCACCCGGCATCATGGGGCAGACCCGGCATTCGTGTCACCACATGCAGGCCCAGTGACCGCAAGGATGCAAGGCGGCCGTCGGGCAGGGATGCCTTGCGTGGGGTGGCGGAATGCCCATCTACGTCGTGCGAATGGCCAGGGGGCTGTCATGGGCACACACCCGACCGCGCTTGATATCGTCGGCGGCGTCGCCGTTGTTGGCGGAAACCCAGTGGCCGGCGTGGACCTGGTCAAGCTCGTGCGCCGCGGACTACCGGTTGGCGCGGTGCAGTTTGTACTCGATAGCGGATTTCTGACCGCCGCCGAGTTGGATCGTATCGTGCTGCCGCGCAAGACACTGGCGAACCGCCGGAAACTGGGTACGCTCACGCCCGAGCAATCGGACCGGCTGCTGCGGGTCGCCCGGGTGATTGCGGCGGCCGAGGAGACGTTTGGCAGTCGCGAGAAGGCCGGCACATGGCTCCGCCGCCCAACGAGCGCGCTCACAGGCGAAAGCCCGCTCGACTTGCTCGATACGGATGAGGGTGCCCGCGAGGTCGAGACGCTGCTTGGCCGGATCGCCCATGGGATCGCTGCGTGATCGGCTGAGGGTGGAGCGCCCTGGCGGTGCTGGCCTGGCGGCTGTGCCGCGCGCCGTTTGCCGATCTCAGCGGGGAGGGGGCACGGCGCTATGGCGGACGCTGGAATCGGCCGGGCCGTCCGATCGTCTATGCGGCGTCGAGCGCTGCCTTGGCGGTGCTCGAGGTCCGTGTGCACCTCGATCTGGCGCCCGAGCTGCTGCCGGACGACTATCTGCTGCTGACGCTCGACCTGCGCGACCTGGCAATCGAGGCGGTCGTCGCTCTGCCTGCGGATCCGGCCGCCTTTGGCGACGCCTGGCTACGGGACCAGCGCAGCGCCGTGCTCCAGGTTCCCTCGTTGATCGTGCCGGAGAGCCCCAATCTTCTGGTCAATCCCGCCCACCCGGATGCGGCGAGTGCCCGCATTATCGCGCAGCGCCGGTTCGTATTCGATCGGCGATTGTGGTTGCCCCTGTGATGGCTCTCGCGGGGGCTGGTGACGGCGCCACCGGAAGCGGCCTGGCGCTTCATTCCGTCTGATTGTTCTCGTGCCGCGCCTCCGGTGGGACGCCGCCGAGCAAGCCCAGCGCGCGGCGCAGGCGGCGCGCGACGCTGCCGAGGCATAGGTTGCGGCGATCGCACAGGCCGAGGCCGAGTGCGCCGCCCGCTCGCGCTGGCGCCCACTGCGGGATGCGCTGCGGCGCGGGTAGCTTTTGCCCGTGGTGCGGGTCGGTCCGCGGCTCGGACTGCGGCCTTGGCGAACCGCACCGGTGCCCGCGGGCACGGCAACGGCATCGCTCGCCGCGATGGCGCGGGCGTCGTCCCGCGTCTGCACCGTGTCGGTGACGCCAGGGCAAAACCCGTGCAGACCGATCGGTGGGTGATGTGATTACTTTTACGCCGCTACACGTATATCTACACGTATTGGAGGTAGGGATGTTGAAGAAGCTCACCATCACCGTGGACGCCGAAGTCTATGACGGCCTGCACAGCGTCATCGGCCGCCGCCGCATCAGCCGCTTCCTCAACGATCTCGCCCGGCCGCATGTCGTCGGCCAGGACCTGTCGGCCGGCTACGCTGCCATGGCGGCCGACGAAGCCCGCGAGGCCGAAGCAGAGGCCTGGAGTGAAGCCCTGATCGGCGATGCCGCCGACGAACCCCGCGACGGCTGAGCAACCCGCGCCGGCAAGTCCCGGCGGGTTCTCTCTCACGCCGTCGCGCGACAAGCACGGATGGACTAAGGCGACGCTTAACAATTACCGCGTTAAGGCGATCTGGGGGAAATGGTATAATTCCACTCCGGGTGGAAGGCGTCACCTTTGATATTTAGGCTGGCCATTTCCTGCTCACTGACCTTGATGCCCTTTGGGTAAGTCCGGGTGTCGAGCTCGCACCGCACCTTCAGGCCGGCCTTGGTCGTGGTGACGGCGATGAGTTCGACAACCGCGAGTCGGCTGGTCGGTGGCGTCCCCCGCCAATTCTCGGTGATGTGGCAGAACAGCCGGTGTTCAATCTTGTTCCACTTCGATGTCCCCGGCGGGTAATGGCAAACTTGCAGGGCCGGTCGGGTTTCGTCGGCCAGCTTTTGCAGTTCGACCTTGAACAGCTGCACGCGTGGCGGACGCCATGGCGCTTTCGATTGGAGGGCGTCTGCCGCGTCCCCCGATCGGATTTGTACGCCGGCTGTAACCAACGTCGAGCTACATTGGCCGACATGTCCGTTGGTGCCACCTTCCCCCAATTCTCACGTTACCCACAGCGCCTATCCGACCGAGTGCTGATGCTGTTCCGTGGCGCGTGGGCTCAAGGAACCGCCGACACGGCGCGCGTCGAGAGCAGTACATGCGGCAGCGATATCCCGACGCAACGCCTGGTCGGCCGGCGGCCTGACTGCGATGGTGAGGACTGTGGGACGAAGCAAAACCCGCTGCCGGTTGCGCTGGAAATTCGCTCTCTCGCCAAGCGTTTTGAGCGACCGGCGGTGGACGGATTGGACCTGAGCGTGCCGGCTGGCCAGTTCTATGCACTGCTCGGTCCCAACGGGGCGGGCAAGACGACCACGATGCGCATGGTGACCGGCTTGCTACAGCCGGATCACGGGTCGATCACGGTCCATGGAATCGACGCGCTGGCCGACCCTATCCGTGCCAAGCGGATCATGGCCTGGGTCTCGGATGAACCGATGATCTACGACAAGCTGACGCCGATGGAGTATCTCGCCTTCGTCGCCGGTCTCTGGACGATCGACGGCGATCTTGCGGCAAAGCGGGCACAGGACCTTCTTACCTCGTTCGGTCTGGAGCCACACGCCCATGAGCGTTGCGAGAGATTATCCAAAGGTATGCGCCAAAAGGTGGCGCTGGCCGGGGCGCTGGTGCACGACCCGAAGCTGATCCTTCTGGACGAACCTTTGACTGGCCTCGATGCCGGCTCGGCGCGCCTGGTCAAGCAGGTCCTGCGCGAGCGCGTCAACGCCGGCTGTTCGGTGATCATGACGACCCACATTCTGGAAGTCGCCGAGCGGATGGCCGATCGCATCGGGGTCATGGTCGGTGGCATGCTCATCGCCGAGGGTACGTTGGATGAGTTGCGCTGCCGGACCGGGTCCGGTCACGCCAGCCTGGAAGACACATTTCTCGCGCTCGTCGCGCAAGGGGCCGCCGCTGAATGATCCGGCCCGGCAGCATCGGCTGGTTCGCCCTGCATGAAACGCGGCTGGCATGGCGCGATTGGCTTTCGCTGATGAGCGCCGGGCGCCGTCGCCGCACCAGCACCGTCGTTGCATCCTTCATTGTCTTCGCGGTTTTCGGGCATGGTCTCGCCGTTCTGGTGCTGCCTTCCTCTACCCCCCTCTCCAGCATGGCCAACAAGCACGTCCTGCTTCTCATGACCGGAGTCCTGATAGGGGCATGGTCGATGATGTTGTCACAGGCCATGGAGTCGGTGACGCGAGCGTTCTACGCGCGCGGCGATCTTGATCTGATCCTGACCTCTCCGACGGCGGCATCGCGGCTGTTCGCCGTGCGCATCCTGGCGATCGTCGTTACGCTCCTCCTCATGGCGCTCGTACTGCTCGTGCCATTCATCGACGTGCTGGTCTGGCGCGGCGGAATGCGGTGGCTTGGCGCCTACGCGGTCACCCTGGCGTTGGCGATGGATGCGGTTGCGGTCGCCGTCGTGCTCACCATCGCGATGTTCCACACGATCGGCCCCAGGCGTGCGCGGGCCATTGCTCAGATCACGGCGGCCGTAATCGGCGCGGCATTCGCCATCGGCATGCAGTTCGCCGCAATCAGCTCTCTCGGGACGGCATCTCGGCTGACCGTCCTGCAATCGCCTGCGATGGTGAGCCTCGCGCCGGAGAGCGGGAGCATCTTCTGGCTGCCCGCCCGTGCCGTTCTCGGCGAGCCGGTGGCAATGGCCGCGCTGCTTGGCGTCAGCATCCTTGCCCTCGCCGCCGCAACCCGCATTTGCGCGCCACGGTTCAGCAACTTCGCGCTGGCCGCCACCGCCGTTTCGTCCGGCATGACCCGACAGGGGGGATGGCAGGCACGGTTCCACGGCGCGTCTTCCGCGCAGGCACTGCGCCGCAAGGAATGGATCCTGTTGCTGCGCGATCCATGGCTGATCTCGCAGACGTTGATGCAATTGCTTTACCTGCTGCCGGCGGCGTTCCTGCTGTGGCGGAGCTTCCACGCCAGCGGCAGCACACCGGCGCTGCTGGTGCCGGTGTTGATTGTTGCCGCCGGACAATTGGCAGGAGGCCTGGCCTGGCTGGCGGTATCCGGAGAAGATGCGCCGGAACTTATAGCTTCCGCGCCGGTTTCTGCCACCGGTGTTCTGCGTGCCAAGACCGAGGCGGTGCTCGGTGGCATCGCCGTCGTATTCGCTCCGTTTATCATCATGTTCGCCGTAGCGGCGCCGTTCCCTGCGCTCGTCGCGCTCGTCGGAATTGCGATCGCGGCCGGCTCGGCCACGGCGATCCAATTCTGGTTCAGGACGCAGGCGAGGCGGAGCCTGTTCCGGCGCCGCCAGACCTCATCGCGCATCGCGACCTTTGCGGAGGCGCTCTCGTCGATGGGCTGGGCCGGCGCTGGAGCGCTCGTGGCGATCGGCACCTGGCTCGCCTGCATACCTGGCCTCATCGTCGTTGCGGTTCTTGCCTGCACCTGGGCGATCAGCCCGGGGAGGAAGGCAGCTAGCTGATCCGTGGCAAGCCACGCTCCCTCACCAATTTATCAAGCAGTGGCGTCACCCGTACGTGTCACTGCTGCCACCTCGCCGTCCACCGCAAAGGGCCGGTTGATCCCGCCTATCCCGCCCTCAAAGATCGCTGCGAGGGCACTGCCAGGCTGCGCTGGGATTTGCCAGCATCGCCGGGAGGTTCAGAAGGTCGTCGGTGCCGGCGGTTCCGCGACGCCCTTCACCGGGTTATGGGTGACGGCGTGCTTCGCGCACAGATACTCAAACAGCGAGGCGAGCGAGGCCAGCCGGTGGCGGATTGTGCTGCCGCCAAGCCCGCGCCGCACCAGGTCGTCACGCCAGGCGATGATGTGGGCGCGCGTGACCGTGCCGAATTCTGCCGGGCGGGCAATGCCGGTGAAGCGCATGAAGTCGCGGATCGCATTCTCGTAGGCCCGCCGGGTGCTGGGGTTGCTGAGATTGGCGAACCACTCGACCTCGGGCGGCACGTCGGCGAGCTGGCTCGGCGGCGGTCAGCAGCCGGCTGCCCGGGGTGATCCGGACCGGAAGCGGCATCGGTGGGCTGGCAAAATTGCTGATCGGCTCGACGATGCAGGCCGCCTCGCTGGTTCTCTACGCGTCGTTCAACAGCCTCGGCGCGCGCTACGCCATCACGGCGCTATTCGGCTTCATTCAAGCCGCAGGATGCGATGGCTCAGAGTCGATTTCGGAATACGCAGCATGCGTCCGGCAGCGGTGAAGCCACGGCGATCAACCACCTGCACAAAGTAGAAGAAATCGTTCAGGTCAAGCACGGCCGCATCGTCCATCCCATTGGACGTTGAGTTCAAAGAATGGCGGCTTTTCGGCCGATAGTCCAGCAGCTACTTCCTGCGGCATTGCGGCCGACGGATGCGGTTGGGCGCAACCTGCCTTCCCTCTGGAGGAGAGAAAGTCATGTCCGATCCGGTCCGCGCCTACCAGCCGCTTACATCTGAAAACGCCGCGCTGTTCCTTGTTGACCACCAGGTCGGCCTCATGACCGGCGTTCGCGACTATTCGACCGGAGAGCTGAAACACAATGTCGTGGCGCTGGCCAAAGCGGCCAAGGCGCTGCAATTGCCGATCGTCGTCACAACCACCGCGCGCGACAGCATGTGGGGTCCGACCTTTCCGGAACTCGTTGAGGCGCTACGTGGCGTTCCGATCATCGATCGCTCCTCGGTCAACGCCTTCGACGATCCCCAGGTCGCCCAGGCTATCAACGCGACCGGCCGCTCGAAACTGATCTTTGCGGGCATCTCTCTCGAAGTCTGCGCGGCCTTCCCGGCTATCACCGCCGTTGGCAAGGGCCTCGACGCCTATGTGGCTGTCGACGCCTCCGGAACCTTCAGCCAGACCAAACGGCAGGTCGGTCTGCTGCGCATGCTACAGGCCGGCGTGATCCTCTCCGACTACGCCACGCTGATGGTAGAGATCCTCAGGGACAACGCGCGGCCCGAGGCTGCGGCGGTCTACGCCGCCATGGACATGCCCTGGGCCAAGCTCGTGGGGCAGATCGCGCAGGCCTATGCCAAGTAAGAGCCTGAAGTGGAGCACGGCTGTCTCTACTTCCGACGTCTGGAGTGGAGAGCGCGGAGAACCTTTCAGCTCCTCGATATGACGGATCGCGACCTCGCCGTCGGCGAAGCGGACCCCGATCGAGGCCCAACGCGGCATCATCGCGTCCGTAGCCTCCCGGGCGACGATCCGATCGAAATAGGCCGCGAGCTCCGGGCGCACCGCAGCGTCATCGGCATATGTCGAAATTCCAATGCCTCGATCAGCCACGGCAGCAGCGATCGAGTATTCCATGCTGAACTTTCCTTCGTGGCCATTACGCGGGGCGTGGCGCACGAGCGGCGATATCACGCCATAGCTCGTCTCGATATCGATACGCTCGACATCGTCGAGGTTGAACTCGCGCTGTACCGGGTGGAGGAGCGGGCGCTCGGCGCCAGCCCCGCTGAGGCGCGCCCGGCGCCCAATGTCGCTACGTTCACGACCTGAAGAGGGGTGCAGGAGAAGGTTTTGAAACACAGATTTCACAAATTAAGGCACAGATAACGTCAGCAAGCCTGGGACCATCCCAGTGATCTGGGACCATCCAAGTGATAATGGGTCAGGTCCCGGCATTTCGGCAATCGGACCATGCCGTTTTTGCATAGTCACGCGCAGAACATATCGGAGAAAATCCCGACGTTCGAGATCCGCAGCGCGGGATGTCAAAGCTGCTACCGTTGTCGTGCGCTGAGATTCGTGCTCCGCTACCGCCACAAAACGACAAACCGCACCCCTCGTACTAGAAAGCGCAGGTATCATAATCGGGAAGTGCCGCCATCAGGGAATGGTTTCCGGGTCATCGACACCCGCCATGACCCTGGCCAACAATCCAGCGGTTCTCTGCGATGCTGCTGCCAAATGGAGGAAGACATGGACATGAAACGACGCGCCGCGGCTGAATTCCTCGGTACATTCTGGCTCACCTTCGGCGGTTGCGGCGCTGCCGTCCTGGCAGCAGGCTATCCGTCCCTCGGTATCGGTTTCCTCGGTGTGGCGTTCGCATTTGGCCTCACGTTGCTTACCATGGCCTACGCGGTCGGGCACATCTCCGGCGGTCACTTCAATCCGGCCGTTACCGTAGGATTGTGGGCCGGCGGGCGATGCCCCGCGGCCGACGTCGTCCCCTACATCGTATCCCAGGTGATCGGAGCCATCGCAGCCGCCGCCGTCTTGTATTTGATAGCCTCCGGCAAGACCGGGTGGGTCCCCGGAGGGTTCGCTTCCAACGGGTACGGCGACTTGAGCCCGGGCAAATACAGCCTTGGCGCCTGTTTCGCGATGGAATTCCTGATGACCTTCTTTTTCCTGCTCATCATCATAGGCTGCACGTCGAAAGGTGCCGCTGTCGGCTTTGCCGGGATACCGATCGGTCTCGCCCTGACGCTGATCCATCTGGTGTCGATCCCTGTCACCAACACCTCCGTCAACCCGGCGCGCAGCACGGGTCCGGCCTTGTTTGCCGGCGGCGAATATATCGCGCAGCTCTGGATGTTCTGGCTGGCACCGATCATCGGAGCGGGCGCCGCTGGCCTCGTCACGCGCTGGCTGCACGACCCGGTGATCATCACCGAGACCGTGACAGTGGTCGAGCAAGTCGAGCAGGTGAGTTGATCGCATGACGCACGGTACCGTTGCCACGGCCCGCTTCGTACACGGCGGGTCGGGCGCCGGCCGGTGGTCAACACGCAACGCACGGCCGCCCAAAGACTCCCGTCTCGCGCGCCGATGATCGTGGGGCGACGCCCCCCCCGCAGCCCGCCCTTACACCACCTTCTTCCCCCGCAACGCCTCGATCTCCGCCGCGCCATAGCCCAACTCGCGCAGGATCGCGTCCGTATGCTCCCCCAACTCGGGCGTCGCGCTGCGCACGCTCCACGGCGTGCGGCTGAGTTCGATCGCCTGGCCGATCACCTCCACCGGCCCCAGCACCTTGTGTGACACCGTGCGGGTGATGTTCAGGTGCTGCACCTGCGGGTCGGCGAACACCTCGTTCATCTTGTAGATCGGGCCGCACGGCACGCCGGCGGCGTTCAGCCGCTCGATCCACTCGGCGGAGGTCCGGGAGCGGACGATCGCCTCGATCGCCTCGTTCAGCCGGTCGCGATTCTTCGACCGCGCCGCGCCGGTGGCGAAGTCCGGATCGGACAGCAAGCTGCGGCGCATCCAGGGCCTTGCAGCAGCGGCGATAGATGTCGTCGCCGGCCGCGGCGATGTTGATATGCCCGTCGGAGGTCGCGAACACGCCGGTGGGGATGCTGGTCGGATGGTTGTTGCCGGCCTGGCCTGGCACCTCATGCCCGATCGTCCAGCGCGCCGCCTGGAAGTCCAGCATGGCGATCTGCGCCGCCGAGCAAGTGGACTGCACCCACTGGCCCTCGCCGGATTGCTCGCGTTCCAGCAGCGCGATCAGGATGCCCATGGCGGCGAAGATGCCGGCGGTCAGGTCGGCGACCGGAATGCCGACGCGCACCGGTCCCTGCCCCGGCAGGCCGGTGATCGACATCAGCCCGCCCATGCCCTGGGCGATCTGATCGAAGCCCGGACGGTCGCGGTACGGCCCGTCCTGGCCGAACCCGGAAATCGACGCATAGACCAGCCGTTTGTTGACCTTGCGCAGCAATTCTCGTAATCGACGCCAAGGCGGAATTTGACGTCGGGCCGATAGTTCTCCACCACCACGTCGGCGCGTTCCGACCAGGCGGCGCAGGATCGCCAGGCCGTCGGGCGCCTTCAGGTTCAGCGTCAGGCTGCGCTTGTTGCGATGCAGGTTCTGGAAGTCCGGCCCGTGCCGTTCGCCGCCGAGCCCGGCATCGCCCTCCGGCGCCTCGATCTTGATCACGTCGGCGCCCCAGTCGGCGAGCTGGCGCACGCAGGTCGGCCCGGCGCGCACGCGGGTCAGGTCGATCACCTTGAAGCGGGCAAGCGGTGCATCGCTCATTCTGGCCTCCTCCTCCGCGCTGGCAACCGCGCGGCCGGCGCGGTGGTGGCGCACCACGATAGGCCGCGTCTAGTGGTTTGGCGAGGCAGCCTCCGAAACGGAAGGCAACCGAAATTGTCGCGCCCGGCTGCACGCTGTCTTAGGCCGCGAGGGGTCATAACGATCCTGAGACGGCAGATTAACGCCAATCGCAACCTTGTGATCCGATCCCTACCGTGGTTGGTCTTTAGTGCGTCACCCCCGGCGCGCTGCATGCTATGCACCCCATCCGCGTCGCGACGCGGCGCCTGGCGGCGCACCGCGACACCACACCGGACCCACCGCCTCACCGCGTCCCATTCCGCGGAGCCCGCGTCTTCCGAAATGTACGAGACCGCGACGTTGTTTGCCACGCCGAGCCGCGCCCCACCCGCCACCATCCTGATCGTGGATGACGAGCCGGAAGTGCGCACCGTGGTCGCCGAGTTCCTGGAGGATTTCGGCTATCGGGTGCTGCAGGCGGAAAACGGCGCCGAGGCGCTCGACCAGCTGCAGGACAACCCGGCGGTGCGGTTGATGATCACAGACATCCGCATGCCAGAGATGTCCGGTATCGAACTGGCGGACCTCGCCACCGAACGCAACCCGACGCTCAAGGTGATCCTGATCTCCGGCTATTTCGTTGCCCAGCAGGTGCGCCGCCGCTTCCTGCGCAAGCCGTTCCGCATGAAGGAGCTCCAGTCGGCCGTGCGGGCGGAGCTGGCTTGCGGCTGACAGCTTCTGGCTGGCGGCTTCCGACTGGCAGCTTCCGACTGGCGGCTTCCGACTGGCGGCTTCCGACCGGCTGCTTCCGACTGGCGGCTTCGGACTGGCGGCCTCCGACTGGCGGTTGCCGGATTCCCTCTCAGTGTTGACTCGGGCGGCGCGGTAGCGTGCTAATTTGTGGACCCATGATGGACCATCACCTCCTGTCGAACAGCTACCTGTCCGCTTCCGTGAAGTCGGACGGCGCGGAGCTGTGTTCTTTGCGCGATGCCGAGGGGACCGAGCTGCTGTGGCAGGCACTCCCCGTCTGGCCGCGTCACGCGCCGGTCCTGTTCCCCATCGTCGGCCGCCTGAAGGACGACACGCTGGTGCATCGCGGGCGGAGCTACCGCATGACACAGCATGGCTTCGCCCGCGACCGGCGGTTCGCCTGGCTGAACCGCACCGCCACGTCGTGCCGGCTGGTGCTGCACGACGACGGCGAGACCCGCGCGGCCTACCCGTTCGCCTTCCGCTTCGAGGTGGCGTTCGCGCTGGACGACGACGCGCTGGAGCAGAGCCTCACGGTGGTGAACACCGGACGCGAGGAGCTGCCGGCCTCGGTCGGTGCGCATCCGGCCTTCATCTGGCCGCTGGCGGATGGGATTGCGAAGACCGCGCACCTGCTGGGGTTCGAGCAGGAGGAACCCGCGCCGGTGCGGCGGCTGGACGGCGGCCTGTTGCGGCCGGAGGCAGAGCCATCCCCCATCGCTGGCGACACCCTTTCGCTGGCACCGGCGCTGTTCGCGGCCGATGCGCTGATCCTGGACCAGGTGGCCAGCCGGTCGGTGCGCTTCACCGCTCCCGGGGCGGAGGCGATCGAGGTGAGCTGGGACGGGTTCGAGCAACTCGGCCTCTGGACCCGCATGACCGGCGAGGATGCGTGCGCCGACTTCCTGTGCATCGAACCGTGGCACGGCACCGCCAGTCCGGTCGATTTCGACGGCGAGTTCCGCGACAAGCCCGGACTGATGTTGATCCCGCCCGGGGAACGGCGGGTGGCGACGATGCGCGTCCGGCTGTGCTGAGGTGCGGTTGCCTGCTTGAAATGACGCCCAGGTGCGCCTCGTTCTTACGCTAGTCCCCGGCTGATCACGGCGGTGCCTCCCCAATCGGGAAGCGGTACACAGGTGGCCCCCGGCGTCGCCTGCAGAAAATCTCGCACAGCAGCCTTGGCACCTTTGAACGTCGCATTGTTGTAGTCATGCACCAGGATGGTGCCGCCTTGCGTCAGGCGTGCCCAGAACCACTGCAGACCCGCTAGCACAGGTTGGTAAAGATCGGCATCGATGCTGACAAGCGCAAACTGCTCATCCGCGATGTCCGCCGCAGTGGCCGGAAACCAGCCGGGATGCAGTTTCACATCGGCCCGTTCGGGAAACCGGCCGGCAACCTTCGCCGCACTCGTGTCGCTGAAATCGTGGAACCTGGCAACGTAGTCTTTGCGTGCGTCCGCTGCCCTGTCGCGCTCGTCGAAGCCCTCGAAAGTGTCGAACAGATGAATTGTCCGATCGGGCAGGTTGGCGTGCATGAGCAGTGCGAAGTCGCCCTTGTAGACGCCTAGCTCCGCCAGCGAGCCGGGAACTTGGTGCGAGCGAATGTCCCGACATATCAGATCGAGGGTCGCGTTACGGACATAGTCGGTCGCGATCGACCAGAGAGGTGCCTTCAGGAATCGTCTGGCGTCGATGCCATCGGTCCCATTCACGCCACGTGCAACGAACAGGTTGAAGCGGTCGGCGGCAATCACCAGCCCCCGCTGTAGCGGCCATTGCACCGCACGGCGCAATTGCCAGCGCATTGGCACAGGTCGATCCGGCGGTGTCGTTACGGCGGCTGGCTTGCGGCGCATTCAGAAGCTCCCGACTGCTTGCGGACGCACTGGCGTGTTGGCTGTTCCTGCGGTTCTGGGGTACGAGACAACTGCCTACCAGGAGGACGTTTCGGTGACCGCCCCCTCAGAAGGGGTAGCACGCAGGTGGTAGAAGGGCTACCGTAACCGCGCCCCGGGAGAGGCCCGGGGGCCCGGAGCGCACGGTCCCCGAGCGCACCCCGGTGGTACATCCCGGCTAAGCTCAATGCTATTCCTGCGGATACCGCCACGGCTTCTCCGGCTGCTTCGCCCCTTCGTCCAGCGTCCATTGCGGCAGCGACAGACCCTCGGACACGTCGGTGAACACCATGCGCACGCGCGACCCGATACCGATCCGCTTAACCACGTCAGACGGCGCCAGCTTACCGTCAGGCGTCGTCAGGTTGCCGACCACGCGCAGCGCCTCGTCCGGCGTCGGCGCACCCTTCTGCGTGTCCAGATCGACCAGCAGCACGGCATACGGCGTGTGCACCTTGAACGCCGGCTGGATGGCGTGGTGCACTTCCTCATAGGAATGCACTTCGCCCTTACCCTCCACCCGCGTCCAGGTTGACATCAGGCAGGTGCACCACGGACACGCCGTGGTGGGCGGATAGCGCAGCCGCTTGCACTCGTCGCACTGTTGCAGGTGGAAATCGTGTGCGGCACAATGCTTGAAGTATTCGAGGTTCTCGATGTCGAGGTCATCGACGGTCAGCGCCATCCCCAGATATTCGCCCTTCAGAGCCATGATCCCGTCCCCCTTCAAAAACCGCGCCGCATGACCATCGACGATCCGGTCATCGGATTGGCCCAGCCGAGATTGCACGTCACCTCGATGTCCTTCACCTGGCGGCAGCCGCCCTCGCGGTGGTCGAACGTGTGCTGTCGTTTGCCGTCCGGCCCGACAGGGCAGGAATCATCCGCGTCGTGGCGCAGCTGCCGCACGTTCTCGATCACCATGTTCATGCCGTGGGTATAGCCCTCGCACAGATGCCCGCCCGAGGTGTTGTTCGGCCGCTTGCCCCCCAGCCGCGTGATGCCACTGGCGACGTACTCGCCGCCCTCGCCCTTCTTGCAGAAGCCGTATTCCTCAAGCTGCAGCATCGAGGTGAAGGTGAACGCGTCGTACGCCCCGGTGGCATCCACATCCTCCGGCCCCAGTCCCGCGTTCGGCCAAAGGATGTCCTTGATGTAGTAGCCGGCGACGCGATCGATCGGCCCGCACTGATAGTGCATGTCGGTGCGGGGCTTGGAGCAGCGCCCCACCACGGACCGGATCAGCGGCGAGCGGTGCCGCAGGTCCTTCGCCCGCTCGGCGCGGGTGACGATGATGCAGGTGGCGTTGTCCGTCTCGACGCAGCAGTCCAGCAGATGCAGCGGCTTGCAGATGATCCGACTGCTCAGCACGTCGTCCACCGTGTAGCGCTTCTTGTAGTAGGCTTTTGGGTTGTTCGAAGCATGCTCGGAATGCACCACTTTCACCATCGCCACTTGCTCCGGCTTCGTGCCGTAGTGGTACATGTGGCGCATGAAGGTGGGGGCGAACATCTGGCCGGCGCTCTGCCAGCCATAGGCGCGGCTATGCAACGCGTCACCGCCGACCGGCGCGGCGGACCGCGCGCCGGTGCCACCGATGCGCACCTGCGAAAAGCCGTTCATCGAGCGGAAGATCGCCACGCACTTGCACATGCCGGCCTCGATGACGCCGATGGCGATGCCGATCAGCGCTTCGGTCGACGACCCGCCGCCATGAACGTCCATGAAGAAGTTCAGCCGGATGCCGAGGTCGCCGGCGAGGAACGGCCCGAAGGTGGAATCGTTGCCCGAATAGGACAGCATGCCATCGATGTCGGACGCCTTCAGCCCGGCATCCTGCATGGCGTTGCGGATCGCCCAGGTGCCCAGCGCGCGCGTGGTGCGGCCGGAACCGCGCGTATAAGTGGTCTCGCCCACCCCGACGATGGAATACTTGTCGCGCAGGTATTTCGGCGTGGTGGCGTCGGTCTCCGCGTTTGGCAGCGGCATTGGCGTTTCCTCCGTCTGACGGTCGTGCAAGGAGGCTGAACGGGTTGGCCGAAGCCGTCAACGCCCAGGAGTTCGGTGTGGGAAACCGGACTAGGAAAACGGCTGATCGTTCATGCAGTACCACATGCCCTCGTAAGCGGAGCGGCTCGCCTTCGCGCACTGCACGACTTTTGATTCCTTGAACTGCTTCGCGTCGATCGCAGCTCCGATGATGCTGCGATAATGCGCCTGGTTGCCGGCGCAGTTCTCGTACGCCGGCCCCTGCGGCATGCTGTCAATCTTCCGTGTCGTCACTTCGCAATAGGTGACAGTGTCGAAGAATGGCATGTCGGCGCCGGTCATTGGCGTGTTCGGCGGCGGATGCCCAAGTTCCACTGGCGGAATTTCCGGTGTCGCCGGTTGGGCGGCCGCAGCCGTGGGACCGGCCGCCGGTGATTGCCGTGTTGCGGCCGGTTGTCGTGGGGTGCCGCCGCATCCCGCAAGCAGAACCACGATGAGCAAGATGGCGCAGTGCTTCACTGTCTTTGCCGGCGGTCAATCCAGTCGTGTTGCGACCTTGGGGAGGGATGCCGAGATCATCGCGCGGCCCACGGACAGCAGCAAGAGGCGTCAGCTTCCTGGCGTGGCCGTCTCCGCGGGCCGCCTTGGAATAAATCACCATGCACGATTAACCATCCATAAACTTTCTCACTGCCATGATGGCAGATCGGCAGGCGCAGCGCGGGGGCCGGACATGAGCGGTATCGTCAGCGGGATCAACTACAATCTGCTGTTTTCGGGGGAAACCTCGACCGATGCAACCACCGCGATCCTGAGTGCGCTGGAGAGCAATACGTCGTCCTCGACGCCCACCACCACGTTCGTCTCCTCCGGCAACCCGATCACCGATCTCAAGCTGGCGCAGCAGGAGCAAACCACCGGGGTTGCCGCGGAAGCGAAACAGCCGCAGATCGCCAACACGATCTCCGCATTCAAGACGGCGGTGTCCAACGCCACCAGCATCCAGCAAGCCTTGCTCAACCCCAACGTGCAGGCGGTCCTGCTGACCGCCAACGGCCTTGCCAACTACAGCGGTGAAACCGCGCTGGTACAGAAGATCTTCCTGTCCGACCCGAGCCAGTCCAATTCGCTGGTCAACCAGTTGGGCAATCCCACCTGGCTCAGCACCGTGCAGACCTACAATTTCGCCAAGAACGGGCTGAAGGAACTGCAAAATCCGACAGTCGTCTCGACCCTGGCCAACGCCTACGCCGAGGTGGAATGGCGGCAGGGGTTGGACCAGGCAACGCCGGGGCTGGCGAATGCGCTGACCTTCCTCAGCCAGGCCAGCTCCATCACATCCGCGGACGACGTGCTGTCGAACGACACCAATTTCCAGGTCATCACGACGGCGCTCGGCATCCCCCAGGATATCGTGTTCCAGGACCAGTCGGCGCAGGAGAACGCCATCAATTCCCACCTGAAGATTTCGCAACTGCAGAACCGCAACTACGTCACCAGCCTGACCGACCAGTACTTGCTCGTCATGCAGGAGAGCAATCAGTCCAGCGCCGGCCTCGGTAGCGGCCTCTCGGCCCTCGCGGAGCAAACGAACGGGCTGGTCGTGTAACCGCCGCGCCCGGACGCCGTTGCCGTTCGCGGCATCCTCAGTCATGGCGGTGCGGCCTTGGCCGTGGGCAACGCCGTAACGAATCCGGCAGGTTAACTTACCGCAATAAGATTGCCCCGGCGCGGTTCGCCGTGGCAGACACGCGGCCATGCCGCACCGCAACAGCAGATTCGCCGCCGTGGCACCGCCATGCCGCGCCATGCGGGTCGCATGGCTGTGCGGCTGGGTGGCGTTGGCCGCATTGCTCGCTGATTGCCAGCGCCCGACGCCCGCCAACCCGCACTACGTGGTGGGGGCCCCATACCAGTCGGGCGGCACGTGGTGGTATCCGCGCGAAAGCTATAACCTGGACGAGACCGGCCTCGCCGTCGTCTATCCCGACAACCGCCCGCCGCTGACCACGAACGGCGAGATATTCGGCCAGGGGGCGCTGACCGCGGCGCACGCCACGCTGCAGCTTCCCGCCATCGCCCGGCTGACGGACCTGGAGACGGGCCGCTCCGTGCTGGTGCGCATCAACGATCGCGGCACGCCGACTCCCGACCGCCTGGTCGAGGTGACGCGGCGCGTCGCCAACCTGCTGGGCATGCCCGCCGGCGGCGTGGCGCAGGTGCGGCTGACCGTGCTGACCGTCCCCAGCGAGGCCGCCGAACAGCGGGTCCCCGGCGCGCCGACCCTGCCGATCGCCGCGGCGCCGATCGGTGGCGTGGTGTCGGCCAGCCTGCCGCCGCCGCCCGGTGCGCGGCAGGAAAGCGGCCACGCCGCGCCCGCCCTTGCCACGCCGCCCGCGACGGCGGAGGACCTGTCGGATCACGTGGCCGAGATCGTAATGCAGGGCACCCCGCAGCCCGGACGATTATGGGTGCGACTCGATACCTTTCAGTTCTACCAATACGCAGCAATCGAGCGGGCAAAGCTGGAGGCGCTCTCGCCGCACATCGACCATGTGTTCGATGCGCAGGAGCCAGCGTTCCGGGTGATGATCGGCCCGTTCGGCAGCGTGGCGGCGGCCGACGCCGCGGTGGATCGGGCGATCCGTGCCGGCCTCGCCGATGCTCGGATCGTGGTCGAATAGGAGTTGCGCGATGCTGACCCGTCGTTCCTTGCTGCTGCGTTCCACGTTGCTGGGGTCCACGATGGCGGTCGCCGCCGTGCCGGCACTGGCGCAGCCGCGGCATCCGCCGCCGCATCGCCAGGCCGCCGGCAAGGGTCAGCCGAAGGATGCGCTGCCGCAGTCCACCGACGGCCCGGCGCAGACGCCGATCGGGCCGGTCGATACCACCGCGCACTGGGCCTATATCGAGGACTTCACCACCGGCGCCGTGCTGCTGGACAAGCGCTCGTCCGAGCAAATGCCGCCATCGTCGATGACCAAGCTGATGACGCTCTACATCGTGCTCGACCGGCTGCGGCAAGGGCGGATGAAGCTCGACGACCAGCTTCCGGTGTCGGAGGCGGCGTGGCGGATGGGCGGCTCCAAGATGTTCGTGCGCATCGGCACCACGGTCTCGATCGAGGACCTGCTCCGCGGCGTCATCGTCGATTCTGGTAACGACGCCTGCATCGTGCTGGCCGAGGCGATCTCCGGCTCGCAGTCCGAATTCGCCAACCTGATGAACGACTATGGCAAGAAGCTGGGGCTGATCAATTCGCATTTCCTCAACCCGACCGGCTGGCCGGACGACGGCCACTATATGTGCTGCCGCGACATCGCCACGCTGGCGGCGGACATCATCCGCGAGTTCCCGCAGTTCTACCATTTCTTCAACGAGAGGACATTCAACTACAACAACATCGAGCAGCAGAACCGCAATCCTCTGGTGGAGCGGGGCATGGCCGACGGGTTGAAGACCGGTCACACGGAGGCGGGCGGCTTCGGCGTCGTCGCCAGCACCGAGCGCAGTGGCCGGCGTGTCATCCTGGTACTGAACGGCATGAACACCAACCGCGAACGCACCGAGGAATCCGAGCGCCTGATGGACTGGGCATTCTCCAATTTCGAGGACGTAACCCTGTTTGCCGCCGGCGAACCGGTGGACCAGGCGCCGGTGTGGCTCGGCGCCAGCCCGACGGTGCCGCTGGTCAGTACGCACGACCTGGTGGTGACCATGCCGCGCAACTGGCGCAGCCATGCCAAGGTGCAGGTCAGCTACGAGACGCCGGTGCGGGCGCCGGTGGCGAAAGGCGCAGCGCTGGGCAAGCTGACCTTGGGCGGCAACGGCGTCCCCGCGATGGACGTGCCGCTGGTCGCCGGTGTGGACGTGCCGAAAATGAGCCTGCCCGGGCGCGCCTTCTCGGTGCTGACGCACTTCGTGACCGGGAGTTAGTGCTCCGTTTGGTGTCATCGCAAGTTTGGTGTCATCGCGCGAGTTTGGTGTCATTCCGAGTTGACCACCGGCCTGGCTGGCCGCTCCGCCGTGAATGAAACGGGGATCGGAAGGGGAAAGGACACCCCCTCCCCTTATGGGGTTGGGCCGCGAAACGGACCAAGGCCGGGGTGAGGAGTGGGTACCACCGCGGTCAGTGCTTGCACGCAACCCTCCCCCAACCCCTCCCTCAAGGGGAGGCGAGTTTCGGTTTCTTGCGAGCGCCGCGAAGCAATCTCCCGCATGGCGTCTTTGCGCCGCAGGTATCGCATCTCGGCACACCAAGCTCGCCGAACACCGCTTCCATGCTGAACGGCCCGGCGGCGAGTACGCACCTCACTCGCGGGAGATTGCTTCGCTGCGCTCGCAATGACAGAGTCGCCGCGTGCAGCACAGCCAATTCATTACCTTCGAAGGCGGCGAGGGCGCCGGGAAGTCGACCCAGGCGCGCCTGTTGGCCGAAGCGCTAACTGACCTGGGGCTGCCGGTGCTGCGCACGCGCGAGCCGGGCGGCGCGCCGGGCGCGGAAGAATTGCGGACGCTGCTGCTATCCGGCCGGTTTCCCTGGTCCGCGCCTGCCGAGACATTGCTGCACTTCGCTGCCCGCGCCGAGCATGTGGAGCAAACCATCCGCCCGACGCTGGCCGCGGGCACCTGGGTGGTATGCGACCGGTTCGCCAATTCCACGATGGCGTATCAGGGCTATGGCCAGGGTGCCGACCGGGCGATGATCGAGACTCTGACGGGGCTGATAGGGCTGCCGCCCGACGTGACGATCGTGCTGGACGTGTCCGACACGGTGGCGCTGGCACGTTTGCGCACGCGCGGCGGAGCGGCGGACCGGTATGAGCAATTGGACGCCGCATTCCATGCGCGGGTGAACGAGGGGTTCCGAGAGATTGCGCGCGCCGAGCCGCGGCGTTGCGCGCTGGTGCCCGCGGATGGGACAGAGGCAGCGGTGCATGCGGCGGTGATGCAGGCCGTGTGGCAGCGGGTGCCGTCGCTCACGCATATGGGGCCCACGCATATGGGGCCCACGCACATGGGCCACGCAGATGGGGCCCACGCAGATGGGGCCCACGCAGATGGGGCCCACGCAGGTGGGGTAAGTACCGGGTAAGTGCCGGGGCGAACGCTGTGCCGGGCGGCGTGGTGCCGGATGGCGGCCTGCCGACCGGCGGATACTATGGCGGACATGCTGATGAATGAGATTGATGGCCCCCATCGGTGGGCTTGGCATACCGCCGCGACGATTCCGCGGTCGGTGCGGACTCGCGCGGCGGGTCGCATACGGGCGCGCTGTGTCTTTCTGGCGATCGTCGTCGTACTGCTCGGCACGAGCGGGTGCGCTCCGTACAATCCGCCCTTTCAGGGCGACCTCACAGCGCAGCGCTACCAAAGCGATCTTGCGAGCTGTCGCACGTCGTCGCGGGAGGCGGTGCGCCTGAAGAATGCGGCCACGCCGAGCTCCTGGATCATCTCCCCGATCACGGGTCCCCCGAAGGTGCGCGCTGCGATTCGGAAATGCATGGAGAACAAAGGTTACGTTCTGGAGAAGACAGCCGGACTCGCTGCCCGGGACTGCGGAAACGCCACTGGCGACCGGGCCTGCACCATCCCTGTGACGCGGCGCGACAATGCATGAGCTTGGGGATGAGATTGGTCTGAGGCGGCCTTCATCGCGCGTCGGTATTCTCGCCATTCGCGGAAGATACCGCGCCGACGAGACGGCAGAGCAGAAGATCGGGCATCGCAAAGGAGCAAGGCCAAGAAAAGCCAGCCGTCACCATGGCTAGTCCGCGCCGACAAGCCGGCTGGTTGTTCGCCCCCTTGCGCGAGTTCCGCGCTTCCTGGTTGCCGGGGGACGCCATCGCGGCGATGACGCTCGCGGCGATCGCCATTCCGGAGCAATTGGCGACCGCACGGCTCGTCGGCATGCCGCCGATCAGCGGATTGTTCGCTTTCGCCGCGGGTTCGCTCGGGTTTGCGATCTTCGGTGCCAACCGCCTGATGTCTGTCGGGGCGGATTCCACCATCGCCCCGATCATGGCCGCCGCATTGGCAGGCATCGCCACTGTCGGTACCGCGCACTATGCGGGCATCGCCGCGACGCTGGCGCTGATGGTCGGCGTGGTGCTGGTCCTCACGCGGCCATTGCGGCTCGGCTGGGTTGCCGATCTTTTGTCTATCCCCGTGACGACGGGATTTCTCGCCGGCATCTCGGTCCATATCATCGTCGGCCAACTGCCCACGATCGTTGGCTTCAAACTCCCTCCCAGTAATCTGATATCCGAGTGCGCCGCGATCATCAGGCAGTTGCCGCACGCCAACCGTTGGCCGGTCGCGATCGGGGTGGGGGTACTGGCCGTGATCCTGCTGGCCGAGCGACTTGATAAGCGCATTCCCGGTGCGCTGATCGGGCTCGCGGCGAGTGGCGTCGCCGTTTGGCAGTTGAACCTGCAACGTCACGGCGTCTCGGTCGTGGGTGCGCTGCCCATGGCCCCGCCTGTCATGACGCTCGCGTTCCCCACCTGGAGCGACTTCACGCGTCTGCTGCCGCTGTCGCTCATCGTGGCGCTGGTCTGCATGATGCAGACTGCCGCGGTGCGGCAATCCTTTCCGTCCGGCGCGGGCCAGCGGCAGGCTGCAAGCCGCGACTTTGCCGCGGTTGGTGCCGGCAACATCCTGGCCGCCGTGCTCGGCGCATTTGCAGTGAATGCCAGCCCGCCACGGACCGCGGTTGTTGCCGAATCCGGCGGACGATCGCAACTCGCCGGCCTGTTGGCGATCATTTTCATCGCGTTGCTGGTATGGCTCGCCGCCGGTGCGTTCGCCGTTGTGCCGTCCGCCGCATTGAGCGGGGTGTTGATCTTCATTGGCGTGCGGATCTTTCGCGTATCGCTGATGCGGCGCATCTACCACCAAAGTCGCCACGAAATTCTGCTGGTCATCGCGAGCGCGACGCTGGTCATTGTGCTGCCGATCGAATCCGGCATGAGCATGGGCATCGTTCTATCGATGGTGCACAGCATTTACATCATCGCCCGGCCGCGGTGCACCGGGCTGGCCCGGATACCAGGCACGACCGTCTGGTGGACCCTGGAGAAGGGTGAGGCCGGCGAACATGAGCCAAACGTCCTGGTGTTCGCATTCGGGGCGCCAATCAACTTCATCAACGCGAACTATCTGGTTGCGAAGCTGATGGATGCCATCGCCGCGATGACATCACCGTGCCGGCTGGTTGTGATCGAAGCCAGCGGGGTGATCGATGTGGACTTCACAGGATCCCGCGCCGTGCAGCAGGCCGTCGATAACCTGCACCGGCGCGGGATCCAGGTTGCGGTGGCGCGGTTGGAGTCCGAACGGGCGCGAGCGGCTGCGATCCGGACCGGCCTGATCGACGCCCTCGGCGCCGGCTATGTGTTCAGGTCGGTCGAGGAGGCAATCCGTGGCTGCGGAAGCCCAGCCGCCCGCGATGCCAATTGGTCACGCTGACCGCACCGATGCCGCCGGCTCGACTGTCAATGCGAAGTTGACCACCGGCCTGGCGGCCGACGCGCCTTGCCGGCCGACCCGCTTTGAATGAAACGGCGACTGGGACGGAGAAGCCGCGCTCGTAATGACAGTTCGACTAACACTCCGGGTCATGCACCAACCTTCAGGATCGACGCACGCGCGGACGCCGGTCCCTGCCCGCGACGTCCCGTCTGCCCGGCGTGGCGAAGCGCCACCTTGCCTCACCGCCGCCCCTCCGCTAAACCCCGCCCCCTCGCCGGCACCCCTGGAGGCCGGCGTTTGGCGTTTGCAGGAGCGAACCCATGGCCAACGTTGTCACGATCGAGGCCGAGGCACGCGCGCGAGCCGGTAAGGGGGCGGCGCGGGCGACCCGGCGCGCAGGCAAGGTGCCTGCGGTGGTTTACGGCGCCCACCAATCCCCCAGCCTGATCGCGCTGGAGCCCCGCGCCGTGCTGCGCGAATTGCAGCGCGCCGGCTGGCAGTCCCGCCTCTACGAGATCAAGGTCAACGGCGACGCGACGCGCGCGCTGATCCGCGACGTGCAGTTCCACCCGGTCAGCGACGCGCCGGAGCACGTCGACTTCCAGCGCCTCGCCCCCGGCGAGCCGATCCGCGTCGCGGTGCCGGTGCATTTCGAGAACGACGGCCTCAGCCCCGGCCTGAAGCGCGGCGGCGTGCTGAACGTGGTCCGCCACGCGGTCGAGGTGCTACTGCGACCCGGACCAGATCCCGGAGCAATTCACCGCCGACCTCGCGGACCTGGATTTCAACGACAACGTGCGCTGGCACGACCTGAAGGGCACCGAAGGCACGCGCCCGGTGATCACCGACCGCGACTTCGTCGTCGCCACGGTGGCGCCGCCGACCAAGGCGGTCGAAGTGGCGGCCGAGCCCGGGGCCGCGCCGGTAGCGCTCGGTGCGCCAGCTCCGGCGGCAGCCGCGGCGGCACCCGCGGCCGGTGGCGCCCGTGCGGCCCCGGCGGGCGGTGCGGCGCGGCGCAGGTGGCGGCGGTCGCGGCGGCAGGAAGGTAGCACGACACAAGGTTTGCCATGCTGCTCTGGGTCGGCCTCGGCAATCCGGAGCCGGGGATGGCCCGGAACCGGCACAATATCGGCTTCATGGCGCTGGATACGATCGCGATCCGCTACGGCTTCTCGCCGTGGCGGCGCGCGCTTCAAGGGCCTGGTGTCCGAGGGCAGCGTCGCCGGCGAGAAGATCCTGGCGCTGAAGCCGCAGACCTACATGAACGCGTCCGGCGAATCGGTGCAGGCAGCCGCCGCGTTCTACAAGCTGCCGATCGAGGCGATCACCGCGTTCCACGACGAACTCGACCTGGTGCCCGGCAAGGTGCGGGTGAAGCGCGGCGGCGGCGCGGCCGGGCATAACGGGCTGCGCAGCATGGACCGGATGCTGGGCACGCCGGACTACTGGCGGGTGCGCCTGGGCATCGGCCATCCCGGCGAGAAGGCGCGCGTGCTGGGCCACGTGCTGGGCGATTTCGTCGACGCCGACCGCGATTGGCTGCTGCCGGTGCTGGACGCGGTGGCGGATGCCGCGCCGCTGCTGGTGGAGGGCAAGCCCGAGGACTTCATGACGCGCGTCGCGTTGCTGGTGCAGGGACCGAAATAGATGGGCTTCAACTGCGGCATCGTCGGCCTGCCCAACGTCGGCAAATCCACCCTGTTCAACGCGCTGACCGCGACCGCCGCGGCGCAGGCGGCGAACTATCCGTTCTGCACCATCGAGCCGAATGTCGGCCGCGTCGCCGTGCCCGATCCGCGCCTGGACGTGCTGGCCGCGATCGGCAAGTCGGCGAAGATCATGCCGACCATCGCTGGAGTTCGTCGACATCGCCGGCCTGGTGCGCGGCGCGTCGAAGGGCGAGGGCCTCGGCAACCAGTTCCTCGCCAACATCCGCGAGGTGGACGCGATCATCCACGTGCTGCGCTGCTTCGAGGATCCCGACGTCACGCATGTGGAAGGCTCGATCGATCCGCTCCGCGACGCGGAGGTGGTGGAGACCGAGCTGATGCTCGCCGACCTGGAGAGCCTGGAGAAGCGCCTGAACACGGCGCAAAAGCGGGCGCGCGGCGGCGACAAGGAGAGCGTCGCCGCGGTGGCGCTGATGGAGCCGCTGGTGGCGGCGCTGCAGGCCGGACGGCCGGCGCGCACCGCGATCCCGCCGGGGCAGGAGGAGGCGGTGCGGCGGCTGCAACTGCTGACGTCGAAGCCGGTGCTGTACGTGTGCAACGTCGAGGAAGCCTCCGCCGCGACGGGCAACGCGTTCTCTGCCCGGGTGGAAGCGCGCGCCGTGGCCGAAGGCGCGCGCACCGTGGTGGTCTCCGCCGCGATCGAGGCCGAGGTGGCGCAACTGCCGGAAGCCGACCGCGCCGAGTTCCTGGAAGGGCTGGGCCTGCACGACAGCGGTCTGGATCGGGTGATCCGGGCCGGCTACGACCTGCTGGGATTGGTCACGTATTTCACCGTGCGGGCCGAAGGAGACGCGCGCCTGGACGATCGTCACCGGCACCAAGGCGCCGCAGGCGGCCGCGGTGATCCACAAGGACTTCGAACGCGGCTTCATCGCGTGCGAGACGATCGCCTACGCCGACTTCGTTGCCTGCAAGGGAGAGCAGGGGGCGAAGGAGGCGGGCAAGATGCGGGTGGAGGGGAAGGAATACGTGGTGAAGGACGGCGACGTGCTGCTGTTCCGCTTCAACGTGTAGATCCGCTGTCATTCGGACCCGCTGTCATTGCGAGGAGTGGAGCGACGAAGCAATCTCCTGCGAGTGGCGCTCGGACGCTTGTGCGCCTCTCGCAGGAGATTGCTTCGTCGCTCCGCACCTCGCAATGGTGGGCCGGCCTTCCGTGGTTGCTCCTGTCATGAAAATGCGGAAAGTCGCGCTAAGATGCCGGCCCAATGAACCACGATCCGCAAGGCTACTACGCCAGGCTTGAGCTCGACTGGGATGCCCCCTCGGAAGCGGTCCATGCCGCCTATCGACGCAAAGCGCGGGTGCTGCACCCGGACATCCCGATCACCGGCAATTCCGCCGCCTTCGTGGCGCTGAAGGAAGCCTACGACGTTCTGGCCGACCCGCTGCGCCGCGCCGCCTACGAACGCGCCGCCCGCAGCCTCGACCACCTGCGCGCGAACGTGCACGCGGCGCAGGAACACCACCCGGCCCCGCCCTCCCCCCCGCCGCCGAGCGCCCCGACGCGTGGGCCGCGCCTGTCCGACCTGCCGATCGGGGTGTGGGCCATCCTGGCCATGGTCGTGGTGTTCGCCGGGGTGGAGGCCGCGCTGCACCTGTTCGCTCCACCCGCGCAGGACCAGGTGGTGAATGTGCCGCCCACCGCGCCGACCGTACCGCCCGAGACTCCGCCGCATCCGCCGGCCCCGATCCGACTGTTCGGCACACCAAACGTTTATGTGATCCCGGCCGGCGGTCCGGCCCTGGTGCTGCGCTACGACACCGGCCGGCTCGCCTTCGTCCCAATCGGCCAGTTGCCGGCATTCAGCGCCGCACAGGCGACCCGTGTGCTGCGCGCAAATGGGCTGGTGGAGATCCGCCTGACCAACACTGCCGTCGGCTTCATCGACGCCGCCCGCCTCGCGCCCGGCAACCTGGCGGCCGCACACCAGGCCTATTGCGCCTACAACGCCGGCCCCCCGCCCGCCAACGGCGAGATCCTGGACCGCGCCGGCGCCGGCACCGGCAAGACCACGATCGAGAACCGCAGCGGCCAGCCCCTGGTGGTGAAATTGCGCGACCGCATCGGGGTGGTGGCGGCGACCGTGTTCCTGGCACCCGGCAGCGATGCCACCGTCGATGGCCTGCCCAGCGGCGCCTACCGTCCCGATTTCGCGATGGGCGAGCTATGGAGCCGCGCCTGCAACATGTTCGCCGCCGGCATGCGCGCGCAACGCTTCCCCGGCTACACCGACCTGTCCGCCCTGGACACCCTGGTCATTCCACCGGACCTTCCCGGCCTGCCGCCGCCGATGGATATTTCCGACCAGGAGTTCGCCCATGACTGACGCCGCCCGCATGCCGGTCACGCTGCAGGAATCGTTGCGCGCAGTGTTCTACGCGCCGTTCTACGTCGCGCTGGCGCGGCAGGCCTATGCGCAGGAGGGTGTGGACGTGCGCTTCGCCAGTGCGCCCTCGCCAGGGCAGGCCGCGCTCGCCGTGCTGGACGGCAGCGCCGACGTCTGCTGGGGCGGCCCGATGCGCGTGATGCAGGCCTACGCCCAGGCGCCGGACTGCGACCTGGTCCACTTCGCCGAGGTGGTCACGCGCGACCCGTTTCTCTTGCTCGGCCGCACGCCGCGCCCCGCTTTTTCCCTCGGCGACTTGCCCGGCCTGCGGGTGGGAACAGTCAGCGAGGTGCCGACGCCGTGGATGTGCCTGCAGGAAGATCTGCGCCGGGCGGGCGTGGCTCCGGCGTCGCTCGATCGGGTGGCCGATCGCACCATGGCGGACAACGCCGCCGCCCTGCGGCGCGGCGATCTGGATGTGGTGCAGGTGTTCGAACCCTTTGCCGCGGCGCTGGAAGCCGAAGGCGCCGGCCATGTCTGGTATGCCGCCGCGCAACGCGGCCTCACCAGTTACACGACGTTCTACACCAGGCGCGCGATGCTGCGGGACCGGCGGGTGGAGTTGCACGGGATGGTGCGGGCGATCCATCGCTCGCTGCAATTCGTGGCGCGGGCGGACGGCGCGGCCATCGCGGACGCCATTGCAGGCTTCTTTCCCGATGTCTCGCCAGCGCTGTTGACCACCGCCTGTGGCCGCTACAAGGCACTGGGCATCTGGGGCAACACACCGGTCCTGCCGCGCGCCGGTTACGACCGCCTGCTGTCGGGACTGGTCTCCGGCGGGTTCGTCCCGCGCGGCACCCCGTTCGAGGTGGCGGTGGACAACAGCCTCGCCGAGCAAGTGCTTGCCGAGAACCCGCCGCTGCTCGACTGATCCATTCGCTGGCCATCCCGGGTCCATTCCGGGGGGCCGTTCTGGGGGCCATTCTGAGGGCCATTCTGGGGGCCATTCCGGGGAGAGACACGCCATGCCGCACGCCACCGCCGACGACGGAGTCCGCCTGTACTACGAGGAGACCGGCTCCGGCACGCCCGTCATCTTCGTGCACGAATACGCCGGTGACCACCGAAGCTGGGAGCCGCAGATGCGGCATTTCGGCCAGCGCTACCGCGCGATCGCCTACGCCGCGCGCGGATATCCACCGTCCGACGTCCCGGACAACGTGGCGCTGTACTCGCAGGTGCGTGCGGCGGACGACATCGGCGCCGTGCTCGACCATTTGCGCATCGACAAGGCTCATGTGGTGGGGCTGTCGATGGGCGGCTTCGCGACGCTGCATTTCGGCTTTCGCCACGCGGCGCAGGCGCGTTCTCTGGTGGTGGCCGGCTGCGGCTACGGCGCCGAGCCGGACCAGCGGTCGCGCTTCCGGGCCGAGGCCGAAGCGATCGCCGATTTCATCGCCACCCGGGGCATGGCGGTGTTCTCTGAGAAATACGCCTACGGCCCCACCCGCGTGCAGTTCGAGAACAAGGACCCGCGCGGCTTCGCGGAGTTCAAGCGGCAACTTGGCGAGCATGATGCGGTGGGTGCGCGGAATACGCAGTTGGGCGTGCAGCGGGAGCGGCCCTCGCTGTACGAGCTGGTGGAGCCAATGCAGGCGCTAACGGTGCCGACGCTGATCCTGACGGGGGATGAGGATTGGCCGTGCCTCACGCCCGGTCTGCTGATGAAGCAGCACATCAGGACCGCGGCGCTGGCGGTGATGCCAAACTGCGGTCACGCGATCAACATCGAGGACCCGGACGAATTCAATCGGCTGGTGGGCGCGTTCCTGGCACAGGTGGATGGCGGCCGCTGGCCCGCGCGCGACCCGCGTGCGATCACGGCGTCGATCACCGGGATCAAGTAGGGTGGATTTCAATCCGCCATGACTGGAAACGCCGGCTGGTTTTCTCTGTCGTTGCGCCCGTTGTCATTGCGTCAAATTGGCAGGGGGTAAAAAGCAAAGACCCCCGCACGCATCATCGCGTTTGAGCGGGGGTCCGTTTGCGAAGTCATGCTTCGCGCCAGGGCGTATGCGCCCAGCTATATCTTGGTCTTACGGGTTGCGCTGCCGGTGCCAAGCGGGCCGACAACCCCACACATCCCAGGTGGAGTCATGCTGCTGATGCACCCTCCTTTCTGTTGATGACAACTACTATGTTGTGCCTCATGGCCCCTGTTGTCAAGCGTCGTTGCCACGCAACCCGGCCAGGATTGTGAAAAATTCCGGTCGCCCGGCAATGGTTGATTGCGCATTAACACCGCACCAACCGCACCGCGGCGCGTCATGGTCCCTGACGGTTTGGTAAGGTGCGGCCCGGCGCCGGCACGATCGTGTCGATCCTCGTGAGGGAGATTGCTTCGTCCGCTGCGCTCCTCGCAATGCCAGGCGGTCACCCACGCGGCTGTTCCGCGCGGGCGGTTACCTGCGCGGCGGTCTCGCGCATCGATCATCCCGAGTACTAGCCCCGCACCGGCGGCAATCCCTCCTGCTGGCGCACCTCGTTGATGATCTGCAGCACCCGCTCGCGATAGGGTCGGTACTGCATGCCGAACTCCTGCACCAGCCGCGTGTTGTCGATCAGGTAGTTGCCGGAAATCTCCTTGCCGCCGTTCTGCTTTTCAAAACTGATCCGTGCATCGGGCAGGAAACCGCAGACGATGTCGGCCAGGTCGCCCAGGCTGATCGCCGTGCCGCCCGTGCTGTACACTGCATGTTTCGGCTTGTCGGCAAGCAGGACGCGGGCGAACACCTCGGCAATGTCGTCCACGTGGATCGGGCAGCGCATCGCGTCGGCATGGGGGAAGCTGATCGGCTTGCCGCGCGCCGGCTGGGTGATGCAGTTCACGTGATCCACTGAGCCGCGCACCTTGTCCGGTCCCGTCACGTTCGCCGGCCGCACGCCGGTGATCGTCATGCCGAATTTTTCCCGATAGTCCTGCGCCTGGAACTCGTTGAAGATCTTGTGCATGGCGTATTGCACGTGGCCGTGACGGAAGTCGTCCTCGGTGATGGCACGTTCGCCGTAATGGAATTGCTCGCCGTTCACCGCCAGCGAGCTGGCATAGACCACATGCTTCGCTCCGCACAGCCGCGCCGCCTCGAAGCAGTTGTCCATGCCGAGGATGTTCAGCTTCAGCGCGACGTGCGGCGCATGCTCGCTGCCCAGCATGTAGGAGAGGTTGATCACGCGCTCGGGCCGCGCCGCGGTCATCGCCGCCATCACGTCGTCGAACTGCGTCACGTCGCCACGAACCAGCTTCACCTTCTCGCCCAGTGCCGTCAGGGCGGGCGACTGCGGATTGATGTCCATGCAGGTCACCTGCGCGCCGCGCGACGCCAGCAGTGGAATCAGGCGGATGCCGATGAAGCCGGCGCCGCCGATCACGAAGACGGACATGAGCGTTTCCTCCATTTGCCTTGTTGGTCGGGTTGCCTTGTTGGTCGGGAGCAGGATCGCGCCGTGCGAAGGGGCCCACAAGAGGGGGGCAGGCGGACGCCATGGCGCTCAACGTAGCGCAATGATGGTGTGAACACTTGATGGAAGCCCCGGTTCTCCATGGGCAAACACCGCGCGGCCGCATAGGCTGGCGCCATGCCCGCCATTTCCCGCCGCCGCTTCCTCCAGGCTTCCGCCGTGCTGGCCGGCGTGCCGCCTGCCGTATCCGCTGCCGGCGCACCGGCAAGACTGTCCGACATCGACCACATCATCATCCTGATGAAGGAGAACCGTTCGTTCGACCATTATTTCGGCACCCTGCGCGGCGTGCGCGGCTTCGGCGATGCGCAAGCGATGCGCCTGCCATCCGGCCGCAGCGTGTTCCATCAGCCCGACCCGCAGAACGCCGACGGCTACGTGCTGCCGTTCCGGCTGGATTGCGCCACCACCAGCGCACAGCGCCTGCACGACCTCAGCCATTCCTGGGGGCCGTTGCACGCCTGTCTGAACAACGGCGCGATGGACGCGTGGATTCCCGCGCACCGCGCGGTGAACGGCGATGCCGCGCCGCTGACCATGGGTTACTACACGCGCGAGGACCTGCCCTTCTATCACGCTCTCGCCGAGGCCTTCACGATCTGCGACGGCTACCATTGCTCGATGCTGGGACCGACGCATCCCAACCGCTTTTTCCTGATGACCGCCACCATCGATCCGGACGGCAAGGCCGGCGGTCCCGCTCTCGACAACAGCGGCACGCGCTATTGGTGGGAGACCTACCCGCAGCGCTTGCAACGTGCCGGCATCACCTGGCGGGTCTATCACGATGTGGACGACTACGGCTGCAACATCTGCAAGTGGTTCCCCGCCTTCGCCGAGGCCGCGCCCACCTCCGACTTGTTCGACAACCTGATGCGCAACCGCGGCTTCGGCGAATTGCTTGCTGACCTGCGCAGCGGCAACATTCCGCAGGTAACGTGGATCGTGCCGCCATCGACGGTCACAGAGCACCCGTCCTATCTGCCGGCCGCCGGCGAGCATCACACGGCACAGGTGCTGCGCGCGCTGTGGTCGAACCCGGTGCTGTGGGCCCGCACCGCCCTGATCCTGAACTACGATGAGAACGACGGCTTGTTCGACCACGTGGTGCCGCCGCTGCCAGAGCATGGCACTCCGGGAGAGTTCGTCGGCGGCAAGCCGATCGGCCTGGGCTTTCGCGTACCCTGCCTGGTGATCTCGCCGTTCACCCGCGGCGGCTATGTGTGCGGCGAGACATTCGACCACACCTCTACCTTGCGGCTGATCGAGGCGCGGTTCGGAGTCGAGATTCCCAATCTCAGCGATTGGCGACGGCGCACCTGCGGTGACCTGACATCCTCGTTCGGATTCGATGCGCCGGCACGGCTGGACCTGCCGGAGTTGCCGGATACGGCCGAGACACTGCGGCACGCCGAGACCGCGGCCATAACGTTGCCGCAGCCTGGCGTGCCGGCACGGCAGAGCATGCCGCAGCAGGAGCCGGGTTCCCGGCCGCGCCGGATCTAGGCCGCCGAGGTTTGGCATTGGATTGGCGGGTACGCCTGACCGCCCGGGGCAGGCCAAGATTTCGTATTTTCACCACGGAGACAGCGCGGAGAACACGGTGTTCACGGAGAAAGAATGGTTCGCTGTGGCGGGGCTATACCACATAGCGACGGAGGCCATCCACCAGCCGCGGCACGTTAAAGTTCAGCAGCAAACCGACGCGAATACCGCTCGATCGGAGATGGGCACGTAGTTGCACCTCGTGGATTGGAAGGATTATGGCAACAGCCTTGATCTCCATAAGTTCGTGTGCGACGACGATGTCCGCCTTGAACGCGTCGCCGGCCGGAACTCCCTTGTAGATAACGGGAAGCGCGACCTCCTGGGCAAAGCCGATGCCTGCCTGCTGCAACGCGTGACACAGGCACCGAGCGTACACCAACTCCAACAGCCCGGGCCCGGTGTGACGGTGCACCTCGATTGCCAGCCCGATCACCCGCTCGGTCAACGGCTCCGCCAGCAACATGACACTCTCTCCGTGAACACCGTGCCCTCCGCGCTTTCTCCGTGCTGAAAATCGAAAGCGTTAACGCACCGGCGTTTCAAGGCACGTCCGGGTATCGCCCCGCACTGCCGCGACCAGTGGGTGGGTTCGATTCATTGCCAACCCACGTCGCAACGACGGAGACAGCCCACGTCAAGACAATGGAAAAGTGCGACGCATTTGGCCATCGCTGGCGTCACAGCGCCCTCCGCGCCATATCGCCACCGATGGACGCTCCCACTTCCTCCTTTGCCCACCGCATCGCCGCCACCGACGGCGCGGCCCGCGCGGGCATGCTCTGCACCGCGCATGGCCCGGTAGAGACCCCGGTCTTTATGCCGGTCGGCACCGCTGGCACGGTGAAGGCGATGACCGCCGATGCGGTGCGCGCGACCGGCGCAAGGCTGGCGTTGGGCAACACCTATCACCTGATGCTGCGTCCCGGCGCCGAGCAAGTGGCGCGGTTCGGCGGACTGCACCGCTTCATGGACTGGCCCGGTCCGATCCTGACCAATTCCGGCGGCTTCCAGGTCATGTCCCTGGCCAAGCTGCGTAAGCTCGACGCCGGCGGCGTCACCTTCCAGTCGCACCTCGACGGCGCCACCCACCGCCTGACCCCGGCGCGCGCCGTGCAGATCCAGCACTTGCTCGACGCCACCATCACCATGGCGCTCGACGAGTGCACCGCCTTCCCGGCCACCGAGGCGGAAGCGCGCGCCTCGATGGAACTCTCCATGCGTTGGGCCGCGCTCTCCCGGGAAGCGTTCCTGCCCCGCCCAGGCTACGCCCTGTTCGGCATCGTGCAGGGCAGCGTCTATCCCGATTTGCGCGCCGCGTCGGTGGATGCGCTGACCCGCCTCGGCTTCGACGGCTACGCGGTCGGCGGCCTGGCCATCGGCGAGGGCCAGGCGACCACCTTCGCCGTCCTCGAAGCGACCGTGCCGCACCTGCCGGCGAACCGGCCGCGCTACCTGATGGGTGTCGGCACGCCGGACGACCTGGTCGGCGCCGTGGCCCGCGGCATCGACATGTTCGACTGCGTGATGCCGACCAGGGCTGGCCGCACCGCGCGGGCCTATACCTCGGCCGGTGTGTTCAACCTGCGCAATGCCCGCTTCGCCGACGACACAAGGCCGTTGGACCCGCTCTGCGCCTGCCCCGCCTGCACGCGCCACCCACGCGGCTACCTGCACCATTTGTTCAAGGCCGAGGAAATACTCGGCCCGATGCTGCTGACCTGGCACAACCTGGCGTACTATCAGGACCTGATGCGCGGCCTGCGCACCGCCATCATCGAGGGCCGCTTCGCGCAGCATGCCGCCGCTTTGCGCGCCGGATGGGCGGCGCAGGAGGACGCATGACGGACCATCCCCTTGGCGATCCGCACGGCGATCCGCACGGCGATCCGCACGGCGATCCCCGTGGCGATCGGGATGGCGATCCCCGTGGCGATCGGGATGGCGATCCCCGTGGCGATCGGGATGGCGATCCCCGTGGCGATCGGGATGGCCATCCCGCTGGCGATCCCTATGCCGGACTGACGCAACTGGGCCGGCCCACGACGGTGCCGGCCTCGCCCGACATCGCGAGGCTGGAACGCGTGGCCAATCCGGCCCCCGGCCGGCACTACGTCGTGCGCTTCACCTGCCCCGAATTCACCTGCCTATGCCCGCTGACCGGCCAACCGGATTTTGCCCACATCGTCATCGACTACATCCCGCGCGACTGGATCATCGAGAGCAAGTCGCTCAAACTGTTCTTTGCCGCGTTCCGCAACCACGGCGCGTTCCATGAAGCCTGCACGATGCAGATTGCCCAACGGCTGATGCAGGCGGTCGAGCCGGCCTGGCTGCGCATTGGCGGCTATTGGTATCCTCGCGGTGGCATGCCGATCGACGTGTTCTGGCAGTCCGGAACGCCACCCGATGGTGTCTGGATTCCGCCGCAGGACGTGGCGGCGTACCGCGGGCGCGGCTAAGAATGCTCCGTGGGGAGGAGCGTTACAGCAGGTGGAGAGGAGGAATTACGGTGCAGCAACGTCTGACGCGCGAAGAATACCTTCGGTGGGTGGAAACCCAACCGAAGCGTTATGAGCGGATCGGCGGTGAGCCGGTCGCGATGTCGCCAGAGCGCGTACAGCACGTCCGGGTCAAGAACCGGATATGGGCGGCGCTTGACCGGGCCATCCGGCAGGACGGCCTCGACTGTGAGGCTTTGGGAGACGGCATGACAATCGAGGTCGATGCCGATACCGACTACGAACCGGATGCCGTGGTGAACTGCGGCCCGAAGTTGTCGCCCGACACCACCGTCGCGAGCAACCCGGTGGTCGTGGTCGAGGTGCTGTCGCCTGCCACCCAATCGATTGATACCAGCGACAAGCTGGCCGACTATTTTCGTGTCCCGTCGATCCAGCATTACCTGATTTTGCGGGCCCGGAAACCGGAGATCATTCATCACTCCCGGATGGGCGGCGACATCGTCTCGCGCGTGGTGAATGTTGGGATGTTGCGGCTCGATCCGCCCGGAATTTCGATCGATGTGGGCGAGGTCTACGCCGCGGCAGGATAGGCCCCGCATGACCGACCCGCGTCCGCCGATCCGCGACCGTGCACTCTCCCTTGGCTTTGACGCCGTCGGCTTCTGCGCCGCCGAACTTGGTCCCGAAGCACGCGAGCGGCTGGCGGCGTTCCTGGCCGCCGGTCAGCATGGCGACATGGGATGGCTCGCCGCGCGCGCCGGCCAGCGCAGCCACCCGCGCGCGTTGTGGAAGGAGGCACGCAGCGTGATCGCGCTCGGCCTGTCGTACGCGCCGGACGCCGATCCGCTGGCCCCGCTGCGCCAGCCGGATCGCGGCACCATCTCGGTCTATGCGCGCAACCGCGACTACCACGATGTGGTCAAGGGCATGCTGAAGCACCTGGCGCAGTTCATCGTGGGGCGCTTCGGCCCCGGCGTGAAGGTGTTCGTCGATACCGCGCCGGTGATGGAAAAGCCGCTCGCCGAGCGCGCCGGCATCGGCTGGCAGGGCAAGCACACCAACCTGGTCTCCCGCGCGCACGGCTCCTGGCTGTTCCTGGGCGAGATCTACACGACGCTGGAAATAACCCCCGACGAACCACACGCCGACCGCTGCGGTTCGTGCAGGCGCTGCCTGTTGGTCTGCCCCACCGATGCGTTCCCGGCGCCGTACCGCCTGGATGCGACGCGCTGCATCTCCTACCTGACGATCGAGCATGTGGGGCCGATCCCCCACGCGCTGCGGCCGTTGATGGGCAACCGTATTTATGGCTGCGACGACTGCCTCGCGGTGTGCCCGTGGAACCGGTTCGCCCGCGCCAGCCCGCACCCGAAGCTGCGCGCGCGGGAGGACCTGACCGCGCCTCGCCTGGCCGAGCTGGCGGCGCTGGACGATGCCGGCTTCCGCGCCATGTTCTCCGGCTCGCCGGTCAGGCGGATCGGACGCAACCGGTTCGTCCGCAACGTCCTGATCGCCATCGGCAATTCCGGCGACCCATCGCTGCGGCCCAGCGCCGGGCGCCTGCGATCGGACCCCGATCCGGTGGTGGCCGAGGCGGCGGAATGGGCCGATGCCCGCCTGATCCCGACGGCAGCCGCCGATCAGCTGACCGAACCATCGCCTTCCAACGGACGCACCTGACCGGTGAGCTTGTTGTTGATCAGTTGCGCCGGCGTTGCCGTCAGGTTGCGCAGGAAGGTCGTCGGGTGGCCGGTGTCATTGCTGAACGTGTTGTCGCGGATCACGATCCTGGCGGTCGGCTGGCGCACACCGCCCTCGCCAATGGTGATGGCATACGAGTGGTTCTCGCTCTTCGGTCCCTTCTCCAGCGTGCTGCCGGTGACCACCAGGGAGCCGCCGAACATCGCGTCGATCAGGTAGCTCGATGTCCCATCGGGACCGTCCTCGATGTCGCAATCGATCACCGCGGTCAGCAAGGCACCCGACTTGATGCTGTGACCGTGCTGGGTGTCGAAGAAGCGGCTATGCTCCACGTGCAACGAGTTGATCAGGCCAACGTAGATACCATGGGCGCAGGCGCGCTCGCACAGCCCGTTGTGAACGAATTCACTGTTGCTGATGCGGATATTGCCCTTGGGGTTCGTCCCGGCGAGGATTCCGTCCTGATTGTTCAGGAAGCGCACGTGGTCGATCGTGAGGTCGTTGCCCTGCGCGCGGATGCCAGCGCCGTTCTGGTCGGGTACCCGGGCACGCTGCAGGGTCAGGTTGCGGATGGTGATGTTGTTGCCGTTGGTGATCAGCAGCGCCTTGCCCATGCAGGTCAGGTCCGTCAGGACGGCGCCGGGACCAGTCCCCTGGATCGTCAGATTGTCCTGCTGGACTACAGAGCAATCGTAATATTGCCCCGGCGCGATGTCGATCGTGTCGCCCGGCTTGGCCGCGGCGATCGCCACGCTCGGCTTGTCGTACGGCTTGCCTGGCCCGACCTGCAGCGTCGCTGCCCGCGAAGCGCCGGTAAACAGTGCCAGCAGCCCCAGGATGATCGCTGCCCGCCAGGCCATGCTGTCCCGCTCCCTCTACCGCCGACTCCGTCCCAACCATATCTGGCGGCGAGCAGAGTCATGAAGATCACACGGCCGGGAGTATATCGCATGGTTGCGACGCGCACGGAATCCGACAGCCTTGGCAGCATCGAGATCGACGCCGCCCGTTATTGGGGCCCGCAGACCGAGCGGGCCCGCCGCTTGTTCCGTATCGGCACGGAGCATTTTCCCCCCGGCCTGATCCACGCCGTGGGCCTGCAGAAGCAGGCGGCCGCGGAGGCGAACCTCCAGCTCGGCCAACTGCCGCGCGACATCGCGGAGCCGATCATCGCCGCCGCAAACGAGATCGCCGAGGGCAAACACGACGCCGAGTTCCCCCTCCCGGTCTGGCAAACCGGCTCCGGCACTCAGACCAACATGAACGCCAATGAGGTGATCGCCAACCGCGCCAACGAATTGCTGGGCAAGCCTCGCGGCGTCCGCGCGCCGGTGCATCCGAACGACCACGTCAATCGCGGCCAGTCGTCCAACGACAGCTTCCCCACCGTGATGCACGTGGCCGCGGCGCAGGCGGTGCAGCGCCTGATCCCGTCGTTGTGGACCCTGCACCGCTCGCTGGCGGCGCGCGCCGCACAGTGGGACGATATCGTGAAGATCGGCCGCACCCACATGATGGACGCCGTCCCCGTCACCCTGGGGCAGGAATTCGCCGCCTGGGCGCGTCAGGTGGAACTCGGCATCGCCCGCCTGCACGACGCGCTGCCCCGCCTGCTGGCGCTGGCCCAGGGCGGCACCGCGGTCGGCACCGGCCTGAACACCCACCCCGACTTCGATCGCGTGTTCTGCGAGCGCATCGCCGCGCTGACCGGCCAGCCCTTCACCCCCAACCCCGACAAGTTCGAGGGCATGGGCTCGCACGACGCCCTGGTGGAACTGTCCGGCGTGCTGAATGTCCTCGCCGTGTCCTTCACCAAGCTGGGCAACGACATCCGCCTGCTCGGCTCCGGGCCGCGGGCCGGCCTGTCGGAACTGGTGGTGCCCGCCGACGGCCTGTCGAGCTCCATCATGCCGGGCAAGACCAATCCGACCCAGTGCGAGGCGCTGACCATGGTCGCCGCCCAGGTCATGGGCAATCACGTCACCGTGACCGTCGCGGGGGCGCAAAGTTTCCTGGAACTCAATGTTTTCAAGCCTGTGATCATCTTCAACGTGCTGCAATCCGCCCGCCTGCTGGCCGACGCGGCCGAAAGCTTCGCCGCCAACATGGTCGACCGCCTGGAGCCGAACCGCGAACACATCGCCGAGAACCTGGCGAAATCGCTCATGCTCGTTACCGCACTGAATCCGCGGATCGGCTATGACAAGGCGGTGAGGATCGGCAAGACCGCGCTGGCCGAGAACATCACGCTGAAGGAAGCCGCGGCGAAGCTCGGCTTCGTGCGGCCGGAGGATTTCGACCGCTGGGTGGTGCCGGCGGCCATGACGTCACCGGGCGCGACGTTGGAGGGAGGCGGCGGCTGAGCGGACTGGTGAAGCGCAGTTTCTCCCTGGCAGGTCATCGCACCAGCGTGGCGCTGGAGGAGGCATTCTGGGCTGCGCTGATGGCCATCGCCTCGGCGCGCGGGCAGACGCTTTCGGCACTGGTGGCGGCGACGGACGCCGCCCGTACCCCGGGCCAGCCGCTGGCCTCCGCCCTCCGCGTGCTGGCATTGCGGGAATCCGCCGGCGGTTAACCTTCGATTCAAGAATGCCAGCGTATTCTGGCGCCGCGGCCAGAATGGCCGGGCGAAGGAGAAGACCTCCATGAACCAGCTCTGCGTCCCTGCTCTGCTGCGCCGGGGCTCCGTCAGTCCGCTGGTGCTGTCGGACCGGTTGATTGCACTTGCCCAGGATGCCGACCGTGCCGGTTACACCGGCACGGCCGAGCAACTGGTCAGCCTGGCGTGTGCGGTGTTCGATGAGGCCCCCGCGCCGCGGCACTGAAAGGCACGTACGGTGCGGGCAGTCTCGCGGCTTTCAGTGTACCGGGGTCGGCGGCGCATGCCTGCGTCGGCCCGCGGCGCCCACTGCCAGCCCTTTGAGCAGCAGGGATGCTTCCGGCGCGTGGCCCGCTGCCACCAGTCCGCCCGCTACCTCCGGCTCCCCGCCATGCACCACGCTGCGCACAGCGTTGCAGCCCAAGCGGTGCCCCAGGTCGTCGAGCTCCTTGACCAGGGCGGCGAGCACCGCTTTCGGGTCCAGCAGATCCACGGCCACGAAATACTCGGCGATCAGCACCTTGCCTTGCCTCAGCGTCTTGTCCACGCGGTAGCAGAACAGGCCGCAAGGGAACGGACGGCCCTCGCGCCAGGCAGCCATGATGCCGTTGTGGCTGGAGCGGCGGCCGGTGAGATGGCGGGCGAAGTTCGTCCAGGCGGTGAGGTCCACCGCCGGCATCGCCTCCCGGATCAGTGGATAGACGGACAGGATCTGATCCGGCGCCAGCGCGCGGAGGGTGAAAGCGGCCATGATCGTCGTCGCCTCTGCAGTCGGGGGCAGACTGTGCCTGAGCAGGGCTCGCTGGGGCTTTGACGCAGATCAAGCGGACACCGAACGCGCGTACGGGATTTTCCGTATTGCGTACGATCGCGCGCGGCCGCACGGTTGTGGTGCACTCGTTTCATACGAAAGTACTCGATGATCTCCTTGCAGGCCCGCCCGATCGGGCTCGATCCGCATAGCGGGGTTGAGCCATGCCGGCATTGCGAAGCGCGGTCTTTCAGCGTGTGCAATGCGATCCCGGACCGCGACATGGCCCGGTTGGCGAGCCTTGCGGTGGTGACCGAGGTCGCCGCCGGCAGCACCTTCATAGAAGAGGCCGAGCCGGCGCACAGTTTCTTCAATATCACTCGTGGCACCGCCAAGCTGTTCAAGCTGCTGCCGGACGGACGGCGGCAGATCACCGGCTTCGCTGGAGTGGGGCATTTCCTCGGCTTGGCAGTGTCCGACACTTATGCGTTCAGCGCGGAGGCGATCGAGCCTGTCGCCTTCTGCCGCTTCCCGCGCAGCCGGCTGCGCGTGCTGCTCGACGATTTTCCGGCAATGGAGAAGCGGTTGCTCGAGGTGGCGGCCAACGAGCTCGTGGCAGCGCAGGAGCAGATGCTGCTGCTGGGGCGCAAGACGGCGCGCGAGCGGCTGGCGTCGTTCCTGATGATGCAGAGCCAACAGGGCGTTTCCTGCCGGCATCCGCGCACGCGGTTCCCGCTGCCGATGACGCGCAGCGACATTGCCGACTATTTGGGGCTGACGATCGAGACGATCAGCCGCACACTGACCCGCTTCCGGTCGGAGGGATTGATCGAGATTCCCGGACTGTCGGAGGTCGTGATACTGCACCGGCGGGCGCTGGAGAGTCTGGCGGGCGGGATGGCCTGACCCCGGGCCGGCGGGGAAGTCCGGCGGGGATGTTCAGCTGTCCGCGCCTGCGTTCAACCACGCTGAACCGGCCAGCGGGTGAGTCAATTCAAGCTTGGAAATGACAGCGGCTTGTACCAACCCGCGAAAAGACTGACGGACGGCGCCCGAGCGCCTCCCGTTATGGCCGGGCTTTACCAGTCTTGACCCGGTCACACCCCGGCTCTCGCGTGCGTAGCTGGCCGGGTCGAGCCCCGCCGTGACGGGAGGCGTTCGGGCATCACCCCAGCCTCAAGAGGCAGTCTTTTCGCGAGGCGGTGTTGGAAACGACACGGAGGGGCAGGTTGGCATTCCCCAGCAGCCTGGAAATGCGCAAGCCACTGCACATGTGACATCGTGGAAGTCTGGACCTTTGTGAACTCAACGATGGGATCGGCATGACTGATCAGCCCAAACCAGTCCTGGTGATCGGCAGCCTGAACATGGATCTGGTGGCGCGCTGCCAGCATTTGCCGGAACCCGGCCAGACCATCATGGGCAACGATTTCTTTACCGCGCCAGGAGGCAAGGGTGCCAATCAGGCCGTGGCTGCGGCGCGGCTGGGCGCGCGCGTCAACATGGCGGGTTGCGTCGGCAATGACGCGTTCGCCGCATCGTTGATCGCCGGGCTGCGCGAAGCCGGCGTCCGCACCGACGACGTCGTAGCGGTTGATGGCCCCACCGGGACCGCACTGATCACCATCGATGCCACCGGCGCCAACACTATCGTGGTGATCTCAGGCGCCAACGCCGCCTGCGCCCCGACGTTGACAGAGCAAGCGCTGGCGCGCGCGAGCGGCCCCGGCATCCTGCTGCTGCAGCACGAGATCCCGCCCGAGGCCAACGCACGCGCCATCCAGGCGGCGCGGCAGGCGGGCTGGTTCGTCATCTTGAATCCTGCCCCGGCGCGCCCGGTCCCGCCCGAGCTGCTGCCGCTGGTTGACCTCATCGCGCCGAACCAGACCGAGGCGGCGGCGATCCTGCTGCGTCCGATTGCCAGCCGGGACGATTCATTCGGCGCCGCGCAGGCATTGGTGGCGCGGGGCGCGCGTGCTGCGCTGCTGACACTGGGCGGCGACGGCGCGCTCTATTGCGACGCTGCCGGCGCCTGGCACTGTCCCGCGGTGCCGGTGGCGGCCGTGGATACCACGGCCGCGGGCGACGCTTATCTCGGTGCGCTGGCTGCGGCGCTGGCGGAGGCCCGGCCGCTCGCGGCCAGCCTGGGCTTTGCCGCCGCCGCGGCGGCCCTGGCGGTGACGCGGCTCGGGGCCCAGCCATCGCTCCCCACCCGCGATGAAGTCGCCACCTTCATCGGCCGGCACGGCATTCCGGCGATCGCCAGGCTGCCCGGATAATACCAAGCCGCGAAGTGAACGGGCCGGGCGCCGAAGGAACCGGCGATCGGCGCGGAGACGAATACGCCCCCTTCCGTCGATCATGCCGCGACATCGCGGATAGCAAACGGTCCGGCCCCGGGCCGGTCGCGGAAACCATTTGTTCAGTTTCCCAGCGTACTCTGCCTGGCAATTCTAGGCCGCCTGAGAATGTCGGATACGCCGCTACCGCAACTCAAGACCTACATGCCCAGCACCTTCGCCGAACGCGGGGTGCTGGTACCCTTCACCACGCCCGCGCTATCTGGCGCGCGCGTGCGGTCGCAGGAGCACGCGGGCGTCCAAGCTGTGCTGCCCAGGCCATCCGGCGGCGTAGGTTTCTACGTGGTTCCCCTGCCTTCCCTCAACCATTTCTGCCGCCCAACCGTGCATGACCGGCGCCTCGCCCAGCGATTGGAGACCCTGACGGAAGTGACCCCGGCGACGATCCGCCGGATCGCGCGCGACGTTGCCATCGAGGGCCTGGCAGGCCGCGAGGCACAGATGGCAGCGCAGGCGGCGCTGCGACGCGACCAGGACGCACGCGCCCTGACCAGCTTCCTGCTGCTGCTGGCGCTATGGGAGCGGGTGCAGCCGCAGGGCATCGACCCCACAGGATTTACGGCGCCCGACCAGGAATTGCAGATCGCCGGCCAGCGGGCGGTGGCCGCGCACGCGGCACGGCTTGGCCTGGTCGCTGACAAGCTTCGGCTTCATCTGGAGCAGGCTGGGGCGATCTTCAGCGGGGTGGGCCTGCACCACTCGGCCCATCCTGCCCGTGTGTTGACGCAGCTGGAAACGCTGGCGCGTGTGCACCAGGGGATTGCCGCCTGGAGCCGGGCACGTCCGCACGGCAGCGGTGAAGTCGGTGGCATGGTCGCCGAGGTGGCCGGTGCCACGCTCGCCTGCACGACGGCCGCGCTACGGGATGCCCGTCTCGCCACGCGGGATGCCGTCGCCCTGATACAGCAATCGCCCGCCAACCGCGCCCTGCTCACGCGGATCGCGGAGCGGCCGGAATGGCTGCTGGATGGCTGGCAGCCGATCTGCCAGCTCTGGAACGCGGCTACCACCGATGCCGAGCGGATCGCCGCACTGGATGAAATAGCGATGCTGGTGCCGGTCCTACCCAAGGAGACCGGCGAGTGGGTGCGGGTGACCATCCGGGCGGAAAGCCTGTTCACCTATCGCAGCACGGTACTGGTGCGCGAGGACTGGCGCGTCTCCGACGACAGACCTGATCGGCCGCAGGGGCGCCAGACGGTCAAGCGAAACCAGGATTGGCGGACGTCGTCCGTGATCGACTTCGTCGTTCGCAATGAACTCATGCGCGCGCTGTCCCCATGATGCCGATCGACCGTCACGAGGCCACTGCCATGTCCGCAACATCCACCGTTCCGCTCTTGCATCATGGGCTTCCTTCCGCGGAGCTGACCGCATTGCATGCGGCACTGGCGGTCGACGACGCGAAAATTCCCAGGCTGCTGAAAATCGTCGATCAGGTGCAGCAACGCGGTGCCATCGATGACCTGATCGCGCCGTTCCGGGGACGCATGGCGCAATTGCGCCCGCCTCGTCCGCTTCGCTTCAGGCGCCTGCTGTTCACGCCGCTGGACCCGCTGATCGTCCCGCCCGGGGCCTGGCGCCCGAAAGCTCCGACGCTACCGCGAAGCGCCATGGCGCCCCTGGAGGAAGCCATCCGCCCCATCATGGGCGAAGATGCCGAACGGATCGATCGCATGATCGAGGGACGGACCACCCACGACCGTGCCACCGTGGCGGAGGCTGGGCCGCTGTTGTGGTCCGGCGCCGCGCAAGCGCTGATGCGCTGTCCGACGCCGGAGGGGTGGACGGAAAAGACCGGGCTGCCGGACGGCTTGTTTTCGGCGCTTGCCACCGGCACGGGGACTGTCCTCGGCCAGGTGCTGACATTGCAGACGTGGCGTGCCGAGGCGGAAATCGGCGAGCCGGTCCGCACAAGCGCTGCCACGCGCATGCTGTTGGAAGTGAACCGCGCACAACCCCAGGCGGTGGGCATGATGATCGCGCTGGTGCTGGCGCGACTGCCGCAGGCGGCACGGAGCATTCGCAAAGCCATCGGAGAAATCGGCGGCAGCCTCTGCCTGACGATGCGAGAAGCCATGGAGACCGCTATCGGCAGCCTGTTGGATCGGCTGGAGGCGGAAAAAGGCGTCGAGGCGGTCGTGCTGGGTACACCGCTTCGGCAAGCCGCCACGGAGGCATATCGTGTGCTGGCACTGTTGGCGTGCGCCAACGTGGAAGACGCCAAGCCGGCGCTTCGGAGGCGGCTGACCGAGCTGCGGCGACGGCTGGATGAAAGCTGTCGTTTGCGGTTCACTGTGGGGCTGCAACGAGATTTTCTGCAAATCCTTGAAGACCCCGATGCCAGCGGAAATGCGAGGGAGGTTGCCGGGTTGGAAGACGCTGCGCGCGGGCTGTCGGACCTGGCCGAGGCTGCACGGCGAGTGGGTAGCGGGGGGACCTATGACGCGCTGCTGCGGCAGACCACCGACGTGATCAAGGCGATCGGTTCCAATGGACAGTTCACATTGGCGGACAAGGCAAGGTTGATCGAGATTCTGGCCGGTCCGGATGATGCGTGGGCCCTGCTTAAGGACACTGCGCCCGAGCCTCCGCCTGGCGGTTGACGGTGTGCGACTTGCATCATGCTTGCATCATGTCGGTAGGCCTCGCGTCGGTAGGCCTCGCGTCGGTAGGCCTCGCGTCGGTAGGCCTCGCGCGTGAGTTCGAGGAACGTTGCGCTGCCCCCTTGCGCTGCCCCCGACGAGAACCGTAGCGATCACGCAATCGCTCGCGGTGGAATGCTGTCCGGCCATGTTTTCCCGCCACCGTGCTCGGCCTCCGCGCTCTACTGCACCCCCCTTAGCCGCCCCCTCTGGCCACCCCCCTCTGGCCACCCCCCCTCTGGCCACCCCCCCTCTGGCCGCACCCCCTCTGGCCGCACCCCCTCTGGCCGCACCCCCTCTGGCCGCACCCCCTCTGGCCGCACCCCCTCTGGCCACACCCCCTGTGGCCACCCCCCCTCTGGCCACACCCCCTCTCGCTGTATCCCCTCTGGCCGTACCCCCTCTGGCCGTACCGCCTTTGGCCGCACCCGTCTGGCCGCACCTGTCTGGCCGCATCCCTCTTCCCTTCCTGCGAACAGCGGCTCAAATTGCACACCCATGCAGGCATGCGGGCAGGTTCATGGATGCTGTGTGTCGCGTGACGGCGACGGCGTGTTGCTGATCGGCCCCGCCGGGTCCGGCAAGTCGGATCTCGCCCTGCGCTTGCTCGGTCGCGGGTTTGACCTGGTTGCCGACGACCGCGTGGACATCGAGAACGGGATCGCCGCGCCGCCCGAAGCTCTTGCGGGGTTGCTGGAAGTCCACGGTCTCGGGATCGTCCGGCTGCCGTACGTCGCCTCGGCTCGCCTCCTCCTTGTGGCGGAACTTGGCGCCCCGATGGAACGCCTGCCCCTGCCCGGCCGTCATGCGGGCCTCGACCTGCCGCTGATCCGGCTCGACCCCACCACCGCGTCGGCGCCCGAGCGTGTGATGCTGGCGCTGGATTGTGCGCTCGGCCGCATCAGCCAGGTCGCCGGGGCCTTCGCGGCATGAACGTCGCCGTCCCGCCGGACCAGCGGTTGCGGCTGGTGCTCGTCACGGGCCTGTCCGGTGCGGGGCAAGGCGTCCATCCTGCGTGCGCTGGAGGACATCGGCTACGAGGCGGTGGACAACCCGCCGCTGACCGATGCTGGAGGACATGGTGGCCCGCAGCGAGCGCAGGCTGGCGATCGGCGTGGACGCCCGCACCCGCGGCTTCGACGCTGCCGCGGTGCTGGAAGCCTTGCAGCGCCTGCGCGCCAACCCTGCCCTCCGCGCCGAGCTGGTGTTCGTCTGGGCCGACGAGGCGACCTTGCTGCGCCGCTACACCGCAACCCGTCGCCGTCACCCGATGGCGCCGCAGGGCCGCGTGGGGAACGGGATCTCGGCGGAGGAAGCCCTGACCGCCCGGCTGCGCGAGGGCGCGGATCTGGTCATCGACACCTCCGGCCTGCCGCTGCCCGCGTTGCGCCAGCAGATCGAGCGGCAATTCGGCGTCCGGCGGCGAGTCCGGCAGCGGGCGGCTGGTGGTGTCGCTGGTTTCCTTCGCCTACGCGCACGGCCTGCCGCGGGAAGCAGATCTGGTATTCGATGCACGCTTTTTGCGGAATCCGCACTATGACCCTATATTGCAGCCTCGAGACGGGGTTGGACCCGGAGGTCGGCGCCTACATCGCGGCCGATCCCGACTACCCGCGATTTTTCTCCACGCCTTGCGGAATTGATCGAGCTTGCTCTTGCCGAGATTTGTCCAGGAAGGCAAAAAGTATACGACGATCACGATTGGGTGTACCGGGGGCAGGCACCGCTCCGTCTACCTGGTGGAGCAGTTGGCCACGTTTTTTGGCATCCCGGATCGCTGATGAGACGGCGGGCGGGGAAAATGGCGTTGACTGGCAGCTGAACGTGACCCATCGCGAGCTGGCCCGGGAGGGCTACGCCGCCGTTCCTGACAATGACCGCCCGTTCCCGCGTCCGGACGGAAAAGCAAGTGGCGAGGCCGCGCGGTCCTCGCCGGTTCAGGCACAGGAGGCCTGAGACGATCCCATGACCCAACCCAAAGACAGCAGGCTTCCACGTGGAGCCGGTCGGGAAGCGTTCATCACTTCCATGATCGGCATGGTCCTGGTGACCCACGGCCGCCTCGCCGTGGAGCTGCGCTCCGCCATGGAGCACGTCGTGGGCGAGCAGCGTAACGTCCGGACCGTGTGTATCGGTCCCGAGGACGACATGGACAACCGTCGCGCCGAGATCGAGGCCTGTATCAAGCAGTGCGATACCGGAGACGGCGTCGTACTGCTGACCGACATGTTCGGGGGGACCCCCTCCAATCTCGCAATCTCGATGATGGAGAAGCAGAACGTCGAGGTGATCGCCGGCGTGAACCTGCCGATGCTGGTGAAGCTGGCGAAGGTGCGCGGCAGCCAGCCGATGGCCGACGCGGTGAACTGCGCCGAGGAGGCGGGCCGCAAATACATCGCCGCCGCCTCGCACGTGCTGCACGGCTGCAAGATGAACGGGAAGTGCGGATGACGGCAGCGGCCGAGTCCGATTCCTCCGAGCCTGGACCTCCGTCGCCTGAACCTTCCGGCGTCGCACCTGCCGTCGCACCGCCCGAAGCACCTTCCGACGCATGTCGGCTGGGGCTGCCCCGCCTGTCCTGACCCGCGTCGTCACTATCGCTAACAAGCGCGGCCTGCACGCGCGGGCGGCGGCCAAGTTCGCGACCTTGGCGGAGCAATTCAATGCCTCGGTCGATGTGTGCCGGGACGGGCAGACCGTGTCGGCCCGCTCCATCATGGGGCTGATGATGCTGGGCGCCGGCCTGGGGGCGACGATCGAGCTGCGCGCCCAGGGCTGGGATGCGCGAGAGGCGCTGGACGCGCTCGCCGGCCTGGTCGAGGCGGCTTCGATGAGTCCGGCTGAACCGCCGGCACCTCAGCACAGACGCCTGGCGCGGGCCGTCGTCGCGGGCACCGCGCGGGACATGGGTTCGGGCACCGCGCGAGACACTGGAGCGGGCACCGCGCGGGATATGGGTTCGGGCACCGCGCGGGACACTGGCGCGGGCACCGGGCGGGCCGTGGGTTCGGGCACCGCGCGCGAACACTCCGCCGGAACGGCGCGGCCGGAACGCAGCTTTCCCGGGATTGCGGTATCGCCCGGCGTGGCGATCGGACCGGTCTTCGGCGCCTCGGAACCGGTGCCGGAAATCACGCGGCACAAGATCCAGGCGGCCGATATCGCCGGCGAGGGCGCACGGCTGGAGGCGGCGATCGCTCAGTCGCGCAAGCAGCTTGGCAAGCTGCGCGCCCGGCTGGCGATCCTGCCGGAAGAGAGCCAGGCCGAGATCGCGCCGCTGATCGACGCCTATATCCGCATGCTCGGGCCGTCCCGCCTGATCCGTGGCGTGCGTCAGCGGATCAAGGAGACCCTGCTGTCGGCGGAAAGCGCTGTGGTGGCGGAATCCGATGCGATTGCCGCCGCGATGCTGGCCCAGGCGGAACCAGGCATGCCGGCCGAGGATCGCGCCAGCCTGCAACGCCGCGCCGAGGAGATCCGCGAAATCGCCCGCCGCCTGGTGCGCAACCTGACCCGCGCGCCGTTCAAGAGCTTTGCCGGCCTGCCCGAAGGCGCCGTGCTGATCAGCGAATCGCTCCGCCCGTCCGACGCTGCCTTGCTCGATCCGTCGCGGCTGGCGGGGGTGGCGACCGAGGAGGGCGGCGCGGACGGTCACACCGCGGTGATGCTGCGGGCATTGGGCGTGCCGACGGTGCTGGGAGCCGCGGGAGTGGCGCATGCCATGCGGCCAGGCGACATCGCCGTGGTGGATGGCGCTGCGGGAAAGGTGGTGCTGAACCCCTCGGCCGAGACCATCGCCGTCGCCCGCCGCGCGGTGGCGGCCTTCGCCCGTGAGCGGCAGCGCTACGCCAAGCTGCGCCGTCTCCCCGCCGAAACGCTGGACGGCGAGGCGGTGGAGCTGCAGGCCAACTTTGAACTGCCGATCGAACTGCCGCTGATCGCCCAGTCCGGTGCCGTCGGCATCGGCCTGCTGCGCACCGAATTCCTGTTCATGAACCGCGAGACCGTGCCGGACGAGGCGACGCAGACCGAGACCTACCGCTCCATTGTTGAAGCGATGAACGGTGATCCGGTCACCATCCGCGTGCTGGACTGGGGCGGCGAGAAGGACATCGAAGCGCTGGCCAGTGCCGGCCTGGTGCCGGAGATCGCCGATCCCAACCCCGCGTTGGGCATGCGCGGCATCCGCCTGCTGCTGCGCCGACCGGAGCTGCTGGAGACGCAATTCGCCGCCATCCTGCGCGCGGCACTGGCGGGTCCCGTGCGAGTGATGCTGCCGATGGTCACGACCGTCGGCGAGGTGCGGTCGGCGCGGGAGATGTACGAGCGGGTCGGGCGCCGGCTACGCCGCCGCGGGGAGCGGATACCGGACAAGCTGCCGCCGCTGGGGATCATGATCGAGACGCCCGGCGCGGCGCTGTCAGCCGACGCTCTGGCGCTCGAGGCGGATTTTTTCGCCATCGGCACCAACGACCTGACCGCCTACACGCTGGCGGTGGACCGGGGAGAGACCGACGTGGCGGCGCTGTATGATCCGATGCACCCGGCGGTGCTGCGGCTGGTGCAGTTCGCCACCGAGGCGGCATTGCGCATGCGCATGCCGGTGTCGGTGTGCGGGGAGATGGCGGCGAACCCGCGATCTGACTCCGCTGTTGCTGGGCCTGGGGCTGCGGTCGTTCAGCATGAACGCCGGGGCGGTGCCGCGGGTTAAGCAGCGGGTGCGTGGGGTAGAGATCGACGCCTGCGCCCGGTTCGCGCGGCGAGTGATGGAGGAGGCGGATCCGGGGCGGATCGCGGAGCTGGTGCAGGGGTTCGGGTAGAGTGCGGGGAAGTTTGGGTAGGGGGCAGCGAAGTTTTGCGAGCAGCAAAGACGTGGGTGGCCGGGCCAAGCCGGGCAAGCCGGGTCATGACGCAGAGCTGATTGCCCTGCCGACATGGGTCAGTGTCAAGGGTATTACAGATGTGCATACCGTCCCCTGGCCCCATGATCAGGAGAAGGGCAGTGTTCTTATTCGCCCAGCCCAAGACTTGTTGGTACCGGAGCGCGGGCGCAGTTTCCATTACGGCTCGCCCGCAGCCGAATAAGCGTGCGGCCAAGATGGCAACGCGACATTTCGCTGCCGCACTTATGGTTACGGTAACGGATCGTGGGAGGATCGCTGTATGCGCCTGATGTCGTTTCATCCGATCCCCCAAGGCAGCGGCACACGCCTCAGGGCGGCGAGTGGAAGCGTGGGACACATGGTCCCAACGGAGCACGTCGCGGCGATCCACCTTGCCACGAGTTCGCTGCGATGACCGAACCGCTGGTTTACGAGACCGCACCGATTGGCGAGACCGTTGGCCCGATCCGCTACACCATCCCATTGGATTACAATCGCCGCCGGCTGGCGGCCTATTCGCTGCCGGAATCCGCCTTCCTGCCGGGCCGCGGCCTGGCTGAGCCGAGCCTGCTTTGCGGGCAGCATTCCTGGGTGATGCGGCAACGCTTTTCCTGGGGCGGCAGCGTCCATGCGAAGTGCGACATCGCTTTCCTCAGGCCCATTGCGCTCGGCGCAAGCATCCATGTCAGTTGCCGCCTCTCCGGCAAGTACGAGCGCCGCGGCGGACGCTACGTCGTGTTCACCCTGGAGTCCCGCGACGATGCCGGCGACCTCGTCTGCCAGGTGGACAACGCCATGCTGCTCAACTTCCGCGAGGTGATCGCCGCACGTCGCGGTGCGCGTGGCGCGGCCAAATCCGACTCGGCCGCCGCGGTTCACGCTGACGCAAGTCCCGCCCTGCAACTCTCGTTCGGTCCCAAGATTCTGGATCGCGAGGACATCCTGGATTTCTTCGCCGCGGAGGAGGCCGTCTACGGCCCGCATCCCAGCCTGCACAATCGTCAGGAAATCGCGCAGGCTGCCGGGCTAAGCGACATCATCGCACCAGGCCGGTACTCCATCGGCCTGATGAACTGCATGTTTGCGCGGCTGTACGGGGAAAGCTGGCTCTCGGGTACGCGGTATTCCGTGACGTTCCTGCAGAACCTGCTGCCTGGTTTGTGCTTGCAGGCACAGGCAAAGGGCGAGGGCGATGGCGCCGAACGCCGCTTCGACATCGCCAGCATGGACCAGCTGACGAACCGGCCCGTCCTGTCGGGCACCGTATCCCTGCCGGCCGGGTAAGTGTCGTGATGCCAGCGCTGCCAAGCCATCGGCCCAACCGTCATTGCGAGCGCGGCGACGCGATCTCCTGGAGAGTTCGCACGTCACTCGCGGGAGAGTGCTTCGCTGCGCTCGCAATGGCACTACCTCTCGCAATGACGGATGAAACTCCGCTCGCAATGACAGGCGAAAGCGCGCACCGACCGTCAGGATCGGAGCACTAGCCCATGGCGACGCCGGACCCGATCGTCGCCTTGGCAGAGCATGCGCTTGGCGTTCGCTATGAGGATCTTCCGCAGCAGGTGGTAGCGACCGTCAAGAAGGCCGTCATCGACACTGCCGGTGCAGGCCTTGCGGGAAGTTCCGCCGAGCTCGGCCAGATCGTCGCGGCGATGGCGCGCGAGAACGGCGGATCGCCGGACGGCACGCTCTGGCTGTTCGGCGATAAAGTGCCAGCCAGTGAGGCAGCCTTTGCCAATGCGGTCATGGCGCGGTGCCGCGAGCTGGATGACGTGCACGAAGGCTCGCCACGGGCCGGACGCGGGCACGGAGGCCACGTCAACGTCACAATCGTGCCCGCGGCGCTTGCCGTCGTTGAGCATTTGCCCTGGCCGGTCAGCGGGCGGGATTTGATCACCGCGATCGCCGTTGGCGGCGATGTCCTGGTCCGCCTCCGGCTTGCTGCCGGCGACGCAGGCCGCCTGGGATGGGAAGGCCCCACCGTATCGCCGTTCGGTGTCGCCGCGGCGGTCGGCCGCCTGTACCGCCTCGACACCGGCGCACTGCTGAATGCCATGGGCGCGGCTTATGCGCATTGCTCGGGAAACGTGCTCTCGACCAGCGATGGAACCTGGGACGTGTGGCTGAACGCCGGCATGGGCGCGCGCGCCGGCGTTGTTGCGGTGGAGCTTGCCCGCCGCGGTCATCGCGGCGCCCGGGCACCGCTGTTGGGCGGCGCCGGCCTCTATCCGCTGTACTTCCGCGGCGAGTACCATGCGGAAGCGTTGCTGTCCGGTCTCGGCAAGGAGTTCGAAAGCGGTGCGGTCAGCATCAAACCCTACGCCGCCTGCAAGGCCACGCATCACGCCATCTATACGTCGCTGGCGCTGCTGCATCGGCATCGCATCGACCCGGCCGCCATCGAACGGATCGAGGTCCGCACCAGCGATTACAACATGCAACTCGCCGGACTCAACGAGCATGGCGAGCCGAAATATGCGCCGCGCACCATCAACGAGGCGCAATTCAGCATTCCGTTCACCATGGCGCTGGCAATCATGCAGGGGGCCGTGTTGCCGGACACGCTGACCCGCGAAGCGCTGGCCGATCCCGCGATCCTGAGGCTGTCCCGCAAGATCACACTGCGCGTGACGGACGACAAGAACGAGCTCGCCAGGCGCGAGGGCTACCCGCCGGTCGACGTCGATATTCACACCGTCGATGGCAAGATTTGGAGCGGGTGCGAACTCTACGTCAAGGGCCATCCCTCCAATCCGATGACGCTGGAGGAGGTCATCGAGAAATTTCAGCGGTGCGCCGAGCTGTCGGCCTTGCCTCTGGCGCCCGAAGCGATGCACGCCTTCTGCGGTCTGATCGCCGATCTCGAGACACTGGAGGACGTGCGCGGTATCCCGAGCTATCTTGCCAAGCATCAGACCCGGGGATGACCAGTGCTCCGACTCAAACGATTGGTGCCCACCTTGAACTGTCATTGCGAGTTGAACTGTCATTGCGAGCGAGCGAAGCAATCTCCCGCGAGTGATACCAACCGCCCTTCACGCTGACCCATGTCGGCGGCGATCGGTTCTGTGCCATGACCGGGCTTGGCCTGGCTTTGCCCGGGCACCCACGTCTTTGCTGCTCGCAACACCGCAAGACGGGGTGGCCGCGCCAGGCACGCCCATGACACGAAGAGTCGCCGTCAACGGCGCCTGGTATGACGTGCGTACCCAGTGCGTACCCTCCGGGAGATTGCTTCGCTTCGCTCGCAATGACAGATTAGCCGATGGCATCCTGGCGGCAGGATAACGACACTGGAAGAGACCCGGGGATAACGGAAGAACCGGGACAATAGACGAAGAGGAGACCATGCCATGCGCCTGATGTGGTTCCACCTGATGCCCTACACCGAGCTGCCACCCGGCTTCCGCGGCAAGCACCCCTCCGTCTGGGTGGACATCCACTCCTCCCTGTTCGACCCGCGCCGTGCCCACCACATGTACAACGACTTCATGGATGAGCTGGAATACGCCGCCACCTGCGGCTTCGACGCGGTGTGCGTGAATGAACACCACTCCAACGGCTATGGCCTGATGCCGTCGCCCAACCTGATCGCGTCCTCGCTCGCGCGCCGCACGACCGAGACCGCGCTGTGCGTCATGGGCAATTCGCTGGCGTTGTACAACCCGCCGACCCGCGTGGCGGAAGAATTCGCGATGATCGACGTGATCTCGGGCGGCAGGCTGATCGCCGGCTTCCCCGTCGGCTCACCGATGGACACTTGCTACGCCTATGGCCAGAACCCATCGCTGCTGCGCGACCGCTATCACGAGGCGCACGACCTGATCCTGCGCGCCTGGACCGATCCCGACACCTTCGCCTTCAACGGCCGCTTCAACCAGCAGCGCTATGTCAACATCTGGCCGCGCCCGATCCAGCGCCCGCATCCGCCGATCTGGGTGCCCGGCGGTGGCTCGGTGGAAACCTGGCAGTGGTGCGCGGAACTGGATTACGTGTACTGCTACCTGTCGTACTATGGCTACAAGATCGGCCAGGCGACCATGGACGGGTTCTGGGGCGAGATGGCCAAGCTCGGCAAGGACCGCAACCCGTATCGCGCCGGCTTCCTGCAATTCGTCGGCGTCGGCAAATCGCGCCAGCACGCAATGGAGCTGTACGCGCAAGCCGCCGAATACTTCTACGGCAACTGCCTGCACATCGACCCACGATTCGCCGCTCCGCCGGGTTACGCCACCGAGGCGACGCAGCGCAAGGGGCTGGAGAGCCAGGTCGCCAAAGCCGCATCCTACGACAGCAAGTTCAACACGCTCGCGCGCGAGATGGATGCCATCGTGGAGAACGGCTACGTCATCGTCGGTTCCCCCGACGAAGTTGTGCAGCAGCTACACGAGGTCGCGACCAACCTGAACGTCGGCAACCTCATGCTGCTTTTGCAGTTCGGCAACATGGGCAAGGAACTGACTCGCTACAACACGCGCATGTTCGCCGAGCATGTCACGCCTAAGCTGAAGCCGTTGTTCGCCGAATGGGAACACCGCTGGTGGCCGCAACCGATGGACGCCGCACAACGCGCCACGGTACCAGCCTATGTCCCACGGATGGCCGCCGAGTAGCCGCATGACCGCCGAACCGCTGACGACCGCCTGCTGCGTGGTCGGTGGCGGTCCGGCCGGCATGATGCTGGGCCTGTTGCTCGCGCGTGTCGGCGTCGACGTGACCGTGCTGGAAAAACATGCCGATTTCCTGCGTGATTTCCGCGGCGATACGGTGCATCCGTCCACCTTGCAGCTCATGCACGAGATGGGATTGCTCGACGAATTCCTCGCGCGCCCGCACCAGGAGGTCCGCAACATCTCCGTGCAAATCGGCAACGAAACAGTGCCGGTTGGCGATTTCAGCCACCTGCCGACGCGCTGCAAGTTCGTCGCGTTGATGCCGCAATGGGAGTTCCTCGACTTCCTCGCCGGCCACGCCACACGCCTGCCGAATTTCCGCCTGCTGATGCGCACCGAGGGCACCGGCCTGCTGCATGACGCCGACGGCATTGCGGGGATCACCGCGAACGGCCCGGATGGCGCTTTCGAAATCCGTGCGGGCCTGGTGGTGGCGACCGACGGGCGGCATTCCACCATGCGCGACGCGGCGGGGCTGCGGGTGATCGACCGCGGCGCGCCGATGGACGTGCTGTGGCTGCGCCTGTCTCGGCGCGACAGCGATCCCGCCCAGACGCTCGGCCGCGTGGATGGCGGCCACATCCTGGTGACACTGGACCGCGGCGATTACTGGCAGTGCGCCTACCTCATCGCCAAGGGCGGCTTCGACTCGTTTCGTAACCGTGGGATTGCTGCGTTTCGCACGGAATTCGTGCGCGTGGCGCCGCATTTCCAAGACCGTATTCACGAAATCGCCTCCTGGGACGACGTAAAACTGCTCACTGTCGCGGTGAACAGGCTCGAGCAGTGGTACCGGCGTGGTCTGCTGCTGATTGGCGATGCCGCGCATGCCATGTCGCCGATCGGCGGAATCGGCATCAACCTTGCGGTGCAGGATGCCGTGGCCGCGGCCAACATCCTGGCGCCACGCCTACGTCAGGGAAACGTTACGTTGGCGGACTTGCGCGCGGTGCAGCGCCGCCGTGAGCTGCCCACGCGGCTGACGCAAGCCATGCAAGTGCTCATCCAGAAGCGCGTGATCAGCAACGTGCTGCAGTCAACCGCGACACCGCGGCCGCCTTGGCTGGTGCGCATGGTCGGGCGCTATCCGCTGTTGCAGCGCCTGCCCGCCCGAGTCGTGGGCATCGGCTTCCGGCCCGAACATGTCAGGACGGTTTGACATCCAGGCTGCCGGCACCAAGAGTTCCGCACGCGTCAGCCTTGAGGGGCCAGCGTGTAGGGGCCAGCGTGAAGGGGAAACTCCATGACTGTTCTGCGTGCTTCCAATCGCTCGACCAAGCTGCAACCTCCGGCGAATTTCACCGGCACGGTGTTTTCGGATGAGATCGTTGTCGGCAAGAGTCCGTCGCGGATGCGGGCCTCGGTCGTGTCGTTTACGCCCGGCGGGCGCACGGCGTGGCACAGTCATCCGGTGGGGCAGACGTTGTATTGCCTGTCCGGCGCCGGCCGCGTGCAGTTCGAAGGCCAGCCGGTGCAGGAACTGCGCCCCGGCGACACGGTGCAAATCCCGCCCGATACCCGCCACTGGCACGGCGCGGCACCCGACAAACTGTTCGCGCATCTCGCGATGTCGGAGCTGAACGACAAGGGCGAAGGGACCGCATGGTTCGAGTACGTGTCCGATGCGGATTACAACAAGGCTCCGGCGCCGATGAGCTGACGGCTACGCGTGAGGTGACGGCTACGCGTGAGGTGACGGTTACGCGTGAGACGACGGCGTCCCCGCATTCTCACCCTGTTGTCGATCCACCGCGCGGCTGGACCTCGCTTTGCGGGAGAGCGGAGGCGCGCCACGGACTGCGTCGGCGCACCGGCGGCCGCGATACGCAGGCGCCCAGGTAGAGCGCGCAAACCGTGAGCAGCAGCATGGCGAGATCCGCCGCCGCGGCAAAACTGCCGAGCCCGGGCAGGCGCGCCACCAGCAATGCCAGAAGCACGCCGCGATGCGGCAACATCGCCACACGCAACGGGTTCACGCCTTTGCCGGCGCCCACGCGTCCGAACAGCTCGCGCAGGCTGCGCAATGCCACCAGACCGAGCAACAACAGCAACAGGCGCAGAGACGCGCCGGCTGGCTGCCAGTGCGCCACCGCGGCCGACAGGCTGCCGGCCTGGGACAGGACCCAGGCGACCGATGCAGCATCCACGCAGAATCCTGCGATACGCAACCGATCCAGACTTGCCCGGTGCGCGATAGTATCGGCCGCCGGCTGGAACACGCGCTCTATCAGTACGTTATCAAACCGAACGAAATCTCTGAGCATGGCGCTGGCACCGTCAAGCAGCGTCCAGTAAAAATACCGTGCGGTCAACAAAGTCAAGAAGAATCCGGAATCGTTTCTGAGCCGTTGTACCTGCCCTGGGCGTGGCCCAGAGGTGTGGCGCAGAGGTGTGGCCCAGAGGTTAGGTAGGCGTGGCCTGGAGGCGTGGCGCAGAGGCGTGGTCCAGAGGCGTGACCCACAGAGGCGTGACCCACCGCGGCGTGCCCCACAGCGGCGTGGCGTCGTGGCTCAGAGGCGTGGTCCAGAGGGCCAGGCCGGAGGGGTGGGCCAGAGGGGTAGGCCAGGGGGCATGCTTCGCGGTGCGCGCTACGCTCCGCACCCGCTGAACGCGAGGGTTGGTTGATTTGCCCGGCCGCTTCCCGCAGAACCCCTCCAGCGCAGCGAAGGCGGACCGCCCCCATGACCGTTTATTTCGAGGACCTGCAGGTCGGCCAGTCGGCCAGCCTCGCCAAGACCATCACCGAGGCCGACATCCTGCTCTATGCCGCGGTCAGCCTGGACACCAACCCGGTGCACATCGACGCCGAGGCGGCGAAGGCCTCGATCTTCGGCGAGCGCATCGCCCACGGCATGCTGTCGGCGGGCCTGATCTCGGCCGTGCTGGGGACGAAGCTGCCCGGGCCGGGGACGCTCTACATGCGCCAGTCGCTGCGCTTCGCGGCACCGGTAAAGATCGGCGCAACGGTGAAGGCGACCATCACTGTCGCCACGCTGAACCCGGACAAGAAGCGCGCCACGCTCAGCACCGTCTGCACCGTGGGCGATGAAGTCGTCATCGAGGGCGAAGCCTACGTGCAAGTCCCCTCGCGCGGCTGATGCCGATGCAGACGCACAATTTCCTCATGGCCGGGCCTGACCCGGCCATCCACGCACGGTCATCGGTGTGTGGATGGCTGGGTCAGGCCCGGTCATGACGGCGGAAGTCGGACCCCACTCATGCGCATCTTCCACCACTGGCGCGACCTGCCCCCCGACGGGCGCGGCGCCACCGTGGCGCTGGGCAATTTCGACGGTGTGCACCGCGGCCACGTCGCGCTGATCCAGGCCGCCCATGCCGCGCGCCCCAAGGCGCAACTGGCGGTGCTGACCTTCGAACCGCACCCGCGGGAATTCTTCCGCCCCGACGACCCACCGTTCCGCCTGACGCTCTCCGCGGAGCGAGCCGACCTGCTCGCGGCGCTCGGCGTCGGCCTGATCTACGAGATGCCGTTCGACCACGACTTCAGCCACATGACGGCCGATGTGTTTTTCGCCGAGGTGCTGCATCAGGGCATCGGCGCGCGTCACATGGTCTGCGGCCCCGACTTCGCGTTCGGCCACCGCCGCCGCGGCGACACCGATTTTCTGAAGGCGCGGGCCGAGGCGGTGGGGATCGGCGTCACCCTGGTGCCGCTGCTGACCGATTTGGAGGGACCGGTCTCCTCCAGTCGCATTCGCCGCGCGTTGCAGGACGGCTACCCGGAGCGGGCGACGGCCGAGCTGGGCCGTCCCTGGGCGATCCGCGGCGAGGTGGTGCACGGCGACAAGCGCGGGCGCACGATCGGCTTTCCCACCGCGAACATCGCGCTGGGGCGGCATCTGGAGCCGGCACGCGGTGTCTATGCGGTGACGGTGCGGCTGTCGGATGGTTCGACGCATCGGGGGGTGGCGAATATCGGCCGGCGCCCGACGGTGAATGCCGGCACCGAGAGCCGTCTGGAGGCCAATATCTTCGACTACGACGGCGATCTGTACGGTGCGGAGGTGAGCGTGGCTCTGCACGCCTATATCCGCGAAGAGCAGAGGTTTCCGGGGCTGGAGGCGCTGAAGGCGCAGATTGCCAGGGATGCGGCGGAAGCTCGGCGGCTGCTGGCGGTGTTATAATTCGATAGGCAACGAATTTGTCTGGCGCGCATTTCCGAAAGGCGCGCGTTCGTGGCCGGCCACCTGTCATTGCGAGCGCAGCGAAGCTATCTACCCCGAGAGTGCGCACGTCACTCGGGGGAGATTGCTTCGCTGCGCTCGCAATGACAGGTCGCCGGCATCCGGCTTCAGGTCGAAGCACAGCGGCCAGCGGTCGCGGCAAAAGCGCGGCACCGAACCGCATCGGCGTTGCGTTCCAATCACCCAAAATCATTTGTGCGCCAACATCCAGCCGTCCGAAAGCGGCGCCAGGAACTTATACCGTTGCGCACCGCGCCGGTCGCCATTACGAAGGTGCACCGGGGGCGGTGGGAGCATGCGAACGGGGGTGCGAGCGATCGGTTGGAGCATTGGCGCGGCCGCGTTGCTGGCGCTGGCCGGCTGCGATCTTGGTCCGGACTACCATCGCCCAGCCCTGGACATCCCGCCCGCCTACCGCGCCAGCGCGGCGACCGCGGCCACGGCGTGGCCCTCGGCTGACTGGTGGCGCGGCTTTCGCTCGCCCGACCTCAACTCCCTGATCGCCCAGGCCCGGCGCGAGAACTTCGACTTGCTCGCCGCCATCGCCCGGGTGCAACAGGCCGACGCGCAGGTGCGCATTGCCGGCGCGGCGCTGTTGCCGACGCTCGGCGCATCCGGCAGCGCGAGTTGGGTGCAGGAGAGTAACGCCAATTACGGCCGCACCGTGCGCGCAAGCAGCAACAACATTGATGTGCACGACTACAGCGCCGGCCTGAACGCTTCCTATACGCTGGACTTCTGGGGCAAGACGCTGGCCTCGCGCCAAGCGGCGGTGGCGAGCGCCATGTTCAGCCGGTTCGACCAGCAGACCGTGGCGCTGACCGTGGTGACCAGCGTCGCCAGCACCTGGTTCAATGCGCTCGGTTTCGCCGACCAGCTTGCGGTGGCGCGGCAGGACCTGGCCGACTCGGAACAAACGCTGGCGGTGATCCGTGGCCGGATGGAGGCTGGCACCGCCTCGGCGCTGGATGTCGCACAGCAGGAATCGCTGGTCGCCGGCGTTCGCGCCACCCTCCCCAACCTGCGCAGCGAAATGGAGCAGCAGATCATTGGATTGGGAATTCTGGTCGGCCGGCCACCGGAGGCGGTGACGGTGCGGCCCGGCACGCTCACGACGTTGTTGCTGCCGAACGTCGCGCCCGGCCTGCCGTCGGCGTTGCTCGAACGGCGCCCCGATGTGGCCAGCGCCGAGGCGCAGCTCATCGCCGCCAATTTCGATGTGAAGGTGGCGCGGGCGGCATTCTTCCCGCAGATCCAGCTCACCGGGTCGGCCGGGTTCGAGAACGCGGCGCTCGGCGTGTTGTTCGGTCCTGGCGCGTTCCTGACCACCGCCGCCGCGGCGCTGACGCAGCCGATCTTCGACGGCGGCACGCTGCGGGGACAGTTGGAGCAAGTGAAGGGACGCCAGGCCGAGCTGCTGGCGGACTACCGCAAGGCGGTCGTGCAGGCGTTCACCGACGTGGACATCGCGCTGACCACGTGGCGCTACACGACGGAGCAGGAGGCGCTGCAACGCGTGGCGGTCGACACCGCGCGGCGCGCCGCCGACATCGCTCGGGCGCAAATGGAGGCGGGCACCGCGGACGTCACCACCGTGCTGACCGCCGAGACCACGTTCTACAGCGCCGAGGACACCCTGGTGCAGGTGCGTTTGGCGCGTGTCCAGGCGTTGCTGAGTCTGTATAAGGCGCTCGGTGGCGGTTGGAAGCAGCCGCCCGGACCGGTGCCAGAGCAATTTCCGGGGCTCTCGCCGGGCGTCGTGCCGGGCAGCGTGGCGCTGCCGATCGGAGGTAATTTGCAGTGACCGGCGAGCGAGGCCAGCCATGGGGCCAGCCGTGGGGCCAGCCATGGACTCGCTGACCCGCGCTCCCGACGTGGTGGCGCGCGGCCGGTCGCGGTCGTGGGGGATGGTGGCGCTGTGCCTGGTATTGGTCGCCGCAATCGTTGGCGCGGTGTGGTTCTGGCCACCGGGGACCATCAAGAAGGCAACCACCAATCCGATGGCCGGTCAGCCGATCCCAGTGGTGGTCGCGCCCGCCGAGCGCCGCGATGTGCCGATCTACCTGGACGGGTTGGGAACGGTACAGGCGTACTACACTGTCACGATCCATACCATGGTCGATGGGCCGCTGGTCGCGGTGGATTTCAAGGAAGGCCAGGACGTGCACAAGGGCACCGTGCTGGCGCAGGTCGATCCGCGCACCTATCAGGCGGCGCTGGACCAGGCGACGGCAAAGAAGGCACAGGACGAGGCGCAGCTCGCCAATGCCCGGGTCGATCTGGTGCGCTACCAGAAGCTGGTCGCCACCCACTACACCACGGCACAGACGGCCGACACGCAGAAGGCGCTGGTGGCGCAGCTCGAGGCGCAGGTGCGCGGCGATCAGGCGCAGATCGACACCGCACGGACACAGTTGAGCTACTGCACCATCGCCTCGCCGATCGACGGACGTACGGGGATTCGGCAGGTAGACCCCGGGAACATCGTGCATGCAGTTGATACCACCGGGCTGGTGGTGATCACCCAGTTGCAGCCGATCTCGGTGGTGTTTTCCTTGCCGCAGCAGTCGCTGACGGCGGTGGCGCGGGCTATGCAGCGCGGCGAGGCGAAGGTGCTGGCCTATGCGCAGGACGCCGGCGGCGCGCGTGGCCCGGAGCTGGATAGCGGCGTGCTGTCGGTGCTGGACAATCAGGTCGATCCCACCACGGGCACGATCAAGCTGAAGGCGACGTTCCCCAACCGCGACCGCGCGCTGTGGCCGGGCGGGTTCGTTGGCGTGCGGCTGCAGGTGGAGACCGCGCAGGACGCGCTGGTGGTGCCGCCGGCGGCGATCCAGCGCGGCCCGAGCGGCCCGTACGTGTTCGTCGTTGCCTCCGGGAAGGCCAAGCGGCAGGTGGTGACGGTGGGGCATGAGGACGAGCAAGCCTCCATCGTCACGGCGGGGCTGCGGACCGGGGAGCAAGTGGTCATCGACGGCGCGTCGCGACTGTCCGATGGAAAGAAGGTGAAGGTGGTGACCCCGGCGCCGCCCGAGACGAACGCGGTGGAGCAACCGAGCGCTCCCGGGACACGCCCGCGCGGGGGTGGCTGAGGCGGGAGCAGGGCGATCGCGATTCTCTACTGTTAGAATTTTGCTTGCTTTCCTCGCTCTAACGACCCACCGAGCGGGCAGATGGCAACCGAGACCGAGACCCGCCGGTGAAATGCTATTGCCCGGGAGGCACGGACCTGCCGGTGTGACATTTGGACGACTCGCTGTCCTTGTGCCTTCCCAACCGGCGGCGCGGCGTGCAGAGCTTCGCCGCAAACATGTTTCCCATCGGAAGGACCGGCCGGCATGAGCACAGACCCCGTGGCCTCGATCGCGGCACTGCTGGAGGAAAAGGGCAGCCGCCGCTATGGGCTGGCTTCGGTCAGCCAGTTGCAGCACGCGTTGCAGGCGGCACTGCTGGCGGAGCAATCGGGCGGCGACGCGGCGCTGATCACCGCGGCGCTGCTGCACGACATCGGTCACATGGTGCACGGGCTGGGCGAGGATCCCGCAGCGGACGGCATCGACGACCGGCACGAGGAGCTTGGCCGCGCCTACCTGGCCGCGCTGTTCGGGCCGGAGGTGACCGAGCCGGTGCGGCTGCATGTGGCGGCCAAGCGGTATCTGTGCGGGACCGAGGCGGACTATTCCGCGAGACTGTCGCCGGACAGCGTGCGGAGCCTCGCGCTGCAGGGTGGCCCCATGTCGGCCGACGAGGCGGCGGCATTTGATGCGCGGCCGCATGCCGAGGCCGCGGTGCGGCTGCGGCGGTTCGATGAGGCCGCCAAGGTCGAGCGACTGCCGACGCCGGACGTGGCGCATTTCCTGTCGTATGTGCGGGCGTGCCTGCGGGATGGTGCCGCTACGTGAGCAGGAGCCGCGGACACTGAACCGTATCGGAGTGGGACAGTTCTTGGTCAGGCCAGGGAGACAGGGGTCGGCGTTGAAGGCGGCGAGAGGGGATGCGACGCCGCGGACATCAGCGCGCGACACAACGTGACAATCGACAGACAATCATTTGACATGCAACGATGATGTAAGGATTGCGGGGGTATTTCATCGTCAAGCCGCCGCAGCTCGGCGGCTTGGAGGTGGTGTTAGTTTTCCCAACCTTGGCGCGCGGCACTCTCCCCAGCCGCGCGCCTTTTCTTTGATCTGCGTTGCAGTGCGGCTACCTGGCCAGCAGATCCGTCACCCGCCGCGCGAATGCACCCGGATCGCGCGGCAGTTCGCCCTCCTGCACGCGCGCCAGGTCGAGCAACGTGGCGGCGGACTCGGCGATCAGCTCCTTGTTGTCCGTCTGCCCGGCCAGCGTCTCGATCAGCTTGTGGCGCGGGTTCACCTCCAGCACCGGCGCGGCGGGACCCATCGCGCGGCCGGCGCGGCGCATCAGGCGCTGCATCTGCAGATCCGGGCCATGCTCGCGAGCCGAGAGCACCACCGCGCTGTCGGTCAACCGCGCTGTGGCGCGCACGTCGGACACGTCCGTTCCCAGCGCTTCCTTCATTGCCGCCAGCAGCGGGGAAATATCCGGCGCGTCGGTGTCCTTGCCGAGATCGTCGCCTACCTGCGTGACGCTTTTCAGCTTCTTGCCTTCGAACGCGTCCAGCCGGTCCGGCCAAAACGCGTCGATCGGATCGGACAGCAGCAACACGTCAAGCCCCTTGGCGCGGAAGCCTTCCAGTTGCGGCGAACTCTTCAACGCGTCGGTCGAATCGCCGGCCAGATACCAAATCGTGTCCTGGCCGGTCTGCATGCGGTCGGTGTACTCGGGCAACGACGTCCAGCCGTCCTGCGTCGAGGACCGGAACCGCAGCAACGGCGCCAGCTCGGTGCGGTGTTCGGAATCCTCCCAGATGCCCTCTTTCAGCACCGGCCCGAAATTCTCCCAGAATTTCGCATAGTCATCTGCTTCCTTGGTACGCGTCTTCAATTCGCCCAGCACCCGGCTGACCAACGACTTGCGGATGCGGCCGAGCACCGGCGTGGTCTGCAGCATCTCGCGCGAGACGTTCAGCGGCAGATCCTCGGTATCCACCACGCCCTGCACGAAGCGCAGCCAGTGCGGCAGCAGCTCGGCCTTGTCAGTGATGAACATGCGGCGGACATGCAGCCGCACATGCAAGTCACGGTCGTTGTCCAGCGGGTCGAACGGCTTCATGCCGGGGATGAACAGCAGGGCGAAGAACTCCATCAGCCCTTCGGCGCGCCAGTGCAGGGTGGCCCACGGCTCGTCGAACATGTGCCCGAGATGCCGGTAGAACTCCTTATAATTCTGCTCCGTCACCTCGGCGCGGGGCTTGCGCCAGAGCGCGTTGCCCTCGTTGGCGGGCTGGTCCTTGCCGTCGCGGGCAATGGTGATCGGGACGGTGATGTGGTCCGCCCATTTGCGCACCACCGCCTCCAGCCGGTACGGGTCGAGATACTCGTCCGCGTCCGCCTTGATGTGCAGCACCACGTCAGTGCCGGCGGTTTCCCGGGTGGCCGGGGTGATGGTGAAGGCGCCGGCGCCGTCGGAGGCCCAGGTGAACGCCTCCTCGCTGCCGGCCTTGCGCGACGTCACCTCCACCCGGTCGGCCACCATGAAGGCCGAGTAGAACCCGACGCCGAACTGGCCGATCAAGCTGGGGCGGTCCTCCGGCGTGGCGGCGGCCAGCGCCTCGCCGAAGGCGCGAGTGCCGGAGCGGGCGATGGTGCCCAGGTTGTCGATCAGCTCCTGGCGGGTCATGCCGATGCCATCATCGGCGATGTGCAGGGTGCGGGCCTGCTTGTCGGGGATGATACGGATCTTGGCGTCGGGCGGGGGCGACAGGACGGGGTCGGTCAGGGACTCGAAGCGGCGGCGGTCCATTGCGTCGGCGGCATTGGCCACCAGCTCGCGCAAGAATATTTCGCGCTCCGAGTAGAGCGAGTGGACCACCAGGTCGAGCAACCGCCCGACCTCGGCACCGAATACGTGTTGTTCTGTAATGGCGTCGCTCATAACGGGTCCCTCCTTGCGGGGCGCGATATGCGGGCGAACGGGCTGAATTTCAATGCGCTGGGGAGCGGAGGGGCGGTGCCGGGCACTCAGTCAGCTCCGCGGTCCGTGGCCGGCGCCCCACTCATGGAGTGACAAGAGCATTCCCGCCACGAACGGATGCGGTTGGCCCCGTCGAGTTTCACCTGGTCATAGACCACCACCTATGCCGGCGGCGGCAATGATCTCGCCGGCGTGCTCTGCACCGAGGCGACGCGTGCGTGCGAACAAGCGGCAAGGACGAAAGGCCAGCCGGGGTGATCGGCCGCACGGGCATTGGTCCTCACCGAGCTTGCTTCATTGCCAGCAGCATCGACTGGCAGCGCGGTGAAAGCTGGGGGCCGTTGGCCCGCAGGCAGGCGATGGCTCGTCCTTCCCCAAAGGGCACACCGCGACAGAACTGCCGGTAGTCAGGCCCACAATCCGCGCGCAGCATGGCCATCTGTTCTCGGGGCGTCATCGGCGGCCGCGCCATGGGCGCGGACGCAACCGGAGGGGCCGGGCCGCTCCCTGGCGCGTAAGCCGGGGCGGGCGCCTGCGAGGCTGTGCCGGATGCCGGCGCGCTCGGCTGCGCCGGGTTGCCTCCAGCGTTGCCCCCAGGGTTGCCCCCAGCGTTGCCCCCAGCGTTGCCCCCCACCGCCGCAAGGGCCTGCTGACACGGTTGCGACAGGCTGGTGGCGTTCTGCTGCAGGCATGACAACGCCGCCGACCCTCCCGTCGGCACGCCGGCACAGTGGCTTTGATAGTCGGAGCGGCAGGCCTGGCGGATGGCATTCGCCTGCGCTTGCGACGGCTGCTGCGCCGCGGCGGACGAGGCGGCCGCCAGCAGCACCCCCAACCCGATAAGCAGTCGCCTAGTGGAGGAGGCGGCGCCGGGCACGATGCCGTGCCGCCGACCGGTCAAGCCATGCTGCATTGCTGTCCCGTCTCCCTGCATTCCGACACCTCTCCCTCCATGCCGGCACCGACGCCAGCCATTCATCGGCCGCACCTGAGGCGATCGCCGGGCGATCACCGACGGCCACTTGCTTCGGCGCCCCGAGGCGGCTCGTTAGTGCCTGAACCCCATGCCGCCGCCGGACCCGCCTCTGCCCCTGAACTGTCCATTCCCGGCTTGCCGGGCGAGCCGATCCTGCTCGAGCCGCTGATAGCCGGTGCGGTTGACGGCGTTGGATCGCTCACCGCCATGATTGGCTCCGAGGTTGCCGTTGCCGCTACCCCGGTGCTGGTTGGGCGATGGCTGCTGCACCGAATTCCACCCGCCGTTGTTCCATTTCGACCAGCCGTTATCGTCGTGGTGATAGACGTTGCCATCACGGCCCGCATAGACGTCGCCGTTCGCGCCCTTCTTGGATTATAGTACCGTCCGCCTGACGCGGCCCCTCCGTACGGCCCATAGACCGTCCCGCCCCGTGCCCACGCGCGGTCGAGGGATTGTACCAGACATTCGAAGCGTAGCTATAAGAATAGGGGTAGTAGATTGGCACCGGTCCCGGCACCACGACCGGCGGAGAGTAATAGCCGGTACCGTAGACCAGCACCCCGGCCGTGACGTAGCCCATCATGCAGCCGGCAGTATAACCATAGGTCACTGCCGCCGGAGTGGCGGAATACACCTGGACACAGGTCACGTTGTACACATAGGGCTGGACGGTGGGATCGTCCTGTTTCGACGCATGATCCCCCCAAATCGTTCACACCGCGCGACCCTGCATGCAGGCTTCGTGCATTGCATACCGACATCCGCACAAATATGCAATCGAGTGCGGTAGGAAGTCACGGCCGCAGATGGCATATTCGAAGCAAGCTACGCGCCGGGTAGCGGCGCGACGCTGACTGGGTATCCATGATCGAGGCGGGGAGAACGTGAGCAACCAGCCGCTGCACGATGTGCTGCATAGCGCGTACTGGATCATTGTCATGGGTGGCGCGCTGGGCGTGCTCAGCGTGCTGGCGGGGAGTCTTGTCGCGGCGGATCGGCGCGCCGGTACTCCTCGCGTTCCTCGCGCTTGGGATGTTGAGCGGTACGGACGGTATCCTGGGCATCCCATTTGCCGACTTCACCGCCGCCTATGTCGTCGGCAGTGTCGCGCTGGCCGTGATCCTGTTCCAGGGTGGCCTGCAGACGCCGCTTGCGTTGCTTCGCCTGGCCTTCTGGCCGGCGATATTGCTGGCCACGATCGGGGTTGCCATCACCACGCTGGTGGTCGGGGGCTGCGTCGCATTGTTCGAACGCATACATTTGTTGCCCGCGCTCGTCGCCGGAGCCATCGCCGCGCCGACCGATGCCGGCGCCGTGATGGCGCTGCTGACGCGGTCGCGCGTCGCCGTCCCGAAGCGGTTGCTGGCGGTCCTCGAGGTGGAATCCGGCTTCAATGACCCGATGTCGGTGTTCCTGACTTTCCTGCTGCTGCGGTTGATTGCAATGCCGGGCACCGTCTCGGTGACGCACAGCATCGTCTCCTTCGTCGAGCAAATGACGGGCGGCGCCCTCATTGGCATTGCCGCGGGCTGGGGTTTGTCCGTCGCCCTTCGGCGTCTGCCGCTTAAATCGGCACTCGCCTCGGTGCTGGCGGCGGCCGGTGCGATCTGCATCTTCGGCGTGGCGCAACTCGTGGACGCCAGCGGTTTCCTCGCGACTTACGTGGCGGGGATCGTCGCCGGCGCACGTGCGCCCAATCTTCGTGAAGCGTTGACGGAGTTCTTCGAGGGCCTGTGCTGGCTGGCGCAAATCGGTACTGTTCTTGATGCTCGGATTGCTCATCACGCCGCACGATCTGCCACGGTTCATCCCTTCGGCGGTGGCCGGCACGGCATTACTCATTTTCATAGCCCGCCCGGTGGCGGTCTTTGCCTGCCTTCTGCCGTTCGGCTTCACGCTGCGGGAATCGACATTCGCATCCTGGGTCGGCCTGCGCGGCGCGGTCCCGATCTATCTCAGCTTCATCCCGGCACTGGTCGATCCAGGCCGCGATGCGAGCCTGTTCTCGGTCATTTTTATTGTCGTTGTCGCTTCCCTGATCGTGCAGGGATGGACGATCGAACTCGCCGGCCGGTTATTGGGATTCGCGCCGCAGGAACGGTAGCATGCGATACCGGATCGGCATCGCGTATATGCTTGGCACGTACTGGTGAAGAACGTGGGTCGCGATACGCTACCGCAGGGCAGCGCGGCGAATTTCCCGATGCTCTGCCTCGATGGGGCGGACCATGCAGCGCGGTCAGAGCCCGTTGCTCCGGCGTCGCCTGCCACGGTCATAGGTACCATGTCAGCGGCACGGCGATTTCCCGCCCATCCGTGAGCAAGACGCGAAGCTGCTGCTCAGAGAAGGCGACATCGGTGGCAATCGGCTCGAGCGTCACGGTTTCGACCTCGATAGTGGCACTGCTCGCCCTCGGTACCCACGACCGTTGACGAGCAGGTCAAACCGTATCCCAGTCATTGCGAGAGTTGTAGCGACGAAACAATCCCCGCAGCAGATTGCTTCGTCGCTGTGCTCCGCGCAATGGCGGTGGAACGCCGCGACGCGCTTCACTAACCTCGGTTCTACCCCGGAATCCGCACCGGCAAAGCCGTGATCCCATGGATAAAGTTCGAGTAGATCCGCTGCGGCTCCTCCATCAGCTCGATCACCGGGAAGCGCTTCATGATCTCCTCCCACAGGATTGTCAGCTGCAACTCCGCCAGCCGGTTGCCCACGCAGCGATGGATGCCGAACCCGAACGACATATGGTGCCGAGGCCGCGCCCGGTCGATGATGAACTCGTCCGCGCGGTCGATCGACTCCTCGTCGCGGTTGCCCGAGACGTACCACATCACCACCTTGTCGCCCTTGCGGATCTGCTTGCCGCCCAGCTCCGCGTCCGCCAGCGCGGTGCGCCGCATGTGCACGATCGGCGACTGCCAGCGGATGATCTCCGGCACCATGCCGGGAATCAGGCCGGGATTGTCGCGCAGCTTCTGATACTCCGCCGGGTGCTTGCACAGCGCCCACAGCCCGCCGCTCATGGAATTGCGCGTGGTATCGTTGCCGCCGACGATCAGCAGCACGAGGTTGCCGAGGAACTCCGCCGGGTCGTTCACCAGGTCCTTGGTCGCTTCGCCATGCGCCAGCATGGAGATCAGGTCGAAACCCCCCGGCCGCGCCTTGCGTTCATGCCACAGCGCGGTGAACGCCTTGACCGCCTCCGCCAGGATCTCCATCCGCTTTTCTTCGGAATCGACCTCACCGCCGGCGTTGACGTCGGCGGTCGAGATATCCGACCAGTAGGTCAGCTTGCGCCGCTCCTCCAGCGGGAAGTCGAACAGGGTCGCGAGCATCAGCGTGGTCAGTTCGATGGAAACGCGCTGCACCCAGTCGAACGTCTCGCCCCGCGGCAGGCCGTCCAGCACGCGGCAGACCCGCTCGCGGATCAGCGGCTCCATGTTCTGCAGGTTGGCCGGCGCCACGATCGGGCTGACAATTTTGCGTTGATCGTCATGCCGCGGCGGGTCCATCGAGATGAAGCTCGCGCGCCGGAACTCCGGCGGTCGGTCGGTGATGGTGATGCCGCCGAGCTTTACATCCGAGGAATAGATCTGGTGGCCGGTCTCCACCTGCATGATGTCCTTGAATTTGGTCACCGACCAGAACGAACCGTACATGCCGTCCTGCGTCCAGTGCACCGGGTCCTCCCGGCGCAGCCGTTCGAAATACGGGTGGTAGACATCGTTCTGGTACAGCTTGGGATCGCTCACATCGATGGCGTCGAGCGGCAGGCTGTAGGCGTCGGAAACCGGATCGACATGGACCGGCGCATTCATGGCGAGCCCTCCTGGTGCATTGCTGCCGGGTTTTACACGGACTCGGCCAACGCCACAAACATGGTCTTTCACCGCCGGGTCGTTCGGTACCGGGTCATTCAATACCGGGCGGCGGTGCAGGCCGGTTCGGGTGCCGAACCAAGCGCTGCCACCACTGTCCGGATCAGCCGGTTGTCGCCGGCCATGTCGAAATCCGGTAACCGCTGAGTGACCGCCAGGCGCACGATGACAAGACGGCTCGATGGGACGATGTAGATCCGTTGCCCCAGATTACCCGATGCGAAGAACGTGTCGCACGGCCGCGAACGGTGCCGTGCATCGGGCGATGCGCCAAGGTTGAACGTTGCATTGCAGCAATTCGATGGCGGCGGCGCGCACGGCTATGCGCGTCCGGCGGCGTGGTGCATGCTAGTGCCATGCCGCAGCATCGCATCACCGTCTATAGCGACTACAAGAGTCCCTATGCCTATCTGGCCAAGGACCTTGCCTACGAGTTGGAGCGCGATTTTCCGGTCCGCCTGCAATGGCGGCCGTATGTGCTGGACATCCCCAGCTTCCTCGGCTCGGCGCGGGTGGATGCCCAGGGCAACGTGATGGAGGAGCAACGCAATGCCCACCAATGGCGGCGTGTGCGCTACAGCTACATGGATTGCCGGCGCGCCGCGCGCAAACGCGGGCTTACCATTCGCGGACCGCAGAAGATCTGGGATTCGGCCCTGGCCGCCGCCGGCATGCTGTACGCGCAGCGGAGCGGCGATGCGGCGTTCCGGCGCTACCACGACCTCGTGTTCGAACGCTTCTGGCGACGCGAGTTGGACATCGAAGACTCCGCCGTGATTGCCGCGGTGCTGAACGAGGCCGGTGCGGATGGCGCGGGCTTTGCGGGTTACGCTCAGGAAGGCCGCGCGGAGGTCGCACGGATCAGCCGCGCGGCCGAAGAACAAGGCGTGTTCGGCGTGCCCAGTTTCGTCGTTGATGGCGAATTGTTCTGGGGCCGCGAACACCTGCCGGAGATACGGGAGATGCTGGGCGCCGTAAGCACGTAATGGCGGGTTCGTATGGGGGGAAAGCAGTAGCTCCTTCGCCTCGGACGGTCGGATGCCCGGGCCGGCGTGTCATTGCGCGTTGACCACTGGCCTGGCGGCCGACCCGCCGTGAATGAAACGGCGATCCGAGGGGGAAAGGACACCCCCTCGCCTTGTGGGCTTGGGCGGCGAAGCGGACCAAGGCCTGGAGAAGGGTGCGTACCACCGCGGTCAGTGCGTGCATGCACCCGTCCCCCAAGGAAAGGGAGGTCTCGCTTTCTTGTTAACGCAGAGAAACAAATCTCCCGCGAGTGACGTGCGCAATCTCCGGGAGATTGCTTCGCTGCGCTCGCAATGACAGGTTTCATGCTCTGCACTGCACAATGCTTGCGGGAGCGCGTGGGGAGCTTTCAGTCCAGCACCCACGGCGCGGCGGAGGCCTGCGCGATCTGCCGCACCTGGTTCAGCAGACCGGTGCCGACCGGGATGCCCTCGGCCATGCGCTTGGCGGCATTGTTCCATTGCGGATCGCCCGCCACCATGACGGGCTGCGCCGGATCGACCGGCTTGGTCGCGCGCAGGTCGTTACAGAAACGTGTCACGTCCGCGGTGAAGTCGCTCTTGTCTCGGAACAATCCGGGATCGATCGCGATGAAGCAGTGGCCGATGTCCATACCCTGCGGCTTCTTCGTATGCATCGGATCGGTGATCAGCGTCGCGCCCGCCAGGCACGACCCCAGGATGTTCACCATCGCCGCCAGCCCATAGCCCTTGTAGCTGGAATTCTCTGGCGAACCGCCGAGCGAGGTCAGGAACCCGCCTTTCTCCCGTGCCTCCAGCGGATCGGTGCTGGGCAGGCCGTCCTTGTTCAGCACCCAGCCGGGCGGGCATTGCAGGCTCTCATTGGCCTTGTTGCGGATGCGGCCGGCGGCCACCGTCGTCGTTGCCATGTCGAGCAAGAAGGGCTGTCCGTCGGCAACGGGGGCGGCGAAGGACCACGGATCCGTGCCGAGCTTCGCTTCCTTGCCGAAGGTCGGTGCCACCTGAATGCTGGAGGCGCTGGTGCAGGCCATGCCGATCAGCCCCGCTTTCGCGGCCATCAGCGTGTAATAGCCGGTGGCGCCGAAATGCGCGGAGTTGCGTACCGCGGTGATCGCCATGCCCGACTGCTTCGCCTTGTCGATCGCCACCTGCATGCCGAACCGCGCCGGCACGTGGCCCAGCCCGCCGTCGCCATCCACGAGTGCGGATACCGGCGTTTCCCTGATGATGCGCGGGCGTGCGTCCATCCTCGCGCGGCCGTTGCGGCGCAGGCGGTCGTAACCAGGGAGCATCGACATGCCGTGGCTGTCCACGCCGTGCAGATCGGCCCAGGACAGGATGTCGGCGGTGGCTTCGGCGTTTTCCTCCGGCATGCCCCAGGCCAGCAGGATGGCTTTGATCTGCGCGCGGTGTTTTTCATAAGGGGCAGGCATTCGGGTCTCCTTCGATTGGCCGCGCGAGCAGCGATGTCAGAGTTACGCGCCGTGGCCGCGCCGGGCCAGAAACGCCAGCGTCGCTTCGGCACTGAGGTCGGCGTGCGTCGCCGCGACGTGGTACGAATTGCCCGACAGCACCAGCAATTCTGAAATCAGCAATCTGCTGCTGCCAGGCGCGGGTTTCCTCGACCGAGCCGAGCGTGCTTTGTTCGGTGACGATCACCTGGGTCGGGCAGCTTATCCGCGGCAGGTCGGCGCGGATGTCGGCGGCGGCAATTGGACCCATGAAACCAATCAGCGTGGAAGCCGCGGTGCGCCCCATGTACTGGGTCCACCACGCCACGCCTTCCGGTGGAAAGCCGCTGCCGAGACGCGTGCCCATGTTCTGCCGCGCCCAGTATTCGACGCCGTGCGTTTCGAAATCGCGGATCACGTCCGGCACGTGCTGCAGGGCGTCCGGACGCAGCGGCGGCGGCGTCCCGACCACGGTGAGGGTCATGACCCGGTCGGGCCGCCGCGCGGCGAACGCTCGCGCGATGGTGCCGCCGATCTTGGCACCGACCAGGTGGAAGCGGGCGATGTCCAGATGGTCCATCAACCGGCAGAAATCGTCGATCAGACCGTCAAGGGTCCAGGCATAGTCGCGCGGCATCGGCGTCGATTGGCCGAAGCCGCGCATGTCGGGGCGCACTATGCGGTAGTGGCGCGCGAGCTTCGGGACCCAGGCGTACCAGGCCCGCCCGCTTTCGGCGGCGCCGTGCAGCAGCAGGACTGCCTCCGGTTGGCGCCAGGGATCGGTGAAATCATCGACCTCGTACTGCATGTCGAGGTCGGAGGAGGGGCGAAAGTTCGGCATGGCGCGGTTCCTCCCCAAGTGGCGTAGCAGTCTCCGCCGTGGCCAACTCCGTGCCGGCGCGGCATCAGCGGCTCGCTCGGTTGCAGCAGGACGTGCGGGCCGATCGACGATAGCCTTGCGCGGGCCACGCGTTCCGGCAAGGGTGGGACATTGATCGGGTCATTTGCCCCACCTGTCATTGCGAGGAGCGTAGCGGTCCTCGGGCTTGACCCGCGGAAGCAATCTCCTGCGTGAGGAGCCGGGTGCGTGAGGAGGCGGGGCGGCTCGTCAGGCAGGAGATTGCTTCATCGCTCCTCGCAATGACAGGTGGGGCGAATGACGGGAAAGGAGGATGACGATGCCGGACGGACCTGACCTTCTGCGCGCGCGCTTCGGCATCGACGTGCCGGGTGCCGATGTGGCGGATGTCATCGCACCATTACTGGATCGTCGCGTCGTCCGCCGTTACCGCGACGAACCCCTCCCCGATCCGTTGCTCGACGCGTTGCTTGCCGCGGCGCAGTCGGCGCCCGCCAAATCCGATCTGCAGCAATACAGCGTCGTGGTGATGCGCGACGCCGCGCGCATCAAGCAGATCGCCGACTGGATCGGCACCATGGACTGGATCGCCACGGCACCGGTGTTCCTGGTCTGGTGCGGCGACATGCGGCGCGGCCAGCGCCTGTGCGATATGCACAACATGCCGCATGCCAACAACAACCTGGACACGTTCCTCAACACCGCGGTCGATTGTTCTCTGGCAATGGGGCTGTTCATGGCCGCGGCGGATGCCGTAGGGCTTGGCACCTGCCCGATTTCCTACGTGCGCAGCCATATCGAGAAAGTCTGCCCGCTGCTCGGCCTGCCGTCCGGCGTCTATCCGGTGGCGGGTTTGACGGTCGGCTGGCCGGTGTTCCGCCGGCCGGTGTCGATGCGCCTGCCGCCGTCGGTGGTGGTGCACCGCGAACGCTATGACGACGGCGCGATGGAATCCGATGTGCGCGCCTACGACGAACGCCGCCGTGTGCGGGAGCCGGTCGCCGCCGCCAGCCTGAAGAACAACGACGTCTATGCGCCGCGCGACGGCGTGGGCTGGAGCGAGAACGTGGCGCGCCAGCTTTCGGTACCGGAACGCTTCGGCTTCGCCGCCTATTTGAAGACTCGGGGATTCGAGCTTGCCTGAAGCTCACGCGCACCACGCGGAACTGCTGGACCAATCGGAGGCTCCGCGGCCCGGCGTGGTGCAGCCGCGCCATGCGGCGAGCCTGGTGGTGCTGCGCGTCACCGGGGCCGAACCGAGCGTGCTGATGGGCATGCGCGGCGCGAAGCACCGCTTCATGCCGAACCGCCTGGTGTTTCCCGGCGGCGCGGTGGATCGCGCCGATCTCGACGCGCCGTGCGCCACGAAGCTGTCGCCGCATACCGAGCGCCTGCTGCGCAAGGCCGCGAACGAGCGCCTGGCGCACGGTCTTGGCATGGCCGCGGCGCGCGAATTGGAGGAAGAGACGGGCCTGAGCCTGGGCTCGCCGCCGCGGCTGCATGGTCTGGAGTATCTGTGCCGGGCAGTGACGCCCGCCAATAGTCCGATCCGGTTCAATGCCCGCTTCCTGCTGGTGCCGGAGGCCGAGGTTATCGGCACCCTGGGCGGGGACGGCGAACTCGAGAACCTGCGGTTTTACGAATTGCAGGAGGCAGTGGCGATCGACCTGGCCGGACCGACACGGCTTGTGCTGGAACGCGTCCGGGTGTGGCTGGGGCTGTCGGAGGCGGAACGCCGCTCGATCACGCAGACGCCGTTGTTGCGCGAGCGAGGGCCGCGGATGGAGTGACGGCCTGTGACTGTCGCCTCCATCCGGCTAAGCTAGCACGCCTTCCCTCTCGCAAACGGTCTCGTCAATGTTCGCAGGAAGGAAGCAAGGTTTAACGCAGATGAACACAGATGGACGCAGATGAACGCTGATAGGCCGGAGCGGGATGCAAAGTCGGAGCGGATCATCGGCTGCGCGTTCACGGTGGCTAATACGCTGGGCAGCGGGTTTCTGGAGAAGGTTTTATGAAGATGCGCTGGCGCTGGAACTGCGTTCGGCGGACTTACCGTTGAGCCGCAGCAAGGGATTAGTGTCAGTTATAAGGGTGTTCTGGTCGGCGAGTACTTTGTCGATCTGCTGGTTGAGGACAGCATCCTCATTGAATTGAAAACCGTGCGGGCATTTGACCGCGCGCATCCCGCGCAATGTATCAATTACCTGCGGTCGACAGAAAAAAGTCTTTGCCTGTTGATCAACTTCGGCGCGCGACGAATCGAGATCCAACGCTTTGTCCAGGACGCGTGAAGTACGCCGACGCGATCACCCGCCGCCCCGCGCAATCCGTGTTCATCTGCGTCCATCTGTGTCCATCTGCGTTAAGTCTTGCTTTCTTTCACCGCAGCCGCCGGATCACCGGCAGCTCATCCCCGCGTTCATCGACCACCTTCACCGCAATATCCGTGCCCACCGCCGGGATGGATCGCGGGTAGGCGGTCGAGCAGGTGGGCCATGGGTGCACAGTCCAGTTGTGGCGGGTCGGCGGTGCAGCAAGACAATCTTTGCCTGTCCACGGTACAGAGCGCGGCCCGCGACGACGGCGCGGCTTGACGGGGTGATATTGCAGACAATATAGAATCTGGTGTTGGACACTGACGTGCTGCTGAGCGGCCTGCGCGGCGCGGTCGGTGCCTCGGGGTGCTGTTGCAGGCGGTCGAGGCGGGTTTGGTGATGTCTGACTGTCGGCGGTAGACGCGTTCCTGGATGGACTGGTGTTGCTCGCGGGGCATGTAACGGCGCACGTCAGGCACCGTGGCAGGATCCGCGACCCAGACGACGAGATGTTCGTCGAGTTGGCGATCAACGGCGGGGCGGACGCCATCGTGTCGTTCAACGTGGCGGATCACGCGCCGCTTGACCCGCGAGATATCGGGTTTGGCATCGCGGTGTGCCGGCCCGGGGAGATTGTGAGGAGATTGGCATGGCGTCGGTCAGCAATTTCGCGCTTCGGCTTCCTCCGTCATTGATGGAGGACGTGAAGGCGCTCGCCGCGCGGGACGACGTGTCGGTGAACCAGTTCCTGGTGCAGGCGGCGGCCGAGAAGGTCGCGAGCCTGAAGGCGCGCGGGCATCTGGCGGAGCGCGCGGCGCGGGCGAAGCCGGGGGAGTTCGGGCAGATTCTGGCCAAGGCAGGGCGGTCGGAGGCGATTTCGGGGGATGAGTTGCCGGATGATTGGCGGGCGCAGCAGGGCTGACAGGGCGCCGGTTGCAGTGGAGACCGCAATGACGACGATAGCGAGCAGCGCCCCCGCACTTGTCCGCTTTCGTACGGCGCTCAACGAGACGTACGGCAACAGGATTGATCGCGTGGTGCTGTTTGGTTCACGCGCACGCGGCGACGCTCGGCTTGAATCCGACTGTGACGTTGCCGTGTTTCTCAATGATCCTGGCGAACTTTGGGACGAGCTCGGCATCCTGGCCCACATCACCACCGCAATTCTGAACGACACAGGCGCGGTAATCTCGGCGAAGCCGTTTCCTGCGGGTGCCTACCGGGAGCGGTCGCCGCTCATGCACGAGATACGCGGCGACGGGATCGAGCTATGACGCCGGAAGCACTACCCCACCCCGAACAGCTCCTCCACGTCCCCCTCGGTCATCCGCAGCGCCCCCCCATGCTCCGCCTCCAGCACGGACGCCACGATCGCCCGCTTCTTCTCCTTCAGCACCTCCATCTTCTCCTCGATGGTCCCCAGCGTGACCAGCCGGTGCACGAATACCGGCTTGTCCTGGCCGATCCGATGCGCGCGGTCGGTCGCCTGGTCCTCCACCGCCGGGTTCCACCAGGGGTCGTAGTGGATCACCGTATCCGCCGCGGTCAGGTTCAGCCCCACCCCGCCGGCCTTCAGGCTGATCAGGAACAGCGGCACCTTGCCCGCCTGGAATTGCCGCACCGGGGTCGCCCGGTCTCGCGTATCCCCGGTCAGAAGCACGTAGCCGGTCTTGTCGGCGGCCAGGCGTTGCTCGATCAGCCCCAGCATCTCGGTGAACTGCGAGAACAGCAGGACGTGGCGGCCTTCTTCCAGCATCACGCCCAGCATCTCCATCAGCCGGTCCAGCTTGGCCGAGCCGGCCTTCGTCTTCTCCACCGCCTTCAGCTTCAGCAGTCGAGGATCGCAGCACGCCTGCCGCATCTTCAGCAGCGCATCCAGGATGATGATCCCTGACCGCGCCAGCCCCTTCTCCGCGATCGCCTGCCGCACCCGCGCATGCATCGCCAGCCGGATGCTTTCGTAGATGCCGCGCTGCGCCTGCTCCATCTCCACCGGTTCGGTGATCTCGGTCTTCGGCGGCAGCTCCAGCACCACCTCTTCCTTGGTCCGGCGCAACAGGAACGGCCGCACCCGTTTGGTCAGCATCTCCCCCCGCGCGGCGTCGCCGTGCTTCTCGATCGGCGTGCGGAACCGGGTGCGGAAGGACCGCGCGCTGCCCAGGAAGCCCGGCGCCAGGAAGTCGAACAGTGACCACAGCTCGCCCAGGTGGTTCTGCAAGGGGGTGCCCGACAGGCACAGCCGCTGCCGCGCCTTCAGCCGCAGCGCCTGGCGCGTGGTCTCGGCGTTCGGGTTCTTGATCATCTGCGCTTCGTCGAGCACCACCACGTGCCACTCATGCTCCGTCAGCACGTCGTGGTCGCGGGTCAGCAGCGGGTAGGTGGAGATCACCAGGTCGTGCTGCCCGATCTCGCCGAACCGCTCCTTCCGCGTCGGCCCGTGCAACGTCAGCAGCTGCAACGACGGAGCAAACCGCGCCGCCTCCATCGCCCAGTTCGGCACCACGCTGGTGGGGCAGACGATCAGGGACGGCCGGTCCAGCCGGCCCTCGGCTTGCTCGATGGCGAGATGGGCCAGGGTCTGCACGGTCTTGCCCAGGCCCATATCGTCGGCCAGCACGCCGCCCAGCTCGGCGTTGCGCAGGAACTGCAACCAGTCCACGCCCTGCGCCTGGTAGGCGCGCAAGGTCCCCAGGAACGCCGGCGGCACGGTGGCGCGCGGAATGGACCCGCCCGCCTCGCGCAACTGCCGCCCCAGCGCGCGCAACGCTTCGCCGCCCTGCCAGACGACGCCGGTCGCGTCCTCCAGGGCCGCGACGTCGGCCGCATCCAGCCGGGTGAAGCGGATCTTTCCGCCGTCCTCCGGATCGATCCCGCCGCGCGCGAACAGTTCGGTCAGCGCCAGGACGATGGGGCGGATGCGCGACAGGGGCAGGGGCAGGAAGCGCCCGTCCTGCAGCGGCACCAGGAACGGCTCGTCACCTTCGGCCTGGTTCAGCTTCTCCGCCAGGTCGAGGCCGACCGTCTCCGACGCGGTGATCATCGCCACCAGCGACGGCACCAGGTCCATCCGCTGGCCGTCCACCATCACACCGAGGTGCAGCTCCAGCCAGTCGATGCCGGAGCCTTCCTCCAGCGCGGCGGACAGGTCGCCTTCCGGCTCGGCGAGGCGGATCGGGAAGTTGTCCGCGATCTCGACGGTCCAGCCTTCGCCGCGCAACGCGGGCACGTCGTGCAGCAGCAGGCGCAGCCAGGCGGCGCCGTCGTGGTCCCCCGGCAGCATCATGTCGTCGGCCCACTGGTGGGCGTACCAGCTCGTCACCATGCCGCCGACGCGCCGCAGCCCGACCTCCTCCAGGCGGTCCGCGGCTTCTTGCTCCGCGTCGCGCTGGCGGTGCAGGTTGTACAACCGCCCGGCGCGCGCCATGGCGGTGCGGCGCTCGGCCGGGCGGATCAGGAACGGGCCGTAGCCGTAGCTCAGCCGGGCCAGAGGGATCGACGAGCCGCCGCCATGGCGCAGCATGCTGGGCGGCAGCGGCGGGCTGCCGCTCAGCAGCAGCAGATGCGGCTGCGGTTTCTCGTTCAGCTCTTGCGGCGGCGGCAGCTCGTCCGGCCCCGGCACGGCGACGGTCGGCAGTCGCCGCGCCAGTTCGGTCCGCACCCGCGCCGCTTGCTCGGGCGGCACGGCGGGCGCGGCCAGCAGGCGACGCGCCAACGAACCTGGCATGTCCAGCGCCACCGGCCCCAAGGTCCCGGTCTCCGGCTCCGCATACCAGGGCTCAGGCACACGCAGCAGAGTCACGGGGGTACCCTCGATCGAAACCTCCGGACGCTGCGAGCCGTCCTCGTTCAGCTTCCATCGGATGCGGCCGGGACGCGGCGGGCCTTCATGCGCCGCCGGGCCGAAGGCGCTGCCCCACCGGGCACGGCCGGTGGCGAGCATCCGGCGTAGCGTGTCCTGTGGGTCCTCGTCCTCATCGTTGCTGAACCGCCGGCGGGCCAGCCGGCGCAGGATGATGCGGTCGGACGGCCGCAGGTAGCGCGGCGGCTGCGCGTTCTGCGCCACCTCGGGTCGCACGTTGGTCTGACTGGCGCCAAACTCACCGGTCTTGCGCACCTGCGCCGAGACCGGCTGCACCGCCAGGGTCGCCACGCTGCCCGGTTGTTCTGTGGCGTCCAGCACATACAGCAGGCGTTGGCGGATGCTGGGGGGATACTCTTCGTCGTCCGCGTGCTGCGCCGCTTCCAGCTCCACCAGCCAGTTGGCGAGCTGGTAGGGCAGGGGCTCCTCGCGCGGCGGTCCGGGGCGCGGTGCCGGCGCCACAGCCTGGACCACCGCCGAATGGAGGGCCGATACCGGCGAGGAACCGGCGGCGGACACCGCCGGTGCCCGCGCGGGCACCGGAGAAGCCTGCACCGCCGCCGGTGCCAGCTTGTGCCGTCCGCGGGCCACGAACAACACCGCCGCGACGTGCTTGCAGTTGCTGTGCACGGCGCAGGAGCACAGGCCGATGATGCGCAATTGCCCCTGGGCGTCGCGCCGCAGCACGATCGTCTCGGCATAGGGGGTACGGCGGCTGCCTTGGGTTTCCGCCTCGATGCGGGTGCCGTCTTCCGACACGTCCAGGCGCAGCACCCGCCCGGCCTGCGCATAAGCGCGGCCGGCGGCGATCGCGTTGCCCGGGATGAAGCGGGCCACTTCAGCGTCGGAGGGGACGTCGTCGGCCCGGTGCTGCGAGGCAGGGAACAGCATGAGGTTCATGGTGCGGGATTACAGCCCAGCCTCCGAGTCGGGAAGTGTCGGAAGTGCCGGAAACCGCGTCCCGGCAGAAGCGCCGCGATCAAAGCGGGCGGGCGAAACTCAATTCATGGCCGTCCGGGTCGATGAGGTGGAAATATCGCTCGCCCCAGGGAGCGTTGCGCGGAGCGAAAGCCGGGGACAGGCCCGCGGCCAGGGCACGTGCGAACATGGCGTCCACGTCATCCACAAAGAAGATCGCCCGGCCCCACCAGGACCACGTCCGGTCCGGCGCCAGGGTCACGTTGAGATAGCCGGTGCCGGCGCGGAAGCTGGTGAAACTTGCCGCCGCTCCGCCGTCTTTCAGCGCGAACCCCAGCGCGGCGTAGAACGCGACCGAGCGTGCCATGTCATGCGTGGCCAGCGTGATGGCACTGATGCTTTCGATCATGGATTTCTCCGCGGGTGGGGTTGCCGGGTACTCAGCCAAGCCGCACATAGCCAAGCCGCCCCGTGTACTACCGTTGTGATGCTAATTGCCGCAATGCTTCTGGCGACGATCCTTATTGTCGGCCAACCTGTCATTGCGAGCGCAGCGAAGCAATCTCCCGCAAGTCACGTGCGCATCCTCCGGGAGATTGCTTCGCCGCGCTCGCAATGACAGTGCGCGTGAGCATCGGACCACCATTCGCACGTGCGTGCCAAAGAACCAGGCAGGGATTGCATCGCTCCGCCTGCAATGACACGCTTGGCACCCTGCCACCGCACCGGGAGATCCGCCATGTCCCTCGCCACTGCTCCGATCCTGTCAACGCCTGTCGAGGGGCCGATGGCATGGCGTGGCAGCGACCTTCGCAAAGACGACATCGCATTCGATCTCTCGCCCGCCCAGGCCGCGGCGTTGGAGGACGTGCTGCTACGGGTGCGCAAGGCTCGCCTCCCGCTGCGGGAGATCGGCCTGGAGCATTGCCGCCACCCCGCGCTGGACTTTGATCTTGCGCGCGTCTTCGACGAAATCCAGGACCGGCGCGGCATCGTCATCGTGCGCGGCGTGCCGGTGGCGGCGCACTCGGTGGACGACGTCAGCACGATGTTCTGGGCACTCGGCGCGCATTTCGGCCGTGGCGTCTCGCAAAGCGCGCGCGGCGACGTGCTGGGGCTGGTGCGCGACGAAACGCAGCCCGGGCAGGCCGAAAGCGCGCGCGGCTATACCAGCCGGCGCGAACTGTCGCTGCACGTGGACCTGGGGCAGATCGTCGGCCTGATGTGCGTCCGCCAGGCGCGCGGCGGCGGGTTGAGCCAATACGCCTCCGGATTGGCGATCCATAACGAGATCCTCGCCACGCGGCCGGACCTGATGCCGGTACTGTGCCGCGGCTTCCCCTATCACCGCCGCGGCGAGCAAGCGCCCGACGTCGCCGCCATCACGCCCTACGACATCCCGGTGTTCAGCGAACGCGGCGGCAAGGTCAGCGTGTTCTTCGTCGGCGAGATCTTCAACGCCGCCTTCCGTGACCTGAAGCGCGCGTTCACGCCGGAGGAGATCGACGCCATCGACACGTTCCGCGCCACGGCCCGCCGCCTGCAGTTCGAGACCCGGCTGGAGGCGGGCGAAGCGACATTCCTCAACAACTATGCCGTCATGCACGCCCGTTCCGAATTCGAAGATTGGGAGGAACCGGAAAACAAGCGCCTGATGTTGCGGCTCTGGCTGGATGCGGAGCGCAACGTGCGTCCGGTGACACCGCATATTCACATTTATGAAAACCAAGACGGCCGCAGCGGCATCGACCCGCAACCGGGCCGCCGGCCGGCCACCGCGGACTATCGTGCGCCCGACGCGCTGGTGCGGGCGCAGGTGGCCGCGTAGGGCGTGGTTGTCGCAGGGCGTGGCCTGACAATCTTCTCCGCCCGGGCTATGCTGGCGACCGACAGCGATGGGGAAAGCAAGGCCATGAGCGAAGAGATCGCAACCCTCGGCGGCGGCTGCTTCTGGTGCCTGGAAGCGGTGTTCAAGGATTTGCGCGGCGTCACCAGCGTGATGTCGGGCTATGCCGGCGGCGCTATCGCCAACCCGACCTACAAGCAGGTATGCGACGGCAACACCGGCCATGCCGAGGTGGTGCAGGTGAAGTTCGATGCCGCCGAGCTTTCCTATGCCAACCTGTTGCGCGTGTTCTTCGCCATCCACGACCCGACGACGCTGAACCGGCAGGGCAACGATATCGGCACGCAGTACCGCTCCATCATCCTGACGCACTCGGACGCGCAGAAGCAGACTGCGGAGGCGGTGCGGCAGGAAATCAACGCGGCCAAGATCTGGCACCGCCCCCTGGTCACCGAGATCGTTCCGCTGCAGGCGTTCTATGAAGCCGAGGAAGAACACCACGACTATTTCGCGCGCAATCCGTGGAGCGGCTACTGCCAGGTGGTGGTGGCGCCGAAAGTGGCGAAATTCCGCAAGCAGTTCACCGACCGGCTGAAGCGCGCGGCGGCGGAGTAGGGCAGCTCTCGGGGTGTGATCCTGAGGATTGACGCCGTCGGTGAAGCTGTCATCAGGATTGCCGCCGTCGGTGAAGCTGTCATTGCGAGCGCAGCGAAGCGATCTCCTCGAGAGTGCGCACGTCATTCGCGGGAGATTGCTCCGCTGCGCTCGCAATGACAGCCTTGGGTGGGCAATCGCCGCGGCCAGTTGCCCGAATGCTGCCAGTTGCCCGGGCGCGAGACCGATGCCATCGCTCCACGTGCCCGGGCTGTCAGATATTCTTACGCACTCCTTTCGAGCCGACGCGGCCGGGCGGACGCGCGGCGACGGGTTCAGCCATCGGCGAACAGGGCGACCGGCACGCCCCGCACCGACACGTCGGCTCGGAACAAGCCGCCGAGCGTGGGGAATTGCTGCAGCACCTCCGGCGACTTGCCTTCGCGGATCGACGTGACGAACAGGCGGCCGTCGGCGAAGCAGGGCATGGTGGGGCCGGGGACGGGGAACGCGATGCGCTCCAGCAGCTTGCCGTCGAGGGAAAAACGGTTGAGGCAGCCGGCGGAGGGGCCGGCCGACCAGTAATTGCCGTCCATGTCGGTGGCTCCGCCGTCGGGGCGGCCTTCCTCGTTGGTCAGCTTCCCCAGGCGGCGGTGGTTGGTCATGCCGCCGGTGGCCGGGTCGAAATCCCAGGCCTCCAGGATGCCGGGGCTGGTGTCGGAGTGGTACATGATCCGCCCGTCCGGCGACCAGGCGAGGCCGTTGGAGGTGCTATAGCCCTCGGCCTTGCGCTCGATGCGGCCGTCGGGCGTGACGCGGTAGAGTATGCCGGTGGGATGGCGGGGCGTGTTCTCGTCCATGCTGCCGACCCAGAAGGCGCCGTCGGGTCCCACCTTGCCGTCGTTCAACCGGTTGGTGGCGGGTTCGACCACCGCGCCGGTGAGGTCCTCGACGCGGCGGCTGGGCGGATCGAACAACACCACGCGGTGGCGTAGCGCGACCACCAGCTTGCCGGAGCGGCAGAGGCCGAAGCTGGCGACCACTTCCGGCAGGTCGTAGGTCTCGTGGGCGCCGGTATCGACGGACAGCGCGTGGATGCGCTTCTCCGGGATGTCGCAGAACAGGATGCGGCGGTTGGCGGTGTCCCAGACCGGGGATTCGGCGATGGTGCAGCGGGAGTCCCAGGCGAGTTCGAAACGGATCATGCGGGCTTCTCCGGAGTTGGGTGGAGCGGGAACGCACGAAGGCACGGAGTGGTGTCCGTGCCAAGTTTGGGGAGGGGGCGGGGATGCGCCCGCAGCCCGCAAATGGATTATCTGCAGGCCGCGCAGCTTCGTGCCCACTTTGGTCTGAAGACAGCGGATGCGCTGCATCCTGCCCGGGCGCAACATCATCGGTGCGATGCTTTGTGGACCAACGACGACCGATTGGCGCAAGAGTCGGATGGATTGGCGCGCTGTATCCTGACGTGCCGATGTGCGGCCGGCGATCCCTTACGCCTGCTTCAGCTCGATCAAACTCCGCCGGATCTTCCGCCCGCGTTCCACCATGTCCTCGATATACGCCGCGTCGCCCCAGCGCACCGCGCGCGACATCGCCTGCGCGTCCTCCATGAAGCGCGCCAGCATCTCCAACAGCGCCTCGCGATTGTTCAGGAAGACGTCGCGCCACATCACGGGGTCGCTCGCCGCGATGCGGGTGAAGTCGCGGAAGCCGGAGGCGGCGAAGTTCAGCACCTCCTGCCGGCTTTCCGCCTCCAGGTCGTCGGCGGTGCCGCAGATGGTGAAGGCGATCAGATGCGGCAGGTGCGACACGATGGCCAACACCCGGTCGTGATGCGCCGGCTCCATCGTTTCGATCATCGAGCCGCAGCGGCGCCACAGCTCGGCGACTTTCTCCACCGCGTCGGGGTCGGTGCCGGGCAGCGGCGTCAGCAGCGTCCAGCGGCCCTGGAACAGGGTGGTGAAGCCGGCATCGGGGCCGGAGTATTCGGTGCCGGCGACCGGATGGGCCGGCACGAAATGCACGCCTTCCGGCACCAGCGGCCCAACGTCGCGGATCACCGACTGCTTGGTCGAGCCGACATCGGTCAGGATCGCTCCCGGCGCGAGATGCGGCGCGATGCGCGCGGCCAGGTCGGCGAAGGCGCCCACCGGCGCGGCCAGCATGACGCAATCGGCGCCTTCCACCGCGCGCGCCGGGTCCAGTTCCACCCGGTCGGCGAAGCCAAGCTGCACCACCCGGTCCAGCGTCTTCTGGGTGCGGGCGTTCACCACGATTTCGGCCGCGATGTCGCCGCGCTCGCGGGCAATGCGCGCGACGGAGCTGCCGATCAGCCCGATGCCCAGCAGGGCGAGCCGGCGGAACAGGGGGTCAGGCATGATGCGGAACGGGGGAACGCGGCGGGAGATGATGGGGCAAGAAGGATACTCGCTCCCCTCGAGGGAGGGGGTTGCGGGGACGGGGGCGTATATCCGACGGCCGTTGGGGAACGCACCGCTCCCCCCACCCCCCTCCCTCAAGGGGAGGGGGTGTTTGCTTTTCGTGCCCCGCCATCATTTCCGTCTCACCCACGGCGCTGCTGCTGCATGAACGCGGTCAGCCCGTCGATCACCGCCTGGACTTCGTCGGCCAAACCCACGGTGATGCGCAGGCAATGCGGCAGGCCGTAGCCGCGCACCCCGCGCACGATGATGCCGCCCTGTCGCAGCGCCGCATCGGCCGCCTCTGCCTGCTCTGGCGTGCCGAAATCGGCGAGCACGAAATTGCCCTCGCTGGGCCATACCTTGATGCCGGCCGCTTGCAGCCCCGCCGCCAGCTTCGGCCGCCACTCGGCATTATGGTCGCGGACCTTCTCCACCCAGCCGGGTTCCGCCAGCGCCGCGATCGCCGCCGCCTGCGCCGCCACCGAGACATTGAACGGCCCACGCACCCTGTTCAGCACGTCCACTACGTCCGGCGGCGCATAGCACCAGCCGATGCGCATCCCGCCCAGCCCGAACACTTTCGAAAATGTCCGGGTCATCACCGTATTGTCGGTGGCATCGACCAGCTTGATGCCCGGGTCATAGTCCGGCCGCGTCACGTATTCCGCATAGGCGGAATCGATCACCAGCAGCACTTCCGGCGGCAACCCCGCACGCAGCCGCGCGACCTCGTCGTGCGGCAGCATCGAACCGGTGGGATTGTTCGGATTGGCCAGGAACATCAGCCGCGTCGCCGGCGACACCGCGGCCAGCATCGCGTCCACGTCGGCGGTCAAATGCCGTTCCGGCACCTTGATGACGCGGCTGCCGGCATAGGTGCCGGCAATGAAATAAATCGAGAAGCCGTGCGCCGACATCACGATGTCCCGCCCCGGTCCGCCATAGGCCAGGCAGAACTGGTAGATCAGGTCGTCCGATCCCGCGCCGCAGACGATGCGCGCCGGGTCCAGGCCCCAGCGCCGGCCGATCGCCTCGCGCAACGCGTCGGCCCCGCCGTCAGGATAGCGGAACGCGTGCTCCGCCACGCGATGGATCGCCGCCCGCGCACCGGGGGGCACGCCGAACGCGCCTTCGTTCGACGACAGCTTGATGGTGCGGTTGATGCCGGGCAGTTCCGATTCGCCGCCGATATAAGGCGAGATCGTCAGCACCTCGGCCCGCGGGCGAGGCGTGGTCATGCGCCGCCCCCGAATGGCACCCCCGGCGGCACGGCATACCCGCCCAGCACCAGCGGCCGGCTGGCCGCGTCCAGCACTGCCAGCCGCGGATCGCTCGCCACCACGTGGCCCTCCACCTCGACCAGCGCGTGCGCGATGCGGGCGCCGGGGTCGCGCCGCAGCAAGACCATGCCGGGTGCGAAGCCGGCGGCGGTCATCGCGCCGGTCAGGCGGGTGCGGCTGACATCCTCCTCCAGCTCCAGCCCCAGCAATGACCGGTCTTGCTCGCTGGCATCCGGCGCGAACGGGCCCACCACCAGCGCCTGCACCGACGGGCTGCCCTCTGGCCGCGCGGTCCAGAACGGCAACCGCGCGACCACGTGGATGTCGGAATGCAGCAGTGTGGTCCACCAGCGTTCGGTGTCTGACGGCAGGGGGAGGATGGCGATCGCAGCGATGCCGTTGGCAAGGTCGGCGATCGCCTGCGACGGGCTGTGATGCGCGCGCAGCGGCGTCAGCGCGCCGTATTGCTCGCGGGCGAGCTGCGTGTAGGCGGCGCCGGGATCGGGATCGCACACCGCCAGCGAGAACGCGCCCTGCATGGCGGTGGTCGCGGCCAGCAACTCCCGCCACATCCGATACAGCGCGTGGGGCGGCAGCGTGCCATGGTGGCGCGCGAGCAGGCGGCGGATGATGGAGGCCTCGCGGCCGGGGCGCAGGGCGGTGCGTTTGCCGGATTGCGCCACCGCCTCGATGACGCGGGCGCGGCGCATCAGCAGGTCGTGCATCGCATCGTCGATCGAATCGAGCTCGGCGCGCAGCGCGGCCAGGCCGTTGACGGGCACGCGGCGCCAGCCATCGAGGGTGGGCGGCTCGGCGTCCGAGGTCGCTGCCGGGACGGTTTCGATTGGGGCGGGGATCGACATCGCTCTGGCCGGAGAGGGGCGGAACAGATAGCCGCCTGCGTCAGCGGCTGCAATCAGGGGCCGTGGAAGCCCCCTGGAAGCCCCGTGGAAGCCACTGTCGTGGTCGCGCTCGACGCGGCCACCAGCGTCTTCCGCCCGTGCCATGCAGCAAAAAAGAGGTGGGTGGCCGCGCCAAGTGTCGCCAAGTGCGGCCATGACACAGGCAAGCGCGGCCGTGACACAGCAGGGTGGTCTAGCGTCACTCCCATCAAAATCGGGTCGCCGGGAGGCGAGCGATTGGTGGCCGGTGCCACGGGCGGCGAGGCGGGAGGTTGCGGGGGACTCCGGGGGGGCTTATGCAACGGGCGCGATGGACCAGGGGATAACGCTCGCCGGGGTTGCGCATACGCACGTCACGTTCGAGGACGGGCAGGCACTGGAATGCGGCGCGGTGCTGCCGCGTCTGACGGTGGCGTATCGTACCTACGGCACGCTGAACGCGGCACGCACCAACGCGATCCTGGTGTGCCACGCGCTGACCGGCGACCAGTACGTCGCGGAGACCCACCCCGTCACTGGCAAGGAAGGCTGGTGGGAAATGGTGGTGGGGCCGGGCCGGCCAGTGGACACCAACCGTTTCTTCGTGATCTGCGCCAACGTTCTGGGCGGCTGCATGGGATCCACTGGACCGCGCTCGGAACGCGAGGACCGGCCCGACGTGCTGTGGGGCACCGAGTTCCCCGCGGTGACGGTCCGCGACATGGTGCGCGCACAGAAACGGCTGATCGACCATCTGCGTATCACCCGATTGTTCGCGGTGATGGGCGGCTCGATGGGCGGGATGCAGGTGCTGGAATGGGCAGCGCTGTACCCGGATGCGGTGTTCGCCGCCCTGCCGATCGCCAGCGCGGCGAACCACTCGGCGCAGAACATCGCGTTCCATGAAGTCGGGCGGCAGGCGATCTTCGCCGATCCGGATTGGATGGGCGGGCGATATTGGGAAACGGGACGCGTGCCCGCGCGCGGCTTGGCCGTGGCGCGGATGTGCGCGCACATCACCTACCTGTCGGAGCAAGCGCTGACGCGGAAATTCGGCCGGCGAATTCAGAACGCGCCGAAAGATTCCACCGAGGCGATCGGCTTGTTCGGTGAAATGTTCGAAGTGGAGAGCTACCTGCGCCACCAGGGCTCCACCTTCGTGCAGCGGTTCGACGCCAATTCGTACCTGACGATCACCCGGGCGATGGACTATTTCGACTTGGCCGCCGACCACCACGGCGACGTGGCGAACGCGTTCCGCGGCACCAAGACGCGGTTCCTGCTGGTTTCGTTCACCTCCGACTGGCTGTTCCCCACGGCCGAGAGCCGGTCGATCGCGCGCGCGCTGAACCGGGCGGGAGCGAACGTGTCGTTCGTGGAGATCCCCTCCGACAAGGGGCATGACGCGTTCCTGCTCGACGAGCCGGATTTCCATCGAACGCTTGCCGGGTTCCTTGCTGGATGCGCGGTGCACGTGGGGTTGGGGTGAGAGGAACCGCCCTGCCGGGCCGCCACGCAGCCGCTACCCTGATCGACGATCTTCCGAAAGCGGGGGGTCAGCCTGCGCCTTGGCGTTAGACGAGATTGTCATGCAATGGGTAGGCTATGCCGCGGCGGTCCTGGTGTTCTGCACATTCTACATGCGCACCATGTTGCCGCTGCGCGCCATGGCCATCGCGAGCAACGTGGCCTTCCTGGCCTACGCTATCCCGCTGGGTCTTTGGCCGATTGTCATTCTGCATGGCCTGCTGCTGCCGCTGAACATCCGGCGGCTCCTGCAGATCCGCCAGATGCTTGAGCATGTGCATGCGGCCCGCGGCGGAGAAATCGACGTGAGCCGCTTCCTGGCGTCGCTGTCGTCCGACCAACGACCGCAAGGCGCTGTGCTGTTTCGCAAGGGAGATATGGGCGACGACGCCTGGTTCATCGCCAGTGGCGAGATCGAATTGCCGGAACTGGGCGTCCGCCGCGGCCAGGGCAGCTTCATCGGCGAAGTTGCGATATTCTCGTCGAAGCGTGTGCGCACGGCTTCCGCCATATGCGCCACCGACGTGGTGCTGTATCAAATTTCGGAGCGCGACCTTGTGGTCGCCTTTCACCAAAGCCCGGAATTGGCGTTTGCGATAGTTCGGACGATTGCCGATCGGATGTCGGAGACCTCGGCCCGCGCGGAGATCTAGTGCCGTGGCTGTCAGTTACGATGAGACATGTTTGGACGGAATTTCCAGTAAAGGCGAAGTTGCATTGTCGCCCGGCGTGGGCACCGCCGGCAGCACAGGAAAGCCGGAGTGCGGACAGACAACGGCCCACGGTCCAAGCGGCGGTTCTCGTCATCGACGCGTTATTCCAACGTTTTAGGCTTTGCAATAGTTTCGGGAGACGCGACGGCGTCTCAAAAATACTTTACGATTCGCTGGCCCCGAGGCCGCCCGGGCGATAGCGCGACCGTGATTGACAGATCACGGCATTTCTGTGCCAAATGTGCAACGCAATCGCATTTGGCTTGGCTTGCTGCGCCTCCGTCCGTCGGGTGCCCTCAAGACGTCCAAAGACCCGATTGTCGACCGCGTCGCGCGCTGTTGCGCGGCGCACTAGACGGAGAACGGCGCAGGTCATGGCTATTGGCACAGTCAAGTGGTTCAACACAACCAAAGGATTCGGATTCATCGTGCCGCAGGAAGGCGGCAAGGATGTTTTCGTCCACATCACCGCGGTGCAGGCCGCCGGTTTGCGCGGCCTCAACGAAGGCCAGCGGGTGAGCTACGAAGTGGCGATGGAGCGCGGCAAGGCCGCCGCGACCAACCTCAAGCTCGCCTGAACGCTGCCGAACGGGCCAAGCACCACGTTGCCATCCCATCCCCACCAGCGCGCGACAGGGGACGCGCACCGGAAGGAGTGACTACCATGGCTATCGGCACCGTGAAATGGTTCAACGCCACGAAGGGGTATGGCTTCATTATGCCGCAGGACGGCGGCAAGGATGTGTTCGTGCACATCACCGCCGTGCAGGCAGCCGGCCTGAAAGGGTTGAACGACGGCCAGAAGGTCAGCTACGACATTGCGATGGAGCGCGGCAAGGCTGCGGCCACGAATCTGAAGCTTGCCTGATCTCAACCTTGCCTGATCTGAAGCTTGCCTGATCTGAAGCTTGCCTGATCTCAACTTGCCTGATCTCAACTTGGCTGACTACGACTGCATCGCCTGACAAGGCGAGGCCTAATCATCGGGGGCCGTCGCGCCGGGAAAGAGTCCCGGTACGGCGGCCCGTCGCGTTTGGCCGCCAGGCGGATTTTCCGCGCCGCTGTCCCGTCTTTCCTCCGGCACCGGTTCCGGAGGTAAGAATGTTCACGGTTGCCGAACTCGAAGCCGCGCAGCGCCTGGTGCACGCAAGCTTTCCCGGCACGCCGCAAGCAATATGCCTGGCCGCTGCCGTGCGAACGCGCCGGTGCGAAAGTCTGGGTGAAGCACGAGAACCATACGCCGACCGGTGCCTTCAAGGTGCGCGGCGGGCTGGTCTATGTCGAACGGCTGGCGCGCGACGTGCGCAGGTGCGCGGCATCGTCTCGGCGACGCGGTCCCAGACCTTGACGCGGTCCCAGAGCTTGACGCGGTCCCAGAGCTTGACGCGGTCCCAGAGCTTGACGCGGTCCCAGAGCTTGACGCGGTCCCAGAGCTTGACGCGGTCTATAGCCGATCGGGCTCGGCTCTGGCATCTGCGGCACGATCCTGACGCGTGACCTGCTTGGGCTGCGCACGAAGGTCATCAGCGTGCGGGGCGCCGGCGCCGATCCGTATGCGCGCTCGGTCGCCGCGGGCCATCTGGTCGCGCTGAACCGCGCCGACACCGAGGCCGACGGCCTTGCCGTGCGCCAGCCGGATGCTTCGGCGCTGGCGATCATCCGCGCCGGCGCCGCGCGCGTCGTCACCGTGAGCGACGCGGCGATCGCGACGCGGTGCGCGCCGACTGGACCGATACGCACAACGGGTTGAAGGCGCCGGGCCGCGCCGCTTGCCGCCTTGCTGGCGGAACCTAACCTCATGCGCGGCAAGCGCGTGGGGCCGGTGATCAGCGGCGGCAACATCGACCTGGCATTGTTCCGTCGCTGGGTACTCGGCAGGCGGGAGACGTAACCTCGCAGGGCCGACAAGCGCGGCGCATTCCGCGACCCCGTGACGGCGGAACGCGCTGCGCTTTTCCGGCCTACCCAATTCCGCCCCATACCCTTACGCTGGCGCGGACCGACAACCGAAGGAGCGTCCGATGTTGAGCTTCGACCTACAGCAAGAGCAGCGCTTCGAGCTGCAGAAGCATGTTGAGAAGGTGTTGGGAAAGGTCGGCGAGGGCGACGTGACGGTCGCCTGCTGGGAGCCGGGTCAGGTCAGCCCTAACCACCTGCATCCCAACGCCACGGAGATCTATTTCTGCTTCCAGGGCGGCGGCACCATGCGCACGCCGACCGGGACCGTGGAAGTGAAGCCCGGCGGCTTCATCGTGCATCCGCGCGGCGAGTTGCACGAATACATCAACGGCCCGCAACGCACGCTGTTGTTCCGCGTGCGGTATGGCGATGACATGTCCACGCGTAGCAAGGAATGGCCGACCAATCCCGACTTCAAGTCGCGCCCCGAGGATGCCGCCTGGTTCGCGGAATGCCCGAACGGCTGAAAGGTTTGGTCTCCCGCGTCATGGTTCCGCGTCCGCCTGCCATGACATGACTTTCCGAAAGATTGCTTCGCTGCGCTCGCAATGACAGGTGTACGGACGGCATCGAAGTGTCAGAATGACATCGCTAGACCGCGCCGCCTCGCGCCAGCCACGGACAGCTGCTCAGGCTCCGTTCCGGCGGCATCGCGATCGTCACCACGGTGCCGACGCCGGGCGTGCTTTGGATGTCGAAGTGCGCGCCATGCAGCTCCGCCAGCGTCTTGGCCAGCGGCAGTCCCAGCCCAGTGCCGTCGTAGCTGCGGCCAAATCCCCGCTCGACCTGCTGAAACGGCGTCAGGGCCGTGTCGATATCCTCCGAGCTCATCCCCACGCCGGTATCCGCGACCACCAGATCCAGCCCGCCATCGGCACGGGACGCCGCGGCGACACGCACGCGCCCGCCCGACGGCGTGAACTTGATCGCATTTGACAGTAGATTGAGGAGCACTTGCTTTAGCCGCAGCTCATCCGCCAGCAGGCACGGAATCCCCACCGGTATATCCTGCTCCAGCGCCAGACGATCCTCCCGCGCACGCTCGTGCAACAGGCGGCAGCATTTGCGCACGACTTCACCGACATCGACGGCGCTCTCGCGCAGCTCCATACGCCCGACTTCGATCTTCGACAGATCGAGGATGTCGTTGATCAGTTTCAGCAAATGCTGCCCGGCGCCATGAATGTCCTCGGCGAAACTGCGGTAACGGGCATCGACCGGCCCCGCCGTCGCATCCCGGATCAATTGCGAGAAGCCGAGAATGGCGTTCAGCGGCGTGCGCAGCTCATGGCTCATATTCGCCAGGAACTGCGACTTCGTGCGGTACGCCAGTTCCGTCGCACGATGCCTCTGCTCTTTTTCCACCAGCTCGGTAATGTCGGTGCTGATATAGACGCGGATGCCGTCGGTCAGGCGTCGGTACTGCGACCGGACAACGTGACCGCTGGCCAGATCGGTGATGCAGTCCTCGCCTCGCTCGAACCGGCGCACGCGGTCCTCGACGAATCCCTCCGGATCGCCGGCAAACTCCTTGTGCAGCTTGTAGCGCACCCGCAGTTCCATCAGCTCGCGATAGGTCTTGCCTTCCAGCGGAATCTCGGGCGGCAGAACGCGGTCTCCGGAGCGGTAGCCGTCACGATAGAACTTGTTGCACAGCACAAGACGGCCCTGCTTGTCGAAGATCACGACGGAATGGCCGACCTTGTCGATCGCCTCGCGGAACCAGATCAGCTTCTGCCGCAGTTCCTGCACCCGGCGTTCCAGATCCCGGGTATGCGCGTCCGTTTCGTGCCCGCTTCCGGCTGCTTGCACCGGCGACAGCCGCAGCAGCCGATGACCCGAGCGCGCCGGACCGAACCGGCACGTGAACGCCGTGGCAGGCCCGATGTCGTCCGCGGCAAGATGCACCGTGACCTCAGAGGGCTCAGCGGCAGCGTTGGCGACCGCCAGCCGCGGTGCATCCTCGGCGCCGACCAGGCGCGACACGGCGGCCCCGATGAGCGATGCCGAATCGCGGCGGAGGAGCGCAGCAAATCGCTCGTTCACGCCGACAACGGTTCCGCTGCCATGGGCAACCACGGCCGCCGGCTCGTCCAGCAGTCCCAGCAGTTGGTCGGATACGGCGAGCGAAACCATGGCATGCGGTTCCCGGCACTGCTCGATCTATATCCGCCGGCCATTACGCCACGGTTACTCGCCTGGACTTAAATAGAAACTCCCCCTCCCCTTGTGGCCTAGGCCGCGCAGCGGACCAAGGTTAGGAGAGGGGTGGAAACCGCCCTGTCCCCGGCTGTTCGCGCCCCGCTTCGCCCCCTTCCTCAAGGGGCCCTCAAGCGAAGGGGGTTTGCCTATGAGAGCGCCACTCTTACGCCGCGCTGCGATGCTCCAGCACCAACGCCTCCTCCGGTGCCTCCTCCTCCGCCACGCGGTCGGCGATCAGTCGACCGTCAGCCATCATCGGCTCGTCCACGACGCGGCCGGCCAGCGGCAAGTCATCCGCCATTGCGTCCTCGGGCAGCGCCATCGGGTCGGCCGACGGCTCCCGCACCATGTAGCCGCGGCCCCACACCGTACCGATCATGTTGTCGGCACCCGCCTGCATCAGCTTCTTCCGCAGCTTGCAGATGAAGACGTCGATGATCTTCATCTCCGGCTCATCCATGCCGCCATAGAGGTGGTTCAGGAACGCCTCCTTGGTCAGCACCATGCCCTTGCGCAACACCAGCAGCTCCAGGATCGCGTATTCCTTGCCGGTCAGGTGGACCGTTTTGCCGTCTACCCTTACTTCCCGGCTGTCCAGGTTGAGCTGCAACGGCCCGACGCACAGCGCCGGCTGGCTGAATCCCTTGCAGCGCCGCACGATCGCCTGCATGCGGGCGAGCAATTCGGCGCGGTCGAACGGCTTGGTGATGTAGTCGTCCGCCCCCATGCCCAGCCCCTTCACCTTGGCCTGTGGGCGCGCCAGGCCGGACAGAATCAGCACGGGTGTGTCGTTGCGGGCAAGGCGCATGCGCCGCACCACCTCATAGCCCTCAATGTCCGGTAGCATGATGTCGAGGAGCACGATGTCGTACTCATAGTGCCGCGTCAGCTCCAGGGCTTCTTCCCCTGTGTCGGTGTGATCGACCACCGCGCCACTGGACTTAAGCATCAGCGAAATGCCCCGGGCCGCGGTGAGGTCGTCTTCCACCAGGAGAACGCGCATGTGCTTACCTCCACCTAATTGTAGAGTTCTACCACTATTGCGTGTGATTGACTATCATTTTTTCACTGTTTTGGAGTATCCTTGGCAAGAAATCCCCACTGAGTATGAGATGATTAGGGATTTTTGTGCAACTATAGGTATATTGAGATGGAGCGGTATCAATGAGACAAACCAATCTCGCAATTAGACGCGCCGCATGCGAGGCCGCATTCAGTCGTATTCCGCCCCTGCGGGTGGCCGGCCGCGTGGCGGGCATCTCCGGCCTCGTGGTGGACATCGACGGCTTGGCCGGCCACGTCTCGGTGGGTGACCGCCTGCTGCTGGAGGCACGCGACGGCCGCACCGTCCTGGCCGAGATCGTCGGCTTTCGCGCCGACCTGGCGCAGGCCATGCCATTCGATGCACTCGATGGCCTCGGCCCGGGCAGCCCTGCCGTTCGCGCCGCCGAAGGCGACGGCGGCTTCGCTGTGGCGGACGCCTGGCTCGGCCGGGTGCTGGACCCGCTGGGCCGGCCGCTGGACGGCAACGGCGTCCTCCCGCTCGGAGCCGCTGCACGCCCGTTGCGGGTTGCCGCGCCGGAGGCCACCGCACGGGCGCGATTGGGCCCGCGGCTCGATCTCGGCGTCCGCGCGCTCAACTGCTTCACCACCTGCCGACAGGGCCAGCGCCTCGGTCTGTTCTCCGGTTCCGGCATCGGCAAGTCCACCTTGCTCTCTATGCTGGCGCGGCACACCGAGTGCGACGTCGCGGTGCTCGCCCTGGTTGGCGAGCGCGGCCGGGAAGTGCGGGAGTTCCTGGAAGACGACCTCGGCGCCGAGGGCCTGGCGCGCTCGGTCGTCGTGGTGGCCACATCGGACGCGCCGCCGCTGCTGCGCCGCCAGGCGGCCTATGCGGCGATGACCGTGGCGGAGCATTTCCGCGACCAGGGCCGGTCGGTCTTGCTCTTAATGGACAGCGTCACTCGATTCTGCCTGGCGCTGCGGGAGATCGGCCTGTCGGCCGGCGAGCCGCCCGCGACCCGCGGCTACCCGCCCAGCGTGTTCGCCGAGCTGCCCCGCCTGCTGGAACGCGCCGGCCCGGGCCTGCAGCGTCCGGACGGCAGCGCGGGCCAGATCACCGCCCTTTTCACCGTGCTGGTCGAAGGCGACGACCACAACGAACCGGTTGCGGATGCCGTGCGAGGCATCCTGGACGGCCATGTCATCCTCGACCGCCGCATCGCCGAGCGCGGCCGCTACCCCGCGGTGGACGTGCTGCGGTCCCTGTCGCGAGCCGCCGCCAGCTGCCTGGATGCCGGCGAGACCACGCTGCTGCGCCGCGCCCGCGGTATTCTGGCATTGCATGAGGACATGGCTGATATGCTGCGCCTCGGCGCTTACCGCGCCGGCACGGATCCCGCGGTGGACGAGGCCGTCGCACTGGCGCCCCGGATCGAGGCGGTGCTGCACCAGGAAAGAGCCGAGCGCAGCCCGATGGCGGACTGCTTCGAGCGGCTGCGCGCAGCCATCGCGGGCGACTGAACCGTGGGCCGCGACCCTCTGCAGGTGTTGCTTCGGTTGCGCGGCATCACGCTCGACGCGGCGCGGCGTGCGCTGGCGGACCGACTGGGTGAGGAAGCGGCGGCAGCCTCCCGAGCCGCCGACGTCGCCGGCACGATCGCGCGGGAGACGGCAGCGCAGGGCGGCCAGCCGGACTTCGGCGCCACGTCCGATAATTACGCCGCATGGCTCGCGCGCATGCAAGACGCGCGGCGTGCGGCACGGCAGGCGGAACGAGCCGCCACCGAGGCGGTGGCGCGGGCACGCACTGCCGTAACCGATGAGCGTGCGGCCGCCCGTGCGCTGGAGGCGGCGCTGGCGCACGCGCTGGAGGCGCGCCGGACCGCGGAGGCTCGGCAGGAGCAGCGGGCGCTGGACGAGGCGGCGGCGCTATCGGGTGCCAGGTCGGGGCACCGATGCGAGCGCCCGAGGGGACGTCCTCGGGGGCGATGGAGCGGGTGACGGGAATCGAACCCGCATAACCAGCTTGGAAGGCTGGGGCTCTACCATTGAGCTACACCCGCGGACGGCGCGGTGTAGCTTGGGTCGCCGTCCCGGCGCAATGCGCGGCTCGGGGCCTGCGGCTTTGCGCCCAGCCGGCTGTCCCGTCCTCCGGCGTGAGGGCTCAGACCATCGGGGGGTAAGGGACCCTCGGCGCGGAGGCTCAGGCGGGGAGGCTCAGGCGCGGGCGGGAATCAGGGCTTCCAGCGCATCGGCGACGGACGGATAGCGCCGCGCCCGTCCCATCATCGGTTGCACCACGATATCGCCAACACCACGCCACATCATCCAGCGCCGGAAGGCGCTTTCCTGCGGGTACAGCGCCAGGACCTCCTCGTACTCCTCGCCTTCGGCGGAATAGTCCAGTTCGACGACCATGCGGAGGTCGTGATACTCTGACCACCCCTGCACCATCACCAAGTCGGCAAGATCGAAGGCAATACCCATCGGCAAGGCGGTCACGAGCGGCCTGTTCATCCGGAATTCCCTCATCGTTCAAGGTCATCGGTCCGGCACGTCGGGAAGGCGTTCACAGACGCGTGATTCATGGACTCACGCTCGCGTGATTGCAAGCATTATTTTGAGTCGGCTGCCAAGAACCCTCGCGTACTAACCGCGATCGTTTCGGTAATACTATCCGAAACAGATTGATTTCCGCAATCATATTCGCAAATAATCCATTCAATATGCCAAATACTGAAATTTTATTGCACTACAAAATAGAGAAACGAAGCGGTTTCCGAGCCTTCCACGCGCACCCGTGTGACGAGGATTTGATTCAACTTTACGGCACCTCGCTAATCTGTTATTTGCGTGCTGTCACTTGGAGCCAACGCCATGCGCCAAGCCACCGCAGTGTCCGCCGTCGTCGAGAGCGAGCAGGAATTTTTGCACACCCAGGCCAGCCCGTTACGCACCGCCGCGGGCTTCGCGCTGGGGACGGTTCTCTCCGGTGCGCTATGGACTGTCGCCGGCGTGCTTGTTTGGTACCTCACCTGACTTGATCTGAACCTGACGTGGAGGGTGCGGATGCCAGGCGATGCCGCGTCGCAGAATCGGTGATCTCATAACAACCACCCTGTGGGTTGACAAATCGGCTGCCCGCCCGATCGGACCGCCATCCCGGCGAAGGCCGGGACCCAAGCAGCATGGGTCCCCGCTTTTGCGGGAATGACGATGAATTCAGCGGGGTGCCGAGGGAGGGTCAGTCTTCAGCGGGCTGGTATTATCTGGTCGGCCTTGAAATTGACCCGCTTCAACGAGCCCCTTACTCGGTGTCATGACCCGGCTTGGCCGGGTGACATTCGTCTTTGCTGCCGCGACACCGCAAGCCGTGGGTGCCTGCGCCATGCGCTGCCACGATGCGAAAAGCCAGCGCCAACGGCGGTGTCCATTACCAACGCAGCTCCGTCTGGCCCCTGGCCCGCATCACGCGGCGTGGCCGCCGCATCGAGGCGATCGCGCGACGATCTCCAGACGTCCCCGCTGCTACTTCTTCACCCCCAGCCCGCGCATGAACTGGTCGCGGATGCGGGCGGGGTCGCGTTCGGTGGTCTGCTTCGGCTTCTCGTGGTCGATGCGGCAGCCAATCAGCCACGGCCCATCCTCGCGCAGCGCGAGGGCGACCAGTTCCTCGAACGCAGCTTCATCTGCGGCCCAGGCACTCTGCGCCAGGCCGGCGCCGCGGGCGATCGCTACGATGTCGGCGCCCTGGTCCGTCAGCGTCGCCTGGCCGCCGGTGATCTGGTAGGTACCGTTGTCCATGATGACGATCGCCAGGTTCTTCTGAGCCCGCGCCGCGACCGTGGCGAGCGAACCAAGCTGCATCAGGATCGAGCCGTCGCCTTCCAGCGCAAACACCCGCCGCCGCGGCTGCGCCAGGGCCACGCCGAGCGCGATCGGCACCGCCAGCCCCATGCTGCCCAGCATATAGAAATTCTGCGCCCGTTGCCCGGCGCCCCAGAGGTCGAAATTGGTGTAGCCGATGCCGCCGATCACCGCCTCTTCGTGCTTCAGCCGCGCCACCAGGCGCTGGGTGATGTCGAAGCGGTTCAGCACCTTCGCCTGGTCGCGACGCCCCGGGTGGTTGGCTGTGAATGACATGGTGCTCCCCCTTATGCCGCGAACACTTTGCCGCCCGTGAGCAGGGGCGAGAGTATGAAACAGCAGGGTGCCTGGGTGGCGACCGCCTGGGTGATGCTGCGATCGACGATGAATTCCAGTTCGTCCAGCCGCGTGACCGTCGGGTGCTCCACGCCGAGGCACTGCAACACCGGCCGCATGGTATGCGCCACCAGCGACTGGCCAATGTTGAATTCTCCCAGCGTGCCGCGTTCCGAGACCATCATCAGCACGGGGATCTGGTACGGCACCGCCAGCGAGGCGATGACGTTCGCCAGCGTGGCGAAGCCGCTGGTCTGCATCAGCAGGATGCCGCGCGTGCCGCCCATCCAGGCGCCGGAGACGATCCCCAGGGCTTCCTCCTCGCGCGCCACCGAGAACGCGGTGAAGAACGGATCGGCGTGTACCGCCTCGATCAGCGGGCGCAGCACGTTGTCCGGCACGTAGGTGACCAGCGACACGTGGTGGCGCTTCAGTACATCCCGCACGATTTCGTGCCAGGCGCGGCCTGGGGCTTCCTCGTCCATCGTGAGTGCCTTTCGCTGCTCCTCGTCATGGCTCGCGTCCGTTCGTCATGGCCGCGCCTGTCCCGGCCATGACGAAGGGACGCGAGCCATGACGATGAAGACCCACTCTGCGACGCCTTGCGCGGGCGGGCAACCGTCCGTAAGGAGACCGGCAGCCCGATTTGACAGGAGGAAACCATGCCGGACGCCGCCCCGTATGACGTGATCGTGGTTGGTGCGGGCAACGCCGCGCTGTGCGCCGCCCTCTCGGCGCAGGAGCAAGGTGCGCGCGTGCTGGTTCTGGAGAAAGCCAGCGAGGACGAGCGCGGCGGCAACTCCACCTTCACGGCCGGCGGCTTCCGCTTCGTGCATGACGGATTGGAGGATTTGCGCAAGGACGTGCTGGTCGATCTATCCGAAGCCGAGGCCAGCAGGATGTTCATCCCGCCCTGGTCGGCGGAACTCTATATGAACGATCTGATGCGGGTGACCGAGAACCTGTCGGAACCCGAGCTGGCCGATCTGTTGGTGAACCGCTCGCGCGAAACCGTGGTCTGGATGCGCGAGAAGGGGGTGCGCTGGATTCCGATGCTGAAGCGCCAGTCGTACCTCGTCAACGGCATCAACCACTTCTTCGGCGGCATGGCTGTCGAGGCTGTCGGCGGCGGCTGGGGCCTGGTCGATTTCCTGTTCAAGTCCGCCGAGAAGCACGGCGTGACGGTGCGCTACAACACCGGCCTGCGGCGGCTGATCCAGAACAAGCGTGGCGACGTGACGGGCGTGACGGTGTTCGGGTCCGATGGCTATGAGGACATCCACGCCAAAGCCATCGTGCTGGCCAGCGGCGGCTTCGAGGCCGATCCGGAAATGCGTGTCCGCTACTACGGTCCGGGCTGGGAATTGGCAAGGGTGCGTGGCACGCGGCACAACACCGGCGAGGGCATCAAGGCCGCGCTGGAGATCGGTGCCGCGGCGTTCGGCGGGTGGTCTTCGTGCCATGCGGTGCAGTGGGATCTGAGTGCGCCGCCGTTCGGCGACCGCGTGGTGCTGGACAACTACCAGAAGCACTCCTACCCGATCGGCATTATAGTGAACGCCAACGGCGAGCGCTTCGTCGATGAGGGCGCGGACTTCCGCAACCACACCTATGCCAAGTACGGCCGCGAGGTGATGAAGCAGCCGCAGCGCATGGCGGTGCAGATCTTCGACAAGAAGACCATTGACATGACCCGCGACGAATATCGTATCCGCCAGGTGACGAAGGCGACGGCAAACACGCTGGAGGAACTGGCGAAGCAGTTGGAGATCAGTCCGGAAGGGCTGGCGCGGACGGTCCGGGAGTTCAATGCGGCGTGCCAGCCTGGCGAGTACAATCCGGCGATCCTCGATGGCAAGTGCACCAAGGGCATCACGCCGCCCAAGTCGAACTGGGCGCTGCCGATCGACGAGCCGCCGTTCCACGGATTTGCCGTGACGTGCGGGATCACGTTCAGTTTCGGCGGGTTGAAGATCACCACGGACGGCGAGGTGGAGGACACCACCGGACACGTGATTCCCGGCCTGTTCGCCGCGGGTGAACTGGTGGGGGGGATCTTCTACCAGAACTACCTGGGCGGGGCAGGGCTGGCATCCGGCTCCGTATTCGGAAAGATCGCGGGCGGGTCGGCCGGACGCTACGTGAAGTAGGGCTTAGCTTAGAAGACAACCTCTCCCACTTCTGGGAGAGGTGTTGCTTACTCCTCCGGCCGAAATCCCATGATCCGCTCGAACCGGTCGCAATAGGCCGGCCACACTTCGGGGTTCAGCAGCCGAGGCGGACGCTTGCCATCCAGCACGCCGAGCAATTGCTCCGCGGCAATCTTTGCGATGTTGTGGCGCGATTGCCGCGTAATGCCGGCGATGTGCGGACTGACCAGCACGTTGTCGAATTTCAGCAACGGATGGTCGGTCGGCGGTGGCTCTTCCTCCCATACATCCAGGCCGGCGCCGGCAATCTGCTTCTCGCGCAGCGCGTCAGTCAACGCGGCTTCGTCATGGATGCCGCCACGGGCGGTGGTGATGAAATAGGCGTGCGGCTGCATCAATGCGTACTGGCGTGCGCCGATCATGCCGCTCGTTTCCGCCGTGTGGGGGCAGTTGATCGACACGTAGTCCGCCTGCCGCAGCAGGTCGTCCACCACGTCCACCTTCTCCGCACCGCGTGTCGCCATGGCTGTCTTGGAGAGATACGGGTCATAGGCCAGCACGCGCATCTGGAACAAGCCGCGGCACAACTCGGCGACGCGCGAACCGACGTTGCCCAGGCCGACGATGCCGATGGTGCGGCCGACCACGTCGTCGCCCATGAAGTCGCGCCGGTCGGTCTCCGCGCCGCTGCGCAACGCGTGGTCCGCCAGCATCAGCCGCTTCGACAGCGACAGCAGCATCGCCATGACATGTTCGGCGACGCCTTCTTTGTTGCCGCCGGCCTGGTTCACCGCGGCGACGCCGGCGCGGGTGCAGTCCTCCAGGTTCACAGTGTCGTAGCCGGCGCCCGTGGTGGATAGCACCACGACGTTGGGCGTGCGCTGGAGCAGTGCGGCGGTGCCGTGGAACTTGCGCGCCAGCTCCTGCCGGGCCGACCCGATCTGGAAGGCGTGCGCGCGGGTCAGCACCGGTTCGACATCGTCCTCCGGGCTGTCGTTCATCAGCCGGTCCACCTGGATGTCGGGCCGCTGGCCAAGGATTTCCAGGAAGACCGGGGCGGAGACGCGGTTGACATAGAAGACGCGCTTGATGTTCGGGGCCATTGCAAAGAGTTCCGGTTGCGTTGATCCGAGCCTAGAGACGCGGTCCAGGGCGGGCAAGGCGACGGTCGCGGCATGCAGGCCTTCCGCCTCGCCGCCTGAGATCCCAATTCCCCGCAAACCCCGAACTCGCGAGTCACATGGCAAAGCTGAATAATCGGGCTGAGATTCACATTGGCCTACGAGACCGACGTGAGCGTGAAATGCAACGGTTCAAATTGTCCGAACACACCCACAATTTCTTCTCCGCTCACTCATTTATTTCGGTCAATTCCATCCCCGCCGCCATCGCCAATCAGCCCAGGGCAATGGCGCGATCCGGTCAGACGGCTGCAAATCCTGGCGCCCAATACGCATGATGATCGATATAGCACCACGCCTCCCGAGCTCATGCCCCCCACGCGAAGTTAGCGTGACAATGCCCTCATTGGCCGGATCGGCGTTGGATATCACGGTCCGGTAATGCGACGACCGCCGTGCCCAACACGGAAAGCTCGCCGTCCTGATTATGCGCCGCCTGTTCGATCGACACCAGGTGCCGTCCGTCTTCCACGTATTTCCTCACCACCTTGCCGGAGATAAAGAGCAGATCGCCTTCCGGGTTGTGCCGCCGGATCTTGCAGCTCGCGGCGCGCAGGAACCCGTCATCGCCCATCCAGTTGGTCAGATGATGCGTCAGCCAGGAGCAACGCTCGGGGCCGTAATCGTAAGCGCCGGGCGCACCAATCATGAGCGCAAACTCCGGTTCCCAATGAACGCGTTCAGGGCAGTCGGGGATACCGAAGCGGTTGCGGATCCCCAGGCCTGGATGCTGCTGCACTTGACGCCAGGCCAGTTTGTTGGCGCGGATGTAGAGCCCGCCCCAGCCCTGTGCGAAGGCGATGAAGCCGGTGACCGTCATCGGTCCCTTTGCCATGGTCGGCAATGCTTCGCCCACCGTTACGTCATCCCAATATCGCGGCACGGCACCGCGGATCTCCTCTGAGGCGTAGAATTCGTACAGACGCTCCAGGTCGGCATCCGTGTAGACGCGCGCGGGGCGATTGCGGAGTTCGCTGTATTTCGTGCCTTCCTCCCGGGCCTGGTCGCGGTCGGTGCGGAAGCACCAACTATCGGCCTCGGCCACCAGGTCGCCATCCGGGTTGAAGAAGTTGACATGATAAATCTGCTGGATCGCCCGACCGGCGAATTTCGTGTCATGCTCTATCAGGTCCTTCAGCCACGCCTCGGTCGAAATGGTCTGGTTGCGGAGCACGGGCTTGTGCCAGGCCCAATCTGCTCCGGCCCACATCGCGTGCACCCCTGGGATGCCGCCGACATAGCCGGACACGATGCGGCTTGTCGCGAACAGGAAGCTGGGCAGCGCGACGATGTCGCCGAACCGGGTTTTCGCGGCATAGGCGGGCTCGCACCACAACGGATTGTCGTCGCCGATGCCATGCGCGTAGTGACGGATGTTGTCGCGCGTCGCCTCGTAACACCACGGCTCGGCTGTGTTCTCGATGCGAACGCCTTTGCGGGCGCGCAGCGCGTCCAGCGCTTTGTCCGTGATTCTGGCGAAGCGTCGCGTGGGTTCCGCGTTCATGCATGCTCCGTTTGGCTGCTTGAGTCGGATGTCGCCGCCGCCTGCTGATCGCGCAGCGCTTTGCGGTTGATCTTGCCCGCCGGCGTTCGGGGCAGGTCCGGGACGAAGTCAATACTGCGCGGGAACTCGTGCTGGCTCAGACGGTTGCGCACGAATTCCTGGATGTCGGTAATCAGCGCCGCGTCGGTCGCTTGGCCAGGGACCGGCACAACGAAGGCCTTGACCACCAGACCTCGCAACGCATCCGGCACGCCGATGACCGCGGCGGCATGAACGGCTGGATGCCGCACCAGCGCATCCTCGATCTCGACCGCGCTCATGGTCCAGCCGGCGGAGATAATCACGTCGTCGGCGCGGCCGGCGTGGTAGAAATATCCGTCGTCATCCATGCGGCCGCGATCCTTTGTCGGGAACCAGGCGTCGTGGCGGCGCACCTTGATCTCCCCCAGCTCGTTCGGCAGGCAGCGCGAGCCATCCGGACGCTGCACCTCGACTTCCACGCCGGGAACCGGGCGGCCGAGCGAACTTTCCTTCATGACGAAATCTTCCGCCCCGGGATAGTTGGCGAGGACCACGCCGACCTCGGTTGTTCCGTACATGCTGCACAGCGGCGCGCGAAATTCGTTCTGAATGAACACCAGCGTCGCGTGGTCGATCGGTTCGCCGGTAAACGAGAGTTTTTGCAATGCGGTACGATAATTCCCGACTCGCCCGGAGTTCTTCATCATCCGGTAATGCGTCGCGGCAGCCGACAAATTCGTCGTGCCGTAGTCCTGCAACGCACGAAGCAGACGCTCGGCATCGAACTTGCCGGCATAGGCGCCGGTCTCGATGCCAAGCGCCAGCGGCGCCAGCGTTCCGTGCCACAGGCCGTGGCCCCAGGCAGGTGAGGAGGGACAAAAGAAGCGGTCGCCAGGCCGCAGCCCGGTGCCGTACAGCGCCGCGTTCATTAGCACGACCAATGCACGATGTGTGTGTCTGATCGCGGCCGGCATCTCTCGCGTTGTGCCCGAGGTGTACTGAAATACCGCCAGGTCGCTGGATGCGGTCTGCGGTTCATAGCGGTCCGGGCAACGCGCCAGCGCCGCCATGAACGCATGATCTGCGGCGACAATGCGCACGCCATCCAACGAACCGATTGCTGCCACCTTCTCGGGCGTGGTCAGCAGCAGGCGAGGTGCGCAGTCGCGAGTGCGGAGCGCAACGCCATCGGGACCGAACAAGGTGAACAGCGGCACCGCGATGGCACCACCCTTCATGGCGCCGAACATCGCGGCATAAAATTCGAGCGAGGGGTCCAGCATGATCGCGACTCGATCGCCTCGCCGTATATCCTGGGCGGCGAGCCAGTGCGCGAAGCGGGACGACCACGCGGCCAGTTGGGTAAAGCCGATCGCCTCGTCGGACCCGTCGGCGTGGGCAACACGCAGCGCCACCCTGCCCGGCACGGCGTGGCGATCGACGCACTCGTGCCCGATATTCAAATGCTCGCGGTCGCCGTCGAACAGATCCCAAAGCCGCGCGGTAGAGAACAGACGTTGGGCGTCGGCATACGTCGTGTAATGCGTCAGATCACGCACGCCGAGCCCAGCCGCCTGCGCCCCCTTGTTGTTCAAACCGGAAGTTGACTGCGCACCAGCCCGCCTGGCAGCGCCCCGGTGGCCACGCCGTTGCGATAGGTGACCTGCCCGGCCTTCATCGTCGCCACGTAGCCCCGCGCTTTTTGCAACAGGCGTCGTCCGCCGGCCGGCAGGTCGACCACCATTTCCGGCCGCTCCAGCGCCAGGTTGGCGAAGTCGATGACATTGATGTCGGCCTTCATCCCCGGCGCAAGCACGCCGCGATCGTGTAGCCCGGCGAAGCGCGCAGGCTCCCTGGTCTGGCGGCGCACCAGATCGTGCAGCGCCATCCGGTCAGCGCCGCGGTCGCGGCCCCAATAGCTGAAGAGGAAGGTGGGGAACGACGCGTCCGAAATGAATGCGACGTGCGCGCCACCGTCGCTGAGGCCCGGAATGACATGCTGGCACGCATACATCTGCTTCACCTGCTCCAGGTCGTAATTCGCGTAGTTGACGATGCAGGCGAAGATGAACCCTTTGCCGTCGTCGTCGATCAGCATGTCGTAGGCAACGTCCTGCGGCGTGCGGTGCTCGCGCGCTGCAATCGCAGCGATCGAGTCCTCGCGCGACGGCGTATAGTTGAGCGGATCGGTGAATTGGAACATCCGCTCATACCCGATGCGGGTGAGCAGGGACCAGGTGTTGAATTCGGAAGGGTCTTCGGTAGTGATGCGGGCCCGGATATCCGGATCCCGCATTGCCGCGATGCGCTGCGTCAGGGGCAGGTGGGCAATCGAGCGATAGGTGCGGGTGCCGGCGAACGGGTTCTGGCTGCCGGTCAGCCCGAGCAATGCACCGATCGGGCGCGGGGGCGCGACGCAGCGGACGGGCAGACCGTCGGCCGCCGCCTGGGCCGACAGATTCAGGAGATCCATCCACGCCGTCGTGCGGTCGTGGCGCTGGTTCAACGAGAACACCAGGGGCCGGCCGCAGGATTGCATAATGCGCCGGACCATGGCGAATTCCGTCGCTGGGTCAGGGGTGTTCCAGTCAGAGGTCATCTCGATGAACCCCTTCCCGGCGTCCTTCAGCCCCATGGCGATACCGGTAAGCTCAGTCTCGCTCGCGCGCAGGCCCGGGTGCGGATCGCCGGCCAAGGTCTTGTGGGCGATGGTGCGGGAGGTGGAAAAGCCGAACGCGCCGGCGCGCACCGCATCGGCGGTGATCTCGCGCATCTGCTGGATGTCCGCCTGGTTCGCGTCCTCCAGGTTCAGCGCTCGGTCGCCCATGACGTAGACCCGCATCGGCGCATGCGGCAGCAGGGCGCAGAAATCGATATCGTGGCTGCGACGCTCCAGTGCGGTCAGGTAGTCGCCGAAGCTTTCCCAGCTCCAGTCCAGGCCTTCGTGCAGGCAGGGTCCAGGAATGTCCTCCACGCCCTCCATCAGCGCGATGACGGCGTCCTGGGTGTTCCGGCGAACGGGGGCAAAGCCCACGCCGCAATTGCCCATCACCACCGTGGTGACACCGTGCCAGGATGACGGTGCCAACTGCGAATCCCACATCGCCTGGCCGTCGTAGTGGGTATGGATGTCGACGAAGCCAGGCGTTACCGACAGACCATCGGCGTCGATTTCTTCGGCACCCCTACCCGAAACGTTGCCGATCTCGGCCACCTTTCCGTCTTTCACCGCGATGTCGCCGACGAACGGCGCACCGCCATTGCCGTCCATGATGCTGCCGCTGCGTATGACGACGTCGTATTCGGTGGCCATGTCCTGGGTTCCTTGTTCTTGTCCTGCAGTGTCGCCCTGCACGGGCGTGGCCGGCAAGTGCGGGCCTTGACTTCGGTGCCTCACATACCGTCATTATACTGGCTGGTAGGTTCCGGGATCAAGCGGTAAGGCGTCGCGATCAAACGGCCAGGGTGGTCGGACAGAGCGCGGTATCTGCCGAACGAAAGACGAGGAAACACCATGGAATACCGGCAATTCGGTCGAACCGACCTCAAGGTATCTGCCATTGGTTTCGGCTGTTGGGAGATCAGCGGCACCTACGGCCCGATCGATGCAGCGCAGTTCGATCAGGCGGTGCATCGCGCGTTGGATGCCGGCGTCAATTGCTTCGATACCGCCGAAGCCTATGGCATGGGCATATCAGAGCAAGCGTTGGGCCGCGCATTGGGATCGCGCCGGCGCGATATCTGCGTGGTGACCAAGGTCGGCGTCGGCTATGCCGAGGCGCCCAACCGGCGTGATAGCAGCCGCGCGCGCATCATGGCCTCGCTGGAGCAGAGCCTGCGGAATCTCGGCACGGATCACGTGGATGTGTACCTGATCCATTGGCCTGATGTGCACACACCGTTCGAGGAAACCTTCAGCGCGCTGGACGACGTCGTGCGGCAGGGCAAGGCACGCTATGTCGGCGTCTCCAATTTCCGCCTCTCGCAACTTGAAGCCTGCATGAAGCTGAGGCGGGTCGACGTCGTGCAATATGGCTGGAACATGTTCGACCGGCGCATGCAGCGCGAGATCTTCCCCTGGTGCGGCGCGCAGGGCATCGGCGTGATGGCCTATGGTTCGCTCGCCTATGGCATGCTGACCGGCGGCTTCACTGCCGACATGCAGTTCGACGAGGCGGACTGGCGGTCGAAGCGCGGCGTACTGGGCGGGCTCAACCTGTTCCGCACCATGTTCGGTCCCGACCATTTCCCGCGCAACCTGCGCGCGGTCGAGGAACTCAAGCCGATCGCGGCAAGATACAACAAGACCCTGCCGCAGTTCGCGCTGCGCTGGACACTGAGCAATCCGGCAGTCCACACCGGGCTTGTCGGCTTTCGCCGCTCCGCCGAGGTGGAAGAGAATCTGGGCGCGCTCGGCTGGTCCATCTCGCCTGCCGATATGGCGGCGGTCGACGCAATCTTCACACGCAATGACGTCATCACCGAACCGCCGGGCTGGCTGGAGGACGATCCTGCCGCCTGAAGCCAAAACAAGCCATCCAAGGAGGAAGCATCGTGCCAGTCCAGCGTTTTGCGCCGATGATGAAGGATTTTGCCACCTTCGACTGCGACGCCCACGTCACGGAGCCGCCGTTGATCTGGGAGCGTGCGGCCGAATACCTCACCCGCGAGGAGATGGAGGCGTTGCGCGCGACCATCTGGTGGGACGGCGAGAGCCAGCAGCTCATCGTCAACGGCCGCGCCGGCGTCGGCATTGGTTCGCCCCGGCGCGGCGGCATCCCCGGCACTATGCGCGTGATCTCCAATGCGGGACCGGGCGTGAAGCACGACATCCAGCGTGCGCTGAACGTGCGCAATCTCAAGGCCGCGACGGCACTCACGCAGGAGCAAGTCGGATATATCGACTTTGCGGGATCATATGAGCCGGAGCCACGGCTGCGCGACATGGACACGCAGGGGATAGATCAGGTGATGATCATCCCGACCGATATCGATACTTATCCGTGGTTGCTCAACGCGGTGGGTGCGAAGGCGTTCTGCAAGGCGTACAATCAATGGGCTTATGAATACACCAAGGCCGACCCGGAGCGTCTGTTCTTCGCCGCGCTGCTGCCGATGCAGAACCCGCAATTTGCCGTGCAGGAGGTTCATCGCGTCGCAGCGCAGGGCTGCCGCGTCGCGCTGGTGCGGCCGACCGACGCGATGGGGAATTACCCGCTGCAGCCGAAGTACGAGCCGGTGTGGAACGCGCTGGAAGAGACCGGCATCGTCTACGGCATGCATCCGTTCCCGGCGGGCGGCGCGCTGAAGCCTGCGGGCTATACAGAGCAATATTCCGGTGCCGAGCTGATCCGCCGCACCATCTCCGCGTCAGGCATTCCGCACTCGTTCCTGACCAACGTGCAGAACTTCCAGTCGGAGGCGTCGCTCTGGGTCACCGCGGTGCTGATGTCGGGCTTCTTCGAGCGGCATCCGAAGATCAGTGCCGCCGTCTTCGAGGCGTCATCGACATGGCTCAGTTTCCTGCTGGATGAATGCGACAAGGCGGCCAGGCTCTACCGCAACGAACGCACGCTGCCCCCGCTGAAGCGCCTGCCGAGTGAAACGTTCTTCGCCCATTGCATGACCGGCTTCGAAGGCGATGAGGCGCCGCCGCCGCGGTTCGCCGAATTCTACGGCGACATCCTGATCTGGTCGTCCGACGTCTACCACCATGACGGCGACGACGCCTGGCGGGCGATGCAGACGATGCAGCAATACGATCTGCCGGTTGCCAATCAGGCGAAGTTCCTGGGCGGCAACGCGCGTCGGCTATATCGTATCGACCCGCCGAAGAACGTCATCCGCGAGCGTGTCACCGAGATCGAGCGTCCCAACTGGTGGCCGACCGAAGAGGAGGTGCAGGCGGCGCTCGCCGCCGATGCCTCCGTCACGCGCTGGTAACAACCCTCAGCGGATCGGTCCCAAATCATGACAACCATCACTGGCAACATCCGCGTATTCGACAGCGACTCGCATATCGTCGAGCCACCGGAGATCTGGGAGAAATACCTCGATTCGGAGTTCCGCACCCTGGGCAAGCACGCTCTTTGGCGGCACGAGGGCGAGACGAACTGCTATCTCAAGGTCAACGGTGAAGTGTTCCGCGATCCGATGAATTCCAATCTGCCGCGCCATGCGATCTGGCGCCCCGGCATGAGTTGGGACGACATCGGCGGGCTCGATGCCAGCGTGCGCCACCCTATGAACGAGGGCGCATGGGATCCTCGAGCGCGGCTGGCCGATATGGACGCGATGGGTATCGCGCAGGCATTCCTCTACCCAACCTGGTTCGCCGAGGCGTTTCACCTTGTAGCCGACCCGGACACGGCCTATGCGCTGGCCCGCGCCTATAACGACTGGATCGCCGCATTCTGCCAGGCGGCGCCGCAACGCCTGTTCGCGGCGGCGATGCTGCCGTTGCAGGACATGGATTATGCGCTTGCGGAACTACGGCGCGTGGCTGCCATGCCGTGCTTCCGTGGCGTGTTCATTCGCCCGATGTTTTTCCAGGGCCATTACTTCACCAGCCCCTATTTCGACCCGCTTTGGGCAGAGCTGGAGCATTTTGGGCTGGTTGCGGCGGTGCATCCGACGGCCGGCCTGTGGAATCCGGAATGGACGTCGCACGGGCAGTTCGTCGAGAAGGTAAAGAACCGGCTTGGCCAGACTGCGCTACCGGCCGGCGGCGGCGGGCCGTTTTCCGGCGGCGGCGGCGGATTGCACAGCACGAGCTTCTTCACCGCGTTTCCGCAACTGGGGCATCCGCTGGCGCCGATCCTGTCAGGCTGGCTGGACAACCACATGTTCGTCGCCTCGACGCTGATCGGCTTCACCGTGATGCAGCGCTTTCCGGCGATGAAGGTCGTGGTCGCCCACGGCAAGGCGTCGTGGATGGAAGAGGTGCTCGAGAAAATGGAAGCCTCTTCCCGTGTCATCCCGCTGCTGCATAAATACCCCGTGCGCACCGACACTGAGGAGATGTGGGATGAAGGCAAGGTGATGCTAGGCTTTGACGCCGAGGAGCGATTGATCCGTAAGCTGCCGCACGATTTTGCGGGCAAGGTCGTCTGGGGGTCGCGTTACCCGCAGCACGACACGACCTCTGCGCTCGATGCGATTGCCATGCTGGCGGCCGCCGACGTGCCGGAGGAGCTTATCTCGCGCATGATGGGCGGCAATGCGGCCGCGCAATTTGGCGTCCCGTTGCGCGAACTTGCCGACACCTAAGAACAACCCATGCCGGTCGCGCGTCGCCATCACACGGGCGAGACGAAAATAAAATTGCGCGACGCGCGCCACGTGCCCCTATGTCGCAATTAGCGGTCACGCCCGAGGCTCAGGGCAGGGACCGTGCTGGTCGCATTGGCCACCGGTCGAAAGCCGACGGCGACCGCAGCTTTGTGAGTTCCGCCGGTTATTGCTTGTACGAGGGGTCGATACGATCGAGCTTGCGCCGCAGCGCCGACCATTCGAGTCTCGCCGTATCATTGCTCCTACCACTGCCGGAACAACTCCTGGCGTTATCGTAGGCGGCGCTGACCACCCCATCGTGGATCGGGTTGAACGCCGCGCCCGATTGCTGGAAGGCAAGCTGCATCGCGCAAGCCCGTTCCATGCGATACGTCGCAACAAACGCCTCGGCGATGCTCGTTCCGACGATGAGCAGGCCGTGGTTGCGCAGGACCATGATGTGCCGATCGCCGAAATCCGCGAGGAGGCGCACGCGTTCCTCAGTGCTGCGCCCGGTGCCCGCATAGTCGTGATAGGCGATGTCGCCGATCACCTGCAGCGCATGCTGGTTGAGTGGCAGCAGCCCGTCCTGCTGCATCGACACTGCGCAGCCCGCGACCGAGTGGGTGTGGATCACGCAAGCCAGTTCCGGCCGGGCCATATGCAACGCGCTCGGTATCGCGAAGCCGCCGCTGTTGATCGTGATTTCCGAGGGTTCGACCTGGTTGCCCTCGACATCGATCTTGACCAGTGACGACGCAGTCACCTCTTCGTACAGGAGACCGTAGGCGTTGATCAGGAAATGGTCGCGACCTCCTGGCACCCGAGCCGTGATGCGAGTGTTGATCAGGTCCGACCATCCGAACCTATCGACGAGGCGATAGCAGGCGGCGAGCTCGCACCGCGTCTGCCATTCCTCGTTGCGCATACGTGCCGGAATTGCCGTTGCCGTTGCCGCCATGACTCCCTCCAGTTCAACCAAATACGCTAGCATCCGCGCGACGCCTGAGGCGCTCAGAGGCGTGTCGTAATGCTTATGCTTCCAGTTCGGCAGTCTGCACATGCGCGGCGAGCAGCGCGGGAAAACGCTGGGGATCGCCGCGCGCCATGCCGCATTCGGTGGCCACGCCGTCGACCCGGGCATGACGCCGGGCGGCCGTGAGACGAGCCGCGTTGCCGGTCATGTCATCGTGGTGAACGAGGCCGAGATAGAGCTCGGTTTCCGGCTGCAACTTCAGCCCGCCGAGCGGACCGAAAAAAGCATCGTCGGTGCGCGGCTTTGGCACCGGCAGGTGGAAGAACTGGATCGGCCGCCGCACGCCGGCCGAGACCGCATTGGTCATCTCAACCATGATTCCGGCGTCCTTCGGCTGGATCACGTGCTCGTCGGCCGGGCTGCCATAGCAAAGGTGATAGCCAAGTTCGATTGACGCGGGGATGCCGTCACCGATCGCGATCAGCTCGGCGATCGTCTCCTGCCGGAAATCGACCGGCCCTGGCTCGTAATAGCCCTCCCACGCAATGACCTCCTGGCACACGTCCCATTGCAACGCGAAGCGGTCGTGGGGCAAAGCCTGTGCGATGGCCGCAACCTCACCGAGCAAGTGTGCTGTCAACATAGAGATCAGCGCCGGCCGGTCGGTCGGCACCATGTTGTTGTAGGTCGGCGCAATCGGGGTTGGCAGCGAGATCTGGAACTTGACGCCGGCCGGGATCACGCCTTCCTGCTGCAGACGTTCGAACAGCCGCCACGACTCGATCGCCATGTCAGCATAGCCGGTTTTGACGGTCGCTGGATCGAGCTTCGCGCCCGGCTTCACGCGCAGGCGCGGGATTTCGCGCAATACCGTTCCGTCCCACTGGGTGAATTTGAACGGCGGTACATCGCTCGCCACCTCGATCGCCGGATTATCGGCCAACACCTGCTGCAGGAAGCGGATCCAGGTCTTGCGGATGCCGGTTTCGCCGTCCGGCACGCGCTTGAGGTGTGGTGCGGTTGCCGCCGCCAGAGTGCGGAACACCGTCTCGGCGTCCGGCAACGGAATGCTGCCGACGAAATGGACGATCGGCTTGTGCGCTGTTGCAGCGTTCATCGCGACTTCCTCCTCGAGGCTCCACTATGACAGATCGAGACCGACCCGGCGACGGCTCTGCCAGGCGGTTTATGGGCGGCGGCCGAGCCTGCCGACCCTTCACCCGCGGGTTCGCGTCGCATCAGTCATCCAGCGTCGGATGAGATTTTATCATGCAACACCTGACAACATGTCGTTTGCCGCGCGTCCGGCGATGGTCATGAATTACCTGGTTCCAGAAGGAGATCACGGCAATGCCGCTCGATATCGCCCCGCTGCGCCAGCACACGACGACGGCCGAACTGCATTATCTGATGCGCACGGCAGAAAGGCCGGCACGCTACGTGATGGAACCTCCACCTGGCGTGCCGAAATGGAACGGCATCGATGACCCGCACACCGTGCTAATCGAGGACGCACGGGGTCGCGAGCCAGAGTTCACCTTGGACCGCAGTGGCTTCACGCTGATCCAAGCCCCGACCGCAGTCCGCAACTTCTATGACCCCGACGAGATCAAGTCGGCTTACTACCCGGAAGTCGAGCGTTTGCTGCGCGATACGCTGGGTGCGTTGCGCGTCGTTGTTTTCGACCACAATGTGCGCAACGGAGGACGCACCGACCTTCCTCAACCTTCGCGGAGGGTGCACAACGACCATACCGTCAATTCGGCGCCGCGACGGGTGCGCGACCATATGGGAGCGGAGGCCGAAGAGCTGCTTAGGCACCGGTTCGGCATCGTGAACGTCTGGCGGCCGATCCGCGGGCCGGTGTTGGACTCGCCGCTCGCACTTTGTGATGCGCAAAGCTTCACTGACGACGACCTGATCGCTAGCGACCTGGTCTATCAGCACGTCCGTGGCGAAACATCGTCGGTCGAGTTCAAGCCGGGGCACCGATGGTATTACTTCTCTGAGCAGCAACCCGACGAAGTGATCCTGATCCGTGTATATGACAGCGCCAACGACGGGCGGGCCAGGCTGTCGTTCCACACGTCCTTCGAGAATCCCTTAGCGTCGACAGACGCGCCCCCCCGGGAGAGTATCGAGGCACGTGCCCTGGTGTTCTTCCCGCCGAACACCTGACCGTGGGCCGGCGGGCCATCAGGCTCGCCGGCCACGCCAGCTGCCCTGGTGCTGCTGGACCGCCGTCTGCGGCGCCGCGCAGGGTCCGGAGGACGGTCGGAAAGTCCAAGCGCGACTGACGCAGGCCAGTCAGCCTGCTGCCCGGGACGTCGCGAAGCCTAAGTGCAAATGGTCGAGTGACCCTTACCCTTATTTCGCCAACGCCGCATGCGAGTACGACACATGACAGACCTCGGCGCGTCCGACACTGATCTTTCCAAAAAAGACGTTGCACTGATTGTTGGGGGTGGCCCTGGCATCAGCGCTAGTTGTGCGAGGCTGTTTGCGAAGAGCGGCATGTCTGTTGGCGTAGTGGCTAGAAATCCGGACAAATCGGTCCTGTATAACCTGGAGAAGACGCACGGCGTGCGTCGATTTGCATGCGATGCAAGCGAGCCGGCGGCCGTGGAGCTGATGTTCGAGAATGTTGTTCGAGACCTCGGGGCTCCGACCCTTGTTGTGCATAACATCGACGGCCGGGTTCCCGGCATTTTTCGAAAGAGCATTATCGAAGCCGACCCCAGTATGGTGTTCGAAACACTCAGAAACTCGGCGTTCAGCGCGTTCTTGGTGGGTCAGCGGGCAGCGCTGCTCATGCGTGAGAACAAACCGAACTCAAAGGGCACCAAAGGAACGATCATCTTCACGAACGCAAGTGCCGCGCTTAAAGGCTTCCCATCAAGTGGTGCCTTTGCAATGGCATGCCATGCCAAGTCGGGACTCGCTCAAAGCATGGCGAGAGAACTGATGCCGCAAGGCATCCACGTGGCAAACGTGCCGATTGACGCTGCAATTGGCTGGACGCAGGAAGACGGCACCCGCGGCCACCGGCGGGCGGGGACCACCATCGACGACAATATGGCCGACCCGGATTGCATCGCGGAGACCTATCTGCAGCTGCACCACCAGCATCGATCGACTTGGGCGTTTGAAGTCGTGCTGCGTCCGTGGGTCGAGAAGTGGTGATCGGCGCTCGCAACGCCCCGTCGCCACCGCCAGGCAGGTTTAAGCCAGCAGCGTCACTCGCCGCAGCGTCATGGCCGATACGACCGGTTTCGGCCCAAAGCTGCGATTTGTCGGCTACTTGCGATCGGTGGATGTTTGTCGGGCAGACCGGTCTGCTGGGTCCGTAGAGAGCGCACACGAGATAGCTGGCAGCCGGTTTATAGTGCATGCCGGCCTTCAGCGGGATCATCGATGGCATCAGCCTCAATCCGTTTGCAAGGTGCCACGCGAAGCCCCCATGGCGTCAGGCCGATAATGCATGAACGAGGTACGGCAGACTTACGTCCATTCGATAATCAACTCCGCTATGATTGTCCGCGAACTCTTCGTAGTGGTGAGCAATGCCGAGCTTGTCGAGGTGCCGAACTAACCTGCGAGCGCCATAGAGTAGGTTGAACTGATCCTTCTGACCGCAATCGATATAAAGGGCCTTCAGGCTGTGCAAATTACCACCTAGCGTCTCAACCGCGATAACCGGATCGTGGCGCATCCAATTCGCCCACCTCTCCTCGATCACCTCGCAGGTGTCGAATGTAACGGGCAACCGCATGCCAAGGAATTCAGACGGATCTGGATCGTAACTTGCTGCCATCCCCAGCACGTTCAGGGCGGTGAAGATGCCGTCCGGCCGTTTCTTTGCCTCCTCGACCCCACGCCACCATTTTTCGATGGAGTTGTTGGAACCGGCAAGCGCCCGCAGGGTCGTCGGCATGTCAGGCAGGTAGCACAACTCGAACCCCATATCGCCGGAATGGCACGCCGCTGCCGCCCATACGTCCGAGTGGCGCAAGGCATGGGTGATGGCTCCGTAACCACCAGAGCTTTTCCCGAATACGCCGCGTCGCCCCCCGCCACCGCATCCGAACTGCCGCTCGATAACTTCCAGCATCTCGTGGATTAGGAAGTCTTCCCAGGCCCCGGTGGCGGTCGAGTTGACATATTGATTGCCGCCGATGCGAGTAAAGCAGTCCGGAAAGGCGACGATGACCGGTGGCATAAGATGCTCGCCGATAAGGCGATCAAGCCGTTCGGGCATATTCTCCTGGAATGCGGTCCAATTGGTGTGGGACAGACCGCTGCTGGTTATGCCGACCAGGTCGACAAGCAGGGGCAGCCCGCGACCGTCGTGGCCGGCGGGGACGTACACGTCGACGACCCGCGCCGTAGGATCTCCGAGGACGTTTCCCTTCAGGACTTCGCTGTCGACAACGAGACGGTGGATGGTGCCCATCGGGCCGAAAAACTTGCGCATTCTCCGTCCTCCTCGAAGGGCAAGATAATACCGCTTTGGCGCGCCATGCATAAGGCCTGTGCCGCGAGCCTCCGGTGCCGTTGCGACGGGACTGGGGGCGTACCGCCACGACGCAGCCCGGCCGCTATGGTAGTAGCCAGGCGATGACTCGTTTACCGAGGTCCCAATCGGCGCCGATCGGGTTTGTTTGGGTGCCGATTCCCCTTGAAGAAATGGCGGCACGTACTTGACGGATGGCGACATATCGGCGAACGTCCTTTCTATGGTTCCGAAAAGGAACTCGATGGGCGAAGTCGGCAACGAAGGCCGAGATACGGAAGGAGTGTGTTCATGTCCGGGACGCTACAGCGGCCTGTTCAAGCCAAGGGCGCCGTCATCGTCGGCGGTGTCGGTGAAGGACTTGGCTTTGCCCTTTCCGACCGTTTCGCGGCGGCTGGCCATCCTGTGGTGATGCTCGCTCGCTCCGCCGAACGGCTCGACCAGTTCTGCCGAAGGATCGCAGAGGCTGGGGGTACTGCCGTCGGACGCGCGACCGATCTGCGGGAGGAGAAAGAAGTCACCGCCGTCTTCGACGAGGCGCAGTCGTCATTCGGCCGGATCGACGTGGCCATCTACAACGCCGGGGCCCAGCACCGAAAGCCGCTCCTGGAGATCACCGGCAGCATGTTCGAGAAGGTCTGGCGGCTCGGGTGCTTCGGCGCGTTCGTCTTTGGCCGCGAGGCAGTGCGGCACATGCTGCCGCATAATCACGGCACAGTGTTGTTCACCGGCGCGACAGCCTCCATGCGCGGCGGTCCACAATTCGCGGCGTTCGCCGCGGCGAAGTTCGGTGTCCGGGCGATCGCGCAAAGCATGGCCCGAGAGTTCGGGCCACAGGGAATCCACGTCGCCTCCGTCGTGATTGACGGCGGGATCGATATGCCGGCGATCCACCAGCGCTATGCCGCTGCGGGCCGGGCGATTACCGAAGGGGCCCTGCTGTCGCCGGCGGCGATCGCAGAGACCTACTACCAAATCCACGTCCAACACCGCAGCGCCTGGACCAACGAGACGGAACTCCGTCCATTCGGAGAGAAATTCTAGGGGAGTACACCCATGCCGAATCCTGCTCAGGCGAGGGCCGTTTTGTGGGGGACGTCAGACGGCACGCCGGCCCACGTTCCGCTGGCGCTTTGGGGTGTCGGTACCGCGAGGGCGTTGCGAGCGCACTGGATGCTGGCGGAACTCGAGGTGCCATACATCTCGTATCGTATCCAATCGCGCAGTGGGGAGACGCTCGATCCCGCTTACCTGAAGCTCAATCCGAGGCACAAGATCCCGACGCTGCAACATGGCGCTCTGACCTTGAGCGAAAGCGCCGCCATCATCCAGTACCTGTTGGAAATATTCGATGCCCCCGACGGGCTGTTCGTGCCCGCCGATTGCGCGCAACGGGCCAAGGTAAATGAATGGTGCTATTTCATCATGAACGAACTCGATGGGCACACGCTCTATGTGATCCGCCGCCATGTCGGTCTGAAGCACATTTATGGCGAGGCCCCGGAGGCCGTCGAGTCCGCCAAGGCCTATTTCCGCGAACAGATCGAGGCCCTCCAGCCGAGGTTCGAAGAGCTAACGGCCTATCTGTTCGGACAACGTCTGTCCGTCGCCGACATACTGCTGACGACATGCCTTGATTGGGCCGCCTCCGTGGGGATTGCGGTGCCGGGGTCCGTCATGGCCTACCGTGAGCGCGTGGTTGCACGCCCGGGCTATATCGAGGCGATTCACCGGAACGATCCTGCAACGGTCCCACCCGACCATGCGTGCCTTCCCACAGTCGCATAGGAACCACCGAGAATGTCTGGTCCCCTGGACGGAATACGTGTGCTCGACCTGACGAGCATGATCTCCGGCCCGATGGCGGCGATGATCCTGGCCGACCAGGGCGCTGATGTCATCAAGATCGAGCCGCCCGACGGCGATCTAATGCGACACTTCGGCGCACTGCACAAAGGCATGTCGTCGTCGTTCCTGTCGAACAATCACGGCAAGCGATCACTTGCCGTGGATCTCAAGGCGCCGGCCGGGCTGGAAATCGTGCGGCGACTGGCGGCGACTGCCGACGTGCTGCTGCAGAACTTCCGTCCCGGCGCCATCGAGCGCATGGGCCTTGGCGAAGCGACGGTCCGGGCGATCAAGCCGGACATCGTGTTCGTTTCCATCAGCGGATTCGGTGAGCGCGGACCGTACGCGGACCAGCGCGTCTACGATCCCGTGATCCAGGCAGTCTCGGGTTTGGCTGAAATCCAGGCGGATCGGCCGAGCGGCCACCCGCGCATGGTGCGCACGACGATTCCGGACATGACGACGGCCGTCACTGCCGCACAGGCGATCACCGCGGCGTTGTTCGCACGCGAACGGACAGGGCAGGGGCAGCATGTGCGGCTGGCGATGCTGGATACCATGATCGCCTTCCTGTGGCCCGAGGCCAGCTCCAGCCTGAGTTTCGTCGGCAACGAACGTGATCCGGCGCGGGGCCAGATGGGGCTCGACCTGGTGTTCAAGACGGTGGATCGGTACATCACCGCCGGCGCCGTATCGGACAAGGAATGGCAGGGTCTTTGTCGTGCGTTGAATCGCACTGACCTGGTCTTGGACGAACGGTTCGCCACGCCTGCGGCGCGATCACTCAACGTGGGGCAGCGGCGTGCTCTGATGGCCGAAGAGATCGCGAAGTGGCGGTCGGCGGAGATCTTGTCCCGCCTGCGGGCCGAGAGCGTTCCCTGCGGTCCCGTCCTCAGCCGGACCGAGGTGTTGGCCGATGAGCAAGTCGTGCTGAACGGCATCATAGAGGTGCACGACGACCCCGTTCTGGGGCCGGTACGCCAGCCCCGGCCGGCGGCACGGTTCAGCGCCACGCCAGCCAGCATCGGCCGGCTCGCGCCTTTTCTGGGTGCGCATAACATCGAGATCATGACGGAACTGGGCTACCTCGCGGCTGATGTCGAACGCTTCATGCAGTTCGGCGTCCTGGTGACGCAACCGGTGGGTGGCTGATTAGAAAGTTGTAGGCGCGCAAGCAGCAGGAAACGGAGATTCTCGAGCAACGCCGGCAATCGCCCGAGGCGCAGGCCATCTTCGCTGCGTTCATTGCCCGCACAAGGCGGTGAAGCGACACCCGGCCAGCCATTCCCCTGCCGGGCACGTTCCTATATAGAACCCGTATTGGCGGAGGCCGCACGACGAGACCCAAATGCGCTGGAACGAACTTGTTGACGAACGATGCTCGATCGCCCGAACCGTTTCGGTCATCGGCGATCGTTGGACATTGATGATCCTCCGAGACTGTTTCCTGCGCGTCCGCCGGTTCGAAGCGTTCGAGGAACGCTTGGGCATCACCCGCCACATCTTGGCCGATCGGCTGAAGAAGCTGGTGGATGAAGGCGTGCTGAAGAAGGTGCCATATCAGGACCGCCAGCTTCGATACGAATACCGGCTGACCCAAAAAGGCTTCGACCTCTATCCGGTTCTCATGAGCATCGTTCATTGGGGCGACACCTACATGGCCGAGGATCGGGGCCGGCCATTGCTGCACCGGCACCTGACATGCGGCCATGAGTTCGATCCCGTCCTGGTTTGTTCCGAATGCCGCCAGCCCGTCGATCCGCGCGAGGTACGGGTCGCGCCGGGTCCTGGCGCGGCGAGGCACAACGCGACGACCGGTCCCACGGATTGGAACCAGGCTGACGGGGCGTCGGAATCAAAAAAGCAGTCGGCGGCCGCCACCGCGGAGTTGAAAAAACGGCGTGGCGCACGGCGAGGTTGACGTCTTCCCGTGCACCCAGCGAAGTGATGACGATGATGGGGCCGACGAGCCCACTCAGTCGCGAGATCGACGCATGGCCTTCAGGTCTTGTCTATGGCACACGCTCCGTAGCTCGCTCCAAAGGCCCGCCCATCGACATCTCTTCCGTGGCGATCTGCTCAAGGCTCTTTTGCTTGGTCTCATGACCCAGGAGGGCGATCGCAAAAGCGCCCACGGCGAAAATCGCCAGCGAGCTATAAAATACGCCATCGATGCCGAAAGCCCGCAATAGCGCCGCCACCATGAAGGGCGACAGGATGGTTCCCGCCCGACCAGCGGCGTTCGCCAACGCGGAACCCTGCAGCCGCACGCTGGTCGGGAACATTTCGGGTATGTACGACGCGATCGTCAGTGCAATAGTGATGTTTGCCAGCATCACAAACAGGAAGCCGACGATCATCAGCTCCACGACGCTCACCGCGTGCGCGTAGACGACTCCGATGACGCCGAGCAGCAGGTACAGCACGACGTTCGTCCACTTCCGGCCGACGCGATCGGCGAGATAGCCGCCCAGTAGATTGCCCGGAATCGCGCCGAGCTGCATCACGAACGAGTACGCCAGCGTGTGAACGATGGGAAACCCCGATCGCACGAGATAGGTCGGCACCCAGGCCTGGAACGAGTAGTACGGCACCTGTTGGCAGACCGACATCAGGATACCCAGGATCGTGACCCTCAGTAGCGGTCCGTGGAACAAATCGCCGAGGCCGACTCGCGCCGCCTCGCTCGTGGCGACCGTTGTCGCGGCCTGCGCCGTGCTGGCCGTGTAGTCGGGCGCAACCGGATTGAAATACCGCACCGTGTCGAGTGCCTGCCTGACCCGACCGGTCGCCTCCAGCCAGCGCGGCGATTCGCGCAGGTAGCGAACCTGCAAGGCCCAGATGACGATCGCCGGGATGCCACCGATCAGGAACATCGAGCGCCAGCCGAAATACGGAATCGCCAGCAGCGCCGCGAGCGCCGAGGCTGGCTGCGAGAGGTTGATGATCAGCGAGAGAATAGACGCCCATCGGCCACGACTTTCGCGCGGCAGGAATTCGTTCCACATTCCATAAGACGTAATGATAACCGCACCAAGACCGATGCCGCCGATGCCGCGCAGGACGATCACCTCGTAGGGTGTCGCCGCCGCCGCGGTAACGATCGATGCGACGCCATAGAGCAGCAGCGAATACATGTACGACACGCGGCGGCCATACCGGTCGCCGACGCGGCCCGCGATCAGCGTGCCGACCAGCAAGCCAGCGAATGTGCTCGAGATGAACGCGGCATTCAGCGACACATTGCTGAACTTTGTGGCCACCATCGTGCCGAGCACCGATCCGGCCAGATAGATGTCGAAGCCGTCGAAGAACCCGCCCCCGCCGACGAGACTCAGCAGCTTGTAGTGTTCTCTGCCGAATTCCGCTTCGTCGAGGTATTTCCCGACCTGGGACGGAGTTGGTACCTGCTCATGACATTCCACCTCGTCGTCGCCGCGGCAGCAAGGACTGGACAGGTTACAACGGCCGCGCGGCGATGCAACCGGCCGGTGCTACGCTTTTGCAAATAGGCTGCTGCCGCACCCGACGATCGATCGCGATGGCATCCTGCAGCCCGACCATGTCGAACAGGTCGTGTGGGCTATGCCCCTCGGCCGGACCAGCGTCGGTCCCTTCGCGCTTCAATATTCTCGAGCGCACGGCGAATCGCGAGGGCCGCCGGCATCATCGAGGCCGCCGGAAAGACCGCGAAGCGGAAGCCGAGCTTGCGCACCTCGTCGACCTTCAGCATTGGGGTCGTGCCGAACGATGGAAGGTTGAGCATCATCCGGCCGGGCGCCTCGGCGATGGTCCGCTCGATCTCAGCCCGCGAGGTGGGACCTTCAAGGAAACCCCGTCGGCCCCCGCATCGAACGCCCGCCTGATCCGATTCATCGCCTCATCGAAACCGAGCGGCTGCCGCGCATCAGTGCACGCGATGACGACGAAGTAGCGCTCGCTGGCAGCGGCACGGATACGCTGCATGAACTCGTCGCACGAGACGACGACCTTGCTTTCCAGGTGGCCGCAGCGCTTCGGGAACACACTCCTTCCTTCTGACGTTCCAACAGGAGGCCGTGCTCGAATTCAGCGATGGCAGCGAGCATGGTCAGCATGAGCTTGCCGCGAACGTCGATCTGCTGCCCACCCATGAACAGCATGACCAGGCCGACGCCGCGGCGATCGAGGTCCTCCACGATCCCCGGCCGCTGAGGTCTCGGATTTGGGCATCCATACCGGCATGCTGGTCTGCCGGTGGTGGGGTAGATGGTCTTACCAGCCATGCGGCGAGATAATCATTGTTGATTATAATGTTGGAGCAATACCCAAATTGCGAAAGAATTCTTGCGGCGCCAGTATCTTAACGTAACAATATCTAGTCGATACAGTGATAACATTGGCTGAATGACCAGGAAATTGAGTCATGAATGAGGTTTATGATACGCGGTCGATCGGGACGGTATTGGACTGGAATTGCATCGGCAAAGACCTCATCGAAAACGGCATTTTGGCTTTATTGGATGGCGCACTACATTGCGCAAAGGCAGTATAAGGTGCACGCTCACAGTTCCGTTGTCTTTTCGTTGCCTCGCGGTGCAGACATCGATTACATCAGCAGGTCACATGGGTAATAGGAGCGCGTTCATCCTACTGCGTGACAAAACGATGTGCAAACAATCATGAAGTTCCGGGGTGTCGCTGGGAAATGGGAAAATGAAAAGTTTGTTGACAATCCAATGCGTCGCATCGGCACTCACCTGCGGCTACATGGCGATGGTGTCGCCGTGCCGTTACCCAGCGCCGCGCGGCCCAAAACGGGGTGCCGTGCTGTCAGGACCGCAGCAACTCCGCGGCCGGATGCGCGCATTCCGCGCCGCGACGACAGCCGACCCTCGGCCCATCCGGCTGCCCGCGGCCAGCATGATATTTCGTCTTCGAACTCAGCCCATCTCTGGGAAGTAACAAACCGATTTGTGTTTAGCCGCCAGCTGTCCCGCTGAACGGTAACGTCTAAGCGGTATTGTTCCGTTGCCGAACCCAAGCGGGGATGCACGCCCCCGAAAGGAGACGCATGTCCACAACAGCGACCTTCGAAGACATCGTTCACCAATGGTGGCACGCTCAGCCTGTGGAACGGCTCGAACGGCCTATGGCAGCCAGCCTACGACTGGAGTCCGGACGGTTACATGGACAGCTCCATGTCGTCGTGGCTCGTGAACCCGGCATACGGGCCAACGTCCGCGGCGGACGCCGACGTCTACCAGCTCAGTAGCAGCGGCCTGGACATGGAGATCAAGCCGCTGCCGTCGAATGTGTCGTCGTCGTCCGTTGGCGGCGCACAGTTCCTGTCCGGTCAGCTTACCACCGAGCCGACGTTCTCCCAGGAATATGGCTACTTCCAGGTGACGGCCGAGCTGCCGACCGCGACTTCCGGCATCAGCTCGGCATTCTGGCTGCTGCCCGAGAGCGGCGCCTGGCCGCCGGAGGTCGACATCTTCGAATCCGACGGCTCGCAGGGACCTAGCGCATTTGAGAATGGGGTCTTCACCGGCAGCTCCAGCGACCCGGTGCAGACTTACCAATGGGAGTACAATCTCCCGAACCTGACGACCAGTTACAACACCTTCGCGCTCGACTGGACCGCGAGCACAATGACTTGGTACTTCGATGGCAAGCAGGTCTATCAGATCGCCACTCCGAGCCAGATGAACCAGGCGATGTACATGCTGCTGGACGATGTGACCGACAACGGCGGTTGGAACGGTGCGGCGCCGGCCGGCTACTCGGGCAACATGTCGATCCAGTCGGTCTACGTGTTCGACAACATGACGGACGCCGATGCGGCCGGCGTCGTGCCTGGCGTTGCTGGCAGTGGTGCAAGCAGCAGCAGTTCCGGAACCAGTGGCAGCGTTAGTTCCACGGGCAGCGGAGACCCATCCGGCAGCAGTTCTACGAGCAGCAGCAGTTCGGGAAGCAGCGCCAGCGGTTCCGGGAGCGGGAGCGGCACCGGTACAACAACCACCGATTCTGGCACTATTGTCCTCAGTTCCTCGAACCTAAATCCGGATATCACGCAATCCAACGTGTCGATCACGGGTACCGGCACGTACGTGCTATTCATCGGGGGCACGGGTGATACGGCGATATTAACCGGCAGCAACGAGAATGTTCAGGCGGATAATGGCTATAACTCGATCACGATCAATGGCTCTGGCGGGAACACGATCGAGTACGCTGGCACGAACAATACTATAAATGCCGGTTCGGGTTCCAGTATGCTCTATGACAATGGCACCGACAACACTATCGTCATGCCGGAAGCCGGCCAGGGTTTTGACAATGTGTTCGGCGAGGTGTTTCAAAACGGCGATACGATCGATCTGACGCAGCTTCTTGGGGCGACGGAGTGGAATGGAGAGAAGTCTACCCTGTCGAGTTACCTGAAGATCACCACCACGGACAACAACGCCACGCTGTATGCTCGCGACACCACAAGCGATAGCTGGAGCAACGTGGCGACTTTCCAGGACTCAGGGAGGATCGGCTTGAGGACCCTGCTGGCCCACTCGATCGCCTAGCCGTATGGCTCCGAAAGGCCGTGTTCTGGATACAGCCTTCCGCCGCGCGGCTGGTCGGGGGCGGCGTCCCCCGTCGTCCTGCCGCCGTCCTGCCCATGTCACCGTCCTGCAAGTAGTCCGCTCGGCGGAGTAGTTCTCCAACACCAACAGTGGGACACATAAGGTTGAAGATATTCTCTCGGCATTGAAGAAATCACGGCGTCTGTCCCGCCGTCGAATAACCTATTGATATCACTTGGTGCCCGCCGGGGGAGTCGAACCCCCACGCCTTTCGGCTTCGGATTTTAAGTCCGCTGCGTCTACCGTTTCGCCAGGCGGGCATACGCGCTGATTATAGCAGCGGCACGATCGTGTGACATCGTCCCGCGCGGTCTTCGGTCTCGGGTGGCGCCGCAACGGCAGCGGCGCATGATGCCACAGGGCCCTCCGATCGTGGATTGGCCCGACTTCCGGAGGAGCATGGCCATGATCGTACCCGGACTGACCGTCGTGCGAAGCAGCGGCGCCCCGCAACCGACTGCCGACCGGCTGGAGGCCGCGATCCGCGCGCGCGGGCTGACGTTGTTCGCTCGTATCGACCACGCGGCCGGCGCCGCCGATGCCAGTCTGACGCTGCGCTTCACGCAGTTGCTCATCTTCGGCAATGCCAGGGGCGGCACGCCACTGATGCAGGCTGCACAGACCATTGGCATCGATCTGCCGCTGCGGGCCTTGGTCTGGCAGGACGCAGCCGGCGACACATGGCTCGGCTATAACGATCCGGCCTGGCTGGCGCACCACCATGGCATCGGTGCCGACGCGACCGCCCCGCTGGCCGCCATGACCGCCATGCTGCACGCGATAGCGCAGGAGGCGGCGGCCGCCGATCCCGCGTAATCCCGGAGCACCACTACAGCGTGCAGGCGATGTCCAACGCCCGGCGGATCAGGTTTTCGCTCGACTTCAGGCGTGCGGAAGGCGGAGTGCGCGGACAGCGTCACGTTCTCCAGCCGCGTCAGGGGGTGGCCGGCCGGCAGCGGCTCCGTGGCGAACACGTCAAGCGCGGCGTGGCGCAGCCTACCGTCCCGCAGCGCGGCGATCATGGCCGCCTCGTCCACCACGGCGCCGCGCGCGGTGTTCACCAGGATCGCCTCCGGCCGCATCCGCGCGATCCGGTCCGCGCTCAGCAGCCCGCGGGTCTCGTCGGTCAGCAGCAGGTGCACCGACAGCACGTGGCTCTCCGCCAGCAGCGTATCGATATCGACGAAGGTCACGCCCGCCGCGGTCTTCGGCGAGCGATTCCAGGCCAGCACGCGCATGCCGGAGCCATGGGCGATGCGCGCCACCTCCGCCGCGATGCCGCCGAAGCCCAGCAGCCCGATCGTCTTGCCGGTCAGTTGCGGTCCATCGGTGCGCAGCCAGTTGCCGTGGCGGATCTCGCGGTCCATCCGGGCGATGCCCCGAGTGGCCGCCCACATCAGTGCGATGGTATGCTCCGCCACCGCGGTGTCGCCGTAGCCCTTGATAATGTGCACCGTGATGCCGAATTCGCCCAGTTCCTCCGGGTGCATGTAGCTGCGCGCGCCGGTGCCCAGGAAGATGATGTGCTTCAGGCCAGCGCAGTGCCGCATGATCTCGGTCGGCATCTGGGAGTGATCGTCGAACACGAAATCGTACCCGGCCAGCATCCCGGGCAGATCCTCCGGCCGCACTTGCTCCTGCTGGTTGACGGTGACCGGCGGGTCGTCGGGGCGGACGACGCGGGCGAACACCTCGGCCAGATCGTCGACGGCATCCAGGAACAGACCCTTCATGCGCGGATTTCCCTTGTTGCGGAGCGAAGTGTGCACGGGCAGGCCAGGGGGCGGCAACAGGGGGCGGCAAGCCGGCGCGGGCGCCCGTGAAACCATGATGAAGCCAGGGAGCCGATAATTTCGGTGATCGGCACGAATCGGGATGGATGATGCGGCAATTCGCGCTCTTGCAGAGAAAGGTGACGACGCTGCCGAGCGTCGCGAAGCCACTGGATGATTCGGTGGTGCGCGACCGGATCAACCGTTCCATGCGGCGCCGGATGTCGGACGACCTGGTCACCCTGATCCGCCGCGCCTGCCTGTGCGGCCACGCGGAGACCGCGAAGGGGCTATGGGTGGTCCTGCGCGACCTGACGTTCCGGGAGGCGAAGCAGCACTACCCGCACGGGCGCGTTCCCGAGAAAAGTCTGCTGGAGACATTGGCCGTGGAGATCGCCGCCGCCGTGCGGGAGAAATCGTCAAAACCGTAAAGGTACCGCATTATAAGGCCGCTGACATCGCCGCGCCTTGGCCCGTGGGCGAGACCTTCAGCCGATTGACGCCCTGCGAACAACAATGCACAGGTTCGACATTATGGGCGGTGAGGCGCCGCCCTGCTCGACCTGAGGCAGACATGCAGACCGAAGCTGAAGCGGAGCTATCACCATCTGAATGCCAGGACTTGCGCCACATCGCCGGGATCATGATCCCGGCCAATGAGGAATTCGGCGTGCCCGGCGCCGACGATGCGATCATCTTCGCGGACATCGTCCGCTCCATTGGCCGCGACCTGGACGAAGTACCGGGCTGCGTTGGCGGAGCTCACGGCGGTCTGCGGCGGCGGCATCGCCGCGGTCGACACGGCGCAGGCTGAGCAGTTGATGGGGGAATTCTGCGCCCGTGGCGACACCGTTGCGGCAGCGCTCAACCGGGCCGTTCTGCAATGCTACTATCGCGACGACCGGGTGCTCCGTTCGCTGGGTCACGAACCGCGGCCGCCGTTCCCGAAGGGGCATACCCTTGAGCAAGGCGAGTGGTCTTTGTTGGAGGCGGTGCGCCATCGCCCTCAATTGTGGCGCGACGACCGGACCCGCTGACATGGCCAACCACGACATCGTTGACGTCCTGATCATTGGCTCCGGTGCGTCCGGTGCCGCGGTCGCATGGAGTCTCGCCGAAACAAAAATGCGCATCCTCTGCCTGGAGCAAGGCGATTGGATGAAGCACAGCGACTTCCCCTCTAACGGGCGGGATTGGGAGGCGAGGCGCTGGGCCGATTTCGACATCAGCCCGAACCGGCGGGGGCGCCCGACCGATTATCCGGTGAACGATGCCGCCTCGCCGATGAAAGTCGCGAACTTCAATGCCGTGGGCGGCGGTACGATCATGTACACCGCGCATTTCCCGCGCCTGCATCCGTCCGACTTCCGGGTCCGCTCGCTGGACGGCGTCGCCGATGACTGGCCGATCAGTTATTGGGACCTGGAACCGTTCTTTGCCGAGAATGACCACATGATGGGCGTGTCCGGCCTCGCCGGCGATCCGGGCGTGCCACCTCGGCAGCCGCCGATGCCGCCGGTGCCGCTGGGCAAGACCGGCACGCGCTATGCCCGGGCCATGAACAAGCTGGGCTGGCATTGGTGGCCGTCGGATACCACCGTCGCCACGGTCGAGTACCGACGGCCGCGCGGCGTGCATCAACCTGGGACATTGCACCCCCGGCTGCGCGCAGGGTGCGAAGGCCAGCACCGACATCACCTATTGGCCGAAGGCGCTGCGTGCGGGTGTCGAATTGCGGACCCGCTGCCGGGTGCGGGAGATCCCCACCAATGAGCATGGCTTGGCGGCCGGCGCCATCTACTACGACGCCGACGGGCAGGAGCAATTCCAGCCGGCGGAAGTGGTCATTCTCGCCTGCAACGGCATCGGCACGCCGCGTCTGCTGTTGAATTCGGCATCGTCGCACTTCCCCGATGGCCTGGCGAACTCCAGTGGCCTGGTTGGCAGGAACCTGATGCTGCACCCGTGGCCGCAGGTGCTCGGATATGTCGATGAGCCGGTGGACGGCGGCCGTGCGCCCATGACGACGATGTGGAGCAAGCAGTTCTACGAAACCGATCTGTCCCGTGGTTTCGTCCGCGGCTACACGCTGCAGTTCGCCCGCGGCACCGGTCCGGTGAACGAGGCGGTCGTTAGTGCCGCGCAAGGCCGGCTGCCATGGGGCCGGGATCACCACCGCGTCTACCGCACCTTGCTGGACCATCGGTTGCTGATCGGCGTCGCCTGCGAAGACCTGCCGGAGGAGCACAACCGGGTGACGCTCGACCCGGTGCTGAAGGACGGCCACGGCATCCCGGCACCGAGAATCGATTACGCCATCAGCGAGAATACCCGCCGGATGATGGAGCATGGCATCGCGCGTGCGGAAGAGATCTTGACCGCCGCCGGAGCCACCAACCTCTACGTGTCGCGGACAGTCCTCAACAGCCCCGGGCACTTGCTGGGGACAGCACGCATGGGCAACGACCCGGAACGGTCAGTCGTCAATGCCTGGGGCCGCTGCCATGACGTGAAGAATCTGTTCATTGTGGACGGCAGCATTTGGGTCACGTCCGGCGGTGTGAACCCGACGTCGTCGATCCAGGCGCTGGCGCTGTACATCGCCGACAGTATCAAGCAGCGTCTGGCCACACTGTTTGACTAACGCGTCAATCCGGACATGACGGGCAGACAATCGGCGCGCTCTTGAAACCGAAGCCCGGCCTCTCCGGGCAATCAATCTTCCAATTCGTCACCCGGACGAGGCGCGTCGTCCCAGCCGAGCGCATCGAGAAGTGCCAACGCACCCGGCGCATCCGCGCGGCGGGCGCGGTCGCGAAGAGGTCCAGCATGTCGTATGCGGTCGATGGTGGGGCGGCTGGGACCGTAGCTACCGCCGCTAAGCGAGTAGAACATAAGCCGGGTCAGTGCATGGCGGTAGTCTTGCTCGCGCAACACGCGCATCGCCTCGTCAAGAGCCAATGTGACATCCGCCGCTGATTTTCCAAGGTCTCGCCGTTCTTCTTGACGGCGCCGCGCAAGATCGATTGAGCTACGCCATAGAAATGCGGAGCTTGCAGATATAGACCTTGTCGACAACCCGATCTCCAAATAGGCCGCTCATCGCGCGTCCCTCGCGTAAGCGCTCCCTATCCGTAGCACCGATCAGCTCAACCGCACCTTCACATAGCTCCCTGGTGCGTCCTCGATCGGCTTCAGCTTGCCATCTCCCGGCGCCCGCGCCGGCACGCGTTCGTTGGCCTGCGACGAAACCCAGCGCTGCCAGTCCGGCCACCACGACCCGGCAATCTCGGTGGCTCCCTTGAACCAGGCATCCGGGTCCGGCGGCAGCGCTTCGTTGATCCAGTGGCTGTACTTGCCGCCCTCCGGCGGATTCACCACGCCGGCGATATGCCCGCTCGCCGCCAGCACGAACCGCTTCGGCCCGCCGAGCAACTGCGTGCCCTTGTAGGTGGACTTCCACGGCGCGATGTGGTCCTCGCGCGTGGACAGGAAATACGCCGGCACCTTGATCTTGCGCAGGTCGATCGGCACGCCCGACAGCTCGATGCCGCCGGGCCGCGACAGCAGGTTCTCCTGGTACATTTTCCGCAGATAGTAGCTGTGCATCCGCGCCGGCATCCGCGTCGAATCCGCGTTCCAGTACAGCAGGTCGAACGGGAATGGGTCGTTGCCCAACAGATAGTTGTTCACCACGAACGACCAGATCAGGTCGTTGGCGCGCAGCATGTTGAAGGTCGTCGCCATCTCGCTGCCTTCGAGGAAGCCGCGGCGATTCATCTTGTCTTCCAGCGACGTCAATTGCTCCTCGTCGATGAACACCCCCAACTCGCCGGCCTCCTCGAAATCGGTCAGCGCCACGAAGAACGTCGCCGACTTGATCCGGTCGTCCTTCATCGCCGCCATATAGGCCAGCGTGCTCGCCAGCAGCGTGCCGCCGAGGCAATACCCGATCGCGTTCACCTCCTTCTCGCCGGTCGCCTTCTCGATGGCGTCCAGCGCCGCGAGGTAGCCCTGGTGCATGTAATCCTCGAACCCCTTCTCCGAGAGCTTCTCGTCGGGGTTCACCCAGGAAATCACGAACACCGTATGTCCCTGCGACACTGCCTACCGCACAAAACTGTTCCGCGGCCGCAAATCCAGAATGTAGAACTTGTTGATCCACGGCGGGCCGATCAGCAGCGGGCGCTTCAGCACCGTCTCGGTCGCCGGCGAATACTGGATCAACTGCATCAGTTCGTTCTGGTAGATCACCTTGCCCGGTGACACTCCGATGTTGTCGCCGACGCGGAACGCCTCCATGTCGGTCATCTTGATGTGCAGCTTGCCCTTGCCGCGCTCCAGGTCGCCGAGCAGGTTGTTCAAACCCTTCAGCAGGTTCTCGCCGCCGGTCTCGGCGGTCTTGCGCAGCACCTCCGGATTGGTCAGCAGGAAGTTCGACGGGCTCATCGCATCGCAGAACTGGCGGGCGTAGAAATCGACCTTCTGCGCGGTTTTCTTGTCCAGCCCGTCCACGTGCTGTCACCACGTCCTGCACATAGCGGGCCGACAGCAGGTAGGACTGCTTGATGAAGTCGAAGACCTCGTTCTCCTTCCAGGCGTCGTCCTTGAATCGGCGGTCCGAGGACGGCGTGTCGATCACCGGCTCGGTCTCGATGCCCATCATGCGCCGCGCGGTGTTCTGCCACAGCGTCATGTAGTCCTGCCAGAAGCCGAGCTGCGCCTTCATCAACTGCGCCGGGTTGGCCATCAGCTTCGCCGTCATCTCCAGGAACGCGCTGCCGATGTTCAGCGGGTCGACGGCATGCTCCTCCTCGCCCTGGCGCTTCAGCCATTCGCTGACGATTCGCTGCGAGCGCTCGGCGATGTCGGCCATGGAGCGGCCGACCGCGGCGGGGTCGGGCAGCTTGAAGCCGGCATCCTCGCCGTTGTCGGCAGCCTTGCCGGCGGACTTGCTGCTGGTCGATCGGGTCTCAGACATGGAGCGTCCTTTGCGTCGGCATCGTCACCCGCTAGAGAAGCGGCGAGAGCGTAGGGAACAGGTCCGACATATGGCTATTCTCGGAAAGGGCGCGCAACCTACTGACGCTTGCCCTTGGGTTCAAGCGGCGGCAGGGAAATTCCCCGGGATAGCCCGGGAGACGCCGCCGCGGAGACCACATGGGATGCTCCGGGGAGCTCTGCGCGGAATGCTGCGGGGTGGCACGGTCCTGCTGCTGACCGGACTGCTGCTGACCGGATGTTCGTCGGCGCCGGCGGCGATTAACCCGGTGTCCTGGTGGCACAACCTGCAGGGCGGTGCGATCGCACAGCAACGGCCGCCGCCGCCCGGTGCGAATGCCCCGTATCCCAATCTTGCCTCCGTGCCACCGAAACCCGCGGCGCCGAACCAGCAGGAACTGGCGTCGATCACCCAGGGCTTGGTCGCCGACCGTGCCCATGCCGACTATCTCGCCGCGTCGTCGCCGGTGAACGACCCGTCGTCGCCCACAGCGTCTCCCGCCTTGTTCGGTCAGGGCACCATGCCGCCACCGCCCCCGGCCGCGCTGACCGCACCGGCGGGCACTGCCAGCGCCAGCCTGCCGGCGGCCTCGGCTCCGCCCTTGCCTCGCGCGACGGCGCCAGTGCCTGCGAACGGCGTCGCGCCGCCACCCAATGCGGCGCCCCTCGCCTCTGTGCAGAGCACGCCGCTGGCACCGCCGCCCGCTGCCGCCCGGCCGATGCCCACTACGGCCCGGCCGATGCCCGCTGCCGTCCGGCCGACGCCTGCCGCGGCCCAGCCGACACCCGCCGCCGCCGCCGCCGCCAGCGCAAGCTGCACCTGCCGTGGGCGCAACTGCCACGGCACCGCCAAATACCGTGGCCGCGAATGCGCCGCTGGCGCCGCCCGGCATTGCTGTGGTGCCGCCCCCGCCGTCCGTCCCGCCACCATCGCTACCCACCACGCCGCCGGCGCCGCCCAGTTTGGCCGGTCCGGGAGCGCCGATGGCGACCCCCTCCAAGTTCGCCGCCGCTGCACCGCTGCAGCCGCCGCGTTCGGCCAACGCCACCGAGATCGAATTCGTCGGCGGTTCCGCCACGTTGCCGACCGGCGCGGCAGCCTTGCTAAAGGACGTCGCAGCAAAGCGTGGCGGCGCGGTAATTGCCGTCACCGGCTATGGCGAGGCCACTTCCGACGATCCGTCGGTGCAGTCGGCGGCGCTGAGCCTGGGGCTCTCTCGTGCCCAGGCGGTGGCCAACGTGCTGACGAGCGACGGCGTGCCGCAAGCGGATGTGCGGGTCGGCGCCGAAGCCGCCGGTCGCGGCGCGAGCGTCCGTCTGGCACAATAGCGTCCCGATTCCGAAAGGCCCGACCATGGCGATCGACCCCTCCGGCGAGTTCCACCGCATCCGCCGCCTGCCGCCCTATGTCTTCGCCGAGGTCAACGCCGCCAAGGCCACCGCCCGTGGTGCCGGTGAGGACATCATCGACCTGGGCATGGGCAATCCGGACAGCCCAACCCCGCCGCACATTGTCGCCAAGCTGGTGGAGGCGGTGCAGGACCCCCGCACCCATCGCTACTCCGTCAGCAAGGGTATCCCCGGGCTGCGCCGCGCCCTGGCGGGGTACTATGCCAGGCGGTTCGACGTTGGCCTGGACCCGGAAACCGAGGTGATCGCGACGCTCGGTTCGAAGGAGGGACTGGCGAACCTGGCATCCGCCATCACGTCGCCGGGCGATACAATTCTGGTGCCGAACCCGTCCTATCCGATCCACCAGTTCGGCTTCATCATCGCCGGCGCCGCGGTGCGATCCGTCCCCGCTGCGCCGGATGAGGAGATGCTGCGCGCGCTGGACCGTGCGGTGCGGCACTCGGTGCCGAAGCCGACCGCGCTGATCGTCAATTTCCCATCCAACCCGACTGCCTACCTGGCGGACCTGGATTTCTATCGTGAGATCGTCGCCTTCGCGCGCCGGCATGAGATCTGGGTGATGTCGGACCTCGCCTATGCCGAGATCTATTTCGGTGACAAGGCGCCGCCTTCGATCCTGCAAGTGCCCGGGGCGAAGGACATCGCGGTGGAGTTCACGTCGTTGTCCAAGACCTACTCCATGCCGGGCTGGCGCATGGGCTTCGCCGCCGGCAATCCCCGGCTGATCAACGCGCTAACGCGGATGAAGTCGTATCTCGACTATGGTGCGTTCACGCCGATCCAGGTGGCGGCGGCGGCGGCGCTGAACGGGCCGCAGGACTGCGTGGACCAGATCCGCGCACTGTACCGCGAGCGCCGCGACGTGCTGATCCGTGGGCTGGCATCGGCGGGGTGGGACGTGCCGTCGCCGGAAGGCTCGATGTTCGCCTGGGCACCGGTGCCGCCACGCTATGCCTCGCTGGGCAGCGTCGAGTTCAGCAAGCTGCTGTTGGCGCGTGCCAAGGTAGCGGTGTCGCCCGGTCTTGGCTTCGGCGAGCATGGCGAGGGATACGTGCGCATCGCCCTGGTGGAGAACACGCACCGGCTGCGCCAGGCGATCCGCAGCATCCGTGCGTTTCTTCAGGCGGGGACGAACGTGGCGGCGCCGGCCGAGGCGGCCATGTCGTAACGGGCTACGCCATCGGCTTGGGCGCTGCCGCCTGAAGTTGCGCCTCGAGCGCGGCGAGCTTGGCGCGCAGCACGTCGTCGAGCGTGAATGGGCAACTGGCTGGCCAAGTCAGCGGTGCGACCTCGTCGTGCAGGAGCGGTTCAAGTTGCTCGAGGACGTCGGCGTAGAGCCGGGCCAAATCGATCTTCTGCCGCATCGACGGTGTAAAACGTCGCGCCGCATCCTTCTGGAACGTGACGACTTCAACCCGCCAGTGATTGACCGACAGATTGTCCGGCCAGCCGTATACCTTCAGCAGGTGTAACAGAATCAGATTCAGATAGCTTTGAACGGCATGCAGCTCGGACAGCCCCACGTCCTCGATCTCCTCGGCCACGTGCTCCCAGTCGAGATCGTTCACCCGCTCACCGCGCGCGAGGCGGCGCAGCAGGTCGGCCTGGTGCTCCGACCAGGAGAGGACGTCGCGGTCGTAGAGGTCGTCCGGCATGGAAGGTATCATAGGGGGAGCGGGCTGCGGATGCCAGCAAGCATCGACGGGATTACGAATGGCCGGTGGGTCGGTTGCCCAACGGGTCAAGCAGACGCGTCATTCCTGCCACCCCGCCTTGCTTGACGTTCGAGCATGTGGGTGATCTTTCGGCTGCATCCATGTCGGTCGGCTTTGGGCGCAAGCCCGGGACCAGCACCGCAGCGGTCAGGCCAACGCGACGGTCACAGGGTTCAACCTTCAATAATGCTGGCGACGCGCGCGAGCACCTATGCTACGAGCTCCGCCGGAGTCTTGGAAATAAGGCGAGCGTAACACACGGCGAAGTCGACACTGCGAGTCGGGTCGGCCAGTACCACGCAGGAAATTCGCAGCCCCGGACTGGTTGCGATTTCGAAAGGCCAATCCTGCCGAGAAACCGAGATGGCCTTCTCGATCGGCTCATCACCCGCCTCATTCCGGCAGTCCAGTGCGACGCGGACCAGTCAGGAACGCGGGTACACTTTGCGATCAGGTGTCGGTTCGCTCACTCCCCAATGCTGAGCAGCGCCCCGCGCACCCGCGCCTGATGGAACTGGCGCGCGAACAGGATTGAGGCCGTCGCCAGCCATGCGGCGTTCAGCACGAAGGCTGCGGCCAGGTGGTCCCAGCGCACCACCCCGTTCAGCAAGATGCCGCGCATGCCCTCGAACACGTGCGAGGCCGGGATCAACAGCGCGATCGGCTGCAGCATGCGCGGCAGCACCGCCACCGGGTAGAACACCGCGGAGAACGGCGTCAGCCCGAACAGTACCTGACCAGGCCAGCGCCTCGGCTCCGGCGCCGTGGCGCAGGATAAGAGACACCACGGCCAGCGCCACCCACCAGCCCATGACCATCAGGTTGGCAAAGAACAACACCAGCACCGGACCGAGCGAGAACAGGTTGAAGGCATACAGCGCCCAGGCGACCAGGATCGCCGGCAATACACCGGCCAGCATACGAATGATCGACATGCCTATCAGCGCCGACACCAACTCCCACGGGCGCAGCGGGCTGACGAAGACGTGGCCCAGGTTGCGCGACCATAATTCTTCCAGGAAGCTGATGGCGAAGCCCATCTGCGATCGCAGCGCCACCTCCCACAGCAGCACGCCGCCCAGCAACGTCGCACCGGCGATCGCCGCGGCACTGCCCATGCGCGCCATCAGGAAGCGGGCTGTAAATCCCCAGATGCACATTTGCAGCACCGGCCAGTACCCCAGCTCCAGTAGCCGTGGCCAGGAACGGCGGTACAGCGCGAGATGCCGGTACAGCATTCCCCAGATGCGGCGTGTACTAGCGCGCAACGGCTTTCTCCTCGAGCAATGTGCTGGTGGAGGTAGTCAGAAAAACCGGTCGCCGCCACCAGGTCGGGGTCAGGTTCGGCGACGGCGCCAAATCGCGTTTGGTAGGACAGGACCGTTTTCAGGCGGCGGAACGCACTGCGTTTTCCACCCTACGTTTGACACATCCAGACGTTTGACACGTCCATGCGGGCGTTCAGGCGGCCCGCTCGTCGCCGGCCGTCCGCGGCACCGCCGCCAGCCATGCGGCACGGCGCGCCTCCGCCTGCCGTGCGAGCGTGCCGCTCGTGGCGAATGCCGTCATTGCCCCCCGCGCCAGCCCACGCCGCAGCTCCGCATCCCGCACCAGCCTGCTCAGCGCCGCGAACCAAGCCTCGGGCCGGTTGGGCACCAGCATGCCGCCCGGTCCGTCCGCCAGGGAACCGCGGTACGCCGCCACGTCGGACGCCACCACCGCCAGCCCCAACACCGCATAGTCCAGCGTCTTGATCGCCGACTTGCAGCGGTTGAACGTGGTGTCGGCCAGCGGCGCGAGGCCGATGTCCCATCCCTCCTGCTGGGTGATCCAGTTGACAAAGCCGGGATAGGTCGCAGACGCGCCCGGAGGCATCGTCGGGCGGTTCGCCCACTCCGGCAGATCGGCACGCGTGCTGACGCCCAGCACGTCGATCGTCACCCAGTCGCCATAGGTCTCGCGCAGCCGCGCCAGCGCCGGTTCGATCATGGCGAAATCGGCGCCGTGCGTTGCGGTGCCCATGCACAACAGCCGCAGCGGCCCGCCGAGCGCGCGGCGCCCCGGCGGCCCGCGCTCCGGCGACGTTGCCCAGATGCGCTCATCCAGTGCGTTCGGCACCACAAGGGTGTCCTTGCGCAAGGATGCCAAGCTTGCCGCCAGCGCCGCGGTAGAGACGAACACCGCGCCGGCGTCGCGCAACAGCCGCTGCACCACCTTCGCCTTGGGCCGCAGCACCGCCGCGTCGGCATGGTCACGCGGGATGCGCAGCAGGTCATCGTCGAGGTCGTAGGCCAGCGTCGCCCCCATGCGGCGGCAATGCGCCGCAAGCCGGTCCGCCGCGCCCAGGTCCGGAACCGCATATCGTTGCGTCGCGACGATATCCGCGGCGTAGCGCAGGGCCTCCTCGGCATCCGCCAACACGATATCGAAGCTACGGCCGATCGCCGGATGGTCCAGCGGCTGCAGCAGGCGGATATAGGCGCACGGGCTGAATTCGCCGTTGTCCAATTGCTCCGGCACCAGGACGATGCTGGTCCTGCCGGAGCGGCGCAGGTCCACCAGCCCACTCGCGGTCCTGCCCCTTGTCGCGAGCATCGCGGCCTCGCGCCGTGCTGGCAGATAGGATGTGGCGTAGAAATCCCCAACAGCCGGCCGCGAGGTCAGCGCGGGCGGCTGAGGCGTGGCAAGGGCCGCGCGCACCTCGTCGAAGCAGCGCAGCCACGCCTCGGGCGAGGCGCGCGGATCGACCAGCCAGGACAGCGGCCGACCCTGCAGCCGCTCGACGAAGGCGCCGATGCGCGACGCCACCACCGGCAGACCGGCGTCGACCGCTGCGCTCAGCGTGTAGCTGTAGGTCTCCGGCCACTGTGCAGCGAACCAGACGACGTGCGGCTTCACCCGCGCCAGCAATCCCGGGAGTTCGGCGTCGGAATAGGCGCCGCTCACCACGATGCGATCCCGGATGGTCTCCGGCAGTCCGTTTTCGGCGTGGCCGATCAGATGCAGCTCGAGGGTTGCGAGATCCGCGGCCTCGGCCACGGCGATGACGGTTTGCGCGCCCTTTTGCTCCGCCAGCACGCCCAGCACCGCCACGCGCAGCTTGCGGCCCTTGAGCGGCGGCGGAGCCAGCGCCCAGGGGCCGGCGGCAACAGGCTCGTGCGGCACCATGACCGCCTTGGCGGCGAGGCCGTGTTTTTCCAGCCGTGCCCGTGCATCCTGGCTCGGGCAGATCACCCGTTCGGCCTCCAGGAACAGCCACGCGTAGCGGCGCCGCCAGGACAGGACGTCCCTGGCGGCATGCGACGGCCGGTTGGCGATGCAGGCATTGCATTCGGCCGGCCCTGGCTCGCCGCAGTAGTGCGAGGCGGGAAACGGCAGCAGGTTCACCTGCGGGCAGATCGCGAAATAGTCGTGCAGCGTGACGTCGAACGGCACGCCGAGACGGTGGATCAGCGCCCGCGCATCCACATCCATGCCGATCAGGTGATGCACGTGCGCGCGCGCAACCGTGGCGGAGCGCAGCACTGCGACGAAATCGTCCAGCCGTTCCGCGGGCAGCGTCAGCAGTGGGCCGGAATGCAGCGCCGGCACGGACAGCGCCGCCCCGCGCGTCGAGTCGTGCAGCAGCAGCACGTTGGCGCGGCCTTCCAGCCGAGCGATCAGCTCGTCGATGTGCCGCTGCACCCCGCCACCGAGCTGGTGCGACAACATCAGCACCACCGGCAGGTTCATTTGGCGGAACAAGGCGGCGGTGACGGCGAAGCGGAACGGCGCCACCGCGTCCGTCTTGACGTGACGGTCGACGAGCCGGGGGTAATCCGGATAGCGCCGGGCGAGGGTGTCCATCGCCGCGGCCTCGCGCTTGTCCTTGGCGGCGCCGAAGCTGATCCCGCCTTCGTGGAACACGAACGTGTCGCAGGCCAGACGGTGCGACCAGCCGCGCTGGCTGGCGCGCATGCAGAAGTCGTTTTCCTCGCCGTAGCCGCGGCCGAACGTCTCGGCGTCGAAGCTGCCGACCGCGTCCAGCGCGGCACGGCGGATATACATGCAGGAGCCGACCGTGGTCGGGACCGCGACGCTGCGTCCGGCATTCACCGCGCGGCAGGCGGTATCGATCGTAGCGAGGTCGAGGCCGAGCGGCAGCGGCCTGGCCTCGTTGCTCGGGTAACCGCAGATCGTCGCGTTGTTGGAGAACGGCGATGCCGATGCCACCTGCGGCGCCGCGTAGGCCTGCGCTGCCAGCCGCCGGAGCCAGCCCGCCGGGACCTCGGTATCACTGTTCAACAGCGCTACGTCATGCCGGCCGGCCGCCTCGATGCCGCGATTCGCCGACGCGACGAAGCCGAGGTTGCGGCGGTTGCGCAGCACGGTGATGCGCCCTGCCGCCGCCAGGGTATCGAGCCACGCGGACAGGTCTGCCTCCGGCGAGTGGTCGTCCACCACGATCACCCGTCCGTCCGGCCGATCCGGATCGGCCAGCACGCTCTCCAGGCAGCGCCGCGTTTCATCCAGGCCGCGATAGGCGGGAACGACCACGTCCACCTGCACATCGGCGGGGCAGGTAAATGGGGCTGCTGCCGACGGCAGGTAATCGGCAATGTCCACCACCGGCTCAGTGGGCCAGCCGCGGGCCTGGCCAAAAAGTACGTGGTGCAACAGCGGGTTGCCGGCGGCCTCGGGATGCTGGTCGGCATACCAGGCGGCGTCGAACCGCGGATGCGGATTGCGCAGCTCGGCGGCGCCGGTGACCATGTAGTGCAGCAGCGGCGGACTGCCAGCGGCGGCGACGTCCGGATAGCGCTGGAGGTAGCGCCGGCTGTCGAACCAGCGGTTGGGATCGCGCCCCTCCGCGGCACCCCATTGAAGAAAATGTGCCACCGGCTCCAGGCCGCAGGTCGCCACATCCGGGTAGCGCGTCAGGTACCACTCGGCATCGAAGAACCCGGTCAGGACCTGCTCGAGTTCCCGCAGGCTCGGTTGGTCCGACGGCGGCGATCGGGTCGGCATCAAAAGATGGTCCTGACAAATGATGCGACGCCGGCCGCATCGCCGACGTCCGGGAACCGCGGCGGTGACACGGCGTCGTGAGCGGCTTTCTCCCGGAAGGCAGGGCCGAGTCAAGCAATTCGACGGTTGCAGTTCGGTTGCAGTGAGGTTCATCAAGCGGCGCACGATGTCAGCCCGGCGAGCGGCGTGCGGTGAGCCGCGAGCGGTGGCGTCCGGATAGCCCGGCTGCCTGGGCGTCGGCAGCCCGGCGTTGCAATCATATGTTTGAAATAATACCTCGTATGTGTTAGTATATCGGACCCGTTTTGATCATCAGGAGCTTGCCGTTTTGAACCGGAATGAGCCTTTGAGACCCTCCAATCCGAGCCTCGGCGTGCCTGGATCGTCCGACGAGCACGATCCGCCGCGGCTGCCAGAACGTACCCATTGGGCAACGCAACGCCTGCCGTGGCTCCTCGACCGCGCTCCGCCGTCCTGGTTTGACCTGTTCGATCCCCGCCAGCCCGAGGCATTTCTCGCCTTCTGCTCCGCGTGGTGTGCGCTGCAGATGTGGTTCTGGCCTAACGAGTTCGCCGCGGCCAACGCCTTGATTTCGCTCGATATAGGCTTGCGCGGCCACGAGCGGATATGGGCGATCTTCGCTGGCGCCGCGGCGCTGTTCAAGCTGGGGGGCCTGGCCTGCAGGAAGAGCCCACGTTGGCAGGAATTTTCAGCCGGTCTCCGCGCCAGCGGCCTGTTCATGTCCATCGTGTTCTGGCTGATCGTGGGTTTGGCGCGCATGCTTGACTTCCCGCATCTGATCACCCCGGTCGCGCTGACCGGCCTGGGCATGGCAGCGGCGTTCGAGCTGGCAACTCGTCACGATCCGCGGGAAACATGGCGGTGACCGATCCTTCGTCGGGGCTCGGCGACGCCATCCTGCTGCGGCTGTCCGACCGGCTGTCCAAGGTGGAGCAGCAGGCGGCGATCAGTACCGAGGCACTGAAGGCGGTTGGGGAGAGCGTTTCCCAGTTGCGGCAGGGCATCGGCGGGCTTGCGCACGATTTCGAAGCACTGCGAACCGCATCCTATGATGCGCTGCAGAACTTCGAGAAGATGCGCACGCCCTTGCAGGAACTGCTGGACCTGAAGGCCAGGCTGTCCGGCGCCTGGCTTGTGGTGACGGCGCTGCTGATGGTGGTCGCCTACCTGCTGCAGCCGGTGCTAGGCGAGTTGCTGCACCGGCATTTCGGCGGGTGATGCGAACTGCCGTCAAGGCTGATTCTCCTGCGGCACACGCCGCGTTCATCGTCATCCCGGCCAAGGTTGGGACCCATGGTGCCTGGGTCTCCGCTTTCGCGTCACCTTTCGCGGGGATGATGGTCGATCGCACCGGCAGCCGACATGAGCGGTTGCTACGACACCGGGCCGGTGCGGTCAGCCGTCGCGCACCGGTGGATGCATGCCGAACCCGGCGAGGACGAGTTGCCGGCGGAAGCTGACCGCCAGGCTGGACGGGCAGGCAATGCGGAACGAGTCCGGGTCGGGCCGCCAGACCTGCACGGCGATATGACCTGCCATGGTCAGTGCGACACTGCCGGGGCTGAAGACGCGCGCATGCAGATCGATCGGCAGCAGCCGGTTCAGCGCTTCCACGGCGCCGTCTCCCGCCACGCTCAGAACCACGCGGGAGGATGAGGCTTCGACAACATAGGCCAGGCCATCCAGCAGCACCGCGAGTTCGCGCGCAAATCCTGCTTCACGGCTGTCCAGGACGGCAAGGAAGTGGTCCGGCCCGTTCCACAGCAGCGCCGTGCCCGCCGCTGTCGTCAATCGTCCTGGCAAGGGCAGGTCAAGTCGGCACTGCGCCTGGAAGGCGCGTGACACCGCCGCCGCGGCGCCGCGCCGGAGCAGAATGCTGGCAAGCCCGGCCTCAGGGCAGGCCGTGATGGTCGGCGCGGAACGGCTGGCGTCAGGCACGCAGGCGTTCTCCTTGTGGATCGACGAAGCAGGGCTGCACGATTTCGACCGCGACATTGGCGTTCCGTACCGGATCGGTACGCCCGCAGGTGGCGGCCGAGATTGCTCAGGCCGCCCGCCAGCAGGCCAAGTCCGATCTGGTGGCCGAGGGTTGGCGAAAATACCGCCGAGCTGATCCAGCCCAGATCGTTCGCAGGGTCCGCCGCCGCGCCGAGTTCCAGAAAATGCGCACCGCTGGAGAACCGGGCACTGCGATCCACCGGGCGCACGCCGACCAGCGACGGCCGTTCCGGCGCCATCAGTGCCGGGCGCTGCGCCAGCACCCGACCGATGAAATCCTTCCGGCGCGACAGCATCCGTTCGAGGCCAAGGTCGCGGGCTGTGGTTTGGCCGTTGAGTTCGCCGCCTCCGACATGCCCCTTCTCCACGCGGAGCATCGCCAGGGCCTCCGTGCCGTAGGGCGCGATCCCATGTGCAGCGCCCGCGTCCAGAATGCTGGCCAGCGTTTGCTCGGCGTCCCGCGCCGGTACCGCCAGTTCGAACGCAAGCTCCCCGGAATACGAGACACGGAACAGCCGGCCCTCAAACCCGATCGTCGAACTGCCGGTCTGAACTGCCGGTCGTCGAACTGCCGGTCGTCGAACTGCCGGTCGTCGAACTGCCGGTTGTCAATCGGATGGTGCCGGCGGCGAGATGGGGGAATGCGGTGTTCGAGAAATCCTGTCCCGCGGCAGCGATCGCCTGCACCACCGCTCGCGACTGCGGACCGGCGATGGCGAATTGGGCCCATTGGTCGGCGACGTCGAGCAATTCGGCATCCAGCTCGGGCCATAGCACCTGGCGGCAGAATTCCATGTGTTGCAGAACCCCGGCGGCGTTCGCCGTGGTGGTGGTAAGCACGAAATGGTCCGCTGCGAGCCTGGCGACCGTGCCATCGTCCATGACGAACCCATCCTCGCGCAGCATCAGCCCGTAGCGTGCGCGTCCGACCGGCAGGGTGGACATGGTATTGGTATAGAGCCGGTCCAGCAGCGGCCCGGCATCGGGACCGAAGACCTCGATCTTGCCCAGCGTGGAGACGTCGCAGACGCCGACGGCACGCCGCACCGCCAACGCCTCGCGGCAGGCTGCCTGCAACCAGCCGGTGTCGCCGGGGCGGGGGAAATACTGGGCGCGCATCCACAACCCGGCTTCTGTAAACACGGCGCCGGCCTGTTCGGCCCAGGGATGGGCGGGAGTCAGGCGGACGGGTCGGAAGTCGCGGCCTCGGTGCGGGCCGGCGAGCGCGCCGATCGCCACCGGCACGTAGGGGGGACGGTAGACCGTTGTGCCGGTGTCCGCGACGGAGGCGCCGGTCAGCGCTGCCATGATCGCCAGCGCGTTGACGTTGGCCGTCTTGCCCTGGTCGGTCGCCATCCCGAGTGTGGTGTAGCGCTTAAGCAATTCCACCGAACGGAAGCCTTCGCGCGCCGCCAGGCCAACATCGGCGGCGGTGACGTCGTGCTGGAAATCAACGAACGCCTTGCCGCCGGGCAGTGGGTCAACCAGCAGCGATTGGCGCACGGTTTCAGGCGGAGTTTGCGGCGTCTGCGGCGGTGGGGAGGCGTGCGTGGCGAAGCCCGCCTGGTCAGCCGCTTCGGTGCCGGTGCGCGTGCCGTCGGCGAGCGCCTCCGCCAGGGTCAGGCGTCCGGATGCCGCGCCGGCCACTTGCAGGGCGGGCGGCAGTGTGCCGGGAACGAACGCAGCCAGGCCGGGGTCCCAGGTTGGCTTGGCGCCGAGATGGCAGGACAGGTGGACGGTCGGGTTCCAGCCGCCCGCCATTGCGAGCAGATCCGCGGTGACCAGATGCCGCTGTCCGGCGACGTCGGCGATCATGACGCGATGCAACTCGGGCGCGCCGTAGGCAGCTTCGATGTGCCCACCTCCGAACACCCGCGCGCCGGCCGCATCGGCAGTGGCGCGCAGGGCAGGGGACGGGGTGCCGCGCGGATCGACGATCGCCTCGATGCGGATGCCCGCCCGCACGGCGTCGGCAACCGTGCGCCAGCCATCGTCGCTGACGGTCAGCAGGACCATCCGCTGGCCGGGTCGCACGGCGAAGCGGTTGATGTAGCTCCGTACCGCCGAGGCCAGCATGACGCCCGGAACGTCGTTACCGGGGAACACCAACGGCCGTTCCAGTGCGCCCGCCGCCAATACCGTGGAGCGGGCAACGATGTGCCAGAGCCGTTGGCGCGGCTCGCCGGGTGCGGGATGCACCTTGTGGTCCGCTATGCGTTCCAGTGCCAGATAGTTCCCGTGGTCGTAAACGGTCGTGACGGTCGTGCGCCGCAGCACGCGCAGCTCCGGAAAGCCGAGCAATTCCTCCTGGGCATCGGCCAGCCATGCGGCAGCCGGGGCGCCATCGATCTCCTCACGATCGGACAGCAGACGGCCGCCGAGCCAAGGGTCTTCCTCGCACAGCACCACGCGGGCGCCGGTGCGGGCGGCGGCCAGCGTGGCGGCGATGCCGGCGGGACCGCCCCCGATTACCTGGACGTCGCAGAACAGGTGGGCATGGTCGTAGGTGTCCGGGTCGGGGACGCCGCTGGCTCGGCCGAGGCCGGCGGCCATGCGGATGGCGGGTTCGTACAGTTTCTCCCAGGCTTTGGCCGGCCACATGAAGGTCTTGTAGTAGAAACCGGCGGCGAACACGGGCGGCAACAGGCCGGCCACCGAGGCCAGGTCATAGCGCAGGTTGGGAAAACGGTTCTGGCTGACGGCGGTCAGGCCGGAGAAAAGTTCCGTGGTGGTGGCGCGGGTGTTGGGCTCGCGCCGTTCGCCGGTGCGAAGTTCGACCAGCGCGTTGGGTTCCTCCGATCCGGCGGATAGGATTCCGCGCAGGCGGTGGTATTTGAAGCTGCGGCCGACGAGGCGCACGCCGTTCGCGAGGAGGGCGGAGGCGAGAGTATCGCCGGGATGGCCTTCGTAGCGACGGCCATCGAAGGTGAAGGGCAGGGCCGTGGCGCGGTCGATCAGCCCGCCGGTGGGGAGGCGGGTCATGGGAGAAGGAGGAGGAGTAGAAGACACCCCCTCCCCTTGAGGGAGGGAGGAGGGAGGGGTGCGTACGGTGGAGGACAGCGGCTGTACGCACCTCTCCCCCCACCCCCCTCCCGCAAGGGGAGGGGGTGTCTTCTTCCTCTTCCCATTCCCCGACCGCTTCTTCTGCTGCTTCCCACGATGGTATGGCTCATGCCCGCACCACTGCTGCTTCGGCTGCCAGCACCTCGTGCGACCGGGTATCGCGCGTCACGACCAGCCACGCGCGGCAGCCGTGCACATGCTGCCAATACTCGCGATGCACCCCAGCAACGTTCTCTCGCAGGTACACGTACTCATGCCACGCGTCGGCTGCATTGCCTTGCGGGCGCCGCGGGTCGGCACCGCCGTGGAACACGAACTCCTCGTTGCCGCGCGGACCGCAATAGGGGCAGGGGATGCGCATCGCCTTGTCAGTTCCGGTTGGGTCAGTGCAGATTGGGTTGCGGGCCGGCGCCCTTTTCATCAATCATCGCGCCATCGCGAAACCGGTCCAGCCGCAGCGGCGCGTTCAGCCGATGCGGCTCGTTCTTCGCCATCGTCCAGGCGAAGCACCAGCCGCTCGCCGGAGTCGCCTTGAAGCCACCGTAGCACCAGCCGGCATTCAAGTAGCAGATTCTCGATCGGCGTGCGGTCGATGATCGGCGAGCCATCCATGCTCATGTCCATGATGCCGCCCCATTGCCGCAGCACACGCAGCCGCCCCAGCATCGGCATCAGCGCCATGGCGCTTTCCATCACGTCCGCCATCGCCGGAAAGCTGCCGCGCTGGGCATAGGAGTTGTAGCCGTCGATATCGCCGCCAAACACCAGGCTGCCCTTGTCCGACTGGCTGATATAGAAATGCCCCGCGCCGAACGTGACCACCGTGTCGATCAGCGGCTTCACTGCCTCCGAGACGAACGCCTGCAGCACATGGCTTTCGATCGGCAGCCGCATCCCCGCCATTTCCGCCAACCGCGACGAACTGCCGGCCACCGCGATGCCAACCTTGCCCGCGCGGATGAAGCCGCGCGTCGTGTCCACGCCGGCGATCCGTCCGCCCTCGATGCGCAGGCCGGTCACCTCACAGTTCTGCACGATGTCCACGCCGCGCTGGTCGGCGGCGCGCGCGTAGCCCCACACCACCGCATCGTGCCGCGCCGTCCCGCCGCGCCGTTGCAGCAGCCCGCCGCGAATGGGAAAGCGGGCATTGGCGAAATCCAGGTACGGCACCATGCGCCGCACCGCTTCGGCATCCAGCAGCTCGGCATCCGCCCCGTGCAGCCGCATGCTGTTGCCCCGCCGCGCAAACGCGTCCCGCTGCGCGTCGGAATGGTACAAATTCAAAACCCCCCTCTGACTCACCATCGCATTATAATTCAAATCCTGCTCCAGGCCCTCCCACAGCTTCATCGACCATTCATAAAATGCTTCATTGCCCGGCAGCAGGTAGTTGGAGCGGATGATCGTGGTATTCCGCCCGGCATTGCCGGAACCGATATAGCCTTTCTCCAGCACCGCAACATTCGTGATGCCGTGTTCGCGCGCAAGGTAATAAGCGGTTGCCAGCCCATGCCCACCCCCGCCTACGATCACCGCGTCATACGCGTCCCGCGGCGCCGCATCACGCCAGGCCGGCTGCCAGCCGCTCTGGTTGCGCAATGCTTCCCGCAGCACGGCCAGCCAGGAATATCGCATCGTCCCTCTCACGCAGCCCGCTTGACCGGCCGCACACTACGCCGGATGGTCCGCCGCACATGCTCAACAGCGACCTGTCCGCGCCCGATAGCGACATCCGCCCGACAACCATCGGCTTCCTCCTGATCCCCGGCTTCGCCCTGTTGCCCTACGCCTGCGCGGTCGAACCATTGCGTGCCGCCAACATCCTGTCCGGCCGTCGGCTTTACACATGGGTGCATTACTCACCGGACGGCGAACCCACGGCGGCTTCGAACGGCGTCGTCATACCGGCCGGCGCGCTGCCGGCCGAAGGCGCGCCCCACCTGGACACGTTGTTCGTCTGCGCCGGCGGCAATCCAGCGACCTTCAAGGACTCTGCCACCTTCGCACGCTTGCGACGGCTGGGGCGGCAGGGCGTGCCGCTGGGAGGAATCTCGGGCGGCGCCTATGTCCTTGCTCGCGCCGGCCTGCTGCGCGGCTACCGGTTCACGCTGCATTGGGAACACGCCGCCGCCATCGCCGAGGAATTCCCCAGCCTCAATCTACGTCGTTCCTTGTTTGAAATAGACCGCGACCGCCTGACCTGCAGCGGCGGCACCGCGGCGCTCGACATGATGCACGCTTTGATCGCGTGCGCTCACGGGCCGGCGCTCGCTTCCGCCGTCAGCGACTGGTTCCTGCAGGCGGAAATCCGTTCCGGCACCGCGCCACAGCGGCTGGCGCTGCGCGACCGGCTGGGCGTGCGCAATGCCGCGCTGCTGCGCGCCCTGACCGTGATGGAAAGGCAGGTAGAGCACCCGTGCAGCCGCCGCGAACTCGCCGCCGCCGCAGGGGTCACAACGCGACAACTCGAACGGCTGTTTCGTCGCGAGCTTGGCCGCACGCCCGGTGCCCACTACCTGTCATTGCGTCTGGAACGGGCGCGGCAACTGGCGCGCCAGACCAACCTGCCGTTGGCGGAGATCGCTGCCGCCTGCGGTTTCGCCAGCCTCAGCCATTTCTCCCGCAGTTACCGTGCCAGTTTCGGCATGCCCCCGGGCGCGGAACGGTTCCGCCGGCGTGGCTGAGCCGCGGGCCGAGCAACCGCGTCGCGGTTGGCAAGCCGAGCCCCCGGGCCGTCAGTGGCGCGCTTCTTCGACCGACAACCCACGCTTCGCCGAAGACAACGGCGACGGCACACGCCTCACAAAACGGGGTGGACTCGCGGCGCGGAACGTGGCGACTATTGGAAATCCGGATCGACCCTTCCGCCGCGCAATCCTGCCAAGGAGCACAACATGAAACTCTGGACAAAAGTCCCGCCTTTGCTGGTCGGCGCCCTGATGGCCGCCGCCTTGCTCTGCCTGGGCGGAGCGCGGGCGAACGCGGACGATCTCGCGACCATCAAGCAGCGCGGCACGCTGATCGTCGGCGTGAAAGCGGACTATCCGCCGTTCGGGCTGCGGGACCCGTCCGGAGCGATCGTCGGGATCGAACCTTCGCTGGCCGCTGACGTCGCCAAGAGCCTTGGCGTGAAGCTGGAACTGGTGCCGGTGGTCGCTGCGAACCGCATGCAGTTCCTGCAGCAAGGCAAGATCGACCTGATGATCGCCACTATGACCGATACGCCGGAGCGCCGGAACGTCATCGACATCGTGCAGCCGGACTACTACGCCTCCGGCTATAACATCATGGTGCCGAAATCGATGCACCTGACATCCTGGGAATCGCTGAAAGCCAAGCCGGTGTGCGGCATCCAGGGCGCCTACTACAACAAGGAGGCGGCGGAAAACTTCGGACTCCAGGTTGTTGCCTTCACCGGCACGGCCGAGGCACTGACGGCAATGAAGCAGGGACGTTGCGTGGGACTGCTGTATGACGACACCTCGATCGAGGGCGACCTGCTGCAGCCGGATTGGAGCGATTACGACATGCCGCTCGAGTCGCAAGACGCGCAGCCATGGGGTCTTGCCGTGCGCAAGGATCAGCCGGAATGGGCCGCCTACATGTCCACCATGGTCAAGAAATGGGAGAAGGACGGCACGATCGTGAACCTCGAGACGCAATACCATATCAAGCATTCGAAGTTCGCGGAGACGGCACACCAGAAGGCGTCCATGTCATCCGGCTACTAGTGTTGTGGTCCCGATGCTTCGATGCCGTCGGCGAGTTTGTCAGTGCGATCGGCCAATCCGTCATTGCAAGCGGAGCGAAGCAATCTCCCGGAGGGTGCGCGTGTCCCTCGCGGGACATTGCTTCGCTTCGCTCGCAATGACACGTTGGACACGTCGGGTAGTGACACGTCGGGTAGTGACACGTCGGACCGGGCATCATCCATCCGAGGCGGCGCACAAGACCGGCGCGGGATCGGGTAGCCGCGCATGAACATGATCGCGGTATGGTTCCGGCATCTCTATCAGACCACCGGAATCAACCTCCCGATCGTCTATGATCCGTTCGACCGGGCGCGCTTCCTGGACGGGTTCCTGATGACCATCGAGCTGTCGGTGATCACCATCCTGGCCTCGATCCTCATTGGCGTCGTCGGCGCCTGGCTGCAAGGTTCGCGCCTGGTTTGGACACGGCGGATCGTGCAAGGCTACATTCAGGTCTTTCGCAACACCCCGCCACTGGTGCAGCTTTACTTCTTCTATTTCGGCCTCAGCGCGCTGATGCCGTTGGCCAAGACCAGCTTCGGCACCACCGCACCACTGATCGGCGGCTTCACCTGGGTGTGCATCTCGCTCAGCTTCTTCGCCGGCGCGTTCAACGTGGAGATCTTCCGCTCCGGCATCGAAGCCGTCCCGCGCTCCACCCGCGAGGCCGCCGAGGCACTCGGCTACACCCGGCTGATGGCCTACATCTACATCATCCTGCCGCTGGCGTTCCGCGTCTGCCTGCCGGCGCTGAACAACAACCTGATCAACCTGATCAAGACCACCACCCTGGCCTATGCCGTGGCGGTGCCGGAGCTGCTGTACGTCTCGGCGCAAATCTGGTCCGATGACACCAACGTGCCGGAAATGATGGTGGTGTTGCTGATCATCTACGTGGGGCTGGTCGGATTGCTGGTGTTCATCATGCACAAGGTCGAGCATGCGCTGCGCATGCCCGGCTACAGCCGCGTCTGACATGGGCGCGAAACCGCATCTCGCGTTCCGGCTGCCGGAGGCGCAGCTCTCCGCCCTGCCGACGCTGCGGCTGCGCGCGTGGCAGGGGCTGCTGCTGGCCGCGCTGATCATCTTCCCCGCCTGGCTGGCGGATGCGCAGGGCACGGTGCCCGGCCGTCTCGGCGTCATTGCCACCCTGGCCCGTTGGACGCCGCTGCTGCTGCGCGGCTTCGGCTTCAACATCCTGATCAGCTTCTTTGCTATGGCGATCGGTACCGTGTTGGGCGCCTTCCTCGGCATCGGCCTGATTTCGCTGGGCGGCTCGGTACGGCGATTCAGTTGGTTGCTCACCCAGTTCTTCCGCAACGCGCCCTGGCTCGTGCTGCTGTTCTTCGCGATGTTCATGCTGCCGTTCCAGTTCCGCATCGGCAGCCTGGTGATCCCGCTGCCGGATTGGATCAAGGCGGTGCTGGGCCTTGCCCTCCCGGTCATGGCCAACGTGGGGGAGATCGTGCGCGGCGCCGTCCTGTCAATTCCCTCCGGCCAGTGGGAGGCCGCGGAATCGCTGGCGTTCAGCCGCCACCAGCAGGTCTGGACGATCATCCTGCCGCAATGCGTCAAGCGCATGCTGCCGCCGTGGATGAACCTCTATGCCATCCTGACGATGTCCACGGTGCTTGCGTCCATTGTCGGCGTCAACGAGGTGATGACGCTGGCCGGCCAGGTGGAAGCCGCCGAGGGTGGCCGCACCGATCTCCTGGCGCCGCTCTACGGCTGGATTCTGCTCTGGTTCTTCCTGTATTCTTACCCGATCGCCCGCATGACGCTGTGGCTCGAGCGGCGATACCACGTCGAGATCTGAGGACCCCACCCATTCCCGCACCCAACCCCACACCGACCTGGACCGAAACGCAGCCGATCGTGAAGATCGACGAAGTGCACAAGGCTTTCGGCCATATCGAAGTCCTGAAGGGTGTCTCGTTGGAGTTGATGAAGGGCGACGTCATCTGCGTTATCGGTCCCTCCGGTTCCGGCAAATCCACCCTGATCCGCTGCATCAACGCGTTGACGCCGTTCCAGCGCGGCTCGATCCAGGTGATGGGAATCGAAGTCGGCGACCCCGGGCTCGACAAGCGCGCGCTGCGCCGGCGCGTCGGCATGGTATTTCAGCAGTACAACCTGTTCCCGCATCGCACCGCCCTGCAGAACGTCATGATGGCGCCGATCCAGGTGCTCCGTCAGCCGCGCCAGGAAGTCGAGGAGCGCGCCAGGGCCCTGATGAAGAAGGTGCGCCTGGAGGGGAAGGAGCATGCCTACCCCGGCGAGATGTCCGGCGGCCAGCAGCAGCGCGTCGCCATTGCCCGTTCGCTGGCCATGAACCCCGACGTGATGCTGTTCGATGAGGTGACCGCGGCGCTGGACCCCGAGACGGTGAAGGAGGTTCTGGTCACCATCAAGCAGCTCGCCGACGAGGGCATGACCTGCATCCTGGTCACGCACGAGATGCGGTTCGCGCGCGACGTTGCCGACCGCATCTATTTCACCGACCGGGGTGTGATCGTCGAACACGGGCCGCCGGAGGAGTTCTTCGAAGAGTCCGAAGGACCCCCGCACCCAAACGTTCCTGGGGCAGATCTCGTGAGCTGGTAGGGGTGTCGGGAAGAAAGGACACACCCCCTCTCTGGTGCGCACCCCTCCCCCAGCCTTTCCCTCAAAAGGAGGGGTGTCCTTTTCCATCGCCGTCGCTTTCCGCGCCGGCCATGGATACGCGGAACCCCTCGGCATGAGCGTTGCCGAAAAGGCATCGCCTGGGGCGCAAGAAGGCGCTATTTGGCATGGTGTCCTCCGTGCCACGATACACCCGGAACACCATGCAGTGGGGAGTCCGATGTCCGCATCACCCATGTCGCGCCGTTTCCTGCTGGGCGCCGGTGGCGCCATTGGGGCCGCCATCGCCTTCGGCATCCGGCCCGCTGGGGCCTTGCAGCCGGTCACGATGCAGCTTGGCTGGATCGGCGGCGGTAACCAGCTCGGTGAGGTTGCCGCCCAGCAGCTCGGCTATTTCGCCAAGGAAGGCCTGGAACTAACCATCGTCCCCGGCGGCCCCAACAATGACGGCGTTGCTACCGTGGCGTCGGGGCACGGCGACGTGGGGCAGGTCTCCTCCAGCCCGTCGCTGATGCTGGCGGTATCGCAGGATCTGCCCGTGCGCTGTTTCGCCGTGTCGGCGCAGAAGCACCCTTATGCGTTCTTCTCGCTGGCGAAGAACCCGGTGCACACCGTGGCCGAACTGAAGGGCAAGCGCGTCGGCATCCAGGCCACCGGCGTTGTCCTGCTGCGCGCCCTGCTGGTGAAGAATGGCATGACACTGGACGACGTGAAGGTGGTGACCATCGGCTCCAGCATGCTGCCGATCATGACCGGCCAGGTGGACGTGGTGACCGGCTGGCTGACCAACACGACCGCGCTGAAGGTGCTGGGGCCGGATCGCGTGGCGCTGCGGCTATGGGATGCCGGCGTGCGCCTTTATGCCAACCCGTACTATGCGACGCCCGACACGCTGGCGAAGCACGCCGACCTGCTGGAACGCTACATCCGTGCCAGCGCCCGTGGCTGGGGCTTCGCCTACGCCAACCGCGACAAGGCCGTGGCGCTGCTGGTGAGGCAGTATCCCAACCTCGTGGAGGCCGATGAACGCGCTGCCGCCGACGTGATGCTCGACTACGCGTTTGACGAGCAGACGAAATTGCATGGGTATGGGGCGATGGATCCGGCGGTGTGGCGGGATCAGATCGAGCTGTGGGCGAAGCTGGGACAGTTCACCAAGCGCACGCCAAAGCTCGATGAAGTCATGACGCTCAAGATCCTGAACGCTACCACAGCGGCCCGGCCAAGGATCGGCTGACGATGTCGGCCGCGGCCACTCCGTCGTCGAACGCGGTGCTGTCCGATGCGCCGGCAATCGAACTGCGGGGCGTGACGGTGCGGTTCATGAGCGCACAACGCGAAGTCGTCGCGTTGGAAGACATCAGCTTCAGTCTGAACCCTGGCAGCTTCCTCACGTTGCTCGGCCCATCCGGCTGCGGCAAATCGACGCTGCTGCGCGTGGTGGCCGACATCTTGCCGCCCAGCAGCGGCAGCGTGCGCGTGCTCGGCCACGCACCGGGCGAGGCACGCCGCCGCCGTGAAATCGGCTTCGTGTTCCAGGACTCGACCTTGCTGCCGTGGCGCGACGCGCTGGACAACGTGCGCCTGCCGCTACAGGTCGGCGGTGGCGCGCGCCCCGGCAGCGGCGGCCGTAGCCCCGAGGAACTGCTGGCGCTGGTCGGCCTGTCCGGCTGGGAACATGCCATGCCGCACGAACTGTCCGGTGGCATGCGCCAGCGCGTGGCGATCGCCCGCGCGCTGCTGGGCGATCCGCGCATCCTGCTGATGGATGAGCCGTTCGGCGCGCTGGACGAGATCACCCGCGACCGCCTGAACGACGAGCTGCTGCATGTCTGGCGCGAGACCGGCACCACCATCCTGTTCGTCACCCACAGCATCCATGAATCCGCTTATCTCGGGCAACAGGTGCTGATGCTGGCCGCGCGTCCTGGCCGCGTGCGCGAGATCGTGCCGATCAACCTGCCGGAACCGCGCCACCTGAAGATCCGTGACACCGCCGAATTCGGTGCGCTGGCGGGACGCCTGCGCGCCGTGCTGGAGACCTGCTGATGGCTCAGGAACTCGGCCTGACCGGCAACGCCGTCTCCCCCGTCGTCACCCCCGCGGCCGCGCCGCGTGTCACGGAGGCGGAACAAGCCCGCGCCAACTGGCTCGCGGCACAGGGCTGGGCGCGCTGGGAGCGCCGCCTGTTGCCGTTGCTCGGTGTGGCGTCGCTGTTGTTCGTGTGGTGGGTGCTGGTCGCCGTGTTCGACGTGAAGCCCTACGTCGCGCCGTCGCCCGAAGTGGTGGCGGTGACGATGGTGCAGAAGGCCAACATCCTGCTGGCCAACCTCTGGCCGACGATGATCGAGGCCATCAGCGGCTTCGTTCTTGGCAACATCGTCGCGATCGCAATCGCTGTCCTGTTCGTGCACCGCAAATGGGTCGAGATGGCGTTCTTCCCCATCGTCGTGCTGATCAACTCGATCCCGGTGGTAGCGAAGGCGCCGATCCTGGTGCTGCTGATGGGCAACGGCATGGCACCGAAGATCGCCATCGCCGCGATCATCTGTTTCTTCCCGACTCTGGTGAACATGGTGCGCGGCCTGGAAGCCGTCAGCCCGCAGGCGTTGGAGTTGATGCACGTGCTGTCGGCGCGGAAATGGGAAATCTTCATTCGTCTGCGACTGCCGACGTCGATCCCCTATCTGTTCTCGGCCTTGAAGATCGCCGCCAGCACGTCGGTGGTGGGCGCAATCGTGGGTGAGTGGATCGGCTCCCAGGTCGGCATCGGTGCGCTGATCATCCAGGCGACCTATAATTTCGACAGTGCCTTGCTCTACGCCACGGTGATTTGCGGTTCCGCGTTCTCGGTACTGTTCTTTCTCACTATCCGCATGTTGGAGCGCCTCTGCGTGCGTTGGGTCCCGAGCCCGGCGTGACAACGATGCAGGGTCACGTTGCAGGCGGGAGGGACCGCCGCCCCTTATCTGTCATTGCGAGGAGCGGAGCGACGAAGCGATCCCCATCGGTTGGACGCACGTGCTTCGCTCGACGGGGATTGCCTCATCGCTTCGCTGCTCGCAATGACAAATGTTCGGAGACTTCGCCATGTACCCAACCACCCACACAGAGCAAGCTCGCAGCATCCGGGTCGCCAACCGAGCGGACGTGGTCGTGGTCGGCGGTGGGCCAGCCGGCTTCAGTGCCGCCATAGCGGCGGCGCGGCAGGGTACTTCGGTGTGCCTGATCGAGCGCTATCCTTATCTCGGCGGCCTTGCGTCCGGCGGCATGGTCCTGGTGCTGGATGACATGTGCGCCGGCGCCGAGATCACCGTGCGCGGCATCTGCGCCGAACTGGTGGACCGCATGCATGCAAACGGCCTCGCCGTCTATCCGCCGGAATCCGAGCGTGGCCACGACCCCGCCATGTATCGCAAATGGTCGCGCTGGGGATTGTTCGATTTCAACGTGCGCGCCAAGCCGCACCCGATCTGCTACGCCGTCGCGTTCGATCCCGATGGCTGGAAGCGCGCCAGCGACGACATGGTGCGGCACACCGGCATCGAGCTGCGCCTGCACAGTCTGTTTGCCGGCAGCATCGTGCAGGATGGCCGCGTGACGGGCGTGATCGTGGAGAGCAAGGAAGGCCGCGAGGCGGTGATGGGCGACGTCGTGATCGACGCCACCGGCGATCTGGATGTCGCCGCATCCGCCGGGGCCACGTTCTCGAAGGATTCCTATATGGTCACCACGGTGTTCCGCCTGGGCGGCGTGGACACCGACGAAGCGGAACGATTCCAGTTCGAGGAACCCGAACGCCACGCGGTGCTGGACCTTGAAGCGCGGCGCGTAATCGGTGGTTCCTGGGACTACTGGTGGCTGAAAACGCCATTGCCGGGCATCGTGTGGTGCAACTGCCCGCACATGACCGGCCTCGACGGCATGAAGGTGGCGGACCTGACCCGTGCCGAATTCGAAGGCCGCCGCCGCATTCATGCAATGGTGGAGCATGTGCGTGCCAAACTGCCGGGCTTCGCCAACTGCTACATCGTCGATGTCGCGCCGCAGACCGGCGTGCGGCAGACCCGTATGTTGCGGGGCGAATACGTGGTCGAGAAATCCGACATCACCGGCCGCGTGCATTTTCCCGACAGCGTCGCCCGAGGCCGTGACTACTACACGCCGTATCGTGCGCTGCTACCGCGCGAAATCGACCAGCTTCTGGTCGCCGGGCGCCACTATTCCGCAACCCCCCAGGCACAAAAGATTTCGCGTGAGATTCCCCCCTGCATGGCAATGGGCGAAGCCGCGGGCGTGGCGGCGGCCATGGCGCTGTCGGCCGGCACTACGGTGCGGAACATCAACGTAACGGAATTGCAGCGCCGGCTGCGGACGCAGGGTGCCGACCCCGGCGATGAGCCGCCCATCGGTGCACGTCAAGCGGAGCCAGTGGCATGAGCGCGACCGGACGATCCAACATGCAGCCGCTCTCTGGCGTGCGGGTGATCGACTTTACCCAGGTGATGATGGGTCCTTGCGCCACGCAGACGCTGGGCGACTACGGTGCCGACGTCATCAAGATCGAGCGTATCGGCGCCGGCGACCTGTCGCGCTGGTCGATCGGCGACGATCCGGCGGGCGCGCAAAACCCGGTGTTCTGCAGTTTGAACAGAAACAAGCGCAGTATCGCGCTGGATTTGAAATCGCGTGCCGGCGTCGAGATCGTGCACCGCTTGCTGGCCGGCGCCGATGTCGTGGTCAACAACTTCCGTGCCGGCGTGATGGAGCGCATGGGCCTCGGCTACGACGCGCTGCACGCCGCCTATCCGCGGCTGATCTACGCCGAAGGCACGGGTTACGGCACGCGCGGCCCTTATGCGCACAAGGGCGGCCAGGACATCCTGGCGCAGGCGCTCAGCGGCGTGATGGCACGCAAATGCGATGCGACGGATCCGCTGACGATCTATCCCACCTCGCTGGCCGACTATTCTGCCGGTATGCACCTGGTGCAGGGCATCCTGCTGGCGTTGATGCAGCGCGAACGCACCGGCAAGGGTCAGATGGTCTCGGTGTCGTTGTACGATTCGATGCTGGCGATGCAGATGCAGGAAGCCGCCATGGCGATGATGCGCGGCATCGACTTCTCCTGGGGCGCGCTGCCGCATAACGGCGCCTTCGCCACCACTGACGGCGCATTGGTCGTCGTCGGCGCCTTCAAGGAAAACCCGCTGCGCGAGATATCGCTGGCGATCGGCCTGGAAGACCTCTCCGCTGACCCGCGCTTCTGCACCTTCGCGCTCGCCATGCAAAACCGCACCGAACTGCACGCCATTCTGCGAGCGCACTTCGCCTCCAACACGACAGCACACTGGATCGCCGCGCTGGAGGCGCGCGACCTGTTATGTGCGCCGGTGCGGAACCTGGCGGCGGCGCTGGACGATCCGCAGACCGAGATCAACGGCATGAAGCTGCGCCTGCCGCAGGACGGCGGCGACGAGCTGCGCGTGGTCGGTTCGCCGGTGCATCTGTCGGATGACGGGTTCGCCTTGCGCCTGCCGCCGCCGCGTGTCGGTGTGCATGGTGCCGACGTGCTTGCAGAACTCGGCTACGCCGCCGATGCCATCGCCGCGTTGCGCACCGAGGGCGTGCTGGCATGACAATCCGCCTGGAGATTGCGGCTCATGTCGCGCGTGTCACCATCGATCGCCCCGAGGTGCTGAACGCGCTCGATCAAGCCGCGACCACGGATCTTGAAGCGATTTGGCAACGTCTGGAAACCGATGCCGACATCCGCGCCATTGTGCTCACCGGTGCCGGGGACCGCGCCTTCTGCGCCGGTGCCGATATGCGTGCCGGCGGCGATCGCACCGGCCTGGAATATTGGGCGCACGGTCATCCCACCGGATTCGGCGGCCTGTCACTGCGCACCACGCTTGACATCCCGGTGATCGCGCGGGTGAACGGCCATGCGCTCGGCGGCGGTCTGGAGATGCTGCTCGGCTGCGATATCGTTGTGGCCGCCATGCACGCAACGTTCGGCCTGCCCGAACCTCGCGTCGGGCGATTGCCGATCGATGGCGGCATGGTCCTGCTGCCGCGCCAGATCGGCCATCGCGCCGCCATGGGCATGCTGCTCACCGGCAAACGCATCAACGCCGAAACCGCATGGCAGTACGGGTTGATCAACGAAGCAGTGCCGGCCGAGGGGCTGGATGCCGCGGTGGATCGCTGGCTGGCGGACATTCTCGCCTGTGCGCCGCTGTCGCTGCGTGCCATCAAGCAGACCGCACGACGGACCGCGCAACTTCCGGTGCATCAAGCGCAGGCGCTGCGCCTCCCCGCCGTCATCGCCTGCCTGTCATCGGAGGATGGCGAGGAAGGTGTGCGTGCGTTTCTCGACAAGCGTATGCCGGAGTGGACCGGGCGGTAGGAGTGAGTGAAGCCCCCTCGAAAACCCGCGCCGTTCCGCGACTTCGCCGCATCAACCTGCACGCGGCAATCCTCCGCTATCTGGTCGAAATCTCCCGCCTCGGCTCGATCCGCCGTGCCTCCGCCCGACTGAACGTCGCATCATCGGCAATCAACCGCCAGGTGTTGCGGCTGGAGCGCGAACTCGGCACGCGCATCTTCGACCGCCTGCCATCCGGCATGCGGTTGACACCGGCCGGCGAACTGCTGCTGCAGCATGTCCGCGGCACCCTGCAGAACTTCGACAAGCTGCTGGCCGAGATGGACGGCCTGCGCGGCATCCGCAGCGGCCATGTCACTCTCGCGGCGCTCGACAGCTTGCTTGTCGCGTTCATACCGCACGCCTTGGAAGAGGTATCGCGCCGCTATCCGGTCGTTACCTTCACCGCACTTGCCGCCGCGCCCGCAGCCGTGTTGACCAGCGTCGCCGCCGGCGAGGTGGAAATCGGCCTGACCTTCGTCACCCCGACCAACCTGCCTTTGCAGCTTGTCGCCAGCGCGCCCGCGCCGCTCGGATGGATCATGGCGCCCGACCATCCCCTGGCGACGCGCAAGAGTTTGACCTTTGCTGATCTTGAATCCTATCCCGTCACGGTTCAAAGCGACTCGCTTCCCTCGGCGATCGATACGCAAGGCGAATTCGCCGGCTTTCGCAACCGCGCGACTGCCCGCTTCACCTCCAATTCCATCGAGTTCCAGCGCGGCATTCTGCGGAGCGGCCTTGCCGTGGCCTGCCTTACCCGGCTGGGTTTCCAGCGCGAGCTTGCCGCCGGCACGCTGGTCTGGGTGCCGCTGGCGTCCGCGCCGTTGCAGCAATTGCAGATCGGCATGTTCATACCGCAACGCCGGACGCTGTCGCCGGCGGCCACGCTGGTGGTGGCGACGCTGACGCGCCAGTTGCAGCAGCTCGCGGAGGAAGATTGATGGGGAAACCTGCGTTGCCTCTTGGGGGCGGTTGCGCGGATGACCTCTTGGAGGCGGGGATTCGGCTGGCCTGGGCGGCTGCGGCAAAGCAAGAAAGTCAGCGATCACAGAGTCGCACCGAGTGCATGCGGAGTTTCACCGACGGAGATTATGTTTCTGCCGAATCAGGCCCATCCTGGCCATATACCAGGATCTGTCAGCCGGACATGAATGGCAGCGAAAACTGTTTTCGTGGCCGGCCCCGGGGACAACGTCGCTGTTTGGCCGGCGTGCTTTGGCTGCCAGTAGGTTGACACGGCGAAGTTCCGGCAGGACGATCCCCCTTAACGCCGTCAAGTGCCGCCCTGCGCGCCCGATGCGCTGGGTCCAACAAAGGAATGTATCACCGCGAACTTGGAAGGGAGTCCTCCATGCCGGAACGTGTCCAGTTTCCCCCCGACATCGAACCACTGGTGCGGTTCATCGAGGAAACGCCGCCCAGTGCAATCGTCGATCAGGCGCTGGCGAAACTGCGTGACGGGATCTCAACCCGGACCATGCTCACCGCTTCGGCCCTCGCGGTGACACGCTCCGCCGACCTGCCGCCCGGCCATCACGGCGGCCCGCTGCATCCGCTGGCCGGCCTGTACGCGCTCAGCAAGCTCGTCGATCGCCGCGAAGGCGAGGACCGCTTCCTCCCCGTGCTGCAGCACGTTGCGCTGGCCAACAAGCACATCAACGATCCGGTGACCGCGCCGTTCAGCCTGCTGGACTTCGCGCCGATGGATGCGGACGGCGTGCAGGTCAGCCGCCTGGCCGATCTCGCCGCGGACGGCGCCGGTGACCAGGCCGATGACGGCGAGGCCGTCGCGGCAACCAAGGCGGCATTCCTCAAGGCGTGCAGCCGGGGCGAAAGCAACAAGGCCGACCACCTGTTCCTCTGGCTGTGGGACCATGTCCCAGCGATCGAGGCGTTCGACCTGCTGCTTTCCGTCGCCCTGCCGAAGAACGCGCTCGATGACCACTATTTCCTGTTCCCCGGCTATCTGTGGCGCGGCATGGACATCATCGGGCGCGAGCACCTGAAGGTGCTGATGCGCCCCGCGGTGCGCTACGTCGCGCGCTTCCCGGAGCAACGCTCGGTCCCCGAGGTGGACGCGATCATCGAGAAGTACGACTTGCTCGGCCGCGTCATGCGCCAGCGCACCGGCGACGACGAAACCGCGAAGATCGGCGAAATCGGCGAGGCCATTCGCAACTGCAGTGCCTACAGCGAGATCCCCGAGCTGCTGGGCAAGGCGCTGTCGGAAGGTCTGTCGCTGGAGGGCGCCGGCGAGGCGCTGTCGATCGGCGCCGCCGGTTTGTTCCTGCGTTCGCTGACCGGCAACCCGATGGACGTGCACCTGCACACCAGCGCCAACCTGCGCCGCTACCTGCTGCGGCTGGAAGGGCTGAGCCCCAAGAGCAAGCTGCTGAGTTTGCTGCTGTGGCACACCGGGCCGGAGATCAAGTCCACCCAGTACCGCATGATGCCCGGGCCGCAGCCCGATGCCGCCGCCGTGGCCGCGCTACCGCCGCGCTCGCAGGCCGAATTGCTCGAGGCCATCACCTACAGCATCGAGCACCAGCCGCCGACCGACTGGTCCACGGTCACCAACCTGGGCCGCATGCGCGCGGTGCCCGAGGTGCGCGAGACGGTGAACCTGGCGCAGCAATACGTAGACTGCCGCTACGACCCGGAGGCGCTGATGCGCCGCCTGGGGGATATCGTCTGCCACGACAGCTTCACCGAGATGCACGCGTTCAAGCACCACCAGGCGATTGTGGAGGAGTTCCACAACACGCGGGAGCCGTGGCGCTGGATGCATCTGGTGTGCGGCTGCCAGGCAGCAGCGATCTCGTTCGGCAAGAACATGGCAACGTACGAAGAGGTGCTGGATCTCCTGCACGCGGCGTAAACGAGCAGGAGGGTGGGGAGGCCGTGCCTCCCCACACGCCCCTGTCACATCCCCCCGCCACATCCCCCTGTCATTGCGAGCGCAGCGAAGCAATCACCCGGAGAGTACGCACGTCACTTGCGGGAGATTGCTTTGCTGCGCTCGTAATGACAGCGTCTCGATGACACGAGGCTCGACAACAGTGGCTCGGCGGACCGCAGCTACATTGTCGGCACAACGACTCGGCGAAGGCAGGCAAGCTGCCTCAGCCTCACGGGCGTGATATTCATTCCGCTAACAGTACACGGCGTTTTGACGCAGGGCGCTGCCGCGACCGGTGATAGACCCGCCGCCACCGTTTTCCGGAGGAAGTCTCGCAATGCGCCTGGCCTTGCTCGTTCTGCTGCTGCCGCTGGCCCTGGCCGGCTGCCTGTCATTCAGTAGCAGCGACCCACCGCCACCCGCGCACAACACCACCGTCGTGGCGCCGCCGGGTTCGTCAACCGTGACGCATTGACGCTTGTTGCGCCGCGATAGCCCGCGCCATGTCCATGACCTGACCCGAGAACAACACGCCGGCGGGCGAGAGCGGCAGGCCGCCGGCATGCAGCATCTGCGCCGTCCAGGTATTGCAGGTGTTGAACGCATCGTAGGTCCCGCCTGCGGCGTAGAAGACGCTGCCGGGGTACGGACCGTCCCCGAGCAGCGCCGGGGTGCCGTCGGACGATTTCTCCAATGCCTGCCATAGCGCGGACGTGATTCGCGCCATGCCGTCCGCCGAGACGTGGAGCACCACCACGTGCCGGGCGCCGAAGGCCGCTGCCGGCGTGGCGGTGAGTGCGGTGACCAGCAGCGCGCTTTGGCTCGGCAGTAGCGCGCCCAGCATTTCGCCCACTGTTGCTTTTCGCGACAGCAGGTACTGTCGTTCGCCGAAGCCGAAGGTGAGAAAGTGCACGCCGGGAAATCGCTGCTCAATCGTGTCGAGAGGATCGCTGATTTCGTCGACCGGCAGGCCGATATCCGTGTGCCAGCCTCGATCGATGGCGTAGACAACGGCGGGTCCGGGCGGACCGGCCTGACCCACCGGCGGCGTGCAGCCGCACAGCATCAGCGTGCACGCCAGCGATGCGGATGCCATGCCAACGATGCGGCCCCGTCTTGATGCCCGTCGCAAATCCCGGCTCCTGCCACGTCGGCGAGCCTTATGCGCTGGATGGCGTCGGCCCTGCCAGACTCCCGCACGAGGGTTCCGAAGTTGGCTGTGCCCGGATCACGGTACCTGCAAAGTGTGGGCAGCGATTGCGTTGCGCGCGGGAACGACGATCGCCGCGGCGAACGCGCGGTCGGCACCATCGACGTGGCGGAGCAGCCATTGCTGCAAGCGGCCTCGATTCATTCGCGATCGTCGGCGGGCATTTATGCCATGAGCTTCGATGTTCCTATCCGCTTTAGACAGTCCAAGCGCAAGGCTTCGGCGTGCAATCGAATGCGATGAGGTAGATCATTCGTGACGCTTGTGGTGACCGGTCAGGTGATCTATTTTTACAGTGTTGCTTGAATGGCTTTTATGCAATCGAGGCCGACCACGATCGGGCATTTTGGCCAGATCCTGTCCGACTGGTGCCCTGTCAGGCCGCTTTTGGTTCGTTGAAGCAATCGCCGTCACCGGCGCCGTAGCGTCCCCAGCCTTCCTTCTCAGCCATCGACATCAACAGCCGGGCTACTTTGATTGCAATGCGAGCCTGCCCTGGGCGCCCTTACTGGCCGCGCAGCAGTTCCTCATAAACGTCGAGCGTCGCCTCCTGCATCGCCCGCACCGTGTAGAGGCGCCGCACCGCCGCCCGGGCACGCTGGCCCAGCGCCTGACGCTCCGGCTCGCGCAATGTCAGCGCGTGCTCGATCGCGGCGGCGAGTGCCGCGGGATCGCCGGGCGGCACGCGCCAGCCGGTCTCGCCATGACGCACCGTCTCCACCGGGCCGCCCAGGTCGGCGGCAATCACCGGGCGTCCCATCGCCTGCGCTTCAATCACCACGCGGCCGAACGCCTCCGGTAGGGTGGAGGCGTGCACCACCACGTCGGACAGCATGAGTGCCGCCGGCATGTCGTCGCAGTTCCCGACCAGGCGCAGGCGGTCCGCGATGCCCAGGTGCTCTGCCTGGCGCACAAGCTGTGCGCTGTAGCGGTGGCGGCCCTGATCGGAACCGACCAGCACGCAGCACACGTCGCGCCGCGTCATGCGGGCGATGGCGGAGAGCAGGACCGGCTGGCCCTTCCACGATGTGAGCCGGCCCGGCAGCACCACCGTGGGCACGCCGTCGGGCAGTCGCCAAGCCGCTGCTAGCCGCGCCACCCGGTCCGGCACCACGATGGCCGGATCAAACACGGCGGGATCGACGCCGCGCGGGATGACGCGGATGCGTGTCGGATACACGCTGTGCCGGCTGACGATTTGCTCGGCCACATAGCGGCTGGCGGCGATGACGATCTCGCCACGCGCCATCACCGCGTTGTACTGGCGCTTGAACGGCAGCTCCTCGCCATAGACGCCGTGATAGGTGGTCACGAAATGCACACCGGTGCGGCGCGCGGCGAACCAGGCGGACCAGGCGGGCGCGCGCGAGCGGGCATGCACGATGCTGACGTTCTCGGCCCGGATCAGCGACGCCAGCCGGCCGGCGTTGCGCCACAGCGCGAGCGGATTCTTGCGGTCGAGCGGCAGGGTGATGTGGCGCCCGCCGGCCCGCTCCACCGCCTTCACCAGCGGGCCGCCGGCGCTGGCGACCAGCGCGACGCCGTCCGATGTGGCGACCGCCTGGGTGATCTCGATGGCGCCGCGCTCCACGCCGCCGGTGACGAGGGAAGGCAGCACCTGGAGGACGACAGGCTTGTCGGAATCGTTCGCCATGGCGACGGCACTATCCTGCCATGCCGGCCGCTTGCCCATCCTGCATCGAGATCCCCCTCGGGGCATCCGAGGGGGGTCCCGCGGGTATCCTGCAGGGCAACCCGATCACGGGTTGGCCGCGCGCCCGCGCACTGGCATGCTGGGCGCAACGACGCAAAGGAGGAGTGAGATGGCGGAGGCCGGATGGGTGCGCGTGGCGGCGCGGGGCGAGGTGGCGGAGAACAGCGCGATCTCGGTACGGGTGGGCGACAAGGACATCGCGCTGTATCATCTGCCGGGCGGCGAATTCCGCGCCACCGACAATATCTGCACCCATGAATACGCCCAGTTGCACGAGGGGTGGCTGGAGGATGGCTGCATCGAATGCCCGCTGCACGCCGCCCGGTTCGACATCCGCACCGGCAAGGCGCTGTGCGCCCCGGCCGACGTGGATCTCGCGGTATTCGAGGTGAAGGCGGAGGGCGACGATCTGCTGGTAAAGGTCTGACCTGCGGCGTCATCACAGGGTCCAGCTCGTTGTTGTCGGCTTTTCCGGGCGCAAGCGTTACGAGTCGCGGTTGGCCGGCCTCAGCGTTCGCTGGGGCCGGTGCTGCCTTGGGACGAGCAGGGTTCTCCGGACGAATGGCAGGTAGGCAGCCCAGTCGGATTTCACGTCGGGACGCTGTCGCTGACCTTGCCGCAGCGGCGACATGCGGCGCCCCTGGTCTGGAGACGGCGCCGAAAAGCGACGCTCGGGCGATGGGCACGACCTTTATCGCCTATGGTTTGGATGGGCGGTTACCTCCGCTAGGACGCCGGCGTGGCAAAAGGCACCATCGGCGGCGTCGTCCAATTCAACCGGCGCGTCGCACCGCCGGGCACGCGGTTCTTCTATGCAAGCGTAGAACGGGAGGTACTGGGCCTGGTACTCCGTAACGCGGTTGGCCGAACCGTGTCCGGCTATTCCCTCCCCCAACCCCTCCCACAAGGGGAGGGGAGTTTCTGTTTCTTGCTACTTGGCCACGGCCTCGCGGCCGACCCGCGCTGAATGAAAGCTGCTGCTCTCCCTCCGGCAGATCGGAGCAAGCTGTTTCTTCTTTCTTGTTAGCGCAGGGAAGCAAGTTCCCGCGAGTTACCTGCGAACTCTCTCGGGAGATTGCTTCGCTGCGCGCGCAATGACAGATCCGCCCGCAATGACACTGGTGGACGGGCCCGAGCCGTCGGGATCGCGACCTGGTCGCGACGGGAGTTGCCGTCGCGACCAGGTCGGACGATACAGGGTGCCGCAAGACAAGAGGCTGCGCACCTTGGACCCTGCCAGCGAACTGCGCCGCGCCGACGCTCTGCATCTCGAGCGCAACTACCAGGAAGCGATAGTGGCCTATCGTGGCGCATTGCGCGGCAACGCCTCGTTGTTCGGGGCATGGTACGGCCTCGGCTGTGCCTACCTTGCGCTGCAAGCTTATGGCGAAGCCGCCGACGCCTTGCGCCATGCGACCACCCTCCGCTCCGATGCCGACGGCGCACGCTGTAACCTGGCCGAGGCCTTGTTCCAGCTCGGCGATGTGGACGGTGCGATCGAGGCGTATCAGCGCGCGGCGGCCGGCGGCAACACCGAAGTGCGAGTGGTGGCGCTCGCCGGCATTGCCTGCATCGCGGCCGGCGGCCCGCGGCAGGACCACGCCCGCGTCATGGCGGCGCGGCGCGGCTGGATCGAGCAGCAGACGCGCGACGTGCGCCGCTTGACGCCGGCGCTGCCCGAAGCGGGACGCAAGCTGCGCATCGGCTATCTCAGCGCGTTCTTCGGCGCACGCAACTGGATGAAAGGCTACATGGGCGTCATCAACGCCCACGACCGCGAGCGTTATCAAGTCCATCTGCTTGCGGATGGAGCCACGCCGTCGGCCGACAGCGGCTATGTGGATCATGCGGACGACCGCATCTGGGAACTCGGTGGCGTCTCGAACGCCGCATTGGCGCAGCACATCGTCGATGCGAAATTGGACGTGCTGGTGGACTTGAACGGCTACAGCTACCAGCGCCGCCTGGCATTGTTCCTGTATCGTCCGGCGCGCCTGCAGATGTGCTGGGTCGGCATGTTCGGCACCACCGGGATGCGCGAGGTCGATTGGCTGGTGGGCGACGCCGCGGTGATCCTGCCGGAAGAGGAACGTTTCTACACGGAGCCCATCGCCCGCGTGCCGGGGACATATCTGGCGTTCTGGCCGTTCTATGCGGTGCCCGACGTGGCGCCGCCGCCGTGCGTGGAGGCGGGACATCTGACATTCGGCTGCCTGTCGTCGGCCTATAAACTGACGGACCCGACCATCGCCGCCCATGCCGCGATCCTGCGCAACGCGCCGACCAGCCGGCTGCTGCTGCGCAACCGCACCCTCGACGAGGCCAGCAACCGCGCCGCCTTGCTCGCGCGGTTCGCGCAGTGCGGCGTGGCGCCCGGGCGGCTGATCCTTGAAGGCGGCGGTGAGCATTTCGACTTCCTGCGCAGCTATGACCGCATCGACGTGGCGCTGGACACGTTCCCGTACAACGGCGGCACCACCACGATCGAGGCGCTGTGGCAGGGCGTCCCGATGCTGACCTACAACGGTGACCGCTGGGCCGCGCGTACCAGCTGCTCTCTGTTGCTGGCCGCGGGGCTGGGCGAGTGGGTCGCGGCGGATGCGGACGGGTTCCAGGACGCCGGGGTGGCGCTGGCTAACGCACTCGATACCCCGGCGCGGCTGGCCGCGTTGCGCGGCGGAATGCGCGACCGATTGCGGGCCAGCGCGGCGTGCGACGTGGCGGGGTTGTGCCGGTCGCTGGAGGCGCTGATGCGCCCGATCGAGCCGCAGGCTGGATAAGCCAACAGGCAACTGCTGGGGCGGCGCACGGCGGATCAAGCTTTGGTGGCAGTGCGCCAGTGTTGTGATCCAAACGCTTCGGCCCCGCCGCCGAACGCGTCATTGCGAGCGGGCGGGCGCCAACCGTTAGAAGTCAAAGTACCAGCGCTGCCGCCCGCCTTGACCCTCCGGCGGCTACAGCACCAGGAAGGCGACGCTGGCGGCCGCCATCACCAGCGTCCCCAGCCAGCCCATCACCCGCATCGCCCGCGACAGCACGAACTGCCCCATGATCGCAGAATTGCAAGCGATGAGCAGCATGGTCGCCATCAGCGGCGCGGCGAGCAATCCGTTCAGCACCGCGCTCCAATAGAGCGCTTTGATCGGATCGATACCGGTGAAGTTCAGCCCCACGCCGACCAGCGTCGCGACGGCGATGGTGCCGTAAAAGGCGCGGGCATCGCGCAGCTTGCGGTCGAGGCCTTCCACCCAATCGAACGCCTCGCAGACCGCATAGGCCGCGGAACCGGCCAGCACCGGCACCGCCAACAGCCCGGTGCCGATGATGCCGGCGGCAAACACCACAAACGAGAAGGCGCCGGCGATCGGACGCAAAGCCTCCGCGGCCTGGCTCGAGGTCTGGATGTTGGTAATCCCCTGCACGTGCAGCGTCGCGGCGACGGCGAAGATGATGAACAGGGAGATCAAGTTGGAATAACCCATGCCCACCCAGGTATCGGTGCGGATGCGGCGCAATTCCGGCCCGGCCTCGGTGGGCGCCACATAGAGCGGCTTGACCGTGCGGCGCAGTTGTTCCTCCACCTCCTCGGCGGCCTGCCAAAAGAACAGGTAGGGGCTGATGGTGGTGCCAAGGACGGCCACGAGGGCCTCGGCGCGGTCGGTATCGAAGGACAGGGTGGGCAGGAACGTGTCGCGCAGTGCCTCGTGCCACGGCACGTGCACTGCGAATACCACGGCCACATAGGCGAACAACGATACAGTCAGCCATTTCAGCAGATCGGCGTAGGTGCGGTAGTTCAGGAACACTTCCAGCACCACGCACAGCACGCCGAAGCCCACCGTGAACGCCGCCACGGGGCCACCGGTCAGCAGCACCAGCGCCTGCGCCATAGCGCCGAGATCGGCTCCCAGATTGGCGATGTTGGCCACCAGAAGAATCGAAACCACGCAGCGCAGCACCCAGCGCGGGTAGTGCCGGCGCAGGTTCCGCGCGATGCCGGCGCCGGTGACGCTGCCGATCTCGGCACTGACCTGCTGGATCACCCCCATCAGCGGGTAGCTGAACAGCATCACCCAGCCGAGTTGATAGCCGAACTGCGCACCCACCTGGCTGTAGGTGGCGATGCCGCTGGGATCGTCGTCAGCCGCGCCGGTGATCAGCCCGGGGCCGAGCACCTGCAGGAGGTTGCGCGGCGGGACGTAATCGGCTTCCGGGGCACTGAGCGACACGGCCTGAACCGCGGCCTGCGGGGCGGGGTTGGGCGCGCTGGTCATCACGGGGGTGGTGATTGGGGCAACAAAGGAACTGGCATAGCCAAGCGATATGTGTCGCGCCGCGGCCGAGACAATGACGGGATTCGATTATAATTGAATGGCGCTGCGTCGCATCACGGGGGCGACCGCGATGACGTGTCTATTCCGCCGCGACTGCCGTCGAACGTACCGGCTCGGCCAGCCGTGCCAGCAGCGTCGCGCGCCGTTGCTCCGCCTTGACGAGGTTTGCGTCCTTCACCGGGCCGAAGCCGCGGATCGTGTCCGGCAGCTCGGCCAGTGCCACTGCGGTGTCCAACGTCTCCGGCCGCAACACCGAGGCCGCCGCGTGCAGATCGGCAATATAGGATTCGCGCAACGCACGTTCCTTGCGGCGCTCGGCGAGCGCGCCGAACGGATCCAGCCGCGTGCCGCGCAGCACCTTGCCGTGCCGCAGCACGCGGAACAGGGGCAGCGCGAGCCAACCGGGCAGCGCCACCTTGCGCGGCCGACCAGCGGCTGGGTCGGTGCGTGCCAGCAACGGCGGCGACAGGTGGAACACCGGCTTGTCGCCATAGTGGGCCGCGGCGTGCAGGCGCGCGACTTCGTACTCATCCTTGTAGGCCATCACTCGGAAGAGGCCCTCGGCGGCGGCGCGGGAGAACCGGCCGGGACGGCCCAACGCCGCGGCTTCCCGCGCCATCACTTCGCGCATCAGGTCGCGATAGTGGTCCGCGTAACGCTCCGACTGGTATTGCGTCAGGAAGGCGCCGCGCGCCGCCACCAGTTCATCGAGCGTGCGCGGCTGCGCTTCCGGCTGTGCCGAGGCGCCGCTGACGATCTCTTTGGCCAGTTCGGGGTGATCCGCCAGAATTCGCCCCCACAGGAAAGCACGCTTGTTCGTTTCGACCTCGGCGCCATTCAGTTCGATGGCGCGCAGCAGGGCGGGCTGGCCGACAGGCAGCAGCCCGCGCTGCCACGCCAGGCCGAGCAACAGCGTGTTCATCGCCTGGGCGTTGCCGAACAAGGTTTCGGCGATGCGGACGCCGTGCAGCCACGCCGACCTGGCGGGGTCGGTGGCGCGTTCGATCGTGCGGCGGTGCAGCGCGGCGTCGATCTTCAGATGCGGGTCCTGCTTGAACGCAGCGGTGGCGGCGAGGTCGAGATTGCCGACCACGGCGGCGGATTTTGCGTTGCGCTCCAGCACGCCGGGCGCGCAGCCCACCGCCAGGTCGGCGGCGATCATCAAATCCGCGCTGCCGAGCGGAATGCGCACTACGTCCAGCTCCGCGGCGCTGTCGGCGATCTGCACGTGCGCAACGACGGCGCCGTTCTTCTGTGCCAGGCCGGTGAAATCCAGCGTGCGTACCGCGCGCCCTTCAAGGTGTGCCGCCATCGCCAGGATCGCGCCCGACGTGACAATGCCGCCACCGCCGATACCCGCAAACAGTCCGCGCCACGGCGAAGCCATCGGCAGGTTCGGGGACCGTAGGGCGCGGTCCAATGCGGCTTCCCGCTGTACCCACTGCGGATCGATACCGGGTGCGGCGGGCGGACCGGCGATGGTGACGAAGCTGGGGCAGAAGCCCTTCAGGCAGGACAGGTCCACGTTGCAGCTTGTGGGATTGATGCGGCGCTTGCGGCCGAGCTCGGTTTCCACTGGCTCGACGGCGATGCAGCCCGATTGGGCAGAGCAATCGCCGCAATTCTCGCACACCGATTGGTTGATGACGACGTGGCGGGCTGCCTGCGGCATCAGGCCACGCTTGCGGCGGCGGCGCTTCTCCGTGGCGCACACCTGGTCGTAGATCAGCACCGAGACGCCTTTGTAGTCGCGCAGCTCACGCTGTACCGAGTTCGAGTTGCTCGCGCGAATGCCGCGTGGTGCCGGGCGGCAGGTCGCGGGCGCGCGGCAGGCGCGCGGCATCGTCCGCCACGATGGCAATGCGCTGCACGCCCTCCGCGGCAAGCTGCGCGGCGATGCCAGGGACGCTGGGCGCGCCTTCCGCCGGCTGGCCGCCGGTCATGGCGACAGCGTCATTGAACAATAGTTTGAAAGTGATGTGGGCGTGGGCGGCTAGCGCCTGGCGGATCGCGAGGATGCCGGAATGCTGATAGGTGCCGTCTCCGATATTGGCGAAGGTGTGCGGCGTGTCGGTGAACGGGGCCATGCCGACGAAGGGCACGCCCTCGCCGCCCATCTGCACGTAGGTGCGCGTCTGGTCACCGGCGTCCAGCGCCATGATGTGGCAGCCGATGCCACCGGTGGCGAAGCTGCCCTCCGGCACCTTGGTGGAGGTGGCGTGCGGACATCCCGCGCAGAACGCGGGGGCGCGGCGGAGGAGGTCGTTGGAACGGGTTAGGGGCATGGGAGATGTGAGAGGCACGGGAAGTGCGACAGGAGAACTCCACCTCGCTGTGAGGGAGGGGGCCGGGGGGAGGGGTGCGAGCCGTCGCTGTCCTTCACTGCTCGCACCCCTCCCCCCGGCCCCCTCCCCCAACGGGAGGGGGTGTCGATTCACGCCCTCCGCCCTCTCCGCCGTGTCACCATCGCTGACCGTGCGGGTGGATCCCAACACCTTCGTAAGTGCCGCCGCGACGCTCTCCGGCGATAGCTCCATCAGTGGCGACAGCAGCGGTGCGCCGCGCGCATCTGTCTTGCCGACGATCTCCGGCCGTACATCGGCCGACAGATGATACAGCGCGTCGCGCAACTGCGTTTCGACGAAGGGCCGCTTCTCCTCGATCACGAACACCGTGCGCTTGCCCCGCGCGAAGCCGCGAAGCCCGTCGGTCTCCAGTGGCCAGGTCAGCCCCACCTTGTAAATCGCGATCTGCGGATGCCGATCCAACCCAAGTATGCGCAGAGCATGCAGCGTGTCTTCATGCGCCTTGCCGATGGTCACTAGACCGATCGGCGAATCGCGCTCGCCGGACACCAGCCGATCGAGGCGGTTCGCTCGCGCCCAGGCCGCAACTGCCGGCAGACGTTCCTCGATGACGCGGCGTTCGAGTTCCGTGCGGTCGGCAGGGAACCGCAGTTGCGGATCGAAGTTGAGTCCATGCGGCGGCAGCGCATGCCGCGGCATAACGAACCCACGCCGCGACTTGACTGTGACCGTCGCCGCTTGCTCCACGGTCTCCGCGGTCGTCTTCAGCGCGATCCACAACCCGGAGAAGCGCGACAACGCATAGCCGGCGAGGCCGAAATCGATGATGTCCTGCGCCGAGCCGGGGTTCAGCACGGGCATAAAAACGTTCTGGAACAGAAATTCGGTCTGGTGCGGATAGGTGGAGGAATGCGCGCCGTGGTCGTCGCCGGGAATGGCCAGGACGCCTCCGTGCCGGTGCGTGCCCGCCATGTTGGCGCAGTGCAGCGCATCGCCGGAGCGATCGACGCCCGGTCCTTTCGCATACCACAGGCCAAAGGCGCCATCGACTCGCGCTCCGGGGAATGCGTCGAGCTGCTGCGTGCCCATTAGCATCGTCGCGGCGAGGTCTTCGTTGATGCCTGGCTCGAAGCGGATGTCGTGCGCCGCAAGCAGCTTCGCGCGGCGCCACAGTTCCTGGTCCAACCCGCCCAGCGGCGAGCCGCGATAGCCGGACACCAGCGCCCCGGTGTGCAGCCCTGCGGCGCGGTCCAGCCGTGCTTGCTCCAACAGCAAGCGCACCAATGCCTGGATGCCGGTCAACAGGACCGGATGGTCGAGATCGACAAAGCGTGATTCGAGCGTCGTGGCCGCGTGGCCGAGTCCGACATCCATCCTGGATCGTCCTCTCATGGTGTTTCGGCTGGTCTGTGCCGTTCCACCCCATGCGCCGGATTGTAGGTATGGTGCCAAGGGAAAGGCTGCCATAGTTGAGGCGGCACGCACGGCGATTTGGCAGGATTCGCCAAAATGCTGCGCTGCACCCTCGAATGAGGTCCGGGGCAGGCCCCTGATCGGGGGCCAGGACGGCCTTCCGGATCGGGGTCCGAGACGGGGAGCGGTCGAGTCCCGGGTGCGCATCGGGTTGAGTTCAGGGACGGGCGCCGGAGTGGATGCCAGCGGGAGGCCGAGGGACGAGGGCATGGAACTGGACCGGATCGACATCGCGATCCTTGAGCACCTGCAGAATCACGGGCGTGCGACCACGATCGAACTGAGCGAGGCGGTGGCACTGTCGCCCTCGCCCTGCCACCGGCGGCAAAAGCTGCTGGAGGAAGCTGGCGTCATCCAGCGTTATGTCGCATTGCTGGACCAGGAGAAGGTGGGACTGCCGGTGAACGCCTTTGTCAGCGTCAAGCTGGCAACGCATAGCGACGAGGCGCTGGCAGCCTTCGAACGCGCGATCGGCGCCTGCCCCGAAGTGATGGAGATGTACGAGATGACCGGTGCGCGCGACTACCTGATGCGGGTCGTGGCGGCGGACCTGGCAACGTTCGAAACGTTCCTGCGTCAGGTGGTCATGCGGATTCCAGGCGTGCAGTCGGTGGAGTTGGCAATGGCGTTGAAGCGGGTCGTCTACCACACGAACCTACCGGTGCGGCGCGGGAAATGACCGCTCGCTTCGCGCGCGATCTCACAGGAGAGAGCTTGATCTTACAGGAGAGCGACGTGTTCGATACCCTGCTGATTGAGAGGCATGAGGGCTGGCGCAAGCTGACGCTGAACCGCCCGGACAAGCTGAACGCTGCCAACGACGACATGCTGCACGGCATGCTGGCTGCGCTGAACGACGCCGAGGCGGACACGTCCTGCCGCGCGCTGCTGCTGACGGGCGCCGGCCGCGGCTTCTGCGCCGGGCAGGAGCTGGGGCCGGCGATCATGCCGAGCGTCGCCGGTCCCCCCGACCTTGGCGCGCTGGCGGAACTGCACCATGCGGTCGTGCGCAAGTTGCGTGCGGTGCCGCTGCCGGTGGTATGCGCGGTGAACGGCGTGGCGGCGGGCGCCGGCGTCGGTTACGCGCTTGCCTGCGACATCGTGCTCGCGGCGCGGAGCGCGAAATTCGCCATGGCCTTCGTGAAGATCGGATTGGTGCCGGATTCCGGTGCCAGCCACCTGCTGACGCATCGCATCGGCGAAGCGCGGGCGCGGGCGCTGGCGATGCTGGGCGAGGCGGTGGATGCGGCCCGCGCCGAAGCCTGGGGCATGATCTGGAAGGCGGTGGACGACGCCGCCCTGCTGCCGGAAGCCGAGGCGTTGACCGCAACCCTGGCCAAAACGCCGACCGAGGCCGTGGCCAGCATGAAGCAACTGTTCTCGGTGGCAGGCAGCAACGACCTCGACACGCAACTGGACCTGGAGCGCGACGCCCAGGCGGCGGCCGGCCGAAGTGCCGATTATGCCGAAGGCGTGCGGGCGTTCATGGAGAAGCGGGCGCCGGCGTTTCGGGGCAGGGGATGAACAGAAGGCTTCCTGGTACTGCTCTGACGATTCGAGTCCGACCTCGCGTGTCATTGCGAGCGCAGCGAAGCAATCTCCCGCGAGTGACGTGCAAACTGTCCGGGAGATTGCTTCGCTGCGCTCGCGATGACAGACACAAGATTGCTTCGCTGCGCTCGCGATGACGGACACAAGATTGCTTCGCTGCGCTCGCGATGACGAATACATCGGTGGGATCGAAGCGTCAGGTTCGCAGTATCCGTCGGGCGATGAACGAACCAGTTAGTCCACGCGCGAGGGCGATGTGGCAGGCCGACCACGCCAGCCGCGAACTCGGCATGCGGCTTGACGCGGTGGCGCGTGGCCGCGCGCGCCTCTCCATGACCATCGCCGAATCGATGACGAATGGCCACGGCATCTGCCATGGCGGATTCATTTTCTCGCTGGCAGATTCCGCCATGGCCTTTGCGGCCAATCAGCATGGCGGCGCGGATGTGGCGCAGCACGCTGCCATCAGCTTCATTCGCCCGGGCCGCGTGGGCGAGACGCTGGTGGCGGAGGCGGTGGAACGCATGCGCCAAGGACGATCGGGCATCTACGACGTGCGCGTCACAACGGCCGATGGAACGTTGGTCGCGGAATTCCGCGGCAATACGCGCACGCTGCGCAACCGCGAGGGCTTGGAGAAGCCCGATGGCCGCACTTGATCCGATCCAGACCGCATGCGCGACGAGATCGCCGCGCCGTAGCGTCAGCGCATCGCCTGGACACTGTACCACGCTTACGAGAACGCCCCGCATCACCACAGCGTCTTCGATCAGGATAGCGCTGTCTTGAAGGCCGGGTACAGCGCGCGGTAACGCTCCTGCTGCGCCGCATAAGCTTCGACCAACGCGAGATCGGGCGACACCGCTTCAAGACGGTGCGGCGGTGTGCATACCGTCTCCGGTGTCTCGCCGGTGGCCGACAGCCGTGCCAGGCGCGCGGCACCGAACGCCGCGTCCTGAGCACCCTCTGCCAACCGGTGCAACGTGATGTTGAGCACGGAAGCCAAAATCGAAATCCATACGCTGGAAGCCGATCCCCCGCCGATCACGTCCGCGGCGTCGATCCGCGTGCCGGATTTGGCCAGGCAATCCAGGCAGTCGCGGATGGAGAATGCGACGCCTTCCAGCACCGCCTGCGTCAGCGCCGCGCGGTCCACATCGTGCGACAGGCCCGCGAAGCCACCGCGGATGGCGGCATCGTTGTGCGGCGTGCGCTCGCCGGAGAGATAGGGCAAGAATACGACTGGGCTGGGCGCGTGTAATGGCGGCAATTCCGCCAGCAGGGCCGCTTCCGGCTGATCGGTCACGCGCACCCACCATGCGAGCGACGCGGCCGCGGACAGCGTCACCCCCATCTGGTGCCATAGGAGCGGCACGGCATGGCAGAACGCATGGACCGCTGCCTGCGGATACGGTGCAAAGCGTCCGGTGGTGACCCAAAGCACGCCCGACGTGCCCAGGGAGACGAAGGCATCGCCGGGACGGATTGCCCCAAGCCCCACCGCGCCCGCGGCATTGTCGCCCGCGCCGCCGGCCAGCAACACTGTCCGTCGCATGCCCCAGCACGCCGCCAGGTCGGGACGCAATTCCCCCGCCTGATCGGTGCCTTCCACAAGGCGCGGCATGGCCGCACGCGATAGCGAGGTCGCCGCGAGCGCCGCATCCGACCAGTCGCGCCGGCCGACATCGAGCCACAGCGTGCCGGACGCGTCCGACATCTCCTCGATCATTTCGCCGGTCAGGCGATAGCGGATCCACGCCTTCGGCAGCAGCACATGCGCGACGCGGGCGAACACATCGGGTTCATGCCGGCGCACCCATAGTAGCTTGGGTGCAGTGAACCCCGGCATCGCGAGATTGCCCGTCACCGCCTGCAAATCGGGAAAGACTTGCTCCAACTCGCGACATTCGGCGGCGGCGCGCACGTCGTTCCACAGGATGCACGGCCGCAGCACGGCACCAGCGGCATCGAGCAAGACCGCACCATGCATCTGCCCCGATAGTCCGATGGCTCGCACATCGGCGAGCTCGGCCGGACGCTCGGTGTGCAACGCATCCAGTACGGATAACATCGCTCGCCACCACTCTTCCGGGTCTTGCTCGCTATGGCCCGGAGCGGGGCGCGACACGGTCAGTGGCGCGGCGGCGCGCGCCAGGACCCGTTGCGCTCCATCCACCAGCAGCGCCTTCACGGACGACGTGCCGAAATCGATGCCGACGAACATCGGCGTTACCGCCGCGCCCCGGGCGGCGGCGTTAGAACCCGACCCGGTCGCCGCCCTTCAGTTTCAGTAGCGCGCGGACTTCCGCCGGCGTGGCGATCTCCAGGCTCAATTCCTCGAGGATCCGGCGGATCTTCGCCACCTGGTCGGCATTCGATTTGGCGAACTGGCCGCGGCCGATGTACAGGCTGTCCTCCAGCCCGACGCGCACGTGGCCGCCGAGGATGCCGGCCATCGTGGTGAACGCCATCTGATGCCGCCCCGCCGCCAGGACCGACCAGACATAGTCGTTGCCGAACAGTCTGTCCGCGGTTTCCTTCATGAACATCAGGTTGCGCGGGTCTGCGCCAATGCCGCCCAGGATGCCGAAGATGGTCTGCACGAACAAAGGCGGCTCGACGATCTTCTGGTCCAGGCAGTAGGCAAGGTTGTAGAGGTGACCGGTGTCGTAGCACTCGTACTCGAAGCGCGTGCCGTGCGTCTTGCCCAGCCGCTCGACAATCCCCGCGACGTCACGGAACGTGTTGCGAAAGATGAAATTGTCGGTCGCATCGAGATACGGCTTCTCCCAATCGAATTTCCACTCCTTCACCCGGCCGCCGGCCGGCGCGATGTTGAAGTTCATGCTGCCCATGTTCAGACTGCACATCTCCGGCCGGGCGGCCAGCGGCGCGGCCAGCCGTTCGTCGAGCGTCATCGTCAGCCCGCCACCGGTGGTGATGTTCACCACGGCATCGACGTTCTGCTTGATCACCGGAAGGAAGCGCATGAACACGTTGGGATCGGGCGTCGGTGCGCCGGTTTCCGGATCGCGCGCGTGCAGGTGGATGATCGCCGCGCCCGCCTCCGCCGCACCGATCGCGCTGGTGGCAATCTGGTCTGGCGTGATCGGCAGGTAGTCCGACATGCTCGGCGTGTGGATTGAGCCGGTGACGGCACAACTGATGATCACCTTGTTCGGCATGTCGCGTTCCTCCTGCGTTGCGGCGGCGGGAGTTTGCATCGGGGACGCGTGAACCACCAGGGGCGCGTGCAAGACCAGGCCGCGCGAGAACCGCTTCGCTGCGCGCAATACCAGGCGCCGAATGCCAGCGGGACGCGGAGTACCCCTGTCATTGCGAGGAGCCGAGTGGACGAAGCAATCCTGTCAGGCCCGTCGCTTCGTTCCTCGCAATCACACGTGGGCATCGTCCCCGAGCGTCAGTGATACAGACAGAGCCTCTAGATGACAGGTAAGACAGGAATGCTCCCGCCGGATCACAGGGTAAAGCGCCTTCCAACGGCCGAAGGCACCACCACCTTCTCGCCGTACGCCCGTTCCAGAGCGTTCAATGCGCGCCAGCCGGTGCAGTGCGCCGGAATGATCAGGTCCATGCCGAAGGTGCCGAGATCGCGCAAGGTGTCCGGAATGATCGCCTCGGTCGGGCCGGACAGGTGAAAGCCGCCCATCACCGCGTGCAGCTTCACGTTCGGGAACGTCGCGCGCGCATGGTGCAGCACGTTGACGATGCCGGCATGCGAGCACGCGCTGAATATCACCAACCCCTTGCCGCGCACGTGCACGGCGAGGAACCGTTCGTCCATTACCAGCGGGTCCGGCGCCCAATCCGCGCCGTCGGTAGGACGGCAGACCTGGTTGATCAGCCCGGTTTCATACGCCGTGATCCGGGGAATCTCGCCGCTGATGAAGAACACAGCGTCGAGGCAGGTTTGCGCTGCGTCCGTCGCCACCGGCTCGGCGCCGAGCAATGCCCATTCATCCGGCGTGGGGATCGGGTCCATCGGCAGCACGCCGCCATCCGGCTGACGCTGGCCGCGCGGGCGGAACATGCCGGGATGCAAGAACAGGGGCACCGCGCGGCCGCCATTGGCCTGCACGATCAGGCCGATGGCGCGCGGCAGGCCGCCGGCATGATCCCAATGGCCGTGCGACAGCATCACCGTCCCGATCGCGCCGAAGTCGATGCCCAGGCGGACGCCGTTGCGCTCCACCGCGTAGTCGACCGGGCCGCCATCGAACAGGATCGTGCGCGGACCAGCCGGAGTGTGTGCGGTGATCACCAGAGAAAGGCCGTGATTGGCACAGCACATCGCGGCGCCAGCCATGATCCGCATGCCCTGGCGCTGCAGCAGGGCAGATTCCCGCGTCACGAACGGCGGGGTGGTGGACAGCGTGTCGGTGACGTTGTCCACCAGCACCTGGATTTCCAGCCGATCGACCGGTTGCAAATTCAGCATTGCGCCGCTTCCTGTCGGGCCGAGGCTATTGCGCGGCAACCAGGCGGTCGATCGTGACGCCCTTGCCGACGCCGACGCGTTCCTTGTACGGCGCGGTGTCCAGTTCGTCGAGTTCGATCTCGCGGTTCAGCACACGCTGCTTCCAGGCCTGATGCTCGGGTTCCATCGCGTGGAACTCCGGCATCACTTCGCGTGCGAACAGTTCGAGGCTCTCGCAGATATGCTCGTGCTTGTTGCGGCCGGCCTGGTTCAGCAGGATGATGCTGTCCACCTTGGATTGCGCGAACCGGTGCAGCTTGCGGCGGATCGTTTCCGGCGAGCCGATCAGGCCGCCGCGCAACGCGCGTTCCGCCTTGTCCGGGTTCTCGCGCTTCCATTTCAGGTACTCTTCCCAGAGGTTCACGGTCCCCGGCGCGGCGCGCTCGCGGTTGCGGGCCCCGCTGTAATAGGCCAGCGAGAACTGGAAGAACGTGACGCCCTCGGCACGGCGGCGTGCCTCCTCGTCGGTTTCGGCGCACATGAAGTAGCTGACCATGGCGATGTTGCAGTTGCTCTGGTAGTCCGCCAGCTTCTGTTGCCGCTTGACAAAGGAATTATAGTAAGCGTGCACCCAGGCGTGCGCCATCTCGGCACTGAGGAACTGAAAGCCCAGCGCGCCGATGCCGCAGCGGCCGGCCAGCTCGATGGTTTCGAGCTGCGAGCACGCGACCCAGAGCGGCGGATGCGGCTTCTGCACCGGCTTGGGCAGCACGTTACGCAGGGGGAACTTGAAATACGGGCCGTCGTATTGCCAGCCTTCATGCGTGAACATCGGCAGGATGCAGCGCACGGCATCCTCCCACACCGCCCGCTTGTCTTCCATGGCACGGTTGAACGGTCCGAGCTCGGTGATGCTGGCGCCTTCACCCATGCCGAATTCAACGCGCCCGTTGCTGACCAGGTCAAGGCAGGCGATCTTTTCCGCGACGCGTGCCGGGTGGTTGGTGGTAAGCTGGATAATGCCGTGGCCGAGGCGGATGTTCTGCGTCCGCTGGCTCGCCGCGGCGAGGAACACTTCGGGTTGCGGCGAGTGGGAGTACTCTTCCAGGAAGTGGTGCTCTACTTCCCATGCATAGTTGTAGCCGAGCTTGTCGGCCAGCTCCACCTGTGCCAGCGCGTTCTGATAAAGTTGCCGTTCGTCGTCCACGCCCCAGGGGCGGGGCAATTGCAGCTCATAGAATATGCCGAATTTCATGGACGTTGCTCCGTTCGCGTGCCGGCGATCCTATCATCCGGCAATCTTGTGGCAAGGATGCCAAGGATGCCCCGGCCGGCGGCCCAAGTGCCCGGATTTAGTCGAGCGCGACACGGTGCCATGACGGCCACTGTATGGCGGGGAGCAAAGCGACGAAGCGATGTCTTGCCCAAGGAGCGGTGCGAGCTGATCAGGTTGGGATTGTTCGTCGCCGCAGTCTGCGCAATGACGCTCGGCCGGTGCGATTCCTTGGCCTGCTGGCGCTGCCGTAGATACAGCCCAGAGCATAGCCACGGGGCGCTCGTATGAGGGTTCCCCTGTCAAGCGGGTTTTTCCGATCCTATCAAACCCGACGAACCGATGTCCGGGTCGCCAACCCACATAGCGTCTTGACCTGGTGGTCAGCATGATCACGGCCCGAGTCCACGGTGCCGACCAGAGAGTACGCTCGACCAGAGGGGTAAGCTGTAATCAGCCAGTGGTCGCCGCCACGCTGCTGCCACACGGTACGGATGCAGGGTGACGTTCCGTCCGGCGTCACGATACGGCAGATGAACACGCGCTTGACGCCATACGGACTGGTTGCGTCCACCTCGTGCAGCCGGGCGATCTCGTGCAGCCGGGCGATCTGGGGATGGGAGACCAACGCATCACGAAAGCCTTCGCGGCTGACACCGCGTCGCTGAGAGAATCTCACCTTGGCCGTTCAATGCTGCTGCCCCAGCGCCGCCCGGAACCGAGCGATCCAAGCCCCAATCGCCCCCGGCTGCGTCTTCAGCGCCGTGCGATTGACGATCAGACGGCTGGTGACCGGCGCGATCACCTCGGTCTCCACCAATCCGTTTGCCTTCAACGTGGACCCGGTCTGCACCAGGTCTACGATCAGCCGCGCCAACCCCATCCCCGGCGCCAGCTCCATCGCGCCGTTCAGGTGCACCACCTCGGCATGCACCCCGCGGCTGGCGAAGTGACGGCGAGCGATATTCGGATATTTCGTCGCCACCCGCACGCGCGACCAGCGCGAGGGATCGTCGCTGCCGGCCGTCTCGGCCGGTTCCGCGACGGCCACCCGGCAGCGGCCGATGCCCAGGTCCAGCGGGGCGTAGATCTCGGGATAGTCGAACTCCATCAGCACGTCGGCGCCGCAGATGCCAAGCTGCGCCGCGCCGAACGCCACGAAGGTCGCGACGTCGAACGGCCGCACGCGGATCACGTCCAGGTCCGGATCGTCGGTGGGGAAGCGCAGGCGGCGGCTTTCCTCGTCGGCGTAGTCTGCCGCGGGATGCACACCGGCGCGGGCCAGCACCTGGCCGGCCTCGGCGAGGATCCGGCCCTTGGGCAGCGCCAGCACCAACGGCTCGGTCAGCGCCGGTTCCAGGGCCGAGGCGGGATAGGGAGCGGTCATGCGGTCTCCGGCGGCAAAGTTGCGGGCGTCTACACCAGCGCGGCCCCGGTCGAAAGCCGTGCGCTCATGCAGAAAATCGTAGGCTGGCATCGCGCGGCGGTCGGCACCCGATGCACGGCATCGTGTGCGCCCCCTTCTGGCCGGCCCGGCGCACAAGTCTACCTCAGCCTGTTCTTTCAGCGACGCTGCACTGCCCACCCAGGGAGCCCCGGTCTGGCGCTGGGCAGACAACGCGCGTCGTGACGCCACATGAAGGAAACGGGGCCAATCCACGCCATCGGACGAAAGCCGCCCACGGCATCATACCCAGGCCATGCAGCGCCGGCTGCAGGAGATCATCGCCCATCTACGCTCCGACGTCCCAAGGTGGAGGAGCCGCGGTTGCAGGCGATGTTTGAGATGTCGGCTGAAGTCCTGAGCGGCCTCGTGAAGGCGTTCCGCGACTACGAGCAGAAGAACACCCCGGCCTGGTGATAGCCGCGGAGGACGACCGGTCACCGGCTGCCCATCTCCCGCTTCGCTTGCTCCAGCAGCGCGTGCTCGTTGCGGCGGATCGCCAGGACGACCGTCACCATTACTCCGACGGCGACGACTCCCAGCGCGATGCCCACGGGTGCGGCGATGCGGGTGACGGCGCGGCCCAGCCAGTAGCCGGCCAGTCCGTAGATGCAAGCCCACAGCACGCCGCCGGCGGCATTGCAGACCAGGAACCAGCGCCAATCCATCCGGTTGGCGCCTGCCAGCAATGCCGAGACGGTGCGCAGGAACACGATGAAGCGGCCCAGGAACACGACCTTCCCGCCGTGCCGCCGGAACAGGTAGGCGCCGAGCAACAGCCGGTCGTTCGACAGGCCGACGCGGTGGCCCCAATGCCGCAGCGCGCGCCAGCCGAGCGTGCGGCCCAGCAGATAGCCGATATTGTCGCCAATGATTGCGCCCGCCGCGCCGGCGAGCACGACCCATTCAATGCCAGGCTTGTGGGTGGTGCCTAGCGAAGCCGCCGCCGCGATCACCAGGCTTTCCGCCGGCAACGGCAGCCCCATCGCCTCCAATCCAACCACCAGCCCGATCAGGCCAGGCCCGTAGGTGGCGACGAGGTGAACCAGGTGGTGTTCGGACCAAAAGGACACGAGGCTGCATCGTTGTTGGGGTAAGGGAACGCCCGACCGCATATCGATGACCGCCGCGCCAACCGCCCGTCACAACAAGGAGGGTTGGGAGTGGTCCCCCGGTCAGATTTCAACCCGGAAGCCGACGTCGGACAGCGCGTCCTGCGGGATGTGGAAGAAGTCCGGCGCGCGGCTGGCGATGTGGGACAGGAAGTTATACACGGCGAACGTAACCGGCCCCAACCGAGAGCCGTGCTCGCGGCGGTTCACCGACTCGTGGCCGACGAAATAGTGGACGTTGGCGAGCTCGGCTTCGAAACCCAGCATCTCGCAGTTGCGCAGCGTCAGTGGGATATTCGGCCGCTGCATGAAGCCCAGCCGCACGGTGATGTGGAAGAAGCCATTGCCCCACCGCTCCAGCGTGTGGCGCTCCTGGAACGGCACGCGCGGGCGGCGGTCCGGCAGCACGGTCAGCAGCACCACCGTCTGGTGCAGCGCGCCGGTGTGGCGCACATGGTGGAGCAGGATCGGGGAGATGCCATGCTCCACCTTGGTCAGCCAGACCGCGGTGCCGGCGGGGCGGCCGATCACCATCTCGTCGATATACGCGCGGAAAGCGGCGACCGGCATCGACATCTCGTGCAACCGGCGGCGGACTTCGGAGGCACCGCGCCGCCACGACCACATCAGGAAGGCGACGGCGCCGCCGATGGTCAGAGGAAACCACCCGCCCTCGACGATCTTCGACGAATTGGCGGCGAGGAACCCGCAATCGATCGTGCCGAAGGCCGCGATGACCGGCACCGCCAGGGCCAGCTTCCAATGCCAGCGGCGGGTGACCAGGAAATACAGCAGGATGGTGGTCGCCAGCATGGTGCCGGACACCGCCACGCCGTAGGCCGAGCCGAGATTGTCTGAGGTCTTGAACATCACCACGGTCAGCAGCGTGCCGATCATCAGCAGCCAGTTGGCGGTGGGGACGTAGATCTGGCCGGCCTCCTCGCTGGAAGTGGGTACGATGGCCGCGCGCGGGCAAAACCCCATCTGCATCGCTTGGCGGCTGAGCGAGAACACGCCGGAGATCAGCGCCTGCGACGCGATCACCGTCGCGGCCGCCGCCAGAGCGATCAGTGGCATCAGCGCCCAGCCGGGCGCCAGCTTATAGAACGGACTGTCGGCGGCATGTGGGTCGGCCAGGATCAGCGCGCCCTGGCCGAAATAGTTCAGCACCAGCGCGGGCAGCACCAGGCCGTACCAGGCTAGCCGGATCGCCGGTGCGCCGACATGACCCATGTCGGCATACAGCGCCTCGCCGCCAGTCAGCGCCAGGAATATGGCCCCGAACACCGCCGCGGCGATGGCCGGATGGCCGGTCAGGATCGGCAGCGCGGCCAGCGGATTGAGCGCCGCGACAATGCGGGGTGCGGCGGCAATGTTGACGGCGCCCAGCAGGCCGGCGGCCAGGAACCAGGCGACCATCACCGGGCCGAACAGGCGGCCGATGCGATGGGTGCCCTGGCGCTGGACGGCGAATAGAGCCACCAGGACCGCCAGCGTCACCGGAAGGATGAAGGTTTGGAACCCGGGGGCGGCGAGTTTCAGGCCCTCCATCGCCGACAGCACCGAGATGGCCGGCGTGATGACGCCGTCACCATACAGCAGCGCGGCGCCGAGAATGCCCAGGATCATCGGCAGGGTGATGCGCAGGCCGGCAATGCGGTCGCCCTCGACCAGGGAGAGTAACGCGAGGATACCGCCCTCGCCGTCATTGTCGGCGCGCAGCACCAGTTGCACGTATTTGACCGAAACCATGAGCACGAGTGCCCAGAATATGAGCGAAACGACGCCCATGACGTCTGACGGGGTCGGCACGGCGTGGCCAGTGGCGTTCAGCGCGATCGAGAAGGCGTAGAGCGGGCTGGTGCCGATGTCACCGAACACCACGCCGAGCGCGGTCAGCGCCAGGAAGCCGATGCCGCCGGCGTGGTGGGTGTCGGCTGCGTCCGGAGAGTGGCGCGTGGCGATGGTGGCGGCGCGGGCGATGGCGCGGTTTCCTGTCGCGGCGGGGAGGTGCGTTGGGTCGCTATATACAAGAACCGGGCCGGTTGGTGGGTGAGGCAAGTTCATGGCGCCAAGCATTTGCCGATCCCGGCGTGCTGCCGTGACACGCGGCCGGAGCAAAAGAGAGACACCCCCTCCCGTTGAGGTCCCCTTGAGGGAGGGGCTGGAGGAGGGGTCGAAACGTGCCATTTTTTCGACCCTCCCCCAGCCCGCTCCCTCAAGGGGAGGGGGGTGTTGGCTGTTGCGACATGTGTCTCCCCCTGTGACCAGCGCAGCACGGCGGCGGTTTGCCACGTCGTGTTCCGGTGCATAGCATCGCGGCAACATCGGACTGAAGCCATAAGACGATGACCCGGAAGGCAGCGACCATGAGCGATTGGAGCAAGGTGACCCGCCCGATCCCCGCGCCCAACGAATGGACCCGACCATTCTGGGACGCGGCGAAGCGGGGCGTGCTGGAACTGCAACGCTGCCAGCGCTGCGGCCATTTCCAGCATCCGCCGTATGCGACCTGCGTCCAGTGCGTCAGCACCGACCTGAAATTCGAGCCGGTGCAAGGTGGCGGCGCGATCTATGCCTACACCATCATGTATCACACCGGCGACAAGCGTTTTGCCTCGGCGGTGCCCTACGCCAGCATCATCGTCGAGCTCGACGCGGCGCCGGGCGCATTGCTGTGCGGCAACCTGCTCGGCGCGGATTACACCGAGCGAAGGTCGGCCGCCGCATCGAGGTGGTCTTCGAAAAGCTGAACGACGACATCACGCTGCCGCAGTTCCGGCTCGCGGGTTAGGGGCCGCCCTGTCATCGCGAGGGCCAAAGAGAGCCAGCTGTCATTGCGAGGAGCGACGCGACGAAGCAATCTCCTGCGAAAGGCACACGAGCCTCCGAGCGCTCCTCGAGGGAGCTTGCTTCGTCGGTTCGTTCCTCGGAATGGCACTACTTGTTGTCGCAATGGCAGGATTCGATGGCAATGGCAGGATTTGAGCTCGCAGCGGTAGGATTTGATCTCGAACGACAACACTTGACGAAGCTCTAGCGAAGGAGACGCGGCATGTGGGAGAACCGATGCAAGGTCGCTGTCAGCGGCGTGGGATATTCGAAAGTGTCCCGCTCGGCGGACATCCCGCTGGCGGCGCATGCGCTGGAGGCGGTGCAAGGGCGCGGTGGCGGACGCGGCCTGCGCATCGAGGACATCGACGGACTGGCGACCTATCCGGAACTGCCGGCGACCGGGCACGCGGAGGTGGACGGCATCTCCGTCGTGTCGGTGAACTGCATGATGGCGATGCTGAAGCTGCCGGAGCTGACGTGGCACATCCAGGTGGGAACGACGAATATCGGCGGCGCGGTGCAGCAGGCGGTGAACGCGCTGCTGGCGGGCGTGTGCAAATACGCCGTGGTGTGGCGGGCGATGCACAATCCGCGCGGCACCTACCAGAACTTGCCCGGCGCGCATGCGCGGCCGGCGCGACGCAATTCACCGCGCCGTACGGCTTCGGCGGGCCGGGCCAGGGGATGGCGGTCGCCTACACGCGCTGGCTGGAGCGGCATGGGCAGAACCGCGAGAAGATGGCGACGCTGGCGGTGACCCAGCGCAAGCACACGCAGCACAATCCCCACGCGTATTTCTACGGCACGCCGCTGTCGCGCGAGGACTACTTCGCCTCGCGCATGGTTGCCTATCCGTTCTGTCTGTTCGATTGCGACATCCCGGTGCAGGGGGCGGTGGCCATCGTGCTGACGACGGCGGACCGGGCGCGGGACCTGAAGCCGCAGCCGGCGTACCTCGCGGGATACGGGCAGCGGCTGCATTTCGAGGTGGCGGGGCGCATCGGCAGCCTGTCCAGCTACATGGAGGGCGGCAGCAGTTCCGCGAAGCTGACCTGGGAGCGGTCGGGATTCGGTCCGAAGGATGTCGATGTGGCGCAGATCTATGACGGGTTCTCGGCGTCGGTGATCTACGGGCTGGAATCGTACGGGTTCTGCAAGGAGGGCGAGGCGCTGGATTTCATCCAGGACGGGCGGATCGAACTGGACGGCGACCTGCCGCTGAACACGTTCGGCGGCAGCCTGGGCACCGGCCGCATCCACGGCCTGTGGCACATCATCGAGGGCGCGCTGCAGGCGTCGGGTCGCGCCGGCTCGCGGCAGGTGAAGGACGCCAACGTGTCTTTCGTCGGCGCGAGCGCGCCGATCGTGACCGGGACGACGTTCATCTTCGTTCGTGAGCCTTACTGACGACGCGCCAGGCGGCGTGGCGCGGGCAGGGACTGCTGATGCCTCCGTCCCGCCTTCACCCGGCGTTGCGTCATCTCTTTCGGGCGCCGGTCTGGCTGTACCGTCTCCACTGCGGCTGGCTGCTGGGCCACCGCTTCATGCTGCTCGTTCATGTTGGCCGCCACACCGGACTGCGCCGGGAGACGATCCTGGAAGTCATGGAATATCGCCGGGACCGACCTGAATTCATTGTCATGAGCGCCTTCGGCCGCAACGCAGGCTGGCTGCGCAACATAGAAACGGCCCCAGGGGCGGCCCCGGGGACGGGCCCGGCCACGGCGGTGGTCGTCGGCGGGCGGCATTTCGTCGCGACGCACCGCTTTCTCGGGGCGGATGAAGCGGTGCGCGTGGTTGCCGACTACGAGCGTCGCAACCGTCTTGCAGCCCAGGTCATCCGCGTGGTGCTGAGCCGTTTGCTCGGCTGGCGCTATGACGGCTCGGACAGTGCGCGGCGCCGGCTGGTGACCGAACTGCCGCTGATCGCGTTCCGACCTCGCTCCTAGTCGATCCCGCTGCCGGCGCTTTGCAGACGGCCCTGGCGCAGCGGCCAACGCACCCCATTTGTATGGCAAAGGTTGGGAGCTGCGTACCATGCTTGGCCGGTTCGGTGCCGTTCTGCTGTGCGTCTCGGTCGCTGCCTGCGCGCTGGAGCAACCGCCCCCCGGATACCGCGCAACTGCCGCCGTTCTTCTATGGCGCCCTGCTGGACAACGACTTCGGCGCCATCAATGAAGCGTCCTACTTGTTCGGCTCGCCCTCCCGCACGAAAGGCGACCCGGTGGCGGCACTGCGAGCGGCGATCTCGGTCGAGTATCTCGCCGGCGAGCTGAACACGGCTCCCCGCTGGTTCCGCATGTCGCCGATCACCAAGATGGACATGCTGCAGGCGCGGACTGAAATGCGACGCGAGTTGGGCATTCGCGAGGACGCGCCGTCCCAGGTGGTGGTCAACGCGCTGATCGCGGCCACGGCGGACCTGATGCGAGGCAACAGGGCAACCGCCGTGCAGGTCTTCTCCTCGCCACTGTTCGTGCAGCCGCCACAACAGACCTGGGCGGTTCTGAACGACCTCCCGTACATGCCCGCCGCCCGTGCCGCCAGCGCCGAGGCCGAGCAGCAGGAGTTCCGAAACGGGTGACGGCTCCCCCCAAACGGGGGCAGTGCGCCGCAGCAAGCGTGTAACCGGTGCGGGCATCATTACTGCCGCCAAACCGGCAACAAATGATTGCCGCCCGTGATGTTGCCTGCCACTCTCACCGCAGATCGGCTAGGGAGAATCCGGGATGCGGGTGCGGATACTGCGGCGGGTGCTGGCGGCGCTCGCTGTTGCCTGCCTGCCGCATCCATCGGGCGCTGCGGAACCCCGGACGATCAGCAATGACATCGTGGTGAATTACGATGTCCGGGCAGACGGGCAATACGTCCGGACGCTGCATCTCGAGCGGCGTGCCGGCACCGATGACCAGGCCCGCGCCCTCGCATTGCTCCCCTGGCAGTACAATTCGTCGCGCGAGAGCGTGGATATCGTCTCGGCGTTCACGCGGAAGGCGGACGGCAGCAAGCTGGAGGTGGATCCCGCCACGATCCAGGAGCAAACCGCGGGCGGCCCCGGACCCGACGGCACGGCGGAGAAGGAGAAGCTGATCCGCTTCCGGGGCGTCACCGCCGGTGACAGCGTGGTGGTCGACATCCGCGACCGCATGTTCCGCCCACGCCTGCTCGACGTTTTCAGCGTCGCCCTGGTGTTCGATCCCACCCAGCTCTGGGACGCCACGGTCACCGTCAGCGTGCCGGGAACGCTGAAGCTGGATACGGAAGCGGTGGGTCCGGTCGCCAGCGAGGTCGGCGACGGCGCCAATGTCACCCATGCCTGGCGCTATCGCACCAGGAATTTCACGCCGGTCGCAGCCGGCGCGCTTGCGCCGGTTACGCAGCTGCCACGCCTGCTGGTGTCCACCGCGACGAGCTGGCAGCAGATCGCCCGCGCCTATGCGGCGTTCGTCCAGCCGCAGGTGGCGGTGACGGTCCAGGTGGACGACACCGCCGATGTCGCCACCCGCGGCCTCACCGATCCAAGGGCGATCGCCGATCATCTGTACAATTGGGTCCAGGGCAATATCCGCTACGTCCCGGTGCCGTTCGGCGCGGGCGATATCAAGCCACACACCGCTGATGCGGTGCTCACCCGCAAGGCGGGGGACAGCGCCGACCAGGCGGTGTTGCTGTCAGCGCTGCTGAAGGACAAGGGTATCCCCAGCGAACTGGCGCTGATCAGCCTCGACAACGTCTATAGCCTCAGCGTGCCGGTGCCGTTCGCCCAACTCAACCACGTGCTGCTGTACGTGCCGGAGTTCGGCCTTTATGCCGACCCCACGGCGGCTCACGTGCGGTTCGGCGAACTGCCATTCAATGAGTACGGCAAGCCCGCCGTGTATGCGGTCGCCACCGGCAAGGCGGTGGGCATGATCCCGGTGCTGGCGCCGGGAGCAGCCACCGAGGCGGTCACGACCATGGCGCATCTGACGGCGGACGACATGATCGTCGGCGACAGCCGGACCGAGGCGACCGGCCCGTTCGCCGCCGTCCTGCGCGGCACCGCCGTTACCATTGCCCGCGCCGACGCGTCGGGGGAAAAGGACGTCGTGGCCAACGCCCGGTTGCGCAAGTTGAGCGAGCCCGGCACGGGCACGTTCGACCCGCCGCCCCCCGAGACTTCCCCGAGGCCGTACACGGTGACCGGACATTTCGCCGTCAGCATCTGGCCATTCCTGTCGGAGGACAGTCACTTGTCGTTGCCGGACGGGCTGCGCGTGCTGCCGCGCCCGGGCGATTTCCTGCTCGGCCCGCTGGATGCGCCAAGTCTGTTGCCGGTCGGCGAGCCGACACCCTGCTTTGCTGGGCAGCAGGTGGCGACCATGACGCTGGACCTCGGCCCGAAACATCGTGTGACGCAGTTGCCGGCTGATCGGACGATCGGCAATGGCGCGTTCAGCTATACGTCGCATTGGTCCCAGCAGGGACAGGTGGTGACGGTACGGCGCGAACTGGTGTCGCGCATCGACACGCAGGTGTGCCGCGGCAAGCTGCGGGAGGAAACGGCGGCGGCACTGCATGCGATCCGGCAGGACGATGCCGAGACCATCGCGCTGGCCCCAGCGAAGTAATCCCTCCCTAACCCGGCGTCGGCAACACCGTGTACACCATAGAGCACCGGATGCGCGCTTGCCCGGCCATTGAATCGCGCGGGTTACGGTGATCCCGACGTTGCCGAACTTGCGGCGCTGCATGCGATCGCCATCGCCCGCAACCACCGTCGCGCGGGAAACGTTTTTGACGTTGCACGGATGGGCTTTTCCGGTCGGCGACGCCGAGGTGGTGGTGGCCATGCTGGCGATGGCTGCCGGCGAGATGCCGGACGACGACCTTCACCGAATGGCTGCGCATGCACGCGGGTGCACCGGCCTGATGCCTGGCGCTCCGACACCGACGGTCGGTGCGCACCCGTCGCCCGCCATTGCGAGCGCAGCGAAGCAATCTCCCGCGAATGACGTGCGTACTCTCCGGAGATTGCAACGCTGCGCTCGCAATGGCAGGCGGTCGGACCACAACGCTCGCAACTGCATGGCAGACAAAGCACCGGTGGTGAGGTCAGCCCGCTGCTGCGGCGTGCTGCGTCCGCGGCGCCACCGCCACGATCCGACACGCGATCCCCCGCGTGTCGGCGGAACCGCTGCTGGTGTCCCACGGCCCGGAATACGACATCGCGCCGTTGATGTTGACCTCGTGCGCGCCGAACCATGGCGCCGCGGCCTCGGGCAGCCACCATCCCATGCCGGTGGTCAGGACGCCTTCCATCGTGTTGGCCGAAACCTTGCACCGCAGCCGGCACGTCCCCGATGCGCGCGGCGTCGTCACCGTGACCCAATCGCCGTCGGCAATGCCATAGGCCGCCGCGGTTGCCGGATGCACGTACACGACTGGGTCCGGCGATACCTTGCGTGCCCATTCTTGCTCCCGGAAGCGCGAATGGTGATACGTCTTCTCGCGCATGCCGGTTTGCAGCACGAGCGGATAGTCGGTCTGCACCCTCTCCGGTTCGCGCGCATGCGCTGGCGGTATGTGCATCGGTAGCGGATCGACGCCGGCACGTGCCATTTCCTGCGAGTAAAGCTCGAATTTGCCAGATGGGGTGGCGATCGTCTGGGTCTCGAGATCCCCCTGGGTGTAGGGAAATCCATAAAATCCCGTCTGCCGCAGCTTCGCGCGATCGATGTTGGTCTCCGCCAGTTGGTACTCGACGAATGCCGCCTGCGTACGCCACGGGAGGAAGTTTCGCGTGCAGGCTGTTCCGCGCGGCCATGCGGTCGATCAGAGCGGCGGCGATTTCGGTATCCGGCCGCGCCTCGCCGCAGCGGACGGCGCTGGGGGCGGTGTAGGTGACGCACGGGCCGCCCTGGTGCAGGCTGACCTCCTCCTCCTCCAGCGTCGTGGTCTTGGGAAGCACGAAATCCGCCCAGGCCGCCGTCGGTGTCAAATATTGTCCTGCCACAACAAACAAATCGAGCGAGCGCAGCGCGGCGACAGTGCGATCGAGGTCGGGATAGGTCAGCAGGATATTGGCCCCGCTGGCATACAGTGCCCGTACCGGATAGGGCTCGCTGGTCAGGATCGCCGTGATGACCGAAGGATTGTGACACGCCATCTGATAGCCCAGCGGCCCGGACCACAGTGGATACGCGCTGGCCCCGATCCGTTCCGCCTCAATCTCGGCGGGCAGCCGGAAGGCCGGATCAAACAGTACCGTAAAGTTCGTCTTGAACCCCGGAGGCTGTTTCACCCGCCGGTTGCCGCCGACGCGGTCCACATTGCCGGCGATCGCAACGAGGGCGAAATACGCGCGGAACGTCTGCACGCCCGTACTGGAGGCATCGATCCCGTGGCCGGACACGAAGCAGGACGGGCCCTCGGCATACCAACGCGCAGCCCGCACGATGTCGTCCGCCGGCACCCCGGTTGCTTGCTCCGCCCATGCCGGCGTGCATGGTGCCACATGCTCCGCCAACGCCTCGAAGCCGTGGCACCACCGATCTACGAAGTCGGGCTCGTAGCGGTGCTCCACGATCAGCGTACGGATCATCGCCAGCGCCAGCGCCGTATCGGTGGCCGGCCTTGGGCGCAGCCACAGGTCGGCGATCTCCGCCGCCGGCGTGCGGAACGGATCGACCACGATGATCCGCGCGCCGCGCTGCTTCGCACGCTTCAGCGCCATCCACTGAATGGGATCCGCCACCGCCGGATTGCGCCCTGCTACCAGGGCACAGGCGGTATGGTCGATATCCTCGCCGCCCGCGATGGCAAGGCCCGTCATCTTGTCCGCCACCGCCCGGCAGCCGCCGCATAGATCCTGGTTCACCATCCAGTTCGGCGACCCCAGCGAGCGCATCAGCAGCGCCATCATCAGCCCGCGGCTGAAGAACGCACCGTTGGTGGCGCCGGCGATGGCGCGCGCCCCGTATTGCTGCCGCACCGCTGCCAGCCGGTCGGCGATTTCATCGAGCGCCGCGTCCCATGTCACCGGGGCGAACGCGGCGCTGCCACGCGGGCCGACGCGGCGCAGCGGCGTCCGCAGGCGGCCTTCGCCATAGGTCCACTCGCGCACCGCGCGCGTGCCCTTCACGCAAAAGGCGCCCTTTGAGGCCGGATGCGCGGGATTGGGCGCGATCCTGGTCACCACGCCCGCCTGGACGGTCATCAGCGAGCCGCACAATGTGCCGCATTCCCAGCAGGTGCTGGGGACGATGGTTGGCGGTGTGTCGGTACCCGCGTCAGCGCAGGCTGAATGCATCTCTGAAGGCCCGGGCGGAGCGGCTCAGCCCTGCCGTGGCTTCCTGTTCCGGCGGCAGATCGTCGGGCACCGCGTAGTGCCGCAACCGCTCCATGTCGTGCAGGATGACGCGGCCTCCATGGGTCTCGACCCCGCATTCCCGCAGCATTGCGAAGGCGCGCGACAGATTCTCCTGCCGGCAGCCGATCTGCGCGGCGAGCAATCCCTTGCGCACCGGCAGGCGGAACTCCGCATGGTTGCCCGTCGCACCCCATGCCAGCCGCAGCAGATAGCAGCCGAGGCGCTGGGTCGCCGTGCGCAGCTTCAGGTCGATCACGTGCCGGGTCACCATCGTCATGTCGAGCGACAGGCCCTGCAGCATCGTGGCAGCCAGCGACGGCCGCTGGCCGATCAGCGCGCGCAGCGGCTCGGCGCGCAGTTCCAGCAGGCGCGAGGCGGTCAAGGCCCGCGCGGTCATCTGATGCGCCTGGCCGGTCACCACGTTGCCGAGATCGATGCCGCGCACCGGCCGCAGCACGTCGATCACGGCCACCTCGCCGTTGGAGGTTTCCTGGGTCAGCGTCACCTGCCCATCGAGCAGGTAGTGCAGCGCTTCCGATGCCGTGCCCTGGCGGCAGAGCAGGGCGTTGACCGGAACCTCGATCAGTCGGCTGATCGCTTCCACGGCGTCGAGCGTGTCCGCGTCAAGGGTGCGGAACCCCGGCAGGGTATCGAACGTCGCGGCGGCAAGTAGCATGGTGCCCTTCAGCGGATCTGCGTCGCGGTTGCATGCAACCAGCCGAAAGTGCGCACATCTGCATGATGTTTGGCAATACCGATTAGATTAACAAACGGCAATTTTGACTGCGGCACGTGAGGCCCGACCCCCCGGCCGTTGGCGTGAACCGTTACCCCCGCGAAAGGGGGACCCGGTACCCCCGTAGCCGGTACCTCTGCGGAGAAGAGTTTGACCGGTTGCATGGTGCCCCCCGAACCGTCTGGCCGCCCCGGTGAGGCATCTCGCGGCGAGCAGGTTCGTCAGCGGCCGCGCCGCCGCGGGTTTTTTACCCCGCCGTGGGAGGGTTCGATGCGTGTCCCTGCCATGGTCCGCTGTCCTGGCAAGGTGCCGGCGGGCGTGGTCACCGAGGAGATGCTCTCGGCACATGATTGGTACAAAACGTTCGCGGCACTGGCCGGCGCATCGGGCGAGGTGCCCACCGACCGTCCGGTCGACGGCATCGACGTGTCGGCGTTCCTGCTCGGCGCGAGCGAAAGGACTGGTCGGGAGACGCTGCTGTTCTTCGGTCCCGACGGATCGCTCCTGTCGTCGAAGTGGCGTAACATCAAAGCCGTGTTCCGCCACGCCGAGGGCATGGCACAGCCAATTCTGGAGCCGCAGTGGCCGATGATCTTCGACCTCGGCAGCGATCCCGGCGAGAGGTACAACGTGCTTGAGACGAAGTTGGACATGGGCTGGATGCTCGGGGTCGTCTACCAGGCCATTGTCGAGTACAACACCAGCATTGCCAAATACCCGAATATCAGGCCGGGCGAGGAATTCAATGGGTATCCAGCACCCAAATGACCTGACAGCGATTGATGAGCGGCTCGAAGCAACGCAGTGCGGCCGGATCGGGTTCGATTCCTGCCGCAATTGTCAAGGTCACGCCATTTATAATCATCAGCGCCGCGGTTTACAGCCTCGCGGCTCAGAGCGTGGCGCCGCCGTCGATCGCGACTTCCGCGCCGGTGATGTAACCGCTCTCGTCGGACAACAAGAACAATACCAGGCGGGCGACTTCCTCCGCGGTGCCCATCCGCCCCATCGGCACGAACCGCAGCCGTGCCGCGTTCTGCTCCGGCGTGCGCACCTTCAGCATCTCGGTGTCGATCGGCCCGGGATGCACCGAGTTCACCCGGATCCGCCGCGGTGCCAGGTCGACCGCGGCGGCCTTGGTCATCCCGCGCAGCGCCCATTTCGTCGCGCTGTAGGCGATCGCGCCCGGCGATCCGCGCAGCCCGGCCACCGAGGAGATGTTCACGATCGATCCGCCGCCCGACCGCTCCATCAGCGGCACCACCGCCTTCATGCCGAGGAAGCAGCCGAGTTGGTTCACCCGCATGTGGCGTTCGAACAGTTCGGCGTCGGTCTCCATAAGCGTGCTGGGCTGATAGATGCCGGCGTTGTTGATCAGGCCGTGCAGCCCGCCCATTGCCTCGGCCGCGGCCACCGTGGCTTGCCAATCGCTTTCGCGCGTCACGTCCTGGCGCACGAACGCCGCCGCGGCGCCCAGTTCGGCGGCGAGCGCGCGGCCTGCCGATTCCAGCACGTCGCCGAGGACCACGCGCGCGCCTTCGGCAACGCACAGCCGTGCCTCCGCGGCGCCTTGGCCGCGCGCGCCGCCGCTGATCAGGATCACCTTGCCCTTGAGACGGTCCATCGTTTCCCCCCTGCCGCACCGGCCAAACTCTTGGGAGCATCGGCCGGCGGTTGGCGCCCTTGCGCACGGCAGGCTGCGCCGAACCTCTTGCAAGGGCAACTGAAGCAGGCGGAGCCCGAAACCGCAGTCCGAACGAGCGGCGTACCGGGTGTGCTCAGGCGATCAGCAACCGCTCGCGATCAGTGCACCGGGTCGACGCCCGGCAGCCCGCCGGCACTTCTACGGCACACAAAGCTGGGAAGCTGACGCTGGCAAGCTATCGCAGCGCCGGAAGCTCCCGATCGTGCAGTTGTGACTCTCGGCCACGGTGGCGCGTCTTGCCGGAACGGCGTGGGGCCGCATGTGTGGGGACATGAACGGACAGAACAGACTGACGATGATGGTTCTGGGTGTTTGTGGGGCGTTGCTGATTGTCGGCTTCGTCTTCAGCGCCCGCATCGAGCACGGCATCAGCCACGCGGCCTACCAGGAGGCGACACAGCAGTCGCCGGTGCCGACCCCTGCCGCACTGGCGCCGGCGCAGCACAAGTCTTCGTAAGCGAAGGCTGCGCCTGGACCGCATGGCGGTAGAGTGCGGGGGCCCGCACTCGGCTGCGTCCGCGCGTGCCCAACGGGCAACGACAAGGCCGCCGACGGCATTGGAGCTCTGAAATCGAAACATTGCCGGAGGCAGGCCGGTCGTACCTGGCGCATTATTCCGCTACGATTTCGCCTGACCCACCGAACTCCTTCGGGAAATCTTTCAGTTTCGGCAGCCCATCGCGGATCGGCAGCACCGTCTCGCCATAGTTGACGTGCACTTGTGGCGCGAATGCGAGCTCGGGGATCGTGGCGGCAAAGACGTCGATCATATTGAGCGGAGGATGACGCGCCATGAGGTGCCCCCCGCACAGTCGGCAGAACTGCCGGTGGCTCATGTCCGTCTTATGATATGTGGCAAGATGCTCCTCGCCCTGCGTGATTTTGACCGCCTCCGGCGGCCACAGGCTGAACGCGTTCACAGGGCCGCCAGACCAGGACCGGCAGGATCGGCAATGACAATAGCCCATCGCGTTCGGCTGACCGCTCACCTCGATCTGCACGGCGCCGCAGAAGCATGCGCCCTGGTACGTCTCGCTCATCGTTTGCTTCCCCCTGTGACTTGCCCCTGTGACTTGTCCGCTCGTCGCCGCGGCCAACCGTAACGCGCGGCGGCTGACCTGCGCAACGGCCACGGCGATGGCTTGCCCCCTCCCGCTCTTGCCGAAGACGGCATAGGGTGGCCCAGGGAGGGCCCCACCGCCATGGACGATGTCACCCGCGACCGTTTCACCTTCAGCGATTTTCGCCTGCGCAGCGGCGAGGTGCTGCCGGAGGTCACCATCGCCTACAGCACCCGCGGGAGACTGGCGCCGGACGGGCGCAACGCGGTGCTGGTGACGCACGGCTATACCAGCGGCCACCAGATGATCGAGCCGACCGGCACTTCGTCCGAAGGGTCCTGGACCACGTTGGTTGGACCCGGCGCCCCGATCGATACCGAGCGCAATTACGTGGTTGCCTCCAACATGCTGGGGTCCAGTTTTGGTTCGACCAACGCCGCCTCGGTCGATCTGCGCACGGGGAAGCGCTATGGTTCGCGGTTTCCGAAGATCGCCTTGCAGGACATCGTGGCCGCGCAACACCAGCTGCTGCGGTATCTCGGCGTGACGCATTTGCGTGCGGTGGTGGGGCCATCCTATGGCGGCTTCCAGGCGTTCCAATGGGGCGTCAGCTATCCCGACTTCATGGATGGCATCGTGCCCGTGGTGTCCGCGCCCAAGGCGCGGTTGAATATGACCGCCGACACGCGTACCCGCTTCGAGCGCGATCCCAACTGGAACGGTGGCGACTATTACGAAACCCCGGCAGGCATGCGCGACACGATGATCGCGTTGCGCATGGACACGCTGCGCCGCTATGGCATGAGCGACGAGGCGACAATCCGCCGCGCCGCCGAGCAATGGGCCGACGTGTTCGACGCCAACTCGCTGCTGATACTCGGCCATGCGGCCGAAGCCTATGACGTGACCGACCAGTTGCACCGTATCAAGGTGCCGATGCTGTACGTGCTGTCGCGCACCGACGCGTTGTTCCCGCCGGAGCGTGCGCCCGCGGTGATGCAGGCGCTGCGCGACGCCGGCGTGGACGCGGCGTATTTCGAGATCGACAGCGACAAGGGCCATCTCGCCTCCGGAGCGGATGCCGTCAAATGGGCACCAGCACTGCGCGAGTTCATGCGTCGCGTCGGGGCCGCGGCATGAACGACGTCTCGCAGCCCCGGGAGCAGTCGCCAGGGGATTCCCCAGGAAATCTCCCTGTGCAGCCACCTGGGCATCCGGCGGGGCCGCTGACGTTGGCGATCGATGTCGGTGGCACGCGGCTGAAGGCCAGCGTGCTGGCGGTCACCGGCCGCATGATCGAACAACCCAACCGCACCGATACGCCGCATCCCGCCAAGCCTGATGCGGTGGTGGCGTTGCTGGTGGAGCTGGTGCAGGCGCTTGGCGCCTTCGACCGTATCTCGATCGGCTTTCCGGGGGTGGTTCGGCGCGGACGCGTGCTGACTGCACCCAATCTCGGCACCGCGGACTGGCACGGTCTTCCCCTGTCCGACGTGCTGAGCCAGAAGCTGGGCAAGCCCGCGCGCATGCTGAACGATGCGACAGTGCAAGGGCTTGGCGTGGTCGCCGGCCGCGGGCTGGAATGCGTCGTCACGCTCGGCACCGGCATGGGCTTCGCGTTGTTCGACCGCGGCTATCCGGCGCCGCATCTGGAGCTGAGTCAGCACCCCGTGCACAAGGGCATGACCTACGACCAGTGGATTGGCAACGAGGCGCTGCGTGTGGTGGGACCGAAGGCCTGGAACAAGCGTGTGCGCAAGGCGATCGGCCATATCGAGACGCTGGTCAATTACGACATGCTGGCGATCGGCGGCGGCAATGCCAAGCGGATCGATTTTGCCCTGCCGCAGCGGGTACGGACGGTGTCGAACGATGCGGGCATCACCGGTGGTATCCGGCTATGGGATCCATTGCTTGATCCGTTGTTCGAGGCGGACGATGCGATGGCCTTGCGGGACGCGTGACCACCCTTGTATTAATTATTGCAAGCAGCGAAGCGGATGAAGCGATGACATTGGGGGAGCGGCCAGATGCTCCATTCATGGCGGAAATGCTCTAGCCGCCGGGCACATCCCGCGTCAGCAGCGCCGGCATGTTCACGTCGATCCGGCCGGCCAATATCTTTTCTTCATCCTGGGTCGGGTCCTCATCCGGTGCTGGCCTGACGCCGGATGCCTCGCGGGTCGCCCGTACCCAATGGTCGAAGGCACGGCCCTCGGGGTGCCCCTCGTGCTCCCAAATGAAATAGGCCCTGTCGCGGAGCCATTGTTTTTCGTCGCGGTCGGCAGGCATTCGAGCCTACTCCTTTCGGCATTGACGCGCCCGCCGGCGGGCGCCTTCCCGGCAGCCAGTGCTCGTGTCCGTGATGCTTCCAACGCATCGCGGCCCTGTGAGGTTCCCCACATTGGCGCGAGCGGTCAAGCGGAAAATATGCCTCAGGTCAATCGCACTTGAATCCGGCGGCGGCTGAAGGCGGCTTAGGTTTCGACGGCACGCCTCGATCGCCGGGACCATCGAGACAAGGCATGCAATTTAATCCTTACTTGATTGCTTCGCTCCATCCCCCGGCAAAGCGGGTTGAAAACCACGGAGACCGGCCATGCCCGGTCGAATGCGATTGCCAATGCCGGAGGGCATCGCAGAGCGCCCACCGCGCGAAGCACCTACCCAAGACCGCCAAACGGCGGTACGACTATTGCAACGCCGATAACCGGCAGTCTGAGGGGAGGCCAACATATGCGCAGTTCGATCCGCCGCGTCCTTGTCCAAGGGCTTACCGCCGCCGCCATTGGCGGCCTGCCGCCGCTTCTCGCCCCATTGCCGGCTCATGCCGTCAAGGTCGGGCCGGTGACCGATCCGATCGGGGTGGTCCGCATTCCCAAGGGCGCGCCGATCCAGATCGGCGGCTACTGGGTGATCTCTGGCGCAGACACCGCGCTGGGCACCAATTCCATGCGCGGCGCCGAAGTGTCCTTCAAGGACCACGGCGACATGATCGACGGCCACCCGATCAAGTTCTCGGTCGAGGATGACGGCTGCAACGCCGAGGGCGGCCAGACCGCCGCCACCAAGCTCGCGTCCAACCCGAACATCGTGATCGTGCTCGGTCCCGCGTGCTCCAGTGCCGCGACGCCAGCGGCGCCGATCCTGTGGCGCGCGGGCATCACCGACATCGGCACCGCCGCCACCGCGCCGGCGCTGACCGCGCCCGACCGCAAGCCGGAATATGACGGCTTCGTTCGCACGGTCTTCAGCGACAGCGAGCAAGGCAAGGCGGATGCGAACTGGTTGTATAAGCAACTGGGCGCCCGCAAGGTGGTGGCGATCCACGACGGCAGCCCGTACGCGCAGCAGCTCGCCGCTGTGATGGCGACGAACTTCGAGGCCCTGGGCGGCAAGGTGCTGTCCACCGAGGCGGTCGCGCCGACCGACGTGGACATGCATCCGGTGCTGACGCACATCGCGACGGAGAAGCCGGATGCGATCTACCTGCCCATTTTCGTGGCGGCGGCTGCCCAGATCGTGCGCCAGGCGCCGACCATTCCGGGCCTGGAGAAAACGCCGCTGATCGGAGGCGGCGCGCTGATGGCGCCGGATTTCATCCAGGCCGTGGGGCCGCAGATCGTCGGCTTCCGCATTACGTATCCGGACGTCTCGCCGGATTCGATGGGCAAGGGCTATCCGAAGATGGTGGACGAGTACAAGCAAATGTTCGGTGAGGCGCCGATCTCCGGCTATCACGCAAATTCGTATGACGCGGCGACCATGGCGGTCATCGCGATCAAGAAAGTGGCGGTGGTGGCAAAGGATGGCACCATGTATATCGGCCGCAAGGCGCTGCGCGACGCGGTGTTCGCGACGAAGTTCGAGGGCGTCGGCGGCCCGATCGGCTGCGACAAATACGGGGAATGCGCGCAGTTCAAGCCGGCGGTATACCAATATACCAGCGCCGATCCGTCCACGTTCAAGATCGGCGTGAACCCGAAGCGGATCTATCCATGACCGCATGACGCGGCGCCCCATCATTCTGCTGTCATTGCGAGGACCGCTGCGCTCCTCGCAATGACAGCAGGATGGCACGGGAGCCGCGCGTTCCCTGCCGGGCGCCAAGGAGCCAGCATGAATGCCGTGGTACAGCGGACGTCGTTGATTTTCCACTCCATCGCCCGGATGAACTTTGTCGATATCGCGCTGTGGGCGATGCGCATCCTGGTCCTCGCGGTGGTGGTTGGCGGCACCATTGGCACGCTGATCCGCTCCCGATACGGCATCACCGAGTGGCTGGACTTCCTGGTGTTCGGCATAACGCTGGGCAGTATCTACGCGCAGGTCGCGCTGGGCTACACCATGGTGTACGGCGTGCTGCGTCTGATCAACTTCGCGCACGGCGACATCATGATGACCGGCGCCTTCGCCGGCTATTTCGTCGCCACCGCCACCAACCGTTCCGGCCTGTTGGCGTCCAACCCGTTCCTGGCGATCCTGCTGACGCTGCTGGTGTCGGTCGCCGTCTCCACCACCATTGCGGTGTTGACTGAACGCCTGGCCTATCGCCCATTCCGCCACGTGCGCGGTCTGGCCCCGCTGATCTGCGCCATTGGCGTGTCGTTCTTCCTGGAGCAAACGTTCCGGGGCATGTTTGGCAGCAGCATCAAGGCGTATCCGGACCTGGCCTGGAAGCCGGCGGACTTCGTCATCCACGGCTACCCGATTCCCAAGATCGACGTGCTGGTGGTGGTGTGCGCGATCGTCTCGATGGCGGTGCTGTACGCGATCGTGCACCACACCCGCATGGGCACCGCGATGCGCGCGGTATCCGAGGATACCGACACCGCCGCCCTGATGGGCATCGATGTGAACCGCGTGGTTGTGTTCACCTTCGCGCTGGGCGGCGCGATGGCGGGCATCGCCGGCGTGTTCTACGCCTTCGTGTTCAAGCAGGTGTATTTCTACATGGGCTTCACGCCGGGTATCAAAGCGTTCGGCGCGGCGGTGCTGGGTGGTATCGGCAACGTGCCGGGAGCGATGATCGGCGGGTTCTTCCTCGGCATTGTCGAATCCGTTGGCCCGGCCTTGTTCTTTGACGGCATCGGCATTACCGCGCCGTACCAGTTGCGCGACGTGATCGCGTTCACGCTGCTGATCATGGTGCTGATCTTCCGCCCCAACGGCCTGTTGGGCGAGCGCCTGGCGAAGCAGCGGGCATAGCGCGGTGGGTGGCGCTGCTGCATTCCCGGCAGAAGCTCCGCGAACCTCGTCATGGCGGACGAGGGCCCCATGAGCACCGCGTCAGCGCTTGCGATTTCGCCTTCCCCGTCATGGCCGGCCTTGCGCGGGCCATCTACCTACAAACAATCGGGCATTGGCACACCCGCTGGGGCGGTGGGGGAAGATGGCCGGCACAAGACCGGCCATGACGGGAATCGCACGGCCGTTTGGCGTAGCGCCCCATGATCCAGATTCTGCTCTTCCCTGTTCGTCGGTTGCGTCTTCGGCGTCATTGCGTTGCATTTGGCGATCGTCGGATTGCTGCCGATGCTGCACCATCGCTGGATCATCGTCGACGCACTGTCCCTGGGCCACGCAACACTGCTCGCGATTGGCATCGGTGCGGGCGCCTTCGCCGCGCGTCACCGTCCTCGAGGGGCCGCGACGTTGCTGGGCGCCGCACTGGCCGGCGCGGTCTCCGCGTTGCCGCTGGCGGCAGTGGGCGAGGTGATGCTGTGCATCAACCTTCGCTGGATGTTCATCGCGCTGTCGCCAGACCTGCTGCACATGCTGACGTTCGGGCTCGATGCTCCACCCGGGCTGGTGCTGTTGGTGGTCGGCGGTGCGGTGCTGGGGGTGCTCGGTTGTGTGCTGTCCTGGGCGCCGGCTCGCCTGCGCCACGCGCTGGTCTGGGGCGGCACCGCCGTCGTGATTGCCGGCGTGTTCCAGGAACTTATCCAGATCATGATGCAGGCCAATGAATGGATGAGCAGCATCGAGGATCTGCTCTACAGTTGGGAGGGCCTGACGCCCCGGGGTGCCACGCTCGTATTTGTCTGTGGCGTGCTGGTGGGAGGCGGGCTCGGGTTGCTGCGTGCCCGTGGCGCCAACCGCGCCGATGAATCGCCTGCCGCCGCGGGCCGCCGCCGTGCGATCAACATGGCGATCGTGCTGGTGGCATTGATCGTGTTTCCGTTGGTGGCCGGAAACTATATTGGTCAGGTCATGATGCTGGTCGGGCTCTACATCCTGATGGGCATGGGGTTGAACCTGGAAGTCGGGCTGGCGGGATTGCTGGACCTTGGCTTCGTCGCGTTCTTCGCTGTGGGCGCCTACACCACCGCGATCCTCACCGCCGACAGTTCGCACGCGCTGGCGTCGTATACCGTGATCCCCAGCCTCACCATTTGGGAGGCGATGCCGGTGTCCGTGCTGATGGCGGTGATCGTCGGCGTCGCGTTCGGGCTGCCGGTGCTGGGCGTGCGCGGCGACTATCTGGCCGTCGCCACCATGGGGCTGGGCGAGATCGTGCGCGTCCTGGTGTCGTCGGATTTCGCCGCCCCGTTGCTGGGCGGCGCGCAGGGCGTGCTGCAAATCCCACGCCCTGCCATCGGTTCCTACGTGCTGAACGACCCCGTGCAGCTTTTCTACGTGACGCTGGCTGCGGCGATGATCGCGGCCTGGTTCGCTTGGCGACTGGAAAACTCGCGCCTCGGCCGTGCCTGGATGGCGCTGCGCGACGACGAGGACGTCGCGCAGGCGCTCGGCGTCAATTTGGTAAAGGCGAAACTTCTTGCCTATGGGTTGGGCGCGGCGTTCGCCGGACTGGCGGGGTCGATCTTCGCCACTATGCTCGGCGCGATCTATCCGAGTAGTTTTCAACTCTTGATCTCGATCAACGTGCTGGCGCTGATTATCGTCGGCGGCATGGGCAGCCTGCCCGGCGTGGTGGTCGGCGCCACCGCCCTGATTGGCCTGCCGGAGCTACTGCGCGAATTCGGCGAATACCGTTACCTGTTCTACGGCGCCGCGCTGGTGATCATGATGCGCATCCGGCCGGAAGGATTATGGCCTTCGCCGACGCGGCGGCGCGAGCTGCATGCCGACGATGCGGTGCCGGAAGCCGAGGCCGCGACTGTCGCCGTGGCGGCGGACTGAGCGCGATGGCCGGCGTGCCGATCCTGATCACCGACAAGCTGACGAAGCATTTCGGCGGGCTGCGCGCGGTGTCGGATGTGGACCTGGCGGTGACGGTCAATTCGATTCACAGCATCATCGGTCCGAACGGTGCCGGCAAGACCACCCTGTTCAACCTGATCACGCAGAATCAGCAGGCGACGTCAGGATCCGTGCTGTTTCGAGGGGAACGGCTGGATGGCTACACGCCGGATCGTGTCGCGGCCGCCGGCATCAGCCGCACCTATCAGAACATCCGGTTGTTCCGCAACATCACCGCGATCGAGAACCTGTTGGTGGGCATGCATCTGCACCTGCGCTCAACCTGGTGGGGTGCCGCGTTCAACACCCGCGCGACCCGCGAAGACGAGGCACGGGCGCATGAGGAGGCCTCGCGCCTGCTGGCCTTTGTCGGTTTGCGCGGGCGTGGCGACATGCTGGCGCGCAACCTCGCGTATGGCGAGCAACGCCGGCTGGAGATCGGCCGTGCGCTGGCCACCAAGCCGAGCCTGCTGATGCTGGATGAACCAACCGCGGGGATGAACCCGCGCGAGACCTCCGACATGATGGATTTCATCCGCACTGTGCGCGACACGTTCGACATCACCATCATCCTGATCGAGCATCAGATGCGCGTGGTGATGACGATGTCCGACTGCGTCAGCGTGCTGGACCACGGCGTGAAGATCGCCGAGGGCACGCCGGCCCAGGTGCAAGCCGATCCCGCGGTGATCGAGGCATATCTCGGCACGCGCAAGGGCGTTCCCGCGGTGGCGCGCCGGAATGCGGCGGAACGCATCGCGGGCGAGGCACGCTGAGCCATGGCAGCGCTGCTGGAGATCGACGACATCCAGGTGTTCTACGACAAGATCCACGCGCTGAAAGGCATTTCTCTGGAAGTGCGGGAAGGGCAGATCGTCACGCTGGTCGGCGGCAACGGCGCCGGCAAGTCTACCACGCTGAAGACGGTGAGCGGGCTGCTGCATCCTCGGCACGGCGAAATCAGGCTGGAGGGAGAACGCTTGAACGCACTGCCCGCGCATCGGGTCGCCGCGCTCGGGGTGGTGCAAGTGCCGGAGGGACGGCGCGTGTTCGGCCGCCTGACGGTGCGGGAGAATTTGGAAATGGGCGCGTTCGCGCGTCGCGACCGCGCAGGCATTGCCGAGGACAAGGACCGCATGGCGACCCTGTTCCCGCGTTTGAAGGAGCGGTGGCATCAGCTTGCGGGCACGCTGTCGGGCGGCGAGCAACAGATGGTGGCGACGGCACGGGCCCTGATGGCGCGGCCTCGGGCACTGCTGATGGACGAACCCAGCATGGGGCTGGCGCCGATGGTCGTGGAGCAAGTGTTCGAGACGATCGCGACGATCAATGCACAGGGGGTGACGATTTTGTTAGTAGAGCAGAATGCTTTGTTGGCGTTATCGATCGCGGATTATGGCTACGTGATGGAGAGCGGGCGGATTATTTTAAGCGGGAAGGGGGCGGATCTGCTGGACGACGAGCGGGTGCAGCGGGCGTATTTGGGATGAGGTTACGAACAACCTCTCCCCGCTTGTGGGAGAGATCGAGATGCGAAGCGTCGAGGGTGACGGTGATAGGGTCGGCACATTGCGATTTGCGTTTGGCCTGCACGATAGGGTTCTACCGTCCCGATCGGCCTCGCCCGCGTCGCTTCGCTCCGCGACCTCTCCCGCAAAGCGGGGAGAGGTGTTGAGTCCATCAATCGTTCAAATGTGCCCGCAGCGTGGCGCCTGCGTACTCCCGGCGGAACAGCCCGCGTGCCTGCAGCACCGGAACCACGGCGCGACAGAATTGTTCGTACATTCCGGGCATCAACGTCGGCGTCAGGATGAAGCCGTCGCACGCCTCAGCCTCGAACAATTCCTGCAACTGGTCCGCGACACTCTCTGGCGAGCCGACGATCTGCGGGCACAACTCGCTGGTGGCGAACCTGCGCGCCGCTTCTCCTAGCGTCAGGCCGTGCGCCTGCGTCCCTTGCAGCACTACGTCAAATGAACCGCGCGATCCGGCTTCCAACGGCATGTCGGCCAGCGGCTGGTCCGGCGGGAAGCGCGAGAGATCGACGCCAATGTGGCCCGACATCAGTGCCATGCCGGCTTCCGTCTGTACCAGTTCGTTCACATAGGCCTGCCGCTCGCGGGCGATCGAATCCGTTTCGCCGATGATCGGGTCCACCGAAGGCAGGATCACGCAGGCGTCCGGTGCACGTCCCTGCGCCACCACGCGTGCCTTCACGTCGCGATAGAACGCCTGCATGTCGGACTTGCTGTGCTGCAGCGTGAACACCAGTTCGCCCCAGCGCGCGGCGAAGTCCCGGCCGCGGGGCGAGGACCCGGCCTGCATGATCACCGGTCGTCCCTGCGGCGAGCGCGGCACTGTCAGCGGACCTCGGGTCTTGATCCAGCGGCCCTGGTAGTTGACGTAGTGCACCTTGTCCGGATCGGCATAGATGCCGCGTTGCTTGTCCAGCACCAGCGCGTCCGCGTCCCAGCTTTCCCACAGGCGACAGACGGCTTCCACCACCTCATCGGCGAAGTCGTAACGGGAATCGCGTGGCGGCAATTGGTCGGCGCCGAAGTTCTGCGCCTCCAGATGGCCATGCGAGGCGACCACGTTCCAAGCGACGCGCCCGCCGCTGAGAAGATCCAGCGTGCCGAGCGTGCGGGCCAGATGATACGGCGGATAGAAGGTGGAGGAGAGCGTCGCCCCCAACCCGATATGGCTGGTCACGCGCGACATGATGGAAAGCAGCGGGATAGGGTCCAGCAGGCCCATCTGCCCACCACAGCGCAGGATGGAGGCGAAGCTGCCGCCGAACAGGTCGTACAGGCCAAGGATGTCGGCAAAGAACAGGCTGTCGAATTTGCCGGCTTCCAGCACACGGGCGATGTGCTCGTGCCATTGCGGCGTGAAAACCGCGAGGTCGGCTTCCGGATGCCGCCAGGCCCCGTGGTGGTGCGCGGTGGGGCCCGCCAGGAGGTAAGCGACCAGGTGCATGCGGCGGGGTGTTGCCATTGGGGGATTGCGCTGCCTGCTACGGCGGGCAGGTTACCGCGCGCCGGGCGCACGTGACAGAGGCGGGACGGCATTGCTCCGACTCTGAAGGTTGGTGGCCGATTGGGCATGTCATTGCGAGCGCGGCGCAATATCACTGCGCGTGCACCGGAGGGAGCGTACCTGTCATTGCAAGTGCAGCGAAGCAATCTCCCGCGAGTGACGTGCAAGCCCTCCGGGAGATTGCTTCGCTGCGCTCGCAATGTCAGATTCGCCAGCCGCATCGAAGCGTGCAGGAGCGCCTGATCCATGGCCACCGATCGCAGCGTCATCACCGGCGGCACGGTACTGCTCTCCGGCGAGGCAGGCGCCCGTCCCGCCGACCTGATGCTGGAGGGCGACAGCATCGCCGCCATCGTGCCGCCTGGTACCGCGATCGATGCCCAGCCGATCGACGCGGCCAATCGCCTGATCATTCCTGGCCTGATCAATGCGCACACGCATGGCCATGGCGGCCTGGGCAAGGGCGTCGGTGACCGCTGGTCGCTGGAGCTGCTGCTGAACGCCGGGCCCTGGGTCAATGGCAACCGCACCGCCGCCGACCGCTATCTGTCCACCTTGCTCTCCGCCGTGGAGATGTTGCGCAAAGGCTGCACCGCTTGCTACGACCTGTCGGCCATGTTGCCGGTGCCGACGGTGGACAGCCTGCATAGCGTGGCACAAGCCTATTCTGATGTAGGCATCCGCGCAGTGGTCGCGCCGATGATCGCCGACCGCAGTTTCTATCAGGCGATTCCCGGCTTGCTCAATGCCTTTCCGCCGGAGCTACGGGCGCTGGCCGAGACCATGCGCACTGCTTCGGCGGAGGCGATCCTGGCGCCGATCGGCGACGCAGCCGCCGCATGGCCCTGGCCGCGCGACCGCATTCGGCTCGGCATCGCGCCGACGATTCCGCTGCATTGCTCTGACGACTTCATGATCGCCTGCCGCGACATGGCGGCGAGGTTCGACATGCCGCTGCAGACGCACCTGGCGGAATCACCGGTGCAGCGTACCGCGGCACAGCGCCGCTATGGCAGCACGCTGACTGCGCATCTGCAGCAGCTCGGGATGCTTGGTCCGGGCTTCAGCGGTGCCCACGCCATCTGGATCGACGATGCGGAGATCGATCTGCTGGCGCGCCATGGCGGCACGCTGGCACACAATCCTGGTTCTAATTTGCGGCTGGGCAACGGCATCGCCGACATGCGCCGCGCCATCGGCGGCGGCGTCACGGTGGGCGTGGGTACCGACGGTTCATCGTCGGCCGACAACCAGAACATGTTCGAGGCGATGCGTCTTGCCGCCTTCGTTTCCCGCGTCTTCGACCGCGCCCCCGCCGATTGGATCGGCGCGGCGGAGGCATTGCGCATGGCCACCGAAGGCAGTGCCGCCGTGCTGGGCATGGCAGATCGGATCGGCCGGATCGCACCCGGCTACAAGGCGGATCTCACATTCCTCGATCTGGACCACGTCAACCTGGTGCCCTTGAACAACGCCGCGCAGCAGTTGGTGAATGCCGAGGACGGGACGGCGGTGCGCGACGTTATGGTCGGGGGCCGCTTCGTGCTGCGCGACGGGGTGTTGCCCGGTCTGGACTGGCCTCGGATCGTCGGCCGCGCTCGCGAGGCGGCGGCGCGCCTGACGGCAGCGAATGCCGCAGCGCGCGAGGCCGCGGAACGGCTCGCCCCGGTGGTGGATCATTTCTGCCTCGGCCTGGGGCGGTGCGCCTGCGACCTGCCCCGCAAGCTGCCGGTCGAGGCCGGACCGGACGCCTGACAGGACAGTGTTGCGTGGACGGCGAGCGGCGCTCAGGGCGTTGGTGACTGACAGACAGCTTCGAGGCGATATCCGTCGGGATCAATGACGAAGGCCGCATAGTACGTGGGTCCGTAGTGCAGCCGAGGGCCAGGCAGGCCATTATCGGTTCCACCAGCCCGCACGGCTTCGGCATGGAATGCGTCAACGGCAGCGCGCGTCGTGGCGTTGAAGGCGAGGTGAAACCCTGGCCCCGGCGGTGTCACCGCGACTGCCTGCCGTTTCAGTGCCAGGATATCACCGCGGCCCGGTGGGCCGTATCCAACGCCGTTGCTGTTCGTCCACACGCGAGTGAGGCCGAGCGGAGCCAATGCTGCGTCATAGAACGCGACGGCGCGGACCATATCGAAAACGCCGAATGAAAGATGGCCGAGCACCCGTCATGATTGCCATATACCGAGCCGGCCGTCTATCCGAAGGGGCGGTGTCTCTGCACAAGAGTTCAACCACGGAAGCCGTATGGGGTCCTGTTCCCGGCCTGCTTGAGTGATGAAGCAGATGCGAGGTTATATTGAGGTTATATGCTTGACAGCACTACCGCCCTGTGAGTTTGATAAGGTCTCGCCGAGGATCGTGGGCCCTCGGTGTGTCACCCTCTCGGGAGAGCGTCAATGTTCGATATCGACCGTTTCGCGGCCGACTGCCGGGTCGCTCTCGCGGAACGCGGAAGCGACGCCATTCGCGAGGTCGTTCGCCGCGCTGTCTCCGAACCGGGAGACCTCATCGCCGCGCTCGGGGAGCAAACCGGTGCTTTCGCCGGCATTTTGGTCCGTGCGCCTGATCTGACGATCCTCAACGTCGTGTGGGGCGCGCGCCAATGGACCCTGCCGCACAACCACCATCACCGCGCGGTCATCGGCATGTATAGCGGCGGCGAGGACAACATCTTCTGGCGACGTCTGCCGGAGGACGCGAAAGGGCGGGTGGAGGCGGCGGGCGCTGCATCGCTTCGTCATGGCGACGTGACTGTGCTGGGCCGCGACATCATTCATTCGGTTATCAATCCCTTGGACCGGCTGTCGTATGCGCTGCATGTCTATGATGGCGATTTCCTTGCCGCGGAGGGAAAGAGCTGCTGGCAGGCCGAGACGCTCGTCGAATTGCCGTACGATGCCGCGGCGGTATCGCCGGCGTTTGGTCAGGCGCTCGCCGCGCACGCGAAGCAGTCTGGCTGATTCGGGAAACTCAACGCCATTCCAACTGCCATTTCCAGGAGCGCGGCGGTCCTCGTAATGACAGAATGATCCTGCGGCTCTTAGCCGCGATCACCGCCGCCCCGCCCAGACCGCTGCCCAGCGCGCCTGCGCCGACCCTACCAGCCCTTGCGGCAGGAAAATGATGAACGCGACCAGGAGCGCGCCGTAAACCAGATTATCCCAGCCCAGCGCACCCGTGCCGAACCAGATGCGCAACGTCTCGGCCAGCGTGATCGTGATGACCGCGCCTATCGTCGGCCCCAGCAGCACGTAGATACCGCCGACCACTACGGCGAACACCATCTGCAGCGATACTGAAATACCGCTGACCGTGTCGGGGGAAATGAACATCTGGTATTGGCAGTAGATAGCGCCGGCGAATGCCGTCATTGCCGCGCTCAGGGCGGTGACCTTCAGCTTCTCCACCGTCACGTGCACGCCTGCGGCGCCGGCGGCGTCTTCATCCTCGGCGATCGCCTCCAGCGCGTAGCGCAGCATGCTGCGATCGACCCGCCAGCGGATCAGCAGCCCCACAGCCCAGATTGCCAGGGCGATCAGGTACCAGGTCTGCTTGCCGGTGAATTGCAGCGCATAGATCGAGTTGCCGTCATGAAATCGGGTTGGCGTGAAGCCGAGCGAACCGCCGGTGGTGTCGCGCGTCGCCGTCACCACCTGCAGCACGATGGCGCTCAGTGCCAGCGTCACCAGCGCGAAGTAATGCCCGGTAATGCGGAAACGCGAGCAGGGGTAGGCGATGGCCAGGGCGACGATGACGGAGGCGAGCATGGCCAATGGGATGCCCAGCCACGGCGTCAAATGTTGATAGTTCCACAGCAACGCGGTGACATAGGCGCCGATGCCGAAGAACCCGCCATGCCCGAGCGACACCAGCCCGAAGCGTCCCATCACCGACCAGGATGTATAGACGAACGCCCAGATCAGGATGATCACCATGATATGGAGTGGGTACGGTTCCTGATAGACGAACGGGAGCGCCACCAGCGCGGCGCCGGCGATCGCCCAGGGAGACCAGGTTCGCAGCCAGGTGTGGCGGGCCGGCGTGGTCATATCCGCCGTGCCAGCAGTCCGCGCGGGCGGGCGAACATCATCACCACGAAGAACACGAACGCGAAGACGTAACCCCATTCAAGGTCCATGTAGAGGCCGCTGACTTCGATGATCTCGGCGAACACGAAGGACGCGACGAAGCCGCCGATCATGTTTCCCAGTCCACCCAGCACGCAGATCATGAAGGTGATGGGTCCGAAGGTCAGGCCAATGAACGGGTGCACGTCGTATTGCAGCACCAGCAGGCAGGAAGCGAGCCCGGCCAGCGCGCCGCCGACGGCCGACGTGATGACATAGACGCGGCGCGTATCCACGCCCATCAGCGGCATGATCTGCCGGTCCTGCGCGATCGCGCGAATGGCGGTGCCGATGTAGGTGCGGGACAAAAACAGGAAGACCGAGATCATGCCCGCCAGGGCGAAGCCGAACGCCAGGAGGCGGGAGTAGCTGATATACATGCCGCTGACCTGTAGCACCGGCAGGCGAATGCCAAGGTTGCGGAAGTCGATGCCGAACATGACCGTGGCGGCGCTTTGCAGGAAGAACAACACGCCGCCCGTGGCGAGCAACTGGTTGATCGGCGCCGTGGACAGCACCGGCTGGATCACCAGCAGGTGGAGCAATACGCCCAGCACGCCTACCCCGGCGATACAAACCACCGCGTCGATCAGGAACGGTATGTGATATACCGAGAACAGGTAGTACATGCCGTACATGCCCATCATCACCAGCTCGGCGTAGCAGATCCAGACCACGTCGATGACGCCGAAGATCAGGTTCAGGCCCAGCGCCAGCAGCGCCAGCACGCCGCCGAGCAATACGCCGTTGATCAGCGCCTCCAGCAGATAGATGTCGAAGATGCCGAACATGGGGGTGGTTCAAACTCCCAGATAGGAGGCGCGGATGGTTGCGCTGGCCAGCAGTTCGGCGGCGGTGCCGCTGATGCGGATGCTGCCGGCCTCCAGCAGGTAGGCACGGTCCACCACGCGCAGCACCTGGTGGACATTCTGTTCTACGATCAGCACGGTCAGGCCGCTGGCGCGGATGCGTTCCACCAGCGCGAACACCTGCTGCACGATAACGGGCGCCAGCCCTGCCGATGGTTCATCCAGCAACAGCAACCGGGGTTCCGACATCAGCGCGCGACCGATGGCGCACATCTGTTGCTCGCCGCCGGACATGGTGCCGGCGAGTTGGCGGCGGCGCTCCGACAGGCGGGGGAACAGATCGTAGACGAAGGCCAGGCGATCGGCGAATTTGGCGCGGGCGGCGGGGATGAAGGCGCCCATGCGCAGGTTCTCTTCGACCGTCATGCGCGGGAACAGCCGGCGATTTTCCGGCACGTGCGCGATGCCGAGCGCCAGAATGCGATGGGCGGGGGTGGCCGCGAGGTCGGTGCCTTCCATGGCGATGGCGCCGTTGCGCGGGCGGATCAAGCCGGAGATCACCCGCATCAGCGTGGTCTTGCCCGCCCCGTTGGGGCCGATGACGCCGACGGCTTCCCCCGCGTTCACCTGCAAGGATACGGAGAACAGCGCCTGGAAGGTGCCGTAGCCGGCGTCGACGGAGGTCAGCGAGAGCATGGCGGTCATAAAGACGAAGGTGAGCGTGACGATGGAAACGAAGACGACGACGGGGGTGTTCCATTTGCATCTCCTCCGCGTCGATCTCCACATAGGCTCGCGCCCATCACGCCCCCGCCCGTGCGGCCGTCATCGCCTGCACTGCCGTGGCGTCGGTTCCCAAATACACTTCGACCACGCGCGGATCGCCGGAAACTTCCGACGGCAGTCCCTCGGCGATCTTCACCCCATGGTCCAGCACCATCACCCGGTCCACCACGCGCATCAGTACGCCCATGATGTGCTCGACCCAGATGATGGTAATCCCCAGTTCCCCCCGTATCCGCCGCAGCATCTCGGCGGCTTGCTCCATCTCCCCTTCGTCCAGACCGCCAAGACTCTCATCCGCCAACAGCAGCTTCGGCCCTGTCGCCAGCGCTTTCGCCAGTTCCAGCTTTTTCAACCCCGCGGCGCCCAGCCCATCCACTCTCGCTTCGCGATCGACCGGCAATCCCACCAACCGCAGCGCGTGCTCTGCCGCCTCGAACGCGCGAACGCGCGAATGCCGGCCCTGGCCATAGAACCCTGCCAACGCCACGTTCTCGAACAGTGACAGCCGACGGAACGGCCGGGGAATCTGGAAGGTCCGCCCGATCCCCGCATTGATGATGCGATGCGACGGCGCGCCGCCGATCTCGCGGCCCTGGAACCGGATGGAGCCGGCGGTCGGCACCAACGTCCCCGACAGCATGTTGAAGATCGTGCTTTTGCCCGATCCATTCGGACCGATCAGGCCGAGAATCTCGCCCTGCTCGACCCGGAACGACACGTCGGACACGGCGGTGAAGCCGCCGAACCGCTTGCTCAGTCCGGCGACTTCCAGCATCGGCGCAGGATCACTGCGCCGCGTAGGGCGACGACGCTGGCAGCTTCAGCACCGGCTCGCGCTGCTGCTGCGACTTCGGCCACACCACGTAGCTCTTGTCGTCGATGTACTGGATCACCACGGGATAGGCACGGTCGTTCTGCCCCGACATCGCCGCGTCCGGTCCTTCGAACTTCACGCCGAATCCCAGCATGGTGCCGCCGTCCGGAATGTCGGTATCCATTGCTGCCTGGCGCAAATCGTCCGGGGTGATGCCACCGTACTTGGTGATCGCCCGCGGCAACACGTCATACAGGAACACGTAAGTGTTGGACGCAGCCATTCCCAGGTGCGGCGACTTGATCACCGTGTTGGGCTTCAGCTTCATATAGGCATCGCCCACCATCTGGATCAGCGGCGGCAGCGCCGGTTGCAGCGCCTTCTGGTTGGTCTCCCAGATCGAGATCGGATCGACGTCGAAGAAGTAGTTGGCGTCGCTGCCGACAGACGATTTTATCTTGTTGTAGTCGGTGTAGCCTGCGCCGTGCCCGACCAGCGCACTAAAATGCAGCCCAAGCTCCCGCGCCTGGCGCAAGAACAGACTGATGTCGGGATTGTAGCCGGTGTGCAGGATCACGTCCGGATGCGCCCGCTTCAGCTTCGTGATCAGCGACGACAGGTCGGGCGAGGTGACGGAATAGCCCTCATTCACCACCACCTGCATGCCGGCCTTGGCGGCGCCCATCACATTGCCCTTGGCGACGTCGGTGCCGTAGGGGCCATCCTCATGAATGATGGCCACGCGCAGGTCCTTCGGGTCTTTGCCAAGCTGCGCCTTGGAATAGGCTGCCAGCATCGAGGTGGAAGCCAGCCCCCACTGCGTGCCATAGGGCTGCGGCCGGAACACGTATTTCAGGTGGCGGTCCGCCAGCACCGGAGACGCGATGCAGGTGGTGATCCACATGAACTTCTTGAATTCCTCGATGCGCGCCGCTGCCGGCACGCACTCCGCCGAGGAATAGAACCCCAGTAGCATGTCCACCTTCTCTTGCTCGATCAGGCGCACCGCCTCATTGATCGCGACGTCCGGCTTGCTCTGTGCGTCGGCATACACCGCGTCGACCTTGTAGCCGTCGATCCCGCCGTGCGCGTTGAACCAGTCGATCATGATCTTCGCGCCGTCGTAGTGCAGCTCCGATCCGCCGCCGGCGAAGGGGCCGGTCAGGTCGTAGATGACGCCGATCTTGATCGTCTTCTGCTGTGCCCAACCGGCCGAACCGATCGTCAGCAGCGCCGCCAGAAGCAGCAAACCGCACAAATGACGGGCAATTCTCCACCGAAGCATTCGAGCCCCCCAGATAGTTCATCTTTCTTGTGCATCAGCTTACGCAGACGTCATACAGGGACGCAAGCGCTTGCTTCGGTTGACCGGCAGCCCGCGCTGTCCCTATTCCCTGCCCCCGCAGGCGGACCGCAAGAAGCCGTTGCCGCGCCGACGGGCGCCTCAGGGAAAGGATCACGGATGCGCTTGCGCCTGGCGGCCTGCCTGCTCGCTGCCCTTGTCGGGTTCAGCTTCGACCAGGCCCGGGCGCAATCCCACAGCGGGCCGCCGGCCGTCGGCGTTGTGCGGGCGGAAATGCGGCCGATCACGGAAACTTCCGAATTCGTCGGTCGCATCCAGTCTGTGGACCGCGTCGCCCTGGTCGCCCGGGTCACCGCCTTCCTGGAGCAACGCCTGTTCACCGAAGGCGCCGAGGTGAAGAAGGGCGACTTGCTCTATGTCCTGGAACAACCGCCCTTCCAGGCGGACCTCGCCGCCAAGCAGGCCACGGTGCAGCAATTGCAGGCCAACCTGGTGAACGCGACGATCGCCTATAACCGCGCCGTGTCGCTGCTGCGCACCCCGGCCGGCCAGCAATCCACCGTGGATGATTCCCGCGCCACCATGCTGGCCGACGCCGCGCTGGTGCAGAACGCGGAAGCGCAGGTGCGGACCTCGCAGATCAACCTTGGCTATACGGAAATCCGCGCGCCGATCAGCGGCAAGATCGGCCGTACCTCGGTCACCACCGGCAACGTGGTTACCCCCGGCTCCGGCGTGCTGGCGACGATCGTCAGCCAGGACCCGATGTATGTCGTGTTCCCGATGGCGTTGCGCACCGCGCTGGAGCTGCGCCAGCACTATGCCGACAAGGGTGGATTCAACGCCGAGCAGATAAAGATCCGCCTGGCGGACGGCCGCCTCTACGGCCAGACCGGCAAGCTGAATTTCATCGACAACACAGTGTCCGCCAGCACCGATACAATCGTGCTGCGTGGCACCATTCCCAATCCGCCGTTCAACGACGGCAAGGTCGGCGACTCGCCGACGCGCGAGCTGGTAGACGGCGAATTCGTCACCGTCCTGGTAGAGGGCGTGGAACCGGTGGAGCTGCTGACCGTGCCGCGCGCCGCGGTGCTGGCCGACCAGAGCGGCGACTACGTCTATACCGTCGATGCGCAGAACAAAGTGCAGCAGACGCCGCGTGCAGCTTGGCCAGGCCCCGCCGACGCTCGCCGGGGTACTCAGCGGCCTGAAGCCCGGCGATCGGGTGGTCGTGGACGGCGTGCAGCGCGTGCATCCTGGGCAGGTGGTCTCGCCCGGTCCCGCCAGCCCGCCGGTATCCGCAAGTCCTGCTTCGCTGCAAGGTGGCGCCGGCCGATGATTTCGTCCGTCTTCATCGACCGCCCGCGGCTGGCGATCGTCATCGCCATTGTGATCACCCTCGCCGGCGCGCTGGCGATGACACGAATTCCGGTCGCTCAATTGCCCGACATCGTGCCGCCGCAGGTCACGGTCAGCGCCACCTATCCCGGCGCCTCCGCCGCGGTGGTGGAAAGCGCCGTCGCCCAGCCGATCGAGGCGCAGGTCGTCGGCGTCGACAAGATGATCTACATGAAGTCGATCAGCGGCAATGACGGCAGCTACACGCTGACCGTCAGCTTCGACCTCAGCTCCAATCCCGACATCGACGTGGTCAACGTCAACAACCGGGTGCAGACAGCGCTGTCGCAACTGCCGCCGGAAGTGCAGCTCGAGGGCCTGACCGTCCAGAAGCGTTCTACCTCCATCCTGGAATTCCTGGCGTTCTACGGCGACCGGCCGAAGCAGGACCCGCTGTTCATCAGCAATTACGTGCTGATCAACGTGCTTGACCAACTGTCGCGCACTCCCGGCGTCGGGCAGGCCAACCTGTTTTCTAAGCTGAACTATTCCATGCGGGTCTGGTTCGACATCAACCGGCTGACCGCGCTCAGCCTGACACCGGGCGACATCATCGCGGCGATCCAGCAGCAGAACGTCGTGGCGCCGATCGGACGGATCGGAGCGCGGCCCATCGACAATGACCAGCAGTTCCAGTTCAACCTGCAGACGCAAGGCCGCCTGCTAACGCCGGGGCAGTTCGGCAACATCGTCATTCGTGCCAACCCGGATGGCTCGGTGCTGCGGTTGCGCGACGTCGCGCGCGTGCGAGCTCGGCGCGCAAAACATGGACAGCGAGACGCGTTTGAACGGCCGTCCCGCCGTGCCGATCGGCATCTATCTCTCACCCGGTGCGAACGCGGTGGATACGGCCGCGGCGGTGGCACGCACGCTGGCGAGACTGCAGCCGCGCTTCCCGGCCGGACTGCATGCCCAGGTGATGTACGATTCCACAACGTTTGTCAGCGATACCAGGACGGAGGTGATGCGCACTCTCATCATCGCCTTCACGCTGGTGGTGGGGGTGGTGTTCATCTTCCTCGGCAGCGCGCGCGCCACGATCATCCCCACCGTCGCCGTTCCCGTCAGCCTGATCGGCACCTTCGCCGCCCTGCTGGCGCTCGGTTACACGGAGAACACCGTGTCCTTGCTCGCCATGGTGCTGGCAGTCGGCGTCGTGGTGGACGACGCCATCGTGGTGGTGGAGAACGTCGAGCGGGTGATGGAGGAAAGGCCGGACCTGCCGCCGCCCGAGGCGACGCGAGAGGCGATGCGCCAGATCACCGGTCCGATCATCGCCATCTCGCTGGTATTGCTGTCGGTGTTCGTGCCGGTCGGCTTCATTCCTGGCTTGTCCGGCACCCTGTTCCGCCAGTTCGCGGTGACGATCAGTTGCACGATGCTGATCTCGGCGATCAACGCGCTGACACTGTCGCCGGCGTTGTGCGCGCTGTTCCTGCGCCATCAGGGCCGGCGCGGCGGCGTGTTGGGGCGCGTGCTGCGCGGCATCGACAACGTGCGTGATGGCTATGCCTGGGTGGTGCAGCGCGTCGTGCGCGTGGCCGCGCTGTCGCTGCTGGGCGTCGCGGTGTTCGCGGTGGGAATCTATTTTGCGGCACGCACTACGCCCACCGGCTTCCTGCCGGAGGAAGACCAGGGCGCCTTCTTCATCGCGATCCAGCTTCCGGACGGCGCGTCGGTGTCGCGCAGCGCCGCGGTGGCGGGACGGGTAGAGCAAATCCTGAAGGGCATGCCGGCGATCCAGGACACGCTGTCGATCATCGGATTCTCCCTGCTGGACGGCGGCGTTTACGAGCCGAACGCCGCGTTCATGGTGGCCCGGATGCGGCCGTTCGCCGACCGTGTCGGCGCGGCCAATTCGGTGCAGGCGCTGGTCGGCCGCACGTTCGGCGCCGTGCAGCAGATCAGGTCCGCGCTTATCTTCCCGTTCAACCTGCCGCCGATCATCGGCCTGGGGACAAGCGGTGGTTTCGAATACCAGCTTGAAGCACTGCAGGGACAGGACCCGACGGACTATGGCGCGGTGATGCGCGGATTGCTCGCCGCGGCGAACCAGGACCCACGGCTGTCGCGGGTGTTCTCCACTTTCACCGCGACCAATCCGTCGCTCTGGCTCGACATCGATCGCGACAAGGCGCAGGCGCTGGGCCTGAATATCGGCGACGTGTTCACCACGCTGGGCGCGACGATGGGCGGGCTGTATGTCAACAACTTCAATCTCTATGGCCGCACCTGGCAGGTGAACATCGAGGGCGAGCCACACGACCGCAACGACATCCCGGCGCTCTGGCGCATCTTCATCCGCAACAGCCGGGGCGACATGGTGCCGCTGCGGGCGATCGCCAGCCTGCGTATCGTTACCGGGCCGCAGGTGATCACGCGCTACAACAACTATCGTTCGATCACCATCGACGGCAGCCCGGCGCCCGGCGTTTCCTCCGGCACCGCGCTGGCGACGATGGAGCAGATCTCGGATCGGACGCTACCGGCGGGCTACGGATTCGAATGGACCGGAACGGCCTATCAGGAGGAATTGGCTGCCGGCCGGACCCCCTTGATCCTGGGCCTTGCGGTGCTGTTCGCCTATCTGTTCCTGGTAGGGCTGTATGAAAGCTGGACCATCCCGCTGCCGGTATTGTTCTCGGTGGTGGTGGGCGTGTTGGGCGCCTACGCCGGCATCCGCATCGCCGGGCTTGCCGTCGATCTGTATGCGCAGATCGGCCTGGTGGTGCTGATCGCGCTGGCGGCGAAGAACGGCATCCTGATCGTCGAATTCGCCAAGGAACAGCGGGAGGCCGGAATGCCGATCCGCGAGGCGGCGGTGCTGGGCTCACGCATGCGGTTCCGCGCGGTGATGATGACGTCGGTGGCGTTCATCCTGGGCCTGGTGCCGCTGGTCTGGGCAACCGGCGCAGCGCAGTTGAGCCGACGCGGGGTTGGCACCGCGGTATTCGCCGGCATGATCGTGGCAAGCTCGATCGGCATTTTCATGATCCCGATGTTGTACGTGACGTTCCAATCGCTGCGCGAGCGGGCGAAGGCGCGGCTCCGAGGGCATCCGCACGCGGCAGAGCAGGCTGGCCACGACGATTGAGGGGCGTGCGGAGGCCGGCCGCCTCGGCTGACTACGCGGCGGGGGACAGGTGTAGGTGATCGTCGATCCGCCGCACCCGACGATCGAGCTCGCTGATCATCACGACGTGGCCGATCACCGACGAATGGTACTCGGTCACCGCCTGTCGCAGACTCGCCTGGCCATGCGTAAGATCGTCGAGTTTGCGGTCATGCGCACACTCCAGGCGCCCGCCCACTGTTCCGCAACAACGTTGCTGAATCCGTTACGTTGAGCCGAGCAGTGCCAGCGTGTGACGGGCTATGACAATCTCCTCGTCGGTGGGAATGACGAAGGCCGGCCGTGGCGAACCCGGCCGCGTCAGCCGTGTGCTGGTCGCCTGGTTCGCGGCCTCGTCCAGCACGAACCCGAGCCATCCCAGCCGCCGCAGCACGCGCGCACGGATCTCCGGGCTGCGCTCGCCAATTCCAGCGGTGAACACCATGCCGTCGATGTCGCCCATGCTCGCCGCCAGCGAGCCGGCCGTCTTTGCCACGTGATACACGAAATACTCGACTGCCAGTTTCGCCAACGGCGCCTCGCTCGCGAGCAATGTGCGCATATCGTTGGAAACGCCCGACAGCCCCTTCAATCCGCACTCCTCGTAAAGGAAATGCTCTACCCGATCGGCACTCCAGCCCTTTTGCTGCTGCAGCCACAGGATCACGCCCGCATCGACCGAGCCGGACCGCGTGGCCATCGGCAGCCCATCCAACGCGGTGAATCCCATCGACGAATCCACGCTGCGCCCACCCGCCAGCGCGCACATCGACGCCCCCGCCCCGAGATGTGCGACGACCACCCGACCCAGCGCGATCTCCGGCGCTCGTTCCGTCAGGGCACCGGCAATGTATTCGTACGACAGGCCGTGGAAGCCGTAGCGCCGCACGCCTTCCTGATACAGCGCGTCGGGGATGGCGAAACGGTCTGCCACCGCGGGATGGCCGCGATGGAACGAGGTATCGAAACACGCTACCTGCTTCACGCCGGGAAACCGCTCGCCCAACCCGCGCAGCACTGCCACCGCCGGCGGATTGTGCAACGGCGCCAGCGGATTCAGTGCCTCGATGCGCGTCAGCGTCGCCGCATCCACCACGACCGGCGCGGTCATGTCCGGGCCGCCATGCACCACGCGATGACCGAACGCCGCCAGCCCCTGCCGCGCCAGCGGCCCGTCGGGCAGCGCCGCCACGGCATCCAGCGCGGCGGCATGATCCGGAGCGTCCAGCGTCACGTCATGCACCGGCTTGCCGTCCGCCGTCGTCAGCCGCAGCCGCGCCTTGCCGCCGATCCCCTCCACCGCGCCGAGCTGGATCTGGCGCAGCCCGCCCTCGATGCCATAGACGCCGAATTTCAGGCTGGACGAACCCGCATTCAACACGCACAGACGACGATCTGCTCTTTTGGCACTCATGTTCCGTTGGCCTTTCATCCGCGGCGGAGGCATGCTCCGATCACACCATGACAGACGCCGGGGAGACAGCACCATGACGACGCCGAAGTTCGGCCTCGCCCAACCGGTCCGCCGGGTGGAGGACCCGCGCTTGCTCGTTGGCAGGGGCCGCTACACCGACGACATCGTCCTGCCCGACATGCTGCACGGCGTCGTGCTGCGCAGCCCGCACGCCGCGGCGCGGATCAAGGGGATCGACGCCGCGGCGGCATCATCGCTGCCCGGGGTTAAGGCAATCTATACGGCGGCCGACCTGAATGCCGACGGCATCGGGCCGCTGCCCTGCGCCGCGCCGGTGGAGAACCGGGACGGAACGCCGCAGGCGATGCCGCCGCATCCGGTGCTGGCGGACGACATGGTGCGGCATGTCGGCGATCCTGTGGCGTTCGTCGTCGCCGACTCCGCCAAGGCGGCGCGCGATGCGGCCGAGCAGGTGACGGTGGACTACGACATCCTGCCATCGGTCACCGATCCGGCGAAGGCGATGGACAAGGGCGCTCCGCTGGTCTGGCCCGACGTGCCGCACAACCTCGCGTTCGACTGGGAGATCGGCGACAAGGCCGCCACCGAGGCGCAGTTCGCCAAGGCCGCGCATGTCACGCGGCTGACGGTGGTGAACAACCGTATCGTCGTATCGTCGATGGAAGCGCGCGTCGCCATGGCTGACTTCGATGCGGCGACCGGCCGCTGGACGCTGTATGCCAACACGCAGGGCGGCTGGCTGGTGAAGAACCTGATGGCGCCGCTGTTCAACGCCGATCCGGAAAAGTTCCGCATCGTCACGCCGGATGTCGGCGGCGGCTTCGGCATGAAGCTGTTTCTCTACGCCGAGCATGTGCTGACCTGCTACGCGGCCCGCAGGCTGGGCCGGCCGGTGAAATGGGTGTCCGATCGCAGCGAGGCGTTCCTGGCCGACACGCAGGGCCGCGACAACGTCACGCTGGGCGAGCTGGCGATCGACGCGGGCGGAAAGTTCCTGGCGCTGCGGACGCGCAACGTGTCCAACATGGGCGCGTATCTTTCCAATTTCGCGCCGTTCATTCCCGACCTTCGCCGGCACCAGCGTGCTGGCCAGCATCTACGGCTTCCAGGCGATCTACGCCAACGTGCTGGGCGTGTTCACCAACACCGTGCCGGTCGATGCCTATCGCGGCGCCGGACGGCCGGAGGCGAACTATCTGGTGGAACGCCTGGTGGACGCCGCCGCGCGCGATCTGAAGATCGACCGCGCCGAATTGCGGCGCCGCAACATGGTGCCGCCCAGCGCCATGCCGCACGCGACGCCGGTCGGCAAGTCGTATGACAGTGGCGATTTCCGCAAGGTGTTCGACGCCGCGCTGGAGGGCGTCGACTACGCCGGTTTCGCCGCGCGCCGCGCGGAAGCGGCGAAGCGCGGCAAGCGGCGCGGGTTGGGCTTTTCCTACTACCTGGAAGCGACCGGCGGCGATCCTACCGAGCGCGCGGAAATCCGTTTCGCCGATGACGGGTTCGTCGATGTCTATGTCGGCACGCAATCCACCGGCCAGGGGCACGAGACGGCGTACGTGCAACTGACCGCCACGCGGCTGGGGATCGACGGCGAGAAAATCCGGGTGCGCCAGGGCGACACCGATACCATCCCCGTCGGCGGCGGCACCGGCGGCGCGCGCAGCCTGTACTCGGAAGGCCAGGCGATTCTGGTCACCGCCGACACGGTCATCGCCAAGGGCAAGCAGGCTGCCGCGGAAATGCTGGAGGCGGCGCCGGCCGACATCGCCTTTGCCGATGGCCGTTTCAGCATCGTCGGCACCGACCGCGGCGTCGACATCATGACGCTGGCGGCGACGCAGCGGCAGCGGGCCGCGGCAGGCGAACCGGCGGTCACGTTGGATGCGGCGGAAGTCGCCAATATCGACTTTCACACCTTCCCCAACGGCTGCCACATCGCGGAGGTCGAGATCGATCCGGAAACCGGCGTGGTGAACGTGGTGCGCTACGCGGTGTTCGACGACGTCGGCAAGGCGGTGAACCCGCTGATCGTGCGCGGCCAGGTACAGGGCGGCGTGGCGCAGGGCACCGGCCAGGCATTGTTCGAACGCACAGCCTACGAAGACGGATCGGGCCAGCTCCTGTCCGGCAGCTTCATGGACTACGCCCTGCCGCGCGCCGACGACCTGCCGGAGATCCAGGTGGAGTTGGTGGAAATCCCCTGCACCACCAATCCGCTCGGTGTGAAGGGAGCAGGTGAGGCCGGCGCGGTCGGTAGCCCGCCGGCGGTGATCAACGCAGTTCTCGATGCGTTGGCGGGCGACGGCGTGACGCATATCGACATGCCGGCCACACCGGAGACGGTATGGAAGGCGATGGCTCTGGCAAAGGCGGCGTAGGGTCAAGAAGACGAGAGAATACCCCCTCCGCTTGAGGGAGGGGGAAGGCGGAGGGGGCATATCGCCACAGTTTGGGGGGATCGAACCCCTCCCCCTTCCCTCTCCCTCAAGCGGAGGGGAGTCGCTTCGGCACCCCTATCGCGAAGAAGGAATCACTCACATGTCCGGACGGACCGAAGCGAAACTGGCGGAGCTCGGCATCACCCTGCCGAAGCCAATGGCGCCGATTGCCAACTACGTGCCCTATGTTGTCACCGGCAATCTCGTCGCGGTGTCGGGCCAGGTTCCCGCGCGCGACGGCACCATCGCCATCACCGGCAAGGTCGGGCTCAACCTGGCGATCGACCAGGGCAAGGAGGCCGCACGGCTGTGCTTCATCAATGTGCTGGTGCACCTGAAGGCGGCCTGCGACGGCGACCTGGATCGCGTGCGCCGCGTGGTGCGGCTGGGCGGCTTCATCGCCTCGCCGCCTGAGTTCACCCAGCACGCGCTCGTGATGAATGGTGCCTCGGACCTCGCGGTCGCGATGTTCGGCGAGGCTGGCCGCCACGCCCGCACCACCATCGGCGTTCCCTCGCTCCCGGCCGACGCCGCGGTTGAAGTCGAAGGCCTGTTCGAGATCGGTTGGTACTAAACAAACGCCGCAAACTCCCTTACGCTCCCGCCATGCCCGACGGATCACCCACGCTCACGCTGACGCTGCACCGCGCGATCAAGGAGGTTGCCGCTTCTGACTGGGATGCCTGCGCGGGCGACGGCAATCCCTTCGTCAGCCATGCCTTCCTGAGCGTGGTGGAAGACAGCGGCAGCGCGACGGCGCGCACCGGCTGGCTGCCGCAGCACGCGGTGCTGCGTGGCGAGGACGGCGGCGTGGTGGCGGTGGCGCCGATGTACGCCAAGAGCCATAGCTACGGCGAATACGTGTTCGACCACGGCTGGGCACACGCGCTGGAACGGGCTGGCGGAGATTACTACCCGAAGCTGCAGGTGGCCGCGCCGTTCAGTCCGGTACCCGGGCCCCGCCTGCTGCGCCGCCCCGGCAGCGGCATTCCAATCGGCGCGCTGGCGAACGCGCTGGAGCAAGCCTGCCGGTCGCTCGACCTGTCGTCGGTTCACGTGACGTTCTGCACCCAGGACGAATGGACCGAGCTGGGAGAGGCCGGCTGGCTGCAGCGCCTGGGCATGCAGTTCCACTGGGAGAACGCTGGCTATGCCAGCTTCGACGATTTCCTCGGCGCGCTGTCGTCACGCAAGCGAAAAGTGTTGCGGCGGGAGCGGCGCGATGCGAACGCCGCGGGCCTAACCTTCCGGGCGCTGAACGGCACCGATCTGAAGGAAGCGCACTGGGATGCGTTTTACCGCTTCTACCGTTCGACGGTCGACCGCAAGTGGGGCTCTGCTTACCTGACCCGGCAGTTCTTTTCGCTGCTGGGGGAACGTCTGGGCGACCGCGTGGTGCTGATGCTGGCAGAGCATGACGGCAAGCCAATCGCGGGTGCGCTGAACTTGGCGGGCAGTGAGGCACTGTACGGCCGCAACTGGGGCTGCCGCGGCGACTGGCCGTTCCTGCACTTCGAGCTTTGCTATTACCGTGCAATCGACTGGGCCATCGAGCACAAGCTGCAGCGCGTCGAGGCCGGGGCGCAGGGGCGGCACAAGATCCAGCGCGGCTATCTGCCGAAGCCGACATTCTCCGCGCACTGGGTCGCCCATGCCGGGCTGCGGCGGGCCGTTGCGAGTTTCGTCGAGGACGAACGCCGCGGCATCCGTCACGAAATGGCGGCGCTGGCGGAGCAATCGCCGTTCAAGAAGGACGGCGACGCGGAGGTCTGACCAACCGATACAACTTCCCTCCCATAAGGGGAGGGGGAGTGGTGTTTGTCACTTCCGCGTCGTGAACCCGCCGGTGGGAATCTCCTCGTTGAAGCAGCGCTGGTAGTACTCTGCCACCGTCGCCCGCTCCGCCTCGTCGCACTTGTTCAGGAACGTGACCCGGAATGCGAACCCGACGCTGCCGAAGATGCGCGCATTCTCCGCCCAGGTGATCACCGTGCGCGGCGACATGACGGTGGAAATATCACCATTGATGAACCCGGCACGGGACAGGTCGGCCAGCGCGACCATGCTCTCCACCCGCTTCTTCATCGCCGTGTCCGCCGGATCGATCGCCATCTTGGCCAGCACGATCTCGGTTTCCATCCCGTGCGGCAGATAGTTCAGCGTGGCGACGATGTTCCAGCGGTCCATCTGGCCCTGGTTGATCTGCTGGGTGCCGTGATACAGGCCGGTCGTATCGCCCAGCCCCACCGTGTTCGCCGTCGAGAACAACCGGAACGACGGATGCGGCCGGATCACCCGGTTCTGGTCGAGTAGAGTTAGCTTGCCCTCGACCTCCAGCACGCGCTGGATCACGAACATCACGTCGGGGCGGCCGGCGTCGTATTCGTCGAACACCAGAGCGCAGGCGTGCTGCAGCGTCCAGGGCAGGATGCCCTCGCGGAACTCGGTCACCTGCTTGCCGTCGCGGATGACGATGGCGTCCTTGCCAATCAGGTCGATGCGGCTGATGTGGCTGTCCAGGTTCACCCGGATGCACGGCCAGTTCAGACGCGCCGCCACTTGCTCGATGTGGGTGGACTTGCCGGTGCCGTGATAGCCCTGGATCATCGTACGGCGGTTAAAGGAGAAGCCGGCGCAGATCGCCAGGGTCGTCTCCTTGTCGAAGCGATAGGCGTCGTCGATGTCCGGCACATGCTCCGTGCGCACCGAGAAGGCGGGCACCACCATGTCGGTGTCGATGCTAAAGGCGTCGCGCGCGACGACCTTGGTGTCCGGCAGGTCTATGGCGGAGGTGGGGCGCATTTCGGCGAGGGCGGTGACCTTGTTCATCGGCAAGCGGGTCCTGTGTGTTCCTGGAAAAGTCTAGCCGCGCCGCCCACAGGCGCAAGTGCCGGCGCAGCAGCAGGCGCAAGGGCAGGGGCGGGCAAAGGGGTTAGCCGGCGGCGGCCACCCGGGGTTCGGGCATAAGTCGGGATCGCAATGTGGCGTAGGCCAGGTTGATGGTCTTCAGCCGTTCCTCCGATTCCCGGCTGCCGCCGTTGGCGTCCGGGTGGTGGCGTTTCGCCAGCTCCTTGTAGCGCAGTTTCACGGCATCGAGCGTCGTCGGCCAGCTCAGGCCAAGCGCGGCCAGCGGCTCACGCAGCTCGGTCGGCGCATGCTCTGCGGGTGCGCCGGCACCGCTCCGCATCCGGCCCGCCGCGAGCACGTGCAGCGGGTCGCGCACCAGATCGTCCTGCCAGGCGTGGTGGCTGCCGAGGCGGCCGAGCGGCCAGGACGGGCGCTGCCAGGCGGTGTCGGCACGAAGCTGGGCTTCGATTTGCGCCGCCGTCATGCCTTTGTAGTAGTCCCACGAGCCATTGTACGCACGTACATGCTCCAGGCAGAACCACCAGTACTCCTGGAGGTTCAGCCGCGATTTGGGCGCGCGATATTCGCCTTGCGCGCCGCAGCCGGGCATGTCGCAGGTCCGCCCCGGTGCGGCCGGGTCGGGCGCGTAGGCCCTGGGTCGCGTGGGACGTCGGGTCATGGGTCCTTTTATGTGCGGTGGGCGGGGCGGTTGGCAACAGGGTGCTTGGCGTCAAGGCGCGACGGGCCGATATGTGCGCGATGCAGTCCCGCGCCGCCCGGCTGGAAGCCGCCCTGACCGCCGCCTTCGCCCCCATGGTCCTGCGCGTCGAGGACGACAGCGCGCGCCATGCCGGCCACGTCGGCGCGCGTGCGGGCGGGGAGACGCACTATAATGTGCTGCTGGTGTCGGCGGCATTCCAGGGCATGCCGCGCGTGGCCCGGTCGCGCAAAGTGCATGAGGTGCTGGCACGGGAGTTCGCCGACGGCATGCACGCGCTGGCGCTGAACCTGCGTTCGCCGGAGGAATACGGGGCAGGGTAGGGCGAGAAGAGTACGGCGGCAAAGCGCAAGCAGACAACTCTCGTCCCCTTGTGCGCCCCTACCCCGCGGCCATCGCGACAAGCTGGATTGCCACCGCGGTCAGGTTGTTGGCGACATGGATCGGGATCGACGCGCGCACGCTGCCACCGTGGTGGCGTGCGAGCGACAGCAGGATCGCGGCCGGCACCAGGATCGGCACCCGCACGGCCCCCTCCAGCGCATGCAGCGCCAGCCAGATGCCGCTGCTGCACAATGCGGTCGGCCAGACGTCCCAGGTCCGGCGCAGCGCCGTCCACAGCCACCCGCGAAAGAACAGTTCCTCCGCGAGCGGCGCCAGGGCGGCGATCAGCAGAATGCGGATCACGATCAATGCGGGAACGCCGGTCATGCGCAGCACGGGCGTGGGTGGCACGTCGTGGGCGATGAAGGTGGCAACGCTCTGAAAATGGATGAGCAGCGTTATGTAGGAGAGCACCCAGGCGATCATCAGCACGACGAAAAACGCGATCAGCCGAGGGCGGCGCACCGGGGCGGCGCCGAGGCCGGCGGCAAGGTTGCCATGGCCGCGAAGCCGTCCCTCGCGGAGGTCGACGAACAGTAGGATCGCCTGCAGTGCGACCGTGGCGGGCAGGGCATAGACGAGCGGCGACGGCTGCCATCCCGACTTGCCGTATGCGGCAGTGTGAGCCACGGCAAGGACGAACACGACCAGGAAGGAGACAGCGTAGGCGGCGACTTCCGCCGCGAGCAACCAGAGCAACGCGCGGCAGAGGATGCGCCATGGGCTTGAAGGCGGCGGGTGGCGGGACAATGGACGCTCCCGTTCGTTCTGTCATTGCGAGCGAAGCGAAGCAATTTCCCGAAGGTTTCGCACGTATTCGCGGGAGATTGCTTCGCTGCGCTAACAAGAAAGAAGAAACAATCTGCTCCGATCTGCCGGGTGGAGAGAAGCGTCTTTCATACAGCCACGGGTCCGCCGCCAGGCCGGTGATCAAGTCGCATGACAGTCCGCGTCGGGCACCAACGGTCGGAGCCGGAGGACTATCGCAGCGATGAACCGGTGACAGGCTCGACCTGCCGCCGCACTGGTTCCTCCGCTGCCCTCACCACATGATGGTCCGCGGCAAGCAGCATATATACCGCCGGAACGACGAACAGGGTGAACAGTGTGCCGACCCCGAGGCCGCTGGCGATCACCAATCCCATGTCGAAGCGCGACACGGCGCCGGCGCCACTGGCGGTCAGCAGCGGGATCACGCCCAGCACCATCGCCGCCGTGGTCATCAGGATCGGCCGCAGCCGGATGCCGGCCGCTTCCTCGATCGCCTGGCGTTTGGTCCTGCCCTCCTTTTGTAACCCGTTTGCGAACTCCACGATCAGGATGCCGTGCTTGCTGATCAGCCCCATCAAAGTGACCAGACCCACCTCGGTGTAAATGTTCAGCGTGGCGCCGCCGATTCCCGTGCTGACGAACAACAATGCGCCGGCGATCGACATCGGCACCGAGACCAGGATGATCAGCGGATCGTGGAAGCTCTCGAACAGTGCCGCCAGCGACAGGAAGATGATGATCAGCGCGAAACCGAAGGTAACGACGAAGCCGGAGGACTCCTGCACATACTGCCGCGACAGCCCGCCATAATCGACCGTATAGCCCTGCGGCAGCGTCTGCTTCGCCAGCTTGGTCAGGTAGTCCACCGCGGTGCCCAATGCGACGCCGGGGAATGGCACGCCTTCGATCGTCGCGGAATTGAGCTGCTGAAAGTGGTTGAGCGCTTCGGGCACCGTCCGGGTGACGATATGCGCCACGGTCGATAGCGGCACCGAGTCCCCATTGTCCGTCCGAATATAATAGTTCAACAACTGATCCGTATTCAGTCGAAACCTCTGCTCCACTTGCGGAATAACTTTATAGGACCGACCATCGAGGCTGAAGTAGTTGACGTACCCGCCGCCCAGCATCGAGCCGAGCGCCGCGCCGATATCCTTCATGCTCAGCCCCAGCGATGCCGCCTTGTCGCGGTCGATCACCACGGTCGATTGCGGCTGGTCGATGCGCAGATCGCTGTCGACGAAGATGAACAGCCCACTCGCGCGGGCGCGTTGCAGGAATTGCTGCGCCACGCCGTTCAACGCATCGAACGATTGGGTTGTCTCGATTGCAAACTGGATCGGCAGCCCGTTGGAGCCGGGCAGCGAAGGCGGCTGGAACGCCACCGCCCGGAAGCCGGCGATCCCGCTCAACGCCCGCTGGACCTGCGGCTGCAACTGGTTGGTCGTGCGCACGCGCTGGTCCCAGGGTTTCAGCACCATGCCGCCAATGTTCTGGCCGGGGACGTCGAGCTGGAACACGTGGTCGGTCTCCGGGAAGCTGGTGAAGACCTGGTCGATCTGATGGTCGTACATCAGCCGCTGCTGCAACGTGGCGTTCGGCGCGGGTGTCGCGAGCGCGATGACGACGCCTTCATCCTCCTGCGGCGCCAGCTCGCTGGTGGCGCTGTTGTAGAGGAAGAAGATGCTCCCCAGCACGATCGCGGCGAACACCAGAGTGACCGGCAGGAAATTCAGGCTGTTGTGCAGCCGCCGCTCATAGCGGCGATGCAGCGAGGCGAAGCGCCGGTCGATGAAGTCCACCAGCCGCGCCTCCCAGCCGCTGCGATCGGCGGTATGCGGCGCGAGGACGCGCGAGCAAAGCATCGGCGACAGCGTCAGCGCGATGATGGCGGACACCGTGACGGCGCCCACCAGTGTGAAGGCGAACTCGGTGAACAACGCGCCGGTCAGGCCGCCCTGGAAACCGATCGGGACATAGACCGCGATCAGCACCACCGTCATCGCGATGATCGGGCCGCCCAGCTCGCGCGCCGCCTGGATGGCGGCAGGAATCGGTCGCATCCCCTGTTCCAGGTGACGGTTGACGTTCTCCACCACGATGATCGCATCGTCCACCACCAGCCCGATCGCCAGCACCAACGCCAGCAAGGTCAGCAGATTGATGGAGAATCCGAAGGCCAGCATCAAAGTGAAGGTGCCGATCAGCGACAGAGGAATCGCGATCACCGGGATCAGCACCGAACGCGGCGAACCGAGGAATGCGAACACCACCAGCGTGACGATCAGTACCGCCTCTACTAACGTCGTAATCACCTCATGAATCGAACTACTCACGAACTCGGTCGAGTCGTAAACGATCGTTCCTGTCATTCCATGCGGCAACTGCGCCTGAATGCTGGGGAAGATGTCGCGCACTCCCTTGATGACATCCAGCAGGTTGGCGCCGGGTGCGACCTGGATGCCAAAATACACCGCGCGCCTGCCGTCGAAACTGACCTGGGAATCGTAGTCATCGAAACCGAGCGAGACGTTCGCCACGTCCTTCATCCGAATGATCGCGCCATTGACCTGCTTGATCTGCATATCGCGGAACTGCTCCAGCGTGTGCAGGTCGGTGGATGCGGCGAGGTTGACCTGCACCATCTGGCCCTTGCTGGTGCCAAGGCCGGAAATGTAGTCGTTGTTGGCCAGGGCCTGCGCGACATCGGTCGCGGTCAGGCCATAGGCCGCGAGCTTGTCGGGATTCAGCCATGCACGCAGTGCGAAATTCTTGGCACCGAGCAATTCCGCGGTCTGCACCCCCGGTACCGATTGCAATTTCGGCTGCACCGCCCGCACCAGGTAGTCCGTCACCTGGTTCGGCTCCAGCACGTCGCTGTAGAACCCGATATACATCGCGTCGATCGTCTGCCCGACGGTCACCGACAGAATCGGCTGCTGCGTGCCGACGGGTAACTGGTTCAGCACCGAGCTGATCTTGGTGTTGATCTCGCTCAGCGCCTTGTCCGGATCGTAGTTCAGCCGCAGGTTCACCGTAATCGTGCTGGTCCCGGACTGACTGTTGGAGGTCATGTAGTCGATGCCGTTCGCCTGCGCGATGGCATTCTCCAGCGGCGTGGTGATGAACCCGGCCACGGTCGCCGGATCGGCGCCGTAGAACTGCGTGGTGACGGTGACCACCGCGTTCTCGGTGCGCGGGTATTGCAGCACCGGCAAGGCGCCCACGGCACGCAGGCCCAGCACCAGGATCAGCAGGCTGACCACCGTGGCCAGCACGGGCCGGCGGATGAAGATGTCGGTGAAATTCATGGCGCCGGCCCCCTATTGCTCGGAGACTTGGGGATGCGGATTGTCGAGCGGCTGCACCGTGTTGTTGATCGCCACCGGCGCCCCGTTGTGAAGCTTGATCTGGCCGGCCGAGACGACGACGTCCCCCGCCTTTACCCCCTTCAGCACCGCCACCTGGTCCCCGCGCGTGTCCCCGGTCGTCACGAAATTCTGCTGCGCGATCAGGTCCGGTTGGCCCCGCGCGTTCTTGCCCTTGTCGAGCACGAGATAGACCGTGTTGCCATACGGATTGTACGCGATCGCGGTCTGCGGCAGCGTGACGAAGCGCTGTGGCGCACCGGTATCGATCTGTAGCGTGGCGAACATGCCAGGCAGCAATCGATGGTCCGGATTGGGCAACGTCGCGCGGATCTGCACGTTGCGAGAGCTGGTATCGACCTGCGGATTGATCGCGCTGACCTGGCCGCTGAACGTCTCGCCAGGCCACGTATCGACCTGTAGCGCCACGGCCTGCCCCACCTTGAGGTTCGCCAGCGCCTGCTGCGGCAGATAGAAATCGACATAAAGCGGATCGAGCGCCTGCAACGTGACGACCGCCGTCCCCGCCGTCAGGTACTGACCCAGGTCGACCGCCCGAATGCCCAGATGCCCGGCGAACGGCGCGCGCAACACCTTCTGGTCCACGATCGCCTGCTGCTGCGCCACCTGGGCGAGGTCGCTCTTCAGGCTCGCAGCGTCGCTGTCCAGCGTCGCCTGGGCGATGGCGTGGATCAGGAGCTGCTTGCGGTCGCGGTCATAGTTGATCTGCGCCAGCTCGGCAGCGGCCTGCAGCGCGTGCAGTTTGGCAACGTCATCGTCATTGCGCAGGCGCAGCAGTACCTGCCCCTTCTGTACATCGTCGCCCGATTTGAAGCCGATCTCGCTGACGATGCCTGAAAGCTGCAGCGACAGGTTGGCGCCGTCCACCGCGCGCAAAGTGCCGACCGCGGATAGATGCGGCTGCCACTGCTGATAGCCGGCGGTGATCGTGGAGACGGTCTGCGGCGGATTCGCAAAACCCGCCATCACCTGCTTGATCATGTGCGTCTTGAACGCCTGGAAGCCGAAAACGAGGCCGAGCACGATGGCGACGGCTACCAGCATGATGATCATGCGCTTGGCCATGATACCCCTCCGTCAGTCCTGCTCGGCCGAGAGCGAAATTCCCAACCGATCCGGCCGGCCGATCGCGTCGGGCGCCACGTCGTTGCGATTCCACCACCCCCCGCCCAGCGCCTGGAACAAGGCCGCGGTGTCGGCATAGCGGCTCGCCTGTGCCTGAACCAGATTGATGCGGGCCTGTTGATAGGTGCGTTCCGCATTGTCCAGCGTGAGGTAGGTGATGGTGCCGAGCCGGAATTGCTCGCGCGCCAGGTCCAGGCTGTCGCGGGCCGTTTGTTCCGCTTCCGCTTGCGCGCGCAACGCCGCGGCGTCCGCTTCCAGCGCCCGCAGTGCATCGGCGACATTCTGAAACGCCTTGACCACGGTACTGCGGTATTGTGCCGCGGACTGGTCGAAGGCCGCGACCGCGGAGCGCTTCTTGTGCAGCAGTGTTCCAGCATCGAACAAGGTCTGGCTGATGCCGCCGGCGATGCTCCAGATCGCAGTGGCCGGCGTGAACAGGTTGGTGAAGCCCAGCCCCTCGGTGCCGTACTGCCCGGTGATGCTGAACTGCGGCAGTTGGTTGGCGATGGCGACGCCGACATTGGCACTGGCTGCATGCAACGTCGCCTCGGCCGCGCGGATGTCCGGGCGTTGCTGGACCAGTTGGGACGGCAGGCTCAGCGGTAGCTCGGTCGGCAGTCGCAGGCTGGCAAGATTGAAGCGCGCCGCCGGCTGCTGGTTGGGAAACCGGCCGAGCAAGGCCGTGAGCTGGTCACGCGTTTGCGCCAACTGCTTTTCCAGGGGCGGCAACGTGGCCTGGGTCGCTGACAATGTCGCTCGCTGCTGCAGCACGTCGGATCGTGCCGCGGCACCGAGCGCGAACTGCTGGCGCACCAGGTCGAGCTGGGCAGTTTCCAGGCGAATGATGTCACGCGTGGCAGCGATCTGGTCGCGCAACGAAGCTTCCTGCACCGCGGCGTTGACCACGTTGGAGGTCAGCGTGAGGTAGGTGGCTTCCAGTTCGAAGAGTTGGTACTGCGCCTGCGCCGCCAGCGATTCCACCTGCCGGCGGACACCACCGAACACGTCGGGCGCATAGGACATGTTCAGCGCGCCGGTGACGAGGCTGAATGACGTGCTCAGGTTGGGCTCACCGAACTCGGCGCCGGAAAGGCGCTCCCTCGCGGCCTGGGCATTGATGCCGACCGTGGGGAACAGGGAACCTTGGCCAGCATAGAGGTTTTCGTTTGCCTCACGCAACGCGGCCTGTGCCGCCTGCAGGTCCGGATTTGCGCGCAATGCCTGGTCGATCAGGTTGCTGAGCGGACGCGAGCGGAACAAGGTCCACCAATCGCCGGACAGGTCGCCTCCCGGCACGAAATGCTGCGCCGCGCCGCCTTGCACCGCGCTGGCGGCCGTCGCCGGCAGCGTCGCGCTGCTGTAGCCGGCGTCCTTGGGCGCGGCCGGGCGGTGGAAGTCCGGACCGACCGCACAGCCCGCACACAGCAACGCCGTTACTAGCACAAGGGCACGCGCCCTTCGGGTCTGTTCTGGCTGCGTCACGTGTCGGCGCCTCTGACCACGCGGAAGATGGCCCTGGTATGCTCGCGCACGACCCTCTGGATGGCGCGAACCCGCGCCTCATCGAGTGGCCGGCAACCCAGCGCCTGATGCGCCTTGCGGTTGCAGAACACTGTCACCTGTCCGATCAGCGCGACCGTGCGCAGCAGCGTTTGCTCGGCATCCGGTGGCTGGCCGGTAAGATGGCCGACCAGCAGGGCGCAGGGTTCAAGAATCTGCCGCGACACACGCTGGTGCAGCCTGTCGAGCGCAGCCTGTTGCTCGATCTCGGCGCGGGCGAAGAAGGAGGCGCGGGCTTCCCAGTCGGAACTGGTCTGATCGGTCACCAGGGCCACAAATGCGTCGAGCAGGCGGCAGAGCAAGTGCACGGCCTGCCGTCGTGGCATCGGTCCGTGGGATAGACCGTGGCGTATCTCCTGGGTGACCGGGGCGATGCGTTGCTCCAGCGTGTCGCCGAGCAAGTCGATGACCGCGCGGTACAGGCCTTCCTTGCTGCCGAAGTAGTACTGCAAGGCCGGCAGGTTGACGCCGGCGCGCTGGGCGAGGGTGCGGGTGCTGGCGCCGTCATAGCCTTCGGCGGCGAAGACCTCTAGCGCAGCCTGCAGGATGCGCAGGCGCGTGTCCTCGCTGCGCTGCTGCATGGGCGGGCGCAGGCGGCCGGCCGCTGGGGTGGGATTCAGGCTCATTCGGCCGCGAACTATATCGTTCGATAGTATATGTCAATCGATCGATATTCTGGCCGCGGTTTCGTGTCCTGGGACCGTCCGGCCACCGTGCCGCTGTCGCCCGTCCTGCTGTCATTGCGAGGAGCGCGGCGACCGAAGCAAGCTCCTGCAAACGGCGCGCGCGAGCGTCCGCGGGTCCCTGGCAGGAGATTGCTTCGTCGCTGTGTTCCTCGCAATGGCATCTGGGCCGGCCACGGCGCCGCGCCGCACTTCCTGCTGCGTGCCAATACAGACTCAACCGCTACCGAATCAGGCGCGGTTGATCAGCAGCAGCACCGGCAGCGCAAGCTGCGCGATCACTTTCACGCGCGGCAGATGACTCTCGTCGTAATGGCCGGCGCTGTGGCAGAGGTTCAGTGTGCCCATGGTCTCGCCACGCCAGCGGACGGGCATGTTCAGGATACTGTCGCAGCCGAGTGAATGGATCAGCTCGTGATCGAAGAAATGCGCTGCGATGTCCTCACGGGTGCGGCCGATATAGGGTTCGCCGCCGTGGATGACGCGCCGCATCCAGGCGGAGTCGGTGACCGGCTTGCGGCCGCCGACCGGATAGGCCTGCGGCTGATTGCTGTAGAACCGCTCCGACTGCTTCAGCGCCGGATGGTGCACCAGGACGGTGAACAGGATGTGGCCGGGGGATGCGGCCAGGACCGCGTCAATGGCGCGGAAGGTGGCGCCTGGCTGGTCCGGATCGGCATGCGCAGCGAGGATGCTTTCGAACATGCGGCGTTTCTCGGCTCAGGACATCGTTATGCCGCTGTCCACCGGATAGATATGGCCGGTGATCATCCGGGCTTCATCGGACGCGAGGAACACCGCCATGTTGGCGATGTCCTCCGGCTCGATCAGCCCGAGCAAGTGCGCGGCCGCGATCTTCACCACGCTCGACTTGCCGGAATCCAGCCGGCTGCGTACCCGGTCGGTCATGGTCGCGGCCGGGGCAATGGCGTTGACGCGCACCTTCTGCGCCGCGAACTCCACCGCCATGGAGCGGGTGATCGCGGCGATGCCGCCCTTGGCGGCGGTGTAGCAATCCAGGCCGGCAACGCCCATCAGCGCGACGTTCGATGCCATGTTGATCACCGCGCCGCCGCCCGCGGCGATGATCGCCGGAATGCCGAACCGGCAGCCGAGGAACGTGCCGAACAGATCGAGGCGGATGGCGCGCCAGAATTCCTCGATGGGGACGTCGACGACGGTGCTGTCCACCGGGGTCGAGCCGCCGGCGTTGTTGTGCACGATGTGCAGCGCGCCGTAGTGCCGCACGGCGGTGTCGATCGTCGCCTTGACGCTGTCTTCCTGCGTGACGTCGGTCGGAACGGCGATGCAGTCGCCGCCCGCCTGGGCGATGATATGCGCGGTTTGCTCGCCGGAGGCGGCGTTCAGTTCGGCAACGACAACGCGAGCGCCTTCTGCCGCCATGGCACGAGCGGTAGCGCGGCCAATGCCGGTGCCGGCGCCGGTGATCAGGGCGATTTTGCCGTGCAGGCGTGGCATGGATTGGTTCCTCCCTGATGTCGTCGCCATTCGTGCATCGCCCCTCAACACCGTGGCGTCAACCCTTTGGCAACCATTTCCGGTCAAGCTGCTAAAGGCAAAGCCTGCGCCTGCATACGCCGCATAAGTGGGCGGTATGCATGCGAACGGAGTTTAGACCGAAACGTCCGTGTCTGGCGTGGACAGTTGCAATTGGTGCGGGGCGATCTGCCTTGATGGAGACATGAATGGGATTGCCGCCTGTGCCCATCGCGACGCTCGTGCTTCGCCACAACGAGCGCACCAAGTTTCTTGCCAGTATGCTCGACAAACTGGCATTGGCGGTGACGGGTGCCGGATACATCGCGCCTGTGATTGCTGGCACGCTCCCGGGAAATGTCCATACGGCAGTAACTCTGCTATGGTTCGCCCTCGGAATAGTGCTATGGATCGGCGCTTACGTCGTCCTTGGGAGGCTGCTGTGACCTTGGACACTCTGTTGTACTGGTTCGTGTTTCCAACCGTGTTCGTGGCAGTGGTGCTTGCTGGCGCTCTCTTCCTGTCGCGTCCGCCGAAGCTGTGACGGCTTTTCGTCCAAAGCAATTTACTTCCCAGATCCACCCCAGACATCACCCCACCGTCGCCAGGATCATCCGTGCCGCCTTCTCCCCGATCATGATCGTCGGCGCGTTCGTGTTGCCCGATGTCAGCGTCGGCATGATCGAGGCGTCCGCCACCCGCAAACCCGCGATCCCATGCACGCGCAGTTGGTCATCCACCACCGCCATCGGGTCGGAGCCCATTTTGCAGGTGCCGACCGGATGATACGTGGTCTCCGCATTCCGCTTCACCCAATCGAGTAGTTCATCGTCGCCTTGCACGTTCGTGCCGGGTGCGATCTCGTCGCTGGCAATTTCCCGCATCGGCGGCGCCGTCATGATCTTCCGCGTGATGCGCATCGCGGCCAGCGTGACGTCCCGGTCCAACTGCGCGGTCATGAAGTTGAAGCGCACGGCCGGCGGCTGGCGCGGCGATTTCGACGCGATATGGATGCTGCCCGTGCTTTCCGACCGCAGGATGTTCATGATCGCGGTGATGCCGGACTGCTTCGCCAGCCGGAAATTCGAATCGGCCAGGAACGGAATCCAGGAGATCGCCGCGTCGGGCGCATCCAGCCCGGCGCGCGTGCGGATATAGGCGCGGATCGGCGACGCCGGCAGCCCGAGCAAGCCCTTGTGCATCAGCGCATAGCGCAGTGCCTGCCAGACCATGCCAAGCCCGCGGCACTTGGCGTTGTAGGTCATGCCCAGCGACGCCGGCACCACCCACTTCATCCGCGGAGAATAGTGATCGCGCAGGTTCTCGCCCACGCCCTTCAGTCCATGGCGCACTTCGATGCCGAGGCCTTGCAGCAGCTCAGGCCGGCCGATGCCGGAGAGTTCCAGAAGCTGCGGAGAATTGATGGACCCGGCGCTGACGATCACCTCTCGCTGCGCGCGGGCCTCGCGCGTCTGCCCGTCCACGGTGAAGCGCACACCGACGCAGCGCTTGCCCTCCAGCAGCAGGCATTCGGTCAGCGCATTGGGCTGAATCTTCAGATTGGGCCTGCTGCGCGCGGGATCGAGATAACAGACGGCGGTACTCATGCGCCGCCCGCCGCGGATGGTGGCCTGCGTCATGCCGATGCCGTCCTGCTGCGCGCCGTTATAGTCGCGCGTGTAGGCGATGCCGACCTCGCCGGCGGCCTTGACCAGCGCGTCATACAACGCGCCGGTCTCGTTGCTTTCGGTGACCTTCAGTGGGCCGTTGCGGCCGCGGTATTCCGCGTCGCCGGCGCCCTGGTAGCTTTCCATGTCCTTGAAGACCGGCAGCACCTCGCTATAGCTCCAGCCGCGGTTGCCGAGCTGCGCCCATTGGTCGTAGTCCTGCGCTTGGCCGCGCACGAACACCATGCCGTTGATCGACGACGATCCGCCCAGCAATTTGCCGCGCGGTATGGGGATGCGGCGCTGCCCGGTGCCCTCATCGGGTTCAGACGAATACAGCCAGTTGGCGGCCGGGTTGTTGATCAGCCGGGCGAAGCCGACGGGTACGCGCGACCAGGGATGGCTCTTGCGGCCGGCTTCCAGCACCAGGACCTTGTGCTGCGGATTGGCGCTGAGGCGATTGGCCAGGACCGATCCGGCGGAGCCTGCGCCCACGATGATGTAGTCGAACGTTTGGCTTTCCATTGGTTCCCTCCCGCTGCCACCGCCACCATCTTTATGGCGGGTAGGCCACCGCGTCTCGTGGCAGCTACGTACAGGAAAATCGGTCGCCGACAAATCGGCGCGGGGATTGGCTCCACAACGGAATGACTGTTGTGGCATGACCCAGGGCAATCGGGTGAACCACGGCCCGGACGAGACCCTGGAGAATCATCAACCGCCGGTGCCGCATGATTCGCTGTGATTTCAGCACGGAGACAGCCGGACGGCAGTGACGGTAATCCAGTATTCGAGATCGCTAATCCAGTGTTCGAGAGCGGCGGACAACGCCATGCGATGCTGACGCAAGCGATCGCCACGGTGCCAAAGCGCGAACCGAGCCATTCCGTCGCGTCGCTGCTGCGGCATCACGATGTGGTGCTGCGCGCGCTCGACGTCCTGCTGACAGGAATCTGATCCCTTGCATGTCTGCACGGGGTCGCTAACGCGTGACGCGGACCGTCTTTCGATGGCTGCGCCGCGCCCGATCGAAGCGGAGTTCGGCCGTCTCGCTCGCGCTCCCCTACCTTAGCCGCGGTCCGGTATCCATCCCCAGCAGCGCCCGCCCCGCGATCGGGTACCACTCCGGCGCAATCGTCACCGTCTGCCCCACCACTTGCAGATCCCGCCAGCATTCCGCCAGGCGGCTGGCACGCTTGAACGACGTACTGCCGCCGAGGCGGTATACCAGGTCCATCGCCTCCCGCGCGCCGTCCGCCGCATAGGTCGAGGCCAACCGGCACCGCGCCCGCTGCTCCAGCGTTGTCTCCTCACCGCTGGCGACGGTGTTCCAAATTTCGGCGATCATTGCGCTGCGATAGCCGCGCCCCGCGTTCAGGATCGCATCTGCCCGTCCCACCGCCTCCTGCACCTGCGGATTGTCGCACAGCCTGAAGGTCCGCCCGCGCGGAGTCTTCTCGGCCGCAAGTTCGATCAGCGCCTCGATCCCCGCGCGCGCGATCCCGGTGATTACCGCGCTATGGTGCGGCCCGATCCAGCACTGCGTCGGCAGCGTGTAGGTTACGCCCGGCCAGCGCGACCACTGATTATCCAACGGCACGCCGGCGTGCACCATGCTGCGGCGTTCCGGCAGGAAAACGTCCTTCACGGTCCAGTCGAAGCTGCCGGTGCCGCGCAGCCCCGCCACGTCCCAGCTCCCCGGCACGAGCTCCGCTTCCTGGCGCGGGAACACGCCGCGCCAGTACAGCGAGCCGCCATCCGGTCGGCGCCGCGGCTCCCCATTCTCCAGGATCTGGAAACTCCCCAGCATCCAGCTTGCTTCCTGGCAGCCGCTGCCGAACGTCCAGCGCCCGGTCACGCGATAGCCTCCCGGCGCCGGCACCGCCTGGCCGCCGCCCTGTACCGCGGTGCCGGCCAGGCGGGCGGGACCGTTCGCGTGCAGCTCCCGCACGCCGTCGTCCGGTAGACCCAGCGTAACAAGTTGGCCAATGCTGTTGTTGCAAACATTCCAGCCGACCGACCCACAGCCCTCGGCCAACAATTCGACGACGCGCAGATAGGTCAGCGGATCGACCTGCAACCCGCCCAGCGAGCGTGGAATCAGCATACGATAGAAGCCGGCGGCCTCCAGCTCCTCCACCAGCGCACGTGGTAGCCGCTGCTCCTGCTCCAGTTCCTCCTGATAGCGGCGCAGCATGGGGCGCATCGCTGCCGCCGCCTGCACCAACGGCTGCGCGTCGATATCGGGGGGCAATCTCGTATCGTCGGCCACCATGTCCATCGCTTCCTCCAGTCGTTCTTGCGGTTGGCAAGCCTGGACGGAGTCCGCCGCCATGTCACGCCCCCGGCGTGCGTCCACCGCGTGCGCCCCCGGCGTGCGTCCACCGCGTGCGCCCCTGGCGTGTACCCGCGGCATGCTTTCCCGGGTGCGCGTGCCTTGGTGCGCCGAGGGTGCAATCCTGCGTCGTACGTCCTAGCATCGTCCCAACCAACCGACGGAGGTCGCGATGGACGGCACCAGCGTGCAACCGGGTCTCGGCGGCGGCATCCGTGCCTGGCCGCCCGGCCTGACGCGCGTACCCTTCTGGGTGTACCAAGAGCAGGATGTGGCGCGGCAAGAGCAAGCGCGCATTTTCCAGGGAGCGACGTGGAATTTCCTGTGCCTGGAAGCGGACATCCCCAACGCCGGCGACTTCCGTACCACCTTCGTGGGCGAGATGCCGGTGATCGTCGTGCGGGCCGAGGCCAGCGCGGTGCACGCCTTCGAAAACCGCTGCGCTCATCGCGGCGCGCTGATCGCGCTCGACGACAGCGGCAACGCCAAGGATTTCGCCTGCGTCTATCACGCCTGGCGCTACGACCTGTGCGGCAACCTGGTGTCGGTCGCGTTCCGTCACGGCGTGAACGGCCAGGGCGGCATGGCGAAGGATTTCGACATGCACGCCATCGGCCCACGCAAGCTGCGCGCGACCACCTTCTGCGGCCTGGTGTTCGGCACGCTGTCGGACGCCACCCCGCCGATCGAAGAGTACCTCGGCGAGGCGGTCACTGCCCGCGTCCGCCGCGTGCTGAAAAAGCCGGTGGAGGTGATCGGCCGCTTCATCCAGCCGCTGCCGAACAACTGGAAACTCTACATCGAGAACGTGAAGGACACCTATCACGCCAGCCTGCTGCACCTGTTCTTTGCCACCTTCCGCATCACCCGCCTGAGCCAGGGCGGCGGCGTGCTGGTCAGCGAGAGCGGCGCGCACCACGCCTCCACCACGCTGGCGCCGCCGCCCGCGCCGGACACCTCGTATCGCGATGCTGGTCTGCGTTCCGATAGCGAAGATTTCCGTCTCGCCGATCCGGGGCTGCTGCACTACCACGACGAATGGGGCGACGGCATCCAGCTGCAGATCCTGACGGTGTTCCCCGGCTTCGTGCTGCAGCAGATCCACAATTGCATCGCGGTGCGCCAGGTGGTGCCGCGTGGCGTCGATACGATGGACCTGCATTGGACCTATCTCGGCTTCGCCGATGACACACCGGACCTGCGCGCCCTGCGATTGAAGCAGGGCAACCTGGTCGGGCCCGCGGGTTTCGTCTCGATGGAGGACGGCTGCGTCGGCGGCTTCGTGCAGCGCGCCACCGTCACCGCGGAGGACGAGGAATCGGTGGTGGAAATGGGCGGCACCGGCGCCGAGACTCAGACAACCCGCGCCACCGAGACCGCCGTTCGCGGCTTCTGGAAAGAATGGCGCAGCCTGATGGGGATGTGACGACATGACCGACGCCGAAACGCTGCTCCGCCTGGCCACGCTGAACACCGCCTACGCCGCCTGCATCGATACCGACAAGCTCGAAGACTGGCCGGGGTTCTTCCACGAACGGTGCCTGTACAAGATCACCTCGGCGGACAACCACAAGCGCGGCTATGCAGCGGGGATCGTCTACGCGGATTCTCGCGCCATGTTGCAGGATCGCATCTCCGCCTTGCGCCAGGCCAACATCTACGAACGGCAGAGCTACCGCCACATCGTCGGCATGCCGTTGGTGGGCGCGTGGCGGGCGGACGAGATCAGCGCCGAGACCCCCTTCCTGGTAGTGCGCACGATGCGCGACGGCCGCATGGATCTGTTCTCTACCGGCGTCTATCTCGACCGCCTGCGCGAAGACGCTGACGGAGCTTTGCGCTTTACCGAACGGCTGGTGATTTGCGACAGCTCGCGCTTCGACACGCTGCTGGCGATCCCGCTGTGAGCGACGCGGCGCCGGCGCTGCCGGTTACCAACACCGCGCCGGCACTGCCTGACCGGCTGGTGTTGTTTGGCAGCTTCACCTCCAGCTCGACCTATAAGCCGATGCTGTACCTGGCCCTGGCGCGGCTGCCGTTCAGCTTCCGCACGGTGAACCTGAAATTCGGCGTGCAAAAGCAGCCGGAGTACCTGGCGGTGAACCGCTACGGCCAGGTGCCGGCGCTGCGCCATCGCGGCCTGACGATCGTGCAGTCCAACGTGATCCTCGACTATCTCGCGCGCACCACCGGCAAACTCGCCGGCCGCACCGAGCAGGAGCAATGGACGGCGCGGGAATGGCTGTCTTGGGAGGCAGACAATATTACGAATGTCGCGAAGGTGAGGCACTATAGCCGGTTCCGCGCTGTCGATCCGGCGGTGATGGCGTATTTCCGCCCGCTGGCGGATGCGGCTGTGACCTTCGTCGACAACGCACTTCAAGGCCGCGATTGGCTGGTCGGCGACGGCGCCACCATTGCCGATATCGGCTGCTGGGGCCGCATGGTGTTCATGGCCGAAGGCGGCATGGAAATCGCGCGCTGGCCAAACGTGCAGGCATGGTCGCGCCGGCTTGCGGCATTGCCGGGATTTGCGCTGCCTTATGACCTGACTCCGAAGAAGGATCGGGAGATCGATCCGCAACCGGCGGCGGCGTTTTTCAAGGCGTAGGGCGGACAAGCGAAGCGTCGTCCGCCGCCGGCGCGGGTCTCGCAGCAACCAATTGTCCGCGCAGCGCCGCATCGAAGTCGCTTTGCCAGGCGATGCTGGGCGGCACGCTGGGACCACATTTTCTCACAAGGTTCACGCAGGGACCGCACTTTCTCACGAGGTTGCAGAAAGCGAAGGATAGGGTCACAAAGAAGCAGCAGGCCGGCGGATGGGTTGTTTCTCTTTGTGAAACCTTGGATCGCTTCCTGCTTCTTTGTGAGAAAAGCAGGATCTGCCCAGCCGCACCGGCCTGGAAAGAACAGGCGATGACGCCCCACTGTTCCCGTGCGGCGTAAAATGCCGTAGCCTCCGCCAAGCCATTCCACCGATACGCCAAGCAGAACCATGTAACAGGAGGAATCCCCATGCCATCGCACGAATTCACCACTCGAGACGTCGAATACCTCCGCCACGGCGACCGCCGCATGATGGCGCGCCTCTATGTCCCGCAAGGCAAAGGCCCGTTCCCCGCCATCGTGGAACTGCACGGCGGCGCCTGGTGCAACGGCGACCTGAACGAGTGCAACACCTACGGCGAAGCATTCGCCCGCGCCGGCCTCGCGGTTGCGGCGATCGATTTCCGCCACGCCGCCGACGGCTACCCGACCTCGCTGGCGGACATCAACTACGCCGTCCGCTGGGTGAAGGCGAACGCCGGGGAACTGAACACCCGCGCCGACCTGATCGGCGCCGCCGGCCAGTCGAGCGGCGGCCACCTCGCCATGCTCGCCGCCATGCGGCCGAATGATGCGCGCTATGCCGCGATCAAGCTGCCCGCCGGCGCGCCGTCGGTGGATGCGTCGGTGCGGGCGGTCGCCATGCTATGGCCAGTGATCAACCCGCTGTCCCGCTACCGCCACGCGCTGCGGGCGCGCGACAGCGCCAATCCACCGGCCTGGGTGGGCAGCATCCCGCAGCGCCACGACACCTACTGGAAGACCGAGGCCGCCATGGCCGAGGGCAACCCGATGCTGGCGCTGGAGAACGGCGAGAAGGTGCAGACCCCACCCGCGCTGTGGCTTCAGGGGCGGCCCGATCCGGTGCACGACTACCACGATCCGGACTCCGCCTTCTCCGGCACCGAGCCCGAACGCTTCACCGCCAATTACCGCAAGGCGGGGGGAAGCATCGACCTGATGATCGTCGAGCAAGCCGACCGGACGACAGCGGCCACGCTCGGCAAGGTGGCGGACTTCTTCCACCAACACATCAAGGTGAACGGTTAAGGTTTTGGAACAAGGCTGGGTCCCAGGGGACGCACGAGGGGACGCAGCCACACCGTGACGCGATCCGGCTTGATCTGATGTTGCAGCGCAGCATATCCGGTCGGATCAGTCACGGAGCATTCGCCCATGGAATGGCAATCGGGTTTGGGGTCGCTGCGGCGCGGCCTGGGGATCGCCTCACGCGCGGCGGTAGCGCGGTTGCACCAGCACGGTCCCGCCACCCCGGAGACCGATCGCCCCCTGCCAGGGCGTTTCGTCACGCTGCGGGAGTTCGGCCCCAACCCAGGCCGGCTGCGATTGCTCGCGTATCTGCCGGCGCGCGCGGTCCGGCCCGGCGCGCCGCTGATCGTGCTGCTGCATGGCTGCGGTCAGGACGCCAGGGATTTCGCTACCGATGCCGGCTGGACCGCGCTGGCCGACCGGCTGCGCCTGCCGCTGCTGCTGCCGGAGCAACAGGCGGCGAATAACCACCAGCGCTGTTTCCATTGGTTCCATCTGGCGGAGACGAAGCGCGGCCACGGCGAGGCAGCCTCCATCGCGGCGATGGTGTCGGCCATGGTGCCCCGCCTTGGGTGTGATCCGAAGCAGGTATTCGCCGCTGGTCTCTCAGCGGGTGGTGCGATGGCGGCGGCGTTGCTCGCCGCGTATCCCGACGTGTTCTCTGCCGGGGCGGCGTTCGCAGGCCTGCCGGTTGGCGGGACCACGTCGATGATGCAGGCGCTGACCCACATGGCGCATGGCGTGGGGGACGCGCCGGCGGCGGAGTGGGTGGCGCGGGCCCGCCACGTGGCGCCCCCGCAGTATACCGGCCCCTGGCCCCGTTTGTCGGTCTGGCGTGGCAATGCCGATCAGGTCGTGGCGCCGGAGAACGGTGCGATGCTGGCGACGCAATGGCGCGCCCTGCACGGCATGGCGGAAATGCCGACCCTGCAGACGAAATATCGCGTGGCCTGGGGTGACGCGGTTGAGTTGTGGACTCTGCCGGCCCTGGGCCATGCCTGGACAATCGGCGACTGTAGCGGCCATCCGTCGGAGTTCGCCGTGCCGGGACCAGTGGACGCCGTGGCGGAGATCGCGCGGTTCTGGCGAATCGGTTAGGTGATCCGGCTCAGATGGTTAGTGGCCGACAGCCGAACGGCCGTTTTGAAGTGTTCACGGGTGACACGCCGGCATTCGTCCTGAAACACCAGCGGTGCCGGAAAGCGACCCGAAGCGGTCGTCCAGGACCGCCAGCATCTCATAGTCGCAAACGGGCTTGCGGTGCCGCCTGGATATCGGACAGGACTTCGTGCACCGGCGTTGGACTCCGCGACCTTGAGGTCGAAGGGGACGGACCCTCCGACGAAGTATTGTCATGGGGAAACGAAGACGTTCGACCGCGAGCCATCGGCCGCCGTCTCACCGGCCGGCTGCCACAACTGGGGGTCGCTACCGAGGGCCTCGCCTAACCCCTCCAAATAGCGCGCACTGTTCCACATCGGCGCAACGGCGAGCGCCACGAGGAGGAGTGCGGTGGCGATCATCGTCACCATCCAGGCCCGCCCGAGCGCGATAGCCGCCTCGCTCGCATCCGGCGGCAGTTCGGGGACGCGCATACGCGGCCACCGCGATACAATGTACGCTTTTTTCTTCAGGACTTTGTTCTTCAGGCGCTCGGCCATGACCCGCCCCGCGCGTTGCGGCATGGAGATGACAGCGTCCTTCGACATCGGCTGCCTTGTCTGCCGATTGGCCGCGGCGAGCGGTCGCATTCCATGCCCGGTGAGGGAAACCGGCAACGACCACGCCCTGGATGCCCCGCCGCGCGCTATGGGGTGGCGATAAAAAACCCTAAATTGCGCTTAAATCTTGGCAAGAGACGCCTGTTGTGTTCTGGTAGGTGCATGGAGGGGTCCGACCAGGACAATATTTTTCTCTTTCGGGGCTTCCGCCTCGACCGGCGCGGCGGTGGCCTGTTCCAGTGCGCCGATGGTGGGAGCATTGCCCCCGTTCCGATCGGCCAACGCGCTTTGGACGTTCTCGGCGTGCTGGTTGAACGCGCGGGGGAACTCGTCACGAGGGACGAGATCATCGCGGCCACGTGGCCGGAGATGGCGGTCGAGGACAACAATCTCAACATGCAGATTGCTGCACTTCGGCGGGTTCTCGACGGCGAACGGACGGCTCCAAGTTGCATTCAGACAATCGCTCGGCGCGGCTATCGGTTCATCGCGCCGGTGACCCGGGCCAAGCGATCCGCACGACCGGACCCTGCTCAACCTGTTCATCCGCCAGAGCCGGATCGCGCGGATCCTCCGGCCGGCCCGATGCCGCAACCGCGCTACCGAGCCCGCCGCAGCATCATGGCTGGGGTTGCCGGCGCGCTGATGCTTCTCGCCGCCGTGGGGGTAGCCTGGAAGACACATCCTCGTTGGCTTGTGGGTGCTTCCCCAGCGCAGCGATTGTCGATCGTCGTGCTGCCGTTCGACAACCTGGCCGCCGACCCGCGACAACGGTACTTCGCCGATGCGATCACCGAGGATCTGGCGACCGATCTGTCACGGATGGCCGATATGCTGGTGATCTCGCGCGATACGGCCTTCATCTACAAGGACAAGCCGGTCGACGCAAAACGGATTGGCCGGGAACTCGGCGTGGGTTATGTGCTCGAAGGCAGTGTTCAGCGCTCGGGCCCCCAGGTGCGCGTCAATGCTCAGCTGGTCGATACCGAGACCGGCACGCAGCTCTGGGCCGACCGGTTCGACAGCGGCATCGATGACCTGTTCTCGTTGCAGAACGACATCACCGGTCGCATCGCGATTGCGCTTAGCCTGAGGCTGATCGCATCCGAGGCGGGCCGGCCGACCGAGCACCCGGATGCACTCGACCATATTTTCCGAGGCCGTGCCGAAATCTACAAGCCGGCCTCGCGGCAGAATTTCGGGGCGGCGATTGCTGAGTTCGAACAGGCGCTGGTGCTCGATCCCCACTCTGTCGAGGCGCAGGGCCGTTTGGCTATTGCGCTTGCCAGCCGGGTGCTCGATGGGATGAGCGATGCGCCTGATTCCGATATGGAGCGAGCCGACGGCCTGATCGAGCAAGCGCTGGCAACAGCACCCGACAACCCACTTGCGCACTTCGCCAAGGCTCAACTGCTGCGCGCGCGGCATCGTTGCCAGGCAGCGATCCCCGAATACGAGGCCGTGCTGGCCGCCAATCGCAACGCGCTCAGCTCGATCGGGAATATTGGCCGGTGCGAGATTTATCTGGGGCGGTTCGACGACGGGGTCGCGCTCGAGGAGCAGGCGATCCACCTCAGCCCGCGCGATCCATTTCTCGGCATCTGGTCATTCCGGATTGGTCAGGCGAGGGTGCTGCAGTCGCGTCTCGACGATGCGATCCAGTGGCTTGAACGAGCGCACAACCACAATCCGGCATTTGCTTTCATTCCTGTCTGGCTCGCTGCCGCCTTTGGCCTCAAGGGCGATTTGTCGCAGGCTGCCGCTGAGCTTGCGGAAGCCCGCAAACTGAGCGGGAACGGCTGGCCCGCAAGCATCGTCGCGGCGCGGACCATCAGCACCATGGATTTCACCGCGCCCACGAGTCGAGCCCTGCTGGAAAAGACATATCTTACGGGCCTGCGCCAGGCTGGGGTGCCGGAAGAATGATGCCCGGCGCGTGCGTTACTGGGTGATTGCTGCGCCCGCGCTGGTGCCGCCGCCGCGATCCGCGGACACAGCAGCTTCGGAAACACGTGGTTTCGGCATATAAATCACCGATCGGGTCGGTACCTCCCCGCGTCATCGAGGTTCATCGCTCGGCGACACGTTGCGTGACCGTCTGGACCCAACGACGTCGCGGGCGCCCCGCGCATACGCGATGGCGGCGGCGCTGCCGATACCAGCTCAGCGGTCGGTCTGCTCAATGATCTTCTGCAAACAAATCGAGCGGGTATCGCGATAGCCGAGATGCTCATAGAACTGCCTCACGGCGGCGTTGTCCCCCCGAACCAGAAGTTGCACCTTCCAAACGCCACGATTGGCCAGCCACCGTTCGGCCGCCTCCATCATCGCGCGGCCAAAGCCACGGCTTTGGTACGTCGGATCGGCCGCGACGTAGTACACCCAGCCACGATGCCCGTCTTCGCCGACCATTGCCGTCGCGACGATGCGGCCGGACAGATCAGCGACCAACACCGTCGAGTGCGAATCCCGCCGGGCGAACGCCAGGTCCCTCACCGGGTCGTTCCATGACCGGGCGACACCTGACGCGTGCCAGACGGCAATAACCTGCTCGGCGTCAGCGTCCTTCATGTCACGGATCATAGCATCCATCATCCTCCTCCTCCTCCGCCGGCTCCTCTGCCGGCGGCGACGTTCCATATCGTCACGGCCAGCCGACGGCCATCCCACCCTGGTCATCGGCATGATCGGCGATATGTTGCGCGACCGGCTGGACCCGACGACGTCGCGGGCGTCCCCGACACAGGCGGTGGCGTTTGCTGCTGCTTTGGTTCACACCCTCGGTGCGGCGCGACCTCGCCAAGGTGCCTGAATGAGCAGGGGCAACCGCAAGAACTGGCTGCCTGTTGCTCGGCTTCGGCACCAATACCGCATTTGCTTATGGAAAGGAGCATGGATCATGGACGTATCCCGCATCCCCACCGGCAAGGCCCCGCCGCACGACATCTACGTGATGGTGGAAATCCCGCAGGGCTCGGCGGTGAAATATGAAGTGGACAAGCACTCCGGCGCGCTCTTCGTCGATCGTTTCCTGTTCACCGCCACCGCCTATCCCTCGGCCTATGGCTTCATCCCTGGGACGCTGGCTGATGACGGCGATCCGCTCGACGCGTTGGTGCTGATCCCCACCCAGGTGGTTCCCGGCGCCGTGATCCGCGCCCGCCCGATCGGCATGCTGCGCATGGAGGACGAAAAAGGCCCCGACGAGAAGATCATCTGCGTGCCGCATGAACGCCTGCACCCGCAATACGCCCATATCGATTCGATCGACGATCTGCCGCAGATCACGCTCGCGGCAATCGAGCATTTCTTCGAACGCTACAAGGACCTGGAAGCTGGCAAATGGGTGAAGATCGGCGGCTGGGTTGGCAAGGCCGAGGCGGAGGCGACGATCATGCACACCATCCACGCTGCGCATCCGACGGGATAAGGATAGCGTCACCCAACGTTGCGTTCAGCGGATTTGCGAAGCGGGCCTCCCGCCGGCCGAGCGACTCAAGGGCATTTGCCAAGTCTGGTCTTGTTCAATAAGAACAGACGGTCACTCGGGGTCGGATTATGGATTATCCGTGCGTGTCGTGCTGCCATTAAACTTATCAATGATGCGACACGGGTTAGGCTGAATTTGCGGCATCCACCTACGCAGTCGTTATCCCCCCTCTCGGTCCGGGGGTGCTTAACTGATGCCAACCCTGGGCGGATCCTATGTCCAATGCACCATCTCATTTCGGACGGTATACGGTCAGGTCGCATATCGCCCAAACCGCGCTGAGTTCCGTCTATGAAGCATGGGACGAGCGGATCGGACGGCGCGTGGCGGTCAAGGCCATGTCCATCGGCGACCCGGACGATATCGAAGCGCGGGAAATGCTGGCAAGGTTCGCCCGCGGCGCGCAGGCCGCCGGGCGGCTCAACCACCGCCATATCGTCCAGGTCTACGACTACGTCGAGCAGGGCGATACGGTCTGTCTGGTGATGGAGTTCATTGAGGGGCGAACGCTCAAGAGCGTTCTCGACGCGGCGGGTGCGATGGATCCCGCCCGTATCGTTCCCATTCTCGACCAGGTGCTCCAAGGGCTCGGCTACAGCCATGCCCACGGCGTCGTGCACCGCGACATGAAGCCGGCGAACATTCTGCTGACCGACAAGGGCGAGGCCAAGATCACCGACTTCGGCATCGCCCGTGTTGAACGCAGCGACCTGACGCAGCAAGGCATGTTCATTGGGACGCCCGCGTACATGTCGCCGGAACAGTTTCGCGGCGACGCCATCGATCGCCGAACCGACGTCTATTCGGTCGGCGTCATTCTGTACCAGATGCTGACCGGCCGCCGCCCGTACGAGGGCGGCATGGCCACGATCATGCACAAGGCGCTCAATACCACGCCGCCGCCGCCGTCCTCGCTGGGCGGAAATGCACTCGCTGCCTTCGATCCGGTGGTGCAGCGGGCGATGGCGAAGCACGCCCAGGACCGCTTCGCTTCGGCAACCGAACTGGGCCAGGCCATCAAGGCTGCGACCGATGCGACGATGGTCCGGTTGGCACCGGCCTCACGCGCTCATCCCGCGCCAGCAACCGGGCGCCCGATTCACGCCCGGCCGTCCGGCATGCCGCGCATGGTCCCGTGGCAGAACCGGATCACTGGAAAGCCACTCTACGCTGTTGCCGCTGTGTTCTTCGTGGCTGCGGCAGCGATTGGCGCAATGCGGTACGTCGCACAGCATGCCGCGCCTGCAATTCACCCGCTCGCCGTAGCTGCGCTGGAGCGACCTCCCTCTCCTCCCGCACTGGCGCCAGCGAGGGCGTATGCGCTCGAACCGGCGGCGGCCACGGACATGTCTGTCCAGCCGCCTGCACCCCAGCCGCCTGCACCCCAGATCCAGCCTCCACCCCAGATCCAGCCTCTGCCCCAGATCGAGCCTGCACCCAAGACCGAGCCTGCACTCCAGACCCAGCCTGCGCCCCAGAAACAGTCTGAATCCCAAAAGCAGCCAGCGCCCCAGACAGCGCCAGCGCCCCAGACAGCGTCAGCGCCCCAGACAGCGTCAGCCGCGGCGCCGGCACGTGAATTGCCACGAACGCCGCCACGCGACTCAGCGCGGGCGGTGCATGAGCGGCCTGCGGTGCCGCCAGCCGAGGCAGACACGTTGCAAAGCGTGCTTATGCGCCTCGAGCGTGAGCAAACGGGCACTCCTCCACCTTCCATCAATGCTGATGCCGAGCGTTTGGCCAGCGATCACCCGCAAGCCGAGCAATCTGGCGGTGACACTATTGTCGATCCCACTTCCCTACCTCCGCTTTGGTACTCCGCGTCATCGAGCCCGATCGGGCTTCTGTTGCAGGGGAATTCGCCGGACGGCGGGTCAACCGCCCACCTTGGATTGGCGGTCATCGGCGTGACTGCGGCCAGCCTCGCCGAGCATGCCGGATTTCGGTACGGTGACCTGATAATCGCCATCGATGGCCGCCCCATCACCGACGCGGCGGTGTTCCATCAGCTTCGAGACGGCAAATTCGGTAGCCGGCCAGCCCAAATCGCGTTGATTCGCGATGGCAAGACCCGGACTCTGTCGGTTGCCGAGCTATCCGCCTCCGCTCAGTAACGCCACACCGCAAGGAGGCCTCGCGAAGCAGGTTTTGCGTGGTTGCCACGCGACCTTTGGCGCCAACCGGCATCACTGTTGGTGGCGGCTTTTTTCAGTACCGGAGGAAGAACAGAGAACACGATGAACACGGAGTCAGAAGTTGCCCAGGCTCTGGGGAACGCTCCGACACCGTGTTCTCCGTTCTTCCTCCGTGCTGAAAAAGCAGGTCCTTGCGGCACCGGCGGCTGACGATCGCTTCGGCTTCCGTCCGGACCATGCATTGCCCCATGGCCCTGATTCGTACCACCACGGATGCCTGGAGTGCGCGCCCCCACCCTTCGCACGCGTCACCGCCGGTGCCACCATGACGCCCGCATCTGGGAGACCGTCCGATGAACGACGCACCAACCGTCGCGCCAGCCGCCAAGCCAGCCCTGGGGCTGGATGCCAAATCGCTCGCCGACCTGGCGGAGCAATTGTCGAACTTGCTGCGGCTGCGCACCTTGCCGATCGGCATGAAGGGCTTCGCCGACCTGGAGGCGATGGCCAACGTGGCCGGCCTGCGCCGTCCGCCGCGCGGCAAGACGTTCTCGACCTGCCAGTTGGTGACCCAGGCGCGCATGGCCGGCTTCACCCTGGGCATCACCACCGAGAACATTCCCTCCTTCTCAAGTTGCAGCAGCGTGATCGGCCTGGATGCGCCCGGCGAGATCTACACCTCCGGCCGCAAGATGGAGGGCGTGTGGTTCGAAAACCGTGAGGCCGCCGCCGCGCATCAAGCGGGCATGTCGCGGGTCGCGCCGGGCACCTGGCAAGGCATGGTGGTCTCGCCCTTGCGCAGCGCCCGCCTCGATCCCCCCGATATCTGTCTGTTCTATGGCAACCCAGCGCAGATGATCCTGTTTATCAACGGCCTGCAATGGAAGAACTACCAGCGCTATGATTTCAGCATTACCGGCGAGAGTGCCTGTGCCAACTCATGGGGTCATGCGCTGAAGACGCGGACGGTCAGCCTGTCGATCCCGTGCTACGCCGAGCGCCGCTACGGCGGGGTCGCTGATGACGAGATGCTGATGGCCTGTCCACCGGAGGATCTGCAACGCGCTGTGACCGGGCTGCACGGGTTATCGAAGGCGGGGCTGCGCTACCCGATCATGCCGTTTGGTCCGCACGCTGAACCAGCCGAGGGCATGGCAAAAAGCTACGCCGGAAAATCCTGATTCCACATGTTGCCGGAGGGTGGTTTGCTCGCCGGCGGCCCCTTGCTCACCGCCAGGTCCTTTGCACACTGGCTCACCGTCAGGTCCTTTGCTCACCGTCAGGTCCTTTGCACACGGGCGGGTCCTTTGCTCACCGTCAGGTCCTTTGCACACGGGCGGGTCCTTTGCTCAGGCCCTTTGCACACTGACGGGCCCTTTGCCTCACCGCCGGCCGCGCCGCAGCCCCACCAGCAGGCGGCTCAACGATGCCGCGATCGGGCGCGGCAGGCGCAGGATCGCCGCTTTCGCCCGCAGCTTTCGGTCGCGCAACGGCGCTGGCACGTCGCGCAGCAGCTCGGCGGCTAGCGTCAGCTCGCCTTGTGCGAACGCGTCGTTGGCTGCGTCGCGGCTGCGCTGTGTGATTTGTTGGTTGATGAGCGCGGCATGGGGAGCAGCGTCGGGATTGTGCCGCAGGACATGGCGCAGCACGCGGATGTGGCTGAGCGCCGTTGCCAGGTTGTCGTCGGACAAGCCGCCGCCGTGGTCGCGCTTGCCGACCAGCGGCACGGCGATCGCCAGGACCCGGGTGCGGGCGATGGCACGCAGCGTAAATTCGAGATCCTCGGCGGGTTCACGCCCCAGGGCATCGTCGAATCCGCCGATGCGGTCGAACAATGCGCGGCTGAACATGACGGTCGAGGGAAAGATCGGCTGAAATCGGATCAGTCTCGGGAGCAGGGGTGTTTCGAACAACCAGACGCCGTCGCCGAGGTCGCGGCGCCCTTCCGCCCAGTAATCGTCCGAAACCTGCAGGAATTTGCGTTTCCCGGTCCAGGTATCGCCGACCACATCGACGAAATCGGAGAACAGGAAATCGGCGTCTGGTACAGCACGGATCGCGTCGAGTTGCCGCGTCAGCTTGTCCGGCAGCCAAACATCGTCGTGGTCGCACAGCGCGATCCATTGGCTGCGCGACGCCGCGATTCCAGCGTTGCGTGCGTGGCAGATGCCGTGGTTCGCCTCGGTCCGGATGGTGCGCACGTTGGGCGGAAACCGAGCGGCCAGCACCGGGGTGTCGTCGGTTGAACCATCATCGACGACGATGACCTCATCTGGCGGCCGTCGCTGCGCCATGATCAATTCAAGCGTCGCCGGCAGATACGTCGCCCCGTTGTAGGTGGGGATGACGACAGCGATGCTCACGCCTTGCCGCTGCGTTGCCTGGCTGTCGTCGCGCGAGCCGCCATCATCACCGGGCGGCCGTCGGCGCGGGCCGTCATCATCGCCGGCCGACCCGCCGCGCGGCTGCCACCCTCATCGCGCGCCGGCCATCCGCATGGGACGCAGATCGTCCGCCACGCTCAGCGCTGCCCCGGTCGCCGCGCGCACCTCGTCAACCGAGAAGCCGGGCGCGATCTCCCGCATCAGGAAGCCGTCGCCTGTCGGCTTGAACAATCCATAGTTCGTCGCCACCAAAGTCACCACGCCGCGCGCTGTCACCGGCAGGTCGCAGCGTTGCACCAGCCGCGGGCTGCCGTCGCGCGTCACATGCTCCAGGATGATGAACACCCGCTTCGCACACGCCGCGAGATCCATGGCGCCGCCGATGCCGCCGCCCTTCTGCCCCTTCAGCTTCCAGTTCGCGAAGTCGCCGCCGCACGACACCTGGTAGGCGCCCATCACCGTCGCATCGATATGCCCGCCGCGGATCACGCCGAATAAATCGGCATGGTGCACCACCGCCGCACCGGGACGCAGCGTCACGTTCTGGCCGCCGGCATTCACCAGGTTCAGGTCCTCCTGCCCCTCGGCCGCGATCGAGCCATAACCTATCACGCCGTTCTCGGAATGATAGATGATGTCGCGGTCGCCGATATCGGTGTTGGAACACAGCGTCGGAATGCCCACGCCGAGATTGACGATCCAGCCGTCCTGGAATTCCAGTGCGACACGGTCCGCCATCTGCTGGCGGGTCAGGCCTTTGGTTTCGCTCATCGGCGGCGCTCCTGCCGGCGGGTGGGCCACAGCCCGTCCGGCGGCGGCGGGACCTTAACTAACCGGTTAATGTAGATCCCTGGCGTGTGCACCATATCGGGATCGATACTGCCGGCCGGCACGATTTCCTCGTCCACCTCAACGATGGTGATGCGCGCCGCCGTCGCCATCACGGGATTGAAATTCCGCTGCGAGCGGTGGAACAGCAGGTTGCCGAACGTGTCGGCGCGCCGCGCGCGGACGAACGCGTAGTCGAGCGGCAGGGCATATTCGAGCAGGTATTCGTGACCATTGATCACGCGTGTCTCGCGGCCCTCGGCGAGTTCGGTGCCGACCGCGGTGGGTGTGTAGAACGCGGGGATGCCAGCGCCCGCGGCGCGCAGCCGTTCCGCCAGGGTGCCTTGCGGCACCAGCTCGGCCTCGACCTCGCCGGATTCGTAGTACTTGGTGAACGGCAGCACGTCGGTGGGACGCGTCGCGGCGGTGAAGGCGCAGATCACCTTCTTCACCTGGCCGTTCTCCACCAGCATGCCGATATCCGGCATGCGCGGCTGTAGTGCGCCGCCGGTAGTGTTGGCGACCAGCGTCAACTGCTTCGCGCCTTGCTCCAGCAGCGCCTTAATCAGGTTGAACGGGACGCCCGGCATGGCGAAGCCGCCGAAGGCGACGGTGGCACCGTCGGGCACGTCCTGCACCGCCTCGCGGAAACTGGCGACCTGCTTCGATTTCTGTGTCATGTCCCTCCCGCCCCGTCGTCATCGTGCTGATGAACCGACAGGGTCCGGCGTAAGTCAAGCCGAGGCAATGGCGGCGAGCCTCGTGTTCCGACTCCGATGGTGGGTGCCCGACCGACGCCGCCATTGCGAGCGCAGCGAAGCAGTCTCCCGCGAGTGAAGTGCGTACTCGCCGGGAGATTGCTTCGCATCGCTCGCAATGACAGGTTGGCCGACGGCATTGAAGCATCGTAATCGCAACGCAGCACCCGCCCGCAATTCCAATCAAGCACGGTCGCCGCATTCCACACTACAAAGCGCCGGTGTCCCAACGAGACCCGTCATGAATCCCATCTGCAAGGCGCTCTGGTTCATCGAAGCGCATCTCGGCGATGACGCGTCGCTGCCCGAGATCGCCGCCGCCAGCGGCGTCTCGCGCTACCAGCTCCTGCGCGCGTTCGGTACCGCGACGGGCCGTTCCGTCATGCGTTATGTCCGCGCCCGCCGCCTGACCGAAGCGGCACGCGCCTTGGCCGCCGGCGCGCCGGACATCCTGACCGTGGCGCTCGACGCCGGATACGGATCGCACGAAGCCTTCACTCGCGCTTTTCGCGACCAGTTCCGCCTGACACCGGAAGCGGTGCGCGACCAACGCCGGCTCGACGGCCTGCAACTCACGGAGCCGCTTCGCATGGACGAATCCCTCATCGTTCCGCTGAAACCGCCGCGCTTCGAAACCGGCCGCACCCTGCTGGTTGCCGGCCTGAGCGAACGCTACACCTTCGAGACCAACCAGGGCATCCCGCTGCTATGGCAACGTTTTGTGCCCTGGCTCGGCAGCATCCCGGGCCAGGTCGGCACCGTCGCCTACGGCGTCTGCTGCGACAGCGACGGGGCCGGCAATTTCGAATACGTCGCCGCCGTCGAGGTCGCCAGCTTCGACGACCTCCCCGCCGAATTCCGGCGCGTGCGGATTCCCGAGCATCGCTACGTCGTGTTCACCCATACCGACCATATCTCCGCCATCCGCGGCACCTGGTACACCATCCTGAACCAGTGGCTGCCGCAGTCCGGCCATGAAATCGCCGACGCACCGGATTTCGAACGCTACGACGCGGATTTCGATCTCCGGAACGGCACGGGGAAGGTCGAGATATGGCTGCCGCTCAAGGCATGACCCGCGGCCGTCATGCCCCCGTCATGACCCGCCGTTCCGCCCTCGCCGCGCTTGCCGGAGCCGCCATCATGCCCGCATCGCTCTCCGCGACCGCCTCCCCCGCACCATGGCCCACGGCATCGCCGGCAGAAGCCGGCGTCGCCCCCGACCTGGCGGATAAGCTGGATGCCGGATTTCGTTCCGGCCTGCTGCGCGGCCTGCATGCCGTCCTGGTCAGCCGCAACGACCGGCCGGTGCTGGAACGCTATTACCCCGGTGCCGACGAAAATTGGGGCGATCCGCTTGGCACCGTGAAATTCGGTCCGGACACGTTGCACGACCTTCGCTCGGTGACGAAGAGCATCGTCGGCCTGCTGTACGGCATCGCGCTTGACCGCGGCCTGGTGCCGCCGCCGAGCGCGCCGTTGCTCGCACAATTCCCCGAATACCCTGATCTCGCCGCCGACCCCGCGCGCGCGAAGCTCACCGTCGCCAATGCGCTGAACATGACGCTGGGCCTGGCCTGGGACGAAAACCGCTCCTACGCCGACCCCGCCAATAGCGAGCGGGCGATGGAGGATGCGCCCGACCGCTACCGCTACGTCCTGGAGCAACCGATCGTTGCCGCCCCGGGGACAAGGTGGATCTACTGCGGTGGTGCGCCTGCCCTGCTGGCAGCGCTGATCGCGCGCGGTACCCACACGACGCTGCAGGCGTTCGCCCGCGAGGCATTGTTCGAACCGCTCGGCATCACGGCGTTCGGATGGGCCGAGGGACGCGACGGCGTCGCCTCCGCCGCCTCCGGCCTGCGCCTCCGCCCGCGCGAGCTGCTGCGCATCGGCGCGCTGGTGCTGGCAAACGGGAAATGCAACCACCGCCAGATCGTGTCGCGTGGCTGGCTGGACGCCTCGTTCAAGCCGGTCATTGCCACCACCGGCAACCTGACCGGCATCGAGTACGGCCACCTGTGGTATTTCGGCGAGGCCACCGCCCCGGCGCTTCCCACCCCACATCGCTGGATCGCCGGCTTCGGCAATGGCGGCCAGCGGCTGTGGCTGATGCCGGATGCGGGGCTGGCGGTCGCCATCCTCTGTGGTAACTACAACAAGCCGGACCAGTGGATAACGCCGCTGCGGGTCTGGAGAGAGATCGTGCTGGCGAATCTACGCCACGGGTGACTATCCGGCCCCCGATCGCCAGTCCCCGCGATCGCCAGTCCCCGCGATCGCCAGTCCCCGCGATCGCCAGTCCCCGCGATCGCCAGTGATTGCGAGGCGCTTGGTCCTTCTGTGTCACGGCCGGCGCAGGCCGGCGGCCCACGGCTTGTCTTTGCGCGCGCAAGAAAGCCGCGGGTGGCCGGCCTGCGCCGGCCCTGACACAGTAGGACATGACACAGTAGGAATAGCGCCGAAGCAACCTCCCGGCCGTGTGCTATTGCTGGCGTACCCCGCACCGACGAAGGACGGCCGTCATGCCGCAAGATTTCACCCTGCGCCCGATCGGCGTCATCAGCACCCCATGGCGCGGCATCGCCGATTGCCCGCGCAACGGCCGCCAGCCTGATCCCGCGCCCGTCTGCACCGTCCGCGTGTTTGCCGACTACACCGAGGGCCTGCAATCCATCGCCGGCTTCTCGCACCTGATCCTGCTGTATTGGCTTGGGGGAGCAAACCCGCCGCAGCTCGTCTTCACGCCGCCGTTCGATACCCAGCCCCGCGGCATCTTCGCCACCCGCGGCCCACGCCGGCCCAATCCGATCGGCCTCTCGGTGGTCGCGTTCGACGGCATCGACGGACCCGACACGCTGCGCGTGCGGTATTTGGACTGTACCGATGGTACATCATTACTCGACATCAAGCCCTATCTACCCACCACCGACAGCGAGCCCGACGCTCGCATGGGCTGGCTGGACCCCCACGCCACCCGCAACCGGCAGACACAACCCCAAACCGGATGCCCCTGAGGGCCGCCCATCTCGACCGCGCATCTCGATTGACTTGCGTCGCGCCCTTCGTCAGGTTGCGGCCACTGGGACGGGGTCCACGAATGGCCCTGATGCAACAACGGGAGGGATTGAATGGCCAGCCGCTACGGCGCGACGCGCGGACCGATTGTCCCTGTGCGCACGACGTGATGTCGGCCGTCCTGTCCCAATCCGGCGCTCCGCTGCTAGCAATCCGCGGCGTGAAGGTTCGCTTTGGCGGCGTCATCGCGCTGGGTGGCGTGTCGTTCGACGTCGGTTACAGCCAGATCTGCGGCCTGATCGGCCCCAACGGCTCCGGCAAGACCACACTCTTCAATTGTATCAGCGGTATCTATCGCTACCAGGACGGCGACATCCAGTTCGAAGGCACGTCGCTGAAGGCGACCTCCCGCCACGGCATGGCGGGCCTCGGCATCGGTCGCACCTTCCAGAACGTTGCCCTGTTCCGCCGCCTGAGCGTGCGCGACAACATCCTGGTCGGGGCCCATCATCTCGGCCGCTCGGGCTTTGTCGCCAACGCCCTGCGCCTGCCCGTCGTCCGCCGGGAAGAGCAAGACAGCACCGCCCGCCTCGACATGCTGCTGGATCTGCTGGACCTGCGGCCGGTGGCGCGCTTGCCGGCCGGCGGCCTGCCGTTCGGCTGGCAGAAGCGTGTGGAGCTGGCCCGAGCGCTGATCGGTGGCCCCAAGCTGCTGCTGCTGGACGAGCCGGCCGGCGGCCTGAACCACGGCGAGGTGGACGAACTCGCCGTCCTGCTGCATCGCATCCGCGAGCATTTCACTCTCAGCATCCTGCTGGTGGAACATCACATGAATTTGGTGATGCGCGTATCCGACAAGGTGGTCGCACTGGAATTCGGCCTGAAGATTGCCGACGGCACGCCTGACGAAGTGCGCAACGAGCCGGAAGTCATCCGCGCCTATCTCGGCGAGACCGACGCGGAGGCGCACCATGCCCGCGTCGCTTGAGGCCCCACTGCTTGAGGCCCCATTGCTTAAGGCCCCACTGCTTGAGGCAAAGGGGCTGCACGCCGCGTACGGCGAGACCAAGGTGCTGCACGGCATCGACTTCGCCGTGCAGGAAGGTGGGGTCAGCGCGCTGCTGGGTGCCAACGGCGCGGGCAAGACCACCACATTGCGTGCCATCTGCGGCATGGTGAAGACGCAGGGCGAGATCCACTTCGCCGGCCAACGCATCGACGGCCGCGCGACCGAGGAAGTGGCGCGGCGCGGCGTCGCGCATGTGCCGGACGGGCGCGGCACGTTCCTGGAGCTGACGGTCGAGGAGAACATGCGCCTCGGCGCCTATACGCGGCGCGATCGTAAGGTGGCGGCCGATTTCGACCGCATGTTCGGCTATTTCCCCCGTCTGCGCGAGCGCTTCCACCAGCAGGCCGGTACCCTGTCGGGCGGCGAGCAGCAGATGCTGGCGATTGCAAGGGCGCTGCTGCTGCGGCCGAGGCTGCTGCTGCTGGATGAGCCGTCGTTCGGCCTGGCGCCGCTGATCGTGCAGGAGATCTTCGCGATCATGCGGCGAATTCGTGCCGACGAGAACGTGAGTATTCTGCTGGTAGAGCAGAATGCGAGCTTGGCGCTGGAGTTTGCCGAGCATGCGTATTTGCTGGAGACCGGGCGGATCGTCGTCTCCGGCCCCGCGGCGGAAATCCAGCAGGATGAGGCGATACGGCGGTCGTATCTGGGGTACTAGAGGGTCGACACGTGTCGTTCCGAAACGTGTCATTACCAGGAGTACGGTCAAAGGTGTTTTTGCGAGGGGTACGGTCAAGGCTGTCCTTGCGAGGGGTACGGTCAAAGCTGTCCTTGCGAGGGGACGGCAAAGGTGTCATTGCGAGGAGTACGGTCAAAGGTGTCATTGCGAGGAGCGAAGCGACGAAGCAATCCCCCGTATGATGAGATTCGCCCCATTACGCCGGGGATTGCTTCGTCGCTTCGCTCCTCGCAATGACAATTCTGGTTTGCAATATGCCTCTGGCAATGCCGCCTTCAGCTGAGAGAGGGACGCAAACTTGGAAGGCTTGATCCATCAGGTCATGTCCGGCATCGCCAACGGCAGCATCTATGCTTCCGTCGCCCTGGCGCTGGTGATGATCTACAAGGCGACGCACCACATCAACTTCGCCCAGGGCGAGATGGCGACGTTCTCCACCTATATCTCGCTCACCCTGATCAACGCGGGCCTGCCCTATTGGGCCGCCTTCCTGGCCACCATGGCCATTGCGTTCGCCGCCGGCATGGTGATCGAGCGGATCCTGATGCGCCCGATGATGAGTGCGCCGGTGCTGTCGTCGGTCGGCGTGTTCATCGGTCTGCTGCTGATGATCAACGCCTGCAGCGGCTGGTTCTTCGGCTACACGATCAAGAGCTTTCCCTCACCGTTCCCCAGCCAACCGATGCTGGGCGGCTATGTGTCAGGCCATGAACTCGGCTCCACCGCCGTGACGCTGGTGGTGTTGCTCGCGGTCTATCTGTTCTTTCGCTACACCAGCCTGGGGCTGGCGATGCGTGGCGCGGCGTTCAATCCGACCTCGGCGCGGCTGGTCGGCGTTCGGGTGGGGGCGATGCTGGGCCTCGGATGGGGGCTGGCCGCGGCGATCGGCTCGATGGCCGGCATGATGGTCGCGCCGGTGGTGTTCCTCGATCCCAACATGATGTTCGGCATCCTGCTGTACGCCTTCGCCGGAGCGTTGCTGGGCGGCATCGACAATCCACTGGGTGCGGTGCTGGGCGGGTTCGCCGTCGGCATCATCGAGAATCTGGGAGGCGCCTACCTGGTCGGCACCGAGCTCAAGCTGACCCTGGCGCTGGTGATCATCGTCGTCGTGCTGGTGGTGAAACCGACCGGTCTGCTGGGCCGGGCCGTGCAGAGCAGGGTGTAGAGCGATGCCAAGCGAGCAGACCATGCAGGGCCGCCCGATCGTGCAGACGGGGCTAAAGCCGGACAGCGTTCCATTGTTCGATCCGGCTGCGGATGATGCGATGCCGGCGACGTCCGCGGCCGACCCATACACGATCGCCACCGGCGACGCGGTGGCACTCGCCATGGCCGATAAGGCCGGACCCGACAGCCAGTGGCGCCATGCGCCTTGGATCGTGCTCGCGGTGATCGCCGCCGCCGTGGTGCCCACCGCCTTCTTCAACGGCTATCATCTGTTCCAGCTCACCATGGTGGTGGTGTACGCGATCGGCGTGCTGGGCCTGTCGCTGCTGATCGGCTTCAACGGACAGATCTCGCTCGGGCACGGGGCGTTCTTCGCGATCGGCGCCTATACCGCGGCGATCCTGATGGCGAACTGGGACGTGCCGTACTGGGCGACACTGCCGGTTTCGGCGGTGGTATGCGCCTCGGTCGGCTTCCTGATCGGCCTGCCCGCGTTGCGCCTGGAGGGGCATTACCTGGCGCTCACCACCTTCGCGCTGGCGATCTCCATTCCGCAATTGCTCAAGATAAATGCCGTGTCGGACTGGACCGGCGGCGTGCAAGGACTGGTCATCGACAAGCCCGACGCGCCGTTCGGCCTGCCGCTGTCGGGCGATCAATGGCTGTACCTGTTCGCGCTGGGGGTTGGCGCGCTGTTGTACCTGCTCGCCTGGAATTTGACGCGCGGCCGGGCCGGGCGGGCGATGATGGCGGTGCGCGACCACTCGCTGGCGGCGGAGGCGATGGGCATCAACCTCGCCATGCTGAAAACCCGCACCTTCGCGTGGAGCGCGATGTTCACCGGCATCGCCGGCTCATTGAGCGCCATCGTGGTGCAGTTCGTGGCACCGGACGCCTATGGTGTGTTCATCTCGATCTTTCTGTTCGTTGGCCTGGTGGTGGGCGGGGTGGCGTCGATCGGCGGCACGATCATCGGCGCGATCTTCATCGAGTTCGTGCCCAACATCGCCACGCAATTGTCGAAGTCGGCGCCCGGCGCGATCTATGGAGTGCTGCTGATCGCGGTGATGTTCCTGATGCCGCAAGGCGCCGGCGGGTTCCTGAAATCGATGTGGGCGCGCGTGCGGCGGTAGGCCCAGCCCTGTCATTGCGAGCGCAGCGAAGCAATCTGCCGGAGAGTACGCACCTCACTTGCGGGAGATTGCTTCGCTGCGCTCGCAATGACACCCTGAATTGCAATGACACTCTGAGTTGGGCGCCGGCCGTCAGGCGCGTGGCCGGTCAGTTTGACCCCCTCCGCCGGCCAACCGCAGCTCCCTCCCAATCAGCATGTCGGATTGAACAATTATCCTCGGGAGGTCATCAGCAGCACGCATGCGACACCTGCGCAGATCTACTCTCGCCTGAAGCATCCGGTCATCGACGGCGACGGACACTGGGTCGAGTTCGAGCGGTGTTCGCGGAGAAGATGCGCAAGGTCGGAGGCGACAAGGCGGCTCGACCGCAAGCTGCTGATGAGCCTGGTGGAGAAGCACCGCTACAGCGACATCGCTGCGGTGCTGAACGCGCTGGACGGCTGGCCCGATCCGCACCAGGCGCGTCTGACCGGCGGGCTGGACGATCTCGACGATTTCTCCGCCTGCAAGTTCACCCGAAAGGAGGACTGGATCGATCTGTTCGTCACCCCGTTCCACTTCGGCAGCGAGGCGGACGACCGCACCAACGCCTGGGCGTTCGCGAAGAAAAGCAATCCGTTCAACGCGCAGATCAACGCGATCTACAGCTCCGACATCGGCATTTCGACGTGATCGACGTACGGGATCCGCTGCCGGAGGCGTATGAGCTGGTGGAGGACGGACTGCTGACGGAAGCGAACCTTCGCGACTTCACATTCGCCAACGCGGTGCGCCTGTGGGGTACGCAGAACCCGAAATTCTTCGAAGGCACGGTGGTGGCAAAGGAAGCCGCGGCGTTGCTGGCGGAAGCCAAGGCCCCGGTGCAGGCAGCGGCCGAATAGAGAAGACAGCAGCCGAATTGGGCGGTGAGGTGAGGGTGCGCGACCACCCTCATCTCTTCGCCTGGCTGGCACTCAACGATTGCCATCCGGCTGGCTTTCGCATCATCCGTTGAACACGGTCAAATTCGCAGCGTGCGAACTGCACGCCCATCTGGCGGCGCGTCAAAAAGCGGTCCGTTCACCACGAATGTCACGAAGACACGAAGGGTGCGTTTCTTCGTGACTTCGTGCCTTCGTGGTGAAAAATTGCCGTCTGGCGCGCTGCAAGCACCAGGGAGTGTGGCACTACAAGGATCCAAGTGTCTGGGATCGGCACTACGAACCCTGCCATGACGGACCCGCTTCTTCTATTCCCGCATCGCCCGCGCGGGCTTCGCCGCGGGACGCTCCCAGCATGCCTTCAGCCATGCCGTGACGCGCGGCCAGCGCCCCAGGTCCATGCTCAATCCGCGGTACAGCGCCGCCGCCACATTCAAATCCGCAATGCTGAACGCCGACCCCACCAGCCACCCGGAGCGCTGCAGCGCGCCCTCCAGCACGTCCAGCGCGGGCACCATCTCGGCCCATGCCGCCTCGGCGATCGCCGGCTTCCGCTCCGCCTCCGGCAAGCCAAAGCTGTGGTTGGCGTAGTTGACGATCTGGCGGTCCAACCGGTCCACCTCCCAGAAGCTCCACTGCCAGCACAGCGCCTCCGCTTGCGGATCGGCGGGATACAGCGGACTGCCGTGCTTTTTCGCCAGATACAGGTTGATCGCCATCGATTCCGACAGCACGAAGCCATCGTCCTCGATCGTCGGCACCCGCGCGTTGGGGTTCAGCGCCAGGTACTCGGGCGAGCGCGTGGCCGGCGAACGCGGCAGCAGTTCGTTGTGGTCGTAGGTCAGCCCCAGCTCGCCCGCCATCCACAAAGTACGCAGCGCGCGCGACCGGGCCGAGCCATGAATGCGCAGCATGTTCCCTCCTATGTATTCGTCGGTCCTATTGTGCCAGCTTCGTCGCCGCAGCGAAATCGATCGCGGCGACGAAGGTGCGCAGCGTTGCTTCCGGCGTGTCCTTGTTGCCGCTGACATGCACGATGATCTTGTCCGCGATCAGCGCCATGAAGCTGTTGTCGTTCTCGGTATAGGACATGGGATGGCCGCCGATCGTCACGGTTTTGGCGCCGGCCGCCTGGGCATACGGGCTGGACAGCAATGCCGCCATGTTCTGCAGCATCGGACTGTCGGTGGTGATCTGCACGTCCACCTGCTCGGGGCCGGCGTGATAGGTGCGGCTGGCGGAGGTGCCGCCGCCGAGCATCTCGGCACTGACGGCGCTGGTCTTGGCCGGATCGGTGGTCCATCCGGGCAGCGGCACCGGCAGCAGCGTCTCCAGTGCATCCGCCCGCGCCTGACGCAGCACCCCGGCGGCGGCCGTCAGCGCGGCGAGCGTGCCTTGGCTGTCTTGCGCCTGCCATGCGGCGGCGGCCTTGGCGATGTCGTCGGCCACCTGGTCCGCCCGCGCCTCGGGCACGCAGGCCAAGCCGGTCAGCAATACCAGCAAAGTACGGGATAGCCGCATCGGCGCCTCCGCTCCCGTGCCGCAAGCTACGCAGAGCGCCCGTAGCAAACAAGAGCAACGCAGAGCGACGTCCGACGGTTGCGGAATGTTCAGATGCGCCGCAGCGGCAGCCACCATGCCATACCCATGCCGGCGGCGGTGAACAGCGAGATGGTGAGGAAGGCGGCGCGGAAGGCGTCGGCGATTTCCGCCTGCACCACCGCCTGACGCGCCGGGGGCAGCGCGGCCAGCACGCGTGGGCCTTGCTCGACCAGGGCGGTGAAGGAGGCGGCGGTCGCGGGATCGCGCGCCGCCAGAACCGCGAACAACACCGCGCCCACCAAAGCGGTGCCGAACGCCGCACCCACCGAGCGCGAGAACTGAACCGAGGCCGCAGCCGCGCCGAGGAATTTCGGCCCCGCCACCACCTGCACCGTCATCTGCACCACAGGCATGGTCGGGCCCGTAGCGAGCGCAAGCACCGTCAGTACGCCGATCAGCGTGACGTCGCCCATTGCCGGAGCGAACAACGCCACGGCGAACAACATGGCGGCGCTGATGGCCAGGCCGATGGAGGGCATGATGGCAGTGTGCCCGGTCCTCGCGATGGTGCGTCCGGCGAGCAACGATCCGATGGCGACTCCGACCGTCAGGGGCAGCAGCAGCAGGCCGGAGGTCTCGGCACCCTGGCCGCGCACGACCTGCAGGTACATCGGCAGGAAGCTCACCATGGAGACGGTCTGCGCCGCGACGCAGGCGGCCAGCAGGTCGGTGCGCCATATGCCGGGCTTGCGGAACATCTGTACTGGGAGCAGCGGGGAGGGGGCGCGGCGCTCCTGGCGCAGTAGCAGCACGGTGGCGGCCACCGCGCAGGCCGCCAGGATCGCGAGCAGCGGCAGGGCGCTGAGGCTGAAACGCTGGGCGCGCTCCAGGGCGAGCAAGGTGGGGGCGATGACGGCGGCAAACAGGATGGTACCCCAGACGTCGAACTGGAGCCGGCCGCCGCGGACGGGCTGCGCCGGCAGCCGCGCCACCAGCGCGACGGCGAGCGCCCCCAGCGGCAGGTTCACCAGGAACACCGAGCGCCAGCCGTAATGCTCGGTGAGCCAGCCGCCCACCACCGGCCCGAAGGTGGCGGCGGCGGCGTACATGCCGGACAGGTAGCCCTGGTAGCGGCCGCGCTGGCGGGGCGGGACGGCCTCGGCGATCAGCGCCTGGGACAGCGTCATCAGGCCGCCGCCGCCCAGACCCTGCAACACCCGGGCGAAGCTCAGCATCAGCACGCTGGTGGAGGCGGCGCAGAACAGCGAGGCAGCGACGAAGACACCGAGGGCGCCGAACATCATGCGCCTGCGGCCGAGCGCGTCGCCGAGCCGGCCATAGACAGGGGCGGCGATGGTGTTGGCCACGAGGTAGCCGACCACGACCCAGGACACCCGCTCCAGGTCGCCGAGGGTGGCGCCGATCGCCGGCAGGGCGGTGGCGACAATGGTCTGGTCCACCGCCGCCATGAACATCGGCAGCATGATGGACGGAAAGACGGTCAGGAACAGCGACCGGCCGGCGGGTGGCGCGGGCAGCGTCGGCGCGGCGGCAGGGTCGGCCGACAGGGAGTCGGGGGATCCGAGGGGCATCGCGCGAACCTATGGTCGGGCGATGGGCGTGCAAAGCCGGTGCGCATGCGCCGGGGGCATGGCTGGTGCGGGAGCGGGAGCGGGAGGGCAAGGGGGGATGGAAGGGAAAGGGGGAGCGACGGGCAAGGGCAACGGAAGTGGACGAGACTTGTGCTTTAGTTCTTCTCGTGTCCGCCGCCCCCGCAGTCCCGGTTGTCCCAACTCTCCAGCCCGACCCCAGTCGGGCCGACCGAGGCACCACCGTGTCCGCCGCGCCCGCGGCAACCGGCGCTCCGACCCACCAGCCCGATCCTCATCAGGACACCGCCGCCGCCACTGTCGCCGCCGCATCGGCCGCGTCATCAGCTTCGTCCGCAGGCTAATCGGCTACGGCACGATGCTCGCCACCTGAGTGCGCAAGTAATCCGCCGAGCCGGAGGCGATCTCGATCGCCAAATGGTCCCGAACCCCCGATTTCAGCCAGACCCTCCGCCGCCTCACCCGCGGCCTGATGCGCGCCACCGCGCACGAAGCCTGGCTCACGCAGCGCGCCGCCCGCGCCACAATCGGCGGCCGTTCCCTGCTCACGCCAGCCCGTCCCGTCCCATCTCCAGGAACTTTTCCCGTCGGCGGGTTTTCAGCGTCGGGCCATCCAGGGCCACCAGCGGCGCCAGTGCCTCGGCGATCGCGTCGCCCACCGTGCGGATGGCGGCGGCGGGATCGCGCTGCGCGCCGCCCAACGGCTCCGGTATGACCGCGTCCACCAGCTTCAGCCGGTGCAGATCGTCGGCGGTGAGGCGCAAGGCCTCGGCGGCGGCCGGCGCCTGGGCGGCGTCGCGCCACAGGATGGACGCGCAGCCCTCCGGCGAGATCACCGAATAGATGGCATGCTCCAGCATCAGCACGCGGTCGCCGGCGGCCAGCGCGATGGCGCCGCCGGAGCCGCCCTCGCCGATGATCGTGGCGACCAGCGGGACCGGGGCTTCCAGGCAGGCCTCGATGGAGCGGGCGATCGCTTCGGCCTGGCCACGGGCCTCGGCGTCGATGCCCGGGAAGGCGCCGGAGGTATCGACGAAGCTAAGCAGCGGCAGGCCGAAGCGGCCGGCCAGGTCGATCAGGCGGCGAGCCTTGCGGTAACCCTCCGGGCGGGCCATGCCGAAATTATGGGCGAGGCGGGTCTCGGTGTCAGCGCCCTTCTCGGTCCCCAGGACGACGACGGACCGGCCATGGAACCGGCCCAGCCCGCCCAGCACCGCCGCGTCGTTGGCGAAGGCGCGGTCGCCGGCGAGCGGGGTGAAGTCGGTCAGCAGGCCGGTGATGTAGTCGCTGGCCCGGGGGCGATCCGGGTGGCGGGCGACCTGGGTCTTCTGCCAGGGGGTGAGCCGGGCGTAGGTCGCGCGCAACTGCCGGTCGGCGGCGGCGGTCAGGCGGGAGACCTCGTCGGCGATGTTCAGGCCACCCGGTTCCGACAGGTGCCGGAGTTCCTCGATCTTGCCTTCCAGCTCGGCGATCGGCTTCTCGAAGTCGAGGAAATGGCGCATGCGCGGGGGGCTTTAGCACAGGGCGGGCGGAAGGACACGGGGCGGGAGACGGTGTGGCGTGGGGATTGGTGCGCCGAGGCTCGCGTCCAGAGCGAACTATTCTCGTGGGAAGCGCGCCGTTGCATCGCGCGGTGTGGGGACCAGAGTCCCGCGTGCACAGATCAGCGGTAGTCAGTTGCCGCTCGGCGTGCGGTCCATGGTGACAACCTCCCGTCAGTTCTCCGGCGGCTTGTCATTATGTCCGGTCGTCGTGAAGCGATGTGTGTACTACTCGCACGATCTGGCACGACGCAGTATCTCATGACTTTCGCGCGTCCTTCTCGCTGTGAAACACGCGGTTCTCAGCCGAGACCGCTCCGCCATCCACAAGGAATTATCTCAACCTCGGCAGCGCCGGCCCGATGCTGCTTTGCCGCCTGGTACTCGGCGCTTTCGTACCAGCGATCGGCGGCGTCCATATCGGGAAACTCGATCAGCACGGCGGCTTCGAGAGGACCTTTCCCCTCTAGCAGCTTCAACGGGGTGTAGGCGGCGAGATGTCTTGCGCCGGAGCCCGCAAACGAGGGGCCAGTGTCAGGCCGGTATTCTTCCAGCCCCCGCCTGTCATTCACAGCCTTCACTGTCGCGATCACATAAGCCGGCGTTGTGACCTGCATTGCGGTGTCAGTCAGCGACAGGACGCGGCGAGAGCAGCGGTAGCGCCACCGGAAGACGCCACCTTATCGCCGGCACGCTTTCAACTCCGACGCGCTTGATCCGGGGTACGATCAATTGGGATCTTGTCGTTCCGGATGTTGAAGTAGTGAGTCAGGATGACGGGACCGCATCGCGCCCATCCTTCAGATCGTCCCCGTCCTCGCCGAGTACGGCCATCATCGCTGGATCGGCCCACTGGTGTGGCGCGGGATGTTGGGTTCGCTACGGCGTGGCGATCGCCCCACCCGTCATCGGCTGCGGTACGCCGGTGGTGCCGGGAAAGCTGATCGGCTGTCCGGCCGCCACGCGAGCGGCGAGAAAGCCGAAGCACTGCGCCTCCAATGCGTCGCCGTCCCAGCCGACCGCTTCCACCGGTTCGACCGGCACGCCGAGCGCGTAGCGCAGTGCCGTCATGATGGCCGGGTTGTGCCGGCCGCCTCCTGTCACCAGCCAGCGGCGCGGCGGCGCAGGCAGGGGAGCGCACGCGACCGCCCGTACAGTGAAGGCCACCAGGGTCGCCGCGCCATCGGCCGGCGACAGGCCGGCGAGGCCGCTGGCCGCCAGTGCGGCGGCGAAATCCAGCCGGTCCAGCGACTTTGGGGCCGGCCGGGCAAAATACGGGTGGGCGAGCAGGGCGGCCAGTACCGGCCGGATCCGTACGGCCGGAGCGGGCCAGCGTCCCGTCGCGGTCGAAGCGGGCCCCGGTGTGGCGCGCCACCCAGTCGTCCAGCGGCCCATTGCCGGGGCCGGTGTCGAAGGCGATCAGTGCGTCGGCGTCCGACCCGATCCAGGTCACATTCCCCACCCCGCCGAGGTTCAGCACCGCCACCGGCTTCTCCAGACCGCGCGCCAGGGCGGCGTGGTACGCGGGGGCGAGCGGCGCCCCCTGACCTCCCGCCGCGACGTCGGCCGAGCGGAAATCCCAGGCCACCCGCACGCCGGTCCGCCAGGCAAGTTCCTGCGCCTTGCCGATCTGCCAGGTGCGACGCCGGTCCGGCTGGTGCAGGATGGTCTGGCCGTGGAATCCGAGCAGGTCCGCCGGCCGGCCGAGTGTAGCGACGGCGCGGATGTGGTACTCGGTCAACCGTGCCTCTGCCATCTTCAGGCGGCGGTCGGCCGGATCCAGCGTCGGTGCCAGATCCAGGATGCGGCGCAGGTCAGCGCGCAGCCGATCATCGTAGGGCAGCGTCAGGGTGGGGCCAAAGGCGGTGACCGTCTCGCCGTCGGTCTCCAGCCAGGCTGCGTCCACGCCGTCCAGCGAGGTCCCGCTCATTAGCCCGATGGTCCGCATTTTCCCGGTCCGCATTTTCCCGGTCTGCATTTTCCCGGTCTGCATTTTCCCCTGGCCCTCGCTGTGCTAGCAGCGCCGCTCTCCGAACACGGGTTTGCCGTCATGTCCAGCAGCGACTTCCTGGCCGAGGCCACCGCACGCGGCTTTGTCCACCAATGCACCGATACCGGCGCGCTGGATGCCGCGCTGAATGGCGGCGTGGTGTCAGGCTATATCGGCTTCGATTGCACCGCCGACAGCCTGCATATCGGCAACCTGGTCGGCGTCATGATGCTGCGCCTGCTGCAGAAGCACGGCCACCGTCCGGTCGCGCTGATCGGCGGCGGCACCACGCGGATCGGCGATCCGTCCGGCAAGGACGAAGCCCGCCAGTTGCTGTCCGACGCGCAGATCGCCGCCAACATGGCCGGTATTCGCCAATGCTTCGCACCATTCCTGCGCTTTGGCCCAGATACGCCAGATGCCGACACGCCAGATGCCGACACGCCGGATGCCAACACGCCGGATGCCAACACGCCAGATGCCAACACGCCAGATGCCAACACGCCAGATGCCGGCAGGTCGGATCATCGGCCGTCCGACGCCGTCATGGCCAACAACGCCGACTGGCTGGACGCGCTGGGCTACATCCCGCTGCTGCGCGAAGTCGGAGTGCATTTCTCGATCAACCGCATGCTGACCTTCAATTCCGTCCGGCTGCGGCTGGAGCGCGAGCAACCGCTGACGTTTCTCGAATTCAACTACATGATCCTGCAGAGCTACGACTTTCGCGAGCTGCGCCGGCGGTTCGGGGTGACGCTGCAAATGGGTGGCTCCGACCAGTGGGGCAACATCGTCGCCGGCATCGAGCTGATCCGCCGCACTGATGGCGCCCAGGCGTTCGGGCTGACGACGCCGCTGATCACCACCGCGTCCGGCGCCAAGATGGGCAAGTCAGTGTCCGGTGCGGTATGGCTGCGGGCCGATCGGCTGTCGCCCTACGATTACTGGCAGTTCTGGCGCAACACGGAAGATGCCGACGTCGGCCGCTTCCTGCGGTTGTTCACCGACCTGCCGCTGGACGAGATCGCTCGGCTGGACGCTCTGGCCGGGGCCGAAATCAACGAGGCGAAGAAGGTGTTGGCCACCGAAGCCACCGCTCTGGCGCATGGCCGCGTGGCGGCCGAGGCGGCGGCGGAAACCGCGCGTCTGGCCTTTGAGGAAGGCGAAGCGGCGGAGACGCTCCCCAGCGTGGACGTCCCGCGCGAGGAACTCGCGGCCGGCGTGCCTGCCTTCCGGTTGTTCGAACGCGCCGGCCTGGCAAAGACCGGCGGCGAGGCGCGGCGGTTGATCCGCGGCGGCGGCGCGCGGATGAACGACGCTCCGGTGACGGAGGAGGGACAGGTGATCTCGCTGGCGGATCTGCGCGGGGGCGCGATCAAACTGTCGGCGGGACGCAAGCAGCACCGGCTGGTGCGGGTGGCGTAGTTACGCGATTGGATCTGGTTGCCGGTGATGCTGGGGTGCCTGACAGCCATACCGGTTCGACGCGAAATCCCTCAGGGTTCGATTCCACTCAACTCGGCGCGATATTTGAGCGAGAGCGGCGTGTCGAAGATTTCTCGGGACCGCCATCGAGGTGGCCGGGACAAGCAAGATGGCGGGACTAGCAAGGGCTGGGACAAGCGAGAGGGCTGGGACAAGCGAGAGGGCTGGGACAAGCAAGAAGGCTGGGACAAGCAAGAAGGCCGGGACAAGCAAGAGGGCTGGGACAAGCAAGAAGGCCGGGACAAGCAAGAGGGCTGGGACAAGCAAGAGGGCTGGGACAAGCAAGAGGGCCGGGACAAACTCTGCCATGACGATTGCGAAGAGGCGTCAAACTTGGCATTGACCGGGCATACGCGGGAGCGGTTGTAGGGTGCGCTGATGCGAGGACCCGTTCAAACGCCCTTGTCACGCCGTTGTACCGAAAAACACACATGCCGGACTCTGTAATTTCCGTGCCAGCGGCCAACGAAGTTCGCTACACTGGCAGCCGCCCCCGCAGACCGTACCGCGCCATGCTTTTCGAAGCCCTCGCGCCCCTGGCGCCCGACATAACGCCTGTTGCCGATAACGTCGTTCCGATGGTGCCGCTGGATCTCGCCGGCGCCGCCGAAGCCCGCCCCACTCCGGAAGAGCTGGTGTTCGCCGCCGCCGCGCCGTGCGACGCGCAGGACCTGGTGGAGGCGCCCTGCCGTGCCCTGGAAGCCGAGTACAAGAGCTGGCGCAACCTCGACCACGCGGAAGACCGCGCCGAACTGGCCCGCGACATCGCCGCGTTGGCCAACCACGGCGGTGGCTTCATCGTGTTCGGTTTCGAGGAGCGCAGTCTTTCGCCGGACGATACGGACCCTTTCCGTACCAATTGCACTCCGGAACGGATCGCCGCCATCGTTCGCACCTATCTCGATCCGCCGGTGCGGTGCGAGGTGGTGCCGGTTTTGTCCTCGGCCGGCGTCGTGCATCCGGTGGTGCGTGTGGCGGGCCACGGCACCACTCCGGTCTGCATCCGCCAGGACGGCCCCGTCGTCTCCGGTGCCAAGCTGATCGAACGCGGCGCCCACTATATCCGTAAGCACGCGGCGGCGGCGTCTGGGCGGCATATCGAGATGCCCGTGCCGCAGAGTGCCCGCGTGGATGTCCCGCAGGACTGGGCGGCGCTGATCCGACGCTGCGTGCGCCGCGACCGCGAGGCGCTCCTGGGCATGCTGGATGCGGCGATGGAGGGCCGCGCCGCCACGCCGGACCTCGCGCAACGGCTGCTGACCTGGCACCGCGCCGCGCGTGCCGCCTTTCTGCCGCTGGTTCCGCGCAGCCCCGTCGCCGACAGCCTGGCGCGCCGGCACTACGCGCTGTCCTACGGCCTGGAGCAGATCCGGCCGGAGACGCTGGAGCAGGCGCAGTTCGCCGATGCGCTGCGGCGTACGGTGTTCGAATTGCAGCCGCAGTTCCGCTCCGGCTGGAACATGTTCGATCCGCCCTATCGCCGCGCGGTACAGGCGCGGTTCGTGGTCGATCCGGCCAGCGGCGACGACGAGGAGGATTTCCTCGAGGCGGCGTGGCTGCGCGACCGCGATCCCGGCGAGACCTCGGATTTCTGGCGCGTGTCGCCACGCGGCATGGCGACCATCCTCCGTGGCTACGCCGAGGACATGACCCAGGCACCGCCGCTGCCGCCGGTCAGTCCCGGCACGTGCCTCAGCCCCATCTTGCTGGCGCAGGAAGTGGCCGAGCTGGTCTGCCACGCGCGTGCCTTCGCCCGGCTGTTCTCCGGAGTGCGCCGCGTGGCGTTCCGCTGCGAATGGTGGGGGCTGGCGGGCCGCGAGTTGTTCGACACCGACGCGCGTTGGGTGCATCACGGGCCGGCGCTGGACGACCGGCGGGTGGCGACAGCGCAGGTGCCGCTGGCGTCGCTGGCGCAGACCTGGCCTGAGGTGGTCGCGATGCTGATCGCGCCAGTGCTGCGGGCGTTCGAGCCGGACCTTGTGCTCGACGCGGATTGGGTGCGGGCACAAGCGCCGAAGTGGCGCGGTTAGAGGACCGTACTGCTCCGCCTTCGATGGTGCGCGATCTCAACTGTCATTCCGAGTTGACCACCGGCTGGCGTCGGCCGACCCGCCATTGCATGAAACGGCGATCGGCGGGGGAAATGACACCCCCTCCGCATTCGACCCCTCCCCCTGGCCCTCTCCCACAAGGGGCCCACAAGGGGAGGGGGAACTTCCTTTGCCGCTCACGCCCATTCACGGCGGGTCGGCCGCCAGGCCGGTGGTCAACGTGCAATGACGAAGGGCCCTGACGGCGTCGAAGCGTTGGGCTCACGACACTATCGAATCTCCATTACACATTTTCTCCTCCATTCACACATTCGTCCCCGGCCTCCCTCACACATTCGCTGCCGCCAACACCGGCCGCCCTTGGATCAAATCCGACGCCCGTTCCGCCAGCATCATGACGATCGCATTGATATGTGCCGAGGGCATGTCCGGCAGAGCCGATGCATCGACTACCCGCAGTCCGTTCACGCCACGCACCCTTAGCTCAGGGTCCACCACTGCGTCCGGCCCGTTGCCCATCGCGCAGGTGCCCAGCGGGTGGTTCACCGTGATCACGGTGGCGCGGATCCACGCATCGATCTCGGCTTCGGTACGCACCTCCGGCCCGGGCGCCAGGACGTCGCCGCGGAACCGGTCCAGCGCCGGCTCCAGCGCAAGCTCGCGCGCCATCCGGAAGCCGCGGCGCAGCGTCGCGATATCCTCGGCGTCGGCGAGAAAGTTGCCCATGATCCGCACCGGCGCCATCGGATCGGCCGAGCGCAGCGACACCGACCCGCGGCTGCATGGATGCAGCAGCACCGGCCGCACGCTCACCTCGTCCGGTGCGGCAGGCCGCAACCCCGGCAGCCATGGCCGAGCCTCGAACGGCGGTGCTCCGAGCATGAATTCGAGATCGGGCGCCTCGTCGTCCGGCATGGACTGCAGGAACGCGATCAGCCCGAGTGGCAGCGTGGTCGCCGGCCCGTCGCGCAGCAACCAGGCGCGCGCCATCGCCAGCGCCACCCGGTCCAGCCGCATGCCGCGCTGGAACGGCCCCGGCTCCCTGCGCCGCCAGCGCAATGACACCGCGAGATGGTCGCACAGGTTGCGCCCCACCGGCAGATCGGCCACCGGCGCGATGCCCAACGCCCGAAGCTCGTCCGCGGGCCCGATCCCCGACAGCATCAGAAGCTGCGGCGAGTTGAACACGCCGCCGCACAGCACCACCTCGCGTGCCGCCTCGGCATAGCTCTCTCGCCCTGCATCGATGAAATGCACGCCCACCGCGCGCCCGCCACGCAGTTCGATGCGCGTCGCCAGCGCACTCGTGCGCAGTGTCAGGTTCCCCCGTTGCAGCGCCGGTTTCAAATAGGCATTGGCGGCCGACGCGCGGCGACCCGCGCGGATGGTGAACTGCGCGCGCCCGAGACCGACTTGCGTCTCGCCGTTTGCGTCGGCTGTCTCACCCCAACCCCGGGTGCGCGCCGCTTCGCGCAAGGCGTCGTGGATCGGGTCCTCGATCCGCGCGGATTGCGTGCCCAGCGGGCCGGTGCCACCGCGCCAGGGGTCCTCGCCGCCTTCCCAGGATTCGCTGCGTTTGAAATAGGGCAGCACGTCGGCATACGACCAGCCGGTCGCGCCCTGCCGCGCCCAACGATCGAAATCGCCGCGATGGCCGCGGGTATAAACCATCACGTTGACCGAGGAGCTGCCGCCCAGCACCTTGCCTCGCCGCACCGGCACGCGGCGGTCGTGCAAGGTTGGCTCCGGTTCGGTGTCGTAGCCCCAGTCGAACATGCGCCGCTGCCACAGCCGGCCCAGCCCGAGTGGAATCTGAATGTACGGGTGCCGATCGCTGCCGCCGGCTTCCAGCAGCAGGACAGATGTGCCTTGATCCTCGGTCAGGCGGTTGGCCAGCACGCATCCCGCGGATCCGGCGCCGACGATGATGTAGTCGTAAGCTCGGATGTTGTTCATGGCCACGTTCCTTCTGCGCTGCCGCCCTCCCGCGGGAGTTCTCAATCAAAATGGCGCACTGAGGAACATCGGCCGTTCTTATGATGATGCGGGTCGTCGTGGGAGCGGCGAGAACTGTCGCCCGTGCCCATTGTGCAATCTCATCTCCCCATCATGCTCCTGTCGTAACCGCCCTGGCGTGGTGCCGAACGCCGCGCGGAACGCCGCCCCGAAGGCCGGACCACTGCTATAGCCCACCGCCGCCGCCGCCCGCGCCGGCGTTGCGCCCTGTGCCAGCGATGCCATTGCCTCTGTCAGCCGCAACTGCCGCCGCCACGCCTGGAAGCTCATGCCGGTGTCGCGCCGGAACAACCGCGCCAGCGTGCGCGCCGAGGCCCCGGCGACCGCGGCGAACGCCTCCAATCCGCGCGGGTCGGCGGGGTCGGCCAGCAGCGCATCGGCGACGCGCTGCAGCCGTGGATCGCGGCAGGCCGGCACCGAGACCGGGCGCGTCGCCGCGTGCCCGATCTCGTGCAGCGCCAGCGCCACCACGTGCCGCACCGGCCCCGCTTCGTCCCACATCACCGGCTCCTCGCAGGCCGCCAGGATCAGCGCGCGCAGCAGGGGCGATACCGCCACGACGGTCACCGCGTCCGGTCCGGCGCGCGCTGCGTCCTCACGCAGGAACAGGGCGCGCATGCGGAGGCCGGCGGGCGTGCGGGTAACGTGCCGGGTCTGCGCCGGCATCCACAGCCCGGTGCCGGGAGGCACAATGAACAGGGCGTCGGCGGTCGCCACGCGCATCACGCCGGCGACGGCATAGAGAAGCTGGGCGCGCGGATGCTGGTGCCAGCCGGTATCCTCGGCGGTGGGCTTGTCGAGCGCATAGCCAACCAGCGGCCGCGGCGCATGCTCGAACGGGCGCAGGTGGGGGCGGTCGGCGAGGTGTCCGGTCTGCGACATAACTTGTCCGTACGTCGAATGACGGACACCCTAACTTACAAGGCGCGAAACGACCAGCCGTCGAGGCCCGCCCATGCATCCGAACCAGCGCCTGATCGCCTTCATCAACGCGGCGCATACCCTCACCCACTACTCCCTGCTGATCCTGCCGACCGCGGTGCTGGTCATGGTGGCGCCGGGCGGCCGGTTCGGCGACGACTACGGGTCGGTCCTCGCGCTCGCCACGGGCATGTTCGTGTTCTACGGCGTGTTCTCGCTGCCGCAGGGCTGGATCGCCCAGCGCATCGGCCGTCCGGCGCTGATGGCGTTGTTCTTTCTCGGCACCGGAGCGTCGATGGCGGCCACCGCCTTCGCCAGCTCGCCGGCCATGCTGGCGCTAGGTCTTTCCGCGATCGGTCTGTTCGCCGCGATCTATCACCCGATCGGCACGGCCATGCTGGTGGACGCCGCGGGCGACAAGCCCGGCCGCGCCATTGGCGTGAACGGCGTATTCGGCAATTTGGGCGTGGCGTTGGCCCCGGTGGTGACGGCCTTCCTGGCGCATCAGGCCGGCTGGCGCGCCGCCTTCCTGCTGCCGGGCGCGGCCTGCATCCTGCTCGGGTTGCTGTGGCTGTGGGTGAAGTCGCCCGAGGCGGCTGTGCACCGCTCCGCTCGGCCGTTCCCCGAGATCCCGCGCCATCTGGTGCGCCGCGCCGTGGTGGTGCTGCTGCTGATCGCGATCGTGTCCGGGCTGGTGTTCAACGCATTCACGCTGCTGCTGCCGAAGCTGATGCAGGAGCGGCTGGGCAGCAGCCCGAGCCTGCTGCCCCTGGTGGGCGTGGCGGCGTTCCTGGCGACCCTGTGCGGCGCGCTGACGCAGTTCACCGTGGGACGCATGATCGACCGCACGACGCTGAAGCGCGTGTTCCTGCCGGTGAGCGTGCTGTTGGTGCCGGGGCTGGTGGGTGTGTCCTATGCGCACGGCTGGCTCGTGCTGCCGACCTCGGCATTGGTGGCGGCAGCGATCTTCGGCCAGGTGACGGTGAACGAAACGATGACCGCACGCTATATCGCGCCGGCGCTGCGGGCGCGGATGTACTCGGTGAGGTTTTTCGTGGGCTTCCTGGGCGCTGCCGCGTCGGCGCCGTTGGTCGCTTGGCTGTACGACCGCGGTGGCAGCCTGGCGACGGTCACGCTGGTGCTGGCCGGGTTCGGCGTCGTGACTCTGGGTTGTGCGCTGGCGTTTCCGGACAGGCGAGAGGAGCTGCAGCCGGAGCTGTGGGAGGCTGCGGACGCGGGGGTCGTGGTGGCGGCGGAGTAGAAGCTCGGCAGTCAGCAAGAAAGAAGACAGGATCTGCTCCTTTCGGCCGGATTGAGAGAAGCGCCTTTCATTCAGCCGCGGGTCGGCCGCCGCCGGCCGGTGGTCGGCTCGCAATGACACTCAGGCGTGGCGACAGTCAGGCGTGGCGCCAGCTTACGCGTGTCGCGAAATGGCGCGCGCTTCCCGGCAAATATTCGCGCACGTCCTCGTATCAAGGGCGGCAATGGATCGCCATACTGACGAAGCTGATGTGAGTGTTGATGGCACCGGCTCGGCCATGAACCTCCTGGTGCGCTTTGCCCGACGGCACTAACTCCAGTGGCCCAATAGTAAACTGCCAATGAGGAGACCGACGAATGCGAACTGTCCGCTTGGGCCGAAGCGGCTTCACTTGCCGTCTCGCGGGCGCCAGCCTTTTTCTTGGCATCTGCTCCGGCTGCGTGACCTGGCCGCCTGCGCGCGCGCTGGCCCAAGACGTGCTGCGGGCCGCTGCGTATCCCGTTGGGATGACGCAGCTCGAATATAGCGACCCGTCCGAGGGCGGTCGGCCTTTGGACTTGATGCTGATCTATCCAGCCGCTCCGGCGGCAGCCGCCGTCGTTTTCAAGATCTTCCTGGCCACCAACTTGCACCTGTATAAGGACGCGCCGGTGGTGTCCGACGGCCTGAAGCATCCGCTCGTCATGTTCTCGCATGGGGCGGGCGGCAACGGCTCGATCTACGCTTGGTTCGGAGAGTATCTCGCCTCCCACGGTTATCTCGTGGCAATGGTGTATCACTTTCGAGCCAACACCTATGATTCCAGCGCACTTTACGTACGCAACAGGATCTGGCATCGCCCGCGCGATATCAGCCTGGACATTACCAACCTTCTTCAAGACAAAACCTGGGGACCGCACATCGACCCAAGCCAGATTGGTGTGGCGGGACATTCACAGGGAGGGTTCACCTCGCTCTGGATCGGAGGCGCCAAGGTGAATCCCGAACTTTTCCTGCGATATCAGCGCGGCTGGAAGAATAATGAGATAGTGCCGGCGTATATTCGCGAGCAGATGAAGCTCGATGCCGAACCCGCCCAAAACTTGCGCGACAATCGGGTCCGGGCAGCCTTCGCGATGGCTCCAGCCGATATCCAGGGATTCGGCATGGACGAGGCCGGCCTTCGGCAGATGGCGATCCCGACCTACCTCATCGTCGGAGCCGGCGACACCACAACGCCACTCGACGAGAACGCGGGGTTCGCCGCCAAATATATCCCGCATGCGCAGCTGAGCGTGATACCCGGTCCAGTCGGTCACGAGATCTTTGACAACGAGTGCGACCAGACAGGGCGCGATAACTATCCCGAATCCTGCAATGACGCCCCGGGCGTGGACCGGGCCAAGCTGCACGAGTACATCGGCAATACCGCGTTGCAGTTCTTCGATGCAAACCTTGATGTGCGGCGAGAGAGCGCGAAATGATGCGCACCGGCGCCGGTCGTGCGGCTTGATTGCCGGGTCAAGCCGAACGCATCTATGATCATTTTGTGCACGAGATCACGATAGGACTGCCCGGCAACCTTCGCCGCGACCATGCCGGCAAGGACGTAGTTGGTGTTGGAATGGTGATAGCCGCTGCTCTTTACCCGCTCGCAACCGCCAGCTCCATCCGCCCCACGGTAGACTCTCCGACCTGACGCGGCATGATGCGCCCATGCACCGGATCCGCGTTCCTCGCACGGCCGCCTCTCTCGACGATCTGGAACTCATTCTCGAACCGGTCGGCGACCTGCCGCTCGGCCCCGATGACGTGCTGATCGACGTGCGCTTCGCCGGCGTGAACCCGTCCGACGTGCGCGCCACAATGGGTGCGATGCCGCAGGCCGTCTTCCCGCGCACGCCCGGCCGCGAGTGGTCCGGTATCGTCCTGGATGGCATGCCCGATCTGCGCGGCCAGGAGGCATTTGGTGCCGGCGGCGACCTCGGCATTACGCGCGACGGCTCGCATGGCGCGCGCCTCGTGGTGCCGCGCGGCGCCGTGGTGCTCAAGCCACCGACGCTGTCGCTGGCCGAAGCGGGCGCTCTCGGCGTGCCGTTTGTCACCGCAGCGGAGGGCTACCACCGCGCCGGAACACCGCAGCCGGGCGAGGTGGTGCTGATCATGGCGGTGAACGGCAAGGTCGGGCAGGCGGCGGCGCAGATCGCCGCCTGGCGCGGCGCACGCGTGATCGGCGTCGGCCGCCGTGCCGAGGCATTTGCCGGGCCGGATTTCGTGCCGGTGCAGATGATCGATGCCACCGCCGGCGACGTGGCCGAGGCGGTGCGCGCCGCCACCACTGGCCATGGCGCGGATATCGTCGTGAACACCGTCGGCAGCCCGTATTTCGCCGCCGCGAATGCGGCCATGGCGCATGAAGGGCGGCAGGTCCTGATGTCCACCCACGAGCGGTCGGTGCCGTTCGATATCTTCACGTTTTACCGCGGCCGGCACAGTTTTTTCGGCGTCGATACGCTGGCGCTGGACTCGACCCAGTCGGCGGCCATGCTACGCGACCTGCTGCCGGGCTTCGCCAGTGGCAAGTTGCGGCCGTTCCCGGTGCGCGAGGAGTTCCTGCTTCCCGTTAGCGCAGGCGAGGGACGCCTACCGTGAGGTGCTCGCCAGCGCGCGGGACAGGGTGGTGCTGTGCGTGGCGGACTGACTGACCCGGCGCCGCCGCGGCTGAGCCGGCGGCGCTACTGTCGCCACACGTCCCGGCTGCGGCCGATCGTGTTGCGCGCCCGCCAGAGCTGGAAGCGGAACGCCAGCCAGGCAATCACGCCGGCAATCAACGCCACCGGCACCAGGAGCAGCGCCAGCCACAGCGCAAACGCGGCAAGGGCGAGGCCGCCGGCAATCACCGCGATCACCGCCGCCCATATGAAGATCCGGGTCAGCAGCGGCGGACGCGGCGGCCTGCTGAAGCTGCCGTCAACGCGCATTTCCAGCTCGGGTGGAGAACGGTCACTCATGGCATAAATCTGGCGCTGGCGCGACCGCGGATCAAGCCTGGGCCGCCGACAGCCTGGGCCGCCGGGGGTCAAGCCTGCCCCGTCTGTTGGTGTGGTGGCCTGCCCCGCCCGCCGCCGTTACCGGCCGCGGCGCATGTCGGACATGGACGGCTATCATGGTCAGCCCGGCAGCGAGCAGGGAACCGGCCAACAGGACGGCAGTGCCGAGGAAGCCGCCCGTCCACGCTGGTGGCCTCCATTCCGCGAAGCGGAACATGATGACTCGTTCACGGTTGCGGCACTGCAAATATACAGGGTGCCACGTTACGGTGCAGCGCGGCCGTTGCAGGAGACGACGCCTGGAGTGGTGACGCAGGTGTTGTTCAATCCAAAAGGGCGCGGCTTTTGCGGGCACCGCCGTTGCGCCCATGCAATTGCGTGGTCTACCGCCCTGCATCGCGCGATGCCATATTGCCATTCGCCTGATGACCGGCAGGGAGGAAAACGCGATGTTCAAGGCACGTGGCCCGACGCGGCGCCATCTGTTGCAAGCGGGGGCGGCGATGGGCGGAGCAACCCTGACCGGCCGCACCGTTTGGGCGCAGGCCAAGGCGGCACCGACCAAGGTGCTCGACTTCCAGACCTACGCCGACATGGCCAAAGTCGAGCAAGAAGGCCAGTTCGTCTTCTATTGCCATGAGAACGAGGCCGGGACGGCAGCCATCGTCGACGCCTTCACCAGGGATTTCCCCAAGATCCAGGGCAGCTATGTGCGGGCACAGACCGGCGCGCTGTATAGCAAGATTCTGGCCGAACGCAGCGCCGGCCGGTTCGACGTGGATGTGATCCAGCTCTCCGATCTTGCCCCGGCGATCGACTACCAGAAGAAGGGCGGCTACGAAATCTATCATTCGCCGGAAGCCGCGGCCTACCAGGCGAAATACCTCAGCGATCCACCGGGCGCGTATTTCTGGACCGGCGTCGACTTCACCGGCATCTGCTACTGCACATCGCGCGTGCCGGCGGCCGAGGCACCGAAGAACTGGAAGGATCTGCTCGATCCGCGCTGGCGCGGCGCGATGAGCTGCAAGATCGCTGCTTCCGGCTTGCAATTCGTCGAATGGTACGAACTGCGCAAGCTGTACGGCGACGGTTACTGGAAGAGCTTTGCCAAGCAGAACCCGCACGCCTTCGACAGCCGCGTGCAGCTCATGGACCGCCTGGCACACGGCGACGACAAGGTGACGTGTGTCGGCGAATACGCGGCCTATGTGCTGTATCAGAAGAAGGGCGCCGATATCGGCTTCGTCACGCCGCCGGACGGGCTGCCTGCGACGCCGCTGGTGGTCGGCGCGGTGAACCGCGCGCCGCATCCCGAAGTCGCCAAACTCTTCGTAGACTGGGCGATGTCGCTGCGCGGACAGAAGTTCTACCAGGATAACATGAACCTGATCTATGCCTCGGTGCGCGATGACGCGCCGCCGATGGTGACCGGGATGCGCTTGAAGGACTTCAAGCTGCTGGCACCGGACAACCTGACCGACTACCTGAACAGTCACGATGAATTTCTGAAGGAATGGAGCGCGATGCTCGGACTATAGCGGTGTCCGATGCGGCGGTCGCGCGGCCGTCGCTGCCGCGCCTGTCAGCCCAAACGATCGCCGGCATGGCGATGGCGGCGATCGTCGGAGTGCTGGTGCTGTACCCGATCTTCTTCCTGCTGCAGGCGGCGCTGGACGTGGGCGACCCGGACGTGCGCCCGCCCACCGCATACGGTCTCGGCAATTTCGTCTCGATGTGGCATTACGCGGCAATCCTGGGCAACACGTTGGTCGTCTCCGCCGCCGCCACGGCGATGGCGATCATCTTCGGCTTCGTCACCGCCTGGATACTGTCGCGCACCGACGTGCCGTTCCGCCGCACGCTGGAGCAATTGATGGCGGTGCCATACTACGTCACCCCGCTGCTGGGCGCGCTGGCCTGGAGCATGCTGGGCGCGCCGGAAAGCGGCTTCATCAACCAGTTCTGGCATGCGCTCGGGGGCCAGGGCGTGCTGATCGACATGGTCACGCCGTTCGGCATCGCCTGGGTGATGGCCCTGTTCGAGGGCTCGGTCGCCTTCTTCATGATTGGCGCGGTGATGAAATCGATGGACCCGTCACTGGAGGAAGCCTCCCAGGTGATGGGCGCCAGCCGCCTGCGCACCATGCTGCGCGTCACGCTGCCACTGGTCGCCCCCGGCGTGCTGGGCGCGACGATCTATGTGTTCGCCGAGATGCTCGGCTCCTTCACCGCGGCATTGGTGCTGGGGTTGCCCAACCGTTTCTACGTGGTGACCACGGCGATCTACCAGCTCGTTTCGCAATACCCGCCACGCCTGCCATTGGCCGCCGCCATGGGCGTATCCCTTTTCGTCGTGATGTTCGTGATGATGCTGATCTATCGACGCATCGTCACCTCGCGCAGCTTCGTTACCGTCACCGGGAAGGCGTTTCGGCCGCGCCGGATGGATATGGGCGGATGGCGCTGGTTCTTGTTCGGAGTGTGCGCGTTCTACGTGCTGCTGTCCGTTGTGCTGCCAGTGCTGACGCTGATCTTCGCCTCCTTGCAGAAGATCGCCGTTGCGTTCCCGGCCACCACCAATTGGACGTTGGAGAACTATCGCACCGCGGCGACGATGAACGCGGTGCGCTCGGCGCTGACCAACTCGCTGCTGCTTGGCCTCGCCACCGCGACGATCGGCACCGCGCTGATGGGACTGCTGTGCTGGATCGTCTATCGCTCCCGCCTGCCGGGCCGCGGCATCATCGAATACGTCGCCATGTTCCCGCAGGCAGTGCCACGGCTGGTGTTCGCCTTCGGCATCATGTGGGCGTGGCTGGTCATTCCGCTGCCGATCTACGGCACGATCTGGATTCTGCTGATTGCCTACCTGACGGTGTTCCTGCCGCTGGGCATGCGCACGATCTCCGGCGTCATGCTGCAACTGGACAAGACGCTGGAGGAGTCAGCGCAGATGTGCGGCGCGCCGTGGATCTATCGCCTGCGCACCGTCACCATGCCGCTGCTGCGCCCCGGCTTGGTCGCCTGCTGGCTGCTGCTGTTCATTGCCAGCGTGCGCGAGTTGGGAGCGTCGATCCTGCTGATGGGGCCGCACAGCAAGGTGATTACGCCGGCGATCGTGGAATCATGGTTCGCCACCAGCAGCGAACTCACCGCCGCGATGGCGCTGATCCAGACCGTGGTCGTAGCGGCCGCCATGGGAGTCTTCGTTACACTGACGCGCCAGGCGGGCGCCCACGGAGGCGAGTGACATGGCAGACCGCAACGCCCCTTCCGCGATCGCCCCCGCCGCGATCGCCCCCGCCGCGATCGCCCCCGCCGCGATCGAAGTGCAAGACCTGCGCATCCAATACGGCCCGGTCGTCGCGGTGCAGGGTGTCAGCTTCACCGTGCAACCCGGCGAGCAACTGACCCTGCTCGGCCCCTCCGGCTGCGGCAAGACTACGACGCTGCGCGCACTGGCAGGATTGGAACGCCCGAGCGGCGGCACCATCCGCATCGGCGGCCAAACGATGTTCTCCGGTGCCCGGCACATCGACATTCCAGCCGAGAAGCGTGGACTGTCGATGGTGTTCCAGTCCTATGCGATCTGGCCGCACATGACGGTGTTCGACAACGTTGCCTACGGCCTGCGGGTGCGCAAACGCCCAAGGGCCGAGATCGAGACCAAGGTGCGCGCGGCGCTCGACCTGGTGCAGATGGCGCGCTTTGCCGACCGTCGCGCCTCGCAACTTTCCGGTGGACAGCAGCAGCGCGTGGCGCTGGCGCGCGCCTGCGCCTTCTCGCCGCAGGTGGTGTTGTTCGACGAGCCACTATCCAATCTGGATGCCAAGTTGCGCGCCGACATGCGCATCGAGCTGCGCGAGCTGCAGCACCGGCTGGGCGTCACGTCGGTCTATGTCACCCACGACCTGGAAGAGGCGCTGGCGATGTCGGACCATATCGTGGTGATGCACGACGGGGTCATCGCGCAGGCTGGCACGCCGGCGGAGATCTATGACCGTCCGCGCAATGCGTTCGTCGCCGATTTCGTCGGGTCGTCGAATTTGGTCAGTGGTCGGCTGCGGCCGGACCTGGCGCGCGACGGGCTGATCGCGCTGGAAACCACGTCCGGCCAGATCGTGCACGGCGATCCTTGCGGCCGCACCGTCGGCGACGAGCCGACCTTCTCCATCCGCACGGTGCACTTGCGGTTCAGCAACGAGAAACCGGGCGGGGACATGAACGTCTGGCCGGTGCGGGTGCATCGCTGCGTGTTCCAGGGCGACTTCACACAGATCCACGTCGCCTGGGGCGACCGCGACCTCGTCATCCGAAGCGCGGCGCAGCAGCCGATAGTGGAGCAGCAGTCGGCTTGGATTTGGGCCGACCCGCGGCGCTGCGTGCTGCTAGAGGCGTGATTCGGCTTGGTTGAAAAACTCCCCCCTCCTCTTGTGAGAGGGGGTGGGGGAGGGGTCAAAATGCACCAAGAGAGAGGTCACAGCGCAAGAACCCATTTTGCGTCGACCAGTCCCGCAGCCCCTCCCATAAGGTGAGCATCGTTCTATTTTTCTCCGGCGTCGCCTTATCTTGACCAGCGTTTAGCCCCGCATCCCACGCACCTGCCGGACAAAGCCGCTGACATCTCCCACGAATGCGTCGGGTTGCTCCAGCGCCGCGAAATGCCCGCCGTGATCGAATTCGTTGAAATGAACCACGTTGTAGGTGCGCTCCAGCAGGCCGCGCGGCGGGCGCGGGCGGATCTCGCAGGGGAAGCTCGCGAAGCCGGTCGGTACCTCGATGTGTGAGCCGGGAGGCAGCTGTCGAATGCCTTCGGTGTGCGCGGCGCGGTAGATCCAGGTGGCGGTGGGGAAGCTGTCGGTCGCAACATAGAACATCAGGTTGGTGAGCAACGTGTCCAGGCTGTGCACCTCGGTCAGGTCCTTGCCGCCGCGCAGATCGGACCAGGCGTGGAACTTGTCGACGATCCACGCCGCCTGGGCCACGGGATTGTCGATCATGGCATAGGCTAACGTCTGCGGCGTGGTGCGGTGCGTCTCGGCATAGGCACGGCCGTCGTGGATGAAGGGGCGGCAGCGTAGCTCGAAGGCGCGTTCGTCGTCGTTGGTGGGGCCGGTGTCGGCGCGCGAGCCGAGCATGTTCAGGTGGATGCCGATGCAACCACCGTGGGGCGGTGTGTGGTGCAGCCCACTCATGGCGGAGACCATCGATCCCCAGTCACCGCCCTGGGCGATGTAGCGTGTATAACCGAGTGCCTCGCGCAACAGCCGGTCCCACAAAGCGGCGACACCGCGCGGGCCGATAGGCGCCGCCGGACGGGAGGAAAAGCCGAAGCCGGGCAAGGCCGGAACCACCACGTCGATGCCATCCCGCGCCGAGCCGCCGAAACGTTCGGGGTGAGCGAAGCGATCGATCACGTTCAGGAACTCGACGATCGATCCGGGCCAGCCATGCGTCAGCACCAGGGCAACGTCGTGCGACCCGGAACCGCGCTCGTGCAGCACGTGAATGGCTTGGTTGTCGATGGTCGCGAGGACCTGCGGGACACGGTTGATCGCGGCTTCCTGCACGCGCCAGTCGAAACGGTGCAGCCAGTGGTCGCAGAGCAGGCGCATGAACGGCAGGCTGGCGCCTGCGGACCAGGGGTCGCCTTGCTCCTCCAGCGGAGGGATGGCGTCCCAGGCGAAGTCGCGGATGCGCTGGCGGATGGCATCGAGCTTCGCGTCGGAGACCGCGATGCGGAACGGGGTGAGGGGGGACATGGCGCGACTCCTTCAGACCTGCCGCATCACCTTCTCCCAGGCGTCGACCACCGGCAGGACGGTGTCCGCTTTCTCCGAATTCCAGGCTGAACACCACGCGCTTCACGCCAAGGTCCGAGTAGCGCTTCATCACGTCGGCTTCGCGCTTGGGGAACCACACGGTGATCTCGATCTCGTCGGGATTACGCCCGGCCGTGGTGGCCATCTTGCGGAATTCCGGGATCATGTCGGCGATTTCCGTGTAGGTGCCACGCGCGGCGTGCGGAATCCAGCCATTGCCGTAACGGATCGCCCGGCGCGCGGAATATGGGAACGCGCCGCCAACGATGACCGGCGGATGCGGTTTCTGCACCGGCTTCGGCCAGGCCATCATCGGGTCGAAGTTCACGAACTCGCCGTGGTATTCGGGCTTGGTCTGGGTCCAGATCGCCTTCATCGCCTCCACCCGTTCCCGCGCGAGCTTGTGGCGGGTGGCGAAGACGGTACCGTGGTTCTCCATCTCGTCCTGATTCCAGCCGTTGCCAATGCCGAACAGGAAACGGCCACCGGAAACCTGGTCGATGGAGGCGACCAGCTTGGCGGTCTGGATCGGATCGCGCTGCGCCACCAGGCAGACGCCGGTGCCGACCTTCAGCGCCTTGGTCGCCATCGCCGCGGCGGTCAGCGTCACGAACGGGTCCATCGTGTCGTAGTATTTCTTCGCCAGCTCGCCCCCGCCCGCCGGCGCCGTCTTGCGGCTGAGCGGGATGTGGGAATGCTCCGGCGCCCAAACCGATTCGAACCCGCGCTGCTCCAGCGCCACGGCGAGTTCGTCCGGCCGCATGGAGTAGTCGGTGAAGAACATCGAGGCGCCGAATGCCAACATGGTTTCCTCCGTTACGGTCGTTGGGGCATGCCCGGGCGTCGGCGGGAAGCGCCGCCGGCACCCGGCGTACTACCGAACCGTAAGCAAGCAAACAAGGCTTGACCCTGGGGCGCAGGTCTGTTGCTGTAACCGCTCAGGGAAATTTCACGCGGCGCCCGCACGAACGAGGCGCTTGCATTACCGGAGCGGGAGACCATCATGGGGACGCGCGACCTGCAGGGCATGATCGACAGCGTGAAGCGGGGCCGCCTGACGCGGCGCGGCTTCATCCAGCGGATGGGTGCCTTGGGCCTGACAGCACCGATGGCGGCGCAATTGCTCGCCATGGGCGGCGTTGCCATGGCGCAGCCGAAATCCGACTACAAGCCGACCAAGCGCGGCGGCGGGGGCACCCTGAAGCTGTTGTGGTGGGAAGCGCCGACCCTGATCAATCCCCACTTCGCCACCGGCACCAAGGATCAGGACGCGTCCTATCTGTTTTATGAGCCGCTGGCCGTATGGGATGCCGATGCCAATCTGATTCCCAAGCTGGCCGCGGAAATCCCCAGCAAGGCCAATGGCGGCCTGTCCGCCGACGGCAAGTCTGTGACCTGGAAGCTGAAGCAGGGCGTCAAGTGGCATGACGGCCAGCCGTTCAGCGCCGACGACGTGGTGTTCAACTGGAAATATGCCACCGACCCGGCAACCGCCGCGGTGACCTTGGGTGCCTACAAGGACATCACCGTGGAGAAGGTCGACGATCACACGGTGCGCATCACCTTCGCCAAGCCGACGCCGTTCTGGGCCACGCCCTTCGTCGGCAACATCGGCATGATCATCCCGAAGCATTTGTTCGAGCAGTATATCGGCGCCAAATCGCGCCAGGCGCCGGGCAACCTGTCGCCGGTTGGCACCGGCTGCTACAAGTTCAAGGAATTCCACCCCGGCGACATCGTCACCGGCGTGATCAATGAAGATTACCACGAGCCGAACCGTCCGTTTTTCGACGCCGTCGAGATGAAGGGTGGCGGCGAAGCTGCCTCGGCCGCGCGCGCCGTGCTGCAGACCGGCGAATACGACTTTGCCTGGAACCTGCAGGTCGCCGACAACGTGCTTAAGCAGGTCCGAAGCCGGCGGCAAGGGACACATCGAGATCACCAAGGGCGCCAGCATCGAGCATATCCAGCTCAACACCACCGATCCGAACAAGGAAGTCGACGGCGAGCGGTCCAGCATCAAGACCAAGCATCCCACGTTCAGCGATCCGAACGTGCGCCAGGCGATGAAGCTGCTGCTCGACCGTGCCTCGGTGCAGAAATACATCTATGGCCGCACCGGCGAGGCAACCGGCAACTATGTCAACGGCCCGGCACAGTTCGTTTCCAAGAACACCTCGTGGGAATTCAATGTCGCCAAGGCGAAGGAGATCCTCGACAAGGCCGGCTACAAGCCTGGTCCCGACGGCATCCGGGCCAAGGACGGCCACAAGCTGGATTACGTGTTCCAGACCTCGATCAATGGTCCGCGCCAGCAGAACCAGGAGATCGTCAAGGCCGCGTGCAAGCAGGCCGGCATCAACATCAACATCAAGGCCGTGCTGTCATCGGTGTTCTTCTCCTCCGACGCCGGCAACCCCGACACGTATCCGAAGTTCTACGCCGATATGCAGATGTACACCACGCAGCCGGCGCAGCCCGATCCGGGGATCTGGCTGCAGTCATTCTTGTCCGACGAAGTCGCCGACAAAGCCAACAAGTGGTCCGGCCGCAACGTGACCCGCTATCGCAACCCCGAGTTCGACAAGACCTGGAACGCCGCGCAGGAGGAACTCGACCCGATGAAGCGGGCCGAGCTGCTGATCAAGTGCAACGACCTGGTCGTCAACGACATCGTGGTGATCCCGGAAATCTTCCGGTTCGGCGTCGCCGGCGTGGTGAAGAACCTGCATGCGTCGCTGAGCGGCTGGGAGAACAACACCGGCAACATTTCGGATTGGTACAAGGACGAGACGGCGTAGTTCGGCCTGGTTGCGAGTTGACGACGGGGCGAGTTGACGACGGGGCGAGTTGACGACGGGGCGAGTTGACGACGGGGCGAGTTGACGACCGGGCGAGTTGACGACCGGCTGGCGCGGCCGACCCGCCTTGAATGAAACGGCGCATGCGGCGCAGGAAGTCCCCGTTCCCTTGTGGGAGGGGGATAGGGGAGCCACCTGTTTGTCATTGCGAGGAGCAACGCGACCAGGCAATCTCGATCGGGCTGATGCACGCCGCATCGACCCGAGCGCGATTGCTTCGCCGCCGGCTCCTCGCAATGATACTGCTCGCTGAATGTCCCGTTCCTACCTGATCCGCCGCATCAGCCTGGCCATTCCCAGCCTGCTGGCGATCAGTGTCATCCTCTACACGATCCTCGCACTTGCGCCGGGTGACCCGCTGGGCGAGATCGCGACCAACCCCAACGTCCCGCCTGCGGTGCAACTCGCGCTGCGTGCCAAGCTCGGCCTCGATGACCCGATCTGGCAGCGCTACCTGCACTGGCTGGTCGCCATGCTGCAGGGCGACTGGGGCTTCTCATTCACCAGCCACGTAAACGTCACGACGCTGATCATGCAGCGGCTACCGGTTAGCCTCGCCTTGTTCGGCTCCTCCGAAGTGTTAGCGGTGCTGGTTTCCGTGCCGGTCGGCGTGCTCGCCGCCGCCCGTCCCTATTCCCTGTTCGACAAGATCGCCAACACCGTCGCATTCTTCGGGTTCTCCTTGCCGACCTTCTTCACTGGTTTGGTGCTGATCTTGGTGTTCAGCATCAACCTCGGCTGGTTCCCGTTCGTGTTCGAGACCAATGTGGCCGCACGAGGCCTCGCCTGGTGGTGGATCGAGTTCAAGCAAAGCATCATGCCGATCGCCGTGATTGGTTTGTTCCAGGGCGCATCGCTGGTCCGCTACGTGCGTTCCGCCATGCTGGACGTGATCCGGTTGGACTACGTCACCACGGCGCGTGCCAAGGGCATCGGCAACCGCCGTGTGCTGATTCGCCACGTGGTGCGCAACGGCCTGATCCCGGTGGTAACGCTGGTGGCCGTGCAACTGCCCATCGTGTTCGGCGGCACCATCGTCACGGAGCAAATCTTCCGCGTGCCCGGGATCGGATCGCTGCTGATCTCGTCGATCCTCGCCGCCGACACGCCGGTGGTCATGGCGGTCACCTTCGTCTACGCCTGTCTCGTTGTGATCCTCAACCTGATCGCAGATCTGCTGTATGTCTGGCTCGATCCCCGCATCGCCCTCCGTTGAGGCCATTGGCCCGGCGGCCGCCGCGGCGCCCCGCGCCGCCGCGCCGCTGTCGCCGACTCACGAGGCGTGGCGCCGGTTCCGCAAGCATCGGCTGGCGGTCATCGGCTTGATTGTGCTGGCGCTGATCGTGCTCGGCGTGATTGTCGGCCCGCTGATCTGGGGCATCCCGATCGACGCGCTCGATTTCTCCGCCATGCTGCAAGGGCCGTCCGCGGCGCATCCTTGTGGCACCGATGCGCTCGGCCAGGATCTGCTGGCGCGGCTGATGTACGGCGGGAAGATCTCGCTGGCGGTCGGCGTGGCGGCGATGCTCGTCGCGGTGTTCGTCGGCATGCTGATCGGCGCGATCTCCGGCATGGCGACTGGCCGGCTCGACGCAGCGCTGATGTGGCTCACCGACATGTTCCTGGCGCTGCCGCAGCTCCCGCTGCTGCTGCTGCTGATCTATTTGTTCCGGCCGGCACTGCAAAGCGTGCTGGGCGAGCAAGGCGGGATCTTCGTGCTGATCGTCGTGGTGATCGGCGGGTTGCGCTGGATGCCGCTGGCCCGGCTGGTGCGCGCGCAATTCCTGTCGCTGCGCGAGAAGGAGTTCGTCGAGGCGGCCCGCGCGCTGGGCGCTTCGAAGCTGCGCCTCGTGGTGCGGCACATCATGCCGAATGCCATGGGCCCGGCGATCGTCGCCGGCACCATCGAAGTGGCCAATGCTATTATCGCCGAATCGACGCTGTCGTTCCTGGGCGTCGGGTTTCCGCCGGACGTCCCAAGCTGGGGACGCATGCTGTACGATTCGCAGGACTACCTGCAGATCGCGCCGCACTGGGCACTGTTCCCCGGATCGGCGATCTTTCTTGCGGTATTGAGCATCAACTTCATTGGCGACGGGCTGCGCGACGCGTTCGATCCGCGGCGGGTAATCTAGGTGGGGGCGCAATGAGCGACAGCGTGGCGACCCGATCGCCCCCACCCAGCGAGCGTACCGCGCCGGCATCTCCCGCCGGCGGCAGCGGCGAGGTCCTGCTGGACATCCGCAATTTGAAGACCTGGTTCCGCACCGACGACGGCATGGTACGGGCGGTGGACGGAGTCGATCTTTCGGTGCACCGCGGCGAGACTTTAGCAGTGGTCGGCGAGTCAGGTTCCGGCAAGACCGTCACCGCACGCAGCGTGCTGAAGCTGATCGACATGCCGCCTGGCCGTTTCGAGGCCGGCGAGATCATCTGGCGCGGCCGCGACCTGATCCCTCTGCCGCCAGCCGAGATGGACACCATCCGCGCCCGCGAAATCGCCATGGTGTTCCAGGAGCCAATGACGTCGCTCAACCCCGTCTATACGGTTGGAGAGCAGATCGGCGAGGCGCTGCGCGCGCACGAGAAAGTGTCGCGCAAGGCGGCGACCGAGGCCGCGGTGGACATGCTGCGGTTGGTGCAGATTTCCAACCCGGCGAAGCGCGTGCACGAATACCCGCATCAGTTCTCCGGCGGCATGCGCCAGCGGGTGATGATCGCCATGGCGCTGGCGTTGCGGCCGCAGCTTCTGATCGCCGACGAACCGACCACCGCGTTGGACGTCACGATCCAGGCCCAAATCCTGGAATTGCTGCTCGACATGAAGTCGCGCTTCGGCATGTCGGTGATGCTGATCACTCATGCGATGGGTGTGGTGGCGGAGAACGCGCAGCGCGTCGCGGTGATGTACGCCGGCAAGGTGGTCGAGCAAGCGTCGGTGGAAGAACTGTTCGCCCATCCGCACCATCCCTACACGCAGGGCCTGATCCGCTCGATCCCGCGCGTGGACCGGGGTGCGGCGGGTCGGACACGGCTGATCCAGATTCCCGGCACGGTGCCGAGCCTGTTGAACCCGCCGGCCGGCTGTCGCTTCGCCGATCGTTGTTCTTTTGCGCGCGACATCTGCCGTGCGGAGCAACCGCCGTTGCGCGACATCGGCCCCGGGCACAAGTCGGCCTGCGTGCTATGACCGATCAGGCCCCACTGCTGTCGGTGCGCGCCCTGCGCAAGGAGTTTCCGCTGAACAGCGGGATGTTCTCCAAGGAAACGCTGGCGGTGCACGCGGTGGGCGGCGTCGATCTCGATATTGCCGCGGGCGAAACGCTCGGCCTGGTCGGTGAATCCGGCTGCGGCAAATCGACCACCGGCCGCTGCATCCTGCGCCTGATCGAACCGAGTTCCGGTCAGATCGTGTTCCAGGGCCACGACGTGACCCATCTTGAAGGCGAGGACCTGCGCGCCCTGCGCCGCGACATGCAGATCATCTTCCAGGACCCGTTCGCCTCCTTGAATCCGCGCCACACCGTGCGCGGCATTGTCGGTGAGGCGCTGGTGATCCATCGCCTCGCTGCCACCCGCAGGGAACTCGAAGACCGCGTGGTGGAATTGCTGGAGACAGTCGGGCTGCAATCAGGCCACCTGCACCGCTTCCCGCACGAGTTCTCCGGTGGCCAGCGCCAGCGCATCGGCATCGCGCGCGCACTGGCGGTGCAGCCGAAGATGATCGTCTGCGACGAACCGGTGTCCGCGCTGGACGTATCAATTCAGGCCCAGGTCATCAACCTGCTGGAGGACCTGCAGGAAAAGTTCGGCCTGACCTACCTGTTCATTGCGCACGACCTGTCGGTGGTCGAGCACATCAGCGACCGCGTGGCGGTGATGTATCTCGGCCGTGTGGTGGAGATCGCTCCCGCCGACGCTCTGTATGAGAACCCGCGTCATCCCTACACCGAGGCCCTGCTCTCCGCGGTGCCGATCCCCGATCCGCAGGTGAAGCGCCACCGCATGGTGTTGCAGGGCGAGGTGCCCAACCCGATCCACCCGCCCTCCGGCTGCCACTTCCATCCGCGCTGCCCGCTCGCCGAGCCACGGTGCAAGGTCGAAGTGCCGCAACTGCGGCAGAGCACGCCGGGACATTGGACGGCGTGTCACGTGCGCGGGTGAAGGCAAGGGCGTAGGGCGGATTGCCGAAGCGCAATCCGCCGAGACGGAAACGTGGCGGATTGCGCTTCGCTTTCCGCCCTATGCGCACATGAATGCTCCCATCAACGCTCTAGCCCCGTTGACGCCCGCCGTTGCGCTTACCAACTCGCTCGGCACTCGTAGTCAGGGATTGCCAAGCCGCTGCCAAGGGGGCGGGCATGGCTGACGGCGTCTAAATATAAACCGACGGTGTCGCGGCGCTTCCTGCCTGCGTGCAGCAGAAGGGGGTCTGACAATGGCGCTGTTTCCAGATCCATTCGATACGCTGCTGTAGAGCCCGGCCGTCACGATGGGCGGCATGCGCTAACCAGCCGAGGAACAGCCCCGGGACTCGTCGCTGCCGCTTGATCGGCGAGATCAGGACGACGCCCGCCGCTACGGCCATGGCGTTGCTGCTGTCACGGCAGGCTGTTGCCGATGCTCCGCCGCCGGCACCGATCGTCGTAACGGCCGATGCCGAGCCTGCCGTGTCGCCTGCGCCCCGGCGGCCGGTGGTTGCCCATGCCGCGACCGGCCCGCCCACTGGCCCGCCTTTCAAGAATGATTTCCCAAATCATTCATGCCTGCACGACCGGGGCCGGATCACCGCCAGCCCCGCCGCCCTGATTCGTGTTGCCGCAAATCCATTGCTGCGGCAGACACGAACTTTGCATTCAATCAGTCCAACGCGAAGATGATGCGCATCGGTATGTCATCCGGCACGGGTTGGCCATCCTTCACCGACGGCAGAAAGTGCCAGGTCATCACGGCATCCTCCGCGGCGTGGTCCAGCTCGCTGAAGCCCGAACTGCGCAGCACGTCCACGCCGCTGACCAAGCCCTCCGGCGACACGTGGATCAGCAGCACCACCGCTCCCTGCTCGCCTCGCAACGCGGCATCGGTGGGATAGCTGGGCTTGCGATTGTGGGACTTTATGTCCGGACTTGCCGGCACCATCAGATCGCCGGTCACGAGAGCATTGGTATCGCTCTCGACGTTGGCGAAGTCGAACTTCAACCGGCTCTCGCCGGGTTCCTGCTCCTCGGGTGCCGGAGGCGGCGGCGAGGCCGTGGGCTGAGTTGTGGCCTTCGTGGTCGCCCGCGGGGTCTGCTTTGCCGCTTCGGTGGCCTTGGGAGTTTGCGGTGCTGGCGATCCCTTGGACGCTGCGGCTGTGCTCTTGGGTTCGGCGGGGGCAGGGCTGGCCGCGGCGGCCTTGGGTACCTCAGGTGACGGCGTTGACTTGGGCTTGGGTGCCGCGGCAGGTGGCGTCTCCCCGCCAGGAGGCGACATCACAAGCTGTACCGTCGCCGGCGTGTCCACCGGCACCAGTTTGACCGGCCGATGGTAGAGCGTCAGAGCCACCGCCAGCCCGATCAACGTTGCATGCAGCCCGAGCGATAGCAGCGCAGCTCCGCCGATCCGGGATCGCGTGCGGACCGGACGTCGCCGCGGCGACGTCACCAGGGGCGGCTCAATGCGCGAGATCGCAGTCATCGCGCGCCAGCAAGCGTGGTTCGGGATCGAAGCCGAAGGGCAGCCCGAACGCGGCACCCAACGCGGGCAATGCGTCACGCGCGGGGAGGTCCGCGGCAATGTGGCCCGACCGCAGCACGATGATCCGATGCGCGTAGCGAATCGCCAGGTCCACCGCGTGCTGCACCACAACGGCGGTACGTCCGGCCTCCGCGGTGCTGCGCAGCAGGCGCATGATCGCCTGTGCGGTGGCGGGGTCCAGATCGGCGGTCGGTTCGTCCAGCAGGAACAAGTCGGGCTCCGTGGCGAAGGCGCGAGCCAACATGGTCCGGCGAGCTTCACCGCCGGAGATGCGATCCACCCGCCGGTCGCGCAACGGCAGGATACCGCAACTCTGCAACGCATGTGTTACCGGGGCATCGGCGGCATCGCGGTGGGGGATGCGGCCGAGGGCGGCGACCTGTCCCACTGTCAGCGCCCAGGCGCAGCGCGCGCCTTGCGCCAGGTAGGCAACGCCTCGGGGATCCCGCGGCGGCGTGCCAGGCAGCAGGCCGGCCAGCGCGCGAAGCAGCGTGGTCTTGCCCGCCCCGTTGGGTCCGCAGATAGCCACGAGTTCGCCGCGCCGCAGCGTCAGCGCGATGTCATGCAGGACCGGGTGGCCGTTGAGCGACAGGACCGGCAGCGACAAGCTCCATGTCATGGGAGCGGAGCCCTGCGTGCGATCACCACCACGAACGGCGCGCCGAGCAAGGCTGTCAGCACGCCGAGCGGCAGCGGCTGGGACAACGGCAATACCAGCGGGGCGACCCGTACCAGCAGATCCGCCGCCAGCAGCAGCGCGGCTCCGGCCAGCAGCGAGGCGGGCAGCAGGGCCGATGGCCGCTGCCCCAGCAGCGGGCGCAACAAGTGCGGCACCACCAGTCCGACGAAGCCGATCCCGCCTGCCACCGCTGCTCCGGCGCCGGCGGCCAGCGCCGTTCCGGTGGCGGCCAGCACCAAAGTACGTCCCACCGGAACGCCCAGGCTGGCGGCGGTCTCTTCGCCGAGGCTGAGCGCGTCGAGACCCGGGCCCAGGCGTAGCAGGATTGCCACCCCCAGCAGGATGGGCGGCGCGGCGAGCGCCACGTGGATCAGCGACCGGTCGTTCAATCCCCCGAGCAGCCAGAAGGTGATCTCGGCCAGGGCGAACGGATTCGGCGCGAGGCTCAGCGCCAGGGCCAGCAGCGATGCCGATAGCGCCGACACGGCGATGCCCGCCAGGATGAGCGACGGACCGGACGGTGCGCGTCCGGCGAAGGCCAGCAGGAACGTTGCTCCCACCGCCGCCCCCGCCAGTCCGCCCAGCGGCAACGCCGGGGCGAAGTGGGCAGCGAGGCCCCAGTAGAACACCACGGCCGCGCCAAGTCCCGCCGTGCCGGTGATGCCCAACAATCCGGGGTCGGCCAGCGGATTGCGCAATGCCCCCTGCAGGACGGCTCCCGACAATCCTAGGCCGGCGCCCACCAATGCCGCCAGCAAGGTCCGCGGCAGCCGAATCTGCAGCAGGATCAGCCGATCCGGCAACGCCAGGATGCCGTCGCCGATCAGCAGGGAAACGACCAGGAGAATGAGGACAAGGACGCCCAGGAGGCACAGCACGCTCCTGGTTTTCTTGTCTCCGCAAACCGCGAAGCGCCCGGGAGCTGCAACCGGAGGGGGAACCCACGCAACACCGTCCCCGTGTCCTTTGTCGCTCATCGTGCCAACAAGGCGACAGCCCGGGCGGTGAATGGCCCGGCGCAAATGGTCAGCGGCATTGGGAGCGCACGGCGAGGGATGCCGGCGACCGCCGGATTGTCCAGCAGGTCCGTGGCGAGCGACGGGTATTCCGGCAGCTGCGGCACCACCAACAGGTCCGGCGGATGACGCAGCAGCATTTCCAGCCCAAGTCGACGGCCGTCTCCCATATCGTCGAGGCCCGCGGCGCGGAGGACGGCGTCCATCAGCGTTCCCGGACCCGCCGTGTAGCCGCGCGGTTCCCATGCGACGGCAGTGATCCGGTGGCTCGGTGGCATCACCGCGCGCAGCGTCGCGTCCATCGCTGCGATCAGCGCCGCGCCGCGGTCCGGGACGCCCAGCCTGGCGGCGAACTCCGCAGTCTGCCGCCGGATCGCGGCGAAATCCTGCGGCATGTCCAGGCGCCACACCGGCACGGCCTCCTGCGTCAGCAGTGCGAGCGTCGTCTGCGCGCCGTAGGTGCCGGCCAGGACCAGGTCGGGATGCAAACGAAGCACTGCCTCGGCGGAGGGTCGCACCAGCGGCAGGTGGGCAGCCTCCGCTGCGACGAAGGACAGCGCCGGGTCGCGAGCGAGCGGCGACAGTGCCGCCACCTTCTCCGGCGCCAGCAGTACCAGCATCTGGTCGCTGCACAGGTTGAGCGATACCACGCGCTGCACCCCCCAGGCAGGCGTGGTCGCCAGGGCCAGGAGCAGGGCGAAACTGGCACAGGCCAAGAAGGCTGGTTTTGGCATCGGTGAGGGAATCGGATGGGTGATCCGCGCTGGGTGTACCCTGTCGTTCGGGCGACCGCTACTTGGGCTTGCTGCCGGCCACGACGGGCACCTGTCTGCTGCCTCCCGTAGCGTCGCGACGGTCCGGTTGGCGGCCAAGGCCTAACCGCGGCTATAGCACCGCTGCACGGGGGTTTTGACCACTTGCCGAAGCGGTTCTCCGGTCTGGCAGTCGCCCGCGTCGCCCGAGGCGCGGTAGGCTTCTGTCGAGTTGCCGGTTGGGGTAGAATCCGGCCATGGGTCGCCCGTCCGTCACCGACGGCTTCGCGCCCCCTTCCGGATCTTCCGGACCTGTTGGGCGATACCGGAAAGCGGGCATACAGAAGCCAGGAAACTCGGTGCATCGGGACGCGGCCCCCGCAAGCCTGGCCCGCACCCCCGCCGACTGCTCATACTGTGCGCGAAGTCGCAGGGGAGGCTAGATGGTCGAGACATATCGACTGACGAAAATTGGCGTTGCCGTAGACCAGCTCGACTGGTCTATCCGGCTGCTTCTCGACCGCCGTGCATATGTGCCCGCCATTTCCCTGGCCGGAGCTGCCGAGGAGATTCTGGGTCAGTTTGTCGGGCCGCAGGCCGCGTTCCACGTTCTCAAAACAAGCCTCGCGGCAGACGACGGGATGACCCCGAAGAAGGTTGCCGACGATCACCTGAACCTTATTCGGAACTGGATTAAGCATTGCGGAGCTACCGACAGCGCGGATACGTCCGTGGATCTTACACAACCCGATCTGGAAGCGACGGCAATCCTCATGATCGTGCGTGCACTGAGCAACCTAGAAATTCACGATGGGACGGGTCCAAGCGAGCTGCCGCGGTTCAACGAGTGGCTTAACCGGACGCGACCCGATTTGGTCTAGCTTCTGGTCGGCCGCGAACCCTCGAAATGCCTCCGTGTTCCTGTCAGCGTTGCGCCCACGGCGGTCGTACCGGGCTGCCTCGCCATCGCTCGAAAGCAGACGTTCGCCCAAATGCGGCGGTGGCCGCTCAGATGCTCGTTCGGGTTGGAGGGAGCCGTCTGAAGTCAAGCGGCGAGCAAGCCAGCGACGGCACCCGATCATGGCGCGCTGTTGGGACTCAATGGGGTGCGCGTCTCGACCAGATGCCCTGTCAGCTTGCCAACCTGCGCCTTCACGTCCTGCCGTCTTTCAGCATGGAGTTGATTGCGCATGGCGAGGCTGCTGTCGCACCGCAACTTGGTCGGTAGCATTCGCGATCTGCAGCGTCCGTGTTGGGAAAGCGAGATCCACACCCGCATTCTTAACGAGGTCCATGATTTGCAAGAGCAAGGCCTCTCGCTCCCTTAGCTCGGTAGAGTAATCTTGCACCAGAAGATGGAACATCACCAAGATGTCCAGACTGCTCTCGCCGAAGTTGTTGAAGCGTACCTCACAGGTGCTCTGCTCCGCCAACGGGTGATCGATGATGAGCTGTCGGATGCGGGCAACGAGTTCTTCCACCTTTTCGCGAGGGGTGTCATAGGTGACCTGGACGAAGAATTGCTGACGACGCTTGGTCCGCACGCTGAGGTTTTCAACCGTCGAGTTCACCACCGTGCTGCTCGGTATCGTCACCAGCGAGTTGTCCGGCGTCCGGATGCGGGTACTGCGGAAACCAACGTCCTCGACCGTCCCCTCGCTCCCACCGACCCTGACCACGTGGCCGACGCGAAACGGCTTCTCGATTGCAATGAGCAATGAACCGATCAGATTTGCGATCGTGCTTTGCGCCGCCAGTGCGACAGCGAGACCGCCAACACCCAGCCCGGCGATGATGGAATAGGCCGGAAATCCCAACTGGTCGCCACCTTGGATCAAGATGGCGATGGCAACCACAAGGCCGATCAGGCGCGCGCCCAGCCTGACGAGCTGACTGTCAAGGCTGCGGATTGTCAGTTGTTCCGACGACACGATCGCCTCGCCCAGTACGGTCGAGATGACGATGGCCAGCCATGCCGCGCCGAGGAACATGGCGCCGGTCGTGGCGTAGGCTATGACCAAGCGCGGCCCTCCGCCAATGTGGAGGATCTCATTAAGCAATGGGACGAGCAGACCGGCCACGAGAATAACCACCAGGGGGAGCGGAAGAGCGCGCCAACTGGCGCGCGATGCCTCCTGGCCGTTATCGGCGCTGCGACGTGCCAACCGGTGGCCGCCAAAGATGATCAGCCCGCCGACGAGGAATCCGAAGCCCAGACCCAGCCATTGCCACGCGGCCACACTGGCGACGCGGGTTTTGGCCCAATCGGGTAGATTCAGCATCCAGCGAGGTGGGACGATGTAACTCAACCCGATTGGGGAGTTCAGGAAGGCCTCATAGATTGTGTCTGACCCGCCATGGCTTATCGAGCGGTAGACCTCGGCCAATTGCTGGGCGGGACCTGGTTTGTACGGCAAATCCTTAACCTGATTATAAAATTCCGGAAGCCGATCGATCGTCTCGGCAGACACCAGATACTCTCCAGCGCGCGGCCCATTCTCGATGAGAACGAAGTCGATTTCCGTGTCGGGAAGCCGCCACCGCTTCGGCGACAGCCGCGCCATCGCATCGCGGTCCGGGATGTCACCAATGGAAGGAATTTCAATTCGATTGAGGATTTCTGTGAGCTGTAGGAGACGCTCTGCAATGACTGTGCTCCGCAGCACCGGCGGAATACCGGATACGTCAAGAAATCGAGCGACCTTCGGTGCTTCCCCAAGGGAATCCGATAGCTTCCGCCGCTCCTCGGTACTCGGGTAGAGCCTGTCGGATTCACCGTACGATGCAAGTGCATCTCTTGAGCGGCGAAGAATATCGTCCATCTTCTCGATAAAGCCCTGCAGTGTCGCCCGCGGACTGGACGTGTCGGGGGGACGGAGCGGAGAAATGCTGGCCGCGTTGGCGGCGAACGCAATTCCAAGCAGAAGAGCGATGAGAACAGAATGGCCGCATAAAGTTGCGTGGAGGCAGGCGAATCTTGGGCTGGCGGGAGATGACATGGTTCCAGGTTGCTCCTCGGCCCAATGGCAATCGGCCGCGTCAATTGACTGGCCGGGGCAGGCGATCATTGTGTGTTCGTGCGAAGCTGTTCGGACCACTCAACGCAGCGGAAGTTGCACGTGCGGGAGCGATTTGCAACAGATTGCCAAGCGTGGAGGGCGCCGTGCGCGTCATTACGCCTGTGCTCTGAATGGCGCGCGGGGCTTGTCACTGCCGCTTGCGCCCATGCCAGCCATACAGCAGTTTGCGCAGCGATCCCAGAAAAGAACATTGAATCCGCCTCTGGCTGGCTGTGCAACGTCCTCAGCGGTCGGTTGCATTGCATCGCCGCGCAGTAACCCGTCAAACGACTGTCGTCTGGCGCCACAATCGTCGCGCCGAAGTGTCGATCCCCTTGTCTCAAGCTATGAAAACCCGACCCAGGCGCTCCAACTCCCGTACGTAGCAATACAGGGAGACCCAAGAAAAGGACGAGGCATTGGAAGACCGGGATATCGAATTCAGGCCGCTGCGCGACAAACACAAAACCGAAAACAGAAGTCGGGAGCACGAAGCCCATGCGTGCCAGAAACAACCCGGCGTGGCCGAGCAAAGTATTACGGAACTGCGGCAGTGGCGGACGGAGGTGATGAGGAACCCAATACGTGCACTGCATCAAGGCGATTGACAATAGGGACCAGACAAGCGTCCAAGGATGCGCCTCGTGCGATGTCGGGTCAGCGAGAGTTTGTCGGTAAAGAATGAGGCCGGTCGCGTAGAGAACAACCGCACCGACAGATTGCATCCCGAACAGAGCGAAATACCTCCAGTGACCATGGGCACTTTCCTCCATCGCCGGGTTGGATGCGAACGGGTCATCTGGCTCCATCTGCGCAGAGTTCCGGGGGATGATACGGACCCTGTCCGAGAGCCGTTTCCTATGCCGCTGAAAAATACTTCACATGAACCTGCTCGATCGTCCCGTTGAACTTGAACGGCGCCTTCTCGCAATAGTCGAGCGAGACCGGCGATCCGAGTGCAATACCGATGTCGAGACAGTCATTGGCGGTAAACAGCAGCGGCGCACTGATCGGCACGGTGCCTTCGGCCACCATCTTGTCGCCGACCTTCATGCTCACCTTCAGCGGACCTCCGGGCCTGGGCACGACATAGCGCGTTTCGACCGAGATCTTCACCTTGCCCCTCGGGAGCTTTTCGGTGGCGCGGATCTTCGTGCGCTGGATGATGAACAGGTTGTATTCGTAGCAGAGGATGCCGTCTTCCACGAAGCAGGTGAGGCCGGCCGAGTTTGCGCCGAACTTGTAGAGCACGCCGTTGGCGTTCTCCGGGATCACGGCATCGATGGTGACGACGTTGGGCCGGTTGCCCAGGGCCGGCGCGCAGAACTCCGGCATGCGGACCATGTCGCCGGAGAACGTCCACTCGGTATACGGCGGGCTGACCCGCATTTCCGGATGCAGCACCGGGATCCAAAGGCCCCCGCCAATTGGAAGCGCCTTGTTCTTCGCCGCCTCGATAAGGAACAGGTCCTTCATCTGCGCCAGCTTCCCGGGCATGTTGGCGGCCAGGTCGTTGGACTGGCTCCAGTCTTCCTCGAGGTTGTAGAGTTCCCAGGCGTCTCGATCCGGGGTCCATTCGTGGATGCCCGGCGGCAGCCCCGGAAGCCACGGGGTTCGCGGCCCGAAGGCGCATGCCATCCAGCCATCGTGGTAGATGCTGCGGCTGCCCATGACCTCGAAGTACTGGGTGAGCAGCCGTCCCCTGGCCTGCGGGTCGTCAAACGTATAGGCGAAACTCACGCCGTCGATCAGGTCCTGCTCGATCCCGTTCACCGTGCGCGGCGGAGTAATGCCAAGGATCTCGTAGATGGTCGGGACCACGTCGTTCACGTGGTGGAACTGCGCCCGCGGGACCGTGTCGGGCTTGATTTTGGCCGGCCATCGGACGGCCATCGGGTTGCGTGTGCCGCCAAAATGCGATGCCAGCAGCTTGGTTCCCTTGTAAGGGGTGCTGCCGGCCCAGGCCCAGCCGGCGTGATACATGGGGTCGGTCTTGTGCGAACCGAGCTCGTCGAGACCACCGAGTTCCGCGAGCGCGTCGATGTGCTGCCTGATGCTGCTGGGGATCCCGTTTTGTGCCAGCAGTTCACTGATCGTGCCGCTCTGGCCCTCCGCCGAGGAACCGTTGTCACCCCATATGTAGAAGATCAGCGTGTTGTCGCCATAGCCGAGCCTGTCGATCTCGTCGACGACCCGGCCGACCTGGACATCCACGTGCTCGGTGAAGCCTGCTGCCACTTCCATTAGGCGGCGCTGGAAGGGCCTTTCGTCCTCGGGGATACTGTCCCAGGACGGCATGGTCTCGTGCCGTGGGGTAAGCTCTGCGTCGGCGGGAATCCAGCCCTTCTCTTTCGCACGCCGGAATGCACGCTCGCGGTAGGCGTCCCAGCCGTCGTCGAACTTGCCTTTATATTTGTCGGCCCACTCCCTCGCGATGTGGTGCGGGCCGTGGATCGCACCGCTCGCCCAGTACATGAAGAACGGCTTGTCGGGCTGGTACGCCCGGTGCCTGCGCAGCCAGCCGATCGCGTCGTCCGCCAGGTCTTCGCTGAGGTGATACCCTTCGTGCACGGTTTTTGGCGGCAGGACGCTCGTCGTGTTGCGCACCAGGTTCGGCTCGTATTGCGAGGCCTCGCCGGCGAGAAAGCCGTAGAAATACTCGAAGCCGAGGCCGGTCGGCCAGTTCTCGAACGGACCGGCCGGGACGGTTTCCACCGCAGGTGTGTTGTGCCACTTGCCCCAGGCGCCCGTCGCGTAGCCGTAATCCTTCAGCACCTCCGCCACCAGCGCACTGCTGCGGGGGATCACGCCGGAATAGCCGTCCCAATCGTTCGCCAGTTCTGCGATTTGCCCGTTGCCGACACGATGATGATTGCGCCCAGTCAGCAACGCCGCCCGGGTGGGCGAACACATCGCCGTAGTGTGGAAGCGGTTGTACGCGATTCCGTCGTTAACAATACGATCCATCGTCGGGGTCAGGACCTCGCCACCGAACGTGGCCGGCAGGGCGGGGCCGGCGTCGTCGATCAGCACGATGAGAATATTCGGCGCGTCGGCGGGAAGCCGCCGCGGCGTCGCCCTTGGCCGATACACCGACTCCTGCATCGTGCGCCCGGCGATGCTGCCCGAGGGCGTGGGGGGGAATGGCAGGGCTTCTTGCTTCTCCAGCTTGTTCTTCTGATCGGGCATCGGAAGTCCTCCGTGCTGCAGCGGCTGGGCCGGCTTCCTCACTCCGTAGTCCCAAGGACGCGCCTTGCCAACCGCCACGGCTATGGTGAAGGACCGCTTCGCATAGCTTCCTGTCGCCGACAATCTCCATGCACGAACGTCTGCTTGTTGCAGTTGCGCGCCCCAAAGCCGGCGGTCCGCTTTCGGCCAGACCAAGCCGTCCAAGTCAGCGCGGCGTAGGTCCGCTGTGGGTCGAATCCGGCGGTTCGGGCAGGGCGCCCCGGCTACCGCAGCTTTGGGTCGCAATCGGCCGCAGGGTGTATCACCGGCGCGGCCAGATGGCCGGGCGCGCGGTCATGCAACCGATCAAGACCACTGTGCTGAGGTACTGCGCATCTGGGTCATTCAATCTTGCGCTCTGACAGGCGCAACGCCGGTTGCCTCGGCTCTCCCGACTCGCGTGCCTCGCGCTTCGCCAGCGGCCGCCACAGCCGAGCCGCCAGAGCAGCAACCCCACCCCGGCGCGGTAATGCAAACCCCTCTACCGAGTTGGTGGTCACGTCGCCGCGGGAGTACTCGTTCGCACCGTAGTCAACGCGTCGGGCATTTCGCGCTTGCCGCGGCAGGCTTCGTGACAGCCGCCATGCCTTGTCAACATATGAATGGGAAAATATGTATTGACATGGGGATAAATTGCCTCTATAAGGGCGCCTCTTTCCTCTGGCAAGCGCCTCCATGGCAACAGCATCCGCAGTCACCGGCCTTTCTTCCCAATCCCGCCCAGGGCTTGCCGCGCGCGTCGCGCGCCGGCTCGGCGGCGCGGTGCGCACGGTCATGGCCAGCGGCATCACCCTTGCCGGCAATCTGCGGCGCCCCGTCGTGCCGGCCTTCACCCGCGATCCTGTGGCAGCCGGAGACCTGAACGCGCCGGTTCCGCCCAACGCGTCAGGCGCCGCGGACCAGCCGCGGGACGCCGCAACACCCGTCGCGTCGGTCGAAGCCGCCCGGTCGGGCCTGCTGCCGCGCGTGCTCCGCCACCACCGCCGGCGGTCTCCCGGTGGCGACACGCCCTTCACCCCGAAGAACTGCCCCGGCCTCAGCCGCGAGATGTGCAAGCTCCTCAACACGCCGCTCGGGGACTGTGATCCGGCGATGGCGCGGATGATGTTTACCGCGCTCGAGGAGTACTTTGTCGGGCGCTTGCCCGCCGATGCCGGGGCCGAGGGTGCCGAGCTGGTGCATGCCGTCATCTGGGGCCGCCTCGGCGGCCTGTTCGACGAACCTGGCCCGGATGCTTCGCCCGCCGAGGCGGCGGACCCAGCGTCCGCCACGCCGATGGAGGTCGTGCCGGCATCCACGGCGAATGCTGCGGCAGACGCGCCGGCGCAGGCAACGTTAGTAGCGTTGACCGACGCGGCACCCGCCGCGGCGACGCACTCGGCAGCCTCTGTGGTGGCGGCGTCAGCGCCGTACGCGGAGACAAGCGCAGCACCGCACGCACCGTCGGGTGCAATGGCCGCTGTGTCTCCGGACACATGGCCGCACGCGGCAAAAGATGCGACGCACGACGCGCGGCTCGCAGCGGCGCCCGCGTTGCCGGAGGGTTTTTTGGCCCTGTTGGCGACGGCATTGCGCGGCACGCCGCCCATGCCGCCGAGCCCGCTGTGTGACACACAAGCAGCCACCCTGGCAGATGCAACCGCGGTCGCCGCCATTGCCGCAGCGGAGACCACGCCAAACGCCGCCGTCCCGCAGAAACCGGGCTTGCGCCGCAATCAATCATTCTTGTGCCGTAGAATATTTCTTTGCCGCCGCAGCCGATCGCTTTTCCACCGCTGCCGCCGGCTCTTCGGCTGTTTGTGCAGCTTTCTGAACCGCGGTTCGCGCGACGAACGGCGAGGTCCGCTGTCACCGCCGCTGCTGTGCTGAGACGCCGACGCCTGGCCGCCATACCGGGTCAATGCCCGATGGCAGGCTCTGGCAGGCTCTGCGGATCGCGTACCGAAGATTGCGTGCCCAATTCAGGAGACATCACGGGGCCACCGCATGGCGGTCCCGCCATCCTCATTCGTGCCGAGCCGACCGCGCGGCTGTAGCGGGCGCCGCCTGATCCTGACGCCCATGCGTCATCCCCCGGCTTGTTTGCCACCGGCTTGCTTGACGGACATCGTGTCCCAGGTGGCGGCTGGCGGCGGCTCGCCGGAACTCGGGTTCCAGTGGCCGGACTTCTTCAGCGCTTGCTCGACGTCCTTCGGCATATAGTTCTCGTCGTGCTTGGCCAGCACGTCGGAGGCGCGGAACATGCCGCCGGGCTGCAGCACGCCTTCGACCACCACGCCTTGCCCCTCGCGGAACAGATCGGGGAGGATGCCGACATAGCTGACCTTGACCTGGTCCTTGCCGTCGGTGACGGCGAAGGTGGCGGTCGGCTCTCCGTCCACCGTGGTGCGATGCACGCTGCCCTGCGCCACCAGCCCACCCAGCCGCACCATGCGGCCGTTGGGCGCATCATGCGCCAGTTGCGTGGGTGAGACGAAGAACACCAGATTGCTGCTGAACGCCGACAGGGTCAGCGCGGTAGCGGAGCCGAAGCCAATGCCGCAGGCGACCAGGATCCACAGGCGTCGGCGCTTGCGGGTCATCGTGCACCTCCGCGCCGCGGCCGCGCATCGATCGCGGCGAGGCGCCGGCGGGCCGAGCCAACGCGCAGGAAGGCAGCCACCGCGAAGGCTCCGGGGATCAGGATACCCAGCGCGTAGGACGCGGCGATGAAGGGCAGGTGGTCCATCAGGCGGGCTCCTGTGCCGAGGCGCGCGCCATCAGCAGTCCGCGGATTCGCCGCTCCATCACCGCCGCCCGGGTGCGGGTCAGCACGATCGCGGCGAAGGCCAGGGTGTAGCCCAGCGTCGAGAACAGCAGCGGCCACAGCATGCCGATATACATGTGCGGCGCGCCGGTCAGGGTGATGGTGTCCGGCTGGTGCAGCGTGTTCCACCAATCGACGCTGAACTTGATGATCGGCAGGTCGGCCGCGCCGATCAGCGCCAGGATCGCGCCGGCGCGATAGCCGCGCACCGGGTCATCGAACGCGCGCACCAGGGCGATGTGGCCGAGATAGAGAAAGAACAGGACCAGCACCGAAGTCAGGCGCGCGTCCCAGACCCACCATGCGCCCCACATCGGCTTGCCCCACAGGCTGCCGGTGGCGAGGCATAATGCGGTAAACCCGGCGCCCACCGGCCCGATCTCCACCGCGGCCAGATCCGCCAGCGGGTGGCGCCAGACCAGTGACGCCACAGAGCATGCCGCCAGAGCCGCGTAGCCCGCGGAGGCCAGCCATGCCGATGGCACGTGGATGTACATGATGCGCACCGCATCGCCCTGCTGCCAGTCGGCGGGGGCAAAGAACAGCCCCCATACCAGGCCGATGGCGGTCAGTACCAGGGCGCCGGCGGAAAGCCATGGCACCACCACCCCCGACAGGCGCATGAACTGGCCTGGGTTGGCGAACCGGTGCAAGGAGCGCCCTGCTCCCGCGGGAGGGGCAACGACAGAAGAACGCGCGTCCACTCGATCAACCTAACGCATCCCCGCCGCGGTTTGAAGGCGGACGGCCATGCCCACTAGTGTTGGGACCCTACCCGGCCCCCGGGAGTGCCCTGGAGGAAAATTCATGGTCGCCGTGATAAATCGCCCTCGGCGCGGCACCGCGCATTGAGGCAGATCAATGGGACGGGCGGTGGTGGGGGCCCCTGGGGCGAAGCAGGGGGCGAGGTGACGCGGCGATAAGGTGGGAGTTCTATCGTGCCATGACCCAGGTACCGGCTGGTGAAGTCGGAGCCCGAGGCATTCTCCTGGGACCAGCAGGTGGCCAACAAGGTCGAGCCTTGGACCGGGGTGCGCAACCACACGGCCAAGCTCAACCTGAAGGCCATGAAAACGGGCGACCTCGCGTTCTTCTACCATTCCAATGTCGGCAAGGAGATCGTCGGCGTGGTGGAGGTGGTGCGCGAGGCTTACCCCGATCCCACCGCCGAATCCGGCGATTGGGTGAGCGTGGACATGCAGGCTGTCGGGCCGGTGCCGAAGCCGGTGACGCTGACCGATATCAAGGCCGATCCGAAGCTCGCCGACCTTGCGCTGGTGCGGCAGTCGCGGCTGTCCGTGCTGCCGGTGTCGAAGCCACATTGGGACCGGATCTGCCGGATGGGCGGATGGAAGGGGTGACGACGGGCGGCGTCGCGCCTTCCTCGCTTCCAGAACGAGACATGCCATGGACGCGATGATCGTCGTCGATATGCAGGCAGGGCCGCTGACGGGGCCAACACGATCTCGGCGGTCGTGGACCCAATCAACCGGCTGGCGGCGATGCTACGGCGGCGCTCCGGCAGGGTCTGCTGGGTCCGGCACGCCGGCCCGCCAGGCGACGATTTCGGGCCGGGTCGGCCTTTGCTGCCGCACCTGCACCGCGAGGCCGCTGACATCGTCGTGCCGAAGACCCTGAACGACTCGTTCGCGGGCACCTCGCTGCGTTCAATGCTGGCCGTGCTCGCTCCGGACCGCGTCCTGATCGCCGGATGGGCCACCGACTTCGGCGTAGATGCAACGGCTCGCTCGGCGCGGTTGCTGATAGCGACCACGTCGTGGTCGTCGGTGATGGCGACACGCTGAGCGATCGGCCGCATCTCGATGCCGCGAGTGCGATCCGCCATCACAGTTGGATTTGGCACAATTTGATCACGCGCCGCCGCAGCGGCATCGAAACCGCAACGGATTTGCTCGATCCATAATACTGGTCCTGGTCATCGATTGATCCAGATCAAAGACGGCGGCACGCAGATCAGTCCAAGGTCCACTTCGGCTGCGTGGTGAACCGACGCCCCACGGTCGAATACAACTTCACAAAGAAGGATGACTGGGATGAGACTTGCCAACCCCGCGCCGCTCGGCTTGACCGGGTTCGCGCTGACGACCTGGATGCTCAGCATGGTCAACGCCGGATGGTTTGGCGCCGATGGTGTGCCGCTGGTGCTCGCCACCGCGTTTGCCTTCGGCGGCACCGCACAGTTCTGCGCGGGCCTCATGGAGATGCCGCGCGGCAACACCTTCGGCTTCGTCGCCTTCTGCTCTTATGGTGCGTTCTGGTGGGCGTTCGCATTGTTCGTGCAGTTCTTCGCCCACGGCGTGCCCGCTATGTTCGTTGGCTGGTGGCTGTTCATGTGGGGCGTGTTCACGCTGTTCATGTGGGTCGGCACCCTGGCATCCAACCGCGCCGTCCAGATGGTGTTCCTCGCCCTGTGGATCACCTTCTTCCTGCTCGCTGGTGCGGAATGGACTGGGATGGTCGGCCTGAAGCACGCGGGCGGCTATGTCGGCCTGCTCACCGCGATATTCGCCTTCTACCTGGCCGCCGCTGAAGTCATCAACGAAGCGCACGGCCACACGGTGCTGCCGATCGGTGTTCCGGGTGCGCGTCACGCCCATGAGCCGGTGGGCCATCCGGCCTGACGCCGCTGTCACGCATCGCCCGGTCGCTTGAACCGTGACCGGGCGATGCGTAGCCTGCCGGCCCGCATGCCGAACACGGCAGCGCAGGAATCCGCAGGGCGGGATGAAGCAATGGAAAGCTCAGAGCCGGGTGCACAACTTTCGCTGATGGATGAGGGGCTGCGTCCGCTATGCCGGGTGGAGGACATCCCGGACGGCACCGGGAAGGGCTTTCCTCCGGCGCGCGGCGGCTTCACCGGGCTGATGGCGATCCGCCAGGGCGAAGCCGTGTATGTCTACGTGAATGCCTGCCCGCATATCGGTACGCCACTTGACTGGACGCCGCACCGCTTCCTCTCGGCCGATGGCAGACGTATCGTCTGCGCCACCCACGGTGCGGAGTTCGGGATCGCCGACGGCGTGTGCATCAGGGGTCCATGCGCCGGCGACCGGCTGGAGCCGGTGACCGTCGAGATCAGGGACGGCATGATCTACGTGCCCGACGATGCGGGATTGTGAAACAGTCGCAAAAAGACAGAGGAAGCAGATCCATGCCAGACACCGTTCAACACGAGGGCCAGATCTTTCCGGTTCGTCCCGAGATCGCGGCGAAGGCGCATGTGAGCGAGGCGCGCTATCACGACATGTATGAGCATGCCGCGCGCGATCCCGACGGGTTCTGGGCACAGCAGGCGCGGCGCATCGCCTGGATGAAGGCGCCGACCAGGATCAAGAATACCAGCTTCAGCGGCGACGTGTCGATCAAATGGTTTGAGGACGGGACGCTGAACGCGTCGGCATCCTGCCTCGATCGCCACCTCGCCACGCATGGCGACCGCACCGCGATCATCTGGGAAAGCGACGACCCGTCGGTGTCGAAGCACATCACCTATCGCGAACTGCACGAGCAGGTGTGCCGGCTGGCCAACGCGATGAAGGGGCTGGGGGTCAAGCCGGGCGACCGGGTGACGATCTACCTGCCGATGGTGCCGGAGGCCGCGGTGGCGATGCTGGCCTGCGCGCGCATCGGCGCGATCCATTCGGTGGTGTTCGGCGGGTTCTCGCCGGATAGCCTCGCCAATCGCATCCAGGACTGCACGTCGGAGTTGCTGATCACTGCCGATGAAGGCCGGCGCGGCGGGCGTACCGTGGCGCTGAAGGCGAATGCCGACGCGGCGCTGAAGTCCTGCCCGGGCGTGAAGAATGTGATCGTGGTGAAGGTGACCGGCGCCAACGTGCCGATGCAGGCCGGGCGCGATCACGACTATGCGACACTGTGTGCGGCTGCCTCGCCCGACTGTCCTCCGCGCGAAATGAGCGCCGAGGACCCGCTGTTCATCTTGTATACGTCGGGCAGCACCGGCAAGCCGAAAGGCGTGCTGCACACCACCGGCGGCTACATGGTGTGGGCCAGCTTCACGCATGAGAACGTGTTCGACTACCAGCCGGGCGAGATCTTCTGGTGCACCGCCGATGTCGGCTGGGTGACGGGGCACACCTACATCGTCTATGGCCCGCTGGCGAACGGCGCGACTACGGTGATGTTCGAGGGCATTCCCAACTATCCGGACAGCTCGCGCTTCTGGCAGGTGGTGGACAAGCACAAGGTCAACATCTTCTACACCGCACCCACCGCGATCCGAGCGTTGATGCGCGACGGCGAAGGGCCGGTGCGCAAGACCTCGCGCAAGAGCATCCGCATCCTCGGCACCGTCGGCGAGCCGATCAATCCGGAAGCCTGGCTGTGGTACAACCGCGTGGTGGGCGAGCATCGTTGCCCGATCGTCGACACCTGGTGGCAGACCGAGACGGGCGGCATCCTGATATCGCCCTTGCCCGGCGCCACCGCGTTGAAGCCAGGCTCGGCGACGCTGCCGCTGCCTGGTGTGAAAGCGATGATCGTCGATGCCGACGGTCACGAGCTGCACGGCGCCTGCGAGGGCAATCTGTGCCTGACGGATGCGTGGCCCGGCATCATGCGCACAGTGTTCGGCGATCATCCGCGGTTCGTCCAGACCTATTTCTCCACCTACAAGGGTCTGTACTTCACCGGTGACGGTGCCCGGCGCGACGAGGATGGCTACTACTGGATCACTGGCCGCGTGGATGACGTGATCAACGTGTCCGGCCACCGCATGGGGACGGCGGAAGTGGAAAGCGCCCTGGTGGCGCATCCCAAGGTCGCCGAGGCGGCGGTGGTCGGCTTCCCGCACGACATCAAGGGCCAGGGCATCTACGCTTATGTTACGCTGAAACTGGGCGAGGAACCCACGGAGGAGCTACGCAAGGAACTGGTCGGCTGGGTGCGGAAGGAGATCGGTCCCATCGCTTCGCCCGACGCGATCCAGTGGGCGCCGGCACTGCCGAAGACTCGCAGCGGCAAGATCATGCGCCGCATCCTGCGCAAGATCGCCGCCAACGAGACCGACAGCCTGGGCGATACGTCCACGTTGGCCGATCCGGCGGTGGTGACCGAGCTGGTGGACAACCGCGTGCAGTAGCGCGAAGCTGTCGTGGCGAGGGTGAGTTTGTTGGTCGAATCTACGGAGTCGTCACGAGCGTAGCGAAGCAATCGCCCGGAGAGTGAGCACGTCACTCGCGGGAGAGTGCCTCGCTGCACTCGCAATGTCTGCTTAGGTCCCGCATTCCGTCCTACGCTGGCCGCCATCCCAGCAGCGAGCCCGCCCAATGCCGTCCATCCTCTTCCATAACCTCCGCCTGCTCGATCCGCGCCGCGACGAATTGCTCGATGGCATGGAGGTGCTCGTCGAGGACAATGTGATCCGCGAGATTTCCGACCGGCCGATCACGGGCATCGGTCCCTACCGCATCGATCTCGGCGGACGGACGCTGATGCCCGGGCTGATCGACGCGCACATCCACGTCGTGCTCACCGAGGTGAACCTCCGGCTGCTGGCCGACGTGCCATTGACCCTGCTGGCCGCGAAGGCCTCCGCCTCGATGCGGGCCATGCTGATGCGCGGCTTCACCACGCTGCGCGACACCGGCGGCGCCGACTGGGGCATCAAGGCCGCCGTCGAGCAAGGTCTGTTTCTTGGTCCGCGGCTGTTCATTGCCGGGCAGCCGCTGAGCCAGACCGGCGGCCACGGCGAGCGGCGCCTGCGCACCGAAGCCGTCGAATTCTGCCCGTGTTGCTCCGGCCTGAGCTGGACCGGCCGCATCGCCGACGGCGTGCCTGACGTCATCAAGGCGACACGCGACGAGCTTCGCAAAGGTGCCGATCACATCAAGCTGATGGTATCGGGCGGCGTCGCCTCGCAGGCCGATCCGCTGGAAAGCCTGCAATACCGCATGGACGAGATCGAGGCCGCGGTGGACGAAGCCACCCGCTGGGGCACCTATGTCTGCGCCCATGCCTATAGCGCCAAGGCGATCGAACGTGCGGTGCGCGCCGGCGTGCGCACTATCGAGCATGGCAACCTGATCGACGCACCCACCGCGAAGCTGATGGCGGAGCGAGGTGCCTACATGGTGCCGACGCTGGTGGCTTACGACTCGCTGAAGAAGCGTGGTCCGGAATACGGGCTGACCTCGTATTCGCTGGCGAAGAACGAATTGGTGCTGCATGCGGGGCTACGATCGTTGGAAATCGCACACACTGCGGGGGTGAAACTTGGTTTCGGCAGCGATCTGCTCGGCCAGTTGCAGAACGATCACACCAACGAGTTTGCCATCCGCCGCGAAGTGATGAGCGCGCCGGAAATCATCCGCTCGGCGACGCTGGTGAATGCCGAAATCGTCCGGCAGGAGGGGCGGATCGGTGAGCTGATCCCCGGCGCGTTCGCCGACCTGCTGGTGGTGGATGGGGACCCGTTCCGCGACCTGACGCTGTTGCAGAATGAAGGCCGGCACATCAAGGCGATCATGCTGAACGGACAGTTCGTGAAGAACGAGATTTAGGAGCCAGAAACTCCCCCTCCGCTTGAGGGCTTGGGCCGCGAACCGGACCAAGGCTGGGGGAGGGCTGCGAGCAGCCTGGCAAAGCGGCTGTAGGCACCCCCCTTCAGGTCTCTCCCAGGAGAGGAGGAGGAGTTACTCGGCCTGCCGGTAGTGACGCAATTTGAAATATCATCTTACTTGGCCGGTCAACCTTTGCCGGCCACGGGCGTTTACCGCAGGTTAACCCAACCACGGTATAAGGAGCGCCATCGTGGCCCGAGGCCGCAAATCAATTTCAAATCGCGTCACTACCGGCCTGCCGCCCGATTGTCGCCCGACTTGACACTCCTCCCTCGTTGCGGCGGACTACTCGCCAGTAGCACAGGGAAAAGCCATGAAATTCGGCATCTTCTACGAACTGCAACTGCCGCGCCCTTGGGGGCCGGGTGACGAGCAGCGGCTTTACCAGAACGCGTTGGACCAGGTCGAGCTGGCGGATCGTCTGGGCTATGACTACGCCTGGGAAGTGGAGCACCACTTCCTCGAGGAGTATTCTCATTCCCCCGCGCCGGAAGTGTTCCTCGGCGCCGCCAGCCAGCGGACGAAGAACATCCGCCTCGGTCACGGCATCGTGCAGCTTACCACGAACCCGCCGCAGCGGGTGGCCGAACGGATCGCGTGCCTCGATCTCGTCTCCAACGGCCGTGTCGAATTTGGTACCGGCGAATCCGCCTCCATCACCGAACTCGGCGGCTTTGGCCGTGACATGGAGACGAAGCGCGAGGTCTGGGAAGACGCGATCCGCTGCATCATCCCGATGTTCAAGGACCAGGGCATCAGCCTCGACACCAAGTGGCACAAAATGCCGATGCGCAACGTCCTGCCCAAGCCGGTGCAGAAGCCGCATCCGCCGCTGTGGGTCGCTTGCTCGCAGCTTGAAACGATCGAGATGGCGGGGCGGCGCGGCCTGGGCGCGCTCGGCTTCCAGTTCCTGTCGGCCGACGCGGCGCATGCCTGGGTGCACGCCTACTACAACAGCTTCGTCAAGCGGCAGGACAAGCTGACGGACTACAACACGAATCCTGAACATCGCGCTGGTCAGCTACTTCATGTGCGCCGAGACCGACGAGGAAGCGCGCCGCCGTGCCGACGGCGCCACGTTCTTCCAGTTCGCGCTGCGTTTCTATGGCGCCAGCTCCGGGCGCCGGCGCCCCGATCCCTACACGGTCAACATGTGGGACGAATACAACAAGTGGAAGCGGGAGAACCCCGAAGCCGCGGCTCGTGCCATCTCCGGCGGGCTGATCGGATCGCCGGAAACCCTGCGCCGCAAGTTGCGCCGATTCGAGACCTCCAACATCGACCAGGTCATCCTGCTGAACCAGGCCGGCAAGAACGCGCACCAGCATATCTGCGAAAGCCTGGAACTGTTCGCCAGGGAAGTCATGCCGGAGTTCCACGGCAGCGAACCGGCGCACCAGGACTGGAAACGCAAGGTGCTGGCACGCGAAATCGAGCTGGAGGAGATCGACACGCAGCCGTTCCGCGATCGGTTCGGACCGAATACGGTGCCGATCCCGCAGGCGGCCGCGGAGTAAGGCGCCCAAGTCGATATCAGCCGCGAAGCAGTCGGTGCGGGCACTGTCTCGGTGCGGGCACTGTCATTGCGAGCGCAGCGAAGCAATCTCCCGGAAAGTACGCACGCCACTTGCGGTGAATCGCTTCGCTGTGCTCGCAATGACACTGCTGCGCTCTCGGTGACACTCTTTGATGCGCAGGAACGCTCATGTTGATGCGCAGGACCGCTCATGGGTCCGCATCGCGGCCCCTGCTCGCTAGGGCGCCCCTAGAATCTCCTCGGACCGGTAGCCTTGCACGAACAGCAGCGCGCGCAGATTAGCGTAATCCACCCGAGCCTGGGCTGCGGCCGCTACGATTGGCTTGGCGCGGAACGCCACACCCAGACCTGCGCTGCGCAGCATGTCCAGGTCGTTGGCGCCGTCGCCTACGGCGAGTGTCGTCGCCAGGTCCAGACCATGCTCCACCGCCAGGCTCGTCAGCGTGTGTAGCTTGGTGTCGCGGTCGAGGATCGGCTCCGCCACGCGTCCGGTGAGTGCCGCGCCGTCGTCCAGCAGCACGTTGGAGCGGTGCATGTCGAAGCCGCACGCCGCGGCGACGCGCGCGGTGAAGAAGCTGAAGCCTCCAGACACCAGCGCCGTGTAGCTGCCCCCTGCGCGCATCGTCGCCACCAGTTCGCGCGCCCCCGCTGTCAGATGCACGCGCTGCCAGGTACTTTCCAGGGCACCCACCGGCAGGCCGCGCAGCATCGCCACGCGTTCGCGCAGCGCGGCCTTGAAGTCCAGTTCGCCGTTCATCGCGCGCGCGGTGATGGCGGCGATACGCTCCTTCAGGCCGGCAAAATCGGCCAACTCGTCGAGCGTCTCACCGGTGACGATCGTGCTGTCCATGTCGGCCACCAACAACCGCTTGCGGCGGTGTTTCGCCGCCGTGGCGATGGCGTCGATTGGCGCGCTATCCAGGGCTGCACGGACCACTGCCATGTCAGGCTCGGCGGAAAGTGGGATATCAGCTGCCTCGCCGGCGGACAGCGTGATCGGCTCGCTGCCCCCAACCGCATCACGTACCCGCGCGATCACAGTTCGGCTCAGCGTGGCAGACTGCCGATCAACGACCAGGGTCAACACGTGGCGCATCATCCGGCACCGTTTGGCAGGTGGGCGAACGCCGCGCAAGCGAGCCGCTGGCAGCGGCCTGTGCCGCCGTGTCTTCGCGAGAACCAGCCAAGCGCGGAGGATGGGCGGACAGTTGCGTTGGACGCCTTCCGGGCCAATATCCAGCCAGGAGCCGGAATTTCCGAATGCCGGCGCTTCACTCGGACGCAGAATATTCCTTGGAGGATGGCCTGGAGATAATCCGGGTCCCATCCGGCCAGCTTGCGACGGACCTTGAGGCTCTTGCCCGGCTTAGCCGAGCGCAGGAGGTTCATGACCATATGGCGGACCGTCGCCATGTTTTGTGGGCCATTGCCAGTGCGCAGGCGGGAGAGGTCCTCGTGAAAGATAACATCGAGCACCCAATGCAGTCGATTCTCGATATGCCAGTGACTGCGCACTGCGCCGGCGAAGAGCACCGCCAGCAGGGCCAGCGAGCAGATGTAGTAACGACGCCCGCACGAGGTCTCACCGTTCCGCTCGACGGTGCTCTCGACCATGGCGATGGACTTGATGCCGGGGAAGCGGCTGTCCTCGGCAAGCCAGTCGACCCTGTGGCTGACCACATGGCGGCGGACTTCGATACGCCCGTGGTCTCCATCGGTGATCTCGAAGGTTTGCACCTCACTGGCTGGGGCATCGTCGAAGTAGCACTTGATGTCGTCGTGCAGGGTCGGCTGGTTGTCTTTCACGGCGAGCAGGTAGTCAGCGCCTCGATCGAGGATGGTGGCGGCGATCTTGGTCTGGCAGCCCATGGCATCGATGGTGACCAGCGCGCCCTTCAATTCGAGGCGCTGGAGCGGCAGCGGGATGGCGGTGATCTCGTTGGACTTCTCCTCGGTGGCCTCCTGGCCGAGAACGAGACGCTGGCCTGAGGCCCAGGCAGAGACCATGTTCAGCGCGTGGCGTCCCTTTGATCTGGCGTGGGTACGACGCGAAGTCTTGCCGTCCACGGCGACGATGTCGAGTTCGCCTTCGCGCAGGCCGTTGACCCAGGCGATGAAGCACTCGGAGAACAGTTTATGGTCGAGGGCATTCATCAGGTCGTTCAGAGCGTCGTGGCTGGGGATGCCGTCCTTGTAGGGCAGGAAGCGGCGGAGGAAGTCCAAGTGGGTATTGCCCCAGTGCTCGACCTCGACGAAGTCGTCAGCGGTGGCGACGGCGGCGCATAAGATCAGCAGCAGGATTTCCGGCAGCGGGTAGACCACTTTGAAAGGCTGTCTGGGGTCCTTCAGCACCGCGAAAAAGTGGAGCAAGGACTTGGTTTCGGGCGAGTGATCCATGGCGGCCTCCGAATCGGGACGGACCACCAGGAATCATGTTTTGTTCGCTGCGGGAATCCCACCCGGGGCTCGCTGCTGGCTCGCCATAAGCGATTCATGTCAATGGGTTTTTCAAGCGATTTCCCTGACGAGGAACCACGTCCGTATTGCGTCGCATGTCGGATCGGCGCACGCTGGCGTCAACCGCGGACAGCGGAAGAAGCGGCCCGCCGACGGGCTTGGTACTTGCAGATTCACAGGGCCAACAACGAGGATGACAGGGATGGACGGTAACGCGTTGTCGCCGGCGGCGAGTCCCTCCCTCGCGGCGCTCCGCGCCTGGCCGGACGGTGGCACGGCGCGCGTTCCGAACTGGGTCTATACCGATCCGCGCGTCTTCGCGCTCGAGCAAGACCGCGTGTTTGGCGAGAACAATTGGCTTTACGTCTGTCTCGAAGCGGAACTGCCCAACAGCGGCGACTTCAAGCGCGCCCGGCTCGGCACGTGCGAGGTGGTCGCCGTGCGCGGCACTGACGGCGCGATCAACGTGCTGGTCAACCGCTGCGCGCATCGCAGCATGCAGTTCTGCGCCGCCAGCCGCGGCTCGGCCAAGGAATTCATGTGCCCCTATCACCAATGGACCTACGACCTGTCCGGCAAACTGCTCGGCGTTCCGTTCCGCCGCGGCCATCGGGGGCAGGGCGGCATGCCCGCGGACTTCCGGCCGGAGGAGCATGGGCTGCAGCGCCTGACCGTAACGCAGCGCCACGGCGTAGTGTTCGCCAGCTTCGGCTCCCCCAACGAATCACTGGAAACCTGGCTGGGCGAGCGCATGCTCGGCTATTTCGACCGCGTGTTCGACGGGCGCGAATTGCAAGTGCTCGGCTATATGCGCCAGCGCATTCCCAGCAACTGGAAGCTGATGTTCGAGAACATCAAGGACCCATATCACGCCAGCCTGCTGCACGTATTCCTGGTGACCTTCGGCCTGTTCCGGCTGGACCAGCAATCCGCGGTGGAAATGGACGACACCGGCCGCCACGCGGTGCTGGTCAGCCGGCGCGGGGCGCAGGAAACCAACGACGCGACAGCGCAGATGCGCGCCTTCAAGGCCAACTTCTCCCTGCGCGACAAGCGCCTGCTCGACCCTGTGCGCGAGTTCCCCGGCGACGCCACGGTGGTGATGCAGACGCTGTGGCCCAACCTGATCGTGCAGCAGCAGTCCAACACGCTGGCGATGCGGCAGATCGTGCCACTGGATGCCCGCACCTTCGATCTGGCCTGGACGTTCTTCGGCTACGCCGATGATACGCCGGAGATGCGGCAGCGCCGGCTGCGGCAGGCGAATCTGATGGGGCCGGCGGGACTGGTCTCACTCGATGACAGCGAGGCGATGCTGCTGTCGCAGGCCGGTATCGAGACCGACGATGACGAATCATGCGTGGTGGAGATGGGCGGCCGCGTGGTGACCAACGAGCAACACATGCTGACGGAGACGGCGATTCGAGGGTTCTATCAGCACTATCGCTCGGTGATGGGGCTGTAGCGCGGTGCCCCGCCCATGATCGCCGCGGCTCCTGGTGTGGACGCAACGTTGGAGCAGCGGGCGCGTCTCGCCGATCTGTATTGCGCCTATGACGATGTGCTGAACAGCGGGGCGTTGGAGGCGTGGCCCGAACTGTTTGCCGATCCTTGCATTTATAAGATTGTCGAGCGGGACAGCCATGAACGCGGGTTCCCCGTTGCGGTCATGTATTGCGAAAGCCGGGATATGCTGGTGGATCGCGTTGTGGCGTTGCGCGAGACGGCGCTGTACGCGCCGCGGATCGTGCGGCGCATCACCAGCGGCATTTGTCTGCACGCCGTGGCATCGGACGGGCTGCGGCTGAGCGCAAGCTTTGCGATCTTCCAGACCATGCCCGACCAGCCGAGCGCCTTGTTCCTGTGCGGGCGCTGCGAGGATCGCGTGGTGGAAGACGGAGGCGTGCTGCGCTTTGCTGAACGAGTGTGCATCTATGATTCGACGATCGTGCCTACGTCGCTGGTGTATCCGATCTGACCATGTCCGCCGCCCCGCCGCGCTATACCATTCGCGAGCATCGCATTCCGACGGCGAACGCGCAGCCTTACATCGTGACGCTCGGCCCCGACGGGAACGTGTGGTTCTGCGAAAGCGGCGCCGATAAGATCGGCCGGCTGTCCACACGCGACTACAGTTTCGCCGAGTTCCCACTGCTGCGGCCGGGCAGCGCGCCGATCGGCATCATAGCCGGCGCCGATGGCAATCTGTGGTTCACGCAATCCGCCGGCCACCGTATAGGCCGCATCACGCCCGCAGGCGCCATCGCGGAATTTTCGTTGCCGACGCCACGGAGCGGACCGAACGGCATCGCCTGCGGCCCGGATGGCAATGTCTGGTTTGCTGAGGCCGATGCGGGACAGGTGGGACGCATCACGCCACGTGGCGAGATCACGGAATTCGCCGCCGGCATCACGCCCGGCAGCCGCCCCTTGGCGCCCGTCGCGGCCGGCGGGTTCGTCTGGATCAGCGAGGCCGACGGCAGCGCGGTGGCGCGGGTCGCGATGGACGGCTCGGTTCGGGAATTCCCGACGCCGACCAGGAACAGTGGGCCGCGCGCCATCGTGCCGGGGCCGGACGGATGCTGCTGGTTCGTCGAGACCACCGCCAATGCGATCGGCCGCATCGATGCCGACGGACGGATCGTCGAATTTTCGTTCCCTCGTCCCGGTGCCAGCCTACGCGGTATCGATGCCACCCCAGGGGGAGAGTTCCTGGTGACGGAGAACGCCACCAATCTTGTTGCTCGCATGAGCGTTGCCGGAGAAGTGCTGGAGGAATATGCGATCCCCACATCTCGGGCCGGTGCTCGTTCGATAGTCGTGCTGCCCGACGGCCGCGCATTCTTTTCCGAATTCGACGTGGGGCAGATCGGCGAGCTTGTGCCTGCGGGGTAGCGATGCGATCCAGACGCCCCGACGCCGCCCGCGAAATCTGTCCACTGCCAGTGTCATTGCCAATTCCATGGCCGATGTCCTGGCCAGTGTCATTGCGAGCGTAGCGAATCCCGCGAGTGATGTGCGAACTCTGCGGGAGATTGCGTCGCCGCGCTCGCAATGACACTTGCGGTGAGACTCGCGGTGACACTCGCGATGACACTGGCCGGGCCCATGCTATCCTGCCGACGTTCTCTGACAGGCTGACCGCATGTCCCAATGGCGCATCGGCGACGTGACCATCACCAAGATCGTCGAGCAAGAGGTGAGCGGCGGCAGCCGTTCGCTGCTGCCTCGGGGTACGCCGGACTGGCTGGCCCCACATCTGCTCGAGGGCGATGCTTGCCTTCGTCTGAGCATTCACAGCTTCATCGTGGAAACGTCGGCGAAGCGCATCATCGTCGACACCTGCCTCGGCAACGACAAGCAGCACCGCCCTGTCGGGTACTGGAACCACCGGCAAGGCCGGTTCCTGGCCGATCTCGCCGCTGCGGGCTTCCCGGCCCAATCGATCGATACCGTGGTCAACACCCATCTGCACATCGATCATGTCGGCTGGAACACCATGCTGCGCGACGGAGCATGGGTGCCGACCTTCCCACAGGCGCGCTACCTGATCAGCGGCTCCGAGTTCGAATACTGGCGTGACAACGCCACGCGCGAGGACACGCGGGAGATGCTCGCGGATTCCGTGGCGCCGGTCGTGGAGGCCGGGCTGGCCGACCTGGTGCAAACCGATCACCGCATCTGCGACGAGGTCACCCTGGTCCCCACTCCCGGCCATACGCCGGGGCATTTCAGCGTGCGCATCGTCTCGCGCGGGCAGGAGGCGCTGATCACGGGCGACTTCATGCACCATCCGTGTCAGGTCGCGCATCCGGGGTTCGAGCTCACCTCGGACAGCGATCCGCCGCGCGGCACCCGCACGAGATGGGAGATGTTCGATCGCCTCGCCGATCGGGCCGTGTTGGTGCTGATCACGCATTTCGCTGGTGCCACCGCCGGGCGCATCGTCCGCGACGGCGACTTCTATCAATTCGAGACCTGATCGCGGTGGGATGCGCATGGCGGGCCGACGATGATCGCGCGACCGACAGTGACAGGCCGTTCCTGTGCTGAACAAGCGTTGCTGCCAACGCCGATAGCGTCCAGGGCGAGCCGGGAATATTGGGCCCGACTTGCAGCACGCAGTGCAGCGGCGTTGCCGTTTCCAAATTGCGGAGAGCCTACGGCGTTCCGTCGCATGGCCAATTCGTCAGGTCACCTCGCTTGTCAGATCACCTCGCGCAGCAACGCGACGGACTTGCGCACGCCGTCCAGCGGGGGCAGCAACAGGTCCTCGTGTTCGATGGACAGCACATCATCATAGCCGACCAGGCGCAGCAATCCACAGAACTCCTTCCACCAGTGGATGTCGTGGCCGTAGCCGAGGGTCACGTAGCTCCAGGACCGCTCGCGCAATTGGCTGACTGGCTTTGTGTCGATGCGGCTGTTGATGCCGCTGGTCACGGGGTCGATGCGGGTGTCCTTGGCATGCACGTGATAGAGTGCCTCGCCCAGGGCGCGCGTCGCGGCCAGGGGATCCGCGCCCATCCAGAACAGGTGGCTGGGATCGTAATTGGCTCCGACGGTGGCGCCGACGGCATTTCGAAGCCGGAACAGGGTTTCGACGTTGTAAACGTTCTGCTGGCCGTGCGGCTCGATGCATAGCTGCGCCACGCCGGCGGCCTGCGCTTCCGCGACCAGGCCGCGCCAGTACGGGATCACCATCTCATCCCATTGCCATTCAAGCACGCGCGCGGCCTCGGGCGGCCAGGCGGTGGTGACCCAATTGGCATTCGCATCGCCTGGGCCGCCGGGGCAACCGGACATCAGCACCACGCGCGACACGCCGAGCATGCCCGCCAGACGGATGGTCTGCGAGGTCACCTCCCGATGCCGCTTGCCGTTTTCGCCCGGATGCAGTGGATTGCCCGAGCAATTGAGCGCGCTGATGGCAAGCCCATGATCGCGCAGCCGGTCGGCGAAAGCCTGCCGCGCCGCCGCGCTTTCGAGCAGCATGCCAAGCGGCAGATGCGGCGCGGCGGACCAGTTGCCGCAGCCGAACTCCAGCGTCTCGATGCCAAAGTCCGCTGCCGTTGCCAGCAACTGGTCCAGCGTCATGTCGGCGAGACTGTCGGTCACCAGGCCGATGCGCATGATATTTATCCCTTGGAGCTATTTCAGTGAACCTGGAAACGCACAGCGCCCGGCCAGGTGTCATTGCGAGGAGCGTAGCCACGCGACCTCTCGCGGGAGATTGCTTCCTCGAGTCAAGCCCGAGGAGCGCTACGCTCTTCGCACCGCTACGCTCTTCGCAATGACAAAAACCGTGGCGTCACCAGCCGGGGTCGCTGGGCCGCAATCCCAGCAACGCCTTGCCCGCGGATTCATAATGTCCCGGCAGCCCCGCGGCGTGCTGCACGGCGACGTGCACGTCGCGAAAGTATCGTTCCAACGGGTTGCGGCTATAGACCGCGTTGGTGCCGGCGGCGTGGAACACCAGATCGACGGCACGCACCGCCTCATGCATGGCGTGCACGATGGCCAGCCGGGCCTGCGCGATCGGTGCCCCCAGGTCCGGGGCGCCATCGCAGACCGCGGCCCAGGCGGTGGCCATGGCGTCGAGCACATAGGCACGTGCGGCCTGGACGATCGCCTCCGCTTCCGCGATGCGGGTCTGCACCAGGGGGCGGTCGCGCAACAACGTGGTGGACATCGTCGAACCCGTCTGCGCCGCCGTCGCCGTGAACGCGTCGATGGCGCCGCGCGCGATCCCCAGCGCATTCGCCGCGGTCGCGGTCCACAGCACGGCGAAGAACAGCCTGGGATGATATAGCGGGCCGGCTTCGCACGGCGGCGCCGTCAGCGAGAAACTATGGGCGGCGGGCACGAACACGTCCTCGACGACGAAATCGTGGCTGCCAGTCCCGCGCATGCCGACCACCGACCATGTGTCCGCGATCTTGCCTTGCGCCGCCGGGACCCACATCGTGCGGGTCTGCGGCGTGCCGGCCGCTGTCAGCCGCGGCCGGTCGCCCTGCATGACGACGGACGTGCACAGCACCCAGTTGGCGTGATGGACGCCGCTGGTGAAGTCCCATGATCCGCGCACGCGATAGCCGCCATCGGCCGGATAGGCCCGGCCCTGCGGCCGCACCGAGCCAGCGCCGCGGAAATTCGCCGGTCGGCCGCATAACGCGCGGCCGACATCTGCAGGCAGCCAGCCCATGAACGCCGAGATGTCGGACGCGATCATGGCGCACCAGCCGGTCGAGCCATCGGCCTTGGACAGCACCTCGATCGCATGGAACACGGTCAGCGGCGCGAGTTCCGGGCCGCCCATCGATCGCGGGAGATACATTTGCAACAGCCCGGCGGCGGCCAGCGCGTCGGCCAGGGCGCGGGGCTGGTGGCGGATTTGCTCAGCCTCCTCGCGATGCGCCAGGATCAGGGGAACCATCTCGGTCGCGGCCGCGACGACATTGCCGGATGGATCAGCCGGGCATTCGCCGGTTGCCATGCGTGTTCTCCCTGGCTCCCCTGCCGAATGGGGGATGGCATTGATGATCATCCGGAGGAAAGCGATCAAAGCATGTTCGTCAACCCCCGGCGTAGGGCGGGGCGCCGCGCAACGGACGGCGGGCGTTCGGGTGCGGTTGCGGGTGCGGACGCGGCCGGCTATATGCGGACATCCGTTCAGGCGCCGACGTAGCTCAGTGGTAGAGCAACTGATTCGTAATCAGTAGGTCCGGAGTTCGACCCTCCGCGTCGGCACCATCGATAAGCCTACATTTTCTGGCGATCTGGCGCTTCGCACGATAAGCCGAATTCGGTTCGCGGACCCGGAGCTGGTGGTGGCGCCGCGCGAACACCAGGATGGCTCGTTGTTCGGTCCCGGAGGGAATTCCAGCGCACCCACATCGCCTACCGGGAGAAGCCCAAGGTGTGGGGCTACGCCAAGAGCCGATGGACCGATCTCTTTGCCTCTCTCTTTCAAGGGTGACACTGTGGACACAATTGACACAGTGGAGTGGCGCCGGCCGCCTCCCAGCGACCTCCGAACCGCGGTACCGTGTTAACAGAGTTCGAAGTGTCACGCATCACGCGGCAGATCGCTCGCAACGCTATGCTGTCTGTCGCGCAGGCAAGCGAAGATTGAGTCCTGCAACACCCCGGGTGGCGATCGTGGGCCGATCCGGGTCCACGGAGCTTCAATGGCGGCCCGTGGTCGTCTCCGATGCCCGCGGGCTCATCTCGCGCGCGTAGCGCTAGCGAAATTCCTGTTCAGCGGACTTCGACCGGTTCCAGCGGGTCCGCGGAGTTGTTCCTCGGCATGTTGACCCGCCGGCTTACCGGCCAAGTCGGCAGCGTCCCCTCTGGCGTCAGGGCGTCAGGGCGGGCTACTGCCACCGACAGTTGTCCCCTCTCATTTTGTCTGGCGTTTCGTCAAGCATTCAATCGCGCCCATAGCCGTGCGGTGGCACGATGGGCCAGCTCCTCGATCAGCGCCGGTTGCTTCAGCACACGCAGCCGCGCATCGCCGACATCCCACCGTTTTCGCGTAACGCTCTTGAATGTGTTCGGCCTGGTCGAACTGCGCGCCCTTGTAGTAGCTGCCCCAATGGCAGGCCAGCATATGGTCGCCACCGACCAACCGGCGCACAGGAACAAACGGTCCGATAGCGGCTCGTTGGGGCAGAAATGCTGTAACGTTGCAACACAACCAGAAAACCTATAATTGGCGGTATCGCATTCCGATCGGAGAGTCCGGATGAGCGACATCCCGGGTTGGCACATCGTCGGCGAGTGGTTCGACAATTGCAGTTGCGCGGTTCCCTGTCCGTGTACCTTCGCCCAGGCGCCCGACAACGGTCTTTGTGAATCGGTACTGTTTTGGCATGTCCGCGAGGGCCATTACGGCGACGTCAAGCTGGACAATCTGAGTGTTGTGCGGGTCGGCCGCTGGGAGGGTGACCTATGGGCGCGGCAGGCGACCGGGGTCGGCGGCATTTATATCGACGAGCATGCCGACGATCGGCAGATAGGGGCGCTACCGGCGATCATCGGCGGCCGTGCCGGCGGCTTCCCCGGCTGGGTCAACGAATGCTTTGCCGGCGGCCGGCAGAGCCGTGGCGTCGAGCGCGCCAAGATCACCTATGAGATCGCGCCCGATCTCGGGCATTGGGGCGTCGAGATCATCGGCAAGGTCAAAGCCTGGGCCAAGGCGATCAGCGGACCCACCAGCCCGCCCGGGAAGTATCCGCAACTGATCAATGCACCGGGCAGCGAGACCGGGCCCGGACCGCAGCTCGTGACCTGGGGCAAGGCGACGATCCTCTCAGTCGACGCGCATGGCTTCAAGTTCGACTACTCGCTTAATTCGGCCAAGCACATTCCGTTCGATTGGGAGGGGCCCTGACTGGCTGGGACTGGCTGGCCGCTCTCTCGACCGCAGATTGAAGGCCCGGCGCAATGACTGCCGCTGCCGATGATACCGTCCTCGAAGCCGTCCTGCGACGCGACCGGCAGGTCGTCGCCACCGCCCTTATCGCAGTCATCGCGATGGCATGGCTATGGATCCTGCTCGGCGCCGGCACCGGCATGTCGGCGAAGGACATGATCCTCGAACCTGGCCTGGACGGCATGGCGAGCATGATGGCGCCGGCGGTGTGGACCGTGGGCTACGCGGGCGTCATGTTCACGATGTGGTGGGTGATGATGGCCGCCATGATGCTGCCGAGCGCGGCGCCGATCCTGCTGCTCTTCGCCCGCATCAATCGCAAAGAGAAGTCCGTCGGTCGTCCCTTTATCCCGACTGGGATTTTCGCGGCAGGCTATCTTGTCGCCTGGGGAGCGTTCAGCGCGCTCGCGACCGGGCTGCAATGGGCATTGGAGCGGCTCGGCGTGCTGTCGCCGATGATGGTCACAACGAGCTACTGGCTCGAAGGCGCGATACTGCTCACTGCCGGTGTGTGGCAGCTGACCCCCATCAAGGGCATCTGCCTGCGGCATTGCCGCTCGCCAATGGGCTTTCTCGTGCAGAGCTGGCGGCCCGGCCGCAGCGGCGCGTTCCGGATGGGGTTGGAGCACGGAAGTTTTTGCCTGGGGTGCTGCTGGTTTTTGATGGGCTTGCTGTTTTTTGGCGGCATCATGAACCTGTTCTGGATCATCGGTCTGGCCGCGTTCGTCCTGCTGGAGAAAACCGTGCCGATGGGCTCATGGATCGGACGGATCGTCGGGATCGGCGTCGCCGCATGGGGTGTGCTGCTGCTCGCGACCTCCACGCTAACGCTGGCCACCCCTGACGAGTATCATTTTGAGGTGGTCGACGCGCCGACAGGGGTACCCGGCACGACCATGGTCGCGGTTCGGCTTGTTCACGCGTCGGACAACAAGGTCGTTGATGGCGCGACGATCTCCGAGGCCAGGACCGATATGGGCCCGGCTGGTATGGCCGAGATGTCCGGCAAGGTGACGCCCGCCGCGTCGGATCACCCGGGGCTTTTTCGCTTTTCGATCCAGACCGGGATGTCCGGCAAGTGGGAGCTGGTCCTCACTGCGAAGGTTCCGGGGGAAACAGTGCCAGTGATCGGCAAGGTGATCTACGACGCCAAGTGACACCGACGGGCGGTTAGCCTATGCGGCCCAGGCGAAGGGCGCGTAGTGCCCGTTATTGTATCGCGGCTTCCTGTGTTCAACGCTTTGGCGAGAGCACCCGCCGAAAGGTTGACAAACGGGGCGTGCCCCCAGCCGTCGGACCGGCACTACCGCGGTCGCGTCGCGACGTCATGAACCTGTCCGGTGCCGCCAGGTTGCGATGGACCGGCAACCAGTTCGCTCGGATCGATTTTGCCAGCCCATAGCGTGTGCCACTGCAGCCCTGATTGATTGCGCACCAGGATGGCGATGACGTTGCCCGGCGCTGTCTTGCCGCGCTCGAACAGCGCAGTCACTTCGGCCGGCGAGGTTGCCGGCTGCTGTTCCACTTGCTCGATGACGTCACCCGGCTTCAGGCCGAGGCTCGTGGCTTCGGAATCGGGCGTCACCTGGTCGATCAGCACACCTTTCGTATCCCCCAGGTGGTAGCGCTGACGATCGGCGGCGGTGATGCTGGCGACGTGCACGCCAAGGCCGGCGGCTTCGGCTTTCGCGATATTTTCCGGGCTCGCCAGCACCTGGCTGCGAAGCGCCATCATGGTGGGCCAGGGCACTGCTTGCAGCGTCATGTCCTCGGTGACGCCATTCCGCCAGACGATCATTGGTATCGCGGCGCCGTCCGGGGCCATGATCACGGCGCGCAGAACGGCTCGGGAATCGGACATCGTCCGGCCCAGCGTCGCGAGGACGACGTCGCCCGGCCGGAGCGATGCGCGTCCCGCCGGACTGTTCGGGTCCACGTCCGTGACAATGGCACCACCGGTGCCAACGGGCAGACCGAACGCTATGGCGAGTGGTGCCGTGAGGTCCTGCAGATGTACGCCGATCCAGTTCGGCAAGGGTTTGCCGGGATCCTCCAGCCGGCTGGCGACATAGCGCATCACATTGGCGGGGATGGCAAACCCCAGCCCAATCGAACCAAGTACCTTACCATTCGAGTACAAGTAGGTGTCTATCCCGACGATCTTGCCGGAGCAATCGAGCAGTGGACCGCCGGAATTGCCCGGATTGATCGCGGCGTCGGTCTGGATGTAATCATCGAATGGCGAGCGCATAAGGTTGCGATTCAACCCGCTGATCACACCGGTGCTCACCGAGGTGCCGATCCCCAGCGGATCGCCGATGGCAACCACCGGTTGGCCGACCTCCACGGCATCGCTGTCGGTGAAGGACAATGTCGGCAGCGGCTCGGGCACATTCACCTTGAGTACGGCGACATCCGAGTATTTGGCCGCCGCGACCAGTTGCGCCGGTACCCGCGACCGGTCATTGAAGGTCACCCGGATTATTGCGGCATCCTCAATCACGTGCTTGTTGGTAACGATGATGCCGCTCGGATCGACGATGACGCCGGAACCCACGAACGTCTCAAAATGTTCGCTGGGCGGCTTGCCGGGGATCGGGTTGTCCGTGCTGATGACCCTGACGGCGGTAATGTTGACGGTCGCCGGCCATGCATCCTTCGCCACCGTTTGGGCATCGCACGCGCCCGGCGAGCCTGCGTGTGCGGCTCGGCCCGCCAGAGCCACGGCCGTGACCACGGCCGCCCCAAGCAGTAGCCCGATGCGCCTCGGGGCTTGCCGGGCATGAGACCGCGCGCGCCTGCCGCTGCGGCCCGCGTGAGGATTGTTGGCTGCGATGATGGTCATCATGCGTGCACCACGCCTCGTTGGCTACACATGGGGAGCTTGGCCGTGCCGAGCCGGATCAACGAACCGGGCTTTCGATCGCCACCGCGATGGCGCCGAGAACGACGGACCGGGCCAGCGTCCGGGAAGGGGGAAGTTCTCATCACGCGTTAGCCCCGCGCAATAGCTGGAGGCCGCCACTTTGACTTGGTGGCGCCAGGACGGCAAGCGGCGCATCCGCCACGCGGCCGCGTTGGCGCGGGTGGGTACGAGAATCGCTGCGGGCAATCCAACGTCTCAGCCGGAGCCTTGCACATGCCGGTGCAGCGGCAGGTGCCAGTCGCGCCAGGGACGTACGGCGAGGGTCGCGAGAGCGGTATTGCCGGTGCCTGCCGGGATCGCGATGCCGTTGCCGTGCTGGTAGTCCGCACCACCCAACCGGCCAACGACACGAAACGCCGTGATCACCGCCAGCGTTCCAAAGATCACCGACCCCGAGGCCTGGCCGATCAGCAAACCCGCCGGCCCGAACTTCGCGCCGTAGATCACGAATGGGATCGTCCCGAGGCTGGCACGGCCCCAGTTGAACAGTGTGGAAAGCACTGGATAGCCGAGATTGTTGAAGGCAGCATTTGCGACAAACAACGCGCCGGTGAAGAGGAATCCGGCGGCGAGCCAGGAGCAGAACAGATGAACCAACTCGGCCGACAGGCCATGGGCAAAGAAGGCACGGACCACCAGCTCCTGCGCCGAAGCGAGTATCGCCCAGGCGGCAAGCACGGTGGCCAACACGAAGCTGAAGCTGTCACGTAAGGTCTCGCGCACGCGGTCAAGCCGTCCGGCACCCGCATTCTGCGCGAGTATCGGCCCGACGGCACCGCTCAACGCGTATATCAGACCGAATGCGACCGGCGAGACGCGGTCGATCGTCGCCTGGCCGGCCACCGCGTCGGGACCGAAGGCCGCCATGGCGCGGGTCACGTAAGCGGCTCCGACCGGAGTCGCGAGGTTGGTGAGCATGGCAGGGAGCGCGACGTGAAGGATGCCGGCCATGTCGCCGCCCAAGGCCCGGAGCGACGGACGGCCCACCAGATCGTGCCGACGCACCGCTTCGAGCCAACCCAATGTCGCAAGCACGCAGCGCGACAGCACCGTACTGATAGCCGCCCCGGGCAGACCCAGATGCAGGCCAAAGATCAGGATCGGATCCATCGCGGCGGTGGCGAGGGCGGCGAACAGCGTGACATTCATGGCCCGCCTGGCGTCGCCGATACAGCGCAGTAGCCCGGAGCAGCACATGCCGGCCGCGAACAACGGCAGGAATGGCGAAGAGATCGTCAGGAAACGCGCGGCAAGACTCCGCGTCTCACCGCTGGCGCCGAGTGCGTTCAGGATCGGCGTGAGCAAGGCCACGGTACCAAGACCGACAACGAGGCCGGTCAGCACCATGAGCACAAGACCGCTGCCTGCAACGTGCCTCGCGGCTCGTGCAGTGCCGGCGCCTATGCTGCGCGCGACCACGACGCCCACGCCGATGGTCAAGCCGATCAGCGCCGAGGTCTGGAAAAAGCCAACGACGCCGGCGAAGCCAATCGCCGCGGCGATTTGCCGCTGGCCAAGCAGGGAGATGTAGAACAGGTTCAACAGATCGACGGCGAACACGGCGATGAGGCCGATCGCCCCAGTCCCGGCCATGACCACAACGTGATGCATGATATTGCCGGTAACGAAGTGTGCCTCACCGGCTGCTGGCATGTGTGGCACCGCTAAACCCTCCGATTCCGCGCCGTCAGCCGCCGGCGGAAACAGTCGGTACAGGCGGCGGCATGTCCGTTCCTTGAGACCTTATAACCGAAAATCGCTGGTCCGTTGTCGGCCAGCTTTGACCGTTGCCAGATGGTGACCCGGCGCCAATCCCATGTCCAAGTTGGAGGATGGCGGCTGCTCAAGGCAACGGCTGGCTGGACGACGGCAAGACCTTGCTGCCGAGCCTGCAGCGGCTCCGCGGAATTCCTCCCGCGACCCCGCCAGTCCGAGGGGAGCAGTATGAGCATCTGTTTCCGCTGCGCCAGCCTGGGCCTCCCAGCTTGAGGTCTGCTTTGGCTCGACGTTGTCGATCGGTCGGTGGATCGCAACCGCGTCGTTTGTCAAGCAGTGGCGCGTGGCAGGTTGCGATGATAAAAGCCAGCCATAACCAAGCCAGGCAACAACCAAGGAGGAGGACCATGTCCCGGTTCACGAGACGTAACTTGCTGGCGGGAGCCGCCGCGAGCCCTCTTGCGATGCCGTTCATTCGCCCCGCGCGCGGGGCGGCGACGATCCAGCTTATCAGTCACCGGTTCCCCGCGTTGGAGTATATTGCTGGTAATATTCGGAAGGCGATACCGGGCGTGGAGGTGAACACACAGTTGATGCCGTTCGACAAGGCGCTGGAGCTGTGCACGATTGCGTTTTCTTCGAAGGCCAGCACACCGGATATCGTCTATGCGAATGACAGCACCTTTTTGCAGTTCGCAAAGAATGGATGGATCCGGCCACTGGACGACTTGTGGGCAAAGTACAAGGACGAATTCCAACTCGATGACTTCACGCCAACAGTCCGGAAGGAACGGGCTTGGCAAGGACATGAGTGGGGTGTGCCGGCGACGGCCAATGCGATGCTGTTCTTTTACCGGCAGGATCTGTTCGAGAAGGCCGGGAAACAGCCACCGACGACGTTCGCCGAGTATCTCGATCTGGTAAAATTCTTCAACTCACCGCTACGGGCCGGGACGATCAGTTGCCAGCGGCCAGTGGATTCGGCACTGAATGAGACATCCTGGTATATAAATGCGCTTGGGGACGGATGGTTCGACAAGACGTGGCATCCGATTTTCAATGATCCAAAAGGCGTCGATGCAATCGAGACGCTTTACAAGATCACGCGGTACGCGCAGCCGGGTTACACCAATGCCGCGAACGATGAGTGCATGATCGCGCTGCAGCAGGATGCGGCGGCGATGGGTGTGCAATGGGCGACGCGCGCGCTGGCGATGGATGATCCGAACAAGTCGCGGGTCGTGGATAAGATGGCCTGGGCGGTGCCACCACAAGGGCACGTGCCGTTTGGCGGTGATGGTTACTGCATCTCAGCATTCAGCAAGCAGGACCCAGATCTGCTGTTCCGGATCCTGGCCACGGCGACCACGGCGCAGAATATGCGCGCCGCGGCGGGGATGATGGTGCCGACACGCTCTTCGCTGCTGAACGACCAGGAGCTGAGCGCGAAATACCGCTTCTTCCCGGCGGCAAAAGCGGCGGTGGCGGTGGGGGAGGGGTATCCTCGGCTGCCGGAGTTTTACGCGGTCGGGCAGTTCATCACGAAGCGGATCGGTCAGTACCTGACGGGCGAGATGCAGGCAAAGCCGGCGCTCGATATGGCGGCGAAAGAGACCGAGGATTTCCTGAAGGGTCACGGCTATTACCAGTGACGGCGCGATTGCCGCGCCGTTGGCCGGGATTCGGCCGGCGGCACGCAAGCGGACCTGGGGGCCGCAGGCGAGCGCCTGGATGTTCCTGGTGCCGAGCGCGATCGTGTTGTTCGCCGTGATGGTGTTTCCGCTGGGCTACGCGATTTATCTCAGCCTGTTCAACTACGATATTGGCGCCGGAATTTTCCAGTTTGTCGGGCTCGGCAATTACGGCGCATTGCTCGGCGCACAGGAGTTCTGGGAGTCGCTGCAGCGAACGGTGATGATCGTTGCATCGGCGGTCGCCCTGGAGTTCGTGGCGGGGCTGCTGGTGGCGTACGGACTGTACCGACTGACGTTTGGCGTGAAGGCTTTGAACACGCTGATGTTCATGCCGAGCATCATCACGCCCGTGGTTGCCGCGCTGTTCCTGCGGTGGATCTTCATCGGTCGGTGGGGGCTGGTGAGTGGCTTGCTGATCAGTTGGGGGATATTCCCGCCGGATTTCCTCGGTGATCCGAATTGGGCACGGGTGACCGTGATCCTGGCGGATGCATGGCAGTTCACGCCGTTCATGATCCTGGTGCTGTATGCGGGGTTGAATACCGTGGATCAGAGCCAGATCGAGGCGGCGCAGGTGGATGGCGCGGGGCCGTGGATGTTGCTGTTTCGGATCATGGTGCCGGCCATTCGACCGCTGATTCTGTTCGTGCTGGCGATCAGGGTGATGGATGCGTTCCGGTTCTTCGACCAGATTTATGTTCTGACGGCCGGAGGGCCGGGCGACGCCACCGAGACGGTCACGATCTATACATATCAGCTTGCGTTCCGCCTTCTGCAAATCGGCAAAGCCTCGGCGTTGGGGGTGATCACGCTGCTGATCACGGCGGCGGCGATCACCGGGATCATCGCGACGCTGTACCGGCGCGAACGGGGAGCGTTCTGATGCGGCGGAGGGTGCGGACTCAGGCTCCACTGTTCCTTGCGCTGTGCGCCTTCACGGCGGTGACGCTGGTGCCGATCGTATGGGCGGTGCTGACGAGTTTCAAGCGGCCGGTGGACGCGTTCGCGGTGCCGCCGGAGTTCATTTTCCCGCCGACTTTCGAATTTCACTATCAGGTGTGGGTGGAGAAGGGGTTCTGGCGGTATCTGATCAACAGTGCGATCGTGTCCACGAGCGTGGTGGTCATCTCGGTTTCAATCGGGACGATGGCGGCTTATGGCTTGTCGCGGTTACGCAGCAGGACGGGACGCGGTGTCCTGTTCGGGATTCTGTCGATGCGGATGTTTCCCCAGATACTGCTCGCAATTCCGTTTTTCGTGCTCGCGAAAATGACCGGGTTGATCAACACTTACGGGGCGCTGATTTTCGCGCTGATCGCGATCAATCAGCCGTTCACGATCTGGCTCATGCGGAGTTTCTTCCTGGATGTGCCGCACGAACTGTATGAAGCGGCGGAGATAGACGGGTGCAGTGCATGGCAGGTGTTCACTCGGGTGGCTTTGCCTGTTGTCCGGCCAGGTGTGGGGGTGACTGCGCTGTTCAGCCTGCTGCTGGCCTATAACGAGTTCCTGCTGAGCCTGGTGCTGACAGGGCCGGATACCAAGACTCTACCGGTGGCCCTGGCAGAATACGGTGCCGAGGATATCAACTACTGGACGCTGTCAGCCGCGGCGGCAGTGGGGATTATGCTGCCGATGGTGGTCTTCATGATGTTTGTGCAACGGCATATGGTTAGGGGCTTGGCGTTCGGTGCGGTGAAGGCCTGAACTCCTTCGGTTTCCCCCACGCGCGTTCCAATACCGCCTGCTGTGCGATCAGCGCCACCCGCTCGTCGGGGCTATCCGTCTTCTCGATCAGCTTTTGCATCGGTATCAAGCGGGACTCTTGTCGTTTCCTTGCGATTCGCACAAATCGGGCGGAGATGCCAGGATCGTGACCAGGAGATTGGTGATGAACGCATTAGGCCGGCACTTGCACGTTTCGTGGCGTGTGCCAGAGCTGATTTGGCAGTTCCTCCGCCGCACGTTCGCCCTGGCCACGGCCGAGGCGTGGTTCAAGCGGCGGATTGGAGGTATTGGCACGAAGACCTTCGATGTTATTGCCCTGACAGGTGTGCCGGTATTTGCGGCGCTGTTCACCCGGATGCAACTTGCTCCAGTTCGTATCGATGCATGGCTCTACTATGCGTATGGAACCGACTTTCGTCCGCTTCTGGCACGATTCGGCTGGACCTACTACGCTTCGCGGCTATCGTGGAACCTGCTGGTCGCTCTGTATTTCCTGATATTCTCTCCTGCCACGGCACTTTTCGCTCTCGGCGTCACGGTTTCCTGTCTTGGTTCGATCTCCCTGTACTTGATCTTGCGGCATTACTATTCAGGCCGCGTTGCCTTCCTCACCGCCTTCGCCCTTGCAGCCAATTGCTGGTATCTCGGCGACACCTTCTGGCTCTATGTCGATGGTCCTGCCATCGCATCGAGCCTGGCGTCGATAGCATGCTTCCTGCACGGAATTCGCAGTGGCAGGCGGCGTGTATTCTGCCTGTCGGGAATGGCCTTCACGATCGGTATGAACGCGCACCCGGTGGTGGTGTTTCTGGTGCTGCCCGCTCTCGGTCTTATCGTGATATCGGAGCGGATGATCCTCAGCCGACGGGCGTGGACCGGGATTGCCCTCTTCGGTGCCGCCGTGACCATGACCATGCTGGCCTTGTGCATGACCGCATGGCTGGCTTTCGGCAACCCCTGGTTCTTCCAAGCGTCCATCTCTGCCGCCGACTGGGTGGTATCCGGCGGATGGCATAATTGGGTCGTACCCTTTTCGAGCTGGATCCGCGGTGCGACAGCTTTTTTCATGCCGGCCGGTCTGCTCCTGGCGGCAGCCATCGTATTCGGCCAAGAGGCAGTGCGGCGCCAAGTGCAGCCCGACACATGGATCTTTGCGTATGCCATTTTCCTCGGCCTATGCATCGTGGTCTCCGACGTGCTCATGGATGCCGGCCGCCTTCAGCATTTTTACTATTTCATCTATCTATGGGTCCCAGCGTTTCTGCTCCTTGGCAGCGTCAATGCCCGCCTGATCGAAGCAGACAGCGGGAGAATGACCGCAGCCGTGGTCGGGAGCTGGATTGTCAGCCTTGGTACGCTGCTGCTCGGCGGGGAATATTGGGGTCTGTACTCTGGGCACCCGATACGGCTGATGGTAGCGGCGTATGTCCTGATTGCGGTCCTGCTCTTGACATTCGTCAGTGCCGTGACGTTGATCGGTAGGCGCAACGGGTTTGTTCAGCTGCTCGGCGTTGTCGCGGGCGTGGCTTTTGTCTCCATCTCTTGCGCCACTGATATGCGCATCGAGGCGGAACGGCTACTCTGGCAACCGACCGACGCGAGGCCCGATTTCCAGACGACGGTGGACGCGCAGCGCTTCGTGGAGACCAATCTTGTCCCTGACCGGAGGTTGCTAATCTGGTATAATGAAAAGAGTAGCCAACAGTCGGAATTGACTGCAATCAGCAGCACGTTCCTGTTCGGATATGCGCAGCTCAACCGTTCATTACCGGACCTGACGGATGCCGACTTGCAGAAGTTGGATGTTCCGGCCGTGGTCGTCCTGCTTTCAATGAATCCCCAGCATGCAGCCCAAGCGCTTGAGGTTCTTCATAAACGCGGAATTCCTGAGCGTGTCATGGCAAAGACCGTGGTCGGGCTGCCTGGGAGGCAGATCAGCATATGGATTGTGGATACCAATCCCACCGGCGACACGACCCGACTTGCCTCGGGTGATTTTTCGACGCGCGCCAATGGCGGGATCGGGCAGATTACGCGTCCGCTTCCGATCGATTGGAAGCATGTTGTGCTTCCATCCGGAAGCAGCGTCGGAGCCAACGGGCACTGGCCGTTGATCATCGCAACACCCGCCCAACCATGGGGGTACGGTGTGGTACCTGCCGTACAGCACTGATGCGCAGGCGTTGATGGCACCGTTCCGCGTACTGATCAGGGCTCGCGTGCTCAAGGGAAAAGCCGGATTCGGATTGCTCAACCACTCGGAAAATGCCTTTGTCCAGCGAGAGTTTTTTTCCGCCTCCCCCGATCCGATCACCTTTGAGCTGGCGTCTGCCAACGACCACGACATTGGCCCGCTGGTTATCCAGACGGCCGACGCGGCAAGCTCGGCGAGGGTGTCCGTTGATGCGATCGACGTTGTTGCCAGCCTCGCGCCGGTACCACTCACTGTCGACTGGAGCAATATAGAGCGCCCGACCGCGCCACTGACCGGCTTCCCAATGCTCATTCAAACCGCCGCACGGGCGCAGCAGAACACTGTCACTATTCCCTGCCAGATTGCGCAAGTGCCGAACGGCGCGCCACTATGGATCGTTCTGCGCGCGCGAGTCCTTGCGGGTGAAGCTGTGTTCAGTCTCATGGGCGGACCGGATGGATCATCACAGCAAAAGATGACGATGAGCGCGTCGGGCGAAAGTCGAACCATTGTCATGCGGACGACCGGCGGAGCGAATCCGATACGGCTAGTAATCGAAAACGCGGCCGAATCCGGCGCCGCCACGATCATCATCGACTCCATAAGAGCCGCAACAATGTCTTGATCGCGTCGGAAGGGTGTGCTTTACGCGCCTTACGGATTCGGCGCCGACGACCTGCCGTGAGGAAGAGGTACCGGTGGTGGACTCCATCTCGTCAACGCTGCCTGCAATGCTTATAATCTGAGGAAAGGAAGGGGGATTGTTAAAAGTCGGCTTGATCGGGTACGGATATTGGGGCGTCAACCTCTTCCGCAACTTGGCAAGCAGCCGCCTATTCCATCTGGCCGCGGTTGCCGATCAGAGCGCGGCGCGCCAGGCGGCGCTGCGAACGATCTTCGAGCGTGGCCAGGTGACTGGGTCGGCCGAGCAGCTTGTCTGCGACAAGGAGATAGAGGCGGTATTCATTGCCACTCCCGTGGCGACGCACTTCGCACTTGCACGGCAGGCGATCCTCGCGGGCAAACATGTCTTCGTCGAGAAGCCTATGAGTGCCACCGTGGCGGAGGCCGAAGAACTGGTGGATCTGGCCGAACGGCACGGCGTGGTCTTGATGGTGGACCACACCTATCTCTTCACCGGTGCGATACAATGCATCGCGGAGACCGTCCATTCCGGCGAGCTGGGGCGGCTTTGCTATTACAATTCCATGCGGATCAATCTTGGACTGTTCCAGCCGGACGTCAACGTGCTGTGGGATCTGGCACCGCATGACCTGTCCATTCTCGACTATCTGCTGGACGAGGAACCAGCCCGAATCGCGGCAAGCTTCTATTGCCACGTCAACCGCCATCTGCCGGACATTGCGTACCTCACGCTGCACTACGCGTCGAACGTGGTCGCCCATCTGAACCTCAGTTGGATGTCGCCGACAAAGGTACGTCGCATTGCGATTGGCGGCACGCGCAAGATGATGGTGTGGGACGACCTGAATCGCGAAGAGCGTATCAAGATTTTCAACTCCGGCATCCAGTTTCAGCCGGAAGACCAGCGTTCGGTCATCATTCCAGACTACCGGATCGGCGACATCTATTCCCCTCGCATTTCCAACCGGGAGGCGCTGACCGGCGCCGTGGAGCACTTCGCCCAGGTGGTCGCTGGGACTGATACGCCGATCATGGATGGGCGACGCGGCCTGCGTATCGTCCGCATCCTGGAGTTGGCCCAGAAGATCTTTGATCGGGAAATGCAGGGCCCTCCTCATGCGTCCCCCCGATCATGAGGCCGAGGACGCTTGTGACCGGTGGCGCGGGCTTTATCGGCAGCCATGTCGTCGATCAGCTCGTGGCCGAAGGCGCGGCGGTCACGGTGCTGGACAACTTTGCTACTGGCAGCCGCGACAACCTGCACGATGCTTGCCAGCGCGGCGATGTCCGCGTGGTGGACGGATCCATTCTCGACCGCCCCGCGATCGCCGAGGCGATCGGCGGCTGCGATACGGTGTATCACTTCGCAGTGGAATGCGTGCGGCGTTCCCTCGGCAAACCGATCGAGAACCACGAAGTGAATGCCAGCGGCACGCTTTTCGTGCTCGAAGCGGCCCGTCGCGTCGGCGTCTCCCGTTTCGTTTACTGCTCATCATCGGAGGTCTATGGCAATGCCTCCTCGGGTCTGCTGAATGAGCGCATAACGTTGTGCGAACCGATGACCGTGTATGGTGCAGCCAAGCTCGCCGGAGAGTACTACACGAAGGCCTATCATCGGACGTACGGTCTGCCGACGGTGGTGATCCGTCCATTCAACAGCTACGGGCCGCGCGAGCACGATCGCGGCGATCTGGCGGAGGTCATCCCGCGCTTCGTCATTCGCGTCCTCAACGGGCAATCCCCGGTGATCTTCGGCTCAGGTGAAAACAGCCGCGACTTCACCTACGTCACCGAGACGGCGCGGGGGATCGTACTCGCCGGACGCAGTGACGTACTGCTCGGTCGCGAAGTCAATATTGCCTACGGTCGGAACCTCAGCGTTCTGGAGGTAGCGCGGGCGATCCTACGGCTATGCCAAAGGCCGGATCTTGCACCCCTGCATCTCGATGCGCGGCCCGGCGATGTCGTGCATCTGCATGCGGACACCGCGCTGGCGCGCGAGGCACTCGGGTTCAAGGCGAAGATTGATCTGGATAGAGGCCTGAGCGAATATCTCGCGTGGTTCAATCGGACCTACCCCAATCCCAGTGTCCTGTTGGAAGCGGACCCGGTCAATTGGCGCATGCCGGAACAGCAGTCATGAGCGCGATGGAACCGATCGCCTTTGCCAAACCCTACATGGGTTCCGAGGAAGAAGCTGCGGCGGCGGCGGTCGTGCGCAGCGGCTGGATCGTTGGCGGTCCGCGGTTGGCCGAGTTCGAGCAGCGATTTGCCGCATTGTGCGGTGCGCAATATGCGATCGGCGTGTCGTCCTGGACGACCGGTGCGTTTCTCGTCCTGCACGCGTGGGGCATCGGACCGGGGGACGAAGTCATCGTTCCCTCGCTGACATTCATCGCGTCGGTGAATGTCGTGGCGCACGCCGGTGCGACCCCGATATTCGCTGATATCGATGCGCGTACCTGGAATATCGACCCGCATCAGGTCGAACAACTGATCACGCCGCGCACCAAGGCGATCATGCCGGTCGATCAGATCGGGCTGCCGTCAGATATAGATGCAATCAACGCTATTGCCCACCGGCATGGATTGCGCGTGCTGCAGGATGCAGCGTGCTCGTTTGGGTCTGGCAACCATGGTCGGCCAATCGGTGCCCTGGCCGACACCACCGTGTTCAGCTTGCACGCACGGAAGGTCGTCACCACCGGCGAAGGCGGCATGATCGTCACCGATGACAGCGATTTCGCTGAGCGGCTGCGCCGCCTGCGGCATCAGGGCATGTCGCTGTCGGATCATACCCGCCATGGTGCACGGCCAACGCTGTTCGAGACCTACCCGGAGATCGGCTACAATTTCCGTATCACCGACATCCAGGCCGCGATCGGGATTGTGCAGCTTGACCGGCTGCCAGAGATCCTGGAAAGGCGGCGGCAGATTGCACGACGGTACAACGATTATCTGCGCAACCATCCTGTGCTGGTTCCACCCTATGTGCCGGAGGGGCTGGAACACAACTGGCAATCCTACATGGTCGCGTTGCGGCCAGGTACGAGAACTCGGTCGCAACCAGGTGATGGACTGGCTGCATGACGAGGGCATTCCCACCCGCCGCGGCGTCATGGCTTCACACCTCGAGCCGCCATATCGTGGGACCAGTGTCGAATTGCCGCATACCGAAGCGGCTGCGAACAGTACACTGCAATTGCCGATGCACCCGGGCCTGACCGAGGATCAGCAGGATTATATCCTGGCGCAGCTTGACGCAATCATTGCTCGCCCGGTGAATTGACGCCAACGCGATTTGCGGCGCCGGCGAGCCATTGCTGCGGAATTAGTCCCAACGCTGCGCCGACAACGCCAGACAGGGCAAGCGCCAGGCTCATCACCGCGTAGGCGACCGCTGCCACAACGAAACCGGTTGCCGGTGATCCTCCCGCAAGGCCGATCAGGACCGAGAACGCGCCCTCGCGGATGCCGATTCCTTGAAAGCTGATCGGCACGAGGCGGATGATCTCGGTCAGGCTGACGATCATGGCAACGGTCGCGATCGGCAGATTGAGATTCAGGTTGGAGCCGATGGTGAGTACGGTCGCTGCCCAGCTTACCCAGGCGAGCAGCGACAGGCCGCCGAGCCGCCAGAGATTCGCGCTGATGGCCATGCGAGCACCAAGCTCGAAATCGTGCAGCCGGCCGCCGATCCTTCCCGATCTGAACCGCATCGGCAGGAACGGGTCGAGCCTGAACCGCGGCAGCAGCACCATCACCAGCAGAACAAGCAAGGCCGGCGGTGCCGGATATAGCAGCAGGCCCGGCAAATGCCGCGCCTCTCCACGCGTGATTGCCATGTGCGCAGCAAGCGCCAGCAGGTAGCCGGCGAGGAACGATCCCAGCCCGAGAATACGCTCCACCGTAACCGCCGCCAGCAGGCCGGAGACCGACCGGTCCGCGGTCCAGGAACGCAGTGCAAGCACCCGATACACGTCACCGCCGATATTGGCCGGTGTGAAGCTGTTAAAGAAGGTCCCCAGACAATAGAGCCGGCATTGCTCGTACAGGGGCGCGGGAGCAATGCGGCGCACGATATAAATCCACCGCAGGCCAACCAGACCGACGCTCGCCACCGCAAGCAGCAGCCCCAGCAACAGCGATAGTGCACATCGATCCGGCTCGCGCTCTGCCACAGCTGCTGCCAGTTCAGCAAATGCAGGCCGATGAGCAGCGCGATGATCGAGCCTACGATCTGCAGCAGCCGGATCAAGCCGTTGTTTTCCGGAATATCACCAGCCGGTGCCTTGGCTGGCTGATACTCGCATGCGGCATTGGCAGCTCCTTTTCGACAGCAAGTCCGCCGGCCACGCGCAGCCGCTCACGGAATGCCGGTCCGTCGATTCGTTCCGGTAAAAGATAGAGGTAGGGAATGCGTTCCCGCAGCAGACTGTCGGGCCAGCCGGAGTGTACGACCTTTGCCGCCGCCAATACCATGCGTTCAAGGGCGCGACTGCGGAAGCGCTGAAGGACCCGCCGGCCGGCCCAGAGCAGGCGATTATACCACCCATCATAGGGCAGCGACGCGATCAATCGTGCGCCGGGCGAAAGATCGTTGCCCAGTTTACGCGCCAGGGCCTCGGTCGAACCCGCGATGTTCTGCAGCACCGAATCGGCCAGAATGATGTCGAACGGCTCGATGTCGAAAGTCATGTAGTCCGCGCAATGGAACTGCACCCGGCCGCCACAGGCACCAGCCTGCATTCGCGCGCTTTCAATGCTGCGTGGGGAGATATCAAGCCCTACGCATATTGCCCGCGGAAAAGCGGCGGCCACATCCAGCAACTGCGTTCCAGTACCCGCAGCCCAGATCGAGGTACTCGCATGTCCTGATCCACTGCGACCAACGATTGGAGAACGGTCAGCAGAAGCGAACGGCGTTCACGCGGAGCGGTGAAGGCATGCTCGCGAAAGTCAATTCCGGTCACGATGCTTCGCTGGCGAGGAGCCGCCCCAGCACAAGGGCGGGCGTACCTGAAGGTGAACCGAACGTCATCGGCCAGGAAGTCCAGGAAGCGCTGGTAGGCATCCAGCATTGGACGATTGCCGCTGAACCGATGTTCGCAATGGGTCAGCAAACTGACGATACCGCCGGAAGCGGCAATGCGTTCTGCGCAGGCCCGCCAGACAGCGGCGATCTCCCGCGGGTCATGCCCGAGGAAAAGCAGGCTGCCATCGCGCGGCAATGTCAGGGGGATCTCGACTGTCCTGCCGAGGCGAAACGGCCGGGCGGTGGCACAGCCATTGTTGGGGACCGGGAACAGCCCTCCCGAAGTCGGGATGCTGCTGTCATAGCGATACATGCCACCGATGGCCTCGACGAGCGCCACCGTGCGCAGCAATGACGGTGCGCGATAGCCGATGATCCCGTAGCGTTCGATCAGCGGTCGTGCCGCCGACAACCGGCGCAGCATTTCATCCGGTGTGGCGAACGGGGTCCGGTTGCTGTGGTCATAGCCGTGAATGCCGATCTCATGCCCACGGTCGCGGACTTCTGCCAGCAGCGCGTGATCGATCGTCCACGCGCAGGGCACGATATAATTGGAGGAGACCGCGCCGACCTTTTCTTCGATCGGCAGGAAAAGACTGACCAGATTGCGCAGGCCCTCCGGCGTATCGATATCGTGGCTGAGCAGTACCGGCGCAGGCTCGCCGGCGAAGGGTGACGCCGGCAGGTCCAGCAGATCCGCCAGGAAATCGGCGCTCAGGTCCAAGGGCCATTGCGGATAAGCCCCCCAGGACGGGGTCCGGAGACGATACATGCGTCCGATGGCGTGACCGATCAGCGTTCGCGCCCATAGCGGCACCGCCTGGTACGAGAACGGCAGACGCGAGGAACCCGGTGGCGAAGGGGTGAAAGCCGCCCGCCGTCTGAGTTGGTCAACCGTAGCGGTCCTGTCCGCCACATTCGCGCGGTCCGTGACGTGCTTTCTATCCGACGCAAGCAACGCCGCGGCGACAGCCGGAGGCACCGAGACCTCCATGTCGGCGGCCCAACCGGTCGGACCATCACCTGCTGCGCCGGTAACCCGAACCCGTGTCAGTTCCAGGCTGCTCATGGCAGTATTCTGTGGGCACCAGCCGGTTGCGGCGCCACGGCTGGCGCAGCGGCATCGCCGGAGAATCCTGCTGTCTTGGAAAGGAAATAGAGCGGCCTTCCGGTTGTCTCCAGATAGATACGATGCAGGGTACTCGCTCATCATACCCAGCATCAGGAACGACAGGCCAAAAAACGCCGACAGCATCACCATGAGGGTGGTCCATCCAGGCAGCGGTGTCGAGAGGAACGCGTTGAAGATCAAGTACAGCGTGAAAGGAATGTTCACAAGGAACACGGTGGCACCGATGATGGTGAAAAGCCGTGGTGGGAGGCTGGAGAATCCGATGAACGTGTCATACATCGCCTTGATCATGCGGCCGAACGTCCAGCCGGACACGCCCGCGCGGCGCGGGCGCCGATCGTAGAACACGATCTCCTGGTCGAACCCCGTCCACGCCACCAGAGCGAAGGTAATCCGGTTGTGCTCGCGGAATTGCCGGAAGCATTCGGCGACCTTGTAATCGATCAGAAAGAAGCTGCCGGTGGTGAACTTGGAACCGCGTGGCATGGCGTATTGTTGAATCAGGGTAAAGAACAGATTGCTGGTCCAGACGCGCCATTTTTGCTCGACGCGCGTGCGCCGGTGGCCCCATACTATCTCGGCGCCGCCGCGCCACTTCTCGTACAGTTCCTGGACCGTCTCCGGCGGGTCCTGCAGATCGCACGCCAAGGTCACCAAGGCATCGCCGCGCGCATGGTCGATGCCGGCGGACAGAGCAGTGTGGGCGCCAAAATTGCGCGAAAGCCGCAATCCCCTGAAGCGCGGCGAACTCGCTGCAGTACCTGCTCGATCATCGACCAGGATCTGTCGGTGCTTCCGTCATCGACGAACAGTACCTCGAAATACACGTCGCTGCGCGAAAACAACACGCGTGACACCTCGGCGCAGTAAGCGTCCAGCGAGGCGGCCTCATTGAACACCGGTGTGACGATCGACACCCGGGGACAGGCTCTCGACGCTCTGTCACTCATCCGATCGAAACTCCCATAGCGGGAAATCCGTCCCCAGCAGCGCGCGCAGGCGGCGATTCGGCTCAGAATATCGGGCAACGAGCCTGCGATACAACGCCGGATCGAGACTCAGCGCGTCCCGGTTGCGTGCCGCGTTGACCGGCGGCAGTCCTTCCGCATCCGCCGGCCGTACCTCCACACCGAGAAACCGATGCAACTGCTCGGCGACACCGGCTGGGATATCGCGGATGTCCTCATAGCGCAGCACCAGCACGCGCTCGCGTCGAAACCGGGCAAAGTACGGCAGCAGCATGTCAGCGTACAGGCCGCGGGAAAACAGGGCATGAGGTCGGGCATAACGCAAATTGTCCGGTACCGTGCTCTCGCGTTCATCCTCCTGCTCGAGCGCCTCGGCGAAGCTGGCCGCCTCCAGGCTATTCTGGCGCGACCATAAATAGTTCGAAAACGCCCGCTCAACCGGGTTGCGCAGGAGGAAGATCAGCCGAACGTCGGGCAGGCACTGACTGATCCGCTCTGCCGCCTCTGGGCTCTCCAGGTAATTCGCGCTCTTTTCGCCGGCGAGCCGGTCGGTGGGAATGCCGGCAAACCAGCATTGCGAATAATACGCGAGGCCGCGGCCAAACAGGTCGTCGCGCAGGAAGAACTTCGGTTCAGGCACCACCGGCTTCGCCATCATGATCGCCGGATGCCGATCTGCCACATGATACAACCATGTCGTGCCGCAGCGCGGCGCGCCAGCGATGATGAAATCGGGAAGCCGGAGCGCAATCATGGCTTGCGCACGACGGTAAGGATGGTCGGAGCCAAGCCGAGAAAGCTGTCCCGCCCCACAAAAGGTGCATCCAGGAACTTCAGCGGGAACAGTAGCAGGCAGCAGGAAAGATAGGCAATCGGCCGCACGCGGCTGTGCCCAAGGCTGAGGACGATCGAGAGGAATTCGGCCAGACAGACGACGAACAATGTTGCCGGACCAGTGGCGTTCCGCTGTCCCAGCAATGTCCAGCCCGGGAACAGCCGGGCCGCGCCGCTATGCGTCAGGCGCTGATAGTCGTGCGGCGAGGCATGATACGGATAGAGGAACGGGATCAGGTGCACGCCCACGCCGCCGCTGCGTGTGCAGCGCACGAGTTCCCGCATTGCGGCAGGAAGATCGGGTAGATGTTCCAGGACACTGCGTGAGGCGAAGCCGTCGATGCTGGCGGTCCGGAACGGCAGCCGCGCCAGGTCCGCAACGATATCCACCGTATCGTAGTCCACCGCATCCAGCGCGATGATATTATCACTCAGACGATTATTGCCGCTACCCAGATCAACCACCAATTCCTGGTCCGGTCGGCAATGCTGGCTTACGGCCTTGCGGAAGTTGAACGGATAGGTTGGGGAAACGATCCGTACCCCGAGACTGTAATACGCGTTGCCAAGCCAGTTCTTCAGCCGCCGCTTGATGGAGTCCAGATCGTCGACGGCGGCGGGCGATTCGATGAAATGGATCTTGCCGCCACGCACCGGAAACCGCTCGCGGCAGGAAGCGCAGGTGACTGCATCGCAGGACGGCTTCAGTTCGCCCTGGCAGGCCGGACAGGTCAGCGCGGGCAGGATACGCCGCAGCCGTAGCGGCCAGCCCGATAGCCTAGCGTCGCTTTCCTCTTCCTGGGCCACAGCAACCACCTCGGCCGCGTTCAGGCAGAAAAGAAGGTGCGCACTGCGGCAATGACCGCTTCGGCCTGCCGATCGCTCATGCCGGCGAACAGCGGCAAACTCAGGCAATCACCCGCAAAGCGATCGCTGATCGGAAAACTGTTGCGGTCGAGGGGCAAATGGCTGAAACAGGGCTGCCGGTGCAGCGGAATCGGATAGTGCAGTCCCGTTTCGATGCCGCGCTCTGCGAGATAGGTACGCAATTTGTCGCGATATGGCGTCCGGACGACGAACAGGTGATAGACGTGGTCACCGTGCACGATGCGCGGCAGTCCAAGCGGGAGGTCGCGCAGCGCCTCCAGGTAACCGACCGCCCGGCGCTTGCGTTCTTCGGTCCACGCCGCGAGATGGCGCAGCTTGTGGTCTAGGACGAGCGCCTGGAAGCCTTCCATCCGATAATTGAATCCGATCTCTGCATGCAGATAACGCTCAGACTGCCCATGGTTCCGCAAGGCGCGCAGGTGCGCGGCGGCAACGTCGTCATCGGTGCATACCAGACCGCTTTCACCGGCCGCGCCGAGATTCTTGCCGGGATAAAAGCTGAAGCAGCCGAAGTGGCCAAGAGTTCCGGTGGATCGCCGGCCTGTACAGGGCGCCATGCGATTGCGCTGCATCCTCGATCACGGTCAGCCGGTATTTTGCTGCGAAATCCATAACGGCACGCATGTCTGCCGGCTGACCGTAGAGGTGAACGGGGATGATCGCTTTCACGCCTTCCTGCATGCGGCGCTCGGCATCGGCGACATCGATGGTGCCGCTCTCCGGCTCGACATCGCAAAATATCGGCTGCGCGCCCACGTACAGCACGGCCCACGCCGTCGCGATGAAGGTATGCGCCGGCAGCAGTACCCGGTCGCCCGGGCCGACGCCGGCGGCGACCACGGCAAGATGCAAAGCCGCGGTGCCGGAACTGACGCCGATCGCATGGCGCGCCCCGATGAAACGTGCATAGTGCTGCTCGAATCGATCGACCGGCCAGCCGAGGGCGTAGGCACTGGTCTCAAAGAGACGCTTCAGGTCGGGCGCGATCTCGCTTTCGATGGCGCGCCATTGCCAGGCAAGGTCATTGAACGGGACGCGAAGGTTGGCCGGGGTCACTCGGGTTCTCCGGTGGGTTTCGGCATCGGACGGGCCGGGTTTCCGGCGACGACAGCATTGGCGGGCACGTCCCGGGTCACAACGGCTCCGGCGCCGACCATCGCTTTCCTGCCGATGCGAACGCCGCACATGACGGTCACGTTCGATCCGATCGAGGCGCCATCTTCCACGACCGTGCCCTCAAGATTCCATGCATCGCCGATCGGCCTGCCATCGATGGAAGCGCTTGGATAGCGGTCATTGATGAACATGACACCGTGCCCGACAAATACATCGTCGCCGATCCGGACACCCTCACAGATGAATGTGTGCGAGGAGATCTTGCAGCGTTTGCCGATATAGGCCTTCTTCTGGATCTCTACGAATGCGCCAATTCGCGAATCGTCGCCGACAGAGCATTCATACAGATTGATAAACCCGTAATGCCGGACATTGGCGCCCAGATCAACATCGCGGATCACAACGGTTCCTTCGATCTGTGTCGTTCGCGGCATGCTCTGCCCTCAAGTGCTACACGATGATCGGTCCGGCTTAAGTTATCCGGCCCCAAACGAAACGACCAGGAACGCCCGGCAATCCATTGAATTTACTGGTCGGGGCGGCGGGATTCGAACCCACGACTCTCCTGTACCTAGGACGGGCTATCAGTAATGTCGGGACACGACAAGCCCCGCCAAATGCCCCAAAACCGCGGTAGTGACACTGTCTGTCGTTGCGTGTCATCAGCGCATCCTGACGATCGGGCGCCACGGCCGCGGCGCGTGGGGACCGGAAAGCGCACGGCGCGAGGCCGTTCGGCTGCTGGGCCTGATCCGCGATGGCAAGGACCCGGCCACCGAGCGCGACACCGCAAAGGCCGCGCCTGACCTTAAAACCTTCGCCGACCGTTACCTGACCGAGCATGCACGCCCACACAACAAGCCCCGCACGATCGCTGAATCCGAACGAACCCTGAAGCTGCATATCCTCCCTTCGTTGGGCGACCGCAAGTTGCGGGATATCGGTAAGCAGGAGGTGGCGCGGCTCCATGCTGGTATGCGAGAGACCCCCGTCGCTGCGAACCGCGCGGTGGCGTTGCTCTCTTGGATGCTCGGTTGGGCGGAGAGCGTTGGCCCGCGTCCTGACAGCAGCAACCCCTGTCGGCACATCGGGCGATATCCGGAGAAGCCCGTCGAGCGGCTGCTGTCGGCTGCAGAACTGGCCCGGCTGGGCGATGCCCTGGAACGCGCCACACAGTCCTGGACGGACGAAAGCAGGGCCGCATGGCGCCAGGAATGCGCGCAACAGGCCGAAGCTCTGGGAATTCCGAAGGCCAAGCAAGCCGTATGGGTCGAGTCGCGGATGCCGCGCCGGGACACCGCGGAGGACTGGCGCGCCATCGCAGCGTTCCGGCTACTGATCTTCACCGGCGCGCGGGAAAGCGAAATTCTGACCCTTCAATGGGAGTGGATCGCCGCAATGCGGGACGCGACCCCGCTTCCTGACAGCAAAACCGGCCCCAAGAACCTGTATCTCACGCCCGGTGTGCTGGCCGTCCTGGCAGAACTGCCGCGCATGGCAGTCAATCCGAACGAGCTGCCGGGCGATCCAAGTCGGGCATTGCACCGAGAACGCCCAGCATGTGGCGCCGACCCATAGCGGACATCTCACGTTGTCAGCGTCACGACTTGTGTTGGCCGCAAGCGGAATGGGGGCTTTCGGCGACCAGCATGCCAGAGCCGCCATTCACGTTCACGCCGCATAGTGGCAGCACGTCGATCGGAGGCAGTCACGCATTGTGAGAGCTCGCCGACCGTCGGCATCAGTCAGAGCCAGCTACTGCAGCTGCAAGGCGGCACCGTGAGGATCGGGTGATAGTCGGCGATAATGTGATTCAGATCATGCTGAACGGCGCGAAGTACAGGATCAAAGACCAAACCATTTACATGCCTTCATTCGGTCCGGCCTATTCGGATGCCGAGCTTGCGGCGGTCGCCAATTATGTGATCGCGCACTTTGGCGGCAAGACCGGCCGGGTCACGCCCGAGGATGTCGCCGAGCGGCGGCGGAAATAGCGCCAGAGACAGGATGATTCCGGCCTATCGCCGGCCTCGCACCGCGGCCGCGCATTAGAGAAACCAGGAGAAGACTATGGACTATACGTCTTACGACCGGTCGGGGCCGATGGCAGGCAATCCTCTACCGTCCTCGTCGATCAGCCCTGGCGTTACGCTCGTGATGGCGATTGCTTGCGGCGTGGCGGCTGCCAACGTGTACTATAATCAACCCATGCTCCGCATCATGGAAGCTGCCTTCCCGGGCCAGGTCACAGCGACCGGGCTCGTGCCAACGGCAACCCAGCTCGGTTTCGCCGGCGGCCTTGTGTTGCTGGTGCCATTGGGAGACCGCTTCGAACGGCGGCGTCTCATCCTGATTCAACTCGCTGCACTCACGCTGTCGTTGGCTGCCGCTGCTCTCGCTCCTGACGCCTGGTCACTCGTGCTTGCATCGGCACTCGTCGGAGTGACATCAAGCGTGGCGCAGCAGATCGTGCCGTTCGCGGCCGAGTTGGCCGAACCCAGCCGTCGCGGTGCGACCGTCGGAACCGTGATGAGCGGCCTCCTCTGCGGCATCCTGCTTGGCCGCGTCCTTGGTGGCGCTGTTGGCGACCACTACGGCTGGCGCGCCACCTTCTGGCTCGGCTTGCTCCTGACGGTTGCGGTGGGGCTGTTGTTGGCGGCGGTCTTGCCCAGAAGCTACCCCAGGACGCAGGAGGGCTACGGCGCCCTCCTCAAATCCCTGGCCATCCTCTGGCGGGAAGAGCCGCACTTGCAACGGGCGACCACGATCCAGGGCTGTCTGTTCGGCTCGTTCACCGCTTTTTGGACTATCCTGGCGCTGCAACTCGACGCCCGATATCACCTCAGCGCCGAAATCGCCGGCCTGTTCGGCATCGTGGGTGCCGTCGGCGTGCTGTTTGCACCGATCGCCGGGAAGATCGCAGACCGCAGAGGTCCCCATGCCGTCATCGGACTTGGCAGCGTCATCATGCTCACGTCCTGGGTGGTTTTTGGGGCGTGGGGCATGATCGCCGGCCTGATCGCCGGCGTCATTCTGCTGGACTTCGGCGAGCAAGGTGCGCTGGTTTCGAATCAGAACGTCATTTATGCGCTTCGCCCGGAAGCGCGTAACCGGCTGAACACGATTTTCATGGGCGGAATGTTCGTGGGCGGAGCGGTCGGCTCAGCGGGCGCGAGCCTCGCCTGGGAATTCGGCGGCTGGGCCGCTGTCTGCGCTTTCGGGGCCGCCCTGGCCGTCATCGCCTTGGGCCTGCATGCTTGCGGTCATGCGGCCAAGAAGCGGGGGGCTGAACAACTTCGTGGGTTGTTTGTCGGAATTCTTTCGCGGCCTGCAGCATCAGTCGCAGGTCACGCTGATCGCACGCCGCGGGAATGCGGTGCGGCCGATGCCGGGCGGTCCCGGCCCCGGATCGGTCGAGCCGGCGTCGCAGCCGATGAAATGCGGATCGCGCGCGAGTCCGGCGCAGAGTGACGATGCCTGGAAGCCGGAGTCGCAGACCACGGTCGCGGAGATCACGCGCACACCGGGCGACATGACGTTGTTCATCCGGCGCCTCGCAGACGGCGCCGACCGGTCCGGCCGCGACTGCGTTCATGGTGTTCCCTCCGTCGGATGCCGGCAACCTATTGAAAACAGGCGGTGTTACGGTTGCCCATCGCTGTGGGCCTGTGTAGTCTTCCGACCCATTGTCTAGACCAAAGCGCCGCGGGACGGCAGTGGGAGGGGGCTCAATGACCGAAGTGCGGGTTCTGTCAGCCTCGGGCCAGATCGGCTCGGGCTTCCTGGAAACCTCGTTCGCGCGGGGCGTTTCGCTGCGCCCGGACGTCATTGCCTGTGACGGCGGCTCAACCGATGCCGGGCCGGTGCATCTCGGCTCCGGCCGTCCGCATTTTTCGCGCGAGGGGACCAAACGCGACCTGCGGCTGATGATGACAGCCGGAGCCGCGTTGCGCGTGCCTGTGATCGTCGGGTCTTGCGGCTTCGGCGGCGGCGACGACGGCGTCGCCTGGATGCGCGACATCGCGCTGGAGATCGCGCGCGAGGAGGGACTGCACCCGCGCATCGCGCTGATCCGCAGTGAGCAGGACAAGGAGTACCTGAAGCGCCGCTATCGCGAGGACCGCATCCTGCCGCTCAATCCGGCGCCGCACCTGGACGAGGCGGTGATCGACCGCAGCGCGCATATCGTCGGCATGATGGGCCACGAGCCGATCGCCGCAGCAATCGAGGACGGCGCCGACATCGTGCTGGCGGGCCGCGCCTCCGACACCGCGTTGTTCGCAACCGTGCCGCTGATGAAGGGCGCCGATGCGGGAGCGACCTGGCATGCCGCGAAGATCCTGGAATGCGGCACCGCCTGCGTGGTGCAGCGCAAGCGTCCGGACAGCATCTTCGCCTGGATCCGTGACGACCATTTCGACATCGAGCCCATGGATCCGAAGGCGCGCTGCTCGCCGCAAAGCGTCGCCTCGCACACACTCTATGAGAACGCCGATCCGTTCCTGATCACCGAGCCGGGCGGCGTGCTCAATTCGCGCGAAGCACGCTATGAGGCGCTGAACGATCGCGCCGTGCGGGTGCGCGGCTCGCAGTTCCATCCAGCGGACCGCGTGACCATCAAGCTCGAGGGCGCCGAGCTGCTCGGCTACCAGTCCATCATCATCGGTGGCGTGCGCGAGCCCTATATCATCCGCCAGCTCGACGCCTGGCTCGCGGGCATGCAGGCGAACTTCGACGAGCGCGTGCGCGAGCTGTTCAACGGCCGCGTTGGAGCGGACGACTACAGCATCCATGCACGCGTCTACGGGCGTGACGGCGTCATGGGAAAGCTGGAGCCGAAGGCACACGAAATCGGGCACGAGGTGGGGCTGCTGTTCACCATCACCTCGGGCGAAGAGGCGGTGACGCAGGCGATCGCCAAGACATTCGCCCATTTTGCCGTCCACTACCCGATCCCGGAATGGCGTGGGCTCATCAGCGGCATCGCCTACCCGACGGTGCCGGCTGATACCTACAAAGGCGCGGCGTACCGGTTCAACCTAAACCATGTCGTCGTGCCCAACTCCGCGCACGAGATGTTCCACACCGAATTCCTGGAGGTCTGAGCGATGGCCACTCTCGGCGAACTGGCACGGCTGATCCGCTCCAAGAATGCGGGGCCGTTCACCCTCACCTTCGATATCATGTTCGAGACCGCGGAGAACTACCGGCGCGTGCTGAAATCGAAGGCGCTGACGCCGGAGATCTTCGCCCGCCTCTATGGCGTGCCCGTGACGGAGGTGCTGTTTGTGCCGCACGACGCGGCAAGCGCGATCAAGATCTCCATCCCCCGTCCTTATATCCAATGCGATCCGGGCGACGGAGACGCTTATGGCGGACAGCAGCACGCGCCGCTCGTGGAACTCGAGGTTGCAGGCTGAACGATGCCAGGATGTGCGCGCCGCTGATGGCACCGTCGCAGGATCGTTACGATAAGGCCGCGGCGCGGCCGGTATCTGACGCCTGCTGTATTGCGTCGATCAGGTGGTGCAGTTCGACCGCGGTCTCGAAAGTCGGCTGATGACTTGCACAACCGCGGATCGCCTGCGCGAACAGCGTGTACATCTGGCCGACATTGGCCGCTTCACCTGACGGCGTGCCGGGTGTGGCGAAAGTGAAGCGCTCCGGCACCGGGATCGGCTCGAGCGTGTTGCGGCCCTTTGCTCCATGCAGGACAACTCGACTCAGTTGGGGCGAATCCTCACCCGACGCAACCAGCGTTCCGTCACGCCCGTAGATTTCCATGCGATAACCACTGCCGGCGAACGGTACGGCACCGACATGGACCGACGCCACGGCGTCATTCGTCAACCGGCCGCTGAGCAATATGTTGTCCGGCGACGTGACGTCCAACCACGTCCCGGTGCCAGTATCGAGCCACTGTTTCGCCTGGGTCGTCACAATGGCGGACAACCGGAGGAAATCACCGGCGACGAAGCGCATGGCATCCACTGTGTGGCCATTGGCGATGGTCAATGTGTTAGCGCCGAGCTCGGCGTCCCGCTGCCAGGTGCGGTGCGACGGCCGGGACAACACGCCCTCACGCAGCAGGCACACATGGACGGCCATCATCTCGCCGACGTGACCGGCGTCGATCATTTCCTTCATGTGCATCAGGGCAGGATTGACGCGAGCTTGCAGACCGACTGCTGTGACAAGACCGTTGGCCTTGGCCAGTGCCGCGAGTTCCACGGCCTCGGCCGTCGTCCGCCCAAGTGGCCATTCGCAATAGACGTGCTTGCCTGCCTCCAGCGCCGCCTTAACCGGCGCGTAATGCGACGGCACACGCACGACGACAGCGACCGCGTCGATCTCCGGCGAGGCGATCATTGCGTGGTAGTCGCTAAAGGCCAACCGAGCACCGTACGCCTGGCGCGCCGCCTCCGCACTGTCGGCTCTTGTGGTGCAGACCGCCGTCAATTCGACATCCGCACTGGCTTGCACCGCCGGCAGGTGAGAGCGGGACGACCAGGTGCCTTTGACGCTGGCGCCGATCAGCCCCAGCTGGATCTTATCGACCATGTCGCTTCCTTCCCCTATCGCTTGTCCAGAACACGCTCGACCCGCAGCTCCCCAATGGTGAGTCGCGCGATCCGCAATTCGTCGACTCTACCACTGCGCAGCCTCGCCCGTCCCACGGCGAACTGCCCGATTGCCAGCTTGCCGATCGCCAGGGCGCCCACTGCGAGCGCGCCCACGGTAAGCACGCCCAGCGCTGTCGCGGCGATTGCAACGGCCGCCTCGCTTCGCACCGCCGGTGCGCGGGCCACCGTCGCCGCCGGGACCCGGCCAGTATCTGCCGCCCGTGTCTCATCATAGCTGTTCATTTTGCTCTCCCGCGGGCGTGAAGCCAGCAGAGTAGCGCAGATTGAAGTGTCCATCAGATAGGGCAGGGGCCCACCACGGGCCGGGAGTGCACGGCAACGACGTAACATGATAGCCTCACCCGAATGCCCATCGGCCACCAGGGGGAAACATCATGACAGCCCAACCAGGGAGCGTCCTGCGCGTCGAAATCATCGAGCGCCTGTCCCCCGTCTTCGATGGCAGGGTCTTCGGTCCGATTGGAACGTATGAATGCGTGAGCGGCACGATCCATGGGGAACTCGATCCATCGCATCCCTTGAACGCACCGATCGTCAACGTGGACAAGGCGCCGCGAAATGCCGCCGGACGAGTCGAGTACCGCTCCGATTTCACGCTGATGACGCCGACCGACCTCGGGACGGGAAACGGCTGGTTGCTCTACGACGTTCCCAACCGCGGCAACAAGGTCGCGCTGACGCGTCTCAACCGAGGCGCCGACGGCAATCGTCCGACGACCGCTGCCCATGCCGGGGATGGCTTCCTGATGCGGCACGGGTTCTCGGTGGTCTGGAGCGCGTGGCAAACCGGTGTCCCGGCGGGAGCAGATCGGCTGAATGCGCATTTCCCCAGCGTCGCCGCCACCGGCATCAATCGTGACGAGTTCATCGCCGAGGGGTTCGGCCCGGGAGACGCGTTCATCCAGGAAACGTCGGAGACGAATTTCATTGCCACATTGTCCTATCAGGCCGCCAATCTCACCACAGGCAAAGCGAGCCTGACAGTCCGCCAGCGCGAGAAGGACAGGCGTGCCACACCGCCCGGCCTGTCCTGGCATTATATCGACGCCACCCACATCGAGATCACCCGGCCGCCGGGCTTCGACCGCGGGGCGATTTATGAATTCATCTATCCCGCCAAGGACCCCGAGGTCATGGGCGCCGGTTTCGCGGCGATCCGCGATCTGGTGTCGTTTCTGCGGCACGATGCCTCGCCGATGAACCCGATCCGCGGCAGGGTGCGCCACACGGCCGGTTTTGGTATCTCGCAAAGCGGGCGGGTGCTGCGCGATCTCGTGCATCTCGGGTTCAACCAGGATCTGAACAACCGGCAAGTGTTCGACGCGATTTTCCCAGTGGTATCCGGATCCCGCCGCACCTTCATCAATTTCGCATTTGCCCAACCTGGCCGATATTCGCGCCAGCATGAAGATCATGCGTTCCTGGATGATCAGTTTCCGTTCACCTATCCGACGTTGACCGACCCCATCAGCGGCAAGACCGATGGGATCATGCGGCGGGCGGCAGAGGCCGGTGTCAGGCCGAAAGTCATGCATCTGGATGCGGATTCCGACATGTGGGCGGCGCGTGCTTCTCTCGTCGCGACCGACCCTGCGGGACAGGATGTGAGGATGCCGGATGACGTGCGGATTTACCTCGCCTCCAGTACCCAGCACGCGGTGCACAAGCCGGCGGCCAAACATGCGAGCCAACTGCCCGGCAATCCTCTGGGCTACAGTTCGTGGATGCGCGCGCTGCTGATCGCGCTGACCGAATGGGTGGAGCATGGCACTATGCCGCCCGCCAGCCACTTCCCATCGCGCGCCGCGGGATCGCTGGTGACACGCGCCGAGGCAGAAGAGCACTTCCCCCGCATTCCCGGCGTCAGATTTCCGGACGTACTCAATGAGCTGCATCTGCGCGATCATTCCGTGGAGCCGCCGGTTGACGGTCCGGAATACCCGGTTTTCGTCAATGCGGTGGATGCAGACGGCAACAGTGTGGATGGTCTCCGTCACCCGATCCTCGCCGCGCCCATCGGTACCCACACGGGATGGGCGGTCCGGGTGCCTGGTTACGCCGAGGGCGATCTTTTCACCGTGCAGGGCTCTTATGTACCGTTCGCCGCGACCGAAGCCCAACGCGTTCGTGCGCGCGACCTGCGGCGTTCGCTCGAGGCACGCTATGCTTCGCACCAGGCGTGGGCCGCGCGCGTGATCGCGGCGACGGAACAACTGGTCACGCAACGACTGCTGCTGCGCGAAGACGCCGACCGGCTGATCGCTGCGGTGCATGAATCGCAGGACGTCATGGGAGTTTTGTAAAGCCCCTCGCGGCGCAGCGCCTCATTCAGATCACCCTCGATGCCGCCAGAACCGACAGCTCGCCACGCGATAGTCCCAGTTCGTCGCAGAGGATTTCCGTATTGTGCTCGCCGATCAGCGGTGCCCGTCTGGAGATCCGCCACGGCGAACCGTTATAGATCGCCGCCTCGCCCGGGTAGGTGAAGCTGCGGCCAAGCTCCGGGTGTTCAACCTGTTTCCAGAAACCGCGATCATGCAGGTGGGCGTCGTGAAGCAACGCCTCCGGGGCACGCACGGCCCCCCAGGTGAAGCCGCGTTCCTGAGCAGCGTGGTAAACTTGCTCCGCCGGCAGGCTGGCAATGAAGTTGGCGAGAAGATCGTCGATGATATGCGATGCGTTCGCCGCGATGACCGCCGGCTCCTGATAACGTGGGTCCTTGAGGTCGCCCGCCATGCCAAAACTGTCCATCAGCACTGCGAGGTTGGCGACGTTCCTGGGGCTGAGACCGCCGGTAATCAGCGCCGTGACGTAGCTGCCGTCCTTGGCGCGGAACTGCGTTCGGTTGGTAGGATTCGCGGCATGATGACGCCCGGTCTGGCGCCGCAGCGTCTCGCCCCGATAGACGTAGTTGGCAACCGCAGCTTCCGTTGAGAGAGCACATGCCTCGTGGATCGACGCATCGATATACTGCCCTTGCCCGGAGACGCTTCGGTAAACCAGCGCAGCCACGATGGCGATGTAAGCGAAGTGACAGCCCATGTGCCAGGCATTGCCGCCACCGGGCGCGATCGGCGCCGCATTCGGTACGTCCACCTGATCATAGCCGCACGAAGCCATCTCGCCACCTGCCGCCATGTGCAGCAGATCGGTGGAAACGTAATCCCGCCAAGGTCCGGTCTGACCGAACGGAGTCAGCGCGCACATGATCAATCGGGGGTACTGTTCACGCAGCGACTCATAATCGACACCAAGTGCCGCGAGGTAGCCCGGGTGGAAGGTTTCGAGAATGACGTCCGATGTCGCCGCCAGGCGCGCGAAAATCCGGCAACCATCGGCGGTTGCCAGATCGAGCGTAATGCCGCGTTTCGACGTGTTATAGTACCAAAAGGACAGGCTGCGTTCCGGGTGCGGGATGTCGTCCAGGAATGGCCCGATGTGGCGGCAGCGCTCGCCACCGGGAGGTTCGATCTTGATGACATCAGCCCCGAGGTCGCCCAGCAGCTTGCCGCAGAACTGGCCCTTTTCATCTGCGAGTTCCAGGACCCTGAGACCTTCCAGCGGGCCGGGCACTGCCTGGGCATCGCTCATCGGAGCATCTCCTCGAGGTAGGGAAAGCGCTCCCGCTCGGCGGGCCAGAACGTGCCGTCGGCGAAGCCTGTGTGCAGGTCATCGTGGCTGTAACCCAGCAAGTCTTCGACGATCTCCCGGGTGTGCTGACCGATCATCGGTGCAGCCAGGTAGTTCGCCGCCGGAGTGTGGGAAAGTTTGAACGGCGCATTCTGCGCCTTGTATTGTCCGAGCGCCGGATGCTCGATTTCCCGGTACATTTGTCGGTGCCGTAGCTGGGGGTCATGCTCCACCCGGTCTTCGGCACTCTGCACGGGAAGAGCGCGAACACCGGCTGCCTGGCAACGCTCCGTCAGCTCGTACTTCCCAAGCGTCATGCTCCACGCTTCAAGAAGCTCGTCCAGCTCCTCCTGGTGCTGCAAGCGTCCAAGCACCGTGGCGAATTTTTCCGCGCCGGCCCATGACGGTGCGCCCATCACCCGCACCAGTCGCTGCCATTCCTCGTCATTCTGGCAGACGATCACGCACCAGTCGTTATAGTCGCCGGGATGGGTGCGATAGGCATTGTGCGGCGCAACCGTAGGCCCTCGATAGTTGTTGACCAGGGGTGTGCCCGGCCAGTGCGCCCGGTTGCCGGGCGGAAAGCCGGCCCGGACGGATCCGCGTCCGTTCACCGTAATATCGAGCAGCGCCGGACCGTTGAGCGGCACGCTGGATACCATTTGTGACTGATCGATATGCTGGCCTCGCCCGGTCATGTTGCGATGATAGAGGCCGGTGAGCGCACACATAGCGCCGTACATGCCGCCGGTATCATCCATATAGGACCACCCCCAACCGGCAGGCGGTTGGTCGGGCAGGCCGGAGAGATAGGTCAGTCCCGAAATCGACTGCGCGACCGGACCGAACGTCGTGTAGTGGTGATTGCGGCCGGTGTGGCCGTAGCCCGACATGGATACATAGACGATATCCGGTTTGATCTTGCATTGTTCTTCATAGCCGAGGCCCCATTTTTGCAGCACCCGGGAGCTGAAATTCTCGATGACGACATCGGAGATCCCGATCAGCCGCTTGACGATCTCCAGGCCTTTGGGGCTTCTCACGTTCAGGCTGAGGCTCTTCTTGTTGACGTTGGTGTCGGCGAAGTTGCCCGAGGTGTTCAAATTGACCGGGAGATGCTGCGGCGTGGTGGTGCTGGGCAGGCGGCCACGTTCGTTTTCCGGCCACTCGATTTTGATGATCTCGGCCCCAAGAGCCCCAAGCCAGCGTGTGGCCCAAGGCCCGGCCCGCACCCAACTGAAATCCACCACGCGAATGCCCTCAAGGGCTCGCGGTCCAGACATGGCATCGTTCTCCTGCATCGCTGACAGCATAACCGGGCTGAGCAATGGTGGTTAGCCGGCTGCCTTCTGCGCCTTCTTGCGCTCTTCTCTGCGCAGGTAATGCTGCCTGAGGTTTTCCGGCAAGGTGTCCGGATCGATCGCCGCGCCCACGGTGAGCTCGCGATGCGCATGGCCGAGCTGGTGAACAACGAATGCGTAATTCATCGACGTGCGGCGCCCCTGGGCGTCCTGCGCGTGATTCACTTGCGCTTTCGTCATGTTGAGCGTCCACGCCGTGTGGGCCGTCAAGCGCTCCGCAAGATCGAGCGTGTAATTCTCAAGTTCGGCACGAGGAACGATCTCATTGACCATGCCATATTGCTCGGCTTTCGTGGCTGACAGTTCTCCGGTCAGCAGCCACATCTTGGCACGGCGCGGACCGATCTCCCACGGATAGGCATAAAATTCGACACCCGACCCGCCCATTTTGCCGGAGGTGCAAATGAACTGGGCGTCATCACTCGCGATGATGAGGTCGGAACACCATGCGAGCATGAGACCGCCGGTCATGCACTTGCCCTGCACCTGGGCGATCAGCGGCTTGGACATGTTCCGCCAACGCTCGGTCATTTCAAGGTAGATTTCCATCTCGCGGGAATAGCGCCCCTCGGCGCCCGGCTGATCGAAACCGGCCCAGGTTCCCACCACCGGAAAATCCCTCCATGTCTTGCTGCCGTCGCCGGAAAGATCGTGACCTGAGCTGAAGTGCTGACCCCTCGCGGCCAGAATGATGAGCTTCACATGCGGCTGACGCAAGGCATGATCGAAGGCGCTGTTCAGATCGTACGTCATCTGCATGTTTTGCGCGTTACGCTTCTCTGGACGATTCAAAGTGACCCGCGCCACTCCAGGGCGGGGCTCGTCATAGAGAACGGTCTCGAATGCCGGAAAGGCGGCTTGGGACATCGGTTCCTCCTGGTGATGTACGCGGCGTGCCAATCGCTACACCGATTTCCGCCTGTGTCGACCCTCTGGACCGGCTGCGGTTTCTGGGACTCACGGTTCGGGCGTACCACATGATGACCGCAGCGGGAAGCTCATCAGCGACGCAGACAAAGGCCTCTCGGGAACGTCCGGAATCCACACAGAGTGGTCCTTCGACAGCAGCGGTTCGCCACTGCCCAGCGATCAGCCAGCCAACTCCAACGACAATCCTGGCTTCCTGGCGAGGGTCCGGGGCTCCGCTGGTCAAAACTGTATGACAAGCCGCCCGCGGGTTCCACCGGCCTGCAGTCGCCTATGCGCCTCTCCAGCACGCTCGGGTGGGTACGTAGCCGCAACCCGGAGCGTCAGGACTCCAGCCTCCACCTGTCCGCGCAACCGGTCGAGTTTCTCGAATTCGCAATCGTAATTCCGCACGAATGTCGTGGTGAATCGGATGCCGCGTTGAGTTATACCCGTGAAGCCGCGCACCGACGTAAACGCGCCGCCGTCGCGGACCGCTGGTATCACACGCTCGTTCAACACCGCACCATCGGCGAGGCCGTCCACGCCATGTGGAAAGTGCTCCCTGATCCGTGTCGCGACGTCGTCACCCCGGCGGGCGACAATATCGGCACCGAGCGCCTTCACCAGTTGATGATCGGCTTCGGACGCGTCGGCGATCACCGTCAACCCATCGGCTTTCGCAAGCTGTGTGACATAGCCGCCATAGGCGCCCGCGGCTCCGGTTACAGCGAGCGTCTGACCGGGCGACAACCCCAGCAGGTCGAGCGACTGGCGAGCCGTCAGTCCGTTCATGGGCAGGGTGCAGGCCTCCACGTGCGTAGTGCCTCTTGGAGCCGGAACAACGGCGCGAGCGCTCAGGACAAGCTGCTCACGATACGCGCCGTGGCTGCCCTTCGGGATCACCATGGCGATGACTGCATCCCCGACCTTTACGCCGGTTGACACACCGTCGCCGACCTCATCGACGATTCCCGCCGCATCCATGCCGGGCACATAGGGCGGCGGATCGACCTTTTGCTGCGCGGCACGTGAACCGTCTCGGGCGGATATGTCTGTCGGGTTCACGGCTGCGGCATGCACGCGGATGCGCACCTGGCCAGGCCCTGCGTGGATTTCTGGGAGATCAACGACCTCCAAGGCCTCTGGACCTCCGTGAACCAAGACTCCTACTGCTCGCATGGGGCTGACCTCTCGTCAGGAAGGGACGGTTTCGCAGTGCGTGGTGGTCGACCATCGTGAACGATCATCCGATAAACCACCTCGGCTGCGCCGTCGATGGCGAACAACGCGCCGATTGTTGACACAACTCCGGAGACGCTGAACGATCGATCCGGCCTGACGCTGCGCAAACCGGCCCGGGAGGGAATAGACGGTGGAATTCGAGCTCAAATACAACAAGGCGCAAGAAGAATTTCGCGATGAGGTCCGGGCCTGGCTTGCCGCGAACGTACCGGACGGGATCACCACACGCCCGCGGAGTTTCGAAGAGTCGCACGCGGTTTATCTGCAGCGCCGCGAACTTGGCCGGAAGCTCGGCGCCAAGGGCTGGCTTTACCCGTCGGGCGCAAAGCAATACGGCGGCGGCGGTCTCGATCTGGATCGGATCATCGTGCTGGAGGAGGAAACCGCGCGCCTCGGCCTCGGCCTGCCGCCATACTACGACAGCGGCGGAAAGATGGGCAGCGCCAGCATCCGTGTCTGGGGCACGGAAGAGCAAAAGCAGCGCTTCTTGCCGCCCATCTATCGGGGCGAGGTGCGTAGTTGGCAGTTGCTGACTGAGCCTTCCGCGGGGTCCGATCTGGCCGGCGTCAAGAGCACGGCGATCCGCGACGGCAACGTTTATGTCGTGAATGGCCAGAAGATTTATATCGGATCGCACCACGGTGCCGACCGTCACTGGACCATCCTGGTCACCGATCCCAAGGGTAAACGCCACCAGAACGTTTCCTGGTTCATGATCGACGCCTCGCTGCCGGGTATCACCACCCAGCCGCTGCACATGCTCAGTGCGCAGAGCGAGGGTGAAACCGACGAATTTGGCCACAAGAACATCATCTTCTTCGACAACGTCCGGGTCCCCGCGGATTGTCTGGTGGGCGGCGAGAACAACGGCTGGAAAGTCGCCTCGACACATCTGGAGGTCGAGCATAGCGGCCAGGGCAACATCCGCACCAACCCGGTATGGCTCGCGCTGCTGGCGCATTGCCGGAAGCAGCATCGCGACGGGAAGCCTTTGATCGAGGACCCGGATGTCCGGGCGAAACTCGCGGAGATCTTCAGCCGCCTGGAGGCGGTGCGTCTGTTGTCAACGCGCAATTTCTGGATGGTCTATGCCGGGGAGAAGCGGTCGTACGAAGGGTCGCAGGTGTCTTATCTCCGAAAGACAACGAACCTCTGGCTGACCAAGGCGGTGCTCGATTTGCTCGGCCCTGCGGCGCTCACGAACGATTCCATCCTTGGCGCGATTGGCGGCGTGGCCGAGGCACAGCAGCGGCGAGGCATCGTGGAGCAACATCCAGGCGGCACTACCGACATCCAGCGGGTGGTCATCGCGCGCCGGCTTGGCGTCGGCAACCGGGAGCCGCAGCAGGCGGGCCGGCTGGGCGAGGAAGGCCTGGCACGCAAGAACCAGCTGGCCGCGCAACCGGTGGAGGCCTGAAACGTGGACCTGTCTCTGACACCCTCACAGATCCTGATCCGTGACAGCGCCCGGGCCCTCGTTCGGCGCCATGTCCCGCGTGCCGAACTGGTGCGCCAGGCCAAGGACGGCGAGACCTGGGACCCCGGCTGGTTCGCGCATTTTCGAGCAGCGGGTTGGACCGGCGCCCTGGTGCCGACCGCGTGTGGCGGCCTGGACCTCGACCCGCTCAGCGCCGCGCTGATCTTTGAGGAACTGGGACGGGGCGCCGTGCCGAGCCCGCTGATCGCGTCGAGCGTGATCGCCGCCGGCCTGCTGCGCGGCTGCGAGCCCTCAGAGCAACGCGACAAGGCGCTGACGGCGATCGCGGACGGCACCATGATTTTGATCCCGGCACTACGGAGGCCCGACAAATCCTGGAAGGGTGTGGCGGCCACCGGCACGGAATTGAGCAACGAGAACGGAACTTGGGTTCTGACGGGTTCCAAGGTGTTCGTGCCGTTCGCGAACGCGGCGACGCATTTTCTGGTGAGTGTCTCGACGTCCGGAGAGCCGGTGCCGGCGCTGGCGATTGTTCCAGCCGGCACCGACGGGATCGCGACACGGCCGCTGCCCGGTTTCCTCCAGGCGAACCATGAGGTGGTGTTCGACGCCGTGCCTGTTCCGGGGACCGACGTGTTGCACGCCGGGGACCAATCCTTCGACAACTCGTTGGCCGTAGCGCGCGTAGTGGTGGCAGCCTATCAGGTGGGCGGGATGCTCGAGATGCTCGACATGTCGGTGAACCACAGCAACACGCGGGTGCAATTCGGCACGCCGATCGGCCGGTTCCAGCGCGTGCAGGACCACATCATCCGGCTGCTGAACGCCATGGATGCCGCCAAATGGACGACCTATGAGGCCGCCTGGGCCATCGAGGTCGGCCGTGATGGGATCGCCCGCAGCTACCTGGCCGCGTCAACCGCCAGCGACAGCTATTTCGAGGCGGCCAACGCTGCGCATGAGGTGCACGCCGCTATCGGAAGCGATCCCCGCTACGGGCTCACGCTCTACACGCGGATTTCCCGGACGATGTATGAGCTGCTGGGGCCTCCCGGCTGGCTGCGGCGGTGCATGGCGGACGCACTTGCCTGGTAGAGGTATGGGTCTGCCGCGGCGGTGGGTCAGGGTTACCCCAATTCTATGCCAGGCACTCAATGGCAGAGTACCCGCCTACGGTCTGGCGCCGACGTGCTGGTGCGCATCAAGCGCCCGCTGCACGGCCGATTGCAAGATGGACGGGCGTATCCGGGAGCGTACGAACAAACTCACACTATGAATGGCCTAACAAGCGGTCACGAGGAGTCCAGTGCCAATTTCTCTGCCACGGCGTGTATTTGCCCAAGCGGCAGCCGCCGGCCATTTCGGCAGTCCCGCTGGTAGGGGCACGCGCCGCAAACTATTCGTTGCGGCTCGGCTGCGACATCACCGAGGATCATCCGATCGGTTCGCACTTGATTGCGGCTGCAAAGCTTAGCCATCCCGTCCGGGGCTGCGCGGGGTGGACAACCAAAGAATCGGTCGGGTTCGGGTGGCTTTCTGAAAAGAATTGGGTCGGGCTGGTTCGGACCCGGATTGTGTCGCCAGTGACGTGCCGGTTGCACCACGCCGGCAATTGGCGAGTCTCCGCGCATGCAACACGATCCGCGGGGCCATCGGCGGTGCCGGGCTAACCCTCTGACTGCGCCAGCGGGCGCGCAACCAACTCGCCCGGGGTGCCCAACCGCACGGCGGTTCGTGGCGGCATTAAATCAAAAGGTCCGGCGGAAAATCCGCTATTTTTCGTGGGTTCTGCGGACCCGCGGCCGGCTGTGGCGCGGACCTATCGCTTATCCGTAATCAGTAGGTCCGGAGTTCGACCCTCCGCGTCGGCACCAGGAATCATCATCACTTCAGCATATTACCGGCCTAAAATCCCTAAAATTATCCCAGAACGACCAGAAACCCGGTTGCCGGCCACCGCCGGGACACCCCGCACATCCGTTGACAATGTATTCCCCCGTTCGCTGGCCGGGGACGACGTTGCCGGATTAAGGGTCGCCGGGTTAGGGGTCGCCGGGTTAGGGTGAGTGCATGGTGTCGGCGGTGTCGTCGATATCGAGGGCGACGGCTTTGGGTGGACGGTGGCAGCTGTTGCACCGCCGGTCCAACATGGCGTTCGTCATGCGGATCAGGGTGCGTAGATCCGGAGCGTTGTCCCAGCTCGACATGTTGTCCCAATTCGACATGGTAGGCCTCGTTAAATCCTCTGGTTTGCGTTGAAGGTGCAACGAGACCCATCCGAGGCCCACGATGACCGCCGGTGCGGATAAGTGGCCTGTTAGCCAAAGCGGCGCTTACGCCACCTTGGGAAACAACTCAAGTCACCTGAACGGATGATTGCTGATGGCCGGCCGAACGAGTACCATGCATCGACAGGTGGAAAACGAGTGAAGTGGCAGGCAGTAATATTGTGCCGCATGGCATTAAGACCGTGATTCACCTGCTGCCTTCCAACGCTCGCCAGGATGCGCGCCAATGCTATTCAATTCGTTTGGGTTCCTTGTTGGCTTCCTACCCATTACCTTGTCCATATTCTATCTTCTGGGTCAGATCTCTCGTTCATTGGCCATCCGTTGGCTTATCGTGGCATCTCTCGTATTCTACGGGTGCTGGCGTCCACTCAACGTTCTGATCATCGCTCCATCGATTGCCATAAACTTCATTATTGCAAACGCCCTGTTACGGTTAAATCAGGACGATAGTCGACGCCGTACATCCAAAGCGTTGCTCGTGGCGGGGATCTTGTTCAATGTGGCATTCCTGGGCGTTTTCAAGTACACTGACTTCGTAGCCAGTTCTGCCAATGACATATTCAACGCCAACCTCCCGTTGCTGCATATCATATTGCCGCTGGGGATATCTTTTATTACCTTTCAAAAAATTGCATTCCTGGTTGACGTTCAGGCCGGCCGCATTCGGTCATTTACATTCCAGGACTACTGCACATTCGTCCTGTTCTTTCCCCAGCTCATTGCTGGCCCGATCGTGCACTATCGCGAGATGATGCCCCAATTCCAAGCTGCTTCCTGCCGCTTCGACAAGGAGAACGTTGCCGTCGGCCTCACGCTGCTTGTCTTCGGCCTGTTCAAGAAGGTAGTGTTCGCTGACAAGATTGCACATTACGTGACCCCACTCTATCAGCATTCGGCGGCAGGCGGCAGCACATCGTTCCTCCTCGCGTGGGTGGCAGCGGTCGGCTTCACGCTGCAAATCTACTTCGACTTTTCCGGCTATACGGATATGGCTCTCGGGCTGGCACGCTTGTTCGGAATACGGTTGCCACAGAACTTCAACTCGCCCTTGCGCGCATCAAGCATCATCGATTTTTGGCTGCGTTGGCATATGACGCTCACTCGTTTTCTGACCGCGTACATTTACAACCCCTTGTTGCTGTCCCTGACAAGGCGTCGGCAGGCAAAGGGGTTGCCGGTGTTCGGCGGGAGGAACACGACGGTCGGAGCGTTCATCTCCCTGCTCATGTTTCCCACGATTACGACCATGCTTATCTCCGGTTTGTGGCACGGCGCCGGCTACGGATTTATTGTCTGGGGCGTGCTGCATGGAATTTACCTTAGCATAAATCACGGGTGGCGCCTTGTCGCCGCTCGGTTGTGGCGAAACAAGGCCGCGTATCATCGCCTCATGCGTCCTGCAGGGCTGGCTTTAACCTTTCTTGCGGTGACTGGCACGATGGTCCTTTTTCGCGCCTTTACAATGACCTCGGCCATCGACCTCGTGAGAGGCCTGATCGGGATGAACGGCTTCTCATTGCATGGAGTCACACAGCATAGTATCGGGGTGTTTGCCGACTGGCCCCGGCACAACTTTATTGCAATGGCATTTTGGATCGGTGTCCCGATGTTCGTCGCCCTTGCATGTCCCAACACAATGCAGATCCTGGCTCGGTATGAGCCAGCGCTCGGGGTGCGGCCGGCGACAGCCAGGTCGTGGACAGAAAGGCTCGTCGTATGGAATGCCGCTTTTTCATGGGCAATCGTCGTATCGGCTGCGGCAGCTCTCGCCATCTTCTTCATGGGCCCAAGCGAGTTCCTGTATTGGCGGTTTTAGAGGCTGCCCGGAAGACCCCCAATGGCATCGGAAATCCTCCCCCGCGGGGGAGGCAGGTGGAATTTTACGTTTTGAAGAGCGCACTCGGGCCAGAGGTTGACGAAGCCTGTGATGGTATGCTGCTGACATCTTGTGGCACAGCGTCATGCCGCTTTTGCATTGCTTGGCGCGATTGACGCAAACTGCACCGCGCACCTGAGGTGGGGTGGCTGCGAAGGCCGAAGGTCGCAGGTCGGCGCTTCCCTGTAGAGGTATTGTGTGCTGACGGCGAGGCCGGGCGACCTGATCAGTAGCCGTCCTCATTACCCGGAACGTGAGGACCTGGGGCTGACGGAGATGCGCCGCCAGCGTCAACAGGCCACCTTCGTGGCCGACCGATGCCCGAGCGCGGCAGCCGCTTTTAGCAGCCCAATATGCTAAACCCCCGGCTTCGGCGGGGGATATTTACTGAATACTAATGGGGAACCAAGCTTACCGCTCGAAATAGCCCGCTGTGTGGCTCGATCTCCCGACCCTTAGCCAAGCACGGACAGCGGTTCAGATAGGCTGTGGTGCAGCCGGCCTTGGACGCACCGCGATGGCGGAAGAGCCGCCTAGCTCAACCGCCTCATCGTGTCAGTGACGATTGCACCGACGTCAGTGAACAACTCCACGTCGGCGATTCTGAACTTTACCTTGAACTCCATCTCCACCGCGACAATGAAGTTTATGTAGTTGAAAGAGTCCCAATCGGGAATGTCTTCGCGTCGAGTCTCCATCGTCAATACGATCGAATCGTCCAGCAACAGATCGCGCAGGATCTCGCTGAACTTATCTAAGATTTTCTGGGACGTCATTTTTGTCCTCCGTTGCGAACTGACCGAATGTTCCTGGTGCCGAGAACACCTGGCGACCGGCAAGGTAATGCACCCGAGCCTCGCGCTGGTATCGCACCACGAGTCTGCACTGTTGCCTCATGTGTCATCGGAACCCGACCGATCGTCCGACAATCAAGCAGTGGCCGAGGGAACCCCGCCTTAAACAACAACAGCCTCCTATCTGTGCGCCGAGACTTCCTTGTCGAGACATGACAGGATCTTCGGCCCCGCTACGCCGAAAAAAGCTTTAGACCAACGTTCTGCGCTCGGTAAATCCAGATGTGATCCGTCATATGTACCTGAGTCCGCTGAGGTTTCCAGGCATCACCAATTCCAGACCGACACCTCTCGCGATAGCAGCGGCGTCGGCGACCTTAGTTCCAACAGTTGGTACGGTCGTCAGAATTACGCATTTCTCTTGTTTAGGCAAATGTTTCATGAATTCAATTGCGTTATCCGTCTCGATTTTGACCGCATTCTGATCTTCAACCTCGTCATAGGAGACAGGTACGGTATTCAATGGGGCAGTACGCTCGGTGAATGCACCGGTTTCGCGCGAGCGAAAAATTACGCCGTCGCTTCCGCAAAGCACAGGGAATCTCCCACAAACCTGCCAGTGGACAGACTGCCAGAAGTGTTTGTCCTCGTACCGATGACGCGCTTCCGGGTCGTGCAGTATCGGCTCCGTCGGAGGGGTTTCGGAATCGATAAAGAAGTCATCAACGTTTATCACGTAGACACTGGCCTGGGGACGGACCTTGGGCAAAAGGTATTTGGCAAAGACCAGATTCTCCCCGTAACTGAATCCCATTAGGTAGTATCGGGTTGAAGCCTCTGAGAACCAATCTGACGTGATGGGAGTTGAGAATGCGACCTGCATATGGCTGTTCCCCAGAAATAGCACCTCCGCCTTCCTGGCAAAGTCTATCGCCGCGGGCTCCAAGTCGAAAGCAAAAGCTCCATGTTCGTAGTCGGCATAGCTTTTTGCATTGCAGTAGGCAAGATATGCATCATCGCTATAGCCGTTGGCTGGACATGCGAAGATGGTGTCGGTCCGGTACTTATAGAACAGAGAAATGCAAACCGAGAGCATCACCACAGCAATATACATTGCCAGCCGGTGGCCGGCAGCAAATCGAGGACGCGCTTTATCCAACGTCGGCAGGTCTACGGAAGCTCTCATCACCTGCTATCTCCCCTATCTATCGCTTAATCACGGGATCTGCTGACAACTATCTATAAAGCGCCAGCCAATGGACAAAACGAACTCATAGCCCTAACAGGAGCAGCGCCTGACCGGCCATCACCAGAATCACCTGGCGTCCGTCAACAGTGAACGAGACCAGCCCGGAGCGGGTGGGTCCACCGAGCGACAGACACCAGACTTCTTGTCCGCTGTCTGAGTTCAGGGCAAATATGGTCCCGCCCGAGGTCCCGAATACCAACCCTCCCCCCGTCGCAAGCAAGCTACCGTAGTCGCCGGCATCCGGGACGATTTTGTATTTCCATTTCAGTCTGCCCGTGGCGGCGTCGAGTGCGATGACGCTGCGCTCAGGCGGAGCGACGTCAGTCGAGCCGCTGCCGGTAAAAAACCTGTCTGGTTCGCGCTCGGCGACTTCACCCGGAGGCAGCTTTGTGAAAACGCTCGTACTGTCGGTAGCGGGTACGAAGAAGGTACCCCGTTCCTCGTCAAAAGCAGGGCCTTGCCAGTTTGTTCCGCCGCCGACGCCAGGAGTGGTCCTGCGTCCCGAGTTTGAGACCTTCGCAACATCCGACAGGCTGGGCCGCCCTGCCGAATTGAGCCCCTTCGCCCAATTGACGTCGACAAAAGGAACCCCGGTCAGAAATTTTCCCGTCGTCCTGTCCAGCACATAATAGAACCCATTCCAATTCGCCCAACACATCACCTTGCGAACTTTGCCGTCCATCGGAAGATCCGCGAGCACGGGAATCTGGGTGGAGTCCCAGTCATGTTCATCGTGCGGCGTGAACTGGAAGTACCAGGCCATTTTGCCCGTGCTCGCGTGCAACGCGATCACACTGTCGGTGAACAGGTTATCACCTGCTCTTCGGTCACCGTCAAAATTTGGGCTTGGATTGCCGACGCCCCAATACAACAGGTCGGTGGTTGGATCATAGCTGCCGGTGTTCCATGTGGGACCGCCCCCGATACGCCAAGAGTCGTTCAGCCATGTATCGTGACCGAATTCTCCAGGACCCGGAACCGTATCAAATTTCCAGCGCCTTTGGCCTGTCGCGACATCAAAAGCTGCAAGGAACCCGCGAATGCCAAACTCGCCGCCCGCAACCCCCACCACCACCAGATTATCAACGACCAGAGGTGCGCCTGTAAGGGTGTAGCCGTCCGACGAGGGTGCTACCTGGGCCTGCCATTTGACCTTTCCGTCGCTTGCGTTAATCGCAATCAGATACCCGTCAAGGCTATCGAAGAAGACGGTATTCCCATACACGGCAAGCCCTCGGTTCGGTCGCCCGCAACATAGAGACAGGCCGCCAGGAATCGCACGATGGTAGTCCCAAATGATTTCGCCGGTTCTTGCGTTCAGTGCCGCGACATTTGTAGCCGATACTGCTGTGAATATGACATTGTCGACGACCAGCGGGGTTGCTTCGCTGGCTGGATCGTCACCGGGAAACTGCTTGATCCATCGAACCCGCAGGTTGCCAATGTTCGCCGGGGTGATCTGATCCAGTGGGGTATGCCTATTGCCATTATATGCTCCGGAATACGTCAGCCATTCGTCGGTCCTCGTTCCGGCGGCGCGCAAGCGTTCACTGGTCACATCGATGGCGGGGGTGGGTGGTGGTTTCTCGGCGGGGGCCTGGGGTAAACGAGCTTGCAATCCCTTCACAAAAGCAATGACCTGCAAGGCTTTCGATGGCGGAAGACCGGCGGGTGGCATGGCCGTGCCCGAGATTCCGGCTTTCAATATCCGGTACATGGCAAAATCGCTGTCGCCGTACTCATAGTTCGATTGGGTCAGCGATGGCCCATGTGCTCCGCCCGATCCATCGCTGCCATGACATGCAGTGCATCGTTCGTGGAAGATGCCTGCGCCCGCCAGTCGATCGCTCTCGCTGGCGAATGCGCTGAAACGGAGACTGGCCCCGATGCTCGTCCCTTCGGCACAATGGAATGGGATGCCCGGCCGCGTCATCGCCCAAAGTTCAGTCCACGAAAGGCCAGCCAGTTCGGGGCCTGCCCCACGCAGCTTCGCGAGATACAGGTGCATGCGACACGTCAGTTGGCTCCAGATTTCAGCATTCGGTTTGGATTGCAAGCCCAAGGAGCTCTTCAAGCCCTCCTGATCCCAGTACAAGGTGGCTCCACAAACCACGCCAAGGACGACGATGGCGGCTGACGCGGTAAGTGCAAATCCTCTTAATCGCATTGCATAACCGTTCTTAGCAGAAATCATATTGCGACGAGCAGCCCGTGTCTCGCAAAGGGCCGAGGGGTCGCACATAGCGATTTAGCGGTGCTCGGCGTCAACCACACCTTTTGCATTACAACCCGACCTGGTCTGTCGGGAAGAGGCATTGTCCGCCTGACCATAATCAGGTTGCCCCGCCGGCGGTGATTGTTTGGCTGCTCCGATGGCTTAGCAAAAGTGCCAGGGTTGCTTTGCTGGCCCGATCTCCGTGTGATGGTGACCGAGCGCCGATGCAGCCTGCGCCCGAACAGACCTCCTGGCATCGTCTACCGACCGCCCGTGCACGAGCTCTTACTGCAACGATGCTCGCTGCGGAGAGGTTCCTTTCGACGTCTGCCTTCGCGCCGAAGTCTGCCTCGCTCGATTTAGTGCGGATCCCGGAACTGCCGGCGACGGCATCGTCACGCTCACAGTTTTTTCCGCGGCATCGTTATGCGCAAGGACTTTCACGGCTATCGGATCGGACAGTCTGAGAGGCCGTACCACAAGGATGGGCAAAGCGGCATAAGCTTCACCCCGATCAGCGGACTGCCATGGCTGGCCGCGGGCTAGAGCGTTGCCGCACGCTGCGTTGGTACCATGGCGCCCCCAGCTCCTGCAAAGCCAGGCTTTGTGAGCACACCGCCCACCGATAATAAGGCTACCAGGCGAGTCAGTGCTCGTCCAAAAGACTTACGTTTAGGAGGAAGCCCTATAATCCGACACAGCTTACGCCTGATGGGAACGATTAACTTAGCCATTTGGACTAGAAGCTGTGGACTTCGCTCAAGTGCAGTACCCCTTCTATCCTGCCTTTCTTCGTTAAGCTGGCGTGATATGGCTATTTTCCATTGCACAGGACATCCGCAGAGCTTGATCCCAGAAAATGCCTGCTCCACCGCATGCTCGGCAAGACAGCAATGAGTTTTTGTATCGAATGAGCAACGCCATTGGTCCTCCTATGATTCGGGTAGGTTTGATCGACTACCTGCGATTCACCCGCGACTGTCTGATCAGGGCCGTCGGCATATTGCATCCGGATCTGCATATGATCCCTTTCCAGACGGTAAGGGACTGCATCCTGGCAGGCCAAGGCAGGTTCGATATCATCCTGTACTACAGCCACGCCGACGCGGGGTCTGAAGCGTCAGCCTTGCAGCATGTCAAAAGTTTGCGGGCGACGTTCCCGGACGTACCGGTCGTGATCCTGTCGGATGCACGGACTGCTCATCGGCCAGGAAGCATTCGTAACGCGCTGAACAGTGGCGCCCGAGGTTTCATCCCAACCAAGACGACAGAGGTACCGGCCGCCTTGGCCGCAATCAGGTTTGTCCGGGACGGTGGCACGTTCGCTCCGCTTAATCTCCTGCTGGGCTCGCGAACGCAGCAGACGGAAGAAGAGTCGGACTCATCGCCAACGGCACGTCTCACCGAGCGTCAGTTGGTCGTGCTGTCGCTCCTGCGGGAGGGCAAATCCAACAAGGTAATCGCCGTTGAGTTGGACATCACTGAAAATACGGTGAAGGTGCATATACGCAACATAATGCGCAAAATGGGAGCCACCAACCGTACACAGGCGGTCTACATGGCAGAGCTTCTCGGGCATCCCACCGATGACGAGGAGTCGGAAGAGTGAATGCTCTGCAGTCTGTTCTGACCAACGGGCCGCCCAGCCGGATCATTCCGATTGGGCGCGAGTCGGCCATGCTGAGAGTGGTCGGGCGCGTCCGGGCGGCAGCTACCGCCTGCTACCTCTCGGGCACTCGCGAAATGGTCCATCGGCTGATCGGCGGCCGGTCCGGGCCCCGCGACTTCCATCGAATCGTCATTGCCGGACCACTTGGTCGCCAAAATGGGGTCGGACAAGGCGCCTATCTGCAATGGACTGCATTGCGACGGCGCGGGGTCGATGCGGAATTGATCGATGCCGCACCGGGCCTGCGAAATCCGTTATGCCGGGTCGGTCACCAACCCGGATCGGCCTATGTCATTCACGCCGGAGGGCCGCAGGCGGCGAATCTGCTGGCCACCGTCTTGCCGCACGCAGCGCGGGCACATCGTGTAGCGTATTTTGCATGGGAGCTGCCCGACCCACCACCGGACTGGGCGGGATGCGACCGCCATTTCGACGAGATCTGGACGCCCTCCACGTTCAGCCGCGAGAGCTTGCGGAAGCTGATCGATCGCCCGATACATGTCGTTCCGCATCATGTCACAGCGCAGACAATGCGGGAACGCGATGACTGCTGGCCCTTTACCGTCCTGGTCATGGCAGATAGCCGCTCGAGCCTTTCGCGCAAGAACCCCGAAGGCGCTTTGCGATCCTTCCAGCTTGCGTTCGGCGCTTCGCCGCGCGCCCGTTTGATACTGAAACTGAACGGCCGCCCCGCCGAACTCGACGCCTTCGAGCGCTCCTGCGGTCATCTGCTGGCGGCACGCAACGTGAAGGTGATCCGCAGCTACCTGCATGGCACTGCACTGGCGCAGCTCTATCGAAGCGCCGACGTCCTGCTGTCGATGCACCGCGCGGAAGGGTTTGGGCTGCCCTTGCTGGAGGCGATGGCCCATGGCGTGCCGGCTGTGGCCACCGGATGGTCCGGCAACATGGACTTCATGAGTTCCTTTGGACAGTGAACTCGTGCCCTATCGGCTGGTTCCAGTGCAGGACCTCTCCCGCATATACTCCGGCAGCATGTGGGCCGAACCCGACATTGAGGCCGCTGCCTGCGCACTTCGTCGGCTTGCCGACGACCGGGCGCATTACTTCAAAATTGCAACCGCGGCCTACCACCGAGTAGCCAACGCACCTTCGCTTTTTCCTTTCAAGGTTCCGGAACATGCCGTATCCTCATGACATCGCGCATTGAAACCTTCTCCAGCGTCCGGATGCTCGCCAACGGCTCTTTCTGGAACGGGTTTGGTCGTGTCTTCTCACTGATCATTGCTTTCGTCGCGACACCGGTCCTGCTGCACGATACGTCGCATTATTCCGCATCGCTCGACCTGGTGTTGCGTCGCATCGTTGTTCCCATCGCCATCTCGACCGCCTTCTTTCCTGCCGTGGCGACCAGTTATCGGACCATGCCGCTCCGTTCCGCCGCGCTGCTGCGCATCGGGTCGCTGACCATCATGCTCACCGTCTGGCCGGTCTGTGTACTGATCGTGGCATTTCCGCACCAACTGCTGACACTTTGGCTGGGCGCCGACTTTGCCTCTGCCAGCCAGGATGTGCTTCTGACGCTCGGTTTGGGGGCGTATCTCGCCTGCGTCTCGGTGCTCCCGGCCACGCTCACTGATGCCATTGGCCGACCTGATGTGGGCGCTAAAATCTTACTTGTGCAGTCCGTCCTTTATCCTTCGGCCATCATTTTTATGATCGGCTGGTATGGAATTGAAGGAGCAGCCGTCGCCTGGACAGTACTCTGCGTCCTGAACGTGATCGTGCGACTTTGGGCGCGCCGCAGCATGGTCCCGCAGCTTGCTCCGGTGACCCCTGCGCTTGCGTGGACGTCGGCGCTGGCGACGTTCGCCTTGGTGACCTATCCGCTGATCGGTGCGCCGGCGCTCCGCCTGGCAGCGATTGCAGTCACCGCGCCCGTTATCATGATGCTTTCGTCCGCCGCCTTGCTGGAGCGATCTGAAATCCTGCAGGTTGCTTTGGCTGTGCAGCGGTGGACGCTGCGAAGCGTAAGCGTACGAGCCATAGAACGTATATAAGGGGGGTTATCCATGGACAACCATGCCTCCGACCTGCCATCCGTGACACAGATTGCCGGCGGCGTGCCCGATGCTACAGCCCGGCTCGAGCCACTCGCGGTGCCGCTGGCGCGGTTCGGTGGAATTCTCCGCCGCCACTATCTGGTCCTGCTGCTGACGATGCTGCTGGGGGTTGGCGGCACGGCGATGATCGTGACGGCAATGCCAAAGCAGTACACTGCGGAAGCAACGTTGCTGATCGAACCGCGGCGTACTCAGGTCAGCGACCTTCAGGCGATATCGCCCGATCCGGGAGATGTCACCAGCCTGATACGCACGCAGATGGATATCCTGAATTCCCCAAGCCTTTTGATGAAGGTCGTGAAATCCCTCGACCTGCAGAATAATCCGACGTTCATGCACTCCGGCGCCAGTCCGCTGGCTGGGCCGATGCTGCTGTTGCACCGGGTCATATCCCTGAAGGAATCCCCGGTTGTCCCACTCTCGGCGCAACAGCAGATTGAATTGGCGGCGGGGATATTGGCGGGCAAAATCGGCTTCGCCAATGAACTGCGTTCCAGCGTGTTGCATGTGCAGGTCACCACCCAAAGCGCCACGCTGAGCGCGAACATAGCCAACGAGATCGCTCGGCAGTTCCTCGAGTTCAAACGGCAGGAGAAGTTCTCCGCCATGCAGCGGGCCGATGACTGGCTGCAGGCACAGTTGGGGGGGCTTGCCGACCAGGTCCATGCGGCGGAAACGGCTGTAGAGCAGGTACCGTGCGCAGCATGGGCTGATCGACTTGCCTGATGACGGTACAAGTGGCGCAGCGCACCCGACATCGGTGCTACGCCAGCAGTTGGACCAGGTCGCGTCCGAACTTACTCAGGCATCGCGTGACGTCGCGCAGAAAGTGGCAAAGCTTTCCCAGGCGCAAGACGCGATGAGCCACCATGACCTGAGCTCATTGCCCGATGTGTTGATGTCGCCAGTGGTGACCGAACTGCTGGCGCAGGAGGCTACGATGGCCGGGCGTGCGGCGCAGCTCGCCGCCAGCGAAGGGCCGCGCAATCCGGAAATGGTCGCGACGTATGCCGCATTGCACAGGGTCCAGGGGCACATTGCCGCGCAGATGGCGAACATCGTGCAGAGCCTACACACCGAGGTCCAATCTGCCCGCGCGCAGCAGACGGCGCTGCAGGAACGGTTGGAAGCGCTGAGGCAAGAGGTAGGACAAGAGAACTCCGCGGAACTTGGGTTGCAAGGTTTGCACGCGAAGGCACACGCGACCCGAAGCCTGTACGATAGCTTCCTTACGCGGGCGACGGAGCTGGCTAATGTCGCCGGCATTCAGGAGCCGGACGCGGCCCTGGTATCAAATGCGACTCCGCCGCTTGGGCCGTCGGCACCACAACGCACACGATTTGTTGCCGTCGCCGGGATCCTGTCTTGCGTTCTGGGTGTTGGATTGGCCTGCCTGATCGAGCGGCTGCGCGCTGGTTTCGGCTCGCCCGAGCAATTGGAGGCGTGCCTGGGGGCACGAACCATCGGACTGATCCCGTCCGTGCCCGCAAAAGCTCAGGAACCAGCCGCAAAAGGCCGTGCCGCGGTACGGTTCGGGGCATCTCTCGACAATGTTCGCGGCTACTTGCACGCCATGGGAGAGGCTCGGCCAAAGGTCATCATGGTGACCTCGGCATTGCCGAGAGAGGGGAAATCCGTGCTGGCCTCCAGCCTGGCCGTCAATGCCGCGCGGGCAGGCTGGCGGGTTCTGCTGCTGGAATGCGACTTCCGGCGCCCCATCTTGGCGCGGCGCTTCGGGCTGCCGGCGTCGGCGGGACTAAGCGACGTCTTGATCGGTGGATTGCTTGGCAGCAGCATATCTCTTCTTCACGAGGTGCAACCCAGGCTGCACGTGCTTCCGGCGGGACGAGCCCCCGCCGATCCGCAGGAACTGCTTGCCTCCAGCCGCATGACACGACTGTTGGCGGCGTTTCGAAACCAGTATGATCTTGTCATTCTCGATACCCCGCCGGTGATTCCGGTGGCCGATGGACTTATACTATCGCGCCGGGTCGATGCGACATTGATGGTTGTGCGGTGGGAAAAGACGCCGCGAATGGTTGTCCAGGACGCTGCGAGCCTTCTGCGGCGCAGCCGCGCTGTCCTTATGGGCACGGTGATGACCCGGGCAGATTTGCGAAGGGCAGCGCGATCCGGCGGGCGTCCTACGAGCGTGTACGATTATGGCCGCAGTTACCACGCCATGCGGATATGACGAGCCATGCATCTGACCGTGCTCGGCATCGTGATCCTCCCGTTCAGCCTGGTCTGGGCATTCCAGCCATTGCGCCTCGTGCAACTAGCTCTGATTGCCGCGGTGTTCGAAGCTGGTGCGGCGGTTGCCATTGGCGGGTTCGGCCTGCCCCTGGCCATGGTCCCAGGCCTGCTGTTCATCGGCTACGTCGTTCTGCAATACGCAATAGGCATGCGCTACGCTGCGGAGGGCCGTGCCCTACTCACGCTGATGCCGTTGCTGGCGCTGCTGCTCTACGCGCTGCTGTCGGTGGTGTTGCTGCCGAACCTCTTCGCCGGCCGCATCATGGTGTGGCCACAAAAGGCCGACCCGATCGATCCGAGCTTCGTGCCGCTAACCTTCACCGCCGGCAACATCACGCAAACACTTTACCTGGCGATGAACGTTACCATAGCCGTCGTAACCGCATTGTTCCTGACGCGCGCCAGGATCCCGTACTACACGATCATTGCCGCATACCTGACGGCCGGCTACATCGCGGTTGGAATTGCATTCTGGCAGTTCGCAGCGCGCGTCGTAGGCATCCCATTCCCGGATACCGTGTTCTTCTCAAACCCCGGTTGGGCCATCGTTGACCAGCAAATGGATGGCGTCCCGCGTATCCAGGGATCTTTTTCCGAGCCAGCGGGCCTTGCGTTCTATTTGGCAGGCCTTTGTTTTTGCTGCCTGTGGCTCACTGCGCGCGGCTGTCGCGTGATGAACCCGAGCCTGCTGTTGATGCTGGCGATCATGGCGATGCTGATTTCCACTTCGACCACCGGAATCGCCACGGTTGCGGTCGGGCTGCCTATCGTATTGCTGTTGGCTGGGTTGGGCGCCGATACGCGCGCGGTCGGTCATCTGGCAAAAACCGTGTCTATCCTGGCGCTCAGCAGCACCATTGCATTTGCGCCGGTATTGATACTGAAACCGTCGATCCTGACCTCGGTCAACAATGTGGTTACCTCCACCCTGACAAAGCGGGACAGTGAGTTGTATGCAGCGCGCACGGGGCTCGATGTGGCTGCGTTGGCCACCGTCGGACCTACCTATGGTCTCGGGGTCGGCTGGGGCAGTTTTCGCACATCGAGCCTGATCCCTGGTCTACTGGCCAATGCCGGGGTGTTTGGCATCGTTGCGGTGCTCTGGCTGCTGGCTAGCGTAGGTCGCCTTGTGTCAACAGCTGGAAAACTGGCTCCCAAACATGGCGCCCGCATTCTCGTCGAAGGCTTTGCCGCGGCGCTGTGCGGACAACTGTGCGCGGCTTTGATGTCGGCCCCCACCATCGGGTCCCTTGCTTTCTACTTGCAGCTTGGCTGCGTCGTCGGTGCCGCGGCTCGGATGTGCATGGAAGCACAATCGACCACGTCTAGCCGAAGAAAAATGGTGGTCGCGGAGAAAGGTATCGCAGCGGCATGACGACGCCCTTGTTTCTCAACGGACGGTTTTTCAGCCAAGCAATCACCGGGGTTCAGCGCTTCGCCATAGAAACGACAGCCGCGATTGACCGGTTGATGGACGCCGGCGAGTGGCCTGATACAACCATTCTGGCACCGCGTCCCGAATCTCCCGGCAGGGCCGGTGATGGTGTCCCGCCGTACCGGAAATTACGGCTGCATGCCGTCGGCCGCACGCGCGGACAAACCTGGGAGCAGATGGAGTTGCCTATCGCGGCGCGCGGCGGAACGTTGATCAACCTCGGGAATACCGGGCCGGTACTATTTGGGGCCCGCCAGGTGGTCGTTATACACGATGCGGGTGTCTTCGATACGCCCGAATCCTATTCGTTGCAATTCCGGTTGTGGTACCGCGCCGTGCAACATCGGCTGACCAGCGTCGGCGTGAAGGTCGTCACCGTTTCAAAGTTCGCGTGCCGCCGGATCAGTGAATGCCTGGACCTTGATCCGTCCGGGATCGACGTGATGTACGAGGGCGCAGACCATATCCTGCGTGTTCCCGCGGACGCTGGCACGTTGCAACGCCATGGGCTTTCTCCTGGCAAGTTCGCGTTGATTGTCGGCGCCGGGGCAGCTCATAAGAACATCGCGGCAATGAAGGAGGCGGCGGATCTGCTGACCCGGCACGGGATCGTCCTCGCGATCGCCGGAGCGTCGGATTCATCGATGGTCTTTCGGGCGGATTGTGGCCAAAAGCTGCCTGGCCGTCGATTAGGGCGCGTTACGGACAATGAGCTGCGGGCGCTGTACGAATCCGCCCTCTGCCTTCTGTTTCCTTCGCGCTATGAAGGGTTCGGCCTGCCGCCGGTCGAGGCGATGGCCTGTGGCTGCCCTGTGATCGCGTCGCGTGGCGGTGCCGTCGAGGAAGTCTGCAGCAGCGCCGCGCTGTACTTCACCACTCAGGAACCGGAGTTGCTTGTCCGGGCCATCGAGCAAATCTTGTGGGAACCCGACCTTGCCAGCAACCTGCGCGAGCGCGGAATCGCCCGTGCTGCTGCGTTCAGTTGGGACGCATCAGCACGCGTGCTGAGCAGCGTAGTTCGGCAGATGCAATAGCAAGCGTGATGCAATGCGGTCCATAACAGCGCAATTGGCGCACGCGTTGCTTCAATACGGTCTGCCTGGCAGACGGTACGGTCAGCAACGAAGGGGCGCCACGCAGGCTGGTTCCGCGGAGATCTGCTGGCGACTGGAAGCCAGACTAGGCGCGGACTGGCAGTTTGGAGAGTCCGACCGCCCACACTTCCTGCATAACGACCGGCGGCGGTGGCTGGTGCTCGACGAGGCTGGCGGTTGGGAGGCGTGGTTTGGCCATCGCGCGATCGGACGATTCACCAGTCTCCGCGAGGCGGAGCGTGCGCTGCTGCGAACGGGGAACCCTTGATTTCCGGCAGCTCCGCGACGAACGAGCGGATTTGCCGACGGAAGCGGTCCTGCGAGAACCGGACAGCGTTGGCACGGCAGGCGGTACTGGCGATCAGCGGACCGAACCGTTCAAATTCGTCGATCGCCGTCGATACCGCATCGGGATCCTGTCTGCTGAAAAGCAGTCCGGTCGGATTTGGTTCATCTGGTGATACGATGATGTCGCGGGCGCCGCCGCGTCCGAAGGCAATGACTGGCGTGCCGCATGCCTGCGCCTCCACCATCGCGATCCCAAAGTCTTCCTCTGCCGCAAACACGAAGGCGCGGGCCTTCTGCATCAACAGGATTAGTTCCGGTTGAGATACGGTACCCCGGAACTCGATGTTGGACGCGTTTCGTGCCGCGGCATGGACGCGTTTCCGGTCCGGACCGTCCCCCACCACGATCAGGCGCCTGCTACGATTGCGGGCAAAGCTCTCCACGACTATGTCGGCGCGTTTGTAGGGCACGAAACGGCACGCCAGAAGGAAATAGTCCGACTTTTCGTCGACGGGGCTGAACCGGTCGATATCGACCGGAGGATGGATCACGGTGGCACGGCGTCGATATGTCTTCACGATCCTGCCGGCAATATAGCTGGAGTTCGCAATGAAATGGTCCACACCCTGCGAGCTGCACACGTCCCATTGCCGCAGCCTGGTGAGGAGCCATCGCACATATGCGCCCCGAATGCCGCGATCCATTCCGCTTTGCGCGAGGTACTGGTGCTGCAAGTCCCAGGCGTAGCGCATGGGGGAATGGACGTAGCTAATATGAATTTGCGCTGGGCCGGTCAAAACCCCTTTTGCCACGGCATGGTTGCTCGAAAACACCAGGTCGTAACCGCTAAGGTCGAGTTGCTGAATTGCCAATGGCATAAGACCGAGGTAGTTGCGAAACATGCGCCGGGACAGCGGCATCCTTTGGATGAATGACGTGTGGACCTTTCTGCCCTGCAGAAATTGCCGCTGTGATTTCGGGACAAAATCGACGACCGCAAACACATCGGCCTGTGGAAAACAGATCAGAAGCTGCTCCAGAACGCGCTCGGATCCCGCGTAGGACTCCAGCCATTCATGGACGATGGCAATCCGTGGTGCAGGACCACCCGGCCGGACACGGTTGGTATCAGCGCCATCGGTCACTGCCCGCCCGCGCGGGATCGATGCGTCGTCGTGTAGTGCCGGCGCGAACGGGACCTGGCTAATCCCATCGGCCTGTCTCGCTGGGACGGCGATTTCGGCATCAAGCTGCATTGCGGTCTCCACCGGTTCCCATCATCGGGCGCCTCGGCGCCGAATGACCGCGGGGATCGTCTTCAGCAGCACGGCAATGTCGCACCAGATGGTCCAGTTGTTCACATACCAGACGTCGAGCTGCACGCGCCGAACATAGGACGTGTCGCTGCGGCCGCTTACCTGCCACAGACCGGTTATCCCGGGACGAATGGCGCAGTAATGCGCGAAATCATCGCCGTAAAAGGCCACTTCATTGTCGACAATCGGTCGTGGTCCAACCAAACTCATCTCAAGCCGCAGGACGTTCAGAAGTTGCGGCAGTTCGTCAAGGCTGGTGCTACGCAGGAACTGCCCGATCCAGGTTATACGCGGATCGTCGCTCAGCTTCTGGCTCGCTCGCCACTCGGCGGCACGTTCGGGATCAGCGGCCAGGACGTGCTCCAGCACTTGCTCCGCGTTGGTCGCCATCGTCCGGAACTTGAGGCAGTTGAAATGCCGACCATCCAGGCCAAGCCGACGGTGTGCAAACAAGATGGGCCCGCCATCGGAACGGACAAATAGCGCAATCACTGCCAGGACAGGAACGGCGAGCAGCAGCACGGCAGCAGCAGCGACGATGTCGAACGTTACCTTCAAAAGGCGAGCCAACGGCTGGGACAGGCCGCTGGCATGCGACAACAGCATCGCATCCTGGCCGAGCAATCGCGTAACCTGGCAGCAGAATCCAGGCTGAACGATGGCTGCAAACGGTACGCGCTCCCGCAATGCCGTCTCGACGAGCGTCCGCTGATCCCGCGTGTCTTCGGCCGCGATCAGCAGACACTTTGCATGGTGTCGTATCAGCAGATGTGACAGGTTCAAAAAGCCTGCCGCCGGCGTGAGCGCAGAGGGGTCGACCGTGGCGACGACTTGATAACCCAGCGACTTGTCTGCCAGCAGGGTGGACAAGACGTGCTCCCCCCGGGCGGCATCGCCGATGATGACGGCAGGCAGCGGCCACGTCCCGACGGAAGAAAGCACCACCTTGGCCAGCCGGTTGAAAATTACCGCCAAGACTGTTGCCAGCAAAATGGCGACGATCGTCGTCAATCGGCGCTGGAGGTCACCTGTCAATGCAGCCAGCGTGATCTCCGCTCCGGCCGCGAAGAAGGTTGCCGACGCGAGAGAATGCAAATCTGTCCAGAACGGTATGCGAGAGGTATAGCGCCCACGGGTGGCCAGATATATCATGATGCAGCCGCATGATATCGCCGTCTCGGAGGGCAACACCCTGCCGCCACCCGCATCAAGGCCCGCAGCCAGCGACGGTACTTCTGCCTGTAAGCAAAGGACCAGCAGGCTGGCGGCAGCAAAGGCCAGGAGATCGGCGCACAAAAGTACCAGTGTTCGACCGACATTGCTCCAATGTGGCGATGCCAAACCAATATTGCTGGCAGGGCTGAGACGCCGGCGCATCGCGATCGGGCCAAGCGATGTTTGCAAAATACAGGCTCCCAGTTGCTCAACCTTTGCCTGATCCCGGCGTCGGCAAGGTAGCCATCGCGGCATCGCTGGGAAGCGCTCATTTCTGGCAGGGCCGGTTGAACCTAAGAGGTAGGGGTATAACCGGGAGAGGTATCGTGAAAGTCAGGTCAATGACTTGCACTCCAGACTCTCCCGCATGCCACTAGGTTTGAGGTCGAGTAGGACAGCCACGACGATTTAAATGACGCTCCCGCAGCCGCTGCGACTTCACCAGGACCGTATTGCCGTTTGGGTGCGACGCAGCCTGGGCGCGCGCCACGCAAGGCGGGCTTTCTTGCTGCCGCGGAGGCGATTATCGAGAACCAGGTTTGTTTGCACTGCTAAAGTAACGATCGTCGCAGCCGCCGCCTGCTCGACCCCCGAGTGTACGACGCCCACCATGGAAGACCGGCAGGCGTCGCCGGTGCCGCTCCCGCGCGCGGATGGGCGCTCAACGATGCCATATTGAAACCAGGGAGATGCCCCACGTCATCTCCTGCCACGGATTCGTGAAGGAAACGTGGCTTCAGCCTGTGGCCGACGCCGGCATTCACCACATTGCCAGGCCGCAGATAACGCACAAAATGGCACGTTCGCCCTGAACGGCACTGTTGCTCCGAGCAAGCCTGCCTTCCGGCGTTCAGGATGTTTTGCCGGACGACAGAGAAGCCCGGTGGAGGCAATGTCTTCGCCTCCGGCTCGCGCGTAGGATTGTCGGTGCAGCCTCCCGCGCGGCCGTGCACGGTCGCAGATTTCAGTGGCAGATTTCAGTGGCGGTACCGATGGCCCTGGATCGTTTGGCCGGAGATGACCGCGATGGCTCACCGGTGTGCACGACCGGGCGCCGGCCACGTAACGCATACCACCCCTCACTGATGGCCAATCAACATCGACGTAATCTCTCTCCCTTTGGGCGATGGCCTCAGGCCGGTACGTTCGTTGTAACCATCATGCTCTTCGGCTACGGTAGGTTTCCGACAGAGTTCGTGTTACTTCAGGGGGACTGCAAGCGTTGCAGCCGATTTCCGGAGCGAGGGAATATGCTGCGCTCTACCGCGGGATCGGCCCTGTCGCGGACTTTTTCCATGAGCGACTGAGCTGCGTTTATGAGGCGCTGAAGCTTCTGCCGCCTGGCCGATTGCTCGACATCGGCTGCGGTCCCGGAATTCTGCTCAAGCACCTCGCCGGCAGCGGGTTTGACCTGTTTGGTGTCGATCTTAACCCTGCAATGGTCGCGGAGGCAGCCACGGTGACCGCGGGCGCGCAGGTGAGCCTCGCTGTCGGTGGGATCGGGAGGCTACCTTATGCGAGTAGCACATTTGACGTCGTCCTTGCTCTGGGCGTTCTTGAATACGTACAGGATGTCGAAGCCGCCCTGAACGAAATAGCGCGGATTGCCCGTCCGAACGCAACGATCATCGTGAGTATGCTAAATGGACACAGCGCCTACTGGCTGTGGCGACGTTACATCCATTCAAGGTTCGTCCGGCCGCTGTCGCGATTGGCCGGTCGCTCAGGCCGTTGCGGTGACGACCTCCACCTTTATGATCGCAAGCTTCTTTCAGCGGTCATGGCACGCCAATCTCTGAGGCCGCGCTCCGTCATTTATTACAGCCTGAACGTTGGATTGGAGCCTTTGTCAATACGAAATCCACTCTTTGTATCAAAGCTCAACACCCTCTGCCACCGTGTTGTCGGAGAACGGCTGTCTCCCCTGCTTCGCACGGCCTTCCTCCTGCTGGCAATGTACGTGCCGGACGGGCTGGATGGGTGCCAGCCTAACCGGACACCGCACGAAACAGCGAGTTGTCACTGCAGCGGACAAGCAGGCGAGATGCAGGATTCCGTTGCATCTCCAGTGCCGTCCGTGCTGAGCGGTGTGTAGCTACGACTGGTTCTCGGGGTTATTCGAGCGTATTCTGTTCTTGCACCTTTCGTACATCAGTCACCCGTTTTGGTCATGGACACGTTGAGCAGTGGTTGCAGACTGCGCGCGTTGCCTTCAGCGGGCCACTCTTCACGTTGCTGCGTCTGAATGGCACCAGTCCGTTTCAAGGGACATCCGACCCCAGATTGCAACTCGGCGATCAGCTCCCGGATCTGATGATGTGCATCATAGGCGTGGATGAAGCTGCCGAGCGCATCGGCCTCCTTCCGGCGTCCTTCGGTACGCTCCTTGTGCGGTTGGCTGCTTGCACCGGCTCTGACGGTGCTTCGTGAGCTGCTGGGCCGAGACATCTAACTGACCGTCTGCTCTGGCCGGTAGTCCGCCTCGCGAAACTGGATACGTCGGGCGCAACTGGCTGCCTGACGCAGGGCCCTCAGGTTCTGCCGAGAAGTAACTGCTTCAGGGCGGCTGCTGGTTTGGTTCAATAGCATTGCGATTGACGGGTTGCCGTGCTAGTGCGCTGCTTGGTAGCCTGTCCGGGTTCCGCCAACCGGCCCTAATTCCCAAACTCGACCATTAGCCTGGCTGGAGCAGAAAAGTCGCGCCGATGGTCCCCCAGCATGGGTCTTCGCCACCGGCGCCCTTCTGGGCTGAATTGTCCGCCGTTCGGTGCGGACGGCGGTGTGGCGCGCGGTGCCATCCTCCCCAAAGGATTGCGCCTGGTCACCCCTTAAAGGCTACATGCTATTGTGCTACGTCTTTGTGCAGTGTAAGCTTCGATTGTTGAGGCTTGAACGGTTGTCTACCGCTCGGGGCGAAAAACGTGCGTATTAAAGGAGAGAAGGGTCGGAATGACCATCACTTCAACAAAAGCCGCAAGGAGGCGTCCGAACCGACTGCCCACCCGGGTCACGCCGGGCCAAGCAGAAGCGTCTGACGGCGAGAGCGCTACTGATTTACGGCCGCGGTTTCTGATTATCGGCGATCGTGATCAGGTTGATCCGGCGCTGCGGTCGGTTTTTCGCGAATCTTACGACGTAGTCCGAATCGAGAGCCCGGCGGAAGCACTGCGTGCCCTTGGCACGCATGGCGCCGACGTCGTCCTGCTGGATCAACGCTTGATCACCCATCAAGGACAATCGGCGGAACATGTCACTGTGGACGACACCGGCACGGTCGTCTGGATGTCAATCGACACGAAAGCGGTCAAACTACTCGGGGACTTTTTGAAGGCGCTGGCCAGCGATTCCGCATCCGGCGGCCAGCGGGCAACGAAAACGTCGCGGCCCGCGGTGATCCGGAAACGGCGCCGCGGCGGCGATGAGCCGTCACGTTGAGCAGTCCGGGCCAAGGTGGCTGACGCGGCGCTATCGGCGGTGCGGCCCGTGGCATCGTTATTACCTTAGCGCTAATCGAAACGTATTGCTGTGGTATCGAACTGCGCCATGCCGGACTTTTCCACAAAATCCAGCGTTCAATATCGAGTTTGATTCGGTTGGGTAGCGCATTCTCTGAACCGTCCAGAAGCGCAATCGGCCAAACGCGACGATAGCACCGTCAACAGACGCGCGCACCGGAAAACCGGGGGTTCGCCAAGGTCACCGTCCGAACTGCCGCAAGAGCCGCAGCAAAGCTGTCCGCGGTCAAGCAATCCCGCCAGTCGACTACCAACGCCGGCCCGTCGCTCGAGGGTGAGTGTGTGGGTCGTTACACCCCTATTCGTACGGCTAGGCGGGGAGCCGCGTAAGTCTAAAGATGTGCTTGATGCATTCGGCCGTCGCATCACTAACTTGGCTCGTGGTGCGAATCGAATCCCAACCAGAACCTGCTGTACCGGTTACGGAACTCAAAAGCATATTTCAGGAGTTCGGTGGACCGTATCGCCTGCGCGCATTGGCCGATCTCGTGCGGAATCAGCCGGCTGGTGCCGCTTTGGACGCGCGAATCGCCCTGGAAACAGGTTGGCTGCGGCCGTATTCGGAGTGGCGAGGAACCAGAGGAATGGTGACCGGAGTAATCTCCGGCGATCATTTTGAGCGATACCCTCTTTATGCACCCTGGTTTGTGCATTCACCGCGGGAATGGTGGAATGATGGCGCTGCCATCAGCAATCGTGTGCCCAATCTGCCACGGTACTCATCTGATATCGGCCACGCCATGATGGTTATCCCATTCATCGAGGCGTCGCAGCCATGCAGCATTGTGATACGGCGAGATGATCTGTGGACCGTCGAGGCGTATGGCGAGGGCCGCAAGGAACTCGCCGGCATCTCCTCTCCAGGTCTGGAGTCGTTGCCCAAGGCATTGGTCTTGGCCGCGATCGACTTCCGCATCCGGCAAGCCGAGCCGGCGAATCGCAGGGAGGCGGCAAGTTCCTGAAGTGGGGTGGCGGGCTTTCTCTAAAGGTGACGTTCAAAGATGTTTATGACGTCGCCCGGCCGCACCTCCCGGTTGCGCGAGACGCGCCCCTCGGTCAGTTTTCCATCGATATCGCGCTGTATCGACGCATATCCCGTCACCGCGCGGTAGGTAAACCCGCCGGCGACGGCAACGGCCGTCAGAATCGTCATACCGGGCTGATAAGGGTACTCCCCCGGGGTCTTGACCTCGCCCAGAATGAAGATCGGCCGATACTTGGAAATGGCCACAGTCACGTCGGGATCGGTCAGTACCGCCTTCTGCTTTAGCCGTGCCTCGATGCTATGCTCCAGATCGGAGGTGGTCTGGCCCTCGGCGGGGATCTCCCCCAACAGGGGTACAGCTATGTCACCCCGGCTGTTGATGCGGAACTGACCCGAGAGCTGCCCCTGGCCATAGGTGACAACGGCCACCTCCTCATTCACGCCCAGCCGATAGGACCCCGACTGTGCCACGGGCAAGGGCGGTAGATTGGAGCCGGGCGCGCAGGCGGACAGGCCAAAGACGGCAAGCATCGCAGCGGCGGCAATCCGGCGACGCCGCGCTGTCAGTCGGGATCGCCGGCAAAGGCGAGAACTCTAATTGCATGTTCATAGCGGGGGCCGGAGTGTGCATTTGATTGGTATCCATTTGCACCTGTTGACTATCCCATTCCGCAGGAGCACACGATATGGCATTCCGGAGAATTGACGGGTCCTGCATAGTGCCATTCCCGCAATGCAATCCTCCGAATGGTCAATTGCAGTGCCCGGCATCAATTTTCTAACCGTAACCGAGCGGTGCATTGCGACGTGAAATCGAAAGGGTGCGGGAGTGGGAAAGTTGAGCATTTATGTTGGGGTCCCCACAATCGGTCGTGCCGGGGTGCTGTGTTGTACACTGGCGTCGCTCGATCGTCAGACGCGCACACCGGATGGGGTCATCGTTTGTGGCACGACAGCCGCGGACGTCGCGGGGGCGATCGGCGTGCGCCACGGCAGCCGCGTGCTGTTGGCGTCCGCCGGCCTGCCACGCCAGCGCAACGCCATCATCGCCGCGGCCGACGATGCCGATATACTGGTATTCTTCGACGACGATTTTCTGCCAGACGCCGGTTATCTCGCCGCGGTCGAAGATCACATGGCGAGACATCCCCGCACCGTTGCGGCCACTGGCGTTGTTGTGGCGGATGGCATCAACGGACCTGGCATGTCGGTGACAGAGGCGCAGCTCATCCTGGCCCAGCCGTTCGCCCCCGCATCCGATGCCCGCTCAATATTTTCGGCTTACGGGTGCAATATGGCGATACGGCTCGGGCCCATGCGACAGTTTGGCCTGCAATTCGACGAACGTCTGCCGATGTACGGTTGGCAGGAAGATGTCGATCTCTCTCGTCAACTGGCCAGCCACGGGGACGTCATGCAGCTTGAGGCTGCACGCGGGGTGCATCTTGGCACCAAGGTCGGTCGCGGTTCCGGCGTCCGGCTGGGCTATTCGCAGGTTGCCAATCCGCTCTACCTGGTTGGCAAGCGGCGCGGCTATCCGCTCAAGCGCGCACTGGGCCACATCGCTGGCAATGTGGCGATGAACATCGCCCGCTCGGCCTGGCCGGAGCCTTATGTGGACCGGCGCGGGCGCCTGCGCGGTAACGTGCTCGCGGCGCGCGATATGCTTGTCGGTCGAATGTTGCCGGAGCGGATCCTCGACTTGTAGGCTCCCACCATCACCGGCCCGTCATTCATTGAGAGAGCCGAGGTAAGGCAGGTTGCCGAGCTGCTGGGAGTTGTAGACGGCCTGGGTACGGTTGGTCGCCCCCATCTTGCGCATGATGTTCCGGATGTGGACTTTCACCGTACTCTCCGTCATGCCAAGTTCGAAGGCGATGATCTTGTTGGCTTTGCCTTGTCGAAGGTGAGACAACACCACCATCTGACGTGGCGTCAAACGGGTGGCCGGCGAGTTGTCCGGCCTCGCCGTGCCTTGCTCCCGCCGGCCGGTCAAGAGCAGGTTGAGCGGCGCGAATGTCCCGCCGTCCTTGACGAAACGGATCGCGGCAAGCGCGGCCGGCACTTCCGTTACCAAGGTAGGGATGAACCCCTGCGCGCCACTGTTCAGGGCGTTGCGGATGTTCCTGGCCTGCAGCGAGCTCCGCGCGTCTGACAGCACGACAACCGGTACGCTGGGAAAAGCTTCGCGCAACATCTTGATCTGCTGCAGCGTCACCGGTTCGGAGGAAAGGTCGTCATGGCTGTAGTACAGGACGATATCAAGATTACCCGGATTGGCGTGCACGCACTCATTAACGGTTGAGAACGGCACCATGACCAGGTCGGGATGAAACGTAGCGAAGGTTCGGATCAAACAGTCCCGGCTAAAACGCAGACAGTCGACCAGGCCGACAACAATGAGATCCCCGGTCGCCAAAGCTTTTCCTGTTGTTGCAGGCGCGGTCAGCTCCGCAACGACTTCGCGCACCGGTGGCCCCATGTCGAAGGGGCCGTCATCCGTCGCGTCGTCTATTTCTCCTTCGTCAGCGGCAGTACGGGATGCGGGGGTCTGCAGGTCGCATCTGGTCACGGTTTTACTCCCTTCCGGGGTGGACTACTACCTATCTCGGAATTTTCTTATGCCGATGGCGTTGGTTGATGTATCGAATGATGGTTTCGTTCACATTTCCGGTCAATCAGAAAGAATGGTGTAAGGACTACTACTCGAACGGCTTAGTCTACTTATGGTTGAGCTGTTGTTTAAGCGCGCAACCTTGCGGGCAAGAGGTCGACTTAATTATTTAGTCTAGGTCCTACTTATCCATTTGCCAACCAAAATCACCAGCCGGACTGCTGTTCGTGCAATTTTACCCTTCGGCTCAGTCCGCCCTTGGCCAAAACGGCCCTGGCGCTCCCAGGCATTTCCGGAGATCAGTTGACGGCGAGAAATGCCGCGAAACCGGCGCGTAAGCATTCCCGACGCAACCTGCTGCATTGCTGGCAGGCTTAGTCAGAGCCTTCAGCAGTCCGCCCAACGCCTTGACTGTGCTTTGATTGATCGGCGACCAACCGGTTGCCTGTGGGGAGCCAAGGTCGCCGTCTGTCTTTTCCAGCGGCGAATGACCAACCAGGACCGCATCGGTGCGGCGCTCCTCGAGGGAACGCAAAGCCGCCTCCGAATTCGGAGCGCAGAGCAGGCTATAGCGGTCACCGAAAACAGCACTCAGGTTGCTGGCCACCAGTTGGTCGTCGCCAATCGGCACGAGTGCTCAGGGGAGCATTGCCCGCGACGCCGAAAGCGATGTGTAACCTGGCATTCGTCCTCCTTCCCATGGCCCAAGGCGCCCAAGACCCATGGCGCCCAAGACCCATGGCGCTCAAGACCCATGGCGCTCAAGAATCGTCTGATTTTCCGATTGGGCACTCTCCGCGCCACCCGCCAGGCCACGCCGTGCATTCCTGCCGTCGGCTCGCCCAGCGGATATCGATCCGCGTCGGCCTGCACATGTACTGAATGGGTCAATCCCGACTATAAATCGCGCTGAGAGGGCCGAAGTTCCCCGAACCTGCACGGCGAGAAACTGGAAGCCACGACCCCAATTCGAAATGGGTAGTGCCGGCTGACAGCACATTTCAAGCGAGTTGCAGATGACACCTCGCTCGCAGCGCAGCAAGCCGTGGGTAATTTCCCTGAAATACTGCTGCGGTGGGTCCGACATACCGGACTGGTAGTACGCCTAGCTATTACACCCCCTCACGGTTGCAAAATCATCCACATATAGCCGAAGGATGACTACGACCGCACTCTTACCGCGATTCCCAGGCCACTTTCCCATACCGAAGGGCGGCGCCCGGGGCGTTCGACAGCTATTTGGTGCCACGCCTTCCACTTATGTATCACGCCTTCCACAATTCTCATAGCTAGCCAGCGGCGTGGCCGCGGACGGAGGCTCGGCGAATGGGGGACGGGCTGATCAAGGGGGACGTTACCACTCGCGTTGCCCGTCTTTCGCTTAAATCCGAGGTATCCTTGTCCGCCTCCGCGTCAACTCCGATCGTCGCGATCGCCGCCCCCGTATACAATGGCGTGCACCACATTGCGGAGACGATGCAGTGCGCACAGTCGCAGGCCTGGCCGCACATCGTGCACTGCATACGGGGCAATGCCAGTTCCGACGAGACACCGGAGATCATAGCGAGCTTCGTCACCCGCCGGATTCCCGTTCTCGAGAGACGGAATCTCCAGACGCTGTCGAGTTCGAGCAGTACTTGAATGGCCGTTTGTTACGAGCAGGCAAGCGCAGACTTGCCTTACGGTCGCATCTTATTCCTTGTCACATCCAACTGCGATAAGCCACATGCAGCGGCATCACGTGCTTGAACCGGCCGGATGGCGTGCGAAGCGAGTGCCCGATGCGGCCATCCCGAGCCAGCATGGTCAGCAAAGGCCCAAGAACATCTGCCTGTTCGGCCTGTTCGGCATGAACAACTACGGTAATGACGGCTCGCTTGAGGCGACGCTGATATTCCTGCGGCAGACGTGGCCGGATGCGAATTATGCCTGCATCTGCGTCGACCCAGAAAAAATACAGCGACGCTTCGCAATTGCCACGGCTCCAATCAGTTGGTCGGGGTTCACCAACCGCTTCTTGCGCTTATGCGACAAGGCAATGGGCGGGGTGCCTCGAAAGCTCGCGAACTGGGTCGTCGCGGTGAATTATCTCCGGAATTTCGATGTCCTTATTGTGCCAGGGACCTCCGCGCTGTGTGACTGCCGCTCGGATTCCCTTGGCGTACCATACGCCGTGTTTCGCTGGACCTCGGCAGCAAAGTTTTGTGGCACCAAATTATACTTCATTAACACGGGGGCCGGCCCGATCCATCGCCGCCTCAATCGGGCAATGCTGACATGTGCCGCCCGGTCCGCACATTACCGGTCGTTCCGTGACTTCATGTCCAAAAATTACTTGACCGGCCTGGGCATCGACACCCGCATGGATGCCGTCTATCCGGATCTCGCATTCAGGTTACCAACCCCGCCGTCCAAATCGGCTGAACGAGACCGGCCGACCACGATCGGTATTGGCTTGATGGACTATAACGGATGGCACGGCCATGCAGCGCCAGATGCGGCAATATATGGCACCTATCTTATGAAGATGGTGGAAGTTTCGACGGCGTTGATCAGCCAGGGATACCGAATCCGGCTGTTGGCCGGGGAAAGTGCAGACCAGCGCACCGTCGCCGACCTCAGCGCGATTCTGGCGAAGCGCGGACATCCGGTCTCCCCAGGGGGTGGGCAGATCGTTACTGCACCCGTGACCTCCCTGCATGACCTGATGCGCCAGATCCAGGATACCGATATAGTCGTCGCTTCACGCTTCCATAACGTAATATGCGCTCTGAAGATGGCGAAGCCGACCCTGGCAATAGGTTATGAAGCGAAGCACGGGGCTTTAATGGCAGACTTCGGCTTTGCCGATTTTTGCCAACATATCGAGCGATTCGATGTCGGGCGTCTGCTGGAGCAGATCGCGCTGCTGTTACGCAATGCCGCTCAGTATGAGGCAATGATCAAGCAAAGGCTGGCCGAAATTGACTCTCTCCTGGCCCAGCAAGAACAACGGTTGACCGAGATCATGTGATCCCCATCGCCTGCGGTGCGGTGTGATCGCGCGGCTTTGCGGATCGGCGCGCGGTCGGACCGCCGGGTCCTCAGCGAGAGATATTGCCGTCACCCCTGGCGCGACGGCCGTGCCCGGTTGGCAGCGCGACGCCTGTCGATGCATACACATGACGCGTCTTCCACTGGACCATTCGCATGTCACGCCTCGCCGACACGATTGCCGTTCCGGTCGGGCTCCGCGCAAGCCGGACGCTGCTGGCGGCCGCGGTCATCCTGGGCTGGCTCGGCCTGCTGTGGTCGCAGGCGCGTCCCCCGGGCGACTTCCGCACCTTCGACCAGCCGCTTTATCTCAGCATCGCCTACGATCTGCTGCACCTGCACCGGTTCACCAACGGCTCCGGCTTCGCCACGCCGCACGTGGACCCGGCGCGGCCGCCCGGCATGGAGATCATGCCGCTCTACCCGGCGTTCCTGGCTGGGACAGCGCTGCTCGATCCCGCCTTCAACCGCTCCCTGAGTTGCTTCGTGCAGCAATCCGACGCGCCGTCCTGCCCGCACCAGGCGCCGCTGCCGCGCGGCCTGCAGTTCGTGATGACCGCCGCCATCTACCTGATGCTGTGGCGCATCGCCGTCCGCGCCACCGGCTCGCAACGCATCGGCGCGCTGTCGCTGGGCGTCGGGTTGCTTGCGGCGCCGGTCCTGATCCGCGGCGTCAACATGCTGATGACGGAGACGCTGTCGCTACTGTTCGTCACTGCCGCGATCGCCGCAGCGGTCGAGGCGGCCAAGGCCCGGCGCCCCCCTGGCTGGGTGCTGCTGGCGGGTGTGATGCTCGGCCTGTCGACGATGACCCGGCCCGCCTTCCTCTACCTGCTGCCGGCTGCCGCGGTCTTCGGCATGGGCCTGGCCGTCCGCCGCCGCCGCCCCCGTCACGGCCTGGCCCTGGCGGCCGCGTTCCTTCTAGGCGGGGCCGTAACGATCGCGCCGTGGGTGGTGCGCAATGCCATCGAGCTGTCGCGTCCCGCCATGACCTCCGGCTACGCCGCGCTGGTGCTGGCCCAGCGCGTCGCGTTCGACCAGATGACGTGGCCCGAGTATGGCAAGTTTTATGTGTGCGGCCTGCCGGACGGGAATGGCATCGGCACCCTGTTGTTCGGACCGCGCCCCTGTGAGCCATTCCAGTACGAACCCCGTCCGGATACGTTCTACTGGATCGGCAACCACACTTTCATGCAGAGCACGATCGCCGCGGCCGGCGGCTCGGCGCAACAGTTCAATTATCTGCTGCACCACTACATTCTGGCGCACCCGGTGTGGCACGCGCTGGTGTCCATACCGATGGCGCTGCGTGGGCTATGGATCGACCACTACTGGGGCTTGATACTGGCGGTGCTGTGCGTGCCCCTGACCCTGCGCGCCGTGCGCCGTGGTGATGACGCTCTGCTGGCCGTGACGCTGCCGGGCTGGTTCATGCTGGCGTTCCATGCCGCGGTCGCGGTGAATCAGGAGCGCTATAATTTGATGCTCGTCATTCCGTTCTCGCTGGCGGGCGGGATGGCGCTGGAACGCGCCTGGCAGCGTTGGGCCGCGTCGCGCGGGCCGCTGCCGCCGCCGGTGACGACGGCTGCCAATAAGCCATCTTCGCATGAACTGGCTTCGACGTTGCCTACCCCGCGATGACGACCATTGCCGTCGTCGTTCCCTGCTACCGCGTGCGCGACAGCGTGCTTGGCGTCATCGCCCGGATCGGCGGCGAGGTTTCCCGGATCTACTGCGTCGATGACGCCTGTCCGGAGCAATCCGGCGCGCATATCGCCGAGTGCTGCACGGACCCGAGGGTGACAGTCCTGCGCAACCCTGACAACCGCGGCGTCGGCGGTGCCGTGGTCGAGGGCTATCGCCAGGCGCTGGCCGACGGCATGGAAATCGTCGTCAAGATCGACGGCGACGGCCAGATGGCCCCCGAACTGCTGCCGACGCTGGTGCGTCCCCTGCTCGCCGGCGAGGCCGACTACGCCAAGGGCAACCGTTTCCATTCCCCGCGTGACTTGAAGGCGATGCCCATCACCAGGTTGCTCGGCAATGCCTGCCTGTCGTTTTTCACCAAGTTCTCCAGCGGCTATTGGAACATTTTCGATCCCACCAACGGCTTTACCGCGATCCATCGAGCGGCGCTGGCGCAGATCCCGCTCAATTCCGTGGCCCGCCGCTATTTCTTCGAAAGCGACGTGTTGTTCCATTTGAACATCATCCGCGCGGTGGTGGCCGATATCCCCATGGCCGCGCAGTACAACGGCGAAGTCAGCAGTTTGCGCGTCGGCCGGGTGATGCCGCAGTTCGTCGCCGGCAACTTGCGCAACCTGGCGCGGCGCATTTTCTACAATTACTTCCTGCGCGACTTCAACATCGCGTCGGTCGAGCTTGCCGTCGGGTTGCTGCTGCTGATCGTCGGCACGGCGTTCGGCGCGATGACGTGGATCGCCAATGCGCGTGCCGGCATCGAAAGCTCGGCTGGCACCGTGATGCTGGCGGGGTTGCCGGTCATCGTCGGCTTTCAGATGCTGCTGGCCTTCCTCAACTTCGATGTGCAGTCCGTGCCGCGCGCGCCGCTTCAACGCAACGTCCTATAGAGCGGTGCCATGGAACGTAATAGAACAGCGGGGCGCACAGCATGGCGATGCCCGCGCCGGTGGCGCTGTCGCCCATATTGCTCAGGGTTATCTTCAAACGACGTCACCGCAATAGACGAGACTGCATCGTTCCCGCCCTGCGCCCGTCACAGCGTCTCCAGCAGTCCTGCCATCAGCGCGGCGCGCGGCGCGAGGGCCCGCCACAAGATATGCTCATGACTGGCATGTGCGCCGGCGCCGGGGCAGCCCAGCCCGTCCAGCGTCGGCACCCCCATCGCCGCGGTGAAATTCCCGTCGGACCCGCCGCCGCGGTGCTGCTTCGGCAGCGCGATCCCGACCTGGTCCGCGATCGCCCGCGCCAACTCGTACAACGACCGGATACCGGGGTTCTCCGCGAAGGGCGGGCGGTTCATCCCGCCCTCCACCTTGACCTTGCATCCCGGCGTCACCGCCCTGCGGCCCAGGATCGCCTGCTGCATCCGCTCGCCATCCGCGATCGAGTTCACCCGCAGGTCGATCTCGCAGCCGGCCTGTGGCGGGATCACGTTGGGCCGGCTGCCACCCCACACCGGAGCGGCGTTCAGCGTGATGCCGGCGTCCAGATCGACCATCTTGTGCAGCGCCAGGATCTGGTGCGACAGCTCAACGACCGCCGAAGCCCCGTCCTGGAACGCACCTCCGGCATGGGAGCCGACACCCTCGATGCGCATTACAAACCGCCCTACGCCCTTGCGCGCTGTGACACAGGCACCACTGGCACCGGCCGGCTCCGGGATCAGCACCACCGCCGCTTGCGCGGCCTCACGCTCGATGATGTCGCGGCTGGTGGGGCTGCCGACTTCCTCGTCCGGCGTCAGCAGCAGCACGATCGGGCGCGTTGTCCGTATCTGTTGCTGCAGGATGCGGCGCACTGCATGGAAGGCCAGGAAACTGCCGGCCTTCATGTCGTAAATTCCGGGGCCGTGCGCCTTCTCGCCGTTCACTTGGTACGGCATGGCGTCGAGCGTCCCATGCGACCAGACGGTATCCAGATGCCCCGCCACCATGATTGCCGGACCCTCGCCCGGTGTGCGCGCGATCAGGTTATCGCCGAACCCGTCGCGGCCGGGGATGCGCGTCAGCGCCGCACCGGCGCGCGCCAGGTCCGCCTCCGCCACGTCCATCAGGCGGTTCACCGCGGCGGGGTCCGTGGTCGGGGTTTCCAGCCGCACCCAGGCGGAAAGTTCGGTAAGCAGGTCCTCGGAGTGTCCCACATCGGTCTGCGGCATCGGGCTGTCCATTCTCAGAGATGCGGCAAAATGGCCGGATGCGCGGCTGGTCGCAATGCCGGTCCCGCAGAACGGCCGCAGAACGGGTGGTTCCGCGGCGCTCGCCATAGCCGCCCAGCGCTCTTCCCGTGTCTCCTCCCGAGCCGGCGCTATCCTCTCGCTCCGACGAACTGCAGGAAGAACGCGGCCGTTGTCTGCTCGCTTTCCGGATGTCTCTGGATCGGCTAACCCTTGTGTCGCTCCGGGCAGGACAAAGGTCGCGTCTGCCTGGTGTTGCGCGGTGCGCGCCGGCAAGGGGTCGGCGATGCTGTGGCGGATCGTCTCCCAATGCGATGTTGACAAATCAATCAGCGCGATGCGCGGGCCGTCGGAATAAACCTGCGCTCACTCGCGAGCTCAGGCTCGAGACCATGGTCGGCTCGGATGTCCGAAGGAGGAAACCATGTACGCAGCTATTCGTCAGGGCAAGGCAAAGGCCGGAATGGCGGAAGAGTTGACGCAAAGGATCAAGGAGGGCGCGATCCCGATCATCAGCGATGTCGCGGGTTTCCGGGCCTACTACGTTATCTACGCGCCAGACGACACCGTGACGGCGATCAGCATTTTCGACGATTACGCGGGTGCCGCTGAGTCCAACCGACGCGGGGTCGCGTGGATCGAGCAGAATCTCGCGCCGCTGCTAAGCGGGCCGGCCACAGCGGTAGCTGGGCCGGTGATCGTGCACACCTTGGCATAGTCCGGCACGACAGTGGGACAGCCTGGCGCGACAGTGGGATAGTCTGCCACGACAGTTCTGGCACGACCGTGCGGCTGACGACGAACGGCACGAGTAACGTGTGCGCGAGACAGCACCGCCTGAACGCCTGAACGCGGATCAGTCGTGAAGCATCGGGCAACCCGTGAGCAATGCCGGGTAGCGTGGCACCAGGCGGTTGCCCGACTGCCTCAGCACGTCATGCCAGTGCCGGCACGCCCTCGGTCACCGTTTCGAGCTGGCCGATGGTTTCGCGTCCGAAGGCCAGTGGGATGAAGGCGCCAATCGCCACGACGACGAGAATTGTGCCGAAGAATATTGTCGCCGAGCCGGTGTGCGGTTCCATCAGATAGGGTGCCAGGACGCCGGCAAAGAGCCGTCCGAAGGACTCGCCGAAAATATGGCCGCGGCCGCGCAGCGCCGTCGGGAATTGCTCGGAGAGGTAGACCCGGGTCGCGGTGAAGGCGGACAACACGGTGAAGCCGGTGATCAGGGCTCCCATGACCATCACGACCGTTGCGAACTGTCCCATCTGGTGCGCGAATAGCATCATACAGAGACCGGGAAGCGATCCGGCGAGCGCGTAGGCGATCGTCCACCGCCGGCCGATGACCTCCATCAGAAACCCGGTGAACGCCTTTCCCGGAATGCTCGCGAAGAACACCAGCGAGCTCAACCCGAAGCTCAGGCTGACGGCAGCGCCTTGATCGACCAGCGCTTTCGGCAGCAGCACGGCGATGAGGAAATAGGCGGTGCCCGCGCAGACGCCAGCCAGAATGCCGACTGTTGTCCAGCGCAGTTGGCCAGCGGTAAACAATGCCCAATAAGGCGGAAGCTGCTCTCGAGTATGCTCGAGGTTTTCGCCGAGTGCCGCGACAGTCAGCGGTGCCACCCGGTCGCCGCACCGCTTGATGATCCGGTTGACGACGTCGACCGCAACCTGAGCTTGACCTTTGCGCAAGTACCAGCGTGGGCTTTCGGGGATTATGAAATAGACCAGCACCGGGATGACGGTTACCGACAGCCCGCCCGGCAGCGCCAGGAGCCGAAAGGCGTCGGAGTTGTCGGAGAGCAGATAGGCGAGAAACGGCACCAGGGTGAAGGAGGTCGCCAGTGCCACCTCGTAGATCGCGCCGTAGGTGCGGCGGTGCTGTGCCGGCATCAACTCGGCGGCGATCGGGAACGCCGCCGACACGGCACCGCCCGCCCCAAAGCCGGTGAGCAGACGCAGGGCGATCAATTGCTCGGCATTTTGCACCAGCGGGATCATCAGCGTCAGGAACGTGGTGGCGATCACGCCGATCAGCATGACCGTCTTGCGGCTCCAGTGGTCCGATATTGCCGAGGCGACGAAACCGCCGACGCACAGCATGAAGGTGGGGCCGACGGCGAGCCAACGAATATCGGACCCGGTCAGGTGCAGCGGCGCCTTGGCCAGCAGCAGCAGCGAGCCGGTCATCACCAGATCGTAGCCCTCGATAAAGCCGACGAGGGCGAGCACGGCGATGAGCAGGATGTGGTATCCACTGAATGGAATGCTATCGAGCTTGCGTCCGAGCACAAAGCCGGCGGCGGTTGCCGATCGGCCAACCGAGCGAACTTGGACCATGGAAATCTCCCAGATTGTTGTAATCCGGGGAACCATGCGGGGGCGCTGAACGGGCGAGGTCGGCGCGTTTGTTTATCGGGACTTAGCTTCTTGGGACTTGCTTCGATGGTGCTTGGGAGAGCGTTCGCCACCTCGCGAAGTCTGGCGGCCCGCGGAGGTACCACCGGATCGACGTGTTGCCTCTGTTTTTGGGTCGGCGGCGATCTTTCTCGCCTCATTGATCCCGCGAGGGGACGACGGAAGGCTAGTCCAGCCGTCGCGCGCTGTCATTATAAATCGGGGTGACCGGTCGTGGCGAAAGGCAGCCTGCCAAAGGCCGCTTGCCCGTGGCCGGCGCGGCAAGACCGGCGTGGGAAGACTGGGCGCGGGAAGACTGGGCGCGGGAAGACTGGGCGCGGGAAGACCACCAGTCTTGCGGCCGCGCCGCGGCGCTCGACACGGCGATAGCGGCCAGCGGGTCACCCGCGTGGAACGGATCAGCGGGTCACCCGCGCGGAACGGACCAGCGGGTCACCCGCGCGTAACGGTATAGCGGCGTCGGCTCGTCGCCCGAGCGGGCAGGGACAGCGCAGGTCTCTTCCCGCCCCGCATTGCCTTGAGCGAAATCATGCGGATAGCCTGCCCCGATCATCGCGATCTAAATCCAGAGGAAACCCGGACATGAACACGACCGCCGCGCACGACCATTCGCGCTGGGGTGCCGCCGACCAGATCGGCGCCGCAAATCTACTCACGGCGGAGAAGCGCCTGGCCGCGCTGGCGCTGGTGCGCGAGGGCCGGATGTATGACGTAAGCCATGAGATCGGCATGGGCGCGCCTTTCCTGGTGCCGAACCAAACGCCGTTCCTGCTGTCGATGTGGGCGACCTGGCGCGACAGCATCCGGCGGCGCCGTCTTCTGGGTGCGACGAACGACGCTGGGGCCAATGTCGAGCGCATCGAAATGACCGCGCATGTCGGAACGCATATCGATGCGCTGGGGCATTTTTCGAAGGGTGACCGGCTGTACAACGGCCTGTCCGCGGCCGATACCGTAACGGATTGGGGCTTGGAGAAACTGGGGATCGAGCACGCGCCGCCGATGATTGCGCGCGGCGTGCTGCTGGACGTGGCGGGGCTGGATAGCGGCCAGCATTTGCCGGCCGGGCGCGTGGTCACGCCCGACGATCTGGCGCGCGCGGCCGACGCGGCAAAGCTGGCCATCGGGCCCGGTGATATCGCGCTGATCCGAACCGGGTGGGGGCGGTATTTCGGCGTGGACAACCCACGCTATCTGGCGGGGGAGCCGGGCATCGATGCGCCCGCGGCACGATGGTTGACCCAGCAGGGGGTGGTGGCGATCGGTTGCGACAATATGGCGGTCGAGGTGCTGCCCAATCCGGACAAGACCGTGTCGATGCCGGTGCATCAGCATGCGCTGGCGGAGGCGGGCGTCTACCTGATCGAGAACCTTGTGCTGGACGAGCTGGCGCGGGATCGGCTGACGGCGTTCTGCTTCATTCTGCTGGCTACGAAATTCCGCGGGGCGACGGGCAGTCCGGTGCGGCCGATCGCACTAATTTGATATTGCACTGATGTAACAGAGCAACGCCACCACCGTTCACCGACGGGAGAGGCGCCGCTTCAAGAGCGTCACCCGGATCTGGCTGCGGCGCAAAGCGTCTGGCGCGGTAGTCCGAGAGGGTAACTCCGAAAAGAAATGAGACTATCGCACTCACATTGCCGCGAAATTGACAATCGTCGCAGCGCACCCTTAACGGACCCGGGCCGATTCGTTTGGCGATGCGGCTGACCTACCGACGAAGGAATACCTCTTTCGCCGGGCGCGGCGCTTGGAGCTGATATCGCTGTCTGCCGGCCCTGCGACCTGGAACTTCAGACCCGGGCGACGGCCGCTCGCCCCTCCGGGCTGCCACGGCTTCGGCACGGTTTCAAAACGACAACGCCGGACCGTTGGGCAGACGCATCAAATTGCGCGCGTGACTTATCCCGTCGGGATACTCCAGCCGGGGAGGATGGTAGGTCGGAGTTTGGATAGTAGCTACCGAGCGCGTTGGAACCGGGCGCCGTCTTTGCGTGCCGGTAGGCGCTGACCAATGGTGAAGCATGTCGGCACTGAGCATCTCCAAGGGAAATCGAAGCAGCATTGGGGGAGTTGGGGGGCGGCAAGTCAGATTCTGCATGCCGAATGATCTGGAACATGGTGGAGGGCGCGCCGACAGGTACTTTTTTTGCGAAACGTTCATTGCTGCCGCGGCGGATTTCTGGTTCGGCGCCCGGGAACATTGCTGATGCCGCTGCCCGAGCGCGTGCTGCTGCACGAACTGCTTGAACGCCCTGCGCCGCCGGAGAACCTTGGCGCCATCCGAGGGAGCCCCGCAATTTCAACAGACTTCTCATTCCGAACCGACACCGGTGGGCTCGCTGCGGGCCGGGTGGCGCATGCCAATCTCACCTCGGCCAATCTCACCTCGGCCAATCTCACCTCGGCCAATCTCACCTCGGCAGTACCCGACGCTCGGGATCGCTTCGCCGGGCCCAGCCCCCTGCATCGCCTGTCGCTGCTGCTGATGTGCGGCGATGCCTTCGTTGTGATGCTTGCATTTGCCGCGTCGCTGGCCTTCCGGGGAGGCAGCTTCGCTGCCGGGCCGCGGTTGTCGACGATCGCAGTGCTCTCTGCCGTGCTTATGCTGGCGGCGTTGCGCGGTGCCGGCGCCTACGCACCGGATATCAACGATCGGCTGCGAGCCCAGCTTGGCCGGGTCTTGGTGTATGGTTCGGCGGTTTTCGCCCTGCTGCTGGCGCTGGAGCAGGCGACGCGCGACCCGCGCCTGTTCTCCGATGCGTCGGTGTCCACTTGGTACATCGGCACCCTTGTCGGTCTCGGCGGCCTGCGCATCATTGCGCATATGCAGGTCAACCACTGGCGCCGGAATGGCAGGTTGGCGCGCGTGGTGGCAGTGGTGGACGTGGGCGGCATGGGCCGCGCGTTGGCCGGCAGAATCCGCCGCAACGACAATATGGACACGCACTTCCTGGGCGTTTACTCGCTGCACGGCGACAGCCATAACGGCATCGACGCCCTGATCCGCATTGCCCGCGTGGTCCAGGTGGACGACATCATCGTCGCGGCTCCGAGTAACGCCATGTCGGAGGTGAACGCCGCGATCGGCCAGCTCAGCGCGACGCCGACCAACGTGCATGTCTGCACGGGCCCGCTGGAAGGGGCGTTCCCCAACTTCACCGCGTCGATGTTGCTCGACCACCCGGTCTGGACCGTGCATCGTCGTCCGTTGGATGGCTGGTCGGCGGTCGTGAAGCGGGCCGAGGACCTTGTGCTGGGCACCGGATTGCTGGTGCTTCTGCTGCCGCTGATGGGGTTGATTGCCGTTGCGATCAGGCTGGACAGCGCCGGGCCGGTACTGTTCCGCCAGAAACGCCTCGGTCTCGGCAACAGTATGTTCGAGATCTTGAAGTTCCGCACCATGACCCATTGCGAGGTGCCGGAGCACGACGTGCCGCAGGCGCAGCCGAACGACCCCAGGGTGACGCGTATCGGCCGGTTCCTGCGGCGCACCAGCCTCGATGAGCTGCCGCAGTTGCTGAATGTATTGAAGGGCGACATGTCGCTGGTCGGGCCACGTCCGCACGCGCTGCCGCACAACGACCAATATTCCGCGCTAATCGAGGGCTACTGGGGTAGGCATCGCATGCGGCCGGGCATCACTGGCTGGGCGCAGATCCACGGCTGCCGCGGCCGAACCGAGACCCCCGACAAGATGCAGCGGCGTGTGAACTACGATCTCGACTATATCAGAAACTGGTCGCTCTTGCTTGACCTGCGGGTGCTCCTGATGACGGTGGTCGTGTGCCTGCTGGGGTGGGAATTGGTACTAGCTCGCGTCACTTCATTCAAAACAACGGAGCGACCGAACATATGGAAGCCATTTTAGGCATGGAGGAAGCCGAGCGGGAGCAAACCTTCCTCGGCGAACTCGCGGGCAAGTTATGGCGGCGCAAGCTGCTGGTCGCCAGCATCGGCATTCTGCTGTTCGGCGTCCTGGCCGTCGGCGTTCAGTTCCTGCCAAAACACTACAGCGCCACTGCCTCGGTTTCGGTAGAGCCGCCGCCGCGGGCCGTGGCCAGCACCGGCAACGTGGTGCAGGATGTCCCATTCGATTCCGAAACGATCGGCACGGAGCTGGCCCTGCTGCAATCCCAGCAACTGCTGACCGAGGCCATGCTGAAAACCGGCTTGCTGAAGGAGCCGGAGTTCGATCCCGACCTGAAGGCTTCATGGTTGGCTGCGCTTGGCCGCTGGATCCCGGCGAATTGGCTGCCGTCCGACGTGCCGCCTGATTCGACCATGGCGGAGCGGCAGCTTTCCGACACTCTGCGCACGCTGCGCGAGCACGTAGTGTTCGCCCCGGTGCCGCGGTCGCGCGTGATCGACATCACCGTCTCTTCGGAGAACAACGAGCTGGCCGCGAAGATCGCCAACACCATCGCCACTCTGTATATCGGGAATCATCTCACCTATCGCCAGGACATGAATTCCCAGGCGCACACGTTCGTCGAGCGCCGGATGCAGCAATTGAAGTCGGAAGCTGTCGTCGCCGCCAATGCCGCGGTCAACTTCCAGATCAGCAACGGCCTGACGGATACCTCCGGCAACGAGAATTCGACGATCATCCAGGAGCAGGCGGCGGCGGTGAACACGCAATTGGAGACAGCGCGGAACCAGTTGACCACGCTCACCGCGCTCTACGACAGCGACAGGCGTGCGAATCCGGAGACGCTGGCCGCTGCTCTCCGTTCGGAAACCATCGCGCGCCTGCGTGAGCAGCAGGCGGTCGAGTTGGCGGCGCGGGCGCGGTTTGCTGCGACCTACGGACCGCATTCGCCGGTGCTGATCCCCTACAACCAGCGGGTCGCGGCGATAGACGGACAGATCCGCGCCGAGGCCGAGCGTGAGGTGGGCGCAATTCCTAACCAGATCGCTTCGGCGAAGCAGGCGGTGAACAACCTCAGCCAACGCTTGACGGTGCTGCAGACGCAAATGGCCGGGCTCGACAAGGCGCGCGCCGAACTGTCGATGCTGCGGGTGGAATCCACGGCGCGCAACAACATCTATCAGGAATTCCTGCAGCGGGCCACGCAGACGGCGGATTCGGTGCTGTTCCCGGCCGCCCCCGTGCGCATCGTGTCGCAGGCTGCGGCTTCCATGCGGCCGGACTTTCCCAACAACAAGCTGATGATCCCCGCGGCCGGCATCGTGGCTTTCCTGATGGCCGGCTGCATCGGTCTGCTGACGGAACGTGGCAAGGGCATGGCGTCGACCACCGAGGTCGAGAACATGCTGGGCATTCCCGCTCTGGCTATGCTGCCGTTCCGCACACCGAAGACGGAGGAGATGTATCAGGACGGCATCGAGGATATTCTCAATCGTCTGCTCTATGACGAGCGCGCGAACAGTGTGCTTGTGACGTCGACCCTGCCGGGCGAAGGCAAGAGCACGACAGCGCGCGCGCTGGTCACGGCGGCTGCCAACCGCGGGTTGGATGCGTTGCTGATCGAGGCCGATCTGCGCTCGACCTCGACATTGCACCGGGGCAGGGGGCCCGCCGCGACGACGCTGGGGCTGGGCGACGTGCTGCGCGGCGAGATCGCGGCCAGCGACGCCATGCGCCGGCCCTCGGAGGGGCTCACGATCCTTCCGGCGGGTCAGCCGCGCGGCAATCCGAGCCGGCTGCTGTCGAATCCCCGGATGCAGCAGGCGATTGCGGCGCTGCAGGACCGGCACGACTTCATCGTCATCGACGCTCCGCCGGCGCTGATCGGCGGCGATGCGTGGTCGCTGTCGCGCTACGTGGATCGCACGATCCTGCTGGCACAGTGGGAACGGACCGAGCCCCAGCATGTCGCGCTGGCGATCAGGCAGCTTGTGAAGGGACGCGGCGGCAAGTCGGGCGCGCCGCTGCTGGAAGGCACCAACCTCGCGGGGCTGGTGCTGAACATGGTTGATCCGTCGCGGTGCGTGAAGCTCGGGACTGCGGATTCGGTGCGGTTCTCCTCGGCGATGTTCAAATACTACCGCCAATGAAGCAGTCGCCGCTGCCAATGAAGCAGCCGATGCTGGCACTTAGACAGCAAGCGCTGCCGATGAAGCAGCAAGCGGTGCCGAAGCAGCCAGCGCCGCCAGTGAAGCAGCAACCGCTGCCGCCTTGCGCCGGGCTGCCGACCCGGGACCTGGTCCTTCAGGTCCTGGGTTGGCAGTTCATCGGCATGGCGCTGCTGGTGGTGCACATCGTTCTCTGCAAACTCAACCTCTTGTTCTTTCCCATCGCCCTGCTGGCCTTGGGATACGTGCACCACAAGTCGCCTTTGGCCGGGGTGCTGATCCTGTTTCAGTGGCTGATCTACCAGAATTGGTTCATTTCGATCCTGTCAATCGGTATGGACTATGAGGGATTCACCGCACTGCAGGGCACCAACTTCGCCGCATTGGTCGTCATGGGGGCAGTCAGCCTGCTTCGGCTCACGTCCACCAGGCGTTGGCGCCATTTGAACGGCCACCTGCTGTTTATGGTGAAGCTTGCCCTGCTGGCAGCGGCCGGTTACGCGCTGTACGGCATGTCGAAATCCGGCCTGACCTCCGCCGCGGTCTATTTCCGGGAAGCGACCTCACTGGTGCTGACCATCCCGATCGGGCTGGACGTCGGGCGCATATGGTCGTTCAAGACCATCGGCGCCGCCTTCGTCATCAGCGCGGCCCTGAGCATCATGGTCAGCCTGCTGGAGATCGCCGCACCGGCCCCGTACTACGACGCGATCAACGCGCCCAATTACATGAATCTGAAATACACCAAAATCGAGCCCGCGACCGGTCCGCGTGCCGACGCGAACTACTTCGAATCAGGGAAGCAACTCGCCGACGAGAACAGATCGGTGTTCTTCAACGTCACCGGCAGCGATTCGAACGCGACGTCGTTCAGATTCATGGGGACCATCATACATCCGATTTCGTACGGCTACATCCTTGCCGGCGTCACCATTGTCGCGGTGGCCGTTGGCATGTCGCCGTGGCTGTGGATTACGCTGCCGATGCTTGCGATGATCGGGACGAAGGGGGCGGCGCTGCTGGTCTTCTTCACGTTCGATTTGTGGTTCGTTTGGTACGTGACCAGAAATTCCAGGTTCCTGCTCGCGACGGGCACCGTCCTGATGATTGCCTATGTCGGTTTCGGCATCCTGTCGGGGATGCGGAACGACGACTACCACGTGCTCGGCTTCCTGGGCGGCGTGCACGGCCTGATGGCGGACCCGATCGGCCATGGTCTCGGTGTCGGCGGCAACTTCTCGCCACAGGCAGAGCAGAATTTCAAGTGGAGCACTTTTCAGCACTCGGGACTGGACTTTGCGCTGGAAAGCGCCGTGGGGGTGTTGATCTACCAGATGGGGCTCGCGTCAGCCGCCATTTTCGGCGTGATCGTGCTGCTGCTGAAGAACGCCGGCCTGCACCTGCGGTCGCCACGGCGGCAGGACATCGTTTTTCTCGCCCTGGCCACGGTGACGGTGAACGGCGTGTTCCAGGAAGAAGCCTACACGGCTTATGCCTGCGGTCTGTTCACCCTGCTCTGCGCGGTCGTGGTGGCCAACGGCGAGCGTGCGGTGGTGACGTGCGCCCGGCCGGCCCGCAAGGCACTCAGCATGCTGCGCCCCGCGGCGGCATGAAGCTTGGGCTGTGCATGCTGCTGCTGTGGCTGTCGCTCGGCGCAACGGGGAGGGCGGATGTGCCGGCCGCCAGGCTCGACACCCTTTCCAGGGGCGTCAACCTCATAACGGTCTTCACGCCTGCACCGCTGCCGATCATCGACGGCGGGCTGCACACGATCAGGCAGGCGGGTCTGCGGCATGTCCGCATCTTCGTTGATCCGGCCTGGGTGTTGCGCGATGCCGCCAATCCATCGAACCGACTGCAGCAGGTGGTGAAGGCGGCCGTGGCGGACCATCTGGGAGTGATCCTGTGCATGGGTTCCAGTGCGGATCCGATGGATGACAAAGCGACGCCGGCGGTGGTGCAGGAATGGACCGAAGCGTGGCAGTTGCTTGCCGGCGATTACGCACACGCGTTTCCACCTGACATGATCTTCTTTGAACTGGCCAACGAGCCGACCATGGATCCGAAGCGCTGGAACGCGGTGCAGGACGAACTGCTGGCTGCCGTCCGCAAGGTCGCCCCGGACAACACCGTTCTGCTGGCCGGATCGCCGTACTCCACGTCCTGGGCGCTTGCCCCTCTCAACCCCAGCACGGACGCGGACGTGGCCTATGCCATCCACCTGTACCAGCCGATGCCGTTCACCCATCAGGGCGCGCAGTGGGATTTGAGATTCACGGCGATCAGCGGCCTGCAATACCCGCCGAATCCCGCCAACGTGCAGGCGGTGATGCAGCACGTGCCGCCGGACGTCCAGAAGGAGTTGGCGGCCTACGAAAAAACGGGCGCCGATGCCATGGTCGCCGACCTCGCGATGGCCAGGAAGATGGCGGACGAGCGTCACCTCCACATCGTGGTGACAGAATTTGGCGTTTACCGCATGGCACCGCCGGCCTCGCGCGCGCGCTGGCTGGCCCAGGCGGTGCACGCGATGCAGGCCGATGGTTTCGGCTGGACGGTCTGGGAATTCGACGGCGGCTTCGGGATCAAGCCGGACCTGAACGCTTGCACGGCGGTGGCCCGGGCCTTGGGCCTGCACTGCGCTCTGTGATCAGGCCGAGCGCGTCCGCGGCATCCGCGAGGACCGGCTTATTCCGGCAGCAGTTCGGTCGGCCGGCTTCGGTCGTTCCAGCGCTGGTGCTTGCCGCGCATTGCCGCGAGCGGCTGTGCATCGTCTCCACGCAGGTAGTCCACGTCGATGCTGTCCGGCACGGGCACGCCAGGCCGGTTCCACCAGTGGCTCGGCATCGTCTGCGAGAACATGAATCCCGCTGCCTCGACAGCGGCAATCTTCTCCGCTGTGGAGACGAAGCAGCGGATGAACGCGGCGCCACGATCGACCAGGACGCGCGACGCAGCCGATACGATCCATGCGATCATCGGCACGTCGCCGCGGCCGACCTGCAAATGCACGATGCGGCCGTCCAGGCCGGTGACCGAAGGTTCAAGCTGCGCCAGGCAGAATCCCACCACGACGCCATCCAGCCGGAACACGATGCCCAGCGGTATCGCGAAGACGCTCGGCATCGATGCCAGCCACTGCCAATGGTCTCGCTCGAGCAAGCTGACCAGGCCGCCGCTGGTATCGGCCGGCAGATCTTGCCAGTCAGGGCCGGAAAGAAGCTGTATGTCCACCCGGCCGGGCGGCGGAGGCAGGTGTCTCGGCGCGCGGATCGGCACGCGCCGCCAGATCATGCGGGCCAACGCCTCCGTCCGCGGCCATTTCAGACGCATCATGTTCGCAGCAAGGCCGCGTGCCGTGACCGGAAGGATGTAGCTGCGCACCGGCATCAGTTCCGTCCATCCCAGGCGGGGCAGGATCTGCCGGGTCATGTTGGAACCGCCGACGACCAGCACCGGCTCCGGATAGTCCCGCAGTTTCCGCAGCACCCGCAGTCCCAGGCCGAACGGGCGATAGTTCGGCATGCAGAACCAATCCGCCGTTTCCCGCACCATCGTGCGTTTATTGCGAAGAAGATACGGTCGAATCCGCGAGTTCAGCATGGCGACGCACTCGCTGCCGGCGCAGGCCACCCAGGTCACGTGGCCCGCGGGACGCTGGTAATATCGCCACTGCACGATCTGGCGAGCCAGCTCATCGGGCCATGTCCGGTCCCAGACTCGAGTTCAGAAGCTCTTCAAAGCTGTCATGAATGTCGGTATCGAGGGGTCGGAGAACCACTTCGGTCCGCTTATCGATATGGTCCACCGTCAGTCCATTCGCAAGAATCGCAATAGCCAGCCTGTTTCTTTGCGGGGATTTAGCCTTTTGAACGCCCCACCGTTGCGGGAAACTTGACAGACCCGGCCGCTGTGCGCAATCGAGTTGGTTTTAAAATATGGCGAATTTGGGGTTGAACTACGGCTGGATCGGCAGTTTCATGTGAAGGTCCACGATGCGCTAGCGATCCAAGGAGCCAGGACAGGAAAGTGAATCGAGCAGTGAGACAGGCGACGATAGCTTCGCCGGCTTCCCGTGAGCAGAGCAATCGTGCGCCACCGATATACCCGCGCCTGATGGGGTTGCTGCTGATGATGGCCTCCGCCATGGTCAGCCTGGCCTTCCTTGGCCTTGTCGCGTTCCTGCTTCACGCCCGCCTGTAGGACCCGCCCGCCTGTAGGACCCGCTGCGACTGAGGAGTGCGTCCCCCGACCGGATCGCATGCTGTCATTACGAGGACCATCAGCCGGATCGCAGTGGTTTGCCGCAACGCAGCGGAATGCCGGCGCACTACATTGCGAGCGGCTTTAGCGACCGCGGCATTAGCGGCGAAGCGCACAGCCAGACGTTTTCGGCATCACAAGGGTGTTTCACGCGATGACTGCTGTCATGGCGGGCAACGCCATCGTCGCCCGGTTTCACCTGTTTGAGGTATCTATATAGGGTTATTCCGGACAAGCGCAGCAGGCGTTTTCGTTGACCGACCGTGCGATTTCTATCGCGTCTCATCGGCCCGATGGCAGTCTATCCCTTTGGGAGTAGCGCACCGCCACCCCCTTCGAGCAGTGTCAGCAGCCCCTGCCATTGCCCTAACTTCCTTTCGACGGACGCGATCTTATTGGGACGGACGCGATCTTATTGCGCCCGCAATGGATCGAAGTTCTGCCTCTCGGGTCAGATTGTAGGCGGAGAAGCAACAGCATGCGGCTAACGCGCACGAACACGCTCGGCATCCGCGCTGATTCGGTGGCGGCCTCCGAGATTCCCCAACTCCTCGACATAGCGCCAGTGCCGGCGCGCGCGGTGCTGTTCTCCTTCGTCAATCCCGCGTCCGTCGTCATCGGCGAGCGCGATCCCGGCTACCGCCGCCTGCTCGATGACTTTGACGCCGTGCTGCCGGACGGCATTGGCATGTGCTGGGCAATACGTCTGCTGCACCGGCTGCCCGCGGCTCGGATCAGCTTCGACACCACCTCACTCGCGCCCCTGGTGTTCCAACGCGCTCGGCGGGACGGGCTCACGGTTGCATTGGTCGGAGGGCGTCCCGGCGTTGCCGAACGCAGCGCGCAACAGCTTCGCGAGGCATTTCCCGGACTGGACATCGCCGCGGTATTCGACGGTTACGGCGGTCACAGCCGCAAGATCCGCGAGCTGAAGGCGCTGTCGCCGTCGGTCACCATCTGCGGCATGGGAGCCGGTGCGCAGGAACGGTTCCTGCTCGGCCTGGCGGAATCCGGCTGGTCCGGCCTCGGGTTTACCTGCGGCGGCTATCTCGATCAGCTCGCCGACGGGATCCGCTACTATCCCGGCTGGGTGGATGCCGCCAACCTGCGCTGGGCTTATCGGTTGGCACGCGAACCGCGGCGTCTCGCCAAGCGCTATGGCGTCGATTATGCAATCTTCGCTACCCGCCTTGCTCGCGCGCTCGTCTCGCCGGCGGCCAGACCGGATTACCAAAATGCGCGCGAGGCGTGAACGGCGCGGCGCCTTGAGCTCTTCGCGACAGCAGGATTCCAGGTGACGCATGACGGGCGACGCATGACGATCGTGGCCAAACACGCGCCGGTCGAATTGTCGGCGCCGCCCAGCCAGGCTCGTTCCGCTCATGCAACGCTATGGGCACTGGCCGATATGGTCGGCGGCCAGGGCTCGTCGTTCGCCATCTTCCTGGTACTGGCGCACATCATCGGGCCGGCGGAATACGGCTTCTTCGCTCTGGCGATGTCGGTGCTGACCCTTCTGACGATCGTGCAGTACTACGGCTTCGCCGACGCCATCGTGCAACGCGCGCAGATCGACGATGCGTTCCTCGATACCGTGTTCTGGTGCGACCTGGCGCTGGCCGTGGTCCTGACGTGCATCGCCCAGGTGATCGCGCGACCGATCGCCGATCTGTTCTCTGCGCCGATCATCGCGCCGATGCTTCGTGTCCTCACCATGCTCTGCATCCTGCAGGCGCTGGTGACCGTGCAGACGGCGCTTTACCGCCGGGCTCTGAACATGCGCGTCCTCGCTGTCCGGACCCTGCTAGGCTACGGCACGGGCGGGTGCGTCGGCATCGTCCTGGCATTGCACGGCTATGGCGTCTGGGCCCTGGTGATGGGGCAGGTGGCGCAATACGTCGTGACCCTGCTGGTGATGTCCTGGCGTTCTCCCTGGCGTCCCGGCCTGCGTGCGCGTCCCACGTCGCTGCGCGAACTGCTGTTTTTCGCCGGTCATTTCATGTTCGCCAATGGCCTGAAGCAATCCTCCGACCGGATCAGCCAGCTCTTCGTCGGCCTGTTCGTAGACGCCGCCGGTGTTGGCTTGTACGCCATGGCGCTGCGCATAATGATAACGGCGACAATGGTGGCGATCACGCCGATCGAGCGCGTGGCCCTGCCGGTCCTCAGCCGCTTCGCCGACGACCTGCCGGGGTTTCGCCGCACCTATCGGCAGATGATCCTGGTAGTGAATTCGGTGTGGACGCCGGCCGCCGTCGCGCTGGGCGTCGGCGCGCCGGTACTGGTGCCGCTGCTGTTCGGCAGTCGCTGGTTGCCGGCAGCGGCGGTGCTGCAGGCCATGTGCTTCGCGGCACCGACGCTCGGTTTGTGGTACCTGAACGGGGCGGTGCTGGCCGCGCTCGGGCAGCCTCAACGGTTCACCGGCCTGGCCATCACCTACGTCGCGCTGGGTTGCGTCGGATATCCCATCGCCGCTCAATTCGGTATCGTCGGGGCTGGCGTGGCCTGGGCGACCATATCGCTGCTGATGGTCCCGCTGCATCTGCTGACCCTGCGTCGGGCGTGCGGCCTGGCCATCAGCGGCATCCTGTCGGACTGGGCGAGAGTCACCGCCTCGGCAACCGGGATGCTGGGGGTTATGCTTGCGGTCGGCAACCCGCTACCCACGGGCATCCTGCCGCTGCTCGCCACCTGGACGGCCGGCGGCGTGACCTACCTGCTGCTGCTGCAATTCGTCCTTCTGCCCGGCTATCTCGGGCGCATTTTGGCGCTGCTGTGCAACGCCATGACGCCCCGCCGCCGGATACCACGAGAGGAGGCGACATGATCCCCAACCGCCTGCACTATGTCTGGGTCGGCAGCAAGCTCCCGGACAAACTGCGCGGCTTCATCGATAGCTGGCGCGCAACCAACCCGAACTATGAAATCGTTCAGTGGAACGAGGACAACATCGACATGACGCTGCCGGCGATCGCGCGCGCCTATGCGCGCCGGCGCTGGGCGACGGTCGCCGACATCGCCCGGCTGATCGCTGTGGAGAAGTACGGCGGGATCTATCTGGACACCGACATCCAGCTTCGTCGCCCGCTGGATTCGCTGTTGCGGCACCGGTGTTTTTTTGCGTTCCAGCACGACTATCACCCGACTGACTGGGTCTGCAACGGCGTGTTCGGTGCCGAGCCCGGCCATCCTCTCATCCGCGCCGCTTTGCAGGCAGTCCTGCGCATGAGCCCCGCCTGGTTGGGGTTGGACCGTCCCACGCGCTACGGCCCGAAGCTGATCACCCGGCTGCTGGTCGATGAGGGTTTACGGGACTACTCGCGCGACGGCGTGCTGGTGAAGGACATCTTCGTTTGCCCGGTGCATTGGTTCTTTCCCTATGCTTATGGCGAGGAATTTCGCGAAGAACTGGTCACCCCGGACACCCTCGGCGTGCATTTCTGGGAGGGATCCTGGAAGCAAAATGTTCCGCGGCCAATAAGATGGATTCAGTCCGCCCGTCGCGCGTTGCGGTCGGCACCGCGGCGGCCCGCGGGATTGCGCACGTGAGTGCAATGATTTGCAACGCGCTGGACACGTCGCCGCAGCCCGATATGCACCCGCCGGACCCTACCGAGCAGTTGCTTGCCGAGCCGCTGCGGATCGCGGTGCCGGGGATCGGTGCGGATTCCCCTTCGCCAGGCAGTTGGCGCAGGCCGCGGAGGGCGTTGCGGACCTCATTCCGGCCAGTGGAAAACCCGAAGGCGGCTGGCTATGGCGCCGCAGCGTGCGAGGCACGGCGCTGGACGCCTTTGGGCGGAAGGCGTCGGCTGGCCCAGCAGGGCCGGCCGAGGCAGGGAAGCCGGAGTTGTTGCTGGATTTGCACGGCTGCGCCCCACCAGGGCCGATGCCCGTGTGGCGCATCGTTGACGGGTTCGGCAACGCGCTGATGCGGCCATTCGGTTGCCTGGCCGGTCCCGATCGTGTCATCTCGCTGTACCTGACGGAATCGATCGGCGGCGCGGCGGAAAGCCGGGTGATCGCCCAGGCGCACATTACCAGCCGGCGTCAGTATCGCGCGCTTCTCGATGCGATCGGCCGGGCGGCCATCTGGCTGGTGGCGACGGCGCTCCAGACGCAGCCGTCGCAGCCGGCGGCAATGGCCTTTCCGGTGCGGCTGCCAAGCCCCGGCCGCTTCGTCGCCGGCCGGCTCTCCAGCTTCCGCGCCTGGCTGCGCGACCGCGTCGGGTCCGACATATGGGCGATCGGCCGCATCGACGGGCCGGCGCAGCGGTTCCTCAATTCGCAGACTGTCTCGCCGGACTCCTGGCTCGAGATCCCGGTACAGGAGGGTTTCGTCGCCGATCCCTTTCCGTGCCCCACCCATCCGGGCGCGATTCAGTATGAGCGCTACTCGCACCGGACCGGACGCGGTACGTTGGAGGCCCTGGTGCCGGCTGCAGGCACCGACGGGGTCGCGCAGCGGCTTGATTTGCCGGTGCGGGGGCATCTCTCCTACCCGTTTCCCTATGTCGAAGACGACACCGCGTTCTGCCTGCCGGAAATGGCGGGGGAAAATCGGCAGGTACTTTATATCCTGGAACCGGATGGATCAGTCCGCGAGCACGCCATCGTTGCCGAGGATGTCGCGATGGCGGACCCCACGCTGTTCCGGTATGCCGGCCGCTACTGGATCGCCTACAACGACGCGTCCCTCGGTCTGCACGAAAATCTGTGCCTGCGCTTCGCCGACCGCCTTGAAGGGCCTTGGACCGCGCACCCGCTGAATCCGGTGAAGATCGACGTTCGTTGCTCGCGACCCGGTGGGACGCCGTTCCAGAGTCGGCGAAACGTTGTTCCGGCCCGCGCAGGATTGCTCCAGAAGTTACGGATGTGCGCTGACCATCAACCGCGTCGTCGCCTGCGCCCCCGACCGGTATGACGAGGTCGTGGTCGCCCGTCTCATGCCCGACCCGAACGGCCGATATCCGCACGGCATGCACACGTTCTCCGTGACCCCTGACGGCATTTTGTTGGACGGCAAACGGATTGCTTTCTCACCTGGTATCATGCTTAAATCGTTACGGCGACGACTGCGGCGGGCCTGGCAGCGGCCGTGATTGATCGCCGGCGTCGCGGTTGCGCGATAAAGTACGCCATGAACATTATTGTGGCATTGGCACAATCATTCATCGACTGGGCTGGATTAACTTTCCAGTCACGTTCGCTTGCCTTTTAGAGGTACCCATTGACCCTATCCCCACTGGCAGTACGATACATCCCTCGGATTTGCGGGGTGGGACGCGATGCACGGCAGCGGAAAATGCGTGGGCGGTAGTCGGTGACCGGCAGCCGAGCCGTCCTTGTCAGTGACAACCGTCTCTTCCGGGACGGCATCCGCCAGATGGTGGAAAAATGTCATATTGACATCGTCGCCGAGAGCTGCGGCATCGATGAATTGCTCAAATCCCCCGAAAGCGAGGCCGAACCGGAGCTTGTCATCTTCCACTTTGCGTCCGACCAACGCAGCGACACGGTGGTGGCGTCCGTGCGCGACCTGCACGATCATTTTGCCAAGGCGAAGCTGGTCATTCTCGCCGATCAGTGCACGCGGCCGATGCTGCCCACCCTGCTGCACGCGGATGTCGATGCGATCCTGTTCACCCAGATCTCCAGCGACCTGCTGGAACGTTCGCTGGAGCTGGTGCTGAGCGGCCATCGCTTGTTTCCCGCGGACATCATGGCGGCGATCACCGGCGATGCCGGGGCCGAACCCGCGGGGCGATCTGCCCCGGCGATGCGCGACGATGAGGCCGTCGCGCTGCCGGAGCAAACCGGCGCGCTGCCCACGGATCAGGCGCAGGCGGCGCCGCTGTCACGGCGCGAATATCAGGTGGTCCAATGCCTCGCGGTCGGGCTGTCCAACAAAACAATCGCGCGGCGCCTGCACATCACCGAAGGCACGGTGAAGGTTCACGTGAAGGGCCTGCTGCGCAAGCTGCGTGCCGCCAACCGGACCCAGCTTGCGATCTGGGCGCTTCGCCAGTCCCACACGCACGAAGCCGACAGCCGTATCGGCCTGGATGCGGAGCCGCGTCGCGCGATCTGATCACGCGGCTCGCGTGTCATTGCGAGCGCAGCGAAGCACTCTCCAGCGAGTGGAGTGCTTATATTACAAATGCTGCGCGATGTATGGAGGCAGGTTGAACGCACCGGCGTGAATCTCGGGTGTCCAGTAGCGCGTGGTTCCCAGAATGCCCGACGCGGCCGCGCGCGCCCGGATCTCCTCCACGCCAACGCGCACCAATGACGGATCCTTGGCGGCCCAGCCCAGGGTCATGAACCCGCCCACATAGGTCGGCACCGCCGCCACATAGGCCGTGACGTGCGGGAAGAACTTTACCCGCCGCGCACTGGTTTCGCGCAGCTCGTCGGCCTGCATGAACGGCACGCCGCACTGGTTGACCACCAGGCCGCGCGAACTCAGAATACGGGCGCAGTTCTCATAGAACGAGTCGGTGAACAATACTTCGCCCACGCCGATCGGGTCGGTCGAATCAACGATGATCGCATCGAACGATGCGTCCGGGGCACGCTTCACGTAGTCGATGCCATCGCCGACGATCACCTCGGCACGGTGGTCGTCCCACGCATCGCCGGCAATGTCAGGCAAGAACAGCTTCGACAGGCGGATCACTTCGCCGTCGATCTCACACATTACGGCGCGCCGCACGGTCTTGTGCTGCAGCACGCGGCGCAGCACGCCGCCGTCGCCGGCGCCGATGATCAGCACGTTGGCCGCCGCGCCATGTGCCAGCAGCGGCACATGCGCGAGCATTTCCTGGTAGACGAACTCGTCCGCCTCGGTGATCTGGATCACGCCGTCCAACACCATCACCCGGCCGTGCGAGAAACTTTCGAAGATCACGATGTCCTGGAAGTCGCTCTGCACACGCGCCAGCTCACGCTTCACCCGGAAGCGCTGGCCCCAGTCGGGGTACAGGGTCTCGTTGATCCAGCTATCGGTGGTCATGGCGGTCTCCGAGGGCGAACCTGTACCCACGCCTGTACCCACGCAGACGTAAGCGGCCGCGAGCGAAACCTCGCAGGTAAGAAAGTTTGAACCGGCACGAGGTTGCGAGATGCTGCGTGCCGACCCGATCACCCCTCACCCGCGTCGCTTCGTTCGGCGACCTCTCCCCCCGCGGGACCTCTCCCCCCGCGGGGAGAGGGCTGTGCTGACTTTTCTAACGTTATGCGATCAGCCCGCGCCGCTGCTCGGACAGCAGCACGTGCTTCGGACGGAACGCCGCCTTCAGCACCGGCAGCGATTCGTACGGGTTGCACGAGCCGCACATGAAGATGTCGATCGCGGCGAAGTCCCGCTCCGGCCACGTGTGGATGGAGATGTGGCTCTCCGCCAGCACCAGCACGCCGCTGACGCCGCCATCGGGACCGAAATGATGGAAGTGGCTGTGCAGGATCGTTGCTTTCGCCGCCTCCGCCGCCTCGCGCAGCGCCGCATCGATACGCGCGGGGTCAGTGAGCTCGCGCGCGCCCCACAGGTCCACCAGCAAGTGCGTGCCGGCGAATTTCAGGCCGTCCTTCTCGACGAAATAGTCCTTTTGGGCGTCCGGCCCCAAAGCTTCCTGGTTGCTGCTCGGAAGTTCCGAGACCATCCCCAGCGGATCGAGTGATGGATTGAAAGCGTCCATCGAACTCCCCTTTCCTACCAGCAGACGGCCTGTTGGACGCGCGCAAACACCCGGCGCGGGTCCCCTGGGGCCAAGAGGTCCGGCACATAGGGAAAGGGGGGGCCGGGTGCAAGAGGGAATATCGGGCGGAATATCGGTCCAGCGGGGCTATGGCGTCCGCACCGGTGGCTGCATCGCCTGCAGTTCGGCGGGCAATGCCTTCGCCAGCCCTATTTCGCGCGCGGATCGCGTGAGATCGGACATCCCGCCCACCGGATTGGCGGTCAGCAGCCGGAACATATCGGCCAGCGGACCAGTGCCCATGCGTGGCTCCTGGCGCCGCCGCAGATCAGCCAAAGTCGTCTCGTCGCCGGCGCGGGCGGCGGCAGTCGCCAGGCGCAGCAGCGTGTGGCGGGCGTCGTCGGTCAGGTCGCCGGTCTCCGGCACGGTCCTGGCCGCATACGCCGCCAGTGCCCGGTCGGCGCCCGGCCAGTCCTTCGCCCGCTCCAGGATGGCCGCGCGCTCGCCGTCGGCGGCTACCGAATCCGCCCCCGCCAGTAGCTTGATCGCCCCCGAGACATCGCCCCACTGCGCCTGCGCGTCGGCCCGCAGCAGCAAGCGCTGGTCGTTCAATGGAGCCGGCAGCCCTGGCGCCTCGGAATTGTTCAGGGCCGCCAGCGCGCCGCCGACATCGCCCTCGTGCAGGCGCAGCGTGGCCAGCCGCAGGCCCAGACCGGCGCGGCCCGCCCCGACCGGCGCGCCGCGCATCAGCTTGTCCAGCACCGGGCCCGCCCGCTCCGGCAGATCGAGCGCCAGCAGACGATCGGCCAGCTTCGCCTCGACGACGCCCCCCTGTGGCGCGTTGGACACCAGGTCGGCGTTCTCGTCCACCAGCGCGACGAACTCGAGCGGCGGCAGCTTGTCCGCCGCATCGCCGTGCAGCAGCGCATCGAAGGTCTGCTGCAGCCGGGCCTGGATGACCTTGCCGTCGTCGGGGAACAGAGCCTTGCTGTCGCGCAACAGGGTCAGCGCCTGGCGCCACTCGCCGAGTTGCTGCCGCAGGTCCGCCAGCTTGTCGCGCAGCTCCAGCTCGCGCCGGTCGCCGCGCCAGACATACAGCAGCGCGTCGAGCGCCTCCGCCGCCTGGCGTTTGTCGATCTTGCCGGCGGACAGCCGCAGCTCCACCGCCCGCACCGAGGCGCGGGCGCTGACGAACTCGTCGCGGCTGGCGGCCAGCGCGTCGTAGCGGGTCAGGGCGTCGTCGACCTCGCCGGTCGCCTGGCTCAGCATCGCCTGCGCCAGACCGAGCCCGGGCAGCCCCTTGCTCCGCGTCAGCAGCTCCCGGGCCGCAACGGTTGCCCCGCCCTGCACCAGCGTCTCCGCGGCGAGCGGCAGGACCTTGTCGCGGATCGCCGGCGGATAGCCCAGCAGCAGTGGGGCCGTGCTCGCCAGCGCGGCGGCGGCCTTCGGCGAGGCTGCCTCCCGCATGGCCAGGCGTAGCGCGCGCCACAGCACGACCTCATCGGTGCCCGTCAGGCGCGGATCGTCGATGCCAGTCGCCTCGGCCGGCCGGCCGGCCAGCAGCGCGGCGACACCGGTGAGGCCGGCCACATCGGCCGAGGCGGCCTCGCGCGGATCGTCGCTCGCGGTGAGCTGCAGCAGGGCCTCGGCCTCGGCATCCATCCCCAGGCTGATCATGGTCAGCGCCGCCGCCCGCCGGTCGGGCCCACGCGCCAGCAGCGGTTGCTCGGCACCCGCGGCGATCTGCTTCGCCAGGCGCTCGGTCAATTGCTCGGGCGGCTGATTGGGGAAATCGAACCGCCGGGTCAGGGCGGCGGCATCCCCGAGCATGTCCGTGTCCAGACGTGAGACCGCCAACGGTACCGGTTCGGTGCCCAGGACGAAGCCGTCCCGGACAGCGCGCAACACGACCGAATCCGCAAACGGGGCGACGACGATGCCCTGCGTCGTGGGCAATAGCGTGAACTGGGGGGTGCGGATCGGCAGCAACATGCCCTGGCCGGGCTGGGACTGGGTTCCGACCAGCAGCGTACCGCCGGTCAGCGGATCGGCGAGCACCACGACACTGCCCGGGGCGCCGGCTGGCAGGCCGACCGACGTGTCGCCGAATTCAGGCGTCACCGGCTGCGGCGACCCCGCCGCCGGCAACACGGCGACGGTCCAGCCCTCCGACGTCCTGGACAGGATAACGGCAGTGCCAGGCGGCGGCGTGAGATGGATCAGCGTCGCGGCAGGCAGCAGGTCCACCTGGGCGGAGGTGAATGGCGGGGTGGCGTTCACGCCACTCATGTCGATCGCGTGGCGTTGGTCGAATACTACCAGCGTCTCATTGTGGCGGCGGAACACGGCCGCGGCGATGTCGGCCGGCAGCGGCAGCGAGAACGCCGCGCCCGGTGTGTCCGGCGGCAGCGGGACCGGCCGCGCTTGCAGCGCGGGGGGTTCGAGCGGTTGCGCCGGTTGCATATCGTCAGTGGCGGTGGCCGGCGGCGGCGAAGAGTCGGATGCGGCTGCTTGCGACGGCGCGGGAGCGGCTGACCCAACGGCAGGCGGCATCGCCGCAGCGGCGGGTGCAGCGGATTGCGTTGGCGAGGCAACGGCGAACCGGCCGGCGTCCTGCGGCGGGTCCGGGGACGGGACTGGGGGCGGGGGTGGCAATAGGGATGGTGGTTCCGCGACCGGCGACGACTGCGTCGGTCCGTTGTTGGCGGCCAGCTGTGCCGGAGGCGGGGTGGCGTCCGGCGGCGTCGCCGCGGCGTGCGTCGCCTCCGATGGCGCGGTGTGCGTCGCCGCTGACGGCGCGGCGTGCGTCGCTGCTGACGGCGCGGCGTGCGTCGCCGCTGACGGCGCGGCGTGAACCACTGCTGACGGCGCGACGTGAACCGCCAGAGACGGTTGCCCGCCCGGTGCGGATCGCTGTGGCGGCGCGCCCTCGGCGTCAGGAAGATGGGGACCAGGGACAGGGGGATCGAAGACGTCGATCACCACGTGATCGCCGATCCGGGCGTCATGGAATGTGCTGCCGTCGGTGATGGTCAGCGTCACCTCATTGCCGTCCGCGTGCAGCGCCGCCACGTTGCGCGGCGGTACGGGGTTGCCCGTCACTGCGACGTCATTGCTCCCCGGGCTGGAGAATACCACCGTCAGACGGTCGCCGTTCTGCACCACACGGTACGGGATGTGGGACGGTGCATCGAACACTACGCGGCCGTGGTCGGGATGATTGCCCGTCCGGATCGTCACATCGATGGCGGGATCGGCACTGGCAGCGATCGTTGGAAGCAACAGAAGGGTTGCGAGCAGAAAGACCGCTGCCGGTGGCGGGAGCGGACGATGCTCGTGATGGCCGCGCTTGACCCCATGTCCGTCGGGATCGCGCTTGACCCCATGCGCGTCGGGATAAGGGGGCGCCGGAGAAGAATGCCCCGCCTCCCAATGTGGGAGCGGGCTGGGGGGAGGGGTCGTAACAAGAAGATTCCTACGTTTCAATTCCTCCCCCGGCCCCGCCCACACGGGGAGGGGCGTCCTTTGGTTCTGCCCCGCCGCCTTCTCCTGACGCCTGCGGGGCTTGACCCGGCCATCCACCCACCTGCGATCCGGACACTCGGCGATGACAGCGCTCGATCTGCTTCGGAAGATGGCCGGGTCAAGCCCGGCCACGACGAGCTCTGCCGCCGTGACGAGCTCTGCCGCCGTGACGAGCTCTGCCGCCGTGACGAGCTCTACCGCCGCGACGGGCTCTGCCGCCGTGACGGGCTCTACCGCCGTGACGGGCTCTACCGCCGTGACGGGCTCTACCGCCGTGACGGGCTCTGCCGCGGTTGCACCGCTCATCTGAGTCCCTATCGTGTCAAGCTTGGGGACAAGCGCGCTCCAGAACGCAACGCGGCGACTTCGCCAGCGGGTTGGACGGATCACTCGAAGCTCGCCAGCAACTTGTCGATGTCGGACTGATCCATCGCCATCGTCGGAAGCTGCGGTCCGTTCAGCAACACCGCTTCACCGTGCGCGGCGTGCGCGACCGCAGCCTCGCTGCCCGGGTCGCCGAAGGTCTGCACGAGCTGCCCTACCTTGGCCTCGATCACCTTCAACGTGTTCACCACCTTGGTGATGCGCTGGCCGGTGATGTCCTGGAAACTGCACGCCTCGTAGATGCGCGTGGTGGCGTCCTGCAGTTGCGCCGCGGGTTTGCCGTCCAGGCGGGCCGCCACCGCATCCAGCGTCTCGCAGGTTTCCAGGATCGCGTGGGTCGCCGAGGCGGTGTGCGCGATGATCGCGTCCAGCTCGTCGGTGGCAAAGGGGATGTCGCTGACGGTGATGTCGTCCATGCGCAGCGCGGCGATCTCCGCCTTGGCGGCGGCGATGGTCTGGCCGAGCGATTCCACTTCCGACAGCAGCGACGTTTCCTTCGCCGTCAGGTCGCCGCTCATCGTCGCCAGGATGGCGCGCACCACGTCGGCGACCATGTCGGGGTCGCTGCCCGCGTAGCGTTGCCGGATCGCCGCCAGCCGTTCGGCGAGCGCGGCATTCGGTGTCGCCTGTTTGTCAGCCATGCGTCAGGACCTTCTCGATCTTCTCACGCAGGGTTTCCGCGTTGAACGGCTTGACGATGTAGTTCGACACCCCCGCCTGCTTGGCGGCCACCACGTTCTCCACCTTGCTTTCGGCGGTGACCATGATGAATGGCATGCCCTTCAATCGAGTATCGGCGCGCACCTCTTGCAGAAGCTGCAGCCCCGTCATCGGCTGCATGTTCCAATCGCTGATCACCAGGCCGAAACTGCCGCTGCGCAGCTTGGCCAGCGCCTCGGCGCCGTCGGAGGCTTCCTCGACGTTGTTGAAGTCGATCTGCTTCAGCAGATTACGAATGATCCGCAGCATGGTCTTGTAGTCATCGACGATGAGGACGTTGATCGACTTGTCCATCGACATGGGCGTGGTTCTCCGCTTCCTGTATCAACCACCCGCCCGAGGAGCGGTACCCGCTGCCTGGCGGTGGGTGCGCAATCTGGCGAGGCCGGTGGTGACGTCCCGCGCCTTGTCCGGGTTCATCGCCGCAAGGATCGGCGCCGCCTTCTGCTCTTTCATGCGATCGACCACGGCCAGCAGGACCGGCATGTCGAGGTCGTTGAAGATCGTCGCGGCGTCGCGCGGCTTCATGTCCTCATAGAGTTTGACCAGGCCCTGCCAGCCGGCCTCCTCACGTTGCGTGCGGACGTCCTCCAGGTCCTGCAGCTTCTTCTGCAGCGCGGTCAGCGCCTGGGCCTGCGCCTCCAGCTTTTGCTCCGCGGCGGCGAGGATGGATTCCCGCGCGGCGAGCGCGGCGTCCCGCGCATCGAGCTGCTGCCGGCGCTGCCGCAGGTCGAGCAGGATGGCGCGTTCGCCCTCGCTGATCGCCAGGGGCGGCGCGGCGCTGGGCGACGCGGGGCTGGGCGACGCGGGGACAGCGGAAGGGGCGGCCGGCGCGGCCGCGGTCGGGGAGCCGGCGGCTTTCGCCGCAGCCGGCGCGGCGGGCCGCGGCGTATCGGGGGTCGCGGCGCGTGCCTGTGCCATCACGGCAGCGGCTGCGTCATAGCGAACGGCCGCGGCATAGCGCGCCAGATCGATGGTCTTCACCGCCAGCAGTACCGCCAGCACCGCGATGGTGACAGGCAGCAACCGCGGAGCCGGGAGGTGCAGGGTCATCGCGCCATCCTCAGTGCCTTGAGCAAATCGCGTTCAGCCTGGCTGCGTACGCGCGGCAGGTCTGATGGTGCGTCGTCGGCCACCTGCACCGGTCGCAATGGTTCGGCGCCGAGCGGACGGCCGGCGCGAACCAGCGAATCCAATCGGTCGGCGAGACGCTCGCCGCGTTCCAGCAGGAAGATCAGGTCGTCCTTCAGCCGGCCGACCGTGTCGATCTGGCGAGCAATCTGCCGCCCGGCGCCGTCAGCGGCCGCGCGCAATTGCTCGATGCCGGATTCCGCCTGCTGGGAGCTGGCGTTGAAACTGGCGACCAGCGCTTCCAACGCGGCGCGGTCGCGCTTCAACACGCCCAGCGCCCGTTCCAGCCGGACGGCGTGGAACAGCGTTGCGGCGAGCAATACGGCCAGAACGGCTTCGAGGATCCATTCCATGCCGGTCATTGTGGAGGACGTTGGTTAGCAATTCCTTTACCGGCGGGCGGGAAGTGCGGCCTGTCATGAAGGTTGAAGGGTCCCCCTCCCCTCGTGGACTACGTCAGTCCCGCAAGCACGGAACGAATTGCCAGAGTGTCCCGGCGGCCATGGCCGAAAGCGTTGATGGGCGCCCCCCTCTGCCCGCGCCGCATGCCGCCGTCGCGTTGCGAGATGCCGTTCCACGGGCGCAGCGTGTCCATGAAAAAATTCATTGACATCGTCCGCGATATGTGCTTTTATTCCCCCCGTGTCTGCCACCCTCTCCCCTCCCGTCGTCCCTACCCTCCAGCCCGATCCCAGTCGGGCCGACCGAGGCACCACCGTGTCCGCCGCGCCCGCGGCACCAGCCGCTCCCACCGCGCATCCCGATCAGCCCGCCACCGCCCACCCCGATCAGCCCGCAACCGCCACCGCCAGCGCCCCCGCCGAACCCAGCCGCATCGGCCGTGTCATCAGCATCGTCCGCTGGCTCATCGCCTATGGCACCCTGCTCGCCACCGCGGTTCGCGAGCATCCCGCCGATCCGCTCGCCCGGACGCTCGTCTATTGGTTCCAAACCCGCGATCTCGGCGTGATCCTCCGCCGCCTCACCCGCGGCCTGATGCGCGCCGCCGCGCTCGAAGCCTGGCTCCGCGAGCGTGCCGCCGGCGGCCATGAGCTGCACTGTCCAACCGCCATTCGCCTGTCGTCCCCCGGCAATCCGCGCTCCGGCCCGCCGGCCGCCGGGGACGCCAAGGCCCCGCCCTGGTGGCAGGACCCCAACCACGTGCCCACGATGGAGGAAGCCGCGGCCGAGGTCCGCGCTCGTCCCGAGGGCGCTGTCATCGCCGATATCGTCGAGGATCTCCGCGTCCTGGACTGCGACTACGACCGTGCGACGTGGAACGAGCTGAAGGACGCCATCAACAGCTACGGCGGCGACCACGTCCGTCTCTTGATCCGCGACATGCGGTGGCGATTCAATCCCGACCTGTCCCCCGAAATATGGATGATGGAGCCGGCGCCGCCTTGGCAACCGCCCGCATTTCCGGGGCTGACGCCTGCCTGCGCCCGCCCGCCCTGAACCTGCGGGCTGGACGCACCATCGCGATGTCGCGCACGGGGCCGGAGCATGGCCGGTCCCGCCGTCGCGATTCCGCTCAAGGTCCGCATGGTCGGTTCCGCCGTCGCGATTCCGCTCAAGGTCCGCACGGTCGGTCCCGCCGTCGCGATTCCGCTCAAGGTCCGCATGGTCGGTGCGGTTCAGACTTCCCTATGAACCTCGGGCAGTATCTTCGTCCTGCCCCCTCACGCCCCCGCCAGCGTCATCCCCTCGATCCGCACCGTCGGCGAGTCGGTGCCGCGGCGAAACTCCAGGTCGTTGGCTGGCGTCAGGTGAGCGAACATCTCCAGCAGGTGGCCCGCGATGGTGATCTCGGCCACCGGCTCGGCGATGGCGCCGTCGCGGATCATGAAGCCGGCGGCGCCGCGGCTGTAGTCGCCGGTGACGCCGTTGACGCCCATGCCGATCAGTTCGTTGACGTACAAGCCCAGCTTGATGTCGGCCATCAGTTCGGCCGGTGTTAGCTCACCGGCGTCCAGATACAGGTTGGTGGGCGACGGCGACGGCGGTCCCCCGGTGCCGCGCGACGCATGTCCGGTGGAGGCCATGCCAAGCTGGCGCGCGGACCGGCTGTCCAGCAGCCACGTGGTAAGCACACCGTCGGCGATCAGGTCGCGGGTTTCGGTGGGCGTGCCCTCGCCATCGAACAGGCGGGAGCGGAGGCCGCGGAGACGCAGGGGGTCGTCGTGGATCTCGATCCCGGAGGCGAAAATGCGCTGGCCGAGCTTGTCCTTCAGGAAGCTGGTGCCACGCGCCACGCCGGCGCCGTTGATCGCCCCCGCCAGGTGGCCGAGCAAGCCGCCGGAGACGCGCGGATCATAGATGATGGGCAACTTGGCGGTCTTGGGTCGGGCGGGGTTCAGGCGGGTCACCGCCCGCTCGCCGGCGCTGCGGCCGATCTTCACCGGGTCATCCAGGTCGGAGAGGTGAACGGTGCCGTGGGAATCGTAGTCGCGCTGCATCGCCGTGCCGCTGCCGGCCAGCGCGGCGGCGGAAACCGAATGGCGGGTCCGCGTCGTCCGGCCGGCGAACCCGGCGGAGGTCACCAGGACCGCCTCGGCGCGGCTGAACCCCGCTTCCCCGCCCTCGGAGTTGGTGACGCCGGGGACGCCCATCGCCGCGTCCTCGGCCGCAGCGGCCCGGGCGACCAGCGCCTCGGTGGTCGGCTCGCCCGGGTCGTCGAGGTCCAGGTCCAGTGCGCGGGGCGGGGCGGCGGTGTCGGCGAGGCCGGTGAACGGGTCCTCCGGCACCACGCGGGCCATGGCGACGGCGCGCTCGGCCAGGGCGGTGAAGCGGGACGGGTCGATGGCGGTGTCGGAGACGATGGCGGCCCGCCGGCCCAGGAACACGCGCAGGCCAAGGTCGCGGCCTTCGGCACGCTCGACATGCTCGGTTTGGCCGAGGCGGCGGGAGACCCCCAGCGACGTGCCGGCGACCAGCACGGCATCGGCGGCATCCGCACCGGCGGCGCGGGCGCGGGAGATCAGGTCAGAGAGAAGGTTGAGGGAGTCGGTCACGCCGGGGCCTTCCTTGAATGAACGTCTCCCCTCGCCTTGGGGGCCTGGACCGCGGAGCTGACCAGGGCTGGGGGGAAGGGTCGAAAAAATCGCGTGTGCCGACCCCTTCCCCCAGCCCCCTCCAACAAGGGCCAACAAGGAGAGGGGGAGACCTTGTGGGGATGATAGTGCGTCACCGTCCATGGCCGTGGAGATTCGCACTCCGCCGAGCGATCGGAGTCGCACGAACCGCGCGGTGAGGGAAGCCGTACGTGCATGCACCGTTCAATGGGGATGGCGCGGACGGACGGCAAGGTGGCGCAGGCTGGTGCCGCACTCGACGTCCGGTATGGTGTCGCACCACGCATCCCGTGAATCGCCTGACGAGGGAGGACAATTTTCATGATCGACGGCATGCAGATCGGTTTCAATCTGCCGATCAGCGGCGCCATGGCGGACCCGGCGGCGATGGCGCGCGTCGCGCGGGAAGGCGAGGCGCTGGGCTTCGACTACCTCACCCTGACCGACCACGTCGCCATCCCGGACATGCGCGCCCCCGGCTATCCGTATTCGGAATCCGGCGAGTTCTACGGGGCCTCGCCCGGCCACCGGCATGAGCAATTGGTGGCCACGTCGTGGATCGCGGCGAAGACCGAGCGCATCCGGCTGGTGCTGGCGGTCATGGTGGTGCCGCATCGCCCCGCGGTGCTGGCGGCCAAGATGCTGGCGAGCATCGACGTGCTGTCCGGCGGGCGCCTGGTGGTGGGCATCGGTGCCGGCTGGCTGAAGGCGGAGTTCGACGCCGTGGTGACCACGCCCTTCGCCGAGCGCGGCGCTGTCACCGATGCCTATATCGATGCATTCCGCGCGCTGTGGACCGAGGCGCGTCCGCGCATCAGCGGACCGTATGTCTCGATGGACGGGCTGGTGTTCGATCCGAAGCCGCTGCAGCGTCCATATCCGCCGATCTGGGTGGGCGGCGAGAGTGGGCCCTCCATGCGCCGTGCCGCGCGCATCGGTGACGCCTGGTATCCGATCGGCAGCAACCGCAACCACCTGCTGGATTCACTGCCGCGGCTTGAGGCCGGCATCGCGCGGCTGCAGCGCATGGTGCGCGACGCGGGGCGCGATCCGGCTGCGCTGGGCGTCGTGTACCGGGTAAAGCGTCACGCGATCGCGATGCCGCCGGCTTCCGACGGCAATCGCCGGCTGTTCTCGGGGAGTGTTGCTGACGCGATCGCGGATATTCGCGCGTTGCGCGACATCGGCGTGACGGGGTTGGATTTCGATTTCGAGCAGGACGATGCCGCCGCCGTGGTTTCGGGGATGCGCAAGTTCAGCGAGGACGTGGCACGGCGCATTTAGTACGCGGATTCAGTACTTCGAAACACGTATACACGCACGCCCCTCCCGCAACGGGAGGGGGTGTACTTAATCCTATTTCGCTATTTCCTCGTTCTTACGCAGCCGTTGGCTCAGCGGTTGGCGGTCGCCCCGCTCTGGTGCTGCTCCTGCGCCGCCTGGGCACGGTCGCGGAACAGGGTGTCCGCTTCCTGCTTCTGCTGCGGTGTCAGCGAGGCATAGAGCGACCGGAACGGCGGCACCAACTTCTCCACATCCCGCGCCCGCATCTGCTCGATCCGCGCGTAGGAATGGATGTTCTCCACGGCATTCATCGAGTCGAACTGCTGTGCCCGCTGCTGATACGCCTGGTCGAGCTGTTTCGCATTCTCACGCATGACACGCGCGAACTTGTTCCACTCCGGTTGCTGCTTCGCGGTGATTTGCAGGCTCGTGTGCAGATCCTCGATGCGCTGGTTGGCCATCTGCTCCAGGCTCTCCGGCGTGGCGTTGGCGGTGCCGGGCGCGGTTGCCCTGGCGCCTGAGCCGGTGCCGTTGGTGGTCGCATTCGGCATCGTGCTGGTGGTCGCATTCGGCGCCATGTTGGTGGTCGCGTTCGGCATCGTGTTGGCAGTGGCATTCGGCATGCTGTTGGTTTGGGCCGTGCCGTTGGCCGGTTGATCGGCACCCGTCGCCGTCGTGGCGGCGGAGCCGGCGACACTGGGCCCGCAAGCCAGGGCGGCGGCCAGCAGGAGGACCTGTTCCAGGTCGGGCGAGCAGCGACGCTTTCATGCGGGTTCTCCGTTTGGTGATCAGGCAGGGGCGCGGCTGCAACGCGCCGCCACGCCCGGGAGATTGGCGGCGATTGTCGCGCAAAGGCGCACCTCTCGGCATCGTGTTCAACATTTGCAATGCCGTACACCCCACAGTGCGCGTAGGAATGCAACGCCGGTCGTTCAAAAGAACGTGCCAATCCGGAACAGTGGTCTTGCGGTCTCATGTCGGTGAGCAGTGGGTTCTGCGCACGAGATAATGTGACTGCGCTCTCGGTTTCGCGCGTTGCTTCCGCAATAGACGCGTGGGCATTCTAGCAAAGTTACAGTTCCGAAAGGTAATCTCTGCATGTCAGGATCGACGTTCACGTGGAGCGGTGCGACGAGCACCGCATGGGCGCCCTCGGGCAACTGGATGCCCGCGGGTCCTCCCTCGTCTGGCGATACGGCGAACATCAATCCCGGCACGCCGAACATCCTGACGCTATCGGCTACGGAACTCAACAACGACACAATCAACCTGCTGAACGGCGCGACTCTCGCTTTCGACAATGGCGCGACGCTCGACGGCAGTTCAACCGTCAATGGCATCGCGGGGACGATCGACGTCAGCGGCGTGTTCACCGACTACGGTAATATCGCGGTCAGCAGCGGCCAGACGCTGGTTGTCTCGATGGCGCCCGGCGCGACGCTGATCTCGAACGGCCCGATCCAGAGTGGTCCCGGCACCGACATCGGCATCAATGATGGCGGCGCCGGCGATTTCAACGGCGGCGCGCTGTACGTGCTCGGCGGCACGCTCGACAACCAGGAGGTGCACGTCAACGGCGGCTACACCGATGTTACCTCGGCGCTAGAGGGCAATGACGAGCTGTCGCTGGACGGCGGCACTCTGGAGATCGCCCAGCAGACCACGGTATCGCCGGCACAGATCACCTTCATCAACGCGGATACATCGGTTTCGAGCGTCCTGAAGCTCGATAATCCCACCCTGTTCGATGGCGACAACAATGGCGTGCTGTACGCCTTCAAGGCCGGCGACACCATCGTTATCGGTCAATCGGTCGCGAGGGTCATCTATAACCTGGATACGGCGATCAACGGCGGCACCCTGATCGCCGAGAACGCCGCCGGCAATCCCCTGTTCACCGCCCAGCTCAGCGGCGGCGACGCGCCCACATTCGCGAGCGGTACCTTTGACCTGGACGGCGGCACGATCGCGGGCAGCTTCCAGGTGGTCTCCGCCAGTAACGGCGACGTGCTGATCAGCGAACCGTCGTCGCCAGGCACGACCACCCCACCATCGGGGCCTGCGACGTGGAACTGGATCGGCGGCACCGGATCGTACGACGTCGGCAGCAACTGGACGGCGATCTCCGGGACCAATGCGGCGGGTTATCCGGCCAACGGCGACAGCGCGATCATTCGCGACGGCACGGTGGCTGTCTCCGGCGCCTCGCTGGACCTGAACAGCTTGAGCATCCTCGGCACGTTGGAGGCCGCGGTCGCGCTCACCAGCGGTGGCAGTCTGGAAGTCAATACCGGCCTGGTGATACTCGGGCCTTCGACGCTTTCGCTCGATGCCACGTCGGCGGTCGATGTGGGTACCAGCGGCAGCTTCATCGCCGGAGCCGTCAACATCGACAGCGGCGCATCGCTGATCGGCAATGGCCTGGTGAGCGCTAGCGCGGTGATCGATAACGGCCAACTCATCTCTTCCGATCCGGCGGACCCAAGCATGTCCAGCGGCGGCACGCTCGAAGTGGCAGGCATCATCAGCGGCTCGGGCGGGATCACGCTGGCGTCTGGCAGCGCACTGCTGCTGGATGGAGCAATCGATGCCGGTCCCTCCATCACGTTCAATGCCGGCTCCGCGGAAGTGCTGGTGTTGGGCAGCCGGCCTGGGGCGGATTTTACCAACGCCATCACCGGCCTGGCGAGCGGCGACTGGCTCGAGTTCGGCCAGGGCATCACCGTGACTGGCGCCTCGGTACTCAACGGCAACACCATCGACGTGGACTTTACGTCGGGCGGCACGGCCGGGGTCTATGATCTGACCAATGTCAGCTTCGCTGCCGGCGCCGGGCAGTCGTTCATCGCGGGTCCCGGCCCCATTGATGGCGTTAGCGGGATCGAACTTACCGGCAGCGTCACCACACCGGGCACTGTCACGACACCGGGAACCGTGACCACGCCTGGCACCGTCACGTCACCGGGAACCGTGACCTCGCCGGGCACCGTCGCCTCGCCTGGCACCGTCACGACGCCGGGCACCGTCGCCACGCCCGACCCCACCACGCTGGCGCCGATCACGATCTCCGGGGCGGTTGCGGCCCAGACCGACATCGACGTGCTGCCGATTGCACCGCTGTCGGGCGTCACCGTATCGGATCAGAACGTCAGCCAAACGGAGACAGTCACGGTCAGCCTGTCGTCGGCGGCCAATGGCACGCTGACCAACCTGAGCGGCGGCAGCTACAACGCCACCACAGGCGTCTATTCTGTAACCGGATCCGCGGCGGCGGTGACCGCGTCGATCGACGGTCTGCAGTTCAACCCGACCTTCGAGCAAGTGAGTTCCGGGTCGGTGACAACCGGCTTCACCATCGCTGTCACCGATAGCCTCGGACAGACCGCGACCAACAACACCGCGAGCGTGGCGACATCGCGCGCCAATGCACAGCAGACGCAGGTCTATCAGGTTTTCGAGGCCGAGTTGGGCCGGGCCCCTGACGCCGGCGGGCTGTCCACGTGGTCCCAGTTGCTCGCGAGCGGCGTGCCGCCGGCAACGCTGCAGGCCGACCTTGCCACCTCGGCGGAGGCGCAGGGCGACATCAACAACATCTATATGCAAATCTTTGGCCGCCCGGTGGATGCCAGCGGTCTTGCGGTGTGGGACGCGCGGCTTGCCGCCACAGGCTCTCTGGCATCGGTGCGGACTGGCATCGCGGACTCGGGCGAAGCGCAGAACGACATCGATGCGATCTATCAGCGGATCCTTGGCCGCCCCATGGACCCGAACGGTTTGGCAAACTGGGAGAACCAGCTTGCCATGGGGGCCTCGATGGCGACCGTGGCCTCCGACGTCGCGTATTCGGCAGAATCGCAGTCCGACATCAATGCGATGTATCAGCAGGTTCTGGGTCGCCCTGCCGACTCCGGCGGGACTGTGAATCTCGAGGCACAGTACGCCAACGGTGCTTCCCAGACGACAGTGCGGACGGAGCTCGCGTTTTCGGTAGAATCGCAGGGCGACATCAATGCGGTCTACCAGCGCATGCTGGGTCGTCCGGTCGATTCCGGAGGGCTGGCGAACTGGGAGACGCAACTGGCGAATGGCATGACGCAGACCACGGTCGCGTTCGACATTGCGCATTCGGCGGAAGCGGCCGCCGACCTGAGCGGCGCGTATCAGGCGAGCTATGGATCGGCGCCCAACCAGGGTGCGCTCACCACGTTGGAGGCCCGGCTGAATGCCGGAGTCAGCTTAGCGACGGTTGAGAGTTCGCTGACCGGCCCGCTGATCGTCGATCCCGTGTCCGGGCAGGCGATCACCGATCAATCGACCTTGCAGCCGTTCGGGGTGATGGCGGTCACCGATCCCAACACGGGCGATACGGAGACGGCGACGATCGTCCTGACCGGCGCGGCAGGCACCACGACGGAGGCCAATGGCGTGCTGTCGGGCACCGGCCTGACCCACACCGCGGCGGGCACCTACACGATCTCCGGCAGTAGCGCGGCGGGGTTGACGGCGGAACTCGACGCGCTGGTGTTCACGCCGACCAAAGGAGAAGTGCCGGTCGGCCAAAGCGTCACGACCAACATGAGCATCTCGGTGAACGACACTGTCGCGACCGGGACCGATACCTCGACCAGCATCACCGCGACGGCCGTGGGTTCGCCTACCAACCTGAACTTCATCTATGGCTCGCAGGGCAGCGATACGCTGACCTCCGCGATGGGACCGTCTGATTTCGGGGAGAACCTGAATCCGCTGGGTAACGACGTGGTGACGAACTTCAACATCGGCCAGGATATTCTACAGCTCAACGCGGTCTTGTTCGCCAATTACGCGGCCGTTGAGGCGGCGATGACGAACGTGAACGGCAGTGCTGTCATCCACTTCAACAGTTCCAGCGAGGTTACGTTGCAAGGGATCAACCCGAGCAGTTTGACCGCGGCCAATTTCCGCTTCGCGTAGTCGCGGCCCGCGCGTTGACCGGCGCGCGGGTACGGCTGCGGGGTTTCCGTCAAGGCTGGCGCCGCTACGGCACCAGTACCGCGGCGCCCTGCAGCCTTCCCGCGCGCAGATCGTCCAGCGCCTGGTTCGCTTGGTCCAGCGCATAGGGCAGGGGGCGTGTCCGCACCGGCACCTTCGGTGCCAGCGCCAGGAACTGCTCGCCGTCGCGCCTGGTGAGATTGGCGACGGAACGCAGCACACGCTCGCCCCACAATAAATCATAGTTGAAGCTGGGGATCGGGCTCATGTGGATGCCGGCGCACACTACGGTGCCGCCGCGTTCCGTCGCTCGCAACGCGGCCGGCACCAGCGGGCCGACCGGGGCAAAGATGATGGCGGCGTGAAGCGGTTCCGGTGGTGGCCGATCGGAACCGCCGGCCCACTCGGCCCCAAGTTCGCGCGCGAAGGTCTGTGCGTCGGTGTCGCCGGGGCTGGTGAAGGCGAACACGCGCCGCCCCTGCCAGCGCGCCACCTGTGCGATGATGTGCGCCGCCGCACCGAAGCCGTACAGGCCGAGCCGCTCGCCGTCGCCCGCCATGCGCAGCGCGCGGTAGCCGATCAGTCCGGCGCACAGCAGCGGCGCGGCCTGTTCGTCGGTGTAGCCGTCGGGGATGGGAAAGCAGAATCGCTGGTCGGCGACAGTGTATTCGGCATAGCCGCCGTCGATCTGGTAACCGGTGAAGCGGGCCCGCGCGCACAGGTTCTCCTGGCCTGAGCGGCAGAAGTCGCAGACGCCGCAGCAGAAGCCGAGCCATGGCACGCCGACGCGGTCGCCGAGGCCGAAGCGGTCTACGTCCTGACCAAGCGCTGCAATGGTGCCGACGATCTCGTGGCCCGGGATCAGCGGTAGTTTCGGTTCGGTCAGTTCACCATCCACGACATGCAGGTCGGTCCGGCAGACGGCGCAGGCATGCACGCGGATCAGCACCTGGCCCGGCCCGGGTGTCGGGATGGCGACCGCGGTCAGGCGCAACGGCTGGTGTGGCGCGTCGAGCCGCATGGCGCGCATCGCGGCATCGGGCCGGATCGGAGGCATCGCGGCCTGGGGCCGCGTGGGAGGCATCGCGGCGTCGGGCCGCGTGGGAGGCATTGCGGCGTCGGGCCGCGTGGGAGGCATTGCGGCGTCGGGCCGCGTGGGAGGCATCGCGGCGTCGGGCCGCGTGGGAGGCATTGCGGCCTGGGGCCGCGTGGGACGAATTGTGGTGTCAGTCATGGGCGGGCCTCCAATCTGGCCGCAGCAGCGCATAAAGCAACATGTCGCGCGGCTCACCGTTGACGAACAGCCAATCGCGCATGAGGCCTTCCAGTTGGAAACCGAGGCGTTCCGCCAGACGCCGCGAGGCTGCATTGCCGGGCTCGATTTGTGCTTCCACGCGGTGGGTGTCCAGCGCGGTGAAGCAGTGGTCCAGCAAGGCACCCGCCGCCTCCGCGCCGAACCCCTGTTGCCACCAGGGGCGCGCTACGATCCATCCGACGGCCGGGCGCCGGGTCCATGGCTGGCGAAAGTGATAGTTGACCGCGCCGATGAACGCCCCGGTCGCGCGCAGCATCACTGCGAACATCGCGTGCCATTGCGGGTCGACCTCCAGCGAGCGGCGGATGCTGGCTGCGGTCTCCTGTTCGTCGCGCGACGGGAGCGAGTCCCAGAAACGCATCGCTTCCACATCGCCATAGGCAAGGTGAAGCCCCGGTGCGTCCGTCTCTACGATCCGGCGCAGCGTCAAACGAGGCGTGTGCAGTTCCGGCACAGGCGGAGGTTCGATCATCGCATTGCTTCCTTGCGATACCGGCGCCATAGGTCGGCGCGGCCATCGGGGCCAGCCCTTGTCATTGCAAGGAGCGAAGCCAGGAAGCAATGCCCTCCATGATGAGCCTTGCCACGTCACGCAAGGCATTGCTTCGTCGCTTCGCTCCTCGCAACGACAGGGGCCCCGCTTTGACAGTTCCGGCGCAGGGGCCGTACCGTTCAACCGAACCGGCACAACGTTGGGAGGAAATCATGACCCAGAGTCTCGAAGGCATTCGGGTGCTGGAACTGGCGCGCTACCAGGCCGGTCCGCGCGGCGGCATGATCCTGTCCGACCTCGGCGCCGACGTGATCAAGATCGAGCACCTCGGCGGCGAGGAAACCCGCCACCACCCGCCGATGGTGCGTGGGCAGAGCGTCTATTTCAGCGTCTATAACCGCGGCAAACGAAGCCTCTGCCTGGACATGCGGCAGCCACGCGGCAAGGAGATCTTCGCTGCGCTGGTAAAGACGGCCGATGTGGTGCTGGAGAATTTCCGCCCCGGCACGATGCAGGCCATGGGCTTCGGATACGAGGCGCTGTGCGCGATCAAGCCCGACATCATCCTGGTGTCGGTCTCGGGCTTCGGCCAGTACGGACCCTATCGCGACCGCCCCGCTTTCGATCCGCTCGGCCAGGCGATGAGCGGGCTGATGACGTTGACCGGCCAGCCGGTGGGCCAGCCGCTGGGCACCGCGTCCTCGGTGGTGGACCGCTACACCGCGCTGCACGCGACGATCGGCACGCTGGCCGCGCTGCATCACCGCGACCGCACCGGCGAGGGCCAGCTTGTCGACTGTTGTTTGCTCGATTCGGCGCTGACCATGGTCGAGATTCCAACTTCGTACTACCTCGCGACCGGCGAGGAAGGCGGCGAAGGCGGCCGCCCGCCGTATCGCGCCAAGGACGGCTGGGTGGTGATCTCGGCCGGGGGACGGGAAATGGCGGCGCGGCTGATGCAACTCGTGTCGGATGGCGGCCACGCAGGCGAGGGCGAATTGCTCACCGGCGGCCAGGGTCGCGGTGACCTGCGCCGCGTGGTGGAGGCATGGTGCACGGAGCGCAGCGTTGAGGCGATCTGCCAGGCGCTGCTGAATATCGGCGTGCCGGTGGCACCGGTGCGGACAATTCCGCAAGTCGCGCAGGACCCGCATGTGTGGGAACGCGAGATGCTGGTGAAGATGGAAGATCCCGTTGCCGGCGAGATGTACCTGCCGGGCGTGACCGTAAAGATGTCGCGCACGCCGGGCCGCGTCGGACCGGTGCCGACGCCGGGCCAGCACACCGACGACGTGCTGGGGGGCCTGCTCGGATTCGATGCCGACACGCTGCGCGGACTGCGCGAGGCGAAGGTGATCGCGTGAGTCGGCAAACCATCGCCATCATTGGCGCCGGGATCGGCGGCGTGTACCTCGCCGCCATGCTGGGTGAGGGCGGCCACAGGCTGCGGCTGCATGATATCGACGAGGCGCGCCTGACCCCGATCCGCGCGCGCGGCGGTATCGAAGTCGAGGGCCCGCCGGACCGCTTCGCCGCGATCGAATGCGTGACGACCGATCTTGCGGCGGCGGTCGAGGGTGCCCATGCGATCGTCGTCGCCACCGGTGGCAATTATCAGGAGGCGGTTGCCTCTGCATTGGCACCGCTGTTGCGTGGCGGCGAAATCATCCTGCTGATCCAGGGCAATACCGGCGGCTCGCTGGTGGTGCGCCGTGCGCTGGATGCGGCGGGCTGCGGCGCGGCGGTCGATATCGCCGAGATGGATAACTACCCGTATTCCTGCTGGCGGCTGTCACCGGTGCGCATCCGGCCGATCATCGCCAAACGTTGGTTGCAGATCGCGTCGTTTCCCGACCGTCGCATCGATGCGGTGTTCCCTCGCCTGGCGCCACTGTTCCCGCACGCCGTCGCGGCACGGAGTGTCGCCTGCACCGGTCTCACCAACGCTAACGCGATGCTGCACGTCGCGAACTGCGTCGCCAATGCCGGAAAGATCGACCGGGGGGAGGCTTACAAGTTCTACGCCGAGGGCGTCACGCCGTCGGTCGCCCGGCTGTATGAAGCGATCAACGCCGAACGCGTCACAGTCGCGGCGGCGCTGGGTGTGGACGTGCCGAACCTGGCCGATTGGTTCGACCGCACCTATGGCGTGCGCGGCGCGACCCTGTCGGAGACGTGCCAGCTTCTGACAAGCAACCGCGACGGGCCGTATCAGGCGACCGGCACGCCGAAATCGTGGGACCACAAATACATCACCGAGGATGTCCCGGTGGGTCTGATTCCGATGCGTGCACTGGGCGCCGCGTGCGGCGTGCCGACGCCGATGATCGATGCGGTGATTACGCTGGTGCGCGGCCTGACCGGGAAGGACTTCGCAGCAGAGGCGCGCACGCTGTCGCGCATGGGGTTGGCTGGGCAGGACGCCGCGGGAATACGGCGTGTGTTCGACGAGGGTTGGCAATAGCGTCAGGATAAGGCGGTGGGGCAGACACATCGAACTCCCCTCCCGCAAGGGGAGGCAAGTTCTTTCATCCACACACATGACAAGCACACCGGGAGGAAGCCACATGCTGTTCCAATGCCTGCCGCCGGACGCCCGCATCCCGGGCCGCTTCCCCGGTCCGCCGCATCCGCGCGGCAAGCACTTCACGATCGACATCCACTGCCACGTGCTGACCGAGAAAGCCGAGGCAATGTTCCGCGAGTCAGGCCTGGTGGAGCGCCGCCCGCGCGACGTCTTCGCCAATCCTCGCACACGCGAGGTGAACCGCGAGCAAGCGCGCCGAACCCGCGTGCAGTTCCTCTCGGTCGAGAAGCGCCTGGCCGATATGGACGTGATGGGCATCGACATCCAGGCGCTGACTCCGGCGCCGAACCAGACCTATTACGACACGCCGCCCGAGCTCGGCATCGCCACCGCACGCGCGATCAACGACAACATCGCCGACATCGTGGCGCGGCATCCGGACCGGTTCGCCGGCCTCGGCACCGTGCCGTTCCAGGCGCCAGAGCACGCGGTGGCCGAGCTGGAGCGGCTGCACAAATCGCTCGGCCTGCGCGGCATCGAGATCGCCACCAACGTCGCCGGCGAGGACCTGTCCGCCGACCGCTTCCGCCCGATCTTCGCCAAGGCCGAGGAGCTCGGCCTGACGCTGTTCATGCACCCGACCGGCTTCACCGAGGCCCGGCGCTTCGCCGATCACTACTTTACCAACGTGATCGGCAATCCGTTGGATACGACGGTGGCGGTGCACCACCTGATCTTCGGCGGCGTGCTGAAGCAGTGTCCGCGGCTGAAGCTGGTGCTGGCGCATGGCGGTGGCTATCTGCCGGCGTATTCCGGCCGCATCGACCACGCGGCCTCGGCCCGGCCGGATTGCTGCGAGCAGATCAGCGAAATGCCGACAACATATTTGAAGCGGCTGTATTTCGATGCGTTAGTCTATACGCATCCGCAGTTGGAGTACCTGGTGCGGCAGTATGGCGCCGACCACGTGCTGATGGGCACCGACTATCCGGCGGACATGGGGGAGATCGATCCTATCGGCTTTATCGAGGGCGCTGCCCTGAGCTCGGACGAGCGCGCGGCGATCCTGGGCGGCAATGCAGCCAGGCTGCTGGGGATTGAGAGAGTCAGGGCATCGGAGCAAGGCGGCAGGGTTGCACAGTGACCTCCGCCCTTCTCATAGCCATCCTCCCTCCTTGTCGTTGCCGTCCTCCCTCCTCGCAACGACAGGGGGGAGAGGGGCGACGATCCCAGTCGATACCGGAATGTTCTCTCTAGGGAACAGTGAAACCCACCCTCACATCCCCAACGCCCGCCGGTATACGTCGAGCAGCAACTCCTGCTCCTCCACCTCGGCGGCTTCCTGCTTGCGGATGCGGATGAGCTGACGCAGCACCTTCACGTCGAAACCGGCAGACTTGGCCTCGGCGTAGATGTCCTTGATGTCGCTGCCGAGTGCCTTGCGCTCCTCCTCCAGCCGCTCGATGCGTTCGACGATGCTGCGCAACCGGTCGGCGGCGACGCCGCCCGTTTCGGTGCCTGTCTTGGTCTCGATCTTTTCCACCGCCCGCACCGCCATGATGTGCCGCTCCCCTGGTTGAAGGCGGGCGGGGATAGCGGTGGGGCGGGGGTGGGGTCAATCATAGATTGGCCTTCCCCCGCACCATCGCCTGGCGCTTCTCCCGCGGCCGCGGAAGAAGCCGCGTCAGACGCTTGGCATCGCGTCGACGAAGCCCGTCACCGAGCGCAGCCGGCCGTCCGCCGCCAGCACCGCGAAGTCCGTGCCCGCAATGAACAGGGGGGCCTGGTCGGTGCCGCCGGCGCTCCAACTGAAGCGCACGCGGTCATGGTGCGCCTCGATCCCGCTCGACAGGCGGACGCGGTAGCCCGGGAACTGCGCCTGCGCCGCGGCGATCATCGAGTTCGATCGCGGCGTGGCCGTTGCCGTCGCGATGCGAATCGAGATAGCTGCCGTCCTCCGCCCAGGTGCGCGCGATGATGTCGCGGCGGCGGCCGGCGTCGGTCTCGTTCCACGCGGCGATATAGCCCGCGACGGTTTGGTTCACGTTGATTGTGGCTGTGGTCATGGTGGTTCTCCTCTCATGCGGCGGGCGGTGCCGTGGTGGCCCCAGTGGGGGCCCCAGTGGGGGCCAAGTGGGGGGCACGTGTCCCGCACGCGGCAAGAAACCGCCGGGCATGGCACCGCGTCGATTACCTCGCAGGTCATGGAGGCGCCGCCGCGCGGGCGCTAGCATCCGTCGCATGTCGATCAGTGCCAACAGCTTCGGCCCGCTGCTGCGCGAATGGCGCCAGCGCCGCCGCATCAGCCAGCTCGATCTTGCGTTGGAGGGCAACATCTCCACGCGGCACCTCAGTTTCATGGAAACCGGCCGCGCCAGGCCGAGTCGCGACATGGTGCTGCGCCTGGCGGAGCACCTGGACGTGCCGCTGCGCGACCGCAACGTATTGCTGTCGGCCGCCGGGTTCGCGCCGGTGTTCCGCCAGCGCGCGCTGGACGATCCGGCGCTGGATGCCGCGCGGCAGGCGGTGGAGTTGGTGATCCAGGGCCACGCGCCATATCCGGCGATCGCGGTGGATCGGCACTGGACGCTGGTGGCCGCCAACGACGCGGTGGCGCCGCTGCTGGCGGGCGTCGATGCTGCTCTGCTGCACCCGCCGGTCAACGTGATGCGGCTGGCGCTGCATCCGGCGGGGCTGGCGCCGCGCACCGTCAATCTGGCCGAGTGGCGCGTCCACCTGCTGGAACGGCTGCGCCGGCAAGTGGAAGCGACCGCCGATCCGGTGCTGGTTGCGCTGCTGCGGGAACTGCTCGCGTATCCTTCGCCCAGCGCGCCGCGCCCGCCGCGGCCGGCGCGCGACTATGCCGGCATGGTGGTGCCGTTCGAATTGGCGACCGAGGCGGGGGTGCTCGCCTTCTTCAGCACCACCACGGTGTTCGGCACGCCGGTCGATGTCACGCTGTCGGAGCTGGCGCTGGAGTGCTTCTATCCCGCCGATGCCGGCACCGCCGAGATTCTGCAACGCGCCGGGCAAGCGCGCCGGACGGGGATGTAAAGGATGGCAGGGAGGCGTAGGTAGTGTCTCGGTCTGAATTTTGGTTTTGGTGAAGGTTTTCGGACGCCGGCCGTCGCCGGTCGCGCGTCCGGGCACGGGGCCAGCGTACGAGAACCTTGACCGCGGCGGCAGTTCCGAGCTGCGCAAGCCTGCCCGACATCTGCCATTGCTCGGTTCACAGGGAACCTCAGCCAAGTCGTTCTCGGCCCCACGACGCACCGTGCATGATGCAGGTCGGCGGGCCCCCTGCCTCCGACAATCAACGTGGGTCCAGGAGTCTGTACCAGCGCGGGCGGGGCATCGGCGCTCGCCTACATAATGCTACTCCCAGGGTGAGCTCGACGTGTTATAGAGTAGGCACGAGCATGGGGGGCTAGGTGCCGGAAGCTTACGCAGATTCCGCATTGCGTCACTCCGCCGACGCAGACTTGCTCGCCTCCGGCGGTCGCTTTCACGGAGCGGGCTACCTTATTGGATTCGCCGTCGAATGCGCGATCAAGTCGGCGATCTTGGCTGCTCGGCCGGCGGCCGGGGCGCCGCAAATACACCTGCCCAGGCTTGTAGAGAGCGCCAAAAAGATGCTGCAAGGCCGCCGGAAGCACGCAAATCTTCACCGTTATCGAGCAAGTCGACTTCATGAAGAATTGGAGTATCGATATTCGATATGCCAGTGACGGCGTCGTTGACGAAGGTCAACTCCGCCGCTGGCGCTTGGACTCGAACCGCGTGCTTGCTGCCGCCAACCTCAGACGGAAGCCATGACCCGCTACGACGAGGCCCTGCCGCGCTTCGCCGCGCTCGTTCGCGACGCGATCGGCGCGGCCGCAATGGATGATCATCTTTTTCTGCGTGATGCCGCCGGGCGCCTGACATTCGTTTTGCTTGCACCGCTGGGCGATGATGCGATGACCGAAATTCGTCGTGGAGCCGGAGCACTTGCGCCATGGGTGGATGCCCGCACGCCAATCGCCTCGCCGGATGACCTCTTTGAGTCATCCCTTGCCGACGCATCTGGCAGCTTTCCAAAGTACATAAAGACCGACGAATTTACTGGCTTCGTCCGCTTAGTAGAGCGGCGTGTTGTCGGTCAGGACTGGATGCGCCCGCCTGCAGAGCCCGTCCCGGGCCTGCCACCTATCATCGTGTTCGCCAGTCATAAGGGCGGAGTGGGACGTTCCACAGCGCTCGCAGTCGCGGCCGCCGCGCTGTCACAGCGTGGCCGTAACGTACTGGTCGTCGATCTCGACCTAGAGGCGCCGGGCTTGGGGACGATGCTGCTGCCTGAGCCGCCCCAATTCGGAACGCTGGACTATTTTGTCGAATCCGGTCTGCAGGACGTCGACGACGTGTTCCTGGATGATTTGCTCGCCACCAGCAGCCTAGCCGAGAATGGGCTGATTCACATCGCCCCCGCGGTTGGCACCACGAGCGACGCCAGTCCTGAAAATGTGCTCGGCAAAATCGCGCGCGCCTACGTCGAGCGTCTTGATGCAGATGGGCGGACTGTATCCTTCTTGGATCGGACCCGGTCGCTGGTGACGAGGCTTTGCTCGCGTACTCGATACGATGCGGTGTTCATCGACGCCCGCGCCGGCTTGAACGAAGCCACGGCTGCCGCAGTCCTTGGACTGGGTGCTGAAGTTCTCCTGTTTGGCGTCAACACGCCGCAGACCTTCGCAGGATATCGCTATTTTTTGGGGCATCTCGCGCGATTCCGGCCGGGTTCGTCGGGAGATGCGGACTGGCGCTACCGACTTCGGATGGTGCAAGCCAAGGCCAGGGGTGGGCCCGAAGGCCAGGCGGATTTTCGGACCAACGCCTTCGAGATGTTCTCCGACACCCTGTACGATCTGGAAGAAGGGATCGAGGAGGACGCTTTCAACTTCGATTATGATGACGAAACGGCTCCTCATTATGCTTGGCCCATCCTCGACGACAGTAATTATGCTGAATTCGACCCGCTTGAGCAGGGTGAACAGCTCGCTCATCATTTGTACGAGCGTACGTTCGGGATGTTTATTGATGCGCTGATCGAAAAGATCGGACTGAGAACGTGAGAAAATCGAGAGCCTCCGCCGGCGATCTTCAGGTCCTGCGCGACGCGCTTAGCAACCTGCAACCTGGGGCGGCCCATCAGGCCAATGATCCTCTTGAAGTGGAGGAGATCTTCGCTCCGCCTGCCCATGTCAACGCTTTGGATCCTCAACGATCGCTGGTGATCGGCAACCGTGGGGTGGGCAAGAGCTTTTGGTCCTCAGTGCTGACGCACGACGACACGCGTGACAAGGTTGCCGGATCCTATCCGCGATTGCCGCTGCGCCAGATACGAGCGACGCTCGGCTTTCACGAGGCCGCCGGAAAGGACGAGGGACCAGCGCCGTCGCCCGCCGTGCTCGCGGAGCTGAGGGAGAACGGTCATGCGCCAGAGACGATCTGGCGCGCGGTGTTGCTTAGCGCACTACGGGCTGACATCGGTGAGAATTTGCCTGCATCGCTCCGGGACATACTGGCGTGGATGAAGGCGGACGTCGAACGCTTGGAGACAGCACTTCGAGGAGCAGATCGACGGTTTCTTGACGCCAAGCGGACGTTTCTGCTGGTCTTCGATGCTCTCGATCGGGTCGGCAGGGACTGGGAGGTGATTACTCCTCTGACCGAAGGCATCCTTCGTCTGGCGCTTGACATGCGGGGTTTTCGCGCAATGAAGGCAAAGGTCTTCATGCGGACCGACCAGTCTAAGGACGACTCGCTCTTCCGGTTCGCGGACGCGTCAAAGATCCGATCGGACGCAGTGAGCCTCGTCTGGCGGCGCGGCGAGTTGTTCGGTCTGCTCTTCAATCTCCTGACTAAGGAGAGCGCGGTCTGCGAAGCGCTGTTTCGCCTTGCGGGCTACGACGCATCGATGGACTCGGTCGACGAGTTGCTCCGCGACGAGGACCGACAGGAGGAGCTCTTCTATCGTCTCGCGGGCGAGTTCATGGGCGCGGGCCCGAAGCGCGGTCGTACCTACACTTGGCTATATGATCATCTCGCCGACACGTTCGGTCAGACCAGTCCCCGCAGCTTCATAACCGCACTTCAGCGCGCGGCAGCATATCGCCCTGCACCGCCCGATAAGGTCATCGACTACAACGGCATCCGCGCTGGCGTACAGGACGCGTCTCGTGTGCGCGTCATTCAACTGAAAGAGGATTACGACTGGATCGACAAGGTGATCACCGCCCTGGACGGGCTCGAGGTTCCCTGCGAACCGTCCGTCTTCAAGCGCCGCTGGATCGATCGTGCAACGGCGGCGGGGCTCCGGTCCGCGGCTCAAGGCGAAACCAGGCGGATGCCGTTGGAACTCGTAACAGGAAGCGACGATGCGGAGGACGCGTTGCTGCGGGCCTTGACCAATATCGGTGTGCTCGAGTTCCGTACGCCGAACCGCATCAACATGCCCGATATCTTCCGCGTAGAGGCCGGCATCAAGCGCCGGGGCGGTGTGCGGCCGCCGTCATCGCGCCGCTAACGCCTGCGCAGGTTGGCACGGAGGCGAACTCTTCGCCAAGGCTCAAGCAAAGTGCCGCTGCCGGCAGCAAGCCGAACGAATGGCTGCTTCATGCACCGATCTGCCTCAAAAATTGCCGGTCCGCTCCCGGCCAGGATCGGTCGTCAGCCGGCCGTCCGCACCAGGGCCTGTGCTGGCGAAAGCAGCACAGTCGGCCGTCGAATTTCCGAACGCTACGACCTACGGTCGGCAGCCGGTCTTGTCCGCTTCCTTGGATTGATCGCCGACATGCAGTCCGCCATCGGCCAGGTCCGGGCGCAGGGCCGGCAGCGTGGGATGTCTGCCATATTGGAACCGGCCGTCCCGCGCCCGCCCGCCGCGATGGATGGCGGGCCGGGATCAGGTCGGCCGCCGGAGGCGCGTCCGGGCATATCTGACGCCTTTACGATCGGATGGGGGACCGCACAGACTCAGCCCAAGCCGATGTTGCCCGCCACTGCGAAAACAGGCTGCTTCGTCAACCCTGACCAATATAGGTCTCGACGGCGAGCCGCTGCGGTCCCGATCCCGCGCGCCACTCGAACGGTGACACCCCTGCCATCCGGTGAAACGCGTGGCTGAATGCGCTCGTTTCAGCATAGCCCAGCGCGATGGCAATCCCACTGACGTTTATGCGCGTGCCCGCGAGCAACTGCTGTGCCACCTCGAAGTGGGCCTCGTTGAGCAGCTTTCGGAACGTCATGCCCTCTGATTGCAGGCGACAATTCAGCGTTCGCGGATGCATTGTCAGGCAGCGTGCCACCTCGTACAAAGTGGCATCGCCGAACAAGACCCGGGATCGGAGGATCCGAACGACCTGCTCCGTGGCGCTGGGTAAAGCAACGGCCCAATATTTGGCAACCAATGCTTCCAGAATCTCACGCTGGCGGGAATCGGCGCCGGGCACCGGCCGTTCGAGCAACCCGGCTGAGAAGACGAGGGCCGACTGCTCGGCATCGAAGCGGACAGGGACGCGAAAAAAACTGCGATAGGGGTGAATATCGGCTGGCGGCCTGCGGGACAACAGGTACTTCGCTCGGTAGCGATCCACACAGTTCCCGCATCATGTTGAATCCGACGGCGATGGCTCCGTCGCAGAAATGATCGATGCCCTCGGTTCCCTGCTGGTGGATCGCGTAGCCGGCCGAGACCACGCTGCCGTGCACCACCAGGTAGGGCACCCCGCCTCGGACATAGCGGTGCTGGTTATCGACAAGGTCCTGGACGGCACGGCCCCAGGTTCGTGCGTTCCTCATCAATCGACCGACGAGTCCCAGGCTTCGCGTGTCGCACCGCTGCCCGACCAGAAGGCCGAAGTGCGCGCACCCTGTCCGCACCGCACCCGCCTGGAGCAGCTTGCCCGCTGCGGTGAAGGGGATCGAATTCTCCGGATCGTGGAGTACGCGAACGTCGAGCCCGACGCTGGCCGCAACCTCGGCGGCATCGGCCCCTAGCTCCCGCAGGAGCTGAGGCACTTCGGCAAGAGCTCCAACACGTTGCTGGCCTTCCGACACGTTCGGTCACGCCCCCCGAGCCACCGCCCAGCGATTGCTGGAACCGAGGCGAATCCGCACACCGAGAGCATAACAGTCGTCGCGCCTGTCGCAAAATCGCAAGCGGCAGTCGAGCTGCTGTGTCAAAAGCCTGGGCGGAGGGCGGACGTGCCTGCCAGTAACGCCAGCCGAAGCATAAACGCCGGGAGCGTGCTGTATGACCGGTTCCGTAACGCATTTCGAGATCTGAACTCCTCAGCATCGCTCTTGATGCCTCCTACACCCACATGTACGCTCCCGGCACACGCCGTCACATCAAAGCCGCACTGAAAGCCGGCGCGACCATGGAAGAGATCATGGAGGTGCTGAAGCTCTGCGTGGTCCAGGGCGTGCAAGCCTGCAATCTCGGCGTGCCGATCCTGGCCGAGGAACTGGAACACGTCGAGCAGGCGAACGACGCTGTTTCAACAGGGAGGGCATGACAGTGGTGGAGTTCATCGATGTGGCACCGCTGGACCAGGTCCCGCCGGGCACAGGCAATTGCTTCACAGTGGCCGGCAAAGACGTGGCAGTGTTCAATGTGGATGGGACCATCTATGCGATGGAGGACTCCTGTCTCCACAAGGGAGCGTCGCTGGGCACCGGCCAGCTCGACGGTAAGGTTGTCACCTGCCGGTCCCATGGTTGGCGCTACGACGTAACCACCGGCAGCACGATGAATGTACCCGGCTACGGAGTTGCTTCGTACCCCGCAAAAGTGGTCGAGGGGAAGATACTGATAGCCGTCGCATGAACTGCGCGCTTCGCAAGCCGTAGTGTCGCGGCGTGGACAGATAGGGGCGGTGAAATGACTGAATTGGCCGCGCCAAATCAACGTTGGCGCAAACTGACAGCAGAGGGTCTCCACGAGTTCAGGCGATTTCTGTTGATGTTCCTCTATCTCTGGGCGGTCTTTGGCCTGTTTGTGCTCAATCAGAACGTTGCTCTGGCGAGGCAGAACATCAGCTATTCCGCGCAAGGGTTTGCGATCATAAACGCCTTTGTCCTGGCGAAGGTCATGCTGGTGGCCGAAGATCTTAAGCTGGGGCATCGATTCAAGGACAGATCGCTGATCTACCCGGTGCTCCATAAAGCTTGGGTCTTTGCTATCTTGTTCATCGTGTTTCATATTCTGGAAGAGATGCTCGTTGGCATCATGGGCGGCAAGACTGCCGTCGAAAGCTTCCCCCAGATCGGCGGCGGAACCTTGAGGGGCGTGCTGTGCGTCTGGGCAATCATATTCGTCTCATTACTCCCGTTCTTCGCGATCAGGGAAATCGGCCGGGTGATCGGGGAAAAGGAGCTGTGGAGTCTGATGTTCCGCCGCGGAACGAAAGTCTTCACACTTCGGTCGACACCACCTTGATACCGCACCGTCGCTCGGTTCGGTGCGACATGATGCGCGGCCGGCCGGCCATGCGGGGTTGTGACGGCGCCTGTGCGTGCAACCGCTCATTCGGCGCGCAGGCAGCAGTGTCGAACGGCACCGCTACCCCGGTGGATGCAATTTTCGCGGGGTTGAAATTCGCAGCAAGTGTCGCGCGCCAAAGCCCGCTCTCACTCATCGTGCGCGATCAGCATAGCGCTGAGCTTGGTAGCGCCACAGGTCATGATGTGGCCATCAGCGGATCGACTGCATTGGACCGCCAATCCAAGCTGGGTGGGCGCCTGATATAGGCACACAGCAGCCGGCGCCGCGCTGCGATGAACGTCCGGTTCTGGGATCACCCGACGAGTGGTCTGGTGGTCAGGTCGGGTCGGTACCTGTCGAACGGCTCGGGCGGCGGGAACGGTAGCTTACCACTCCAGCTTGCTCCAAAGCTACCATTCCGCTCCCGGCCAGGTCCGGGCGCAGGGCCGGCAGCGTGGGACGTCTGCCCTGTTGGAACCGGCCGTCCCGCGCCCGCCCGCCGCGATGGATGGCGGGCCGGGATCAGGTCGGCCGCCGGAGGCGCGTCCGGGCATGTATCTGACGCCTTTACGTTATTATAATTGACAAACTCCCGCCGCCTGTGGTAGACGCTTCGCCGCAATGCAAACACGGCACACAGCCTTGACCGAAGCCCACTCCCCCGATGCAGATCGGGCTGGCCCCGACGCGTCCGCGGATTTACCCGACTGGCTCGGCCATATCCTCGCCCTGCTCCTTCTCTTGGCGCGGAAATGGGCGCTCGCCACCGGCCGCCGCGGCTCTCGGTCTCAGGCGCTGCCGTCATGGTACTACGAACGGCCGGATCTGCCGCTGGGCCAGATTGCTCCGGTTGACGCGCACCATGCGCGACCGTCTCCAGACTGGCGGGACCGGCAGATAGCTCTCTTGGACAGGCCGGTCTAAGCTACGCAAGCAGCCCACCCGGATTGCGAGTTCATGCCCGACTATCAGCCGCCACGTGACATTCTTGAAGTGCTCCAGCGCATCGAGTTCGAGGAAGCCCTCGAACCGACCGACCCTCGTCGTGTTGACACCCGTGAGGCGCGGGGCAGCCAGAAGACCCTGGACCGGCTGGCACGCAAGCTTGGCTTGCTGATGGAAGTCGGGACGCTTCCTTCCGCTCACGCAGAAGCACATCCTGTTCTTTGGGCATGTCGGTACCGGCAAGACCACGGAATTGAAATTCTATGCGGCGGAGCTCAGGGGCACCAAACATTTCTTGCCCGTCGAGGTCGACGTCCCTGGCGTGCTGGACCGGAACAATCTTCAGTACGCCGACCTGTTGATGGCGATGGCGCATGCCCTTCTGCAAGCCCTGAAGCAGGAAGGCATCGCACTGCCCAAGGACGGCATCAAAGAGCTCGAGACCTGGTTCGCAGAGAAGGTCGCCACGCGCGGAGAACTCGAAGAATTCACGGCCGAGGTCAAGGCCGGCGGCGAGGTTTCCGCCGGCGTCCCACTGCTCGCCAAGCTGTTCACGAATTTCAGCTCGGCTTTCAAGGCGAACGCGACCTACAAGGAGGAGTTGCGCCAAGTCATCCGCAACACATTCACGCAACTGGCCGAGGCATTCAATCGGCTCATCCGCAGTGCCGAAAAAGCACTCGAAAGAAAGAGCAAATCGCCGGTGCGCGTGCTGTTCGTGATCGACGGCACCGACAAGCTGCGCGCAGAAGACCGGCGGCGCCTCTTCGTCGAGGACACCGAGCTGCTTCTGGCCGTCGACACCCTCGCCATCTACACGGCGCCGATCGCCCTGAAATACGAAGACGCCCTGGTCGGCCGGCTCGATGCCGACCTCGTGCTGCCGATGGTCAAGCTGCAGGATGCGTACGGTGCACGTTGCGAGCCCGGATGGCGGGCAATGCGCGAAATTCTTCTCAGGCGTGCCGATCGGTCACTTGTTCGACAGCGAACAGGACATAGAGCGTTTGATAGAAAACAGTGGCGGCCATCCGCGCGAGATGCTGCGCCTGCTGCAGCTTTGTTGCGAGTTCGCGGAAGCGCGGATCGACGCGCAGGTCGTGGGGCAGTCCGTCGCCCAGCTCGCAAGCGAGTATCGGCGTCTTCTCCAGCCGGACGACTACAAACTGCTGGTCCAGATCGACCGCAATCCGCTGGATATCGGGAACGACGAAGCGATCCGTCGCCTGCTTTATAGCCTCGCTCTGCTGGAGTACAACGATGGCACCTGGCGGCGCAGCCATCCGGTGATACGGACCCTCGAAGGCTATCGGCGCGCGGACGCTGCCGTGGTGGCGGAAACGTGACCGAAGCGAGCCGAGCGGAGTTCGCCGACGCCGTGCAGGACGCGGGTGCCGCCTTGCCGCCTGGCTGCCAGCAGGGCTTCGCGCGCCTCGCCAAGCTGATCCGGGCGCGTCCGCACAAATTCCAGTTGCTGATCATGGATTGCCGTGACGAAACGCTGCGCGATCGGCTGATCGCGAACCTGGACGAATTGCTGCAAGTTTCCGGCGGCCGCACGACACGACTGCGCTTGAGCGCCAAGGACCATCCGACTTTCGCCGCCGTCGAGCGGGCGCTGACGCAACTCGCCGAAACGAACGTTGCGATCCATGTGACAGGCGGTCCGGCCTGGTTCGACACAAAAAGGTGGGGAGCCTTCAACATCAGGCGCGACGCCGTCGCGCATGAGGTCCGGACAAGCCTGCTCTTATGGCTCGACGAGGACAGCATCGCGGATCTGGCCAGGGTCGCGATCGATCTCTGGGCCTGGCGCACCTCCGTCATCACGTTCACGACGGCGCCGCAACGGCTGACCATGCGCGAACCCGACATCAGGGCCATCGACGACCGCACGCGGGACGAACGCGCAACGCGAATCGAATTCCTGCACCAGACCCTGCTGGAGCCTGACATCCCCGAGGACATGCGGCTCGGGTTTGCTCTCGAGATGGGCGATCTCGCCGCCAGCCTCGGCCGGGTCGCCGAAGCGGAATCGGCATACCGGGCGGCGGTCGCGGCAGCGACGGACGAACGCTCCCGCGCGGTGACGATGGGCCGGATCGCCGACATCCTGCAGGCCCGCGGCGCGCTCGACGAGGCCCTGCGCATCCGCCGCGAGGAGGAGCTGCCGGTCTATGAGCGCCTCGGCGACGTGCGCTCCCGCGCGGTGACGATGGGCAAGATCGCCGACATCCTGCAGGCCCGCGGCGCGCTCGACGAGGCCCTGCGCATCCGCCGCGAGGAGCAGTTGCCGGTCTATGAGCGCCTCGGCGACGTGCGCGAGCGCGCGGTGACGATGGGCCGGATCGCCGACATCCTGCAGGCCCGCGGCGCGCTCGACGAGGCCCTGCGCATCCGCCGCGAGGAGGAGCTGCCGGTCTATGAGCGCCTCGGCGACGTGCGCTCGCGCGCGGTGACGATGGGCCGGATCGCCGACATCCTGCAGGCCCGCGGCGCGCTCGACGAGGCCCTGCGCATCCGCCGCGAGGAGGAGCTGCCGGTCTATGAGCGCCTCGGCGACGTGCGCTCCCGCGCGGTGACGATGGGCAAGATCGCCGACATCCTGCAGGCCCGCGGCGCGCTCGACGAGGCCCTGCGCATCCGCCGCGAGGAGGAGCTGCCGGTCTATGAGCGCCTCGGCGACGTGCGCGAGCGCGCGGTGACGATGGGCAAGATCGCCGACATCCTGCAGGCCCGCGGCGCGCTCGACGAGGCCCTGCGCATCCGCCGCGAGGAGGAGTTGCCGGTCTATGAGCGCCTCGGCGACGTGCGCTCCCGCGCGGTGACTCTGCATAAGATCGCGGAAGCACTGATTGCAGCAGGGGGGCTGGACGACGCGCGGGCGCCGGAGATTCACGCCGCGGCCGCGGAAGCATTCGCGATCGCGCGCCGGCTAAAGATCCCTGAGGGCGTCGCCTATACTGGGACGATGCTGGCACAGATTCTCGGGAGGACTGGCCGGATCGATGAGGCTCTCCCCATCCTCGACGAGGCAGAGGCAGGCTTTGCGACACTCGGTGATGCCGCGGGCCTTGAGCACGTGAAACAGATCCGCGGAACGCTGAGCGAATCGGCCGGATAGGCGTTCCATCCGATTCCAGTCACGGCGCTGACGCTGGGGAACGTCCGCCTCGGGGCGGTAGCCGCCGATGGGTCCGCTGCGCGGAGCGTCCGCTTCCCGGCCGGCTTGCCCAGAACCCGCCATTCCGCCATCGGCCAGGTCCGGGCGCAGGTCCGGCGGCGTGGGATGTCTGCCATGTTGGAACCGGCCGTCCCGCGCCCGCCCGCCGCGATGGATGGCGGGTCGGGATCAGGTCGGCCGTCGGAGGCGCGTCCAGGCATATATCTGACGCCTTTACGTTATTATAATTGACAAACTCCCGCCGCCTGTGGTAGACGCTACGCCGCAATGCAAACACGGCACACAGCCTTGACCGAAGCCCACTCCCCCGATGCAGATCGGGCTGGCCCCGACGCGTCCGCGGATTTGCCCGACTGGCTTGGCCATATCCTCGCCCTGCTCCTTCTCTTGGCGCGGAAATGGGCGCTCGCCACCGGCCGCCGCGGCTCTCGGTCTCAGGCGCTGCCGTCATGGTACTACGAGCGGCCCGATCTGCCGTTCGGCTCGACGCAGGCCCTCGCCGCGTCGGTGCGTGGCGCGTTCGGCAATGCGATCGCCTGGATGTGCCTCCGCCGCGGCATCGGCCCGGGGCACCAGGACTGGCCGGAGCTATCCCGCGCCATCGTGGCGTTCGGCGGCAGCGTGCAAGGGTTCCGCCCCGGCCTCCCGGCGTGTGGACTGCAATGGTGGGAAAACCCCGAGATCATCCCCGGCATGACCGGCATGCCCACCGCGACCCCGGCCGCCACCGCAATGGCATCGGTGTTGTCGAGGCAGGCGGTCACGGACACGCCACCCGAACGCCACGTTGTGCCGCCTGCCGCAGCCGAGCCTGCCGTGTCGCCGGCGCCCTGTCGGCCGCGCTTTGCGCGCGTCGCCGCAGGTCCGCCGACCGGGCCACCTCGCGGCTGGGACTCCCGATTCTGTGACGCCTGCACGACCGGGGCCAGCGCATGGCCGGCCCCGCTGTCCTGATTCGTGCCACCGCCATGCCGCGGCGCCGCACCCCTGCGGAGCAAGCAAAAGCCTCCCCCACCGCCGCTGCGGCATGTGGCAGCGCTAGCAGCAGATCAGCAGCGGATGGACGCAGATGGGTCATGGGCATGCCGCGGCAGCGCGGTTGCGCATGCCTGGCGGTCAAGCGACATCCAAATCCGGGCCGCCCAGGTCGCGACGATCAGCCGGGGCCCCGGCCGTGCATGCCCGCCGCCGGACTATCCGCGTTCATCTGCGTCCATCGGTGTTCATCTGCGTTTCAACTCTTTCTTTGCTGCCGCGCCAACCCCACCGCCGCCCGGCAGGGCTCCATGTCCGGCGGCGCCGCGGCAGCGTTGTCCGCACCACGCGTGTCTCATGCAAAACGAACTGAGACATCCGTGAGACGCGCCGCGGCCCATCTCCGCGCCATATCCGGCGTCATCGGCGCAGGACCGTCTCATAGGAAACGAACCGAGACACCGGTGAGACTCGTCGTGTGCGATCCCGATCTGAACGCCTCACCCGCTCTGCCAACGCCCGTTGGGTCGGCCGCCTGGCGTCGGAAGCCGGACATTCAAACTGAGACACTACCGAGGCGGATGGAGTCTTCAGACAAAGCGAGGGGTTGTCCCACCGCATCCCCTCGCTTCATCTTCACCGAGCCTTCGCCCGCACACCACGGAGCCCGAAATGACCCTCCCGCCCATCATGATCGAACCCGCCGTGCGTGCCGCGCTGCTGGAGGACCTCGGCCGCGCCGGCGACATCACCACCGACGCCGTCGTCCCCGCTGATGCGCGCACGGAAACCGTGTTGGTGGCGCGTCAGGCCGGCGTGGTCGCCGGGCTCGATTTCGCCCTGACCGCGTTCCGCCTGATCGACCCTGCCATCGCCGTCAGTATCGATCGCCCCGACGGCACCCGCCTCTCCCCCGGCGACCGCATCGCCGTCATCAGCGGCCCGGCGCGCGGCATCCTCACCGCCGAGCGCACCGCGCTGAACTTCCTCTGCCACCTGTCCGGTATCGCGTCGGCCACGCGCGGCATAGCCGATGCCATCGCCGGCACGCGCGCCCAGGTCTGCTGCACGCGCAAGACCATGCCCGGCCTGCGCTTCGCACAGAAATACGCGGTGCGGGTCGGAGGTGGTTCCAACCACCGCTTCGGTCTCGATGATGCGGTGCTGATCAAGGACAACCACGTCGCAATCGCCGGTGGCGTGCGCGAGGCGGTGGCGCGCGCGCGTGCCCATGTCGGCCACCTGGTGAAGATCGAACTAGAGGTCGATACCCTGGAGCAATTGGAAGCGGCGTTGCACGAGCGGGTGGATGCCGTACTGCTCGACAACATGGGGCCGGACATGCTGCGTCAGGCGGTGGCGATGGTGGACGGGCGCGCCATCACCGAGGCCTCCGGCCGCATCCGTCCCGACACCGCCCCCGCCATCGCCGCCACCGGTGTCGATTTGCTCTCGGTCGGCTGGCTGACGCATAGCGCCACAGTGCTGGATATCGGGTTGGACTTCGTGGAGTGAGGGTGGAAGAGCGAGAAGAGGAAAGGTTGGGTTTGCCTTGTCCGGCCGATTTCGCCCATTCCGGCTTCGCTCCCCGGGGCGGGTTCGTGCGACTCACGATAGCTGTTTTTCTCACAAAGTTAAGGGCAAGTTGCAGGAAGGTTCACAAAGCGCGGAACGCGACGACCGATGGCACGCTCAGTTTGCATTCCTGCTCTTCTTTGTGAATCTTCCTGCAACTTGCCTGTACCTTTGTGAGAAAAACCGGCGCAGCGTTCGTCCGAAACATTGCCCGCAATGGCAACGGCCTTGCTTGCCACCGGCCCGGACTCAGCCCGCAGTGGGAAGATCAGGCCGACCAGTCGCCCAAGGCAGTGGGAAGATCAGGCCGACCAGTCGCCCAACAGAGACGAACCGTCTTCAAACCGTCACTCCCGCTTCAACCCTTCACTCCCGGAATTCGAGCATCGTGCCGAATGCCGCCGCGGCCGCCACCACGATGTGGTCATCCTCGCGCCGCGCCGCCGCAATACCGCCCGCCCGCAGTGCCGCATCAACCGCGGCCAACGAACGGGTGCGCAACGTCAGCGCCGCCATGAATTCGCTGCGTCCGCCACCGTCCGGCGCGGCGTCGCCGAATGCGCGTTGCAGCGCCGCCGGCGTGATGACGTCGAACTGCGACAGGCCGACCAGCAGGCGGCGGCCATCGGAGATCGGGCGCACGGCATCAGCGCCGAACATGCGCGCGAACAAGTCGCCCAGCGCTTCGGGCGCTTCCGCCGCGATCACCGCGCGCACCACGCCGATCGGTACTGTTCGCGTGGTGCCGCCATTCGTCGCGCCACACCAGGCCGCGGGTCAGATGATGGCAGAAATACAGCCGTCCTGCCGGCGTCGTGCCCGCGGCCAGCCGCACGGTGCGGAAGGTCGCGTCATGCGCGCCATCCGGCAAGGCAACGGGGCGGGAGAACTGCTGCGGTGGTTCCACCGGCACTTCGGCCGCGCGCAGGGCTTGGTAGGTGCCGTCGGAATCTTCCGTGCCCCACACCAGGCCGTTCAGCCCTTCCGGCGACGTGAGGATCTCCGCCCGCCGCACATCGCCCGCGGGCGCGGCGATCAATTCCAGGTATTCGGTGCCGAACATCGCCAAATGGTTCATCGACCCGAGCGTGTGGTAGCCGCGCGGCGTCAGCGTGAATCCCAGGCGGCGATAGGTCTCGGCACCCTCGTCGATGCGGTCGCGCACGTTGACCACGACGTGGTCGAGAGTGGGGATGGGCAGGGGCATGATGAACAACCTTTCCTTGCTGCGTCCGGTTGGAAGCGAAAAGACCCAACGGGCCTGCGCTACGTCGAGAGAGACGCGGGCGGGCGGCGCGTCCGGTTACCGCATTGCGGCGCGCCCGTTACCACGTTGAAGCCGGCGGCGCGGCAGAAATCCGGGCATGTCCGGCAGCTTGCTCCGCCACTGGCCAACCGCCGCATTCCGTTCCGCTGCCATCCCGCGGTGGCTGCCGATTGCCATCGCCGCTGCATGCGCCGTGGGCCTGCCGCTGGTCCTGTTCTACCGCCTGATCCTGTTCCATTTCTACGTGCGCGGCGGCTTCTTGCTGGACACCGGCTTGCTGGCCTCGCTGATGTGGCATTGCCCGATCTGGCAGCCGTTGCCGGCCAGCCTGGGCGGGGCCAGCTTCTTCGCCACCCATGTCGCGCCGATCCTGTCGCTGGTGTCGGTGATCAGCGACGTGCTGCCGCTGTCGCTGCCGCAAGTGTTTGCCGGTTTCACCGGCGTGTCGCACGCCTTGCTCGCCGCGGCAGCATTCTGGCTGCTGGTGGCCGGCTACGGGATGCGGCGGGGCTGGCGTCTTGCGCTGGCAGCGCTGGCCTCCGCCGCGTTCGCATTCAACGGCCTCGCTCTCTCCATCGTGCGCATGCCGCATTTCGAGATGTTCGGCGCGGCGTGCCTGATCCTGTTCTTTTGTGCCCTGGTGCTGCGGCGGCGAGGCCTTGCGATCGTCTGGTTCCTGCTGGCGCTTGCCACGCGGGAAGACGTGGGCCTGCACGCGTTCGGCTTTCTCACGGTGTGGATCGCCTACAACTGGTGGCAGGGCGTGCCCTGGCGCCGCAGCCGCCTGCTGGCGGTCTTCGCCGTGGCGGCACTGGCGTATTCCGCCGCGGTGCTGCTGCTGCAACACTGGGCGTTTCCCGGCTCGTCGTCCTTCGGCCGGATCTATCTCGGCAGTCCGCCATTCGCGCATGTCAGCGCTCACCTCGTCGCGGTGCGTCTCGCGGCCTGGATGACGACGTTCCACACCGCGATCCTGCTGCCTGCCGTGGCGACCGCTTGGTGGGCGGCGCGCATCCGCGATCCATCGCCATTGCTCGGCTATGTCGCCTGCTTGCCCTGGGCGGTGCTCCACCTGCTGGCGATCAGCGGCCTGGCGGGGCTGATGGCGGGCTACTACGCCTATCCGTTTCTGGTCGCGATGGTTTGGCCGTGGGTGATCGGCGTCGATCGAGGCTACCGTCACGCCCCGGTCTGGCGCGGCGCATGGCCGGCGGGCGCCCTGGCGGCATTGGTAGCCATGAGCGTGCTGGTGCCGGAGCACGAGTGGAATCCCGGAAGGATCGAGCTACCCCAGGCTTTTCTGCAAGCACCGTCCGCGGAACAACAGCGGCGGACCGACCGTGCCATCGCCGCTATCGCCGCGGCACGTCCGGAGCTGGGTCAGCTCATGGTGGATGAAAGCGTGGCCGGCCTGGCGCCGCGGCTCTTCGCCCATGCCGAGATCGCCGAGTGGGAGCAGGCTCCGCCCGATACCGTGGTCTATCTGGTCGAGGGCTTCGATGCGGCGCGGGAGCGGGCAATCGCCGGCTTGCCGGACCACGCGGCCATTCCTGGCACGATGCTGCGGATCAGGACCAACCGCGCCGTGCAGGTGCTGCGCCGGTTCGACATCCTGCCGTAACGGCAGCCATTGCACCGCGCCGCTGAGCCTCCCGTGATCGCGGGTTTTGATCCTATAGGCTCCAGGATAAGGCGGCGGACCGGAAACACCCCGGAAACATCCCCTCCGTGTCAGGGCCCGAGCCGCGCAGCGGACCGAGGCTGGGAAGGGGACCAACAACCGAGAACGGGACGGTTCGCAGCCGTCTCCCAGGCTTGGTCAGCTTCGCAGCCCAGGCTCCCCAATGGGAGGGGGAGTTTCTATCGCCCGGATCCCGCCGCCTCAGAAATCGGCCACGGAACAGCCGCCACCCTTGGCGCGGAGCCGCTCGCAGAACACGGCCGCTTGCGACATGTCTTCGAACCCGCTGGCGCGCACGCGCCAGAGCACGTGGCCGCCGCGGTCGATCTGGCTGAAGGCCGGAGGGTGGCCGCGCAGCAGCTCAGGCCAGCGCTGGGTCAGCCGGTCCCATTCGGCGTGTGCTGCTTGCTCCGACGCCAGGGCCGCGAGTTGCACCTGCACGTCGTGGCCGTCCACCGCGTGGCCTGTGGCCGCCACCGGCTTGTCCAGGGCGTGCGCCGGTGGCGGGGTCACGGCGGCCGCAGATGGCTTCGTGGCTGCCGCGGCCGGCACGATGGTGGGCGCCGCCTCGCGGGCGCCGGTGGCGGCTTGTGGCTCGGCGACGGTGGCCGTTGCGAGGGCTGCCGTCGTCCGCACCGGGGCGGGCGCTGGCACTGGCGGGGGCACTATGGCGGGGGCCAGCGCGGGAATGGGGGTCTCCATCGCTTGTAGCGCCTGCGGGTCCGGTGTCTGCGGCGGCGGAGCGAGCTGCGCCCCATTGGTGTCACTGCCACCCGAGAAGATATCGTTGTTGGCCCCCGCCACCTGCAGCCCGCCCGGGTTGGCCGGCTTCACGCGCATCGGGCCGCTCTCGGCCTGCACCACCGGAACGCCGTAATGGTGCTGGGACAGCATATGCCAACCGCCGCCCACCGCGATCAGGAAGCCGCCGATCCCCGCTGCGATCATCGCCAGTTTCCGCGTGCCGGGATCCATGCCGCGCGCGTGGCGGGGAACCCGATAGGTGGGGCTGGGGATGCTGATATCGTCCGACACGACGCCATCCTTTCGGCGCCGCGGCGGCGCCTAACGCATTTCCTCGACGGGCGTGACGCCCATCACCGCGAGGCCGGATCGCACCGTCACCGCCGTCGCCGCCACCAGAGCCAGCCGGGCGCGGGTTTCCGCCGGCCGGTCGGCTTGCAGGAAGCGCAGCGTGGCTGTGTCCTTGCCTCGGTTCCATAGCATATGAAAATCGCCCGCCAAGTCATAGAGGAAAAACGCAATCCGATGCGGTTCCCGTGCCTGGGCGGCGGCTTCCACCGTGCGCGGCCAAGTGGCGAGGCGGCGCATCAGCGCCAGTTCCTCCGCCGCCGCCAGGCTGTCCAGGGGGACGCCCGCCAGCGCCTCGTTCGTGACCTGGTCCGGGGCGAACATCTCCGCCGCGGCGCGCAGCACCGAGCGGCAGCGGGCGTGCGCGTACTGCACGTAGAACACCGGGTTGTCGCGCGTCTGCGCCAGCACCTGGTCGAGGTCGAACTCCATCTGCGCGTCGGCCTTGCGCATCAGCATGGTGAAGCGGACGGCATCCTTGCCGACCTCGTCGAGCAAGTCGCGCAGGGTGACGTAGGTGCCGGCGCGCTTGGACATGCGCACCGGTTCGCCGCCGCGCACCACGCGGACCATCTGGCACAGCACCGCTTCGAAGCGCGCGTCGCGGTTGCCGGCGAGCGCCTTCACCGCGGCGTCCATCCGCTTGACGTAGCCGCCATGGTCGGCGCCGAGCACATCGATCAGCACATTGAAACCACGGTCCAGCTTGTCGGCGTGGTAGGCCATGTCGTTGGCAAAATACGTGTTGCTGCCGTCGGACTTGCGCAGTGGGCGGTCCACGTCGTCGCCGAACCGGGTGGTGCGGAACAGGGTCTGGGGGCGGGGTTCCCAGTCTTCCGGGGTCTTGCCTTTGGGCGGGTCCAGGACGCCCTCGTAGATCAGGCCGCCCTGCTGGGCGAGGCGGTCGATCACCGCGTCGGCGGCGCCGTCGGTGACCAACGCACGTTCGGAACTGAACACATCCTGCGCAACGCCGAGCGCGCCCAGGTCTCCGCGGATCTCCTCCAGCATGGCATCGATGGTGAACTCCCGCACGGTGTCGAGCCAGGCTTCCGGCGCGGCGATCCCCAGGTCCGGCTGCGCCAGTCCGGTGCCGTAGAGGGCGGCGAGTTGCTTGCCAACCATGATAAGGTATTCGCCGCGGTATTGCAGGCCGCCGGGAACTTCGTCGGAGAAGTCCTCCTCCGACAGCGGCGTGCCGATCGCTTGCAGGTAGCGCCAGTAGGCGGCCCAGGCGAGCGCGGTGACCTGCGCGCCGGCATCGTTGATGTAGTACTCCTTGGTGACGTCGTAGCCGGCCTTGATCAGCAGGTTGGCGAGCGCGTCGCCCACCACGGCGCCGCGGCAATGGCCGATATGCATCGGACCGGTGGGATTGGCGGAGACGTATTCGACGTTGACCCGCGTGCCGGCGCCGATGCCGCTGTCGCCATAGGCCTCGCCGCCGCGCAGGATGTCCGGCAGCAGCGCGCGGAAGACGGCGGGATCGAGCCGGAGGTTGACGAAGCCGGGACCGGCGGCGGACGCCTCGACGATTTCCAGCCGCCGGTTCAAATGCTCCGCGAGGGCGGCGGCCAGCTTCGCCGGCGGCTGGCGAGCGGGCTTGGCGGCGACCAGCGCGGCGTTGGTCGCCATGTCGCCGTGCGCCGGGTCGCGCGTGGGGGAGACTTCCACCCGCGCGGCGAGATCGTCCGGCAGGCCGGGCACCAGTGCGCGCAGCGCGTCGAGCACGATGTCGCGCTGGACGGCGTAGAGGTCGTGGCTCATGTCATGCCCTTCTCATGGCCGGGTCGCGCCTGGCTATCGGTGCACCACTGCCCGCGCCAGGACACGCGGGTCAAGTGCTGGCCGCGTGGCCGGGGACGCCGTTCGGGTCGGCGAAGCTGATTCCCCGAGCATCCGGGTCGGACATTCGATACCCGTGCGTTCCCGCCCAACCGGATCCTTGATGGCGGTGACGAGTCCCACGGACGTCTCGTTTCGTTTCTCGTGAGACGATCGGCGCATTGGTGGGACAGTCGGTGCCAATGTGGTGCAGAGTGCTGGCCACCGTGGAGGCAAACCGCCCCCGCGATGAGTCCCACGAGCGTCTCGCTTCGCTTCTCCTGAGATAATCGGTGTCCTGGTGAGACGGCGGGTGCCGATGCGGCGCCCAGTACGCCGCCTGGTGGATGAGACCTCCCCACCCGGTCGAGCGTCCGGTGACCGGCGCTGGGCGCACCGCGTCGGCGCGAATCAGGACGGCGGGGCCGGCCATGTCCCGGTCCCGTGCAGCAGATCTGGATTGTTTCAGGCATGGATGGTCCATTTGATGCGCCCAGAGCCTGTTGATGCGCTCAGAGCCTGCCACCGGGCTATGACCCGGTGGGTGGCCCCGTTGCAGTGGCCGCGACGGGCGCGCCCGGTGCCGACACGGGACGGAACGGATCCACGGGCGGCTCGCCGATCAAGAATCCCAGCACGCGCTGGATCCCCGCCCGCGTTTGCTCCGGCCATCCCAGGTTTGGGTGCTTCCAGCTTTCGCGGTCGAGCTGCTTTTCTCGCTCCCGCATGTCCCGGATAAGAGTGTAGACGCTGCCGCGGTAGGATTGGATCCCGCTTAACAACATGGTCCAGAACGGGCCGAGGCACAGCCCGGGCGAGACGCCGAGATCGCGGCAGATGTCGGCGATGGTCCGGCCGATCGGGCGGCGGCGGACCTCCTTCTCGATGTCCGCCATGCTGGGCATGTTCTCGAAGGTGAGTGGCTCCTCCAGTTTGGTGGGGCGGCCGAGCGGCGGCTTGGGTTGTGGCGTGACGGCGCGCAGGGTGGTTGCGGTGTGGCGGCCGGTTGTGCGGCGCGGTCGCGCGGTGCCGGGACCACCAGGTCGCGGCCGCGTTTGGCACACTCCAGCAGCATGCGTTCGAGTGCCATCGCGCGCATGATGCCGCGGTGGATGTAAGGCAAAATAACTGCTGGGGTGGCGGTGCCGAAGAACTGCGCGATGGTGGCGAAGCCGCGCCAGAGGGCGCGATGCTCGAGGGTGGCCGCGAGATGACGGCCGTACTCGGCGAGGATGAGGGCGATCTGAAGGATGGGCGCGATGCGGTCGGGCACGGGTTGTCTGTCCCGATCCTTGGAGGGATCGGGCCGGGTAGCAAGGTCAGCCGAGGTGTGCGCGTTGGTCACGGTTCGTCATACTAACCGACGGCGGCAGGAAGCGCAAGGATTATTTTCTTGGTCCGTGGGGGTGCCCCTGCACGGAAGGTTCGACGGGCGGATTATAGGCTACCCCGGGCTGCCTGTGGTTCGGGGCTGGCATTGCGCCGGACAGTCGGTTCCGATCTCAGGTGATGTTCGGCAGGTGCAGGTGCCGACCGCCAGGCGCATCTCATAATCAGAGACATTGTAATAAAAAACCACGAATCTCATCCATGAAGGACTTTATTGCACGGAGGATTATCATGCGGGAGATTCGGGGGAGCAGGGTTGCGAATAATTCGCAGCTACTGGAATCGGATATAAGCTACCAATCGGTAGGCGGTGTGTTCCCGCCATAGCGAGGGCCGACCGCCATGTATGTCTGTCTCTGCAACGCACTGACCGACCGCCAGGTGCAGCAGGCCGCCGCGACCGCCGGAACCACCAAGCCGAGCAGTGTCTACGCCGCTTGCGGCTGCCGTGCTCAATGTGGCCAATGCGTCAGGGCGCTGTTGGCCCTTTTGCGCGACGCGGATGGCGCCATGCCGGAGCTGCAGGGCGCGGACTGATCGCCGCTTCGCTTGCCAACAGCCACCCTCGGGCAGGAAGGTTGCCGCCAGCCGGGTGGAGGAAGCCATGTTGCGTGATCCAAAGGTGATTGAACACCTCAATACTCAGCTTACCAACGAGCTGACGGCCATCAACCAGTATTTCCTGCATGCACGCACCTTACAGCATTGGGGTGTGACAAAGCTCGGCAAGCAGGAATATGACAAGTCCATTGGCGAGATGAAGGATGCGGACGAACTGATCAACCGCATCCTGTTCCTCGAGGGGCTGCCGAACGTGCAGCGGCTCAACCCGATCGGCGTCGGCGAAAACGTGGAGCAGATCCTGAAAGCCGACCTGGCGCTGGAGGAAAAGGCGTTGGGAGACCTGCGAGAAGGCATCGCATATTGCGAGGGTGTGCGAGATTTTGTCTCCCGCGACCTGCTGCTGAAAATATTGGGGCGCGAGGAGGCACATGTCGACTTTCTTGAGCGCCAATTCGATTTGATCAAGCAAATCGGCATCGAACGCTATGTGATGCTCAATGCCGACGCTGCTTCCGAACAGGACGGTTGAACGAAAGCGTTGCTCGGCAACGAACTCACATCGATGCGGCGCATGATTGTCACTTGGAAAAGCAAAAAGGAATACCGGCTGAAGGTCACCAGCTCTGGATTGCCCGTGGGGCGGGCGACAACGTAGAGCGTCTTTCGCTTGGCGGCGCGGCGCAGGAACCTCCGTGGGCGGCACCGAAGGAAGCCGCGCCGGTGAGCGAAAAACGCTCTATTCATATATCCACACGTGGGAAAACCGGCGGTGGGCTTTTACTGCTCCTCAGTGATGACGGTCAGATATAGCTCCTGCAGCGGGGCGATCTTTTCCAGTTCGCCTGCCACTCGCTGCCAGTCCGCATCCTGCGACATGGTCTGCATGGCCCGCTCCTGGGATGCAAGGTCGGGGTAACCGACCGCAACGAACATCTGCCCGGCATGCGCGCCTGAGTGGTAGTAGCCATAGCTGTGGGACATCGCTCCATGCTTCTTCAACAAGGCAATTCCTTCTCTACGCAGCGGCACGAGCCGGACGTCCTGGTGATCGGCCTTCCGGCGAACGATCATTGTGACGGACATGGGATGAACCTCATGGCGGTGGGGAATCGGCGGCCTCGGCGTCTCTGACCCGTCGGACGCGAAGGAAGATGAGATTACCCGATTTCGTCCGAACTCGGCACCCCCACATCTGCCCAAACTTATCCGCAACGAAGACACCGGAGTTTCGCTCCGGAAAAACGGCTTCTTTTCAGCGGGGCAGGCACGATGGACAAACCCGCGATGGCGGAATCATCAGCGCGATACTTGTCCCTATTTTCACGACCTGGAGCGGGACGTGCAGTAGAAGGTTTTGAAACACAGATTTCACAAATTTCACAGATTTAGGCACTCATAAGTTAGCATCTCCTATGATCCTAATAATATGTAGCGGTTGCATTAATAGCTCACAAAGTTGCTTGGCATTGCCGCAACTGTACCATACCGCCTCTATATGAGAGAGAGACTTCTGTGCCTTAATCCGTGAAATTTGTGAAATCTGTGTTTCAAAAATTTTCTTGACTTAGGTCTGTCCGCGGCGCCGGTTTGACGGGCTCGGATGAGCGTGCGGTCGAACTGACCGTTGAAATCGTGTCAACCCGGGTCTGGCCTTCCCCTCAGAGCGGCTCGATAGGGCCCGTTCGTCTGGAGGATGTCGGAAGAAACAGGGAGGAACGCTCGTGCGCACAATGGTTGCCGCCTGCTTTGCCGCTGTTCTGCTCGTCAGCACGCCGGCACTTGCGCTCAGTTCGCGCTACACCGCTAATTCCACGCTGTCGCCCGACGCCCTGTGGGCCAAGGTCGGCGACTTCTGCAACATCAAGACATGGCTCCCCGCGATCGATAAATGCACGTTGTCGAATGACGGCAAGACGCGCACGCTCGGCGTCAAGGGCGGCGGCACCACGGTCGAGGATCTGATCAGCCGCGACGACAGTAAGCGCACCTACAGCTACCGCGCGGTCAGCGGGCTGCCGCTGGACGACTACCAATCGACAATAGTGGTCGAACCGGCGACTGGCGGGTCGACGCTGGTGTGGACCGGCACCTACAAGGCCAAGGGCAGTCCGACGCCGAGGCTCAGAAGTTCATCGACGGGCTCTACGCCAGCCAGAAGATCACGCAGGGCCGCACGTCGATTCGACGGCGAAGGTCAAAGCCACAGAATCGGCGATAGGGAAAGTCAAAGTGGCGACCGGGCGGCCTGCCAGAGTTCGGGGCTATGGCTTTCGTCGTAGTTTGCCTCCGGCTCCGTGCGCTCAGTCACGGAACCCGTGCCGACTCTAATTTCTCCGCGCAGCCCTGTGGTCGGCTCGCGGAATTATTTCACTCGGCATGATATCGGCGGCGAATGGCGCCCATCGATGTGCGCATCGACACCCGGCTACACCTCTGATCCACCATAGCTGCCCGCAAGCATTCGGGGCGATCTCGACCGTCGTTGTCCCGAACGCCGGAGCCAGCGCCCCCACTTTTTCGCGATCATCCATGACCGAAGGAATAGCGGCTCTATGGGCCGCGTCTTGCTGCTCAGGTGAAGTCCATCTGCGCATCTGAGGAATTGGCGATGATCAAGACCCTCGCCATGAGTTTCGTCACGCCCACGCTGCTGGGCGGCCATGCGGCGGCGCAACGGGGGTGGATGGGTGGTCATGTAGGGTTCGGCCATCCTGGCCTGGTCGCGCATCCCAGCTTCTGATCATCGCGAGACGACGAAATGGCCAGTGTAATATCGGATTATGCTGAAGTCATGACAATGCTGCATTTTCTGTTGGGAAAACTGACGCTTGGGAATTTCGTCGCTTTCGGTTGCCTTGCTGCCACCGTCACAGGTGGCATTTTTATAACATTTATGTATGGCCCCAAGAGCCGATCGTGGCGCAGCTTCTGGTCGCACGTTCTGCCGCCGGCCGCCTTCAGTCATCCCTCGGCGCGTGCTGACATCGTCTTCTACGCGACCAAGCGCATCCTGAAACTGGTCTGGGCATTACCGGCCGTCCTTGCCCCCGCGAGCATCGGGCTACTGATGCATGACGGCCTGGTGTCGGCATTCGGATTGCCACTACACGCCAGCGGTCACGCAGCTGGATGGACGCTGGTGGGGTTCACGATCAATATCCTCATCTCGCGTGATCTTTCATATTATCTCTATCACCGCGCCCAGCACGCCAACCCCTATTTGTGGGAATTTCATAAGGTACACCATTCGGCAGAGCGCATGGTGGGCTTCACGGATGGCCGCGTGCATCCGTTGGATGACCTGATATACTACACCTTTGATGGGATCTTTAGCGGTATGTCGTATGCCATCTGGCTGTTCTTTGTACCCGATCCGGCGGTGCTGACACTGTTCGGCGTGAGTGCCACATTATTGAGTTCTATCTTGTTCTTAAGCTACCTTCATCATCTGCCATACAAGCTGTCGCTGGGTCGGTTCGACCGCGTGATCCTGTCACCACATTACCACCAGTTGCATCACAGCGTAAACCCGATCCACTACGATCGGAATTTCGGCGCGATCCTCGTCATCTGGGATCGCATGTTCGGCACGGTCTACGAACCCGAACCCGATGAGGACTTCGTCTATGGGCTGCGTGACGATGAAGCGAGCGATTATCATTCGGCAGGGCGGCTCTACACCCTGCCGCTACTCAAACTCGCCAGGCTAGGCCGGCACGATCTTGCGAAGCTTCCCGCCTTGTTCACGATGTCGGCGCAAGATAGAAATGTCACTCGCCGCGCAAAGTAGAGATGACACCCTCGCTTCGAGGCCAAGGTTACAGCGTCCCGCGACGGTCGCCTGGCCTAACCATTCTGTAATCGGTTCGACATGTATCGGCGGCGAATTTCGTTTGGTTCTGCGCCTGCCGCCGGGCGCGGCGTCCATTGTCGCGTTCCGCCATCTACTTTTCGCCATGTACTTTGGGCCCTCGCCCGGCAGCGCACTGGTTCAGCCGATTGGCCTGTCGCAACAACCGGGATTGACGGCATCAGGCCACACGCTGGACCTGAACCGCCGCGCCAACTCCAGCGTGGCGGCCCGCTACCTCGTCACCCGCTCACCGTAATATCCGTCAGCCGGCGGTGCTCGTCCATCGCGTAGCGATCAGTCATACCCGCTACATAATCCCCGACGATGGTCGCGGCGCGGTGCGTGCCGCCTTCCCCGGCCCGAGCGCGCCAGTCGTCCGGCAGCAGCGACGGATCGGCGTGCAGGAGTTGAAAAAGCTCCTCGGTCAGTCGGCGCGCCTTGGTGGTCATGCGGTTCACCCGCCAGTGGCGGTACATGCGCGAGAACAGAAAGTCCTTGATCATCCCATGCGCCTCCGCCATGGGCGCACTGAACGCCACCATCCGCTGCTTCGATCGGCGCACCGCGTCGGCATCCTTCGGGTCCAGCTTCGCCAGCCGCCGCCGGGTCTCCTCGAGCAGGTCGGTGATCATGGCGTTGATCATGCGGCGGATCATTTCGTGCCGCAACCGCGGCGGCGGCACGTCGAGGCTGGACATCCGCGCCTCGGCCAGAGCCTCGCGCAGCACCGGCAGGTGTCCCAGGTCGTCGATCGCGAACAACCGGGCGCGCAACCCGTCGTCGATGTCATGGCTGTGGTAGGCTACGTCGTCCGCAATCGCCGCCACCTGTGCCTCGGCGGAGGCGTGCGTGTTCAGGTCCAGCCGGTGGCGGTCGTTGTACTCGGCGATGTAAGTGGGCGGGTTGCGCAGCGGACCGTTGTGCTTGGCCAGTCCCTCCAGCGTCTCCCATGTCAGGTTCAGGCCGTCCCAGCCGGCGTAGCGACTCTCCAGCAGCGTCACCACGCGCAGTGACTGGGCGTTGTGATCGAAGCCGCCGAACGGCTTCATCGCCAGGTTCAGCGCTTCCTCGCCCGCGTGGCCGAACGGTGGATGGCCCAGGTCGTGCGCCAGGGCGAGCGCCTCGGTCAGGTCCTCGTCCAGCCCCAACTCGCGCGCAACGGAGCGGGCAATCTGCGCCACCTCGATCGAATGGGTCAGGCGGGTGCGGTAGAAGTCGCCCTCGTGGTTGACGAAGACCTGGGTCTTGTATTGCAGCTTCCGAAACGCCGAGCTGTGGATCAGGCGGTCGCGGTCGCGCTGGAATGGCGAGCGCGTCGGTGCCTCCGGTTCCGGGTGCAGCCGGCCGCGGCTGGTCGCCTTCTGCACGGCATACGGCGCGAGGCTCATGCCACGGCTTACACCGCGCCGCCCGGGGCTTCAATTCCGCCGGAGACCTCAATTCCGGCTCAATTCCGGCAGAGCCTTCAATTTGTCCGCCGGGGCGCCTATCTTCTTGGCATGCAACAGTTCGCCCTCTCCGACCGCGCCGCCGCCCGTATCGCCGAGATCGTCGCCGCCGAGGGCACCGACGCCGCCCTGCGGGTGGCGGTGCTCGCTGGCGGGTGCTCCGGCTTCCAGTACCGTTTCGAGCTGGACCCGGCCCAGCAGGACGACGACCTGGTGATCGAGCGTGCCGGCGCGCGCGTGCTGGTCGATCCGGTCAGCCTGGACCTGCTGTCCGGCGCCGAGCTGGACTTCACCGACGAGCTGATGGGCAGCCACTTCTCCGTGCGCAACCCGAACGCGAAGTCGGCCTGCGGCTGCGGGACAAGCTTTTCCGTGGACTAGGCCGGGGCGTCTGGGTCGGCCTGCGGCTGGCTTTTTTCCGGGCAAGCGTCCATATCGCGACATCGGCGCTTTTCGCCCGCAGTCAGGTCGGCCCAATCCGGCGACGAAGTCGCCCCGGCACTTCCCGATGGAAAAGTACTACGGTCCGCGGTGTGCGGGCCGCCGACACAAGAGCCGGAGGGACAATATGTCTGCAGGCACCGTCAAGTGGTTCAACGCGCAGAAGGGCTATGGTTTCATCCAACCGGATGACGGCTCAAAGGACGTGTTCGTGCATATCACCGCCGTGGAGCGCGCCGGACTGCGCGGCCTGAACGAGGGCCAGAAGGTCAGCTACGACGTCGAGCGTGGCCAGCAGGGTAAGACTGCCGCGGTCAATCTGCAGGTTGCCTGAGCAGGAGGTCCGGTGCCGCACGGGTGGCGCCGGCGAGGTTTGTGGCAGGAGGATGCAATGACCACGCACAAATTCGCCGTCGGCGACCGGGTCCGCCTGGCAGTCAGCAAGTACGCGGGCGACGTGCCTCCGGGGGTTTATGCCATTTCGCGGCGGCTGCCGGTCGAGGCCAATATCTGCCAGTATCGCGTGAAGCACCTGCAAGACGGCCACGAGCGGGTCGTGCAGGAAAGTCAGATCGCCGGTCCCGGCTGACCCCCCAATGCCCTGATTCCGCCGTTCTGCCCGGTTTTTCGGCAATTCGCGGCGCGTGGATGAGGGCACCCCGTAGGGCGGAAAAGCGCAGCGCTTTCCGCCGGTGGCACGTGCGACGGAATGCGCTGCGTTTTTCCGCTGGCGGGACGTGCGGCGGCATGTGCGGCGGAACGCGCTGTGCTTTTCCTCCCTGGACGGCACGGCTGCCAGGCACTCTGGCCCTCCCAGGCACTCTGGCCCACGGCTTGCTTCCTCCGGCGCAACCACCGCGCCCCCAGGAGCCGTCGTGAGCCAGTCCGCCGCCACTCACTCCATCGATCTTTCCCGCTCCGCCACCCGCTGGGTTCAGCTCGTGCTCGGGCTGATCTGCATGATGGCAATCTCCAGCCCGCAATACGTCTGGACCCTGTTCACCCACCCCCTCGGCACTGCGTTGGACGCGGCGCCGGCGGCGATCCAGGTGACGTTCTCCCTGCTGATCGTGTTGCAGACGTTCTTCTCGCCGTTCCAGGGCTGGCTGGTGGATCGCTTCGGCCCGCGCCTGCTGATCGCGACCGGAGGCTTGCTCACCGGGCTGTCCTGGATACTGTCGGCCTACGTCAGTTCGCTGACCATGTTGTACCTGACCTATGGCGTGCTGGGCGGACTGGGCACCGGCATCGTCTATGTCGGCGTCGTCGGCCAAATGGTGGGGTGGTTCCTGGACAAGCGCGGCCTTGCCACCGGCGTGGTGGCGGCGGGCTATGGCTTCGGTGCCATCCTCACCACCTTCCCGATCGCGAGTTCGATCGTCAGCGCCGGCTACAAGGCGACACTGCTGCAGTATGGCGCGATCTTCGCCGCGGTCGGATTCCTGGCCGCCCTCGGCCTGAAGGCGCCGCCCGTCTCCGGGCACTCCGTGTCCAGGCGCGAGGAGACTGGGCTGGGCAGCGACACCGTCGCCATGCTGAAGTCGCCGATCTTCTGGCTGATGTTCTTCATGATGACCATGATGTCCACGTCGGGCCTGATGGTCATCTCGCAGATGGCGAACTTCGCCACCGAGTTCGGCGTGGCGAAATTGATGGTCTGGGGCGCGGCGGCGCTGCCGCTGGCACTGACGATCGACCGCTTCACCAATGGCCTGACGCGGCCGTTCTTCGGCTACGTCTCCGACCGGATCGGGCGCGAGAACACCATGTTCATCGCCTTCGCCCTGGAGGCGGTGGCGATGGCAATCTGGCTCGCCACGCGTGGCGATCCGGTCCTGTTCGTGTTGCTGTCCGGCGTGGTGTTCTTCGGCTGGGGCGAGATCTTCTCGCTGTTCCCCTCGACGCTGACCGACACCTTCGGTGCGCGCCATGCGACGCGGAACTATGGATGCTTGTATATCGCGCAAGGCATCGGCTCGATCTTTGGCGGGCCGCTGGCATCGCTGCTGCATGGAGCGGCGGGGTCATGGACCATCGTGTTCTACGTCTGCATAGCCGCGGACGCGCTGACCGCGGTGCTCGCCATTGCGGCGCTGAAGCCGCTGCGGGCGCGGTACCGGTTGACGGTGTGATCGGTGCGGGGCCCGCGACGGCGGCATGCCATGTCGGGCCGGTGGGTGAATTCTCTTTTTCTCACAAAGGATAAGGAGGCGAGGCAAGTTTCACAAAGCACATAGTAATCCCATTGGCTTGAATCGTACCCTTCGAAAAGCTGGCAGTGCGCGTCCGTCATGTGACGCGATGGCGATGTCGTCGACTTCGACCAGCGCCCCGACCGGTCAGGGCGTCGCGGGTTTCGTCGCCGGCATCTTCCGTTGCTCCGCGCGCCAGCTCAGGATGTTAGCGGCCGGTACCAAGCCATTTAGCAGCGCCAGCGCGGCCTGCACCACTTTCGGCGTATCCCAGAACTCGATCACCAATGGCAGATCGACATTCAGCCGGAGCAAATCGGAAGCGTGAACCTCCCAGTTGTCGCCGAACCCGGCGATCCCCCGAAAAACGACGAGACTTTGCACCCGCTGCTGGTCGTGGAGGATGTTGAGCACCTCCTGCATGAGGGTCTTCCGCTTGCCGTGGTCCGCTTCCCGTAAGTAGATGCGGACGACTGTGACCTCGTTCTCCATGCCGACCTCCCTACAGATTGCGTGCTATGTAGGCACCTCCAAATGCAGCCAGGAAACCCAAACTCACCGAAAGCACGACATACAAGATGGCCTTTACCGCTTCCCCCTGTTCTACCAGCAGCAGGGTCTCCATCTCGAAGGTCGAGAATGTCGTGTAGCCGCCCAGCACGCCGGTGAGGATCCCGGTACGCAGTGCCGGGGAAATGATGAGCCGTTCCAGGGTTTCAATGAACAGGAAGCCCATCAGGAACGCCCCCAGCACATTGATGCTGAGCGTGGCATAGGGGAAATCGCGCCCGTAGATGGCCTGCACCAGATTGGTCATGGCGTAGCGAGCCCAGCAGCCCAGGGTGCCGCCGACGGCGATGGCGAAATACGTCAACACAAGCTGTCGTGTCCTCTCGTTGCGAATCATAGCAAAGCCAATCCGAGAATGATTACCAGCAAAAGTCCGATCAGACCGAGATAGACGTTGAGGTGCCCCGACTGCAGCACCCGGACCCGATCGGCGGCGAACCGCACAATCCGGACGGCGGGTGCAAACAGATATGGTCCGAAGACCGGCGCGACATCCTGATTGAACACCAGCCGGGTGACGAAGTACCTCGCGCCCGACGGACTCGCGGGTGGTTTCAGCGGTTGGACGGTAGATGAAGCTGTAGAAGGTCCGCAGCGCGTTGGAGAAAGTCAGTGCCGTCGTTGCCGTGAGCGCGACGTTCTGCCGCACGCCGCCGTACCAGACAGGTGTCCGACGGACCGGCATTCTACGGCCGAGAAGGATAAGCCCGATCGGCAGCAGTGACAGCAAAGGCATCACGATCACCAACAGGCTGGGCGAGATGAAGGCGAACTTCGCGGTCAGCGGAACCAGCAGCCAGCCGTCATGCATCTGCCGCGCACTGTCCACGCCGAATTCGGCGATCGTGGAGCCATTCAGTGCCTGAAGCCACACGGGCATGCCGACCGCGAGGGCCAGAACACACGCGCCGAGCACGCCGACCGACGCGGCCGCACCAGCCCCAACGTCTCCGGAGTTGTGGTTGCCGCCGCCGAGCAGGCCAAGGCCGAACACCTTGATGAACGTCGCGAAGGCGACGGCCGCGGTCAGTGCGAGGCCGGCGCCCGCCAGTGCCAGAACCAGTCGTCCCGCCAGGCCCGGCAGGTGGAAGCCCTGGAAGACCGTCTGGAACATGAACCATTCGCTGACGAACCCGGCGTGCGGCGGCATTGCTGCCAAACTCATGGCGCAGAACATCGCGCCCACGCCGAACACCAAGCCGGCCCGTCTCACCAGCAACGAGTGGCGGATGGCGTAGCTGCGCGTGGCGACGAATACGCCGTCGGCGGTCAGGAACAATCCGCCTTTCGCCAGGGCGTGCCCCGCCAGATGCAGCAGGGCGACCGTCCAGGCAAGTCCGGCAAGATCCGGTAGTCCGCCCCGCTGGAACATCAGCGCCGCACCCAGCGCGGCGACAGCGACAGAAGCGTTCTCGGCCGAGGAGAAGCTCAGCAGGCAGCGCCAATCCTCCTGCTGGAACGCGTAAAGCACCGAAAGGATGGCGCTCAGTACGCCCATCACGACGACAAAGATGTCAAATCCCGGGCCGCCTCGATGCAACGTGGGCAGCCAGTCCATCAGGCTGCGGCTCAAGCCGAAATAGGCTGCGTTCAGTACCACGCCGGACATTAGCGCTCCGGATGCGCCGCTGCCGGACCCATAGGCGCCAGGGAACCACTCATAGAACGGCAGCAGGCCGAGTTTTGCGCCGAAGCCGATGACGAACAGGACGCCCAGCAAAACGGGGACCGGGACGATCGTCCCGGCATGGGGGAAAGCGGCAAACGTCAGGCTTTGGGCAGGCACCGTCAGTATGATGATCGCCACCAGCAGGGCGATCGAGCCGACTTCCAGCATGCCCAGCATGAACAGTACGGAACTGCCCGATTGCTCTGCCAGGCGCTCGTTCAGGATCATGGCCGCGCCGCCGAGGCTCATCATCTCCCAGGCCAACAGAAAGAACCCACCATGCTGGATGCCGAACACGCCCAGCGCGCCCAGCAGGCTGCACGCCGCGCCGAACAGCCAACCGGCGCGGCCGTCCTGGTTGGGCGTTGCCAGCAGGCAGGCGAGCAATGCCGGCACCAGGCCGAACCCCATCAGCCACAGTGCGGACGGCGTCATCTGGAAGGTCGCTTGTGCATCGGCCATCCGCAGGGGGATTGCGACCGAGGCGGTTGGATCCGGCAAAGTGGCAACCGCCGCGATGATTGCCCCCAGGCAACCCAAGGCGAGTAGCATCCGTACCAAACCCAGCGGGCGGCCGATCAGGGCAAGGATGCCGCCGACGATCCAAAGTATCGCGGCGGCGGCCAGGAGTTCATTGGCCAATGCGTCCTCCTTGCACACGCTGCGGCATGCGGTCGAGGAACATCAACAGCGCCTCGATGATGGCGGCGGGGTTCGGCGGACACCCGGGCAGATAAACGTCGACGGGCAACACGTCCTCCAGGCCGCTGTTGCAGGCGTAACCGCCGCCCGCGACACCGCCCGAAACAGCGCAGGTGCCGACCGCCATCACCCAGCGCGGCTGTGGCATCGCTTCATAAGTGGTACGCAGCGGCGCTTCCATCGCGTGCGTCACGGGGCCTGTCACCAGCAGCAGATCGGCGAAGCGCGGCGAGGGGGTGAAGAAGATTCCAAGCCGGTGCATATTGTAGAATGGGTTGTTCAGCGCCTGGAGTTCCGACTCGCACCCGTTGCACGACCCGGCATCGACGTGGCGAATGTGCAGGCTGCGGCGGAACGCCTTCCGCCGCGGATCGCGTGCCGGCGCCGCCGCGACGCTTTGCTCGACCCAGCGCAGGTCCTCGCGCTGGCGCACGCCGAATGCCCAGTCCGAGGACGGCGCCATGGCACCCGTGGGGCAGGCCTCGGTGCAAAGCTGGCAAACGACGCAGATCCCGTAATCGACGTCCAATCCCCGATCGTCAGGCCGCGGCTTGATCGCAGCGGTCGGGCACACGTCAGCGCAGGCGCTGCACCCGGACTCGCACAGGTCAGGATTGTAGCGCGGCATGCCAAGCAAGCCTTCCTGACCCGTCGCATCGCCGTGCGCCGGCCATGGCGTGGTTGCCTTGCCCTTCGCCAGCCCGATCAGGGTCCACAGTGCCATCGCGTGCCCTCCTACCGCGCGCAGCCGGAAATCGTCAGGCCGAAGCTGGCCTCGTTGATCGCGTAGTCCATCATGTTGGTATCGTGCACCGTGAACGGAAACACGCGCCAGTTGGAGAAGGAGGGCGACTTGATCTTCACCCGTGCCAGCCGTTCGTCCGGACCGAAATGCACGGCGTAGAATAAGGTGCCGCGGGGAGATTCCGTCCATCCAAGGCCCTCGGCCATCGGTCCCGGAGCACATGGAACGCGGATATCGCCGTCCGGCAGCAGCAGAAGCACGCGCTGCATCACGGCAATGCTGGCGTCGATTTCCTCGATGCGCACGCGGGACCGCGCGTAGGCATCGCCTTCCGGCCGCGTCGGGATGGTGAGTGGCAGCTCGGCATATCCGGCGTACGGATGGTCGCGCCGCAGGTCGCGATCGGTAGCGGACGCCCGCTGCACCGGCCCCGTCGCTCCCTGGTCGTACGCCACCTTGGGCGACAGCATGCCGGTGGTGAGCAGGCGGTCCAGGTGACTGTCGGAATTCTCCAGGTGATCGACGTATTTCGCAGTTTCCGCGCGCAAAGCCTCAAGCTGCTCACCAAGCCAGCCTGCCGGTTGAAGATCGCGGCGCAGTCCGCCCGGGATCAGCAGGCTGCGCAGGAACCGGCTGCCGGTCAGCCTGGTATTGATCTGCTTCGCGCGCTCTTCCAGCAGCTTGCCCTGCGCGTCGCCGACCTTCAACGTCGTGGTATTGGCGAGGTGTCCCAGGTAGTGCAGATGATTGTACACCCGCTCCAACTCCGCCAGCAGCACCCGCAGCCAGCACGCGCGCCGAGGAACCGTGCAATCGGCGGCATGTTCGACCGCCTGGCAGTACGCCAATGCATGGGCAATGGTGCCGACACCGGACACGCGCTCGGCGAGAATGGTGCCACGCACCGCATCGGCACCCCGGAACCGCGCTTCCATCCCACGATGCTTGAAAAACAGCTGCGGATGGTAGTGCAGGATCTGCTCGCCAATGTAGAGAAAGGTGAATTCCGCAGATTCCAGCACGTCGGCGCGGACCGGCCCGAAGGGCAAGGCCTGCACATCAGGCGCGAGCACCTCGGGCAAGGTGCGGATGCCGTTGCCGTTCACCGCCGACTCCGGCGAGCCGAACGCCGGGCCGGCCGGCGCCAGGGGCGGCGGCATGTGCTGCGGCAGGACAAGGCGGTTCGGCTCCGGATGATCGAGAAACCGGATGCCGTGCAGGTCCATGATCTCGCGCTCATACCAGCCGAGCAGCGGCCAAATGGTCGCCAGGCTCGGTGGCTCCTGCGTCGGCTTGCAGCGCCAGACTTCGAACGTTGCGGAGTTGGCCGGCGTGGCGACATAACGCAACTCCGGGCGCGACTCCGGCACGCCGCCTGGAGGATACAAGGCATAGACCATCTGCATGCGACCGCCTGAATCCAGCAGGCGCTGTGCCGCATCCCGCAGTTCGTCCACACGCAGGTCATGGGTCGTGGCGCCTTTCATCGTGCGCCCCCTGCGACCAGCGCACCATCGCCCAGCGCGTGCGCGATCTGCCCGAAATAGGTCCAGATCTCCTGCGGCCACCAGAGGCCGAGGCCAAGCAACGGGATGATTGCCAGCCACATCGGCACCACGCACCAGTTGCTGATCCTGGCGTGCGTTTCGTCGCCGCGTTCGGGGGCCTCGTAATACATGCAGCGGAAGTGGTTGAGAAACCCGATGAAGATCACGATCAGCAGCACCGCCATCGCGAAGGACGCCCAGGCGGCGCTGGATTGCAGACCGGCCCGCAGAATGGTCAGCTCACTGGAGAACAGGCTGAACGGCGGAGCACCGGTGACGGCCACGGCTCCGGCGAGCCATATTGCCCCGACCACGGGGAAGCGGCGTCCAACCATGCGGATCCGGCTGATGTCCTTTGTCGCATAGCTGCGCATCATGCTCCCGGCACCGAAGAACATCAGCGACTTGTTCAGCGAATGATTGAGCATGTGATAGAGTGCCCCGGCCAGTCCGAGCGGACCGCCGAACCCGACTCCCAATGCGATCACACCCATGTGCTCGACGCTGGAATAGGCCATCAGGCGCTTGATGCCCTGCTGGCGCACGATGAACAGCGTGGCGATGAGCAATGAGAATACGCCCAGCGCGACCAGCGTCAGGCGCGGCACGTCGCCGACATTGGCAGCATCGGTGACGGACAGATAGCGGATGATGCCGACCATGGCGGTGTTCAGCAGTGCGCCGGACAGCAGCGCGGAGACGGGCGTGGGGCCTTCGCTGTGGGCATCCGGCAGCCAGGTGTGCATTGGTGCCAGCCCGACCTTCGTCCCGTAGCCTATCAACACCAGCAGGAAGGCCAGCAGCAGCAGCGACCGGTCCATGTGCGGTGCCGCCGCCGCCAGCGCCGACCAGGTCATGTCGTAGGTCGGTCCCAGAGTCAGGCTGCCGGCCCAATAGAACAACACGGTCCCCAGCAGGGCGAGGCTGATGCCGGCGGAGACCACGATGATGTATTTCCATGCGGCCTCGATGCTTTCCGCCGCGCGTTCGAACGCGACCAGAAAGGTGCTGACCAGGGTGGTCAGCTCGATCGCGATCCAATAGAGCCCCGCATTGTTCATCATCGGCCCGAACAGAGTGGTCAGGGCGAACCCGGCGAACAGGGCATAGAAGACCGGAAGGCGCTCCTCCTGATCCAACAAACGCATGTAGCCAACGGCGTAGATCGAGGCGAGCAGATAGACCACGGCGGAACACAAGGTCACCCAGGCGCCAAGGGAGTCGATGACGACATAGCTCCCCCAGTAGATATGCGGGCCGTCCCGGACCACCCATGGCATCGGCACTGCCGCAGCAAATGAGATGACGCTGGCAAGCAGGTTCAACCAGGCAGCCAGATTGGGCTGCCGGGTGAATGCGATGAGCACGATAGCGACCGATGGGGCCAACACGATCGCGAGGGCCAGGGCACCTGCCATCTCAGCCCACCAGCCGTCGGAGCTGCAGGGTGCTGGTGCTGCCGACATGGGTCATCAGGTACTGCACCAGCAGTCCGAAGCAGGCGACCACGATCAGCAGGTCGAACAGGATGACGATCTCGATCAGCAGCGGCATGCCGGGCACCAGGATCTGTGCGCCCAGGAAGATGCCGTTCTCGAGCACCAGCAGGCCGAGGATCTGGCTGATCGCCTCGTGCCGGACGGTCAGCATGAGGAAGCCGATCAGCTTCATCGACAGCATCACGGTCAAGGCCAGCACGACGACGGTGCCGCTGAAACCGAGTTCCGCGCCGATCTGCGAGGCAACGCCGAGGGCGAACACCACGGCCAGCGCACCGATGACGAGGCTGGAGCTGGCCTGAAGGATCACATGCACCTCGCGCGCGATATGCATGCGACGGATGATGCGGAAGATCAGGTACGGCAGCAGGCAGCCGCGGAACAGGAACGTCAGGATGGCGATCAGGTAGAGTTCCGGGTAGTTCCCATAATACCCCACCGACGCTGACAGAATGCCGATCAGCCAGGATTCGGCGGTGAACGCGAACAGGTAATGCCGCAGCCAGCGCGACCCGAGCATCACGAAGGCGAGCAGCAGGCTGGCAATGGCGATCAGGCTGAACACCGACGCGGCCAACGGGGTGAGATGTGCTGCCAGCATGGCTCAACTCAACTGCGTGCCGATGATGGCGAGGACCGCAAGCAGGAACGATGCGGCGAGCGGTTCCTGATAGCGGTAGAAGCGCAATCGCGATTGGGTGGTATCCACCACCACCACGACGCAGGCGACCAGGACGAATTTCAGCACCAGGGCGATGACGCTGCCGAGCACGCCGAGCGCGGTACCCTGGTAGGACAGGGCCCAGGGCAGCAGCAGGACGTTGCAGAAAATCGTATAGAGGATGAACTGCTTCATCGTTGACGCCCAGCGCAGCAGCGCCAGCAGCGGCCCGGAATATTCGAGGATGCGACCCTCCTCGATCATGTACACTTCGATATGCGTGTTGGAGTGGATCGGCAGCCGATCGGTCTCCACCAGCAGCAGCACGAAGAAAGCCGCGACCAGGAAAAGGTGGGCGGGGCTCCAGTATGCGGCCGGCTGCTGGACGAGCAGATGATTGACCACGAACGGCAGCATTGCCTTCGCCAGCAGCGTTATGCCGACGAACACCAGGATCAGCGTGGGTTCGGCAAGAATGGCGACCATCACCGCTCGGCTGGAGCCGATGCCTCCGTAGGCGCTGGTGGTGTCCAGCCCCGCCAGCGTGATCATGAAGGAGCCGAGCGTCAGGATGAGGCCGCCACCGAGGATGTCACCCATGTCCGACAAGGGCAGTGGGTAATTGGTGAGGACGGGAATCAGGATCGGCACCGTCATCATGCAGGTGAAGGCGACGACCGGTGCTGCCCAGTACACCCAGGATGCCGTCTCCGGGATCACGATTTGCTTGTGGAACAGTTTCCACAGGTCGCGGTAGGGCTGGAAGATCCCGGGGCCTTGCCCGCGTTGGACGCGTTCCTCGAACTGGACGATGACGCCCTGGATCAGTGGTCCCAGGCAGATCACGGTCAGGACTTGCAGGACCTGCAGGATGATGTCGCGAATCGTCATCGGCCGGCCCCGCCCGTTCCGATCCGGGAGTATGACCGCGCATATTGGACCTGGGAACTGGCCCCGTGCACCTTAACCAAGCCGTCCTCCTCTTCTCCCGCAGGAGATCAAGGAGGAGTCATTAGCCCTGAGGGCGGTTAAGGGCGGACTCCATCGCCACCGGTCAGCGCCTTACTGCGATCGCACCCACCGGTCAATACCGCTGACGCTGCGATACATGCGATAGTGTCTCAGTCGAGACACTACCGACGCTGGTTCGGGTTTACTGTCAGGGGGGCAGATTGCCGCGAGTCCGAAAGTCGATGTGGCAGGAAGCATCCGTGATATCCCGTCGAGGCCGGCCGATAGGCGGCGGGGATAAGGCGGCGGCGGAGAAGAATACTCCCCCTCGCCTTGTGGGAGGATTGCGAGGGGAGGGGCGCAATACAAAAAATGGTCTTGTTTCGACCCATCCCCCCGCCCTCTCCCACAAGGACAGGGGGAGTATTCTTCTCCGCCGCCGCCTTGCCTGGCCGCGCGTCTGGCTGGGGCCACGGCTGAGCGGTCCGAGAAGCCGAAATTCTTTCTTTCCGCCTTCAACTCACGCTTCCATGAGCGACATCCGATGCGGCATAATTGGGACGCTGCCGCGCCCGCGGTGGCCCGCTGTCGCCGCGGGATCGGTAAGGAGCAGGCGTGGGAATGAAGCTACTGCTGACCGGGGGCTGCGGATTTATCGGTTCCGCCGTGGTACGCCACCTGCTGCGCCGCACCGGCAATGCCGTGGTGAACGTGGACAAGCTGACCTACGCCGCGTCGGAGGAGGCGCTGGAGGAAGCCCGCCACCACAACCGCCACGTGCTGGTCCGCGCCGATGTCGCCGACGCCGCGGCGATGCGCCAGGTCTTCGCCACCCACCAGCCGGACGCCGTGATGCACCTGGCGGCCGAGAGCCACGTGGACCGCTCGATCGACGGCCCGGCCGATTTCGTGCAGACCAACGTGGTCGGCACCTTCACGCTGCTGGAGGCCGCCCGGGCCTATTACGCCGGCTTGGACCCCGCCCGCCGCGCCGCCTTCCGCTTCCACCACGTCTCCACCGACGAGGTGTTCGGTGCGCTCGGCCCCGACGATCCGCCGTTCACCGAAACCACGCCGTACGATCCGCGCAGCCCCTATGCGGCCAGCAAGGCGGCGTCGGACCATCTGGTGCGCGCCTGGCACCACACCTACGGGCTGCCGGTCATCGTCAGCAACACCTGCAACAATTACGGCCCCTGGCAGTTCCCCGAGAAGCTGATCCCGCTGGTCACGCTGAACGCGCTGGAGGGCAAGGAGCTGCCGGTCTACGGCGACGGCTCCAACGCCGCGACTGGCTGTTCGTGGAAGACCACGCCGAGGCGCTGGTCCGCGTCGTGGAGAGCGGTCAGCCCGGCGCCACCTACGCGATCGGCGCCCGCCAGCCGCGCACCAACCTGCAGGTGGTGCAGGCGATCTGCGCCGTGCTGGACCGTCGCCTGCCCGACCCGGCCGGCCCGCGCACCCGCCTGATCCGCTTCGTCACCGACCGTCCCGGCCACGATTTCCGCTACGAGATCGACCCGTCGCGCACCGAAGCCGCGCTGGACTGGCGCGCGCCGCATGATTTCGAGACCGGCCTGGAGCGCACCATCGACTGGTACCTGGCCAACCGCGCCTGGTGGCAGTCCGTCGCGCGCCAAGCGCTATGCCGGCCAGCGCCTCGGCACCCAACCCCTGGGCACTCAACCCCTGGAGACTGCCGCATGAAGGGCATCCTGCTCGCCGGCGGCTCCGGCACGCGGCTGCATCCGATGACCCTGGCGGCGTCGAAGCAGCTTCTGCCGGTCTACGACAAGCCGATGGTCTACTACCCGCTGTCCACGCTGATGCTGGCCGGCATCCGCGACATCCTGGTGATCTCCACCCCCGACGACCTGCCGCAGTTCCGCCGTCTGCTGGGCGACGGCGAACGCCTGGGCATGCGCTTCGCCTACGCCGAGCAGCCCCGCCCCGACGGCATCGCCCAGGCCTTCCTGATCGGGCGCGACTGGCTCGCCGGCGAAGCCTGCGCCCTGGCGCTGGGCGACAACCTGATCCACGGCGACCACCTCTCCGCGACTGCTGCGCGCCGCCGCGGCGCGGCCGGTCGGGGCGACGGTGTTCGCCTACCAGGTGCGCGATCCCGAACGCTACGGCGTGGTCAGCTTCGATGCCGACGGCCGCGCCGATGGAGCTGGTGGAGAAGCCGGCCGCGCCGACGTCCAACTGGGCGGTCACCGGCCTGTATTTCTACGACCACCAGGTCAGCGAACTGGCGCGCATGATCCGCCCCTCGCCGCGCGGCGAACTGGAGATCACCGACCTGAACCAGCTCTACCTCGCACGCGGGCAAGCTGCACGTGGAGAAGCTGTCGCGCGGCTGCGCCTGGCTGGACGCCGGGCACGCCCGACAGCCTGCTGCAGGCGGCCACCTTCGTGCAGACCATCCAGTCCCGCACCGGCATGCTGGTCGGCTGCCCGGAGGAGGTGGCGTTCCGCATGGGCTTCATCGACGCCGACTCGCTGCGCGCTCATGCGCGCAGGGCTGGGCAAGACCGAGCTGGGCCGCGTGCTGCTGGAACTGGCCGAAGGAGAGCACGCGTGATCGTCGAACCTCTGGCGATCCCCGATGTGCTGCTGCTCACCCCGCCACGCTTCCTGGACGCGCGCGGCTTCTTCTCCGAGACCTGGAACGCAGCAGCGCTTCGCCGATGCCGGCATCCCCGGGCCCTTCGTGCAGGACAACCACGCGCGGTCCACCGAACGGGGCGTGCTGCGCGGGCTGCACTGCCAGATCGGCCCGCAACGCGCAGGGCAAGCTGGTGCGCGGCGGTGCGCGGCGCGATCTGGGACGTGGCGGTGGACATCCGGCGCGGCTCGGCGACCTACGGCAAGCATGTCGGCGCGGTGCTGAGTGCCGATAACTGGCAGCAGCTTTGGGTGCCGGCCGGCTTCCTGCACGGCTACTGCGCGCTGCAGCCGGACACCGAGGTGATCTACAAGGTTACCGCCCCCTACGACAAACCGGCCGAGCGCGGCGTGATCTGGAACGACCCCGCGCTGGCCGTTCCCTGGCCGATCCCGCCGGCCGAGGTGCTGCTGTCCGACAAGGACCTGGTCCTGCCGCGCCTCGCCGACTGCCCGGACTGGTTTTGGGTTTGACATGACGACGCGGTCGATCCTGGTGACCGGTGGCAGCGGTCAACTCGCCTCGGCGCTGAGCACTTGGGCGCGGCGGCGGGCGTGCCGGTGCGCGTGGTGGGCCGCCCGGATTTCGACTTCGACCGGCCGGAGACCATTTCCGCCGCGTTCCGCGTGGCGGAACAAGCGCTGGTGGTGAACGCCGCCGCCTACACCGCGGTGGACGCGGCGGAGAAGGATGCGGCAGCGGCGTATCGTGCCAACCGCGACGGACCGGCGGAACTGGGGCGGTTGTGCGTGGCGGCCGGCATTCCGCTGATCCACGTCTCGACCGATTACGTGTTCGACGGCACCAAGGGCGCACCGTACGTGGAGACCGACCCAGTCGCGCCGCAAGGCGTCTACGGCGCCAGCAAGCTGGCCGGCGAGCAAGCGGTGCTGGCGGCATGCCAGCGGACGGTGGTGGTGCGCACCGTCCTGGGTCTACGCCCCACGGCGGGAAGAACTTCGTCCGGACCATGCTGACCTTGGGCCGCACGCGCGACCGGCTGACGGTGGTGGCGGACCAGAAGGGCTGCCCCACCACGGCCGCCGACCTCGCCGCCGCGATCCTGGCGATGGCGGCACGGATCGACGCCTCCGGCTGGGATGATGCGTATGGCGGCGTGTTCCATGCCGCCGGCTCCGGCTGGACCACATGGCACGGGCTGGCGACAGCGGTGTTCGAGGAGGCGGCCCGGCACGGCGCGCCGGTGCCCCGCGTCGATCCGATCGCCACCGCGGATTGGCCTACGCCGGCGAAGCGCCCGGCGGACTCTCGGCTGGACTGCGCGCAAGCTGGCCGCGGTCTTGGGGGTGCCGCTGCCGGAGTGGCGCCCCAGCCTCCGCCGCACGATCGACGCGATCTTCCATAGGGACCCTAGGGTGTACCGGGGGCAGATGTCACGGCGGGGAGTCCCCCATGGTCGGCGGATGTCATCGGCAACGGAGGATGTCCAGCGCCAGGTGTCGGCGCCGGCCGTCGCCGGCAACGCGACGATTGCAGGGGGCCCCGACTGGCGTTCGACTGGCGTTCACCCTGGTGGCTGCGCCGCACACCGGCCGCACGACCAGGTGTACACTCGGTGATCCCTGTCACAAGCGTGTTCACCCATCGTCCGTGCCACGCGGTTTCGGTGCATTGTGCGCCTTCGGACAATCCGGAGACACGACATGCCACACCGATTTTTACGCTGGCTCGTCCCCATGCTGGCCGCTTTCCCGCTACTGGCCGCGCCGATGGCGCACGCGCAGTCGGAACCCGACGGCGTGATCAGGGCCGCCGAGCGTACCCTGGCCGACCTGCGGCACGACAGGAGTTCGGCACCGCCGCCCAGGCCCTGCGCCACGCCAAGGCCGTCGTCATCATCCCCCGCCTGTTCAAGGGCGGCTTCATCGTCGGCGGCGACGGCGGCGACGGGGTGATGATGGTGCAGGCCCGCAACGGCACGCTGGAGCAATCCGGCGTTCTACGCGATCGGCTCCGCGTCCTTCGGGCTGCAGGTCGGGCTGGAGAAGTCCGAAATGGTCCTGCTGGTGATGACGCAGCAGGGGCTGGACGGGCTGCTGCGCGACCAGTTCAAGCTGGGCGCCAGCGCCGGGATCGCCGTGGTGACGCTGGGCAGCGGTGTAGAGGGGGCGCTCGCCGGGCCGAACCCGCCGGATATCGTGGTATGGTCTCGCCTCCGAGGGTGCCTATGGCGGACTGACGTTGGAAGGCTCGATCCTGCGTCCGCAGGCGGCTGACGACCGGCAGTGGTACGGCCGCCCGCTGACGACGCGGGACATCCTGTTCGGCCGCTTCGAATGGCCCCACTCGGCGACGCTGCGGCGGGAAATCGAGTCGATCGGCTGAGGCGGCTGAGGCGGCCACACCGGTTGATGGCGGCAGGCGCCCGTGCTATCGGCGCGCGCTCCGCCGTTGGGGGATAGTTTAGCGGTAGAACTCCCGGCTCTGACCCGGGCAGCCTTGGTTCGAATCCAGGTCCCCCAGCCACCGCGCGGCTGAGCCTCGCAAAACCCCGATATTTGGACCCCGTCGGAGCTGCCACGTGCCATGGGTTCCAAATCGGGTCGCTCGTCGCAAAGGCCGCGGCTATTCTTGGCACTGCCGCCATCGAACGCAGCACTTGGATGATGTGGACGCACTGCCCCAGGCGATTACCGAAGCGTGGCACCCATACAGAACGTAACCGTTCCGCGAAATCTGCCAGGCGATCCTCCTGCCGATCCGGCACAACAAAGGGGTAGCCAGCCGCCCGGAACTGCAACCAACCTGTAACCATCCCTGCGATATGAAGTCGTAACCGATAACCGTCTGGAAAACCGATGCGAGGTTTCTCATTCGCCGTCCGGCGCGACGCCGGCTTAAAGCCTGCCGAACGGCGACTTGAGGTGTACGATCCGGCCGCTGTCCAAAACCGCCTGAATCGTTCAATGCGGCGGCGGTTCACCGATGACCTGGGCAATCTGATCCGTCGCGCGTGTCTCAGTGGTCACATCGAAGCCGCGCAAAATCTGCTCGATGTCCTGCGCGATCAGTTCGAGCGTGAGAAGCAGCAGTTCCCGCAGGGGCGGATGCCGGCAGAGCTCCTGCTCCAGGAGCTTGCCAGGGAGATAGCGGCAGCTTCCGGCAAGCGCGCTGCGTAGCCTGCGGAGCGAGGCGCGGCCGGCGATCCGGCACGACGGCGGCAAACATCGCCGGCCAACAAAGTCCGCGAGACGCCTGAGACTTCTTCCGCTGGGCTACGCCAGAGGGTTCCGAAGCTGCCGGCTTGGCTGCCGATGACATCTCTGAGGATCCAGAAAATCAGGACCCGGGTATCCTAGCTAGCCGGTCCGACACAGAAGAATGGATCACCTCGTCGGTCGCGGCCAGGCTTGTCTCCCCGCCGCGCCCGCCGCAATGATGGCGCCTATTATGTGGGACGAGCCCTACCTTGAGACGTGCTGCCGCTCCGCCCTGCACCGGCTGGTGCTGAGCGGTGCGGCTGGCCGGCCGCCGGACCTGAAGGACGGGCCCTGCCTGCTGCGGCTCGCCGGCATGGGCCTGGCCCGCACCCGGACGAACGGGCGGTTCGAGCTTACCGCCCGAGGCGCCGCGCGCCACGCCAGCGAGGTGGCGCGCCGGCCCCAGCGGCCGCCCTCTGGGTCGGCCTTGGGGCCGCTCAGTTCAGCGGCGCGGTGACCACCAGCCCGTCCACGGGCGCCGTCATCGTGACGATCCGCGCCCCATCGGAGGCTGAGATCATCATCAGGTCGCCCTGCGCCAGCATGTCCGCCGCGTCGGCGAAGAAGTCGCGCGACACGACGGTCTGCAGCCGGTCGCTGCCGGACTTGTAGTGCCACAGGGTGAAGCCGTTGGCATAAGCGAGCACGGAAAGATTGCGGATGGCGAAGGCCATGGTGACGTTCCTTTTTTGCCAAAGAAAAAGCCGCCGCCCGGATGGGCAGCGGCTGGGGAAGCTTCGAGGCAGGCTCCTGGCAACGGGCGCACCTCGCCCGTTGATGCGGAGGGTTCTAAACGCAGTGGCGCAGGGTTGTCAAGGTAAAATTTCCTAATGATTAGTAAATCAGGCGACGATACCCTTGACACGCAGCGGCCACTCCAACCGGTCCAGCGCCTCTCGCCACAGCCGCCAGTCAGACCGCTCGCTGCGATAGGCTGGGTTCGGCGCCGCCTGCCGCTCGCCCCAGATGCGCAGGATACGCGCGTGCATCAGGTCGATGCGCCGGCGGCGATACAGCGTGTCCAGGCACTTCACCACGTCGTCGGGTTCGCACGGGCGTTGCACGCGGCCGTGGTTGGCGGTGTAACGCGCTCCGTCGCGCCGCGCCATAAGCGCGGCCATGGTCCAGAACCAAGCCTCCTCGGCGCTGCCAAAGGGCTGTAGGGGCTTGTCGCCGCGGTGGGTGGCCAATGGAGCGGCCACTGGGGCTGTCACTGGGGTTGCCAATGGGGCTGCCAGTCGGGCTGCCGATGGGGCTGCCAGTCGGGCCGCCGGTGGGGCCGCAAGTGGGGCCGCCAATGGGGCGGGCGGCGGGGCGGGCGGTGCGGTGGGGCGCATGCAGAGCGTGGTGGCTGCCATGGCTGCGGTCCTTCCTTGGTGGCATTTCGAGTTTGGTTGAACAGAACAGGAACATAAAACCATAGGTTGCATACGACTGCAAGTGCTTTTGGTGGTTTTTCCTATTTCTTTTGGTCGAGAATCCTATATTGTTGCCTCCACAACCCAATTCGGCCCCGCAGCCGCGCCGTCCCCGCCCCCGGGAGAGACCGCGGTCCTGCCGGCAGGACCGGCCCGCAACCATGCCCGCAACCACGAAGGACGCCGGCGATGAAGCATGAGGATATCTGGCGGGCGATCGATACGCTCGCGGCGGAGAACGGGCTGTCGGCCTCGGGCCTGGCCAAGCGTTCCGGGCTCGACCCCACCACCTTCAACCCCTCGAAGCGGATCATGCCCGACGGCCGCAACCGCTGGCCCAGCACCGAAAGCGTGGCAAAGGTGCTGAACGCCACCGGCGCCAGCCTGGAAGCATTCACCGCTCTGGTGTCCGGCGCGCGCGCACTAGCCTCCCAGGCGGTGCGCCCGGCGCGGCGCATCCCGCTGATCGGCCTGGCGCAGGCCGGTGGGGAGGGCTTCTTCGACGATGGGGGCTTCCCAGTCGGCGGTGGCTGGGACGAGGTCAGCCTGCCGGAGATCGCCGATCCCAACGCCTATGCAGTGGAAATCAGCGGCGATTCGATGGAGCCGGTGTACCGCGACGGCGACATGGTGATCGTCTCGCCCACCGCGCCGATCCGCCGCGGCGACCGCGTGGTGGTGCGCACCAGCAAGGGCGAGGTGATGGCCAAGCAACTCGCCCGCCGCTCGGCCCGGCGGGTCGAGCTGAAGAGCCTCAACCCCAACCATCCGGACTACAGTTTCGACCTGCCCGAGGTCTCCTGGGTGCATCGCATCATCTGGGCGAGTCAGTAGAGGCGTAGGTAGGCAGGTAGGGGTAGTACAGCGTTTCTATGGAACGACTCCTATCGGGGGCCATCCGACGGCGGCCCGGCAACTCACGGTGGGCCACAACCATAACCACCTGTCTCCCTCCTCCATCGCGCGAATTTCCTTGACGCGGCCTGGCAACAGCTTGCCATGCCAGGCCTGCCGTGACAGCCTCAAGTTGTGCCGATACGTGCGATCGCCGTTCTGCTGTTCCTGCTTCTAGCCACAGTTCCCCCGCCTGCGCGCGCCGCGGAGAGCGTGGACGTGGCGCTGGTGCTGGTCACCGACGTTTCGCGCAGCATCGACGACAGCGAGTTCAAGCTCGAAAAGGATGGCTACGCCGCGGCCTTCACCAGCCCCTCGGTGATCTCCGCTATCCAGGGCGGACCGGTCGGGGCGATCGCCGTCGCCTATGTGGAATTCGCCAGCAGCTTCGAAGTCCGCACGGTGCTGGACTGGACGGTGATCCGCGACAAGGCCTCGGCGCAGGACTTCGCCGCGAAGCTTGCCGCCGCGCCGCGTTCCTTCTGGGGGCGCACGGCGATCAGTTCCGGCGTCGATCGCGGCGTGCAGATGCTGGCCGAGAGCGGGCTGCGGCCGACCCGCCGTGTGATCGACGTGTGCGGCGACGGCACCAACAATGCGGGCCGGGAAATCTCCGACGCGCGGGATGACGCGATAAAGGCGGGCATTACCATCAACGGCCTGGCGATCATCAACGACCATCCGGTGTCGTGGACCTATGCGCACGTGCAGCCGCCGGGCGGGCTGGCGAAGTATTATCGGGAGAACGTCACTGGCGGCCCGGGCAGTTTCGTGCTGGAGGTGCACGACTTCCACAGCTTCGGCGAGGCGATGGCCCGCAAGTTGATCACCGAGATCGCCGGGCCGGTAGTGGCGCCGGTGGATTTTGCCGCGCTACGCTGAACCCGGCGCCGGCGCCAGGCCGGCAAAAGAACCCGGCGCCAGGCCGGCAAATGAACGAGGGACACATGGGTCTGCTGATCGACGGCGTCTGGCGCGAGCAGGATGCGGACCCGGCGCGGGCGGCGGGCTCCGGCGGCCGTTTCGAGCGCCCCGAGACCGCGTTTCGCAACTGGGTGACGCCGGACGGCCGCCCCGGCCCCACCGGGCATGACGGCTTCGCGGCCTCGGCCGGGCGCTATCACCTCTATGTGTCGCTGGCGTGCCCATGGGCGCACCGCACGCTGATCATGCGGGCGCTGAAGGGCCTGGAGCAGATGGTGTCTGTTTCGGTGACGCATTGGTTGATGGCCGAGCAAGGCTGGACCTTCGCGCAGGGCGAGGGCGTGGTGCCCGATCCATTGTTCAACAGCCGCTATATCCATGAACTCTATACTCGCGCCGATTCGAATTATACCGGGCGTGCGAGCGTGCCGGTGCTGTGGGACCGGCACACCCAGACGATCGTCAACAACGAGTTGGCCGAGATCATCCGCATGTTCAACACCGCGTTCGACGCGGTGGGCGCCAGGCCGGGCGATTTCTATCCGAAGGACAAGCGCACCGAGATCGACGCGGTGAACGCACGCGTCTACGACACGCTGAACAACGGCGTCTACAAGGCCGGCTTTGCCACCACCCAGTCGGCCTACGAAGAAGCGGTGATCCCCCTGTTCGACACGCTGGACTGGTTGGAAGAACGCCTCGCCCAATCCCGCTTCCTGCTCGGCGACCTGACCGAGGCGGACATCCGGCTGTTCACCACGCTGGTGCGTTTCGATTCCGTTTACAACGGTCATTTCAAGTGCAACATGCGGCGGATCGCGGACTACCCCAACCTGTGGGCCTACACGCGCGACATCTATCAGTTGCCGGGCGTGGCTTCGACGGTAAGCTTCCCGCACATCAAGCGGCACTATTACATGAGCCACAAGCACCTCAATCCGGCCGGGATCGTTCCGCTCGGGCCGGCGCTGGATTTCGAAGCCCCGGCGGAGCGCGGGAAGGGCGTGGACAAGTTGATCGTGTTCTGATCGGACCAAATAACACCCCCTCCCCTTGGGGGGAGGGGTCGAAATCAAGACGATTTTGTTGCGACCTCTCCCCCCTCCCACAAGGCGAGGGGGTGCTTTCGTGGGGTTATTTCCGGCCGGCCAGTTGCTGCAGCAGCGCATCTGCATCAACAAGTGGCAGCCCGCACACGCTGCGCCGGCATACATACGCGGCAGGTGCCCCACCCACCGGCCCTTTGCCAAACGCGGGATGTCCTGCTGGCAGCGCGTCGGGTTGCAGTGCGCGCAACACCACCACCGCGGGATCGGGGGTACGTAGCGCCGCCATGGTCAGCGCTTGGGCTTGCGGATCGGCGGGATCGCCGGCGATGACGACCGTGGCAGCCTCCTCAAGCAGATCGGCGCCGGCCAGCAGGCCAGGCATGCCCGGCGATACGTTCGGGATCGGAGAAGGCGCGCAGCAACGCCTCGGTGCGCGCGCCCCAGGCCGTGTCGCCGGTCAGGTGGAACAGGCGGGCGAGCACCTCGGCGAGCAAGCCGACACCGGCGGGCGTGGCGTTGTCCGCCGCCGTGCGCGGACGCGCCAGCGGCACGTCCGCCGCATCGTCGGCAGTGGTATAGAACCCCCCATGATCGTCGCTGAAATGCGCCTGCGTTGCCGCAATGATCTGCTCTGCCTCCGCCAGATAAGTCGCCTCGCCGGTGGCCTCGCGTAACGCCAGAGCAGCGCGGGCCATGGCGGCCTGATCATCCAGCAGGCCCGCGGCAGTCACGCGCCCGAGCCGCCAGGCGTGCTGCACCCGTCCATCGGGGGCGCCCATCTGCGTCATTACGAACCCGAACGCCTCGCGCGCGCGTGCCAGCCATTCCGGTCGCTCGAACACTGATGCGGCGCGCGCCAGGGCGGCGATCGCCAAGCCGTTCCAGTCGGCCAGTACCTTGTCGTCACGTCCCGGACGCACCCGCTGGGCGCGCGCGGATAACAGGATGGAACGCGCACGCGCGAGCGCGGCCTCCTCCTCCGCTGAGCCTTCCGGCGTGACGCGGCGCAGGATCGTGTGGCCTTCCCAGTTGCCGCCCGGCGTCACGTCATAGGCGCGCTTGAACGAAGCGGCGTCGGCACCGACCAGGGAATCGATCTCGGCGTCGGTCCAGACATAGAATTTGCCCTCCTCGCCTTCGCTGTCGGCGTCTTCCGAGGCGGCGAACGCAGCGCACCCGTCCACCTGTTCGGCGGTCATGTCGCGCGTCAGCCAGCCGACCGTTTCCGCGGTGCGCGCGGCATAGAGGTCCGATGGTCGATGCGCGTGCGCGAATGCCAACAGTTCCAGCAGTTGCGCGTTATCGTACAGCATCTTTTCGAAATGCGGCACCAGCCAGACCGCGTCGGTGCTATAGCGGGAAAAGCCGCCGCCGAGATGGTCGTAGATGCCGCCTTGCGACATGCGTTGCAGCATCAGGTGCAGCACATCCTGGCCGGCCGGATCGCCGGTGCGGAACGCGTTCTGCCACAGGAAGCGGAAGATCGGCGCGTTGGGAAATTTCGGCGCCCCGCGCAGCCCGCCTTGCTCTGCGTCGTTCAGCCGCAGATAGGCGTTGGCGACGGCATCGAGATGCGTCGGTGTCGGCAGGTCGCCGCTCTGCGCCGCCGACTGCTGCTGCAGGTGACGGCGCAGCGCACCGGTGTTCTGCGCCACCATCTTGTCGTCCTCGCGATACGCGGCGGCGACGCCTTGCAGCACCTGGCGGAACGACGGCCGGCCCCAGCGTGGTTCCGGCGGGAAATACGTGCCGCCCCAGAACGGCGATCCGTCCGGCGTCAGGAACATGGTCAGAGGCCAGCCGCCTTGCTCGCCCAGCGCGTGCAGCGCGGACATAAAGAGGTGGTCGATGTCGGGTCGTTCCTCGCGGTCCACTTTGATGTTGACGAACATGGCGTTCATCAGTGCGGCGGTCTGCGGGTCCTCGAAGGATTCGTGCGCCATCACGTGGCACCAGTGGCATGCGGCGTAGCCGATCGACAGCAGGATGGGCTTGTCGGCCGCGGCGGCCTCGCTGAGCGCCGCGGCCCCCCAAGGGCGCCAGTGCACCGGATTGTGGGCGTGCTGCAGCAGGTAGGGCGAGGTCTCGTCGCCCAGCAGGTTGGCATCCTCCGGCATGGTGCGTGTCCTTCCGCGGGGCCTGGGTCGCGGAAATATGGGGCCGGAGGGGAGGAGCGGACAGGGGGGCGAGCGAGGACCAGGGCTATCGATTGAACCCATCGCCCAGAAGCAGATCGAAGCGAATCACCTGCACCGGGGGCGCAATGATTTGCGGATTTTCAGCGCGGAGTCAGAACGGAGGGTCACGAGGGTCACGGAGAACCACGGAGTTCGTCTGCTTCCCCGACCGGGAGGCACGCTGGCTCGGTGGCTTTCCGTGCCCTCCGTTCTGACGCCGTGCTGAAAAGCAGTTTACCTGCCAATCTCGATGTCGGTCGGGGTGAAGCCTTCGAATTGACGCACGCAGTGTCGTGGGCCGTGGGCGGCTGGTTCCGGCTATCAACGCACTCCCAAAGCTACCCACAATCAGAATTCGGGCCGATCAACCGGGGTAGATGGTCGCCGCAAGCCCGGCCATGATGCGAAGATTGGAGTGCCGGCAGCCATGCCCCCGCGCATTTTCGCGGCCTCGACCACCCCACGCACTGCCTCCCGCAGCGCGCCGTCGTGCCAGGCGCGCAGCAGGTAGGCCGCGCAGCGCGGCAGCAGTGCCGGCCAACTCGCGCCATGCTTGCGGCCGACATAGAGCCGGTTGCGCACGAACCAGAACCATCGGCTACCGGACCAGGCGACGCGTTGCTCGGAACTGACCTTGTGGCGGATGACAATGTCGCCGCGATAGCGCACGCGCCAGCCGCAGGTGATGGCTGTCAGGCAAAAGTCCAGTTCTTCCCAGCAAAAAAACAGAGCCTCATCGTACCCGCCGGCATCGTCCCAGGTGCGGCGGCGGATCGCATGGCCGGCGCCGACGAAGGTGGCGGCGTCGAAGCTCTCACCAGCCCGCGGCAGCAGGCTGCGCGGATAGCCCCAGGACGACAGGTCGTCCTCGCCCGTGGCATGGCGGACGATCCGGCAGCCGAGCGCACCGATGTCGGGTTCGGCGTCCAGCGCCGCGACCAGCCGCGCCAGTGTGTCGGGCGTGGCAAATTCCGCGTCGTTGTCCAGCCCGGCGATGACGCGACCATGCCCCAGCGCGGTCCCACGATTACGGCCGCCCGCCACGCCGAAGTTGCGTCCCAGCAAGACCAGTGTCGCATCTGAGCGTCCCGCCACAGCGGCGGCAAGCAAGGTCAGGTTCTCCGGCCGCGACCCTTGGTCCACCACGAAGACGTGCCGCGTAACGCCGGTCTGAGCCAAAGCGGACCGGATCGCCGCGACGGTGTCCTGTGCGCGATCCAACGCCAGGATCACCACGTCGGCGTCATATGGCCCGAACGGAGCCGCCGCCGCGCCCGCAATCAACTTAGACATCGGTGCACGGTGCGCGGGGGATCGCGAGATAGGCGAGGCGCTTCATCTCCTTGCGGCCGCGCTCGACCGAATCGAGCACCATGCCGCAGACCAGCGTGAGCGACGACAGCAGCACCAGACCGGTCGCCAGCACTGCGCTGGGCAGCTTCGGCACCAGGCCGGTGCGCAGGAACTCCATCACCACCGGACCGCCGATGCCCAGCGCCGCGAGCAGCAGGATGGTGCCCGTGGCGGCAAAAAACAGCAGCGGACGGCCTTCTTTCACCAGCACCAGGATGGTGCGCAGGATGCGCAGCCCGTCCGACCAGGTGCGCAGCTTGGACTTGGAGCCGGCCGGACGCTCGCGATAGCTCGCGACGATCTCGGCCACCGGCATCGCCAACTCCAGCGCGTGGACGGTGAATTCCGTCTCTGTTTCGAAACCTCCCGCCAGCGCGGGGAACGACTTCACGAACCGCCGGGAGAAGGCGCGGTAGCCCGACAGCACGTCGCTGATGCGATCGCCGAACACGCCGTGCACCATTGCGCTGAGCACGCGGTTGCCGAGCCGGTGGCCGGGGCGGTAGGCGCCGTTCTGCGCGGTAACCCGCGCCGCCGTCACCATGTCGAGCTGTTGCTCCGAGAGCAGCTTCAGCATGGTCGGTGCGGCGGTGGCGTCATAGGTATCGTCGCCGTCGACCAGCAGGTAGATGTCCGCCTCTATGTCGGCGAACATGCGGCGCACGACATGGCCCTTTCCCTGCAACGGCTCCTTGCGCACCACCGCGCCGGCGGCGCGTGCCGCGAACACCGTGCGATCGCGCGAGTTGTTGTCGTATACGTAGATCAACGCCTGTGGCAGGCTGGCCTGGAAATCGGCGATGACCGTGCTGATGGTGGCTTCCTCGTTGCAGCACGGGATCAGCACAGCGACGCGAGGCTCGGGCGGGCAGGGTGGTTCGAAATGCCAGTCTGGCCGGGCCTGTGGCAGCCGGGCGGCGGCGGCGAGCTGGGCGATGGTTTCGGACACGGCTTTCTCCCATCCTCAATAGGCGTTGCGCCACACCGTCGCCGCGGTGCGGGCCAGGATCAGCCAGTCCTGCCAGAGCGACCACGTGGCGATGTACTCCAGGTCGCTGTCGAGCCGGCGCAGCAGTTTTTCTTCGGTATCGGTCTGGCCGCGCCAGCCGCGCACTTGCGCCAGGCCGGTCATGCCGGGGCGCACGCGGTGGCGCAGCGCATAGCTGTCGCTGACTTGCTCGAATGGCGTGCCGCCGGCACAGGTGCCGGGCGCGTGTGGGCGCGGTCCCACAAGCGACATCTCGCCGCGCAGTACGTTCCAGAGCTGCGGCAGCTCGTCGAGGGAGGTGCGGCGCAGCAGCGCGCCAATGCGGGTGACACGCGGATCGTTCGGGCAGGTTTGCCGCAGGCGGGATGCGCGCGCCACAGCGGCTGGCGACTCAGCGGCGCGCGACTCAGCGGCGGCCGGCTGATGCTGCATGGTGCGGAACTTCAGCAGCGCGAACGGCCGCCCGTGCACACCGACACGGCGCTGGAGGAACAGTACCGGGCCTGGGCTATCGAGTTTGATGGCGATCGCGACGGCCAGCAGCAGGGGGATGTGCACCCCTAGCGTCAGCAACGCGACGGCGATGTCGGTAGCGCGCTTGATGGCGCCGAGCCAGCCGGCCAGCGGTGGCGGCGGCATGGCAGTGTGGCGGCGCAGCGGCGATTGGTATGGCAGCGCCTGCCACGCCGCCGCGGTGGTGGCGAGCGGCACTTGCCGCAACATCGCCTGGTACGAATCGATGTGGGACACGACGGGTTCCTCGCGTCGGGCCGCCAACAGCGGCGGCCGTTGGCGCTGATGTGGCCGCGAGAGATGACCGAGTCGTTAACAGGATTCCGAATAGTGCCAGTGTATGCCTGGGTTCATGGAACATCCCGCGAAACGGCGGGGTCATCCGTATTCGTACGGATAACATGCGGCATACGATTGTGAATTAGCGGAATACGATTGCGCGCGAGAGTCCGAAGTTCATGAACATGCCGGCGACGGCGCCGGCGGCGGTAGCGAAAATCGGCTCCCGCGCGCACAGGGCGACGAACGTGACCATCAGCGCGTAGGTGCCTCGGTTCAGGGTGAAGCCGACCAGGTTGACGGCGAGGAAGCGGGCCCATTGGCGATGCACCGGTCCGGCGCCGCGGCCGCGGAAGGTCCACAGGCGGTTGAACAGCCAGGTGAACGTGGCGGCGACGCAATAGGACACGAGGCCGGCGCCATACAGCCCCAACCGGCCGCGCAGGCCATACACCACGCCGGTGTCGAGCAGCCAGCCGAACGTGCCGACAGTGCCGAACATGAGGAACTGCACCAGGGTACGAATGCGCGCCTCGGTGGCGAGATCGCGGGCCGGCGGCGGAAGCTGCGTGGCGATGCGGATCAGTATGGCTTGCATGGCGGGGCGGGTAGCGGAGAGCGAACGGGAGTGCAAGCAATACCGCACGCGAGATTGCAGTCTGCTGACGGCACGGACGCGCGCCCTGCGCCGGCTTAGAACCTGCCGTGCCGGTGAAGGGCCCTGCTCAATACATCACGGCCCGCAGCGGAGTTGGCTTGGCAGCTGTCTCGCCTTGCGGGAAGGCGGAGATTTCCGGATCCGGCGTCGAACCCCACATGCACACCGCATAGCGCTCGAACGGGAACTGCCGCGGGCGATACGTCGCCTCTTGCTCCGGCAAAATGTGCTTCACGCCGCAAGAGTATTCGAAAGTCATGCCGTCGGGGCCGCGGAAATACAGCATCACCGCGGTGGACAGCGGATGCCGGCCGGGACCGAGCAGGATCTTCACGCCCTTCTCGCGCAGGAAGTACCAGGACTTCATGACGTCATCGACGTCCTCGACCTGGTGGTTGATGTGCTGGATGCCGGGACGCGGCGCGGGGAACAGTGCCAGCGAGTGGTGCGCGGTGGCGATGCGCAGCAGGGCGGCGTCGCCGATCCAATCGGAGACGCGCGCGTTGCATAGCCTCGTCCAGAACTTTTCATCGCGTCGGGCGTCGGTGGTGTAGAGGCCGATATGGCTGAAATGCGTCACCCCGGCGTCGCGGCCGGGGAAGAAGCGCGTGCCGCTGTGATAGGGCCGGATGACGAACTCGATGCGATTTCCGGACGGGTCCTTGCTGGCGATGAACGCTTTGACCCGGCGTTGCTCGCATTCTTCGGGGGTGCCGAAATGCACGGGATGGCCAGCGGATTCCAGTTCGGCGGCGACCGAATCGAGGTCTTCGGGATTGTCCAGGTCGAAGCCGATGGCCTGGTCGGCGGGATCACCCTCGATATAGACCATGGTGTGGTCGCGCGTGTCGCCGCGCACCGCTACCTTGTCGCTGCGGAAATACGCGGCCTTGCCCTCGCGCGCGACGAGCTGCAGGCCGACGATGTCGGTCGCAAAGCGGATGGCGCTGTCGAGGTCGGATGTGCCGACGCGCACGTAACGGATGTCCTGGAGGTTGACCATCTTCGGGGCTCCTCACGCCAGATTGGCGCGAGGGTGCGGGAGGCTGGCGGGGAATGCAAGCAAACTGTCAGCCGCGTGATTCCGCCTGATGCGCCTGCACCATTCCGGCCATGCAGGGGAAGCGGAAATCGTAGCGGACCCCTGGCGGGGGCGGCGAGGTCGCTCCCCATCCGGCCGCATCCTGCCGCCGGTCGATCCACGCCGAGGCCAGCCCGGCCGCATTCGCCGGCGCATGATCGTGGAACAAACTCTGGGCGGTGTGCAGGATATCTGTCTTCGCTATCCCCATTGCCGCGAGCCGATCCACCAGGTACGCGAAGTTCCTCGGATCGGGCTTGTAGGAGCCGATGTCCTGCGCGGTGAACACCGCATCGAACGGCACCCCGAGCCGAGGCAGGGTCGCGGCAAAGCTGGCACGGTCCACGTTCGACAGGATCACCAGCTTGTAGTGCTGCTTCAGGGTACCTGCAGCGTTGCCACGGTATCGTCAAATGCCGGCCAATCGCCCACCGAGGCGCCGAACGCGGCACTCTCGACCGGGTCTGGCTCGGCGCCCCATGCGCATGCAAGCTGCGCGTGCACCCGGATGAGCAGGTCCGCATATCGCATGGCGGGGTTGGCGGCTTCCTGTCGTGATTCATGCTGAGCGAAGGTTGTCAGCACGTCGTCGCGCGGGTGCGTCACGCCGGCACGCACCAGCAGCGGCCGCAGGGCCGAGAATAAGCCGCTCTCCCAGTCGATCAGCGTGCCATAGCAATCGAAGGTCAGGACGCGGAAGTCTGTCAGGCGCATGAGATCCTCCAAGCGGCACCTTGCGCATGTGGTGGCCAGGGTCAATGCGCTTGCGCGCGGCGGTTGCGCGCGGATCGGCTGGATTTTTGGATTACTCGCTGGACATTGGAACATGGCGGCCAGCGTGGTGGCTCCAGGTCGTTGGGTTCGTGCGGCGCGCGCAATCACGATGTCAACGCGGAACCTGGCACCTGTTTTCAGCAAGGAGAACGATTACATGACCCGAGGCATGATCATGATCGTCGTTTGCATGAGGCTTGGCGTCGGCGCTCCGGCGCTGGCGCGGCAAACTTGCCCAGGAACCGACCAGCAACCTTCCAGGATGTGCAGAGGCAATTCGCAGAAGCTTGCAACCGGCACGATGCAGACGCCATGGCTGCTCGGTTCACCAAGAATGGCATTCGGGCGATGCCGCACGAATATTTCAAGGCCGGGAATATTGGCGGAGACGGTCAACGTCGCGCCGCCCGAACGCCCGTTAGTCCGCTCGATCGCCAGGATCGGCCAGGTCTCTGTCCGGACTACACGCGATTGCAACATCCCTCAGATTTGCCTTCGCGCTGATGTGGCTTTCGTAAGACGGCGCCCTACCTTTCAACCTTGCCGTCTGCGCTTGCGGCCGGCATGCCTTCCGGTTAGTCGTGGGAGGTATCGTCCAACCTGTTCGCACACAAGCGCCGCCATGCAGAGGGACAACGATGGGCATCCTGACCGATGACATGCGGCGTATGCTCGACGAGCAGCAGCTCGGGTTCGTTGCGACCGTTTGTCCCGATGGGACGCCAAATCTCTCGCCAAAAGGCACCACCGCCGCGTTGGACGACGGGCACCTGATCTTCGCCGATATCTGCTCTCCCAACACGATCGCCAATCTGCGCCAAAATCCGGCGCTGGAGATCAACGTCGTCGATGTCCTCTCGCGAAAGGGCTACCGCTTCAAAGGCACTGCGACGATTCTGAGCGAAGGGGCCAAGTTTGAACAGTTGCTCGATTTCTATAGAAAGCGCGGCTCGACCACCGACAAGCGTCATATCGTGCTGGTCAAGGTCGAGCGGGCCGCTCCGCTGATCTCGCCGGTCTACGATCTTGGGCAGAACGAGACCCAGGTGATCGCGCGCTGGTTAACCTATTGGGACAAACTGTGGCGTCGCCAAGGTGCATGAGGCACATGATGCCTTGCATTGAATGTCTGGAAATCGTGCCGCGGGTTTCGATTATGGCAGTGGTGGCCAGTCTCCGCTCGCCGCGGCATCGCGCAGCCAGCGCCGCACGCCCTCGGGCGAACCAAACGCCGGATCCACCTGGAACCCTGCGCCGCCCATCGCGCGGGCCGCTCGGATCCCATCCTCGTCGGTTACGTCGTCGCCGATGAACAGCGGCAGGCGGCCAGAGAAAGGCGTCGTCGCCATCAGCGTCCGCACTGCCTTGCCCTTGTCGGTGCCGCGCGGCCGCACTTCCCATAGCATGTGCGCCGGCAGCAGCTCGAATCGCGGATCGCCGGCCAGCAACGCTGCCAGGGTGTCGTGCACCGCCGGTCCGGCCTCGGGCGCGGCACGGAAATGCAGAGCGAAGCCGCGCGCCTTGTGTTCCAGCAGCACGCCGGGATGTGCCTCGGCCACGCGTTCGGCCGCCACCAGCCATTCGGTGGGCGGCGTGGGCAGGGCAGGGCGCTCGATCGGTGCGCCTGGTGCGGGGCGGACCGCGCCGCCATGCTCGCCGGCCACCGCGTACACCGCGTCGCCGAGCAGGGAATCGACGAACTCCACGGGACGGCCGGTGATCACGGCCTCGGCGCCGGCCAACCGTTCGCGCAGGGTGCGCAGCGTGTCCGTCAGGCCCGGTGGCACCACCACCGCGTCCGGCCGCGGCGCGAGGTCCAGCAGCGTGCCGTCCAGGTCCAGCAGCAGGGCGGTGGCAGCGAACGGCGGCGGCTTGTCCAGGCTCATGGCGTGCAGCCCTCGACGCGGATGTCATACAGCGGGTGCTCCAGCATCGACAGCGATGGGTCCGACTTCAGCATCCAGCCCTTGAAGCCGGGCTCGTCGGGATGACTATCGACGATGGTCAGGTAGGCGGTGGCGTCCTGCGGCATGTCGGGCGGCCGGATCAGGCAGGCCTGCACGGTGATGCTGAGCGAGCCGAAGGTCACGGTCTGCCCGTCCGTCACCGTCAGTGTCTGCGTGGTGGCATTCACCTTGTCGAGCGCCTGCAAGATGGCCCCCCCCTGTGGCAGCCACGGATTAGGGGGTGGCGGCGCCGGAGGAGCCGGTTGTTGACCCTGGGTCTGTCCTGGCACCGCTGGCTGCCCTGGCGCGGGGGGCTGGCCGGGCTGGGGCTGGCCGGGCTGGGCCTGCCCTGGCGCCGCCTGCTGCGCCTGCCCTGGCGCGGCCTGCTGCGCCTGCGGCGGTTGGTTGGTCGGCGGCTGCTGGACTTGCCCCGGAGGCTGGGTCTGAGGCGGCTGAGCCTGCGAAGACTGTCCGGGTAACGGCCGACTGGGCTGCGCGGGTTGCTGGTAGGGCTGCTGCGCCGGGATTGGCGGCTGGCCCTGATAGGGCTGCGCCTGGTACGGCTGCCGCGGTTGGTAAGGCTGCTGAACCGTGTATCCCGGCTGGTATGGAGTTTGCTGGTATGGGGTCTGCTGCTGGCCCCGCGCTGGCGGCGCCGATTGCGGTTGGCCGGCCGGCGGCGCCGGGGTCGGATATTGGACCGACGGCGGCAGCAGCGGCGTCGCAACGATCGGTGCCTGCGGCGGCTCCTGCGCCCGGGCGAGCAGCGGCGTCGCCGCCAGCAGCGCCATCAGCGGCAACCGCCTCATCGAGACCGCTTCGGCGACTCCAGCCCCGCCACCATCTCCGCCAGGATCTGCCGCATCGCTTGCTCGTCCACGCCCATCAGCACCGCGTCCTCGAACGCGTCCTGCATCACCTGCGCCAGTTCGACATGGTTCTCGGCCAGCACGCGCATTTTTTCGCGGCAGCCGACCGCGTTGCCGTCCAGGCCGGGCCAATGGGATGGCGGCGGCGGGATCACGGCGACTTGCCGCCCAGCGGCGGCAGTTCGCCGCCCGCACTCCCGCTCCCAGCCCCACCCCCGCTCCCACTGCCCGCAGCGCCGCCGCCCCGGGCACTACCGCCGGCTGCACCCCCCTGGGCTCCGCCGCCGGCCGTGCCGCCTTGGCCGCTTTTCACACTGCTCGCCAGGTTGCTTGCGCTGAAGATGAAGTTGCCCAGGAGTTGCTCGATGTTGATGGCCCCCTGGGTAATGGTGACCGTCTGGTCCGGTTGCAACATCGCCTCGTCGCCACCCGGGGACAAGGAAAGGTAATTGCCGCCGAGCAAGCTCTCGCTCGCGATGGTGGCGCTGCTGTCCTTGGGCAGCTTGACGTCGTCGGCGACGGTGAAGCCGACCACCGCCTGGTAGGTCTTCGGATCGAGCGTGGTGCTTTCCACGCTGCCCACCTTCACCCCGGCCAGGCGCACGTCGCTGCCCACCGTCAGGCCGCCGACGTGGTCGAACTTCGCGTAAAGCTGATACCCGCTGGTGACGCTGCGGCCGGAATGCGCGATGGCGAAGGCGAGGAACCCGACGGCGACCAGCAGCACCACGGCGCCGATCAGCACCTCGGCGAGATTGCGACGGGGCATGAGGCGCGATCCGTTAGCTGCCGGGCGTCCAGGCTTCGTAGTCGCCGGTGGCCCTGGCACGCTGGCCGCCCTCATAGTCGTGGCCCGGCGGACGATACGACGTTGGCGTGCCGGTCAGGTTAGGCAAATGCGGCTTCTGCCAGGGGTGGTGCCCGTCGGCGGGGATTGGCGCGTCGGTGGTGTAGTGCAGCCAGGCATGCCATTCGGCCGGCACCTTGGAGGCATCCGGCACGCCGGCATAGGCGACCCAGCGCCGCGTCCGCCCGCTGCCGGGGCGAGGCCTGCTTTCGGTATAGTAAATATTGCCGGCGGCGTCGGTGCCCACCTGACGCCCGCGCAGCTTGGTGAACAGCCAGGTTCCGATGTTCATGGGAGGGCCATATACGCAGACATTGCGGTTTGGTCCACCGGGAGGGTTACCGCCGCCCGGAGACGGGCGGGAGGCGGGCGGGATGCGCGACCCTGGCCATCGCGAATCGGGCATTCCTGCTGGCGAGGTCCCGGCCCGGGATTGGTGGCAAGGGGTTGTTCTCGTCGCGGTGGCCCCGGCGCACGCGGCCGTCTGGATTTGCGGCGCCTGCAATTCGTTGTCGTTGCTCGCGCCAAACGGCCGCTCGGTTTCATCTGCGCCGATCGCTGGATGAAGAACCGCAATGGCGGACCGCTTCGCCGCCTGGTTGCCGAGCATTTCCGTCTCCGCTGCTTCGTGGACATGGTGGACACGTATCTCGACCGCTACAACATGCTGTGCCGCAAGCTGGCGCAGGAACGCCTCTATACGACAGCGACGGTGCTGGCATCGCCTCGCACGGCGGCGAACAACGGCGAGGTATGTTGAATTGTCGGAACTGACCGGCCTAACGACGTTGTGGCTTTGCAGGACACATTGCCGCCGAAGCCGCGCGACGGAAATGACGACCTATCTGAGCGAGCCCTTGATCGGTCGCCTTGCCGATCGGCTTCGGCTCGAACGGCGCCAGGAAAAAAAGGGGGTCATCATCCAGCGAGCGTTCGGATGTGTCGCCGGAATAGGCGCTATGGATGTTGGTGAGCAACAGAGGGCGTTGTCAAGGATAAATTTCAGTGAAAAGGAAAAAATGGCTTGACCCGGGAACGGTTTGCGTTTAGAAGGGCGCCTCTCTTCTCTGGCAAGTCTCTGGCAAGTTCCTCTCATGGCAATAGCAGATGGCAATAGCAGCAAGCGACATCGCCGGCCTTTTTCCTCAACCCCGCCCGGGGGTTGCTGCGCGCTTCGCACGCCGGTTCGGCGGCGCGGTACGCATTGTCGTGGCCAACGGTGTCAGCCTTGCCGTCAGCCTGCGGCGCCCGGCCGCGCCCAGATCGCCCAGCGCTCCTCAAGCGACCAGGGACCTGGCACCACAGATCCCGCCCAGCGCGCCCCGTGCCCCGTGCCTTCCGCACGCCGCCGCACCCGTCTCGCCGTCCCTACCAGCCGGCCCCGCCCTGCTTCCGCGCCTGCTCGCCGGAAAGCGCCGCCGGCGTGCGCTGCGCGGGCGCCTGCGGCTTCCCTCTAGCGACAACCCCTTTACCGCGGAGAACTGCCCCGGACTCAGCGCCGAGATGTGCGCCTTCCTCAACACTCCGATGGAAGACTGCGATCCTGAGATGCTGCGTATGCTGTTTACTGCCTTCGAGGATTACGTTGTCGGGCTGATGCCGCCCGAAGCGGCCGAGACGATTCATGCCGTGATCTGGGGGCGTTTGCGCGGCGTGCTCGACGACCCGGGGCCGAATGGTCCGCCCGACGAGGCGCCGGAACCAGTGTCCATCCTGTCCATGGATGTCATGCCGGCGACCGCAATGGAGACCGCACCGAACGCGCCTGCGGATACAGCGCCGAATGCGTCGACGCACGCAGCGTTGGTGGCGTTGACGGATGCAGCACCGGCTGCGGCGCCGGACGCGCCGCCGGATGCGCCGCGGGACGCAATGCCGCCCGCGGCAGAAGATGAACACACGAACGCGCCGCTCCTATCGGCGCCCGCGTTGCCGGAGGGCTTGTTGGCCGTGTTCGTGACGGCGTGGCGCGACATCCAGCCCGCGTCGCCGGACCTGCTGCGCGAAGCACAGGCGGCAACCCTGGCGGACAGCGTCAATGTCGCTGTCATTGCCCGCAGCGGAGACCGCGCCAAACGCCGCCGTCCTGGAGCAGCCGGGCTTGCGCCGCAATCAATCATTCTCGCCGTGGAGAATATTTCTTTTCCACCGCGGCCGATCGCATTCTCATCGCGGCCGCCAGATCTTGGGCTGCTGGTGCAGCTTTTTCGACCGAAATTCGCGCGACGAATGGCGATGTCTGCTGTCGCCGCCGCTGCTGTGCTAAGACGCTGACGCCAAGCCGCGCCACCCGGTCAATGCCCGGTGGCAGGTTCTGACGATTGCGCGCCGAGGATGGCACCCAGCTTGACGAGTCACCACCGGGGGGGCCGCCGCGCGGCAGCCCCGCTATCCTGGTTCATGCCCGGCCACCTACCCCCGAAGACCCCGTTTGCTTGCGGCGTCGCGGCTCGATCGATCCGGCGAAGATGGCCGGGTCGAGCCAGGCCGAGGGTCGAGCCGGCCGAGCGTCGAGCCCGGCCATGACGGGAGGCGCAGGCGTCGGCCGGCCGCCAAGAGGCAGTCGTTCCACGGACGACGCCTCGCCAGACAGCGGCGAGACGCCGTCCCGCTGCTCACTCCGCCGGCAAGACGGCACCGCGGCCCAGATCTGGCGCGTGCAGTTCGACGTCGCGTGTCTCCGGTCCCAGCAGCGCGCCGGCCATGATCAGCCCGCCTGCCACCATCAGCAGCGCCATCGGCGTGAACAGGTAGGGGATGATCGCGGACAGCCACAGCAGGTAGAAGCCGGCGAAGGCCGGGATGATCACCGCCGCGCTGTAGCCGATGCCGTAGCCGCTGGCGCGCACGTGCGTCGGGAAGCGTTCCGAGATGTAGGTCGTCACGATCCCCCACGGCGACACCACCAGCACATAGAACAGGATGGTGATGACGACGGTGCCCGCTTGCGAACCGCCGCTCAGCGTGTGGCGCACCAGCAGGTAGTAGAGCAGCGTGCCACCGACCAGGATCAGCGCGCCGAACAGGGTGATGGCGGTGCGGCGGCCGATGATCTGGCTCAGCAGCCCGGCGCCGACGAAGCCAAAGAACAGGATGATGCTGCCGACGAAGAACGTGTTGGAGGTGACCTGCGGCGAGACATGCATCTGCTGGATCATGATGCCGGGCAGGATGGTCGGCGTCTGCGAGGCGAACCAGAACCCCAGCATCATCAGGAAGACTTGCGCCAGGTTGCGGAAATGGTGGCCGGAGAAGACTTCCTTCAGCGGGGCCTCGCTTTTCTCGGACGCCAGCCACATCGGCGATTCCGGCACCGTGCGGTAGTAGAGCAGGAAGGCGAACGCCAGGACGGCGCCGAAGATGAAGGTCGCGCGCCAGCCCCATTCGGCGTACTGCGCCTTGGTGGTGACGGCGAACATGAAGCTGGTGACGCCGGAGACCATCGCGAAGCCGATGGGGAAGGCACCTTGCAGGATGCCGCCGACGAAGCCGCGGCGTTCCTTCGGCACCATCTCCAGCGCGAGCGTGTTGTTGGACGTGTATTCGCCGCCCATGAACACGCCGTCGATGAAGCGCAGCACGATCAGCAGCACCAGCGACCAGACGCCGAGCGTCGCATCGCCGGGCAGGCAGGCGATCAGGAAGGTGAAAACGCCGAAGCCGGCGATGCTGATCATCGTGGTACGGCGCCGGCCGATGCGGTCGGCGTAGTGGCCGAAGATCACCGCGCCGCAGGGCCGGCCGAACAAGGTGGCGGCGAAGGTGAAAAAGTAGATGGTGGTGCTTGCGGTGGAGCTCAGGCCCTTCGGTTCGAAGTAGCCGATGACCGGCGCGAGGGCGAGAACGGGCAGGTAGATATCGAAGAAATCGACGGCGAAGCCGATGCACCCGGCAAAGACGCTACGGCGTGCGGCTGGCGACAATTTCTCGGTCCCCAGCAGACCCGACGGCATGGCGCTTTCTCCCTTGGATTATTGCTTTACGGGCGCATGGGGCGCCCGCCGGGCGAAGCATCGGCGATGCGTCCTGTGGAGGCAAACCTTTTCAGGTTATCACGTTGAATATGCTGATTTTTCTGACGCGTTGCGCAAAATGAAGGGATTATCCTGACCGATGGCCGGATCAGATGGTTGGCCTGCTGGTTGGCCTGCTGGGGCCATGGACGTGACCGCCTGGCCTGCTGCGGGGCATCCTGCTGGCGGGCCACAGGGCAATTTCGAAGGTTGGTCGGGGCTGGTTGCAGGAAATCCAAATAGCCTCGCCGGTGCGGCGCAGGTCTCCGGGCGCCAAGCGGGAGCCGCAGCCGGACCAGCGGTGGCACCCCAGCATTTTGTGGGTCGGGGACGGCTGCAACACAAAATATCCCTTTGCAGATCGCGCGTTGGGTTGTAGCGTCCGCACATGCGCAACAAACAGCCTGTCCCCTCGGCATGGCGAGGCATCCGGATGCGGCGGATCTCGTGCGGGGTCGATCCGGACGAGCCGGCCCGGTTCGTGACCCTGCCCGCCGCCTGGGATGACCTTGCCGCTGCCGGGCTGGCGGAACTGGCGCCGGGCGTTGGGCCGGTCGCACTGCCGGCCGCCGCGCAGGGCTGGATCGGTCCGGTTGCTGCCCGCGCCGCGGCGCTGGGGCTGACGTGGCCGTTGGCCGAGCGCCTTCACCATCTGCTGCGCAGCCGCCGCGGCGCGCCATCCGCCGCCGTGTGGCAGGGCTTACCTGATCCCGCGCCGCGCTTCGTGCTGAATCTGCCGGCATTCTTCGATCCTTCGGACGGCTTCGACGTTGCCGCCTTTGCCGAGGCGGTGGAGACGGCCGTCCATGCGCTGGCGCTGGCGATACCGGGTGCACGCCGGATCGCGGTGGGCATGGCCGACCTGTCGGGGCTACTGGCGGCGGTGGGCGTCGAGTACGGCTCCGACGCCGCGCGCGACATTGCCCGCGCGCTGGCGGCGATCCTGCGAGGTCGGGCCGATGCGGCATCGGCCGCGACGCCGGGCGTAAGCGCCGTTGCGGCTGGTGCCGTTGCGGTGGGCGGTGCTGGCGCTATTGCGGGCGCCGTTGCGGTCGGTGCGGCTGGCGCGGTGGGAGGTGCTGGCGCGGTGGAAGGTGCTGGCGCGGTGGGAGGTGCTGTCGCGGTGGGAGGTGCTGTCGCGGTGGGAGGTGCTGGCGCGGTGGAAGGTGCTGGCGCGGTGGGAGGTGCTGTCGCGGTGGGAGGTGCTGTCGCGGTGGGAGGTGCTGTCGCGGTGGGTGGTGCTGTCGCGGTGGGTGGTGCTGTCGCGGTGGGAGGTGCTGTCGCGGCGGATGGAACCGCGGGCGACTGGCCAGCCGTTGACGACGCCGCGCTCGCGGCACCGGCATGGCCGGCTCCTCCACGGGACAGCGTCCTGCCCGGACTTGCCGAGGCCGCCGTTGCGGCGCGTGTCGCCGCGTTGGCCGCCGGCGCGCCGCGCCATCTCGCCACCACGGCGATCGCTGCGCCGACCCCTGCCGAGGCATTGCTCGGTGTGGAGACTGGCGGCGTCGCGCCGGCCTTCTCGCCACTGGGTCCCTCCGGCCGGCTGACCCGCGCGGCGCATGCCTGGCTCGCGGTAAGTGGGCTGACGCCGCAGGAGGCGCTGGCGATGGAGCTGGCCGGCACCACGGTGCTCCCGGTCGCCACGCAGGCCGCGCATGCCGCGATGCACGACGCGGTGGCGCCCTTCGTGCACGCAATGCCGCCGCGGCCGATTGATGCGCGGCAGGCGCCGGCGGTGGGCCATCGGCGCGACCTGCCGTCCCGCCGCGCGGGCTATACGCAGAAGGCGGCGGTCGGGGGGCACAAGCTCTATTTGCGCACTGGCGAATACGCCGACGGGCAACTGGGCGAGATCTTCCTGGCGCTGCACAAGGAAGGTGCGGCGTTCCGTGGCCTGATGGACAATTTCGCCGTGGCGGTCAGCCTGGGGCTGCAGCACGGCGTGCCGCTGGAAAGCTTCGTCGAGGCCTTCACCTTCACCCGCTTCGGCCCCGCCGGCGCGGTGGAGGGGGATCCCGCGGTGCGTACCGCGACCTCGCTGCTGGATTATGCGTTCCGCCATCTCGCGGCGAATTACCTCGGGCGGCGGGATATCCCGGAGGCCGAGGCGGAGGCGCCCGATACCGTGGGCGACGGCGCGCGCGATCGCGCGCCGCTGCTGCCGCTGGAGTTTCCCGCCGAGACCTCGCCGCGGGCGCGGCGGCGTGGGTTCCGGGTGGTGGGAGAGGGAGGCTGAGCCATCGGTTTTCGTGATGGCGGGAGGACGGGGCGGCGGCGTTACAGGAAGCCAGTGCTGAGCCAGGGCACTGCCGCGACGACGATCAGGCCGGCCAGCACCGCGAGCAGATAGGGCCAGATGCGCCGCATCGCTGTGTCAGGCGACACGCGGCCGATGGCGCAGGCGGCGTAGTAGCCGACGCCGAACGGCGGGGCGAACAGACCGATGCCCATGGCCAGGATCACGACCATCGCGTAGTGCACTTCGTTGATGCCCACCGCGCGCGCCGAGGGAAACAGCAGCGGACCGAACAAGACGATGGCGGGGATGCCTTCCAGCACGCTGCCGAGCACGACGAAGGCCAGGATCGATGCCGCCATGAACCCGATCGGGCCGCCGGGCATCGACGCCATCGCCTGCGCCAGCTCGCGTGAGAAGCCGGACTGCGTCAGCGCCCAGGCCATCCCGGTCGCGGTGCCGATAATCAGCAGGATGGCGCCGGACAGCGCCGCGGTTTCCACCAACATCGGATACAGGCGGCGCCAAGGGAATTGGCGATAGACCAGCAATCCGACCACCGCCGCATAGACGATGCCGATGGTGGAGACTTCGGTGGCGGTGGCGATGCCCTCGATCACCGCGGTGCGGATCACCACCGGCAGCACCAAGGCGGGTAACGCCACGACGAAGGCGCGTGCCACCGTGGAGATGGGTGGTCGGCGCACGCCGGACAGGTCCTCGCGGCGGCTGCGCCAGCGGGCGATCAGCGCCAGCGCGAGGGCCAACACCGCGGCCGGCAGGAGGCCGCCGGTGAACAGCGCGGCGATGGACACGCCGGTGACGGAGCCGATGGTGATCAGCACCAGCGATGGCGGGATCGTCTCGCTCATCGCGCCGGAGGCGGCCAGGAGCGAGACAAGTTCGCCCGTGTTGGCGCCGCGGCGTTTCATTTCGGGGAACAGGACCGGCGCGACCGCGGCCATGTCGGCGGCTTTGGAACCGGAGATGCCGGACACCAGGTACATCGCGCCGAGCAAGACGTAGTTCATGCCGCCGCGCACATGGCCGAGCAAGGCGGCGAGGAAGGCCACCATGGCACGCGCCATGCCGGTGGCCTCGATCAGCAGGCCGAGGAAGACGAACAACGGGACGGCGAGCAGGATGAGATTGCTCATGCCCTCGTCCATGCGGGAGGCGACGACGGAGAGCGGGGTCGAAGTCAGCGTGGCGAGGTAGGCGAAGGTGGCGAGGCCGAAGGCGAAGCCTATTGGTATCGACAGGAGCACGCCGGCGCCGAGCAGAATGACAAAGAACAGGACGAGATTGAAATTGCCGAGCGTTTGGAGCGCGGGGGCGGCGAAATGCAGCACGGCGGCCAGACCGGCCGCGAGCACGACGCCGAAGCCGGCGTCCTTCCAACCGAGCAACCACAGCCGCGCCAGGGCGGTGGCCAGCATCATCGCCGCACCAACCGCCAATGCGGCGGCCCGATAGGTGTCATGCAGGCCGAGTGCCGGCGTCTGGATGAACCATTGGTCGGATGCGTAGTCCCACGCGGCGGGCAGCAGCATCAGCAGGAACACGGCGATGGCGGCGATGGCGAGCGCCTCGGTGCGGGCACGCGCCGCGGGTGTGAAGCCGCCGACGACGGCCGTGAGGCGCATGTGCTCCTGCCGCTGCAACGCGATGACGCTGCCGAGCATGGCGAGCCAGAGGAACAGGATGGAGGCGAGTTCGTCCGACCAGATCAACGGCGCCTGGAACACGTAGCGGGCGAGCACGCCGGCGAAGAGCACGACGACTTCCACCACGACGAGGATCGCGGCAGGGATTTCGGCGGCGTAGCGGAGATAGAGATGGAGATTGAGATTAGAACTCCCCCTCCCCTTGAGGGCTTGGGGCGCGAAGCGGACCAAGGCTGGGGGGAGGGGGTTGGGGGCAGGAGAAACCGGGGGGAGGGGTGCGTTCAAGCGAAGGTCGGCGGCTCGCACCCCTCCCCCCGTCCTTGGTCCGCTTCGCGCCCCAAGCCCTCAACGGGAGGGGGTGTCCTGCTCCTCCGGGTCCGCGGCGCTGACGTCACGACAGGGTTCCGACCTCGTTTTGCAGAATGCCCCAGGCCTGGTCGCCGTATTTCTTCTGCCACTCGGAATAGAATCCGGCCTTGCGCAGGGCGTCGCGGAACGCGGGCTTGTCGGCGTCGATGAACACCAGGCCCTTCGTCTTCAGCTCGGCGGTGACAGAATCGTTCAGTTTGGCAATATCGGCACGTTCGTCCAGCGCGGACTGGTTCAGCTCTCGCGCCACGATCTCCTGCACGTTCTTCGGCAGGCGGTTGAAGCTGCGGGCGTTGGCCAGCATCCAGAAGCCGTCCCACATATGGCTGGTCAGGCTGCAATACTTCTGCACTTCGTAAAGCTTGGCGATCTGGATCAGGCTGAGCGGGTTCTCCTGGCCCTCGGCGATTTTGGTTTGCAGCGCGGAATACACCTCGGAGAAGTTGATGCTGATCGGCGAGGCGCCGAGCGCCTGGAACATGCTGGTCCACAGCGGTGACACCGGCACGCGGATCTTGAACCCCTTCATGTCGGCGGGTTCCTTGATCGCGCGCGTGGAGCTGGTGATCTGGCGGAAGCCGTTGTCCCACATCTTGTCCATGGCGATCAGGCCGCGCTGGTCGATCTGCCCGCGCACATAGGTGCCGAGCTTGCCGTCCATCGCCTTCCACACCGTCGGATAGTCCTTGAAGGCGAAGCCGACGCCGTTGATGGAAGCCGCCGGCACCAGGATCGACAGGATCAGTCCGGACATGGTGAACAAGTCGATGGCGCCGGAACGAAGCTGCGACAGCATGTCGGTGTCGGACCCGAGCTGGTTGTTCGGGAAGAGCTGGATGTCCAGCCGGCCGTTGGTGGCCTGCTTGATGCGGTTGATCGCCTCCTGCTGGCGGACGGCCAGAGGGTGGGTAACCGGAACGTTGTTCGCCATCTTGTAGCTGAATTCGGCAGCATCGGCGGGGCGGGTGCGGATCGCGAACAGCGGCAGAGCGGCGGAGCCGGCCAGCATGGCGCGGCGAGTCAGGGCGGACATTGGGGACAATCCTTGCTTCCTTGGAGGGCCTTTATGAGGGCGCGCGCCGGTAGCACCGGATGGTCCAATCGACAACCCGTGATGCGGGCATGGCAGACGAGAATAAGTCTCCAATAAGACTCGCCTCCCCTTGAGCGAGGGGCCGGGGGAGGGGAGCGTGCAGCCGCAAATGCTTGGCGGTACGCACCGCTGCCCCGGCCCCCTCCGACAAGGGGAGGGGGAGTCTTATTCTTGTTCTTATCCTTGGTTCTTGCCGCCGCTTCTACGCGTTCTACCCGTGCTTCTTGATAAACGCCTGCAACATCGCCATCGCCCGTTTTGAATTTGGCGTGTCGGGGTGGTTGCGCATGAATGTGTGCTTTTCGCCAGGAAACAGTGTCAGCTCCATCTGGCCGCCGGTCTTGCGCCAGCCGGTGGCGAGCCGTTCCGCGACCGCATTGGGTACCCATTCGTCGGCGTCGCCTTGGAACACCCAGGCAGGCGGGGTCTCCACCTTCTCGCCGCGCTCCAGGATCAGCGGCGGGCTACCTTCCGCCATCGCCGCCTCGGTGCCCCAGAAGCGGTGGTGCGAGTCCAGAATCGTCGCGTTGTTTGCCGCCTTGGCGATACCGTAGCGTTCCAACGGGCACAGTACGCCCCATGCGGAGATCACGAACGCCACGCGCGCATCGACATCCGGCGCGCCAGGCAAGGCGAGCGCGGCGTAGCGTGGGTCGAACGGCCGCATCGCCGCCAGCAGCACCTGATGTCCGCCGCTCGACGTGCCGAACAAACCGATGCGTTCCGCATGTGCACCAACGTCGCGGGCACGCGACTTGAGCCAGCGCACGCCGTAGTTGATGTCCTGCAACGAGGCAGGATATCCCGCCTCCGGCGGCATGCGGAAATCCAGCGACAGGGTCATGATTCCTTCGCCCGCCAGCGTCTCGGCCAGCGGCGCGTTGTTCAGGCGGTCACTGTTCACCCACGCGCCGCCGTGCACTTCCACGATAGCGGGAAACGGGCCGTCGCCGGCGGGGCGATATAGCCGCGCCAGCAGGCCAGGGCGGTACTCGACGTCCTCGATGCGGATATCGGCGTCCAACGTTGACGACATTCGGCTTTTTCCCTTTCAGAACTGGCGCCTTCAGAACTTGCCTTCCGCGATGAAGCGGTCGATCTTTCGGTATCGGAACAGCCAGTGGCCGTTCTGCTTGACCATGTCGTCGGTATAGCCGCCGGCGGAGCTGACTTTCGGCATGATGTCGGCGTTCTGCGCGACGATCCAGTTGGATCGCACGTGCGCTGTGTCGCCATCGAGCGCGATGACGATGTTGGTGGTCAGGTGAACGCCACGCGGCCTCGGGGCGTCGCCGCCGCGCAGGCTGCGCGCGTGCTCCATGATCCCGGCGCGGCCGGTGCCCTTGCCGAAATCGGTGTGCCAAGTGCCGTCCTCGGTGAATAAGGCTGCCATGGCCTCGAAGTTTCCGGTGTCGAGATGGAAGCAATAGATCGCGAGCACCTCGCGGATCGCGTCCTTCTCCTCGAGCGCGCTGGGCATTGGCGGTTCCTCCCCTGGCTGCGTCTGGCGCAGTGTAGAGCGTTTGGGGCCTGAGCGGAAACGCGGGCCGGTGCCGCCCACCCCCCTTGTCATTGCGAGCAGCGGAGCGACGAAGCAATCTCCTGCGTGACAAAGCGAGGCTCGTCACGCGGGAGATCGCTTCGCCGCTCCGCTCCTCGCAATGACGGGGGAGGCAGGCGCGGGACCGTCTTGCCACTTCCGGCAGTGGCAGATTGGCCTTGTGACGTCTGCCCGTCAGATCACGCGCGGCATCCTTGCGCCTACGGTGGCATCTCGCGCTATACTGGCCAGTAGGGTCCGGCGCCGCAGACGGCCGGCCCACACCCATCCGGGCCATCCGCCCGGCCCCAGGGGAGGCACACCATGAACGCTCCGGTCCAGTTGGACTCGCGGGAAGACGCCTGGTCCATCCCGCTCGACCGCATCGACGTGAGCAATCCCCATCTTTACCAGGACGACACCTGGCGGCCGTACTTTGCCCGCTTGCGCCGGCAGGACCCGGTGCACTGGTGCGAACAGGGGATTTATGGAGCGTATTGGTCGCTCACGCGGTACCGCGACATCATGGCGGTGGACAGCAACCACAAGGGATTCTCCTCCGACGCGCTGATGGGCGGTATCGTGCTGCGCGACCTGCCGATGGATTTCCGGCGCCCCAGCTTCATCTCGATGGACCCGCCGAAACACGACGAGCAGCGCAAGACCGTCGCGCCGATCGTCGCGCCGATGAACCTGCAGCGTATGTCCGCGACCATACGGGAGCGCACTGCCCGCATCCTGGACGGCCTGCCGCGCGGCGAAACCTTCGATTGGGTGGATCGCGTTTCCGTCGAGCTCACCACCCAAATGCTTGCCACCCTGTTCGACTTCCCGTTCGAGGAGCGGCGCAAGCTCACCTACTGGTCGAACGTGGCGTCGGCGAACACCCGCGCCGGCACCGAGGTGGATTCCGAAGCGAAGCGCAACGAGATCCTCGACAGGGCACTGGAGTACTTCAAGCAGCTTTGGGAGGAGCGGGCGAAGCAGCCGCCGCGCCCGGACCTGATCTCCATGCTGGCGCACGGCGAGGCGACGCGTGATCTGCCTTCACGGCCGCACGAGTTCATGGGCAACATCATGCTGCTGGTGGTCGGCGGCAACGACACCACGCGCAACTCGATGACCGGCAGCGTGCTGGCGATGAACGCGTATCCGGAGCAGTACCACAAACTGCGTGCCGATCCCTCATTGGTGACCAGCATGGTGCCGGAGGTGATCCGCTGGCAAACGCCGGTGATCCACATGCGGCGCACCGCGCTGGAGGATACCGATGTCGCCGGCAAGACCATCCGCAAGGGCGACAAGGTGGCGATGTGGTATATTTCCGGCAATCGCGATGACGACGCGATTGAATGCGCCGACGACTTCATCATCGACCGTGCGCGTCCGCGCCAGCATCTGTCGTTCGGCTTCGGCATCCATCGCTGCGTAGGCAACCGGCTGGCGGAGATGCAACTGACGATCCTGTGGGAGGAGATCCTCAAGCGGGACTGGCCGATGATCGAGGTGATGGGTCCGCCGGTGCGGGTCTATTCCAACATCCTTCGTTCGGTCAGTTCGCTGCCGGTGCGGATTCCGGACTGAAGGATTGGAGAAGAAGGACACCCCTCCTCTCGCGGGAGGGGTGGGGGGAGGGGTCGAATGTTGAAGACCTTGGGGAGTTTCAGCTCCTCCCCCTGGCCCTCCCCCTTGGCCCCCTCCCACAAGGGGAGGGGGTGTCCTTCTTGTCCTTCACCCATCCCTTCCTGTTCGCAGCATCTCGAACACGTCCACGGTCCCACGCCGCTCCACCAGATGGCGGTCGCCGCGCAGCACTTCGAACAGCGTTACGTCCCCCTCGCGCCAGAAGCGGATGTCGAAATGCCGCCGGCCGAGACGCAGATCCGCTAGCGTGACGTCCGGCAGCCAGCGCGGCAGCACTGGATCGACATATAGCCGCTCGCGCGGTGCGTCGGGCCAGATGCCCAGGATCGCCTGCAGCAGCGCGAACGCCGAGCCCGCCGCCCAGGCCTGTGGCACGTTGGCGCCGAGATACTGCACCGGGAACGACCCCTCGCTGCGTTCGATGCCGGCGTACAGCTCGGGCAACTGGTTCAGCAGGAAATGGCTGGCGGCCTCGGAAATGCCGCGCGCGACCTGCCCCACTTCATCGACGAACCCATAGCGTTTGAAGCCGAGCGCGATCAGGCTGTTGTCATGCGGCCAGACCGAGCCGTTCTGGTACGAGTACGGATTGTACGCCGGATGCGCCGCCGACAGCGTGCGTATGCCCCAGCCGGTGTTCATGTCTGGTGCCATCAGCCGCGCCACCACCCGCGCCGCGCGCTCCGGCGGCACCAGGCCGGACCACAGCAGGTGCCCGGGATTCGACGCTACCGTCAGCACCTTCCGTTTTTCGCCGTCCAGCATGTAGGCGTAGAAGCCGCTTGGTTCGTCCCAGAATGCTTCGTCGAAACGGCGGTACAGCGTGGCGGCCTTGTTGCGCAGCGCGGTGGCGCGGTCCGGGCGGCCAAGCGCATCGTACACCTCCGCCATGCGCAGCCACGCGTCGTACACGTAGCCTTGCAATTCGCACAGCGCCTTGGGCCCCTTCACCGGCGACCCGTCAGCATACACCATTGAATCGCCGGCGTCCTTCCAGGCCATGTTTTCATAGCCCACTGGCGAGCGCGTCTTGTATTCCTGGAAGCCGTCGCCGTCGCGGTCACCCCAGTCGTCGATCCAGCCCAGGGCCGCCTCGGCATTGGGAAGATGGCGGTGCAGCAGGCTCATGTCGCCGGTGGCACGCCAGGCGGCGTGCAACGTGATCAGATACAGCGGTGTGGCGTCGGCGGTGCCGTAATACGGCGTGTGCGGGATCAGCTTGAAATGCGCCAGCTCGCCATAGCGCAGTTCGTGCATGATCTTGCCGGGCTCGGCGTCGCGGTAGTCGTCGCGTTCGGTGGCTTGGCGGCGGCCCAGCACATCCAGCGAGCCACGCGCGAACTCCGGATACACCAGGATGTTCTGCAACGACACGATCAGGCTGTCGCGGCCGAACGGCGCCATGAACCAGGGCAGGCCGGCGGCGGGGACGAACACCATGTGGTCGGTGCCCTCGATCGGCAGGCGCAGCGCCGCCATGTCCTCGATCGCCTGGTGGTAGAAGCGGTAGAATTCTTCATTGCTGGTGCGGATCTTCAGCACCGCTTCCTGCCAGGCGTGCTGGGCCGCGGCATGGCGTGTCGGCGTCGCCTGCAAGGCGCAGGCATCCGGCGCGTGATAGTGGCGTTCGCTGTCCGACAGTTCGTACAGCAGGCAGGCGTGCCAGGTCGCGGCGGGGGCCAGCACGACTTCGAAGCTGAGGCGGCCGTTCGCATAGGCGGCATGCGCGGTGGCCTCGCCGACCGACACCGAGACGCCGCGCATGAAGTCGCGGTTGCGGTAGACGGTCCGCAAGCGCTGCTGCGAGTCGGACCACTCGGTACCGATGCGGCCGCGGCGAACGGCGCGGCCGGCCTTCACGTCGAAGATGTCGGCGAAGTCGGAACGGATGGCGATCTCAAGGTTGAAGCGCACCGGCCGCTGGCCGTGATTGAGCAGGTCGAGATCCTCGTGCAGCCCGCCATCGATCGCGCGGCTGATGACGAAGGCGAGGGAATGAGCGGGGATGGCGCCGTCCTCGGTGAGGAAGCCGCGGTTGGTCAGGAAGATGCGGGCGGCGTCGTAATTGACCGCGCCGCCGTTCAGCAGATCCCACGGCTCGCCGTTGGCATAGACGCTCCACGCGGAGACCAGGCGGGTGTCGAAGAAATAGAGACCCTTGTCGGTCGGCCAGCGCACCTGGCCGTCCGGCTCGGTGACCAGAACGGTCATGGCCTGATGGATGGCAATCTGCGGCGGACCGACCTGGACCTTGAAGGGCATGGCGGGGGGACTCCTCGGTTGCGGCGCAGAGAAGCCGCGGGGACGGAAAGGCGCCACCCCGATATAGCCGGGCTGCGGCGCACGATCACGCGGGACCGATCTTTGCCGCGACGGCTGTTGAGGTGCGGTCTGCCGACGTGTATGTGCGCCTCGATTTATACACATCGAGGCATCCGATGCGCATCAACGTCGAAATCGACGACGCGTTGCTGGCCGAGGCGATGCGGGCGACGGGCCAGACGACCAAGCGCGCTACCGTGGAGGAGGCACTGAGGACGCTGGTGCGGCTGCGCGATGACTATCGGGCGATCCGCGAGTTGGAGCGAGCCCCCCAGCGACCGACCGGACCGTCCGCACCGGCAGCGGTAGGCATAACCATGCGCACGAACATTGAGGTCGATGATCGCCGGCTGGCGGAGGCTCAGGCGGTGACAGGCGACCGCAACATGCGTGCCACCATCGAGGACGCGTTGCGGCTGGTAGTGCAGCTACATCGGCAATACCGCGCTGGCTTGGATCTGGCTGGAATTGGTTGGGATGGCGATCTGGACGCCATGCGTGAGGACTGGACGCGTGACCCCTGATCCCGCTCCGGTTGCCGTGGATAGCTCCGTCTGGATCGGGCATTTCCGCAATGTGTTGTCAGGGCCCGTGCGGACGTTGCGGTCCCTGTTCGGGCGCCGGCCGCTGCTGGTGGGCGACATCGTCTTATTGGAGGTGCTGCGCGGCGCCCGGGATGAACGTAACGCTGCCCGCCTCGCCAGGGATCTGCGGGACTTTACCGTTGTACCCATGCTGGGCGAAAGGCTGGCAATGCAGGTGGCTCGGAACTATCGGTTCTTGCGTGGGCTTGGCATTACGGTCCGCAAGACCCCTGACCTGATCATTGGCACCTACTGCATCGAACACGGACACGAACTGCTGCACGACGATCGGGATTTCGAGCCTATGCGGGTACATCTCGGGCTGCGGGTGGCTTGAGGCGGCCACCCTCTCCCGCTCGCGCGGGAGAGGGGGCTTCAACTGACCTACTTCGCCGTCACAGCCCATTCATGGTTATGAACCAACCCGTCATCCTCGCCACGATGAGTGTGCAGCACCGCCGCGTGCTCTTCGAACTGCGCCGTCTCGGTACTGCCGGACAGCGCGGTGGTGGAGGACTGGCCGCCGCCCGCCGCCGTCGCCACCATGTCGAAATAGCCGACACCAACCTCGCGCTGGTGCCGGGTCGCGGTGTAGCCGCTGTCCTCCGCCGCGAATTCCGCCTGTTGCAATTCGGAATACGCCGCCATGCCCCGTTCCGCATAGCCGCGCGCCAGGTTGAACATCGCCAGGTTCAGGCTGTGGAACCCCGCCAACGTGACGAACTGGAACTTGTAGCCCATGCGGCCGATGTCGGTCTGGAACGATGCGATCTTTTCCGGCGGCAGCTTCTTCTTCCAGTTGAAGCTGGGCGAGCAATTGTACGCCAGCATCTTGCCCGGGAACTGGCGGTGGATGGCATTGGCGAAGCGCTCGGCATCCTCCAGGTTGGGATCGCTCGTCTCCCACCAGAGCAGGTCGGCATAGGGCGCGAAGGCCAGGCCGCGGGCGATGGCGTATTCGACGCCGATGCCGGGCTTGATACGGAAGAAGCCCTCGGGCGTGCGCTCGCCGGAGATGAAGCGGCGGTCGCGCTCATCCACGTCGGTGGTCAGCAACTGCGCCGACTGCGCGTCGGTGCGGCACAGCAACACCGTCGCGACGCCCTCGGTATCCGCCGCCAGACGCGCGGCGTTCAGCGTGCGGATGTGCTGCGCGATCGGCACCAGCACCTTGCCACCGAGGTGGCCGCACTTCTTCTCCGACGCGAGCTGGTCCTCGAAATGCACGCCCGCGGCGCCGGCGGCGATCATCGCCTTCATCAGCTCGAACGCGTTCAGCGCGCCGCCGAAACCGGCCTCGGCGTCCGCCACGATCGGCGCCATCCAGTGGGTATCGTCGCCGCCTTCCGAATGCGCGATCTGGTCGGCACGCCGCAGCGCCGCGTTGATCCGCCGCACCACGTTCGGCACCGAATCCACCGGATACAGCGACTGGTCCGGGTACATCTCGCCGGCGGTGTTGGCGTCGGCGGCGACCTGCCAGCCGGAGAGGTAGATCGCTTCCAGCCCCGCCTTCACCTGCTGCACCGCCTGGTTACCGGTGAGCGCGCCGAGCGTCGGCAGGTAGGGCCGCGTGCGCAGAAGCTGCCACAGCCGCGCGGCGCCCATCTCCGCCAGCGTGTGGCGGATGCGGAAGCTGCCGGACAGCCGCGCCACGTCCTGGGGAGAGAAGTCGCGGCGGATGCCAGCGAAGCGGTCGGGATCGCCGGCGGGCGACCAGCCGGTGGAACCGTCGGGGGCGAGGGTCGGGGTGGGCTGCGGACGCATCGGAGGGAACTCCTGGTTTCGGGCTTGCGATAGGTGAATAATTGACATTGCAAGTGCGAAGGTCAGCCCAAATCTGCTGGCGTGCCGCGCAATTTGGTCGCTGCCTTCACTGGCCCGACCGCGGTTTTGTAAAGGATGTAAAGATGGCACGTGCCCTGATCGGCCGCACAGTCCGCCGGCTCCGCACCGAGCAAGCCCTCTCGCAGCAGGTGCTGGCGACGCGCCTGGGCGTCTCGCCCAGCTACCTGAACCTGATCGAGCATGACCAGCGCGCGGTGACCGCCTCCTTGCTGATCAAGCTCGGGGAGACGCTGCGGGTGGACCTGGCGACACTGTCCGGCCACGAGGAGCGCCGGTTGGAGGTCGGCTTGCGCGAGGCCTTCGCCGATCCGCTGCTGTCCGCCGACGCGGTGCCGGAGGCGGAGATCGCGGAACTGGCCGCCATCGCGCCGAACGCCACCCGCGCGGTGCTGGCGCTGTATCGCGCCTGGCGAGTGGCCCGTGAGGATGCCGGGGGCATCGCGTTGCCCTCCGGGCGCCGGGTGCTGCTGCCGAACGAGGAAGCACGCGATTTCTTCGACGATAAGGGAAATCACTTCCCCCCGCTGGAAGCCGCAGCAGAGGCAATCGGCGCGGACCTGCGCGCGGCTCCCGCCGAGATGAACCACGCCATCGCCGAGCGCCTGCGCCGCGCGCATGGGCTGACGGTGACGGTGCAGCCGCTGGAAGGCTCGCTGCGCCGCTACGACCCCGCGGCGCGCAGCCTGGCCCTGTCGGAGACGTTGCCGCGCGAGAGCAGGGGCTTCCACATGGCGTTCCAGCTCGCGCTGCTGGAGGCGCGCGAGGCAGTGGAGGCGGTGCTGGCCGATGCCGCGCCGTCGTCGCCGGAGGCCGGCATGCTGATCCGAGTCGGGCTGCTGAACTACGTCGCGGGGGCGCTGCTGATGCCGTACGTGGGGTTCCTCGACGCGGCGCGGGCGCAGCGCCACGACATGGAGGCGCTGGCCGCGCGTTTCGGCGTGTCGTTCGAGCAAGCGTGCCATCGGCTATCCACGTTGCAGCGGCAGGGCGCGCGGGGGGTGCCGTGGTTCTTTGTGCGCGTCGATCCGGCGGGGAACGTGTCGAAGCGGTTCTCGGCCGCTGGGTTCCCGTTCGCGCGCTATGGCGGCTCGTGCCCGCGTTGGGTGGTGCACACCGCGTTCTCGCAGCCGGGCGAGGTGCAGGTGCAGGTGGCAGAACTGCCGGACGGCGCGGCGTATCTGTGCTTCGCCCGCACGGTGACGCGGCCGTCGCGCGGTTGGGGCGAGCCGCGGCCGGTGCACGTGGTGGCGATGGGCTGCAGCGTGGCGCACGCCGAGGACGTGGCCTACGCCGACGGTATCGACCTGCAGCGCGCGAAGGTGGGGATCGGGCTGTCATGCCGGCTATGCGATCGCCCCGATTGCCGCAGCCGCGCGTTCCCGCCGCTGGAGCACCGGCTGGCGCTGGACCCCAATTTCGCCGGGGTTACGCCGTATCGATTTGAGGCGCGAAGGGGGTGAAGAAGATCTGGCCACGATCGGACGTCGCTGGAGCGGAGAACACCGTGGTGTCGACGCAAAGCAGGTTTTCGCTCTTGTGGATCTTGCATTTAGGGCGGCCGGTCCTTCCAACCGAGTCTGGACAATTCGGTGCGACAGACACGGGCGAACTGCGGGAGGCCCACCTTCACCGTCTGCCAAAGGATGGCGCTTTCCCGCGCGAAGTATTGATGTGCCAGAATATTCCTCATGCCAATGATCTGGTGCCATGGAATTTCGGGATGCTGTGATTTGATGCCCTCATCAAGGCTTCCGACCGCTTCGGCGATGGCAAGAAGACGATAGGCGGTGGCGTCCTCGACGTCGATATCGGACAGGAATTGTGCTTCGGTCAAATTGCGGGTCTGCCGCTCAAACGCGCTCGATCAGCTCGAGGATGTCCAAGCGACTTTCGACCGGCTCACTCAGCGGCATCAGAAGACCTGGACAGCGTCCGATTCGATCCTCGCGCGACGCCGCGGATGAATTCCCTGGCGGGTCATGAGATCGACCGGTACACTGAGGATGCTCTGCGTCCGCTCCTGCAATCCGACCAGATTGAAAAGCGTGAAACCCTTCGTGCTGACAAGGTCTAGAAAAGCGTCGACATCCGACGCGTCACTCGCTTCGTCGCGCGCGACAGAGCCAAACAGGTACAGCCGTCCCACCCCGGCTTCGCGGAATTCGGGTTCATGCTGGCGGAGGAGTGAGATGACCTGATCGCGTCTCATCGGGCTCACAAACTAAAGCTGCCAGGCCCGGGCTGTCCAGACGCATGCCGATTCGAGCATAGCAATTCCCGGCAAATTGCTGGGACAGGTCCCCGCACAGCAGCACCACGTCAAACCGAAGCGCCGCTGAGCTCCTCCAGGCTCCGTCCCCTCGCCTCCGACGGCACGAAGATGGTGAGCGCCAGCCCGAGCAGGCTGATCAGCGCGGCAACGTCCTCGGCCAGTTGCAGGCCGCCCCGGCTCATGAATCCGCAGCAGATCGTCTCCAGATTCGGCACTCGCAGCGCTGTCAGGCATCGTTGGTTCCCTCGCCGATGGCGCACGAACAATGCGCGGTGCGGTTGCCGGTTGCGACGGGATGATGAACATATTGTTGCATGGGGTTGCACGGTTTGGCTGCGCGGTTCGGCTGGCGGAAGTGTCCCGCGTTCAGCCACACGGGTCGAGGCGGTCGCGTGCGACCAGAGAGGGGGAAGCGTGCCGTGGGGGTGAGCGTGCTGTCCGTAGCGGATGCCCTGCGATCCTGGCACGAATTCTACGCGTTGCTCGGCACCGCATCCGCCACCATGGTCGGGCTACTGTTCGTCGCCGCCTCCGTCGGGTCCGGCGTCTTCACTCCTGGCCGGCGCGCCGCGCTGCGCGTCTTCCTGTCCGCCAGCGTGGTCAATTTCAGCCTCGTCCTGGCGGCTAGCCTGGTCGTGCTGGCACCAATAACGAGCTGGCCATGGCTCGGAGCCCCGATCCTGGTCTGCGGACTGTTCGGTCTGACCCATTCCTGCCTCGCCTGGCGCGATTCGCTGCGTGAAGGCCTGATCCACTCGATCGATCTGGAAGACCGGATCTGGTACCTGGCCTTGCCGATCGTTGGCTATGTGTGCATGGCAACGTCCGGCGTGCTGCTGATCGACGCACTTGAGCTGGGCTGCGCGGTACTGGCGGTGTCGATCGGGCTGTTGCTGGGCATCGGCATCCACAATGCGTGGGACATCACCATCTGGATCATCACGCGGCGCCAGGAGTGAGGTCGCGTGCCGTGTATGGCAGATGCAATCCACCGCGACTCCGTTGGTGGTCAGCGTCCGCCCTATACCGTCCAGCCCAGGCCGGACGGCTAGGTTGCGATTCCGGTACAAATTTGCAGTATTGGGGCATCGCTTCGTTACCGCCCGCCAATCGACCCGGACCAATGCCGATGCCCTCTCCTTCACGTTGCCTGATGGTCGCCGTCGTCGTAGCGGGTGACGCACACATCCTCGCCGCGGCAGACTTCGAGACACCACGTACCTGGAACGTCGATCGGCTCCTGGGCACCTCGACAGCCAGCTTGCGCTGATCCGTCCCGATGGCCAGGTTCCTTCAACGATGCTGGTCGCGCTCGGCGGTTCGATCCGGTTTCTAATCGCGTCCGCTGACGCCATCCCACAACGGATACCCGCCGCTCGGCCGGTGATAATTCGATCCCTCACCTGCGGCTGAGCGCGCCAGCCGGGCGATGGGGGCGGCATCGACGGCGGTCCGGCTGTTACTCGACCCGGCTTGGCGTTATCCTGCGCTCAGCAAAATGCCGGGAGAAACGCCATGAAGATCACCGCGATCCGCACCGACATCCTGCGCATCCCGGAGGACGACCCGCTGGCCGACATGCCGGAGGACGTGAACCGTCTGCGTCCGATCGTCATCCTGCGCATGCAGACGGACCAAGGGATCGAGGGCATCGGCCTCACCTTCTATGGCGGCGCGATGACCGGCTCGCTGCGCGCCGCGGTGGATGAGCTCGGCGCACTGACGGTCGGCGAGGATCCGCTGCGCATCGAGGCGATCGTGCGCAAGCTGCGCCTCGCGGCGGGGGATTCCGTCGGCCCCGCCGGCGTGTTTACGCTGGCGCTGTCGGCGATCGACACCGCGCTGTGGGACATCAAGGGCAAGGCGCTGGAGCAGCCGCTGTGGAAGCTGCTGGGTGGGTCGCGCGAGCGGGTGAACACTTACGCCTCCGGTTCGCTGCGCCGCGGGCTGACCGACGCGAAGGCTGCCACCGCGGCGCGGCGGCTGGTGGACAAGGGTTTCGTCGAGATGAAGACGCAGATGGCGCTGCCCGGAAATCCGTCGCCCACCGAGGAAGTGCGCCGCGTCCGCGTGGTGCGCGACGCGATCGGCCCGGACATCAAGCTCATGTGCGACATCAACCAGCGCTGGCGCGTCGAGCAAGCGATCGATATCGGCCACCGTGTGGCGGATGTCGGACTGTTCTGGCTGGAGGACGTCACTACCTGCGACGATTATCATGGTCTCGCGCGGGTGAACGAGGCGTTGTCCACGCCGATCGCTGGCGGCGAATATCTGTGGGGCATCGCGCCGTTCCGACAGATGATCGAGGCGCGCTCGGTCGATTACATCATGATCGATCTGTGCCGCGTGGGCGGGCCGACGCAGTGGATGAAGGTCGCGGGCATGGCGGAGGCTTTTAACCTGCCGGTGGTCAGCCACGTGATGCCGGAGATGCACGTACACCTGATCGCTGCGGTGCCGAACGGGCTGACGGTGGAATACATGCCGTGGATGCTGAAGCTGTACCAAGAAACGCCGGTGCTGGAGAAGGGACAGTTGGTGCTGCCGACCAAGCCGGGGCTGGGGCTGGCGTTCGACGAGAAGGCGGTGGCGGCGTACCGGGTGGGATAAATGAGTGCGCCGGGTTTGCCGGCGGCCCGAGCGCTTTGCTATTGATATCGATAGCATCTTGCTTCCACCTGACGGTTCCCCGCCATGCCCACGGAACAGCTACTGCTCCGTCTGCCTGACGATCTCGTACGCCGCTTCAAGCGGAGCGGGAGGATTTGCGGGCGGTTGAAGACGGCGTGCGAGCGGTGCTGAAACTTTGACCTCAGACAGTGGTTGTGAGCCTCCTCGCTTGCCCCAGTCACCCGCATCTTTGCTACCTGGAGCCACGTAAGTCGTTGGTGGTCACACCGAGCGCGGCCATGACCACGGACGTCACCCAAAATGACGTCGAGTGTCACGCATTCCGCGGCAGCTCCTCATCCGAGAACGCAATCGCGTGCACAAAGCCGTATTGCGGCGTGGCAATCCGTGGCACCGGCTTCGCGCTCAACAGATATTGCCGCAGGAAGTCCATCCGCTCCGCAGGGCCGATCGTGCACCACGACTCGTCCTCATACAAATGCATGAAGCGATACGACGCCAGCGCTTCCGCCGCGCCCAGCGCCGACCGCAGCCGCAGCAGCGCGTTGTCGTACGCGTCGCCCGTCGCCACCAGGTTGAACGGATGGAACGACACGTGCAGCCACGGCTTCGCAGTCGCCAGCAGCGGCGCCACGGCGCGCAGCACTTCGTACTCCGCTCCTTCGATGTCGATCTTCAGCAGCGTGTGCTGGTCGATGCCGATCTCCTGCAGCACCACCGCCGCATCGCGCAGCGGGATCACCGCGTCGGGCCGCGCCGACAGCAGCGCCTCGCGCTCGATGTGGCGGAACACCGAGGAGCCGGAATCCGCTGTCCCCTTTGCATACAGGGTCACCATCTCGTCGCGTGCGCCCAGGCCGTGGCGGAACAGGCGGATCCGTGGCGCGAATGCGGGGTTCTCGGCGACGTTGCGGGCGAGCAGTTCGTAGTTCACCGGGCTCGGCTCGAAGGCGAACACCGTCTCCACCTGCGTTGCGGCGTAGAGCGCGGTGAGCCCGATATAGGCGCCGAAATCGACCATGCGCGTGCAGCGCGGCAGCACCGCATCGAAGAAGCGCAGCGTGCCTTCCTCGAACCCGTTGCAGAACTCGCGCGCCGCGGCCACGGCCAGCGCATGGCTGGTGAGGCGGAACGACCGGCCCCCCCGCGCCACCACCGGCGCCTGCAGCTCGCTCATCGTGTCCACGACGTGCTCCTCCCGGCAACAAGCTGGCGAAGCTAGGGGGTGGTGGTTAAGACAACCTCAACGCCCCGCGTGCGATCTCGACACGGCGCGCCAGTCCATGCAGCGATCGGCAGGCGTTGATGGGCGGCCGGCGATGGGCGGGCGGTGGTGGGCGACCGGCGATGGGCGACCGGCGATGGACGACCGGCGATGGACCGGCGGTGATGGGCAAGCAGCGGTGGGTCGGGTGCGACGCGAAGGCGGCAGCAGGCCCGTGCTGTCAGCTCGGGTCGGCGGTCGGCTCGGGTCGGCAGATCAGCTCGGGTCGGCAGATCAGCTCGGGTCGGCGGATCAGCTCGGGTCGGCGGTCAGCCCGGCTGCGGCAATCCCGGCCAGGGCTGCGGCCTCGTCGTTGTCCGAGGTGTCGCCGGAGACGCCCACCGCCGCGATGATCGACTTGTCCGCCCCGCGCACCAGCACGCCGCCCGGCACCGGCACCAACGAACCGCCTACCGCGTGCGTCGCCGCGGCGATGAAATGCGGCCGCTCCTCCGCGCGCTTGCCCAGCGTGCGCGAGCCGACCCCAAATGCCAGCGCGCCATGCGCCTTGCCGGTGGCGATCTCAGCACGGCGCAGGCTGGTGCCGTCCTCGGCGGCATACGCCTTCAGCACGCCGCGTGCGTCCAGGACGACGATCGCCAGCGGCTGGAACTTCTTCTCCCGCGCGGCGGCCAGGCCGGCCGTGATGATGGTCTGGGCCTGGGTGAGCGTGATCGACATGCGGCAAACCTCCCCTTGGTGACGGGGCGCGCACGGTGCCGCACCTTGCGCCGCTTGACCAGGGTATCGCCGTCCGCCGAATGATCCCCGCCATGAACGACTACAGCGAGCATCTGATCGATCTGGCGGTGAGCGCCGCCGCCGCCGGCCGCTTCGCCGCCGCGGAGGAACTGCTGTGCCTGGCAGTCGGCCATTCCGGGCGCGACGCGTTCGTGCTCTACGGCATCGGCCACATGGCTTGGCAGCAGGACCATTTCGCCGCTGCCGTGGCGTGGCTGGACCAGTCGCTGGCGATCGATGCCAGCAACCCCAAGGCGCATATCGACCGGGGTCTCGCCTTGTTCGGCCAGCGTCGCGACCGCGAGGCGCTGGAATCGCTCGAACGCGGCTTGGCGATGGACGCTGACCTCGCGCTGGCGGTGCTGACCGAGGGCGTTGACCAGTTGCGCACCGGCGATTTCCGCCGCGGCTGGTGGAAGTTCGAGGCGCGGCTGATCGCCTCCCCCGGCATTCTGCCGCGGCGAGTATTCTCCCAACCGCGCTGGTTCGGCGACCCGGCGGAGGTCGCCGGCAGCACGCTGCTGCTGCACTCGGAGCAAGGGCACGGCGACGCGATCCAGTTCGTGCGGTACGTGCCGATGGTGGCGGCGATGGGCGCGACCGTGCTGGTGGAGGGGCACAAGGGCCTGCTGCCGCTGTATCGGGGCCTGCCCGGCGTTTCTGGCGTGTTCGCGCTGAACGATCCGCTGCCGCGGTACGACCTGCAGTGCCCGATCCTGTCGTTGCCACTGGCATTCCGCACCGATCTCGACACCATTCCTGGCGAGGTTCCGTATCTGACGCCACCGGCGGACCGGATGCCGTTGTGGCAGCGGCTGCTGGGGCCGCGGCCACGCGACCGGCTGCGGATCGGCATCGCTTGGTCGGGCAACCCCGCTTATCCCGCGGACGGTGACCGCTCCATACCTCTTGCGGCGTTAGAGCCGCTGTTGGCGGCTACGGACCACGCGTTCCACATCGTGCAGACCGAGATCCGCGAGGCAGACCGCCCGGTGCTGATGCGCCACGGGTACATGCGAGACCACAGCGAGCGGCTGGCGGATTTCGGCGATACCGCGGCGCTGCTGTCGCAGATCGACCTGTTGATCACAGTGGATACCTCGGTGGCGCATCTGGGCGGTGCGCTGGGGATGCCGGTCTGGCTGCTGCTGCCCGCACATGCCGATTGGCGCTGGCTGACCGGGCGCGACGACTCCCCCTGGTACCCGACAATCCGACTGTTCCGGCAGAGTAACGCCGGAGTATGGGGCGGCGTGGTGGATCGGGTCCTGCGTGCGCTCGCCGGTGAGGATGCGCGGGTTCGGATAGGTCCGTCGGGTCCGTAGGGCGGAAAAGCCTTGCCCCGGACCTGATCCGGGGGCAGCGCATTCCGCCAGGGGTAACGGGGGAATGCGCTGCGCTTTTCCGCCCTACATTCCCGATCCCGATCGTCCCACGTTCGCCGGGCGCGGCGGATGATCGACCGTCGGATCCCACGTCTGCAACGAATCCTTGCCCGGCAGTTCGCCTGTGTTCCATCCGCCGCCCAAGGAGGTGACCAGCGTGACACTCGCCACCAGCCGGCTCTGCTGCACCGACAGCGCTGCCTGCTGGTCCGAAAGCAATATCGTTTGCTCCGTCACGACGCTGGTGTAGGCGACTGTGCCGGCGCGATATTGGTTCAGCAGTATATCCACTGCCCGCTGTGCCGCATCGACCGCCACTTGCTCCGCATGCCCCTGCTGCTCGAGGATGCGCAGCGACGAGATTTCGTCCTCCACTTGCTGCAGCGCGGTCAGCACCACCTGGCGATAATTGGCGACGCTCTGATCGTAGGTGGCGCGCGCCGCCGCCACCGCAGCGGAACGGGCACCGCCTTCGAACAGCGGCTCACTTGCCGAGGCCCCGAGCGACCACACGCGGCTTGCCACACTGAACAACTGCGACAGCGGGCTGCCGACGAAGCCGCCCAGCGTTGACAGGCTGATATCCGGATAGAACGCGCCGATCTGGTAGCCGATCAGCGCATTCTCCTCCTGCATCTGCCGCTCCGCCGCAGCGATGTCGGGACGGCGCTGCAGCAACGTGGAGGGCAGACCCGGCGGCGGGACCGGCACAGCTGCGGGCATCAGGCCGAACGGAATGGTCAGGTCCGCGGGCGGATGGCCCGTCAGCACGGCAATGGCATGCTCAAAGATGGCCCGTTGCACCCCAACGCCAACCAGTTGGGCGCGCGCGCTTTCGAGTTGCGCGCGTGCCTCCACATCATCCGCCAGCGAACTGGTGCCTGCGAGATACTGATTGTGCGTGATCCGCCATGTGGCATCGTAGGCGGCGACGGTCTTGCGCAGCAGGTCGGTCAGCGAATCCTCGGAACGCAGATCGAAATAATCCACTGCCAGGGTCATCTGCGCCGAGAGCTGCGCGTTCGCCAGGTCGGCGGCGCCGAGCTGCGCCGCGGCAACCTGGCTTTCCACCTGACGGCGGATGCGGCCCCACACATCGGGAGTCCAGTCGATGGTGCCCTCGATGCTGTATTGCGTCGTCGGGCCGCCCCCACCGCCACCGCCGAGGCCGCCGCCGGAGGACGACGATCTGAGCGTGCTCGAGCTTCTGCCGCCGCCGCCAAACCCCGATGAGCGCGTCACGCCCGGTGTGATGCCGACCGTCGGAAACAGGTCGGCGCGCGCTTCCTGCACCAGCGCGACGGCGTTCCGGTACTCCGCCTCGAACTGCTTCACCGTCTGGTTGGAGACGTTGACCTGACGCTCCAGCGCGTCGAGCTCGGGATCATGGTAGATCGACCACCATGAGCCTCGGCTGACGGCGTCCTGTGGCTGCGCGATTGTCCAGCCTGCCAGTTCCTTGTACGCGACCGGCACGGGCGTGCTGGGGCGATGATAGTCGGGGCCGACCATACAGGCGGAAAGGGTGAGACCCAGGAGCAGGGGGACGAAGTTCGTTCGCTTCGTCACTCGGCGCGATGCGTCATTCTCGCGAAAGCGTTGACGCATGCTGCGTGGGTCTCCGCTTTCGCGGGGAAGACGCATCGCTCGGGGAAGACGCATCGCTCGGAGAAGACGCATCGCGCGGGGAAGACGCAGGAAGCGGCGTAACGGTGTAGCCCACCTCATTCCGCCGCCCCCGGGCTGGTGGACAAACCAGGGAAGGTCTGTCGCCACCAGCGTCCAACCCACAGACGGAAGCGATCGAGGTACAGATAGACTACCGGCGTCGTGTACAACGTCAGGACCTGGCTCAGCATCAGCCCGCCGACAATGGAAATGCCGAGCGGCCGGCGCAGCTCGCCGCCCTCGCCGAAGCTCAGTGCCAGCGGCAGAGCGCCAAACATGGCGGCGCTGGTGGTCATCATGATCGGGCGGAAACGCAGTCGGCAGGCCTCGAAGATCGCATCGCGCGGGTCCATGTCCCCGTTCCGTTCCACGTCGAGCGCGAAATCGATCATCATGATGGCGTTCTTCTTGACGATGCCGATCAGCAGGATCACGCCGATCGCGGCGATAATGGTGAACTGCGTTTGGAACGCCAGCAGCGCGAGCACCGCGCCGACGCCGGCCGAGGGTAGCGTGGACAAAATCGTGATCGGGTGCATGTAGCTTTCGTACAGCACGCCCAGCACGATGTAGACGGCAATCAGCGCGGCAATGATCAGGACCGCCTCGTCGCCGATCGTCTTCTGGTAAGTCAGCGCGGTGCCGGCAAAGCCGCCACGAATGCTGGCAGGCATGCGGAGCTGCCGCACCGCGTTGTCGATCGCCGAGGTAGCGTCGCTCAGTGACTTGCCGTTTGCCAGGTTGAACGAAATCGTGGTGGCGACGAACAGTCCCTGGTGATTCACCGCCAGCGGCGTGTCGGCGGGTTGGTAGCTGCTGAACACGCTCAGCGGCACCATCGTTTCCTGATTGGTGCTGACCGCGGCGCCGGATGACGCGGCGCCCTTGCCGGTGTTGGCCAGCGCGTTGTTCGCCGCGTTGCGGGCCGAACTGCCGGCAATGCTGGCGGCGGTCACCGTATTGCTGCTAGCGCTGCTGGTCGTGCTGCTGGCGCTGCTGGTCGTGCTGCTGGTGCTGGCCGGCGGACTGGTCGACAGGGTGCTCGTGACGGCACCCGGGGTGGTGCTGCCGGTGACGGTGCCGATCACGGCATTGGTCGACTCCGTGCCGCTGGCCGTCCCGCCCGAGGTGCTGACGTAAATATCCTTCAGCGTGGCCGGCGATTGCCAGGTACTGCGGCGCCACCTCCATCACGACATGGTACTGATTTTGTGCGCTGTAGATGGTGGAAACCTGGCGCTGGCCGAACGCATCATACAGCGTGTTGTCGATCTGGGTCATGTTGATACCCAGCCGGCTGGCCGTGGCGCGGTCGATATGCAGGTTGGTTTCCAGGCCCTTCTGCTGCTGGTCGGAATTCACGTCGCGCAGCACCGGGCTCTTTTCCAGCAGCGCCAGCAGCTTCGGCGTCCATTCGTACAGCAGGCTCGCACTGTCCGCGGTCAATGAGTACTGGTATGCGGCATTGCCCTGGCGGCCGCCGACATTGATGTCCTGGATCGGGATGAGGAACAACCGCGCGCCGGGCACCACCGACAGGGCGCGGCGCAGTTGCGACATCACGACTGCAACGCCGGGCCGTTCCGATAGCGGCTTCAACGCGACGAACACTCGGCCGGTGTTGGCGCCGCCGAAGCCGCCCTGGCCGGTGAAGCCGACCACGCTCTGCACCGCCTTGTTGCGCTGCACGATATTCATCATCTGGTCCAGCTTCTGCTCCATCGCATCGAAGGAGATGCTCTGGTCCGCCACCAACCCGCCCATCAGGCGGCCGGTATCCTGCTGCGGGAAAAAGCCTTTCGGGATGATGACGAACAACGCGAAATTCGCCAGTATCGTCACGATCAGCACCAGGATGACCAGGCGGCTGTGGCGCAGCGACCATGCGAGCGTCCGCTCGTACAGCGACAGCGCGCGGTCGAACAAGGTGCGCGGCCGCGGCCCCTCCAGCAGCGGGCGGGGCCGCAAGAACAGCGCGCACATCATCGGCGTGGTCGTCAGGGAAATCGCCAGCGACACCATGATTGCCAGCGACAGCGTCATGGCGAACTCGCGGAACAGCCGGCCGACGATGCCGGGCATCAGCAGTATCGGCAGGAACACCGCGACCAGCGACAGGCTCATGGACAGCACGGTGAACCCGACCTCGCGCGCGCCGGTCAACGCGGCCTGCAAGCGTGGCATGCCGGCTTCGAGGTGACGGGATACGTTCTCCAGCACTACGATCGCGTCGTCCACGACGAAGCCGGTGGACACCGTCAGGGCCATCAGCGACAGGTTGTCCAGGCTGAATCCCATCAGGTACATCGCGCCGAACGTGCCAATGATGGAGACGGGCACCGCGACCGCGGGGATCATGGTGGCGCGCAGGTTGCGCAAGAACAGGAAGACTACCAGGGTGACCAGCACTACGGAGATCACCAGGGTCATCTCGGTGTCGTTGAGGCTCTGCCGGATGGTCGTGCTGCGGTCGTTGGCGATGGTCAGTGTCATGGCGCGCGGCATCGCGGCCATCAGCTCGGGGATGGCGGCCTTCACGCTGTCGATGGTCTGGATGATGTTGGCGCCGGGCTGACTGAAGACGATCACCAGCACCGCCGCCTTGCCGTTGGAGAAGCCGGCGTTGTCGATGTTCTCGACCGAGTCCTCCACGTCCGCCACGTCGGACAGGTGCACCGCGGCGCCGTTGCGATAGGCGATGATCAGCGGCTTGTAGTCCGCCGCTTTGGTGGCCTGGTCGTTGGTGTAGATCTGGTAGTGCAGGCCTTCGGCTTCGATCGCGCCCTTCGGGCTGTTGGCGTTGGCCGAGGCAAGCGCGGCACGCACGTCCTCCAGGCCGATGCCGTATTTGAACAGCATGGTGGGGTTCAGCTCGATGCGCACGGCGGGCAACGCGGCTCCGCCGACGATCACCTGGCCGATGCCGGTGATTTGCGACAGGCGCTGCGACAGCACGTTGGTGGCGGCGTCGTACATCTGGCCGCGCGTCAGGGTAGGCGAGGTCAACGCCAGGATCAGGATCGGCGCATCGGCCGGGTTCACCTTGCGGTAGGTCGGGTTGCTGCGCAGGCTGGTTGGCAGATCGGCGCGTGCGGCGTTGATCGCCGCCTGCACATCACGCGCGGCGCCGTTGATGTCCCGGTCGAGGCCGAACTGCAGCACGATGCGGCACTGGCCGACGGAACTGGAGGAGGTCATTTCCGTCACGTCGGCGATCTGGCCGAGATGGCGCTCGAGCGGCTCGGCGACACTGGTCGCGACGGTCTCGGGGCTGGCACCGGGCAGCGTCGCCTGCACCGAGATGGTCGGGAAGTCGACCTGCGGCAGCGGCGCGACCGGCAGCTTGAAGAAGGCGAACGCGCCGGCCAGGGCAATGGCGATGGTCAGCAGCGTAGTCGCGACCGGCCGCGCGATAAAGGGAGCGGAGATGTTCATGCGGCCCAAGCCTGGCCCAAGAAACAACCGTCATGGCCGGGCTTGACCCCGTACGCGTGAGGGTAAGGCGGCGGGGCAGACACAAAGAACCCTCCCCCCCTTGTGCAGACACGGGGAAAGAACTCTCCTCCCCTTGTGAGAGGGGCTGGGGGCGCAACGCGCGACGCTTCTTGTTTCGACACCTCCCGCCGACCCCCTCCCACAAGAGGAGGGGGAGTCTTCTTTTCCGGCGCCGCCCGCGCCATCGTCACTCCGCCGCCTCGCCGGCTGGACCGTGCGACAGCCCCTTCCCGCTCAGCCGCCACGCCAGCTTATCGAACATCAGGTATATCGCCGGCGTGGTGAACAGGGTCAGCACCTGGCTGACAATCAGGCCGCCTGCCATGGCCACGCCCAGCGGGCGGCGCAGTTCGGAGCCGGTGCCGTTGCCCAGCATCAGCGGCAGCGCGGCGAGCAACGCGGCCATCGTCGTCATAAGGATGGGGCGGAAGCGCAGCAGGCAGGCTTGGTGGATGGCCTCGCGTGGCGGCTTGCCTTCCTCGCGCTCGGCCTGCAGCGCGAAGTCCACCATCATGATGCCGTTCTTCTTCACAATGCCGATAAGCAGGATGATGCCAATGATCGAGATCACGTCGATGTTGTCGCCGGCGATCAGCAGCGCGACCAGCGCTCCGGCGCCGGCGGAGGGTAGCGTGGACAGGATGGTGATCGGGTGGATGAAGCTCTCGTACAACACGCCGAGCACGATGTAGACGGTGAGGATCGCCGCCAGCACCAGGAACAGTTCGTTCGACAGCGAGGCCTCCAGCGCCGCGGCGGCGCCCTGCAAGGCGGTGATGAAGCTGTTGGGCAGGTGGATGTCCTTCTCCGCCTGGCGGATCGCGGTCACCGCGGCGCCTAGCGATGAGTCCGGCGGCGTATCGAAGGAAATCGTCGTCGCCGGGAACTGCCCGAGATGGCTGATCATCAGCGGCCCCGGCTTTTGCTCCACCGCTACGATGGCGGAGAGCGGTACCTGCCCTGTGGTGGACGCGGATGACGGCAGGTAGATCGTGTTCAGCGCGTTCAGCGAGGTCTGCAGCGACGGCTCGGCCTCCATGATCACGCGGTACTGGTTGGACTGCGTGTAGATGGTGGAGATGATGCGCTGGCCGAACATGTCGTACAGCGCGTTGTCCACCGTCGCCGGTGTGATGCCGTAGCGGGCCGCGCTCTGCCGGTTGATCACCAGGTCCACATCAAGTGCCTGCTGCTCCAGGTCGCTTGCGACGTCGGTAAGGTCCGGCGATTTTTGCATCTGGGCGAGCAGCTTCGGCACCCATTCGTTGAACGCCGACAGGTTCGGATTCTCCAGCACGAACTGGTATTGCGTGCGGCTGACCGAGGCATCCAGCGTCAGGTCCTGTACCGGCTGCAGGTATAACTGCACACCCGGCACATTCGCGGTCTCCTGCTGCAGGCGCTGGGCGATCTGGGTGGCGCTCAGCGCGCGGTCGTCCTTCGGCTTCAGGTTGATCAGGAAACGGCCGGTGTTCAGCGTCATGTTGGTGCCGTCGACGCCGATGAAGGAACTCAGGCTCACGACGTCGGGGTCCTTCAGGATCGCGTCGGCCAGCGCCTGCTGGTGCTGCGCCATGGCGCCGAACGAGGCCGTCTCCGCCGTGACCGAAATGCCTTGCAGCACGCCGGTGTCCTGCACCGGAAAGAAGCCCTTCGGCACGATGATGTAGAGCCAGACGGTGGCCACCAGGGTGAGCAATGCGACCAGCAGCGTCAGGGTCTGGTGGTCGAGCACCACGTTCAGGCCGTAGTCGTAACGGCCGATGATCCAGTTGAAGCCGCGTTCCGCCGCCAGGTCGAAGCGGGTACGCTGCGCATCCGGACGGTGGCGCACCAGGCGGGCGCACATCATCGGCACCAGCGTCAGCGACACGATGGCGGAGATGACGATGGTCACTGCCAGGGTGATGGCGAACTCGTGGAACAGCCGACCCACCACGTCGCCCATGAACAGCAGCGGGATCAGCACCGCGATCAACGACACCGTCAGGCTGATGATGGTGAAGCCGATCTGCTCTGACCCTTTGAGCGCTGCCTGCATCGGCGACTCGCCGGCTTCGACGAAGCGGGCGACGTTCTCGATCATGACGATGGCGTCGTCCACCACGAAGCCGGTGGAGATCGTCAGAGCCATCAGCGACAGGTTGTCGAGGCTGAAGCCGAGCAAGTACATGATCGCCAGCGTGCCGACCAGGGACAACGGCACCGACAGGCTGGGGATGATGGTGGCCGGCAGGTTGCGCAAGAACAGGAAGATCACCAGCACCACCAGGGTGACGGCGAGGCCGAGTTCGAACTCCACGTCGGTTACCGAGGCGCGGATGGTGGTGGTGCGGTCGGTCAGCACGGCGACGTCGATCGCCGGGGGCAGGGTGGCCTGCAGCGACGGCAGCAGCGCTTTGATGTTGTCCACCACCTGGATGACGTTGGCGCCGGGCTGGCGCTGGATGTTCAGGATCAGCGCGGGCGTGCGGTTGGCCCAGGCGGCGAGTTGGGTGTTCTCCGGCGCGCTCAACACGCTCGCGACGTTCTTCAGGCGGACCGGGGCGCCGTTGCGGTAGGCGATCACCACGTTCAGGTACTGGCTGGCGTCGGTGATCTGGTCGTTGGCGTTGATGGTGGAAGCCTGCGCCGGGCCGTTGAAATTGCCCTTGGGAGCGTTGGTGTTGGCGTTGCCGAGGGTGGTGCGCAGGTCGTCGATGTTCAGCCCATAGGCGGCGAGCGCGCGCGGGTTGAACTGCACGCGCACAGCCGGCACCTGGCCGCCGCTGATGGTGACCAGCCCGACACCGGGCTGCTGCGAGATCTTTTGCGCGAGGCGGGTGTTGCCGAGGTCCTCGACATCCGTCAGCGGCAAGGTCTTGGAGGTGAGCGCCAGGGTCAGGATCGGCGCGTCGGCGGGGTTCACCTTGGCATAGATGGGCGGCGCCGGCAGGTCGGACGGCAGCAGGTTGCCCGCAGCGTTGATCGACGCCTGCACCTCTTGCTCGGCGATGTCGAGGCTGAGGTCCAGGTTGAACTGCAAAGTGATCACCGACGCCCCGGCCGAACTGGTCGAGAACATCTGGTTCAGGCCGGGCATCTGGCCGAACTGCACCTCCAGCGGCGAGGTGACGGAGGAGGTCATCACCTCCGGGCTGGCGCCGGGATAGAAGGTCTGCACCTGGATGGTGGGGTACTCGACCTCCGGCAGAGCGGAGATCGGCAGGAAGCGATAGGCGACAATGCCGACCAGCAGGATGGCGGCCATCAGCAGCGTGGTGGCGACCGGGCGCAGGATGAACAGGCGGGAGGGGCTCATGCGGACCCGTCAGCGGGCCGGTCGGGCCGTCATTGTCATCCCCGCGAAAGGCCTGCCTCCGCCGCGGGCGGGGGTGCGGACCCTGGCGACGTGGGTCCCGGCCCCCGCTCGCAGCACGGGCAGGCTTTTCGTGGGGATAACGCAGTGCCCACTCGCCGGAGACCTACGATGTGAGAGGAGCGTGTCAGGGAAGCGGTGGATCATTGGCTCTGCTGCGGCTGTTTGTGCTGGCCGTGCTGCCACTGGCCCTTCTTGCCAGCTTGCTGGCCGGCCGGCGCGGCGCCGTCGCTCTGGGTTGCTGCACCATTGGTTTGCGTTGAGCGCCGTTGGTCTGCGCTGGTGCGTCATTGGTCTGCGTCGATGCGCCGTTGGTCTGGGTCGCTGCCCCATTGTTCTGGGCGGCTGCGCCGTTCTGCGCAGCTGCCGGAGCGGCACCGGCAGCAGCCCCACCCACGGCCGCGCTCGTACTCGTCGCCGGTATCGTCACTTTCACGCCATCGCTCAGGCGGTCGGTGCCATCGGTGACCACCTTCTCGCCCGGCTTGAGGCCCGAGATCACTTGCTCATACCCGTCATCGGTCGGGCCGAGCTTCACCGGCCGCACGGACACGGTGTTATTGGCGTTGATCACATAGACATACGTGCCGGGCGCGCCGCGCAGCACGGCCGGGATGGGCACGCGGACGACATCCTTCAGCGTATTCTCCAGCAACCGCGCGTTGACGAACTGGTTGGGGTAAAGCTCGTCGTTCTGATTCGAGAACAGGGCCCGCATTTGCAGCGTGCCGGTGGTGGTGTTGATCTGGTTGTCCACGGTGGCGAGCTGCCCGGTGGCCAGCAAGGTCACGTTGGCCTGGTCATAAGCCGTGACCGGCATCGTCGCGCCGGAACGCATGCGCTTGATGATCTTCGGCACGTCCTGTTGCGGCACAGAGAAAAGTACCGACATCGGCTGCATCTCCGTGAGGACGGCGATGCCGGTGGTATTGGAAGTCTGCACGTAGTTGCCAGGATCGATCAGGCGCAGGCCTACCTGACCGGTGATCGGCGAGACGATATGACAATAGGCAAGATTGACCTTGTCATTCTCCACGGTGCCCTGGTCGGCCGCCACCGTGCCGGTGTACTGCTCCACCAGGTATTTCTGGTCCTCGACCTGCTGCTGGGCGATCGAATCCTGTCGTCCGAGCATCTGGTAGCGCTTCAGGTCAGCCTTGGCCTGATCCAGCAGGCCCTGGTCGTGGGCCAGGGTGCCTTGGGCCTGGTCGAGTGCCGCCTGGTACGGCCGCGGGTCGATCTGCGCCAGGAAGTCGCCCTTTTTGACGATCTGCCCTTCCTGGAAGCCGACATTGATCAACTGGCCGTTGATCTGGGTATAGACCGTGACAGTGTCGAGCGACGTGACGGTGCCCAGTTCGTTCAGGATGATACGGATATCGCCCTTGCCGATGGTGGCGGAGCCGACCGGCTGCGGTGCGTTCTGCGCGCTGTAACCGCGGCCGCCCCGTTCCGCGGTGCGCGTAGCGTGGTGGGTCCAGAACCAGGCGACTGCCAGGATGGCGGCGAGCAGGAGCAGCAGCCACAGCCACCAGCGGCGCCGCGCGTGGCGCACCGGCGGCACATGGGTTTGCGGGGCATACTCAGCCTCCGGCCGATCGACGCGTTCATCCATGCGTTTGGTGCCAGCTCCACGGGGGGCGGGAAGACGGCGGGAAGTTAGGCGCCTTGGGAGGATTCACTCAATGCACGGATGGGTTGCTGTTACCAAAATCATCACTCCGTAATTCGTCGGCAAACTACGGCGGCGGCATGGTGGAGCCGGGGCATGGCGCGCCGGCGTCCTGTTGCCGTCATCGTCGGCTTTACGCTTCCCGTCTCGGTTGGCTTTGTGTTCCCGTGATGGCCAGCCTGTGTTCCCGTCGTGGCCGGCCTTGTGTCGGCCATCTTCCTGGCCCGTTCGGCGTGTTTGCCGTCACCGCGGCCCGATCGATGGAGCGCGGATGGCCGGCACAAGGCCGGTTACGACGAGAGAGGCCCGGCCATGAGGAGAGAGGCCCGGCATGACGAGAGATGCCGGGGATCCGGCGTCAACGGATCCCGTTCGCATTGAGGTGCGCCCGGTATTTTTGGTCGCTGCCCTGGATGTGGTTGATCAGCCAGTTCTTGAGGAACTGCATAACCTCCAGCGACAGCGTGGTCGCGGAGCCGGCGGCATGTTTCCGCTGCACCTCCAGCACCTGGCGGGTCAGCGCGTCGTGCTCATGCTTGTGCGGGGCGGTGGCTGGATATCCGGTCTGCGCGAAAAGCTTCTCCTCGCGGGCAAAGTGTTCGCGCGTGTAACGCACCAGTCCATCCAGGATGCGTCCGAGGGAATCGCGGCCATGCCCCGCCTGCATGGCCTCGTACAGCTCGTTTACCATGGCCACGAGTCGCTTGTGGTCCTCGTCGAGCACACCCACGCCCACGCTCAGCTTCTCTGTCCAGGTCATCAAAGGCATCGTCATTGCTCCTTTCGGTATCCGCCATCGCCGCACGTTCTGGCCCCGAACGATCAGGCCGCGCGCCGCGGTAGTCGCTGCAACGCCGCTTGCAGCAGCGCCTGTACGGGCGCATCCGCTTCGAACGACAGATGCAGGCCGCCTCGATCGTCGACGTTGCGGACGATGAACGGCACCGCCGCCGCCAGGCCGTCGACCGACAGCGTGCCGTGCCCGCCGGGCGGCAGCGGCGGTGCATCGAGGACCTGCGCGCCGGTGGCCGATAGGTCCGCCAGCCGTGCCGCCCGTGTGCCGTCGGCGGTGGTCAGCCGACACGGCAGATCCATCGCATGCCGAGGCGCGCTGCGCCGGTCGACGTCGCTCGTGGAGGTGCGGATGACCCGGATGATCGCGTGCCGCAGGTCGGACACCGCGGTCTCCAGCGCCGTCGCATGTTCCCGCACGGTGTGCGCGTATTGTTCCGTTTGGTCGGCTTCCGTCGAAACATCGCTGACGCGACTGCTCATTTCATTGGCCGCGGCAGCGGTTTCCGTGACGTTGAAGGCGATGCCGGTGGTCGCCGCGGCCTGCTTTTCCACTGCCGAGGCCACCGCTCCGGACAGCCCGTTGATCTGATCGATGGTTTGCTCGATCTGCTGCACGGCAGCGACCGCGGCATCCGTCGCGCGGCGAACGTCGCCGATGTGACGGCCGATCTCGCCGGTGGCGCGTGCTGTCTGGGCGGCGAGCGATTTCACCTCGCCGGCGACCACCGCGAAGCCCTTGCCAGCCTCGCCGGCGCGCGCCGCCTCGATCGTGGCATTCAGCGCCAGCAGGTTGGTTTTGGCGGCGATCTCGTTGATCATCTCGGCCACCGCGCCGATGCGGCCGACCTGGCCGTTCAGGGCCTCGATCGTCGCGCGGGTTGCGCGTCCTGCGGTCACCGCGCGGGCGGCAATGTCGGCGGATTCGCTGACCTGGTTGCCGATCTCGCCGATCGAGGCGGCAAGCGCCTCCGCCGCGTTGGCAACCGTTTGCGACGTGGCCAGGGCTTGCGCTGCCGCGCTGGCGGCGGTCTCGGCGGCGCGCCCGGTGCGGAAAGCCGAGCCGCTCATGCCGGAGGCGGTGTCGCTCATGCCCGCGGTGCGCGCCTGGACCTCCCCGAGCGCCTTGCCGGCTGCGGCTTCGATGTCGTCCGCCATGTGGAGCAGGGCCGTCTGGGTGGCGTCACGTGCCGCTGCCAATTCGCGTGCCAGCGAGTTCGGAACGGGCCATGCCGTCCTTGAAGGCAGCGGCCGCGGCGGCCATGGCGCCGAGTTCGTCGAGGCGGTCGCGCACCGGGACTTCCGCCGCCAGATCGCCCGCGGCCAGGCGGCGCATCGTGCCGGTCAATGTAGCGATCGGGCGTACGATGCTTCGCGCGAGCAACACCGCCAGCCACAGCACAAGCACCAGCGTGCCGATGGCAGCAGCGGCGATCCGCGCGACGACCGCTCGCACGGTCGCCTGCACATCGTCGACGATCACGCCGCTGCCGATGACCCAGTTCCAGCCGGCGAGCCCCTGCACGTAGCTCTGCTTGAGCCGGGCATCGGGGCCGGGCGGCCAATAGTACAAAACGCTGCCGCCGCTTTGGCGCGCGACGAGACTGATCATGGTGCGGAAGGGATAGCCTCCGCCAGCATCGCGCAGCTCCAGCACACTGGTGCCGACGAGCTCCGGCAGGGGATGCATCAGCATCCTGCCGGTGGTGTCGTTGACCCAGAAATACTGGCCATTGCCGTAGCGCAGGCCCGCAAGCGCGGTGAGCGCCTGATGCTGGGCGTCCGCCTCCGTCAGCTCACCGCTTGCCGCGCGCCGCTGGTAGTTCGCGGCCAGGGTGCTCGCCACTTCCACGAGGTGCCGTTGCTCGGTCGCTTTGGCTGCGAACAGGGCGTGGCGCACCTCGACGGCGGCGACTGCGAGGGTGCCGAGCAAACCGATCGCCATGATGAGGACGATCAGGTAGATACGCCGGCCGATCGCTCGGCCGAAGAAGCGCGGTCGGAAGCTGCCGAGCTGCACGTTCCGTCTCCATGGTGCTGCTGGCGGGCCGGATGGGCCGGGCGGCTGGAAGAGAGTGTAGAGGAGAGACGTTAACAAACCCCTAGCGGCTGGGACCGGGTCGCGGGGTCGGGGCAAGTGGCGGCGGGGCCGCTCGGTAGGCCGGGAGCGTGGCGGGTTGGAAGCTCGCGGCTGCGCGCACAGGCCGGCTGCGCTGGCCCTGTGGTGGTGGATCGCAACCTTGACCCGGACCGCGCCCGCCGGTTACGTCGCAGGGATCAAGTGGCCTTGTCGCCGCCGCCAATCGACGCGCCCTTAGCTCAGTTGGATAGAGCAACAGCCTTCTAAGCTGTGGGTCGTAGGTTCGAGTCCTACAGGGCGCGCCAAAATCAATGGGTCAGCGGACGCGTGATCGTGGCGCATAAACGCATGAAACACCTGGGTGAGTCGGAGAAAGCCACAATTGCTTTCGACTTCGATCGTCTGGTGAAGCGTGGGGAACATGTCCGGCTTCACGATGCGCGATTTTATCTCGGCTGGGCGCTGGGACTGCTGATGACATGATTTCCGTTTCATGCCCAGGCGGTTCGGCCGCCGCTCGATGACGCCGGTGCGGCGGCCGTCGCTCCTGCTGCGCGAAGAGTGTGCTACGCAGCCGTCCCTGCGACATAGATCGATCGACGCGGCCAACAGAACACCTTCTGAATCAATGGTTCGAAGGCCTCGAGGGGCATCGATTTGAAATTGGAATCAAACGCGACCTGATCGAACAGGCGGCAGAATTACCCGGTCCTTTCGAAATGTGGGTGCCCGCGGAACTTCTCGCGCAGGTCCCGATTGAGCCCTGGGAACTGGAAGAAGTAGTATCCCTGGAAAATCGCATGGTGCTCGACCATCCAGTGGTTCACCTCCGATACGAAGGGTTGGCGATGACCGCCGCGACATCGGCATGATTGTGGGGGCCCAGCGTGTCGCCGACATCGTGCAGCAGTGCGCACACGACGTATTCCTCGTCCTGGCCGGCCCTGGAACGCGCGCGTGGCGGTCTGCAGGCAATGCTCAAGGCGATCTACTGGAAATCCGCCGTAGTCGCCGCGGAGCAGCTCGAGGTGCGCGATCAGACGTTCCGGCAGCCGTTTCGCGAAGCGATCCAGCTCGCTCCCGGGTCAGTTGCCATTCAAACTGCGCGCGGGTTGCGAGCGGTTCAGCCGGTCGCGCATTGCCGCGGGGTCATATACGTCCAGCCGCCGCTCGGGCTCGCTGAGGTGCGCGCCTTTGCGGACGAACATCGAAAAGCCTCGCATCGTCCCCTCCACATCAGAGACGGGAGTTCTTTTTGATACGCATTTCCCTTCAACTTGGTTTCAATTCCCGCATCGGTCCGCAAAGAAATGCAGCGTTGACCAGCGTGCCAACGGTGTCCGGCTTCTCTTGTGCTGCAGAGCGAAGCAACCTCCTACATTCCTGCCCGAGAAAGCACCGTATCAATCCTGAGCCCATTTTCCGCAGATTTGGATCGCTCACGGTTCGGAAACGCATCTGTAACGCCTCGCCGTCGATATTCCAGCTCGGGACGATACCGGGAGATTGAAACGATGAAAGAGGTCACCTTAGCGACGCCTGAAGCAATACGGCCGGCAGCCCAATACGGTGATGTCGGTGCGGCCTTGGCTACGGCGATCGCGGACATTGCCGAGCAGCATCAGCCCTCACGGCATGCGTTCTTCCGCAAATTGCGGGAGCTGCGGCCGGAGGTTGCGCGGGACCCGGACCTGCTCGGCCAGATCCACCTGGTCTACCAGGCCGCGATGCATGCCACGCGTGCTGCCGTTTACATGATGCCGCATCTCGACAGCCCGGCGCTGCGCAAGCGGAAGCTGGCGATCTTCATCGATGACGACGGTCTGCCGGGCGGCGATACCCACCATTATCAGCTTACTCGTGCGTTCAAGAATCTCGGCGCCAAGTGCGTGCTGGGGGATGAGGAATTCGGCAGTGCCGAGGACCTGGGCCGCTATCTCGATCCGGACACCGCCCGCTTCGCCCGATTGGCCGCCAAGCTCTATGCACGTTCGCTCGGTCCGTGGTGCGTGGTGGAAGTGATGTCCGACTGCTGGATGCGAGCGCTGGCTGATGCGCTGGCGGTCCACTTCGCGGGCGTTGTGAACGAGCCCTACTTTGCCGAATGCTTCAGCCAGGGCGTCGAAGAGCGCCATGCGGAGGAGGCGCTGGAAGTCACCGGCATCGTGCTGCGCCGCCGGCCCGAGTTGTACTCGGAGACCGTCGCCGACGCCAAGCTTATGGCGGAAGCGCTTGATGGCGTGTGGAACCGGCTGGGCCGGCTGGTGACGACGGCCGAGCTGGCGTGCCGCACGCGACGCGCAGCTTGACGGCCGCGCGATCGGAACCCGGCGTGGTGCGGGACAAGTCATGATCGAGCGTCTCCACACCGAGCCGGTTGCCGGCCTGTCACGTCTGACGCGGATCGCGCATCCGCAACTCGTCGTCGCGTGGATCACGTTGTTCATCGTTGGGACCGATCTGTTCGTGGTCTCGCCGCTGATTCCGCTGATCGCCGACATGGTTCGATCCGACGCGGCGCATACCGGCCTGCTGGTGACGGTATTTGCCTGTGCCTATGCGCTGGCGGCCCCGGTTTTCGGTCACGTCGCCGATCGCCTAGGGCGCCGCAAGGTTTTGCTTTGTTGCCTGGGCGCGTTCGCTGCCGCCAATCTGGCGACGGCGATGGCGGCCAACCTGCCGCAATTGCTCGCCATCCGGCTGGTGTGCGGAATTGCCGCAGCCGGCGTCACACCTTCGATCTACTCACTGTTGGGCGATGCGGCGCCGCCCGGACACCGGGGTAGATGGATCGCGGTCGGGGTCACTGGACTGCTGTCGGCGTTGCCGCTGGGCGCTACTGCCGGAGCCTGGGCAAGTGCCAGGCTTGGCTGGGAATCCGTCTTCCTTGCCATCGGCTGTGCTGCGCTGATGCTCCTGGCATTGAACGCCGTTGCGTGGCCGCGAGCGATGGGAGCAAGCCGGAGTGAAATGGCTGCGGCGGAAACATTCGCTCTGCTTCCACTAATGCGAGCACTGCTGCCGACCGTCGCATGGAGTGCCGGCCTCTACGGCATGTACACCTATCTCGGTGCCGGCCTGACCGCAGCCGGCTACACGACGCAGCAGATCACTGCGACGATGTTCCTGTACGGCTCGGCAGCCTTTACCGGCGCCCTGATCGGCGGACGCATCGCCGATCGCCTCGGGCCGCCTGTGGCGATCCGCATTGGGCTGAGTGCGTTGGCGATCGCATTTGTGGCCCTGGAAATCGCCCTCCGCTTACACTTGTTGGTCGTGGGTGCCCTCGGACTGACATCCATCGTGGCACAGGTGTTCTTCCCGGCGCAGCAGGCATCGCTCATCGCGACGTTCCACGACCGCCGGTCCGCCGCACTTTCGTGGAACAACAGCGCGCTGTTCCTGGGCATGACGCTGGGCTCATTCATGGGAAGCCAGGTCATGGCACGCGCCGGGTTCTCCGCGATACCCGCGATGTCGGCACTGCTGGCCTGTTTCGCATTGCTGATATGCCCGAGTTTTTCCGGGAAGCCTCTCGTGTCGGCCGCGCCTGACATGCAGCGCATGCCGTTGGGTCGCGGATAAACCGTAGCAACGCTTCGATTGGGAGAAACGCCATGCGTCGCTTGCTGCAGATTGGAATGACCGGGCGGTTGCTGTTTCTCGTGCTGATCGCGGTGCTTCCGGCACTCGCCATCCAGTCGTACAACGAGTTCGATCTACGCCGCTCGCGTGAGGCTGACATTCGCGATCGCGTGGTGCAGATCACGCGTCAGTTCGGCGACGAGATGGGCGAGCTGCGCGAGGGTGCCCGGCAACTACTGGTCGCGCTGACGCGCTTGCCGTCGATCACCGCCCGCGATGCGGCGGAATGCAATCCGTACCTGCGCGCGCTCAAGTCGAGTTACCCGAACTATCTCGTGCTAGCCGCGGCCGATCGCGACGGCAACACGATCTGCTCCAGCGAAACATCGCCGGCGCCGGTCGGCTCCCTGCCATTCTTCCGCCAGGCGCTGGCCCGTGACGGGCTCGTGGTCGGGACCTATTGGAAGAACCCCGTCGACGGCAGCCAGGCCCTGCACTTCGCAATGCGGTTCAGGGGGCCGACCGGTAAGGTCGAGGGCGTGGTCTATGCGGCAATGGATCTGGCATGGCTTTCCCAGCACCTGAAGGATCGCGGCCTGCCGCCCGGAGGCTCCATCCTCATTGCCGACCGGCTGGGCAATATCGTGGCCCGGCTGCCGCATCCCGAGCAATTGGTCGGCAAGAACATGCGGAAGAGCCACGAAGCCATCATGGATGGTGACAAGTCGGGCTGGGAGGAAGCCCGTGGAGTGGATGGCATTGTCCGCATCTTCGGCTATGTGCCTCCGGCACTGCCGCCTTATGATCTGTTTCTGAGTGCCGGCCTGTCAAAGGACGATGCCTTCGCCGACATCGTCCGGGCCACGAACCGGGGGATCACGCTCATCATCGCGGGGCTCCTGGTGGCGATGGTTGCCGCCTTGGTTGGCGGTCGGACCTTTATTCAACGCCCGATCCGGGACTTGCTTCGGGTGGCCAAGGATTGGCAAGTCGGCAAAATCTCCGCACGCACGCATAGCTGGGATATCGCGTCGGAAATCGGTGGCCTCGCATCCGCCTTCAACGAAATGGCCGATGCGGTGGAAACCCGGCAGGCCGCACAGAAGCAGGCAGAGCACGAATTGCAGGCTTTGGCTTCCACTTTGGAGGAGCGGGTCGAGCAGCGGACAAAGGAGTTAGCGCAGGCCAACCGGGTGAAATCGCAGTTCCTGGCCAATATGAGCCACGAAATTCGCACGCCGATGAATGGCGTGCTCGGCATGCTCGAAATGCTGCTGGATACCGAGCTTTCGGCCAAGCAGCGGCGGTATGCCCATACTGCCCTACGGTCAGGCGAGTCGTTGCTGGGCATCGTCAATGGCGTGCTCGACCTATCGAAGATCAAGTCCGGCAAGCTGCAATTGTTTGACGAGGCGTTCGATCTGCACGGCACGATCGAAGACACCATCGAGCTGTTCGCCAGCGCCGCGCGGGCCAAGGACCTCAATCTCGCCTCGATGATCGCCAATAATCTGCCGCAGCAGGTGATCGGCGACGCCGGCAGGTTGCGGCAGATCCTGACCAACCTCGTCGGCAACGCCATCAAGTTTACCGAGCGTGGTGAGGTGATCGTGCACGCCGCCCTTGCCCGCACCGCGAACGGCGGGGTCGAGGTGGCAGTCGAGGTGCGCGATACAGGCATCGGCATCCCGCACAACAATCAGCTCGAAATCTTCAACCCCTTCTCCCAGGTGGACGGGTCTTCGAAACGACGCTACGGGGGAACCGGTCTGGGTCTCGGCATCGCCCGTGAGCTTTGCCAACTCATGGGTGGAACGATCGGCGTCGCAAGCGAGCCCGGCGCCGGTTCGACGTTTACCTTCAACGTCTGGCTGAAGCTTGCGGCCGATGTGGCAGACGCGCCGCCGCGGGAACTGCCGCTGGCTGGCCTTGCGGCACTGGTGGTGGATGACAACCCAACCAACCTGGAAATCCTGCGCAATCAGTTGGCGCGGATGGGGATCGAGGCCCAGACGGCCGCCGATGCGACGGCCGGGCTGGAAGCAGTGCGGCAGCGGGCAGAGCAAGACAGCTTCTTCGATTTCATCCTGATCGACAAGCTGCTGCACGGCGCCGACGGCTGCGAGCTGGTGCGCGAGATCAGGGCGCGCCATGACCATCCAAAGATGCGAATCGTGGTACTTACGTCGCAGGAGGACAGCGAAGACGCGGCGGGTGGCGGTTGTGACGGCTGGCTGACCAAGCCGGTAAGGCAGTCGGAACTGCAGCGTTCCCTGGCTTCATTGCAGACGATCAATATAGAACAGAAGCCGGCGGAGTTGGGCGCGGCTCCCCAGCCCCCGCGCTTTACCGGAACCACGGTACTGCTCGTTGAAGATAACGAAATCAACATGGAAGTGGCGCATTCGATCCTGCGTCGCGAGGGATGCGAGGTCGTCACCGCGAGCGACGGCAGGGAAGCGGTCGCGCTGGTACAGGTAGCACGTTACGACCTGGTCTTCATGGATTGCCAGATGCCGGAAATGGATGGCTTCGAGGCGACGCGCGCCATCAGGGCATTGCCTGAGGAGCGAGGCCGAAGGACGACGATCATCGCATTGACCGCTAATGCGGTGGAGGGCGACCGCGAGATCTGCCTGCGCGCGGGAATGGATGATTACCTCCCCAAGCCGGTGACGCGTGAATCCGTGCACGAGACCCTCGCCAGGTGGCGCGGTCGCCCAGCCGTGACCAATCGCGAAGCCGCCGCCGCGGATAGCAGCCCGGTAGACGTGCTGGCGGCCACGCCTGTCTCCCCTGACGAACAACTGTCCCCGGCGGCGCTGGAGCACCTGAGGGAGCTCGGCGGCGCGGACCGGCCTGACTTCCTGCAGACCGTCATGGCGCGTTTCCTCAAGGAGTTGCCGGTGATTGTCGCTCGCATGGCAACAGCAGCGCGCGCCGCGGATGCCGAAGAGCTACGCCGAACCAGCCACACCCTGAAGTCGACCGGTGCGATTGTCGGCGCGGCAGCGTTCGCCGAATCCCTGCGAAAGGACGGAGCTTGCGGTTCGTGCGGGACGCATGGACGAAGCGGTGGAACTGGCGGAACAGGCCCTGGATAGGCTGGATCGGGTCCTGCCGGCGATCCGCCGCGTGGCGGAAGCAAGTGCATCATCGCCGCCTTTGATGGAGGCGTCCGCCTGACCAGGCGCAGAAACTGACGCGATGCACAGCTTTGTTGCTGACTCGGCTCTCTGCAAATAGAATTCGACCCGGGAGTATACGACGTGTTTCACGATGCGGGGCCTGCACCGACCATACCTCGCCTGTTGATTGTTGATGATGAACCGATCCAGCGGCTGATCGTTGCTCGCGAGGCGGAGAAGCTTCGCTGGCTTGTCGATGAGGCGCCCTCGCTCGCCAAGGCCGAGATGCTGCTTCGATCCGGCCGGTTCGACGCTGTGGTTCTCGATCTCTGCCTGGGTACTGAAGATGGGCTGTCGCTGCTGCACAAGCTGCGCGATATCGCGCCGGACGTGGTGGTGATTTTCATTTCAGGAGCAGGTAAGCGGGTGCTTGCGGCATGTTCCCGGGTCGCCCGCAGCATGGGGCTGCGCGTTGCCGGCACGCTGCGCAAGCCGATCCAGTGCGCGAGCCTGGCTGCGCTGTTGCAGTCGCAGCCGACGTCGCGGGCGGCGGCCGGGTTACAGCTTGCATCGCCGTCGCCCGATCAGTTGGAGCGCGCCTTGGCGCGCGGCGAGGTGTATGCCGAATTCCAGCCGACGATCGATCTGAACTCCGGGCGCCTCCTCGGCATGGAAGCGCTGGCCCGTTGGCGTTCGCCACGCTATGGCGACGTACCGCCGGATCTGTTTATTCCTGTAGCCGAGCAATCTGGCCTGATCGCCGACCTCACGCAGGAGGTTCTTCGGCAGGCGGGCGAAGCGTGTCAGGAATGTCGGCTGTACCAAAAGGACTTCAGCGTCGCCGTGAACATCTCACCGCTGCTGTTGTCGAACGAGCGGTTTCCCAGCACGATCGACAGGACGCTCGCGGGTTGCAGCCTGCCGCATGGCGCCCTGGTCGCGGAAATCACCGAGAGCAGTGTGGCGGCCAACCCCCCTTTGGCGAACGAGATCCTGACGAGGCTCAGCATCAAAGGCGTGCGGCTGTCGATCGATGATTTCGGCACAGGCCACTCCTCGCTGTCGTCGTTGCTGCGTTCGCCATTCACCGAACTGAAGATCGACCGAAGCTTTGTGGAAGTGTGTCCGGCGGATAACGAGGCATGGAAGATCGTTCGCGGGGTGCTGATGTTGGCGCATGAACTTGGCATTCGCGTGGTCGCTGAAGGTATCGAAAACCAGGACATCAGCGATCGGCTGACCGACGCCGGATGCGACATCGGGCAAGGTTGGTTGTTCGGCCGCCCGGTAAGCAAGGAGGGAATTCTGAGCCTGGTGCAGAGCTATGCGTCGCCGGCCATCGAGGTTGGCCCAGAGGCGGTTCGCTTGTCGTCTGATATGGCTGTCCATGCCCAATAACCGGGAACTGCCGGGATTCCTCGGCTCACGGGCCACACGGCAGATGCTTGACCGCGCGGCAGCGTCGCCCGAGCCCGGCGAGCCGGACTCGACCATTGATGGCAAACCTCGTCGAGAAACACAGCAAGGCGAAAAGCATACCATGCGTGCGCTGATATTTGACGACGATGCGACCGTGGGCTGCGTTCTGGCCCGGATCGCCGATACCACGGGGTTCGTGTCAACGCTGGCCACCGACAAGGCGACATTCCGTTCGGAACTGCAAAAAAGTCTGCCGGACGTGATCGTGCTGGATTTGCAGCTTCGCGATACCGACGGGATCGAGGAGCTGAAGTCATCTTGCGGACAAGGGCTTTCAAGGCGTGCTCATCCTCGTGAGCGGCTTCGACAGCCGGGTCCTCTCCACCGCGCACGAGCTCGCGTCCAACATGGGCTTGCGGGTGGCGGCCGCAATCAAGAAGCCGAACGACGTACAGGCACTTCGTCAGGTGCTAGCGGGCGTTCGCCAGGAGTCTGCCCCGTTGCCGCCCGAGCGGCTCGTCCAGGGGATCGAGGCAGGCGAGCTTGAGCTGGAGTACCGGCCGATCGTCGCATGCGAGACACGATCGCTCCGCAAGCTGGAAGCGTTGGTGCATTGGCAGCACCCCGAGCTGGGCCGGCTCCCGCCCAGTCGGTTCGTGCCGCAAGCCGAGGCGAATGGCGACGTCATGCGGGCGCTGTCGGACTGGATTATTACTACGTCGATACGAGATTATAATCACCTGCGCGAGCTTGATATTGCCGTTCCAATCGTGCTGGGCATATCGCCCGGCGTGCTTGACTCGGGATTTCCCAATCACATCGACCGGCTGCTACGCGACAGCGGGATGGCGCCCGACCAACTTTGCCTGGAGATCACCGAGACCGACGCGTTCCAGGATCCCAGGCGAATCATAGCGACGTTGAGCCGGATCAGACTGAAGGGCATACAGCTCGCGATCGATGGGTTCGGGATCGGCTATTCTTCCTTGAAGCTGCTGCGGCAGATGCCGTTTACCTCGATCAAGATCGACCAATCGTTCGTCGCGGATATAACGGAATCCACCGCATCGCGCACGATCGTCGCGTCGATCATCGACCTGGCAAACAACATGGACATGGAAACCATCGCAGAAGGTGTCGAGACGCATGAGGCCGCACAATTGCTGGAGGTATTAGGCGCCGATCTCCTGCAGGGTGCGCTGATCGCACGGTCGATGCCAGTGACTGGGATTGCTACCTGGGCAGCCCGACAGGCGGTAAGCTTGCGGATCGTTGCGCCGGAACATAACCCGCCGGTTGTACCAAGCGGCGCAACAGACGCGGTCGAGGTGGCGGCCGTTTCACCGATGGCTGCTCCTGGAATGGCACACCTCTCCCCGCGCCAACAGGAGGTGATGCGTCTGCTGGCCGAAGGCTGCTCAATAAAGCAGGTCGCCCGACAACTCGGCCTCGGCATCGGTACCGTCAAGACGCATGTCTCAATGGCTTACACACTGCTGAATGCGCGCACTCGAATCGAGGCTTTGCGTCGTGCCGGCTTGACGTTGACTGAACGGTGATCCTGCAATCAGACTGTCCGAAATGACGTCCGTGCGTGTGTCGTCCCTGCCAGTGACGAATGCATTGTGACTACGACCGCCTTCCGGGCTTTCCAGGACTGGCTGAACGGAGCTTCAAGACCATCCCACTGATCCAGCTGCCGCTGACCGTGTGGGCGTCTATCGAGTGTCAGGCGAAACATCGGGCATGGCGCAACCAGCTTCGTGCGGTTCAGATAAGGGTTTTCTGGTGGATGCCATCGTCCACGACGCTCCACTCATTCACCCCCGAGCAGCGAACATCCCAGGATGTCAGCCTGCCCGGTGATCCCAGCGGGGCAAGGGTTGCCACTCGGTGAAGGAGACGGCGATGCGACAGTTCTCATTTACTATTGGCCGATCGGCCAGGCTTTCGCCGCCCGCAGCGTCAAATGAGCGAGTGCCGCCTCTCCCACCACATCAGCCACGCAAGCGGTTTCGGCGGCGGCTGGATGATGGGGTTGAGGAGGCGTTCTATACCGCCTTGATGCGTGGTGACGTTGCCTCTGCCAAGGACTTGCTTGCTGTCATGGAGAGCATGGAGGCCAGAGGCCGTATGCGGTTCCAGTCGCAGCGCCAGGGCACACGTTTGATGATTGACCGTGCTCGGAAAGAGTTGGCGTCTCGCAAGGGAAGGCATCTTCAAGGCGTACGATGATGGAGGCAGTTTGGGGAGTGCGGGGAAACCGCGAGGGAAAAGCCCCGGCTGTTCTCCCGATGACCGTGGCCAACCGGAGGCTCGAGTCCAAGCACGCTTCGGCCGCCGTATTGGTGCGAGGACGCGCGCTCCTCGCGGAACAGCGCTTCGACAGATGGTCCTGATGCCTCCTGCTCCAGCCTGCGGGCCTGGTCGTCTAGACGCTTGATCGCAGCCATCTCCTCGCTCTGGCCGAGTTTGGCCTTTTGCACTGCGGTCTTCAGAACGGCGATGGTCCGATCATAAACCTTCAGTGGTACGGGGTAAGGATGCCGATCCTTTCCGCCGTGAGCGAGAGAGAACCGTGCCGGATCGCTGAAGCGGTAGGGTGAGCCATGGACGACTTCCGCGACCTGGGCCAGAGCGCGGACGGTCCGCGCGCCGACGCCCGGGACAAGCAGAAGCTCTGAGAAATCTTGCGGGCCGCATTCTGCGGCAGCCGCCAGGTTCGCGTGCAAGCGCCGTGTGACGATGTTCTCGGGCCGGACATCGTGATGCTCCGGCATGACGAGATGCGGAAGCGCGAGCTGTGTTTGCGGGCCCGGGGCTTCGGCCCGGTTTCCCTCGAGCTTCGCGAGCCGACGTTCAATCCCCGCTGGTCCGAGGCGGCCAAGAATCTCGAGCTGACGCTGGCGAGAGGCCGCTGCGCGCCGGTCAGTCAGGTTGACGATCACGCCCTGGTCGGCGCCATCGATCGCCGTGTGCGGCTCGTCCACAAAGCTCCGCAGTCCTTCAGAAAGCCAGTGGTAACGCCGCGCCTGGCGCCGGTCCCCGTTCATTCCTTGCTGAACCACGACCCAGTGTCCCTCATCGGTGACGATGAAGCCGTGGAGATAGAGGTCGAATCCGTCCTGCACCGCAGCGCTGTCGACTTTGGCGACCAGCCGGCTCGCCCTGGCGAGCGCTGCGCCATCGAGGCCGACCCGATCGCCAATCGCGACAAGCTCGTATGGGGTTTGGCGCGAGTGACTCCCACGGCCGCCGCAAACGTGGACGCCAAGCTCTCCGGCCAGCGGGGTCAGGCCGCGCTTCAACGCGCCGATCACGCTTGTGGTGATGCCGGAGGAATGCCAGTCCATTCCCATCACCGCGCCGAACGACTGGAACCAGAACGGATGCGCGAGCCGGCACAGCAACTCGTCACGGCCATATTCCAGGACGATCGCCTCGCTGATCACCGTGCCCAGGCGGGTCATACGGTCGCCCAACCATTTGGGTACATGCCCGCCATGAAGCGGCAGGTCGGCGCTTCCGGCGCGTCGCGCCATCAGCGGGCCCCTGATGATGCGACGGGCCGAGTCATTGGCCCCGCCGGGTTGATCGTCCCACTGGCGCCGAACAGTGGAAGATCGTTGTTGCCGTCAAAGGGCTCGTGGCAGAAATTCGATACGGTTACACCGAGCAATCGGACGCCCTTGGCGGTCGGCAAAACCGTGCGCACGAGTTCTACACTGGCCTGGCGGAGCAGATCGTGGCGCGCGATCGCCGCAGCGAAACTGCGGCTTCGAGTGACTTGCTGGAAGTCAGCGAATTTGACCTTCACCGTGACGGTCCGACCAAAGGCCTTGGCTTTCTCACACCAGATCCACACTTCGTCGGCCATCGACACAACGCCAGCCTCGATTTCCGCAGGGGCGGTCAGGTCGCGCTCGAACGTGGTCTCCGAGCCGGAGGATTTGCGCCGCCGATCGGCGACGACCGGCCGGTCGTCTTTGCCATTCGCGATGCCGAGATACCAAGCGGCGGCCTTACCGAAATGCTGCTGCAGGAAGGCGAACGGCTTCGCTCTCAAATCCGCGCCCGTTTCTATTCCCAGCTGCCGCATCCTTGCCGCCGTCACAGGTCCAACGCCATGAAATCTGGCGACCGGCAGCGACGCGATGAAGTCCGGGCCCATGTCGGGCGTGATGATGAATTGGCCATTCGGCTTGCGCTGGCCGGACGCGAGCTTGGCGAGGAACTTGTTGTAGGACACGCCCGCCGATGCGGTCAGGCCTGTGTCCTGGAGGATGCGTGCCCGTATCTCCTTGGCGGTTGCGGATGCGGTCGGCAGGCCCCGTCGGTTGTCGGTTACGTCCAGATAGGCTTCGTCGAGCGCCAGTGGCTCGATCAGCGCCGTATAGTCGGCAAAGATCGCGTGGATCTGGCGCGAAACGGCGCGATACACGCCGAAGCGCGGCGGCACGAACACCAATTCAGTACACAGGCGCATCGCCGTGGTGGAGGGCATGGCCGAGCGCACGCCGAACGCGCGGGCCTCGTAGCTTGCGGCGGCCACGACGCCGCGCTTGGCGCCATGCCCGACCGCGACAGGCCGCCCACGAAGCTCCGGGTTGTCGCGCTGCTCGACTGACGCGTAGAACGCGTCCATGTCCACGTGGATGATCTTGCGCACCGGCATGCGGCGACTATAACAGGCTGAGAACGGAATGAGAACCCCGCGCGTGTCCGTGCCGAAGGTTCAGTCCATGGCCACTTGGGCAGAAAGCAGCGTAGCAGCCGCAAATGCCCCCGGATGATCTGCTGCGCGCAGTGGCGTGACATGCTGATGCGCGGGTCCGCGAGGGTACCGCGCCAGATCCCTGCTCGGTCCTACTCGGTCATGCACTATTTCACACCCGACCAGATGCCCTTATCAGCACCCTGGCGCGCGCCTTCGGTGTCTTCGATCGCTGGCATGCTCCGCCCCGTGACAGACCTGGCCCAACCGCTTCTTCGCCCATACTGGCACGGCCAACGTTATATCATGGCACCAGCCGTCCCACCCGCGGCGGCACAGGTAGCGCGTGCCGCCGCCAAACCGCCGAATAGCCTTCAGAAGAGCTTGGCCGCGGCAGCATTCCACTTGCCGACGGCTGGCGCGGATACCACCACGCACATCCAGCGTCCGCGATCCGCCCGGGATGTGGCGCCGCAGCACGCCGCCGTCGCCGCGGCCGCCAGGGATGCCGCAGCCCATGTGAAAGGATTTCTTGGACGATCCTGACCAATCAAGGATTGGCGCGTCCGGTTGAGCGCGCCCCGGTACCGCGCACAGCGGGCGCGAAGATCGGTGGCGGTTTGGTCTGACGCTTCACGACAACGTTGTTTTGACGTTGACAAGCATCCACTCCAGGCCATCAGTCGCGCCATCATGAAAATACAAACTCGGCGTTGCATCGTGATTGTTCCACGAGAGAGCATCAACGGTGTGACCTATCAATGCAGCAACTTCCGACAGCGTTCAACGGCTTTGAGTAATTGGGGAAGCCGCCCGACATCAATCGGAAAATCGACCCGCGAGGCCATGCCCGACGGTGCAATATAGCCCAGACTGATGCGATCGGCATGCGCCAACGCTGCTCCGATCGGCTCGCGCAGCATCAAGGTCAGGAAGTCATTATTCGAGACCGCATTGCCCGTGGCTTGCATTTCGCCGACCTGTACCAAAACCGGCACGGATTGCCCATCAGCAAAATGCCATTCCTTGCTTGCCAGTTGGATACTTTTGCTCCGCCTATCCCACGATATTATCACGCCCCTGTCCTTGGTGCTCAGAACCAATGCACACTGATCCACAGGATGATGCAGGCCAATCACTGCCGCATCGGCAGTGTGCCACCAATAGGTGACCGGGCTGCTGGCGAGAGCGAAGGTATTGCGACATGTTAGCACCAATAGCGCAATTAGCAACGACTTCAACATTCGTCGTTGGCTACCGACATGCGGCGGGGGCTGCAAGTATCGGCCAACTACCAAACCGGTGAATTTACCCAGTGGCAGCTGAGAACGAAGCCGATTTGATAGTGTTATCGTATTGGTGTGCGCACAGCGTTGCAGGATATTCCGCCACGGCCGCACCTGGCATCTGGATTCTTAAGGCATTTGGAACATCATGCTACGGTTCCCGATGATCCCCGGGGGGAACCCGAACATGGCGGTCGTTCCAGCGGACCGATCAACTCCTTGAGAAGCGGAGCATATGCAGTATACTCCAGCCATCCTTCCTATCCCGCCGATGACCGAATCGCAGCGACCAGATTGTGCCCCTTGCGCAGCGGCCCCAGGGCCGAGGCCAGCGTTGAGCGCACCCTGGCGGCAAGCGAAGCTGCCCCGGCCGTCAGGAAAGGTCACCGCCGACGCTCACGCCGCTCTGTCGCCATTCCGCGCAAGGCGGTCAAGACCGTGATTGCGAACCGGCGCCCACGCATCCAGCAACGACATTGCCGGCAGGCGCGAGCGGCGCTGAGTTTCCCGCCGCTGCGTTGGCTACGAGAAGCATTCCCGCATCGCCTCGCGTTCTTGTGAGGTGTCGCACCGCGTGCAGCCGTGAAATGCCTCACACTCGTACGGTCGATGATGATGGCAGAATCCGACACGCTGGCGCACCTGAGGGCCATCGCAATGGGGTGAAATCGCAGGCCGAGCAGGGGCGCGCCGGAGCCGCCAACAGTCTCCCGAGGTGACATCATGGCCGCCTTCACACCGCCTGCCATCGTCAGCTGCGACACGTGGGGCGCAAAAGTCACGCCACCGAACCGCATTGTGACAACCAAGGCAATCGGCATCGTGATCCACCACACCGCCACCGAAAACGTCGATGTGTCGCGGCTGTCGGACGCAGCATCACAAAAGCGAGCCTTTGCGTTTGCCAGGTCGATCCAACTCGACCACATCCATCGCGGTTACGGCGACAGCGGCCAGCATTTCACCGTCACCCGCGACGGGATGATTCTCGAAGGGCGCCGGGGCAGCCTGGCGACGCTGAACAGCGGAACGAGCATGGTCTCCGGGGCTCACACCACCGGGGCGACGGGCGTCAACAAGCCCCACCATATCCACTATTGGAACGACGGCTATATCGGCATCGAGAACGAAGGCACATACAGCTCCGAATTGCCACCCGATGCCCTTTGGGACAGCCTGATCCTGCTTTGCGCCTTCATCGTGTCCCAATACGGCTTTTGGCCGCTGCGGATTCTGGGCCACCGGGACTTCAACAAGACAGCCTGTCCGGGAGAGACTCTGTACGGTCAGATCGGCTCCTTGCGCAGGAACGTCTCCACGCTGGTGCGAGGGCGGGTCGACTGGTGATGCCCAAACGCAGTTGAGGGGCTGCAGACAAGCATCGTCGCTTATTGCCTCGGGTTCTTTCGGAAGCGTCGATCCACGTGATCCGAAATCTCGGAAAGCTGATGAAGCAGCAGGAGACAAAAGAAGACCAAAACCGCAATTGTTGCCGCTGCTTTCGTTGGGTGGAGATCGCTAATCTCGCGTAAGTGCTGCACAACCTCAATTATAAATCCGAGAGCGGCATGATATGGAGCGCCAAGCCGGCGCGATAGTTCCGCGTCGAGCCGCCGCGCGCCGTGATGTATCTCGACGATCAATTTGCCTCTCCCTGTGCAAACATCGTTTCAGCGTCCGTTTACGCAAATCCTGGCGTTTCATCTCAAAACTGCGGTCCCGCCGGATGGTGCACGGATCCCGCTGCGGATGTCAGAACCATTGCGCGCTTACGGCGTTCTGGCCGAGGCGGCCGGGCCGAACCAGCCGCCGTTGCAGGACGATACCATGACCGGAATGACCAAAAGCCAGTCGGACGCGGAATCGTGGAGCCGTGCCCGGCGCGACCTGAGAAGGGCTGAGGCTGGCGACGCGGCGAGCGTGAGCCGTCTGCATCAGAAAGACCCTGCAAACCCGGCGGGGACCGAGGCCGCGGAGCAACAGGCATCGGACGGGACGGGCAAACGCGGGCTGTCACGGTGAGGGCCTTCATCGTCCGCCTTGGTGGGAAGACCATCCTTCGACACAGAGGAGGAGGCTGTGGCAAGGGCGGCGGAGATCGTCCGCAACAACGCCGACCACCAGCCGGAGGTGCTGGATGCTGACACCGATCAGCCAGTCGCGCCGGGCGCCAGTAGCGGCTCGCGGGATCGCCTCGTGCGCAAGATGGGGTTCTGATCGTCATAGCCATCGGTTTCAGCGGGCCGGTGACCACGCATTCCGTGGAGACGCCGGTTGGCAAATCGAAGACTCGCCCACTTTTCGGAATGGAGAGGACTTAGTCGCCATGGCGACTACGCTGTCGGGTACCAACGGCGATGCCCACCCCCGGTGATGCCCACTCCGGTGATCGTTTTGCCGCAGTGTGACCGGCCGGACGCACGGCTTTTCCCTTCGGTGTTGGCCAGAACGATTGATGCCAGCCCGCACAAAGTGTGACGCGGAGCACGCGTCGACCCAGGTCATGCCGACGCTGGTCGGCATCGGCGACATTTCTTTCTTGCGCGCAGCAACAATCGTGGATGGCGGGCCGTCGCCCGCCATGACGTGGGGTGCGGGTGACTTTCTGTGCAACTCGCATTCGGCTAATCTCCGGCTGCCCCCCGCGGGTGGTCCAGAACTGCCTGGGCGCAGGGTCATCGGGAGAAGGACGGCCTTGCATGAAGCCGATGCGTGACAAGCATTTTGCAATCCTGCGGCACCATATGGTCGATATGATCGAGATTCATACTGACCTCATGGAAGACGAGCTTGGCAACGCGACATTCGACGAACGAGTGCTGGGAGCGATGCTGAAGGTCCCACGTCACCTGTTCGTTCCACCACCGCTGGCGCATGTTGCCTATGAGGACGCGCCACTGCCAATCGGCTTCCACAAGACGATCTCGCAGCCCTTCATCACGGCGCTGATGACGGACCTGCTGGCGCCGCAACCGCATGAGACGGTGCTGGAGGTCGGTACGGGACTTGGCTATCACGCCGCCGTGCTGGCCGAGCTCGCGGGCCGGGTGTACAGCGTCGAAATCGTCGAGGAGTTCGCCACGGAAGCCGAAGCACGCCTGCGCGAACTTGGATACTCGACCGTCGAGATTCGTGTCGGCGATGGCTCGCGTGGTTGGGCAGACCATGCGCCCTATGACATGATCCTCGTGACCGCGGCGGCCGACGAGCCGCCCCCGGCGCTGCTTCGGCAACTCAAGCCGGGCGGACGCATGGTGCTGCCGGTGGGCGGCGATGAAGCCCAGGTTCTCGCGGTGGTCCGTAGGGATGCCGATGGGAAAGTCCGCGTGCGCGAATCCATCCCGGTGCGATTTACGCGGCTGGAAACGGTGTTGTAGGGCGCGGATACCCTCGGCGGTCGCTGGATCGTTGAGCGCGCGGACGGTACCGGTATGAACTGACGGACCGGTATGAACTGACGGACCGGTGTCGCATATGTCTTGATGGACGGATGTCGCACCCTCCCGGAGATTGCTTCCCCTCGCGCGCGATGACAGGCTCGCTGGCGGCATCATTCGTGTGCCCGGTACCCCGGGCCGATAACCAACAGGAGGCAGCCAATGGCGAACATACCCGGTGCGGTCACCGATCCCGGCCGCGTCAACGGCGAGGAAATCCATTTCACCAGCGGCGGCGACAGCATACCCGGCTATCTCGCGCGTCCCAGCCAGCCTGGCAGCTACCCCGGTATCGTCGTGATCCATGAAGCCTTCGGCCTGGTCGAGCACATCCGCGACATTGCCCGCCGTTTCGCCAACATCGGCTACAATGCGCTCGCGCCCGATCTTTATGCGCGCGCCGGCGGCCCGTCGGACCCGAGCGACATCAACACCGTGTTCCCCGTCATGTTCGGCCTGCCCGACCGGCAGGCGGTGCAGGACCTGGAAGCCGCCTCCGCGCATCTCCGCGGCCTCCCCGGCGCCACTGGCAAGATCGGCGCGATCGGCTTTTGCTCCGGCGGCCGCCATACGCTGTTGTTCGCTTGCTCCAGCAGCAAGGTCGATGCGGCGATCGATTGCTGGGGCGGTTTCATCCATCGCGCGACCCCGGACGCCGAGACCACCGCTGCCCGCCCCACCCCGGTCCTCGACCTTGTCAAGAATCTGCACTGCCCCCTGCTCGGCGTGTTCGGGGAGGAAGACCAGAACCCGCCGGTGGCGCTGGAGGCCGAGCTGAAGCAGCGTGCGGCGGCAGTCGGCAAGGGCGTAACCACCAAGATCTATAAGAACGCCGGCCACGCATTCCTCGCCGACTACCGCCCTAGCTACCGCGAGGCGCCCGCTTTCGAACTGTGGAGCGACATCACCCGCTATTTCGCCACCCAGCTGAAATAGCCGCCGCACACCATGAAGCTGGCGATTCCGGACCTGATCTCGAATTCGTATTTCCCCGCCCTGGCCGCGGCGGAGCTCGGCTTCTTCCAGCGTGAGGGCATCGACGTCTCCGCCGAACTGATCTTCCCCGTCGATCGCGCTTACCAAGCCTTGCGCGACGGCGAGGTCGATTTTGTCGGCGGCGCGGCGCATGGCGCGCTCGCCGCCTTCCCGGAATGGCGCGGAGTCAAATTGCTCGGTGCGCTGGCGCAGGGGATGTACTGGTTCCTCGTGATGCGCGCCGAGCTTGGCATTGCGCGTGGCGACCTCGCGGCGCTGAAGGGCCGGCGGATCGGGGCCGCGCCCTGGGTCGAGATGGGCCTGCGACGCTTGCTGGTGGCGGCCGGCCTCGATCCGGTGCGCGACGGGATCGCCATCGGGCCGGTGCCGGGCGCTGTCGGGGCGGGCGTCAATTTCGGCCTCACGGCGGCCGAGGCTTTGGCCGCCGGCACGATCGACGGCTTCTGGGCCAACGGCATGGCGACGGAGCTTGCAGTGACCTCGGGCGCCGGCGCGATCGTGCTCGATGTGCGCCGCGGCGACGGACCGCCGGGCTGCTTCGACTACACGCTGCCGGTGCTGGCCACGACCGATCGGCTGATGGAGCAAGCGCCGGAGACCGCGGCGGCGGCCTTGCGGGCGCTGGTGGCGACGCAGAACGCGCTCAAGCGGGACGTGTCGTGTGCCACCGAAGCCGGTCGGAAGCGGTTTCCGCCGCGGGAGGCCGGATTGATCGCCGGCATCGTGCGCCGCGATCTGCCGTTCTACCAAGCCGCCATCGGCGAGGCTTCGGTCGCCGCGGTCAACGCCTTCGCGCGCGATGTGGGTGTGCTGGCCGGCGACGTGTCGTACGAGCAGATCGTGGCGACGCAGTTCCGGTCGATCTGGCGGGAGGCGAGCGGGTAGACCAAACCGCTCGGATGACTGACGCGCCTTGTCGGCGTCCCCGGCTTGCAGCGTCGGGTGTCACGGCCGGCCACTGCCTATATTCGGGGTAATCGTCAGTTGAACTGGAAGGTTGTCCTGCGCGGCTTCTGGGTGCATGGCGTGGATAATCTGCGGGCCTACTTCGCTTCGGCCGAGTTGTTTAGCATGCAAGGGCGCGCCGACCGCATCCGGTGCCCAACATTGATCACCATGGCAGAACACGACACGCTCGCGGCGGAGGGCGGCGCATTCATGGAGGCGCTGCGCTGCCCGAAGACGCTGATCCACTTCACCGCCGAGGAAGGTGCCGACGGCCATTGCTCGATGCAGAATCGATCACTGCTCAATCAGCGTGTGCTGGACTGGCTCGACGAGCAGTTCGGACTCTCGCGGTAGCCTGTTTCGGGGCGGACGTCAGTCGGTAGGTTGATCACGCGGAGTAAGCGGCGGCCCAAGGAACTCGACGCTCCATTTTACCCCGAAGGCGTTCAGCGCCGCCTGATCCGGAACGCCGTCCCGCATCGTTCCGGCAAGTTCGGTGAAGAAGGCCGCCGCATCAAGGGCGGGAGTAATGAGGATATACTGGCGGGCGGGCGCATCGGTCACATTGACGAAGCCGTGCGCTGCGCCGCCAGGAATGCTGACGACATCACCCGCCTCCGCGAAAAAGCGGCGTCCCTCGACCTGGTAAAGATAGCGTCCCTCGATGACCCGAAAGATTTCCGCCTGCGGGTGGCGATGCCGCGGCGGGCCTTTTCCGGGCGCGTTGATCGTCTCGATAATGCAGAACTCGCCGCCGCTCGTGGCAGGAGGTAGCCGGACAAAGAGATCGAGCCCAATGGCAGGAATTTGTATGGGCGACTCTGTCGCGTGCGAGCAGGCAAAAGATATGGCCATCGGCTCTGTCTTCATTATGCACGGAAGGGACAGGGCCGTGCGGCGGGTTCTCGATCCGCGGGCGGTTCACGATGCACCAGGGCATGAGTTCATTGCCGCCGCACCACGGGCGACGGGATGCTCTCGATCATCACGTTGATGCAGGCCGGCTTGCCGCTCGCCAGCGCGCGTTCGATCGCACCTTCCATGTCCTCCGGGCGCTCTACCAACTCGCCGTGGCCGCCCAACGCCGCGGCGACCAGGTCGTAGCGCGCAGGCGTCAGCTCGCAGCCCACCGCGCGGTCGCGGCCGTAGTCGCGCACCTGCAGGTTGTACTCCGCGTTCCACCGCGCATCGGTGCCGACCACGGCGACGAACGGCAGCTTGCGCCGCGCCGCGGTTTCGAACTCCGCCATATGGAAGCCGAACGTGCCGTCGCCGAGCACGGCGACCACCGGCGCCTTCGGTTCCACCAGGCGCGCCGCGAGCGCCATCGGCAGCGAGCCGCCGATCGCCCCGGTCACCCCGTTGATCATGCGCCGCGGCGGAACCGACAACACGCTCTGGCCCCATTGCGCGAATTCGCCGCCGTCGCAGATCAGCACGGTGTCGGGGTCGGTACCGACGAAGGGCCGCAAGGCGGTGAAGACCTCCAGCGGATGCAGCTTTCCCGGACTGCGCGATTTCGTTAGCGACCAATCGGGGCGTTCGTTGAATGCCGACGTCGCCTCATGTAGCCACGTGGAGCGCCCGGCGACGCGGCCGGGGGCGCGGCGCAGCAGTGTTTCTCCGGCGGGATGGGTGTCCGCCACGCAGCCGAAGGCGAAGCGCGCACCTGTCTCGCGCGCGGCGCGTTCCACCAGCGCGCCTTCAGGATCGATCGCCACGATGCGGCAGGCGGGATCGACCGCCGGCGGCGCGGCGAATTTCAGTGTGAAGTCGAACGCCTTGCCGAGCAGGATGATCAGGTCGGCGCGGCGGATCAGGTCGTTGAAGGTGCCGAGCGTGGCGTCGTTGAAGCCGCGCGGGCTTTCCATGATGCAGGCCGGCACCTGCAAATCGCGTTGCAGGCGGTCGAGCAAGGCGCGGCCGCCCGGGTTGGCCAGATGCGGGCCGGCGATCAGCAGCGGGTGCTCTGCGGTGGCGAGGATACCGAGGGTCGCGTCCGCTGCTGCGTCACTCAGGGCCACCGGTGGGGCGGAGAAGTCGGCGGGGTCCGGCCACACCGCCGCATTATCGGCGACGTGCTGGTCGAGGAAATCCGATGGCAGGCTGAGATGTACCGGACCGGGGCGGCCGGATGCGGCGATGCGGATCGCCTTGGCGATGTCGGCACCGAGTGTATCCGCCGACGTGGCGGTCCAGGACGCCTTGCTGACCGGGGCGGCCATGTCCGCCTGGCGCAGCTCCTGGAAGCCGCCGCGGCCGAGCTGCGTGGTCTCGGTGTGGCCGGACAGCAGCACGACCGGCAATTCCTGGCCGAGCGCGGTCATCAGCGCGGGCGTGGCGTTGGCGTGGCCGGGACCGCCGGTGACCATGGCGATGCCCGGCTTGCCGGTGAGCCGTCCCCAGGCGTCGGCGGCGTGCACGGCGGCGGCCTCGTGGCGCGTGTGCACCAGGTCGATCGTAGTGCCGATGGTGGCGTCGAACAGCGACATGACGTGGTTGCCGGAGAGTGTGAAGATCGTTCTGTGGCCGGCGCGTTCGAGGCTGCGCATAACGATGTCGGCACCGCGGAGGGGTTGGGGCATAGGCGTCCTTTCCAGGCCTTTATGGTGTGCGAGGCCTTGCGGCTCACGGCAGGGGCTTGCGTTGGTGTCAGGGGCCGCGCGGCGGTTTCCACGAGAGCTTGCGGCGGTGCGTTCCTCTGGTGCTCTGGTTCTAACGGTGGCGTCAACCTGAGAGTGTCATTGCGAGCGCAGCGAAGCAATCTCCAGCGAGTGATGTGCGTACTGTCGGGGGATCGCTCAGGGTAATCGGGTGAAGGAAGGGAGGGAGCCGCTACTCAGCCGGGCGCAATACAGACGCGAGAAGCGGGCTCAATCCAACCGGCATCGACGGGGCGGGGCATCAACTCCGGCATCAATCCCCCGTACGGCTCAGCCTCCAGGGCCGCCGACACCCGTCAGCGCGGTGCTGAGATTCCGAAGTCGCCGGCGAGCCTCGGCGTCATACGCCTGCGCTGCTGCTCGGGCCTCGCGCAGGCCGTTGAAGTAGTGCCCGCTGTGTGCTTCGACGTCCGGCGCTGCCGCCAGATGGTAGATCGCGTCGGCGCCTTCTTCGACCGTGCTCATCGGCGTGACGCCGGCACGGCGCACCATGGTGGTGTTCATGTACGTCGCGGGGTGCAGCGCATTGACGATGATGCCCGAGCCGGCAAGCTGCTCTGCAAGGTCGATGGTGAACATGATCTGTGCCAGCTTGCTCTGGCAGTAGGCGCGAGCGCCGCTATAGCCGCGTGTCAGCATGACGTCGTCGAAATCGATCGCCTGCTGACCGGCGGAGGCGACGTTGACGATGCGCGCCGGGGCGCTGTCGCGCAGCAGCGGCAGCAGCCGGTGCGTCAGCAGGAAGCCGGCGAGGTAGTTCACGGCGAAGCGCAACTCGTGTCCGTCGGTGCTGGTCTGGCGCGACGCGCCGGCGGTGCCGATGCCGGCGTTGTTAATCAGGATGTCGAGCTGGTTCGTGTCGGCGAGGACGGCATCGGCGAGGCGGCGCACTTCCTCCAGCGACGCAAGATCGGCGGCGAGGAATGTGGCGCTGCCGCCGGCACGCTCGATGGCGGCCACGGTCTGGGCGCCGCGGGCCTGATCGCGGCCGTTCAACAGAACGCGCGCGCCGGCCGCTGCGAGTTGCTGCGCCACCACCCGCCCGACGCCGTCGGTCGAACCAGTGATCATGGCTGTTTTGCCGTTCAGGTCCATGGTCTGATCTCCGTTGGGGTCACCATTAGCGTAGCGCTGCTCTTGTCCGCCCTACGCCCTGGACGCCGGTGCGGCCGCTTTCTTCGCCTTGTCCGACGCACGCCACAGGTACCACGCGGCGAGCGACCGGAACGGTGCCCAGACGAGGCCGATCTCCGCCAGTTCCCGCGGTTTCGGCTGCGCCTCCAGCTTGTGCAAGGCCCGGTAGCCGTCTCGCACGCCAAAATCATCCACCGGCAACACGTCCGGGCGGCCGAGGGTGAAGATCAGCAGCATTTCCACCGTCCACCGCCCGACGCCGCGGATCGTGGTCAATTGCTCGATCAGCGCCGCGTCGGACAGGCGGGTCAATTCGCGGCGGGTGGGCACGGTGCCGTCCAGCGCGCCGGCTGCGATGGCGCGCAGGCAGGCGATTTTCGTGGCGGAGAACCCGCAGGCCCGCAGCGCGGCGTCCTCCGTGGCTAGGACCTGTGCCGGCGTGGGGAACGACTGGCCAGGATACAGCGCGGCGAAGCGGCCGAGAATCGCCTGCGCTGCGCGGCCATGCAGTTGTTGGTGCGCGATGGCTCGGGTCAGCGCCTCATAGGGGCTGCGGCGGTGTTCGACTACCAACTGTGGCGGGCCCACGCGCCGGATCAACGCGGCGAAGCGGCGGTCGCGGCTGAGATGGCGGATCGCTTCGTCGGACATGGCGGCACTATCGCGGAGTGGCGGGTACGGAACAATGCCGCCTCCCCAGTCGCTCCCTGTCATTGCGAGAAGCGAAGCGACGAAGCAACCGTGAGGAGGCGAGGCGCACCACGCAGGCGATTGCTTCGTCGCTTCGCTTCTAACAAGAAAGAAGTGGAAGGTTTGCTCCGATCTCCCCCGGTCAAAGAAAATTGTTTCATCCAGGGCGGGTCAGGCCGCCGGCCGGTGCCAAATCGCAATGACAGGGGAGGTCGATGGTGTCTCGCCTCGGACCGAAAACGCGGAAGAAGCGGCGTCTGTCTCTGCCTGAACGCATGGAACATGCCGCGCCCGAAACGCCGGCAAAGCCCGACCCGTAGCCGAGTGGCCTCAATGAGGCCACTCGGCCACCTGCTCCCGTCCTCGTCGCCTTTCGTCCCACAGGCGGACGCCCTATCATGCTGCATTGCAGCAACAAAGGAGCGCCGCGCATGAGCCTGAAGGGAAAAGTCGCCCTGGTCACTGGCTCGACCAGCGGCATTGGCCTGGGCATCGCCCGGGCGCTGGGCGCGGCGGGGGCCGACCTGATGCTGAACGGGTTCGGCGACCCGGCGGCGATCGAGAAGGAACGAACAGGCCTAGCGGCGGAGCTCGGGGTGCGCGTCGGCTACAGTCCCGCCGACATGTCCAAGCCGGAGCAGATCGCCGGCATGATCGCCGAGGCGGAGAAGACGCTGGGCGCGGTCGATGTCCTGGTGAGCAATGCCGGCATCCAGCACGTCGCCAACATCGAGGATTTTCCCGCCGAGCGGTGGGACGCGATCATCGCCATCAATATGTCGGCGGTGTTCTTCGGGATGAGGGCGGTGATCCCGGGGATGAAGCGGCGGGGCTGGGGGCGGATCATCAACATCGCCTCGGCGCACGGGCTGGTCGCGAGCGGCCAGAAGGTGGCCTATGTCGCGGCCAAGCACGGGGTCGTCGGCATGACCAAGGTGGCGGCGATCGAGCTGGCCAACTCCGGAGTGACAGCGAACGCGATCTGCCCTGGCTGGGTGAAGACCCCGCTGGTGGAGCGGCAGTTGGAAGCACGGGCGGCACAGGACGGCATCACGGTCGAGGAGGCGGCGCGGCGCTTCCTGGCGGAGAAGCAGCCGATGCTGCGGTTCTCCACGCCGGAGGCGATCGGGGCGCTGGCGGTGTTCCTGTGCTCTGATGCGGCGGAGACGATCACCGGGGCGCCGCTGTCCGTTGATGGCGGGTGGCTAGCGCAGTAGGGGCGGAAAAGAGAAGCGCCTTCCACCGCTCCTGGCGCGGCTGGCTGAACGGCCGGCGACACGATCGGAAGCTCCTGCTGGTGGCGCGACAACGGCGACCGATCGGAATGGTTTCCCGGCACTGTGTTCGCGTCGCCGAGACGCCGGCCGCGCTTGCGACTTCGGTCGCGCGGCGTGTTCGGATGTCGGAACGGCTGCGCGGGAGGTGGTCGGCGCATACCGCCAACGGCAGTCGTAGCCACTTGGTTGCGGATCGGTGTAGAAGCGGCCTGAAAATGCCAGCCGCCTTGGTGAACCATGCACGATACCGAACGCTTTGCCGCCATGATGACGAAATCCGCCGACCTCAAGCGGCGGATCGCAACCGAACTTGCCAATGCCGTGGTAGGCGTGGTGGACGCCTGCGAGGCCAGCATCCGCGGCGGAGGCAAGCTGTTCTTTTGCGGCAACGGCGGCTCGGCGGCGGACAGCCAGCATCTGGCCACCGAGCTGCTGATCCGGCTGCGAGGGTCGGTGGAGCGCGACTCCTGGCCGGCGCTGGCGCTGACCCTGGATCCCGCCATGCTGACCGCTTGCGGCAACGACTATGGCTATGACCGCGTGTTCGAGCGCCCGCTGCGGGGCCTCGGCCGGCGGGGGGACGTGTTGTTCGGCATCACCACGTCGGGGCGCTCGCCCAATGTGGTGAAGGCGCTCGCGGCGGCGCGGGAGATGGGCATCGTCGCGGTCGGCTTGCTTGGCGGGACAGGCGAGCCGGCGCTGGCGCTGTGCGACCATGTGCTGCTGGTACCTGACGAGGAGACGGCGCGCATCCAGGAGTGCCACATCGCGCTCGGCCACGCGGTGCTGGAATTGCTGGAGGACCGCCTCGTCGCGCGTCCGATTGCGTGACCGTCCTGCTGACGGGAGCTGCCGGGTTCATCGGCTACCACGTCGCCGAGGCGTTGCTGGCCGCCGGCGAGCCGGTGATCGGCGTGGACAACGTTAACGATTACTACGACGTGCGGCTGAAGCAGGCTCGGCTGGATCGGCTGTTTCCGCGGCGCGGCTTCGCGTTTCATCCGATTGACGTGGCGGACCGGGCGGCGATGGAAGCGCTGGCCGCCGCCCATCCCGGTATCGACCGGATCGTGCACCTGGCGGCGCAGGCGGGGGTGCGGCACTCGCTGGTCGACCCGTATGCCTACGGTCACGCGAACCTGATCGGGCATCTGGTGGTGCTGGAGGTGGCGCGGCAGCTGCCGGCGCTGCGTCATTTGGTATACGCCAGCACCTCGTCGGTGTACGGCGCCAGCCAGGCGCTGCCGTTCCGGGAAACGGACCGGACCGACACGCCGCTCTCGCTC
>CAWADP010000006.1:1052500-1142166 GCA_963780805.1 uncultured Alphaproteobacteria bacterium
GGGGTAGCCGACCACGGTCGGGTCAGCGACTGGGGTGAAGTCGTAACAAGGTAGCCGTAGGGGAACCTGCGGCTGGATCACCTCCTTTCAAGGATACTGTCTGAGGTTCGGTGCCGGATCATGTCCGGGACAGGCTTTGGATGGTTCCGATCAAGTCCCCGGTGGATGCCGGGGGCGGTCAGGACCGGCTTTGACGTCGGTCAACCGGCGCCGCCAGCGTATCCCTTCCCGCGATACAGTTATCAGTTTTTATTTGTCAGTCTCCGGACAGTAAGTAAGTGAGGGGCTTGCAGCCTTTCAGCCTGCTTTCTGGCGACTGGAAACCGAAAGCTGACGACTGGGCTAGTAGCTCAGCTGGTTAGAGCACACGCTTGATAAGCGTGGGGTCGGAGGTTCAAATCCTCCCTGGCCCACCAATAGTTGTAAGTCGCTGGTCGTCAGTCGCCGGAAAGGAAGCGTCCAGGCTTTGAGCTTTCTGTCTGACGGCTGGAGACTGAAGGCCAATGACTGTCGGGGGCGTAGCTCAGCTGGGAGAGCACCTGCTTTGCAAGCAGGGGGTCGTCGGTTCGAACCCGATCGTCTCCACCATTTGGACAGCGAGGGATTGGCCGTGTATCGCGAGAAGCGAAAGTAATCGGGTACCTGTTGGTGTTGGGTGAACAAACCGCGCTGCGGTACTGTTTGCGTCCCCGCGTGGGGGCGCGTGTTCTTTGTCAGGGTGAATCAGGTTCTGGTGCGTCTCTGGGCGCTGCCATCGCAATTGTCTGACCGGAGGTTTCGGCCTCCTGCGATGGTGAGGTGTTCAGAGGCGTGTAGGTTCCATTGTGGCCGCTTGAATCGAAAGATTCGTCGGGGTCGAAGACTCCTCGGGTCGAAAGATCGGGTGGATGCGATGGACCTGTTGTGTGCTGAGCAGATGATTCCGCTGTGCGGTACAGAATGTCGGTCATCAGTTGCCAGCGTTGGACGGCAGGAAGCGGGCCTTGCGCCTGCTTGCCTTCTTCCGACGACCGAAAACTGCAAACCGACGACCGTCTTCTGAGGATGGTTTCTGTGCATGGTGAGTTCCTGGACTTCGGTCCGGGACAAGCGATCTCGAGCATGATAAGGGCATTCGGTGGATGCCTTGGCACCAGGAGGCGATGAAGGACGTGGCACGCTGCGAAAAGCCATGGGGAGCCGCGAGCAGGCGTTGATCCGTGGATATCCGAATGGGGCAACCCACCCGCAAGGGTATCGTTCACATGAATCCATAGTGTGGACGAGGCAAACCCGGGGAACTGAAACATCTCAGTACCTGGAGGAAAAGACATCAACAGAGATTCCGCTAGTAGTGGCGAGCGAACGCGGAACAGGCCAGTGGCCTGTCGCAGGATAAGCAGAACGGTCTGGAAAGTCCGGCCATAGCGGGTGATAGCCCCGTATGCGTAAATGCTGCATGAGGATCCTTGAGTAAGGCGGGACACGTGAAATCCTGTCTGAACATGGGGGGACCACCCTCCAAGCCTAAATACTCCCTGGTGACCGATAGCGAACAAGTACCGTGAGGGAAAGGTGAAAAGCACCCCGAGAGGGGAGTGAAAGAGACCTGAAACCGGATGCCTACAAGCAGTCGGAGCACCTTTTGGTGTGACGGCGTACCTTTTGTATAATGGGTCAGCGAGTTTCTGTTCGCGGCGAGCTTAAGCCGATAGGCGTAGGCGCAGCGAAAGCGAGTCTGAACAGGGCGTTCAGTCGCGGGCAGAAGACCCGAAACCGAGTGATCTAGCCATGGCCAGGCTGAAGGTGGGGTAACACCCACTGGAGGGCCGAACCCACGCCTGTTGAAAAAGTCGGGGATGAGCTGTGGCTAGGGGTGAAAGGCCAATCAAACTCGGAAATAGCTGGTTCTCCGCGAAATCTATTGAGGTAGATCGTCGTGTGTTTACCCTCGGGGGTAGAGCACTGGATGGGCTAGGGGGTCCCAAAGACTTACCAAACCTAACCAAACTCCGAATACCGAGGAGTATAGCGCGGCAGACAGACGGCGGGTGCTAAGGTCCGTCGTCGAGAGGGAAACAGCCCAGACCACCAGCTAAGGTCCCCAAATCGTGGCTAAGTGGGAAAGGATGTGGGAATTCCAAAACAACCAGGAGGTTGGCTTAGAAGCAGCCATCCTTTAAAGAAAGCGTAATAGCTCACTGGTCTAATCAGAAATCCTGCGCCGAAGATGTAACGGGGCTCAAGCCACGTACCGAAGCTGTGGGTGCACGCAAGTGCGCGGTAGCGGAGCGTTCCGTAAGCCTGTGAAGGCGTACCTGTGAGGGGCGCTGGAGGTATCGGAAGTGCGAATGCTGACATGAGTAGCGACAAACAGAGTGAGAAACTCTGTCGCCGAAAGTCCAAGGGTTCCTGCGCAAGGTTAATCCGCGCAGGGTGAGCCGGCCCCTAAGGCGAGGGCGAAAGCCGTAGTCGATGGGAACCAGGTCAACATTCCTGGGCCTGCTGGAAGTGACGAATGTGAAGTGTTGTGCGGACTTATCGGATTGTCCGTGCTGCTGGATCGTTCCGGGAAATAGCTCCAGCGTATAGACCGTACCCGAAACCGACACAGGTGGACTGGTAGAGCATACCAAGGCGCTTGAGAGAACGATGCTGAAGGAACTAGGCAAATTGCTCGCGTAACTTCGGGATAAGCGAGACCTGCTGGCGGGCAACCGTCGGTGGGTGGCACAGAGCAGGGGGTAGCGACTGTTTAGTAAAAACACAGGGCTCTGCGAAGTCGAGAGACGACGTATAGGGTCTGACGCCTGCCCGGTGCCGGAAGGTTAAGAGGAGGTGTGCAAGCACTGAATTGAAGCCCCGGTAAACGGCGGCCGTAACTATAACGGTCCTAAGGTAGCGAAATTCCTTGTCGGGTAAGTTCCGACCTGCACGAATGGCGTAACGACTTCCCCACTGTCTCCAGCATCGGCTCAGCGAAATTGAATTCCCCGTGAAGATGCGGGGTACCCGCGGTCAGACGGAAAGACCCTATGAACCTTTACTGCAGCTTTGCAGTGGCATCAGGAGAGACTCTGTGTAGGATAGGTGGGAGGCTTTGAAGCCTGGGCGCTAGCTTCGGTGGAGCCAACCTTGAAATACCACCCTGAGTTCTTCTGATGTCTAACCGAGACCGGTCAGCCCGGTCCGGGACCCTGCATGGTGGGCAGTTTGACTGGGGCGGTCGCCTCCCAAATAGTAACGGAGGCGCGCGATGGTGGGCTCAGGCCGGTCGGACATCGGCTGCTGAGTGCAATGGCACAAGCCCGCCTGACTGCGAGAGTGACAGCTCGAGCAGAGACGAAAGTCGGCCATAGTGATCCGGTGGTCCCGCGTGGAAGGGCCATCGCTCAACGGATAAAAGGTACTCTAGGGATAACAGGCTGATCTCCCCCAAGAGTCCACATCGACGGGGAGGTTTGGCACCTCGATGTCGGCTCATCACATCCTGGGGCTGGAGCAGGTCCCAAGGGTTCGGCTGTTCGCCGATTAAAGTGGTACGTGAGCTGGGTTTAGAACGTCGTGAGACAGTTCGGTCCCTATCTGCCGTGGGTGAAGGAGACTTGCGAGGATCTGTCCCTAGTACGAGAGGACCGGGATGGACGCACCTCTGGTGCACCGGTTGTCGCGCCAGTGGCACGGCCGGGTAGCTAAGTGTGGACGGGATAACCGCTGAAAGCATCTAAGCGGGAAACCCACCTCAAAACCAGGTCTCCCTGAGGGCCGTGATAGACCATCACGTCGATAGGCCGGGTGTGGACAGGACGGTAACGCATGGAGCTGACCGGTCCTAATCGCCCGATAGGCTCGAGAACAGTCGTTGGTCTTTAGTTGTCAGTTGTTAGAAATGAGGCTGGCAGGCAAAGGCTGGCACACCATGCATGGAAATCATCCCCAGATCGCTTCTGGACCAGCACACAACACACAACCAGAACCCCCACCCCGGTCGCAGCCTGAAGACTTGTGCCTGAAGTCCGACGACTGCCGACTGAAAACTGAAGCCTATCTTCAGGGTGGATTGGACGACCTGGTGGCTTTGGCGGGGGGCCTGCACCCGATCCCATCCCGAACTCGGCCGTGAAAACCCCCAGCGCCCATGGTACTGTGTCTTAAGGCACGGGAGAGTAGGTCGCCGCCAGGTCTTCCAATCCACCCTATTTCCTTCGACCCCGACCCTGGATTTCGCATCCTTGGGTCGGGGTCGCTCACTTGGCGCGGGGTGGAGCAGCCCGGTAGCTCGTCAGGCTCATAACCTGAAGGTCGCAGGTTCAAATCCTGTCCCCGCAACCACTTCATATAAAACTGGCTCACCGTCCGTCCGGAGTAAGCGCCCGGGGAACCCCGCCTTGCGACCCTGGTCCCGTCTATGACCTTAAAGCGCGGCTTAAGGTCGGGGTTAAGGTCGATGTCAGGCGGAGCGATCGAGATCATCACGGGCAAGGAGCGGCGGCGGCGCTGGAGCGTTAGCGTAGCGCTGCGACCACATTGCGGTAACGCGGGCAGCTCTGCTGGCATGTCGCGTCGTGGTGACGGACATGGACATGCCAGAGGCAAGCGGGGGCACTGATCAGAGCACTCATATGAGTGGTCGTATGAGTGCTCACCCACAACGCATCGAGGTGATCACGCGCGGCGAACGTCGCCGGCGCTGGTCGGCGTCGGAGAAGCAGGCGATCGTGGCGGAGAGCCTGGAGCAGGTGCTGAACGACGATCCGTTCGGCGGCGCGCTATTCGCTTTCTGTGGACGGCGTGGCGGGATCGTCAAGCTGCTCTGGTATGACGGGCAGAGCATGTGCCTCTACACCAAGCGGCTGGAACGCGGCCACTTCGTCTGGCCGCTAACGCAGACCGGCCGCGTGTCACTGACGCCGGCGCAATTGCGCTCGACCCCGCAAATTATAGTCAGGTGTGCGGAAAATACGCGATGCCATCGCAAAGATAGCCTTCTCGCGGTGAATTTTGCAATCAAGATCAACTTAATTCGATAACGTCCGCTTGTATCGGCGATGATCCTGGCCTATACTAACGCTTCGAATAGTGCGCTGCTGGAAGCCATACCGGTCGTGACCACACAAACCATGCCTCCGTCGATCGCGTTCCCAGAGACACCGGAGCGCCGGACCGAGATCACGCGGCAAATTCAATGCGCGACCGGACTCGACGAGAACCTGCTGGAACGACTGGTGCGCGAATTCTATGGCACCGCCCGGCGCGACCCGATGATCGGGCATCTGTTCGATGACGTAGGGGACTGGGAAGCCCATATCGCCCGGATCACGGCGTTCTGGTCATCGGTGGCGCTGATGAGCGGCCGCTATCACGGCAACCCGATGGCCTCACACCTGAAGCTGCCATTGGAGCCTCCGCACTTCGGTCGTTGGCTCGCCCTGTTTGAGCAAACGGCCCGCGCGAGCTGCTCTCCGGCAGGGGCTGCACTCCTGCTGGAAAAGGCGCGGCGGATCGCACAAAGTCTGCAACTCGGCATCGAGGCGCAGCGCGGAACGCTCCCCAGCCGACGGCGGTCAGCATGAGCGATGCCACGTTGGGCGATGCGCTGCTGCGTGTCATTCTCGATCGTTCCGTCATCGCCGATACGGTGGAGGACGGGCTGGATGTCCTAACTCAGCGCCTGGGCCGCGACCTGTCGCGCACCATGATCGCTGCGGTGGTACACGATGTGGTGACTTCCGGGCTGGCATATGATCCGGTCCGCCTGCCAGCCGGCGCGCTGCAGTGTCATTGGCATCTGGAACTGACTCCGCGCGGCCAACAAGCCACGCTACGGGCCCGGCCCTTTACCAGCGAAACAGATTGACTCCCCGCACGCCGGCGACCGCACCGGCGACGGTCAGCAGGATCAGGCCCAGCAGCAAGTGGTGCAGGCGCTGCATCATGGAGAACGGTTCGGGCCGGGTCAGACGCGGCGGCGCGCGCCAGCCAGCGGTCCAGGAACAGCGGCTCGATCACGAACAGCATTAGGGTGAACACCAGCTAGGTCAGCACCATGGCGGGCGTCCACCACGTATCTGGCGAGTCACGATGGCGGCCGGAATCCGCGTAAATCTGACGGCAGCTGAGGCGGCACGATGCATTGAGCGGCGCGCGGCTGCTATCTTTCCCTTCATCCTGTGAGGCTTGTCTGGCCTGCGTGATGCAGCGTGCCCGACATGACTGGCGAGGCCGTCGCCGTTGCCGCAGCATGAGCGGTTCGCACGGCGCCGGGCCCAACTGGCGAGTTTTGCTTCGGCGCCGTGCTCCACACCGTCCTGGGCACGCATGCCGGAGCAATGTCGCAGCAATGGCGGCGTTCGTCATCATCGGACCTGCCGGTCCGACGGCGCTGGGGATCACTCGCACCACGCGCGGCACCGGCGGTGGGGTCGTGCTTGCGGTGCGGCCGGAAACGGTGCGCCTCGGATCGCTGGTGCGGCAGCTTGAGGCGGACCAGCCGGTGGTCGAATGTTTCCGCCAGGGTGGTTGCGGTTTCGCACTGTTGCCAGCCTATCGGTTGCGGTGCATGCTGCGAACGGCACGAGATCGTTCCTATGACAGTCTGGGGGCGCACACCCTGACAGATTGCAAGGAGGTATGACCTATGACGTGGGATATCGCGAGCTTCGGCCTGACCATGCTCCGGGAGATGGCGGACGCGGTCATCTATAGTGACGCGTCGGGACAGATCCGTTTCTGGAATGCGGGTGCGACACGGATCTTCGGATTTAGCGAGGCGGAGGCGATCGGCCAGAACCTGGACATCATCATTCCGGAAAGTCTGCGGCGGAGACACTGGGTCGGATACCACCAGACGGTGCGCACCGGCGAGACCCGGTACGGCGCGGGCGACCTGCTGGCTGTGCCCGCGATCCGCAAGGACGGTTCACGCATCTCTATCGAGTTCACCATCGTGCCGTTCCGCGACGCGTCTGGAGCGATGGAGGGCATTGCTGCCGTGCTGCGGGACGTCACGGCTCGGTTCGCGGAAGTTAAGAACCTACGGCAGCAAATACGGGTGTTGGAAACGCCTGCGACCTTGTAAGCGCTAACTGTCAGTGGCGGTGAGGAAGCGCGCGTAAGCGGCGGCGAGCACCGCCCGGCGGCATAGCTGCGGGTGCGATAGGCTGATCGAGAATGATGGCAGCGATGTCGGCGCTCATCGTGTTGCGCATTGGCGGACGGTTTGCGGGTTACCAACACCAGATGTGTGGACGCCGGCGGCGAGGCGGCCGATCAGAATGACGGATCGTCGTCGTTCGGTTCGCTGGGCTGCAAGTCCGTGGCGGCGAAGCCCTGTTCTTGTTGCAGCAGGTCCTGGATATGGCAGCCGTGAATGGCCCACAGGGCATCCCGCAAGCCGTTGAGCAATTCAAGCACGGCCAGCGCCTGCTCCGGCGTCCATGAGGCTGGGATGAGAACGGACACGGCCGGCATCGTGCGCATGTTCATGATTTGCCGCCGCGACGCTGGCGGGCGCGTTGTTCGGTGCGTTCGCGCGCCTCCTTGAGGCGGTAGGATTCGCCCTCGATGGCGATGATCTCGGCGTTGTGCACCAGGCGATCGATCAGCGAGACGACGCAGGCGGCATTGGGGAATACCTCGTGCCATTCGGCGAACGGGCGGTTGGTGGTGATCAGCGTGCTGCGGGTCTGGTAGCGGCGGGAGACCAGCTCGAACATCAGGTCGGCGTGGCGATTGGAGTAGGAGAGGTAGCCGACCTCGTCGATCACCAGCAGTTCCGGGCGGGCGTAGTGGCGCAGGCGGCGGCGCAGGGCGGAATCACTGTCGAGCGCGCACAGGTCGCCGAGCAGTTGTCCGGCGGTGGTGAACAACGCGGTGTGGCCTTCGATCAGCGCCTGGTGGGCGATGTTCTGCGCCAGGGTGGACTTGCCGACGCCGTTGGGGCCGACCAGGACGACGTTGGCGGCCTCCTTGAGGAAGTCGAGCGCCATCAGCGCCTCGACCGCGGCACGATCGCAGCGTTTGGGCCAGCTCCAGTCGAAGTCGCAGAGCGGTTTGAAGCGACCGATCCGCGCCTCCTTCAGGCGCCGCTCCAGGCTGCGGCGGTGGCGTTCCTGTTCTTCCCAGCCCAGCAGTGACACGACCCAGCCGGCGGCGGTGACCTCCGGCCAATGCGCGAGTAATCCATGCAAATGCAGCGCGGCGGCGCGGGCGCGCAGGGGATCGGGGTTATTCATCGGCCGCATCCTTGAGCCGGTCGTAGGTGTCGAGCGCATGTGGCCTCACCGGTTTATCGCGTGCCTGCACGGCGGCGGGCAGAACGACGGCGACTGGCGGGGGTTCGCCGCGTTGCTCGCGGCGGCGTTCCAGCGCGAGACGGACCGCGTTCGGATGCGGCACGCCGCGGTCGAGGGCCTCGCGGATGGCGATCTGCAACTCGGCCGCGCCATAGCGATCGAGCAGCCGCATCAGGCCGGTGGTGATGGCGCCGAGGTTGGCGCCGCGTTCGGCGGCACGCAGCAGCAGGTCTTGGCTGGCCGGGGCAACCTGGGCGAGGCGATCGGTGGCGCGATGCTGGCGTGCGGCGCGCTTGTGGGCGACCAAGGCTTCGACATGCCCAGCCAGCTCGACCTGCGCCCCCTTGTCGTAGCTGCGGGGATGGCAGGCCAGCACATGCACACCATCGACGATGCGGACCTCATGCGTGTCGGCCAGCACCGTCAGCACCCGCAGCACATGCGTGTGCGGCACGGAATAATCGTTCAGGTCGAAGCGGACGTAGGGCGTCTTGCCGACCTTGACCGCGACGCGTTCGAGCAGTGGCGCCGGGTTGTCGGGCAGCGGCAACAGGCGCGGCGCCTCGTCGGCGAACACCGCGCGCACGGTGCGGTCCGGTTCGCCCGGACAGCGCCGGTCGGCGGCCTGGCCGCGGCACCAGTCGGCGGCCTGGGCATTGAGATCGTCGAGATCGCTGAAGCTGCGCGCGGCGAAGAACGCCGTCCGCACATAGCCGATGGCCCGCTCCACCCGGCCCTTCTCGTTGCCGCGCGCCACCGCGACCGGCCGCGGCTCGAAGCGATATTGCCCAGCAAAGGCGAGCAGGCTCGGATGGAACCGGATCGCATCGCCACGCCGTTCCAGCACCGCGCTCTTGAGATTGTCGTACAGCAGCACGCGCAGCACGCCGCCCCAGGCGGTAAAGGCGCCGACACGGCCGCGCAGGAAGCTCTCCATCCTGGCGTCCAGGAAGAAGCGCAGGAAGATCTGCCGCGAATGGCTCAGCACCATAACGAACGCCATCAGCGGACGCCGCGCCCGGCCAATCTGGAGGTGGCCGAAGTGCCCCCAGTCCACTTGCGCTTGCTCGCCCGGCAGGCTGCGTAGCCGCAGATACGCCTCGGCCGGGCGGCGCGGCCGGTGCAGCGCAATCAGGTGGCGGAAGTGATCGGGGCTGCCGCGATAGCCGCGCTCGTACACCAGCGCGAACAGACGGCTGGCGGTCAGACTTGGGAACTTCTCCAGCGTCTCACGGATCAGCGGCAGATAGGCGTCGATCTGTGATGGCTGCGGGGTGCCGCCGATCCTCGGCAGCCCGGCCTGCGCCAGCACTCAGTGCACCACGCTGTGATGCACGTGCAACTGCCGGGCGATGGTGCCGGCAGTCCACTTCTCGGCGTGATAGAACCGCAGGATCTGCGCTTCGATGTCAGGCGGCGTCACCATGCACGCTGGCCTCGTTGGACGTTATCGAGGGCGGCCGCGATGACGCCGGTGGCGGCGCAGGAACCCCTGGCGGAGCAGCGGCAGGCAGGAGCGGCCGCACCAATGGCAGTGCGGACCGGGCAGCCTGGCCTGGTCGGCCGGGGCGACGGCGGCGCGTGTGGCCGTCATCGCGGCCGGCGCCAACAGATCACCGCAGCCCGGTGCGAGTGAACCGTGATGCGTCACTTTCTGTTGCTGTGCTCGCCAGCGGCTCATCCGGGCGGCATGCATGCGGCGGCCACGATGGCTCGCCTGGTAGCGCCGCCCGGCCTGCTGGACCGTCCTCTGCCGGGCCTCTTTGGCACAGCCACCGGCGCAGTAGACCTGACCGCGGTCGCAGCAACTGCAAACGATCGCCTGTTGGCGGCAGCCGGCGCACAAAAACAGACGGCCTGATAGCGGATCGGGCCGCCCTGTGTCGCAGACACAGCGTGGACGAACGCCATCGTTGGCAGGATACTCGTCCTGCATGCGTGCCCGGCACGATGTGGGGCACGGCGCCGACGTTGAACTTGCAGGTTGCGCGCGGCGCCGTGCTTGCCTCCAAACTCTGGCAGGCTCTTGCCGCGCCGTCCTCCCGCGGGCCGCAGGTCACGACCGTGCGGCGCCGCCGGCTCGAGCCAGCCAACGCAGTCCAGCGTCTGATCCGCTCTCACGGCCGCGTCTTCGCACCCGCAGCTGTGCCGCCGGGCGGTGCTCGCCGCCGCTTAGGCGCGCTTCCTCACCGCCGCTGACACTAATCGCGATCCACTACGCGCCATGAGCCTCGTGCAGCATGTCGAGGGTAGCTTCTGGACGGCAACCGCGCTGTTCTGGGGTGCGGAGTTGAAAGCGGCGATGAGCGGCGAGCACCTGGTCAATCCCTGCCGCCGCTCGACCGACAGACGGCTGCGCATCTCCGACCCGAGCGAACGAAACCGGAAAAGGGTCGAGCTTTGCTTGGTGAATTTGGCGAGGTACCGGAGGATTGAATCCGGAAAACCCAGCGGCAGTGTACGGCAAGATCGGTGCCCGATACTCCCAGTGGCGCGACGTTCGGGCGTGGGCGTATTGCCACCGCGTGCCGCATGGGGCGGCACATTCCCGGAACCCAAGCCAACTTTCCCGGGACGACAGCCGATGCCGAACAAAGGTGCCCGCTCGCGGGCGGGCAGCCCGTCGTCCGGCAAGCCTGACCACGCCGGAAGTCTTCCCGGGAGCGAAGTGAGCTTGGTGGCTCACTTCGCTATTTTTGTCTGCCCGTGGCTTGCCAGAGTCCGGCGGCGGCGCAACCAGGTCGGGCCGAGGGGTTACAGCCCCGCCAACCCTCTTGCGAACTCGCCGGCATCGAACGGCCGCAAATCCCCGGCTTGCTCGCCCACGCCCACCGCGTGCACCGGCAGCCCGAACGTCTCCGCCAACGCCACCACGATGCCGCCGCGCGCGCTGCCGTCGAGCTTGGTGACCACCAGCCCGGTCACGTCCACCATCTCCTTGAACACGCGCACCTGCTGCACCGCGTTCTGCCCGGTGGTGGCGTCCAGCACGAGTAACACCGAGTGCGGCGCGGACGGGTCCTGCTTACGCAGCACGCGGATGATCTTGCGCAGCTCCTCCATCAGCGCGGCCTTGTTGTGCAGGCGGCCCGCGGTGTCGATCAGCAGCACGTCCGCGCCTTCCGCCGCGGCGCGGGTCAGCCCGTCGAACGACAGGCCGGCAGGATCGGCCCCGGCGCCGCGCGCCACCACCGGAGCGCCGACGCGCTCGCCCCAGATCTGCAATTGCTCCACCGCCGCGGCGCGGAACGTATCCCCCGCGACCAGCACCGGCCGCTTCCCTTGCTCGCGGTATTGCAGCGCCAGCTTGCCGATGGTGGTGGTCTTGCCGGTGCCGTTCACGCCGACCACCAGCACGACATGCGGGTGCTTCGCCGGATCGAGTTCGAGCGGTCTGGCGACGGGGGCCAGGATGACGGCGATCTCCTCGGCCAGCGCCTGCTTGATCTCCTCGTCGGTGACTTCCTTGCCGAAGCGGGAGCGGCGGAACGCGGCGATGACGCGACTGGCGGCTTCGGTGCCGAGGTCGGCGCTGATCAGCAGATCTTCCATCTCCTCCAGCGCCTCTTCGTCCAGGCGGCGCTTGCGGAGCACGGTGGTGATGCCGTCGGTCAGCTTCTGGGTCGAACGCGACAGGCCTTCCTTGAGGCGGGAAATGAAGCCGAGCGCCATGGTCAGGTGACCTCGTGCGTGCAGCGGGTGCGGGTGCCGCGGCAGGGTCCGTCTACCTCCCCGACCAGCCCGTCCTTCGCCGCCCCCGTCACGCGTACGGCCAGCACGCGCCCCGCATCCGTCCCACCTTGCAGGCGCACGGGGCAAAAATGCTCAGAATGTCCTGCGTTGCTGTTTTCGGTCAGCACGGAGACGGTTTGCCCGACCTGCGCTTCGAAGAACGCTCGTGCCGCGCGCTGCCCGGCCCCGCGCAGCCGGGCGGCGCGCTCGCGCCGCAGCTGCATCGGCACCGCCGGCATGCGCGCGGCAGGGGTGCCGGAGCGCTCGCTGTACGGGAACACGTGGAGGAACGGCAGTTGCGCCGCCTCCACAAACGCCAGCGTCTCACCGAACAGGGAATCTGTTTCGGTCGGGAACCCCGCGATCAGGTCGGCGCCGATGGCGATGCCGGGGCGCAACGCCCGGGCGCGGTCGATCGCCGCCTGCGCCTCGGCCGCCGAATGCCGCCGCCTCATCCGCTTCAAAACCAGATTGCTGCCTGCCTGCAGCGACAGGTGCAGATGCGGCATCAGCCTCGGCTCGTCCGCGAGCAGTCGCCACAGATCGTCGTCGATCGCCGCCGGATCGAGGGAGGACAGGCGCAGCCGCAGCAGCTCCGGCACCAATGCGAGCAGCCGGCGCACGAGCTGACCCAGTCGGGGGGCGCCCGGCAGATCCGTGCCGTAGGATGCGATGTCCACGCCGGTCAGCACCGCCTCCTGGTAGCCCGCCTGCACCAGGGCGCGCACCTGTGCCACTACCGCACCCACCGGCACGCTGCGAGAGGGGCCGCGGCCGAACGGGATGATGCAGAACGTGCAGCGATGGTCGCATCCCTGTTGCACCTGCACGAAGGCACGGCTGCGCCCGGCGAACTCGGTCACCAGATGCGGGGTGGTGTCGCGCGCCTTCATGATGTCGGAAACCGCTGAGGGCGCGTCCGGCGCCCAGCTCTCCGGCTTCAGCTTGTCCTGGTTGCCGAGCACCCGCGTCACGCCCGGCAGCGCTGCCCACGCGGCGGGATTCAACTGCGCGGCGCAGCCGGTGACGACGATACGGGTGCCGGGGCGTTCGCGGGCGGCGCGGCGGATCGCCTGGCGAGCCTGTCGCTCCGCCTCCGCGGTGACGGCGCAGGTATTGACGATGATGGTGTCGGTGCCGGTGTCGCCCAGGGTGCCCTTGGGGGGCGCCCTGCCGCCGGGCGTGGCGCGGGACGTGAGGTCGCGCATTACTTCAGACTCGTAGGCGTTCAGGCGGCAGCCGAAGGTGAGGACTTCGGCGATCATGCTGGAAAGGCCTCAAGCTCGATCTCGCCAGAGAAAGCGGTTGCGATGGGGCCGGTCATCAGCACGTGATTTCCCGCCGGGCTTCCACTCAGCTGTCTGCGTGCGTTTCCGCTGGCGATTCCCCTGGCATTTCCAATGGGCCCGTCCTCACGCCATTCGATGGTCAGTTCGCCGCCGTCCACCTGCACGGTCGCGCGGCGGCCGGTGAGACCCCGGCGGTGCGCGTTCACCAGCGCGGCGCAGGCGCCGGAACCGCAGGCGCGGGTGAGGCCGGCGCCGCGCTCCCAGACGCGCAAGCGGATGCGGTCGGGCGCCAGCACCTGTGCAAAGGCGATATTGGCGCGCTGCGGGAACAAGGGATGGTGCTCCAAGGGCGGGCCGAGTTCCTCCACGGGCACGGCAGCGAGGTCGGGGACGAAGAACGTCGCGTGCGGATTGCCCATGCTGGCGGCGGCCGGGTCCGCCACCGGCCCCAGCGCCAGGTCGAGATGCAGCGTGTCCATCGGCCGGGCCAGCGGGATGTCCGGCCAGTCGAGCCTCGCCGGCCCCATGTCCACCGTTACCCTCCCGTCCGGCAGCACGTCGGCGGACAGGTCGCCGGCAACGGTGCGGATCACCTGGTGGGAGCGTCCGGTCTCGGCGGCCAGAACGGCGGCGATGCAGCGGGTGGCGTTGCCGCAGGCGCCGGCCTCGGTGCCGTCGGAATTGCGGATGCGCATGAAGGCGTCGGCGCCGGAGCCAAGGGGAGGGGGCTCGATGATGATGAACTGGTCGCAGCCGATGCCGGTGCGCCGGTCCGCCAGCGCTGCCGCGCGGGTGGCGGTGAAGCCGAGCTGGCCCGCGCGGTCGTCGAACACGACGAAGTCGTTGCCGCAGCCGTGCATCTTGCGGAAGGACGCGCGCATGGTGGCGCATATAGAACGAGACGGCCGGTGGCGCCATGCGGCGCGGTCCATCCCGAGTCCATCCCGGGGGCGCTGCCGAGACAATCTGGGCACAAGTGACGCGGTGGGCGACATGCCCCACGCGCGTAGTGGCGAGTCACACGGGTGTCTCAGTTGGTTTTTCCCGAGACGGCGTGGCGCAGGTTTCGCCGCGGACGGTGTGGCCGCTGGCCGCAATCCCCGCCGTGCGGGTTGCGGCGAATCTCACGGGTCGATGGTCCAAGTCTGTCGCCGGAGCGTGGCGATGCGCGTCTGACCTTCAGGAGGGACAGCGCCGGGCCATGACGGCTGCCGCGCTATCTGCGGCGGGTCGCATGCAGTTCACCCGCGCGCCCGTCCTCGTCGCAGTCCGAGCGCTGACCGCGATCTGCTGAACATGTGTGAGACCGGCCCACCACATTACGGCCATGACGGATGAAACGCGTCGTGCAAAGCGGGCTCCATGACTCGCATTTTGCGCGACACGGGCGCGAACGAGAGGCCGGCTCTTGCAGTCTGCGTAAATTCCTCCACTAATCCTGACGGCGCCGCCATAAAGTAGGGTTTTTCCCTCCAGGCGGAGTTTGGAGGACGCGGAAAAATAGAACATATGACGAACCGGGAGAACGCGCGATGTCAGTGACAAATGCGATTCCGATTCCATGGTGGAAGGAGCCCACCAAGGATCAATGGCTGGCCTGGGTTGCCGCTTGGCTCGGGTGGACGCTCGACGCTTTCGACTTCACCATTTTCCTGCTGCTGATGGTGCCGATTTCCAAGGCCTTCGGCGTGCCGTTGACCGCCGTCGCTGTCGTCTTCGCAATGACTTTGTGGATGCGGCTGATTGGCGCGACCGCGTCCGGCTGGCTAGCGGACCGGATCGGCCGCAAGAAGCCGTTGATGATCTCGATCGCCTGGTTCTCTGTCTGCAACTTGCTTGCCGGCCTGGCGCCGAGCTTCTTGTTGCTGTTGATGTTCCGTACTCTCCTGGGCATCGGGATGGGGGCGGAATGGCCAGCCGGCGCCGCACTGGCGATGGAAACCTGGCCGCAGCGCTCGCGCGGTCTCATGGGCTCGGTGCTGCAGGGCTCCTGGGGCCTCGGCGCGTTGCTGTCGAGCGCCGCGTACGGCCTGCTGTACGATTCGATCGGTTGGCGCGGCCTGTTGCTGATCGGCGTGCTGCCCGCGCTGCTGATCGTTTACATCCGCAGATACGTCAAAGAACCGCAAGTCTGGATCGAGAACCGGCGCAACCAGCGCGCGCAGAACCGCGAGTTCCGCGCACCGCTCCTCAGCATCTTCAAGCGGGGAATGCTCGCCAATACGCTCACTGCGTGTTGGGTGATGGCCAGTGCGTTCGTCGTCGGCTACTCGATCGGCGGCATGTTCCCATCCTATCTGCAGAAGGATCTCGGACTTGCCCCCGGCTACGTCGCCCTGCCGATCATGCTGCAGAGCCTGATGTTCTTTCTCTCGGCGGTCCTGTGGGGCTGGTTCGCCGACCGCTTTGGCCGGCGGCGGACGATCGTCATTACCGCCCTGCTGACGATCCCGGTTGCGCCGCTGTATCTGCTGACCAGGGACTACACGATGATCGTCATATTCTTCACCTTGCAGGGCTGGTTCGGCGGCGGCGGCATGCAAACACAATGGCCGCACTATCTGTCCGAGCGCTTCCCGACCGAGGTGCGGGCGACCGCAACGGGGTTCTGCTACCATCAGGGGGCGATCTTTGGCGGCCTGGTGGGTCCGGTCCTGGCATACTTCGCCACCCAGTGGCACATGGGCTTCGCGATACCGATGTTGATCGGCACCACCGTCGCCGCCGGCTCGGTGTTGCTCGCGATGTGCTTCAGCCCCGAGACGAAGGGCACGCAGCTGGTCGCGGATATTCAGTTGGCATGATGCGCTGGCAGGCCAGGGACGCACCGACCGTCGACGAGCGTCCCTGGTCTACCGCGCCGACACGGCCGAGGATGCATCCGCATCGCCGGAACGACGAGTTCGCGCCGGGCGAGTGTCCGCACGAGCAAAAAGCCTTGGATTTCTGCAACGAGCGGCGCCGTCGCTTTACCCACGTCAGAATCCAGGAGAGCAGGGGAAGCTGCTCCCACCCTTCACGGCACCCCGTCGCCCAACGCCCTGATCCGCCCCATCAACATGCAGAGCAGGGCCGCAACGGCAGCCTTTCGCCCCGGCGCGGGAATGGAGCGACCGATTGACTGCACGATCCCTTCCAGCAGGATGCCCATCAGCCCGTAGTGGTCGGTATCGCTCCTGATCAGTGCCTTGATCTGCCGGATCAGCCCGTCCACCGCATCGGTGTCGCGGATGGCTGCCAGCTCGACTTGCTCGATCAGGTCCTCCACGGCCTTGAAGCTGCGGCCGGCGCCGCCGGACTCGCCATCCACGTCGGAACCCTCGCGCGGTGCGCCAGCCTCTCCTGCTGGCACCCAAGCCACGCGCGCCACGGTTGGCGACGTTCGCGACAACAATGCCTCGCTGGCGGCCAGCCGGTCCCAGGCCGCCGCCGCGGTTGCCGCAACGGCATGAGATTGTTGCCAGCTCTGCTGCACGAGCCACCGCGCTCGGTCCATGATCTCGCGCTGCTGCTGTGCAAACGCAGTCGATTTGCCAACTCCCTGCATGAACGCCTCGTCCGCTCCCTTCTGGTGCCACCGTTCTGTGTGCCGCCGTGCGACAATTGTGCGATAATGCCTTGGTATGCTATGTTACGCAATCGAAGTCGGGCCGAAGCTGATAACAACAACGGGTTCCCTGGGGAGAGCGGCCGATGGACAGGAAGCTACTTGTCATCGACAACCATCGCGACGTCGCCGATGCGATCAGCAGCGTCGCGGGGTCGCTCGACTTTGAAGTACTTGTGGTCGATGATTCGCGGCGCGCGGTCGGGATATTTATCGACTTCGCGCCCGATCTCGTCATCCTCGACGTGGTGATGAGGGGCGTCGATGGCGTTGACGTTCTGAACGGCCTTATCGCCAGCGGCCTGCGCGCGCTGATCGTGCTCAGCGCATCCCCCGGCATCGGCGAGGCGTATCTGCGCATCGCCCAGGGTGTCGCCCGGTTCAACGGGTTCGGTCCGCTGCCGGTGCTGCAAAAACCGCTCGACATTGCCCGGCTGCGCGAGGTTCTGGCGCAGGTTCCCCCGACCGGTTGAGACCTGCCGCCTGAGACCTGCCGCGCCCGGTTCCGCGGATGAGGCGGGGACAGTCACGGGTCGCGGCCATGCGTCCCAGCCCCCAGCCCAGCCATATGCCCCAGCCATATGCCCCAGCCATATGCCCCAGCCATATGCCCCAGCCATATGCCCTCTGCCGGCCGCCGCTATTCCCGTCCCACGGCACCTGCTCTATCCCTCCCGCCGGACGCCAAAATTAGGAGGAACGCAGATGCGCGCCTGGGCCGTGATCGAAAACGGGGCACCGTTGCAGGAAATCGAACTCCCCACGCCGGAGCCGAAAGGCACCGAAGTCCTGCTGGAGGTGACCCATTGCGGCGTGTGCCACTCGGATTTGCATATCTGGGATGGCTACTACGACATCGGCGGCGGACAGAAGATGTCGTTGAAGGACCGCGGCGTGACGCTGCCGCTGGCGATGGGGCATGAAATCGTTGGGCGCGTGGTGAAGCTCGGGCCGGACGCGAAAGGGGTGAAGCCGGGGGACGTGCGGATTGTATTCCCGTGGCTCGGCTGCGGCACGTGCGATAAGTGCGTGAATGAAGAAGACAACATGTGCACCGTCGCGGCGCGCAGCCTCGGCGTGTACGCGAATGGCGGCTACGGCACGCACGTCATCGCGCCGCATCCGCGGCACCTCGTCGATCCTGGCAGGCTTGATCCCGCCGTTGCCGCCACCTACGCATGCTCTGGCATCACGGTCTATTCCGCGATCCGCAAGGCGATGCCGGTGCCGCCGCAGGAGGCGATCGTGCTGGTCGGTGCAGGCGGGCTGGGGCTGAACGCCGTCGCCGTGCTGAAGGCGATGAAGCACGAAAACATCGTGGTGGTGGACATCAGCCCGGAGAAGCGAGACGCAGCAGTGAAGGCGGGCGCGCACAAGGTGGTGGACGGCAGCGGCGACGGCGTCGCCAAGCGCATCATGGAGGCCGCGGGCGGTCCGGTGCTGGCGGTCATCGACCTGGTCAACGGAACCCAGACCGCGCGCTTCGCCTTTGCTGCACTGCGCAAGGGCGGCAAGCTGATTCAGGTCGGATTGTTCGGCGGCGAACTGATGCTGCCGCTGCCGATCATGGCCATCCGCGCGCTGACCGTGCAGGGCAGCTATGTCGGCAATCCGAAGGAACTGCGGGAACTGGTGAAGCTGGCGCAGAACGGTACGCTGCAGGCGCTGCCGACGGCAACGGTGCCGCAGAGCCAGGCGTACGACGCGCTCATGCGCCTGCGTGACGGCAAGGTGACGGGCCGGTTGGTGCTGCGGGCGGAAGCCGCGTAGCGGGGCCGTGGCGGGAGCATCTTCGGAGTTTGGCGTTGAAGTGAAAGCTAAAGTCAGAAGCACCCCCTGCCTCAAGGGGAGGGGATGCCTTCTTTCTCGCTTACCGAAAAGCGGGCACCACCCGCTTCGCACGTTTCGTATCTTTGGCATCGACCACGATCTCGCCGTCGTCCACCGACAGTGCCGCGCGCGACTGCGTCATGGCGAGGGCGATCCGCTCCTCATCGTTGGCGGCCGGCGCGCGGAAGTCGAACAACACCCGCGTGCGTCCGGTCGGTTCAGTGCTGATGCCAATCACGGCCATGGTCGTTCCTCAGGAGCGGCGCCGACATTGGTGCCGGCCAATTGAGTCGATTGTCTGGCACCGTTGCGGTGCGAGGCGTGTTGCCACCCCGGCCGTGTCGGGCGAACGCTTTCCACGGCCGGATATCGTCGTGCAACGACCGTATAGAATCACATCGGCGCGCGCCGCGCCATCGGGATGATCCCGTACGGCAATCGACGCCGCGAACCGTTGCGCGCAGTATCCGCGGCGCGATCCCATTCCGGAGCCCCGTGCCATGACCCTGAATTCCCAGACCCGCCGGTCGTGGGTGCTGAAGCAGCGTCCCTTCGGCGCGCCCCGCGCCGATGAATTCGAACTCCGCGAGGACCTTGTGCCGGAACCAGGACCCGGCGAAGTCGTCACCCGCACCATCTGGCTCTCCATCGATCCCTACATGCGCGGGCGGCTGCGCGAGCAGCAGACCTATGCCGTCGCGATCCAGGTCGGCGAGGTGATGACGGGGGAGACGGTGGGTGAGGTAATCGCATCGGCCGATCCGAACTTCGCGCGGGGTGATTTGGTGGTGGGGGCGCGCGGTTGGCAGACACATTGCCTCGCTTCGGGTGACCGTTTGGTTACGCTGGACCGGACGGCGGCGGAATTGTCGGCGTATCTCGGCGTGCTGGGCATGCCGGGTGCGACCGCGTATCGCGGCATTACCGAAATCTGCCAGCCGAAGAAGGGGGAGACGGTGGTGGTGTCGGCCGCCTCTGGCGCCGTGGGTTCGGTGGCGGGGCAGTTGGCCAAGCGCGCCGGCGCCCGCGTGGTCGGCGTCGCCGGCGGCCCGGAGAAATGTCTGTTCGTGCAGGAAACGTTGGGCTTCGACGACTGCGTCGATCACCGCACGATTGACCTGCGGCGCGAGCTGGCGGCGTGCTGCCCCAAGGGCATCGACGCGTATTTTGAGAATGTCGGCGGCGCCGTGCAGGCAGCGGTGTTCGACCTGCTGAACCCGTTCGCCCGCGTGGCGATGTGCGGCATGGTGTCGCAATACAACGATGCGGAGTTTCCGCCCGGCCCGAACCTGGGCTTCGTGGTCGGCAAGCGCGTGCTGATCCAGGGCTTCATCGTCTCCGACCAGCCGGAGAAGCTGGCGGAGTGGCGCGCCTTGGCGGCCCCTTGGGTGGCCGACGGCAGCCTGGCCTACCGCGAGGACGTGCACGAGGGCCTGGAGCAGGCACCGGAGGCATTGGCAGGCATTCTCGGTGGTGCAAACTTCGGAAAACTGCTGATCCGCGTCGGCGAGGACCCGTCGGGTCGGTGAAAGCCGCCGCCCGCCCGCGGAGGTAGCCGCGCGAACGGCCGATGCCGGCTTTCCCCGCTATGTCGCCAACGTTACCAGCCGCGGCGTGCGGTATGGTAGTCCTCCAGGATCCCATCATGCTCCATGGCCAGCACCGTTTCCGCCACCATGCGGTCCACACGGCGCTCGCGCTGCTTCTCCACCAGCCGGCGCAGGCGGAGCAGCGTGGTGACGGTCGCGACGCGGGGAAGGGTGTGACCCGAGCGGTCGGCGGTCGAGGCAGTGGCGAGCGGCATGGCGGACTGTCTCCCTGCTTTGCCCGACCGACGACACGGCCGGGCTTATGCGCTCAAGCTGCGGCAACGGGGGCAGCGGCGCTGTTAGGTAGATCATAGTTTATGGCAATTTTGTTGCCGCGGGGAAGCAAATGTTGCGACCTTGGGTCAGCCGACGAGTTCCCTCCTGACCGGCCCGAAAGCGTTTGGCGCCAGGGCGGGTGCTGTCGCGGCCGCCCGTCACCGTTCGCCGGCGGTCCCCTTGCGGGGCCAGAACGGTTCGCAGTGAAGGTGTGCTTCAACCGCGTCTTCGCGTGCCTCGTCGCCAGCGTTCGGCCGCGGCCCCGGCGGCTACCGCCGCCGTTCCTCCACGTTCGGCAGGAACGCGGTCAGCAGCCCGATCAGCGGCAGGAACGAACACACCTGATAAACGGCCCCGATGCTCGACGCATCGGCGATCTGGCCCAGTGCTGCGGCGCCCAGCCCGCCAAGCCCGAACGAGAACCCGAAGAACATGCCTGCCACCATCCCCACCCGCCCGGGTAGCAGCTCCTGCGCATAGACCAGGATTGCGGAGAACGCCGACGCGAGGATCAGCCCGATCGCGACCGACAGCACGCCGGTCCACCACAGCCCGGCATAGGGCAGCAGCATGGCGAACGGTGCCGCCCCCAGGATGGAGAACCAGATCACCGGCCGCCGCCCGAACCGGTCTCCGATCGGGCCGCCGGCGAACGTCCCCGCCGCCACGGCACCCAGGAACACGAACAGATGCACCTGCGCGTTGGCCACCGAGACGTGGAACTTCTGCATGAGATAGAATGTGTAGTACGAGCTCAGGCTGGACGTGTAGACGTTCTTCGAGAACAGCAGCGTCAGCAGCACCACGATCGCCCATACCACCATGCCGCGCGACAGCGTCCCCGTCCCCGCTCGCGACACCGCCGCCGCGCGCCGGCCCCGACGCTCCTGCATGGACGGATGCCGCGCGTACCACAGGCTGACCTGGCTCAGGATCAGGATCGCCAGCAGCGCGGCGGCGGAGAACCAGGCGATGCTGCCCTGGCCGTGCGGCACCACGATGAACGCCGCCAGCAGCGGCCCGACCGCCGAGCCGGTGCTGCCGCCCACCTGGAACAGCGACTGCGCGAACCCATAGCGCCCGCCAGATGCCATGCGGGCCACGCGTGATGCCTCTGGATGGAACACCGCCGACCCCATCCCCACCAGCGCCGCTGAGAACAGGATCATCCCGTAGCTATGCGCCGACGCTATCAGCAGCAGCCCGATCAGACTGCTCGCCATCCCGATGGGCAGCGAGAACGGCTGTGCCCTCCGGTCCGTCACCATGCCCACCACCGGCTGGAGCATGGAGGCGGTCAACTGGAACGCCAGCGTGATCAGCCCGATCTGACCGAAGTCCAGACTGTACGACTGCTTCAGCACCGGATAGATCGCCGGTACCAGCGACTGGTTCATGTCGTTCAGCAGGTGGCACGCCGACAGCGAGACCAAGATGGCGAAGGTGGTGCCGGTGTCCGGCACGGCGCGGATGGCGACGGCCGGCCTACCCGCGGCCACGGTGTTCTCGCTCACGGCTACCCCTGCTCACATGTCTGCGACGGGATACATTATGCCTCGGTAATGCGAGGCGACCTATGCGCGGACGTTCTGCCAGACCAGCGCATTGCCCAAATCATTGCGCGTGCCACGCCACAATATGCCTTCATTGGTGACCAAAGTCACTGTCTTGAAAGGCCATGTGAGCTAGCGGTCGCTTGGCGAGGCTGGAGTGGCGGCGATGTACCGATGGAAGCACAATTCCGATACCGTTAGTGTTCGCGCCTTTACGATCTCGATAGCGTGCATCGTCGTCTTGCTCGGCGGCTATTGGCTATTGGCGGATTGGCACCAGCTGCCAGCGCTGGCTTCGTCCCTGTTCGCGTTGCGAGAGTAGAGGGATCCAAGAGGAATTGAAAACTCCCTTCCCCTTGAGGGAGGGGTTGGGGAAGGGTCCAAGTAGCGCAGGTCTGTGGCTCATCGCACCCCTCCCCCAGCCCCTGCCACACATGCCGGCACTCTCCGTCCTGTATCTGCGGCGCAAGATGCCGGAGACCGCACGCTCTCGGGCGCGTGGCCGGCAACACCGCCGACGCGGCCGCGGTGGTCCGCCACGTGGCCGGCACCGGTCCGGCGGTGTCCCCCCTGCTGCTGGACCGCCGCGCCTGGCAGGAAGTCTCTTGGCGTGGAGCTCAGCCCAACCCGCATCCGCACCATCGGCCAGTCCGTGACGGTGGTGGGCGGGCGGATCGGCGCCTCGAGCAGCGCCTTCCTGTTCCCGCCGCTCTTAGGTGTGCTGGGCGAGACCGGGGTGATCGGCTTGCTGGCAGCGGTGTCCGTGGTGGGCGATCTGCACGCTGGTGGTGATCCCGGAGACGGCGCAACGCTCGCTGGAGGATATTAACGCCGACGCTGAAGCTGACCTGGCAACCGCCGCCGCGGCGGAGTGAGATGCGGAGCGAGATAGGGACTGGGGCGAAAAGAAGAGAAGAAAGCTGCACGCCCCTCGCAGCCGAACGCCAGCACGATGCGCCATAACAGGTCTGGCTGAACGTCGAGGTTACCCAGCACCAGCGCAGCACCGCGGCGAACGCGGCACCGGTGGGCCACATCACACCGAATCCCGGGCCGATCAAAGGCCTGCGCTAAGGCCATGCTGCCCATGACAATCACGTCGAGGCCGTAATATTTCTCACGCCCGTTCTGGGCCAGCGCACCGAAGATCAGGGCGCCGGCGCCGACCAGGGCTGATCCTGCCAGCAGGCCGATTTGCAATCCCGTCAGCTTCGTGAAACCGAAGGTAGTAAGCACCAGCGGCAGTACCAGGCCGATCGAGGACAGGTCGTAGACGTCGGTGAATACCCCCATTCCGGTTGTGAACAGAGCCAGCCAGTGAAACCGCTTAAATGGCTGCTCATGGAGCTCGGCGAAGCTATGCGCGCCGCCATCACAATGTCCCCTTTCCTGTTTGGGCGAGGCGTAGTCGCGATGCGTGGCAAGGGATTGCAGTCCGGTGAAGCTTCGATGATCGGATGCCAAAGATTAAATGGCTATCACGATCCTGTGATGTTGGCTCAATGTTACCGGACAACCACTGATCTTATGCGGGCACGTCGAAGGATGGTTCGCGCCGCCATACCCGCCGAAGCGCGACGCCGGGGCGGCCGGTGCCGTCGTCAACGGCGTGCGGCCTTCGAATCAGCGGACGCCATGCGACACGGCGGCGGTCCTTGCAGGGAGAGGCTTCAGTGAGGGACGCCCGTTTTGCCGCCGCTGCGACGGCGCTGCCGCGGACGGTGCGCCGAGAGCCGGTGTCCTGCGGCCCCGCATCGCCCGGCCATCACCGAAGTCACTGCCCGGATCATCGTCGTCGTCGTGCGGCCGTCCACGCGGGGTTGGCATCAGCATGCCATCCATGATGCCGCCCAGCGCAGCGACGCGCGCCACCATGGCCGCACGCGACGTCACGCCGAACTTGGCGAACACGCGGCGCATGTGCGTGCAGACCGTCCAACTGCTGATCTCCAGCACGCTGGCGATGACTTTGTTCTGGTGGCCCGCGGCCACCAGACGCACGATTTCCACCTCGCGCGGGCTGAGCGAGACGCCCTTCGGCACGACAGCGGGCATGCGGATCAGCAGATAACGCTGACCGTCGAGATCGACGTCCATCAACATTTGCTCGGAGGTATCGTCGCATGGCCCGTCATCGAGGCAGCGAACCAGTGCGCGCAGCCGCAGGCGCACCGTGTCACTGATCTGCGTTTCCTCTCCAGTCGCGGCCGTGTTCGCTGGCATGCCAATTGCTCCGTCGTTGGCAATCAAGGCTATCCAGAGCCAGACCGTTCCATTGCCGCCACGAGAGCGGCCGGGCCCGCCTTCGTTGCGCGGACAGGTCACCGAAACAGGATGTTACACAGTTCTGGCCGCCGTTGGCCAGTAGCTTATTTGAGTTAGCGCAAAAGGCACGGGCGTCGAACACATCCCCGGCCGCGAATGTTTTCCCTTCGCTCGTATGAGTGACGCATCAATGTGCTGCCTGTAAAGTGTGACTGGCACGTCAAGCGTCATCCCTGCCACGGTTCGCCCAGCGTCATATCCGCGAGGGAGACCCCACATGTCGGCGATCCGGGATAGCGAATTGGAATCCGAGTTCGAGCAAGAACTAGAAACCGAGGGGGAGGGTGAAGGTTTGCTCGGCAGTGTCGGCGGGCTCCTGGGCGGATTGCTGGGCGAGGGCGAGTCCGGCGGCGCCTCGGAATTCGAACTGGAAGGCGAGCTCGAGGGCGAGTTCGAAAGCGAATTCGAAGGTGAGTTCGAAGGCGAACTGGAAGGCGAATTCGAAGGCGAAGGGTTCAGCTTCGGCGGATTGTTCCGCAAGATCGCCCCGATCCTGAAGAAGGTGGCCAAGGTGGCTGCACCGATGGTCGGCACGGCCATTCTTGGCCCCGCCGGCGGCATGCTGGGCAAGATGGCCGCCTCGGCGCTCGGCGAGGGCGAATTCGAAGGGGAGTTCGAACTCGAAGGCGAATTCGAGGGCGAGGGCGAGTTCGAGCTGGAATTCGAAGGCGAGGCCGAGGCGGAGCAAGAGATCGCCACGCATCCGATGACCGAGAATGAGGCGCTGGCGGAGATGATGGCCGAAGCCGCGTGCCAGACCGCGCGCGAGAGCGAGGCCGAGGCCATGGTCGGCGCCGCCGTGGTCACCGTGCTGTCGCCGCGCGACCGCCGCGCGCTGCGCCGGCTGCTGCCGCATCTGGTGCGCGGCGCAGCGACGCTGACGCGCATCCTGCGCCGCCATCGCGCCACCCGCCCGGCCGTGCGCGCCGTGCCGCAGATCATGCGCCGGACGGTGAAGCACCTGAAGCGTCACGCCGCCGCCGGCCGTCCGGTCACCCGCCGTACCGCCGCCCACGCGGCGGCGCGCGAGGTGCGCCGCGTGCTGGGCAGCCCGCGCATCGTCAAGACGACGGGTACTGCGCAACGCGCGCGCCAGCCGAGCCCTGAAGCACCCGCGGCGCCGTCGGTTCCGCCGGGTCGCCGGCTGAACCGGCCCCCGTGCCCCGCGTCCGACCCGAAAGGAGACAGCACCATGGCGACCGCACTTGGCGACCTGGAAATGGAGCTCGAAGGCCTGGGTGAGTTCGAAGGCGAATTCGAGGGCGAATTCGAGGGCGAGTTGGAAGGCGAGTTCGAGGGCGAATTCGAGGGAGAGTTCGAAATCCGAACTCGAGTCGGAACTTGAATCCGAGCTCGAGGGAGAATTCGAGTTTGAAGGCGGGGGGCCTAATCCGGCCAGCCGCATCTATCCCGACGCGATGATGGAGCACATGGCCCTCGCCGCCATGGAGGCGGAGACCGAATTCGAAGCGGCGGAGCATTTCCTGCCGCTGGTGCCGCTGGTCGCCAGCAAGATCCTGCCGCTCGCCGCCCGGGCCGCGCCGCGGATCGCCGCCAAGGTGCTGCCACGCATCGCCAAGGCGGTGTCCCACGTCACCCCCCACCTGACTCGGGGCGTCACCCATATCACTCGCGCGCTGCATCGCAACCCGAACACGCGGCACCTGGTGCGCGTGATTCCCAGCGTCGCGCGGCGGGCGGTGGCCACCATCGCCAGGCACGCCGCCGCCGGCCATCCGGTCACGCCGCGCCACGCCGCGCGGATCCTGCGGCACGCGCACCAACGGGTGCTGCACAACCCGCACATCGTGAATTCCGTGCTGCGGCACGCGAACAGGATGAACCACCGCTATCATCGCCTTGGCGGACTGCCGGTGCCGGTGCGCGGCGCGGCGGCCCACCTGGTGGCGCCGCACCTGCGAGGCGTCGCGCGGCATCTGCGTGGCGTGGCGCCTCACCTGCGCGGCGTCGCCGGCCTTGCGCATTACCCGGCCGCTGGCGCACGCGCCTACGCCGCACCGCATCTGGCCCGGCTGCACGCGGCGCGGGGGCACATCTGCCCCACCTGCGGTGGTCACACGATGCGCGGCACGCGGCGCATCTGCTGCTGCTGTTAGCCCCTTCCTCCGCGAGTTGGTGTCATGGACGGCGCGACTGAAAGCCTGTTGCGAGATGGGCTGGCCCGTGGGCCGGCCGCGGCACGCCGCCGGCGCCCGACCCGGGCCGGCGTCCGGCCGCCCCAGCCGGTGCTGCGGCCCTGGCTGCGCGCTCAGTCGATCAACGTCACCCGTCACGCCGCGGCGCTGCGTCCCTTCCGCCGCGAGGAGTTCGGCACCGGCGCCGCCGCGCCCTCCGACGGGCACATCCAGGCCGTCAACACGCTGATGAGCACGCTGCGCCGCGGCTTGCTCGACCTGAGCAAGGGCGTGACCGAGGCGGTGCAGGCGGCGCAAGCCGAGCTTACCACGCCGCGGCTGTCGGAAGTGGTGCGCCGCAAGGACAAGGCGCAGCACTGGGTGCAGGGCATCGAGCGCATCTGGGACTTCTATTTCGAGTTGTTCGGCCAGCGGCAGTCGAACCACGCCGACTGGCTGCTAAGCTGCGACCGCATCGCGCTGGACTGCTACCAGGCGTATTGGAATGGCCTGGGCAAGGCGCGGCCGATCCCGGCGCCGCCGCCGTTCTGCTACATGCGCACCGGCTTCGCACCCGCGACCTTCCGCCGCGGCATCCCGCTGCGCCGCCTCGGCCGGCAGCTCAACCCGTTCCCGATCGTGCAACTGCCGTATCACCGGCTGATCAACCCGTGGACTCTCGGCGCGATGCTGCACGAGACCAGCCACAACCTGCAGAGTGAACTCGGCCTCAGCCGCGACATCCCGCGCACCATGGCCCGCACGCTGCTGGCGGCGGACCAGCCGAAGAACGTCGCCGGCATCTGGACACGCTGGAACCGCGAGATGTTCGCCGACATGTCGGCGCTGTTGCTCGGCGGGCCGGAGGTGGTCGGATCGCTGATGGACGTCGTCGGCCGGGCGCCGGCGACGGTGTTCGCGTTCAATCCGATCGCGCCGCATCCCGTGCCCTATCTGCGCACGCTGATCAGCATCGAACTGCTGCGCCGCATGGGCTTCGTCGAGGAAGCCAAACGCTACCGCCGCGCCTGGGTCGGCATCTATCCGCCGCCGCCCGCCGGCAGCATGCCGCCCGGATTGCTGGAAACCTTCCCCACCGCCTGCAAGCTGGCGGTGGATGCGATGTGCTTCCGCCCGTACCCGTCGCTCGGCGACAAGAGCCTCGCCCAGGTTGTCTGCTTCAATGAGAAGGACCGTCACATGACGGTCGAAGCCGCCGGCCGGCTCGCCGCCGGTGTCGATCCAGGCATCGTGCCGGCACGCTTCCTGATCGCCTCCGCCCGCATCGCGCTGGACCGCAAACTGGCGCGGCCCGGCGTGATTGCAAAGAACTTCTACCTCGAGCTGGCAAGGAGATAGTGCCTTGGCAATCGAAGCGGTGTTCCACACTTTGGTCGGGCGGTTCCAGGCTGTTACTGACGCGTTCCAAAGCCTCCGGCTCACAGTGATCGAAGATCGCCCGACGCGTGGCGAGGTTCTGCTGGTTGAACGGCTTGGCAACCTGGTGGAGGACCTGCATGGCTGGCTGGTCGAAGGGCTCGCGGCTGCGATGGATGCGCGGCAGGCGGTTGCCCATCCGCTGGATGGCTACCGGGCCCGGCAATCGCTCGGCCTCGCGAACGAACGCTTCATCCGGCTGGAGGGGCAGTTCTTCAACGAGGCGGTGTCGCACCGGATGATCGACGGGCTTGAGCGGTTCGGCCGGCAGCGCGGCGGCGAATGGTTCGGCTGGGCCGGCAGTGTCGTGCTCGCACTGCAGGGCTGTCGCGACCCGCTGCGCGCGCTGGACGAGGCCCTGCTGCTGGCCTGGCAGGAATTATGCGAGCGACTCGGTTCGGGTGCGCTCCAAGTGCAGACCACGAGTATTGGCCAGCAATTCGCCGGATCGATTGCGGAACGGCACCGTGTGAATCAGGCGGCATACGACACGATAGACGAGTAGGTTTTCCAGGCCAGCGCCGGCTGAGTCGGCCAGGGCAGAGGAGGAGCAGATGGGCAGAACTCCCAACGATAGGGACACTCAGAGCGAGGCCAGGCGTGCGGCAGACGCACGGGCCGCCGGGCCCGAGACGCCCGGCGCGGAACCGCCGTTCTGTCATCTGAGGCAGCCGGAAGACCGCCGGTTCCTGATCGAGGAAATGGTGATCCGAGTGGGCGAACGCTTTGAGTCTTTGGGCACTGCTGTAACCTCGTTCGGTAATCAACTCGAAGCACTCAGGGAGTCCTTCGACCAGATGGCGCAAGCCGACATGATTCTGGCAGGCGAGGTGCGGGAACGTACGCGAGCGGTTGCTGAACGTCAGGATGTGTTAGGAGCGAGCGTGACCGACAAGCTCAACTCGCTGAAAGACGAGCTGGCAGTTCTCGTTGTCCTCGAGCTGCAAAAGCTGCGATCAGGCCAGGTGACCAGTAGCCTGAGCACTGCCTATCGCGCGCGGCCGAGGCGAGCCGAGATAGAGGATCAGATTCAGGCACTGGAGCGAACGGCGCGAGATGCGGACGAGACGCTAACGGAGCTCAGAGAAGCACACCCGGATCCAGATTACCGGGGTGCAAATACGCGCCAGGAGATAGAGCAGGTTCGGGCGGCGCGCGACATTGCGCAGCAACGCATTATAGCGTTGAAGGAAGAATTCTGACGCAATGCACCACGCTGCAAAACCAATGGCGCTCCAGTCGCCACAGTCCAAGGCGCACGACTGAGCTGCGGCACGCTCAAAGGAGGCTGACATGAGCTTTGCTAGCTTGATGAATGCCGCCGGCCTGGTACCGCCGGCCGTTCCGGCAGCCCCCTGGGGCGCGGGAGGGTCCCCGCCCATGCCCACCAGCGTCACCCCAGGCTTCACGGACAACTTTCCGGTCCTGACGGAGGAGGTCGGCTATCCGCCTTCACCCCTTGCCGCGTCGGGCGGGGGCGGATCGAAGCAGGGATCGAATGGCCGCGGGACGTCAATGGGGCCGATGGTGACCCGTGCGTTACAGGATGCTCTGGGCTGGAAGATCAAGCCCGGCGACTCTGCTGGATTCATGGGAGCGCTCAACCAATCGTTTCAGCTCTCGCTGGTCGAGGGGCATGTCGCGAGCAAATGGACACCGCGCAGCTACGCGGTGCAGTCGGATCTGTCCGGCGGCATCACCGGCGCCCAGGCCAGCGTCTATACATTGGCCAAGACGCTGGTGGACCAGGCGCTGCCGCTCATCAACGGTCTGTATGCGCTTGATCCTGCCGCCGACCAGGAATACGTGACCGCCCTGAAACAGCTCGCCACCGATCAGCTTACCAGTCTATGCCAGGAAATCGGCTATCTTGGCGGGCCGCGCGTCATGCGCGTGCACCAGTATTTCCAGATGCTGATGGGCGGCCGTGTGGATCTCAATCTCGCCGGACCACCGCCGATTGCGCAAATCGTTCCGCCGCCGCCGCCGCCGCCGCCGCCGAACCTGTTGACCCCACCGCCGTATACCGGGCGGCGGACACCGTCAGCGCTTCTGCCCAACTTCTTTACCAATCCGGACACGATTTACGGCACGCTCGGCAATTTGCGAGACGTACTCGGGTTGCAGCAGCTCGGACCGGGCGCGGTGAACTACATCAACACAGTCGATGACGAAACGAATGTGACGAACTTCCGCATTGTGGTCGATTATGTGAATTCGCTGTGGTACGGTTGGGCCAACAACATCCAGTTCTTCATCACCACTCTCACCCCGTTCCTGGGCACGCAACTGGTCATCATTTCGCGCCAACTCGGTGTTATCAGCGAGGCGGTGAACGAAGTGCGTTTCGTCCTCGACTCGGTGTTCATCGGACCCTCGGAGCGGCAGACGATTGTGCTGAACCTCGGATCGCTGGTGGCCTTGGGTCCGCCGCTCGGCCCACCCGCGCTCACCCCATTTTTCGGGCAGTTCGCCAACGTGCCGCCGATCTACCTGGAGGACCTGCTATCCTGGACGCAAGGATTCGTCGCAGACGAAGCGCCGGGCATCATCCAATCGGGCGGCAAGGTCGGCCTCGGCGAAGAATTCTGCGCCATGATCTGGCAGTTGTCGCTGCAGATCTGGGGAACCTTGTATTTCGCGCAAACCGGGGGTGTGCCAGTCGGGCTCACCACTTTGCGGGTAGCGACTTCAATGCAGAAGCTCGCCGGTACGCTGTACCAACTGTACACGCTCGCCTACCCAGTCGGCCAGACCTACCTACAGCCGCGGCCCTAACAGGATCCGGACGGAGACGCAGCCATGGCAAGCATGAAAGACTACCAAGGCCTCTACGACCGCGTCGCCGCATTGCGACAGCAGGTGAGCAACAACCTGTCGGCCGATCTCACGGCGAATCCGCAGCTCGCCGATGCGTTGACCAAGCAGATTGACGATCTGCTGGCCTCCGTCATCACGGCCGACAGCAGCACCCCGAGGCCGGCCGACAATGGACTCTCCGCTCTGGCCGGCATCGGTCCCGGGGCCTCCTCCGAGCTCGGCGACACGCGTATCCCGCCTGGGGTCGTCGCCTACGACGACACGATCACCTCGGAGCGGATCATCGCTGTCGGCGACATGTATTATCTGTGGCAGCACGAGAAGATCGGCGTGTTTCGCGTGGTGCAGAAGCTGCAGGAACTGTTTCGCGCCGGCACGGTGCGCCTCTCCGGCGGCGAGGGCGCATTCGCGCTTTACCAGTTCGACCGGCGCCAGGTGCTGCGCTACACGCAGCGCGACCGCATCGCCGCCTATCGTCGCGTCTTCGGCTACGGTGGCGGCACGGCGCCGACGGGGGCGCGGCCGAATACCGACTTCCATCACCTGTTCACGCATTTCGTCCAGCAGATCACGCTTTTCTGGCGCGACAAGCGAATCTCCGACGTAATCCGCGAGCGGGCGTACGACCCGAGTTTCGGTTCCATCGCGATCGTTCGCCGCGCCGGCCTCGATCTGCGCAACAATCTGAAATGGCTGTCGTTCGGCGACGTGAACGTGCTGCGCGTCGAAGTGATGCAATTGCTCGAGGAGGCTTTCAAGATCCTCAACGCTCCCGATGTAAAGCGCCTGTTCGGTGCGGACAATGCCTGGGACGTGGTGGAGGAGGTGCTGGTCCGCTACTACAAGGAACGCCTGGTGACGTCGCCGCGCCAGCGCATGGGCGTGACCGGACGCGAGGTGCTGCGCTGGCTGGCGCATCCGCACATCCTGACCACGACGCGCGCGCAGTTCGAAACGCTGCTGCTGGAGATTGCGGAAAACGCCGAGGAATGGCTGACCAGCGCGCAAGCGATGCAGGTGGCCGACCGCACGACGAGCAACCGGGTGATGCCGTGGACACGGTCCGCACCGTTGACCGGGGCACCCGGCCGGCCGCCGCAGGCCGTGGTGGGACAGCGCGCTTTCGCCCGCGCCTGACCGGCGTCCTGGTCCGGCATGACCCGGCCGTGCAGGCAGGATTGATGCGATGATCATCGACTGCCACTGCCACGCGGGCGACGGCAGTTCCATGACGGCTCCATGGAACACCTCGGCCCCGATCGAGCCCTACCTGCGCCGCGCACGCGCCGCTGGCATTGCACGGACGATCGTGTTTGCGCCGTTCCACAGCGACTATGCTTTGGCCAACGCGCAGGTCGCCAACATCATACGGCGTCACCCGCGCCGGCTGATCGGCTTCGCGTTCGTGCACGCCGCGCGCGACGCCGGCCGCATCTTTCAGATGGTACAGCGCTGCGTCGCGACCGGGTTGTTCCGCGGCATCAAGGTGCATGGGTACGACGCGATGCCCACCCGCGAGGTCTGCGACACCGCGCGTGCGTTCCGCCTGCCCATCCTGGTGGATGTCGTCGGACAGGCGTCGGTGATCGAGATGCTGGCGCCCTCCTATCCCGACGTGAACTTCATCGTGCCGCACCTGGGCAGCTTCCGAGACGACTGGCGGGCACAGCAGCAGGTCGTGGACCAATTGGTGAGATATAAAAACGTCTACACCGACACGTCCGGTGTGCGCCGCTTCGACTATATCGTGCAGGCGATTCGGCGCGCAGGGCCAGGCAAGGTTCTGTTTGGCTCGGACGGTCCGTGGCTGCATCCGGCACTGGAGCTGCACAAGATCAAACTGCTGCGCCTGCCGCGGGAAAGCGAGGCGTTGGTGACCGGCGCCAACATACTGCGCTTGATAAAACAGGCCATTGTTGGCCCTGCGGCCGCACATGTTGCTCGGGACGTGCGGTATGGCGCCGGTCAGGCTACCGCGCCCGCCGTGGCGCAACCGGCGGAGAACCGCCTCGCCCCTGGTGTTCAACTCGAATACGAACTCTGATGCTGGCCCGCGTAACGAACGACCCGCGGCCGGTGCATGAACTGGGACATGGATGGTGGCAGCACTGGCGCCTCCCGTCATGGCCGGGCCAAGCCCCATAGGCGTGGGGATAAGGCGGGCGTGCAATAAGAAACTCCCGTCCCATAAGGGGACGCCGCCGTATCCTGACGCCTACTGGGCCAAGCCGGCCGTGACGGGAGGCGCCAGTACCGTCAGCGCCAGTCGTCGAGGACATACAGACCGGGCCGGCTGTAGGCCGCCTCGTTTGGTCGATGCATCGTGATGACATGGAAGGCACCGCGGAAGCCGCGCGCGATCATCTGCTGATACGCCTCCTCGCGCGCTACATTGACGCCAGCCAGCAGGGTCTCCATGCCGGCCGCGGCGGCAAGCGCGCCGCAGCCATCCAGTAAAGCGGCAAAGCGCGCCGCGTCACCCGCGCCCGGCCGCACCGCACCGAACTTGACGAAGCAGCAGTTCTCGCCGGCCTCGCTCGCCGGCCCCCAATGGCACACCGCGAAGCCGCCCAGCTTGCTCGCGCCATCCCACCGCAGCAGCGTGTCGCCCAGGCCCCGCGCGGTCACGATGCGAATCTCGGCACCGAGATCGAGGCCGTCGTACAGCATGTCGGTGAGCTCTCGGCAGGCGGCCTCGACAGCAGGCCGATCGCCTTCCGGCAGTTCGCTGTAGCGGGTCCAACCACCCGCATCGCCCGCGGCCTGCGCCGGCGCAATCATGACCGGCGTCAGGAACCTCGCACGGTATCCGAACTTGCCATAGAGCGCAATATGCAACGGACTCTGCGGAAAGGTGCAAAGGCCCGCGTGGCGAACGCCCCATGCATCGAATTGGTCCGTCACCGCCTGCACCAGGGCCTTGCCGCCGCCGTGCGACTGCCGATCGGGACGCACCGAATTCGGTCCGAAAAACCCGACGCTGCCCCAGCGCGTGGCGAAATTGGAGCCGATCAGCTCGCCCTCCTGCTCAACGCCGAAGCTCGCGACATGCTCTGCGCCGAACCGGCCATAGACACAGTCGCGATCGGTCCAGAAATTGTCCGGGTCGGGCGCACCCAGGAATGTGCCGAACGCGGCATGGCACATTCGCCGCGCCTGCGGCAGGTCGGCTTCAGTCAGTGGTCGGATCGTGGCGCTCATTTTTGCCTCCCCGTTGGATGTCAGCCTGCGGGATTGCGCTGTGTCGGACAAACCGGCCTGTGTCCGACCCGCGTGTTTTTCCGCTGGTCACGCACCACCATGCACGGGCAAACCATGCATCTGATTGTTCGCCCGGATCAACAGTCCATGCGGCATCGATCCGCCGGTCTCGTCGTACAGCCTGGACAAACCGGGGTCTGGACAAACAGAGAACGGACGCGGCCACCCCCGCTGCACAGCGGCGCTCAATCCAATGCGGCCCGCGCCGTACAGCCAATCTCCTCGCCCGGTTGCCCCACTGTCCCCGGTCCTATAGGTTCCGCGCCCGCTTTGTCGGGAACCCACTGCAATGTCTCTCACCGCCGAACGACTCGACCGTATCCAGCCCAGCCTGACCATCGCCATTGCCACCAAGGCGCGTCACATGATCGCCGAGGGCAAGAACGTAATCAGCCTGTCGCAGGGCGAGCCGGATTTCGACACGCCCCGCAACGTGAAGGACGCGGCGATCCGCGCCATCGAGAACAACGAATCGCACTACACGGACGTCGCCGGCACGCCGGCGCTGCGCAAGGCGGTGGCGCAGAAGTTCAAGCGCGACAGTGGGCTGGACTACAAGCCGGAGGAGATCATCATCTCCACCGGCGGCAAGCAGGTGATCTTCAACGCCATGCTGGCGACCTTGGACAAGGACGACGAGGTCATCATCCCCAGCCCGTGCTGGGTCAGCTATCCCGACATCGTCAGCCTGGCGGACGGCAAGCCGGTATTGGTGCCGTGCGGCCAGAACCACGGCTTCAAGCTGCGCGCCGAGGACCTGGAAGCCGCGATCACGCCGCGCACCAAGTGGTTCATGCTGAACAACCCGTGCAATCCGACCGGCGCGGCGTATAGCAAGGACGACCTGCGGCCGATCTGCGACGTGCTGCTGCGGCACCCGAACGTCTGGGTCTTCACCGACGATATCTACGAGAAGCTGGCCTATGACGGCTTCAGGCCGGCCACCATTCTTGAGGTCGAACCGCGGCTGCGCGACCGCACGCTGACCATGAACGGGTGCTCCAAGGCCTATGCGATGACCGGCTGGCGCATCGGCTTCGCCGGCGCGCCCGTCGCGCTGATCAAGGCGATGGACAAGCTGCAGAGCCAGTCCACATCGAACACCAACAGCATCGCCATGGCCGCGGCGGTGGAAGCGCTGACCGGCCCGCAGGAGTCGATCGAGGCGATGCGCAAGATCTTCGAGGAGCGGCGCAACCTGGTGGTGTCGCGAGCTGAACAAGGCGCCCGGCCTGAACTGCCACAAGCCGGAGGGCGCGTTCTACGTCTATCCCTCGATCCATGGCTGCATCGGCAAGACCACGCGCGGCGGCAAGAAGATCACGGACGACGAAAGCTTCGTGCTGGCGCTGCTGGAGGAGGAGGGCGTGGCGGCCGTGCACGGCGCGGCGTTCTGCTATCCGGGCCATATCCGCATCGCCTACGCCAACTCGACGGAGGAGCTGCAGGACGCCTGCCGCCGCATCCAGCATTTCTGCGAAGGGCTGCACTGATGTCCGCGCCTGCACACCGGGCCACGCCTGGCCGAACGGCTCGGCCGCGTGGAGGTCGCCGCCAGCGTGCAGATGACGATCAAGGCGCGCGAACTGCGGGCCGCCGGCAAGAACGTCATCACGCTGACCACCGGCGAGCCGAATTTCGCCAGCCCGCCGCATGCGATCGAGGCGGCGCATCAGGCGGCGCTGAAGGGCGACACGAAGTATCCGCCGCAGGACGGCACGCCCGCGTTCAAGCGCGCGATCCAGGCAAAGTTCAAGCGCGACAGCGGCATCGACTACGCGCTGGACGAGATCTGCGTCGGCAACGGCGGCAAGCAATGCTTGTTCAACGCCATCATGGCGACGGTCGATCCGGGCGACGAGGTGGTCATTCCGGTGCCGTCCTGGATCGCCTATGCGCAGATGACGCAGCTCTGCCGAGGGCACGCCGGTGTTCGTCAACTGTCCGCAGAACAACGGCTTCCAGCCGCGCCCCGAGGACATCGACGCGGCGATCACGCCGAACACCAAGTGGCTGATCCTGAACAGTCCGAACAATCCGACCGGCGCGGTGATGAGCGCCGACGACATGAAGGCGATCGCCGCGGTGATGCGCAAGCATCCGCATGTCTGGATCCTGTGCGACGACATGTATGAGCATCTGATCTTCACCGGCGTCGAGCATGCGACGATGGCGCAGGTGGCACCCGACCTGAAGGATCGCGTGCTGACGGTGTCGGGCGTGTCGAAGACCTATGCGATGACGGGCTGGCGCATCGGCTTCGCCGGCGGGCCGAAGCCGCTGATCCGGGCGATGGTGAACATGCAGGGCCAGGCGACGGCGGGCATCTCCACCGTCGGCATGGCCGCGGCGGTCGCCGCGCTGGAACGGGCCGCAGGACGGCGCACGCGAGCAAAGTGTGGCCTATCAGCGCCGCCGCGACATCGCGGTTGAGATGCTGAACGGCTGCAAGGGAATCACTTGTCACAAACCCGAAGGCGCGTTCTACGTGTTTCCCAACGTCGCCGGCTGCCTCGGTCACACCACTGCCGGCGGCAAGGAGCTGCAGAACGATCGAGGACGTGTGCCTGGCGCTGCTGGAGGAACAATATGTCGCCACCGTGCATGGTGCGGCGTATCACATGAGCCCATACCTCCGCGTCAGCACGGCGACCGATGACACCTCGTTGGTGGAAGGCTGCAAGCGCATCGCCGCCTTCTGCGACGGGCTGCACTGAGCGGGTCGTCGTCGGCGAAAGGCGCGCCTGTGCCATGGCGCAGCGGTGTTGCCATCCTGGAGCGCTTCGATGCCGCGGGCCAACCTGTCATTGCAGGCACAGGCCAACCTGTCATTGCGAGCGCAGCGGAAGCAATCTCTCGACCTACCTGTCATTGCGAGCGCCGCGAAGCCATCTCCCGGAGAGTACGCACGTCACTCACGGGAGTTGCTTCGCGGCGCTTCGCGCGGAGACCGCCGGCAACTCTTGCATTGACGAATCGCCCGCGACCGGCCCTTATCCGTCGCGATGGAGGCTGTGTCGATCGAGACCCTCGCATTGCTTGGTGGTTCCGCGCGCGTCGAATGGCGACGCAGTGCGCGCGCGCGACGCATCAGCCTGCGCATCGATCCCCGTGAGGGCAGTGTGGTGGTGACGTTGCCGCCACGCGCCGGGCGCAGTGCAGGCATGGCTCTGCTGATGTCGCATGCCGACTGGGTCGCGAGCAGGCTTGCGGCGCTGCCCGACCATGTGCCGCTGATCGACGGCGCTATGGTGCCGATCGGTGGCGTGCTGCACCGTATCCGCCATGTCCCGCAATCCCGCGGCGGGGCCTGGATCCTCGACGAGGAATTGTTCGTTACCGGGGCGCCGGAATTTCTGCGGCGCCGGGTTACCGATTTCCTGCGCGCCGAGGCGCGGCGGAAGTTGTCCGCTCTGGCAACCGCGAAGGCGGCAACGATCGAGGCAACGCCGCGCCGCGTGGTGGTGAAGGATACGCAGAGCCGTTGGGGAAGTTGCGCGCCGGACGGATCGCTCGCGTTCAGTTGGCGGCTGGTGATGGCGCCGGAGTTCGTGCAAGACTATGTCGCCGGCCACGAGGTGGCGCATCTCAAGCACATGAACCACGGGAAGCGCTTCTGGGCGGTGGTCGATCGGCTCACGCCGCACACTGGCGCCGCGATCCCGTGGCTGCGCCGCGAAGGATCGCGTTTACTGCGGATCGGCTGAGCGCGACGGACGGCACCTCTAATTCGCAGGCGCTCTTCAGGGAGCTCGCCGGCACCAATGGTCCCGGAGCGCCTTGGTACGGGGCTGCTATTCCCACGCTGCCTCTGCCTTTTGACCATCATGCCCACCGGACGTTAGCCGGCCACTGTCGAACGCAACCTGCACGGGCTTGCCGCTGGCCGCTGGAAAGGCGGGCAGAAGTCCAGTACCGTGGACCCCGGCGGGCGTGGATGCCCTTGATCCACTACGCGTGCCCGCCGCCCGAGCTCAGAGGGAGTGCTGAATTACGCCTGCGCTGTCGAAATGCCTGTCAGTGAAAGTTTTACCTTGCGAAGGGCGTCGCGGGCCGTATGGGAACCTGAGGTGACTGCACGAAGCCGAGGATCTGTGTATACCTTCGGCAGGTGGGAGGTCGATCTCGCTCGCCGCGAACTCCGATTGGGTGGACATCCCGCCCCTATTGGGCGCCGCACCTTTGCGGTATGAGGTCTTGGTTCAGTCGGCCGGTAAGCTGGTCACCAAGGACGAGCTGATGGGCCAACTATGGCCCGGCGCGTTCATTGGCGAAAATACGCTTCACGTGCACATATCCGCGCTTCGCAAGGCACTCGGCTCGGACCGGCACATGCTAAAGACGGAGTCCGGTCGAGGCTATCGCCTTCTCGGTACCTGGACGATCCAGCAAGAGGGTGTACGGGCAGACCCAGATGATCTCCAGCCAGATGAGACGCGGATCGAACCGCCCAGGACCAATTTACCTGCGTCAACATTTGATTTGATCGGTCGGGCAGGCAGCATGCGGGAGCTGCAGGATCTCCTGTCGGGGCGTCGGCTGGTTACGCTGACTGGACCGGGAGGGATCGGCAAGACGGCGCTTGCTTTGGAGGTTGCCCGAAGTCAATCATCGACGTTCGACGGCGGTGTTTTTTTCGTTGAGTTGGCGTCATTGGCTGATAGCCGGCTAGTGCCGTCTGCGGCCGCAACAGCTCTCGGCATAACGTTTAGTGGCGAAGAGATATCGGGCGAAGCTGTCGCTCGGGCTATTGGCGGCAAGAAAGTCTTTATCGTCCTCGATAATTGCGAGCATGTCGTTGACGCGGCGGCGAACCTTGCGGAAACGCTGGTGCGGCGCTGTCCGCACCTGACGGTTCTGTCAACCAGCCGGGAGGCACTTCGGATCGAGGGCGAGTACCTCTATCACGTGCCGCCTCTGGGCGTACCGCCTGAGCATCTGCGCAACTCTGATGATATCCTCAACCATAGTGCCGTACAGTTGTTCATCGCCAGGACCCCATTGTTGCACTCCGAGATGTGCGTGCAGACGGACGCCATTCCAACCATTGCTGAGATTTGCCGACGGCTGGATGGCATTCCACTCGCTATCGAATTTGCAGCGGCTCGCGCGGTGACACTCGGCGTTTGGCAGGTCGCAGCGCACCTTGGCGATCGATTTAGGCTACTGACCGGTGGCCGCCGCACCGCACTCCCGCGGCACCAGACGCTGCGTGCGGCTCTGGATTGGAGCTATGATCTCCTGCCTGAGCCCGAACGACGCCTGCTGCGACTGCTGGCAATCTTTCCTGCCGGATTCACACTCAAAGGTGCCGCTGCAATCATGGACAACGGCGACGAAGCTGAGCTGTCTGTCGTTGAGGGCATTGCCAGCCTTGTCGCAAAATCGCTCATTGTATTGGAAAAGCCTCTATCCGCCCGTTGGCGACTGCTCGAGACGACACGCGCCTATGCGCTGGAGCAACTGAGCGGACACGGTGAGGTCGAGCAGGCCGCGCGACGGCACGCCGGGTATTGTCGCATCCTGCTTGAGCGAGCAGAGTCCGACTGAAATACCCAACCAAGTGAGCAATGGCTGGCATGCTATGCTCCCCATATAGATGATCTGCGTGCGGCTCTGGACTGGACTCTTAAAACTGACGGCGATGTGACGACCGGGATAGCCCTTACCACCGCCGCAGCACCTCTATGGTTCGAGATGTGGCTTCTCGAGGAATGCCGTATGCAAGCGGAGCATGCATTGACTATCCTCGAGAACGCGGAGACCAAAGACGATCGGCGCAGGATGCAACTCTATGCGGCGATAGCGGCGTCCCAGGCGTACATGGCAAAATCAACTCGCGATACGCTTGCGGCATGGAGGGCTGCGTTGGAGATTGCCGAAACACTTGGTGACGCTGAATGCCAATTGCGAGCACTGTGGGGAATCTGGGGTACTCATGTCAATAGGGGCGAATTCAAAGAAGGACTGGCAATCGCTCAGGTATTTTCCGACCTCGCCGCCAGCGGAACCGACAACAATGACCGGCTCGTTGGCGATCGCCTGACCGGAGCGGCGCTGCATTTCCTCGGAGATCAACGGGGAGCGAGGAAGCACATCGAGCGGATGCTTGCGAGCTATGTTGCGCCTGTTCGCGGATCGCATGCAATTCGCTTTCAGTCCGACCAGGCGGTGACCGCGCGTATGTACCTCGCGCGCATCTTGTGGGTACAGGGCTACGCGGATCAAGCCGTTCGCGTGGTGGAGGCCAATATCGAGGATGCTCGTTTGACCAGGCATCCGCAGTCGTTTTGCAATGCGCTTGCCGGGGCCGCGTGCCCAATAGCTCTCCTGACCGGCGACCTCGCAGCAGCACAGTGTTATACGACGATGCTGCTCGATCAAACGGCGAGAGAAGCGCTGGAACTCTGGCACGCTCACGGGGTCTGCTTCGAGGGTGAACTGCTGATCAGACGCGGCGATGTCGCACGTGGATTGCACCGGCTTCAGACCGGTATCGATCACCTCCACAAGGCAAATTTTGGTCAGTATATCCTGGAATTCCTGGCCTCTCTTGCTGAAGGACTGGCGATCGCCGGAAATATCTTGCAGGCGAGCGTCGTGATTGACGATGCGATCAAACAATCACAGCGCAACCAGACGCACTGGTACCTCGCCGAACTGCTGCGCCTCAAAGGCGAGATCGTGTTGAAAATTGATGCGGCCGATGCGGCGAAGGCTGCGCAAGTGTACTTTCTTCGATCGCTCGATGTGGCTCGCCAGCAGGCGGCCCTGGCGTGGGAACTGCGTACCGCCGCCAGCGTGGCGCGGCTATGGCTGGATCAGGACAAAAACAGCGAGGCGTGCAACCTCCTCGAAAGCATCCTTGATCGGTTCACCGAGGGTCGCGGAACGGTCGACGTACGGACCGCCGCGAACCTATTGAACGAGCTTTCAACCGGGAAAGGCAACCGAGATGGTCGAACCAATTCTGTTTCTTACTGACACTCCCGACGATGAGGCACGTCAGGTCATCAACGAGGGGTTAGCTGGCCACGGCGTGGAGCAGGCAGGATATTGGGATGCGCAGCCACTCGCGGTGCTGGCGCGCGAATCATCGAACGGGCGGATCCTTGGCGGTTTGCTAGGTCGAACGTCACTGGGTCTCCTGTTCATCGAACTTGCATTTCTGCCGAAGGAATTGTGCCACCACCGGCTCGGCAGCCGTATGCTTTACATGATGGAGGAAGACGCTGCGCGGAGAGGCTGCCGCGCAGCAGTGCTCTACACCATCAGCTTCCAGGCGCCTGGCTTCTATGAACGGCATGGATGGCGGGAATTCGGTCGCATAGCGTGCGATCCACCCGGCACGTCGCGGATATTCATGACGAAGGAGTTACTCAATACCAAGACCAAGACACCGCGATGACGACGTGAGCGTGCGGCGGATGTGCCGGTAGGACAGCACATGGCAGCCGAAGCGCCCGAAGACTGAGGCGGCCTTCCTTCGCCCGCCATGCCGCACGGGATCAAACGCTGATCGCGTCGAGCTCCTTCCCCGCATGATCCGGCGTGAACGCCCAGACACCCAGCGCCATCAGCACCATCGCCACCGGGATCACCAGGAACGCCGCCGCAAACGATCCGGTGCGCTGCTGCAAGGCGATGGCCACGAAAGGCCACAGCACGAATCCCACCACCCATGCCACCGACCACGAGAAGCCGTTGCCGACGCCGCGGATGCGCGTGGGATAGACCTCGGCCGTCAGGATCATGCTCGGTGCCCAGAAGCCGAGGAAGCCGATGCTCCACAGCAGGCCGTAGATCCACAGCTCGGCATTGCTCGTCGCGAACACCCACAGCGTCAGGAAAATCGCGCCCTCGGCGAGCATGATGTAGAACGCCGGACGGCGGCCGAAACGATCGGAAATCCAGCCCGCCGCCAGCAACCCGAGGAACCCGGCCAGCCCCCACCAGATGTAGAACGTGCCATAGGTGGCGGTGGACCAATGCCGCTCCTGCGCCAGGTACAGCGGCATCCAGCCGCCGACCGTGCCATAGATCGTGGTGCTGCAGCACGCGACGAACGTCGCCGCCGCGGTGTTGCGCCACATGTCCGGCAGGAACAACTGGCGCAGCGGCACGCGCTGCGCCTTGTCGAGCCACGCTTGGTCCGCCGCCGCCAACGGCTGCCCCGCGGCACGCGTCTCGTCGATGCGGCGCTTGCGGTCCTGCATGCGCACCCAGTACGGCGACTCAGGACATTTCGCGCGCACATAGACGGCGATCAGCGCCACCACCGCCGGCACCGCGAAGGCGGCGCGCCAGCCGTAATCGGCGATGATGAAGGTGGCGATGGCGCCGGCCGCCGCGGCGCCGAAGCACCACGTGCCACGGTTGATGCCGATCGCCCGACCGCGCAGATGCGCCGGCCAGGTTTCTGCCACCAGCATCGAGCCTACGGCCCATTCGCCGTTCAGCGCGAAGTTCACCACGCAGCGCGCCGCAATGAAACTGCCCCAGGTCGGAGAGATCGCCACCACCGGCATCATCAGCGAGAACAAGGCGATGTTCAGCGCGAGCAAGGTGCGCCGCCCATAGCGGTCGGCGAGCCACGGCCACGCATACATCCCGAGAATGCCGATCAGCAGCGCGATCTGCAGCCCGGAGCGGTATTCTGGTATCGTAACATGAAAATCGCGGATCACCAGCGGTGCCGCCAGCGCGAAGATCACCCCGTCCATCCCGTCGAAGCCCCAGCCCAGGCCGTTTGCGATGGCGATATGCCAATGCGTCGGCGTGACCCGTGTCTGGTCGCTCGCGTTGCGGAAACTCGACTGCTCTCGATAGCGCGCTTCCAATGGCCCGATGGGAATGGCTGTGGGCGCAAGGCCGGTAGCACTCATGGCGGCGTTCCCCCTGTTTTTGTCGCTGCGGCTGCCATGCAACCCCGAAGCAGGGCCGCGGACAACCTGAGAGGAGAGTGCGGCGGCGGGGCGTGCGGCGCAATGAGCGGGATGCCGCAGCACCTTTGCGGCCGCAACCGAACGCCGTACCCCATCGGTCCGAAATTGAAAGGCAGGGCCGGTGCAGCTTGCAGGGACTCGTAATCTCCCAAAGATGTCCCCTGAGTGTCATTGCGAATTGATCAACGGCCGGCGGCGGCCGACTCACCTTGAAGGCCGGCTTGCAGCGCCCGCGCCACCGCGCGCTCGATCTGCTGCCCCGGCCATCTGCCCAATGTCGATCGAGCCGCTCGGTGCCAAGCGCTCCCGATCGGTTCGAGTAGAGATGGCCGGGTCAAGCCCGGCCATGACGGGATGGTTCTTGCGAGCGCAGCAAAGCAAGCCCCGAAGAGTTCGCACGGGAGATTGCTTCGCCGCGCTCGCAGTGACAGGTTCGGCACAGAAGCGTAAGTATCACAACGTGAGCTTTTCTTTGTGAATTTTGAAGTGGTTCCTTTTCCTTCGTGAGAATTCACAGGATCGGCTCGCCGCACCGCGCTACGGCATATTGGCAACAAACAGACGCCACGCCAGCTTTAAAACGCAAAAAGCCGCCCGGCGCTTTCGCCGGACGGCTTCTCTTTATCCGTCAGTGACCGTTGCGGTTAGTGCTGGCCACCCTTGCGGCCAGCTTCGGCCGCGCGCTCGCGGTTCTGGGCGAAGTTGCCTGGATTGTGCTCGGAGCCACCGCCGCCATGGCTGTGCTCGCCGCCCTTGCGCCCAACCTCCACCGCGCGCTCATGGTCGTTCGCGAAGTTGCCGCCACTGTGCTGCCCGCCGACGTGGCCGGCGCGCGAGGCCTTTTCGCGATCCTCCTCGAAATTGCCCGGATTGCCGGTATGTCGTTGATCTGCCATGTCGTAACTTCCTCTTCGTAAAATCGTGTATCCGACGCGACCTCGCGGCCCCGTCGCGGATTAAACAAGTTGCGGCCGGGCGGGTTTGTTCACGATAATCGTGACATGGTGTAACATGCGAAAGGCGGTTCGGCGCGCTGGCCGCCGTGTTGGCTACGCTGGCTGCTTAGCTCGCCACGAAACATCGCCTCACCAGACCATCCCACGCTCCGGCGTCTTCTTGCCGCTCTTCTCTGGCCGCGAAGCGGTCAGCCATTCCGTCACAGGCATGAAGCGAGGCGCCAGGAAATGATAGGTGTGTTCCAGCGCCGCGCGGGCACGCTGGTCATAGACCGAACCGATGCCCTCCCATTCCAGCAGCAGCGGCTGCCACGCCCTCACGGTGCGATACAGCCAGTCCCGGTTGGAGCGGATAAAGGTTTTCTGGCTCTCCAGGTTACGCAGCGCGGCCAGCACTTCGCCGGTCTGCGCATCCAGCTCCTCGAAGCGACCCCCGATCCGCCGCAGCGCCGTACTGTTTAGCCGGCGCACTTGCCCCAGCTTCTCGAGCTGCACGGCGTCGCCCCGCCACCCCTGTGCCAGGCGGGCCAGCTTCAATGCGACGGCCTGCACCGGTTGCAGCAGCCGCTCGCGCAATGCCTCGATATAGGCCAGTTCCTGCGCCAGCGCGTCCAGCATCGGCGGCACGGCGGCATGGTCCGGCAGCTTCAGTTCCTCCGCCGCGCGGCGGTAGCCTTCCCGCAGCCGGGGGCGCAGTGCCGGATCGTCGGCGGCAACCATCAGTTCCACCGGCTCCAGCAAGGCGTTCTCGTCCGGCTTGTCCGGCTGCAGCCACGCTACCAGGTTAAGCCGCAGCCGCGCGAGTGCCAGCCGCACATGATGTGGTTCCGGCTCCCAGCTCGCCTGGCCGCTCAGGACCTCCGGCGGCAACGGGTCGCCGAGGCGCAGGGTGGTGACGAAGTCCAGCGCCGCCGCGATCAGGCCCATCATGCGGCCATCCTCGGAATCATCGGCGATGTTGAACTCGTGCTGCAGGGCGCGCAGCGGCAGCGCCGCCTCGCGTTCTCCGAGCAAGACCACCATGACGGGCGTGCCGTCGGTCTCGGCGCGGCGAAACAGCGGGTCGCCAAACCGGCTGAACAGCCGGTGGCGCAGGACGCAGCGGTCGGGCGAGGCGGGGGGCTTGGCGGTCATGGCGGATGCGGCACTGCGGTTCCGGACCCGAAGAAGATCACGCGTCGATGAACGGAAGCCTAACGCCGGCGAAATCTCCCGCCGAGACGAAATCGGCTATAGGCCACCCCATGGCCCCCTTTGGCAGCGTCCCATCACCAGCAGCGTCCCACGACCGGCGGCGTCCCACGACCGGCGGCGTCCCACGACCGGCGGCGTCCCACGACCGGCGGCGTCCCATGACCAGTGGCGTCGCATGACCGGCGGCGTCCCATGACCGGTGGCGTCCCATGACCGGTGGCGTCGCATGACCCCGCTGGCCTGGTTGCTGGGCCTGTTTCTGCCCGCCTGTGGTGCCGTCGGCGCGCACGGCCTGCCGGCGCCGCCGCCAACGGACGTGGCGGATATCAGCCGTCCGGCCAGCCCGAACACCGCGCTGGCCGCGCCGGCCGGTTTCCACTTGGCCCCGGACATCGTCACGCCGGAGTATCCCACGCCGGCGGCCCGGCTCTATGCCGAGATCCGCGCGGTCGCGGCGGCGCAGCCCCGCACCTACCCCTCGGCCGCCTATCCGGACCGGCTGCAGGCCGATTGGGTGGTCCGCAGCGCCGTCTTCAACTTCCCCGACCTCGTGACCGCCCAGGTCGCCCCGGCCGGAGTAGGCGCCGCCACGCTCCTGCTGTATTCCCGCAGCGTTTACGGCTATTCCGATCTTGGCGCCAACCGGCGGCGGGTGGCGGCGTGGCTCGCCGCGCTCGACAAGGCGCTCAACCCAGCCAAAGAAAGATGATGGTTGCATGCGTGGTCTCGGCTCGTTTCTGGAGGACGCCTATCGGCTGTCCAAACCCTATTTCACCCGCTCGGACGAGAAATTGTCTGCCTGGGGCCTGCTGACCGCCATCATCGTGCTGAACCTGGCGCAGGTGGCGCTATCGGTGGTGCTGAACTATTGGCGCCGCGAGTTCTACAACTCGTTGCAGCAGAAGAATTGGCACGCCTTCGTGGACCTGATCTTCATGTACCGCTTCACGCCCAGCGGGCTGATGCCGGGGTTCTGCGAGCTGGCGGCGGTGTTCATCGGCATCGCGGTGTATTCCGTTTACCTGAACCAGTGGCTGCAGATCCGCTGGCGGCGCTGGATGACCACCGTGTTCCTGGACGAATGGCTGGCGGACCGGGCGTATTACCGCATCAGCCTGACCACCGACCGCGCCGCCGTCGGCACCGACAACCCGGACCAGCGCATCGCCGAGGACCTGCGCGATTTCACCGACAACACGCTGTCGCTGGGGCTGGGGCTGCTGTCCAACATCGTGTCGCTGGGCAGCTTCGTCGGCATCTTGTGGGGCCTGTCCGGCGACATCTCGTTGTTCGGCTTCACCATCCCCGGCTACATGGTCTGGGTGGCGCTGGTTTACGCCGTGGTGGGAAGCTGGCTGACGCACTTGGTCGGGCGGCCTCTGTCGGCGCTGAATTTCCGCCAGCAGCGGGTGGAGGCGGATTTCCGCTACGCCCTGGTGCGCATCCGCGAGAACATGGAAGGCATCGCCCTGCAGCGCGGCGAGCATGAGGAGAAAGGCGTGCTGCGCCACCGGTTCCACGCGGTGATCGGCAACTGGTACGCGATCATGGTGCGGATGAAGCTGCTGAACACGCTGACCGTGGGCTATGACCAGGTGGCGGTGATCTTCCCCGTGGTGGTCGCCGCGCCGCGCTATTTCGCCGGGGCGATGGAACTCGGCGGCATGATGCAGACCGTCGGCGCGTTCGGCCAGGTGCAGAGCGCGCTGTCCTGGTTCGTTGGGGCGTATGCCTCGCTGGCGAACTGGCGCGCCATCGTGGAACGCCTCACCACCTTCCACCGTGCCATCGTCAACGCCCGCGCCGCCGCCAGCCAGGGCTTCGAGCGGGTGGACTCACCGGACGGCACGGTGCGGCTGAACGATGTGACGATAGCGCTGCCGAACGGGCACAAGCTGCTGGAGCATGCGGAGCTGGAGTTGCAACCGGGCCATTCAGTGGTCTTCACCGGCCGGTCCGGTGCCGGCAAGTCCACACTGTTCCGTGCCTTCGCGGGGATATGGCCGTTCGGCCATGGGCGGGTGGAGATCCCGAAGAACGCATTCTTCCTGCCGCAGCGGCCGTATATCCCGCTGGGCACGCTGCGGCACGTGATCACCTATCCGCACCCGACCAACACCTATACGCGCGAGGCTCTGATGAAGGTGCTGACGGATGTCGGGTTGCACGGCCTGGTGGGCGAGCTCGACCACGACGCCAACTGGCCGATGCGGCTGTCGGGCGGCGAACAACAGCGCGTCGCCATGGCGCGGGCGCTGCTGACCGAGCCGGACTGGGTGTTCCTGGACGAAGCCACCGCGAGCCTCGACCCGGAAGGCGAGTCGGAGCTGTATCGCACTCTGCGCCAGCATCTTCCGCACGCCACGCTGGTGTCGATCGCCCATCGCGATTCGGTGGCCGCGTTCCACGAGCAGCAGCTGGTGTTCCGGCGGGAGGAGGACAAGCCGGGCGAGCTGCTGCCGGCCCGGACCGTCCCGGCCGCCGCAGACTAGGCCCGAGCAGCCGATCGATTGGCGCTTGGACGACGCCCGCCTCGTCATGCTGACCGCCGTGTCAAGCGCCCGGTGGCGGGTTTCTGTCGGCATCCGCAACCTTCGCGGGTCGCATGCAGCATAGTCGTGGATGGCTGCCTTCGCCGGTGCAGGCTTCGTGCGTCATTACTTGGGGGCCTTGAACAACGCTTCGTCTGCTTGACGCTTTCCATGATCAGTGCTGTATGCTGAATGAAAGGCTTGTGCCATGGCGCTGCAACAAGACCGCAACCGCGTCGGCTTCGCCGGCTACGACCCGCGGCATTTCCTCTGGTCGCTCGAGGGCAATGTAGCCACCATCACCCTGAACCGGCCCGAGCGAAAGAACCCGCTTACCTTCGAATCCTACGCCGAGCTGCGCGACACCTTTCGCGCCTTGCTCTACGCGGAGACCGTCAAGGCCGTGATCATCACCGGCGCCGGCGGTAACTTCTGCTCCGGCGGCGACGTGCACGAGATCATCGGCCCGCTGGTGCGCATGCAGGAAGCCGGCGACATGCAGGGCTTGCTCGACTTTACGCGCATGACCGGCGATCTGGTGAAGGCGATGCGCGCGTGCCCGCAGGTGATCGTGGCGGCGATCGATGGGATTTGTGCCGGTGCTGGCGCGATTCTTGCGATGGCCTCGGATCTGCGCTTCGGCACCGCCGACAGCAAGGTCGCTTTTCTGTTCTCCCGCGTGGGGCTCGCCGGTGCCGACATGGGCGCCTGCAACATCCTGCCCCGCATCATCGGGGCCGGGCGCGCCGCTGACTTGCTCTACACCGGCCGCGCCATGGCCGGCACTGAAGCCGAGCGCTGGGGCTTCTACAATCGCCTGTGCGAGCCGCAGCGCTTGCTGGCCGACGCGCAGGAGCTGGCGGCCTCGCTCGCGGCTGGCCCCACCTTCGCCCACGCCATGACCAAGCGCTGCCTGCACCTGGAGTGGAGCATGCCGATCGACGAAGCGATCGAGGCCGAAGCGCAGGCGCAGGCGATCTGCATGCAGACCAAGGACTATGGCCGCGCCTATCGCGCCTTCGTGGACAAGCAGCGCCCGGTGTTCCAAGGGGATTGAGGGGCCGCGCATGGCTATGAAAGCGCCAGCGTCGCGTAGGAGCTGACCGTCGTGCTGGAGACGTTGGAGCATCATCCGCCAAGCGGCAAAGCTATTAAACTGTTTTCGGTCTGATATGTGGATCTTGATGCTTCAATCATCACCCTCCCTTCTAGTCCTTACCGATCACCAGAAACCAAGCGATTTTCACCACGAAGACACGAAGGCACGAAGGATTAGATATTTCTCGAGAGTGCCGAGTTCTCGGCTACTTTCTGTCGGCTCGTGACGTGTGCTCATAGTCATCGAGCCACGGCTCGATGAGCCGGTCGAGTTCTTCAAGCTCACCCTCGGAGCAGGATTCCGGCGCGCAGCTCTCCAGCCAACCCAGCACGTGAGTTTCGGTCAGGTCGCGAGGCACGCCCGGATGCTCGGCCTGGATGCGCGCGACCGATTGCTCGATCGACAGCCGTGTCCCGTCGGCCCAGCCGATCTTGCGCTGCCGGGCGTCGACGCCGGCATGTTGCAGGGCGGCGAATACCAGATCGAGTGCCTCGATCGATTGTTGTCCCTCGGGTGCGTCCATCCATTCGAGAAAGCCGTCGATCACCGGGTTGTCCTCGAACGGGTGTTTTGCGCGCCGCTTGCCCATCGGATGACCATAGCACCGCAGCTCGCCGCCGTCGCGATGTTCACGATAGATTCAAGATCGATCACAATAGATTCAACAGCATGACAGTGCCTCCCGGGATACGCACGTCACTCATCACAAACAGCAACGAGCAGGCCCGATGTCACTGTGGGTCCCCTGGTGGAACGCGATCTGGCAACTGCGCCCGGCGTTCTCCCGTCTGCGCAGCTTCCTCTGGTTCGCCACCGCCGTCGCAGGCTTCACCGTGCGCACCGAATTGCTCGGCGTGACCAGCCTGGTGCGCGCTCTCAAGCTCGACGCCCGCTTCTACAACAAGCTGGTCGATCACTTTCACAGCCCCGCTGTAAAGCTCGACCGCCTTACCGCGCTGTGGACCCAGACCGCGCTGCGGCTGTTCCCGCAGCCGCTGCGCATCAACGGCCGGTATGTCGTGGTCGGCGACGGCATCAAGGTGCCGAAGCGCGGCCGCAAAATGCCGGGGGTCAAACTGCTGCATCAGCAGTCCGAGTCAAACACCAAGCCCGAATACATCATGGGACACTCGATGCAGGCCGTCAGCCTGCTGGTGCACGCCGCCACCAGCGTGTTCGCCGTGCCGCTCGCCGTGCGCATCCACGAGGGTGTCGTGTGGTCCAACCGCGACCGCCGCACCCTGCTCGACAAGATGCTCGCCCTCCTCGGCATCGTCGCCATCGCGCAACCCTGCTACTTCGTCGCCGACGCCTACTATGCCGCGCGCAAGATCGTCGCCGGCTTGCTCAAAAACAACAATCACCTGGTCACCCGGGTGAAGTCCAACGCCGTCGCCTACACCCCGTACCAGCAGCGCGGCCCGCGCAAGCGAGGCCGGCCCAAGGTCTATGACCGCAAGGTCAAGCTGAAATCCCTGCTGCAAGATCCCAAGGGCCGCGAACACGCTAAAAGTCCCGTCTACGGCGAGCGCCAGGTGGTCATACAGTATAAGGTACGCGACCTGCTGTGGCGTCCGGCCGGCCGGCTCGTGCGCTTCGTCGCGGTGACCCATCCGACGAGAGGCTCATGCCTGCTGATGTGCACCGACACTTCCTTGGCGGCTATCGAGATCATTCGCCTCTACGGCCTGCGCTTCAAAATCGAACACACGTTCAAGCAGGCGGTGCGGCTGATCGGTTCGTTCAGCTACCACTTCTGGATGTCCGACATGAAGCCGCTGCGCCGCCGGGGCGGCAACCAGCATCTCCATCGCGCGTCGTCCGAATACCGCGACGCCGTCAGGCGCAAGCTGCACGCCTACCATGTCTTCATCCAGGCGGCCGTGGTCTGCCAGGGACTGCTTCAGTACCTGGCCACAGCCTTCCCGCAGCGCGTCTGGGCCTCCTTCGGCTCCTGGCTGCGCACCATCCGGCCCGGCATCCCGCCCTCCGAGCTGGTGGTGGCCAATGCGCTGCGCCAGACCATGCCGGAATTTCTCCTGAATTCCGCCCCGGGCAACAGCTTCGCGAAATTCGTCATCGAGCGACAGGACAGCAATCAGATGCAGGCGTTCCGGCTCGCGTCCTGACCCGGGATTGGGCCAGAACTCTGGACTCGCGAGATATTTCTCTTCGTGGTAAATATCGCTTGCTTGCTTGATGACGTGCGGGGCAAGGACAAACCATTTTTACCACACATAAGACAAAACCATAAATTCCCAACCGGTAATGCGCTAGGATTACCCTTCGCATTCGTCTTATCCAACCATGGTCAGCCCACCGCTCACGCTCAACACCTGGGCGGTCACGTAATCCGAGCGCGGGCTGGCAAAGAACAAGATGGCGTCGGCTGGTTCCTGCGGTTTGGCGATGCGCTTGAACGGGATCGCCTTCTCCAGCGCGACCTTCAGCTTCTCCGGTTGGGCGTGGAACAGGGGCGTGTCCGTCGGACCGGGGCAGACGCAGTTCACGGTGATGTTGTAGCGCGCGACTTCGCGCGCCAGCGACTTGGTGAAGGCAATCATGCCGCCTTTCGCCGCGGCATAGACGGTCTCGCCCAGGCTGCCTACACGGCCGGCGTCGCTGGACACGTTGACGATCTTGCCATAGCCGTTCGCGGCCATCGCTGGCAGCAGCTTCTGCGTCAGGCCGATCGGGCCGCGCAGGTTGATCGCCAGGATCCGGTCCATGAAGTCCGGCGTGTTCTCGAGGAACGGCTGCATGCGGTCCCAGCCGGCGGCGTTCACCAAGACATCCACGCACCCAAAGCGCGCGAGCACCGCGGCGGCACAGCCGTCGATCGAAGCCAGGTCGGCGAGGTCGAGGCTGGCATAGGTGATCGGCAGGCCGTCCGCCTTCGCCTCGGATTCCGCCGCATGCCCACCGTCGCGGTTGACGTCCGCCACAATGACCTGGGCGCCACAACGGGCCAATTCCCATGCGGTTGCCTTGCCGATGCCGGACACGCCACCGGTGACCAAGGCCGTCCTGCCGTGGAGTGTCATGCTGCGCCTCCTGTTGCGTTGCCGGTGCCCTCAGTTCGCGATTCCTGCAACGCCGCCAACGCCACCCCCGGCAACGCCGCCGTCCGCCCCCACTCGGCGGAGAACGGCGCCAAATGCTGGTGCGCGAAATCCCGCGCGAGTGGCGCGGATCATCGCTTGCTCTTCGGGTAAGGATCGTCGGTAGAGTGTGCCGACTGAACGAGTGTTCGGTCGGTATGGTCGTCCCCGCCGCGCATGGAAGTCAAGCGGCAATGGCCCGCGATGCCCCCGGCCGGCGCGACGCAGGCTTTTCAACAAGGCGACAAGGCGGCCATGCCCGACGCAGCCACCAACACTGAACTTCTGTATGAGGAGAAAGATAGCGTCGCGACGCTCACCATGAACAGGTTGGAGAAGCTGAGCGCGTTCCGCGGCATCACCTACGACACGTTGATCCACGCATCCAATCGCGCCGGCTGGAACAAGGCGATTGTCGTGTTCCTCGCCAGCTCCGGCCGGTGATCGGCGGCGCGTCCCGCAAGCAGCGCCGCCGCAGCGCGATACCAAAGGAGCAAGCGCCCGTCACCCGCGTCGAAATCGGGCTCGGCGATCGCGATCAAGACGACCGTCGAGGACGCCGCGTTGGTCGAGCGCCGCCGCGCGCAACTGACGCAGGCGGCCTCGCGTGCTTCAGCGCGAACGGCTACTACTCGACCACCATCCGCGACGTGGCGGAGCATGCCAATGTCAGCATCGGCCTGATTTACCAATACGTCGGCGACAAGGAAGATCCTGGCCTTGCAGGAAGTCCTAAGTGCCTACCAGCGCCAAATCCCACCGGCCTTGGAAAATATCCACGACCCACTGCAGAGGCTGATCACCGCGGTGCGCACGCATTGCCGGATCAACGGCAGCGCGGTGGATGCGACAGTGCTCGCCTACCGCCAGACCAAGTCGCTGTGCCGGGCACGCCGCGACGCGATCAAGCAGAAGGAGCTCGAGGCTAACGAGCTGATCGCCGCTTGCGTGCGGGATTGCATCGAGAGCGGCTTGTTCGGCGAGATCGACATCGACATGTTGGTCTATCAGATCGTCATGTTCTCACACATGTGGGCGCTGAAGGCGTGGCATTTCGCCGCGCGGATGGATGTGGATGCCTACGTGGATCGGGGATTGAAGCTGATGCTGCGCGGGGTGCTGACGGCTGCCGGAGAACGTTCGGTTCGAGCAATGGAAGGGTGATTATCGGTCCAGCCCCGGCAGTGCATGTGGCAGTGATCGTTGCGCCCGTTAGGCGTCGCGTTGCGTCCGATGAGGTCCACACCAATCGGACCTAATGATACCCATCTGGTGGGCTAGAGTCAGGCAATCTCCCAGATCAGGGTTCACCCGGCTTCTTCTCATGCTCTGCGGGGCCCGGATGCGGGGCGGGTGCGGGATGCGCCTGCGGCGGCGGTGCGGGGCGAACCGGCTCCGGGGCGTGTTTCGGCGGTGGTGCATGCACCTCGGGCGCTGGGGCATGCACGGGTGGAGCAGGACGTTGCTCTGGCGGCAGAGCATGGGCTGGTGGTGGCGCATGCACCTCGGGCGCCGGAGCATGCACAGGCGGAGCGACATGCTCTTCCGGTGCGCGCGCGGCTGGTGCGGGGTGCGCTTCCGGGGGCGGCGGATGAGGGGCCGCATGCTCCGCCGCCGGACTCGCATGCTCTGGCGCCGGTGCGGCGCGTGGTGCACCCGCCTGTGCTGCCGGGCGCTCCCCCGGAGGTTGCGGGACCGAGGCCGGGTGCTCCGGCCTCTGCTCTTGCACCCGTTGCGGCTGTGGTGCGCCCGCGGGAGGGCGATGCTCGGCACCCGCCGGCGCCTCGCCGGGTCGCGCAACCCCGGCAGGCGTTGCCCCGTGCTGCTGGATTTCGGCCCCCGGCACCGGATGCGCGATCGGCGGCGGGCCGACCTCGCCGGGACGCCGCAGCGCTGGGGCCACCACGCCGGCCGGCCGCGCCTGACCGTGCGGCGCTGCGCCAGCCGGGTGTTGCGGCAGGGGTGGCAGCGGCGGCCGGGCGGCGACACCATGGACTAGTGGCGCGGCATGAATCGCCGGTCCCGGAGCCACATGCGCCGACACCGGAGCGCCGCGCGGCGCGGTCGGCAAGTGCATTTGCCGCGCCAGGTTGGGCGTGAACCCGGCCGTCGCCACTGTCGGACGGATCGGCGCCGTGCCGACCACCGGCCGGGCCGAGGCCAGCAGGCGCGGATCCACCCGCACGGCCACCTGGCGCACCGGCTGCGATTCGGCCATCGCTGCCGCCGGCACCGCCGTCACTGCGCTGCGGTTGACGAACTGATTGATCTCGACGTTGCGGTTGATCACCGTAACGTCGGTGACGTCGCGTCGGTTCACCGCCTGCAAATAGCCATCCGACGCGCGGTACCAAGGGTGGTACGGCTCGTGCGGCCCCAGGGGGAACCAGCCCACGGTGCCCGACCCGATCGCCGCGTCAATGCCGACGCCGAAGAACGCAACCAGCGCCGGCGCATAGACCGGCGGCGCGGTCACCGCGACCGCCCCCGGCATCCAGCCCCAGCGGCCGCCGATCTGCGCCCAACGGCCATAATGGAACGGCGCGAACCCCCACGGGTCGTCGTCGATCCATGTCCATCCCCAGGGCGGCACATAGGCCCAATGGCCCTCCCGATACGGCACCCAGCCGGCGGCAACCTGTGGATACCAGACCTGCCCGTTCGCGGTCGTGTCCGACCAGGTGCCGTACGACGAGAGGTCGTCGCCGCCCGGCATCTCCGTCACTACCGCGGGCGCCGCCGTGGCCGCAGCGGGGAGCGCTTGCTCCGCCTGCTGCTTGGCGGCCAGAAAGGCATCCACCTGCGCCATCCCGACACTGGCCTGGAAGGTCTGCGCTCCGGCGACCGAGGCGGTCTGCCCGGCCGCCACCTGCAGCGAAAAGCCCGGCCCGCTGATCTGGGCGGAGCCTTCCAGCACGGTTACCGTTGTCGGGTCCTGCGTGTCGCCGGCCGTCACTCCATACCGGCCGGCGTGGGCGAAGGTGACCAGCCCACGCGGGGTCTGCGCCGACCACGTCTCGCTCGGCGCCAGGCCGCGGAGATGCAGGTAGATCTCGCCCTGCGGCAGCGTCGTCTGCAGCCCGTTCGCGTCCAGCGTGGTGATGTCCAACTCCGTCCCGCCGGCCGTCGCGATCACGCTGGCGGAGATCAGCGCCCGCGCCGATGCGTTTTGCTCCGTCCAGAGCGCATCCCCAGAGGCGAGGGGGTAGTTCGCCGCGGCCGGACTCCACTGTTCCGCGTCTGCCGCGTGGAAGGACACGCCGCCGCTGATCTGCTGCAACCAGCCGACACGCTCGGGCGGGTTCTCCGCCGGCTGGCCGGGCGCGGCGGCCGGTGGCGCCGGCTGCGCCAGCGCGGCTGGTCCCGCGGTCGGCACCATCAACAGGCCGGCGAGTACGGTGGTGGCGCAGAGGCGGAAGGCGAGAGAGGGCGGGCGCATCCGATGGCTCCTTCGCGGCCGGACGTCGCTTGGCTTGGTCCGCTAACATGGCGAAACCGCGTCGATCCTGATCGCAATGGCGACACCCGGCCGACACGCCGGCGCCGCGGTTGCGCCACCAAACCGCCGCCGGCGGTGACCACGTAACGGCAGTAGAGAGACGAAGCAGGAGAGAGTTTCATGACATCGACCCACACCCGCGCTCTCGGCCGTGCCATGCTGCCGGCACTCGCCGCTCTGGGGCTGGCGGCGCTGGTGAGCGGCTGCGTCGCCTATCCCGCCTACCCGAGTTACGGCTACTACGCGCCGGGCTATGGCTACGCTCCCGGTGGCTATGTCGCGATCGGCGGCGGCTGGGGCTGGCACGGCGGCGATTGGCGTGGCGGCGACTGGCACCACTGACAGTTGGCCGTGCGTAAGGGCCGTCGGCGCCACTGTCGTCAACACCCCTGTCATTGCGAGCGCAGCGCGAGCGCAGCGAAGCAATCTCCCGCGAGAGTTCGCACACGGCAACACAGAAGCAATCGAAGCCTCGCCCCAGCGGCTCTCGATGTTGGTGGCTGCGCTTGTTTAATACGGAAAAAGAACGGAGAGCCACGGAGAACACGGGAGTCGGTGGCCCTCGGCAGTTGGGGAGCCTCCAACTCCACCAGTCACCGGGGTTCTCCAATCTCCCGACCATGGAAATAGCGCAAGTCGCTGGTCGGTGAGCTAGCGTCTGTGCATTTTCAGCAATGGCGGTGCGGCCGCGGCCGCCGGCGAACTCCCTGCCGAAAAAGGTGAGTCATTGCGGCACAGGCGCTGGTGATTCGCCTCCATTTAGTTCACACAGCCGTTCATCTGCTTTCTTGAATGCGCGCGTCGCGCGCGGGGGATCGCTTCGGTGTGCTCGCAATGCCACCTAACGGCAGTGGCAGGACCAGCCTCATGTCCTATTTCGAGATCATCGCCGTCCTGCTTCTGGTCACCGCCTGCGCCGGCTTCGTGAACCACCGCTGGCTGCACATGCCCAGCGCCATCGGCTTGCTCGTCATCGCCCTGCTGCTGTCCATCATCGTAACCCTGGTCGGCCATCTGGTCGCCGCCGCCGACCTGCGTGCCGCCGTCGCCGAGGCCCTCACCGCCGCCAACCTGCCGCACGTCTTGTTCGACAGCGTGCTCAGCTTCATGCTGTTCGCCGGCGCGCTGCATGTGAACCTGCAGCAGCTTCGAAACCACGCGGCCACCGTGCTGGCGCTCGCCACCGTCGGCGTACTGCTGTCCACCGCGCTGTACGGCGGGGCGATGTGGTGGCTATTCCGCCTCGGCGGCGCCTGCGTGCCGCTGCCCTGGTGCCTGGTGCTGGGCGCCGTCCTCGCCCCCACCGATCCGATCGCCGTCACCGGCCTGCTGCGCGAGATCGGCCTGCCCGAGGGCCTGCTCGCCGTCATCACCAGCGAGAGTCTGTTCAACGACGGCGTCGCCGTGGTGGTGTTCACCATCCTGCTGGGCGTCGCCACCGGCGATGGCGGCAGCAGCCCCGGCTTGCTGCACCCCGCTGTGCTCTTCCTGCGCGAGGCCGGCGGCGGTGCTTTGCTCGGCGTGGCCACTGGCTATCTCGCGTTCGGCGCCATGCGGCTGGTGGACGACTACAACCTGGAGCTGACGATCTCGCTGGCCCTGGTCGCGGTCACCTACAGCGTGGCGAACCGGCTCGGCCTGTCCGGCCCGATCGCGGTGGTGGTCGCCGGCGTGGTGATCGGCAACCATGCCACGCAACGCGCCATGAGCGAGACCTCCCGCACCAACGTCATCCTGTTCTGGTCGCTGATCGACGAGTTGCTGAACGCGCTGTTGTTCCTGCTGGTCGGGCTGGAGACGCTGACCATCGACACCAGCCACATCTGGCCGGAGATGATGGGTGGCGGCATCGTGCTGGCGGTACTGGTGCGCGGCATCAGTGCCGGCGTGCCGGCGGTGCTGCTGAACCTGCGCCGCCTGCACCAGGGGCGCGGCATCGCGGTGCTGACCTGGGGCGGATTGCGCGGGGGCGTCTCCGTGGCCCTGGCGCTCAGCTTGCCGGACGGCCCGTATCGCGCGCTGCTGCTGCAGGTCTGCTACGCCGTGGTGGTGTTCACCGTGGTGGTGCAGGGCCTCACCATGCCGCCCTTGGTGCGCCGATTGTACGGCGCCGCGGTCAGGCCGCAACCGGCGCGGGAGAAGCGGGAGCAGGCGTCCCGGCGGCCTGGCCACAAGTAGCGGGAGATCGTCCGCCCGTAAGCATGTGCGGGCCGACGCTGGGCGGTCGGAACCAGGACGGAGGTCAGGCTGCGTTGCCGAATACCCGATGGCAGGGCGTGCCGCCAAGGCTTGCCGCGCGTAGGCCTCGACGCCGGCACCCGCCCCTTGCCTCCGCCCCCACCATCGGCTAGACGCCCGCGTTTACTGGAACGCGGGAGAGACGGCGGCCCACCCGGGCGCGCCCTCGTTTGCACCGCGGTCCCCGGGACGGACGGAAGGACCTGGGATCGGATGGCGAAGAAAATCGTCGGCTATATCAAGTTGCAAATCCCCGCCGGCAAGGCCAACCCGTCGCCGCCCGTCGGCCCGGCGCTGGGCCAGCGCGGCCTTAACATCATGGCCTTCGTGAAGGAATTCAACGCGGTCACCCAGAACATGGAGCCGGGGATGCCGGTACCGGTGGTGATCACCGCCTACGCCGACCGCAGTTTCAGCTTCATCATGAAGACGCCGCCCAACACCTATTTCCTGATGAAGGCGGCGAAGCTGGACAAGGGCAGCACGGCCACCGGCAAGACCGCGAGCGTCGGCCGCGTCACCCAGAGCCAGTTGCGCGAGATCGCCGAAATCAAGATGAAAGACATGAACGCCAACGATATCGAGGGCGCGATGCGGATGCTGGCCGGTTCCGCCCGCTCGATGGGCCTGACCGTGGTGGAGGGCTGAGCTATGGCAAAAGTCGGCAAGCGCTTGAAGGCGATCACCGCCGGTTTCGACCGCAGCAAGTCCTATGCGCTGCCGGACGCGATCCGGCTGGTGAAGCAGAACGCCAAGGCCAAGTTCGACGAGACGGTGGAGATGTCGATGAACCTCGGCATTGACCCGCGCCACGCCGACCAGATGGTGCGCGGCCTGATTTCGCTGCCGAATGGCACCGGTAAGACGGTGCGCGTCGGCGTGTTCGCCCGCGGTCCGAAGGCCGAAGAAGCCCTGGCGGCTGGCGCCGACGTGGTGGGTGCCGAGGACTTGGCGGAGAAGGTGCAGGCCGGCGACATCGGGTTCGACCGCTGCATTGCGACGCCGGACATGATGGGCGTGGTCGGGCGGCTGGGTAAGATCCTCGGTCCGCGCGGCCTGATGCCGAACCCGCGTTTGGGCACCGTGACGCAGGACCTGAAGGGCGCGATAAGCGCGGCCAAGGGCGGCCAGGTGGAGTTCCGCGCCGAGAAGGCGGGTATCATCCACGCCGGTATCGGCAAGGCCAGTTTCGACGCAGAAAAACTGCTGGAGAATGCCCGCGCGCTGGCGGACGCGATCCAGAAGGCCAAGCCGGCCGGCGCCAAGGGCACTTATGTCCAGAGGGTGGCGCTCAGCTCCACAATGGGGCCGGGCGTGCGGGTGGATACCACCACGCTGGGCGCCTGATCAGTCTGGGCGACGACGTCTTCACGGCCGCCATGCGCCGGGCGTACTTCGCCACTCCCGTAGGCTCCCTCCCGAAAATGTGGGTCAGCACCAGCGCACTTGCGCGGCAATAGGCGAGGTATCGCGGCGACTTTGGCTGGGTCAGCAGGAAATGCGGATCAGTTCGACTTCAGCCGGTCCGCGAGCCGCTCCACGTTTTGGCTTCCCATGACAGCGTCATATTCTTCGCCCAAAATCGCCAGCAGGGCCATTCTTGCGGCATTACGGCCATCGGCCCAGTTGAATTGCGGCGACGCGCTATGCATCAGGCAATGGGCGGCCTGCTTGCGATGTTCGCCGCGGGTGCCTCTGACCCACTTATAAAAGCCCTTGCCCTTCCGCTTGATTTGGTCCGCCGCGGTGACGGTGACGCCGAGCGATGCTCCTGCGACCGCGCCTCCTACGGCGCCAAGCGCGGTACCGGCGACCGGTATGACCGAGCCGATTGTTGCGCCGCCAGCCGTCGCGGCGATCTGAAGGCCGAACTTCGCCGTCGCGATAACCGCCTTCCGTTTCGCTTTTGTGCTCTTCTTGCCCTTGACGTAGGCAATCGCGATCCTGACGTCCCTGACGCCGATATCCTGCTGGTTGAACACCAGGCCGCCAGCATGAAAGAAATGCTGCAGGATCTCGTCCAGGGCCTCCGCTTTCGCCTGCGCCGAGACGCCCGAGGCGGCATCCCCGGAGCCCGCGATGAACATGCCACCGACCCGCTTGGCGACGTTGCGTCCCGCGTAGGTTGTGGAAGGTGCCGATATATTCGACAGGAAAGCAGGCATGGCCATTTTGACGGTTCCATCTCATGGCGTTGTTCACGGCAGATCGGGCTCGACCCAAGAACCGACCTGATTTGCCTATAAATCGGGTCAATGACAATGTCGAGGGCAAAATGAACGGGAATGACAGCTACCTCGCCAGGTTGCTCGCCCTGTTCTGAAATGCGATTGCCCTGCAAAATGACCCTGAGGCACGATGCAGCCAAACCGAGACCGGACCTGGGCCAAAGTGGTACGCGGCACGCCGGCAGCCGGTCGCCGCGGGGCCCAGCGGAATTTGAGACCGCCAAACGGATGCCCGATAGCCACGGCGCGGGCAAACGGCGCCCCTTGCCCGACGGGTCTGATAACGGACAGCCGCAATCGCACCTCTCAACTCGGTCCCCGCTTTCCGCTAACTCCCCGCGCTTCGCACGGCGCGCCACTGGAAACGGCGGGGTACGCCGTGAGTGACTGCATGAAGGATACGCCGGCTCCGGCACTGTCCGGGTCTGGCGGGCAGGGAAGGCAACAGCCTTTCCCGAACCTGTCCGAGACCGCTCGTTCGCCAGGCCGAGGCCCAGGGGATTAAGGGACCGCAAAGGTCCGCGCGCGGGAGACGGGGAAGCCGATCGACCGGAACCGGGCGACCCCCGGGTCCGGACTGTTGGTGGTTCCGGCGATGGACAGGCGAACCGGATTGGAGCCGGCCCGATGCCGTAAGGCAGGGGGTTGGCTTCGGTCCATGGGCAACCCGGTCCGGGGCGGTTCGTCGCCCCTGGCCCTTGTCCCCGGTGCCCGGAACAACTCCGGGGATGACGCGGGGATCTGGAGACGAGACTTGGACCGTACGGAGAAGCGGGAGTTCGTCGCCGGGCTGCATCAGGCGCTTGCCGATACCTTGATGATCGTGGTGACCCGCAACCAGGGTCTCTCGGTCGCCGAGGCAACGGATCTGCGGCGCAAGATGCGAGCGGCGGGGGCGACCTTCAAAATCGCGAAGAACCGGCTGGCCCACCTAGCCCTGGAAGGGACCCGGTTCGACGGCATCAAGCCTTTGCTGAGGGGACCGACCGCGCTCGCATGGGCGCAGGACCCGGTGGCAGTGGCCAAGGCGACCGTCGAGTTCGCCAGGACCAACGAGAAGTTCGTGCTGATCGGCGGGGCGCTCGGCTCCCAGACGCTGAATGCGGATGGGGTCAGGGCGCTGGCCGAACTGCCGAGCCTGGACACGCTGCGTGCCCGGCTGGTGGGGATGATTTCCACCCCCGCCACCAGGATCGCCGGTGTGCTGCAAGGCCCGGGCGGACAACTCGCGCGGGTCTTCGGGGCGTTCGCACGGAAGGACGAGGCGGACGCGGCCGTTGCCTGAAGGGTTACGCCAAGAGGGTCACCCCCAAGGGGATTGCCCCAAGGTGATCACTAAATAGTGACCACATGGCTCGCCTGCGCACAACCGTGAAGATGGCCGGGGCATCCGGCTTGCATGAAACCAACAGACGTCTAAATTGAGGATACAAGACAATGGCCGATCTGCAAAAGCTGGTGGACGAGCTGTCCAGCCTCACCGTGCTGGAGGCTGCGGAGCTCTCAAAGCTGCTCGAGGACAAGTGGGGCGTCTCTGCCGCCGCTCCCGCCGCGATGGCGGCTGCTCCCGCTGCCGCTGCCGCAGCCGCCGCCCCGGCGGAAGAGCAGACCGAGTTCACCGTCATTCTGTCCAAGGTAGGGGACAAGAAGATCAACGTGATCAAGGAAATCCGGACCATCACGGGCCTCGGGCTGAAGGAAGCCAAGGACTTGGTGGAAGGCGCGCCCAAGACCGTGAAGGAGGGTGTAAACAAGGACGAAGCGGCGAAGCTGCGCAAGATGCTGGAGGACCAGGGCGCCAGCGTGGAGGTCAAGTAGTACGCCGGACCGAAATTTTCTGGGTGGCGCCGCACCGTCGGGTCGTGCCACCCTCACTGGGCTGGAACCGGGCGGGAATCACGCGATTCCCGTCCCGTTTCTGCTTTTCCGCGCGGCGGCAAACAAGAAGCTCCGCCTCTTGAGGGCATGGGGCGTGTTGAGGGCTTGGGGCGCGAAGCGGACCAAGGCTGCGGGGCGGGGAGCACTTCTCCTCTGCTGCGCAGTGGAGCCCCGGACGACCGGGGGTAACGGGGTCGTACGTGATGGCAGCAGGACAGGTCAATCGATGAACGCGATCAGCAGGTCTTTTGTCGGGCGCAAGCGGATTCGTCGCAGCTTCGGCCGGATTCCCGAAGTGGCCCCTATGCCAAACCTGATCGATGTGCAGCGCGCCAGCTATGAGGCGTTCCTGCAAATGAACGTCAATCCGGATAACCGGACGCATACCGGGCTGCAGGAGGTCTTCAAGTCAGTGTTCCCGATCGACGACTTCGCCGGCCGCGGCCGGCTGGAGTTCGTCTATTACGAACTGGAAGAGCCGAAATACGACGTCGAGGAGTGCATCCAGCGCGGCATGACCTTCGCCGCGCCGTTGAAGGTCGTACTGCGCCTGATCGTGTGGGACGTGGACGAGGACACCGGCGCCCGCTCCATCCGCGACATCAAGGAGCAACCTGTCTACATGGGCGACATGCCCCTGATGACGGACAACGGCACGTTCATCATCAACGGCACCGAACGCGTGATCGTGTCGCAGATGCACCGCTCGCCGGGCGTCTTCTTCGACCACGACAAAGGCAAGACCCACAGCTCGGGAAAATACCTGTTCGCAGCGCGGGTGATCCCCTATCGCGGCTCCTGGCTGGACTTCGAGTTCGACAGCAAGGACCTGGTCTACGTCCGCATCGATCGCAAGCGGAAGCTGCCGGTCACCACGTTGCTGTACGCGCTCGAGAGTCGCGCCACCGAGGCGCTTCGCGCCGCGCGCGACGCGAAGGGTGAAAGCCTGGAACTGGGCGAAATCCGTGGCATGGATCCGGAGGAGATCCTCAATTACTTCTACCGCCAGGTGGTGTTCGACCGCACGCCGAAGGGCTGGGCGCGGCCGTTCGAGCCGGATGCGTTCCGCGGCCTGAAGCTGCTGGAACCGCTGATCGATGCCGCCACCGGCGAGGTGGTTGCCGATGCCGAAGCCAAGTTGACCGCCCGCCAGGCTCGCCGCATCGCCGAGAACACCAAGGAAGTGTTGATCGGCCGCGCCGACTTGCTCGGCCGCTTCGTCGCCGAGGACCTGGTGAACCTGGAAACCGGCGAAATCTACGCCGAAGCCGGTGAGGAACTCACCGAGCCGAAGCTGACCGCGCTGGAAGATGCCGGCGTGACCCGGCTGCCGACGCTCGCCGTCGACCAGGCCAACGGCCCGTGGATTCGCAACACGCTGGCGGTCGATAAGAACTCCAACCGCGATGACGCGCTGATCGATATCTACCGCGTCATGCGTCCCGGCGAGCCGCCCACCCCGGAAACCGCCGAATCCCTGTTCCGCGGTCTGTTCTTTGATGCGGACCGCTATGACCTGTCCGCGGTGGGCCGCGTGAAGATGAACATGCGGCTCGGCATCACCAGCGACGAGGTGTCCGACACCGTCCGCATCCTGCGCAAGGATGACTTGCTGCGCACGGTGAAGACCCTGGTCGAGCTGAAGGACGGCCGCGGCCAGATCGACGACATCGACAATCTCGGCAACCGCCGCGTTCGTTCCGTCGGCGAGCTGATGGAGAACCAATACCGCGTCGGCCTGCTGCGCATGGAGCGGGCGATCCGCGAGCGCATGGGCTCCGTCGATATCGACACGGTCATGCCGCACGACCTGATCAACGCCAAGCCGGCGGCCGCGGCCGTGCGCGAATTCTTTGGGTCCAGCCAGCTCAGCCAGTTCATGGACCAGACCAATCCGCTGAGCGAGGTGACACATAAGCGTCGCCTCTCGGCGCTGGGTCCGGGCGGTCTGACCCGCGAGCGTGCCGGCTTCGAAGTACGCGACGTGCACCCGACGCATTACGGCCGCATCTGCCCGATCGAGACGCCGGAAGGCCCGAACATCGGCCTGATCAACTCGCTGGCCACTTATGCCAAGGTGAACAAGTACGGCTTCATCGAGACGCCGTATCGCCTGGTGGAGGACGGCCAGGTGCAGGACGGCTGGAAGTACCTCTCCGCGATGGAGGAGGAAAAACTGGTCGTCGCCCAGGCCGACGCGCCGCAGGACGCCACCGGCCACTTCACCGAGGACCTCGTGTCGGTGCGCAAGCAGGGCGACTTCCGTCTGGTGAAGCCGACCGACGTGACCGCGGTGGACGTCTCGCCGAGGCAGCTTGTGTCGGTCGCGGCAGCGCTGATCCCGTTCCTGGAGAACGACGACGCCAACCGCGCGCTGATGGGCAGCAACATGCAGCGCCAGGCGGTGCCGCTGATCCAGGCGGATGCACCGCTGGTGGGCACCGGCATGGAGCTGGCGGTGGCACGCGATTCCGGCGCGACCATCGTGGCGCGCCGTCCCGGCATTGTGGACCAGATCGATGGCGCCCGCATCGTGGTGCGCGCGACCAACGACGACGCCACGACCAAGGGCGTCGACATCTACCGGCTGCGCAAGTTCCAACGTTCGAACCAGTCAACCTGCATCAATCAGCGGCCGCTGGTGAAGGTGGGCGACCGCGTGGGCGAGGGCGAAATCATCGCCGACGGGCCTTCGACCGAGCTGGGCGAACTGGCGCTGGGCCGCAACGTGCTGGTCGCGTTCATGCCCTGGCACGGTTATAACTTCGAAGATTCGATCCTGATCTCGGAGAGGATCGCGCGCGACGACGTGTTCACGTCCATCCACATCGAGGAATTCGAAGTGATGGCGCGCGACACCAAGCTGGGCCAGGAGGAGATCACCCGCGATATTCCGAACGTCGGCGAAGAGGCGCTGAAGAACCTCGACGAGGCCGGCATCGTCTACATCGGCGCGGAAGTGAATCCGGGCGACATCCTGGTCGGCAAGGTCACGCCAAAGGGCGAAAGCCCGATGACGCCGGAAGAAAAGCTGCTGCGCGCGATCTTCGGCGAGAAGGCGTCCGACGTGCGCGATACGTCGCTGAAGCTGCCACCCGGCGTGACCGGCACGGTGGTGGATGTACGCGTGTTCAGCCGCCGCGGCGTGGACAAGGACGAGCGCGCCATGGCGATCGAGCGCGCCGAGATCGAGCGCCTGGCCAAGGACCGCGATGACGAGAAGGCCATTCAGGAACGCAGCTTCCTGAACCGGTTGCGCGAGAAGCTGCTGGAACGCAAGGCCTCCGGCGGGTTCAAGGGCATCAAGGCCGGCACGGTGATCGACGAGGCAGTGCTCGCAGAGCACCCGCGCGGTTCGTGGCGTCATATCGGCGTGCAGGACGACGCGGTGATGGCGGAGATCGAGACGCTGAAGCGCGAGTACGACGCCGCCGTTGGCCGCTTGCAGGCGCGGTTCGACAGCAAGGTGGAGAAGCTGCAGCGTGGCGACGAGCTGCCGCCCGGCGTGATGAAGATGGTGAAAGTCTTCATCGCCGTGAAGCGCAAGTTGCAGCCCGGTGACAAGATGGCCGGCCGCCACGGCAACAAGGGTGTGGTCTCGCGCGTCGTCCCGGTGGAGGACATTCCATTCCTGGCGGACGGCACGCCGGTCGATCTGGTGCTGAACCCGCTGGGCGTACCGTCGCGCATGAACGTCGGGCAGATCCTGGAAACCCATCTTGGTTGGGCCTGTGCCGCGTTGGGTCGTCAGATCGGCGACCTCGTGGAAACCTATCGCCGCACCGGTGCGCAGCGCGAAGCGCTGCTGGCCCGCCTGAAGGACGTCTATGGCGACGAGATCTACGCCCAGCAGATCGCCAACCTGGACACCGACCAGTTGGTCGAGCTGTGCGAGAACCTGAAAAAGGGCGTGCCGATCGCTACTCCGGTGTTCGACGGCGCGCGCATGTCGGACATCGAGGGTATGCTGCAGAAGGCGGGCCTCGACACGTCCGGTCAGGTGACGCTGGTTGACGGCCGCACCGGCGAGCCGTTCGAACGCAAGGTGACGGTGGGCTACATCTACATGCTGAAGCTGCACCATCTGGTGGACGACAAGATCCACGCGCGCTCGATCGGGCCGTACTCGCTGGTGACGCAGCAGCCGCTGGGTGGCAAGGCGCAGTTCGGCGGCCAGCGCTTCGGCGAGATGGAGGTGTGGGCGCTGGAAGCCTACGGCGCGGCCTACACCTTGCAGGAGATGCTGACCGTGAAGTCGGACGACGTGTCCGGCCGCACCAAGGTCTACGAGGCGATCGTGCGCGAGCAGGATACGTTCGAGGCTGGGGTGCCGGAGAGCTTCAACGTGCTGGTGAAGGAACTGAAGTCGCTGGGTCTGAACGTCGATTTGGATACGCGCGCCGCGGCTTAGGAATGAAATAAAGGACTCCCCCTCCCCTTGAGGGAGGGGGCTGGGGAGAGGGGTCAAACGAAGACTTTTTGCTGCGACCCCTCCCCCCCGCCCCCCTCCCACAAGCGGAGGGGGAGTCGCTGTCCCCGTTCAAAGGGTACCAAACGCATGAACGAACTGATGAAGATCCTTGGTCAGACCGGTCAGTCCCTGACCTTCGACCAGATTCGCATCAACATCGCCAGCCCGGAGCAAATCCGCTCCTGGTCGTATGGCGAGATCAAGAAGCCCGAGACCATCAACTACCGCACTTTCAAGCCGGAGCGGGACGGGTTGTTTTGCGCCCGCATCTTCGGCCCGATCAAGGACTATGAGTGCCTGTGCGGCAAGTACAAGCGGATGAAGTTCCGCGGCATCATCTGCGAGAAGTGCGGCGTCGAGGTCACGCTGGCCAAGGTGCGCCGTGAGCGCATGGGCCATATCGAGCTCGCCTCGCCGGTCGCTCACATCTGGTTCCTGAAGTCGCTACCCAGCCGCATCGGCCTGATGGTCGACCTTACGCTGAAGGAACTCGAGAAGATCCTGTACTTCGAGAGCTACGTCGTGCTGGAGCCCGGCACGACCGACCTCAAGATGCACCAGCTTCTGACCGAGGATCAGCTCCTGGCGAAGCAGGACGAGTTCGGTGAGGACCAGTTCGAGGTCGGCATCGGCGCCGAGGCGATCAAGAAGGTGTTGAACCGCATCAACCTCGACGAAGAGAAGGTCAAGCTGCGCGCCGACCTGAAGGAGACTTCCTCGGAAGCCAAGCGCAAGAAGCTGGTGAAGCGCCTGAAGCTGGTTGAATCGTTCGGTGAATCCGGCGCCCGCCCCGAATGGATGATCCTGGACGTGGTCCCGGTGATCCCGCCGGAGCTGCGCCCGCTGGTGCCGCTGGACGGCGGCCGGTTCGCCACGTCGGACCTGAACGACCTGTACCGCCGCGTCATCAACCGCAACAACCGCCTGAAGCGGCTGATCGAGCTGCGCGCCCCCGACATCATCGTGCGCAACGAAAAGCGCATGCTGCAAGAGAGTGTGGACGCGTTGTTCGACAACGGCCGCCGCGGCCGCGCCATCACCGGTGCCAACAAGCGCCCGCTGAAGTCGCTGTCCGACATGCTGAAGGGCAAGCAGGGCCGCTTCCGCCAGAACCTGCTGGGCAAGCGCGTCGACTACTCCGGCCGTTCGGTGATCGTCGTCGGCCCCGAGCTCAAGCTGCACCAGTGCGGCCTGCCCAAGAAGATGGCCCTCGAGTTGTTCAAGCCCTTCATCTACTCCAAGCTGGAGAAGTACGGCCACGCCACCACCATCAAGGCCGCCAAGCGCATGGTGGAGAAGGAGCGGCCAGAAGTTTGGGACATCCTGGAAGAGGTGATCCGCGAGCACCCGGTGATGCTGAACCGCGCGCCGACCTTGCATCGCCTGGGCATCCAGGCCTTCGAACCGGTGCTGATCGAAGGCAAGGCGATTCAGCTTCACCCGTTGGTCTGCACCGCGTTCAATGCCGACTTCGACGGCGACCAGATGGCGGTGCACGTGCCGCTCTCGCTGGAAGCGCAGCTCGAAGGCCGCGTGCTGATGATGTCGACCAACAACATCCTCAGCCCGGCCAACGGCAAGCCGATCATCGTGCCGAGCCAGGACATCGTGCTGGGTCTCTACTACCTGTCGCTGGAGACGCCGGACTTCCGTGACGTCCCCGACGAAAAGGCGCCCGCCTTCGGCACCATCGGCGAAATAGAGCACGCGCTGTTCTCGGGCGCGGTCACGCTGCACAGCAAGATCAAGGCGCGATGGGAGACGATCGACGCCGGCGGCAATCCCGTGCGGCTGATCGTCACGGCCACGCCCGGGCGCATGATGATCGCGCAGATCCTGCCGAAGCATCCGGAAGTGCCGTTCGACCTGATCAACCGGCAGCTCACCAAGAAGAATGTCTCCGACGTGATCGACGCGGTGTATCGCCACTGCGGCCAGAAGGAATGCGTGATCTTCGCCGACCGCCTGATGGGTCTCGGCTTCGGCCAGGCGGCGAAGGCGGGCATTTCCTTCGGCAAGGACGACCTGATCATCCCGAAGGAAAAGGAAGAGCTGATCCGCCACACCGCCGGGGAAGTGAAGGAGTTCGAGCAACAGTACCAGGACGGCCTGATCACCGCGGGCGAGCGCTACAACAAGGTGGTCGATGCCTGGTCGCGCTGCACCGATGAGGTGGCGGCCGCGATGATGAAGGAGATCAGCCGGCAAACGGCAGGCAAGCAGACCAACTCGGTGTGGATGATGAGCCACTCCGGAGCGCGCGGCTCGCCGGCGCAGATGCGCCAGCTCGCCGGCATGCGCGGCCTGATGGCCAAGCCCTCCGGCGAGATCATCGAGCAACCGATCATCGCCAACTTCAAGGAAGGCCTGTCGGTGCTGGAGTACTTCAACTCCACCCACGGCGCGCGCAAGGGCTTGGCCGACACCGCGTTGAAGACCGCGAACTCCGGCTATCTGACACGTCGCCTGGTGGACGTGGCGCAGGACTGCATCATCTTCGAGGAGGACTGTGGCACCGACCGCGGCCTGACTGTACGCGCGGTGATGGACGGTGGTGAAGTCGTTTCGTCGCTGTCCGAACGCACCCTGGGGCGGACGGCGGCGGAGGACGTGCTTGACCCGACCACCAGCGAGGTGCTGTCGCCCGCCAACACGCTGATCGAGGAAGAGCAAGCGGAACGCATCGAGAAGGCCGGGGTCGAGGCGGTGAAGATCCGCTCGGTGTTGACCTGCGACGCGCGCGTCGGCGTGTGCGGTCATTGCTATGGTCGCGACCTCGCACGCGGCACGCCGGTGAATATCGGCGAGGCGGTGGGCGTCATCGCGGCGCAGTCGATCGGCGAGCCGGGCACGCAGCTCACCATGCGGACCTTCCACATCGGCGGCGCGGCGCAGCGGGGCGCCGAGCAATCGAGCGTGGAGGCGAGCCATGAGGGCGTCGTCACGGTTCGGAACCGCAACGTGGTGATGAACTCGCAAGGCGTTCCGGTGGTGATGAGCCGCAACTGCGAGATCGTGCTGACCGATGACAAGAACCGCGAGCGGGCCCGGTTCCGCGTGCCCTACGGCGCGCGGCTGCTGGTGGACGAAGGCCAGCAGGTGGCGCGCCTGCAGAAGCTGGCGGAGTGGGACCCGTACACCCTGCCAATCATCACCGAGCGCGCCGGCAAGGTCGAATACATCGACCTGATCGAAGGCATCACCCTGGTCGAGCGGATGGACGAAGTCACCGGCCTGACGTCCAAGGTGGTGGTGGACTACAAGCAGGGTGCGAAGGGCGTCGATCTGCGGCCCAGGCTGCAGTTGAAGGACGAGCGTGGCGAGGTGTTGCGGCTGCCGAACAACACCGATGCCCGCTACTTCCTGGCGCCTGATTCGATCCTGAGCGTGGACAATGGTGCCACGGTGGCGGCGGGTGACGTGCTGGCCCGCATCCCGCGCGAGGGCAGCAAGACGCGCGACATCACCGGCGGTCTGCCACGTGTCGCCGAGCTGTTCGAGGCGCGCCGTCCGAAGGATCACGCCGTGATTGCCGAGAACGACGGCCGCGTCGAATTCGGCAAGGACTACAAGGCAAAGCGCCGCGTCCTGGTGAAGAACGACGAGACCGGGGAAGAGACCGAGTACCTGATCCCCAAGGGCAAGCACGTGTCGGTGCAGGAAGGCGACTTCGTGCGGCGTGGCGATCCGCTGGTGGATGGCCCGCGCGTGCCGCACGACATCCTGAAGGTGCTGGGTGTCGAGGCGCTATCGGACTATCTCGTGAACGAGATCCAGGACGTCTACCGGCTGCAAGGTGTGAAGATCAACGACAAGCATATCGAGGTGATCGTCCGCCAGATGCTGCAGAAGGTGGAAATCCTCGATCCGGGTGACACGACGTTCCTGGCGGGCGAACAAGTGGATCGGACCGAGTTCGATCACGAGAACGCACGGCTGGGGAAGGACGACCGTCCGTCGCTTGCGATGCCGGTGCTGCAGGGCATCACCAAGGCGAGCCTGCAAACCAACAGCTTCATCAGCGCGGCCTCGTTCCAGGAGACGACGCGCGTGCTGACCGAGGCGGCGGTGGCCGGTAAGAAGGACGACCTCACGGGGCTGAAGGAGAACGTGATCGTCGGGCGGCTGATCCCGGCAGGCACGGGAGCGGTGATGAACCGCCTGCGCTCCATCGCTTCAGGCCGCGACCAGCGGCTGCTGTCGATGGGGACGGCACCGCAGGTTGGGACGGACCGGCAGGCGGCGGAGTAACGGCTGACCCGTCATGGCCGGGCTTGTCCGGGCCATCTACGCAACGACAAGAGGCCGGCGGCACGAAAGTGCCGCTGGTTTTATTTCGACGTGTTACACCAACCATCTCCTGTCGGCGACGAATCCCCAGCTGTCATTGCGAGGGGCGGAGCGACGAAGCAATCTCCTGCGTGTGGGCGCATGAGTGGCTCAACGGGCGGGTAGTTTGCTTCGTCGGGCCTGACAGTAAATCTCCGCCGGTCATTCGTATTCGCAACGAGCGGAGAATGCTTCCCGTATCACCACATCCGGCGACGGTTAATTGCGTCAAGGGTGGTCGCGGCTCCCCACACCGACCTTTGGTCGCAGCCTGATACCAAACGTTTTGTCGCAGCATCACACTGAAAAATACTTCGCGTGCGGGTTCAGCACGACGATGGCGCTGGTCGATTGCTCCGGGTGCAATTGGAACTCGTCCGACAGGTCCACCCCGATCCGTTGCGCGCCCAGCAGCGACAGCAGCGGCGCCTGGTCTTCCAGCTTCGGGCAGGCGGGGTAACCGAACGAATAGCGCGACCCGCGATAGCCCTGCGACAGCATCTTCTCCATGTCGCGATCATCCTCGGCGGCGAAGCCCAGTTCGGCGCGGACGCGCTTGTGCACATATTCGGCCATCGCCTCGGCCATCTCCACCGACAAACCGTGCAGGTACAGGTAATCCTGATACCGGTTGTCCGCGAACCACGCGCGCGACACTTCGGAAGCCCGCTGCCCCACCGTCGCCACCTGCAGCCCGATCACGTCGCGCTCCGCGTCGTCCACGTCGCGGAAGAAATCGGCGATGCACTCGCCATCGTCCTTCGGCTGCCGCGGCAGGTTGAATCGAGCCACCTCGGTCACGCCGTCGGCCAAGAACAGAAGCAGCTCGTTGCCCTGGCCTGCCGCCTTCCAGTACCCATACGCCGCCCGAGGCTGCAAAATCTCCTGCTCTTCACACATACCCAACATCCGCCGCATCACCGGCCGCAATTCCTGCCGCGCCCACCCAAGAAAATCCTCCAGCGAACGGCCCTGCTTTCGGAATCCCCATTGGAACTGGTACAAACTTCGTTCGTTTACAAATGGCACCAGTGCCTTGGTCGGCGCCTCGATCACCCGAGCGCCCCAGAACGGCGGCTCCACCACCGGCACATCGCGCGTCAGCCGCCGACGCCGCGCCTGCACTTCCGCCACGTCCACCGGACGGAAGGCGCGTGCATCCGCCTGGCCCAGCGTGCGCGAGGTATTGCGCGGCTTGCCGGAGCGGCGCGCCTGCACCGCGGCCAGATAGTCGTCGAACGCGTTGCCGGTGACCTTGTCCATCAGGTTCAGCCCGTCGAACGCATCGCGCGCATAGGCGACGCGGCCGCAGCCATAGGCCTGCACGCAGGCGTCCTCGACATAGGTCCGGGTCAGCGCCGCCCCGCCCAGCATCACGGGAATTTCCAGCCCCTGGCGCGACATCTCCTCCAGGTTCTCCCGCATCACCACGGTGGATTTCACCAGCAGCCCGGACATGCCGATCGCGTGCGCGCGGTTCTCCTGTGCCGCATGCAGCATCTCCGCCAGCGGCACCTTGATGCCCAGGTTCACCACGCGGTAGCCGTTGTTGGTCAGGATGATGTCGACCAGGTTCTTGCCGATGTCGTGCACGTCGCCCTTCACGGTGGCGAGCACGATCGTGCCCTTCTCCTGCCCCTCCACCCGTTCCATGAACCGCTCCAGGTAGGCGACGGCGGTCTTCATCGTCTCGGCGCTTTGCAGCACGAAGGGCAACTGCATCTTGCCCGCGCCGAACAATTCGCCCACCACCTTCATGCCGTCGAGCAATACGTTGTTGATGATGTCGAGCGGCGGCAGTTTCAGCAGTGCCTCGTCCAGCTCGGCGGTCAATCCCTTGCGGTCGCCATCGACGATGCGGTCCTTCAACCGCCCTTCCACCGTCTCGGCGCGCTTCTTCAACGTGGCATCGGCCGCTTTGCGGTCGGCGAAGATCTCCAGCATCCGCTTCAGCGGATCATAGCCCTCGGCGCGGCGGTCGAAGATCAGGTCTTCCGCGACCTTCGCTTCCTCCTCCGCCAGCAGATGCAGCGGCCGGATCTTCGACACATGCACGATCGCGCCCGTCATCCCCGCGCGCATCGCATGATCCAAAAACACACTGTTCAAAACCGCGCGCGCCGCCGGATTCAAACCGAACGACACATTCGACAGCCCAAGAATGATCTGAATATCGGGAAACTCGGCCCGGATCGCGGCGATGCCTTCCAGAGTCCACGACGCCAGCTTGCGGTCGTCCTCGTTGCCGGTGGCGATGGTGAAGGTCAGCGGATCGATCAGCAGGTCCGACTGCGCCAGCCCATGCCGGTTGCAGGCGAAATCCACCAGCCGGCGCGCAATCCGCAGCTTGTCGGCCGCGGTCTTCGCCATGCCCACTTCATCGATGGTCAGCGCGATCACCCCCGCGCCGAACTTCTTCGCCAGCACCAGCCGATCGGTGGCGTGCTTCTCGCCATCCTCGAAATTGATCGAGTTGATGATCGGTTTTCCGCCGTGCAGCTTCAGCGCCGCCTCGATCACCGGCGTCTCGGTGCTGTCGATCACCAGCGGCGCGTTCACCGATGAGGTGAAGCGACGCACCACTTCGGTCATCTCATGCATCTCGTCGCGGCCGACGAACGCCGTGCACACATCCAGCGCGTGCGAGCCTTCACCCAATTGCTCGCGCCCCATGCCGACGCAGGCGTCCCAATCGTGCTTCTCCTGCGCCTCGCGCCACTTTTTCGAACCGTTGGCATTGCAGCGCTCGCCGATGGCGAAGATCGCGTTCTCCTGCCGCAACGGCACCGCGTTGTACAGGCTGGCGACGCACGGCACCCACACCGCCTTGCGCTCGACCGGCGCCGGGCGGAAGCCGCCGCGCTTCTTCAGCATCGCGTCGAGCGCAGCGATGTGCGTGGCGGTGGTGCCGCAGCAGCCGCCGATCAGGTTGATGCCGTCCTCGGCGACGAAGCGTTCCAGCCAGCTCGCGAGTTCCGCGGGACTCAGCGGATAATGCGTGAGGCCATCGACCAGTTCCGGCAGCCCGGCATTCGGCAGCACCGACAGCAGTCCGGGCCAGTTGTCCGACAGCCAGCGGACATGCTCGGCCATTTCCTGCGGGCCGGTGGCGCAGTTCAGCCCCATCAGCGGCACGTCCAGCGCGTGCAGCACCGCAGCGGCGGCGGCGATGTCGGGGCCGACCAGCATCGTGCCGGTGGTCTCCATTGTCGCCTGAGCGAAGATCGGGATGTCGCTGCCGGCTTCGGCACGCGCGATCTTGGCGCCGTTCACCGCGGCCTTCATTTGCAGCGGGTCCTGGCAGGTTTCCACCACGATCGCATCCACACCACCCGCGATAAGGCCGCGGCATTGCTCCGCCAGCGCCGCTTCCAGCGGGTCATAGGCGATGTTGCCGAGGCTCGGCAGCTTGGTGCCGGGGCCGACGCTGCCCAGCACCCAGCGATGCCGGCCGTCGCTGAATTCCGCCGCCGCCTCGCGCGCCAGCTCGCCGGCGATGCGATTGATTTCGAAGGCGCGGTCGGCGAGTTGGAATTCGTTCAGGGTGATCGGGGAGCCGCCGAAGCTGTTGGTTTCCACCATGTCGGCGCCGGCGGCGAAATAGCCGCGATGGATGTCGCGGATCATGTCGGGGCGCGACAGGTTCAGGACCTCGGTGCAGTTCTCCCTGCCCCAGAAGTCGCGGTCGATGTCGAGCGTCAGGGCCTGAACATGCGTACCCATGGCGCCGTCGGCCAGCAGGACGGTATCACGCAGGACATCGAGCAAGTGGGGGCGGGGCATCGGGTCAGTGCCGGGTGGAGATAATAGTTGGAACCACAGATGCACCCCCGGGTCTGCACCCGGCGGCAGGCTCCGAATGCACACAGACCGAACCCGTGCTGGCGGGTGTCGGCTGCGCGATGCGCGCGCGTCAGCCTTTGGTCGACAGCCCTGTGCCATCCGCCAGCCCGTCTGCGTTCATTTGTGTGCATCTGTGGTTCCAATTTCCTTGCTGGCCGTCAAACGGCAAGAACGTGCGATGCAGGGGCGACCGCATCTGCGTGGCGTGTCGCCGGCCAGATGCGAATCTCCAGCGGGCCCGGCACGATCGAGGGCGCACCGCCATAAAGGCCCGCCTCGCCGAGCAATTCCGCCATGGTCGCGTCATCGAACCCGGGCCATCGATGCGCCAGCTTCGCCGCGACGTCATCGTGCGCATGGCGCGCCAGGTCGATGACGATCAGCCGGCCGTCGGGGCGGAGCACGCGCGCGGCCTCGGCCAGCACGCCGGCGGGGTCCTCGGCGTAGTGCAGCACCATCTGCAGCACCGCGATGTCGAACGAAGCGTCGGCCAGAGGCAACCGATACATATCGGCCAGCCGCACCGCGCAATGGCTAAAGTCGGCACGTGCCAGGCGAGCGCGGGCCAGCGCCAGCATTGCCTTGGACGCGTCCACGCCCAGCCCCTGCGCCACGCGTGGCGCGAGCAGCTCCAGCACACGGCCGGTGCCAGTGCCGATGTCCAGCAAGCGCGGCGAGGCGTCGTCCGGCACCAGGGCCAGCAATGCGGCCTCCACCGCTGGGGCGGGCAGGTCCAGGGCGCGCATCTCGTCCCAATCGGCGCCCTGGCGGCGGAAGCGTTCGCTGGCGGCGCGGGCGCGTTCGGCGAGGACGCGGGCCGCCTGGCGGCGGTCGGCTTCCAGGATGGCGTCATCGGCCGGCAGGTGGGCGACCAGTTCGCGGGCCAGGTCGCCGTCCGCGCCAGTGGGCAGGGCGAACCAGGCGTTGGCGCCCTCCCGCTCCCGCGCCAGCAGGCCGGATTCGCAGAGCAATTTCAGGTGGCGGGAGAGGCGAGGCTGCGATTGGCCGAGGATCTCCGTCAGTTCGGTGACGCAGAAAGAACCCCGCGCGGCGAGGGCCAACAGGCGCAGGCGGGTGGGCTCCGCGGCGGCGCGGAGCGCGGCGAGCAGGGCGTCCATGGGCAGGTCAATGACATAAAGACATGCTTATGTCTAGATTGGATTTTCCCCACCGGACCCGGGCGCCTGCGCCGGGCGACTGGGCGTGGCAACTGGGCCGGGCGACTGGGCCGGTCACAAGCGAAGCGCCGGGTTAACTCAGCCTCCCGGCGCCTGACGCGGCAAAGATGCAGGAGGCCTCAGGCGTATGCCGCTGGAACTCTCCCGCGCCAAGATGTCGGGCTCGTCACTTGCGTCCGTCTCACCGAAGCGCGACTGAGCCGGGCATGCGTTACGTCCTGCTGGTGTTGGTCGCGATCATACTGATCGGGACCGGCGGGTTCATCTGGCTGGCCTGGCACGGCGCTATCCCGCGGATCGCGCCGCCCGGTGCCGCGCGCTTCCAGACCGCCGCGATAGAGCATGGCGCCACGCTCGCCGCGTTCGGCAACTGCGTCTCTTGCCACACCGCACCGGGCGGCGCGCCCTTCGCCGGCGGGCGTGCCTTGCGGACGCCATTCGGCACGATCTACGCCAGCAATATCACCCCCGACCCTGCCACCGGCATCGGTGCGTGGCCGGAGGCCGCGTTCCGCCGCGCCATGCGGGAAGGCGTGGACCGTGCCGGGCAGCAGCTGTACCCCGCGTTTCCCTACGACCATTTCGCCAAGGTCAGTGCGGCGGACGACGCCGATCTGTACGCCTACCTGATGACCCGCCAGCCGGTGCAAGCCACCAACCCGCCCAACCAACTGCCATTCCCCCTTGGCTACCGTTTCCTGATCGCCGGCTGGAAGCTACTGTTCTTTCGCCCGGCCGCGTTCCATCCGAACCCCGCGCAGAGCACTGCATGGAACCGTGGGGCCTACCTGGTGCAAGGGCTCGCGCATTGCGGCGCCTGCCATACGCCGCGCAATTTCCTCGGAGCAGAGGAGGCGGGCCGCCTGCTGGCCGGCGGCGAGGCCCAGGGCTGGTACGCCTACGCGCTGAATGATGCCGCACCGGCGCCGGTGCCGTGGAATGCGGACAGTCTCTACACGTACTTGCGCCGGGGTTGGCAGGTGCAGCATGGGGATGCGCTGGGGCCGATGCGAGAGGTCACGGACGATCTGGCCCGGGCGCCGGACGCCGACCTGCGGGCGATCGCCAGCTACATTGCCTCCAGCCTCGGCAAGCAAGCGCCGCGTGCCGCCCCGACGCCAATCGCGCTGCCGGCGGGCCCGGGCGAGGCGCTGTACCGCGGCGCCTGCGCGCAGTGCCATGAGGACAGCCGCGGCCCACCCTTCGCCGGCATCGACCTGGCGCGCAGCACCGCCACCCATGCGTCCAACCCGACCAACCTGGCCAACATCATCACGACAGGCATTCCCGCCAGCGGCGAGGAGCCCGAACCGATCATGCCCGGCTTCGGCGCCGTGTTGACCGATCGCCAGACGACAGAGCTGATCGCCTACCTGCGCGCCCGTTTCGGTGCGCCGCACCCGCGGGACGGCATCGGCGATGCGGTGCAGGCCGCCCGCTCCAACGCCGCTCAGATCGAGGCAATGCGATGATCCTTAACGTCAACGGCCAGGACCATGCGGTCGACGTCGATCCCGACACACCCTTGCTCTACGTGCTGCGCGGCGAACTGGGGCTGAACGGGGCGAAATACGGTTGCGGCATGGGTCAATGCGGTGCCTGCACCGTGCTGGTGGACAATCGCGCCGCCTTTTCCTGCCTGACGCCGGTGATGGCGCTGGAGCGCAAGCGGATCGTGACGGTGGAAAGCCTGGGGACATCCGACAATCCCGGGCTGCTGCAGCACGCGTTCGTTCAGGAGCAAGCGGCGCAATGCGGCTACTGCACCGCGGGCATGATCATGCGGGCCGAGGCCTTGCTCCGCCGCAACAACCGTCCAACGGACGCGGAGATCCGCGCGGCGATGCTGCCGAACCTGTGCCGCTGCGGCACGCAGATGCGCATCCTGCGGGCGGTGCGGCGCGCCGCTGAGGCGACGCGCGCAACCGCGGAGGAAAGCGGATGACCGGCGAGCGGATGACCGGCCAGGGGATGGCCGGCCAGGGGACGGCCCGTCTGTCGCGCCGCACGCTGCTGGCCGGCAGCGGCGCCCTGATCGTCGGCGTGTCGCTACGCGGGCATGCGCAGACGCTGCCCGACCCGGCAACGCCGAATACTGCCGCACAGGCCAGCGCCAAGCAGGATATCGCCGACCTGCCGGGCAGCCTGAAGCAGACGCCGTACCTGGATGCGTGGATCCGCATCGACAGCGACGGCAACATCACGGTCTTCACCGGGAAGGCGGAACTTGGCCAGGGCATCAAGACCGCCCTGCTGCAGATCGCCGCCGAGGAGCTGTCGGTGCGTTTCGACCGTCCGCGCCTGGTCACCGCCGACACGGCGCTGACGCCAAACGAGGGCTATACCGCCGGCAGCCACTCCTTGCAGGACAGTGGCACCGCGATCCGCTTCGCCGCGTCGCAGGTGCGCCAGATCCTGTTGACCGAAGCCGGAACGATTTTCCAGGTGCCCGTGGGTCAGCTGCGGCTCGACGACGGGGCGGTGGTGGCACCGGACGGGCGGCGATTGAACTATGGCGCGCTGATCCCGCCGGGGCTGCTGCACGTGGTGGCGCGGCCGGGTGCGCAATTCAAGGCACCCGCTACCTTCACGGTGCTGAGCACCAGCGTGCCGCGGGTGGACATTCCGGCGAAGGTGACCGGCGGGCAGGCCTTCGTGCAGGACATGCGATTGCCGGGGATGCTGCACGCTCGGGTGGTTCGGCCGCCGCATCCCGCTGCTCGGCTGGCGGCGTTGGACATCGCCGCCGTCGCGGCGATGCCGGGCGTGGTGCGGGTGGTGCGGGACGGCGCCTTCGTCGCCGTGGTGGCGCAGAAGGAATTCCAGGCGATCAAGGCGATGCGCGCCTTGGCGGCTGGCGCCCGCTGGCAGGCGGCCGAGGGGTCGCTGCCGCCGCAGGCGGACATCTTCACCCATCTGACCGGACTGCCGGCGCAGGACATCAGCGTGCTGGACCGCGGCGCGCCGCCCGCCAAAGCGGCGAAGACGCTCAGCGCACGCTTCACCCGGCCGTACCAAATGCATGGCTCGATCGGGCCATCCTGCGCGGTGGCGCAATTGGACAACGGCACAATGACGATCTGGACGCACACCCAGGGGGTGTACCCGGACCGTCATGCCATTGCCGAATTGCTCGACATGCCGGATGCGCAGGTGCGCTGCATCCATGTCGAAGGTTCCGGCTGCTACGGCCACAACGGCGCCGACGATGCCGCTGCCGATGCCGCGGTGATCGCGCGCGCGGTGCCGGGGCAGGCGGTGCGTCTGCAATGGATGCGCGAGCAGGAGAATGGGTGGGAGCCGTTGGGGCCGGCGATGGTGTCGGAGGTGAAAGCCTCGCTGGATGCGGCGGGACGGATCGTCGATTGGGATTATGCGGTTTGGAGCAATACGCACTCCACGCGGCCGGGCAATGCGGGGTCGCTGCTGGCTGGGCGCCTGCTGGCGCAGCCCTTCACGCCGCCGCCACCGAAGCCGATCCCGATGCCGGAGGGCGGCGGCGACCGCAATTCCATTCCGATCTATGCACTGCCGTCGGCGCGGGTGGTGTACCATTTCATTCCGCAGATGCCGTTGCGCGTGTCGGCGATGCGGGCGCTGGGCGGCTACATGAACGTGTTCTCGATCGAGAGCTTCATGGATGAGCTGGCTTCGGCGGCCGGTGCCGATCCGGTGGCGTTCCGGCTGCGGCACCTGGACGATCCTCGGGCGAAGGCGGTGGTGAGCCGTGCAGCGGAGGGGTTCGGCTGGGGCGGCATGAAGCCGGCGCGCGGCCACGGGTTTGGCTTCGCGTTCGCCCGCTACAAGAATCTGGCGGGGTATTGCGCCGTCGCGGTGGAGGTTGCGGTGGAGCATGAGACTGGCCGCACGCGGCTGGCGCGCGCCGTCGCCGCGGTGGATGCGGGGCAAGTGGTCAACCCCGATGGGCTCCGCAACCAGGTCGAGGGTGCGATCCTGCAATCGGCAAGCTGGACTCTGTATGAGAGCGCGACGTTCGACGCAGCGGGTGTGACCAGCCTGGATTGGGCGAGCTATCCGATCATGCGCTTCGATGCGGTGCCCGACAGTGTGGAGGTGCATGTGATCGACCGGCCGGGCGAGCCATTCCTGGGGGCCGGGGAGTGCGGGCAGGGGCCGGCCGCGGCGGCGGTCGCCAATGCTGTGGCGCATGCGACGGGGAAGCGGCTGCGGAACCTGCCTCTGACGCAGGACAAGGTGAAGGCAGCGATCGGGGTTTGATGACGGCGCCCCGCTGCCCTGGCGGGCCCAATGCGCCGCCGGGCTATGCGCCGTGAGAGCCGGGATGCAGCACCCCGATGTGGTACACCGTGACCGACGACAACCTGACGAAAGAGCAGTATGACCTGCGCGATCTGGCTGGATGCCAACGAGTTCACCATCCTCCGGCCGCTCTGGGCGGCGGCGATCCGCAAGCACCGTGGGCCGCCGCCCTGTTGCGATTTCGAACTTCTGTCGCCCGACATCATGCGTGTGCTGCTGCATGACAACAGCAGCAACTTGTGCTGGGCGGATATATGGCAGCCGCACCCCGAGCAGCGGGCCTCTCATCCCGACCGTGCCGCGCCGCGGGCTGAGCCGTCGCGGGGGGTGGGACTGGGGCATACCGGGGGACTGGTATTTGCTGTGCGGTGCGGGGGAAGGGGGTATCGCAACAGAAAGGTAGTTGGCACGGAGGATCACGAAGAAAGCTAAAGCCACGGCGGAGCACGCAGAATGATTTTCCGCACGGTATGCAATGCGGTCGGTATAGGTCAGGCTCTGTGGACAAACCCGCGACGGCGGGATCATCAGCGCGATACTTGCCGCTGTTTTCACGACCCGAGGGGGGCGTGCAGTAGAAGGTTTTTTGAAACACAGATTTCACAAATTTCACAGATTTATGAATTCATAATTTAGTATCTCCTATGATCCTCATAATATGTTCAGCCTGCATCAACAACTCATAAAGTTGGGCATTGCCGCAGTCCGCAGTTGTGCCATACCGCCTCTATACGAGAGAGAGTTCTGTGCCTTAATCCGTGAAATTTGTGAAATCTGTGTTTCAAAATTCTTCTTGACTGCTAAATCACTTGCTTACTTGCGGCTTCGCACGGGCCTTGCGTGCGATGCCCCCTCGCTTCTTCTCCGGTTGCACCCGGCTTCGTCGCAAAAGCGATCGCCCTGGCGGGACGGGGCGTGACTTCGCCTTAGGTCTCCGCGCCACGCATGCTGCCTGCCAACTCCCGCTGAGGGCAGTCTCGTCCCCAGCGCCGGAATCTCATAGCAAACGAAACGAGACGTGCATGAGACGCACGGGCCGACCGACCAGGAGGACAGAAGCGACGCGTGCTCCGAGAACGCACCACCGTCGCGACAGCAAGCCAGATGTCGGGGGTCTCCAACAATGCGGCGGCGGCGCGACCGAAGCCGCCCGTTTCCCCTCCCCGCCGCCTCGGTTACACCCCCAGCATGACCGCCGCACCAGGCCCGATCGGCCGCAACATCCCCCGCCGTGAGGACCGCCGCTTCCTCACCGGCACCGCGCGCTATATCGACGACCTGCCGATCCAGGGCGCGCTGCACGCCCGCTTCGTCCGCTCGCCGCACGCCCACGCCCGCATCCTCGACATCGACACGGCAGCCGCGAGCAACCTCCCCGGCGTGGTGGCCGTCGTCACCGGCCACGACCTCGCGCAATGGACCCAGCCGCTGCGCCTCGCCCCGCCGATCGAGGGCCTGCACCCCGTCACCATCGAGACTCTACCCACCGCCAAGGTCCGCTTCCACGGCGACCCGGTCGCCTGCGTCGTCGCCACCACCCGTACCGCCGCGGAAGACGCGGCGGAGCAAGTGCGTGTCGAGTACGCCCCCCTGCCGGCGGTCACCAGCATGGAAGCGGCGCTCGCCTCGGATGCACCGCGCGTGGACGACGCGCTGCCCGACAACCTCGTCTCCCACCAGAGTGTTGTGACCGGCGACCCCGACCGCCGCTTCGGCGAAGCCTACCGCATCGTCGAGGCCCGCTTCGTGCAGCACCGCCAGACCCACGTCCCGATGGAGCCCCGCGGCTGCTGCGCCGTCTGGGACGAGGGCCACCAGCACCTGACCATGCATGTCGGCACCCAGGTGCCGCACCCCTATCGCACCATGCTCTCGGGCCGCCTGGGCCTGACGGAATCGCAGATCACCGTGCTCTGCCCCGACATCGGCGGCGGCTTCGGCCAGAAGATCACCCTGTACCGCGAGGAACTGACGGTCGCCGCGCTCGCCCGTGCCCTCAACCGCCCCGTCCGCTGGCGCGAGGACCGCGGCGAAAACCTGCTCTCGTCCGCCCATGCCCGCGAGCAAACCGCCGAGGTTCAGGCCGCGGTGGACGCGGACGGCCGGATCACCGCGCTCAAGCTGCGCATCACCGAGGATTTCGGCGCCTACTGCTTCTACCCCGCGAACTACCTGCTGCGCATGACGGTGCTGAGCCTGACCGGCCCGTATCGCATCGCCGACTACGCCTATGACATGAAGGTGGTGCTGTCGAACAAGTGCGGCGCAGCACCGATGCGCGCGCCGATGTCGATCGCAAGCTGGGTGATGGACGGCACCATCGAGGCGGTGGCACGCGCGCTGCGCTGCGACCCGATCGAACTGCGCCGCCGCAACATGCTGCACGCGTCGGAGTTTCCCTGGACCATGCCCGCGGGGCCGGTGCTGGAGGACGTGACCCCCCGCGAAACCCTGGAAGCCGCGCTGGCCTCGTTCGACGTAGCGGCGTTCCGCGCCCGCCAGGCGGCGGACCGGGCGCGCGGCGTGTATCGCGGCATGGGTCTTTGCTGCGTGGTGGAAGCGAACACCTACGGCTCGGCATTCTATCGCGCCGCCGGCGTACCGGGATCGGGGCACGAAGCGGGCTGGGTGAAGGTGGCGCCGACCGGCGCGGTGGACGTGTCGGTGGGGCTGATGGCATCGGGCCAGGGCTATGAAACCGCCCTGGCGCAGGCCGCCGCCGAGGGCCTCGGCGTGCCGATCGACAGCGTGCGGCTGCATCTCGGCAATACCGACGTGGCACCCTATGGCATGGGCAGCCGCGGCGCCCGCGGCGGCACCGCCGGCAGCTCGGTGCTGCTGCTGGCCGGACAGACCCTGCAGCGCAAGATTTGTACGATCGCCGCCGCATTGCTTGGGTTGAACTCGGGCGACGATCTGCGGCTATGGGAAGGCCGCGTGCAGCGGGTGATCGAGGGCGACTGGCAAAACGCTGGCCTCGGATTGCTCGACATCGCCCGCGTCGCCTACATGGATCCGCTGCGCCTGCCCGAAGGCGTCGAGCCGGGGCTCGAAGCGCACCGTGCCTACGATCCGCCGCCGCTGACGTTCTCCAACGCCACGCACGTCTGCGAGGTGGTGGTGGACGCGGAAACCGGCGCCGTTCGGGTCGAACGCTGGATCGTCGCCGAGGATTGCGGCCGCGTGCTGAACCCCGCGATCGTCGCCGGCCAGCAGCACGGCGCGGTGGCGCTTGGCATCGCTGGAGTGTTGCAAGAGCAAGTGGCCTACGACGCGAACGGCCAGAATGTAACCGGCAGCTTCATGGACTACGCGATGCCGGTGGCGGAGACGATCCCCGCGATCACGCTGATCTCGATGCACACCCCCAGCCGCCGCACGCTGAGCGGCACGAAAGGCATGTCGGAAGGCGGTGTGATGGGCGCGGTCGGCGCGCTGCCCTGCGCGGTCGCCGACGCTCTGGCGCCGTTCGGCGTGGTGGTGGACCGTCAGCCGCTGACCCCGCCGGCGGTGCGGGCGATGCTGGACCGTGCGATTGCGTTGTCGCCCGGGTCGGTCGGGGAAACGTAGAACTGTGGCTACTGAAAGTCGGTGCCACCTTGCGGTGTCGTTGCGAGTTAGCGAACCGCATGGCGGCCGCGCCGCCGTGAACGAAACGGCGATCGGCGAGGGGAAAGAACACCCCCTCCCCTTGAGGGAGGGGCTGGGGGGAGGGGTCGATAAGATCGCATGTCTCGACCCCTCCCCCCGGCCTCCTCTCTCAAGGGGAGGGGGTGTTCTTTCCCCCTCCCGCCGATTTCCGTTGCGTCCACGCGGGCACGGGCGCCGGTTCCATTCCAAACAATCAGTGCGCCCCGCCCGCCGCCGCGTCACCTTTCTTCAACAAGACCACCGCCAGCACCGCACCCAGCAGCATGACGCCAAGCAGCGCGAAGCTGTCGGCATAGGCCATCAGCGTCGCTTGCGCCCGGATCGTCTCGCCGACCGCGATCACCGCGCTATGCATGGCCGCGGCAGGATCCGGCACGCCGTGATTGATGAAGTACTGCTGCAACTTGCCCAACCGCGACACGGTCGCAGGCTGCAGCAGCGAGACATGGGCGTTGATGATGAACGAATGGTATTGCTCGCGCTTGGTGACGAAGGTTTCCACCGCCGCGACGCCGATCGCACCGCCGAGGTTGCGCAGCATATTGAACAGGCCCGATGCCGCGCCTGCCTCCTTCGGTGCGATGCCGACCATGGCGATCGCCGACAGCGGCGTCATCACCAGCGCCTGCCCCACCGCGCGGACCACATTCGGCATCAGAAGCTGCGGCCCGCTGAAATTCGGATCCAGATACATGCTCATGAAGCTGCTGGCGGCGAAGATCGTCAGCCCAGCCGCGACCAGCAGCCGCGAATCGAACCGCTGCATCAGCCGTGGCACCAGCGGGATCAGGAACAATTGCGGCAGCCCGGTCCAGGCCATCACCTCGCCCGCCTGCTGCGCGTCATAGCCTTGCGACACCGCAAGATACTGCGGCAGCAGATAGCTGGCACTGTACAGCGCGAAGCCAAGCAAGAAGTTGGCGAGCGTGCCAAACCCCAGATTGCGCCGCAGCAGCAGCCGGAGCTGGATCAGCGGCTGCTCGCGCATCAGCTCGACAACAACGAACGCGCTCAGCGCCACGGCCGAAATCATGCTCAGCTCGATGATGAACGACGAGCCGAACCAGTCGTCCACGTTGCCCTGGTCCAGGATCGTCTGGAACGTCGCCAGCCCGACCGCCATCAGCGCGATGCCCAACCAATCGGTCTGCCGCAGCAGGCTGAGTTGCGGCTTCGAACGTGGCAGCGCGTAGACCAGCGCGGACAGCATCACCACGCCCGGCACCAGGTTCATATAGAAAATCGTCTGCCAGCCATAGGTGTCGGTCAGCCAGCCGCCGATCGTCGGGCCGATCGCCGGAGCGAACGTCGCGGTGATGGCAAAGCCGGCGAAGCCTGCTGGCCGCTTCGACGGCGGCAGCATCATGACGATGATGGTGAAGGCCAGCGGGATCATCACGCCGCCGAAGAAACCTTGCAGCGCGCGCAGCACGATCATCTCGGGCAGACTGCTCGCCTGGCCACAGAGCGCCGAGAACAGCAGGAACAAGGCGGTGTTGGCGATCAGGTAGCGGCGCATCGAGAAGACCTGGCTGAGGAAGTCGGTCATCGGGATCACGATGATCTCGCCGATGAGGTACGCGGTGCTGATCCACGAGCCGTTGACGCCGCCTGTGCCGATGCCGCCCTCGATATCGGGCAGCGAGGCGTTGGTGACCTGGATGTTCAACACCGCCATGAACGCGCCGAGCAGCGCGCCGCCGACCGCGATCCAGGTCGTCAGCGAGACAGTCTCGGACGGCACTGAGGGATTGGTTTCCATGACACGATCATCCCTGGCTTCCGCGCGTATCGATCGTCGGTTCGACGGACATGCCGGGCCGCAGCCGGCCGAGCAGGGGATCGTTCGCGTCGATCGTGATCTTCACGGGATGCGCTGCACGATCTTGGTGAAGTTGCCGGTCGCATTGTCCGGCGGCAGCAGCGCGAACTCCTGTCCGCTGGCCGGCGCGGTACTGTTCACCACGCCATGCACGCTGGCGCCGGGAAAGGTATCGACGTCGATCGTCACCGGCTGACCGGCATGCACGTTGGTAAGCTGCGTCTCCTTGAAGTTCGCGGTGACATAGACCTGGCGCAGCGGCACGACCGCCATCAACTGCGTGCCGGCCTGCACGTATTGCCCGACGCGCAGCGAGCGTGCGCCGACCGTGCCGTCCACCGGTGCGGTGATCGTGGTGTAGCTCTCGTTCAGCTCCGCCTGCCGCAGGCTGGCCTGCCTCTGCGCCAGCATGGCCCGCGCCTGGGTCTGCTGCGCGCGCAGCACATCGATCTGCTTTTGCGTCACGCCGAGCGCGGCGGTGTCACGTTCCAGCGCGGCACAACAAAAAAGAGTCATCGAATCGCGATTTCTAATATTCGCTCGAGCAGAAGAAAGCGAGCAGTCTTCGCAGGCAAGGAATTGAACTGCCGGAGCGATTGACTCGCTCCGGCGGGTTTCGTCATCGGGAAGAAGACGGCCTAGCCAATGCCCATGAAGTTCACAGAGTGGCGGTGAAGCCGCAATGCAAGAAAACGCTCAGCCCGGGCAAGAGCTGCAAGGCGAGTCGGGAGGACGAGGTGCTTTACTGGAACCGCGGGGTCGGGCATGATCGTCCGGAATCGCTGCGGCAGTTGGGCCTCGCACCGCGCGAAGCGGAAGCGTTATTGTGGATTTCGAAGGGCAAAACCAGCCGCGAGACAGCGGCGATTTTGTCCATCACGCGAAAGACCGTGGACAAGCACGTCGAGCGCATCCATCGGAAACTCGGCGTCGAAACCCGCACCGCCGCCGCAATCGCCTGGACCGCAATGCGCGATTCCTAGCACTTGTGAAATCGGTTACGATTTGTCGCGGCGGAAGCGGCTGAAGAAGGCGACGATTAGGCCCCACGTCACCATCAGCACTGCGATACCGATTATGCCGAGGCCCACGCCGGCGAGGATTCCGGTTGCGCACAGAACGGCGCCGATAACCAGTAGCGGGATTGCGAATGCGATCGGATTAAAAGGATCGTTGCGCGCCGCCCGCTCGACCATCGCGGCCGCTTGCTCTGCGGCGTGCCGGCGTCCTCGTTGCTCTCTTTCAGCAGGCTCACCGCGTAGTCGGTGAGTTCCTGGCGATTGGGCATCGCGCGCAGACGGTCGGCGAGCTCCTTGGCGAGCTCCTCGACGCGTTCGTCGTTGGCCTGGGAATCAGAGTCGGGTTTGTTCGATTCAGCCACGCTGCGCTAAAGGCTCACGCGTTTTTGCGCGCGACGATCACCGTATGCACCGACATCGGGCTCATCTTTGCGTTATGTTCGAGCGTGATCGGATGGCCCTTGAGCACGTCCTCTTTACGCAGCTTGGTGGTCCATCCAAGTTGCCGCGTGATCGGATTGACGACCGTGTTGAGCGCGGCGACCACCGGGTTGGAGCTCTGGAAATGCGTCGTGATCGCGATGCGCCCGCCCGGCTTACACACGCGCACCATCTCCGACATCATCCGGTAAGGATCGGGCACAACAGTCAGCACGTGGAACGACGTAACGTAGTCGAAGCTGTTGTCGGGATAGTCGAGATTCAGCGCGTCGCCGAGCCTCAGCTCGATATGCTCCCAGCCGTTTCGGTCACGCGCTTCTTCGCGCGCTCGAGCATGTCGGCCGACGGATCGATCGCGACCACGTGCGCATACGGCGGATATCCGTCCAGCGCGATACCGGTGCCGACGCCAACTTCGAGCACGCGGTTACCGGGCCTGAGATTCAGGCTCTCGATAACCTCATGCTCGCGATCGACAAAGACCCGGCCGAAGAAAAAATCGTAGAAGCGCGCCAGGTCGGAGTAGACGCGGCTTTCGTGAGGTTGGGACATCGAAAAGCTCCCTCGGGTTGGCGCAGCCCAGGAGATCAGTGCGGGGCGGGACCGTCAGCGCAGTCGGCGTCAGGCCGCCGCGTTGATTCCTCGCAACTGACGTTTGACAGAAGTTATATCGCGCTTGCGAAATCGCCATGGCGGCCTTTCTTGAAAGCCGGAATAATATTGCGCCGCGCAAACTCATTCACTGTGTCCGGGCTCAAGTCGAGCAGGAACGCGACTTCGCGGGAATTCAGCAGTATGTCGTCTTTATCGGCCATGTGAGTCCAACAAGACGCCTTTCGGGGATTTTGTCGGGACGCGATTTTGTAGTATGCGCCCATTGTACAAGTCAAGGTAGAATACACCGTCCGAAAGTTTGCCAACAATCCGCCAGGTCGTTCAATTCGAGTTCTTAAAGGCGACTAAAGTCACTAAACGCTGATTCGCGGTGAGCTTGCTCATCGAAATCTTGTAGTCGTACCAAGCCCGCGTAACCACGATACAGGAAAACAATCCGGTCAGCACTCCGACGCATAGAGTGACGGCGAAGCCTTTGACCGGCCCGGTGCCGAATTGGAACAGAATCAAGCCCGCCGCGAAGGTCGAAATATTGGAATCGCGAATCGCCGACCACGCCCGCTCGTAGCCGAGCTTCACCGCCTCGCGCGGCGATTTGCCGTTGCGCAACTCCTCGCGCATGCGCTCGTTCACCAGCACGTTGGCGTCGACCGACATGCCAAGCGTCAGCACGATACCGGCGATTCCCGGTAAGGTCAGCGTCGCGCCGAGCGCGGCCATCACGCAGATCAGCAGCAGGATATTCAGCGACAGTCCGAAGTCCGCGAGCAGGCCGGCGCCGCTGTAGTAGACGGCCATGAAGATCAGCACGGCGCCCGCGCCGATGACGAATGACATCTCGCCCTGGCGAATCGAATCGCGCCCGAGCGACGGACCGACGGTGCGCTCCTCTTCGATTTCGACCGGCGCCGGCAGCGCGCCCGATCGCAGGACGATCGCGAGATCGTGCGCCTCGTCCATCGAGAAGCGTCCTGTAATCTGCACGTGGCCGCCTGGAATTCGCTCCTTGATAACAGGCGCCGAGTAAACGGTGTTGTCGAGCACGATCGCCAGACGCCGCCCGACATTCTGTGAGGTCATCGCGTCGAAGATATCTGCGCCGCGATTGTCGAGCTCGACAGCGACGTAGGGACCCTCGAGCCGGGCGCCGGGACGCACCCGCGCGTCCGTCACACGTCTCCCGTCATCAGCACCGGAGACTCGGCCAGGTACGGCTCCCTGCCACCGCGCTCCGAGGTGCCGTAGAGGATCTCGTCGCCGGGCGGGGGCCGTTCTTGATTGCGTCCTGCACGTTGCTTGGTATCGTCGACCAGCTTGAATTCGAGCACGGCGGTTTTGCCGATCAGTTCCTTGGCGCGCTCGGGGTCCTGGATCCTGGCAGCTGCACCAAGATTTCGTTGTCGCCTTCTTTGGCGACGGTGGTTTCACGCACACCGAGTTGATCGATTCAATTGCGAATCGTTTCCAGCGCCTGATCCATCGCGTTGTTTTTAATCGTCGCCAACTCTTGCGGCTTGAAGTTGAGCGAGTACGCCAGACCGGGGCTGGACGAATCGGTGTTGCTGGACGCCGTCAGATCCGAGAACGATTTCTGCACGAGGTCGAGGAACGGCGTGCGATCGGCGCTCGACTTGAGCTTGACGACCAGGTTCCCTGAATCGTCAACCAGAACGTCCTGGAAATCTATCTTGTTGTCCTTGAGCTCTTTCTTGAGGTCGTCGGCGCGGCGGCGCAGCTGCGTTTTCACCGCCTCGTCGAGCTTCACCGCCATCAACAGATGGGTTCCGCCTTGCAAGTCGAGGCCGAGCTGAATCTTGGTCGCGCCGAATGCGGATTTGTACCAATCGGGCAGATCGACGTTGAGGCTCGGCAGCAGGATCAGTATCGCCGCCAGCACGATAGCGCCGGCGAGGTCAATCCGCGTGAGTCCGCTGCCGTTGGTGAAATGCATATAGAGGAAGGACACGATCAGCACGAGCAGTATCAGGATCGGTCCGAAACTTTGCGTCTGTTCCACGATTGAGAAGCCCCTACTTGTCGTCTTTCTTCGCGGAAGGATCGTCTTGTAGCTCGAAATCGATGCGATTTGCGATCGCTCGACCCGCACCCTGACATTGGGCGCAATTTCGAGCGTGATCACTTTGTCGCCGGCGTCTTGAATCCGCCCGATGATTCCACCGGTGGTTACGACTTAGTAGTTGCGCTTGAGCGCGCTCAGCA
>CAWADP010000007.1:0-525573 GCA_963780805.1 uncultured Alphaproteobacteria bacterium
ATGGGGAACGCCCATTACCTGCCGGAGCCGTTGCTGCACTCCCTTGGGCCGCCATTGAACCTGGCATGATGCCCCGCAGAGTTCACCGGGACGGCGTCCGGTAATAACCCCGAGGCGGTGTCATAGCTTCCTGGCTGCGTCGCCGCTTTCGCCATTGCCAGCCGCCGCGCCGCCGAGTTTGTCTGCATGGAGCGGATGATGCCAAGCTGCGGCTTGATCGTGGGCGCGCGCTGTGCTGCGGCCTGGGCCTCGTCCGCCTGCTGCTGGCCGACTCCGTTAAGGTAGCCCTGAGCGCCCTCTAGGTCATCTTGCAGGGACGTTGCGGGTGCCTGCAGGCCGTTGCAGGCCGTGAAGCGGTTGGCGTTGGCCGCGTCCAGTTCAAGCGGCGAGTAATTCCTCCCTAGCGTCCGATCAACAGCGCCGCCGATCTTGGCTCCTATCGTGCCGCCTACCCCGTGCCCCAGGATGGCGGTGGTTGCAGCGCCGAGGGGGTTTCCAGACAGCAACATCCCAGCAGCAGGACCGTATTGACCCGCGAGCTTTCCGATGACGCGACCAGGGCCTGTCTGGTTGACCAGGAAGCCGGGTGGCGAGAGTTGTTGAAGCGCCTTCACGCCACGCGACCAGGGCTGGATAATCTCGTCAGGCGCCCCACTGGCCATCACCCGGCCGTAAGGCGAGGCGAGGTCAGTCAACAGAGTGTTCGTATGCGTCGCACTCGTGTCCTGAGCCTGAGCACGGAAGCGGATGTGTTATCGGCGTTTTCTGATCACGGAATTTGAGGGGCGGCGGGTCATGTCCCTCATGGATCTTGGCGGGTGCAGGGGTGCTTCCTTCGGGTCATTCCTTGGTGAGACTGAAGGACCATTCCTCGGCGCCGACCTGCGCTCCTGACCGCCGGGAGCGCAGGCGGGGTCAAGGAGGCTCCGCGCCGCAGGCGTGGATGCCTTGACGCCGCCGAGCACCCGGCGAGGCTGGAGCGGAGGTCGGATCGGCAGGCTCAGCCGGCGGCGGCGTCTGCCTGGGCATCGAGCCGGTCGATGAGCCTCTGGAAGACGGCCTCGAACTTGGGATCGTGGTTGCCGGGGTGGCGGCGAATGACGTTGATGGCTTTGCGGTAGTAGTCGGCGGCTTGGCGATGATCGCCGCGGGCTTCGCAGACCATGCCGAGGCGTTCGTAACCGTCATGGACCTCGGGGAAGCGCACGAGCAGGTCGTGGGCGGCCTGTTCGGCGGCATCGAGATTGCCGGCGTGGACCAAGTCGACCACCGCGTTGGACGCCTCGGTCAGTTCGTCGCGTTCGTCGTGTTCCTGGATATAGCTGGCCAAAGACGGCCGGCGCGCCGGCACCGCGGCCGGCTGGGCGGGGCGTGCGGCATGGGCGGCGGCCTCGTCACTGGCCATGCAGCACTTCTTGTATTTCTTGCCGCTGTTGCAAGAGCAGAGATCATTCCGTCCGATTTTGGCCATCTCGCCAACTTCATTGCAAAGGACGGACCCAGTGTACCAAGCCGTGCTGGCCGACGCCAAGTTCCATGAGCAGTTGCTCGTCTTCGACCGCGACCTTGCGGCCTGCGCCCGGGCAGCGCGGTGCTGGCTCTGCGGTGGCGCGCTGCATTCGGCATCGTATGACCGCAAGCCGCGCGGCTGCCCGGGTGGGTTGGGCCCAGAATATGCCGAGCGCTTCAGTTTCTGCTGCGCGGTCGATGGCTGCCGCAAGCGCACCACCCCGCCGTCGCTGCGCTTTCTGGGCCGTCACGTCTACCTCGCCACCGTGGTGACGTTGATCTCGGCGCTGATGCTCGGCACCACGCCGTCGCGTCTGGTGCGCCTGTCAGTGGTGCCGGGGATCGATCGGCGGACGCTGGCGCGCTGGCGCGCCTGGTGGCGGTCCACCTTCTCCGACGGCCCCTTCGCCGCGGCCGCCCGGGCCGCGGTGGCGAGGCCAATCGACATCGCCGCCCTGCCGGTCTCGCTGCTCGATCATTTTGCCGGCGACGTGCGCGAGCAGCTCATCGCCTTGCTGCACTTCCTCGGTCCGCTGACCGGCGGCGCATCGGGGATGCGCGCTTTCTGATGGGCGCCCCCGGCCCGCAAAGGATGCGCGTCGCCGCCCCACGGTGAGGGCGCTTACCGTCGGTTCGCTTAATTTCGGAGGGCGAACGTGGCGGAACGAGACGGATCGCGGGTGCATGAGCGTTGGGCGCGGCTGCGCTTCTCGATTATCGGCGCGCTTCTGGCGGCGCCGCCGGCGAAGGGTGCGTTGCGCGCGGCTTTGCAACAACTGGCGGCGCGCGAATGGCGTCACCCGAGCACTGGCGCGCCGGTCCGCTTCGGTGTGTCCACCTTGGAACGTTGGTTCTACCGCGCCCGCAACGAGCCGCATGATCCGGTCGACGTGCTGCGCCGCAGGCGGCGCGGCGATGCCGGTGCGCAGGCATCGATGACGCCAGCGCTGCGCCAGGCCCTGCTGGCGCAGTACGGCGCCCACAAAAGCTGGAGTGCGCAGCTGCATCATGACAACCTGGTCGCCTTGGCCGAGACCCGGCCGGAATTGCGGCCGGTGCCATCCTACACGACGGTCCGGCGGTTCCTGGCTGCGCACGGTTTGACCAGGCATCGGCCGCTGACGACGCGCCAGACCGAAGGCGCGCTGGCGGCTGCGGCACGGCTCGAGGCGCGCGAAGTGCGCAGCTACGAGTCCGACTATGTGAACGGGCTCTGGCACTGGGACTGTCATAATGGTTCCAGAAAGGTTCTGACGCCGCGCGGCGAATGGCGAACACCGATTCTGTTCGGCGTACTCGATGATCGTTCGCGATTGGCCTGTCATCTGCAGTGGTACCTGTCGGAATCAGCCGAGAACATAGCCCACGGCTTGTCGCAGGCGATGCAAAAGCGTGGCCGGCCGCGCGCCGCGATGAGTGACAACGGCGCCGCAATGACGGCGACCGAGATCACCGAAGGTCTCGCCAGGCTCGGCATCCTTCATCAAACCACGCTGCCATATTCGCCATACGTTAACGGCAAGCAGGAGGTTCTGTGGGGATCGGTCGAGGGCCGGTTGATGGCCATGCTCGAGGGTGTGGATGATCTCACCCTGGCCCGGCTCAATGAGGCGACGCAGGCCTGGGTGGAGCAGGACTATAACCGCAAGCACCACAGTGAGATCGACGACACGCCGCTGGCCCGCTTCCTCGCCGGCCCGACCGTGACGCGACCCTGCCCGGATGCCGCGGCGCTGCGGCTGGCCTTCACTCGTACCGAGCGGCGCACCCTGCGCAAGAGTGATGGCACCGCCGTCATCGAAGGCCGCCGCTTCGAAGTGCCGAACCGCTATCGGCATCTCTCGTTGCTGGAGGTCCGCTTCGCCGCCTGGGATCTCACCCAGGTCCATCTCGTCGATCCGCACACCGGCACGGTGCTCTGCCGGCTGTTCCCCCAGGACAAGACCAGCAACGCCAGCGGCCTGCGCCGCAGCTTGCAACCGATCGCCACCGAGACCGTCACGCCATCGCCATCGCTGCCACCCGCGCGTGGCATCGGACCGCTGCTGGAAAGAATGATCAACCGGCAGGCGGCGACCGGACTGCCACCGGCCTACCTCCCCAAGGACGAAGGAGACGACGCGTGAACACCAAGATGCTGGCGTTGTACGGCCTCAAATGGAACCCGTTCGCCCCCAACGTGCCGACCGAGGCGCTGCACATCACCACCCGCCTGGAATCATTCTGCTGGCGGGTGCAGCAGCTCGCCGGCGAAGGCGGCTTCGCCCTGGTCACCGGTGCGCCCGGTTGCGGCAAATCCGGCGCCCTGCGCATCCTGTCCGCATCACTGGCGACGCAGCGCGACGTGACGGTCGGCGTGATCAGCCGGCCGCAGGCCAACATCGCCGACTTCTATCGCGAGATGGGCGAACTCTTCGGTGTCGAACTGCGCCCGCACAACCGCTACGGCGGTGCCAAGATCCTGCGCCAACGCTGGCAGGCGCATATCCAAAGCACTCTGAGCAGGCCGGTTCTGGTGGTCGATGAGGCACAAGAGATGCAGTCTGCCGTGCTCGCCGAATTGCGGTTGCTGGCGTCTGCCGATCTCGACTCCAACATCCTGCTGACCACCGTGCTGGCGGGTGACGGGCGGCTCGCCGAGCGTTTGCGCGCCGATGAGTTCCTGCCCCTTGCCAGCCGCATGCGGGTGCGCCTGCCGATCGAGCGCGCACCGCCGCAAGACCTCCAGGACTGCCTGCGCCATGCTTTGCAGCAGGCCGGCGCGCCCACCCTGATGACCCCGGAGGTGATCGCGACCATCTGCGATCATGCCCAGGGGAATCTGCGGGCGCTGATGATCATGGCGGGCGAGCTGTTAGAGACCGCCGCCCAGCGGGAGGCCCGTCAAATCGATGAGACGCTGTTCTTCGAGACCTGCGGCGTGTCGGCAGCGAACGAGGCCAAAGCGGCGGGCCGGCGTCGGCGATGAGCCAGCTTCCGGTCCAGCCGGCCTGGCGCCTCGCCGATTGCCCCGAGCAGCAGCGCTGGCTGGTCGATGGACTGTGGTCGGAAGAAGCCGTCGGCATCATCGGCGGCGAGCCCAAGTGCTGCAAATCCTTCCTGGCCCTCGATCTGGCCGTTGCCGTTGCCGCCGGCATCCCCTGCCTGCGCCGCTTCACGGTGAGCCGTCCCGGCCGTGTCCTGCTCTATCCCGCCGAAGACGCTCTGCACATCGTCCGTCGCCGCATCGAGGGCATCTGTGCCGCCGCCGGCGCCGCTCTCGCGGAACTCGACGTCCAGGTGATCACCGCACCCAGCCTGCGGCTTGATCTCGAGGCCGATCGCACACGTCTCGACGAGACCGTCGCCCGGCTGAAGCCGCGCCTGCTCGTGCTCGATCCCTTCGTCCGGCTGCACCGTATCGATGAGAATGTCAGCGGCGAGGTCGCCCCACTGCTCGCCTTCCTGCGCGAACTGCAGCGGCGTCATGCCGTCGCCGTGGCCGTCGTCCACCATGCCAGGAAGGGGGCTGGCGCCGTCCGCGCCGGCCAGGCCCTGCGCGGATCGTCCGAATTCCACGCCTGGGGTGACTCCAACCTCTACCTTCGCCGCGACACCGACGATCGCATCGTGCTGACCGTCGAGCATCGCGCAGCCGCCGCCACACCCAGTGTGACGCTCGAACTCGCCCAGCGTGATCATGCTCTCGCCTTGCAGCCAGCCGAAGCCGATCCCCAACCCGACAGCCGCATCGAGCCGATCTCCGTGGATCAGCGCATCACCGCGGCTCTCGCAGACGCTGGCAAACCGCGGCCATTCTCCGAGTTGCGCGCATCCTGCCGTGTCCGGACCACCACTCTCTACGAACGCCTCGCCGCCATGACCGCGGCGGGCCGTGTCGTCAAATCAGCCGACGGGTACTGCCTCGCCATTCCCTGATCACTCCTCTCGGACCGAACAGCCTTGCGCCTCGCCCCGGCCATTCTCGACATCGCGACTGGGCAGACCGCGCTGCACGACAGCTGCTTCCCACTTCCGCTTCCCAGACCCTTTACAGAGCCCGGGAAGCGGAAGCGGGAAGCCCATCAAATTCCGCGACCAGAGCACCATCAGACAACGTGATCATGCTCATCCGTCGCCGCCAGCATATCGGCTGCAACGTCAGGGTCGATCAGGCCATACTGCTTGGCCAGTTTGGCGTGAGCTACAAGCTGTCCGTTGAGGTTCTTTGAGGCAGAACGAATAAGCTGTGGCTGTGTGGCGCTGGGGTCCGAAGCAGAGGCGTTGTTGACGACAGCCTGCGCGTCCGTCAGGGCGTTGGCTTGATCCTCGCTCGTGACAGCCGGCCGGGTCATTTGCATGGCCCTATTGCCGCCCGCCTGGACAGCGTCGCCAGCCATGTCCTTGCCCGCTCTACCAGCGCCGATAGCGGCCCCAGTGAGGGCATCAGCGGCCATCTGCGACGGGTCAAGCGACGCGCCGTTGTCCGTGCCAACAGTATCGCCGAGTTGGCTTGCCGCTGAACCGACAGCGCCGCTGGCGAGATCGCTGCCGACCCGCGAGCCGACACGGCCGAGTAGGCTACCGGTCTTGCTCCCACCAGGCAGCAAGTAGCCCGCCGCAGCCGCGCCAGCATCAGCCGGCAGGCTGCCCAGCACGTCACTATCGTTTGGTGTGGCGCGACCGTTGTTTGCGGCACGAGCGTAAGCATTGCCACCGGCAGCCTGTAGCGCGCCGACAGCCGCCGCAGCCTCAGGACCGGTCATGCCAGCAGCAAGCACCGGGGCAAACCCGATAGCGCCGCGTAGGCCTGCGTGAAGCAACAGGCCAGGGACCGAGCCGTAGTTCCCCGCCCTCAGCGCCATCGCAAGACGCGCGCTAGGTGACGCGCCAGCCGGGGCAGCGGGCGTCAGGTTGTTCGACACGTAGTTACCCGCGTCTGACAGATCGCCGCCCCACGATGGCGGGTTGGAAGCGGATGCGCCGTCCGACGAAGCGGCGCCAGTAGCAGGGTCGTTCGCCGCGCGATAGGTCGCCATCATGTGCTGCTGCGCGGCGTTGATGTTTGCTTGAAGCGTGGCTTGATCGGTGCCGGCCGGCCACGACAAAGTAGCGGCGCGACCCTTATACGATAGTGTGGCGGACCTCATTGCGCCGCCGGTGGCCGGTGAGCCGTCGGTGACCGGTGAGCCGTCTGGAGCCGGTGACGTGCCACCTTGCGACAGGGCCGCGGCATGAGTGGCGATTTGATCGACGGTCGAGTGTTGGTCGTCCTGGGACAGTTTAGAGAACGCTGCTAGATCGTCGGGCGACAGCGTAGCGGAGCCGGTAGAGCCGTCCGGCATGGAGAAAGAGAGAGTGGGCATTGAGGTTCCTTGAAGGCGGCCTAAACGCCACCGGCCGGCTTCCGAGAAACGATACCCCCATCCCCCCTCGACGTCGCACCACAAACCCAGGGTGGCCTTTTCAGAGGGGAGGAGCCCCGTTTCCCCAGGCCAGCCCCACGGGCCGCTTCATGGCCACCGTTCAGGTGACCAGCGTTTGGACCAGCGGTGTGATGTGATGAATGTGGCCCAGCAGTAGCTGAAGGTGCTCCGCTAATTCCGCATGATGGCGGACTAAATAGTTGTAAGCTTCCGAACCAGCCTCTATTAGCATCCCTCCGAAGAACCTCCTGGACGCCCATTGTATGAACGTGAGGGTTTGCCCCACCTGTTTCGCTGCCACAGGTTCCGGCTGAGCGGCCGACAGTTGGACAAGCAGCAGGTCGAACGTCGTGGCTGCCGTCTGAATGATCAGCGCCGCGCCGCCAAGTGCCTCCGAGCGCAATGGTCCCTCGTTGTCACTCGGACGCATAGGCGCGCTTGACGCCGTCGTCAGAAGACGATCGGCGGCCTCACACAACCTTCGGCCCCGGTCCGCGAGCGTCAGCAACGCATCGCGGTTCACTTGCCAGTCGTCCCTCAGCCTGGGCGTGCCACGGATCACCACGGCCGAGACGTGTCTGTCACGGAAATCGTTTCCGACACCGAAAGCGACACTTCCCCTCCTATGGTGCTGGCCGCAACTGCCAAGAGCGTCGCCGCGGTCCCGCCCTCTGGGGACCCTTGGCCCTGGAGGCCGGGGGCTTGGTCCGCGTCCAATTGCCCCGCCACGCCCCGGGCTGAAACACCATGCTGCGGTTGCCGGGTGGAGTCCGTGGATTGCCCCGTGTCGTCGTTCTCAGCCATTGCGGCCCTTCGACAAGTGTCGGTGGCAAGCGTAGGTGGTCGCGTAGGTGGTATTGACCGGCGGCCACCTCTGAGATAGCACACGGTTTCAAGGACTTAGGCGCATCTGCACATCTGCAGCGCACTGGCGTCCCCTAGGGGATTCGAACCCCTGTTACCAACGTGAAAGGCTGGTGTCCTGGGCCTCTAGACGAAGGGGACAGCGGCGCGGTGGGGTAGCGAACCCCCCTCCCCCGGTCAAGCCGGCGCCGCATCGCTGATCACGAACCCCGGGTTCACCGCGCCATTCCACGCTTCCGCGCGCAGGTGCCCCGCCAGATGCAGCGGCATGCCGCTCCGGCCCAGCAGCGCCTCCGCCAGCGCGCCGTCCCGGGCACGGAACAGCATCGCCTTCAGGCGCGGGCCGCCACCTTCGCCTTCGACGAAGGTACGGATGGCGGTCGCCTCCCGCCCCACCCGATCGGCGCGCAGCACGCGGGCACGCTGCAGCACCAGCATCGGTTCCTCGTTTCCCGCCCCGAACGGCGCCAGCCGCGCGAGCTGATGGGCCAGGTCGGTGGTGGCCCCGCCCACCGCCAAGGTGCCTTCCACGGACAGGTCGGCCGCACTGGGTAGCGCCGCCGCCGCCGCCAGCCGTTCATTCAGAAACGCATGGAATGCATCGATCCGGCCGCCCTCCAGCGAGAAACCCGCGGCCATGCTATGCCCGCCGCCGGTCAGCAGAATGCCCGCTTGCCGCGCCGCGATCACCGCCGCGCCCAGGTCCAGGCCCGCCACCGAGCGCCCCGATCCCTTGGCCACGCCATCGGCCACGCCGGCGACGCAGGCCGGGCGGTTGAACCGTTCCTTGATCCGCCCGGCGACGATGCCCACCACCCCGGGATGCCAGCCCTCGCCGCAAACCAGCAGCGCGGCGTGGCCGGCGGCGGCCTGCGCTTCGGCAATGCGGAAGGCGGCGTCCAGAACGGTCGCCTCCACCTCCTGGCGTTGGCGGTTTACGTCGTCCAGCAGGGTCGCGAGCGCGGTCGCCTCCGTCGCATCCTGCGCCAGCAGCAGCCGCAGCCCAAGGTCGGCGTCGCTGATGCGGCCCGCGGCGTTGATGCGCGGTCCCAGGCCGAAGCCGCAGGTAAAGGCGCTGGGCCGGTCGCGCGTCTGCGCCACGTCCAGCAGCGCGGCGATGCCGGGCCGCGCCCGCCGCGCCATCACCTTCAGCCCCTGGCACACCAGCGCCCTGTTCACGCCCGTCAGCGGCATCATGTCGCAGACCGTCGCCAAAGCGACCAGGTCCAGCAGGCCAAGCAGGTCCGGCGCCGCGCGCTGGGCGAAGAACCCGTGCCGGCGCAATGCCCGCAGCGTCGCCACCGCGGTCAGGAACGCCACCCCCGCGGCACACAGCGATCCCATGCCCGACGTATCATCCAACCGGTTGGGATTGACCGTGGCAAACACCGCGGGCGGTGGACCTTCCGCCTTGTGGTGATCCAGCACCAGCACATCCGCCGCGCCATGCACCGCGGCCAGCGCCTCACCCGCGGCGGTGCCGCAATCGACACAGACGATCACCGTCGCACCCAGTTCCGCCAGGCGGCGCAGCGCGGTGGGGTTCGGGCCGTAGCCTTCGTTCAGGCGGTGCGGCACGTGAGTATGGACGGTGCACCCCAGGTCGCGCAGCAGGGTCACCATCAGGGCTGCGGCGCAGGCGCCATCCACGTCGTAATCGCCGAACACGCCGACCGTTTCGCCGCGCGCCGCGGCGGCCGCCAACCGATCAGCCGCCGCATCCATGTCGATCAGCAGCGACGGATCGGGCAACAGCGCGCGCAGGGTGGGATCCAGGAAGTCGCCGGCGCCCTCGATCCCGACGCCACGCGCCGCCAGCAACCGGCCGACGATCTCCGGCACGCCCATTCGCTGGGCGATGCCCAGTCCCAGCCGGTCCTCGGCGACACGCCACACCCACCGCCGGCCACCGAGGCTGCGCGTGATGCCGAGCACGGCCTCCATCAACCTTGTACCGCCCAGCCGGCCCAGGTACTTGGTGGAGAAATTATGTTGTGCCTCGACGTACCGCACGGTGCCGGAACGGCTGCGCATCACCACGGAATGCGTCACCGCGCCCTGGCCGTGGATGCGCACGCCGCGCAGCATCGCGCCCGACGTGACCCCCGTTGCGGCGAACATCACGTCGCCTTTGGCCATCTCCTCGCAGCTGAACACACGCTTCGGATCATTGTGCCCCATCGACCGCACGCGCTCGATCTGCTCGTCATTCTCATACATCAGACGACCCTGCATCTGGCCGCCGACGCAGCGCAGCGCCGCGGCGGCCAGCACGCCCTCCGGCGCGCCGCCCGAGCCGAGATAGATGTCGATCAGCGATTCCGCCATTGTCGTGGCGATCACGCCGGCCACGTCGCCGTCGCTGATCAGCATGATGCGCGCGCCGGCCTCGCGCGTCTTGGCGATCAGGTCCTTGTGGCGGTCGCGGTCCAGGATGCACGCCACCAGGTCGGAGATATGGCACTTCTTCGCCTGGGCCAGGTTGCGCAGGTTGCTGGCCACCGGCGCGTCCAGGTCCACCACGCCGTCCGGCAAGCCGCCGCCGACGGCGATCTTGTCCATGTAGATATCAGGCGCATGCAGGAAGTTGCCCGCATCCGCCAGCGCGATGGTGGCGATGGCGTTGGGACCGCCCTTGGCGGTGAGCGTGGTGCCTTCCAGCGGATCGACGGCGATGTCCATCGGCGGACCGCCGGCGCCGACCTTTTCGCCAATATAGAGCATCGGCGCCTCGTCCATCTCGCCCTCGCCGATCACCACGGTGCCGTCGATGCCGACGGTGTCGAAGGAACGGCGCATGGCTTCGACAGCCGCGCCGTCGGCGGCGTTCTTGTTGCCGAGACCGATCCAGCGGGAGGCGGCGATGGCGGCGGCCTCGGTGACGCGGACCAGTTCCAGGGCAAGGTTGCGGTCGGCCACCTCGCCGGGATTGCGCGGCTTGGGTGCGTCCATGGGGCGTTCCTCCGAAGCGATTCCCTCAGAAGGTAGCACGGCGGGGGAGCGGAAGGGAGCATCCGGTTTGGGACCGTTCTGTCGGGGGAGGGCAATTGGCGTCGGCGGCGCGGTCAGGCGGCAGCGCGGGTGCCGGCGAACCGATAGCCCGGGACGCAAGCCTGATCGCTGGTGCCGCTGGAGCGCATCGCGCAGACCCCTGGCATGAAAGTCCGCATTGATGCAGCCGACCGATGTATGCACGTGCCGTCGCCGCACGATCCGATCGTTGGCGCGTAGCCTCTCTGTGCCGAGATGCGAAACGCCGGCCGTGATTGTCCCGCCGTATCCACGCGATGCTATACTGACAGGTGCCGTCGCACACTGGTCCTTAACGTCTTTGCCTTTCGGGGCCGGCCTGCTCTCCCATCCTTCCGAATCCTGGGAGTGCGTCGCCGAACGGCGCATAATCGCACGCTCCAATTCGGGGCGCCCGCTCATGTCTCTCGTTCTGTTGGCATTCGCCGTTATCGCGGCCGGCGCGGCGATTGCCGCGCTGATCACGGTTGTACGGCAGGCCCATACGCTGGGTGCCCTGCGCGTGCTTGGCGATCAATCGCTGGCCGGCGCGCGCGCGGAAGCCGAAACCACCCGTGCCGCCGTGCGCGCCGCCGACACCGGCACCGCCGAACGCATCATGGGCCTGCGCGGTTATTTCGAAACAACAATGGAGCAGATGCGGACGGTGCTGTCGCGCGAGCAGGGGGAAATGCGGCTGGCGCTGGCGGAAGGTCGTCAGAAGTCGGCGCAGCAGATCGGCACACAGTTCGAAGCTACGCGCACGATGATGGAAGCCAAGCTGCGTGAATTGCGTGAGGGCAACGAAGGCAAGCTGGCGGAAATCCAGAAGACGGTGAACGAGCAGCTGCATGCCGCGGTGGAAAAGCAAATGAACGAGAGCTTCAACCGCGTGATCGACCAGTTCGCCGCGGTGCAGAAGGCGATGGGCGACGTGCAGGCCGTTACCGCGCAGATCGGCGACATCAAGCGATTGTTCTCTAACGTGAAGACACGCGGCGGCTGGGGCGAGACTCAGGTGCGAGCGATGCTGGACGACATCCTGCCGGCGGGCTCGTACGAAACCAACCGCAAGGTGCGGGAGGACAGCGACGACGTAGTGGAATTCGTGGTCATCATGCCGATGCGCGGCGAGGACCGCCCGCTGCTGCCGATCGACGCGAAGTTCCCGGTGGAGGACTACGAACGCCTGCTCGCCGCCTCGGAAGCCGGCGACGCGGAGGGCGAACGCATGGCGACGCGCCGGCTGGAACGCGCGATGCGGGAGCAAGCACGGAAGATCGCAGGCAAGTATATCAATCCGCCGGTGACGGTGGAGTTCGCGGTGATGTACCTGCCGACTGACGCTCTGTATGCCGAGGTGGCGCGCATTCCCGGGCTGATAGACGAAATCGGCCGCGAATGCCGCGTGCTGGTGCTTGGCCCCTGCCTGTTCCCTGCGCTGCTGCGCACGATCCAGCTCGGCTTCGTGACGCTGGCGTTGGAGCAGAAGGCGGACCAGGTGCGGGATTTGCTGGGGGCGACGCGGACGGAGATGCTGAAGATGGACGAGGTGCTGGACCGCCTCGCCAAGCAGGCCGGCACGTTCAGCAACACAATCGAGCGGGCTCGCACACGCACGCGCGCCGTCAGCCGCAAGCTGCGCGGCGTGGAAGCGGTGGAGGCAACACAGGCGGAGCAATTGCTGGAACTGGACAGCGAGATGCTGGCGGAGGAAGAGGAGTAGCCTTTCCGCAGTGCTCCGACGCTGAGAGTGCCCAACCCGGGATGTCACTGCGAGCGCGGCGAGTGGGGTATCCGTGCGAATTGAAGCGTCAGCGCGAGCGCAGCGAACCGCGGTGCCATTGCGAGCGCAGCAAAGCAGTCTCCCGGGAGTGACGTGCGCAGTCTCCCGAAGGTTGCTTCGCTACGCTCGCAATGACAGGGTTCACCGGAGCATCGAAGGGTCAGGATCAGCCGACGATCATAGTGTTGAACAGGATGATCGTCCCGCAACGGCTGCGTCCATCAGGCATCCCGTGCCGCTTACGCCGGCGCCTGGCCGCATGACGATGGTCTGGCTGCTTACCGGGCAGGCTGACCTCAGGCTGCCGGTCTGACCCCCGGACCAACCCACACCAGACAGCGAGGAACCAAATTATTGCGTCATGGATTGCGCATGGCGTCCCAGGCTTGACCGAGCGGGGTCATTATGACCATCGCAAAATGCAGGAAACTCAGTCAGTGGTTTAGAAAGCCAATACAATTCGAGGCCTTTCGTCAAGAAACGATCTGATAACGGAGATTTTGCGTTATGATAATGATATGATCGATGTATCAGTACGTTTCAGATCTCGGTTTCATGGCGCGCAGAATGCGACACACCAGCTTGTCCATCTCGTTGGGGTTTCATGATCGAAAATTCCTGGGCAGCAGCACGCGAAGATGCCAGTAGATCGAAATTAATTATATTGGTGTCGGTTATAGTTCTATAACGTAATAATATGAACTATCCTTAAGGACCGCTTGTAACTCCCGCAGAAACCAAGCAGTGGAAGCCGATATTGTCGCCGTAAGGCCGGCTATCGTCCCTTGTTAAGGAGCAACCCGTGGCAACCACCAGCACGATGACGGCCGCCGAATTCCTCAGCACGCTGGGAGTGAACACCCACACGAGCACCGGGGCCGCTAACTACGGCAATATCCCGGAGGTCATATCTGATCTCCAGTATCTCGGAATAAGCAACGTCCGGGACGGCGACAACGGATCGCTCGCCAACCTGATCACGATGGCCCAGGCCGGAATAAAGTTCGATTTCCTTATGGCTGGCGGCGGCGCAATCACGACGTCGCATCTGCAACAGGAATTCACGGTTATCAACCAGGTCAGCCAGGCCGTGCCGGGCAGCGTGGCCGCCGTGGAAGGGGCGAACGAGATCAATAACTTCCCAATTACCTATAATGGCGTGGGCGGCCTGCAAGGCGCCGTGAACATGCAAGAGGCCCTCTATTCGATGGCTCATTCCAACTCGTCGCTGCCAGGCATCTCGGTCTACTATTTTACCGGTTACAACGCCGGCAGCGACGGTGTCGGTCCCAATCCGGCGGCGACGTCTGGCCTGGCGGACTATGACACCCAGCATCCCTATCCGCAGAACGGAGAACCCCCCGCGAACTGGGTGAGTCCTGCCCAGGCTTTGGGAAATAAGTCGTCGCCATACGGCCCGGCCGTTTATACCGAAACCGGCTACAGCAACAGCGGCACGTTTGGCGACAACATTGGCCTGCAAGGGCAGGCCGCCTACACGCTCGACCTGCTCATGGACGACGCCAAGAACGGCATCGCCCGCACATACCTCTACGAATTGATGGAGGAGGGCGACGGCTTCGGCCTGTTTACCACCAGTAATGCACCCACACCTGCGGCAACAGCAATCCACAACCTCACCTCAATCCTGGCGGACAGTGGCACCGTGCCGTCCGGTACCACGGCCGCCAGTTTCTCGATCAGCAACCTGCCGTCCGACGGCAATGACATGGCATTGATCAAGAGCACCGGCGCGACCGACATCATCGTCTGGGCCGAGCCGCAGATCACCGCCAGTTCCTCCGGCCCTACCGAGACCGTCACCGTAGCCCTCGGCACAACCTATGCGTCGGTGCAGGTATACGATCCGACCCAAAGTTCCTCCCCGATCCAGACTCTTGCCGACGTAAGCAGCGTTCAGGTCGCCATCACGGACCATCCGATCGTCATACAGGTCAACTCGACAACCATTTCGGGCGGCAGCCCGCCTCCCTCGCCGACGTTCATCACCGGTCCTACGGCTGGTTCCGGCAGCCATTCGCTGGTGCTTGACCTGTCGGCATCCGAAGCAAAAGAGACGGTGCAGGTCTCGGTGAACGGAAAGACCGAGTTCAAAACCGCACAGCCTGTGACCGCACTGCAAAGCGCGCTCCAGGAGGAAACCTTCACCATAAATGGAACCTGGAGGACGCCACCGAGCGTCACCGTGACCTTCGCGAACTCGACCGGCAAGTCGGTGTCGGGCGCGAGCATGTATATCGACGGAGCAACCTATAACGGCAGTGCCGTCTCGGCGGCCACGGCGACGCTGACCAGCAGCAGCCATACCCATACGTTCACCGCCTGACGGGCCGTGGCTTCTGCACCGGCGGCGCGGGAGGGCGTTACCGTTCGGGCGTCCGCCGGTGGGACGTGCCTGCGACTTGTGCCGGGATTGCCCAGCTGGGCGAACCGCTAAGTCAAATGCGGCAATGCCTGCCAGTCCTCGCTCCGCATCTCGTCCAGCCGGGATGCCGTCCGTTCGAACATTCTCGCATTCTCGCCGTATTGGTACAATTGGTCGGGCATGGCGTCGGCGGAAGCGACCAGCTTCACCCGGTGGTCGTACAGCGTATCGATCAGCGTGATGAACCGCCGCGCCACGTCGTAGTTGGCTGGCGACAGGCGCGGGATCGCGTCCAGGATCAGCGTATGGAAATGCGTCGCCAGCGCCAGGTAGTCGCCGGCGCCCAATGCTGTGCCGCACAGCGTCGCGAAATCGAAGCGCGCCACACCCTCCGCCGCGATCGGCACCACCAGCTTGCGGCCCATCACCGCCAGAGTCTCCGGACGTCCTGCCGCGTCGCCGGTCAGTTCGGCGAACGCTGCGTCCAGTGCCCGATCGGCGCGCGCATCCGCCGGCACGTGCCAGGTCCGCATGCCACGCAGCCGCGACCGGCGGAAATCTCGTCCGGCATCAAGCGCCAGCACGTCCAGCTTCTGCTTGATCAGCTCGATGAACGGCAGGAACGCGTCGCGCCCCGGCTGGCCGCGGAACAGATCGTCCGGAGCGGTGTTCGACGTCGCCACCACCACCACGCCCCGCTCGAACAGCCCCTGGAACAACCGGCCCAGGATCATCGCGTCGGCGATGTCGTTCACCTGGAACTCGTCGAAGCACAGCAGCGCCGAGTCGCTGGCGATCGAGTCGGCCAGCGGCGGGATCGGGTCCTCGATCTCCGGGTGTGTGCGCTTGAACGCGTGGAAGCGCTTGTGCACGGTCTGCATGAAGCGATGGAAGTGGATGCGCTGCTTGCGCGGCACGTCGGCGGCGGCAAAGAACAGGTCCATCAGCATCGACTTGCCGCGTCCCACTTCGCCGACGAGGTAGAGGCCGTGCGGCCGGTCCTCGTCCGCGCCATCGGTAGGGCGCAGGCGCAGCAGGCGGGTGAGGAAGCCGCCACCATTGCCCGGCCGAGGCGACGGATCATACCCGCGCAGCCGGCTCCACAGCCGTTGCAGCCGCTCTGCCGCCAGTTGCTGCGCCGAGTCCGCTGCCAGTTCGCCCGCCGCCACCTTGGCCCGATAGGCCGGCAGCGGGCCGCGCATCGCGGGGTCGGTGGGGGGCACGTCCATCACAGGGCGTCGCAGATAGCGCGTCCGGGACCGTGCGCCTAGTACCGCTGCGCCTAGTACCGCTGCGCCTAGTACCGCTGCGCAGAGCTTTCGACCCGTTGCCGGGGCGTTCGTCCGGTCTCAAGGCCCATGCCGCCTCGGTCTCGAGGAACGCAGGAGGGAAGTGAATCCGACACAGTTGGAAAGATCATAGCCGTAATATAGCTGGCAAAAGAAATGGCCGCAGTCTCTCATCTTTGTCATAGCCTTAGAATGGCTTGGTAGTGCCGGAATCATCGACGGAGCATTATTATCGTAGCCTTGGCAATGGCTTCAACCAGTAAGTGCCGCGGTGCCAAGATTGCGGATGACGGCAGGAGCCGTTTCGTCCACTGTTCCGTTATCAGACCTGACAGGCGTTCAAAGCTAATCCGGGCGACGTCGAACAAGAACGCTGCCGGAGGCGACCAGAACCGGCTACCCCTCCCACAAAGGGCCCACAAGCGGCGGGGAGTTTCTGTTTCTTGCCAGCAATGACGGTACCTGCGGGCGAACCAACACTCTGGCGTTTGGGAATAGCTGGTGTGAGAGCGGCCCACTCGCACATCGGCGTGCCGACGCCGCCAGGATCAGCTTCGCGGCGCCGCCCCATCGCCGTCCCGAGACCCGCTGGGGCCACGGTTGACGCGCTCGCGCAGCTCCTTGCCCGCTTTGAAGAACGGGACCGCCTTTTCGTCCACCGGCACTGCCTCCCCCGTGCGGGGATTGCGGCCGGTCCGCGCATCGCGGCGCTTCACCGTGAAGGCGCCGAAGCCGCGCAGCTCCACACGCTCGCCGCGCGACAGGGCCGCGGATATCTCGTCAAAGATGGTGGCGACGATGGTTTCGACGTCAGCCGCGCGCAGATGCGGATTGGCGCTCGCGAGCTCGGTGATGAGTTCCGACCTGGTCACGCCGTTTTCCTCGGTTACCGGCTTGCTGCGTCAATTGCCGGAACGATGCCAGATGGCCCATGCGCCGTCAAGCATAACGCCTTGGGAAATCACGGTTTTCCAAACTCCGGTGAAGATCGGCCCCAAAGTGCTCGACAGCGTCCGCTCCGCCAGGCTTTCGGTGGTGACGTCTTCCACCGGCAGACTGAGCGGCACGCCCTTGGTCTTGGCCAGCCACGCACGCGCATCCGGCTCGCCGCCGATGGCGTCGATCAGCCCGAGCTGCAACGCCTGCCGCCCCGTATAGGGGCGTCCATCCCCAAGCTGGCGCACCTTGGCGGGATCCATGTGACGCCCCGCGGCGACCATCGCGACGAACTGGCCGTACATGTCCATCACCAGCCCCTGCAGCACCTGCTGGCCTTGCGTCGACAGCGGCTCCGACAGGCTGGGCTGGTTCTTCAGCGGGCCGGACACGATGGTCTGAACGTCGACGCCGACCTTCGAAAGCAGCCCGCCGAACTCCGGCGCTTCGAGCAGGACGCCAATCGAGCCGGTGAGGGTCGCTTCGTGGGCGTAAATGCGGGTCGCCGGCACCGCGATCATGAAGCCGGCGGAGGCCGCCAGCCCGCCCATCACCACCACCACCGGCTTCCTGGCGGCCACATCGCCGATGGCGTCGTGCAGGCTCTCGCCGCCGGAAACGCTGCCCCCGGGGCTGTCGATGCGGACAATCAGCGCCTTGACGCGGTCATCGTCAGCCAGCTTGTCCACCGCGCGGGTCAGCTTGGAGTCTTCGGTGATGATGCCGTTCACGTCGAGCCGCGCGATGTGATTGCGCTCGATGCCGATCCCACTGTCGCGCAGTGCCACCAGCACCGCGGCCAGCACTGCGAGGATGGCGAAGCTGCGCCAAAAAAACAGCCGGCGCTTGAGGCGCCGGCGGTCGAGGAGAAGGTCGGTCTCCAGGGACATGGGTCGGCGGTCAGCCGTCAGCGGCCCGTCGCGCTCGGACACCCGAGCGACGACTGACCGCCGACCACCAACCAATGACCACGAACGTCAGCTCTCCTGCTGCGCCTGCTGGTTGCGGCGGCGGATCGCCGCGCCAAGAATGTCGCCCAGCGACGCACCGGAATCGGACGAACCGAATTCGGCCATCGCCTGCTTCTCCTCCTCCATCTCCTTGCCCTTGATGGTGAGGGTCAGCTTGCGGGCGGCACGGTCGACCGCGGTGATCTTGGCGTCCACCTTCTCGCCCACCGCGAAGCGGTCGGGACGCTGGTCGGCCTTGTCCCGGGCCAGCTCAGCGCGGCGGATGAAGCCGGTCAGCACGTCGCCGACCTTCACCTCGATGCCGTTCGACTGCACCGCGCTGACCACGCAGGTGACGACGTCGCCCTTGTGCACGCCTTCCAGCACGCTCGCCGCCGGATCGTCCTTGAGCTGCTTGATGCCCAGGCTGATCCGTTCCTTCTCCACGTCAACGTCGAGCACCTTGGCCTTCACCATGTCGGCCTTGTCGAACTTGGTGATGGCCAGCTCGCCCGACTCGTCCCAGGACAGGTCGGACATGTGCACCATGCCGTCGATGTCGGCGGACAGGCCGATGAACAAGCCGAACTCGGTGATGTTCCGTACTTCGCCTTCCACCACCGACCCGATCGGATGTTCGTCCACGAACTGCTCCCACGGGTTCCGCTGCACTTGCTTCAGGCCCAGCGAAATGCGCCGCTTCGAGCTGTCCACGTCCAGAATCATCACCTCCACTTCCTGCGACGTGGAGACGATCTTGCCCGGATGCACGTTCTTCTTGGTCCAGGACATTTCGGAGACGTGGACCAAGCCTTCCACCCCCGGCTCCAGCTCCACGAAGGCGCCGTAGTCGGTGATGTTGGTGACGCGGCCGGAGTATTTGGCGCCCGGCGGATACTTCGCCGCCACACCTTCCCACGGATCGGCCTCGAGCTGCTTCATGCCGAGGCTGATGCGCTGGGTCTCCGGGTTGAACCGGATGACCTGCACCTTGACCTGCTGGCCGATCTGCAGCGCCTCGGACGGGTGGTTGATGCGACGCCAGGCGATGTCCGTGACGTGCAGCAACCCGTCCACGCCGCCCAGGTCGACGAAGGCGCCGTAGTCGGTGATGTTCTTCACCACGCCGTCGAGGATCTGGCCTTCCTTCAGGCCCTGGATCAACTCGGTGCGTTGCTCGGCGCGGGTCTCCTCCAGCACGGCGCGGCGGGACACCACGATGTTGCCGCGGGCGCGGTCCATCTTCAGGATCTGGAACGGCTGCGGGCTGCCCATCAGGGGGCCGACGTCGCGGACCGGGCGGATATCGACCTGGCTGCCGGGCAGGAACGCCACGGCGCCGCCGAGATCGACGGTGAAGCCGCCCTTCACCCGGCCATAGATCGTGCCGTTCACGCGTTGTTGAGTCTCGAACGCCTTCTCGAGGTTGGTCCAGGCTTCCTCCCGCCGCGCCTTCTCGCGCGACAGGATGATGGCGCCGTCCTTGTCCTCATAGCGTTCGACGTAGAGTTCGATGAAGTCGCCGGGCTTCACTTCCGGCTTCACGCCGGGCGGGGCGAATTCCTTCAGGGCGACGCGGCCCTCGGACTTCAGGCCGACATCGACGATGGCGTATTCATCGGTGAGGCGCTGGACGCGACCGGTGACGACGGAGCCGTCGAAGCCGGTATCTCTGCCGAGGGTTTCATCGAGAAGGGCGGCGAAGTTCTCGCCCTTGAAATGGTCCTGGAGCGGGGCCGGCGCGATAGCGCGGGCGGTGGCGGATGCTGCCATGTGTTGGATGTGTTCCGTTACGGATGTCCGGGCCGGCGGCCCGGGAGTTGCCGTGGTCTGCGCGCCTCGCTGGAAGCACGACTTGCCCGCGGAGGGACGCACCGCGGGCCGGGTTGCGGACATAAGGCGGAGACGCTCGTAGGGCGAGCGGCTAGGCCACAGATACGCGCCATTTCCCCGGTGTCAAGCGGCGGAATGGTGACGGGCGCCGCGCGGGTGCGATTGGGTATCAGCGGATTGTCAACGAATCCGGGTGAATACTGGCTTTCCGCCGGGGGAGCTCCGGGGGGAGCGGCCTGTTGTGGAGCACGTTGGAGTAGTGATCATGCCTGCAGCACCGACCACCCGCAGGGAGACCAAATCCGCTTTGGCGAAGCCGGCCAAGGCGCAGTGTCCCGGAAACAAGCCATCAGGCGAGAGGGTCAGCCGGCGCGTGTTGCAGTAGCTAACGGACCGCATCGACCGGAATCTGGCTCAGCTCCGCCTGGTCGAGCACCGCCTGATCGAGGACCGCCTGATCGAGGGCCGCGCGATCGAGAACCACGTGACCCGCCGCGGCCGCTGCATCCGCCTCCGGCGCTACACCGGCTCCGTCTCGTGGAAGCGCGCATAATCGACGGCGCGGCGGCCGTCGGGCATCGCCCCGATGACGTCGGCGAACCGCCGGCCGAACAAAACCTGGTCCGCCTTATAGGAGATCCGCGCCTGGATCACCTGCGACAGCGCGGCATCCAGCCCCGTCAGGATCAGGACGATCTCCGATTGGGTGGCGTCCAGCATCTCCGGCGTCGCGCCATGCAGGGGGCTGACCTCATCAATCACGTGCATCACCAGAAAGGTCATGGGGAACACCGGCGTGGCGGAGCGCACCAGGTCCAGGTCGTAGATCCGGCGCAGGAAATGGCCCTCCGCGGTTTGCTCGTCGCGCACCAGCGCCAGTCGCACCTCCGCCTGCAGGATCTGGTCGTGGCGTTCGTTACCGACACGCAGCGATAGCGTCGGCTTCCCGTTCACCGGCCCGACCGCCGCGACGCGGCTGAACACCACCCGCGCGCTCGGCCGCGAGAACCGGGCGAAGGCGAGGCCCGCTACCATCGCCAGCATCAGGCCACCCACCACGACCTCGGCCGTCACCATCAGGTTGGCGTAGAGCGTGGCCGGAAACATCTTGCCATAGCCGATGGTGGCCAGCGTCTGGACGCTGAAGAAGAACGCATCGCCGAAATTCCCGGGGCGGGCGCCGCTGATCGCGCCGGGCTGCAGCAGATAGAGCCCGGCGAAGACCGCGTTCACCGCCACGAACAATAAGGCGAGCACGCCGAGGAACAGGGGCCAGGAGGTTGTCAGGGCGCTGTAGTAGAAATCGTTATGCCAGCGGTTCGTGGCGTTGAGGGCAACCAGCGCGTCCTGCTTGCCCGCTGCGGCGAGCAGGGCGGCGCGCGCGTTGCTTACGTCGCCGGGGCCGGTCCGGAGCGGGGTCTTTCGCTGCATGCGCCGTCTTGTCGCACGGCAACCCAAGCGGGTGCCATAATGGTTGTCATCCTGCCTGCGTGTCGTCCTGCCTGCGTGTCATCCAGCCTGCGTGTCGTCCTGCCTGCGTGTCGTCCTGCCCGAGCCGTGGCGGAGGACCAGACCTTCCGCCTCATGGACCCCGACACCAGCGCATGATGGGCCTGCGCGCCGACACCACGCCGCAGGCCGCCCGCATCGCCGCCACATAATCGGGGCGAGCCATCACCGGGATGGGGGTGCCTCCGGGTTGCGTACCAGCGTCTGCGTGGCCTTTCCCCCGAGCAGCAACTCCTTGTCGCTGATTATGCTGATCTTCCCTGAGGACAGCAGCGAGTTCAGGTCGGCCGGGCTTGCAGCCTTGTAATTGCCGGGTAGACGGCTGAACGTCACTGCGGTGATAGAGTGAGTCGGTGTCTCCTGAATTCCGAAGGCCACCTTGCCGTCACGCGCAAGCGACCACAACTCATGAGTTTTATCGGCCGCGACAAACTGCTGCGGCGCATAGGAGTAGACGATGATCGTATTACGTACCGCCTGAGGATTTACATAATAGGCGCTACCAAGCTTTACCTTCTCCCAGAAATCCAGCGCTTTGTAATCACCGGTCAGCCCCAGCTCCTTCGCAGTCTCCCCTGGCACATTCTCCAGACCGGCACTTTCCGCCAAAGCGGCACCCGCCACCCCATGGGGAATTGCCACCGGATGGGGAATTATCGCCGGATGGGCAATTGCCACCTCGGGCGGCTGCTTCGAAGCGAAACCCGTTGTCGCGGGCGCCTGCGGCGACAGGTAGGTCGTCTGCGCTCGTACCATTGCGCCCGGCCAGGAAGCGGCGACCGCAAAAATGATTGCAATCAGCGTGGAACGCATTCGGTCGGTTCCTTAGACGAGGTGGGGAAGGTTTATCAAGGCGACCATCAGCGCAGGAATGCCGACGCCGCTGATGAAGCAACCCCAGACATCGTGCTCATTATGCATCGTAATGACGATGCTGGCCAGCGCACTGATGATCAGCAGCACCCCCCAAGCCCAGACCACAACCGCGATTGGCGCGGCGGGAGGCGAGTGAGACACCGCCGTAATGCAATTGACCACCGGTGCCGCAAGCGTGGCGCTAATTCCGACCGCTGCTGCCACAAACCGTTTGGTCCAGTGCACGTGGAAGTAAGGTTTACAGGCCTGCCCTGCAACCCAGTTCGAACAGCTAAACCTTGCCACGATACGCTCACAACGATGCAACCGCTGCGAGGGCCATATACAGAACGAAAGCCCCCCGCGCAACATGAGCGGCGCAACATGAGGTATGCGCGGCAGAGGGATGGCAGGGGGATGGCAGAGGGATGGGCCGCCTCGCCAACCTGTGCCACCTTCGCCCCGATGAGCGACGATCCCCCCAATCCGGCCCTGCTCCCCGCCGGCCTGCGCGACCTGCTGCCACCGGAAGCCGAGACCGAGGCCGCCTCGGTCGAGGCGATCATGGACGTGTTCGCCTCGCACGGGTACCAGCGCGTCAAGCCGCCCTTGCTGGAGTTCGAGGACAGCCTGCTCTCCGGTTCCGGCGCCGCCGTGGCGGACCAGACCTTCCGCCTCATGGACCCCGACAGCCAGCGCATGATGGGCCTGCGCGCCGACACCACGCCGCAGGTCGCCCGCATCGCCACCACCCGGCTGGGCGGCGCACCCCGCCCGTTGCGCCTGTCCTATGCCGGGCAGTGCCTGCGGGTGCGCGGCAGCCAGTTGGCGCCGGACCGCCAGATCGCCCAGGCCGGCATCGAGCTGATCGGCATAGACAGCCCCGACGCCGACGCCGAGATCGTGCTGGTCGGAGCCGAGGCCCTTTCCGCCCTGGACCTCACCCGCGTCAGCTTCGACCTGACGCTGCCGATGCTGGTCCCCACTCTGCTGGACGAGGCCGGCATGACCGGCGCGCCCCGCGCGGCGCTATCCCGCGCGCTGGACCGCAAGGACGCCACGGCGGTCGCGCGCCATGGCGGCACGCTGGCGCCGGTGTTGACCGATCTGTTGCTCGCCGCCGGCCCGGCGGACGGTGCGCTGGCAGCGCTGGACGCCGCGCATCTGCCCAACGCCGCCGGCACGCTGGCGGCCCGACTGGCCGGCGCCGTCGCCGCGATCCGCGCCCGCGCGCCGGGACTGCGCCTGACCATCGACCCGGTGGAGTTCCGCGGCTTCCGCTACGAAACCGGCGTGTCGGTCACCGTCTATGCGCCGGGCCGGCACGAGGAACTCGGCCGTGGCGGCCGCTATGTCTGTGGCGACACCGAGCCGGCCACCGGCCTGACCCTGTTCCCCGACGCCGTGCTGCGCGCCGCGCCGAAACGCGAGGCGAAGCCGCGGGTGTTCGTGCCGGTGGGCACTGCGCCGGAGGCCGCAGCGGCGCTGCGGGCGCGCGGATTCGCGACGGTAGCGGGGCTGGCCGATGCGGGCGATGTCGTTGCCGAGGCGCGGCGACTGGGTTGCGGGCTGGTGCTGCGGGACGGGGAGGCGGTTGCGTTGCTGGGCCAGGGCTGAGGGTAACGGCACTCTGCCGCTGGGCCTCCGCAACGCGGCTCCCGACCAAGCGGCTTCGGGGCAATGGCGCTTGCCGGCCGCCGAGGCCGCATCGCGCCGATGGCCGTGTCGCGCGGCGACCGCCCGGAAGCCAAACAGACAGCGCCGGCGTCCCGTCTGGCTGTATGATGTAAAGCCGCCGGCTCTGTGCTAGGCTGCCGCTATGAACGTTACCGTCCGCATCCCTGACGCCTTGGCCGCGCGCCTGGCCGCCGAGGGCGGCGACCTCGAACGCCGCGCGCTCGAAAGCTTCGCGATCGCGGAATATCAGGCCGGCCGGTTGAACCGATTCGAGTTGCGCCAGTTACTCGGCATTCCGACGCGTTTCGAATTGGACGGTTTCCTGAAGGAACGCGGCGTGTTCGAGCCTTGCACGCTGGAGGACATACAGCGCGACGTCGAGACATTGGAACGCCTGGGCTTCTGACCCGTGCGGATTGTCGTGGCGGACACTGGACCGCTGTATTACCTGTTCCTGATCAGCGGGGTCGATGTACTGCCCCAGCTGTTCGCCAGCGTGGCAGTGCCGCAGGCGGTTGTCAGCGAGTTGTGTCACACAGGCGCACCCGCTTCCGTCCGGAACTGGGCCTTGAGGCCACCCCCTTGGCTCGTTGTGCATAGCGACCCAGTTGAAACACCGCCGTTGCCGCCGATCGATGCCGGTGAGCGCGCCGCCATCGCAACGGCGCAGTGCTTTCCTCTGACAGTTTACAGTTATTTGTATTGACAAATTCCCCCTCCCGCGGTAGAACCCACCCGCTACGTCCGACCTTCTCACCGGGCCAATGGGAATGCACAAGCCGAACAACACCGTCCCGGCCGAAGCCTGTTCCCCCGATGCAGATCGGGGCAGCCCAGACGCGTCCCCGCGCCTGCCGGAACGGCTCGTTCATTGCCTTGCCCTGATCGTCCTTTTCCTGCGGAGCCATTTGCCCCACTACCGCCGGGCGAGGCTGCCGTCGTGGTGGCACGCCCGGCCAGACCTGCCCCCCGGCTCGGTGCAGCAACTGGCCGCCTCGATCCGCGGCGAGTTCGGTAACGCCATCGCCTGGATGTGCCGCCGCCGCGGCATCGGCCCGGGCCATCCCGAGTGGCCGGAGCTGTCGCGCGCCATCGTGGCGTTCGGTGGCAGCGTGCGGGGATTCCGCGCCGGCCTTCCGGCATGCGGCCTGCAATGGTGGGAAAACCCGAACATCATCCCCGGGATGTCCGGTGAGGCCGCCGCGACTCCGGCCGTCACCGCGACCGCAGTGCTGTTGTCGCGCCAGGAAGTTGGGGACGCTCCGCCGCCGGCACGGATCGTCGTGCCTGCCGAAGGCGGGCATGCCGTGTCGCCAGCGCCTCCGCGGCCGGTCTTTGCGCGTGTCGCAACCGGCCCGCCGACCGGACCGCCCGCTCACTGGAACGACCAAATCTGTTACGCCTGAACGCCCGGGGCCGGAGCATGGCCAGCCCCGCCGTCCTGATTCGTGCCGAGCGAACATGCCTCGCCAAGCCTGACACCGCACCCCGAACGCAAGTCGCCCAACAGGTCGGCTGTTCCGCGCTGCGCATGAGTCACGCCCGGAACCCTCACGCCAGAACAACGCGCTGCCCCCCGGCAGCCCTGCCCGGGTCCGTCCCGCGGCGCACGAAAAATCGGCGCTCAGCACTCCATGCACCAGAACGCCGTGCCGCTCACTGTCGCGTCCGGACCAGGTTTGGATGTCGCCTGATAGCTCACCTGGGCACACCGCCCGGCCTTGCCCGGCCGCGTAGAAAATTCCGCCACAAGAACCCCATGCACCAGGGCAGTGGGCCGCCCCGCGCCGCCCAGGCCGGTCGGCTGCGCGGCGTGAAGAAATCCGCAAGGAGAACCTCATGCACCAGAACAACCGCCAGCCGGTGCACGAAACCCGCGACTGCACGAAACCCGCGACTGCACGAAACCCGCGACGCGCGGCTGTGTCTCCCATACAGGCAACGAGATGCCCACGAGACCGGCCGATCCGAACCGCGCCGCGCTGCGTGCGGCACCGTCCCATCGCACGCGACGGAATCCCACAGAAAACGAAACGAGACGATCATGCGACGCGCCCGTCGCCCCAGCCCGTCGCCCCAGTCGCCGAACCTTCAGCGCCGATCTGACGTTGCCTCCGTGCCTGTTGCACCCCGCCCCGCAACGGCTAGACAGCACCCGGGATGGCCCTGTCCGGCAGAGCCAAGGCGGCACACCCTGGAGAACGACGTATGCCGAATGTCACCGTGATCGGCGCCCAGTGGGGCGACGAGGGCAAGGGCAAGGTGGTGGACTGGCTCGCCAGCCGCGCCGACATCGTCGTGCGCTTCCAGGGCGGCCACAACGCCGGCCACACTCTGGTGGTCGGCAACGAGACCTACAAGCTGTCGCTGCTCCCCTCTGGCCTGGTGCGCGGCAAGCTCGGCATCATCGGCAACGGCGTGGTGGTGGACCCCGAGGCGCTGCTGGCCGAAATCGAGAAGGTCCGCACCCAGGGCCTGAGCGTCACCCCCGATACCCTGCGCATTGCCGAGAACGTTCCGCTGATCCTGCCCCTGCACCCGGCGATCGACCGCGCCCGCGAGGCGGCGCGCGGCACGCGACTGATCGGCACCACCGGGCGCGGCATCGGCCCTGCGTACGAGGACAAGGTGGCCCGCCGCGCCATCCGCCTCGCCGACCTGGCGGAACCCGAGACCGTGGCTGCCAAGCTGGACGAGCTGCTGCTGCACCACAACACGCTGCTGAAGGGCCTCGGCGCGCCGACCTTCGAGAAGCAGGACCTGATGGACCGCCTGATGGCGCTGGCCCCGCGACTGCTGCCGTATGCCGAGCCGGTCTGGGAACGCCTCGACGAAGCCCGCCGCGCCGGGCGCCGCATCCTGTTCGAGGGCGCGCAGGCAGTGATGCTGGACGTGGACCACGGCACCTATCCCTACGTCACGTCGTCCAACACGGTGGCGGCCACCGCCGCGGCGGGATCCGGCATGGCACCGGCCTCGATCGGCTTCGTGCTGGGCATTGCCAAGGCGTATTCCACCCGCGTGGGCTCCGGCCCGTTCCCCACCGAGCTGACCGACGCCACCGGGCAATTGCTCGGCGACCGCGGGGCGGAGTTCGGCGTCGTCACCGGCCGCCGCCGCCGCTGCGGCTGGTTCGACGCGGTGCTGGTGCGGCAGGCGGTGAAGGTCGGCGGCATCCAGGGCATCGCGCTGACCAAGCTGGACGTACTGGACGGTCTGCCCGAGCTGCGGATCTGCACCAGCTATCGCATCGGCGGAGAGCAGATGCGGCGCCTTCCCGGCGCACCCGGCGCTCAGGCGGCGGCGAGGCCGGAGTACGAGACGCTGGAGGGCTGGACGGGATCGACGCGCGGCGCGCGCTCGGTCACCGACCTGCCGGCGCAGGCGGTCAAGTATGTGCGGCGGATCGAGGAGCTGGTGGAGGCGCCGGTCACGCTGCTCTCCACCAGTCCGGAGCGGGACGATACGATCCTGATGAAGGATCCGTTCGAGGGGTAGAGACCACTCCTTGCCCAGCATCGAAGCCCTTGGCCAGCGATCCCTCCAAGCCCCACAATGCTCGCGGGACAGAACGGGACAAGCATGCGATCCGCCACCGTAAAACAATGTGCGGTGCTGGTCGGCGGCCTCGGGGCGCGGCTGGGCAGCCTGACCGCGGCCACGCCAAAACCGCTGCTGCCCTGCGGCGACCGCCCCTTCCTGGCTTGGCTGCTGCGCGAGCTGGTCCGCTTCGGCGTCACCGACATCCTGCTGCTGACCGGCTACCTGTCGGACCAGATGGCCGCCGCCGCCGACGCGATGCAGGCCGCCCTGCCCCGCCCCGCCCGCATCACGATCTCCGAGGAACCCACCCGCGCCGGCACCGGCGGAGCCGTGTTCCACGCCCGGGGTCGCCTTGCCGACCGCTTCCTGCTTTGCAACGGCGATTCGCTGCTGGACTGCAACCTGGCCAACCTGCTGTCCCCCGCCGCCACCGACGACGACAGCGTCACCGGCCGCATGCTGCTGCGTGCCCTGCCGGACGCCGCGCGCTATGGCGTGGTGGACCTGCAAGGCGACCGCGTCACCGCCTTCCGCGAGCGCCCCCCCGCCGACACCCCCGGCACCATCAACGCGGGCATCTATCTGCTCTCGCACCGAATCATCGAAACCCTGTCCCCCAATTGCTCGCTGGAAGCCGACCTGCTGCCGCGCCTCGCCGCCGCAGACTCCCTGCGCGGCACGGTTGCCGACGGCTATTTCCGCGACATCGGCGTGCCCGACGACTTCGCCCGCGCCCAGACCGAAATCCCCGCCCTGCTCCACCGCCGCGCCTTGTTCCTCGACCGCGACGGCGTGCTGAACGTCGACCACGGCCATATCGGCACCCGCGACCGCTTCGAGTGGATGCCGGGCGCGCTCGACGCCATCCGCCTCGCCACGCAGGCGGGCTGGCACGTCTTCGTCGTCACCAACCAATCCGGCGTCGCCCGTGGCTACTACGACGAGGCCGCCGTCCGCGACTTGCTCGACTGGATGGCAGACGAGGCACGCCGCGCCGGCGGCACCATCGACGACACCCGCTATTGCCCCTACCACGAGGAGGCAACGGTCGACGCCTATCGCCGAGCCCACCCCTGGCGCAAGCCGGAACCGGGCATGCTGCTGGACCTGATCCGCGCTTGGGAACTCGACCCGGCGCGCTGCGTGATGATCGGCGACCAGCCCACCGACATCGCCGCCGCGGCAACCGCCGGCGTCCCCGCCCACCTGTTCCCCGGCGGCAATCTGCTGGACTTCGTGCGGCCGATCCTGGCGGGTGCCTGACGTGCTGCCGCCCCCGGCCATGGGTCGCGTTTCCTTCCGGTCCGCGCCGATCCGCACTACCCTGCGGCCACCCAGAAGAGGTGCCCCATGAACGACCTCGCCGTTCCCGCCGACGCCCTGCTCGCAGCCGACCAGCGCTATCTGATCCACCCGCTGCACCACCCGAACGACCACGCCCAGGCCCGCATCTTCACCGAGGGCCGCGGTGCCATGCTGCGCACCAACGACGGCCGCGAGTTCATCGACGGCCTGTCCTGCCTGTGGAACGTCAATATCGGCCACGGACGCAAGGAACTGGCCGACGCGGCGCAACAGCAGATGGCGAAGCTCGCCTATGCCAGCGCCTATGCCGGCTTTTCCAACGAGCCGGCGATCCGCCTCGCCGAGCGGATCGTCGCGAAGGCCTACCCCAGCAGCCGCGCGGTCTACTTCACCACCGGCGGCGCGGAATTCGAACGAAAGCGCCTTCAAGTTCGCCCGCTATCACTGGAAGCGGCTGGGCAAGCCAACCAAGGTCAAGATCATCTCGCGCGTGTATGGCTATCACGGCGTCACGCTCGCCGCGATGAGCGCCACCAGCTTGCCCGGCTACCAGAAGATGTTCGGCCCCCTGGTGCCGGAATTCCTGCAGGTTGCGCCGCCTTACCCGTATCGTTGGCCGGGCAACGGCGACGCCGGCCTCGGCGCGGCGGACGCGCTGGAGGAGGCGATCGTCGCGCACGGCGCCGACAGCATCGCCGCGGTAATCGCCGAGCCGGTGATGGGCGCCGGCGGCGTCATCGTGCCGCCCGCCAGCTATTTCCCTCGCCTGCGCGAGATCTGCGACCGGCACGACGTGCTGCTGATCGCCGACGAGGTGATCACCGGATTTGGCCGCACCGGCCGCTGGTTCGCGCTCGGGCATTGGGGCGTGGAGCCGGATCTGGTGTCCTTCGCCAAGGGCGTCACGTCAGGCTATGTGCCGCTGGGCGGCGTCATCGTCTCCAAGCGCGTGCACGAGGTGATCGAGGCGGCCCCGCCGGACGAGAAGTTCATGCACGCGGCCACGTATTCGGGGCACCCGACCTGCTGCGCCGTCGGCCTGGCGAACATGGACGTCATCGAGCAGGAGGGTTTGCCGGAACGGGCGGCAGTGATGGGCAAGCGCCTGCTGGAGGGCCTGGAGACGCTGCGCAGCCTGCCGTGTGTGGGCGATGTACGCGGCCTGGGCATGATGGCGGCGGTCGAACTGGTGGAGGACAAGGGGTCGCGCAAGCCTGCCTCCGGCCTGGGCGCGCGCGTGGTCGCCGAATGCAGCAAGCGCGGCCTGATCATCCGCCAGCGCGGCGCCAGTGCCGGCCCGCCGGCCAGCGGCGACTCGCTGTGTCTCGCGCCTCCGCTGATGACGCCGGAAGCGACGCTGGACCGCATCGTACAGATCGTCGGGGAGTCGATCGCGGCGGCGATGTGACGACCGATGGTTCGCCTTTGACGATGAACGCCCGCGCCAGGACTGTCATTGCGAGCGCAGCGAAGCGGTTTCCCGCGAGTGACGTGCGTAGTCTCGCGGGAGATTGCTTCGCTGCGCTCGCAATGACACGAGCAGGAGCATGATCATGCCCGAGACCAAATTTGAACCGGATGCCGGCGAGGAACTGAACGCACAGCGTGAAAAGCAGGGCATGCCGCCATTGGAAGCGGCGAAGACCCGCGACCGCGGCATTGGCCCATTCGGTCGCCTGGTGCTGCGCGGCGCCACCGTCATTGACGGCACCGGCGCACCGCCGATCGGCCCGATCGACATCGTGGTGGAGAAGGGCCGCATCGCCGAACTGCGCAAGGTCGGCGTTCCCAAGGCCCCGATCAAAGCCGAACGCCGTCCGCCCGGCGGCGATCATGAGATCGACTGCCACGGCAAATACGTCACGCCCGGCTTCATCGATTGCCACGCCCATGCGGGCGTTCCGTATCATTGGGTGCATGGCTGGGTGCCTCCGGTGGATTACGTCTATAAGCTGTGGCTGGCGCATGGCGTGACCACCGTGCGGGAGATGGGTTCGTTCAACGGCCTCGGCTGGATGCTGGAACAGCGCGCGCTGAGCGAGGCCAATGCCATCGCCGCGCCGCGGCTGTTGGCCTACGCGTATATCCCGGTGGTCAACGACATGCTCAAGACCATCCACACGCCGGAGCAAGCGCGGGCCTGGTTGAAGCGCGTGAAGCAGCGTGGTGCCGATGGAATCAAGTTCTTTGGCGCGCCGCCGGCGCTGATGCGCGCGGCCTTGGAGGCGTGCCGCGAACTCGGGCTGCGATCGGGGTGTCATCATGCGCAGATGGCGGTGACGCGCATGAATGCGCTGACCAGCGCGACCTGGGGTCTGAGCAGTGCGGAGCATTATTACGGGCTGCCGGAGGCATTGTTCGATGACCGGATCGTGCAGGCGTACCCGACGGATTACGACTACAGCGACGAGTATTTCCGCTTCGCCTATGCCGGCCAGACGTTCGCCCAGGCCGCGCCGCCGGGCAGCGCGAAATGGAACGAGGTGCTGGAAAAGTTCCTGGCGCTGGACTTCACTTTTGTGCCGACGTTCTCGATCTACGATGCGAACCGCGATTTGATGCGCGCGCGGCAGGCGGACTGGCACCACGAATACGCCTGGAAATCCATGTGGGACTTCTTCCAGCCGGGCCGTGGCGCGCACGGGTCCTACTGGTTCCGCTGGTCCACCACCAACGAAATCGAATGGAAACAGAATTACCGGCTGTGGATGCAGTTCATCAACGAATACAAGAACCGCGGCGGCCGGGTCTGCACCGGCAGCGATTCCGGCTTTATCTTCCAGCTGTTCGGCTTCGGCTACATCCGCGAGCTGGAGTTGTTGCAGGAAGCCGGATTCCATCCGCTGGAGGTGATCCGCGCGGCCACCTCGCAAGGCGCCGACCTGGTCGGGCTGGCCGACGAGATCGGCAGCGTGGAAGTGGGCAAGTGCGCCGATCTGCTGGTGCACGACCATAATCCGATGAGCGATTTCAAATTGCTCTACGGCACCGGTGCGATGCGACTGAACGACGACACGCGGCAGGTCGAGTGGCATCGCGCGCTGCGCTACACGATCAAGGGCGGCGTGGTGTACGACGTGGCGGAACTGCTCGCCGACGTGCGTGCATTGGTGGAACGTAGCTATGCCGAAGCACCCGAAGCACGGCCCGGTGCGCGCCTGACGTGATCGCGGCCGGCACGGATTTCATCGTCCTGACCGGCTTCCTGGGCAGCGGCAAGACCACACTGCTGCGCGATTACCTGGCGCTGCCAGAGGCGGCCGATACCGCCGTGATCGTCAATGAAGTGGGCGAGATCGGACTCGACGGCGCCATTCTCGCCGAAGCCGGCACCCTGCCGATCGCATTGCTGAGCAATGGGTGCGTGTGTTGCTCGCTTGGCAACGACCTGACGCAGACGGTGCATGGCATGCTGGCGGAACGGGACCGCATCGGCTTGCCGCCGCCGGCACGCATCGTCCTGGAAACCAGCGGATTGGCAAAACCCGGGCCGATCTTGCGATCGCTCGCCGGGCTGGCGCCGATGCGGCTGCGGGTGGGCGTGGTCGCAACGTTCGACTGCACACGCGGCACCGCGCTGGAGGCGTTTGAAGAGGCGGCGGCGCAATGGGCCGGCGCACAAACTCTGATGCTGACCAAGCGCGACGCCGTGTCTGCGGCGGCATTGCGGCACGCGCGGAGTGCAGCGGCAGGGGTGAACCCAACGGCTGACCTGGTTGATCTCGACGACCGGCGGGCCGCGATGCTTGCGGCTTTCTCGTTGCGACCATCGGCGCCGACCGGCGGATCGTTGCTGCGGGCGGAGGCGGTTGCCCTGCGCCATCCGCGCATCGGCGTGATGCTGGTCCGCCTGCATGAGCCTGTGGCATGGGACGATCTGGCCGAATGGCTCGACAATCTCGCTGGCATGTGCGGCGAGCGGTTGTTGCGGACCAAAGGACTGGTGCGAATTGCCGGTGCCACACAGCCGCTGTTGGTGCAGAGCGTGGGCACGATGTTTGCCGCACCACGCGCCTTCGCGGATGGCGAGCAGCGGTCGTTCCTGGTCCTGATTCTCCGCGATGTGGATACTGCGGAGATCGCACAAATACAGCCCGCACTGCCGATGAGTTGCACGGTGCGTTGAGGGCATAAGACACGCAGGCCTGAACGATCGCCTGGCGTGCGGTACCGCGTCGGTTGGGGTGGCAGGCCCTTGTTGGCGGGCCGAACTACGCCCCAGGGCGCAGGAAAAACCTGATGCTGCCGGGGAGGATTGAACTCACGACCTCCCCCTTACCAAGGGGGTGCTCTACCACTGAGCTACGGCAGCGTCGGGTGGGTGGCGGGTATAGCCCTCGGCCGCCAGGGGGTGCAAGACAGGGAAGAGGCAGGCTTGACGCGTCTGTCGACGCCATGATGCTGGCGGTATGGTGAAGGATAGCATCCCACGCGATCCGCCGGCGACGGCTGGCAAGCCGCCAGCCAGGCCCGACCGCTTGGCGCGCGAGGCCGCCGCGTTGCGCGCCAACCTGCTTAAGCGCAAGGACCAGGCGCGCAAACGCGCCACCCCTTCCGACACGCCCGGCCAGGACGACCCAACCAGCACGCGCTAGCCGCGCGCCACCGCCTTCGGTGCATTCCGCCGGTTCCGCTCCGAGATTGCCAGCAGCGGCGGCGCAAAGCACGGGCGCTCGATATACCGCCCTGCCCCACGCACCGTGCGCAGATCGCCGTCGGTCCAGACCAACTTGCCCTGGCTGACCGTGTGCCGCGCCAGACCGGTCACCTCCATACCCTCATAAATATTGAAATCCACATTCTGATGGTGCGTCTTCGCCGAGATCGTCCTGCTCGCCTGCGCATCCCACACCACCAGGTCCGCATTCGATCCCACCCGCACCGCGCCCTTACGAGGATACAGGTTGAAGATCTGCGCCGTATTGGTGGAGGTGATGCGCACGAAATCGTTCGGAGTGAGCCGCCCGGTGCCCACGCCGTGGTGCCACAGCACGCTCAACCGGTCCTCGATGCCACCGGTGCCGTTGGGTATGAGCGTGAAGTTGTCACGCCCGGCCGCCTTCTGCGGAGCACAGAAGCAGCAATGGTCGGTGGCCGTCGTTTGCAACTGGCCGGATACCAGCCCGGCCCACAGCGCCTGCTGGTGATGCTTCGCACGGAACGGCGGGCTCATGACATACGCGGCCGCGGTGGCCCAGTCCTTGTTCTGATACACGCTCTCGTCGATCAGCAGATGCTGCGCCAGCACCTCGCCATAGACACGCTGGCCGGTGGCGCGGGCGCGGGCTATGGCGTCCGCGGCCTCGGCGGTCGAGACGTGCACGATGTAGATCGGCGCACCCAGCACCCCGGCAATGGCAATCACGCGGTTGGCCGCCTCGCCCTCCACCAGCGGAGGCCGCGACAATGCATGTCCTTCCGGCCCGGTAATGCCGGCGGCCAACATTTTCTGTTGCAAGTGGAAGACGGCGTCCCCATTTTCTGCGTGGATATTGCAGATCGCGCCCAATTCGAGCGCCCGGCCAATGCTGTGCAGCAGCACACCGTCATCCACCATCAGCGCACCCTTATACGCCATAAAATGCTTAAAACTGTTCACGCCATGCTCGCGCGCCAGTACCCCCATTTCCTCCTTGACTTGCTCCGACCACCAGGTCACCGCGACATGGAATCCATAGTCGGCGGCGGCCTTCGCCGACTTGGCGCGCCAGGCGTGCCAGGCCTCGATCAGCGACGTGCCCGGATTGGGAATCACGAAGTCGATGATGCTGGTGGTGCCGCCTGCGACGCCGGCGGAGGTGCCGGTGAAGAAGTCCTCGCTGGCGGTGGTACCCATGAAGGGCAGTTCCATATGCGTGTGCGGATCGATGCCGCCCGGCATCACCAGCATGCCGCCGGCATCGACGACTTCCGCGCCCGCCGGCGCTTCCAGGCCGGGCCCGACCGCGGCGATATTGCCGTGTTGGCACAACACATCGGCTCGGAAGCTGTCTTCGGCGGTGACCACGGTTCCGCCGCGCACCAGCAGTGTCATGCAAGCCTCCTTTTCAATGGACCGGCGCACGAACGCCGGTTCCTTTCAGCACCAGGGCAACGACGGTTTCCGTCGCCACGGCGAACTCGACATCGTCGATCAGCAACCTTGCCCAGCACGGCACGGATTTGCACCTCGAAATCGGCGTAGGTCTGCGTCATCGCCCAGATCAGGAACAGGAGATGCACCGGATGGATGGGGTCCATCAGGCCGGCGGCGCTCCAGCCGGCGATCACCGGCGCGAGCTCTTCCACCCGCCGGCGCAGGTCCAGGCCGAGATAATGCATGATGCGGGGCGCGCCGCGCAGCAGTTCCCCCGCGAAGATGCGCGAAGCGTGCGGGCGCAGGCGCGAATGCAGCATCTTGGCGCGGACATAGCCGGCAAGACCCTCGGCAGGATGGCGCCTCGGGCTGATCCAGATCGTCGCGTCCTCCAGCCACATGCCGAGGACGCCTTCCAGCACCGCGCGGTACAGTTTTTCCTTCGTGCCGAAATAGTAATGGAGGTTAGCCTTCGGCAGGCCGGCGGCGGCGGCGAGCTGGGCCATGGTGGCTCCCTCGAAACCGTGCTGCGCGAATATCTTCTCGCTGGCGGCGAGGATGTGCTCCACGCTGACCTGACGGATGGACGCGACCCCCGTATCCATTTTATGAGGCATCCATTTTGTGCAGCCACGTCTGCCTGAGACTGGTATGCGCGATTAATAGACAAATCTGTCCGGTCGGTCAAGAAATCGGTTGACAGGTCCAGGACGCGGTGATGTCATCGCGCGCATCGTCCCTCGCGCCAAAGGGAGCGTGACAGTGAGCCAGTTCGGCGACATCGTGGCGGCACGGCTGAATGCCGAGACGCTTGCTGCCAATTTCGCCGATGCGCATCCGCCGTTGTCGCCGGCCCAGGCAGTGGTGGAAGCGAACCGCTGCTACTTCTGTTACGATGCTCCCTGCGTCGAAGCCTGCCCCACCCGCATCGACATCCCATCCTTCATCCGCAAGATCGCCACGGGCAATGTGAGCGGCTCGGCACGGACAATTCTGGACGCGAACATTTTCGGCGGCAGCTGCGCGCGCGTCTGTCCCACCGAAGAGTTGTGCGAGCGTGCCTGCGTGCATACCGCGCAGGAGGGAAAACCGATCCAGATCGGCGCGTTGCAGCGCCATGCCACTGACTGGCTGATGGAACGCGGAAGCGAACCCTTTACCCGTGCCGCACCGACCGGACGGCGCATCGCGGTGGTGGGGGCCGGGCCGGCGGGCCTCGCCTGCGCGCACGCACTGGCGCGGCATGGGCACGACGTTATCATCTTCGAGGCGCGGCCGAAGCCCGGCGGCCTGAACGAGTACGGCGTCGCCGCCTATAAACTGGCCGACGATTTCGCTCAGCGCGAGGTGGCGTTCATTCTGGCCATCGGCGGCATCGGTATCGAGTACAACAAGGTGCTCGGACGCGACATCACGCTGACCGCGCTCCGGCACGACTTTGACGCGGTTTTCCTGGCGATGGGCCAGGCCGGCGTGCGAGCGCTGGAGCTTGCGGGCGAAACCATGCCGGGCGTGCGCGATGCGATCGACTTCATTGCCGAGTTGCGCCAGGCACCGAAGGACCAGGTGGCGGTAGGACGGCGCGTGGTGGTGATCGGTGGCGGCAACACCGCGATCGACGCAGCAACCCAGGCGCGGAAGCTCGGGGCGGAGGACGTTACGATCGTCTATCGCCGCGGCCCCGACCACATGACCGCGACGGACAAGGAGCAGGATTGGGCGCGGGTGAATGGGGTGCGCATCCGGCATTGGGCGGCGCCGTTGCATTTGTTGGCGGCGACCGCCGCGTCGGGAAAAGAGACAGTGTCCGGCGTCGACTTCGCCCGCACGGCGCTGGACCCGATGGGGCGGCTGCTGCTGACGCGGGAGCGGTTCGTGCTGGAAGCGGACATGGTGCTGAAGGCGATCGGACAGATGTTCGTTGCCGATCCGATCGACGAAGTGCCAACCCTGGCGCATGGCCGTATCGTGGTCGACGCGGACCGCCGGACCTCGCTGCCGAACGTGTATGCCGGCGGGGATTGCGTCGCGGGCACCGACCTGACGGTGGTCGCCGTGCAGGACGGCAAGCTCGCGGCGATGGCGATCCATCGCCAGCTTTGCGGAGGCGTGTGATGGCCGACCTGCGCTGCACCTTTGCCGGCATCGCCTCGCCCAATCCGTTCTGGTTGGCGTCCGCGCCACCGACCGACAAGGCGTACAACGTGGCACGCGCGTTCAACGCGGGATGGGGCGGCGTGGTATGGAAGACGCTTGGCGAGGACCCGCCGATTGTCAACACCGCCAGCCGTTATGGCGGCGTCAGCTACAACGGCGCGCGCATGGCCGGCTTCAGCAACATCGAGCTGATCACCGATCGTGCGTTGCAGGTGAACCTGGACGAGATCAAGGCGATCAAGCGCGACTGGCCGGATCGCGCGGTGGTGGTCAGCCTGATGGTGCCGTGCACGGAAGAAAGTTGGAAAGCCATCCTGGCGCGGGTGGAAGACACCGCCTGCGACGGAGTGGAGCTGAATTTCGGCTGTCCGCACGGCATGTCGGAACGCGACATGGGCGCCGCGGTCGGCCAGGTGCCAGCCTATGTCGAAATGGTGACGCGCTGGTGCAAGCAGCACTCGCGCATGCCGGTGATCGTGAAGCTGACTCCGAACGTCACCGACATCCTGGGGCCCGCGGCGGCGGCACAGCGCGGCGGCGCGGATGGGGTGTCGCTGATCAACACGGTGCAGTCGATCACCGGCGTCGATCTGGATCTGATGGCGCCGGAACCGGTGGTCGACGGCCGCGGCACGCATGGCGGCTATTGCGGCCCGGCGGTGAAGCCGATCGCGCTGCGCATGGTCGCCGACATCGCACGTGCCATCCCGGACCTGCCGCTGTCTGGCATCGGTGGCATTTCCGTCTGGCGCGACGCGGCCGAGTTCATCGCGCTGGGCGCGCAGAATGTGCAGGTCTGCACCGCGGCGATGCATCACGGCTTCAAGATCGTCGAGGACATGATCGACGGCTTGTCCAACTGGATGGACGGCAAGGGGTACGGGACGATCGCCGCGGTGACGGGGCGTGCGGTGCGGAATTACGTGCACTGGAACGATCTGAATCTGAATTACAAGATCGTCGCACGGATCAACCAGGACCTGTGCATCAAATGCGGCCTTTGTCATATCGGCTGCGAGGACACCTCCCACCAGGCGATCGCCGCGCTGCGTGTGGATGGGCAGCGGCGATATGAGGTGATCGACGCGGAGTGCGTCGGCTGCAATCTGTGCTATCTGGCGTGCCCGGTAGAGAGTTGCATCACCATGGTGAAGCAGGAGAGTGCGGGCGGGGTGCTGACCTGGGAGCATCACCCGAACAACCCGCTGCGCAAGGAGCAGGTGGCGTGAGGAGCGACGACGTCATGGCCGCCGCCCGTGTCCTGGCGGCCCGTCATCGCGTTGCGGCTGCGCGACCCGTTGTCATTGCGAGGAGCGAAGCGGTCCTCGGGCTCGACCCGAGGAAGCAATCTCCGTCGGTTGGCGCAGGATCCAGCGGGCACGCCTTGATGGGGATTGCTTCCTCGAGTTCAAGCCCGAGGACCACTTCCCTCCTCGCGATGACAGGGCCACCCAAGCCATAACCCGAGCAGCGGAGGCTGCGCATGAGTGATGCGAAACCTGTGGTCCCCGCCGGCAACATCGCCATCGACGGCGACCGGATGTGGGCGACGATCATGGAGACCGCGCAGATCGGCGCCACGCCGAAGGGCGGGATTTGCCGGCTGACGCTGACCGACCTCGATCGCCAGGTGCGCGACTGGTTCCGAGCCAAATGCGAAGCGGCCGGCTGCACCGTGTCGGTTGACGACATGGGCAACATCTTCGCCCGCCGTCCCGGTCGCGATCCGACGCTGCCGCCGATCGCGATCGGCAGCCATCTGGATACCCAGCCGACCGGCGGCAAATACGACGGCGTCATCGGCGTACTGTCCGGCCTGGAGGTGCTGCGCACGCTGAACGACCAGGGCTACGAGACCAACGCTCCGATCGAGGTGATCGACTGGACCAACGAGGAAGGCTCCCGTTTTGCCCCGGCGATGCTGTCGTCGGGCGTATTCGCCGGCGTATTCGACACCGCGTTTGCCTATGCGCGCGAGGATCGCGCGGGCGAAAAATTCGGCGAGGAGCTGACGCGGATCGGCTACAAGGGCGATGTTCCGTGCGGCTCGCACAAGCTCGGCGCGCATTTCGAATTGCACATCGAGCAAGGGCCGATTCTGGAGGACGAGGCGAAGACCATCGGCGTGGTCACCGGCGTGCAGGGGATGCGTTGGTACGAAGTGATGGTGACCGGCACGGAAGGCCATGCCGGTGCGACGCCGATGCGGTTGCGGCGCGACGCACTGGTCGCGGCGAGCCGCATGGTCGTTGCGGTCAACCAGATCGGCTTGGACCACGCTCCAGAGGCGGTGGCGACCGTAGGATTGCTCGAAAGCCGGCCGAACAGTCGGAATGTCGTGCCGGGATCGGTGTTTTTCACCATTGATCTGCGGCATCCTAACGATGCGGTGGTCGCCGCGATGGAAGCCGAGATGCGCGCGCAGTTTGAACGCATCGCGGCGGATGGCAGCGTTGAGATGGCGATCGAATGCGTCTGGGATTCTCCGGCGGTGCGCTTCAGTCCGGACTGCATCGCCGCGGTGCGCCACGCGGCTGAGGCAGCGGGGTACGGCCATCGCGACATCGTCTCCGGCGCGGGGCACGATTCCGCGTATATCGCCCGAGTGGCGCCCACCTCAATGGTATTCGTTCCCTGCGAGAAGGGACTGAGCCATAACGAAGCCGAGCATGCGGAGAAGACCGATGTGATCGCCGGCGCCAATGTGTTGCTGCGCGCGGTGCTGGAAACCGACCAACGCCTGGCCGAACGCGCCGGCCGTGGCACCTGAGGCGCCGCATCCACTGGACGCAGAGTCTCGCGCTGTCGAGACCGTTATCGAGGCACGCAACCTCGGGGTGACCTTCGCTTCTCCTGGCCACGAGACGATCGCGCTGACCGACGTCAATCTGGCGATCCGCCGGGGCGAGTTCGTATCGCTGATCGGGCCGTCGGGCTGTGGCAAGACGACGCTGCTGCGGCTGATCGCGGATCTGACGCACGCCACCGTCGGCACGCTGACGGTGAACGGCACGACGCCCGAGGAAGCGCGCCGCCGCCGGGCCTATGGCTACGTGTTCCAGGCACCCGCGCTGTATCCGTGGCGCAACGTCGAACGCAACGTGATGCTGCCGTTGGAAGTGATGGGCCTGCCGCGTGACGAACGCGAGTGCCGTACCGCGCGGGTCCTGGACCTGGTCGGGCTGACGCAGTTCCGCAAGCGGTTCCCATGGCAGTTGTCGGGTGGGATGCAGCAGCGCACCTCCATCGCACGTGCCTTGAGTTTCGAACCCGAGCTGCTGCTGATGGACGAACCGTTCGGCGCTCTGGACGAGATCACGCGCGACGGCCTGACTCTGCACCTGCACCAGTTGTGGTGCGGCTCGGGACTGACGGCGGTGTTCGTGACGCACTCGGGTCCTGGAGGCGGTGTTCCTGTCCACGCGGATCGTCGTGATGTCGTCTCGCCCGGGGCGCCTGGTGGCGGTGATCGAGGACGACCTGCCGCGGGAACGCGATCTGGACGTGCGGGAGACGCCGCGGTTCCTGGCGGTCGCGCATCAAGTGCGCGCGGCGCTGCGCGAAGGGCATGACGATGCGTAGCGGCACGACGAACGGGAATAGAAATAAAACTCCCCCTCCCCTGTTGGGGGAGGGGTGCGTGTACCCGGAATTTCAGCGGTTCCCACCCCTCCCCCCGGCCCCCTCGCACAAGAGGACGGGGGGTCTTCGTCTTCGACTTCGTCAGCGCCATGACCCGCGCTCTCCCCGTCCTGTGCGTCCTCGTGGTGGTCACCGTCGCGTGGTTCGCGGCCTCGGTCGCAATGAACTGGAGTCAGGCCCGGGACCTCGGCGAGGACAATGCAAGCTGGTCCAACATTGCCAAGGCGACGCAGTCACTCGGCCGGCCGCTGCTGCCCACGCCTGCCCAGGTCGCGACCGAAATGGTCGTCACCGTGTTCGGCTATCCGCCCAATTCGCCCCGCAGCCTGCTGCACCACGCCGGCGTCACCGCGTGGGAATCCATGCTCGGCTTCATGATCTCCCTGGTCGCCGGCATCGCGCTGGCCATCGGCATCGTGCACGTGCGCACGCTGGACCGTGCGCTTGATGCCCTGGCTGATCGCCAGCCAGGCGATCCCGGTGCTGGCAATCGCGCCGATGGTCGTCGTCGTGCTCGGTAATGTCGGCCTGACCGGCGTGCTGCCGAAAGCGCTGATCGCCGGCTGGCTTAGCTTCTTTCCCATCACCGCCGGCATGGTGAAAGGCCTGCGCTCCTCTGACGTGATGCAGCGCGATCTGCTGCGCACATACAGTGCCACCAACACCCAGGTCTTCACCAAACTCCGCTGGCCCGCATCGATGGCCTTCCTGTTCCCGGCGATGAAAGTCGCCGCGCCATTGGCCCTGGTCGGCGCGATCGTTGCGGAATTGCCGACCGGCGCGCAGGCCGGCTTGGGCGCCCGGTTGCTCACCGGCTCCTATTACGGACTGACTTTGCAGATCTGGTCCGCGCTGTTCATGGCGGCATTCCTCGCCGTGGCGGCCGTCGCCTTGGTGGACGCGACGCAGGCCCTGCTGGTCCGCGCCCGAGGCGGCCGGCTATGACCACGACCCTGCTCCTGTTGGGATCGTCGCTCGTCGGCACCATCCTCCTGGTGCTGTTGGCCCGCGGCGACACGCGGCCCTTCCGGATCGCCACGCCGGTCGTCTTCGGCCTGCTGGTGCTGTGGCTGTGGCAGGTCGCCTGTGTCGGCTACGGCGTCCCCTTCGTGCTGCTGCCGCCGCCGTCCGACATCGGCGCCGCCCTCGCGACGCATATCCCGATGCTGGCAGCGGACTTTCGCCAGACGGTACTGCGTGCGGTCATCCCCGGCTGGGTAATCGGCTCTGGCGCCGGGCTGCTGGCAGCGATCGCACTGGACCGCTCGCCGTTCCTGCGGCGAGGCGTGCTGCCGCTGGGCAGCCTGGTCAGCGCCATGCCGATCGTCGGCATCGCCCCGATCATGGTGATGTGGTTCGGCTTCGACTGGCAGTCGAAAGCCGCCGTCGTCGTCGCGATGACGTTCTTCCCCATGCTGGTGAATGCGGGCGCCGGGCTACAGCAGACCGGGGCGATGGAAGCCGACCTGATGCGCACCTACGCCGCCGGCTATGCACAGACCCTGCTGAAACTGCGCCTGCCCTCCGCCCTGCCCTTCGTGTTCAACGCCCTGAAGCTGAACGCCACGCTCGCCCTGATTGGCGCCATCGTGGCGGAGTTCTTCGGCACGCCCATCGTCGGCATGGGATTTCGCATCTCCACCGAGGCCGCGCGCTTGGACCTCGGCGTGGTCTGGGCCGAGATCGTCGTTGCCGCCCTGGTCGGCACAATCAGCTTCGCCCTGCTGTCGTTACTGGAACGGGCGGTGACGTTCTGGCATCCGTCTTATCACTAAAACGAAAGGGGACACGTGATCATGCGCAGACTACTTCTGGCCGCGGTGGTGTTGCTCGGCATGTCCGGCCTGGCACGGGCGGCGGACCCGCTGACGCTGCAACTGAAATGGGTGACCCAGGCGCAGTTCGCCGGCTACTACGTCGCGCAGGCGAAAGGCTTCTACAAAGCCGCGAACCTCGACGTCACGATCAAGCCGGGCGGGCCGGACATCAACCCGGAGCAAGTGATCGCGGGCGGTGGCGCCGACGTGGTCGTGGATTGGATGCCGTCGGCGCTGGCCGCGCGCGAGAAGGGCGTGCCGATCGTCAACATCGCGCAGGTGTTCCAACGCTCCGGCATGGAGCTGACCTGCCGCACGGACAGTGGCATCAAGACGCCGGCGGATTTCAAAGGCAAGACGCTGGGCGTATGGTTCTCTGGCAACGAGTATCCGTTCCTGGCGTGGATGAACAAACTGGGGTTGAAGACGACCGGCGGTCCCGCTGGTGTGACGGTGCTGAAGCAGGGCTTCAACGTCGATCCGCTGCTGCAGAAGCAGGCAGCCTGCATTTCCACCATGACCTACAACGAGTACTGGCAGTTGATCGAGGCAGGGATGAAGCCGTCGCAACTGGTGGTGTTCAAATACTCGGATGAGGGCGTGGCGACGCTGGAGGATGGTCTCTATGCGACCGAAGCCTCGATCAAAAATCCGGCGAAGGCGGCCCGGCTGGCGCGCTTCGTAAAGGCGTCGATGGATGGCTGGAAATATGCCATGGATCATCAGGATGAGGCGGTGAAAATCGTGCTGGCGAACGACACAACGGGCGCGCAGACCGCGGCGCATCAGAAGCGCATGATGTCGGAGATCGCCAAGCTGCTGGAACCCGCACCGCACGGGCTGGGGTATCTCGACGTGGCGGCGTATGACCGCACGGTGAGCGAGCTGATGGCCGGTGGCTCGACCCCGGTGATCACGCACAAACCGGAGGGTGCGTGGACGCATGCGATCTGGGACAAGGCGTCCGGGAAATAGGTGGGCTTGCATCGTCATGGCGGGCCCGCGCTCGCCATGATGGGGGCTCACACGGGACGGTATTTGGATCCGCTGCTCCGCTGCTCCGTGCCACCTCGGTAAAGCAAGAAAGTCAGCGGTCACACAGTTGCACCGAGCGCACACAGAGTTTCACCGAGAGGACGCATTGATATTTCCTTTGCGCGTGGTACTGCAGCAGGCGAAGTACGATCTCGTCTTCCGGATCTGTTGCGCTCGACGAGACGCTACGCGTCTCGTGCAGGGTCTTGAACCATGACGACAGCGGGCGGCGTGCGCCATCGGCAATCGCTTGGCCGGGAACCGGACGCCCGCCCGAGTTGCCAGGCCATCAGCGGAAGGCGAGTCATTGACGACCGCAAGCCGCCACCCGCCGCCAGTACGGTAGGTCGGTTCACCACCGCGCACGCACCACGTTGCTGTTAGCCAAAGGCGTAGCGTTCGTGCCGCTGAGCGCGGGAGTCTGGTGCTTGAACAGACCGCCGCCGGCACTCCGCAGAAGAACCTGCAGAGGCTGGTCGACGTAACGGTGAAAAGCTGCCCCGGCGGCTATCGCGAAAACGGCACATGTCAGCATCGAGAAATTGCTGACGGGTAAGACGTAAGTCTTTACAAGAATCGTCGCAGCCAGGGTAATGACTGAAAAATGTACTAGGTAGATTGCGTACGATGCCGCACCCAACCGCACCAGAACGGCGGGTACCCGCAACATCTTGCGTTGCTCCAGGAGTGTGAGGCCCAGGATGGCGGCGCCGGCGCCAAGGCCGAATACGAAAGGCCGCACGGGCTCCAGCCCGTGCGGATACCAAAGCGCCTCATACAACAGCGCAAGGATGACGGCCGCGATGCCAGCGACAGCTACGAAGACCATGGCCGGACGGCTCATCCCGCGTGCAACTCGCGGCTGGGCGGCGAGGATCGCGCACAGCATGCCGATGCCAAACTCCAGGCAAACGGGGCGGAGGTAATAGGCAGTCAGCGGACCGGTAAACCGAATGACGTGCGCGGCGGCGACTGCCGTGCCGGCTTGCCAGGCGAGCAACAGCAGGATGCCCATGCGCCGGCTTACAACGAGCGATGAAAACAGCAGATAGAAGAATATCTCGTAGGTGAGTGTCCAGGTGACATTCACCAGCGGTGGCTTGCTTTGCGGCAGCAGCAGCGTGCTCGCGACGACGTTCCATGAATCCAGTTTCCAGGCCTTGGCCGCGCCACCGAAATCGCAGAAATAGACGGCGGCGGCACAGGCGGTAAGGATCCAAACGCTTGGGTAGACACGACACGCACGTTTGTAGAGATACAGGGGCAGCCGCTCTGCCTTGCCGATGTCCTTCCCGTGTGTTCTGGCTATGATAAAGCCGCTGAGGACGAAGAACACATCTACGCCCCGGTCGCCGGACCCGAAAAGCCCACCGAGAGGCACGACCCCGGCCCGTGCACCGAAAATGTTCTGAAGGTGGTAGAATACAACGAGCAGCGCCGCGATACCGCGCAGCGCTTCCAGCGACTCGAGTTTCGCTCCACTCTGAGACCGGGCCAAAACTGGACGCGCTCCAATGTCATGATGTCGCGCCGCGGTGGGCTTTGTCGGAAAGCGCAGCATCCCATAATCCGCTTGCATCGCAAGGATTGCGGATCGGTGTCCGCCTACAGGGAAGTCATGCGTCAGTCGGCGCCTGTTCGATAGCTCGACCAAAGGCCGACGGATGAGCCTATTCGGCTGATGCATGTCAAAGACATCACCCGCAAGGATGAACATCTAGATGGAAAAGCAAAATCGAAGGTAGCAGTCCGGGCCGGCACTCGACGTAATGGTCATTGTTTATCGAGCCCGGCTTCGATAGGAGCCGAGGTCCGACGGTGTCGTATCGGCGAGGACAATGCGATTTAGCAGAACCGGAATGACGAAGCTGTGGTTGATCGAGCCATTGGCGCAGCGCGATGACCGTGGCTTTTTTGCGAGGACCTTCTGCGAGCAAGAATACACGGCTCGCGGACTGGAGACGCGCTTCGTACAGCACAGCATCTCCTACTCCCGGCTCAGAGGGACTGTGCGGGGGCTGCATTTCCAGCGGCTGCCACACGCGGAGACAAAGGTCGTCACCTGCTACAAGGGCACGATCTGGGATGTGATTGTCGATCTCCGGCACGACTCCGTCACCTACGGCCAATGGACATCGTTCATTCTCTCGGGTGAAAACCGTCGCAGCCTATATATCCCGAAGGGTTGCGCCCACGGTTTCCAGACCTTGTCAGATCACGTGGAGGTCTCTTACCTCATATCGGAGTTTTATGCCCCGGATGCCGCTGCTGGCCTCCGCTACGACGATCCCGCACTGGGGATCGATTGGCCGCTTGCACCCACGATGATCTCGAAAAAGGATCAGGATTGGCCAATTTTTATACCGGAAAAGCCGCCGGTAATCGACAACGACATCAGTGCGAGCGGATAACCGACTGATGCACGTACTCCAGAACACCGTGTGCCGCCAGTTGCTCCGCCGCTGAACGAATAACGTGAAATGGCATGTCGGCGCGCGTCGCGATATCCAGCAACGTGTGCTGGCCGTCGCCGAGATTCAGTACCCAAAGCAGTGCCAATGCTTTCGCGGCGGCCGCGGGATCACCACCAGTGGAGCCATAGAGTCCACGTTGCCCGAGTTGCAGCTCGCCTTTCGGCAACAGATTTCGAACCAGCATGTTGCCTTCGAGGATGTCCAGGGTCGACGCAAGGATCCGATACAATTCGGCCAGGTAAACCGGCTGAATCAAATCCAGGTTGTCAGCGGAAGTATGGTACTCCGGGAACGTCCCAAATTGGCTACGCTGAAAAAGGCCGACCGGCAGATTGAATCCGGGGGAACAGTACTGACGCTCGTCATACCCGTATGGAAAGAAATCAATAATCTTCGCGGAAGGGGTTTCATGGTGCAGGACATGCGTCATTGCGCGATCGATCTCGGCATCGCCTCGCCGGGATTTTTTGTAAGTCGGTCCGCCTGGATCCCCCACTCCGCTGACGACCAGACCGTGGGCGATGTGCGGCGTCAGGCTTTCGTTACGCGAGAGCCAGGCGAGGGCACCGATGGTCCCCGGCGCGAAGATGAACCTGTAAGTGTAACGTGTCCTAATTCCGGTCAACCGCTTCGCAAGCTGCGTCAGTAGCGCAATACCAGAGCAATTGTCGTTCGCCATCGAGGGATGGCAGATATGGGCCGAAAGAAGTACAGTTTCCGCGCTTTCGCCTTGATGCAGGTGTTCGCCATAGGTGAGCGCGCCATCGCACAACGTAGAGTCAATCAGCACCTCGTACATTCCATCAGGCAGTGCCTGCAGCTGGTTGTGGGCCATGCAAAACCCCCAACTTTCCTGATAGTAGGATGTTCGGTAGGGTATCAGTTCTGGCCTGTCGGGAAGGGTAAATATGTGGCGCTTCAGATCGGCGAGCGAGAAATAGCCATGCACCGGCGCACTATAGCTGACGATGTGCAGGTTGCACGTGTGGAAATCCACCACTCGGTCGCCCGCCGAGTTCTTTATGAATGCGTCGCGGATCGACCATTCGCGCGGAACGGTCCAGTCGAAAGCCCGGGTTCCAGTCGGAACCTCATGGGTCTGCAAAACGACCTGGTCACCGACGTGGCGCAGCGTCTCACGCACCCCGTCGCCTGTAATGCTACGGCAGATGGGGTATATCTGCGCGGCAAAGTCATAGATCCTGGTGCCAATATCCGCGGCATCAAGATCGTCCACAAGACTCCCGGGTGGACGCATCGCCGATCTGCCGGCGGCCCCGGTTACTCTGCCGCCGAATGCAGACTGGCAACATGCCTCAGGTTTGCGTCGAGGACCCCTGCATTCAGCAGAAGTCGTATATGGCTTGTACGTTGGTAGAACGCGCCATCGAAGTCGGCCCGCGTCAATCCTGAAGCGCTGAAGGATTCGTAGAGTTCGCGTGCCCCCTGCAAAACGTCCCAGGTCGGCTGAAAGGCGGGCAGCGCGAGCGTGATTTTCCCAAAATCCACGCGATAGGACCGCTTATCGGGGCCAGCCTCGGGCGCGATCTCAATGCGGCAATTCGGTACAACCCGCGCAACGGCCTCCGCGATGTCAATGATCCGATAATTTTGATCCGTCCGGCCCACGTTAAATGCCTGATTTGCGACGACTTCCGGCTTCGCCCCCAGAACCGCAATGAATGCTTGTGCGATGTCTCGGATATGCACGATCGGCCGCCATGGCGATCCGTCCGACTGAAGGAGAATCCGTCCTGTCGTGACTGCGTGGGCAACAAGGTTGTTCAACACAACGTCAAGCCGCAGGCGCGGCGAAACGCCGTAAGCCGTGGCGGGCCGTAGGTAGGTAGGCCAGAATCCCTCGTCGGCCAGCGGCGCTATGTCGCGTTCCGCCCAGACTTTTGACTGACCGTAGGCCGTGACTGGATTCAGGTTTCCGGTTTCATCAATCACGGCCTCTCCCGCAGCGCCATAGTTGCTGCAGGAAGACGCGAGCACGAACCGCCGCACACCGGCTTCCTTTGCCAACGCCGCCAAGCGCACGCTACCGCGATGGTTGATGGCGTACGTCACCTCGGGATTTAGCGCGCTCAGTGGGTCGTTTGACAGTGCGGCGAGATGAATGCAGGCGTCAAATCCTTTCAGATCGCTTGGCTGCAGATCCCGGATATCCTTGCTGAGGGTCGGCACAGGGCTAATGGTCCCGGTGACCCCATAAGTGCACCGTTCGTAAAGATCGCTGTCCGCGCCAACGACGTCATGGCCGGCAGCGAGGATCATCGGCACCATGACGGTGCCAATGTAACCTAGATGACCCGTAACAAGCACCTTCATGGGTGGCTCCCGCCGCAACGTGCGCCGGTTACGGCGCGAGCGATCGTTGCGATAAAATTTGTGAACTGCATGGACCGAAGCTTAAGGGTTTGGGCAGCGCACGGTAACGTCGGCAATTTGGGGGGTGGGCCGGCGAGTTGTCCGCCTTTTGTTTAATAGCTTGTATTTCCGCCCGCCCGCATCCTGGAGACAGCAGGTCTCTCGTTGGAGCACACATGTGGGGGAAAAAGGTGCTGGTGGTTGGCGCTTCGGGCGATATTGGCCATGCGATCGCCCGGACCCTCCATGAGGCCGGCGCGCAGGTACTGATGACTGGGAGGAGTCTGAAAGGTCTTCTGCGGATCAAGCTGTCAGGTGCGGGACCCAGGCCTGTTTTGCTTGCTGCCGATCTCACTTCTCCCGCGGACACAGATCGGCTTGCGATGGAGCTGCGGGTGCTTCAGCCGTTGAATGCTGTTGTACTGACCGCTGGAACATATGCCCGATCAACTAGTCCGGACATGCTCAGGCGACAGATGGAGGTCAACCTGCTCGGCCCATATGCGTTGCTTCGCGGAACGCTTCCCCTGCTGATCGACAGCGCCGGCGATGTCGTGTTCATCAACTCAAGCCATGCGCTACGGGCATCCGGGGAGGCAGGACAGTACGCGGCGACCAAGCACGCACTGAAGGCCATCGCCGACAGTTTGCGGGATGAGGTCAACGACCAGAACGTCCGGGTCACCTCGATTTATCTCGGACGTACTGCGGGTGAGCGGCAACGTGAAATTGCGGCGATGGAAGGGCAACCGTACGGTACCGGGGTGCCTGATCCAGCCCGACGATGTTGCTGGCCTGGTGCGGAATATGCTGCAACTGCCGCGGACGGCGGAGATAACCGACGTGTCAATGCTCCCCAGACGAAGGGCGTAGCCGCTTGATCCTTCCCCGAAAGTATAATGGCGGAGCGGCGGTTTCAGCCTTGCGAGCCATCAATCGGGTGTTGATGATGCTGCATGGATTTCCGATGCCGGTTGAACAGCGGTCTGACATCAACACCGCTGCTGGTCGTCGCAGTTATGGCGTTAGCAATGACAGGGCGACCGGAGCGACTGTCGCATTTTGCGTGAGTGCGGATAGCCGTTCGGACACCGAAGTGCGGACGCTGGCGGCGTAAGGCAAGGGGTAAGCGCGATATGGCAATGGACGGCAGTACCTTGGCAGGCCAGCATGAGCCGACGCCTTCGGCAGGTACTCGGCCGATTGCTTTCCGAACGCATCAGGAGTGAGGCGGATCGGCTGAAGGCGGATTTCAACAGAGCCGCGCCTGACCGTATCCGATGGTGTATGTTGGATGATCTGCTCCCCGAGAGCGTAATGATGGCGGCATTCAGCAAGATGCCGGCACTTGCTGATATGGTTCGCGTCAAGAGCCCCATGGAACGGAAGTTCGTCTGCGCCAACCTTCAAAAACTCAGCTCCACGCTTGTTGACATCGTGATGGCCTTCACGGACACGGATGTTGTCGAGAGCATAGGCGACATCGTCGGAGCTCCTCGGCTGGAAGCGGACCTCAACCTGTACAACGGCGGCATTACCGTCATGTTGCCCGGCGACTTCATGTGTCCGCACCTCGACAACTCCCATGACCGCGCAAGGCGGCGACGGCGCGAAATTGTCCTGCTATATTACATTACGCCATGCTGGCTACCGGACTACGAGGGCAACCTGGAGCTCTGGGACCTGACGCGGAAGGAACGGCAGACGGTCGTTCAGTTCTGCTCCAACCGCCTGGTCCTGCTCGAAACCACTAATGCTTCCTGGCATGCTATCCCGCCCATCGCAGGGCCGCTGCCGCGTCTCAGCGTGACATCATACTTGTATGCGCCGGAAACCGAAGTCTCACCGGTCCGTTTGACCCGCTTTGCGTCATGGCCGGGACAGCCATTCCAGAACCTGTTGTTCAACACGCAGTTCTACTTGCGGACTGCGGCTTCGAGAGTGATCGGCCGATCGGTCGGCAACCGTCATGTTTATGATCCTGATGGTGGCACCGCAACGCCGGCCGACCCGCACCGTTCATCATAGTTGGAGAAGAGGTTGCCATCATTATCCACCGCTGGCGATGCAATATCACAAACTTTGCCCAGCCGAACCGAACGGAACGTCAACGCGCGGGGTTCGAGGCCGATCGTATCCGGCATTTTCGACGGGCTGAAAGAGCACTTTCTGCGCCTGGAGCGCTTTTCCCGATCGCACGACCGCTTCCGTCTGGATGACCGGCGACAAGGCCGTTCCGTGCTGGTGTGCCTGCTCGCGGGTTACAAGCCCGATCTGTGGCCCTTCGTAATTCCGCCGCTGAAGGCATCCTTGCCGAAGGCGGATGTGTGCGTGCTGTCGCCCGGGCTGTGGAGCAGTGAACTCGCGGGCCTCTGTCGTGATGAAGGGTGGAGCTATCTAGGCACGACGACGAATGACGTGTCACTGGCGCAGAACGTTTGCTATCGCCTGCACGGTGACGCCACTATGATCGTCAAGCTCGATGAAGACATGTTCCTGCTGCCTGACACCATCGAGACGCTGCTGACAGAATACCGGACTATCGTCAAGCAGGGTGCAGTGCATCCGGGCTTCGTTGCGCCCATGATCCCACTGAACGGTTTCTGCTACCGGCATTTGCTGGAAATGCTCGGCTTGCTGCCGGAGTACAAATCGCGCTTTGGCAGGGCCCGCATGGCAACGTCCGGCATCCCGCTGCAGACCGATGCAGCCGCTGCGACCTGGATATGGGAGAGAACGACCCCTCTTGCTGCCCTGCCGGCTCGATTGAGCATGAGCGAGGTTCGCCGCCTGTTGTGTCCCATCCAGTTCAGTATCGGACTGATCGCATTCGAACGGGCGTTCTGGGAGGAGATCGGCTTCCTGCCGGTCTATCGGCGCCGCCTTCTCGCCGGCGCCAACACCTTGGGCGGCGACGAGGAATATCTGTGTGCCAAAGCGGTTGAGATGTCACGGCCCGCAGTCGTTACCACGGCCACAGTTGCTGGCCACTTCTCCTTTGGGCCGCAATACGCGGCGATGAAGTCGCTCCTTGAGGAGCGGCCTGAGATGTTCTTGCAATAAATCGACCCGCAATGGGACGTGGTGGCACAGGAGAACCAAACATCATGTCTCGCTGGCGGTGGCTGATCGTTGGTGCGGGCTTTACCGGTGCGGTGCTGGCTGAACGAATTGCCAACGAGCTCGATCAGTCCGTACTGGTGGTCGATCGCCGTGACCACATCGGCGGCAATGCATTTGATTACAGTGAGAATGGTCTACTGGTTCACCGCTATGGCCCGCACATCTTCCACACCAGCAGCCAGCGTATCTGGACGTATCTAAGCCGCTTCACCGAATGGCGCCCCTACTTCCACCGAGTGCTTGGCGTGATCGATGGCCAGCACGTTCCTGTGCCATTTAATTTGAACTCGATTTTGGCGTTATTCCCACCCCGGATGGCCGACCGCTTCTGCGACGCTCTTGTGCAGCGTTACGGTTTCGGTCAGAAGGTCCCAATCCTGAAGCTGCGCAAAGAAGAGGACGAGGATCTTCAGTTTCTGGCGAACTACGTCTATACGCGAGTCTTCGAAGGCTACACGCTGAAGCAATGGGGCATGCGTCCTGAGGAACTCGGTCCGAGTGTCACGGCGAGGGTGCCCATCCTGATCAGTCGCGACGACCGGTATTTTCAAGACTGCTACCAGGCAATGCCACGCGACGGGTACACCGCGCTGTTCAACCGCTTGCTCCAGCATCCAAAGATCAGCGTCGAGTTAGGAACAGCCTATGGGGATGTGACTGGTAGCGCCGCCTGTGACCGCGTCATTTTCACCGGCCCGATCGATGAGTTCTTCCAGTACCGGCACGGCCCCTTGCCCTACCGGAGCCTCCGTTTCGACAGAAGGAGCGAAGAGGCTGCCGCAGGCCTACCCGTCGGCACGGTCAATTATCCAAACGAGTTCGATTTCACCCGCATCACCGATCAGCGTCACCTGAGTGGCAAACTGGATGCAGATCCTATCCTTACGACCGAATATCCCGAGCAGTACACGCCCGGGGTGAACGAGCCTTATTACCCGATTCCTAACGAAACGAACGCGGCACTGATGCAAAGCTACCTGCGCGACGCGCAGGAAGTTCAGGGAAAGGTCATGTTTGCGGGCCGTTTGGGGGATTACGCCTACTACAACATGGATCAGGCCTGTGGGCGGGCACTCTCTGTATTCGAGAAGCAAATCGTCCCGCTTGCTGCCGGTTACCGGAATTGATTCGTCGTTACGACGAGTACCCACCATTTGTAGCCCGATTGGACGAATTGATCGGACCGCAATGTCCGGCGACATTTGTTGCCATCCGACCTTCTTTATCAAGGAGACGCCATGCGCGGCTTTGATAGTACACGAGCTGCGAGACCAGAAAGCAATTCAGCCTTGCAGGATCGCGCGGATCTGCTGGACCGCCTGTTAAATGATCCCGATATGCCTCTGCAGCCCCATAAGATATGGGCCTTGGCGGAGCAGGTCGCAAAAGCCGACAGCGGAGAACGTCCCGCTTCCGGTTCGTCTCAGAAGGCAACGTGAAGCGCCAGCAGGATCATGGTCTGGCTGTAACTGCCGGTGGTAATGGTGGCAAGGTTAGCGGCGGAGGCGGACGCATTCGTGCCAAGCTGCCTGGTGTACGATATGTCGCCTGACAGCCGGAGGTTTCGGTTGATCAACCACTGTACGCTGCCGCCAATGGAGGCAGTGGTCTGATCGCTTCCCTGAAGGTATTGCACATAGCCGGCACTGGCTCGCCCTTCGACGATGACGTTGCGCTCCAGCTCATGGTCGACAGCGACTTGGCCCTGGGTCAGGACATATCCGCTTGTGTCCGCGGATTGGGGATCCTCAATCAGCCGGGAAAGTGAGCCGGTTACCGTGGTTAGGCCAGTGGGCTGCCAGGTCACATCACCCTCCATAACTGGGGCCGTATGGCTGGGAAACTCCGGGGCAGAGAACGTGCGCACTTCCACCCCGAACAGTAGACGATATCGCCAGACACTCTTCGACTGGTAGTCGATTCCACCTAGCAACATGAAACTGTTTGAATCATTGCTCGGCTGCCCCACCTGAACGTTGGGATAGCGCGAGGCAAACCCCTGCAGCAGCATCAACAGGCCACCCTCGTCGCTAAGGGAGTAGCGATTGGTGACGTCAGCGGCGAAGACGTCGTGATTGAGAAAGCGCAGATTGACCGGCTCGCCGAGAACAGTGGCCATCCCAAACTGATAGGCGCTGATGCTGAATTCCGGGCTCACGGTGAGGCGGCTGAACGTGAACGTATAACCGAGCCGGGCGCTGTCGGTCTGATCGGCAACCGGAGTTTGCGATTCGACCGTGGCGAGGCCGACGCCGAGTTGGTGAAAGGAATCGTGATAGTACCCAATCGTCAGCGGGTTCTCGTCAATCGTGTAGCCGCCGGCCAACCCAATATTCCAGTCCGTGTAACGCTCTCCCGGAAAAGAGAAGAACTGGTGGTTGTCGACGCCAACTTCGGCATCCAGGTTGTTGCGCCCCCAGTCCGAGGTGGCCGACACTTCGCCGGCGGTTTGCAGCCCAAAGCTGCCGGAGCCCGGCGTGCCGTTGACGTTGGAGTTGTAGAACGTAGATTCGTCCAGGCTGGGATGGATCACGAACGCGCCGGCCTGGATGCCTGTTGGCTCGTAGTCCGGATGCAGGCGCGTCTGCACCGTGACCCCCAATTCCTGCTCGTAGCCTGCGGCGCCGGACGGGAAATAAACCCCGAGCTCCTGAGCCTGGCATGCTCCGCCGCAAGCCAGTCCGCCGGCGGCGAGGGCGAAACAGAGACTGGCCTGGCCGGCAAAGGCGGCGAGCCTGTCGCGCACGACGACCTCGGCGTGGCGCAAGGATTGCGGCCTTACAGCCCGTGGCCGGTACGGCGCCGATCCGCGCCTGAGCATTGCGGGGAAACTCCGTCGAATTCGGTGCCAATCGTAACAGATACGGCGGCGTAAAGCCATTGCAAATAACACAAGGCAAAAATGCCTAACCAAGCAAGGCCTTGCGGACACGAAACGCCTCGGCGTACCCTTCTGGAGCACGGCACTCCATGCCTCTCAAACGTGCCAAGCCGCGAAAGACCTCCGCATTGAACCAATCCTTGGATCGCTGCGTCCCGAAGCCCGACAGCAACAGCGAGATTTTTTTGTCCAACAGTTCCTCCGTCAAGGCGGAATACACGTTGGGTTGCCCAAGGTCCCCATCCCATTTGGGGATTTCGTATTCGAAGATAAGATTATTGCGGAACACGGTCCATGTCAGCCGGGAAACCTCGCGATGGTCCTGGTGCGCGTCCTCTCGGCGATGAGTGAAGATCACATCAGGTTGCCAACCCGATTTGAGATCCTCCATCCATTGTTTGATTTCGCTACCCTCGTTCGGAAAGAATCCGTCCCGGAAGGCGCCGAGACGGATCTCTACCGATGCGGCGCCCTGCAGAAGTCGGCAGGCAGACTCGTGGGCTTCGCTGGCTCGCGCGCCGCCAGCACTCAGGACGCACCACAGGACATGCAAGCGGATCCCGCCGGCAATCCAGGCCAGTAGGGTGCCTCCCGCACCGATCTCGATATCGTCCGCATGGGCGCCGAAGCATAGGACTGAGAGAGAGTCACCCGGACGAGGAAATCCAAGCCCTTTCACGGCGCCGGACCCAGGAGGCCGGTTTCCTTGGCGGCGGCGGCCGTGACGCGCCAAGGCATGTTGCCGCGCTCGACCATTTCCTCCAGGACCTGGCGATCGCGCAGGGTATCCATCGCCCGCCAAAACCCGACATGTTTGTAGGCAAGAAGCTGGTCGTCTGCCATCAGGCGGCGGAATGGCTCAACCACCAATTCCTCTCCTTCCTGCATGTAGTCGAAGATGGCGGGACGCATTATAAAGAATCCACCGTTGATCCAGAGATCGGCTTCATTTGAATCGCGCAGCGCACGCACCCGTCCACCAGCTTCGATATCCGCCACATGAAATGTCACCGGCGGATGGACTGCGAGAAAGCCTGCCACCTTGCCGCTGGCCTTGAAGCGACGGATCATGTCGTTTAGGTCAACGTCCGCCAGGCCATCACTGTAATTCGCCAGGAACACATCCTCCTGTTTCACATGGTCGCGCACCGCCCACAGACGCTGTCCAATGTTGCGCCAGATTCCAGTATCGATCAGCGTTACGCGCCAGTCATCCTTCGGGCCATCCAAGATCTCAACGCGAGAGCCGTGGCCCGACACGACGCAATCGGCGTATAGTTGCGGCCGATAGTCCAGGAAAAATCGCTTGATGACGTCGGCCTTGTACCCCATGCAGAGAATGAAGTCTTGATGACCATACTTGCTGTAGTACTGCATCAGGTGCCACAGGATAGGCTCGTGGCCGATTGGGATCATTGGTTTGGGCACCGGCTCTGGATACTCGCGAATTCGAGTGCCTAGGCCTCCGCAGAACAGGACGACCTTCACGACGTGCACTCCCTTGGGTCGATGATGGAGAGACATGGTATGGGCACCACGAAGCGCGCTCCCCACGCGACGACGTGGCGCATCTGCGAGGTGATCTCTTGCTTCAGGTTCCACGGCAAGATGAGGATGTAATCCGGTTTGGCATCATCGATCGCTTCGACCGACTTGATCGGAATGTGCATGCCGGGTGTGAACCGCCCATGCTTATAGATGTTGCGGTCGACGGTGAAGTCCAGAAAATCCGGGCCAATTCCGCAGTAGTTCAACAACGTGTTGCCCTTGCCGGGCGCCCCGTAGCCGCAGATCGTTTTTCCAGCGTTCTTGGTCTTGATCAGGAAGGTAAGCAAATCTCGCTTGGTGCGCCGCACTTCCTCCTCAAATTCCAAGTAGCCGGCCACGTCATGGAAGCCAAGTTGCTGCTCTTCGTAAAGCAGGTCGCCGACTCGTCTTCCCAGCGGAAGCGATGAATTTGCGTGGGTCAGATAGACGCGCAGTGAGCCACCATGGGTCGACAATTGCTCAACATCGACGACTTTAAGTCCATGCCTCTGTGCTAGATGTTCGATGGTAAAAAGCGAGAAATAAGAAAAATGCTCATGATATATAGTATCGAACTGGTTCTCCATGAGTAGGCACTGGACGTGGGGGAACTCCAACGTGATCATACCTTGCGGCTTTAACAGAATCCGCATGCCCTCCACGAAGTCGTTCAGATCCGGCACCTGCGCGAGCACGTTATTGCCGACGATAAGATCGGCACCCCCCGTTTCTGCTTGGATCTCCCTTGCAAGCCGAACCCCAAAGAAATCGATCCTCGTCGGTATGTTCCGGGCAAGCGCGGCACGTGCAACGTTTGCCGCTGGTTCCACACCGAGTACCGGAATACCAAGCGGACCGAAGTGCTGCAGAAGGTAGCCATCATTGCTGGCAAGCTCGACGACGAGAACTCCTGCCGTCCAGTCGGAGTCGCTCCGAAATCTCCCGGCAATATCGTTCCGCATGACTGACCCAGCTTGTGGAGTAGGAGGAGAAATACGCATATTCCGTGAATATCTCTCCTGGGCTGACGTACTCCTTTAGCTGTACCAGCAGACACCGGCTGCAGACGAACACCTTCAGCGGGAAGTATGGCTCAACCTGGTCAAGCTGCTGGGCGGTGAGAAAGCTCTCACACAAGGGCGACATGCCCAAGTCGACGACCTTGTGCAGCAACGGCGCTCCGCAAATGCGGCACAAACCATGGCTTTCCACGCCGCTCGTTTCGGTCTGAACGGCATCCTGCACTGTCATGGCCATGTCGGTTCCCAAAAAGATGTCGGCTGAACAATCTCCGGATAGCATGTTCGACCTGCAGCGCGAAACGCATCGTAACGGATAGCGCGGGAATGACGATAGGGATGAGGTCGTGTTGGTATCAGCCATAAGGCGATGTCCTGGAATGGGCTTGGAAAATGCCATTTAGACCCGTTGCAAATGGCGAGACAACGCGGGGACCTGGAAATGACAATCACCCGGTTGCGTCCGAAGTTGCAAGGCGTGCCAGAAACGATGCTTTGGTCGCTTTACGAGTGAGTATGCGAGAGCCACCGCTCCGGCAGCTTCGTCAAAGACCCGGAAGCGGTGAGAATTTATGATGCCACAGTGCAGGTGCAGCTTTGTCACCGTGTAGCCCAGCGTGTAGTCGTGCCACTTGCCATTTGCTCGTGGAAATGCTTCACCGTGAAGCTGCGGTAGAGGTCCCGACACAGGCCCAGCACCCGCTCGAGCTCCGCCGCCGGCGCTCGCCTCGGCGACGGACCCAGGCGGCGGTCCGCTAAACCCGCCTCACCCGCATCGCGGTGACGCTCACGCCAGCGACGGAACGTCCGCTCGCTGATCCCCAGCAACTCCGCCGCCTCCATCTGGCTCATCTCCGAGCGGTCCAGCACATTCGGTGAAACGCAACCGGCGTATCCCCTCGTGAATGCGTGCCCGGTCCATCCAAACCCCCTGTCGTTGGGGGCCAAAGAACCGGACACTTCACGAGCCACAAAGCCCGGACAGATCACGAGCTGACCACAGCCGTCGCCCCAGGGGTTGCCTTGCGGCGCCCGCTGCGCGACTCTGGCGCCCGACCAGACAGTCCCGGACAGAGCGAGGGTGCAGCCGTGAACGATTCAGTCATCACCGAGTTCGACGAAGCGTTTCAAGTACGTGGGCACGCGCCCGATCCGTCCGGATGGCGTTCCAAAGGTAACCGGCCGCGCCCTGTACGGCGGCGACCTGCGGATGCCCGGGATGCTGTTCGGCCGCGTCCTCCGCTCGCCGCACGCGCATGCGCGGATCAAGTCGATCGACATCTCCGCCGCCGAGGCGCTGCCCGGTGTCAAGGCCGTGATCACGGGGAAGGACATTCCGGACCAGAAGTTCGAATACATCGGCCCGGAGCGCGTGGCGCAGAACTTCTGGCACATCACCCGCAACGTGATGGCGCGCGAGAAGGCGCTGTATGAGGGCCACGCCATCGCCGCGGTGGCCGCCACCAGTGCCTCGATCGCGGAGGAAGCGCTGTCGCTGATCAAGGTCAATTACGAAGTGCTGCCGCACGTCATCGAGGTGGACGCGGCCATGGCCCCCGACGCCCCGCTGCTGTTCGAGGACATGATCACGCGCGGCATCGAACCGGCGCCGACCAAGCCGTCCAACATCTCCAAGCGGTTGGAGTTCAAGATCGGTGACGTCGACAAGGGCTTCGCCGAGGCCGACGTGGTCATCGAGAAGGAATTCAAGACCGCCGCGGTGCACCAGGCCTATATCGAGCCACACGCATGCTCGGCCCGCTTCGATGCCGACGGGCAGTGCGAGCTGTGGACGTCCAGCCAGGGGCATTTCCAGATGCGCGCGCTGACGGCGGCGCTGCTGGGCATGAAGATCGGCGACATCCGCGCGTACGCCGCGGAAATCGGCGGCGGGTTCGGCGGCAAGACGGTGACCTATCTGGAGCCGCTCGCTGTACTGCTGTCCAAGAAGTCCGGCCGGCCGGTGCGGCTGATGATGAACCGCGAGGAAGTGTTCAAGGGCTCGGGCCCAACATCGGGTTCGTCGATGTGGGTGAAGATCGGGGTCAAGAAGGACGGCACGATCGTCGCCGCGGACGGCATCTTCAAGTTCCAGGCCGGCGCGTTCCCCGGTTCTCCGGTGATGAACGGCTGCCTGTGCTCGTTCGCGCCGTATGCGATCGAGAACATGCGGGCGGTGGGCTACGACGTGGTGTCCAACCGGCCGAAGGCGGCGGCGTATCGCGCGCCCGGCTCGCCGATCTCCGCCTTCGCGGTGGAGAGCGTGCTGGACATGTGCGCGCAGAAGATCGGCATGGACCCGGTGGACATGCGGTTGAAGAACGCCGCGCATATCGGCACGCCGACGATCTTCGGCCCGAAGCACGCGCATGAGGGCTACACGCAGACGCTTGAGGCACTGAAGAACCATCCGGCGTACAAGGTGCCGCTGGGGCCGAACCAGGGGCGCGGTGTCGCATCCGGCTACTGGTTCAATGGCGGCGGCGAGTCCAGCGCGACGATCCAGGTGAACGCCGACGGCACCGTGCTTGTGGCGACGGGCAGCCCGGATGTCGGCGGCTCGCGTGCGTCGATGGCGCTGATGGCGGCGGAGACGCTGGGCGTCGATTACAGCCAGGTGCGCGCGATCGTCGCCGATACGGGGTCGGTCGGCTACACGCACGTGACCGGCGGATCGCGCGTGACGTTCGCCTCCGGCACCGCGGTGGTGAACGCGACCAAGAGCGTGATCAAGGACCTGTGCAAGCGCGCCGCGATCATCTGGGACGTGGACCCGGAGGCGGTGATCTGGGAGGACGGGTTCGCCAAACCGGCCGGCGCCAACGTGGGCGATTTCGAGCCGCTGTCGCTGAAGGCTCTGGCGGCGAAGGCGTCGGCCACGGGCGGGCCGATCACCGCGGCGGCGTCGGTGAACGCGGGCGGGCAGGCGCCGGGGTTCTCATCGCAGTTCTGCGACATCGAGGTGGACCCGGAGACCGGCAAGGTCACCATCCTGCGCTTCGTCGCCGCCCAGGACGTGGGGCGGGCGATCCATCCTGCGTATGTCGAGGGGCAGATCCAGGGCGGCGTGGTGCAGGGCATCGGCTGGGCGCTGAACGAGGAGTATATCTATAATTCGAAGGGTCAGCTCGATAACGCCGGGTTCCTCGACTATCGCTGCCCGGTGGCGTCCGACCTGCCGATGATCGACGCGCTGCTGGTGGAGGTGCCGAACCCGGCGCATCCCTACGGCGCGAAGGGCGTGGGCGAGGTGAACATCTGCCCGCCGATGGCCGCCATCGCTAACGCGATCGACCGCGCGGTGGGGGTGCGGATGCCGGAGCTGCCGATGTCGCCGCCGAAGGTGCGGGCGGCACTCGACGCGAAGGCGGGGGCCTAGGTCTGATGGCCGCTGGTGGGCACTGTCGTGTGGTGTTCACCAGCGGCTTCAGCGCACGCTACACCGGCGGCGTGCGGGAGTTCGATGTCGCAGCGCGTAATCTGCGCGGGGTGATCCGGGAGATGGACGCGAAGTTTCCCGGGCTGGCGGAGACGCTGGAGAACGAGACCACCGTCGCGGTGGACGGGGAGCTGTTCGAGATCGATTTTCTGGTGCCGGTGAAGGACGGGGCGGAGGTTTTCTTTATTCCGAAGATTGAGGGGGGGTAGGTGCGCCTGCGGCAAATGCACCGTCGGAGCCCATGGTCGCAACTGCTAAAATACACCTCAAGCGGGTCAGTCACTGAGTGCTGTCCATTAGGCTATTAGAACTAACTTTCTTGCTCATAAGCAATACTCCGATGAGTGTCAAGAGGGTGCCTGGGGGTGGTGGTAGGGGACGCCAGCCGGGTCGCGAGGCGAACAGTCATTTCGCGATCGTGATTTACGGCGCCGCCAAGCCGCAGGACCGTGTAAATGCGGCGTCCCTGTTGACCCAATGTACTGCAATGCCGTTCGCCAATTTGAGGGACCTTTGGCTCGACTTTGAGCATGAGCCATGCTGTGTGCAGTGGCTCTATGCCCTCCGATTGCGTTGCGGTCTCGGCTTCACACGCTATGCCATCGCTGTTCGTTTGCGATTTATTTCAGCACGGAGGAAGAGCGGCGGGCACGGTGAACACGGAGCAGCTTTCCGGTGAGCCGCGCTAAAGCGAATCCCCGGTCATTAGCAAATATATTGTTGTGTAACCGACCAAGACGCCAATCCGATGGCTCGCTCCGTGTTCACCGTGCTCTCCGCTCTTCCTCCGTGCTGAAATCTATAGGAGAGCGAGCCGTACGAACGCCGCGTCATTGTCTGCCGGCTCCCGCATGACAATCAGGGACGAGCACAGCGCCGGGCAGCAAAGGTTTCGGTCCTATTCGGGCGTGCGGCTGTGCGGCGGCTCTATGCCCTCCGACTGCGTTGCAGTCCTCGGCTTCACACGCCATGCCATCGCGGTTCGTTTCCCTTTTATTTCAGCACGGAGGAAGAGCGGAGGGCACGGTGAACACGGAGCAGCTTTCCCGGTGAGCCGCGCTGAAGCGAACCCCCGGTCAATGGCAAATATATTGTTGCGTAGCCGACCCAGCCGCCAATCCGATGGCTCGCTCCGTGTTCACCGTGCTCTCCGCTCTTCCTCCGTGCTGAAAACTACAGGAGAGCGAGCCGCACGAACATCGCGTCATTCTCTGCCGGCTCCCGAATGACAATCAGCGGTCGAGCGCATCGCCGGGCAGCAGAGGTTGTCGAGCGCATCGCCGGGCAGCAGAGGTTTCGGTCCTATTCGGGCGTGCGGCTGTGTGCGGCGGCTCTATGCCCTCCGAATGCGTTGCAGTCTCGGCTTCACACGCCATGCCATCGCTGTTCGTTTCCAATTTATTATTTTGGCCCGGCTCATCGAACCGTGCCTCGACGACTATGAGCGCACGTCACGAGCCGCCAGAAAGTAGCCGAGAACTCCGCACTGTCGAGTATATAAACAAAAAATCAACAATCATGAGAAGCGTCGGTTGGTGAACCCGGCTTGCTGGGCGGCGGGAGTATCGGAAGCAAGAGACGTTGCCATGGATGCACCGTAAGAGCCAGCCCGATCCTCAGATGGCATACTGGATTCCGCCGAGCCCCGCCAGTGCAGAGGTACTTCTCGTTCACTGCTTGCCCAGGACCGCAAGACTGGCAGGAGGGCCGGAACCTCGCCAGTCGCAGTATTCCACAGGGTATCATGATCGATGTCGAACTAAGCGTGGACCAACCGGTTGCGCATGGCGACAATCCGCGCCCATGGCACGCCGGGGGCGGCCGCACGCGTCTTTGGCGAAATGCGGGATGCCGCTTCGCCAATGATTTCAATGGCACGGACAAGCGTGAGCGTCAGCATGGCATCCGAATCAAGATCTGCACGTGCGCGGCCGGCAACGAAGGTCGCAATGGTCTCGGCGGCTCGATCATGTGCAGCACGCGGACCCGATCGTCAGGCGGCATATTGGTCTTCAGCGGTACGGACGACGTCAGTCCGAAAATGCCGACTGAGATCCTGGGCTGTGCGCAGATCAACGCACCGTCCGCCAAGCAGTTCGGACAGCTCGGCTTCAATCCCTGCAATCGCGAGCATGCCGGGCACGTGCCCAGGCTCGAACTCCACCAGAAGATCCACGTCGCTATCGACGCCGGCAGTCCCTTTCAGGACGGAGCCGAACAGCGACAGACGCCGAATGTGATGGCGTCGGCAGAGAGCGGCTAAAGCCGCGCGATCAGCAAAGACCTCTACTCGCATTGCCATCCCTCCTCGCGATCACTCCACCGCGACCCCTCGCAGCACTCGCTCCACCGTCTGCGGTGCCTCGTCAATCACCATCAGCAACACCCGCGCCGCCTGCTCCGGCTGTCGCCGTCCCTGCTCCCAATCCCGCACCGCCGTCGCACTGAACCCGAAGCGTGCAGCGAATGCCTCCTGGCCCAGCCCCAGCTTCCCGCGGGTCGCTTTGACATCGATAGCCTCCGGCACGTGCGTGACGAAACCCTCACGGGTTTCCCCGAGCGCGAAGGCACGTGCCCTTCGCACACTACCCAATATACGGCTTCCGGCTTTCGACACGTGCGTGTACTCCTGTTCGGCAGTCCTCCGCCGGTCCCGCCAGTTCCTTGCGCAGCTCATTGCGCTCGGCCTGCGGGAGATCGACCCGATCGCCCTTGCTGAACATGTTCAGCAGGAACACCGGAATGTGGTGTTCACCAGCGCACGCTACGCATTCCGCAGATTGAGGGGGGCAGGTGCGCCTGCGGGGAATGCACCGTCGGAGCCCCAACCCTACGTCGCGATCGCCTCCAGCACCTGCCCCGGCTCGACCTTTGGGAGCAGCAGCGCGGTCCATTGCCCGAAGCCCAGCGCCACGGCGATCACGCCCCAGGTGACCCCGGGCGAGGTCCAACTGATCAGCCCCGTCCACAGTAGTGTCCCGATGATCAGCCCCGCGGTGAACATCGCCCCCAGCCAGCCGATTGCCGTGCCGCGCACGCGCGTCGGGAAGCACTCCGCCCAGTAGGCATAGCCCGCGCCTGACCATGTGCCATTGGTTGCCTGGAAGATCAGGAAATACACCAGTGCCACCGCCACGGTGCCGTGCACGAACATGAACAGCAGATTCAGCGGGCCGGTGACGATGCCGGTCCAGACCAGGACTTCGCGGCGCCCCCAGCGCTCGCCCATCCAGCCGCCGAGGATGTAGAAGAAGAACCCCACCCCGCCGCAGACCAGCAGCAACCGGCCGGTGCCGTCGGCGGTCCAGCCGCGATAATGCGTCAGCCAGTAGGTGATATAGACGTTCGTCGCCACCCACGACGTGGCGTAGAACAGCCAGACGACAGTCAGCAGGCCCAGCCGATGCCGCACCACGCCGGGCGTGGCGAAGATCTGCCGCAGCGTCGTCTTCGTCACCTCGGCGGCATCCACTCGGTAGTGCGTCATCAGCCGGCTGAGTTCGGCGTTGTCGTTGGTCAGCGCCGCCTGCCGCACCTGGCGCAGGTGCAGGAAGCGGTCGGACTCCTTCACCCAGAAGCGCCCGACGATCACCGCGATGATCGGCACGACGCCGAGCAGGAAGACCGTGCGCCAGCCGAAGCGGTCGAACAGCAGGTAGACGCCGGACGCGAGGAACACGCCCACCGGCCATCCCCCCTGCACGATCGAATACAGCAGCCCCCGCCGCGCCGACGGCACCTGCTCGTTCACCAGCGTGATCGAGATCGCCAGTTCGGAATTCGCAAATCCGGACGCCAGCGCGCGCACCACGGCCAGCTCCCAGTAGTTCTGCACAAAGAACGTGAGCCCGGTGAAGATCGCCGCTGCGGTCAGGCAGAACATCCACATGCTCTTGCGGCCGAACTCGTCCATCGCCCAGCCGGCGGCGAAGGTGATAACGAACATCGCCGCGTAGATGATGAACCCGAGGAACCCGACCAGAGTCGGCGACAGATGCAGGTCGCGGGAGATGTCGGGGAAGGTCAGAACCAGCAGGTTGAAGTCGTAGGAAGCGAGCGACCACCCGGCGAGCGCGACACAAACGAGATACGTAGTGTAGTTCCGCTCGAAGAACGTGTCATGCGCGGCGGCTCGCGCCTCATGGCCATCCCGGATCGCATCCACGGTGGTTCCTCCGATGCTTTATTGTGAAAGTCTCCCTCACGAATTCGGTTGCACAACGGGAGGCGAACCGCACGAATTTGAATATTGAAATAGGCGGACGGAAAATGGGCGGATGGCAAATACGCCGTAGGGCGGGTACGCGCAACGCAATCCGCCGCCACGCAACCGCGGCGGAATGCGCTGCGCTTACTCGCCCTACGCACCCTCCGGCGTCACGCGCACCGTCAGCATCTCCGCCGCCCGCAGGATCGCCAGCGCGACGTCCCGCCCGGCTTTTTCCTCGGTCAGCGCCCGGTGCAGGTCGTCCACGCCGGTGATCGTCGCACCGTCTAGCGCCAGCACGATATCGCCGGGCGCCAGCCCGCCGAGGGCGGCGGGGCCGTCGGGCACCAACTCCGCCACCAGCACGGCGCTTCCCTGCGTCAGGCCATGGCGACGGCGCAGGCGCACATCCAGCGGCACGGTCTGCCCGGACAGCCCCAGCCGGGCGCGCCGCACGCGCCCGTCGCGCATCAGCCGCGTGGCCACCCAGATCGCGGTGTCGATGCCGATGGCGAAGCAGATGCCCTGCGCCGGAGCGATCATCGCCGTGTTGATGCCCACCACCTCGCCGCTACCCGCCACCAGCGGGCCGCCGGAATTGCCGGGGTTCAGCGGGGCGTCGGTCTGGATCACGCTGTCCACCATGTGGCCGGACCGGGTGCGCAGCGTGCGCCCCAGCGCGCTGACGATTCCCGCGGTGACGGTGCAGGTGAAGCCCAGCGGATTGCCGATCGCCACCACCAACTGGCCGACGCGCAGCCCGGCCGACTGTCCCAGCGCCGCATGCGGCAATCCGTCCGCGGCCAGGCGCAGCACCGCGGTGTCGGTGGGCGGGTCGTCGCCGATCAGGGTCGCCTCGACGGTGCGGCCGTCGGTCAGCGAGGCCCGCAGCCGCGCCGCCCCCGCAACCACGTGGCTGTTGGTCAACGCGTAGCCGTCCGGTGTGTAGATCACGCCGGAGCCCTGGCCGCGCCCGCGCCCCTTTGCGTCCAGAGCCATGACGTGCACCACCGCGGGACCGGCGCGGTCGAACGCCTGCACCACGCGCGCGGAATAAGGGTCGAGCGCACCGGTATCGTCGAGCGGCATGGCAGGATGTCCTTTCGCGCCCCAAATGGGCAGTGCCTCAAATGGGGCAGCGCCCCAGATGGGACAGTGCTCAAGATGGGCAAGACGAAGCCGGGAGCCGACCCGGCCGAACAACCGGGGCGAGTGCCGGCCATCCGGCCGATGCCGCAAACAGGCGAGAGCGCGCAGATTGGCGGCCTGATGCAACCGGCCCAGGAGAACCTTGTATGACCGACCTATTGGAACAGATTTCCACCGGATTCGCTGACCATGTCGCTGCCTTCGCGCCGTATGTCGTCGCCATCGGCACCGGCCGCCGCCACGTCAGCGGCATCTTGTGGCGGCCGGACGTGGTGGTGACCTCGGCACAGACGCTGCCGGAACGGGACGATTTCAATCTCCGCCGTGCCGGTGCGCAATTTACCGCCAAGGTGGCCGGCCGTGACGCCGGCACCAACGTCGCGCTGCTGCGGCTGGCGCAGCCGATCGAGGCCGCCCTTCCGGCCACCGCTCCCGCGCCGCGCGTCGGTTCCCTGGCGCTGCTCGTCGGCGCTGACGACGCAGGAGCGCCGACCGGCCGGCTGGCAATGGTGCACGCCACCGGCCCGGAATGGCACAGCCAGGCCGGCGGCCGAATCGACGCGTTGCTGCGGCTGGACGCGAGAGTCGGAACCGACGAGGGCGGGCCGGTGCTGGACGCCGCCGGCCGATTGCTCGGCATGTCCACCGCCGGCCCTCGCCAGCGCGCCCTGGCGATCCCCGCGGCGACGATCGACCGCATACTGGACCCGCTGCTGGCCGAGGGCCGCGTCGCCCGCGGCTGGCTCGGCGTCGGGTTGCAGCCGGTGATGGTGCCTGACAGCCTGCGCGAAACCGCGGGTCAGGACAGCGGCATGATGGTGGTCAGCCTCGCCTCCGGCGCCCCGGCCGCCACCGCGGGCGTGCTGCCCGGAGACATCATGCTGGACCTCGACGGCACCCCGATGCGCCGCATGCGTGCGCTGGCAGCGGCGATGGGCCCGGAGCAAATCGGCAAGACCGTGACCCTGCGTCTGCTCCGGGCTGGCGCGCTGCAGACTTCTGTCGGTGACGATCGCGGCACGGCCCGCCGGATGACGGAGCCGGGCCTGCAGGTGCGGCTGGCCGTGACCGACCCGGTGCGGCGGCGCGGGTTGGCCGCAATGCTGGCCGGCGCCGGCCACACGATCGCGGACGATGCCGCCGACGTGGTGCTGTGCGACTTGCTGTCTGGCACCAAGCCGCCACCCGAAGCCGAGGCGCCGGTACTGGCGCTGACTGACGGGCCCGCACCGGACCATCTGGCCGGCGTGCTTCCCCGTGCCGTGGAGCCCGCACAGCTCGATGCGGCGCTGCGCGCGGTGGCGGCGGGGCTGGTGGTGCGGGCACCGGGCACTACGCTGGCGGCCGGATTCCGGCCAGCCGACGACTCACCCCCGCTGACCCCGCGCGAGGTGGAGGTACTGACGCTGGTCGGTCAGGGCCTGACCAATAAGGCGATCGCCCGGCGCCTCGCCATTTCGGTCCACACCGTCAAGTTCCACCTGGAGGCACTGTTCTTGAAGCTGGAGGCCGTCAGCCGCGCCGAAGCGGTGGCAAAAGGCCTACGAGGGGGAGTTATCGAAGTGTAGGGGCAGAGAGGGCGTGTGTGTGTATGCGTTTTTACACCCCCTCCCTTGAGGGAGGGGGATGGGGGGAGGGGTTCGCACAACCGCGAAATTCCGGGAATTCGCACCCCTCCCCCCTCCCTCAGAGTGCGAGTAGAAATTGGAAACCGTTACGCCGCCATCGCCCCGCGGCCCTGTCGCAGGAACGCCGCGAATGCCTTGTCCTCGGTCCGGATGTGGTCCAGTACGGCCTGCGACGCGAATTCGAACATCGCGTTGATCGCCCCCGGCTGGTTCGCCTCCACCTCGCGCTTCGCGCGTTCGAAGCCGCGCATGTAGTCCTCGTGGGCATTGTGGTGTTGCGCCAGTCCGGGATAGCCGCGCCGCTTCATCAGGTCCTCCTCGCTGGTGAAGTGTCGCCGCAGCCACGCGTCGAGCGTCCGGATCATGTCATCCGATCCCACGCCGCCCTCGCCCTCGAACATGCTGGCGTAGAACTTGTTGAGATGCTCGATGATCTCGCGATGCTCCCGGTCCGTTGCCGGGTCGCCGGTTGCCAGCGAGTCATCCCACTCGGCCAGCCGCAGCTTTTCCTTGTCGGACCGCACCTGGTCGAGGAACCGCGTCACCTCGGCCTTCAGCCGCTCGGCCTGCTGCGCCAGCTCGGCGGCCGAGCTATTGATCTGGCTCGCCGCCTGCCCGGTCTCTCGCGCCCCCACCTCCACCGCGCCGATGCTGCGCGAAACCTCCTGCGTGCCGCGCGCCGCCTGGTCCACGTTGCGGGAGATCTCGCCGGTCGCCGCGGTCTGCTGCTGCACCGCCGAGGCGACCGTCGCGCCGATCTCACTCATGCCGGTGATCACCTGCGCGATTGACTCAATGGCCTTCACAGCATTGGCGGTGCCGCCCTGCACGCCTTCGATCTTGCCGGCAATCTCCTCCGTCGCCTTGGCGGTCTGGTTGGCCAGGCCCTTAACCTCGGCGGCCACAACGGCGAAGCCCTTGCCGGCATCGCCGGCCCGCGCGGCCTCGATGGTGGCGTTCAATGCCAGCAGGTTGGTCTGCGCCGCGATGTCCCTGATCAGTGCCACGATCTCGCCGATACCCGTGACGTTGCCGGACAGCTTCTGGATCAGCCCGGTGGTTTGCTTTGCCTCCGCATCGGCGCGCGTCGCCACCGCCTGCGAGCGTTCCATCTGCCCGGCGATCTCCCGCACCGACGCCGCCAGTTCCTCGGTCGCGGAGGCCACCGTCTGCACGTTGGATGACGTTTGCTCCGCCGCGCCCGCCACCGTGGTGGCCTGCGTGCTGGTCTGACCGGCGGTGGCTTCCATCTGCTTCGATGCTGCCTCCAGCTCCACCGCCGCCGAGGTGACCCCCTGCACCACGGAGCCGACCTGTGCCTCGAAGGTGTCCGCCATCTTCCGCAGCGCCAGCCTGCGTTCCTCTGCCGCGCGCCGCTTGTGTTCTTCCTGCGCCTGCTGCATGCGGGCATTGGCGATGATGTTCTCCTTGAACACGTCCATCGCGGTAGCCATCCGACCGATTTCGTCGCGGCTGCCCTTGGCGGGAATCTCCACCGACGTGTCGCCGCTGGCGAGGCGCTGCATCGCGCCCGTCATGCCCACCACCGGCCGCGCAATCGCCCCGCCAATGAGCCAGGCAAGCACGCCGCCAACAACAACGCCGGTCAAGGCCAGGATGCCGGTCAAAGTGCTCGACCAGCCGACGACCGACAACGTATCGGCTTCGATCGCCTTCTGGTCCGCCACGCCGCTGTCGCGGATGAAGGCTGCGTCGTCGGCGAATTTGACCGCGATCTCCGCGTTCACCTTGTCGACCAGGTTGACGTTGGAGGCCGACAGCTCGGCTACCCGGTCGAAAGCGGACTCATATTTTGGTACCAGGGTCCTGATGGATTGCACCGTCAACGCCAGAGGCCCGCTGGCCACCGCGTCGAGTTCCTGCATCACGCCGCCGAGCGCCTGGAACTCCCTCTTAGCCTTCGGGCCGAAACCCGGGTCGCGGCGGCCGATCATCTGGTTGGCGTAGAGGCGCGCCAGCAGGCCATGCTCCATCGCCTGCACCGCCGCGGTACTAAGCGCGGCCTGGCTCGCCTGCGCCGCCTGAGTCCGCAACGTCGTGACCTGGGCGTAGAACTGTCCGCCGGACGGGTCCATGACCTCCTTGACCAGCCGGTTCTGTTCCTGCACCTGCCGATGCACCTGGTCGAAGTTCTTCATATAGGCTTCGAGACGGTCAGAAAGATCGTGCGTACGCTGCAACCGCTCTGAGTTCTTGATGGTGTCGAGCGCCTGGCGGATTTCGGCGCGGATAGCCTGGGCGATGTCGTTGGCCTGGGTGGCGTCCACCTCCTGACCGGTCAGCGCGTACTCCCGGGCGTGACGCCGCAGATCGCCGGCGTCGCGGTCGAGCTGGCGCGCGATGGTCACCACCTCGACCCGCTCGCTGTAGTCCGCCACCTGCGTCCGGACAGCGCTAAAGTTGCGCATCGCCACCACGGACACGGCGACGAGAATGACCAACACCACGGCGAACCCGGTGACGATCTTCGCCTTGATCGGCATTGACCTGATGAACCCGAACATGAGCAACACCCCGCTGACCCGGCCGGCGCCACGGCCTCGATGCGGATGGATTAGAGGTAGGATGTTGCGGAACCGTTAACGCGGCGCTGTCGCATGGCCGGACGGACCGGTTGCCGCCGCGCCGGTGGGCGCAACGACGACGCTTTCACACCGGCAGCGGCTTTACACCGGCAGCGGCTTTACACTGGCAGCGGCGCTGCCTTCAGCCGCTCCATGCTGAACCGGCTGCTGACGTTGCGCAGCTTCACCTGGCCGATCAGACGGCGATAGAAATCATCGTACGCGGCGATGTCCGGCACCACGACATGGAGCAGGTAATCGACGTCGCCGCTCATCCGCCAGGCGTCGATGATCTCGGGCATGTTGGTGACCACGCCGGCGAAGCGTTCCAGCCAGTCGGCCGAGTGGTCGGCGGTTTCCACTTCGACGAACACCGACACCGGCAGGCCGATCTTGGCCGGATCGACCACGGCGACACGGCGCAGAATGACGCCGGCCTCCTCCATGCGGCGGATACGCTTCCAGCAGGGCGTCGGGGTCAGGCCGACCTTGCCGGCGATGTCAGCAAGCGACAGCGAGGCGTCGGCCGAGATGAGGCGCAGGATCTCGCGATCCAGCCGATCGAGCTCCTTGTCCGCGGCGGCCATCTGGCAGGTCCTTCTACTACCGGCCCAGCGGTAGCAGAAAATTCCTCAGACAGCCAATTCCGTCGCTTTCGGAAGAAGGATATTCCGTCGGGTCGCAAAACCCCGGTCTGGCACGAGCGGGTCCGGCGCCTTTCGGCCTATCTTACGCGGCAAAGCTTCGCCGAGCCCCCAATTCCAGCAGTGCCTTGAGCTGGTCCAGGTCGCGGATGACGACTCTCCGGAGCAAGGGATTCAGGGCCATGGCCATCACGCGGAGCAGGCCGGCGGCATCGCCTTGAACGTGGACACGAGCAATGGTGCCTTCGGGGATGCCTTCCAGCTCGTAGCGAATACGCAGCCCGAACGGCAACTGCGTCATCATTTCCACGCAGCGGTCGGGCACATGCTCCACCACTTCGGTGGTCTCGACGCGGCGGCAGCCCAGCCAGCGCCACTCGCGTGCGATCTGCGCACCGTGACGGAGGGGACCCGGCGCCGCCGGCCGCGTCTTCCGGACGGCGCCGATCCATGCGGCGTCATAACGCGGATTGAACATGACCGCCGCCACCTCACGCCGCGGCCGCCGAATGGTCACGGCGACCTCGGCATAGATCGGTGCCGCGCGAACAGCATCGGGACTGGCACTGGCCGCCGCATGTTGCCGTGCTGCGTTTGGAGTCTGGGTGACGGATTGCTCGGGCGAGAGCTGGTTATTGAGCTTCATCAATTGCCATTGTCGTTAGCGATCCGAAGAAAGCGTATAGCACGTTTTGTTAACGCGCAGTGACCAATTCCGTGAGCCGATCTGTCGGGAAAATCGGCAGGCGGCGTTGACGCGCCGTTCCGTCACGGCGCTAGATGGCGCAACCGGTAAGATGGGCGAGGAAACCAAAATGACAACGTTGTCCGATATTCTGGAAACTTCCGCACTGGAACAGGTGGCGAGTGGTTTCGTCTTTACCGAAGGGCCGATGTGGCATCCCGATGGCTTTTTCTATTTTGTCGATGTCCGCGCCAGTGTGCTGTATCGCATGATCCTCGGCGCGCAGCCGGACGTGGTTCGCACGACGCAGGGAGGCAACGGCACCACCTTCGATCTGCATGGCCGCCTGATCAATTGCGAAGGCGACGGCCGCCGCCTGACCCACACCTCCGCCGACGGCAGCGTCACCACGTTGCTCGATCGGTTCGAGGGCAAGCTGCTGAACCGCCCGAACGACGTGATCTGCGCCTCGGACGGCGCGCTGATGTTCACTGACCCGTCCTATCGCGTCCCGCCGGGGGAGCGCGAACTGGATGCCGCGGTCTATCGCATCGCACCGGACGGCGGCGTGACCATGGTCGCGCCGGTCGAGTATCCGAACGGCCTGGCGCTGTCGCCGGATGAGCGCACGCTGTACGTCGCCAACACGCGCTGGACCAAATACATCCACGCGATCGAGTTGGACAGCGACGGCGCGATGATACGGCGCCGGATCTTCGCCGACATGTCGTGTGACGGCACCAACGGCGTACCGGACGGGATGAAGGTGGATGCGGCGGGGCGCGTGTTCTGCACCGGCACCGGCGGCGTTTGGGTGTTCGCACCGGACGGCGCGCGGATCGGCATCATCGAGACGCCCGAGGTCTGCGCCAACGTCGCGTTCGGTGGTCCTGATTTGCGCATTCTGCTGCTGACCGCGAGCACGTCGGTCTATACGCTGCGGGTGAAGACGCCAGGCCTGCCGCATCCGTGGTACAAGCTGCGGGACAGTTGATCCACCGACGATATTGCGATTCTGACGATTGGTGCCGTCCCGCAATGTCATTGCGAGCGCAGCGAAGCAAGCTCCCACGAGTGAGGTGCGAATTCTCGGGGAGATTGGTTCGCTGCGCTCGCAATGACAACGGCTTAATCGCAAGGAGAAAGTTTGCGCGCATCCACCCGGAGGCGCCTCCACCCGCCTTGCCCAACCCGTCTGCCTCCCGCAGGATCGCCGCCATGACCAGCCGGGAAGGAAGTGCCGCATGGCCCTGCACATCGACTACTACGCGTCGTTGAACTCGCCGTGGACGCATATGGGCGCGGCGCGCATCGAGGCGATGGCCATGGCGCATGGCGCCAGCATGCGCATCTGGCCGGTGGATTTCGGCACCATCTTCCCCGCCTCGGGTGGCCTGCCGCTGCCGAAGCGGGCGCCCCAGCGGCAGGCGTACCGGCTGATGGAACTTCGGCGGTGGCGCGAGCATCTCGGCATCCCGATCAACATCCAGCCGAAATACTTCCCGGCCAACGAGCAGGCCGCGGCGTGCTGCGCCATCGCGTTGCGCGAGACGCAAGGCGAGCAACCCGCCATCAAGTTGGCGCATCGCGTGCTGAAGGCGCTGTGGCAGGAGGAAAAGAACACCGGCGACCCCGAAACTCTGGCCGGACTGATTCGCGACGTTGGCCTCGATCCCGTCGCCGTCATGCAGCTCGGCGCTGACCCGCGTTGGGCGGAGATGCGCAAGACCGACACGCAGGCGGCCCTGGACCGCGGCGTGTTCGGCGCTCCGAGCTATGTCATCGGCGATGAGATCTTCTGGGGCCAGGACCGCCTGCCTTTTGTTGAACGCCGCCTGGCGCGCGGCTGACATGCGCGTCTTCGCATTACTGCCACAGAACGACTGGCGCGCCGCAGGTCCCGCTGCGCAGGCCGCGGAAGCGGCTGGCTTCGACGCGCTGATGACGGTGGAACTGGGGCACGACTGGTACGCCCCGCTCGCCTTCGGCGCCACCGCGACGCAACGGGTGGAACTGACGCCGTCCGTTGCGGTGGCTTTTCCGCGCAGCCCGACGGTATTGGCGCAGCAGGCGTGGGACCTGCACGCCAACTCCAACGGACGGTGCGTGCTGGGGCTGGGCAGCCAGGTGAAGGGTCACAACGAACGCCGCTTCGGCATCGCCTGGACACCGCCCGCCCCACGGCTGCGCGACTACGTGCGAGCGTTGCGGGCGGTGTGGCGGTGCTGGGCGACGCGCGGGAAACTCGATTTCGACAGCCCCAACTACAAGCTGTCGCTGATGACACCGGATTTTTCCCCCGAGCCGACTGGCCTGCAGATGGTGCCCGTCGCCATTGCCGCCGTCGGCGAGGCGATGCTGCGTGTCGCCGGCCAAGTGGCCGACGGCGTGCGGTTGCACCCTCTGTGCTCGCGGCGGTACCTGGAGCAGGTGTGTTTGCCGAATTTGATGGAGGGGATGCGCCGCGCCGGACGCAATCGCCTGCATTTCGACGTGCATGGCGGCGGTTTCATCGTCACCGGCCCGGACGAAGCGACGGTCGCCGCGGGCATGCAGCGGGTGCGGCGGCGCATCGGATTCTATGGCTCGACGCGGACCTACATGCCGATCCTTGCATTGCACGACTTGCAGGACCTGGGGATGAAGCTGCATCGCCTGTCGGTTGAAGGCCGCTGGGACGCGATGGCCGATTGCGTGCCGGACGACGTGGTGCGCATCTTTGCCGCCTGCGGCACGTTCGATCAGATCGGCAGCGCAATACGGGAGCGGTTCGGCGGCGTGGCCGATTCCATCGATTTGCAATTCCCCCCCGATACGCCCGCCGGGCTGCAGCGCGAACTGCTCGCCGACATCCGCCGCATCCCGCACAGCTTCGCGGGTTTCGACACGAACTGGCAGGAGTAGTGCCATGGCTGGTCTCACCTTCCGCTTCGATCCGGTGACGCTGCCGCCGGAGGCGATCGCGCTGCGCTCCGAGGTCCGGGATTTCATCAAGCAACACCAGCACCTGATGGGCTTCACCCGCGGCGAGTTCAACCGCGACTTCAGCCGAGCCATGGGACAGCGCGGCTGGATCGGCATGACCTGGCCGAAGCAATACGGCGGCCATGAACGCTCGTCCTTCGAACGATACGTGTTGATCGAGGAGATGCTGGTGGCCGGCGCACCGCTGTCCGCGCATTACACCGGCGACCGCCAGAGCGGCCCCAACATCTTGCGTTTTGGCACCGAAGAGCAAAAGCAGTTCTTTTGTCCGAAGATCGCGGCGGGGGAATTGACCTTCTGCATCGGCATGAGCGAACCCAATTCCGGCTCCGACCTCGCCGGCACGCGCACCCGCGCGGTGAAGGTGGATGGCGGCTATCGGATCAACGGCAGCAAGCTATGGACCTCCAACGCGCACCGCGCCGACTACGCCATCCTGTTCTGCAAGATGGCGAAGGAGGGCGAGGCTGACCCGGACCGTCACGCCGGAGCCACGCAGTTCCTGCTGCCTCTGAAGTCGCCCGGCATCGATATTCGCCCGGTGCGCAACTTGCTGGGCGAGCACCACTTCAACGAAATCTTCCTGACCGACGTGTTCGTTCCCGAATGGCTGCTGCTTGGCAAGGAAGGCAATGGGTGGAACCAGGTCACCAGCGAGCTGTCGTTCGAACGCAGCGCACCGGACCGGTTCCTGGTGTTCTTCCAGGTGCTGCGCGAGATGCTGCGCATGGCCGGACCGAACCCCGACCGTGCCACGGCTGCGGCGCTGGGCCGGCTGGTGGCGCAGCTTGCCACGCTGCGCAGCATGTCGCTGTCGATCGCCGGCATGTTGCACGAGGGTTTGCAGCCGAACAACGAATCGGCTGTCGTGAAGGACCTGGGCACACGGTACGAGCAGGATATTCCGGTGGTGGCGCGGCAGTTGTTTCCGACGGAACCGGATTTGGAGGCGGCGGATCTTTACACCTCGATGATTGCGCGGGCGACGATGAACGCGCCGCGGCTGTCGATCCAGGGCGGTACGCGCGAGATCCTGCGTGGCATCATCGCTCGTGGTCTGGGGTTGCGATAGCGGTGTTCGCTATTGCCCGCATTCCACTCTCGCTCCATTCCAGGAGTGAAGCGACCGCTTCACTCCTCGCAATGACAGAGGGACGATGTCCACCGCTGGTCGTGCAGCCCCAAATCTGAATCACCACGCCTGAATCAGGAGAGTGCCGACATGGCGATGCGCGACGAAACCCGCATGCTGCTGGAAAGCATGACTCGGCTGTTCGAGGACAAGGCCACCAAACAGGTGGTGGACGCCGCAGAAAAGGGCACGCTTCCCGGCCGATCTGTGGCAAGCGGTCAGCGAGACCGGTGTGCCGCTGGCCGCGCTGCCGGAATTGGCCGGCGGTGCCGATGCGGAATGGGCCGACCTGTACTACGTGTTGCGCGTCGCCGGCCGTTATGCAGCGCCGATTCCGTTGGCGGAAACGATGCTGGCAGGCTGGATCGCCGCCGCGGCCGGATTGGAACTGACCGATGCGCCGATGACGGTCGGACCAGTGCGCGCCGGCGACACGCTCACGCTCGAACGCGACGGCAATGGTTGGCGTCTGTCCGGCCGCGCCAGCCGCCTGCCCTATGCATGCTCGGCCGGGCGGATCGTTTTGATCGCGGATGGGCCGGACGGCGAGATGGCGGTAGCGCTGGACGGACCCGAGGGTGCCGAAACGACCGAAGGCCGCAACATGGCCGGAGAACCGCGCGACACGCTCAACTTTGCCGGCCTGCGGCTTTCGGCCGACGCGGCCGCGCCGGTGCGTGGCGGCACGTCGCGCGCGGCACTGTACCGCCGTGGGGCGCTGGCGCGCGCAACCATGATGTCCGGAGCCCTGGAACGGGCGATGGATCTGGCGGTGAACTACGCGCAGGAACGCCAGCAGTTCGGGCGGCCGATCTCCAAGTTCCAGGCGGTGCAGCAGAACCTGGCGGTCCTGGCCGGACAGACGGCCGCAGCCATCGCCGCGGCCAATCTCGGCATCGAAGCGTTGTCGCGCAACGATTCGGAAGCGGAGGAGTTTGCCGTCGCGATCGCCAAGACCCGCGTCGGCGACGCCGCCACGCTGGCGGGCGAGATCGCCCACCAGGTGCATGGCGCCATCGGTTTCACACAGGAGTACGCGTTGCAGCTTGCCACCCGTCGGCTCTGGTCCTGGCGGGAGGAGTTCGGTCCGGATGCCGAATGGGCTGCTCGGCTGGGACGGCTGGTCTGCAACCGGGAACCGGAGGCGCTGTGGCCGACCCTGACGGCGCCTTGATCCTCCGGTGTCCAATCGCATAAACGCGAGTTTACCTCCTGCCGTTTCAAATTTCCGAGAGAGAACTTGTTCACAGGGCTCTCAATGTTGTGATTTCGTGCCGTTTTCGTCCAGTTTCGGCACGCGGAGCAAGACTTTAGCTTGTTGAAGTCCTGTTTCTGGCGACCTATACGGTTATGCAGCGAAACTTCACGCAGTCGTGAGTTAGCGCCACCAAGATAGCGAATTCGAGTTTTGCCAATTCTCTATATTATCGGCCTGTATCGCTGCCTCTGCCACGATCGGTCATGCCTCGGCCGTGGCGGTCGTTTCATGATGCCCGCAGGAGCAAGACGATGGACCTCGACCACGCCGGCACAGAGATGCCCTCCGCCGAGTTGCCCGCGATTACGGTGCCGGAGGGCAACGGTTCCGCGCCGGCGAATGTCGGAGCACGAAGCGGTGAGGGGTTTAACGGCCATTCCTCCCTGGCCCTGCACGAGCTGCTGCACGCCCTGCAGGCGATGCGCACCGGCAATTTCTCGGTCCGCCTGCCCACCGACCGCACCGGCCTGGACGGCAAGATCGCCGACACGTTTAACGAAATTGTCGCGTCCAATGAACGGATGGCACAGGAGCTGGAGCGTGTCGGCCAAGTGGTCGGCCGCGAGGGCAAAACGCGCACTCGCGTCCGCCTGGGCCTGTCCGGCGGCGCCTGGGGCGGCATGGAGACCTCGGTCAACCAACTGATCGACGACCTGCTGTGGCCGACCACCGCGGTGACCCACGCGATCACCGCCGTGGCGCAGGGCGACCTGCTGCAGACCGTGCGCCTGGACGTGGACGGGCGGCCGCTGCAAGGCGAATTCCTGCGGCTCGCCACCATCGTCAACACGATGATCAAGCAGTTGTCGGTCTTCACCTCCGAAGTGACTCGCGTGGCGCGCGAGGTCGGCACCGACGGCAAGCTGGGCGGCCAGGCGCAGGTGCGCGAGGTGACCGGCGTGTGGAAGGACCTGACGGAGTCGGTGAACTCCATGGCCTCCAACCTGACGGCGCAGGTCCGCAACATCGCCGACGTGACGATCGCGGTGGCGAACGGCGACCTGTCGAAGAAGATCACCGTGGACGTGCGCGGCGAGATTCTACAGCTCAAGGAAGCCATCAACACGATGGTGGACCAGTTGCGGTCCTTCGCATCGGAAGTGACGCGCGTGGCGCGCGAAGTGGGCACCGAGGGCAAGCTGGGCGGCCAGGCCGTGGTGCCGGGCGTGGCTGGCACGTGGAAGGACCTGACCGACAGCGTGAATGCGATGTGCGGCAACCTGACCGACCAGGTGCGCAACATCGCGCAGGTCACCACCGCCGTGGCGCGCGGCGATCTGTCGCGCAAGATCACCGTCGACGTGCGTGGTGAAATTCTTGAATTGAAGGACACCATCAATACGATGGTGGACCAGTTGAACTCCTTCGCTTCGGAGGTGACGCGCGTGGCGCGCGAGGTTGGCACCGAGGGGCGGCTGGGCGGCCAGGCGCAGGTGCCAGGCGTCGCGGGTACATGGAAAGACCTGACCGACAGCGTGAACTCCATGGCCGGCAACCTGACGGCACAGGTGCGCAACATCGCCGAGGTGGCCACCGCGATCGCGCGCGGCGACCTGTCGAAGAAGATCACCGTGAACGTGTCGGGCGAAATCCTGCAGTTGAAGGAAACCATCAACACGATGGTGGACCAGCTGAACGCGTTTGCCGGCGAGGTGACGCGCGTGGCGCGCGAGGTCGGCACCGAAGGCCGGTTGGGCGGGCAGGCGAACGTGCTCGGCGTGGCGGGGACGTGGGAGGACCTGACGGAGTTGGTGAACTCCATGGCGTCCAACCTGACGGCGCAGGTGCGCAACATCGCCGAGGTGACCATCGCCGTGGCGAACGGCGACCTGTCGAAGAAGATCACGGTGAACGTGTCAGGCGAGATCTTGCAGTTGAAGGAGACCATCAACACGATGGTCGATCAGCTCAACCGCTTCGCCGGCGAGGTGACGCGCGTGGCGCGCGAAGTCGGCACCGAAGGCCGGTTGGGCGGGCAGGCGCAGGTGTCCGGCGTAGCCGGCACCTGGAAGGACCTGACCGACAACGTGAACTTCATGGCGTCGAATTTGACCGCGCAGGTGCGCAACATCGCCGAGGTGGCGACCGCGGTGGCGCAGGGCGACCTGTCCAAGAAGATCACCGTGAACGTGTCGGGCGAGATTTTGCAGTTGAAGGAGACCATCAACACGATGGTCGACCAGCTCAACGCGTTCGCCGGCGAGGTGACGCGCGTGGCGCGCGAGGTCGGCACCGAAGGGCGCCTGGGCGGCCAGGCCAATGTGCCCGGTGTGGCCGGCACGTGGAAGGACTTGACCGACAGCGTGAACTCCATGGCGTCGAACCTGACCGGCCAGGTGCGCAACATTGCCGAGGTGGCGACCGCCATCGCCAACGGCGACCTGTCGCGCAAGATCGCGGTGGACGTGCGGGGCGAGATCCTTCAGTTGAAGGAAACGCTGAACACGATGGTGGACCAGCTCAACCGCTTCGCCGGCGAGGTGACCCGCGTCGCGCGCGAGGTAGGCACCGAAGGCAAGCTGGGCGGACAGGCGAACGTTCCGGGTGTGGCCGGTACGTGGAAGGACCTGACCGACAGCGTGAACTCCATGGCCGGCAACCTGACGGCGCAGGTGCGCAACATCGCCGAGGTCACCACCGCCGTGGCGCGCGGCGACCTGAGCCGCAAAATCACCGTGGACGTGAAGGGCGAGATTCTCGAACTGAAGAACACCATCAACACGATGGTGGACCAGTTGAATGCGTTCGCCTCGGAAGTAACGCGCGTGGCCCGAGAAGTCGGCACGGAAGGCAAACTGGGTGGCCAGGCGCTGGTGCCGGGCGTGGGCGGCACGTGGAAAGACCTGACCGACAACGTGAACTTCATGGCGTCGAACTTGACCGGCCAGGTGCGCAACATCGCCGAGGTGGCGACCGCCATTGCCAGCGGCGACCTGTCGAAGAAGATCACCGTGGACGTGCGCGGCGAAATCCTGCTGTTGAAGGAAACGCTGAACACGATGGTCGACCAGTTGCGGTCCTTCGCCGCGGAAGTGACTCGCGTGGCGCGCGAGGTAGGCACCGAAGGACGGCTGGGCGGTCAGGCGGTGGTACCGGGCGTGGCCGGAACCTGGAAGGACCTGACAGACAACGTGAACCTGCTGGCGGCAAACCTGACGACGCAGGTACGCAACATTGCCGAGGTGACCACGGCAGTGGCGCGCGGTGACTTGTCGCGCAAGATCACCGTGGACGTGAAGGGCGAGATTCTGGAACTGAAGAACACCATCAACACGATGGTGGACCAGTTGAACGGCTTCGCTTCGGAAGTGACGCGCGTGGCACGCGAGGTGGGCACCGACGGCAAGCTCGGCGGCCAGGCGGCGGTGCCGGGCGTGGCCGGTACGTGGAAGGATCTGACCGATACCGTGAACGTCATGGCCGCCAACCTGACCGAGCAAGTGCGCGGCATCGTCAAGGTGGTGACCGCCGTCGCCAACGGCGACCTGAAGCAGAAGCTGACGATGAACTCGAAAGGCGAGGTCGCGGCGCTGGCCGAAACCATCAACAACATGACCGACACGCTGGCGACCTTCGCCGACGAGGTCACCACCGTGGCGCGCGAAGTGGGCGTAGAGGGCCGGTTGGGCGGCCAGGCGAACGTGCCGGGCGCGACGGGCACCTGGAAGGACCTGACCGGCAACGTGAACCTGCTGGCGGCCAACCTGACCACCCAGGTGCGTGCCATCGCCGAGGTGGCCACCGCGGTGACCAAGGGCGACCTGACGCGATCCATCCAGGTCGAGGCGCGCGGCGAAGTCGCCGAGCTGAAAGACAACATCAACACGATGATCGACAACCTCCGGCTGACGACGGAGCGGAATACGGAACAGGACTGGCTGAAGACGAATTTGGCGCGGTTTACCAACATGCTGCAGGGGCAGCGCGACCTGGCCACCGTCGGCCGTATGCTGCTGTCCGGACTGGCGCCGTTGATCAATGCGCAGAACGGCGTGATCTACCTGGTGGATGCGGACAACGACACCGTGCCTGACCTGCGGTTGCTCGCCGCCTATGCCGATGCGGGCGATCTGGGCCACCCCGGCAATCTGCGCATCGGCGAAGGGCTGATCGGCCAGTGCGCTGCCGACGGCCGCCGCATGCTGCTGACGCAAATTCCCGACACCGCCGTGCCGATCCTCTCCGGACTGTTCCGGGCGCCGCCGACCAACATCGTGGTGCTGCCGGTGTTGTTCGAAGGCCAGGTGAAGGCGGTGATCGAGCTGGCATCCGCGGGGTCGTTCGGCGATCTGCAGATGTCATTCCTGGAGCAACTCACGGCAAGCATCGGCATCGTGCTGAATTCGATCGAAGCGACGATGCAGACCGAGGGTCTGCTGAAGCAGTCGCAGCAGCTTGCCACGGAACTGCAGATGCAGCAGCGCGAACTGCAGCAGACCAACGAGCAGTTGGAGCAGAAGGCGCAGCAGCTCGCGGAACGCAATGTGGAGGTGGAGCGGAAGAACCAGGAAATCGAGCAAGCGCGGCGCGCAGTGGAAGACAAGGCGGCGGAGCTGGCGCTGACATCGAAGTACAAGTCCGAGTTCCTCGCCAACATGTCGCACGAGTTGCGCACGCCGCTGAACTCGATCCTGATCCTGGGCCAGCAGCTTGGCGACAACCCGGAAGGCAACCTGACCGGGCGCCAGGTCGAATTCGCCCGCACCATCCACGCCGCGGGCACCGACCTGTTGAACCTGATCTCCGACATCCTGGACCTGTCGAAGATCGAATCCGGCACCGTGTCGGTGGAGGCGGAGGAAATCTCCTTCTCCACGCTGATCGAAACCGTCACCCGCCCATTCCGCCACGAAGCGGAAAGCCACAACCTGTTCTTTGATGCGCAGGTCGATCCGGCGCTGCGCACCATCGTTACCGACAGCAAGCGCCTGCAGCAGGTGCTGAAGAACCTGCTGTCCAACGCCTTCAAGTTCACCGAACATGGCGGTGTGCGGCTGGGCATTTCCACGGTGATCGGCGGCTGGGCCGGTGGCCATCCGGTACTGACGGAACGCACCGACGGTGGTGGCGTTCGAAGTGACGGATACGGGCATCGGCATCCCCCCGGAGAAGCAGCGCATCATCTTCGAGGCGTTCCAGCAGGCCGATGCCAGCACCAACCGCAAATACGGCGGCACCGGTCTGGGCCTCGCGATCTCGCGCGAGCTCTCCAACTTGCTCGGCGGCGAAATCCAGTTGCGCAGCCAGCCGGGCGCGGGCAGCACCTTCACGCTGTACCTGCCGCTCAACTATGTCGGTCCGACCACCTCGCGCGCGCCGACGATCGACGCGACGCTGGTCAGCACGATGCCGATGCCGTCGCACACGACGATGCGGCTGGTGGAGCGGCCGATCGAGCAAGTGCCGGACGACCGCAACAACCTGGAACCGGAAGACACGGTGTTGCTGATCGTGGAGGACGATCCGCACTACGCCCGTGTGCTGGTAGACTTGGTGCACGACCACGGCATGAAGGTGCTGGTCGCTGGGCGCGGTGCCGACGCTTTGGCTCTGGCGCGCGAGTATCAACCCACCGCGGTATCGCTGGATGTCTTCCTGCCCGACATGCTGGGCTGGACGGTGCTGAGCCAGCTCAAGCAGAGCCCGGCAACCCGCCATATTCCCGTGCAGATCGTCACTCTGGATGAAGACAGGCAGCACGGGCTGGCACGAGGTGCGTTCAGCTTCATAACCAAGCCGACCACGACGGAGGGCCTGGAACTCGCGCTATCGAAGCTGACGGACTACGCCAGGCCGCGCCGCAAGCGCCTGCTGGTGGTAGAGGACAACCCGTTGGAGCAAGTGTCGATTTCCGAGTTGCTCGGCCACGACGATATCGACATCGAGACGGTGGAAACAGGCAAGCACGCGATCGAACGGCTGCATGAGGAGCCGGTGGACTGCGTCGTGCTGGACCTGCGCCTGCCCGACATGTCCGGCTTCGAAGTGCTGGAGAAAATCCGCGACGACAGCGCGCTGTCCAACGTGCCGGTGGTCGTCTTCACGGGGCGTGAGCTGTCACCGGAGGAGGACGCCCGGCTGCACACCATGGCTCGCAGCGTGGTGGTGAAGGGCGTCGAGTCGCCCGAGCGCCTGCTGGACGAAACCGCTTTGTTTCTGCACCGCGTGGTATCCGACCTGCCCGCGGAGAAGCAGCGGATGCTGGAGCGGCTGCACAGTTCCGACGAGAACCTGGTCGGGCAGAAGGTGCTGCTGGTGGATGACGACGCCCGCAACATCTTCGCGCTGTCCAGCGTGCTGGAGCGGCGCGGCATGGAGGTGCTGACCGCCACCACCGGCCGCGAGGCCATCAACCTGCTTGAATCCGAGCCCGAAGTCGCCATCGTGTTGATGGACATCATGATGCCCGAAATGGACGGATATCAAACGATGGAGGTAATCCGCGACTAATCCTGGCTTCCGCCGGCTGCCGATCATCGCGCTGACCGCCAAGGCAATGAAGGGCGACCGCGAGAAATGCCTGGAGGCCGGCGCGTCCGACTATCTGGCGAAGCCGGTGAACACGGAACAATTGCTATCCGCATTGCGGATCTGGCTGCATCGCTGAGAAGGGGTACGAATGTGAATGCGATGACGCCTAACTCGGCGGACAAGGTGAACATCCTGCTGGTCGACGACCAGCCGGGGAAGCTGTTGAGCTATGAGGTGATCCTCGGCGAACTGGGGGAGAACCTGCTGAAGGCGAACTCGGCGAACGAAGCGTTGCAGCATCTGCTGAAGAACGAGGTCGCCGTCGTGCTGATCGACGTCTGCATGCCCGATCTCGATGGGTTCGAGCTGGCGGCGATGATCCGCGACCATCCTCGCTTCCGGCAGACCGCGATAATCTTCGTCTCCGCGATCATGATGTCGGACCTGGACCGGCTGCGCGGTTACGAACTGGGTGCGGTCGATTACGTTCCGGTGCCGTTCGCGCCTGAGTTGCTGCGCGCCAAGGTGCGCGTGTTCGCCGATTTGCACCGCAAGACGCGCCAGCTTGAGCTGTTGAACATAGAGCTGGAACGCCGTGTGGCGGAGCGGACGGCGGAGCTGGCACAGGCCAATGCCGAGTTGGAGCAGCGGGTGGAGGAACGGACGCGCGAGCGCGAGGATGCGTTGGCGCAAGTACACGAGATGCAAAAGATGGAGAGTCTGGGCCAACTTACCGGTGGCGTGGCGCACGACTTTAACAATCTTCTGATGGTGATCCTGGGCAACCTGCAGCTTCTGCGCAAGCGTGTGCCGGATGATGCCCGGCTCGCACGGCTGATCGACGGTGCGGTCAAAGGCGCCGAGCGCGGCGCGACGCTGACCAAGCGCATGCTGGCGTTTGCTCGGCGGCAGGAGCTGAAGCCGGAGACGCTGGAGGTGGTGCGGCTGGTAGGTGGCATGGAGGAGATGCTGCGCCGGACTCTGGGGCCGACGATTCAGATCAACATCGATCTGCGCAACGACCTGCCGGCGATCCGGGTTGATCCGAACCAGCTTGAGCTCGCGTTGCTGAACCTGACGCTGAATGCGCGCGATGCGATGCCGCTGGGCGGCCAGTTGGAAATCACCGCACGCCGCGTGCCGGCGGCCCACGGGCCGCAGAGTCTGGCGCCCGGAGATTACGTGTGCGTTGCCGTGGCCGATTCCGGAACCGGAATGGACGAGGCGACGGCGAAGCGCGCGACGGAGCCGTTCTTCACGACCAAGGGTGCCGGCAAAGGCACCGGCCTCGGTCTCTCGATGGTGCACGGCCTCGCCGCGCAGTCAGGCGGCGCGATGCGGATCAAGAGCCGTGTCGGCCGCGGCACGACCGTGGAGCTATGGCTGCCGACCGCTGAACGAACGATGGTCGAGCATGTTAGTCCTTCGACGGCGCGCACCTACACTGCGGCTCGTCACCGCATCCTGGTGGTGGACGACGATCCGCTGATCGGTGCGGCGACGGTGGCGATGTTGGAGGATTTGGGACACCTGGTGAATGAGGCAGCTTCCGGCGCGCGAGCGCTGGAGGCGTTGCGCGAGGGGCTGGAAGTCGATCTGGTCATTACCGACCAGGCGATGCCCGGTATGACCGGCACCGAACTTTCGCGGCAGATCCAGCAGGATTGGCCGGAGCTGCCGATCATCCTGGCAACCGGATACGCCGATCTGCCGAACGGCGAGGAGCCCGGCTTGCCGCGCCTGTCCAAGCCGTATCAGCAGGACGAGCTGTCGGCGATGATTGCTCAGGTGGTGGGGACGTTCGACGTGCGGCCGGACAATGTCATCCCACTGGACGCGGCGCGGCGGGGCCTAGGCGGTTAGCAGTCCGCCCTGCTTCTCTATGAACGCGGCGACGTCGGCCACGCCTTTTCCGGCGCGGATGTTAGCGAACACGAAGGGCCGGGCGCCGCGCATCTTGCGTGCATCGCGGTCCATCACCTCCAGGCTGGCGCCGACGAAGGGCGCGAGGTCGATCTTGTTGATCACCAGCAGATCGCTGCGGGTGATACCGGGGCCGCCCTTGCGCGGGATCTTGTCGCCGGCGGACACGTCGATCACGTAGATCGTCAAATCCGCCAGTTCCGGACTGAAGGTTGCGGCCAGATTGTCGCCGCCGCTTTCGATCAGAATCAGGTCGAGGTCAGGAAAGCGCCGCTGCAGGTCGGCGACACCGGCGAGGTTGATCGAGGCATCCTCGCGGATCGCGGTGTGGGGGCACCCACCGGTTTCGATGCCGAGGATTCGTTCGGGCGGGAGCGAGCCGGCGCGGGTCAGGAATTCGGCGTCCTCCTTGGTGTAGATGTCGTTGGTGATGGCAGCGATGTCGTAACGATCTCGCAGGGACTTGCACAGCGCATCCATCAGCGCGGTCTTGCCAGTGCCGACGGGCCCGCCGATGCCGACGCGCAGCGGACCGTTGGGAGAGATGGTCATGAGCGGAACAGCCTTGTGTATTGAGTTTCGTGCCGCATGGCGGCGAGATCGGCGCGGAACACGCAACCGCCGAGGTCGTCGCATGTTGCGGTTGCGGTGTCGTTGGCGATCCGTAACACCGTCGGTTCGATGGCGGCCAACACTTGAAGGCCGGCCGTCTGCCCCAACGGCACCAGACGTACGGCGGCAGAGATGAGGTTGGACGCGAAGGCTTGCAGGCAGGCGGCCGCGGTCAGATGTTCATCGATACCGTGCCAGCCGGCCAGCGCGCCGACGGCGATGGGATAAGCGACGGGGGACGGCAACGACGGGCAGGCCCAGGCACGTGCGGCGCGCAGAAAGGCCGTGCCCTGGTCGAGCGTTTCTGCGTGGCGCTCACGACTTGGGGCAACGGCGGTGGCCAGTTCCGCCAGTTGTTCCAATCCTGCCGGATCGTGGGCGCTGCGATGCGCGTGGCGCAGCAGGATGGCGTCGTTGCGGCCGGAGCCATGGGTCAGGATGTCGATTAGCCAGCCGTGTAGCGTGTTGCCGTCACGGATGTCGCCGGATTCCACAGCCCATTCCAGGCCATGCGAATAGGCGAAGGCACCGGTTGGAAAGCCGGGCGACAGCCAGGCCAGGAGATGGAGCAGGCCCTGCGGCATGGCAAGAGACGCCGGCAATTGCATGGGCGTGGGCGGGGGCGATTGCACAGGCCCGACCACACCCCACGTCCCCGTCATGGCCGAACTGGACCCTGCCATCCACGCACCAGCCGTGGGGCGTGGAGGGCCGGGTCAATCCCGGCCATGACGGGAACGTGGGGGCTCGCGCAGCGGTTAGACATCATTGTCATCGTGGTCGTCGTGATGATGGTGGTGATGGCGCCCCACATATGCACCGGCTTCGGGATCGAACGGCGCCTCGACTTCGTCCACATGGCCTCCCAGGTGTTCGACCATATCGCGAATTACGTGATCGGCGCGAATGCGGATGCGGTCGTCCAGCAACTGCACCGGCAGGTGGCGGTTGCCGAGGTGCCATGCGATCCGCACAAGCTCGCCTTCCTCGTGCGCATGAATCTCCAGCAGTTTCTCAGGCTTGGCGCAGACCTGTACCACGCCGCCGTCGTCCAGCGCGAGCCCGTCGCCATGGCGCAACCGCACTGCTTGCGGCAGATCGAGCATGATTTCGGCCCCTGCTTCGGTACGGAGCAGGATGCGGCGGCGGTGGCGAGCGTCGTAGTCGATCAGGACACGATGGGCGGCCGTCGCGGGATCCCAGGCGCCGACCGTCAATATTTTATGACACCGCATCAGAAAAGAAAATACCGCTGCGCCATCGGCAGGATCGTGGCGGGTTCGCAGGTCAGCAGCACACCATCGGCGCGGACTTCGTAGGTTTCCGGGTCCACCTCGATGACTGGCAACGCGTCGTTATGGATCATCGATCGCTTGCCGATGCCACCGCGCACATTGGCCACCGGCACCAACCGCCGCTGCAGCTTGAGTGCATGCGCGATACCGGCATCCAGCGCCGCAGCAGAGACAAACGTCAGGCAGCTTTCCACCAGTGCGCGTCCAAACGCACCGAACATCGGCCGATAGTGCACCGGTTGCGGCGTTGGGATCGACGCGTTGGGATCGCCCATCGGGGCACAGGCGATCGTGCCGCCCTTGATCACCATGTCCGGCTTCACCCCGAAGAATGCGGGCGACCACAGCACCAGATCGGCGAATTTTCCAACCTCGATCGAGCCGATCTCCTGCGCCATGCCCTGCGCGATGGCCGGATTGATCGTGTACTTGGCGATGTAGCGTTTCACCCGGGCGTTGTCGGCCTCACCGTCGCCTGGCAAAGGTCCGCGCTGCGTCTTCATCTTGTGCGCGGTCTGCCAGGTGCGGATGATCACCTCGCCGACGCGGCCCATCGCCTGACTGTCGGACGACATCATCGCAAGCGCGCCGAGGTCGTGCAGAATGTCCTCGGCGGCGATGGTTTCCTTGCGGATACGGCTTTCGGCGAAGGCGACGTCTTCGGGAATTGCGCTGTCCAGGTGATGGCAGACCATCAGCATGTCCAGGTGCTCGTCCAGCGTGTTCGCGGTGTAGGGACGCGTGGGATTCGTAGAGCTGGGCAGGACATTGGGCAGGCCGGCGACCTTGATGATGTCGGGGGCGTGGCCGCCGCCAGCGCCCTCGGTGTGAAAGGCGTGGATGGTGCGGCCTTTGAATGCCGCAATCGTGTCTTCGACGAAACCGGATTCGTTCAGCGTGTCGGTATGGATCATGACCTGCACGTCGTGCTGGTCCGCCACTGACAGCGCGCAATCGATCGCGGCTGGGGTGGTGCCCCAGTCCTCGTGCAGCTTGAGGCAGGACGCGCCGGCGCGGATCATTTCCTCCAACGCGGCGGGGCGCGACGCATTGCCCTTACCGGCGAAGGCGAGATTCACCGGCAGGCCTTCAGCGGCCTGCAGCATGCGCGCAAGATGCCAGGGACCAGGCGTGCAGGTCGTGGCGGCGGTGCCGGTGGCGGGGCCAGTGCCGCCACCCACGAGCGTGGTGATGCCGGATGCGATCGCGTCTTCGACCTGTTGCGGACAGATGAAATGGATATGCGCGTCGATGCCACCCGCGGTGAGGATCTTGCCTTCGCCGGCGATGATCTCGGTGCCGGGGCCGATGATGATGTCGACGTTGGGTTGCACGTCGGGATTGCCCGCCTTGCCGATGCGGGCGATGCGGCCGTCGGTGATGGCGACATCGGCCTTCACAATGCCCCAGTGGTCGATGATCAGCGCGTTGGTGATGACGGTATCCACCGCGCCCTCGGCCTGCGATGCCTGCGACTGGCCCATGCCGTCGCGAACGACTTTGCCGCCGCCGAACTTCACCTCCTCGCCGTAGGTGGTGAGGTCGCGTTCCACCTCGACAATCAAATCGGTATCGGCCAGGCGCACGCGGTCGCCGGTGGTGGGTCCGAACATGTCGGCGTAGGCGTGGCGGGAGATGCGGGCCATCAGTCGAGGTCTCCCATGACGGCGGCGCGAAATCCTTGCACAACGCGGCGGCCGCGATAGGGCACCAGGGTGACATCGCGGGCCTGGCCCGGCTCGAAGCGCACCGCGGTGCCGGCGGCGATGTCCAGGCGCTGGCCGCGCGCGGCGGCTCGATCGAAGGACAAAGCGGGGTTGGTCTCGGCGAAATGGTAGTGGCTGCCGACCTGGATCGGGCGGTCGCCGGTGTTTGCGACCGTCAGCACCGTGGGCGGCAGGCCGGCGTTCAGTTCGATGTCGCCGGGCTGCGGGAAGAGTTCACCGGGGGTCATAGAGCGGCCTTTGTACGATCCGGTTCAGGTGTAGCAACCCGCATGCCACCGGACCAGACGGACTGAAGCCGCTTGGTTGGGCAGGGATGACAACGTCGGCGCCTCCAAATTTAAGCTATCTTATCGGCTCATGCACCGTCACGAGCTTCGTGCCGTCGGGAAACGTCGCTTCTACCTGCACGTCGTGAATCATCTCCGCGATGCCTTCCATCACTTGCTCTCGCGTCAGCACCTTGGCGCCTGACTGCATCAGGTCAGCGACGCTGCGGCCGTCTCGGGCGCCCTCGACGACAAAGTCAGTGATCAACGCCACCGCTTCCGGGTGGTTAAGCTTCACGCCGCGTTCCAGCCGCCGCCGCGCCACCATCGCCGCCATGCTGATCAGCAGTTTGTCTTTCTCGCGCGGGGTCAGGTTCATGGGCGAGCCTCATGTCCTATCATTGGTGACACCGTTAGATAGCCGTAGGGCGGACCAGCGAAGCGCCTTCCGTCGTCGCAAGTCCTGGCGGACTGCGCTTCACGTTTCCGTCCTACGCCGTCCACGGGGTCCATGCGTTCTCCTTCAGCACAGCCAGACACGCGGCAACGGGCGACACGCGCGCAGGACAGATAGCGTGGCAACTACCACACGCCGCAGCACCGCTGCATCGCGAGCCAGGATACGCGCCACCAACATACCATTCCAGCTACTGGCGCCCGCTTCGACGTCCGCATCGGCAAACGCGGACCGCACGTCGTCCAGACCCGTCTCGGCATCCGGCGCGACATGCACCAGCGTTGCCATCGCACGCGCACCGCCGGCAATCGCGGGTCGGCGCAGCGCTGCATCGACCTCGCCATCCAGCCGCACCGACTCATGCAGTAGCCACCGTCCATCGCGGCGGATGCGGATGCCATCACGCAGCCAAGCCTGCCCTACCTGCTCTCCCATTGCCGCGCGGCCGAAGACCAGCAATTCTACGGCGAGAAACCGTGCGTCGTCAGCAAGCTCGACATCCAGCCGCCGGTCCACCACGCAGCGATCGAACAAGATCGTCTCCTGCGGCAGCCACTCCGCGCACGCACCGGCTGCCACCAGCACCCGGTTGCGCACCATCGCGGGGTCGCTGCCGGGCAGCGCACGATAGAACCTCTCTGCCGCTTGCGCCGTAATCGTGGCACGGGTGCCAGCCTGCAGTTCGAAGTCACCAGACAGCCGGTCGCCACCCGCCACCCCTCCCGAGGTGTTCAGCATCACCGCCATCGCCCATTCTCCCGGCACAACACGCGGAAAACGCAGCTTCAGGCAGCCGACCTGACGGAGGTCGTCCAGGACAGAGGACTCGCCCCGGCGCTTCAAAGATAGCGCGAGTTCCCCGACCGCCCGCTGCTGTGGCGCTGGTTCCGACGCGGTTGCGGTATCGCGCACCACGCTTACCCGGCCGGCGCTGTGATGTCGGGCAGCAACGCGCGGCAACTCATTTGGCAGCTCACGGGTTATCGGAATGGACGCCATTGCCGTCCTCGCCAGGAACTGCATGCAACGCATGCTGCGGCTGGAACCTGGAAGCCGTATCGAACGCTGTCAATGGTCCGCTAGCGTAAGGTCTCACACCGACAGCCGGCGCCGGACCTCCGCCTCGTCGAGCGTCTCCCGCGGGCCGGACAGCACAACGTCGCCGCGGTCCATCACAACGATCGTCTGCGCCAGCTCCTGCGCGAAATCGTAATATTGCTCGACCAGCAGGATGGCCATGTCGCCGCGGGAGCGCAGCAGCGCGATCACCCGGCCGATATCCTTGATGATGCTCGGCTGGATGCCCTCGGTCGGCTCGTCCAGCACCAGCAGCTTGGGCTTCGTCACCAGCGCGCGGGCAATGGCGAGCTGCTGCTGCTGCCCGCCGGACAGATCACCGCCGCGGCGGCGCAGCATGGTCCGCAGCACGGGGAACAACTCGAATATTTCCGATGGGACGCGGCGTTCGCGGCGCGGCAGCACCGCGAACCCGGTCTCCAAATTCTCCCGTACCGTCAGCAGCGGGAAGATGTCGCGACCCTGCGGCACCCAGGCGATGCCGCGGCGGGCGCGCTCATAGGTCGGCAGTGGGGTGATGTCCTGGCCATCCCAGCGAATCGCACCGCGCGTGATGGGATGCGCGCCGACGATTGCCCGCAGCAGAGACGTCTTGCCTACACCGTTGCGGCCGAGCAGGCACGTGACCGCACCGGTCTCCACCGTCAGCGACACCTGGCGCAGCGCGATCGCCGCGCCGTAGTGCAGATCGACGTTCTCAACTTCCAGCTTCATCGGCCCAGATATACCTCGATCACCCGCGGATCGGCGCTGACATGGTCGATCGACCCTTCGGATAGCACTGATCCTTCGTGCAGCACGGTCACCTTTACGCCCAACGCGCGGACGAAGGCCATGTCATGCTCCACCACCACGACGCTGCGGGTCTGGTTGATCTCGCGCAGCAGCTCGGCGGTTTGCTCGGTTTCGGCGTCGGTCATGCCGGCGACCGGCTCGTCAACCAGCAGAAGCTGCGGTTCCTGCGCCAACAGCATGCCGATCTCCAGCCATTGCTTCTGGCCGTGCGACAGGTCGGCGGCGCGCCGCTTGCGGTGCTCGGTCAGGCGGATGGTGGTCAGGATCTCGCCGATGCGCCGGCGTTCCTCCTCCGTCTCGCGCGCCCACAAGGTGAAGCGCGGCGTGCGGTTTCCGGCCAGCGCGAGCAGCAGGTTGTCCCAGACGGTGTGTTGCTCAAACACCGTGGGCTTCTGGAATTTGCGGCCGATGCCCAGGGAGGCAATAGCCGGCTCATCCAGGCGCGTCAGGTCGGTGTCAAATCCGAAGATGACGCGGCCGGTATCGGGACGGGTCTTGCCGGTGATCACATCCATCATCGTGGTCTTGCCGGCGCCGTTCGGCCCGATCACCGCGCGCATTTCCCCCGGTTCCAGTACCAATGACAGTGCGTTGAGCGCGCGGAAGCCGTCGAAGCTGACGGTAACGTCGTCCAGATAGAGAATGGTGTTGGATTGCGTGGTCATCCGGTGACCTCACGGGCCTCGCCGACCGGGACTTCGGCGGGCGGTTCATCCGGCACCACACGCAGGCGCGGGGCGAACACGCCCATCAATCCCTTCGGCAAGAACAGGGTAGCGAAGATGAACAGCGCGCCCAGGGCAAACAGCCAGAACTCCGGCAGCGCGCTGGTGAACCAGGTTTTCCCCAGGTTGACCATCACCGCGCCCAGGATGGCGCCGACCAGCGTGCCGCGGCCGCCGACCGCGACCCAGATCACTGCTTCGATGGAGTTAGCAGGCGCGAACTCGCTGGGATTGATGATGCCGATCTGCGGGACATAGAGCGCGCCGCCGATGCCGGCCATGATCGCCGACAGCACGAACACGAACAGCTTGTAGTTCTCCGGGCGGTATCCGAGGAACCGCGTGCGCGATTCGGTGTCCCGCACGGCGATCAGCACCTTGCCGAAGCGCGACATCACAACGTAGCGCGCGAGCAGGTACTGCAGGCAGACGAACAGCGCGGACAGCACCATCAGGGCGCAGCGGGTGGTTTCGGACTGGATGTTGAAGCCCAGGATGTCCTTGAAGTCGGTCAGGCCATTGTTGCCGCCGAAGCCCATGTCATTGCGGAAGAACGCCAGCAGCAGCGCGTAGGTCAGCGCCTGGGTCATGATCGACAAATACACGCCAGTGACGCGGGATCGGAATGCCAGGTAGCCGAACACCAGTGCCAGCACACCGGGCACCAGCACCACCATCAGCAGCGCAAAGCCGAACCAGTCGAAGCCGTACCAATACCAGGGCAGATGATCCCAGCCCAGGAACACCATGAAGTCCGGCAGGATCGGATTGCCATAGACGCCGCGGGTGCCGATCTGGCGCATCAGGTACATGCCCATGGCGTAGCCGCCCAGCGCGAAGAACGCCGCGTGGCCAAGCGACAGGATGCCGGCGAAGCCCCACACCAGATCGACCGCCAGCGCCAGCATCGCGTAGCACAGGTACTTGCCGACCAGGCCGATGACATAGACCGGCACATGCGCGCCCGAGGTCGGCGCGGTGGCCAGGTTCAGTGCGGCCAGCAGGCAGGTGCCGCCGAATACGACCACTAAAGTGATCCAGGCTGTGCGATCGAGTTTCATGCCTCGGCCGCCCGTCCCTTCAGCGGGAACATACCACGTGGGCGGCGTTGGATGAACAGGATGAGCAGTACCAGCACGACGATCTTGCCCAGCACGGCGCCGGCCACCGGTTCGAGGAACTTGTTGATGATGCCCAGCGTGAGTGCGCCCACCGTGGTGCCCCACAGATTGCCGACGCCGCCGAACACCACCACCATGAAGCTGTCGATGATGTAGTTCTGCCCCAGGTTCGGGGAGACGTTGTCGATCTGGCTCAAAGCCACGCCAGCGATGCCAGCCACTCCGGAACCAAGTCCGAATGTCAGCGCATCGATCCACGGCGTCCGGATCCCCATCGCCGCGGCCATCAGCCTGTTCTGCGTCACCGCGCGCATGCGCAGCCCCAGCGGCGTGAAGCGCAGTGCCGCCATCAGCACCGCCAGCACAATGACGGTGAAAATGATGATGTAGAGGCGATTCAGCGTGATGGTCAGGCCGCCGACATGCATGTCGCCGCTCATCCAGCCGGGCGTATCGACATCCAAATTATGGGCACCGAAAAGCGTGCGCACCGCCTGCTGCAAAACCAGCGACAGACCCCAGGTGGCCAACAGGGTCTCCAGCGGACGCCCGTAGAGCCAACGGATCAGGCTGCGCTCGATGGCGATGCCGACGATGCCCGATACCAGAAACGCCATCGGTACCGCGAACAGCAGGTTCGCCTCATACAATGACGGCGCGATCTGATGCATCACCTGCTGCACGACATAGGTGGTATAGGCGCCCAGCATCACCATCTCGCCGTGCGCCATGTTGATCACGCCCATGACGCCGAAAGTGATTGCCAGTCCGGCCGCCGCCAGCAGCAGCACGGACCCAAGGCTGATGCCGTAATAGACGCTTTCCAGAATGCTCCAGAGTTGCAGCACGTGGTCGATCGACGCCACCGCCGCATGCGCCGCGGCGGCGACCTGCGGCGGCTGATTGCTCAGGCCATCCAGCAGCGAGCGCGATTCCAGATCGCCGCGCGCGCGCAGCGTGGCGACGGCGGCAAGGCGCTGCGGGATCGGCGCATCGTTCGCGAACAGCAACGCAGCGGCTTGCGCCTCCTCCATGCGGGTCTTCACCGCCGGGTCGGTTTCCTTCGCCAGCGCCTTCTCCAAGGTCGGCAGCGCGGCGACGTCATGCGATTCGAACACCGCTTCCGCGGCATGCAGCCGTGTCGCCGCATCGGGCGAGAACAATTGCAACTGCCCCAAGGCGGCATCGATCGCGCTCCGCACCGGGTTGTTCACCCGCACCAGCTTCAGGCCACTGGACATCACATCCGGCGCCGGCTTGCCGGTTTGGGCCGTACTGAACTTGCCGTCGTCGCCCTTCACGTACAACACGTGATCCACGCTGACATACAGCGTACTGTTCTGCAGCGCCTCGAGGATGGCGGCAGCATGCGGATCGCCGGAGGCAGCCAAGGCCGTCACGCCCCGGCGGATGGAATCGTAGTTTCCGGAGGCGAGCAACGCCAAAGCTTCGCCGGCTTGGCCGCTCTGGGCTTGTTCGCTCTTGGCTTGGTCGCCCGGCGCCTGCGCCCCCGAGGCCTGCCCCCCTTGGGCTCGCGCCAGCGTCGGGGTCAGCGCCAGCAGAGCCAACACGACCAGGGCAAGAATTCGTCGCATGATGATGCCTCGATAAGACCGGACGGGGGCGACCGGGGAGGAGACGGTCGCCCCCGACAACGAGGCAAGCAGGCCGTCAGGCCTTCTTGCCTCCGGCGGTGCACTTGCCGGTCTGCACGTTGAATGCACCGCAACGCATGGGCGCGCGCCAGTCGCCGATCAGGTCCTTGGTGTCGGCCACGTACGGCGACCATTCCTGCGCCACCAGCAGACCCGGCGTTTGGGAGACGATGTTGAACTGCCCGTTGCCCTGGATCTCGCCGATCAGCACCGGCTTGGTAATGTGGTGGTTCGGCATCAGCGCGGGGTAACCGCCCGACAGGTTCGGCACCGAAACACCGATCAGCGCGTCGATCACGGTGTTCGGATCGGTGGTGCCGGCCTTCTCCACACCCTTCACCCACATGTTGAAGCCGATGTAGTGCGCCTCCATCGGGTCGTTGGTGGTGCGGTTCGGCTTGTTGGTGAACTTGTGCCAGGTGTCGATGAAAGCCTTGTTCTCCGGCGTATCGACGCTCTCGAAATAGTTCCAGGCGGCCAGGTGGCCGACCAGCGGCTTGGTGTCCAGGCCGGCCAGTTCTTCCTCGCCGACGCTGAACGCGACCACCGGGATGTCGGTCGCCTTGATGCCCTGGTTACCGAGCTCCTTGTAGAACGGCACGTTGGCGTCGCCGTTGATCGTGGAGACGACGGCGGTCTTCTTGCCGGATGTGCCGAACTTCTTGATCGACGCCACGATGTTCTGCCAGTCCGAGTGACCGAACGGCGTGTAGTTGATCATGATGTCGGCGGGCTTGAAGCCCTTCAGGTGCAGATAGGCTTCCAGGATCTGGTTGGTGGTGCGCGGATACACGTAGTCGGTGCCGGCCAGCACCCAGCGCTTCACGCCTTCTTCCTGCATCAGGTAGTCCACCGCCGGGATCGCCTGCTGGTTCGGCGCGGCGCCGGTGTAGAACACGTTGCGGCTACACTCCTGGCCCTGGTCCTGCACCGGATAGAACAGAATGCCGTTCAGCTCCTCGAACACCGGCAGCACGGACTTGCGGGACACCGACGTCCAGCAGCCGAACACCGCGGCGCACTTGTCCACCGACAGAAGCTGCCGCGCCTTCTCGGCGAACAGTGGCCAGTTGGAGGCGGGATCGACCACCACCGGCTCGAGCTTCTTGCCCAGCAGGCCGCCCTTGGCATTCTGCTCCTCGATCAGCATCAGCATGACGTCCTTCAGCGTGGTCTCGCTGATCGCCATGGTGCCGGAGAGTGAGTGAAGAATGCCGACCTTGATGGTGCCGCCGGTCGGGGCGGCAGCCTGGGCACGCGCGGGTGTGCTGGCGGCCTGCGCTGCGCCGAGTGCGGCGACGGTGGCGGCGGCAACGCCAAGCCGGCCCAGATTACGGCGCGACATGCTGGTGTCATTGGCTGTCATAGTCTGTGTCCTGTTCCCCGTTCTGTTTGGTTGACGGCAGCCCGGGCGTTTCCCCGGTGGTGGGGAAAGTGCAATGGACGTGCCACGGCCAAGACCGTGCGAACGGGGGTTCATCATGGTCGGCGGCGGGAAATCTGCCGCGCGGGCGGGCACTATTCGCGCCAACCCGCCCAAAAACAGGTCACATTCGGCCGGCGCTGACGGAAGGCTGCCGGGCGGCAGCCGAGACGTCGGTCAGGCCATGCTGACCGCGCCGGCAACCCGGCGCGAGCGCAGCACAGCGGCCGCGCTGACGCCGAACAACAGCTTGGACGCGAGCGTCACGACCATCGGCAGCAACGCCAGGAAAGCCGGATCGAGCTGCGGCAGCACGACGAGGAAGTTGAACGACCAGACCGCACCCAACGCCGCCACGACCAGCATACTCTGCGACCAGCCGCCGACCCGGCGCAGCAGCGGCGCTCGCAACGCGGCAACGACGGCGATACCGAGAGCGACGGCGAGCAGCATGTGCAGGGCAATGCCGATGGCGGGTGCGACCGGCAGGGCCGCAAGCCCGGGAAGCAAGGCGGTTGCCACTCCACGGGCGACCGCGCCGACCGGCGTGCCGGTGATTGCGCCATAGCCTGCCACCCAGACCACCTCGGCGGCTCCGCCGGCGAGTCCAGCCATCACACCAAGCCGCAGGGTCTTGCTTGTCATCAGCTTCGCCTCCTAGGGGTTGAACCGGGGGAAGCCTAGCAAGCGACAGTAGCAGCGACAATCATGCCCTAACGGTGCGGCATGGCCGACGGCGGTAAATTGGAATGGCGATCAGGCGTGGTGGCAGTACAGGCGTGGCAAGCAGGTACGGGGTGGCGAGCTGTACGGCGTGGCGGCGATCAGGTAGAGGGCTTCGGCGTCTCGCCAGACGCAGCGGTGGCGGGCTTGCGGGGCGCCAGCGGCGTCCACGGCGCGGCTTCCCTGATCATGCGCTTGGCCTGGACGATCCAGGCGTCAGCTTCATGTTCGCTACGGAACCCCGGGACAGTCTGCTTGCGGCCGTCCGGCTTTTCCATCTCGACGTCGAAGCCGCTCTTGCCGCGAGGGATCACCCGATACGAGATTTCTGCCATCTCACCAATATGGCACGCATCGTGCCTCGCAGCAGCATAATTTTGCGTACCCCCTTAGGGTTCGTCGGTGCCGAAAGTACCTCACCTCCCCTTCCGGAAGGCCCGTGCGAGACAGGCCCCTTGCCGGAAAGGAAGGGTCCCAGCGTGGGTCGAGCCAAGGCGTCAGGTCAGGCTGATGGTGCCTACTTCGGGGCCCTTCTGCCCTTGCACCACGCCCATGCGGACGGACTGACGCTCCTGCAACGGGCCCAGGCCGGCACGCTCCAGGGCGGTGGCGTGGACAAACACGTCACGCCCACCCTCCTCCGGAGTGATGAAGCCGAACCCCTTGGCGGGATCGTACCATTTCACCGTGCCGGTCATCTCGACCGCGGTGCTGAGATCGACCTGACGCCGCGGGCCGCCCGGCGCGCGGCCACCGCCGCCGCCGAAGTGGCCGCCGCCACCTCCGCCACCACCGCCGAAGCTGGATCGGCGCTGTTCCTGCGGCTCGGCCGTGCTCTCATCCACCGAGACCACTTGCTCGATCTGCCGCCCCTTCTGACCGGCGGCGACGCGGACGCGCAGAGTGGTACCGGGGCTGACCGTCTGCTTGCCGGCGGCCTGCAACGTGTTCGCATGCAGGAACACGTCGCCCGAGCCATCGGACAGAGCGGCAAAGCCGAAGCCCTTGTCAGGGTTGAACCATTTGACCGTAGCGGTCATCTCCGGGCCCGACGACGCGGAGGCGAAGGCCGGCAGGGGCACGGGAGAGGGTGCATTGCCGTAGAAATTGTCGTCGTCAAAGCCGCGCCGACGCGTTTGCCACTGCCGGCGATTGTCTTTCGGGGGACGCAAAGTACTACTGTCCTTTGTAGTTGCTGGGGGTTGGGCCGGAGGCACAATAGCAAACTGCCGGCAAATTAATAGCGCTCGATGGGGCGGGGCCTGTCACAGCCTCGTTGCCCGGTCGCGGGTTGATGACTTCACAGTTGCTGCCTGGGAAGAGTCTCAGTTTCAGCGGTTCAGGCCGCGCGGCGCAGGCTGCCTCCGCGCCGCCGCCGGCCGGGGTGGGAGGGCGGGATGCCGGGGCGTACCGGCCCACCGTTGCCGGTCCCACGGTGCGCCCCGTGCCCTGGCCCATTGGCCGCGCGGGCCGGCGGCGACCCGCCGGCGACGTACAGCGCCGTGCCGGTCATGCGCTCGATGGCGCGCAGCGTGCCTTGCTCGGTCGCATCGCAGAAGGAAATGGCGACGCCGCTGGTGCCGGCGCGCGCGGTGCGGCCGATGCGGTGCACGTAATCCTCCGGCGCGGCGGGAAGATCGTAGTTGATGACGTGCGAGATGCCGGTCACGTCGATGCCGCGCGCGGCGATGTCGGTGGCCACGAGCACGCGCGCACGGCCGCTGCGGAATTGCTCCAGCGCCTTCTGCCGCGCCGGCTGGCTCTTGTTGCCGTGCAGCGCGCTGACGCGCACGCCGCCGGTGTCCAGGCCTTCCGCGACCCGGTCGGCGGAGCGCTTGGTGCGGGTGAAGACGATAACGCGCGACAACGCCGGGTCGGCCAGCAGTTCACCCAGCAGCGTCCGCTTGCCGGCGGCGTTCACGTAGTGGACGTACTGCGCGATCGGCAGCTTGGCCGGCGCGGTTATCGCCACGTCCACCCGCACCGGATCGCGCAGCAGCGTTTGTGCGAGCTGGCCGACCTCCGTCGGCATGGTGGCCGAAAACAAGGCGGATTGGCGCTGCGCTGGCAGGGCGGCGACGATGCGGCGGATGTCGCGGATGAAGCCGAGATCCAGCATGCGATCGGCTTCGTCGAGCACGAACCGGCTGACCAGGTTCAGACGCAATTCGCCAGTGGACAGCAGGTCGCAGATGCGGCCGGGCGTGCCCACTACTATGTCGGCGCCGGCGCGCATGCGCTGCACCTGCGCGAAGCGGCTGACGCCGCCGAGGATCGCGACAGTGCGCAGCCGGGTTTCGCTGCCGAGGCGGTGCAGGCTGTCCTCGATCTGGAGGGCAAGCTCGCGGGTGGGGGCGAGGATCAGCGCCCTTGTGGCAAAGCGTTGCGGCGCGGCTTGCTGGGCGGCGAGGTGCTGCAGCAGGGGCAGCGCGAAAGCGGCGGTCTTGCCGGTGCCGGTCTGCGCGATGCCAAGCAGATCGCGGCCGGTCAGCAGATGCGGGACGGCGGCGGCCTGGATGGGGGTGGGATGGACGAAGCGCTGCCGGTCAAGCGCGCGCAGCAAGGGCTCGGCTAGGCCGAGGGTCGAAAACTCAGGGGATGACACGAAAAGTTAATCTCCGGCGCTCGCGGCGACGGTTTTCGGCCGGCGGGTAAGGGCGAGCGTCATGATGTTCGCCGCCCGCGCGACAGTGGGACGAACGCGTTACACTAAGATTTCCGGGAGGGCACCAAAGCGGCGCCAATCACGCATTCACGGAAAGCGGAGGGTATATCGGGCGGATCGGGTCGGGGCGCAAGGGGTCCGGTAGTTATGGTTTAGTTATGGTCGGCCGGACGTGAATCTGAACCTCCGGGCGCACGATCCAGGGTCGTGCGCGCTCCGCCAGGCGCAGTTTGATTGCCCAGTACACCGCACGTGGGGTGACGCGCCCCCTTGAACACGGTGCCCGGGAACAACGTCAGGACGTTTCAGCCGCCGAGCATAGTCACTGCCGCCTGCCGGGCCCAGGCCTGAGCGGTTACTTCCGCTCCGCGGTCCTTGTCGGTGGCGTCGCTCCGGTGCGAGGCGGGACCACCCGAATGTCTACTCTGACGTGGCTGATGGAAGGCTTCCGTTGGCGTAACGCCTCGCGCTTCTTTGGGTTGGGGCCGGGAGACAAGACGCCGGGAGACAAGACGTATCGCCGGTTTGCCAGGTTCATAGAAGCTGTTGGCGCTAATCCCCTGTCCGCATTCGATCCGAACAGTTCCGTGGCATGAGTGCGTTCCTGATTGACCGGTATGCATAGACAATCTGCCACGGCCCACCGGCGTGGATGAAATCCGCTTCCACCCTTTCGAGACATCAAATGGATTATGCGCTTGCGGAACTGCGGCGCGCAGCAGGAACAGGACCGCGCCCGCTTTCCCATGTGCCGACACCGAGATACATGTGTAGCAACCTGCCGAGACCACGAAAGAGCAAGACCGACCGATCACCGCCTCCCGCTAGCGCCATATCGCCGGTATCCTCGCGTGCCGCCGGAAAGGACTCCGATTCGCACCCATGGCGATCAGCTCCAAGTTCAGCGCAAGCGACGGCAGCCGACAGCCAAGCGGCAGCCGATCCACCGCTGCCCCACGCGCCCCATGATCGCCCTCCTCACCGGCCGTATCGACCAGCTCTCCGACTCCGCCGTCGTCCTCGACGTGAACGGCGTCGGCTACCTGGTGCAAGCCTCCACCCGCACGCTGGCCGCGCTCCCGCAGCCCCCCGCCACCGCCCGTCTCCTCATCGAGACGCATGTCCGCGAGGACGCCATCCAACTCTACGGTTTCGCCGACCCAGCCGAGCGCGAGTGGTTCCGCTTGCTCAATACCGTCCAGGGCGTCGGCGCCAAGGTCGCGCTGTCTATCCTCTCCGCCCTTTCCCCCCGCGACCTGGTCGCCGCCATCGCCTCCGCCGACCGCGCCAGCCTCACCCGTGCTCCGGGCGTCGGCCCTCGCCTCGCCGTCCGCCTGCTGACCGAGCTGCGGGAAAAGGTCGGCGCCATGCCGACCGCCGCCCCCGGCCTCTCCGCCCCCGCCGCCCGCACGGGCACCCCCACCACCGCCGAGGACGCGCTGTCCGCCCTCACCAACCTCGGCTACCGCCGCCCGGAGGCGCAGCCCGCGGTCGCTCGTGTCCTCGAACGCCTGGGCGACGCCGCCCCCCTCGATGCAGTGATCCGGGAAAGCCTGAAGGAGATGGCGCAGCGGGTCGCCGGATGACCGCACCACGCGGACCACCGTCGGCGCCACGCCTCCCACGCCGGGAATCACCGCCCGCACGCGGCCTCTTCTGATCCGACACCGGAGCAATACCCGATGCCGCGCGGACCGCTATATTGGACCAGACAAGAAACCTATGCTGCCAGCATGCCGCAAGCCGCGCCCCAAGCCGTCCTGATCTCCCGACCTCGACCGATGCTCGGGGATATCGGTTGCCGCCCCCGAACACCGGCGCCACCGCGGGCCAGGAAGCGCGAAGTACCAGCGCGAGCCAGTGCGGGCAGAGCAAGACTTTGGAACCACAGATGCACACAGGTGCACACAGAACAGATGCACACAGATGGGACCGCAGCCTGCATGCGGTTCAGCGGCCAAACCTCAGGGTCTAGCCCAACTGAGCCACGCTGCTTTGGCACCCGGCGTCCTATCTGTGTGCATCCGTGTGCGTCTGTGGTTCCAGACTTGCTTTCTCCCACCTGCTTCCTCGCCACCCGCGCGTACCCGCGAACTCCAGCCGCATGAGCGACACAGACCGCACCGTCTCCCCCGCCCGCCGCGCCGAGGACGCCGCCGAGGCCTCCCTCCGCCCGCAGACCCTGGCGGAATTCGTCGGCCAGAAAGCCTCGCGCGAGAACCTCGCCGTCTTCATCCAGGCCGCCCGCGCCCGCGGCGAGGCGCTGGACCACGTGCTGCTGCACGGCCCCCCCGGCCTCGGCAAGACCACGCTCGCCCAGATCGTCGCCCGCGAGCTCGGGCGTCGGCTTCCGCGCCACCTCCGGCCCGGTGATCCAGCGCGCCGGCGACCTCGCCGCCATCCTCACCAACCTGCAGCCCCGCGACGTCCTGTTCATCGACGAGATCCACCGCCTGCAGCCCGCCATCGAGGAAGTCCTCTACCCCGCGATGGAGGACTTCCAGCTCGACCTGATCATCGGCGAGGGCCCGTCCGCCCGCAGCGTCCGCATCGACCTGCCGCCCTTCACCCTGGTCGGCGCCACCACCCGCGCCGGCCTGCTTGCCACCCCGCTGCGCGACCGCTTCGGCATTCCGCTCCGCCTGGTCTTCTACACCCCCGAGGAACTGGAACTGATCGTCAACCGAGGCGCCCAGAAGCTGGGTTTCCGCCTCACCTCGGAAGGTGCCGCCGAGATCGCCCGCCGTTCCCGCGGCACGCCCCGCATCGCCGGCCGCCTGCTCCGCCGCGTGCGCGACTTCGCCGCGGTGGACGGAGCCGACCCGGTGGACCGCGCGGTCGCCGACGCGCTCGCTGACCCGCCTGGAAGTCGACCGGCTCGGGCTGGACGCCATGGACCGCCGCTACCTCCGCCGCATCGCGGAGCACCATGCCGGCGGCCCGGTCGGTGTGGAGACGCTCGCCGCCGCCCTGGCCGAGGCCCGCGACACGCTGGAAGACGTGGTCGAGCCGTTCCTGATCCAGGAAGGCCTCGTCCTGCGCACCAGCCGCGGCCGCATGCTGGGGGAACCGGGCTGGCGTCATCTCGGCCTGGCCCCGCCGCCCACCATCCCCGCCCAGCTCGACCTGTTGCGGGACGATGGATGAACCAACATCCTGCCTTCATTCCGCCGGAGGGTCGCCACCGTTATACGGTCCGAGTCTACTACGAGGACACCGATGCCGGCGGCATCGTCTACCACGCCACCTATCTGCGCTTCGCCGAGCGCGCCCGTACCGAAGCCTTGCGCGACCTCGGCATCCCACACGCCGAGTTGTTGCGTAACTGCAACCTCATGTTCGTGGTGCGACGCGTCGAAGTGGACTATCTCCGTTCCGCCCGGGTCGACAATTCGCTGGTCGTGGAGACTGAGGTGCTTCAGGCCGGCGGCGCCTCCGCGGCGCTGCGCCAGACGGTGCGAGGTCCGCAAGGCCCTTGCGCGGTACTGATGGCTGAAGCTGGCGTGCGTGACGTCGGGAGGGGACGCAGGAACAGGATCGGCGCCAGACGCGGGCCGGCCGGCACGGCTGCCGCCACGTTGGCGGGCTGGGTTACAGGCCATGCGGGACGCACGGCCTGTGGAATCGGCTACGGGTGCCGCCGATGACGGCACCGCATAGGGGGTTGTGGTGGATCGAGCAGTTGATGCGGTGAGCCTGGCGGCGGCTGGAAGCGACCTGTCTCTCTGGGGCTTGTTCCTGGAAGCGGACATCGTGGTGAAGCTGGTGATGTTGGGGCTACTCGCCGCCAGCATCTGGGTCTGGGCCGTGGTATTCGAGAAATGGGCCAGCCTGCGCAAGGTGAACCGCGCCGCCGACGGATTCGAGGACCGTTTCTGGTCCGGCGGTAGCCTGGACGAGTTGTTCGACCAAGAAGGCACCAGCCCCGCCCACCCGATGGCCGGAGTATTCGCCGCCGCGATGGGCGAATGGCGCCGCACCGTGCGCGTCGCCGGCGCCGATGTCAGCCACACCTCCGTCCGCGAGCGCATCGACCGCGCCATTGCGGTGACCGTACAGCGGGAGATGGACCGGCTGGAGCGCTGGATGGTCTTCCTCGCCTCGGTCGGCGCCACCGCCCCGTTCATCGGGCTGTTCGGCACGGTGTGGGGCATCATGCACTCGTTCTCGGCGATCGCGGCGATGCATAACACCAACCTCGCGGTCGTCGCCCCTGGCATCGCCGAGGCCCTGTTCGCTACCGCCATCGGCCTCGTGGCCGCGATTCCGGCGGTGCTCGCCTACAACAAGATCAGCACGGACCTGTCGCGCTTCGCCGCCCGCCTCGAAGGCTTCGGGGCCGAGTTCAGCGCCATCCTGTCGCGTCAGACGGAGGAACGGGCGTGATGCGGCCGCGTCGGGTGGTGGAAATGGCAGGGCGGGTGGCGGGAATGGTGGCGTCGTGGAAGGCCCCCCACTCCCCTTGTGGGAGTGGGCCAGCGGGAGGGGTGCGAGCCCCAACAGCAGCAGTCGGGATGCACCCCTCCCCCCAACCCCCTCCCACGAGGGGAGAGGCAGGAGCCTGAACCCATGGCCTTCGCCCTAAACACCCGCACTGGCCGGGGACGCTATCGCCCCCTGGCGGAGATCAACGTCACCCCGCTCGTCGACGTGATGCTGGTCTTGCTCATCATCTTCATGGTCACCGCCCCGCTAATGACCTCCGGCGTTTCGGTGGACCTGCCAAACGCCAACGCGCAGCAGATCAACAGCGACAGCCAGCCGCTGACCGTCTCGATCAATGCCGGGGGCGACATTTTCCTGCAAAACGACGCAGTTGACCTGTCTCAGCTGGTCGCGAAGCTGCAGGCGATCTCACAGAACAGCCCGGACCGCCGCATCTTTGTCCGCGGCGACAAGGACCTGCCCTATGGCCGCATCATGCAGGTGATGGGCACCATCACGTTGGGCGGCTTCACCAAGGTTGCGCTGCTGGCGCAGCAGACCGGCCTGCCGCCACCGTCCTCGGCGCAGGCACCGGCCACGCCCGACGCTGGCACGCAACCAGCGGCTCCGGCTGGCCCCGCCGCCACGCCAGCGGCCCCGGCCGCCCCGGTAGCTCCCGCCACCGCCAATAAACCGGGCTGAGGGCACCGCGACAGTGCTGCAATACGTGCTGCAAGGCGACGATCGGCTCGGGCGTGATCGGGGCAGCATGCCGCCGGCCCTGCGACGCGGCGCCATCGTCTCCGCGTCGCTGCATGTCCTGATTCTCGCCGCCCTGCTGATCGGCCTGCCGCGGTTCAACAAGCCGCCCGAGCCGCCGCCGGAGACCGCCGTCTCCATGGTCTTCACCGGCGCGGCAACCTCCACCATGCTGGCGCCGCAGGCCGCACCCACGCCCGCGCCCGCCAACGCGCCGCCGCTGCCCCTTGCCCCCCCGGTGACCCAGCCGCCGAAGCCGCAGCCGGTCGAGGCGCCGCCACCGCCGCCTCCGCCGCCCCCACCGCCGCCGCAGACCGAGGCGCCGCCGACGCCGCCTGCGCCCACGCCGCCCACGCCATTGCCGCCGCCCACCCCGGCGCTGGCCCCACCCACGCCGCCTCCCCCGCAGGCGCCGCCCACCCCGCCGAAACCCGCGCCGCCGCAGCCGCAGGCCCAGCCGCTGCCGTTGCCGCCGCCGCCCGCGCCGGCGCCACCGTTGCAGAGCGTGACCTCACAGCCGCACCCGACCAAGAACGCCGCCGCCAATAGCCAGGCGCTGGACAACACGCTGGAGAAGCTGCGGGCGCTCGTGGACCAAAAGCAGGCGCCGACGCATCGCTCTAACCCGCAGGCCGGCGGCGCCGGGGGTGGCAGCCCGCTGGGCAACGACACCGCGGCGCTATCCACCGGCGAGAAGCGCGCCATCGGCGACCATGTCCGCCCCTGCTGGACCGATACGCCCGGCACGCTCGACCTGGACAAGATGTCGGTGCTGCTGACCGTGAAGACCGACGCCAGCGGCGTGGTGCGACAGGCAGAGGTTGCCGACCAGGAAACGGCCCGCATTGCGGCCGACCCGCGCTTGCTCGCTTTCTCTGGCCGCGCGATCAACGCGGTGATGGACCCGCAATGCGCCACCCTGCCGCTGCCGCAATCGATGCTCGGCAAGGTCAATGTGCTGACCTTCCTGTTCAGGCCATAACGCGGCTCTGACTTCCGAACCGACCTGTCACCTGCTGAAAGACTGCGCCCATGATTTACCTTCCTCGCCCCGCCATCGGCCGCCGCCCGCTGCTGCTGGGTATGGCGAGCACAGCCATGGCCCTGGCTGCGCGGGCGCCGGTGCGTGCGCAGCCGGCACCGCCGCTCGCCGGTCCTGGCGCTCCTGCTCCGACTGTTCCTGGTGCGCAGACCTCGCCAATCATCATCGACAAGGCACGCGCCTCGCCGATTCCGATTGCCATCCCTGATTTCGTCGGCGGCGATGGCAGTTCTGGCCAGCTCGGCCGCGACATAGCCGGCGTTATCAACAACGATTTGGGTAGTTGCGGCTTGTTCAAGCCACTGCCGCCGGCGTCATTCGTGAACGTCGCGCCCGGGCAGGGCCAAATTCCCAACTTCCAGAACTGGGGTGCGATCGGTGCCCAGGCACTGGTGACCGGCGCCGCCGAAGTACAGGGCGGCGGCAATATCCACGTCGAGTTCCGCCTGTGGGACGTGCTGCCTCAGGCGCAGATCCAGGGTACCGCCTACACCACCGCGCAGGCCAACTGGCGCCGCATCGCCCACATCATCGCCGACGTGATCTATCAGCGGTTGCTTGGCGAGCAGGGGTATTTCGACACTCGTATCTGCTACATCGCCGGCACCGGCCCGCGCGACCGCCAGACCAAGCGGCTGGCGATCATGGACCAGGACGGCGAGAACAACCGCTTCCTCACCGATGGCCGCTGGCTGGTGCTGACGCCGCGCTTCCATCCCACGCGCGACGAGATCGCCTTCATGAGCTTCGCCTACGACCGCCCGCGCGTTTACCTGTTCAATCTGCAGACCGGCCGGCAGAGCGTGCTGGGCGACTTCCCCGGCATGACCTTGTCGCCGCGCTTCTCGCCCGATGGGTCGAAGGTGATCATGTCGCTGGCGCAGGGCAGCGGCTCCGCCATCGTCGTGGTCGATCTGGGCAGCCGGGCGCCGCAACGGCTGACCAACGCCGATTCGATCAATGTCAGCCCGTGCTATAGCCCGGACGGATCGCAGATCGTCTTCAACTCCGACCGCGACGGTGACCAGCAGCTTTACATCATGGGTGCCGACGGCAGCGGCGTGAAGCGCATCAGCTTCGGCAGCGGCAAGTATGGCACGCCGGTATGGTCGCCACGCGGCGACCTGATCTCCTTTACGCGATTCGGCGGCGACATGAGCAACTTCAATATCGGCGTGATGCACCCGGACGGCAGCGGCGAGCGCATCCTGGCCCAGGGCTGGGACGTGGAAGGCCCAACCTGGGCGCCGGGCGGCATGGTGATGATGTTCCAAAGCGAGACGCAGTCGCGGAATACGCGAGGGGCCGGATATTCGTCGCATCTGGTATCAACGGACATCACCGGCTTCAACCAGCGCAGCATCCCGACGCCGACCAACGCGACGGATCCGGCTTGGTCGCCGCTGGGGATGTAGCACGTCCGCACGGAGGGTTTGACCGGTTGCGTGGTGACTACCCAGGCCGTCCGCCGGTGAGGCATTCTGGCGGAGGGCTGGTTCCACCGTGCACGGCGGAACCAGAGGCGCGAGTCTCCACGGATGTCTCAGTTCGATTCCGGTGAGACGTTTGTGCGCCACCAACGCGAAGCGCGAGGCGACGCCGATTGCCGGCGTGCCGGACTTCGATCTCGCCGCGCTGCGTCGGTAAGCAGCCTAAAGCTCCGTCTGCCCACCTAACCGCATGCAATGCGTCGAGCCTAACTGCATTCAATGCGTCGAAGCGGTCGGCGGCGGCGCGCCGGTGCTTGATTGGCGGAGTTATACCAGCCCGCTTAAACATTGACACTCGCGCAGGCGCGCGTGGCGATCGATCTGATCCGGTCGGGGTCGCCGATCAGGAAGCGCCAGGCTTCGGCGCATGCCCGGACGATCGCGTCGTAGCTGTCCCAGGCCCTGTGGCTGAGCTTGTTGCCGCGCAGGTAGTCCCAGACATTCTCCATCGGGTTCAATTCCGGCGAATAGGGCGGCAGGGGCAACAACGTGATGTTGTCGGGGACCTCGAGCCGATCACCGCTCTGATGCCAACCGGCACCGTCGCATACCAATACAGCATGCGCGCCGGGCGCCACCTGTGTGGCGATCTCCTTCAGATGTTCGCTCATGGCCTCGCTGTTGGCTGCCGGCATAATGATCGCGGCTCCGGTCGCGCGCGCTGGGCATAAGGCACCGAACAGATAGACTGAATCACGGCGGTTATCCCGCACCGCCCGGGGGCGTGAGCCGATCGGGGCCCAGATGTATTCCAGCGAGCCCTGCTGCCCCACCCTGGCTTCGTCCTGGAACCAAATCTCAATCGGCTTGCCCGCTACCGAGCCGAGCAACGCCGCCTTCACCAAGCCGCTGAAGTTTTTTTAAAAGCCACCTCCGCCGCCGGATCCTTCTTCGGATGATACGGACGCGGCTGCAAACGGGTCATTTCCAACCGGCGCAGCCACGTTCCCATGGTCTGCTCGCACACCTTCACTGACCATCGCCCGGCGATTTCTGCGCACAAATCAACACACCGCCAGCGTATCACTGTGTGCCGCTCGGGCTCTGGCCCATTCAGCACAATTTCCCGCAATTCCTCCATCCGCGCCTCGGTCAGAAACGGCGGTCGCCCGGGGCCGGTCCGTGAGCGAAGGCCCTCCACCCCTGCGGCGTTGTAGCGATGCACCCAGTCGCGCAGCGTCTGGCGGGTCATCCCGTTCAGCAATGCCGCCTCTTCCCGGGAACGGCCTTCCAGCAACAGTGCAACCGCCAACAGGCGACGCACGACCGCTCCGTTGTCGCACTTCCCTGCCACAGCCCGCAACGCCGCAGCGGACAGCTCGGTCCGGGTGATCTCGATCGGTTGGCCCATCGGCGGATTCCCTGCAAGGCTATGATGCCCAACACAGAATCAGCTGCCAGCCGACTCGCCAAGCCCCAGCCCGACGGGGGAGGGGCGGCGAGAGTCAGCCGATACGCGGGCTGGTATTAGCCGCCGTAACCCCAGTTTGGTATCGGCTTCATAACCATGTGCATGTTGGCGCAGCCCTCACCCGTCAGTGTGGCGTAGGAAGTGCCAGTGGTGGACTTCTTCCCCTCGGCGCTGCCGACCGGGCCATTTCCCATTGTGGACTTCAACGTGATGCGGACCACGCCACCCTGGGCGGTCCCAGTGGCCTGACTTATTCCGCTCAAGTCGGATGTACCAAACCATGCCGTGGACCGCGCCGTTAGGATCCTGCGCGAGGCGCCAAACGATGTTCGGGCAGCCGGCGACGCTCGATTTCGCCTGTCCGGCATACTTTGCTGCTGCACCTTGGGCTCCAGCCGGCCCCGCAAGAGCGGCGGCGAGCGACAGCGCGCCCACGGCGATCAAGGTCGAAGTCAGGTACTTCTTCATGTTACTCCCCGATGCTAGTTAGTTCCCGCTTGTACAGCGCCAAGCCGCAACGGACTGTGCCGCTTATGTTTGTTCTCCCCCGCCTCTTGATCCTGCCCGATCGCGATCCGTCCGGCCTCAGGGGCCGAAAAGTGCGACTTCCGTCCAACCGTTCTTCGTGCGGCCCTTGGGTGTGTGTTGCAGCCGACCGGGTAGGGTGTCAACTAACCCCTGAGCCATGATACGTTAAAAACATGGGAGGCGTTACGCCGCTCGCCGAAACGGACGCTGGCCCGGACGTTCGGCTGCGGCATGCTCAGGGTGAAGGGGTCTTGAGGGCCAGCGCCAACTCAGCGCGCTTGCTGCGCAACCGGCCTCGCACCAGTTCGGCCATCTCCTGCGGCGAGGCGGTACCCTCGATCACGTGCCGCAGGGCAGACTGCGCTGATTGTTTCTTTGCCGCCGACCGCACGTCTCCTGCTGGCGATGGCGATGACGATCGCCAGCTTGCGGCGAAACGCCATGCCGGTCGGGAAGGTGCCGGTAGCCAGCGTCGCCGACGGCGGCGCGCACGCACCAAATCGCGCAGGCAAATCCTCATGCACCGGGACACCGCGCCGGACCGGCTGCCGGTTGCAGCCCGCGGCGCACCACGCGGCTCACAACATTGGGGGCCGAGACGCATCGCCGGCACGACACGCCGGTGAGACCATTCGGGGCCGATCCGGCGGTATCCTATTATCCACCTCCTCAAGGGGCATGCGCGCCGCGCCCGGCGAGGCTACACGGACTGTGGCACCCCAATTCCAGGGACTCGCGCGATGACCCTCCCTCCCGGACATGAGCTCAGCGGCTTGATGAAGTGGACCGCGCAGGGCGAATGGCGCTCCCGCCGCGACGACGTCCAGGCCGAGCATTTCGCCCCCGCCGTAACCGAATTCGGCCTCGACTTCGGGGAGATCGGCGACGCCCTCGGTGGCACCTGGGGGCAGACGCTCTGGGGCTGCGCGTTCGAGGACTTCCTGACCCGCCGCTTCGACCCCGGCGCCGAGAACCCAGTCGAGGCCTACATGCGGCGCAACGGCTGGAAGGAAAGCGCGCTCGCCCGCGGCTACATGACCGCGCTGCAGAACTCGGTCATGAGCCTGTATGAAGCCAGCGACATCGTGCCGGGTGCGTCGTTCCGGGCGCGCGATCTGATCCGTGGCGGCGAACCCGTGCTGGTCAGCGAACACACCGCAACGCGGATGTTGAAACCGTGGGACCGGATCGCGGGGCGCATCGTCCCGCAGGGTCCAAGGATGGTCCTGTCGGGCGGCCTGCTGTCCTTCACTCTCGAAGCATCCCAGGCATTGTTTGCGCAATTGCGGGATCGCTACGCGCATGTCATCCGCGGCGCCAGAATTGCCGCACCGTCATTGGACGCGTTGGCCGGATGGGCTGGAACGGATGCCGATTTACAGCGTGCCGCACCGTTGTTCACCACGGCCTGGCTGTTCGACATGCTGCTGCGTGCGCTCGGCATCAACCGGCCGACCGTGGTCAACAGCGACGGCGACGAGGTCGTCTTCCACACCGTGACCTTTTCCATCAGGCTGGGTGCCTCACGCGAAGAGATCGCACGCCGGCTCGGCGGTGTGCGTGAATTGCAGCAGGAATTGGAACCTTCTGGAACTGGGTTGCCCAGACGTCGCTGCGGCCGGCGAAGCCCCGTGGAGCGGAGAGTTGCGCCAGGGCCGCCATCTGGAACATCACGACGGAGGATGGCGGGGTCGTGCTGGGAAATGTCGAGCTGAAGCCGCGCACTGTGGTGCTCAGCGTCAGTTCGGCAGCGCGCGCGGAGGGCGGCAAGGACATTCTTTCCGCCACGCTCGCCGATCTCGTCGGTCCGCCGCGCATCGAGATCCGGACGGTGGAGCAGATGCTGGCCGAAGCACGACCGGACAGGAAGAAGGCCGCGGCGCGTATCCCTCGCGAGGTGGAGACCGGGCTGGTCCACGCGGCTCTCGACCGGCAGTATCGGGCGCTGCTCGATGAGCCGGTGCCGATGCTTGGAAACATGTCTCCTCGCGCCGCCGCGCGGAGTGCACAGGGACGCAAGAATGTGGCGGCCTGGTTGAAGCACCTGGAAAACAGCTCGGGCAATACGACAGACCAGAGCGACCCGGTGGCGACCTACGACTTCGCCTGGCTATGGCAGGAGCTCAACGTTGAGCGGTTGCGAAATTGACAACGCTGAGGTGCGACGCCCGTCAAATCCCGCCGCGGCCCACCAACGTCGCGGCCCGGCCTGGCGGCCAGCCCCGTCGCAGCCAGCCCCGTCGCAGCCAGCCCCCGTCGCAACAGCCAACGTCGCAGCCCGCCCCCGTCGCACCGCCAACGTCACAGCCCCACTCGCTGCACGCCGGCCGAACCCGCGCCCCAACCAATCCCAACCAATGATAACCGCGTGACAACCCGCCCCGCGACGCGGCAGTATTGATGGGTGAACGTCCTCGCTCCCCCGAAAGCCCGGCTTGGCGTCGAGATCGTCTATGACCTCGTCTGCCCTTGGTGCTTCCTGGGCGCCCGCCGCCTGATGCGCACCCTCCGCCGCCGTCCGGACCTGCTGTTCGAGCTCACCTGGCGCCCCTTCCTGCTCAACCCCGACATGCCCCGCCTCGGCATGTCCCGCCCAGACTACGTCGTGCGCAAGTTCGGTGGTGAGGACCGGGCCCGCCGCCTCTACACCTCCATCGCCGAGATCGGCCGCGCCGAGGGCGTGATGTTCCGCTTCGAGCGCATCCGCCGCACCCCGTCCTCGGTCGACGCGCACCGCCTGGTCCGCTACGCCGCCCGCTTCGGCCGCGCCGACGAGATGGTGGAGGCGCTGTTCTCCGCCCATTTCACCGACGGCCGCGACATCGGCGACCATGCCGTTCTGCTCGGCATCGCCCAGGCCTGCGGACTGGAACCTCCCGCCACCAGGCGCTTCCTCGCCGGCGATGGCGAGGCCGACGCGGTGCACGCCGACAACCTCCGCGCCCATCGGCTGGGGATCAATGGTGTCCCGTGCTTCGTGATCGCCGGCCGCCATGCCATTGCCGGGGCCCAGGAGCCCGAAGTGATCGAGCGCCTGCTCGACGTGGCCGCCATCGAGGCGGCGGAACTGTAGGCTCCCGCCGACCGGCCATCCTCGCCCCTGCTGGTGACCAGCCGTCAGCAGTGCGTCGGCGGGTTAATACCTGGGCGGGGGCGCGTAATAGCCCTGCGGCGGCGGCGGCGGTGGCGCGTAATAGCTCCGCGGCGGCGGTGGCTGCGGCGTGGTCGCCGCTCCGCCCACCGCCCCGACGGCACCGCCGATCAGCGCACCGGCTGCTGCTCCGCGGCCGCCGCCGGCAAGCCCGCCGATCGCCGCACCGGCGCCCGCGCCCAGCAAGCCGCCACCCACGGCCCGCTGCCCCGGATCATACGGATCGGTGCAGGCCGAAAGCCCGAGGCCGACGGCAAGGACCGTCGCACATGGCACCAGAAAGATTTGTCGCATCGTCTGTCTCCCTCCGGAAGGTGCGGGCGTTCAGCGGATGTTAACGCCGAAGGACACCCCCGGCGCATAATAGGCCGGCGGTGCGTAAACCACCGGCGGCGGCGGCGTATAGTAGGCTGGCGGAGGTGCGTAATAGTGCGGAGGTGCGTAATAGTACGGGCGCGGCGCGACCACCACGGCGCGCGGCACCCATGGGTGGTACCAGTGGTGCCAACGATGGTCCCAATGATGGTGCCAGTCCGCCCGGGCAGGCGTCGCCAAGACGCCCGCCCCCAACGTGGCCATCACGGCAAGACCGATCGTTGCCGTTCGAATCGTGCGCATCGCATGTCTCCTTTGCAATGGTTCCCGACAGATGGCCGTCGATCATGGCGTCTCCGCGGCGGCGCATTCACGACCGCGCGATCGATCCCGCAATCCCGCAATCCCGCAATCCCGCAATCCCGCAATCCCGCAAGGCGGTCGGCGATGGCGGCCGGGTCGCCACAAATTAAGTGTCTCGACCTCGCAATTTGAGGCATACTGCGGGGGCAATGAGGTTCCTCACTGACTTCGCCGACCAGGCGGTAATGCTGCCGGTCGTGCTGGCAATCACCCTCCTGTTGGCACTGCAAGGCTGGCGCCGCGGCGCCCTGGTCTGGCTCGGCGTGGTCAGCGTGACCTTCACCGTCATGCTTCTGCTGAAGCTGGTCTTCCTGGCCTGCCCGCCTTTCTTCGGCCCGGTCGATATCCGCAGCCCGAGCGGCCACGTCGCCGCGGCCACCGTCGTGGCCGGCGGCTTGGCGGCATTGCTCTCCCGGCGGCGGGTCAGCATCCTGCCCATCGCCGTCCTGGCAGCGGTGGTGATCGGGGTCTCGCGCCTCGTCCTGGGGCTCCACTCGCTGCCGGAGGTCGCGCTGGGGGCGCTGGTCGGCCTGGGCGGGGCGGCCGCGCTGCTGACGTTGGCCGGCCCGCCACCGACCTTGCGCCCGGGCCGGTTGATCGCGGTGGTGGTGATCGTGGCCGCGCTGTTCCACGGCCTGCACCTGCCCGCGGAGGCCGCTATCCGCCACACCGCCTTCCGCGCGGCGCGTATGCTGGCGGTCTGCCAGCCGCACGGCTTCCCAGCGCCGGGCCAGCGGCTACCGACCGTCAGCGGCTGATCGCGCTAAACCACCAGCGGATCGCTGGTGCGACGCCTGAACGCTCCCAATCGGCAATGACGCCTGGAGATTGTCCTGCTCGCAAAAGCGAGGACCCAAGCGGCATGGGTCCGCGCTTTCGCGAGGATGACGTGGACATAGCCTGTGCCCGCGGCGGGCCAGGTTTTCTATTGGCGATACTATTCTCCGGCCAGCCTTGCCGGCATCAACGGCGCTGCCTGACGCATCAGGCTGGCAACATCGGCGGTCGCGTCGATCGCCAGCACCGCGTCGGCCAACCGCGCCGCCCGATCCACACCCAGCACCGCATCGGCCAGCCCGGAGAACTTCGCCCGCAGTTCCGCCTCGGTCAGGAAATTTGATGGCTCGCCTTTCGGCACCACCACCTTCTGGATGAAGCGCTGTCCTCCTGCCTCGATCGTAAGCTTGCCGGACATGTTGGCGGGGAACTCCGCCTCGATCTCCGGATCAAATTCGCAGGCGATATTCGGCAGCAGCCCGCGCACCTGTGGATCGTTCAGCTGGTGGTAGCTGTCCCAGCCCATCGCCCCGGTCGCCAACGCCGAGGCGATGACGAACGGCCCGCTGAACTGCCCATCGACCACGTTCTGCGGGTTCGCCTTCTTCTCCGCTGGTTGGCCGATCAGCATCATCCCGGCGCGTGGCAGGCCTAGCGTCACATGCTCGATCGCCTGCGGTTTCAGGTCGTTGGCCGTGCGCAGCGCCAGGGCGGCGTCGATCCCGGCATGGCCATAGCGGCAGGAGGGATACGGCTTCACGGCCGTCGCCATCAGCTCGAACACCGTGCCCAGGTCCTGCACCGCACGATCGGGGTTCGGGTTGGGAGCGTAGGCGTGCAGAAAGCCATGGCGGCCTTCCAGCGCCTCGGCGGCGCCCTTGAAGCCCTCGCGCACCAAGGTCGCCGCCATCAGTCCGTTGCATGCAGCCCACCCGACCTGGAAGCGCTTGGTCCAGGCGCCGTTGACCAGGAATTGCAGGCTGCCGGCGCACTGGCTCAACACCGTCCCGAGCGCACCCGCCACGCCGTCCGCATCCAGCCCGAACACCCGCGCCGCCGCTGCCGCCGCGCCGAACGCGCCACAGGTGGCCGAAGGGTGGAAACCGCGGTCGTAATGCTCGCCCGCCGGCAGTGCCAAGGCGACACGGCAGGTAACCTCGTAGCCGGCGACGATGCCGGCCAGCACGTCCGCGCCGGACGCGCCCGCCATTTCGCCGGCCGCCAGCGCGGCGGGGATCACCGGTGCACCGGGATGCAGCGAGCCGGCTGCATGCGTGTCGTCGAAATCCAGCGAGTGCGCCAGAGCGCCGTTCAGGAACGCCGCGCCCGCCGGGGTATAGCGCGCGGCATCGCCGAAGACCCCCGAGTTGCCCGCGGCCATCCCCATGGCATGCACCGCGGCCAGGAACGACGGGGTACTCTCGGCATCATGGCGGGCGCGGACGATGTTTCCGACCAGGTCCAGCACCAGGAAGCGGGCCCGGTCGACCACCTCCGGCGGCAAGCGGTTCAAGCGGATACCGGCGGTGAAGTCGGAGAGTTGCTGAGTGATGCCCATGGCACGCTTCCTCCGTTTGGCGGCGATTGTGCCGTGGCGAAGGGGAATAGTCCAACGCGCGGGCCACCGGGATGCGCAGGGCGAGCAGGGAACCCCCGCTAGCGATGATATGATCGCCCTCGGCACGCCGCCGCCGCGGCCCGTGGATTACGTTCGCCTTCGATCGCCACGCCTTCCGCACCGTCCGCGATATCCCGTCCTACCACGCGAGCAGGAGACATCATGTCATTGCACGACAAGGTCGCCATCGTCACCGGCGGCAACAGCGGCATCGGCAAGGCAATCGCGCTCGGGCTGGCCAGGGCCGGCGCCAATATCGTCATCGACTACATCGCCCATCCCGAAGCGACCGAGGCGCTGGAGCGCGACATCGCCGCCCTGGGGGACGTGGCGATCGGCGTCGAGGCGGACGTCAGCAGCGTGCAGGATCTGCAGCGCCTGGTCGACGCCGCGGTCGCGAAATTCGGCCGCCTCGACATCATGGTGAACAACGCGGGTATGGAAACGCGCACCTCCGTCCTCGACACCACGGAAGCGCAGTACAACAAGGTGCTCGACGTCAACCTCAAGAGCGCGTTCTTCGGCACGCAGGTCGCGGCGAAGCAGATGATCCGGCAGGGCAGCGGCGGGCTGCATCATCAACATCACCTCGGTGCACGAGGACTGGCCAATGCCGAACAACACCGCCTATTGCCTGGCGAAGGGCGGCATGCGGATGCTGACGCGCACCGCGGGGGTGGAATTGGCGCCGCACAAGATCCGCGTGGTAGGCGTCGGGACCGGGCGCGGTGGCGACGCCGATCAACCTCTCCACCATGAACGATCCGGCACTGCTGGCGAAGCTGAATGCGGCGATCCCGCTCGGGCGCATGGCGCAGCCGGAGGAGATCGCCGGCGTGGTCGTCTTCGCTGCCGGCGACGCGCGCCAGCTATCTGACGTCGACCACGATCTTCGCCGATGGCGGTATCATGCAGGGCAGCGTGGGGCTGTAGCCGATGGCCGACAGTTACGACGTCATCATCATCGGCAGCGGCGCCGGTGGCGGCACGCTGGCACACCGGCTGGCGCCCTCCGGCAAGAGGATCCTGGTCCTGGAACGCGGCGACTGGCTGCCGCGCGAGGCGCGCAAACTGGAGCGTCGAAGCCGTGTTCGGCGCCAACCGTTATGTTTCGCCAGAGACGTGGTACCTGCCCGACGGCAAGCCATTCCAGCCGCAGGTGCACTATTTCGTCGGCGGCGCCACCAAGGTGTTCGGCGCTGCGCTGTATCGCCTCCGCAAGGAGGATTTCGCCGAGATGCGGCACCACGACGGCATCTCGCCCGCCTGGCCGATCGGCTATGACGAGCTGGAACCGTACTACACCGAGGCGGAACACCTGTACCAGGTGCATGGCGAGCATGGCGTCGATCCGACCGAACCGCCGTGCAGCGCGCCCTATCCGGCGCCGCCGGTGTCGCACGAACCGCGCATGGCGAAGCTGGCGGAGGACTTGAAGGCCGCCGGCTATCACCCGTTTCACGCTCCCTCCGCGGTGCTGCTGGACGAGGCCGACATGGCCTATAGCCGCTGCATCCGCTGCCAGACCTGCGACGGCTTTCCCTGTCTGGTGCACGCCAAGTCGGACGCCGAGGTGATCGCCGTGCGGCCGGCGGTGGAACACCCCAACGTCACGCTGTTGCGCAACGCGCGGGCGACCAGACTGGAAACCGAACCGCTCGGGCGCCGCGTGACCGGCGTGCTGGCCGAAGTTGCGGGCGTGCCGCAGCGTTTCGTCGCGGATATCGTCGTGGTGTCCTGCGGCGCGGCCAATTCCGCCGCCTTGCTGCTGCGGTCCGCCAACGACCGGCATCCGGCCGGGCTGGCCAACGGCTCTGGGCAGGTCGGACGCAACTATATGTTCCACAACAGCCAGGCGGCACTGGCGCTGTCGCTGACGCCGAACGACACGATGTTCCAGAAGACCGTGGCGCTAAACGATTTCTATTTCGGGATCGATGATTTCCCGTTCCCTATGGGCAACATCCAGATGATCGGCAAGACTCTCGCCGGCATGTATCGTGCGGAAAAGCCGATGCTCACCGCGCTGATGCCGAACCGCGGCCTGGAGGAGATCGCCCGCCACGCGGTGGATTTCTGGCTGACCACCGAGGACCTGCCGCGCCCCGACAACCGCGTGACGGTCGATCGCGATGGCAAGCTGACCCTGCACTACACGCCGAACAATCAGGTGCCGAAGCAGAAGCTGTACGACAAGCTGCGCTCGATGCTGAACCAGATCGGCCTGCAATCGCAGCACCTGGTGGCGCGAGATCTTTACATGCGCAATGACATCCCGGTCGCCGGCTGCGCGCACCAAGCCGGGACCTGCCGGTTCGGCGATGACCCGGCCAGCTCGGTGCTGGATCGTGACTGCAAGGCGCACGAACTCGACAATCTCTATGTGGTGGACACCAGCTTTTTCGTCAGCATTGGCGCGGTGAACCCATCGCTGACCGCGATCGCCAATGCGCTGCGGGTGGGCGACCACCTGCTGCGGCGCCTCGGCTGATCCGGAGTGCCGCAGCCCGCCAGCCGGTTCGAGATCGGTCTGCTGTATGGCGCCGGCCTGGTGCAGGGCTTGGCCCTGGTGACCTTCCCGGCCGCCAGCGCGGTCTTCGCCAGCCCGTCGGGCTTCCACCTGTCCAGCACGCAATACGGCGCGATGTTCATCCCGCAAGTGGTGCTGGCGATCCTTGCCTCCGCGCTGGCCTCGCGGCTTGCGCGCCGCTTCGGGCTGCGCGGCGTACTGCTGCTGGGGCTGTGCGGCGATCTGCTGTCGATGGCGCTGCTGGCGGCAAGCCCCCTGCTGGGCAGCTCGCCCGCGGCCTTCGTCCTGCTGTGCGTTGCCACCGGCGCCCTGGGGCTTGGTTTCGGCGCCGCCGTGATGGCATTGAACACTTTGGTGGAGGGCTTTTTCCCGCACGCCGCCGACGGCGCGGTGCTGGTTCTGAACGCCTTGCTGGGCGTCGGCACGGCGCTGGCACCACTCTTGGTCGCACTGTTCACCGGCTTGGGCATCTGGTGGGGATTGCCGTTGCTGACAGCGGGCCTGCTGATCGTGCTGCTCGCCGGCACGCTGCACGCCGCGTTGCACCTGCCGTACAATGCCGCCAGCACCGGCGGCAGCCTGCCGGCGCGCTTCTGGTATTACGCAGCAGCAATCTTGCTCTATGGCGTGGCGGAGACTCTGTGCGGCAATTGGGCGACGCTTTATCTCGCGACGCAGCGTCATGTGCCGGCGCAGGACGCATCCTTCGCGCTGACTGCGTTCTGGACGGCGGTCACGCTGGGCCGGGTGGCGATCGCCTTGCTTGAACGGGTGGTCGCGGGGCGCTGGATTTACCTCGCGCTGCCGTTTCTGCTGGCGGCTGGATTCCAGCTTGTTGCGCACTCCGGCAGTGCCGCGCTGGGTATTGTTGCGTTTGCCGCTGCAGGGTTCGCGTGCTCCGGCTTCCTGCCTTTCAGCATAAGCTTCGCTGGCGCGGAATTTCCGCGGCAGGCAGCCACGATGTCGGGCGCCCTGATCGCGTTCTACCAAGCGGGGTACGGCGTCGCCGCGTTCGGCGTGGGGCCGCTGCGCCAGGCTGCGGCAGTGCCGTATTCGACGGTGTACGCGAGCGGGAGCCTGGTCGCTTTGGCGTTGGGAGTAGTGGCCTGGCGCCTGTGTTCCCGGCCGCCGCACCCGGCAACCTGACGGCACAGTCCCCACACCGGGTTGCAACCTGCCACGCGCAGCCGTTGTCTCCTTGGAATTCGCCATCCCCGCCTTCGATGTGGCGAAAGTCCTCGGCCGGCTGACCGAGGCTGTCGGCAGGCTTGGCGGGATCGGCCGAACAGGCGCACAATCACGCGGTCCGAGAAGGTGCGCCCAAAGAGAAGATGCCATTGTCGACTTACACGCCGCAATCGGCGGCCAATTCGCAGCGCGGTTGCTGATCGGCAATGTCCGGCACACTCAACACGCGAGTCCCCAATCGCGGGATCATTACGCTCTGCGTGATGATGGGCAACCTGATGCAGTCGCTCGACTCGTCGATCGCCAACGTCTCGCTGCCCTACATGCAGGGTACGTTGTCCGCCAGCGCCGACGAGATCACCTGGGTCCTGACCTCCTACGTCATCGCGGCGGCAATCATGACCGCGCCGGTTGGCTGGATGGCGGTGCGCTTCGGCCGCAAGAACCTGCACGTCACCTGCATGACCGGCTTCGTCATCGCCTCCATGCTGTGCGGCGCCGCCGATTCGCTGACCCAGATGGTGTGCTTCCGCTTCCTGCAAGGCGTCTGCGGTGCCGCGCTGGTGCCGCTGTCGCAGGCCACCATGCTGGACATCTATCCGTTCGAGCGCCGCGCCCAGGCCATGGCCATCTTCGGCATGGGCGTGATGGTGGGACCGATCATCGGCCCGACACTCGGCGGCTACCTGACAGAAGTCTACAACTGGCGCTACGTGTTCTACGTCAACCTGCCGTTCGGCATCGTCGCGGTCACCGGGCTGCTGATCTTCCTGCCCCGCACGACACCGCGCAGCGAGCTGCGTTTTGACTGGACCGGCTTCGCCGTGCTGGCGATGGGCGTCGGCGCGCTGCAGCTCCTGCTGGACCGCGGACAGGACCTGGACTGGTTCTCCTCCCGCGAAATCATCATCGAAGCCTTGCTCGCCTGTCTCGGCTTCTATCTGTTCATCGTCCACATGTTCACCGCGCAACGGCCGTTCCTGCCGCCCGGGTTGTTCAAGGACCGAAACTTCGTCTGCGGCGTGACCATGGTGCTGTGCACCGCCACCATCATGCTGGCGAGTTCCGCGCTGATGGCGCCATATCTGGAGACGCTGGCCGACTACCCGGTGGAGGCCGCCGGCTGGTCCATGGCGCCGCGCGGGTTCGGGGTGATGTTGGGCATGCAGGTCGCAAGCTGGCTCGCCAACCGCATCGACCACCGCAAGCTGATGGCCGTCGGCCTGCTGACCACCGGCAGCGCAATTTACTCGATCAGCTTCTGGACCCCCGACGTGTCGGACCACGTCATGATGTTCACACTCATGGCACAAGGTTTCGGCATCGGAATGCTGTTCAATCCCATGACCGTGGTGGCGTTCACCACGCTGCCCGCGTCGCTGCGCGGCTATGCGACGTCGCTGCAGGCACTGTGCCGCAACATGGGGCAGGCGATCGGCGTTTCCGTGACCTCGCTGATGCTGGTGCGCAATGTGCAGACGTCGCATGCCGATATCGTTGCCGGAATCACGCCGTTCGACCGGGTGCTGCAGGGGCATAACGCGGTGTCGCATTGGCTGGACCCGGTGCACGGGCACGGCGCGGCCTTGCTCGACCGGATGGTCGATCACCAGGCGCAGATCATTGCCTACAATAACGACTTTCACATGATGACCTACGTCATGGTGCCGCCGCTGCTGTTGCTGCTGCTGATGCGGCGGCATGAACGGCGGCCGGCGGTTGAAACCGTGGCGGGCAGGTCTGGCGCGCCCGCGCCGGCGGCCGGGGATTAATTCCAGGCCGCCAAATGACTCCTCCGGCGGGACGTGCACCCCCCTGTGTCATGGCCGGGTGTCATGGCCGGCCCCTGTGTCATGGCGCACGAAAGCCCGCCCCTGCGAAGGCGGGCGCCGGCCACCCACTGCTGGTGGTGCGCGTCACTGTATCCCGTGTTATCCTCTTTGTGGCCATAGCACACAGGACACGGATAATCACGACACGGACAATCAGGACAGGGAGGCAGCCATGGCAATCCTGCTCGACCACACGATCGTTCCCGCGCATGACAACGAAGCGTCCGCCAAATTCTTCGCGCACATCTTCGGTCTCGACTACGCGGGAGCGGTGTCGCACTTTGCACCGGTGCGGTTGAATGAGTCGCTTGTGCTCGACTTCGATACGCAGCGGACGTTCGAGCCGCATCACTACGCCTTCAAGGTGAGCGACCCGGAGTTCGAGGCGATCTTCCAGCGCGTGAAGGACGACAGCGTCGCCTATGGCAGCGGCCCGCGCACGCCGGATAACATGGCGATCAATTACCGCAACGGCGGACGCGGGTTCTATTTCAAGGATCCGAATGGGCATCTGCTGGAAGTGCTCACCGCCTAGTCCTGATTCTAACGGACCGCACCCACTGAGAGGTTGCGCGCATACCACGCCTGGTCAGGCTTGGCTCGATGGGTGGCCCGCGCGCCGACCCACGCCGCCGGCGTCCCGTCTATTTTGCCAGCACCGAGGCAGCCTGCTCCCGCTCCGCAACCTCGAGCGACGGCTCGTCGCGCTGCGCGCCCCGCGGCACCTCCCCGTCCCTCGTGCCGGTATATTGCTCCCGATGGATGAGCTCCTCCAGAACGCGCTTGTAGCGCACCGGCCCCACATCGATATCGAACAACACCGGCTTCAGCGGATACGGCGCCCGCCGCATGTTCTGCTGCTGGGCCTTGATGATCATCTGGTCCTGATCCTCGAAGGCGATGCGGCGCAGGTCGGAGATCTGCTTGTGAATTTCCGAATCGAGCGGCTCGCCCCAGGAGATCGGGTTCATGCGTACCGCGGCGAACAGGTAATAGGTGGTGTCGCCGGTCTGCGGCGTGAGGAAATGGGTGCCCCAGAACCCGGTGCCTTCGGCGCGCGACGCACCCGGCGCGGTGATGCCGGTGTCGTTCAGCATGCAGCCGGGCGCGTCCCAGCGCATGTCCATCCAGATATCCGCCGGACTGCCGTCGCGGCGGAACATCACGTCATAGAGCCCCGGCGCCGGCACGTTCGGTATGCTGCGCGCGACGAGGATCTGGTTGCCGAGCTGCGTCACCTGCAGATCGGCGCGGATGGTATGCTCGCTGCCGAGGATGCCTTCATGCACCACCGCGGTGTGACTGAGGTCGAGCAGGTTGTCGGTGATCAGACGGTAGTTGGCTTCCATCAGGATCCAGTCCCGCTTGCTGACCAGCCGCCCGCTGTCGGGGTCGAGCAAGCTGAAATCGGGGATCAGCGCGGGATCGGCAGGAAGGTCGCCCATCCAGATCCACAGCAGTGAGTGCTTCTCGTGGATCGGGTAGCTGCGGACTTTCATGTTGGTGGGAATGCGGCCGTTGCCGTGCGGGTTGCCGACACAGTGACCGCGGGCGTCGTATTCCAGGCCATGATACGGACAGCGCACGTGGTCGCCGTGCACGATCTTGCCTTTCGACAGCGGACTGAAGCGGTGCGCGCAAACATCGGCGATGGCAGCGGCGCGGCCGTCCGCCTGGCGGAACAGTACGATCGGTTCGTTCAGGAAGGTGCGCGGGACGAGTTGGCCTTGCGCCAGATCCTGCACCCACAGCGCGGCGTACCAAGTGTTGCGAAGGAATTCCATGCTGCCTCCCGCGCGGCTTTCTCTGGCCGTTGCCACGCCAATGATTACGCACGAGGGGCGCGGCCGCAAGACTTCGCCCCGGAGACATGCCCCGGAACTCAAGCCCCGAGATGTGGGCCTTCCTCAACACGCCGATCGACCTTGCGGTCTTGGTCAGTGAAACCTGTCCTTGGTTCAATGCAGTCATCCGCCTCGCCGACCTGGGGACGGACATCCGCTGGGTACTGGCGCCGTGATTTGTTGCCAAGCCATTCCGCGCCGGTGCTTAAAGGTTTGGTTTAATCGCGTAGATGCGCCAGTGAGCGCTGACGCGCCATTCGACGGGACAACCGGTTGACCGACCCCCCCGTGCGCGTGTGAGCTCGCGTCACCGTGAAAGCCCGCACCTCACCCGGAGGCACCCCGCATGACCAACCTCGCCATGCTCCGCCTGGAGCGCACGGTGGACCGCCTGCTGGCGCCATGGCGCGAGGGCAACGGCCCCGGCGTTAGCATCGGCGTGGTCCGCGACGATGCGCTGGTCCTGCATCGCAGCGCCGGCCTGGCCAACATCGAGCTTGGCGTGCCGATCGGTCCGGCGACGACGTTCCGTATTGCCTCCGTCAGCAAGCAGTTCACGTGTGCCGCCGTCCTGATGCTGGCGGTGGATGGACGCCTCAACATCGAAGACGACCTTCGCAGCTATGTTCCGGCGTTCCCCGATCTTGGCCATCGCGTCACGCTGGCGCATCTGATGCAGAACACCTCCGGCGTCCGCGACATGCTGGAGATCATGCGGCTGGGCGGCGTTGATCTCGGCCAACCTTGCACGCCGCGGGATCTGCTGGATGCCGTCTGCCGTCAGCGCGGGCTGAATTTCCTGCCCAACACGCGCTACCTCTACAGCAACTCCAACTTCATGCTGCTCGGCCGCATCGTCGAGCAACTCAGCGGTGAACCGTTGGCCGCGTTCCTGCAACATCGCCTCTTCGCCCCGCTCGGCATGGCGATGACGCGGCACACGCCCACCGTCGAGGAACTGGTGCCCGGTCTCGCCACCGGCTACCTGCCCGGTGAGAACGGCTGGCGCCGCGCCCACCATCGCTTTCCGCTACATGGCGAAGGTGGGCTGGTGTCCTCGGTCGAGGACCTCGCGTTATGGCACGCGCAGTTCGGGCTGCCGGCGCGGCATGGCGAGGCGCTGGTGCGGGCGCTCACGACGATGACGCCGTTCGAGAACGGTGCACCCAACACTTACGCGCGGGGCCTGCGCATCAAGACGTGGCGCGGCGTGCGCACGGTCGGTCACGACGGGCTGTGGCCGGGATTCAAGAGCAGTTTTGTGCGGCTGCCGGAACGGGGGGCAGCGGTGATCTGCCTCAGCAACGATGGCATGTCGGATCCGCACGACCTGGCGTTCCAGGTGGTGGATGCGTTGATCGAGGGCACTGCGGGCGTGCATCCGGTGCCGCCGATGCCGGACTGGGCGGCAGCGCCCGACCTGACCGGGCGCTACCTGGAGCCGCGCACTGCCGCGACCGTCGATATCGGCCGCGACACGCAGGGACGGACGACCGCCAGTATCAACGGCATCGCCACCTGGCTGATGCCCACCGAGGATGGCCGGCTGACCACCAGCCGCGGGTCCGGCGATTTCACCATGCGGCTGACGCGCGACGGGCTGCGGGTGGAGCGCGATGCCGGCGTTGCCGAGACATTGCCCCGCGTGACCTCGGATAAGCGCCTGCCCGAGGACTTGCCCGGCCGCTACGCCAATCCGGACACGGCGGCCACCTGGACGATCGCCTCGGCCGATGCGGGGGCGGAGCTGCGCATCGCCGGGCCGCTGCTGACCGCGTCGGGTCCGTGGGAGATTGAACCCGTCGCGGGCGACTGCATCCGCATCTATACCCCGCTGACGTTGTTTCGTGGCTGGGTCGATGCCCGGGTGCAGCGCGATGGCGCCGGCAAGGTGACCGGGCTGCATATCGATGGCGGGCGGGTGAAGGGGCTGGTGTTCACGCGGCTGGGATGAGTGCCGCACGGATCTCGGATTCGCTTGAATGATGCGGCACGTGATATTGCGTCGCCTTTGGCGTGAGCAGACAGAAATCTTGGCGACAGTGCCGTTAAAGGAGCGAACCTAAATCAGAGGTCTCGAATTGTCGCACCATTTCCTTAAATCCATACCAGAGACGACACAACGCCAGCTCCAAAAATGGCGCGCAATCAAAAGAACAGACCTGACATAGAAAACTCCAGTGGATCAAGTCGTGTTGCACGACGAGGGGCCGCGTCGATCCGTCCACAAATCAGGATTGTCCTTCAAGCATTCTCTGATATGACCCCGATGGCCGACGAGGAACTCGATGCGAATTATAGTGGCCATGCTCCGACGACTATCGGAGTGGCCGTGCATCCTCAGTCGCCGATATGTTGGATGCGCAGCGTTGCCCGAGCCCCATGCCCAAGCCCCATCTGGCCTCATGATGGATGCGCCGCAAGGCCGCAGTCAGCGGTCCCACGACCTGACAGGCGTGTTCGAGCCGACAATTCCTGCCACCTCTCCGTGCAGGGTGATCGCACAAGGAGATTTCGGCATCCCGACGCTCTCCTGGGACGGGGATTACGGGGTCTGTGGTCGAGTTTGTACGGCTCGGGGCCCCTCATCCGGCGGCAAATTCGCCTGTAGCGTTCCAAGTGCGATTCCCCTGCCTCTCCGTGAGAGGTCCCTTGCAACGACAGGCTGCGGCTTCTACAGTCACCCCAAACCGTTAATCAGGAGGGCCAGGACATGCCGCAATCCCCCGGAACCAATTTCACCGCGCCTCCCTTGACCATCGTCGTCAGGCACCAGCTTTGGGACGCCAATGTCGAGGATCATTCGGACCAGGGCGTTTCCATCGACGTGATGGCCGACGTTAGCGGCAAAGCCACTTCGCTCCTGCGATTCAATTGCTTCGATCTGGAGAGAAGCTACGTCTACGGTCCGGAGAACCCGGAGCTGACCACGCCGGGCCGGGTGGGCGGCGGCATGGGCAAGCACTGCCGCATGGACCCGGTCATCGATGGCAATCCCATCGGCTGGACCATTCGGACCCTTACCACCAAACTGCCAAAGATGCTGGAGCGTGCCGGATATAAGGCCATAGCCGAGGCAACCGACCTGTTCGCGTTGCGGCGCGTTCTTCCCGACGTCGAAGCCTGCGCAAGAGATATATTCGTTTCGAAACGGAATACGGTCAAGCACAACCGCGGCACCGATATCTTCGAGGCCGGGAACATCTGGTTTGGTCTTGAGATGCGGCGGCAGCGGAACGGCGACGGCGGCCTGGCGCTCCACGTCCTTGGGGACGTCGGCGGGTCGAAAGGGAAGTCGTACGTGGAAGAGACCGAACTGCTGGCGTTCGACTGTTTCTGGAAGGATGCGCACTACCACTATGGTCCACGCAACAAGAACCATCGCACCAATTGGGATCTGACGATCGTCGAGGATCCGCTGGAATGGACCTTCGAGCAGATCGAGAACAAAAAGCTGGGCGTCATGATCGAACGCGCTGGATATCCCGGAATCGCGGCGGACCTCGACCATGATAAAATTGCCTCGGTCCTTCCGGTGCTGAAGAAACGCGCCTTTGAGATGTACGAGGAAGGCGAGCGCCTGACCGGCCACAAAGGGCTGCCCCTCGAGTTCACCCCGAACCTGGCCGCGGAATAACTGGCCTTTTCCGAATGGGTGCCGGGACGGCGGGGTGCACCCGCCTGTTCCCGGTAACCAGACGAACGCGCGGGCGGCGTCCGCGGACCTGCACCTGGATGCGGAGGCAGCGGACCAGTGGTCCTGCTGCCTTTCGGGTGGCGCCGATGGTGGCCTTCCCAAGGCTGCAGACGCCCGACTTTCACGCGGCAGGCGACATCGTCTCATGTGACGGCGCACGTATGTCGTGCCATGCCCCCCCCATGAGACGCGGGCCGCGAACGAACGACACCTGCTGCCCAGGCGGGAACCCACCGCCCGCCCCACCCGCGACGCGCCAATTCTTCCGGCCGTCCAAAACCGTCGCGCTTCCCGATTGCCCGCCCGGCGGCCGGCTGTTATCGCCCGCCGCATGCCGCTGCGCCGCACCATGCCATGACCGCCGCCCCGCGCACCTGGACGCAGCGCCGCCGCCTCGCCGTCGCCTGGCTGCACGACCGCCGCCAGTTCGCCGAGCCACGCCTGCCCCGCACCTGCCCCATCTGCGGCTACACCGGCGTGTTCATCAGTGTCGGCCATCCCCCCCGCTGGGACGCCCGCTGCCTGAACTGCGGCAGCCGGGAGCGCCACCGCCTGCTATGGCTCTGGGTCAGCAGGGACGGCGGCAACCGCCTGGCCGGCAAGCGCATTCTGCATTTCGCCCCAGAGAGGGTCGTGATGCGCCGGATGCGCGGCAACCCGCTGTACGAGACAGCCGACCTGCACCAGTCCGGCGTCACCCACACGGTGGACATCACCAACGTCGCCCTGTCGGACGGCAGCTATGACGTCGTCATCGCCAACCACGTCCTGGAGCACATCCCCGACGACCGCCAGGCGATGCGCGAGTTATTCCGTCTTCTGCGCCCGGGCGGGATGGCGCTGCTGACCGTACCGCTGAACGCGTCTCGCCAGCAGACCTATGAGAATCTGGCGATCACCGCTCCGGCTCAGCGTCACGCCCATTTCAGTGCCGAGGATCATGTGCGTTATTACGGCCTGGACTTCGCCGACCGACTGGCCGACGCGGGCTTCACCGTCGCGACCTTTCGCCTGACCCCGGAGGAGGAGGTGCAATTCGGCCTGTTGCGCGACGAATGGCTGTACATCGCCACCAAGCACCTCGCCAGCGAGGACCTCGCCGTCGAGGACCTGGCCGTCGAGGACCTGGCCGTCGAGGACCTGGCCGTCGAGGACCGAGACCGTGAAAAGCGCGCCCGTGAGAACCTCGTCGGCGAGAACCTCGCCACTGACGACCGCGCCACCGAGAACCTTGCCCCAAAGGCAGGAGCGGGCCGCGACGAAGCCCAGCGCGCAGCCGGGGAGAGCGGCGCGTGAAACTCCCTTCCCCAGTACCCTCATCAGGCGCGCTTCGCCCGCAGCACAGGTCCGCCTCCCGCATTGGCGCAGCGCCCCAACCTCACGAAGGCGGACGCCGTCGCCGCATCCTCGTTCTCAAGCTTGGCGCGCTGGGCAACATGGTGCTGTCCCTGAGTTCCTTCGCCGCCATCCGCCGCCGCCATCCCGACGCTTCCATCACCTTGCTCACCACCGCGCCCTATGCCGCTTGGATGGCCGAATCCCCCTGGTTCGACCGCGTGCTGATCGATTCCCGCCCCGCCTGGTGGGACCTCTCCGGCATCCTGCGCCTGCGCCACATGTTGCTCGATGGCCGCTTCGACCGAGTCTACGACCTGCAGACCTCCAGCCGCTCCTCGCACTATTTCCGCCTGTTCCCGCCCGCGTCGCGCCCTGAATGGTCGGGCATCGCCGCCGGCAGTTCCCACCCCGACCGCCGCCTCGACCGCAACGTGGTGCATGACATCGACCGCCAGCACGCCCAGTTGCGCCAGGCCGGCGTTGCCGACTTCTCTCCGGCTGACCTGTCGTGGTCCCACCGCGACATCGCTCGCCTGGTCCTGCCCTCACGCTTCGCGCTGCTGGTGCCCGGCAGCTCCGCGCACCGTCCGGTCAAGCGCTGGCCCGCCGCGCACTACCGAACGGTGGCCAACTGGCTGTCCGCCCAGGGCATCGAGCCCCTCGTCATCGGCGCCACCGGCGAGCATGCCCTGGCGGACACCATCGGTGCCGGCAGCGCGGCGCGCGACCTTACCGGACAGACCAGCTTCGGCGATCTCGCCGACCTGGCCCGAGCCGCGGTCTGCGCGGTCGGCAACGACACCGGGCCGATGCACCTGATCGCCACCGCCGGCTGTCCATCGGTGGTACTGTTCTCCCGGGATTCCGATCCGGCCCGCTGTGCGCCCCGCGCTGGACCCGACGCTTTCCCGGTCCGCGTGCTGCGCCGCGACGACCTGGCCGCGCTGCCCCCAGAAGAGGTGGTGGCGGCTTTGGAAGCCGCCCTCCAAGGCGCTGCTGGATCTCGGCCATCCGAAGGCTGGACCATCACCCACCCAACCGCCAAGGCCTCGGTCTGATGGCCGACCGCCCCATCAGCTTGGAAAACCCGAGCATGCCGGTCCCGGACGGCGTGCCGCTGCCACAGCGCTACTGGGCGATCCTGACCATCGCGCTAGGCCTGACGCTGGCGGTGCTGGACGGCGCCATTGCCAACGTCGCGCTGCCGACCATCGCGCACGACGTTAACGCCTCGCCGTCGGCGTCGATCTGGGTGGTGAATGCCTACCAGCTCGCGGTGACGATCTCCCTGTTGCCGCTGGCCTCGCTGGGGGAGATCTACGGCTACCGCCGCATCTACCAGGGCGGCCTGGTGGTGTTCACCATCGCCTCCCTGTGCTGCGCCCTGTCCAGCTCGTTGATCACGCTGACCATGGCCCGCGTCATCCAGGGCTTCGGCGCCGCCGGGATCATGAGCGTCAACGGCGCCCTCGTGCGCTTCATCTATCCGCGTCGCTGGATCGGCCGCGGTGTGGGGCTGAATGCGACGATTGGCTCGATCGCCTCGGCGCTGGGCCCAACCGTCGCCGCCGGCATCCTGTCGGTCGCGACCTGGCCCTATCTGTTCGCGGTCAACATCCCGCTGGGCCTGATCGCCATCCCGATCGCGGTGTGGCACCTGCCGGTCACCCCCACTTCCGGCGTGAAGTTCGACGTCGGCAGCGCGGTACTGAGCGCCCTGACCTTCGGCCTGCTGATCACCGCGATCGCGGGCCTGGGCCACGGCGAGGGCCTGGGCGACGTTGGTGCCGAGCTTTTCCTGGTGGTCGGCATGATCATGGTGCTGGTGGCGCGGCAGATGGCGCGGTCCGCGCCGCTGCTGCCGATCGACCTGCTGCGCATCCCGCTGTTCGCAATGTCGGTCGCCACCTCGGTCTTCGGCTTCGTCGCCCAGGCGATGGCGCTGGTCGCGCTGCCCTTCCTGTTCGAGAACAACCTGGGCTTCAACGCCGTGGAAACCGGCCTGCTGCTAACGCCATGGCCGCTGACGGTGGCGGTGATTGGCCCGATCTCCGGCCGCCTGGCGGACCGCTACCCGGTCGGCATCCTCAGCGGCTCCGGGTTGGCGGTACTGTCCGGCGGACTGCTGCTGCTGGCGTTCCTGCCGGCGCATCCCACGCCGGTGGACATCATCTGGCGGATGACCATTTGCGGCCTCGGTTTCGGGTTCTTCAATACGCCGAACAACCGCGCGATCCTGACCACCGCGCCGCCTGCCCGCACCGGCGGGGCCAGCGGCATGCAGGCGACGGCTCGGCTGCTGGGGCAGACACTGGGCGCCGCATTGGTGGCATTGTTGTTCGGCGTGTTCCCGGTGATGGGACCGATGAACAGTATGCTGTTCGCGGCGGTGGCGTCGGTGATGGCGTCGGCCGTGAGCTTCTCCCGCCGGTTGGGCGGGGGGTCTCGGCGGGAGCGGGGGTAGACCGTTTTCGTCGCGCCGCCGGACGGTTTTTCCTCCCGCTCCCGCCGGATTTTGGGGTAGATGCGCCCGTGTGTCGCGGTCACGGCCACGTGACCGGGCTGCCGAAAGGGCGAACGTCTTTGCTGTTCAACTCGTATGTCTTCGTTTACGTGTTCCTGCCGCTGGCGCTGGCAGGCTATTACACCACCGCCCGCTTCGGTCGCCGACCGGCGATTGTGTGGCTGATCTTCGGCTCCTTCGTCTTCTATGGCTGGTGGAATCCGGCCTTCGTACCGCTGCTGGCAATCTCAATCGCGTTCAATTACAGCGCCTCGCTGCTTATCGGTGCCACCGAATCCAGGGCTACGCTGCAAGGCTGGGTGACGAAGCTGGCGGTTGCAGCCAACCTGGCCGCCCTGGTCTATTACAAATACGCAATGTGGCTGGTCGGTCTGCTGAACAACACCGGTCTGATCCGCGCAGAGCTGCACGGGATCGTCCTGCCGCTGGGCATCTCGTTCTTCACCTTCACCCAGATCGGCTACCTGCTCGATTGCCGCCACGGCATCGCGAAGGACCGCAACCTGCTTGATTACGTCGTATTCGTGACGTTCTTCCCGCACCTGATCGCCGGCCCGATCCTGCACAACGGCGAGATGATGCCGCAGTTCGCCGATCCGAAAACCTACCGGTTCGCGGCGGCGGAGTTCTCGGTCGGTCTTGGCATCTTCGTGATGGGCATGTTGAAGAAATGCCTGATCGCCGATCCGATTGGCGCCAACGTTCCCGCCGCGTACGCTCATCCCGAAGCACTGTCGATGCTGGCGTCGTGGCAGGCGGTGCTGTCGTACTCGTTGCAGTTGTATTTCGACTTCTCCGGCTATTCCGACATGGCGATCGGACTGGCGCTGATGTTCAACCTGCGCTTTCCGCTGAATTTCAACTCGCCCTACAAGGCGCAGAGCGTGGTGGAATACTGGCAGCGCTGGCACATGACCCTGACACGGTATTTCACCCAGTATGTCTATAATCCGCTGGCGGTGGCCGCGATGCGGCGACGCATGGCTCGCAAACTGCCGATCAACCGCGCGGCGCAGATGACTGTGGGCGGCTTCACGACGATGGCGGCCGTGCCGATTTTCGTAACCATCGTGCTGGCCGGTATCTGGCACGGGGCGGGCGCAACTTTCCTGGTATTCGGCCTGCTGCACGCGATCTACCTCACGATCAACCGCGCCTGCCGCATCATCCGCCCGAATCCCCCGCCGCCGACACGGTTTGGCGTGGTATGGCGGGTAGTGCTGACGTACGCGTCGGTGCTGGTGGCGTCGGTATTCTTCCGCGCGCCATCCGTGCCCGCGGCGATTTCCATGCTGACCGCGATGGCCGGACTGCATGGCTTGAAAGGCGCCGCCGCTGCGACTGCCCATGTCGCGTCTCATCTCGCCGCGGTCGTCGGACCGGTTCCCATGGCCGCGGCAGTGTACCAAGGCTCGCTTTACCGCATCATCAAGATATTGGAGCAGGTGGTGCCGGTGATCGGACTGTATGTGGTGGTCTGGGCCATGCCGAACACACAGCAGATCTTCTGCGAATTCCGTCCGGCGCTGGATGAGGTGACCCGCTCGTCGACCGCCTGGCTGATCTGGCGGCACAATGGCCGCTGGGCATTCGTCATGGGCTGTGCGACCGCGCTGGCCGCGCTCGCCATCGGAGGAACCGGTGAGTTCTTATACTTCCAATTTTAGCGGCATGCGACCGATCACGTTCAAATTCGGCCGCTATTTGCGCCCGCCTCCAGGTTCGCGTCAGCGCCTATCCGCTTCCACACTGGTCTGACCGTTATTTCACCGACGCCGCGCAGCACATGACGCAGATTGGCTCCACCTTGTTCACCGAATGGCTGAACGCGTGCTTGCGGGATCGATCGTGGGATGAACTCAGTCTGCAGGGCTGGCCGCAACCTACGGAGCTACGGTCAGCGAAATGATTGCCGTCCATCCCGTGGTTGGCGCGTTTCAGACCGATCCGACGTTTTCGCGTGGCGCCGCAGCTGGCTGCGTCGTAGCGAAACTCTTAGCACGGAGTTCCAGCACCGAAATCCCCCAGTGCACCAGAGCGAACAGGATCATGGTACAGGCGAAATAGGAATAGCGGACCTCGCAATCCGGATTGAACGGCAGGAACGTAAGGATGTAGAACCACGCCGCGATAACCAAGCCGTAAACGAACACGTCCGGGCGGCGTCGGCTGCTGAACCAGGCAATGCAGAGACCGAGGGACAGCACCAAATAAGTCGCCGGCCGGAACACGAAGGTGGCGGCAGGAAAATACCGGGAGCGCAGCAGGTGGGTAACGTAGGCTTCCTTCAGATCGGCGCCATGCAGCGCCTGCCATAGATCGGCCGGCTGTCCAAGGAAGCCCACAGTGGTGAGCGGCCAACAAGCCTCGACACTGCCGCCAATGCCCAACAGACGAACGACAGATAGCAGGCGCGTCTCCAGGAACAGTCCGGGGACCGCAAACAGCATCTGTTTCCACTGTGCGACGTACTGGGCCATTGTGAGCTGTTTAGAAGAAGAACCGCCCAGGACAGCGGGCTCTCCCAGGGCATCGCCGATCTGGTCCGTGATGCGGTCGTAAATTCCGGTTTCCGTCCAATCGATCATCGGATAGGGGAGGTAGTCTGCCTTGGCAGCGCTGCGCAAGGTCGCGACGTCAAGGCCATCCTTTGCCAGGAGGTGCAGATCCAGGCTCGGATACTCGGCGATGGCGGCCCCGATGTCGAACAACATCACCTGTCGAAAGTTTCGGTCGGTACTTGGCCGGACGTCGAGCGTCGCGTGCATCGTGGCTTGAGCCATCAGGACCGGCACAAGCAGAGCCGCCACCGCTGCGGCGGCGACGTGGCGCATGTGTGGGGCGCGTGCCGCCTCGCCTGCTGTATGTTCGAATAGGTAAATAGTGGCGAAACTGGGAATCGCGAGCAGCCAGAACTGGAAGCGGAACAGGCCGGCAAGCGCGAGTAACGCGAATACCAGCGTAACGAGCCGGAGCCTGCGCGCCGTTCGCGGGTATCGCAGCAGTACGACCAGCGCCAACAGAGCGACGTTGCCCCCCATCACATCCTTGATGACCAGGGCCGACTGGGCGATCTCATACGGGTTGAACCCGAGCAGTATGCAGCTTACGACCGCAACGATGCGGGTCGGGCGAAGCTCAGTCAGCAACAGGTGCACGGCACCCCAAAAAAATGCCAGTTGCAAAGCCAGAAAAAGACCGGGGCCGGGAACGGCGAGGTCAAGCCAATGCCAGATGAAGGCCATGAAGGCCGGATGATGGGACACGATGTGACCTGTTCGGGCATCATACCACTGCACAGTCGCATCCCAGCCGAGACTGCCGGGATAATAGAACAGCAACGTCGTAAGAAAAAACAATGAAGAACAGCTTGCCAGGAACCGGGCCGAAGCTGGTTTGCGGGGGTGTGTCATCAAATGGAAACCCAGCGGGAGAACTGACAACGACGCTTATCCCGAAGAAGACGCCGCATACAAGGCATTTCGGGGTCGCGTTTTGGCACAGAGACATAACGATAGTCAGGTTGTTGGGGCACACATGGCGCCGTGCTGGCGGCTCACGGCGGGAGCGAGGGTGGGTCGCTTGCCGTAACGATCACGCCAGCCTCGATCGGACTTGCCTTCCGGGGGCCGGCATGGTTGATGCCCCAGGATCATGCACGGTACTGCACGTCATGCCCGATTCCCTGCCTGATCCCGCCACCACGCCCCAGCTCGCCGCCGAGCGTGTGCTGATCCTCGATTTCGGCAGCCAGGTCACCCAGCTTATTGCCCGCCGACTACGCGAATCCGGCGTCTATTGCGAAATCTGGCCATTCAACGCCGACCCGGACCGCATTGCCGCGTGGCATCCGCGCGGCATCATCCTGTCCGGCGGCCCTGCGTCCACCCACGAAGCCACCGCGCCGCTGGCGCCCGGCGTGGTGTTCGACCTCGGCGTGCCGATCCTGGGGATCTGCTACGGCGAGCAATTGCTGTGTCAGCAGCTCGGCGGGGAGGTGCAGCCGTCCGACCACCGCGAGTTCGGCCGCGCCTTCGTCGATGTGGTGGGCGACTGCGCCCTGTTCCGCGACGTCTGGCGGCCGGGCGCGCGCGAGCAAGTGTGGATGAGCCACGGCGACAGGGTGACGAAGCTGCCGCCGGGGTTCCGCGCGGTCGGCGTGTCGGATGGCGCGCCGTTCGCCGCGATCGCCGATGACGCGCGGCACTATTACGGGGTGCAGTTCCATCCGGAGGTAGTGCACACGCCGCACGGCGCCGCGCTGCTGCGCAACTTCACCCACGGCGTGCTGGGCCTGTCCGGCACGTGGACCATGGCGGGGTTCCGCGCCACCGAAATTGCTCGGGTGCGTGCGATGGTGGGGCAGCGGAGGGTGATCTGCGGCCTGTCCGGCGGTGTCGATTCGTCGGTCGCCGCGGTGCTTATCCACGAGGCGATCGGCGAGCAACTGACCTGCATCTTCGTCGATCACGGCCTGCTGCGAGAAGGCGAAGCCGCCGAAGTCGTGGCGACATTCCGCGACCGCTTCAACATCCGGCTGGTGCATCGTGACGCCGCGGACATGTTCTTGGACGCGCTGGACGGCGTCACCGATCCGGAAGTGAAGCGCAAGACCATCGGCCGGCTGTTCATCGACGTGTTCGAGCAGGAGGCGGCGAAGATCGGCGGCGCGGATTATCTCGCGCAGGGGACGCTGTATCCGGACGTGATTGAGAGCGTCAGCTTCACCGGTGGGCCCTCGGTGACGATCAAGTCGCATCACAACGTAGGCGGCCTGCCGGAACGGATGCGCATGAAGCTGGTCGAGCCGCTGCGCGAGTTGTTCAAGGACGAAGTGCGCGCGCTGGGGCGAGAGCTGGGCCTGCCCGACACGATCATCGGGCGGCACCCGTTTCCGGGTCCTGGTCTGGCGATCCGGGTGCCGGGTGCGATCACGCGGGAGAAGCTGGCCCTGCTGCGCAAGGCGGACTCGATCTTCCTGGAGGAGATCCGCGCGGCCGGTCTGTATGATGCGATCTGGCAGGCGTTCGCGGTGTTGCTGCCGGTGCGCACCGTGGGGGTGATGGGCGACGGCCGCACCTACGACCATGCCTGCGCGCTGCGTGCGGTGACGTCCACCGATGGGATGACCGCGGACGTGTATCCGTTCGATGCTTCGTTTTTGACGCGGGTGGCGAGCCGGATTGTGAACGAGGTGCGGGGGATCAACCGGGTGACGTACGATATTACCAGCAAGCCGCCCGGGACGATCGAGTGGGAGTGAGGGGTCGTAGAAAAAGGTGGTTCCGGGATAGCTGGGGACAGGGCCGCGAGGCGGGATCAATCGATCGTCTTCAATAGTCCTTGAAGGCGCAAAGGCGACCCGATCCATCATTGGACAGCCTCCATACCGCTTGAGGGGGCGCCTTCACGTCGATGTCATTGAGCGCATGGATGGCCGACGTTTTGGGATCGTACTTCTCGGGCCAAATCACACGGTCGTAGATCGATTACTGCTCCTTCTTGAACAAATCCTGGAAGATGAGCTGGCCCCAAGTGCGGCCGCGTGCGTGCACCAGCGCGCCACCCTCGTTGAGCTTTCCCAGCTTGACGGGTGCGAACCCGAGTTGTTTGGCCAACGCCGCCACGGGAGCGGTCGCGTCCTCGTCGTCGCTCGACAGAAAGACGACCCGGTGGCCGCCCTCGACGATCGGATCGGCAGCCAGGGTGGCCGCAATCAGGTGATTGAAACCTTTCACGAACCTGGCGCCGGTGAAAGCCTTCGCGACGAAGGCGGAGGACGGGAGACCGTCCAGCTCCTCAAGGGGAACTAACGCGTTCATCGCGTCGATGACCGTCTTGCCTTTCCAGCTCGGCAGGGCCTTCGCAACCTCGCGATGCTCCCCGAACGGAACCGCCAAGATGATTGTGTCGGCTTCGAGTGCATCCCGCAGCGACTTGGCGACGACCGTGGGTCCAATCGCCCGAGCCTGCGGCGCCAACGCCTCGGGCGGCCGGCGGCTCGCGACAGCCACCTTGATGTTCTTACGGGCGAAGGCTCGGGCGAGGGCCTGGCCTACCGCACCGAATCCTACAATCGCATAGCTCATAATACTTCTCCGATCCGTGTTGATATTGATTCCCCGGCCCTCAACGGCGCTGGGTTATCCGTTTCGCTGCATGGCGACCTTCGCGAGATCTTCCGACCGCCACCCCAAGCGATGCGCGTCATCGGTTCGAATTCGTGAATTGACGCGTAGACGTCCTGCCGTGAACGACTTCCGCGCGGCCGGACGGTCAGCCACTTCCCGCGATCCGGCGCGAATTCAGATGGCCGAGAAGCCACCGTCGACAGACAACTCCACCCCATTCACGAAGCTCGAATCGTCTGAAGCAAGAAACAGCGCGACCGCCGCAATTTCCTCAGGACGACCCATCTTTCCCCGCGGGATCAGGGATTCGAACATCCGCTTCGCTTCCTCGGTGAGAACCTGGTCCTGCATCGGTGTGGCGATCGGCCCCGGGCTCAGCACGTTCACCCGGATATTCCTGCCCTTCAGTTCGTTGAGCCAAGTGCGTGCGAAAGAGCGCAACGCCGCCTTACTCGCCGAATACACGCCGTAACCAGGAAAACCTTTCACCGAAGCAACTGACCCGGTCATGAAGATCGATCCGCCATCGTTGAACAGCGGCAACGCCTTCTGAACCGTAAACAGCGTGCCGCGCGTATTCAGGCCGAAGGTCGCATCGAAATGCTGCTCGGTAATCTCGTCCAGTGGGACGGCTTCGCCCGTGCCGGCGCTCGCGTAAAGGACGTCGATCCTGCCCTTTTCCCGCTTGACCGTGTCGAACAGACGGCCGAGGTCGTCGAGATTGGCCGCGTCGCCGCGCACGCCGGTCACGTTCCGGCCAATCAGCTTGACGGCCTCGTCGAGCGCCTCCTGCCTCCGGCCCATGATGAAGACATAGGCGCCTTCTTCAACGAACCGCTTGGCGCTCGCCAGCGCCATGCCGCTCGATCCACCCGTGATGACTGCGACCTTACCCTCAAGCTTTCCCATGACTTCTCCTTTCAGGCTCCGTCTTTGGTCGTTCGGGGAGGCCCCCGAGAACCTCCAGATGGGTCTGCGGGCGTCAGGCGTTGAGTGTGGAAGCGCGCACATCGGTGGTGTGAAATCGATCCGGCTGGACGACTGACGGCAGCCGCGACGATCGGTATCCGCCGTTCGGAATTGGCAGGGCCGCCCTTACGGGCGCTCCGTATCGGCTACGGCTTCCAGATGGGGTTGGCCCACAGGCGCTTTACGGCGTTGCCGATCGTGCTCGGCACTGCCGGGCTCGAACGAAGCAACCCGATATCGTACTTGATCGACTTCTCGAAATCCATGATGGCAAGGCTATCGTGATCAAAAATCGTGGAGATATCGGCGTGATGATGATCGTGGAACTCCTCGATGAGCAGCTCGGGCGTCAGAGTCGTCGTGTGGGCATCGTCCGAACTATGGCCGCCCAGGGCTGTCGGTCTTTCGGCAAGCCGGTGACGCCGCCGTCGCTAGATATTTAGAAAAAATCGACCGATCGATGCTGATACGTGCTGAAACCGAGCAGTGCAGGCGGCGTAGCTGAACAAACTTTTTGGCGTGCTTTGATACGCGGCGGCAATCTGCGACATCTTTGCCGGCTGTTCCTCTGCACGGGCCGCGAGCGCTGCCGGGACACCGCCATCGGCGACGGCGTCGGTTGTCATTGCCGCAAAGCGATCGTGGTTGACCCACCCGGCATGCCGTCTCTCGGCCTACTCGGCCGCCAGCGCCAGTTCCGCCGCCACCGGGAGCAGCCACACCGCCGTATCATGGAACACCGCGCCCCCCGACGGCGGAGCCGGGTCGTCGCTGGTCAGCGCGTTGATGCCGATGCCGCCTTCGAAAGCCTCGCTCGGCCAGATGCTCTCCGACACCAACACGCCCGGTTGCATGCCCTTCGCGATGCGCGCATGCAGCACCACCTCGCCGCGCGCGTTGCCCAGCACCACCTTCTCGCCGTCGGCGATGCCCAGCCGTGCCGCGTCGTCGGCATGCAGCATCACGGTGGGACGACCCTCGCGCTGCCGGCCGGATGCCATCTCGGTGAAGCTGGTGTTGAGGTAGCTGCGTGCCGGCGAGGTCATCAGCCGGAACGGCCGGTCCGGCCCGGAGGCGTCGATCGTCGCCATGTGGTCCGGCAGCCTCGGCATCGCGCCATGCTTGTCGCCCAGTGCCGCCCAGTCCGGCGCGAACGCGAATTTTCCTCCATTGCGTGGGAAACCGGTCAGGAAATGCGCCTTCTCGAATGGCAGCGCGCAGTCGATCCAGCGCTCGCGCAGCACGGTCGCCGCATCGGGTCGGCCAGACAGGCGCAGCGTCGCGTCGATCATCTGCATGGCCGTCATCTCGAAGCCTGAATGACGCGCACCCAGGCGCGACGCCAGCCCTTGCAGCACCTCGTGATTCGAACGGCACTCACCCGGTGGTTCGATCAGCTTCGGACCAATTTGAAGATGCGTATGGCCGCCGGCCTGGTACAAGTCGTCGTGCTCCATGAACATCGTGGCCGGCAGCACCACGTCGGCCCATTTCGCCGTCTCGGTCATGAATTGCTCGTGCACGCACACAAACAGATCGTCACGGGAGAAACCGCGGCGGACGCGATTGCTGTCGGGACAGACGGTCAGCGGATTCTGGTTCTGGATCAGCAGAGCATGGACCTGCGGCCCATTCCCCAGCTCCGACCGATCCCCGGTCAGCACACTGCCAATCCTGCTCATGTCGAGCTCGCGCACGCTCAGATCGCGCACATCGAGGCCTTCGATCAGCGTCTTGTCGATCTGGTACATACCGCGGTTGGACCACAGCGCGCCGCCGCCTTCGTATTGCCAGGCGCCGGTGACGGTCGGCAGGCAGGTCACCGCGTGCATGTTCGCAGCGCCATTGCGGCTGCGCGCGAAGCCATAGCCGCAGCGAATGTAGCTGCGCCGCGTGCGGCCATAGAGCGCAGCGAAGTCCTCGATCTGCTCGACGGACAGTCCGGTGATCGCCGCCGCCCACTCGGGACCGCGCGTCCGCAGATGCGCTTCCAGTTCGTCCGGGCAATCGGCGTGGCGCGCCATGTAAGCGCGGTCGGCGTAACCGTCGCGGAATGCCACGTGCATCACAGCGCAGGCCAGCGCCCCGTCGGTGCCCGGCCGCGGCGCGAGATGGATATCCGCCACCGCGGCGGTGGGCGAACGATACGGATCAACCACCACCAGCTTCGCCCCACGCTGCTTCCGCGCCCGCGCGATATGCGTCATCACGTTGACCTGGGTGGAGACGGGATTGCCACCCCACATCACGATCAGATCGGACACCGCCATCTCGCGCGGATCGACGCCCCTGCTCTGGCCGATGCCAGCTTGCCAGCCGGCTTCCGGCAGCGAGGTACAAATTGTGAGGTTCTGCCGCGAGTAGCACATCTCGTGGCGCAGCCGGTTGATGCCGTCACGCTGCACCAGTCCCATCGTGCCGGCGTAATAGAACGGCCAGACCGCTTCCGCACCATGCTTCGCCGCGATGTCGGTGAAGGCGGCGGCGACGCGGTCCAGTGCCTCATTCCAGCCGATGCGGCGGAACTGGCCCGAGCCTTTCTGGCCGGTACGCAGCAGCGGATGCGTCAAGCGGTCGGGGTGGTGGATGCGCTCGGCATAGCGCGCGACCTTCGAGCAGATGACGCCCGCGGTGTAAGTATTCCCCCCCGCCCCGTGCACGGCGCCGATGCGGGTGCCGTCAAGCACCTCCACCTCGAGCGCGCAGGTAGAGGGGCAGTCATGCGGGCAGACGGAGCTGCGGATGATCCTGGATGCGTGCATGCGCGGAAGGCTAACCCGGCTGGTGGCGCGTTGGGAAGCCGATATGGCGATCGTGCCTCCGGGACCTACCTCCTCTTGGGCGATCCGCCAGATTGTTTGGTCTGACTGGAAATGCTGACCCGTGCCTGTCATTGCGAGAAGCGAAGCGACGAAGCAACGACCGCGGCGGGGTGATGTCAGTACGGTGGAAATGCTCTGGCCGCCACGCCGTGCAGTTTGCCTGCAACCGCGCTTCCCGCCGCGACTGCTCGTCGTGATGCAACCAACGGGCTCAATGCCGTGACCGAAACCTGGCAATCCACCCAGGACTGGGGTGCTCTGACCCGTGCCGAGATCGCCAACGCACGCGATGCCGGTGCGCTGCCGGCTTCGGTTCTGTGCAGCAACATTCGGACCACGTGCCGGTGGATACCGACACGCTGTCAGTGTCTTTGCAAGACCGGGCGTGTCATTGCGAGTCACATTGCAAGTGTCTTGCGAGCGGAGCGAAGCAATCCCCGCGAGTGGCGTGCGTACTCTCCGGGGGATTGCTTCGCTGCGCTCGCAATGACAGGTTGGTTGGCCCGCCGGACCTCCCCTTCAAACCACCGCCCGCACCGCCCTCTTCAAACGACTGCCCGCGCCGCCGCCAGCACGCGGTCGATGAACGCGTCGGTGCTGCCCAGATACCCCGCGGGATCGGTCAGCCGTTCAATCGCCGCGCGGTCCAGCTTCTCCGCCACCGCCGGCTCCCGTTCCAGGGCATCCGCCAGGCTGATCCCCTGCTCCAGCGCCTCGTCGCAGGCATGCTTCACCACGTGATGCGCCTCGCCGCGGCCGAGTTGCGAGGCCAGCCCCATCATTACCGCCTCCGCCACGATCAGCCCGTGCGTCAGGTCCAGGTTGCGGCGCATCCGGGCGGCGTCCACCACCATGCCCTCGGCGATCGCGCGTGCCTGCAACAGCGCGCCGTGAGTCAGCACGAAGGCCTGCGGGATGGCCAGCGCCTCGGCCTGCCACGGGCCGGTGGCGCGCTCGTGGTCCTGCGCCATCGCGCCCAGCATCAGCGGCACCAGCGCCTGCACCGCGCGCGCCGCCGCCAGGATGTATTCCGAGGCGATCGGGTTGCGCTTCTGCGGCATGGTGGAGGACGAACCCCGCCCGGCGACATAGGGTTCGGCGACCTCGCCCACCTCGGTCTGGCAGAGCAGGATGATGTCGGTGGCGAACTTAGCCAGAGTGCCGCAGACGATGCCGAGGAAGGCTACGGTCTCGGCCAGCGCCTCGCGGCAGACGTGCCAGGGTGCCGCCGGTGCGCCCAGGCCCAGTTCCTCCGCCAGCCCTTCCATGACCGCGATGCCCTGCCCGCCCAGCGATGCGAGCGTGCCAGCCGCGCCGGCGAACTCCACCTGTTCTACCCGGGCGCGCACCTGGTCGAGCCGTTGCAGATGGCCGGGCAGCGGCGACGCCCAGATCGCGCATTTCAGCCCGAAGCTGGTGGGCAGCGCCTGCTGCAGATGGGTTCGCCCCGCCATCACCGTGTGCCGGTATTGCTCGGCTCGGGCGGTCAGTGCGCGCAGCAGACCCAGCAGTTCGGCGCGCACCAGTCCAAGGCCCTCGCGCACCTGCAGCACGGTGGCGGTGTCCATGATGTCCTGCGTGGTGGCGCCCCAATGCGTCCAGGCGCCCGCCTTGCCCGCAGCGCGCGACAGCCCGGCGACCAAGCCCACCACCGGGTAGCCGACATTGCGCGCGCTGGCGGCAAGTTCGGCAGGATCCAGGTTCTCATAGCGTGCCGCCGCAGCAATGGCCTGCGCGGCGTCGGCCGGGATGATGCCCAGCCGCGCTTGCACTCGCGCCAGCGCCGCCTCCACGTCCAGCATGCGCTGAAAGTAGGCGCGCTCGTCGAACACGGCACGCATTGCGTCGCTGCCGTAGAGGGCGCCCAGGATCGGGCCATCGGCTGGATTGATGGGCATACCGTCAGACCACCTCCTGTGCGCAGCGCCAGAGGCCTGGAGTTCCGCCTGTGACGGTTGCGCCCCGCCTTGGATTGTCATCGCGGGCGGGGCGACGTGTCATTGCGAGCGCAGCGACGTGTCATTGCGAGCGTAGCGACGTGTCAGTGCGAGCGTAGCGAAGCAACTCGCGGAGTGACGTATGCACCGTCCCGGAGATTCACCGCACTCGCGATGACGGCCTCGCCGCCGGCATCGAAGCCAGGACTCACAACCCTAGCCGCGCTGGATCAGCTCGATCGACACATTCTGCGGTGCGGTCAGGAAGGCAATGCGCACGCCCGGGCGGATCGTCTTCGGCTCCATGGTGAAGGGCACGCCCTTGGCCTTCAGCTCGGCCACCGCGGCCTCGATGTCGTCCACCGTCAGGCCAAAATGTTCCAGGCCCATATACGGCGTCTCCGGCGAGGCGCCGGTCGTCGCCGGGTCCGCCTTGGCAATGAAGATCTTCTGCCCGGTCAGGTCCAGGTCGATCCGGCGTCGATCCATCCGGCATCGGCGTGCGGATCACCTCCGCGCCCAGCTTCTCGGCATACCACCGCGCCGTCGCCGCCGGGTCCGGCGAACGCAGATGAATGTGTTCCCAGGTATACTTGGCCATGTTCTCCTCCCGCTTGATCGGACGCCACCGCATTAGTCCACCGCGCACGCCCCGCGGCAAGGGCTATAACCCGACAGGGCTACGGCCCGGAGGGCCCCTGGAAGGCCCATGCCGCCACCGCTTGACGGCTCCTGGCCAACGCCTCAGTGACGCCGTCCCATGGGCGGCCCGGAAATCGAAAGACTGATCGACCTGCTGGCGAAATTGCCCGGCATGGGCCCACGCAGCGCGCGCCGCGCCGCGCTGCGCATGCTGCAGCAGCCGGAGGCACGGATGCTGCCCCTCGCCGTCGCCCTCGCCGAGGCCGCCCGCGCCGTCCATCCCTGCTCCCGCTGCGGCAATCTCGATAGCCGCGATCCCTGCGTTATCTGCACCGATCCCGACCGCGACGGCACAATGATCTGCGTCATCGAAGGCGTGGGCGACCTGTGGGCGCTGGAGCGCGCCGGCGTGCATCGCGGCCTGTACCATGTGCTGGGCGGCACGCTGTCCGCGCTCGGCGGCATCGGGCCGGAGGACCTGAACCTCCCGCCCTTGCTCGCCCGTATCCAGCAGGGCGGTGTGATCGAGGTGGTGCTGGCGCTGCCCGCCACCGTTGACGGCGCCACCACGGCGCACTGGCTGACCGACCGGCTGAAGCCGCTGGGCGTGGCAGTCACCCGAGTGGGCCAGGGAGTGCCGATGGGCGGCGCGCTGGACGTGCTGGACGACGGCACGCTGGCGGCGGCGCTGCGGGCGCGGCGTCCGGCATAGCGCCAGCTCGCCCACTGCTTCTCGGGGGCGACGCCCAGGGATAGGCGAACCGGCGAAGCCAATCCGTGCCCACCTCGTCAGGACGCGTTGTACAGCGGAAATCCACCGGACACGGCGCCGCGCGATTTGACCATGACGAGCACATGCCGTGCCCCGGCGGGCGTTGTGCCCTACCCCTTCACCGCACCGAATGACAGGCCGCGTGCCAGGTAGCGCTGGAAGAAGAACGACAGGATCACCGGGGGCCCGATCGCGATCAGCGTGTTGACCGCGGCCAGATTGAAGTCGATGTCGCGCGTGCCGCGCGAGGCCAGGATGAACGAGGCCAGCGTCTGCGCGTTGCGCGACGTGAAGGCCGAAGCGAACAGCGCCTCGTTCCAGCCGAAGGCGAAGACGTTGATTGCGGTGACGATGACGCCGTCGATCGACAGCGGCAGCGCGATCAGCAGGAAGATCTGCCAGGCGGTCGCGCCTTCGACTTTCGCCGCCTCTTCGACCTCCTTGCTCACGTCGCGAAACACGTCGCGCATGATCACCACGGCGAAGGCGAGGCTGAAGGTCGAGTAGGAGATGATCAGGCCGGTCCAGGTATCGATCAATCCAAAATACACCATCATCAGGTAGAACGGCACCAGCACGATCGCCGGCGGCAACACGCGTTGCGACAGGAACCACAGGGTGATGTCGCGCGAGGCCATGGGAAACTCGAAGCGGGCCAGGCTGTAGGCGGCCGGCACGCCGATCACCAGCACCAGGACCGTGGCGCCGCCGCTCACCACGACGCTCGACAGCAGCGCATGCAGCACGCCGGGGTCGGTCAGCACCTGGTGCCAGGAGTCCAGGGTAGGCTGGAATTGCAGGAAGGGGATGATGGTGCCGGAGCGGAACGTCTCCTCCAGCGTCTTGATCGAGTTCAGGACCGCCCACAGGAACGGCACCAGCACCCAGGCTGCAGGCCAGCAGCATGATCAGGTAGATCACCGCCTTGGAGCCGGGACGGGCACGCAGCCACAGCACGTTCTGCATCGCGAACCTCCCGTCAGGCGATCCGCCGCCGCATCTGGCGGAAGAAGATGGTGATCAGCACCGAGATCATCGCCAGCACGACGATGCCCATGGCCGAGCCGTGGCCGAAGTCGAAGAACTGGATGGTCGTCAGATAGTCATAGATGCTGAAGAGCTGTGTGCTGGTGCCAGGGCCGCCGCTGGTGATGGCGAACGGGAGGCCGAAGGCTTTGAAGCCCTCGATCAGCCGCAGCAGGATGGCAACGCTCATCACCGGCCAGGCGAGCGGAATGCCGATATGGCGCATCGCCTGCCAGTGGTTTTCGCAGTCGAGCACCGCGGCGTCGTAGATCTCCTGCGGCACCGCGGACAGTGCCGCCAGCGCCAGCAGGAAAACGAACGGCGTCCAGCGCCAGACTTCCAGGATCATCGCCGCGGTCAGGCCCCAGGTGGCGGTGGAGAGCCAGGGGATGGAGAGTCCCACGAAGCCCAGCAGCCAGGTCACCAGGCCGCCCTGCGAACTGAACAGGGTGATGCCCAGATAGCCGATCGCGACTTCCATGGTGAACAGTGGGGAGGTGATCAGCGCGCGGAACAGTTTGGTGCCGGGTGCGCCGAGATTGACCACCCAGGCGAGCAGGAAGCCGAGCACGACTTCGAGAGGGACGGTGATGGCGACATAGATGATGGTGATGACGACGCTGTGCCAGAACTCGTCGGATTGCAGCACGCCGGCATAATTTGCGAAGCCGACATAGCCGGTGACGCCGCGGCCCAGCACGTAGTTGGCAAAGCTGTAGCGGATCACCTCGGCCAGCGGGAAGAACGTGAGGCCGACGATCCAGACGATCGCCGGTGCCAGCATCAGGTATTTGAACGCGACCTCATCGTCGAAGCGCCGGCGCTTGCCGCCGCGCGCGGGTGCGCGGGGCATTGCGTTGCGAGGTGCCAAAGTCGAGTCGTTCACAACGTCATCCAACCACACCGTATCATGGGCGGCCCATGTTCCGGCCATCCGCGCACGCGAGTACCGGCGCAGATGGCCGGGTCAAACCCGGCCATGACGAGACGCAGGCGCCGGCGTCACCCCGGCACCAAGAGCCAGTCGTTTCGCGGCGCTGCATCTCACGCGCCGAACGACGCGACATACAGCGCCTTCTGCTGATCGCGGCCGTAGCGGTTGGTGATGTCCTCCCATGCCGCGGCGGTCTCATCCAACGCCTTTTGCGGCGTGGTCTGGCCGGCGAGCAAGGCGGACAGCCGGATGTCGAGCTGGTGCCAGTAATCCGCGGCGCCGGGGATGCGCAGATAGGGTTCCTGCACCGGCAGCGCCAGGTTGGCATAGTAGGCATCCATGAAGGCCTTGGCGTCGGCCTCGTTCCAGCCCTCCGCGTGCCACTCGGCGAGCGTCGCGGTGCCGGCCGGCGGCAGGTATTCGTCGCGCATGCCGGGCTGCACGCCGGTGAAGCCGTGGGTCACGTTGTAGAAGGCGTTCTTGCGGTTGGCCATGAAGGCGAGAAAGTCGTAGGTCGCCTGCTTCTCCTGCGTGAAGCGCGAGATGACGCAATGCCAGCTTCCGCCGTTGACGTTGCCGGCCTGGTTCAGCGGATACTTCTTCCATGTGTTGTTGATCGGATCGTAGGCTTCGGTAACGCCGGGGATCGGCGCGGCGCCGATCTTGCCCTGCACGACCGACGACTTGGTGTCCTGCGCCAGAGTCGGCAGGTCGCCCCAGGTCGCCTCCATCACCGCCTTGCCCGACAGGAACAGGTTCCAGCCCTGGCCAAGCGTCCAGGCGATCTCTTCGCGCGGACCATTGGGCAGAAACTTGAGGTAGTCCTGCAGCGCGCGCAGATGCCCAGGCGAGTTGATCAGCGGCTTCATCGTTTCCGGATGGAAATAGAAATACTTGTTGTCGGGCGAGCAAATGTAGGGCGCCGCGAGGGTGAGGAAGTGGAAGAAGCCCTGAGCGTTCACCTTGGCGTGCAGTGCCAGGCCCCAGTCGGCCGATCCGTCGCCGTTCCAGTCCCAGCCGGTGAAGAAGTCGGCGAGGTCGTGCATCTGCTGCATCGTCGTCGGCGGGGCTGGCAGGTCGTAGCCGTGCTTGGCCTTGAACTTCGCCTGGTTGTCCGGATTGGCGAAGACGTCCTTGCGGTAATACAGCGTCTGCGCATCGGCATCGAACAACACGCCGTACAGCTTGCCGCCCCAGGTGTATAGCTTTTTCATCGCGGGGATGAAGTTGCCGGGGTTCCAGTAGGGATAGCGGCGATCGGCGAGGAACGGCTCGATCGGCTGGATGTAGGGCGTGCCGTTGGTGAAGAAGTCGCCGTAGAACCAGGCTGCCGTCATATAGGCATCGTTGCGGTGCAGGCCGCTGGTAAGGTCGGAGAAGATCTGCGTGTAGAGGATGTCGATCGGAACATCGGCGACGCTGATGCGGCCGCCGGTTTCTTCTTCCCAGTGCGGCACGTGATGCTTCAGACCCTCGCCGACCGAGCCTTTCTCCACCAGGAGGTAGATGGTCTTGCCCTTGTACGGCTTGGTCTTGAGGAAAGCGGCGCGTTCGGGCGTGATGGGGGATTCGTAGGGTGCCTCGGGGGCCGACTGCAGCAGGCCAGCGTCGGCGGCGTAGCCGCGACGCAACGGCAGCACGGTCACCGCCGCTGCTGCGCCCGAGGCGCGCATCAGGTCGCGGCGCGACAGCGAACCGCGCAACGATGCGCGCCCGATGTGGTCAGACCCGATGTGGTCAAACCCGGTGTGGTCAGACCCCGTGTGGTTAGACCCCGTGTGGTCAGACCCGATGTGGTTAGACATGGTCGTATCCTCCGCAAGACGGCTTGGTCGCCGTTAGTGCGAGAAAGGCTGCTGCCCGGGTCCGTAGCCTGTCAACCCACGTCCGGCCGTTGAACTGGCGTGCAGCCGCGTAGGAACATCAACTTGCAGCCTGCGTTGGCCCTCACGTTTCGAAGAGTCGGAATGGCGGGCGCAGTTGTCGGCCCTTGACGAATTGCCGCAGGGTTTCCCCAAGATACGATACTACCGTTCGAGGCGATCCAACTGCTCCGCAGGTTTTCGTGAGCTGCCCGGGAAGCCCGCGATGCGGACATAGGCCGGTGCCATGTCACGCAAGCCGTGCGGGCTGCTGATTGTCAGTGTCGCCTGGCCGGCGTGATGCGTGCGCCGTGCGATGCTCGCGCTCCCTAAGCAATGCGCTCCGGCGGGCGGTGTTCTTCCATCGCCAGGGAGAAATCCGGGATAGAACCGTCGAGAACCGGAGCTTCCGCGCTTAGCGCCGATGGGTGAAGGCCGGGGCAAGCCTCACCCGCCATAGCGAGGAGACGCGGACTCTGCACCCATTTGGCGCTCTCATTGCTGGGCGTCTCCTCACACCGGGATGGAAGCCCCGCGCGGGCGATGCCGCTCTTCGACGCAGGCGCTCTCCTTGTTGGGGCAAAGGGACCTTCCCCGCACAGGATGGAAAAGTCCAAATTCGCGAGTGGGAGAATCCGCCGCCTGCCTCTATTTCAGCAGCGAACGATCCAGGGGAGGACGCCGCATGAGCGACAGCGACAGCATCGAGACCACCTCCGGCACGGAGCGGCTTGTCGCCTTCAGCGATGGCGTGTTCGCCGTGGCGATCACCCTGCTGGTGCTGGACGTCCGCCTGCCGGACCTGCCGGCACCGGTGAGCAATGCCGCCCTAACCACGGCCCTGGTCTCGATCCTGCCCAAGATCGGCGGCTATGTGCTGAGCTTCCTGGTGGTGGGCGAGTTCTGGTACCTGCATCACCTACGGTTTCGCTACATCCATCGCTGCGACACCGTACTGATCTGGCTGAACCTGTTGCTGCTTCTGACAGTCAGCTTCGTGCCGTTCGCCAGTGCGGTGCTGAGCCAATACGGCAACGCCACCAGCCACGCGCTGTATGACGGCACGATGGCACTGACCGCGCTGTTGTCCGCCGCGTTGTGGGGCTACGCCATTGCTGGCGATCGCCTGGTGCGCCCGGGGCTGGACCCGCTCATCCGCCACCGCGGCCTGGCGGGCTCGCTGCAGGTGGCCGGCGTCTTCATTCTCTCCGGCGTGGTGGTCGTGTTCAGCGTGCATGGGGCGCGCTGGGTCTGGCTACTGTTGATCCCGTCCGCGGTCGGCTGGCCGGGAGGCCGGCGTCGAGAGCAGCGTTGACGATGGTCGTCGCAGGGGTGTGCGATCGTTGGTGCTGCCGCGCCTGAGCCGGACGTCTACCGATCCTGTGAAAGACCGGGCGGGGTGGACCGACGGGCTTTGAAGCCGGCGACAGCACAGCCAGGCCCGCCATGTTTGCTGCATGACCGTCGCCCTGCGCAAACCGATAACGCTGGCCGAATTTCTCGCCTGGGAGGAACGGCAGCCCGCGCTACGAGTTCGATGGCATCGGGCCGGTGGCGATGACCGGTGGCACCGTCATGCGTAACCGCATCATGCGCCGGCTGCGATGGGTGCTGGAACGCCAACTGGACGGCAGGACCTGCGAGCCATTCGGGCCGGACGTGAAGATCATCGTTGCCGGCAAAACGCGGTATCCGGATGCTTTGGTGACCTGCACGCCGCAGCAGGACAAATCGCAGGTCGTCGGGAAGACGGTGGTGGTGTTCGAGGTCCTCGGCGACAGCACGTCACAGACGCACCGGGTCGAAAAGGTTCGGGAGTATCAGGCGACCTCCTCCATCCAGCGGTACATCATCCTGGAGCAGGATAGTTTGGCCGCGATCGTGTACGAGCCGCAGGGTGAGGACTGGGCTCGCATCGCAATGGGCAAACGCGACATTCTGCGGATGCCGGAACCCGGCGTCGAGATTCGCCTCGCGGAGATATATGCTTCCGCCGGCGCGTGACCGCGCAGCCTTTTTACGCCGCGCGCGCCTCCGCCCCACTGGCGCCGATGATCGCCAGGGCGCGGTCCACCCGCACCAGCGTTGCGGGATCCTGATGAAACGCCAACACCAGGGTGCCGTTGCCGCTGCGCAGCACCCGTGCCGGAACCGGCATATCGACTCCCGGCAGCCTCACCGATAGCTCGGTCCCGGTTCGCTCACTCCAGGACGCCAGCAGCCCCATGCCGCCACGGGCAATTTCCTGGATCACCGCCTCACGCGGGGGCTGTCCCGGAAGGTCCAGCGTCGCGCGATGGCCGCCCCCCGGGATGCGCACGTACAACCGGCGCTCCGCTTCGTCCTTGCGAGCCATCACGCGCAGGAACGCATCCACCTCCTGCCGCAGCATGTCGGACGTGCCGCCGATCTCGTCGGCCGCCCGCATCACCTGTCCGGCAACACCGTCCGCCGAACCCGCCACGACCGAGACCTGCGTCATCGAGTGGCTCACCTCATCCGTCGCCTGCGCCACCGCCTGCACGCGCCCGACGATCTCCCGTGTCGCCGCTGCCTGCTCCTCCACCGCCGCGGCGATCGCCGTCGCGATGGCATCGACATCGCCGATCGCCGCCCCGACCTGTTGGACCGCCGCGACCGCCTCGCCGGTCGAGCCGCGGATGGCGACGACCTGGGCGCCGATCTCCTCGGTTGCCTTGGCGGTCTGTGCCGCGAGCGCCTTCACCTCGCCGGCGACCACCGCGAATCCCTTGCCCGCGTCGCCCGCCCGCGCCGCCTCGATCGTCGCGTTCAGCGCCAGCAGGTTGGTGCGCCCGGCGATCGAGGCGATAAGCTGCACCACGCTGCCAATTCGCTCCGCCGCCGCAGCCAGCCCGGCCACCTTGCGATCGGTCGCCGCCGAGCGCTCCACCGCCGTGCGCGCCGCGGCCGACGCATGCGCCACCTGGCGGCTGATCTCGTCCACGCTCGCCGACATCTCCTCCACACCGGCGCCGACCGCGGTCAGATTTTCGGCCGAAGCGGTCGCCGAGGAGGCGGTGCGTGTCGCATGCTCCCGTGTGCTGTGCGCCGCGCCGGTCATCTCGCCGGCGGCCGAGCGCATGCCGTCCGCCGCGCGCGCAAGATTGGCGAGGACCCCCGACACCGAGCCGCCGAAATCCTGCAGATGTTGGTCCATTGCCGCCTGGCGCCGGGTACGTGCCGCATGCTCGGCGGCATGTGCGGCGGCGCGGTCACGTGCCTGTTGCTCGTGCTGGCGGAAGACCTCGACCGCGCGTGCCATGGCGCCGATCTCGTCCTGACGTTCTACTGCGGGCACGGATTGTTCCAGATCGCCGTCGGCCAAGGCCCGCACCGTGGCGGTCAGTTGCAGCACCGGCCGCGCGATGGCACGCGCCGCCACCACGGTCAGCAGCAGGCACAGCGCAAGCGCTGCACCGCATCCCCCCAGCAGGAGCAGACGCGCCCGGTCGGCGGCGTCGCCCGCCTGCTGGGCCAGGCGCTGGCCAGCGGCCTCCACCGCGCCTCGATAGCGGTCCAGCCCAGCCGACAGCGCGCCGAAACGATCGTCCACGTCCGCCATCAGCATGGTCGCGCTGGCCGGGTCGGACGTGGCCGCGGTCACCACATCGTTCACCGCCGCCTGATAGGTTGCGAGGTCTGTGCGCAACGCTGGTATTTTGTCGCTGGCGGCGCCGCTGGCCACGAGGTGCGTGAAGGCGGCGCCGGCGCCGTTCGCGGCGCCCCGCACCTGCTCGGCAATCTGCCGCACCCGCTTCGGGTCGCTTTCGTTCGCCGCGACCGACAACATGTGCTGCAATGCGGTCTGCGTGGCGTTCACCGCATCCTTCGCCTCCGCCGCGCGCTGGTAGGCGGGCAACGCGCCGGCGCTGATGTCATGCAGCCGCGCCTTGTCGGCCGCCAGCACGAACACTGCTGCCACCGCCAGACCGAGCAATACCAGCAGGATGACGCAGGGCGCGACGAACACCTTCAGCGTGATCGACAGGTCGGCCAGCGGCCGCGAGCGGCGGCGGGCGGGATGGGCGCCCGACATCAGCTCTTGTAGGCGCCGACGAAGACGATGTAGTCGCCGACACGGATCACCCAGGAGGTCTTTGCGCCGACCTTCCTGGTCGCAGCGTTGGTCATGCGGTAATCCACCCAACCGGAGCCTTTCGCCTTGGCAAGATCAATGATCTCCTGGCCGAACGGCTTGCCTTCGACGTCCTTCAGCTTGGTGGCGTCCTTGCCCATCAGGACGGGGATGCCGTACGAGCTGAGGATCTTGTTGTCCGGCCCATAGACGACGACGAACAACTCGCGATCGACGAAGCCGCCGTCGGCGCGGTTGAAGTCGGCGATCGCCTTTTCCGGCCCGACATCTCGCATATGGCTGGCGGCCTTCTCGGCCAGGGCCTTGGCTTGGTCCGGCGTGGCCGGTTTGCCGGCGCGGGCAACCAGGGCCAGGGCGACGAAAATCCCGACCAGGATCAGGCCGAGCAGGGGGTGGCGGCGGCGCATGGCGGGCTCTCCATCAATGCCATGCCGCGCAATATGCGTCCGTCAGGTTACCGCCAGCTTAATGCGAGGGATGCCGAATGGGAGGCATGCAGATGGGGCGAGCAACGGGACTCGAACCCGTGACATCCAGGACCACAACCTGGCGCTCTGCCAGCTGAGCTATGCCCGCCGCCGGGAGGGCGCGCTTTAGGGCGTCCGGCGGCCGGAAGTCAACTCTGACCGGTCGCCGCAGGCAAGCCCGGTTTGCGGGATGCAGTGCGGCTACAGCACCCAGCCGCCCTGCAGATAGGCGATCGATCCGTAGGTTGCCGGCGGCACGCCGGACGCCGTGACGACGATCGGTGGAGGTGGGGCGGTGCCCTGCTGCAGCACTTTCAGGTCCTGGCCTTTATAGAGGATTTTCGGGTCGTACAGCGTGATCAGGTCCACTTCCCACACGCGGATGCCCATTTCCCGTCCGTAGAGATGCCCGTAAAGATGGCACTTCAGCCCCGCGTTCGCACCCCATTCCACCGCCACCGACATATGATACCCGAACGATCGCACGTATTTGTCGGAGTGGATCCCCTTATCTACCATCAGAGGTGTCTCTGCATTGTTGATGCAGGCCACGAACTCCTGCACCTTTCCGGTTTCCATTGGATGGCACCATAACTTCGCGGTCGGCACCTTTGACAGCATGACGACGATTTCGCGCTTGGAAGCGCGCCGCCCCGGGCTGGTGGCAGTGGCCGCATAAATGACGACGTTATCGTCACCGCTGTCCCAAGTGGGCTTGAACCGGATATCGCCCATAAGTTTCTCCTCTGCGGCACATCTTCTCCTGGCACCTTCGCCTGGCGTTCCGTATCGGGCGCCGTGGCTTAAGCACCGGGACGTAACGGACGCCCTGAGTTCATGATGCGGGGCCGCTTGCAGCCAGGTCAATGGTTGCGGAACGTTGTTACGCCGATATCGTGATCTATTCACGCGCACCATGCGAACGGCATGGCGGCCGCCGCCGCGGCTGGCGCTATTCCGCCATCTGCCGCATCAGCGGTGCCCAGCGGTCGAGGATCGGCACGATCTCGTCCTCCTTCCCCGCCGGCAGGCTGATCACCACGCGCGACACGCCCAAATCCTGGTAGTGCGGCAGCCGCTCGGGCGGCACGCGGAAGATGGTAATCGGCAGTTCGGCGGGATCGCGTCCGGCGGCGCGCGCCAGTTCGTGGAACTGCGGCAGGAAGTTGGTCACGTCGTCGTATTGCGGCCGGCCGGCACGCGGAATCCAACCGCTGCCATAGCGCACCGCGCGCCGCGCACCGTACGGCCAGGCGCCGCCGACGATGATCGGCGGATGCGGCTTCTGCACCGGCTTCGGCCACATCTGCATCGGCGCGAAATTGACGAGTTCGCCATGGTACTCGGGCGTCTCCTGCGTCCAGATCGCCTGCATCGCCTCGATGCGCTCACGCGATAGCTTGTGGCGGGTTTCGAACACGGTGCCGTGGTGTTCCATCTCCTCGCGGTTCCAACCGTTTCCGACACCGAACAGAAAGCGGCCATCGGAAAGCTGGTCGATCGATGCCACGGTCTTGGCGGTTTGGATCGGATCGCGCTGGTTGATCAGGCAGACGCCGGTGCCGACTTTCAGTTTCGTGGTGGCGACGGCCGCGGCGGTCAGCGCCAGGAACGGGTCCATGATGTCATAATACGGCCGCGGCAGCTCGCCGCCGCCGGGGAAGGCGGTGCTGCGCGTCACCGGGATGTGCGAGTGCTCTGGCACCCAGAGCGATTCGAAGCCGCGTTCCTCCAGCATTTGGCCGAGGACACCGGGCCGCATGGAATCCGCAGTGAAGAACATCGCCGCGCCAAACAACATTTTCTTTCCCGCTCCCCTGATTGGCCTGGTGTGTGAGTGTGCGCCGGCGGCGGCGGGACAGGCAAATCAGGTCCGCCGGATGCGAGCTGCGCAGGATGGCCAGGTTGCCACGGCGCGCATGGCGGCGCCCGGGAATTCAGAAGCAGACATGGCCGCTGCGCATGGTGCTGTGCGTCAGACGCAATTTGCGGCCTTACACCCGCCCGCGAAAAGACTAACTCTTGACCCTGTGGCGACGGCGGCGCTCCCGTCATGGCCGGGCTTGACCCTGCCATCTACGCACGCAAGAGCCTGGGTGGATGGCCGGGTCGAGCCGTTCAAGCCCGGCCATGACGGGAGGCGTTCGGGAGTTCCCCGCGGGTGCGTCAGGCCAGGCCCGTCGCTACGCTCCTCGCAATGACACCCGGGGGAAAATGCTTCAGGCCATTACGCCACGATCCGGTCCTGAGTCGCAGCACGCACTGACCTGGCCGCAGCATCCTGCAAAATCATGTCCGCGGCCTTCTCGCCAATCATGATCGAAGGCGCGTTGGTATTGCCCGCCGGCACCGTCGGCATGATGGACGCGTCGGCGACGCGCAACCGGCCGATGCTGTGCACGCGCAGCCGCGCATCCACCACTGTGTCGCCTTCCAACCCCATGCGGCAGGTGCCCACCGGATGCAGGTTCGAACTGGCCGTCTGCCGTATGTTCGCCGCGAACTCCTCGTCCGTGTTGACCGCCGGCCCCGGCACGATCTCCTCCGCGACATAGCGCGCCAGCGCCGGCTGCTCGGTGAAGCGGCGGGCCAGCCGCATGCCCGCCGTCAGCGCCTGTAGATCGTACTGTGTCTGCAGGAAGTTGAATTTGATCGCGGGCGGTGCCAGCGGATCGGGGCTCTTGATCAGCACGGTGCCGCGTGCGTCCGGGCGTAGATGCACTGCGCTCAGGCTGAAGCCGGGGAATGGGTGCGGGACGGCGCCGCGGCGGTCGCGCGTGGCGTAGCTCCACGGCGTAAAATTGAACTGCAGATCGGGCCGTTCCAGCCGAGGATCGCTGCGCGCGAATGCTCCCGCGGTGACGCCGTTGGCCGCCAGCGGACCGGATTTGAACAAGACGTATCGCGCCATCGCCAGAGTCCGGCGCGGCAGGCTGTTGGCCAGCTCGTTCATCGTCACCGGCCGGGTGCACCGATACGCCAGGCGAACGAAGAAATGGTCCTGCAAGTGGCGACCCACCGCCGGCAGGTCGTGCACCACCGGAATGCCCATTTCCTGCAATAGCGCTCCCGGCCCGATCCCCGACAGTTGCAGAAGCTGCGGCGAGTTGAACACGCCGCCGCTGACGATGACTTCGCCGCGCGCCCGGGCGGTGTGCGCCGTACCGTTGCTGACATAGGTCACGCCGACGGCGTTTCCCCCCTCGATCAAAATGCGCGTTGCGTGTGCGTTCGGCCGGACGACCAGGTTTGCCCGCGCCCGCGCAGGGCGCAGATAGGCGGTGGCGGTGCTCCAGCGGCGGCTGTTGCCGGTGGTGCTTTGGAAATAGCCCGCACCCTCCTGCTGGGCGCCGTTGAAATCGTCGTTGGCAGGCAGGCCGGCCTGGATCGCGGCCTCCACCAGCCGGTCGGCCAGCTCGATGCGCCGCGGCTGGTCGGAGACGCGCAACGGCCCGCCCACGCCGTGATATGCGTCCGGTCCGCGTTCCTGGTCTTCGGCCTTCTTGAAATAGGGCAGCACCGAATCGTAGTCCCAGCCCTCGCAGCCGCGCTGCCGCCACTCGTCGTAATCGGCCGCGTTGCCGCGCATATAGACCATGCCATTGATCGAGCTGGTGCCGCCCAGCACCTTGCCGCGCGGCTGATACAGCGTGCGGCCGTCGAGTTTTGCCTCCGGCTCGCTTTCGTACATCCAGTTCACGCGGGGATTGGCAAACACCTTATAGAAACCCATGGGAATGTGGATCCACGGGTTGGTGTCACGGCCGCCAGCTTCCAGGAGCAATACGCGGTAGCGGCCGGACTCGCTGAGCCGCGCCGCCACCGCACAGCCGGCCGAGCCGGCGCCGGTCACGATGTAGTCGAAGGTTTCCTCCGCGCCGCCCATTGTCGCCTCCTCCGGTATCGCTGCTTGTTTCCGCTGCCTATTCTTGCCAATCCATCGGCCGGCGTCGAGATCACTGCCTTATCCAACTTGTGATCCTGACGGTTGAGCCGGATTGTCATTGCGAGCGCAGCGAAGCGATCTCCCGCGGGAGGCGTGCGCACTCTCCGGGAGATTGCTTCGCTGCGCTCGCAATGACAGGTTGGTCCGACGGCATCGCCGCGACGGGACCCAGGGAGGCAACATCATGCGCGACTACCGGTACGATCACGTGCATCTGCGCAGCACCGACCCGGATGCAATGGGCCGTTTCTTCGAAACCATGTTCGGCGCCGAGGTGAAGCGCGACGTGTATCCGCCGGGTACCCTCTATCCTGGCCAGATGCGCGTTTCGATGAAGCTGGGCGGGGCGAAGGTGCTGGTCGCGCCGGCACATCCGCACGATCCCACCGGCGCCGCGCCGCAGTTTCCGTATTACGGCGTGGAGCATATCGGCCTGACGGTGGACGACGTCGACGCCGCCGTGGAAGACCTGCGGGCGAAAGGGGCGGACATCGCGATCGGGCCGCTCACGCGCAGTCCGGGGCTGCGGCTGGCCTTCGTGCGCGGGCCGGAGGGTGTGATGGTGGAACTGGTGCAGCGGTAGGGCGTTGCGGGGAGTTTGCGTTCGTCGAAAAGCCAGGCCGCGCGCGTCCGGCTCCGGCTGGCGATCCCGGCTACGCGCCCGATGCATCCGATGCGGGCCACGCCGCGGCGCCAACGATCCGTAAATCCTCTGCTTGCAGCAGCAGCGCCGCGCCGCGACCGGGTCCCGGCGGCGGCAGTGCAATGCGGCGCGACGGCCCCTGCCAGGTGCCGAGCACGGTCGCCTGGCGCACGATGTTGAATTCCGTCAGCCGGCGCCCGCCATTCTCACCGGCGCCGATGGCGGTGACGCGCATCGGATCGAAGCTGACCAGCAATGCGGACACCGGGGCGGCGGTCGCGCCGATTTCCGCCGCCGCGCCGGCTGCATCGTGCCGCAGTTGCACGAACACCGCGGGCGTCGTGGCTCGGGTGATGGCTTTGGCGACCGCGTGACGATCGGAACCGACCACGATCTCGCCGCCGTCCACCACCAGGGCCGGCGTGTAGACATCGTCGTGCAGCCGCGCGGCATAGGCGCGCTGGCGCTCGGTGGCGGTGGGCGTTGCGTAAGCATCCCGCCAGCCGAGGCCGTTCCAGTAATCCACATGCCAGGCGAGCGCGATCACGCCCGGCTGGTGCGCCAGCGTGCCCAGCAAGGCGTCGGCAGGCGGACAGGACGAGCACCCCTGGGACGTAAACAGTTCGAGAACGACGGTGGACGGTGCCGCGTGCGCGGATCGGGCGAGGCCGGCCGCAGCCGCGGTCAACAGCAGATTGCGACGTCGCATGGCTACTTTCCCTGGTCGTGTCGGGCGTTGGACTCCGCGGATGGCAGCACGTTACGCCATGTCCCTCCTGACGGGTGCATCGTTCCTACGCCACGCTACGCCATGCCCTCCGCGCTGGCCGACGCTGCGAATGCGGGATCGAACACCCGGTCCGCCATCGCCTGGCAGCGGCGTACGAGTCGATGTTCTTCCGGACCGTAATCCGGCACCGCGTTGTGCAAGGTGCGGATGTTGTCCCACAGCAGCACATCGCCTTCCGTCCAACGATATGCGAAGCGGTATTGCGGCTGAAGCTGGTGCGCGAACAGCAATTCCAGCAAAGAATCGCTCTCCGCGGCGGGCAGACCGTCGATGTGCATGGTGTAGCCGGGATTGGCATACAGCACGCGGCGGCCCGACAGCGGATGCCGCAGCACCATCGGCTGCGATACCGCCGGCTTCTGCCGGCGCTGCGCCTCGGTCAGCGGCTTGCGCACGCTGTCCGCTCCGCCGCGCGCCCGCATCATATCCCAGAACTTGGCGAAGTCGTGGGTCGCGGTCAGCGTCTCCAGCCGCGCCTGCAGCGGTGGCGGCAGGTCGTCGAACGCGGCGGCCATGTCAGAGAACAATGTGTCGCCCAGCGGCCGGCCATCCCGTCGCGGCACCTTGAGCGCGTGCAGCACGTTGACGAAGGCGATGGTGCGGCTGAACGACATGTCGGTGTGCCAGTCCTGCCCCGCATCGGCCAGGCCGATCGGGCAGCCGTTCTCGACCATGTTGGACAGGATCATCACCTCGGGCTGGTCCGGCACCTGGAAGGCGCCGGAGACGTGCACCTCCAGCGTGCCGAACAGCCGGCTGAAGGTTGCCTGCGCCGCGGGCGTCAGGCGCTGGTCCGGGAAGCACAGCACTCCGTGCTGGGCCAGCGCACGCAGGACCAGCGCGAAGTCCCCACGCGACAGCGGCGACGCGAGGTCGATTCCGGTGACACAGGCGCCGAGACTGAGTCCGGATGGCGTGACGGTCGGCATGGCGCCATCAAAGCCCGGTTGGAGGGATACGGGCAAGCGGTCAGTCGCATATCCGTCGCACGGCCTGCCACGCGGCATCCGTAAACGGCGGCGCCCCTGTCGTGGACCGGGTCGCATGCGCGCGCCGTTCTGCCGTCGGTGGATGCGTAGCAAACCACCGGATTTCCCCGCCATGCCCTTCAATGGTCTCCTCGTGCGCGAAGAACCGGCCCAGGCCGTCGGCACGCAGGCCGGCCTTCGTCAGGAAGGCCTCGCCCGCGGCGTCGGCGGCGGCCTCGGCGCGACGGCTGTACGACAGGGCCAGTAACTGCTGGGCGATACCTCCGGCATTGGGCAGCGAGTCGTTCCAGCCAAGCGACGCCGCAATCAGGCCGATCCCCATCTGCCGCACCAGCAAAGTGACCGGGTCGCGATGAGCGACGTGACCGAGTTCGTGTGCGATCACGCCGGCAAGCTCCCCGCCGTCCTGCACGGTGTCGATCAAGCCGCGCAGCACGACCACGCGGTCCCCGGGCAGCGTCAAGGCGTTAACGGCGGGATCATCGAGCACTTCGATTTGCACCGGATTGGGAATGTTGCCGGCGGCCCGCAGCTTGCGAACCAGCGCTTCCAATGCGAGCTGTCCCGCGGCACCGTGGCAGATACGATGGCTCTTTTCCATTTGCGTTTGAAGAAGGCCGCCCAGCCGATCCTCCCAGGTCGCGGGCAACAGCCGCGCCACCAATGGCGGGCCCGCCTCGAAGCTCAGGAACGCGAGCCCGATGACGGCCACGATCACCAGAACCGTGGTGGCCCGGCCGCGACTGGTCCAGGCGTGCGGTGACCGAATTCGTCCCCCCGCTTGCAGCAGCGCATCGACCACGTCCGCGCCGGCGACCAGCCGTGCCGGACGGCCCTGGCAGGCGAGGATGATATTGCCGTCGGCATCCGGCTCGCCGCGGGCTTCGATGCGCGCCACCGGCCAGCGAGCGAGTTCCGTGCCGTCGCCCGTTTGGATCAGGAGTGCGTCGGCGGACACCTGCGGGACGACATCGTGCGCGACGGCTCGTTCGCCGTCGAAGTAGCGCGCGCGTGCCACGTGCCGTCTAGAAGATGGCGCCGTGGTCCAGCGCCTGCAGCATCCCCTCGCCGGTGCGAGGGACGCGCAGCGAACTCTGATGCAGGGCGGCGGCGTCGAGCGCACCGGCAACCTTGAAATTGTCCGCCAGCATGCGCGCGGTACGATGCATGGCGACCGGCAGGGCGAGCCCGATCGAGAACACGATGATCAAGGTGTTGCCCAGGATCAACCGCAGCAGCCGGCCACCGGAGAGCGTGCTGCCGAATTGGAGCGTCGCGAGCTGCGTGCGTTCCGCGAGGTGACGCACGAACAGCGCCGAGTACCAGCAGCTGATCAGGGCGCTGCCGATGCCGAAGGCGATTATGCCGGCGATGATGACCGGGGTCGCCTGTTGGAATGCCAGAATGGCGCGCGGATCTTTGCCGGCGGCATGCAGCAGTGGTAGCAGCCGCGCGGCGATGTCAAGCCAAACCAGGGTGGACGTGGCAGAGAGCAGTACCGATGATCGCGATCATCGTGGCGAGAAACGCGGGATACAAACGGAGGGCGCGGCCGGTGAAGTGGAACGCGGCGCTGCCCAGACGGCTGGCGTTGATGCGGCGCTCGGCGAGACGGACCTGCATCCACGGCATCAACTGGAACAGGGTGAAGGGTTGCAGCAGGAAGTAGCCGAGGGCGCAGGCGCCGTAGGCCAGCGCCGACCCTTCCATGCCACCACGGATGCCGCACCAGAGCGTGCGGCTGAGCCGGTAGCGCTGGGCCGAGAAGCGCGCCGCGAAGGCCAGGATGAAGAACAGGACGTAGATGCCGAGGAGCGGCACGACGGCAAGCGGCGCATAGATGAACCGGCACGCGAACGCCAGGATGAGCGCGCCGATGATCAGGCCGACCAGGATGCCGATGGCCATGAGAAAGCCAAGGAACAACTCGATGCCGCGGCCGTTGTATTCCAGGCGTTCGCCCTGGAAGCGCATGTGCGACCAGAAGTAGCGGCGCCAGCGCGTGATTGCCCAAAACCGATAGATGCCGAGCGTGATGATGGTCAGCAGCAGGTTGACCAGAAAGATTCGGTAAAGCTCGCCCAGCCGTCCGTCGTATTGCAGCGCCGGCCGCAGTGGCGCGCCCGTGGCCTGGTCCATAGAAGACTCCCCCCGCGCGGCCCGTGATCTCGGGCATTGTGCCGGACAACGATAGTGGACAAGGCTGCCATACCGCAACAAAAACCCTGCGAGGGGATCAGGAAAGCCGCGTGACAGCCGTCCGGCTTTGGCAGCGAGGCGCGGCTCTGCTAGGCTCCACCGCATGGCCAGGCTGAGCGTGAACCTCAACAAGGTGGCGCTGCTGCGGAATTCGCGGCGCACCGGCGTACCCGATCTGCTGCACTTCGCCCGCATCGCACTGGATGCGGGCGCGGCCGGGCTGACCGTGCATCCGCGGCCGGACGAGCGGCATATCCGCCGCAGCGACGTCCCCGCGCTGGCCGCGCTGATGCAGCCGGCGCGGCCGGGGGTGGAATTCAACATCGAGGGTTATCCGGATGCGCGCATGCAGGCGATCCTGCAGGACGTGAAGCCGGAGCAATGCACCTTCGTACCGGATGCACCTGATGCGTTCACCTCGGAGGAGGGATGGAAGCTCGAGGCCGCGCAGATGGCATTGGCGCGTCCTGCCCTCGCCGCGGCAAAGTCGCTCAACTGCCGCGTCATCCTGTTCATTGATCCCGAACCCGACGTGGTGTCGCGCGTGCGCGATGCGGGTGCGGATGGGATCGAGATCTATACCGGCGGTTACGCGGAGGCGTTCCGTGCCGGTGGCGACATCCAGGCCGCCCTACGGCGGATCGGCGAGACGGCGCGGCGCGCGCAGGGATTGGGGCTGGTGGTGAACGCCGGGCACGATCTGAACCTGCACAACATCCCGCCGCTGATGCAGGCGGTGCCGTTCCTGGCGGAGGCGTCGATCGGCCATGAACTGACGGCGGACGCGCTGGAGATGGGATTTGCGGCGGCCGTGCGTGCCTATGCGTCTGCGCTGCGGGGCGGATGACGGCATGGATTGCGAAGCGTTCAATCACCTCTGCTCACGAGGCCGGTGCGGCTGGTTGGTCCTGCCTTTCTCACAAAGGAACCGGTGCGGCTGGTTGGTCCTGCTTTTCTCACAAAGGAAAAGGCAAGCGAGTCAAGATTCACGAAGAAGGCATATCGATCAGCGTGGACGGACCGTCGACCCCCAGTTCGCCAAACCAATCCTGATGTGCTTCCTTCCCTGCCTGCCACTTTGTCAGAAATGCCATCGCTGCGATGCGCACTGGCCCAGCCTGACAAGACGGTGCCGGTGTGCCGCCGAGCTGATGTTTGGTCGTGGCCACAGCCGCGCCGCATGTTGAAATCCTGCTTTCAAAAACAACCGGGAGTTCAAGCGATCATGCCGACAGAGAAGCTTCCCCATCGTAAACTTGGCACCGGCGGGCTTTCGGTCTCCGCCGTCGGACTGGGCTGCATGTCGCTGTCCGGCGTGTATGGCGCCGCCGACGACGCGGCATCCGAGGACCTGATCCGCCATGCTGTCGATCTCGGCGTCGATCATCTCGATTCGTCGGACATGTATGGCTGGGGCCATAACGAGGAAGTGGTCGGACGCGCGATCAAGGGGCGGCGCGACCGCGTGGTGCTGGCGACCAAGTTCGGCCAGGTGCAGAACCCCGGCGGGCAGAACAAAGTCAACGGGCGGCCCGAATACGTCATCGAAGCCTGTGAGGCGAGTCTGAAGCGGCTGGGCGAGGACGTGATCGACCTCTACTACCAGCACCGCGTTGATCCCTCGGTGCCGATCGAGGATACCGTCGGGGCGATGGCCAGGCTGGTGCAACAGGGCAAGGTGAAATACCTCGGCCTGTCGGAAGCCAGGCCGGAAACCGTCCGCCGCGCCCATAAAGTGCATCAGATCGCTTGCGTGCAGACCGAGTATTCATTGCTGTATCGGACGGAAGCGGAGGAGACGCGGGAGACCACGCGCGGCCTCGGCATCAGCTTCGTCGCCTATGCGCCGCTGGGGCGCGGGTTTTTGACCGGTGCGATCCAAACTTTTGCCGATGTCGATGGCCGGCGCGCCGCGCATCCGCGGTTCCAGAAGGAGAATTTCGATCGCAACCGCGAGTTGGTGGCGAAGATCGAGGCAATCGCGGCGGAGAAGAAATGCACGCCGTCGCAGCTCGCGCTTGCCTGGCTGCTGGCGCAGGGTGACGATGTCGTGGCGATTGCGGGCACGAGGTACAAGAACAGGTTGGAGGAGAATCTTGGAGCGCTGCGCGTGCAACTGACGGCGGACGACGTGGCCCGGATCAGTGCGGCGGCGCCTCGCGGTGCGGCGGCGGGCACGCGCTACCCGGCAGGCGGCATGGCGGCTGTGTATGTGTAAGCAGTAGCGAGACAGCGAAGCAGCAAGAGAGTCAGAGAAGCAGCAAGCAAGTCAGCGGTCACAGAGTTGCACCGAGTGCCACGCAGAGTTGCACCGAGAAAGGTTGATTGATACCGGTCTGGTCGCCGCCGGTCTGGTCGCCGTATGACCGTGCCGCGCGCGACAGCAAAAAACCTTCCTCTCGGTGAAACTCTGCATGCACTCGGTGCGACGCTGTGACCGCCGCCGATTCGCTGACAGCGCCGTCTACGCGACGCGCCGCAGTTCCGCCTTCGGGCGCTGCAGCGAGACCTGGTGCACGCCGACGACTTGCCACAGGTTGCCCTCGACCAGGTGCACCATCTCGGCCGGCATAGCCTCGAGCGCGATCTCGACATGCATCACTCCGCCGTTGCGGTGCGACCACATGCGGTCGGGCGCCAGGTCGCGGCGGGCGAAGGGTTGCAGCAGCCGCGGCAGCAGCCCAGGCGAAGCCTCGGCATCCAGCATGAAACGGACAGCGACCTCGCCGCACGCAGCGGCGGTAGACGGATCATCGGACATGGGAGGAAGACTCCGGAAACGACGCGAAAACGACGGCAGGCAGACAGCCCCGGCTGCTAGGCAGCCGGGCGGCTAATTCGCGTCGTGCGGGTCCCGAGGTACATGGGGCAGCTTATACCATCATGACGGCGGCCAGTCCAGCTTCGGCAGCCGCACCAGCGGAATTCTGGTGCATCGACAGCGTGCCCTGCTGGAGCGACAGCGGCACCTCCACCTCCGCCGGTCCGCCGTCGGCCGGCGTCACCGCGATCAGCGAGAGCATCGCCTTCGACGCCACCGCTGCGGAATTGCTGATCACGCCGTGCGTTGCCAGCACGTCGAGCGTCGGCGCATAGCCCGCCACCAGCGCCGTGCCGGACGCCGCCGGCTGCAACTGATCGTCCAGCCCCAGCGCCGCCTGCGCCGTCAGGTCCAGCGCCCCCCAGCGCAGCGCGAGATGCTGCACGTGGATGGCGCCGCCGCCCGCGCGCCATTCTGCCGCGCGCTGGGTCAGTGTGGGCGCGCCGGACAGCGGGCCGTCCAGCGCGGCCTCGACCGCGAGCGAACGCACATTCTGTCCCAATGGCCAATCCACCCGGGGCGGCAGCGCGATCTCGCCGGCCGCCGCCGCCAGCGACACCGCCTGCTGCCCGCGTCCTGCGTCCGGATGCAACACCGCGTGCGCGTCCAGCGTGGCAATTGTCATCGAGTCCTCGCCACCCGCGACGGTCACGTGCGCCCGCAGGGCCTTGCCTTGCAGGTCGAGCGGCTGTGCCTCGGGATCAGCTTGCAGCGGCACCAGCAGCTCCAGTCGTGTGGCGCTGTACTCGAATGCGGGCGCATCGGACAGGCGCAGATGCTGCAGGCCGGCGGTCTCGATCCGCAGAACGTGGGGGTCACGCGGCGCGAGCCGCAATTCCACACGGTCGGCCCGCCAGGAGAGGCCGCCTGGGATGTCGGCCTTGCCGCCGCTCAGCTCGACATCGCGCAGGGTCAGCGTCGCGGCCACCGGCCAGCCGCCGGCCGCGGGCGCCACGGCGCTGATGGTCCAGCCAGAGGCGCGGCGCGCCGCGACCCAGTCGGCGAGCCCGTCCCGCATTTGTTGGACCGTGAAATACCACACTGCCGTGTCGGCAAGCGCCGCCGCCACCAGCAGCGCGGCCGGAATCCCCCATAGCCAGCGCCGCATCGCTCCTCACGCCCGGAAGGCAGCGCCGCTTATAGGCAGAGTGGCGCGCCCAAGCCAACGGCTCCCAGCGTCCATTGGGCGTCCATTGGGCGTCCATTGGGCGCCCATTGCGTTCGATCGTTTCCTGGGAAGAGGGTCGGATCCGGGTGCGCTGTTGTCGAGGGTGAATATCATCCCCATCCCGCGCGCAGTCGCCCCGAGGGCCAGCGCCGGATAGGATCTTGGGTTATTCCAATGCTTTAGGAGGCACTGCTACATTTCCCTGGTAGCAGTGCCGCGAGTCTAACCCACAGACTTGTCCACAGCCTGTGCTAACGCCGCGGCGCCGTTTCGCAGCGCCGCCCCCAGCCGCGGGAGCAGATCCTGGCGGCGAGTTGCCCCCTCGATCGGGGGCAGCAGCACGATGTGGATCACGCCGGGCCGTTTGCGGAAGGCACGCCGGCCCCAGCAGCGCCCCGAATCGGTCGCCACCGGGATCACCGGCAGCCTGGTGGAGGCGGCAAGCGCCACCACGCCCGGCTGCAGCGGCAGCAGCGTGCCGGGTTCGGCCCGCGTGCCTTCCGGAAAGATCACGATCTGCCGCTGCCCGGCCACGGCCTGCGCCGCGTCGCGGATCAGGCGGCGCATCGCCTTGGCACCGCCAAGACGGTCCACGGCGATCATGCCCGCCGGCCGCGTCAGCGCGCCGAACAGGGGAATGCGCCCCAGCTCCTGTTTCATGACGTAGGCGGGGCGGGGCAGCAGGGTCAGCCAGATCAGGGTGTCGAACGCCGATTTGTGGTGCGAGGCGATCAACGCCGCCCCTGTCGGCAGCGTGCCGGTCACCTGCCAGCGTATGCCGCAGATCGTGCGCGCGGCCCACAACATGCAGGCGCGCCCAGGCGACGACGACCACGATCACCCGGTGCGGCGCCAGCAGCCGCACCCCGGTCGCGGCCAGGGTCACCAGGAAGGTCGAAGCAAAAAAGAAGGCATTGAACGCGGCCGAGCGCACCAGGATCATCCGGGATGCGCCTCGCGCGACACCAGCGTCACATGCTCCGGCACCAACTCGGTCACGCCGGCGACCGCGAGCAAGTATTTGGTGTATTCCTCGACGATCAGCCGCAGCGTGACGACGCGGCCGATGCCGCCCGAGTGCGGCGTCAGCACCGGGTCCGGATACAGCGCCACGCCCGGCAGCACCCGCCGCAGCTCGGTCAGCGCGCGCGGCATGTGGTAGTACGCGGTGACGACGATCAGTGACCTGATGTCGTAGTGCTGCACCCAGGCCGCTGTCTCCAGGGCATTGCCGCGGGTCGAGGTGGCCTGCCGGCCGAGGGTCACCTGCGCCGGCCAGCGGCGCGGGATCGACGTCGGCGCGGTGCGCCAGCCCGGCAACGCGGCACCGCCGCCGATGCCGGACAGCAGCAGCCGGGGCGCGCGGTGGGCGCGCAGCAGGTGGAGGGCCGTTTCCACGCGGTCGGCGCCGCCGGTCAGCGCGACGATGCCGTCGGCGCGTCGGGCGGCGGGGGGACGGGCCGTGCGGCGATATGGATGAACCACAGCAGGCCGGCGCCCCAGGCAACCACGGAAGCGGCAAGGACAGCGACGATGAAGCGAAGCACCAGCCGGCGCTGGTTCATGGCAGCCGCCGCAGCCACCAGCGCACCGTGCCCTGTGCGGTGAGGAAGCCGATCGCGGCTGCCGCACAGGGCAGTGCGGGCAGTGCCAGCCAGAGCGCCAGGGGCAGCGCGGCCAACGCCTCCTCCGGCGTGGATGGCAGTGTCGGGGGTGGGCGAACGGAGCAGCGAGCAGTGAGAGTGTTAATACGACAGGCAGCGCGACCAGGGCGCCGGCGATGCCGCCGGTCGCGGCGAGCAAGGTGGCTCGACCGGCGAAGCGCACGGCAATGTAGGCGTCGGTGGCGCCGAGACCGTGCACGATTTCGATCGCCTCGCGGCGCGCGGCGAGACCGGCGCGGGTGGCGACGGCGATCACCGCCGCGGCGACCGCGGCGACCAGCAGCAGCGCCATGCCGGCGCAGGCCTGCAGGCTGCGCGACAGCCGGGCGAGGCGGCGGATCCATACGTCATGGCTCTCGGTCAGCGTACCGGGGGCGGCGGCGTCAAGCCTTGCCGCCAGCGGAGCGGTGTCAATCGTGCTCTGGGCAAGGCGGACGGCGATGACTGCCGGCAGCGGCACGGCCAGCTTGTCGGAGGCGGCGCCCAGCCAGGGCTGCAGCAGCGCATCCAGTTGCTGGGTGGTCAGAGGGTTGGCGGCGGCGATGCGGGGGCTGCCGCGCAGCAGCGCGAGCACGCGGTCGAGGCGGGTGCCGTTGCCCTCGCTCGCGGGATCGCCCGGCTGCGGCACTTGCACCGTCAGTGCCTCGCCGGCGCCTTGCTCCCAGTGGCGCGCCAGCGCGGCGGCGCCGTCCCAGCCCGCCAGGGCCAGCGCGGCAAGGAGAGCCATGGCTGCGACCAGGAACGGCAGCACGCGGTCGGAAAGGGCGCGGCGCAGTCCGAGCTCGTCGAAGCCGGCGGGGCGGAGGGAGAGGGTGCGCATAGGGCTGTCGCCGCGCGACGGAATTCAGCCACCCCCTCCCGTTGAGGGAGGAAGCCAGGGGGAGGGGTAAGTACAGCCGCAAAGCCGACGTCTGTACGCACCCCTCCCCCTGGCCGTCTCCCTCAAGGGGAGTGGGTGCGTGGTTGCTGCCTTGTGCCCGCCTGCCTGCGTGTCGGTCACTGTTACCTCACTAGCCGGCCGCTCTCCAGCCGCAGCGCGGGGGCGGGGTGCCGCGCCACCAACGTGTCGTTGTGCGTCGCCACCACCACGCTGGTGCCGAGCCGGTTCAGCTCCTTGAACAACTGCATCAGGCGCTGCGCCTGGGCATCGTCCAGGTTGCCGGTCGGCTCGTCGGCCAGCAGCAGCGCCGGCCGCGTGATAACCGACCGCGCGATCGCCACACGCTGTTGCTCGCCGCCGGACAGTTCCGGCGGGCGCGCCACATGCTTCCCGCTCAGGCCGACCCAGCGCAACATTTCGGTAACGTCGGCGCGGATCTGACCCTCGGGGCGGCCGGCGATGCGCAGCGGCAGGGCAACATTGTCGAACACGGACAGGTGCAACAGCAGGCGGAAATCCTGGAACACCACGCCGATCCGGCGGCGCAGGCGGGGCAAGGCGCTGCGGGCGACGGCGCCGATTTCGGTATCCAGCACGTGGAGCCGGCCGCGGCTCGGGCGGATGTCGAGATACATCAGCCGCAGAACGCTCGTCTTGCCCGCGCCGGAGGGGCCGAGCAACCAGCGGAACGCACCGTCGGGCAGCGTGAAGCTGAGGTCGTGCAGCACCTCCGGCCCGGCGTGGCCGCCGGCGGATCCGTAGGTCAGTCCCACACGGTCGAATCGCACCATCGCCGCATTGTCGCGCGGATCGGGGGGCAAGAGGGAGGGGGAATGAGGGGGAATAACGGTGAAACGGCATCCGGATGCCGTGGAGGGCCGTTGGGCACGCACCCCTCCCCCCAACCTCCTCCCTCAATGCGACGGGGTGTCTTTTCCCCTTCCGGTTGCCGTTTCATTCATGGCGGGTCGGCCCCTTGGCTGGTGGTCAACTCGCAATGACACCCGGATTTGGCACCAGCCGTCTCTGCCGTAGTGCGGTTTCCCCTGACGGCAGCGCAACACTCGCACTTCCGTGATCATGCGCCACGCGCTGCCATGCCTATAGTGGCCCCTGCGGTGGTCGCGGCTTCGTGGCGTGACCCCGGCAAGCCGGCGTTCGCCACGACCTGGCCCGCGTCCCTCGCACCACACTGTCGGGAGGGACGACCAAATGCTCATCCAAAGCCCCATCGCATGGATCGGGGACCGGCTGGATCGTGCGTTCCACACGGTCGGCTCGGCGAGCGATCAGGAATACTGGCACGAGGACCGCAGCGCCGGGACGCTGAGCGTCCGCCGCATCGGCTTTGCCGATCTGCACCAGGCGCTGTCGGCTGGCGTTGCGGATTTCGCCGCCAACCGCACGGATGTGATCTTCCTGTGTGTGATCTACCCGCTGATGGGACTGGTGCTGGCACGGCTCGCATCCGGCTACGGCGTCGTGCCACTGCTGTTTCCGTTGGCTTCCGGCTTCGCGCTGGTCGGGCCGCTCGCCGCCGTGGGCCTGAACGAAATGAGCCGGCGACGCGAGCAAGGCGCGGAGGTGCGCTGGACCGACGCGTTCGGCGTGGTGCGCTCGCCGTCCATCGGCGCAATTGCGGGACTGGGCCTGCTGCTGATCGCGATCTTCCTGGTCTGGCTGGCGAGTGCGCAAGCGATCTACGCCGTGACGCTGGGACCGGAGCCGCCGGTCTCCATTGCCGCGTTCATCCATAGCGTGTTCGCCACCAAGGCCGGCTGGGCGATGATCATCCTCGGATGCGGCATCGGATTCTTGTTCGCCGTGGTGGTGCTGGCCATCAGCGTCGTGGCCTTTCCGGTACTGCTTGACCGGGACGAGCGAATGGAGAGGGCAATCTGGATCTCCATCCAGGCGGTGCGGGCGAACCCGGGACCGATGGCCGCGTGGGGGTTGATCGTCGCGGCCGGCCTGGTGATCGGCTCGTTGCCATGCTTCATCGGACTGGTACTCGTGCTGCCGGTGCTCGGCCACGCAACGTGGCACCTGTATCGCCGCGTTGTGCCCATGGGTCGAGCAGGGTAAGGGGGCGACCACCCATTCCCTGAGCACGGGCGCGGCGGCAGGAGATTGTGCATGAGTGATGCGTTTGAGGGCGGCTGCGCCTGTGGCGCGGTGCGCTATACCCTGGGCAGCGCGCCGATGTTCGTGCATTGCTGTCATTGCCGCGACTGCCAGCGCCAGGCCGGCAGCGCCTTCGCCATCAACGCACTGATCGAGGCCGACCGCTTCGCGCTGCTGTCGGGCGAGACCGCGCCCTCCGCCATGCCCACCGACAGCGGCCGGCCGCACGCCATCCACCGTTGCACCGCCTGCGGCACCGCATTGTGGAGCGAGTATGGCGGCCGCAGCGCGCTGCGTTTCGTGCGCGTGGCCACGCTGGACGAGCCGGCCGCGTTGCCGCCGGACGTGCACATTTACGTTCGCTCCAAGCTGCCGTGGGTCGCACTGCCGGACGGGGTGCCGGCGTTCGAGGCGTATTACGATGCCAGAGCGCTTTGGCCCGCCGTGAGCCTGGAACGCCGCCGCGCGCTGCGCGGCTGAGCGGGTGGTGTCGTGCATCCGTGGCGAGGATCGTAGAAAGCGCCAGGGGGCTTTGCCCAGCTGCGGCGTTCGCGCCGCCATGATGGTGACGTGAACGCCGCAGCCCATCCCCCCAGCCAAACAGAGGGTTCCAAGGGCTCGCCCTTGGCGGGGATCCAAGGGGCAGAGCCCCTTGGTGGGGGTCCGGGGCCAAAGCCCCCGACGCTTCCGCGGTCCCCAACACACACATATGGCGCCATCCTGCTCCTCCTGCTGGTCGCCACCACGCTCCGCCTGCTGTTCGGCGCCATGCTCGGCCTGGGCGTGGACGAGAGCTACATGGTGGCCTCCGGCCGCACGCTGAGCCTCGGGTATTTCGATCATCCCCCCGCCTCGTGGTGGCTGGCCTGGGCCGCCGCGCATCTTGCCGGCGCCGATCCACCGATCGTGGTCCGCCTGCCTTTCGTCGCCCTGTTCGCGCTGTCCACCTGGCTGATGTTCCGCCTGGGCGCGGCGGTGGCGGACGAGCGCGCCGGACTGTGGGCGGCCGTGCTGCTAAACCTGTCGCCGGTGTTCGGCGTCACCACCGGCACCTGGGTCCTGCCGGACGGCCCGCTCGACTGTGCATTGCTCGGGGCCGCCCTATGCCTGGCGCACGCGCTGCCCGCGCGAGGCGGGGCAGCCTGGTCCTGGTGGCTGGGCGCTGGCCTCTGCGCCGGGCTGGCAATGTTTTCCAAATATTCCGCCGGCCTGACGATCCTCGGCGCCTTCGGCTACCTGCTGAGCAATCGCCGGGACCGCGCATGGCTCGCCAGACCCGCGCCCTACGTCGCGGCCATTCTGGCGCTGGCAGTGTTCTCTCCCGTGGTGGTCTGGAACGCCACTCATCATTGGGCGTCCTTCGCCTTCCAGGGCGACCGTGCGGGGGCCGGCACGCGCTTCCACCCCTTCGGCCCGATCGCCGTGCTGGCCGGCGAGGCCCTGTTCGTGCTGCCCTGGATCTGGGTGCCGATGATGGCCGTGTGGATCGCGGCCCTGCGCCGAGGCCCCAGCGCTTGGCGCTCCTGGTTGCTCGCCTGCCTCGGAGCGCCGCCGATCGTGTTGTTCGCGGTGGTCGCAGCCTGGTCCGGCCAGCGCGTGTTGTTCCACTGGGCCGCGCCCGGCTACCTGATGCTGTTCCCGTTGCTCGGCGAGGCCGTGGCGGCGCGCCTGCCGTCGGCTGTCGTGCGCCGCACCCTGACAGCCACCGCCGTCTTCGTCGTGCTGACGGTCGCGGTCGTTGCCACGCAGGTGCGGTTCGACTGGCTGCATCCGGTGATCGCCCGCGTCGCACGCCAGGACCCGGATTTGGCGGCGATCGACTGGACGTCGCTGCGCACGGACCTCGCCGCGCGCGGTCTGTTGTCGCGCGGGACGGTTGTCGGCGTGCCGAACTGGCGCGACGCGGGGAAGATCGGCTATGCGCTGGGGCCGGACGTAACCGTCGTGTGCCTGAACCAGGACGCACGCGAGTTCGGGTTAGTCGACCCGGCGGCCCGGTTCATCGGCCGCGACATGCTGGTGCTGGCACCGGAACACCCGCGGCGCACCGAGCATGACCTAACCGCATCATTTGCGAGCCTCACGCCGCTGCCGCCGGCACCGATCCGTCATGCCGGCCGTGTTTTGGCGGAAGTGACGGTGCTGCAAGCACACGACCTGCGCCGCTGGCCGTAGGGCGGAAAAGCGGAACGGATAGCGCGGCGCTGCTGTGACGTGCAGAATAACCGGTGCAGCCGCCGCCCGGGGGTACAATGCTGGGACCATCAGCGCATCTGGATACCTTCACTCGCGACCGGCTGCCGCCGCCGGAGGAATGGCCGGACCTTTTGCTGGATGGTTCGGACTATCCGGAACGCCTCAACGCCGCAGTGGAACTGACCGACGCCATGGTGCGCAAGGGCTTCGGCGACCACACCGCGCTGATCGGCCACGGGCGGCGCCGTACCTACAAGGAACTCGCTGACTGGAGCAATCGCATCGCCCATGCGCTGGTGCAGGATTACGGCATTCGGCCCGGTAACCGCGTGCTGATCCGCTCCGCCAACAACCCCGCCATGGTCGCGTGCTGGCTGGCGGCGACCAAGGCGGGCGCAGTGGTGGTGAACACCATGCCGATGCTGCGGTCGGGCGAGCTGACGCAGATCGTCGACAAAGCGGAGATCGTGCTGGCGCTGTGCGACAGCCGCCTGATGGACGAGCTCGTGCACTGCGCCAAGGACAGCGCCTTCCTGAAGACGGTGGTGGGGTTCGACGGCACTGCCAACCATGATGCGGAACTCGACCGCCTGGCGCTGAACAAGCCGGTGCGCTTCGACGCGGTGGCCACAGGGCGCGATGACGTGGCATTGCTCGGCTTCACCTCCGGCACCACCGGCGAGCCGAAGGCGACGATGCATTTCCACCGCGACCTGCTGATCATCGCCGACGGCTACGCGAAGGATGTGCTGGGCGTGACGGCGGACGACGTTTTCGTCGGCTCGCCGCCGCTGGCGTTCACCTTCGGCCTGGGCGGGCTGGCGATTTTTCCTCTGCGTTTCGGCGCGGCGGCGGCGCTGCTGGAGAACGCCTCGCCGCCCAACATGATCGAGATCATCCAGACGTATAAGGCGACGATCAGCTTCACCGCGCCCACGGCCTATCGCGCGATGCTGCAGGCAATGGACGAAGGCGCGGACCTGTCGTCGCTGCGCATCGCGGTGTCGGCGGGGGAAACGCTGCCGCCGCCGGTGTTCCTCGATTGGCTGCGCAAAACCGGCAAGCCGATCCTGGACGGGATCGGCGCCACGGAGATGCTGCATATCTTCATTTCCAACCGCGTGAATGACATGGGCGCCGGCAGCACCGGCCGGCCGGTGACCGGCTACGAAGCGCGGATCATCGATGACGACATGAAGGAGGTGCCGCGCGGCACGCTGGGGCGGCTCGCGGTGCGCGGACCGACCGGGTGCCGCTATCTCGCCGATGCGCGACAACGGAACTATGTGCGCGACGGCTGGAACCTGACCGGTGACACGTTCGTGCAGGACGCCCACGGGTATTTCCGTTTCGCCGCGCGGTCGGACGACATGATCATTTCCAGTGGCTACAACATCGCCGGCCCGGAGGTGGAGGCCGCCCTGCTCTCGTCCCCCGAGGTTAAAGAATGCGCGGTGATCGGGGTGACGGATGAGGCGCGGGGGGAAATCGTGCAGGCGCATGTGGTGCTGGCCGACGGCGTGGCACCGGACGACGCGACCCGGCTGCGGCTGCAGAACCACGTGAAGGCGGTCGTCGCACCGTATAAGTATCCGCGCTCCGTGGTGTTCCGCGACGCGCTGCCCAAGACGCAGACAGGGAAGATCCAGCGGTTCCGGTTGCGGAGCGAAGCGCCTGGCGAGACGTAATGCTGCGGCTCTGGCATTGCGAACGCAGCGAGGCATTCTCCCGCGAGTGACGTGCGTACTCTCCAGGAGATTGCTTCGCTGCGCTCGCAAGGAACGTCCCGTCACGGCGGAACTCGGCCCCATGCGCATCAGCAATAAGTGGGGCAGAAACAAAGAACTCCCGTAGCCTTGTGGGAGGGGTCACAACGCAAGCTGCTTGCTTCGACCCCTCCCTCCAGCCGGAAAGGAAGTCCTGTGTCTGGGGACGCAGGTCACGTTGCGCCACACCGTGTCTGTCCTGCTTGTCGGCGACGTTGATGTGACAGTGCCGGCGGCTCTTAAGGTTACGGCGACAAATTGGTCAGCGCGCTGAATATCGCCACACGCCTGGTCAGTTCGGCCTGCCGTTCCGCGTTCAACTGCTGAGCCAGTTGCAGGATCTGACGAGAAATTTGATCCAGCATCTCGGCACGATTGGTTCGGAGGGTCATGATCGCCTTACCCCAAGCCAGTTTGCGCTTGGCCAGCAGCACGAAAGTCCCATCGTCCTTATTCCAGTTCACGACCACGCTCGCCAGCGCCGTGGGAAACGTGCGTAGCACGTCGGCAACCAGCCGGTTGCGACACTCCTGCATATCATAGAGCCAGAGCCCCAGTGTCACGATGTCGTCCTCGCTCGCGAGATTACTATCGGTCATCTGCAACAGCGTCGCGTTGAAGACACTAGTCAACGGCAAGTGCGTCGCCAGCGCCTGATATCGATGCTTCGCTGCCACAGTGTTTCGGCAAGCAAGCGCGTCACGCGACGCCGCGACAAAGTCGGCCGCTTGACGCCGCGCCGTGGAATCGGCCGGCGTCGCGCACGCCGACATAGCGAGCGCCATCGCCAGCAGCAGCCGGCCGATGAAAGCTGTGGGCCTGAACGCACAAGTATGCGCCCCGCCGGTTGCCCAGCTATGCATGACAAAATTGGACGAACACCCGCTTTGCCAAGCCACCCTTGACTGACGCTGCAGGCGACGTCTCGAAACAGACATCGCCCACTAGCGCGGGGTATAAGTGGCAGCGATGGCAACGCGTGCGAGACCCGCCGAAATCGACAGTACGCCAAGTGCCTTTACGGTGCTTAACAGTCTCATTTCTCGCTCCATGCGGCCTTTTGTGGCTCTAGCCTCAACTCCGCTTCCGGACTATGCAGTTTCGGCAACTTGATTCCCGAGATCGCTTCGACACTATCGCGGAAGGCGTCAGAGCCCGACCGGATGAGTAGTACAAGGATCTCATCAATCCAACCAGTTGCGGGAGCTTCCCCGGCACTCGCATATATCGTTAGCCCCGCTATGGTTCAGCGCAAGGGCCGGATACCGTGGCGGCCACGGTATCGTGATATGGATTGGCTGGTTGCGACGTTTGATGCATATTCAGAGCATGCGATTTTTCTAACGCTCTGTGCGGGGTTTCTGATCGGACCCCGGATCATACCCTGTCGGCGTCCGCCAAGGGGTGATCGTCCTCTAATGCGGCGACAGCGAATGTGCCAGCAAGATCAGGTTCTGCGGCACTACGCGTATCAGACCTCCGCGTGGACTGTCGATATCAGCGATAAGAAGGAAAGGAATAGCAAGTATAAACGGCATCAACAGCAACGTTGATCGCGTGCTACGCTCTTCGGTATACCCAAGAAGAAAATTGGAGGCTATCGCCACGAATAGCATCAGCAGCCAAGCGCCCAGAGGGATACGGTTCAAAAACGCCGCCTGTGTGTAACTCGTAAGTCCAGGGTTCTAGCCCAATCTCGGCTTAGGAGGCGAGCCGGAATGCCTCCATTCTATTGGTGTCCTGTCGTCCGATGACGAATTTCGCGAAGCTGTTGCCAGGGGCGGCATTCAGGAGAAATTCCGGCAGGCTGTGGCGCAGCGCATTGGCGACGACCAGCTCGGAGGGCGGGATCCCGGGCCGGATGGTGCGCAGCCAGGAGCCGAAGGCGTCCCAGACGCGCTGCGGGAAGGCGACGGCCAGGTACTGAAGCAGTCCCTGACAGACGACAGCCGCCTGGATGAAGGCGTGGTAGGCGTGCAGCTTGCGCCTGACGGCGTCGCGGTATTCGGGCGAGGCGCGATGGAGATGCTGGTTGCCGCCCCGGCGGCGCAGCGGCTTCATGTCGGACATCCAGAAATGGTAGCTGAACGCGCCAATCAGCCGCACCGCCTGCTTGAACGTGTGTTCGATCTTGAAGCGCAGGCCGTAGAGGCGAATGATCTCGACGGCCGCCAAGGAGGTGTCGGTGGACATCAGGAGGCAGCGACCTCTGGTGGGATGGATCACGGCCACAAAGCGCACGAGCCGGCCGGCCGGGCGCCACAGCAGGTCGCGTACCTTATACCAGCCCCCGAAAAGCGCGACTCATTGACCTCGGCGGGATTCCCGAATCGGCTGTGTTGGGATTCTGTTCGGATCGGCACGATTCGGACGGGAGCGCCCAGCCATGGCCAGACCAATCGAGGTGAGCCGGAAGGACCACTCGCCGGCGGCGTTGCGTGAGATTGCCCGCACCACGAAGGACGGCGGGGTGGTGCGCCGCCTTCAGGCCATCGCGGCGGTCCTGGAGGGACATTCCAGGGGAGAGGCTGCGCATCTCAACGGGATGCAGCGACAGACGCTGCGGGACTGGGTGCACCGGTACAACGAGCATGGCGTGGCGGGATTGATCTCGCGCCAGAGCCCGGGCCGGCCATCGGCGCTGAGCGAAGAGCAGATGGAGGAACTGCGGCAAATGGTGTTGGCGGGTCCGGACCTGGAGCGCCACGGCGTGGTACGCTGGCGGTGTGCGGACCTGCGCAAGGAGATTGCGGCTCGATGGTCGGTTGTGGTTCACGAGAACACGGTGGGGCGCTTCCTGCATCGGCTCGAGATGACCCGGCTGCAGCCGCGGCCGCAGCATCCGAAAACGGATGCCGCGGCGCAGGAGGACTTTAAAAAGAAACTCACCCGCCTGGTCGCTGAAGCTTTGCCCGAGACGGCCTCTGGTAAGCCGATTGAGATCTGGTTCCAGGACGAAGCCAGGGTCGGTCAGCAGGGCAGCTTGGAGTACATCTGGGCACCGGTCGGCTCGCGGCCCCGGATGGTGCGCGACAACCGCCACGACTCGGCGTACCTGTTTGGCGCGATCTGCCATCAGCGCCAGGTCGGCGCCGCCATTATCATGCCGGCCGCCAACACCGAAGCGATGAACGAGCACCTGGCGGAGATCGCCACCCAGGTCGCACCCGGCGCGCATGCGGTCCTGGTGTGCGATCAGGCCGGCTGGCATCAGAAGGGCAAGCAATTGCGGTTGCCCGACAACATCTCGCTACTGCCGCTGCCGCCCTATTCCCCAGAACTCAACCCCATGGAGAACATCTGGGACTACCTGCGCGGCAACCGGCTCAGTGCGCGGGTCTGGGACAGCTACGAGGCCATCCTGGCCGCCTGCAAGGATGCCTGGAATTTCCTGACCAGCGACTTTGAACGCATCAACTCGATCGCTCACCGAAACTGGGCATGTGTCAATCTTTAGGTTGGCTGGTATTATATTGGATGACCACCCGGCGCTCGCCGTAGACGGGACTGTTGACCTGTTGGCGGCCGTTGGGGTCTTGCAGCAGGGATTTCAGCTTGACCTTGCGGCCATAGACCCTGGGCCGGCCCCTTTTGCGCGGGCCGCGCTGCTGATGGGCGGTGTAGGCGACGGCGTTGGACTTCACCCGGGTGACCAGGTGGTTGTTCTGTTCGAGCAGGCCGGCGACGATCTTGCGCGCGGCATAGTAGGCGTCGGCGACGAAGTAGCAGGGTTGTGCGATGGCGACGATGCCGAGGAGGGCGAGCATCTTGTCGAGCAAGGTGCGGCGGTCGCGATTGGACCACACCACGCCCTCGTGGATGCGGATGGCGAGCGGCACGGCGAAGACGCTGGCGGCGGCCTGCACCAGCAGGCTCACGGCCTGGAGGGAGTGTCCCATGATGTATTCGGGTTTGGTGTTTGACTCTGACTGCTGATGCAGGAGTTTGACACCCGGCATCTTGCGGCCGCGCTTCGGCACCTTGATGCCGTCGCCGACCACGACATACCTTCCGTTGATGCGCAGCGGCTGCGGGAACAGCCGCAGCACCGCCTGGGTCCACAGCGCGGCGAGCCGGTCGAGCTTGACGGCGGGGCTGTGGAAGTGATCGACCAGCTTGTTGTAGAAGCGAGCCTCGAGCTTCAGCGCGCGCACGAGGCTGGTCACGCCGAGCAGTTCGGTGCGCACGGTGAAGCCTGCCACGGCGGTGGCGAACCAGAGGAAGGTGCGCAGTCGGGAGAACGCCGGGCGCAGCCGCCAGATCGCGTTCCACCAGGGTATCCACAGTGACATCGGGCCAGCTCGTTGCTGTTTCTGACGAACGATGCTCGTTACCCCGGCACTCACTGTCGCGACGTTGAATCCCTTGTGATCGACGATGACTCTATCGTGAGCTTCGCGACAGCGGTGACCAGCGGTGCTATGCTCATCCGATGGGCAAGCGGCACGCGAAATCCCGGTTCGAGGACAATCCGGTCATCGACGGATTCCTCGAATGGATGGACGCACCCGAGGGACAACAGTCGATCGAGGCGCTCGATCTGGTGTTCGACGCACTGGACCGTGCCGGCGTCGACGCCAGGCAGCGCAAGATCGTCTGGGCCGACGGGAAACTTCTATCGATCGGGCAGTCGGCGGAGCGCATCCACGCTGAGCATCCGGGCGTGCCTCGCGACCTGATCGAAACTCACGTGCTGGGTTGGCTGGAAAGCTGTGTGCCGGAATCCTGTTCCGAACGCCAGATCGCGGAACTCGACCGGCTCATCGAACCGTGGCTCGACGACTATGAGCGCACGTCACGAGCCGCCAGAAAGTAACCGAGAACTCGGCACTCTCGAGTGTGTAACCCTGCGTGTTCAAAACGTCATTCATGCCGGATATGACCAACGCGGTTGGAGGTGTAGGCTGTACGGTCGCGGGTCCCACCACCGAGGCCCATAGCGCGGCCTGAAGATCCGAAGTGCTCCCGACATTTTGATCGAGCTGAGATAGATCGCGAAGCTTATAGAACTCGATACGCAACGAAGTGTATTTGGTCAGCAGGCTGCGGATGTGCGCAGCCTGCGTAGAGGGCAGAATGTCAGCGCGCGCGTACTCGGTGCCGATCGCGTTTGCCTCCTCTTCCTCATAGTTCTTGCGCTGATCGTACCGGGCCACCGCCATCGAAAAAGCAAAGCCGACTATGAGGGCAAGAAGAGTAAAAGCCGCGGGCAGGATTTTCGCATAGTCCTTGTTCGTGTCCTCCTTTGGCCTCTGCGTTCTTCGGCGTAGGGTATCTCCTGCATAGGCTGCGATGACTTGCAGCAGGAACGCTATCGCCATGACAACGAAGGGAAAGCCGACCGGCCCGTTCATTCTTGCGCATCCCCAAACCCTAACTATCGAATATGCCCACCAAGTCGGGCATTTTGCAATCGCTGGGCTGCGTGGGCTTGGGCAGGCTGCATTCCCGTGCGCACATAAACGAAGCCGCACACAGGGTGGAGGTCCACCCGGGCACGGTGGCGCCTCGACGAAGCCCAGGGCTGCACCGGAACCGCCCGGTCGAGAGTCCGCACATCGCGCGGGGCCCTGAAGCAAGCAAGAGCGTGTCGTTGATCCCTGGGCCAGGATCTGCCCCCGACGATGTCGAGTCTGTGGACGCTATGCAAGGCGATCAAAGAGCGGCTAGAATTATCAGATTAAGTTTGAAACCAAGCGGGAATCGTCTTGCAATGGCCAAGAAACAGAGCATCAGACCACACTTCGTTGCTGCATCAAGAAATGGTAGAAAGCTCAGTACCCTGCGACTGGTTGGCACTTCATATGCTCGAACAATTCGCGGCGAAGCCGCCAGGCCGGTGGCCAACTCGCAATGACAGAGGCGCCCCCCTCGCAATGACAGCTTCGCCGGCGGCATCCCGCCAGCCACGTCGTCACGTACCGCGGAAATGCCGCCGCAGCCGCGCCACCGCCTCATCCAATACTTCATCCCGCTTGCAGAACGCGAACCGCGCATAGTGGCTCGGCGCATCGGGCGCGTCGTAAAAGGCAGAGACCGGGATCGCCGTCACCCCCGCATGCTCTGTGATGTGCTTGCAGAACGCCACGTCGTCGCCGTTGAACCCCAGCGGCCGGAAGTCGGTGGTGATGAAATAGCTACCCTTGGCCGGCAGCACGCCGAGACCCAGCGCCGCCAGCCCCTCCGCCAGCCGGTCCCGCTTCGCCTGCAACGCATTCGCCAGGCCGGCGAAATAGGCGTCGTCCTTCGCCAGCCCGACCGCCACGGCGCGCTGCAAATTAGGAGCAGTGGTGAACGTCAGGTTCTGGTGCGCCTTCGCGACGTTCACCGCCAGTGCCGCCGGCGCTGTGACATAGCCAACCTTCCAGCCGGTCAGGGAGAACGTCTTCCCCGCGCTGCCGATCCGCATGCAGCGTTCGCGCATGCCGGGCAGCGTCATCAGCGGGATGTGGCGGGTGCCGTCGAAGGTCAGGTGTTCATAGACCTCGTCGCAGATCGCATAGGCATCGTGCCGCAGCAGCAGCTCCGCAATGAAGCCTAGTTCTTCGGCGGAAAACACCTTGCCGCACGGGTTCATCGGCGAGTTCATCACGATCGCCTTGGTGGCGGGGCCGAATGCGTCGGCCAGCGCGGCGCGCGGCAGTGCCCAGTCCGGCGGTTCCAACCGCAGCAGCTTCGGGATGGCCCCCAACATGCGCACGACAGGCAGGTAAGTGTCGTAGAGCGGCTCGATCAACACCACCTCGTCGCCGGAGTTCAGTACGGCCATCAGGCACGCGGCGATTGCCTCGGTGGCACCGGAGGTGACCACCACTTCGCTCGCCCAGTCCATGTCGAGGCCGTAGAAGCGGCGGTTGGCGGTGGCGACGGCCTGGCGCAGTTCGGGGACACCCGGCATGGGGGGATACTGGTTGCGGCCGTCGAACAGGGAGTCGGCGGCGGCTTGCAGCACGTCGGAGGGACCGTCAGTGTCCGGGAAGCCCTGGCCGAGATTAATCGACTTGTGCTCCACCGCCAGCGCCGACATCACGGTGAAGATCGTGGTGCCGATGCCGGAGAGCAGGGTGTTGGCGGGCTTCACCGGAACATCGTCTCCCTTGGGAAATAGTCGCGGATAGGGGGGGCAGCAGTATGGAAGGCGGGGAGGCCGCGTTCAACCGGCGGTCCGATCCCCTCGTGAATGCGAGCCGGGCCCATGCAAACCCGCTGTCCCTGGAGGGTCAACGGGCCGCACACTTGGCGACCCGGACAGACCATCAACCAAGCACATCTGGTAATTGTGTACTCGACACAACACTCTTGCGAGGCCCTGGGTGGGCTGGCACCTCATCTTGTCGTCCATGTGGTCGCCCAAAACGTGGACTTGTATGTGCAATTCACCGGGGAGCGTGCCTTTCGATTCCTTCCGCTATCCGAATGGCATTTCTTCTGTACGTCGGTCGGAGTACAGATCACGTTTGAACCGGGCGAGGATGGCCGAGCGGCTCGGCTGATCCTTCACCAGAACAGCGTTGATCGGATTGCCCAACGAATCGCTGCCGGTCACGACCTTGCATCGGAAATAGTGCCGACGGCAATGTGAAAAAAGCCGCATGAACCGCCTCGGGCAGATCGTCAAGGCGCGAAGCGATCCGGCTTGCATGTGGTGCTGCCGGCGTCACTTCTCGTAGGATGCGGCAATGGCAATCCAGGCGATCGTCCTCAACGGCGGATCCAGCTCCGGCAAGTCCAGCATTGCCCGCGCGTTGCAGGCGCTGCTGCCCGAGGCATGGCTCACCTTCAGCGTCGATGACTTCGTGCAGGCAATGCCCCCTGCGATGCTGGAGTCCGAGGCAGGGCTGGTGTTTCTGCCGGACGGGCGCATCTCGGTCGGCCCTGGCATCCGCCGACTGCGCGATGCCTGGGACCTGGGTGTTGCCGCCGTTGCCCGCGCTGGCGTCGGCGTTATCATCGACGACGTATTCCTGAACGGCGCCGCCGCCCAGCAACGCTGGCGCGCCACCCTGCATGAGCTGCAGGTGTTGTGGGTCGGCGTGACGTGCGACAGTCGCGTCGCGTCGATGCGGGAGGCGCAGCGCGGCGATCGGGTGCCGGGCATGGCAGCGATGCAGGCCGAGTTGGTGCACGAGGGGGCGACGTATGATGTCGTGGTCGATACCACCGATCTGTCGCCACAGCAGTGCGCACGGCTCATCGCCGACAGCGTTATCCCAGATGCGTGGCTTCCCGATGGACCGGCGGTGGTCAAGCCGACCGCCCGTGGGTGATGCCACCGCGGATTGCTCCTCCACCGGCCCCCGATCAGGACGGAGGCGACATGGCGGACGATGAAGCGGAGTGGCGCCGGCTGAACCGCGCCAACTGGGACGAGCGTGTTCCGGTGCATCTGGGTCCAGGCGGCTATGACCTGCGTGCGTTGCGGGCCGGGCGCAAGCCATTGCGCATTGTTGAGGACGAGCTGGGTTCGGTCGAAGGCCTGCGCGTGCTGCACCTGCAATGCCACATCGGCGCCGACTCGTTGGCGCTGGCGCAACGCGGCGCGTTGGTGGTGGGCGTCGATTTCTCGCCCGCCGCCATCGCGGCGGCCTCCGGGCTGGCGCAGGAACTTGGCCTGTCCGACCGCGCCCGCTTCGCTCTGTCGGACATCTACGATGCGCCGGCGGCGCTTCCCGAGGCAGCGGTTTTCGACTGCGTCTTCGCCACCTGGGGTACGATCTGCTGGCTACCCGACATCCGCGCCTGGGCGAGGATCGTGGCGCGGTTCCTCAAGCCCGGCGGGTTCCTCTATTTCGCCGAGGGCCATCCGGCGGCGCTGGTGCTCGACGACGACACGGCCGGCGACGGCAAGCGGGCAAGCTTCTTCTGGCCCTATCTCGGCCGCACGGCATTCGTGCTCTCCGACCCAACGGATTACGCCGACCCGGCAGCCAGGCTGGCGAACGCGACGACGCATCAATGGCTGCATCCGCTGAGCGATGTCATCACCGCATTGATCGAGGCTGGTCTGCGGCTGGACTGGCTGCACGAGCATGACGCCGTGCCCTGGCGCATGTTGGCGTGCATGACGGAGGGCGACGACGGGCTGTACCGCTGGCCGGACCGCCCCTGGTTTCCGCTCGCGTATTCCTTGCGAGCGACGCGGGAAGTTACTCCGGCTCTTCCAGGCTGAACTGTCCCGCCTCCTCGTCGTAGCTGAACAGCTCGGCGTAGCGGCCCCAGCCGATGGCGGCGCGCAGGGTGTCCTCGGCGTAGTCGGGGGACATGTGGTCCTCCAGCTCGTCGCGGAACCGCTCGGCGGAGGCGCGGTGGTTCCAGCGTTGGTCCAGCACCTGGCGAATCATGTTGATGATCGGCACATGCGCCCGCAGCGCCGCGGCGAAAATCTGCTTGCGCTCCTCGGTGTCGGCGGCGACGAATTTCCGACCCTCATCGCTGAGTGTGATGTCGCCTTCCTCCAGTACGGCGAAATGCAGCATCTGTAGCGCTTCGCCGAGGGGCAGCAGCTCGTCCACTTCATATTGCAGCGAAGCGGCCAGTGCCGGCAGGTCGGCGCGGCCGTTATAGGGCGAGTTGGCCAGTGTCTCCATCATGCCCGACATCAGGTTGGTGCCGACGCGTTGCAGCGGCGTGCCGATCGTGGCGACCAGCGCGGCGGGCGCGCGCGGACCGGGCGGAGCGCGGCGGGTCATCAGGCCGTAGATGTCGTCCACCAACTGGCGGAACGCCGCATCATGGCGGTTGCGCGGATGCGGCAGTTTCACCGGCAACTCGTTCGCCACCCGGCCGGGACTGGAGGAGAACACCAGGATGCGATCGCACATCAGCACCGCCTCCTCGATGTTGTGCGTCACCATCAGCACCGATTTTATCGGCAGCCGGCCTTCAACCCACAGGTCGATCAGGTCGGTGCGCAGCGTCTCCGCGGTCAGCACGTCCAGCGCGCTGAACGGTTCGTCCATAAGCAGCAGATCGGGGTGCACCACCAATGCGCGGGCCAGGCCGACGCGCTGGCGCATTCCGCCAGACAGTTCCTTCGGATAGGCGTTCTCGAATCCGCCCAGGCCGATCAGGTCGATCGCGTCTTCGGCGCGCTTCTCGCGTTCGGCCCTCGGCACGCGGCGCGCTTCCAGGCCGAGCTCGACGTTTTCCCGCACCGTCAGCCAGGGGAACAGGGCGAAGCTCTGGAACACCATGGCGACGCCTTCGGCGGGGCCAGAGACCTTGCGTCCGCACCACAGGACCTCGCCGGCGGTCGGCTCCAGCAGGCCGGAGACGATGCGCAGCAGCGTCGATTTGCCGGAGCCGGAGCGGCCGAGCAATGCGACCATCTCGCCTTCGCGCAGGGTCAGGTTGACGTCTTCCAGTACCACAAGGTCGGCGCTGGCATCTTTGTGATAGGCTTGGCGGCAGTTCCGCACTTCCAGCAGGGCGACAGCGGTCTGGGTGGTGACGGCGGCATCCATCCGAGGTCTCCTCAGCCCAGCGTCAGGCGGCGCTGCGAATACGCGTACATCGGCCGCCAGAGCAATCGGTTGAACAACACCACGAAGGAGGACATCACCACCACGCCCAGCACCACGCGTGCCATGTCGCCCTTGTCGGTGGCCTCGGCGATATAGGCGCCCAGGCCGTGGGCCACGAGCTTGGTGTTGCCCCAGGACGCGACCTCCGCGACGATCGCCGCGTTCCAGGAGCCGCCCGAGGCGGTGATCGCGCCGGTGACGAAATACGGGAAGATGCCCGGCAGGATCACCTTGCGCCACCACAGGAAGCCGCCGACGTGGAAGTTGTCCGCGGCCTCGCGCAGGTCACCGGGATAGGCGGCGGCTCCGGCGATGACGTTGAACAGGATGTACCACTGCGTGCCGAGCACCATCAGCGGCGTCAGCCAGATGTCGGCATTCAGGTGGAAATAGACGATGGCCAGGACGAAGGGCGGGAACAGCAGGTTGGCGGGGAAAGCGGCGAGGAACTGGGCCAGCGGTTGCACTCGCCGCGCCCAGAGCGGGCGCAGGCCGACCCACACGCCGATCGGCACCCAGATCAGGCTGGCCACCACCATCAGCACAACCACGCGGGTGAGGGTGAACAGGCCGAGCACGAACGCGGTTTCAAGATCGGACCAGGAGAGCTTGCCCGACACGAATTCGGCAACGCGCGACATCGCCCAGGCCAGTACCAAAAAGAGTACGGCGAGCCACAGGGCGTCCACCAGACGGGACGGCTGCCGGTCCGCGGCGGCGGTGCGCCGGCCCGGGAGCGACAGCCGCAACCCGCCGAGTGCGGTCGCCACGTCGCCGATGCCATGTCCGATGATCGAGAGCCAGCGGGTGCGGCGTATCAGGCGCAGCACCCAGGGATCGACGGCGGTGGCCGCGGCGGTGGTTTCGAAGCGGAACTTGGCGGACCAGGCGACCAGCGGGCGGAACAGCAACTGGTCGTAGAGCAGGATCACCACCAGCATGGCCAGGATCGCCCAGACCACGGCGCGGATGTCCTTGTGGTCCAGGGCGAGCGCGACGTAGGAGCCGATGCCCGGCAGCGTCCACGTATTGTTGCCGACCGACACCGCTTCCGAGGCCACCACGAAGAACCAGCCGCCGGACATCGACATCATGGTGTTCCACACCAGGCCGGGCGTGGCGAACGGCACCTCCAGCCGCCAGAAGCGTTGCCAGGCGCTGAGGTGAAAGCTGTCCGCCGCCTCCATCAGGTCGGTGGGGACCGTGCGCAGCGACTGAAACATACTGAAGGCCATGTTCCAGGCCTGGCTGGTGAAGATGGCGAAGATCGCCGCCAGCTCCAGCCCCATCACCTGGCCGGGAAACAGGCTCATGAAGAACACGACAGTGAAGGTGAGGAAGCCCAGGATCGGCACCGACTGCAGGATGTCGAGCACCGGGATCAGCACCAGGCCGGCGCGGCGACTTTTCGCGGCGGCGACACCGTAGGTGAAGGTGAACAGCAGCGAAGCGACCAGCGCGGCGAACATGCGTAGCGTGGTGCGCACCGCATATTCGGGCAGGTAGATGGGGTCCAGGCTTACATGAGTGGCGCCCGGCGCGCTCATGGGGGCGAAGGTGCCACGTGCCGCCTCGGCGACCGCCACCAGCACGCCGAACACGCACACGATGGCGGCGGCGTCCCAGACGTTGGGCAAGCGCCGTGCCGTAGCCAGCGCGGGATGGATCGTGGCGGACATGCGGGCTCTGGCTAGGGGCTTGCGGGTGGCGCTCCCTTACCCGGCGCGGGTTTCCGTGTCACCTGGGAAGGCTGTGGCGATTGCGTTACGGGAAGGCACGGGACGGCCGTGGGATGCGTACGAACAGGGCCTGCATACGGGAACTGGACATGTACGACGAGACAGGCTACTTTTGTCATGCAAAGGAGGCCAGCCATGACGACCGCAAAGCGCCGGCGCCGACAGGCTCCCGGATTCGCGCCAACCACCGACAAGCCGGAGATCGTCCGTGGCCTGGCGGAAAATCAGCAGCTTATCGGCGGGCTGAAGACGCGCGTGCTGAGCGTCAGGTTGGATGAGGCGCTGGTGGCGGCTGCGAAGGCACGCACCGGCATCGCCTCCGACACGGCGCTGGCCGAGTTCGCGCTGGCATCGGTGGCGTTGGGCGACGACTACGGGGAGTGGCTGCTGTCACAGGCGGGCGGGCTGGACCCGTCGTTTGACCTCGATCTTTGACCTGGATGCGGCGCTGCGGCGGGTCCGGCCGGAGCGGCGCACCCAGCGTCTGATTCCGCCAGTACCCGTCGCGCTGCTTCCCGATGACGCCGATCCCAGATCGATCGGCCCGGTGCTGCTGGACACCTGCGTATTCATCGACAACGGCCACAACCGGCTGCCGATCGGAGCGCGGCGGCTGTTGGCAGCGCGCGGGCTGGTGCATGTCAGCAGCGTGACCGGCATGGAACTGGCCTATGGCTTCGGCCGGCTCGATCCCGCGGATGCGCCGACAGAGCGCAGCCTGCACCACCTGCGCTTCGTGCTGGACCGGGCGCCGGTGCACCGCGTGGTCACGGCGACGCCGGCGGATTACGCTCTGGCCGGCGTGCTGGCGGGCACGCTGGCCCGCACCCAGGGTCTGACCCACGAGGCTCGGCGCAAGCTGTTGCTGGATTGCGTGATCTTTTCCTCGGCGCGGCGCCATGGCCTGACCGTCCTCACCGCCAATCACAGCGATTTCTCCCTGCTCGCCATGCTGTTGCCGGATGGGAAGGCCGCATTCTATCGCGCGGTGGGACGATTGCAGGGTCCACCGTCGCGTCGGGCAACGCCCGCGCAAGAGTATCGGGCAACGCCCGCGCAGGAGTATCGGGCAACGTCCGCGCACCAGTTTTGAAGGCGAGGCAGTCCCTGCTATAGTCGTGGCAATCAGCAACACCGACAACGGGAGGATGTTCTCATGCACGACGTGACCGGCTACCATGCCCATGTCTACTTCGATGCCGCTACCCAACCGACCGCTGAACGCCTGCGCGACACCCTTGCCACCAATTTCACGGTCGAACTCGGCCGCTTCAGCGTCGATCCGATCGGGCCGCATCCGATCTCCCAGTTCAACGTGATCTTCCAGGCGGAGGAGTTCCAGCGCCTGGTGCCCTGGCTGATGCTGAATCGAGAGGGGCTGGACATCCTGGTGCATCCGCTGACGAACGATATGGTCGATGACCACACGGTCTATGCACTATGGCTGGGCACGCCGGTGGCACTGACGCTCGGTCATATGAAGCGCCGGGGCTACAATGCCGACCTGCTGCCGACCGGGGTGGCGCAGACGGCCTGAGCTTCCTTGAGGCCGTGGCCGCTGGCCGCCCTCACCAGTCATTGCAAGGGCCGAAGCGACGAAGCAGTAACCTGCGTTACGAGCCGGAGGCTGCCCAGGTGGACTGCTTCGTCGCTCCGCTGCGTGCAAGAAACATCCCGTCATGGCCATTTCATTCGCGGCGGCCCCGGCCGGTGGTCAATTCACAATGACAGGTGAGGGTGATCGTTTCCGGCCGGGGTGAAAATGCTCTAACTAACCATGTCCCCACAGCGTCTTGGTCGCCCGCCGCGCACCCTCGGCCATGGCTTCGAACTTTGCCCAGCAGATCGACGGATGGCCGACCCGCGTGCCCAGCCCGCAATCCGTGCCGGCGAGCACGTTCTCGCGTCCGACCAGGTTCGCGTAGCGAACCAGGCGCTCGGCCACCAGGTCCGGATGTTCGATGAAGTCGGTGCAATGGCCGACCACGCCCGGAATCAAGGTGGCTCCGTCAGGCAGCTTCACCTCCTCGAACACCCGCCATTCATGCTCATGGCAGGGGTTTGATGCTTCGATCGAGAAACTGCCCGCATTCACGCGGAAGATCAGGTCTATAATGTGCTGCAGCGGAATGTCGTCGTGATGCGGTCCGTGGTGGCTGCCCCAGCACACATGCAGGCGGACCATTTCCCGCGGGATCCCCCGCAACGCGTGATTCAGGGCCTCGACGCGCATCGCGGCGTAGCTGCGATATTCCGGGAGGGTGATGTCAGGCAAGCAGTTCCAGCCGTCGGGCAGGTCGGGATCGTCGATCTGGAGCAGGAAACCGGCATCGACAATGGCCTGGTATTCGTCGTGCATGACGTCGGCGATGGCGAATACGAACGCTTCGTCGTCCTTGTAGTATTGGTTCAGCATCCAATGTTCGATCGTGCCGGGGGTGTTGGCCGGCAGGAAGGCCGCGGTAACGCTGACCCCAGACAGCGCCGCCCTGAAGTTATCAAGGTCCTTCGCAAGGTCGGCCTGACCAATATAGCGCAATTCGCTGACGCAGACTGGCATCGTCGGTGGTCCCAACGACCAGCGCCGCGGATTGGCTTCGAAATAGCCGGCGAATTTCCGCTCGTCGCGCGCGGTGATGCTGAGCCGCCGCGCGCCGGAGGACGGCTGCTCTTCGTAGCCGGCGATCCGCCATCGCACGTAATCCGTGAAGTTGGTTTTGGAAAGCTCGCCGTCGTTGACGCAGTCGATGCCGCACTCGGCCTGACGGCGCACGACCTCCGCCACGGCGGACCGAAGCCGCTGGTCGAAGGCCGCTTCGTCGCAGGGCGCACCGTTCGCCTTGGCGAGGACCATGTCCCGCAGGTCCGGCGGACGCGGCAGAGAACCGGCATGGGTGACGAATATGCGATCGGTGCTGCGAAGCATTGGCCTTCTCCTGCTACGCGTGACTGGTCTATGATTGCGCTGCTGCCGTGACCTCGGGCGGCCGATCGTTCAGCGCCACAGTTCCCGGCTGGCCAGCGCTGCCCCCTGCGCCAGTGCCTCCAGCTTGGCCCAGGCAATCTGCGGATGAACACGGCCGCCAAGACCGCAATCCGTCGAGGCGATCACCCGCTCCCGGCCAACCACGCGCGCAAATCGCAGGATGCGCTCGGCGACCAGATCAGGGTGCTCTACCACGTTGGTGGCGTGGCTGACGACGCCCGGCAGGATCAGCTTGCCGTCGGGCAGCTTCACGTCCTGCCAGACCTTCCATTCATGCTCGTGGCGCACATTGCCCGCTTCGAACGAGTATGCTTGGGCGTTGATTGCCAGCATCACCCCGACGATGTCGCGCATCGGAATGTCCGTCATGTGCGGTCCGTGCCAACTTCCCCAGCACAGGTGGAACCGTATGCGGTCCTGCGGCAGATCGCGAATGGCGTGGTTGAGCGCCTCCACGCGCAGCATCGCAAACTTGCGGTAGTCCTCCACGGTGGGTTCGGGATTGACCATGTCCCAGTTCTCGGCGATCGCCGGATCGTCGAGCTGCAGGATCAGCCCTGCCCCGACGATTGCCCGGTATTCCTCGCGCATCGCCTCGGCGCACGCATAGAGCAATTCCTCAGCGGTCTTGTAGTGCACGTTGCCGATACGTGAGGCGCTGCCTGGGGCGACGGAGCTCATGAAACCCCGCGTGACCCCGGAGGCCTGCATCGCCGCTTTAAAATTCTCAATGTCTGCCTTGATGGCATCGTGGCCGGTATAGGTGATCGGTGCGACGCAGACCGGCGCCGGCGGGCGCGGGCCGGTGGTGATGCCGGAGTCCGGATCCGCATAGGCCTCGGCGAACCGGACACGGTCACGGCGGTCGGCGAACGTGGTCAGCACGATGTCGCCGGCGCGGGAGCGGCGCGGCGTCGTGTCATAGGCAGTTGGCGTGGCACCGATCTGCAGCCCACCAAGGCGCTGCCACGAGTATCGCCACCACGAACCGTACTGGACGCGCTGGCCCATCGGCTTGCCGAACTCGCCGTCACCGGGGATGTCGATGCCGATGTCGTGCTGCCGGCGCACGACGCCCGACACCGCCTCGCTCAGCGTTTGCCGAAAGCCGTGCTCCTCCAGCGGTTCGCCGGCTTCGAGCGCGTGATATGCGGCGATCAGCCGATCCGGCCGCGGCAGGCTGCCGACATGGGTCGTTGCGATATGATCGACGTTGCCTTGCATGCTTGTTTCCTCCCTGTGCCGCGGACCATTATCACCGTGCGGCCGCTCGAGGTAAGCCGCCGGCGCCCCCAGGGGACTCCCAGGGTTGAGTGCGGCGGCCGGAGCGTCCAGAGTGGCGGCGCCAGACCGTCATGCCATGGGAGGAACCGTCATGACTTTCGCTGTCCAGCACGTGCACATCAAGACACACGATCCGAAGCAGACCGTGCAGTTCTACATCGACAATTTCGGCGCCACGCTGAAGGCCGAGATTCCCGGCCGCGGCTTTCAGGTGGATCTGCACGGGCTGCAACTCAACATCACCACGCTGATCGCCAGCCAGAACCATGAACAGCATTATGGCATCGAGCATGTCGCGGTGCAGACGACGGATTATCCGGGCACCCTGGCGCGGTTGCGGCAGAACGACGTACGCATCCTGGAGGAGCTGCCGCCGAACAACGGCCGGCGGGTCTGCTTCGTCGAATGCCCGGACGGTGCGCAGATGGAGGTGATCGAGAAGGTCTAGTACCCGTCTGGCGTCATTGGGATCGTAGCCCAATCCCCTACGAGTGACGTGCGCTCTCGCGAGTGACGTACGCACTCTCCAAGAGATTGCTTTGCTGCGCTCGCAATGACGGGGTCGCCAGCGGCGTGGCCTTGTATTCGGCGCACCGGCGCCGCAGCTTCCAGGATACGAAAGAACAGGAGTCCCCATGCAGCTCGCGCTCGCCACCTGGCAGGAAGTCGAGGAGTATCTGCGCAGCTCTCGCGGCATCATCATTCCAATCGGTTCGACCGAGCAACATGGCCCCAACGGCCTGATCGGCACCGACCATCTGGATGCGGAGTTCGTCGCCAGGGGCGTGGGCGACCGCGTGGGCTGCCTGGTGGCTCCGACGCTGACCGTCGGCATGTCGCAGCACCATCTCGCGTTCACGGGCACCATCACGCTGCGTCCGACGACGCTGATCGCGGTAGTGAGCGATGTCGTGAACTCCCTGATCCGCCACGGCTTCGAACGCTTCCTGTTCATCAACGGCCATGGCGGCAACATCGCCCCGGTCAGCACGGCGTTTTCCGAAATCTACGCCGAGGTGTCGCTGCGTGCCGCGACGGATACCTGGCCGGTGCGCTGCAAGATGGTGATGTGGGCGGACGGGCCGCAGGTGCGCAGGCTGACCAAGGAACTATATGGCGACTCCGAGGGCAGCCATGCCACCGCCTCGGAAGTGTCGCTGGCGCAATTCTACCAGCCGCACGCGGTCAAGCACGCGCAGATGTCGCCGAAGGTGGCGCCGCGCAGCCCCGTCTTCTACGACAGCGCCGACTACCGCCGCCGCTTCCCTGACGGCCGCATCGGTTCCGACCCGTCATTGTCGTCGCCCGAGCATGGCGAACGCATCTACGCCGCCGCGGTGGATGACATGGTGGAGGTGTATCGGAAGTTCATCGAGGACTGAGGCGATTGCCGCGACACGCGGTGATCGCCGTGTCGGCAGCAAGAAAGGTTTCAACACGGAGCAAGAACGGACGGCCACGGAGAACCACGGAGAAAGTCTGCCCTCCCCCAGTGTAGGGGAGACACACCCGCTCCGTTGTTCTCCAAGGCCGTCCGTTTTTTCTCCGCGTTAAAATTCGGGCGGTGCTGCCGACCCACGCCGGCCACGCCCGGCTTGCCACCGTCGCCCCCAACAAAGACGGCAGCGCCATCGAGGCAGCCGCCGCCGCTATACCATCCTGCAGGAACGGTACATACTTGCAATCGGGGCAACAACACTGAGGGTGATCGCCGGTGGCACAGCCGCAACGCGATATGCGACGCGCTGCCTTGCGCGCAAGTCCGCTATTCCAGGCGATGCAGCCGGAGGAGCTGGACGCGATCCTCGAATTCGCCACCGAGCGCCGCGTGCGCCGTGGCCAGATCGTGCTGCAGAAGGGCGATAGCGGTTCCTCCATGATGGCGGTGCTGACCGGCCGGATGCGCATCAGCTCCGTCAACGCCGAGGGCAAGGAGATCACTCTCAACGTCATCAATCCCGGTCAGGTGTTCGGCGAAATCGCCTTGCTCGACAGCCAGCCGCGCAGCGCGGACGCCACTGCCATCGAGGATACCACGCTGCTGGTGGTGGAACGGCGCCACTTCATGCCGTTCCTCGCCAGCAACCAGAACCTGACCTTGCGCATGCTCGCGGTGTTGTGCGAGCGCCTGCGCAGCACGAGCATCGCCCTGGAGCAGATTGCCCTGTTCGATCTCGAGGCACGACTCGCACGGCTGATTTTGAAACTGTCGGCCGACTATGGCAAAGCCACGGCAGACGGCATCCGCATCGAGCTGAAGCTGTCGCAGCGCGACATTTCCAACCTGGTCGCCGCGACGCGGGAGAGCGTCAACAAGCAGCTCGCCGAATGGCGTGACAGCGGCGTGCTGACCTTCGAGAGCGGCTACATCATCCTGCACCGTGGCGAGGCACTGCAGGCTCTCGTGGAACCCAGGTAACCGCAGGGAGCACCGCCGCTTGCGGCCTGCTGCCCCACGCGCACAATTCGCCAACCACACGCAGACGAGGAAACGTCCATGCCACGTCAACAGATCACCTCCGACCGCATCGGCCGGCCGAGCGGGCATTTCTCCCAGGCGATCGGGGTGGAAGCGCGCGGTCGGCTGGTTTTCATCTCCGGCATGACCAGCAAGCGCGCTGACGGCAGCGTCGCCGGCGTGGGCGACATCGAGGCGCAGACGCGGCAGATGTGCGAAAACGTCAAGGCGGCGGTGCAAGCGGCCGGCGGTTCGATGGCGGATATCTGCCGCGTCGATGTCTATGTCCGCAGCATGCGCGACTTCGACACGATCCATAAGGTGCGGCGCGAGTACTTTCCCGATCCGCCGCCGGCTTCGACAATGGTCGAGGTGAGCGGCTTCACGCACCCGGACTACCTGATCGAGATGAACGCCATCGCCGTGCTGGTGTGAAGCGGCACCTGGTAGTCTCTCATTGCGAGAGCTACTCTGTCGTTGCGAGCGCAGCGAAGCAATCTCCCGGAGATTACGCACGTCCCTCGCGGATGATTGCTTCGCTGCGCTCGCAATGACATCCAAGCCCGCCGCCAAAGTCGGAACACCGGAAGTGTCCGCAATGCTTCGGCGCCGGCCGAAGCGACTGAGGTGGCACGCGATGCGCGGCGAACGACATATCGGCCCAACGACAACAGCCGATGTGGAGCTCCCTGCCGATGCAAATTCGTGAAACCACAACGAATGCGGGATTGCTCGACCCGCGCGAGCAGCATCTTCGCATCCCCAGCCACCACCCGGGCCTCTCACTGTTCCTGCGCTACCTGCCCCCATCGACCGGCATCGCGGCGCGCGGAATCGTGCTTTATGTGCACGGCGCGACGTTCCCGTCCGCGCTCTCCATCGCCCATCGCTTCGACGGCCATTCATGGCGCGACGCGCTGTGTGCTGCCGGCTTTCATGTCTGGGGCCTGGATTTCCTCGGCTACGGCCATTCGGACAGGTATCCGGAGATGGATCGGCCGGCCGACGCGCCCGAACCGCTGTGCCGCGCGGAAGACGGCAGCCGGCAGATCGAAGCGGCCGCGCGGGCGATCTGCCAGCGGCACGGCGCGGCGCGGATTTCGATCATCGCGCATTCGTGGGGCACCATTGCGACCGGCCGCTTCGCCGCGCGCTGCCCGGACTTGGTCGATCGGCTGGTCTTCTTCGGTGCCATCGCCCGGCGTAACGATAGCGGCGATACTCCTCGCTATCCTGCGTGGCGCGCCGTCACGTTGCACGAACAATGGCAGCGGTTCACCGCCGAGGTACCGCTCGGTGAGGCACCCGTGCTGTCGCGCCGGCATTTCGACGACTGGGGCGAACGCTATCTCGACAGCGATTCGCAGAGCAGGCGAATGCAGCCGGCCGCGGTGCGCACGCCGAGCGGGCCTTGGTACGATATCGGCCGCGCAGTGCACGGCGATCTCGCGTATGATTCCGTCGGGGTGCAGGCACCCGTGGCGATCATCCGCGGGGAGTGGGACAGCCTGTGCACCGACGCCGATGCGGCGTGGCTGATGCGTGAATTGCGGTCCTCGCCGGTGCGGCGCGACGTGAAGATCGGTCGCGCCACACATCTGATGCATCTGGAGGCGGGCCGCTACGCGCTGTATCGCGAGGCTGAAACGTTCCTCGCCGGCGGCGATCTGCCGCCCCACGAAACCTGTTGAGGAGGCCACGATGTTTGCCGTGATCTTCGAAGTGCAGCCGAAGCCGGACAGGTGGCAGGACTACCTGGACCTCGCTCGGGAGTTGCGGCCGGAATTGGAGAAAGTGGAAGGGTTCATCGACAACGAACGGTTCCGCGCCCTGCGGACCGAGGGTCGAGTACCTGTCGCTGTCCACCTGGGCCGACGAGAAGGCGTTGATCCGCTGGCGTACCCATGCGGGCCATCACGGCGTGCAGGAGAAAGGCCGGTTTGCGGTGTTCCAAGACTATCACCTGCGCGTGGGCGAGATTATCGCCGATTCGCACGTGCCGGCGGAAACACCGTTGCCGGAACAGCGGTTCGACACGACGGCGGTGGGCGCCGCTAAGATTGTGACGATTTCGGAGCTGGATCCGTCAACCACTGATCCCTCAACCATCGACTCGACCGCCGCTGATCCGGCGGCGGTGGAGCGTGGCGACGCGTTGGCCGGGCAACTGGCTGTGCCCGCGGTGGGCCATGACGGCGTTGTGGCAGCCGAGCCTTTTGCCAGCATCACCAACCCGGGGAAGACGCTGCTGCTGGTATCGTGGCGCACCGCGGACGCGGCCGACTCATGGATGCCGCCCGCGTTGCTGGTGGGCGGCGGCCGCCTGCGGCATCGGCGTGTGCGCGTGATCCGCGATTACAGCCTGGGCGACCGGCGGGAGGCGCCGCAATACTATCCTCCGGTGCGTTGAAGCGCGTGCCGGCCGCCCTATACCGTTGCGGGAAGCGAAGCCGCTGCCATTGCGAGGAGTGCAGCGAGACGAAGTAATCCCCTTCGAGAAGCGCTCGGACGTTCGTGCGCCTCTTCGAAGGGGATTGCTTCGTCATAGGAAACGCCTCGGTATCAGAATGCCAAGGTCCTGGAAAATGACAGCGTGATAGAAATGCTCTAGCCTCGCTCCCGGCCGCCAACGGGAGGGACAAAGGGCATGTGCATCGCAGCAATTCGTGGCATGACACGCGCTCACGGTACCGCGTGACCATGCCAAACGCAGCAACCTCGCCCCTCGCCATATATATCGAGCACCTGGAAAAGACCGAGCTGGCCTATCAGTACAGCCCGTCCGCCAATGCCGCGGTGTTCTATCCGCGGATGATCGCGCCGAAGACCGGCGCGGCCGATCTGGAATGGCGCGTCAGTCAGGGCGTCGGCACCGTGCACGCAACCACCGTGGTGCATCCGCAGCAGGGTGTGCCCTATAACGTGGCGCTGATCGACATGGACGAAGGCTTCCGCCTGATGAGCCGCGTCGAGGACATCGCCCCCACAGCGGTGAAGATCGGCATGCGGGTCAAGTTCCGCGTGCATCCGAAGGACGGCGACGAACCCCCCTACCCCGTTTTCACCCCCGCGGAGGGTTCCTGACATGCCGAAGCGAGGCAGCGTCGCCATTGTCGGTGCGGCGGAATCCGATCTCGGTGCCGTCGCAGCGCTCATGAGCCCGATCGACCTGATGGCGCAAGGCATCCATCGCGCCCTCGAAGATGCCGGCCTGACGTTGCGGGACGTCGATGGCTTGTTCTGTGCCACCACGCAGGCGCGCACATCGGCGATGTCGCTGGCGGAATATCTCGGCCTGCCGGATGCCTACACCAATTCCACCATCGTCGGCGGCTCATCGTTCGAAATCCACGTGGCGCACGCACACGCGGCATTGGAAGCCGGGTTGTGCAACGTCGCAGTGATTGCCTATGGCAGTACGCAGCGCACCGTCGGCCGCCGCGCCGCCAGCGTGCGCGAGTACAATCCCTATGAAACGCCGTTCCGTCCGTTCCTTCCCGCCACCGCCTATGCCTTGGTGGCATCGCGCCACATGTTCGAATTCGGCACCACGCGCGAGCAACTGGCCGAAGTCGCGGTCGCGGCGCGCGAGTGGGCCCTGCTCAACCCGGCGGCGTGGGAGAAGAAGCCGCTGACGATTGCCGACGTGCTGAACGCGCGCCCGGTCAGCGACCCGTTCACCGTGCGCGATTGCTGCCTGGTCACCGACGGCGGCGGCGCCATCGTAATGACCCGCATCGAGCGCGCGCGTGACATGGCGAAGCTGCCGGTGCCCGTGCTCGGTTGGGGGCAGGCGATCACCCACGCGTCGATCTCGACGATGCCAGACCTGACGCACACCGGCGCGATCCAGTCCGGGGCCGCAGCCTATGCCATGGCGGGGATGAGCGCGGGCGATATCGACGTCCTGGCCCTCTACGATGCGTTCACCATCAACACGATTCTGTTCTTGGAAGACCTCGGCTTCTGCCCGAAAGGCGAAGGCGGGCGGTTTGTCGAGAACGGGCGCATCGGTCCCACCGGCGACGTCGCCGTGAACACCAACGGTGGTGGCCTGTCCTACTGTCATCCCGGAATGTACGGTCTGTTTTTGCTGATCGAGGCGGTGCGGCAATTGCGCATCGAATGCGGCGCGCGCCAGGTGGCGGGCGCGGAGGCCGCGCTCGTGCATGGCAATGGCGGTGTGCTGTCGGCGCAGGCGACCGTGATTCTCGGCGCCCCGTCGACCGTGTGAGCCGCGCCGCGGTGGCCATGCCCCGGCTCGCCCGGAACGTTCGTGCCGGTGGCCGAGCCGCCGCCGATCTGTAGGGCGGAAAAGCGAAGCGCATTCCGCCGGGCGCCACCGTGGTGGCATGCGCCGCGCTTTTCCGCCCTACAGATCGTGCCCCGTCGCCCCCACCGCTCCGCCGGAATCACGCAACCTGATGCATCGATATCGCAACATAGCGCGTAGTGCCGCCGATTTGCAGCAGCAGCTCCAGCGGGCCGGAAAATTCCGCCCACAGTACCGCCGGAAGCCCCGCATCGCCGTCGCTCCAGCGCCAGGCGCATTCGGGCTCATAGGCGTGGAAGCCATCCTTCAGCGCGTCATCATCGGCGTTCAACACGGTGAAACGCTTGCCGCACCGCGCGCGAACCTGGCGCAGCGCCACGCCCAGTACCCGCGGATCGCGCGCTAACCCCAACTCCGCCGGCGACCCGGCACGGGATAGGATCCGCACCTCGCGTGGCGGACGCGGCAAATCAAACGTGAACCAACCATCGGCGTGGCGCGCCGCGTCGCATCGTTGCCCATCCACCAGCAAATGCAGATCCGGATCGTCGGTCATCGGCAGTCCTGGGCGCGGGCCGGCCCGGTCCAGCAACCGCCGCCACACCGCATCCACCGGCGCGCCACCGGTCAGCACCGGCGCGCAAGGCGGCTTCGGCGGCTGGTCCCAGCCGCTGTTGGCATTACGGAACAACCATCGGTTGCCGTCATCGCGATACGTCTCCGCCGGCGCGCCGTTGGCCAACAGCACGCCATGCGCGGCGAGCTCGATGTGGTAGAATTCGACTTCCCGCGCGTGGTCGTCCCAAATGATGGAGCGATGATTCACCAGGAATTCCGCCGGGATCAGCACGTCGTCGAGAAACAAAGCGTGGCCCTTGGTGATGCGCAGGTCATAGTACGGCACGTTGTCCGCCAGCGCACCCTTGCGCAGCACGATCGGCGTCGCGGCGCTGCGCTGTCCGCGCGTCACTAGCACGCGGCCGGTGCCGATCCAGGTGATGGGTAGCGCCGCGCCGGACAGCGTCGTGATACGGTCGCCGACCGACAGCGTCTCCACCAGCACTTCGCCGCCGGGCGTGCGGATCCGCGTGCCGCGCAGGAAGCAGGGTATGTCGTCGGTGACGACGATGCCGGTGCTGCCGCTTTCCTGCGCGACACTGAACGGATTGCCAGTCGGCGCGCCGCCGGGTGAAAAGAACAGTGACGCGACAGTGCTGCTGCTGGCATTGACGACGTCGAGTTCGCCGGTCGCGGTGTTGTAATTTGTGAAGTCGCCGGCGCTGTAGGCGATGCCATGCAGGTCGATCGTGTCCCCCGAAACGAAGCGCGAGATGATGTTGGTCGGCGTCGTGCTGCCATCGATCCGCAACGATGCGACCGGCGTGTTGAAGTCGATGGTGCCGGTGCCGATCGCGCCGCTGCTGCCAATCTCCAGCGTGCCCGCTTGCACGGTCGCACCACCAGTGATGACGTTGGTGCCGGTCAGCATCAGTGTGCCGCTGCCCTGCTTTACCAGTGCGCCGGGTCCGGAAATGACGCCGCCGAAACCGGCGTTGTCCGCGGTGCCGGCGGTCAGGGTGCCGTTGCCGAGGCTGATCGTACCGGAACCGGATACGTCGCCGACAGTCTGAACATTCCCGTTCAGATACAGCTCGCCGGCGGATCCGATGGTCAATGCGCCGGTGCCGATTGCGTCCGGGCCAACCTCCACGATGAAGCCGGCATTGATCGTCGTCGCACCGAGATAGGTGTTGGTCGCCGAGAGATAGGTGACGCCACTGCCTGCCTGCGTGACGCCGCCGCCGCCGGAGATCGTCCCCGTCAGCGTCACCGAATTCGTGCCGGTCGAGGCGAAAACGAATGCGCTGTTATCAACGACATTCCCGGTGATGGCGCCGCCATTGCCGAGCTGCACCGCCCCGGCCTGGATCGTCGTGCCACCGCCATAGTCGCTGGCGCCGCTCAGGGTCAGCGTGCCGCTGCCCTGCTTGATGAGGCCGCCGGTGCCGGAAATCGCACCGCCGAAACTGGTGCTGTTGGACGTCCCTTCGGTCAGCGTGGCAGTACCAAGCGTAATGCTGCCGGTACCGGACAGGTCGCCGACGGTCTGCCCAAAGCCATTCAAATTCAGCGTGGCGCCGGAAGCGATGGTCAGCGGGCCCGTTCCGATAGCGCCCGACCTGCCGGCTTGCAGCACGCCTGCATCGATCTCCGTCGTGCCGGTGTACGCATTCGTCCCGGACAGCGTCAGCGTGCCGGTACCTTCCTGTCGCACGCCCCCGCCGCCGGTGATGTTTTGCGACAGCGTCAGCCCGGACTGCTCATCGATCCCCAGCACGCCGCTGTCCGACACGTTGCCGGTAATGCTGCCGGCGGCGCCGCCATTGCCGATCTGCAATGTACCTGCCGACCTGGATGGTCGTGCCGCCGCCATAGGTGTCGGTGCCGCTCAGTGTCACGCTGCCGGAGGTCACCACCAGGCTGCCGCTTTGCGACAGGTTGCCGGCGAGCGTCAGCGGCCCGGAAACGGTCAGGGCGCCGGCGCCGGTCGCATTGCCGGACATCGTCACCAGCCCACTGCCAGCCGCGATGATCGTGGCGCCACTGCTCAGCGCCATCGCACGCGTGGAACTGATCGCGCCGGTGCCCTCGTTCCACTTCAGCACGCCGCCCGCGAAGGTCAGTGTGCCGCCGCTGTTGCCCAGGCTGGCCTCGGCGCCCGCGACCACGGTGCCGGCGTTCAGCATGGTGCCGCCGCTGTAGCTGTTGGCGGTACCAAGGGTCAGCGTGCCGCTGCCTTGCTGCACCAGCGCGCCGGTGCCGGAAATGCCCGGCGTGAAACTCACGCTGTCGCTGCGATCGAAGATCAGCACCGCGTTATCGGCGACGGTGCTGGTGCCGCCGATACTGCCGAGCGTGCCGCCGCTGCCGATCTGTAGCGCGCCTGCCTGGATGGTCGTCGCGCCGCTATAGGTGTTGGTTCCAGTCAGCGTCAGCGTGCCGCTGCCCTGCTTGAACAGTCCACCCGTCCCGGAAATAGCGCCCGAGAATGTGGTGGAGTTCGCTGTGCCCTCGGTCAGCGTGGCGGCGCCAAGCGTGCCAAGCGTGATCGAACCTGCGCCGGACAGATCCCCGATCGTCTGGTTGAACCCGTTCAGATTGAGTGTGCCGGCGGCAGCGACAGCGATGGCGCCGCTGCCGATCGCGAGGGTGGTGCCCGCGATCAGGATGCCGGAGGCGATATCATAACCACCGCCCGTCGTCGCATAACCGCCGGTGAAGGTAAGCGAATCGCCTGCTGTCAGCGTGATCGTCTGTGTCGAGGCAATCGCGAAGCTGCTGAGGAAGTCGAAGGTGTAAGCGGCGTCGCCAAACGCATCGATCCCACCGACATTGATCGCCGTCAGGTCGTTGGTCAGGTCTGCCGTGCTGGCGATGGTGAAGTTGGGATCGATGACAGCCGAGCCGCCGGCGGAATCGTCCACGACCGCCAATGTCGAAGGGGCGGATGTCGCAACCAGCGTGTCCGACGTGCTGCCGCTGGTCACCTTCAGCACGCCGCCGCTCAACGTCGCGGAGGCGCCGCTATGGAAGGTAAGTCCGGCCAGGTCGATGACGTCGCCGGAGACAAAATTTGTGATGGTGTTGGCGAACGTGCCGCCATTGGCGAAGGCGGCGCTCTCGATCAGCAGTTGGTTGAACCCGCTGCCGAAGCTGATACCGCCGGTGCCGGCAGCCTGGAGGTGGTCGAGTTCCAGCGTGCCGCCACCCTCCAGCGTCGTCCCGCCCATGAAGGTGTTGCTGTTCGCCAGGATCAGTTCACCGGCGCCGTTCAGCACGACCCGGCCGGTGTTCGTGCCGTTGCCGGCGCCCTTCTGGTCGATGATGACATCGGCGACCAGCACCGACTGGCCAGCACCAGGCGCAAAGGTGGCGGTCTGGTTGTTGCCGTAAAGGAAAATCCCGCTGCCCATTGCCGACCCACTGGTGCCGGCGGTCCCGCTGCCCGTTGCCGTCCCGCCCGCGCCGGCCGTGGCGACCCCGCCGGACAGCGTGCCGCCGGCAACGATCAGCGTGCCACCGGAGCCGAGGAAAATGTCGCCGCCAGCACCAAGGCCGCCGCCGCCGCCGCCGCCGGCATACTTGTCGCTGGACGTGCTACCGCCGTTGCCACCGCCGAAGCCGCCGACACCGCCGCCGGCACCGCCGCCGCCGCCCCAGCCGCCGGTACCGCCCGGGCTGTAGCCGCCACCGCCACCGCCGCCGAACCCGCCTTGACCGCCTGTGAGGTAGCCGCCGCCACCACCTCCGCCGAAGCCGCCAGTTCCGCCTTTAGCGGTTGCACCCGCAGCCCCGCCAATGCCGCCGCCGCCGCCGCCAGCCTCTCCCTTCGTCGATACCGAGCCGCCATAGCCGCCGCCGCCGCCAGTGCCGGCACCCGGGCCGGATGGGGCCCCGGCACCGGCACCGCCCGAACTTGCGCGGGCCACGATGCCGGCGCCTGCGGCGACCTTCTGGGTGATCCCGAAGACCCCGCCGGTCGCGGTACGGCCGATGCCTCCTCCGCCACCGGCGGCATCTTCGTTGCCCATGCTCCCGTAGCCACTGCCAGGGCTCTGCGAGCCGCCGCCAGCGCCGCCCAGGCCGCCACCACCGGCATAGGAGCCCAACACGCCACCACTGCCGGCCCCCCCGGTGTCGGTACCGCCAGCACCGCCAATGGCCTCGTCACCGGAGAAATATACCTTGTTCAGCGTGACGATGGCGGCGGAAGCAGAACTGGTGGCGGCATGGCCGATGAACAGGCCACCACCGAGACCGGCACCGCCGCCACCCGCGAAATTGCTCGAGGAGCCGCCGGCCCCTCCCCTCGCCACCGTGTTGCTGATGGTCAGATTATTGATCGTGACATTGCCGCTGTAGACGAACAGGCCGCGGTAGGCGGAGGCGCCGTTCAGGGTGCCGCCGATGCCGTTGATGACCAGCGAGACGCCGGAATGCAGGTTGATGGCGCTCAGGTCGGGCGAGATGGTAATGGTCGTGCCGCTGGTGCCGATGGCTTCGGTAGCCGACAGATTGCCTTCGGTGATCGTGCTGGTGCCGAAATTGATGATATAGGTGCCGGACGTGTCGGAATCGGCGTTTTGGATGGCCGTATTGAGCTGTGCCTCGGTGGTGACCGTGACGGAAATGGTACCTGACATGACCTAATCTCCCGTCGGCGCAGAGCCGTGGCCGCGGCTGCCACCGCCGCGACCTATGGTGCCGCCAGCGGCAAAGGCAGCGAGAGAGGCCGCATCTGCCTGGTGACCGCCGGGCAGACGACCCGCGGGCAGGTGGCCGCCGGGCAGGTGGCCGCCGGGTGGGCGATCGCCACCGGGGACCGTCTTGGCCATCCGGCCGATGCTGGTGGGGTGGCTGAAAGCGCCAGTTCTTGGCGGGACCGGGGCCAGGCGCAGAAACCGGCACGCGTTACGCGCGATGCCTCGGCAACCGACGATCGCTGTGGTCCGTTCGGTCAAGCGGGCAGCCGGGCCGGGAACCACGTTGGAGCGAGCGTGCAACCTGAGTCCCGTCTGGTTTCCTGGCAAAGCACTCTCCCCGGCCGCGCACGTACCGAATATCAGTCCCCTGCCCGGCAATTCGATTTGTCACCAGAATTTTACGCCCGATTCCCCGGCGAAATCATCCTGTTTCCGCAGTGTAGAGCAGCGCCCCAATCACCGGCAACGTTTATTGCAGAACACGAGCATATGCCGGCGCGGACGCCCAATTCAAACGATCTTCACCCCGCGCACGTTCACGGCAGGGTCGCGCCAGAAGGAATCCTGCTCTACCCGCCGGAACAGGTCGGGTGGCAGGATCGTGCGGCGTTCATTCGCCTCCACGACCCTGCCGACGCTATGCAAGCCTGGCGTGCCGAGCCGCGCGTCGAATTCGGTCGCATCGGTACTCGATATTCTCAAAGTCATGCCCGAACGGCGCTTCGCCGATGAAGTCATAGACCGCCGCCAGCGCGCGGCGCGGCTCGCGTGTCAACGTTTCGTAGGTCAGCAGCAGCAGGCGATCAGCTTCCTCGCCAAAGAACGCTTCGCGCAGCGCATTCCAGGCGAAGCCGACCATGCCGGTGCCGGACCCCAATCCTTCGACGCGCGAATAGACCGTGCCACCGGGTTCGAAATTGAAGATCTTCGACGGTTCAAACTTGTTGCGCCGGATCAGCCGTTCGATGCTGTCGAGAATCCACGGGACATGACGCACGCAGCAGATCACCTTGGCGCCGGGGAACAGCGCCGCCAGCGTAGGCAGCTTGGAGCACCACAGGCGGTTGGTGTCGAACACCACCTTGCGCGGGTGCTCGCGGAAATAATACGCATCGAACACCGCCGTCAGGACGGCCGCGCGCTGCTGGTCGTCGATGAACACCGCCGTCTCGTTGTCCTGGCTCATCTGCCGCAGCAGGGCGCTGAACAAAGAGCCGACGGGACTCGACATGGCGGCATGGATATGCGGGTTCTGCCGCAGGATCGCCGCCAGCAGCGTGGAGCCGGAACGCGGCAGCCCCGAAATGAAGTGGATGCCCTGGTTCATGCCAGAACTCGCGCGATTCTTGCAGGCGGCCAGTCTGCGGAACCGGTCGGGCGACGGCAAGCTCGAATCATGTCACTGACCGGACCGATCCGTCGCCCGCCATTCAAGTTCGACGAACGGCGGGTTTTCCGTCCGCACCGTCATTCCCACGCGTCGGCACAGCCGCAGCGAGGCGATGTTGCCGGACAGGACGCTGACCCGGCCCGGCAGCCCGATCCGCCGTGGTTCCTCCAGCACGGCTGTCATCAATGCGGTGGCGATGCCCCCACCGCGGTGTTCCGGCAGCAGGGCGATATCGACATAGCGGACGCAATCCGCCTGCACGTCGGTGATCAGGCGGCCGATCGGAGCGCCGTCGAGTTGGACGATCTCGAACCGCGCGTTGGGAAACTGCTGGCGGTAGGTGGCGGTCATCGAGCGGAACTGCATGCGCAGCAGGAACATCTTGCCGGCATCGTCCAGCGGCATCAGGGCCATCTCCGCCGCCTTGGTATCGGTGAACAACGAGAACAGAAAAGTGGCATCGGCGTCGTTGTCGGCTTCCGGCCGCATGGTCAGCGTGCCGCGCGCGGTGCGCAGGTTCAGGCTTGACAGCATTGGGCACCGCGCGAAACGTTGCCGGCACTTGCGAACGGTCCCAGGCGAGGCACGACACGATGGCCGAAATGCTCTGCGCGGAAGATTTCGCTCCGTTCGTCGGGAAGACGTTTCGCGCGGACGGCCATGCGCAAGCGCTCACGCTGGTGACGTTGGAAACGCCGGATGTCGCCGGCTGGCCGACGGCACGCAAGCCGTTCAGCCTGATCCTCCGTGGGCCACACGGCGACGTCGTGCCGGAAGGCCTGTATCGCTTCACCGCCGACAACCAGCGCACGTTCGAACTTTACATGAACCCGATCCGGACGGTATCGCGCGAATACCAGGAGTACCAGATCGCGTTCAACTGATTCCGGCTCGGCAGCATCGTCAGTTGCGCGTCGGGTAAACACCGGAGACGCAGATGCAATAGTTCAGTGCGAGGCCGGGCATGAAATTGCTGTGCGCCTGTCCGCCTGCGGCCGACAGCGGGTGCATCGTGACGGTCGGCGCGGCGGTGCTATAGACGGGTTCCTTTGTCACTGTCGTGGTACCGCCCTGGGTGGCGGCCAGATAACCCGAGGACAGCACGACCGAGGATCCTGGCTGGTTGGCGCCTCCCGAAGTCGCATTGTTCGCATTGATCGCATGTGTGTGGGACCCCGTCGGCATGTTGGACGTGGTCAGAGTTACGGTTTCCTGGCCTGCCTGTTGACCCAGCGCGTAGGACGTCAACCCGGCTCCCGGACCAAAGCCTACGGCGAGCCGGCTACGCAAATCCGGAAGCTGAAACGTAGTGACGCCATTGCCGCCGAAGGTGGTGCCGAGCAAGGAAAAGAGTGCCTGGTTCTGGTTGATCGCCAGGATTTGGCCGGCGCACGTCATCCAGCTGCGCGGGGCGAAACCGAAGGCGAAAGCCTCTATCTGGCTAATGTAGGGATCGGACATCCTGGCGGTATCCTTGTGCGAGCGATCCTATGAGCGCGGCGGAAACGTGCCGGTCAGCGCGATGCACCAGTTCAGAGCGAGCACCGGCTGAATGTTGGTATGCTGCGTGGCGCTGCCACCCTCCGTCGGCCCGACTTGCTGGCCGGACAGTACCACGTTGGGAGCAGCGGTATTGTACAGGTCCATCGCCGTAGTGGTCTGGCGACCGCCGCTGGCCGGCCCCGCCGCCGGCAATGCATTGGTCGGATCCGTCGTGGTGGCCTCGCCCGCATAGGCTGGGAAGGCATGAGTGTGCGGCGGGATTTGAGCAGGGTTCAGGCTGACCGATTCCACTCCGCCCGCACCGCCCAGGGCATAATTCGCGGACATTCCGGTTCCCTGCCCCATGCCGTTCGGCAAACGTCCGCGAAGGTCGGGCAATTGGAAGTTGCTTGTTCCGTTGCCGCCGAACTTGTTTCCCAGCAGCGAGAACAATGCCGCGTTTTGCCCGATCGGCAATGTCTGGCCCTGGCAGACCGCCCAACCCTGCGGCGCGAAGTTGCATCCGAAGAGTGTTATCTGGCCGATGAACTTATCCATTCTGCCTGCTCTCCTTGCGACGGGGCCGCTTGCTGTCCCACGGGCGGGTCGCGAACCGAGGTTCCGGCGCGCGCCTCGCTACGGTTGCGATGGATAGATCCCGTACAATGCAATGATGTAGTTGATCGTGAGGTATGGCTGGCGGTTCTCGTGTGGTTGAGCGCCGCTGCCGGGGCTGGAGCCGACGGTCTTCGGCGACAGCGACGTGGTGCCGCCGCCAGTGGCATAAATGAACTGCGTGCTTGGCTTTCCCAGCACCACGGTGTTCGCTGGCTGGTCGATGGTCACCGTCGCCGCGGCGTTCAGGGGGTGGGTGTGCGCGGCGATCTGGCCCGAGGTCAGAGTGACTTGCTCACTGCCGACCACCTGTCCCGGAACGTAATTCGACAGTCCCACGCCCTGCCCTGTACCGACCACCCCGCGTCCGCGCAGGTCCGGAAGATTGAAAGTGGTGACGCCGTCGCCGCCATAGGTCGTGCCGATCAGGGTGTACAACGTGGTGTTTTCGCTGATCGCCATGACCGAGCCATCGCACAGGTGCCAGCCGCTGGGAGCAAAGTTGAAACCGACGGCAACGATCTGGCCGACAAATGGCTGGCTCATGCGCACCCCCCGATCTGTTATGATTGTGGCGTGGGCCCGCCAAATCATTCCGGCGCGACTATGGCACCGTTTCCTCGGCCATCAACCTAGGGAAAAGACACGCCGGGAGATAGCACGGAGTCATGCGACTATCGTCATAACACCGTCAATCCGCCATGCAATCCGGAGGCGGGAGATGCCCAGGCGCTTCCACCTCCACTCACGACGGCGGACTGTACTGCGATGCCCGTCCGGACGGCGGACTGTGCTGCGCTGCCCGTCCGGACGGCGGACTGTGCCGCGATGCCCGTCCGGACGGCGGCCCGCGCTGCGCTGGCCCGTGCTGCGCTGGCCTGTGCTGCGCTGGCCTGTGCTGCGCTGGCCTGTGCTGCGCTGGTCCGTGCTACCGCGCGGTGATCGCCGGGCGGCCCGGCAGCGCCTCGTTGATGCCGATCGCCGCCAATGCCGCGGCGACGATGTCGCGTGCGCTCAACTTCGCCACCGCAAGCTGCTTCGCCTGGCTGTCGTGGTCGATGAAGATGTCCGGCAGTATCATCGGGCGCAGCTTCAGCCCACGGTCGAGCAGGCCTTTCCAGGCCAGATGCTGCACCACCTGTGCGCTGAAGCCTCCGATCGAGCCTTCCTCGATGGTGATCAACACCTCGTGGTGGCGCGCCAACTGCTCCACCAGTGCCGTGTCGATCGGCTTGGCGAAGCGGGCATCGGCGACGGTGGTGGGCAGGCCGCGCGCCGCCAGCTCATCCGCTGCCTTGAGCGCGTCGGCCAGGCGCGGACCCAGTGACAGGATGGCTATGTTGTTGCCGTCGCGCAGGATGCGGCCCTTGCCGATCGGCATTGCCTCGCCGCGCACCGGCAGCGCCACACCCACGCCCTCGCCGCGCGGATAGCGAAAGCCGGAAGGCCGATCCCCGATGCCCACCGCGGTGGTGACCGCGTGCACCAGCTCCGCCTCGTCGGCCGGTGCCATCAGCACGAAGCCCGGCAGGCAGCCGAGATAGGCCAGGTCGAAGCTGCCCGAGTGGGTCGCACCGTCGTTGCCCACCGGCCCGGCGCGGTCCATGGCGAAGCGCACCGGCAGCGACTGGATCGCCACGTCGTGCACGACCTGGTCGTAGGCGCGCTGCAGGAACGTTGAGTAGATCGCGCAGAACGGCTTCATGCCCTCGGTCGCCAGGCCGGCGGCGAAGGTCACCGCGTGTTGCTCGGCAATGCCCACATCGAAGCAGCGGTCGGGAAAGCGCTTTCCGAACTTGTCCAACCCGGTGCCGGACGGCATCGCCGCGGTGATGGCGACGATGTCCGGGTCATGCTCTGCCTCGGCGATCAGCGCGCCGGCGAATACGTTGGTGTAGCTGGGCGGCCCCGGGGGCGCCTTCGCTTGCTCGCCGGTAACGACGTTGAAGCGGGAGACACTGTGCAGCTTGTCGGCGGACGCCTCTGCCTTGGCGTAGCCCTTGCCCTTCTGGGTGATGACGTGCACCAGGATCGGGCCGGTTTCCTCCGCCTCGCGCACGTTGCGCAGCACCGGCAGCAGGTGGTCCAGGTTGTGCCCGTCGATCGGGCCGACATAGTAGAAGCCCATCTCCTCGAACAACGTGCCGCCGGTCAGCATGCCGCGGGCATATTCCTCGGCCCGCCCCAACGTCCGTTCGATGCCGCGCGGGAAGCGTTTGGCCATCTTGGAGCCCAACTCGCGCAGCGACAGGAAGCTTCGCGACGACATCAACCGCGACAGATAGGCCGACATCGCGCCCACCGGCGGCGCAATCGACATGTCGTTGTCGTTCAGGATCACGACCAGGCGGGAATGCAGCGCGCCCGCGTTGTTCATTGCCTCATAGGCCATGCCGGCGCTCATGGCGCCGTCGCCGATCACCGCGATGACATGTCGGTCGTCGTGCTCGCCGCGCGCATTCTTCAGGTCGCGCGCCACCGCCATGCCCAGTCCGGAGGAGATCGACGTGGACGAATGCGCCGCGCCGAATGGGTCGTATTCGCTTTCCGCCCGGCGGGTGAAGCCGGACAGGCCGCCGCCCTGGCGCAGCGTACGGATACGGTCGCGCCGGCCGGTCAGGATCTTGTGCGGATAGGCCTGGTGGCCGACGTCCCAGATCAGCCGGTCACCAGGCGTGTCGAACACCGCATGGATCGCCACCGTCAATTCGATGACACCCAGCGAGGCGCCAAGGTGCCCACCGGTGACCGAGACGGCGTCGATCGTCTCGGCCCGCAGCTCACCGGCAAGCTGACGCAATTGCTCCGCGGAGAAATTGCGCAGGTCCGCCGGAAGGCGGACGCGATCGAGCAATGGCGTGTTCACCGGGCTCATGCGTATTTCTCTCTCTCCCGTCAGCTTCGCCGGTTCACGGCGAAGGCGGCCAGTTCCCGCAGCAGCGCTGCCCGCGGGCCGAAGCTGTCGAGGTGCCCCGCCGCCTGGCGGGCCAACATCCCGGCGTGGGCGCGGGCACGGTCCGCACCCAGGACGGCGACCATGGTCGCCTTGCCGGCAGCGGCGTCCTTGCCGGCCGTCTTGCCGGTTTCCTCCGTGCTGCCCTCGGCGTCCAGTAGATCATCCGCGATCTGAAAGGCGGCACCCAGGTCGCGACCATAGGCGGCCAGCATGTGACGCTGCGCCGATGGCGCACGGCCCAGGATGGCGCCCGCCTCGGCGCTGAACTGGATCAGCCGGCCGGTCTTCAGCGCCTGCAATCGGGTGATGGCGGGACCGTCCAGCGTCTGACCCTCCGCCAGCATGTCGATCATCTGTCCTCCCGCCATCCCGCGCGCGCCCGCCGCATTCGCCAGCCCCTGCACCAGCTCGCATCGCGCCTGCGGATCGGAATGGGTGTCCGGCTCCGCCAGCACCTCGAACGCCCGCGTCTGCAGCGCATCGCCGACCAGGATGGCGGTGGCTTCGTCGAATGCTCGATGTGTGGACGGTTTGCCCCGGCGCAAGTCGTCATCATCCATCGCCGGCAGGTCGTCATGCACCAGCGAGTAGGCGTGCACCATTTCCACGGCGGCGGCGGCGCGGGCGGCACAGGTCTCGGAGACGGAGAACAGGGCCGCGGTCTGCATGATCAGGAAAGCACGCAGGCGCTTGCCGCCGTCCAGGACGGCGTAGCGCATTGCTTCGAGCAATTGCGCCTCGGCACCCTCGGGTTGGGAAAGCAAAGTGTCGAGTGCGGTTTCGACAATGCGCGCCACGTGCGCCATGGCCTGGGGAAGATCCTCCCGCACGACCCTAAGTCCGCTACCGTCCGATGCCACGTCAGCCCCTGATTGATGCCCGAGTCGGGCGGGATACTCGAGGGTGATATTATGTCCCGGTCCCGCCCGCGGAATGAGACCCCGTTCGGCCTGCCGCTTCGTGTTGCGCAATTGCCACACCACGCCGGCTGCGCCGCGGTGCGGGCGTTGCTTAGCCGATGCAACGACCGGCGGCTATCCCCAGCTCGGTCGCAGGGCGGGCCTGTGGTCGCGCGAGGGCAGCCATGCGGAGGCGGTGGCGCAAAGCGGGTAGCGTTGTCGCGCCAGGGTCCGCATGCCATATCCGAGTTGCGACGTCGGTCATACGCGTTGCGGGAGAACGAATGGCATGATGCGGGTTGTTCTGGCGCAGCCGCGCGGCTTCTGCGCCGGTGTCGAGAGGGCGATCGAGATCGTGGAGCGGGCGCTGAAGAAGTACGGCCCACCGATCTATGTCCGTCACGAGATCGTGCACAACCGCCACGTGGTGGAGGACCTGCGCACCCGCGGCGCCGTGTTCGTGGACGAACTGGACGAGGTGCCGCCCGGTGCGCGCACCATCTTCTCGGCGCACGGCGTGGCGAAGCAAATCGAGAAACTGGCCGCCGCCCGCGACCTGCCGGTGATCGACGCGACCTGTCCGCTGGTGGCAAAGGTGCACAACGAGGGCCGCCGCTACGCCTCGCAGGGCCGGGAGATCGTGCTGGTCGGTCACGCCGGCCACGCCGAGGTGGAAGGCACCATCGGCCAGGTCCCCGGCAAGGTGCACCTGGTGCAGACGGTGGATGACGTCGGCCGGCTGGAGGTGGCCGATCCGCACAAGCTGGCCTACATCACCCAGACCACGCTATCGGTGGATGACACGCGCCACATCATCGCCGCGCTGAAGGCTCGGTTTCCCGGTATTGTCGGGCCGGACGTGCGCGACATCTGCTACGCCACGCAGAACCGCCAGCAGGCAGTGCGGGAGCTTGCACGGGCGGTGGACGTGATCCTGGTGGTGGGGTCGCGCAATTCCTCGAATTCCAACCGGCTGCGCGAGATCGGCCAGGAGCTGGGCAGGCCGGCCTACCTGATCGACGACGCAGAGGCGCTGCAGGCGGCATGGTTCGAGGGCGTGGCATCCGTCGGGCTGACCGCCGGTGCGTCGGCGCCGGAGACGCTGGTGCAGGGCGTGATCGCCGGGCTGCGCCGCTTCGGCGAGATCGAGGTCTCCACGCTGACCGGCGTGGAGGAGAACGTGCGGTTCCGCTTCCCGGCCGAACTGGCCGACGCCTGAGGAGTTTTGCCGGTATGGCCGTGCCTTTGAACCAAGCGATCCGCGTTGGGGCCTATGTGCTGAAGCAGCACCTGGTCGGCCGCAAGCGCTACCCTCTGGTGCTGATGCTGGAGCCGTTGTTCCGCTGCAATCTGGCCTGCGCCGGCTGCGGCAAGATCGACTATCCGGCCGAGATCCTGAACCAGCGCCTGTCGGTTGCCGAGTGCATGGAGGCGATCGACGAATGCGGCGCGCCGGTCGTGGTGGTGGCCGGCGGCGAGCCGCTGCTGCATCGGGAAATAGAGCAGATCGTGGAAGGTGCGATCGCGCGGAAGAAGTTCGTGATCGTGTGCACCAACGCGCTGCTGTTGGAAAAGAAGATGCACTTGTTCAAGCCGAGCAAGTGGTTTTCCTGGTCGGTGCACCTGGATGGCTCACGCGAAGAGCATGACATATCGGTGTGCCAGACCGGCGTGTACGACCGCGCGGTGGCGGCGATCGCCGAAGTCAAGCGCCGCGGCTTCCGCACCATCATCAACGCGACCCTGTTCAATACCGCCGAGCCTGCAAAGGTCGCGGCGTTCTTCGACGATGTGATGGCGATGGGAGTGGACGGAATTTCGGTGTCTCCGGGCTATGCGTATGAGCGTGCACCCGATCAGCAGCATTTTCTGAACAGGTCGAAGACAAAGGAACTGTTTCGCGGGATTTTTGCCCGGCAGGGCAAGGGGACGTGGAAGGGGAAATGGGCGTTCAACCAGTCGTCCATGTTCCTCGACTTCCTGGCCGGGAACCAGACATTTCACTGCACACCCTGGGGCAACCCCACCCGTACCTATTTCGGCTGGCAACGTCCGTGCTACCTGCTCGGCGAAGGCTATGCGAAGACGTTCCGCGAGCTGATGGAAGCAACGGACTGGGACCGTTACGGTACCGGTAATTATGAGAAGTGCGCCGACTGCATGGTGCACTCCGGCTATGAGGCGACGGCGGTCACCGAGACGATCCGTCGCCCGTGGCGTGCCGCGGCGCAGGTGATGCGCGGCATCCGAACCGAGGGTCCGATGGCGCCGGAGATCCCGCTGGAGAACCAGCGTCCAGCGGAATACGTGTTCGGCCGGCACGTGGAGCAGGCGCTGACGCGGATCAAGGCGCGGAAGCAGGAGCCTGGCGAGACGGTGGCCGACGCGGCGGACTGAAATGTAATTATTAGCTTTTTCGTTTCTTCGTGACTTCGTGTCTTCGTGGTGAAATCAACTTGGCTGCCCGCGTGCGGTAGGCAAGCCGCCACCCCGATCCGCCGTTGCGCTTCGACGTTCTCGCCGGCGCGGTGCCGGGCGGAATGCGCCTGCGCTGTTCCGCCTTACACCCCCGCGGTCTTCGCCACTTCGCTGGCGAAGTCCGGACCCTGCGGCTTGTCGACCCCCTCGCCAAGCAGAAAGCGCTCAAAGCCGAGCAAGGTAACGCCGGCCTTCTGCAACACGGCCCTCACCCGGCTTTCGCCGTCGTGCACCCACACCTGCTCCAGCAGCACCACTTCCTCATAGAACTTGCGGATGCGGCCCTCGACCATCTTATCGATGATCGCCGGCGGCCGGCCGGACTGCTGTGCCTGGTCGATCAGGATTGCCTTTTCGCGCTCCAGCGCGGCGGGATCGACGCCGTCGATTTCCAGCGACATCGGCCGCGTCGCGGCGACGTGCATGCCGACCTGGCGGCCGAGCGTGGTCAGCACCTCCAGCTCCCCCGGCCCCTTCACCGCCACCAGCACCCCGATCTTGCCCAGCCCTGGCCGCAGCGCCTGGTGCACATAGGTCGCCACCACGCCGTCGGGCGCGCTCATGCGCTTGGCACGGCGGATGGTGATGTGCTCACCGATCGTGGCGACAAGCTGGGTCAGGTGCTCTTCTACCGTGACCGCGCTGTCGGGGTACTGGGCGGCCTTCAGTGCCTCCACGTCGTCACCGACAGTGAGAGCCAGCTTCGCCACCGCTTCGACGAAGGCCTGGAATTGCTCGTTTCGCGCGACGAAGTCGGTTTCGGCGTTCACCTCCACCATCGCGGCGACGCCGGGGTCGGAGGCGATACCGATCAGGCCTTCGGCCGCCACGCGGCCGGAACGCTTGGCCGCGGCGGCCAGCCCCTTCTTGCGCAGCCAATCGACGGCGTCTTCCAGCACGCCGCCGGATTCAATCAGCGCCTTCTTGCAGTCCATCATGCCTGCGCCGGTCTTGTCGCGCAGGTCCTTCACCAGGGCAGCCGTGATCTCCGGCATGGTTCGCTCCCTTCAGGCATGCGCTTCGGCGGGTTCAGCCTCCGGCATCGCTTCCGGAGCAAGGTTCTCCGCCGCACCCATATCCGCGCCGGAGGCCGCCATTTCGGCGCTGATCCCGTCCAGCACCGAACCGGCGACCAAGTCGCAATACAGGGTGATCGCGCGGATCGCGTCGTCGTTCCCCGGCACCGGATAGGTGACGCCGGCGGGATCGGAGTTGCTGTCGAGGATCGCCACCACGGGGATGTGCAGCTTGTTGGCTTCCTCGACCGCGAGCTTTTCCTTGTTCGTATCGATAATGAACAGGATGTCGGGGAGGCCGCCCATTTCCTTGATGCCGCCGAGGGCGCGTTCCAGTTTGTCGCGGTCCCGGGTGATCTCCAGCACTTCCTTCTTGGTCAGGCCGGCGGTGTCGCCGCCGAGCAAGTCCTCGATCTGGCGCAAGCGCTTGATGGACCCGGTGATGGTCTTCCAGTTGGTCAGCGTGCCACCGAGCCAGCGGTGGTTGACGTAGTACTGGCCGCAGCGCTTGGCGGAATCCGCGACGTATTCGGCGGCGGCGCGCTTGGTGCCGACCAGCAGGACGCGGCCGCCGGCGGCGGTGACGTCGCGGATGGCGCGCAGCGCACGGTCCAGCATGGGCACGGTCTGCTGCAGGTCGATGATGTGGACCTGGTTGCGCACGCCGTAGAGGAACGGCCCCATGCGGGGATTCCAGCGGCGGGTGTGGTGGCCAAAATGCACGCCGGCTTCCAGGAGCTGGCGCAGAGTGAATTCAGGCATCGCCATGGTGGCGGGTCCTTTCGCGTGTCCGGTTGTACCTCCGCGGGGCTATGTCTTGCGACACCGGAACCCTGGCCAGGGAATGGCCGGGAAAGGCGCCCCGCGTGTGAATTACCGGGGCCGCGAGGGCCGCGTCCCGGCGGTGCGGGATATGGCGGATGCGGCGGAGCGGCGCAAGGGAGGCGAAAATCAGGCGCCGCATCCAGCGGCACGGCGTCGGTGATGCGCAACCGAACAGCCAGGTTCTGGAAGCGAACGTGCACGTGCGGCGGCGGCGGATGGTCATTTGGGAACACGAACAAACGGTCGCCCCTGCTATGGCGGCGATTCTCGGCATGGACATGCAGCAATGGTCGCACCGCGTGAAGCGGCTTCACGCACGATGATGCTCGCCAAGAGATGAAGCGGCGGACCTGTTATTCGTCAGTCCACATATCAGTGCGCTGATCGCCTCGCGCGTATCGCGCTATATCGCCGCCAGCAGTGCCCGCGCCTTCGCCCCCACAGTGTCGGCGCTGTCTCCCGGCTTGTAGATCGCCGAGCCGATGCCGAACCCCCCTGCCCCGGCCGCGCGCCACCCCGCCATGTTCGACATGTCGATGCCACCGACCGGCAGCACCGTCGTCCCGTGCGGCAGCACCGCCCGCAGCGATCGCAACACGGCGGGACTGGCCGCTTCCGCCGGGAACAGTTTCAGCGCGTCGGCGCCGGCTTCGAGCATGGCGAACGCCTCGGTGGAGGTGAAGAATCCGGGCACCGCCAGCAGTCCATGTTGCTTCGCCGCGCGCGTCACCCGCGCATCGGCATGCGGCGTGACGATCAGCCGCCCGCCGGCCGCGGCGATCTCCCGCACCTGCAGCGGCGTCATCACCGTGCCGGCGCCGATCAGCAGCCGCGCGCCGAAGCCACGCGCCAGACGCGCGATGCTCTCCAACGGAAGCGGCGAGTTCAACGGCACTTCCACGATCGCGATGCCGGCAGCCTCCAGTGCCGCGGCGATCGCCTCCACTTCGTCGGGCTTCACCCCGCGCAGGATGGCGATCAGGCCGCAGCGCCCGAGCCAGGCATTCAGGTCCCGCGCAGTCAAATCCTGCGTAGTCACGTCCATGACGCATGCTCGCCGATCAGCGCCAGACCGCGCGCCGCCGCCTCGCCGTCATGACGTTCCGCATATGCACCGCAGGCAGAGATCGCGCGCGCATAAAGTGCGGTCAGTTCGGGAGCACCGATCACATGCACGACCGTGCCCTCCGCGCCGCCGAGCGCCGCGCGAACCTCATGCCCCACCAGGATGCCCGACAGATACGCGGCGGAATTGGCCTCTGCCAGCCGATCGGCGAGGGCCAGTGCACGCACGCCGAAAATATGGTGCAGCAGGCCACCAGGCTCGCCGGAACGCTGCACGCCCGCATCGAACGGCGCGCCGTCGGCGGGGCCGTCGCGCATCATGCGGCTGAGGATCGTGTGGCCGCGCAATGCGGCGTAGGTCTCCCCGGTCATGTGGGTGGCGAAGCCGGCGATGCGGCCGTCCTCGACGCGCGCCCATTTCGAGTGCGTGCCGGGCAGGCAGGCCAATCCGTTGCCGCCGATCGCGGAAAGCACGCCGACCACCTGCGTCTCCTCACCTCGCATCACTTCCGCGACGCCGGCCTCATCGGTGGCGGACAGGCCCGGCACCAGCTTCACCTTGCCCCAGTCGAACGGCACATCGACGAGGGCCGCTCCAAGCTCAGCCGCGCCGGCGGGGCACGGGATGTAGGGCGCCTCCTTCCAGCCCTGGCGGCTGCCGATCATGCCGGAGAGCAAGACGCGGTCCTCGCCGGTGGCGAGCCAGGGGCCGATCTCTTCCCGCAGAGTTTCGGCGAACCGGTTGTCGGGGATGTTCATGATGCCGCGCTGACTGGCGCGGCGGTCGCGGATGGCGCCATCGCGCGCAATGCGGAACGCGCGAAAACTTGTGGTGCCCCAGTCGATGCCGATCATGGGCGTTTCCCTCCGGGCGGCTTGTTCGGCGAAGATTCACCACAGTGGCGGTGGGACGCCAAGGGCAGGCAGTTTGCCCGGGACCGGGCGGGGCAGCGGGGGCTGCCTGTTGGCGGACGCAGAAGCGCCGCGGGACGCTCTTATTCCGTTGGCCTTATTCCGCTGGCGGCCAGCGCCGCTCTTGCTCCGCCGGTTCATAGGTTTCGCGAAAGATCGCGTCGTCGACCACGCCGTGGCTGCCGTCGGCGTAGCGCAGCAACCAGTCACCCGGATGGCCTTGCAACGGATCGTCCTGCCATCCCACCGGCACGGCCAACGCGCGATCCAGCCGCAGCGCCAACACCCGCACGGGACGTTTGCGGTAGGTGCCATCATGACCGGGCACGGTCGGAGCCACGACTTCGTAGCTGTCGAGGAAGGTGTCGTGTGCCACCGGCCAATTTTCTCCACGCGAGCCGGTCAGGATGGCATCCCTGCGCCGGTAGCGCACCGGCCCCTCCAAGGTCTCGCAGACGCCGTCGGTCGGCGCGAAGGCCACCTGCACCGGCAGCGGGCGTTTGCGGACCACCAACGTGCGGGAGTTGGCTGCCAGGTCGGGGAGGTTGCTACTCATGCGGGCAGAGTATCCTGCCGTGGGCGAACGGGGCCAAGGCAGGCTGTTCTTTCCGGCAGGCGGTCCTGTGTGGGGCGGTCTGCGGCGGGCAGCGATGCATCAGGATCCCAGGATCCGACCAGCCGCGCATCGGTCCTTGGGCGGCACCCCACCGCAGGCAGCACCGAAGCCGCAGCCCGCGCCTTGCCGCGTCATTGCGGCCTACTCTGCGTCCGGTTCCTCGCCTTCGTCCTCTTCGGCCAGCAGCACCTCCTGCGCCTCGTCGCTCTCGATCAGGTCGTTCTGCTGCCGCTCCGTCATCATGCCCCACGCGAGGCGAAGCAGATCCTGCAGGGTGGCAATTTCCTGCTCCGGATCGCCGGCGCTGCCGATCTGGGCCGCGGCGATCAGATCCTCGACATCGACGCCGTCCGTTCCGCTCATGGTCGCGTTCCTGCCTGCTTCCCTGTGACCCCCCGCCCCGTCACGCGGCTGGGGTCCCGTCAACGCGCAGGATCGCCACCTCCGGCGGGCAAAGCAAGATTTCGCTGAACTCGCGCATCCAGGCGCCGGTCTCCTGGTCGGATTCCACGCCGGCCTGACGGAACTGGTCGAGTTGATCGAGGCTGGTCAGCTCCACTTCGAACTGTAGCGCCGCACCGCGGTCGCCGCGGGTCAGCGGCACCAGCAGCCGGGCGTTGAGCTGCTTGCGGCGAGCGGCCTGTACCTCGCGGCGGATGCAATCGATCGCGCGCTGGCGGTTCACAGGCAGCACGTCATAGGAGAAGCGGGCGATATACATGCGCGTTGCCTCCGTGTTGCTTCGACGCGCGAATTGGGCGCCGGATGGGCGCAGCTCAATGGCAGAGGCGGAACACGGGAGAGTGAGGCGGCTGAAGCGACTTCTTCCATCCTCTTGCGGGTGGTTGGAACCAGGGCAGTCGCGTGAACCAGTCTCCCCGACAAAACCGCGCGCTATGACGGACCGCCGTGCGTCCTGATTTCCCCTGATTTCAATATGGAGCCAAGGGGAGGGCCACGGCGGGCCAATGGAGCGCGGGCCAATGGAGTCGGATTCCGCCCCAGCAATCAGGGAACTCCAACGCCCGTGCTCCTCCATGTGGTTACCATGGAAATAGCGCTGCGCGGCCGCGCCGGCGATCGCGCCGCGAGCCATTTCCAGTCACGCCGGTGCAGCCCGGGCCACCAGCCGAACTCGGTGCTGAAAGAAAGCTGCTGCCAACATCGAAGTCAGTGGGGGGAAGCCTCCGCATGCAGCCGAATTGCGCCAGCAGGGTCGAGGCCAAGCTTGCTCATGTTCACGTGATTGCGGTGCGCTTGGCTCACGCCGCGGTAATGCGATCGACCTCCGCCAGCTCCTCGGCCGAAAGCTGCCACCCGCCGGCCTTCACATTCTGCTCCACTTGCTCAGGCTGCGTGGCGCCGGCGATCACGCTCGCCACCGGAGCCTGCGCGAGCAGCCAACTGAACGCCAGCTCCAGCATCGTATGCCCCAAACGCTCGACGAAGTCGGCCAGCTTTTCCGCCACCGCCCAGTTTCGTTCTGTCAAGTAACGATCGGCCAGCCGCGCGGTATTGGCCAGCCGCGTGCCGGACGGCAGCGGCACGTTGCGGCGGTATTTGCCGGTCAGCGCGCCGCTCGCAAGGGGAGAGAACGGCAGCAGCCCCATGCCGTATTGCAGCATCGCCGGCCGAAGCTGCGGCTCGACGAGGTGGCGCACCAGCAGCGAATATTCGTCCTGGCAGGAGACGAACGCGTTCAGCCCGTGCGTCCGCGCGGTCCACTGCGCCTCCACCATCTGCCACGCCGGAAAATTCGAACACCCGATGTAGCGCACCTTGCCCTGCCGTACCAGGTCATCCAGCGCACGCAGCGTCTCTTCGATTGGCGTGCGAAGATCGGATGCGTGGATCTGGTACAGATCGATCCAGTCGGTCCGCAGACGACGCAGGCTGTCCTCTACCGCCTGCATGATATAACGGCGCGAGCCGCCGACCTTCACATCGGCGTCATCCATCGGCATGCCGAACTTGGTCGCCAACACGACGCGCTTGCGCACGTCGGAATGGAGCACCTCACCCATCTCGGCCTCCGACCCGCCGCGGTTGCCGTAGACGTCAGCGGTGTCGAACAGGGTGATGCCGAGGTCCAATGCCTTGTGAATGACCTTGCGCGTGCCTCCCAGGTCGATGCGACCACCGAAGTTGTTGCAGCCCAGCCCAATGGCGGAGACACGCAGGCCGGACCGGCCCAGGTTGCGGATTTCCATGATGGCGCCTGCCTTACGTTGTACAGGCGCAACGTGCCGCGCTCGGCCGCCGCGGGCAACGGGGCACTTTTTGCGCCTCTCGGCCCCGCGCCACTGCAGCTTATGGCCACTGCCGCTTATGTTTGTGCCGGCCACGCTCGCGCTGGCGACGCCCGAGCCGTTTACGCCCGGGTCGTTTACGCCCGAGCCGTTTACGCCCGAGCCGTTTACGCCCGGGCCACGTTCGGCCGCCGCGGCGCCGCTGGGGCGTGGGCGAGCAGCAGGCGGCGGATCTGGGTCAGCACTTCGTCTTGCGTGTACGGCTTCTGGATCAAGCGCACGTCCCGCTCCAGCCGCTCGCCCAGCCAGCCGGTGCCGTAATAGCCGCTGGTCAGCAGCACCGGCAGGCCCGGCCGATGCGCCCGCACCCACCGGGCCAGGCCAAGTCCATCCAGTTCGCCCGGCATGCGCACATCCGTGAACACCAGATCGACGTGGTCTGCATGATCCACCAGGTCGATCGCCTCATGCGCGTCGCCCGCCTCCAGCACCTCGTAGCCTACCTCCCGCAGGTAGTCGGCGATCGGCTCACGCACCAGTTGATCGTCGTCCACGACCAGGACGGTGGGCGGCACAGGCGCACCGCCGGGAGGGGGTTGAATGTCCATATACATGCGACAATAGCGCCGGCACGGGTTGAAGGTCTGCCTCAATACTGGCGCCGCACGCTGAATTTACATGCGATTTCAGCTCGTTGCATCAAATGCACGACAGGTGTAGGAAATTGCTCCAAACCGGTCGGGGCGGCCGGCCCCGTCACGGCGACCGACGCTTTTCCCGGTTGCCCATGGCCTCCGGCGCGCCGCGGTGCCAATACCGTGTACGCGGCACCCCACAGGAGAACGCAGCGATGGCAACGCGCAGTGTGGCGACAGTGTTCGGCGGCTCCGGCTTCATCGGCCGCTACATCGTCAAGCGGCTGGCGCACAAGGGCTTCGTGGTCCGCGTTGCGGTGCGCGATCCCGAAGCCGCCCTGTTCCTCAAGACCGCCGGCGCCGTAGGGCAGATCGTGCCCCTGTTCGCCTCGGTGGAGAACGAGGCCACCGTCCGCCGCGCCACCGAAGGTGCCAGCATCGTGATCAACCTGGTGGGCATCCTGGCGGAAGCGCGCGCAGGAGAATTTGACCGCGTCCACGCCGAGGGCGCCGGCCGTGTCGCCCGCCTCGCCGCCGCTTCCGGGGTGACGCACCTGCTGCATATGTCGGCCATCGGCGCCGACCCGGCCAGCCCGAGCCGCTACGGCACCAGCAAGGCCGCCGGCGAGCAAGCGGTGCGGGCCGCATTCCCCCGGGCCACCATCTTCCGCCCGTCCATCGTGTTCGGCCCCGAGGATCGGTTCTTCAACCGCTTCGCCGCCATCGCGCGGCTGTCGCCGTTGATGCCGGCGATCTCCGGGGAGACGAAGCTGCAGCCGGTCTATGTGGGCGACGTCGCGGACGCGGTGATGGCGGCGCTGGGGCGGTCGGACGCCGCCGGGACGACCTATGCACTGGGGGGGCCGCGTGTCTGGACGTTCCGCGAATTGCTCGAATACGTGCTGCAGCAGACCGGGCGCAACCGGCGCCTGATCGATGTGCCGATGGGGTTGGCGCGGCTGCAGGCGCGGCTGCTGGAGTTCGTGCCGGGGAAGCCCCTGACGCGGGATCAGTTGCTGATGCTGTCGCGCGACAACGTGGCGTCGGGAGACCTGCCCGGGCTGACGGACCTTGGCGTGGTGCCAACCCCGGTGGAGCTGGTCGTGCCGACGTATCTGCAGCGGTTCCGCCCCGGTGGCGGCACGCGCCGGGTGCTGCCGGACCCGTCGCCCGGCACCGCGCCCGAGATCTCGTTCCAGGCCCGCGACACTGGCTAACGCTTGCAGGCTGAGGCGCCCTCACTGGTCCTGGCCTCCGGCTCCGCGGCGCGGCGTGCGCTGCTGGCGGCGGCGGGGCTTCGCTTCATCGTCCGCCCGGCGGAGGTGGATGAGGCTTCGCTGAAGCAGACGGCGCGGGCGGAGGGCCTGGACGCCACCGCCGCCGCATTGCGCCTGGCCAAGGCCAAGGCGGCCTGGGCGGCACGGACGGACCCGGAGGCGTTGGTGATCGGGGCGGACCAGATCCTGGACTGCGATGGAGTTCGGTACGACAAGCCGGTCGACGTGGCGGCGGCGCGCAGGCAGTTGCTGGAGCTGCGCGGGAGGTCGCATACGCTGGCGACCGCGGTCGTGTGCAGGCTTGGCCAGCGCACGGTGTGGCAGCACATGGCGCTACCGCGCCTGACGATGCGGGCGTTTTCCGAGCGCTTCCTGGATGCCTACCTGGCGGTGGAGGCGGCGTCGGTGCTGGGCAGCGTCGGGGCCTATCGACTGGAGGGGCCGGGCGTGCAGCTCTTTGCCGCGGCGGAGGGCGACCACACCGCGATTCTCGGCCTGCCGCTGCTGCCACTGCTAACGTTTCTGCGGGAAGCCGGGGTGGTTTGGTCGTGACGGGGCCGCACGTGGCCGCTGCTCTCGCGGTGGCCATGGCTGCTGGCGATACGGACGGGGCGGCCAAGAGCGCGATCGCACTGCGGCCATCAAATGCGTTGCCGTGGCGAGCTGTTCGCCATCGGAGTCAAAACCCGGGTGAAGCCGGCTGGCCGGCCCGCCAAACACGCCGGCACGCACCAGCGACGCAACCCAGCGGCGCAACCCGGCGGCGCAACGACGGGCGCTGCCAGGTCCGAGAGAGTAGTCTGATAGCCAACCCCGCATAAAGATTGACATACGGCCAGCGAGTGCTGCCCTCGGTGTCACGCCCGGCGCTTGGCCCGGGCACCCACGTCTTTGCTGCGCGGCAACCAGGAAGCCGTGGGTGGGCCGGCCTGCGCCGGGCCATGACACCGAGGCATGCGTCCGCCCGAAGCGTCAATCATTTGGCGGCCTGGTTGTGACACCCCGTTCTCCGCAGACGTGGCAGGACGGACAGGTGATTGACCGCCGGCGTCCCATCCGCAATCCGTTCATGTCGGCAGACATGAGGGCACGGGCAGGCCAATCGTCACTCCATCCATGAAAAAATTCATTTGACACCGTCCCCGGTATGTGCTTTTATTCCCCTCGTGTCTACCACCCTCTCCCTTCCGGTCGTCCCTGCCCTCCAGCCCGATCCCAGTCGGACTGACCGAGGCACCACCGTGTCCCCCGCGCCCGCGGCACAAGCCGCTCCCACCGCCCAGCCCGCTCCCACCGCCCAGCCCGATCAGCCCACCCCCGCCCCCACCGAACCCAGCCGCATCGGCCGTGTCATCAGCATCGTCCGCTGGCTCATCGCCTATGGCACCCTGCTCGCCACCGCGGTTCGCGAGCATCCCGCCGAGCCGCTGGCCCGCACGATCGTCTATTGGTTCCAAACCCGCGATCTCGGCGTGATCCTCCGCCGCCTCACCCGCGGCCTGATGCGCGCCGCCGCACTCGAAGCCTGGCTCCGCGAGCGTGCCGCCGGCGGCCATGAGCTGCGCGGTCCAACCGCCATTCGCCTGTCGTCCCCCGGCAATCCGCGCTCCGGCCCGCCGGCCGCCGGGGACGCCAAGGCCCCGCCCTGGTGGCACGACCCCAACCACGTGCCCACGATGGAGGAAGCCGCGGCCGAGGTCCGCAGTCGTCCGGAGGGCGCTGTCATCGCCGATATCGTCGAGGATCTCCGCGTCCTGGACTGCGACTACGACCGTGCGACGTGGAACGAACTGAAGGACGCCATCAACTGCTACGGCGGCGACCACGTGCGTCTCTTGATCCGCGACATGCGGTGGCAATTCAATCCCGACCTGTCCCCCGAAATATGGATGATGGAACCGGCGCCGCCTTGGCAACCGCCGCCATTTCCGGGGCTGACGCCTGCCTGCGCCCGCCCGCCCTGAACCTGCGGGCTGGACGGAGCCATCGAGATGTGACGCGCACGGGGCCGGCGACGGCTGGTCCCGCCGTCGCGATTCGGCTACAGGCGGATGCGCGACCCGAGGCATCGGGCTGTTGTCCGGAGATCGCGCCTGCCTGGCCTTGGCAGCGTCTCGGCGCCACGGGAATAGCGGCGGATCGCCCTTGGGCCACGTTGCCTGATACTTGGATACAGGCACGTGATCATGAGCAATTCTAAATTGGTCTAGCTCTTTCGAGCACGGGTCGCCAACGACCGTTCCGGGCAGGCGATACCGACCGGGAACGCCCGCCTCTCCTCGGTGACTTCGCGCGCATAGCGGCGGCCCCAGCGAAGCGCGGGCGTCTCGATCCACCGGTGCAGCCCAACCGAGAGTACCGACCGGCAGCACCACGGCCCCGGGCAGCCAGAGCGCGGTGAACACCGCGCCGTTCCCGCCCGCGGCCCCCGCCAGAAGCAGCCCCAGCAGTTTGTGCACCGGTTCATTCGCCAGGTAGATGCAGTACGACAGCGCGCCCAGCCAGAGCAGAGGTCGCGAGCGCAGCACGCGCGCCAGCGGGCGCAGCAGCGCCACGTCTGGGCGAAGTTGCGCCGCCAGGCACAGTGTCCACGCCAGCGGCGGCAGCAGCTTGTCCGCGCGTCCCTCCACGGCACAGACCGCCAACGTGGCCAGCAGGACGAATGCGTAGCGGCGCACCGTATCGCCGCGCGCCAGTCCCGCGCTGGCGATCCCCAGCGCGAAGAACTGCGCCTTGTTGGGCAGGAAGGCGCGGCTGAACGCCCACCCTGGCGCTGCCGCTGCCTGCCACAGCAGGCCTGCGGTGGCCACGACCAGGAACGCGGCGGCCAGCGGCCGCGGTCCGGTCCGCGTGCCGAGCCACAGCGCGAGGATGTAGAACTGCCACTCGGCCGACAGGCTCCACGCGGCGCCGAGCAAGCCGAGCCAGCCGCCCGGCACCACGGCGTCCGGCAGCAGGCCGTGCGTCATCGTCAGATGGGTGGCGATTTCCACCAGCCAGGCGCTCGGCCATCCCACCGGCCAGACGTCGCGCGCCACGCTATCGGGGCCGATCCATGGCAGCCGAGCGAAATCGAAGGGCAGCGGCAGAACCGCCACGGCCAGCACCAGCATCGCCAGATAGACCGGATAGGTGCGCGCCGCCCGGGCAATCAGGAAGCCGCGGGCGTGCCAGCCGAAGCTCTCCAGCGACTGCACGATCACCATGCCGCTCAGGATGAAGAACACGTCCACCGCTGCTCCGCCATGCGTCAGCAGACGGATGAGCCAGCCCGGGAGCATGGCGAACGGCACGGTGTGATCGAGCAACACATACACCGCCAGCACGCCGCGCAGTCCGTCCAGGCATTCCAGTCGCTTCATGCCGCCAGGATGGCGGGGATTGCTTAACAAGGTGCGAATCGCGTTGAGGGGGCGTGGCGGCGCGGGTCGGCCGGTCCGATCGGCGAGCGCCGCGGGATAGAACGCCTGGCTCGCAGCGGGCTGCGCATATGATGCGCACGGGCCGGAGGTGCCAGTGAACTATGTTCCGCGCGGACCCAGGCGCGCGTCAGCACGACGCTGAGCGAAGATCTTGTGCGAGATGCGCGCGGGCTCACGACCACCTGTCCGAGACGGTAGAGAAACTGCTCGCGGACTATGTGGATGCGGAACGGCGCAAGCGGGAGGAACGGGAAGACCTGATCGACGCGACCAGCGAGATGGCGAAGGCGCACGACGCCGAGCATGTTCTTTGGGGGCAGGCGTTCTCGACCCTCTGACGCCGCAGTTCGATGTTCACCGAATTGGCGCGAGCCGCGCCTGGCGCCAGTCCTGACCGTGGAGGGTCGTGAGGTCGTGCTGCACACGCGGGAGGTGCAGACGGTACCTCGGACCATCTGTCGTGGCCTCGCTTGCGAACGATGCCGCTGCCGGGCAGATCATTGGCAGATCATCGGCAGATCATCGGGGCGATCGACGAGGTGATCAGCCGCGCTTACGGCTGAAGCATCGACTGGTTCAACCCTGCGCCACCGCCGCCGACCAGGGCGAGGCCGCGTCGCTGATCCCCACCCGCACGCCGTCCGCCTGATGCACGATCGTATTGGGGCAGGCGAAGTTGATGGGCACCGCGCCATGCTCCACCACCTCGACTGGCCCCTCGGCGGCGAGCGCATCCAGCACCGCGGCGGGCAGCCGGCGATCGGCACTGATGCGGTCCACACCGGAGACGTCGATGCGCGGGTGGTGCGCCGCCGCCTCCACGCCCATGCGGAAATCGGCGATGAACGTCATGAGCTGGAACACCGCCGCCATAATGCGCCGCCCGCCCGACGCACCGGCGGCCAGGAACGGCTTTCCTCCCTCCGTCAGCATGATCGGCAGCATGTTGCACAGCGGGCGCTTGCCGGGCGCGATCGCGTTCGGCGTGCCGGGACGCGGGTCGAACCACATCATGCCGTTGTTGAGCAGGATGCCCGACTGCGGCAGCAGCACGCGGCTGCCCATCGATGACATCAGCGTGGTGGTCATTGCCACGGTAGTGCCCTCGGCGTCGCACACCGTCAGGTGGGTGGTGCAGCTTTGCGCGCTGTCCGGCTCGCCTTCGCCCAGGCCGGCGAAGCGCTCTGCATAGGCCGCCTTCATGGCGCGGGCGAGCGCGACGTACCAGGCGGCGGACGGGGCGCTGCCGCCATAGGGTGCATCGGCCATCGCCGCCAACACGAGCTTCAGCGTCGGCGCGGCGGTCAGCCCGCCGGTGAGCTGAAGGGTGCGGCCGCGCCAACCGACCTCTTCTGCGGGCCAGGCACGGGGCTGGCAGGCGCGCAGGTCTTCCGCCGACAGCACGCCGCCCAGCGCCTTGATGTCCGCCGCGATCGAGGCGGCGACCTCGCCTTCGTACAGGTCGCGCAGCCCGGCCTGGCCAAGGCGTTCCAGCGTCGCCGGCAGGTTGCCCTGGCGGAAGAAGCCCGGCATGCCTTGATAGGGCGGCACCGGCGGCAGCCCGTTCGGCAGATAGACCGCGGCGGTGGTCGGATAACGGCGGATCACCGACGCGGAGTTGGCGATCTTGACCCCGGTGTACCAGTCTTGCGGCAGGCCGCGCCGCGCCAGCGCGATGGCGGGGGCGATGATGTCGGCCAGCGGCAGCTTGCCCCATTGCCGCAGCATGAAGTCGTAGCCCGCCACGGCGGACGGAATCGCCACCGATAGTGGGCCGTGGATGTTGATGTCGCCTTCCACTTCCGGCCAGGCGAACAGATCGGTGGTCATGCGGCCAGTGAGGCGGTAGCGGGCGGGATCGGTGGCGGCCGGGGCGCGCGGACCGAAATCCACCACCTGCGCGCGGGGTTCGCCCGCACGGTGCACCAGCGCGAAGCCGATGCCGCCGAGGCCGGAGTTCCATGGCTCCGCCGTGGACAGCGCCAGCGCGGTCGCCACCGCCGCATCGATCGCGTTGCCGCCGGCATCCAGCACCGCCACGCCCGCCTGCGCCGCACCGCGCACCTGCGAGACCACCATGCCGCGGCGGCCCTTCGCGGACGGCTTGGCCAGCTCCCAATACTGGGTGATGTGCGGTGGCGGCGTGTAGTGCATGACAAGTCCTCGTTGCCGGATGCCATGTTCCGCCGCCTGCAGCGGTATAGCAAGCTTCGGGCTGCTTGTTTCCACGCGGTGGCCGCGCTCGCCTGCTGTTCGCTCGCCGCACCGGCCCTCGCGCAGGATCCCGATGCCGCACGCATCGATGCCATCGACCAACAGATCCAATCCTTGCGGCGGAAGGTGAAGCGGATGCGGGCGGAAATGGCTCGGCGCGACACCGCGTTGCGTGCCGCGCAGCGTGATGCCGCCGCAGCCCACGCCGAGGCCGCACGCCTTGCCGCGGCGCCGCCGATCGTCACCACCCCGCCGCCGGCGGCCTTGTCCGGCGCGCAGGCGCATCGAGCCGCAGCTTCCACGCCAGCATTGTCGTGCGCGGACGGCCGGGTCATGCTCGGCCGCGAGCAGGGGGCGAGAGAAGTACGGCATGTCCTGGCGGATCGGCATCGATATCGGCGGCACGTTCACCGACGTGGCCATGGTAGAGACCGGCACCGGTCGCATCGCGATCGCCAAGGTCCCCACCACGCCGCACGATTTCGGCCAGGCAGTGATCGAGGGAATCGGCCTCGGTCTGCGCGACAACGAAATCGATCCGGCGGCGGTGACGCTGCTGTCGCACGCCACCACCGTCGTGACCAATGCGCTGCTCGAGAAGAAGGGCGCACGCGCCGGCTTCATCGCCACGCGCGGCTTCCGCGATATCCTGGAGCTGCGCCGCTCCTCGCGTCCCGACCTCTACGATCTGTTCCAGGATGCGCCCGCCGTGTTGGTGCCGCGCCGCCACCGCTTCGAAATCACCGAGCGCGTCGATGCCCAGGGCGCCGTCGTCACGCCGCTGGCGGAAGACGAGCTGCCGCCGCTGATCGATGCCATCCGTGCCGCCGGCCTGCAGACCGTCGCCGTTTCGTTGCTGTTTTCGTTTCTGAACGACGCGCATGAGCGCCGCATCGGCGCCGCCCTGCGTGCCGCGCTGCCCGATGTGGCCGTGTATCTGTCGTGCGAAGTCCTGCCGGAAATCCGCGAGTTCGAACGCGCCAGCACCACGGCCGTGTGCGCCTATGTCGGGCCGCTGCTGCGGTCCTATCTCGACCGGTTGCAGGCTGCGGCTTCGGGTCTTGGACTGCCGGCGCTGCACGTGATGGGATCGTCCGGCGGCGTGTTTGACATCGCCGAAGCGCTGCGCCTGCCCGCCGCGGTTGTGGAATCCGGTCCCGCCGCCGGGGTGATCGCAGCGGCGCTGGCGGGACGCCAGCTCGGCCGGCCGAACCTGATCTCGTTCGACATGGGCGGCACGACGGCGAAGGCCAGCGTCATCGTCGGTGGCGAGATCGCGGTGACATCGGAATACGAAGTCGGCGGCGCGGCGAATGCGAAGCGTTGGATGCACGGCACCGGCCATCCGATCCGCGTGCCGGTGATCGATCTGGCGGAAGTCAGCGCCGGCGGTGGCTCCATCGCCTGGATCGATCCCGGCAGCGCACTGAAGGTGGGGCCGTACAGCGCCGGCGCGGATCCCGGACCGGCGGCATATGGCGCCGGCGGCACGCAGCCCACCGTCACCGATGCCGACGTGGTGCTGGGTTGGCTGGACCGTGATGCACTGCTGGGCGGCGCGCTGCGCATCGACCTCGCGGCAGCCGAACTTGCGATCGCCGATGCGGTGGCGCGGCCGTTGGGGTTGTCGGTGGCGGAAGCGGCAGCGCGGATCGCCGAGGTGGTGAATGCGAACATGGCGCAGGCGCTGCGCATCGTGTCGGTGGAGCGCGGCCACGACCCGCAAGAGTTCAGCCTGATCGCGTTTGGCGGCGCCGGCCCGGTGCACGCCGTCGCGCTGGCGGAGGAATTGCAGATCCCGGAGGTGATCGTGCCGCCCGCGCCCGGCGCATTCTCGGCGTTGGGGCTGGTGGCGAGCGACCTGCGCCGCGACTATGCGCGCACGCTGTATGCGAATCTGGCCGAGGTCGACCCGGCGCGCGTGGCGGAGGCGCTCGCTGCGATGCAGGTCGAGGCCGTCGCCATGCTGGACACGGCGCAGGTGCCAGCGGAACGCCGCGTGGTGATCCGGCACGCGGATCTGCGCTATCGGCGCCAGGCCTATGAACTCACTGTTCCGTTAATCGATGGCCCCATCAACCGGGCCATGCTCCGCGCGCTGGCCGAGGCGTTCCACGCGAAGCACGCGCAGACCTATGGGCACGCCAACCCGACCGAGGCGGTGCAGCTTGTTAATCTGCGCGTCACCGCCATGGGCCGGCAGCCGGCCTTGCAACTCACGCAGCGTGCCGATCCCGATAGCGCGCGCGTACGGCAGCGCGAGGTGTGGTTCGCCGGATGCGGTTTCGTGACGACGCCGGTGCACTGGCGGCTCGGGCTGTTGCCGGAAGCGTGCATTGCCGGCCCGGCGATCATCGAGGCGCTTGATTCGACCACCGTTGTGCCGCCGGGATGGACCGCGAGGATCGACCCGTTCGGGTGCATCCGGCTGTCTGCGAAATGAGCGTTCCCGGGCAATGCAAATTAGAAAAACTCCCCCTCCCCCTGTGGGAGGGGCCGGGAGGAGGGGCTCAGACAGATGACGGCCTGTGTGCATACGCACCCCTCCCCCCGCCCCCTCCCGCAAGAGGAGGGGGAGTCGTAGGCTTTAGGATCACGCTATGAGCCCCCTCCGCACCGACCCGGCCCGCTTCGAAGTGGTGAAGAACGCGCTCTATGCCGCGGCCGAGGAGATGAAGATCGTCCTTGCCAAGACCGCCTATTCCCCCCTGCTGAAGGTCGCCGGCGACTACTCCTGCGGCATCTTCGACATCAACGGCAACATGGTGGCGCAAGGACCCGACCTGCCGATCCATCTCGGCTCGATGCCCGACGCGGTGCGCGCCATCGTGCACGCCTTTCCCAATGTCGCGCCCGGCGACGTGTTCATCCACAACGATCCCTATCACGGCGGATCGCACCTGCCGGATGTGAACGTCGTCGCGCCGGCCTTCCATGACGGCCGCTTACTCGGCTTCGGCTGCGTGCGCGCGCACTGGCCGGACATCGGCAGCGCCACCCCCGGCAGCTACGGCGCGGTGACGGAAATCTACGGTGAGGGCCTACGCCTGCCGCCGATCCGGCTCTATCGCGACGGCAAACCCGACCCCGCGATCGAGGCGATCATCTTCGCCAACGTCCGCACTCCCGCCGAGCGCCTTGGCGACCTGCGCGCGCAGGTGGCGGCAAACCGCCGGGCGGCCCAGCGCCTGTCCGAGCTGGCCGCCAAGTACGGCACCGACACCCTGCTGCAAATCATGCAGGAGGTGCTGGACTACTCCGAAACCATGATGCGTGCCGCGCTGCGTGCGCTGCCCGACGGCGAGGCGGAGTTCACCGACATCTTCGACGGCGACGGCGTGATCGCCGACGGCGAGACGGAAGACGCGACCTTCACCGTCAGGCTGCGCGTGACGAAGCGCGGCGACACCATCACCGCCGACTTCAACGGCTCCGATTCCGCGGTGGCCGGACCGATGAACGCGCCGCTGACCGTCACCGCGTCCGGCGTGTTCTGCGCCCTGAAGATGATCGCCGATCCGAAAAGCCTGATCCCGCCGAACTCCGGCTGCTGGCGGCCGGTCACCGTCACCGCGCCGCCGGGATGCGTGGCGAATGCGCAGCATCCCTCGCCGGTGGTCTACGCCAACCATGAGATGTCACATCGCATCGCCGACATGGTGATGGGCGCGCTCTATGCGATCACCCCGCATACGGTGATGGCGGCGTCGCAGGGCACCTCCGCTGTCATTACTTTCGGCGGCACCGACTACCGTTCCGGCGAACGCTTCGTGAGTTATGAATCGGTCAAGGGCGGGTTCGGCGCACGGCCTGGCAAGGACGGCATCAACGCCGTCGCCAGCACGGTTTCGAATATGAGCAACACGCCGATCGAGATTCTCGAAATGAGTTTCCCCCTGCGCGTAGAGGAATACGCGCTGGTGCCCGACAGCGGCGGAGCAGGGAAGTTCCGCGGTGGCCTGGGCGTGCGGCGGGTCTGGCGCGTGCTGCAACGCGACGCCCACGCCGCGGTCTGCTGCGAGCGCACGGTGACGCCACCGTTCGGCCTGGCCGGCGGCCACGCCGGCGGAGCGGCACGACTCGCCTTGGTCCCGCCCCGCGGCAACGCTCGCCGGCTGCCCAGCAAGGGCGGATTCGTTGCGCCAGCCGATGCGCTGGTGGTGGTCGAAGCGCCCGGTTCCGGCGGCTATGGCCCACCGGCGGAACGCGATCCCGCGGCCCTGGCCGAGGACCTGCGGGACGGCTACGTTAGCGCCGCCGCCGCGCGCCGCGACTACGGCTTCGGTCCGGCCTCGTGAGTAACAGGAGGAAAACGCCATGTCCGAGTCATTGCCGCTGATCGCCCAGAAGGGCTCCTTCAAGATGGATGTTGAAGCGGGAAAATCCTATTGGTGGTGCGCCTGCGGCAAGAGCGGCAAACAGCCGTTCTGCGACGGCTCCCACAAGGGCACCGGCTTCACGCCGATGGAATTCAAGGCGGAGGATGCCGGCACCATCAGCTTCTGCGGCTGCAAGCACAGCGGCAACAAGCCCCGGTGCGACGGCACGCATCGCACTTTGGCGTAATCATGATTGATATGTCATTGCGAGGAGCGCAAGCGACGAAGCAATTTCCCGCCTGATGAGCCGCTGACTCGTCAGGCGGGAGATTGCTTCCTCGGGTAAGGCCCGAGGACCGCTTCGCTCCTCGCAATGACGCCATCGAATCGCTCCTCGCAATAACGCGTATCGGGGGACACCAATGCCGAACAACCTGATCTCCTGCGACGATCACATGGACCTGGGGCAGTTACCCCCCGATCTCTGGATCACGCGGCTGCCCGCCGAGCTGCGCGACCGCGCGCCGCATGTCGAGGAGCGCGACGGCCAGGCGCTGTGGATTTGCGACGGCAAGGTGTGGGGCCGCTGGGACGGCAAGCCGCCCGCCACGGGCAACGCCCGGCCGGTCAAGCCGATCTACAACGCGCTCGACCGTGCCGGCATCCACGACAACAGCGCGCGGCGTCCGGCCAACGCCGAGCTGCGGCTCGCCGACATGGACCGCGACGACGTGCAGACGCACCTGATCTTCGGCCCGATCTTTCAGATCTCCACCGACGATCCGGTGCTGCGCGCCGCCTGCTATCGTGTCTTCAACGACTGGCTGCTGGAGTTCTGCAGCGTCGCACCCGACCGGTTGATCGGCGTGCCGATGCTGCCGGAAAATCCGCAAGGCGCGGTGCAGGAGCTTTCACGCCTGGTCGCGCGGGGCGGCGTGCGGCAGGTCAACCTGATGATTGCCAACGTCGACCCGCACCTCGACGATCCGGCGTGGGAACCGTTGTGGAACACGCTGGAAGAAAGTGGCGTCATCCTGGCTTGGCACGTCACGGTGTTCGCCGGCCGTCCGACCGACCGCAGCGCCGGCAAGGCTGCCAGCGTGTTCGATGCCGCCAAGGGGTTCCTGGGCAATTTCCTCGAGCCCTTCGTCGATCTGTTTGCCTGGGGCATTCTGGAACGGCATCCGAAACTGCGGATCGTGATGGCGGAGGCAGGCACCGGCTGGCTGCCCTGGCTGGTGCAGGAACTCGACTACCGCCACTGGCGGCTGTGGGAAGCCAAGGAGTTCTGGGCCGACAAGGGCGGCAGCGCCCTGGTGACGAAGCCCAGCGAATTGTTCCGGCGACAGATCTGGGTCACCTTCCAGGAGGACTATGTCGCGTTGTCGCTGCTGCCGTTCTTCGGCGAAGGCCATCTGCTGTGGGCATCGGACTATCCGCACCCCGACAGTGTCTGGCCGCATTCTCAGGACGCGATCGAGCGCCAGATGCGCAGCCTGACGCCGCAGATGCGCCGGGCGCTGACGCACGACAATGCGGCCGCGCTGTATGGATTGGCGTAATGGCTTGGAGTGACGACGTAGCGTGTGCAGCCAGTGTTGGCGTGCGCATCCCAGTGTCATTGCGAGGAGCGACGCGACCCCCATTGCGAGGAGCGACGCGACCCCCATTGCGAGGAGCGAAGCGACCCTCATTGCGAGTTGTCACCGGCCGGCGGGCTGACCCGCCCTGGATGAAAGAATTTTCTTTGACCGGCGGAGATCGGAGCAGACCTTCCACTTCTTTCTTGTTAGGAGCCAAGCGACGCGGTGCCATTGCGAGTTGACCACTGGCCTGGCGGCCGACCCGCCGTGAATGACACGGCAATCCGAGGGGGAAAGGACCCCCTCCCATTGTGGGCTTGGGCCGCGAAGCGGACCAAGGCTGGGGGGAGGGCTGCGCGCCACCGCGGTCATTGCGTGCATGCTCCCCTCCCCCAACCCCTCCCACAAGGGGAGGGGAGTTTCTGTTTCGTGCCAGAAGCAAAGCGATCCTCGGGCGTGACCCGAGGAAGCAATCTCCCGCCCGAGGAGTCAGCGGCTCATCAGGCAGAAGATTGCTTCGTCGCTTCGTTTCTCGCGATGACATTGTGGCGCGCGACGCGCTTCGGGCATGCTTCGCAAGTCGTCACTTGAACCGGGGAGGACCGCATGAAAATCGACGACGTTTCCCTGACCATCTTCACCTGGGACAACATCCCGCCAACCAACTACCACACCGGCACTGCGACCGCCGGCAACAGCAATCTTGGGCTGTTGCGCATCCATACCGATGCTGGACTGGAGGGTCACGCGTTCCTCGGCTCGGCGACCAATCCGGCGTCGATGGACGGGCCGCAACTCATCCGCTCGTTGAAGCCGATGCTGATGGGGCAGGATCCGCTGGAACGCGAGCGCATCCACGGCGGCATGCGCCTGATCAACCGAGCCGTCAGCTATCGCACGATCGGCGCGGTGGATACCGCGCTGTGGGACCTCGCCGGCAAGATCGCCAACCTGCCGGTACACGCGCTGATGGGGACGTGCCGCACGTCCATCAGCGGCTATGCCAGCTCGCAAGTGCTGCCCGACATTGCCGCCTATGTGGACCAAGCACAGACCTTCAAGGCGAACGGCTGGCGCGCCTATAAGATCCATCCGCCACGCGATCCCGAGACCGACATCAAGGTCTGCGCCGCGGTGCGCAAGGCGGTAGGCGACGACTTCCGGCTGATGCTCGATTCCACCTGGAGCTACGGCTACACCGACGCGCTGCGGGTCGGCCGCGCGATCGAGGAGATGGGGTATTACTGGTACGAAGACCCCATGTCCGACGAGGACATCTACAACTACGTGAAACTGCGCCAGAAGCTGGACATCCCGATCATGGCGACCGAGTTCCCCGCCGGCGGGCTGGATACCTATCCGATCTGGCTGACCGAGAGGGCGACGGACTACCTGCGCGGCGACATCCCGAACAAGGGCGGGCTGACGACGATGCTGAAGACCGCGCACCTCGCCGAGGCTTTCGGGCTGACATACGAAATCCACCATTCCGGCAATTCGCTGAACAATCTGGCGAACCTGCATCTCTGCATGGCGATCCGCAACACCACGATGTTCGAGGTCCTGCTGCCCGACGGAGCGCATAAATACGGCATGGCGAAGGAGTTGGAGATCGACCGCGACGGCAGGCTGCATGCCCCGACCGGACCCGGACTGGCGGCCGAGATCGACTTCGCCCGGATCGAACGCAAGACCGAAGCGGTGCTGCGGTAGCCGGGTGGGCGGATCGGCCGGTCCGCAAAACCCTTGCGGCCACCGCCGTGGTGTGGCCGGCTGGCGTCACACGTCGAATGCCCCGGGCCGGCGACGGCTGCGGCGACCCCCGGCGGGCCCGGCGATGTGACGGGTCGTGTCGTGGCCGGTCTTTGGCCTCGCGGAATGGACAGGCCACGTGACGGTGCGGTCCTGGGGTGGTCGCCTTGCGGTCGCGATGGGTTGGCGCGAGGCGGCCGCGTTGCCCTGGGGGGCGTGGGATCGTGGGATGGACTAACCAGGTGGTGTCATTCTTTATTAACCATCTGGTGAGGTACATCACCGCCGCGTCCCAGCCTGCCCGAACATCCAGGACAATAGCCGGTGCCCGCGACCGAACGATCCCGGCCCGCCTCGTCTGCCGGCAACGGCCGCAAGCCGGACGCCGAGCGCACCCGCCGCGAAATACTGGCGGCGGCCCGTGCCGAATTCGCGGCAAACGGCCTGAGCGGCGCAAGGGTCGATGCGATCGCCGGTCGCATGAAGACCAACAAGCGGATGATCTACTACTATTTCGGCAGCAAGGAAGGGCTGTACCTGGCGGCGCTGGAGCAAGTCTATGGAGACATCCGGCGCATGGAGCAGGAACTCGACCTGGATCGGTTGACGCCTGCGGATGCGGTGCGGCGGCTGATCGAGTTCACCTTCGACTATCAGGAAGCCCATCCGGATTTCATCCGCATGGTGAGCATTGAGAATATCCATAACGGCCGGCATTTGGCCAAGTCGGAACACCTGCGCAATCTCAATGCCAGCGTGATCCAGCAATTGGACCTATTGCTCCGGCGCGGCCGCGAGGCAGGCGTGTTCCGCTCCGATATCGGCCCGGTCGATCTGCATATGCTGATCAGCGCGTTCTGCTTTTTCCGCGTGTCCAACCGGCACACTTTTGGCGCGCTGTTCGGCTGGGACCTCAGTGCGCCGGATCTGCGCAAGCGCCACAAGCGCATGATTGGCGATGCGATTCTCGGTCTGCTGGAAGCAGCAGCGCCCGCGTGCGTCGATGTTGCCTCTGTGTCGCCGGGCGCTTGAACGGCGTCGCACCGCGCCCGCCGCCGGTTACCCGCGAACCGGCTTCCCGAGCGACGGGAGTTCACGCCGAACCCGCGGTGGCACCCATCGAGGTGCGGCGGCACCCACCAAGATGCGGCGGCACCCATCAAGGTGCGGCACCACCCATCATGGTGAAGTGGTGCTGCATCCGCTCCGCATCGGGCACGATGCCAGAGAATAGATGGAACGCCTCGACGGCCTGGAACACCGCCATGCCGCCGCCATCCAGCGTGCGGCATCCGAGCCTGCGCGCCGCATTCAGCAACTCGGTCTCCAACGGGAAGTACACGATCTCTGCCACCCACAGGGCCGGCCGCAACAACTCCTCCGGCAAGGGCAATCCGGGGTAGCCCGCCATCCCGACGGGGGTGGTGTTGATCAGGCCGTCGCTCGCAGCCATGGCGGCGGCAAGATTGGCGCCCGGAGTCGCCCGTCCAGCGCCGAACTGCATGTTGAGTTGGTTCGCGAGGGCATGTGCCTTTTGCGGCTCGACGTCGAAGACGGTCAGGTGGCGGACCCCGCATTGCAGTGCGCCACGGGCGACGGCGGCACCGGCGCCTCCGGCACCCAGCTGCACCACGCGACGCAGCGACGCGCCGGGCAGGCCGCGCCGGAAGTTCTCGGCAAACCCCGGGCAGTCGGTGTTGTGGCCAATCCGTTTGCCGTCGCGCAGCAGGACGGTGTTGACGGCGCCGATCGCCCGCGCGTCCGGCGACAGCTCATGCAGCAGCGGCAACACCGCCTGTTTACACGGATGCGTGACGTTCAGGCCGTCGAACGCCATCCGTTCTGCGGCACGCAGCAGATCGGGCAGCGCATCCACTCCCATGCCGAGCTTGTCCAGGTCGATGAGCCGATAAACGAGGCGTAATCCCTGCGCCTCCCCCTCCTGCTCGTGCAAGGACGGGGTGCGCGATGCCTGGATGCCGGCACCGATGAGGCCGAGAAGGACGCTGGGCTTTGCAACGTCGGTCATTGGGGGTTTTCCCGCGGTCTGGGTGCCGCGCCGGCGCCGATCGGCGCGGGACCAACGTTGATATGGCTTGAACCGGTGAGTGCGGGGGGCTATTAACTAACTAGTTAATGCACGTCAACCGCCCGCCTGTGCGCGAACAGTTGCTCGGACGGTCAGGCGCCCGCCCCGAGGGCCGAGAGCGCCCTCCGGCCGCAGCGACCCTGGCCCGGCAGCGATGCCAATCCGGGTGCGGACCCTGCGGGACGACGCGCCACCGCCCACCTGCGCCGCCCGGGCGGCCACCAAGCCCACCAAGACCGTGAAGCCCGCCAAACCCACCGCGCAACGCCGCCCGCCGCCGACCCGATCCCACCAGCAAGCCCCCCGGCAAGACCCCCGGGCGAGCCCCCCGGGATGGAGCCCAACGCCGCATGACACTCCTCGCCCCGCTGCCGAAATCGATCGCGACCGTCTCCCTCAGTGGCACCCTACCGGAAAAGCTGGAGGCAGCCGCCGCCATCGGTTTCGACGGCGTCGAGATTTTCGAAAACGACCTGCTCACCTATGACGGTTCGCCCGAAGATGTGCGGGCGATCGCCCAGGGCCTGGGCCTCGCGATCACCATCTTTCAGCCATTCCGCGACTTCGAGGCGATGCCCGAGCCGCAGCGGCGCCGGAATCTCGACCGCGCCGAGCGTAAATTCGACGTCATGCAGGCGCTTGGCACGGACCTTGTGCTGGTCTGCAGCAATGTGCACCCCGGCGCCATCGATGATCCGCCGCGCGCCGCCGCCGATCTGCGGGAAATGGCGGAGAGGGCCCAAAGCCGCGGCCTGCGTGTGGGTTACGAGGCATTGGCCTGGGGCCGCCATGTCAATCGATGGCGCCAGGCCTGGCAGATGGTGCAGACCGCCGATCACCCGGCGCTGGGCCTGATCGTGGACAGTTTCCACACGCTGGCTCTGCGGGATGACCCGTCCGGCATCGCCGCGCTGCCCGCCGACAAACTGTTCTTTGTGCAGCTCGCCGACGCGCCGGAGCTATCCATGGACGTACTGTCCTGGAGCCGCCATTTCCGCAATTTCCCCGGACAGGGTTGGCTGCCGGTGACCGATTTCGTGCGGGCCGTGCTCGCCGCCGGCTATCGTGGTCCGCTGTCGCTGGAGATCTTCAATGACGAGTTCCGCGCCGCGCCGGCACGGTTGATCGCGCGGGACGGCCTGCGGTCGCTGCGCCTGGTGGAAGCCGAGGCGGGCGCCGCCGAACTGCCCCCACCGCCAGAATTCACCGGCGTGGAGTTCCTCGAATTCGCCGTGGACGACGATGCCGGGCGCCGCCTGGGCGAAACCCTGCGCAGCCTCGGATTCCACCACGCCGGCCGCCACCGCTCCAAGTCGGTCGAACTGTTCCGCCAGGGAGCCATCAACCTGATCTTGAATTCGGAACAAGATAGTGCGGCATCAGAACATTTTCAGTTGCATGGACCATCGGTATGTGCGGTCGCGTTCCGTGTCGATGATGCCTCGCGTGCCATCCAGCGCGCCGACGCGCTGCTGTGTCCGGAATGGCGCGAACGCATCGGCCCCGGCGAACGCAGAATCCCTGCCGTACGCGCTCCCGATGGCACGCTGATCTACCTGGTGCAGCCGGATGCCTCCGGCCGCAGCATCTATCAGGACGACTTCCACCTGTTTCAGGAACAGTCGCTGCCAGCGTTGCTCGACAGCCCCGCGTTGCCCGACAGCCCAGCGGTGCTCGACAGCCCAGCGTTGCTCGACAGCCCAGCGTTGCTCGACAGCCCAGCGTTGCTCGACAGCGTGGACCACGTCGCGCAGGCGCTGCCGGTGGGCCGGATGGACAATTTCGTGTTGTTCTACCGGGCGGTGTTCGGATTTGTGCCTCAGCAGCTTTGGGAAATTGCCGATCCCTACGGGCTGGTGCGCAGCCGCACGATGGTCAGCCCAGAAGGCAGCATCCGGCTGCCGTTGAACATCTCGGAAGGCCGGCAGACCGCGACAGGGCGCTTTGTCACCACCCTTGCCGGCGCCGGCGTGCACCACATCGCGCTCGCGACGCAGGATATTCTGGCGGCCCTGCGGCACTTGGCAGCGCGCGGCACGCGAGCCCTGCCGATCCCTGCCAACTATTACGAAGACCTTGCCGCGCGCTGGGGACTGGACGATGCGCGCATCGCGCAGCTTGCCGAGGCCAACGTGCTGTACGACCGCGACGACGAAGGCGAGTACCTGCACGCCTACACCGCCGCGTTCGACGACCGCTTCTTCTTCGAAATCGTGCAGCGTTGCGGCAACTATCAGCAGTATGGTGCGGTGAATGCCGCGGTGCGGATGGCGGCCCAGGCACAGCGTCGTCCGGATCCGCTTCTGACCAGCTTGCTCGCCTAGTGGTTCGTGCTGCGGCAGCAAGCACACCGCGCGGGTTCGAACGGCATTGCACGGGTTTGCACGACGGCGCAGCGGTGGCATTGCTCGGCCGCAACCAGCAGCCTCCGTCCATGCTCGCAGCCATCGGCCCGGACGAATTTGCCAACCTCATGGCGCCGCTCGGCCCGTTCGAGCCCGCGCCGCGCCTGGCCGCGGCCGTCTCGGGCGGCGCCGACAGTCTTGCCTTGGCCGTTCTCGCCGCCCCCTGGGCACGCGCGCGCGGCGGCAGCCTGCTGGCGCTGGTCGTAGACCACGGCCTGCGCCGCGACTCCGCCGCCGAGGCCGTGCTCACGATCGACCGTCTCGCCACCCTTGGCGTTCCAGCCCGTCTGCTGCCACTGACCGACCTTGTCCCCGGCCCCGCGCTGGCGGCACGCGCCCGCGCCGAGCGCTACGCCGCCCTCGCCGCCGCGTGCGCCGCTGCCGGCATCGTGCATCTCCTGGTCGGCCACCACGCCGCCGACCAGGCGGAGACTTTGCTCATGCGGCGCCAAAGCCAAAGCGGCCCGACCGGCCTCGCCGCCATGCCGTCGATCAGCGAACAATACGGCCTTCGCCTGCTGCGTCCCCTGCTGCCTGTCCCGCCGGTCCGGTTGCGGGCAACGCTGTGCATGGTCGGCCTGGGCTGGGTGAATGACCCGTCCAACCGCGACCAGCGCGCCCTGCGCTCCCGCCTGCGCTCCACGCTGAACGACCCGGACGGCATCGGCCTCGAGACCAGTGCGCTGTGCCAGGCCGCCCGCGCAGCCGGTTCGGCTCGCGCGGCGCAGGAGGCCGCCATCGCCGCCGTACTGGCGGCCCGGGCGGTGATCCGCCCGGAAGGATTTGCCCTCCTATCCTCCGGGCCGATCGATCCGGCAGCGCTGGCGGCGCTGATCCAGACTATCGCCGGCGCGCCTTATCCGCCGCCCACGCAGGCCGTTGCCGCGCTCGCAGCCATGCCGCGGCCGGCGACCCTCGCCGGGGTGCGCCTGCTCTCGGCCGGTCGGCTGGGGGAGGGGCAACTGCCCATCGGCGACCCGGGCGCCGGGCTGCTGCTGGTGCGGGAAGCCGCCGCGATGGCGCCCCCGGTCGCCGCGCAGCCGGGCGCCACCTGGGACGGGCGCTTTAGGCTTGCGCGCCACGCAACGCCGCTGCCCGAGACGACCATCGGCGCCCTCGGGGCGGATGCCGCCCGCCTGCGCCGCCATTCCCCGTTGCCCGCCGCGGTCCTGCACGCCGTCCCCGCATTGCGGCGCGGCAATTGTCTGGTCGCCGTCCCGCATTTGCTCTATCCTGATGCGGATACCTGCGCCGCCGTGACGCTGACTTTCAGCCCGCGGCGGCCGGCAGCCGGTGCACCGTTTGCTCCCCCGGGGGAATTCGCAGCCCCCGGGGCGGCGGGGCGCGGCAACGTGCGCTGATCGATGGGGATGCGGTAGGGGGACGGACACACTATGTGTGCTTTGGTTTCGCGCCAGTGATGCACCGGACGCCCAGGACCCCCGGAGGCGGCGAACTCGGGTCTGATGACGAGAGCAGAAGTCCATGAGCAATTTCGGCCGCAACCTGGCGCTCTGGGTGATCATCGCACTGCTGCTGGTGGTGCTGTTCAACCTGTTCCAGCCGGGCACGACGCACACCAGCGCGACGCAGGTGGCCTATTCCGACTTCATCTCCGAGGTGAACTCCGGCCGGGTCCGCGACGTGGTGATCCAGGGCCGCACCGTCTCCGGCCAGCTCACCGACGGCCGCACCTTCCAGACCTACACGCCGGAAGATCCGTCGCTGGTGAAGACCCTGACCGACAAGAACGTGCGGGTGATCGCCAAGCCGGAGGACAGCCGACGTCAACCCGCTGCTGCACTACCTGCTGTCGTGGTTCCCGATGCTGCTGCTGATCGGCGTCTGGGTGTTCTTCATGCGCCAGATGCAGGCGGGCGGCGGCCGGGCCATGGGCTTCGGCAAGTCGCGCGCCCGGATGCTGACGGAAAAGCAGGGCCGCGTGACGTTCGAGGACGTCGCCGGCATCGATGAGGCCAAGGGCGAACTGCAGGAAATCGTCGAGTTCCTGAAGGACCCGCAGAAGTTCCAGCGCCTGGGCGGCAAGATCCCCAAGGGCGTGCTGCTGGTCGGCCCGCCCGGCACCGGCAAGACGCTGCTCGCCCGCGCCATCGCCGGCGAGGCGAACGTGCCGTTCTTCACCATCTCCGGCTCCGACTTCGTCGAGATGTTCGTGGGCGTCGGCGCGTCCCGCGTGCGCGACATGTTCGAGCAGGGCAAGAAGAACGCGCCCTGCATCATCTTCATCGACGAAATCGACGCGGTCGGGCGGCATCGCGGCGCCGGCCTGGGCGGCGGCAACGACGAACGCGAGCAGACCCTGAACCAGATGCTCGTCGAGATGGACGGCTTCGAGTCGCAACGAGGGCGTCATCCTGATCGCCGCCACCAACCGTCCGGACGTGCTGGACCCGGCGCTGCTGCGCCCCGGCCGCTTCGACCGCCAGGTGGTGGTGCCGAACCCCGACGTGAACGGGCGCGAGAAGATCCTGCGCGTGCACATGCGCAAGGTGCCGCTGGCGTCCGACGTCGATCCGAAGGTGATCGCCCGCGGCACACCCGGCTTCTCCGGCGCCGATCTGGCCAACCTGGTGAACGAGGGCGCGCTGCTGGCCGCCCGGCTGGGCAAGCGCGTCGTCGCCATGGCCGAGTTCGAGGCCGCCAAGGACAAGGTGATGATGGGCACCGAGCGCCGGTCCCTGGTGATGTCCGAGGCCGAGAAGCGCATGACCGCCTACCACGAGGGCGGCCACGCGCTGTGCGCCATGCACGAGCCGGAATGCGATCCGGTGCACAAGGCCACCATCATCCCGCGCGGCCGCGCGCTGGGCCTGGTGATGAGCCTGCCGGAGGGCGACCGCTACTCCAAGAGCAAGTCCAAGCTGCTGTCCGAGCTGACCATGGCGATGGGCGGCCGCGCGGCGGAGGAGATCATCTTCGGCCCCGACAAGGTGTCCAACGGCGCCGCGGGCGACATCAAGATGGCGACCGACCAGGCGCGGCGGATGATCACCGAGTGGGGCATGAGCGACAAGCTCGGCATGATCGCCTACGGCGACAACAGCCAGGAAGTGTTCCTGGGGCACTCGGTGACGCAGACCAAGAACGTGTCGGAGGCGACGGCGCGCGAGATCGATGCCGAGATCAAGGACATCATCGACCGCGCCTACGTCAAGGCGCAGCGCATCCTGACCGAGAACATCGAGGAACTGCATCGCCTGGCGCGCGGTCTGCTGGAGCATGAGACGCTGAGCGGCGACGAGATCCGCACGGTGCTGCGCGGCGAGCCGGTGATCCGCAAGGTGGTGGACGAGCCGGCACCCGAAAGCCGTCGCGCGTCGGTGCCGAACTGCCGGGCGACCGGCGCCACAGCCGCCGGCCGGCGGCCCGGCACCGGCGCCGCAGCCGGGGTAAGTGTCGGGTCGGCAATGGCGAAGGTGTGCGGCCGCCTGTAAGGGTCGTCGAGCGTGTGCAGCCGGTAGCCGCCGTCGATTGGCCTCGGAGACGTGGCGGGCTGGCTTCTCGCTAACGACACCATCGTCGTGGTCACTTGGCTCGGCAGCCTCGTAGCAGTGGATAGATGAGAATGATGGCACTGCCATCAGACCGCGACGGCGAAGACACTACGCTTTTCCGCCCTACACCATGCGCTACTCACGACGACAGCCAAGGCTCCGGCGCGCGGCAGTCGATGTCGGTGGCGACATCGACCACCACCGTCTCGTCCGATGCCAACGCGCCGCGCAACGCCGGGGCGATCTCTGACGGTTGCTCCACCCGGATGCCGCGCAGGCCGAACACGCGGGCCACGTCGGCGAAGTTGGTCGGGCCGAAGCGCACCAGCTCGCGTACGTCGCCGGGTTTGTTGCCTTGCTGGCGCTGGATGTTCGGCCAGCCCTGGCCGAATCCGGAGTTGTTGTTGATCACCAGCACGACCGCGATGCCGCGCCGCCGCGCCGTTTCCAATTCGGTCAGATGATAGTAAATCGCGCCGTCGCCCGACCAGCAGATCACTTTCCGCTCCGGCGCCGCGCATTTCGCCCCCAGCGCCGCCGGGAATGACCAGCCGAGCGACCCGGCCGCCCGTAGGTAGCTCTGCGTTGTGCCATTCAGTTCTATCAACGTGGAGGTCCAGATGCCGGAATAACCGGTGTCCGCGACCAGGATGCCGTCCTCCGGGAGCGCGCGGGTGATCTCGGCGCACAGGCGGTCGGGGTAGATCGGCATCGAATTCTGCGCCAGCAGCGGTTCGCGCGCCTCGCGCCACGTGGCGACGATGCCTGCGGCACGATCGGCGAATGCGGTGTCCCGTGCGGGTTGCCCAAGCGCCGTCAGCAGCTTTGCCAACGTGGCCTTGGGATCGCCCACCAGGCCGACGGTGTTTGCATAGGACCGCCCCAGCTCCAGCGGATCGACGTCGATCTGCACGCACGGCGTGTCGAGCTTCGGAATGCGCCAGGTGTGCGTCACCTGATCGCCGGTATGGCAGCCCACGAACAATACCATGTCGGCTTCGTGCACGATCTGGTTGGCCGGCGGCGCACCATAGTTTCCGACGCAACCAATCGACAGCCGGTCGCGGGTGGGGATCGTGCCGCGCCCGCCGAGCGACGTGCCGATCGGCGCCGCCAACGCGCGGCCCAGCGCCAGCAATTCCGGGCCGGCCTGCGAAGCCGTGACTCCGGCACCCGCGACGATCGCGAGGCGCTTCGAACCCCGCAAGGCGGCGGCGGCACGTTCCAGTTCATCGTCCGCCGGCGTGGCACGGAACGGCGGCATGCGCAGTTGAAACGCGGGATCGATGCCGGCGGGCTCGGCCACCGCGCCGGTTTCGATGATGTCGCCTTGCAGCCCGTTGATGTCGAGATGCACCGGCCGCGGCGTGCCGGTCATCGCCGCGCGCCACGCCTGGCGGAGCAGGCGCGGCAGGTCGGATGCGGCGTCCACTTCGGCGGTGAATTTGGTTACCGTCGAGAACATCGGATGATGCGGAATCTCCTGGTAGGCGTTGCGATGTTGGTGTGCCGGCGGCTTGCGGCCGGTGATGGCGATCACCGGGCTATAACCGAGGAAAGGATCCTGCAATCCCGATGCGAGGTTCGCCGCGCCGACCGATTGCGCGAAGCAGATGCCGGGGCGGCCGGCAACCCGCGCGTAACCATCGGCCATGTAAGCGACAGCCTTCTCGCTGTGCCCCAGCACGCGCTGGACGTTCAGCGTTCCCAACTCGATCAGTGTGCGCCGAATCACTGCGTCGATGAAGAACACATGCGTCGTGCCGTTGGCGGCCAGGCTGCGTGCCAGCCACTCGGCGCCGGTGAGTTGCTCCGTTGCCATGCCCGTTTCCTCCGCAAGCGTTGTGCTGGACTGTAGGTGCGCGCTCCGGTTGCGACAATGCCGGTCACCCGACAACGCAGGTCGGGCGCATCACCGGGTCACGGGCGCCTCGCCGCGTGAGCTCCGAAATTGCTTGCACGGTTGGATACATCGGCTAACGTTTGTCCCTTGGGGTGAGGAGGCAGCCATGTCCGCTGCGGCGCAACTACTGATGGGACAATTCCTCGATTGGGTGGCCAGTGGCCGGCGCACCCATGCCGACGTGATGGCGACGTGGCAGAGTTCCTGTCCACGCCTGTCCATTTGGGAAGATGCGATGATCGAGGGGCTGGTGCGTTTCGCCGGCGATGCGCAGCGCAGCGTGGTGCTGACGCCCCGCGGGCAGGCGATGCTGGAGGCGCAGGCGCCGGTAGCCGCGCGGCTGGCGGCGGACTGATCCTGCGGCGGGAACGCTGCGCCAGTGGTGCAGCGCCCTCAGCGCTTGCGCTGGCGCTGATACTCCAGGAAGCGCTGCATCAGCGCGCGCGGCTCATCGGTTTCCCAGGCCGCGGTAAAGCTGTCGATGCCGCGTTGGATCGCGGCACCGACCGGCAAGCTTTCCCAATCGGCGATCAGTGCCTTCTGCAGCCGGATGGCGCGCGGGCCGGACGCCAGGATGCCACTCAGGGCCTTTTCCACAGCGGCTTCGAGTTGTGCCGGCGACACCACTTCCTCCACCAGGCCCCAGGCAAGCGCCGTCGCGGCGTCGATGGTTTCTCCGGTCAGCAGCAGGCGGCGGGTGCGGCCCCAGCCGATCAGGCCCGGCAACAGCGCGGCCTCCACCACCGACGGGACGCCGACCCTTACCTCCGGCATGCCGAAACGGGCGGTGTTGGCGGCGATGCGCAGGTCGCAGGCGGCAGCGACTTCAAGTCCCGCGCCCAGGGTCCAGCCGCGGATGCAGGCGATGACAGGCACCGGGAGGCGGCGGAACACGTCGCAGCTTCGGTGCACCAAGGTGATAAAGTCGCGCGCCGAGGCGGGATTGAGCGTGGCCATCTCGGCAATGTCGGCGCCGCCGATGAAGGCGCGGTCGCCGGCGCCACGCAACACCGCGGCACGCAGCGAGTCATCGCCGGCGATGCGTTCCACGGCGGCCACCAGCGCGGTCATCGTCGCGCGGTTCAGCGTGTTCAGCTTCGGCGCGTTCTCGATGGTGATCCAGGCCACACCGCGCGCATCCCGCTGCACGTCAACCGGGGACATTTCGCTCATTGCGCCAAACCGCCTTGGACCTGATCCCACCATTGATCCTTGTCCGTGACAGGGGAAAGTGGGACCTGGTACCGATCGTGCTTGTCGCTCGGAATCCCCAGCACCATCAATGACCGGATATTCCTCGGCGCCCAGTAATTAACCGGATTCCCAAAAAAATTCTCCTGCTCGAATATCGGCGCCGGATGCCAATACAGGTCGTAACCCAGGTTCATCGCGTATTCCAGCAGCAGCGGCGATGCTGCCTTATCATCATTCTCGAAATACAGGATCGGCCGGTTCTTCTCGATCAGGTTGCAGCCGCTGTGCAGCACCTCCAGTTCCTTGCCATCGACATCGATCTTGATGAACGCACAGGACTCCAGGCCGAGGGAATCGAGCGGGACCACCGGCGCGCCCCAGGCCTGGCTCACATAGCCGAACTTGCCCCACGGCCCACCGGTGTCCACGTCGATAGAGTTGGCGATGAAGCAATTGAGCGCCTTCACATTGCGGATGCCGTTCAAGGCGAGGTTGGCACACAGGACATGGTAGGTGTCGGAGTGCGATTCGACGGCAAAGATCCGGCCCTCGCCGCCCACGAATCCCGACATCGGCACTGTCAGGTCGCCGATATTCGCACCGACATCGACGGCGGTATCCCCGGGTCTGAGAAAGGACCGGAGCACGCGTACCTCAGCCTCGCTGGTACTGGCCGTACAGTTCGAAGCACTTGCCGATATACGGTCCGAAATGCAGCATCCAACCGTAGCGGCACAGTGTGAGCTTGTTCTTGCCGACCTGCATCATTCCCCCGCGGCGCGTCATCCGTCTGACGGCATACACCGCCAGCTTCCAGGAAGACCATACCGGGCGACTGCTACTGGAGCGAGTTCCGGTTCTCCGCCTCGCGAAAACGGGGGAGAACCAGGCGTATCTTCGAGAGCCTGGCTACCACGCCGCAAAGTTGCGGCTACGCGGAGAGCTTGCTGCTACACCAAGCCTTCATGTGCGTGGCGGTGCAGCACATGATCGCCAACATGAACGCGATGTTCGCGCCGATCTCCAACCCATCCCAACTGTTTGGCGCCGCGTGTGAACGCCCAACCGCCTTATGCCAACACCGGCGTTCCGGCGCGATGCGGTTTCAACACGGCATAGAGGGCAGCGTGGTGCGGCGTCGGGACGCCGAGGCGGCGGCCCTCGCGGACGATGTGGCCGGAGAGGCCCTCAACTTCGATCGGCCCGCCTTTGGCGATGTCGTGGTACATCGAGGCATACATGCCCGGCGGAAAATGCCTGAAGCGGCCGATCCAGGTCTGCTCGATGTCCTGCGGCAGAGCCACGCCCTGGGCGCGCGCCACCGCGGTGGCCTCCGCCACCAGCGCGGTGGCGACTTCGACCACGTCGGGGTCGGTGTAGAGGGGTCCGGCCGGCAGCCGCGCCGCCGAGGTCAGGGCGGCGTTGCTGGCCAGGCCGATCAGCTTGTTCCACAGCGCGCCGCGCACATCGCCCACCATCTCCGCAGCGAAACCGGCACGGCGGCAGCGCTCGGCGAAATCCCGCACAGCCGTGCGTGCGGCCTCGCTTTCCGGGGCGCCGAATTCGATCGACGACATGGCGCTGTTGGTGCGGATATGTCCCGGGGCGGCGATCACCGCGGAGACCCAGGCGACCCCGCCCAGCACGGTCGCGCCCGGCAGGACGGATGCCGCGGCCTCGGCGCCGCCGATGCCATTCAGTAACGATATGCCGACCGTCCGCGGGCCGAACAGGGGGGCGGCGTCGCGGGCGGCTTGCTCGATCTGGAACAGTTTGACGGCGAAGAGGACAATGTCGGCCACGCCGAGCGATGCGGCGTTATCGGAGACTTCGAAGCGCACGGTTTCATCGATGCCTGGACCTTCCACGCGCAGGCCATGCGTCTGGATCGCCGCGAGATGGGCGCCACGGGCGAGCGCCAGCACGGTTTCGCCCGATCGCGCCAGCAGTCCGCCGAAATAGCCGCCGACGCCACCGGGGGCGACGATCGCGATGCGCATGTCCTGGTACCTCCGAAGGATCGCGGCGTGTGCCCGCCGGCCGCAGCATGCAACGGAATCGCATGTGCCCGCGATTGCGTCCAGAGGGGCAAGTGAGGGGCGAGCCCGACAAGTACCGAAGCAATCCCCCGCGGGCACACGGCCGTCCGAAAGTTGTCCCGCCTGGATCATGCGGCCGCGTTACCGGCCGCCTTGTTCCAGGTTGGGGTGTTCCAGGTTGGGGCTTTCCGGGTTGGGGTGTTCCAGGTTGGGGTGTTCCAGGTTGGGGCAGGTTGGCGTGTTCCGGGTTGCGCTTTTTCAGGGCGAAGTGTGAAGCGCCGCGCGTTCCCCCTACTCCTCCAGCACGTCTTCCAATACCTGGTTGTCCTGTTGCGTCGCACCCTCGGTATCGACCAGCAGGCCCACCGACAGCACGCCAAGATCATGTTCGCTCAGGAAGTCCTCCGCCGGCTGGTCGCCGAGGCCACCGGTCGTGATCAACTCGGCCCCCTCCTCCGACATGCCCAGCTCGATGAACGAATTGCGCACCTTGCGCTGGCCCTGAACCAGTACCCGGAACCAGCGCCTACGGGGCAAAATCTCCGCGACACCTCAGGCCGCGGCACGCCGCGAGCGTAGCGCGTCGAGCACACGATCGACACGCGCCAGCATCGCTGGGTCCGAACTGAATATCAGACCGAGGCTGCCCTTGCTGCAATGCGCCACGCGCCCGGTCACCCCGCCGCCCGCAGTCGGCAGCTCGATTTCGAACGACGTTCCCGCTGCAAGCGGCCAGTCGCACGCGACCAACGCTCCGCCACGCGACACATTCATCACGCGCACCTGGGCCGAGTGCCCGGACGCCCGCAACGTCGCCACCGCTTCCTTTGCATCGACCCGCTCGTAGCGGCGCCGCTCGCCGCTGTCGTCGCGCACCGCCGCGAAGAACTGATCCACCTCCACCCGAAGCGTCTCCGCCTCGCGGCCGATACTGCTGGAAACAGCCAGCACGTCGCGGCTTGCCGTACCGGCTCCATCGGCGACCTCGACGACATGCTCCATCGCGCTCGCGGTGCCGGCAATCCGGCCGGAAATCGCCTGCACACTGCCGGCCAGCTCCTGTGTCGTCGCGCTTTGCTCTTCCACCGCGGCGGAAATGGCGGCGGAAACCTGGTTCATCGTGCCGATGATGCCACCGACCTCGTTCATCGCCGTCACCGCATCCGCGGCGGCACTGCGCACCATCTCGATCTGGCCGCCGATATCGGCCGTGGCCTTGGCGGTCTGCGCCGCCAGCGTCTTCACCTCGCCGGCGACCACCGCAAAGCCCTTACCGGCTTCGCCGGCACGCGCAGCCTCGATCGTCGCGTTCAGCGCCAGCAGGTTGGTCTGCGCGGCGATGCTGCTGATCAGGTGCACCACGTCGCCGATGCGCGCGGTCGCGTCGTTCAGGCCATGAATGCTGCCCTGGCTGGCCTCGGTACGCTGCACCGCCTGCCGCGCCACATCCGCGGCCGCTGCCACCTGGCGGGAGATCTCGGCCACGCTTGACGTCAGTTGCTCTACCGCGGCGGCAACCGAGGCGAGGTCCTGCGACGCCTGCGCCGCGTTTTCCGCCGTGGTATGTGCCTCGCCATGCACTTCGTGCGTCGCTGTCGCCATGGTCTCGGCCGCCGCGCGTATCCCGTCCGCGGCCTGGGCCAGTGACGCCATCACGCCGCCGATCGACGCACCGAAATCCTGCGTGTGCTGCTCCATCGCGGCCTGGCGCCGCTCGCGCGCGGCCTGTGATGTCTTCTGGGCGGCGGCCAGTTCGTCGGCCCGAATCATGCTGTCCTTGAACACCTGCACCGCGCCGGCCATGTCACCGATCTCGTCGCCGCGGTCGGCACCGGGAATGGCCACGGCCACATCCTTGTCCGCCAGTTTCCGCATGGCGTCGGTCATCGCGCGGATCGGCATGGATATCCCACGCACCATCGACACACCGATGCCGACACAGAGCAACGTCACCGTTGCCAGGATGCCAAGGATCCAGACATGCGCCGAGCGGCCCAGCACCGAGGCCTCGTCAACCGCATGCTTCGCCGCGCCGTCGCTGTGATTGACCAGCGTGGTCAGGGCGTCCTGGAAGCGGTTGAATTCCGTCCGCATCTCGCCGCGATAGAATGCGATAGGGGGCGCCATGTCGCCGGCCTGCGCGAGCGCCATGAACTTGTCATCCAGTACCAGGTAAGCGTTCCAACCCTGCATGGTCTGCGCTGCGGCCTGGCGTTCCTCGCCTGCTCCGCCAAGTTGCTCATAGGCTTGGCGAACCTGCGCGGCCTGCGCGCGAACCTTCGCCATGGTGGCTTCTTCCTGAGCGCGTGCCGCCGCGTCAGGGGCCAATACCGCGGTCGCTTCCAGTTGGCGGAAGCGCATCGTCTGGTAGGACAACTGGCCGAGCAATCGCGTCTGCTGCAGATGCAGGTTGCCGACGACGGCGGCGGCATTGTTGACAGCATCCAGGCGCTCGAGCGCGAACAACCCGAGGCCAGTGGCGCAACACAGCACGGCGGCGAATGCCAGGACGAACTTGGTGCGAATGGTGATTCGGGCGAGCAGCTTTGACATCAAGGCCTCCTGACAGCGCGATAGGAACTGGAACGAACCAGGCCGCGGTGTCGCCGGGATCTTGCGGTAAACATCCTCCGCAATGATTAATAAACTCCTACGACTCCGAAGAGTGCGTAGTTGCAGGTCTGCCATCTCGGCATATCGCGCCAGACTGCCGCAATCCGGGGATCACCGGGCGCTCATCGCGCTCCTGCTGCACGGTCCGGTCCTTCGCCACCGCGACGGCAATGCCAGCCGAGGCCAGCCGCCGAGTACCCAGAATCACTGAACCGCGGAACACGATTGAGACGCTTCTGGTGGACGACGCTTTTGTTCCAGACGAAGGGGCGCTCTCGTTATAGCTGGTGACGAAGCTGGTGCTATGGTCGATCAGCTCGGGAACGCTGCCGAACGAGCCACCGTTGAGCGACTTGCGGGCCAGAATGGACAACCAGATTTCAATTTGGTTCAGCCAGGAGGCGTGGGTCGGGCTGTGGTGGAAGTGGACATTGGGATGCCGCGCGAGCCCCGGCGCTATCGCCGCTCGAGGCGAATGAGCGGGCCGCCGTCCGCAGCGGCCTCCACCACACCAATCACTGCCGCCTGCAGCCCTTCGGCCCGCAATGCCGACAGGCAGGCTTCGGCGCGGGCCGGCGCAACACCTGCGACCAATCCGCCCGATATCTGCGGATCAGCCAGCAGCGCCGCGAAGGTGCCTCCGTCGCCCCCATGTGGCACCGGCAACCCCCCTCCCCGCCTCTGCTCGGGTCTGCCGGCGGTCAGCAATTCCAGCGTGCCCGGCAGCAGAGGCACGGACTCCGGCCACAGCACCGCTGCCATCCCCGCGGCACGGAGCAAGTCTCCCAGATGCCCGCCGAGGCCGGCACCATTGACCGCGGCACAGGCGCTCATGCCGTGCGCCCGCAGGATCCTGGCAGCCGTGGCATTGCTGGTGCGCATGACGTCGGCCGCGGTGCGGATCCACGCGGCACGAGCCTCGCCTCGCGCGTGGCCAGCCAGCACGATCCCGCTGCCGAGCGGCTTGGTCAGCAGTAACGCATCATCCGGACGCAGCCGGCGCCGGCGCGGAAGCTGTGCCGGGTCGATCAGGCCGCTGACCGCGAAGCCCAGCGACAGTTCCGCCGCCGCTCGAGCCTGGCCGCCGGCCAGGGCCCATCCCTCCGCCGCCAGCAACGCCTCCGCTCCCGCCAGCATGTCAGCCAGATCCGCCTGGACGCGATCGTCCGACGGGTCGCCCGGCATGGAGGCGATGGCCAGCGCGGTCCAAGGCCTCGCCCCACGCGCGTATTGCTCCGAAAGCGCATGCGCCGCGGCGACCTGACCGAAGACGAACAGGTCGGGGAAACTGTGCGACGGCAGGCAAGCCATGGTTTGCACCACACCCTGGCCGGGCGGCGGGATCATCGCGACACACTCGGGCATGCCGAGGCCGACCAAGGCATCAGGGGCAGCCGCGCGGGGCAGCAGCGGCAGCGCGGCTGGGGCTGGGGCTGCGGCAGCCGCAGCCGCGATCGGGGCAGTGAACCGGCGGCCCGGGTGACGCTGCGCCAGCATACGTGGCGGCGGCAGGCGGAGCACGTAACGCTGCATTTGCCGCTGGATCAGCCACGCCTTGGCACGCGCAACTGCACCCCCGGCCCATGCCATGCCGTTGCTCCATGCGACGGCACGTCCGGGACCCAGTTCCATCACTCCGGGCGCGGCCGGCGTCTTCAGCCATGGTAGCATTGGCGTGGTGGGCTCACGGCCAATGGCGGCGCGGCGTAGGTTGGCGACCAGCAGTGGCGCGACGGAGCGGTCCAGCGCCAGTGTGACAGATCGGACCGGGTCCGGTGTCGCGGACTCCGCCGGTGTCGCGGACTCTGCCCGTGTGGTGGACTCTGCTGGTGTGGTGGACTTTGCCCGTGTGGTGGACTTTGCCGGTGTGGTGGACTCTGCCGGTGTGCTGGACTCTGCCGCCGTGGCGGACTCTCCGGCAGCGAAAATCGCCGGGTGGCTGACACTGCGCTGGGTCGGCGCCACCAGTATGCGGCCGCGCGCGTCGCAGAGCAGGCCGGCATCGGCCAGGAAAGCCGGTGGCTGCGTTTCACCGGCCCATAGCGCGGCGTCAACCTGCAGGAACGTGCCGTCGGACAAGGCCAGCCGCCCGGCGGCCAGCGGGCCGGCATGCACGGCGGAAGCCAACTCCACCCCCGCCGTCACCAGCGCCGCCCGCACCGCCCGGCGTGCCCTGGCAGGCGCGGCGGCCAGCGGCTCCGGCGTGTCGCTCACCAGCACCAGGCGGAGCCGGCCGCGCCAGCGCTGCGCCAGGGCGAGCGCGAGTTCCGGCGCCGTGCTGCCACCGCCGATGACGGCGAGCCGCGCCGCATCGGGCAGTTCAGCTTCAAGTCCGCCCAGCCGGTCGGGGAAGGCGGCGAGAGGATACAGCGGGATGTTGGCGCCGTCCGCGCCGGCCACTACCAATTCGCCCGCCAGATCCACGGACAGGACGTCGAACCCCAGCGGCGGGCGGCCGCGCAGCGCGACTGTCCGCGCGGCGAGATCAAGCTCCACCGGAGCCGCCAGGATCAGCCGCGCGCCAGCCGCCACGCAAAGGGGGCCCAGGTCCACGCAAGCCTCGGATAACGTCAGATCGCCGCGGATCAGGCCGGGCAGCGTGCCCGCGCGGGGGATGTCCGGAGCCGGACTGACCACCGTCAGCCGGGCTCGCGTTGGCCGCCGCAGGGCGAAGCGGCGTAGTACGGCGAGATGCGCCGTGCCGGCGCCCAACAGGACGATCTCGGAGTCGCTCGCGGCCCGGGACATGCCCCAGCTTACAAGGCTTGCCCCGAGTCGCGCCTGTTCCGCGATCGCCTTGAGATCGCCCTTGCGGCTACGCGTCGACCACAGTCCTGCCGCACGTCACCAGAGCCCCACCGGAGCCCTGGTTCACGTCGACAAGAGCCCCGATGCTGCCGCACATCGCCGCAGCCCCTACTGCACGTCGACCAGGACCACCTCCGCGTCCTCGGTCGCGGTGATCGCCAGCTCCGGCTCGTCGCGCACCGCAGCACCGTCGCGGGTGCCGACAGCCACGCCGTTGACCGTCACCGCGCCGCTCGCCGGCACCAGGTAGATGCCGCGGCCGGGTTCCAGCGGTACCCGCACCGTCTCGCCCTTCGCCAGGGTCCCTGCCCGCAACGCCGCGTCCGCATACAGCGGCAGAGCGCCGTTCGCGGCGTCCGCTTCCCGGCCGCTCGCCAGCACCGCCAGGCCGCCGCCGATCTTCGGGAACTGCCGCGCCCCCCAGCCCGGCGCCACGCCGTGCCTGTCCGGCAGGATCCAGATCTGGAACAACGTCGTCGGGCCTTTTTCCAGGTTGTGCTCGGCATGCACGATGCCGGTGCCGGCATGCATCACCTGCACGTCGCCCGCCTCGGTGCGGCCCTCGTTGCCCAGGCTGTCGCGATGGGTGATCGCGCCTTGGCGGACATAGGTGACAATCTCCATCTCGCGGTGTGGATGCGGGTCGAAGCCGGTGCCGGCAGCGATCTCGTCGTCATTCCAGACCCGCAGCCGGCCGAAGCCCATGCGCGCGGGGTCGTGGTAGGACGCGAAACTGAAGTGGTGCCGGGTGTTCAGCCAGTCGTTCTGGAAGGCGCCGAGGCGCGCGAAAGGACGCACGTCGATCATCGCCGGGTCTCCTTTTGCAGGTGAGAACATTCGATATCGAATGATTGGTCCGCCAAATGGGAGGCGGTGGCCTCGCGTGCAAGGGGGCTTGCACGAGGGTCACCCTCGCCCGCCGCGGCCAGCCCCAGTTTGCGCAGCAGTCCCCCCAACACCCGCAGCTCCGCGCACGACAGGCCGCCCATCGCCGCGGCGATGTCACGCGCGTGGCGCGGAAACAGCCCCTGGATCAGCGCCTGCCCCCCCAGCGTCAGCGCCACCGGCACGATGCGGCGGTCGCGCGGCGAGCGGGTGCGACGCACGAGGCCGCGTGCCTCCAGCTTGTCCACCACGTCGGTCATGTTGCCGGCGCTGGTCAGCACTTTCCGGCCCAGCTCGCGCTGGGTCAGCGGACCCTTGTGCAGAATGGCTTCCAGCACGCCGAGCTGTGTCGGCGTCAGCCCCGCCGCCGCCAGCCTTGGCTCGACCCGAGCCAGCACCGCCTTGCCGGCCCGCAGCAACTTCACATAGGCCCGCAACGCCTCGGCCACCTGCGCGTCGTCCATGAGCTAGGCGGGGTCCGGGTGGGCGTCCCACCAACTGGCGATATCGCGCCCACCCGCCCCGTCATCCGGCCAGGTAAAGGGTTCCAAGGGCTCGCCCTTGGCGGGAATCCAAGGGGCAGTGCCCCTTGGTGGGGGTTCGGGGGCAAAGCCCCCGATGCTCCCCATCCCCCGATCCCGCATGGATCGCCCTCCACCCGGACCCTGCTCAGCGCGTCATCATGACGGGCAGGTTAGAGTTTTCCAGCACGTGGCGGGTGACGCCGCCCAGAATGAGCTGGCGCAGCCGCGAGTGGGAGTAGGCGCCCATGGACAGCAGGTCGCAGTCGAACCGCCTGGCTGCCGCCAGCAATCCGGCTCCCACCGAGTTGCCGATCGAGTGGAACATCTCGATGTCGGCGCGGATGTCGTGCAGCGCCAGGTAGGCCGCCAGTTCCGGCGCCCCCGGTCCGCGCCTCTGGTAGCCGTCCGCCGACAAGACGCGCACTGCCTCCGCCCGCTGCATCCAAGGCATCGCTGCCAGGGCCGAGGCCGCCGATTCCGCCGTGCCGTTCCAGGCCAGGCAGACGCGGGTGCCGATCGTGGTGGGTGGCACTTGCGGCGAGATCAGCACCGGCCGGCCGGAATCGAACAGTACCGGCGTGGAGCGCGTCGGAGGATGACACGTCCTCTCCGGCGTCGGGGTGCGGCACCACGGTCAGGTCGGCGAGCCGGGCCTGCTGCGCCACCAGGTCTTCCTCCCGGCCGGTGACCGCGGCGAAGCTGGCGGTGGCGTGGCCGGCGCCAGGGCGGGCGTCGCCGATCGTCACGTCGTGCCGGGTGACGAAGCGGTCGAACATGCCGCGAACCGCGTGGGCGCGGTCGCTGCTTTCCTTCTCGGTAGCCGACATCATTTCCTCGATCATCGCGCCGGACAGGCCTTCGCCGGCCAGCGGCGCCACGTCGCGGCTGTCCACCCGGACGTGCAGCGCCAGCACGTGCGCATTCCAGGCGCGAGCGATCATCAGGGACGTGGCCAAGGCCGCCTCGCCGGCCGCGGTGCCGGTCAGCGGCAGCAGGACTTTGCGTATCGCCATGGCGAGCCTCCTCCTTCGGGGGGTGATGCCCCCGCAATGCAGATCAGGTCTGCGTTTCCAGCACGACACGATATAGGAGATCGGCCGTGCCGTTGCCAGAGACGCCGCGGCCGTGACCGGCGAACGATTTTTGCGACTACGGCCAGCATCTGCGTCCTTCCGGCGCCGTGCTGTTTACGCACTGGCTCAGCGCCTGCCTTCAGGGCGTGGCGTGCAACGGGATGGCGGTCGATCGTTGACACGGTGATGGGGCCAGGCGCTCAGCCGCAAGGACAGTGCGCCGGCGGCTTCGCTGATCCGCGGAGCACCTGCCGCGCCATGGCCAGGTCGTCCGCCGGCCGGCGCGACGCGAGTGCGTGCCAGTCGCCGGCGCCAGGACTGGCTCCGACCGCCGCTCGCAGCACCGCGACCGTGGCGTCGGAGGCGTCGCCGCTGCGGGTAACCACCCGCCGTTCCAGTTCTGCCAGCGGCGCGTCCAGCCAGAAGCCGACGAACCGCGCGCCGGCCGCCTGTGCGGCCGCTTCCACTGCCTGGCGATGGGCAGGGTCGATGAACGTGGCATCCGCCACCACGCACTGCCCGCTGACGGCGGCGGCGCGCACGCCTTCCGCCAGGGCCGCGAACACCGCCTGGCTCGCTGCATCCGTATAGGCGGATTGCGGCAGCCGTTGTTCCGGCGGGGCGCCATGCTGGCGCTTGCGGATTTCGTCACTGCGCAGGATGAGCGCGCCCGGCGCCCGGCCCAACTCCGGTACCAGAGCGCGCGCCAACGTGGACTTGCCGCTGCCGGGCAGGCCACCCACCGCCACCACGACCATCCCGGGCAAAGGACGAAGGTACTCGAGTGCGGCTCGCAGATAGGGCTGCCATGCGGCGGCGTGGCCGCTGCGGGCCTCGACATGCGCACGCACCATGGCGCGGATCGACATGAACGCGGGCAGCGTCGCCACCAACCCCACATCGCCGGTGCGCGCCACGTAGCGGTTCATCACCCGGTTGGCCGCGGCGCGGTCCACCCGGCGGTCGAGATCCATCAACAGGAAGGCAAAGTCATAGGCGAGGTCGATGGTGGCGAGCGTCTCGTCGAACTCCAACGCGTCGAACGGCACCGGCCGTTCCTGCCACAGACAAAGATTTCCCAGATGCAGGTCGCCATGTGCCCGCCGCACCAGCCCCGCCTGCGCGCGTTGCCGAAGCAGCGGCTGCAACGAGTCCAGCGCGGCGAGGATCGCATCCCGCCATGCCGCTACGTCCGCCTCCGGCAGTCCTGCGCTCAGGGCCGACGGCACGTTGCCCCGAGCGATTTCCCGCATCGGCGGCAGCACGCCGGCAATAGGCGGCAGCGCCTGATGATAGGCCGCGACCGCGTCCGCCAGTGCGTCGAGCAGAGCGGGTGTCAGCGCGCCGCGCGCGGCGATGGCATCGAGAAAGTCCCCCTCCGGCACCCGGGCCATGCGCAGCACCCAGTCGATGACCGGCGCATCGGCCGGCGTCTCGGCGAGGGCCGGCGTACCGTCTGTTTGCCGCACCACGGCGACCACATCGCGATACAGCCCCGGCGCTGCCGGCGCATTCAATGCCAGTTCGCGCTGGGTGAACCGCCGCCGATCCTCGATGCTGGTGAAATCGAGGAACGGCAGCTTCACCGCCTTCTTCAGCTTCCAGACGGTATCGCTGCCCACGAACACCACCGAGATATGGGTCTCGATCGGCGCGGCGCCGGCGAGCCGCCGTAGGAACGCGGCGGTCGCTTCCTGCCCTGGCGGGATCGCCACGTCGGCTCAGGGGAACAGTTTGCCGATGGTCCACCTGCCGTCGGCGGTGTGGGTGTAGACGGTGCGGTCGTGCAGGCGGAACGGCATGTTCTGCCAGAATTCGAAACTTTGCGGGATGACGCGATAGCCGTGCCAGTGCGGCGGGCGGGGGATGTCCTCGCCCGGGTATTTCGCTTCGTATTCCGCCAGCCGCTTTTCCAGCGTCAGTCGTTCGTCGAGCGGGCGGGATTGGTCCGACGCCCAGGCGCCGAGGCGGGAAATGCGCGGGCGGGACGCGTAGTAGGCGTCGGCTTCGGCGTCGGTGACCGGTTCGATGCGGCCCTCGACACGGATCTGCCGGGCGAGAGACTTCCAATGGAACAACAGCGCGACGTGCGGATTGGCGGCGAGTTCTCCGGCCTTGCGGCTCTGCTTGTTGGTGTAGAAGACGAAGCCGCGGCCATCGACGCCCTTCAGGAGGACGGCGCGGGCGGACGGGCGCCCGTCCGGCGTCGCGGTGGCTACGGTCATGGCATTGGCATCGGGCTCGTGCGCGTCGGCCTCGGCGAACCATTCGCGGAATCGTGCGAGGGGGTCGGTGACCAGCGGGGCAGCCGAGTTGTCGGGCATGGGCGAAGTTCCTGCCTGCAAAAACCCTCTCCTGGGTCGCGGGAGAGGGCAGGCACAGGGTGCCACATCCGGCGGTTGTTCCCAACCCCGGTAGATTACAATGCGGAGTTTCACCGGTTTGTCAGGGGTGACGCGCTGCGTGGACCAGGAGATGCCGTGCGTTTCTGGCCTTCGGTTACAACCTCAAGGCCATCGCCGACTACGAAACCGGCCCTGGGGCCGACCTGTCGCCTGAATTGGCGGCCGAGGCCATCCAGATCGCCCGGCGTTTCGTCGACACGCTCGCCGCACTGGTCGAGACCCGCTGATCCGCTGCAAAGCCCCGCCCCGTCGCTCTTGCCCGCCGCGCCGCCACTGTGCCACCACGGACACCCCGAACCCTCCTGAGGAACCAGATGCCCGACAGCCCCTCCGCACGGCCCCCGGTCCAAGGCACCCTGCTGCAAGGCAAGCGTGGCCTGATCATGGGCGTGGCCAACGAGCGCTCGCTCGGCTGGGGCATCGCCGCCGCCTGCGCCGCGCAGGGCGCCGAGCTCGCCTTCACCTACCAGGGCGATGCGCTGGGCCGCCGCGTCCGCCCGCTTGCCGCTTCCGCCGGCTCCGATCTGCTGTTCCCCTGTGATGTGGCCGACGAGGCCAGCATCGACGCCGCTTTCGAGGCGCTGCAACAGCGCTGGGACCGGCTGGATTTCCTGGTGCATGCCATCGGCTATGCCGACAAGGGTTACCTGCGCGGGCGCTACCTGGATACGCCGCGCGCGGCCTTCCTGCAGGCGCTGGACATCTCCTGCTATTCCTTCACCGCGGCGGCGCAGCGCGCCGTGCCGCTGATGAGCTCGGGCGCATCGCTGCTGACCCTGACCTATGTCGGCGCGGAAAAGTGGACGCCGCACTACAATGTCATGGGCATCGCCAAGGCGGCGCTGGAGGCGTCCGTGCGCTATTTGGCCGCGGACCTGGGCGGCCAGAACATCCGGGTGAACGCGATCAGCGCCGGGCCGATCAAGACGCTGGCGGCGAGCGGCATCGGCGATTTCCGCTACATCCTGCGCTGGAACCAGCTCAATGCGCCGATGCAGCGCAACGTCACCATCGAGGAAGTCGGCGGTGCCGGCGTCTATCTGCTGTCCGACCTCTCGGCCGGCGTGACCGGCGAGGTGCATCACGTCGATTGCGGCTACCATATCGTCGGCATGAAGAACCCGGCCGCGCCGGATATCGCGATCGTGGAGAGTTAGTTCCGCAACATGGCAGCACCCGACGATCCAGGTGCCAAAGACGCAATGCCGCCACTGATCAGCGTGGGCGCGGCCAACAGTGACGGGACACTTCGGCTCTGGCTGGCACAGCAGGCGGTGGAAAAAGGGAGAGGCAATGCTGGCAGCGCAACTCGCGTCCGTTGCCAGGATTTCCGCCAGCGCGACGTCGATCCTCGGGTGGAGCGTCACCATTTCGTTGGCGATGGTTGCCGGCATCTCTTCCGGTCTGGTTCCATCCACCGCGCTCGTTTCGGCTGCAACGGCGACGCTGCATTATTTGCTATGGCCGGCGACTTTTGCCCTGCTTGCGACCCTGACAGCGTCGGTCTGCTGCGTCATCGTTCTCTGGCCGGCATATTGGCATCCGCCAGCGCATGCGCCCGACCTGATACAGTCCGCACCATACGGCACGGAACTCGAGGTTCTGGAAGCCCTCGCGGCCGGCTACGTGGACGCCATCAAAGCCAATCTGCGGAGGCTCACGCGTCTGGAAAAGTGGTTGCGTGCCGCGTGGGTGCTGTTTGTTGGCTCGCCCGTAGTCGGGGCAACGGTCTACGCCATTCAGGCGATCGGCATAGGCCAGCGGATTGTCGCGTTGCTGGGTTAGCGAGCCGGCCTTGGCGCCTGCTGCATGGGCACCGTTGGCACAGGAATAGGCTTAGGCTTGGGCGGTGGTGGTGCGGTCGCCATCTCTGTTCATCCTGACACGACAAGATCAAAATAGCGATCGGTCAGGTACTTCGCAAGGTTCGCAGCCAATCTTACGCCAGTGCCTAACACCAACGGCGGGTGCTATCCCACGCCTCGACGCTCTGCCCAAATCGCCATCACAGGCCAACCCCATGTCCCACAACACCTTCGGCCACCTGTTCCGAGTCACCACCTGGGGCGAGAGCCACGGCCCGGCGATCGGCTGCGTGGTCGATGGCTGTCCGCCGCGCCTGCCGTTGTCGGAGGCCGACATCCAGCCCTGGCTCGATCGGCGCCGCCCCGGCCAATCGCGCTTCACCACGCAACGACAGGAACCCGATGCGGTGCGCATCCTGTCCGGCGTGTTCGAAGGCCTTACCACCGGCACACCAATCGCCCTGCAAATCGACAACGTGGACCAGCGTTCGCGCGATTACTCTGCCATCGCGGCACAGTTCCGCCCCGGTCATGCCGACCTGACCTATGAACTGAAATACGGCATTCGCGACTACCGCGGCGGCGGCCGGCAATCGGCCCGCGAGACCGCGATGCGCGTCGCCGCCGGCGCGGTGGCGCGCCTCGTACTCGGCGCGGGCGTCCGCATCCGCGGCGCATTGATCCAGATCGGCCCGCATAAGATCGATCGCGCCCGCTGGGACTGGAATGCGGTGGAGCAGAACCCGTTCTTCTGCCCGGACCCGGCGATGGCTCCGCAGTGGGAGGACTATCTGGGCGCCGTGCGCAAGGCAGGTTCCTCCGCTGGCGCGGTGATCGAGGTGGCGGCGGACGGCATGCCCCCCGGCCTCGGCGCCCCGGTCTACGGCAAGCTGGACGCCGACATCGCCGCGGCACTGATGTCGATCAACGCGGTAAAGGGCGTGGAGATCGGCGATGGCTTTGCCGCCGCTGCGCTGTCAGGCGAGGCAAACGCCGACGAGATGCGCATGGCGGATGGCGTGGTGCAATTTGAATCGAACCACGCGGGGGGCATCCTGGGCGGCATCTCCACTGGCCAGCCGATCGTCGCGCGCTTCGCGGTGAAGCCGACCAGTTCGATCCTGACGCCGCGCCGCACGGTCGATAAGCGCGGCGCGGAGATCGAGATCAGCACCAAGGGTCGCCACGATCCGTGCGTCGGCATCCGCGCGGTGCCGGTGGGGGAGGCGATGCTGGCCTGCGTGCTGGCGGATCACCTGCTGCGGCACCGCGCGCAGAACCCCGACGCGCCGGAGGTTGCACGGCTGCCAAGGAACTAGACTGTCATTGCGAGACTCGAAGTACCGAAGCAATCCCCGTCGAGTGGCGCGCGAAACATTCAAACGCATCTCCGACGGGGATTGCTTTCTCGGGTCAAGCCCGAGGACCGCTTCGCTCCGGGCAAGAAACAAGGTCTCCCCCTCCCCTTGTGGGCCCCTTGTGGGAGGGGGCCGGAGCAAGGGGGTCGATCGCTACGCCGCCACCTCCACCTGCCCGTGCATGAAGGGATGCAGCCCGCACACGTATGTGAACGTCCCTGCCTGCGTAAACGTAAAGCTGAACGATTCGTCGGTATCCATCGGATGCGAGTGCACCTTTAAAGCCGGACACACGATGCTGTGCGGAATATCGTCGTGGTTGGTCCAGGTGACCGTCGTCCCCGCCTTCACCCGCAGCACCGGCGGCACGAAGGCGAAGTTGTCCACGGTGATCTTCCCGCCGTCGTCAGCCCGGCTTACGCGCGCACCGATGGCTGCGATCAACCCACCCACCCCGGCGCCCGCCGCGCGGCGCAGCACCACCCGCCGGGCCAACCGGCCCGGTTGCAAAACGTCTGACATGATGGCTCCTTCAGCCCTGCAGTGGCGTATCGACGATCGCCAGTGGCGCCTGCGACGACACCAGGCTGACGCGCGCAATCCCCAGAGTACTGCCGCAGCTCGTTCGGCGGCACCAACATCGGTCCCGGCCCCTTCGCAGTGCCCGGCGCCGGCTGCGGAAACGCAGTCGAGCGCGCGGTATGAAACGCCACGTGCCCTTCCACCTTCTGCAGCACCTGGTGGATGTGGCCGTTCAGCACCGTCACCGACCCGAACTTCTTCAAATAGCTCAGTGCCTGTGCGCCATCCGCGGTGCCCCAGCCCCATTGCGCGTACGCGACCCACAGCGGCACATGTGCGAACACCACGATCGGCGTGCTCGCCGACAGCCCCTTCACGTCCCGTTCCAGCCACTCTAATTGCTCGTGGCCGAAATCGCCGAGCCCGTTGCCCTTCAGGTTCACCACGTTCACCATGGCGATGAAGTGCACGCCGCCGGCATCGAAGCTGTACCAGCCGTCGCCTTTGCTGCCGTTGCCGAAGTGGTTGAGGTAGGATTTGCCATCATCCTCCAGGATGTCATGCTCGCCCGGCACCGTGTGCAGATCGAGCTTGACCTGACCCAGGAGCTGCCGCGCGGTATCGAACTGCGCCGGCTTCGACAGGTGCGTGATGTCGCCGGTGTGGATCATGAACGCCGGCTTTCCCGGCAACGCGGCGACGTCGTTCAACGCCTCCTGCAACGTCGCGGTGGTGTTCGGATTGGCCGGCTTGTCGAAACCCAGATGGCTGTCGCTGATCTGCACAAAGTTGAAACCGGTGGTTGCCGCCTCCGCACTGCCGATCAGCCGTGAGCGCGGCACGCCACCCGCCACCGTCCACACCATGGCGGTGCCGGCCCAGGTCATGCATTTCAGGAAATGACGGCGGTCGTGGCCGCCCTGGATAGAGTCGTCCATGCTGGTCTTGTGCTCCTGTGGTCCCACGGCGCCGCCCGTTGCGGCCCTGTGCCGTTAAGACCGGCTGCGGCGGCGGGACATTCCCGGCAACGGCGAAAATTCTTTTTGCCAGAAATGGGAATAGAATGCGGCCGCCGATGGTATGACCCGTATCGCCCGCTGACAGGACCCCGCCCTTGCCGCAGCCCGATCGGAAACGCCGCTTCGAATTGCTCGCGCTGCCCCATCTGGACGCCGCGTTCAATCTCGCGCGCTGGCTGGCCGGCAATGCAGCGGATGCCGAGGACGTGGTGCAGGAAGCGTACCTGCGTGCCTTTCGCTATTTCGATGCCTACCAGGGAGGGAATTTCCGCGTGTGGCTGCTGACAATCGTGCGCAACAGCTTCTTCACCTGGGCCCGCGAGAACCGCTCCGGCCGGTTGGTATTCCAGCCTGACGCGCCCGCCGCCGACACGGCCGAGACCGAGACCACCGCCTGGGGAACGCCGCCGCGCGACCCCGAAGCGCTGCTGATGGAACGCATCGACGGCCAGACCCTGTCGCGACTGATGCAGCGCCTGCCGGCGGAATATCGCGAGGTGCTGCTGCTGCGCGAGGTCGAGGACCTGGCTTACAAAGACATCGCCGCGGTGATCGGCACGCCGATCGGCACGGTCATGTCGCGCCTCGCACGCGCCCGCCTGGCCCTGCGCAAACTGTGGTTCGAGGGCGCGGAAACGGAGGCCGGCCGTGCAGTGTGACCGCGCCCGGCACCTGGTGCCGCAACTTTTGGACGGCGAGGCGGGTCCGTTGCGCCGCTGGTTCGTCACCCGTCACTTGGCGCAATGCGCCGCTTGCTCTGCGCAACTGGAGGAATTGCAGGCGATGCAGGCCGCGCTCCGCACCAACCTGCCGTATCACCGGGCGTCGCCCACGCTCGCCGCGCGGATCGGCGCGATGCTGCCGCGCGAGGAGATGCCGGGGCCGGCCCGCTCCCCCGCGCGGCGGCCGGTGCTGGCGTTCACCGGCACCGGGCTGGCGGGTGCGTTGGCCGGCGTGGCGTTGACGCTTTTGCTGGTGCGTGGCGGCGCACCGAATGATGCGGCGGTGCAAGCGGTGATCGACAGCGCCATCCGCTCGCGCATGGCGGATCACCTGACCGACGTGCTGACCAGCGACCAGCACACGGTGAAGCCGTGGCTGTCGGCGCGCCTGAACGTTTCGCCATCGGTGCCCGAGCTGAAGGCGCAAGGCTTTCCGCTGGTCGGCGGCAGGCTGGACTATGTGGACGGGCATCCCGCCGCGGCGGTCGTATATCGCCACGCTCAGCACGTCATCAATCTGTTCGCGTGGGCGTCACCAGGAAAGCCGGACACCGGATTCCATATGGAATCGCACCAGGGCTTCAATGTGGTGAGCTGGCGACAGGGTGGGCTTTCATACTATGCCGTGTCGGATGTCGAAGCCGACCAGCTCGCCCTGTTCGCAAAGCTGGTGGCGGCACAATAATCAGTAGGCAAGTAATTCATAAGTAAGAAAACCTCCCCCCTCGCGGGAGAGGTCGCGGAGCAGAGCAACGCGGGTGCGGGGTGATCGGGTCGGCACGCAGCACTTTCGCAGCGCGTGGCGACCCGCTCGCCCCTCACCCTCGACGCTTCGGTTGATTCGCTCCGCGACCCGACCGACCTCTCCCGCAAGGGGAGAGGCTAATTAAGCATGCGTCAGAACCACATCCCCTTGTCCACCACGTTCCGCAGCGGCCGCCCCGCGGCGAACGCGCGGCAGTTCTCGACAATGATCGCGAAGCGCCGATCGTTCAAATATGGCCCATACCCCGCCATATGCGGCGTCAGCAGCACGTTCGGCATCCCCCACAGCGGATGCTCTGCCGGCAGTGGCTCCTGCTCGTAAACATCCAGCGCCGCCCCGGCGATCTCCCCGGCACGCAGCGCCGCCACCAGATCGTCCAGCTTCGTCGTCATCCCCCGCCCGATATTGATGAAGAAACCCGACCGCTTCATGCGCTGAAATCGAGCGCGGTTGAAGAAGCCCTCGGTGGCCGGCGTGTGCGGCACCGTCAGCACGACGAAATCCGCGCGCGGCAGCAGCGTGTCCAGCGCGTCCGGCTTGTGCAGCTCCGCCACCCCAGGGGGCGCTTCGGTCCGCCGCGCATCGGTCGCCAGCACCGTCATTCCGAACGCCGCCGCCAGCCGCGCCGTTTCCGCGCCGATGCCGCCGACGCCGACGATCAGCATCGTCGCATCCGGCAGGTGCACCACGCCGAGATCCTCCACCGGCTTCTTCCATTCGTGGCGAAGCTGCTGCGGGATGTACACCTGCAGCCCTCGCGCGAAGGCCAGCACGAAAGCCATGATGTGCGCGCTGATATGGTCGTTGTAGATCTCGCGGAAGTTCGTTACCGCCAGATCGTGCGCGATCATCTCCGGATAGTAATACCCGGCGGGTGGCGCGGCCTGCGGTGCCTGCAGCCAGCGCAGCTTGCCAGCCTTCCCCAGCAGCTCGCGGGGCAGCCGGCCGAACGCGGCCTCGGCATCGACGATCTCGCGCGCCGCGGTGTCGGCATCGTCCGCCACCACCACGCGCACCTCCGGCACTTGTTCGGCCAGCTTCGCGGCCCAGTCCCGCGTGGTGGCGGATTGCGGCGGCAGCATCACGAACTTGAAGCGGTTCGGCGTGGGCATGGCGGCGGTCTCCTTCTGGCAACGGACGTGCGTCCAGGATACGCTGGCCCCGACGGGTGAGGGAAATCGCGCGCGGTCCTCTCCCGCAACGGGAGCGAGCGTCCTAGACTGTGAGAGATGGCAGCGAGGGATCGCCGGGATGACGCATCGTTACCGCATCGGCTTCGACATTGGCGGCACATTCACCGATTTCATTTTGCTCGACACGCAGCGCAGCGAGATCCGCCTGCACAAGTGCCTGACGACGCCGCACGATCCTTCCATCGGCGCCTTGCAGGGTCTGGCCGAGCTGCTGTCCGCCGCCGGCCTGACCTTGGCCGACATCGGCGACGCGGTGCACGGCACCACGCTGGTCACCAACACGCTGATCGAGCGCACCGGCGCCCGGATCGGCCTGATCACCACGCGCGGCTTCCGCGACATCCTGGAGATGGGCACCGAGCAACGCTACGACATCTACGATCTGTTTTTGCAATTCCCCGATCCGCTGGTGCCGCGCCGCCACCGTTTGGAAGTGACCGAACGCCTGGACCGCGACGGCAACGTGCTGACCCCGCTCGATCCCGCCGAAGTGCGCGCCACCGCGCTGCGCCTGCGTGCCGAGGGCGCCGAGGCCATTGCTATCTGCTTCCTGCACGCCTATCGCAATCCCGCACAGGAACGCGCCGCCGCGGCGATCGTTCGCACCGCCTGTCCCGAGCTGGCGGTGTCAATTTCCTCCGACGTGGTCGCGGAACTTTGGGAATATCAGCGCTGCGCCACCACCTGCGCCAACGCCTACGTGCAGCCGCTGATGGCGCGCTACCTGGCGCAGCTTGAACGCGAGCTGCGCGCGCGCGGGTTCCGGGGTGAGCTGACCATGATGCACTCGGCGGGCGGCCTGCTGTCGCTGGAAACCGCGCGTGCCTTCCCGATCCGCATGTTGGAAAGTGGCCCCGCGGGCGGCGGCTTGGCTACCGCGTTCTTCGGTGCCGCGGCCGGCAAGGCGGACGTGATCTCCTTCGACATGGGCGGCACCACGGCCAAGGCGTGCCTGATCGAGAACGGCCGCGCCGAGATCGCGCCGATGATGGAAGCGGCGCGGGTGCATCGGTTCAAGAAAGGTTCGGGGCTGCCGATCAAGGCGCCGGTGATCGACATGATCGAGATCGGTGCCGGCGGCGGTTCCATCGCCGCGATCGACGACGTGGGGCTGCTGCGCGTCGGGCCGCGTTCCGCCGGGGCCGATCCCGGTCCCGCCTGCTATGCGCGCGGTGGCACCGAACCCACGGTGACCGATGCCAACCTGTTGCTTGGTTATTACGATCCCGGCTTCTTCCTCGGTGGCCGCATGGCACTGGACCGCGGCGCGGCGGAAACCGCGCTGGCGGGCGTGGGTGCGAAGCTGGGCCTGAATGCGATCGACACGGCCGCGGGCATTCATCGTCTGGTCACCGAGAACATGGCCGCCGCCGCACGCATCCATATCGTGGAGAAGGGCCGGGACCCGCGCCGCTACGCCATGGTTGGCTTCGGCGGTGCCGGCCCGGCGCATGCGGCGGAGGTGGCGCGCATCCTCGGTGTGCGGGAAGTACTGATTCCGCCGGCATCAGGGGCGGCGGCGGCGCTGGGCTTCCTCGCCGCACCGCTGTCGTTCGAACAAGTGCGCAGCCATCCGGTGCGGCTTGACACACTCGGCGCCCCCGAAACGATCGATGCGGCGTTGCGCGAATTGGAGCAGGAGGCGCGTGCACGGCTGATCGGGGCGGGCGTGGCGGCGGGTGATGTGGTGACGGAACGGTCTTCCGACATGCGGCTGGAAGGCCAGATGCATGAGATCAACGTGCCACTGCCGGACGGAGCCATTACCGAAGCGACGCTGCCGGCGATCAGGGCGGCGTTCGCGACAGCATACGCCGCGCGTTACACGTCGGTTTATGGCGGCGTCGGGGTACAGGCGATTTCGTTCCGCGTGCGCTGCCGTGGGCCGCTGCCGGTCTTGTCGCTGACCGAGGCCGGCGCGCACGCCTCCGGCACCGCGCTGAAGGGCAAGCGGCCGGCGTGGTTCGGCGACCGCTTCGTGCCGACGCCGGTCTATGACCGCTATACGCTGGCCCGCGACGCGGCGATCGAAGGTCCCGCCATCATCGAGGAACGCGAGGCCACCACCGTGGTTTTGCCCGGCGACCGGGTGACGGTGGACGCCAGTGGCACGCTGCGCATCGCGATCGGCCTGCCCGGCGCACCCGCCGCGCGCATCACCGTCGACATGCCGCTGGCGCAGGCCGCCGCGCTGATCGAGGCCGACCCGGTGTCGCTGGAAATCATGTGGAGCAGGCTGGTCACGGTGGTGGAGGAGATGTGGCAAACGATCTGCCGCACTGCCTTCAGCCTCATCGTATCGGAAGCGCAGGACTTCGCCTGCGACCTGCTCGACGCATCGGGCGAATCGCTGGCGCATTCGCCGCGCGCCATGCCGGTGTTCAACGTGACTCTGCCGCGTGCCGTGAAGGCGATGCTGGAGAAATTCCCCGCGCATACGCTGAAGCCAGGCGACGTGCTGATCACCAATGACCCCTGGCTCTGTGCCGGCCACCTGTTCGACATCGCTGTCGTCACGCCGGTGTTCCGCAGCGGCACGCTGGTGGCGCTGACCGGCACCGTCGGTCATGTCGGCGACATCGGCGGCACCAAGGACTCGCTGCGCGCCCGCGAGATTTACGAAGAAGGCATCCAGATCCCGCCGATGATGCTGTATCGGGCCGGAGTGGCGAACGATGACCTGCTGACGCTGATCGCCGAGAACGTGCGCAAGAGCGAGGAAGTGCTGGGCGACATCCATTCCTTCGTCGCCGCCAACGCACTGGGTGCGGAACGGCTGCTCGCGTTCATGGACGAATACGGCATGCACGATCTGCGCGCGCTGGCGCAGGTTGTGCAGGGCCGTGCCGAGACCGCAATCCGCGCCGCAATCCGCGCGCTGCCGGATGGCGAGTACCACTCGGAAATCTGGAACAATCCGCTGGGCGAGAAGCTGCGCTATCCGCTGAAGATCACGGTACAGGGCGACGCGATCGAACTGGATTTCACTGGTGCCCCCCTACAACTGCCGCAAGGCGGGTTGAACTGCACGTTCAGCTACACGGAAGCCCATGCCACCTATCCGATGAAATGCCTGCTCTCACCGGAGGTGCGCGGCAATGCCGGCTGTTATCGCCCGTTCACGGTGAAGGCGCCACCGGGCAGCGTGCTGAACTGCGACAAACCAGCCTCGGTGAATTTGCGCACTCGCGTTGGCTGGTACTTGGCGCCGAACATCTTCCGCGCCCTGGCAGACGCCGCACCCGGCCGCGTGCAGGCCGCGACGGGGCTGCCGGTCGCGGTGAACGTCTATGGCCGCACGGCGGAGGGCGCGGTCTACGCCGACCACTTCTTCATGGGCGCCGGGCAGGGCGGTTCCTCGCACGGCGACGGCAAGTCGGCGTTGCTGTATCCCACGTCGGCGGCCAACACGTCGGTCGAGCTGATGGAAACACGCGCGCCGGTGCTGGTGCTTGAAAAGAGCTTCGTTACCGATTCAGGCGGTCCGGGTGAGCATCGCGGCGGTTGCGGCGTACGCACGCGGCTGCGCAAGCTGTACGAGGACGGGCTGCCGACTCTTACGTCGGTTTATCCCGAAGGCGTCGGCGTGACGGTGGAAGGGCTGCATGGCGGCCGACATGGCGGCAACGTGCATGGCTGGGTGGCCGATCCTGCCGGCAACATTCTGCTGGACTGCGGCACCGGCGAGTTGGTGACGCTGACGCGCACCGAGCAAATTGTCGAAGTGCAGCTTGCCGGTGGCGCGGGGTACGGCGATCCGCGCGCCCGTTCTGCTGTGCTGGTGGCGCACGACGTGGCCGAGGGCGTTGTCTCGCCGGAGGCGGCGATGCGCGATTACGGCGCCGATCTCACGGCGGGCAAGGCGGCGGAGTAACGGAAACAGCAACCCCCTCCCCTTGAGGAACGCGCCCCTCCCCTTGAGGAACGGGGCCGGGGGGAGGGGTGCGACAGCAGCCGCGGTTGGCCGCTCCCACCCCTCCCCCTAGCCTCCTCCCTCAACGGGAGGGGGGGTTCCTTTCGTCCAATCCTTCTCGCCCCGCGACCCCTTCAATGCCGAAAATGCGGGATCACGCCCTCGCACATCATTTGCAACGAGTTCATCACCCGGTTCGGCGCAATCCGCATCCCGCAGTTCAGCTCGGCCAGGATGCCCGCCAATCCCAGCTCCTCCTGCAACTGCGCCAGCCGGTCCGCCACCATCGCCGGCGTGCCGACGATCACCTTGCTGCGCAACACCTCATCCCAGGTGATCTGCTGCAGCCGCTGGCCTCGTTCGGCGCGGTTCTCGATCGCGCGGGTGCCTTCCTGCGTCGCCGAGGCCTCGATGCGCTGGCCGAGATAGCGATAGAAATACATGATGCTTTCTTCCGGCTCCGACAGCGCCTGCGCCTCGGTGGCGGCGACATAGACCGGCACGCGCAGGAACACCTTGCCGTTGCCTGGATGGCCGGCCTTCACCCAGTTCTCGCGATAGACGCGCAGGTTCGGCACCAGCTCGTTCAAATTCCCCAGCCGGGTGGCGACGAAAATCGGCATTCCCTGGGTGCCGCACGATTCGAACGTATCCGGACTGTTGGCGGCGATCCGCAGCTCGGGATACGGCGTCTGGTAGGGCTTCGGCGTCACGCAGACGTCGTTGAAATGATAGAAGGTGCCATCGAAGGAGAACCGCTCCTGCGTCCAGGCGCGCTTCAGGATCTCCATCACTTCGACGAACCGTTCGCGGCTTTCGGCATAGGAAATGCCATAGGCCTGGTAGGTGCGCGGGAACCCGCTGCGGCCGATGCCCATGATCAGCCTGCCGTGGCTGATGTGATCGACGGTGGTCGCTTCCTCGGCGATCCGCACCGGGTGGCACAGCGGCAGCACCTGCACGGCGATGCCGATCTTCATCCGCTTGGTCCGCGTGGCAATCGAACTGGCAATGCTGAGCGGCGCCGCCAGCACCGAGCGTTCCGGGGCGCTGTGCAGCTCCGCCAGCCACATCACGTCCAGGCCGCTTTTCTCGGCGGCATCGACTTGCTCAAAGGAGGTGGCGAAGGCCTCGGCCTCGGTCTGGCCGGGCATCCGCTGAAACTCATGAAACATGCCGAATTCCATCGCCGTTCATCCCTGTCGTGTTTTCGTCGCTTGTCGTCTCAGTTTCGGCACTCGCCGCGAAATGGGCAAGCCCCCACCGCGCCGCATCCCGATGCGGTGCCGGCAAGCAACGGCGCCTTACCGGACGAACCGGTGTTTCCCCCTGGCATGCAGCGCTGGCACGCACGCACCAATGCCGGGTGCGTGGTGGTCAACTCGCAATGACAGGTTCATCGACGACATCGAAGCGTCAGGATCACAACACCAGCATCGGGTGCGGCCTGATCAGCGCACTTCGGGCGCAGCGTCGCCGCCAATTTCCACCCCATAATCCCGCAGCGCCGCTTCGCGGCTCAAGTACCCCAACCGTACGTCGTGGCGCACCGCGTCCGGATCGCGCTCGCGCGGCGGCCCCATGCCGCCGCCACCGGGCATCTCCACCACCAGCCGGTCGCCCGGCGGCACCACGCCCAGGCCCTTCGCCTTCAGCATCGCCCCGGATTGCAGCGACAGCCGTCCCGCGCCACCGTCGCTGCCGCCATGCCGCCCGCGCGCCGGATGCGCCACACGTTCGAAACGGGCGAAAATGCCGAAGGCTGCGTCCTCGCGCGAGCCTATCTCCATCACCTGTCCCAACCCGCCGCGCTGGCGGCCCGCGCCGCCGGAATCCTGGCGCAGCTCCTTGCGCCAGATCACCAGCGGGGTGATCGCCTCGGTCGCCTCCACCGGCACGTTGCGCACACCCGAAGGGAACGGCGTCGCCGACAGCCCATCCTGCCGCGGCCTCGCACCCGCGCCTCCGGAATGGAAACTGTTCACCATGAACGACGTGCCGACGCGGTCGCCGATGCCCGTCAGACCGTGGCCGGCAATCAAATTCAGCGTCCAGAGATTCGATGTGCCCTCCGCCGGCACGCGATCCGGCAATGCCTGGTCCAGGCAGCCATAGACCACGTCCGGCAGCATGTGTCCCATCACCGATCGAGCATACACCGCGGCTGGCCACGTCGCATTCAGGATGCAGCCTTCCGGTGCGGTGACGCGCACCGCATCCAGCGTGCCCGTGTTGTTGGGAATATGCGGCGCCACCACGCAGTTGATGCCGAACGTGGTATACGCCTCGGTGTAGCAGAGCGGACAGTTGATCGCGTAGGACGACATGCCGGACGTGCCGGTGTAGTCCACGTCGATATGGCCATCGCCGATGGTCAGCGCGGCTACCAGGTCGATCGGCGCTTCGTAACCGTCGACGCGCATCGACGCGCGCCAGGTGCCTTGCGGCAACGCGGCGATCGCTTCCGTCATGCCGCGGCGGCTGCGGGTGATGATTGCCTCGCCCAGCATGTCCAGGTCGCGCAGGTTGAATTCGTGCATCATCGCGCGCAGGCGGCGGCTACCGGTCTCGTTGCAGGCCATCAGCGCATACACGTCGCCGACCACCTGCACCGGCTCGCGCACATTGGCGCGGATCATCGTCAGCAGGTCCTCGTTCATCACGCCGGCGCGCGCGAGATACAGCAGTGGAATGAACAGACCTTCGTGGAAGATCTGGCGGCCTTCGGGGGTCTGGCCGACGCCGCCCATGTCCACCAAATGCGTGGTGCAGGCGAACAATGCGACGATCTCTCCGTCCATGAAGGTGGGCGACACGACGACCAGATCGTAGAGATGGCCAGTGCCTTTCCACGGATCGTTGGTGACGAACACGTCGCCTTCGCGCATCGTCGCCACCGGGAACACGTCGAGGAAATGCCCCACCGAACGAGCCATCGTGTTGACGTGGCCCGGGGTGCCGGTGACCGCCTGTGCCAACATGCGACCTTGCAGATCGAACACGCCGGCCGAGATATCGCCCGCCTCCCGCGCCGACGTGCTGAACGCGGTGCGCACCAGCGTCGTCGCCTGTTCCTCTACCACCGACAGCAGGCGGTTCCACATAATTTGAAGTTCGATTTCGGGGATGTTGCGGCGGATCATGGTGCGGAGTTCCTCGACTACGATCTCGCCGCCGGCGGCGATACGCGCGGTGAAGCCGGGAGGCACGATCGTCGTCGTGCCGTCTTCCACGATGGCGGCTGGTCCTGCCAGGTGTTGCCCAGGTTGCAGCGCGGCGCGCAGGAACACTGCGGCGGTATGGGTGTCGCCTGTTGCGGTATCGGTCACACGGCATTCGCCCGACGGCGCGGCGGGTCCGCGATCGGGAACCGGCCCGGCGTGGGATGGCAGCGTGGATGCCTGCGACAAGGACAAGGTCCAGGTCAGTGCCTCGACTTCCAGACGCGGAATGGTGCGGCCGTAAAGCCGCGTGTAGGTGGCATCGAACGCGGCGCGCGATGCGGCTGGATCGAGCGCGCCCGGCGGCAGCGGCACCGCCACTTCGTGTCCCTGGCCGCGATAGCGCATGAAGGCGGTGCGCGTCTCCTGCAATGCGCCGTCGCGCACGCCCAGGCGCACCACGGTTTCCGCTTCCGCCCGCATCTCGGCGAACAATGCATCGATCATGCCCTGTTGCAGCGCGTCCAGCCGCACGAGCAATGTGCGCACCACTTCATACGCCACGGGCGCCATCAGGAAGCCGTGCGCGGAGCCGACGCCGGCATCCACCGGCACCACCACGCGCCGTATCCCTAGCTTCTGCGCCATGCGCGCGGCATGCAGCGGGGCCGCGCCGCCGAAGGCGATCAGGGTGCGGCCGGAGGTGTCCTTGCCGTTCTCCACCGCATGGATGCGTGCCGCGCTGGCCATCGTTTCGTCGACGATCTCGGCGATGCCGCGGGCCGCTTCTGCCCGGGCCATTCCCAGCGTTGCACCAATCGCCGCGATCGCGTCGGCGGCGCGCGCTGCGTCCAGTGCGATCTTGCCGCCGGCGAAACGGGCTGGATCGATGCGGCCCAGCACTACGTCGGCGTCGGTCACCGTCGGGGCCGTAGCGCCACGCGCATAGCAGGCCGGGCCGGGATCGCTGCCGGCACTGTCCGGCCCGACTTGAATCCGCCGCAGCGAATCGACCCGCGCGATGGAACCGCCGCCGGCGCCGATTTCCACCATGTCGATCACCGGGATGCGCACCGGAAATCCGCTGCCCTTGGCGAAGCGATAGGCGCGCGCGACTTCGAAATGCCGCGACTGCTGCGGCGTATAATCGTCGATCAGCGTGATCTTCGCGGTGGTGCCGCCCATGTCGAAGGACAGCGCGCGGTCCCAGCCGCCGCGCGCCGCGATCTGTCGCGCCAGGATCACGCCACCCGCCGGCCCGCTTTCCACCAGACGCACCGGGAACCGCCGCGCCGTCTCCACGGTGCAGACGCCGCCGGACGACATCATCAGCAGGAGAGGACATGCCGCGCCAAGCGCCCGCACTTGATCTTGCATGCGAGCCAGATAGCGGTCCATCAGCGGCAGCACGTAGGCGTTCGCCACCGTGGTGGAGGTCCGTTCGTATTCGCGGATCTCGCGGCAGACGTCGGAGGAGATGGTGATGGCGACATCCGGCAACGCGCGTGCCAGCCGTGATCGCGCCGCTTCCTCGTGCGCGGGGTTGACGTAGGAATGCAGGAAGCTGATCGCCACCGCCTCGATCTTTCGCCGCAGCAGTACGGGCACCAGCGCGTCCAGCCCGGCGTCGTCCAGCGGCAATAGCACGGAACCGTCCGCTGCGAGCCGCTCCGCCACTTCCAAGCGCAGGTCGCGTTCCACCAGCGGCGTGGGGCGTTCCATGTACAAGTCGTATTGCTCGAAGCGATGCTCGTAGGCGATCTCCAGCGAATCGCGAAAGCCTTGCGTGGTGATCAGCGCCGTGCGCGCGCCCTTCCGCTCGATCAGCGCGTTGGTGGCCAGCGTCGTGCCGTGGATCACCAGGTCGAGCTGGGCTGCTGCGATACCGGCCTCGCGCAGGATCGCCGCGGTGCCCTCGATCACCGCGCTCTCCGGCGCATCACGCGTGGTCAGCAATTTGGTGGAGAACGTGCGGTCCGGCAGCACCAGCACGAGATCGGTGAAGGTGCCGCCGATATCGACGGCGAGACGCGTCAGGCCCATGCAACCGTCTTCCTGTGCGGCATTCCCAATCCTTCCGTGCGCCAGTCGGTGCGATCGTGGACTGCTCGCGATGCGCGGTCCAGGGCGTGGGATGCGCCCAGGGCTTGGGATAGGCCGGGCTGCTGGCTTGCTGCGCCGCGGTGACTCCCGTGATGGCGCAAAGCGTCGGGCCGGATCAGAGTGCGTCGCCGCCCGGCTTCTCCGAGCAACCACAGGCAGGTGCAGGGAGCGGTGCAGGACACTTCGTTGAGCGGTTCCGCGCCGCGAATACCACCGGCGACGGCCATTTGACGCTGGCGCAGGCTGAGGCCGCGCATATGTCGATGATCGTGCGCAATTTTGCTGCGATCGACGCGCAGCACAAAGGTTTTGTCACGCTTGAGGATCTCCGCGCATGGCGGCAGCAGATGCATGCCGAACGGGCCAGCGGAAACGGAGCACGCGACTGAAGGGCTGATCGGCAACGGAAATTGGGGCGGCGTGTGGAATCGCGACCCGATCGCTCTTGCCTGACGCCTATGGGGCCAAGCCAGGCCATGAGGAGAACAGCGCGGCGGCCGGCGCTTAAGTTAGCGCCCATGGGCGAAGGCGCACCATCCAGACAGCCTAAGCCTTGGCGGTCACTACCCGCACCAGGTCGCCCACGTTCTGCAAACTGTCCAGCTCGCGCGTGGTGAACTTGATACCGTACTTTTCCTCGGTCGCCATGATGATCTCGATCTGCTTGAACGAGTTCCCACCCCTGCACGTCCTTCGCCGACAGCTCCGGCTTCAGCACCAGGTCGTCGCGCATGAACACGTCATGGAAGATCTCGGTCAGCCCGCTGTAGATTTCCGGCTCGCTCGGCATCGTTTGTCAGCCCTCAACCACGTGGATGAATGTTTCGGCGGGCTTGAAGCCGGCCAGATCGAGGATGTTGCGGTTGCCGCCGGCCTCGTCGCGTTCCATCACGGTAAAGCCCAGCCGGGCATAGTGGTCCTTCACCATGCCGTTCTTCTTGGTCGGGATGTATTCGCCCGCCAGCCGCCGCGCCCCAAGCTGCTGCGCCTCCTGCGCGATCAGGTTCAACGTGGTCGGCTCAACCTGGCGGCCCAGCACGCGACAGCTCATCAGCCAGGTGTCGATGTACAGATCCTGGTTGTCGAGCAATCGGCCGACGATGATGGCGATCACGCCGTTGTCGCCGAAGCGGTCGAGCAAGCGAAGCTGTAGCCCGAACGCGTTCGGGTCGGCCATGACCGCCAGCACGTCCTCCTCGGTATAGCGCCGCGTCGTCAGGTTGAACTGGTTCGACTTGTTGATGAGCTGGACGATGCGCTGCAACCCGATCCGGTCGAAGCGCTTCCACACGAGCTGCATTTCCATGCCGCGCAGGTAGCCTGGCAGATCGGTGGCGGACGCCTTCAGCGCGTCGCGCGCCTTGTTGCCCTGGTATTGCGAGGTGCGCTCGCGATCCTCGTCGGTGACCGACAGGCCCTCGAAATACCCCGCATCGGCCAGCGCGCGCGGGAAATAGGTGGGGTCGTCGGACACCTCCGGCACCGCCACGATCGGCAGTTCCTGCCGCACCAGGTTGCGCTCGAACGGGTTGTCGTCGACGAACACCAGCGAGTCGAGGCCGATGTTCAGCTCCTCGGCGATGGCGCGGATGTTGCCGGCCTTGTCCGACCAGTTGGCGACAAAGGAGGAGATGTCGGGGCGCCGGAGCACCATCTCCGGGTGCCTTTCGAACGGCTCCACGGCGTTGGCTTCGTCGTTCTTGGAGCAGACGGCGAGGATCACGCCGCGGCGCGACAGTTCCCGCGCGTAGTCCTGGAAGGCGACATAGGCTTCGCCCAGCGCACTGCCCTGGCCGAGGGCGATGCCCTCCATGCCGTCGTCGCCGATGACGCCGCCCCACATGGTGTTGTCGAGGTCCATGACCAGGCACTTGAACGACCGCCCTTGCTTGGCGGCGAGCAAGCGCCCGACCAGATCGCCGTACAGCGGCGCGGCCGGCGGTGCGATCTCCTGCTTCGAGCGGTGCCACAGGGCCACGTCGTGCCACGCGGCGATGCCGTCGCGGGCGGCGTACTCTTCGATGGAGAGCAGATCGACGCCGTCTTCATCCGCGATGCCACGCAGGGCGTCGTTGAGGCGAGCGAGGAAACGGGCGCGCGAACCAGGCAAGCGGTGTTCGTTGCTACCCAGCACCGAAGGATGCACTGGCAGCGCGGTCTGCTGAATGATCGGGCAGCGGAACGCGTCGCGCGCCAGGCGCCAGGTCTCGCGGATCCGGCCCTTGATCTCATCCAGCGCGGCGTCGGCGCCGGCGACGTCGAGGCCCGCGGTGATGCCGGCGGTCAGGTGGTAGCCGTCCAGCGACAGCAGGATCGCGCTGGGCTTGAAGGCATGCAGATCCGAGTCCGGATCGGACAGTTCCTGCGCGTACTGGCCGAAATCGTTCTCATAGGTATCGATCCAGATGCCTCGGCGCAGGCCGGCGACACGGATCCCCGGCAGCAGATGGGTCAGCGTGGCCGACCCGAGCACCGCGAGGCGCACCGGCTTGGTGGCCAGTCCCTCTGGCCTGGCCGGGAACACGCGGCGCACCGTCTCGTCCAGCGCGTTGGTCAGCACGAAGTTCAGCCGCGCGTTGGCAAGAGCGACGGCTTCCGGCCAGGCGGCGGCGGGATCCGCGCCCGCGGAACCTGTGCCCGCGGAACCTGTGCCCAGAGCGCGCAGGCGCGGGCGCCAGTCGGGGATGGTCGGCAGCCAGTGCAGTTCGGTCACGTTGCGTATTCCCTCGGGCGTGTTCCTTGGGGGTGTTCCTGGCGCAAGTGGCCGGATTTTGCGGCCGGACAGAGGTTCGCAGGAGCGCTTGCTGGCGAATGACCTAACACCGCGTTGCAGCACGTTCAACAAAAACGGAGCGCGAGACACCCATTGTTCACGGTTCGAGCCAGGGTGCGGCTTCCCCGGCGGCGCGGATCGGGTAGGTTTGGGTGATTGAGGCAAGGGGGGAACGGGCATGAGCGATATCCGCACGGTGGCAACCGGGCTGCGCTTTCCGGAGGGGCCGGTGGCGATGCGCGACGGCTCGGTCGTGCTGGTGGAGATCGAGCGTCAGACCGTCAGCCGCGTCGCGCCGGACGGATCGGTGGTGGTGGTGGCGCGTACCGGCGGCGGGCCGAATGGGCTGGCGGTGGGGCCGGATGATGCGTTCTACGTCTGCAACAACGGCGGCTTCCTGTGGCGCACCGAAATGAACATGCTGCGCCCGGCAGGCGTGCCATCCGACTACGCCGGCGGGCGGATCGAGCGGGTGGACCCGAAGACCGGCGCGGTCTCCGTGCTTTACGACCGCTGCGGGGCGCACAGGCTGGTCGGGCCGAACGACCTGGTGTTCGATGGCCAGGGCGGGTTCTATTTCACCGACCTCGGCAAGGCGCGGGCACGCGACCGAGACTGGGGCGGGGTATATTACGCGCTCGCCGATGGTTCGAAGATCGTCGAGGTGGCGCACCCGATCCTGACCCCGAACGGCATCGGCCTGTCGCCGGACGGTCGCGTGCTGTACGTCGCCGAAACCGAGACTGCGCGGCTGTGGGCGTTCGATATCGTGGCGCCGGGGGTGGTGAAGAAGGCGCTGTTCCCGTCGCCGCATGGCGGCCGGATCGTCGCTGGCCTGGGCGGGTTCCAGCGGTTCGACAGCCTGGCGGTGGATGCGGCCGGCAACGTCTGCGTCGCCACGCTTGTCAACGGGTCGGTCAGCGTGATCGCACCGGACGGGCGATTGCTGCGGCAGGTGCCGATGCCCGACATGTTCTGCACCAACATCTGCTTCGGCGGACCGGACCTGCGCACCGCCTACATGACGCTGTCCGGGACCGGGAAGCTGGTGGCGATGGACTGGCCGGAGCCCGGACTGCGGCTGGCGCACGAGGCGTAGGACCGGATTTATCTCGCCGCGCGCCGCGTAGCGCTGCCTGCTGCCGTGCGCCCACGAGGGGCGGTCGCCGAGCGGCGGCTCCCCTGCGCCGTCGCGACACGCGGCAACGCATCGCCGATTTCTTGCTCGGCTCGCCGTAGCTCGTAGATTTGCTGCAAATTCATCCAGAACGCCGCGCTGGTGCCGAAATACCGTCCGAGCCGAAGTGCTGTATCGGCGGTAATTCCGCGCGTTCCATGCAGAATCCCGGTGATACGGTTCGGTGGCACATCGATATCGCGTGCCAACTGCGCCGCCGTAACGCCAATGGCCGCGATGGGTTCAGCCAGATGCTCTCCAGGGTGTATTGCGCTCCGTGCCATGCTGCCTCTTAGTGGTAGTCTTCAATCGTGACATTCTCCGGCCCTGACGAACCATTCGGCCATTTTAAGCAGATCCTCCATTTATCCTGATGCCATAGGTGTCGCTCCGATCACCTTTCAGCTTTTCGCAGTGGTGGCCAGGGAACCCTGCGATGTCGCCGAGCACCGTTGCTGCATCCAACCTGTCCAGCCGTACCTCGGCCTGACGCCGAAGGGGCTCGAACCGGCGGACGCGTTCTCCGCGAGCAAAGCGAGCCGTGGGCGTATCGCCATAGCGACGGCGGCTCGGTGCCCTGCTGTCAGCCCGGAGGCTCCCCTGCACCGGCCCACCGTGCTACGCCATTACCTTCTCTCGGGAGGAGCCACGCCGTGAAGATCACCAAGATTGCCACTCGCGAATACCGCTGGCCCCGCCACAAGCCGATCGCCAACGGCAAGCACACCTACACGCACGTCAGCTTCGCCGTGGTAGAGATCGAGACCGACGACGGCATCACCGGCATCGGCCTCGGCGGCGCCGGAGGCATCGAGCAAGCGACCATACAGCACCTCACCCCCCTGCTGATCGGTGAGGACCCGATCGACGTCGAGCGCCTGTGGCACAAACTATGGGTGCCGAAGCTGGTCGGTCGCCGCGGCCTGACCACGCGGGCCATCGCCGCGATCGACATCGGCCTCTGGGACATCCGTGCCAAAGCAGCCCGTCTGCCGCTCTACAAACTTCTCGGCGGTTTCCGCGACCGCGTGCCGACCTACATCGCCGGCGGCTATTACGAGGAAGGCAAGGGTTTGCGCGAGCTGGCGCAGGAAATGGAAGCCAATGTCCGCATGGGCGCGAAAGCGGTGAAGATGAAGATCGGCGGCGTCCCGATCGCCGAGGACGTGGCGCGCGTGCGCACCGCGCGCGAGGCGATCGGTCCCGACGTCAAGCTGATGGTCGATGCCAACTGCGCCTACCGTGCCTATGAGGCGATCCAGATCGCCAAACGCATGGAGCCCTACGACATCTTCTGGTTCGAGGAGCCGGTGATGCCGGACGACTACGATGGCCATCGCCGGCTGGCGCAGGCCACCAGCATCCCGATCGCCACCGGCGAGAACGAATACACCCGCTACGGTTTCCGCGACCTGATCCGTAACGAATGCGCCGCGATCCTGAACGCGGATGCGAAAGTGCTGGGCGGGGTGACGGAGTTCATGAAGGTGGCAGCGCTGGCGCAGGCGCACGACCTGGACATCGCGCCGCACGGATCGCAGGACATTCACGTGCACCTGGTGGCGGCGATCAGCAACGGGCTGATCCTGGAATTCTACCGCGACACGGTCGATCCGATGTGGGGCCGGGTGTACCATCACACGCTGCGGCTGAACTCGGATGGCACGGTCAGTCCGCCCGACGTACCCGGCATCGGCGCCGATCCGAACTATGAATCGCTGGCGGAATTCCGTGTGGCGTGAGACAGATATTTCACCACGAAGGCACGAAGGCACGAAGCCGGTGTCGGCGGCCATTGGTGCCCGCCGTCATGGCCGGGTCAAGCCCGGCCGTCCACCCCGCTCTTCCGCGCGCAGATGGTCGGTCAAGCCCGGCCATGACGGGGGGGCACCAACCACTGCTTCGTGGCTTCGTGCCTTCGTGTTGAAATCGCTTGCGCTGCGGCGGTCGCCCCAGTCCCCACACACCAACCCAGGGAACCTCTCCGATGCCCAAAATCCTCGTCATCCATGGTGCCGGCATGAACATGCGCGGCAAGGTGCAGATCGAAATCTTCGGCCCCATGATGCTGCCCGAGTACGACGAGCGCATCCGCGGTTACGCCGCCGAGCTCGGCGTGGACATCGAGATCTTCCACTCCAACATCGAAGGCGAGGTTATCAACAAGCTGTACGAAGCCAATGACCGCGGCTTCGATGCTGCCTTGTTCAATCCCGCCGGGTTCTCGCGTGGCTATCCGGCGCTGGTGGCGGCGATCAACCAGGTGAAGTTCCCGACCATCGAGGTGCACATCTCCAACCCGGTGCGGCGCGGCCCGGTTTCGGACACCGCGACCGTCAGCCGGGGCATGGTCACGGGTTTCGGACTCGCGGGCTATTACCTGGCATTGCGCGGCGTGCGCGACATGCCAGCGAAATAGCGGGCGGAAGTGCGCGCCACTGAGTAACCGTCACTGCGAGTTGACCACCGGCCTGGCGGCCGACCCGCCTTGAAGGAAACGGCGATCCGAGCGGGGCAGAACACCCCTCCCCCCGAGGCAGGGGCTGGGGGGTGGAGTCGCAAAGTTTCGCCCCCTCCCTCAAGGAGAGCGGAGGTTCCTGGTGCGCGGGAGATTGCTTCGCTGCGCCCGCAATGACATTCGAGACAGCGTCATGCTTCCGGTTCAAACCCCATCGCCACGCCGTTCATGCAGTAGCGCTCCCCCGTGGGGCGCGGGCCGTCGGGGAACACGTGCCCCAGATGGCCGCCGCAACGGCTGCAATGCACCTCGGTGCGGGTCATAAACAGGCTGCGGTCCTCGGTGGTGCCGACGGCACCTTCCAGTGGGGCATAGAAGCTGGGCCAGCCGGTGCCGCTCTCGAATTTCGTTCCTGTAGAGAACAGTTTCTGGCCGCAGCCGGCGCAGACAAAGACGCCGGGCCGCTTTTCCTGGTTCAGCGGGCTGGTGCCGGCGCGCTCCGTCCCATGCTTGCGCAGCACCGAGAACGCCGGGGGCGACAGCTTTTGCCGCCACTCCTCGTCGCTGTGCTGGATCGGGTAGTTCGTCTCGTCCTCGGCGTGGCCGCCGCCGAACAGGCGCTTCATAAGTGGCCCCTCCCGCTGGTTGGTCGGGGCGGAGTGTAGTGCACTTCCCGGTCCGGCCGGAACCCGCGGCGGAGCGGCGTTGCCGGAGACGCGCAGCGAGGCCCGCCCCGGGTGCGCCCGACTACATGCCGGCCGCCCACTCCACCAGGACGTAGAGCACCAGCGCGGCGCCGGAAGCGATCACCGCGACGGTGACGATGACGCTCCACCAGTCATCCATCTCGCGCCTCCAGCGTCGCCCGGCCGCGGTCTCCGGCCTGGCGGGGATCCCGCTGGTCCGCAACGGCCACATCGGAGCAGGCGCTACCAACGGCCCCAGCCGCCGTGCCACCCGCCACCGACCACAACGCCGCCAACCACCGGCGGGTAGTAGCCATAGGCGGGATACCCCGAATAAGCCGGAAAAACACAGCAGGGTACATAGGTGCCGGTATAGGGGTCGTAGGCACAGCCCTGGAGCGTTGCCACGGCAACGATCAGCACAACTGCCGCGCCAACCGTCTTCAACATGTGAACCTCCTCGCATTCCATCAGAAACGCGGACACGGCATCAGATAAGGTCAGTTTGTTGCTGATGTGTTTCACGGATGCAACACTCAGCCGCTGCGCCGGCCGCCGGCCGAAGGCATTGTTACGATCCCATCCCGGAAGGTCAACGTCGCGGAAACCGTCGCGGGCACCATGCGTGGATCAGGTGCAATGCGGCCTGGCCTCGCTTAGCATGGTCTCCATGCTGCGGACGAGGGAACGCGCATGGACAGGAGGACCGCCATCACCGGCGCGGGATCCGGCATCGGCCAGGTGGTGGTGCGATTGTGTGGGCGGGGGCGGACCGCGTTACGCGACGCGAGCGACGCCATCCACGTCATCGCACCCGTCCGCCATGACGCGATCCGGCGCATGCTGCTGTGCCTGACGCTGCTCCTCACCGCCGCGCTGCCGGCACAGGCGCAACAACGCGTGTTGAACGTTTACAACTGGACCGACTACATCGACCCCACGGCGCTGAAGCAATTCGAGAAGGAATTCAACGCCAAGGTGAACTATGACGAATTCGACAGCCTGGAGACGCTCGAAGCCAAGATGCTGGCCGGCCATTCCGGCTATGACATCGTCGTGCCGAGCGACGAGCCCAGCTTCTCCCGCCTGATCAAGGACGGCGCGCTCGCCTCCATCGATCATGCCGATATTCCGAACTGGAAGAACCTCGATCCGGCGCTGATGCGGCGCGTGGCGGCGTCCGATCCCCGCAACGCGCATGGTGCGATCTATCTGTATGGCAGCACCGGCCTGGGCATCAATCCCGACCGCATCCGAGCGCTGGCGCCCGACGCGCCGCTCGACAGTTGGGACCTGCTGTTCCAACCGAAATATGCGCGGCGGCTGGCGTCCTGCGGCATCGTGATTTTGGATTCGGAGATCGACGTGATCCCGACGGTGCTGCGCTATTTGGGGAAAAGCCAGGACAGCACCAGTGCCGCCGACCTCGCCGCGGTGGAGCATACGCTGATGGCGATCCGCCCCTATATTCGCAACTTCGCCTCCGGCGGCGCGCTGGAGGCGCTGGCGACCGGCCAGGTGTGCCTGGCGATGGATTATTCGGGCGATGTCGCGCAGGCCGCGGAGCGCGCGGAGCAGGCGCATCGCGGCGTGACGGTGCGCTATGTGATTCCGAAGGAAGGCGCGCAGATCGGCTTCGACATGCTGGCGGTTCCCGCGGACGCGCCGCACAAGGCGCTCGCGTTGCAGTTCATCAATTTTCTGCTCCAGCCGGACGTGATGGCGGGCATCACCAACGTGACCCGCTATCCCAACGCGGTTCCGGCGAGCAAGCCGATGGTCCGGCCGGCGCTGCTGGCCAATCCGGCAGTGTATCCAACACCGGCGGACGAGGCGCGGATGTTCCATATCGGTCCGGTGCCGCTCGCCGCGGAGCGCGCTCGGACCCGCATGTGGGAACGCGTGAAGGCGGGCGGTCAGTGAGCAGCGTCAGGGGCATGAGCACGGCTGCTCCCGCCCCCGCTTGCGATCTTCAATCGCCTCTTCTCACCGTTTCCGGCCTAACCGTCCGCTACGGCACCACGGTCGCACTGCACCGGCTCGATCTGTCGTTGAACCGCGGCGAACTGTTCGTGCTGCTGGGCGCTTCCGGTTCCGGCAAGACCACCCTGCTGCGCGCGATCGCCGGATTCCTGCAGCCCGACGCCGGGCACATCGACCTCGACGGCACCGAGCTTGCCGGCCTGCCGCCGCACCGCCGTCCCGTCAACACCATGTTCCAGTCCTACGCCCTGTTCCCGCACATGAGCGTCGCCGCCAATATCGGCTTCGGCCTGCGCCAGCAGCGCCGGCCGCGCGCCGAGATCGCCACGCGCGTCGCCGAGATGCTGGCGCTGGTGCGGCTGGAGGGCTTTGCCGCGCGCCGGCCGCACCAGTTGTCCGGCGGCCAGCAGCAACGTGTCGCGTTGGCGCGCGCGCTGGCGCCCAATCCGCGTTTGCTGTTGCTCGACGAGCCGCTGTCGGCGCTGGATCGCAACCTGCGGGTGGAAACACGCGGCGAACTGGTGCGGCTGCAGAAGCGTCTCGGCACCAGCTTCATCCTGGTGACGCACGACCAGCAGGAGGCACTGACGATGGCCGACCGCATCGGGGTGATGCAGAACGGCAGCCTGCTGCAGGTCGGTACGCCCGCCGACGTTTATGAACGCCCGCGAAACCGGTTCGTGGCCGAGTTCCTCGGCGCGGCGAATATCGTGCCGGCGATCGTGCGGCATGACGAACTGCTGCTGCCCGAACTTGGGGTCACCGTCCGCGCCGCGACATCGGCCGTTCCCGGGCCGGCGCTGCTGGCGCTGCGTCCGGAACGGCTGCGCATCGGGCGCACCGATGCGCCGAATAGGGTGGCGGGCGTGGTGGTGGAACGGGCGTACGCGGGGGAGGCGCTGACCCATAGCGTGCGTGTCGCCGATGGGACCGTGCTGCGCGTGACGCAGGCGCTGCATGACGGGCTCGGCGTAGAGCACCCGGAGATCGGCGCGCCGGTTACGCTGTCCTGGCAGCCGGACGCGTGCATCGTGCTGCCGGTGGACGATGGAGTAACGACGAGGGGTGGGAACAGCAGGACACCCAGGACACCCCCTCCCCTTGACAGCTTGGGCCGCGAAGCGGTCCAAGGCCGCGGCGAAGGGTGCATACCACCGACGGCCATTGGGGAACGCGCCCCTCCCCCCGGCCTTGGACCGCTTCGTGGCCCAAGCCCTCAAGGGGAGGAGGTGTCCTAATCCCAATTCTAATCCTAAGCCCACTTCCCTGCTGAATTCCATGCCCCGCGCCCGCACTCTTGTCCTGGCCATTCCCTGGACGTGGCTCGGCTTGTTCCTGCTGCTGCCGACAGCGATCGTTCTGAAGATCGCGCTGGCGCAGGGTGCGGACGGCGTGCCGCCCTACACACCGCTGCTGCATTGGATCGGCGGCGCCCCGCGGCTCCGCATCACCTGGGACAATTTCTCCCTCATCCTCACCGATCCGCTGTATCGCGGCGCCTTCGTTCACAGCTTGCGAGTCGCCGGGCTTTCGACGCTGATCTGCCTGCTGATGGGCTATCCGATGGCGCTGGCCATCGCGCGCGCACCGGAGCGCTGGCGTAACCCGTTATTGCTCGCGCTGATGCTGCCGTTCTGGACCGGCTTCCTGATGCGCATCAACGCCTGGATCGGCTTGCTGCAGGACAATGGCTGGATCAACGCCGCCCTTGTGTTCTGCCATTTGTCGCCGCTGCGGCTGCTCTATACCGACATGGCGATGTATATCGGCATCGTTTATACCTACCTGCCTTTCATGGTACTGCCGCTCTATGCGCGGCTGACCCGGCTGGATCCGGCATTGCTGGAAGCCGCGGGCGATCTCGGCGCTCCGCCGTGGCGCGCGTTCCTGGCGGTGACACTCCCGCTGTCGCTGCCCGGAGTCTGGGCAGGCGCGCTGCTGGTGTTCATCCCTGCCGTTGGAGAATACGTGATTCCAGAATTGCTCGGCGGGCCGCAGGCGCAACTGATCGGACGCGTGCTGTGGAACGAGTTCTTTCAGAACCGCGACTGGCCTACCGCCTCGGCGCTGGCCTGCATGCTGTTGGTGCTGCTGCTGATCGTGCCCCTGGGGGTGTGGTTGGCGGCGTCCGTGGCCTTGCGCTGGATGCGGCGACGGAGCGACGGGCCGGAGGAGTTTGCTTCGGGCCCGCGGGCCTTGCAATGACACGGCGCGGACCTCGCAATGGCGCGACGGGCGGGACGCACTGCCCTTCGCGTGTCATGCTGCCCGCAGGCGCACCATCCACGTATTGCGGCAGCCGAAATCGGCAAAGACGTGGATGGCGCGCCGTTGGGCCCCACGACCAGGGGGGCGGGTGTCGCAATGCCATGGAGGGCGGTGCAGGCATGACACTGCGCCTCGGCGGCCAATGACTCGAAGCGCGCCGCTCATCGCCTGGCTGATCGTGGGCTATGCGTTCCTCTACGCGCCGATCGCATTCCTGGTCACGCTGAGCTTCAACGCATCGAGCCTCGTCACTGCCTGGGCCGGCTTTTCCACCCGCTGGTACGTCGCTCTCGCGCATGATGACACCCTGATCGACGCCGCATTGCTGTCGCTGCGCATCGCCGCGGCGTCCGCCACCCTGGCGCTGATCGTCGGCACGCTGGCGGGCTATGCGCTGGCACGCTTCGGACGCTTCCGCACCCGCATCGCCTTCACCGCCGCGGTCGCTGCGCCCCTGGTGCTGCCGGAAGTCATCACCGGCCTATCCCTGCTGCTGCTCTTCGTCGCGTCCGAGCAAGCCATCGGCTGGCCGGCACAACGCGGCGCCGCGACGGTGACGCTGGCGCACGCCTCGGTGTCGGTGGCCTATGTCGCCGTGGTGGTGCGGGCGCGCCTCGCCGACGGCGGCACCACGCTGGAGGAAGCCGCCGCCGATCTCTACGCCCCGCCCTGGCATGCCTTCGCCCTGATCACCTTGCCCCTGCTTGCGCCGGCGCTGGTCTCCGGTTGGCTGCTCGCCTTCACCTTGTCGCTGGACGACGTGGTGGTGGCGAGCTTCACCTCCGGCCCCGGCGCTTCCACGCTGCCGATGGTGGTGTTCTCCTCCATGCGCCTCGGCCCCACCCCGGAACTCTACGCGCTGGCGACGGTGATCATCGCGCTGGTGACCGTGGTGCTGCTCGGCGTCGGCTGGGTGCAGCGCCCGCGCCGGCCAGAGAATTAGTTCGCAGTGCATCGCGGCCCACCTGTGCTAGCGTCAGCCCCAATAAATCCAGGGAGGCCAGGCCATGGGCAACCAACTGCTCAGCTACGTCCACGGCGCGTCCGACATTCCGCTGCGCCACGAGACGATCGGCACTTGCTTCGACAACGCCGTCGCGCGCTGGCCGGCCCGTGAGGCCTTCGTGGTGCGCGACCAGGGCGTCCGCATGACGTTCGTCGAGATGCAGCGTGAGGTGGACCGGCTGGCGGCGGGATTGCTCGCGCTGGGTCTGCAACCGGGCGACCGCGTCGGCATCTGGTCGCCGAACAACGCCGCCTGGGTGCTGACGCAGTACGGCACCGCCAAGGCCGGCCTGATCATGGTAAACATCAACCCGGCCTACCGCATCGCGGAACTGGAATACGCGCTGAACAAGGTGGAATGCCGCGCGCTGATCTGCGCCGACCGGTTCAAGACCACCGACTATATCGGCATGCTGCGGGAGCTGGCGCCGGAGATCGACGACAGCACGTCCGGCGCATTGCAGGCACGGCGCCTGCCGCACCTGCGCACGCTGATCCATATCGGCGATACCGACGAACCGGGGTTCCTGACTTTCAACGACGTGCTGCAGCGGGGTGGTCCGGCGGAGCATGCGCGGCTGGCGGAACTGGCGGAGACGCTGACGCCGGACGATCCGATCAACATCCAGTTCACCTCCGGCACCACAGGCTCGCCGAAGGCGGCGACGCTCACCCACCACAACATTCTCAACAACGCCTTCTTCATGGGCGTGGTCGGACGCCTGGAGCCGGGTGACCGCTTCTGCATGCCGCTGCCGCTGTACCATTGTGGCGGCATGGTGTGCGGCAGCCTGTGCGGCGTGGTGAATGGCCTGACGGTGGTCTATCCCGGCGAGGGCTTCGACCCCACCACCATGTTGCAGGCGCTGCACGAGGAGCGCTGCACCGCGCTTGGTGCCGTGCCGACGATGTTCATCGCCATGCTGAACCATCCGGAGTTCGACCGCTTCGATCTTTCCCACCTGCGCAAAGGCTTCATCGGCGGCGCGCCGTGCCCCGAGCCTGTGATGCGTCGGCTGATCGACGAACTTGGCATGGGCGACCTGACGATCGTGTATGGCATGACCGAGACCTCCCCGATCAGCGTACAGACCTCCGGCAGCGATACGCTGGCCCAACGGGTGACAACTGTGGGGCGGGTGCATCCGCACGCCGAGATCAAGATCGTCGATCTGGAGGGGCGCACCGTGCCGCGCGGCGTGCAGGGCGAGATCTGCGCGCGCGGCTATCTGGTGATGCAGGGCTATTGGAACGGCGCCGAGCAGACCGCGGAGGCGATCGACCGGGCGCGCTGGATGCATACGGGCGATCTGGGGACGATGGACGCGGACGGCTATATCGCCATCACCGGCCGCAGCAAGGACATGGTGATCCGCGGTGGGGAGAACATCTATCCGCGCGAGGTCGAGGAGTTCTTGTATTCGCATCCGGCGGTGGCCGACGTGCAGGCGTTCGGCGTGCCGGACGCTTTCTTTGGCGAGGAGCTGTGCGCCTGGATCAAGCTGCGCGAGGGTGCGGCGGCAACAGAGGAGGAGATACGGGCGTTCTGCCGCGGCCGGATCACGCATTTCAAGATTCCCCGGTACGTGCGGTTCGTGGAGAGCTACCCGATGACGGTGACGGGGAAGGTGCAGAAGTTCGTCATGCGGGAGATGATGAACAGGGAGCTGGGGCTGGCTGGGCAGGCGGCAGCGTAGGGAGGAACGGCGTCGGTTGCCCCTGTTTGGTCACAACGAGTACGCGAAACGATGGATGGTGAGCGCACGGCGACGCTGGTTGCACCTGTGCCGGCACGCAGCAAAGCAAGCAAGATGTTTCGCACGGAGGAAGCGCGGAGAACCACGGAGTCCACGGCGAAGGAATTCCATGGAGTGGCTCGCGCTGCCGGGGAGGTATGCAGGCTCCGTGGCCTTCGTGGATCTCCGCGCTTCCTCCGTGCGAAACATCTTGCTTGCCGCACAAAGCCCCCGATGAATGATGCGGCAATATCGCACCGCTGGCCCGGTCTTCGTCGCGGCTTGCGGAAGCACGGTAAAGTTGAGCGCCGTACTTTCTCGTCATTCAAACGGCCAGCGCTTGCGAGTGTCCCGACTCTAACGGTTGACGCCCACCATGAGTGTCATTGCGAGCGCAGCGAAGCAATCTCCTGCGAGTGCCGTGCGCTCTCTCCGGGAGATCGCTTTGCTGCGCTCGCAATGACAGATCAGCCTATGGCATCCAGGCGTTAGGATCACGACACTAGAATCCCGCGTCCTGCTGCGCGAGATACCGCTGCTCCTCCGCGGTGCTCTCGCGGCCCAGCATCGCATTCCGGTGCGGAAAGCGGCCGAACCGGCGGATCACGTCGCGGTGGCGATAAGCATGCTCCACGGTTAAATCCCCCAGGGCCAGCCGTATCGCCTCGAACAACCGGACTAACTCGTGGTGATCGGCAAGGTCTTCGGAATGTTCGAACGGCAGATAGAGGAACAACCGCTCCATCGGATGGAGGTCCTTGTCGAGCCCGCGTGACACGGCATCGCGCGCAAGCGCACGGGCCTGCGCGTCGGCGGCGTAGGCTTCGGGCGAACCGCGATGCAGGTTGCGCGAGAACTGGTCCAGCAACACGATCAGCGCGAGCACCCCGCGCGGGGTGTCCGCCCACTGGTCGAGGCTGCCGTTGCGCGCCGCCTGCAGGGCCTCGGCAAAGGACGTGCAGGTGGCATCGAACGCTGAATTGGCGACGAACCACTCGGCGCGAAACAACGTGTGGTCGTCTTTGAACCAGAACTCCAGCACGTTGTCGGGTGCGATCATGCCAAGGCGCGCTCCAGAACGCGCACCGAATGCACGGCCTCGCGTCCGGACAAGTCGCGGATCTGATGCCGGCAGGAGGTGCCGTCCGCGACGATCAGGTCGTCCGGCCCCGCCGCGCGGACCGCAGGCAGCAATGCCGCCTCCGCCATGGCGCGCGAAATGTCCTGCGTCTCGGCCTGGTAGCCGAAGCTGCCGGCCATGCCACAGCACGATGACATGATGGGCTTCACCGCGAGCTCCGGCACGCGCTGCAGCGCGCCAAGCGCGGCGGGGAATGCGCCGAAGGATTTCTGGTGGCAGTGGCCGTGCACGTGCGCAGTCGCCGCGATCGGCCGCAGCACCAGCGCCGGCTTCTCGCGCGCCAGGAATTCAGACAGCAGCATTGCGCGCGCGGCCAGGCCATCGCTCGCCGCACCGGGCAGCAGCGACCGGAATTCGTCCCGCAGAGTCAGCAGACAGGACGGTTCCAAACCGATGACCGGCAAATCGCCGCCGAGCCGCCCCATCGTGCGCCGCGCCTCCTCGCGTGCGTGATCCAGCATGCCGGCGGCGAGGAACGTGCGGCCGCAGCACAGCGGCCGGCCGCGGTGGGGTGGCATGACGGCGCGATAACCCGCCGCCGCCAGCACACGCAGCGCCGCGCGCAGGTTCTCGGGTTCGAAATAGCGGTTGAACGTGTCGGCGAGCAGCAGCACCTCGCCGCGCGGATGGGCGGGCGCCAGCGCATCGGCTTCCGCATCGTGGAATGCGTCGCGCCGCCATGCCGGCAGGGCGCGGGAGGCGGCGATGCCCAACGTGCGTTCCGCCATCCGCCGCAACGGCGCTATGTGGTTGCCTAGGTTCGCCAGGGGCGCGATGCGGTGCAGAATCGGAGCATAGCGCGGCAGCTCCGCGATCAGCGATTCGCGGTGCGGCACGCCGTGGCGTTCGGCGCGCGCGGCCAGTACTTCCAGCTTCATCTTCGCCATGTCGACGCCGGTTGGACATTCGCGGCGGCACGCTTTGCAGGAGACGCACAGCTTCATCGCATCGGCGAGCGCGTCGGAGGCCATCGCATCGGCGCCGAGTTGGCCTGTCAATGCCAGGCGCAGCGTGTTGGCACGGCCTCGGGTCAGGTGGGTCTCGTCGCGGGTGACGCGGAAGGATGGGCACATTACGCCGGCATCGAAGGCGCGGCAGGTGCCGTTGTTGTTGCACATCTCCACCGCGCCCAGCATGCCGCCGAGCGGGCCGGGATGGTCCGACCAGTCCAGCTTCGGCATGAAGTCCGTGATCGGCACATATCCGGGAGCGTAACGGAACAGCGAACGGTCGTCCATGCGCGGCGGGCGGACGACGCGGCCGGGGTTCAGCATGCCGGTGGGATCGAATGCGTCCTTCACCGTCTCGAAGGCGCGGGCGAGGCGACTGCCAAACATCGTCTCGTTGAATTCGCTGCGGGCGATGCCGTCGCCATGCTCGCCGCTGTGCGAGCCTTTGTACTTGCGCACCAGGGCGAAGCATTCTTCGGCGACGGCGCGCATGGTGCGGACGTCGTTGGGATCCTTCATGCTCAGCACGGGGCGGACGTGCAAGCAGCCCACCGAGGCGTGCGCGTACCATGTGCCCTTGGTGCCGTGGCGTTCGAATACGTCGTTCAGTTGTTCGGTGTACTCGGCGAGGTCCTCCAGGTTCACCGCGCAGTCTTCGATGAAGGAGACCGGTTTTCCGTCGCCTTTCATCGACATCATGATGTTGAGCCCGGCCTCGCGCACCGCTGCGATGTCGGCCTGGAAGGCGGGGTCGGTCGCGCGCACTACCTGGTTAGTTAACCCGAGATCGCCCATCAGCGCATCCAACTCACGCAGCTTGGCGAGCAGGGGGGCGTCCTCGAAACCGTGGAATTCGACGATCAGCAGGGAATCGGGTTCGCCCAGCAGCATGGCATCGATCGTGGCGCGGTAGATCGGAATGCCGCGGCCGAGGTCGATCATCGTGCGATCGACCAGCTCCACGGCTTCGGGGTCCAGCTTGACGATGTGTTGCGCGGCTTCCATCGCGCGGCGGAAGTTGGGGAACTGACAAATGCCCAGCACCTTGCGTGGCTTCAGGGGATGCAGCGTCAGTTCCAGCGCTGCCGAGAACGCAAGCGTGCCTTCGGACCCCACCAGCAGACGCGCCAGGTTTTCGCGGCCGGCGGCGCGGGTGGCGGGGCTCAGCGCGTCGATGTTATAGCCGCCGACGCGGCGAAGCTGCCTGGGGAAGCGTGCTGCGATCTCCTCGGCTTCGGCTGCCCCCAAAGCGCGCAGGCGCTGGATCAGGTCGGCGATGTTGGCCGGGATACCGGCGCCGAGATTGTCCGGCACCGCACCGAACCGGTGGCGCGTGCCATCAGCCAGGATCGCGTCGATCGCAAGCACGTTGTCGGCCATCAGGCCATAGCGGATCGATTTCGAACCGCAGGAGTTGTTCCCCGCCATGCCGCCGATCGTGCAGCGGGCGTGCGTCGAGGGATCCGGGGCAAAGAACAGTTTTTGCCCGCGTAATTCGGTGTTGAGCTGGCCGAGCACCACGCCGGGTTCCACCAGCGCGGTGCGGGCTTCGGGATCGACGTGCAGCACGCGGCGGAGGTACTTGGAACAATCGATGACCAGTGCCTGGTTGACGGTCTGGCCGCACTGGCTGGTGCCGCCGCCGCGGGGCAGCACGGGAATGCCCTCCTCGCGCGCGATGGCCAGGGTGGCGGCGACGTCATCGATGCTGCGGGGGACGATGACGCCGAGCGGCTCGATCTGATAGATCGATGCATCGGTGGCGTAACGGCCGCGGTCGGCGCGGGAGAACAGGATTTCCCCCGAGGTGTGACGGCGCAGGCGGTCGGCGAGATGCGAGTCGGTCGGTACATCCCCACCCCCACTCACGCCATGGCCGGGCATGTCCCGGCCATCCGCCCCCGATCGACCGTGCGTGGATGGCCGGGTCAGGCCCGGCCATGACGCGGGTGTTGCGGCGCTCACAACCCCTCGAACAACGCCGTGGTGATGTAGCGCTCGCCGAACGAGGGGATGATGGTGACGATCCGCTTGCCCGCCATCTCCTGCCGTTTCGCCACGACCAGTGTCGCGGCCAGCGCGGCACCGGAGGAAATCCCGCACGGAATCCCCTCCGTCCGGGCCAGCCTGCGCGCATTGGCAAAGGCCGCCTCGTTCGACACCTTGACGACCTCGTCGATTTCCTTGGTATCCAACACCTCCGGCACGAAGCCGGCCCCGATGCCCTGGATCGGATGCGGACCCGGACTGCCGCCGGACAAGACCGGGCTTGCCTCTGGTTCCACCGCGATCATGCGCAACCCCGGCCGCCGCGGCTTCAGCGCCTGCGCCACACCGGTCAGCGTTCCGCCGGTGCCGATGCCCGAAACGATCGCATCCACTTCGCCCGCCGTGTCGTACCAGATCTCCTCCGCCGTGGTGCGCTTATGGATCGCAGGATTGGCGGGATTGCCGAACTGGTCGGGAATCACCGAACCGGGCATCGACGCCTGCAATTCCTTGGCGCGGGCGATGGCGCCGTTCATGCCCTTCTCGCGCGGTGTCAGCTCGAGTTGCGCGCCGAGATAGGCCAGCATCTTGCGGCGCTCGATAGACATCGATTCCGGCATGGTCAGGATCAGGTTGTAACCGCGCGAGGCGCACATGAAGGCCAGCGCAATGCCGGTGTTGCCGGAGGTCGGCTCGATCACCGTGCCGCCCGGCTTCAGGCGCCCGTCCGCCTCCAGCGCCAGGATCATGTTGACGCCGATGCGGTCTTTCACACTCGCAATCGGGTTGAAGAACTCCAGCTTCAGGCAGATATCGGCGGCGATGCCTTCCTCGGCGACAATGCGCGGGATGCGGACCAGCGGCGTGTTGCCGATGGTCTCCGCGATGCTGTCGTAGATGCGCCCGCGCAGCGGACGATCGAGATGCAGCGGTGTGTGTTCGGTTGCGGGCATGCGACCTCCTGCTGGTTCCAATGGCCGGTTCCAACGGCAACGGCCGGGGGTGGTAACACGCGGCACGGGCGGGGTCACGCCGGCCGGCCGCGGTCTGCTCCCGCGCGGCAGGTCACCGATCGTCGATCGCTGGATTTGCCAGCACTGACGGGCGCTGATTGAAGCTGGCGTGCCATGCCGCGAGGCGTGGGTGCCCATCGCGCCAGTGCAGTTCGTCGAAGCGGAAATCCAGGTAGGCCAGCGCCACGCCGATCGCGACGTGACCGATGGTCAGTGCGCTGTCCGCCAGTGCGTCCGCCTCATGTTCCAACGCGGCAACGCAGGCGAGCAATTTCTCGCGCCACAGGTCCATGTGCGGCTGCGACTGGCGGTCCGGCGGACGGAAGCGCTCACCCAGCCAGGGCAGCGCGGCATCCAGCATGCCGTCGCCCAAAGCCAGCCGGCGCAACGCCCTGCCGCGTTCGGGCCAGGCGGGAGGGAACAGTTTGGCGTTGTCGTGCAGCGTGTCGAGGTACTCGCAGATGACTGGTGAGTTGTACAGCACCGTGCCGTCCGGCAGTTCCAGTGTGGGGATCTTGCCCAGCGGATTGATGCGCATCAACTCGCGGTGTGGCATGGTGCCGCCGACGACGGTACGCACCGGGCGCAGCCGGTCCTGCAGGCCCATTTCGTGTGCCGCGATCATCACCTTGCGCACATAGGGCGAGCGCGGCGACCAGTGCAGCGTCAGCGGCTGCGGCATGCGTGTCTCCTTGTTTTTGTTTTCGTGCAGGCGTGCCCGTGGGATTGGCGCCGTGCTGTCCCGTCGCCGCAGTCGTTGCGAGGCGCGCAGCGACGAAGCAATCTCCCGCCTGACGAACCGCCAGCGCTCTCCCGGGCGAGAGATTGCTTCGTCGCCGCGCGCCTAGCAATGACTGCGGGCACAGCATTAGTAATGCGTCACCCATTCGTTGGTCAGCGCGGCCTCGATGCGGCGGTGGCGCGCCTTGATGACATCGGCGGGCACCGCACTGACGAAAGCATAGAACGTCTTGCTGCGGATCGCTTCCACCACGCGTTCCCCTACCTTCGCTGGCTCGAGGCCCGTGGCGGCGAGGCGTTCGGCCAGCATGGCCTCATCGGTGGCGCGGACTTGCGGTCCGCCCATATGCGGCGGCCGGTTGCGGGCGCCGCGGGCGATGTTGGTGGCGATTGGCCCGGGGCAGAGCACCGACACGCCGACGTTGGTGCCTTCCAGTTCCTGCTCCAACGCCTCGGACAGCGACACGACCGCGTACTTGGTCATCGAATATGGCGCCTGGTTGGTGCCGCGTCTGTTCTGGAAGCCCGCGACCGAGGCGGTGTTGACGACATGGCCCTCCTCGCCGTGCTTCAGGATCGCCGGCACGAAGTGGCGGATACCGTGAATCACGCCCCAGATGTTCACGCCAATCACGAATTCCCAATCGCTGCGCGCGACGTCGATCAGCCGGGTGCCGTGCATCGGCACGCCGGCATTGTTGCAGGCGATGTGCAGTTTGCCGAAATGGCGCTCGCATTCCGTCAGGGCATCGAGCACCGATTGCTCCTGCGTCGCATCGATCCGCACCGGCATGACGCGCTTGTTGGTGCCGGACAGGCCGTGCGCCGCTTGCTCGACGGCTTCTTTCTGGATGTCGGCCATCACGACGTTGGCACCGGCTTCGGCCAGCGCGGTCGCGATCGCGAGGCCAATGCCGGACGCGGCGCCGGTGACGATGGCGGTCTTGCCGGAAATGTCCATGGAGGGGTCTTTCGAAGAGGTGGTCGGTGGAATGCGCGTCGGCGGCGTTATCCTCGTCATCGCCGGGCGCGACGCGGCCATCTGCCCCGCGACGATCGGGACATTCGCCGCAGCGGACGCGCGATCGGCATTGGGTGGATGACCGGCTCAGGGCCGGCCATGACGAGGGCCGCCCGAGGCGGCCCGGCCCATCAGGGTGCAATCAGCCGGTACACCTTCGCCGCGGTGCCGCTGTACAGCGCCTTCTTCTCGCCCGCCGACGCATTGGCGGTGATGCGCTTGAACGCGTTCCACAGCTCGGTATAGCCGCAGGACTGCTTGTCGGGGGGAAAGTTGCTCTCGAACATGCAGCGGTTGACGCCGAACGCCTCGATGCAATGCTCGATATAGGGCCGCCATGCCACTGCAAGATCCTCGGAACCCGGCGGCACGTCGCGTTCATGGAAGTCGAATCCGACCGACACCATGCCGAGGCCGCCCAGCTTGCAATACACGTTCGGGCACTTCGCCATCTCGGTGATGTTCTTGCGCCATTCGCCGAGAATCTCCTCGCGACGGTTGTTGTATGGCCCGACGCCGAGGATGCCGCCGACGTGGTTCAGGATGAACGTGGTGCCGGGAAACGCGCGCATCATTTCGATCGCATCCGGCAGTTGAGGATGGTACTGCCAGGATTCGAAGCTCAGACCCAGCGGCGCCAGTTGCGCCAGGCCCTCGCGGAATTTCGGGTCCATCACCAGGTGCAGCGGCACAGTGCGGGATGCGTATTTGGAGACCGCTTCGTGCGTGTCGAACGCCACGCCGTGGCGCAGGCCGCGCAAGCGCCCGCCGGCGGCGGCGATCTCGGCTTCCAGCAGCTCGCGCACGCGCGCGCCTACGGACAGATCGCCACCACCGACGATGCCTTCCGCCACGCGGCAGGGGCCGTAGCCGCCGGACGCACTCATCGCGGCGATGCCAGTGACGAACTCGACCTCACCCAGGGCGGCCATCTCGCGCGGGCCGTCCTTGCGGTACATCGCGCGGCATTCCAGGAACACCGTCGAAACGACGTTATGGCCGCCGCCGATATCGGCAAGCAGCTCGGGCAATAGGTACTGGCCGCGGTGCGGCATGTCCCAGAAATGGTGGTGCGGGTCGATGATCGGCAGCTCCGGTTCGAGCGCCGCTTCGCGAGGCCGTTTCGCCAGCCATTCTTTCAGCGGGGCGTCCGTGCGATAGACGCCGCCGCGGTATTCGCCTTTTGATTCGCCGAATTGGGGCATTATCGTTTCCTCCTTTTGCGGATCGCCAGCTTATGCAACCGGGTCCAGCACAACCACCGGGATTTCGCGTTCCGTCTTGCGTTGATAGTCGGCATAGGGCGGCCAGAATTCCAGCGACTTCTCCCACAGCCGTGCGCGTTCCTCGCCGGAGGCGGTCCGCGCCTTCGCGTGCATCTTCTTGGTGCCAACCTGAACCTCGACCTCGGGGTTGGCGAGGATGTTGCGGTACCAGCCCGGATGCTCCGGCGCGCCGCCTTTCGAGGCGATCACGAAATAGCTATTGCCGGCCTGCCCATAGAACAACGGGAAAATGAATTTTTCCCCCGACTTCCGTCCGGTGGTGGTCAGCATCAGCGATGGCACAGTGATCTCCGGCCGCCCGGGCTGGCTCATTTTGTACATGTGCCCTTCGGAGCCGCCGCTGGACAGGTAGCGGTTCGCATGGTCCACCATCCAGCCCGGCAGGTTGGGCGCAAGCTTGGCTTCGGTCATTGGTGCAGTCTCCTCTGATCGCAGCGAGCATAGCATGGATGGTCCGCCGGCCCAGAACCCGCCCGGGCGCCGGCAGCCCCCGGGCAATCAACTCCGGACCCGAGTTTCATTAAGACGCGATGCGCCCGGACAGCGGGTGATGGCGAAAACGCTACTGTCGGTAGGGGAGAGCACCATGGCTTATGAAGGCATGATTGCGGAGACCATCTCGATCAACGGCAACAACAATGAACCGATCTCGGCCTATGTCGCGCGGCCGCTGGGGGCAGGGCCGTTTCCCGGCATGGTACTGATCCATCACGCACCCGGCTGGGACGAATGGTACCGCGAGGCGACCCGCCGCTTCGCGCATCACGGCTACGCGACGATCAGCCATAACCTGTATCACCGCGCGGGCGACGGCAAACCCGACGACGTCGCCGCCAAGGTGCGCGCCGAGGGCGGCGTGCCGGATGCGCAAGTGGTCGGCGATACCGAGGGCGCCGTGCAATGGCTGCGGGCCCAGCCCTGGCTCAACCGCAAGGTCGGCTTGTTCGGCACATGCTCCGGCGGGCGGCAGACCTTCCTGTTCGCGTGCAAGACGAAAAGCCTCAACGCCGCCTGCGAACTATGGGGCGGGCGCGTGGTGATGAGCAAGGAGGAGCTGAACCCCAAGCAGCCGGCCGCCCCGATCGACTTCACCAAGGACCTGTCGTGCCCATTGCTTGGCTTGTTCGGCAACGAGGACCGCGCGCCGACCCCAGAGCAAGTGGACCAGCACGAAGCGGAACTGAAGAAGCACGGCAAGAACTACGAGTTCCACCGCTACGACGGTGCCGGGCATGGCTTCTTCTACTACGACCGGCCGGCGTACCGCATCGAGCAAGCGCTGGACGGCTGGAAGAAGGTGTGGGCGTTCCTGGAAAAGCACCTGTCGGCGTAACGCCGGAATGTGCACCTCGATCGTCGAGATCGTCAGTGCCAGCGGTGCCGGCAAGGGCGGGGACGGGTGGTTCGATCTCACCCATTCGGTGGTGTCGTACGACCACCCGCATCACGCCTTGCTGGAAGAGGCGATCACCATCGACTTCGTCAATTCGACGATGGGGCCGGCGGCGCGGGTCGCGGTGGAACTCACGCTGGAGGCGGCGAAAGAACTGAGCCACGCTCTGATCAAGGCGATCGCGGCGGCGGAGATCGAGGAGAGCGGGCGGTTGCGGGGGACGTAGACACCGGCATTGCGGCCCCTCGCGTCGCGCCCGGCTCGCGTCATGCCCCGCTCGCGTCACGCCCCGCTCGCGTCACGCCCCGCTTGCGTCACGCCCCGCTTGCGTCACGCCCCGCTTGCGTCACGCCCCGCTTGCGTCACGCGAGGAGCGAAGCGCAACGAAGCAATCTCCTTCGGGGAGCGCTCGGACAATCGCGCGCCCTTTGAAGGAGATAGCTTCGTCGCTTTGCTACGCGCAATGACAGAGGATGCGGGCCAGTATCAGTACGCCGCCTCCAGTAGCCTCATCGCATCCTCAACTTGCTCCTGCGGCGAGCGCATGCCGGCGTTTGCATTGAAGTTCTTCACCGTCTCGTTGGCCACCTCCCGCAGGTCCTCGCGCGGGATTTGCAGTTGGCGCAACTGCGTGGGCACCCCAACGCGCGAGTACAGCGCCTCCAGCCGCTCGGCCACCGCCAGCGCCGCCTGGCGCCCGTCCATCCCGTCGCGCCAGACTTCCAGCGCCTCCGCCACCTGCCGTGCCGATCGTGCATCCGGGCGATCGGACAGCCGGATCTTCGCGGCATGCACCACCGCGGTCGCCTCGCCCTGCCCCACATGCGGATAGCGCACATGCAGCGCGGTCGAGACCGCGTAGTTGCCGGCAAACGCACCGCCGCGAGGGCGGCGAAACCCGTCGTCCTCCGCCCGGTCCTGCAGGAAGGCCGCGATGGCAAGGTCGATGCGAAGTGAAGGGTTTTCGCGCTCCTCCGCCAGACGCCGATAGGCGCGGTACGCCAGATGGAACCCGTGGTTGCGGTCACCTTCCGCCAGCGGATTGATCTCAATCTGCGCCATCGCGCCCACAGCGCTCGCGAACACCGTGGTGGCCGTGGAGCAAATCAGGTCGGGCGGCGCGGTCAGCAACGCCTCCTCGTCGAGGAAGATCGCCTGGGGCCGGGTCTTGGGGTCGAAATACTCCATCCGGTGGTCGAGGTCCGGGTTCTTCAGGCCCGTGCCGGCGCGGTTCATGGCGCTGGTCGGCGTCGTGGGGATGTTGATGATCGGCGGTTTCGGCGCGAGCAATCGCGGGCTGTACGCCGGCTTGCCTTCCGGATACTGCGTCATGATCCGGAATGGATCGCCTGACTCCGCCATGAAGATCGCCACCGCGCGCACGGCGACGATGACGCTGCCGCCGCCGACCGCGATCAGCAGTTCGGCCGCGGCGTCGCGCGCGGCGGCGGTGGCAGCGTGGACCGAGGCGTAGGTGGAATCCTTCTCGATGCCGTCGAACACGCCGGCGTAGCGGTCGCCCAGCGCAGCGGCGATGCGTTGGACAATATCCGTGCGCCGGTTGACGGACGGCGAGCACACCACCAATGCCCGCTTGGCGCCGGTGCGCTGCACGGCCTCCGGCAAACCTTGCTCGATGACGCGCTGTCCGCAGTAAAGCCGCCACGGATAGCCTGCGGCGCGGAATGTTCTTTCGGTCATTGTTTGAGTCCCCGATCCGGTCGCCCTCGCGTGTTCCGGCGGCGTCTGCTGACCCGATGTCGTGATCCCGCCATGCATCCAGGCGGGTTCATCCAGGGCGGGTCGGCCGCCGCCGGCCGGTGGTCAACTCGCAATGACACGCCGAGCGATGACGCGCCAGGGCAGGGGCCGACCGTCAGCCGTCAGTGTCTGGACGGCAGGATGGTCGCGCGATCCCCGATACGCAGGTATGGATAACTTGACAGGAGGATGCCGGGCAGCCCATCGTTGCGTCCGTGAATGACCGGACGGCCAAGCGTCGTGCCGGCGAAATGGGGGGCTATACCACGATGCAATTCCGTCACACGCTGGCAGCAGCGGCGTTTGCCCTTGCCACGCCATCGGCCGTGCTCGCCCAGGAGCCGATCAAGATCGGCTTCCCAATTCCGTTGTCCGGCCCTACGGCCGTTTATGGCGAGCCGATCCTGAAGGGCGCCGAACTCGCGGTTGCGGACATCAACGCCAAGGGCGGCGTGCTGGGCCGCAAGCTCGAGCTGCTGTCGCGCGACAGCAAGGCTAACCCGGCCGAGGCCGTGCGGCTGGCGCGCGAGCTGATCGTGAAGAATGGCGTCGAATTCCTGGCCGGCACGCTGACCTCGGCGGAAGCGCCGGCGGTATCTACCATCGCCAAGGAGAACCACATCGTCTTCGTCGCTCCGTCGGCGAAGACGTCCTCGCTGACCGACCCCGAGCATATCCATCCTTATATCTTCCGCGCCGCCTCCAACACCACGATCGAGGGCCAGGCGGGCGCCATCGTCATGGCGAAGTGGAAAGACATCAAGACAGTCGCTACGATCGCGCCGGACTACGCCTATGGCCATGATGCGATCGCCGCCTTCGTCGCCAAGCTGAAGCAGCTCCGGCCCGACATCACCATCGTCGATCAGCAATGGCCGAAACTGGGAGAATCGAACTTCAGCCCGTTCATCACGGCGCAGATGAGCAAGCATCCGGATGCGGTGTATTGCGACGAATTCGCCGGCGACTTCATCAGCTTCGTGAAGCAGGCCACGCCACTGGATTATTTCAAGGCGATCAACAATCGCATGGTAACGGGTGGCGAAGTCGCCTCGGTGGACGAGACGATCGCGCTCGGCAGCGCCTTCCCGTACGGCATCTGGGCCAACACCTATGATCCGGTCGTGTGGGACGGGCCGAACCAGCCGGCCGCCGAAGTCACCTTCGACCAGAAGGTGGAGAAGGCGATGGGCACCAAATACGGATCGAGCTGGGCGATCATGGGCTACGTTGTCATCCAGGCCATTGCCCAAGGCGTCGAGAAGGCCGGCACCACCGACGATGCGAAGGTGGCCAAGGCCATGGCCGGCATGACCTACCAGACGCCGCTCGGTCCCCGCACCTTCAATACCACCACCCACGACGCCGACCAGGGCGAGTATTGGGGCGTGATGGTGCAGGACCCGAACGTGCCATTCGCCGTCATCAAGAACCCGACCTACTACAACCCCGAGCCGCCGGCCGGCGGTTGAAGCCGGTCCGCCGTTCGAGCAGGGAGATCGCGCCGACGCCATGACGGTCTCCTTGATCGCCGCTCAGTTCCTCAGCGGGCTGACCACGGCGATGTTCTTGTTCCTGATCGCCTCGGGCCTGTCGCTCGTATTCGGTGTCATGCGCGTGCTGAACTTCGCGCATGGCTCGTTCTACATGATCGGCGCCTACATGGCGTGGCAGGTGGTGACGTGGCTGCAGCCGACCGGCGGCGCGTTCTGGATCGCCGCGCTCGCCTCCGGGCTCAGCGTGGCCTTGCTCGGCGGCATCGTGGAGCGCCTGCTGTTGCGTCACCTCTACGGCCTCGAGGAACTCTATCAACTGCTGTTCACCTACGCCCTGGTGCTGATCCTGGGAGACGCTGCCAAGTTCACCTGGGGCACCGATCAACTCTCGGTCCACCGTCCTCCGGTGCTGGACGGCGGCTTTTCCCTGCTCGGCACAACGCTGCCATATTATAATTTGTTCATCATCGTGGTTGGCCCGGCGATCGCCATCACCGGCGGGTTGATACTGAGCCGCAGCGCGGCGGGGCGGATGCTGCGTGCCGCCGCGGCGGACCGGGAAATGGTCGGCGCGCTCGGGGCGAACGTCGGCGCGCTCTATACCGGGATGTTCGTCGTCAGCTCCTTCCTTGCCGGTCTCGCCGGTGCGCTGATCACCCCGATCGAGAGCGTCGTGCCCGGCATGGACGTGCAGATCATCGTCGATGCCTTCATCGTCGTGGTGATCGGCGGGTTGGGATCGTTCTGGGGCACCTTCTGGGGTGCCATGATCTACGGCCAGACGCTGTCGTTCGGCATCCTGGCGTTCCCGCAGTTCTCGTTGTTCTCGGTGTTCGCGCTGATGGCGGTGGTACTCATCGTGCGTCCCTGGGGCTTGTTCGGACGACCGATTCGATGAGCATTCCGCTCAGCCGAGCGCTGCCCCGCCCGGCCGTTCCCGCCATCCGCCGCGTGCCGTGGACGCTGCTGGTCTTCCTGCTGATGCTGCCGATGCCCTGGATCGGCTCGCGCTACGACACGTTCCTCGCCACGCAGATCATCATCGACGCACTGTTCGCCGTCAGTTTGAACCTGCTGCTTGGAACAACCGGGTTGGTGTCGTTCGGGCACGTCGCCTATTTCGGTATCGGCGCCTATGTCTGCGGCATCCTTATGAAGACCTACGGTGTGCCGTTCGTCATCGCCTTTCCCGCCTCCGGGATCGGGGCGGCGGCATTCTCACTGGTGTTCGGGTTCTTCTGCGTGCGACTAACAAAAATCTACTTCGCCATGCTGACGCTGGCATTCTCGCAGATCATCTGGGCGGTCTGCTTCAAGTGGAATGCGGTCACCGGGGGCGATCAGGGCATCGCCGACGTGCCGTTTCCGAACATGCACTGGATGGCGTTCATCCCCGGTGTCGACGACCTTACCGAAAACAGCCGGTTCTATTTGATGACCTTGACCCTGGCCGCGCTGTCGATCGCTGCGATCGGGCAGATCACGCGCTCCCCGTACGGGCGGATGCTGACGGCGATCCGCGACAACCGTGAACGTGCGGCGTTCATCGGTCTGAACGTGCGCGCCTATGAGCTGTCGGTCTTCGTGGTGGCAGGCGGTTTCGCCGGGCTGGCCGGCGCGCTGTACGGCATCTTCACGCGTGGCGTGTTCCCCGACTACGTGTTCTGGCCGCAATCGGCCCAGGTCATGATCATGGCCATTCTGGGCGGGATGAACTTCTTCTGGGGACCACCGGTCGGTGCCCTCGTCCTGGACTATTTGAATCAGGAGATCACGAATTATACGCAATACTGGCCGTTCGTACTGGGCACCATTCTGCTGATCCTGCTGTTCGCCCTGCCGGGCGGCGTGGTGGGTGGCCTCGACAAGCTGTTCCGCTTCCTGCGGCGACGCATGGCGCGGCGCTTGAGATGACCGGCACGGCGCGATGCTCGAAATAACCGGGCTGAGAAAATCGTTCTCCGGCTTTGTCGCGGTACGCGATGTCAGCCTGACGGTCGATACGCGGCAGATCGCCGCCGTGATCGGCCCCAACGGCGCCGGCAAGTCGACCTTCTTCAACCTGGTCACCGGCCATCTGCGCTCCGACGCTGGACGGGTGGTGCTGGACGGGCGCGACGTGACCGGCCTGCCGCCGCATCGGATCTGCGCGCTGGGCATGGGACGGTCGTTCCAATTGACCAACATCTTCCCCCGCCTGACCGTATTGCAGAACGTACAGGCCGCGCTGCTGGCGCATCGAGGCCGCGGCCGTGACTTCTGGTCGCGATCGGAAACGGTCTTTCGAGACGATGCCGAGGCGCTGCTGGCGTCGATCGGCCTTGGCGCGGTGGCGGACCTCACCGCTGGCACGCTGGCCTATGGCAACCAGAAGCAGCTCGAGTTGGGCATCGCCTTGGCCTCCGACCCGAAGGTGCTGCTGCTGGATGAACCCACCGCCGGCATGTCGGCGGGGGAAACCCACGAAACCATCGCCCTGCTGCAACGCATCGCCGCCGAGCGCGGCCTGACGCTGCTGTTCACCGAGCATGACATGGCGGTGGTGTTCCGCATCGCACAGAAGATCGCCGTGCTCTACCAGGGCCGCAAGCTGGCTGAAGGTTCTCCCGAGGAGGTGCGCGCGAATTCCGAAGTGCGCCGCGTCTATCTGGGAGAGCATGCCTGATGCCTCTCCTGTCGGTCGAGAACATCCGCACCGCCTACGGCTTGAGCCAGGTGTTGTTCGGCATCTCGCTGGACGTGGAGCAAGGCGAATGCGTCTGCTTGCTGGGGCGGAATGGGGTTGGCAAGTCGACCACCATGCGCTCGATCATGGGGCTGACGCCGCCGCGTTCCGGGCGCGTGGTGTGGCGCGGGCGGGACGTCGCGGGATGGGCACCGTATCGGATCGCGCGCGCCGGGATCGGCTTCGTGCCGGAGGACCGGCGCATCTTCGCCGAACTGAGCGTGTGGGAGAACCTGGACGTCGCCGCGCGGGCAGCCCGCCGCCCGGGGCGGTGGACCATCGACAGCGTCTGCGAATTGTTCCCGGTGCTGGCGGAGCGGCGCGATCAGCGCGGCGGGTTCCTGTCCGGCGGCGAGCAGCAGATGCTGACGATCGCGCGGGCGCTGGTGGGGAATCCGGAACTGTTGCTGCTGGACGAGCCGTCGGAAGGATTGGCGCCGCTGATCGTCGCTCTGCTGCGGGAGAAGATTTCCGAACTCAAGGCGGAGGGGCTAACGATCTTGCTGGCAGAGCAGGGGGTGGCGTTTTCACTGGCGCTGGCCGATCGCGTGTATGTGTTGGAGAAGGGGGCGGTGCGGCATTCGGGACCCGCGGCGGAACTGCGGGAAGATTCGGCGCTGTTGGATCGGCTGATGGCACTGTAGGCGGTGGTGCTTCGGCCACCTGCAGGTTGATAGCGAAGCAATGCCAGCCGATTGCGCCACTGCAATATTTACATATTCACACATACAAAGACGCTGCGCCCTGTTGGCAATCCCTGCTAATGTCCGCCCCGCTGCTGTTGGGGTAAGCCGGCAGCATAACCGAGGGGATAAATCCGATGATCAAGGTCAGCGTGCTCTATCCGGCCGGCGAAGGCGCAAAGTTCGACATGAATTACTATTGCAAGAGCCACATACCGATGGTCCGGGAAAAGCTTGGTGCAGCGTGCAAAAGCGTGGCAGTCGAAGAGGGGCTCGCCGGCGGCGCTCCCGGTGCGCCGCCAACTTATGTAGCGATGGGCCATCTCTATTTCGGCTCGGTCGCCGAATTCCAGGCCGCTCTCGCGCCGCACGAGGCTGCGATCATGGGTGATATTCCCAATTACACCAACATCCATCCGATACTCCAGGTCAGCGAGGTGAAGATGTAGGCTGTCAGTGGCGGCAATGCACAATGCCTGCCCTGAATATTGCCGCGGATATCCTGACTTTCTCATCTCTGGTGCGTGGCACCCAACCGCAGTTCCAAGTAGAATCAACCAGCCCGCCAGGTCACTCGCTGTGCGGGCTGGTATGAGTCCTACCTGCGGGAAGTAGATAATGATGGAGGAGCCGCGAGCAGCATGAAAAAAGGCGCAACGACCAAGGGCGAATCCCCTTCTCGGCTGATCGACGCGAGGATCGAGGAACTGGACGACTGGAGGGGCAAGACGCTCTCCCATATGCGTGCTCTCATCAAGCAGGCGGACCCCGAAGTGGTCGAGGAGTGGAAGTGGCGAGGCGTTCCGGTGTGGTATCACGATGGAATGATCTGCACCGGCGAGACGTACAAAAGCGTCGTGAAGCTGACTTTCGCCAAGGGCGCCTCGCTCAAGGACCCTTCACGTCTGTTCAACTCCAGCCTTGAAGGCAACACCAGGCGCGCTATCGATTTGCATGAGGGTGATGAAGTGGATGCGGATGCCTTCAAGACGCTCATACGTGCGGCTGTGGCGCTGAACGGGTCTTCAGGCCGATAATTGGACGCGGCTCCTCAGGGCGTGACCAGAATGGAGCAGCAACCACAAAACCAGCAGACCCCACTCTACTGAAAATTGCCGCGACGGGACCATAGGTAGGTATCAGCGATCAGGTCATAGCCGGACGCGACCAGTTTCTTGATGTCGTGGGTATCAAGCGCACTCGCTCGCGGGTTCAAGGAATATGGGGCCGTTGCAGGGGACCAGCAGGCCTTTTGCCGCCACGTCATGCTCGCCGCGGCGCACCAGCGGGCCCGACGCCCGCACCGCCGCCTCCGCCCCTTCCGGGGCAAGCCGTAGGGCGGGCAACAAGGCGGCCCGCGCCGCGGCGGCGTCGCCCCGACGTTCCAGCCCATTCCGGGCAGAGATTGCGCCCCGGCATGCGCCGGCTCCGCGCGACGGCGCGGCGCAGCGATCCCACCGCGTTGGAGGTCGGGCCTCAGCGCGGCGTGTGCCGCCGCAAGCCAGTCGGCGCGCGCGGGCCCGATGACACCATAATGTAACATTTCCGGTCGCTGATTGATAGCATGCGGGACAACGGCAGATGCACACATCCGGGGCTTGTCACATCAACTCGGTCCGGGTAAAGCGGCGCCCATCGCGCCGGCCTCGCTTCCCCCCTGGCTTCCCCCTGGCGCGAGACCCTCCGCCCGCCTGCTGTTCAATTACACCACGCCAGCGCAACCACACCCTAGCCACGGCCTTGGAGCTGGCCTAGAACGCCGCCCAACGCCAACAAAACCCCAAGAGGAAACGCCCATGTCTGACACACTGCGGATCGAGCGTGAGGACGCGTGCAGTCTGGCCGCCGAGTTGGCCGCGCTGACGGGTGAAAGCCTTGAGTGGGTCGTGTTGACCGCCTTGCAGGAGAGGTTCGAGCGCGAGCGCGCCCGTCGTGCCTGGCAGGACCGGATCATGGCGATCACCCGGGAGGTCGCTACCAGCCTGCGCGATCCTGCGGCCAACGACCGCGGAGCCGGTTCCATGCGGCGCGTCGCCGCCGGGTAGCCGGGCCACAGAAGGATGCCGTATGCCGGAGTTCTTTCTCGAACTGTTCTCTGAGGAAATTCCGGCCCGTATGCAGGCCCGCGCAGCCGAGGACCTCGCCCGGCTGACCGCTGAGGCGTTGGCTCCGTTGTCGCCTGCGGACCTTGTCACCTACTCCGGCCCACGCCGCATTGCCCTGGCGGCGCAGGTGGCGTCCGAGGTCGCCGCCAGCCAGACTGCCGAACGCGGCCCCCGCGCCAACGCACCGCCCCAGGCGCTCGACGGCTTCCTGCGTAAACAAGGCGCGACCCGAGAGCAACTCCGGCACGAAGGCGACTACTGGGTGCTGCACAAGACGTCCGCCGCGGTGATGGCGACGTCGCTGATAGCCACCGCCCTGCCGCCGCTGCTGCGCCGCTTCCCCTGGCCCAAGTCGATGCGCTGGGGCGCGGGCAGCGCGTTTACCTGGGTACGTCCGCTGCGCCGCATCACCTGCCTGCTCGGTGGCGCCGTCGTGCCGTTCGACCTGCGCGAGGGCGACGACGATGGCCACGGCCTCGCTGCCGGCAACCTGACCGAGGGCCACCGGTTCCACGCCCCCGGAGCCTTCGCCGTGGAAGGCCGTGCCGACTGGGCGGGCCGGCTGCGCGCCCATTGTGTGCTGGTCGGTGCCGCGGAGCGCAAGCGCCTGATCGCGGACGGCATCCGCGACCTTGCCGCCGCCCGCCAGCTTACCGTGGTGGACGATCCCGGCTTGCTCGACGAGGTCGCCGGCCTGGTGGAATGGCCCGTCCCCCTGCTCGGGCGCATCGCGGACGAACACATGGACCTGCCGCCGGAGGTCATGCAGGTCTCCATGCGCGTCAACCAGCGGTATTTCGCGCTGCGCACGGCGGACGGCCGCACTGCCCCCTGGTTCGCCTTCGTCGCCAACGTGGAGGCGGCCGACGGCGGCGCCACCATCATCGCCGGCAACGAGCGCGTGCTGCGCGCCCGCTTCGCGGACGCTCGCCATTTCTGGGACCTGGACCGCAGGGCGCGCCTGGAATCCCGGGTGCCGCTGCTGGAGCATGTCACCTTCCACGCCAGGCTGGGCAGCCAGGGCGACCGGGTGCGCCGCCTGAGGCAGCTCGCGCAGCACATCGCCCCGCACGTCCACGCTGCGCCTGCCCTGGCCGAACGGGCTGCCGAATTGGCCAAGGCCGACCTGGTCTCCGGCATGGTGGGCGAGTTCCCGGAGCTGCAGGGCATCATGGGCCGCTACTACGCCCTGCACGACGGCGAGGATCGCCTGGTCGCCGACGCCATCCGCGACCATTACGCGCCGAAGGGTCCCTCGGATGCGGTGCCCGCCGATCCGGTCTCGATCGCCGTGGCGCTGGCCGACAAGCTGGACCTGCTGGCCGGCTTCTTCGCCATCGGCGAGAAGCCGACCGGCGCCGGGGACCCGTATGCGCTGCGCCGCGCCGCGCTGGGCATCATCCGCATCATCCGCGAGCACAAGCTGCGCCTGCACCTGTTGCCGCTAATCGAGGTGGCCGGGCAGGAGCTGCACCACCACGGCGTCCACCCGGTGCCGCCGGGGGACATCCTGGAGTTCCTGGCCGAGCGGCTGCGCGTCCAGCTCCGCGCCGAGGGCGCCCGACACGACGTACTGGCCGCGGTTTTCTCCGCCGCCGGAGAGCATGGGCCGGATGACGACCTGACCCGCCTGCTGGCGCGCGCCGATGCGGTGACCGGGCTGCTGGGATCTCCGGAAGGCGCCGACCTGCTGACCGCCTATCGCCGCGCCGCCAATATCCTGCGCATCGAGGAACGGAAGGATGGCCCTCACCGCGCCGCCCCCGACCCCTCCTTGTTCCATGAATCCGCCGAGATTGATCTAGGTCATGCCCTGCAAGCCACGAATGAGGTACAAGCGCTGCTGGAGCAGGAGCGGTATGGCGCGGCGATGACGGCCTTGGCCCGGCTGCGGGGCCCGATCGACGCATTCTTTGATCGCGTCACTGTCAACGCGCCGGAGCCCGATTTGCGTCGTAATCGCTTGCGACTTCTCAACCTTCTTAGGGCGAGCTTGAATCGGGTCGCTGACTTCTCCCGGATCGAAGGCTGAAGGGGATTGCCATGACCAAGTGGGTGTACAGCTTTGGGGCAGGCCACAACGAGGGCCGCGCGGACATGAAGAACCTGCTCGGCGGCAAGGGGGCCAACCTCGCCGAGATGGCCTCGATCGGCCTGCCGGTGCCGCCCGGCTTTACCATCACCACCGAGGTCTGCACCGCCTTCTATGAGAACAACCGGCAATATCCCGGTGATCTGCAGGATCAGGTCTTCACCGCCCTGGGCCGGATCGAGCAATCCGTCGGCCGCAAGTTCGGCAACCGGAAGGACCCGCTGCTGGTGTCGGTTCGCTCCGGCGCCCGTGTGTCGATGCCCGGCATGATGGACACGGTGCTGAACCTGGGGCTGAACGACGTGACGGTGGACGGCCTGGCCGCCGCCGCCGATGACCCGCGCTTCGCCTGGGACTCCTACCGCCGCTTCATTCAGATGTACGGCTCGGTGGTGCTGGGCGTGGATCACCACCGGTTCGAGGAAATCATAGAGCATGCGAAGCTGGATACCGGGGTCACCGAGGATACGGCGCTGACGGCGCAGGACTGGAAGCGCGTGGCGGACGCCTACAAGGACATGGTGGCGCAGGAGACCGGCAAGCCGTTCCCGCAGGACCCGCAGGAGCAATTGTGGGGCGCCGTCGGCGCGGTGTTCGGAAGCTGGATGAACCACCGCGCGATCACCTATCGCCGGCTGCACGACATTCCCGCCGAGTGGGGCACCGCCGTCAACGTCCAGGCCATGGTGTACGGCAACATGGGCGACGACTGCGCCACCGGTGTGTGCTTCACCCGCGACCCGTCCACTGGGGAGAACGCCTTCTATGGCGAGTACCTGGTGAATGCGCAGGGCGAGGACGTGGTGGCCGGCATTCGCACGCCGCAGCCCGTCTCCAAGGCCAACGCCAAGCCGGGCGAGACGCCGATGGAAGCGGTGATGCCGGACGCCTATGCCGAGCTGCTGCAGGTGCGCGAGACACTGGAAAAGCACTACCGCGACATGCAGGACCTGGAGTTCACGGTCCAGAAGCACAAGCTGTACATGTTGCAGACTCGCAACGGAAAGCGCACCACGGCAGCCAGCCTGAAGATGGCGGTGGACATGGCGCGCGAGGGCCTGATCGACGAGGCCGAGGCGGTGCGCCGCGTCAACCCCTCGTCGCTGGACCAGTTGCTGCACCCGACGCTGGACCCGACGGCCCCGCGCACGCTGCTCGCCAAGGGCCTGCCAGCCAGCCCGGGCGCTGCGTCGGGTGGCGTGGTGTTCAGCGCCGACGAGGCGGAGAGCCGGGCCCAGAAGGGCGAGGCCATCATCCTGGTGCGCATCGAGACCAGCCCCGAGGACATCCACGGCATGCATGCCGCCCGCGGCATTCTGACCACACGTGGCGGCATGACCAGCCACGCGGCGGTGGTGGCGCGTGGCATGGGCCGGCCCTGCGTCGCGGGCGCCGGCGGCATTGCGGTGGACTACAACGCGCAGACGCTGTCGGCGGCGGGCAAGACCGTGCGCGCCGGCGAGACGATCACTCTGGATGGCGCGACTGGCGAGGTGTTCATCGGCACCGTCGCCATGGTCGAGCCGGCCATGTCGGACGACTTCGCGACGCTGATGGGGTGGGCCGACAAGGCGCGCCGGATGGGCGTGCGCGCCAACGCAGAGACGCCGCTGGACGCGGAAACCGCGCGCAAGTTTGGCGCCGAGGGCATCGGCCTGTCCCGCACCGAGCATATGTTCTTCGATCCAAAGCGGATCAGCGCGGTGCGGCAGATGATCATGGCGAGCGACGAGGCGGGCCGCCGCGCCGCCCTGGCCCGTTTGTTGCCCTACCAGCGGGAAGACTTCCGCGAGTTGTTCACCATCATGGCGGGGCTGCCGGTGACGATCCGGTTGCTCGATCCGCCGCTGCATGAATTCCTGCCGCATACCGACGCGGAGATGCAGGAAGTGGCGGAGGGGCTGGGCACCGACCTTGAATCGATGCGCCGCCGTGCCGCGGAGTTGGCGGAGGCGAACCCGATGCTGGGCCATCGCGGCTGCCGCCTGGGCATTTCCTACCCGGAAATCTACGAGATGCAGGCGCGGGCGATCTTCGAAGGCGCCCTGGCGGTGGGCAAGGAGACCGGTAACCCGCCGCACCCGGAGATCATGATCCCGCTGATCGCCACCCGCCGCGAGTTGGAGATCACGCGCGCGCAGGTGGACAAGGTGGCGAAGGAGGTGTTCTCCGAGGCCGGCCCAGAAGATCGAGTACAGCGTCGGCACGATGATCGAACTGCCGCGCGCTGTGCTGGTGGCGGACAAGATCGCCGAGATCGCCGACTTCTTCAGCTTCGGCACCAACGACCTGACGCAGACCGTATTCGGCCTGTCACGCGACGACGCGGGCAAGTTTCTGCCGAGATATGTCGAGGCGGGCATCCTGCCGAAGGATCCGTTCGTGTCGATCGACCCCGAAGGCGTTGGCGAGATGGTGCGCATCGCCGCGGAGAAGGGCCGGTCGGTGAAGAACGCACCTGAAGCTGGGCATCTGCGGCGAACATGGCGGCGACCCCGCCTCCATCGCACTGTGCGAGAAGATCGGGCTGGATTACGTGTCGTGCAGCCCGTACCGCGTGCCGGTGGCGCGGCTGGCGGCGGCGCAGGCAGCGCTGGGGGTGGAGAGCGACCGGACGGCGTAGGGCGGATGAAGTCCGCCGGTCCCGATCGGGCGCGGCGGAACTTCCCGGCCTCCGCTTTTCCACCCACTTGGGATATGTTAAAAATATCCCGGGCGGACGGACACAGGTTATCATGTCGCACATCACGGTTGGCCGCTGGGGCAAGAATCTCGCCATCCGGTTCCCGAGCGAGATCGCCAGTGCGGCGGGAATCAGGGAAGGCGAAAGGGTAGAAATCGATACGCGTGGCAGCGAGATCGTCATTCGCCATCTGGCGCCTCATTTCACGCTGGAAGAATTGTTTGCCGGCCGCAGCCCCGCCGAGTGGCGCGCCGAATATGCCGGTTCATACGACTGGGGGCCTGATGTCGGGCGGGAAAACATCGACGAATGCGATATACAGGCACGGCCAGTACGGTATGCCGGCGCAGCAGTGACGGCGGACAGAACGCGACCGTATCGGCCCGTATTGTTCTGCGTACCGCTGACGTCTAGATCGTAATGAATGCATCTAACTTCGCGCGTACCAGGATCGCAATGCTTCGGTGCGGCGGCGGAATGCGCTGCGCTGTCCCGCACTACAGCACTCCACAGGGCGCTACACCCAGGCCCTTCTTGTGCCCGCGCTACTCCGCCGCGGCGGGCTCGCCAGGGGCGGCCTCGGCGGCTGGGGGGGTGGTGACGCGGGCGCGCTCCGCGATGCGGGCGCGCTTGCCGGAGCGGCCACGCAAGTAATACAGCTTGGCGCGGCGCACGTCGCCGTGGCGCACCACCGCGATCTCGGCGATCAGCGGCGAATACAGCGGGAACACGCGCTCCACGCCCTCGCCGTAGCTGATCTTGCGTACCGTGAAATTACTGCTCAGACCCTTGTTGGAGCGGGCGATGCAGACGCCTTCAAACGCCTGGGTACGGGTGCGTTCGCCTTCCACCACGCGCACCGCCACGCGCACGGTGTCTCCCGGCTGGAACACCGGCACGGTACGGTCCTTGGTGAGGCGGGCAATCTCGCCGGCTTCGTATTGCTGCACGATGTTCATCGGTCGAGTTCCTTTGTGGGGCGCTGCTTAGGGTGACGCGGTCGGGCTGGCAACCGGCGCGGGGGGATTGTTGGCGCAGTGGGAGGTGGGATGGGGAGTGGGATGGGGGGTGGGATTGGGGACGGGATGGGTGGCGGAATGGGCGGCGCGGTAGGCGGCCCAGAGATCGGGGCGGCGTTCGGCGGTGACATGCTCGGCTTCGGCGCGGCGCCAGGCGGCGACGGCGGCGTGGTGACCGGACAGCAGTACGTCCGGTACCCGGCGGCCCTGCCAGTCGGCGGGGCGGGTGTAGTGTGGGTATTCCAGCAGATGCGGGGCGAAGCTTTCCTCGGTGGCGCTGTCGGCGGCGCCCATCACGCCGGGAAGCAGACGCACGACGGCGTCCAGCACGACCAGGGCGGGGAGCTCGCCGCCGGACAGGACGTAGTCGCCGATGGAGAGTTCTTCCATCGAGTGGGCGTCGATGACGCGCTGGTCGACGCCTTCGTAGCGTCCGCAGAGCAGGATGAGGCCGGGGGTGGCGGCGTAGCGCCAGGCGTCGGCCTGGGTGAAGGGGCGGCCTCGGGGGGTGAGGAAGACGCGCGGGCGACCGTCGGCGACGGCGGTAAGGGCGGCGTCGATCACGTCCGGACGCATCACCATGCCGGGGCCGCCGCCGAAGGGGGTGTCGTCCACTGTCCGGTGCCGGTCGGTGGCGAAGTCGCGGATGTTGACCGGCTGCAGGGACCAGAGGCCGCGCGCCAGAGCCCGGCCGGCGAGCGACGTCGCCAGCGGCCCCGGGAACATGTCGGGGAACAGGGTCAGGACGGACGCGCGCCAGGTCATGCCCGGGCGCTCCGGGAAGCGCGGTCGGTGGAGGTGCGGGGGGCGCGGGTGGCGGAGGTGCAGGGGGCGGAGGTGCACGGCGCGCGGGTGGTGGAGGTGCAGGGCGCGCGGGTGGTAGGGTCAATACCCCCCTCCCCTTGTGGGAGGGGGCTGGCGGGAGGGGTGCCTGAGCCAAGCTTTTCGGGACCACGCCCCCCTCAACCCGATCCCGCCCTATGCATCCCTCACCCCCCTCGGTCCGCTTCGCGGCCCCAGCCTCCTCAAGGGGAGAGGGAGCCTCGTTCGTTTCATTGGCGTCATTCACGTCGTTGGCGTCGTTCGCTTCATCCGTATTCCGCCAATCCGCCTCCTCCGGCGGCACGATCGTCACCCGTCGATTGGCCAGATCCACCTCCGGTGTCGCTGCTCGCGTGAACGGCACCAGCAGTGGCGGCGCGCCGTCCCGCACGATCTCCAGGCTCACGCCGGCACCGTAGTCGTGCACTGTCGCGACGGCACCCAGCACCTTGCCGGCCGCGTCGATCGCCGCCATGCCGATCAGGTCGGCGACGTAGAACTCCTCGGCGTCCGGCTCGGGCAGTTGCGCGCGATCTACGTACAGGCGCGTGTTCACCAGCCTCTCCGCGGCGGTGCGATCGGTGACCATCACCGGTGTGCCGTCGCGCAGCTCCGCCACCTCGGCCAGACCCTCGCCGCGCCAGCGCAGCGTGAAACGGCGGCCGCGGTCGTCGGTCAGCGGACTGTAGGCGGTCAGGTTGGCGGGATCGGCGGTGTGACTCACCACGCGCACCAAGCCGCGCACGCCATGCGGCCGGCCGATCACGCCCAGCAGGATGCGGTTCTGTGGCACGGTCCCGTTACGCCGGAGCGGCTTCCTTGGCGCGCTCCAGCGCCTTCTTGCCCGGAGCCGACTTGATCGGTTGCTCGCGCAGCGCCGGCATTGGCGCCAGGCCGGCCTTGCCGAGGAACTTGGCGACCCGGTCGGTCGGCAGCGCGCCGTGCGTCATCCAGTGCTGGATGCGCTCGCCCTGCAGCCGCACGCGGTCCGCATGCTCGGCTGGCAGCATGGGGTTGTAGCTGCCGAGCTTCTCGATGAAGCGGCCGTCGCGGGGCGAGCGGCTGTCGGCGACCACGATGTGGTAGTAGGGGCGCTTCTTGGCACCCGCGCGGGCTAGGCGAATTTTCAGGCTCATCGGGGGGTTGGCTCCTTGGCTAGTGCGTGTGCTGTGTGGGCTGCGTCATGGTGTGAAGAAGAAATGGCGTGAAGAAGAAAGAGACTCCCCTCCCGTTGCGGGAGTGGCCGCGGGAGGGGCGGGAACAGCCAGGGATCGTGGTTGATCGCACCCCTCCCCCGGCCCCTCCCACAAGCGGAGGGGAGTCCTCTCTCCTGTCGCCCTGTTCATGGCCGGATTCATGGCCGGCCATGGCGGGACATGCGCTGCCCCCCGCCCTGCTGTTGGTGGCGAGGCATCAGGGCGCCGAATTCCGTGGCGCATCAGGCCCTTCTGCCCCAGCTTGTTCATGCGCTTCATCATCGTGGTCATGTCGTCGAACGTCTTCAGCAGCTTGTTCACATCCTGCACTGACGTCCCGGACCCCGCGGCGATGCGCTTCTTGCGGCTGGCCTTGATGATGTCGGGGTCCTTGCGCTCCTTCTTCGTCATCGAGCCGATGATCGCCGCGTGACGCTTCAGGATGGTCTGGTCGATGTTCGCCTCGTCGAGCTGCGCCTTCATCTTCCCGACGCCGGGCAGCATGCCCAGGATGCCGGACATGCTGCCCATCTTGGTGATCTGGCGGAGCTGCGACGCGTAGTCCTCCAGGTCGAATTTGCCCCGCGCCATCTTCGCGGCAAGCTTCTCCGCCTCGTCCTGGTCGACGGTTTCGGAAACCTTCTCCACCAGGCCGACGATGTCGCCCATCCCCAGGATGCGGCCAGCGACACGCTCCGGGTGGAAATCGTCCAGCGCGTCCTGTTTCTCGCCCACGCCGACCAGCTTGATCGGCGCGCCGGTGACCGCGCGCATCGACAGCGCCGCGCCGCCGCGGGCGTCGCCGTCCATGCGGGTCAGGACGACGCCGGTGATCTGCAACGCGTCGTTGAACGCCTTGGCGGTGTTCACCGCGTCCTGGCCGGTCATGGCATCGACCACCAGCAGCGTTTCCGCCGGGGCGGAGACTTCGCGGATCTCTTTGACCTCGTCCATCAGCTCCTGGTTGATGGACAGGCGGCCGGCGGTGTCGAGGATCACCACGTCGAAGCCCTCGCGGCGCCCGGTGTCCATGGCGCGGCGGGCGATCTGCACCGGGGTTTCCCCGGCGACGATCGGCAGCGACGGCACCCCAGCCTGCTGCGCGAGCTGGGCGAGCTGGAGCTGGGCGGCGGGGCGCTGGGTGTCCAGGGACGCCAGCAGCACCTTCCGGCGCAGCCGGTCCTTCAGGCGGAGCGCGATCTTGCCAGCGGTGGTGGTCTTGCCGGAGCCTTGCAGGCCAACCATCAGGATCGGCACCGGCGGGGCGGCGTTCAGGTTGAGCGGCACGGCCCCCTCGCCGCCCAGCTCCTCGATCATCACGTCGTTGACGATCTTGACGATCTGCTGGCCGGGGGTGACCGAGGTGAGGACCTCGGAACCGAGCGCGCGGTCGCGGGCCCTGGCGATGAAGTCGCGCACCACGGGCAGCGCCACGTCGGCATCGAGCAAGGCGACGCGGACTTCCCTCAGCGCCTCGCCGATGTCGGTCTCCGACAGGGCGCCGCGCTGGCGCAGGCGGTCGAAGACGCCGGAAAGCTTGTCGGACAGGGCTTCGAACATAATGGGACCCTTGGTCGGCGGCGGCTCGGAACGACAAACGCGCCGCTGCGCGAGCCTTCGCGGAGCGGCGGAGCCCCCGCGTCGGGCGGGGACCGGGTTGGTGGGTTGGCCCGGATGCTGGGCTGTAGGGGGCAGGTGGGGGCGAAGTCAACAAGCGCGCCGGTAAGCTTCCTGACGCAACACGGCCTGCGGCGCCGCGAACGCAACGAACTGGCAGGCAAAACGGCGGGGTGCTCCAATCCGGCAAACACGCTTACCAACTCTCACCCAACCGGCGCAATGCTGTCTGAGCGTCGTCGTTGCCCTGCCGCGCGGCGCGGCGATACCAGCTTACGGCCTTCTCCAGCGACCTTGGCACCCCACGGCCGCTCTCGTAGAGCCGGCCCAGATTGTATTCGGCGGGCGCGTAGTTGCGATCCGCCGACAGCCCGAAGAGCCGCGCCGCTTCGGTATCGGATTGCGGCACTCCACGGCCGAACTCGTAAAGTCGGCCGAGATTGTTCAGCCCGGGGCGCTCGCCCGCATCGGCGGCAAGCTTGTAATACATGGCTGCCGCGGAAACGGACCGTTCCACGCCGAGGCCCGCCATGTAACGATTGCCGAGGCTGTTCGCCGCATCGGCATCGCCCTGGTCGGCAGCGAGCCTGATGAGACGCGCGGCCTATCCCGGGCCGACGACGATGGTGGGGCGGGGGCTGCTGGCCGGCTTTCTCTAGCTGCCTTCGGCGACGTCGGCCCGGCCAGGGCGGGGCCAGGGCGTTAGCGGCATAGCCAACCGGTCAACGCAAAATACAGGATTTGGTTGTCTCCGAGGATGGGGAACCTGTTCGTCCACCTGCTCAGCACGCCGTGTGACGTGACGTCAAACATGTTCAGCGTCGCAGCCAGCGGTCGCGGGCTGATGCTCATCTGGCCGCGGGACATTCCATTCTGGCCCTTCTGCAAGGGGAAGACGCATTTCCCGCCAGGTCTTTCTCTGCCAGGTCTTTCTCTGACGGGTGAGAGAGGCGTTGGTGATCTCTGATGCGTTTCACGAGCGACTGAAGGCGCCCCTTCAACGTTCCCGTTTGGTATGAGGTGCAGCCACCCCCCAAGGGGCGTCGGCTCTCAGGCTTAGCCGTTATCAGAATCCATACACTTTGTCAATATTATCCTTCTATAAGATTTTTTTCTTGACACACCGGAACTGGCGTGCTACGTAGCCGCCTCCACAACAAGTTTCCGCCCATGACAACAGCACCGCTCCCCACCACCGGCCCTACCTCGCAGCCCCATCATGGGGTTGGTGCGCGCTTCGTGCGCCGGCTCGGCGGTGCGGTGCGCAGCATCATGTCCGGCGGCATCACCCTGACCCGCGGCCTGCGGCGTCCGGCCGCGCCGACCGCCTCCCGCGTCTCTCCCGCCGCCCCCGGCCTCGAGACTCCCGTCCCGTCCAGCCGGCGGCGCAACCCGCACCGCGCGCCCGCCGCTGAGCCCATCCCGCACTCCATTGTAGCCGCGTGGCTCAGGAGCGGGCACCGCCGCCGCGGCTTCGCCCACCGCCCCGACGCCCCCTACCTGCCGGAGGTTTATGCCGGACTCAGCCTCGAAGCCCGCACGTTTCTCACCACGCCGATGGAGGAATGCGATCCCGCCAAGCTCGCGCTGCTGTATTCCACGTTCGAACAACACATAGTCGAGGCGATCACCAGCGGCGCGGGCTTCAAGGATCCCAAGGCACTGTTCGCCAGAGTGTGCGGCTCTTTTGACGCCGCGATCGACCACGCCCAGCCCGGTGCCACGCCGGCTGTGCCGCCGCTGGCTACCGCGGATGCAGCACCGGTCCCATCGACGGACGCCGCGGCGGAACCCCCAACCGGCGCCGCACCGGCCGCGCCAATCGACGAAACGCTAACCGCGTCAACCGGCGCCGCACCGGAGGCGTCGCCAGAGGCAGCGCCAGCCGCCCCAACGCAGCCCATGCCGATCGATGCAGCGCCGGCCGTGCCGGCGGACGCGGTGCCGAACGCGCTGCTCGTGACGGCGGCTCCGTTGCCGGAGGCTGTGTCGGCCGCGTTAGCGGCGGCGTTGCCGGACGCGCCGCCGGCGCGGAAACTGCAAGCAGCGCCAGCGGCAACCCTGCCGGCCGGCATCACGGTCTGTGAGAATCCCACATCGGGGGCCGCGCCAGACGGCACAGTCCCACCGCAACCGGGTCTCCGCCGCGCAGGAACGCTTCTTTATCACAGCAAATCGCTCCGCCACGGCCGCCGATCGCGGGTCCGCTGCTGGCGCCGAGACTGCAATGGCCGTCCCGTACTTCGCCGTGGCAGGTTGTACAACGTGCCACGAAATCCGCCACTGCGGCACCTGTGTTACGCCGCCTGCGCCGGACCCCGCACCGCGGCAATGCCCGGCGGCAGGCTCTGAACCAATCGCGCGCCGGCTCTGGCGCGCCAGGCTTCCAGGACATCCCAGGCTTCCAAGACATCCCAGGCTTCCAAGACATCCCAGGCTTCCAAGACATCCCAGGCTTCCAAGACATCAACGGGACCACCGCGCGGCGGTCCCGCCGTACTGATTCGTGCCGAATCAATCGCGCCGGCGGTAATCGCGCAGGCTGCGGAAGGCCGCAACGGCGGTGGGGCTCGCCGCCGCCTTACACCAACCCCCTTTCGGATTGACCCATGTCGGCAGGGCGATCAGCTCTGTGTCATGGCGGGGTCAAGATGGCCCGACCATTTGCTGCTCGCAGCACCGCAAGACGTGGGTGGCCGCGTCAAGCCTGGCTTGACACGAGAAACTCGTTAGGGCGCCTGGTCTAACCCGGCGCGGTCCCCCGCAAGCACGTCCGGTGCAGCACGCGCTTCCACCGGGTTGCATCGAAATTCGCATCCGCCCGATGCAGCAGGCAGCGGTTGTCCCACATCAGCACGTCGCCCGCCCGCCAGCCGTGGCGATACACGAAGCGTTCCTGCGTCGCGTGCGCCTCCAGCACCGCCAGCCGAGCGCGTCCCTCCGCCATCGGCCGCCCGTCGAAATGCGAGGCATGCTGGCCCATAAACAGACTTTCACCACCGGAATCGGGGTGCACGCGCACCAGAGGATGCGACATCGGCGGTGCGTCGGCGATCTCCTCCGGTGTCGCCTGCCGTCCGTGCTTCAGGCACGACTGCTCCCAGCTATGGACCACGCGAACGCCGTCCAGGTCCGCCTTCTCCGCATCATCCAGCCCGTCATAAGCGGCGGTCATGTCGGCGAAGCAGGTATCGCCGCCATCCGGCGGCAGGATGACCGCATGCAGTATGGTGGCGAGCGACGGCTCCGGCCGAAACGACTTGTCGCTGTGCCACGCCTGCGAGCCGACCTTGCCGCTGGGCAGCCCGTCAGCGCCGAGATTGGAGACGGTGTGCACCAGCGGATTATCGGTGCCGCGGTTGCGGGCGGTATGCCGCTCCAGCGTGCCGAACTGTTGAGTGAAGGCGATCTGCTGGTCCTTGGTCAGCGCCTGGTCGCGGAAGCACAGCACGTGATGCCGCACGAACGCGGCATAGACGGCCTCGCGTGTTGCGGCATCGAACGGAACCCGCAGGTCCAGCCCGATGATCTCGGCAGCGAGCAGTCCAGACAGCGGCCGCAGCGTGAACGCCGGGCCGGTGGGCGGGCGGGTTTCCAGGACCATGGACATGCACGCGTTCCTCCCCGACATGGCGAAGCCCGGGATGTTGAACGAGTGTGTGGCGAAAGGCAAAGAACCAGGGTGGCGCGCGGCTGGCGGTGTCGGCATATGCCGGGCGGCCATCCTTCATTGAGCCGTCAGCGTTGCTCGGCTAGGGTCCCGCCGCCCATGCGCCATTTGCTGCTTCCCCTCGCCATTCTACTACTTCCGGCCGTGCCTGCTTTGGCGCAGGTGACGGTGGACCTGCGCGCCCTCGACGCGCTACCGAACCGGCCCGGGCCGTCGGTGCATCGCCCGCCGGCCAGCACCGCGGTTGCTCGGCCGCCGGCCCGAGCCACGGCCAGGCACGCCGCGCCGGCGACGACGGCTCGGCTCACCACAGGGTCCTGCTGCCACCGCCCAGCCGACCACCGCCCAGCCGACCACCGCCCAGCCGACCACCGCGCCGCCAACCACTGCGCCGTCGGCGGCACCCACCGTTGCGCCCGGGACGGCCACGGCGACGCGGCCCACGCCAAGCGCATCCGCGCCATCCGCCGCGTCCACGCCACAAGCCGCCCCGCCACAACCCCCGCCGGCGACCATTGCCGCGGCACCACCCGCCCTCGCCATCATTCCACCGGTGCAACCGCCACCGTCGCCAGCCAACGCAGCGGCCCCGCCGCCGCCGCCGGTCGTCGCCAACGCTGGCACCACCGCGGCGACTACCACCACTGGGCTGCGGCTGACCTTCGACAAGGGGCAGTCCGACCTCAGTCCCACCAGCGCGGAAACGATCAAGAATCTCGTGCAGACCGCGCCCCATACCGACACCACGACTTATAACGTGCTGGCCTACGCTTCCGGCGATCCGGACGATCCCTCGGTGGCGCGGCGCCTGTCGCTGGCACGCGCGCTGGCCGTGCGTGCGGCCTTGCTGGCGGATGGCGTGTCCTCCGCCCGCATCTATTTGCGCGCGCTCGGCTCGCAGCCCGGCGGCGGATCGCCAGATCGTGTGGAGGTCAACGTGCTTGGTGGCAACAGCGCGACGGCGGCGCAACAATGACCCGCCCGACCGTCTACCTGGTGCGCATGGTGGTGTTCCTGATCGCCGTCGGCGCCGTGGCCGTGCTGCTGTCTCCGGTCCTGATCAACGCCTTCCGCAACAACCCCGGCCTGAACAGTTTCATCCTGGTCGTGATGGCCCTGGGCATCGCGTGGAACCTGCGGCAGGTGCTGCGGCTGTCGCCAGAGGTCACCTGGATCCAGACCTTCCAGACCGCCCGTGCGCGGCTCGCGTCGCTGCCGACGCCGAGGCTGCTGGCGCCGATGGCCCGCATGTTTGCCTCCCGCGACGCAGAGCGCGCGCGCGGCGAACCGGCCCGCATCACGCTGTCCACTACCGCGATGCGCACGCTGCTGGACGGCATCGCCTCCCGCCTCGACGAAAGCCGCGAGCTGTCGCGGTACATGACGGGGGTGATGATCTTCCTCGGCTTGCTCGGCACGTTCTGGGGGTTGCTGAAGACGATCGGAGCGGTATCCGACGTGATCGCCCACATGTCGCTCAGCGGCGGCGACGTGAACACGATGTTCGAGCAATTGAAGTCGGAGCTGGCGCAGCCGCTGGCGGGGATGGGGACGGCGTTCTCCGCCTCGATGTACGGCCTCTCGGGGGCGCTGGTGCTGGGGTTCCTCGACCTGACCGCGGGCCAGGCGCAGAACCGCTTCTTCAACGAACTGGAGGAATGGCTGGCTGGCCAGACCCGGCTCAGTTCCGGCGTGCTGGCGGAAGGCGAAGGCTCGGTGCCGGTCTATGTGCAGGCGCTGCTGGAGCAAACGGCGGAGAACCTTGAGGCGCTGCAACGGGTCATGGTGCGAAGCGAGGAAGGCCGCTCCCAGGCCAACCAGGCGGTGATGACGCTGAACGAGCGCATGGGGACGATGACCGACACGATGCGCGCGAGCCAGCAGCTCATGCTGCGCATCGCCGAGACGCAGGCGGCGCTGGCCCCCGCGCTGCGCAGCCTGCAGGAGATGCATGGCGGCGACGACGTGGCGCGGGCGCACCTGCGCAACATCGAGCTGTGCCTGCAACGGCTGCTGGCGGAGACCGAGCAAGGCCGCGTGCATAGCCTGGCGGAGCTGCGCAACGACCTGCGCGTGCTGACGCGCACCGTCGCGGCGCTCGCCGAGGAGCGGAACTAGGCGTGGTGATGAGCGGAGGTGGCGCGACCCGTCATTGCGGGCGCAGCGAAGCGATCTCCCGCGAGCGACGTGCGGACTCTCGGAGAGATTGCTTCGCTGCGCCCGCAATGACGTGCCAGGGCGCGACACGCCGGGTCGCGCACCAACCGGTGGACTGGGAACGTTAGAATGGCACTGCGCGCGCGCCGGTCAGGGGGCAACGGGCTGGAAATCTGGCCAGGCTATGTGGACGCGCTGTCCACCTTGCTCATGGTCATCATCTTCGTATTGCTGGTGTTCGTGCTGACCCAGGCGTTCCTCTCGGTCGTGCTGTCAGGCCGCGACAAGGCACTGGACCAGGTGAAGCAGCAGCTCGCGCAACTCACCGACGCGCTGTCGCTGGAACGCAGCCACAGCACGGAGCTGCAGGCCTCGATCGTGCAGCTCAACAGCCAGCTTGCGGCGAGTGCGAAGGCGCGCAGCACGCTGTCGTCGCAGCTTGCCGCGCTGCAGGCGCAGTCCAAGGACCTGATCGCGCAACGCGACGCACTGCTGTCGCAGGTGCAGCAGCTTGGCGCCCAGCGGGAGACCGCGACGAAGCAGCTCGGCGAATCCAATACGAAGTTGGTTGATACGCAGCGGCAGCTTGCCGACGCCCAGCAGCAGCTTGCCGACATGAAGCAGCAGATGGCGGAACTGGACAAGACGGTGACCGCGGACAAGGCGACCATCCAGGCGCGGCTGTCGGACCTGGCGAAGCTGCAGGAACAGGTCCAGGCGCTGTCGGCGTTGCGCGATCAGTTGGAGAAGCAGGCGCAGGATGCGGCCGCGCGCGCGATGACCGAGCAACAGCGGCGCGAGGCGGTGGCGCTGGAGCTGGCCAACGAGAAGAAGCTGGGTGATTCGGCGGCGGCGCAGATTGCGCTGCTGAACCAGAACCTGGATCAATTGAAGGCGCAGCTTGCCGCGGTGTCGCAGGCGCTGGACCTCGCGCAGAAGCAAGGCCGGGACAAGGACGTGGAGATCGCCAATCTCGGGCAGAAGCTGAACGCGGCGCTGGCGGCGAAGGTACAGGAGCTGCAGCAATACCGCAGCGAGTTCTTCGGCAAGCTGCGCGCGGTGCTGGCGGGGCGGCCCGGCATCCAGATCGTCGGCGACCGCTTCGTGTTCCAGAGCGAGGTGTTGTTCCCGCTCGGCAGCGCCGACCTGACGCAGCAGGGCGTGGCGCAGATGACCGCGCTGGCGATCACCATCAAGGACATCGCGACGGAGATTCCGCCTGATCTGCACTGGATTCTGCAGGTTGACGGTTACACCGATCCGCAGCCGGTGAACGGCGGTCAGTTTGCATCCAATTGGGAGCTGTCTTCGGCGCGCGCCATCACGGTGGTGAAGCTGCTAATCGCCGACGGCGTGCCGCCGGCCCATCTGGCCGCCGCCGCGTTCGGGGAGTACCAGCCGATCGCGCCTGGCGATACGCCGGAAGCCTATGCCAAAGACCGGCGTATCGAGCTGCGGCTGACGAACTGAGTCAGGCAGGGTTTGAAGACCGGGTCCGCCGCGAAGTGTCATCGTGTACCATTGCGAGCGGGAGTGTCATTTTGAGCGGAAGTGTCATTGCGAAGGGAAGTTTCCATTGCGAGGGGTACCAAAGCGAATAAATCTCCCGCATGTGACGCGCGGAGCTCTCCGGGAGCCATCTTCGTCGCGTTCGCAATTCGGCGCGGATCCCCGCCGCCAACCTTCTCCTGATGACCTGGCTTGGAGTCCAGCCATTCAATCCGCTTGCTATCCCGAGACTGTAGCGCTTGCGTAGCATCACATTTGCGCGCTGGTCGAATGACGTCGCATCCGTTCCCAGTGGTGCCCCGCAACGGTTGGCGATGCTCGGGCAGGGCTGTCCGACCTTCCTGGCAAAGTTGTTGCAGACCATCGAATCATTGCTCCTCCGTCCGAAACCTCCTTTGCACCGTGCTGCTGCCAACACGAGAAATCGATTTGCTGCCGCTTCGATGCACGTCCATCGAATATGTCGGGCGGGAACAGTGACTCCCGCGCAGGCGGGAGATTCCGATAATGGCAGGCAGCAGCTCAAGTAATACCGATCCGGTCTTGCAACTGCCGTCGTACGAGCAGGTGGTGGCGGACGGCACCGTCGCGGTCGCCGGCGAAAGCTACAGCGACAGTTTCGCTGAAAGCAATCCGGGATCACTGTATCTCGGGGTCAGCGACCGCAATGGCTTGCTTTATGGGTTCTATCCGGCAGCCGGTGGCGCCGAGGCGCCCGGCTCCGGGACCGATTCCATCGTGTTCCGAGGTTCCTATGCCGAGGTGGAGGCCATCATCAACAGCCTGACCTATGTCGCGACGGCGTCCGGCGGCACCGACGAGATTCGTTATGATATCTGGAACCAAGCCGGTGTGGAGACGACCGGCGGCGTGCCGGTGACCATCGCCGCCGGCGGCAGTCCCGGCCCCGCACCGATCGCGGAGACCTGGACCGGCGCCGTCAGCAGCGCTTGGAACACCGCCGGCAACTGGTCCGGCGGCGTGGTGCCAATCAGCGGCGATACCATCACGATTGCCGGTGGAACGCCCAACCTCGCGACACTTTCGAACGAGGTGTTGAATGGAGAGACGATCGTGCTCTCCGGTGCGACCGTGGACTTCGATAACGTCACGCTGGACTCGCAACTGCGTGGCAGCGGTACCGTGCAGATCGGCGGTACCTTGACCATCGGCACGGGCACAACGGCCGACGTCGGCCAGTTGAGCCTCACGGGCACCGGCGACACGATCGTCAACAACGGGCTGATTCTCAGCCCCAACGGCACCATCGACCTGCTGGGCGGCGGCGACGGCAGCGATACCTCCACCTTGATCAACAACGGCAGCATTGCCGCGGGCAACATCGACATCACGTATGCGCAATATCCGGACCTTCCCAATCCGTCGGTCGCCAACCTGCCGCTGTGGGCGGTGCACAATGCCGGCACGATCGCCATCGCCGACGGCGGGACCTTCGCGCTGTACGGCACCGTGTCCGGCGGCGCCATAGCGCTCGCCGGCAGCGCCATGGTGGATCTGGAACAACCGATGGCGCTTGCCGACGGCGCCACCATCAGCGGCATTGGTCCCGGCGACCAGTTCGACCTGACATCCGAGTGGGGTACATCGCTTGCGTTCGCCAATGGGACCTTGGACGTCCTGGGTTCCGCCGGCGTCCCGATCCAGGCGATCGGCCTCGCCGGCAGCATCGCGCTGGGCAATTTCCAATTGGAGGCCGTCGCCGACGCCGACGAAACCACCACCGTTGCCTACGCGCCTGCCGGTACGGTGGTCGTCGTGCCGGCAACCGCGACGGTGGCACAGGGCGCGACACTCGCGTTGAACGATGTCGCGATCTCGCCGCAGTTTCCTTCGGATTCTGTACAACGATGTCGACATCGATGCGGGCACCGGCACGTTGTACCTGAGTGGGGCAAGCGGGTCCGGCACGCATGCGCTCGTGCTTGGCGCCGCGACGGCGCAGCAACTGAACACCGAACTTGCCAATCTTGCCTATGTTCCGGCGGCCGGTGCGACGAGCGATAGCGTGACGGTCACCGCGCTGCCGCCAGCACCACTGGTTGTCTCGCGCACCATTCCGATCAGCATCACCGACGGCGGGCCGAGCCTGCATGAGCCGAGCAGCGAAACCGTGGCGTCCGGCGGGTCGGTCGCCGTCGCCGGCAGCTATTCGGACAGCTTCGCCGCCGGCAATCCTGGGCTGTTGTCCCTTGGCATCAGCGACGGCACGGGCACGCTGACGGCGACAAATGCGGCAGGGCAGGCGGCAGCCGGCTCCGGCAGCCACAGCATCGCGGCGCAGGCCGACTATGTGGACGTGAACGCCATCCTGGCCAGCCTGCGCTACACGGCCGGTGCCACCAGCGACTTAGACACGATCAGCTTCGACGTGTGGAACCAGGCCGGCGTGGAGACGATCGGCGCCACGGCCGTGACGATCGATCCCGCGGCGCCCGCCATGACGCTGGCCGATCTGGCGACCGGCAGCGCAACGTCCTCTGCTCCTGCATTGCCTGATGGTGGCGGCGGGTCAGGGGGCGCGACAGTACCTATCGATACGCCATCGCGTCCGATCGGCGTTCCACTGAGCGTAGGATGAGCCACCGGCGCGCGCCCCACGCGACGCCTACTTGGCCAATTCCTGCAAGGCACACAGCTCGGTTGCGTTCAGGATGCGGTCGGCCGCCTGTTGCATGGAGCAGCAGCGTAGCAGCAGCGTAGCAGCAGCGTAGCAGCAGCGTAGAGGCGTAGAGGCGTAGAGGCGTAGAGGCGTAGAGGCGTAGAGGCGTAGGGTGAAAAAGCGAAGCGAATTCCGTCATGAAACCTGACCGCAGAGGGAGCGTCAATTATTTACGAATACTGCATGACGTTCTGCCCATCGAGCAATATCTCGTAACATTAAAGCCGCGCCGGTACGTGATATCGAATGCTACCGCGAGAGCCTCCTTGCATAGTACAGACCATGGTTCCCCGCTGCCCTTCCTCCCAGCATTGACCCCCGCCCCCGCCCGCCTATCCTCACCACCCAGGAGGAGCCCCGACCCGTGACCACCCCCGCGCCCGGCGCGATCGACTGCGACATCCATCCGGCCCTGCCGAGCATGCAGGTGCTCGTCCCCTACCTGGACGAGTATTGGCGCGCCCACGTCACCATGCGCGGCCTGGAGCGTGACAACTACACCGCCAGCGCCTTCCCCCCGAACGCGCCGATCAACGCCCGGCCCGACTGGAAGCCCGCCAAGGGCAACGCGGGCACCGACTTTGCCGCCTTGCAAGCGCAAGCCCTGGACGCATTCCGCACCCGCTACGCCATCTGCAACGTTCTGCACGGTGCCCAGGCGATCTTCAGCGAGGACCTCTCCGCCGCCTTCTGCCGCGCCATCAACGACTGGGTCGCCAAAGAATGGCTGGACAAGGACGACCGTCTGCGCGCCTCCATCGTCGTGCCGATGCACAGCCCGGAGCTCGCCGCTCGCGAAGTCGAACGCGTCGCCGCGGACCCGCGCTTCGTGCAGGTGCTTGTGTGGGAGATGGGTGAGCTGCCGCTCGGCCGCCGCATCCACTGGCCGCTGTATCGCGTGGCGGAGCAATTGGACCTGCCGATCGGCATCCACGCCGGCAGCAGCTACCGCCATCCGCCGACCAATCTCGGCTGGCCGTCCTATTACCTGGAAGACTACGTCTCGTGGTCCACCGGCTTCGCCGGCGTGCTGAATTCCCTGATCTCCGAAGGCGTGTTCGTCGAATTCCCCCGCCTGAAGGTGGTGCTGATGGAATCCGGCGTCACCTGGCTGCCCGGTTGGATGTGGCGCGCCAATAAGACCTGGCGCGGCGTGCGGGCGGAAGTGCCGTGGCTCGAGAAATCCCCCGCCGACTACGCGCGCGAGCATGTCCGCCTGACCATCCAGCCCCTCGACGCCCCCCCGCGCGCCGATCAGTTGCAGCGCATCATCGAGGAAATCGGTTCCGACGAGATGCTGTTGTTTTCGACCGACTATCCGCACTGGCACTATGAAGGCACCGACGCGGTGCCGGACGGCTTGCCGGATCACCTGCTGCGGAAGATCCTGGTGGACAATGCGTTGAAGACTTATTCTCGGCTAGCGAAGTAAAACAGGAGCCATCCGATGAACGTGACCGTTGCGGATCGCCGTCCGGATACCAGCAACCAGACGCAGCTCGGCATCGTCGATTGCGACGTGCATCCCTACACGAAGACCGCAGCGGACCTGGACCCGTTCCTGTCGGAGCGCTGGCGTAAGCATCGCCAGGAGGTGGGTGGGCGGTCGCGGTCCCCGTTCTCCAATGCACCGAACTATCCGCGCATGTCGCCGTTCACCGGCATGCGCATCGAACTCCTATCCGAAGGACGGCACGCATCCCGGCTCTGACCTCGACCTGATGCGCGAGCAGTTGCTGGATCTGTTCAACGTATCCTACGGCCTGATGATGCCCCTGCTCGGCCGCGCCAGCGACGAACGCAACGTCGAATTTGGCGCGGCGATGGCGAGTGCGGCGAATGACTGGGAAGCGCAGGTCTGGTGCGACCGCGAGCCGCGCCTGAAGGCCGGGGTGCAGATTCCGCTGGAATACACCGAAGCCGCGATCAAGGAGATCGAGAAGCGTGCCGGCGACCGCCGCTTCACCCACGTCATGATCCCGCCGCGCGGTTTGGAACCGCTGGGCCGCCGCCGCTACTGGCCGATCCTGGAAGCCTGCGCCGCCAACGGCTTTTCCATCGCGCTGCATCTCGGCGGCACGAGCGGGCACCCGTCCACCGGCGGCGGCTGGCCGTCCTTCTATCACGAGGAGCACCCGTCCTATCCGCAGAGCAAGGAAGCACTGGTCACGTCGCTGGTGATCGAAGGCGTGTTCGAACGCATTCCCAACCTGCGGGTGGCGCTGGTGGAAGGCGGCTTCGCCTGGCTGCCGTCGCTGGCCTGGCGGCTGGACAAGCACTACATGCGCCTGCGGAACGAGGTGCCGCATCTGAAGCGGCTGCCGTCGGAATACATCCGCTCCAACATCTGGGTCACGACGCAGCCGATCGAGGAACCGGAGCGGCCGGAGGATCTGCTGGCGACCTGCGAATGGATCGGCTGGGATCGCATCATGTTCTCCACCGACTATCCGCACTGGGACCAGGACGATCCACGCTACGCCTTCAAGGTTCCGCTGCCCGAGAAAGAGAAGCGCATGCTGTTCCGCGAGAACGCGCTGGCGTTCTACGGGCTGGAGTAAGGAAGGAGTGCTGGAACCACAGATGCACACAGATCCACACAGATGGGTTCGGAACCGGTCATGGTGGTTCACGGCAGAACACGAGCAATCGCGGGATGAATCGCAAATCCGCGGTCGCCAATGGCCCATCTGTGTGTATCTGTGTGCATTTGTGGTTCCACTTTCTTGCATCGCAACGCGAGGCACCGCCACCTGATGCCGCGCCACGTCGTCGCCAACACGGACGAAATCGCCCCCGGCACGTGCAAGATCGTCACCGTGTCCGGCCGCGAGGTCGGCATATTCAACGTGCACGGCGAATTCTATGCGTTGGTGAACCGCTGCCCGCACGAAGGGGCGGCGCTGTGCCTCGGCCCCATCCTCGGGCGATTCACCGCTGATCGTCCGGGGGAATACCGCCTGACCCGGCATGGCGAAATGCTCCGCTGTCCCTGGCACGGCTGGGAGTTCGACATCAAGACCGGCCAGTCCTGGTGTCACCCGGACAGCGTCAAGGCACGCACTTACCGTGTAGAAGTCGTTCCGGGAGGGGAATTGGCAAAAGGCCCGTTCAAGGCGGAGACCGTGCCGGTCAGCGTCGAGCAGAAGTATGTGGTGGTGGAGCTATGAGTCGCCAGCGTCTGTCGTTGCAACCTTCGCCGCCTGCTGTCGTTGCCTGTCATTGCGAGGTACGAAGCGACGAAGCAATCTCCTTCATGCACAGGTGCTGCGCGACGGCTCGCAGGAGATTGCTTCCTCGCTTCGCTCCTCGCAATGACATGTGGTTGCCCATGGACATGTGGTTGCCCATGACGGATTGCACATAAGGAGACATCCAAACAATGGCCGATAGCCCCCTGCGCGCCAAGGGTCGCGCGATGCGTCGCAAGCTAATGGGCGACGACTATGCCGACAAGCTCGACAAGAACCTCTACACCGACCCCATCATGGAGAAATTCGCCGAGGTCACTCAGGAAACGATCTTCGGCACGCTGTGGACGCGTCCGGGGCTTGATACCAAGACCCGAGCCCTCATCTGCATCATCTCCGATACCGCCACCGGCCGCACGCCGGAGCTGAAGCTGCACATTCGCTTCGCCCGCAACCAGGGCTGGACCGAGGACGAGCTCGTGGAATCCATGCTGCACCTGCTCGGCTATGTGGGCGCGCCGCTGGTGCGCGAGGCACTGATCACCGCCAAGGAAGTATTCGCCGAAATGCGCGCCGAAGGCTGATCCCGTTCACCAACAAGGAACGTCGCGATGTACGATCTGCACTACTGGCCGACCCCGAATGGCAAGAAGGTCTCGATCCTGCTGGAAGAGCTGAGCGTGTCTTACAACGTGATCCCCTGCAATATCGGGCGCGGCGATCAGTTTACGCCCGACTTCCTGAAGATGAACCCCAACCATCGCATGCCGGTGCTGGTGGACCGCAACCCGAAGGACGGCGGAGAGCCGCTGGCGGTATTTGAATCTGGTGCGATCATGATGTACGTCGCGGAGAAGGAGGGACGCTTCTTCCCGCAGGAGATCCGCAAGAAGAACGCTGTCACCGAGTGGCTGATCTGGCAGATGGCGAACCAAGGTCCGAAGTCCGGCGAATGCGGGCATTTCCGGCGTCTCGGCGACAAGCAAGGCGACCAGTCTTATGCGGTGCGCCGCTTCACCGACGAGGTGAACCGGCTGTACGGCGTGCTGAACAACCGGTTGTACGAAAGCAAGTATCTGGCCGGAGATCGAGTACACCATCGCCGATATGATCAGCTATCCGTGGACGGTGAACTGGACGGCGCAAGGCCAGGACATCGAGGAGTTCAAATACTTCAAGCGTTGGTTCGAGGAGCTGGGCGCGCGTCCGGGCGTGCAGCGCGGCATGGCGGTCGGCGCGAACCTGTCCGAGGACCCGTCAAAGCTGCCGCCGGAAGAGCAGGAGCGGCGGGCCAAGCTGCTGTACAATCAGCGGGCGCGGCCAGTGCCGGCGTAACGCCATTCGAGGCCAAAGCCGCGCGGGCCGTTCCCGCCATTGCGCCCCTGTCATTGCGAGGAGCGCAGCGACGAAGCAAACCCGTGCGTGATGAGCAGCGGCTCAGTACGCGGGAGATTGTTTCGTCACTTCGCTCCTCGTAATGATAGTTGGGCAATGGCAAGGGGGGCAATGACAAGGGGGGCAATGAGAACCGGCGCACGGGCGCGATGACGGCCGGCGGCTTACGGCGCGTCCTCCAGCAGGTCGGTGACAGCCCGTTCCAAATGCCGCAACGTGTTGCACACCGTCACCACATTGCAGAATGCGGCATAGCGGTACATGTCCGAATCGCCGGTCCCCCACGCGGACCGGTATTCCGGGTTCAACCAGATGATCCGCTTCGCCCGCTGTGACAGCCGCGCCATGATCTCCGTGCGCGGATCGGTGCGGTTGCCGCGCGCGTCGCCCAGAATGATGATGGTCGTCTTGTTGGTGACCAACGCGTTCCAGCCATCCTCGAAATCCGCCAGCGCATTGCCGTAATTCGACGACCCATAGCCGATCGTCTTCATGATCTCGTCGATCGCCGCCTCGATCTCCTGTTTCTCCAGGATGGCGCTGACTTCGATCGTCGATCCGGCGAAGGCGAAGGACCTGATGTCCGATAAAGCCTCATGCACAGCGTAGAGGAACATCAGCAGGAACTGCGCCATCGGCGCAACGGATCCCGACACGTCGCACAGCACCATCACCCTAGGCTTCTCGATCCGCTTCTGCTTCCACACGGTGATGAACGGCACGCCGCCCCAACCCATGTTCCGCCGCAGCGTGCGCCGCACGTCCAACTGCCCGCGCAGCCGCCGCCGCCGAGTCTTGGCGTAGCGCGCCGCCAGCTTCTTTGCCATCGCGCGCACCAGCACGCGCATGCGGTCCAGGTCACGCCGCTCCAGATTGGACAACCGTGCGCTCTTCAGCAGCTCCTCGCGGAATGCTTCCGTCTCGCCGCGCGCGAACAACACCAAGTGCCGCTCGACGAAGTCGCGCAACGCGTCGCGCAGCATCTCGATGCGCGCTTCCAGCCGGCCGGCACGGACGATTGCCTCGTCGTTCCCGCTCGAGCGCAACGCTTCGATCTCGCGTTCGATTGCGCGCAGACCCAAGCGGTCCAGAATGCGGCGCGCATACAGGTTCTTCTGCGTGAAGAACCGGATGTTCTCCAATCCCGCTTCGCGTGCCGCCTGCTCCATCGCCGCGGCGAGCGCCGCACGGTCGTCGTCCAGCAGCATCCGGCCCAGCGAGGTGCCGCCCTGGCCGCCCACGCCATCGCCGCTGAGCGTCGCGTCGGGCGCTGACATCGGCTCGGGCAGCGGCGGTTCCGTCGCGTCGGGCGCCGCAAATTCGTCACGCTTGAAATAGAGTTCGAAGCACTCGTTAAACAGCCCCTTCTCGTCCGGCGTCTTCGCCAGGACGAGGGACAGCGTGTCCTTCAGCACCGCGCGGTCGCCAAACCCCACCACGTCGACGGCACGCGCGGCGTCGATGCCCTCGGCCGCGGACACGCGCAGGCCGGCCCCGCGCGCCACCTGCAGGAAGCGGCGCAGCGGTTCGCTGGCGGTCGCTGCGGGAACAGGAGCAGGCACTACACCGTTACGCCGGCATCGGCGCGGGCCTTGTGCGTCAGCGTGGCGAGCTGCTTGCCGGCGATCTCGATATCCGCTTCGAACTTGAGCAGCACGTTCAGCGTGTCGCGCACCAGATCGACCTCCAGCACCGGCGCGTGCAGCAGCACCAGCACCCTCGCCCAGTCGATGGTCTCACTGACCGATGGCGCCTTTTTCAAATCCAGCGTCCGCAACTGCTGCACGAAGCTGACCAGCTGCCGCAGCAGCCGCACCTCGATCCCCGGCACGCGCGATGCAATGATCTGCGCCTCAAGCTTCTCGTCCGGGAAGCCGATATGCAGGTGCAGGCAGCGCCGCTTCAACGCATCGCCCAGATCCCGCGTACTGTTCGATGTCAGCAGCACGATCGGCGGAGTGATCGCGCTGACCGTGCCGATCTCCGGGATCGTCACCTGGTAGTCGGACAGGATCTCCAGCAGGAACGCCTCGAACTCCTGGTCCGACTTGTCCACTTCATCGACCAGCAGCACCGCGCCACCCGGCTGTTGCAGCGCGCGCAGCAGCGGTCGCGGCTCCAGGAAGCTCTCCGAGAAGAAGATGTCGCCGAAATCGTGCAGCTTGTTCAGCGCCGCCGCCAGCCCGTCGGCATCGCCGATCACCGAGCCGATCTTGTCCTTCAAAATCTGGGTGTAGAGAAGCTGCTTGCCGTATTTCCATTCATACAGCGCCTTGGCCTCGTCCAGGCCCTCGTAGCACTGCATGCGGATTAGCGGCAGCTTCAGCCACGTCGCCACGGACCGGGCCAGCTCGGTCTTGCCCACGCCCGCGGGGCCTTCCACCAGCATCGGCTTCTGTAAATGATGGGAGAGATAAACCGCCGTCGCGATCTGTCTGCTGGGAATATAGCCGGCCGACCGCAGACCTTGCTCCACCGCTTCGATCGAGGGCAGGGTCAAGCGCGATCCCGGCGCAACCGCGTCGTTCACCTGAGGCTCCGCTACTGTTCAGTAGCTCCCTGGCAGGCGGGGGGAGGAATGTCAAACGGCTCGGGCGAAAGAGCAGGTCCGGCAATGGACAGCGCAACCGGAACACCGCGGTGCTCCAACAAGAAAGGGGCGGACCCTGCGGCCCGCCCCTCCCAGACGCAACGCGAAGCGACCGAGATCAGAAATCCATATCGCCCATGCCGCCGCCGCCCGGAGGCATCGGCGGGCCCTTCTTCTCCGGCTTCTCCGCCACCATCGCCTCGGTGGTGATCAGCAGGCCCGCGACCGACGCCGCATCCTGCAGCGCGGTGCGCACGACCTTGGTCGGGTCGATGATGCCGGACTTCACCAGGTCCTTGAACTCGCCGGTCTGCGCGTCAAAGCCCCAGTTGTACTCGTCCTTGTCGAGGATCTTGCCGGCGATCACCGCGCCATCCTCGCCGGCGTTCTCGGCGATCTGCCGCAGCGGCGTCTGCACCGCCTTGCGCACGATCTCGATGCCGAAGCGCTGGTCGTCGTTGTCGGCCTTCAGCTTGGACAGGATCAGCGATGCGCGCGCCAGCGGCACGCCGCCGCCCGGCACGATGCCTTCCTCGACCGCGGCGCGGGTCGCATGCAGCGCGTCATCGACGCGATCCTTGCGCTCCTTCACCTCGACCTCGGTCGACGCCGCCGACGCGGATCACCGCGACGCCGCCGGCCAGCTTCGCCAGCCGCTCCTGCAGCTTCTCGCGGTCGTAGTCGGAGGTGGTCTCCTCGACCTGCGCGCGGATCTGGTTGCAGCGGCCCTTGATGTCGTCCTTCTTGCCGCCGCCTTCGACGATCGTGGTGTTCTCCTTCTCGATGAGCACCTTCTTCGCCTTGCCGAGCATGGCCAGCGTGACGGTCTCGAGCTTGATGCCGAGGTCCTCGCTGATCACCTGGCCGCCGGTCAGGATCGCGATGTCCTCCAGCATCGCCTTGCGGCGATCGCCGAAGCCGGGCGCCTTCACCGCCGCGACCTTCAGGCCGCCGCGCAGCTTGTTCACCACCAGGGTCGCGAGAGCTTCACCCTCGACGTCCTCCGCGACGATCAGCAGCGGACGGCCGGACTGCACCACGCTCTCCAGCAGCGGCAGCATCGGCTGCAGGCCGGACAGCTTCTTCTCGTGGATCAGGATGTACGGCTGGTCGAGCTCCGCCGATCATCTTCTCCGCGTTGGTGATGAAGTACGGGGAGACGTAGCCGCGATCGAACTGCATGCCCTCGACCACGTCGAGCTCGGTCTGGATGCCCTTGGCTTCCTCGACCGTGATGACGCCCTCGTTGCCGACCTTCTGCATCGCCTCGGAGATCATCTTGCCGATCTCGGTCTCGCCGTTGGCGGCGATGGCGCCGACCTGGGCGGTTTCCGCCGGCGTGGTGATCTTGCGGCTGCGCTTCTTCAGCTCCTCGACCACCGCGGCCACGGCGCGATCGACGCCGCGCTTCAGGTCCATCGGGTTCATGCCGGCGGCCACCGCCTTGGCGCCCTCGCGCACGATCGCCTGGGCGAGCACGGTCGCGGTGGTGGTGCCGTCACCGGCGATGTCGTTGGTCTTCGAGGCCACTTCGCGCACCATCTGGGCGCCCATGTTCTCGAACTTGTCGGCCAGCTCGATCTCCTTGGCGACGGTGACGCCGTCCTTGGTGATCCGCGGCGCGCCGAAGCTCTTGTCCAGCACCACGTTGCGGCCCTTCGGACCCAGCGTGACCTTCACCGCGTCGGCCAGGATATCGATGCCGCGCAGCATGCGCGCGCGGGCATCACCGGCGAAGCGAACGTCCTTCGCAGCCATGTGTTACTTCCCTTCGTATCGAGTTGAAACTGTCAGTCCGTGCATCTTGAAGCCGGCCATCCAGGCGCCGGTTAGGCCGCCTTCTTCTTGGCGGCGGGCGTGCCCTCGACGATGCCCATGATGTCGGACTCTTTCATGATCAGCAGCTCTTCGCCGTCGAGCTTGACTTCGGTGCCCGACCACTTGCCGAACAGGATGCGGTCGCCGGCCTTGACGTCCAGCGCGACGAGCTGACCCTGTTCGTTGCGGGCACCGGGACCGACGGCGATGACCTCGCCCTCCATCGGCTTCTCTTTCGCCGTGTCAGGGATGATGATGCCGCCCGCGGTCTTCTCCTCGGCGTCGAGCCGACGGACCACGACCCGGTCATGCAGGGGACGGAAATTCATGCGGAACGCTCCTGAGTGATTCTCAGTGATAGAGTGGCTGTTTACTCCAACATCCCGCTGTCGGCGGCCCTGGGATAGGCACCGCCGGCCGGATTGTTGGCACTCCCACCCCGGGAGTGCCAACGCATCTAGGCCCCTTCTCCGGGCCAGTCAAGCCTTCGTTAGCACTCTTTGACGCTGGCTGCCAACGCGTCGGCAGCAATCCTGGCTGTTGAGTGCCAAGATATTGAAATCAATGTGTTTTTCTCTTGCATTCGGCTATCCGGACGTATGTCATTCCATAGCGTCCCGACACATGTGCCGGGATTCGTCACGCCACAAGGGTGCAACCGTCTGAAACCATCCAACGAACGGATCGACAGCACATGAGCCTGGCGCTGCAATTGAAGGATTACCGGCTGACGACCGCGGAAATTCTCTATCATCTGCCGGATCATCCCGGCCTGCTGCAGAGCATACGTATGGCAGGACATGGACATGGCGCCGGAATACCCGGTGCTGCGCAAGTTTCTCGATTTCTGGCACCGGGAGCTGGACGGCAAGGTCCACTCCGTGCGCGTCGCCTCGGCGAAGCTGGTGAAGCCGCCGCGCTACCGCCACCCGGGGGCTTGGCTGCGCTTACACTAGACTCGGCGGTAGCCGCCCGAATAAAGACTGACCTACCGTGGCGACGCCTCTCGTCATAGCCGGGCTCGTCCCGGCCATCTGAGAGGTGGCTGTGATGAGCCCGGCTGTGATGAGCCCGGCTGTGATGAGAATTGAGAATCACGCGTCGGCGTCGCCTGGGCACCAAGAGTCAGTCCATTCGTAGGCTGGCATAGCACTCAACCTTGCGTCTTCCGAAGAACCGATCGAACGGCCGTCTCAGCAGCATCTGCGAACCAACCCGCGCGTCAACGGAGCCGTCCTCTTCCGTGCCGCCGGCCTTTCCGCGTCCGCCGGCCGGCATCTGTGCTTTGACGATCCACGGACCGTGGGTGGGCAGCGCGGGCAATTCCGGAGTCGTTGCCAGGATGCCGCGCGGCACGTCGATGCCATGCCCGGCGAACAGGCCCTTGCCGTCGACTTCGATCAGCAGCACGTCAGTAGGTTCGCAACCCGAGAATGCCCTGGCTGGAATCCATGTCGCCTACGATCTTCTTGCCGATCAGGTCGCGCAGAGTCTCCGACGTACCACCGCCGATCGAGCCGTAGCGCGCACCGCGATAGAACCGCGACACCGGATATTCGTCGGTGAAGCCGAAGCCGCCGTGCACCTGCACCGCTTCGCTGGTCACGCGCAGCGACATCTCGTTGCAGAACACTTTTGCTGTCGCGGCCATGAACGGGTCGGGGAACGGATTGGCCGTCAGGCAGGCGCGATATAGCAGCCCCCTGCCCGCCTCGATGTCCTTGAACATGTCGGCCAGCTTCCAGCGGATGCCCTGGTGGTCGGCGATCGGCTTGCCGAACACGGTGCGCTCCCGGACATAGTTCACCGCTTCGTCGAACGCGCCTTCCGCCAGGCCGAGCGAGATCGACGGGTTCAGGCAGCGCTGCGTGTTGAAGGCGGAGAGCAGCTTGCGGAAGCCGTCCTCGCGGATCACCAGGTTTTCCAGGGGGAGTTCGCAATCGTTGAACTGGATCTCGTGCAGGTTCTCGCCGCCCATGGTGTGGAAGGTGCCGGTGACCTCGAAGCCCTTTGTGCCTTGTTCCAACAGGACGCAGCCGATACCTTCGCGGCCCGGCTTGCCGTCAACGCGGGTGAAGATGATGAACATGCCGGCTTCGGGGGCGCGGCTGATCAGCGTCTTGGTGCCTTTCAAAATGACGCGGTCACCGACGATGCGGGTATTGGTGCGGTAGTTGGCGACGTCGGTGCCGGCGTGCGGCTCGGTCATGCAAATCGCCAGCATGCAGTCGCCGCTGACCACGCGGGGTAGAATTCGGTCTCGGATGGATGGCGGTGCGTAGCGGGCGATGACGCGGGTCTGTACGCCGGCCTCCCCCAGGACGGCCATCGCGGTCACGTAACAGACCTTGGCGATCTCCTCGAGGATCAGCGCGGTATCGAGGATGGGCAGGCCGAGGCCGCCATATTCCTCCGGCACCGACATGCCCAGCACGCCGAGTGCCGCCAGCTTGCGCATATTCTCCCAGGGGAAGGTGCCATCCATCCAGCGGGCGGCGGTGGCCCTGAATTCGGACTGTGCCAGTGCGCGAACGGAGGCGACCATCTCGCGTTGCTGCGGGGTGACTTGGAAGTCCATGTGGCGGGCGTTCCCTCTGCGGTCGTGTTGGCACGGCAGTCTAGACGCGGGTGCGTGGGGGCACCACAACGGGGCGGCGCGGAAGGCGGAATGTACCGGGGTTTGCACCACGTCGCAGGCAGCAAGGGAACTTCTGGTCGTATCATTTGCGCGCAGCGAAGCAACTCGAACCGTGTCATTGCGAGCTGACCACCGGCGGCGTCGGCCGACCCACCTTCATGAAACGGCAATCGGAGGGGGAAATGACACCCCCTCCCCTTGTTGGAGGGGGCCGGGGGTTGTGGTGCGTATAATCGCGGTCATTGCGTGCGTTCACCCTCCCCCAACCCCTCCCACAGGGGCCCACAAGGGGAGGGGAGTTTCTGTTTGTTACCAGTGTTGCGACGAAGCAATCTCCTGCGGGAAGCGCTCGGACTGTCGTGCGCGCAATGACAAAGGGGCGCGACACCGCACGACACTCATTCCTCACCGGGACGCCCCCGGTCCAGCAACGCGATGACCTCATCGGCCGCCGCTTCCGAGGGCAGCCCGTGCGGCGGCCGAAGCTTTTCCAGTTCGTCGTGGCAGACGGCACGTTGCGCGGCGGCATTGGCGGGGTCCGTCAGCAGACGGGTCAGCGCCGGGGCGACGCGATCAGGCGTGCAATCCTGTTGGATCATTTCGGGAATGATCTCCCGCCCCGCCAGCAGGTTCAGCACGGAGGCGTAGCGCACTTTGACCGTGAGGCGGACGATGGCTGCGGTCAGCGGGTTGACGCGGTAAGCGACCAACATCGGCACGCCGGCCAGCGCCAGTTCCAGCGTCGAAGTACCGGACTTGGTCAGTGCCGCGGCCGACGCCGCAAAGGCGTCGTGCTTGTCGGCTGTCTCGGTCACCAGGATGGGTGGAATGGGCCAGGATTGGGTGCCGGCGCGGACCGCATCGGCGACTGGGGCGACGACTGGCACCACCGGCTGCAACTTCGGCACAGATGGGCCGATGCGTCTCAACGTGGCGCCGACGATGGGGAGCAGCCGTGAAACCTCCGTGCGGCGGCTGCCGGGCATGACGGTCAGCAGCGTGGCGTCGGGCGCGACGGCGTGACGGGAGCGGAAGCGGGCGGCATCGCCGGTGTCGGCGCCGCTCTCCAGCACCGGATGGCCGACGAAGGTTGCGGGCAGGTTGTGACGGGCGAAGAAGTCCGGCTCGAAGGGCAGCAAGCACAGCAGGCGGTCCCAGAGGCCGGGATAGTGGCGGACCCGGTGCTCGCGCCAGGCCCAGACCTGGGGCGCGACGTAGTGGGCGCGGGGAATGCCGAGCGGGGCGATGGCGCGCAGGACGCGCAGGGTGAAGCCAGGGGAGTCGATGGTCACCACCACCGCGGGGCGGCGGCCGGCAATGTCGGCTTCGGTCTGGGCGAGGCGGGCTTTCAGGTGGCGCAGGCGTGGCAGGACTTCCAGCAGGCCCATCAGGGCCAGGTCGCTGATGGGGAAGAGGCTGCTGAGGCCCTGGGCGGCCATGGCCTCGCCGCCGATGCCGGCGAAGGTGGTGTCCGGACCGCGCGCGGCGATGGCGCGCATCAGGCGGGCGCCGAGTGCGTCGCCGCTGGCCTCGCCGGCGATGAGGTAGATCAGTGCCATGGGGCCGGGGCACCGATGGTGGGCCGGGGGGCGGCCCCGCGAATGGCAGCGCGAAATGATGCATGGAGTATTGGCACGCGATTTCGTGCGTGGGGATCGGCGGAGCTGGCAGCTACTGGTGCATGGGGTCCTGACACCACGTGCGCCCCGGCAACGATGGGCCGCGTGGTGGGAAATGGTGCATGGGGTCCTGTCGCGGTTTTTGGTGCGCGGTGCGCCCCGCAGCCAGCCTCGGCTGGTGCATGGGGCTCTGATACGGCTCTTGCGAGGGTGCTGCGGGCACCGTGGGGGAATGGTGCATGGGATCCGGTCGCAGCTTTCGCTGTGCGAACGGGATTGGCAGCGCCGGGGGCAAGGATCCACGGTCGGACATGGGAGGTACCCGCGCCAACGCAATGCCAGCCCGGTTCACGCCACGGGCTGGTCCCGAAAGGGACCGCGATGGCTCGGAGACGCCGGACAAGGTCAGTGGCGGTTGCGGCAACTGATTTTTTCAGCACGGAGTCAGTTTAAGGGCGCTTGGTATAATACCAAGTGCCCTCACCATTGACCCACCAAGCCGGGCCATGGCGCGCCCGTTGTCATTGAGAGTTGCCCACCGGCCGGGGCGGCCGACCCGCTTGAATGAAACGGCGTGCGCGGCAAAGGAAGTTCCCCCTCCGCTTGTGGGAGGGGGCTAGGGGGAGGGGTCGACCAGAAGGCATTGTTTTACCCCCTCCCCCCGGCCCCCTCCCACAAGGCGAAGGGAGACCTGGTTTCTTGCTAGTTGCCACCGGCCCATTGCTGACCCGCGACTGGATGAAACTGGTGGGACCTCCTGCCCGCGCAGCCGACAGCGGCTCGTCAGGCGGAGATTGCTTCGTCGTCGCTTCTTCGCTCCTCGCAATGACATTTGGGCGTTCGTCGCCGAGAGTCACTGGTTTCGACAGCTGGTGTAAGACGACTGCGGCGGCACGCTCACCGACACGTCAACGCGAGGCGCAATTTTTGGTTATCGGAGAACAACGGACCTGCCCCTATGTTAGCCTAGGGCAGTTCACTAGCGGGAGGCGGCCATGCCATTCGATGGAACCGAGTTCGTAGGCTCACCGGTCCAGACGGCATCAACGCCGCCTAAATTCCTGGCATTGCTACGCGACGCATGCCGCCGCCTGCGCCCGACCGGCCGGGCTCTGGCGTTCGATTTGCCGCCATCCGTTCCGGTTGAAGCTCCCGGCGTCGCCACGGTGCAGGTGCTGCGCCTGGCCCGCACGCTGATCGAGGATGAGCGGCACTGGATCCAACGGCGCTACGAGACGCTGGACGGCCGGCGGTGCGCCGTGGGCGCGTTGCGTAGTGCGTCTCGCCTGCTGTCGATGCGCAGCCTGAACAATGAGGCGCACAACCTGCTCCTGGAAGTGGCGGTGGGGCGCGGCTTCAGCGACATCGAGAAGATGAACGATCACTCGACGCACGGGCAGGTTGTAGCGGCGTTCGACATCGCGATCGCCCGCGCCCATGCAAGGCTGTAGATCGGTGCTCAGTCGTGAGTAACCGGTCGTCGGAAGTCAGGAGTCGTCGGAAGTCAGGCGGACAGGGCGTGCAGGCGCGTTCGTCTGACGGCTGACCAGTGACGACTCATGACTGGGTTGCTGGCTTCAGGCAAGCAACAGCGCGAGGCTACCTGCGCCGACGATGAAGCAATAGTACGCGAAGGGATTGAGCGCCCAGGCGTCGTGCTGGCGGAAGTACCGCATCAGGAACACCGTGCTGGCGAACGCCGTTACGCCGGCGACCACCGCGGCCACGGCCGAGAGGCCGAAGATTCCCGCAGGCACGTTGGCATGCAGCAACTTCGGTACTTCCAGCACCGTCGCGCCCAGGATGATCGGCGTGGCGATCAGAAAAGAGAAGTGCGCGGAGCCTTCATGGTCGATGCCACGCAGCAGGCCGCCGACGATGGTGGCGCCCGAGCGGGAAATGCCCGGGATCAGCGCCGTGCATTGCCAACAACCGATGGTCACCGCGTCGACCAGGTTCAACGTGCCCAGCGGACGGTGACCCCGCCCCCGCAGCTTCTCGCCAAACAGCAGCAGGCCGCCGTTCGCGATCAGGAAGGCAGCGGCGACCACGGGCGTGCCGAACAGGTTGCGGAAGAACTTCTCGGCGAGAAAGCCCACGATCACCGCCGGGATGGTCGCGATGACGATCAGCATGAAGACGCGGCGGCTCTCGCTGACTTTATGCGCGCCACCCAGTCCCAGGACGCCGGTGGCCAACGTCCACCAATCGCGCCAAAAATACAGTAGCAGCGCCGCCGCTGTGCCGAGATGCAGCATGACCAGGAACGGCAGGAATTCCGGTGCATGCTGGTCGATGTGCCAGTTCAGCAGCGCGGGCAGCACAACGGCGTGGCCGAGGCTGCTGACGGGAAACAGCTCGGTCGCGCCTTGCACGATGGCGAGGACGATGGATTGCAGAGCGGTCATGCAGCGAAATCCCCGGTCCGTTATGGACTGGCTGGTGACGCAAACCGCCCTGGTTGGCAACCACGACAGCGCTGGCGCAGGCGGGGGGAAGACAGGGGGAAGGCAGGGGGCGACCGGGATTGACAGGTCGATGCCGCGCGGACATCAGATCGATATTACCCGCAACCGCCCAACCGAAACCAGCCGCTGCATGATCCCGCCGGCTGTTTCCCGATGGCTGGCTGCCCGGCCGGGCCCGATCGGCGCTTATGCCTCGGCGTATCGGGAATGGCGCTGGGGGGATCCGTACGTGCGGCTGGTGCGCCACCTGTGTGACCCCCGCCGCGCTTCAATCGACATTGGTGCCCATGCCGGCGCCTACACGTGGTTCCTGCGCCACTATTCCGGCCGTTGCATCGCTTTCGAACCGAACCCGAATATGGCTGCCATCCTGCGCAGAAGGTTCCCACGTGGGGTGGAGGTCCGTAACGTGGCGCTCTCCGATCGTCCTGGCAGTGCGGTCCTGCGGATTCCCCTGCTGTTTGACCGGCCCGATCCGGGTCGCGCGACGATTGAAGTCAACAACCTGATTGGCGAGGCGTCCGGGTTGCACGAGGCGATAGCGGTCAAGATCGTCACCCTCGACCAGGCAGTGCATGAACCCGTCGGCTTCATCAAGATTGATGTCGAAGGGCACGAGCTGAAGATTCTGCACGGCGCGGAACACATTCTAGGGATTCACCAGCCTAATATCATTCTGGAATTGGAGGATCGCCACAATCCAGGCATCGTTTCGGCCACGTTCGCATATCTCTGCGAGCGCGGCTATGGCGGCTGGTTCCTTCAGGCGGGCAGCATTGTACCAATTCGCGATTTCAGCGCAGAGTGCCACCAGAATGTCGCTCGCCCTGACACCTACACCAATAATTTCGTATTCTCGGCTGATCCGACGCTGGGCGAGCGTCTTGGAGTCTGATCAAGATGCTATGCAAGGGGCCTTGCCTCGACAGACCCGACGATACGCGTGATCGCCGAGACGGGAGCCGCAAGGCCGGTTCCGAAGGGGCGTGTCGTCAGGCCCGCCCCACCGCTCGTCAGTCGTTCATCGGATAGGCCGCCATCAGCCTTTTCTGCTTGCGCCAGTGCCGCCACAATGCGCGGAGGCGCGTCGGATTGTGGCCCTGGGCACGATTGGCCGCAGCGATGCGGAACGCCGCGCCATAGTGGTGAAACTGCGCAAGCCACGCCTCGGTCAGCGAGGTCGCCGGGTCCCAGACATGCGTCGCCTCGGAGCCGACGCCGTTGATCTCGATCACGCGGAAGCCCTCGCCGCGGGCCAGCGCCTGCACCGACCCGAAACGCACGTCGATGCGGCCGAAATGAAAATTCGGCAACGCGTGTGCCAGGCGCTCGACGCGGTCTGTCAGCGCCTCGGTGGCGAGCGCGATGCCGTTGCGGAAGATCGAGCCCTTGCAGTGGTTGCCGACGAAGACCAGACGCACTTGCTCGCCCTGCCGGGGCACCTCCTGCAACCGGTCCCGCAGCCGCGGCAGATAGAGTTGCGCTACGCGGCCGGCGCGCGGATCGGCCATGACCAAATCCCGCAGCGTCGAGCGCCCGTCTCCGGTGACGGTTGGCGGGAATTTCAACGTAATCGAACTGATGCGTCCGCGCCCTTGTCCAGGCTCGCGGATGTAAAACAGACCGGCCTCGCCGTCTTCAGGGATGAATTCCTGCAACAGCACGCCGGCGTTGCGAGGGAACACGGCCAGGTAGCGCGCCAGCGCCGCCTGGTCTTGCACCAGGCGGACGCCGGTGCCGTTGCAGCCGATATCCGGCTTGACCACCACCGGGTAGGCCAGGCCGGCTTGGACCATCGCCGCCTCCGCGGCTTCGGTGTCGGCGGTGGCGTCGATGGCGTGCGTCACGATACTGGCGTACCGCGCCAGGATGTCGCGTGCGGCGCCGCACACCTGGTCGAGGATCGACCGCTTCGATTCGCCGCAGAGGCCGCCAGTCTCGATCGTCGGATTGGCGGCGGTGGGCAGGGCGAAATCGCCATAGCGGAGTCCGAGCGCGACCCACTGTGCGACGATCGGGGCGTAGAACAGCCAACCGGGCCAAAACTCGAAAAAGGAAACTACGGGCGGCGGACGCGGCGGGGAAGCGGCGTGATCGAGTCGCAGGGCGGGTTCCAGTTTCATCGCCGCTGGCTCTGCATGCTTGCGGCGGCCAAACGGCCAGCGACGATCACGAACATCACGAATCCAGCCGCACCGACCCACCGCCAAGCGCCGAAATGGTCCATCAGGACCTGTCCCACCCGCAGCGAGATTCCGAACAACATGCTGGTCCAGCAGGTGGTGGCGACGACCGCGGCCAAGGTGAACTGGCGCAGGTCGGCGCCGAGAAAGCCGCAGGTGGTGTAGGTAGGCAGCCGCAATCCGGGCAGGAAGCGGCTGACGAACACCACCTTGAACACCCTGCCACGCAGCCAGGCGCGGATCGTCTCCTGGCGGTGTGGCGGCAGCAGCCGCTCGATCCAGGGTATTCGCGCCGACAGCCATCCCATGCCGTACAGCCACAAATCACCCAGCACGATCCCAACAAACAACGACCCCAGGGCGAGGCCGATGGAGATGCCGCCTCGCTGCGCCTGCATTGCGGCAAGCACGGTCGCGGCGTCTTCCAGAACGAAGGTCGCAAGGATGATGGCGGCGGCCTGGAACAGCGGCGAATGGCCAGCCGCCAGCAGTGAGGCGATCCAAGTGCCGAGCATGATCGTCCCCGCGACCCCTTTCCCATAACGCCGCCGCCTCACATGAGGGACGGGGTGCAGTGCCACCTAATCACCAATTCGTGATACCGGTCTGCCACGCCCGAGCCGCTTCTGCCATAGTGGGACTGACATGAACGCGTCGCATCACGATCACGCGCCGGTCAGGCCGCATCGCCGTCATGGCCATGTCGGGCACGATCATGCTGGGCATGGTCATGTGGGGCATGGTCATATGGGACAGGGCCATGATGGCCACGATCGGGGCGCCTTTGGCCATGGCGTGGCCGCGCGGCAGGGCCGGGCGTTTGCCATCGGCGCGGCGGTCAACCTGGCGTTCGTGGTGGCGCAGGTGGGGTTCGGGCTAGCGGCGAACTCCATGGCGCTGCTGGCTGACGCCATCCACAATTTCGCCGACGTGGTGGTACTGCTCCTGGCATGGGGCGCGGCGTGGCTGGCGCAGCGGCCACCGACGCGGCGGCGCACCTATGGCTGGGGGCGCAGCTCGATCCTGGCGGCACTGGTCAACGCCATGGTGCTGTTGATCGGGGTCGGCGCGATCGGCGTGGAGGCAATGCGCCGCCTGGCTCATCCGGAGCCGGTGGCGACGCTGACCGTGATGCTGGTCGCCGCCATCGGCATCGTGGTGAATGGCGGCAGCGCATTGTTGTTCCTGGGCGATCGGGCGCGCGATCTGAACATCCGGGCGCAGTTCCTGCATCTGGCGGGCGATGCGCTGGTATCGCTGGGCGTGGTCGCGGCGGCCCTGGCGATGCGCTTCACTGGGTGGCTGTGGCTGGACCCGCTGGCCAGTCTGGCGATCGTCGTGGTGATCGTGGCGGGCACATGGGGCGTATTGCGCGACTCGATAGACCTGGCGATGGACGTGGTGCCGCCCGGCGTGCCGCACGACGCGGTGCAAGACTGGCTGGCAGGGCTGCCCGGCGTGATCGAGGTGCACGACCTGCACATCTGGCCGCTGTCCACCGCCGAAACGGCGCTGACCGCGCACTTGGTCTATGCGGGCGAGAGGGAAGCCGGTCGGCTGCATGACGTGTCGATGGAACTGGCCCGGCGCTTCGGCATCACCCACGCGACGCTGCAGATCGAAAGCGATGCCGACGCGGCGTTGTGCCGGCTGCGGCCGAACGATGTGGTGTGAGGGCAAGACGTAGGGGAAAGCGCACCACATTCCGCCGCGCTCTCGGGATGGCACAATGCGCTGCGCTTTTCTGCCCTACGGCGTGGCCATGGCCCCACCGATTGGACAAGTTCGGCTACCGGTGGGTATCCTCCGCCACGAAGAACGACGAGGGGAAGTCCATGAGCGTGGCCTGGACCGATACGACGCATCAGATTGCCGGGGGCAAGCTGCATCTCGCGCGCGCCGGCAGCGGCCGGCCGCTGCTGATCCTTCACCACGACATCGGCACACCGGACCGGCTGCCATTCTATGACTCGCTGGCGGGCAGCTTCGATGTGCTGGTGCCGCACCATCCGGGCTGGGGTAAGTCCGAGCGGCTGGCCTGGATGCGCCATCCGCGCGACATCGCGGCGGTGCATGCGTGGCTGCTGTCAGAGCTAGGGGTGAAGGATGTGTCGCTGGTGGGGCTGGGGTTCGGCGGCTGGGTTGCCGCTGAAATGGCCAGTCAGGCGCCGGCGGCGTATCGCCGGCTGGTGCTGGTCGGCCCTATGGGTATCAAGCCGCCCGACGGGTTCATCTTCGACCAGGCGATCGTCAGCTACATGGACTATCCTCAGGCCGGCTTCCACGATCCCGCGGCATTCACACGCGTCTACGGCGACGTGACGACGGACCAGTTGGAACAATGGGACCTGTGCCGCGAAATGGTGTTCCGCACGGCGTGGAAGCCGTACATGTACAATCAGGCGTTGCCGCATCTGGTGGGCGGGGTGCGGGCTCCGGCGCTGGTAGTGTGGGGCGATGACGACAGGCACGTGCCGTTCAGTGCCGCCGCCGCTTGGCAGCAGGCGCTGCCGCAGGCAACTCTGGAGACGGTGACGGCATGCGGGCATTACGTGGATATGGAAAAGCCTGACGAGCTGGCCAAGCTGGTTTCAAATTTCCTCAACGCGAACTGACGCAACGCAACAAGGGGTGCGAGGAGACAAGCCATGCATCTGATGTACTTCACCGAACAACCGATGGCCGCCTACGACGCGCAGGAGGGGCTGAAATACGGAGCCACGGCGCTGACCTTCTCCAACAAGCACTACAATTCCGCGGCCGCCAGTCGGCTGTACAACGAGTACCTGGAAGAGTACGTGCTGGCGGAGGAATCCGGCGTCGATGGCATCATGCTGAACGAGCACCACAACGCACCGTTCTGCATGCAGCCGCGCACCAACATGTTCGGTGCGATCCTCGCCGCGGTGACCAAGCGGGTGAAGATCGTGTTCCTCGGCAATCCGCTGCCGGTGTCGGACAATCCGGTGCAGCTCTCGGAAGAGATTTCGATGATCGACATGATCTCGAAGGGCCGGGTGGTGTCGGGCTTCGTGCGCGGCGGCGGGCAGGAGCAACTGGCCAACGGTGTGAATCCGGCGTTCAACCGCGAGCGCTTCGTCGAGGCGCATGATCTGATCACCAGGATCTGGACCGAGCCGGGGCCGTTCCGCTGGGAAGGCACGCACTATCAGCACCGCGTGGTGAACCCGTGGGCGCTGCCGGTGCAGAAGCCGTATCCGCGGGTGTGGATTCCGGGCGTGCTGTCGAAGGAGACGGTGATCTGGACGGCGCAGCAGCGCTATCCGTACATCGCGCTGAACACCTCGATCGATGCGACCAAGGTGATCTGGGATACGTATTCGAAGGCGGCGGCCGACGTGGGGTACACCGCCGGGCCGGAGAATTTCGGCTACCTGATCCGCGTGCACGTGCAGGACACGGAGGAAAAAGCACTGCGCAACGCCCGGCAGTTCATGTGGATGCAGGGCGAATTCACCGGGCTGGCGCATCCGGTTTGGGCCAATCCGTCCGGCTATTTCTCGCCATCGGGTCGTCGCGGGTTCGTGGAGTTCGCCGTCGGGCGGGCGAAGAATCCGCGCGGGCAGCCGACGTTCGAGGAGCAAGTGCAGGATACGATGATCGTCGCTGGGACACCAGACCAGGTGATCGAGCGGCTGAAACACCTGATCGAGCATACGCGGCCGGGGATAATGGGGCTGTGGGGCAACGACGGCACGGTGCCGGCGGCGGACCGGCGGCGCTGCATCGAATTGCTCGGCCGGGAGGTGATGCCGGCGCTCCGCGAGCATGGTGCGAAGTTGGGGCTGAAGGATCCGTGGGAGGCGAATGCACCGGTGCATCTGCGGTACTCCACGGACATCCCGACGATGCGAGCAGCGGCGGAGTAGGGGGTTGAAGCCGGTAAGGAATGTCCTTACCCAAGGACATTCCTTACCGGGATGAATTCGGTGATCACCAGCAAGCTGACCAGCAAGGCCCAGACCACGATCCCACTGGCCGCACCCCGCTCGGCGTAAGGGAAGGCGACGAGCTTGCCTATTCGATCGAGGATGAGCGGGTCGTCATCACCAAGGCACCACCCAAGTTGCCGCTGAAAGGCAATCCTCTGGAGGATCCATTCGCGACGTTTTGGGAGTGGGACACAGAAGAGGACGAGCGCACCTTCGCTAATCTCTGAATGTCGCGATTAGTGCCGCCTGGCAGTGGTTTCGCGGTTTGGGATGTCGTCAAGGTTGGCTTCCCCTACGCAGACGGACCAAGTGTGCGGCGCCGGCCCACCCTCGTCATCGCCGCACCTGAAGTTCATGCCCGCGTTTCTATCCTTTGGGTGTTGATGATCACCAGTGCTGAGCGCGGCGCGTGGCCGGGGGACGTGGCAATTTCGGATCTGGCCGGGGCTGGATTCACTGTCCCGTGCTATGTTCGAACAGAGAAGATCGCGACGATTGATACGCGGTTTGCCGAGGCTGCCGGTCGCTTGGCAATCGACGATCGTCGTGATGTTGCCGACAGGATTCGCGGTTTGCTTGGATCGATCCTACTGCTTCAACACCAGCTTGTCGTCTTTGCGCCTCTCTCATGGGTCACGATGAAGTAATCGGCTTCGGATAGCGGCACATTCTGATGTCCTGAGACGCTCGTGCTATAGCCGGAGTCTGTGATCACCTGCCTGAAGCCTCTCCCATCTTTCAAGTAGGCGCTCGCAATCCGGTAGCCCATGTCGGCCTCAGGATGGTTCCTGACGCAGTCGGCGAACCTCGTCCGGTTGAGCTTGATCATCTTGATCATACAGTAGTACCGTCATACACACCGTTCGGGCTTCCGGCGAACGGTTGGCCTCGGTCGCTCTGGCGTAGCCCGAAATCTTGATCGAGACGGGGTGTTCACCCCGCCCGCGCCCTGTCCCGCAGCTCGAACTTCTGAATCTTCCCCGTGGACGTCTTCGGCAGCGGCGCGAACGTCACGAACCGTGGGCACTTGTAGTGCGCCAGATGCGTGCGGCACCAGGCAACAATATCTGCCTCCGTCACCGTCCGCGCCCCCGGCTTCAGTGTCACGAAAGCCTGCGGCGTTTCGCCCCATCTCTCATCAGGCCGCGCCACCACGGCGGCTTCCATCACGTCCGGATGCTTGTAAAGCACCTCCTCCACCTCGAGCGAGGAAATATTCTCGCCGCCGGAGATGATGATGTCCTTCGCCCGGTCCTTGATCTCCACGTAGCCGTCGGCATGCATCACCGCCAGATCGCCCGTATGGAACCATCCACCGGCGAACGCTTCATCCGACGCAGACGGGTTCTTCAAATACCCCATCATCACCGTGTTCCCGCGCAGCATCAGCTCGCCCATCGTCGCGCCATCGGCCGGCACCGGCACCATAGTCGCGGGATCCAGTACCGCCGCATCCTGCAGTGTCGGCGTGTTCACTCCCTGCCGGGCGATGAACGCCGTCTTTTGCTCGATCGGCATGTCGTCCAGTCCGGGCTGCCACATGCACACGGTGGAAGGTCCGTAGCTTTCCGTCAGCCCATAGAGATGGGTCACCGAGAAGCCCATCGCCTCCATTTGAGCAATCACGGTGGAGGGCGGCGCCGCACCGCCGGTCGCGATCTGCACCACATGACCGAACCTTCGCCGCGCGGTCTCCGACGCGTGGATCAGCATCGACAGCACCACCGGTGCGCCGCACATATGCGTCACGCCATGCTCGGCGATGGCAGCGAAGATCGGGGCCGGATCGACGCGGCGCAGGCAGACATGCGTGCCACCCGCCAGGGTCACCGCCCAGGTGTATGTCCAGCCGTTGCAGTGGAACATTGGCAGCGTCCACAGATAGACGCTGCGCGGTGTCAGCCCGAACGCCAGTGCGTTGCCCACCGCATTCAAGTAGGCGCCGCGATGATGCAGCACCACACCCTTCGGATTCCCCGTGGTTCCGGAGGTGTAATTCAGTGCGATCGCCTGCCATTCGTCTTCCGGCAGCGCCACCGGAAAAGCCGGGTCGCCACCGGCGATGAACGCTTCGAAGTCCACCACGCCAATGCGTTCGCCGTCCGCAGCCTCCGCATCGTCGATGTCCACCACCAGCAGCCGGCGCCCCAATTGCGCCAGAGCACGCGCCATGACGGGAGAAAGCTCGCGATCGATCAGCACGACCCTGGCTTCGGAGTGCATCAGGATGAACGCCACCGCCGCCGCATCCAGCCGTACGTTGATGGAGCACAGCACGGCTCCCAGCATCGGCACAGCGTAATGCGCCTCCAGCATCTCTGGGATGTTGGGAGCCATGATCGCCACCGCATCGCCCTGGCCGATACCGGCGCGCGCCAGCGCCGAGGCCAGCCGCCGCGACCGTTCCAGGAACTGTGCGTAGGTGGTGCGCCGCGCGCCATGGATTACCGCGACGCGTTGCCCGTACACGCGCGCCGCGCGCACGAGAAAGGAAACCGGCGACAGCGGCACATAGTTCGCCGGCCGGCGGTCGAGATCCATGGTAAAAGCAGACACAGGCACCTCCCAGAGAACGGTTGGGCAATATTCCCGGTTCGACATCGAGTTGGTTCGAAGCGGGTATTGACCCGACCATTTAGCGCGTCACCCTGCCCGCGTAGACGGCTGGGTCAATCCCCTGGGGACATTGGTCCGGCCATGGCGCAATCGGCAAAGGGGGCACGACGAGGGCCGGCGTGATCAAGCTCACGGCGCAGGGTCACATGCACCACGATGCACTTGCCGTCGCGCGACGGCTAGCGCTTCGAGCAACGCGTCACGGCGATGCTGAGCAAGATAGAAGACGCGCAGGATAGCGGTCTGGCTTGCCTCGCCGCTGGCGCGCTACATCACCAGCACGGTGATCCCGGTCGATGGAGGCCTGCGTCGCTATCAGTTCTGACCTGACCGAGGCACGCGCGCTCGCCGACGCGGAGCGCTGGGACGAGGCGGCGGCGCTATGCCGCTCCATGCTGGCGCGCGACGTCGGCGATCCGTCGGCGCTGCATTTGCTCGGTGTGGTCCTGCTGCGTCAGGGCAACCCGGCTGAGGCCGTGCCATTGCTCGCCGCCGTCGCGGAGAAATACCATGACTCGAACGTGCTGCATGCGTTGGGCGAAGCATGCCTGGCGCTCGGCTTGCGCGACGAAGCGCAGGCGCGGTTCCTGGCAGCCACCTCGGCGCTGCCGGTACGGCCCGAGGCATGGCTGTCGCTGGGCAACATGTCGCTTGAACGCGACGAGCCCGCCGAAGCGGAACGCTGCTTTCGCGAGGCGCTCACGCCGCGGCCGGATTTCGTCGAAGCGCTAAACAATCTTGGCAATGCACTGGTGGCACAACTTCGCCTGCAAGAGGCGCGGGAAAGCTACGAACGTGCCCTGGCGCTGCGTCCGGACAGCGCCAATACCGCGTTCGCTTATGCGTTGGCGTTGTTGCTGGACGGGGACTTCGCCGCCGGCTGGCGCCATTTTGAGGCACGGCGCGAAGCCGGTCCGCTGCGCTGGAACTATCAACGGCGGCCGGCATTGAAGCAGTGGCAGCCTGGCATGGCGCTGGAAGGCAAGCGCGTGCTGCTGATGGCCGAGCAAGGGGCCGGGGACATCATCCAGTTCGTGCGCTATGCGCCGCTGCTGGCGGCGCTCGGCACCGAGGTGGTGCTGGAATTGCCGCGCGAGATGCACGCGGTGTTCGCCGACCTGCCCGGCATTGCGCGCATAATCGGTTTGGAAGACCCCGACCCGGACTGCGATGTCGCTTGCCCGCTGCTGTCGCTGCCGCTGTATTCCGCGACCGTGTCCGACACCATTCCGCAAGCGGTGCCATATGCCACGGTGCCACCCGTGCGCATGGAGCCATGGCGCGCCGGCCGGCCGCTGCCCGGGCGAAGTGGAGCTATTGGACCAAGCGGAACCTGCGGAGCGGGCGGACCAAGCGGACCGGGTGGGTTGGCGCGCGCGGGCGGGCATCGCCGTATCGGTCTGGTTTGCTCGGGCCGACCCGAGCACCCGCACGACCGCAACCGCTCGATCCCGCTGGCGCGTCTCGCGCCGATTTTTGGCGCGCCCGGCTGCGACTTCGTGCTGGTGCAGCAGCAGCTGCGTGAGCGCGATCAGGCGGCTCTGGCCGCAACGCCGACACTGCGCTGGCCCGGCGCACAGATCCGCGACTTTGCCGATACCGCTGCGCTGCTGACGGAACTCGACCTGCTGATCTCGGTGGACACATCGGTGGCGCATTTGGCCGGTGCGCTGGCCCGTCCCGTCTGGACGCTGCTGCCCTACGCGCCGGACTATCGCTGGCTGCTGGGGCGCAGCGACAGTCCGTGGTATCCAACCATGCGTCTCTATCGCCAGCCCTCGCGCGGCGACTGGGATGCGGTGATCGCCGCCGTGCGGCGGGATCTGGACGACCGGCGATAGGGGGACGGAACGATGCGACAGATGGTGCTGGTGGGCTTCCTGCAGGCGCAGAACTGCACGATCCTGGCGAGTTCCTGGCGCCATCCGCTGTCGCGCACCGATTTCACCACCGCCGCCTACTACCAGAAGATCGGCCAGGTACTGGAGGAGGGCAAATTCCACATGTCCTTCTTCGACGACCGTCTGGCGATGCCCGACATCTATGGCGGCAACCCCGCCGAGGTGGTCGCCAACGGCGTGCGCGTGGTGAAGATGGACCCCGTGGCGACGTTGCTCGCCATGGGGTTCGGCACGAAATACATGGGCATCGGCGCCACCGGTTCGACCACGTATTATGAACCGTTCGACGTTGCCCGCCGGTTCCAGACCGTTGACCACATGATCGGCGGCCGCGCGGCGTGGAACGTCGTCACCTCGGTGAATGACGGTGAGGCGCACAACATGGGCCGGGAAATGCACCTGCGCGCACGACCTGCGCTACGACCGTGCCGACGAGTTCATGCAGATCGTGCTGTCCTGCTGGGACGCATGGGAAGACGACGCCGTCGTGGTGGACAAAGACACCGGCCTGTTCGCCCAGCCCGACAAGGTGCACCGGCTGGAATACGAAGGAAAATTCCTGAACTCGCACGGCACGTTCACCGTGCCGCGCTCGCCGCAGGGCCATCCGGTGATCATCCAGGCCGGCGCCAGCGACCGCGGCAAGGCTTTCGCGGCGCGCTGGGCGGAGACGGTGTTCGTCGGCTACCCGGATTTCGAATCCGGCCAGCGTCAGTATGCCGATTTCAAGGCCGCGGTGGCGGCGCAGGGGCGCGATCCGGACCTGGTGACCGTCAACACCATTGCCTTCCCGGTGGTAGCGGAAACCCGCGCCGAGGCCGAGGACAAGATGGCTCTCGTCGATTCGCTCTACCGCGAGGTGGACGGGTTGTCGTTGCTGTCGGAAGCCATGAACTTCGACTTCAAGAAGAAGGGGATGGACGAACCCTTCACCGACGGAGAAATCGACGCGATGACCGGGATGCAGGCGATGCGCGACCGCGTGGTGCGCCTGACCGGCCGCAACCCGACGCCGCGCGACTTCATCGAGGTGACTCGCCGCGGCCGCCCGCGCGAGGCGATCGTCGGCAGCGGCAAGGACGTGGCGGACCGGCTCGAGCAATGGTTCACCCAACGTGCATGCGACGGGTTCGTGATCGCGGCAACCCACATCCCCGGCGCATTCGAGGACTTCGTGCGCTTCGTGGTCCCGGAGCTGCAACGCCGCGGCATCTATCACAAGGATTATGCTGGGGTGACGCTGCGGGAAAATTTGGGCTTGCCGCATCCGCCGCTCGGGTGGTGGAAACAGCAGTGACATAACCCTGGTGGCATGACCATCGAGGCGAGCAAGTCCTGATGATCAATCCGCGGCGGCAGATCTTGATGTCATTGAGCCTGCTGGCCCTGGCCGGGTGCGTGCACAACGTCGGTGAGGCGCTTCAATCGGGGCAAGGATTCAGTCTCTTTGGCGATGACGGCCGATGGGTAGGGCCTGTTGCTCCAACCAAACCAGACTGCGGACAGCAAACCACGGGGCTCATGACGCTGAGCTCCGGCAAATTTTCGTTTGATCCGTTCCAAAGTGTTGTGATTGTCGAGGGGACGGTCGATGCAGGACGACTTGCCGGCGAAGTGACCAGATCAGCACCAGGGGAAAAGGCGATCACGATGCGGCTCATGGCGATGATTGATCATCCCAAAGATGGCCCAGCGGCGATCGAAGGAACCCTTACGTCGGGTCGATGTAGCTGGAACGTCGCATTGCGCCGTGGTTAGAGCATCCCCCTGCCTGAAAGCACCTGCCGCCCGATCCCGGCCACTCGGAACACGCACTGCATGAAATGCGGGTGGCACGTGAGGGACAGTGCGCCACGGTTTCGGGGCGAAGTGGGCAACGGTTGCGCGGGCCGGCACATGGCGGCGGCGAAAAGTGACATTGACAGAATCGCCGCCGCGTGAACTCTGGTAGCGCATGGCTCGTTGGCTTATCTGCTTCGGTGCGTTAGCCTTATGGTCTGCCGCTCACGCGGCGGAGCTGGACGGTGTATCGATGCCGGACACGCAAACGGTGAATGGTACGAGGCTGCTGCTGAACGGCATAGGTCTCCGAACCTACTCGGTATTTTACATTCATGTTTACGTGGCCGGATTATATTTGGTACACAAAAGCGACGATCCGGAGTTGATCCTGCAATCGCCGGATTACAAGTTGCTTTCTATCCGCTTCCTACGCGATGTGACTGCAGAGGAAGCCCGAACCGCGTGGCGGGATGGTTTTGAGGAGAATTGCAAGCCGCCATGCAATATGGGTTCGAAGCCCGTGCAAGAATTTCTTGAAGCGGTGCGCCCCTTACACAAGGGCGATGAGGCTGCGTTGCTCTTTACCCCGGCGGGCGTCGCAGTAACTGTGGATCGCCGACCGATCGGCCGGATCAACGATCCGAATTTTGCCGAGTTGATTCTTCCACCTTTATTGGTCAGGTCCCCCCGACACCCCGATTGAAGCGTGAACTGCTCGGAAGCAGGCGTTGAATTTGGTCGGCTTCCAAGGGACCGCGGAAGAACAAGTGTATCGTTCGAGGGCGGGTACGCATCTCCCGCGTCATGGTCGCGCACCGTGACGCGGGCGGCGGCGGCGCTGCCGAATGCATCGATCAGTCTGCCTCGGACTTTAAATCGGCCTTGGCCGACTGTGAGTTTGGATTAGGGCGTTCTCCGGAGAAGGCGACATAGGGTGATGATTGCTCGAGAAGGTCCGTCCTATCAAATTTTTTCTGGCTGATCGGCGGTGGCATTCCCATATGGGATTGGTAGGAGAATAGCCATGATTTGGTCACACTCGCACTCGCAGTGGCTTTGCCGCATTGCAGCGGTGGTCCTCGCAAGCACGATTGCGCTGCCTCTTACGGGTGCCCACGCCGAGTTGCACGGAGGCGGCGGCGGCGGTTGGCACGGCGGTGGCGGCGGGGGATGGCACGGCGGTGGCGGCGGGGGATGGCACGGCGGTGGCGGCGCGGGATGGCGCGGCGGCGGCTGGGGCGGTGGAGGCTGGGGCTGGGGTGGTGGAGGCTGGGGCGGTTGGGGCTGGGGGCTCTCCTTTTACGGGGTGCCTGCCTACTATTACCCGCCGGGCTACTATTATCCGCCGAGCTACTACTATCCACCGCAGGCCTACTACCCTCCGGCAGGATACTACCCTCCGCCAGGGTACTACCCTCCGTCGTCAGGGTATTCTCAAGCGCCGGCACCCTATAATTCTCAGGGCTATCCATATCCTCCCTACGGATATGCACCTGGCTACAATGGCGCCGGCGCCCCACCGTCTTCTTACGCCAGCCAGCAACCTGCCACTGTGCCTCCGCGGCTCTACTACGGCGCTGCGCAGCCGGGTTATGGCGGCTCGGCTGCCACTGACCCCAACAACTGCGGCACACCGGCCGAGCCCAAACCATGTCCGCGATGATGCGGCACGTTGACCGACCGAGGCAGAGACTTCTGCTTTAGAAGCGGACGCCTTATTGCGGGCGTTATTGCGTCATCGCCTGCGCCTGCGGAATTGCCGCCTGGATCAATTGCATGCACCGCGCCCGGTCGCCGGCCGCCAGAGCATGCAGCGCCTGGGTGATTTGCTGCACCGCCGGATTGGCGCTTGGAGCGTCGGTCTGTCCGTACGGCACCGAGCGGTCGAGCAAGCGGGTCTGTGCTTCCTCCAAGGCCTGCTGTGCCTCGCCCGTTTGGCGGGCGGCAAGCGCGGATTGTGCCGCCCGCAGATAGTCCACCGCCGACGCGTTCGGCCCGAGTTGCGGCGATGGCAGGTTGGGCGCGATCTCCGACCTGGTGTCCGCGCCGCTGATGTTGCTGGCGCGGCTGCCCATCGGCATTGACATGCCGGTCCCGATGACGTTGCCGGGCCTCGCACCGGTGTCAGGGTTCGCGCCGGGCGGGGCCCTCATGGTGGGCGGCACGTTCGATGGCACCGGCGTCCCCGGCGGCGGATAGGCAGGCGCGGTGTCGGCCGGCGGATAGGCGGGCGCGGCGCCGGTCGGCGGATAGGCGGGCGCGATGCCGGTTTGCGCCAGTGCCGGCGCGATCAGGCAGGCCGCCAGGGCGGCGCTGGTCAGAAGCGTGGAGCGCATGGCCTCGATTCCCCTGCTGCGAATAGGTTGTCCCTCGCTACGCGCCCGCCTTGCCACAATTGTGGCACGCGGCACCGTTGCGCGTTGACAAAGTGTTGAACCGCCGGGACCGTCACCGCCATCGGCGATGGAACCACAACCATTGCTCTGGGTGTTCGCGGATCCAGCGTTCCACCACGCCGGTGATCATCTGCGTGGTTGCCGCCACGTCCACCTGGCCGGCGGCGTCGCGCGGCAGTGTGAACGGACCTTCGGCCATGATACGAAACCGCCGGTCGGGCAGGCGCTCCACGCGCACCCCGACGACGGGGCAGTCGAATTGGCGCGCCAGCCGGGCGACCGTCGGGTTCGCCTTGCAGTGGCGGCCAAAGAACATAACGTCCACGCCGCGGCTGAAATGCTGGTCCACCAACATGCCCAGGTGCTCTCCGCGGTCGAGTGACGCCGCCATCTCCAGCGCGGCCTGCGCGCGGGTGCGGATCAGGCGGCCCATTAGCGGGGCGCGGATGCGGACGATCTCCTTCGCCACCGCCTTGTTGTTCGGCATGCGATAGACCACCGCCGAGGGCAGCCCATGCGCCGCCGCCGCTACCGCCGGCAGTTCCCAGTTGCCCAGGTGCGCGGCAAAGCACAGCGCTGGCCTGCCGTCGTTCAGCAGGTCCAGGAACAGTGGTTCGTCGTCGGTGAGGATGCGGCCGTGGTTGGGGTGCGCGGGGTCGTAGTCCCACACCCGCCCGAGATGCACGTATTCGCCGGCCACCCGGCCGAGGTTGTCCCAGGCGCCGCGTAACGTCGCCTCGATCCAGGCAGGGTCCCTGTCCGGATAGGCGGCGCGCAAGTTGGCCCGGCCGGTGCGGTGCGCCGGCAGCAGCGGCCCGACCGTGCGCGCGATGGCACCGCACACGTCGGCGGCGCGGTCCGGGTCGGTGTGGCGCAGCAGGCGCAGCAGCCATTTGACAATCCGCCCGGTGATGCGGTCGCCGTAGAGCGACAGCCGCCGCAGCATTCAGAGTTCGACCAGCAGCTTGCCGAACACGTCACGGTTCTCCAGCCGTTGCAGGCCGGCGCTGAAGTCCGCCAGCGGGTATATTGTGTCGATCACCGGCCGCACGCCGGCGGCGATGCGGTCCAGCGCGCGCCCCAGCGCCACCAGCGGTGCGCCGAACGAGCCGATGATGCGGTACTGCTGCTGGAAGAGCTGCATCAGGTTGATGCTGCCCGACGGGCCGGAGGTTGCGCCGCAGGTCACCAGCCGCCCGCCGCGCTTCAGGCAGAGCAAGGACCCGGCCCAGGTGTCGGCACCGGTATGCTCGAACACGACGTCCACGCCGCGCCTGGCGGTGAGTTTGCGGACCACGCCTTCGAACCGGTCCTCGCGGTAGTTGATCACGTGGTCAGCGCCCAGGGCGCGCGCCTTGGCTGCCTTGTCCTCGCTGCCCACGGTGGTGACGACGGTGCAGCCGAGCGCCTTGGCGATGCGGATGGCGATGCTGCCGATGCCCGATCCACCGGCATGCACCAGGATCCATTCCCCCGGCTCCAGCTTCGCGTTGTCGAACAACATGTGCTCAACGGTGGCGTAGGCGACGGGGACGCAGGCGGCGTCGTGCAGGGTGACGCCGGGGGGGATTTTCACCGTCAGGCGGGCCGGGTGGTTGGTCAACTCCTGGGCGAAGCCGTCGATGTGGAAGCCACGCACGCCGGACGGGTTCTCGCACAGGTTCTCGCTACCGGAGCGGCATGGCTTGCAAGTGCCGCAGACCACCGCCGCATAGGGCACCACCGGGTCGCCCGGCGCGAGGGCCACGACGCCATCGCCGATGGCGACGACTTCACCCGCGGCCTCGGCGCCCACCACCAGCGGGTATTGGCGCTTGGCGAAGGCCATGCCACGGAAGCCCCAGACGTCGATGTGGTTCAACCCGACGGCGCGGACGCGAAGCTGGACTTCGCCCGGCGCGGGGGGCGGCGGTGGGTCGCATTGGGCCAGCGCAACCTCGCGATCGGCGAGAAGCCGCAGGGTACGCATCGGCGGCATGGGTCGGGCGGACCTCCGGCAGGTGCATGACAGGGAGGGTCCTAGTTGTTGCCGGGGGTGGCAGCAATCCCCGTGCGAGGATTGCCTCCGGCGATGCGATCTCGGTACGATGGCGCCTGCAGGGGGAGCGGATTCTCATGATCAGTCGGGCATGCCTGGTTTTCCTGGCGACGATGCTGCTGGTGGCGATGGCCGTTGCGGCGAAGGCCGCCGATCCGCGGGTCGAGCGCGGCAAGTACCTGGTGCAGTTCGGTGGCTGCAACGACTGCCACACCCCTGGTTATTTCATGGGGAAGCCAGACATGGCGCGCTATCTTGGTGGGTCGGATGTAGGATTCGCGATCCCGGGGCTTGGGGTGTTCGTCGGCCCGAACCTCACGCCGGACAAGGCAACGGGGCTGGGTGAGTGGACGGCCGCGCAAATCGTCACGGCAATCACTACCGGCGTGCGGCCGGACGGGCGGGTCCTGGCGCCGATCATGCCGTGGCGCGCGTTCTCGCACCTGACCCACGCCGATGCGATGGACATCGTCCTGTTCCTGAAAAGCGTGCCACCGGTGGCGCACAAGGTCTCGGGGCCGTTTGGTCCGTCGCAGAAGCCGGACGGGTTCGTCATGACGCTGCTGCCCGCCGACGTCTACGCCGGGCTACCCAAGCCGCGATAGGCCGAGAACCAGTGACGAGCCGGCGGCCGGGGGCTATCAACCCGCCCCGCGGGGCTCTGTCGCCGGTGCTGTCGCCAGCGGGTTGACGAGAGTCCGTTAGTAAATACAGCAAGGTATTTCAGCATGTTATATGTTTTATGTACCGCGAAAAGAAAATTATGCTAACATCTGGACAAATGCGTGCCGCGCACTACATGCACGCAGAACTAACAGGAAGCGTTATTAAGAATGCCCATATATCCTCCGACACCGCGCGTCCAGAATCAAACCATGGCCACGATGCGTCCCTTGGGGCAGCCAAGCTCGCCGACGCCGCAGGCAGCGTACCCCCCAAGCGCCGCATCCCTGGCACAAGGCCCGGGCAGCGCCTTGACCGTTACGTGGACGGCACCCGTGGTTGACAGCGCGCACAGCGCTGCCACCGGATTCAGTCTGCGGTACAGCCTCTCCGGCTCCGGCGTCTGGACGACCGTAGCCGGTGTCATCAGCCCGTACGTGCTGTCCGGGCTGGCCGCCGGCACGGCATTCGATGTTCAGCTCCAGAGCGTGAATGCCGCAGGCACCAGCGCATGGTCGGCCACCACCACGCTCGGCACCGCCACTGCCGCCCCGAACGCGCCGGGCGCCGCGTCACTGGCCCAGGGCACCGGCAGCGCCCTCATCGCGACCTGGGCGACACCCGCGACCGACAGCACGCACAACGCCGCCATCGGATTCAACTTGCAATGGAGTCCCTCCGGGGCCGGCACCTGGACGGTCGTGACCGGCGTTAGCAGCCCGTATGACCTGTCAGGCTTGGCATCCAGCGCAGCGATCGATGTAGAGGTCCAGGCCGTCAATGGCGGTGGCACCAGTGCTTGGTCGGCCACCAGCACGCTGACCACCGCCTCGGTGGGACTGTATGCTCCGAACGCGCCTGTGATCGCCAGTGTTGCGGCGCTGCCGGACGGTACCAATAGCGAGCTCGCCATCACCTGGACCGCGCCCGGGACCGACAATACACATGGCGCCGCGACGGGATACAATCTGCGCTTCAGTCCCTCTGGCGCAGGTAGTTGGACGACAGTGTCAGGCGTCGTCAGCCCGCACGTTCTGAGCGGGCTGACCGGCGCAACTGCGATGGATGTCGAAGTGCAGGGTACCGATGCCGCGGCCAATCCCGGGGCGTGGTCGGCCACCGTCACAGGCACGACATGGGGCGCCACCGTGGTGCCGGGAAGCTGGGTCGCCGCGGCCGCCCAGGTACACGGCACGAGCGTCGCGCCGAACGGCGGCGCTAACATGACCGCGACCCCGGCCCCCACTGCCGTCACGACCGGTGCGTTCGCGTGGTCCACGAGCAACAGGACCGTTCCGGCGTCCGGCCTGATCTCGACCACCGCCGACGGCCAGACCAACGGATGGGGACAGTGGTTCAATGCGCCGGCGACGGCCGGCACATACTATCTGTGGGCGCTGGCGCAGGGTGCCGGCGGTACCACGATCGGCGCGTTGGTGAGCGCGGCCATCACGGTATCATAACCCATCGTCATGGCCGGGCTGGACACCTGGGCCGGCCACCTTCGCACATTGATCGGGTCGCATTGGTAGATCATCTGGCCGATTCATTCGAGAAGATGAGCGCGTCAGGCCTGGCCATCACCAGAAGTGCATGGGTCCGCACGCAGTCGGTCGTAGGTTCAAATGCGGAACGTCTCATGCGTTGACGGGTGGAACAGCTCTTCCGCGGTCAGCAGCCGCGGTGACAACCCTTCCGCATGGTGCCGCCGCAGGAACGCCTCCAGCACGTGCCGGTTGGGCTCCAGGCCGTACGCCCAGAAATCCTCGCCCATCAACATGCGCGCCGCCAACAATTGCTCCTCCATGAATGGCAGCGTCACCTTGCTTGCCGATACGTCCTGCAGCTTCGCCAGCGCCCGTGCCTTCGCCTGTCCGAATGCCTTCATTGCAGCCGCAGGCAACCACGGATGGCGTTCCGCCAGCGAGCGGCGCACGCCCAGCACATGCATGATTGGAAAAATCCGCGTCTTGCGGAACCACGCGGCGGCGGCGGCGGCCGGATCCGGAAACAGCCAGGCGACGTGCGGATGACCCGCCGTGAAGCACGACGGCGCGCGCGGACCGATCACCGCGTCGATCGCCCCCTCGGCGAGCAAGCGTGAGATCGTAATGCCCTCCGGCGCATCTTCCACGTGCACGTCCGGCGGCAGGTTCAACGCGATCTTCTCGATCCGCCCCGGATGTTCGTAGCCGCCGCGTACCCAAGCGACGTCGGACGGCCGGACGCCGTACTCCTCCTCCAGCATCAGACGCGTCCACACATTGGCGGTGACCTGATATTCCGGCACACCGATCCGCCTCCCGCGCAAATCCTCCGGCCGCGCGATGCCACGATCCGTGCGGATATAGATCGAATTGTGCCGGAACGCGCGCGAGGGAAACACCGGCACCCCTACATACGGACAATCCCCGATGGCCGTCTTCACCGTAAAACTGCTCATTGAAAGTTCGCAAAGATCGAAATCCGCGTGGCGGAATGCGCGGAAAAAGATTTCCTCCGGTTCCAGCAGCATGAATACCGGATTGACGCCGTCGATCTGCACCGAACCGTCCGCAAGCGGCCGCACCCGGTCGTAATCGCCCACCGCAATCGACAGCTCGAGCTTTGTCATTTCTGCCCTCCCTGGTGTCATTGCCCCTGGTGTCATCGTGAGGCGTGAACCCGCCCTGCTGTCATTGCGAGGCGCGCAGCAGTCCTCGGGCCCGACCCCGAGGAATCGATCTCCGCGGGGCGCGAACTCGTGAGAAGATTGTGTCGGCGTTGCGTGCGTCGCAATGCCAGCAGGACGCTGCGGGGCTCGCAACGACGCAATGATCTGACCGCCGCCCCGCGACAATTATACCCCGGCAAACTCCCCTGGCCGCAGCAGCCGCGCCAGGCGGTCGAGCACCGCATTTGCCATTCCCGGCTCGGCACCGTCGAAGAACCCGCGCGCCACGTCGAGATATTCGTTGATCACCACCTTCGCCGGGGGACCTTCCGTCATTGCCAGCTCGGCGCCGCCGGCTCGCATCACCGCGCGCAGCACCGGGTCGATGCGCGCCAGCGGCCAGTCGGCCGGCAGCGTTTCGGCCAGCATGCGGTCGATCGTTTCCTGCTGCCGCACCGCCGAGCGGACGATACGCGCGAACAGGGGCACTTCCGCGTCCGGCACGCGGCCTTCCTCGAAGCCGCCGGTGCCAGGCAGCTCTCCCAGGCGATGCCTGACGAACTGGTCAATCACGGTCTCGGGATTCTCCGGCCCCTGCTCTGCCTGAAACAGGGCCTGGACGGCAGCGACGCGCGAGGCGGTGCGCGGGCGGCGCCGCGGTCGCGGAGGGCCCTGCGCCATCGCTCAGGCCGCGCCGAGCCGGCGGGCGGCGTTGATCTGCAGCAGCGCAGCGGAGGCGGCCTCGGCGCCTTTGTTGAACCCATCGGCGCCGGAACGCGCCTGCGCCTGAACCTGCGTGTCGCATGTCAGCAGCCCGGTGCCCATGGCGATGCCAAACTGCAGTGCGACGCTCATCAGCCCGTCCATGCTGGCACGGCAGATGAATTCGTAATGGTCGGTCTCGCCGCGGATAATGCAGCCGAGCGCGACGTACCCGTCGAACTTCTTGCCGCCGCGCAGCGCGATGCGGATCGCCTGCGGCAGTTCGAACGCGCCGGCTATGTCGAGGATTTCGAACGTCGCCCCGGCCTCGCGCAGGATGCGGGTGGCGCCGTCGGTTAGGCCATCCACTACGGCGCGGTAATACGGGGCACGCACGATCAGCAGGTGCGGTGGCGGGCCATCAACACGAGGTGCGGCAGGTAGCGGGGCATCTTCGGTACTCATGTCAGCGCCGGCAGGTAGGCAAGGACCGATCCAATGTCATCGCAATGAGCAAAGCGGCTGTCATTACGAGGAGCGAAGCGGTTGTCATCACGAGCAGCGAAGCGGCTGTCATTGCGAGGAGCGAAGCGGCTGTCATTACGAGAAGCGAAGCGACGAAGCAATCTCCACAGGATGGCGCACGCTCTGGCGGGGGTGCGCTTGAAGGAGATTGCTTCGTCGCTCCGTTCCTCGTAATGATGAAGGGGCCGCGGGTCGCTTCGCGCCTCGCATTGGCAGGGGGACCGGTGCCCCCGATGACAAGGCACCGTCATCATCCTTCGTAGTCCACCCCGACGATATTCGGGATCGGCCGTTGCTCGACGATGTTCAGGCCGTAGCCTTCCAACCCCACAATCGGTACGCCGCCTGTTCGTCAGCAGGATCATGTTCTTCACGCCGAGATCGAGCAGGATCTGCGCGCCGATGCCGTAGTCGCGCAGTACGCGCGGGGGGCGCGGGTTCTCGGTTGATAGCAGCCGCACGCGCTCAGCCAACGCGGTCCGGCGATGCTCGCGGATCAGCACCACCACGCCACGGCCGGCCCGGGAGATCATGTGCATCGCGTTGTGCACGGCGATCCAGTGCGGCGAGCCGGTCATATCGTCCAACAGGTCGACCGCATGCATGCGCACCATCACCGGGTCGGGACCGGACAGGTCGCCCTTCACGATTGCCAAATGCTCCTGGTATTCGACCGTGTTGGCATAGACGACCGCGCGCCAGTCGCCGCCGGCAGGATGGTGGTAGGCGCCTTCTTCCACCTTGCGCACCAGCATCTCCGTCATGCGGCGATGCGCGATCAAATCGGCGATGGAGCCGAGCTTGAAATTGTGCCGTTGCGCGAAGGCGACAAGTTCCGGCAGCCGCGCCATGGTTCCGTCGTCGTTCATGATCTCGCAGATCACTGCGGCGGGATACAGACCGGCCTTGCGGGCGATATCGACCGACGCCTCGGTATGGCCGGCGCGCACCAGCGCTCCGCCTTCGCGCGCCATCAGCGGGAACACGTGGCCCGGCGTGGTGATGTCGTCGCGGGTGGTTTCCGGATTGATCGCCACGGCAATCGTGTGGGCGCGGTCATGCGCGGAGATGCCGGTGGTGACGCCTTCCCGCGCCTCGATCGACACGGTGAACGCGGTCTGGTGCCGCGTGCCGTTCTGCGCCGACATCAGCGGCAGCCCGAGTTGCTCGCAGCGCTGGCGGGTCAGCGCGAGGCAGATCAGGCCGCGCGCGTGGCGGGCCATGAAGTTGATCGCATCCGGGGTGGCGAACTGCGCGGGGATGACCAGGTCGCCCTCGTTCTCCCGGTCCTCGTCATCGACCAGGATGAACATGCGGCCGTTGCGGGCTTCCTCGATCAGTTCGGGGGCCGCGGTCGAGGTATTGCGACAGGTCGGCGGTACGCAGCGATTGCAGGCTCTGGGTCGGCATCAGGCTGTCTCCGCCAGCCGCGCCACGTAGCGCGCCAGCATGTCGATTTCGATGTTTACCGCATCGTCCGGGGCCAGCGTGCCGAAGGCCGTGACCTGGGCGGTGTGCGGGATGACGTTCACCCCGAAAGTATCGCCATCGACCGCGTTCACCGTCAACGATACCCCATCCACCGCGACGCTGCCCTTGACCGCGATGAACCGGGAAAGCTGGTGCGGGACACGGAAGACCCAGCGAGTGGAGGCGTTTTCTGGCGTTGCGGACAGTGCTTCGCCGATACCATCCACATGGCCGGACACGATGTGGCCCCCCGAGTTCGTCGCCCATGCGCAGCGAGCGCTCCAGGTTGACCCGTGTACCCACGCGCCAGCGTCCGAGCGTGGTGCAGGCCAGCGTCTCGGCGGAGGCGTCGGCGGCGAACCAGTCCGCGCCGACTTCCGTCGCGGTCAGGCAGCAGCCCGAGCAAGCGATCGAAGCGCCGATGGCGATGCTGCCAGTGTCGGGCCACGGGGCTGCAATGGTCAGGCGCATGTCCTGGCCGCCACCAAGCGGGCGGATGGCGCGGACAGTGCCGAGCGCGGTGACGATGCCGGTGAACATGATCAGCAGCATTCCACCGCAAGGCTGGACTTGTCGATTGCAGCCACGCTCATTCCGCCCTCTCGAACTCCGTCAGCATGTCATCGCCAAGTGGTGTTGCGTGCCGCCGGATGAAACGGGGCATCTCGTCCAGCAGGTCGATGCCGAATGCCTGCACCGCCGGCCAGCCGTCGCCGCCCATCACTGCCGGAGCATGGAACCAGGCGATGCGGTCCACCAGCCTGCTCCGCAGCAGCGCTGCCGCTACCTGCGCGCCGCCCTCCACCAGCAGCCGGGTGATCCCGCTGGTGCCGAGCGCCATCAGGCCTTCGGTTAGGTCCACGCCGGCTTTGGCGCCGGGTAGTTCGATCAGGCGGATGCCAAGGTCGGCGAAGGCAGCGCGACGCGTGGCATCGGTGCCGTGGCGGATCAGCATCCAGGTGGGAGTCTCGCGCGCGGTGGCGACCAAGTGCGCGGTGAGCGGCGTGCGCAGATGGCTGTCCGCTACCACGCGCACAATGGGCGAGGGCCGGAAACCCGGCAGGCGGCAGGTCAGGTCGGGATCGTCCGCCAACACCGTGCCGACGCCGACCATGATGGCGTCGTGTCGCCCGCGCAGTGCGTGCGCCGCACGCCGGGCCGCGGGACGGGTGATCCAGCGGCTCGCGCCGCCATGGCTGGCGATGCGTCCGTCCAACGTGGAGGCGAGTTTCAGCGTCACCAGCGGGCGGCCGGTGGTGGTGCGTTGACGGAAGCCGGTGAGGACCTCGTTCGCGTCCTCGACCAGCACGTCTTGGTCAACGGTGATGCCCGAAGCTCGAAGTTTGGCAACGCCCTGGCCGTTCACCCGCGGGTCCGGATCGCGCGCGCCGATCACCACGCGGGCGACACCGGCAGCGATCAGGGCGTCGGTGCACGGGGGCGTGCGGCCCCAATGGCAGCAGGGCTCCAGCGTCACGTAGGCGGTCGCTCCGCGGGCGGTGCTGCCGGCCATGGCGAGGGCGGTGGGTTCGGCGTGTGGACGGCCGCCCGGGGCGGTGACGGCGCGGCCGACCACCCGACCGTCATTGACGACGATGCAGCCAACCGAGGGGTTCGGCCAGGTGTTGCCCAACCCGCGCCGCGCCAGGGCCAGGGCGGACCGCATGTGCGCTACGTCGAGGGCGGCGGAAGTTGGCACGGGTCAGGCTGCCGCTGCATGAAAAGAAGCGGAAGAAGAAAACTCCCCCTCCCCTTGTGGGCTTGGGCCGCGACGCGGACCACGGTTGGGGGGAGGGGTGCGTACCACCGCGGTGTTCGGATGCACGGACCCCTCCCCCCAACCTTGGTCCGCGTCGCGGCCCAAGCCCACAAGGGGAGGGAGAGTTTTGTCAGGGCCGCCGGCCACTACGTCCCCTCCCCCAATGAACCTACGAAATCACCGAAATCCTTCGCTTCGCGGAAATTGCGGTAGACGCTGGCGAAACGGACATACGCCACCGGATCGATCTCCTTCAGCGTGTCCATCACCAGTTCGCCGATCTGCTTGCTGGGGATGTCGCTCTCGCCCGACGATTCCAACTGCCGCACGATGCCGTTGACGATGCGTTCGATGCGCTCCTCCTGCACCGGGCGCTTGTTCAGCGCGGTGCGGATCGATTTCGCCAGCTTGTCGCGGTCGAACAGTACGCGGCGGCCGTCCGACTTTACCACCGTCAGTTCGCGCAACTGAGTGCGTTCGATCGTGGTGAAGCGCTGGCCGCAATGCGGGCAATAGCGCCGGCGGCGGATCGCGCTGCCGTCCTCGCTGGGACGGCTGTCCTTCACCTGCGTGTCCTCATTGCCACAGAACGGGCAGCGCATGGCTCAGGCTCCGCGATAGCCAGGGGGATCGTGAGGGGGATAGCCCGGGGGATAGCCAGGAGGATAAATCGGGAAGCGCGCGCATAGGGCCTGCACGCGCGCCCCCACCGCTTGCTCTGCCGCGTCGTTGCTGCCGTCGTTGGAGCGCGACAGGCCCTCTAGCACCTCGTCGATCATGGCGCCGATCTCGCGGAACTCGGCCGCGCCGAAGCCGCGCGTGGTGGCGGCGGGGGACCCCAGCCGAATGCCGGAGGTTACCGTCGGCTTCTCCGGATCGAACGGGATGGCGTTCTTGTTGGCGGTGATGTGGGCACGCTCCAGACTGGCCTCGGCGGCCTTGCCGGTGACGCGCTTGGGACGCAGGTCGGCCAGCATCAGGTGGCAGTCGGTGCCGCCGGACACGATCGCAACGCCACGCTGCATCAGGGTTTCCGCCAGCGCCTTGGCGTTGTCGGCCACCGCTGTCTGGTAGACGCGGAATTCCGGGCGCAGCGCTTCGCCGAAGGCGGCGGCCTTGCCGGCGATGACGTGCATCAGCGGGCCGCCTTGCAGGCCGGGGAACACAGCGCTGTTGATCTTGCGGCCGATCTCCGGATCGTTGGTCAGCACCATGCCGCCGCGCGGTCCGCGCAGGGTCTTGTGCGTGGTCGTGGTCACCACATGCGCGTGTGGCAGCGGCGAGGGGAACAGGTCGGCGGCGACCAGGCCGGCGAAGTGGGCCATATCCACCATGAAGAAGGCGCCGACCGCGTCGGCCACCCGCCGAATCCGGGGGAAATCGATGAAGCGCGGATACGCGGAGCCGCCGGCGATGATCAGCTTCGGCTTTTCCGCCTGCGCCAGGCGTTCCAGTTCGTCGTAGTCCAGCAGGCCGTCGTCGCGGCGCACGCCGTATTGGATCGCGCGGAACCATTTTCCCGACAGGTTCGGCGCCGCGCCATGCGTCAAATGGCCGCCCGCGGCGAGGCTCATGCCCAGGATGGTATCGCCCGGCCGCAGCAGGGCGAGCAACACCGCCTGGTTGGCCTGGGCGCCGGAATGCGGCTGCACGTTGGCGAACGCGCAGTGGAACAACGCCTTGGCGCGGTCGATCGCCAATTGCTCCGCCACGTCCACGTAGACGCAGCCGCCGTAATAGCGGCGGCCGGGATAGCCCTCGGCGTATTTGTTGGTCAGCACCGACCCTTGCGCTTCCAGGACGGCGGCGGAGACCAGGTTCTCGCTGGCGATCAGCTCGATGCCGTCCTGCTGGCGGTGCAGTTCGGCGCCGATGGCGGCGGCGAGTTCGGGATCGGTCGCCGCCAGCGGGGCGCTGAAGAATCGGTCCAGGCCGGCGGCGAGGCGTTGCTCGGTCATGGCTGCGGGCGGGTGTGGCGCATGCGTGGTCTGTAGCATGCGGTCGGGACGGCTGGGAGGGGAGGACTGCGGGAAGGACTGAGCGAAGGCCCGGAGAGTACTCGGCGCCGGACGTTTCCCGGGCATCGATGACGAGGCCCGGCCGCCCACCGCGCAGTCGTCCCAGCCGCTGGCCGGATGCCGATGTAAGAGCGATGACCAGGACGGGGGCGAGGTCCGGGAACAAGAGGGAGTGTCGTTCCCCCCCAGGTGTACCACCAAGTGGCGGGAGTTCCTGTTCCGTCGAGTCTTGCGGATGTCTCAGTTCGTTTTTGGTGAGACGGCTCGTTTTTGGTGAGACAGCGGTGTGCCGGCGACAGGGGTGCAACGCGGAGATGAACGGCACCCGGTCCTGTTCGTGCCAAAGCGCGTCTCACGGACGTCTCGTTTCGTTTCTCGTGAGACGGTTGGTGCTGGTGACGTTCGGTGCGGCGGCGCTTGGCACGAGGTCCTGCCGCCCCTGCCTTGCGATTGGCGGCAAAGAAAGAATTGAAACGCGGATAAGAAGCCGCTGCGCGCGGATACACGCAAATGGCCTGTACACGCGCCGGCAGCGCAGCCCAACACGTCAGGCTGCGCGATGGGCCGGGTCCCGCATGCCGGCCACTGTCCCATCCGCGTGTATCTGCGTCATCCGCCTTCTTATCCGCGTAAGACCTTCTTGCGCCGCCGCACGCCTCACGGGCCGGACGAGAGAGGCATTGGTCTTCGCGCTCGGGTCTTGCCGTTGCAGCGCCGCGGCCTGGCACGCGATCCCGTTTGGGGTGGCGGCGGTACGAATCAGGATGGCGGGGCCGGCCACGCCGCAGCCCCGTTGGTAAGTCGCAACAGAATTGCCGGTCGACCCAGCGGGCGCGGTCGGCCCAGCGGGCGGTCCGGTCGGCGGACCCGTGCTGGCACGTGCAAGAATCGCCCGCACAAGCGCAGGCGCCTCGGCGGGCTCGGCTTGGGCAGGCACAACGGCCAGGGCCGGCGGCGGAGCCTCTGTGACAGCCAGCCGCGACAACAGCCGTGCCATGACGGTGGCGGCCGGAGTGGGCCGGATGTCGCCGGTCGCCCCGGGCAGGAGTTCGGGATTTTCCCACCATTGCAGCCCGCACGCCGGGAGGCCGGGGCGGAACCCCTTCACGCTGCCGCCAAACGCCACAATGGCGCGGGACAGCTCCGGCCAGTCCTCGTGCCCCGGTCCGATGCCGCGGCGGAGGCACGACCAGGCGATGGCGTTGCCGAACGCGCCGCGGATCGATGCGGCCAGAGCCATGGCCGAGCAGGGCGGCAGGTCCGGCCGGTCATGCCACCATGACGGCAGCCGGGCGCGGCGCGAGCGGCCGAAGAGATTGCGCTCCAGCATGAAGCGGATGACCAGCGCGATGAGATGGACGACCCAGTCCGGCAGGCGGGTGGGCGCGTCCGGGCCTGCCCGATCTGGATCGGGGGAGCAGGCTTCGGCCGAAACGGTGTGCCGGGTTCGCATAACGGCCGCAGACTACGACAGGCGTGGAGAATTGTCAAGCAAATTTTCCTAGAGAACAATGTCGAAGGAGATACGCGCACGTCACGCGACGGCCGCCCTCATCGGCATCGCCGCTTGATGGGGCTCGGCACCGCCGCTTGATGGGGCATCGACGCTTGCCACGCCATTCGCGCCGTCCTGCTCGGCGGTGCCGTCAGTCAGGTGGGTTGCGCAGGTGCGCGTAGAGTCGTTCCCCGACCCGTGCCGTCATTCGACCTGACCCACTATCCAGCGGCCGCCTGTGGTCCTCTCGGCAACGGCCCCGCGGCATCCAGCTTGTCCAACTCGGCATCGGAAAACAATCGCGAGCGCACGATCAACCGCACTCCGTCCGCTGCCTCCAACGAGAAGCTGTCGCCCCCGTCCTTCGTCACGTCCAACGTAAGCTGGCAGCTCGCCCAATAGGGGAACTGCGCCGCACCGACGTAGAACGGACAGTCCTCGGCAACGCCGAGCAAAACGTCGCGCGGTCCGATGCGGAAGCCGTCGCGGCGCAGGCACATCGGTGCGCTACCTTCGCAGCAGCCGCCCGACAGATGCAGCAGCAACGGCCCGTGCTGCTGGCGCAGCCGGCGGAGCAAGGCCGCCGCTGCTTCGGTGACGCAGACGCGTGGTGGCATGCGCCGTACTCCATGTTGCCGCGCGCGACCGGGGGAAACATCCCCCAAACTTCCCCCGGGGCGCACGACCTTCGGTCAGAAGAAGCCCATGGCGTTCGGGCTGTAGCTGACCAGCAGGTTCTTGGTCTGCTGGTAGTGCTCCATGATCATCTTGTGCGTCTCGCGGCCGAAGCCCGACTGCTTGTAGCCGCCGAACGCCGCATGGGCCGGATACATGTGGTAGCAGTTGGTCCACACCCGCCCGGCCTGGATCTCGCGGCCCACCCGATACGCCACCGTGCCATTGCGCGACCACACGCCGGCGCCCAGGCCATAGATCGTGTCGTTGCCGATGGCGATCGCGTCCTCCACCGTCTTGAACGTCGTCACCGACAGCACCGGGCCGAAGATCTCCTCCTGGAAGATGCGCATCTTGTTGTGGCCGACGAACACTGTGGGCTTGAGGTAGTAGCCGTCCTCCAGCTCGCCGCCGAGATGCGCCCGCTCGCCGCCGATCGCCAAACGAGCACCTTCCTGCTTGCCGACATCGATGTAGGCGAGGATCTTCTCCAACTGCCCGTGCGACGCCTGGGCCCCCATCATCGTGGTGGGATCGAGCGGGTGGCCCATCTTGATCTTGCCGACCCGCGCCACCGCCTTTTCCATGAATTTGTCGAAGATGGATTCCTGCACCAGGGCGCGCGACGGGCAGGTGCAGACCTCGCCCTTGTTGAAGGCGAACAAGGCGAAGCCTTCCAGCGCCTTGTCGAGGAACGCGTCGTCGGCATCCATCACGTCGGCCATGAAGATGTTCGGCGACTTGCCGCCGAGTTCCATGGTGCTGGGGATCAGGTTCTCCGCCGCGTATTGCATGATCTGCCGGCCGGTCGTGGTCTCGCCGGTGAAGCTGACCTTGGCGATGCGCGGGCTGGAGGCGAGCGGCGCGCCGACCTCGGAGCCATGGCCGAACACCACGTTCAGCACGCCCGGCGGCAGGACGTCGCCGATCAGCTCCATCAGGATGGCAAGGCTCAGCGGCGTGTCGGAGGCCGGCTTGATCACCACGCAGTTGCCGGTCGCAAGCGCCGGCGCCATCTTCCACGCCGCCATCAAAAGGGGGAAATTCCACGGGATGATCTGTCCGACCACGCCCATTGGCTCCTTGAAGTGGTAGGCGACGGTGTTGTCGTCGAGCTCCGACAAAGCGCCTTCCTCGGCGCGGATGCAGCCGGCGAAATAGCGGAAATGGTCGGCGGCGAGCGGCACGTCGGCAGCGCGCGTCTCGCGGATCGGCTTGCCGTTGTCGAGCGTCTCGGCATAGGCGAGCAATTCCAGATTTTCGTCGATGCGGTCGGCGATCTTCAGCAGCAGGCGGGAGCGCTCGGCGGGCGCGGTGCGGCCCCAGGCGTTACGCGCCGCATGCGCGGCATCCAATGCGCGTTCCACGTCGTCGGCATCCGAGCGGGCGATGTCGCACAGCTTCTTCCCGTCCACCGGGCTCGAGTCGGTGAAATAGCGGCCTTTCACCGGAGGTTGCGACTTGCCGCCGATGAAATTGTCGTAGCGGACGCGCAGCCGGCTGCGCGGCGAGACGAGGAACTGTGGCTGGTCGTTCATCGCTGGATTTCCTTGCGTTGTTATGGGGCACTATTATTGGGAGGCGCGGCGCCGCCGGACGCACAAAGCGCTGCGGCAAGGCTGCCACGTCAACCATCGGTTCATTCGCACGCGGCAAAATGCGCCGCATTGACCTGGATCAAACCAGGCCAAGCCGTCTCCTGGCAGGCGGACACCAAGGAACGCATCGGGCTTGGCCCCATGCGCGTCAGGATAAGGCGGCGTCGGAGAAGAATACTCCCCCTCCCCTTATGGGAGGGGTCGAAACAAGAAGATTCCTACGCTTCGACCCCTCCCTCGGCCCCTCCCACAAGGGGGGTTCCTTGCGTCTGCCGCACCGCCTTATCCTGACGCAATCATGACGCCCATGGGAGCTTGACCCGGCCATCTACCCCATCACGTGCGTGCGTCGATGGCGGGGTCAGAGCCCGGCCATGACGGGCGCCGTTCGGGCGCCGTGCGTCAATCTTTTCGCGGGATGGTATTATGCGGCACTGACCTGATCCGCACGACCTATCGCGCCGTCATGCGTCCGCGCCGGCGGTAGGGCGGAAAAGCCGGGCGATCGGGTGAGCCACGGGCTGGGTGGCAACCGCGCCCTTGAAGCAACCGCTGGTGCCGCATGATTCAACGTATTTTCGACATGGAGACAGAATGGAGAACTACGGAGCGCCACGGAGCAGGAGGTTCCCCGACTGGCGGGGCGCCTCCTCCTCCGTGGCGCTCCGTGGTTTTCCATTCTGTCTCCGTGTTGAAAAAAGCTGCCACTAACACCGATGTCGGTTGGCGCGAGCCGCCAAATCCAGCCAGATTGCGGGAGGCAGGGGAGGCGCCGTGAATGTCTCTGTTCACCAGATTGCCCCGGGAGCAAAGGCCTCGCCTCGGAGGCGTTAGACAAGGTTTGGAAGTGCGATTACAAATCGCCACAACGGCTGACGAACAGCGGCAAACTATACGTAGAGTCGCTCCTGTTCAGATTTGCATATCGCCATGGGTGTCACCCGTCTCTGGAATACCTTGACACACGGCAGTCGCCAGCCGCCTTACCAACTCGCTTACCGGACAGGGCCATATCACCAAATCACCAATGCCCTCGTCCACCGGCGCGGTTACCCCGACCATCACCTGTTTATGCAATAGCGCCACTAAAACGCGCCGCGTGCCAACGATTGCTGCGGACAAAAAGCGGTTGATCGGGCGTATTTCCTGAAATCAAGCGTAACGTCGGTCTTTAGTTTGATACTGGCCCCATAGGCCCTGACGTGATCCCGGGACAGCGCATTCCGCCGATGCCACCGCGGCGGTAGTCGCGCACGCTATGGTGCCGGCGGGCCCGAGGGCGTCAAATCGCCGGAGTAAAACAGTTGGACGGTCAACATGCAGGAAGACCCGCTGATCGAGGCGATCGTCAGGCTGGTTGCGCGCACGATGGATGCACTGGAGGTGCTGGCCTTCATCGCCCGGCATCTGCATCCGCCCGATAGCGCGGCGCTGGCGGCGGTGCTGGGGGACGCGGACACCGCCCTGCGTGATGCGCGCGCGTCCTTCCTCGCCGCGGTGTGGCCAGAGCACCTGGCAGCATTCCGTGACCAGGCAGAACGCGCCGCCGCGCTGACTCTGCGCGCCTGCGACGGCCTGCGAGCCGCGGCAGCCGGCGCGGACGGTTTGCGCCAGGCCTTCCGCGCCCTGCGCCAGGTCGGCCGCGCGCAGGAGGCGCTTTATCCACTGGCAGCATCGATGCCTTCGGTCAGCCGCTTCTTCCTGCTGCCCGATCGCCGTGATGATCAGGCATTGCTGGACGCTCTGGCCGCCGGGGCCGCACGGACGGACGTGCAGGTGGGCGTGCTGCACGCTGCCAACACGACGGATGAACGCGGCGGGTTCTCGGTGTTCGTGCCGGAGAACTACGACCCGGCGCGCGCTTACCCGCTGGTGATGGCGTTGCACGGCGGGTCCGGGCACGGCCGGTTGTTCCTGTGGAGCTGGGTGCGCGAAGCCCGCAGCCGGGGCGTGATCGTGGTGGCTCCCACCGCCAGCGGCGACACCTGGTCGCTGATGCAGCCCGAGGTGGATGCGGCGCATCTCGCCGACGTGCTCGAGCAAGTGGCACGGACGTGGCGCGTGGACCGGTCGCGGCTGCTGCTGACCGGGATGAGCGACGGCGGCACCTTCACGCTGATCAGTGGGATCGACTCGAACTCGCCCTTCACCCACCTGGCGCCGGTGGCGGCGAGCTTTCATCCGCTGCTGCTCACGATGGCCGAACCTCGGCGGATGGCGGGGCTGCCGGTTTATCTGGTGCACGGGGCGCTGGACTGGATGTTCCCGGTGTCGATGGCGCGTTCCGCGTACGCCGCACTGGATGCGGCCGGCGCGAAGGTGGTGTACCGCGAGATCGCCGACCTGTCGCACGCATATCCGCGCGAGGAGAGTGCGCGAATCCTGATGTGGTTCCTGGAGGTCTGATCCTGACGCTCGGATGCCGTCGGCGAAGCTGTCATGGCTAGCCCGACTTTCGCAACTCGAGCGCGAAAGTCAGGCTAGCGCAGGGGCGCAATCTCCCGATTGTTTCGCCGCGTTCGCCATGACACCGATTGGCGGCTCGTCCGTCAGACTTGGAGCACCGGGCGATGCCGAACCTACACCCGCGTCACCAACGTGCCCGCCTGCGCGTTCGCGACCACCTTGTTGCGCAACACGCCGATGCCGCCGACGTCCAGTTCGATCGTGGCGCCGTCGGGCAGAAAGCGTCCCAGCTCCAGGCCGCAGCAGCCGCCCACAGTGCCGCCGGCGATGATCTCGCCCGGATGCAGCGTCTCGTTGCGCGAAATGAACGCCAGGATTTGCTCGTAGCTGTGCAGCATGCCGGCGGTGGTGGTACGGGCCCATTCATCGCCGTTCACGCGCACCGCGACCGGTAGCGCATAGGGATCGGGAATCTCGTCGGCAGTGACGATCCAGGGGCCGATCGCGTTGCCGGTGTCGAAGCTCTTGCCCTTGGTGGGACCGAGGCCCGCTTCCATCTCGCGCCGCTGCTGATCGCGGGCGGAGAAGTCGTTCATGATCGTATAGCCGAAGATGTGGTTGCGTGCCTCGCCTTCGGGAATGTCGGCGCCGCCCTTGCCGATCACGATAGCCACTTCGAGTTCGAAATCCATCACCCGGCTATAGGCCGGCCAGCGCACCACCGCGTCGTGACCGACTACGCTGAACCGGTTGCTGATGTACCAGATCGGCTGCGCGCGGTACACCTCTGGCACCGCGGCGTCCGGCACGGCGCCGGCGCTGCGGCCCGCCAGCGCCGCCTTCAGCCGCTGCATGCCGAGCGGCGCGTGGCTGACATGCTGCGCGAAGACCGAGCAATCGCGAAGCTGCGGCGGCACCGGCAACGGTGCCAGCAACTTGACGCCGGCGAGGTCCACCGCGAAGGGCGCAATGGCCGCGTCCTGCAGCGGCAGCCGATGCAGCAGCGCCAGCCCCGCGGGGCCGCTTTCGATCAGCCCCAGCATGCCGAACGAACCGTGATGCCGCGCCCCCAGCAAGCGGGTGCAGGCCGCCGCCGCGTTGACGATCTGGCCCTTCTCCGCCAGCACTATGCCGAGCGCCGGGCCGTCCGCCGTCTGGTAGGTTGCCAGTTTCATCGGGGTCGCTTCCTCTCGCGGGCGGATGCTAGCCCTCGGTGCGGGCCTTGACCATCCGCAGCGGCGTGTAGGTCAGCACCAGCCTGCCGTCCTGCTGCACCACCCGGTTGCGGCTGCGCACCAGGCCGCGGTTTGGGCGGCTGGCGCTGCGGCGGCTTTCCAGTATCTCGCATTCGACGTGGATGGTGTCGCCGGCGAAGGTCGGGCCTTCGACGTTCAGCTCCATGTGCAGGAAGGCGAAGCCGGTGTGCTGCATGGTGGCGTGCACGAGCAGACCCTCGGCGAAGGCATAGACCATCGCCGCGGGGACGACGCGCTGCTTGATGTCGCTCTCGGTGCGGAGGAATTCGGTGTTGGAGAACAAGACTTCGGTCATGCCGGTGACGCTTATGAAGTTCACCAGGTCGGCCTCGGTCAGGGTGCGGCCGATGGTGCGGAACTTGCGGCCAACCGGCAGGTCTTCGAAGTAGAGGCCGAGGCCCAAGATTTCATAACCTTCGATCTCCGGCATGGCGGGCCGTCTCCCTGTCTGTCGTGTCGGACCATCTGTCATTGCGAGGCAGCGCAGCGACGAAGCAATGCCCTGCCCGCGAAGCCCAAGGCGGCTCATCGGGCAGGAGATTGCTTCTTCGCCGCGCTCCTCGCAATGACAGGTGGTCCGGCGCTCGCAATGACAGGTGTTCGCTCTTCGATTACACTGTCCCCTCGCTATGACGCGCGTCTGCTCCTCGCAATGACGCGTGTCACCCGGCGTAAAGTCCGCGCGCCCGCGCCTTCGCCTTGATCAGCGCCACCAGTACATCGAGCGTCGGCGTCGGCACGCCGGCCAGGCGCGCCATGTCCAACGGCACGCTGTAGAGCGCATCGACCTCCATCGGCCGGCCCGCCTGCAGGTCCTGCAGAATGCTCGGCCGGTGTTCCAGCCGTGCGTTGATGCCGACGATCTGCTCCGTGTCGAGATCGAGTGCGATGCCCATCGCACCTGCAATCGCCTCGGCCTCCGCGACCATGCGGCGCGAAGATGCCACCAGCGCCGGTTCGGTCTGGGTGGCGAACACCGGGGTTTCGGTCAACACGCAGAGCGGGCCGGCACTCAGGTTGAACACCAGCTTCTGCCAGATCAGGGTGCGGATGTCGTCGGCAATTGTTACCGGTAGCTGCGCCGTCCGGAACGCATCCGCCAGAGCGGCGATGCGGGGGGTGACCGTGCCGTCCGGCTCACCGAACACCGTACCGCGACCGGCTCCGGTGAGCAGCTTCACCACGCCGGGGGCGGGAGTGGAGCATGCGGGCCAGAAGATGCCGCCGATGCTGCGCTCGGGCCGGACGACGCGCCAGAGCGCATCGTCGGGATCGAGCAGGGGCAGGCGGCGGCGATCCAGGGGGCCGGCGTGGCAATGGAAATACCACCAGGGGATTCCGTTCATGATGAATCCAACCAACGTGTCGTCGCGCAGCAGCGGCGCGACGCTGGCGGCGACCGCGGGCAGGGACGGCGCCTTCACGGTGACCAGAACCGCGTCCTGCACACCGAGTTCCCGCGGATCGTCGCTTGCGGGCAGGTGGGTTGTGAAGGAGCCATCCGGGGTTTCGACGGTCAGGCCGTTGGCACGGATCGCGGCGAGATGCGCGCCACGCGCCACCACCGCGACCTCGGCGCCGCCCCGCGCCAGGGAGCCGGCGAGGTAGCCGCCCACCGAACCTGCCCCGAAGATGCAGATGCGCATTCGTTCGTCCTCTCAAGTGCAGGAGCAGGAGAAGACTCTCCCCCTCGCCTTGAGGGAGGCGGTTGGGGGAGGGGTGCGAGCAACCGCTGTCCCAGGTTGTACGAACCCCTCCCCCGGCCCCCTCCGTCAAGCGGGAGAGTCTCGTCTGGTCTCCCTATATTCGTGTGGTTGGCTACGTCTCCTCGCCGAACGCCTTGCGTTTCAGCTCGTTCAGCCGCTGCTCGCCGTCCGGAGTCTTCGGATCGATCTGCATGACCTTCTGCCAGGCGGCATAGGCGCTTTTCCAGTCCTCGCTGTCCTCGGCGATGTGCGACAGCGTGCCATAGGCGGCGAAATCGCGCGGTTCGTGCTGCACCGCCGCCTGCAGGTCGGCGATCGCGCCCGGGGTGTCGCCGGCCTGGTAGCGGGCGATGGCGCGCTCGCGATACGCCTCCGCCATCGTCGGATCGAGCACGATCGCATCGCCGAAATCCTGGATCGCGTCGGTCATGGCCCCGGCGTGCAACTCGCGCACCGCGCGGGTCATCAGCAGCATCACCGCCGGCGAACCGGCATGCGCCCACAGCGCGCGGATCTGGTCTCCCAGCGGCCCGGCGACCGCTTCGCTGGGGGCCTGTTGCAGGGCGTCCAGCAGCTTGTTCGCCTCGGCACGGTTTTCCGCCGGGGTCTGCGCCAGGGCGAGCGCCGGCAGCACAGAGGCAAGGAACGCGAGGGCAAGGCACCGCATGTCCCGCAGCATCGCATGCCGGGCACCGCACGCGCCAGTCATCCAACCAGTCATCCGCGCGTCACGGCTCGTGCGAAGTTGTCCCGCCCTGACAAATTGCATAAAACGCGTAAATCCCGCAAAAGAGGGTGAGGCACCATGCGCGAAGTCCCAGCTACCGAGTTTACCAGGAACTTCGGCCAATATCGGGAAATTGCCCAACGCGAGCCGGTCGCCGTGACCATTCATGGCCGCGCTACGGGTTATTTCGTATCCGCCGTCGAGTTCGAGGAACTGCAGCGGCTCAAGGCGATGGTTCGCCGCAGCCGAGCGGTTGCCGACCTGACCAAGGACGAGATCGATCAGATGACGGCGGGCTGCATGGCCCCGGAACATGACCATCTCAACGCACTGCCGGACGAGGAATCGACACCCGGCTGATGGCGCTTCCAGAACCGCGGCTTGGGCTGTCATTTCCTACAGCTATCTCTGGCACCACGAGCACAATGCTGGCTGGGACCTCTGGTTTGGAGAGAAGAGCAGGGCAAATCCACGCGGCGAGACTGATTCGTAATTCAGCAACCGAACTCACCCCGCCGCCGCCTTCACCAACCCCCCCACCGCCGCGGGTTCCGGTCCGCCGGCCATCCAGTCCAGCAGCTCCACGGTATGCACCACCGGCGCCCCGCCCCCCGCGAGCTGGTTGATGCACCCGATATTCCCCGCCGCGATCAGGTCCGGCTGCGTCGCCCGCAGGTTGTCGAGCTTGCGCGCCCGCAGGCGCTCGGCGATCGCCGGCTGCAGCAGGTTGTAGGTGCCGGCCGAGCCGCAGCACAGGTGAGGCTCCCGCGGTTCCACCACGGTGAAGCCGGCGGCCGCGAGCAACGCCTTCGGTTCCAGCGTGATGCTCTGGCCGTGCTGCAGGCTGCACGCGGCGTGATAGGCGACCTTCAGCCGCGGGTTCGGCCGCGTGGCGGCGTAGCCGATGCGGGTCAGGAACTGGCTGATGTCCAGAGTCAGCGCCGCCACCTTCTCCGCCTGCGCGCGCAACGGTGCCTCCGCGGTGCGGAGCAGGAAGCCGTAGTCCTTCACCACGGTGCCGCAGCCGGAGGTGTTTACGATGATGGCGTCCAGGCCGCCATGCTCTATCTCCGCGGTCCAGGCGGCGACGTTGGCGCGGACGAAGCCCATGGCGGCGTCGTGCTGCCCCAGATGGTGGTTCAGCGCGCCGCAGCAGCCGGCGCCGCGCGGCACCACCACCTCGACGCCGAGCCGGTTCAGCAGGCGGATGGTGGCGGCGTTGATCTCCGGCGCCAGCACCTGCTGGGCGCAGCCGGTCAGCAACGCGACCCGCGCGCGCTGCTCTCCCGCGGAGGGATGGCCCAAGGCGTGATGGCCCAACGGGAAATGGTCTTCCGCGGGATGTATGCCGGGACGCTCGATCGGGCTGGGCGGAGGCAAGCGGCGCGGCGCCATCGCCAGCATCGCGCGCAGCCGCTGCGCCAGCATGCCGGAGCCGGGCACCAGTCCCGCAAACGGCCGCGCCAGCCTGGCGCCGAGCAGGCCGGCGCGGAACCAGGCGGGACGCGGCAGCAGCGTGCCCAGAGCAAAGCGCAGCAGCCGTTCGTGCCAGGGGCGGCGGTAGGTGCGCTCGATGTAATTCCGGGCGTGGTCAACCAGATGCATGTAGTGCACGCCGGACGGGCAGGTGGTCATGCAGGACAGGCAGGACAGGCAGCGGTCAATATGTGTCACCACGTCGCGGGTGGCGGGCCTGCCGGCCTCCAGCATGTCCTTGATCAGGTAGATGCGGCCGCGCGGGCTGTCCAACTCGTCGCCGAGCAAGACGAAGGTTGGACAGGTGGCGGTGCAGAAGCCGCAATGCACGCAGGTGCGCAGCACGCGGTTGGACACCGCCGTATCGGGGTCGCGCAGTTGGTCGGGTGAGAAGTTTGTCTGCATCAGTAGTTTTCTCGCGGCGGCATCCGGCGCAGCAGCCACCAGGACCAGCCTAGCCAGATCACGCCGAGTGCCTCGAAGATCCAGGACGTGCGGCGGTCGTCCGGGTAGTTGAACACGTGAAAGAGGTAGAAGAACATGGCGACGATCGCGCTCGCCATCAGCATGAACCGCAGGTTGAGGATGCGGCGGCGCGGATCGATCTGATAGTACTGCCAGGTGGTAAGGCAGAACGCCGCCAGGAACGGCAGGAAGATGAGGATCGTCGGAATCACGGTCACAGTCCCGCGTAGAGGCGGCCGGGATTGAGGATGCCGCGCGGATCGAGCGCCGCCTTCACCCGGCGGGTAATGGCGGCCAGTGGCTTGGGTTCCGGCGGCACTACCTGAACGGCGGTGCGGAGCGGCTCGGGCGCGCGCATCAGCGTCCAGGCGCCGTGCGCCGCGCGAGCGGCGGCTTCGATCGCGGCATGGGTGGCGGCGGTGGCGGGGCCGGCGAGCCAGACCAGCCCGCCGCCCCAGTCCAGGAAGCCGGTGCAACCCGCGTCCGCCGCGGCCCGCAGGACGGCGGGGCCGGCCGAGGGGCGCACGGAAACGCGCCACACCGCATCGTTGTCGTGCGCCAGCAGCGGGCGGGCGTTGCCGATGGCGCGCCACACCGCATGGGAGGCCTCGTCGCCGAGGATCTCGGCGATGGGCAGTCCCAGCGTGTCGCGCAGCTTCGCCGTGCGGTAGGCGACGGACGGGCGAAAATCTTCGATCCGCAGCAGCGCCACAGTGCGGCCGAAGGAGGCCAGTTCCGGCACCAACGCCGCCGCTTCCGCCGGCAGCCAGGCGGCGCCGGAGATCGCCGAAGGGCGAGCCGAGCCCGGCCGAAAGCGCCGCCACCCCGGCGGCCGCATCGAGGCCGGGCAGCACCAACGTGCCCGTGGCTTCCGGCGCGGGCAGAACCTTAAGCGTGATCTCGGTGATCACCCCCAGCGTGCCATGGCTGCCGCAGAGCAATTTGCACAGGTCGAGGCCGGTGACGTTCTTCAGGACGCGGCCGCCGGAGTGCACCGCCTCGCCCCATCCGGTGACGAAGCGCAGGCCCAGCACGTGGTCGCGCATCGCCCCCCAGGCGACGCGGCGCGGGCCAGACAGATTGGCGGCAACGATGCCGCCGATGGTCTGCGGCCGGTCCGGGGCGCGCAACAACGCGCCCAGGTCGGGGGGTTCGCCGATGAGGTGCTGGCCTTGCTCGGCGAGCGTTGCCTGGATCTCCGGCAGAGGCGTGCCGGCGCGGGCGGAGAGGACCAGTTCCTTGGGCGCGTAGAGTGTGATGCCGGTGAGGTCGCGGGTGGAAAGGCTGCGCGCCGCCTGCACGGGGCGCAGCATGCCGTGCTTGGTGCCGTTGCCGCAGACCAGCAGAGGCTCGCCCGCCTGGGCCGCATCGGCGACGGCGGCGGCGATGGCGGACTCGGCCGCCACGGTGTCAGCAGCACCGGACATCAGAGAGGGCGTTTCGACAATGCGTCATTTCAGGTCGCCAAATGCGTCATTGCGAGGAGCGCGGCGGTCGCCAAGGAGTAGAGCACCCGAGACTCAAGCGTTCGCAAGTGGAAACACCTTGTGCGGATTCAACAGCCAGCCCGGATCGAACGCCGTCTTGATCCGGCGCTGCTGCTCGATCTCGTGCGCGGCGAACTGCACCGGCATCAGATCGCGTTTTTCCACCCCGACGCCATGCTCGCCGGTCAGGCAGCCGCCCACCTCGACGCACAGCTTCAGGATGTCGGCACCGAATTGCTCGGCGCGATGGAAGCTGGCGGGGTCGTTGGCGTCGAACATGATCAGCGGGTGCAGGTTGCCGTCGCCAGCGTGGAAGATGTTGGCGACCTGCAACCCGAAGCTCTGCGACATCTCGCCGATGCGGCGCAGCACGTCAGGCAGGCATGACGTGGGGATCACGCCGTCCATGCACAGATAGTCCGGGCTGATCCGCCCGACCGCGCCGAACGCGCCCTTGCGCCCCTTCCAGATCGCCAGCGACTCCGCCGCTGACTGCGACACGCGCATGCTGATCGGATCGTGCCGCTCGCAGATCTCCCGCAGTTGCCCCAGCAGCCGATCCTGCTCCTCGGCGCTGCCTTCCACTTCGATGATCAGCATCGCCTCGGCATCGAGCGGATAGCCGGCATGGGCGAAGTCCTCGCAGGCGTGGATCGCCGGCTTGTCCATGAACTCCAACGCCACAGGGATGATGCCGGACGAGATGATCGAATCGACGCAGGCGCCCGCCACCTCGTTCGACCGGAATGCCGCCAGCATGGCGCGCGCACCCTCTGGCGCACGCAGGATGCGCACCGTCACCTCGGTGATCAGCGCGAGCTGACCCTCGCTGCCCGTCAGCAGGCCAAGCCAGTCATAACCGGCGGCATCCAGATACGCACCGCCGATGTCGATGACGTCGCCCTCGACCGTGACGATCTTCAGACCCAGCAGGTTGTTGGTGGTGACGCCGTATTTCAGGCAATGCGCGCCGCCGGAGTTCATGTTGACGTTGCCGCCGATCATGCAGGCGAGCTGGCTGGACGGATCGGGCGCATAGAAGAAGCCGTCCGCCGCGACCGCGTTGGTGATGCCGATATTGGTCACGCCGGCCTGCACCGTGGCGCAGCGGTCAGCATAGTTGATGTCCACGATGCGGTTCATCCGCATCAGCCCGACAACCACCGCATCCGCCAGCGGCAGAGCGCCGCCGGACAGCGACGTGCCGGCACCACGCGGCACCACGCGCACGCCGCTCGCATGGCAGAAGCGCATGACCGCGGCGACTTGCTCGGTGGTTTCCGGCAGCACAACGGCCAGCGGCACCTGGCGGTAAGCGGTCAGGCCGTCGGTTTCATAGGGTTTCAGCAGGTTGGGCTCGGCGATCACCGCTTCCTCGCCGAGCAGGGGGCGCAGTCCGGCAATGATGGCCTCGCGGCGGTCGAGCACGTCCTGCCGGGGCTCGGGCAATCGGATCATGGCGGGCCTCCGCTGGGCAACATGACGCGCGGCGTGACGGGGGGCAAGCGGCGGGGCGGATCAGGCGGGTCAGGGGGCCGCGCTCACCGCAGCCGCATTCAGGTGCCCTTTACGAGCACGCGCCGTCTCCTTCGACGAGCTTCGGAATTCGTCAGTCGGCTTCGGACTCGAAACCCGCCGGGCGGACGCCAACGGCGCGCTGGCGCGCTTCTCCGCCGCCGGAGCAACAGCACGGCCGTCAGGCTGACCGCGGCAAACACCGCCAGGCGCAGCGCGAGCCGCAGCAGGGAACGGCTGATCAGGCCCACATCCGCCGGCATCTCCACGGCCGCCCCAAGTCCCACCAGCGTGACAGCGGCCATGGCCACGCCGCCCCGCAGCGGCCGCAGCGGCCCGCTGCCCACCGCGCGCCCGTTCACCCACAGCACATACGGCGCCGCCACCATCTGTGCAGCGCACCACACCAGCACCGCCTGCCCTGCGCTGTGCGGCCGCAGCAGGGCCACGCCCGCCAGGGTGAGCAGCAGGCAGACAACGTTGCCGGCCAGGGCGCGTGCGGTCTGGCCACGCGCCACCACCGCGACGCCGGCCGGAAACATCAGCCACAGCAGGGCCATCAGCGCGATCAGCGGTGCCGTCGCCTGGCCTGACCCGGTCCAGGACGGCCCCAGCAGGTGGCGGACCAGGGGCGGCAGGCACAGCGCCATCGCGCCGCACAACGGCAGCATCGCCATGGAGGTCTGCCGCACCAGCCGGTCCACGGTGGCGCGCAGAGCGGCCTCGTCATGCTGGATGCCGGCCAGCACCGGCAGCATCAGCCGCCACAGCGCGGTGGAGCAGAGTTCGCGCACAGTATCGACCAGGCGGAACGCCATGTGCGTCTCCCCCAGTGCCGTAGCGCCGGCGGTGCCGCCCAGCAGCAATGAGAACAGCCGGTAACGGGCGGTGAGCACCAGCGTGCTGGCGGTCAAAGGCAGGGCAACCCGCAGCAGGACGCGCACCGACGGCCAGTGCCACCGCACGGGTGGCCGCCAGCCAGTACCCGCCAGCAGAGTCGCCGCGCCTGCGGTCGAGGTGACAAATTGCTGGATCACCGGCGCCCAGGCGCCTGCCCCGTCCAACGCGGTAGCGATGCCAGCGGCGGTGCCGAGCCCTTGGCCGATGATCGCCCGAGCCGCCAGCACGCGGTAGGCCCGGCGGCGGGTCAGCAGCCCCTGCGCCACGCCGCCCGCGCCCACCAGCGGCAGCGGCAGTGCCAGCAGCAGGCACATCGGGACGAGGCGTGCGTCGGCCAGGCTGGCGGCAATCAGCCGTCCCGCGCCGGCCTGCGCAATGGCGCACAGCGCTCCGACGCCGACCGAAGCCCAAAAGGCACTTGCCGCCATGGTGTCGTCCACGCTCGGGCGCTGCACCAGGGCGTCGGCGAACATTGCGTTCACGCCGACCCAGAGCATGACATGCAGGGCCACGGCGGCGGTGCCGATGCCGAATTCGCTGGGGCCGACCAGCCGCGCAATGACGAAGGCCGAGGCGAAGGACAGGGCGCCGGCGACGCCCGCCTCCAGCCCGGACCAGAAGACGTTGCGCATCGCGCCCAGGGTCATGCGTTGGGGGTCATGCGTTGGGGGTCATGCGTTGGGGGTCATGCGCCGGGGGGCATGCGTCGGGGGTCATGCGTCGGGGGTCATGCGCCGGGGGTCGTGCGTTGGGGGCGATGGCGTTGGGGGCGATGCGTTGGGGGTCATGCGCTGGAAGTCATGCGGTGGAAGTCATCGGCCGGGGTCATGCGCCGTATCTGGCGCCGGCCGGTGGTTCGGAAGCGAAGGGCGCGAGGGCCGGTGCCTGCTTGCGCAGCAGGGCGGCGGCGCCCAGCAGCGCGACCGCGGGCGCCAACAGCATGACCCGGCTGCCGTAACGGTGATGCGGCGACGAAAGCCCGCCGGCGATGAAGGCATTCGCCAGCACCGCCAGCAGCACCGCGGCGGCGAAGCCGGCGGCGGGATGGCGGCGGCGGAAGCCCACAACCAGCACGACCGCGCAGCCGGCGACGCCGGCCAGCGCGATGGCCCGATGCGCCGTCTGCAGCCAATCCGGCACCGCGAGGCGGCCGTTGGCCTGGCGCGCGGCGGCGTAGGCGGTGCGTTCGAAGAGCGGAAAGTCACGGTCGATCCACGGCGTGACCGTGGTGGGGCAGGCGTGGAGCTCGTCGCCGCTGTCGAACATCATGAGCTGGGTGATCCCGTTGCGCAGCCAGGCGCGCAGTTCGGTACCGAAGTCGGCGCGCAGGGCGGCGGCGATGATGGCGTCAGCCTCGTAGGAAACGCGCTTGTGGCCGCCGGCCAGCATCACCGGGCTGTCGGGCGACCACAGGAACTGGTCGGAGGTGGCCGGGAACTGGTCCAGGAACGGGCACAGATCCCAACCCGGGCGGGGGCAATTGCGCCGCAGCACCTCCATGCCGGGACCGTCGTAAATGACTCTCGCCAGCAGGAAGACGTTGCCGAAGGGGAATGGCGTCGCGCGCCCGAAGCCGGCGAGATTGACCGCGACGAGCGCCGCGACCGCCAGCAGCGGCGGGGCGGTCAGCGCGGCGATGCCGGCGCGGTTGAGCGGCACGGCGGCACCGAGCCAGCGGCGCAGCGGCGTCAATGCGAGCAGCAGAGCGCACGACAGGGCAACGCTGGATTGCTGGGCGGCGATCATGAAAGCCGAGAACAGCGCCAGCCACCAATGTTCCCGGTGCGACAGGCGGTCCGGAACGAACAGCAGCAGGGACAGCGCAAGGACCAGCAGCGGCGTGAAGATGTCGGGCATGATTTGCGAGGCGAACCACGGCAGCGCAGTGGTTGCGGACAGGGCGGCGACGAAGGGCACCAGCCACCAGGGCGAGACGGCCGGCAGCAACACGTGTCGCACCAGGTGCAGCGTGAATGCTGCGAGCAGCGCTTGCGCGGCAACGTCGGGCCAGGTGGTGAGGGTCAGGTGCAGGGGGAACAAAAACAGGCTGTAGAACACCGGCCGGTCCCAGCCGAGATAGCGGTGCACCGCTTGGGACAGGTAGGTGCCGGTATCGTCGAACACGATCGGGTAGCCGTTCCACAATGCCGGCCAGAGAAGAAGGAGGGCGGAAAGACCGAGGGGCAGGATTGGGAACCTCGCCTGCGCATCGCGTGAAAACCCGCTTTGGACGGGATTCGGCACCGGCAAGCACGGCTGTCCGCATGAGGGGGCCCCCTCCCCCACCCATCCCCGCTCCATCGACTGAGTCCGCTTGCGCGCCATAGGCGCATGATGCTCAGGGACGAATGAAGAAATGCTTTACGTCATGGCGAGATGATTGCTGCCCGCGCCAGCCGACTACCGCAATGCCGCCTTATGCGACCGCAGAGCACCCAGCCGTTGGTCGTTTCCCCGAGGGGTGCCGTTGTGAAATGCGAGGGGAAGAGGTTGGTCTCGGTCCGGCGACCTCGTAGCTACGCTCGGCCGTGCGCCGCTGATATGCCAAGCCGAGGTCTGACGCCGAGCACGTGAGCTATTGTGTAGGTCAGTTCCGGACGGTTGAGCGTGTAGAAGTGGAATTCATCAATCCCATTTGCCTGCAGCACGCGTACTTGTTCGGCGGCAACGATGCTGGCTACAACTCGGCGCTGCTCGGGATCATCTTCGGTCCCCTCGAACATGTGGCCCAACCAGGCGGGAACCGTCGCCCCGCACATTGCTGAAAACCTGGCGGCCTGGGCGTAATTGGACACCGGCATTATACCCGGCACGATTGGTGCTGTGATCCCGGCGGCAAGACAACGCTCCAGGAAGCGAAGATACGTTGAAGTATCGAAAAAATATTGGGTGATCGCCCGGGTGGCCCCAGCCTCCAGCTTGCGTTTGAGATTATCGAGATCATCATCCGCGCTACGCGCGGCAGGGTGAGTTTCCGGATAGGCCGCCACCGATATTTCGAAGTCCGCGACGCGCCTCAGCCCGGCCACCAGATCGCTGGCGTAGTGGTAACCTCCAGGATGCGGCACATAGTTGGTGCCGGGTGGTGGATCGCCACGTAGGGCGACAATATGGCGTATGCCGGCGTCCCAATAGCCGCGGGCCACTGCGTCGACTTCCTGGCGCGTCGCGCCAACGCAAGTCAGGTGAGCAGCCGGCGTGAGATCGGTTTCCTGAACGATCCGCGCCACGGTCGCATGAGTGCGAGCATGGGTCGTGCCTCCTGCTCCGTAGGTGACGGAAACAAAATGCGGTGCAAGCGGCGCCAACCGCCGTATGCAGGCCCATAGCTGCTGCTCAAGGGCTTCCGTTCGAGGAGGAAAGAACTCGAACGAAAGCTCGGGCGGTTCTTGGTCGGCACCCCGCACCGGCAGCGGGCCGATCCTCTCACCGGCGAGCCAGCGTTTCAGGATCGGACGTGATTCGGTCAAGCAATCGCTCATGCGCGTTTCCATTCCTGCGATATGGTTGGCAATTTCTCGGCGAAAGTGTCGTGCGGTCATCCCCCGCGGCCTTCGTGCCGCTCACCTCAGGCGAAAGCACGGGCGGCTTGTGCTGCCGCGACCATGTTTTCGACCGCCAATCTGACCTCGGGCCACTTGCGCGTTTTCAAGCCACAATCAGGATTGACCCAGAGCTGATCGGCCGGAAGCCGCTGTGCTGCCGCCTTCAGCAGAGCGGCCATTTCGTCGACTGCCGGGACCCGCGGTGAGTGGATGTCATACACGCCGGGGCCGATCTCCGCTGGATAGCGGTACCCGGCGAAAGCATCGAGCAGTTCCATCTGTGAACGGGCTGTCTCGATGGAGATGACGTCGGCATCCATCGCCGCAATCGAGGCGATGATGTCGTTGAACTCCGAGTAGCACATGTGGGTGTGGATCTGCGTTGCATCGCCGACCCCCGACGACGTTATCCGAAAGCATTCGATCGCCCAGTCGAGATAGGGTTGCCATTCGCCCTGCCGCAGCGGCAAGCCTTCCCGCAGCGCCGCTTCGTCGATCTGGATAATCGCCGCGTCGGCCTTCTCGAGGTCCACAACCTCGTCACGGATCGCGAATGCAAGCTGGCGGCAAGTGACGCTGCGAGGCTGATCGTCGCGGACGAATGACCAGTTCAGGATCGTCACCGGGCCGGTCAGCATGCCCTTCATCGGCCGGTCCGTCAGCGACTGCGCATAACGCCACCATTCGACCGTCATAGGGCTGGGACGGGAGACATCGCCGTAGATGATCGGAGGGCGCACGCAGCGGGAGCCATATGACTGAACCCACGCATGCCTGGTGAAAGCAAAGCCCGAGAGCTGCTCGCCGAAATATTGCACCATATCGTTGCGCTCGAACTCGCCATGAACGAGCACGTCGAGACCAACTTCTTCCTGCCAGCGCACGGCGCGCGCTGTTTCTTCACGCAGGAAGCCCTCGTAAGCGGCAGCATCGATGACATTCTTCCCATGGTCAGCACGCGCCTTGCGCACCTCCGATGTTTGAGGGAATGACCCGATGGTTGTTGTCGGATAGGGCGGCAGACCGAGTTTGCTGCGCTGGATCTTCCGCCTGGTCTCAAAGGGAGACTCCCGTCGCGACAGCGACAAATCAGTCGCGGCAATTCGTGCCTTGACCGCGGGGTTGTTGATCTTCGGTGATGTACGACGCGACGCGATCACGGCGGACGCGGCATCGAGAGCGGCGCGCACATTGTCACGCCCCTCGTTCAGAGCCCGGGCCAACACCACCAGCTCGGCCACTTTCTGCACGGCGAACGACAGCCAGCTCCGCACTTCCGGATCGAGATCGGTTTCCCGGTCCAGATCGATCGGCGCATGCAGCAGCGAGCATGACGGCGCGACGACGATCTCCCGTCCCGACGCGACGACAGGTTCAATGCGGTCCAGGATGGCGTTCAGGTCGGCCGCCCAGACGTTGCGGCCGTCAATGACGCCCAACGACAAAACCAGATCCGGGCGGGCGCCGGCAAGCACCGCATCAAGCTGTTCAGGCGCGCGCACCAGGTCGACGTGCAGGCCTTGCACGGGCAACGCCAGCACCGTGGACAGATTGTCGGCGAGGCTTCCGAAATAGGTCGTCAACATAATCTTTGGCGATACAGAGCCGTTCGTCAGTACCCCATAGGCATCCCCAAACGCAGCCCGGGCCGTGTCGCTGAGGTCCAGGACGAGGCATGGCTCATCGAGCTGCACCCAGGACGCGCCTGCCTCGGAAAGCATCCGCAGCGTTTCGGCATAGACCGGCAGCAGACGCGGCAGCAGGGAAAGCGGCTCGAAGTCAGCACCTCGCGTCTTGCCAAGCAGCAGATAGCTTACCGGCCCGAGCAGTACAGGCCGCGTTTCAATGTCCTGCGCCTTTGCCTCGCGATACTCCCGCACAACCGTCGTAGAGGCGAGTTGGAAGGCCTGATCGGCGGTAAATTCCGGCACGAGATAGTGGTAGTTCGTATCGAACCATTTGGTCATCTCGGCCGCGGGCGCGCCCTCGCCACCGTGCGCGTGCCCGTGCGAGCAGACTTCATGGGCCACCTCGCCCTGTGCGCCTCGAGCCATCGCAAAATACGTCTCGAGGCCGACCTCACCGCCCGTCCAGCCGTAGATTGGTGGGACTGCTCCCACCATGGCGGTCGTGTCGAGCACATGATCGTAGAGAGAGAAATCATTCGACGGGATAATGCCGGCGCCGAGATCCCGCTGACGCGCCCATGCTTGGCTTCGCAGGCCCGCCGCAGTTGCAAGGAGCGCCGCCTGGCCGGTCTTCCCGCTCCAGTAGCTTTCGAGCGCCGTTTTCAATTCGCGGCGCGGTCCGATGCGGGGAAAGCCGAGCGTGGCGACAGTGACAGTCATGACGGCAGCCTCCAGCCGATGGGTGGCAAGGCGGCAGCCGGCTGCGTGAACGTCCGCCCGGACTCCTTCCGTGGCGGCGAACATGCGACCGACCGGACACCCCGCCGGGGGACGTTTATCGGGTCGAGGCAGGTCTCCTGGCTCGCGGGTCAGTGCGGCAGTCCAACCTTCCCGGGGCGAACCCCAGTGGCGCTGATGGACCGCCGCTCGCCGCTTACAGTTGCGGGGGCAGCTCCGGCTTCGCACCGGCTTCCCTCTTAGCTCCGCGCCCGAGAACGGCGCGAAGAACCTCAACGGCCCACTTATCGCCGGGCTGCCTGCCCACTGTCAAGCAAGATATAAGCATATGTTTATATGATGATGGCTCTATGCTGCGTTCGCGCCTGTGCGTCCCGCCCGCGCCGTGCAGCCAGGATTTCGAGGCGGTTTGCGAGGTTCTCGACCATGTCGACCAAGCAGGTGGGGACGGGTGGGAGGATCTTTGCGACGCACGAGGGGGGGAGGGGTCACAATCCAAGAAAATCTTCTTGTTTCGATCCCTCCCCGGTCCCCTCCCACAAGGGGGGAGTTTTCTTCTCCGGCAATCTCACGCGTGGCAACGCTCAAAACCCGAACCGCACGTTGCGGTCATTGCCCGGCTGCAAATTTCGGTACCGCGCCAGGGCAAGCAGGGGAAAATACAGCCGATAGCCGTGGTAGCGCAGATAGAATACCCGCGGGAATCCCACCGCGGTGTACGGCAGTTCCGACCACTCGCCATCGGCGTGCTGAGTCCGCGCCAGGTAAGCGATCCCGCGCGCCACCGCCGGATGGTCCACCACACCGGCCGCCATCAGCCCAAGCACGGCCCATGCGGTCTGGCTGGGAGTGCTCTCCTTGTAGCGGCCGTGGGGAGCGGTACCGTAGCTTTCCTCGTCCTCCCCCCAGCCGCCATCGTCGCGCTGCACCGACACCAGCCAGTCCACCGCCCGCACTACCGCCGGATCATCGGCCGGCACGCCCGCGGCGTTCAGCGCGCACAGGACCGACCACGTGCCATAAACGTAGTTCGTCCCCCACCGCCCGTACCAGCTTCCATCCGGCTCCTGGTCCCGTCGCAGGAATGCCAGGGCGCGCGCCATCACGTCGTGCGTCGCCGGCATGCCGATCTGCGCCAGGAACGACACGCAGCGCGCGGTGACATCCGACGTCGGCGGATCAAGCAACGCGCCGTGGTCGGCAAACGGGATGTGGTTCAGGTGGAGGTGGGTGTTCTCCGGCTCGAAAGCGCCCCAGCCGCCATCGGAAGATTGCATGCCGATGATCCATTCGCGGGCCCGGTCGATCGCCTCGGCATAGGCAGGATCGCCGTTGCGGTGCAGCAGCATGGCAACGACCGCGGTGTCGTCCACGTCCGGGTAGTGTGGGTTGGCGTATTGGAACGCCCAGCCGCCGGCACGCAGGCCGCGGCGGCGCACCGACCAGTCGCCGACCACGTCCAGGATCTGGCGCTCGGCCACCCAGGCGCAGGCGGTGTCGGTGCCAACGCCGGCTTCCGCCATGGCGTGGCCGGCGAGGCCGGTGTCCCAGATCGGCGAGAGGCACGGCTGGCAGTAGGCGCGATCGGGTTCCACTACGAGCAGCTTGCGCACGGCGCGCCAGGCGATGGCGGCGTCGGGATGATCGGGCGCGTAGCCGAGCGTGTCGAACATCATCACGCTGTTGGCGATGGCGGGGTAGATGCCGCCGAGGCCGTCATCGCCGTTCAGCCGCTCGGTGACGAAAGCGACAGCCTTGCGGAGCGCGCTGTCGCGGCCGCGGCGAGGGAACCAGGGTTGGGCGACCCGCAGAACAGTGTCCACCCCCTTGAAGAACCGTCCCCAGGCGGAGCGGTACGGCCCGCGGATCCAATCCCGCACCTGCTCCGGCGGGGCGCGGAACAACTCCTGCACCTGAACCCGGCGCGGATTGCGCGCCTTCGGCTGCAGCGCCATCAGCACGAGCAGCGGCACGATCACTGTGCGGGACCAGTACGACACCTTGGACAGGTGGAACGGGAACCACAGCGGCAGATGCATGATCTCCAGCGGCATCACCGGCACCGCGCGCCACGGCACCTGGCCGAACAAGGCAAGCTGGGCGCGGGTGAAGACGTTGGTCCGCGCCGCCCCGCCGGCGGCCAGGATCGCGGCGCGGGCCCGGCCCATGTGCGGCGCGTCAGGGTCGTCGCCGATCGCCTTCAGCGCGTAGTAGGCCTTCACGCTGGCGGAGAGATTGAATGCGCCGTCATGAAACAGCGGCCAGCCGCCATGGTCGCCTTGGATCGAGCGCAGGTACACGCCGATCTTCCCTTCCAGCTTCTCGTCAATGCGGTCGAGGAAGTGCTCCAGCAGCACGTATTCGGCGGGGATGGTGGCGTCGGCTTCCAGCTCGAACAGCCAGTGTCCGTCGGACTGCTGGCGACGCTTCAGGGCATCGCGCGCACGGGTGACCGCCTGGGCGAGAGCGTCGTCGGTCAGAGTCTGGGGCGGCAGCGTGTCGGGCATGCGGGGTGCTGGTGCGGCATCGGCCTGGGGCAAATGGCACCTTCACCGGACGTCAGCAACCCGGCGTGGAGGCCGCTCAGCCAGACCGCAACCGGCTTCGGGCGATCGTTGGCTGGCCAGCCTGTGCCACCCGGCCTGTCTCACGCCCAGCCTGTCTCACGCGCGGCAACCGGCATGCCGCCGCGCAGTCATCGTCGCCGCGATTTTGAACAAGCTTCCTGTATATCCAACACATCAAGTTCGGACAGCATTCGGTCGGCCTCGGCCTGAAGCCGGTCGAGGCTGGCGATCAGCGTCGCGGCCGCGCCGTCCGGCAGCGTCGCCAAAAGTCTCCGCTGCCGCCGACGGGCAACCGAGAGTATCGCATCGTGCATCTCCTTGCCTTGCCGCGTGAAGCCGATGAGCGTTCGGCGCGCATCCTGGACGTCGGATGTACGGGTGACGAAGCCGCGCCGCTGCAATCTCTCGACCGAGAGTCCGACCCACGCTTTGTCAGTGGCCAGGACGTGACTGATCTCGCGAGCAGTCGTCGGCTCGCATGACGCAATGATGGACATGACGCGCCACTCCGGCAGCGTCACACCGAACTGCTCCCGGTAGCGGCGGCTGGCGTACAGGCCAAACGTGTTGGACAGCCGCAGGACGCGATAGGTCAACAGGTCGGTGACGGTGTTCGGCTCTCGCATCTTCAGGGATTTGGCGTTCTCGCGCGTTGATCAATCCGTGGTCCGGCCATTCGGCCCAACCCGGGCGATACAGGTCCGAATCGATCATGCTCAAAGCGCATCGGAACCCCATCCCGCGATGACTGCGTGCCTGTCATGTGCCGCAGCGCGGGCGGGAGTTAGCACTTGACCGTCTCTGTGAGCAAGCCATATGGTAGTGATCACATCTATTTTGATATTAGGAAATACGTGAGGGATCGCTTGTGTGGCTTTTGCACCGCTTGTGTGGCTTTTGCTGAGCAAGCCGTCGCGGAATGCTGACGTGACGCGGAGCTGTCGCATTGCACCGAGCCTCCGCGCATGACAGCGTTGCCGCTCGCCGGGGTGCGCGTGCTCGAATGCGCCAGCGTCATCGCCGGGCCGTATTGTTCGTATCTGCTGACGCTGCTTGGCGCCGGGACCATCAAGCTCGAACGCCCGTCGCAGGGCGATTGGATGCGCAGCCAAGGCGGCGACGCGACGCTGGCCGCCGCCGGCCTCGGCAGCATGTTCTTGTCCTGCAGTGCGGGCAAACGATCGGTCGCGCTGAATCTCAAGGACCCGCGCGGCGTGAAGATCGTGCGGGAGATCGCCTCCCGGGCGGATGTGATGATCGAGAACTGGCGTCCCGGCACGGCGGCGCGGCTCGGCGTCGGCTTCGACGAAATCAAGAGCACGCGCTGGCCGCTGCCGGTGTTCCCGCCGGTGCGGTCCGGTCGGTGCACGAGGTCCTGGACGAGGCACAGGTCACGGCGCGTGCATTGTTCCGGCGCCTTGCCTTGCCGGAACTGCGCCGCGATGCGTCGTTCCCGGCCGCGGGCTTCAAACTCAATGGAGCCAGCGTCGCCCCGGAGCATGCCCCGCCCGTCCTGGGCGCCGACAACGAGGCTGTGTTGGCCGAACTCGGCTACGACGAGTCGCAGCGTCGTGCACTCCGCCAGGCCGGCGTCTGGTGATCGCCGCAACGAGAAGAAGTGCGGGCGCCGTGCCCGCTCCGTGATGCCAGGGAGAGAAGCGAATGAAACAATGGATTGCGGCCGTCCCGCTGGTCCTGGGTCTGGTACCAGCCGGCAGAAAAAATGGCGCTCGGCGCCGGCGTCTCTCGTCATGGCCGGGCTTGACCCGGCCATCTACCCCGGCACTTCCGTGCGCAGATGGCCGGGCCAAGCCCTTTAAGCGTCAGGATAAGCGGCTGGGGCCGACGCAAGAACCTCCCATTCCCTTGAGGGAGGGGTCGAAACGTCGGAACCTTCTTGTTTCGACCCCTCCCCCCACCCCCTTCCCACAACCGGAGGGGGCGTATTCTTCTTCGGCGTCGGCTTATCCTGGCGCCTATGGGGCCAAGCCCGGCCATGACGAGAGACGCCGGTGCCATAGGGCATTCTTTATGCGGGTTGGCTTTACGTTGGCGGTTTGGCTCATTGCAGCGACGACAGCGTATGCCCAGCAGCCGCTGTCAGCGAGCATAGGCTACTATCCGGGCGCGCTAATATCGTTGCCGGCCCTGATCGCCAGCGACCAGAAGTTCTTCGAAAAGGACGGCCTCGCGGTCCAGCTTGTGCCGATTGCGACCGGCCCCGCCATGACCGCCGCGGTCGCCAGCGGCAGCGTGACGTTCGTAAACAACTCCTGGGACAATCTTCTGGTGGCGGTCGAGCGGGGCCTGCCGGTCCGCGGCGTGGCCGGATCGACGGTGACCATCCCCTTCGCGTTCATCGCTCGCAAAGGTCTCGCCCTGCCGCATCTGGCCGAGGGCTATCCCGCGGTCATCAAAGACCTGATCGGCAAGAATTGGGGCGTGCTCGCGCTCGGCGTCTCGGTGCAATACATGGAGGAGACGCTGCTGATCCAGGCCGGATTCAAGCCGGATGACGTCACGTTCCTGGCTGTCGGCCTGCCCAACACGGCACGTCCGGCGCTGCTGCGCGGTACCGTCGACACCTATCTCAGCGTCGAGCCGCTGCCATCGATCGTGGAAGCCAAGCATGAAGGCACGGTTGTCGTGGACCTCGCGCGGAACCAGGGACCGGAGATCTTTCATGACCTCGGCTACAACGGCTGGTGGGCATCGACCGGCACGATCAAGGATAAGCCGGAAGTCGTCGCACGCTTCGTCAAGGGCATGCAGGATGCCTATTGCTGGTACAGAAAGCCGGACAACCGTGACCATGTCGTGGCAATCATGCAGCGCTACGTGAAGGTTCCCGACCTGTCCGATGCAGAGTACAAAGCAATGGTGCAGCGCATTCTCCCAGGTTATGGTCTCGCAATCACCGCCCGGACGATCGACACCTGGTCGCATCTGCTGGTGGCCGAGAAGCTGCTTCGCTCGCCGGAGACGCGATCGGACGTGATCGCCGAGATCGGGCAGGAAAACTTTGCCTGTCCGCAGTAGGCCGCGATCGGGATGATCCTGAATGTAACCGCCGCTGGTGCCGCCCAGGCCGTACGGCCGGCCGACATCAGCGTGCGGGGGCTGACCGTAAACTTCGGGCTTTCACGCAACGCCTTGTCCGAAGTGGATCTGAGTGTCCTGGAGGGCGAATTCGTTGCGTTGATCGGGGCGAGCGGTTGCGGGAAAACCACGCTGCTGAACGTCATCGCCGGTCTGGCGCCCGCCGCCGGCGGCAAGGTGACGATCCGGAACAGTACGCCGCTCGCCGGGCGAAGGGACATCTGCTACATCCTCGCGCGCGATGCATTGCTGCCCTGGCGTACGGTTGCCGGCAACGTCGAATATGGGCTTGAGCTCTCGGGTGTCGGCGGCGCTGAACGGAAACGCCGGGCGGCGATCTATGTCGAAAAGGTCGGCCTCCAGCACTACCGCGATTTCTATCCCTCCAAGCTTTCCCAAGGCATGCGGCAGCGCGTATCGCTGGCCCGTGCCTTCGCCGTCGAGCGCAAGATCTATCTGATGGACGAGCCGTTCAGCGCGCTCGATTCGCAGACCAAGCTGCTCCTGCATGACCTGCTGCTTGGCCTGTGGGAGAGCAGTGGGGCGACTGTCGTGTTCGTGACACACGACATCGGCGAGGCGATTACCCTGGCGGATCGGGTGGTCGTCATGTCGAAGCGCGGGACTGGGACGGTCGAAGAAATCCACGTCGATCTTCCGCGGCCGCGATCGGCCGAGGCACTCCAGGCGGATGCGCGCTACCACGATCTGTATCGCCGGACCTGGGCGGCACTGAAGGCGAGCACGGCATGAACGACCTGGCGCGTGCGGAAGCCGATCTCGGCACGGCCGCCCGCCTGTCGGGCCGTCGCTCGGTACCGATCGCCGTGGCGCGCGTGTTGTTCCTGGTGCTGCTGCTGGCGGTCTGGCAAGGCGCGGTCGCCGTGGGCCTCGCCGATCGAGCATTCATCTCGACGCCGGCCAGCATCGCGCAATCCTTGTGGGATTTGCTCAGCGGTGGCGAACTGATGCCGAATCTCGCCACGACTCTGCTGGAGATCATGATCGCTTTCGTCGCCTCGGCCGTGCTGGGCATCGCCTCCGCCGTTGTGTTGGACCGCAACGATTGGCTCAACCGGATTCTCTCACCCTTCCTGACGGCGTTCAACAGCATGCCGCGGATCGCGCTCGGTCCGCTGTTCATTCTGTGGTTCGGGATCGGCATCGCTTCGAAGGTCGTACTGGCCTTTTCACTCGGCTATTTCATCATGCTGCTCAGCACGCTCGGCGGCCTGAAGAACGTCGACCGCGACCTGCTGCTGATGTCGCGGCTGTTCGGAGCCTCCGACCTGCGCCTGTTTCGTGACGTCCGCCTGCCATGGGCGCTGCCCAGCATATTCGCCGGCCTCAGGCTGACGCTGATCTACTGTAGCGCCGGCGCGGTCATCGGCGAAATGATCGCGGCCAGGAGCGGCCTCGGCCTGCTGGTGCAAACCTTCAGCGGCCGTTTCGATGTTGCGGGCGTCATGGCTCTGATCCTCGTCGTCGCCATCATGGTGATGGCACTGACGTCGCTGATGGACCTGAGCGAACGGCGACTGTTGGCATGGAGCAAAGGCAGCACGGACGTGCCGGGATGACTCGCCGTTTGCCGGGGGTTCGCCACGCCCCACCGCGCATCGCTGCCCGTCCCTGAAGCCAGGCCGCGCAAGACGGCCTCTCCGGGAAATCCCGAAGAGGCCGATCCCATGCGGTCAGTGTGCAATTGCCTCCACTTCCAGCAGCCTGGTGCGCGGACCGAGCGTGGCGACCGAGAGGATCACCACGGCCATGCAGACCGCGACGAACAGGAACACGCCCGTGGGACCGAAGCCTCGCAGGAAGAACGCGATGAAGAACGGCGTCAGGATGCCGCTCAGCCGGCTCCACGAGTAAACGAAGCCGACCCCACGGGCACGGATGCGCGTGGGGTACAACTCCGCCTGGTAGTTGTGCAGACCGTAGGAGAGCCATTGGGCTGCCATCGCCAGGCAGGCCCCAAGCGCGATCAGCTCCCAGGAACCGTCGGCGCTGGCGAACCAGATACCGAACACGGCGATGGCAAAGCATGACAGGCAGGCGTGCCATTTCCGTTCGATACGGTCGGCAAACAGCATGATCAGGAACGGGAAGATCACCGCGGCGATGTTGATGATCATGCTGTATTCCAGGCTTTGGGTGATGTGGATGCCCTTGGCGATCAGCAGCGTGGGCGTCCACGCGACGAAGCCATAGAACCCGACGGTCTGGAAGAAGTTGAACAGCATCAGCATGATAGTGCGCTTGAGGTAGCGCGGGCCGAAGATCTCCCAGACGCTGCCCCTGCGCGGGTCCTGATAGTGCGGCGGCTCGGGTGTGGGCAGCGGCTTGCCATAGTCGGCCTGCACGCGACCTTCGATCGTCGCCATGACCTGCTCGGCTTCCTTCAGCCGGCCTTGTTGCGCCAGCCAGCGCGGGCTTTCCGGCAGGCCGAGGCGGATCCACCAGATCACGATCGCGGCGACGGAGCCGATCCACGCGACCCAGCGCCAGCCATCATAGCCGAACAGTGTCGTCGGGGTGAGTTGCCAGGACAGGAAATAGGTCACCAGGAAGGCGATGGCGCTCATTGCCTGCAGGAAGGCGAAAGCCGCGCCGCGGGCCCGTTTGGGAACCAACTCGGAGAGATAGGCATCGACCGTGACCAGTTCGAGGCCGATGCCGAGCGCGCTGACGAACCGCCAGAAGTTCACGGCGTTGGCGGTGTCCGACCAGGCCATCATGAAGTTGGCGATGCCGAACCACAGCAGCGAGTAGGCGAAGATGGCGCGGCGGCCGAAATGATCGGCGACGTAGGAGACGAGCAGCGTGGCGAAGAAGAACCCGACGAACAACGCCGCGACGAAGCTGGCGAAGCCGGTGAAGCCGAAGAAGCTGACGGTGGTCGGGGTGAAGATCTTGGCCTTGAACAGACCGGGGCCGAGCGCACCGATCAGGCCAATCGCGTAGCCGTCGAAGAATCCGCCAAAGGTGAGCAGGATCGTCATGATCCACAGGGTACGCGTCATTGGCAGGCGATCGAGCCGCGCAGTTAGTCTTTCCGCGGCGGTGGCGGCGCGGCTGGACGATGCGTCGCCGGCGATGTTGAGGGGCGGCGCGTCCTCCGCACTCGCTGTAGGTGGGCTGGTCATTGCTTACGTTTCCTTCGTACGTCCGAGATTATTCTTGGTACTCCGGGTCTCAAGCGACGTTGCAGGCCTGTTTTCAAGCCTGCGAGGGCGCGCGAAGACTCCTCCGTTCCGGCTGCCATACGGGGCAGCCGTTGCCAGACTGGGCAATCTTCACGCGAGTGTAAAGTCCTGGGTGTACAGCCTTTCGGCGGCCTTGAAGGCTTTGGGCGGCCTTGAGGGAAGTTGCGCGGAACCTGCCGGTGCGGCTGCTAACAGGCGATCCTTCCGCCTCGTCTGCGGCGGGAAGCTACGGCCGCGGCCCATGTCGGCGCAGCGTGATAGGTGCAACTGCGCACGCCGGGCGACTCGTTCAATGCGCGCCCGGCGCCATGAGCGTTGCGTGTCAGCGAGGCCCAGTCGCGCTTGCGCCAAGGTCGGCGACGGCCGGAGCAAAGGCCTGCTCAATATAGTTGCTGGTCCATTGCCGGCCGAACGGCCCAATGCTCATACCGGCTGCCAGCAAAGCCAGCACGATGGCAAACAATAACGAGAGTCTCTCTATGATCAGCAGCACTACTTCAACTCCCAGTCATGGGCAGGATTGCCATGTTGCTGGCTTACAGGTCCACATATTTTTTGTTTCTTTAGCGACATATTGTCTCGGCACGCCAGGTCGCCGAACTCCCTGCAGTGCCGTCCCGGTCCCCCGCGTTCAGCGAGGCGTCCGACACGGCGTGCTGCATAGCAAAGTTCCGTCGGCCCGGGTGTGAAGCGCTTCATAGACGCTGCGATTGTGCTGCCGAATGTGCGACAGACCCTCAACGTGCTGTGACCCTTGCGAACCTGGGCACGTTGACGGATACGAGAGGGTCATATTTCCGGTTGCGTTCGGTGGGCGATGGCGCTGCCGCGCGGCGCACGTTTCGACCTGATACCGATACCGTTGTGCCGACCCACGGGCGATACGGAACCCGCAAAGATTCGCCTCCCCTTGTGGGAGCGGCCGGGGGAGGGGTCGAAGCACGAGGATTCTTGTGTCGCGCCCCCTCCCCCCGCCCTTGGTCCGAATAGCGGCCCAAACCCACGAGGCGAGGGGAGCCTCATACAATCACCGGCCCCGCTACAATCACCGCCCCCGCGGCAGCATGTCGCGCAGCCGGCGGCGGCCGAGCGGCCGTACCTCCGCTCCCGGCGTCATCGTGCGGATCTCGGCCTGAATGGCGGCGCGCTTCTCATGGATCGTGGCAATCACCGGCCCCATCGGCACGCCCAGATCGACCAGCACCGCCTCGGAAAGCTGCAGGCTGGCTTCGATCGTTTCAGGTACCGCATCGGTGGCACCGATGTGGTACAAATGCGCCGCGTGCCGCGCATCGCGCGCGCGCACCACGATCAGCAGGTCCGGGCGCAGCACCCGGGCGACTGCGACCAGCCGGTCGCTCGCGCCATGGTCGCTCATGGTCACCACCAGCGCGCGGGCGATGTCGATGTGCAGGCGGTGAAGCATCTCCTCCCGCGCCAGGTCGCCCCAGAACACACTCGGCCGGGTGCGGCGCACTTCGGCGACCCGGTCCGGATCGTTGTCCACCGCGACATAGGGCACGCGGTGCACGTCCAGCATGGACGCGACGGTTTCACCCACGCGGCCGAAGCCGGCGATGATCACCCGCGCCGTGGCGTCGGCGGCGATGGCGTCCAGCAGCGCGGGGTCCATGACCGGCGAAGCGGGGCGCGGCGTGCGGCGGGCAATGGCGCGGCCGAGGCTGGACAGCAGCGGGATGCAGGCCATCGTGACCGCGGTCAGCAACAACGGGAAGCGGGCGGCACCGGGGGCGATGACATGCTCCGAGCGGCCGAGGCCAAAGATGACGAAGCCGAATTCGCCGCCCGCGCCCAGCAGCAACCCGGCCTGGCCGCCGGTGCCCCAGCGCAGGCCGAAGCAGCGGGTCAGGCCGGCAATCAGCAGCAGCTTCACCACCACCAACGCGGCGCCCGCCGCCAGCAGCAGCGGCGCGTCGGCCAGGATGTGGCCCAGGTCCAGGCTCATGCCGACCGAGATCAGGAACACGCCGACGAGCAAGCCTTTGAACGGGTCGATGGTGACTTCGATTTGGCGGCGAAATTCGGTCTCGGCCAGCAGCAGGCCGGCGATCAGGGAGCCGAGTTCCATCGGCAGCCGCACCGCCGCGGTGGCGAGACCGGTGGCAAGGACCACGAGCAGGCACGCGGCGACGAATAATTCGGGGCTGCCGGTGCGAGCGACACTACGGAACAGGGGGCGCAACACCACGCGGCCGGCGACGACCAGCCCGAGCACCATTGCGATCGCCCGCCCGACGATCCAGGCGAAGCCGCCGCCGGCGGTGTTCACGCCCAGCAGGCTGATCACGAACAACACCGGGACGGCGGCGATGTCCTGGAACAGCAGGATCGCCAGGACGACACGGCCGAGCCCACCGCCCAGCCGCTTTTCGTGCGACAGCACCTGCAGCACGACGGCGGTGGAGGACATCGACAGCGCTGCCCCGGCTACGGCGGCGACCTCGATGGAGGCCCCCAGTGCGCGCGCAATGGCGGCGATGGCAACGCCGCACAGCAGGAACTGCAGCAGGCCAAGGCCGAATACCAGGCGGCGCATGACGCGCAGGCGTTCCAGCGACAGCTCCAGGCCGATCATGAACATCAGCATGCTGATACCGAGTTCGGCGATCGGGGCGATGGTTTCCGGGCGGCTGAGCGTAAGGGCGCGCAGCCAGGGGACGTGGCCGTCCAACGTTGCCAGACCGAACGGGCCGACGGCCACGCCCACCAGCATGAACCCCAGCACGGGGCTGAGGCGCAGGCGGTGGAACAACGGGATCACCACCGCGGCGGCGGCCAGGATAATCAGGGCCGGCTTGAACAGGCCGGGATCGAAATGGGACTCCATGCAGTGAGAGTACAGGTTGACGCGCGTTTTGCCATGAGGGGTGTCTCTATGCGCTCCATCTCAGGCAGCAGGTTCCTCGCCGATATCTTCCGCCCACACCGCCGGATACTCGCGTCGGAATCTGCTCATCAATGCGGCGCAGCGCGCATCGTCCAGCACGATGACCTGCACGCCATGCGCGCGCAGAAAGTCTTCGTTGCCGCCGAAGGTGCGGTTCTCGCCGACGATGACCTTGGGAATCTTGAATTGCACGATCGTGCCGGAACACATCATGCAGGGGCTGAGCGTGGTGAATAGGGTCAGGTCGCGATAGGACTTCAGGCGGCCGGCGGCGCGCAGGCAATCCATCTCGCCATGGGCGATCGGGTCGCCCTGCTGGACGCGGCGGTTATGCCCGGCCGCCACAAGTTCGCCACCGCGCGCGAGTGACTGCGCCGATCGGCAGGCCGCCCTCGGCGAAGCTCTTCTCGGCCTGGACCAACGCCGCATCCATCAGCGCTTGCTCGGCCGCGTTCAGTCGTTCCGCCATGTCGGTGCCCCCCAATGATGGGGCGCAGGATAACATGGGCCGCGGCTGCCGCAGCCAGTTGTCCCGCGGAGTTTCCCAGGCGGCCAAAATTGCGATACGCTACGCGCGCTCCCCGGCTCGGGAAGGAGGACCAGGATGAAACGCATTGTTCTTGCTGTGGCTATTCTTGCTGGACTGACCGGTGCCGTTGCCGTCTCGGCGGGCTTGCTCGCGAGCCCGGCCGCGGCCTGCGACGGCAAGCACACGAGCTGACCGCTCGCGCGCCCGGTGCCCGGCGGCACCGGGCGCACGTCGCCTCGACTGGGCCGCAACGGGGACGGAGACCTGAGATGGAAGTGCAAGCTCTCGGCTATGTCGGGATCGGCGCGGCTGACCTGTCGGAGTGGACCGATTTCGCCACCAACTGGCTCGGCATGCAGATGGTGGAACGCGGCAACGCCGTGCGCGCCTTCCGCATGGACGACCGCAAGCAGCGGCTGATCGTCGATCGCTCGCTGGCCGACGGCGACCGCTATTTCGGTTGGGAGGTGGCCGACGGCGCGGCGCTCGATGCGCTGGCGGCGCGGCTGGAAGCGGCCGGGGTGCTGGTGCGGCGCGAGACCATGGCGCTGGCGGACCAACGCTGCGTGCGCGAGATGATCAGCTTCAGCGATCCCGCCGGCAACCGGCTGGAGGCGTTCCATGGTGCCGCCATCGACGACGAACCATTCAAGCCGGGGCGGGCGATTTCCGGATTCCGCACCGGGCCGCTGGGCATGGGGCACGCGGTGTTCCATGTGAAGAATATCGACGACCTGATGGGCTTCTATCACGATATGCTCGGTTTCGGCATCAGCGACTACATCGTGACGCCGTTTCGCGCGTTCTTCCTGCACGCCAATCCGCGCCACCACAGCGTGGCCTTCATCGAGACCGGGCGGCAGGACCTGCATCACCTGATGGTGGAGCTGTATTCGCTGGACGATGTCGGTCAGGGCTACGACATCGCGCTGGGCGAGCCGGAGCGCATCGCCACCACGCTGGGTCGGCATCCGAACGATGCGGTGACGTCATACTATTTGAAGTCGCCGTCGGGGTTCATGCTGGAATACGGCTGGGGTGGCAGGGTCGTCACGCCGGGCAACTGGACGCCGACCGAGGTGACCGTGGGTCCCTCCCTGTGGGGCCACGACCGTACGTGGCTGCCGGACGACCAGCGCGCGCAGGCGCGGGCGATGCGGCTGAAGGCGGCGGCCGATGGCGAGCGGCGGCCGTTGCACGTGATCGACGGCAACTATCAGCGGATGGGGGGCGTTTGCCCGTGGTGGGACGGCGTGCGTGGGCAGGGTTGACCAGCGGAATACGATTGTACTCCGCAACGTTCTGGCTTTGCTGGACGTGCTGAGTTAGATTGCCTTGCCGGTTTTATCAGGATGCCACTGATGAGTGAGGACACACTGAACCTGATATTGCAGCGGCTCGACAGCATGGACCGCGAGCAGAAGCAGCAATTTGCCCACATCGACCAGCGCTTCGAGGTGATTGAGCGCGAGCAGAAGCAGCAATTTGCCCGCATCGACCAGCGTTTCGAGGTGATCGAGCGCGAGCAGAAGCAGCAATTTGCCCGCATCGACCAGCGTTTCGAGGTGATCGAGCGCGAGCAGACGCGGCTACGGGTTGACATGGTCAACCAGATGGAACGCGTACTGTCGGAGATTCATACTTTCAAGGACGACGTGACGGTGGCGATGGCATTTGCGGCGCGTGCCGACGCCGGCAATGACGCGAGTGCCACGCTCCAGCGCTCGATGCAATCCCAGCTCAGCCAGTTGCGGCATCGGATACAGCGGCTGGAGGACAGATCGAGCGGCACGACCTGAACTGCCGTCTCCCCGGGTCGGGCCGCCATCGGTCGATCGGCCGGATAGTGCGGCTCTGCCGGCCGCCCCTCGACCGCGCGGCCCCGATCGCTTAACCTTTGCCCAGGCCGCCCGCGGCACTGCCGCCGCGGGCCGGGGAAACGTGAACGCAGGATTTGGGAGCAGTTATGGCAAGTCTCAATTATGCAGCACCGACGACCGTGGACGAGGCCGTCAAATTGCTTGCCGGAGCCTCCGGCACTGTGAAGGTTCTGGCGGGTGGCACCGATCTGCTGGTGCAGCTTCGTTCCGGCCGCCTCCGGCCGGACCTGATTGTCGATACCAAGAAGCTGCCCGGCCTCATCGGCATCAGCGGCAGCGCGGGCAAAGGCTTCACGATCGGTGCCGCCACGCCCGGCGCGATGATCGAGGCCAATGAGGCGCTGAAGAAGGCCTGGCCCGGCGTGGTGGAAGCGATGGACCTGATCGGTTCGACGCAGATCCAGGGTCGCGCTTCGCTGGCCGGCAATTTGTGCAACGCCTCGCCCGCCGCCGACAGCGTCCCGGCGCTGTTCGCCGCCCGTGCGATCGCGGTGATCGTCGGCCCCAGCGGCAAACGCGAAGTGCCGGTCGAGCAAGTGCCGACCGCGCCCGGCCGCACGTCGCTGGCCAAGGGAGAATTCATCCTGGAGTTCAAGCTGCCGCCGCGTCCTGCGCATTCCGGCGACGCCTATCTGCGCTTCATTCCGCGCACGGAAATGGACATCGCGGTGGTCGGTGCCGGCATCAACGTGACGCTGGATGCGGGCGGCACCTGCACCGCGGCGCGCGTGGCGGTCGGCGCGGTGGCGCCGACGGTGCTGCTCGTGCAGCCCGCCGCCGACGCGCTGATCGGCCACAAGCTGGACGACGCCACGCTGAAGGCGCTGGATGCGGCAGCGCAGGCAGCGTGCAAGCCGATCAACGACAAGCGCGGCACCATCGAATACCGCACCAAGGTCGCCGGCGTGCTGGCGCGCCGTGTCGCCGCCATTGCTTTCGACCGCGCGCTCGGCAAGGCCGGCGCCACCACGCACTGACATCGGAGACAAGAGATCCATGGCCAAGCACCACGTTTCCGCCGTCATCAACGGCGAACCCACAGAATTCCTCTGTGAAACCCAGCAGACCCTGCTCGATGTGCTGCGCGACGAGATCGGCCTGACCGGCAGCAAGGAAGGCTGTGCCTCCGGCGACTGCGGCGCCTGCAGCGTGATCGTCGACGGCAGCCTGGTGTGCTCCTGTCTTATGCTGGGCTGCGAGGCGGACGGCACCAAGATCACCACGATCGAAGGGGTTGCCGAGGGCGACCACCTGCACCCAGTGCAGCAGAAGTTCCTGGAACATGCCGCGCTGCAATGCGGCTTCTGCACGCCGGGTCTCATCGTCGCGTCGAAGGCGTTGCTCGATGAGAACCCCAATCCGACCGAGGAGGAAGCGCGTTACTGGCTTGCCGGCAACCTGTGCCGTTGCACCGGCTATGACAAAGTGATCCGCGCCGTCATGGACGCCGCGGCAGTGATGCGAGGGGAGAAGGCCGCATGAATTACATAACTTCTGACCTGAAGGTCGTTGGCAGTCGTCCGGTGCGTCCGGACGGCGTGGAGAAGGTGACCGGCGCCGCCCAGTTCGGCGCCGACATGCGCATGGCCGGCATGCTGTGGGGCAAGGTGCTGCGCTCGCCGCACGCCCATGCGAAGATCCTGTCTATCGACACCAGCAAGGCGGAAAAGCTGCCGGGTGTGAAGGCCGTGGTGACGTCGAAGGATTTTCCCCACATCGCCAATGAGGAAGCATTCGTCGGCGAAGGTCCGATGAACTTCCGCGACCTGTCTCGCAACTGCCTGGCGTGGGACAAAGCGCTGTACGAAGGCCACGCGGTAGCCGCCGTCGCCGCCTCGTCGCAGTCGATCGCCGACGCCGCGATCGCGCTGATCGACGTGAAGTACGAAGTGCTGCCCTACGTCATCGACGTCGAGGACGCGATGGCCGACAACGCCCCCGTCCTGCACGACGATCTGTTCACGGCCGGCGTCGAACCGAAGCCGACCCAGCCGTCCAACATCGCCAAGGTGGTGACGTTCAAGAAGGGCGACGTGGACGCCGGCTTCAAGGATGCCGACGTGATCGTGGAAGGCCGCTACACCACCAAGGCCGTGCACCAGGCCTATATCGAGCCGCATGCCTGCCTGTGCAGCTACAATTCCGACGGTCAGGTGATGATCTACAGCTCCAGCCAGGGCCATTTCATGGTCCGGGCTTATTGTTCGAAGCTGCTGGGCATCGACCTCGCCAACATCCGCGCGGTGGCGCTGGAGATCGGCGGCGGCTTCGGCGGCAAGACGCTGGTGTATCTGGAACCGGTGGCGATCGCGCTGTCCAAGAAGTCCGGTCGCCCGGTGAAGATGCAGATGACGCGGGATGAAGTATTCCGCGCTTCCGGTCCGACGTCCGGCGCCACGATCGAAGTGAAGCTGGGTGCCAAAAAGGACGGCAGCATCGTCGCGGCGAAGCAGGTGTTGAAGTACCAGGCGGGCGCGTTCCCCGGTTCTCCGATCGGGCCTGGCTGCATGTGCGGGCTGGCAATGTACGACATCCCGAACGTCGATGTCGTCGGCTACGACGTGGTCAGCAACCGGCCGAAGGTGGCGGCGTATCGTGCGCCGGGTGCGCCGATCTCGTCCTTCGCGGTGGAAAGCGCGGTGGACGACCTGGCGCGCAAGCTGGGCAAGGACCCGATTGCGCTGCGCGAGCAAAATGGCGCCCGCAATGGCACCAAGACGCATTACGGGCCCACGCACCAGAACATCGGGTTCCTCGCGACGCTGGAAGCGGCGAAGAACCATCCGCACTGGAAGGCGCCGCTCAAGCCGGGCCAGGGCAGGGGGATCGCCTGCGGCTTCTGGTTCAACATCGGCGGCGAGTCTTCCGCGGGTTGCCACATTGCCGAGGACGGCACCGTGGTCGCCACGTCCGGCAATCCGGACATCGGCGGCTCGCGGGCGTCGATAGGCATGATGGTGGCGGAAGTCCTGGGCGTGCCCGCCGGTCGGGTGCGCACGATCATCCCCGACACGTCGTCGATCAACTTCAGCTTCCTCACGGGTGGGTCGCGCGTGACGTTCGCCACCGGCATGGCGGCGACTCAGGCGGCCGAGCGCGTGGTGGAAGACCTGAAACGCCGCGCCGCGCAGATCTGGGAAATCCCGGTCGACGCGGTGGAGTGGAAGGACGGCAAGGCGTACCCGGCCGGTTCCAACGCAGGCGCGTTCGAGCCGCTGGATCTCGCCACGCTGGCGGCGAAGGCGGGGCGCACCGGCGGGCCTATCGGCACCGAGGTGTCCGTCAACGCCCAGGGCGCCGGGCCGGGCTTCGGCGTGCACATCTGCGACGTGGAAGTGGACCGCGAGACCGGCGGTGTGAAGATCCTGCGCTATACGGCGGTGCAGGATGTCGGCAAGGCGATCCACCCCAGCTACGTGGAAGGTCAGATCCAGGGCGGTGCGACACAGGGCATCGGCTGGGCGCTGAACGAGGAGTACATCTACGACGCCAAGGGGAAGATGGATAATTCCGGCTTCCTCGATTACCGCGTGCCGGTGGCCTCCGACGTGCCGATGATCGAGGCGGTGCTGGTGGAGGTGCCGAACCCCCGCCATCCGTTCGGTGCGCGCGGCGTGGGCGAGGTGCCGATCGTGCCGCCGATGGCCGCGGTCGCCAACGCGATCTGCGACGCGACCGGGCTGCGCATGCCGGACCTGCCGATGTCGCCGCCCAAGGTGCGGGCGGCGCTGGATGCTGCGGCACTGCCGAAGGCGGCTGAGTGACCGCCAGCGAAAGCGGCTGAGTGACCAAAGTCGTCATCTCGGGTTCCGCCTGCCAGCGTTATCTTGGGGGCAGGACGGAACTCGAGGTGGCGGCTACGACTTTTCGGCGTCTGGTGTTGGAGTTGGAGGAACGCTTTCCCGGCCTGGGCAAGCAGGTCGAGGAAGGGATGGCGGTGGCGATCGACGGCGAGATTTTCCAGGACGCTTATTCAGCGAAGTTTGGGCCGGAGAGCGAGGTGGTGCTGATTCCGAAGATTGGGGGTGGGTGAACCCTGCTCGACCGGCGCTCCAGCGATACCAGCAGGCAGATTACACGAAATTCATGATTCGGCAATTCGACTTATCGAGCAATACCACATGGCTATGATACCAACCATCCGAACCTTCGAACTCATAGGGGGGCTAGGAATCGGCGCCGAATTTCGATTCGCTGCATCCGTTGATCGGTTCAGGAGGACGGAGGCATTGATGGGAGCGGCGGTCAAGATTACCCGGCCGGATGATACGGCAGAAGCTTTGCGCGGTCTTGCCGCGAAGAGCAACGATGGTGCGCAAGTGCGGCGTCTGTTGGCCCTCGCACTGATCCTGGAAGGGCATCCGCGCCGGGAAGCGGCCGAGCGGTCGGGGATGGATCGTCAGACCTTGCGGGACTGGGTGCATCGCTACAACGACGAAGGAGTGGCAGGGCTTTGCTCCATTCGGACCGGCGGACATCCGGCCTCTCTGACTGAGGCGCAAATGGCGGAATTGAGGGAACTGACGATCAACGGGCCGGACCCCGAGAAGCACAAAGTTGTGCGCTGGCGCTGCGTCGATCTACGTGAGGAGGTGGCTCGGCGGTTCACGGTTACTGTCACCGAGGGAACGATCGGCAAATGGCTGCGCAAGCTGGGTCTGACACGGCTGCAGCCGCGGCCCTTTCATCCGAAGAAAGATGCAGCAGCCCAGGAGGCTTTTAAAAAAACTTCGCCCGTCTGGTGAAGGCCGCACTGCTCGGTAGTACGGCTGCCGCCGGGATGCCGATTGAGATATGGTATCAAGACGAGGCCCGCGTGGGTCAGAAAGGCACGCATGCCTATGTCTGGGCACCGGTTGGCTCGTGCCCGCTCATGGTGAAGGACAATCGCCACGACTCCGTGCACCTGTTCGGTGCCATCTGCCCAGCCCGCGGGGTCGGCGCCGCCATCATCATGCCAGCGGCCAATACCGAGGCGATGAACGAACATCTCAAGGAAATCAGTACACAAGTCACCGCGGGTGGCCACGCCGTGTTGATCCTGGACGGGGCCGGATGGCATCAGACAAGTGTGGAACTGAGCACGCCGGACAACATCACCTTGCTCCCCTTGCCGCCCTATGCGCCGGAATTGAACCCAATGGAGAACGTCTGGGAATACCTGCGGGCCAACAAGCTCTGCGCCGTCGTCTGGGACACTTACGACGCTATTGTCGAGGCATGCCGCGCAGCCTGGCAGTTTCTGACCGACGATCCGGATCGTATTCGGTCCAATCGGAACCCGGGATTGGGCATCGGTCAGTGGTTAGGATGGCTGGTATGACACATGGGGTCATGATTTGCGCCGAAAGGCGTTGAAAGACTTGAAAAATATCCTGTAGAAAGCTGATTAGTAATCAGTGTCAAATTGTATCAATCCGAGGCTGCGTCTAAAGTCCTTGATTTCGATGAAGGGCATGCGGCCATGGAATGTAGAAGTCTGTTCGGGAGCAACGAGACCGAAATTTACGAAACACGATTGGAGAGCGACCGATTCGTTCGGCACAGAATCGTAGGTCGGGGGGTTCGGAACAGTATGGAGGGATGGCTGGTTGGGCGAGGACGTTGCACTAAAAGTTTCGCGCTCTCCCCTGGACCAAGAGGTCAAGGCACTGCGGAACATGCCCAGAGGTGGCGCCGGACCAGGAAGTTACGCACGCGGTCATAGAGGATAGAACTCATGCGTCAGCCGTGGACGCGTGCTTATGGTTTCTTCCTCTGTTTCGAAGAGAACGCACCTCGTCCTTTGACCCCAACGTTGCGGCCGGTGTGGCAAGCGGTGTCACCAGGTCGGCAGCGTCAATGTAGTCTGTGATCAGTTCCCGGGCATTGCGGCCGAACAGGGCAAGACGCTTCACCGGCCCTGGCTGTGTCATCACCTCGGCAAGTTCCTCTACCAATGCGGTGCTGGTAAAGAATCAAAGGGCTTCGCTCTGCTCAATGACCTGAAGGAGCCGCCAGGGAACGCCGCGCGAGAGCAATGCCGACAGCAACACATTGTTATAGAGGAACGATCCTCACCCCCTCACCGGCCCGGAGGGCTCAGCGGGCGCGCCGGGCTGCGCGCACGGCTTCTACCTCGGCGGCGATCTCGTCCTCGGTGATGGACGGAGCACCCGCGGACTCAATGCCCGGTGCGGCGGCGAGCAGCCTTGCGAGCGCGGCCAGCCGGCTGGGATGGCGGCGCATGGCACCCTCCAGCAGTGCCTGGATCGCGCTGCTGGAGAGCAACCCGGCCTCCCTCACGGCCTTGGCCGTCGCCTCAGGCAGCTCGATTTGAATCTGCGTCATGCTTCCTCCGTCGGGATACCGGAAGCCTCGAATCCGAACATCTCGCCGCGACTCGCCCTTTAGCACCGAGATTTTGCCTCTGGGATAAGCAGGGTATCTGATCGGACTGACACAAGCGGCAGTTGCTCCGGGTAATGGGGTTCCGCGGCAACCTGACAGCCTTCGCCTGTCGCGGCACGCTGTGCCAATGACCGAAGCGGACGCGATTACGACCTTTCTCGCTTTCTCGGTGCCGCGTTGCCCGCCGTGGCGACCATCGAAAGTCGCCCGTCCGAGTGACATGGCTCACTGCATGGTCCCCGTCCTTTCATGTATAAGAATGTGATTGCACGAGCGATCCGTGCGTCGGGCGGGCACGCCGCTGCCCACACCCAGGTGTTGCTGGACTGGATTGCCGGGCCTCTCGCGACCGGAACATATTCCGACAACTCCGCCGACAGGCCGTGCAATTCGTTCCGTCAGCGCTGTCATATTCTCCGCCGGCACCGCAGCGCGCACGCGGGTCGCAGCAGAAGGGTCTGGAACGATGGCCAACCAGAACGCCAGCATCCGCTATGTCCTCGAACGCCTCCGTGGCGAGATCAGACAGCAGGCGCTTAAACAAAGCTTCGCCGCCAAGGGCAAGAAGGTCGGCGATCCGAGAGAGCGGGAATTCTGGGGCAAGCTGGCACTCTATGAGCAGGATTTGCGCCGCATCCTGCGCCTGCTGCTGGGCAAGCAGATCGCGCTGGAGAACGAGCGCCAATTGCTCTGGCGTATCCCTCGGGACCAGCGCTTCTCTGCCCGTCAATCCGTCGCCGACCGTGAGCAGGTCAACCTCGACCTGGTGGAACTCGCCGAGATGACATTACGCGAGTTGCTGTCGATGTCTGGCGACGCCTCGGCCATGAAGCCGGGCGACTGGGAAGAAATCGGGCAAAAGGCGATGGAGTTCGCCGACAAGCTCGACCATGCGCTGATCCACAAGGTTGTGCAGCAGATACAAAAGGGGCCGGCGTTTACCGGCACGCCGTTGCCGGGCCTCGGCTTGGAGCATCTGGCGCCGCTGATCGGATTGCTCATCGCCTGCATCATGAGGAAGCGGCCAGGCATGAATAGCCGGTTCTCCCGCGACACAAATGACTGAAGTCGGTTCCACCGCGATATGGCTCAAGCTGGCTGCATTGCGGCACAACCGCCGCGCGCGAGTTCGGCCTCCGTCCGGCCGCGACACCCGAACGTGACCGCCGTTACGGAACGAATCCGCCGCTCCGCGGTTGCTCATCGAGGCACGTCCCGGAGATCGTTCATGCGAGGCATTCTGTTGTGGGCGCTTGGGATCCCGATCCCAGTCATCATCCTGCTCTACCTCTTCCACGTCCTCTGACCGGGTAGCGCCTCCGATCCAGCCGAGTGGTGCGTGTCCGCGCCGGCGTCGAGCGTTTCCGGCTCTGGTGCGTAACAAACGCATGGGCTGTTGCCGCGCGGCGGGCCGGGCTGCTACCGGTACCGCAGCACCATGCAACTGCCGAAGCCGCGTATGCCTGTTCCCCGATCGCCTGATCTCGCCGAACCAGCCGCTCCCATCTGCCCCGCCGCGACGCGCGATCCGCAACCTGCGCCCACGTCGCTGGCCCCGACTGTCCTCCTCTACGACTGGGACAACACCCTGGTGGACGGCTGGGCCGCCATCACCGCCGCCCTGAACGCAGTGTTCGCCGAGTTCGGCATGCCCGCCTGGACGCGCCGAGGACACCGTCGCCCGCGTCAGGGTCGCCCTGCGCGAGAGCTTCCCCCTGATGTTCGGCGACCGCTGGGAACATGCCCGCGACCTGTTCTACGCCAGCTTCCGCGACCGCCACCTGGACCACCTCCAGCCCATGCCCGGCGCGGCGGACGCCCTGGTGGCTGGCGCCGCCTGGCCGCAGGGCGTCGTTTCCAACAAGGCCGGCCGCTATCTGCGGGCGGAGGTCGCCCATCTGGGCTGGGCGGACCATTTCCGCACCGTGGTGGGGGCCGGCGACGCCGCCGCCGACAAGCCCGACCCGGCGCCGATCCATCTCGCCCTGCAACAGCTTCAGTGCGCTCGCCGACGCAACGGTGTGGTACCTGGGCGATACCGCGCTCGACATGCAGGCCGCCCGGGCCGCCGGGGTGACCGCCGTGCTGATTGGCGACGCGGAGCACGATGGGGGCATTGCGCAAGCGGCCCCCGATATCCATTTCTCTTCCGCTCAAGCCCTGGCCACACATTTCCGTGCGCTGGACGACAGGGGGAGCGGCTGGACTAAACTGACTGCCGGTGGGGCGTGCCACGACCCGCCGGAATGATGAGAAACCGCAACAGCAACAGTAACGACAACAAGAAGGATACTCGCCGTGGCCAACGAGAAAGCGCAGAACGTTCAGGACGTGTTCCTGAACCATGTGCGGAAGAACAAGACACCGGTAACGGTGTTCCTGGTGAACGGTGTCAAGCTGCAGGGGATCATTACCTGGTTTGACAATTTTTCCGTTCTGCTGCGCCGGGACGGGCATACCCAGCTCGTCTACAAGCACGCCATCAGCACCGTGATGCCGGGCGCCCCGATCCAGCTCTTCGACGCCGCCAAGTCGGATGTTCCGGCTGCTGCGGGGTCGATGCGGGAAAGGGAGATGGCCCCTGCCGCCACCGGCGACTGACGGCCCCCTCCGCGACCGCCCCGGGTCGGGCCCTGGCCTGACCCGGGCCGCTATAGTGCTGCCCTGGGATCGCGGCGCTGGCCGCGCCGCCGGAGCACGAGCGCGCCAACGGCGACGCGCGCCTCGCGCCTGACTTCCTGCGCAGCGCGGGAAGCCAGTCGCGCCGCCGAGGCACGGCTGGCGGAAGCAGTTGGGCTTGCCGCCTCGATCGGCCTGGTTGTCGTTCACACGGCGATCCTGCCACTGCGCGTCCGCCGCCCGGCCACGCTGCTCGGCGAGGGCCAGGTGGCGCTGCAGGGCACGCTCCATGGCCGACAACAAGGTGACGGTGGCGATCGTCGATGCGGCGCTGTCGCCGGTCCAGCAGCGCAACCTGGAGCGCGCCTGGTCCTGCAAGGTGATCGACCGCACCGGCCTGATCCTCGACATCTTCGGCGAGCGCGCCGCCACCCGCGAGGGCACGCTGCAGGTGGAGCTGGCGCATCTGGACTACCAGCGCTCCCGACTGGTGCGATCGTGGACCCACCTGGAGCGCCAGCGCGGCGGCTTCGGCTTCCTCGGCGGCCCCGGCGAGACGCAGATCGAGGCCGACCGCCGCCTGATCGGCGAACGCATCGTCCAGCTGAAGAAGGAACTGGAGCAGGTCCGCCGGACACGCGGATTGCACCGGTCGGCGCGGCGCCGGGTGCCGTTCCCGGTGGTGGCGCTGGTCGGCTACACGAACGCGGGCAAATCCACCCTGTTCAACGCTCTGACCGGCGCGGAGGTGACGGCGCGCGACCAGTTGTTCGCCACGCTCGATCCGACCATGCGCGGGCTGCAGCTTGCCGTCCGGCCGGCGGATCATCCTGTCCGACACCGTGGGCTTCATCAGCGAGCTGCCGCACGAGCTGGTGGCGGCGTTCCGCGCCACGCTGGAGGAGGTCGCCGAGGCCGACGTGATCCTGCACGTCCGCGACGCCGCGCATCCGGAAACGGCGGCGCAGCGGGCCGACGTGCTGGCGGTGCTGGAGGACATGGTGGCCGACGGCACGCTCGACGCCGCGTGGTCCGACCGCACCATCGAGGTGCTGAACAAGGCCGATCTGCTGGGCGGTGTTTCGCAGGTTCCACCGCGCAACGGCAGCGTCGCGGTCTCCGCGATCACCGGCGAGGGCCTGGACGCGCTGCGCGCTGCGATCGACACCCGCATCGCCGCGGGGATGGAGTTGGCCGACTACGCCATCGCGCCGCAGGATGGCGCGCGGCTGGCCTGGCTGTACCAGCACGGCGAGGTGGTCGATCGTGCAGACGACGAGGCGGCGGTCCATGTAAAGGTGCGGCTGCTTCCCGCCGATCGAGCGAGATTCGAGCACCAGGGGTAAAGCGGGTAAAGGGCGAAGAAGCGAGGGCAGGGTCGGTAAAAGGCGTAGAGGGCGAAGAAGCAGGGGCCGGGGAAGGACTAAAGGGCCGGGTTAAGGGGCTAAAAGCACCCCCTCCCCCGGAGGGAGGGGCCGAGGGGTGCGTTGCCCAACGGGCGTCGCGTGCCCGCGCCCCTCCCCCGTACCACTTCCCCTCACCCCTTACTCCAGCCCTTAACCCGTAACCCTCAGCCCTTAGCCCTCACCCCTTAGCCCTTAACCCTTAACTCCCACCCTCGCCTGGGAAAACCGGAGCTCACCATGCCCGACCGACAGCGCGTGCTCTTGTTGACCGGTGCCAGCCGCGGCATCGGCCATATGACGGTGAAGGCATTCAGCGACGCCGGTTGGCGCGTGCTGACCATCTCGCGCCATCCGTTTGATCCGCGCTGCCCCTGGGACGGATCGAAGAACCATTTCGTACTTGATCTGGCGGACATCGAGGCGGTGCAGGCGGCAATGCCCGGGCTGCGCGACTTTATCGGCGAGAACCTGGACGCGCTGATCAACAACGCCGCGATCTCGCCGAAGAACTCCGACGGCAGCAAGATCAACACGCTGGACATGCCCTATGCCGACTGGCTGCACATCTTCAACGTGAACTTCTTCGCCTGCGTCTCGCTGGTGCAGGGGTTGCGCGTGCCCCTGGAAGCGGCGCGGGGAACGGTCGTGAACATGACCTCGATCGTCGGTTCGCGCGTGCACCCCTTCGCGTCGGCCGCCTATGCCACATCGAAGGCGGCACTGTGGGCGCTGACCCGGGAACTCGCCGCGGATTTCGGCCGCTCCGGCGTGCGCGTGAACGCGGTGTCGCCGGGCGAGATCGACACCGGCATCCTGTCCCCAGGCACCGACTTCGATCGTCGAGCGCCAGATCCCGCTGCGCCGGCTCGGCAAGTCGAAGGAGGTGGCCGACCTGCTGCTGTTCCTGTGCTCCCAGACGGCCAGCTATATATCCGGCTCCGAAATCCACATCGACGGCGGCCAGCGCGTGTGACGCGCAAAGAAGCCAGCGCGTGCGACGCGCAAAGGAGATGGTAAAATACTCCGCCCCTCGCGAGCGGAGGGGGCGTCCTATTTCAGTCGAATTCTCGAATTCCAACTCCATTCCTCCTCCCCGGACTCCCATGACCTTCACCGCAACCGACCTGCACGTCCTGGCAACCATCCTGCGCGATGCGGCACGGGCAGAGATCCTGCCCCGCTTTCGCCACCTCGCCACTGGCGCGGTGCGGCACAAGACCGGCCCGCTCGATCTCGTCACCGACGCCGATGAAGCCGCGGAGCGCTTCATCGGCGCATCGCTCGCCGCCCGCTTTCCAGCCGCCATCGTGGTTGGCGAGGAAGCCTGCAGCAGCGCTCCCGCCTTGCTGGCCCGACTGGCCGACGCGGACCTGGCCTTCGTTGTCGATCCCGTGGACGGCACCGCCAATTTCGCCGCCGGCCTGCCCCTGTTCGGGGTGATGGCTGCGGCGATCCGGCGCGGCGAGGTCATCGCCGCCGCCATCCACGATCCGGTCGGCGACGACACCGCCTTTGCACTGCGCGGTGCCGGCGCATGGCTCGAAACACCGGATGGCGACCGGTCCGATCTCCGCGTCGCCGCGTCGGCGCCGGTAGACGAAATGGCCGGCAACGTTTCCTGGCGGTTCATGCCCGAACCGCAACGCCACACGGTGTGCGGCAACCTGCCGCGCCTGGGCGAAAGCTGGGACTATCGCTGTGCAGCGCACGAATACCGCATGGCGGCGGCGGGACACTGCCATTTCCTGGTGTTCAACCGGCTGCTGCCCTGGGACCACGCTCCCGGCTGGCTGCTGCACCGGGAGGCCGGCGGCTTCTCCGCCCGCCTGGACGGCAGCGACTACACCCCCACCGCCACCGACGGCGGCCTGATCTGCGCGCCTGACCGCGCAAGCTGGCAGGCCCTGCACGACACGCTGCTGCGAATCGCCTGACTTGTTCTATCGGCGTCGCACACGCTGGCGTGATATGCTCATTGCCCGGGTGGTCCGACAGCGCATGGCATCCGCCGGCGCGCGATAACATGGGTCCGCTGCCAATTGAGCGATTCACCGGCCGTCAGGTCACCGCCCCCACCGCGTCCCGCCACGGGTGCCATTCCGGCGGCCAGGGACGCCCACGGGGCCGGCTCGCACGATGCCGGTCATCCGCGTGAAAGCCCGGACCCTGCGCTGCGGGTCCGCGACCTGGAGCTTCCGACGAAGGCTGCCACCATCGAACGCGGAGCCGCGCCCGTGGAGCAATGGCTGGCGCCCAGGGACCCTGCATCCGTTGCGCGCCTTGCGGGCACGACGGTCCTGGCGTTGTCACCCTTCCTGTTCATTCTCGGCCTGCAGCCTTTCGCGTATGGCATCTGGTTCCAGGCCGAGCCGATCACCGTCGGCCTGCTGACGCTCGGCGCGGCGGCCGGTGTGTGCCTGCTGCTGCTGGACCTCACCTACCACCGCGTCTGGCCGGTGTTCCGCGAGCCGCCCTTGCTGTGCCTGCTGGCGCTGATCCTGTGGAGCGCCGTGATTTCGCCATTGCAGGAGTTTCCCGCGCACTCCTGGTTCGGCACCCCGGAAACCGGCGAGGGCATCTTCGCTTTCCTCGCCCTGTCGCTGCTGATGGTGCTCGGCTGGGTGCTGTGGCCCTACCCGCGGATCCGCCGCGTCCTGGCGGCGGCCGCAGTGGTCAGCGCCATCATCATCGGCGCGCTGAACGCGGCGCTGCCCATGGGATCGCCGTGGCGGCCGCAACTGTTTGGCGCCTTCGGCGGCACGGTCGGCCCTGCGGTTGCGCTGATCGTGGTCGGCGCGTCACCCCGGCTGGACCGGAAGACGGCGCTTCTGGCCTTCCTGGCCGGCCTGCCGGCGGTCCTGTTCTCCCAAAGCAAAGTTGCCCTGTTGCTGTATTGCGTGTTCGGCCCGCTCGCCTGGCTGCTGCTGCTGCGTGTGCAGGGGCGCTGGCTGCCCGGTCGCCGGAGGCACCTGCTGGCGCTCGCGCCATTGCTCGCGGTCGCCGGCTTCGCGCTGGTGGCGGCCATCGGGATGGTGCTGCCGCCGATCGACGTGTACGCCACCCTGCCGCGCCGCCTGGCCGACGCAATTCTGCACTTCGTCTCCGCCGGTGCGACTGGCCTCGATCTGTTCTATTCGCTGCGCTCGCGTGCGTTGCTGGCGCTGGCGGGGCTGGCGGCACTGTCGGCACACCCGCTGGCCTGGCTGACCGGCTTCGGCTGGGGCAGCTACAACAGCTTGCTCTACCGTCAAACTTTCATCGCCGGCGTGCAGGGCTTCCAGAACGGCGTCTGGGCGCCGAACTGGGAAGGCGTCGGCGCCGGTGCCTTCCACGTCCATAGTGACCCGCTGGAGGCGGTCCTCGCGGCCGGCCTCCCCGGCGGCATCCTGTATCTGGCGTTCCTCTGCGCCATCGTCTGGCGGTCCCGCCGCGCCATGCTGCCCTTCGCCGCGGTGGGCTGGTTCATCATCACCGGCCTGCTGTCGGAGTGGTATCCCTCGCTGCTCGACGATCCTTTCCTGGCCCTGGCGCTCGCGGCGTGCTGCGCGCCCTGGCGCCCGGCGCCGCTTCGAGGACAAGTGCCGATAGCGGGAGGGGTGCCGATAGCGGGAGGGGTGCCGCTGCGTGGCCTCGCGCCGCAGGCCGTCTGCCTGGCCGGCGCGGCGGTGCTGGCCTTCGGTGCCCGTGCCACCGCCCTCGATGCGCTGGCCGGCGGCCGCCTGCTGGCGGCGCTGAATCGCCAGGACCCAACCGAACTGGCCGCCTTCCAACACCTGCCGCGCGACCACGGCCGCGGCGGCGTGCATTTGTGGTGGGCCGCGCTGAACTACGTCTACTTCATCGATTCCAGACTGTCGCAGGACCACAAGCCGACCGAGGCCCAGACGCTCTGGTATGCTCGCCTGCTGCAGGCGGTGGACCGCTGGACGGCCGAGGGCCGCGCCGACGTCCGACTCGCAGCGCTGACCGTGGCGATGCGCAATGACCTCGCCGCCAATGACGCCGACAACGCGCTGGCGCCGCTCCGCCGGAGCGCACTACCGGGCTGGAATGCCGCCGTGGTGGGCCTGATCCGCCACGCGCCGGAGCGCACCGACGTGGCGGTGCCGGACCTTGCCTGGCTCACCGTCCACCGGCAGTACATGGCGATCCTCGGCCTGTGCGGGCAGGTTTTCGACATACGTCCGGGCGACCGGGTCTGCCTTTGGTACTCCGGTGTCGCCCTCATCACCAATCCGGGCAGCCAGGAGGCCGCGTTCGCCGACCTGCGCCGGGCGCTGGCGCTGGGTGTAGGTGCCGTCGCCCCGGTCACGTCCGCCGCGCGGCAGGCAGTGCTGGAATACGTCTCCGGGCCGCACAATGGACGGCCGGGTCCGTAGCGCCCCTGTCCACGAGGTTTGGCGCAAGGCCCCCACCGGGCCCGGGAAGAAACCCCCCTCTCCTTGTTGGGGGAGGGGTGCGTCCACGACGATCGTGGTTGCACGCACCCTCCCCCCAGCCTTGGTCCGCTTCGCGGCCCAGGCCCGCAATGGGCCGCGAAGCGGACCAAGGCCGGAGCGAGGAGTCGAAAGTTGCCATCTGTTCCACCCCTCCCCCAACCCCCTCCGACAAGGGGGCCCACAAGGGGAGGGGGAAGCCTTCTGCTCCGATCGCGGTTTCATTCACGGCGGGTCGGCCGTCGGCCGGTGGTCCAACTCACACTGGCCGGCGCGTCTCTTCTCGCCCTTGTGCTGACCGGATGCGCCAGCGGCGGAACCGATGCCCGTGTTCATGCCAGCCGCCTTGACCAACAGGCTGACTTCCGCCCGGTCGTCATCGCCGCCGGCCCCTTCCATCTGATGGCGTTCCTGCGGCTGTCCGTCCCCGCGCCGGTGCTGCGGGTCTATATCGAGGGCGACGGCCACGCCTGGGTCACCACCGAGCAGCCCTCCGACGACCCAACCCCGTGGTCGCCCGTGGCGCTGGAGCTGGCAGCCGCCGACCCGGCCAAAGCCGTCGCGTACCTGGCGCGGCCGTGCCAGTACGTGTCCCCCGGCACCGATGCCGCCTGCACCCGGGCGGTCTGGACCGGCGCGCGCTACAGCCCGGCAGTGATCGCCAGCACCAACGCCGCGCTGGACCGGCTCGAAGCGCTTGCCGGCGCGTCGCAGCTCGAGCTGGTGGGCTTCTCTGGCGGCGGTGCCGTCGCGGTGCTGGCGGGCGCCCATCGCACCGACCTGCGCGACCTGCGCACCGTCGCCGCCAACCTCGACATCGCGCTGTGGACGACCGAGCACCGCGTGACCCCATTGTTCGGCTCCCTGAACCCCGCGACGGTGGCACCACAACTTGCGCGCGTGCCGCAGGTGCACTTCGTCGGCGGCGCGGACCAGGTCGTGGATGCCTCCGTGGTGCGCGCCTACGCCGCAGCGGCGGGACCTGTGCGCTGTTTGAGCATCGTGGTCGTTCCGCATCTGGAGCATGACGGCGATTGGCCAAAGGTGTGGCCTGGTCTGCTGACTCGCCCCTGGCCCGCCGACTGCCAACGCTGAACGGATGCTGCATTCAAGTAACAATCCCTTAACCGGATCGTGCCACTAGAGTGTTTACGCTGGACGCGGATCATTCCTTATGTGATCTTCAGCGTGTTCGAGTCTAAAAATGCGGTTGGGGGACGATTCGTGCGTTACCTGAAGCCAGTCTCGTATCGGGTTCTGCTCCTCGCCTCCGTCGCCGGAGTGGCGTTGGCGGGGAGCGCTCACGCTGCCAACTTTATTAATTCCACGCCCACGACGAACGCCGGGGCCAGCTACGGCCTGCACAGCGGCGACACGTTGGGCAACACCAGCAGCATCACCAGCACCGGTGCCGCGCAACCGGCGGTGCAGGCGGGCAGCGGGGTGTCCTCGATCACCAGCAGCGGGCTGATCCAGGGCACTGGGGCCAACGGCATTGGGGTCCAGGTTGTATCCGGCGGCTCGGTCGGCTCCATCACCAACAGCGGCACCGTGCAGGCCACCAATGGCGGGAATGCGATTGTTGTCGGCGACACCATCGGACCGGCAGGCTCGGTCGGTACCCTCACCAACTCCGGCCTGATCCAACTGACGGGGAGCGGCGAAGCGGTCCTCATCGAATCTGGCAGCAGCATTGGCGCCATCGTCAACAGCGGCACGATCCTGCAGACGGGCGGTGGTTCGCCACAGGACGCCATCAATGTCGCGGGCGCCGCGGGGCTGATCAGCAATAGCGGGCTGATCCAGGGCGGCACCAGCGGCGTCGGCGTTCGCGTCGAAGGTGCGGTGGGCACCATCAACAACGCCGCCGGCGGAACGATCACCGGGACCGGCGGTGGCAATGCGATCTATGTGGTCGGTACGGCCGGCGCCGCCGGCACGGTCGGCACGATCGCCAATGCCGGCATGATCCAGTCGGTCGGCTCGAACGCCGCGATCACGGTGAGCGGCGTCGGCAGTATCGGCGCGATCTCCAACAGCTCGGGCGGCATCATCCAGACGACCGGCGGCGGGGCCGCTATCGCTGATGGCGGCACGATCGGAACGATCGCCAACAGCGGCACCGTCCAGACCACCGCCGGCGGCGCCGCAATCGCAGTGAACACGGCCGGAGCTTCGATCGGCACGATTACCAATACCGGCCTGATTGAATCCTCCGGCACGAACTCCGCCATCTCGGTCGCCAGCGGCGCCAGCATCGCCAGCATCATCAACTCGGCGGGCGGCACGATCATGCCGGGCCCGAGTGGGACCAACGGCAATGCCATCAGCGACGCCGGCTCCATCGGATCGATCAGCAACAGCGGGCTGATCCAGGTGGCGATCCCGAGCGATGTCGCCATCTACGTGACCGGATCAGTCGGCAGCATCGCCAACAACGCCGGCGGCGTCATCCAGGTAACCGGCAGCAACGCCGCGGACATCCGCGTCGATGGCGCCGCCACCAGCATCACCAACGGCGGGACCTTGCTGGGGGCAGGCGCCAGCGGCACCAATTCGGGCGACTCCGGCGTGCGGGTCAACGGCACGGTCGGCACGGTCAGCAACAGCGGCCTCATCGAAATCGCCAACGGCACCGGGATTCATGCGTATTCCGGCTCGATCGGTACGATCGGCAACACCGGCACGATAGAGGCCCTCGGTTCCGGCAACGCCATCCTGGTCGGCAACAGCGCGGCCGCCTCCGTCGGCTCGATCGTCAACGCCGGGCTGCTGCAAGGGGCCGGGACGAATTATGCCGTCTCCGTCCAGACCTTCGGCACGCTCGGGTCGCTCGCCAACAATGCGGGCGGCGTGGTGCAGGCTACCGGCACCGGCGGCGGTCTCTTCTTCGGCGGCACGATCGGCTCGGTCAGCAACGCCGGCACGGTCATGGCCCCGCAGGGTACGGCCATTGCCGTTGGGGTTGGCACCAGCGGCACGCTGGCCGGCACGATCCTGAACGGCATCACCAACACCGCGAGCGGCCTGATCCAGGGCGGCCCCGGCAACGGCAGCGGCGTGGCGATCAGCGATGCAGCGGGCACCAGCAAGCTGACAATCAACAACGCCGGCACCATCATCGGCGCGATCAATCTCGGGCCGGCCGGCGACACGTTGAACGTCACCGGGGGTGCCATCACCGGCGCCATCGTCGGCATGGCGGGCAGCGCCGACGTGGTGAACTTCAGCCCGACCGGCACCTTCGCCACCGGCGGCGCGATCAGCAACGTGGATACCATCAACGTCACCAGCGGCACGCTGGTGCTGCAGAATGCCGCGACCTCGGCCTTTGGGGCGAGCGCCTTCAACATAGCCTATGGCGCCGTGACGGACATGAATGCCGCGATCGGGGCGGCGACCGTCAACAACGCCGGCTTGCTGCAGCTCGGCAGCGGCAGCCAGACCATCACCGGCAATTACAACCAGGTGGCGACCGGCTCGTTGGGCGTGACCGTGCTGGGCGCCGGCGCCGCCAGTGCCGGCAAGCTGACTGTTACCGGCACGGCGACCATCCTGGGCGGCGCCGATGCTGTCTCGGTGCATGTGCCGACAACGGTCAATGCGTTCGCCTTGCTGGGCAACTCCTGGCACGTGCTGACCTCCGGCGCGCTGAGCGCCAACGCCTCCGCGCTGACCGCGAGCAGTGACAATCCGGGGATTGGGTTCGGGCTGACGGACAGCTCGACGGATCTCGTCCTGTCGACGCTGGCGCAAACGCCGAACCAGATCCTGGCGGCGGCGGCGGAAGACGTGAACACGATCCTGGCGGAGTTCCCCGGTCTGCCAAACTCCAACCAGGCCCAGGCGCGACTGTTCCTGCAGTATGTGTTCGCCGGCTTGGTGGAGCACGGCCAGACGGCCCTGGCGAACCAGCTCTTCAACGTGCTGGTCGACCCCCTGTCCCCGGCGCAGGCGGTGCAGTTCAACAATCAGTTGATGCCGAGCACTCTCGCCAGTGTCCAGATGGACATTGCGACGACCACCAATGTGCTGGGGGTGGGCGAATCGACCATTGCCGGGCGTTTGACCAGCGCCCGGCTGGGTACCGGGCAAACCGGCCTGGCGGCAGGCGACCAGGTCGGCGGCGGCCTTACCTTCTGGGGCCAGCCGTTCGGTGCGCTCAGCTCGCAGGGCGCGAGCGGCGGCTTCGACGGCTGGGATGCCGGCACCTATGGCATAACACTCGGCGCCGATACGCTGGTGCAGCCTAACATCCGTGTCGGCATGGCGCTGACGCTGTCCAACACCAACGTCAGCTACAGCGGCACGCTGTCGGGCAACACCGGCTCGGTGTTCACCGGCGAGCTGGCCCTCTATGGCACCTGGTACCTGCCGAACAACTTCTTCCTCGATGGATTGCTGGGAGTTGCCTACAACCACTATAATCGGCACAATCTGATTTCCGCGCTGGGGCTCGCGTTGGATTCCGACAGCGGCGGCACGCAGCTCACTGCCAAGCTGGGCGCCGGCTACGACTATAAACTGCCCGCGGGCGCGGTCATCACGCCGTACGTCTCCTTGCAGCAGTTCCACTTCAACTTCGGCAGCTACAGCACGACCGGCGGCTCGGCGTATGGCCTGGACATGCACGTCAACGGCGAGAGTGCCGACCTGACGCAGACTCGCCTGGGAGCGCGGATAGGCGAGCCGGTGAAGCTGGCCAATGGCGGCGTGCTGACGCCGGAAATCCACGCCTATTGGCTGCATGATTTCGGCACCAACCAGCTCACCACCACCTACACGACGGCCGATTTCGCCAGTCCGACCTCATTCACAATGATCGGGCCGGCGATGGGACGCGACAATGCCGATATCGGCATCAGCGCGACGTTCGCACGAGGTGCGGGGTGGAGCTTCAGCGGCGGCTACGACTTTGTTGGCGGTTCGGGCATCAGCACGCACAACTTCTATGTGCAGTTGAAGATCCCGTTCTAGCCGCGGCCAATTACCAGGGCGGAATGCGCTTCCGCCGGATCAAGTCCGGGACATGGCCTTTCCGCCCTACCGGATGACCGCCTACGCGTCGCGCGCCCAGGCAATCGCCGCGCGGGCCAGGGCGTCGATCGTGTCGATCGTGGGGACGCGCAGCGCATCCTGTGGTCCGGCCTGGATGCCGAGCGGGATCTCCGTGCAGCCCAGCACCACCGCAGCTGCCCCTCGAGCGGCGAGGATGTTCGCGGCTTCAATTAGCGGCGCATAGGCGTCGGCGACGCGGTTCGCCTTCACCAAGGCGATGGCAGGCGAGACCAGCGCATCCATCTCGGCGCGGCTGGGGATGATGCAGTCCCAGCCCTGCGTCTGCAGCCGGTCCTGATATAGCCGCATGTCGAGTGTCGCTCGGGTGCCCATGACGCCGATCGTCCCGGGGCCGATGCCGCAGCGGCGCAGGTCCACCGCCGCCGCATCCACGATGTGCAGGATCGGCACGCCGGCTGCCTGCCGCATAGCGTCGTACCAGCCATGCGCGGTGTTGCACGGGATGGCGATGGCGCCGCAGCCGGCCCGTTTCAGGCCGGCAATGCCGTGCAGCAGCCAGGACAGCGGATCGTCGCCACCGGCGAGATGGCGGCTCGTGCGGTCGGGCACGCGCGGGTCCGACCACAGCACGGCAGGGATATGGTCCTGGTCGCGCTCGGCGGGCGTGAGCAGGGTGAGCCGCAGCATGAACTGGGCGCTGGCCAGCGGCCCCATGCCGCCGAGCACGCCGAGTATTTTGCCGTTGAATCGGTCCGTGCTCATGCCGTTTGGTCCTGTGGTGTGCCGCGCGCGATGCGGCGATCGTCATTGTCGGACCTGACTGGCCATTTACCCAGGTCGATCGCGACGCTTCGCGATAAGTCTGCTCGCGAAGATGACCTGGTCAAGCCGGTCAAGCCCGGCCATGACGGGGTGCTGTCGCCACCTCGCTGCTTTTGCCACCTGCCGATTCCTCGCTACTGCATCGCCGTCAGCTCCCGGGCTGCGATCGAGTGCAGCGACTGCAGGCGACGGAACAACACATCGGCTGGGATGTCGGACGCGCCGACCTCCAGGCAGTCGGCGAACTTTTCGTAGAGTTGTGCCTCGCTGAGCGGCCTTGATGCGTGGCCGGTGGCGCGAGCGACCGGCTCGCCGGCGACCGTCTTGCCGGAGGCCAGCTCCACCACCACCGAATCCACCACCGCGCCGCCAGCCAGATCCGGATCGTATTCCGTGGTCGTGACGATCTCGACCTTCCGCATCAACGCCTGCACGTCCGGGCGCTGCACGAAGCCGTCGGTCAGTTCGCGCAGGCCGACGCGCTTGGCGACGATGCCGCTCGCCATGGCGAACTCCATGGAGAACTTCGCCGCCAGCCCAGTCTGCGGATCGTGGTTGCGCAGGATCGTGGCGAAATAGTCGCTGATGCTAACGCTGACCTTCTTCACCTCGTCGGCCTTGATCGGGCTGTTGGCAACGAGGTCAAGCATGCAGTCGATGGCGCGGTGCGTGCAATAGCAGGTGGGGTATTTCTTGATGCCGATGCCTTCCGACAGGATCGCCCACTGCTTGCCCGCGCGGCATTCGCTGGTGCGGTCGGGATTACCCTCCACCGAGATGGCGCTGAGGAACCCCTGCGGGTGCTCCAGCGCGTCGGTATTGGCGGTGAAGCCGGCCTCGGCGAGGCGCGCAGCCATGATGCCCGCGTGTGCCGCCTTCCCGGCGTGGAACGGCTTGGTCATGGTGCCGAAATTCGACATCAGCCCGCCGGCCTGCGAGGCACCGAGCGCGATCGCCTGCGCCGCCTTGTCGGCATCCAGCCGGCGCAGCGAAGCGCAGGCCGCGGCGGCGCCGACCGCGCCATAGAGGCCGGTCGGGTGCCAGCCCTTCTTGTGCAGCAGCCCGCTGTCGCGGTGGAACAACTCGGCCCACGTCTCGTAGCCGGCGATGTAGGCGACGATGACGTCGGCGCCGGAGGAGCCCAGCGTCTCCGCCTCGGCCAGGATGGCCGGCACCAGCACCGTGCTCGGATGGCCGCGCAGGCCGACGTCGTCGTAATCCAGAGCGTGCGCGGCGGTGCCGTTGATCCAGGCGACCTCCGGCGCGGGGCCCTTGTCGGGGCTGAAGGTGATGGTGGCGGGGCCGTCGCCGGGGGACAGGACCTCGTGCATGATGCGGACGCAGTCCTCCTTGCGGCCGGCGATCATCGTGCCGACGACGTCGATGATGCCCATGCGGGCGACACGCACTGCTTCTTCCGGCAGGCGATTGGGCGACAGGTCGGCGACGAACTGGCCGAGATCCTTGGTCAGGGGCATGACGCGTTCCTCGATGGTTGCGGCTTGTGGCGCGAGTATGCGCCGGCGATTGTGGCGGGCAAGGCCAGCGCGACGAAGTTCGCCATTCGGAACCGCGCATTGCAATCGGCGGAGAAATTCAAGGGAACGGGTGGTTGAGGTCGGTGGTTACGGCCTGGATCGCGACTTCGGGCCGGTGGGAATGAAGGCAGCGAGCGTCGGCGTGGTTCCGCCTCGCACCCGCTTGACCCCCGGTGCTACCCAGTGGCACCAGATCGGCAGCAGCTTCAGCCATGACCGTGAAGACCTCAATTTCGTTGAGCGACGACCAGGAAGCCTATGCACGCGTTCTGGTCGAAAGCGGGCAATACGCGAGCCTGAGTGCCGTGCTTCAGCGCGGATTGGAGATGCTGCGGCGCGACAACGAAGCCCGTGAGACGGAAATCGCGGCCCTGCGGTTGCTTATCGATCGGCGCCGTATGGGGGCTTTCGTCGATCTGGATGAGGGCGAGGCGGAGACCCGCAGAATGCTGGAGCGCAAGAGGAAGGCGCGTGCGGCGTTATAGGGTCAGGCGCGCGAAAGACGTAACGCTCGATATTGACCTCATCGAAGAATACCTTGTGAGGGGCTATCACGAACTTGGGGACGACCTGGAAAATGCGATGCGACGGGCGGCGGTCCGCATCGACGATGCCATGGCTTACATGCGGACGTTTGAGCGGCATCCCGATCGTGGCACGGCACACAAGGATATCCGTCCTGGCGTCCGTACCGTGACGAGCAAGAGGTTTTTTTATTTCGAGGTGGACGAGCGACTTTCTCAGGTCAGTATCCTCGCTGTGTTTTTTTGTGGAGTGGACCACAGGCGGCAAATTATTGATCGCCTTCGCCAATAGGTGGTTGGGTGGGGGACAAGCCCCGGCCATAGTCTCATTGCGAGTGCAGCGAAGCAATCTCCCACGAGTGACGTGCGCACTCTCCGGGAGACTGTTTCGTTGCGCTCGCAATGACACATTGGCCGATGGCAGCGCAGTGCCGGATGATTAAACGCTGCCCCGGAAATGCCGCGACTATCTCGCTTCCGTCCAGCTTTCCGAAAAGGCCAACGCGCAAGTACTGAAAGGACGGCCTTCGCGCTGCCTCGGCCACGCCTTGCCCTTCGCCTGCACATCGTTGCGGGTCAGCCGCGCACCCAAGGCCGGAATCAGGACGGTGCACACGCCGTAGGGGCGCCCGGGGTCCGCATTTGGCTGCGTGTGGATCAGCAGCGGCTCGCCGATGTCGTACCAGGTGAGCGCTATTTCGTCGTCCATGGTTGTGATGGTTTCGGTCCAGAAGTAGCGCGGATCGCCGGACTTGCTGAACGAGGCATCCGTCACCGGCAGCGCGGTGTCGGCAAGTTCGGGATTCAGCATGCCTTGCACGGTGGTTTGCAGCCATCGCGCCATGGCGATGTTATCGGCATAGATGCGCCATTTGTTGTCGGTGAGCTCGCTGTTGAGGTACAGGACGTGCCCCGGCCCCGCGGGGCAGGTGATGATGCGCCAGTAACTGGCGTTCGTCGTGTTCGGCGCCCCATCCGTCTCGCTCAGCCGGATGAACGGGTTTTCGCCAGTCAGTATCAGACGATTCGGATCGGCGACGCTCATGGACGATGCCCTCCCTGGCGGTTTGCGGAGGCACGGTACCGCATGATGCCTCCGTGAGGGCGCATGTTACAGCATCATGCGGCCAACGGCCACGCTCGCATCCCGGGCACCTCATCCCGGCCGTCAACCTACAGATTCCAACCGCCCAGCAATAGCGTTGCAGAGCCGTGAAGGGCAACGGCCTACGGCATCGGCCGTGGGTCATGCTTTATGCGGGCCGGCATTACACGCCACTGTCCTGGACAAACCGGAACGTGCCACCCACCCGCTCCACACGGCCCAAGCCGGGCCACGGATAATGGTAGCCGATCACCGCCAGCTTCTCGTCCGCCAGGCGCCCCAGCAGGATGCGGCGCGTTGCCGCGGCTTCTGCCGGGTCGGTGTCGAAGGTGCTTGCCGCTTCGGGGAAAGCGAAGGACAACGGGTCGTGAAACGCCACGTCGCCGGTCAGGCACCAGCCGCCCGACAGCAGATACGCCATGTGGCCGGGCGTGTGGCCCGGCGTCGCCCAGGCCTGCACCCCCGGCAGGAACTCTTGCCCGCCGCGGATCAATACGATGCGGTCGCGCAGCGGCAGCAGGTGCTTGCGCACACCGGCCAGGCTGCGTTCGCGGCGCTCGCCGGGCGGGTTGGATTCCCAGAACGCCAGTTCGTCTTCCGCCATGTAGATCGTCGCGTTGGGGTAGTTCGGTTGGCCGTCGTCGCGCATCGTGCCCCAGCAATGGTCCGAATGCGCGTGCGTCAGCACCAGCGCACCGATCGCCGCCGGATCGATGCCCCCCTGCGCCAGGCTGTCCAGCAACTTGCCGCTGTCCGGCCCGTACAGTTTCGATGAGCCCATGCCGTTGTCGAACAACACCCACGTGCCGCCCGTTTGCAGCAGCAGGCAATTTTGCTCCACTTGTGACCTTGTCGGTCGCGACGCCGGCGCCGCCGAGCGCAGCGTCAATCGCCGCTTCGTCCGGACCGCTGAAAATGCGTGCAGCGCGCGGCAGCGCCAGCGGGCCATCGGAGACGATCATCGCATCCATCGAGCCGATGCGGAAACGGTGGAACATTCGGGCGCTCCTCTGGTCGTGGCGTCGCGCCTGACCCGTCTGCCATGCCGCCTCCCCCCGGAATTGGCCGCCCTATTGACATCCCGCAACCGAAATCAAAGCGCCACCAGTCAGCGTGCCGCCCATCGCGGCTCCAAGCGCGCGAGACTATCCGAGCAGGCGCAGAAACTGGAACAGGGAATTTATCATCCCGGGGGCTGGACCCATCACCGCAGCGGTTTGCACGCTGCCGCCAGCCACTTCCCTGCCTCCGCATCCAGCTTCGGCGCGACCTCCGCCAGCACCCGCGCATGATAGGCGTCGAGCCAGGTTCGCTCATCCGCATCCAGCATCCCCGGCTCGATCAGCGTTGTGTCAAACGGCGCCAGGGTCAGAGTCTCGAAACGCAGGAACGGCTTGCCCGCCCCCGGCAGCTCGGCCGGCTGCACCAGCAGCAGGTTCTCCAGCCGGATGCCATAGTGGTCTGGCAGGTAGAAGCCCGGCTCGTTGGACAGGATCATGCCGGCGGCAATCGGCACCGGCCGCGCCAGACGGGACAGGCCCACCGGCCCCTCGTGCACCGACAGGTAACTGCCGACGCCGTGCCCGGTGCCATGGTCGTAATCCAGCCCGGCCGCCCACAGCGCGCGCCGGGCGAAGGCGTCCAGGTGGACGCCGCCGACGCCCTGGGGGAACACCAGCGTGGCGATCGCGATGTGCCCCTTCAGCACCCGGGTCACCCGTTCCCGCAACTCGGCCGGAGGGGCGTCGGGGCCGGTCCAGACAGTGCGAGTGATGTCGGTCGTGCCGTCGGGATACTGCGCGCCGGAATCGATCAGGTAGGCCTCATTGGCCCGCACCGGCCGGTTGCTCTCGGGAGTTACGCGGTAATGGATGATCGCACCATGCTCGCCGGCGCCGGAAATGGCCGGGAAGCTCTCCTCGCGGAACCCCTGCACCTCCCGCCGCAGCGCCAGCAGCTTCGCCGCGGCCGACATCTCGGTCACGCCGCCGCCCGGCACCGCCATCGCGAGCCAATGTAGGAATCGGCACACCGCGACCGCATCCCGCGCATGGGCCGCGCGTGCGCCCGCTTGCTCCGTCTCGTTCTTGCAAGCCTTCGGCAGCAGGCAGGGGTCCGGCCCGGCCACCACCGTGGCGCCCGCCTCCCGCAGCGTCTGCGCGAACCAGACCGGGGAGCCGGCCGGATCCACGCGCACCTTCTTGCCACCCAACCGCGCGAGGGCCGGCGCCAGCGCCTCCCGCCCCGCCACCGACACGGCATTGCCCAGCCAGGCCCGCGTCGCGTCGGGCAGCTTGGCCGGGTCCATGAACAACTCGGTGGCGCCGTCGGCGTGCACCAGGGCGAAGCCCAGGGCGAAGGGGGTGAACGGCACGTCCCCGCCGCGGATGTTCAGCAGCCAGGCGATGGATGCGGGGTCGGTCAGCACGGCCGCATCCTGCTTCGCCTCAGCGAGGGCCTTGGCGATGTCCGCGCGCTTCTCCTCGGCCGAGCGCCCCGCATGGTCCAACGGATGCGGCACGGCTGGGGCAGCGGGCGGCGGCGGCCGATCGGTCCAGACGGCGTCCACCGGGTTGCGGCTGACCGGCACCATGGTCAGCCCGGCCTCGGTGTAGCGCGCCAGCCCCTCCTCGGAGATCAGCAGCGGGTCGTAGCCGATCCGCGCGCCCGGCTTGGCATGCTCCGCCAGCCAGCTTGGGCGCCGGCTCCTCGGTGATGTGGCGGCGCTCCCACAGCGCCGGATCCGTCTGCGCGGCGAGTTGCAGCACGTAGCGGCCATCGGTGAACACCGCCGCGCGGTCGGGCAGCACCACCGCGAGGCCGGCGCTGCCGGTGAAGCCGGTCAGCCAGGCCAGCCGCTCGGCGGAAGCGGGGACGTATTCGCCCAGATGCTCGTCCGCTCGCGGCACGATGAAGCCTTCCAATTTCTGCCGGACCAGTTCCGCGCGCACTGCGGACAATCCCGAATGGCCCATGGTTTCAACCCCTTCTGGCTGCTTCGTCGCTGGATTCATAGCTGGTTAACCGGTCATGCGATTGGCGCATGGCTGTCGGAGGCAAACCGCAATTTTCGTTGCCGCATCAAACGACCATGTTGCAACGCGTCAACCGGGAGCGCCTCGCCACGAGGACGGGGCGTCGGACCTGGCCGGACTACCAGCGGATTGAGAACCATGAGCGCCCCGATCGCCAAGAGCCAATTTGCCTTCGAGTTGCCGAACCTGACCTATGTGGATGCCAGCCTGGAGGAGGCCAACTTCCGCGCCCCGCTGCCGCCGGCCAGGCCGCATGGCCTGCAAGCCCTGATCGCCGGGTTCCGCGCCTGGCGCGAGAAGCAGGCTGTCATGGCGGAACTGGACCTGATGACCGACCGTGAGCTGCTGGACATCGGCCTTAGCCGCTCCGACGTGCATCGCGTGTTCAACGACGACTACAACCAGGATCTGCAGGACAGGCTGGCGGCCTGATCTGAGGCTGCTGGTAGGCTGGTGGCCTGATTTGGGGCAGCTGCCTGTCGGCGTAGCACCAGCGTCGTCCAGACGCCTTCGGTGAGGCTGCGTTCCAATCGCAGACCGCACCGGAGGTGGGTCGCGACCACCCAACGTGCCTGACTCCTAAGCAGCCCCGACAGGATGGCCCTGCCCCCAGGGGCAAGGTTGGCCGCAAGGTCCGGGGCCATCGCACACAGCGGCCGCGCCAGGATGTTAGCGAACACCAGGTCATAGGGTGCGCCGCCGCGCACCGCCGCGGCGCGCCAGCCATCCCCAAGCTTGACGCGAACCAGGTGCGACAGCCCGTTCAGCCGGACATTCTGCTGCGCCACTTGCACCGACCACGGCTCGATATCGACGGCCCGCACCGGGCGCCGCAGCAGGCGCGCCGCCGCCATCGCCAGGATTCCCGATCCCGTCCCCAGGTCCAGGATGCGCCGTGGGCGCCGCCAGGCGACACTCTCCAATGCGCGCAGGCAGCCGCGGGTCGAGCCATGCTCGCCCGACCCAAAGGCCAGCCCGGCATCCAGTGTCAGCGTGATCCGGGCCGCCGACGCCGGCCCCCGCAGATGCGTACCGCGCACCGCGAACCCCCGGCCGATCCGTTGCTCCGGGAAGCTCGCCCGGGTGCGCGCCAGCCAGCCCCCGGCAGGAGTTCGCCGCCGCTCCAGCGTGGCGGCGATGCCGGTGGCGGCCTCGGCCAAGGCCAGCGCCACCGCCAGCGCCGCATCGCCGACAGCGACCGCCTTCACGCCCTCGACACGCCATCCGCCGGTCGCATCGTTGCGAAAGAAGCCGACGCTGGCACAGACCGTGGTCAACGCTGCCTCGTAGGCTGCGGTCGCAGCCTCCGGCACGGTGACCGACACGGTCTCGAGCAGAGTCGCATGGTGCTTGGTCATGGGCATTCATCATACGACACGCGCGGGCCGCGCGTCATTCCGCCGCACCGCCAGCTGCATGGGCGATACGACCCTGACACCACGTACACATTCTCGATGGTTTCATATATTACGATCCATCCCTTGCCCTGGGGACATAATGGGTACACTGCACCGTGTGTCGCATTATTCACGGCGCCTCTCATTGATTCCCGGCCTTGGTCGGTTATCTGGGAAACCTATGAGAGCCAGACATGATCAGGGGTTCGAAATACCCCGCGGCATGATTGATCCATTGCTGGTGCAGCACCCACCGTAATCCGGCATTCACGCTTCTGTCTGCGGCATGAAGCCATGCGCAGCCCACGTGTTCCGGGTCCCACACACGACCACGAAACAAAGCGGCTGGCACGGTTGTGCGAGCGGCTGGCACGGTTGTGCGACACGTTCCTGGTCGCGGCTGCGGTGCATGCAGGCCATTGCCCGAACCGGATGGGCCGATCGGCGCGGCGGACAGGCCGACGCTACTGACCGTGATCGGCCTGATGGGGAGGCTCGGGCTTTCATTTTTCAACGGACATCGAGGTCGGTTCTTATGCAATGCAGACATCGGTCGATTTGGCAAAGGTCGATTTGGCTAAAGCGACTGTCATGCTGGCACTCCATTTTGCAACTGTCGCGCCTCGGTGTCCTCAGCACGCCAGTTTTGTTCGCCCTGATTCTATTCGCCAGCCCGGCGCACGCCGCCGACATCAGCTTCCTCAATCCGCACGGCCCGATCGCAGCGGCGCAACGCACGCATTTCTTCAACGTCATTCTGCTGATGTTGATCGTGGTCCTGCCGGTGCTGGTGGGCACGCCGCTCATTGCCTGGCGCTACCGCTACGGGAATACCGCGGCGCGCTACACCCCGAATTGGGGACACTCGTGGCAACTTGAAACGCTGATCTGGGGTGGACCAGTGGCAATCGTCACTGTTCTCGGGATCTGGCTGGCGCATGGCACCACCACGCTGGATCCCTATCGCCCGCTCGCGTCAAAGGTCGCGCCGCTCAAGGTCGACGTCGTTGGTTATGATTGGAAGTGGCTGTTCATCTACCCGCAACTTCATATTGCCAGCGTGGGACAGTTGGTATTCCCCGAGCATCGGTCGCTGTCCCTCACACTAACCTCCGATTCGGTGATGGAGTCCTTCCTGATCCCCGCCCTGGGCAGCCAGATCTATGCGATGGCCGCGATGACGACCCACCTGCATCTCATGGCCGCTTCCACCGGACAATTCCTCGGCGAGAATACGCAATACGACGGCATGGGGTTCCAGGACCAGAAGTTCATCGCCCGCGCGACGACACCGCAAGGCTTCCGGGACTGGGTCACCAACGTCAAGGCACGCGGCGTCCCGCTCAGCGCCCACGCGTACAGTGTGCTTCGGCGGGACAATACGGTGCCCCAGATCCGTGTGGCGCTGCAGGCCAGCCAGATGCCGCCCGGCGCCGTGTACTTCGACGAAGTGCACCCCATGCTGTTCGCGAACATCGTACGGTCGTTCCACGGTGGCCCAACCAGCAGCGTCGCGCTGGTGCGCGGCCCCACCATGCTGGCCCGCAACGCCCCACCGGCGCTGCACCGGAGCGAACACAATACCACCCGGACGGAGTGATGCAGATGTCGGTCACCCATTTCCTCTTCGGGCGGCTTGCGCTCCACAGCCTGCCGTTCTGGGCGGCGATCCAGCATCCGACGGTCGGGAACATCGTCAACGGCGTCATCGCCACCGGCGCCGCCAGCCTTGTACTTATCGGTGCGGCGGTGACCGTCGGCCTCATCACCTGGTTCGGCAAGTGGCGCTATCTGTGGACCGAGTGGCTGACCAGCGTCGATCACAAGCGCATCGGCATCATGTATATCGTCGTCGCCTTCGTGATGCTGACCCGCGCGCTGATCGAGGCCGTCCTGATGCGCACCCAACAGGCCTTCGGTCTCGGCGGCGGTTTCCTGTCACCGCATCATTTCGGCGAGCTGTTCAGCACCCACGGCACGATCATGATCTTCTTCATGGCGATGCCGTTCCTGATCGGCCTGATCAATTTCGTCATGCCGATGCAGATCGGCACACGCGATGTCTCCTTCCCGGTCATGAACTCGGTCAGCCTCGGCCTGACGGTGGCCGGCGCCATGATCGTCATGATCTCGCTGGTGGTCGGCAAGTTCTCCACCGGCGGCTGGAGCGGCTATCCGCCCTATACCGAGCTCACCTTCAGCCCTGGCGTCGGGCCAGATTACTGGATCTGGGCCGTGCAACTGTCCGGCATCGGCACGCTTATGACCGGCATCAACTTCGCCGTGACGATCTACAAACGCCGCGCACCGGGCATGACGCTGATGCGCATGCCACTGTTCTCGTGGACCGCGCTGTGCACCAGCATCCTGATGATCTTCGCCATGCCGCCGCTGACCATCGCGGCCACGCTGCTGGCCCTCGATCGCTACCTCGGCTTCCACTTCTTCACCAACCTGGCCGGCGGCAACATGATGAACTACGCCAATCTGTTTTGGCTGTTCGGCCACCCCGAGGTGTACATCCTCATCCTGCCGGCCTTCGGCGTCTATTCGGAAGTGATCCCGGCCTTCTCCGGCAAAGTCATCTATGGCTACACCTCGCTCGTCCTGGCGACGATGGTGATTGCCTTCCTGTCCTTCGTCGTCTGGCTGCACCATTTCTTTACGATGGGCCAGAGTGCCGGCGTCAACGAGACCTTCGGCATCGCCACAATGCTGATCGGGATTCCAACCGGGGTAAAGATCTACGACTGGATGCTGACCATGGTCCGCGGCCGGATACGCTTCACCGTGCCGATGGTCTACAGCCTGGGCTTCATGATGCTGTTCGTCATCGGCGGTGCGTCAGGTATCATCCTTGCCAACCCCTCGATCGACTACCAAGTTCATAACACGCTGTTCCTGGTCGCCCATTTCCACAACATGCTGATCCCTGGCCTGCTGTTCGGCATGCTGGCAGGCTATCATTTCTGGTTCCCAAAAGCCTTTGGCTTCCGGCTCGATGAACGCTGGGGCCTGATTTCAGCGTGGTGCTGGATCTTCGGATTTATGTTCGCCTTCTTTCCGCTCTACGCGCTTGGCCTGATGGGCTTTCCGCGCCGCACCGTCGCTTATTTCGACCCCGTTTACGTGCCTTACACGGCCATCGCACTGTTTGGCGGCCTGATCATCCTGGCCGCGCTCTTCTCCCTGATGGTCCAGCTCGTGGTATCCGTCCTCAAGCGGGAGGAAAACCGGGTTACCGCCGGCGATCCCTGGGACGCATCGGCTCTGGAATGGTCGGTCGCGGCACCGGCGCCGGAATACAATTTCCCCGTGTTGCCCGAGGTGACTTCCAGGGACGCCTTCCGGGTCGCCAAGGAAACCGGTGCCGCCTACCGTGTGCCGGAGACCTTCACCGATATCGAAGTACCAAAGAATAGCCCGGTGGGCATGATTCTCTGCATTGCCGGCGGATGCGCCGCATTCGGTCTTGTCTGGCATATGTGGTGGCTGGTTGCGATCTCCATGCTGGCCGTCGTTGCCACCATCATTGCGCACGGTTTTACCCGCGGTTTCGAAAGGATCATCCCCGCCGAGCAAATCCGGAGGGAGTACATGCACTGGCTGGCTTCGGTGGCCGCGACCCGGCCGGTCTCACGCGATCATGAAATCGAGCCAGCCAATGACGGGCTTGCCGCCCATCAGCCGCTTCCGGAGGCCGCAGAATGAGCGATCGTACCGCCGACAATCCGGGCATGAGGCTCACCGCCGCCCATTACCATGTCGACCGGGAAGAGGAGGTGACCTTCGGCTTCTGGGTCTTCCTGATGAGCGACGCGATCATGTTCGGGGTACTGTTCGGCACCTATGCAATCATGGTCCGCGCGACCGCCGGCGGTCCCGGTCCGCAGGATCTTTACGACATCCACAGCGTCCTGATCCAAACCGTGGCGCTGCTGCTGAGCAGTTTTTCTTACGGAATGGCGTCGCTTGCGCTGAAACATCGGTCGGGGCGCAGGCCGTTGATTGCCTGGTTGGTGGTGACGCTGCTGTTCGCCTTCGTGTTCCTCAGCTTCGAGGTGCACGACTTCCTGTCGATGTTCGCCGCCGGTGGCGGCCCCGACCGAAGCGGCTTCACTTCGGCCTTCTTCGGCCTCGTTCCGCTGCACGGACTGCACGTGACCACAGGATGCATTTGGATGGTGGTCATGATCGTGCAGATCGCGCTCTATGGCGTCGACGACGATGCCAAACTCGGCCTGGAACGGCTTGGCCTGTTCTGGCATTTTCTCGATATCGTGTGGATCGCCATCTTCTCCATCGTCTATCTCGGAGGCCTGGCATGACCGACATTCACAATGTCCATACCCACCCGGGGTGGCAGCCGCCCGCGACCGTGGGAGATCAGGGCGATCGCAACGCCTATCGGAAGGATCTGTACTCCTACATCTCGGGCCTGGTGCTGGCTCTGCTCCTGACCGCGGTGCCCTTCGCCCTGGTGTACTGGCACGCGATGACGACATCGTCGCTGTTGCTCGCCATCGGCGTCTTCGCGCTGGTTCAAGCCGTCGTTCATTTTCGCTGCTTCCTGCACGTCGATCTCTCCCGCGGGAGTGTCGATCACTTGCTCCTGGTGTTGTTCTCGGCCGTGATCCTGATCATGATGGCCGGCGGAACGGTTTGGATTTTGGGCAACCTCCATTCGCGCATGTATTGAGATGGCCGGGTCAAGCACCCTCAGGGCTTGACCTTCCCCACCACCGCGTCACGCTGACGTGGGCATCGGACATCGACCGATTCCTCTGGCGGGTGCCGTCATCGCTCGCAGCGCGGGCAGCGGCGGCCGTGACGCAATCAGCGGGCGACCTCCTCCGAACCCCGCAGCTCGACGGGCGCGGGCTGCGCCGCCTCGTCCAGACTATCCAGGCTCCGCCCGCGCGTTTCCGGCAGCATCAGCAGCATCACGATCATCAGGCCGAAGGCGATGACGCTGAACACCCCGATGGCCGCGCCGAGTGGCATGCGCTCGCTCAACACACCCACCAGCGTCGGGAACGCCGCGCCGATCGCGCGACCGGCGTTGTAGCAGAAGCCCTGCGCATTGCCGCGGACCGCCGTGGGATAGAGTTCCGTCATGAACGGACCCATCGGCGGGAATTTCATCAGCATCATTATGTTCAACGGAATGCCGGCAAACAGCAGTACCGTGTTGCTCATCGGCACGAACATGTAGATCAGCACCATCGCCACGGACCCAATAGCCGACAGCATGAATGTCAGGCGGCGGCCGATGGCGTCGCTGAGCCAGGCGCCCGCCAGGAAGCCCAGCAGCGCACCAAAGATCTGCACCAGCAGGAAACCGCCGGTGCCGGACGCCGACAGGCCGCGGACCATGCGCAGATAAGTCGGCATCCAGATGCCCAACGCGTAACCGCCGCCCTGCGCGCCGGCGACCATCAGCGTCACCTTGACCGTGGTCCACAGATACGGCGTGCGGAAGGCCGAGAGCAGGTGCGAGAAGCCGATCGCGGGGCGGCTACGGCGCGTGGCGTGGAACAGCGCGGGCTCTTCGATATGTCGGCGGATCCAGAATACGAACACCGCGGGCAGCAGGCCGACCGCGAACAACACGCGCCATGCAATGGCCTCGGGCAGGACACTGTAGAGAACGGTGTAGACCAGCGCCGAGGCGCCCCACCCGACCGCCCAGCCGGTCTGCACCAGGCCGACGCCGCGGCCGCGATACTTGTCCCGGATCAACTCGCCCATCAGCACCGCGCCGGCCGCCCATTCGCCGCCGAAGCCCAGTCCGTGCAGCGCGCGCAGCCAGAAGAGCTGCTGGAAGTCTTGCGCGAAGGCGCAGAGGAACGTGAAGACCGAATACCAAAGGATGGTGAACTGCAGCATGCGCACCCGACCGAAGCGGTCCGACAGCGTGCCGCAGAACCAGCCACCGAGAGAGGAAATCAGCAGCGTCACGGTGCCGATCAGGCCGGCCTCGCCGCGCGACAGGCCCCACAGCACAATCACCGTGGGGATGATGAAACTGTACATCTGGACGTCGAAGGCATCCAGCGCCCAGCCGCCGAAGCAGGCGCCCATCGTCCTGCGTTCCTTGGCGTTCAGGTCGGCCATCCAGGCAATCATGACGTTCCATCCTTTGTCGGATTTTGTTGATGTTTATCAGGTTGGTGAGAACTATCCAATGCTCCGGCCCAATCATGCGCCCTGGTCGGGCGGCCCTGGTCAGGCGGCCCTGTCAGGCGGCCTTGTCAGGCGGCCCTGGGGACTTCCAGGCGCCGCAGCGCGGTGGCAGCGCGTCCGGCCGACACGGTGTGCAAACTGGACTGTGTGCAACAGGACTGTGTGCAACAGGAACGACGATGCGTCGGATTGCGGCCTGGCGGTCGCATAGGATTTTGGCTGCTTGACCCCCTGCCCCGCAGCGCCGTACACGCGCGCCCATGAACGACGCTCCACCCGCCGCGCCGCCCGACCTCGCCGCCGCCACCGAGCGGGCGCGCGTGCTCGCCCAGGCCCTGCCGTTCCTGCGCCGCTATGCCGGCGCCACCATCGTCATCAAATACGGCGGCCACGCCATGGGCGAGGAATCGCTCGCCGGGCAATTCGCTGGTGACATCGCCCTGCTGAAGCAGGTCGGCATCAATCCGGTGGTGGTGCATGGTGGCGGCCCGCAGATCAACGCGATGCTGAAGCGGCTCGCCATCCAATCCACCTTCATCGATGGCCTGCGCGTTACCGATGCGGCGATGGTCGAGGTGGTAGAGATGGTGCTGGCCGGCACCGTCAACAAATACGTGGCCAATCTGATCACCCGCGCCGGCGCCCTCGCGGTGGGCATCTGCGGCAAGGACGGCGGCCTGATCCGCGCCAAGAGGCTCACCCGCACGGTGCGCGACCCGGACAGCAACATCGAGCGCGCGCTTGATCTCGGTTTCGTCGGCGAGCCAGAGCATGTCGATGCGCGGGTGATCCACGCGCTGACCGGCGGCGGGCTGGTGCCGGTGATCGCACCTGTCGGTGTGGGCGAGGACGGCCAGACCTACAACATCAACGCCGACACGGTGGCCGCCGCCGTCGCCGGCGCACTGACCGCGACGCGGCTGCTGATGCTGACCGATGTGCCCGGCGTGCTGGACAAGGACAAGCGCCTGATCCCCGACCTGACCGTGGCGCAGGCGCGGGAGGCGATCGCCGACGGCACGATCACCGGCGGCATGATACCAAAGGTGGAGAACTGCATCGACGCGGTCAGGCTGGGCGTGCGCGGCGCCGTCATCCTCGACGGCCGCACACCGCACGCCTGCTTGCTCGAACTGTTCACCGAGCGCGGCACCGGCACGATCGTCCGGCGCTGAAGTCTCTCTCCCGCGTCGACGGCGTTGGGGATCGAGGCGAAATAATCGATGCATGGTGTGCGAAGGTGAACATCCGCGACTTTGCCTCGTGTGGCACTGCAAGTCGTGGATGGTGCGCCTTCGCACACCATGAGCTGGAGGCGAATGCCTCACCCCACGCCGGAGGCGAAAGCCTCACCCCACGCCGAAGGCGAATGCCTCACCCCACAATGACTCGCTTATTCTGCCTCGGGCCCTTAGCCGCCTGTCCCGCGATGCGGGACAGGCTATGCCGTCACATGACCGCCATTGGCTCCGATATAGCCCGCGACTGTCAGGCTACCGATCTGGTCGCCAAGATGCATCGCCTGGCTGCCGCTGGTGTTGTAGACCATGGTCTGGATCGGTGCCGCATCGCTCTGGAACGCCGCCTGGCTGGCGAAGACATAGGCATACGTGTCGGCACCATTCGTCGTGCCGAAGTGATTGTTCGGCGACGCGACGGTCGTGTTGGTGATCGGGTTGAACGTGGCATTGGCATAGACTTCCTGGCCAGCCCGCACCGAGCCCTCGAAGTAGATGATGGCGTTTGCCGCATATGGGTTGCTGTCGTTGCTGACCTCGAGGAACGCCATCGGGTTCGTGTTGTTGCCGCTCTCGGAGGCCAACCCCGACTGGATCTGCTTGAGCGACACGGTATCGCTGGGGTTATAGGTGAACTCGATCTGCTGCGCTGCGCCGTAGAGCGACGACAGGCTGCCGGTGGGCGTATTGCCGCCTATGGTAACGCCCGCGATCTGCGTGACCGCAGTACTGGCCGTGGAGGACTGCAACGTTGTCTGACTGTCCGTCACGGTCGCGGTGTTGGTCACCGGACCTCCACTGCTGACCTCGGCCGACGTGACCGTCTGCGTCGCGGTGTAGGTGACGCTGGCGCCGACGGCCAGGCTGGCAAGCGTGCCCAGCGTCGTGCCGAGCGTGGTATCCTTCACCAGAACGTTGGTCAGCGTCTCGTTGCCGGTATTGGTCACCACGATGCTGTAGTCGATGGCTTCGCCGGCATGGGTCGCCACCGGATCGCCCGCCACGCCGCCAACCGAGGTGACCGACTTGACGATCGAGATCCCGGACAACTGACTCACCGAGGTGCTGGCGGTGGAGGACGCCGACACTGCCTGGCTATCGGTCACTATCGCAGTATTGGTGATCGTGTTGCCGCCGTTGATCTCGGCCTGCGTGACCGCCATCGCCGCCGTGTAGGCCACGCTGGCGCCCACTGCCAGGCTGGCGATCGCGCCCAGCGTCGTGCCGAGCGTGGCATCCGTCACAATGACGTTGGTCAGCGCTTCGTCGCCGGTGTTGGTGACGACGATCTGGTAGTCGATCGTCTCGCCGGCATAGGTCGCCGACGGATCGCCCGACACGCCGCCGACCGATGTCACTGTCTTCACGATCGACACGTTCGGGACGGCGGTCACCGCGGTGCTCGCGGTGGACGACCCCGTCACGTTCTGGCTGTCGGTCACCGTCGCGGTGTTGATCACCGAGCTGCCGCTGACGTTCGACTGCGGTGGCGTGCAGACCAACGTGCCGCTGTCACCGCAACTATTGCCGCTATTGCAGCTCTGGGTAAAGCTGCCCACGCCGCAGTTGCCGTAGGTGTACTGGCTCAGCGGCGTACCGGCACAGGTATTGTAGTTGCCGTACCCGTAGCCACCCAGGTTGTCGCAGGACTGCACGCCGATCTGGTTATAGTCGCTCAGCCCGTTGCTGCCGTTCTGGTCGAAGCTGTTGAAGGCGGTACAGGTCGTATCCCACCCGATGCTCGACGCGCCGCAGTTGTTGCTGCTCTGCCCGATCGACCAGGTGATGGAGCAGTTGTTCAGGTTGCAACCTGACGGCACCGTGAACGGCAGGCCGCTCAGGAAGATGCTGCCCGGGCTGCAGTTCGCCGGCAGCGTGGTGACCCAGCAGTTGGTGCTGCTGTTGAAGCTCGTCGTCGCCTGCGAGCACGAGCTGGAGAACGTGATGACCGCGTTCGGGCATTGCTCGACCAGCGACCCACCGACACCGGAGCCGCTGATGGTGCAGGTGATGCCCGTGAAGGTGTAGGTAGCCCCGTTGGCGCAGGACGTCGGATTGAAGCTCGAGGAGAGCCAGGCGGTGCAACCGGAGCCAAAGCCCGAGCCGGGAGCAGTATGCGTGACGCAGCCGCCGGATCCGATCGTGGTGCCGAGAACCTGGTTGAGGTCGGCCTGCGTGACGGTTTGGGCCGCCGTGTACGTGACGCTCGCGCCGGCCGCCAGGCTGGCCAGGGTGCCCAGCGTCGTGCCGAGGGTGCTGTCCTTGACCACGACATTCGTCAATGTCGTGCCACCGGTATTGGTGACGACGATCTTGTAGTCGATCACCTCGCCCGCGTAGGTGGCGGACGGATCGCCGGACACCCCGCCGACCGACGTCACCGTCTTCACGATCGAGACCGCGGGCGGATGCGTGATCGAGGTCGAGACCGTGGAGGATTGAGACGGCGTCTGTGCGTCGGTGACCGTCGCGGTATTGGTGATCGGGCTGCCGCTGCTGATCTCGGCGGAGGTGACCGTCTGCGCTGCTGTGTAGGTGACACTGCTACCCGCTGCCAGACTGGCGATGGTCCCAAGCGCCGTTCCGAGCGTGGTGTCCGTCACGAGCACGTTGGTCAGCGTCTCGTCACCGGTGTTCATGACCAGGATCTGGTAGTCGATCACCTCGCCGGCATAGGTCGCCGCGGGATCGCCGGACACGCCGCCGACCGAGGTCACCGTCTTCACGATCGACACGCCGGGCAGGCCGGTCACCGCCGTGCTCACAGTGGACGATCCGGTGACGTTCTGGCTGTCGGTTACCGTCGCGGTATTGATCACCGAGCTGCCGCTGACATTCGTCGGGGCGGGGGTGCAGACGCACGTGCCGGTGCTGCCGCAACTGTTGCCGCCGTTGGAGCTCTGGACGAAGCAGTCGTCGCTGCAGTTGCCATAGGTGTATTGGTTCAGCGGCGTGCCGGCACAGGTGCCGTAGCTGCCGAAGTCGTAGCCACCCAGGTTGTCGCAGGACTGTACGCCGATCTGATTGTAATTGCTCAGACCGTTGCAGCCGGACTGGTCGAAGCTGTTGAAGCCGGCACAGCTCGCATCCCAGGCGACGCTGGACGCGCCACAGTTGTTGGTGCTCTGGCCGATCGACCAGCTGATGGTGCAGTTGCTCAGGTTGCAGCCAGACGGCACGGTGAACGGCAGGCCGCTCAGGAAGACGCTGCCCGGGCTGCAGTTCGCCGGCAGCGTGGTGACCCAGCAGTTGGTGCTGCTGTTATAGGTCGTGGTCGCCTGCGTGCACGAGCTGGAGAACGTGATGACGCCATTCGGGCATTGCTCGACGAACGGCGATCCGCCGGCACCCGCGCCGCTGATGGTGCAAGTGATACCCGAGAAGGTATAGGTGGCACCGTTAGCGCAGCACGTTGGATTGAAGCTCGACGAGAGCCATGCGGTGCAGCCGGAACCAAGGCCGGAGCCCGACGCGGTGTGCGTGACGGAGCCGCCGCACCCGGTCGTACTGCCGAGGATCTGATTGAGATCTGCCTGGCTGACCGTCTGCGCCGCCGTGTAGGTGACGCTGGCGCCAGCCGCCAGACTGGCCAAGGTGCCCAGCGTCGTGCCGAGCGTGGTATCCTTCACCACGACGTTCGTCAGCGTCTCGGAACCGGTGTTGGTGACGACGATCTTATAATCGATCGCCTCGCCCGCGTAGGTCGCCGCGGGATCGCCCAAAACGCCCCCCACCGAGGTCACCGTCTTCACGATCGACACCGCCGGCGACAGCGCCACCTGGGTGGAGACCGTGGAGGCTTGCGACGGCGTCTGCGAGTTCGTCACCACCGCGGTGTTCGGGATCGAATGGCCGCTGCTGAGTTCGGCGGAGGTGACAGTCTGGACGGCGGTGTAGGTGACGCCGGCACCCACTGCCAGGCTGGCAAGCGTGCCGAGCGTGGTGCCAAGCGTCTGGTCTGTCACCAGCACGTTGGTCAGCGTCTCGTTGCCGGTGTTGGTGACGACCACCTTGTAGTCGATCAGTTCGCCGGCATACGTCGCGGTCGGATCGCCCGACACGCCGCCGACCGAGGTCACCGTCTTCACGATCGAGACCGCGGGCGCCTGGCTCACGGTGGTGCTGGCGGTGGAAGACCGTGACGGCGTCTGGCTGTCGGTCACCGTCGCCGTGTTGGCGATCGTACTGTCGCTGTTGATCTCGGCCTGCGTGACCGTCTGGACGGCGGTGTAGGTGACGCTGGCGCCTGTTGCCAGGCTGGCAAGCGTGCCCAGGGTTGTCCCGAGTGTTGTGTCGCTTACCAGCACATTGGTCAGCGTCTCATCGCCGGTGTTGGTGACGACGATCTGGTAGTCGATCGCTTCGCCGGCATAGGTCGCCGCCGGATCGCCTGCGAACCCGCCGACCGAGGTCACCGTCTTCACGATCGATATGCCCGGGCTTTGGCCGACGGGCGTAGTGACTGTGGAGGTCTGCGACGGCGTCTGCGTGTCCGTCACCACGGCGGTGTTCGAAATGGCGTTGCCGCTGCTGAGTTCGGCGGAGGTGACGGTTTGTGCCGCTGTATAGGTGACGGTGCCACCCACCGCCAGCGACGTCAGAGACCCAAGCGTGGTGCCGAGCGTCTGATCGGTCACCAGCACATTGGTCAGGGTCTCGTTGCCGGTGTTGGTGACGACGACCTTGTAGTCGATCACCTGGCCCGCGTACGTCGCGGTCGGATCACCGGACACCCCGCCCACCGACGTCACCGTCTTCACGATCGACACGCCAGGACTTTGGCTGACGGGCGTGGTGACGGTGGACGTCTGCGACGGCGTCTGCGAATCGGTCACCACCGCGGTGTTGGGCACCGAGCCACCGGCGTTGATTTCCGCCTGCGTGACGGTCTGCACCGCCGTATAGGTGACGTTGCCACCCACCGTCAGCGACGCCAGCGACCCGAGCGAGGTGCCAAGCGTGGCGTCGGTCACCAGCACGTTGGTCAGAGTCTCGTTGCCGGTATTGGTGACCACAACCTGGTAGTCGATCACCTCACCCGCGTAGGTCGCCGCAGGATCGCCGTTCACGCCGCCGACCGAGGTCACCGACTTCACGATCGACACGCCAGGGCTTTGGCCCACGGGCGTGGTAACCGTGGACGACTGCGACGGAGTTTGCGTGTCCGTTACCACCGCGGTGTTGGGCACCGAGCCGCCGGCGTTAATTTCCGCCTGCGTGACCGTCTGCACGGCCGTATAGGTGACGCTGGCACCCACCGCCAGCGAAGCCAGCGACGCCAGCGTGGTCCCGAGGGTCGGATCGGTGACCAGCACGTTGGTCAGAGTTCTCGTTGCCGGTGTTGCTGACAACAACCTGGTAGTCGATCACCTCGCCCGCGTACGTCGCGGTCGGATCACCGGACGCACCACCCACCGAGGTCACCGACTTCACAATCGACACGCCCGGACTCGGTGTCACGGACGTGGTGACCGTGGACGATTGCGACGGAGTTCTGGGTGTCCGTCACCACCGCCGTGTTGGGAATCGCATTGCCGCTGTCGAGCTCGGCCTGGGTGACGGTCTGCATCGCCATATAGGTGACGCTGGCACCCACCGCCAGCGAAGCCAGCGACGCCAGTGTGGTGCCCAGGGTCGGGTCGGTCACCACCACGTTGGTCAGTGTCTCATTGCCGGTGTTGCTGACAACAATCTGGTAGTCGATCGCCTCGCCCGCGTAGGTCGCGGCAGGATCGCCCGACGCACCGCCCACCGAGGTCACCGACTTCACAATCGTCACCGCCGGCGACTGGCGTCACTGGCGTGGTGACAGTCGACGATTGCGACGGAGTCTGTGTCGTCGGTCACCACCGCCGTGTTGGGAATCGCGTTGCCGCTGTCGAGCTCGGCCTGGGTGACGGTCTGCATCGCCGTGTAGGTGACGCTGGCACCCACCGCCAGCGAAGCCAGCGACGCCAGTGTGGTGCCCAGGGTCGGGTCGGTCACCACCACGTTGGTCAGTGTCTCATTGCCGGTGTTGCTGACAACAACCTGGTAGTCGATCGCCTCGCCCGCGTAGGTCGCGGCGGGATCGCCGGACGCACCGCCCACCGAGGTCACCGACTTCACAATCGTCACCGTCGGCGACTGCGCCACTGGCGTGGTGACCGTCGAGGACTGCGACGGAGTCTGGTCGTCGGTCACCACGGCGGTGTTGGGCACCGCATTGCCGCTGTCGATCTCGGCCTGCGTCACCGTCGTCGACGCGGCGTACGTGACGCTGGCACCCACGGCGAGCGACGCGAGCGACGCCAGTGTGGTACCCAGCGTCGGATCGGTGACCAGCACGTCGGTCAGCGTCTCGTTGCCGGTGTTGGCGACGACAACCTGGTAGTCGATCACCTCACCGGGGTAGGTCGCCACCGGATCACCCGACGCGCCCCCGACAGACGTCACCGACTTCACGATCGTCACCGCCGGCGACTGCGACACCGGCGTGGTGACCGTCGAGGACTGCGACGGCGTCTGCGTGTCCGTCACCACCGCGGTGTTCGGTACCGCGTTGCCGCTGTCGATCTCGGCCTGCGTGACCGTCGATGACGCGGTGTACGTGACGCTGGCACCCACCGCCAGCGATGCGAGCGACGCCAGCGTCGTGCCCAGCGTCGGGTCGGTCACCAGCCACGTCGGTCAGCGTCTCGTTGCCGGTGTTGGCGACGACAACCTGGTAGTCGATCACCTCGCCGGGGTAGGTCGCCGCCGGATCACCCGACGCACCGCCCACCGAGGTCACCGACTTCACGATCGTTACCGCCGGCGACTGCGACACCGGCGTGGTGACCGTCGAGGACTGCGACGGAGTCTGGTCGTCGGTCACCACGGCGGTGTTCGGTACCGCGTTGCCGCTGTCGATCTCGGCCTGCGTCACCGTCGTCGACGCGGTGTACGTGACGCTGGCACCCACCGCCAGCGATGCGAGCGACGCCAACGTGGTGCCCAGCGTCGGGTCGGTCACCAGCACGTTGGTCAGCGTCTCGTTGCCGGTGTTGGCGACGACAACCTGGTAGTCGATTTCCTCGCCGCGCATAGGTCGCCGCCGGATCGCCCGACGCACCGCCCACCGCCGTCACCGACTTCACAATTGTCACCGCCGGCAACTGCGCCACCGGCGTGGTGACCGTGGACGACTGCGACGGAGTTCTGGTCGTCGGTCACCACCGCGGTATTCGGAATCACGTTGCCGCTGTCAATCTCGGCCTGCGTGACTGTCGATGACGCGGTGTACGCGACGGTGGCACCCACCGCCAGCGATGCGAGCGACGCCAGCGTCGTGCCCAGGGTCGGATCGGTCACCAGCACGTCGGTCAGGGTCTCATTGCCGATGTTGGTGACGACCACCTGGTAGTCGATCGCCTCACCGGCGTAGGTCGCCGCCGGATCGCCCAACGCACCGCCAACCGACGTCACCGACTTCACGATCGCCACGCCGGCCGTGAAGCTGGCAACATTGTTGGCTGTAACGGTCTCGGTCGAAGTCATCGTGCCGCAGGACAGCACCTCGTCCGCCGTATTGACGTTGGTGCTCGCCACGACCGTATCGCCGGCCGGAGTCGTCACCTCCACCATGTAGGTGTCGCCGACGGTCAGGTTCTCGAATGTGATGTTGCCGTTGGCATTGGTAATTCCCGAGCTGACCAACATGCCGCTGTTGGTTTCAAGCGTCACCGTCACACCCGGCAGACTGATGTCCGTGGTACCGCCCTGGTAAAAGACGTCGGCGCTCCACACCCCAGGCATGTCGAGTCCGGTCGGCGCGGCGTTGTCGCTCTCGCCGGCGGTCAGGGTGACGGTGTCCACCCCGTTATTGGACGTCGAGATGCTATCGCCGGTGGGCGCGATCACCTTTGTTGTGTAGGTGCCGACAGCAAGATTGCTGAAGGTGTAGGCACCGTTCGCGCCGGTTACCGTGGATGCCACCAAGCTGCCGCCGCTGTTGAACAGTTCGACGGTGACGCCCGACATGAGCATGTCACCCGACTGATAGACACCGCTGCCGGTGGTATCGCAGAACACATAACTGCTGATCGACGCAGGTGCCGCGCTCTCGCCGAAATACTGGCCGACAATGCTGATATCGACGTCCGACTTCAGCAACTGGCCGATTGAGCTGATTGATTCATTGATCGTAAGGGTAACCTGAACCTGTTGCTCGGGCTGGGAGAGGGCAACGGTGCTCGAAGCCGCGCCGGTGCCGGTGGCCGTCCAGGTCGTGCTGCCCAGCGTCTGGCCGGACATGCTATCGACCGTTTCGGTCGCCGAGGCGCCTATGCCGAGGCCGGTGAACTCATCAACGTCATAAAACTGGGTGACGCTGTTGATTTCCTCGGAGGGAACGGCGGTAACATCGTAGCTGAGGGTGACCGTTATCGAGGAACTCGGGCCGAATACGCCAAATCGGTAGCCGGACCACTCCATGCCCGGCTGGTCGTTGAAGATACTGGCCAACGGGTTCGGCGCGCCAAAAAAGGCCGAAAAATAGCCGGTATCCTGCTCAACAGCGTTGATCGAGTTGAACAACAGACTTCCGTCGGAGCTCGTAAGCCCCGAAAACGACCAAGTGTGACTCGACATGATTCAGGTCCTCTCGTCGACCGACGAACGCCAGTAGAAGGAGCCGAGGGTCAGGACTGGCGGGATCTTCTGCGTGCCGCGGCGAGACCGATGACCCCGACGAGCAGGGAAGCGACCGATGCAGGTTCCGGTGTACTGGTGAAGCTCTCGGTGACTGTCGCCAGCGTGTAATTGCCGAGGTAGAAGGCGGGGCCGATGCCGATATCCTTGTAGCCGGTCACGCTGGTCGAGGCGGTGGTGAAGGCACAAGACCCGGTGCCGGAACTCAGGTCGGCGTCGATCTGGAGGCACCCAGGAGCGCCTGTCAGGGGCTCCCCGACGCTGACCAGATCCCCATCGCCCGCCGGCGCTGAGCCGGTCAGCGACACCGAGGCGGCCACCAATGGCTTGCCGGTCACCACCGTCGCGGTGACGTTCGCGCTAAGGTCGTAGGCACCATTCACGCACAGCCCATAACCGCTATTCCAGTCCGGGCTTGACGTTGAGCAGCCATAGGACTCGATCGACGTCAGGGTGCTGCCGTTCGCCGCCTCAATGACAATGCTTGGATCGAGACCACCGCCAGGTGCCATGTAAAGACAGACGCTGCTGGCGTTGCATGACGTATCGCCATTGTAGGACACGCCGTCCCAAACCACGTCCGCGACGCTGAACTGGACCCCGTCGACTTCCAGACCCGCCCCCAGCGGCGCGAAGGCGATGGCGCCCGCCGGCTGGGCCGATGCCGGTCGCCCCACCGCCAGCATCACAAAGATGGCCGCAGTGATGATCCCGAGGAACCTGAACATTCGTCTCGCCCCAAACCAATGGACGGCCCGCGTTGACACCAAGGGCCTCACGAGTACGTGAGAGACTTTTGTGCGACCTGCCGTGATTAACTCGTTAGCAGTATGAGACCGCTCGGTAAAGGATAATCGATGGATTATCATTCTTTAGATACAACCTAACCTTTATTGATCCAAATATTCTTTACAGGATAAAAAAATAAAAAAAGATATGATCCGAAGGCGGGCCAGGATCCAAACCACGCCGCTAGGGCGCGTCGTCCTGCGGTGGCGGCGCCGTGACATTCCCATTCGCATCATAGGCCTGCACTGCCGCGGCCCGCAGCGCCGCCGCGATCACCGCGCCGACGGCATCGCGTTGGCATTCGGCCAGCAGCCGGTCATGGGCTTCGGCAAAGGTCGGAGTCGGGGCCGGTTGCCGCGCCCCCGCCTTCAGGACGAACCATCCCACCGGGGTGCGCACCGGATACGGCGCCACCTGGTCGGGGCGCAGTTCGAACAAGACCGCCCCAACCTCCGGGCTGAGGTTGGCCCGCTGGACGAAGCCAAGGTCGCCGCCGGCGTGAGAGCTCGCATCCTTGCTGAACTGGTGCGCGAGCGCCGAAAAGTCTGCTCCGGCGGTCAATTTGGCTATTATATCAGTAGCTTGCGCCTCGGTCGGCACGAGGATCGCCCAACCATGCACCGCTTGCGGTCCGGGCTTCCCAGCGATCTCCGCCTGGTAGCGTGCCAGGAGCATCAACTCGGTCACGCGATCCGTCGTTGCCTTTTGCAGATAGGCTTCCTCCAGCACGGTATCGCTCGCCTCCCCTATATGGCGAACGACTGTCGGATCGATGGCAAGACCGATTCGGACCGCCTGGGCCACCACCGCCTTGCGGTCGATCAGGCGGCGCAGCGCAATGTTGTAAAGTCCAGCAAAGGCGCCGGGGCTGCCGCCCCCCGGCAACTCCCGGATCTCATCCGCAAGGTCGGACATGTAAATCTGTTGATCGCCGACCTGGGCGACCAGGGGATCGGGAGCCGGTGGCATCGTCATGCTCCCCAGGTTGCCCACCGCACCCGGTGGTGCCGGCTCTCCGGATGGAGCATCCTGGGCGAGCGAAACACCAAAAATACAACCCAGCATCGCGCCCGCCGCCGCGAGACTTAGCCACCGACCTGAAATAATCATGAAACGATCCGCCGTTCCCGTCGCCGCGCGATCATGCGGGACGCCGCCGTCTCGCCGCAAGCACACCTCGCGTCCCGTTTTGCGAGAATTTGTCCCCTCAGATGGACATAACGATTTAGCTCAACGAGTCAGCCACGCAGTGAAACCGATTGATTCACGTGACATTTCGCACCCAGTAAAGCCCGCCGCCTCGGCCATCCCGCGAAACCGCTCAACAGTATAGGCACGCCGCCGCAGCATCCCCTTCAGCGTCCGCCCAATCATCAGAGAGGTGATCCAGCCCTGGCCGCGGGTCGCGACGCAATCGTCGATTTCCACGTCGGTGACGTCGGCCCGCAGGTCGATCACCAGCGCCATTCCCCCCGCCCGCAGCACGCGCCGCATCTCCTGCAATGCCACCACGGGCCGGGCGAAGTTCTTGAACGCGGCGCGGCAGACCACCGCATCGAACTGCCCGCGCGGATACGGCAGCGCGTGCACGTCGCCATGCCGGAACGTCACAGCGACGCCGGCTCGCTCGGCGTTCCGCGTGGCGATGCGGACGAAGCTGCGGCTGATGTCCACCGCTTCCACGCTGCACTTGCCGGTCTCGACCAGGGCAATGGCGAGGTAACCCGGCCCTGGAGCCACCTCCAACACGCGCGCCCCCGCCGCCAGCCGGGTAGCAACCGCCGCGGCATTACGATGAAAATCCATGGCGTCGGCGCGGCTGGCACGGGCGTACCAGGTCGCGAGCAACCCCTCCATGGACCTGCCGCGCACCGACTGCGAAAGCGTGATGGTTTCCTGCTGGCTCATTGCGGTCCGTCCTCCGTCTCCGCGCCAGGGGGCCTTGCGCCTCGCCGCGCGTGCGTTACGATCGCTTATCTCGTTTCACTAATATCTCATCTGACAAGATACTAGCACACTGAAAGAGATGCCACCGCGTGTCAACCGGCCGGCGAGAACTGATTGCGGCGCTGATGCGCGCCATGCGGGAGACCAGCGCACAGGGCGTGACTGTTCAGTCACGCGGTCGCCTCCCGCGTCGGGATCGCCAGCAGCGACCTTGAATGCCTCGACATCGTCTTGCTGTCGGGCCGAGCGACGCCGGGGGAACTGGCGAAATCCACCGGCCTCACAACCGGGGCGATCACCGGCGTGCTCGATCGGCTGGAGAAGGCAGGTTTCGTGCAGCGGCAGCGCGACGCCACTGACCGCCGCAAGGTCTGGGTCACCGCCCTGCCGGCCGCTGAAGGCGACATCGGTCCCCTGTTCCAGTCCCTGGCGCGGGCGATGGATGCGATACTGTCCGACTACGATAAAGCCACACTGGAACGATTGCTTGCGTTTTACGGCCGTGCCCGGGACGTGCTGGTGGCGGAGACGGAAAACCTGTCGAAAGGCGGGTGAGTCGAGAGATGAGCAGGTTGAACGACGAGTTGATCGAACGGCGTCCGGGGTGTGGCTGTTTTGCACCCGCAGCGGCTATGGCCAAGTCGCGCGGGAACTTTCGCTGTTCCCAGCTGTAGAATTTCCCACAAAATTCAAGCGAGCGGCAGGAAGGTTCACAAAGTGGCACTTGTCGAAAAGGCTCGCATGGCGTGGCTCACACCCAGCTTCGACTTTCTGTGCGAATTTGAAACGGAACGAGCTGTCTGGACGCAACGGGCTGATACCAAGCGCCGTTGACGGTGACTCTCCGTGCCATGACCGAGCTTGACCGGCTTGGCCCGGTCACCACGTCTTTGCTGCTCGCAAGCGCGGCCATGACACAGAGCTGATCGCCCCGCCGACATGGGTCAGCGTCAAGGGCGGTTGGATTGAGTTTTGCGACAATCGGGCGCGACCCGACGTTGATATGAGCTGTTCCTTCAAATGCCCCGCGCCTTCAATATGCCCTGCACCTTCAGCGCGCCCTGCACCTTCAGCGTGCCCTGCACCTTCAGCGTGCCCTGTACCTTCAAAAATGCGCTGTGGCTTCAATCTGCACTATGCCCTCAATGTGAACCGTGCCCCGCTGATCAGCCCTGCCTTCGATCCCTCCACCCAAAGCCGATCGGGCTGCTTTCTATCAGAAAGCGTGCCCGATCCGCTTGGGCGAGTGGTCAGGCAGGCAACCTAACCATCAAGAACGAGGCTTCTCCTGCAATTCCTTGGCCCGCTTCGTTTCCTTCATTTTACCTTCCCTTCGTTCACTCCGCTGCCAGCGGCTGGGTCTTCTCGTCGTCCGGGTTCACCGGCGCGGGAGGAAGTCCGCCCTGCGGCTGCGGATCGTCCACGAAGCGGAACTTCGGCTCGCGGTTCCACGGGCCACGCTTGTCGTCGCCGTGCGACAAGTTGAAGACCATGTCCACCGTGTCGTCCGGCTTGATGGTACCGAAATACGGGTCGTCCAGCTTGCCCATGCGGTCCAGCGCCGCCATGAACATCTGCGCGTGGGTGATCTCGCGAGTCAGCAGGTGGTGCAGCACTTTCTCGGAGCCCTTGTCCTTGCAGCACTTGATCAGCGATTCATAGGTCTGCCGCGCGCCCGCCTCGGCAGCGATGTCAGAGCGCAGGTCGCGCACCACGTTGCCGCCCTCATTGATATAGGCAGCGGTCCAGGCGTGGCCCTGGCTGTCAACGAAATGCGGCCCCATGCCGCGGATGCGAAACAGCGGCGCAGCATAGACGTCGGTCTGGTCCAGCTTGCTGGTGTGTTGCTCGATCAGCTTGCCGACCATTTCCAGATGGCTGAACTCCTCGATCGCGATGTCCTGTAGCATGTCGCGGATGCCGGCATCGGTGACGTGGAAGGACTGCACCCAATAGGTCAGCGCCGCCGTCAGTTCGCCGGTCGCCCCGCCGAATTGCTCGAGCAGGAACTGGCCAAAGCGCGGGTCGGGATTCTTCACGTCGACCGGCATCATGGTTTCTTTGCGATGGAAAAACATGCGTTGTGCTCTCCAGTTGCGGTGTGGGGCGGCAACGCGGGACGCGGCGGACAGTTGCTCAGCGGCGATCGATTGCGGCAGGCGGCCCTCCTGCGGGCGTCCGGCTGCGCGGCTGCGGCACCGGCGCGACCCAGGGACGGGACCCGCGATCGTCGCGGTCGGTCACCACGCGGGCGCCATCCGGCCGCAGCCAGATCGCCGTGGCACCGTTGCGCCAGACCGTGAAACGATCCACCAGCTTCGGCCAGGGTTTCGGACACAGCCTGCGCGCTGGCTCCGACGACACGATCACCGACGATGCCGCGCAACCATCTGGATGCGTCGCCCCGCGCACCAGCAGCGCCGCTGGCGCCATCGGGTGGGGCCGCAGCAGGCACTGCTCCTGCGTGCAGACGATGGCGCCACCGGCCGCCGTCCCGTCGGCCGGCAGCGGCTGCGGCGGATCCACCGCCCAGTATTGCAGCCACGAATCGCGCACAAACTTCGATGCACCGGACCGTGACTGCACCCACACGCCCGAAGCGGTGCGCACCGCGATCAGCCGCGCGTCGTCGGACACCAGCAGGTCCGGCGGCCGTACCAGGGCCGGCGACGCCAGCCCAACCACGATCGCCGCCACCCCCAGCAGCCGCAACCGAGTCCGCCACAGCCCAAGCCACGCGACGCCCAGCGACAGCACCGCCAGCCCCCAGGCCGGAATATGCGGCACCGCCACCGTCGCATACGGCCAGGACGCGGTGGTGCGTGCCACCCACACCACCGCTTCGGCGCCATAGCTCATCGGCTTCAGCAGCAGGAACTCCAAACGGAACGGCATCAGCGGCAGCGACAGCAGCCCGAGCGGCATGACCCACAGCGCTGTCAGCGGCACGGCCGCCATGTTGGCGACCACGAAATACACCTGCACACGGCCGAAGTGGTACGCGCCGTACGGCGCCGACGCTGTGCCCGCCAGCGTGCTCGTCAACGCCAGCGCCAGCAGGTAGCCGATGAACCGCCGCCGCAGGCTTTGGCCGGATTGCCGGTTCAGCCAGGGCCGCAGCGCGGCATAGCCGGAGATCAACGCCAGGACCGCGGAGAAGCTCATCTGGAAGGAGACCCCGGGTACTTCTTGCGGCTCCGCCAGCATCAACACGATTGCCGCCAGAGCCAGGCCGCGCAGCGAGATCGCCCGGCGTCCGGCAAGCACGGCCAGGGTAAACAGACTGGCCATCAGGAAGCTGCGCTGGATCGGCACGTGCAAGCCGGTCAGCAGCGCGTATCCCAGGCCGGCCGCCAGCGCCACCACCGCCGCGATCTGCTTGGCCGGCCAGAACAGGCTGGCATGCTCTGACGTGGCGAGCAGGGTGCGGGCCAGCAGCATGGCGAAGCCCATGACGATGCCGATATGCAGTCCGGCCACGGCGAGCAAGTGGGCGAGGCCGGCGGCGCGGAAGGCGTCGTGGTCGGCGACCGGCATCGAATTCTGGAACCCGGTCAGCAATGTCACCGCAAAGGCGCCGGCGGAACCCGAAATCGCAGCGGCCACGCGCGTGGCGATGATCTCGCGCAGGCGCTGCACCGCGCGCAGCGGAGCAGTAGGTGTCCCGCGAGCGAGCACTTCGACGGGGCCCAGGGCGAAGCCCGAGCCTCCCAGGCCGGCGTAGAACGCGTCGCGCTGCAGGTCCCAGCCGCCGGGATAGGCAGGCGGCTCCGGTCGCCGGACCAGGGCGCGCACCCGCAGCGTGTCCCCGGTGCCCGGAATGGCGCGGTCGTCGCGCCGGAGACGGATGCGGAGGGTGCGCGCCAGCGGCGGCCCTGCGTCCACACGCGGGTCCCCCAGGGTAATGCGGCGGCCGTTGGGCAGCGTCTCGACCGCGCGGACCGTGCCGGTGACCTGCGCCGCGTGCGTCGGGAGGGCGTCGTCTCGCGGCGGCACGCGGGCAGTGGCGAATTGGGCGGCGGCGAAGCCGACGGCAGCGGCGGAGATCACCGCAGCGACAGCGAAGGGCCATCCGATGCGGCGAAGTTTGCAGGCGGCCACCAGGGCGGGGAGAGCCACGGCAGCACCGCACCAGACCGGCGGCTCGAAGCGTAGATTGTAATAGACCAGCACGCCGGCTGCCATGAACACCGGCAGCCAGAGTGGGGCGTTGTCGCGCTCGGCGGCGAGGAGGTCGGAGAAACAGGCGCGGAAGGAGACGAGGCGGGGGACGGCAAAGCCAAGCAGTGAGGAGGGGAAAGAGGCAAGGACAACCCCTCCCCTTGAATGCTTGGTCCGCGAAACTGACCAAGCATTCAAGGGGAGGGGGTGCGCTTGCCCTTTTCCCCCATCCCCAACCCCATCCCGAGCCGCACCACCCGGCCACGCACCGCTGTCCATCGCGTCCATGCGCAGCAGGGTAGCCCCGCAAGCATCTACAGCCGGTGAACGCGCGTGCTACATCGCGCCCCCATGGCACCCGGCCGACCCGTCCGCACGCGCTTCGCTCCCAGCCCAACCGGTCCGCTGCACATCGGCGGCGTCCGCACCGCGCTGTTCAACTACCTGTTCAGCCGCCACCACGGCGGCGCCTTCCTGCTGCGCATCGAGGACACCGATCGCGCCCGCAGCACCGAAGCCGCCACCCGCGGCATCGTCGACAGCCTCGACTGGCTGGAACTGACGCGCGACGAACCGGCCGTCTTCCAGTCCACCCGCATCGCCCGTCACGCCGAGGTCGCCCGCGAGCTCCTGGCCATCGGCCACGCCTACAACTGCTATCTGACCCCCGAGGAGACGGCCGCTGAGCGCGCACGGGCCGCCGCCGAGGGCCGGCAGTGGCACTATGACGGCCGCTGGCGCGACCGCGACCCCGCCGAGGCGCCCCCCGGCGTCAAGCCCGCCATCCGCCTGAAAGTCCAGCGCGACGGGGAGACGATCATTGACGACCGCATCCAGGGCACCGTCCGGGTCGCCAACGCCGAGCTGGGCGACCTGATCATCCTGCGCAGCGACGGCACGCCGACCTACAACTTGTCGGTGGTGGTGGACGACCACGACATGGGCATCACCCACGTGATCCGTGGCGACGACCACCTCACCAACACTTTCAGCCAGGCGCAGATCTACGCAGCGCTGGGCTGGGAACGGCCGGAATTCGGCCACCTGCCGCTGATCCACGGCCCCGACGGGGCGAAGCTGTCGAAGCGCCACGGCGCGCAGTTCGCCCTGGAGTTCCGTGAGCAAGGCTACCTGCCCGAGGCGCTGTGCAACTACTTGCTGCGGCTCGGCTGGGGACATGGCGACGTCGAGGTGCTGGACCGTGCCGAGGCGATCCGGCTGTTCGACCTGGACGGGGTCGGGCGGGCACCATCGAGGATGGACTACGCCAAGCTCACCTACCTGAACGGCGTCTACATCCGTCAGGCGGACGACGACCGCCTGACCTGCGACGCGACGCAGCGGCTCGCGCACCGCCCCGGCCTGGTGCTGGACGACGCCGCGGCGGCGCGCATCCGCCGGCTGATACCGGCCCTGAAGGAGCGGGCGAAGACCCTGGTGGAGCTGGCCGACTCCGCCGCCTTCCTGGCCCATCCCGTCCCCCTGCCCTTCGAGCCGAAAGCCGCCGCCCTGCTCACCCCCGAAGCGCGGCGGACGTTGCAGGAACTGGCCACCGCCTTGGCCGGTACCAGCTTCACCCCGGAGGCTCTGGACGCCGCCCTGCGCGCCTTCGCGGATCGCACCGGGCTCAAGCTCGGCCAGGTGGCGCAACCGCTGCGCGCGGCGGTGACCGGCCGGACGGCCAGCCCGGGGATCGAGGCGACCCTCGCCGCGCTGGGTCGTGACGAAACGCTGAGCCGCATTGCAGCCGCCGCAGGATGAAAATTCGCAGCGTTGATCCAGATCAATGTCCGCCAGTGCGGGACGAGGCATAAACAGCCTCGAGAAGCAGGTGGGTTCAGGCCCGTCGCGCTCCTCTCTTGGACTCCTCCCCAAACTTGGCGGCGTCGCAACGGCGCCGCCTTTTTTTCGTTCTGCTGCCTTGTTCGGGTGGGAAGCTGACAAAGGGCGGGCGAAGCGGCGAAAGAGGATTGCGGCGGAGTTACGGTGGCATGCGTGCAAGCGACGACAAATCTCATGGGTTGATTTCGGCGGCGTTGCTGGCCGTTGTGGTTTCTTTGGCGGGACTGGCCGGGGCGGTGAAGATCGCGCAGACGGCGGTGGCGCTCGGGCCGGCGGTGGGCGACATCGTGCAGTTCGACCCGCAGGGCCGCATGCCAGTGGATGTCTCGACGCAGGTCGATGCCGAGCGGGTCAACGGCGCGGGTTGCGTGCTGGACCTGGACACCATCCATCAAACCGGCGGCAGCCTGATCGTTGAGGCGCGGTTTCCGGGCGCCGACATCCCCCGTTACCGCGTGAACTGGGCTGGCCCGCGCAGCGCCGATGGCGCCGACAATTGCGGCCGGCACGCCGTACTGGTGCTGGATGATTCGAACCTCGACCTGCTGGCGATGGCGGCCGGCGGCTGGGGCGTCGACCATAGGCACACGATGCCGAGCGGAATCTGGGGCAGCGACGCCGCGGGGACACGCGTGCGGTAGGCTGAAGCGCTCGCGGCGCACGAGATGCGGCCGCGGCAAAGCCAGAAAGTCAGCGGTCACCGAGTTGCACCGAGTGCACACGGAGAATGGTTTTTTCGCTGCGAACCCGCAGCCGGAACAAAACGTCCGTGTGCGAGGGCGAAAACGTCCCGCACCTCCCTGATGTCAACACATCGCCGAAAAGATGCGATTCCCCGACGAATCAATACGTCCCCGAAAGCACCAATGCGCCCCCTCAGAGTACCAATGCGCCCCCTCGGTGAAACTCTGTATGCACTCGCTGCAACTCTGTGACCGCTGACTTTATTGCTTCGCCGCGGCCACACGGAAAAAAGCGGGCACACCCAGGGGAAGGCGTGCCCGCCGGTCGGTATCAAAAATGCCAGCGCCTCCTGTGGCGCCGCACTCAAATGCCACAGCAAGCGTTACAGTTTCGTTAAACATGGCCGCACGACGCACCGCGGTCACAATTTTGTCGTGACAAACCGTTCGGCACCAGCGATGCGCGCTTATGCCGCGCCTGCCAATTCGCGGACCAGCGGATTCCAGCAACGGCGCATACGCGCGCGACCAGCCAACGGAACTCCGATAGATCGGCTGTCGCACCTGCATCGCGCTTGCCGTCAGCACCGGACGGCGCGTGGTGTAAAAATCCAGGCATGCGGCATCCCACGCCAGCCCGCAATACTCCACAATCCGCCTTGCCTGCTGCTCGGTGTCGGCAACCAGGTCCTCGTACCTCCACTTCCGGCATCACGCCGGCCAGCAGCACGTGGCGCGTCGTCGTGGCGCCGCGTCATCGTCCCACCGATGAGGCCGATCACTTCGTCATGCCGGCCCGCCTGGCCGTCCGGAAAGGGGCACGGCTGGTCGTCTGAACAATATGCAGCCGAATCGTTCATATTCGCCCCCTCGAACGCGTGCGCAGACCGCCGCGGAAATCTGATGCGGCCCGCGCGCCCCACCGAATTGGTGTGACGGAGGTAGCGTGTCTATACCCGTTGCGTTAATTATTCTATCCTGAACAAACTCCCATGAGCGTAAGGACGGCGCATCACAGGAGAAGAAACGGCCTCGCTACTCCTCCATCAGCCCGATCGCCCGCAGGCGCGCCTTCTCCTCATCCCACCCGGCGCGCTGCTTGACGTTCAGGAACAGATGCACCTTGCGCTCCAGCAGCGAGGTCAGCGCCTCCCGTGCCCGCGCGCCGATCGCCTTGATCCGCCCGCCGCCCTCGCCGATCAGGATCGCCTTGTGGCCGGGACGCAACACATAGATCGTCGCCTCGATCCGCACCGATCCGTCCTTGCGCTCCTGCCAGTCTTCGGTCTCCACCGTCGCCGCGTACGGCACCTCCTCATGCGTCTGCAGGAAGATCTGCTCGCGCACGATTTCCGCCGCCAGCAGCCGATCCGGCAGATCCGTCAGGTCGTCGTCGGGATAGAGATGCGGCCCCTCCGGCACCGCCTGCGCCAGCGCGACCGCCAGGGCGTCCAGACCGTCCCCGGTCACCGCGCTGACCATGAAGGTCGACTCGAACGGCGCGAGCGTGGTCAGCGCCGCGGTCAGCGGCAACAACGCTGCCGGCGGGATGAGATCGATCTTGTTCAGCGCCAGCCAGCAGCGCCGGCCAGACGCGGCCAGCCGGGCGGCGACGGCGCGGACCTCCTCGGTGGCACCCGCCCTGGCGTCCACCAGCAGCAGCGCGAGGTCGGCGTCGTGCGCACCGGTCCATGCGGCGGCCACCATCGCGCGGTCCAGGCGCCGGCGCGGCCGAAAGATGCCGGGCGTGTCCACCAGCAGCACCTGACTGCGGCCGTGCATCAGGATGCCCAGCACGCGGAACCGCGTGGTCTGCGCCTTGGGCGAGACGATCGACAGCTTGGCCCCGGTCAGGCGGTTAAGCAGGGTGGACTTCCCGGCGTTCGGGGCGCCGACGATGGCAACGAAACCGCAGCGGGGGGAGCGAGACGCCGGGTCGGATGAAGAAGGGGAAGGGTGGGACGGGAAAGAGGACACCCCCTCCCCTTGAGGGAGGGGGTTGGCGGGAGGGGTGCGTGCGCCTGCGGCCTGCGGCTGGACGCACCCCTCCCCCCGGCCCCCTCCCTCAAGGGGAGGGGGTGTGTCGCCCCCTTCCCCCTCCTATCCCTCCTACCGCCCCCTTTGTCTCCCGCCCCATCAGCTTGCCGTCCGAGTCGGCTCCGCTCCGGCCGCCGGGATCGCCTCCACAGCCGCTGGCGCCACGGCCATAGTGCCGGGCATCGGCCGGCCCATGATCCGCAACAGATCCGCCGCCGCAGTTTGCTCGGCGATCCGCTTGCTGCCGGCCGTGCCGGTGCCCTGCGCCCCACCGACCTGCACCGCCACGACGAACTCCGGTAGCGTGCGGCGGGCCGGACCGTCGCACCACCCGGTACACCGGCAGGTCCCGCGTGTGCTTCTGCGCCCATTCCTGCAGCGTGGTCTTGGCGTCCTTCGGCGGCTCCGCCTGGGCAAGCATCGTCGCCTTCCCAGGCGCGGCGCACCACGGCACGCGCGCGCTTCCAGCCCGGCGTCGTAGTAGACCGCGCCCAGCGCCGCCTCCAGCGCGTCGGCCAGCACCGTGGCGCGGCGCTTGACGCCCGGCCCGCGCCTCGCCCGGCGCCACCGAGAGCACGCCACCCAGGCCGATCTGCTCCGCCACCGCCGCCAGCACCGGCTGCGACACCAGATGCGCCAGCCGCCGGCCCAGGTCGCCCTCCTGCTCGCGCGGGAAGCGTTCGGCCAGCCACTCCGCCATCACCAGGCCCAGCACCCGGTCGCCCACGAACTCCAGCCGTTCGTTGGAGCCGCGCGCCCGCCCGCTGCCCTGCGGGGCGGACCGGTGCGTCAGTGCTTCGCGCAACAGTTCGGGGCGGGTGAAATGGTGGCCGAGAATCGTCTCGATGGCATTGCTCAACCCGCAGGTCCCTATCGTCAGTGGATCAGGGTCATCAGCCGGTCCCAGCGGATCTCGAACGGCCATTCCCAGAACTCCCACCAGGGATACTCGCCGTCGACCGAGAAGAAGATCAGCTCCGCGCGCCCCACCAGGTTTTCCATCGGCACATAGCCCACGCCGTTCAGGAACCGGCTGTCGGCGGAGTTGTCGCGGTTGTCGCCCATGGCGAACACGTGGTCCGGCGGCACGGTGTAGACCTGCGTGTTATTGACCCAGCCCTCATCCGTGGACTTGAGCTCCAGGTGCTTCACCCCGTCCGGCAGGGTCTCGATATATTCCCGATAGATCGTGCGGATGCCCTCGTCGTTGACGCTGTAATCGCCCACCGGCTGGCGCGGGCAGACCTGGCCGTTGATGTACAGCAGGCCCTCGCTCATCTGGATGGTGTCGCCCGGCAGCCCGATGATGCGCTTGATGTAGTCGATCGACGGATCGGGCGGATACTTGAACACCGCGACGTCGCCGCGATGCGGCAGCTGGCGAAGATGCGGCCGGGGAACGGCGGCCAGCCGAACGGGAACGAATACCGCGAGAAGCCGTAGCTGTATTTGGCGACGAACAGGTAGTCGCCGATGTCCAGGGTGGGCAGCATGCTGCCGGAGGGGATGTTGAACGGCTCGAACAGGAAGGTGCGCACCACGAGGGCGATCAGGCCGGCATAGACGATGGTCTTGATGTTCTCGACCAGGGCGCTGGACTTGCGCTTGGCCCGATTTCATGGTCGCCATGAGACGCTGGATCACCTGCCCGGGAAGTGTGGCGGATCAAGCCCAGCGCGCCGTGGGCTGTCAAGCAAGTGTGCCGTTTGTTGCGTCGCACGGACTGTTTTCTTACGTCCCGTGGCTCAGATTATTACAGTCTTGCCACGCCGCACGGTACCGACAGCCGGACCGTTGCCCTCGGCGCTTCCATCCCCCACTTTGGCCGGCATGACGGAAACGTGTTCGACGAGCGGTACCCGCCGCCCGGGCGTCGCTCTCGCGCTGCAGGGCGGCGGTGCCCATGGCGCCTTCACCTGGGGGGTGCTCGACCGATTGCTCGAGGATGGGCTGCGGGTCGGCGCCGTCTGCGGCGTGTCGTCCGGCGCCATCCTCGGCACGCTGCTGGTCCAGGGCCTGGTGCGCGGCGGCAACGCCGGGGCGCGGCAGGAAATGCGCCGGCTGTGGCGGCGGGTCGCTCAGGCCCACAACCTCAGCCCCTTGCAGAACGGCCCCCTGGAGCGCTGGCTGTTCGGCTGGGACCTGTCCAATTCCCTGCTCTGGCGCGGCTGGGAAATGGCCATGCGGCTGTTCTCCCCCGCCCAGCTCAACCCCTTCGGCCACAACCCGTTGCGGCATCTGCTGGCGGATCTGCTGGACCCGGAAGCGCTGGGGCATCCCTCCGCCCCGCGCCTCACCGTCGCGGCCACCGACGTCGAGACCGGCGAGGCGGTACTTTTCCACAATGCCGAGATCACCGTGGAGGTGCTGGTCGCCTCCTCCTGCCTGCCCTTCGTCTTCCCGGCCGTCCGCATCGGCGAGCGGGCCTATTGGGACGGTGGCTATGCCGGCAACCCGCCGCTCGGCCCGCTGCTGACGCCGGTGCTGCCGGATGAGCTGGTGCTGATCCGCGCGCAGCCGGCCCGCCGCTCTGGCGTACCCGAGCACGCCGATGGAAATCACCAACCGACTTAACGAGATCGCCTGCCACAACGTGCTGGCGGCCGAGCTTGCGGCGCTGCCGCCCTCCGTCCGTCTCACCAGCTACGATGCCGACGGCGCGCTGCTGGACCTGCCGATCTCCTCCAAGTTCAACGGCGAGGCGGAGTTCCTGTCCGAGCTGTTCGATGCCGGCCGCGCCGCCACACCTACCAGCACCGGCGGCCCGCGCGCCGCGGCGGATTGAAGCGGCATGGCCAACCCCCGTACCACGCCGCGTCATAGCCTCTCCGCGCGGCTGTTCCGGCTGACCATCGGCATCGTCCTGGCGGTCGAGGTGCTGATCTTCGTGCCCGAATTGGCGCACGAGCGCCAGGAATGGCTGAACGGGCGGCTGGACGATGCCCGGATCGCGGCCCTCGCCGCCGCCGGCACGCCCGACCGTCTCGTCGCCCCCGCCACCACCGCGGAGCTGCTGCGGCTGTCCGGTACTGTGCTGATCAGGATGCAGCAGCCGGGGCGCCCGCCGGTGACGCTGGCCGGCGCGGAGACGGTGGTGCCGGACCACACGATCAGGCTGCGGCGCGAGGGCATGATCATGCGGACGGCAGAGGCGTTACGCGCCCTGGCCGCCGACCGCCACGCCGCCACCCGCGTCCTGGCAAGCACGGACACGCCGCCCGGCACCCAGATGGAGTTCATCTTCCGCACGCGCCAGGAAACCGATGCGCTGCGCCGCTTCGCGCGCGACTTTGCCTGGGTGTCGCTGCTGACCGCCTGCCTGACCGGCGCCACCGTGTATTTCGCGGTATGGCTGCTGATGGTGCGGCCGATGCGCCGGATCATCGCCAGCATCGCCGCCTTCCGCGCCGCGCCCGAGCATAGCCGGCCGCTGCAACCGCTGCCCGCCAACGGGCATGCCAACGACGAGGTGGCAATGGCGGTGCGCGAACTGTCGGCGATGCAGGACGAGCTGCGCAATGCACTGTGGCGCAACGCGCGCCTGGCCGCGCTGGGCAGCGCGGTGGCGCGGATCAGCCACGACCTGCGTGGCATCCTGTCTCCGGCGCTGCTGACCGCGGAGCGGCTGCAGGCGCATTCGGACGCGGCGGTGCAGCGCTCCGGCGACGTGCTGATGCGCACGGTGGACCGCGCGACGGATCTGGTGCGGCGGACGCTGGACTTCGTCCGCGAGGGGCCGCCGCCACTGAATCTGGCGCCGGTCGCGCTGGCGCAGCTCGTGGACGAAGCGAGCGGGGCGGCCGGCGCGGGGACCAGCGGGGGCACCACCGGAATGTCACATGGGCCTCCACATGGGGCGTCACGGGCCTTCACCGTGCGCAATGAAGTGCCGCCCGACCTGTGGGTGCAGGCGGACCGCAACCAGTTCTTCCGGGTGCTCGCCAACCTGCTGCGCAACGCCGCCGACGCGGGGGCAATGTCGGCCCGCGTCACAGCCGCGGAGGCCCGGCGTGGCACCGCCACCATCGACGTGGCGGACGATGGCCCCGGCCTGCCGGAGGCCGTGCGCGCCACGCTGTTCAAGCCCTTCACCCGCAGCACACGCCATGAGGGCGTCGGCCTGGGCCTGGCCATCGCGCGCGACCTGACGCTGGCGCATGGCGGGGAGATCGCGCTGGCCTCGTCCGGGCCGGAGGGGACGGTGTTCCGCCTGACCATGCGCACGGCACGGCCGCCTGAGGACTCGGACCGCCTGAACGCGAAGGCGAAGACGCGAACGCGCAGGACGCGAGATGCAGGCGGGATGCGCCGGACGCGAATGCGCAGGACGCGAACGCGCAGGACGCGAATGCGGCTGACTGCGGCGCCGCGGCGGACGGCATTGCACCGCCCGCGAAGGCCGACGTATAGGGCGCGGACAGTTAGATAACGGGGAGTCACCGATGGAGCTGAACGAGTGGCTGGTGCTGGTGCTGCTGACCCTGGTGGGCATCTTCGCCCTGGTGTTCGCCTCCAATGGGGAGGGTGGGATGCAGTCCACCATCGGCCTGCTGATCGCCGCGGCCGCGGTCGTTGGCATCTTCTATCGCGTGAAGCAGTATTTCGACCGGGTCGACGCGAGCCACCACTGAGATGGCGATCGCCGCGGCAGGCTGGGATCCCGACCAGTATCTGAGGTTTTCGGACGAGCGGCTGCGGCCGGCGCTGGACCTGCTGGCGCAGGTGCCGCTCGATGCGCCGCGGCGCGTGGTTGACCTTGGCTGCGGCGCCGGCAACGTCACCGCCATCCTGCGCCGGCGCTTCCCGCAGGCCGATGTGCTGGGCGTGGACGGCTCGGCGGCGATGCTGGCCAAGGCGCGCGACGCGGCTCCCGATTGCCGGTTCGAGCAGGGGGATTTTGCGGCGTGGGCGCCGGCGGAGGGGGAGGCGCCGGACCTGATCTACTCCAACGCCGCGCTGCACTGGGTGGGCGGGCACGAGGCCCTGTTCCCTCGGCTGGCGTCGCTGCTGGCACCGGGCGGCGTGCTGGCGGTGCAGATGCCGGCGATGCACGACGCTCCGCTGCGCCGGCTGCAGAACGAGGTGGCGGCGTTCGGGCCGTGGGCGGCGCATTTGCGCGATGCCGGCTTCGCGCGCGCCATCCTGCCGGCGGCGGCCTACTACGATCTGCTGCGCCCGCAGGTGGCGGCGCTGGATCTGTGGGAGACGACCTACCTGCACGTGCTGAGCGGCGAGGACGCGGTGGTGGAGTGGGCGGCCGGCAGCAGCCTGCGCCCGTTCCTGGACAAGCTGCCGCCGGAGCTGCGGGCAGGCTATCGCGCCGCCTATGCCGCGGCGCTGCGCCCGCATTACCCGCGCCGCCCGGATGGCGCGACGCTGCTGCCGTTCCGGCGGCTGTTCATCCTCGCGCGGCGGGGATAGCGGGGCGAAAGCAGACCCTGATCGAGGGGCCAGGGAATCGAGGGGCAGGCGCAGGCCGTCTCATCCGCGTCTCGTTCCGTTTTTTCGAGTCTGTTTGCGCGGTTAATGAGACCAGTCGCGCGCCATGACCGTGCCGGCCCGCGTGACGTTATGGTGCATGGAGTCCTTGTTGCGGATTTTGCCGCGTCGCGCGGCGGCCCGGCAAGGCGGCGAGAAGCGGCGCGCCATTCTGGTGCATGCGGTTGGCGGGCGATGTTCGATCGGCACGAATCAGAGCAGCGGGGCCGGCCGTGATCCGGCCCCGGGCGTGGTGGCGCAACAGGAATGGTGGTCCAGCGAACCGGCGGACCGGTCGGAGGACCCCTCGCGACACGCGCAACGGCCGGCCGCTGCGGCGCAGGCGAGACAGCAGGCTCGGGTCCGGCGGGCATGGCGGGCCGTGCTGGTGGCGGAGCATCCACTACAGCGTCGCTCGCCAGCAGCAAGGCGGTTGCGGTGGCGGCCGGGGTCGCCGCCGGCAGGCCGATCATGCCGGGTATGATGTCGGGGTTCTGCCACCATTGCAGCCCGCACGGCGGCAAGCCGGGGCGGAACCCCTTTATGCTGCCGCCGAACGCCACGATGGCGCGAGATATCTCCGGCCAGTCCGGATGCCCGGGGCCGATGCCGCGGCGGCGGCAATCCAGGCGATCGGCGTTGCCGAACGCACCGCGGATCGACGCGGCGAGGGCCTGCACCGAGCCGAGCGGCAGGTCCGGCCGGTCGTGCCACCAGGACGGCAGCCCGCGGTAGAGGGGCAGATGCCGGCGCAGGAAAAGGGCGAGCAGGGCGAGGACGTGAACGAGCCATTCCGGCCGGCGCCAGGACGCGTCTGTACCGGCCCGATCTGCATCGGGGGAACAGGCTTCGCCCAGGGCGGTGTGGTTTGGATCGTGCATTCGCTTTGGCGCGGTGTGAGGGTGTGGAGAAAACGGGGCGTATGTTTACCGCAGGACGGGGGGTGATGTCAATATAAATAACTGGACGTGTCAGAAGAAAGCGCATGCATGACTTTCCGGTCCACGGCAGGTACGGTTGACAAAGGGCTTGGTCGCGTCGTGCGTTAAGCGAGCGTTTACGGTGCCCGCCCTACGTGCGGCGGCATGCAGTGGGATACACGACGCCTGTCGGCACCAGGATCGCACCTCACGTTTCGAGGATCGAGAAGCTCATTAGGAAAGGATGAAGGGAAGCTTGCGGCCGAGCCGGTCGGCGGCGATGCCCCAGCCGACCGAGCCGACGACCTTGGCGAGGCCTGTCGCGGCGACAACGAACGCCATCGCCGGAAGTCCGACATGGAAGACGTCGCGCAGATGCGTGGCGAGGTGGGGACGCCGCTGGTGGAGAAGCCTCCAATAGCTTCATAATTCACAGCGACCGCAGGCAGGAGGCACCGCGTGGAACAGGACCAGCTTTTTGAACGGCTTTGGAACGGCACCGCGCCAATGGAGGAGTGGACGCAGGCCGTATCACACGGCGCCGTCACCGCAATCGGCGACAACATCGTCACCGTCCACTCGACGTATTTCTGTGGCAGCGTCACCGCGATCCGCACCTCGGCGGGGCTGGTGATGATCGACACGGCCAGCGCCGAACTGGCGCCCAGGACCCTCGCCGCGATCCGGCAATGGGACGACAGCCCGGTGCATACCGTGATCTACACGCACGGCCACATCGACCATACCGGTGGCATAGCGGTCATCGACGCGGAGGCGGACGCACGAGGTTTGCCCCGGCCGCGCATCGTTGCCCATCGCGACGTGCGGCGGCGGATGGAGCGCTACAAGACCACGCAGGGCTTCAACAGCATCGTGCAGGGCCAGCAGTTCAATTACCCGAACTACACCTATCCCGTCGGCCAGCGGCAACCGGACGAGGTGTACGACGACACGCTGACTCTGACGATCGGCGGCGAGCGGTTGGTACTGTTCCATGGACGCGGGGAAACGGACGACGCGACCTTCGTCTGGCTGCCGGAACGGCGCGTGCTGGTGAGCGGGGATTTCGTGATCTGGATGTTCCCGAACGCCGGCAATCCTCGAAAGGTGCAGCGCTACGCGGCGGAGTGGGCCGCGACATTGCGGCGGATGCAGACGCTGAAGGCCGAGGTACTGATACCCGGCCACGGACCTGTCATCTTCGGCGCCGCCCGCGCCGGGCAGGTGCTGGACGATGGGGCGATGCTGCTGGAAAGCCTGGTCGGGCAGACGCTGGCGCTGATGAACCGGGGATGCACGCTCGATGAGGTGCTGCACAGCGTCTCGGCTCCGGCAGAGTTGCTCGCGAAGCCCTATTTGCGTGCGAAATACGATGACCCGGAGTTCGTCGTGCGCGCCATCTGGCAGCTTTATGCTGGGTGGTTCGATGGCGATCCGGCGCATCTCAAGCCTGCGCCGGCGTCGGAGCTGGCCGCCGAGCTGGCGGCATTGGCCGGCGGCGCGGAGCGGTTGGCCGGGCGGGCGGCGACGCTGGCAGAGGGCGGCCGAACGCGGCTCGCGGCGCATCTGGCGGAGTTCGCGGCAGGCGCGGCGCCCGACGACAAGGCAATCCAGGCGACACGGGCGATGGTGCTGGAGCGGTGCATGGAGCACGAGACGTCGTTGATGGGCAGGGCGTTCCTGGCCGTCTACCAGCGCGACGCGGCGGCGCGAGCGAAAGACTGAGCCGCTGTTGCGGAAATCAAGAATTTTGCCACCGGACCTGATGCTTGAAAGGCACTGATTTTGAGCGATGCAGCTGTCCCTTGGAAGCCGCATCCACCGCTCAGGAGGCAAAAGATGGGGAATGGCGCTCGTCCGCTGTGATCTCGCGGATCACGCGGCACGGATTGCCGGCGGCAAACATATTGGCGGGCATGTCGCGTGTGACGATGCTTCCCGCACCGATCACTGTTCCCGAGCCAATGGTCACGCCGGGCAGGATCAACGCCCCCGCTCCCACCCAGACATCCGCGCCGATATCGACCGGCTTGCCGTATTCCTGCTTCCGGCGTAGTGCGGCATCAAGCGGATGCATCGGCGTCAACACCTGCACTCCGGGCCCGAACAGGCTGTAGTCACCGATACGGACACGGCAAACATCGAGCACGGTACAGTTGAAGTTGAAAAAGACCCGCTCGCCCAACTCGATATTGGAGCCGTAATCACAATGGAACGGCGGCTGCATACAGACTGTATCTCCGCCCTTGCCAAAGATTTGTCGACACAGTTCGCGACGCAAAACCTCGTCCCTGTCGGGGGCGGCATTGAGCTGCTGGCACAGTTCCCGGGCCTTGATCCGCGCGGCAACAAGCTCGGGGTCGAGCGCATCATAAAGTTCGCCCGCCACCATTTTCTGTTGCTCTGTCGCCATGGCTCTTGATCCTCGTTTTGCGGTTGCGGCGTGTGAAGCACCATGCTCGCCAATATAGCCGGAATACTCGTAAGGTCGACGAACGAACGGAGTTTGCCGCCCAAGGGCTCTCCGACCGATCAACACGCTGCCCCTTATTGATCAGCGCTTGACGCTATACAAAAAGTATTTGCATGATCGGTGGATTGCGGCAGGGCAGCAGCTTGACTATTTCGGCCCGCGTTTCGACCGACGGCCAGACCCTCGATGCCCGGCTTGAGACGTTGAAGGCGGCTTGGTGCGAGAAAATCTTGCGGGAGAAGACCAGCGGCGCGAAAGCCGACCGGGCCGGGCGTGCGCGATTGCTGGCGGCCATCGACGGCGATACCATGATCGTCAGCCGCCTTGATGCTCTGGCGCACGCCGGGGTGACGCCGGGGCTCGATTTGGCACCTGAGGTCGATCGCGTCCTCCTGCCGCAACGCGGTGTATGAACGGCGACCCTGGTTTCGGAGAGAGGCCGGTGGTTGCCCGTGGGCCGCGCCGGTCGAGCGGCACGGATACGGGTGCTCCAAAACGCGAACAACGTCCTACGAGGTGCTGAATGCGTTCTCGAACCGCTTCTTGTTCCTGCGGGCAGTTGCGCATTGAAGTTTCTGGCGAACCCCTCGGCGTTGGCGTTTGCCACTGCCTCGCATGTCAGCGCCGGACCGGCAGCGTTTTCGCGGCGCTGGCCCGCTTCGCCGCGCCCTATCAGGTTTTCGGTACCGCCACCGAGTACATGCGGGTCGGCGACCACGGGGCGAAGTTCAAGTTTCGGTTCTGCCCTGTATGCGGCACAACAGTGTTTCACACCGAAGACGGTTGCGAAGAGTCGTCTGCGAGTGTCGCCGTGGGGGCCTTCGCCGACCCCGGCTTTCCGCCACCTCAAGTTTCGGTTTATGATTGTCGCAGACATCACTGGGTGCAGCTACCGCCAGGGATGAAAACGCATGACAAGGATCCGGTCTGATCGCGCCGATGGCCCCGGAAGCAGCCCGTCCCCAGCGCTTTTGGCGAACATCCGGTTTCAGTCGGCCAGGTCAATGTGGAATTGGGGCGTGCTATCGATCAGCTGCAGCAGCCCCTTCGCCAGATCGCCTATCTTGGCGACCCACCCTCTCTTGAGGATGCGACACAGGCGGTTGAGCAGGACGGGCCGTTGAGCAGGATGGCCGGTTGAGCAGGCCGAAGCTGTTGTTAGCGCCATGCGGATGAGGATAGAACTGAAATCATGACGATGGAGATCGCACGTGGCGACAACGTCGGCCACGGCACGATTTCGCGGCTTGAGGCATGAGCATAAAGCCAGCCGAATGTGCGACGAGCGGGGGGGGAACGCTACCATGCAACCAAGCGGCAGGCAGCGACGCTGGCGCGAACTGGTGCTGGCGTCGCTTTTGTGCTGTGCCACGGGTTCGACGAATGCGCAGCCCGTGAGCGTCGCACATCCGGCTGGTGATTACGGAAATTGGAGCGAGACCGAGAAGTGGGTGTGGGACCGGCTTAAGGCGGGCAAGGTCGCGGTCCTGGACGACAGATGCGCGGACAAGAAGCTTGATCCGGCCAAGAACGAGATTGGCGAGCCGCATTGGCTGGACCGATGCCGCCAGATTACCGCGCATTTCCTTTATGATGTGCTGGCAGACGCTCGGTGGAAAGAAGTCTTGCCGTATCAGGGAATCCTCATCGACAGCGCGCATATTGTTGGCGATTTCGATCTCCAGAACGCCGAACTGGCACGACAGATCGTGATCGCCAACAGCCGGATCGATGGCGGCATCGCCCTGATCCGGGCGCGTACCAAGAGCCTGATCGCGCTGCAGGATACGTTCGTGAATGGCGATTTCAATGCGTCTGAACTTAACAGCGAGAGCGACCTGTTATTGCGGTTCGGCACCGTATTTGGCCGGAACGTTTCGCTGGTTGGTGCAAAAATTGCGGGGCAGGTTGGCATGACCGGCGTCAGCGTGACCGGCACGCTGAACGCCAATACACTTCAAACGGGCGACCTGTTTCTGCGCTCTGACGACAACCACCCGGCAAGGTTCCGGGAGGTGACCCTGGCGGGCGCGAAGATAGCCGGAAACGTTGACATGACTGGCATCACCGTGACCGGCCCGTTGAACGCCTCCGGCTTGCAAGCCCACGATGTGTGGATGCGGTCCGATCCGAAGCACAAAGCCCGCTTCCAGGGGATAAACCTGCAGGGCGCAGAGCTTGCGGGACAGCTCGGCATGACCGGCATCAGCGTATCTGGCCTCCTGTACGGCTATGAAATGCGGGTCCAACAGACCGTGTTCATGCGATCGGGCCACATCGGCCGCGGCGGCAATGCCAACGATGCCGCATCGTTTGCCGGTGGGATCAAGCTGATGTCCACACACATCAACGGCGACCTTGACCTGCGAGGCGCGGCGCTGACCGGTGTCGACCTCTCCGAGACGACCGTGGACGGCGTCCTCGAGCTCGGAACGAGCGCCGGCATAATGACCACCTGGAACGACACGAACGGCAAACCGGGCAGCCTGATCCTGCGCAACACGCGCATCGGCGGCCTCGCGGACGAGCAAGCGGTTTGGCAGCTCGATTCGACGCCGCCGAGGCCAAGGCTGGGACTTGACGGACTTGCCATCAGCCACCTCGGCGGTTTGATGGGAGGCACCGCAGCGGAAATGCGCCGGCGCGGGATGGCATGGTGGGACAGTTGGGCGCGACTCGATCCGGAGTACAGCCCGGCACCCTATACTTTGGTTGCGAATGCGTTCGCCGCGACGGGAGACCGGGACGCGGCGAATGAGATCCGCTTCCTGGGCCGAGTGCGCGAGCGTCAGGGGATGACCCGGTGGCGGCCGTGGTTGGGCGCTATGGCACTGGAGTATGTCGCCGGCTTCGGGATCGGTTATCACACGTTCCGCGTGCTGTATTGGATCGCCGCATTCACGGTCGCTGGCGCCGCATTGTTATGGTTTGCAGTACCCGCGGCCCACCAGGGGCACCGCGGGCGCCTTTGGTGCTTGGGCGCCAGCCTGTCACGGCTGCTACCAATTGTTGAGATCAACAAGGAATTCACCGAGTTCTTCAACGACCCGGACCGCACCAGGCTGAAGGGCGGGGCGGCGATCGCATTCGCAGTGCTGGGGGTGGTCGGCTGGATTCTCGGTGGCATCCTGATCGCCGCCCTCTCCGGTCTGACCGAGCACACGTAGTGATGGGCGGCGGCTCCGCTTATTGGCAGTGCAGATCATCCATTGGGCAACGGATTGGCGCGGCTCGACAAGGCCGCGCGGTGATTTTCACTGAGCCGGCATGACGGACTCATGTCTATCTGCGTGCATCTGTAGTTGAAAATTTCCTGCCTAAAGGCGGGTCTCTCCCGGCAGATGCGTGATCCCCGGTGGAATACCGCTGCATGCGTCATGCACTCCAAATCATCCCACCTTCCCCCCTCCATCCCCCATCAAAATCCCACTTCCCCCGGCAAAATCTGCCGCCCCGTTAACCCCCAGGTAAGCCATCGGGCGCATGTTCTCCGCCACGGCAGAACGCCAGGCAGAGACGCGAAATCGTGTTCGTGCACGGAACCCACTTGGCACAAGGGTGCATCGGATGAAGGCCCTGCTCGAGGGTCTGAAGGCGCTCGGCCCCGCGCGTATCGCCGCGCTCGCCGCCGTAGCCATCGGCATGCTCGGCATGCTCGCGCTGATGACGCTGCGCGGCAGCACCGATCAGATGGCGTTGCTGTACAGCGATCTCGACACCCACGACGCCGGCCAGATGGTGGACCTGCTGTCACGCCATCACGTGCCCTATCGCCTCGGGCCGAACGGCAGCCAGATCCTGGTGCCGGCCGAGCAAGTGCCGGAAACGCGCCTGATGCTGGCGCAGCAGGGGCTGCCCGCCGGCGGCTCCATCGGTTACGAAATCTTCGACCGCGGCGACACCTTCGCCCCCACCGACTTCCAGCAGCGCATCAACGAAACCCGTGCGCTGGAGGGCGAACTCGCCCGCACCATCCGCGCCATCCACGGCGTGCGCGCGGTGCGGGTGCATCTCGTGCTGCCGCAGCGCGAACCTTTCGCCCAGGATGAACGCGAAGCGCAGGCTGGCGTGATGCTGACGATGCAGGGCGCGGAACGGCTGGACCGGGAGGGCGTCCAGGCCATCCTGAACCTGGTCGCCGCCGCCGTTCCCGGGCTGAAGCCACAGAACATCGCGGTGATCGACTCGCGTGGCGACCTGCTGGCCCGCGCGGGCGAACCCGCCGGCGACGTGGCCATGGCGCAATCCAGCGAGGAACTGCGCCACGCCACGGAACTTCGTATCGCCCGCGCGGTGGAGGAAATGCTGGAAAGCACGCTCGGCCCCGGCAAGGTGCGCGCGGAGGCATCCGTGCGGATGAACTTCGACCGCATCCATGAAACGCAGGAACGCTACGACCCCGACGGCCAGGTGACCCGCAGCACTCAGTCGGTCGATACCAACAGCAAGTCCACCGAAGCGAACAACACCGTATCGGTGCAGAACAACCTGCCGAATGCCGACGCCGGGACCAGTCCCACCGGCTCGCAACAGGCCCGCCGCGAGGAGACGACGAACTACGAAATCAGCAAGACCGTCCGCACGCTGATCCACGAGCAACCGCAGATCGACCGCATCAGCCTGGCAGTGATGGTGGACGATGCGGACACCGTCACCCCCGACCACAGGCATCTGCACCAACCGCGCTCGCCGCAGGAGCTGGACCGCATCGCCGCGCTGGTGAAGAGCGCGATCGGATTTGATGCGAAGCGCGGCGACCAGGTCGAAGTGGAGAGCATGCGCTTCGCCGCCGACGAGCAGGAGACGGCGCCGGGACCGTCGGGGCTGTTCGGATTCCGGCTCGAGAAGGCGGACCTGATGCACCTGGCGCAGACCGGTTTGTTCGGCCTGGTCGCATTGCTCGCTTTGCTGCTGGTGCTGCGGCCGATGGTGACGCGGCTGACCAGCCTGGCGCCCGGCGCCGGCATGCTCGGCCTGCCGCCGGGTGTCGCGCAGGCGGCGCTGGCAGGTCCGGCGGGCGCGGCACTGGGCCCCGGCAATGCCGTCGCCGCGGCGTTGTTGCGCGGCGGCGGGCCGGCACTGCCGATGCTGGAAGACGAGAGCATGGTGAACATCGCGCAGATCGAAGGCCAGATGCGCGCCTCGTCCCTGCGCCGCCTCACCGAGCTCGTGGAGAAGCACCCGGAAGAGACCCTCTCCATCATGCGTGGCTGGATGGTGCAGGAAAATGGCTGACACCGCGAAGGGCGAGGGCTATCGCGGCATGAGCGGCGCGCAGAAGGCAGCGATCCTGATGCTCGCGCTGGGGGAAGAACAATCCTCCCGCCTGTTCGGCCTGATGCACGAGGACGAGATCAAGGACATCTCCGCCGCGATGGCGCAGCTCGGCTCGATACGGGCCGAAATGGTGGAACGGCTGTGCGTGGACTTTGTCGAGAGCATCGGCAGTTCCGGCAATCTGATCGGCAGCTACGAAAGCACCGAACGCCTGCTGCAGAAGGCGCTGCCGCGCGATCGCGCCGCGCAGATCATGGAGGAGATCCGCGGCCCCGCCGGCCGCACGATGTGGGACAAGCTCGGCAACGTCAACGAGAGCGTGTTGGCGAACTATTTGAAGAACGAATATCCGCAGACGGTGGCGGTGGTGTTGTCCAAGGTGCGCCCGGAGCATGCGGCGCGGGTGCTGGCGTTGCTGCCGGATTCGTTCGCCATGGAAGTGGTGATGCGCATGCTGCGCATGGAGAGCGTGCAGAAAGACGTGCTGGACGGCGTCGAACGCACCCTGCGGTCGGAGTTCATGTCCAATCTCGCCCGCAGCACCCGCCGCGACGCGCACGAGATGATGGCCGAGATCTTCAACAACCTGGACCGCCAGTCGGAAGGCCGTTTCCTCGCGGCGCTGGAGGAACGCAACCGCGAGGCCGCCGAGCGCATCAAGTCGCTGATGTTCACCTTCGACGACCTGGCGCGCCTCACCCCGCAATCGATCCAGGCGCTGCTGCGATCGGTGGAAAAGGACAAGCTGCCGGTCGCGCTGAAGGGGGCGTCGGAGAAGCTGCGCGAACTGTTCCTCGGCAGCATGTCGGAACGTGCGGGGAAGATGCTGCGCGAGGACATGGAAAGCCTCGGCCCGGTGCGCGTGCGCGACGTGGATGAGGCACAGGCGAACATCGTGCTGCTTGCCAAGGAGCTGGCGGCGCAAGGCCAGATCGAAATCAGCAGCGGCAAGGATGAGGAGTTGATCTATTGAACACTACGACGCCACGACAGGGCTTTGTGTTTCACACTTCTTCGCTGAAGTTCAAGCCGCTACGCCCAGCGATCATCTGCGATCCGACAGAGCGAGGTTGCGTGCCATGAACGCCCTCTTCGACTTCGACCGCCATGCCTCCGGCAAGGTCCTGTTCGCCGAGGACTTCGACCTTGCACCGGGCCTGTCAGCCGTCCCCGACCCGGAGGTGATCCCCCCCACCTTTTCCGCCGCCGAGCTCGAAACCGCCCGCACGGAAGCCTTCCAGGCCGGTCGCACCGCCGCCACGACCGACGCTGTCACGGCTGACCAGGCCGGCATCCGTGAGGCCGTCACCGCCATGGCTGCCCAGTTCGCCACCGCGCACGACGACCTGATCGATCACGCCGAACAAACGGCCGCAACGATTGCGCGCCTGCTGCTTGGCAGCCTGGGCGCCGTGCTGCCGCAGCTTGCCGCCCGCTACGGCGAGGCCGAGCTCCAGGCGGTCATCCGCGCCGTGCTGCCCGGATTGTTCAAGGAGCCGGCGGTGACGCTGCGGGTCAATCCGCTTCACGCCGCCGCCACGTTGCACGAGATCGAACGCCTGGACCCCGACCTCGCCACCCGCCTGCAAATCGTCCCGACCGACGCCATCCCGCCCGGCGACATACGCATCGCCTGGCGCAACGGCGGCGCCTCACGCGACACGGCCGCCTTGTGGGCACAGGTGACCGAGGCGCTCGGGCTGGCCGGACTGGCGCCGCAGCCCGGACTTCGCGCCACAGACCCGGACTGGCGCCACAGCCCGAACTGGCGCGACAGCACAGCGAAACCAGGCACCACGCCGACACCACCGGGCACGGGGCCGACACTGCCGGGCCCCACGATGACACCACCAGGTACGACACCGACACCAAGGAGCTGGAACATGCCGGATGAAATGGAACTGACCGAACTCAACGACACCGCGGACACCGGCGGCAGCCGCACCGTGCGCGAGCTGGAGGCGGTCTACGACATCCCCGTCACCGTCAGTGCCGTGCTGGGCAAGGCTACGATGCAGGTGAACCAGTTGCTGAAGCTCGGCCGCGGTGCCGTGGTGGAACTGGACCGCAAGCTGGGCGAGGCGATCGACATCTACGTCAACAACCGCCTGGTTGCGCGCGGCGAAGTGGTGATGGTGGACGACACGCGCCTGGGCGTGACGATGACCGAAATCGTCAAAGCGGAGCGGGCATGATAAGGCAGAAGACGCCTTGCCTGCAGCGGCAGCGGGCGCGGCATGGTCGTCGCGGCACACGATGTCGCGCCGCTGGGGCGCGCGGCTGGAGAATTTATCGCAGAGTTCACCAGCGGCCGGGGCCGCACCGCCATGGCAGAAAATGCACAGATGCGGTTCGCCGACCAGCGACTTGTGCTGTTTTCATAGGAGGGAGCGGAGACACAGAGACCACAGCGCAGCCGTTGGCCGCAACCAGGTGCTGCGCCCGGAGGCAACCTGGCGAACAGATTGCGTTGCCGGACAGGCGGCTGACAACGACCCCGCGTTGCGCCTCGGGGCACGGGTATTTCTCACCGAGAGCCACCGAGGAAGGCAAAGCCACCGAGGGCCACCGAGCAACCATCGGAATAGGCCGCCTGCGCTTACGCGCATTGCCTGTCTTTCTCGGTGGCCCTCGGTGGCTTTGCCTTCCTCGGTGGCCCTCGGTGAGAAACCTTGCTGGCTGCCGCTCACGCGCCGGGAGGCCGTGGCAGAACGCGACGTCGCCCGCACGTCACTCGAGCGATGCCCTGGCCCCCGGACTTGGTCGCACGAGCGAACCGGAGCCGACGAAATCGGAAGCCAGATTAAAATCTGCGCGGCTCGCGAGGATTTTTCAGTTTAGTAGTGCAGAGAAGAATCAAAAAAGTCGAAATCGAAACCACCGCAGTCCCGCCCCACGGGAGTCGACAAACGATCCTTCTCTGCGCCCTCTGAGTCTCCGCGTCCTCTGCGATGAATTTGCCAGCCGCCAGCCGCACCGGCCCTGCATGGCCAACCGCGGATCCGGAATCCGAGGAGCCCTCATCGCTATGCGACGGGACAGACCAGGGGCGGGTCAGGTCAGGAATTGCCCGTGCGTGTCCTGATCATCGGCTCGCTCGCCGGCGAGCTCGGCCAGGCCGCTCGCCTCGCCATCGCCCGTGGCGCGAAGCTCGACCAGGCGGACGACGCCGAGACCGCGCTCACCCACCTCCGCGCCGATGCTCGCGTGGATCTCGTCCTCTGCGATCTGGCCCACGATGTCGGCGCCGTGGTGCGTGCGCTCGCCGCCGAGCGCATGGCCGTCCCCGTCGTCGCCTGCGGCACCACGCGCGATCCGGAAGCCGCCCTGCGCGCGATCCGCGCCGGCGCGCGGGAGTTCCTGCCGCTGCCGCCCGACCCCGACCTGATCGCCGCCATCCTGGAGGCCGCCGCCGGCGAATCCCACGCCTTGGTATTCCGAGACCCCACTATGGCCGCCACCGTCCGCCGCGCCGAGCAAGTGGCGAAGTCCGAAGCGTCGGTGCTGATTTGCGGCGAATCCGGCACCGGCAAGGAGATCCTGGCGCACCATCTGCACCGCCGTTCCCGCCGCTCCGCCGGTCCCTTCGTCGCCCTGAACTGCGCCGCCATTCCCGAAAACCTGCTGGAATCGGAATTGTTTGGCCACGAGAAGGGTGCCTTCTCCGGCGCCCTGGCCCGCCGCGTGGGCAAATTCGAGGCCGCCGGCGGGGGCACCCTGCTGCTGGACGAGATCAGCGAGATCGACGTGCGCCTGCAGGCCAAGCTGCTGCGCGCGGTGCAGGAGCGGGAGATCGACCGCCTGGGCGGCGCCTCTCCGGTAAAGGTGGACGTGCGTATCCTCGCCACCACCAACCGCGACCTCATCGCCGAGGTGCGCCGCGGCACCTTCCGTGAGGATCTTTATTTCCGCCTGAACGTCGTGTCTCTGCGCATCCCCTCGCTGCGCGAGCGCCCCGGCGATATCTCCCCCCTCGCCGAGCATTTCGCCCGCAAATACGCCGAGGTGAACGGCCTGCCGTTCCGCCCGATTTCCCCCAACGCCATGCTGCGCCTGACCAGCCACGCCTGGCGCGGCAACGTGCGAGAGCTGGAGAACGCCGTGCACCGCGCGGTCCTGCTGGCCGGCGGCGCCGAGATCGGCATCGAGGCGATCGAACTTGGCCCCACCGATGCGGCCGGCAATGGAGCCGGCAATGGAGCCGGCAATGGAGCAATCCTTGGCGTGGGCTCGTTGCCCGCCGGCGTCGCCTCGCTGGTGGGCCGGCGCGTACAGGAGGTCGAACGCGACCTGATTATCGAGACCCTCGGGCACACCCTGGGCAACCGCACGCACGCCGCGACGATCCTTGGCATCTCGATCCGCGCGTTGCGCAACAAGCTGCGTGACTATGCCGCCCAGGGGGTCGCCGTGCCACCGCCGACCGCGGGCGTGGCGGCGGCGTGACGTTCTCCTCGTCATGGCCGGGCTCGACCCGGTCATCCACGCAATCGGATCGGGCGCGGGTGACCCGATTGGTCGTGCGTGGATGGCCGGGTCAAGCCCGGCCATGACGGAGAGCGGCAGCCCATGTCCGGCTCCGTCACCGCCCCGAACCTCCTGGCAACCCTCACCGCCCGCGCGCGCCGGTTCGCGCCGGGCAGCGACATCGGCCTCGCACTCGGCGTGGTGGCCCTGCTCTCCGTTCTGGTCTTGCCGCTGCCGCCGCTGCTGCTCGACCTCGGTCTCTCGGTCTCCATCACCGCCGCCGTGCTGGTGCTGATGGTCTCGCTCTTCCTGACCCGCCCGCTCGACTTTTCCTCCTTCCCCACGCTCCTTCTGCTGACCACCCTGCTGCGCCTTTCGCTCAACGTCGCCACCACCCGCCTGATCCTCTCGCACGGCAACGAAGGCCCCCTCGCCGCCGGCCACGTTGTAGCCGCGTTCGGCGGCTTCCTGATGGGCGGCGACGTCGTCATTGGCCTGATCGTCTTCTCCATCCTGCTGGTGGTGAACTTCATGGTCATCACCAAGGGGTCCGGCCGCATCGCCGAGGTCGCCGCCCGGTTCAGCCTGGACTCCATGCCCGGCAAGCAGATGGCGATCGACGCCGAGATGTCCGCCGGGCTGATCGACGAGAAGATCGCGCGCAAGCGCCGCAAGGACCTGGAGGAGGAAAGCGGCTTCTACGGCGCCATGGACGGGGCGGCGAAATTCGTCCGCGGCGACGCCATCGCCGGCCTGATTATCATCGTTATCAATATCCTCGGCGGCCTCACCATCGGGGTGCTGCGCCACGGTATGTCGCTCGCCGACGCCATCGCCGCCTTCACCACGCTGACCGCGGGCGACGGGCTGGTCACGCAGATCCCCGCACTGCTGGTCTCCACCGCCGCCGGCATCGTGGTGACCAAGGGTGGGATGGAGGGCAGCGCCGACACCGCACTTGTGCGCCAGCTCGCCGGCAGCCCGAAGCCGCTGGCGATGGCCGCCGGCGCCGCCACCGTGCTGGCGCTGCTGCCCGGACTGCCGGCGCTGCCGTTCCTGGCGCTGGCCGGCCTGGCGGGCGGTGGCGCCTGGCTGCGCCACAAACACCCCGCCGCCTTCACCCCCGAGCACGCGCCCGCACCCACCGTGGTCACGGAACAACCGATCAGCGATTCGCTGCGCATCGATCAGATCCGCGTCGAGCTCGGCTATGCCCTGCTGGCGCTGGCGGGCGGCGAGACCGCCCGACTGACCGAGCAAATCAAGGGCCTGCGCCGCTCCTTCGCCACGGAGATGGGCTTCGTCCTGCCGCCGGTGCGCATCCAGGACAACATGCAGCTTCCGGCCGACAGCTACTCCATCCGCATCAAGGAGATCGAGGCGGGCAAGGGCGAGCTGCGTCCCACGATGCTGTTGGTGATGGACCCCAAGGGCGGCGTCCCCGACCTGCCCGGCGAGAAGACCAAGGAGCCGGCCTTCGGCCTCCCAGCCCTGTGGATCGACGCGTCCGCCAAGGAAGAAGCCCTGTTCCGCGGCTGCACCGTAGTCGATCCGCCAAGCGTGCTGACCACCCACCTGACCGAGCTGGTGCGCGAGAACGTCGCCGAGCTGCTGTCCTATGCCGAGACCCAGAAGCTGCTCGACGAGCTGCCGCGCGAGCAACAGAAGCTGGTGGCCGATCTGGTGCCGTCGCAGATCACCGTCGGCGCGATCCAGCGCGTGCTGCAGGCGCTGCTGGCCGAGCGTATCTCGATCCGCGACCTGGCCACCATCCTCGAAGCGGTGCAGGAGGCATGCGGCGGCGCCACCCGCGCCATCCCGGCCATTGTCGCCCATGTGCGCACCCGGCTGGCGCGACAGATCAGCGACAGCCAGACGGGCCCGAACGGCTACATCCCGCTGGTCACGCTGTCCCCCGACTGGGAGGCCGCGTTCGCCGAATCCCTGGCCGGGCCGCCCGAGGAGCGCCAGCTCGCGATGGCCCCCTCGAAGCTGCAGGCCTTCATGCAAGCGTTGCGCATCGCCTTCGACACCGCCGCCGCCACCGGCGAGGCCCCCGTCTTGCTGTGCAGCGCCGGCATCCGCCCGCACGTCCGGGCGATCGTGGAGCGGATCCGCCCGAATACTCCGGTGCTGGCCCAGTCGGAGATCTCCGCCCGGGCCCGGATTCGCACCGTGGGGACGATATGATTCGCTCGCCTGCCAAGCGGGGACCATTCGTCATCGCAGCGCCCGGCCCCATTGGTGCCAATCTCGTGGGCGTCAGTCGTCCCGCCGGAAAGTCGTTCATTTGGCGGGCCGGTATAAGACGGTTGGACAGGCAAAAAGGACCCCGTTCCCCTTGTGGGAGGGGTCGGGAGAGGGGTGCGAGCAGATGCCGTCCGGAGCTGGTCGCACCCCTCCCACAAGAGGAGGGGAGTCCGCATCCGCCCTTCCTGCCGTGTGACTGCGTAAGGCTCCGCGTAACGCGACGCAGCCGATGCGCCTGAAGCTCTTCCGTGCCGCGGGGATGCCCGCCGCCATGGCGCAGCTTCGCGCCGAGCTTGGCCCCGACGCGCTGATCCTCGGCACCCGCCGGGTCGCCGGCGGCGTCGAGATCACCGCCGCCCTGGAACCCGACGGACCCCCTCCCCCGCCGCCCGATCAGGCCCGGTTGGCATTGCTGCAATTCCACGCAGTACCCGCCGGCCTGCATCCGAACTTGCAGGCCGGCACGTTGGATGCCGTCCTCGCCGCCACCCTGTCGTTCGGCACCTTGCCCCTGGCTCCGGATGATCCCCCGCTGTTGCTGTGCGGGCCGCCGGGCGCCGGCAAGACGCTGACCGTCGCGCGGCTCGCCACCCGCCTGGTCCTGGCCGGCACGACGCCGCTGGTGATCACCACCGACAGCAAACGCGCCGGGGCCGTGGAGCAATTGGCCGCCTTCACCAAGCTGCTGGGCATCAACCTTGTCGTCGCCTGCCACCCCGTCACGCTCGGCCGCGCGCTGGCACGGCGTGACGGGGCCGCCGCCGTGCTCATCGATACTGCCGGCTGCGACCCCTTCGATCCGGCGCAGTCGGAGGAACTCGCGGCCCTCGCCGGCACCGCCGCGGCCACGCTGACGCTGGTGCTGCCGGGCGGCATGGACCCGGGCGAGGCAGCCGACATCGCCGAAGCCTATGCCGCCGCCGGCGCCGCCAGGCTGGTCGCGACACGGCTGGACCTGACCCGGCGGCTGGGCGGCGTCCTGGCCGCGGCCTCGGCCGGCCGCCTGGCGCTGACCGAGGCCGGCATGGGCGCCGGCGCCGCCGACGGCCTCGTGCCGCTGACCCCGACCTTCCTTGCCCAACGGCTGATGCAGACACGGGTGGATACCCCATGACCGACGCCGCGCCTTTGCTCACGCCCTCGACACGCCAGGAAGACCCTGCACGCCAAGGCGCGGCAGCCCAGGCCACCATAGCCGCCACCCCAGCTGGCACCCCAGCCGCCACCCTAGCCGCCCCGATCGCCGCCGCCGCCCCCGCTCGCCTGATCGCCGTTGCCTCTGGCAAGGGCGGGGTGGGAAAGACCTGGTTCGCCATCACCCTCGCCCACGCTCTCGCGCAGCAGGGCCGCCGGGTCCTGCTGTTCGATGCCGATCTCGGGCTGGCCAACGTGGATGTGCAACTCGGCCTGACTCCCGCGCTTGACCTGGCCGACGTGATCGCCGGCCGCGCCTCCATCGCCCAGGCGTCGCTGCGCCACCCGGAAGGCGGCTTCCAGATCCTCGCCGGCCGCTCCGGCTCCGGCATGGTCGCAGGCCTGGCACCGGCCATCCTGGAACGCACTCTCGCCGGCCTCCGCGCCGCCACCACGCCGTTCGACGTCGTGTTGCTCGACCTTGGCGCCGGGCTGGAGCTTCCGGTCCGCCGCATGGCCGCCTTCGCAGACACGCTGCTGGTGCTGCTGACGGAGGAGCCGACCAGCCTCACCGACGCCTACGCCGTGCTGAAACTGCACGCCGCCGATCGTCCGGGCGGAGACGCTCGCGTGATCGTGAACCAAGCCGCCACCCGTGCCGCGGCCGACCACACCTACGCAGCGTTGCGGCGCGCCTGCGCCACGTTCCTCGGGCGCGAACCGGCGCTGGTCGGCGTCATCCGCCGCGACGACCGCGTGCGGGAGGCAATTCGCCGCCAGGCGCTGCTGCTGATCCGCCACCCCACCAGCGCCGCGGCCGCGGATGTGACGCAAATCGCCCGCACACTTTTCACGTAACCATTCGTCATGAAACCCCCCGTTCCGATCCGCCCCCTATCGCCCCAAATAGGGCTGGGTTATCGGGGGCTGCATGACTCTGATCCGGCGCGGCGGCACGCGCGACCTGCGCGTGGACTTCTTCCGGGGACTTGCCCTGTGGTGGATGTTCACCGATCACACCGCGGGCGACGTGCTGGGTCATTTCAGCCTGACCAATTTCGCCATGTGCGACGCGACCGAGATCTTCGTCTTGCTCGCAGGCTATGGCGCCGGCTTGGCGTACGGCCTGACGATGGATCGCCAAGGCTATCTCTATGCCGCGGCCGACGCGGTGAAGCGGGCCTGGACGCTTTACATCGCGCACATCTTTCTGTTCGTGGTCTATACGGCGCAGGTCGCCTACTCCGCGGCGGCACTGGACCGCGCCTACTACCTGGACGAGGCGCGGTTGGACGTGCTTGGCACGCAGCCTTACGAGGCGATGCTGCAGGCACTGCTGCTGCGCTTCCAGCCTAGTTTCCTGAACATCCTGCCGCTCTATGTCATCCTGCTGCTGATGTTCGCCGTCGCGCTGCCGCTGCTGCGCTGGCCGAAACTGCTGCTGGGCGTCTCGTTCGCGCTCTATGCCATCACCCGCGCCACCGGCCTGAACTTCCAGGGCTGGACCGGGCCGGACTGGTATTTCGATCCCTTCGCCTGGCAGTTCCTGTTCATGATCGGCGCGGTGCTATCCTATGCGCCATCCAGCTGGCCGCGCATCCGCTGGCCGTTCGACGTGCTGTCGGTGCTGGTCCTGCTGGCCGGCGTGCTGGTGATCTGGGTGGTCGATACCCACCCGCCGATCCTGGCCGCGATGCCGCACTGGGTCATCCGCTTCGTCATCACCCAGGACAAGACGGGGATGTACCCGTTCCGCCTGCTCTCCATCCTGTCGCTGCTGTGGCTGGTGGCACGCACGGTGCCGCGCCACGCCGCTTGGTTGAACTCGTGGCCCGCCTCGCCATTCGTGCTAATGGGACAGAACTCGCTGCCGGTATTCTGCTTCAGCGTCTTCTTCGGCTTTTTTGCCCGCATGGGCCTGGAATACAGCGACGGCGCCGTGATGCAGATCGCGGTGAACGTGGCCGGTGCCGTCACGATGGTTTCGGTCGGCGCACTCGCTGCCTGGTACCGCGCCAAGGGCCGCGCGCCGCGCGTGCGGACGGCGCCCTTGCCGGTACTGGCAAGCACTGATAGCGATTAGCCCCGATGCGGCGTTGGATATCCTGGCTGGTCGTGCCTGCTCTGGTTGCATGTCCGATATTATCGCGGGCTGGACCGACGCCGGTCACGCCCGCGTGCACCGTTCCGGACGCGTTCGCCGCCCCCGATTCACCGCTGGAGCACGTCGCCGCCGCGATCAAGGCCGGCGGACCGGTCAACATCCTTGCCATCGGCTCGGCGGCGACGGTCGGCGACCAGCCCGGCGCCGGCCACCACACCTCCTTCCCCTATCGCATGGTCGACGCGTTGCACGCCGCACTGCCCAACGTCGCTTTCGGGCTGACCCTGCGCGGCGGCCGCGGCATGACCGCCGACGATATGTTGCCGCTGCTGAAGGCCGCGCTCGGCGCACAGCACCATGCCTTGCTGCTGTGGCAGACCGGAACAGTGGAGGCGGTGCGGGGACTGGATCCGGACGATTTGCAGGCGGCGCTGCAGGAGGGCATCGACGATGCGCGCGATGCCGGCGCCGACGTGGTGCTCATCGACTCGCAGTTCAGCCGGTTCCTGCGTGCCAACGCCAACCTCGACCCGTACGAGACGACGCTGCAAGGGGTCGCCGCCATGCCGGGCGTGGTACTGTTCCATCGGTACGACGTGATGCAGAGTTGGGCCGAGGACGGCGGGATCGACTTGGAGAGCGCCAGTCGCGAGGACCGGGCGCACACCATGGTACTGCTGAACGCCTGTCTCGGAGAAGCGCTGGCCCGCTTCGTGTTGACCGGCGCCGGCGTGACGGCACGGTGAGGGGTAAAGGACACCCCCTCCCCTTGAGGGTTTGGGCCGGGGGGAGGGGTGCGTACTCCCTCGGGCGTCGCTTGTCCGGGCCCCTCGCCCCGGCCTTGGTCCGCTTTGCTGTCCAAGATCTCAAGGGGAGGGGGTGTCCGTTTCCCCCCTCACCTCCGTTGCCTGCTTTTCCCCCCGCACCTCCGATTCCATCTTTTCCCCCCTCTCCTCCTTCGCGCCCCACGCTTCCATGACCTTCGCCGCGCTCCTGCGCCATCTGACCTTCGCGGCGGGGCTCGCCCTGTTATCCGCCGCCACCGTACGGCTGATGATCGCGGCCCGCCTGATGGACCGCCCCGGCCCACGCAAGGCACACGACCGGCCGATCCCCAAGGGCGGCGGCCTCGGCATCGTGCTCGCCTTCCTGGTGGGGATCGGCGTCCTGTATCAGTTCGCCGAATTCGCCCGCCTGGCCGAATCCGTATTTCCTCGGCGTGATCGAGGCTTCGGTGGCCATCGCCATCGTCGCCTTCCTCGACGACATCTACGACTGGAATTTCAGCGTGAAGCTGGCCGCCCAGGTGCTGGCCGCAGCGGTGGCGGTCGGCAGCGGGCTGTTCGTGCGCGGCTATCACGCGCCGGCCTATCGTCGGCACCGTCGCCACTGGCTGGTTGGCACCGCCCGTGACGCTGTTCTGGATCGCTGTTCGCCACCAACGCGATGAACTTCATCGACGGCCTGGATGGACTGGCCGGCGGCGTGGCGTTTATCACCGCAGGCTTCCTGGCCGGCATCGCCGCCACGCATGACAGTTGGTTCGCCTACGCCGCCGCACTGCTGCTGGCGGCCGGCATCGCCGGTTTCCTGCCATTCAACTTCCCCCGTGCCCGCATCTTCATGGGCGACGTCGGCAGCCAGTTCTGCGGCTTCATGCTGGCGGTTCTGGCGGTGGTCGCCAGCCGCTTCCAGGGCCTGGAGATGTCGTTCCTGCTGGTGCCGATGCTGCTGTTCGGAGTGTTGTTCGACGTCACCTTCACCCTGGTCCGGCGGGCCGCGGCCGGAGAGCGTGTGACCGCACCGCATCGCGGCCACCTGTACCAGGTCGCCCAGCGCGCCGGTGTGCCGGCCCCGGCGGTGGCGCTCACTCATTGGGGCTTCGCCCTTTACGGCGGCCTGTGCTGCCTGCTGTTCATTGCGGTGCCGTCGCCATGGAAGGCGTCCGTACCGGCACTGACCCTGTTACCGCAACTGGCGTGGCTGGGGTTCGTGGTGCACCGCGCCCGGGTGGCCGGGATCGAACGCTGGGGGTGATGACACAGCCTCGATCCGGGTTGACTTGTCGTGCTGGTGAAATCTGTGTTTCGAAAGCGCTATCGCTACGCCGGCAGTCACAACCCGGCAGTCACAACATTGTGGCGGCAGGTCAACACTGCAAGCGTACGCGGTCGCGACATAGCGAGGCCGCGTGCTGAGACATTACCAAGCCTGAGCGGTCGTCTGCCTCTGTCGAACCAGTTGACAGCGGAGGTGATCTCTCTCCGCTGCCATCGGTTTACCGTGCTCTTCTGCTCAGGAGGCGATCCCCAGCAATCGCGCCGCCGTTCCGCCCAGGATCGCCACGCGCTCGTTATCGCTCAGGCCGGGCGTGTTCAGCACCAGATCGACCTCGGTGCTCGTCCAGGGGAACGGATAGTCGGTGCCGATCATGATCTGTCCCGGCCCCGTCTCGGCGATCAAATGCCGCAGCGCCTCCGGCGTGAACACGATAGTGTCGAAGAAGAGCTGCCCGCCGCGCAGATACGACGTGGGGTTGTTCTTCGGCAGCGGACCAACCCGGTCGGGGAAACAGCGGATCACCGCATCGGACCGGTTGGCATAGGACGGCAGGAACCCGCCGCCATGCGCGGCGCAGATCTTCAAACCCGGGAAGCGATCCAGAGTGCCTTCGAAGATCAAATGCGACAGGGCAATCGTGGTCTCCAGCGGATTGCCGATCGTGTTGGTCAGCAGGCCGCTGCCGGCCAGCCGGCCGCTCGGTTCCAGCTCGCGCGTGCCCAGCGGGTGCATGAACACCAGCACGCCAAGTTCCTCGCACTTCGCCCAGAACGGATGGAACTTAGGATCGGCAAGTTCCTGACCGGCAACGCTGCCCGCCACCCCGACGCCGCGGAACCCCAACTTCTTCACCGCATGCTCGATCTGCTCTGCCGCCAGGTCGGGATACTGCAGCGCGGAGGTTGCGAATGCGACGAACCGATCCGGCTGGGCGGCGCAGAACTCCACCAGTGTCTCATTCTGAATGCGGATCAGCTCCGCCGCCGCATCGCGCTCGGCGCGATACCAATACGGATTGATGCTCAGCGCCTCGACGTCGATGCCCTGCGCGTCCATCGCCGCTATGCGCGTGCTGGTGTCATGCATCAGCAGGCCGGGCGCCTCCAGCGGATGATTGATCACCACCGCAGCGGGCGGAACGATGCAATGCGCGTGCACGTCCACCGTCTTGACCCGCTTGCCGTTCACCACGACCTCGCGCCGGCGCGGTTGCGGCGGCGTCCGCGTTGTGCTGGCCATGGCGCAGCCGACAAACGCGATGCCGGCCATCGCGCTGGAAAGCAGTTCGCCGGGTATGGGCATGCCGTTCCTCCTCCATGCGTTGTCGCTTGCGGCGGCCCTTGGCGACGCGCCCGCTATGGTGCCGCTTTGCCACGCCATGCCAGACATGGCAATCGTGCGAGTGTGTTACTGTGGCGACAACCGAGAAGGGCAAGGCACGATGTCCGATCCGACCGGCTTCGCCTTGGCCGATGGCACGTGGGTGCGGCCGCAGGTCCCTTTCTTCATCGCCGGTTCCGGCCGATGCGGCACCACCTTGATGCGCCGGCTGCTGATCGAGCAAGCGCATGCGGTCATACCACCGGAGAACTACCTCCTCGCCGTCAGTCCGCATCTGATGGCGATGGCGCCGGCAGACTGGACGATGTTCTGCCGGCTGGTACTGACCAACATGGTGAAGCATACCGCCCATTGGGCGGATTTCGGGATTGATGCCACCGCCGCGTTGCCGCTGTTTGCCGCAATCCCCGACGGGCAGCGCAGCATTGCGAATTTCTGGCATGCCTTCCACGCGCTCTATGCCAGGCACCTCGGCAAGCCGAGCGATGCGCGATGGGGCGACAAGACACCATCCAGCGTCGATGCGTTACCCGAGATCATCAGCAGCTTCCCCAGGGCGCGCTTCGTTTTCATGGTCCGCGATGTGTTCGACATGGCATATTCGTACGGCTCGATGGCGGCCCCCGGCCGCGCCGGCGACTATCTGGGCGGAGCCAATCGATGGGTGGATGCGAACACCAAACTCCTGGCGTTCCACGAGCAATACCCCGCACAGGCAATCATCGTCCGTTATGAAGACCTGGTGCGCAACACGCAACAAGAGATGGCACGCGTGCTGGCCCATCTCGACGTTCCGCTGTCGGCGGCAATCGAACTAACGGCGGCGGAGGCGCGCGACATGGCCACGCAAGCTGATCTGCACAACGTCCTGCACGATGTGCGCAGCGATTCGATTGGCAAAGGCCGCACTCATCTCGCGGCTGACGTCAAGGCCGCGATCGCCGCGATCGCCGCGCCGCTGCATGCGCGCCTGAGTAGCGCCGGTGTCGCCATTTGCGTATGGCCTGGACCTTAGACAGTGCCAGGGGCCCGCACCGATGGCGCTATCGGCGTAACTTTGCTCAGGCCGGCACCAGCGGCGCGTGCAGATGCGTGCCCTTGCAGATGATGCCGCCGCGGTCGCCGGGCATGATACCGCCGTAGCACTCGGCGAACACCGGCGGCAACAGCCGCGCGCCCGGCGGTGAAAGCCACAGGCGAAGCAGGTGGCGCTTGCGCTCTTGCTCGCGCCAGTCCTCGTAGGCGCTGCGGGCGTGCAGGATCGTATGGTTATGCAGGAACTGGATATCGCCCGGCATGAACGTCATGTCGAGCCGCAGTTCCGGATCGGCTGCCAGCGCGCCGAGCATGTCGAGCGCCTCGATGTCCTCCGCTGCCAAGCGCCGCGCCTCGGGGAAGCGCTGCGACGATCCGATGTGCAGCCGCGAGTACAGCACCGAGAGGATGCCGGCGTATTCGTTGAACACCGGCGCATTGTAGAAGGGCGGCTTGCCCTCGGGTACCTCACCGCGGCGATCGACCGGGAACGGCTGGTACAGCCGGTCCAGCAAATCGGGCCGGCGCGCCAGCATGACGTTATGGATGGCCATCGAGCTGGCGATCGCCGACAGTCCGCCCGACTTTGCCCGCCGCAGGCACAGCAGCGCCACCACATCGCACCGGTCGATATGGTAGTTCTGCCGCTCCGAGGTCGCATAGCTGCGCGTATTCGGATCGGTTTCGCTGCTGCCGCCGAGGTCGTAGACGTGGCCGAGCAAATGTCCCTTCGCGTTCTGCGAGCGGGCGCTGCCGAAATATGTGCCGATCCCCCAATAGGCGGTCGCGCTTTCCTCGATGGGCCGCTCCTCCACCGGCACCCCGCGCAGCATGACGAACCCGCGGCCGTGCAACACCTCGTCGCGCAGCCGCTCCAGCACCGGACCGAGTGTCGGGAGCGGAAAATCCTCGCGGCGGATCGCAGCGATATCCAGGCCGCGCGCACGCACCGCCTGCAACGCCGCTTCTATTTCGGCAATCTGCGAGGGTGAAAGGCGGTAGCTCCATTCCGCCTGGGGACCGCGCATGTCCGCGGCGGTCCAGGCCGAGGGCCCCTCGACGGGGCGCCGTGACGAAACGGGTCGCGGCGCGGTCATCACATGTGCATCGGCAACAGACATCGGATCGCCCCGCATCTTGCCTGGTGAACCGCGCATGGCGCGGCAGGGATGAGACGGGGCAGCATACCGGTGTGTCGCGCGCGGTCCAGCCTGGGCCCGGGCGCAGGCGCCGATAGCCGGACCAATCACTGGCCGCTCGGTCCGCGGTTGACGCAAGGCAAGCAAGCAAAGATTTTAGCAGTAGAGTCGAGGCGAGGCGCGGTGCCGCGTAAGCGGCCCGTTTCCCCTCCCCGCTCATCAAACCGGACGTGCGGATTTCCCGCATCCGTCTTTCCGACTGGCTTCACGACATACTCACGACATGGCGTCTTTGCGCCGCAGGTGTCGCAGTCTCGGCACCAAGCTCGCCGAACACCGCTTCCATGCTGAACGGCCCGATGCTTCGCGGGGGCATCTTGTGACGCCGGACCAGGAAGTTCCGCACACGGTCATACAGATGGGCCTCGACCACGCGGTCCGTGACGTAGTGGGTTCCGGGACTGAAGTAGCCGCACCATCCCCGCAACAAACGGTTCAACCTGCCGCGCACCTCGCCCCATGGCCCCTTGTTGCCCGGTACCAGGATCTGCACCCACCTTGTCCTTCAGACGCTGCACACTCTTTGCCGACGGGCTTGCCCCGATGAACCACCGGCCTTGCTGCCGGTGGCAATGCGGGCCGAAGCTGTAGCCCAGGAAGTCGAACCGCTCCGCCCGTGCGTCGCACAACCGGGTCTTCGTCCGGTTCAGGGTCAGCCCGAGACGCGTCATCACCCGGTCCGTCCACGTCAGTGCCTCGGCCGCATAACCCCGGCTGAGGATCAGGCCGCGAAGCGGACTGATGTCCCGGAAGGCGTCTGCCGGACTAACGAAGTCGTCCGCGTAGTTGATGATGTGCGCGTCCCAGGCTTCCCCCTTGCCGCTCTGGCGCCAGTATTTCAGGAAGCGGTTCATGTAGAGGTTCGCGACCGATGGGCTGATGACGCCGCCTTGCGGCACACCCATCTTGTTGGCCTTTCCGCCCGCCATCCGCGTCCCGCCATCTTTGCCGGCCGTTTCGACCGGCGCCTTGAGCCATTGTTTGATCAACCGCAGCATGTTGGCATCGACAATGCGGCGAGCAATCGAACCCATCAGATCAGGGTGTGGGACGGCATCGAAATACTTGCTCAGATCGGCATCGACCACGTCGGTGTAGCTCTGCCGCAGCAAGCCCAGCACCGCCTGGATTGCCTGACCCCCACCACGTTTCGGCCGGTAGCCGAATGCAGCCGGGTCCAGGTCCGCTTCAAAGATTGGATCCAGTACCAGTTTTGCCGCGGTCTGCACCACCCGGTCCCGAATTGTCGGGATACCGAGCGGCCGCTCGCCGCCGCCGGGCTTTGGGATCATCACCCGCCGCACCGGCTGGCACCGATACGTCTGTGTCCGTAGTTCCTCGCCCAGCCGGGTCAGCCAGTTCTGCAACCCAACCGTCTCGATCTGTTCGAACGTGACACCATCCACCCCCGGCGCGCCTTGGTTGGCACGCGCCAGGTCATACGCATGGCGCAGAATGTCCGCCCGCCAGACCTTGTCATACAGGATGTAGAACCGAAAGTCCGGCTCGGTCTTCGCTTTGTCATAGAGTTTCCTCTGCAAAGTCCGGATTGAGTCTGGTGTTCTCAGGCTCATCGCCAATCACCTCACCTCGTTCGCTTCGAAAACGCACCAGAAGTCAGGGTCCTTCCCTCCACCGGCGTTACCCGGCTTCAGCGGTACTACGACCCTGTCCGACTCCCGCACGGACCGACACCTTGCAGCACCGTTGAGGCCGCTACCCTCGTCACGCACGGGTCTCCCCCGCTTACGCGTCACCTGTCTCGACGTGCTGTGCCCATTACCCCGATGGACCGGTCCAGGTGCATCTGTCGGCTGCTTCCCCAAACCGTGCTGCCTTCCCCGTACTCTGGGCGGGTCGGCGTCCATGACTTCCCTTTCGAGGCCTGCTCAGGCTTTACACACGTTACGGCCCGTCGATTCGCTCACCGCCAGAAGCGGCCTTTGTCGCAGGGCTTCGGCCCGGCCGGTTACCCCGCCAAACCGCCTGCCAGCTACCGGGCCAACCGACCATTGCCCGGGTGGGACTTCCACCCACGAGGTGATCGCGCCGTTCGGGGCGCACCAGATTTCACAGATTTAGGCATTCATAAGTTAGCATCTCCTATGATCTCATAATATGTTCCGGCTGCATCAATAACTCATAAAGTCAGGCATTGCCGCAGTCCGCAGTTGTGCCATACCGCCTCTATACGAGAGAGACTTCTGTGCCTTAATCCGTGAAATTTGTGAAATCTGTGTTTCAAAATCCTCTTGACTTCCGGGGTATTGGGTTTGTCCACAGTGCCTGGTAGCAGGATCTTCCTCGTGCTCCTCCGTGGCTTTGCCTTTCTCCGTGATCGCGGTGCTAGATCACTTGCTTAGTTGCGGCTTCGAACGGGCCTTGTGTGCGATGGCGCCTCGCTACTTCCCCGCTTGCCTCCGGCTTCGTCGCAAAAGCGATCGCCCTGGCGGGACGGGGCGTGACTTCGCCTTAGGTCTCCGCGCCACGGATGCTGCCTGTCGACCCCAACCCCGCCTGTCTCATCCCCAGCGCCGAAATCTCATAGCAAACGAAACGAGACGCCAGCGAGACGCCGTCGGCCCAACCGCAACCTTCCGCACGGCGGCGGCAAGACCATCGGTGCCGTTGCCGCCGGGGTCGCAACCCCGCCGGGGAAATCGCTTGCCCGCCGCCCGATCCGCAAGGCAAGTATCGGCCCCATGAGCGCAACCACCGCCACGGTCCAGCCGGCCTCCCAGCCGCCGGCCACCCAACTGCCGGCGGCCCAACCCGCCCCCCAGCCCACTATCCCAGGCGGCGAGACCCTCGACCAGGCGCTGACTCGCGCCCAGGCCGCCGCCCAGGCCAAGCGTCTCAACGAGGCCGCCGGCATCTGCAACGACGTCCTCGCGGTCGCGGCAGAGCACGCGCCCGCCCTCGCCTTGCTCGGCATCATCAGCGCGATGCAGAACGACCCCGAGCGTGGCATCGGCCTGCTCGACCGCGCGATCAAGCTGCGCCCCGGCAACGCAAGCTGGTACGCGCATCTGGCGTCGCTCTGCCGCGCCACCTACCGCATGGACCAGGCGCTATGGGCCGGCCAGGAGTCGATCCGCCTGGACCCCGGCAACGCCGACAACCTGGTGAATCTGTCGCTGATCTTCGTGGACGTGGACGACCGCGAGCGCGCCATCGCGTGCCTGCTGCGCGCGCTGGGGCAGAAGCACGACCACGCCGACGGCCACCTGGCCCTGGCGCAGAACCTGCTGGCCATGGGCGATTTCGCCCCCGGCTGGCTTGAGTACGAGTGGCGCAACGAAACCGAGGCCGGCAAGAACACGATGCCGAAGATGACCTCGGCGCACTGGAACGGCATGGCGATCCCCAAGGGCCGCATCCTGCTGGTCGGCGACCAGGGTTACGGCGACACCATCCAGTTCGCCCGCTACATCCCCCGCGTCGCCGAACTCTGCCAGGAGGTCGTGCTCGGGTGCTCTGCCGAGATGGGGCCGATCCTGCAGAACATCCCCGGCGTGAGGCAGTTCTGCCACCGCTGGAACGACGTCCCCGGCCACGCCGCGCACTGCCGCCTGTCCAGCCTGCCCTACCTGTTCCAGACCCGGATCGACAGCATTCCGGCGCAGGTGCCGTATCTGAAGGTCGATCCCGCCAGGGTAACGGCTTGGCGGGAGCGGCTCGACGCGCAGCTTCCCCCCGGCCGGCGCATCGGCCTGGCCTGGACCGGCCGCCCGACGCATCCGAACGACCGCCGGCGGTCCCTGTCGCTGGCGCAGCTGCGGCCGATCGCGCAGGCGGCCGGCGGCGGCGCCACGTTCGTCTCGTTGCAGAAGCCGATGCCGGCCGGCGATCTGCAGGCGATGCCGGAGTTTCGCGGCATGACCGACCTCTCCAACGACCTGAAGGATTTCGGCGAGACCGCCGCGGTGATCGAAAACCTCGACATGATCGTGACGGTGGACACCTCCATGGGCCACTTGGCCGGCGCGTTGGCCAAGCCGGCCTGGATCATGCTGCCCAAGGCGGCCGACTGGCGCTGGATGCTGGAACGCAGCGACAGCCCCTGGTACCCCACGCTGCGGCTGTTCCGCCAGCGTGTCCCAGGTGCGTGGGACGATCTGCTGGGCGACGTTTGCAGGGCGCTGTCGCAGGAACTGCGTGGGGCCTCCCACGGGGATGCTCGCGCCGCTCCCTGGGGGGCTCCTCAGAGAGATCCGGTGGGGCATTCGCAACGGGCCCCAGTGGGGGGGGTTCCCGTGGGCGTTCCAGTGGGGGCTCCGATGGAGGCGCCAACGGGGGCCCCGGTGGGGGATCCGGTGCGGGCCGCCGCCTATTGAAGGCTTGCCGGAATGCCGGTTATCGAACCGTACGTGCTCTCGCAGACGCAGGAGGCCGACGAACTCGCGGTTTCCGGATTGTTCGATCCGGCCTGGTATCTCCGCACCTACCCCGACGTGGCCGCGACCGATCTCGATCCCGTCGTGCATTTCGTTCGACACGGCTGGCAGGAACACCGGCTGCCGAACCCGTATTTCGATCCCGCCTGGTATATGGCGGCCTATCCCGACGTGGTCGCGGCGGAGATGAACCCGTTACTGCACTATCTGCGTCACGGCGACCTGGAAGGCCGCTTGCCGATGCCGTACTTCGATCCGGACTGGTACCGCGCGGCGCACGGACTGGCCCCGGACCGGCTGGCGCTGCGCCACTTCCTGCCGCGGCGTGGCTCCGGCGGTTTCGCTCCATGTGCCGCGCTCTATGCCGCCCCGTTCCTGCCGGAGTATCGCGCCCACGCGGCCAACGGCGAGGACCCTTTCCACCGCTGCCTGGAGGACACGGCACGTACCCGGCAGGCGGTCCTGCCGGACGCCGCCCTGCTAACCAGATGTGGCCTGTTCGACACGGCGTACTACCTGCTCAACGGCAGCGACGTGCAGGATGCGGCGCTCGACCCGGTAGTGCATTTCTGCCGCTACGGCTGGGCAGAGCACCGCAAACCGAATCGGTATTTCGACACCGGCTGGTACCTGGCAACGAACGAGCGTGCCGCGCGACTGGGGCTGAACCCCCTGGTGCACTATGTCTGCGAGGGCGAGGCCGCGAGCCGCCGCCCGGTGCCGTATTTCGACCCGGCCTGGTACCGGGCAACCTATCGCGTTCCGTCCGACCAAAGCGCGCTGGCCCACTATCTGGCGCATCGCCGCAGACAGGCGTTCAGCCCGACGCCCCTGTTCGACGTGGCCTGGTACGTGGCGCGGCACGCCGAGGCGCTGGGCCCGCACCGCGACCCGTTCGCCCATTTCCTCCAGGCGGGCATGCAGGGCGATGTCGATCCGTCGCCGCGGTTCGACGCCGCCGATTATCGGCGGCGGCATCTGCGGCCAGGCCCTTTTGGCAGCACCGACCTCGCCGAGAGCGACAACCCGCTGATCCATTCGCTGCTCGCGGCGTATCGCTGAAGCCCCCAGGGGATGGTGCGGCGGGGCAGTCCCCAGCTCAAAGAAGTTCAAGGACGTGGGGTCAGTCTCGATCTAGAGACTTGACGGTATGACTATTTTCCTATAAACCACTGTGTCATGGCCGGCGCAGGCCAGCCACCCACGGCTTTTCTGCTGGGGCGAGGACAGGCCATCGGTGGCTGGCCTGCGCCTGCCATGACACAGCAGGTTTAAGATTAATGCGCGTGCGGTGGCTCAACAGCGCGACCATCCAGGGCGGTTCAAACCGACCCACTATTTTAAAGAATGACAGCTTCCGTGGTGCGGCGGCGGCGCGCGGCCACCAGCGAGGCCACCGCACAGGACGCGACCCGGCTGACCAGCGTGTCGGCCCGGCTGGTCAGGATGATGGGCACGCGCGCACCCAGCACAATGCCGGCGCTTTCCGCCCCGGCCAGAAACGACAGGCTCTTGGCCAGCATGTTGCCGGCCTCCAGGTCGGGCACCACGAGGACATTGGCCCGTCCCGCCACCGGCGAGACAATGTGCTTGATCGCCGCCGCTTGCCGGCTGATGGCGTTGTCCAACGCCAGCGGCCCCTCGAGCTCGCCGCCGGTAATCTGGCCGCGGTCGGCCATCTTGCACAGCGCCGCGGCTTCGATGGTGGACGGCACCTTCGGGTTCACCGTCTCCATCGCCGACAGGATCGCCACCAGGGGCGGGTCGATGCCCAGCGCATGCGCGAGGTCGATCGCATTCTGCACGATATCGACCTTCTCCTCGAGCGTCGGCGCGATGTTCACCGCCGCGTCGGTGATGATCAGCGGCGCCCCATGGCCGGGCACGTCCATGATGAAACAGTGGCTGATGCGGCGCGCGGTGCGCAGGCCGCTATCGCGCCCGACCACCGCGGCCATCAGCTCGTCGGTGTGCAGACTGCCCTTCATCAGGGCCTCGGCCTTCGCCTCGCGCACCAGTGCGGCGCCCTTGGCTGCCAAATCGTGACTGTGCTCCGACGCGACCTGCGGCAGGCCGGTGATGTCGATGTCGTTCTGCCGTGCGACGTCGGCGAGCCGCGCCGGAGGCCCAACCAGGATCGGCGCGATCAGCCCCAGCCGGTAGGCTTCGACCGCGCTGGCGAGCGATACCGCGTCGCACGGATGCACGACCGCCGTGGGCACCGGCGGCAGCTGCCGGGCCATCGCCAGCACGCGCTGGTACTTCTCCCGGCCGCGTTCGGCGCCGCCGTCCATGTCGATGGGTTCCAGTCCTGCGAATAGGTCTTCCATGCACGCGACGTGGCACGACCGCCCTCGCCGCTGCATTGACCTGCGTCAACACAACGCACGCTGCCACATATGCCGTCGTCGGCCCGAACGCCTCTTGGCACCAGGGCTGCCCAGCTTGTAGGGCGGATTGGATAATCAATCGCTAACGCGGCTCGCCGAAAGGCAGACTCTTACGCGAGGTGCTTTCGCCAGAGGGCCGCCCGGCACCCCGTCGTCGGCCAATGGGACAGCATCGAGGGGAAGCGCCCGATATTAGCGGAACAGGGCGCCTATGCCGCGCTGGACGGTAGTGATGACATAGACCGCCGGCCAGGTGATCGCCCGCGGAGACCGGTCGTAGCCGATCGGTCGCGGTGGCCGGGCGTGTTCCGACTGCCGCACCAGGATCGGCGCCGGGTGCGATGGCCGAGCCGGAGCCCACGCCACCGACGAGTAGGCCACAATCGACGTCGTGGCGCGGTGCGGGCGGCTCTCGGGAGCGCGAGCGGCGGCCGGCACCGCCACATGCGCCGGCAGTACCCGCACCTGCTGTGTCGGCAGCGCCGGAAGTTCCTGTTGCGTCGCCGGCTGAGGTGGCGCGGTAGGTGCAACCGGCGCGTCGCGCGCAACCGATGCTACCGGCGCGTCCTGCGCCGGTGATGGAACCGGCACATCGCGCGGCGCCGATCCCGCTGCCGGGTCGGGCAACGCATCCTGCCCCTGCGGTGCCATCAACTGGTCGCTGACGCGGTGCCCCAGGGTGCCAAGCGCCGGCACCTGGCCGGTCATTGCCGCCATCTGGCTATCGGACCCATCGGACCACCAGCGTATTGAACCACTGCCAGCCGCAACGGCAATCCCGAGCATGCTCAGGGCGATCGCGAAGACCATGCCGCGCCGGGTGCGCCGGCTCGCTTCGTGCGCCTCCCGCGACAGCTCCTCGGCGTCCTGCGCCGACGTCAGCGCGAGCGAGACCAGCCCTTCCAACACCTCCATGTCCGCTGCATCCGCCCCCAAACGCGGCGGCAGCCGCACCGGCTCCTCGCGCTGCATCGTCGGCAGGGAGGCGATCCGGCTGAACATATCGTCCCGGCCGAACGTGTCGTCGTCGTCGTTGGCGGCGGTGCGCTGCGGCAGCGATCCGTCGTCCCGAGCATGCTGCAGCAAAAGCTGTGCGAGACGTTCGACCGGCAGTTGCGAAAGATCACCCGGTATCACAGGACAGCTCCGATCCGGACAGTACCAGCCACCCGGCGCCGGCCTGCGCCGGAACCGATGGACAGCGCCTCCAACCGCGCACACGGCCTTGTGGTTGCGTGTTCGCTGCGATCAGCGGTTTCACGATACCGTGAGCTGCGGTTTGAAGCGGTCCAGGCGGTACTATTTGATGCGCCCCATCTCGCGCAGCTTCTCGGCCACGTTGCCCATCAGTCCGGTGTACGGGCGCGCCCGGGACAGGTCGCGAATCTTGTCGATGGAATCGGCTATCATCTCGATCGTTACCGGTTCCGCCGGGTCGTATTGCACACCCTCGGTGACGAAATACTGCACGCGGGCGTAGCCGCCGGCGGTGGCGGCCATGATCTCACCGTTCTGGTCGCATTCCTCGCTGCACAGCCAGGCCACCATCGGCGACACCAACTCCGGCTTCATCCAGGGGCCGACATCCGGCGGCAGCAGCAATTCCGTCATGCGCGTCAGCGCCGACGGCGAGATGGCGTTGATGCGGATGTTGTACTTCGCGCCCTCGAAGCGCAGCACGTTGATGAAGCCGTTCACCGCCATCTTCGCCGCGCCGTAGTTGACCTGGCCGAAATTGCCGACGGTGCCGGAACCCGAGGTGGTGACCACGATCCGCCCGTACTGCTGCTTGCGCATGACCGGCCAGACCGCCTTGGTGCAGTACACCGTGCCGAAATGGTGCACCTGGTTGACGAATTCGTAGTCCGCCATGTCCATGTTGTTGAACGCCTTGTCGCGCAGGATGCCGGCGTTGTTCACCAGGATGTCCACCCGGCCCCAGGCGTTCATCGCGGTGTCGATGATGCGCTCCGCCGAGGTGAATTCCGCTACCGAATCGTAGTTGGCGATGGCCTCGCCACCGGCCGCCTTGATCTCTGCCACCACCGTGTCGGCGACGGCCTGCGCCCCGCCGCGGCCGTCCACCGCGCCGCCCGGATCGTTCACCACCACCTTGGCGCCGCGCGAGGCAAGCAGCATGGCGTGCGAGCGGCCGAGTCCGGCGCCGGAACCGGTGACGATCGCGACTCGGCCGTCGTAACGGATGGTCATCGTTCAGATTTCCTTTGTGTAGCTGCGAACAAACGCGCCGCCCGCGAGGATGGCGCGGCGGCCGGCGGCGAGCATGGGATGGAACAGGTGCCAGACATGGACCATCTCCGGCCAGATCTGCAGATCGACATGCACATCGGCCAGCCCGGCAACCCGCGCCAGGCTGAGCGAGTCATCGAGCAGGGTTTCCACCGACCCGACCTGGAGGAGCAACGGCGGCAGTCCGCGCAGGTCGCCATGGACCGGCGAGGCGAGCGGCGAGCGCGGATCGGCGCCGGCGAGATAGAGGCCTGCCATGTCCAGCACGCCGGCCTGCTGCACGGTGGGATCGCGCGCGGCATTGTCCTGCATCGAGGCGCCGGTGCAGGCAAGATCGACCCATGGCGAGATGCACCAGCCGCAACCGGGCTGCGGCAGGTTGTCGCCTCGGATGGCGAGCATGGCGGCGACAACCAGGCCGCCGCCGGCACTGTCGCCCGCGATGCAGATGCGACCGGGCTTGATGCCGCTGTGCAGCAGGAACTTATACGCCGCGAGCGCGTCCTGTACCGCGGCGGGGAACGGGTGCTCCGGCGCCATGCGGTAGTCGATCGCCAGTGTGCGTGCGGCACTGGCACGGCCGACCTCGGCGGCGACGTGGCGGTGGCTGTCCAGCGAGCCGATGACATAGCCGCCGCCATGCAGGTACAGCACGGCGCTGTCGCGGTCTGCGGCGGGCGTCGTGGTCCATTCCGCCAGCACGCCGTTGGCGTTGCGTTTCTCCACCGTGACGTCGGCCGCCAGACGGAATTGCCGGCCGCGTTCGTCGATGTCGCGCCGGCGCTGCATGATGTCGGCCGACCGCGGGCGCGAGGCAAGCAATTCGCGCAGGGCGAGGATTTCCGGATCGCTCATGATGTGGCCTCCAAATCGTTCATGACGTGGCCTCCAGGATGTCGGCGACGTCGATGATCTCGCGCGTGCGGGTGACGCGCGTGCCCCAGCGCCGATCGAACTCGGCTATCAGCGCCTTGATGGTGTCGCCCGTCGTGGCGGCCTCCGCCGCTGCCACGCTGGCGAACCGGTAGAACGCGCAATGCACCGACGGATCATTGCGGCTCCAGCCGCGCCACGCGGCTTCCGCATGGAAATCGCGCAGCGCGTCAGGCAAATGCTCCGTGCGGTACCAGTGGTCGAAATCCGCGCGGTTGGCCGGATCGGCCACGACCGCGCGGACGACAAGCCATGCCGTCATCAGGCGTTAGGCGCGTATTTGCCGGAGACCTGCGGCGTCGGCCCTTCCTTGCCCTTCTGCTGGCGATCCAGCCGCGTCTCGCGCAGCCAGCTGCGCTTCAGCTCGTCGCGGATGTTGAACGCCAGCCGGCCGAGGCCCGTGCATTCCAGCTCGACCTTGTCGCCATCCATGAAGCGACGACAGGCCGCGGTGGTTGGTGCCGGTGGCCAGGATGTCGCCCGGCTCCAGCGTGTGGATCGACGTCGCCCACTCGATGCAGCGCGGGATGTTGTGCGCCATGTCGTTGGTGTTGAAGTCCTGTTTCAGGGTCGCCGTTGACCCATAGCTTGATCGGCAGCTTCTGCGGATCGGCGATCTCGTCCTTGGTCACCAGATACGGTCCGATCGGCGCGAACGTGTCGCGCGACTTCATCTGGAAGAACACGTTGCCGGGCGGCGGCAGGCCGCGCGCCGAACCGTCGATGAAGTTGATGTAGCCGAACACGTAATCCATGGCCTGTGACGCCGGAACGTTGGTGGCGCGCTTGCCGATGACCACGCGCCAGTTCCGCCTCGCCCTCGAAGATCGTGGCCGGCACGTCGGGCAGCACCATGGTGTCGCCGGGGCCGATGATCGGCGGTGGGCGCCTTGTGGAAGGCGTTGATCGGCGCCGGCTTCGCCAGCGTGCCGTTCTCCATGTAGTTCACCGCCATGCAGACGATGTTGCCCGGCTTCGGCAGCGGCGGACGGATGCGTACGCTCGCTCAGCGGCACGCCCGTGCGCGTTCGACGGCATCCTGCAACCTGCCGCGATAGTCGGCGAAGCGCTCGATCAGGCCGCTGATCAGGTTGCCGGGGCCGGTATGCGGGATATCGCGCACGACGGCCGAGACATCGACGATGCTGTCCCCCTTGACCACGCCCAGCTTGTAGTCGTCGAAAAACGCCAGCTTCATGGCAGCCTCCCCCAGCATTGGTTCAGGACGGCACGCTAGCAGGGGCCGCGACGGCTGTCATTCCGGGGCGGCCGGCCGGCGGACGCCCAAACCCGAGGGGCAGGCCGCTTGCGGTTCCCTGATTTGCACGACGAAGGAATTGCCGCCGCCGTCGCCTCCGTTCGTCGTCCGCGCGAGGACACTCATCGCGATGAAAGGGATTATTTTGGCGCCATTAAATCCTTGGTAACCGGCCTGGCCGTATGATGTCCCAGATGCCGTCGGAAGAACGCCAATACGGCCGCATTGAATTGCCGATGAAATGCCATGCGGTCGAAGCCGGGATGATCCTTGCAAACGTGTGGAAATTTCGCCACGAGCTGCGGCGAGCAAGGCGCGAGGAAGGCATAATGAGCGGCATGCGCGACGAAGTGGAATTCGGGCTTGTTCGGCAGGTCATTGCCGATCGCCTCCACGTATTCCGGGGTCACGCCGGCTTCCTTGTCTTCTCCGCTCCACTGTGATGCCCAAAGCTGCACGGGTACGGTCACCCCAAGCAGGCTGGCTCGGGTGAACGTGGGCCCGAAGGCCGGATCGGCAATCACCGCGGCCTTGATACGTGGATCGTGCGGGAATGCGCCGGGCAGGTCCGTGTTCGAGCGGATCTGGTCGCAAATGGGTGGAACGTTTGTCGCGGGGCAAAGAACCAGGGCGGCACGGAGGTCGGGATTGGCCCCGATCAGGACCAGCCCGGTATATCCGCCCCTGGAGAAGCCGAAGAAGCCGATGCTGCTGGCGTCGAGCTTCGCTCGGTCCGGCCAGCGGTCAAGCATGTAGTCGATCAGCCGCTTGATATCGCGTGGACGTTCAGCGAGAATCGAAGCCGTATTCGCGCGGCTCATGTCGGGACCACTATCGATCGGGTGGTTGATGGCAGCGACCACGAAGCCGGCATTCGCCAGCGTCTCCGCCGTATCGTGATGGCTTGTCCACTTCCCCGTGTATCCGTGCGATATGACGATGAGAGGATGCGCCGAACCGGCGAGCGGACAATCCTTCGCAGCTTCCAGACGAACCGGCCCGACCTTCACCTGCGACACCGGGGCAATACACGGGTACCATACGGCGCCGGTGAGAGCCGGCTCGCCTGCATCGGCCGGCACGTTGAGATATTGCAGTCCGGCGGCCCGGGCAGTTGCCACCGACATGCCGATGAGCGTGGTTGCGATCACGTACCTGAGCAATTGACCCATACGGTCAGTGCATAGAAAATTCATAACGCTCGCCTTTGGCACTGGATCGCACTTGCTTGGCAGGCTTTGCGGTGGGGTGATGCAGCCTTCGCCCGCGCTCCTGTCATGTCACGAAACGGTGTGGCGCAACGTTTAGTGCAAATCCCGCAGCAGCGGCATCGCCTCCGCGGCAAATTGCCCGATCTGCGCATTGCGCTGCTCATATGGCCCCAGCAAGTCGAGGATGACGTGCCGCACGCCCGCGGCATGGAACTCGCGAATCCGCTCCGCCACCTGCGTCGGCGTGCCAAGCGCGCAATAGCGCATCGCCGGCTTGCGGAAATCCATAGCGTACCGAACGCTGAGCGTCTCCGTCGCCCGATCGAGTGCCTTTTCATAGGTCTCGTCCAGGCGTGCGAACAACAGGTGCCCACTGCCGAACGTCCCCGGCTGCCGCCCGGCGTGCTCCGCCGCGTCGGCTATCTTTGTCAGCGCCGAGGAATACATCTCTGGCGACACCACATAGCTCAGATAGCCGTCGCCGATCCGGCCGATGCGGCGCAGCGCGGCATCGCTCCGGCCACCAAACCAAATCGGCGGGCCGCCCGGCTGACGCGGCGGCGGACGCATCGACACGTCGTTGAACGGCCCATAGAAGCGCCCGTCATGACTGACCTTCTCGCCGGTCCACAGCTTGCGCAGCACAGCGACACCTTCCGCCAGCCGAGCGCCGCGTTCATTATGCGGCACACCGCACAGTTCGTATTCCTTGGGAAACTCGCCACCGACGCCGACGCCGAAGATCAACCGCCCCTCGGTCAAATGATCCAGGGTCGAGACCTGCTTCGCCACCGGGGCGGGATGCCGCAGCGGCAGTAGATAGACCGACGTGCCCAGCGTCAGCCGCCGGCTCACCACCGCAGCCTGTGCGAGCTGCAGCAGCGGATCGAGGATGGGCACCGCGAACGACACATGATCGCCCACCCATAGCGAATCAAATCCGCTGCGATCGACCAGTTCGACGAGGTCCACCAGTTCGTCGATGCGCGGCTGCCACGCATCGGTCGCCGGCTCGGTGCGGCGGTGGATGGTCTGGATGCCGATGCGCAGCTTGGTGTCGAGTGTCAGGGTCATGGCATTGCCGTTTGTCGGTGGGTGGCGGCCACCATAGCCCGACCGCAATGCGATGACGATAACCGCCACGTATCGACATGATGTGGCATCGGCATTTCCGGCTGTGCCAGCGATCCGATACCTCCGCGGCGCTGAACCACATGCCCCTCGAGGAGAACGAAATGATGAAAGTTCCCACTATCGTTGCCGCTGCCGCGCTGGCGCTCGCGTTCGCCGCACCGGTGCCCAGCTTCGCCCAGACGCAGTTCCCCGGTGTCATCTATGTGGCGCCCGACCACAGCATGTCGGCGAAGAGCCTGATCGGCGTGATGGTTTATAACGATCAGCACGACCAGATCGGCACCATCGAGACCGTGATGGTGCCGCCATCCGGCGGTGCGGCAACGGCCGTCCTGTCGGTCGGCGACTATCTCGGTACCGGCAAGAAAATGGTTGGCGTCCCGCTGAGCCATCTGCAGCTCGAGGGCAAGGACACCATGATGATGGCGGGTGCGACGAAGTCGATGCTGGAGAGCCTGCCAGCCTACAACACCGGCGGAGGCTGACCCGCGCCGGTGACGGCCCGGCCGGCAATCCCAATCCCCGGCCGGGCCCGCCGTTCCATGACGAACTTGTCACGTTACGACCGCCGTGTTGCCGAGTCTGACGGTTGGACACTGACGGGGGCAAGGTCATGGAGCTGCACGAGATCCGCTATTTTCTCGCGCTCTGCCGCACGCTGAACTTCACGCGCGCGGCGGATCAGTGCCACGTCAGCCAGCCTGCACTGACTCGTGCGATTCAGAAAATGGAAGACGAACTTGGCGGACTGCTGTTTTCGCGCGAACGCAACAACACCCATCTGACGGAACTTGGCCACATGATCGAACCGCACCTTGCCGAAGCGATGGCGCGTGCCGAGGCGGCGAAGCAAGCCGCCACGCAATTTCTGCGGCTGGATAACGCGATGCTGCGGCTGGGCGTGATGTGCACCATCGGTCCGCTGCGCTTCGTCAGCTTCCTGACCCGCTTCCGTGCCGCGCATCCCGGGGTGGAGATCTCGGTGCTGGAAGACGGGCCCGACCGCCTCTGCACTTTGCTGGAAAAGGGCGAGATCGACGTCGCATTGCTCGCCCATCGTGATGGGGCGCCATCATCGTTCCAATCGCAGTTTTTGTATTGCGAGCGCTTTGTCATTGCGTGCGCTTCAGCGCATCCTTTCGCGCGCAGGAACGCGGTGCGAGCCGTCGATCTGGATGGCCAACTCTATTTGTCGCGCAGCAACTGCGAATATCGCGACGTTCTCGTCCAGGCTTGCACCATCGCCGGCGCTCGCCTGGTGCGTGCTTTTCGCAGCGAATGCGAAGACTGGATACTGGCTATGGTCGCCGCGGGCCTGGGTATCTGTGTTGTTCCGGAATACGCCAACACTGTTCCCGGCGTGGTGAGCAGACCCGTGTTCGACCCGACGATCGAGCGCGACGTGTGCCTGCTGACAATGCCGGGCCGGCGATGGTCAGCGCCGCTCGCGTCGTTTATGCAGGCGGTGCGGCAATATGGCTGGCCGGAGACGGAGCCATGCGCCGCGTGACCAATCGAGCGTCATTGCGAGTGTCCTGTCATTGCGAGCGCAGCGAAGCAATCTCTCGGAGAGTTCGCACGTCACTCGCCGGAGATTGCTTCGCTGCGTTCGCAATGACAGGTTCTGGAGATTGCTTCGCTGCGTTCGCAATGACAGAGCGCTCGCGATGACAGGTGCGTTGGGCGATCCCTTGTCCGTTGCCGTTCGCACCGTCGTCCTCGGCGCCACGCACAACGGGGCGCGACGCACGACGGGAGGAAACCATGGCCGCCGACGCATTTCCTGCCGCTGCCCGGCAGTTTCCCTAAAATCCCGAATTTGCTGGGAAATCTGGTAGGCCCGGCGGGATTCGAACCCGCGACCCCAAGATTAAAAGTCTCGTGCTCTACCAACTGAGCTACAGGCCCACGCAGCCGGGGATGAACGACAAACCACGCCCCAGGTCAAGGCACGTCCCCCGCCCAGGCTCCCTCAAGTCCCGGCCACCCTCAATACGTCCGGAACATCCGCTCGATCTCCGCCGGCTCACGCGTCACGGTCAGCGCCAGCGACAGCAGGATGCGTGCCTTCTGCGGGTTCAGGTTGTCAGCGACCAGGATGCCGGCCTCGCGTAGCCGCTTGCCGCGGAACGTGCGGCCCGAGCCGGCTCGCGTGGACTGCACCACCACCACCCCCTGCCCCGCCGCTTCCTGCAATGCCGCGAAATCGCCGGGTGGTGAAAACCCCGGGGCGAAACCGGCCGAGACGATCCCCCGCGCCCCCGCCACCACGAACGCCCGCACCGCCGTGCCGTCGCCGCCGGCATAGGCGTAGGCGATGTCCACCCGCGGCAGCGCCGCCAGGCCGCTTATCTCGAACTCGGTGTCCGGCGCGGCACGGCGCAGCGGCCGGCGATAGAACGCGACCGAGTCGCCGTCGGCGTGGCCAAGCACCCCGAAATCCGGCGTGCGGAACGTCTGCAACCGCAATGTCGCGGTCTTGGTGACCTCGCGCGCCGCGTGAATTTCGTCGTTCAGGACGACCAGTACGCCCATGCCGCGCGCCTCGGGGCAGGCGGCGACGCGGATCGCGTTCACCAGGTTCAGCCCGGCATCGGAGGACAGCGCACTGGACGGCCGCTGCGACCCCACCAACACCACCGGTACCGGCACCTTCAGCGTCAGGTTCAGCAGGTAGGCCGTTTCCTCCAGGGTCGCCGTGCCGTGGCCGATGACGATGCCGGCCAGGTCCGCATGCTCGACCACCAGCCGGTCGCATAGCGTCACCAAGGTGCGCCAATCCGTGAAGTCGATGCCGGTGCTCGGAATGTTCCGGTAGGGCACCGCGATCACGTCCGCCACCAGCGCGGTCTCCGGCCAGCGAGCCAGTATCTCGCCGGCGTGCATCACCTGACCGGTAGCGCCATAGTTTTGTAAGTCCAACGGTCCGGCGCCCAGCGAGGCAATCGTGCCGCCAGTCCCGATGAATGCGAACTCGTGGCTTGCTCATGCGAAATGCCATGCAAATGTCGTTGGCCGAGGCGTTGTGCGCCCTGCCACCACAACCTTACACCGAACGGCCGGCGCCGTATGCCGTTTCCCAGGCGCCAGGGCGGCCTTGCAGCGAAAGGTAGCCCGGCCTGTTGGTGGAATGAAGAGGCTGCCGGCAAGCAACCGATGCGTGACCTGGCTTGACCCGGGCGCCCGCGTCTTTGCCGCGCGACGGACCAGAAGCCGTGGCCACCGGACGCGCCACCGGACGCAAGGCCGGACGCGCCAACAGAAGCAGCACCGGACGCGCCGCTCGTATCGGCGGCGGCATTGCCGGAGGCTTTGTTGGCCGCGCTGGCGAACGCATTTCTCGGCATGTCGCTCGTGCCGCCGTCTCCGCTGTGTGAAGCACAAGCAGCAACCCCGGCGGACAGCGCCACAACCGCCGTCATCGCCGCAGCGGAGGCCGCGTCGGACACCGCCGTCCTGCCGTGGCCGGGCCCGCGTCGCAGCCAATAATTTCGAAATAGCAATAGGTAATTTCGTAACCGCAGCAGATCAAATCCCAACTACAGCCGATCGCTTTTCTACTGCTGTCCCCAGCCCTTCGGCTGCTGGCGCGACTTTCTCGACCGCGGTTCGCGCCGCGAACGAGAATGTTTGCGCACGAACGAGAAGGTCTGCTGCCACCACGACGCCTCTGTTACGCCGCCTGCGCCGGACCTCCCTGACGATCGCGCACCGAAGATTGCGCGCCCGCTTTATGAGGCTTCGCGGGGCCACCGCATGGCGGTCCCGCCATCCTAATTCGTGCCCCACACGGCCATTCGCATCGCTTGGTCTACCTCAGACCCCGAACGCCTGCCGCCTCCAGCACCGAGGGCCGCCGCGCGTGCCAGTCGGTGTCGCGCTGATAGGCGTCGGCCACCTGCAGGATACGCGCCTCGGCGAAGGGGCGGCCGGTGATCTGCAACCCGATCGGGCAGCCGTTGGGGTCGAAGCCACACGGCACGCTGACCGCCGGCAGGCCGAGGTAGTTGAACGGCCGCGTGTTGGCCGAGACCGCCAGGAACCGGTGCTCCGTCCCGGGCGGGCCATGGTCGATGTCGGTGTCCGCCAGCGTGGGCAGGCAGGTGCGGATGGTGGGCGTCGCCAGCACGTCCACCCGCGCGAATACCTCGCCGGCGAACGCCTTAAGGATCGGCCCGCGCCGGCTCAACGCCTCGAGGTAATAGGGCGCCGGGATGGCATAGGCCGGATACATCCGCCCGCTGATATGCGCACCGTACTCTTGCGGGTGGTCGCGCATCCATTGCGCGTGGATCGTTGCGGCTTCCACGCGTGAGATGATCCCGCCGCAAGCTGCCACCGCATCCATGAGCGGCAGCGCGATTTCCTGCACCGTGGCCCCACGCGCCTTGAGCACGTCGATCGCGTCATTGATCGCGCGCACGACCGGAGGGTCCGCGTCGTCGAAGAACCAGGTGGCGGGAACCCCGATCCGCACCCCGCCCAGGTCGCCGGTCAGCGCCGCCTCATAGTCCGGCACCGGCACGTCGGCGCTGGTGGGGTCGTGCGGGTCGTGCCCCGCGATGACGCTCATGATCCGCGCGCAGTCCCGTGCGGTGCGGCACAGCGGCCCGACATTGTCGCAACTGAACGAAAGCGGCATCACGCCATAGCGCGACACGCGGGTCTGCGTCGGCTTGATCCCGGTCACGCCGCACGCCGCAGCCGGGAGCCGGATCGATCCGCCCGTATCCGACCCGAGCGCCGCATAGTTGTAGCGCGCCGCCACCGAGGCCCCGGAACCGGACGATGATCCACCCGTGATGAAAGGCAGGTTCCACGGGTTGTGGCAGTCGCCGAATGTCTTGTTGTGGCCGGTCGGGTTCTGCGCGAACTCCGCCATGTTGAGGCCGCCAAACGTATAGGCACCGGCGGCGGTGAGCCGCTCGATCACCGTCGCGGTGAGGCCCGGGCGATAGTCGCGCCGGATCGCCGAGCCGCAGGTACTTAACTTGCCGGCCTGATAGTACATGTCCTTGTGCGCCATCGGCACGCCGTGCAGCGGTCCCAGCGGCGCCCCAACCCGCCCATTTTCATGCACCGCGCGGTCCGCCACGCGCGCCGCCGCTTCGGCACCTTCGCGATCCAGCCAGATCGTTGCGTTCAGGCGTGGATTGGCGGCTTCCAGATTGGCCCACAGCGCATCCAGCAGCGCCACCGAGCGCACCTCGCCGCGGCGCACCGCATCCGCCGCCTCCACCAGCGACAGGTCGGCGAGGTCGCTCATGTGGATGGCTCCATCATCTGGCGTAGGGCGGCTTCGAAGCTGGCAGGCTCGTCCTCGAAGACCAGCGTACCACGCTGCACCTCGAACGCCCGGATCGTTTCAATGAGGTCGGCGGCCATCCGTCGCCCCGGCTCGTTGGGGGCAACGATCCCGTGCCATCGCGCGATCGTTTGCTCAATCTCGGCCAGGAACGGGTCCATGTGACATCTCCGTGCGTTTGTGACCGGCACAGTATGGCAGCAGGAACAGTGGATCACGCAACGGCGACCTTCACCACCGACATTCCCGCGCGGCTCGACCGCCTGCCCTGGAGCAGATTTCACTGGCTGGTGATCTTCGCGCTGGGGATCGCGTGGATCCTCGACGGGCTGGAGGTGACGATCGTCGGCTCGCTCGCCGGCGCGCTGTCGGAAAGCCCGCGCCTGCACCTGTCGCCCCAGCAGGTTGGCTACGCCGCCAGCGCGTATCTGATCGGTGCGGTTTTCGGCGCGCTGTTCTTTGGTTGGCTCACGGACCGGCTGGGACGCAAGAAATTGTTCAGCATCACCGTGCTGGTCTATCTGCTGGCCACCATCGCCTGCGGCCTGTCGTGGAATTTCGCCTCCTTCGCATTGTTCCGGCTCATCACCGGGGCCGGCATCGGCGGCGAATATGCCGCGGTGAACGCCACCATCCAGGAATTGATCCCCGCGCGGCGCCGCGGCTTCACCGATCTGGTGGTGAACGGCAGCTTCTGGCTCGGCGCGGCGCTGGGCGCGGCGGGTGCGCTGGTGGTGCTGGACCCCGCCCTCATTCCGCCGGAAATCGGCTGGCGTGCCGCTTTCGTGATCGGCGGCGTGTTGGGCGGCATCGTACTGTTCTTGCGTAGTTTCCTGCCTGAAAGCCCCCGCTGGCTGATGACCCACGGCCAGCCCGAGGAAGCCGAGCGCGTGGTGCGGGAGATCGAGGAACGCGTGGAGCGCGACACCGGCGAGCCGCTGCCACCCGTGCCGCATCAGGCACTGACGCTGCGCACCGATGTGCACTCCTGGTTCGGCGAGGGCGCGCGCGCGCTGCTGACCGCGTACCGCCGTCGCACCGTGTTGGGCACCGCGCTGATGGCCGCGCAGGCATTCTGCTACAATGCGGTGTTCTTCACCTACGCGCTGATCCTCACGCAGTTCTATCATGTGAAGTCGGGCAGCATTGGCCTGTTCATGCTGCCCTTCGCGCTGGGAAATTTCCTGGGGCCGCTGCTGTTGGGCCGTTTGTTCGATACACTCGGCCGCCGGATCATGATCACCACAACCTACGCGCTGGCCGGCCTGCTGATGGCGGTCACCGGCTGGCTGTTCGCGATCGGCCTGTTGGATGCGGTGCAGCAGACAGCGGCCTGGACGGTGATCTTCTTCGTCGCCTCGGCCGCCGCGAGTTCCGCCTACCTGACCGTGGGCGAAAGCTTTCCGCTGGAAGTCCGCGCCATCGCGATCGCGTTGTTCTACGCGTTCGGCACCGGTGTCGGTGGCGTGGTCGGCCCTGCCCTGTTCGGGGCACTGATCGACACGGGATCGCGGATGTCGATCTTTTGGGGGTACTTGCTTGGCGGCGGGCTGATGGTGGCGGCGGGACTGGTCGCCGCTTGGCTCGGCGTGAACGCGGAGCGCCGCGCGTTGGAAGATGTGGCACCGCCGCTGTCGTCAGTCGGTGCGTGATTTGTCCGGCGAGAGATTTGCAGGGCGGAAAAGCGCAGCGCATTCCGCCGCAGAGGCACCGGGGCAATGCACTCCGCTTTTCCGCCCTACGATCATCGACCAACCGATCATCTCACAGCCGCTCATCCGCCACCGTTCATCCCGCGACAGCGGCCAGACTGAACGGTGCGAGCATGTCGTCCGCCGCTCGCCCATCGCCGGCTACGCGTGCCGCCACCGCCTCGCCGATGGCTGCCGAATGCTTGAACCCATGGCCCGAGCAAGCGGAAATCACGTGCACCCGCTCGCTCCCCGGCAGCCGGTCGATAATGAAATTGGCACCCGGTGCTTCGGTATAGAGGCAGGTCTTTGCCCGGATCAGCCGCGGGCTGACGTGCCGCAGAAACGGCGCGACATGCCGAGTGTGGAATGCACGCACCTCTTCGTCGGCAACATCGCGCACGACATGGTCGGGCTCGGTGACGGAGGTGAATTGCTCCGTTCCCACCTTGATCCCCACGCCGCCGGCTGGCGTCGGGACGCCGTAGAACATGTCGTCGTCGCTGGTTCCCGTCATCCGAATGAACGCTGGAAACACATCCGGACCGTACAGTGGCGGGTCATCCGTCTCGAACCAGTACAACACCTGACGCGTGACCCGCAGCAGCCGGTCGAACGGAGCCCCGAGCACGGCGCCCGTCCAGGCACCGGCGGCGACGATCGTCTGGTCTGCCAGGATCTCATCAGTCGCGGTGATGATTCGCACGCGGCCGTTCGCCTGCGTGATCCCCGTAACAGCCGTGTTGACCAGGACTTCGGCGCCCAGCCGTCGCGCCTCCGCAAGCTGCGTCCCGACGCAATGCTCCGGGTACAGATAACCCCCGCCAGGTTCAAGAAATCCGACGTCGTCCGGGGCAAGATTGGTGAACTGTGGATACCGCGCGGCCAGCGTGTCGCGGTCCAGGATTTCGTACGCAATGGCAAATCGATCGGCCACCGCGAGGGTTTGGCGGAAGAAGTCAGGCTTCTGATGCAGACCGACCGGCGAATGCTCGGGTCCGATCAGAAGCTCGCCGCACGACACCATGAGCGTCGTGCCGGTGCTGTGTTCGATCTCTCGCCAGATCTCATGCGAACGCAGCGCCAGCGGCGCGAATTGCTCGCCCTCGCCGACCGCCTGCCTCGTGACGCGCGTCTCGCCATGCGTCGAACCGCGGTCGTGCGGCGGATTATAGCGGTCGATGCCAATTGCAGCGATGCCACGCAGCGCAAGCTGATACAGCACCGCCGCACCCATCGCGCCAAGCCCGACTACGGCAACATCGGTCGTTCTGATCTGCATCGCGCTATTACCGTCCGAGGTCCTGCAAGAGTAGTGGATTCCGCTGGTTCGCGCTCACATCGCGATGCGCGTCTCCATGCGCACGGAGTCGTAGTCCGCATGCAACCCGGTCTCGTTCTTGTCCAGCAAACCAGCATTCGCCAATGCCTCGACGTCTTCATGCACGCGGCGATAATCGCGGCCAAGCGCGATCGCCAGGGCGCGGATGCTGCGCGCAGGGTGCCGATGCAGGTGGCGCAGCAGCTCGAGCCGGCGCGGAGTCATGATCCGGGCAAACAGTTCGAAGGTTTCGAAACCGACATGCCGCTCGGCGTTCCCCGCCGTCAGTTCGTCCCGTTCGGCGCGATGCCAGGCATCGATAACACGCTTCGACATGCCTTCGAGGCCATCGCCGATGTGGATCTGCAGCTCTCTCCTCATGTCGTTTGTCCTCTTGCCCGCTCAACGTCTGCTACAAAATCCTGCATCCGCCGTTCTATCGATACGAAAACATACGGCAACTCGTCCTTGCCATACTGCCGATGATCCCCCTTGCCGCGCTCATTATCGTAGCCGATCGGGCGTTCGCCCGGACGACCGAAGAACAGCGGGTACTTGAACGAATGCGTGGAACCCGGGACCGGATTCGGCACGTGCCAGACTTTGACGGCGACAATCAATCCACCATCGATGGCTTCACGGTAATCGAGGATAACAGCAGCCTTCGCCATCTGGGGGAACTCTGATCCAGCCCGGGCAAGGAGGCCTCGACCACATGTTCCTTAATCGACCCCTTAAGGGGCCGGCCGATGGCGTCAAGCGACATATGGCGCACTCCGTCATTCCCCTGCCGGCCCCATCGGCGGCAGCAGCGCCGCCGCATAGGCCGCCGGGTTCTCGATCAGCGCCCGGGCCGTCGTCAGGTCCACTTCCCGACCTTCCGCCGCCGGGCAGGCGCTGCGGATCGCCAGCATCCGGTTCGGCGTCAGCGGCGCCCGAGCATTGCGCTCCGTATCGATCGCGCGCTGCATCAACTGCTGCCCCTCTGCCAGCGCGGTGAGCTGACGCTGCAGGGCGGCCTCGCCCAGGCTGGTGCAGACCTGCGGCAGCACGCCGAGCCCCTGGATCGGCCAGGCGCGCGGCGCCAGCACCCGGCTCCAGGTGACAAACAGCTCGCCGCCGTCAGGCAGCGGCGCGATGGTCTGCACGAGGCCCTTGCCCAGCGTGGTGCTGCCCACCGCCACCGCGCGCCCGCGGTCGGTCAACGCCGCGACCAGGATCTCGGCCGCGCTGGCGGTGCGCCCGTCGATCGCCAGCACCACCGGCACATTCCGCGCCAGCTCACCCGGCCTGGAGCGCCAGGCGCGGTCGGCCTCCGGGTCGCGTCCCGCGGTGTAGGCGATCACCCCCGCCGGCAGCAGCTCGTCGGCGGCTTCCACCGCCTCGAGCAGCAGCCCGCCGCGATTGCCGCGCAGGTCGATGATGATGCCGGCGGGCGGCTCCGGCGCGGCCATCCCCGTCCGCAGCACCTTCTCGAAATGCGCGGCGGTGCTATGATCGAAGGCGGTGATCCGGATCAGCAGCACGTCGCCAATGCGCTCCGAGAACACCGTCTCAGGCGGCACCATTTCGCGTTCCAGCTCGGCCGAGCGCGGCTTGCCGTCGCTGCGCCAGCTCATGTGCAGCGTCGTGCCCTCGGGTCCCTCGAGCAAGGCGGCGACCGCGGCAGCGTCATGCCCGCGCATCGACATGCCATCTACGCTCAGCACGACGTCGCCGGGCCGAACGCCCGCCATGGCAGCGGGTCCGTCCGAAATTGCGGCCTGTACCAGAACGTTCGGGCCGTGCTGCGCCAAAATGACGCCCAGCCCCGCGGTGCCGATGCGACCGGCCCGATCCGCCGCGGCCTCGCGCGGCGGCACGTAGCGAGAATAGGGATCAAGGTGATTGAACAACTCGTCGAAGAAGCTCTGGATGATGCCCTGCGTGCCGGCCTCGCGCACCGCCGGCGACACGATCGCCGCCGCCTCGGAAAGCTGCACCGCGGCCGCCGCCCAGGAAGCGGGTGCGATGTTCGCCGGCACCGGCTCTGCCGCCACCAGGAGCTGCCCCTCGGTCAGCAGGAGCTTCCCGCCGCTCTCCGTCGCGAGCAGGTTCGGATCGAGCGCGGTCAGGCCGCGCAGCCCCCAGAGGGTGAGCACCGGTACCGGCACCGGGTCCAGGATGCGTGGTTCCATGAAGGCGAGCGCCACGGAATAGACATTCGCCACCATCGCGGAATCGAATCCGGGATTGCCGGCCGGATGAGCGTGCACCGGCACGGTCAGCAGCACGATCAGCAGGACGGCGCGGCGGGTCACCTGCGGCGGGACCGTTTCCCTGGCTGTTGCAAGTCCCGGACGATATGGAACACGAGGCCGCCGGTAACAGGGCTGGCTTCCGCCAGGCGCACCTCCACCTCCTGCGCCAGTCGGAACACCGTTCGGGTGCGGCGGCCAGTCAAAGACTGCTCCCGGGCATCGTGCTGCCAATAATCATCCGGCAAAGTGGCGATCGGCACGATGCCGCTCGCACCACTTTCTGTAACTGTGACGAACAAGGCGAATCGCGTCACGCCCGAAATTCGCCCTGCGAAATGCGCGCCGGTTTTATCTGCCATGTATGCAGCAAGGTAACGGTCCATCGCATCGCGCTCGGCAAGCTGCGCCCGGCGTTCGGTGGCCGTGACATGTTCGGCGGTCTGTTCGAACCCGACCGCCTCCTCGGGTTCCAGGCCGCCGGCGCCAAGGCGCAGGCCGTTGATCAGCGCGCGGTGCACCAGCAGATCGGCGTAGCGGCGGATCGGACTGGTGAAATGCACGTAGCGCGGCAGGGCGAGGCCGAAATGGCCGATGTTGTCCGGGCTGTAAGCGGCCTGGGATTGCGAGCGCAGCATCACCTCGTTGACCAGCCGTTCCTCCGGCGTGCCGGCGACGCGGCGCAGGACTCGATCCAGGTCGCGTGGGTGCACGGCGTTGCCCGGCGGCAGCGTGATGCCGAGCGTATGCAAGAAGTCGCGGAGCGTTTGCAGCTTCTCCTCCGAGGGCGGCGCGTGCACGCGATACATGCAGGACTGGTGGAGCCGTTCCAGTTCCTCCGCCGCGGCGACGTTGGCGAGGATCATGAACTCCTCGATCAGCCGATGGCTCTCGAGCCGCGGCCGTGGCGTGACGCTGGTGACCTTGCCGTGCCGGTCCAGCACCACCTGCCGTTCCGGGAGGTCCAGATCGAGCGTGCCACGCGCGGCGCGGGCTTCGAGCAACGCTCGGTAGGCGGCATAGAGGGGGAGAATCGGGAGAGAGAGGGGCGGGAACTGGAAAGAAGAATCCCCTCCCCCCTTGTGGGGGAGGGCCAGGGTGGGAGGACCAACCCCCCGCGCGTTGCCTTCAATCCCCCCACCCCCGCCCTCCCCCACAGGGGGGGAGGGATTATCTGTTCCTCCTGTTCCTCCCTTTCCTCCTCTCACCCCTCCCCCATCATGCGCCGCCTGCACCTCAGTGTAGGTCATGCGCGCAGCGCTGCGCATCAGCCCGCGATCGAAACGGTGTGCCAGCTTGCGCCCGCCAGCATCGATCCGCAGCTCGACGAACAGACAGCCGCGGTCTTCGCCGGGACGCAGGCTGCACCAGCCGTTGGAGAGTGCCTCGGGCAGCATCGGCACGACGCGATCGGGGAAATATACGCTGTTCCCGCGATGCCGCGCCGCGAGGTCCAGCGCCGATCCCGGCCCCACGTAATGCGCTACGTCGGCGATCGCCACGATCAGCCGGAACCCGCCCGGCGACAGCAAATCATCCGGCTCGGCATACACCGCATCGTCGAAGTCGCGCGCGTCTTCGCCGTCGATGGTGATCAGCGGGATGTCGCGCAGGTCGGTCCGGCGGCCGAGCACCATGGCGCCGGCACGCTCTGCCTCCGCCAGCGCGTCGTCGGGGAACGCCACCGGGATGTCGTGGGTATGGATCACGATGAGACTGACCGAGCGCGCGTCCCCCATGTTTCCCAGCCGCTCGATCACCCGGGCCGGCTTCAGGCCGAGCCGGTGATGGTGCGGCAGCGGCTCCGCCAGCACGATCTCACCCGGTTCGGCGCCGCCATCGTTGCCGGGCGGGATGATCCATTCCGCCTTGGCACGGCGATCGGTGGGGACCAGGCGGTTCTCGCCGTGGCCGTGGCGGAAGACGCCCAGAATACGGCTTGGCGCGTCGGCGAGACGCCGCATCGTGCGTCCCTCGTAGCGGCCGGCGCCCACCGGCTTCAGCCGTGCGAGCACCCGTTCGCCCGGTGCCAGGGCGGGGCGCCCCGGCGGTTCCGGGTGCATGAGGATCAGCGGCGGCGGACCGTTTTCAGGGTCCCAGCTAGCGGGGCGCGCGAGGGCGTCACCGTCCGCATCAGTGCCGGTGACCTGCACCACCATGACATCCGGCAGGCTCTCTCGCCGGCCCAGGGCAGATGAGTCGCGCCGAGGGGCGGAACGACGAGGCAGTCCTCCGCGCGCGCGGCCGCGATTCATCGGTTCGCACCGGCAATGCTCATCGCGACGAAGATTGCTGCGTCGCCCGGCGGGTTGCAAGGAACGGGTGTGACAACGATGCAGCGACAGGATCGTGGGCACCCAGTGCTCAGGATGAACGTTGGCCATCCACATCTATATCTATCGCCGTGAAGCAAGCGGACGATGGTTGTTCGACGCTGTGGACGGCGCGGATTCCGTCCTGACGCCGCATGGCGCCGATCTCGAGATTTCACTGCAAGAGACCTCCGAATTCGTCGCGATCGGCCATCAAGTGCCACATAATTACCGCGGTCGGCCTCCGCCCGTGGCTGAAGCCATTCAAAATAGCATAGCGCGTAACGCGCCGGTCCCCGCGGCATCGGCGCAGCCGACCGAAACCTACGACCGGCGCACGTTCCAGAACACCGGCACGCTGCCTTTCAGGATGCCAGCCAGGTCCTTCCGATAGGCGGAAGCGAAAAAGAACGCGCCCAGCGGGATATACGGCACATCCCGAAACGCCTGAAGCTGAATCTCCTGGCACAATCGCTTCTGCTCTGCCGGATCGGTTGCGTCTATCCATTCGCTGCGTAGCGCCTCGACCTTCGGCATGTCCGGCCAGCCGAACAGGGACTTGCGGCCCAGGCCGCGCAGGAAGCCATGCGCCGCCGGGCTGGACGCCGCGTATCCCGGCGCATAGTTTGCGTTCAGACTCCAGCCGCCTTTATCCGGCGGCTGTTGCGAATTAAGCCGCTGTGCCACCGTGCCCCAGTCCGACGCCACGTAATCCATGTTCATGCCAAGCTTGCGGAACACGTCGGCAGCGACCTCGCTCATCGCATTGATCGCCGGCAGATCGGTAGGCACCAGGAACACGAACTTTTCCCCGTTATAGCCGGCGGCGGCGAGTTCTCGCTTCACCTTCGCCAGGTCGCGCGGGCCGTTCAGCGCCTCCATCCCGGCAGCGCTGGCACACGGCGTATCCGGCTGGAAATAGCCCACGGCCGCCTTCCACATCGAGCGGTCGTTGCCGGCCACCGCGATCATCATGTCGGTCTGGCTGAACGCACCGAGCAATGCGCGGCGGATGTTCGCGTTGTTGAACGGCGGGTACAGATGGTTGAACCGCAGCACCGCATGATAGCCGAGCGTATCGATCACCGCGACCGTCACGTCAGGATTCTTCCGCAGCAGCGGCAGCAGATCGGGCGTCGCCTGCTCCCACCAGTCCATCTCGCCGGTCTGCAGCGCGGCGGCGGCGGTGCCGGGGTCGGGGATGGTGTGCCATTCCACCCGGTCGAACAACGCGATCTTGGGGCCGGCGGTACCAGTCGGCGGACCGTCGGTGCGCGGCACATAATCGGCGTTGCGCTGATAGACGTTCAGCGAACCAGGCACGCGTTCGCTCATGACGTATTTGAAGGGACCGCTGCCGATCACCTCCTTCACCTGCTGGCCGGGGTCGGTGAGCGCAAGCCGCTCCGGCATAACCACGGGCGCGAAGGGATTGGGCTTGCCGAGCAGATCCGCCAACAGGCGGAACGGCTGCTTCAGGCGGAATTGCAGCACCGTGTCGGATATGGCGGAGAGGTCGTCCACCTGCGCGAACACGGAAATCCCATAGACGTCGCGCTTGGACCAGCGCTTCAGCGAGGCAACCGCATCGCGCGCCAGCACCTTCTGCCCGTCGTGGAAACGCAACCCGTCGCGCAGCGTGATCTTCCAGGTCTTGCCGTCATCCTCGATGACGTGGCCGGCTGCCATCTGCGGCCGCGGACGCAACGCATCGTCCACGCCGTAGAGCAGGTCATAGACCAGGTAGGCGTGGTTGCGGGTGACCAATGCCGGTGCGAAGTCCGGATCGAGCAATGCAAGGTCCGCCTGAGGAATGAACTTCATTACCTTCGGATTGCCGGCCGCCCGTACCGCGGGTGCGGCCAGCGACATCGCCGCCGACCCGGCCAGAAAGTGACGCCGCTTCATTCTGCTTGGCTCCTGTGCCATGGGCGCTCGGCCTGCAAGATGACGTAGCTCACCGAGACGGCGGGACCTTCGCGCCGGCGAGCGATGCGCACAACGTCGGCATCGTCAACTCGTCGACGGCACAGCGTCGCGGCGCAGGCGTCCGAGGCGTATCAGGACCAGGCTTTCCGCAACCGCGCTTGACGCTGACCCATGTCACGGGGCGATCAGCTCTGTGTCATGACCGGGCCAAGTCATGACCGGGCCAAGCCTGGCTTGGCCCGGTCACCCGCGTCTTTGCTGCGCGCAGCACCGCAGGACGTGGGTGACCGCAGGACGTGGGTGACCGCAAGACATGGGTGGCCGCGCCAAGCGCGGCCATGACACGGAGAGTCACCGCGCCTTTCGTGTTACTATAGGAATATTGTCGTACCGTCAAGTCTCTAGATTGAGACTGACCCACTACCGGAAAATCCGGAGTCTTGAATTCCCCCCCTGTGCCTGCAACAACACGCGCCACACAGCCGCCAGGAAACCCAAGCGTGACCACCATGCCGATCGCCAGGAAGACCTTGAGCGCCGGGCAGCGCGCCTATGAGGAAAAGCGCGCAGCGAAGGCCGGCATGACGCTTGAGAAGTGGCTCGGCAGCAAGCAGCGCCAGCAGGAAGCGGAGCAACGCGCCAAGCAGAAACTGGTCGAGGCCGCCAAGCCACCGAAGAAGCCGGGGTTGTTTTCACGCCTGATGGAGCGCGCCCAGCGGCCTCTGGGTGGCTCCTCGGGGCGGCTGAGCGGCTAAAGCTTGAGCGGCTAAAGCCCCGGCGCGGCCTCAGGGAGTTCGAACACGGGACGGATCGAATTCAGCGCCGCGCGCAGCGTGTCATAGCGCCGCACCCCGACTCCGCGTCCCACCTTCGATACCAGCCAGCAGCTCAGGCCGATCGGGGCGTGGATCAGGTGGGACGGCGCCCGCTCCGGTCCGACGCTGACGACGACCCGGTGATAGATGGAGGGATCGTCGCTGCGGCGCTCACTGACGTAGGCCGAGGCGACGTCGCAGGTCGCCGCCAGCCAGGTGGTCACCAGCGCACGCTCGGCCGGATTGAGTGGCCGAGGAGGAAATGTCCGTAACACGTGGTCGGCCCGGTCGGTCATGTCAGACACCCTACGTGCCCGATATGAATGTGCGCTCCGCCTGGTTGCACCGTCGTTGCATCTGTCAACGCTGTGCGTCTGGCGTGGTTGCCACGGGATTGCGATGCGAGGGAATTCGGGAGCATGCTAGGCTCCTGGCCAGCACTGGAACGAAGGAGGTCCCCGCCCATGCCCTTCGACGCCCTGGTTGCCCCCGCGCAGCCCCCGCTGTTGTTGTCCGCGGTCATCGCCGATTGTGGCATCACGCCGGTCAGCCTGGAGCGGTTGGCCGCGCACAAGCAAGCCCAGCTCGACCGCTTCGCACCCAGCTTCTGGTATCGCCATCAGCCGGTGCTGCCCGCGGCCTTGTTGGGGTCGGTCGCCTGCATGGCGGTCAGCGGCGGCCTGTCGCAGCGGATGATGGCGGACGGCTCGGCCGTGTCGGGCTGGCTGACGCTGGCCTGGATGTCGGTCATCGCGATGCTGATCGGCGCCGGTGTGTTCCGCGTCCGCGCCGGATCCCACTGGGAGGAGCGCTGGGTGCCAGTGGAATGGCTGCGGGGCCTCGGCGTGCCGGAACCAATCGCGGCGCTTGCCCGGGAACTCTACCGGGAGATGCCGGGGACGGCGGTGATCCTGGGCGAACTGAAGCAGGAGCATGTAGTGCTCGATCCTTACCTGCTGCTGGAGCGCGATGGCGAGCAAGTCTGCCTCGGCATCTGGGAGGGCGACACAATCGTCGCCTGCGCCACGCGATAGGCGGGCGGTGCGACAGCTGACCATTCGGTGACGCCGCGCCGTCATGCGGCGGATCTCGCCCCGCCCGGGACTCGGAACGGCTGGGAACGCGCGGTTGATGACATAGCCGGAGGGGGCGGCCGGCGCGCTGGCCATCCCGCCATGCAAAAGGCGGGCCTGCATTTAATCGCCGCGCCGTACACCTCATCTTAACATTGCTCCGCGACTTTCCTCCCTAGGCAGGAGGGGCGCGGATGCAACTGACGGAACGCCAGCGGCAACTGGGAATCGTGCTGGACCGGTTGGGAGCCGCCCAGTGGCAGCAGACCGAGGCCGCATGCACGCGCATCCTCGCCAAGGACTCGATCGACGTAGAGGCCCTGTTCTTGCTCGGCCTCTCGGTTGCCGCGCGCGGCCAGACCCAGCGGGCGGCGGCCATTCTCGACCGCGTGGCACGGGAGCGGCCGAACGAGGCCCATCCTTGCGGCGACCTTCCCGCACTGTTGCCGCGGTTCTCCCGCGACCAGATCGCCGCGCAGTACCGTGCCTGCCTGAAGCTGGCACCGGAGGACCTGCGCCTGCGCCATGCGTTCGCCGCCTTCCTGCAGGAGGGCGGCGAGCCCGAGGCGGCCGTGGTCCTGCTGCACGAGGGGCTGACGCTGCTTCCCCGTTCCGCCCCGGCGCAGCACGCGATGGGGCTGGCGCTGGCGGAACTCGGCCAGAACCAGCAGGCGATCTTGCACTTCCAGCGGGCGGTGGCGCTTGAGCCAAACCTGGCGCCGAGCTGGGCCAATCTGGGCCTGCTGCTGAAGGTGGAGCGTCAGTTCGACCGTTCCCTCGCGGCCTATGCGCGGGCTGTGGCCGAGGCACCGGCCGACGCGCAGATCCGGGTGAACCGCGCGGTGGCGCTGCTTCAGGCCGGCCGCTGGGAAGAGGCCTGGCCCGAGTACGAGTGGCGCCTGCGGGTCAAAGGGGCAGTGTCGCTGCCGCTGGACTTCCTGCTGCCGGCGTTGCGCGAGGTGGGCGACCTGGCCGGCCGCACAATCCTGCTGACACACGAGGAAGGCTTCGGCGATACGTTGCAGTTCCTGCGCTACGCGCCGCTGCTGGCCCAGCGTGGCGCCCGGGTGCTGGCCTGGGTGCCGGCGCCATTGCTGCGGGTCGTGCGCAGCGTCGCCGGGATCGATGCCGTGTTTACCGGCGACGGCGCGCCGCCGCCGTTCGATTACCACTGCCCCTTCGTCAGCTTGCCGCGCGCCTTCGAATCGACCATCGCCACGGTTCCCGTCCAGACCTATCTGGCGGCCGACCCGACCCTTGCGGCGGCGTGGGGACGTCGGTTGCCGCCTGCCGCGATGCGGGTCGGCCTGGCCTGGGCCGGCCAGGCGCGGCCATGGCTGCCTGGCTTCTCCACCGTGGACCGCCGCCGCAGCGCCGCCTTGGCCACCTTCGCGCCGCTGGCCGCGGTGTCGGGCGTGGCGTTCGTCAGCCTGCAGAAGGGGCCGCCGCAGGAGCAGGTGCAATCGGCACCGGAGCGAATGACGCTGTTCGACCCGATGGCGGAGGTAGAAGACTTCGCCGATACGGCAGCGGTCATCGCGAATCTCGACCTGGTGGTGAGCGTGGACACGGCCGTGGTGCATCTGGCCGGCGCGATGGGCAAGCCGGTGTTTTTGCTGGACCGCTACGACAATTGCTGGCGCTGGCTGTCGGGACGGGCGGACAGCCCGTGGTACCCAAACCTGACGATCTTCCGCCAGGACGCCATGGGGGACTGGTCCGCGCCAATGGCGCGCGCCGTGGCGGCGTTGCGGGCGATCGCGGCGTATCGGGGCACTGGCAGCGACGGGTAGGCCGCCGGCTCGCCTGACTGCTTTCCGCACAGATGATGTGCCGAATTGGTCAGTTATCCTGACCCATGGAGAGCTTACCTCCACGCCGTTGACCAGCCAGGCATCAGGACCGGTTGGTCCCAACAATCAGTCCGCCCGGTCCGACGGACTTTCACCGGAAGGAGTTGCTCCTATGAAGAAGTTTCGTTCTCGCCGCCATCGCCGCCATGACCCTTGGCATGGCGGGCATGATCCGCACGAAGAATCCATCACCGCGGGAATTTCTCCGGCGCGGGTGAAGAAGGAAATGCCGAGACGGTCGATTTCGATGAGCGGACCGGCCATGCCTTTTTCCGTCAATCGCGCAGCGATTGCTCGCGGATCGCGTCCGCGAGCAGGTTCAAGCCGAGCACGAACGACATCAGCGCCAGAGCTGGCGGCAGGGCGGGGTGAACGTAGATGCGCATGAAGCGGCTCGATTCGTTGATCATCGTGCCCCAGTTTGGGCTTTCGGGCGGCATGCCCAAGCCGAAATAGCCGAGCGCGCCGAGGAGGATCGTGGTGTAGCCGATGCGCAGGCAGACGTCGACGATCAGCGGCCCGCGCGCGTTGGGCAGGATCTCCCACAGCATCAGGTACCACGGGGTTTCGCCCCGCGTCTGAGCCGCGAACACATATTCGCGATTGATGTCCAGGGTCAGACTGCGCACGATGCGAAAGATGCCAGGGCCGGAGGCCAGCGCGACCGCGACGAAAATATTGAGCGTGCTGGGGCTGACCTGGATGAGCTTGAGCGGGTCGGCGTTGAAGACGAAGGTCGCGAACAGCCAGAAGCCTGCGAGCAGGATGAAGCGCCAGCCTCAGCGCCAGCGCTTCCCGGTCTCGCGCGATAGCCAGAGATAAACAACACGCTGAGCAGCACGACCGGAAAAGCGAAGAAGACGGCGGCCAGCACATACGGGATCGGCGTCTCCAGAATGCCGGGCGACACCAGGAGGCAGAACAGACGATGATCGGGAAGGCCAGCACCAGATTGGCCAGAAAGGACAGCGTCGCGTCGACGCGGCCGCCGAAATGGCCGGCCGGGAGCCCGAGCATGACGCCGGCGGAGAGCGGAAGCAGCGTCGCCAGCGGCGCGATGATGAGCACGATGCGTGCGCCGGCGATCACCCGGCCGAACACGTCGCGCGCCAGCTTGTCGCCGCCGAACAGGTAAGGCAGGGCGGAGTGCGGATCGATCGCGCCGGGCCGGGCCTGTCGCGCGCATGACCCGCGCCTCGATGATCGAGGTGATGAACGCGCATAGCCCATGCCGTAGAGCGCGACCGGCGCGACCGGCAAGGCGAAATTGTAGAACGTGACGCGCCCCTCCGTGGCGGAAGCCGCCGAACCGTTGAGCCAGCCGAGCCAGGTGGCGAAGATGATGGTGAGCACCACGCCCGACACGTATTCGGGCGTCGACGTGGTCGCGATCGACAGGATCGAGAGCGCGCGATCGGTCCGCGATCCTTCGCGCATGCCGGCGACGACGCCGATCGCGAGCGCGGCCGGGATCATGACGATGAGCACCCAGAACATGAGGATCGCCGTCGCCTCGAGCGCCGGCCCGAGCTTGTCAATGACCTTGACCCTGAATTTGGTTGAACAGCCCAGATCGCCCTGGAGCACCCCGGAAAACCTGGGCGCCTTCGGCTCGTCGCAAAACGAGAAGCGAGGGGTCGCGACGCACGTCACGGAATTCAAAGCGACGCCAGGACAGACCTCGAACTCGAAAAAGGTCGGGCGCCCGTCGGCGTCGATGCGAAAGTCGATCGAAAAGCAGTCGCTCAGGCCGACGAGGCGCGCGAGTTCGGCGGAGTGTCGAGGATCGCTCTCCAGCGCGCGCCGGGACCGCTCGTCGTCCTGCCTGGCGCAGGTCGACCATGTTGCGGGATGAAGGCCGCCGGCCGCGAAGCTCGCCGAAGCCTCCGCGGCCTCCGGATGTGTCGCTTCGCGCCCGAGAGCGTCTCGTTGTCCCTCATCGTCAGGAACGCCCGCCGGTCTCGCTCGTCGGGTTCTTGGCGATGCGCTCGACGCCGAGCTGATCGGCGAAGTCGCCGCCGCAATCGATGAAGCTCGCCGCGGACGTCGTCGCCCTCGACGAACGGCTGGATTCAGCGCCCGGTCGCGGTAGCGCGGTCAAAAATGCGCCGGGCGCGGTCGGCTCGCCTCCTCCGCCGTCGCGCAAAAACTGTCGGCGAAAAATGCCGATCTTCGCGCCGAGCGTGTTGGGTTTGACGAACAGCGGCCCGGCCGGCGGCTCGGACATCCCAAGGGCTGGCGATTCGGTCTCGCCCTCCATCAGCCGGGTCGGCGGGTACGGCGAGGCCGGCGGCGGAGGCGAGCGCGAGGCTGGCGAACTTGTCCTGGGCGAGATGCGCCGCGGTCGCCGGGACTGCCGAAGCGGGCGAAGCCTTCGAGCCGGACGAGCGCCGGAACCGACGAGCCGCGATAGAAGCGCACGCCGTCGGTCAGCGCCCAGACGATCGTCTCCTCCCGGCGCGGCGCCGAGGTCCTGCAGCCGCGCAGCCAAATCGTCGAGCAGGACGAACTCCGTCCGAACGCCGTCCTCGCCGAGCGCGCCGGCGATCTCGCCGGGAACAGTACGGCAGGTCGGTCGACTGGGCGAGATAGACGGCAATCTCCCCGGCGACGTCGGCCGGATAGCCGAACGCCTCAAGACGCCGCTGCGCCGCCTGCTCGCTCTCGTAACGCGATGACCGCATTGGAAAAGCGGCGTCGCGACGCTGTCGCAAAAGGGGGGCTCGCGGCAAAGGGCGCCAAGGAAAAAGGTCGAGAAAGAAGGATCCATCAGGGGACTCTATGGCCGACCTCCTAAAGGGGCCGAGAGCAAAGATAGAGCTGGCGCATCGGGACGCGATAAAAAGTCGAGTTCCAGGCGCCCGGTCCTGAATTCCGGTGCGCTCGCCGGACTGTGATATCGACGCCGGGGACCCTCTAAAGCGATCGGGGCGGGGGAAGAGGAGCATATGCCCGAGTGAAAGTCGACGGACGCGCCCTACCGCACGATCTGGCCCGGCGCCGACGGCGCCGGCGTCGAGATCATCGACCAGACCCGCCTGCCGCACGCGTTCGTCGTCGTCACGGCTGGCGAGCCTCGACGACGCGCGCCCGCGCCATCCAGGACATGCTGGTGCGCGGCGCGCCGCTGATCGGCGCGACCGCCGCCTATGGCATGTGCGCTGGCGCTGCGCGCGGACGCGTCCGACGCGGCGCTGAGCGCGCCTGCGCCGCGCTGCTCGGCCACGCGGCCCACCGCCGTCAACCTGCGCTGGGCGCTGGACGCGGATGCTGGCGCCGGCTGCGCGCCGCTGCCGCGCCGGCCGAGCGCGCGGCCGCCGCCTTCGCCGAGGCGGCGGCGATCTGCGACGAGGACGTCGCGATCAATCGCGGCGATCGGCGAGCACGGCCTGGCGCTCATCCGCGACGATCGCTGGCGCAGGCAAGCGCCGGGCCGGCCGGTCAACGTCCTGACCCACTGCAACGCCGGCTGGCTGGCGACGGTCGACTGGGGCACCGCCACTGGCGCCGATCTACACGGCCCATGACGCCGGCATCCCGGTCCACGTCTGGGTCGACGAGACCCGGCCGCGCAACCAGGGCGCCGCCTGACCGCCTGGGAGCTCGGCGCAGCACGGCGTGCCGCACACCGTGATCGCCGACAACGCCGGCGGCCACCTGATGCAGCACGGCCAGGTCGACCTGGTCGATCGTCGGCACCGACCGCACCACCGCGCACCGGCGACGTCTGCAACAAGATCGGCACCTACCTGAAGGCGCTGGCGGCGCAGCGACAACGGCGTGCCGTTCTACGTCGCGCTGCCGTCGCCCGACCATCGACTGGGCGTTGCGCGACGGCGTGGAGCGAGATCCCGATCGAGGAGCGCGACGCCGCCGAGGTGACCCACATGGCCGGCCGCACTGCCGACGGCGCGTCGCGACGGTCGCGATCGCGCCCGAGGGCAGCGCCGGCCGCCAATACGGCCTTCGACGTCACTCCGGCGCGGCTGGTGACCGGGCTGATCACCGAGCGCGGCGTGTGCCGAGCGTCGCGCGAGGGGCTGCGGGCGCTGTTCCCGGAGCGGCTGTGAGCGGGCGGGCCGCTCGTTCTCGGCGAGCCGCGCGTCGAGCCCGGGATCTTGCATGATGCGTCCGCTTACGGGACTGAAAGTGGTCGAGTTCGAGGGGATCGTCGGGCCCGCTCGCTGGCCGCATGCTTGCCGATCTCGGCGCCGAGGTGGTTGCGATCGTCCGCCCGGACAAGGCCAAGCTCGGCGACCCGGACCGGCCGCTCACCGACGGTCCGCTC
>CAWADP010000008.1:0-706742 GCA_963780805.1 uncultured Alphaproteobacteria bacterium
TGCACCCCATCCAGACTGGGTATGACAGGTTGCCGCCCTCGAACATAATCCAAACTATGCTGCCAATCCGTGGTACGGCAGTCGATCCATACTCTCGGCAGGGCATCGCCCAACCGATCGGAGCGCCGACGACCGCCGGGATGTTGACCTGCACCCGCCCCTTCATCATTGGGTCAGCCGTGTTCACCACATTGCCACGATAGATGCCATAATGAGCCATGCCTCCCTCCTACTTGGCGCAAGCAAGTGGAGCGGCTTGAGCGAGTGTCATCTTCTTCTTCCAACTGCGCCGCTCCGGCAGAGCCATCTCTACCATTCGCACAAAAAATTGCTGTGACGTAAATCACCGATCGAGGGCTGGGAATTTGGCTGCAATTACGTGGCACACCGCCCGGCGCATCCCAACCACTCGCGTGCGATCTCTCGATCCATCTTGCTGAGCGAATGCCCAACCGGGAGTACGCTGATGCGTCACCGTCGCACCAGCATGGATCAACCGTTCGGCCAGACGAAGACCGTCACCCGGCGATCTCCGACTGTCATTCTCACCGTCGAGGATCAGTACCCGGCGTGCCATCCACACGGGTCGTCAGATTATTACGTGAACGGTGATAGCGGCCGAAAACGGGATGGCACCCGCCAGGAGGCCGGGACGGATTCAGGAGCAGGGCTGCCGCCATGGTGGCACCGTTGCTGAACCCAATGACGATCGGCGTCCTGGTGAGGTTGTGGGCGGCGAGCACGGTCTCGATGAAATTTGCCAGGATCGGGATGCGGGCGGTGATGTCGGCCTCGTCAATGGTCCGGTCTGGGAAACGTTGGAAGAAGGCGTAGCCCTCGTCCGTGATAACCGTACCACGGATGCCGAGCTTCGCCGCCCGTGGAGCCAGTTCGTCGGCCAGAGGCATGAGATCGAATTCGTTGCCGCCGGAGCCATGTAGCAGCACCAGCGGTGGCCTTGCTGGATCGGTGCCTCGGATGAAGTGGGAAATGTGGGTTGGTTGGGTCATGGCGATGTGGCGTGATTGGTGAGAGACGAATTGACCTTATACCTTTAAGGTGATTTCGTCTCTTACCAGACTGATTCCCTGCCTGGGGCTAACTCGGTTCTGTGTGGTGCCAATGGTGTACCACTCGATGACACCTGACCGAGGGGAATGTAAGACCGAAGTTGTTCTGAAACTGACGAGGGCATACCATTACGTCCCATCCTCGGCCTGCCTATATCGACAACGCCGCGAGGTCTGACCATGCTGGCCCCGTCCAACCGTCTGAGATGGCCGTGGTTTCATCCTATCATCGTGGGTGCCATCGTCCTGCTGAGCACGGCGATTTGCGGTATTTCCACAAGCCGAGCCGCCGGTTCATTCGATGGAGTCTACGACGGCTCCTACAGGCTTTCTGGCCTCGTCAACGATCCTCGCTGCGCTGCGTGGGACACCTACAACGGCAGAATACAGGTTGTCATAGCCGCCGACCATCTCTACAAAACTCTTTCATCTGCACTGTTCTCGATAGACTTATCTTTCGACGGTGAGTTCACTGCCAGCAGCATTGGTAAAGGACTGACCGTTCAGCTAACGGGCCACATCACTGGCCGAAGCATGGTGTTGGACTGGCACAGTCCGAATTGTCACTTCCATGCGTCACTTGAACGCCCAGACGAGGTGGCAACAGGAGCGACCTCCGATACCAATGCCGTTGCACCAGAACCGCCAGCCCGCTCGACAACTTCCATGTTGTCGCCTGTGAAACCAGCAGGGGCAGTAACGAAGCCGTCGCACCCGGTGGCGACAGAAAGCGTAAGGCAGAAAGCCGTACCGGGTGGTGTCGTCAAGATGATAACCACTCGCTCCGACAGGCAGACTCGACTTGCCTACGAGCTATTGGTGAACCGTGTGAAATTGAGACTATCCGAAGTTTCATTGCAGCATTACCGGCTCACCGTAAATGATGTTGATCTTGAGCAGATGGATGGCTTTCCTCAGTTTCAGGGAATTTATCAAGATACCACACACTCATATGTCTTGCTGGAAGAGGGGACAGGAGGAACGGCCTGCCCAGCCCTCTATCGTGTGATCGACATCTCTGGCAAACGGCCCTCTCTGACATCTCAATTCGGGTCTTGCAGCGACCAGCCAACCGCTATGCTGGTGGATGGCGGTCTGCGGGTGACCACTCCGAAATCGGGAGATGCGTCGTCCCAGACTGTCCTGGTGCATGATGGTCAGATTGAGAAGTGCCAGAGCCTCGACAGCAATACGTGCGGAACGAGGCCGTTCAACCCGACCGAATGGGTGAAGCCCGTCGCAGCGGGTAGTCTACCGTCCACAGCGGGGTCGCCGCCGACACCAGCTTCAGGTACTACCACGAGCGACGGAGCCTCCGTCTGAGGCGATTTCCTATGATGATGGCGGTCCCGAGGCATTCCTCCGCAAGCTGTATGAACCGTACAAGGAGCCTGGGAGGCTCAGTGATCTTGGCGATGCGAGGGCAGATCGGAACGCACGGGATCGCCTGCTCGAAGCATCTCTTATAGCCCTTTGGAAACGATCAGCTTCTATCAAACGAGATGGTCCAGGCCCGATTGACGGCGATCCTGTCTGCTCATGTCAGGAGGCTGATCTAAGCGATCTGCACATCTCCGTCCGAGTGGTCAATCCGAATGAGTCTGTGGGCATAGCTTCGTTCAACGTTGGAAAGCGGCCTACCGTCCTGATCTATCAGTTGGTCAAAGTGAACAATCAGTGGCGCATCCGAGACATCATGAGCAGCGACGATGCATTGAGCCTGCGGCAAACGCTGGAACAGGATGTCGCCAAGTATGGCCACGATCAGGCGGCGTCCACGGCGTCAGGCAGCCCTACGCCCGCTGCGAGCAAGAACGTCGCAACGGATTACACCCTGTCAACTCCACCGCGTTCAGGATTGAGCCATTTTCCAGGAGAACAACTGTTGCCACGTGAGTCGGCTGGCCCCGACGAGTTGGCGAAGGTTCTCTACGGCAATCGCCTAACTGCCAATTACCTGACAAACTGTGGTACTGCACCCTGCACTGTCCGGGTGGTCGCCAACCAGATTTTCAACGACCAAGGCGGGAAGCAAACCGGCATTTTGGTTACCGCTGCCGAACCCACTCCATCCAACGTCGATCATGCAAGGGGTGCGGTGATCGGGATGGCGTGGCTCTCGCACACGAATAAAGGATGGGCACTTGATCTTGGTTCACCTGACGTGATCACCGATGGAGCGTTTGGAAGGGCGCCAGACGTAACCATCATCAATGGTGGGATATGGGGCAAAGCTGTGGTGCTCCAGCATTCTGACATGCACCAGGGAGAAGGTGATCGCGTTTGGGAACTGTTCGTGCCGGACAAAAAGCGAGGCACATTTGTCCTCGGACTCAGCCTACAAACTGAAAGGGAAAGCTCGGGGGCCTGTCCTGTAAGTCCTGCAACAGCGACCTGCTTGAAGGACGATTTCAGCACAACCCTCAACCTCGTCACGGAGCAGGATGGCCTCTCGGTGGTGGCTACCGTCTCCTATCCAACGGTGCTGCATAAGCCGGCCAGTAGCAAAACCTATCACATAACCACAGCCAGCCTGGGTAATCCGCAGCCAACCACTACGCAGGCTGCCGCCACCACGGACAGTGCCGCTGCTCTAGCCCCAGAAGCGCCTGTCCGACCAAACGGTGCTACTGCGGATCATGGAGTTGGCGCTGGTAGCGGCGCCGGTAGTATTCCTCATATTCAATCAGGAGACATCCTACCATTGCGACGTGGGTTTTATGTGGCCGATCCGACACCCTGCGAAAAGGCATCCAACGCAACGCTAGAACTATTCACGGGCAAGAGCTTCGGTCTGGGATGTCGGATTGCGAGCCTTTCGCACTCGGAACCCGATAACGGCTACAAGTTTCTTGCTGGCTGCAAGAATGGTGGCGTTTGGTGGACCGTCACCCCCAGGACGGGTGAGATGTTTGTCCTGCGATTCGAGGACACGGTGCATACATACCACTACTGTACACAATCGTCCTTGCCATATCCGTGGAGCACGAATGATCTCACATCCATCGGACTTCCGTTGGGTGAACCGTCACCGATCGTCACGCGATCCTCGGCAGCCATGGGCGGTGCCGCTACGTCAAGCCAACCTACGATAAGCGACCCTGACAAAGCGGCAGCAGCGGAGGCACGGATGGAAGCTACGTCGTCCTCACAAGGGACGCCCGGCATTATTGGATGGATAGTAGCTCCGGTCGGGCTGTTGGGTATCTTTATGTTCCTCGGCGGTGGGGCGTGGCTGCGCTTTTCTGAGACTTCACACAATAAGTCACTTGCCACCAAAGTTGGCGGAATAGGGCTAGTGATTACTCTTGGAGCCTTGGCGATAATACACTTCTATGGTTCAGATGGCGAAGAATATAAGCGCCCAAAGATGCCGCCATCGTCGGACTCATATTCATCACCACTGACTGCACAACGGACAGCTTCACCTGTAGATTTGTCAGCCATCTTTGGAAACTGGCGCAAAGTCGGCAGCGGACCCTGGGCACAGAACTGCACTGAGAAGTTCGAGATTTTCCGCCCCAAAGAGTTGGGCTATATATGTGGGATCACTACCAGAAAAAAGCCGGGCTTCCCCCCACTTTCGTCTTGGCGCCGGTTCGTTACGTTGTCCACGATGGTGGCGTTATTGTCAGACGCGAGCCACCAAACCAAACCGGCTGGCTTGAAGCGTACCGGATTACCTCCCCGACCACGATGACAAGCGCCGATATTATCAAGGCCGATGGCACCGTTTACAACCTTTCCGACCATCTTCCTCCGCCTGATGTTTCGACGGTGACGCTGGCCAAACCGGGTGCCGACACCGGCGTGTATGCCAAATGCGGGCCGGAGGCCGATGCCGTCCTCGCAAAAGTAGCTGAGGACACCGCAGGCAGTAAGACTGAGATGGATCGCGTTGTGGCCGATGCGAGGCAGACGATTTTGTCAAATCCGCTTGCTAAGACGTTCGCAGATTTGGCATGGGAGCGGGACATCCAGGAGAGATGTAAGTATCTCAACGAGGATGATAATATGAAAATGATGCTGGTAAATATAGGAACGAACAAGAAGTGGGCGTCGGAACTTTCATATGATTTCTTCCTGGGCCTGTCTAAGCTAGCATCCGATGAAGCGAAGAATGCTGATTGCTCATCCGGTCAAACGCAATCAACTTTTGAGTCGCTGTGGCGGGTTATACAAAAAGTCTCTGATAGGTGAGGCGCACGGCTTTCATCCAGATCAGCTTAGTCCATCAGTCCGCCCGAACCATCGACCGGCGATGTCACCCAACCCGACCAACAACCCCTTTGGCTGACCGTCCCGGCCCCTCTCCGAGCCGTTCTGAAATACTCTTCGCTGAGCGTCGCGGAAGATGGCCTCCACTGTCATTTCTAGCCGACCACCGACCGTATCCAGAACCATCTGTTTTTGCTGACAGGAGGTGACAATTGGCATCACGCCGTCTCCGCCAACTGGCTCGCCATCTCCCTCTTGATACGCTGCACGGTGCCGGAACCGACGCCGACCAACTTCGTCACCTTGAGTATGCCATTGCCGGCTCTCAGATGGTCCCTGATGGCGACCTCGACCTTGGGGCCGCCAGTTGATCTGCATCAATGCGGCGACCGCCGAGACGGGACTAAGTAACGGCACACACCATCGGAGGAGTTCCGCTGGACCTTCCCACGCAATAACTCCATGGAGGGATAAGGTGTCGGATATTCGTGATGACGCCCAGGTCTCGGACGCCCCTCCGATGCGATTGGAGCGCCGCAGACCAGGGCGCATCGAAAATCTAAACCCAGCCCTGATACCGCTCTTGCGTGGTGAGGCCAAGCCGCCCAGCGACACCGAAGCGGTGCAGGAGGGTGATTTGGCTCCGGCTACTGGTATCGCCGTCAGCGTCGTTCTTTCCGGGCTGGCTTGGGTCGTGATCGGCTGCATTCTCTACTGGCGCTGATGTGCCGAAAAGGTCGGGGACGACACTGCCGTTCACGCCGCCTCCCGCCGATCCTCGCCACCACTGGCACCCAACACCCGACAGACGCTAGCTCGACCAATCCCAAGCCTGCTGGCGATCTCCGTGGGCCTGACGCCTTCTTCCTTGAGCCGGATGATATCAGACCGGATGTAGATCGTGCGGTGCCTCCGCCTCCAAAGCCAAGAATGCCCGCATCCTTTTCAGCGGCAACGCAAAGCCACTCACATCCACCTTGTCGGTCTTGATCAGTGCGATGATCTCCGCCTTGTCCTGCATGCTCAGCCGATGGAGCTTCAAGGCCACCAGGCCAGACGCACTGGCGATCTTGATGCCATCGCTCTCAACGGCTGGGTCCATGACCTGCCGGATGATCTCTGGCGGGACATGCTGCACCTTGCTCGTGATTAGGTCGATCTTCACCTTGGTTCCATCGTGCGGGAACTCATGGTCGCCGGCCCGTGTGATGCCGGACACCGATGTGGGAACATCCTCACCAGACTCAAATAGGAAATCCACATCCTGCGTCATTCGAGGTCGTGCGTAGTAGGACAAAGCGAGGGCGCCGATCAGCACACCGCCAGCTTGAACCTTTCCCCAATCACGCAAGGCGGTTATGATGTTTGGCATCATCACGGACTCGAATAATGTCCGAGTACCGTCATTGATCGACCTCATCTTGGAGAGATCACGTAGAGCCATCAGCGATCAAGCTCACACTCACAGGGCGGCCGAGGCTTCGAGAACAGTCGGAGATGCGCAGCAGGCTTCATATAAGTATCGTCATCATAGAATTTGCCATGCTCGCATTCTATGTTGATGGGACCAACGTGGATCGACCAGTCCTTTGTGTCGAACATGGCAACGCCGAGGCCCCAATCGTTGAGGGCTAGATCGACCCGGAATTCCTGCTTGCCGATGACGACACGCAGGATGGTCCACTCCCACGGCCAGTACGCACCACCCTGACGCTCGCACCAGAGGGTCATGAACGGCAATCGAACAGCGACGCTGAAGGGGTTGCCATCCCACCAGATGCCGACCATGCAGATGCCGGGGCAGATTGTGAGACCCAGCCTCCAGGCGCCGAACTGCCATTCGAACCGCTTTTCAGGTAGCCTCATTTCAGTTGAACCAAAGCGTTTGGCGAACCCATGTGGTCGTCACACGAAATCAGTCTGGCCCATGTACTATCACCACCGTCAGTGCGGTATAGTGCAACGGCATGGGCCTTGGCGAGTTTCGTGTTGATCCAGTCTTCGAGTGGATGGAATAGATGATCGTGGTAGAGAGCTTCGAGGCTGGGAAAGATGCGGTGATCGCCTTGTGACTCGCAAAGGACGCATACGAAGCCCTGGGCAGTCTTCCGTGGGCGAACCTCCTCGGACAGCAGTAAGTCCCAGCACTCGTCTTTCCATTCAACCGACACCACAAGATCACCACGGGCCGTCAACGCACCTTCCAGAACCGGGTTCGCCAATCCGAAGGAGAATTCGATCACGTCTGGCGTCGAGCGCTGGGGGTGGACGGCGAGGGCCAATCGGGGTCTGGTTTCATCCAGCCACGCCAGGAAGGTAGGTAGCAGATCGGAGAAGAACTCCTGCGTCACACTGCCTCCGCCAACTGAGCGGCCATATCCCGCTTGACCCTCTGCATGGGGTCGCTGACCATTCAAGACGCTCGTAGTTGTCGATCAACCCAAACACTAACCGCGTGCCAGCGTCGCCACAAGCTGTCGGCGTCCGGTAATGCCCGGTGATGCGTCCGTAACCGGATCGCTTCCTGGGCATCGACTTCGGCCACGTGCTGCCGGCCCTTTTCCAATAGCGTCTGCAAATCTCTGTCCCGACCCGTTGACGACAGACGATCGAGTTCCTGAGTCCTGAGTTTGTCGAATTCCTTGACTTCCAACGGCGGCTGACCGATCAGGTCCAACAACATCCCCAGCCAATAGGCATCGAAGGCTGCATTGTCAGAGTAGATCAGTCGGTCATGAAGTGTGTCATATACCAACTGCGCAGCAGTGGTAGCTGGGATGCCTTCACTATCGAGCATGGACTGACTAATTCCATGCAGCTTCTCCGACGCGGCGGACCAGCCCTTCCAGTTGAACCGAGGGCTGATCAGATAGGATTCGCCGTGGCCTGACGAATCTACCCATGCTATTTCGATCGGGAAGGAACCCGAGTCGAGTGACGAGGCTTCGATGTCCATGAATATCGGATCGTTGAGCAGCCTCATGTCCGATAAACCTCTACCGATCCCACATGAGCAGCTACATCCCTCAAGGATACCCCGTTTGGCGTCACGCCGCCTCCTGCTGATCCTCGCCGGCCTGCTCTCCAAGGACTCGGTATACTGAGGCCCGGCCGACATTCAGCCGCTTGGCGATCTCCGTGGGCCTGACGCCCTCAGCCTTCAGCTTGATGATCTCGGAAGCCTGCCGGCGTGCAGTCGGCGCACGACCCTTGTACTTCTTCTCTGCCTTGGCCTTGGCGATGCCTTCCCGCTGGCGTTCCAGCATCATCTCTCGTTCGAATTGTCCAACGGCACCGATCACCGCCAGCATGAACTTCCCAATGGCCGTAGATGTATCGAGCGGCTGGCTGCCAGACATCGCCAGAACCCGCAGCGACACCTTCTTGCTTTCCAGGCGGCCCACGATCGACAGGAGGTCGCCTACTGATCGGGCCAGACGATCGAGCTTCGTGACGACCACAGTGTCGCCTTCCCGGACGAATTCCAGCAGGGCCTCAAGCTGGCCTCGCTTGGCGACGGACGATACCTGCTCCACGAACAGCTTCTCGCAGCCAGCCACCCCCAGGTCTCGCTCCTGGGCTTCCAGGCCGGCGTCCTGGTCCGTCGTGGATGTCCTGGCGTAGCCGACCAGCATGGTGCCTCCTGTCCCATTGGAACTATGAGGCAATGATACAGCGCCGTCCCATATTGTCGAGCTATTTCTGTGAGACGGTTTGGGGCGGCTGTCGGCCGGCTCGCTTGGGCTTGGTCTAGTGGGACGGATAGCGGCACGGTTCCGGCTGTGGTGTAGCATTCGGCACGGTTGCAGCCACACGCCTCGCTGACCTACTTTTGCCGCCTGAAACTAAGCTGAAAAACGAGTTGTCATAGACCATTGTTGATGGGTGCAATGGCAAGGGATGCGGCATGAGAAAAACAGGAGCCGTGATCCTGGCCCTGGGGCTAGCGTTGACGGGATGCAGTCCGGCGGCTCGCTTCCAGCAAGCGGTGCAGACCCGCTCCGCCTGCCTTGAAGCAGTCGTACATAAATCTGAATATGCGCCGCTCTTGCCACATGTATTCTTGACGACTCCGAGCATGGCGCAGCTTACCAATGAAACCTATCCGACCGATGAAGAAGCTCGGCTTCTCGCGTTGCAGCATGACGAGGCGGTACAATGCGTCAACACATACATTGCCGCCGTTGGCCCGATCTTTCCGCAGGCGGTTCCTATGTACATTGAGGCTAGGGACGAGGGGACGGCCCGAACCGCGTTGCTGATCGAACGCAAGATCACATGGGCGGAAAGCGCTCGGCGGGCGATGGCGACCAATGAGCGTTTGCAACAGGCGCTTGCGGAAGCGGATGCCGAACGACGGGAAGAAGCCCGGCAGAATGCGGCAATCGCTGCGCCAATCCTTATGCAGATGATGCAGAACTCGCGGCCGGTTCCGTATGTCCCGCCGCCGGTTCCGACCTATCAGCCGCCACTTAGGTTGCAAACGACATGCACCACAATTGGGCAGATCACCTCCTGCAACTAAGAGGGCGGCACGAAGATGGCTACACGGCGGCTTGTGCCTCTTCCGTCCCCGCCCCAGTCTCCCGCACTCGTGACAAGATGACCGGCGCCGTGTGGGAACCATAATTCCCAACTCGGTCGCAGCGGGACTAACGCGACGCTCGCTAGACCGACTGGCGGCCAGCCCTGGGAGGTACAGCTTGCGGTACTTATCCGCAGGAAACCATCTATGGCACGATCCCCATCATCGACCACGCCCATGCTCGACCGGATCGCCAGAGCCATCGCCAGGGCTAACGGCGCACGGTCCGAGGATGATCCGGCACGGTTCGACAGGCTGGCACTGACGGCTCTCAAGCCGCTGCCCGACGAAAGGAAGCGGGGATCGGGAGAAACCAGGATACTCATCGGCGGTAGGTGTCTGTCGGGTCTGACACTGGGGACGGCAGCCGTTCTTGTTGGCTGCCCGTCGAACCAGCTTTTATCGACCGATTATCACTGGTCGCACGTGATGAACCTTCATCAGGATAATCTCTGCTAGATTGCGAGGTGCGATCTTGCCGCCGTGTGCGTTGCATGATTTCATAGAGTTCTCATCATCGGCCTCCTGGCTTGTCACTTTCGTCTGGGTGCAAACAATCTCGCGGGTGCGCAGTGGACCCGTACCAAGTGCTTCCTGAACGATTTTTGCCACCGAACTGGAAACCATTTGCCATTCCTGATCTGACGGGTCTTGTGAGGTGCCGAATGTCAACATGCTGTCGCCGCTGTTTGGGATGAGGAAGAACAGTGGATAGACTATGCCTAGCTCCGCCAGTACCTCTCCCGCCTTAGTCGTGATCTCGCTGATCTTCGCAGCGACCCTTTCCCTGAGCGTGCTGTCTGGTTTGTGGAGGTCGGTCGGCGCAAGTTGAATATCCTCTGACATTGTGTGTCCCGCTGGAATTTGTTGTGTTCGTATTTATCTATGAGGCGTTTGCCACGATCCTCACCACCATCCACCAACATGATCGACCAGATAACCGGCGGCATCGCGAAGGCCGACGAAGCCCGCATCCAGGATGATCCCCAGCGCTTCCGTAGGCTGGCATTGGCGGCTCTCAAGCCCTTGGTGCGGCCGACCGAGGGGATGGCTGGCGCACGAGGTTATTCGCTCTAAAGAATATCACCGATCATTGAACTCACATTCCCCATGCCATCGCAGCGCAGCAAGCCCGATAGTGCGCTGCCTGGACTCAAAAAAGGCCGATGAAAGCGCCATCCGATCGGCGATCGGCAGCAAATCCGTGGTGACGGCGAATATCTGCTGATATCAGCGGATCAATCCCTGCGCTGCAAAGCGTTCCAGTAGCAGGCGGGTGACACCTTTTGCGGCTTCTATTTGCTTCTGATCTGGAATAGATTGGGCGACGGTGTGGGCTATGCTCTCGACAAGCACCCCAAGGGTCACGTACGGATCAACCTGATGCTGGGCGGCATACTTCACGAGCGTGGAGATCGTCCCTGGCAGGTCCATGATATCCAGTGAGGCCGCTTCGGCATTCTCGGCAATCTGCCGGACGACTGCGGCAATACCTTTGTCCATGGTGTCGGCTCCAGGTAGCAATGGCTGTTTCGCAGAGGGCGCACCCGCACTGCTTTCCAGGTAGATGAGACAGGCAAAAAATACCACTATCAGTTGTGGCTATGGCGGTCAACGGTGGAAATAGGGGAATTTGGCCGTGGGGATGATCATTCCCAACCGTGGCATGACATGTCCCGGCTGAGCAATGGTAGAAAGCCAGGATGATGCCGATGAATGTGGGCAAATACGGGTGACGTGCTGGAGGTCGCTGCCGGCGAGGTCGTTCTTGGCAAACCTCCCTCCGAGCATCCGGCCCATCTTTTCCGCCAGATCAGACTGACCCGGAACGGTCGCGAATTTCCATCTCCGCTATCTGGTGCTTGATTCAGACACGTTCCGCCTGCTTACGCAACGGAAGACCGTGATCGTTGCCTGCAAGCCGGCTCACAGCTATCATAGTTGACGCACTGCCTTCCGGCTCAGAACCCACCCTGTCTGGATAGGAGAACGAAGATGCTGAAGGGCTTTCGAAATTTCCTGATGCGTGGCGATGTCATCGTCGTGGCAGTAGGGTTGGTTGTTGCTCTGGCGTTCAGCACCCTCGTCAAAGCGTTCACTGACGACATCATAAACCCACTGATCGCCGCCGCCCAGCGGCATGTGCAAGGCCCTGGGTTCGGCTGGCAGCTTATTCCCGGCGGCGGCAACGGCACCTACCTGAATCTCGGTGCGTTTATCTCTGCGATCATCTACTTCGTCATCTATGTCATCTATATGGCGGTCGTGTACTTCATGATCGTCATGCCGTACAAATATGTGATGGCTCGGCAGGGCAAGACGGTGTTTGGCGATCCGCCTCCGACCAAAACATGCCCTGCTTGCCTCTCGGACGATCTAAATCCCGCAGCGAGCAGGTGCAAGCACTGCGGCACGGACATCGGCACGGTTGCTGCCTGATCAACAGCCGCCGGGCTGATCAACAGCCGCCGGGGTTTCGGAAGGGGTGTTGGCGATGGTTTTGTCGGCGCTTGGCGGTTGTGGCGGGATGCAAGATCGCCCGCCATAACCAGCTTGGAGATTTGCTAATCGTTCTTTGCCATGTGATACCCCGATTGTGTGGCGGTGTTCTCGCACATGTACGCACCATGCGTCGTCTTCCCGTAGTACTTCGATCCAGTCGCGTGGAGCACATGGCTTGATGTATTCGCCCAAACCACCCGCTGGCTACCGCAGGCAGACTTGGCTTCAGTTTCCGTCTTGAATTGCTGCGGATGATGGTTGAGGGTGGCGGCCGAGTTGGTTCTACCCACCGTCGACGTTGTAGCGGTGCCGTGCGTCGTCTGAGCGAATGATGGCGTGACGAGGGCGAGGCCAGCAGCAAACAGAAATGCTAGGACAGCGTTCAGGCGCATGAAGAGGCTCCATTTTTGCTTCCCACCGACGGGACCGCTTGCATCCAGCATTATCAGAAAGTGGCGTTTGATGGCAATAGTACGGTCAGGAGATGGGCTTGGCATTCAGGATGGAGAGACAACGACTGATTGCCAACGTCTAGCAAAACGAATACGTCGACAGGCGTCGGTATTGACGATCTTGCCCATGCCTATGCGTTATAGCCAAATTCTTCTATCCTTGATCCCCGTCAAACTCGCAGGTGCGTGATGAGCGGAATATTTGGCCAGATTTTGGGGGCGCTGGAAGGTCAGCAGGAAACCCATACCAATGCCATCACCGATATTCTCCAGCAAGTCGTGGCTCAAAATGGCGGCGGCGTTGCAGCGCTTCTAATCTCGGTTCGAACAGGCCGGCTTAGGCGATCAAGCCCAATCATGGGTGAATGAAGACCATAAGCCTATTTCCGGAAGCCAGATCGACCAAGTTTTCACTGATAGTGAGATCAACGATTGGGCATCACAATTAGGAACCGCTCCAGATTACTTGGCGAAGCTTTGCCCCACGCTGTCGATCACTCCACCCCGAACGGCGAAGTGCAAGCGCCGCCCGACCTATCGGGGTTGGTTGGTCGATTTCTAACGAGATGACCGGTTTGCCTGTCGTCCGAGTAAAGCCATGTCGTTGACTGTGGGCAAAGCGGCCTCAAGAAATCGTTAGCAGAACGCATTTCTGACTTCGGGGATAGTAGTCCCGCTAGGTTCAGGTGTTGGTCAGCCAATCACGATCTAGGCAGAGACCGCAGACCTCGGCGGCGGTTTCGGCGAACCGGTCAGAGCAATCTCTCCGCTCGTAGCCGATCAAACAGCAACCCAACCGCCGCCCTGGCGGTGTCGGACTGCCTGTCCTGCGGAATGCTGGCGAGAGTGTATGTTACACTTTCGATCAGTGTTCCGATAAGGAGATAGAGATCGGCATCTGGCGAGGTGACCAAGATCAAGACCAGCAAGAGGATCGCCTTCAGGCCAGCCAAGGAATTGAAGGAGAGTGTGTAGGCTGAATTGAAGCGGAGAGCCAAACCTAACGAAAAGCGCCCCACATAGGCGTGATGCTTACTCCAAGCCGCACAGGTAGGGCGAACACGGCCATCGGCGAGACGTTGCACAGGACCGGCGTTTTCAACTGCGCTGTTCTTTAGAGCAGACCCATCTGACCAAGAATTAGCAAATGGTTGGCGACGACGTCCAATGGCAAGCCGATCTCTCTTGCAATCTCCATCATGCTCTTGCCAGATTTCGCCAATTGCAATATTTCTTGCTGATGATCGGTGAGGCTTTTCGGCTCGTCAGGTTCGTCGTTCATTGGGATGCCCTGGGTAAACCGTCCAGGGTGTCGCTCTTCCCTAATAATTGCACAATACGAACTTTCGTGGAACTCCACTAAGCCTTGAGTTTTATCGGGATCGCCTTTAAGGTTGAATTTGAATTGTGACAGTGACCGGCGACAATCCAGGATGAGGATCGGCGTGGACATTCAGGCCCAGGATGGGGACACGACGCGGCACGGCTGGGCGAGCTTCTGAGGCCGATTGGCTGGTGATCTGGCGGTGATGATGCGGGATGGCATGGGCGGGATGTTGTAGCCAAGAGGCGGCCCGGCGCAGCCAACGTTCACCCACTACAGGCCCGACCGACGACGATCTCCCAAATCGCTGGGAACCGCAGTTCCCAAATGGTCAGGGGCATCCCGATTCAGAGGAACGATCCCCTAATCGGCATAGACCGTTTAGCCGAGTTGACATGGATCGGCACCGTTCCGATGGTGCCTCACAAATTCGTGAGGCGTCCTCGCATGCCCAGATTCCGATGCTTCTGCCTTACGGACGATGGGCGGATTATCACGGGCGCATTCATCGAGGCCGAGAATGCAGCGGAGGCAGTCGAGGTCGCTCGTCAGCAATGGCGTGAAACTATCGGCTTTGACCATCTGGAAGTCTGGCTTGGTCGGGAACGTCTTGTTCCGCCGAAAGATAATTGAAGTGAGCAGCGTTCCGGAGAAGGCCAAGACGGATTACTCGCCACCGTCAACCACAGTTCCCAATCCCGGCGGCAGCAGGATCATTAGGACGACGGTCGCTGGCCCGTTGTTCAGCCAGTTCGGAGAGGTTCGGGTGGCGGCAGCAGGTCGTGGATCGCTGTCGAGTGGCTTCGCCGAGACGATCTCTGAAGGGACAAGGGAAGTCGAGTTGGAAGACGGTGATGCGGAAATTGTGTGGGAGCGCTTGGGAGGCGTCGTCTGTCCGTAGCAGGTTTAGCGAACCTCCGTGTCGGGGCTTCGGTAGGTTCCAAGGATTCTGTCCCAGAAGAAGTCGATTACCGCGAAATTGCAGTTCGCGTGTAGATGGTGAACGAAGTGAAGCTGTTGCTTACGCCTGAACCAAGAAAACCGTGCTAAACTCGACCCTTCAACGTGGTATTCCCTGTCAAAATATACGTGAATGTAGAATGACGCCGTGCCGACAGCGGCCACTACCAGGAAAAAATCAAACGGAAGAGCCAGAAACACGCCACCGGCAGCGAGGGTCGTGGGGATGAGGAAGTAGGGCGTATTGTTCCCTTCCTCGCCACGATAGTTTGAGGACACGAGATGGCCCTTGGCGTAATACGTGTGATGAAATCTGATGTGGTTCCGATAAAAGATGCCGCCTATCCGGTGATGACCTAGGCCGTAATGGAACAAGGTCTGGCCGCTCGACATGACCAGATGGGTGCAAATGGCAGTCAGAATAAACAGCGGAAGCTCTGACAGAAACCATTGCGCCCATTCGGTCATCAACCCCACCTGACCATCCAAAGCTTGGACACGCCGGCCCAACGGACGAATCTGACAACAGGATACTAAGGCCACCCTCCGCGTACTAATCTAGCCCTATCGCTAGGCCGTAGCAGCGTCGATTCGCCGTGCCGCTCGTGCGGCGATGAGGCCATCAGTGATATGCGGTGGCCACTGTCAAATCGCAAGGACACGACGGCATATTGAGAGGCCCCATCGTGATTCCCGAAAAGTGACAAGGGGCAAGCTGCGCTCCCGACGCTCATCGGCAGTGCGTCAACCTCTCCTCAGGATTACAGCCTGATAATCCAAGGGTCGCCCAGACCCTCCTGAAACAGTCTCCAAGGCTCGGGGGTCGGCAGACGGGGTCTGGATTGGCGTGGGGAGGATCGGCCGGACGATCGGCATGATGGTCTGGTGGCGGTCGAAGGGTATGGCGGGACGGTCTCGGATCGGCTTGCCACGGGCTGGGCCGCCGATGGTGGCGGTGAGGTTGCCCGAATCCAAGAGGTGTGAGCAGGGTGCGCCGCCGAATCGACCAGAGGAGGATGGTTATGCTGTTCAGCCATGATAGTGGCCTGTGGAGCACCCTTCGCCGGAACAGCCGCCCTCTTGGCCTGGGTGGCGGACTTCTTGGCAGTGGATTTTTTGGCAGTGGATTTTTTAATGATGACCTTTGTTCCTGGGTGGCAGGCGGAAGCGTGGGTCAGTATCTTGCAGCATGCGCTCGGTCTGCACGATCCAGGCGGCAGCCTCATGCTCGCTCCCGAAGCCAGGAATGGTCTTGAGGCGACCATCTGCAGTCGTCAGATTGACGTTGAAGGAGTGGTTAGGTTGCCGGGCGACCTGAAACCGTGGGGATGCCATGCCAATCAATATGGTATGGCCCGGCCGGAATTACACTCCGCTTGGCTTGTCCTCGATCGTTAGCATCCACACATGCTTATATCCCCGTTGACGTCCCGGGTTCCGACAGAGCCTCTGGCTGCCATGAGGGGATGTTCCGCAAATCTGAAAGAAGTTATGATGACCCCTAAGTTTCTTCGTGAGGAGGCCGCACGTTTCCGAGGTATGGCGGATACGGCTGACCGAGAGGCATCGAAGGCTAGGTTCCTGACTATGGCGACTGATTATGAGGCCCGTGCCAAGGCCGCCGACGAGTCGATGGAGCCGAACCTGGGCGACGGTATCAACGTCAAGTCCGGCAAGAGCACCGCCAAAGAGCCGAGGGAGGGCAACTAAGGCAGCCGCAGTCCGTCCCATCACCTCGATGTGGCACCGTCCCGTGACGATCCCGCCACCGTCTTGCACCGTCGCCCCCCGGTCACCGCAGTCGTCCGACCACGGTCTCTCACACCCTCATGAGGCTAGTCCACCAGGGTTCACGGGCCGGCAGACGGTTGTGGTCGGGGTTGGAGGCGGCGAGGGTCTGGTGGACGGTCTGCCGATCAACCGTCCTATGCTATTGGACGACCTACGGCGAGTTAGACCGAGGGTTACCAAACCGGCGCCGAGCAGGGCGATAGATGCAGGTTCAGGAGCCGCAGTGAGCGATACGTCGCCAACTTCATTGCCGACAGACGGATTGCCGCCGATGGCGCTAGTATCGATAGCCGCGAAGCTGAGAACTTCGGAGGTTGCATCGGCGGTCACGATGAATGAACTGGCACTCCATGTCCCGGAACCGGAACCGATATCGGATGTCACCAAATTACCGCCGAACCACACATCGAGTTGCTGCGGGCCGGAACCGGGTCGGTCTCCATATCCCCAACTCAGAACGTAGTTCTCACCCGGCGTCAGCCCGGTCACAGTTTGCGAAATCGTGTCGAAGGTGGTGCCGTCCACCTCCATGCTCTGACAGCCGCCCGTGCCGCTATAGCACGGCAATCCAAGGATTGGCGTGTAGTCGATCTCGATTTCGTTGTTGTTGCTGGTCCAGCCCGGCACGCCGCCATTCGCAAAAATCGCCCAATTTGTGCCCACGTTTGGACTGTCGAACGACCCGTTTTCTATCAGATTGGTCGTGCCGGCCGATGCTGTGGCCGCAGATACGGTAGCTACCGAGGCAAGGACCAGAACCAGCAGGAGGTGTTTCATCGAACATTCTCAAAAGTAGGGACTTGCCGCAATATCGGCTTCGCCAGCAACCTATGCTGCGAGTTCTTACAAACCAGCCTCAGATGGCGTGCCAAAAATGATATTATCCTAGAAACTTCTCTATCCAGACCGTGCGGCTAAGCGTGTTGTCCAAGATCATCACTATCTCCAAGCGTTCCCCCAGACCGGCGGCACCAAATTAGCAGGGCGGGTTACCAAAGCCCTGCTGGACAGTCCCAGCAGGGTTCAGGGGGCCGGCTGACGGTAGTTCGCGGTTTGGTGGACGGTGACTGGGAGGGTTGGGGCGACGGTCCTGGAGAGGATCGGCGCCACCCTGGATCGTCTTCCCGCCGTGGCGAGAGGCTTGACGGGCGAGGTCTTCAAACAGACGTTCGGGATGCCTGGACGAGATCATCAACAGAGTTACTCACAGCACGATCATTCGCTTGGCACCTTTCCGCAATTATTGCGGTAAGCCGAATCGCACACGTCGCAAACCGACAGCCAGACTGTCCTTTTTCTATCTATGCCTATTTCGGAGGCGATCTGAGAAAAGCCGCCAGGAACGGCCAAAATCACATCTTTGTGAGTGAGTTATCCCCAGGGTTGCCCACCGTTTCTGGGGATATTTCGGCTGCGCCTGATGTTCCTTCCACATGGTCAACGGCACGAGGATCACCAGGACGGTCTCCGAGTGCCTCCATGACAGTCCACCAAGGTTCAGGCGGCAGGCGGTCTGGATCGGTGTCGGCGGCACGATCATCCGGCGTCGGCCAGGATCGTCGTCTCGACCGTGACGAGAGGCTGGTCTGGCGAGGATCGGCGGGGCGGTGACGTTCAGGGGAGAATGGATGGGCGTCACCCCGGAGCGAGTTCGACGGACGAAGCCGCAATCGAACCCACGTTTCGGGCTGAGGCGGGAGCAGACTTGACCAACGATTTGACCAACGCCTTATGGCCTAGAAGACTGAGAAGGCATGCAAAACAATGGCTTACGGTGGCCCACGGAAAGTCTCATCCCCTCCGCCAAATCAACGACTTAGCGAGGGTTGGCGGGTTGGCGGCACAGAAATCCGGCGATCGGAAAATGACTGTGCCGCTGTTTGTGCCGTCACCCCACGCTTTCACCAGACCAACCGTTCCGCCCCCATGCAATCGTCGCCGTCACTCGCCGCACGATCCGCCGGACGCCACAAAGCGTAGAGCATCGGCCCTCGCTGGAGCGATGAACGATAAGACGCCGGAAAACGCCGCCAGCGGCGATCCATGCGTGATGCCTTGATACTGTTCAGTCTCGACGCCGTCTCCGGCGGAGCGCAGGCGTTGCGCCAGTCGCAGCATATTTCCCGGCCCCACTACCCGGCCCAGAGTGCCGAACATTAACAACATGGCCGGCGCATGCGGCGAAACGTGATTGATCGGCGTACCCGCTTTCCGGGCAATCTTCTGATGCGAATACCTTGAACCCATCTCTCTGCGCAGGATTGAAATCGTATGCTCCGGCGATACCGACAACTCCGCAAATGTCAGATGGTGCCATACCGACCGACGCGAGGTATCTAGGTCCAGCGCGCGGAGTGAAAATCGTTCGTAATGATCTTCGCTGACCGGCTCTCGTTCTGTTTCCGGTAGGTCTCCATCCGGGTTGCCATCGCCGAGCGTGAGTACCATCCTGCGGTCCCCGGTACCTTCATCGTGCGATGCCGGGAGACAGGGAGAAGCACCAATGACCGAAACCGTGTACAAGGTAGTGGAAATAGTCGGCACGTCCGATACGAGCATCTCCAAAGCCATCGACAACGCCATCTCCAAAGCTGCAACCACCTTGCGACACCTCGGATGGTTCGAGGTTGGCCAAATCCGCGGCAGCGTAGGGGACGGCAAGGTCCGGCAGTATCAGGTCACACTCAAGGCTGGCTTCACGCTCGAAGATTAGTTCGTCGCACCAAGATTAGTTCGTCGCACCGCCTCCTGATCGTGCGGTCGGCTGGTCGGCGCCAGCGGCGGCCAGTCGGTCGGCTGGGAAAGGCGCCGATCGCGGCCAAAGCGACTGTCGTGGCGGGCTGCTGCGGCGTGGCCGCCGTCGGCGCGGCGGACCGAGAACAGTAAATTCCATAAACTACGCCACGAGAAACCGCGCCCGAGGGCACTCGTCCTCATGCGGACCTTCCGCGCCCGCGACATGCAGCGCCAGGTCGGATGATGCAGGAAGGCGCGAGGTCCAGCCGGGATCATGGCCTGGATTCCGGCAACTCGGCGGCATCGCCAGGGTCATGCAACTCAACAGGTTTCTGGAGCATCCAACGATTGCCGCGGCGTTCACCCTCGTGACCGTGATGGGCTACCAAACGGTCGCTGACACGGGCATCGTCTGCGGCATCGTCGGCGTCCTGCTGCTCTTGACCCCACCGTAAAATCCGGCAAAACACCGCAGCTTCAGCAAAGACCGCGATAGTGCCTTGGCATTAGGGCAGGTATTTACTGACCGTACCGTCACCAGCCGAACCGGCACCAGCCGAGCAGGGATACGCCACATGAGATATTGCAATCGAGCAATTCGTATCGCCAGTTCCTCTGTGATCATGGCGGCGCTCGTGGCGATCGGTGTCCCGACGCCGGTTTTGGCCGAGTCTCCCAAGTCGTGTGACGTGGCAGGCATTGTCGCCCGCGCCCTGCCGGCGGTCGTCAACATCACCGTAGTGAAGGTGATCAGCGGCAACGGCGAAGAAAGCGGTCCGGCCCTCAACGCGGACAGCAAGGACGTCACGGACAAAAGCACGCCGGCCCCCGCAGGCACGGAACCGGCCGGGCCACATTTCGAGACTTTCGTCGGATCCGGGGCGATCATCAATCCCGCCGGGATTATCCTCACCAATAAGCATGTCATCAAGGATGCCGCGGTCATCAAGGTCACGTTCAACAACCGGACCGAGGTGCCGGCGCAATTGATCGCGGCGGCATCGCTGATCGACCTGGCGGTCCTCAAGGTGAACGTTCCCGAACCGCTGCCGACACTCGCGTTTGACGACAGCGATGCCTTACGGGTCGGGCAGTCCGTGATCGCGGTCGGCAACCCGCTGGGCCTCGGCACCTCGGTCAGCGTCGGCGTGGTCAGCGCAAGAGGCCGCGACCTGATGCGCTCGCCGTTCGATGACTACATTCAAACGGATGCGACGATCAATCCGGGGAATTCGGGTGGGCCGTTGCTGGATTGCGCCGGCAGGATTGTTGGGATCGATACCGCGCTGCTGTCGAACAGCAAGGTGCTGGGTTCGATTGGGCTCGGGTTCGCCCTGTCGTCCAAGGTCGCCCTGTTCGTCGCAGACAGGCTGGTGGATCCGGACAACATCGCGCCGAATTGGATCGGATTGCGGCTCCAGAACATGACCGCCCGTCTCGCGACGGTCTTCGGGCGGCCGGATATGTCGGGCGCGATCGTCACCGGCGTGGAGCCGGGAAGTCCGGCCGCGGCGGCCAAGATCCAGCCTGGCGACGTCATTGCCGGCGCCGATGGGCAGGAACTGGACAATGCCAGTGCCATCCTGCGGTTTGTCCTCACCCGGCAGGTGGGGGTGCCGATCTCATTGCTGGTCTGGCGCGACCAGCAGATGGCGGAAGTCGTGGTTCGCGGCACGAACTGGCCGCATATGACCGCGTTGCGCAGCGACGTGCTGGCTAGCGCGGCCGATGTGGCGGAGGCGCAGGCGGCAGGGCTGGGCCTCCACCTTGGCGCAATGACCGAGGCGGCGCGCAAGGCGGCCAACACTTCGGGTGTCCTGGTTGATGCGGTAGCGCCCGGGTCCCAGGCCGATGGCATGGGCATGCGGCCCGGCGACGTGATAGAGCAAGTCAACGATAAGCGCGCGATCGTGCCGGCCGATGTCATGCAACAGCTGGTGCGCGGATCGTCGGCCGATGGCGATCTCGTTGCGCTGCTGGACCACACCAAGACGGGTACGCGATGGGTTACCCTGTATGTCGGGCGCGTTTACGTGGCCGGGCTGATCGCGACGCCGTCGGTCCCGGGCGGCTTCGGGGGCGGCTTCGAGCCGGTGGGTGACGAGGCTTCCGGGCCGTAGCGGCCTATCGGACGACGAGCCAACGCCCGACCGAGGACCAAGACGGGGCCAGCGCCGCGATCCGGGTCAGCGTCCACCGCGCGGAAGCCGTCGCGAAAACCAGGATCGGCATCAGCGATTTTGGCGCCGTGATCGCGCTCAAAGCACAAAAAGGGGGACCGAGTTGTCCTCGGCCCCCCTTTCAACACGAGCCTCTGCGGCTCAATCGCCGACGAGACTAGGTCCTACTTGCTGCTGTTCTGCTGTGCCATACCGGGTGGCGGCGCCAGGCTCTGCGCGTTGCCCTGACCGGTACTGGCTCGTAGGGCCTTTTGGGGTCGTGCCGACGCCGACGCTGTACCCGGGCGTCAAGGTGGAGACTGGCTTCGTGTTGCTGCCATCCCCCACCTGGGCGGAGCCGGTGCCCACATTGTAACCCGGCGTCGTTGTCGGTATTTTTGTGGTGTTGCTGCCGTCGCCTATCTGCGCCGCCGCGCCGCCAGAGTTGTATGGATAAGCCGGCGTGATCGAGTTCTTGCCGTCGCCTACCGTGGGGCCGGTTTGGGCCAACGCCAGGGTTGTGCCGAATGTCATCGCAATCGCGAGCGCTCCGGCGAAGCTCAATGACTTCATAGTGCTTTTCTCCTCGTTGCATCTTTCAGTGTGGCAGAAGTCCACCGAGGGGTTCTGGTCGTTGCCGCCATTCCCCACCAGCCTACTGACCGGTTATTCTAAGCTAGGCTGCAGCCGCCGTTGTCGCTTGTCGGAATCGACAGCTTTTTGTGGATTTGTCGTATAGTCACACTCCGCCGAGCTGCTCGCCGGCAGTCATGCGCATATGAGCCGTCCATATGAACCGTCAAGGCCAACCATCAACAAAACGTCGGATGATTCTTCAAGACCCCGGTTCCGCGGCACGCCAGATCTCGTGCCGTGATGCCTGCGCAACGGAGCCGCTGATGCACCCGCCGCCGCTGCCGAACGCTGCGTGGTACCGGACCGAGCATCGCGACGGCACGTTCCGCCTCGTGGCTGGCGGCCGGTGGGTCCGTACCGAGGCGCGCCGCCTCGATCCGCTGCTGCGGGCACTTGATGCCGGGCAGTATAAGGACGCCGAATTCGACGTCGGCGCGATCGAGCGGCTGGATACGGTCGGCGCCTGGCTGCTGTTGCGTACCAAGCGAACCCTGGAACAGCGCGGCGTCGCGGTGCGGCCGGTGCATGTGGATCCGAAATATCGCGCCCTGGTCCACACGATCGACCACGAGTGTCGTGCGCCCCCGGTCGCCGAGCCGCCACGGCCCACCCTGGCCGGACGGCTGGAACGCATCGGACGCGGCTGCTTTCATGCGGTCCACCAGGGTTACGAACTCGTCGGCTTCTTCGGCCTGATCGTTTACGAAACCATCGCGACCATCCTGCACCCACGCCGCCTGCGCGTTGCGGCCCTGGTCCACCAGATGGAGGAAACCGGCCTGAACGCGATGCCGATTGTCGGCCTGCTGTCGTTCCTGATTGGCGTGGTCTTCGCTTATCAGGGATCCGATCAGTTGCGCCGCTTTGGCGCCGAGGTCTTCACCGTCAATCTGCTGGGCGTCGGTGTGCTGCGCGAACTGGGCGGCTTGATGGCGGCCATCATCGCGGCGGGCCGTTCGGGGTCGGCCTTTGCCGCACAGATCGGCACGATGAAGCTGAGCGAGGAAATCGACGCGATTCAGGTCACCGGCTTCAACGTTGTGGAGGTGCTGATCCTGCCGCGCTTGCTCGGCATCATGCTGACGCTGCCGCTGCTGACGTTTTACTCCAACATGATGGGACTCATCGGCGGCGCGGCGACCTGCAACCTCGATCTCGGCATCACCATTCCCGCGTTCTTGCACCAGCTGCGTGGCGCGGTGTCGGGCTGGACGTTCTGGATGGGGGTGATCAAGGCGCCGGTATTCGCGTTCATCATCGGCCTGGTCGGCTGTCATCAGGGCTTCCAGGCCGAGCGCAACGCCTCCAGCGTCGGCCGGCACACCACGCAGGCCGTTGTCGAGTCGATCTTTCTGGTCATCGTCGCTGACGCGCTGTTTTCGGTGGTCTTCTCGAAACTGGGCCTGTGAGCGCCATGCCCGATCCCGACGTCGCCATCCGCATCCAGGACCTGGTCACGCGCGTCGGCGGGCGCATCCTGCACGACCACATCGATCTCGACGTGGTCCGCGGCGAGATAATGGCGGTGGTTGGCGGTTCCGGGTCCGGCAAATCCGTGCTGCTGCGTTCGATCATCGGGCTGCAGCATCCGTCGGGCGGCCGGATCGAAGTGCTCGGCCACGACCTGGACAAGCTGTCCGGCGATGCCCTGGTGCACATACAGGTACGCTGCGGCGTATTGTTCCAGGATGGCGCCTTGTTCGGCGACCAGACCGTCGCCCAGAATGTGCAGACGCCGCTGCGCGAACATACCGACCTGCCACAGCGCCTGATGGACGAAATCGCCTCGGTGCGGCTGAGCATGGTTGGCCTGCCGCCCGATGCCGCCGGCAAATACCCGGCCGAACTGTCGGGCGGCATGCGCAAGCGCGCCGGCCTCGCCCGCGCCCTGACGCTGGATCCCGAGCTGCTGTTTCTCGACGAGCCAACCGCCGGCCTGGACCCGATCTCGGCTTCGGAATTCGACGTGCTGGTGCGCGAATTGCAGCAGAGCCTGCGGCTGACCGTATTCATGGTGACGCACGATCTCAGCACGCTGCGCGCCACCAGCGACCGCATTGCCGTGCTGGTCGACCGCAAGCTGAAGGTCGGCACGATTGCCAGCCTGGCGCAGGACCCGCATCCGTGGATCCACGAATACTTCGCCGACGTACGTGCCATGACGCAACCCTGATCCGGACAGCCGCCCAATGGAAGCGCGCGCAAATTACGTTGCCGTCGGAGCCTTCGTCCTGCTGGTGCTGGCGGGAAGCCTGGTTGCCGCGCTTTGGCTTGCACGCGTCGAGTTCAAGACCGAATACAAATTCTACCAGACCCATGTCGCCGGTTCCGTCAGTGGGCTGGATGCCGGCGCCCCTGTTCGATTGAATGGCATCAATGTCGGCCGGGTGATACGGATCGACCTGGATCCGTCGGACCCGGAGCTTGTAACGCTGGTCATGGAAATTCGCGGCTCGATCGAGCTCCATGCCGATGCGGTCGCGTCGCTTGAATCGCAAGGACTGACTGGCATCAGTTATCTGGAGATCTCTGGCGGAACGCTGGCATCTCCGCCGCTGACCGCGGCGCATGGCGAGAAATACCCAACCATCGCCTCGCGCCCATCGTCGCTGCAACAGGTGTTCGCCAACGCGCCGGAAGTCCTGGCCCATTTGCTGGTGATCGCGAACCGGGTCGAGGCGGTGCTGGACGACAAGAACCGTGCAGCGATCGCGGAGACTTTGGCGAACCTCCGGGACACCACAGGCGAAGTTGATCGCCGGGGCAAGGACATCGACCGCCTGATCTCCGATGCCGGAGTGACCATGCATAATCTGGCCACCGGCAGCGCGGTGCTGGATGTTCTGGTCGCCAACCTCGAACATACCTCCGGCAAGGCCGATCGGCTGGTCGCTTCCGCCAACACCACGTTCGACCGGACGACCAGGTTGGCCGACGATCTCGATGCGGTCGTGCGATCGAGTACGCCTGGACTGCAACGACTGACCACCACGGATACGGCGCGGCTCGACCAGCTGCTGGTGGCGGCGAACCGGTTGACAGCGAGCCTGACACGGCTTTCAGAGGGACTGGAACACAACCCGCAGCAAGTCTTGTTCGGCGCTCACCTGGATGGATACCGGCCACCATGATCCGCCCGACGATATCCCGACGCCGTGTCATTGCCGCCAGCTGTCTGGTGCCGCTGGTTGGTTGCAGCATGCTGACCGATCCGCCGCAGCCACAGATGTATCGGCTGACTCCGGCCGACCTTGATCCGGCGGCCTCACCCATGCGGCGCGGTAGCCTGGCGATTGGCATGCCGAGTGCGCCGGACAACCTCGATTCGGATCGCATCGCACTGACCCGCGGAGCGACACGGTTCGAATACTTTGCCGATTCCACCTGGACCGATCGCGTGCCCGCGTTGCTGCAGGCGCTTCTGGTAGAGGCATTCGAGACTGACGGCCGGGTCGCCGACGTCTGGACCGATCACGATGCCATGACGGCCGGCTATCTGCTGCAAACGGCGGTTCGCGCCTTCACGGCACGCTACGACAGTGCGGCCGCGAGTCCGCCCGTGGTGGAAGTGAGCCTGGACCTGCGTCTGATTCGCCAGCCGGAGCAGAAGACCGAGGGGCGCACCTCGATCGCCGAGCAACAGGAGGCCGCGCAAAACGATCTTGGCAGTGTTGTGCGGGCGTTCGATGTTGCCACAGGAAAAGCACTGAACCGCTGCGTGGCATTCACGCTGCGCGCGATACGTCGCACCTGACGGGATGTCTGCCGATTTGGTGCTGCCGACGGGTGCGAATCGAGGTGGTGTCGGGACCCGCGTTGGCCTCTGATACACCAAGCGCCGTTTGTTGACGGTGACTCTCCGTGTCATGGCCGCGCTTGGCGCGGCCACCCACGTCTCGCGGAACTGCGAGCAGCAAAGAGGTGGGTGACGGGGCTGGGCCCGGTCATGACACAGCTGATCGCCCCGCCGACGCGGGGGGGACGTGTATCGCCCCCGATTGCTTCGCTTATTTTGCCTCGGGCCCTATCCCGCCTGAGACCGGCGCGTGAATATCAAAAGCGGAATGACGATGATCGCCAGGATCAACATCAGCTTAAAATCGTCCATGTAGGCGATAATCTTGGCCTGGCGGGTGACTTCCTGGTTCAGCAATACCAGGCCGTGCAGGGAATTGGGATTCCAGAACCGCGCGGGGGAGCCGGTCTGCAAGGCGCGATTGAACGGGGTGATGTCGTCCGCCATGATCGCGTGATTGACCTGCGTGTTGGTCTCCAGCAGCGCCCCGGTGATGGAAATGCCGACGGCGCTGCCCAGGTTGCGCATCAGGCTATAGACGCTGGTGCCCTCGGTCCGGATCGTCGCCGGCAGCGTCGCGAAGGCGAGGATGTTGATCGGTATCGCCAGGAATCCGATGCTGACGCCTTGGGTAAATCCGACGCTGACTACTTCCCATTCCGAGATGGCGGGAGTCCATAGCGTCATCTCGTACAGCACATAGGCACCGACGACGAAGCCGAACCCGACCAGCAGCCGGGCGCTGGTCCGGCCCATCACGCGGCCGCAGATCAAGGCGGCGAGCATCAGTCCGGCGCCACGGGGTGCCAGCATGATGCCGGCGGTCATCACCGGATAGTCCATCAAGGTCTGCAAATAGGGCGCCAACAAGGCCAGCGACGCGTACATGATCAGGCCCATGATGGCGTACAGCAAGCCGCCGACGGCGAAATTCGCGTCCTTGAACAATCGTGGCGACAGGAACGGCCGCGGCGCCAGAAAGAACTGTACCAGGAAGATATAGAAACAGACCCCGGCCACTAGGGCTTCCAGGATGATCTCGCGCGAGCTGAACCAGTCCAGCGTCTCGCCGCGGTCGAGCATCATCTGCAACGCGCCGATGGCCAGGCTCAATGCGCCGAAGCCGAGCCAGTCGAGCTTGGCCGACCGTCCGTACGACGTCTCCTTCAGGAAGGTCATCAGGCCGATCGCGGTGACGATGCCGAACGGGACGTTGATGTAGAAGACCCAGCGCCAACTGTAATGTTCGGTCAGCCATCCGCCGAGGATGGGGCCGCAGATCGGTCCCATCATCACACCCATGGTCCACAGGCCCATCGCCTTGGCGCGTTGCTCCGGCGGATAGATTTCGTACATCACCGATTGCGACAGCGGCACCAAAGCTGCGCCGAACATGCCTTGCATGACCCGAAAGATCACGATCTCGCCCAGCGATTCCGCCACGCCGCACAGCGCGGAGGCGGCGGTGAAGCCGACCACGGCGGTGACGAACAGCCGGGTGCGGCCGAAGCGGGCGGCGAGGAAGCCGGTGGGCGCGGTCATGATCGCCGCCGCCACGATGTAGCTGGTCAGCACCCAGTTGATCTCTTCCTGGCTCGCCGACATGGTGCCCTGCATGTAGGGCAGCGCCACATTGGCGATCGTGCTGTCGAGCGACTGCATCAGCGTGGCCAGCACCGTGCAGACCGTCACCAGCATCCGGACTGTGTTGCCCCTGGCGGCTGGTGCCGGCAGGGCGATAGCGTCCTCCTCCGGCGGCGTTTCCCGCCTGTTCGCCACGTCCGCGCCGGGTGCGCTCACCCGTCTTTCTCCTGCTGCTGCGTCAGGTTCGCGCAGACGCGCTGCAGCACGCGGGAGGCGACCGCCAGCTCGTCGTCGGACAGGCCGACGAGCGTGGCCTTCCGTACCTCGCGTGAGACGGCTTCGACTTGCTCGGCGACCGACAGGCCGCGTGCGGTCGGCAGGATGATCTTGGCGCGGCGATCGCCGTCCTCCTCATGCCGCTCGATGAAGTGCGCCGCCTCGAGCGCATCGAGCAATCGCACGACTGATGAGCCATCCAGCGCCAGAGCAGTGGCGAGATCCTTCTGCCGCATCGGCGCCGGCGCGCGGGCGAGATAGATCAGCGGCAGCCACGTGGCTTCGGTCAGGCCGAAGGGCTGCAGGCGGCGGTCCACGGCGCGCCGCCATTGCCGGGCCGACCGGGCAACGAGGGCGGCAAAGCCCTCCTGAAGCTGTCGCTGGCTCGTGTTCATGGCAGGCCCTTTTGGATGGCGTGCCAATATATGGTGTACCACCTATTTGAGCAAGGCCACGCGGCGGGGCAGGGCCACATGGCGGGCAAGGCCACACGGCAGGGCAAGGACATACGGCAGGGCGAGGAGTTACAGGGACGGCCGACGGATGCCAGATCACGCGGCGGTAGCGGTGTCATTTGCCGCGGAGCGGGCCGGCTGCCGCCGCAATCAAAGCGTCCTTCGGCGACCGCGTAGCCTCAGGCGTATTGCACCCGATTGGTGGGTTGCTCGGAGACGAACATGTCGCTGCGGCAGAACGAGCAATAGAAATTGTGCAGGCTGGGGGCGACCTTCAGCACGTCGTTGAGCACGTCCTTCAGCTCGATGCCGAAGACCACATCCCAACGATTGCGGATGGTGATCACGCTGGCGCCGCTGTTTCGCGCCAGCCCCTTCAGCAGCACCTGAACACCCCGTTGATTGCCCTTCAGGGCGGCCTTGCCGATGTCACCCTGGAAGTTCATGCGGGTCTGATCGGCCTTCTCGATGTCGCGCATGATGCTGTCGTACGTCTCGTCCTCGGCGCCGTGCCTCCCCTGGTATTTTGACAACAGGTAGTTCTTGCAGCTCTCGCCTGCGTTGATCGTCTGGACCGGTTTCGCATCGGCGAGCTGCGCCATCAGGTTCTTCATCCCCGGGTCGGTCAGCGTGTTGCCATGCTCGGCGAAGAATTTCAGCGTGACGCCTTTTGGTACATTGAAACTGCGATTCTCAAACATGTAGCCGCCGTGAGCCGAAATGACGCAATCGACGAGGTTGGTCGATGACTTGAACAGGTAGACGTATCGACCGACGGCGACGCGTTCTATGGCCATGACTGATCCCCACTCACATCATTGCGGGTAGCACATGCCGTAACGACGATACAGATTCAAGCCTGATCTGCGCAATGCCGGACAGCGAACCATGGGGGTCGCCAGTCCGGAAAAATGCCAGCCGATTTTCGCTGGCCGATTTTCGTTTGGCAGATTTTCGTTTGGCCGATTTTCCCCGGCCGATTTTCCCCTGGCCGATTTTCGCTTGTGAGTGGTTGCTCCCGCGCCGGCCCTGCCGCGCTCCGCCGCCTTGTCATCTCGCGGCGCTTCCCCTTTGCCCCCATCGCACGGCACTCTGCCGCGATGCGTTCCCTGCTCCGCGCCCTTGCCCACGTTCTTTCCGCCGTCGGCTTCCTGCTGCTTTTGCTGCTCGCGCTGGTCGGCGGAGCGCTGTGGCTGACCCTGCCGCGCTCCAACCAGGTCGCCCGCATCCCCGGCCTGACCGCCCCGGTTGACGTGACCTTCGACCAGGACGGCGTCCCCCGCATCCGCGCCGCCAACGACCTGGACGCGGCCGCCGCGCTCGGCTTCGTGCACGCGCGCGACCGGATGTTCGAGATGGAGCTGATGCGCCGCAACGCCTCCGGCCGGCTGTCGGAGATCGCCGGCCCGGTCACGCGCCCGCTGGACCGGCTGATGCGCACGCTGGGGCTGCGGCAGGCGGCCGAGGCCAGCTTTGCCGACCTGCCACCGCAGACTCGCGCGGTGCTGCAGGCCTATGCCAACGGGGTGAACGCGTGGATCGCGCTACGCGGACGCTTCGCCGCGCCGGAGTTCCTGGTGCTGGGCCGCCCGGACGGCTGGACGCCGGTCGACTCCCTGCTGTGGGGCGAGACCATGGGCCTGTGGCTATCGATGAACTGGCGGCAGGAGCTTTCCCGCCAGGCGCTGGACGGCAAGGTGCCGCAGCAATTCATCGACGAGTTGTGGCCGGATCTGAGCGGCCCCGGCCGGCCCGAGGCAGCGCTGTCGCTGCCGCGCCAGTTCGCCGATGCGGTGGCCGGTCTGGAGAAAGTGCTGCCGAACTTCCCGGGCGCATTCACCCTGCCAAACACCGCATCGAACGAATGGGCGGTTGACGGACGCCACACCGCCACCGGCGCGCCACTGCTCGCCGGCGACCCGCATCTGGCATTCGGCTTCCCTTCCATCTGGTACCTGGCGCGCATCGATACGCCGGACGACACGCTGGCCGGTGCCACCGCGCCGGGAATCCCCGGCCTGGTGATCGGCCGGAACAAATTGATCGCCTGGACATTCACCACGACCGGGGCGGACGTGCAGGACGTGTTCATCGAAACCCCGGTCGGTACGGACGCGTATCAGACCCCGGATGGTCCCAAGCGCTTCTCTGTCCGCCAGGAACGTATCAAGGTCCGCGGCCAGCCGGATGAGGTGCTGACCGTCCGCTCCACGCGCCATGGCCCGGTGATCAGCGACCTGCATAAGAACACCGGCGGTCCGGTCCTGGCGGTGCGGATGGCCAACCTGGCGCCCGACAACACCGCCGCCGCGGGATTGTTCGCGCTAAACCACGCGCAGAACGTGCGGGACGCGGGGAAGGCGGCAGTGGAGATCACCTCGCCGGTGCAGAACCTGCTGGTGGCGGACGCACATACCATCGCGCTCTACGTCACTGGCCGGGTGCCGATCCGTCGCGCCGGCGACGGGGCGGCCCCGGTCAGTGGCGATGGAGCGTATGACTGGGTCGGATGGGCGTCGGGTGATCAGTTGCCGCACTATGTCTCCCCTGCCAGCGGGCGGTTGGTGAATACCAATGAGCGGATCGCTCCGCCGGACTTTCCCGTGTTCCTCGGGCGCGATTGGTTCGGCGACTGGCGTGCCCGGCGGGTGCGGCAGCTGCTGGACGACAACGACCACCTGACGCCCACCGACTTCGCGAAGATGCAGGTGGACGTGGTCAGCACCTTCGCCCAGCGGGTGCTGCCGGCCCTGCTTGCGGTGCCGCCGCAGCCTGGTGCCGAAGGCCAGGCGCAGGCGCTGCTGAAGGCTTGGGACGGCGCCATGACCATCGATGCGCCGCAGCCGCTGATCTTCAATGCCTGGATGTATCGATTTTATGCCCTGGTGCTGCGGCGGCACGGCATCCCCCTGGCCGACGGCGGGCCCGTCCCCGATTTCATCGCCTTCGTCATGTCGCCTGCCGGCGCGCACTGGTGCAACGGCGACTGCAACGCGTCGTTGGCCGAGGCGCTGAAGACCGTGGTCACCGAACTTTCCGCCCGGTTCGGCGACGATCCCGCCGCCTGGCGCTGGGGCACCGCGCATAAGGCGGTGTTCGCCCACCCCGTGCTGCGCGCCATCCCGGTGCTGGGGACGCTGACGACCGCCTCCATTCCCAGCCCTGGCGACGACACCACCATCGATCGCGGCGGGCCTCGCTGGGGCGATTTCTCGTCCGTCCAGGGGGCGTCGTACCGCGGCGTTTATGACCTGGCGGACCTCGATCGGTCGCTGTTCGTGGTCGCGCCGGGGCAGTCCGGCAATCCTCTCAGCCGGTTCAGCCGGAACTTCATGACGCGGTGGCGCGATGGCGCTACCATCACGCTCGGCCCGAAACCCGCGACCGTCACAGGGACATTGCGCCTTACCCCATGATCTTCCGCGCCCCCTTTCCGGACGACTACGCACTGACCCGCGGTGTCATGTCGCGCCGGGTGGTCGCCTTGTTCGTCGACGTCGTGCTGATCGGCTTGCTCTTCGCCGGCCTGCTTCTGTTCCTGCTGCTGTTCGGCCTGCTGACGCTGGGGCTGGGGTTCGGCGCGCTGAGCATCCTGCCCTTCGTGCCGTTCCTTTACCATTTCCTGTCGCTGATCAGCCCGCTGTCCGCCACGCCGGGGCAGCACTGGCTGGGCCTCGTGGTGCTGGACAACACCACCTTCTTCCGTCCCAACGCGCTGCAGGCGGTGATCTCCACGCTGGTGTTCTACCTGACGCTGGCGACCTCCGGCCTGCTGCTGCTGGTGGCACTGATCACCGTCCGCCACCGCACCCTGCACGACCTGGTGAGCGGTCTTGTCGTCGTCCGCGCCGAGGGCATGCAGCCATTGACCCAGCCCGCCGGCTACGGGAACATCCCCGGAGGGTCCCCGTACGCATGAGCTATAAACCTCCGCGCCGGCCGCAATTCTTCTACACGACTGCCCCTCTGCCCTGCCCCTACCTGGCGGGCCGGACCGAGCGCAAGGTCGTCACCGAAATCACCGGCCCCGACGCGGACGCGCTGCACGACCGGCTGTCGCGCGCCGGCTTCCGCCGTAGCCATAACATCGCCTATGCGCCGGTCTGCCCGTCCTGCCAGGCTTGCGTGCCGATCCGCATCCCCGTCGCCACTTTCCAGGCGGACCGCACGCTGCGCCGCATCGCCCGCGCCAACGCCATGATGGAGGGCTTCGAGGTGCCCGCCCGCGCCACCGCGGAGCAATTCCAGTTGTTCCAGCGCTACCAGATGGCGCGCCATGGCGAGGGCGACATGGCAACCATGAGCTTCTACGACTACCGCGCGATGGTGGAGGATACGCCGATCGAGACCTTCATCACCGAGTTCCGCGATCCCGACGACCGGCTGGTGGGGGCGTGCCTGACCGACCGGCTGGGGGACGGGCTGTCGGCGGTGTACAGCTTCTTCGCTCCGGGGCTGGAGAAGCGGTCGCTGGGCACCTACACGATCCTGTGGCTGATCGAGCGGGCTTTGGGGTCCGGGTTGCCGTTCGTGTACCTGGGGTATTGGGTGCCGGAGAGTCGCAAGATGGCGTACAAGTCGCGGTTCCGGCCGAGCGAGATCCTGATGGGTGGGACGTGGCGGATCATGACGGACGCCGATCTGGGGGCAGGGGAGGCGGCCGAGGCGGCGCTGGTGCCGGAGAGCGCGGAGTAGGGGTACTGGCCAGGCGTTCAGGCGAGTGAGCGCGAAGTACGCCGCAGGGTAGCCCGTTTTCCGCTCGACGCCAGTCGCACCAGCACTGTGCCTAAAGGCCGATGCGCTGGGTTTAAACTCCGAAGAACTCCAGCCACGACGTGGGAGTGCAGCATAGTGCCGATTTCCTGATATTGCTGAATTCCAAGAACTACTCGCATCAGTGACGCTGTCTCCCACAAAGCCCTCCACGGGTGATGCAGCGGTTCAGCTTCCCTTTCTTCCCGCAAGCGACGAGACGGGCCGGTTCAGCAATGATGCACCACTTTGGTTGTTTTATCCCAAGGGCACCAAGCTTACATTCCCAAGCCTTATCGAACGCATCAACAAAGAGCTGAATGTCGTTCGACATAAAAGACACGGCAATTTCGCACTGTTCGTGCTAGCGATGGCTGCACTAATCCCATCACATCCCCGAGACCCTGTTTCTAGTCTTAATAGCGTTATAGCTTGCGTTGACAATGCAGACGTTAACTTATTCTATATTTTGTATATTGATTTTCCAAAAGAATTCAAGTTTGATATCCGCGTTTCGCTGGGACCATTACGAGCAGACAAGCTCCAATATGCTTGTGAGAAAGCAGGATCAGACTACTATACCGTTATCGTAAGACAATAAGGGAGGCATGGGCGATTGAAAGGGAGCCATTGAAATTGCACGCTCTCGACATTGCGCGAATTCGGATGCTGATCTTTGATGACCTGCCGAATCATGAACAGGAAGGAGTGGGAAATGGCGTGGGAGGCGATTGTAGAAGGCTATTTCTCTCTATATAATCGGGTCCTGTTTGATGATTTTTTGGCGGAATTGGTCTCGGCACAATCGGCACTTATAGCGTTAGGAGCTCCTTTTATAGATTCGCGCTCTCTGGCGTTGTTCATACACTGCATGCGCGTTGCGGTTTTTCTAAATATTGGCCGCTATAAGAGGGGATTCGTTGCGCCGACGGGCACCGGTCCTCTCCTCCTTGATATAGCAAACATTCACAATCGTGTGCCGAAGGTGCTAAAGGATTTAAGGCAATCCTATGGTTTTAACGCTTTGATGATTTCCGCTGCTAGAAGCATAAGGCTGTTTTCCGATTTCGTCGCCGAGCTAGGCGGCATCAAATTGATGGTCGAGTTAGCGAAGCTTTGCTACTTCGTGATCGCTTTGGAGCTAATCTTCGGAGACGGGCATGAGATTCAAAAGAGGGTGGGAGAACGCGTTTCTCTCATCACGTTCCATCAGCTGAATTTGACGTTTGATCAGCAGCGATCTTGGATCGAAGGGATTTACAATCTGCGGAGCCGGTATGTCCATGAAGGTGCAGATATCACGGATGAACAGCGCTAGATCGACTTTTCATTCTTTGCAAGAGGTTTTCCGATGTTCTGCGGTTGCAGGCTGCGCTCGCAACTGGATCAAAAGGCGAGACAGTATTGAACGGCTGGCTTCGCGATCTAGACTATCTTGCAAAGGGGATGATTGCTGGAAAGGCGCCGACAGAAAGCCAATGGCGCGAAGCCTTCATCGCTGCTAGGAGGCATCACACCATCTACGTGGATGGTAGGATAGGTGAGAGGGAACATTGCGCGCCGGCCACCATCAAGGTTCGCGACTGATCTATGGATCCCGCTCGACTGCGGCGCGTTCAACCGGCACGCTGCTCAAGCTGTGGCAGGTCCCCGCGGACCAGCTTCCAAAGGACCGGAGCAGAGATGTCTCGTAGCTGTGGCGGAGGACGTTGCGATGCCGGCGACCTTCGTCGCGGAATGTCGGATGGCGCTCTTTCATATCGTGCGGCAGGTGCCGGCTGGCTTCGGACAGGATCTCGATCCACGTTGAATGAGCCAGTGGCGCTGCCAGTCTGCTTCCAAACCTTCGATCGACAGGTCGTCCGGCACCTCCCGGACACGCGTCGCGGCTTCAATCATGTCGTCCAGTCGCAAGGTAACGGACCGCCGCGGCATCAGAAGATCGGCACGGCTTCCGCCTCGACGCTTGCACGCAGAGCCTTATGGATGCTGTCCCGCGTCATGATATCGGTTTTCCGCCAAAGATGCGCGCCGCGGCATCCTTCACATCCATGAGTTCATAGAGCCCGAACACGCCGCGCTCATATTCGAAGAAGAGATCGACATCGGAGTTCAGGACGCGCATCGCCGCGTGCCGTCGAGCCGAACAGAAAAAGGTGCTGCACGCCGAGCTGCTTCAACTGATGCCGCGGCGGCAGAGTGACACCGACCCGGTAACAGCTGTATTCTCTATCGGCCAACGAAGAGGCCAACCGGGAGGCCGGCGAACTGCTGGCCGCGGAAGAAGGACCGCGCCGCGCCGCTGGGTAAGACATGTCTCCGCTGCGCGTCGCGCTGACTCGCAGTGCCTGCCGACACTTGGCCCTGGTGCTCGCCGATAGCGGTGGACGGCACGTCGACCTGGCCCACAAGCGCTACCTGGTCTTGATATGGACTGCCATCGAGGACCTCGCTACCGGCCCCGACCGAGCGAGTGCCATCAAACGGGACAGCCGCCTGTATTGTCACATCAGGCTCAACCCGTACCGCGTGTCGACACCACCCGGCCAAGTTCACCCGCCCGCGCCACCGCGGAGCAATTCCAGTTGTTCCAGCGCTACCAGATGGCGCGCCATGGCGAGGGCGACATGGCAACCATGAGCTTCTACGACTACCGCGCGATGGTGGAGGACACGCCGATCGAGACCTTCATCACCGAGTTCCGCGATCCCGACGACCGGCTGGTGGGGGCGTGCCTGACCGACCGGCTGGGGGACGGGCTGTCGGCGGTGTACAGCTTCTTCGCTCCGGGGCTGGAGAAGCGGTCGCTGGGCACCTACACGATCCTGTGGCTGATCGAGCGGGCTTTGGGGTCCGGGTTGCCGTTCGTGTACCTGGGGTATTGGGTGCCGGAGAGTCGCAAGATGGCGTACAAGTCGCGGTTCCGGCCGAGCGAGATCCTGATGGGTGGGACGTGGCGGATCATGACGGACGCCGATCTGGGGGCAGGGGAGGCGGCCGAGGTGGCGCTGGTGCCGGAGAGCGCGGAGTAGGGGGTGGCCAGGCATTTCGGGAAGCGGAAGCATCATACTGGCCATCCCGGCTGACTCACGGCACTGCGCTGACGCGGTGCGGTTTTCCGTATCTGTCAAACCTTGGCGTCGCGTGCGCGAATGTCTTCAAGGTCGCGCTCAAGGAAGAAGTTGAGAAATGTGCGTACCACCGCGATAGCGGCGAGTTGCCCAATGTCCTGCCAGTTCGGGCTGGCCGATGTCGCGATGATGTCGGCGGCAAGCTGAAAGGTCAGCCCGGCAATCAACCAACGTCCGTAGCGGATCCACACGTATCGACGGTCGTGACTGGTTGCCGACCGTGCGAGCACGGTCCAGATGCCCGTGCAGAACGCCTCGATCGTCCCGATGACCACAACGATAAGCGCCATCGCCTCGATTAACATGGCGGCGCCGTGTATCGCCTGGTGCAGCCAGTCTTCCATCACTGCCTCTCGCGATTGCGCCGATGCGCTGGGCGGCGCCGGCATGGCGCCGCCCAGCGGAAAGTGTCAGTGCGACCCGCCTCCAATGGCATCCGTCAGTTTGGCAATGACCTGGTCGACCGAGAAGCTCGCTGCCTTCTGCAGTGGTGGGAATTCCGCGAACGAGGTGAGGAACCTGCCTACTTCCGCCTGTGCCGGGACGAGCAGGTAGATATGGTCGAATATCCAGTCCCAGTACGTGTTGGAGGTTATGTCGGCCCGCTCGAACGGATCAGTCCGGAGGTTGAACATCTTCGGCACACGAAGCGTGACAAACGGTTCTGCCCAGATCTGCATCGTGCCTGGAGTCCGTTGCTCCATGAACACGATCTTCCAGTTGTCATAGCGCAGCCCGACCAGGTCAGCATCGTCGTTGAAATAGAAGAACTCGTTGCGAGGACTCTTGCTCTCCTTCCCGGTCAGGTAAGGCAGCAGATTGTAGCCATCCAGATGGACCTTGAATGTCTTGTCACCCGCCTTGTGTCCCTTCAGCAGTTTGTCCTTGATGCCAGCATCGCCAGCGGCGGCAACGAGGGTCGGCAGGAAATCGAGGTGACTGACGATTTCGTTGGATACCACGCCAGCCGGAATCTGGCCGGGCCACCGTACCATGCAGGGCACGCGATAGGCGCCTTCCCAGTTCGAGTTCTTCTCGTTGCGGAAAGGCGTCATGCCGGCATCCGGCCACGAATTCATGTGCGGGCCATTATCAGTCGAGTACATCACGAGCGTGTTGTCAGCGATGCCGAGTTCGTCGAGCAGATCCAGCAGCTTACCGACGCACTCATCGTGATAGAGCATCGTATCGTGATAGGCTGACTGCCAGCGGCCGGAGCGGCCGATATCCTGCTCTCTTGTATGAGTTCGGAAGTGCATATGTGTCGCGTTGAACCACATGAAGAACGGCTTGCTGGCGCCATCCTGCTTCTTGATGAATTCGCTCGCCGCGGCAAGGAACTCCTCGTCGACGGTCTCCATGCGCTTCTTCGTCAGTGGGCCGGTGTTCTCGATCTTCTGGCCGCCCTTGCCGTCCGCCCAGCAGTGCAACACACCACGAGGGCCGTACTTCTTCCTGAACTCCGGATAATCCTTCTCGTTGGGATAGTCGCGCAGTTCCGGCTCTTCCTCGGCGTTGAGGTGATACAGGTTGCCGAAGAATTCATCGAAGCCGTGCATCGTGGGCAAATGCTCATCGCGATCGCCGAAATAATTCTTGCCGAACTGGCCGGTCGCATAGCCAAGCGGCTTCAGGAGCTCGGGGATATTCGGATTCTCGGCACGCATTCCCTGCGCTGCCCCGGGCAATCCGACTTTGGTCAAACCGGTCCTGAGACCACATTGGCCGGTGATGAACGACGCACGGCCGGCCGTGCAACTTTGTTCGCCGTAGGAGTCGGTAAAGCGCATGCCCTCCTTGGCAATGCGGTCGATATTGGGCGTCCGATAGCCCATCAGCCCATCAGTATAGCAACTGAGGTTGGTGATCCCGATATCATCACCCCAGATAACCAGGATGTTCGGTTTGTCGGTGTTTGCCATGAGAACCTCCGATTGACATCTGTTTGGTGTTCGGTCCGTGGACTTCGTTACAATGCACGGATCAGCACGGCGGCGAATGCAAAGATCACGATCAGTGCAAGGGCGGTTCCAGCCAGAAGCAGCGGCGTTTGCATTCCGTCTTCACGCGTTCCGGCGATCGGCCGGAACCGGGGTTGCCAGAGGTAGCGGATCACCCAGCGGTACTGCCAACATGAGACCAGCAGGGCGAGCACGCCTGAAGCGATCGGCGTCAGACCCTGGTACCGAGGCATTCGCGGCCGCGCCGCAGAGTCTGTGGATCGCTTCAGGCGACAGAAGGCCAACTCAGTTGCCATGGCGTCAGGTCCGCTTTGTTTCGCTATCGGCATCACGACCCTGCCAGCGGCGCGCAATACGCCCAGCCGGGCCACGGATCAGGAAATAGGGAATGAACGCGAGAAGGATTGCGACTATCAGCGCTTCAGCGGGATAAAAGGTCTTCAGCTCGATGTACTGATAGATTGCGTCCAGCAGCATGGCGAGCAGGATGATCTTGCCGGTCGCCGCAACTCCTTCCCGCAGATGTTCGCGACGCTTGGCAGGATCGGCGAACATCGTCCAGAAGTACGGCGAACGTCCGGTATGTAAATCCTTGATGCCGTCGCAAATCGCGACAATTGCCGACATCGTCGGCTGCAGGACGAAGCGAAGCGCCAAACTTCCACCGGGCCGTGAAACCAGGTCGTGCCAGATGCGCTGGAATGTGGACAGGCCAAGACCATGCAGGATGACACCGACCGCTATCATCGCTACGGCAATGTAGAGGATGATCCGGGGAAGTCTGGACGCTGTCGGCTTGGCCTCAGGCATCATGAAACCCCGCTTGGCCACGCAGGCATCCACGATCGGCATAAGCGCAGGCCGTGCCTGCCGGTTGCGAGCGGCGCGTGCCTCCCTGATAGCGGTGCGGATACGCGAATGCCCTGAACGGTCGCAGCTTGTGCGACCAGCCGGCCGCGCAGTGCGCGCTCGGCGCGCGATACCGCGGCGCAATGTGCTCCATGCTTTGCATTCGCGTTCTCCAGGACTGTCACCGTAGTCCTGGGCGGGTTTCCCCGGTGATCAGGTCAACACCTGATTCAACCGACCGAGTGCCTGTAGAGACGGTGTTCTCTATGCCACCAACGGGGGCGACACCAGTGCCGGCAACGGAACCGTCACGCTCAGCTTGGTCGGCGTGCTCGCCTTGGGGCTCGTTCTGTGGTCACGATCATCTGTGGGGGCGCAGGGAGCGACTGTAGCGGAACAGATCCTCGCGGCGTAGCATTATGGTGCGAGTGGACTGATCGACGCTCTCGACAATCGCCTTTGCCTCGGACCAGCCGCAGGCCATCTGCGTGCATTTGCGGCATCTGCCTCTTATCCGCGTTAGACCTTTCTTGCTTTCCCGCCGACCGCTTCCCGCCGCCGGCGAACGTCCAAGTGACAGGGGGGTGTGCATGCCCCCGCCGTCACACCCTCACACTTCCACCACCAGCCCGCCCGTCGCCGGATCGGCACCGCCATCCAGCCTGCCATCGACGCAGCGGATCGCGTGCACCCATGCGAACTGGTAGCTCTGCGCATGGCGCAGCGTGCGATATCCCTCCGCCTGCAACGCCTTCTCCGTCCCCCGCAAAATCCTGTTCGACAGCTCGATCGTATCCGACAGCGCGGCAAACCGAGGCGCGGACACCGCCTGTTGCGCATCCATGCCGAACTCCATCGCGTTCAGCATCGCCTGCAAATTCCCCATGGTGATATAGGTCGCCCCCGGCGCCCCCAGCACCAGGAACGGCCGATCCCCGTCAAACACGATGGTCGGCGACAACGCGGAGAATCGCGCCTTCCCCGGCTCCAGCGACCCCGCATGGCCGGGCCGGGGATCGAACACCGCCATCGCCCCGTTGTACATGAACCCCAACCCCTCGGTGACCACGCCGGACGGTTGCCCCAGCGTATGCGTCATCGTAACCGCGTTGCCGTCCGCATCGACGACGCAGATCTGCGTCGTGTGCTTGCTCTCGGACCCGCCGCTGTTGAAGCGCGGCACATGCGTCTTCTCGCTCCGCCGGATCTGCGCCGCGCACGCCGCCGCATAGGTTTTCGACGTCAGCGCCTCCACCGGCACGCGCACGAAGCGGGGATCGCCGACCTTGGCATCCTTGTCCACGGTGGCGATCTTCATCGCCTCGGACACCACCCGGATATACTCCGGCGAATTATGCCCCATCGCGCGCAGGTCGAATTGCTCGAGGATGTTCAGCATCTCGATCAACTGGATGCCGCCGCCGGGAGGATGGTTGGTGGCGATGCGCCAGCCGCGATAGGTGCCCCACAAGGGAGAATTCTCCTCCGCCGCGCAGGCGGCGAGGTCGTCCAGTGTCAGCAGCCCGCCATGCTCCGCCATGTCCACCGCGATGCGGCCGGCGAGGTCGCCGCTATAGAAATCCTCCGCGCCATGCGTGGCGATGCGGCGATAGGTGTGCGCCAGGTCCGGATTGCGCAGCAGCTCGCCGACCGCGTACGGACGGCCGTTCGACTTCGTGTAGATCTTCCGCGTCGCCGGATAGCGGGTGACGACGCCGATATTGCCGTCGCGCCCGGCTTGCGGTGGGCGATGCCAGAACTCGCTGACGTGGGGACGCACCAGAAAGCCATGCTCGGCATACGCGATCGCCGGCTTCAACAGCTCGCCCAGGCCGCGCGTGCCCCAACGCGCGAGCGCGGTATCGAAGGCACGCAGCGTCATCGGCGTGGAAATCGCCTGATAGCCGATCTCGTTGACCCGGCCTTGCAGGATGAAGCCCCAGCCGTCGTCGGCCTCGCGCTCGATCAGGTCCACCCACATGTCGGGGCGCGCGGCTGCCGGCGCGCGGCCATGGAAGTCGAGCGTGGTGTGCACCCCGCGGCCCGGCAGATAGACGTGCAGGCAGCCCATGCCGGCGATGCCGCACATCTGTGGGTCCACGGCGGTCTGCACCAGCGCGGCGCCGATCGCCGCATCCACCACGTTGCCGCCCGCGCGCAGGATGTCGGCGCCCGCCTCGGCGGCTTCAGGCTGTGCGGCGGAGACCATGCCATGCGTCATGACTTAAACTCCCGAGCGCGTATGCTCCCTGCGATGATTCGCTGGTCCAGACATCTTGCCTGGCTGTTACTGCTGGGGGCATCGCCCGTCCAGGCAGCGAGCCTGCCCGCCACCGAGGCCGCGCACGGCATGGTGGTGACCGCCCAACGTCTGGCCTCGAAGGTCGGCGTCGAGATCCTGAAGCAGGGCGGCAATGCGATCGATGCCGCCGTCGCCGTTGGCTATGCCGAGGCGGTGGTGAACCCGTGCTGCGGCAATATCGGCGGCGGCGGGTTCCTGGTCGCGCACCTGGCGGACGGGCATAACATCTTTCTGAACTTCCGCGAGACCGCACCCGCCGCCGCGACGCGCGGGATGTACCTGAACGCCGCCGGCGACGTGATCCCGGGTGCCAGCCTGCATGGCTGGCGCGCCGTGGCGGTCCCAGGCACGGTCCTGGGTCTCGACACTGCGCTGACGCAGTATGGCACGCTGCCGCGATCCGTGGTGATGGCGCCGGCGATCCGGCTCGCACGCGACGGCTTCGTGCTGACCCGCTTCGACACCGACATCCTGCACCACGATACCGCGAAGTTCCGTGGCGACCCGGCTCTCGCGCGCACCTTCCTGCGCCCCGACGGATCGCCGTTGCAGCCGGGCGACCGGCTGGCGCAGCCGCTGCTCGCCGCCACGCTGCAAGCCATCGCGGAGCATGGCCCGGATGCGTTCTATCGCGGCCGCATTCCACAAGCCGTCGAGGCAGCATCGCAGGCCGGCGGAGGCATCATCACCGCGGCCGATCTGGCGGCCTATCGCATCACGGAGTCCGCGCCGCTGTCCTGCACGTATCGCGGCTATGTCTTCCTCTCCGCCCCGCCGCCGTCCTCCGGTGGCGTCACGCTGTGCGAGATGCTGCAGGTGCTGCAAGGCTACGACATGCACGCGCTGGGCTTCCATTCGGCGGCCTCGGTGCATGTGATGGTGGAGGCGATGCGCCACGCCTTCTTCGACCGCAACAACTGGCTGGGCGACCCGGCCTTCGTGCGCAATCCGCTGGACTGGCTGTTGTCGCCCGCCCACGCCGCCGCCATCCGCGCGGCGATCGGCCGCCGCGCGACGCCGTCGAGCGACCTGGTAGCCGGCGTTCCGCCGCACGAACGTCCCGAGACCACGCATTACTCGATCATCGACGAAGCGGGGAATGCCGTGGCGGTGACCTATACGTTGAACGGCTATTTCGGTGCAGGCGTGATGGCCGGCGACACCGGCTTCCTGCTGAACGACGAGATGGACGACTTCACCAGCAAGCCGGGCGTGCCGAACCTGTTCGGCCTGGTGCAGGGCGAGGCCAATGCCATCGCGCCCGCCAAGCGTCCGCTGTCGTCGATGGCTCCCACGATCGTGCTGCACGACGGACGCGTGTTCCTGGTGCTGGGGTCGCCGGGCGGCAGCCGGATCATCTCGATCGTGCTGGAGATCGCGCTGAACGTCATCGACTACGGCATGATGCCGCAGCAGGCGGTGGATGCGCCACGCCTGCACCACCAATGGCTGCCGGACGAGGTCGTCGCCGAACCTTTCGCCCTGTCGCCCGATACGTCGGCATTGCTGCAGGCAATGGGCTACCGCATCCGGCAGCAACTGCCCTGGGGCGCGGCGGAACTGATTGAAGTGGCCCCGCCCCAGCCCATCGCTCCTGCTGGTGCATCCGCGGGTGGCGACAGTGCGGAGCCGGACACCCTGCGCCCCGGGTTCATCTATGGCGCGAACGATCCACGCCGGCCGGGGGGTGTGGCGATCGGGTATTAGCGCACCCGCTCTGACGGTTGGTGCACGCCCGGAAGTGCCATTGCCATAGGCATTGCGACCCACTGTCACCGCGACCCGCTGTCATCGCGAGTTGCTCACCGGCCGGGGGCGCCGACCGCGGTGAATGAAACGGCGATCGACGGAACCGCCGTCAGTGCCTGCCCGCACCCCTCCCCAACCTCTCCCACAAGGCGAGGGGAGGCTCGGTTTCCTGCCAGCGCAGCGAAGGAATCCCCGCGAGCGACGCACGGACTCTCCGTGAGCTTCTCCCAGCGCTTGATGCCTGGCCAAGGTCTGCCAATCCCGCCGCAGTTTACCTGGTCGGACCCAGCCGGCCGGACCTTCGGGACGGGCCGAGCCGGTATGGGCCCTGCGTAGCCCGCCAAGCACGCCACACAAGGCGGACCTGCCGATGCGAAATGGGTTATACGCGGCGTGATGATGACTCGATCGCCGGTACCGCCGTTGATCAACCCACTTTATGGCAATCTTCATGCTCCCCCGGTCCTTACTCGACGAAGCCGCGTCCCTGCTCGAGTTCGTGCCGCGCCCGCCGGGTGAGGCTTGCCACGGCGGAAAGCTGCACCGGAGGCCTGATCGCGGCAGCGCTGACCGCCATCGCCGGCTCCTCCGACGTCGTCGATCGCGGCTTCGTCATGTATTCAAATGAAGCCAAGACGGACCTCGTCGGTGTCCCCATGCGACTTGATCGCCAACCACGGCGCGGTCAGCGAGGAAGTCGCCCGCGCCATGGCCGATGGCGCGCTGGTCCGCTCGCGTGCCGATATCGCGGTGTCGGTGACCGGCGTGGCCGGGCCCGGCGGCGGCAGCGCGGAGAAGCCGGTGGGGCTGGTGTGGTTCGGCCTCGCTCAGCGTGCCCGTCCCGTCGTCAGCGAGAGCCGCATCCTCCCCGGCGACCGCACCGCGATCCGTGCCGCCATCGTTGCGCATGTGTTCGCGATGATCCGCGCCCGGGTCTGACCGGGTGGCCCGCGAAGTAACTCTTGCAGGAAGGCAATCCGACATGGGCAAGCCGCGTCCCGACGTGGGCAAGCCGCGTACCGACAGGGTCAGGCCGCCGCAAGGCCCGCCTCCGCCTCCGCCGCCTCCGGACGCCGAGACGCTGCACGAGGCGGCGTTGGCCTACCTCGCCCGCTATGCCGCGACCGAGGCCGGACTGCTGCGCGTGCTGCTGCGCCGCATCGACCGGTGGTCCCGCCAGGCGCGCGACGCCGAAGCCGACCGCGACCTCATCCAAGAACAGACGACGGCGGCGGCGGCGGCGCGGGACGCGGTGGCGCGGCTCGCCGCCGCCGGCGCGATCAATGACGCCGCCTTCGCCGAGAGCCGGGTGCGGAGCCTCGTGCGGGCTGGCCGATCGCGCCGGGCGATCGGGGCGCACCTCGCCGCAAAGGGTGTCGGTGCCGAGGCGCAGCGCCGCATCTTGCCGGCAACCGACGCCGACTCCGAGCTGGCCGCCGCGCTGGTGCTGGCACGGCGCCGCCGCGTCGGCCCGTTCCGGCTGGGCGATCTGCCGGATGCGGAGGGGCAGCGGCGCGAGCTGGCAATTTTCGCCCGCGCCGGGTTCCCGCGGGGGCTTGCCCAGCGTGCCCTGGCGTTCGACCCGTCGGAGGCCGAAGCGCTGGTTAACCAGCTCCGCCGCTAACCCGAGGCTAACGGTCGCGCCGCTGACCGTGGCGGGGTTCAACAGATTGCCGAGGTGGAACCACCCATCAGCGGATCGCCGAGGCTGGAACCGCCCATCCGCAGATTGCCGATGCCAGATCCACCCGTCAGCGCATCGCGGTTGCCGGCACCACCCAACAATCCGCCTTTGCCACCCGGATGCCGCTACAGAACGCCCGTGCCGCCGCAAGGTCGGCAAAGCCGCCGGCGCGCAGGCGCCACACCTCCCGGCCGTTTACCTCCGCCGAACTGACTGCCGGCTCGTGGCCATCGGTCAGCTCTGGTGCATCGTGCCGCAGACGGCCCCATGCGGCCACGGCCCGAGCCGCGCTGGCGGCGGCGGCGAGCTGCACCGTTGGCCGGTCACCGGTATCCAGGCGCGCCGGCGCCCGTACCTGTGTCGTCGCCGGCTGGTGGTTCGGCCGCTTCCTTCACCCCGCTCTGCGTCACGGCCACCACGGGCGACGCTGCTTCGCCTCGCGCCGCGGCCGCCTCGTGCCCAGCCGCCTTGCCCTGCATCGCATCGTCCCGTGCCGTGGGTCGCATTCGTGCGCGTGCTGCCGGATGCGGAACGCTGGGTTCCACGACGGCGCGAGGCTCAGGGCGGTGCGCCGACGCCGGTGAGGGGGCGGGCGGTATCGCGTGCCGCGTGGGGAGAACGTCGGCCCAGATATCGCCCGGCTGCGGTAATAACGGCTGGTCCAGCGCGTCCTGGCCGGTCAGCCGGAGCAATGACAGCTCCGGACTGGCCTTCATCGGCGCCCGTGCCGCCGCGCGCGCCCCGTGTGGTTGCCCGAGGGCGGCACAGGCGAACAACGCGAGGTGCAGATATAGCAGGACACCCCGACGCATCGGACCGATTCCTTTGAATACATCCCAAAATAGCACAAGATATCGATCGCACAACTATCACGTTTAGCGGGCGATCCGGCAGCGCTTCCGTCAGCGCCACACCCTTGCCACGCGACATCGCTGGCGGCGGTGGCCCGGCCTCCGTATGCTCGCCGCTACCCCTTCGCGGAGACTTTCCTCATGCGCCTTCCTGCCGCCCTGGCAGTTCTTGTCGTCCTGGCCTCGTGGAATCACGCCGCACTGCCCGCCCACGCGGCGGGACTGCCGGCGCCGATGGCGGAGCCGGTTCCGCTCGCCGCCCACCACGCGGTCTATGCGCTCACACTCAACAGCGACCCGGACGGCGATATCGTCGCGGCCTCCGGCACCATGGGATACGAGGTGATCGATGCCTGTGAGGGCTGGGCGGTACGCCAGAAGCTCGACATGACCGTGACCAACACCGACGGCCAGGACATCCACATGGTGTCGGACTACGCCACCTGGGAATCCAAGGACGGGCTGAAGTTGCGCTTCCACATGCGGCAACTGACCGATCAGGCGGTCACCTCGCAGACCGACGGCGAGGCCAGCCTGACCCGCCGCGGCGGTCGCGGCACGGTGCACTACACCACCCCGCACGACACCACGGCGGCGCTCCCGCCGGGCACTCTGTTCCCCATGGCGCACACCGCCGCGATCATCGCCGCCGCCCATGAGGGCAAGAAGTTCATCACTCTCCCGCTGTTCGATGGCACCGACGACGACGGCGCGGAGGACAGCTCGATCGCCATTTTGGATTGGAAGCAGCCGTTCCAGACCAAATGGCCGCCGCTGTCGGGGCTGCCCAGCACGCGGGTCCGGCTGGCGTTCTTCGACCGCAAGCCCGACACCATCACCCCGAACTACCAGGTCGGCATGCGCTACTGGGAGAACGGCGTCGCCGACAACCTGCAGATGGACTTCGGCGACTTCGTGATGAACGCGAAGATGACGGAGTTCGCGCTGCAGCCCCACAAGTGCTGAGGCGCTGGCGTTCGGTTTGCTGGCGTTCGGTTTATGGAGGTTCGTTAACGCACGCCAGGCCATAACGCACGCCAGGCCATCGCGGCACGCGAGGTTCGCTGGTCTCACCAGCGCGGAGGAGGCGGTTCAAGCTTCACCAAGAGGGCGTGACAATCCACTTCGTCGCCCTGTTGTCGACCCGGCCATTGGAAAATGCCAGCAATACCAATAAGCTGCTTTCAGACCACAGGAGTGTGATGCCGCCACCCCGCCTGTCTCGGTATGTTTGAAAAAAGCGAAGAAGAGGCGGCGCATGATGGAGTTCCGCTACTACTGTCTGGATGACGAGAATCGTATCATTGTTGGTGCGAACGTCGAGACGCCCGATCTTTGCGCGGCGATCCGGGCCGCCTATGAGGCGTGTCGCGACCATCCGCACTTCTCGTCGGCCCGGATCGAGGTCTGGCAGGGCTCCACGATGCTCTATACGACCGCTGGCGGTGCGTGCGACGGCGGTCCCGCCTGTGTAATCTGATCGTCGGCTGCTCCCGGGCCGTTGCTCCTATCGCTGTGGCTGATTGACACAACGCCGCGTGCCCCCCAACCCTTCCGGAACCGGTTGGAGGGGCCGCCGATGCCGCACATCGCCGAGACGCTGGAGGACCGCGCCGGCTGGACCGGACCCGAGTTGGAGCGCAGCGGCGACTGGATCCGCACCTTCGATGCGGCGCAGCGGGCGGAAATCGCCGTGGCTCTCGCGCAAGTGCAGCGGCGCGGCCTGCGGTTCCCGGGATTCTCCCGTGCCGACTTCGCGTTGCCGCTGACCGCGCCCATGCTCGCCGACATCGCCGAGGAACTGGAGAACGGCCGCGGTGCCGTGCGCCTGCGCGGCCTCGACACGTCGCGCTTCACCGAGGACGAGCTGCGCCAGGTGTTCTGGGGCATCGGCTGTCATCTCGGCACGCCCCTGTTCCAGAACGCGCGCGGCGAGATCATGGGCGAGGTGCGCGACGAATCGCGGCTGGCGGAGAAGACCTACGAGCAGGTGGAGGCGGGGAGGGTGGCGTCGTCGCGATCGCGCACGCGCGGCACCGGTCCATTGCGCTGGCACACCGACCGCTGCGACGTCATCGCTCTGCTGTGCGCGCGCAACGCGCGGGCGGGTGGGGTGAGCAAGCTGGCAAGTATCGTCACGATCTACCGCGAGATCGGCCGGCGGCGTCCCGACCTGTTGGGGTTGCTGTGCCAGGACTACTGGCGCTCGCGGCCGAAGGATGAGGATGGCGCGGGAGCCGAACGTGTTTTTGCGCTGCCGGTGTTCAGCGTGCTGGCTGGCAAGCTGACGTCGCAGTATTCGCGTACCTATGTCGAGCAAGCGCAGGAGTTTCCGGACGTGCCACAGTTGAGCGCGGCACAGAGCGAAGCGCTGGATCTGCTGGCGGCGGTGGCGGAGGAGACCTGCCTGTATTGTCCCTTTGAAGCAGGCGATATCCAGTTGCTGAACAATCACGTGGTGTTCCACGGACGCACGGCGTACGAGGACGATGCCGATGCGGGGCAGGAACGGCTGTTGCTGCGGCTATGGCTGGCGATGCCGAACTCGCGGCGGTTGCCGGCGGGGCACGACCTGCTGTGGGGCAGCACCGAGCCCGGGGCGGTTCGCGGTGGCGTGGTGCAGCCGGAGACCCGGGAGCGGGCTGTCATCGGCGTTGGGTGAACCGCGATCTCGGTTATCGGCGTTACTCAAAAGCAACCTGACGCTCGATATCGATGACAGGCCATTCCCGCCATGAAGAGGGTTGCGGTATTCGGCGATGCTGGCGGGAGCAAATCTACCTTGGCCAGGCAGCTGGCGAAGGCGGCCGGCCTGCCGCTGTACCCGATTGACATCATCAAATTCCGTGCCGGCACGTACCGGCCGGACAGCGCCATCACGCAAGAAGCATATCGGAAACTACATGCTGACCTCCTTATAATCAGCTTCAGTTTCCAAAAGGGTTCACCACCTGCGCTCCCCGGCGGATATAAGAGCTTTTCTACGGGCGGTGGGGTCCGGGCATCAGTGCGGTTGATGCCCTGACATTTTGCCGACGCCAACTGGCCCGGATGCCGTGTTATATGGGCTCGCGAAAAGACCAACTCTTGACGTTGTGGCGACGCCGACGCCTCCCGTCATGGCCGGGCTTGATCCGGCCATCTACGCACGCACGGGTTAAGCCAGGTCAAGCCCGGCCATGACGGCAGGGGTTCGGGGCCGTGGGCTGGCATTACACCGGAACCCTGGAGCCCGTCGCCGCGCCCACACCACCGGCGCAGGCCCGCCACTGCACCAACCCAGGTCCAGGCCCCGTTCCTGCTCAACAATACGTGTGTGGCTTCCCCGCGCACCGCCCGGCAACAACCTTGTTGTTATGCCCATACCCGCCCCCAAGCCCACGTCCCAGCTCGTCGCCGCCCCGCCCCGCCGCGAGGCCAAGCCGCCGCCACCATGCATCATGGTCATCTTCGGCGCCGGCGGCGACCTGACCAAGCGCTTGCTCGTCCCGGCGCTGTACAACCTCAGCCGCACCAACCTGCTGCCGGAGCACTTCGCGATCGTCGGTGTCGATGTCGCGCAGCAGGATACTGCCAAGTGGCGCGACAGCCTGCACGCGATGCTGCAAAGCTTCGTCGGCAACGCCAGTAGCGAAAGCCGCATCGACGCGATCGATCCCGCCGCCTGGCAGCGCCTGGCCGATGCGATGTCCTACGTGCAGGGCGACTTCAACGATTCCAACCTGTACGAGAAGCTGCATGCGCAGTTGCACGACCTGGCGCAGCAGCGGCAGACGCAGGGCAACGTGTTGTTCTACCTCGCGGTCGCTGACCGCTTCTTCGGCCCGATCATCGAGCACCTCGGCCATGCCGGCCTGGACGACGAGCAACTGCAGGACGACAAGCCGCAACGCTGGCGCCGCGTGGTGATCGAGAAACCGTTCGGCCACGACCTCGAATTCGGCGAAGGCACTGAACACCCGCGTCCTTCGCGTGCTGCATGAGGATCAGATCTACCGGATCGACCATTTCCTCGGAAAGGAAACGGTCCAGAGCATCATGGCCTTCCGCTTCGCCAACGGCTTGTTCGAGCCGATCTGGAACCGCGATCGCATCGACCACGTGCAGATCACCGTGTCGGAGACGGTCGGGGTGGAGCACCGCGGCCGGTTCTATGAAATCACCGGCGCGCTGCGCGACATGGTGCCGAACCACGTGTTCCAGTTGCTGGCCATGGTGGCAATGGAGCCACCCGCCGGCTTCGACGCCAAGGCCGTCCGCAACCGCAAGGCCGACGTGTTTGCCGCCCTGGGCTCGGTGCAGCCGGAGGATGCCGTGCGCGGCCAGTATGGCCCAGGCACGGTGCTGGGGCGAGACGTGGTGGGGTACCGCGGGGAACCCGACGTGTCGCCCACCTCCGACACCGAGACCTTCGTCGCCATGCGCCTGCACATCGACAACTGGCGCTGGGCGGGCGTGCCCTTCTACCTGCGCACCGGCAAGTACATGGCCGCGCGGATGACGGAGATCGCCATCCGCTTCAAGCCGGCACCCTATGCGCCGTTCGACGATACACACGTGGAGGCGCTGCCGCCCAACTGGCTGGTGCTGCACATCCAGCCGAACGAGGGGATCTCCTTGCAATTCGAAGTGAAGCGTCCCGGCCCCGTAGTGGACCTCGCCGCGGTGCAGATGGCGTTCCATTACGACGACTGGTTCCCGCGCGAGCCCAATGTGGGCTACGAAACACTGATCTACGACGTCATGATCGGCGACCAGACTTTGTTCAACCGCGCCGACATGATCGAGGAGACCTGGCGGGTGGTGCAGCCGGTGCTGGACGGCTGGACCGCCGATCCGCCACGGCATTTTCCCAATTACGCCTCCGGTTCCGATGGTCCGGACGCCGCCGAGGCCCTGCTGCGGCAGGACGGCCGCACCTGGCGCCCGCTGACTGCCGCCCACGAAACGGGCGGGACGACGAATGGCGGCAAACCGGATGCCGGGAAAGCGTAAGGACGGCAAAGCGTAGGACGGCAAAGCGTAGGACGGCAAAGCGTAGGACGGCAAAGCGTAGGACGGCAAAGCGTAGGACGGCAAAGCGTAGGACGGCAAAGCGTAGGACGGCAAAGCGTAGGACGGCAAAGCGTAGGACGGCAAAGCGAAGCGCATTCCGCCGTCCGCAGCCCGGCGGAATGCGCTTCGCTTTACCGTCCGACCCCATCCGGCGCCACGCGCGAAGGCGCCCCGCACCACTGTCCAACCCTTCGTTTCGCCGTGATGGCGCTTGGCATCGGCCCGCACAAACGCCACATGCCGCGCATGAACCGTCGCACCCTCCTACGCCTTGCCGTCGTGCCCGTGCTGCTGGCGCCCGCCGCGGCGTTTGCCCAGGCAAGCTTCAGTCCCACCCCGCGGGACGCGGCCGACCTCCTGCAGGTCCAGACCTACCTCAATTCCATCCATACGCTGCGGGCGCATTTCCTGCAGGTCGCCCCCGACGGCGCGATGAGTCAGGGAACCGTCTGGATGGAACGTCCCGGCCGCATGCGCTTCGAATACGATCCCCCCGCGCCGTTCCTGCTGGTCGCCGGCGGCGGGGTGCTGTCCTTCGAGGACCGCTCGATCAAGCAGGTCAGCCAGGCGCCCCTGTCGTTTACCCCTCTGGGCATCCTGCTCGCCGACCACATCACACTGAGTGGCCCGGTAACCGTCGTCGGGATGCAGCGCCTTCCCGCGCAGCTCGAGGTGACGCTGGATCGCACCAGTTCACCCCGGGATGGCTCACTGACCCTGCTGTTCACCCAAAATCCCGTGGCGTTGCGGCAATGGACGGTGCGGGACGCGCAGGATCGGATGACCCGCGTGACGCTCTACAATGTAGAACAAGGCATGAATCTGGACCCCAATCTGTTCCATTTCGTCGATCCGCGCAGCTTCCAGGACATGGGGAACGGCGGTTAGCGGCCTATTCCCTGCTCGCGGGGCCGCCACGCGTCAGGCTCATCCCAAAATGCACGGATTCGCTTCATTTTCCGGTCACGATCGTGAATTATGCGTGTCGGCATGAGGTCCGGGCGAATCGTCAAGCCGTTGATCGGCATAAGCTGCTGCACGAAGCAATTCAGCATCTTCGGGATGCCGAACCATGCCGCTTCCAATACCTATGTCCGCGCCACGGATGAAGTGCTGCATGCCGTCCCGGTTTTGCTGCCCGCCAACGGCCCCACCTGCGACATCGAGACCCTGCTGGCACACCTGGACGGCATCATGCTGACCGGCAGCCGTTCCAACGTGCATCCCAGCTACTACGACGGCCCGCCGCATGCCGAGGGCACGTGGGAGGACCTGAACCGCGATAGCACCACGTTGCCGTTGATCCGGGCCGCCGTGGTGCGCGGCGTGCCGCTGCTGGCGATCTGCCGCGGCTTCCAGGAGCTGAACGTCGCGATGGGCGGCTCATTGCACCAGCGGCTGCAGGACCTGCCGGACCGGATGGACCACTCCACCCCCATGCAGGCGTCGATGAAGGTGCGGCAGGGCAAGGCCCACACCATGCGCCTTACCCCCGGCGGCTGGCTGCACGGGCTGGCCGGCACCGGCGAGATCGCGGTGAACTCGCTGCACAACCAGGGGGTGGACCGGCTGGCGCCGGGCCTGGTGGTGGAGGGCATCGCCCCCGACGGCACCATAGAGGCGGTGCGCGTGGCGCATACCCCCGCGGGGGCCGCGCAGGGCTTCGCGGTCGGCGTGCAGTGGCACCCGGAATACGACTGGCCCACCGACATCGTCTCCCGCGGCATCTTCAAATCCTTCTCGGCGGCGGTGCGCGCCTATGCGGGGCAGTCGGAGCCAGCACAAGTGCTTCAGGTCGCCGCCGAGTAGTCAGCGGGCCGGTGGAGCCGGCTGGCCTGGCCGCAACCCGACCAAGTCGTAGAGGCGCGCGCTGGGCGGCCAGCTGCGCATGATGTCGCCGCGCCAGGCGATCAGGCCCCAACCGAACACCACCAGCAGCACGATGCTGGCCGCCCAGGCGGCGCGCAGTTCCATCGCACTGCTCGGCAACCGCGCCGGCCGGCTCGCCAGGCGTTCCATCGCGCTCAGCCGTGGCACTATGTCGCCCGGTTCGTCCGGCAGCAGGCTGCGGCGTGGTTCGCGCGGCGGCAGGACGACGTCGTCGGGCTCGGTTGTCGCGGCAGGGGGCGGCTCGAACGGCGGTGTAGGGAAAGGCACGGGCGTCGCGCGGACGGTCGAGATTGGCACCCACTCCTCCCCGCACCGGGCACAGCGCACCGGGCGTCCAGCGGCCAGCAGCGCGTCTCGCACTTCATAAGCGGCGGAGCAGATGGGACAGACGATGCGCATGCGGGCAGAATGACACAGGTTGGGCTGGCGCCCCAGGAAATGCATGACGTTCACATCGCCCGGTATGACGCCAAAGAAACAATCGCTGGCCGGCGAAGGTGGGTCGCGCGTGAGATGATCGCGCCGGCATCGAGTCGGCGTTCCGGCTGTCGCGACAGCTTGCCGCAACCTGCGGTCTGGGCACGACGCCTGCCTCATGCCTCACGCATGCCTCACCGCGATCCGGGCCGGATCAATACGCCGAGCGTCTGGCAAGCGCGCCAGCCGGTCTATCGAAGCTCGTCGAGCGGTGGCGACGGTACAATCCGTCGATCGGCGAGTTCCGGGAGCTGAGGCCAGAAGCCCGGAAGGAGGGCGAGGCGGCGTCCTGGCGGCGCGGGTCGTTCTGATCGGCAGGACCCATGCGGAGCGTAGGACGGACGAAGTCCGCAGTCGGGCTTTGGCTTACGTCGCCCGCCCCAATGCTTTGGCTGCCGTCGCCCGCCCCAACGACGAGCTATGCCGCGAGATCCCCCAACGTCAACGGCGTGGGGGATTATGGGGGATTAGAGTGATGTGCAGTTGGCGGAGCGGAGCTGCGAGCGCGGCCGTCATGTCCACAGCCTTTGATCCTGAAATGACACCGTCAACGGTGACGCCGTGGCCGCGGCGGGTAGTGCCGTCGCCATACTTATGGCGGCACGCGACGCGCGCTTGAGGTATAAAGCGTTCATGGAAACACGCGGGAATGCGCCAGGTGCGTTTGAGCAAGCGCTTGCGTTGCATCGCCAGGGCCGCGTCGACGAAGCCGCTTGTGCCTATGAGCGGCTTCTTGCCGCGGTGCCGGCGCATCTCGATACGCTGGTTCATCTCGGCGCGCTGCGTCTGAGCCAGGGCAACGCAGAGGTTGCGGAGGCATTGCTGCGGCGGGCGGTCGCGATCGCACCCGACTCGCCCGAAGCGCTCGGCAACTTCGCCGCGGCGCTGCAAGCGCTCGGCCGCCACGCCCAGGCCGCCGCGCAATACGAAGCTGCCCTGCTACATAATCCCGCCATGCAGGATGCACGTTTTGGCCTGGCGGCGTGCCTGCAGGCGTGCGGCCAGCATGAAGCGGCCATTGCGTGCTACGACACGATCCTTGCCGCCGATCCCGCGCATCCCGAAGCGAATTTCGGTTTGGCGACGCTGCTGGCGCAACTCGGCCGCAGCGAGGCGGCGATCGCCAAATACCGCGCCGCCCTGGCCGCTGATCCGGACTTCGCCGAGGCAAGCCTGGGCCTCGGCAAATTGCTGGCACGCGGCTTCGCGCTGGAGGAAGCGATCGGCTGCTTCCGCCAGGCGCTCGATGTCGATCCCGACTATATCGAGGCGCGCGCGGCGCTCGGCGTCGCGCTGGCGCGGCTCGATCGGGAAGACGAGGCTATGGCGACATTCCGCGCCGTGCTGGCCGCCGACCCCGGGCATCCCGACGCGCATAACGGCATCGGCGTATTGCTCGACCGCAAGCTGCGGCACCGCGAGGCCATGGAGCGTTACGGCGCGGTCCTGGCGGCCGACCCGGAGCATGTCGATGCCATGGCTGGCATGGCCAATGCCATGAAGAACACCGGCCAGCATGCCGAGGCACTGAACCTGGCGCGCCGGGTGCTGGCACTGCGGCCGAATTTTGCGCCGGCGGCCAGCCTGCTCGGCACCATCCTGGCGGAAATGGGCGAGATAGACGAAGCACAGGCGCAGTGTCGCCGCGCCGTCGCGCTGTCACCCAGTCGGCCCGAGCTACTCTACCATCTGGCGCTGCTATCAAAGGTGCAGCATGGCGACGGCACCATCGATGCGTTGGAGGCAATCCTGCCGCGTGCCACGTCTTTCACCCCGCGCGAGCAATGCCTGCTGTATTTCGCGGCGGCGAAGGCGTACGACGATGTCGGCGCGCGCGAGCGCGGCTTCGCCTGTCTGCTGCACGGCAATACCATCAAGCGTTCCCAGACACCCTATGACGAGGCGGCCATGCTGGGCGGCATGGCGCGGATTTCCCAGGTCTTCACGCCAGCGCTGCTGGCGGCGCGGCAGGGCGTAGGCGATCCGTCGGCCGTGCCGGTGTTCATCGTCGGCATGCCGCGCTCCGGCACCACGTTGGTCGAGCAAGTCTTGGCCAGCAATGCCCAGGTGTACGGCGCCGGAGAGCGGACCGAGATGACGCAGGCGGTCGCATTGCTCAACGTGGAACGCATGGGCGCGGCCGCCTTTCCAGAAGCGGTCTGGACGCTGTCCGGCGAAGCCCTGCAGCGGATGGGGGCGGAGTATGTCGCGGCACTGCGGCCGCTTGCCCCGGAGGCGATGCGCATCACCGACAAGATGCCCGGCAATTTCCTGTACCTGGGCCTGATCCGCCTGATCCTGCCGAACGCCCGCATCATCCATGTGCGGCGCGACCCCGTCGATACGTGTCTCTCCTGCTTTTCCAAACTGTTCACCGGCATCCAGTCATACGCCTACGACCTTGCGGAGCTCGGGCGCTACTATCGCGCCTATGATTGCCTGATGGCGCGTTGGCGGGCGGCTCTGCCGGCCGACATCCTCCTGGAAGTGGAGTACGAATCGCTGGTGGACGACTTCGAACCGCAGGCACGCCGCATCGTCGCGCATTGCGGGCTGGAGTGGGATCCCGCCTGCCTGGAGTTCCACAAGACGTCCCGCGCGGTGCACACCGCGAGCATGATCCAGGTGCGCCAGCCGCTCTATCGCAGTTCCGTCGGACGATGGCGTCCGGACGCCGCGCTGCTGCGGCCCCTGATCGAGGCGCTGGCCGGAGGCGCTATCTCGGGTTGACCTCGGCGGGCTCCGGCAGTGCTTGCGCCTCGCGCGGATCGCGCAGCGGATACAGCAACTGCCCGGCGAGCGAGTGGGGCAGCGCGGTATCGGTGCCGTAAGCGACGGGCCATTCGCGCGGCAGATGATGGGTGCCGAAGATCCGGTCCATCCAGGGCAGCATCGAGGCGAAGTTGCGGTCGCGGAATTCCGAACGGGTGTGGTGCCAATGGTGGAAGCCGGGTGTCGCGACCAGCCATTCCAGCGGGCCGAGGCGCCAGCGCAGGTTCGCGTGGATGAAAAAGCCCCAGACCGGAACCGCCAGCATGACGAGCGTGGCGGTCAGCGTGCCGCGTACGCTCTGCGGCGCACCCAGGCCGAGGACGTAGATCGGGACCAGGCCGCACATGCGGATGAATGCACTGTCGATCGGATGCGCGCGCGCGCTGATCAGGAAATACACATGCTCCGGCTGGTGGTGCAGCGCATGGAAGCGCCACAGGAACGGGACTTCATGCGCCCAGCGATGGCCCCAGTAGAAGCCAAGGTCTCCGACGACGAACGCGGCAAGCGCGCGCAGCCATAGCGGCCAAGCGTCAATGGCAGCATGTACGCGCCACGGCACGAAATGGTACGCGGCGTATGCGGTGAGGGACAGTGGGATGGCCAGCAGCAGTTGCGGCACCAGGCCAGTGATGAAATAGCAGCCGATGTCACTGAGTAAGGAGGTGTGGAAGCCTCGCCGCCGATGCAGCGAGAACAGCCGCTCGAGCGGCAGGAAGATCGCGCACAGGATCAGCAGCCAGGCGGATAGCCTGATGACGTCCAACAGGACGCCGGGTACGTGCTGATGGAGGTAAGGAACCAATGGCGCGGTCCTGGTTGGCTGGCGCGCGGGCCGGGCGAGGCCGTGACCTCGCGCGGTTGCCGTTATTTTACCAGCGCATCAGCCCGAGTGGGAGGACTTTTTGCGATGCCGCCGCGCGATGCCACCCAGGCCGAGCAAGCCCACGGCGAACAGCGTCATGCTGGCCGGCTCGGGGACCGGCGCACCCAGGCCGACCGGCGAATTGACCCCGGCCAGGAACGCGATGGGCGGCAGATTGACCGTGCTGCCGTCGTCACCATAGGCGAGGAAGCTCAGCACGTCGGTGGTGGCGTCGGCGGTCAGCGTCATGGTGACGTAATTCCAGCCGACGGTGCATGTGTAGCAGATCGTCATCAGCGGCGACGCAACGATGGAGGCGGTCGCGTCTGAGTCGGAATAGGTCTTGGTCGGACCGTAGAGCGGATCGGTGGGTCCGCCGCCATCAAGAACCAGGCCTTGCGTGCCCAGCGAGACGATCCATCGATCGGTCGTGGGTGTAATGGCGCCGACGTAATCGTTGAAGCCGAACCCCGTCTGCTCGCTGGCGCCCTGGTAGAAGCTCAAGCTGTATTTCTCACCGACCGTGAGCCCGGTGACGGTATAGTTGAACCCGCTTTCGAAGCTAGGATTGCCGTCGGCCTCCACATAGTTCCCGGCGTAGCTGCCGGCCGGGTTGCCATAGGTGGTGAGGTAGACCGGGCTGGCGGCCTGATTGTTAAGCCCGCTGGTTGAGTCGATAAAGATAAGGCCACTTCCCCCGGTCCAACCCACAGGGTCTACCGCCGCAAAGCTGTTCTTCGGGCTGAGCCCCGAATAGTCGGAGAAGTTGAGGTTAACCAGGTTGGGTAGTGTCTGATACGCCTGCGCCGAGTAGGCCACCAGCGACAAGGTCAGTGCCGTGGAAGCCGTGTAGAAACGTCTCTGAAAGGTCGTCGCCATGGGTGTCTGGCCCCCGTGCTAGTTGCTAAAAGGCATACAGCAAAACCCGTGCCATAAGTCTGATCCCGGGTGAATCAACGACTTACCGACAGACCCTCACCCCAGGCGAACCAAATATGTAAAATCTTCCGACAGATGCCACCAACTCAATCTGTCGGACTGACAGGAGATCAAGTTGGATGTCATCGGTTGAGTAAGGCTTTCGTCGGAATTTTCCCCGGCGCAGCCGGGTCAGCGCGCTCGGGTGGCTCTCATAGGAATAAATCTTTTCAAGATCCAGAAAATTTCCCTATATTGCTCAAATAGCAAATTCGGGTCCGGCTGCAACATCACCGCGGATGTAAACTTCCCTGAGGGAACGAGCCTCAGGGATCGAGGCGGAACCGGAGTCCATGGCGACGCGATGGCGCGGTGCGATTGCGCTCCAACCCGACCCTCTGCATCCCCGGCTATTCGACGCCCAGCGCCTGAAGCAGGGGCAAGAGCAGCTCGCGTGGCGGACGCGCGCGTCCGACCGAACTACGATAGATCGGCTGACGCACCTGCGCATGGCTCATGGTCCGCACCGAGCGCTCGGTCTTATGGAACGCCAGGCAGGCAGGGTCCCATTCAAGATCGCAATACGCGACCATCCGGCGCGCTTGCTGCTCGAGATCGTCCACCACGTCTTCGTACCGCACCTCCAGCATGACGCCGGCCGGCAGCAGGGCGCGCCAATGCGCCGTGAGTTTTTCGTAAGCACGATAATACCGGCCGAGTTCTCCCAGCTCGTAGGAATACGGCTGGGCATGGCCGGAGAACAGAATCGAGAACAGGGAAAGACAGGTATCGACCGGGTCGCGGCGGACGTGAATGATGCGTGCATTGGGCATCGCCGCGTGGATCAGCCCGACGAATTGGAAATTCGCCGGCAGCTTGTCGGTGATCCGTGCCGCCGCCGCCGGTGCGTCATGCCGCACCGCCGCGACATACAGCGCGCCAAGCCGCCGCAGCTCTGGCCCCGACCACCCCACGGCGCGTTGCGCGAGCGATGCCGGGATCGACGGCGTGCCGCAGACCCGCGCGAGCGCGTCGGGCAAGCCGAGCCGCTCGCCGAGCGCACGGACCTTCGGATGGCTGGCGAGCACTTGCTCGACCAGGCTGGTGCCCGAACGCGGCATCCCGAGGATGAAGACCGGCAGGGTTGACGGATCGCCCATGCCGCGTTGCCGGTCCAGCCACGCCGCGTCGATGGCATCGCACATCGCATCCATTTCGCCTAACGTCGCCGCTTCGTCGTAGGGCAGGATGCGGCGCAGCAGCCCGCCACCTTCGATCTGGCGGCGAAACGCGCGTTCGGCATCGCCGCAATCGGCATGGGCCTTGGCGAGCGCGAACTTCAGCTCCGCTTGCCGGCCGATCGGCAGCGATGCCGCATTCCCTGCCAATGTCTCGAGCCTGGCCAGGCGCGGATCGTCGGCGGTCCAGCGCGCGATCTGGCCCCAATAGTAATAGAATCGCGCGTCATCCGGGGCGAGGTCGATCGCGCGCTCCAGGGCCGCCCTGGCTTCGTCATAGCGCCCGAGGTCGCCCAGCGCCTGCGCCAGCGTGGCATGCGCGTCGGGCAGCGCCGGATTCAACGCGATTGCCCGTTTGGCACGTTCGAGCAACTCCGCATGGCGGTCGAGCAGGTGCAGCGCGCGGGCAAGCAGGGTATGCGCGACCGCCGAATTCGGATTCTGATTGAGAGCCTTGCGCAGGACCTGGATCGCTTCCTCCAGCCGTTCCATGAACAAGAGAGTGCTGCCGAGGTTCGATAGAGTTTGAAAGTGTTTCGGATGCTGTTGCAGGATGGCCCGGTAGATCTTCTCCGCTCCGGCGAAGTCGCCCTTTGTCTGCAGGGCGACAGCCTGCCGGAACGCGGCGTCGGGCGTCATCCCGACCTGCCTGGGCATCGTGCCGTTGCTCATGCTTTGCCAGTCCGCCCCGGCATGGGGACGCTGTGTAGCACCTCGACCGGCCGGAACCGCACCAGATCGACGCGATCCAGCAGGCCGTTCACCTTTTGCCAAAGTGGCAGCAGGGCCTGGAGAGCCGCCGCCGGGTTGCGCAGCGGTCCGGACAGAGTGACATGCGGCACCCAGGATTCAGCGCCGTAGTGCGGGTGCGGCGGTACATCCGGCAGCGCCGCAAGCAACGCGTCGTGGCAGGCCAGCAGCGCCGAGGTCGGCACGGGGGTCTGCCAGAGGGTAGGGGAGGGGGCCGGGAATATACCGATGCCCGCAAGGGTGATGGGCAGCGCCTGCCAGGTTGGGGTGAGTACCAGCAGTACCGCGCGCAATGTCTCTGCCGGCGCGTCGTCCGGATACACTGCCAGCGTGATATGCGGCGGATAGCCGAGATCGCAGCAGTTCGTGTCGATGCCGGCGTCGGCCAACGCCCGCCACATCGCGGCGACCGGCGCCGCCGCCGCGGCATCCAGCCGCAAGGTGATGGCGAGAGGCATCACGCAACGATACGCGCCGCCGCCGGGTCGTGGCAAAAGCCGAGCGGCCGGCAACGCGCACGACGGAACAGCGAGGCGCATTCCGCCACGACACCGGCGGCGGAATGAGCTTCGCTTTTCTACCCTGCAGGGCTACAGAGGCGACAGGGCTACGGAGCCGACAGGGCTAGGGAGCCTACGCCGAGCCGATCCGCATAAAAGCCAGACGTCAGGCCTCCACCACCTTCTGCGTCTGCACGCCCAGCCCGTCGACCGACAGCTTCATCGTGTCGCCGACCTTGAGAAAGATCGGCTCCGGCTTCACGCCCGAGCCGACGCCCGGCGGCGTGCCGGTGGCGATTACGTCGCCCGCGTGCAGCGTGATGAAGTGGCTAACATAGCTGACCAGCTTGCGCACCCCGAAGATCATCGTCTTGGTCGTGCCGTTCTGCATCCGCTTGCCGTTCACCTCGGTCCACAGCGGCAGGGCCTGCGGATCGGGCACTTCGTCCCTGGTCACCACCCAGGGGCCGGTCGGGCCGAACGTGTCGCAGCCCTTGCCCTTGTCCCAGGTGCCGGCGCGCTCGAGCTGGAACTCGCGCTCCGACACGTCGTTGCAGACGCAGTAGCCGGCGACGTAGTCGAAGGAATTATGCTCCGGCACGTAGCGGGCGGTCTTGCCGATGACGATGCCGAGTTCGACCTCCCAGTCCAGCTTTTTCGAACCGCGCGGCATCTTCACGTTGTCGTTCGGGCCGCACAGCGCGCCGAGCGACTTCAGGAAGATGATCGGCTCCTTGGGGATCGGCATGCCGGCCTCGGCGGCGTGGTCGGCGTAGTTCAGGCCGATGCAGATATAGTTCACCGGCCGGGCGACGCAGGCCCCAAGGCGCACGCTGGCATCCACCTTCGGCAGAGTGTTCGGATCGATGCCGGCGATCATCTTCAGCGCCGCATCGGATAAGGCGAAGCCGTCGATGTCGCGCACCACGGCGGAGAGGCAGCGGATGGTGCCGTCCTTATCGAGCAGGGCGGGCTTCTCGGCACCCGGGGGGCCGTAGCGCAGCAGTTTCATGACGGTCTCCTGTGCTTTTCCTGGCGTTGGGGGCTGCCCCGATGGGGAGGGGGCTGCCCTCCGATGGGCCGGCCCTGTCGATACGAGATTTCGTGGGGAGACGGAAGCCCCGGGGCCATTGGCGGATCGCAGCCGTGTGCGTGCCTTGGCATGGTATGCCGACCCTGCTACCTCCGCTTGGGACGATCACGAGGCGGACTACTATGCGCAAACGCGAAGTCGTGCCTAGACGATTTCAACGGCGAGCGTGACAGGTTCGTGGGCCTGGCGACCGTGCCTCGCCTCCAGCGCGCCGTCTGCGGAGAGATGAAGATGGAAAATGTCTTTGTCCGGGATCCCGAAATTCTGGGAGGCCGTCCGGTATTCCGGGGAACACGGGTGCCTGTCGAGGTATTGTTCGAGAATTCTTGAGGACGGGCTGTCAATCGACGAAATCGTCGTGTCGTATCCGTCGTTGAGCAAAGATGATCTTATCGCATGCCTCGAAGCGGCTTGCGCTGACCTGAAGGCCGCGGCCGAGTGAGGATTCTGCTCGACGAAAATATGTCGATCCAACTCAAGATGGCGCTTCGATGCCATGATACACGGTCGGTGAATGATCCAGACATTGGATGGAAAAGCCTCACCAATGGCCATCCGCTCGCCGCAATGGAAGATCGTTTCGATTTTCTGATCACGGCTGATAACAGCATGTATGCCCGGCAAAGTCTCGTCGGCCGGAAGCTGCGCATATTGGTGCTGCCAACGAACAAGCGGAGCGATGTCCTTGCAGTGACCGATCGGCTTGTCGATGTCATCGCCGGGGTGACCATTGATCACAATACGGCGTGCTTGAAAGAACCGGCGCCACTGTCACGACCTTGTTCTCGTCACAAACAGAGAAACCATGACCGAACCCTGCGATCTGACCGCCGTCGAAGCCCGCCGCCTGATCGGGCAGAAGCGCCTCGCACCTACCGACCTGCTGGAAAGCTGCATCGCCCGCATCGAGGCGGTCGACCACGCGGTGAACGCCATTCCCGCCCGCGACTTTGCCGCGGCCCGCGCCGCCGCGCACCGTGCCGATCAAGCCGTTGCCCGTGGCGATCGGCTGCCCGCGCTGCACGGCCTGCCGATCGGCATCAAGGACCTGGAGGACGCCGCGGGCCTGCCCACCACCCATGGCAGCTTGATCTTCCGCGACTTCGTTCCTCCCGCCGATGAACGCATCGTCGCCAAGGTGCGCGCGGCGGGCGCCATCGTCGTCGGCAAGACCAACACACCGGAATTCGGTGCCGGCGCCAACACGCGCAATGCCGTCTATGGCGCCACCGGCAATCCGTTCGATCCGCAGAAATCGGCCGCCGGCTCGTCGGGCGGCTCGGCGGTTGCGTTGGCCACCGGCATGGTGCCGCTGTGCACCGGTTCGGATACCGGCGGATCGCTGCGCAATCCCGCCGCCTTCTCCGGCATCGTCGGTTTTCGCCCCACGCCCGGCCTGGTGCCCAGCGATAAGCGCCTGGTGGGCTGGTCCAACTTGCCGGTGCTGGGCCCGATGGCGCGCACCGTGCCCGATGTCTGCCTGTTGCTCTCCACGGTCGCCGGCGACGATGCGTGCGATCCGCTCGCGACCATCGTGCACGGTCGCGCCGTACATCGGCCGGAGGATTTCGCCGTTCCGGCGCCGATCGATCTGTCCCATTTGCGCGTCGCACTGACGCCGGATTTCGGCTTCGCCCCGACGGAACGTCATATCGCCGAGGTCTTCGCGGACAAGACCGCCTCGCTTCGGCATGTCTTCGCCTGTGCGGACGATGCGGCCCCGGATTGCTCCGGTACCGACGAGGCATTCGAAATCCTGCGTGCCACCGCCATGCTGGCCTCGCATCTGGAGAAGGTGCGCAGCCGGCCGCAGGATGTCGGACCCAACGTGCGCGCCAATATCGAGGAAGGCCTGCGCTACTCCGCCGTGGACGTGGCGCGCGCGCAGGCGCTGCAGACCGCGCTGTATCGCCGCTGGCAGACGTTCTTCCAGCAATACGACGTGATCCTGAGCCCGTCGATCACCATCAGTCCGCGTTCCTGGCGCGAATTGTATCCCGCGCAGATCGACGGCAAGCCGACGCGCACGTACTTTCATTGGCTGGCGCTGGCCTATGCGGTGACGTTGCCCGGGCACCCGGCGGTTTCGCTGCCGGTAGGGCTGGACCGCAACGGCATGCCGTTCGGGTTGCAGATTGTCGGTCCGCGTGGCGGTGACGCGTTCGTGCTCGCGGTAGCCGCGGCGCTTGAATCGCTGCTGGCGGGGGATGCGCGCACGGCCCGGCCAGTGCCGGACCTGACGAAGCTGCGCGCGGCAAGGCCGCTGTCGGAGACACCCGGGTTTCTCGGGTTCGACTGACGGTTCTGAATCAGACCGCGACCGGAGCAGTCGGCTTTCTTGCCTATTGCAACCGTGACGGCACCCTCGCGTTGCAGGTGAAACTGGCAGCCAAGGGTCCAGACCAATGCGGGAACAACATACACGACCCGACAACAAAGATCCGAATAACGAGAGCGGCCGTATCAGCCGTTCCGGCACTGCGGCCGGCATTTCGGTCGATAACGAAAGCAGCTCCGGCGGCAGCGGTCCGATCCCGCCGGGCGGCGACGCGCCGCTGCCGCGTGAGGAAGTCGCACGCGAAATCCATAAGAAATAGCCGCGTCCGTCAAGCCGGCTTCCAATGAGTCCCAGCGCCGCTTGGCAGCTCACAAAGCAAAGTGTCGCGGCGTTCCTCGAGGACGGCGCGCTCAGCAAAGGTGCTGCCGTTGCGTTCTATGCGGTGCTGGCGCTGGGGCCGATCCTGCTGATCATCACGGCCCTGGTCGGCTTCTTCTATGGCGACGCCGCTGCGCGCGGGGCACTACTGGGCAAGCTGAGCAGCGTGATGGGGTTTCGCACCGCCGACTTCCTGCAGAGTGCGATCAAGAGCGCGGGCAGTCACGGGGCGGGTGTGGCCGCCACCATCTTCGGGGTCGTTTCGTTGGTGGTTACTGCGACCGGCGCGTTCGGTGAACTGCAATCCGCGCTCAATGCGATCTGGCGCGCCCAGCCCAAGGGCAGCACGATGCGGCAGTTGGTGCGGTCCCGTCTGCTCAGCCTTGGACTGGTCCTGATCCTGGCCCTTGTGCTGGTCGTTTCGTTGGTGTTGAGCGCACTGATTGTCGGCTTGCAGCATCAGTTGGACCGGCTGATGCCAGTTCCGGCGGTGCTGATCGGGCTGGTCAATTTCGTGCTGTCCCTGGTACTGCTCGCGGGCCTGGTTGCCGCGGTGTACAAGGTGTTGCCCGACCGCGACCTGGACTGGCGCGATGTCGCCGCCGGCGCAATCGTGACGGCGGTGTTGATCACGCTGGGCAAGGTGGCGATCGGAATCTACATCGGCAGCAGCGCCACTATCTCCGGCTATGGCGCTGCCGGTTCCGTCATCGCCGCCCTGTTCTGGATCTACTATTCCGTCCAGATTTTCCTGCTCGGCGCGGAATTCACCCGCGTTTACGCCGAACGCGAGGAATCGATCAGGCGTTCACCTGCCGGATCAATGCAGCCCAGCGATCGAGGATCGGCAGCACCTGATCGGCTTTCGCGGCCGGCAGGCTGACGCAGGCGCGCACCACCCCCTGGTCGCGGCCGCGCTTCAGCATGTCGGCGTCCTCGGTGCAGCCGAACAGGGTGATGGGGCAGCTCGCGGGGTCGCGGCCGGCTTCCTTCAACATCGCGTGGAACTTGGGCAAGGCGTCGCCGATGCGGCCGGCGAGCGGAATCCAGCCGTCACCGTAACGCGCCGCCCGGCGCGCCGCCTGCGGAAAGGCGCCGCCGACGATGACCGGCGGGTGCGGCTTCTGCACCGGCTTCGGCCATGCCATCATTTCCGGGAAGTTCACCAGTTCACCGTGGTATTCGGCCTTCGACTTGGTCCAGATCAGCTTCATGGCCTCGACGCGCTCGCGCACCAGCTTGGCACGGGTGGCGAAATCGGTGCCGTGGTCTTCCATCTCCTCGGCGTTCCAGCCGACGCCGATGCCGAACAGGAAACGGCCGCCGGAAACCTGGTCGATCGTGGCAACCAGCTTCGCCGTCTGGATGGTGTCGCGCTGGTTCAGCAGGCAGACACCGGTGCCGATCTTCAAAGTCTTGGTTGCCGCCGCGGCCATCGTCAGCGTCACGAACGGATCCATCGCGTCGTAGTACATCTTCGGCAGTTCGCCGCCGCCGGGGTACGGCGAACGCCGCGAGGTGGGGATGTGCGAATGCTCCGGCGCCCAGACAGATTCGAATCCGCGCGCCTCCAGCGCCTGGGCGAGTTCGCCGGGGGTCATCGAGTAGTCGGTGAAGAACATTGACGCGCCGAAATGCATGGGGGTTCTCCCTGGCTCCGTGTCGTGGTGAGCGTAGCAAGCGCGTCGCCACCGCGCTACAGGTCGAACCCGGGTGCCTCCGCGTCGCTTCGCTCCTCGCAATGACAGGGGGCGGTTGGACAGGGGACGGTTGGACAGGGGGCGACTATTCCAGTCAGCGCAAAAAGCCTCTAAAGCCTCTAGAGCAAAAAGCCTCTAAAGCACCGCGTCGTTGCCCGGCGGTGCGTATTCGCTTGTCCCCTGCTCGATTCCGAACAGTGGAATCAGCACCAGCACAAACGCGGTGAAGGCGGCCGATACCAGGATGAGCGGTGCGAGGTGGCTCGCGAATACATGTTCGTACAGGAACGCGCCGCTGGCGTCCGCCAACGGCGTTGCCAGGTTGATCACCGACATGAGTGCGGCGAAGGCGAACCCCTCGGCGCGGGGGGGGCAATGATTCGCCGCCAGGGTCAAGGTCGCAACGTTGGCGATCATGCCGGCCATGCCTGTGACGAAATACACGATGACCCCGCTGACGGGATCGACCATGAGCAGGAAGGCGAGCGTCGTCACGGTGCCAAGCACGATGGAGAGTTGCAGCAGCCGCCGCGTGCGCATACCGGCGAGAAACCAACGGTAGGTCAGCCCGCCTGCGACCCATCCGGCCGCACTGACCGCCGACAGGGCGCCGATCAGGGCCTGCGAGAAGTGCAGGTGATCGGTCATGTAAAAGTAAAGCGGGGTGCCGAATCCCGGACTGAAATAGTAACAGAACAGGAATACGGCCACCAGCCAAAGCGTCCGTGAACGGAACGTGCTGAGCAAGCCGTCCAGCCGTTGCCGCAGCGCGGCCCGGTCGATGCTGGCGCGCTGCTCCGTCACCAGGCGCAGGCAGATCAGCACCGCGAGCGGCGCGATGGCCGCGATCAGTGCGGCCACATGCAAGGCGCCGGCGGGGGGGAACAGTTCGATGAGTGCGCCGCCGAGCAGCGAGGTGGCGGCGACGGCGCCGTTGAACCACAGCCATTGCTGGTTGACGAAAGCGGCGCTGGCATCGTGGCGCTGGCCGTTCTCCACCAGCAGTGCGCCGCACAGCGTGCTGGAGATCGCCATGGCAATCGCGGTCAGCAGCAGCGCGACGATGATCGGTCCGGGCGTCGTTACCTGCGTGACGCCGGCGAAGGCGACGACCGCGGCCAGGTTTGACAGCAGCAAGTAGCTGCGCCGCCGGTAGCCGAACAGCGGCAGGAAATCCGACACCAGGCCGTAGAGCGGCTTCACCACCCAAGGCACGTCGAGCACGGCCAGCGATGCAGCGATCTGTAGCGCGGTCCAGCCGTACTGCGTCTTCAGAAACCAGGTCAGCGGCTGCCAGACGATGCCGACCTTGGCCTGGCCGATGCCCTCCACGGTGTAGACGACGGCAAAGAACAGCATCAGCTTGCGGACACTGTCGGTGTCGGAGGAGCGGGGCATGTCGCGGCCGACTGTGCCGGTGCGGCGGAGTGCGCTCAAGGCCGCAGTGCGTCAGCGGCGTCCGGGCTGGCGGCTGGTGCGTGGAGCCTCACGGGCAGTTCCCGCCCGGGGGTCTCGTGGTGTCCGCCCGAGGGTGTCATTGCGACCGCAGCGACGCTATCTTCAGCCAGTGACGTGCGGACTCTTCGGAAGATTGCTTCGCTATGCTCGCAATGACAGAGTTGCCGAGGTGTTCCAGAGGCCGCCAATGCATCCGCTTGCTGCGACACGGCTTGTGGCCGATGGTGTTGGGTCTCATGCCACGCACGTGACGGGGCGCAGTCTGAAATTCACGCGCAGTCTGAAACTCACGCAACGCATATCGCCGCGCGCCAGCCGGAGCGAATCACGATGAACCTGCTGATCGTGGCGGCGCTGATATGGATCGGCGTGCATGTTGGCCTCGCCGGCACGAGGCTGCGCGACCGCGTCGTGGCGCGCATCGGCGAGGGGCCGTTTCGTGCCGTCTTTTCGCTGCTGTCGATCGTGGTGATCGTGTTCCTCGTCCGCGCCTGGAGCATATCGCCCACGAGCCTGCTGTGGGTGGTGCCGAACTGGGTGCGCTGGATCCTTGTGGCGGCGATGGTGCCGGCGTTCGTCCTGTTCGTCGCCTCGGTGAGCAGGCCGAATCCGACCATGGTGGGCGCGCCGGCGGCGATGGCGCAGCCGCCACGCGGGATGTTCCGGGTGACCCGCCATCCGATGCTGTGGTCGTTTGCGATCTGGGCGGCGGTGCATGCGATCGGCAACGGCGATACGGCGTCGATCGTGTTCTTCGGTGCGTTTCTGGTGACGGCGTTGGCCGGCATGCCGTCGATCGATGCCAAGTTGGCACGCCGAAATCCGGCGACGTGGCAGGCGCTGTCGGCGGCGACATCGGCGCTGCCGTTTGCCGCGATTGTCGCCGGCCGCAACCGGTTCGTCTTGCGGGAAATCGGATGGGTGACGTCGGCGATCGGCGTGATCGCGTGGGCGGCGTTGCTGTGGCTGCACCCGTTTCTGTTCGGCGTCGCACCGGTGGGATGGTGATGGGGAACGCCATGAATTGTCGGGCGGAAAAGCGCGGCGCATGCCGCCATCGTGCGCACGGCGGAATGCGCCGCGCTTCTCCGCCGTCCAATCGCGAAAACAATTTCGAGCGTTATCCGAACCGTTCGAGCCGATAATGCGGGTCCACCGCTTCGCCGTGCAAGATCGCATCGGCGGTGATGCGGCCGACCACCGGACCCAGCGTGTAGCCGTTGGCGGTGACGGTGTTGAAGAACCCCGGCAAGCCGGGCGCTTCGCCCAGGATGGGCGCGCGGTCGATCGCGGGGTTGATCCCGGTCCACGCCCGCACGAAGCGCAGGCCGCGCAGCGCCGGCAGTACGCGGGCGCAGACCCAAAGATTGCCCTCGATGCTGCGGCGCAGGGTTTGGCTGCGCCCGCTCGCCGGGTCAAAGCCACCGAACCAGCCGCCGCCAACCAGGAACCCGCCGCTGGCCTGCTGCTTCAACGACAGATGCCGGTTGGCCAGCGCGATCAGGTGGCGGGTGAGGGGAGGCGCCGGTTCCGTCACGATCACCTGCTGCACGGTGCCGGTGACCGGCAGATCCAGCCCGATCATGCGCCCGATCTGCGCCGCCCAGGGACCCGCGGCGTTCACCACACGGCCCGCGATCACCGGCCCCTTCGACGTTGCCACCCGCCACGTGGTGCCGTCGCGTTCGATCGCGTGCACCTCGGCGCCGCGCAGCAGCCGCGCGCCATGGCGCTGCGCCAGCCTCAGCACGGCCATGGTGCCGCGCAGCGGGTCGCCATAGCCCTCTGCCGGCACGAAATCGGCGCCCACCATGCGCGCCGACAGCGCCGGTGCCAGGGCGCGCAATTCATTCGCCCCCAGCACGTGGCTTTCGATCCCCCAGCGCTGCTCCATCGCCGACTTGCGGCGCAGCCAGTCCAGCGAGGCGGCGTCCTCCGCCAGCATCAGGCCGCCTTCGGTGCGGATGCCGAGGTCCTCGTCCACCGCCGCACCGATCTCCTTCCAAAGCGCGATGCTGCGCGGCCCGAGCGGCAAGGTGTAGGCCGCTGGCCCGCCGTCCGGAGGCGTGTCGTCGTTGAAGTCGTACGACAGAAGCTGCACGTGCAAACTGCCGGCGTTGGCGGTGGAGGCGGCCATGCCAGCCTCGTCGCGCTCCACCAGCAGCACGTCGGCGCCGCCCTGCGCCAGGTAACAGGCAGAGCACAGGCCGGCGAGCCCGCCGCCGATCACCACCACATCGGCGCGCCACGTCTCCGCCGGCAGCGCCGGTAGCTTGTGCAGGTGTGCCGGCGGCTCGGGGGCGGTCAGCAACGGAGCGACGAATTCCGGGGCCTCGAACATCAGCGGCACGGCGGGGACCGGGCGCAGCGGCGCACGCGGCGCGGCGAACGACCAGTCGTCGGGTGCGCCGGGGCAAAGCCGTGCGATGGTGGCGGCGCAGAAGCGGCCCTGGCAGCGGCCCATGCCGGCGCGCGTCGCCTTCTTCAGCGCCGGCAGGGAGGTCAGGCCGCCCGCCAGTTCGGCACGCAGGCGGCCGGCAGTGACCTCCTCGCAGCGGCAGACGACTGTGTCGTTCGCCAGAGTGGCGGCGCACGGCGGGAGCGGGTGGAACAATCGCCCCAGCGCGTCCTGAAATGCCTGTGCGTGGGCCAGCGCGGCGCGGGCGGCGGGATCGTCCGGCGCGCGCAGGCCTAGATCGCGCGCCGCCGCCAGGCCGGCGAGCCGGCCGCGCGCCATGGCGACCCGCGCACCGCCGAGCGCCGCGCCATCGCCGACGGCGAACACGCCGTCCAGGGCGGTGCGGCCGTCGGGGGCGGTCTCGGTGGCCAGATGGCCCAGCCCGACATCGACGAAGCGGTGCGGGATGCCAAGCGCGCGCGCCAGGCCCGTTTCGGGTTGGAACCCCAGGTTCAGCGCAATGACATCGGCCGCCAGCGTGCGCTCGCCGTCTGGGCTGGCGATCCGCACGGTCTGGACGCGATCGTTGCCTTGCGCGGCGACAACGGTCGTGGACAACGACACCGGCACGCCCGCGCGCCGTAGCCGGGCCAGCATCGATACCCCGTCGCGGAGCAGGCCGGGGGCGTGGCGCAGCATGGTTGCGGCATTGCGCCACGCGGCGAGGTTGGGGCGGGGTGCGGCCTCCACCACCGCGACCGGCTTCACGCCACAGGCCAGCAGCTCGCAGGCAAGCTGCAGGTTCAAGGGGCCGGTGCCGCCGATCAGCGGATGGTCGCCAGGGCAGACGCGTTGGGCTCGCACCATCGTCTGCAAGGCGCCCGTTGTCATCACGCCGGGCAGCGTCCAGCCGGGCAGGGGGGTGGGCGATTCGTGGGCGCCCGGTGCCAGGATCAGGCGCTTGGGGTGGAAGGTGACAGCACGGCCGGCGACCAGTGCGGCGATCTCGTCGGGCGCGAAGGCGCCCCAGGCGATGGAGTCGGCCTCGATCCGCACGCCGGCCTGTTGCGCGCGGCGGCGCAGGTCGAGGCCAATGCGGAACTGGACGTCCGGCGCTGCATCCGAGTGGCTGTCGGCGAGTGGCTTGGCGTATTGGCCGCCGGGCGCAGCGCGTTCGTCGAGGAGAACGACGGCGGCGCCCGCCTCGGCCGCGGCGATGGCGGCGGACAGGCCGGCGGGGCCGCCACCTACCACCAGCACGTCGGGTGCTTGGTCTTCGGCCGCTTCCCGGGCAGGCGGCGCTTCGAGGGACGCCGGCGTAGCGGGCAGGGCGCCGGTGATCCGCATGCCGCCGGCGACCTTGGTCAGGCACGCGCGCAGGCCGATGCGGCCGTCCACGCTGACGATGCAGTCGAAGCAGGCTCCCATGCCGCAATAGAGACCGCGTGGCGCGCCGGATGCGGTGCGGCGGAAGGCGACGATACCGGCGGCGGACAGCGCGGCGGCGATGGTCTCGCCTTCCAGCGCCGCGATCGGCTGGCCGTCGAAATGGATAGTCATGGGCCGGCCGGTGGGGCGGATGGTCTTGTGGATAAGCCGCATGGCGGCATGCTGCCCGGTGGTGGCGGTGGGGACCAGGGTCGGGGCAGGGGCGGGAGAGGGGCGGGAGTCACCGATTGCCAGCCCGGGCGGAGGTTGCTATAGCGCGGCCCCTGCTGGCGGCCGGCGGGCTTTTGGTCGTCGGCCGGCCTTGGGGGCGCATAGCTCAGTTGGTAGAGCAGCTGACTCTTAATCAGCGGGCCGTAGGTTCGAGTCCTACTGCGCCCACCACTCCGCTGAAGGACAGCGCTTTGCCACTCGCCACCAGTGCGCTCGCCTCGGGGGAGATATCGCACGCCGGGAAAACTGAATCACAAGATCGACCCGCAGTGCAGGGCACGTCACCGTAAGGTTAGATGAGCGGTGGGAGTATGCAGCGGCTACGCCTCGCTGATCAAAACGCGCCTGCCAATCCGGAATGCGGTGCTTGACGGTGCAGCGATCAGGGCAACTTTGACCCGCGCGCACCAATTAAGCGCATCCATCATTCTTGCCGAAGCCCTTGGCAGCAACTGCCATCGCCTTACGAAACATCCTTATCGCACCAACGATGTTCTTCTCGATACACAGTTCGTCATGGCCGCGGTCTCGCAGGGGTTGGAACTCCTGCCACGTCGCGTTGCTGCTCACGACGCGCGTAGAATCGCACGATCCACGTGCAGACGAGAAGTTGCATCGGATGATACAGCATGATTGGCAGCAAAATCGGCCCGATCGCCGCGCCGGATACCAGGGCATTGGCGATCGGCACACCGCTGACCAGGGACTTCTGGGAGCCGCAGATGACCAACGCCACCTCGTCGGCGTGGTCGAAACCCAGCAGCCGGCTCGACAGCAGGGTAACCAGCAACACGCTGGCCAGCAGCAATGCCATAACGATCGCCAGCACGACCAGCGTCATCGGGGATGCAAGCTGCCAGATGCCGCGCACCACGGCAGCACTGAACGCGGTAAAGACGACGAGTAGTATGGAGCTTCTGTCAGTGATCGACAGCAGCGGTCGGTTGCGCTCGGCCCATCGGCCGATCCACGGTCGCAGCAAATGGCCTGCCGCGAATGGCAGCAGCAGTTGCAACGCCACCTGCCAGATCGCCGTCAGATTGATACCACTGCCATGCAAATGCGACATCGCTCCAAACAACAGGGGAGCCAGTCCGATACCCGCAATGTTCGATACGGACGCAGAGCAAATAGCTACAGCCACATTGCCTCGCCCGATCGAAATCAGGGCGATCGATGATTGAACCGTCGATGGCAAAGCGCAGACGAACAACACGCCCAGCCAGATCGGACGCGGTAGCAGTTGGGGAAAAGCCGCGAGCAGGCTGAGACCAAGTAGTGGGAAGAGTACGAACGTGGTCACGGCAACGCAGACATGCAATCGCCAATGCGTCATTCCGCGCAGGACGGCCTCGCGTGAAAGTCTGGCTCCTTGCATGAAGAACAAGGCGGTGATGGCCAGCGTTGCCAACGCCCCGAAGACGCGCGCGCCGTTGCCGCGGCAAGGCAGCAGGGTCGCCGTCAGCACGACAACTACGAGAGCAACGATGAAGCCATCGACCGGCAGGCGGACCACGCCGCAGCGGCTGCGGAGTGATAGCAGGATCGCGGCCATTACAGAACCTCGGCTGGCTTGCGACCAGGAATTGGACATGAGCGGGCATCCTCGATCTATTCTTCCCGCTCCGCCGATATGAGTTAGCGGGGACGGAACGTTACGGCACCCAGACTCGCGAGTTGGTGGGTTTGGCGCCGCGATGGCGCCGAGACAGTTGGTTTGAGAACGAACTTCGGGTGACATCGGGAAGTCGAGGGGTCTCGCTGATCGTCCGCACGGTTGCGAGGGTTTCGGGATTGGTATCCGTCAGCAGCAGCCGTTGCAGCCGCCGCAGCGCTTCGTCGGTATGTGTCGGCGCGGACATGATCGCTGCGGCCGCCGCCAGGACCAGCGCGATATAGATGACGCCATTATCCGAGTTGTCCGACATTGCATCCTCGTCTGTGGCACGACGCGTGCCATCCTGGCGGCTCGTACGAATGATGGAGTGACCTGCGTCACTACGGGGGCCTGCAGCGGGCTTGCGGGCAGGCACATCGATAACCGAAGGAACCGTCAATTTCCTGGCCAATCGACGCCGCAACAAATGCGGTGGTCTCCACGCTGTCCCGACCTGCTGGCGCAGGTCCGCTTTGCGGTCTGCAACACGCGCGGGCCATCGCCCGTTGCCTCGCCCACCGGCTTCTACAACTGGGGATCGCTGCTCGCGGCCTCGCGTAATTCCTGCACAAAGCCCGAACTGTTCCACCTCGGCGCAATGGCGAGCACCAGGAACAGCGGTGCGGCGGCCATGTCGTCACCGTCCAGGCCCGCCCAGTGGCGATCGAGGCCTCGCTTACATCCGACCATGGCTCGGGCCCGCGGAGTGGCTGCCACCGGTCGCGCGATACAGCCGATGCCTTGTTCTTCAGACGCTCGACCATGCCCCGCTCCACGCATTGCGCCAGGAAATTGCGCCAGGAAGATGACAGCGTCCGGTGTCGGCCTTGCTTGCCAGATAGGCCGCGGCGGTCCGTCGCATCCATGCCCGGTGACGAAAGCTTGTCGATCAAGCCCGGCACGCCGGAGCACAGGCTACGGGGCGGCGATAAAAAGCCCTAAATTGCGCGCAATTCTTGGCAAGAGACGGAGGTTGGCTACAAATAGGGCATGAAGGAGGGCGACCAGGACAATATTTTTCTCCCGGGCTTTGGCCTCGACTCGTTCTACGCTGCGATTGTGATTATCGCCTCCGCCATCTCAGTGGCATCGTATTGCGGTTTAGCGTTTCCGTTCTCCCACGGAGCATCGGAGCCAAAACCTGGACTGAGGCCACCATGGGTTTGGTCCTCATAGGGTTGGGTGGCAAACTTCTTTTCAGCCGTTGAGAATGGCGAAAGAAGGGCCGGACGACCAAGCCCTGTGGACAAGCCTATCGGTAGCCTTCAGCGGCCTACGCCTCCGTCTGACAGTGGCGCAGGCCCCCGGGGGCCACGCGACATGGCGCCGTGGTTTCAGCGCGGCAACTCGTTCCCATCGTTCCGCGGCCTCCTGCGCCTCATAGGCAATGCCGAGGCTGCGCGCCTTGGCGCGGGCGCTGGAACCGCACAGCGCGCCCGAACGTCAGGGCGGTCTCGGTCGGTAGCCATGCCGTTTGGCGACCAGGCAGGCCCACAGCGCCAGGACCGGGCGCGGTTCACACGGAAGCGGGGCAGTGTCCATGGCGTCTGCGTATCGCTGTCGCCGCCATGCGCCAATCGGCTGGCCCGACCGCTCACCGGCCGCCACGACGCTTCCATAGCGGATCTAAACCCAACGGCACCCGCCAAGCGCACCAGCGCCCCGGCGCAACGTCGCGGACGCCATGCTGCAACTTGAGAAACGCTCAGCGGTAAGCGAGTTCGTCCGGGCGCAGACCCATGGCAGTGATCGTCTCCTGGTTGAGCTGACCGTTTGGCTGCAAGCCACGGTTCTGTTGGAATTGTTGGATGGCGGACTGCGTGCTCTCGCCCCAGACACCATCGATATTGCCCGAATAGAAACCGAGATCGTGCAAGCTCGACTGAATTTCCCGCACCGAAGACCTGCGGAGAGTGTCGGGCGAGGGCTGCGGCAGGTTGGAGACAGGCCGAATGCCGAGGAGAGCAGCGGTGCTGAGGCCCAGTGCGTCCACGCTGGCCTCATTGAGTTGGCCGGTGGCCTGAAGTTGCCGGGAAGCCTGGAAGCGCTGCAACGCAGCCTCGCTGTCTGGGCCCCACACGCCGTCCACGGCGCCGCCGTATGCACCGGCTGCGCGGAGGTGGTCCTGCACGGCCTGAACGGCGACCGGGGGTACGGGCTGAACGAAGGTGAGCGGGGGCGGCGTGGGTTGGCCGAACGCCGCGGACGAGGCGAGGACCATGATCGCTGAGGTGAGTAAGAACGATTTCATGTCGCGCACCATGCGTTGTGGGTAACCACAACGCTCAAGCGGTGCGTGCTGTTTGATGACGAATTCGGGCGCCGCATCCGCTCTCCGCTGCCGAGAGTGGGGAGAAGTGGCCCCCGCGGGCCGTGATGCTGAGGGGTCCCGCCAATATCCAGCTCTCCGGTCGCGGGGCCGTGAGGGTGGCAGATGATTTTGCCGGATCGGGGCCGCCGCAGCGGTGCCACCGCGCCTCACGCCGCGACAGGCTCGATCAGCGCTGGATCAATTGCTCAGGACGGAGTTCACCGTGCGGCTCACGGGCCACGTTCGTAGGGGTGCCATCCCGGCCGGGCCAGCGTCGCCGGACCGGCCTCGATCTTTATCTCTGTATCCAGCGCGCTCGCGCAATCGTGTAGTGACAGCCGAGTTGCGTATTCTGCCGCTGAAGAATGAGTTACGTCGACGTACTAAGGTAGTGTGTGAGGATGGAGCCACCTCGATTTCAACTTTCCCCTTTTCTACGGCAGCCAGCTGGCGAATCCTTTTGTTATGCAACGCCAAATCGACGTTCCTGAGACGTTCACCCTCTCGGGGGACTACCAGAGCCGGCTCGCGCAACTGTTGCGGATCACACAGCACCAGGCACGCCTCGCTCAGAGCGCCGCATTGCCCCGCATGCAGGACGCGCTGACGGACCTTGAAGACGCGCTCGCCGATCAGATCACCGCTCTCGCCGATGCCACGGAGGATGACAAGGCCGATGCCGAGGCATCGGGTGACGCAGAGAGGGAACGGCGGTCCTGGCAACCGCTGAGGGCCGCGTAATGCCCGCGCGTCCGATCTGGCGTGGCCATCTTCGCCTCTCCCTGGTCTCCTGCCCCGTCGCGCTCTGGAACGCGCGGCACGAGCGAGCCGCGATCCGGTTCAACTTGATCAATCCCGAGAGCGGCAACAGAGTGAGGATGGTCACCCAGGATGCCGAAACCGGCAAGGAACTGGAACGCCGCAACCTCGTGAAAGGCTATGAGTTTCGGAAGAACCAGTACCTTCTATTGACCGACGAGGACTTCGACAGCGTCAGGGTCGACAGCTCCTCTGCGATGGCGGTGGAGAAGTTCGTCGATACGGCATCGATCGACCCGGTTTACTATGACTCTGCCTACTTCCTTGCCCCCGACGGCGACGCCGGTCGTGATGTTTATGCGGTGCTCTGCCAGGCCATCGCCGAAACCGGCAAGACGGCACTGTCCCGGGTGGTGATTTCTCAGCGCGAGCGCACTATTGCAATCCGCCCCGCGGGGGATGGGCTGATGGCCCACACGCTCTACGAAGACCGCGACCTTAACAGCTCGAAAGATTTGTTCGAAGGCTTAGCTCAGATTAAAATCGATCCCGAGATGGTGGAACTCGCGACTCAGCTTGTGCAGCGGCAGTCTGGGAAATACGAACCCAGCGATATCGAAGACCTCTACGAAACCCGCCTTCGAGCGATGATCGATGCCAAGCTCAAAGGTGAAGGTATTGATCTGGAGTTTGAAGCCCCCGTGGCGCGGGACACGAATGTCATCGACCTGATGGCGGCGCTGAAAAACAGCTTGGGGCAACTGCCGGCGGAAAAGGCAGCTCCGCCGAAGCGAAAAAAGGCGGCCGAGGACGTGCGCCAGCAACCCGGCCTCAAGTTGCCAATTGCGGGCGGCAAGTCGGCCACGGCGGACGGGCAAGACATCGGGACTTAAGCCGCTACCAAACCTTCCCGCAGGCGGGCCGGATAGGACACCGCGCTTCCACATCCGCCCAACGTCGCCGATCAGCCAGCGGTGGCCTGCAACTGCACAACCTCCGCTCTGGCTTCCCGACCCTCGATCGCGGCAGCAAGCAGCCGCCCCCAGAACTGCATTGCCTTTACCTGCTCCGGCCAACGGCTGAAGCGCTGAAGACGCCCAGAACACGCCGCGTGTCGCCGCCTGCCGGTGGTTCAGCACCGCGTCAGCGCCAGCTTCGGGAATGCCGGCCTCGCGCAGCGCGCTGGCAAACTATCGGCGGAAGTCATGCCACCTGCATTATTGTGCGCCCACCAACAACTCTCACAGACAACTTATGGTGCGCCGGATCACCCGGTGTTCGCATCGCGATTTCCAGTCTGTGCCGCGGAACGACCTGTCCTGCACGTTCTATGGCGTTATCCCATTGCCGTGTAGAATTCCCCCAGGGCAGCAGCACGCGGCAGGAAGGGCGGGGAACGTGATCGGCAGCGGCGCAACTCTGCAGAGTGGGGCTGGGCGACCAGAGATGGGACACGACCGGGTCTACCGCTTCCATATGCCGCACGCGCATCTTTCCTCGCCGTTCGGTGATGGCTGGTTCGCACTGAAGGCAGAGGCGTTCGCGCGTTTTTTCGGCACCCCACTGTTCTTGGTCGTGCAGACGGTGATCGTCGCGGTCTGGATCGTCGTCAACATCGTGGGATGGTGGGTGTTCGACGTTTATCCGTTCATCCTGCTGAACCTCGCGTTCAGCCTGCAGGCGGCCTATGCGGCGCCACTGATCTTGCTGGCGCAGACGCGACAGGCCGATCGCGACAAGTGCACGGCGATGGCCGACGCGCAGCATCGTGAGGACCTGCACCAGGCCAGCGAAGCGCGAGAACGCGCCGCGATGGAGCAGACGGCGCTGCTGGTGCGCATGGTGGAGCAGAACACACGGCTCACCGAGACAGCCAAGGCAATGGCCGAGCGAATTGAAAGCCTGACCGTCGAACTGCATCGTCACATACTTGAATTTTGAATCAAAGCAGTAGGTAATCCGGCGCTACGCCGCCTCCGGCTGGGGCACGCCTACGGCAACCGTCTGCGGCTGCACCACGCGCGTGTCCGCGCCGGCCGCGGCGTTCATCACCTCCGATCACTGCTGCATTTGGTCCCGGCTGCCGCGTGTGAGACCTGGTGCCTCGACTCTAAAAGTTGGTGACCGCAATAGTCGTCGTCGCCCGGGACTGACATTGCGAGCGTAGCGAAGCAATCTCCCGCGAGGGACGTGCGTACCCTCCGGGAGATTGCTTCGCTACGCTCGCAATGACAGATTCACGCCCCGCAATGACAGATCCGCCGATGGCATCGAAGCGTCTGGATCGCAACACCGGGGCCCGGCCCGCCCGCTGTATTGAATTTTCCGCCACCAACGCCTCTGGAACCCACAAATGACCGTTTCGAAACTGCTGATCGCCAATCGCGGTGAGATCGCCATCCGCATCGCCCGCGCGGCAGCCGACATGGGCCTCCCGACGGTGGCGGTCTATTCCGAGGACGACGCGCGCTCGCTGCATCTGCGCATGGCCGATGAGGCTCTGGCGCTGCCAGGCCAGGGGGCCGCGGCCTATCTGAACGGCCCGAACGTGATTGCGGCGGCACAGGCGGCGGAGTGTGACGCCATCCATCCCGGTTACGGCTTCCTGGCCGAACGTGCGGACTTTTGCCGAAGCTGCGCCGAGGCCGGGCTGACCTTCATTGGTCCCGACGTCGCGCATCTCGAATTGTTCGGCGACAAGGCGCGTGCCCGCGCCGCCGCGGCGGCCGTGGATGTGCCGGTGATTCGCGGCCTCGACCGCGCGGTTTCGTTGGACGAGGCGCACGCGTTCTTCGCCTCGCTGCACGGCGGCGCGATGATCATCAAGGCGGTGGCCGGCGGCGGCGGACGCGGCACACGCGCGGTGCTGAACGCTGGGTCGATCGACCCCGCCTATCAACGCTGTCAGTCCGAGGCGCAGGCCGCGTTTGGCCGGGGCGATCTCTACGTTGAGGAGTTCATCCCGCGCGCCCGCCACATCGAGGTCCAGATCCTCGGCGACCGTACCGGCGCTATCGCGCATCTGGGCGAGCGGGAATGCAGCATTCAGCGGCGCTTTCAGAAAATCATCGAAATCGCCCCCGCTCCCGCACTGGATGAGGGGCTGCGGCGCGAGATCATCGCCGCCGCCATGCGGTTCGCCAGCAGCGTCGGCTACACAAATCTTGGTACTTTCGAATTTCTGGTGGATGTCTCCGGCCGCGCCAGCGGCCAGCGGTTCATGTTCATCGAAGCGAACGCGCGGCTCCAGGTGGAGCACACGGTGACCGAGGCGGTGACTGGCATCGATCTCGTGCAGACCCAGATTCGTCTGGCGCAGGGCGTCCCACTCGCCGATATGGGCTTAGATCGGCTGGCAGCGGTGGGCTTAGGTCGTGACGCCCCGGCGCGTCCGCGCGGTTATGCGATTCAGGCCCGCGTTAACATGGAAACCATCGGCGCGGACGGTACTGTTCTGCCCGGCGGCGGCACGCTGACCGTCTATGATGCGCCGAATGGGCCAGGCGTACGCACGGACGGCTTCGGCTACGCGGGCTACAAGACGAGCGCCGCCTTCGACTCCCTTCTGGCCAAGGTGATCGTGCATTCTTCCGCTCCGGATTTCGCCGTCGCGGTAGGCCGCGCCGCCAGGGCACTCAGCGAGTTCCGGCTGGAGGGTGTCGCCACCAACATTCCATTCCTGCGCAACATCCTCGCGCATCCGGATTTCGCCAGCGGCAATGTGCATACAAGATGGGTTGACGAGAACGTCGCCATGTTGGCGGCCAGCCTGCCGCAACGCCAACGCTTCGTGGAACCGGCGCGGCCGGCGGCGGGCGACGCCGGATTTGCCGGTGCGCGCGTCAAAAGCCGCGATCCGTTGGCCTTGTTCGCGCACGACGCCGCGGTCAAGGCCGAGCAAACGACCGTTGCGGCGGACGCAGCCCGCACTGACCGGGCCGGATGGCTCGCTAGGGGTGGCATCGCCCATCCAGGGCCTGATCGTCGCCATCCATGTCGCCGAGGGCGATGCGGTGCGAAAGGACCAGCCCGTCGCGGTCGTCGAGGCGATGAAGATGGAACATGTCATCGCCGCTCCGCATGCCGGCATCGTCCGCGGTATCACCATGACGGTCGGCGATGTGGTGCGCGAGGGCTTTCCGATCGTCTTCATCGAGGAAGCCGAGGTCGAAGCCGGCTCGGCCGAGGTCGCCGCGGAGCAGGACCTGGATCACATCCGGGACGACCTGCGGGAGAATATCGAGCGCCACGCATTGACGTTGGATGCGAACCGTCCCGACGCGGCCGCGCGGCGCCGCAAGAACGGGTACCGCATGCCGCGAGAAAACATCGCATCGGCTGGTCGATCCCGGCTCGTTCGACGAATACTGGCCGCTGGTGGTGGCGCGCCAGCATCAGCGGCATTCCATGGAGGCATTGCGGAAAAACACGCCCGGTGACGGCGTGGTTGCCGGCATGTGTTCCATCAACGGCGACTTGTTCGACGAAACGCGTTCCCGCGCGGCGTTGGTGCATTACGACTACACCGTGCTCGCCGGCACGCAGGGGCACCGCAATCACTACAAGCAGGACCGGATCTTCGAACTTGCCCACCGCTTCCGCCTGCCGCTGATCCTGTTCGGCGAGGGCGGCGGCGGCCGGCCCGGCGAGGACAATATCGGTCCGCGCGTCGCCATCGACACGCGCACCTTCACCACCTTCTCGCAACTCAGCGGCCTCGTGCCGATGATTGCCGTCGTCAACGGCCGCACCTTCGCGGGCAACACCGCCCTGGTGGCGTGCAGCGACGTGATCATCGCCACCGAGGGTTCGACGCTCGGGATGGGCGGGCCGGCGATGATCGAAGGCGGCGGGCTCGGCATCTATACGCCCGAGGAAGTCGGGCCGATGTCCTTCCAGGTGCCGAATGGTGTCGTCGATATCCTGGTGAAGGACGAGTTCGCCGCCGTCGATACGGTGAAAAAGTATCTGTCGTATTTCCAGGGCGCGATTGCTACCTGGGACGCGCATGACCAGCGGACCCTGCGTCACGCCGTGCCGGAGAACCGGCTGCGGCTCTACAACATGCGCGACATCATCGACACCATCGCCGACAAGGGATCCGTCCTGGAGATCCGGGAAAAATTCGGCGTCGGGATCATCACCGCCTTCATGCGGATCGAGGGACGCCCGATGGGCGTGATCGCCAACAACCCGCATCATCTGGCGGGCGCGATCGATTCCGACGGATCGGACAAGGGCGCTCGGTTCATGCATCTCTGCGATGCGTTCGACATTCCGGTGCTGAACCTGATCGACTGTCCGGGCATCATGGTCGGCCCCGACGTCGAGCGAACCGCACTGGTACGCCACTGCACCCGGTTGTTCAACGTCGGCGCCAACATGACCGCGCCACTGTTCACGGTCGTCGTGCGCAAGGCCTATGGCCTGGGAGCCCAGGCGATGCTGGGGGCTGGCTCGCTGGTCGGGTTCTTCTCGGTCGCCTGGCCTACCGCCGAGTTCGCCGGGATGAACATCGAAGGCGCCGTGAAGCTGGGCTACCGCAAGGAACTGATGGCGATCAAGGATCCGGAGGACCGGCGCGCCGAGTTCGACGGCCGCACGGTCATCGCCTACGACAATGCGCAAAGCGGTCAACGCCGTTTCAGGCGGCGGCATTGATGACGTGATCGACCCTGCCAAGACGCGGCAATGGATCGCCAACAGCCTGAAGCGGCTGCCGCCGGTGCCGCCGAGGACGCAGAAGAAATATCCGTATATCGACCCGTGGTGATCGGACCCCGGCCCGTGGTGATCGCGTAGTTTGTCCAGCGCGCGGCGAAACAGCATCATGCTGGGTTCAAGCGATAGGGTGGGCAGAAAGGTCTGCCGCGAGAGTCTGGATGGCTTCCTCTCCTACCCTGCACGCGCGAAAGGCCGGCTTCTGCCGGCCTGTGGGCAATCCGTGGGGACCCCCCTTGGCGCGATCAACAGCGCGAGGCTGCAGAAGTTGCATGCACAGAAATTAGGCAATCACCGCCCATCTTCTGCCATGTTGCTGCCAATTTCGTGCTTTCGTGACTAACTTTGCCTGTGTCATTGCCAGCGCGCGGCCGGCTGTCCACAATCCGCGCTGCCTTCCGCCGCACCATGAGGATAGCAAGCCACACCATCATGGCAGCAACCGGTTTAATATCAGTCACAGTGCCGATTTGGTTTCTTTGAAACTTGCGGCTGGGTCGCCCTAGCTCGGTTGCAACGGTCGGAACCGCATCCGCACACCAAGCCGCCCAGGATGGCACGGTGGTTGCACCGCACAACAATTGAATCCGCGGGGGTCAGGTCCGGCATGTCAGCATTGGCACAACGTTCATCCGACCATTTCGGGAGCATCATCGCACGCCGCGGCACGCCGTCCCTCGCGTGCGGACGCCCCGCGCCATGAGCGAAATCCCCGCCGAACCCTATCCCTTCACCTTCGATCCGAGCCATGTCGCACTGCTGATCATCGACATGCAGCGCGACTTCCTCGAACCCGGCGGCTTCGGCGAGATGCTCGGGCAACGACGTGTCGCAGCTTCGCCGCACCATCGAGCCGAACCGGCGCTTGCTGGCGGCCTGGCGCGCGGCCGGCCTGCTGGTGATGCACACCCGCGAAGGCCACCGTCCCGACCTCGCCGACCTGCCGCCGGCCAAGAAAATCCGCGGCCGCAGCGCCACCTGCATCGGCGATCCCGGCCCGATGGGCCGCATCCTGGTGCGCGGCGAGGCCGGCCACGACATCATCCCGGAACTCTATCCCGCGCCCGGCGAGCCGGTGATCGACAAGCCCGGCAAGGGCGCGTTCTTCGCCACCGACCTGCACGCCATCCTGCAAAACCGCGGCATCACGCAGCTGGTCGTCACCGGCGTCACCACCGAGGTCTGCGTCAACACCACGGTGCGCGAGGCGAACGACCGCGGCTACGACTGTTTCGTCCCCGAGGACTGCGTCGGCTCCTATTTCCCGGAGTTCCAGGAGATGGGCCTGAAAATGATCAAGGCCCAGGGCGGCATTTTCGGCTGGGTCGGCCAGGGCAGCGACCTGATCGCCGCGCTGCAAGGAGTGCTCGCATAACGCTGCAACGATGGAAGGGTGGGATGAGCATGACAACATGCGGCGTTCAAGCCGAAATTCTGGGTTCCCGGCGACTGGAACGCCTTGTTCGGCTTCGGCACCAACATCCTGGTCAACGTGCTGGTGCTGACCGGGCTGCTGCGCTTCGTGCTGAAGATGCCGGACGCGCTGGTGTTCGGCCGCATCCTGCCGGCGCTCGGCCTGATGCTGTGCCTGAGCACGTGATACTACGCGTTCCTGGCCTATCAGCCTGGCCAAGCAGACCGGCCGCACCGATGTCTGCGCGCTGCCCTCCGGCATCAGCGTGCCGCACATGTTCGTCGTCACCTTCGTGGTGATGCTGCCGATCATGATCGCGACCAACGATCCGATGCAGGCCTGGGAGCGCAGGCCTGACCTGGGTGTTCGTGCAGAGTTTCGTGCTGATGGCCGGCGGCTTCATCGGGCCTTACATCCGCAAGATCACCCCGCGCGCCGCCTTGCTCGGGTCGCTGGCGGGCATCTCGATCACCTTCATCTCGATGAGCCCGGCGGCGCAGGTGTTCACCACGCCGGTGATCGGCGTGGTCTGCTTCGCGGTGATCCTGGCCAACTGGTTCGGCGGCGTGAAATATTTCGGCGGCGTGCCGGGCGGCCTGGTGGCGATCGCCGTCGGAACCATCATCGCCTGGGGATCGAACCTGTTCGGCCTCGGATTATGGCGGTCTGACGGTTGGCCAAGACTGTTGGGGTCGGTGTCGAATTTCGGGTTCTCCTTTCCGATCCCGGCATTCGATCTATACGTTCGGCGGCTTCAAGTATCTCTGGCGTCATCCTGGTCACCGCGATTCCGTTCGGCATCTATGACCTGATCGAGGCGCTGGACAACGTCGAGAGCGCCGCCGCCGCCGGTGACTCGTTCCCGACCACGCGCGTGCTGACCGCCGACGGCGTGATCAGCCTGATCGGCTGCCTGCTGGGCAACCCGTTCATCAACGCGGTCTATATCGGCCATCCCGGCTGGAAGGCGATGGGCGGGCGGATCGGCTATTCCGCGGTGACCGGCATCATCGTACTGGTGCTGACCTGGTTCGGCATCATCGCGGTGATGATGGCGCTGATCCCGGTCGTCGCGATCCTGCCGATCCTGCTCTACATCGGCATGTTGATCGGTTCGCAGGCGTTCCAGGAATCGCCGCATCGGCATGCTCCGGCGATCGTGCTGGCGCTGCTGCCGCAGCTTGCCGCCTGGGGCAAGACGCAGATCGACAACGCGCTGGGCGCGGCCGGCACCAGCGCGGCGGCGGTCGGCGATCGCGCAAGCTGGCGCAGGTCGGCGTGCTGTACAAGGGCCTCGAGACGCTGGGCGGCGGCGCGACGCTGGCCGGCATCATCCTGGGCGCGATCACGGTGTTCATCATCGACCGCGAGTTCGAGAAGGCGGCGGCGTTCGCCCTGGCCGGCACGATCCTCACGTTCTTCGGCTTCATCCACGGCGAAGGCCATCGGTATCGGCAGTTCGCCGACGGTCGCCGTGGGATATCTCGGCGGTGGCCGGTGTATTGTTCATGCTTGCAAAGTATGCGGAGTTCCATCCGCTGCCGGCCGAGACGGTGCACCACGCGCCGGCGGAGTAGCGTTCCCCCTGGCGTCCTGCGCACGGCGGGCCATACTGGGCCACCGTAACGCCAGGGAGTTCCGCCCATGCTCGCACTGGTCAACACGCCGAACGGTTCTGCGCCGGTCGAGTTGCGGCAGGTGCCGGAACCCGTCCCAGGGCCGCACGACGCGCTGGTCGCAGTGCAAGCCTTCTCCTTGAACCGCGGGGAGCTGCGATCGTTCCGTAACAATGAAGAGGGCTGGATCCCCGGTCAGGACGTGAGCGGCGTCGTCCTGCAAGCGGCGGCCAACGGCGGCAGTCCGCCGGCGGGCACGCGCGTCGTCGCCCTGACCGACGAATTCGGCTGGGCAGAACGCGTGGCCGTGCCGGCGCATCGCATAGCCGCGCTGCCCGACAGCGTCAGCTTCGCGGCGGCCGCCACGCTGCCGGTCGCCGGCCTGACCGCACTGCGCACAGTGCGGCACGGCGCGCCGTTGCTGGGCAAGCGCGTGCTGATCACCGGTGCGGCGGGTGGCGTCGGGCATCTCGCGGTGCAGCTCGCCGCGGGTTCCGGTGCGCGCGTGACTGCCGTGGTGGGCCGGCCGGAACGTGGGAGCGGCTTGCAGGAACTGGGCGCGGCTGAGGTGGTGGTGGGCATCGAGCAGGCGCAAGGCCGGTTCGGGTTAATCCTTGAATCCGCCGGAGGGACGTCGCTGATGACGGCGCTGCGGTTGGTGGAGGCGAAAGGCGCCGTGGTGGTCTATGGCAATTCATCCGGTGAACCCACGACCATCAGCTTTGCCGACTTTCGCGGCGGACAGAACGCGCGGCTGCAAAGCTTCTTCTACTTCACGTCCGGGCCGGAGGAGCAATTCTCGCCGGACCTGGCGTTGCTGGTTTCGCTGACCGCCGATCGGGCGTTGACACCACAGACGGGCCCGGAACGAAGCTGGCGCGAGATCGCGAGCGTGGCCGAGGATTTGCGCGAGCGGCGGATTGGCGGCAAGGCGGTATTCCGGGTGGACTCGTGAAGAACAGGCCATAGCGTGATAGCGTAGGACGCAGACCGTCACGGCGCCGTTACGAGTTCCTGCTGCACCACGCCCAGCAAGCGTGCTTGCAGCGCGGGGTCCGCTTCCAGCGCCTTGGCGCTGCCCTCATAGGCGATGCGGCCGTTCACCAGCACATAGGCGCGATCAACGATCGGCAGCACCGTTTCGGCGTGATGCTCGACGATGATCATGCTGACGCGGCCGCGCAGCCGCACCAACGCGTCCATGACTTCCTTGACGACACTGGGCGCCAGCCCTTCGAACGGCTCGTCGAGCAGGATCAACCGTGCCGGCACCATCAGCGCGCGGGCGATGGCCAGCATCTGGCGTTCGCCGCCCGACAGGCTCTCGGCCTTCGAACGTTGCAGAATGCGCAGCTTGGGAAACAGCGTGAACACATCTTCCAATGAGGCACCGCCCGGGCGGGCGGCGATACGCAAATTGTCGAGCGTTGACAGGTTGGGGAACAGCCGCCGGCCCTCCGGTACCAGCGAGATGCCGCGCTGGTTGATCGCGTAGGACGGCGCATTGGTGATCTCAGCGCCGTCAAGCAGCACGCGGCCGGCGCTCACGCGTACCGTGCCGGTGACGGCACGCAATGCCGTGGTCTTGCCGACGCCGTTGCGGCCGAGCAATGCCACCGCTTCGCCGTCGTGCACGATCAGGTCGATATCCTCCAGCACCGTGCTGCCGGCGTAGCCGGCGCGGAGATGCTCGATCTGCAGGATCGGCTTGTGCGCGGCGGCTGAGTGCGTTTCGGCGTCGGTCGGTGGCGGCGGCGCGATGATGCGATCGGTGCCGAGATAGGCGGTGATCACTTCGGGGTCGTTGGCCACGTCGGAGGGCTTGCCGTCGGCGATCACGCGCCCCTGGTGCAGCACGGTGATGCGGTCCGACAGGGCCAGAACGCGGTCGATGTCATGCTCGATCAGCAGAACCGCATGGGTTGCCGCGAGCTGGCGAATCAGCTTGCCCACCACTTCGCGGTCGGCTTCCGCCAACCCGGCCAGCGGCTCGTCCAGCAGCAGCAGCCGCGCGTCCGTGGCCAGCGAAATAGCGATCTCCAACAGGCGTTGCTCGCCATGCGATAGGTTGGCACAGGGTTCGGCGGCGCGGCCGGCCAGCCCCACCGCGTCCAGCAGCGACCAGGTGCCGGCGTTGACGTCGTCCATCGCATAGGCGTCGCGCCACAGATGCAGCGCGCGGCGGTCCTGCGCCTGTACCGCGACGCGCACATTCTCGAACGCAGTCAGCGTGCGGAACACGCTGAGGATCTGAAACGATCGGCTGAGTCCCAGCCGGATGCGCCGGTGCACCGACAGCCGGGTTATGTTGCGTCCGGAGAACATTATGCTGCCGGCATCGACGCGCAGCAGGCCGGTCAGCAAGTTGAAGAACGTGGTCTTGCCGGCGCCGTTGGGGCCGATCAGGCTGTGCAGGCGACAGGGAAATACCTCCAGGTGCACGTCCGCCGCCACCACCAGCGAGCCGAAACGCTTGTGCAGGCCTCGCACCGTCAGCACCGGTTCGTTGTTATCGAATATTGTGCCGGCACCTCGGAACGGGTCGATACGCGCTGGCCGTGGTGGGATACCGCGCCGTGTCAGGGTCCAATCGTTCCGGCCCATCAGGCGCAGCGCCAGCCCCTGGATGCCTTCGGGCGACGCCAGCGCGAACAGGATGACGATCGGCGCGAACAGCAGCCACCAGCTTTCGGTGATGGCGGAGAGCCGGTCCTGCAACAGGATGAACGCGATGGCGCCCCAGAGCGGCCCGAGGAAATGGTGCACGCCGCCCAGCACCGTCATCAGCAGCGCGTCGCCGGCGTGCTGCCAGCCCAAATTGTCGGCGTAGGCGCCGCGGAGCATACAGGCGAGCAACGCGCCGGCATAGCCGACCACGCCGCCCATGATCACGAACGCCTTGAATTTGATATAGAACGTATTGTAGCCGAGGCTTTGCACCCGCTGTTCGTTGTCGCGCAGCGCTTGCAGCACGCGGCCGAACGGTGCGTGCGCGATGCGCCATAGCACCGCCATGCCGGCGGCGACCGTGACGACCGCGAACGTGTGGAACTCCCAATCGCTGTGCAGCAGGGGGCGTGGCAAGCCCTGCAGGCCGTTCTCGCCGCCGGTGAGGGCGGTCCATTTATAGGCGACCTCGAAGGCGATCTGCGAAAATGCCAGTGTCAGGAGCGAAAAGTACAGGCCGCGGCGGCGCAGGACGACCAGCGCGATGACCGCGGCCAGCACCAGGGAGAAGGCGACGGCGAAGATCAGCGCCTCGATTTCGTTGCCAAGGAAGCTGCGCAGCGAGATCGCTACCGCGTAGCTGGCGCAGCCGAAGAAGACCGACGCCCCGAACGGGACCAGGCCGGTGTAGCCGACCAGCAGGTTCACGCCGGCGCCGTACAGCGTGTAGATGGCGATCTGCGTGATCAGGCTGACCGGCGCGCCGATCGCATTCCAGGCGAACGTCAGGCCAACCAGGACCAGCAATATCCATGGAATGGGATGGCGCAGCGCCGCGGTCATTCGAAGCGTTCCCAGCGTTCGCCGAGCAATCCGCGTGGGCGCAAAAGCAATACCACTGCCATGAAAACGTACATCATTGCGTTGGCGGCGTCGGGTTGGAACTGGATGGTAAGCGCGGTCACCACGCCGACCAGCAGGCCGGCGATGACCGCGCCGGCGAAGGACCCGAGGCCGCCGATCACCACCACGACGAAGGCCGGCATGATGGCGTTTTCCGACATCGACGGGATCACCGTCCATAACGGCGCGGCCAGCACGCCGGCAACACCCGCGAGAGCGCAGCCCAGCCCGAACACTCCGGTCAGCACGCGCGGCAGACGGATGCCCAGCAATCCCACCATTTCCGGATCGCGCGATGCGGCGCGCAGGATGCGGCCGAACCGGGTAAATTGCAGGAACGCCCACAGTCCCGCGATCAACGCCAGGGTGACGACGAGCACCGTCAGGCGGTACTTGGTGATCAGCAGCGGCCCCCAGAGATAGATGCCGCTGAGGAATGGCGGCTGGTCGAACGGCTGGCCGATGCCGCCATAGATCAGACGCAGTAATGCCTCGATCATCAGGGCGAGAGCGAAGGTGACGATCAGGCTGATCAGCGGTTCCTTGTCGTAGAGCCGATGGATCAGTGTGCGTTCCACCACCATGCCGGTCACGCCGACCAGCAGCGGTGCCGCCAGCACCGCGGGCCAGCCGAAATGCTGATACAGCGTCAGGGCGAAATAGGCGCCGAGGGCGAAGAAGCCGCCGTGCGCGAAGTTCACAATGCCGAGCAGACCGAAGATGATGGAGAGGCCGATGGCGATGAGTACATAAAGGCCACCGAGCACCAGCCCGGTGGCCACCTGCGAGAGGACAACGTCGAGCATTGCTCCGTCACGTCATATGGCAGCCGTTCGCTTCCGGCGAACCGAATACCTTGTCCAGGTCGGCGGCGTTCTGCGGCACCACGCCCTTCACGTCGAAATAGTCCCACTTGTCGGTGATCTTCGGTTTCACCTGCACCACCAGGTTGCGCAGCAGCATCTGGTGGTCGCCCTTGCGCCAATAGTAGGGATTGTCCGAAGTGCCGCCTTTCCAGTTTTCCAGCGCGGCGATGATGGCGTTGGGCTCGGTGGATTTCGCCGCGTCCATCGATTCGAACAGGGATTTGGCGGCGATCCAGCCCATCCAGGTCTTGTCGGCGGCGGGCTTGCCGTGCTTCTTCAGGTACGCGGCAGCCATCGCCTGTTCGTCCGGCGGGTTGGCGGGGTTGGTGTACCACCACAGCGATGTGTACAGGCCGGACGCGGCTTCCGGCCCGACCGCCCAGATGTCGGTGTCGCCGATGGCGATCTCGCAGATGGGGATCTTGCCCTTCATGCCCATCTCGTTCCACTGCTTCAGGAAGGTGGAAAGATCGCCGGCGGGAACGCCGCCCAGGATCATGTCCGGCTTCGCCTGGCGGATCTTCAGGATGAAGGAGCTGTAGTCCGGCGTATTCAGCGGCACGCTGTCATCGCCGACGATGGTGCCGCCGGCCCGCTTCAGGATTTCCTTGAAGGATTTCGCGATGTCCTGGCCGAAGGCGTAGTTGGCGGTGATGAAATACCACTTCTTGCCGTAGCCCATGATGTAGGGCGCGAACATCGCCGCCTGTGTCGCCACCGGCGTGTTCAACCGGAAGGTGTAGCGGTTGCAGTTGGCGCCGTTCATCGCGGTGGCGGCGGCGTTGTTGCATATGAACGGAATTTTCAGTTGCGCGGCGGTGGCTTGCTCGGCGAGGCCGTTGGAGCTGAGGGAACCGCCTAGAATCGCAACGACTTTGTTCTCCTGCACCAGGCGTTGCATGTTCTGCTGTGAGCCTTGCGGGGTGGGCTCGTCCAGCCAGATAAGTTCCGCCGGCTGGCCCATGATCTTGTTGTCGCGTTCCTCTAGCGCGAGGTAGGTGCCGTTCGCCAGGTACTCGGTCTGCGCGGCGATGTCGCCGGTCTTGGCTAGCAGCAGGCCGATCTTGATGGTTTCCGCGGCTTTCGCGTTGGCGATGAACGGGCGGGCGAGCGGCGCGGCGGCGGCAAGCGACGCGGCTTGCAGGACGCGGCGGCGGGGCAGCACGTTGGGCTTGTCGGATTCCCTCATTACGTTTCCTCCTGGGTGGCAGGTGAGCCGGCGTTATCCGTGCGGCTTCCTGACCAATCGGCAACGGCCTTACAGGAGGCGTGTGAGGCGGGCAAGCGGGTTGGGGCTGGGGGTAGGGCTATAGGCTGCGATGATGTGAGGGCGCCGGCGGTCGCCGCGATTGGATCGAATTCGCTGGATCGGGCGAGCGGTTAGCATTTCATACACTCCCGCCAATCCATTGGCGATTGTCTGTTTGGCGAGCTGCAGGGCGAGGCTAAATTCTGTCGAATCGTTCATTAGTGAATCTTGCTGGCCCAAAGCTCAGCCTACCGAATCACCCCCAGAAGGCCTTCCTGCGCCGTATAGTGATAATTCAGGCGACAACAAGTCAGTGTACGACCTCAAGGTCTCCGATACGCAACTTATGTCTGGCTGCATGTCACGCATCGGTCCTACGCTTTTACTGACACGCCAAACACTCCTCATAATCCGCCCGCGTCCCCCCAGCCGCAGCCGCCGCGACCGCCACCAGCGGCAACGACCCCTGCCCATCATTCGCCGCCACGCCCATCGCCCCGGTGAACGCCACCGGCGCCACTGCCTTCTCGCTGACGTTATCCGCCCGGGCGATGGACAAGCTCCGGCAATAGTACAGCGACTTCACCCCCTTCTTCCACGCCATGAAATGGATCTGGTGCAGATCCCGCTTATGCACGTTGGCCGGCAGGAACACGTTGACCGACTGGCTCTGGCAGATGAACGGCGCCCGGTCCGCCGCATGCTCCACGATCCACCGCTGATCCAGCTCGAACGCGGTCTTGAACACCGCCTTCTCCTCGGCGCTCAAAAAATCCAAATGCTGCACGCTGCCCTGAGTGAGCGTAATCGACGACCATACCTCCTCCGTATCCATACCCTTCTCGGCCAGCAGCTTCTGCAAATGCCGGTTCCGCACCGTGAAGCTACCCGACAGCGTCTTCTGCAGGAACACGTTGGCCGCGATCGGCTCGATCCCCGGCGACGAATTCCCCGCGATGATCGAAATCGACGCCGTCGGCGCGATCGACATCTTGTGCGAGAACCGCTCCACGATGCCGTATTCGGCCGCATCCGGACACGGCCCCCGCTCCTCCGCCAGCACGTATGAAGCGGCATCCGCCTGCGACCGGAGGTGGCGGAAGATCCGCTTGTTCCACACCTTCGCCATCACGCTTTCCCACGGCACGTTCAGCGCCTGCAGGAACGAGTGGAACCCCATCACCCCGAGACCCACCGACCGCTCCCGCATCGCCGAGTACCCGAGCCTTCTCCATCCCCGGAGGTGCCCGGTCGATGAAGTCCTGCAGCACGTTGTCCAGGAACCGCATTACGTCTTCGATGAAGGTCGGGTGCTCCGACCACTCGAACCACGTCTCCAAATTCAACGAGCATAGGCAGCACACCGCCGTTCGCTCCCGGCCGTTCTGGTCGCGCCCGGTCGGCAGCGTGATCTCGCTGCACAGGTTCGACGTCTTCACCTCCAGCCCCGCCAGCTTGTGGTGCTCCGGCCGCGCCCGGTTCACGTGGTCGGAGAAGATCAGGTACGGCTCTCCGGTCTCGATCCGTGCCGTCAGGATGCGGATCCACAACCCCCGCGCCGAGATCGACCGCACCACCGACCCATCCTTCGGCGACACCAGAGGCCACGCCTCATCCGCCTCCACTGCCCGCATGAACGCGTCGGACACCAGGATGCCGTGATGCAGGTTCAGCGCCTTGCGGTTCGGATCCCCGCCGGTCGGGCGGCGGATCTCGACGAATTCCTCGATTTCCGGGTGCCACACCGGCAGGTAGACCGCCGCCGACCCGCGCCGCAGCGATCCCTGCGAAATGGCCAATGTCAAGGAATCCATCACCCGGATGAACGGGATCACGCCCGACGTCTTTCCGACCGCGCCCACCTTCTCGCCGATCGACCGCAGGTTGCCCCAGTACGACCCGATGCCACCGCCCTTCGACGCCAGCCACACATTCTCGTTCCACAGCCCGACGATGCCGTCCAGGCTGTCGGATGCCTCGTTCAGGAAGCAGGAGATCGGCAGGCCGCGGTTGGTGCCCCCGTTGGACAGCACCGGCGTCGCCGGCATGAACCACAGCTTGCTGATATAGTCGTACAACCGCTGCGCATGCGCCGCGTCGTCGCCGTAGTAGGACGCCACCCGGGCGAACAAATCCTGAAAACCCTCGCCGGGCATCAGGTAGCGGTCGGACAGGGTCGCGCGCCCAAAATCGGTCAGCAACGCGTCCCGCGAACGGTCCACGTGGACCTGGTGGCGCCCCGTCATCTGTACGGCGTCTAGCACCTCTGCCTCCCTTCGCGTCCTCAGGGAGACACCATCCAGTGCGTCGCGATTCGGCGTCAACAACATATGGCGGGTCTCCAGGCAGCTCACCCACAACCTGTCCGGTGGAAGTTGCGTTATTGCCACATTCGCGCGCTCCGCAAGGCAGCGCCAGGGGAGTCAGAGTGTAGCGCGCCGCCACGTCCGGCCCCAAGCCGCGCGCGCCGGCGCCGGTGTGTTCCCTCGATGTTCCACAAGCCGTCCGTTCGTCCCACCGCCTCGTGATCGGCCTGCCGCAACCGCGCCACGAAGCCGGCCACCACCGGCCACGAACCGGGGGCACATCCCCGTCCATCGGCACGTCACCCTGGCGGGCCGTTCAACGACAGGGAATCTCACCCATGCGCGCAGCCTTGCTTGTGCTTCCGCTCGCAGTGCTCGGCCTTGCGGGATGTGTCGCAGTGCACGACCATCCCACCCCGCGGGACACCACCACCGTGGTAACGCCGGGCGAGCAACCGCCTGCGGCAGTCGTGCCTCCTCCTGGTTCAACAGCAACGGTGGTGACCCACTAGCTAGGACCAACATCATCCCACAACCCACTCCGGCGATTGGCCCACTCCGGCGATTGGCGCGGCAGGCCGGGGGGACGCAGGTCCCCCCGGCCTGTTTGCTTCCGCGTCTGCCAGTTCCGCCCGTCGCGCCGCCGCATGGACAAACCATGGCGGATTTTCAATGCCACCGCTGCTTCTGCCGTCCCGCCCCCGGGCGTAGGAAGCAGCGGCGATGGACAGCCTGCCGCTCGAACTTCCCCTGGCTCCCGCGACCGGCTTCGACCGGGAGGACATCATCGGCCTCGCCTTCGTGACCGCCCTGGGCGGCACGCTGGCTTGGCTGACCCTGGCGCATCCCAGCGCGCTGCCGTCCTGGATGCCCTATAACTTCTCCTGGGTGGAGTTCCTCGCCACCACACTGGGGCTGTGGTGGTACTTCCGCGGTGTGGCCCGGATGGCGCCGCGCTCCAGGCCGCGGATCTGGCCGCCGCGTCGCCTACGTCGCCGGCATCGCCATCATCTACAGCGTGGTACAGACCCGCTACGAGTACCTGGCGCTGCACGAGTTCTTTCTGAACCGCGTGCAGCACATCTTTATGCACCACCTTGGGCCATACCTGATCGCGCTCTCATGGCCGGGTGAGGCCCTGTATTGCGGCGCCCCCCGACCGTTCCGTCGAATCACCGAATCCCGCATCCTGCGCGGCATCCTCTCCATCGTTCAGCAGCCTCTGCCAGCCGGCCTGCTGTTCGTCGGCCTGATCTATCTGTTCTTGATCCCAGCAGTGCAATTCCAGGCCATGCTCGACGACCGCCTCTACGCCATCATGAACTGGAGCATGATCGGCGACGGGTTGCTGTTCTGGTTCCTGGTGCTGGACCCCAGGCCGAAAGCGCAGGCGGGCCTAGCCTTCGGCACCAGAATGGTGCTGCCATTCGCGGTAATGTTCCCGCAGATCGCGCTCGGCTCCTACATCACCTTCGGACCCAGCGGATTGTACCGCTACTACGAGTTGTGTGGCCGTCTGTTTCCGGCGATTTCGGCCGCGTACGATCAGCAGATCGGCGGCATCGTCGCATGGATTCCGGCTGGCATGATGAGCGCGATCGGCTTCGTGACGGTGCTGAATGCCTTGCGTCTGTACGAGGAAAGCCTGCCACCGGCCGAGGAGCCCGAAGATGAACCCGGTAGTACCCGCATCGTTGTCTATGCGTCGTCGTGGACCGGCCGCCGCTAGCCTCGCGCTGGCACTTGCGCTGCTGGGCGCGCCCGCGTTGGCGGCTGGTCCGGCACTTACGATCTCCCATCAGTGGATACGCTTCCTAACGCCGCGAATTCCTGCCGCAGGCTACTTCACCTTGTCCAACGGCACCGGTCATCCCGTCGTGCTGACGGGAGCGGCATCCTCCGACTGCGGCCAGTTGATGCTGCACCGGAGCATGGAAAAGAACGGCATGGCAGAGATGGAAATGGTGCCTGCCATCACCGTCCCCGCACACGGGTCGGTGACGTTCCGCCCGGGCGGCTATCACCTGATGTGCATGTCGCCCTCCGCCGCGATTCAACCGGGCCGCCACATGCCGGTGTCGCTGCGGTTCAAGGACGGCGAGTCACTGAGCGTGGACTTCCCGGTGTACGGGGCTACGGGGAAATAGCTCCCGGGTTAGCTCGCGGGTTAGCTCCCTGGGGATAACCTCCGGGAAAAAGCTCCCACTGCCCGTGCGATTAGTCGGTAGCCGGCACGCCGGTCAGATATCCCACGATGCCTCGGCAACCATCGCGTGGCCCTCCGCCGCCACGGCGCGTGTCCCTGCCCGCCGCGGCGCGACCTCCTCCGCAGCGCGTCCGCTTGCGGACGCTTCCGGCAGCCGCACCACCACGGTGGTGCCCTCGCCGGCCTGCGCCTGGATTTCCAATGTGCCGCCTTGCAGTGCCACCAACTCCGCGGCAGGGCGCAGCATGGCTTGCTGGACCGCGAGCTCCGGACCGGCGCCGTCATCGGTCACTGCGATCTGCATGCGCCCTCCAAGCATCGCGGCGCAGAGCAATACTCTTCCGCCTGCCTGCCGTATGGCGTGGTGCGCCAGCAGGGTCAGCAGCGCCCGCATGGCCGCCCGATCCGCATGCAGCGAAATGTCCGGCGCCACGGCTATTTCGAGCTGAACCAAATGGCGCGCTGCCTCGGGCGCCAGCGTCTCGAGCACGTGCCGCACTTCGGTGGTGACATCCAGCCGGACGCCGACAAACGGCGTCTGGCCGAGGACGAACGCTGCCGGCGCCGGCAGTTCGCCGGGATCGCTGTCCTGGCGCGCCAGCACGAGCTGCCGCTGGCGCCACGCCCAGCGCATCAATGCAGTACAGGCGATCCCGCTGCATCCCAGAAGGATCACCACGAAGATTCCCCACGAACCACCCAGTACCATGGCCCGATTGAGCCATAGCTTGGTTACCCGTCAGTTAACGGATGACATATTATATCCAGGCATGAAAACATCGACGCAGAGACCTCATGGGACAGATCCGTGGCGGTCCCCACGCCGAGCCCATACAGCAGCACCGGCGCCTGGATTTGCACCGCCTGGTCGGTTGACTCATGCGTCAGAGTCTGTTCGGAAACTGCTTCAGGCTCTGCTTGAGTTTGTTTGCTTTCCGGCGGACGACGAGGGAACGAGTAAGAACGAGGCCACAGAGAATCATTCACCACGAAGGCACGAAGCCACGAAGACTGTATCCATGGCTTCGCGGCTTCGTGCCTTCGTGGTGAATTTTACTGATGCAACCAACCGATTCTGAATATTGGATTTGTTCCCGGACGGACACTCAGGACTTGCTTGCGCTGCGCCTCGATCTCCTGCAACTGCGTGCTCATCATCTGGTGCCGCGTGAGCAGGCGGCAGTTCGGCCATCATGTGTGGCGGTAGGCGGCTTGCCGTCGAAGTCGCGCAACGCCTCCAACTGCGCTGCCGTCTTCTTCACCGTGGCTTGATGCCCACCACTCCGCGCAGGCACAGCAGGTTCGGCATGCGGTTCTCCACCATCACCCGCTCGCTTACCAGTCGGTCGCGTTCCCGCCCCGGGCAGCGCTGGTTCTTTTCGGTTCTCGCTCGGTACCGTCACATCGAGCAGACGCGTGATTTGCCGCGCGGGGAGCCAGGAGCGTGCGCGACGGCATTTGGAGCTCGAGCCGGTCGGTCTTTGCGTCGCCGCTTATTGTGCTCCACCGGGATGCTGACAGAGTGCATCAAGTCCGCCTCGGAGAGGAGACACTGGATCAGCCGACGCAGCAGCCGATTTGTCCCGCCCTTTGTTCACCCGATTAGCCTGGCCAGTGCCTGGGCTTGACCCGTCGGCGATCAGCACATATTGCTAAAATGGCGCGGACCGAAGTCGTAATGGTCCGGCTGCTTGATCTTAGGATGGCCGAATCGCATGACCAGAGGCGACGGGACTTGGGATAGCAGCATGCCGCTATCAGGATTGCGGTTGGGATCGACAAGAGAAGCCGGCTGGTGCCTCGCATGAAGCTGACGATCGTCATTCCCTGCTACAACGAAATCCGGACGATCGACAGCATCATCGACGCTGTTCGGCAATCTCCGTACCCGGACAAGGAAATCATCGTCGTCGATGACGGGTCACGGGACGGCACCGTCGAGAAGCTGCGCTCGGAAATTGACGGCTCCGGCCGCGTCCATCAGGTGATCTACCACGAGCGGAATCAGGGCAAGGGCGCGGCGCTGCGCACTGGCTTCAGGCATGCCACCGGCGACGTTGTCATCGTCCAGGATGCCGACCTGGAATACGATCCGAACGAATATCCCAAGCTGGTGGAGCCGATCGCGGCGGGCAAGGCGGACGTGGTGTTCGGATCGCGCTTCGTCGGCAGCGAGGCACACCGGGTCCTGTATTTCTGGCACCGCGTCGGCAACAACGTGCTGACGCTGCTGTCGAACATGCTGACCAACCTCGATCTCACCGACATGGAAACGTGCTACAAGGCGTTTCGCCGAGAAATCATCCAGTCGATCAAGATCGAGGAGGACCGGTTCGGCTTCGAACCGGAGATCACGGCCAAGGTCGCCAAAATCCGCGATCTGCGGATCTTTGAGGTCGGTATTTCATACTACGGCCGCACCTATGATGAGGGAAAGAAGATCGGCTGGAAGGATGGCTTTCGCGCGATATACTGCATCTTCAAGTATAGTTGGTTCCGGTGAACGCGGCCTGACTCCGCCGTCGGGGGTCTGGGTCGCAGGTTGGGTAATCTCATTCTCGACAAGGCGCATCGCATTCGGAATCTGCGAACCGCCGTACAGTGCGGGACGCGGGAAAGGAAAAGGTCTTGTACCAGCCCGCATAAAGACTGACATTCGGCCCAGCGCCCGCTGCCCCCCCGTGTCATGCCCGGGCCTGGCTTGGCCTGGGCACCCATGTGTTTGTTGAGCTGCGGAAACCCCCGGTGGCCCGCCCCCCGCCTTCGAAGGGGCAGGCTTTCGCCCTTTCGCAGGGGCAGGCGCCGGCCATGACATAGGGGGTGCGCCGTCTGGCGCGGCTTCGCCACCATCGCGCAGTTCTTCGGCACCGCAACCGTTCCGGCGTTGCTCGCCCATATCCAGCGCGGCCTCATCCGGGCTCTCACGCTGGAGCGTGCTGCTCGCGCGCCGCCAAACGCGGCCGCGACCTGGTCATCCTGGCGCTGCGGGCACGGACAGGCACCGTTGCCGGGCTTATGCTCCGACCTCGATTCTATCCTCGTCGCGCCGCCGACCTGCAAGGAAGGCGCTTGCAGACTCACCCCCGCGCGCCTATGTCGGGCCGCCAAGGTAGCGGAAAGGCCCCCGCCCATGGCATTCGACTCCCCTCAAGCCGACGCGCCGACCCGCTCCCTCGCCTTGCGCATCGAGGAAGCCTTTGCCTTCGACGACGTCCTGCTGGTGCCCGGCTATTCGCAGATCCTGCCCGGCAACACCGACACCCGCACCCGGCTCACCCGCGGCATCAGCCTGAACATCCCGCTGATCTCCGCCGCGATGGACACCGTCACCGAGGGCGACATGGCCATCGCCATGGCTCAGCACGGCGGCATGGGCGTCATCCACAAAAATCTCAGCCCGGAGCAACAGGCCGGCCACGTGCGGCGGGTGAAGAAATTTGAATCGGGGATGGTGGTGAACCCGCTCACCATCCACCCGGACCAGACGCTGGCCGACGTGAAGGCGCTGATGACGACCCACCGCATCAGCGGCATCCCGGTGGTGGAGCGCAGCACCAACCGGCTGGTCGGCATCGTCACCCACCGGGACGTGCGCTTCGCCACCGACCTGGACCTGAAGGTCTATGAGCTGATGACCCGGGAGAACCTGGTCACCGTCGCCGCGGACGTATCCCCCGACGAGGCCCGCCGCCTGCTGCATCGCCACCGCATCGAGAAGCTGCTGGTGGTGGACGACGCCTATCGCTGCGTCGGCCTGATCACCGTGAAGGACATGGACAAGGCGGAGACCCATCCGCTGGCGAACAAGGACGAGCTGGGCCGCCTGCGGGTCGCCGCCGCCATCGGTGTGGGGGAGGACGGCCGCACCCGCGCCCGTGCCCTGATCGCCGCCGATGTGGACGTGATCGTGGTGGACACGGCCCACGGCCACAGCAAGGGCGTGCTGGACGCGGTGACCGCTATCAAGAAGGAATCCAACGCCGTCCAGGTCATCGCCGGCAACGTCGCTACGCCCGAGGGCGCGCTGGCCCTGATCGAGGCCGGCGCCGACGCGGTGAAGGTCGGCATCGGCCCCGGCAGCATCTGCACCACCCGCGTGGTGGCCGGCGTCGGCGTGCCGCAGTTCACCGCGGTGCTGGAATGCGCCGCCGCCTGCCGTGACCACAACGTGCCTGCCATCGCCGATGGCGGCATGCGCAACAGCGGCGACATCGTGAAGGCGCTCGCCGCCGGCGCGGAAGCGGTGATGATCGGGTCCCTGTTCGCCGGCACAGATGAAGCGCCGGGCGAAGTGTTCCTCTACCAGGGGCGTTCCTACAAGTCGTACCGCGGCATGGGCAGCATCGGTGCCATGGCGCGCGGCTCGGCCGACCGCTACTTCCAGCAGGACATCAAGGACCAGCTCAAGCTGGTGCCGGAGGGGATCGAGGGTATGGTCCCCTACAAGGGCCCGGTTGCGCAGGCGGTGCACCAGCTCGTCGGCGGCGTCCGCGCCGGCATGGGCTATACCGGCAGCCGCGACATCGCCGGCTTGCAGCAGAACGCCCGCTTCCGCCGCGTCACCAACGCCGGCCTGCGCGAAAGCCACGTGCACGACGTATCGGTGACCCGCGAAGCCCCGAACTACCGGCAGGAGTAGTGTTGTGATCCTGACGGTGCAATGCCGGCGGGGAATTTGTCGCTACCAACAAGCCCGTCATTGCGAGCAAACCCGTCAACGCGCGCGCAGCATCTGTCAACGCGCGCGCAACATCTGTCATTGCGAGCGCAGCATCTATCACCGCGCGCGCAACATCTGTCATTGCGAGCACAACATCTGTCATTACGAGCGCAACATCTGTCATTGCAAGCGCAGCGAAGCAATCTCCCCGAGAGTACGCACGTCACTCGCGGGAGATTGCTTCGCTGCGCTTGCAATGATGCGGGCGGGTTGGGCGCCGACCTTCGAAGTGCGGGCACCTGCTACCCGGCCGAACCGCTGACCGCATGCCCCACCCGACCGCCATCATCTTCGACGCCTACGGCACGCTGCTGGACGTGCATATGGCAATGGCCCGCCACGCCGCGCGCCTCGGCCCTGCGTGGCAGACGATCAGCGCGGACTGGCGCAACAAGCAGATCGAGTATGCCTGGGTCCGCTCCCTGGCCGGCCCCACCCACCATCGTGACTTCTGGCGCCTGACCGAGGAAGCCCTCGCATGGACGGCGGCCCGCCACCGCATCACGGATGCGGCTCTGTTGGCGGACGTCCTGCGCGCCTATCGGACGTTAGACGCGTATCCCGAAGTGCCCGGCGTGCTGCAACGCCTGGGACAGATGGGCATCGCCCGCGCCATCCTGTCCAACGGCGAGCCGGCCATGCTGGGTGAGGCCGTCCGTGCCGCGGGCATCGACATCGGCCTGGATGCTGTCCTCAGCGTCGAAACGGTGCGTGTCTATAAGCCGGATCCGCGGGTTTACCGGCTTGCCGTCGATTGCTTCGGGGGTGAGCCCGGGACGATGGTCTTCGTGTCGTCGAACCCCTGGGATGCATTCGGTGCCGCCAGCTACGGTTTTCAGGTGTACTGGGTGAATCGCACCGGCGGCCCCGTCGAATACGATCTGCACACGGAGGCGACCGAGCTTCCCGACCTTACAACTCTCCCCGACCGGCTGGCGTGACGCCCGCCGCCCGCGTCGCCGCCACGGTTGATCTGCTGGCCGTCATCGAAGCCTCCCGCACCCGTCCGGCCGATGCCGTGGCCAGCGACTGGTTCCGCGCCCGCCGCTTCATCGGCAGCAGCGACCGCCGGGCGGTGTCGGACCGGGTTTGGCACGTTTTGCGCCACTACCGGCGGCTGACGTGGTGGCTGCTGAGCGACAGTCCGCCCCGCCTGCTGATCGCCGCCTCTCTGCTGTTGGAAGGCACTGCGCTCGCCGCCATCGGATCGCTGTTCTCGGGCGGCCGCTTCGCCCCGTCGCCACTGGACCCAACCGAACAAGCCGCCCTCCGCCGCCTCGAAGGCCACACCATCGACCATCCCGCTATGCCCGAGGCGGTGCGGCTGGAAATCCCCGATTGGCTGCTCCCCCCTCTAGCCGCGCGCTTCGGCCCTGCCACCCAGGCCGAACTCCACGCACTGCTGGAACCAGCACCGCTCGATCTGCGCGTGAACCTGCTGAAGGCCACCCGCGCGGAAGCCCGGGCGGCTCTGGCCGCCGAGGGCCTGCACGCCACGCCCACCCGTTTCTCGCCCTGGGGACTGCGCCTCGACGGCCGCCGCTTGGTGACCGCCGGCACCGCCTTTCAGTCCGGCCTGGTGGAGATCCAGGACGAAGGCAGCCAACTCGTCGCCGCCCTGGTGGACGCGCGCCCCGGCCACCGCGTCTGCGACTATTGCGCCGGCGCCGGCGGCAAGACGCTGGCGCTCGCCGCCACGATGGAGAACCGCGGCCACCTGCTCGCCTGCGACACCGCCGCTGCCCGGCTGGACAACGCCACCCGCCGTCTGCGTCGCGCTGGGATCGGCAATGCTGAACGCCATCTGCTGCTGCCTGGCGACAAATGGGCCAAACGAAGGGCAGGGACCTTCGATCGCGTTTTGGTGGATGCGCCCTGCACCGGCACCGGCACCTGGCGCCGCAACCCCGATGCGCGGCAACGCCTGCAAGCTGCCGACCTTGCCGAACTGACCGCCCGCCAGGCGGCCATCCTGGACGCCGCCGCCCCCCTGGTTCGCACGCACGGGCGTTTGGTCTACGCTACCTGTGCGCTTCTGGACGACGAAAACGAGGCCCAGGTGACAAGCTTCCTCACCCGCCATCCCGGCTTCTCGCTTGTGCCGCTGGCCCGCGCCTGGCCGCCGGACGGCCCGCCTCCCTGCGAGGGCGATTTCCTGGCCTTGACCCCCGCGCGTCACGGCACCGACGGCTTCTTCGCAGCCGTGCTGGAGCGGATTGCATGATCTCGGTTCGCCGCGCACACAGGGGCGACGCCATCGACATCGCCGAGGTGCACGTGGCGGCCTGGCGCAGCGCCTATCCCGGTATCCTGCCGGACGGCTACCTCACGAATTTGTCGATCACCACCCAGGCGGCGTACTATAGTGCGACGCTGCACGGGCCGACCGGCGTGTTCGTGGCCACCGTCTCGGGCGCCGATCTGCCTGCCGCCCGCGCATCCCGTTCCGGCAACGCCTCCGCGATCATCGGCTTTGCCACCGCGGGGCGTTCGCGGAGCGGCGGCGAGATTGCCCGCCACCTGGGCGAAGGCGAGATCGAGACGCTCTATGTCCTGGACGACTGGCGGGAACGCGGCATCGGCCGCCGCCTGATGGGGGTCGCCGCGGCCTATCTGGCGGAAAGCGGCTGCCGGTCCGTCTACCTGTGGGTGCTGCGCGATAATCCCAGCCGCTGGTTCTACCAACGCCTCGGCGGCAAGCCGACAGTCGAGGCCACGATCCGCTTCGCCGGCCGCAACGTGCCGCAGACCGCCTTCGTCTGGGATCCGATCGAGCGCTTGCTCGCCGCCAGCCCCCAGGAATCGTGACAACAGTCGTGACAGCGAAAGGGGAAACGCCATGCCGGTCATCGATGTGCAAGTCCATGCTTACGAGAGCAACCATCCCGGCCGTCCGTGGGCGAGCGTTCTGCATGGACCAGCGGAGGTCACCGGCGACCAGATGGTCGCCGCGATGGACGCGGTCGGCGTCGACGGCGCGCTGCTGGTGTCGCCCTTCGCCATGTACCGCTTCGACGGCAGCTACGCGCAGGAGGTCTACGCGAAGCATTCCGGCCGGTTTGGCCTGATCAAGCCGGTCGATCCGAACGATCCCGCGGTCGCCGACATCGTCGCCGATTGGGCCGCCCGGAAGGGCACGGTCGGCGTTCGCATCATGCTGAACCGTGACGGCGTTGCCACCGACGCCGCCGATCCAGGCCTGAACCGGGTGCTCGCCGCCGCGGGGGCGCATGGATTGCCTGTGAATTTGATGGCCACCGGCCGGCTGGCGCAGGCCAGCGCTCTGGCGGCGCGCAACCCGAACACGCAGGTGGTGATCGACCACCTCGGGCTGCCGCAGCCGTTCGAGCCGCCGCCGTCCGCCGAACCTTTCGCCGACCTGCCGAATCTGCTGGCCCTGGCAGCGCAGGACAACATCGCAGTGAAGGTCAGCGGTGCCTGCACGCTGTCGCATCAGCCGTTCCCGTACAACGACATCTGGGATCCGCTGGCCCGCGTGTTCGACGCGTTCAGCTTCGGCCGCTGCATGTGGGGCACTGATTGGACCCGCGCCGTCGCGCTGCTGACCTACGCGCAGGGCGTGGATGCATTCCGCGTCACCGACCGCCTGTCGAACAGTGACCGCGCCGCATTGATGGGCGGGACTCTGGGACGCATCTATAAGTGGTCCCCATCGAAGGGCTGATGCGACACCTCGCGTCATAATATTTCGTTGTGCCCCATACCTCGCATGTAATCGAGGAACCTGCGCCCGCTGACCGGAATCATCGTGACGGCATAGCACTCTTTGTCCGGCGGAAAGCGGCGCCGCGGCGGCGGTGAGAAGCGAATCATCCAGTTGGCGGTTGAGGCCTTGGAAACCCCGCCCGCATCTGCACGTTCGCGATTCGCCGAGCCGGTGCGCGTGCGGCGATCAATATCGCGGCGCGCACGCAGCGCGGCGCAGTCTGGCGTTGGTAACAAATTGTTAACGCATTATTGTGCCAAACCACCACGCGTGACTGATAATGATGCCGTTCCGCCAGCGCGCGAGATGCCGAAAATTGATGCGACGCGCGCGACCGAGCACGGGCTCAAGCTGTCAGCCAAGATCGTAATCATAACAGGAGGAAGCGCCCATGGCTACGCAACCGATGTCACGGCGGCACGTCGGCGCCGGTGCCCGGCAGCCGCGCGATCCCAAGCTCGAGTCAACCGATGTCGCCGCGTTGCGCGCCATCGCCCAGGCGGCTGTCGAGGTCGAACTGTTCACCATCCCGCTTTATATGACGACGCTTTATTCGATTCAGGGTATGCACCAGATCACCGGCAAGAATAATGCATTTTATCAAAACCGCCTGTGGCCCGGCCCCACCGCCACTGCCCGGCCGGAGACGCCGAATGAAACCGCATTCAATATCATCTTCTCGGTGTTCATCCAGGAGATGCTGCATCTGCAGCTCGCCGCCAACATGGCGACGGCGATCGGCCATACTCCCGATTTCACCGCTTCGGCGCTGCAGGCGAAGGATACCCACGCCTGGACGTGCTACGGGCCGGACAAGACCATCATCCCCTACATCGTCGATCTGCGGGACACCAGGGACTACAAGGACGTAAAGGTGAATCTCGGGCCGGTGTCGGCCGAGCAATTGAAGCTCTTCCTGGCGATAGAGCAGCCGGAAGAGCTGGCGCAGGCGAACATCGAGGGCGTGGAGACGAAATATCCCATCAAGGTTCCGTTCGAAAACTGGGAGCCGGGCAAGCCGCTGCCCATGTTTGGCACCATCGGCAGGATGTACCAGTGCTACCATGACTACCTGCACCTGAAATATACCAACGGCTCCACGTTGTGGGAAAAGGCATACAATCCAGGCGGTCAGCAAAACGATCTGTTCAACAACTTTGGCGGCTCCGGCCATCCGATGCGCGAGTTCATGGGGTTTGAGTCGACGATCGCGCTCACCTATCCCGACATCGCGTTCAGGCAGATGTTGGACATGATGGACGCCATCACCGACCAGGGCGAAGGTAGCGTGCTGAAATCCGTTCCGGAGCTGCTGACGGCAGTGGAAAAGCGCTACCAGCCGTCCCTGCCAGGCTTGGAGTCCGACTATCCGGACTTCGACGACATCGGCAAGCTGATCGAATCCGCCGACGCGCCGGCACGATACGACAACGACAGCAAAGACCACTACGAACGTTTCCAGCAGGTGGCGGAGGCCGTCGATCGCATCCAAACCTGGGGACCGTGGCTGAAGCAGCACGGTCCATGGACCGCCGCCGATCTTGTGGTGGCCGGGAAGGAACCGCCAATCAATCCAAAGCTGCCTTCAGCGGCGGACGTCGCCGCCGCGCTCAACACGCTCGCAGCGCCCGATGCCGGACAGGACTATTACAAGTTGCTCAGCCAGGCGGCGATCGGCGCGATCGCCGGCGTGACCACGGTCCTGAACAAGTTCTGGAATGCGGAGGACCAGCAGAAGTCCCCTGTCGGCTTCCCGTTCCCTTCGATGGCCGGGGCGGGCGATCGCCTGGCGATCTGCTGGGCGGTGTTCGGCAAGGCGCCGGACCTGAGCATCGGCCTCGAGCCGCCGGTGGCCAATACGCTGTATCATTCCTGCCAGGCGATCGATTACACATCGCCGCAGCCGGGCACCAATGCCTGCGCGCAGGTGACCGTCTTCCATGCCTGCCGCGGTTCCAACGATTGCCGCGCGCGAGGCGGGTGCGGCTTTGTGCAACTCACGACCGGTGGCGGAAGCTGCAGCACCATGTTGGCCGCCAGCACGGCAATCGGAACGCGCACTTTCGGCGCAGGGTGCAATCCTTTCGCCGGCGACGCTTTCTCCGCGCCCGGCGACAACAAGTGCGCCACATTCGGCGGCTGCGCCGTGCCGATCTCGGCCTCGCAGCTCTTTCCGAAGAGCGGACACATGCAGTTATTCAAGTTCGACAACAGCGGGGGCGAATGGAAGGCGGAGCCGACCGGACGGCCGCTGTTGTTCGCCGTCGGCGACAACGTGCACGATGTGGCTTGGAAGGCCTATAAGGAGGTCATGGGCCTCGATGACTCGTTGGCGGCGCCGGCGCCCACGACTTTGCGGCTGGCCTTCCCGCCTTCGACGTGAGCCCCGCCTTCGACGTGAGCCCCGCCTTCGACGTGAGCCCCGCCTTCGACGTGACCAAGGCCGGCGAACCACAGCCTGTCTGTCCTGATCGCCTGGGTTTGCCGAACCTGGGCGACGGGGTCGGGTTGCGCAGCGTGCATTTCCGCCATCTGATGCACACGCCGCCACGCGACTGGGGTGTCGATTGGTTCGAGATCATCAGCGAGAACTTCATCGACAACCGAGGCTATGCCGCCCACGTGCTGGAGACCGTCGCCGCACATCGTCCGGTGGTGATGCACGGCGTGTCGCTGTCGATCGGCAGTTCGGCGCCGCTCGATCGCGACTATCTGCGGAAGCTGCGCGATCTGGCGGCGCGCGTGCAACCGGCATGGGTGTCGGACCATCTGTGCTGGACCGGCATCAACGGCGTCAACACGCACGATCTTCTGCCGATGCCGCTGACGCCGGAAAGCTTCATCCATGTGGCGGACCGGGTGCGTGCCGTGCAGGATTTTCTCGGACGCGCGCTGGTGCTGGAGAACCCGAGCACCTACCTGCAATTCCAGGCTTCAACGATTCCCGAATGGGAATTCCTGGGCATGTTGGCGGAGGCAACGAGCTGCGGATTGCTGCTGGATGTCAACAACGTGCATGTCAGTGCGACAAATCACGGCTTCGACGCGCCCACATACATCGACGGCCTGCCTGCGGACCATATCGTGCAAGTGCATCTGGCCGGCTTCACCGACCACGGCACGCATCTGATCGACACGCACGATCATCCGGTAGCGGCGGCGGTCTGGCCGCTTTATCTGCGCGCGCAGCGGAGAACAGGTGGTGTTGCCACGTTGCTCGAATGGGATGCGCGCATTCCACCGTTCGCCGACCTGCTGCGCGAGCTGAGCAAGGCCCGGCTGGCGCGGGCCGGCATCATGCCGGCGGTCGCCCGGGTGCCGCGAGGAACGGCAGATTCGGTGTCGACGCCACTGCAATTCCAACTCGGTTTCGCGCATGAGCCCGTCTAGCCTCGCTGCGCTGCAGGCTTGGATGCAGGCGCGTGTCACGGCGGGCACCTGGCGGTCAACCGAGGGCGAAATCCCCGACGTGGTTGCCGGTTCGGCCGCCCTGCCGGCCGCAGCGCGGCTGGGCATCTACGCCAGCAGCTATGTCGCGCGGCTCGCCGAATGCATGCGTGCGGAATTCCCTGCCCTGCGCACATTGATTGGCGATCAAGTATTCAACCTGTTCGTTGGCGGTTATCTTAGCGCGCGGCCTCCGTCCTCCTTTTCGCTGTATGATCTTGGTGCGGGGTTCGCGGATTATCTCGAGGCAACCCGCCCGCACCCCCATTCCGGCCGCGGAACTCCGGAAGCATTGCCTGCAAGCCTGGCGCGGCTGGAACGGGCAATGGCCGAATGCGAGCGCGCGGAAGGCGTCGAGGACAGCGAGCGCCGTTCATTCGATCCGCTGTCGCTGCTGGACGACCCGCAAATGCGGTTGCGCGCTCCGCCAAACCTGAAGCTGTTACGGCTGGACTTCGATTTTGCCCCGATCCTGGCAGCAGCGCGGGGCGTAAGCGTTCGGGAAATGCCGCGCGCCTGCGATGCATTGGTGGCAGTTGCCCGCAGCCGATACCGCGTGCAGGTGCACCGGCTGGAACCTTGGTCGTTTGCGTGGCTTGCCGCGCTGGCAGAGACGGGTGGCGATGTGCTGGCCTCCATATCGGTTGCCGCGAGCGTCAGCGGGCGTGACCGCGGCGCGATCCTCGCCGATCTGATGCTATGGCTGCCGGTCGCGACGGAGCGGGGTTTCGTCGCTTGATGCCAGCCCGCCAAATGCCCGCCAAATGAACGACTCTCCGGCGGCACGTGCAGCCCTTCAGGCACGCTGGTTTGGGAAGAACCTGTTTTCCGGACGCGGCAGGCCGAGGTTCTCGCGCAATGTGGTGCCTTCGTATTCCTTCCTGAACAAACCACGGCGTTGCAGTTCCGGCACCACGCGATCGACGAAATCGTCCAGCCCGCCCGGGAGATAGGGGAACATGATATTGAAGCCGTCGCAGGCACGGGTGGTCAGCCATTCCTCCATCTGGTCGGCAATCATCGCCGGCGTGCCGAGGATCCCCGGCCCGCCATAGCCCCCGAGCCTCTGCGCTAGCTGGCGCACCGTCAGGTTCTCCCGCCGGGCCAGCGTGATGGCGCGTTCACGTCCGCTCTTGCTGGCGTTCGTTTCGGGGACGTTGGGCAGAGGTTCGTCCGGATCGAAGCGCGACGCGTCGGTGCCGAGCGCGATCGACAGCGACGCGATGGCGCTGTCGTAGTGCACCAGGCTGTCGAGAACGGCGCGCTTCTCCTGCGCCTCGGCCAGCGAATCGCCGACCACGACGAAGGCTCCGGGCAGGATCTTCAGATGGTCGGGGTCACGACCGAGATTCTCCATGCGGCCCTTCACATCGGCATAGAACTCGCGAGCGCCGTCGATGTTGCCGGTGCCGGCGAAGATCACCTCGGCTGTTTCGGCAGCAAGCTGGCGGCCGTCGTCCGAGGCGCCCGCCTGCACGATAACCGGCCAGCCCTGGACCGGGCGGGCGATGATCAGCGGGCCGCGGACCTTATAGTATTCGCCTTGGTGGTTCAGCACGTGCATGCGGTCGGGATTGAAATAGATGCCCGCCGCCTGGTCGCGGATGAACGCATCTTCCGCCCAACTGTCCCACAGGCCGGTGACCACGTCGTAGAACTCGCGGGCGCGGCGGTAGCGCTCCGCATGGTCCATGTGCTCTTCCAGGCCGAAGTTCAGCGCCGCATCGGGGTTGGACGTGGTGACGATGTTCCAGGCAGCGCGGCCATTGCTGATGTGGTCGAGCGAGGCGAAACGCCGCGCCACATGATACGGCAGGTCGAAGGTGGTGGAGCCGGTGGCGATCAGGCCGATGTGGTCGGTCACCATCGCCAGCGCCGAGAGCAGGGTGAAAGGCTCGAACGAAGTGACGGTGTGGGAGCGCTTTAGGGCGTTCATCGGCATGTTCAGCACGGCCAGGTGATCGGCCATGAAGAAGGCGTCGAACTTGCCGCGTTCCAGCGTGCGGATGAAGCGTTTCAGGTGGGACAGATTGAAGTTTGCGTCGGGATACGCGCCCGGATAGCGCCAGGCGGCGGTGTGGATGGTGGTGGGGCGCATGAAGGCGCCGAGACGGAGCTGGCGGGGAGGGGGCATGGCCATGCGCGGAGCGTCCCTGTTTGCCCGGCTATCCTACACCGGCCGCCATGCGCGCGTCAGCCGGCGTCGGGCCGAACGAACCCGGCATGTGACACCAGGTGCCCGAGCCATTGACCCTGGCCTTGGTCCGTTTCGCGGCCCAAGCCCACAAGGGGAGGGGTGTTCTTTCCCCTCCGATCGCCGTTTCATTCAAGGCGGGTCGGCCGCCGCGGCCGGCGGTCAACTCGCCATGACACTTTGGCATTCGTCACTGAAAGTCACTGATTGCGACGGCTGGTATGACGCCGGCGCACTCAGGCGGCAATGCCGGTGCGCCAGCCGGCGACGCCGCTGGTTCGTGGACGCGCTCGCCAGGCTCGCACATCTCCGGCACGACGCCGAGATGCGGAGCCATGGCGGCAAATAGTTGCACCGTGCTTTCCCGCCAGGTCAACCACTCGGTCGGGCTGCGTTCCCATCGCGTCGCCGGGTCATGCTTCGTCGCGAAATCCATGATGGCGCAGGCCAACCTATCCGGATTGTCGAGACTGAAAAACGTTGCACGGCCGTCGGCAATCTCGCGGAACACCGGGATGTCGCTGCACAGCACCGGCAAGCCACGTTGGAAGGCTTCGACGACCGGCAGTCCGAACCCTTCGGCCTCCGAGGCGATGATCAGGGCCGACGCATTCCGGTACGCATGGTCAAGTTCCGAATCGCTGGCGTCCCGCACAACGTGCAGCCGCTTCCCCGATTCGGGGTGGTTGCCGATGCGCTCGAGCAAGTCCTCGGTCCGCCAGCCCTGGCGGCCGATGATGACCAGGCAGCCGTCGCCGCCGGCGGCCCAAAGCCGGTCGAACGCGTCCAGCACGAAGGCGTGCTTCTTCCGCGGCTCGATCGAGCCGACCATCAGGAAGACGTGCGCGTCCGTGCGGAACATCTCCCTGATGGCCGGACGCACGTCTTCGTCGCCGAGGTGGAAGTCCAGCTCCGAGCCGAGGTAGAAATGCGCGATCGGCGGCTGGTGCCGTGCGCGGCCGCCTTCGCTGGTCAGATAGTCCGCCAGCGCCGCAGCGGTCGCCTGTGATATCGCGACGTATCCGTCCACCAGGTGAGTCACGTTCCGGAACCATTGTTCGAAGCTGGCGACAAGTTCCGGCACGCAGGCTTCGGGATGGCTGATCGGGATCAGGTCGTAGGCAACGCTGATCACCATGCCGCCGCGCATCTTGAACCGCTGGACGGCAGGCCAAACCGGCAGATGCCATGAGGAATCGAGCAAAAGCAGCGCGTCGGCGGCGGACACGGGGCGCAGGTCGAGGTCAGGGCTGACCGGAGGTGCTGGACGCTCGAAGCGAACTTGACCTCGCACCAGGCGCCACGGGAACAGGATGCAGCCCGCCAACCCGAACCGTCCGGGAGGCGCATAAAGAAAACCGACGACGGGTGCGAAGGGCAGCAGCCTTGCCAGCGTCCAGATGAAGCCGCGCCAGGCCGGGCGGCAGAGCTCGAGTATCATGTGCCGCATGGGCACCGTCCGCCGTGCGGTTTGCTCCGCCTCCTGCACAACCATCTCTTGCTGCAGGCGCTCGAGCCGCTGACGCTGCTTGTCGCTCAGCACCACGCTGAGATCGGCGACGATGAAACGACCGTTCTCCAATATCACGGGCACCACGTCGAACCCGTATTGCCCTGCGATCTCCGGCGCGTAGCGCAGCACGTTCCGCACGACGCGCTGAATGCCGGTATTGACGTCGCTAACATAGGTGTGGGTGCATTCGACGTATAACGTGCGCCGCCGCGGCGCCGCTTCGTCCGGCTGGGTCTCCGCCTCCGCTGCTGCTGCGGCAGCGCGCCGGCGAAGGTGCAGCCGCCACATCACCGCGCGCAGGGGCGCGGTCACCCGCCACGACGCGCTGTCGCGCAAGGCGGTGATCTCGGCCTGTGCCGCGAGCTGGGCAATCTCGGCGCGGCTTGCGCGTGCCTCGGCGCTGATGCGGGCCGCCCGCTCCTGCGCCAGGTGCCGTTCCGCGCGCCCAATCCGCGCGTCAGGCTCCGTGCTGCGTGCGATGGGGGCGGCAACGCCCGGATCCGTCGTACCAACGGCGGCCTCGCCGCTTGCCCGCCGGAACCGGTCATGCCCGTTGGGAGGCGGCAGGAAATAGCGGCCGAGCGCGGCAAGCCGCTCCTCCGCAACATAGTAATGATTTTGTCCATCAAACCAGACGAAGCAATATCCGGCGGCCGTCAGCAGAGAGTCCCAACCCGCAGGACCTGTCTCATGCGGCTGGGGTGTTGCGTCCACCAACAGCACGTGTGGGCGAAAGGATCCGAAATCCGTGCCCGCGATAATGCCGCCCTCACCGCCGCCACCGCCGACGCCGATCTTGACAAAATGCACCTCTGCCGGTGCGTACTGTTGGCAAATCTGGCGGAGCGGAATTTGCCGCACCGTCCGTTGTTCTATAGTCAGTGCCGCGACGAGTTTCTCCGGGCTGCCAATCGGGGCTTGCGCGGCAAGGCCGGCACCCGGACGCGCGAATAAGGTGACAAGGCCCGCTTCGGCGCCGGCTGCTACGTTGAGGTTGAGGTCGCGTGGCCGCTCGGCCGTCAGGCGGGTGTAGTGTTCGGGCGCTGGTTCGATATTGATACCATGCCAGCCGCGCTCATAGAACGCACGAGTCACGGAATCTCGATTCGGGTCCCCGGCACCGACGTCGATATAGAAACCAGCCTTCACGTCCCTGAAGGCTCGGTATAGCATCACGTCCTCAAAATTGTGCGTATATGATATGAATTCCATGCGTTTCGGCCCGATGCGGCGGCGCTATTGTGCGCTGATCACTGGCGGGGCGGCCGCTGCGCCGGCCCACGGCGAGACCGATATTTCCCCGGCACGTGCCGGCGTATTGCGGCGCTGCCCCGGGTTCAGCGCAGCGGCGTTCGACGGAAGATCATCCAGGGCGGTGAGCAGCGCCTCCGCTGTCAGAGACCATGGGGTCGGCTGAAATTCGTGCTCGATCCGCGTCGCCCATTCACGCAGCTCCACGTCGTTCTCGATCACATGGCGGATGGCCGCGTAGGCATCATCCAGGTTGTCAGGATTGAAGCTACGAACCAGGTTACCACCCGCTTCTGGCAACGAACTGCGGTTGGCGATGAGGCAGGGTTTGCCAAACGCGAGGCTCTCGCTCACCGGCAGGCCCCAGCCTTCACAAAAAGATGGAAACAGCGTGAACAGACAACCATGATAGAGGGCGGTCAACTCGGCATCCGTCGGATCCTCGACCACAACCAGCTTGCCATTCAGATGATTGGTATTGGTTATCTGCTGCATGAGGTCGGAGACGAGCCAGCCGACGCGGCCAGCGAACACCAAGGTCGGTACGGACCCGGGCGACTTGTCTTGCAGCAGCCGTCGCCATACGCGGAACAACAGCAGGTGGTTCTTCCGCACCTCGATCGTCGAGACGCACAGCACATAACTCCCTGCCGCCGGCACCCGGCTGCTGCTCGCCTGCGCGGCCTGTGGCGGGCCGCCACCGAACCCGGTGCCAATCGGAATCGGAATGACGGGTCGCGGCAGGCGGACGCCGATCTCCCGGGCATAGGCTTCAACGTCATTCGCGGTCTCCCGCGAGATGGCGAACGTGTGGTCGCAGAGGGGCAAGATGCTATCGATCCACGACCGGAACAATATGACCAGTCCGGGTTCGCACCATTCGGGATAGCGGATCGGGATCAGGTCGCAGACCAGCACGCCCAGCCGTAATCCCCGCCGCGCGCGCTGGGTCCGGATCAAGGACGGAAGGTTGGGATCGGACCAGGGGGCGCCCGTCAACAACAACACATCGCCCGGGGCGGCAAGTTCCGCAAAGCTGCGGGCCGACCGGCTGTCGTTCGCGCTGCGTGCGTCTGGTTTCTCCCGCCGCCTGCCAATTTGCCGCAGACTGCTCGGCAGAGCGACGGCGAAATCAGCGGCGCGTCGAACGACGGCTCCACAACAGCGGATCCAGGCCAGCGCTGCTCGGCCCAGCAACCGCATAGACTCGAGGAAAGGATCGCGGATGTCGGGCGGCAGGCGGTAAACCAGTCGCTGCAGGAAATTCCCTATCACACCACGCGGCCTGATGGGATGCGTACGTGCCACAGTTGCGCTTGGCGCCGACGCCAGTCCTTTGAACAGCGTGGCGAGTTCCTGCCAATTTATGATGTAGAAGTCGTTACGAACGAAATCACGGCGGACAAAATGCACCAGGCCCTTGTCGGCGTATTGCTCTTGCAATGCACGGCAGATCTCGAACGCCAGCCGCTGGATGCCGCTCGGTCGCGGATTGCGCGAGGCGTACTCGAACAGATCCTCGACATCGAGCCAGAGCCGCACGGTCACGTTGCGTCCCCTTGCGCGTCCCCTTGCGCGTCCCCTTGCGGTCCGCTGCTGACGCGCCGGCGCCAGTCGTCGAGCACATCCTGCAACGTCTGCTGCCATGGCGTCCGCGGCGCCCAATGCAGCAGGTCCCTCGCCCGCGATGAGTCGGCGGCGGTCATCCGCAGGTCATCGGGCCGCACCCGGGAAATGTCCACGCGAATTTCCGCCTCCACGTCCGCGAGCCGCAGCAGCTCCGCCAGGATGTCGCGGATACGGCGAGGCTCACCTGAAGCAATATTGAGGATGGTGCCGGGTTGCAGCACATGAGCTTGACTGACACACGCGACATAGGCGGCACAGACGTCGCGCACATCGAGAAAATCGCGCCAGGTGTCGATATTGCCCACCTGCAGCAGCGGCGGCTGCAGACCGGCGGCGATGCGCGCGGCCTGGCGGGCGAAGGCAGGCACCACGAAGTGCTGCGACTGACCGGGGCCGGTGTGGTTCACCGGCCGGAGCCGGATCACTTGCAGCCCTCGTCCCACCATGCTGCCCAGGGCGAGATCGGCGGCGGCCTTGGTGGCGCCGTAGGTGTTCATCGGCGCCAGCGGCGCCTCTTCCGACACCGGGGCGCCGGAACGGTAGGAATGGCCATAGGCGTCGGCACTCGAAACGAACACCAGCCGGCATTGGGGAAGCCATTGCAGGATCGCTTGTGCGACGCGGAGCGTTCCGTGCAGGTTCACCTGCCAGGCGCCGTCGCGATCCTGCTGCGCGGCGGCAACGTCCGAGATCCCCGCCAAGTGCACGCACACATCCGCTTGCGAACCGCGCACCGCCGCCTCGACGGCGCCGTGGTCGCGGATATCAAAATTGGGCGTCAGCAGCGTGGCGTCCGGATAGGCCGAGGTCAGTTGCGGCAACAGGTGGCGGCCGACGAACCCCGACGCTCCCGTAACGAGGATGCGACGCGGCGATGGGCTCATGTCAGGAACGCAGGTGCGCCCGGTGCCGCGCGAGGTCGGCCTCGACCATTTCCCCGATCATCTCCTCCAGCGTGACCGTTGGCTCCCAGCCCAGCGCCTGGCGCGCCTTTGAGGCGTCGCCCAGCAAGAAGTTGACTTCCGCCGGCCGCTTGAGGTCGTCGCAGGTGACCACCCAATCTTCGTAATTCAAGCCCACATAACCGAAGGCCAGCTGGGCGAACGTGCGCACCGATTGCGTCTGGCCGGTCGCCACGACGTAGTCGTCGGGCGTGTCCTGCTGCAGCATCAGCCACATGGCGCGCACATAGTCGCGAGCATGGCCCCAATCGCGCTGGGCTACCAGGTTGCCGAGCGCCAGTTGCTTCGCCAGGCCAAGCTTGATCCGCGCCACGCCGTCGGTGATTTTACGCGAAACGAATTCGATGCCGCGCAGCGGGCTTTCATGATTGAACAGAATGCCGGAGGAAGCGTGCAGGTCGAAACTTTCACGATAATTGACCGTCATCCAGTGGGCAAACAGCTTTGCCGCGGCGTAGGGACTGCGTGGGTAGAATGGAGTGCGCTCCGACTGGCGCGGTTCCTGCGCCTGGCCGAACATTTCGGAGGAGGATGCCTGGTAGAAGCGTGCCCCGGGCTGTACGATGCGAACCGCTTCCAACGCATTCGCCGCACCCAGCCCGGTGACCGTGCCGGTCAGCAACGGCTGCTGCCAGGAGGTAGCGACGAAGCTCTGGGCCGCAAGGTTATAGACCTCTTCCGGGCGGGTCCTCTCCATGACCCGGATCATGCTGGACAGGTCGATGATGTCTCCATCGATCAATTCTATGTCATCAATTACATTCAGCCACTTCAGCCGCGTCCCGATCACGTCCGACGACGCGGAACGCCGCAACAGCCCGACCACGCGATAGCCTTGCCGAAGCAGGAACTGGGACAGATAGGCGCCGTCCTGGCCGGTAATTCCCGTGATAAGGGCGGTTCGCATTATACCTCCTGCCTGCAAGAAACGCGGCCGACGTGCGCTTCGGCGGCACGCCCGACCTGAACGCTGCTGCATCGACGCGCACGCGAACGCCCCCTCCCCAAGCGTTTGCACCATACGACATGCGGGTTCATCCCGATGGCGTGCAAATCACGATACGGACCATTAACGTCAGGGTCCTCATGAGTCAAACATGCCCACGTTTTGCGCAATCATTACATCACAATTCACCGACGCAGGCACCCCTTGGGAAACGAGCAATTCAGCACCTTCGAGCATGGTCAGGTCATGCCGAGGCCGCCAAAGACCATTGTTGCTCGGGCCGCCGCGATTCGCATTTTGTAGTGGTGGGCGAAGAACGTGTTCAATCCATGGCATGGCAGGCATCCGGCCAGCGTCATGGGTGACGGACTGCGCAGGTGTCAAGCTCCGGCTCGGGTTGGGCGCGCTCATCATCGGTTCAACGCCGCGACGATCATCTCGATGGCCTGCCCATGCCAGCGCTGTACTGCCTTGTGGTCGGCACCCAGCGCTGCGGCGAGCCGGCGCCACGAGAACAGATGCCGGTCGGAGACCGGGTGTACCAGGCTGCGTGCACCGACGATGCGGCGGAGCACGTAGCGGTCGAGCGGGATCACCCCGATCCAGCCCATGGCCTCATCCATGCGGCTGATCCTGTCCGCCGACGGCACGGCAGGGCGGATGCGCGCTTCCGACCAGCCGTAGCTCTCCAACGCGGTGCGGACGATCTCGAGGGAGGAGGTGCGCAACCTGGTCGTCCAGCCGGTGCCGGGCAGGGCGAGTAATGTGGCGCCGGCCTCCTCCAGGCGGCGGACCACGTAATCGGCGTCGACGGGCTGCCCGTCCGGCGTGGTGACCGGAGCAGGCTGGTAGGCGGGCGGCGCGGCGGGCTTGGTCCCGGTGCTAACGGCCATGGCGGAATGTTCCTTTGATTGCCTCAATGGAGCCGGGTGCGGGGTCAGCGGCGAAAATACGGCAGCGGGTATGGCCGGCCTTCCAGCACGGTGCCGGACGTGATGGCGTCCCAGCTTGCAGGATGGCCGGAGGGCAGCGGCTCGCGCAGCAGATCCGGTGACGGTGCGCCGCCGGCTGGCGGCCGGGCGACGCCGAGACGATAGCCTCGCTCCGTCACCGCCATCATGGGGAGCGACAGCTCAGCGGCGATCGTCTCCCAGGTCGCGCCTTCGATGCGGCGGCGGCGGATCTGCATATCTTGGCCGTCGGTCCAAAAATGTCTGCGCAGCATGGCAGGGGGTACTCTCTCGGTGATCACGGACGTTAGTATAAATATCTGTGTAAGTCAATATAAATAACCGACGGGCGATGATGAACGGTAGCTGGATACTCTTCGGGCCGGGACTGTCGTCGCGGCTGCGCGGGGAGAGCCCACTTTCGGGTTTGTGATTCCGCTTCCCTAGTTAGGTAAACTGACTTAAAACAACGCCATGAGCGACCCGGTACAGATCGGCGAACGGATTCGCGCCGCGCGGCAGGAGCGCGGCTGGACGCAGGAACAACTGGCCGAGGCGGTCGGGGTGTCCCGCAGTGCGGTGGCGCAGTGGGAGACCGGCCGTGCCGGACAACTCACCGGGAATCTGTCGCGGATAGCCGAGGTGCTCTCGGTCGGAATCGAGCACCTGACCCACGGTCGGGACAGGCGCGCACCCATGCAGGCTGGGACCGGCGACGAGTTGGCCCTGTTACGGCTGTATCGGGAATGTGCGCCGGAGGACCGCCAACTGCTGTTGCGTACGGCGCGCCGGCTGGCCAGGCGCTGACCAAGGAGGTGTAGGTGCGGCGGATGTCTTTCGGGATCCGAGGGACGGCTCGGCTGTCCCCGCTGGGGGACGGCCGACCGGATGCAACTCGCGAATCACCCTACCAGGTGCAGAACTGGCTGCGCCGCCGGCTGGAAGACGCGGTGGAAGACGTGTTTCGCGCCGCGCTGCACCGCGGCGACCTTCCCTCCGCCGAGGATCTGCTGGGGGTGATGGAGAACATGCACGTCCGGGCTCGCGTGCGCTTCCAGGCCGAGCGCAAGGGCACTGTGGCCATGCTCGAGCGGGCTCGCAAGGAGCTGGCATCCCGCAAGTCCCGCCGCCGCGTCGGCCCCTGACGGTCGCCGGTCGCCCCACTGACGTTCGCCCCACTGACGTTCGCCCCCTGACGGTCGTCCTCCTGACGGTCGCCCCCTGACGTGGAGGCTGCGCCGGCCTCCGCGCGACCCCGCAGGGATTGCTCACACGATCCGTTCGATCCGCTGCAGCAGCCCGGGCGGGCGATATTGCGTGATCAGCGTGTGCAGGTCTGCGGTCGTGCCCTTGATGTCGGGCTGCTGCGTCGACATCGACGTAACGATCAGACGCGCATTCCCGTCCTGGTCGAACACGTAGACGATGGCGCTGTGCGTGACCTGATAGGGCTGCCCGTCATGCGCTGGCGTCACGGAATAGGCCACCCGGTAGCGGCGCGTCAGCGATGCCAACTGGTCCGGCGTTCCGCGCAACCCGACCATCTGTGGTGCGAACAGGGCGGCGTACTGCTTCAGGGTCGGCAGTGAGTTGCGGTTGGGATCGACGGTGACGAACAACACGCGCACCTGGTCCGCCTGCGCGCCGAGGTTGTGCAATACAACCGCCAGGTTGGTCAGCGTGGTCGGGCAGAAATCCGGGCATAGCGTGTAGCCGAAATACAGCAGCGTCACCTTGCCACGAAAATCGGCAGCGTTGACAGCGGCGCCGGTCATCGCATCGGTCATTGCGAACGACAGCCGCGGCAGGCTGCCGGAGATATCCGTTTCGTGCCACTGCGTCTTACGGTCGCAACCGGCCATCGGCAGCGCCAGCGCACCGGCGGCGAGTGCGAGCAAACTTCGTCGCTGCATCGTCAATGTTTCCGCAGGCGCGCACCGGAGGGTGCATCAGGCATCGCCATTCTCCCCTCCGGCCAATCGGCGACCGGGGCGCCGGGAAACTCGCGCTTCGGGGCGCCGAGCGAAAGTTAACAATGGCTAGGGTTTTGGTAAGGCGTGACGGTTGGCCCCGGCGCGGCAATCCCCGCCGCCCGTCCAGCCGGGCAAGTGTATTGCAAAGGCTCGCCTTTGCCGTGGGGTTCAAGGGGCAAAGCCCGCTGGCTGGGGCAGGGGTGGGGCAGGGGTGGAGCCCCTGGCTGGTCTGCCTGTGCCCCCGCCTGTGCCTCCGCCTATGCCCCTGCCTATGCCCCTGCCTATGCCCCTGCCTATGCCCCTGCCAGGATGGCGTCGGCCACCTTCTCCGCTGTCATCAGGACCGGGAAGTTCGTATTGGCGCAGGGCACGACCGGAAAGATCGAGGCGTCCACCACACGCAATCCTTCCACCCCGCGCACCCAACCCGCCGGATCGGTCACCGCCATCGGGTCGTCATCAGCCCCCATGCGGCAGGTGCAGGAGGCATGCCAAACTCCGACCGCCGCCTTGCGCACGAACGCCTCCAGTGCGTCGTCGTCGCGCAGCAACTGCTCCAGCGTGAAGCCCTCCATGATCAGCTTGCGGATCAGCCAGCTTCGCACGCCGGGCGGCCCGTCGAGCAAGCGGGCCATCGCGTCGGTCAGCAGCTTGTTCTTGCGGTTGATCAACCCGACCTGGCGCACCTTGTCGCTGTAGCTGGCCGGGAACGGATCGGTGGTGACCGCCTGCAGCTCGGGACTAAGGTGCATGGCGCCGAAGCGGCGGACGCCGTCCATCATGCGTTCGAGGTCGCGCTGGTCCGACAGCAGGTTGAACTCCACCACCGGTTCATCGCGCGGGTCGCCGGACGACAGCCGTACCTGCCCGGTCTCCGAATACGTCTTGTACACCGTGATTATGAACGACCCGATCTGCTCTCCCACCGCGTGCCACGAGGTCTTGTTGGTGACGACGGTGAACATGTCGCCCGGTGGGATGCCGTCCAACCCGGAGGAATAGCGCAGCGCCGTATAGATGTGCCGCCGCGTGTAGTCGTGGATGATGCGTGCGTACGGCTTGATGAAGGCCGCGACCGCGACCGCCGGATGGTCCTGCAGCCGCTGTCCCACGCCGGGCAGGTTGGCGCGCACGTCGATGCCCATCTCGCGCAGGTGGCCGGCCGGGCCGATGCCCGCGCGCAGCAGATGCGCGGGGGAATGAATGGCGCCGCAGGACAAGATGATCTCGCGGCCGTGGAACTCCGTCTCGCGCCCGGCGACGCGCGCGCGCACCCCGGTGCAGTGCTGGCCTTCAAACAATAGTGCGAGGACCTGGGTATCGGTGGAGATGGTCAGGTTCTCGCGCATCCGCGTGCCGGGATCGAGATAACCGATCGCCGCGGAAACCCGCCGTTCGTAAGCGTTGGAAATGGTGATCGGGAAATACCCGTCGCGGAATTCACCGTTCTGGTCGATCAGGAAATCGTAGCCTGCCTTCTTGAAGGCCTCGCCAGCAGCCTTGGCGTGCTCTGGCCACAAGTCGGGGAAGATGCGGCGCACTGGGATGCGGCCCTGGTTGCCGTGCCAGGGGCCATCGAAGTCCATATCGCGCTCGACCTTCTTGAAAAAGGGCAGCACGTTGTCCCAGTTCCAACCGGTGGCACCGCGCGCGTGCCATTCGTCGTAGTCGGTCGGCGCGCCACGGTTGGCGAGCTGGCCGTTGATCGACGACCCGCCGCCCAGCACCCGCGCTTGCTCATACTTGCGAAGCGGTGGGCGAGGGGCATCGGGGCGGTTGTGCGGGATGACCTCGGTGCTGACTTTCAGCTCGGTCCAGTGGAAGCGCGGATCGAGATAGGCGGTGCCAGGATAGGAATCGAGGATCTCCTTCGGCACCTTGCCGTGCGGCGTGTCCTGGCCCGCTTCCAGCAGCAATACCTTGTTGGCACTGCGTGCCGACAGCCGGTTAGCGAGCACCGATCCGGCCGACCCGCCGCCGACGATGATGTAGTCATAGCCGGTCATTTGCCCCTCTGCGCCAGTCATCGTCATCACCGTGTTTCGGTGTGATAGGTCTTCGACACGACCTTCCAACCTTCCGCCAGTCTCACCAGCGTCAGGTAGTCGGTGAAGTAACGCGGCGGAATCTGGCAATGCACCTTGGCGAAGGCAGTGGTCGGGCCGGAGCGGTCGATCTGTACCACCCAGTCGTGCCGCCGCAGGTCACGGCTCTGTGCCGACTGGCGGCTGCGCACCAGCTCGAACCACTGTGCGCGCGACATGTCGGCCAGTTTGCCGTCTTCCACCGAGAACAGATGTGCCACCTCGTGGAACACTTGTCCCAGTTTCGCGGTGTCGCCTTCATACAGACCATCGAAATAGGTCTGCAGCGCTTGCTCGATGTCATGAAGATCGGATGTCATCGCACTCCTCCCGAGGTTGCCGAAAGCATCGGGCCGTCCGAAACGGCTGGCAAGTCTGGACCGCGATCCGGACTGCGATCCACGGGATCGCGTTACCCCGGCGCTTCACTGCCGGCGACCTATCTGTCATTGCGAGTTGACCACCGGCAGGCGGCGGCCGATCCGCCTTGAAGGAAACAGCGACAATGGGTCTCGTCATGGCCGTGCTTGACCCCATGGGCATCAGGATGAGGCGGAGCCCGAGACGAATTCCCCCTGTGTCATGACCGGCGGAGGCCGGCCACCCACGTCTTTGCTGCTTGTAGCGAGGCAAGACGTGGGTGGCCGGCCTTCGCCGCCCATCACACAACAACAACCGCATCTTCGGCTGAGCGCTTGTCCTGACGCGCATGGGGTGAAACCCGGCCATCTGCCCTATGTCGATCGGGCCGCTCGGTGCCAAGCGCTGGCGATCGGTTCGAGTAGACGGCCGGGTCAAGCCGGCCATGACGGGATGTGTCATGCGAGCGCAGTGAAGCGTTCTCCGGGTGCGTTCGCACGTCGCTCGCCGGAGATTGCTTCGCTGCGCACGCAATGACATTTTGGGTCAGACCCCAACAGTCGGACCCGGGATGACAGTTTGGGTCAGGCACCAACTGTTGGAGGCGGGACGACAGGATGCCACTCTACGTTGATGTCCTCGCGGAAAGCGAAGCGCATCAGATGCCGGGCGACAACATCCTCCAATTGCGGCAATGCGGCGGCATCCATAGACGCAACGTGCAAGGTCAGAACCGCTGCTTGCGCCTGCAGCCTGCAGACGCCCATCTCAAATGCGATCTCGCCTGCGCCGTCACCGTAGGTCACAGGGCGCCTGTGCTCGAAATGCTTGCAGAGCTGCGTCAGATACCGTTTGGCATTTGCCGTTGCGATCTGGGCCGTTGCGGCGACGACATCGCCCGTCTGCCGGGTATCGCTCATCAGCTTCGCTCCACGCTTTTGGCGGCTTCATCGAGGGCGGCGGCAATGAGCTCCGCCTGGGCAGGCGTCAGATCTCCGCGCGACAGCCGAAGCCGCAACGCCAATTTGAGGTTTTCCATACCTCGCACAATCTGTGGCGGCACGCCGGCAGGTCGGTCAGCCCCGGCCGGATTCAGCCGGGCGAACACCGCGTCGACCGCGGCGCGGTTGGCGGCAAGAAAGGCCCGGCCTTCCGCGGTGATCGCGTATTGCTTGCGGGCACCGTCACTGGCGGCGACGGTCGCGTGGCCCACCTCCTCCAGGTAGGCGAGCGTCGGGTAGATCACGCCGGGGCTTGGACTGTAGGTGCCGCCCATGCGCTCCTCGATCGCCTTGATCAGCTCGTACCCATGACGCGATTGCTCTGCGATCATGCCGAGAATGACGAGGCGGAGCTCGCCATAGTCGAACGGACGCCCGCGCCCGCGGCCTCCGCGGCGATACGAGTGGCCATGCGGCCCATGGCGGTGGTGGCCCCCGAAACGGCCCTCGGCCAGTTCGTCGGGGTGGGAGTAACGACGGTCTGAACCGTCCCTGTGTCTGTGTCTCATGAACGCCGATATAGATCGCGATATATCGACAGTCAAGACCTATCTAGATATATCTTTGTGGGGGAGACGAGAGCCGCCTCCGGACAGCGCAGACCGGCTCCTTCCTCCACATCGCGTCGTCACCGCACAAGGAAGCTTGGGCACGCCTCCCGGGAAGCGCGGCCCTCACGATGACCGCGCCGTGGCGCGCTTCAACATCCAAGCTTCGCCGCCAGGTCCTCGATATCCGTCGCCACGACATCCCACTCTTGCTCCGCCGCGTAGTCGCGTTTCTGGTGCGGGCCGTATTCGTTGGGGCGCGGGAAGAACGCCGTCATCAGCCCGGTCTTGCGCGCATTCCCCAGATCGCCGTTGTGTGCCGCCGCCATCATCACCTGCCCTGGCTCCAGGTCGAGCAATTTCGCCACGCCGAGATACGTTTCCGGGTCCGGCTTGAAGTGGCCAAACAGATCGGAACCGAACACCATGTCCCAGGGCAACCCGGCGAACTTCGCCATGTTGGTGAGCAAGGCGACGTTGCCGTTGGATAACGGTCCGATGATGAAGCGGCGCTTCAGCCGCGTCAGGCCCGGCACCGAATCCGGCCAACCGTGCAGCCGGTGCCAGCCGAGGTTGATATGGCGCAGGTCGGCCTCGCTGAGCCCCTTGATGCCGAGTTCCGCCACCAGGCGGTCGAGCGCCATACGATGCAGCGCGTCCAGCTTGGTCCAGGGCATCTCGCCCGTGCGCACGCGCTGCATCGAGGGGTGATAGAGGCCGCGCCAGGCGTCCACCAGGGCGGTCCAGTCGGCGGTGATACCGCGTTCACGACCGAATTCAGTGAGCTCGGCGATCAGGCTGCCGCGCCAGTCCACCACGGTGCCGAAGGTGTCGAACACGATCGCCACCGGTTGCTTCGCTGCCATGGACGTTCCCTCCCGTTTCCCGGCACAGCGAAGCCTCCGGCCGCGCCATGGTCAAGCGCGCCATGGCCAAGCGCTATGTTACCTTCACCAGCTTCTGCAGGCTGCGCAGTCTGTCGGGCCGCGGATGGTTTGGAAACAAGGATGGCCAGGACGCCACCGACACCTCGCCGACATAGATATCGCCGCGCGAATCCACCGCAATGCCGTGCGGCGACATGAACTGGCCCGGAGCCTGACCGTGCGGGTTCACCTCCGACCCGAGGCGCGCCAGCAGCTTGCCGGTATTGGACAGGATGCTGATGCGCGGCCCCAGATTCGGAAAGCCGCGGTTGGAGCCCAGATATGGGCCGAGCTCGCCGATGAAGCACAACGGGCACGGGCCTGATGTCATGTGCAGCGCACTCGGCCGGTGCACGACATTGTTCCAGGCCGTTTCGAATCGGCCATTGCCGTCGAATACCTGGACACGGTGGTTCTCGCGGTCGGCGACATAGACCCATCCGTCGGCATCGCAGTGGATGTTGTGCGGCAGGTTGAACTCGCCCTCGCCGATGCCGCATCTGCCCCAGGACATCAGGTACTGTCCGTCCGGCGTGTATTTGTGCACCTGGGCGTTGCCGTAGCCGTCGGAGACGTAGATGTCGCCCTCGGGCGACAGTGCGGTGTGCGTGCACCGGCAGAACGGGCAACCGCTCATGAACAGAGCCGGCTTGCCCGGCGTGCCTAGCGTCATCAGCACTCTGCCGTCCAGCGTGCACTTGCGCACGCAATGCGCGCCGTCATCGGTCAGCCAGATCGTATCGTCCGACCCCATGTGCACGCCATGTGCGCGCGGAAACATGCCTTCACCCCAGGAGCGCAGGAAATTGCCGTCGCGGTCGAACACGATCATCGGATGTTCACCGCGGTTGAACACGTAGACGTTGTCGTGACGGTCGATGCCGACTGCGCCCACCTCGTGAAACGTCCATCCGTCGGGCAGGCGGCCCCAGCCCTCTTCCACCCGATACCGGTACTCGCCGCTGCCCAAAACGACCGACATGTCCGTGCCCTCCCCTTGACCGAGCCTATCCAGGCACCGGGCGCCATATCAATCAACCGCCGGTGGGCAGCTTGGTCGGTCCCGGGAACACGCCTATCGTCGCACCTGGAAATCCGTATCACCGGAAATCCGTATCGCCGGAAGTCCGTATCGAAGGAAACGTCATGACATCGCCCGACCGCCTGCGTACCCTGTTGAGCGAACCCGGCTTCGTCGTGATGCCGGCCGTGTGGGATGGCCTCAGTGCCAAGCTCTCCGCCGCTGCCGGCTTCAAGACCGCGTTCCTGTCCGGTTCCTGCGTGGCGGCGAGCCGGCTGGGTGGGCCGGACCTCGACCTCATTTCGTTCGGCGAGATGATGGATTCATTCAACATGGTGCGTGGCGCGGCGCCGGAAACGCTCGTACTGGCCGATGGCGACCATGGCTATGGGAATGCCATGAATGTGCAACGTACCGTGCGTGCCTACGGACGCGCCGGCGCCGCCGCGATCCTGATCGAGGACAAGATCACGCCGCGCGCCCTGACCGCCGCCGGCAAGCCATGCCTGCCGCATGAGGAAGCGCGCATGAAAATCCGCGCGGCGGTGGAGGCGGCCAAGGAGTCCGGCATCCTGATCCTGGCGCGCACCGACTGCCGTCCGACGCAGGGCATCGACGAGGCGGTGCGGCGCATCGAAATGTACGCGCGCGAAGGCGCCGACATCCTGTTCCTCGATTCGCCGGCCGACGAGAACGAAATCCGCCGGGCCGTCGTGGCCGCGGACGGCCGCCCGTCCTTCGCGGTGCTATCGCCCGGCGCGCCGCGCGCGACTCCGTCGCGCGAGCAAGCGGCCGCGCTGGGATTCAAGATCGGCACGTACCCCACCGGCATGCTGTCGCCGGCGACGGCCGGCATCAAGGCGGGGCTGGCCGCGCTGGTCGCCGGTGACGCGGAGGCATCCAGCGCCCTGCCGCCGGCGGAATTGCGGGCGACGTTGGGTTACGCCGACTACGACGCGCAGGCCAAACGCTTCATCGTCGGTGGTTAGAGCGACTTTAGTCTGGCTGGAAACGCGGGTCGTCGCCTCCCTGTCATTGCGAGGATGCAAGCGACGACGCAATCTTCTGCGGGATTAGCCTCGCCTCGTCACGCGGGAGATTGCTTCGTCCGCTTGGCTCCTCGCTATGACAGGGATGACGGTGACAGCGGTCGACGATCCAGGTCATCCTGGCAATGCTCCTGCACGCGCTGATCTGCAACAACCGGCAAAGGGATACTCGGCATGGACGATGTGTTGCTGGCGGAAACCCACGGCGCGGTGCGCGTGCTGACATTGAACCGTCCCGCCAAGCTGAACGCGCTGAATGCGGAGTTGGTCCATGCGCTGACCGACTCGTTGCTGGCGGTGCAGGACGACCGGTCGGTGTCGGTCGTCCTGCTGGCCGGCGCGGGGCGGGCGTTCTGCGCCGGCGCGGATACCTCGGTGCCGCGGCCGCTGACGACAGAGAACCGGCCGAATCTGATCCGCCACGGCGATGCCAATATCGCACTGACGAAATTGCTCGCCCGTGTGGACAAGCCGATCATCGCCGCTGTCCACGGTTATGCGCTCGGCGCCGGATGCGGGCTGGCGCTGGGGAGCGACCTGGTGGTGGCGGCGGAGAGCGCGCGGTTCGGCTATCCGGAGCTGCGAGCCGGCCTGACCGCGACCACGGTCACCGCCCACGCGGTGCACCTGATGGGGCGGAAGGTCGCGTTCGAATTGCTGACCCTGTGCGAGAACATGCTGCCACAGCGCGCCTATGAGCTCGGCATGGTCAACCGCGTGGTGCCCGACGACCGGTTGCGCGACGAAGCCATGGCGATCGCGGAGAAACTCGCTGGCTGGAACTCCGATTTCCTGTGGCAGACGAAGCGCACCTTCCATCGCGCCGCGGCCCTGCCGCCAGAGCAAGCGTTGGAGATGGCGCGTGACGTCGCGGTGATGATGGGGCGGATCCCGGGCTGACGGTTGCCGCGCCGCTCGACATAGTTGAGACGTAAGATATCCCGGTCTAAGCTGGCGTGGCGGCGACATAGCGGAGGGGTGCGATGGCAACGGGGGTCCTGGCGGCACTGGCGGAGGCTCTGGCGTCCGGTGCGGTGGAAGTGGTCGATCTGGCGCAGCCGCTGGAACCAGCCACGCCGATCATCAGCCTGCCGCCGCAGTTCGGCCAGTCCGCACCGTTCCGCATGGAGCGCATCTCCGACTACGACGCTCGCGGCCCCGCATGGGCCTGGAGCAATCTCTCGCTCGGCGAGCACACCGGAACCCATTTCGACGCTCCGGTGCACTGGATCACCGGCAAGGATCTGCCGAACAATGCGCTGGACACCATCCAGGCCGGCCGCCTCGTGGCCCCCGCGAATGTGATCGACTGCACCGCGGCCTGCGACGCCGACGCCGATTTCCTGCTGATGCCGGAGGGCATCCAGGCCTGGGAAGCGCAGCACGGGAGGATCGAAGCCGGAAGCTGGGTGCTGCTGCGCAGCGGCTGGTCGCGCCGCGAGGATGCGGCGTCGTTCCTGAACGCCGACGACAACGGCGCGCATTCACCCGGTCCGTCACCCGAGGCGGTGACATTCCTGGTGAAGGAGCGCGATGTCATCGGCTTCGGCACCGAATGCGTCGGCACCGATGCCGGTCAGGCGTTCCGCTTCGAGCCGCCGTTCCCCTGCCATACGTTCATGCACGGCGCCAACAAGTTCGGGCTCGCGAGCCTGACGAATCTCGACAAGCTGCCGCCGAAGGGCGCGATCCTGATCACCGCGCCGTTGAAGATAGCGGGCGGCACCGGCAGTCCGCTGCGCGTGCTGGCGCTGGTGGCGCATTGATAGCGCACCAACCCAGGGTGACTGTCGCCGCGCAGCGGCGGCCGCGCCACTGTGATTGCGAGTCCCGCAGTACCCACTGTCATTGCGAGGCCCGCAGGGCCGAAGCAATCTCATCCGAGGTGCGCACCCGGAGATCGCTTCGGCCCGGCGGGCCGCGCAATGACAGTGGCAGGACCAATGACAGCGGCAGGACCATGGCATTGGCACTGACACTGGCAGGACAGGGAGCCCGCTGATGGCCGAGCGATCCTTTCGCAAGGAAGTGCAGCAGCTTCGCCTCGGGGCGGGCGAGGAATTCCGCGGCGAGGGCATCCTGGCAGTCACCAAGGCGCTGCTGCAGTCAGGCGTGTCCTATGTCGCCGGCTACCAGGGCGCGCCGATCTCCCACCTGATGGACGTGCTGGCCGACGCCGAGGACATCCTCGACGAACTCGGCGTGCATTTCGAAGCCTCCGCCAGCGAGGCGGCGGCAGCGGCGACGTTGGCCGCATCGGTGAATTATCCATTGCGTGGGGCCGCCACCTGGAAATCGACCGCCGGCACCAACGTGGCGTCCGACGCGCTGTCCAACCTGGCGTCCGGCGGCGTGACCGGCGGCGCGTTGATCGTGATCGGCGAGGACTACGGCGAGGGCAGCTCCATCATGCAGGAGCGCACCCACGCCTACGCCATGAAGTCGCAGATCTGGTTGCTCGATCCGCGCCCGAACCTGCCGACCATTGTGAACATGGTGGAGAAGGGGTTCGAACTTTCCGAAGCTTCGCGCACGCCTGTCATGCTGGAGGTGCGCATCCGGGCCTGCCACGTGCATGGCCGCTTCACCGCCAAGGACAACGTTCGGCCGGCGTTCGGGCTGAAGGACGCGATGGAGAACCCGCGCCGCGATGTCAGCCGCATCGTGCTACCGCCCGCGAGCTACATCCAGGAACAAGAGAAGATCCGCGAACGGTTGCCCGCGGCGCGGAGATTTATCGTCGAGAACAAGTTGAACGAGGTGTTCAACGACGGCGTGCAGGATGTCGGCATCATCCTGCAAGGCGGCATGTACAACGGTCTGATCCGCGCGTTGCAGCTCGCCGGCCTGTCGGATGCGTTCGGCAACAGCCGCATCCCGCTCTATGTGCTGAACGTCACCTATCCGCTGGTCGATGAGGAAGTCACCCGCTTCTGCGCCGGCAAGCGTGCGGTGCTGATGGTGGAGGAAAGCCAGCCGGAGTTCCTCGAACAAGCCATCAACGTCATCCTGCGCAAGGCGGATCTGCAGACCAGGGTGCATGGCAAGGACATGCTGACGATGGCGGGCGAATACACCGCCGCCGTCATGCGTTCCGGCGTGGAGGCGTTCGTCGCGCGCTATCTTCCGGGCCTCCGGCCGAACACCGCGCAGGCGCCTGCTCCGGTGCAGCCGCCGGGCCTGGAGAAGCTGGTGCATCCGCGGCCGCCCAGCTTCTGCACCGGCTGCCCCGAACGCCCGATCTTCACCGCGATGAAGCTGGTGGAGCGCGAGCTCGGCCCTCACCACGTCAGTTGCGACATCGGTTGTCACCTGTTCTCGATTCTTCCGCCGTTCAATATCGGTGCGACAACGATGGGCTATGGCCTCGGCTGGGCTGGCGCGGCGGCGCTGAACGCGAAGGACGCCAACCGGCGCACCATCAGCGTGATGGGCGATGGCGGGTTCTGGCACAACGGGCTGGCGTCCTCGGTCGGCAACGCGGTGTTCAACCAGACCGACAACGTGCTGGTGGTGGTGGACAACTACTATTCCGCCGCGACCGGCGGGCAGGACCTGCTGTCCTCGCGCGCGACCAGTCGCCGCAACACCGGCAATCCCATTGCGCGGGCGGTGCGCGGGGTTGGCGTGAAATGGGTGCGCGAGATCACCCGCACCTACGACGTGGCGCGCATGCGCGACGTGTTGAAGGAAGCGCTGACCACGTCGGAGAAGGGACCGAAGGTCATCGTCGCGTCATCGGAATGCATGCTGAACCGCCAGCGCCGGGAGCGCCCGTTGGCGGCGAAAGCGGCGAAGGAAGGCCATCGCGTGGTGCGCGAACGTTTCGGCGTGGATAGCGATACGTGCACCGGCGACCATTCCTGCATCCGTCTGTCCGGCTGCCCGTCGCTGACGGTGAAGCCGAACCCCGATGCGCTGCGCCAGGACCCGGTTGCCGCGGTACAGGATAGCTGCGTCGGTTGCGGGCTGTGCGGCGAGGTGTCGCATGCCGCGGTGCTGTGTCCTTCGTTCTATCGAGCGCAGATCGTGACCAATCCCAGCCGCTGGGAGCGTTGGCGTGCACAGATTGCCGCGCGGGTGATCGGCTGGCTGGCGCCGCCCGCCCATGCCTGAGGCGCCACTCCCGCGCGACGCCGCGACCGGCGCCCGCGCCATCACTGTCGCGATCCTGGCGATGGGCGGCGAGGGCGGCGGCGTGCTGGCTGATTGGCTGTTGGAAGCGGCGGAAAGCACTGGGTTCATCGGGCAGTCCACGTCGGTGCCCGGCGTGGCACAGCGCACAGGGGCGACGATCTACTATCTGGAGTTCTTTCCACAGGCGGAAGCGGTCGGGCAGGAGCCGGTGCTGGCACTGATGCCCGCACCGGGTGACGTCGATCTGGTGATCGCGTCGGAACTGATGGAAGCGGGGCGCGCCATCCAGCGCGGACTGGTCAGCACCGAGCGCAGCACGTTCATCTTTTCCACCCACCGCGTATTCGCGATGACGGAAAAGATTGCGATGGGCGACGGCCGGGTGGACGCGGACACGCTGTTGGATACTTGCCGTGCGGCGGCGCGGCAGGTGGTGGCGACGGACATGCAAGCGCTGGCCGACGTGCACGGTGCGCATCTGAGCGCGGTGCTGCTGGGTGCCGTGGCGGGATCAGGCGCGCTGCCGGTGCCTCCGGAGGCGTTCGAGGCGGCGATCCGTCATGCCGGGGTTGGTGTGGACGCCAGCCTTGCGGCATTCGCTGCGGGGTTCGACGCGGCGAAACGGGAAAGTGTGGGCGCGGCGGAGAAGGCAGGAGCGGGTAGGCGTAACGCTAAAAACTCCCTCCCCTTGAGGGAGGGGGTCGGGGGGAGAGGTGCAGGCACCTCTGACCCTGACGTGGCCGCACCCGTCCCCCCGACCGCCTCCCTCAAGGGGAGGGGGAGTCCTTTACCGTCTCCCTCTTCTTCCGCCGCCATCATCGACGAAGGCGAACGCCGCCTGACCGACTATCAGGATGCAGCCTACGCCCGGCTGTACCGCGCACGCCTCGATCGCCTGCAACTCGGCGGCCCATTGCTGACTGAAACCGCGCGCCATCTCGCGCTATGGATGAGCTACGAAGACACCATCCGCGTCGCCGATTTGAAAACGCGTGCCAGCCGTCTCGCGCGCGTCCGTGCGGAAGTGCGCGTGAAGCCCGATCAGGTGCTGCGCATCACCGAATTCATGCACCCGCGCGTGCAGGAGATGGCCGATACGCTGCCCGCGCCGATCGGCCGCTGGTTGCTGCGTTCCCACGTGCCCCGCCGGCTCCTGGAGCGGCTGACCGCGCAGGGCCGCCACGTCGAAACCACATCGATCGGCGGCTTCCTGCTGCTGCGCGGCATCGCCGCGCTGCGCCGCTTCCGCCGCACCACGCTGCGCTACGCGGAGGAGCAGGAGAGGATCGAAGCGTGGCTGTGGCGGATCGGGGCGTTGAAGGAACGCGATCCGGATTTGGCATTGGCGGTCGCACGCTGCCAGCGCCTGGTGAAGGGCTATGGTGATACCCATGCTCGTGGCTGGGCGAATTTCCAGCGCCTGATGCAGGAAGCCGACCGGCTTGACGGAACCCAAGGCGCCGCGGCGCGTCTCACCGCGCTGTGCGACGCGGCTCTGGCCGACGAAACCGGCCACGCATTGGCCAAAGCGCTGGAGGCCGCATGAACCGCTACCGTGACGACCCGGCCACGTTGCGTGCCTTGGTGCGCGACGATGCGGTGCATCGCGACGTCTATATCGATCCGGAGATTTTTCGCCTGGAGATGGAACGGCTGTGGCCCCGCACCTGGATCTATGTCGGCCACTCCAGCCAGGTTCCCGCACCGGGCGATTTCATCACCTGCGACATCGCCACCGTCCCGGTACTGATGATCCGCCAGCCGGACGGCAGCGTGCGCGTGCTGCGCAACCGTTGCGCGCATAAGGGGGCGAAGGTCGTCTCTGACTGGTCAGGCAATGCCGGCCGATTCATTCGCTGCCCGTATCACAATTGGAGCTACCGGACCGACGGGTCGATCGCCGCCATACCGCTGCGCCAGGGCTACGACGGCACGGGCTTCGCGCAATGCGAGGCGGTGCACGGATTGCGGCCGATGCCGATGGAAAACTACCGAGGCTTCGTCTTCGCCCGCTTGAGTGAAGACGGTCCTGATTTCCAGGAGTATTTTGGCGATTCGCTGTCCTCCATCGACTACATGGTGGACCGGTCGCCCGAGGGCGAGATGGAAATCGCCGGCGGCGTGCTGCGCTATATGCACGACAGCAACTGGAAGATGTTCGTCGAGAACCTGAACGACGCCATGCACCCGATGGCGGCTCACGAATCGTCTGCGGGCACGGCGAAGGAATTATGGAGCCGATCAGCCGCCGGACGCGCCGAAGCCGATGGCGATCGAGCAATTGGTGCCTTTCGCCGGCAGCTACGACTTCTTCGACAAGATGGGCGAGCGGGTGTTCGACAACGGGCACTCCTATTCCGGGGCGCATTTCTCGATCCACTCGTCGTATGCCGCGGTGCCCGACTACGAAGCCGCGATGCAACGCGCTTATGGCGAGGCGCGTGCGAAGGACATCCTCGGTACCGTCCGCCACAACACGGTCTATTATCCCAGCCTGACCATCAAAGGCGCGATCCAGACCATCCGCGTGGTGCGGCCGATCGCCGTGGACAAGACGCTGATCGAGAGCTGGAGCTTCCGCCTGAAGAGCGCACCTGACATCTTCTTCAAGCGCAACGTCACCTATACCCGGCTGATCAATTCGCCCATGTCGGTGGTCGGGCACGACGACCAGCAATGCTACCGGCTGATCCAGGATGGTCTCGCCGCCGACGGCAACGAATGGGTCAGCCTGCACCGCGACTACCGGCCCGAGGAACGCGCCGCGCACGACCTGACGGTCGAACGGCACCAGCGAGATCCCCATGCGCAACCAGTTCCGCGCCTGGGCGCGCTTCATGGGTGCCGCATGACCGAGGCCGAAATCAGTCCGCTTCATCTATCACGAAGCGCGATTGCTCGACGAAAAGCGCTGGGACGAATGGTATTCCCTGTTCAGCCGACGACGCACATTACTGGGTGCCGCTGACGCGCAATCAGCCGGACTGCGGAATTCCACACCTCGTTGGCCTATGAGGACAAGCTGCTGCTGCGCCTGCGCATCGAGCGCTTGCGCCGCCGGCCGCCCTCGCAGCATCCGGAAAGCTGGAGCCAGCACGTGCTGCAAGCGCCTGAAATCGAGAGCCACAGACGGCGAATGCTGGGTCACGCGCACGGCGTTCTTCTATGCCGAGGCACGTGGCGATGCGATGCAGATGCTGACCGGCGTGGCTTGGCACCATCTGGTGGGGCAGGATCACTCGCTGCTTATCAGGTTGAAACGCGTGAACCTGCTGAACTGCGACGCAGCCCTGCCGTCGATCCAGTTGTTCTTGTAGGCAGTGACCGCACGCTCCTACGACGGTGTCGCCCTCTGCTGCCCGGTGACGGAACCTTATGTCCGCCGCTCGGACCATGGCGCTGCTTGGTTCCTCGCGCACGCGCTGCGACGCTTGCTCCATGCCGCTGGCATTCCGAAATCCGCCATCGATGGGTTGTGCTTGTCCAGCTTTACGTTGCATCCCGACACCGCCGTGGCGTTCACCCAGCATGTCGGTCTGTCGCCGCGGTACCTGGAATGGTTGCCGATGGGTGGCGCCTGCGGCGTGATCGCGCTGCGCCGCGCGGCTCGCGCCATACAGGCGGGCGACGCCGACATTGTCGCCTGCATCGCCGGCGATACCGCCAATGAAACCAGCTTCCGCGACTTGCTCGCGACTTTCAGCAGCTTCTCGCGCGACGCGGTGTATCCCTATGGCGCCGGTGGGCCGAACGCCAGCTTTGCCCTGATCGCCGACGCCTACATGCGTGCCACCGGTGCCACGCGCGAGGATTTCGGCAAGCTCGCGGTCGCGCAGCGGGCCAACGCACGGCGCAACCCGCTGGCGTTGCTGCGCGGCGAGCTGACGCTGCAACAATACCTGGCCGCGCGGCCGATCGCCGAACCGCTGCACTTGTTCGACTGCGTCATGCCCTGCGCTGGCGCCGACGGCTTCCTGGTGATGCCGGAAGCGCGCGCCCGTGCACTGCAACTGCCGTTCCTCCGCGTGCTGGGCGCAATCGAGCGCCACAACGCCTTCCCCGACGATCAGGTGCAATTGCGCGGCGGCTGGGCGATGGATCGCGATGCGCTGTGGCAGCAGGCAAGCATCGGTCCAGACGATGTCCAGGTTGTGGAAACCTACGACGACTATGCCGTCATTTCGATGCTGCAATTCGAAGGCCTGGGCCTGTGTCCGCCGGGCGAGGCGCCCGCCTTCGTGCGCCGGCACGACTTCACCATCGAGGGCAGCGTGCCGCACAATACCGGCGGCGGCCAGTTGTCCATGGGGCAGGCCGGCGCCGCGGGCGGCTATCTTGGGCTGGTGGAGGCGATGCGGCAGTTGCTCGGGCAGGCCGGCGGGCGCCAGGTCGCCGAACGCGCATCGAGCGCTGGTCGGCGGCTTCGGCATGATCAACTACGATCGCGGCCTGTGCACCGCGGCTGCCGTGCTGGGGCGCGCATGATCCGCCTGCAACGCTGCGCCGACTGCGGCGCCGCACAATATCCTCCGCGCGAGGTCTGCGGCGCATGCCTGTCCGATCGGCTGGACTGGGAAACCGCGGACTGCCTGCCGGGCCGCGTGCTGGCGCGCACCGTATTGCGTCATAGCAACGAAACGAGCTTCCGCGCGCGGTTGCCCTTGGTGATCGGCTTGGTGCGCTTCGAAGCTGGCCCGGTGGCGGTGTGTCTTCTCTCCGCTATCGTGGCACCCGGCGACGACGTTCAGGTGCAGACTCAACGCCGATGCATTGCTGGAGGCAGCGTGATGCGCGCGCTGGTCACCGGCGGCAGTGCCGGCATCGGATTGGCGATTTGCCGGGCGTTGCTCGATGCCGACTATGAAGTCGTGTCGCTCGATCGCCAACCGGCCGCCACCCGTCATCCGCGCTTGCACACGATCGCCGTCGATCTGGCGGATGAAGCGGCAACGCGACAGGCCGCGGTGGAGGCCACGCGTCGACCAGTGACCACCGTCGTGCACAATGCAGGCGCCATCCGCCCCGCGCTGGTGGACCAGGCCAGCACTGCCGACGTCGCGGAGCTATCGCGGCTGCATCTCGGGACGGCGTTGGTGCTGGTTCAGGCGGCCTTGCCGGCGATGCGCGAGGCGCGGTTCGGACGCATCGTGCTGATGTCCTCGCGCGCCGCCTTGGGGCTGGCCACGCGCACCGCCTATTCCGCGACCAAGGCCGGGCTGATTGGCATGACGCGCACCTGGGCGCTGGAACTCGGGCCGGACGGCATCACGGTCAACGCCATCGCGCCAGGGCCGATCGCCGGCACCGCCATGTTCCATGACGTGCTGCCGCCGGGCGACCCGCGCATCGATGCGTTGGCGCAGAGCATTCCGGTGCGCCGCCTCGGCCAGCCGGAGGACGTGGCGCGTGCGGTGATGTTTCTGATTGATCCAGCCGGCGGCTTTATCACCGGCCAGACGTTGTTCGTGTGCGGCGGGACCAGCGTGGGAAGCCTGGCTTTGTGACCCTGATCGGTCTGTCATTGCGGGCGCAGCGAAGCAATCTCCTGGAGAGTTCGTACGTCACTCGCGGGAGATTGCTTCGCTGTGCGCGCGATGACACTTGGCTGCGCTCGGAATGACGCTCCCCCTCGCAATGACGCTGCCCTTCGCAATGACCCGTTGCGCCGGGTGCCAACCGTCAGCGGCCAACCGTCGGCGTCGGAGGACTGGCCTATGACGCGTTGCGCAGCCCAGCCTCGCGCAGCAGCGGCAGCACTGTCTCGATGAAATATGGCAGCTCGTCCCGATAATTCACGAACGACAGCGCCACGCCGGCAAACCCGACTTCATTGATCGCCACCAACTCCTCCGCGATTCGCCGCGGCGTGCCAACCAGAGGATACGTTCCCGCCCCACCCACGAAGCGCTTGCGGTGCAACCGATACGCTTCCGGGTCGTGCGAGCCGGAGAACTTCGCCTTGTTGCCCATATAATGGTCGGCGCCGGCCGTATCCTCCATCTCCACCGCGTAGTACTCGTAGTAGCGGTCTGCCTCGTCCTGCGATGGCCGGCATACTACGTGGCACGTCGTATAAACGCCCACCTCGCGTCCCGCCGCAGACGCCCGCACCCGCATATCCTCGATCTGCGCACCGCTGCTGCCGATCTCGACGAAGGTCGTGAACAGACAGTCGGCGGCACGGGCGGCGAAGTCGCGGCCGGGCGGGGAGAAGGCGGCGTTCAGTATCACCGGCCGGGGCCGCTGCACCGGCAACGGCTTGCCGGACACACCGCGCAGGTCATAGTACTGTCCCTTGAAGTCGAACGGCGCCACCTCCGTATAGATGCGCATGAGAATCTCGAACCATTCCAGCCCTTGGCCGTAACGATCCTCGATCATTTGCAGTCCGAAGCAGCCGAACTCCTCCGGATTCCAGCCGCAGACGATGTTCAGTCCGGCGCGCCCGCCACTGGCATGATCGATCGTTGTCAGCGCCTTCGCCGCGAACACCGGATGCACCATCGGTACGTGCACGGTGGCGAACAGGGCGATGTGCTCCGTCAGTCCTGCCAGAGCGGCGGCCTCGGTCAGCGTCTCGAACGACCACTCACGCGAGTTGGTAACGCCGCCAAAGCCTCGCCACCGCGCGATCGGCAGGAAGAACTCCAGCCCGGCGCGATCGGCCATCTGCGCCACCGCCACCACGTCCGGCCATTCCGCCCGCCACCGTTCCGGCACCCGGGTCAGCGTCAGCCCGCCATCCGCGTTGGCCGAGAAAATCCCCAGTTTCAGTCGGTTAGGGCCGTGGATCGGGTTGGGGCGCTGTGGCATGGGCGGATCTCTCCGGGGCTTGTCATGGGCAAATTAGTTGAGATATAAGATATTCGCCAGAGGGGTACCACGATGGGTCCCAGCCGCGGGGACCCAGACTACGGGGTCCCGGGCGGAGGGGCCGAGTGACGCTGAAAGGGTGTTGATGCGGATCGTCTGCGTCGGTGGCGGCCCGGCGGGCCTGTATTTTGCCATCCAGATGAAACGGCGCGATCCGTCGCACCGCATCACCGTGATCGAGCGCAACCGCCCCTATGACACGTTCGGCTGGGGCGTCGTGTTCTCCGACGAGACGCTACGCAACCTGGAAGGCGCCGATCCGCCGAGCAAGCAGGAAATCCTCGATAGCTTCGCGCATTGGGACGACATCGACATCCACTTCAAGGGTCGCACCATCACCTCCGGTGGCCACGGCTTCTGCGGCATCGAGCGCAAGCACTTGCTCAACATCCTGCAGTATCGCGCCGAAGCCCTGGGCGTGGAGCTGGCTTTCGAACACGAGGTGGACGATCTGTCGGACTTCGCCGATGCTGACCTGATCGTCGGCGCCGACGGCATCAACAGCAAGATCCGCAACCGCTACGCGGCGCATTTCAAGCCCACCGTGCACGTCGCGCAGAACCGCTTCATCTGGCTTGGCACGCATCGCGTGTTCGAAGCCTTCACCTTCATCTTCGTGGAGACCGAATGGGGCTGGTTCCAGGCCCACGCCTATCGCTTCAACCACGACACCTCCACCTTCATCGTCGAGACCACCGACGCCAACTGGCGCGCCGCCGGCCTGGAGCGCCCCGATCCTGCCGCCACCATCGCCTTCTGCGAGCGCTTGTTCGCGCCTTGGCTGGACGGCCATCGGCTGATGGCCAACATGAGCCACCTGCGCGGTTCGCAGTGGCTGAATTTTCCTCGGGTTGCCAACGAGACCTGGGTGAAGGACAACATCGTCCTGGTCGGCGACGCGGCGCATTCCGCGCATTTCTCCATCGGGTCCGGCACCAAGCTCGCGCTGGAAGATGCCATCGCGCTGGCTCGCGCGTTCGATCGTCATGGCACCGATGTTCCCGCCGCGCTTGCCGCGTATGAGACGGAACGCAAGATCGACGTGCTGCGCATCCAGTCCGCGGCCCGCAACTCGACCGAGTGGTTCGAGAACGTCGCCCGCTATGCCCACCTCGAACCGGAGCAATTCGCGTATTCCTTGCTGACGCGCAGTCAGCGCATCAGCCACGAGAATCTGCGGCTGCGCGATCGTCCCTGGCTGGAGGGGCTGGAACGCTGGCTGGCCGATCGCGCGGGCCATCCCACCAACCGGCCGGTCCCGCCGATGTTCCTGCCGTTCCGGCTGCGGCAGATGCGGCTTGCCAACCGTATCGTCGTCTCGCCGATGGCAACCTACAGCGCGCAGAATGGCACGCCGAACGACTTCCACCTGGTGCATCTGGGCGCGCGCGCCCTGGGCGGCGCCGGGCTGGTGTTCACCGAAATGGTCTGCGTCACGCCGGAGGGCCGCATCACCCCCGGCTGCGCCGGACTGTGGTCGGAAGCGCAGATGGATGCCTGGGCGCGGATCGTCGAATTCGTGCACCTGCAATCGGGGGCAAAAATCTGCCTGCAGCTCGGTCATTCGGGGCCGAAGGGATCGACCCAGCTTGGCTGGGAGAAAATCGATGCGCCGCTGCCCGCCGGCAACTGGGAATTGATCGCGCCGTCGCCGATTCCGTGGAGCCCGTATAACCAAGTGCCGCGCGAGATGACGCGAGACGACATGGACGCCGTGCGCGACGCGTTCGTCACGGCGACGCAATACGGCGTGCGCGCCGGTTTCGACATGCTGGAACTGCATGCGGCGCACGGTTACCTGCTGTCGTCCTTCATCTCGCCGCTGACCAACCAGCGCAACGACGCGTATGGCGGACCGCTGCGCAACCGCCTGCGCTTTCCGCTGGAGGTGTTCCGCGCCATGCGTGCGGCGTGGCCGGCGCACAAGCCGATGTCGGTGCGCATCTCGGCCACCGACTGGGTGGAGGGCGGCATCGTTGCCGCCGACGCGGTTGAGATCGCGCGCGCGTTCCAGGCGGAGGGCGTGGACCTGATCGATGTGTCCGCCGGCCAGACCTCGATCCAGGCACAGCCGGTGTATGGCCGGATGTTCCAGACGCCATTTGCCGACCGCATCCGCAACGAGATCGGCATCGCCACCATGGCCGTCGGCAACATTACTGAATCGGATCATTTGAATGCGATCATCGCGTCGGGCCGGGCCGATCTGTGCGCTCTGGCCCGCCCGCATCTGTCTGATCCGCAGTTCGCGCTGCGTGCCGCGGCGGCGCTGGGGTATAAAGAGCAATGGTGGCCGAAGCAGTATCTGGCGGGCAAGGCGCAGATCGAGCGGCTGACGGGCCGGGCCGAAACTGACTATGCGGCGGTGATATGATGACCGTTCCCGTCATGGCCGGGCCCGACGACACCCCCGTCCGCTTGTCGGAGGGGGGGAGGGATCGAACCAACGAGTTATTGGGTGGCCCCTCCGCCCTCCCCCTCACGCAAGGGGAGGGGGTGTCTTCGGGCCCGGCCATGACGGGGAGCACGGGAATGACCACCCTCATCACCGGCGGTGGCAAAGGCATCGGCCTTGCTATTGCCCGCCGTCTCGCCGCGGACGGGGCGAAGATCGCGTTGATCGGCCGCGATGCCGTGGCCCTCAAAACCGCCGCGGCCGAACTTGATGCGCGTTATGCCGCTGCGGACGTCACCGACGCCGCCGCGTTGCGCGATGCCGTCGCTTCGCTCGGGCCGTGCGACATCCTGGTCAACAATGCCGGCGCCGCGATCTCCAAACCCTTCGCCCGCCATACCCTGGACGACTTCCACGCCATGCTCGCGGTCAACCTGCTCGCGGCCGTCACCGGCTGCCAGGCCGTGCTGCCGCATATGCGAGCGCAGGGCTTCGGCCGCATTGTGAATATCGCCAGCACGGCCGGCTTGAAAGGTTACCCCTACGTCACCGCCTATGTCGCGGCCAAGCACGCGCTGGTTGGCTTCACCCGCGCTCTGGCATTGGAAACGATCAACGACGGCATCACCGTCAACGCCGTTTGCCCTGGCTTCACCGACACCGACATGGTCGCGCGGTCCGTCGCCACCATCGCCGCCGCGACGGGACGCTCGCCGCAACGGGCACTGGAGCAACTCGCATCCGGCAACCCCTCAGGACGCCTGGTGAGACCGGAGGAAGTCGCCGAAGCTGTCGCCTTCCTGTGCCGGCGCGACGCCGGAGCGATGACCGGTCAGGCGATCGCCGTCGCCTGCGGAGAGTTGTGACATGACGTTTCAGCCTCCGAAGCAGGCAGCATGGACAGCGAACGCGCCATCGAGGCGGCAGCGCAGACGCAGGCCATTCGCATGGTGTCACACGATGCCCGCCGCGCCTTCGGAGCCTTCGCCGCGAAGCAGCGGCCTGAATTCAAGGGTGATTGCATGATCGAGCGCAATGACACCGGGCAGCGCCTGCTACAGCCGCGGGCCTGGCCGCGCCCGCGCGGTTACGCCAACGGCATTGCCGCCACCGGAGAGACGATCTTTCTGGCCGGCCAGATCGGTTGGGATGCGCAAGGACGCTTTGCGCCTGATCTGGCAGGGCAGGTGGGTCAGGCGCTTTCCAACATCGTCGCCCTGCTCGCCGAAGCCGGCGCCGAACCGCAACATCTCGTCCGTCTGACCTGGTTCGTCACTGATCTGGGTGCCTATCGCGCGCAGCAGGGCGCGGTAGGCGCGGAATACCGGCGCGTCATTGGCCGGCACTTTCCCACCATGTCGGTCATTGGCGTATCGCAACTCGTCGAGCTCGCGGCGCTGGTGGAAATCGAGGCAACCGCCGTGCTGCCGCCATGGCAACCGCCGCATGCGTAGGAACTTGACACTTAAACTATCATCGCGTGAGATCACGTGCCCGTGCGCACCGCGCCTCCGGGTCAATTCGTCCACAGGGAGTTCCTTATGAAAGCGCGTCTGTTCGCGGCCGTTACGGCCTTCTGTATTCTTGGCGCAACGGCGGCAGCGCAGGCGCAGATTAAGATCGGCGCCATTCTCTCGATCAGCGGCCCCGGTGCTGCGATGGGCGTCGGCTACAAGGGCGCGTTCGAATTCTTCCCGAAGGAGATCGCCGGCCAGACGGTGGAATACATCATCCGCGACGACGCGACCGATGCCAGCACCGGCTATACGATCGCGCAGAAGATGATTTCGGAAGACCACGTGGACGCCTTCATCGGGCCCTCGCTGACCGCCACCGATGCGGCGGTGGCGCCGCTCGCCAATCAGGCGCATGTGCCGATGATTGCGATGGCGCCTTATGAATACGATCCGGCCAAGCAGCCTTACACCTTCAACGATGCTCAGCCTCTGCCGCTGATGGTGGCGGAGGTGTTCAAGTACATGCAACAGCATGGGGTCAAGACGATCGGCTTTATCGGCTTCTCGGACGGCTGGGGCGACCAGGTCTATGCCGGCACCAAGCAGGCCGCGGCGGCCGACGGCATGAAGATCCTCGCTGATGAGCGTTATGCCCGCACCGATACTTCGGTGGAGGCGCAGGCATTGAAGCTGATCAGCGTGCATCCGCAGGCGATCATGATGGGCAACTCGGCGACGCCGGCCGCGCTGCCGGTCGTCGCGCTGCGCCATCGTGGGTATCAAAGGCGGTATCTACGGCAACCACGGCATTGTCAGTCCCGCCTTCATCAAGGTCGGCGGCGGGGCGGTGACTGGCGTGATCGCCGATACCTCGCCACTGGTGGTCTACGACCAGTTGCCGGACGACAACGTGATCAAGCCGGTGGCGGCCGCGTTCATGGCCGAGTACGCCAAGAAGTTCGGCCCGCAGAGCATCAACCCGTTCGCCGGCTACAGCTATGACGCGATGTTGCTGCTGAAGCACGCCATCCCGGTCGCCCTGAAGGCCGGCAAGCCGGGCACCGAGCAATTCCGCGAAGCCCTGCGCGACGCGCTGGAAAAGACACACGACCTGGTTGGCGTCAGCGGCGTCTATGACATGTCACCCACCAACCATAACGGCCAGGATGCCCGCGCCGCGGTGCTGGTGGAAGTGAAGGACGGCGCGTGGCGGGCGATCCAGTAGGGCGGTCCCCTGTCGTGGTGCGCGAAGGCGCACCGTCCACGTCCTCCCTCGGCTGCGAGCGGCAAAGGCGTGGATGGTGCGCCTTCGCGCACCATGACGCAGGACGACAATGCGCCGCCTCCGTTAGAGCGCCCCGCAATGACAATCGTCGCTACCACGCACTGCCATTGCTGCTCGCCTGGCGAATGACCGGTCTCCTCATGAAGATGGCCTAGCGCGATGGACTGGTTCGTCTTCCTCGCGCTGCTGCAGGACGGCATCACCACCGGCGCGATCTACCTGCTGCTGGCGATCGGGCTGCTGATCGTGTTTTCGGTCACGCGGGTGATCTTCGTTCCGCAGGGCGATCTGCTGGCATTCGGCACGTTGACGGTGGCGGCACTGCAATCCGGCCGCTTGCCTGGCACGCTTTGGTTGCTCGACGGCCTCTCCGCCCTGGCGCTGATCGCGTCGCTGTTCCAGGGACGTCGCGCGGCCGTGCGAGGCGTTTTGGCCTGGGGCGTCTATCCGGCCGCCATTACCGCCGCCGCGTACTTCCTGGCACCACACGAACTACCGGCCGTGTCGATCCTGCTGGCGCTGGCGATCGTTACGCCGATGGGGCCACTGATCTGGCGCTTCGCCTTCCGGCCGATTGCCGATGCCTCGGTGCTGGCGCTGCTGATTCTGTCGATGGCGTTGCATTTCGTGCTGATCGGGTTGGGCCTGGTGTTCTTCGGTCCGGAGGAAGCCAGCGCGCCGCCGCTGACCGATGCCAGCTTCGATCTCGGCAGCCTGAACGTTTCGGGCCAGTCGCTCGCGGTGTTGCTGTGCTGCGCTGTGTTGGTGCTGGGACTGCGCTGGTTCTTCGGCGCCACCATTCACGGCAAGGCATTGCGCGCCGCCGCCTCGGACCGGCTGGGCGCGCGCCTGGTCGGGATCGACGCCGGCGCGACCGGAGCACTGGCGTTCGGTCTCGCGTCGTTCATCGCTGCGCTGGCCGGCGTGCTGATCGGCGCGGTGACGCCGCTGTCCTATGACGCCGGCTTCGACATCGGCCTGAAGGGTTTCGTCGCGGCGATAATGGGCGGGCTGGTGTCCTATCCGATGGCGGCGGCCGGCGCGGTTCTGGTGGGCGTGCTGGAATCGCTCGGCAGCTTCTGGGCCAGCGCCTATCGCGAGGTAATCGTCTTCACTTTGCTGATTCCGGTCCTGGTCTGGCTGTCCCTGCGCAGCGGATCGCCCGAGGACCGGGCCTGATGTCGCGGCTCGCGTCGCGCCCCTCGTCGCGCCTCTCGTCACGGCCGGCCTTGAGCCGGCCATCCGCGCACGCGAGAGCCGGGGTGGATGGCCGGCCCGGGCCCAGCCATGACGGGGGGCGCGGCCATGACGGGGGGCCTGGCCATGACGTGTGGCACGGCCATGACGGGGGGCTTCGGCTACGATTTCGGCGGTGGATCGTACCACTAGCCGCCACTGTCCTGATCGTGCTGGTGCCCGCGCTGTTGCCCACCTTCTACGTGACCTTGCTCGGTTATGTCGGCATGGCCACCTTGGTCGCGCTCGGCCTGGTGCTGCTGACCGGGGTCAGCGGCCAGACCTCGTTCGGCCAGGCGAGCTTCGTCGGCCTGGCTGCCTACGCCACCACCGTGCTCACCAAGTTCTTCGACGCGCCGCCGATCGCCGGCCTGGCCGCGGGCCTGTTGTTGACCGGCATGGTGGCGTGGTTGCTCGGGCTGGTCACCGCACGCCTGTCCGGACATTTCCTTGCCCTGGTCTCGGTCGCCTGGGGCATCAGCTTTTTCTCGCTCTTCGGAACGATCCCGCAGTTGCGCGGCTTCAACGGCATCGGCGACATCCCGCCGCTGCGGCTCGGTCCGCTGTCAGCCGCCAGCCTCCGCGTCAACCTCGCCGTCATCTGGGCCGCTGTTGCCGTCATCATGGCAATGTCCGCCAACCTGCTCGATTCCCGCATCGGCCGCGCCATCCGCACGCTGAACGGAGCGCGTCTGATGGGCGCCAGCGTCGGCATCGATACCGTCCGCCTCAGCCGCACCGTCTTCGTTATCGCCGCGCTGTACGCCGCCGTCGCCGGGTTCCTGTTCGCGCATTTCCAACGCTTCGTCAGCCCGACGCCGTTCAGCCTCGGTGCCAGCATCGACTACCTGTTCATGGTGATCATCGGCGGTGCCGGTTCGCTATGGGGAGCACCCATCGGCGCGGCCCTTGTGGTGGTGCTGCGCGACCAGTTCAACGACTGGATTCCACGGATCACCGGCCAGCCCGGCGATTTCGAAGCGCTGGTGTTTGCGCTCGTCGTGATCGTGCTGCTGCAACGCGCACCAGACGGGCTGCTGCCATTGCTCGCGCGACTGAAACGTCGGCGTGCGCCGCCTCCGACATGGGAAACGGATGCAGCGTCCGAATTACTGCCGGTCACCAACCCCGCCGCACCCGACGAAGAACTGTTGGCGCTCGAAGCCATCTCCCGCAATTTCGGCGGCCTCGCTGCCAACCGCGACGTCAGCTTCAAAGTGCATGCAGCCGAGGTCGTCGCTCTGATCGGCCCCAACGGCGCAGGCAAGACAACGCTGTTCAATGTGGTCAGCGGCGTGCTGCCGCCTAACGCCGGCCACATCCGCTTGTTCGGTGCGCCCGCCACACGTTTGTCGCCCCGGCGTGTCGCCACATTGGGGCTCGCGCGTACCTTCCAGCACGTGAAGCTGCTGCCGGACCGCAGCGTGCTGGAGAACGTCGCGCTTGGCACGCATCTTTCCGGCCGCGCCGGATTGTTGCGCGCCATGCTGCGGCTCGATCGTGCGGAGGAAGCGTGCCTGTTGGCGGAAGCGCGCATGCAGGCGATGCGCGTGGGGCTGGGCAACATGCTGTACGTTCCCGCCGGTGACCTGCCGCTGGGGCAGCAACGCGTGGTGGAAATCGCCCGCGCGCTGTGCCTGCGTCCGCGCCTGCTGCTATTGGATGAACCCGCTGCCGGCCTGCGGCTGCCGGAGAAGCAGCGTCTCGCCGCGCTGCTGCGGCAATTGCGGGCCGAGGGCATGGGCGTGCTGCTGGTAGAACATGACATGGATTTCGTCATGCAGCTTGCCGACCGCGTAGTGGTAATGGATTTCGGCCAAAAGATCGCCGAGGGCCCGCCGGACCGCGTGCAATCCGACCCCGCGGTGATGGAAGCGTACCTGGGTGGGCTGGCATGACCGCGCCGCTTCTCCAATTAGAAGCCCTGCGCGCCGGTTATGGCCATGTCGAGGTGTTACACGGTGTCGGCCTGGCGGTACCGGAAGGAAAGATGGTGGCCATCGTTGGCCCCAACGGCGCCGGCAAGACCACGCTGATGGGTGCCGTCATGGGCCTGCTGCCGCGCCGCGGCGGATCGGTGCGCTACAGCGACGCCCCGGCCGGCACCACGGAAGCCATGGTCGCCGCCGGTGCCATTCTGGTGCCGGAACATCGTGCTCTGTTCTCCGACATGAGCGTCGAGGACAATCTCCTGCTGGGCTTCTACCCCCGCCGTCGTGCCGGCGAGCGCGATGCGCGCCCGGCCATGCGCGACGTGTTCGCCATCTTTCCGCGCCTGAACGAACGCCGCCGCCAGCTTGCCGCGACTCTTTCGGGTGGCGAACGGCAGATGCTGGCGCTCGGCCGCGCGCTAATGGCGCGTCCGCGGCTGTTGTTGTTGGACGAGCCCAGCCTGGGGCTGGCACCGATGCTGGTGCGTGAGATCTTCCGCGTGCTGGTGGACCTTCGGGCGCGCGGGCTCTCCATCCTGCTGGTGGAACAAAACGTCAGGGCGGCGCTGCAGGTGTCGGACTACGGCTACGTGCTGGAGATGGGCGAAGTGGCGGCGGAAGGTCCCAGTGCGGACCTGGCACGGAACCCGCGCGTGCTGGAAACCTATCTGGGCCAACGGCGTCCACATGCCGGCGAGTGACACGGCCCTGGTGCCGGATCGCGAGGCCGCCATCACCGACGGTGCTCGCCTTCCCCTGCGGATCTGGTTGCGTCTGTTGACCTGCGTGAACATGACCGAGGCCATGGTGCGCGCCCGCCTGCACGCGCAATTCGCCACCACGCTGCCGCGCTTCGACGTGCTCGCCGCTTTGGATGCTGCCGGCGCGGAACTGACGATGGGCACGCTGTCGGCTCGCCTGATGGTCACCAGCGGCAACGTCACCGGCCTGGTCAATGCGATGGAGCAGGATGGGTTGGTGACGCGGCGAAGGCATCCGGAGGACGGACGGAGTACGCTGATCGCCATGACGGACGCCGGTCGCCTCCTGTTTTCGCGCATGGCGCCCGCACATGCACAATGGATCGAGCAAGCGATGGCGAAGCTGGACCGCGAGGAGACGGCGCAGCTCTGGGACATGCTGGGGCGCCTGAAGGACTCGGTGCGTCTGGAGGGATCGGTACGGCAGTCGCGCATGTCGCCTCGGATGAACAAGGGAGAGTGAGGCACCTGGTCGCGCTATGAGCCTCACTGTCAGCCGCTTTCATTGCGAGCCCCGGTGCCATTGCGCGAGCCCCGCCGTCATTGCGCGATCCCCACTGTCATCGGGCGATCCCCATTGTCATTGCGAGGAGCGAAGCGACGAAGCAATCTCCTGCGTGAGGAGGCCGTGGCGGCTCGTCACGCAGGAGACCGCTTCGCTCCTCGCAATGACAGCGAGCACGGATGACAGCCGGCATGCATGACAGCGGGTATACATGACACCGGATATGCATGACAGCCGATACGCATGACAGCGGGTACGCAAATTGGAGGAACACAATGGTAGCAGAGGCACACAAGGTCGGCCCCAACCGCTATCGGGAACGGTACGGCCGCTATTTCGAGGATTTCACGCCGGGCGACATCTACGAACACCGCCCCGCACGCACCATCAGCGAGGCCGACAACACCTGGTTCACCCTTCTGACCATGAATCAGCATCCGCTGCATTTTGACGCGGAGTACGCCAAGCACAGCGAGTTCGGCCGCTGCATCGTCAGCTCGCCGCTGACGGTGGCGCTGATGGCCGGCATGAGCGTCAGCGACGTCAGCCAGAAAGCCATTGCCAATCTCGGCTGGCGGGAGATCAAGCTGACCCATCCTGTATTCGTTGGCGACACGCTGACAGCCGAATCCGAAGTGCTGGAGAAGCGCGAAAGCAAGTCGCGCCCGCAGGCGGGCATCGTCACCGTGCAGACGCGAGCCTTCAACCAGCAGGGCACCTTGGTCTGCGTGTTCGATCGTACCATCCTGGTGGGCAAGCGCGGCTTCGATACCGAAGCGAACGCCAATTACTGAACCAACGCAGGAGTGCCGCCAATGCAACCGTTGCAGGGCATCCGGGTGCTCAGCTTCGAGCAATACGGGGCTGGGCCATATGGCACGATGCACCTGGCCGATCTGGGTGCCGAAGTGGTCAAGATCGAGGCACCGGCGCGCGGCGACACCGCGCCAGGCGACAGCGCACGCCATGCGGGACCGTTCTTTCTCGGCCCCAACGACAGCCAGTTCTTCCAAAGCTTCAACCGCAACAAGCGCAGCGTGGTACTGGATCTGCACCACCCACAGGGCTACGCGGCGTTCCTGAGGCTGGCGGCGAAGGCCGACGCGGTGATGAACAACCTGCGCGGTGATCAACCAGCAAAACTGCGTCTGACCTATGCGGACCTGCAGGCGGTCAATCCGCGCGTGGTGTGCGCGCATCTCTCCGGCTACGGCCGCACCGGGCCTCGCGCCGGCTGGCCCGCCTATGACTATCTGGCGCAGGCCGAGGCCGGTTATCTGCACCTGACCGGCGAACCCGATGGACCGCCGACACGCATGGGCCTGTCGATCATAGACTACATGGGCGGCGTCACCATGGCGTATGCGCTGACGGCGGCGCTGCTGGGGGCGTATCGCAGCGGCAAGGGCTGCGACGTCGATGTCACTTTGTACGACGTGGCGATGCATCAGCTCAGCTATCCGGCGACCTGGTACATGAACGAAGGCCATGTCTCTGAGCGCCGTCCCCGTTCCGGTCACCCAGTCATCGTTCCGTGCGAGATGTTCCCCACGGTCGACGGCTGGCTGTTCATCATGTGCATGACGCCAAAATTCTGGACGGTGCTGTGCGATGTCATCGGCCAGTCGGAACTCGCAACCGACCCGCGGTTCAGCGGCTTTCCGCAGCGCTTCGCCAACCGCGAGGCGCTGGTAGATATCCTGGATGCGGTGTTCCGCCGCGCCACCACCGGCGACTGGATGCAGCGTCTCGGCGGCAGGGTGCCGGCGGCGCCGATCCTGACCCTGCCGCAGGCGCTGGAGAACCCGTATTTCCACGCGATGGACGGCGTGCTCACGCTGCCGCACCCACAGCGCCCGGACCTGAAGGTGGTCGCGAGCCCGATCCGCGTCGATGGCGCACGACCCGATGCGTCCGCAGGTCCCGCGCTTGGCGCCGACACCGAGGCGCTGCTGTGCGAAGCCGGACTTGATGCGGCGGAAATTGTCCGGCTGCGATCGGCGGGTGCGATCTGAACGCTGGGCTCCACGGCGGCCGTCAGTGCTCCGAACAACGCTCGACACCTCATCTGTCATTGCGAGTTGACCACCGCGCGACGGCGGTCGACCCGCCTTGAATGAAACGGTGACAATGGGTTTCTCGTCATGGCCGGGCCTGACCAGGTCAAGCCCGGCCATGACGAGATGTTTCTTGCCAGCGTAGCGAAGCAACTCCCGCGAGTGACGTGCGCGCTCTCGCGGAGACCGTTTCGCAACGCTCGCAATGACACCTTCGCCGCCCGGATCGATGCGTCGGGACCACGACACTAAACGTTGGGCGTCACCAGCCGCTTCATGCAGGGCGGGCAGATGCCGTCGCTCACGGCGGCATCGGCCGGCCCGCCGCGCCGATAGAACTCCGCGGCACTGATCCAGCGTCGCCGCGCCGGGTCGACGCCTGGCGGCCAGGCCACGCGTTGGCAGAACGAACACAGCGCCACGATGCGCTCCGCTGGGGCAGGGCGTTGCAAGGAAACCCGGTGTTCCGCCGACAACAGCGGCAGCGGCAGCCGTCGTACCTCGGCCAGAATCTGCGATTGGTAGAGCACCGCGATCACGCCATCCTCGCCGCGCACCGCGCTGATCGCCATGCGCATGTGGCGTTCGGCCAAGGGGGCGTCGCAGCGGTATTCGAACACCGTCTCGGTTCGCCGTCCGCTAGCGACGGCGTCGTGCAAGCGGCGATAGGCGTCACGCACCGGATCGCTGTGAATGGCATCGAACAAGGAGGTGCCCACCACCGCGTCCGCAGTCAGCCATGGCACCGCGTTTTCGGCGGCAAACTGTACCCACCCGCGCAGCCCGACGGCAAGAATCGTCCCGCCCCGATCGGTGAGATAGGCAACGCCTTCCATCGCCTCGAGTAGTGCCCGAGCCGTTATGGTGTGGGGGAATCCGTCGGCGCCCTGATCGTGCAAGTTCATCAAATCAAGTGGGGCGCAGAACGTCGATGTGTTCGCGATCCGTGCATTGCATTGTGATGCGGCCTTTCCTGCAGCGTGCGGCGTTTGGAGGCGTGCGGCCGCACTTTCGCTCTCATATTTTCAGAACACGTCGATCCGTCAAGCGCGGTGCCACCACGGCGGCTCCACGTTCTGGCATCGGGCCGCTGGCATAGGGCCGCTGGCATCGGGTCTTTGGCATCGGGCGGGGGTGCGCAGGCGAGCTCGGCTACGCCGCCATCGCCGCTTCCACCGCTCCCACGCCAGTAAATGCCACGTGCACGCGGTCACCTGGAGCGATCGGGAATTGCCGGGTGAAGGAGCCGGTCATGACCATCTCGCCCGCCCGCAATGTGCGCCCGTACTCCGCAAGCTTCGTCGCCAGCCAGACCAGCGAGTTGAGCGGGTTGCCCAGCACGGCATCGCCGGTGCCGGCGGCGACAATCGTGTCGTTGATGCGCACTGTGCAGGCCACCGCCTCCGGCGCCTCCGGCAGGGGCATCGGCGCACCGAGCACGCAGGTCTTCTGCTGCGCGTTGTCGGCCAGCGCGATGGCGATCTGCGCCGTGAACGGGCCGCGTGTTTCGATGATCTCCAACGCCGGATGCACCGCACCCACGGCGGCACGAGCAGCGACGATATCGGCCCCCGGCGGCAGGTCGCGCGCGAGGACCAGGCACAACTCGCTTTCAAACCCGGGCTGGATCAGCGAACCGGAGGGGAACACATGCCCGGACGCCACCTGTTCCAGCACGCAGCCGAACACCGGTTCGTGGAAGCCGAATTGCTCCTGGATCGGCTTGGCGGTCAGTCCAACCTTCCAGCCGATCTGGCGCTCGCCAGCAGCGGCGCGACGGGCGATCAGACCGAGCTGCACGCGATAGGCCTGATCCAGCGTCAGGTGGTCGAACCATACGACAGGGAAGAAATCACCCGCCTGCCGTGCCTGCCAGAACAATTCAATCGCCTCCTGCTCGTCAAAGGCCATGGCCGAGCGCCTCCCCGTGGCAGATGTGCCGGAACCATTACCACGAACCATTACTACGAACCATTACCAGACTCGGCTATGGATGCGGAGCCCCGGGTGGTCCGTGCATGCCGGCCATTGCCGTGCAGTGCTTGCTCGCGCCGGTTGCAATCGCTAAGTGCCAACCTTCGTCAACCAGGAGATACCACCATGGGCTACCGGGTCGCGGTCGTCGGCGCCACAGGAGCGGTCGGGCGCGAGATGCTGAAGACGCTTGCCGAGCGGGGGTTTCCGGTCGATGAGGTAGCCGCGGTCGCCTCCGGCCGTTCCACCGGGCAGGAAGTGTCGTTCGGCGACAAGACGGTGCTCAAGGTGAAGAACCTCGACACGTTCGACTTCCGCGGCTGGGACATCGGGTTGTTCTCGCCGGGGGCGTCGATCTCGGCGGTGCACGCGCCGCGCGCGGCAGAGGCCGGGTGCGTGGTCATCGACAATACCAGCCAGTTCCGCATGGATCCCGACGTGCCGCTGGTGGTGCCCGAGGTGAACGCGCACCACCTGCGCATGTTCTCCAAGCGCAGGATCATCGCCAACCCGAATTGCTCGACCATCCAGATGGTGGTGGCGCTGAAGCCGCTGCACGACCAGTGGAAGATCAAGCGCGTGGTGGTGGCGACCTACCAGTCGGTGTCCGGCGCCGGGAAGGAGGCGATGGACGAACTCTTTGCCCACACCAAGGCGGTATTCGTGCACGAGCAGGACAAGCCGCAACAATTCACCAAGGAGATCGCGTTCAACTGCATCCCGCATATCGACCGGTTCATGGATGACGGCTCCACCAAGGAAGAGTGGAAGATGGCGGTGGAGACGCAGAAGATCCTCGATCCGTCGATCGCGGTGCATGCGACGTGCGTGCGGGTGCCGGTGTTCATCGGCCACGGCGAGGCAGTGAACGTCGAATTCGAGCACCCGGTGACCGCGGGAGAGGCGCGCGCGGCGCTGCGTGAGGCGCCGGGCGTCGAAGTGGTGGATGTGCGTGAGGATGGCGGCTACGTCACCCAGCTTGAATGCACCGGGGAGGATGCGGTGTATGTCAGCCGCATTCGCAAGGACCCGACAGTGCCGCACGGCCTGTCGTTCTGGTGTGCGTCGGACAACCTGCGCAAGGGCGCGGCCCTGAACGCGGTGCAGATCGCCGAGGAGTTGGTCGCGCGCGGCATGCTGGCGAAGCAGGCGGCGTAACGGACCGCGTCTTGGTTAAGCGCGTCGGCGGGCCAGGTGCACCGGCCCGCGCGCACTGCATCATTTTACGCCTTCGCGCACCATGACGCGAGAGGGGCGGCGCTCGGCCGCCCCGTCCGGCGTCGTCACTTCAGTGCCAGGATCGCGACCGCGTCCCCGTAGTTGAGCCCGAGCTTCTTCATCAGCACCGGATTGCCGTTGGCCGCGTTGCCGCCCGCGGCGACCGCGATGTACTGCTGGCCGTGCACCCGATAGGTGATCGCCGGCGCGTTCACCCCCGATCCCAGGTTCACGTGCCACAGCTTCTGTCCGCTGGTCGCGTTGAACGCATCGAAGTCGCCGTTCATTTCGCCGGCAAATACCAGGTTGCCGGCGGTGGTCAGCACGCCCCCCAGCATCGGATCGTCAGACTTGTATTGCCACGCGATCTTCCCGGTGTCCGGGTCCACCGCCGACAGGTCGCCGGTGGGTGGGATCGCGCCGTCGACATGCGCCTTGTGGTCATTCGCGCCGGGCTCATTAAGCTCGATCGGGCCCTGCGGCGTGATCGGCTGCAGCACCCCGCCCAGGCGCAGGTGGCCGACCACCGTCATGGTCGGCTTTTCGCCGCTGTACTCCCAGGATTCGTTGGTGCCATCGACATAGAACAGATGCGTGGCCGGTGAGTAGGCCTCGGGAGACCATTCGTTGCCACCCTGCGCACCCGGATAGATGTTGACGTAGCCGGTGAGCGGCGGCTTGGTCCACATCGTCTTGCTTTGCTCGACGAAGGCCTCGGACTTGCGGATCAGTTGGCCGTTGTCGCGGTTGACGATGAAGACGTTGCCTTCCTTGCCGGCCTCGGCGGCGGCGGCGACCGTGTTGCCGTTTGCGTCTTTGACATCGAGCAATACGACCGGCGCGTCGGCGTCATAGTCCCAGACATCATGCGCGACTTGCTGGTACCACCACGCCAGCTTGCCGGTCTTCACATGCACGGCGACGATCGAATCGGTATAGGCGTTGGCTCCCTTGCGATCGTCACCGTAGTTATCGGGGTTCGGGTTGCCAACCGCGAAGATCAGCAGGCCGCGTTTGGGGTCGATCGCGGGCGTGTTCCACATCGAGCCGCCGCCGGTCTTCCAGGAATTGCCGCTCCAGGTCTTGCCGCCGGGTTCGCCGGGCGCGGCGGTGGTATAGAAACGCCAGGTCTCCTTGCCGGTCTTGCCATCGTACGCGGCGACAAAATCCCGGGTGGGGAATTCGGCGCCGGAGGTGCCGACGATCACCATGCCGTCATAGACCTGCGGCGCCATGGTCAACGAGAATGCGCCGCGCGGATCCCCGACCTGTTTCGTCCATTCGACCTTGCCGGTCTTGGCATCGAGTGCCACCAGGTCGCCGTCGAGTTGCGCGACATAGAGCAGGCCATCCGCCACCGCCACACCGCGACTCTCAGGGCCGCAGCACAGTTGGGTGTAGCCAAGGTCGGGTGCGTACGACCAAAGCTCCTTTCCTGTCGTTGCATCGTAGGCCAGCACGTGATCATACGGCGTGGAGATGTACATGATGCCGTTGACTACGATCGGACTGTTTTCGAAGCTGCCCACCACGCCGGTCTGGATGATCGCCACCGGCTGCAGCTTGCCGATATTGTCGGCGGTGATCTCGTTCAGCGGCGAGAAGCGCTGATTGTCGTAAGTGCGGCCATAGAGGATCCAGTTGTCGAGATCCTGGTCAGCGCCGAGCTGCTGCTTGGCGGTGACGCTGACATCGGCGCCCACCGGCGTCGCATCGACGACGGTTGCCGGTTGCGGCGGCGGCGGCGCGGTCGAGGCCGGCGCGGTCGCGGCCGGTGCCGCCCATGCCATGCCGGTGCCGGCACAGAACGCGCTAGCCAACAGCAAGTGACGCAACGTGATCCTGGTGTTATTGTACATGGTCCTCCTCCTCAGCGTTGGCTTTGTTGTGAAGTTCCGGTCGGCTCGATCTTGATCTGCGCCAACCGCGTATCGTCGTCGGTCAGTGGTTGCCTGCCCGACGGATAGCCGTTCACTTTCAAGATGTAGGCGAGCGCATCCAGATACTGCGTCTTGGTCAGGCTGCCGGGAGCATTCAGCGGCATATGCTTGGACATGAAGCGGTAGAGATAATCGGCGTTCAGATGCTGATACTGCGACACGCTGAGGAACAGCGCTCCGGCCAGCGCCGGCCCGGCTTTGCCTTGCAAAGCCTCGCCATGGCAGATGGCGCATTGCGCGTGGAATACGGTCTCGCCGGCGCGGGCCTGTGCCTCGGTGTAATAGCGGCCGGTGGCGTAGGCATGAGTCGTGGAGCCGACGATGGCCGCGAGCCCAAGCAATGCGGATATGCTGGCGACGGCATGAGTCCACCGGCCACGCATCCGGAGGCGATGCATCGCTTTGCTTCGTCGCGCCAGGCTCGGCGTCACGATCGCGTTGTCTGCGCATTTGCGAGATCCGGCACCTGCCACCGTCAGTACACGTGTGTGGTTGGCAATGGCATGCAACGGCACGTGTCTCGCCTCCTCACTTGCGGTATCGCTATTTCAAGCAGCCACCGCTTCTTGACGTATCGTTGGTTACTGAATACGCGCCACGCCGGAGCGACCGTCAATCGGATGACAATCACGATGGCGCGACACGTGGATAGTAAGGTTTGACAATCACGATGGCGCCACACGTGGATAGTGACGTCACTGTTATAGAATAGCTAATTGGAAAGGTTGCGCACGCACGCATTGTGTCGCGGCATGCGCGCCGCAGCGTTGCGTGCCGCGAGGCGCATACAGCCACGCCCGGCCGGCGGCACGTATGCCGCCGGCCGGCGCGATCATCAGGTACCTACGGCGACGGTTTGTCGTCGCCGGCGGCAGCGCCGCTGTACGGAGCGGCGCCGCTACACGGAAAAACCGATTGGCAGGCTGCGAATCCGCTTGCCGGTGGCCGCATGGATCGCATTGCATAGTGCCGGTGCGAACGGCGGCAGCCCGGGCTCGCCCACACCGGCAGCAGGCACAGACCAGTCGGCCGGCACGATATGCGTCCGGACGTTCAGCGGCGCATCGTCCATTCGCGCCACGACGAAGCTGTCGAAATTCGATTGCTCCGGCACGCCGTTCTTGAACGTGATCTGCCCGTGCTTGGCCAACGCCAGTCCCATCACCGCCGCGCCCTCGATCTGCGAGCGGATCCGCTCAGGATTGATGTGCACGCCGCAATCGATCGCGGTGTCCACCTGCCGCACCGCCAGCCCGCCATTGTCGTCCACCGCGACATGCACCACGGTGGCGACGTAGCTCTGGAAGCTGCGATGCGCTGCGATGCCGAGGCCCTCGCCCTTCGGCAGGGTCTTGCCCCAGCCGGCTCGCTCCGCCGCAAGTTCGGCAACGTGCCGCAACCGGCCGGTCTCGATCGGGTAGGTCTCGAACGGATCGCCGTAGTTCCAGAAGTTCACCACGTCGGGCGACTTGCGCGGGTCGACGGTGCGGTCGGGGCCAATCAGCTCCAGCAGCATCTCCTTGGCATCACGGCCCTGTGCCGCAGCGATTTCCGCCACCATCGACTGCACCGCGAAGCCGTGCGGAATGTTGGAGACCGAGCGGAACCAGCCGATCCGCGTGTGCGCCTTGCATTCGCCGTTTTCGCAACGCAGGTTGGGAATGTCGAACGGGTTGTCGACCAGCCCCATCCCGAGTTCGAACGGTGCCTCGTGGTCGGCCCCCGCCGTGAAGGTGGAAGCGATGGTCGGCGCCACGCTGCGATGCCGCCAGGCCACCACCTTGCCGCCGGCGTCGAGCCCGGCGTCGATGCGCTCCACCGACACCGTGTGATAGAAATCGTGCTGGATGTCGTCCTCGCGCGTCCACACCAGCTTGATCGGCGCGCCGCTGGCCTTCGACACCAGCGCGGCTTCCAGCACGTAGTCCCATTTCGACTTGCGTCCGAAAGCACCGCCCAGCAGCGGCACGTTCACCGTCACGTTGTCGACCGGAATGCCCAGCATCTTGGCCAGGTCGTCGCGGCAGCCGCCCGGACTTTGCGTCGCGGCAAACGCCAGGCATTCGGTACCCGACTTGCCCTGGTGGACGCTCACCACCGCGCTCGGCGGTTCCATGCTGGCGTGGGCGAGATGCGGGACATAGTACTCGGCGGTGATCACTCTGGCGGCGGATTTCAGTGCCGTCTCGGCGTCGCCGTCATTGCGCACCACCTTACCCGGCGCGGCGGCGGTTGCCTGCATCTGCTTGCGGAACGCCACGGAGTCGTAATCCGCATTCGGGCCGTTGTCCCAGCTTATCTTCAGCTTCTCGCGGCCCTTGATGGCGGAGCCGGTATTGCGCGCCACGACCGCCACGCCGCCCACCGGCATGAACTTATGCGGCCAGGACCAGCCCTGCACTTCCACCACTTTTTCCACGCCGGGCACTTTCAGCGCCTCGCTGGGATCGAACGAGACCAGCTTGCCGCCCACCACAGGTGGACGCGCCACCACGGCGAACTTCATGCCGGGGATTTTTGCATCGATGCCATAGGTCGCGTGGCCGACGGTGATGTCGTACAGATCGACGATGCGAATCGATCCGGTGCCGATATAGCGGAAGTCGCGTGGGTCCTTCAGCTTGATCTCGTTCACCGGCGGCATCGGCAGGGTACTGGCGGCATGCGCCAGTTCGCCGTAGCCGATGATATTGCCGGAGGTGAGATGTACCACGCGGTGGTTCTCGGCCCGCACCTGGGAAACCGGCACGCTCCAGCGCGTCGCCGCCGCTTGTTCCAGCATCATGCGCATCGCCGCGCCGCATTGCCGCATCGGCTGCACGAAATGCCGGGTGCTGCGCGAGCCGTCAGTGTCCTGGTTGCCGTATCTCGTCTGGTCGCCCGGCGCCTGCGCGACGCGCACTTGCAACCAGTCGGCTTCCATCTCGTCGGCCACCACCATCGGCAGGCTGGTGCGCACGCCGGTGCCCATCTCGGAGCGGCTGGCCATGATGGTCACCAGGCCCGAAGGATCGATCGCGACGAACACGTGCGGATCGTTGACGGTGCCGCCCGGCATCTTGTCGGCCCCGGTGGTCCACGCCGCCGCGCGGCGCGGCAGCAGGCTGACGCCCACCACCAGTGCTCCGGAGCCGACGAGGCCTTTCATGATGAAGCGGCGGCTCACATTGGTGATGCCGGCCGTCTGCAGCGACATACTGTCGAACATGTGTGTCATGGCGTCACACTCCGATCGAGGCGAGACGCACCGCTTCGTTGATGCGCTGATAGCAGCCGCATCGGCAGATGTTGCCCGACATTGCCGAGATGATGTCTTGCTCGCTCGGCTTCGGCGTGGTGGCGAGCAAGGCCGCGGCCTGCATGATCTGGCCGGCATGACAGTAGCCGCATTGCGGGGCGCTGGTTTCGCGCCAGGCGCGCTGCACAGGATGGTTGCCTTCGGGATCGAGGCCCTCGATGGTGACAATCTCCTGGTCCGACACCTGGGAGATGTGCACCTGGCAGGAGCGCACCGCCTGGCCGCCCAGATGCACGGTGCAGGCGCCACACAGGCCGCGGCCGCAGCCGAACTTGGTGCCGGTCAGTCCCAGTTCGTCGCGGATCACCCAGAGCAGGGGTACGTCGGCGTCGCCGTCATAGGTGTGGTCTTGTCCGTTCACCTTGAGTGTTAACATCATTCACCTCCTTGGTGGCATGCAGGGCTTGGTGGCATGCAGGGCTTGGTGGCATGCAAGGCTTGGTGGCGTGCAAGGCTTGGTGGCGTGCAGGGCTTGGTGGCATGCGGGGGAGCGCGGCCGTTGCGCGCAGGTAACAGATGGACGTGGAAGGGCGCAATATGATGCGTGTGCGGAACATGCTTGGGCGATGCATCCCGTCGGGCAAGCGGCGCACCGCCGGCCAAGCGCGGTGGGACAGGATTGGCCAGCGCCAAAGGGGCGCAGGGCGCAGGTTCCGCCATTGTCCCCTCCCAGCCTGCTCGGAGCTTGGTTGTAAGGCCCGACGAGCGGCAGACAGGCTACTGCCGTTCGACCTGAATGGCATGCATGAGAGTGCTTATGCGATGTTCAACAATCATTGAGCGCTGACTGATGGCATGAATTAAGCTTGATCGTTTTAGACAAAAATCATTCCTGCTTTCACGGCGGGCCATTGCCCCGGCCTTGGTTGCGGCTGATTGCCTCGGTCGGAGCAGGTGTTCATCGCCGCAACGTCTGGCTAGTGTGGCGGCTCTGCGACCGAGGTCGGGGAGGGACGCCATGCTGCGCGAGGGACTCGTCTTCGTCGCCACTTGTGACATCGCCGGCCATGTGCGCGGCAAGGGGTTTCCTGCCCGCGAGATCGACGCCCGCCGCCGCAAGGGGATCGGGTGGACACATTCCAACCTGATGCAGACGGCGTTCGGGCCGATCTTGGACACGCCCTTCGGCACCGGTGGCGACCTGATGATCGTGCCCGATGTGAAGGCCGAGGTGCGGGTGGACTTCGCCGATGGGTCCGCGCCGGAACATTTCTTCCTCGGCGATATCCGCAACACCGACGGCACCCCGTGGGAGTGCTGCCCGCGCGAGTTCCTCCGCCGCGGCATTGCCGCGCTGGCCGAGGCCGGTGGCCTGCACCTGATCGCCGCCTTCGAGCAGGAGTTCGTCTACACGGGGAATGAGGACCGGCCTGGCGACGCGTACAGCCTGGGCGCATTCCGCCGCCAGGGCACGTTCGGCGAGACCTTCGTCGCCGCCTTGCGGGCCGCGGGCGTGGTGCCGGACAGTTTCCTGGCCGAATACGGCGCGCGGCAGTTCGAGGTGACCGTGGCGCCCGCCGCTGCTCTCACCGCTGGCGACCATGCGGTGATCACGCGGGAGATGGCGCGTGCGGCGGCGCACCGGCAGGGCCATCGCGCTTGTTTCTCGCCCATGCCGGCGGCGGATGGCGTGGGCAACGGCGTGCATATCCACATGAGCCTGCGCGAGGCGACCGGCCGTCCGGTCACCTACGATCCGGAAGGCCGGTTCGGGCTGAGCGCGGGGGCGCAGCAGTTCTGCGCCGGCGTGCTGCACCATCTGCCGGCAATCGCCGCGGTAACCGCGCCGTCGCCGGTGTCGTATCTCCGGCTGACTCCGAATCGTTGGGCGCCGACGGTGGTGGACATCGTGAAGCAGGACCGCGGGGCGGCGCTGCGCGTCTGTCCCGTGTTCGCGACCAGCGAACCGGAGGAGATCGCACGGCAGTTCAACGTCGAATTCCGTGTTTGCGACGGTGCGGCCAGTCCGTATCTCGCGCTCGGTGCGGTGCTGTTTGCCGGTGCCGACGGCGTGCGCCGCAAACTGGCACTGCCAGGGGAGGGGGCCTCGCCGCCTGAGTTGCCGCACTCGCTGGGCGAGGCGCTGCGGGTGATGGAGGCGAGCGAAGTAGTGCGAAACTGGTTCGGGCCGGTGTTCCTGGAGGCCTATCTGCGCCACAAGCGTTCGGAGCTCGCGTATACGGATAAGTTCGACGCAACGGAATTGTGTCGGCAGTACGCAGAGATCTACTAAAGGCGCCAAGCTCACACTCTGACGGTTGGCGCCCCAGGCGCAGTCAAGCCTGCCATATCTGGCCAGCTACTCGAGGCCGGTTGACATCGTGAGATTTGTCACCGTCCGCCTGACAGCCTCCTTTTCGCCCCGGCGTGCAATCATCGTTCTTGTCCGCGCCGCAACCCGCTTACCCCGTGCTTGTATTTCAGGAATTGCTCGTAAACCCCGACCGCTTCGTGAACGCGCTCGGCAAGCGTCAAGTCGGAGAGCGGATTGCCGATTACGCCCCGCATCGCCTGTTCGCAGAGTTGTCCAAGTCGCTCATCGATGGCGGCAATGATATCCGGTGCGTCAATCGCCACCATTCAAACCGACGAGTTCGGATGATCTTTCCATAGCTGCCGCTTGCCGCCGCCGGCATTGTATCCCGGGCGGCCATTCACACCCGCCAGGATCGTGCTACGCTCCCTGCAACACGGAAGGACCGCTGCGGGCGGCCTTAACACGGAGGGACCAAGTAGATGACCTATGACCTGTTGATCCGGAATGGCCGCATCGTCGATGGCTCGGGGATGCCGGCGTTCCGTGGCGACCTTGCCGTGAAGGACGGCAAGATCGTCGAAATCGGCAAGATCACCGGCGCGGCCGACCGCGTTGTCGATGCCGACGGCCTCGCCGTCTCGCCCGGCTTCATCGACAACCACTGCCACTACGACGCCCAGGTGACGTGGGACCCGCTGTGCACCTTCTCGCCGCAACACGGCGCCACCACCGTCATCTTCGGCAATTGCTCGCTGTCGCTCGCACCGGTGCGCCGCGGCAATGAAGAGCGCATGGCAGAGTTCCTGTCCTATGTCGAAGCCATCCCGATGGAGGTGCTGCGCACCGTCGATGTGAACTGGGAAAGCTTCCCCCAGTACATGGACCGGCTCGACAACAACCTCGGCGTCAATGCCGGCACGCTGATCGGCCATACCGCGGTGCGCTTTTATGCGATGGGCGAGGAATGCCAGAAGCGCGCCGCCACCGACGACGAAATCAAGACGATGCAGGAGGTGGTGCGCGACGGCATGAAGGCCGGCGCGATCGGCTTCTCCGGTTCGCGCCAGAAGGGGCATTTCGATCCGCAGGGCGTGCCGATCCCGGCGCTGTGGGCCGACGAGAAGGAGATCTTCGCGCTCACCGACGTGCTGCGCGAGCTTGGCACCGGCACCGTGCAGATGGGCGGCGGGGTCGATTCGGAGCTCAGCGACGGGCTGATGGCGCGGCTGGCGGAAGCTTCCGGCCGGCCGGTGATCTACAACAGCCTCAGCCAGACCGTACGCAATCCGGACAAGTGGAAGCAGCACATCGCTCGGGTCGAGGAAACGGCGCGCGCCGGCATCCGCGCCTATCCGATGTGCAGCCCGAACCGAGTGACGCAGGACTTCACGATGAAGAACTGCCAGGTGTTCCGCGGCCTGCCGACCTGGCATCCGATCCTGATCGCCACGGACGAGGAGAAGCTGCGCGCGTACGCCGACCCGCAAGTGCGCGACAAGCTGCATGCGGAAGCGGTGGAGCGCTCGGTGCCGATTGCCGGCGCGATCGGGTTCTCCAAGACCTGGTGGGACTACATGTGGGTCAACGAGCCGGCGCTGGAGAAGAACAAGCCGCTGCAGTTCAAGAGCATCGGCGAGATCGCCAAGATGCAGGGCAAGCGGGTCATCGACGCGTTCCTCGACCTGGTGGTGGAAGAGAAGCTGGAGACGCGTTTCCTCCAGGCCGAGAACAACATCGATGACGAAGCGCTGAAGCGGATCCTGACCTACCCCAACGCCTTCATCGGCCTGGGCGACGGCGGCGCGCACGTGCAGTTCCACGGCGGCTACGGCTACACCACGCGCTTGCTCGGCGAGTGGGTGCGCGAGAAGCAGGCCATGACGTTGGAGCAGGCAGTGCGGCGGCTGACGTTCGAATCCGCCTCACTGTTCGGCATCACCGACCGCGGCCTGCTGCGCGAGGGACTGGCGGCCGATATCGTGGTGTTCGATCCGGAGACGGTGAAGCCCGGGCCGGAGAGCGTCGTGCACGACTTCCCCGCTGGCGGCTGGCGCATCAAGGAACCGGCGATCGGCGTCCACATGACGGTGGTCAACGGTCAGGTGCTGCTGGAGGACGGCAAGCACACGGGCGCTCTGCCGGGGCGGGTGATCCGTAACGCCTGGCACCAGGCGCATCGGGGCTGAACTTGGTGTAGTTCCAAGGGTTGGCAGAAACGGGCAGCATAGGCGAATGCTGCCCGCCCGCCCCGCCCCGCGACGCCGACGACACGCCGCTCGGCCGCCTTGCCGCGAAGCGCAGCGGGGCAAGGCAATCAGGTGAGCAGTCGTCCGAAGTGAGCTATTTCGGCCGCCCCCACCTTCCGACGATCTCCGCCTTTCCCAGCGTCACGAAGTGCAGGTTGAACCCGACCGTCGCGCCGGATGACTGCGGATCGATCTTCAGGTTCGGCACTTTCAGCGCATACACCGTGATGATGTAGTGGTGCGGCTTGTCGCCGGCCGGCGGGCACGGACCGCCATAGTTGGAGAACCCGAAATCCGTCCGCCCCTGCACCGCGCCCGGCGGCAGCGACGTTGAATTCGCGGCGCCCGCATTCTCCGGCAGGCTGTGCACGTCCGCCGGGATGTTGACCACGGTCCAGTGCCACCAGCCGCTGCCGGTCGGCGCGTCCGGATCGTACATCGTCACCGCGTAGCTTTCCGTGCCCTTCGGTGCGCCGGACCAGGACAAGGCAGGCGACTGATTGCCGCCGCCGCAGCCGCTGAACACGTGCTCCATCGGGATGGTGGCGCCGTTGCGGATGTCCGGGCTGGTGACGGTGAAGCCGGCGGCCGCCGCGGCGACTCCCGGCAGGCACAGCAGCACCGATAGGATCAGTGCACGCATTGGTTCCCTCCCTTTGTTGCCGGCATCAAACCATGACCGGCCAGCACCGCACAAGCGTCGCCATCGCTAACAGCGGGAAGGCACGCGGCCAGGTCAGCTTCTGCCCCACCCGGTTCGAACCGCTCGGGACCAACACGGCCTGGCCGGGCACGCTGCACAGGCGCTGCTGGCCGGTTGGCAGTTGCTTGCGGGAAGCGGCTCTCGCGGGCCGCCGTGCAAACCGGGTACCCGGCGGTCGACGCTGCCGCCGCGGCGCATGTTCGTGGATCTGATATTTTTTGTTATTTTTATTGACAGGCCGGCTTCTCCCATGGTAAACCGTCACCGCTATTTTTCGAACTTCACACCGGCCCATAGGAATGCACGCGCTGAACCTGAACAATCCTGCTCCGGCCGAAGCCTATGCCCCCGATGCAAATCGGGTCAGCCCGGGCGCGCCCGCGCGCCTGCCGGAGTGGTTTGTTCATATTCTTGCCCTGCTCAGCCGCATAGCGCGGGCGTGGGCTCTCGCCGCAGATGGCGGCCGCTCTCGTCCGGTGCCGTCATGGTACTACGAGCGGCCGGACCTGCCGCTTGGTTCGGCGCAGGCGCTCGCCGCATCGGTCCGCGGCGCGTTCGGTAACGCGATCGCCTGGATGTGCCTCCGGCGCGGCATTGGGCCGGGGCATCCGGACTGGCCGGAGCTGTCCCGCGCCATCGTGGCATTCGGCGGCAGCGTGAAGCGGTTCCGCGCCGGCCTTCCGGCGTGCGGGCTACAATGGTGGGAAAACCCCGACATCATCCCTGGCATGATCGGCGAGGCCGTCGCGACTCCGGCCGCCACTGCAACCGCTGTATTGCTTTCGCGGCTGGACGTTGTGGATGTTCCGCCGCCCGCACTGATTGTTGCGGCTGCTGAAGTCGGGCATGCCGTGTCCACTGCGCCCGTGCGACCGGTATTGGCCCGAGTTCACGACCGGTCCGCCGACCGGTCCGCCGTCCCGGCGCGACGACCAAATCTGTTACGCCTGAACGCCCGGGGCCGGAGCACGGCTAGCCCCGCCGTCCTGATTCGCGCCAACCGAATATCCGTTGCAACCCTACCGAAAATTGCATTCAGCCTCGGCGCTGGCCGCTCCTCGCGCCATGAGTGGCGCACGTCATTCGGGCTATGCGCCATTCATCCAGCGGATACAGCCCTGGCTGGCGAGGTCTGCCGCAGCAGCAGCGCGACAGGATCCACCATGAAGCCACGCACCGATGCCGCTGCGTGGCTGCGCGCCTTCGTGGTGCGCGATGAACAGCGGCAGTGTCTCGCGCGTGAACCCCACAGAATGCACGGCTCGGCGCACCAATGCGCAGACAAGGCACCGCCATGCCCACGCCGGCCGCCCCGCACAATTTTTCCGTACCAGGACCCCATGCACCAGTTCGCCGCCACACCCGGAGCAGCGCTGGACACGCGCGCCGGATTTGCGCACCAGGACCCCATGCACCTATTCGCCGCCACACCCGGAGCGGAGCAGCGCGGGGCACGCGCGCCGAGTTTTCGTACCAGGACCCCATGCACCTATTCGCAACCACACCCGCAGCAGCGCGGGGCACGCGCGCTGAATTTTCGCACCAGGACCCCATGCACCTATTCGCCGCCACTCCCGGAGCCGCGCTGGGCACGCGCGCCGGATTTTCGCACCAGGACCCCATGCACCTATTCGCCGCCACACCCGGAGCAGCGCTGGGCATGCGCGCCGAATTTTCGCACCAGGACCCCATGCACCAATTTGAAGCCGCCCCGGCCACGCGAATACTTCGCCAACCAAGACCCCTTGCACCTATTCCGTCGCGTGCTCTGCCGGCGGAGGTGATGCACCGTGAGCCAGCCCGCGTCCGGCTGCGGCGGCACACCGGAGGATGCCGACACCTCGGCTGCCTTCCCGGCCACCGCCTTCCCGGCCACTGCCTTTCCCGCCCCACCGCCTTCCCGACCACCGCCTTCCCCGCCACCGCCTGCCCCGCCATTGACAACGTAAACCGTGTCCCCCAGTCGCAGCGCGAACCTGGCATCCCCATCTTCTGAAATCCCATGCCCACTCAACTCCAGCCGCCCCGCGGCACCCACGATCTGGTTGGCGACGAGCAGCGCCGCCACACCCACGTGGTTGACACCGCCCGTCGCCTCGCCGCGACCTATGGTTTTGACGAGTGGACCACCCCCATCTTCGAGGACACCCGCGTCTTCTCCCGCACCCTGGGCGAGACCTCCGACGTCGTCACCAAGGAGATGTACAGCTTCACCGACCGTGGCGGCGACCCGATCACCTTGCGCCCGGAGGCCACCGCCGGCATCTGCCGCGCCCTGGTCTCCAATGGCCTGACCCAGACGCTGCCCCAGAAGGTGTTTCTGGCCGGCCCGATGTTTCGCTATGAACGCCCGCAGAAGGGCCGCTACCGCCAGTTCCACCAGATCGACATCGAGGTGCTCGGCAGCGCGGACCCGCTCGCCGACGCCGAGGTGATCGCCTGTGGCTGGGCCATCCTCCAGGCGCTCGGGGTCGCCGGCGAGACGGTGCTGGAGATCAACACCCTCGGCGACAAGGAGAGCCGCGCCGCCTATCGCGAGGCGCTGGTCGGCTATTTCACGCAGCACCAGGCGGCGCTGTCGCGCGACAGCCTGGACCGGCTGGAGCGTAATCCGCTGCGCATCCTTGACAGCAAGGACGAAGCCGATCGCCGCATCGTCGCCAACGCGCCGGTGATCGCCGGCCACCTGACCGACGCCGCCGCCGCCTTCTATGCCAGCGTCCGCACCTGGCTGGACCGCTTCGGCGTGCCCTACCGGGAGAACCCGCGGATCGTACGGGGCCTCGATTACTACGGCCATACCGCCTTCGAGTTCGTCACCAGCAAGCTGGGCGCGCAGGGCACGGTAATGGGTGGCGGGCGCTACGACGGGCTGGTGGAGGAAATGGGTGGGCCGCCCACGCCGGCTGTGGGCCTCGCGGCCGGGGTCGAGCGCCTCGCCATGTTGCTTGACGGTCCGCCGCCGATGCCGGCGCCCGTTGCGGTGGTGCCGATCGGTGAGGCGGCCGAAGCAACGGCACTCGGCATCCTGCAGGCGCTGCGTGCCCAGGGCACGCGGGCGGAGATGGCGTATCGCGGCAACCTGCGCCGGAGGATGGAACGCGCCAACCGCATCGGCGCCCGCGCCGTCGTGATTCTGGGCGATGACGACCTGGCGCAGGGTGTGGCGCAGGTGAAGAACCTGGCGACCGGAGAGCAGGAGGCGGTGCCGCTGGGGAATATTGTGGGAAAGCTGGGATGAGGGCAGGCGGGCAACCGGTGCAAGATGTGGCGGTGATGGCGATGACGACTAGGACACCCCCTTCCCTTGTGGGAGGGGTGCGGGGGGAGGGGTGCGACCTCCGGCGGTCGCGGCCGTACGCACCCCTCCCCCGACCCCCTCCCTCAGGGGGAGGGGGTGTCTTAAGCCGTGCCTTCCGGACCGCATGAGCCTCGCTCCCAAGCTTGACCGCATCACCGCTCGCGCCGAGGAGCTGCGCGCGATGCTGTCCGAAGGCCTGTCCGGCGAGGCGTATGTTCGCGCCTCCAAGGAACTGGCGGAACTGGAACCCGTGGTCGCCCGCGTCGGCGACCTGCGTGCCGCGGAACGAGCCCAGGCCGAAGCCGAGACCCTGCTCTCCGACCCCGAGCTCCGCGAACTGGCCGAGACCGAGCTGCGCGACCTGAAAGGCCAGATCCCCGTCCTGGAGCACGAGATCCGCCTCACCCTGCTGCCAAAGGATACCGCGGACGAACGCGCCGCCATCCTGGAAATCCGTCCCGCCGCCGGCGGCGACGAAGCCGCCTTGTTCGCCACCCAACTGTTCTCGCTGTACCAGCGCTACGCTGAAGCCCGCGGCTGGCGCTTCGAGATCCTGGAGTACACCGACACCGAGCTGGGCGGCCTGAAGGAGGGCATCGCCGAGATCGCCGGCCGCGGCGTCTTCGCGCGCCTGAAATACGAATCCGGCGTGCACCGCGTGCAGCGCGTGCCCACCACGGAGAGCCAGGGCCGCATCCACACCTCCACCGTCACGGTCGCGGTCCTGCCGGAAGCCGAGGAAGTGGATGTGCACGTGAAGGAGGAAGACCTCCGCATCGACGTCTACCGCGCGTCCGGCGCCGGCGGGCAGCACGTCAACAAAACGGAAAGCGCGGTGCGGATCACCCACCTGCCCACCGGCATCGTGGTGGCGATGCAGGAGGAGAAGAGCCAGCACAAGAACCGCGCCAAGGCGATGAAGATCCTGCGCGCCCGGCTGTATGAACAACAGCGGGCGGCGGCGCACGCCACGCGGGCGGCGGACCGCAAGGCCCAGGTTGGCACCGGCGACCGGTCGGAACGCATCCGAACCTATAATTTTCCGCAGGGCCGGGTGACCGACCACCGCATCAACCTGACGCTCTACAAGATCGATCGGGTCATGGGCGGCGAACTGGATGACTTCATCGACGCCCTGACGGCCGAAGACCAGGCCGCCAGGCTGGCCGCGGAGGAATGAGCGCCCGGGTCAAAGCCTCTCCCGCCTCGCGGGCGATGTTGGTTAGCGAAGGCGCCGCCCTCCTGCGCGCCGCCGGCATCGACAACCCTCGCCTCGAAGCGCGCCTCCTCCTCGCCCACGCACTGAACCTGCCGGTTGCCGCCGTGCTGCGCGCGCCGGACGTCCCCGCCGACCTCGGCGACCCCGCCGGCTACGCCGCCTTGCTTCACCGCCGCGCCGCGCGGGAGCCGCTGGCCTACATCCTCGGCCACCGTGAGTTCTGGAGCCTGATCTTTGCCGTCTCTCCCGCCACCCTGATCCCCCGGCCCGAATCGGAGACCGTGATCGAGGCGGCACTGGCCGCCTTCGCCCATCGCGCCCCGCCACGGCGCATTCTCGACCTCGGCACCGGCACCGGCTGCCTCCTGCTGTCGGCCTTGCACGAATTCCCGGCCGCTTTCGGCGTCGGCGTAGACCGTTCCCCCGAGGCCGCGGCCCTGGCGGCTGCCAACGCCATCGCGCTCGAGCTGGGCGACCGCAGCGCCTTCCTGTGCGCCGACTGGGTAGGACCGCTGGCTAGGCGCTTCGATCTTGTCTTGTGCAATCCGCCCTATATCCCCACCTGCGACATCGGCGGGCTGATGCCCGAGGTCGCCCGCCACGAGCCGGCCGGCGCGCTCGACGGCGGCCGCGATGGGCTGGCAGCCTACCGTCGCATTATCCCGTTTCTGCCGCATTTGTTCCGGCCGGACGCGGTGGCGGTGGTGGAGCTGGGCATCGGTCAGGCGCCAGATGTGACGGCAATTGCGGAGAAAGCCGGGATTGTCGCCACAACTCGGCCCGATTTGGCCGGCATCCCCCGCGCCATGGTGCTGCAATCGGCGGCGGAGACGAAAAAACCGTTTGGCACCAAGGCTTCGGCGGTTTAGCTTGGGAAGGTGGCAGGGACCGGCGCTTCGCGGCGGATCCTGGGCAGCTTGGCCCGCCCGGTCGTCCTCCAGGAATGGAGGGGCCGGTCAATGGCCGGGCTGCACCGCCGGAACCAACGCCGATGGATCGAAGTCAGGCCGAGGGGACAGGTCCCCGGCGCCCGCGCACGAAGCGGTGCGTCTCGCCCTTGTCCCGGATCGCCTGCAAACAGGAAAGTGCAACGGCAATTAGCATGAACATGAAACGTATGCGTGGTCGTGGCCATCGTCCGGGCGGCGGTAGCGGAGGCAGCGGTGGCGGCGGCGCCCCGATACGCCACCACTCCGGTGGCGGTGTTCCGCTCAACCGCAACCACGTCTTCGACAGCAACGGGCCCGACGTCCGCGTCCGCGGCACGGCCCAGCAACTGTTCGAGAAATACCTGCAGCTCGGCCGCGATGCGACCAGTAGCGGCGACCGCGTGATGGCCGAAGGCTACTTCCAGCACGCCGAGCATTACTTCCGCATCCTGAATGCCATGAACCAGGCGGCCCAGCAGAACCAGCCGCAGAACGGCCAGTATCAGCGCCGGCCCTATCAGGGCGGTGACGATGGCGGCCAGCCCTCCGCCGAGCCGGAGGATGCGGAAACCCGTGCCGCCGGCATGGGCGACCAACCGGAAGCGCGCGAAATCCCGATCGCCGCCGCCCCGCCCGAGGGCTGATCCCCGTCGGCAGCACGAGGGACGCCGGAGAAGAATCCTCCCCCTGTGGTCCCCTTGTGGGAGGGTCGAAGCAAGGTTGATTGCTTGCAGTGCGACGCGTCGCCCGGCCTTGGTCAGCTTCGCGGCCCCTCCCAACAAAGGAAGGGGCGTCCGTTTCAGTGCGTCCCGTAGGTCAGTTCAACCGCCCGCGCAGCCCGTCCATCGCCGAGCGGATGCGGGCCGCGGAATCGCCGCGCGGCACCAGCATCAGGCAACGTTCGAAGCAGCGCAGTGCGGCGCTGATGCGGTCCAGGTGCTGGTTCAGCATCGCCGCCTGCCGCCAAAGCTCCGCCTGGTCGGGGGATACGCGCAGCATGTCCTCGATGCACGCCAGTGCCCCGTCCAGGTCGCCCGCCTGTAGCCGCCGCGTGGCGATGTTGTTCTGCAATCGCATCAGCACCTGCCGCGCGTTCATCGGCACCAGTAGGCCGGGGCGGAGTTCCGCGTGATCGCCCTCGATGCGCTGCAAGAGCAGTCGCAGGTCGTCGGCACCCATGGCCACGCCGCCGTGGAACACGTCCAGTACCATCTGCGTGGACTTGCCCTGCAGCGCGATCATGAAATGCGCCGGGAAATCGACGCCGTTCGCCTCCCATCCCGCCGCGCGCGCGGCATGCAGCCAGATCACCCCGAGCGCCACCGGCAGGCCGCGCCGCCGTTCGATCACGCGGATCAGGTTGGCGTTGGCAAGGTCGTCATACGTATCGGCATCGCCATGAAAGCCGTGCCGCACCGCCAGCAGTTCGGCCAATGCCTCGGTCCGGTCCGTCAGGCGTACGATGTCCGCCAACGCGGCGGCGTCGCGGGCGATTTCGGATAGCGCCGCGCGCGCCGCCTGCCAGTCCGCGCCGGGGACATCGACACGCGCGAGCTGCAGCGCGGCACCGGCGATGTCGATCTCGGTATCGGGCAGCAGGCCGATCGCCTCCAGCGCGGCGCGCGGCTCGATCATGGGGGAGGTGTCCTGCCCGTCATCCCTATGAGTGTGGGGACAGGCTCGACGGCAGGCAAGCGCCGGCAGGCTTGTCGGTTGAGCAACCGGCCTTGGTCCCTTCGCAACCGAGGCCCACAAGGTGGAGGGGAGTTCCTGACCTCAGGACAAATTGCAGGCGGGGAGTAAAGCGACCGCCTGCCGATGCACCGGCAGGGCACGCTGGCCGCGGTGCAACGTGCCGCGGAGCATGCGCGGCGTTACCAATGGTTCGCCCAGATGGAAGTGGGATCGATGGTGATACGGGGCACAACCATGCGCCGTTATAGAGTGGCGCGCCGGGGTTGCCAGGTGCTTTGCGTCTTAAGGGCTGCAGCCCGGCCGGGAGTGTCATTGCGAGCGTAGCGAAGCAGTCTTTCGCGACCAACGTGCGCACTCTCCAGGAGATTGGTTCGCTTCGCTCGCAATGGCAGATTTGGGACGATGATTGCCCACCCGGGCTACATCGTTGCCCCGATCACCCACGGCGCGAACTCCGCCGCGCCGAAATCGAACGCCTCGCTCTTGGTCTGCTCGCCGCTCGCCACGCGCAGCATCAGCTCGAAAATCCGCTGCCCGCACTCCTGCACCGTCTCGTCGCCGTCCAGGATGGTGCCGCAGTTCACGTCCATGTCGTCCTCGATGTGCTTGTACATCGGCGTGTTGGTCGCCAGCTTGATGCTAGGTGCCGGCTTGCACCCGAACACCGAACCGCGGCCGGTGGTGAAGCACACCAGGTTGGCGCCGCCCGCCACCTGCCCCGTCGCCGCCACCGGATCGTAGCCGGGGGTGTCCATGAACACGAACCCCTTTTCCGTCACCGGCTCCGCGTAGCCCACCACATCGACCAGGTTGGTGGACCCCGCCTTGGCCATCGCGCCGAGCGACTTCTCGAGGATCGTCGTCAGCCCGCCCGCCTTGTTGCCGGGGGAGGGGTTGGCGTTCATCTCCGCCCCCTCGCGCTTCGTGTAGTCCTCCCACCAGCGCATCAGGGCGACCAGCTTCTGCCCCACCTCGGGCGACACCGCGCGGCGGGTCAGCAAGTGCTCCGCGCCGTAGGTCTCCGGCGTTTCCGACAGGATCACCGTGCCGCCGTGCTGCACCAGCAGGTCGCTCGCCGCGCCCAGCGCGGGATTGGCGGAGACGCCGGAATACCCGTCGGAGCCGCCGCATTGCAGTGCCACGGTCAGCTCGCTCGCGGGCATCGGCTCGCGGTGCACGGCGTTGGCCTCGGCCAGCACCTGCTTCACGAACTCCACGCCGGCGGCCACCGTCTTGCGGCTGCCGCCCATCGACTGGATGTCCATTGCCTTCAGCCGGCCAGCCAGCCGTTGCTCCTCCATCAGGCCGCCGATCTGGTTCACCTCGCAGCCCAGCCCGAGCACGATCACGTGGGAGAAATTCGGGTGCCGCGCGTAGCCGCCCAGGGTGCGGCGGAGCAAGCGCAGGCCATCGCCCTCGGCCATGCCGCAGCCGGTCTTGTGGGTCAGCGCCACCACGCCATCGACGTTCGGGTAGTCGGCGAGCGGGTCATCGCCGGTGAACGGGTTGCGGCGGAACATGTCGGCGACCACGCCGGCGACGTGCGCGCTGCAGTTCACGCTGGTCAGGATGCCGATGTAGTTGCGCGTGGCGATGCGGCCGTCCGGGCGGCGGATGCCCATGAAGCCGGCGGGGGTGTTGGCCGGCGCGGTGGGGCGGGCGTCCACGCCATAGGCGTAGTCCTTGGCGAAGTCGCCCATCTCGCAATTGTGGGTGTGGACGTGCTGGCCGGGCGTGATCGGCTCGGAGGCGAAGCCGATGATCTGGCCATAGCGGCGGACCGGCGCGCCTTGGGCGATCGGGCGGACGGCGACCTTATGGCCGGCTGGGATGCGGGCGGCCGCGGCGACGCCGTCGGCGACCGGGGCGCCAGGGAGCAAGGTGGCGCGGGCGATCACCACGCCGTCGTCGGGGTGCAGGCGGATGACGGGGGGAGGGGCCATGGCGCGTCTCCTGCTGCGGCGGCGCGGGTGGGGCCGCGGGGTAGGGGGCGACATAGCACGCGGCGAGGACGCGGGCGACGCGGTGCGGATTCGTTGACACCGGCTTGGTTTGGCCATACACGGCGGCCCCCGGACGGAGGGGTGCCCGAGTGGCTAAAGGGGACGGACTGTAAATCCGTTGGCGCACGCCTACGTTGGTTCAAATCCAACCCCCTCCACCAGACCCCCTTGGCGATCCGCCATTTCGAGCCTGAAAAGCCGCACAAGACCCGCCGGGTTCGATGACGCCGGGCGCGATCTGATCGCCCTCTCCGGCACGGACACCACGGACGACGAAATCAACAAAATGGCCGAGGCCGCCCGGGCCTGGCAGCAACGTCTCGTTCGGTCGTATCGCCGCATCCGTGCGCATTTTCGGTGGACGTTGGCGGACGATCGCGTGAGCTGTCCGGAGCCGCGGGCAAGGCCGTTGACGGCCTGATCGCGCGCCGCCCGACGAGAATTCACGTTTTTCAAACCGCGGCCCCTCAGATGGGCGCCCCTTTTGCTGCCGGAAATCGGCTCGCGGTGTGAGTCCATCCACAGCGTCGCCTGCGTTCGGCCGGTAGCTATCACCGCGGCGCAAAGGAGGTCACCATGCCATTTACTCAAACACAATCCGCTTCCGCGGCTGCCCCGGCCGCGTGCGTTCTACCGATCATAAATCCGAACCCGAATCCTGCGGCGCAGGCACAAATCGTACGCACGATCAACACACTCGTTGCGGCTCAACCGGCGACGAGTGCCGCCCCGCTCGGTGTGCCCCGCAACCCCGCGCAGCCATCAGGACCAGCTGGATGATCGTGGGTCGGGCTTGTTCAGCGTCGATAACCGGACGGTCTCTGGCGGCCGGCGCTGACCGGCATCTGAAAGGGGCCGCCTCGCGAGGGGTGGTCCCGCCTTTAGTACCCTATCAAACGGACCCTGGCCGAAAAGCTAACTAAACGGCTCCGGCCGCTGCCTGCTACGGTCGGGGTCCGTAGAATCGCAACCCAACTCTTGGCCCCGTCGGCAATGGCGGGGCCGTTTTTATATGACGGGGCAGCGGCCCCCGAGCGGGCGCCCCTTTTCGTTTGGCCGGCGGCGATCCTTACGTATGGCGGCGGCTCGCTAAGGATCAGCCGCGCGAGCCTCGCGTTGGAGTCTGTCCGCGGGCTGGACGTGCTGGCGCGGCAGGTCGGGACGAAGCGGGACGCGCTGCGGCTGAGGGGAGTGACAAGCCTGACCCGGGTGGCTCGCCGGCCTAAATCGCACAATCGTTTCTCGCCCCCGGCGCTGGGAAGCCGACGATTTCGCGTCTCAGTCCGGCCGCCTCCCGCGGAGCTGCGACCGAGGTGAGCGAACCCGCCATTAGTCTGAGCTGCTCCCATGTCGATGGCCTGACCGGGCACGTCCTGGAGCTGTTGCCAACCTCCGAAGATGCGCCCGGTTGGACCCATCGATGATCCATCACCCGTTCGGGCCGCTGCCGTAGCCGGGCACGTCTTGCAGCTCATTCTTATAAATCAGGTAGCCCGGGTTACCCCCGCTGCCGACAAAGGCAGCCTTGGTGAACGCGACCTGGCCGAACTGTGCAGTTGCAGCCCCTTGGGTCTGCGCGAATGCCAGTCCCGTGCTCAACACAAGAGCAGTTGCAGCTGCGCCAGCAATGATGTGTAGGTTCATGTCCTGAACTCCGATTGAAGTAATTGCCGTGGTTTCCACTTTAACCACGCTGCCCAAATCGGTGGCCCGCCGGTTGAAAAAATCCCCCGCTCTTGCACAACACTTGTTTGTCGACCAGCCAGGTGCGGCGACGGTCCATCGCGGGCATCGGTCATCCAGGTTGCGCAGATTCAGTGAGCAGTCTCAGTGATATGTGTGGCGTCGGGCGGTCGCGCGGGCTTGCGGATTGGCTGCCTCCCTTCTTGGGTTACGCTACCATCACGCAGCACCGCCGTGACCGTCCGGTAATTCACCGCTCCAGCACCCCCTTGTATTTCGTACGCCCGCTCTCCGGTAACCATTTTGCAAGAAGTTTCAGCTATGCTTCACCGAAACCGGATTCTCGCTGGGGTGGGGAGCATGAAGCAAAACTCCTTCTCGATAGCCGGCAATGTGCGGTTGGCGCCGATCACCGACGTGCAGCCGGCGGAAGTCTATGATGCGCACGAACGGCGGGATCAACTCAACCGTCTCATGCGCCGGCGCCTGTCGGACGAGCTGGAAGGTCTGATCCGCAAGGCCTGCCAGCGTGGCCATGCCGGCACCGCCGAGGAACTGCTTGCCGTCCTGCGCAACCTGATCGATTGGGAAAAGCAGCACTTCCCGCACGGGCGCCGCCCGGTCGATGGCATGATCGAGCGGCTGGCGGCAGAAGTGTCAGCTGCCAAAGCGTGCCGCGACGCGGCCTAGCAACGGCCCAAGTGTCGGCCGCCAAAGCGTGCCGCGACGCGGCCTGGCGCCGCGGACTACGCTCCCGCCGAGGCCACAATCGGCAGCACCGCCGCGCCGAACAATCGCATCGACGCCTCGGCGTCGGCCAGTGCCAGGTTGTTGAAGTTCACCTGCAACGAGGCGATTTCGAACCCACCCACCTGCTGCTGGTACGACGCGATCGTGTCCAGGATGCGTTCCGGCGTCCCCACCCAGGCGGCGCATTTCTCCACCTGGGTTTCGAACGTCTCGCGTGCCAGGCCGGCGATCATCTTGTCGTAACCGGGGTAGTCCGCCGAACCCTCCCCCAGCAGCCAATCGGACGCCGCCGTCACCAGCGACTTCAAATACCGTTCCAACGGCCCCCGGGCGATATCCTCTGCCGCCTGCTGCTCCGGATGGCAGAACATGTGGAACGCCAGCATCACCGTGCCGCGCCCGGGATGGCCAGCGCGCGCCCATGCCTCGCGATACAAGCCCAGCAATTCGGCCATCGCACCGCCGGCCATCGGGATCGCCATGATGCCGTGCCCCGCGGTGCCGGCGCGCTCGAACAACTCCCGCGTCGCCAGCGCCGCCACATAGAACGGCGGCCGAGGCAGCTGCGTCGGCCGCGGCAGCGACGTCAGTTTTTCGAAGCTATGAAAAGTTCCCCGATGGCTGGCGCCCTCCTGCTCCAGCAGCAGTCGCACTTGCTCCATGCCTTCGTCGAAGCGGGCGCGGCTTTCGTCCAGCCGCACGCCGAAGCGGGCAAATTCGTGCGGCAGGAAGGCGCGCGCGAAGCCGATATCGAGCCGCCCGTCGCACAGCGCGTCCAGCATCGCCAGCTCGCCGGCGAGTTTCAAAGGGTTGTTGAACGCCGGCAGCACCGCGCCGGTCACCAGCCGCGCCCGTTTCGTCACCTGCGCCGCGGCGGCCAGGAACACCACCGGATTAGGGCTGTAGCCGCCATACGGATGAAAATAATGCTCCACCGTACGGACATGGCTGTAGCCGTAACGGTCGCATAACGCGACGAGCCGCAGCGCCTCCTGCCAATAGTCGCGCGCGGACTTTTCTCCGGGGCCGATATCGGGAAAGAACTGAATACCCGCCTGCATCGGCTATTCCTTCGCGTGATGGTTTTCGCCCAGCCGGTCCATCACCGCCAGCAGCACGCCCAGCACGCCGATCCCCAGCATGATGCCGAGCCGCCAGCCGATCGTCGACGCGGTGAGACCCTCCGGGTGCACGAAATCCTCCAGCAGCGCGATGGCGGCGATCACCGCGATCGAGCCGATCAGCTTCAGCTTGATCGCGCTGAAGTCCAATGCCAGCCAGCCCGGCTGGTCGTCGTGACGCGTGCTCAACATCGGGTCGATGAAGCCCTGCCAGCCGGCGAGCACCACGATCAGCACCAGATTGGCCACCAGCGACACATCGACCAGTACCAGCACCGCCAGCACCAGGTCGTTGGCCGGCATGTCGAGGAGCTTCGGCAGCATCGTGACCAGTCTCTGCACGAACTTGATCACCAGCAGCGCAAGGCTGACGAGCAAGCCTATATAGATCGGCGCCATCATCCAGCGCGCGGTGAGGATGATCCGGCCGAGGCTTTTCGTCAGCCAGGAAGGGACGATCTGGTCTGGCATTACAGAGACTCCCCCTCCCCTTGTGGGAGGGGGATGGGGGGAGGGGTGCGAACAAGCAATCGCCGCCGTTTGTACGCTCCCCTCCCCCCATCTCCCTCCGACAAGGGGAGGGGGTGTCTCCTCGGCAGATCGCTCACCCTCATTTTCGCCGTCCTCCGTATCCCTACCCCAAAAACCCCCGCAGCAAGCCTTCGATCCGCACCGGCTGCTCCAGCACCGACGCGTGCCCGGCCGACGGGATCATCTCCAGCCGCGCACCGGCAATGCTGTCGCGCAGCCAGACCGCCGCGTCCTTGAAGGCCTGGCCTTCGTCTTCGCCGCAGATCACCAGGGTCGGCGCCTTGATGCGCGGAGCGAGGTCCCGCAGGTCGGCCGCACCCAACACCTCGCAGGCCAGGGCGTATCCCTCGCCGCTGCAGGCATGGAAAGTTTGCCGCACAAGCCGCACCGCGGGCGGGTTGGCGGTGACGAAGTCGGGCGTGAACCAGATCTTCTCGATCGCCGGCAGCAGCGACGCCGGCCCGTCCTTGCGCGCGGCGGCAGCACGCGCCACCCACATCTCGCGCGCGTCGTCAGTATAGCGCGGGGTGGTGTCGCACAGCACCAGCTTGTCCGTCATCGCCGGTTCGGTGGCGGCGAAGCACTGCGCTACCAGTCCCCCGAGCGAAATGCCCATGATGTGCGCCTTGGCGATGCCCTCCCGCCGCAGCACTGCAGCAAGCTGCATCGACAGCGCCCCGATGGTGTAGGGGCCGGCGGGTAGCGGCGTCTCACCGTGGCCGGGAAAATCGTACGACAGCAGCGTGTAGCGGTCCGCCATGCCGCCCAGGCAGTCCCACAGATGACGCGTCATGCCGAGGCAATGCAGCATCATCAGGGGTGGACCGTTGCCCGCGCGGTGCACGCGGATGCTGGACGGATCAAGCGGTTGGATGGTTGGCCCGCTCATGCGTTGCCTCGCTGTGGTCTCAGGCTGAGATTGCTGTGCCGACGCTCGCCGCGCAATGCGCCGCTGTGTTGCCCCGACAGCCGGGCAACAGCCGTGCCGTCACGCGAGACTCCCACACCGTTCCCGGCCTATGCTGCCGTCAACCAACGCAAGATCAACGGGAGGAAACCATGCCCGATACCAGCAGCATCGCCGCTCCGCTCCGCCACGCCGCCGAGGCCGGCGACATTCCCGGCGTTGTCGCCGCCGCCGCGACGCGCGACGGCGTCATTTTCGAGGGTGGCTTCGGCTCCCGCGATCTGGGGACCGGCGCGCCGATGACGGCCGATACCGTCGTTTGGATCGCGTCCATGACCAAGGCGGTCACTGGCGCCTGTGCCATGCAGCTCGTGGAGGAGGGGAAGCTGTCGTTGGATGGCGATATCGCCGCGGTACTGCCGGAGTTGGGCCGCGTGCAGGTACTGGAGGGCTTCGGTCCCGATGGGCAGGCGCGGCTGCGGCCGCCCAGGCGCGCCATCACGCTGCGCCATCTGCTGACGCATACCGCTGGCTACACCTACGATATGTGGAACGCCGACATGAGCCGCCATATGGAGGCGGCCGGCATCCCCGGCATCATCTCCTGCGAGAACGCCGCGCTGACGACGCCTTTGGTGTTCGATCCTGGCGAGAAATGGGAATACGGCATTTCGATCGACTGGGCGGGCAAGGCGGTCGAGGGGGTCTCCGGCCAGACGTTGGCGCAGTACATGACCGAGAACGTGTTGGCTCCGCTCGGCATGACCGACACCGCGTTTCGCATCGGCGATGCGCAGCGCCGGCGGCTGGCGAAGATCCACGCGCGCACGCCCGAGGGGATCGTCGCCACCGATACCGAGATCCCGCAGGATCCGGAATTCCACATGGGCGGCGGCGGGCTGTATGCGACGGTGGGCGATTATTTGAAGTTCACACAGATGATCCTGCACGGCGGCACGTTCAACGGCGCGCAGGTGCTGCGGCCGGAGACTGTGGCCATGATGGGCAAGAACGCGATGGGCGGGCTGGTATGCAACGCGATGAAGACCGCCGCGCCCGGGCTGACGCTCGACGTCGATTTTCTCGCTGGGATGAAGTGGGGGCTGAGCTTCCTGATCAACCCGGAACCGCTGCCGACCGGGCGGTCGGCGAACAGTCTGGCGTGGGCGGGGCTGGCCAATTCGTATTTCTGGATCGACCCGACACGCGGGGTGACCGGCGTCTATGCCACGCAACTGCTGCCGTTCTTCGATCCGAAAGCGGTGGCGGCGTTCGAAGGGTTCGAAACGGCGGTGTACCAGGCGCTGTAGGCAAAGCAGGGCGGAAAAGCGAAGCGTATTTTGGCACTCGTGACGGCGCAATGCGCTTCGCTTTTCCGCCCTACGTTGTCTCCATCAGCGTCAGCAACCCCCGCAGCAACTGGGTCGGCGTTGGCGGACAGCCGCGGATCACCAAATCCACCGGCACCACCGCGGATACGCCGCCCACCACCGCGTAGCTGTCGGCGAACACGTGGCCGTCAGCCGCGCAGTCGCCCACAGCCACCACCCATTTGGGGTCGGGCGTGGCGCGCCAGGTGCGTTCCAACGCCTCGCGCATGTTCTTCGTCACCGGGCCGGTGACCAGCAGCACGTCGGCGTGGCGCGGCGAGGCGACGAAGTGCAGGCCGTAGCGTTCCAGATCATAGAACGCGTTGGTCAGCGCTTGGATTTCCAGCTCGCAGCCGTTGCACGATCCGGCATCTACTGCGCGGATCGCAAGGCTGCGGCCGAGCTTGCGGCGCGCCACCCGGTCCAGCGTGGTGCCCAATGCCACCAGCGCCGGATCGGCCGCCGGCCGTTGCTCTGTCAGCGGAGTCCGCAGGCCCTGCAACAGCGTTTTCAGCATCGCATCGCCACCGTCACAGATCGTGCCCGGAATAGGAACAATTGAAGCTTTTGTTGCACAGAGGAAAATCGGCGACGATGTTGCCCTCGATCGCCGCTTCCAGCAGCGGCCACTGGAACCAGGATGCATCGCGCAGATGGCAGCGCTCGATGTGGCCAGCATTCACGCGCAGCCATACCAGAACGTCGCCACGGAATGCCTCGACCAACGCCATGCCTTCGCCGGGACCGGAGGACGCGTCTTCCACCGATTCCCGCACCGGGCCGGATGGCAATTTTTCCAGCAATTGCTCCACGATCGACAGGCTTTGCTCGATCTCGCGGATGCGGATCCAGACGCGGGCATTGACGTCGCCGTCCTGCCGGACCGGCACGTCGAAGCGCACAGTGTCGTAGGGCGCATAGGCGAGGTCCCGACGGGTGTCGAAATCGCGGCCGGAGGCACGCCCCACATACCCGCCGGCACCGAAACGACGCACCAACTCCGGACGCACGATGCCGGCGCCGACGGTGCGGTCCTGCAGCGAGGCGGTTTCGTCGTACAGCTTGACCAACGCCGGCAGGCGGGTCCGCAGCATGGCGACCAAGGCACGGATTTCCGCGATCCCCGCGGCGCTGAGATCCATGGCGACGCCGCCCGGCACAATCCGGTCCATCATCAGGCGATGACCGAAGCATGCGTCGGCGGAGCGCAGCACTTGTTCCCGCAGCACACCGCAATGCGCCAGCATGATGCTGAACGCGGCATCGTTGCAAATCGCGCCGAAATCACCGAGGTGGTTGGCGACGCGCTCCAGCTCCGCCATCACGCCGCGCAAGGCCCCGCCGCGCGGCGGCACGTCGATGCCCAGCGCGGCCTCAACTGCGCGACAGAAGGCGAAGGCGTAGGCGACCGTGGAATCGCCCGACGTGCGGCCGGCGATGCGCAAGGCGCGCGGCACCGCGGCGCCACCTAGCAACGCGTCGATCCCTTTATGCACATAGCCGAGGCGCTGCTCCAGCCGCACCACGGTCTCGCCATCGGCGGTGAAGCGGAAATGGCCCGGCTCGATAATGCCGGCATGTACCGGGCCGACCGGAATCTGATGCAGGTTTTCCCCCACGACGGGCAGAAACTCATAGGCCGGCATTGGATCGTTGGACCAGCGTCCGTGGTCGAGCCATGGCCGTATGTCGACCGCCCCCACCGGTTCGAGTCCGAACAGATCGTGCGCCGCGCGTTCAAGACGGATGGCCGGCGCGTGGATACGGCCGACCGATGGAAAGCGGTTGTCGGGACAGTCCAGGCTCAGCACCGCGACTTGCGACGTGTCGTCGGTCTGTGACGGATCAGGCACGCCGGTTGACGATGCCGCGCCACGTTCGTCACCCCGGCGCGTCCCACCGTCGTCTTCCCCGAGCGCGCCAACTTCGTCATCCCCGCGCAAGCGGGGACCTGTGGTGCCTGGGTCCCCGCTCGCGCGGGGATGACGGGATGAACCGGCACCGGACAGCACGGCCATGTGGATGCGGCCGGCCTCGCCCCACAGGCTCAGCAGCGTCAGCTCGCCGGCCGCGAGCAGGTCGGCGGCCTGTTGCCAAGCCGTCGCATCGACGACAGCGCAGGGCCACGGCTGGTGCGTTTCGATTTTGGGGTTGGCGGCGAGGATGTCTTCGAGCGTCATCGGTTCAGCCCAGCAGCGTCGCGACATGCTGGAACCATGCGACCAGCGGGCCCGGCAGCCAGATGCCGGCGACCAGCACCAGCGCGAGATGGGCGAAGATCGGCACATACGATGCCTGCACCGGTCCGGTGGGGCCGCGTGGTTCGCCGAACGCCACCGCGGTGACGCGCCACAACAAAGCGCCGAACGAGATCAGCAGGCCGAACACGACCAGCACCGCCAGCAGCGGCTCGCGGGCAAAGGTGGAGCTGACGACGAGGAACTCGCTGGTGAACACGCCGAAGGGAGGCAGGCCGGCGATGGCCAGCACGCTGGCGACCAGGGTCCAGCCCAGCACCGGGTGGGTCTCGGTCAGGCCGCCCATGTCGGCGATGCGTTGCGTGCCTTTCACCTGTGCCACGTGGCCGACCGAGAAGAAGATCGCCGACTTGGTCAGGCTGTGCATGGTCATTTGCAGCAAGCCGGCGAAATTGCCCAGCGGTCCCGCCATGCCGAAGGCGAACACGATGATGCCCATGTGCTCGATCGAGGAGTAGGCGAACATGCGTTTGATGTCGCGGCGGCGGTACAACATGAAAGCAGCGAAGATCAGCGACAGCAGGCCCAGAGCGATCATCAGCGGGCCGGGTGCGATGGCCCCCGGATTGGCTGCCAGCAGCAGCTTGAACCGCAGCAGCGCGTACAGCGCGACGTTCAGCAGCAGGCCGGACAGGACGGCCGAAATCGGCGTGGGACCTTCCGCGTGCGCATCCGGCAGCCAGGCGTGCATCGGTGCGAGGCCGACTTTCGTGCCATATCCCAGCAGCAGGAAGATGAACGCGATGTTGAGCAAGGCGGGATCAAAAGCGTGCGCATGGGCCAGCAGACTGGTCCATACCATGGCGTCCATGCCCTCGCCGACGACCGGGCGGGCGGCGAGATAGACCAGGATGGTGCCGAACAAGGCAAGCGCGATGCCGACGCTGCCGAGGATGAAGTATTTCCAGGCGGCCTCGATCGCTTCGTGGGTGCGGTAGATGCCGACCATGACGACAGTGGTGAGCGTCGCTAGTTCGACCGCGACCCACATCAGGCCGATGTTGTTGGCGACCAGTGCCAGGTTCATACCGAGCAGCATGAGCTGGAACATGGCGTGGTAGAACCGCAGGTAGCGCGGCGTGAGGCGGCCGGTTTCAAGTTCGTGCGCGATGTAGCTGGCGCTGAACACGCTGGTGGTGAAGCCGACGAAGGTGTTGAGCAGGATGAAGACGATGTTGAGATCGTCGATCAGGAGGTACTGGTTGGGGGAGGGCCGCTGGAACAACAGATCGATGGCGGAAAGGAAGGACAGCAGGCTGGCGAGGACGTTCAGGCGCGCCGAGAGGCGATAGTTGGGTATCGCAGACAGCAGGGCCGCGAAGATGAGTGGGATGAAGAGGATCGAAAGCTCGTTCATCGGCAATCAGCCTGTGGCGCTAAAACCTGGGGTCCGAAGAGCGTGAGGCCGCGGCAGAAACACGTCATGGCCGGGCTTGACCCGGCCATCCTCCCGACGAGATCGGGGGCGGTTACTGCCGGGAGTCCCGAACGAGCGCGGGTGGATGGCCCGGTCAAGCCCAAGCCCGGCCATGACGCGCGGCTGTTCATCGCCGTTCCCCACGGAACCGATCCAGCGCTTCCAAATCCACCGAGTTCGAAGCGTTCGCGGATGCGGAACAGAAAGATGCCGATGACGATGAACGCGATAAGGATGGAGAACGCGACGCTGATCTCCACCACCAGCGGCATGCCCTGCGCTCCGGCCGCGGCAAGATCGACGCCGTTCTCCAGCGACAGGAAGCCGACCACCTGACTGACGGCATTGCGGCGCGTGACCATGATCAGCAGGCCGATCAGCACCACCGAGAGCGCCAACGCGATGTCCTCGCGCGCCACCGGGTTGGCGTGGGTGGTGACCGGCAGCATCACTTCCAGGGACAGCGCCACCAGGAAGATGCCGGCCAGCATGGTGATGCCGATGCCGACGACGGTCTCGATCTCGCGGTGGATGCCCAGGCGCACCATGATGCGTTGCAGCGCCCAGGGGACCAGCGTCGCCTTGAATACCAGCGCGATGCCGGCGGTCACATAGAGATGGGGGGCGTCCTGGATGTGCGCCTGCCAAGCGACGGCGCAGGCCAGCACGAAGGCGTGCAGCGCCAGCACGCGCAGCAGGGCGTACAGCCGGTCCTGGTACAGCATCATGAAGCTGGTCAGCACCAGGAGGCCCGCCAGCATATGGGCGACGTCGAAGGACAGCCGGGGCATCACATCCCCTGCGATACGAACAACAGCAGCACGCCGAGCAATCCCAGCATCAGCGCCGCGCCGAGGAAGTTCGGCACGCGGAATACGCGCATCTTGGCGATCGACATCTCGAACACGCCGAGCAACACGCCGGCGATCGCAAGCTTCGCCAGCCAGGTCAGCAGGCCGACTGCGTAGCCATGCTCCAGACCGACCGGGACGAAGATGCAGGCGATGGCAGAGATGTAGAGCAACAGCTTGAGCGACGACGCCAGCTCGATCATCGCCAAATGACGGCCGGAGTACTCCAGCACCATCGCCTCGTGCACCATGGTCAGTTCCAGGTGCGTCGCGGGGTTGTCCACCGGGATGCGGGCGTTCTCCGCCAGTGCGACGATAACGAAGGCCACCAGCGCCAGTGCCAGCGACACGCGCAGGCCGACAGCGGAGGAGGCCATGACGGCGGCGATAGTGGAAAGCTGGGTCGAGCCGGCGATGATGGCGACCGAGAGCGCGATCATCAGCATGGCCGGCTCGGCGAGCGAGGCGATCATGACCTCGCGGGAGGCGCCGATGCCGCCGAAGCTGGTGCCGATATCCATCGCCGCCAGTGCCTGCATGAAGCGTGCGCTGCCGAGCAAGGCGGTGATGGCGATCAGGTCGCCGGACCAGGAGAACATCAGGCCGGTGTGGAAGGTCGGCACCAGGGCCGCGGCCACCCAGGTGACGGCGAAGATCATGTAGGGCGCAACACGGAACAGCCAGGAGGCATTGTCGGCGAGCACGACTTCCTTGCCCAGCAGGCGGCGCAGGTCGCGATAGGGCTGGATCAGCGGTGGGCCGCGGCGGCGCTGCAGGCGGGCCTTCACCTTGCGTACCAGGCCCGTGAGAAGGGGCGCCAGCAGCAGGACCAGCGACATTTGCAGGCCCTGGATGAGGAGGGCGCGTATCATATTTCGTCCCCTCCCCCCTTGTGGCGGAAGGTTGGTGAGAGGGGACCGAACCACAAAGGCGTTGGGTGCTCGCGCCCCTCTCGCCGCGTGATCCGCTTTGCGGCCCAAGCCCCCCACAAGGGGGAGGGGGTTCCTTCTCTCCCCCGTCGTGCGCTCACTGCCATAGCGCCAACGCCAACAGCAGCAGCACCAGCGCGGCGAAGACGAAGCCAAGGTACCGCCGGATCGTCAGGAACTGCAGGTGGTTCAGCACGTCCGCCGCGCGCAGCACGCCGGCGGCGATAGGTGCATACAGCGTGTCCCACACCGGGTCGCTGATCGACTTTTCGATGCGTGCCGGCGCGACGTCCCCCGGCGGCGGCATTGTCACCGTCTCATGCGCGCGGAACACCACGCTGCCGAACACGCGGCGGATCGGCTGGGCGAAGCTGCCAGCGGTGTATTGCGTCACCGGGCTGGCATCGGGGAAGCCGCAGTCCCATGCCGGCGCTCGGCGGAGCGCGTGCGAGGCGAAGCGATGAATCGCCCAGGCCATCATCGACGCCGATGCGGCAATGAACAGAAACACCAGCAGCCCGTTGTAGGAACTGCGGCTCTGCGCCACCGGTACGATGGTCAGCCAGTCGAGGCCGATCTGCGTCGGCATGTGCGCGCCGGTCAGCGTCTGCGCCACCGGCGCCAGCGCGTCGATGAGCGCGCCGGGCAGGATGCCCGCCAGCAGGCACATGGCGGCCAGCACGAACATCGCCGCCAGCGAGAAGCGGTCCACTTCGCGGGCCTGCGCTGCCACCGTGCTGCGCGGACGGCCGAGGAAGCTGACGCCGAATGCCTTCACGAAGCACGCGGCAGCCAGTGCGGCCGACAATGCCAGCAGCGCGCCGTCGGCCGGGATCGCGATCTTCAGTCCCCATTGCGGCAGATTCGGATGCAGCAGGATGGCCTGGAAGGTCAGCCACTCGGAGACGAAGCCATTCAGCGGCGGCAGCGCGGAGATCGCGGCGCAGCCCACCAGGAAGCAGAACGCCGTTTGCGGCATCCGGTGGATCAGGCCGCCGAGCTTCTCCATGTCGCGCTCGCCGGTCGCGGTCAGCACCGCGCCGGAGCCAAAGAACAGCAGGCTCTTGAACACCGAGTGGTTGAAGACGTGGAACAGCGCGGCGGTCAGCGCCAGGGCCGCGGCGGCATGCAGGCCATTGGCGATGAACGCCATCGCCAGACCCAGGCCGATGAAGATGATGCCGATGTTCTCCACCGTGTGGTAGGCGAGCAAGCGCTTCAGGTCATGCTCCATCAGCGCGTACAGCACGCCGAGCACGGCGGTGATGCCGCCCAGCGCCAGCACCACCACGCCGGCCCACCAGCCCGGCACGCCCAAAAGGTCGAATGCGATGCGGATGAAGCCGTAGACCGCCACCTTGGTCATCACGCCGCTCATCATCGCGGAGACGTGGCTCGGCGCGGCGGGATGCGCGAGCGGCAGCCACACATGCAGCGGCACGATGCCGGCTTTCGATCCGGCGCCGATCAGCGCCAGGACCAGCACCAGTGCTGCGACCCAGGGCGCCGGATGCGCGGCTCGCATGGCGTCGAACGAGTAGCTGCCGGCGGCGGCCGCCAGCAGGCCGAACGCCAGCAGCAGGGCAAAACCGGAGAAGGCGGCCATCAACATGTAGATCATGGCGGCGCGGGTGTTGCCGCTGTCCCGGTGGTGCGCGAGCACCAGTGCCCAGGACGCAATCGACATGAGTTCCCAGGCGAACAGGAAGATGAAGGCGTCGTCGGCGATGACCACCAGCGTCAGGCCGGCCAAGAACAGGGGATAGAAGGGCAGCACGCGCTGCGGCTGGGTCTCGTGGCGGCCGTAGCCGAGGGCGAACAGACTGCTCGCGGCGCTGCCGAGCCCGATCACCACCAGGAAGAAGCCCGACAGCGCGTCCAGTCGTATGTGGCCGCCAGTCCAGGGCAGGCCGACCGGGAGCACTTCGCGCGAGGCTGCGGCGGGGATGGACGCGGCGCCGGCGGCCAGCAGGACCAGCGCGATCAGCAGTGAACCGCCATAGACGACGGGGGTGCCGGCCCGAGTTTGGGCGGTGGCGACGCCGAGCGGGGCAAGCGCCAGCAACGCGAGAATGCAGGCCAGGACGAGGCCGCTCATGCGCCCGCGCTGCCCTGGGACGCGCTGCCCTGGGACGCGTTGCCCTGGGAAGCGTTGCCCTGGGAAGCGGCCGGGCCGGCCGGTCTGACCAGCCGCACACCACGGCCTCCGGTGGCACTGACCGCGCCCTCACTGATCAGTTCCATCCCCGCCTGCTGCAGGGCGTCAATCAGCTTCATCAGGGAGTCAACATTGCCGCGCACGACCCCGTCGCTCGCCTCCATGCGCTGGATGGTGGGCAGCGAGAGGCCGGAAAGTTCAGCCAGACGGCGCTGGTCGATGCCCAGCAGCCCCCGGGCAGCGCGCATTTGTCCCGCCGTTATCATGTTTCTTACATCAGTTTACCGATCTGAGATTGGACATTGACGCATTTCACGTCGATACTCAAGTGGAATTGGCAGTCCGTCCGTCCGGGTTTGCGACGCCTGTCCTGCCTTTCCGTCGCGGGTCCGCAATGCGTCAATAGCATGGCGTACCATCTGGCATGGATATCATAAGCAGCCTTATAGTCACGCTAATCGATATCATCTGACGAGGCTTTCCTCCCTTGGCCGAATTCCCACGCGACCTGCTGTTCTTGCTGCACGACGTCGCCCGTCTGCTGCGGGTGGACGCCGACAAGCGCGCGCGCCAGCACGACATGACACGCGCCCAATGGGGGATCCTGATCTGGCTCGAGCGCCAGCCAGGCATCTCCCAGAAGGAACTGGCGGAACTGCTGGAAGTGGAGCCGATCACCGTCGCCCGGCTGATCGACCGGCTGGAGGCGCGCGGCATGGTGGAACGCCGCCCCGACCCGCGAGACCGCCGCATCTGGCGCCTCCACCTGAGAGACGCCGCCCACGCCGTGTTGTTCGATATAGCTCAGCAGCGTGCGGAAATCACCCGCATGGTCACCGCCGGGCTGAACGACGATGTCATCGACAGCCTGACCGGAGCCTTGCTGCGCATGAAGGTTACGTTGGTGCAGGAGGCGCATGCCGCCCGCCGCGGCGCCGAGGTGCCAGAACCGCGCGACGCTACCGAATCGCGCCCCACGGAATCGCGCAATGTAGCTGTAGCGACGGAGCTCGCCTGATGTCGCAAGCCGCCACCGCGGGTTCGTCCGCCCCCGCCGCGCCTCGCGTCACCGAGGCCCCCGCCCGTCGCCGCGTCAGCCGAGCCGCGCTGCGGCCGATCCTGATGCTGGGCGGTATCGTGGTCGTCGTTGTCGGCTCCGCCACCTGGTGGATCACCGGCGGCCGCTACGTCGATATCGATGACGCCTATGTGCGCGCCGCCAAGGAATCGCTGGCGACCGACGTCAGCGGCATCGTGCAGCAGGTGCCGGTGCATGAGGGCGAGTTGGTCAAGAAGGGCCAGGTGCTGCTACGGCTTGACCCGCTGCAATACCAGATCGCCGTGCAAGCGGCGAAGGCCAACGCCGGTGGGGTGGCCTTGGATCTGGATGCCGAGAAGCTGTCCTACCACCGCATGCTGCGCGATGCCGATGCGAAGCAGGCCCAGGTGCAGTCCGACGAGGCGAACTTTGACCGCTTCGCCAATTTGGTGAAGTCCGGCGGCGTCACCCGCGCCGAATATGATAACGCGAGGTTTCAGCTTGCCGCGGACAGGCAGGCGCTGGATGCGCTGAAGGTTGGGGCGCAGGTGCAGTTGGCGAAGCTCGGCGGCAGCCCGGACGTCGATGTGCACACCATGCCCGGCTACCTGGTGGCAAGTGCGCGGCTGGCAGAGGCGCAGCGCGAGCTGGATCACTCGGTTATCTACGCGCCGTTCGATGGCATCGTGACGCAGGTCGATACCGTGCAGCCCGGGATGTACCTGGCGGCCTCCACCGCCGCCTTCGGGATCATCTCGACCGAGCACGTGTGGGTGGAGGCGAACCCGAAGGAGACGGAACTTACCTGGGTGAAGCCGGGAGATCCGGTGGACGTTGACGTGGATACCTATCCCGGGCGCAGCTGGAAGGGCGAGGTGGAGAGCATCGCTCCGAACAGTGGCTCGGAGTTTTCAGTGCTTCCGGCGCAGAACACGTCGGGCAACTGGGTGAAGGTGGTGCAGCGCATCCCGGTGCGCATCCGCGTGGACCGCCAGCCCGGCGATCCCCCGTTGCGTGCCGGCATGAGCGTGGAAGCCGGTATCGACACCGGCCACCAGCGCACTTGGCGCGACCTATTCTGATCTGAATGCCATTGTTTCCCGCCGTGGCCGGGCTTGACCCGGCCGTTCGCGCGCGACAACCCGTGCGCGGATGGCCGGGTCAAGCCCGGCCATGACGGGGTGGATAAGTGGGTAAGTTCTAAGCGAGCCTCATCGGTGCCCGAATCCTATACCCAGACGTCGCAGGTCCCCTATCGCATGATCATCACGCTGTGCACCGTGGGTGCCACGTTGATGCAGGCGCTCGACCAGACCATTGCCAACGTCGCGCTGCCGTATATGCAGGGTAGCCTGTCGGCGACCTATGACGAGATTACCTGGGTCCTGACGTCCTACATCACCGCCGCGGCGATCATGACCGCCCCGGTCGGCTGGCTGGCATCGCGCTTCGGCCGCAAATACCTGTTCATTACCTGCCTGATCGGATTCACCATCACCTCCATGATGTGCGGCGCGGCGCAATCGCTGCACCAGATGGTGGTGTTCCGCCTGCTGCAGGGCATGTTCGGCGCCGCGCTGGTGCCGCTGTCGCAGGCGACCATGCTGGACATCTACCCGATGGAGCAGCGCGGCCAGGCGATGGCGATCTGGGGCATGGGCGTGATGGTGGGGCCGATCCTGGGACCGACGCTCGGGGGCTACCTGACCGAGATGTACAACTGGCGCTTTGTCTTCTACATCAACCTGCCGTTCGGCATCCTGGCCACGCTCGGGCTGCTGTTCTTCATGCCGCGCTCGTTTCCCAACTTCAATCTGCGCTTCGATTGGATCGGCTTCGGCGTGCTGGCCATCGGCATCGGCGGGCTGCAGATGATGCTGGATCGCGGCCAGGACCAGGACTGGTTCAGCTCCCGCGAGGTCATCATCGAGGCGGTGCTTGGCTGCCTCGGCATCTATCTGTTCTTCGTCCACCTGCTGACGGCGAAGAAACCGTTCATCCCGCCGGCGATCTTCCGCGACCGCAATTTCTCCGCCGGGCTGGCGGTGATGTTCGCGTCCGGCACCATCCTGGTATCCAGCTCCTCGCTGATGGCGCCATGGCTGCAAGGACTGGCGAACTATCCGGTGGAGAGCGCCGGCCTCATCATGGCACCGCGCGGCATCGGCACCATGGTGTCGATGATGATCGGCGGCCGCCTGACCTCGCGGATGGACCGGCGCAAGCTGATGGCGTTCGGCATCCTGATGCTGTCCTGGTCGATCTGGGACATGACGCGCTGGACGCCCGACGTATCGGAGGTGCGCATTGCACTGACCATCGTCGCGCAGGGCGCCGGGCTGGGGTTCATCTTCATTCCGTTGCAGGTGCTGGCCTTCGCCACGCTGGCCCCGCAGTTCCGCACCGACGGCACGTCACTGTTCTCCCTGTTCCGCAATATCGGCGCCGCGATCGGCGTATCCGTGACCTCGGCTATGCTGGCGCACAATACCCAGGCGCTGCACGCGGAGATCGGCGCCGCGGTGACGCCGTTCAACCGCGCCTTGCAGGCGGGAGGCGCGGTCAGCCACATGTGGAATCCGGCCACGGTGCATGGCGCGTCGATGCTGGATGTGATCATCAACCAGCAGGCGCAGATCACCGCCTATATCGACGACTACCGCATGATGATCTTCACCACATTGCCGTCTCTGCTGCTGCTGTTGCTGATGCGCCGGCCGCGGCGGACCGCGGCGCCGGCCGAGGCACACGCTGCCATGGAATAGCAGGCGGCGGAGTTGGATTGGCCGCGTCACGGGATGCAGCGGCGGAGGTCGTCTTTCAGGAGAACGGCGTCGAAGTTCATCAGCAAACCGACCTGGCGGCCGCTCAGGCGTGCCGGCGAGGCGGCCGGAGCATCGCACGAACTGATCCCCGGTCGCCACCCGAGGCACGGATCAGCAAACTGGTTCTTCTCTGCGCCTCCGCTTCCTCTGCGATAAAAGGGCCAGCAATAGTCGGCACTGGCGGAGCCGATTTCCCGCGAATCTTCTCCTCCACGGCCGCAAGCAAGGCGTGCCCTCCGCCAGGGGCCAATCACCGGCCCGCTCCCCTTGCCCCTGTGCGGTCGTGTCGCTTACCTTCCGTTCAACCAATCGCAGGTTGCACCTGCCACCCGGGGGAGCAGGAATCATGCAGCGAGCCTGGCGTTCGGCGGCCACCATCCTTCTGGCCGCGCTTGCCGTGACTGGCTGCAAGCGGCAGCAGACCAGCTTTGTTGCCCCGCCGCCGCCTCAGGTCGTCGTCGCCCAGCCGCTGCACCAGTCGGTGACCCCCTATCTGGAAGCCACCGGCAATCTTACGGCCTACAATCAGGTGGATCTGGTCGCGCGTGTCTCCGGCTTCCTGCAGTCCATTGACTACACCGACGGCGCCATCGCTCATCGCGGGCAGACCCTGTTCATCATCGAGCCGGCGCCCTACCAGGCCAAGCTGCAGCAGGCGCAGGCGGCGTTGCAGTCAGCCCAGGCGCAGGCCTCGCAAACCGACGCCGAGTATCAGCGGCAGGCATCGCTCGGCCGCACCGATTATTCGTCGCGTTCGACGGTGGACCAGGCGCTCGCCGCGCGCGACAGCAACCGCGCCAACGTGCTGAACGACCAGGCCGGGGTGACGCAGGCGGCGATCAATCTCGGCTATACCCAGGTCACCGCGCCGTTCGACGGCATGGTGACGGCACATCAGGTGTCAGCCGGCAGCCTGGTCGGTGCCAATGGGCCCACGACGCTGGCCACGATCGTACAACTCGATCCGATCTATGTCAGCTTTACCGTCAGTGAGCAGGATGTATTGCGGATCTCGGCGAGCCTGCGGCAGGCGGGATTCGATGTGCGGAAGGATCTCGACAAGGTGCCCGTCGAGATCGGGCTGATGACGGATACCGGCTACCCGCACCAGGGTCATCTGGACTACGTGTCGCCGAACGTGGACCCGAGCACCGGCACGTTGATGGTGCGCGGCATCCTGTCCAATCCGAACCACGTGCTGCTGCCCGGCTTCTTCGTCCGCGTGCGCGTGCCGTTGCCGAGGCCGGCAGGCGAGTCACTGCTGGTCCCGGAAACCGCGCTGGGCACCGATCAGTCCGGGCGCTACCTGCTTGTGGTGGACAAGGACAATGTGGTGCAGCAGCACACTGTCACCACCGGGGAACGCGTCGGCGTGCTGCGGGTGATCGCGACAGGCCTGCAGTCGGACGACCGGGTCGTGGTGTCCGGCCTGCAGCGCGCGGTGCCGGGGGAGAAGGTGGCGCCGGAGGCGACCACGATCTCCGCGGCGCTGCCGGCGCCTGGGAAGTCGTAGCCGCATGATCTCCCGCTTCTTCATCGACCGTCCGGTGCTCGCCAACGTGCTGGCGGCGATCATGGTTTTGCTCGGGCTGGTGGCGATCGCCACCTTGCCCGTAACGCAATACCCCAACGTGGTGCCGCCGACGGTGCAGGTCACTACCCGCTATCCCGGCGCCAGCGCCGAGACCGTCATGAACACCGTCGCCCTGCCGATCGAGGAGCAGGTGAACGGCGTGCAGGACATGCTGTACATGCAGTCCACCAGCACCAGCGACGGCAGCTATACGCTGACGGTGACCTTCAAAATCGGCACCGACCTGAACTTCGCGCAGGTACTCGTGCAGAACCGGGTCGCCAGCGCGCTGGCCTCACTGCCGCAGTCGGTGCAGGCACAGGGCGTGACGGTGCAGCAGAGGTCCACCTCCATCCTGTTGTTCGTCACGCTCACGTCGCCCGGCAGTCGCTACGACAGTCTGTTCTTGAGCAATTATGCCACCATCAACCTGGTGGATGCGATCGCGCGCCTCCCCGGCGTCGGCAACGTCAACGTGTTCGGCGTTGGCCAGTATTCCATGCGCATCTGGCTCGACCCGGAGACGCTGAAGGCGCGCAGCCTGACGCCGCAGGATGTCATCAACGCGGTCCAGGCCCAAAGCCAGCAGGTCACCGGTGGCCAGGTGGGCACGCCGCCCGCGCCGGCGGACCAGGCGTTCCAGTACACGTTGAACGTCGCCGGCCGCCTGACCGATCCCGCCGCATTCGGCGATATCGTGGTGAAGGCGGCGAACGGTTCCGGTGGGCAGTTGACGCGGGTGAAGGATGTGGCGCGCGTGGAACTGGGGGCGCAGACCTATTCCCAGTCATTCCGCCTCAACGGCGAGCCCGCGGCAGGCATCGCCGTCTTCCAGTCGCCGAACGCCAACGCCCTCGCAGTCGCTGCCGCGGTGCGCGCCAAAATGACGGAGCTGGCGCATGGCTTCCCGCAAGGACTGACCTGGCAAATCCCGTTCGACACCACACGATTCGTCAATGCCTCGATCGACGAAGTGTACCGCACGCTGATCGAGGCGGGCGTCCTCGTGCTGGTGGTCATCCTGGTGTTCCTGCAGGATTGGCGCGCGACATTGGTCCCCGCCACCACCGTGCCGGTGACGATCATCGGTGCCTTCGCGCTGATGGCGGCGCTGGGCTTCACCGTGAACCTGTCCACCTTGTTCGCGCTGGTGCTGTCGATCGGCATCGTGGTGGACGACGCCATCGTGGTGGTGGAAGGCGCCACCCATCACATGGAACGTGGCCTCTCGGCACACGACGCTGCCGTGCGCGCCATGCGGGAGTTGTTCGGGCCGATCATCGGCATCACGCTGGTGCTGATGTCGGTGTTCGTGCCGGCTGCGTTCCTGCCCGGCCTCACCGGCCAAATGTACGCGCAGTTCGCCATCGTGATCGCCGCCACCGCCCTGCTCTCGGCCATCAACGCGGCGACGCTGAAGCCGACGCAATGCGCGCTGTGGCTGCGCCCGCCAGTGCCCGTGGCGCAACGCAACTTCCTGTTTCGCAGCTTTGAACGCGCCTACACGCCGATGGAGCGTGGCTACGCATCGTTGATCGGACGCATGGTGCGCCATGCCCGCCCAATGGCGTTGCTGGCGTTGATCGCGGGTGGGCTGGGTGTCTGGGGCGTCGCGCGGCTGCCCACCGCGTTCATTCCGATCGAGGATCAGGGCTACCTGGTGCTCGGCCTGCAATTGCCCGACGGCGCGTCGCTGGAACGCACGCAGGCGGTGCTGGCGAAGGCCACCGCCATCGCGCGTGCCACCCCCGGCGTTGACCAGGCGATCGCGATCGCCGGTATTTCGCCGCTGGACAACAGTGCCTCGCTGGCATCCGCCGGCGCGGTCTATGTGGTGCTGAAAGACTGGTCGGAGCGCGGCAAGGGCGAGGGCCTGCGCGACATCTATAACCACCTGCAGGCCGCGCTGGACAAGCTGACCGACGCGTCAGCCTTCGTGATCGTGCCGCCACCGATCCAGGGCATCGGCAACGCCAGCGGCTTCACCATGATGGTCGAGCAACGCGACGGTAGCGACGACTTCGCCAAGCTGGCCCGCGTCACCCGCACGGCGTTGACGGATGCGGCCGGCCAGCCGGGTTTGCAGCGCGTGATCAGCACGTTCCGCGCCGGTGTGCCGCAGGTCGAGGTGCTGGTGGACCGCACCAAGGCCGAGGCGCTGGGGGTTTCCGTGGGCGACGTGTTCGCAACTCTGTCCGGCTATATCGGTTCCAGCTACATCAACCAGTTCAACGAGTTCGGCCGCACGTTCCAGGTCTATGCGCAGGCGGATGCGCCGTTCCGGCTGCACATCGATGACATCCTGCAGCTCACGGTGCGCAGCCAGAGCGGCCAAATGATCCCCCTGGGCACGCTGGTGCGCGTGCAGCCAACGGTGGGGCCGGCGCTGATCACGTTGTACAACCTGTATCCCGCCGCATCGATCGTCGGCGCCCCGGCGTCGGGCTACAGCTCCGGCCAGGCCATGTCGATCATGGAGGATCTTGCCAACAAGGTACTTGCCGCGCGGCACCAGCTATGAATGGACCGCGATGTCGTACCAGGAGAACGCGGTCGGCGGGCAGATCTACCTGGTGTTCGGCCTCGGCCTGCTGCTGGTGTACCTGTGCCTGGCCGGGCAGTACGAAAGTTGGATCGCACCGCTGTCGGTGGTCCTGGCGGTGCCGCTGGCATTGAGCGGACCCGCGCTGGCGCTCGGTGCGCTGGGGGTGGCAAACAACCTCTACACGCAGATCGGTCTGGTGCTGCTGATCGCGCTGTCGGCCAAGAACGCGATCCTGATCGTGGAGGTGGCGCGCGACCGACGGCGCCACGAGGGACTGGCGATCGTTGCAGCGGCAGTGGAAGCGGCGCGCACGCGGTTCCGGCCGATCGTGATGACGTCGTTCGCATTCATCCTGGGCGTGGCGCCATTGGTACTTCTACCGGGGCAGGCGCCGCGGCGCGCATCTCGCTGGGGTTGAGCGTGCTGACCGGGATGATCGCGTCCACGTGCTTCGCCGTGTTGTTCGTGCCGACGTTCTTTGTGGTGCTGCAGGGGTTGGAGGAACGCATGCGGGGCAGCACCCCGGCGGTGCCGGTGAAAGACGCGGTGGGTTAGTATCATCTTCGCTGGCCAGTCCCCAGCCCGACCTCTGTCATTGCGAGCCTCTGTCATTGCGAGGAGCGAAGCGGACGAAGCAATCCCCTCGAGGAGCGCAAGTTCATTCGTGCGCTCCTCGAGGGGATTGCTTCGTCCGCTTCGCTCCTCGCAATGACAAGCGCGGGGCATGACAAGCGCGGGGCAGGCGGGTCAACGACCTCGTCGTTGCGGAACGCGCTCTAACGCGCCTACGTCAACGCCGCCAATGGCCGCTGCGGATGCACGAACAGCCACAGCACCGCGCCCGCGATGCCGGACAGCGAGATGCCGATCAGCGCGCCCGACCAGCTTCCGGTCCAATTCACCAACGCCGCCATCAGCATCGGTCCCGCGACACCGGCGGCATTGCCCCAGAAATTGGTCCAGCCGGCGATCAGTCCGGTTGCGCCCCGCCCCAGGTCCTGCGTGGATGGCCAGATGCAAACCTGCGTCACCCCCACCGACGCCAGCGACACGCACAGCAGCGCCATCATCAGCGGCACGCCCGGCGTGCGCGCGGCCAGGATCAGCGCGATGGCGCTGACCACGAAGCCGGCGATGGCGAGCGGCACACGTGTCAGCCAGACCGAGCCGGTGCGCCGCAGGATCAGGTCCGCCAGCGCGCCGGTGACGAAGACGGAGACGAACATCGCCACCCAGGGCAGCGAGGCATAGATGCCCATCGCTTTCAGCGATTGGTGGCGCGCGGTCACCAGGTAGGTGGGCAGCCACGTGCCGTAGAAGCTCTGGATCATCACCAGGAAAAAGTACTGCACGCCGATGGCCCAGAACTGGGTCTCGCGCAGGCACCGCAGGAAGGCTCCGGGAGGGATTAGCGGCGCGGCGCGGTCCTCGCCGTGGCCGATGATGGCGATCTCATCGCGCGTGATGTTCGGGTGTTCCTCGGGGCGGTCGCGGAAGAACGTCCACCATGCAACGCCCAGCACGATGCCCAGCGAGCCGTAGCCGTAGAACGCCCAGCGCCAGCCGAAGCTGGCGATGACCCAGGTGGTGATTGGTGCCGCGGCGATTGGTCCGAGATACAGGCCGCCGAGCAGGATGGAGTTGCCCTTGCCGCGCTCGCGCAGGGGGAACCAGCGGCGGATGGCGACGATGGAGCTGGGCCAGTCCGCGGCCTGTCCCACCCCCAGCAGAGCGCGCAGTCCGATAAAGGAGAAAAGGCTGAAGCCGAGCGGCGTGGCGGCGGTCAGTGCCGACCACATGGCGTTCGCCCAGAACAGGGTGCGGCGCGGGCCGAAGCGCTCGGCGAGCCAGCCGCCGGGGACCTGCAACAGGGCATAGGTCCAGGAAAAGCTGGTCAGGATGATGGACATCTCGAACAGTGAGAAGCCGTATTCATGCTGGATGGTCGGTGCGGCGACCGCGATGGCGGTGCGGTCGAGCGACATCACGAAGGTGATAGGGGCGATCAGGAAAAACATCAGCGACCATCGCAGGCCGCCGGTGCGGGTGGTCATACCGGACTCCTTTTTGTTGTGGCGAACGTTGCAGGGGTTCGGTGCGGCGCGCAATGCTGGGTGCGTCATGACCGCGCATCCCATCTTGTTCGTTGGCGACCCGCACCGGAATTTCGCCCCCATCCTGCGCGCTTGCGCTGCCCTGCCGCCCGGCGTCCTGATCCTGCTCGGCGACTGCGAGTGCGACGCGCCGTTGCCGGAAATGCTGGCGCCGGCGGTGACAGCGGGGTGGGACGTGCGCTGGATCCTCGGCAACCGAGATACCGACAGCGCGCGTGCATACGAGAATCTGGTGGGGGCGTATCCGCAGGGCGACATTGGCGGGCGGGTCGTGGTCGTGGGTGGATTGCGGGTCGCCGGCCTGTCGGGCGTATTCAAGCCGCGCGTCTGGCACCCTGTGGAGTGCGAGCCGCCGCAGTTCCGGGCGCGTGCGGACTTCCTGGCAGCGTTGCCCGCGGCGGAGCATTGGCGCGGCGGGCTGCCGCTATGGCATCGCGATACGATCTTCCCGGAAGATTTCGATCGCCTGCGCGTGGAAAGGTTCGACGTGCTGGTGACGCATGAGTCGCCGTCGTCGCATCGCCATGGCTTCGCGGTGATCGACGCGCTGGCGGCGCAGGGCGGCGCACAATGGATCGTGCACGGCCACCATCATCAATCGTACGAGGCTGTTCTTGGCACTGGGATCCGCGTACGCGGATTGGGGTTGGCTGAGTGTTGGGCAGGGATCTGAAAACCCGCCCCCCTCTGTCTTTGCGAGGAGCGGAGCGACGAAGCAATCTCCAACGAGCCGACCCTCGGACGGTTCTTGCGTCCGCTCGCGCGAGATTGCTTCGGCCCTCCGGGCCTCGCAATGACAGGGGAAGGCGTGGTCGTTTCATCCGGCCGCGGATCCGCCTCGGCCAGTGCTCAACTCGCAATGACAGGAGAGACCCTTCCGCGCACTGACGGTTCGCGCACGGCCATCTGCGCACCCATAGTCCGATGCTAAATCCCCTCCTCGAGAAACCGGTCCACCAACCTGTACGCATCCGTCCGATCGGCCCGTACCTGCGCCATCTGCAAGTTCCGCGCGCCGGAGGTCAGATAGAACCGCTCGTATTGCTCGTTCCGGCTGCCCAGCGCGCTGGCGGCGAAATCCCATCCGAGCCGGAACACGCGCGCTCGCTCCTCCGCCGTCACATCCCCCGCGCCGCGCAGATACTTGTCGATCAACGGCCGCAGCCCCGCATCGGCGAATTGGTCCGCCGTCGGAGTGCACAGAACATTGTGCGAGCCGATCAGCCGGATGATCTCGTTCACCCGCGGGAACCAGAACGGCAGCATGCCGCGCAGCGCCTGCATCGGCCGCTCATCTAGGAACCAACAGCCGTTGCCGTACTCGTGCGCGCCTTGCTCTCCCGCATACACCGCGCTGCGCGCCAACTCCGCATACGTCCAGATCTCGCCCAGCATCTGCATCGTCGCCGGATCGGTGGCGTTGATCGCCTCTGCCATGCGGCTGGCCACGCCCCAGGCGAACTCCAGCTTGGTCCATGCCCGCACCATCGTCTGGTGCATCGCATTCGCCCGCCAGCTTGCCGACATCACCGTGTTGTAGACGTGCAGGTTGCCGTCGATGAACACCCGATCCCGCGGCACCTCCACACCGTCGAATATCACAAACGCATCCTGCTCATCGAATCGGCCGGACAACGGATGATCGAAGTTGTTCCCAGGCAGCGAGAAGCTGTCGCGGCAGATGAATTTCAGGCCCGGCGTGTCCATGCGAATGCAGAAGGACAGCGCATGCCGCGGGTCGGCATTCGGCATCGGCTGGCTGGGATACACCGCGATCTCGTCGGAGAACGGCGCCAGCGTCGCCAGCACCCGAGCGCCGCGCACCAGGATGCCATGCTCCGTGTCGCATACCTTGTGCAACTGCGTGTCGTCGAACCCGTTCGGCACGTTGCCGCGACCCTTGTCGATCGTCGCATGGATCAGCGTGTGCGTCAGGCTGATATCCTGGCGCGCCAGGATCTTCTGATACGCCACCAAATTCGCCGCACCGCGGTCATTGCCGTTCACCGCCCATTCGTCGGCGCGGCCGGCGAACCCGGCATAGGTGACGTTCATATAGTCGGGCGTGCGCCCCATCAGCCCGACCGAATACTCTGCCACCTTGCGCAGCGCGTGATGCCGGCGAACCAGGTCCTCCCGAGACCGCGGGATCATGTGGCTGACGGCAATTGGCTCGCCCGTTTCCGGGTCCGGCATCAGGCAGATGTCGGGATGTTCGTGGTGCAGGTCGAAGATCGCCGCGAGCGCCTGCGCCGCGCCGCGCAATGCCGGATGCTCGGCCGGGTCGCTGACGCGCTCGCGCCCGACCCACACCTCGCGCCCGTCACGCAAGCCGCGAAGGAACTCACTGCCGGTCCGAGCTGGCATGTCCGTCCTCCTCTTTTATCTAATCGTCCCAACGCTGGATCGGGATTGCCCCGTGGCGACGCGCATGTTGGGGCACTCTCACGCAGTCGCCATCATGAACGCGACGTATATGGCATCATACGGAAACTGGAAACCTGATGCGCCTGCAATTCGACCGTCACCTGGGCCGCAGCGACAAGGTTGGGGATTGTGCGACTGGTGGTGAGGCGCTCCAACCCCGACATCGCCGGCCAGTATGCCGACCAGGGCAGCTATGTGCTGACCGACGCCGGGCGGCACAGCTTCCGGTCGCCGGCGGAAGTGCCGGCCCTGATGGGCGACGTCGCCCGATGGCTTGGCACGGCGGCCAATTCACCGGAGACCGCGTTCATCGCGCACCGCCGGCTGGTGGATATTCATCCGTTCAACGATCACGTCGATACCAGGAGGCGACTTGCCTGGCGGTAGCGCAACATCCTAAGAACGTATAGCGGACCTGGTAAGCGGTCACCGGACTTTTCCGCGCAACGAAAGTCCTGAATTACGCAAAGTCCTGAATTACGCACAGAAGCCAACCTGAGCACCCTTGACGCTGCCCAATATCTCCACCATACTGGAGACATGGAGAAGTCAGAAGCGATAGTGGCTTTGGGCGCACTCGCCCAGGAAACACGCCTCGATATGTTCCGCCTGCTGGTGCAGGCCGGGCCGGAATCGTCTGCGCTCGAAACCCTGGGATGAGTTCGCCCAGCCCGGCGCACCTGTCATGAACTTTGTCCTTACCGTCTGCGATCAGGTTGCCGGCGAAGCTTGCCCGGTCTGGCCGGGTCATCCCATCACCGCGCATTCGGGCATCCCGGATCCGGCTGCCGTCACCGATGACGGCGCGGGCGCACAAATGCTGGCCTTCTGCCATGCCTTCCGCATGCTGGAACAGCGCATCGAGCCGTTTGTTGCTCTACCTCCCGTCTCGCTCGATCAGATGGCGCTCAAGCGCGAGGTTGAGGCGATTAGCCGTCTTCGTTCTGACACTGCCGAGGATCGCGCATCATGAGCGAGTCCACCGTCACCGCCGGGCAAACTCCGGCGAAGCCCGCCATGGGCACATTTGAGCGTTTTCTGACTGTGTGGGTTGCCCTCTGTATCATCGCCGGGATCGCGCTTGGGCAGATGATTCCAGGCGCGTTCCACGTGATCGGCGATGCGACCGTTGCCCAGGTCAACATTCCGGTCGCGGTGCTGGTCTGGCTGATGATCGTGCCAATGCTGCTGAAAATCGATCTCGCGGCTTTGCGCGAAGTCGGCCAGCATTGGCGCGGCATCGCTTCCACGGTCGGGGTGAATTGGCTCGTCAAGCCATTTTCCATGGCGCTGCTGGCCTGGATCTTTGTGGCGCATCTGTTCCGGCCCTGGCTGCCCGCCGATCAGATCAGCAGCTACACGGCGGGGCTCATCCTGCTGGCTGCCGCGCCTTGCACGGCCATGGTGTTCGTCTGGTCGAACCTGGTGGACGGCGAGCCGCATTTCACGCTGAGCCAGGTGGCCCTTAACGACACGATCATGGTGGTGGCCTTCGCCCCAATCGTGGGGCTGCTGCTCGGCCTGTCCTCGATTACAGTGCCCTGGAACACGCTGATCCTGTCCGTGGTCCTCTACATCGTCGTGCCGGTGATCGCCGCCCAGCTCTGGCGATACGCGCTGCTGGGCCAGGGCGGACTTCCGGCCCTGAACCGCACGCTGCGCGCCCTGGCTCCGCTATCCCTCTGCGCCTTGCTGTTGACGCTCGTGCTGCTTTTCGGCCTGCAAGGCGAGCAGATCATGCGCCAGCCGGTCGTCATCGCCATGCTGGCGGTGCCCATCATCATTCAGGTCTATTTCAACGCGGGACTTGCCTACTGGTTGAACAAGCGCCTGGGAGTCGAGTGGTGCGTGGCGGGGCCTTCGGCACTGATCGGAGCCAGCAATTTCTTCGAGTTGGCTGTTGCGACGGCAATTGCTCTGTTCGGATTCCAATCCGGCGCGGCACTCGCAACCGTCGTCGGTGTCCTGGTGGAAGTGCCGGTTATGCTTTCGGTCGTTCATATCGTTCGCCGCTCGCGGGCTTGGTATGAGCGAGGAAATAGTATGGTGCCGAACTCTTGATTTTTGCACCGCCGAGCAGGGCGGTGGCAGACAATCCCCGGTGCTCTCGGCCGAGCTGACCAGGTATCCGCCGCATGAGCTGTTCAATCTGCCCGAGGGGCCCTCCCGAGGGGCCCTAATGTGTCGCGCCGGACAGGCGCGGCCGGTGCCGGTCTATGCGCCGCCCGATCGGGACATCCGGGCCTGCGAACGCCGCGCGCGGCGAAACCCCTCATTATTGAGCGTCAGTAGCCGGATTACTGAGCGTCAGTAGCCGGAGGTTCCTTGACCTCGGCGACCAGGGCGTTACCCACCATGACTTCCGGCATCCCACGCGTGAATTCCAGTACGTTGTCCCTCACCCAGTCGGCGGCGGCCACATTGGAGGCAAGCGCGGCGTCCGCGCTTTCGAAGATGCTGATGGTGACGAGCACGTCCGGCCCGCCATCGAGCAGATAGTAACCCTCGAAGCCGTCCATCTCGCGCATCAGCGGCACGAAGCCCGCCTGCACCCGCCGGGCAAGTTCCTCCACCGTGCCGCGTTTCACCTTGTACTTTCTGACGCTGGCGAACATGCCTCTCCCCTTCGCGGCCCGGCTTTGCCGCATGTCTTCGATCAAAGCCCCAAGTGCATGGAAAGGGACATTCCCTATCGCAACACCACTCGGCAGACCAGAATTCAGGGCAGACCAGAATTCAGGAGTGAGGCGCTTTCGGCGACCCACGAACGCAACAGCCATCTGGCATGATGGCGTCTTACGGTTTTGACCGCAAGCGCTACACCCCACGACGCCATGCCTATGCCTCCCTCCGATCGCTTGCAATCCAAGACCACGTCCCGGATCCGGTCAATTGACAACAACCTCTCTCCGATTTCAACTGTGGGGTTGATGCCCGAAGCGCAGTACAAAAAGAGAATTACTGCGCAAACGCATCGGAGGAAGTCGTCATGACAAGCAAGTTGGCAAGTGCCGTCTGTGCGCTTTCGCTCGGATTCTGTGGGATGGCAGTGACGGTTCATATTGCATCGGCGCAGCCCCAGTCCGTCCCGGCGCCCGCGCTCCAGGGCCCGCCGTCGCCGGAGCACGTGCAGCCGTGGGGTCTGCCGCCCCCGCCGCCGGGCATCGGGCCGGTCACTTTGTTCGCAGATATCCATGATCAGCCGCAGGGCAAGTTCCTTGAGGGCGGTGCCTTCGACAAGTCAGGGAATTTCTGGTTCGTCGCGATCGACACCGGATGGGTGTCCTACCTCACGCCCGACGCCAAGCTCGTGCCTGTGTTCAACTGCAACCCGACAGGAGATATCGGTCCCGCATGCGAGCCGCAAGGCACGCGTTGGCATGACGGCAAGCTTTACGTCACGACCCGCCACCTTGGCATCCTGGTCTATGATCCGGAGACGAAGAAACTAAGTTCGCTCGTTTCGACGTTCCATAACGAACTCTTCAAGGGTCCAAACGACCTGGACTTCGACGCGGAGGGTAACCTGTACTTCACCGATCCATGGGGCACAGGACCCGGACCCGATGCGGCGGATCAGGCCGGCGCGGTCTATCAGTATTCCAAGGACGGGATTCTCCGGCGCATCATCTCCACCGGTAGTTTTCCCAACGGTATCTCGGTTTCGCCGGATGACCACACGCTGGCCGTTGCCGACTATGCGAGCAACCGCATGCTGTACTACTCGTTCCTGCGGGGGCCAATTTCAGCCTGCTCCCAGTGCGGCAACGATCCGTCCCATACGACATTCTTCTTCGCCACGGCCGGCAGCTACAATCCCGGCAACGGTGGTCCTGACGGCATCCACTACGACGTGCACGGGAACCTCTGGGCGCAGTGCGGCATTGGTGGAACCATCGAGTACGATCCGCGTGGCTTTATCATCGGTTACGTGCCGCTGCCAAACGGCGATGCGTCGGCCACAAACTTTGCCTTCGGCGGTGAGAACAACCAGTATATCTACATGGAAGGTGCGGTCAGCGGAACCATCTTCAAATTCAAGGCGCCCTATCCCGGGCTGATCGGGCCAGGCGGCGTGCGGTTGGCGGCGCAACCCTGATTTTGTCGCGACGCTGCGGTGGTGCGCGCTGCGCCAGCGGCACGCACCACGTTCGCTGCGGCGGTGCCAACCGAGGCTGTGGGTCTCTGAAGAGGTCGCTCCCGGTCGCTATCCGCCATCGGCCACCCGTGCGAAGTCAACGTCTATTTGTTGCGGTAGCACTTCGCAAAGCGGCCTTTCCGCTCCCGGCCAGTCCCTGCGGTCAGCTGATCGTCAGGTTCGCGGCTGAGGGCTTAGGGATCGTTATTTAATTTGACATCACGCTCCACCTGTGCTAACAAACGCCGCTCCGGCCATCCCGCAATCCTCCGGTCCGTCTCGCCATGAACAGCCATACGCTTTCCGCACCGGCCGACGCCTATCCCCCCGATGCAGATCGGGCCGGCCCCGCCATGCCCGAAAACATCGCCCGGCTCCTCACCATCCTCCGCGTCCTGCTCGATTTTGGCCGCAGCCTTGCCGCGACCATCGAGCGCCGTGCGGCCACGCCCGATTTCTGGCTGTTCTCCGCCGTGTTCGGCACTTCCAGAGTGCCCGTTATTCTTGCTCACCTCCACCGCGGCATCCTGCGTGCCGCCACCCTTAAATCCCTGTTGCTCCAGCGCGCCGCCGCCGGCCGCGACGTGACGGCCGCGCCGCTTCACGCGCACCCGCCAGCCACCGGGGACGCGAACGCCGACCCGTGCGATGAACCGTTCGATGCCCAACGCGCGCGCCTGACCGCCGAGCGCGCGCGGCACGACGCGCCGGTCGATCCGGACAACCTGGCCACGGCGGAGCAAATCGAGGCCGAAGTCCGCGCTCGTCCGATCGGCCGCAGCCTCGCCGACATCCGCCGCGATCTCGGGATCGTCGCCTGCATGTGCACGCGCCGGTTCTGGGACACGGTTACGGACGCGATCGCGTGCTTTGAAGTCAGCGTGGCGGTGTGCAGCGAGGACATGCAGCCCGGGCCGGAACCATCCGCGCCGGCGCACGAGACCGAACCGCCAAAAGAAAAGATGCAGCGGGGCGAGCATCATTACGCACGCCGGAGGCCCGGGTTCAAAACCGCGGGCCAGCCTATCGATCCGCTCCGACCCAATCCGGCGCCGGCCGGCCCGCACGATGACGTTCCTATACCGCACCGACGTGCGGCCGTGGCGACCCATGCCACGGGTCCGCCGCTGCGCGCGGCGATGCAGCGCGCCGCCTGAACTTCTTCAAGAAGATCGCGAGGAACCGACCGGGGCCGGGAAGCGGCCAGCCCCGCCGTTGTGATTCGCCCGGTATCGTTCACCAACAGGAACCACCCACGCGCCGGACCTGCCGCGCAGGCCGCGGCCGAGCAATGCCGGCCGCTGTCTCATCCGCGTTCATCCGCGTGCATCTGGGGCTGCAATTTCCCTTGCCGCCAACCGCACCGCACGTGCGGTGCGACCCGACGTCCAGCGACGCCAACACGCCCCCGAATCAGAACAGACCGTCTCACCACAAACGAACTGAGACATCCGTGAAACTCGTCGCCACGCCCGCCGCCGGCGCGCCGGCGCAACGGACGGACGGCCAGGACCAGATCGCCCTGCTGTGTGCCACCCCGCACAGTGCGCACAGTAGCCCCGCGCCCGGGCCGCGCCTATCTTGGGGCGATGTCGCAAACTCCCGCTTTCCTGGATCCGGGCCGCCCGCCGGTGCCCGATATCGTGGTGCCGCGCGGCGTCACGCCCTTCTTCCTGCCCCGGCGCCCGGTGCGCGGACGGCTGGTGCGCCTCGGGCCGCTGGCCGATGCGCTGCTGACCCGGCATGACAACCACTCCGTGGTGACCAGGCTTGCGGGCCAGTCGCTGGCGCTGACCGCGGCGTTGTCCGGCGCACTGAAATTCCGCGGCTCGTTCAGCCTGCAGGCGAAGGGCGATGGGCCGGTGCCCATGCTGCTCGCCGACTGCACCGACACGGGCGCGCTGCGAGGCTACACCCGCGCAGTTTCCGACAAGCTGGACGCGCTGCTGGCCACCACGCCGTCCCCGGCCGCGTCCGACCTGCTGGGCGGCGGCTACCTGGCATTCACCGTGGACCAGGGGCCGGACCAGAACCGCCATCAAGGCATTGTCACCATCGAGGGAGAAAGCCTCGCCGAAATGGCACTGCACTATTTCCGCACCAGCGAGCAAATACGCTGCATGGTCCATCTCGCGTGCGAACCCACCGATGCCGGTTGGCGCGCGGGTGCCCTGATCCTGGAGAAGGTCGCCGGTGCCGGCGGCATCGATCCCTCGCTGGACGCCGAGGCCCAGGAAGAGAGCTGGCGCACCGCCACGATATTGGCCGCCACCCTCACAGACGCCGAGCTGCTCGACGACGCCCTGGCGCCGGAAACCCTGCTCTACCGCCTGTTCCACACCGAAGGCGTGGCGGTGGACCGTGCCCGCGCGCTGTCCTACGGCTGCCGGTGTTCGCGCGCGCGGCTGTCCGGCATCCTGGAGACGTTTTCCACCGACGACCTGGACCACATGGTGGTGGGCGGCGACATCGTCATGACCTGCGAATTCTGCAATTACGACTTCCGTTTCAACCGCGACGAGGTTCACGGCGCGGCCGCCGCGCCCAAACGCACCTGATCCGCGCAAACCGACCCCGGAGCCCTGTCCGTCATGCCTGACCTTCGCCTGACCCGACGTACCTCCCTGCTGTTGCCCTTTCTGTTCGCTGCCTGCGGCGGCGAACCGCGGAACTTCCCGCCGCTGCGCTACAACTACCTGCCGCCGATCCGGCTGAACGTCGGAAGTTTCAGCGTGGAGCAGCGATTCTATCCGTCGGGGATGCCGCCGGACGTCACGGCGCTGGACCCGGTGCATCCGGTGGAGGCGGTGCGCGCGATGGCCGAAGATCGGTTGCAGGCGGTCGGCACCACAGGGCAGGCGGTGTTCGCCATCACCAACGCCTCGCTGACCAAGCGGGGCGACGTCATCACCTGCGCCCTGGCGGCGGTGCTGGAGATCTATCCCACCCCAGGCATCCGCTCGGGCTTCGCGCAGGCTGTAGTATCGCGGCAGCATATCGGCAGCGTCGATGACATGGCCGCCACGCTCTACGACCTGACCAAGAACGCCATGAACGCGATGAACGTGGAGTTCGAGTATCAGGTTCAGCAAAACCTGGGGCCGTGGCTGGTGGGAGCCTCGGCGGTACCGCCACCGGTGCAGCAACACCCGCTGGAAACCACGCCCCCTGCGCCGCCGGACGGGGCCGCGGTGCCACCCGCGGACACATCACCCCCGGCGGAGCCACCCGCGCAGGCCGCGCCGCCCACGCAGTCGCCGCCGGCTGTCCCGCCGCCAAGCATTCCACCGCCGACCACCGCTCCGTCCCTGCCGATGCTGCCACCCGGGCTATCGCCGTCACCTGCCGCGCATCCGTGAAGGCATAGGAGTGGCCGACGCGCTACGTCAAAGGCTTCTCGTCATCCACTTCCGTACTAACAAATCAGCCCAGGCGGTCTCGACTGCGAGCGTCGTCAAATGTCTGATACCGTCAGCAGGCGTTGTTGCTATAACGGTCGACTTTCCCCTGATGCCGCAGTGGCGCTGGTCCCGGCACTACATTTCACATTGATATACACTGTGGCCGAGTCTGGTGGTTCAAGCAGAAGTTCGCTTGAACTGACTTCAAACCGTACTCTTCCCCGACCCTTGCCCTGGCGGGTCAATCCGGATTTTCACCCCCCGCCTCTCCCGCGGCGCAGACGGGAAGGCTAATGTCCGGCCCCATGCCAACCCGCCTCGAACTGCTCGCCGTCCCCGGGCTGCCGATGGTCCAGCCGGGCGACGACCTCACCGCGCTGATCGCTGATCGCGCACCGCCGCTGCACGACCGCGACGTGCTGGTCATCGCCCAGAAGGTCGTCTCCAAGGCGGAGGATCGCAGCGTCGACCTCGCCACGGTCACCCCCTCTGCCCGCGCCACCGCACTGGCCACGGAGGTCGGCAAGGACCCGCGCCTGGTCGAGGTGATCCTGTCGGAATCCACCCGCGTCGTCCGGTCGCCGGCCCAACCTGCTGATCATGCAACATCGGCTGGGCTTCGTGATGGCCAACGCCGGTGCGGACCATTCGAACGTCGCGCGCTCCGACGGCATCGACCGCGCGTTGCTGCTGCCGCTCGATCCGGACGGCTCGGCCGCGGCCATTCGTGCCGAACTTGAAGCCCGGTTCCGCGTTCGCCTCGGCGTCATCATCAGCGACAGCTTCGGCCGCCCCTGGCGCCGTGGCACCGCCGGCGTTGCCATCGGCTCCGCCGGCCTACCGTCGCTTGATCGACATGCGCGGCCAGCCCGACCTGTTCGGCCGCACCCTGGAAGTCACGCGTCATCGGTTTCGCCGACGAGATCGCCGCCGCCGCCGGCCTGCTGCAAGGCCAGGCCGCCGAGGCGCAGCCCGTCGTCGTCGTGCGCGGCCTGACCTGGACGGCGCCCGACGCCCCGGTTAACGAACTGGTCCGTCCACCCGAGGAGGACCTGTTCCGGTGATCATAGCGCTCTCCGGCGGCGTCGGCGGTGCCAAGCTGGCGCTCGGCCTGTCGCGTATCATGCCGCCCGAGGACCTGCTCGTCGTGGTCAATACCGGCGACGATTTCGAGCATCTGGGCCTGGCGATTTCGCCCGACATCGACACCGTCATGTACACGCTGGCTGGCCTGGCCAACCGCGAAGTCGGCTGGGGTCGCGCCGACGAGACCTGGTCCTGCATGGAGACGCTGGCCGCGATTGGGGGAGAAACCTGGTTCCGGCTCGGCGACCGCGACCTCGCCGTGCATATCGAACGCACCCGCCGCCTGCGTGCCGGCGAAACGCTGTCGACAGGTCACCGCCGATCTGTGCCGCCGTATGGGCGTCGGCCCGCGCGTCGTGCCAATGAGCAATGATCCGGTGCGCACGCGGTTGCGCACCGATACCGGCTGGCTGGATTTCCAGGAATATTTCGTGCGCAACCGCTGCGAGCCGGTGGTGCGCGAACTGGATTTCCATGGCGCGCTGAAGGCTCGCGCCGCATCCCGACTTCATGGCTGCGCTGCGCCGATCCATGCGCTGGAGGCGGTGGTGATCTGCCCGTCCAACCCGTTCATCAGTGTCGAGCCGATCCTGGCAATACCCGGCGTGCGCGCGGCGCTTGCGGGCTCCGCTGCCCCCGATGATCGCGGTGTCGCCGATCATCGCCGGCCGCGCGGTGAAGGGGCCCACCGCAAAGATGATGACCGAGCTCGGTCTTGACCCGACCGCCGGGACGGTCGCGCAACGGTATCACGACCTGCTGGACGGCTATGTGATCGACCACGCCGACATGGCCGAGGTGGTTTCGATCGACGCCCGCGTAACCCTGGCACAAACGCTGATGACCACGATCGAGGACCGCGAGGCGCTGGCGAAGACCGTGCTTGACGCCGCCGCCGTGCTGCGGCGCCGCAAGTGATGGTGGGCGGCGCGTGATGCAAGTATGGGCCGCGGTGCCGGTGAAGGAGTTCACCGGGGCCAAGCAGCGCCTGGCCGCATTGCTGACACCGGAACAACGCGAGACGCTCGCGGCGACGATGCTGGAGGACGTGCTGGCGGCGCTGGCTTGGGCGCGACGCCTGGGCGGCATCCTGGTGAACACGGTGGAACCGCGTGCTGCGGCATTGGCAGACCGTTACGGTGCGCGCGTGGTCACGGACGGCGCGCGTGACGGCCATACCGGCGCGGTCATGGGCATGGCCCGCACTCTGGCGGCGGAAGGCCATGCCATGTTGACGTTGCCAGGCGACATCCCCCGCGTCACCGCGGCGGAGATCGATGCGGTGGTTGCGTCCTGCCGGCAGGCGCCGTCATTCACGATCGTGCCGGCGCATGACGAGCTTGGGTTCGAACGCCGTGCTGTGTGCGCCGCCGACCGCGGTGCCGTTGCGTTTCGGGGACGACAGCTATTTCCCACATCTCACGGCGGCCCGCCGGTGCGGCATCGAGCCGACGATCCTGCGGTTGCCCGGCATCGCGCTGGATATCGACCATCCGGCGGATTTGCGGATGTTCCTGCGCGCGCCGCGCATCTCCACGAGGACGCTGACAGTGCTGGAGGGATTGGGGATCTGACGGGCGGTGGGTGCTTTGTTCGCGGTGTGCGGCCTGGCCTTCGACTTGGCGAACGATCCGGTATCATTGGGAGGAGCCAGCCGACGAAGCAATCTCCCGCCTGACGAGCCGCCGACGCTCATCGGGCAGCGCATTGCATCGTCGCTGCGCTGCTCGCAATGACACCGGGACATTCCAACACAATGACTGCTGCCGCTGCATGACGGCTTGGACGCGTCGACCTCAAACCGGCCGGGTCCACCTTAAACTCAGTGCACCGCGACCAGCGCCAGCCCAAGCTGATCCGACAGTTCCGTGGCGAGCTCCGCCGTTTCCACCTCCGCGATCGCCATGCCGTCCGCACCGTACATCACGACGTTGACGGCGCCGTCCTCGTCGCTGACCTCCGTCAGGTAGGCGACGCGGAATAGTCCCAGTTGCAGGAACTCGCCAATCGTGAGCCTTGGGCGATGCCGAGCGGTCCGATTACCGGCGCCTGCCATGAACTCCGCGGTGCGGGCGAGAGCTACCATGTCCATCTCACGCTCCTTAAGGTTAATCGGAATGCTCACATACTGACGGTCATCGCCCAGATCATCAGCAACCCAACGATCATGCCGAAGCTGGCGAGCATATTGTTCGTGGCGGACGATCGGGCAGGTCTTGCCTTCGCCCGCACCCGCGTACGCCGCAGCCGCCTGATGACCGCGGTAACACGCTGCTGCTGCGACCGTGCAGCCATGTCGTCGTTCAGGTCCCGTCGCATCATGGCTTCTCTCCGTCGCTGCCGTGGCGGCTGGTATGTGCCGTCGCGACACGCAGGCAAGCACGCCCGCGGCGGCGGCGAAATTCGGAACAGCGCGTACGGGGGTGTACGGAGGGGCTACTCGGCCGCCAGCACCTTGCGGGGTGGCGTCTGCACCACGGGCGCGAGTTCCGGTGCGCCGAACGATGACGCGCGGCGGTCGTTGGACACTGGGCGGTAAAGCGTATCCCGCTGCACCGCGATGCGGCCGATTCCGCCGATCAGCGATTCCATCGCTTCGGGCGGGTATTCCTGGCCGTGCTGGGTGCCGGCGGCGCGCGAGATGCTCTCGTTCATCAGCGTTCCGCCCATGTCGTTGGCTCCGGCATTCAGGCACAGCGCCGCGCCCTCCGGCCCCATCTTCACCCATGACGTCTGGATGTTGGTGATCAGCGGGTGGAGCACCAGCCGCGCCACGGCGTGCATCAGCACGGCCTCGCGCAGGGTGGGACCTTTGCGCGCCATGCCGCGCAGATACATCGGCGCTTCCATGTGCACGAAGGGCAGCGGGACGAACTCGGTGAAGCCGCCGGTCTCTGCTTGCAGGTCGCGCAGCACGAGCAGATGGCGTGCCCAGTTCAACGGCGATTCGACATGGCCATACATGATTGTGGACGTGGTGCGCAGGCCCAGCGCGTGCGCCGCGCGCGCCACGGCCACCCATTGTGTGGTGTTGATCTTGTCCGGACAGATGATGGCGCGGATCTCGTCGTCGAGGATTTCCGCAGCCGTGCCGGGCAACGTTCCCAGACCTGCCGCCTTCAGTTCGGCCAGGAATTCCGGCAGCGAGCGCCCCAGCGTCGCCGCACCCTGCGTCACTTCCAGTGGCGAGAACGCGTGCACGTGCATCCCGGGCACCGCCGCCTTGATCGCCTTGCAGATGTTCACGTACGTGGCGCCGGTGTAGTCGGGATGGATGCCGCCTTGCAGGCACACTTCGGTGGCACCGCGATTCCACGCTTCCTGTGCGCGGCGCACGATCTCCGCCATGTCGAGATCGTACGGCGTGCCGCGCAACGCCTCGTGCGTCTTGCCCTTGGAGAAGGCGCAGAACTTGCAGCGGTAATAACAGATGTTGGTGTAGTTGATGTTGCGGTTCACCACGTAGCGCACGGTGTCGCCACTGACCGCCTGGCGCAGTTCGTCGGCAGCGGTACAGACGCGGTGGTAGTCCACGTCGCGTGCGTCGAACAGCCGCACGATTTCGCTTTCGTCCAGGCGGCGCCCGGCGGTGGCCTTGGCAATGGCCGTCTCGATCGCCGGATCGACGCTGTCCAAAAGCGCGCGTTTCGGCTGCGGCGCGATCGGGACGCCGGGCGCCCATTCGTCGTCGCGCGCCCAGCCTTCGCTGTCGGCCATCTGGCGGATGCGCGTGGCAACCTTCGGGGCGAACCAGCGATCCGGCTGCGCGACGGCGGACGGGTAAGCAGGCAACCGCGGGATCAGGATCTTGCCCATTTCGGCGGTACGTCGCGCCAGTTCATCCAGATGCGGCCAGGGTGCTTCCGGATTCACGTGGTCCGGAGTCACCGGCGATACACCGCCCCAGTCGTCGATGCCGGCATCGATCAATTGCGCATAGACGCCGGGCGACAGGTTCGGCGGCGCCTGGACGTGGACGTCCTCCGGCAAGATCAGCCGCGCCGCGGCAATGCTCCACAGCAGGTCGTCCAGGTCGGGGTCCGGTGCGTCGGCGCGCTTGGTATTCGGCTTGGCACGGAAGTTCTGCACGATGACTTCGCCAATATGGCCGTGACGCGCGTGCAGGTCGCGGATGGCGGTCAGCGATTCCACCCGCTCCGCCCGAGTTTCGCCGATACCGATCAGGATGCCGGTGGTGAACTGAACGTTCAGTTCACCCGCCAGCGCAATGGTTTCCAGCCGCGCCGCAGGGTGCTTGTCCGGCGAACCGTAATGCACCTGTCCGGGTTCGGTGAGGCGCTCACTGGAAGATTCCAGCATCAGGCCCATGCTGGCGGAGACTTCCCGCAATTGCGCGATCTCGTCGCGCGTCATCACGCCTGGATTGACGTGCGGCAGCAGGCTGGTCTCCTTCAGGACCAGCGCGCACATCTCGCGCAGGTAGCCAATGGTGGTGGTGTGGCCGAGCGCGTCCAGCGCCTCGCGCGCGGCGCGGTAGCGCAGTTCCGGCTTGTCGCCGAGGGTAAACAGGGCCTCGGTGCAGCCGGCGGCGGCGCCGGCGCGGGCGATGGCGAGCACGTCATCGGCCGACAGATAGGCGGGTCGGTCGGCGCGCGGACGCTCCGCGAAGGTGCAGTAGTGGCAGACGTCGCGGCACAGCTTCGTCAGCGGAATGAACACTTTCCGCGAGTACGAAACCAGCCGGCCGAACGCCGCGTCGCGCTTCGCTGCCGCGGCCGCCATCAGTTGGGGCAGCGGTGCGGTTTCGATCCAGGCCGTCAGGTCTTGGTCCGTCATGTCACCTTCCGTACCACGTCTTCGGCAAAGCGCTGCGTCAAATCAAGCGTTTGCTCGATGGTTGGCCGTTGCAGATAGACGATCACATGCCGCGCACCGGCTTCGCGCAGCGCCGCGGCGTCGGCCATCATATCATCCGCGCTGCCGGAGAACATCTGCCGGTCGCCGTCGGGGCCGGGCCGCGGTGTCCAGGTCGGCGGCATGAACCAGACATAGCCGATGTCAATCGTCGCCGGATCGCGTCCCGCCTTTTCCGCCGCGCGGTGCAGCGAGGCAATGCCGGCGCGCAACCGGTCCGGCGTGTTCAAGGGAATCTTCTGGTTGTTCGATACCGGATACCAGGCGTCGCCGTATTGCACGGTGCGCCGCAGTGCCGCGGGGCTTTCGCCGCCGACCCAGATCGGCGGATGCGGCTGCGACACCGGCTTCGGCATGAATACCACGTCGCGGAAGTTCGCGTATTTTCCGTCCAGCGCGGGGCGGTCGTGCGTCCACAGGCGCTTCCATGCCTCGAGGTATTCGTCGGTGACGGCGCCGCGTTCGTCGAACGGCGGGGTGCCGAGCGCGGAAAATTCCTCGCGCATCCAGCCGGCGCCCACGCCGGCGACGACGCGTCCGCCCGACAGCACGTCCGCGGTCAGCAGCAGCTTCGCGGTCAGTACCGCCGGCCGGTGCGGTACCACAATGACCGAGGTCAGCAGCCGGATGCGCTGCGTGCAGCCGGCGATGAATGCCAGCGTGGCGATTGCATCGAAGCACTCGCCGGTCGGCTGGCCGGGCCAGATGCCGTCTTTGGTATAGGGATACGGCGTATCGGGCCGCACCGGCACGATCAGGTGGTCGGCGACGCCGAGATAGGCGTAGCCCAGCGCCTCCGCGCACTGCGCCAGCGCCATAATCGCCTCGCGCGTGGTCAAACAGCCGCGCGTGCCGATATGGATGCCGAAATCCATGGGCTCTCCCGTGGGGTTCTCCCCTGGCCGGGCAAGGTTGCCTCGGGCCGCGGCATCGTGTGCTATCGGGGACGACAACGCAATTCAAGCGGGAGGACAACTCGATGCAGATCGGATGCAGTGCACCCACCAGCGGGCCGTTGATCGCACCGGACAGCCTGGTGCGGATCGCCACCGAAGCGGAGATGCTGGGCTTCGATTACGTCACGGTCAGCGACCACGTCATGATCCCCACCAGCATCGCGTCGCGCTATCCGTATTCCGAATTCCGGCGAGTTTCCGTCCGGCGCCGCCGCGCCGAGATTGGAGCAACTGACGGTCGCGACGTTCGTCGCCGCGGCGACGTCGAAGCTGCGGATCGTGACGTCGGTCATGGTGGTGCCACACCGGCCAGCCGTGCTGACGGCGAAGATTCTGGCGACTTTGGATTATCTGTCGAAGGGCCGGCTGACGTTGGGTATCGGTGCCGGCTGGTGCAAGGAGGAATTCGAGGCGATCGGCGCTCCGCCTTTCGACGACCGCGGCCACGTCACCGATGAATGGATGATGGTCTGCAAGGAACTGTGGACCAGCGACGCGCCGAAATTCAATGGCAAATACGTGAAGTTCTCTGACGTGTTGTTCCCCCCGAAGCCGGTGCAGCAGCCGATCCCGATCTGGATCGGCGGCGAGAGTGGCCCGGCGCTGCGCCGCACCGCGAAATACGGCGACGCGTGGTATCCGATCGGCACCAACCCGCAATTCCCGATGGATACCCTGACGCGTTACAAGGCCGGCGTCGCGAAACTGCGCGGCATGACGGAGAAGGCCGGGCGCCAGCCATCGGATGTCGGCTTGGCCTATCGTGTGTCCTCCAACCCCGAAGCGCAGCCGAAAGGCATGGTGGACGGCGAACGCAAGCTGTTCACCGGTGGTGCGCCGGATTGGGCAGGCGACATCCGTGCGTTGTCGGAAGTGGGCGTGACTGCCTTTGATGTTGGTCTGTTCGGCCCCACGCTGGCGGCGACAATCGATAACATGCGCCGCTTCCGCGACGAGGTGGTGGGGAAGGTGCGGTAGAACACCTCCCGTCGGTGCGCGAACCGACCCCTGCCATTGCGAGGAGCGAGGCGGTCCTCGGGCTTGACCCGAGTCAGCCATCCCCTTCCTGACGAGCGCCGGCTTTGCACGGCGGGGATTTGCTTCGTCGCTTCGCCTCGCGCAATGGCCGGGAGTCGCTGAATGGAGATTCCCAATGCAGATCGGCTTCAATGCCCCGACTTCCGGACCGCTGATCGCAGCCGACAGCGTGCGGCGCATCATGACGGAAGGCGAAGCGCTCGGCTTTGACTACGTGACGATCAGCGACCACATCATGGTGCCGCGCAATCTGGAGTCGAAATATCCCTATACCAATACGGGCGAGTTCCCGGCCGGCGCGGACGCCGCCTGGCTGGAGCAGTTGGCGACCACGGCGTTCCTCGCCGGCATCACATCGAAGCTGCGGTTCGTGCTGTCGGTGATGGTGGTGCCGTATCGCCCCGCGGTGCTGACGGCGAAGATGCTGGCCACCATCGACCATTTGTCGAGGGGTCGCCTGACCATGGGCATCGGTGTCGGCTGGTGTCGCGAGGAGTTCGAAGCCATCGGTGCCGCCCCGTTCGACGACCGCGGTCACGTCACCGACGAGTGGGTCGCCGTCTGCAAGGAGCTGTGGACCAAGGACGAGCCCCGCTTCGACGGCAAGTACGTGAAGTTCGCCGACGTGGTCTTCACGCCGAAGCCACCGCAGCGGCCGATCCCGATCTGGGTCGGCGGCGAGAGCGGGCCGGCGCTCCGCCGTACGGCGCGCTATGCCGACTGCTGGTATCCGGTCGGCACCAATCCGCAACTGCCGATGAACACGGTAGAGCGCTTCAAGTCCGGAATGGCAAAGCTGCGCGGGGTGGCCGAGAAGGCCGGACGCGATCCAGCCAGCATCGCAGTTGCGCTGCGCGTACTGGCCGGTCCCAGTGCGCGGGCGCGTCGCACTATTGACGGCGCGGGCGAGATGTTCACGGGTGGTGCCGCGGACTATGCCGGCGATATCCGCGCGTTGCAGGACCTGGGAGTCCACGCGGTGGACGTGCGATTGTTCGCTACCACGCTGGACGCGACCATCGACAACATGCGCCGCTTCCGTGATGACGTGCTGGCGAAGGTACGGTAGAGGCGCCTATTGTCATGTCGCCGATTGTCGTTGCGAGGAGCGGAGCGACGAAGCAATCTCCTGCCTGACGAACCGCCGCTCAACGGGCGGGAGATTGCTTCGTCGCTCCGCTCCTCGCAATGACCGGGAGCAAAGCTTCGCCCCGCGAGGCTTGACGCTGACAGAATGGAGGAACCCATGCGGCTAGGGATCACGATGGACATGTCCGGGCCGACGCCCAAAGTCGACATGGACCGTGTGCTGGAGGCCGAACGCCTCGGCTTCTCGGAAGTCTGGACCGGCGAGGCCTATGGCACCGATGCGGTCACGCCTGCGACCTGGGTGCTGGCGCGCACGAGCCGCATCAAGGTCGGCACCGGCATCATGCAAATCCCCGCCCGCACGCCCGCCTGCACCGCGATGACCGCGATGTCATTGCAACACCTGTCCGGCGGACGATTCCTGTGTGGCCTCGGCGTGTCCGGCCCGCAGGTAGTGGAAGGTTGGCACGGCGTGCGCTTCGGCAAGCCGATGACACGGACCAAGGAATACATCGCCGTCATCCGGCAAATCCTGGAACGCAAGGCACCGCTGGAATTCCACGGCGAGGAATACGAAATCCCCTATGCCGGCCCCGATGCCACCGGCCTCGGCAAGCCGCTGCGCAGTATCACGCATGGCGATCCGTCGCTGCCCTTCTACCTGGCGTCGATCACCCCCGCTGGCCTGCGCACCGCCGGCGAGTGCGCCGACGGCGTATTGCCAATCTTTTATTCCCCCGAGCAACCGGCGATCGTATCGGCACCGATCCTGGACGGGATGAAGAAAGCCGGCCGTCCGGCGACACTGGAGAAGTTCGACGTCGCTCCCTACGTGCGCGTGAAGCTGGGTGCCGATGTCGCCGCGTGCCGCGATGCGGTGCGTCCGGAGCTGGCGCTGTATATCGGCGGGATGGGCGCGCGGGCGAAGAACTACTACAACGACGTCGCCATCAAGCTGGGTTATGAAGCTGCGGCGAAGACCATCCAGGACCTGTATCTCGACGGCAAGAAGAACGACGCCGCTGCCGCGGTGCCCGACAAACTGGTGGACGAAATTTCCCTGTGCGGGCCCGCGGAACGCATCAAGGACCGGCTGGCCGCCTGGCAGGACGTGGCGAAGCGAGGCGACCTCGGCACGATGGTTTTGAAAGGGGCCAGCCTCGACGCAATGCGCGTGGTGGCGGAAGCGGTGCTCTAGGGCGCATGCAATGCGCCGCCCCGCCTGACGACGCCCTGCCTGACGACGCCCTGCCTGATGTCGCCCTGCCTGACGTCGCCCTGCCTGACGTCGCCCCGCCCGACGTCGCCCCGCCTGTTGCCGCCCGGCCTGTTGCCGCCCTGCCGGACGCCATCCTCCGCCAATGGCCGTTCGCGCCGCGTTTCGCACGCGTCAACAGCTGGCGCATGCACTATGTCGATGAAGGCGCCGGCGACCCGGTCGTCCTGCTGCACGGCAATCCGACCTGGGGCTTTTTGTACCGCGACTTCATTGCTCCCCTGACCGAGGCAGGCTATCGCGTCATCATCCCCGACATGATCGGCTTCGGCCTGTCGGAAAAACCCACGCGAGAGCACGCCCATTCACTGGACGGCCATATTGCCAACCTGACTGCCCTGCTGCGCGGACTGGACCTGCGACGCATCACGCTGGTCTGCCATGATTGGGGCGGACCGACCGGCCTCGGCTTCGCCTTCAGCAATCCGTCGCGTGTCCGGGCGCTGGTGCTGATGAGCACGTGGGGATGGCCGTTGCCGCCAGCCGAGTTCCACACCCGCATCTTTCCGTGGCGCACCATGCACGCGCCAATGCTCGGCCCCTATCTGCTCGGCCGCCACAATGCGCTGGCGGGACGCGGCGTGTATCTGTCCGTGGTCGATCGCGCCCGCTTCGTATCCCGCGCCATGGCAGCCTACGAAGCCGTGCTCCCCGATCCCGCCAGCCGGTTGCTAACCTGGGTCTGGCCGCGGTGGATACCTTTGGGCGACGCCGCCCCCGCGCTGCGGCGCTTCGCCTGGTTGGAAAGGGAATTGCGAGCGTGCACGCTGCCGGCACTGCTGGTCTGGGGCCGCGAGGACGACGTATTCGACCCGACCATCTTCGCCACCCGCTTCAAGCAGCTGCTGCCGCAAGCGGAGGGACCGCATCTGGTGACCGGCCGCCATTTCCTGCAGGAGAATTCCGGACCCGAAATCGCTGCCCGTATCGTCGATTTCCTGCGGCGCCTGGCATGAACCAAGTCGAGATCATCGCGCCGCCGCCGCTGGAAGGCACGCGGCAGGCGTTCGTTCTGGCGGAGGACCGGCTCGGCCACTACGCCGAATTCCGCGACTTTTTTGTTCGCAGCTTTGATCTGGATCGGGTCGGATTGGCACAGCCGGGCTACTTGCGGGCGCCGTCCGGCACCGCCTACGCCCTGATCTTCATCGGCCGCAGCGGCGAGGCCTTCCCGTCCGGCATTGAAGTCCTCGCCATCGTGCCGGCCCTGGAGCCGCTCGACGAAACAACGGTGGACCGCGATCTGTGGTCGATCCTGCGATGGATCGTCGAGGGCGTCGGCGGCGCGTGGACCGTCGCAGCGTTGGAAGCGACCGGACGACTGTTCCGCATTCCTCCCGCCATGGAAAAGCCTGGTTGATCTGTTATGTCATCGGGTCTCCGATGCACCTGGATGTTGATGCTCATGCATAATTTGTCGCTTGAAGTGGCCGCGCTGAGGGATTGCTTGTGAGGTTTCAGTCATTGTCAATAACGCCTATCGCGGTCAGGACTCTGCACCGGGCTTGACCTCGGAGATCGACATTCTGGCCGGTTCGCGCGCGGATGAGTTGGCTTGCCGGGGGCGTGGTGGCGTGCAGCCCATGACATGCGGTTTACCGCCATACGTGGTTTGCCTACGATCCCGGGATCGAAGCGAGGAAGCGTCATGAGCGAAGCACAGGTGGTACGGCTGGAAAAGGCAGGCGATATCGGCATCATCGTGGTGGATTATCCGCCAGTGAACGCACTCGGGCCCGGCGTTTCCGAAGGCATCATCGACGCACTCAACCGCGCCAACGCCGATCCGTCGATCCGCGCCATGGTGCTGATCGGCGCGGGCCGCAGCTTCATCGCCGGCGCCGACATTCGCGGTTTCGGCACCGGCCGCAAGCGTCCGCCGCTCGGCAGCCGCACCTACGACGTGCTGGACCGCAGCGAGAAGCCGGTGGTCGCCGCGATCCACGGCTACGCGCTGGGCGGCGGGTTGGAGAACGCCATGGCCTGCCACTACCGCATCGCGGTGCCGTCCGCGAAGGTCGGGCTGCCGGAGGTGCAGATCGGCATCCTCCCCGGCGGTGGCGGCACGCAGCGCCTGCCGCGGCTGGCCGGCCCGAAGGTCGCGCTGGACATGATCACCTCCGGCCGCCACGTGCCCGCCCCTGAAGCGCTGACCTATGGCATTCTCGACGAGGTGCTGCCGGAAGGCGCCGACCTGCGCTCCTCCGCAGTCGCTTATGCGCGCGGCATCGCCGATATTCGCCCTCTGCCCCGCGTGCGCGACCGCGCGGTGGCGCTGGACGATCCCGGGATCTTCGACGCCATCCGCAAGTCGATCGCCCGCAGGGCACGCAACCAGAAGGCGCCATACCGCTGCATCGAAGCGGTGGAAGCCGCGTGCAACATGCCGTTCGATGAAGGGCTCGCACGCGAGGCCGCGTTCTTCCAGGAACTTGAAAACTCCGAGGAAGCCCGCGCGCTGCGCTACGCCTTCTTCGCCGAGCGCGAGGTCGCAAAGCTGCCCGACCTGCCGGCCGATGTGAAGCCGCGCGAGTTCCATGCACCCGCGGTGATCGGCGCGGGCACGATGGGCGGCGGCATCGCCATGTCGTTCGCCGATTTCGGCTATGACGTGAAGATCATGGACGCCGGTGAAGAAGCACTGAACCGCGGCATGGACCGCATCCGCGCGAATTACGCGACGTCGGTGAAACGTGGCAGCCTGGCGCAGGATGAAATGGAACGCCGCCTGGCGCGCATTCATCCGGTTTCCGGCTACGAAGACATCAAGGACTGCGACATCGTCGTGGAGGCGGTGTTCGAGCGAATGGACGTGAAGAAGCCGATCTTCGCCAAGCTGGACGAAGTTCTGAACCCGGATGCGTTGCTGTTCTCCAATACGTCCGCGCTGGACATGGACGAACTGGCAGCGGAAACCAAGCGTTCGGACAAGGTGGCCGGCACGCATTTCTTCTCGCCCGCGAACGTAATGAAGTTGCTGGAGGTGGTGCGGCCGTCGAAGGCGTCGCCCGAGACGCTGGCCACCGCCATGGCGATGGGCCGGCGGATCGGCAAGATCTCGGCGATGGCCGGCAACACCGACGGCTTTGTCGCCAACCGGTCCCGCGCGCCATTCAACGGCGAGATGGTGATCTTGCTGGAGGAAGGCTGCCTGCCGGAGCAGGTGGACAAGGTGATGGTGGATTTCGGCTATCCGATGGGACCTTTCGCGGTGGGGGACCTCGCCGGACTCGACATCGGCGCGGAAGGCCGCAAGCGCCGTGCTGCCGCCAATCCGAACTACCGCAAGCTGCCGATCGCCGACAAACTGGTGGAGCTTGGCCGCTATGGCCAGAAGACCAGTAAGGGATGGTATCGTTATGAAAAGGGCAACCGCACGCCGCATCCCGATCCTGAAGTCGCCGCGATCATCAAGCAGGTGGCAGCGGAAATGGGCGTGCCACAGCACGACTTTTCCGACACGGAGATCCTGCGCCGGCTGCTGTTCTCGTCGGTGAACGAAGCCTGCCGCATCCTGGAGGAAGGCAAAGCCTATCGCGCGTCGGACATCGACGTGATGTGGCTGCACGGCTTCGGTTTCCCGCGCTATCGCGGCGGGTTGATGTACTGGGCCGACGGCATCGGCGTACGCGATGTCTATGACCAGATTGCCGCATGGCACCAGCAATACGGCGAGCGCTGGGTACCGTCGGCCCTGCTGCGCCAGCTTGCGGAATCCGGCACGCCGTTCCGCGAGGCGAAGCCGGCGCCGTTCCGTTGAGAGGGAGAAAATGCCATGAGTGCCGCCATCGAAACGGACGACCTGGACGCTCTGTCGGACGAAGACTTCCGATTGCTGGTGCGCGACTTCATCGAGAAGCGCTACCCGCCGGAACTGCGCAACTCGCCGCGCCGCCTGCATTATAAGGATACCAAAGTCTGGTACAAGACGCTCGCCCGCAAGGGATGGTTGTGCCCGAACTGGCCAAAGCAGTTCGGCGGCATGGGCATTTCCGCCAGCAAGCAGCTCATCCTCCTCGAGGAGAAGGAACGCCACGGCTGCGCCCGGCTGAACGAAATGGGTATGACCATGCTCGGCCCGCTGCTGATCAAGCATGGCACCAAGGAGCAGCAGGACTATTTTTTGCCGAAGATTCTGACCGGAGAGCACATCTGGTGCCAGGGCTATAGCGAACCCAACGCAGGATCTGACCTCGCGTCGCTGCGTACGGAAGCGGTGCTGGATGGCGACGAATGGGTGGTGAACGGCCAGAAGATCTGGACGTCGCTAGCGATGGACGCCAACTGGATCTTTCTGCTCGTCCGCACCGACAAAAAGGCCAAGCAGCAGGAAGGCATCAGCTTCCTGCTGGTGCCGATGGACACGCCCGGCATCACCGTCCGCCCGATTCCCAACATCGACATGGGCGAGGAGTTCTGCGAGACCTTCTTCGACAACGTCCGCGTTCCGAAAGGCAACCTGGTCGGCCGCATCAACCAAGGCTGGACCATGGCCAAGAACCTGCTCAGCTTCGAGCGCATCGGGTCCGGTTCGCCTCGCCAGTCCGCCTATGCGCTCGGCCGCCTGAAGCTGCTGGCGGAACGGATGGGCGTATGGGACGATGAGTTGTTCCAGGATCGTTACACGCGCCTGCGCCTCGACCTGGAGGATCACAAAGCGCTGTATCAGGAGTTCGTCGATCAGGTGCGCCGCGGTGAGCAACTGGGTCCCGACGTGTCGATGCTGAAGATCCACCAGACCGAACTGTTCCAGCGCATCACTGAAACGATGCTGGAGATTGCCGGCGAGTACGGTGCGCAGTTCGGTCCGCTGGAAGGCAATCGCGAGCTCAACCCCGCCGGTCTGTTCTTGCAGTCGCGGCCTGCGACGATCTACGCCGGCTCGAACGAGATCCAGCGCAACATCCTGGCCAAGAACGTGCTGGAACTGCCGGGACGGTAAGGCAGTGCAACTCCCCGTGACCGGGCCTGATTTCTCCCCCTCGCCTTACGGGAGGGGGCGGGGGAGGGGTGCGAGCAGGGGGGCTGCCGGGTGCACACATCGTTCCCGCAGTCCCCGCCACAAGGGGAGGGGAGTTTTAGGTCCACATGCTGACCACTGACAGTTTTCGCCTCGACGGCCGCGTCGCGCTGATTACCGGCTCGGGCCGCAACATTGGCCGCGCGGTGGCCGAAGCGTTCGCGGAGGCCGGCGCCAGGGTGGTGGTCAACGGCCATCGCGACCAGGCTGCGCTGGATGACGTCGTCGCCGGTATCCGCACCCGCGGCGGCGAAGCGATCGGCGTGCTCGCGGATGTCGCCGACGATGCTGCCGTCGGCCGCATGGTGCATCAGGCGGTTGCTACGTTCGGCAGCCTGGACATCGTCGTGTCCAACGTCGGCATCCGTAGGATGCGTCCCTTCCTGGAGATTACCCCTCAGGAATGGGACGACGTATTGCGTTCCAACCTTAGCGCGTCGTTCTATCTTGCCCGTCACGCCATCCCGCACATGCAGAAGGGCAAGTGGGGCCGCATCATTGTCATATCCGGCGCCGACGGCTTCTGGGGCCATGTCACGCTGCGCGCCGCCAACATCACCGCGAAGCAGGGGATGCATGGCCTGGCCAAGGCCATCGCTCGAGAATTCGGCGCCGACGGCATCACCGCCAACACGGTCTCGCCCGGCCCGATCGATACGGTGCGGGACTGGTCGCAGTACGTCCACCAGCCGCGTGAACGCATCACCGCCGAAGTGCCGCTCGGCCGTTACGGCCACGTTGATGAGATCGCCGGTGCCTGCCTGTTTCTGGCCAGTGCCGCTGGCGGCTACGTTTCCGGCCAGGTGGTCCACGTCAACGGCGGTCACAACATGTATTGAGACACAAGCCGCGGAATGTATTGAGACACAAGCCGCGGAATGTATTGAGAGACAGCCGCGGAGAGCTCGCCATGCTGCTGGACATCAGCCGGATCGGCCAGATCGCTCTTCCGGTTGCTGACGTTGACGGGGCGGAAGACTTCTACCGCACAATGCTGGGCCTGCGGCATCTGTATCGCCTGCAACTGGGCGGCGCGGTGCCGGTGCTGGTGGGTGGCCAGCGCTGGAGCAGACTTGATCGCACGTGACGCTTGCTCACATATCGTGACGCAGAGAATGGGAGGCGGCGGATGCAACAGACGGACAAGCCCAGGCTGGTTGGCCTGAACCATATCGCGCTCGAAGTCGGCGACATCGATGCCGCGCTTGATTTCTATGGGCGCATCTTCAGTTTCTCGTTGCGTGGGCGGGGCGAGAGGCAGGCCTTCATCGACATCGGCGACCAGTTCATCAACCTGATGCAGACCGCCACGCCGCACCGGGATGCCGGACGCCATTTCGGCCTTGTCGTGGATGACCGCTCGCGCGTGCGGTCGCTCGCCGAGGCCGCCGGCGCGACGCTGGTGGACGGGCCGTTCCTGGATTTCCTCGATCCCTGGGGCAACCGCATCGAGGTTGTCGAATACGCGAACGTGCAATTCACCAAGGCTCCGCATGTGCTGCGTGGGATGGATCTCGACCTCGACAAGAACGCCAAGGCCCGGCGCGAGTTGGCCGAGAAGGGGATGGTGCCGGACGTGGACTGACGCGAAGGCCAAAGCATTTTGCCGGATGACTGGCCAATGCCTGTCATTGCGAGGAGCGCGGCGGCCCTCGGGCCTGACTTGAGGAAGCAATCCCCTCCTGAATGTCCTGGCCTTGTCAGGCAGTGGACTGTTGCGTCGCTCCTGGTGAAAGCGCACAGAGGTCTTGAACGGTTGCCGGAGTGTCCGGTGAGACGAGTGTCCGACTTCAAATAGCGTCACTCAGAAGCAGACGGAGCGGAATCCACCCAGAGCGGAAATTCAATCGTGCTATGATCCTACCGAGGGCTCATGTTCGATGTGGCCCCCTCGCTTTCGTCCGTGAAATTTAACGCATAATAGCGACGGGCCGCTCGTATCAATGCTCTTGAATCGAGTGCAGGTAGGCCAGGACATCGCGGAACTGTACTTGGGTCAGAATTCCGCTCCAATTCGGCATCCCTTTGCTCAGCCGGCCGTGGGTCACCGTGTACATGAATACGTGGTCCATCTTGTTGCCGTAGCGCAACGCGAGGTGGCGCAGGTTGCGTTGCTCGATTCCTTCGACCGCGTCAGGGCCGTGGCAATGCTCGCAATTGTCATTGAAGATCGCGTGACCGGCGACAACTGCCGATGTCTTGGCCACCGCCTGCCGCTCCGGCGGTCCAGCCCGATGTGCGGTGGCCGGAGCCGACACCGCGGCGAGCACCGGTTCGGAGCCAGCGGCGCCGGCGCTCGGGTGAACGGGCATAGTGGCCGCCTGCAGGGCCAGCCATGACAACAAGAGCAACGCCGCCGCCGTAAGCATCGTTGCCAAGCCCTTCATGACCGTGCCCTGCCGCCGCTGCTAGTCGAGGCCAAACACGAACAACGTGCCACCCTGCGGCGTTGCGTCGATGATTTGCTCGCCGACCGTCCCCATGAACGATGGCATCACTTGCGGCCGCCCAGCCAGAATCGCGACATATTGCTTGCCGTCGGCCACGAAGGTTACCGGCGCGGCGATCATCCCGCTGCCCAGCCGCACGTGCCACAGCTCGTTGCCGTTCTGTGCGTCGTAGGCATGGAAAACGCCCTCGATGTCGCCCTGGAACACCAAATTGCCAGCCGTCGTCATCGTCCCACCATTCCAAGGCAGCGGCCGGTCGACTTTCCACACCGGCTTTTGCGTGACCGGATTGTAGGCCAGAAGTTGCCCCAGCCATCCGCCTTTCCCGGGATGGAAGGAGAAGTCGTTCCCGAGGTAGAACATACCGCGGTGGTACACTACCTGCTTCGCCTGCATATCCATGCACATGTTGTTCACGGGGATATAGGCGAGGCCGGTCTGCGGGTTGAACGACATCGATTGCCAGTTGGTGGCCCCCATCGCCGCCGGGCAAATGTCGACGGCCTTGAAACCGATCCGTGGCCGTTTGGCAGGATCCTCGATGGGCCGGTCGCGCAGGATGTCGAAACTCTTCGCCCAATTCTCCGGCGCGAACGGCTCGGCCGAGATCAGCTTGCCGGTCTCCAGGTTGGCGACAAAGAAGAAGCCGTTGCGGTCATCCTTCAGATAAACCGGCGTCTCGCGGCCATTGATCTGCAGCGTCGTCAGCACCGGAGTCACGATCCCATCATAATCCCATGCATCGGCCGGGGTCGACTGGATCTCCCACTTGAGCCGACCATTGTCGGGATCGAGCGCGACGGTCGATGCCGTGCCGCCATTGGTCAAGTTACCGTAATTCGACGTGCCGGTGCTGCGGGCTGCGGCGTCCCATGGGCTGGGATTGCTGGTACCCCACAGCATGGTGTTGGTTGCCGGATCGTAGGAGCCGGCGTTCCAAACGGTGCCGCCACCCAGCTTCCAACTGTCCCCCTTCCAGGTGCTGCGCCATAGCCCGGGCACCGTATAGGTGCGCCAGACTAGCTTACCGTTGGCGATGTTGTACGCCTGCAGCGAACCGCGCACGCCGTACTCGCCACCGCCGAAGCCGGTGATTGCCAGGTCTTTCACGATCAGCGGTGGCGACGTGATCACTGCGCCACCCTTGTAATCGACGACCTTTGTTTTCCAAACCGGCTTGCCGCTCGTGGCGTCCAACGCCACCAAATAGCCGTCCAGCGTGCCGAACAGAACCTTGTTGTCAGCAAAGCTCACGCCGCGGCTGACCAAGCCGCAGCAGGCCTCTGGGGCGACATCTGCCGCTGGCGTGTAGCTGTACTGCCACTTGATCTTGCCGGTCTGCGCATCCAGTGCATAGACATGCGCGGGCCCATTGGAGCTCGAGACGTACATCGTGCCGTCGACGACCAGCGGAGACGCCTCCTGGCCGAGCAATGTGCCGACCTGCAGTGCCCAGACCAGCTTCAAGCCGGCTACATTCTTGGCATCGATCTGCTTCAGCGGGCTGTAACGCTCGTTGCTGTAAGTCCGACCGTACATCGCCCAGTTGTCGGGGTTCTGAGCCGCGCGATCGAGCGCGGGATCGGCGCGGCCGACACCGTAGCAACCCAGCACCACCGCAACAACACACGCTGCCCGCAGCAAGCCTGCGATTTGACGATTGACCATGTGTCTCCTCCAAACTTTATTGATCCCAGTCAGACGGCTTGGCGCCGCCGTTTGCGCTGAGCCTTGCTTTGGCCACTGTGAAATCCTACGCATCGCCAAGTGCAACGGGAATGCGTAAGGTGTTCACAAAATCTTGACCGTCGCCCGGCGACACGTTCTCGCCTGAGCGAGACGCGCCGCAAGATTTGTCCGAGTGGCAATGTGCGTGCTGTGTTCCGCCGGCTGGCGGAACAGCGTCGCGGTGGTTGGGACGCGTTGAAAGCACGCAGGCGGCGCGGGCGCTCGCGCTAACTGAATGGCGCGGAGCTGCGACTGATTTACAAGACCGCTCGGCGCGCCGATCCAATGCTGGAACCAGCGCGGATTGAGCGCGCATCGGTCATTGTGGCGTGCTTATTAACAAGACCCAGCTGCGGCACAGCAATGCCTGGAGAAAGACTGTCCGGCGATCCCGCGGCGCGCGAGAAGGCGCACCGATATCCGTTGTTGATGAGGCCGGGGTGTGCTCCTACTATCATGGCCGCACGACCAGGGGCGGCGCGGCCGGGCGCCGATTGTGTCGAGCAATCCTCTCGGTCCGGAGCTGCCCGGTGAGCTGCTGCCATGAGCGCGACAATCGTGGTACGCCTGTGGAGGCGGCCGGTGGTCAACCCGGAATGACAGAGGTCAGCCGGCGTTTCCAATCAGACGGAACACGCGCTTACCGCTCTGCCTTGCCGGTTGCCCGGAAGTCCTGCAACCGCTCGACGCGGCCCGCACAATGAGGCAGGAGGTCGCCGCCTGCTATTCGTCTCCACGGAGCCCGTCATGGACCTTGATCCGCAGATCGCTGCCGCACTGAAGACCGTTTCCACCGGCACCATCACCACCGTGCTGCTGAAGAAGGGGCTGCGCAACGTGTGGATGCGCGGGCCGAAGCCGTTGCGCGCGGGGCTGCCGCGGCTGGTCGGACGTGCCTTCACCATGCGCTTCGTGCCAGCACGCGAGGATTTGGCAACGCCGGAGTCATGGGCGTCGCCGCGCTCCACCCGCGCCGCGATCGAGGACATGCCGCCCGGCGTCATCACAGTCATCGATGCGATGGGCGTCACCGATGCCGGGGTGTTCGGCGACATCCTCTGTGCGCGCATGGCCAGGCGTGGCGTCGCGGCGATGGTGACCGATGGCGTGGTCCGTGACGTGGCGGGCGTCCTTGGCACGGGGCTGCCAGTGTGGTGCCAGGGTTGGGCGGCGCCGGCCTCCGTTGCGGGGCTGACTTTTGTCAACTGGCAGGAGCCGATCGGCTGCGGTGGGGTCGCGATCTTCCCCGACGACGTGATCATGGCGGACGACGACGGCGCAGTAGTGATCCCGCAGAAGCTACTGGAGGAGGTCGCGGCGATCGCTGGCGAGCAAGAGCGGATGGAGGAATGGATCATGGCGGAAGTAGGGAAGGGGGCGTCGCTGCCCGGCTTGTATCCGCCGAACGCCGAGAACAAGGCGCGCTATGAGGCGTGGGCGAAGCAGCAGCGCTGATGCGGCGTGAGAACCGGCAGACGCGATCCAGCCGTCGTCGCGGCAACGAGCGCCCTCGGTCGTTGGCGTGACCCACGGTCGGTGACGCCTGGCGTGCAAGAGACGTAACTTTCTCGCCGCCCGGTCCTGCGGTCATCCAGTAACAGAGCGAATGCATCAAGGGAACGGCCATGCCAAAGAACGCCAACGTGCTCATGGTCCGGCATGCAGAGAAGCCGGCTTCCGGCAACGGTCTGGCTGTGGCCGGCCAGGAGCGAGCGCAGGCCTATACCGTCTATTTCCAGAACTATGCGATCGGCGGCAACACCATCAAACTGAATTATCTGTTTGCGGCCGCTGACTCGGATGAGAGCCACCGTCCGAAACTGACGATCACGCCGCTGTCGGAGGCGATGGGTCTCAGCATCGACGACAAACATAAGGACAAGGATTATGCCGCCGTTGCGAACGACATCCTCAACAAATCCAAGTACGACAACTCGAACATTCTGATCTGCTGGCATCACGGCGAAATTCTCGCTCTCGCGAAGATGCTGCTGGGCAGCTTCGTGCCGTCCAGCGCGCCTCCCACGAATTGGCCGGACGGCAAGAAGCCGTGGCCAGAGAATGTGTATGGCTGGCTGCTGCAGATCAGCTACGGCAGCGACGGCAGCATCACGTCGGGGCAGACGTTCTGCATCAATGAGCAGTTGATGTATGATGATTATGGGCTTAGTCCGCCAAACGCCTGAGTTAACGCGGGCGTTCTCTGCTCCGACTGCTCAAAATTGGCGGCCCATGTGATCCCGCCGCGAGAGGGGGATGTTGGGAAGGCCCTCGTGCTTGGCATGTCAGCTTGGCATGGACCGTCAGGACAATTCCTTTACTGGCGTCGTTCCGGTCAAGGACCGCGGTCAGTGCCGGTCCTTACTGGCGTCGTTCCGGTCAAGCACCGCGGTCAGTGCCGGAAGTGCCGCATGCCGGTGAACACCATGGCCACCCCGGCCGCATCCGCCGAGGCGATGACATCGTTGTCCCGCACCGAACCACCCGGCTGGATCACCGCCGTGGCGCCGGCGGCCACGATCGCCTCCAGCCCATCGGCAAACGGAAAGAACGCATCGGAGGCGGCGACGCTGCCCTGCGTCAGCGGTGCGTCCAGCCCGGCGGCCTTGGCCGCCTCAACCGCGCGCCATGCCGCGATGCGCGCGGAGTCCACCCGGTTCGGCTGTCCCGGTCCGATGCCGACCGTCGCGCCTCCCCTGGCATAAACGATGGCGTTCGACTTGACGTGCTTGCAGACGCGGAAGGCGAACAGCAGGTCGGTCATTTCGGCATCCGTGGGCGCGCGGCGGGTCACCACCTTAAGGTCCGCGGCCGTCACGCGACCGTCGTCGCGCGTCTGCGCGAGGAAGCCGCCGGACACGCTGCGGAACATCATGCCGGGCTCCAGAGGGTCCGGCATCCCGCCGGTCAACAGCAGCCGCAGGTTCTTGCGCCGCGCCACCGCGGCGACGGCAGCGTCGTCGGCGTCGGGGGCGACTATCACCTCGGTCAGGATCGCCGCGATCTTCTTGGCTGCCGGCCCATCCAGCGTCCGGTTCACCGCCACGATGCCACCGAACGGCGAGACCGGGTCGCAGCGGAACGCCAGGTCCCACGCCTCGGCCAGCGTCCCCGCCGAGGCCACGCCGCACGGATTGGCGTGCTTGATGATCGCCACGGTGGGCGCGTCGAATTCGGCGACGCATTCCAGGGCGGCGTCGGTGTCGGCCAGGTTGTTGTAGGACAGTTCCCTGCCCTGCACCTGCCGCATCGTCGCAACGCCGGGCCGTAAACCATTGACATAGAACGCTGCCTTCTGGTGCGGATTCTCGCCATAGCGCAGTGTCTGACGCAGCGTGCCGGACAGTGTCAGGCGGTGCGGGAAGGTTTCCCCCTGTTGCGCCGCGAACCACCCGGCGATGGCCGTGTCGTAGGCCGCGGTGCGGGCATAGGCCTCGCCGGCCAGCCGGCGGCGGGTGGCCAGCGTGGTGCCGCCGTGAGTGGCGATCTCCTCCAGAACGGTCGCGTACTGGTCCGGCTCGGTCAGCACGGCGACGAAGTCGTGGTTCTTGGCCGCGGCGCGGAGCAGGGCAGGGCCGCCGATGTCGATGTTCTCCACGCAGTCATCGGGGGGTGCGCCGCGGGTGACGGTGGCCTCGAACGGGTAGAGATTCACCGCCACGAGGTCGATCGGCGCGATGCCGTGCGCCTGCATCTGCGCCACATGCGCCGGGAGGTCGCGGCGGCCCAGGATGCCGCCGTGGATTTGCGGCACCAAAGTCTTCACCCGTCCGTCCAGAATTTCCGGAAAACCAGTGTGTTCGGACACTTCCTTCACCACCACGCCCGCTTCCCGCAGGGTCCGGGCGGAACCGCCGGTGGACAGGATCTCCACGCCGCTCGCTGCCAATGCCGCCGCGAAGGGCACCAACCCCGTCTTGTCGGACACGGAAATCAGCACACGGCGGATGGGGACGATGTCGGTCATGGCAGACCTCGAGGGCTTGGATGCGGCGCGGGATACTCCCGTGTCCCGAGTGCCGCCAGGGGCGGCGATGCACGCACGGTCAGCGTGAATGCTGCGGCTGCACGTGACAAACGAGGCGGACATGGCGCGCGGATGAGTGAGGATGGGCGATGAATTGGAATCGGGGCCCGCGGGGATCTGGCAAGCAGGGTATCGTGGCGTACCGTTGTGGTTGCTATGCTCCCGCCGCCGGCACAACATTCGATTGCGGGCTATCTCCCTACGCCTGGCCACCCACGGAGGCGCACACGCCATGGACTTCGATCTGTTCGTCATCGGTGGCGGCTCCGCCGGCGTGCGCTGCGCCCGCATCGCCGCCGGCCACGGCGCCCGCGTCGGCATCGCCGAGGAACGCTTCTGGGGCGGCACCTGCGTCAATGTCGGCTGCGTGCCGAAGAAGCTGCTGGTGCAGGCCGGCGAGTATGGTGGCTGGGCGGACGACGCCGCCGGCTTCGGCTGGACCATCAAAAAGGGGCCGCATGACTGGCACAAGCTGATCGCCGCCAAGGACAAGGAGATCGGCCGCCTCGAGGCCCTCTACCGCAAGCTGCTGCAAGGTGCCGGCGCCACGGTCTTCGATGCCCGCGCGGTGTTCGTCGATGCGCACACGCTGGATGTCGGCGGCCAGCGTTTCACCGCCGAGCGCATCGTCGTCGCCACCGGCGGCCATCCGGAGCGTGTGCCCATCCCTGGCGCCGAGCTCGGCATCATCTCCGACGACGCGTTCTTCCTGCCGCGGATGCCGGACTGCGTGGCGATCCTCGGCTCCGGCTACATCGCGGTCGAATTCGCCGGCATTTTCCGGGCGCTCGGCGCCGAGGTGCACCTGATCTACCGCCAGCCCCTGCCGCTGCGCGGCTTCGACCAGGACCTGCGCGAGGGGTTGGCCGAGGCGCTCGGCCACGCCGGCATCATGCTGCATCCCGGTTGCCGGCCGCTGAAGCTGGAAGCCGACGGCGAGCGTCGTGTGCTGACCTACGGTGAGAATCAGACGCTGAACGCCGACCTGGTGTTCTTCGCCACCGGCCGGCGGGCCGCCACCGAGAATCTGGGCCTCGATCGCGCCGGGGTGCACCTGAACGACAGGGGCGCGGTGATCGTGGACGCGAACCTGCGCAGCAGCCAGCCGCATATCTACGCCATGGGGGACGTGACCGACCGCATCAACCTCACCCCCGTCGCCACCGCCGAAGGCCACGCGCTCGCCGACACCCTGTTCGGCAAGCACCCGCGCAGCGTGTCGTTGAAGAACGTGCCGTCGGCGGTATTCTCCACCCCGCCGATCGCCACCGTTGGGCTGACCGAGGAGCAAGCCGCGGCGCACGGGCCGGTGGACGTCTATGTCACCAAGTTCACCCCGATGCGGCACACGCTGTCCGGCCGCTCGCGCAGGTCGCTGATGAAGCTGGTGGTGGATCAGGCGAGCCAGCGCGTGCTCGGCGTGCACATGCTTGGCGAGGATGCGCCGGAGATCATGCAGGGCCTCGCCATCGCCGTGGTGATGGGCGCGACCAAGGCGGATTTCGACCGCGCCATCGGCATCCACCCGACGGCCGCGGAGGAATTCGTAACGTTGCGCACCCGCACACGGGTGGCCGGCGTGGCGAAGGCGGCGGAGTAGCGTCGCGCGGTTCAACGCGGGTGCGCCACGGGCCGCAGCGTGGTCACGCGTCGCGCACGCGCGGTCCCGCTTCGCGCAGGCGTGGTCCCACGTCGGGAAGCGAGGCCCGCGCGTCTCGGCTGCGCAAAACTGCCCGGGCGTTCATCAACCATTAGGAACTATGCCCGACAATCGCAGGCGTCATCCCTCTCGCACAGGAGCCCGCGATGCGTTTGCTGCCCGTCCTGTTATTCTTGCCCTTGTTCGCACTGCAGGTGCACGCGCAGCCTGCCCCTGCGCCGCAGCCGGTTCGCACGGCCGCCACCGCCGCACCCGCCGCCGAAGCGCCCCACGCTTCGCAAGCACCCGCCGCGGCGAAGCCGCACCGCATGTCGTGGCAGCAGCGCTTCGCCGAGGCCAACACGACGCATGACGGCCATCTGACTTCGCAACAGGCCGAGGCGGGCTATCGCACCATAGCGCGCCACTTCCAGCAGATCGATGCTGACAAGAAGGGCTTCGTGACTGTCGAGGACATCGACAACTGGCACAAGCTGCAACGCGCCATGCGGCACTCGCACCAGGGCCAGACACTGCGGCCACGCCCCGCCATGCAGCAAGGCGTGATGGAGCCCCATAAGATCAACACCTCCACCAACGCCACGGTGGCGCCGATGACGTCGCCTGATTCGGCGGCCGACGGTAGCGCGACGGGGGGACAGCGCTAACCTCCCCGCCCGTCATGGCCGGGGTGATCCCCTGGGTGTCATATTAGGTACCTGTATCCAAATATCAGGCAACGTGGCCCAAGGGCGATCCGCGGTTATTCCCGTGGCGCCGAGAGACTGCCAAGGCCAGGCAGGCGCGATCTCCAGACAACAACTCGGGTCGCGCATCCGCCTGTGCGGAATCGCGACGGCGGGGCCAGCCGTCGCCGGCCCCGTGCGCGTCACATCGCGATGGCCGCGTCCAGCCCGCAGGTTCAGGGCGGGCGGGCGCAGGCAGGCGTCAGCCCCGGAAATGGGGGCGGTTGCCAAGGCGGCGCCGGTTCCATCATCCATATTTCGGGGGACAGGTCGGGATTAAATCGCCACCGCATGTCGCGGATCAAGAGACGCACGTGGTCGCCGCCGTAGCTGTTGATGGCGTCCTTCAGCTCGTTCCACGTCGCACGGTCGTAGTCGCAGTCCAGGACGCGGAGATCCTCGACGATCTCGGCGATGACAGCGCCCTCCGGACGACTGCGGACCTCGGCCGCGGCTTCCTCCATCGTGGGCACGTGGTTGGGGTCGTGCCACCAGGGCGGGGCCTTGGCGTCCCCGGCGGCCGGCGGGCCGGAGCGTGGACTGCCAGGGGACGACAGGCGAATGGCGGTTGGACGGCGCAGCTCATGGCCGCCGGCGGCACGCTCGCGGAGCCAGGCTTCGAGCGCGGCGGCGCGCATCAGGCCGCGGGTGAGGCGGCGGAGGATCACGCCGAGATCGCGGGTTTGGAACCAATAGACGAGCGTCCGGGCCAGCGGCTCGGCGGGATGCTCGCGAACCGCGGTGGCGAGCAGGGTGCCATAGGCGATGAGCCAGCGGACGATGCTGATGACACGGCCGATGCGGCTGGGTTCGGCGGGGGCGATGGCGGGCTGATCGGGATGGGCGGTGGGAGCGGCTTGTGCCGCGGGCGCGGGCACGGTGGTGCCTCGGTCGGCCCGACTGGGATCGGGCTGGAGGGTAGGGACGACGGGAAGGGAGAGGGTGGTAGACACGAGGGGAATAAAAGCACATATCGCGGCCGGCGTCAAATGAATTTTTTCAGGCGTGGGGTGGCGGTTGCCCTGCCGGTGCCCTCATTTCTGCCGACATGAACGGATTGCGGATGGGAGGTCGGCGCTCAATCACCTGTCCGTCCTGCCACGTCTGCGGAGAACGAGGTGTCATGCCTGGCCGAGGCGCCGGGGGCGATAAAGAGAAGGAGAAAGGGAGAACAACTCCCTCCCCTTGTGGGCTTGCGCCGCGAAGCGGACCAAGACTGGGGGAGGGGTGCGTACTGCCGCCGGCCGTGGGGATTATTACCCCTCCCCCAACCTTGGTCCGCTTCGCGGCGCAAGCCCACAAGGGGAGGAGGAGCTTCTTCTCCTTCTTCCCCTTCCGTCACAGGTCCTCCTGTATCAGGCCACCCCCGCCAGCGCCGGCGCCGAGGCCAGTCCGTACACCCCTCGCTCGGCCGGCAGCGGCGCGAAGCGCGTCGTCAGGCCCAGCACCGTCTCCGCGCCGCCGAGATACAGCATGCCGTCCGGGGCCATCTGTCCGGCGATCGCTTCCAAGGTGCGCGTCTTGGTCGGCTGCTCGAAATAGATCAGCACGTTGCGGCAGAACACGATATCGAACCGGCCCAGCGGGCGCAGGTCGCCGAGCAGGTTCCATTCCTTCCACTGCACCATCGTGCGCAGAGCGTCGCTGATCCGCCAGCCCGGGTCCTCGCGGTGAAAATAGCGCATCAGCATCTGCACCGGCAGGCCGCGCTGCACTTCGAACTGGGTGTAAAGTCCGTCCCGTGCGCGGGCCAACTGGTCGCGTGCCAGGTCGGTCCCGATGATCTCAACGCGCCGGTCGCCCAGCGTGGCGCGGATCTCGGTCAGGATCATTGCGAGCGAATACGCCTCCTGCCCGGATGACGCCGCCGCCGACCAGATACGCAGCGGCATGCCGGTGGCGCGAGCGGCATGCAGGCGTGGCAGCGCCTGGGCGCGAAAATGCTGGAACGGCTTGTCATCGCGGAAGAAGAAGCTTTCGTTGGTGGTCATCGCCTCGACCACGTCGCGCGCCACCGCGTCAAAGCCGCGACCGCGCAGCTTCTCCGCCAGTCCGTTCAGATCGCGCAGGTTCTCGCGCTTCAGGATCGGCGCCAGCCGCGTCTCCAGCAGGTAGGTCTTGTCGGGCCCGATCATCAGACCGGAGCGGCTTTTCAGCAGCTCGGCCAGCACGCCGAACGCGGCAGCAGAGAGCGCGGCGCTCATGCCGGCCCTGCGCGCAGCAGTTCCAGCAACCTGCCGGCGATGCGTGGCAGTGGCAGCACCGCGGTGCACAGCCCCGCCTGCGCCACCGCGCCCGGCATTCCCCAGACCACACTCGTTGCCTCATCCTGCGCCACCGCCGTCCCACCGGCTTCGATCACCCGCCTGGTGCCGGCGAGGCCGTCCTGCCCCATGCCCGTCAGCATGGCGACCAGCACGCGGCCATCGCAGGCAGCAGCCGCGCTGCGAAGCATGGGATCCACCGAGGGACGGCAGAAATTCTCCGGCGGGTCGGAGGTCACGCGCGCCCGCAAGGCACCGCGGGTGCTCTCCACCAGCAGGTGCCGGTCGCCTGGGGCCAGGTAGAGCTTGCCGGCGACCAGCGTCTCGCCATCGATGGCTTCGGCGCAGGGCAGGGCGCCGAGCCGCGTGATGTGCTGCGCCAGGATCGGAGTGAAGGTCGCCGGCATGTGCTGTGTCAGCACCACCGGGACCTTAGGCGCCGGCCCGAGCCCCTGCACCAGGGTGAACAAGGCCTGCGGGCCGCCGGTGGAACTGCCGACGGCAAGCAACCTGGCCGGCAGCGCCGACGGGGGACGCAGCTTCAATGCGGCAGCGGGTGCGGCGTGGGTCGGCTGGGCCGCGCGGCGCCGCAGCCTCGCCAGGCCCTTCACCTTCTCCACCAGTTCGCGGCGGAACGTCTCGTCATTCACCGCGCCGATCGAGGACGGCTTCGGCACATAATCCGCCGCACCCAGGCGCAGCGCCCGCATGGCAATGTCGGCGCCGCGCGTGGTCAGCGTCGAGGCCATGATGACGCGCAGTCCCGGATCGGCACGCAGCAGCAAGGGCAGGGCGGTCATGCCGTCCATCACCGGCATTTCGATATCCAGCACCATGACGTCGGCCGGCGTGCGCTTCACTTCGTCCAGCGCGGCCTGGCCGTTGGAAACCCGTGCCACGACCTGGATGCCCGGATCGGCATCCAGCATGCGCGCAATGGCGCCGCGGATGGTCAGCGAATCGTCGCATACGATCACGCGCGCGACGGTGGCCTGCAGCGGTGGCGGCGGCAGCGCGCGGGTCGGCTGGATCACAGCAGCCCTACCTGCGCGAACTTGCCGAGCAGGATGTCCTCGTCGAACGGCTTCATGATGTATTCCTGGGCACCGCTCTCGAGTGCCAACGTGATATGCGACATGTCGTTCTCGGTGGTGCAGAACACGACCGGCGGGTTTTCCGGGCCGAATTCCGAGCGCACCGCCTTCAGGAACGCCATTCCGTCCATCACCGGCATGTTCCAGTCCAGCAGCACGCAGTCGGGCAGGCGGGCGCGGCAGGCTTCCAACGCCTCCTTGCCGTCGCCGGCCTCGGCGACGGTGAAGCCGTGTGCTTCGAGGATGCGGCGGGCGACCTTGCGCACGACGCGGCTGTCATCGACGACGAGGCAAGTGCGAGACATCGCCAGGCCGTCAGCTTGCTTCTGCCAGCGCCAGCAGCCGCCCGACATCCAGCACGACGAGCAAGCGGTCCTGCAACCGGTACACGCCGGCGCTGAAATTGGCCCAGGTGGTCGGAAGGGTCGGCGGGTTGCGCTCGAAGGCAGCGGCCTTGAGGCTCATCACTTCGGAGACCTGGTCGACCAGCAGGGCGTAAAGTTCGCCGCCTTGCTCGGCGACCACCGACATGCGTCGCGCGCCGGAGGGCGGTGGTGGCAGCTTCAGGCGCCGGCGCAGGTCGATCGCGGTGACGATGCGCCCGCGCAGGTTCAGGCTGCCCGCGATCTCCGGCGGCGCCAGCGGGATGCGGGTGATCGTTTGCTCGCCGAGGATGTCGCGCACCCCCAGCACCGGGATGCCGCACAGTTGCTCGGCGACGGTCAGCGTGACGAAGACGCGGTCTTCGTCATCGGCGGCGGTGGCCTCGGGGCGTTCGAGAACGTCGGTTGTCATGCGTGGTCTCCTACTCTGAAACTCCCCCTCCCCTTGTGGGACGGGACCGGGGGAGGGGTGCGAACCGCGAAGTCCACGGGGGCTCGCACCGCTCCCCCCGGCCCACTCCCTCAAGGGGAGGGGGTGTCCTTTTCGCTTTGCTTCCGCCTAATCCGCCGCCACCGGCTCGCTCAGGCATTGCTGCAGGCTGGCGAGCAGGGCCTCGCGTTCGAACTTCGCGACGTAGTCGGTGAAGCCGGCGTCGCGTCCGGCCTCGACATCGCGCGGTTCGACGTGCCCGGTAAGCGCGATCATTGGCAGACTGGTCCACGCACCCGACGCCCGGACGGCGCGGGCGAAGGCGAGCCCGTCCATGTCGGGCATCTCGATGTCGGAGACGATGGCGTCGAACATCACCCCCGCCTCGCGCAGCTTCAGCGCGTCGGTGGCGCTGGCGGCCGCAATGGCGCGATAGCCGGCGGCGCCTAGCGTCGGCACCAGCAACTGGCGGAAGAAGTCACTGTCCTCCACCACCAGCACGCGGCGCGGACCCTGCGCGGCGCCGCCACGCGGCACGCCGCGGAACCAGTCCTGCCACGCCTGGGTGAGCCAATAACCGGTGTCGATCACGTCGGTCGCGTGGCCGGCGATCACCGCGGTGCCCAGCAGGCCGGGGCGGGCGCCGGACAGTTGGATGTCCAACCGGTCCTCCACCACGTCGATGATCTCATCCACCATCAGGCCCATGCTGCGGTCGCGATCGCTGAACACCAGCACCGCCTGATGGGTCTTCGCCTCATCGATCGCGCCGGCCAGCGCGATCAGCGGCATCAGCTTGCCGCGATACTGAGTGACCGGCGAACCCGCCGAGAACTCGATCTTGTCGCGGGGAAAGTCCTCCAGCCGCGCCACCAGGCCGAGCGGCACTGCCATCTTCTGCGATGACCCGGCACGGAACAGCAGCATGGCGGTGCGCTCGCCGGAGCGGACGGTTTCCTTGGCTGCGGCGCCGGCGTGGCGGGTTTCGGCCCCGCCACCGATGCCGGTGGCACGGGCGATGCCGTTGGGATCGAGGATCATGATCACCGATCCGTCCCCAAGGATGGTGTTGCCGCTGAACATCGTGACGTGGCGCAAGATCGGCGCCACCGGCTTGACCACGATCTCCTCGGTGTCGAACACGCGATCGACTATGATGCCGAGCATGTTGGTGCCGACCTGCACCACGACAATCGTGGCGTCGCCGGCCGCGCTGCCGTCCGCATCGAGCGCCAGCAGATCTGTCAGGCTGACCAGCGGCAGCAGGTGATCGCGCAGGCGTAGCACCGGCGTGTCGTTGATACGCTCGATCACGCTCTCGGTCCCATTGGCGGCGGCATCGGCGGTGGCGTTGCCGGCGGTGTTGCTGCCGGCGCGATGCGCGCGCACCAGCTCGACCACGCTGATCTGCGGGATGGCGAACCGCTCGCCCGCCGCCTGCACGATCAAAGCCGAGACGATGGCCAGCGTCAGGGGAATCTTGATGGTGAAGGTGGTGCCCTGGCCGGCGACGCTCTTGAGGTCGATGGTGCCGCCGATCTTCTCGATATTGGTCTTCACCACGTCCATGCCGACGCCGCGCCCGGAGACCGCCGTCACGACGGCCGCGGTGGAGAACCCGGCGCGGAAGATGAAGCGCAGCACCTGGCTTTCGGTCATGGCGTTGAGCTCGGCTTCGGTCGCGAGGTTCTGCGCCAGTAACTTCCTGCGGATCTTGTCGACCGGCAGACCGTGGCCGTCGTCGGACACTTCGATGATGATGTGGCCGCCTTCGTGGAACGCATTCAGGGTGATGCGGCCGGTCTCCGGCTTGCCGGCGGCGCGGCGCTCGGCCGGTTTTTCCAGGCCGTGGTCGCCGGAGTTGCGGACCATGTGGGTCAGCGGGTCCTTGATCAGCTCCAGCACCTGGCGGTCGAGCTCGGTGTCCGCGCCCAGCATGACCAGCTCGATCTTCTTGTCCATTTCATGAGCGAGATCACGCACCAGCCGCGGCAGGTTGTTCCATGCATTGCCGATCGGCTGCATGCGGGTCTTCATCACGCCTTCCTGGAGATCGGACGTGATGTGCGACAGCCGCTGCAGGGGTGCCGTAAACCCGCTGTCTTGCTCGGACCGCGCGAGCTGCAGGAGCTGGTTGCGGGTCAGCACCAGCTCGCTGACCAGGGTCATCAGGTCTTCGAGCACATCGACGACAACGCGGATGGTCTGCGTGCCGGCGGGGGCGGTGGTGGCGGCGGCATCCTGTGCCGTTGCCTTGCCCTGCGCCGCGGCGGGAGGCGGCGCGGTGGGCGTGACGGCCGTTGCTTCGTCTGCCGGCGTTTTGTCGACGGTTTCCTGGGGGCCAGGTTGCGCCATGGACGACGGTTCCGGTTTGTCCGGTGCGGCGGCATCGGCGGCCGGGACAGAAGCGGGCACCGGCTCCCCGGCGGCGGCAGCCTCCAGCGCGGCGATCAGGGGCGCGTCGTCGCCGGCGGGCTCGGCGCCAGCGGTGGCCAGGCCGGCGAGGATCGCCTTCACCCGGTCGAGCGCCGTCAACACAAGACTGACCATGTCGGGCGTCACGTGGAGGGCGCCGTCGCGCACCTTGCCCAGCACGCTTTCCGCGGCGTGCGCCACGCGCTCCAGCCGCGGCAGGCCGAGGAACCCGCAGGTGCCCTTGATCGTGTGCACCATGCGGAAGATCAGCGCCAGCGTCGCGGCATCGTCCGGCGTCCGTTCTAGCGTCACCAGGGCGACGTCGAGCTCCGCCAGGTTCTCGTTGGTCTCGGTCAGGAAGTCAGCAAGCAGGTCGTCCATGGTGCTCTCTCCGCCGCCCTGAACGGGCCGGTGAGGGGGCATCCTGGGCTACGGACACGAATAAAGAGTAAATGCCGGGTCAGACTTCCTGCAGCCGCAGCGGTGGAGCGGGGCCGGCCGGGCCGGCCGAGAGCAGTACGCTGAGGCGCAGGCCGAGGGTGCGGGCCAGCAGGACGGTCAGCGGCATTTGCAGTGTGCGCGGGTCGTTCAGGGCGGCCCAGGCGGCCGCCTCATTGGCAAGGGAGGCGGCGAGGCCGGCGGGCCAGGCGGCGCGTGGCCCGGCAATGGCCACCACCAGATCCGTGCCGGTGCCGGCCAGCGTCACCGTGCCGGTGCCGTTGAGGGAATCGGCCGCGAGCAGCAGAAGGTTGAGCAGCACGCGGGCGAATGGGGAGGAAAACGCGGCATCGTCCGGTTCGACGGCAAGCTGGATGGTGCAGTGCCGGGACTGCGGCAGGCATTGGGCCAGGGTCCGCAGGGCAGGGACAGTGAGCGGCGCGCCGCCGGGCCCCCAGCTTGCGCGCAGCAGTTCCAGGCGCTGGCGCAGCTCGACGGCTGCCTGCTGGGCGAGCGCCAGCGCTTCGGCGGCAACTGCGGGGTCGTTGGTCAGTTCCAGTGCGCCGGCCAGGGTGCCGATCATGCCGCCGAGATCATGAGCGATCCGCGCGCAGAGCAACTCGGCCAGCCGCAGCGGGTCGCCTGGTTCCGGCATAGCAGTCATCCCCCTGCCACGGCATAGATGTTTTGATCTTGCACTGCAACTATGACCAGTGTGCGGGGAATGCAGGCGTAGGACAAGGCAGAAGAGGGTTATAGGGAAGGGTCGTAGGGCGAGGTGTCGGGGCGGGGTGTCGCGGCGCGGAGCGGCCATGCCGGCCGGCACGGCGTCGCGTCGAGGGGCTGGCTGGCAAGGTGAGGACCGCTGGCCTCCAGGCTCGGCTGGCGCCCCTCCTTCCTATCCTCGCCCGCGCGGCATGGCAGGGAGCATCACCGGGCGCCGATAATCTCATGCTGCGCGCAGGTCAGTCGCACTGCCCGGTACAGCCGCGGTCGGCTTGGCACCAATCAGGACGGCGGGACCGCCGTGCGGTGGTCGCGTGATGAACTCGCGAGCGTCGCGTGCCATCTTCGGCGTGCAATCGATGCCACGCCCTACGTCGTGCAATCATGCCGCAGCGCATGCGGGCCAATGCGGCAACATCGACGATCGCAGCGGACCGCAATCATCCCCGGCGGACGTTCGGTCAGCGCGCCGACAGATCGATGATCGCAGCGAACCCTTGCTCGGTGCCGAACGCCAGCCGTCCGCCGTCCGGGGTCCAGGCCAGCGCGGAGACCGGCCCATGCTCCGGCGGCGCCAGCGGCAGTACGCGCGAGGATGCGACGTCCGCCATCACCAGCAGCCCGTCCGCGAAGCCGCCCGCTACCATGTCCTGCTGCGGATGGCAGGCGACCTGCGTGCACAGAATGCCGTCGCCACCCGCCAGCTCCAGCGGCGCCTTCCCCATCGGCCCACCGCCGAAGAACGGCCACAGCACCATCGCATCCGCTCCACTGCTCGCCAGCCATTTGCCGTTGCGCGTGAAGCTGAGTGCCGTGGTCTTTGACGGATAGCCGCTCATGCGCATGTGCTGACCGTCGGACAGGCGCCAGCCGTGCAGCGCGTTCTCCTGCATCGCGGTCACCACCGCGTCGCCGTCGGGATGAATCGCGAAGCCGGTGTGGCTGCCTTTCCATTCCAGCTTGCGCGGGCTGTCGGTCTTGGCCGCGACGAACCATAACGTGGCGCCGTTGTAGTGCGATGCGCCGATGCGCTTGCCTTTGGAGTCGAAAGCGAGACCGGTGACCGAGGACGGGTGGGTGAATTCCCGCAGCTTCCGCCCGTCCGCATCGAACAGATGTACTACCTTGCCGACAGAGCATGCGAGCAATCCGCCCTTGCCCTTCGGATCGGCGAAGCTTGCCACGTGCTCCACCCACTTCATGCCGAAGCGCGCGATGTCGGTGACGCTGCCATCCGGAGCGATGCGGCGGAACGCGCCATCATCACCACAGGAGAGGAAGCCGGCCGGCGTGGCGTCCGTGGCCAACGCCAGAACCGCGCCATCGTGTACGGGCACCGGCTGCCATGCGGACGTATCGGAGATCCGCACCATCTGCAGCGTGCCGTCGCCCAGAGCGAAGGCAACCGACGCGCCGTCACGAGAAAACCGTGCGGCGACAACAAATGCGCCGAGGTCGCGGGAGGCGCCGCGGGACTCCAGCAGGAAGCGGGCAGTTGCGGTGTCGCTCATGCATCCTCACCCTTATCGTCTCATGATTCGCACGGGAGGAACATTGTACTAACCGGCGAACAGACTGTCTCCTAGCCGATCTTGCGCCGGGCTGGTGTCGTGGTGACACCAACCCTCCCGTCATGGCCGGGCTTGAACCGGCCACCTGTCCCGGCACGACCGCCCGTAGATGGCCGGGTCAAGTTCCGCCATGACGGGAGAAGCTATCGGTACCTGTTCCGTCACCCTTTGCGCTGGCTGGTATTATGCCACGCAGCTCTCAAACCCTCGCCGCAGTTGCGGACGGTTCAGGTTGCGGCCGATGAACACCAGCTTGCTGGCGCGTTCCTCGCCATCCTTCCACGGCCCGATGAAGTCGCCGTCGGCTATCATGTGCACCGCCTGGAAGGCAAAGCGCCGGTTGTCGCCGGCGTAGCTCAGGATGCCCTTGGTGCGCAGCAGGTCCTGACCTTTCTCCTGCAACAGCACACCGATCCAGGCATTGAACTTTTCCGGGTCGATTGGCGCGGCAACCTCGAAGCTGACCGAGGTGACGTCCTCGTTGTGTTCGTGGTCGTCATCTCCATTCAGGAAGTCGGGGTCCCTTTCCAGCACGCGGTTCAGGTCGAATGCGCGCCGGTCCAGCACCTCGGCGATGGGGAGCGCCCCGCGCTGCGTGCGGTGGATGACCGCGAAACGGTTGATCGCGCGGATGCGGTCCTCGACCGCGGTCAGTTCCTCCGGCGTCACCAGGTCGGTCTTGTTCAGCACGATCACGTCGGCGAAGGCGATCTGGTCGGCCGCCTCGTGGCTGTCCTCGAGTCGTGCCAGCACGTGCTTGGCGTCCACGACCGTGACGATCGCATCCAGCCGCGCCTTCGCCCGCACGCCCTCGTCGATGAAGAATGTCTGCGCGACGGGGGCCGGATTCGCCAGGCCGGTGGTCTCGATGATGATGCCGTCGAACTTGTCGCGCCGCTTCATCAGGCCGCCGACGATACGGATCAGGTCGCCGCGCACCGTGCAGCAGATGCAGCCGTTGTTCATCTCGAACACTTCCTCGTCGGTATCCACGACGAGGTCGTTGTCCACCCCGAGTTCGCCGAATTCGTTGATCACCACCGCATACTTGCGGCCGTGTTGCTCGGTCAGGATGCGGTTCAGGAGGGTGGTCTTGCCGGCCCCGAGATAGCCGGTGAGCACTGTCACCGGCACCAGCCCCGCTGCGTCCGTCGTTGTCTCCGCCATGTGCCCTTGCTCCGGTCTTACGTGTCAGTTGGACCGAATATAGGTGCCCCGGGCGCGGTCAGCCATGGGCGGCGTCCAGCACCTCCTGCCGCGCCGCGGCCAGACGCACGGCGATCACCGGCACATCGAACAAGCGGGAGCGGTCCCGCCCGGCTTTTTCCAGCGCGGCGCGACGCGCGGGATCGGCGGCCAGGGCACGGATCGCCGCCGACAGCGCTGCCGGGTCGTCCGGATCGACGTAGATGGCCGCGTCCCCGCCCACCTCGCGCAGCCCGCCGCGATCCGAGCAAATCAGCGCCGCGCCGCTGGCCAGCGCCTCCAGCGCGACGAGGCCGAATGGTTCCTGCCAGCGGCTCGGCACCGCGACGATCGCGGCGTAGGCCATCGTCTGCAGCACCGCCTCGTGGTCGCGATAGCCGATCGCCCGGACATGCGCCCCCTCGGCCGCGGCACCGATGATTTGGGCGAATTCCGTCTCTGGACTGTCGGCGCGGAAGCGGTCCGCCCCGATCATCTCGGCGCGCCATCCGGGGAGGCGCGGCAGCGCCGAGGCACAGGCGGTGACGAAGGTATCCGGCCCCTTCTCGCGCACCATGCGGCCCACGAACAGGATCAGCCGCTCGCGCGGGCGGGGTGGCGGCAGCGCGGCGAGGTTGAGCGCGTTGTGCACCACGACTGGGGCGAGGCGCTGCGGCCGGGAGACGCCCTCCATCAGGCGGTCGCGCAGGAACGCCGAGGCGCAGATCACGCGGGCCAGGCGTCGCATCAGCCGGGTGCGCTGCCGGGGCGTGCGGGCGAGGCGCATGCCCTGCGGGTCGTTCTGCAGGTTCAGGCAGACCGGGATCCGCGGCAGCAGCCGCGCCAGGGTCAGGGCGATGTCGGGCCGGTTGTAAACCTCGACCAGGTCTGGCTGCATCTCGCGCAAGCGCCTGGCGACGGCATAGGCGTAGCGGTGGTTGGCGCTGAGCGGCAGGAACCAGACGGGGGCAATCGCCTCGAAGGTCACGTCGCGGAACGGATCGCCGGTTTGCGGGCCGCCAATCACGGTCGTTACGCCGTCTGCGAGGGCCAGGCGGCACACCAGCAAGCCGATCGCCCCGGCCCGGCCTGGACCGAAGCCCTCCCGCGGCGGCAGCACGGTTACGAAGCGGGGCATGGCGCGTGGGGGTCAGCGGGAAAGACGGACAAGAAGGAGCAAAAGGAACTCCCCCTCCGCTTGAGGGAGGGGGTCGGGGCAGGGGTGCGTACTGCCGCCGTTGGTCGTGGCGCGACCCCCCCCTCCCTCAAGCGGAGGGGGGTTGCTTTACCCCTGTTCGCGCAAGCCCCTCTGCTCACGCCCGCCGAAGCACGAACAGTCCTTGCTCGCCGAACAGGTTGGCGAGCCAGGGGAAGCGGCGCCAGGGAGCGCGGCGGCCGGCGTCGTCGGCGGCGAGCCATTGTTCCACCGCGTAGCCCTCCTGCGCGCACAGGTCGAAGAAGTCGTGGATGGTGCAGGGATGGATGTTCGGAGTCTCGTACCACGGCCGGTCCCAGGTGGGCGTCATCGGCATGCGCCCGCGGCTGAACAACTGCCAGCGCACCAGCCAGTGGCCGAAATTGGGAAAGCTGACCACGGCGCGGGTGCCGATGCGCAACATCTGGCGCAGCACGATGCGCGGCCGTTCCACCGCTTGCAGCGTGCGGGACAGCACCACGTAGTCGAACCCGCCGTCGGGATAGTGCTGCAGGTCGGTGTCGGCGTCGCCGTGCATCACCGGCAGGCCGTGCGCGACGGCACGGGTGACTTCGGCCATGTCGATCTCGATGCCGCGGGCGTCGCAGCCCTTGGTGTGGAACAGGTGGTCGATCAGCGCGCCGTCGCCGCAGCCGATGTCGAGCACGCGCGTGCCCGGTGCGATCATGTCCCCGATCAGCCGCAGATCGACCCGCATGTTCTTGGCGACGAAGCGGACAGGATCGTGGGTGGTCATGGGGCGGCCTGAGGCGCTGCTGCAAGGGGGGGGAGGGGTTCTGTCCGACCTCGCGCCGCAACGCAACCCGGCTTAGAGCCCTCGCATCCAGGCAGTCACTGCCTGCACCACTGCCTCCGGTTGCTCCGGGAACATGGCATGACTGCAGTTCTCGATCACCTGCACGGTGACCCGGTCCGCGCCGAGATCGCGCCGGAAGGCTTCCACAGTCTCGCGGGGCCGCCACGGATCCTGCGAGCCTTGCAGGTCCAGCACCGGAGCGGTGCCGGCGGTCCACCATTCCTCCTGCGGCGTGGCAGCGCTCGCCGCGTGCTGGCTTTTGCTCGCTGCGCCATGCCAGCCGGACAGCCAATTCGCCGGCGGCTCGTGGCCGGGGGCGAAGAAGGCGAAGCGCAGCGCGGCGCGGCGCTCGGCGTCCGGCAGGTTGGTGTCGACGCATTTCGCCAGTTCCGCGCGCAGCTCCGGACGGATCGCGCGCGCGGCCGCCGCGGCCAGCACCACGCCGCGCACCAGGTCCGGCCGGTCGGCCGCCAGCGTGCGCGCGACCCATTGGCCGAACGCATGCCCCAGCACGACAGTCGGGCCGGCGCGCTGCGCCTCGATCACCGCCGCCACGTCGGCGGCATAATCGTGCAGCGTCAGTCCATCCAACGGTCCCGCGGTGCCCCCCATGCCGCGCGGCTGCGGCCGCAGGACGCGCAGTCCCGCGGCGGCGAACATCGCCGCGACCTCGTCGAAATCCTCCGAATCGCGGGAGGATGACGGCAACATCACCAGCAACGGACCGCTGCCTTCGGCGATCACGTCGATCCGCACCGCGCCAGCCGTGACCTGTTCGCGCGTTCGCCCGGTTGCCATGACCGTCTCCATTACTGTGCAGCGTGTGGTGCTGGTGGCGATCCTTGCCTACCCTTGCTCGATCCAAGGACCGGGGGGAACCGAACAATGCCGACCAGCGCTCGCGCGATCAATCGCCGCACCGTCCTGACGCTGCCATTGCTCAGCGCCACGGCGAGCGCGTTACCGGCCATTACCGGGCGCGCGGCCGAATCCACACTGCGTTACGTGCCGTATTCCAACCTGATCGTGCTCGACCCGGTGTGGTCGATTTCCATCATCGGCCTGGAGCATGCGTTCCTGACCTGCGACCAGCTCTACGGCCTCGACGAATCGTATACGCCGCGGCCGCAAATGGCGGCGGGCCATGAGCTGTCCGACGACAAGCGGCGCTGGCGGATCACGTTGCGCGACGGCCTGGTGTTCCACGATGGCGAGCCGGTTCGTGCCGCCGATTGCGTCGCGTCGATCGGGCGCTGGGCCAAGCGTGATCCGTTCGGCCAACGCATGGCCGCATCGCTCGACGAGATGCACGCGGTCGACGACAAGACGATCGAACTGCGCCTGAAGCGGCCCTATGGGCATCTGCTGTATGGGCTTGGCGGCACCACCTGCTTCATCCGTCCCGAGCGCCTGGCGAAGACGGACATCGGCAAGGCGATCACCGACCAGACCGGCAGCGGACCGTATCGGTTCCTGGCTGACGAGTTCGTCTCCGGCGGCCATGCCGCGTATGCGCGCAATACGAAATACGTGCCGCGCCAGGAGAAGCCATCGTCCTGGGCCGGCGGCAAGCATGCGTATTTCGAGCGGGTGGAATGGAAGTTCATTCCCGACCCGGCAACCTCCGCCGCTGCGCTGCAAACCGGCGAAGTCGACTGGGTCGAGCGTCCATTGCTGGACCTGGTGCCGAAACTGAAATCCAGCGCCGGAGTCAGCGTGTCGCAAGTGGACCCGATGGGCTATTTCGGTATCCTGTTCTTGAACAACGCCGCGCCGCCGTTCGACAATCCGAAGCTGGCCCATGCGCTGCTCCCGGCGATCAACCAGGCGGACTTCATGGCGGCGGTGGTCGGGGATCTGCGCAACCAATCCCGCACCGGGATGGGGATGTTCACGCCCGGCTCGCCGTTCGCCTCGGATGCCGGGATGGCGATCCTGAATGGCAAGCGCGATCCGGCTTTGGCCAGGAAGCTGATCGGCGAGTCCGGCTATAAGGGCGAGAAGGTCGTGCTGATGATCCCGGAAGTGCCGGAGTACCGCGCGATGGGAGAAGTCAGCGCCGCCGTGCTGCAGCAGCTTGGGTTGAATGTCGATGCGCAGTCGATGGATTGGGGCACGCTGTCGGCACGTGCGCGCAGCACCGACCCGACGGTGCGCGCCGGCTGGAGCTGCTACTGCGTTGGCTGGGCCGGGCTGTGGCCATCCAACCCCGGCAGCAACATCCCGCTGTCCGGCGTGCGGCCCAACCCGGCGATGGAGTCGCTGCGCAACGCCTGGTTCGATGCCGCGGATGTTCCGGCGCAGATGCGCCTGGCCGGGCAAATGCAAGTGCTTGGCCTGCAGGAACCGCCATTCATCCCGCTGGGCCAGTACTTTATCCCGTATGCCTACCGAACGGGGCTTACCGGTTTCCTGCGCGCGCCGATCACCGCGCTGTGGAACGTGCGGCGGACCTGACGGATCCGGGCCGCCATGCGCTGCGGCGGGCCGCCCTACACGGCCTCCGCGGCGAAGCGGCGAGGGGCGGCGCAGCAACTGCAGCCGCCGGGGTGCATGCGTGGCCGGGGCGCGGCCGCGTCTTGCGGGGCGGACGCGCCGCCGAGCGCCGGGGCGTACAGCATGGCGCGCGGCGCCGGCTCGCTGCAGGTGGGGCAGGGCTGCGGCAGGGCGAACTCCGCCATTGGACGGATTTCGCTGAACGGGCCGCAGGTCTCGCAGCCGTAGTCATAGGTGGGCATCGACGCCTCGTATATTGTTCGGGCCAGTACAAATCGGGGTACTGGGGATCGGGTTGCCGGCAATAATGCCACTGGACGTCCCGGGCGGTCCAGGGCGGGTCCACTTATTCCCGGACCTCCAGTCCCTCCAGCGGAATGTTCGTGGTATCGACGGCGACGGTCGCGGCGACCAGGGAACAAATCAGCCAGGCCGCGGCCGCCGCACCGATCAGCCAGCCGCCTGCCGGGTTGGCGCGCAGGATCATCGCCGCGGCGAGCGGCGCGATGAAGCCGCCCAGCCGGCTCAGGGCGAAGCTGATGCCGGCGCCCCGGCCGCGGATTTCGGTCGGATAGATCTCGGCTTCGTAGGTGTGCAGCAGCGGCCCGTCGAGGAAGATCAGCATCTCCGTCAGGAAGCCGAACAGGAGTATCAGCGGGACGCTGCTTGCCAGCAGGAAGCCAAGCCCAGCCAGGACGTTGAGCGCGTACAGCAACGCCATTCCCCACTTGCGTTGCATCCGCTCGGTGATGAACACCGATATCAGTGTGCCGACCGGGTAGGCGATCTGGATTACGGCGGTATAGGTGAGCGCGTGCACGATCGTGTAGCCGCGCGAATACAGGATCAGCGGCACGAAGGTGGTGAAGCCATACGCCCCGAATCCCTGCATGAGCTCGATGATCCACGCGCTCAGCGTCCGTCGAATGTACTGGGGCGCGATCAGCGTAGTGATGGGAACGTGCCTCGTGATGTTGTAGACCAGCGGTGGTGGCGGGTCGAGCGCGGCACCGCCCCGCTCGGCGATGATCTTGGCTTCGATCGTAGCCATTACCCGGTCGGCCTCGTCCAGCCGGCCGACGCGCTCCAGCCAGCGGGGTGATTCAGGAAGGTTCAGCCGGATGATCAGCGACGAGAGTCCGCCCAAGGCAGCCAGCAGCAAAGCGAGCTTGAAGCCGGCGATCGGCAGATCGGTTAGCGGCACCACCAGCAAGGCAATGAACCCGCCGACGGTGCCGCCGAGGAACCCGATCGTCAGTTGCAGACTGGTCATCTTGCCGCGTACGCGGGCCGGGCTCAGCTCCTGCACGTAGGTTGACGAAAGGGGCAGCTCCGCGCCGGTGCCGACACCGGCGATGAAAATCGATATCAGCAGCATCGTGCCGCCATGTGACAGCACCGCGCCGAGATCGCCGAGCGCGAGGATCACGAGGTCCAAGGTGAAGGCGTTTCGCCGCCCGATCTTGTCGGCAATCGTGCTCAGCGTGACGGCGCCGACGAACGTGCCGAGGAACAATACCAACGGCAGCTTGGTTGCGTACGACTTGTCGCCGAGATAGGCGAAGAAGTGAGCGGATATCGGGCCGATCGAGAATAGCATATAGGAATTGAAGAACGTGCCCAACGCGATCAGGACGATCACGCCGCCCATGTAGCGCGAGCCTGGCAGTCGCTCGATCCTCGCCGCGATCGGAACGCGGCGGCTCGTCTCGGATGCCATATTTTGGTTTCCCCCTTTGCCATGTCATTGCGAGGAGCGAAGCGATTAAGCAATCTCCATCGAGCAGCGCTCGGATGATCGCGCGCCCCTCGGTGGAGATTGCTTCGTCGCTTCGCTCCTCGCAATGACAAGTGGCGGGATGGCCAGGGTTTCGGTCAGACTGGAACGCTCTATGGCCGAACGACGAAGCTACGCTCCCCGCTATGGTATTTCCGCTCCATCTCCTCGGGGAGCAGGAATTCCGCCTCGATATTGATGCCGACCACGCCCGCCTCTTCGCCGGCCCACCTTTAACGAGACAGCGTGCGTGGCAGAGAGAGTCCCCCCTCCCCTTGTGGCAGGGGGAGGGGTCGAACAAGTGACATGTGTCGGCCCCTCCCCCCGGCCGCCTCCCACAAGGGGAGGGGGAGACATTTGTTTCTCGCGAGCCTGGCGCCTCCTCATGCCGTGGCGCCGGCCGGTGCGTTGCGGTACTCTCTGCCGGAGTTGTTCCGGGGTCAGGTAGCGTTGCTCCAGCCGATCCAGTTCCGTCATGCCGACCAGCTTGTTGAGTTCCTCGAAGGGAACCAGCAGGTCCGGCCGGTCCACCACCGCGCCGGTGCGCAGCGACACCTGCAGTGCCGCGATCGCGTTCTTCATGCCCTGGACGGCGGCGGCGGTGAGCAATCGAGGATAGATCACGACGGCGACCCCAAGTTCCTGCAACTGCCGCGCCGACAGGAGGGGCGTCGTCGAGCGTTGCTGGATGCCGAACCCCATGTTGATGCAGAGCGGCTTCGGCACTTTGCGAACCAGCGTGGCGATATGATCGACCGTGAGGACGGCGTCGGCGAACAGCAGGTCGGCGCCCGCTTCGGAGTACATGTTCAGGCGGTGGATGACCTCGTCCAGCCCGTGCGTGGCCAGCGCATCGGTGCGCGACATGATGATGAAGTCGGGGTCGATGCGAGCTTCCGCAGCGGCGCGGATCTTTTGCGCGCCCTCCTCGGCGGAAATCACCTCCTTGCCTTTCATGTGCCCGCACCGCTTTGGCCACACCTGATCCTCGATCATCACGCCGGCGAGCCCGGCGTTCTCGAAGCCGCGCACGGTGAAATGCACGTTGACCGCGTTGCCGTAGCCGGTATCGGCGTCCGCCATCAGTGGCAGGTCGCAGCAGGCGGCCAGCGCCCGGCAAACCCGCAGGTTCTCTTCCAACCCCATCACGCCGACATCGGCCCAACCGAGGCTGCCCTCGCTGATGCCGGCGCCCGAAATGAACCCAGCCGCGAAACCGGACGCTTCCGTCAAGCGCGCGCTGAATCCGTCGAAGACGCCGGGCATCGCCAGGATCTCGGGCGCCGTTATCAACTGCCGCAGCCGCTGGCTCTTGATCATCGATCTGCTCCTGTGGTCGCCATGGGTGGCAGGGCGGGCGTTGTCATTTCGTGATGTAGATGTCCTTGCGCCAACGATCCTTGTGAATCCCGATCACGTCTATCTGGTCCACATAGTAGAGGATCTTGCCCTCGATGGAGGTCGGGAACTTCGGAGACTGCGGCGTATGGGTCAGCAGCACATGCACGATCTCGTCGGGAATGCCGTGGCGCAGCGCCAGGTGCGCCGCCCAGAACGCGTGCGGATAGGTCTTGCCCAGCGCGGTGGCGACCGCCTCGCCGTCCGGGCCACGCTCCATCTCGACCACCTTGCTGGCGTCCTGCAGGACGGCGTCGGCGATCAGGTAGTCGCGGTTGACCTTGATGCCGTGGTGGCGCTCGAACGCGTCGGCGACGGCAAGCGCCATCTCCAGCACGCAGCGGTTATGCGGCAGAGTGGGGTAGGGAATTTCGGTCGAGGTCGGTACTTCCTCGATCCGCTGCCACGAGCTCATCGCCCACAGGTCCTGCCAGACCGCGATCACCGCTGACCGCAGCTTCGGGTCGGCGATGTCCGCGACCTGCGGGAAGCAAGCGATCACGTCGATCGCCTGCCTGGAATGCTGCGCATCGAGGTCCATGGGTTCCCTCCTTGCCTGGTGCCGGCTCGCTGCCGGTGAGCGGAAATCGACGCTGCTCTATTTTCCGGGCTCACTGAAGTGCGAGGGGGAGCAATGCAGTGGTGTCGCACTGTCATAGCCAAGCATAGCAGCGAGAGAAGGGAAGAGGAGAGGAGGGAATAGAAGAACAGAATACCCCCTCCTCTTGGGGGAGGGGGCCAGGGGTCCGAGCGACGGAGTGCCGCGGTTGTACGCACCCCTCCCCCCAGCCGCCTCCCTCAAGGGGAGCGGGTGTCTTGGGTCCGCTTTTTCAGTGATACGCCACGAAGCACTTCTCCGACATGAAGACATGCGTCTCTACGTAGTCGAATACCTCCGGCTGCTTGCCCAGCGTCTCCATCGCCCCCATCAGCGCCATCCAGTTCAGCATTTCATGCTGTCCCGCCTGCTCCATCTGCGCTCGCGTCCGCCCGCGCCAGAATGTGTAATCGCTACGCCCCAGCGCTTCGAACATCGTGCGGTCCGCCGCATGATCCGGCCACAGATAACCGTTGGTCGGCGACAGGAAGCAGTGCGACCAGCTCGACGACGCGATCACCGCCACGCGCCACGGCGATTCCGCCAGCACCTCGGCGATCGCATTGCCGACATCCATGCAGCGCCAGGGCTGCGGCGCTGGCGGGTCTTCCGGTATCTCGGCCGGCCGAGGCGGCTGGAACAGTGCCGCCATGCCGCCCTTGGCGTGGATCAGGTTGCTGCCATAGCAGTTGATCGCGAACGGAATGATCGGCCAGGGGAAGCCTCGCCGGTCCCAATCGAGATACAGCAGCGTGTTGGTAAAGGCGTGCGCCAGGCCGTCGATATGCAGCGGCTTGTAGGCATACGCCACATCCACGCCGCGATCGATCAGCGCCCGCGCTATGTGGTTGGCCGCGGCGCGTTGGCCGTGCAGCTTCATCCGCCAGTCGCCGCTTTCGCTCCAGCGGTTCGGCTTGCCGCCATTGCCGTTGTGCCAGGGGCTGATCGCGAAATCCTCGTCCAGGCCCATGATGCAGAACGGCGGGATGATATCCTCGCGGAAGTTTTCGTACTGGTCGTCGCCCCAGATCAGCACGATGTCCGGATTGAACTTGTCCAGCGCGTGGCGCACCGCGCGAAACCCGTCGGCCAGCCGCGCCGCGTAGCGCCGTGCCGAGGACACGCCCGCGTCGTTGCCGAGTTCGGTCAGCAGGTCGTCGGGCCAGTTGGCGCGGTCCTTCTGCTTCCCCGGCACGTTCGGCGCGGAGAGCAAGTGATGGAAGCCGCCGGGCATGCGTTCATCGGGCAGCAGCAGTCCGGGATAATGGGTGCAGCCAAGGCCGAGGATCTCGCCCATCGACGTAACTCCTCCATAATGGGTACGTGTTATTGCGGCGAGGCTACGCGCTGGGCCGGGCCGGTGCAACGGCGGGGACGTAGCGGGACGCAGGGGACGTAGCGGACGTAGGGCGTTGCCACGGCCCTTGCGCCGCTTCGCCCCGCCGCGCAACTTGTTCCACGGCGCATCATGATGGCGGGCATGGCGACTCCGGGAAAGGCCGCGCGGCACGCCGAACTGCCGGCGGAGCAAACGCAGGCGCAACGCTTCGGCAAGACGCGCACGGCGCAGACCGGTGCGTTGCTGGAGGACTATGTCGAGCTGATCTCCGACCTGTTGGAAAACAATGGCGAGGCGCGGCCAACCGACATCGCTCGCCGGTTCGGCGTATCGCATGCCACGGCGATCAAGACGATCGGTCGCCTGAAACGCGAGGGTCTTGCGAGTGCCAAGCCCTATCGCGGCGTGTTCCTGACCGAGGGCGGCGAGCGCTTGGCCGGCCGCGTGCGCGCCCGCCACAGGCTGGTCGTGGACGTGCTGAAGGCGATCGGCGTGCCGGCCGAGGCGGCGGAGCAAGACGCCGAAGGCATCGAACATCACGTGTCGGACGCGACGCTGGCGGCGTTCGGGCGTTTCCTGCGCCGGCAAGGTTCCTGACCATCGGGGCTCCTGACCATCGAGAACTCCTGACCATCGAGGCTCCTGACCATCGGGGCTCCTGACCATCGAGGTTCCAACCATCATGTACGCGTCCCTTCGCGGTACCCGCATCTACTTCGACATCGACGGCGCCGGCCTGGTTCCCGACGGCCCGCTGATGCGCGAGCGGCCGGCAGCCATGCTGGTCCATGGCGGGCCCGGCGGCGATCATTCCGGGTTCAAGCCGTCGATGTCGCCGCTCGCGGAGCAAATGCAGCTGGTCTATTTCGATCATCGCGGGCAGGGCCGATCCGGCCTTGCCGATCCCGGCGCCGATCCGGCCCGCTTCACGCTGGACGAGAACGTGGCGGACATGGAGGCGCTGCGGCAGCACCTCGGCCTGGGCCCGATCGTGTCGGTCGGCACGTCGTACGGCGGCATGGTGGCGATGGCGCATGCCGCGCGCCATCCCGATGCGGTGTCGCGGCTGATCCTGATCGTCACCGCCGCGCATGGCGGCTTCGTCCCGGCGGCGGAGGCGATCGTGCGCGAGCGCGGCACGCCGGAGCAACGGCGCGTCTGCGAAGCGCTGTGGGCCGGGACGTTCCGCTCGCCGGGGGAATTACGGCGCTACTACGAGGTGATGGGGCCGCTCTATGCGCTCCGCCACGACCCGGCGGCGGCCGCCGCCACCCGCGGCCGGGCGATCCACGCGCCGGAGCCGCTGAACCGAGCCTTCGGTCCCAACGGCTTCCTGCGCCGCTTCGACCTGCGACCGGAGTTGTCGCGCATCACCGCCCCGACGCTGATCATCGCCGGTCGATACGACTGGATCTGCCCCGTCTCGTTCTCGGAGGAGGTGCATCGCCTGATCCCCGGATCGGAATTGATGATCTTCGAGGACAGCAGCCATTCGGTTCGGATTGACGCACCGGAGGCAATGCTGCGGGCGATCCGCGACTTCGTCGGGAACGGCACGGCGTCGTAAAGGCCTGCGTCGGAACGACTGCGCCCGGCCCAACTGCGCCCGGCCCAACTGCGCCCGGCCCAACTGCGCCCGGCCCAACTGCGCCCGGCCCCACTACGGCGCCGGGAACGACTCCGCCGGGAACTCAGCGACCAGGAAATGACCGAGGCGGTATCGGTTGCGAAGATCCGCGAAGTGCTGCGCAAGCGGGGGGTAACGACCGCGTAGCTCGAAGAATTTTAGTTCCCAGACTCAGTGATTAGCTTTGAGACTCAGTGAAGCGCGACACATCATCCGCCCGTCATTGCGAGCGCAGCGAAGCAACCTCCTGCGCGTGACGTGCGCACTCTCCGGGAGATTGCTTCGCTGCGCTCGCAATGACAAATTTGCCGATGGCACCGCGGCCTGAGGATCACAACGCTATCGGGCATTACGGCTGATCATGCCGCATCGTGGAAGATGATACCCAGCGTGTGTCGTTGCCCGCTCCGCACGCGGCTGACCCCGTGTCGCATCGTTACCCGGTGCGGACCGCGCGTGCCCTGCACCGGGCGGTGGTGCACCGGGAAGACCACCGCCTCACCGATGCCGAGCGGCACCACGATCGGGCGCGACTGCGCACGCGGACGTTGCTCGACGAGGACGAATTCGCCGCCAGTGAAGTCGGTGCCCGGCTGGCAGAGCAAGACCGTGAGCTGCAGCGGGAACACCAGCGGTCCGTACAGGTCCTGGTGCAGGCAGTTGAAGTCGTCCCCGCCATAGCGCAGTAGCAGCGGGGTCGGACGGGTCTGTCCGGCGGCATGGCATTCGTCCAGGAACGCCTCCAGCGACGGTGGAAAGCGGCCGGTCTCGCCAAGCGTTGCACGCCAGGCGTTGGCGATCGTCGCCAGGGGCGGATACAGCGCGGCGCGAAGCATCGCCACGGGCTCGGGCAGCGGATAGGCGAAGTACTTGTACTCGCCCCGGCCGAAATTGTGCCGCTGCATCACGATGCGGCTGCGGAACCGGCTGCTGTCGTCATACACGGCCACAAGCCCGCGGCAGGTCGCGGGGTCAAGCAGGGGAAGGGTGGCGTAGCCATGCTCGGCCAGGCTGGCGGCAAGCTGGTCCGCGGCGACGTGGGGAGGGACAGGGGTGTTCATGCCTTAGAACATAGCGTGCCAGGGCAGCGATGCACTCCGAAGCTTGCGGCGGTTCTCATTGTCATTGTTGGTGTCTCGATGGCCGTCCGGCACCGCGGTTGTACTCACCCCTCCCCCTGGCCCTCTCACAAGGGGAGGAGTGTCATTTCCCGTCCGATCGCCGTTTCATGCAAGGCGGCTCGGCCGATGCCGGCCAGTGGTCAACTCGCGATGACAAGTTTGTCGGAACGATGTGCAGGTCCACGACACAACCGTCCACCCTCGATCCGTACGTTTCAGGTGCTCATCAACCCGGCCCCGATTCCATTACCGAAACATACGGACCGGACTCATTATCGAGGCGGACGACGACCGGCAACGTGTTGTGGCACAGCGCGATGCCTTGCGAGCCACTTGATAGTGAGGTGTATCCGCCTGCGCCGTCACGGCGGGCACAGCCGCATAACCCTACCGCGCGCAATCTGTAAGCGTGGCCACTGTCAGCCGCAGGCGTTGCCGCGCAGGCTGTAGGATTTCACCACACCGTCGGCGACCGTGAATGTCGTCTCGCATTGCAGCTTCACTGCCTGTGGCGGCGGGCCGCCGCCATACCCGCCGTTGAACCACCACGGCCCGGGACCATACGACGGTAGCGGTGGAATCAGTGCCACTCTGTTCTCGTCGTAGGCCAGATACTTTACCCCGCCGGTCGTATAGGTCCGGTTCGGTACCCCTAGCTTCTGCACCAGATCCTGATCTGGATGGCCGATGAACTGATTGAGGAAAGCCTGGCGCTGCGCCAGCTCATTGCCGCAGGCGCCCATCAGCGCGACCAGACAAAGCAGGGCAACAGGGCGCATCAGGAGACTCCGCATGCGAACACGGTAGGCGCGGAGGGCTGACTCGCACGCTTCGCCCCCATCTTAGAGCCATAGCACCTGATCGATGCGATCGGCACCCGCCGCGATCATCGCCAGGCGGTCGAAGCCCAGCGCAATGCCCGCGCAAGCCGGCATGCCCTGCGCCAGGGCCGCCAGAAAGTCCTCGTCCAACGGCCAATCCTCCCCGGCCATCGCGTGCCGCCGCGCGCGGTCCTCGGTAAAGCGGGCCCGCTGCTCGACCGGGTCGGTCAGCTCGACGAAGGCGTTGGCGAGCTCGATGCCGCAGACAAACAATTCGAACCGTTCCGCAACGCGCGGGTCCGCTGGATCGCGGCGCGCCAAAGCCGCCTGGGCCGCCGGCCAATGCGTAAGGAAGGTCGGATGCGCGCGACCAAGTTGTGGCTCCACGCGTGCCAACAACAGGCGAAAGAACAGGTCCTCCCAGGTCTCGGTGTCGCGCAGTCGGGTGCCGGCGGCGGTGGCCAGCGCGCGCGCATCGCCGGCCGTGGCGAGCAGGTCGGCGCCAACATGGCGGGCGAAGGCCTCGGCGACGGTCATGCGGTCGAAACGGGACAGATCGCTGGTCACGCCACGGCACGTGACCACGGGCGGCAATATCGCACGCAAATAGGCCCCTGTTTCTGCGATCAGCGAGTCCATGTCGGCGCGCGGGCGGTACCACTCGAGCATGGAGAATTCCGGCGCGTGCAGTTCGCTGGCCTCGCCGTTCCGCCATACGCGGGCAAGCTGGAAGATCGGCCCGGCGTCGCCCGCCAGCAACTTCTTCATGGCGAACTCGGGGCTGGTGTGCAGCCATAGCGGCTCGCGGCTTCCATCGGGATGTTCGCGTTCAGTGCGGAACGCCCGCAGATGCACTTCTTCACCGGGCGCTGGCACGGCGTAGGGGGTTTCCACCTCGGTATAGCCGCGCGCGGTGAAGAAGGCGCGCGTGGCAGCCGTCAGCCGCGCGCGGCGGCGCAGGAACGGCAGTCGTGCGGCGAGACTTTCCGGATGCCAGCGGGGACTACTCATGGTGCGCCTCACGGTGGGCCCGGGTCGGGGTCAAGCGTTGACAGACAGAACCCATTGCCATGCAGCCAGCAACTGTCGTCGGGCGCGTGCGGGTCCAGCCGCAGCGACCGCACCACGTCCGGCTCGCGCAGGCGCAGCGCCGCCCCCAATGCATTGCCGAGCGCCGCATCACGCGCGCCGGTAAAGTGGATAAAGCCCACCCGCCCCAGCGATTCCGCAGCCAGCCTGGCGCCATCGCCGCCGCGGCGCGTCAGCTTCAGCATGAAGCCGCCGCGCTGCCGCGTGGTCAGCGGCATGGCCAGCCGCCCGCCGGGCCGCAGCGCCGCCAGCCAGCCCGGCAGTGGATGGGTGGCCCCGGCGCTGACCACGATGACATCCTGCGGCCCCGAGGCGAACGCAGCGCCATCCGCCTGCACCGCCACCACCCGCGGCCACACCGCCAGCGCCTCGCGTGCCCGTTCCGCCAGCGCCGGGTCCTGCTCCACGGCGGTCACGTGGCCGTCCACGCCCACCAGTTCCGCCAGGATCGCGCTGTAGTACCCCGTGCCGCAGCCGAGATGCAGCACCGACTCGCTCGCCGCGATGTCCAGCCGATCGAGCACTCCTGCCCACAGCGCCGGCGAGCCGTTGTTGATGCCGCGGGCCTCGTCCAGCGCCACCAGGACGTCGTGATAGACGTGCCGCGGATCGGTGTCCGGTGTCGTACTGTAGCCCGCGCCGGACCTGGCGTCGCGGACGCGCCACGGGCCGGGACCCAGGAAGCGTTCGCGCGGCACGGTGGCGAAAGCGCGCACCACGGCGTCCGACCCGACGCGGCCGGCAAGGCGCAATCTCTCGGCATAACGGGCACGCGCCTCGGTGAGGGAGTCGGGACCGTCGTGGCCTTCGGGTATCACTGCTGTGCGCTCGTCGAATGGCAGCCAATAGCAGACGGGGAGCCGCCCACACCAGACCGTGCTCCAGCCGGCACGGCGGTACGTACCAGCCACCCGGTCATCCGCGGTTCCCACTGTTTCGACGTCAAACCTTCATCCGGCCGTCACCTACCGCCGGCCGATACCGCCTAAGAACCCGGGCAGCGATCTATGCTACCAGGGGAAACCAGATATGAAGCGCTTCGCCCTATTGCTCGGCGCCGCCCTGCTTGGGCTCGCCGCGCTCCCGCAGGCTTCTGCCGCCGCTGCCAACACCTGTCCGAACGGCGGCACCGTCCGCTTCGGTGTCGAACCATACGACACCTCCGCCCGCCTGGTGCCGATCTACGGCCATATCGGCGAGCTGATCGGCCAGAAGCTGGGCTGCAAGGTGGAGGTGTTCGTCACCACCAACTATAACGCCGAGATCGAGGCGATGCGCAACGACAAGCTGGAGATCGGCGAGTTCGGCCCGCTCGGCTACGTGCTGGCGCACCAGGTGGCGAAGGCCCAGGCGGTCGCTGCGTTCGGCAACAAGCAAGGCCAGCCCGACAGTTACTGGGCGAGCATCGTCACCTATCCGGGTTCCGGCATCAAGACGGTGGCGGAAATCAAGGGACATTCCTTCGCCTTCTCTGATCCCGCCTCCACTTCGGGCCATCTGTTCCCGGCCTATGCACTGCGCAAGGCCGGCATCGATCCGGACAAGGACATCCGCGCGATCTATGCGGGCAGCCATACGTCCTCGTTCGAGGCGCTGTACAACCACAAGGTTGACGCGGGCGAACTGAACAGTGAGCAGTTGGAGTTGGCGACGCAGCGGGGCGAGTACCATGATGGCGTGTTCGTGTTCCTGTGGAAGTCCAATCCGATCCCCACTGATCCGATCACGGTGCGCGGCGACCTGCCGCCGGCGTTCAAGGCGCGTCTGACCGCGGTGCTGCAGAACCTCGATCTCTCGGTCCTGCCAGAAGCGGACCGCAAGATCATGGGTCTGAGCGGCATGCGCTTCGTGCCGCAGACCGACGGCGCCTATGACGGCATCCGCGACCTGGTGAAGACTCTGAACATCGACCTCAACAAGCTGAGCTGACGCAACGCCTGCCACGCGGACGCCGGATGATGCGTCGCTTCGCCTGCATGGTCGCCGTTCTGGCAGGCTGTTTCGCCGCCGGGACGGCGCGTGCCGCTGCCCCCGATTGCCCGAACGGTGGCACGGTGCATTTCGGCGCTATCCCCGACATGGCGCAGCTCCTGCCGATCTTCCAAGGGATCGGCGGCCTGATCCCGGCGCGGCTGGACTGCAACGTGGTGGCGCAGGCCATGAAATGCCCTGGCCGCAAGCACAGCCACAGGCTCGCGCCGGTGGACGACCACAGCTACCACGGCATCCGAGACGTCGTATCGGTGCTGCATCTCGATCTCAGCACGATGACCGCCTGATGCACCCCGAGCTGTACCACACGGCGGCTCCGGGCATGATCGAGGCCGAGAACCTCGTCATGCGCTTCCCAACGGGAAAGCTGGCGCTGGATGGCGCCACGCTGACCGTCGCGCCGGGCGAGCTGGTGGCCGTGCTCGGCCATAACGGCAGCGGCAAGTCCACCATGCTCCGCTGCATCGCCGGTCTGCTGCGGCCGACGGCGGGGGAGGTGCGCGTGGCCGGGCAGGAGCTGACGCGGCTGACGGGACGCAAGCTGGCCGACGCGCGGATGGCGCTGGGCATGATCTTCCAGCACGGCCACCTGGTGCGCCGGCGCAGCGTGATCGCCAACGTGCTGTGCGGCACACTGGGGCAGCATCGCAGCGCCGCTACGTCGGTGGGCGCACTGCCGTGGTCCGAAGCTGGGTTCGCGGAGCGATGCCTGGACGCCGTCGGCCTGGCATCCCTGGCGCGCCAGCGCGCGGACACCCTGTCGGGCGGTCAGGCGCAGCGTGTCGCCATCGCTCGCGCCCTGGCGCAACGGCCACAGGCGATGCTGGCGGATGAGCCGGTCGCCAGCCTCGATCCGGAAGCGGCGGAGGAGATCATGCGCTTGCTCCGCGGCCTGGCATCCAACGATGGCCTGCCGGTGGTGTGCGTGCTGCACCAGCCGGAGCTGGCGTGCCGCTACGCCGATCGCATCCTGGGGCTGCGGCAGGGTCGGACGGTGTTCCTGGATGACGCAGCGACCGTCATGCCACAGCAGATCGCTGCGCTGTACGAAGGGCACACGCCGTGAACCAAATCGACCGCATCGACTTGCCAGCGGAAGTGCGGCCCGCGCTGCTGCCCCGGCAGGCCAGCCGCGCCCTGCCGTTTTTCGGCGTGCTGCTGTTCCTGGTGGTCCTCGGCCAGGCGGCGATCGTGGTACAGGCCCGGCCGCAGGACCTGATCTCCGGCGCGCACGGCATGGCCGATATTCTGCGCCGCTCCTTCCCGCCCGACTTCTCCAAGATCGGCGACACGTTCGAGCCGGCGTTGGAAACCCTGGACATCGCCATTTTCGGCACTACCGCCGCGGTGCTGATGGCGCTGCCGCTGGCGGTACTGGCGGCGCGCAACACCACCCCCGCCCGGCCGTTCTACGTGTTGGCGCGCGGCATCATCGCGCTGTGCCGCTCGGTGCCCGACCTGGTCTGGGCGCTGCTGTTCGTCACCGCGGTCGGGCTGGGGCCATTTCCAGGAGCGCTCGCGGTGTCGGTACACTCGATCGGCATGCTCGGCCGGCTGTTCTCCGAAGTGGTGGAGGACATGGATATGGGTCCGGTGGAGGCGCTGACCATGGCCGGTGCCTCCCGCCTGCAGGTGTTCAGCCACGCCGTGGTGCCGAGCGTGCTGCCGTCGCTGTTGGGTATCGCGCTGTACCGGCTGGACGAGAACATCCGGGCGTCGCTGGTACTGGGTTTCGTCGGCGCCGGCGGCTTGGGCTTCCAGCTTCTGACGGCGATGAATTTGTTCCAGTACCGCACGGTGTCGCTGCTGCTGCTGGTGACATTCGTCATCGTGATGGTGGCCGAACGCCTGTCCGCCGCGCTCCGCGCTCGGATTGCCTGAACCGCAATACGTTTTGTGCCGCGCCCGGCGAGGCTAAAGCGACCGGGCGCTTGTTTTGTCCGGCGGCGCAGCCCTGCTAGTCAGGGTGCCGAACATCCCGCCGGAGACCGCCCATGGACGTCGAAGAGCGCCTGCAGCTCATCGAGGCCGAGTTGCAGCTGATGCAGCCGTTGCGGCGCCTCACGGTGCCGGCGGCTCCCGACCTGATCGACGAATGGGCGAGAATCTCGATGCTGCTGCTGCGTCTGTCCGCGGTCGCTGGGACGCTCTGTGCGGTGGCCGGGGTGCCGGGTGATCTGGCACGCAAGTGGGTGATGGCAATGGTCTCGCAGCCGCCCGGCGAAGACCTTGGCCCGCTGACCGAGCAAGTGATGGACGCGCTGCTGCTGGCAAACGGCAATATGGCCGGGTCGGCGTGAGAGAGTGATGTGTGGGTGCGACGTGGCACACAACGCGCCACGTATCCCTCATGACAATGATGCAAACCCTGCCGGACCTGCTGCACGACGGCCTTGAATTGGTGTTCGTCGGCATCAACCCGTCGCTCTATTCCGTGGCGCAGGGCCATTACTTCGCGCGCAAGACCAACCGCTTCTGGCCATGCCTGTCGCGGTCCGTGCTCGGCCTGCGCATCCGCCAGGCGCTGGGCGTGGACGCGCTGCTGCCGGAGCATGACCAGCTTCTGCCGGCACATGGCATCGGCTTTACCGACGTGGTGAAGCGCCCGACCGCGAAGGCGGCGGAACTCGGGCGCAAGGAGTTCGCCGCCGGCGCTGTGGCGCTGGTGGCGCGGTTGGAACACCACGCGCCGCGCGTCGCCTGCTTCCAGGGCATGATGGGCTATCGCCCCGTTGCCGCCGCCCTGGGGTTGGCAGGGCGTGACCTGGCGCTGGGCGTGCAGCCGATATTGCTCGGCCGCACCCAGGTGTTCGTGGTTCCCAGCCCCAGCCCGGCCAACGCCCACTTCACGCCGGCGCAGCAGACCGAATGGTACAACCGGCTGGCGGCACAGCTTGCCGGCGCGCCGGTGCCGGAGCGGCTGCCCACCGTGCTTAGTGGCCCTTGAAGTTCGGCAGCCGGCGTTCCGCCATCGCCTTCACGCCTTCGCGGAAATCGTCCGTGTTGCGGAGCCAATTCTGTTCTTCGTATTCGCGCTCGGTGGCAGCGGCGACGGCATCGGCCAGGCCCCGCCGCAGCGTTTCGCGGGTGGCGACGATGGCCAACGGCGCCGACTGGGCAATTTCCATCGCGACTTCCTTCGCCTTCGCCCGCACCTGGTCCTGCGCCACGCAGTGATCCGCCAGCCCGAGCGCCAGGGCTTCCTCGCCGGTGATGCGCCGCCCGCTGTACATCAGCGCACTCGCCTTCTGCAGCCCGATCAGCCGCGGCAGCGTGGCGGTGAGGCCAAAGCCGGGATGGAACCCCAGCCGGGTGAAATTCACGGCAAAGCGCGCTTCCGGACAGGTGACGCGGAAATCCGCCATCACCGCGAGCCCGACCCCGGCCCCCACCGCGGCGCCATGCACCGCCGCAACGATTGGCTTGCCGGTGCGCCACAGCCGCTGCGCCTCCTTGTAGAGATGCCGCCCGCGCTTCGCCCCGGTGCCCACGCCATCGGACCCGCGGCTGCCGAAATCCGCACCGGCGCAGAAATGCTTGCCCTCCGAGCACAGCACGACCGCGCGCACGTCCGGGGTGCGATCCCACCCCTCCAGCACGTCGGCGATTTCCGCCACCATGTCGGTATCCACGAAATTGTTCGGTCCGCGCCGGATCTCGATGGTGCCGATCATGCCCTCGTGGCTGGCGGCGATATGTTCGAAGGTTTGCATGGCGAGTTCCTGCCCTTTCATTCGCTGGTCCTGCATGCCAGCCTACGCCGGCTTCCCGGCCAACGGGAGAGGGGCCGAACCCAGGAGGAAATGCGCATGCCCATGCTCGATCGCGACGGCGTCGGCATCTGGTACGAGATGCACGGCGAGGGCCCGGCGATCCTGCTGAGCCATGGCTACAGCGCGACCTGCCGCATGTGGGATGTGCAGGTCGCCGCGTTGCGCGACCGATTCCGCGTGATCGTGTGGGACATGCGTGGCCACGGCCAGAGCGATGTGCCAACCGACCCCGCGGCATATTCAGAAGCCGCGACAGTGGAGGACATGGCGGCGCTGCTGCGGACGTGCGGGGCCCCGAACGCGGTGATCGCAGGCTTGTCGCTCGGTGGTTACATGTCGCTGGCCTTCCACCTGCGCCATCCAGAGCAAGTGCGTGCGCTGATGCTGTTCGATACCGGTCCGGGGTTCCGCAACGATTCGGCGCGCGGCGCGTGGAATGCGCGGGCACGGGCGCGCGCCGATGACCTGGAGTCGCGCGGCTTCGCGGCGCTGGGCAGCAGCGATGAGGTGCGCATGAGCCAGCACCGCTCGGCGGCCGGCCTGGCCGGCGCGGCGCGCGGCATGCTGACGCAGCAGGACGATGGGGTCATCCGGTCCCTGGAGACGATCCGGGTGCCGACCCTGGTGTTGGTCGGCGCGAACGACACCAACTTCCTGGCGGCAACCGACTACATGGCGGCGAAGATCCCGGGCGCCACGAAGCTGGTGATTCCCGACGCCGGCCATGCATCCAATTTGCACCAGCCGGCAGCATTCAATCGGGCGGTGGAGGCGTTCCTGGCGGGGCTGCGATAATTCGTTCGAGTCACTCAGGCCAGAAGCTATTGCTCATGCCTTCATCGAAGCTGAACGGGCACGTATCAGGAAAATTCTGCACGCGCAGTCCGGTCTCTCGCTCGGCTTTGATCCTGGCAAGACCTAAAAGCATCCGTCATCGCCTCTGCCAAATGCGACTTTAGGCCGGGATTATCCCGCATATGGCGCTCGATATGAAAGCGTTGCTCTGGTTGATGGTCAGGCGCCAACTGTTGCTGCGAAACCCGGGCTGGTGCCGCCATTTCAAGAGATGCGCGAACAGTACGGCCAGGCGATTGACCAGTTCGCTCTTGTGGCTCCGGTCCATGCTTTCGATCTCTTCCGCGACGTTCTCGATGTCGATGTCATGCAGCTTTCCCGACCGGAGCAGGGCGGCCTGCTCATTTGCCCAGGCAAAGAAGTCCTGCTCGTAGAGACTGTTCGACATCGTCCTGTCCTCAGGAACACCCGGATGAACCGGTTTGCCAAAAGCCGACCGCAACCGGAAGCGGGTCATGTGGTGACGCCGCGCCCGTATGGCCATACCCTGTTTCGCCGCGATAATCTGACCGCCATTATGTCCGAATACTACGAGGAAACGCCCGGTGACCCACCCGCTGCATAGCTTCTTCTGGCCCGAATCCATCGCCGTCCTGGGCGCTTCGCCCGACCTGCATCGCATCCGCGGCCGCCTGCTGCATCAGTTGCGTGAGAACGGCTTCCCCGGCCGCGTCCTGCCGATCAACCCAAGCTACCAGGAGATCGCCGGTCTGCCCTGCTACCGCTCGATCGCCGCGGTCGGCACGCCGGTCGATCTTGCGCTGGTGGCGATCCCGGCCGCCGGCGTCGCGGCCGCCTTGGAAGAATGCGCGCAAGCCGGCGTGAAGAACGCGCTGATCATCAGTTCCGGCTTCGCGGAGGAAGGCGGCGCCGCCGGCGACATGCAGGCCGACCTGGTCGAAGTGACGAAGCGCACCGGCATCCGCGCCTGCGGCCCGAACTGCGAAGGCTATTTCAACGCGCTCGGCAAGGTCGCCACCACCTTCAGCCCGACCGTGGAGATGCAGGAGGACGAAAACGCCGTCCGCGTCTCCGACCGCCGCATCGGAGTCGATCGCGCAATCCGGCGGCATCGGCTTTGCGTTGTTCAATCGTGGCAAGGCCGCGGGGATCGGCTTCTCCTACGTGATCTCCACCGGCAACGAGGCCGACCTGAGCATGGCCGACTTCCTCGACTACATGGTGCAGGACCCCAACACCCATGCCGTGATGCTGTTCTGCGAGGCGGTGCGCAACGGCCCCAGTTTCGTCGCCGCGCTGGCGAAGGCGCGGCAGCTTGGCAAGCCGATTATTGCGATCAAGGTGGGACGTTCCAGTGCCGGCACCCGCGCATCCGCGTCGCATACCGCATCGCTGTCTGGTTCCTACACCGCCTATCACGCGATCTTCGAACGTTACGGTGTGATCGAAGCCGAGGACACCGACGAAGCCGTCGCCATCGCCGGCGTTCTGGTAAGCTGCCCGCTGCCGAAAGGCCGTCGCGTCGGCATCGTTACGCCTTCCGGCGGCGGCGGCGTCTGGATGGCGGATATGCTGTCGGATTGTGGCCTGATCGTGCCGCCGCTGTCAGCCGAGACCCAGGCCGCGCTGCGTCCGCTGATGCCGTCCTATGGCGCGTCGGGCAATCCGGTCGATGTCACGGCCCAAGGGTCTCTGACCGGTCCCGCGACGATGACCGCCATGGAGCAACTCGCGCAAAGCGACGAGATCGACATGGTGGTGCTGATCACTTCGCTGGCCAGTGTGACGCGCATCTCGCTGGATGGGCCGCGCGTGCGCGCGACGGCGGCGCGGTGCGGCAAGCCGATGACCGTGTGGACCTATACGCTGCCGTCCGAATTCGGCCGCGCGGGTGCAGCGGGATGCGGTCTGTTCGTGCACAGCGACCTGCGTAATGTCGGCGTCGCGATGAGCAAGCTGGCGGGCTACGCTGAAGCACTGGCTCGGCCAATCCCGGAACCGCCTGTGCTCGCCGATGTGGCGCCGCTGCCGCCCGACCTGCCGCGTGTCTTGCCGGAATACGCCGCCAAGCACGCGCTGGCGCCGTTCCTGCCGCCGTCGGCCGAAGCGCTGGCGACCACGGCGGCCGAAGCTGCGGAAGCCGCTGCTGCGCTGGGCTTTCCGGTGGCGCTGAAAATCCAGTCGCCCGATCTGCCGCACAAGACGGAAGCAGGCGGCGTGCGCCTCGGCCTGGCGGATGCGGCGGCGGTGCGCCCAGCGTACGATGCAATGATGCGCGACGTGCTGGCGCACATGCCGGACGCGCGCATCGACGGCGTGGCGGTGCAGAAGATGGCGCCGAAAGGCCACGAGCTGGTCATCGGCATGGTCAACGATCCGACCTTTGGGCCGATCATGATGGTGGGATTCGGCGGCGTCACAGTGGAACTGTTTGGCGACGTGGCTCACAGCCCGGCCCCGGTCGATGTCGTAGAGGCGGAACGCATGATCCGCTCGCTGCGGTCAGCGCCACTGCTTACCGGGTTCCGCGGCAGCAAGCCGATCGACCTGGCGCCGGTGGCGACGCTGATCGCGCGGCTATCGGAAGCGGCGTTGGCCTATGCGGACCGCATCGCCGAGATGGAGTTCAATCCGGTGATTCTGCACGCTGACGGCTCCGGCCTCACGATCGCCGATGCACTGGTGACCCTGCAGGAATGACGAGGCCAGGTCGCGTCGCCGCTGTCATTGTGAGGAGCGAAGCGACGAAGCAATCGCCTGCATGACGAACCGCAGCTTACCATACAGGCATTTGCTTCGTTCGCTACGCTCCTCGCAATGACCGGAAGTGGCTTCCGCCGTCCGTGCCTGACGATGAATGTTTCAAAGCGCGCCTGACGATGAAGGAGTGGCAAATGTTCGAGCTATCCGAAGAACACCGCATGCTGCAGGACCTGGTCGCGAAGTTTGTCGACCGGGAACTGATCCCTCTGGAAAAGGCGGTGCTTGCGCGCGAAATGTCCGGACAGAAATCCGCTCTTTCCGAGGATGAAGAACACACCCTGCTGGCGAAATGCAGGGAGCTGGGCTTGTGGGGACTGGACGTGCCGGAGGAGTTCGGCGGCGCCAACCTGCCCGCCGTCGCGCTGATCGGCGTTTATGAAGAGCAGGGGCGGACCTGCGTGCCATTCACGTTCCCTCCGGACAGTCCGAATTTGCACATGCTGATGGCGGTGGCGAACGACCAGCAACGCCGCAACTACCTGGAACCCTATGCGCGCGGCGAGGCGCAGTCTGCGATCGCGATTTCCGAACCGGGTGCCGGGGGCGATCCGGCCGGCATGACCACGCGTGCGGTCAGGGACGGCAGCGACTGGGTGATCAACGGGCGCAAGATTTGGGTCAGTCGCGTGCCGCAGGCGGATTTCGTCATCGTCATGGCGCGCACCGGCGAGGGCAAGCGGCATGAGGGAGTCACCGCTTTCATCGTCGAACGCGGCACCAAGGGCTTCATCATCGAGCGTGAAATTCCCATGCTCGGCGGGCAGCGCACCTATGAACTGGTGTTCGAGGATTGCCGCATTCCGGCCACGCAGTTGCTGGGGACTGAAGGCAAAGGCTTCGCCCCGATGCAGTTGCGGCTGACGGTGCGGCGCTTGCAGATCGGCGCCTGGTGCGTCGGCATGACCCGCCGCGCCCTGGACATGATGGTAGAGCACGCGAAGCAGCGGGTCACCTTCGGTGCGCGGCTGGCGGACCGGCAGGCGATCCAGTGGTGGATCGCCGAGGCAGCGATGAAAATCCACGCCTGCCGGCTGATGGTTTACGATGCGGCAGCGAAATCCGATGCCGGGAAGGATGTGCGTACCGAGGCGTCCATGGTGAAGCTGTACGGCTCCGAGATGGCGACCGAGACGATCGACCACGCCATGCAGACGTTCGGCGCCATGGGCGTGGCGAAGGAACTCCCGCTGCAACTCATGGCGCAACGGGTGCGCACGATGCGCGTCTATGAGGGGCCGTCCGAAGTGCACCGCATGGCGATCGCGCGGCGCGTGATTGGCCGCTAGTGGTGTGATTCTGACGCGTCGATCCGCTCGACAACGCTGTCATTGCAACGGTGGATCTGTTATTGCGAGGGCGGGTCCGTCATTGTGAGGGCGGATCTGTCATTGCGAGCATGGCAAGGCAATCTCCCGGAGGGTACGCACGTCAGTCGCAAGAGATTGCATCGCTGTGCTAGAAAAACAGCCCGGGTGGTGAGGCACCACCGGTCAGAATCTAAGCACAGCGCCGCCGTTGCCGCCCGTACGGCGGAAAAGCGAAGCGCATGCCGCCGTGGCGCCACACACTCACGCGCTGGCCGCGTGATACGCCGAATGCGCGCGTTCCGCCGCATTCGGCATCTTCTCCACCGCGGCGAAATCCCCCCGCAGCGCCTTCAACGCGGCACGCTCGCCGCCAATTTCCGCCGCGGTGCGCACGCCCCACCGGCGCAGCAGCGGTACCGGCGGGCACCAACCCTGCAACGCGTGCTGCAGCAGGAAAGCCGTGACCATCAGCGGCAACACCAGATACCGGCTGTCGCGCGCCAGCCCCAGCACCGTGCCCGTTAGCGCAATTCCCGCGGCATTTGCCGCCAGCACGCGCTCGATATCCCACTCGCGGTCGAGCTGTGCCAGCCGTTGCTCGATTTGCTCCGGATGGTTGGCGTAGTAGTGGATGTTCTCCTCGGCGCGTCGGCGAATCTTGTGATTGATCACGGGGTCGGTGTTCATTTCGACACGGCGCGCGGTGGATGGCAACACGGGCATACGGCACCTCCTTCGACTGCAAACCTTGCCGCCGCGCGACGGTTCCCGCCGCGTGAGCGTCACGAAACCGGGAGCAACCGGGCGGGTCCCGCGTTGCGCGCCGCCGCCGCCTCCGCGTAAACTTACCCGCGAGTAGGGAGGGACCCCAGCCATGGACCTGCGCTTCACCCCGGAGGAAGCCGCCTTCCGCGAGGAAGTCCGCGCCTTCATCCGCGATAACCTGCCGACGGACATCCGCGACCGCATGCGGCTGGGCCACGGGCCGCGCAAGGAAGACACCGTGCGCTGGCAGCGCATCCTCAACAAGAAGGGATGGGCCGGGCTGTCTTGGCCGAAGGAATGGGGCGGTCCCGGTTGGAGCGCGATCCAGAAGATGATCTTCCTGGAGGAGAACCAGGTCGCGCCGGCGCCGGAACTCTCGTCGTTCAACATCACGATGATCGGGCCGGTGCTGATCCAGTTCGGCTCGGAAGAACAGAAGAAGCGGTTCCTTCCGCGGGCGGCGAATTTGGACGACTGGTGGTGTCAGGGCTTTTCGGAGCCGGGGGCAGGGTCGGATCTGGCGTCGCTGAAGACCGCGGCGAAACTGGACGGTGACCACTATGTGGTGAATGGGCAGAAGATTTGGACCTCCACTGCGCACCAGGCCGACTGGTGTTTCCTGCTGGTGCGCACCAATCCGAACGCGGCCAAGCGCCAGGAGGGAATTTCCTTCCTGCTCGTGGATATGAAGACGCCGGGGATCACGGTGCGGCCGATCATTTCGATCGACGGCAGTCATCACCTGAACGAGGTGTTCTTCGACGACGTGAAGGTGCCGGTGAACATGCGCGTTTACCATGAGAACAAAGGCTGGGACGTGGCGAAGTTCCTGCTGGGCAACGAACGCACCGGCATCGCCCGGCTGGGCAAGTCGAAGGAAAGGGTGAAGTCGGCCAAGGCGATGGCACAGCAGGTCAATGCCAACGGCCGCCCGCTGATCGAGGACGCCGTCTTCCGCCAGCGCGTCGCCCAGCTCGAGGTGGACATGCAGGCGTTGGAGATCACGCAGTATCGCGTGATCTCGGCGTACGACAAGGCGAAGGGCAGCGGCCGGCCGGATCCGCTGTCGTCCGTGCTGAAGGTGAAGGGCACCGAACTGTTGCAGGCCACCACCGAGCTGGCGATGGATGTGGCGGGGCCGCTGTCGATGCCGGTTTGGGCCGAGGAACTCGCCGCGATGAACGAACCGGACGACACGCTTGAAGCCGCGAGTGCCTCCACCGGCAGCTATCTCTTCTTGCGCGCGGCGTCGATCTACGGTGGCACGAACGAGATTCAGAAGAACATCCTGACCAAGGCGGTGCTGGGGCTGTAAGGCGCGGGAACGCGAGGCAAGGCCAGGCGAGGTTAAGAAGGACTCGCCCTCCCCGTGCAGGGGGCGGGGGGAGGGGGCGCGTTGATCCGAAAACGGACCTTCCCCCCAACTCCCTCCCACAAGGGGAGGGGGAGTGTTGACAGGGGACGCACATGGATTTCGAACTCTCCGATGAGCAGCGGCTGCTGCAGGACTCGGTCTCGCGGCTGATGGCGGATCGCTACAGCTTCGAGCAACGCAAGACCTACCTCAAGGCGCCCGAAGGCTTTTCCGCCGCGCTATGGTCGCAGTATGCCGAACTCGGCCTGCTCGGCCTGCCATTTGCCGAGGAGTACGGCGGGTTCGGGGGCGGCGCGCAGGAAATCATGTTAGTGATGCAGGCCTTCGGCCGCGCGCTGATCCTGGAGCCGTATCTGGCCACCGTCGTGCTGAGCGGCGCAGCCTTGCGGCATGCCGGCAGCGACGCGCAGAAAGCCGCGATCCTGCCGGCGATTGCCGATGGCAGCATGAAGCTGGCGTTCGCGCATGCGGAACGTCAGGCGCGCTATGACCTGACGGACGTCGTCACCACGGCGAAGCGCAGTGGCGGAGGCTGGGTGCTGGACGGCGCGAAGTCAGTGGTCACCCATGGCGAGGCCGCGGACAAGTTCGTGCTCAGCGCTCGTACCTCCGGTGATCGCTATGATGAAGATGGCATCACGCTGTTTCTGTTGGATGCCACGGCGCCCGGTCTGGCACGGCGCGGCTACGCCACCCGCGACGAGCAGCGGGCCGCGGACATCGCGTTGTCGAACGTGCAGGCGGGCGAGGCGGACGTGCTGGGCGAAGTCGGCCGGGGATTGGCCATCGTGCAGCGCGTGGTGGAGGCGGGCATTGCCGCCACCGCCGCCGAGTGCGTGGGCGCGATGGAAGTGATGCACAGCATGACACTGGAATACAGCAAGACTCGCGAGCAATTCGGCAAGCCCATCGGCAGCTACCAAGTGGTGCAGCACCGGCTGGCGGACATGTTCATGACGATGGAGCAGGGCCGCAGCATGGCGATGCTGGCGACGGTGATGCTGGATCAGCCGGACGCGGATGAGCGCGCGCGCAAGATCGCCATGGCGAAAGTGGGCGTCGGCCAAGCCGGCCGCTACGTATCGCAAAGCGCGATTCAGATGCATGGCGGGATCGGTATGACGGAGGAATACGCCGTCGGCCACTATTTCCGCCGCTGCATGGCGATCGAGCGGCTGTTCGGCGACCCGGCATACTATCTACAGAAACTGGCAGCTTGATAGTGTGATCCTGAGGCTTCATAACGTAATGCTTGAGGCTTCGAGGTCGTGGGCTTGTCATTGCGAACGCAGCGAAGCAATCTTCAGGAGAGTACGCACGTCACCCGCGAGAGATCGCTTCGCTGCGCTCGCAATGACACTTTCGGCCGGACGCCAACCGTCAGAGTACTTCGGCCACGCAGTCCTCGAACGCGACGGCATGGCGTAGCGCACCGCCCGACAACATTGCGGCCTGCAATCGATCGAATCCCTCGCGCGCCATCGTCGGGTGCGACGCATAAAGCCCCAACCCACGGTACCGCTCGATGGAAGCGGCCAGGATCGGCAACGGCGCGTCCGGCAGGAATTCCACCACCGCGCGCGCGACGTCCCCGCCTGGCGTCGCGGCCAGCCACCGCAGCGTGCGATGCATGGCGCGCACCATCGCCGCGAATTCGTCGCGCCGCCCTGCAATCGTGGAACGTCGCGCAACCAACGTGGTGTAGGCCGTCAGGCCGCGGTTCGCCGCCGTGTGCCAAATATGGCCGGCACCTTCTGCCAACAGCGACTCGACGTAGGGCTGAAACAACTGCACCGCGTCCGTCGTGCCAGTCCGCAAAGCCGTCGCGTTCTCGGCCATGCTTGGTCCGTTGATGCGATTCAGCGCGGCGGGGTCGATGCCAGCGCGGCGCAGGTCATCCTGTAGGCACAGCCACGGCGTCGGCACTTCCGCAACTGATGCGAAGCGCACACCCGCCAGGTCCGCCAGTTGGAAGTCCGGCCGCGGCGTGCGGCCGACGATGAAGAATGGATCGCGCACCACCACGTCGCAGAAGCATACGGTGTCTGCCGCCGGATCGGCCGCATGCGTCAGGATCACGCGCAGCGGCCCGCCCCACATCGCATCCACCCGGCCGGCCAGCAAATCGGCCGACGTGGAGGCCGGATCGGGCGAGGGGCGTAACGTCGCCTCCACGCCCTCCGCCGCATAGGCGCCGATGGCGAACGCGGCATAGAACGGCGCATAGAACAGGGCACGGAAATTCTCGGATAGCGTCAGCATGATTGCGTTTCCCTCCGGCGTCCGAGCGCCTAGCATGCGCCGGACGAAACCGCGGCAGAAGGGGAGCGTCGCGGCAGCAGGGGGAAACGCATGCGCATCGTGCTGATCGGCGTGTCGCACTGGCATACGCCATTCTATCTCGTCCCCGCCCTGGAACTGCCCGACGTGACGATTGTCGGGGTCAGCGATCCCGATCTGGCGCGTGCCCAGCCGGTGGCGGACCAAGCCGGCTGTCCCACTTTCTCTGACTATCGCGACATGTGCGCGACTCTGCGGCCGGACTTCGCCTTCGCGCTGGGCCGCCATTGCGACATGGCCGAGGAGGCCCGCTTCCTGATCGCCCAGAAGATTCCCTTCGCGATGGAAAAGCCCTGCGGCATCAGCAGCGCGGAAGTGCACGACATCGCCGCGCGCGCCGCCGAGGCCGGCGTGTATGCCGCCGTGCCTTTCGTTCTCCGCTATTGTCCGCTGATCGATACCATCCGCGAAATCGCCGCCGGCGAGAGCGTGCAATACATCACCTTCAAGTTTGTCGGGGGCATGGTGGACCGCTACCGCCAGCAGCGCGTCGAATGGATGCTGGACCGCGCCACGGCGGGCGGCGGGCCGCTGCTGAATCTCGGCGTGCACCATCTGGATATTTGCCGCGTGCTGCTGGACAACGCGCCGTTGCAGGTGACTGGTGCCGCCATCTCCAACCACACCGCGCACCTCACCATCGAAGACCACGCCGTGGTGCTGCTGCGCGGCGGCGGCGCCACCTGCATGGTGGAGACCGGTTATCTCTACCCCGCGCCGAATTCGGTGTTCGACATGCACTACAGCATCCGCACCGACGGCCATTATTTCGCTGCGCGCGATAATAGCGTGCTGGAGATCGTGGATAACGCCCGCAACCGCACGACGCGCGAGATGAAGCTGACCAACGTGTTCTTCTACCCCGAATTCGTCCGCGACACGCTGCGCCGGTTGCGCGATGGCCGCCCGCCGATCGCGAATCTTGATGACATGGCGGCGGTCATGGACCTGGTGCAGGCCGCTTACGCTGCCGCGTGATGCGCCAGTTCTTGCACCTCCAACCGATCCGCCCCATCTTGCCGAGATCACAGGAGGACCGGCGATGACAACCGAGCCTGGCACGCGCATCGACATCGTCTCCGACGCGATATGCCCGTGGTGCTATATCGGCCACCGGCAGCTTGAACGCGCTTTGACAACGCTGACGGACGAGGGCCTGCACTTCTCGGTGCATTGGAATCCGTTCCAGCTCAATCCCGACATGCCGAAGGAGGGCCGCGACCGTGCCGCCTATCGCGCCTGGAAATTCGGCGGGGCGGAGAAGGCAGCGGCGGCCGATGCGCGCGTGGCGCAGGCGGCGGACTCGGTGGGGCTGCTGTTCCGTCAGGACCAGATACTGCGCACGCCCAACACAATTGATGCGCACAGGCTGGTGTGGTTCGCCGGACAGAAGGGACCGGCGCAACTTGGCGGCATTCAGGATGCGGTGATGCAGGCGATCTTCGCCGCGTATTTCACCCTCGGCCGGGATATCGGCGACCGAGCCGTACTTGCCGATTGTGCCGGGGACGCGGGACTCGATCGCGAAGAGGCCGCGCAATTCCTCGCCGGCGACGTTGCGGAGCGTGAGATGCTCGCCGCCGATCAGGCCGCTCGTGAGGCAGGCGTGAATGGGGTGCCGTCATTCTTTCTCGATGGGTACGCGCTGTTCTCCGGTGCGATGCCCGCCGACGCGATGGCCGATGCCTTCCGCAAGGCCAACGCGATCCTGCGCCAGCGCGCCGCCGCATAGGTTTCCGCCGCACGGGTCTCACAGGCCCGCGAGCCTACTCACCGATCCGACACGACGGCCAACGTCCAGTGCGGCGGTGAACCTTTCGGCGCAGCGCAGCGTTCCCATCAGGCGGCAGCATGCGGAGTGCTGCCATTGATGGACAACGATCGATGCCGGAAGCCACTGACAAGAAGCAACCAGTGCGGGTGCCAGGCGACGCCGAAGCGCCGCCGGACGCGGAGGACGACCGAACCGCCAGACATGCGGTGAGTCACTCCGACAAGACCGAGTCGACACAAAGCGCGAAGTCAGAGCGCAAGCCTGCGTGACGTGAGCCCACCCGTTCCGATAGAGCACGCCACGCCGGAGGCACGCAGGCTGGCCGACACGGTGCGTGTGATCGCCGTGTTGACCGGCTTCGTCCTCGTCATGTGGCTGCTGTCGGATATCGTCCTGCTGATCTTCCTGGCGGTGCTGATCGCAGTGATCCTGCGCGGCGTCAGCCATTGGCTGTCGCGCCACACCGGCGCTTCGGAAGGTGTCTTGCTGGCGGTGGTTTGCGTCGTCGTCGTGCTGATGGGGGCGGGCTTCCTGTACTATCTCGCCCCAAAGCTCGTGGAGGAATCGCAGGATCTGTGGAACCAACTGCATCAGCAGATTGGCAATCTGCAGCAGACCTACGGCAATACCACGTGGGGCAAGGCGATATTCGAGCAGGCGTCGCCCGGCAAGGCGGTGCAGAATCACGTGGTGAACTACGCGCGCGTTGTGGCGACATCAACACTCGGCAGCCTGGTCAGCGCGCTCATCCTGGTCGTTACCGCGCTGTATTTTGCGATTTCCCCCGATCTCTACGTGCACGGTTTCGTGATGCTGTTCCCGCTGCCGTGGCGGCCGCGGGCGCAACATGTGCTGGTGCAGGTCGGGCGGACGTTGCAATGGTGGTCGCTCGGCCAGTTGATCGATATGGTCGTGGTCGGCGTGCTCACAGGCATCGGGTTGGCATTGCTCGGCGTGCCGCTGGCGCTCGCCTTGGCGGTACTGGCAGGTCTGCTCACGTTCGTACCGTATTTTGGCACGATCGCCTCGGCCGCGCCGGCGATGCTGGTCGCGCTGACGGTGAGCTGGAAGACCTCGCTCTGGGTGCTGGGGGTGTTCGTGCTCTGCCACACAATCGAGGGTTATCTGGTCTCGCCGCTGGTGCAGCACCATACGGTTCGCTTGCCGCCGGCACTCAGTATCCTGTCAATGACGATCCTGGGCACGCTGTTTGGGCCGCTGGGCCTGATCCTGGGTACACCCGTCGTAGCGGCCCTCATGGTGACGGTGCGCGAGGCCTATGTCGGCGGCGTGCTCGGCGATCCGGAGGTTCTCGGCACCGACGAAGCGCAGCAGCTATAGCCGGCATCCGTTTTGCCAACATAGTGCTCCTCCGTCGTCGGCGGACCTGATCCGGCCATTTATCCACTTCAAGCGGAACGCGTTGGGCTCTGACGCGCCGATCCGGCGGGGCGGATGACCGGGGCACGTCCGTCCATGCCGATGGACCGGCGGCTTGTCAGCAGCTTGAGATAAGCGGGCCGGGCCGCGCCGGCAACGGCAATGACAGGCGGCGGGCATCCCTCTATACTCGCCCCACTATTCGCGGGAGAGAAAAGCCCATGTCGAAACATCCGGAGACACTGTCGCTGCACGCCGGCTGGCGGCGCGATCCCGCCACGCATGCGGTGGCGGTGCCGATCTACCAGACCACGTCCTATCAGTTCGACAGCACCGAGAATGCCGCCAACCTGTTCGGCCTGCGCGAGCTGGGCAACATCTACACCCGAATCATGAATCCCACGCAGGACGCGCTGGAGCAGCGGATTGCCGCGCTGGAAGGCGGCGTCGCCGCGCTGGCGCTGGCGTCAGGGCAGGCGGCCTCCGCCTATACGATGCTGAACCTGGCGCGGGCCGGCGACAACATCGTCAGTTCCACCGACCTCTATGGCGGCACCTGGAACCTGTTCAACAACACGCTGAAGGACCTGGGCATCGAGACACGCTTCGTCGATCCCGCCGATCCGGAAGCCTTCGCCCGCGCCACCGACGACCGCACGCGGGCCTACTACGCGGAGACGCTGCCGAACCCGAAGCTGATCGCTTTCCCGATTGCCGAAGTCGCGGCGATCGGCCGCAGGTTCGGCATTCCGCTGATCATGGACAACACCGCCGCGCCGATCCTGGTGAAGCCGTTCGAGCATGGCGCCGCGGTGGTGATGTACTCCACCACCAAGTATATCGGCGGCCACGGCACGTCGATCGGCGGCATCGTGGTGGATGGCGGCAACTTCGACTGGGAGGCGCATCCCGCGCGCCAGCCGCTGCTGAACACACCCGATCCCAGCTATCACGGCGCGGTCTGGTCGCAGGCGGCGAAGCCGTTGGGGCCGATCGCCTATATCCTGCGCATGCGGGTGGTGCTGCTGCGCGACCTCGGCGCGGCGATGGCGCCGATGAACTCCTTCCTGTTCTTGCAGGGCCTGGAGACGCTGCCGCTGCGCATGCGCGAGCACAGCAAGAATGCGCTGGCGGTGGCCCAGTTCCTGTCGGAGCGGAAGGACGTGACGCGGGTGATCCACCCGGCATTTCACAAGGGAATCGGGGTGGAGCGCACGGCGAAGTACATGCCGCACGGGCAGGGCGGGCTGGTCGGCTTCGAACTCGCCGGCGGCATGGAGGCAGGGCGGCGGTTCATCGACTCGCTGAAGATGTTCTACCATGTGGCGAATATCGGCGACGCGCGCAGCTTGGCGATTCATCCCGCCAGCACCACCCATTCGCAGCTTTCGCAACAAGAGCAGGAGGCGACCGGCGTCACCCCGGGGTACGTGCGGCTGTCGATTGGGATCGAGCATATCGACGACATCCTGGCAGATTTGTCGCAGGCGCTGGATGTGGCTGGGGGTGCGCAGGTGAAGCAGGCGGCGGAATAGGGAATGAAAATCCCCCTCCCTTGTGGGAGGGGGAGTCTTTGTCTGTTCTTTCGTTTATCAAGCCCCCAAATAGAACTGCCGGATCAGCTCGTTGTTGTTCAGCTCCTCGGCGGACGTGCCTTCGAACTCGATCCGCCCGTGCACGATCACATACCCCCGATCTGCGATCCGTATCGCCTGCGTAAAATTCTGCTCTGCCATCAAAACGGTCAATCGATAGCTGTCCTTCAGCTCCTTGATCTTGTCGATCGTGCGTCGAACCAGCAGCGGCGCCAGGCCGACCGACGGCTCGTCCACCAGCAGCAACCGCGGTGCCGTCATCAGCGCCCGTCCCAGCGCCAGCATCTGCTGCTCGCCGCCGCTCATGGACCCGGCCAATTGCCGCCGCCGTTCCGCCAGCCGTGGGAACGCCTCGAAGCAGAATTCCAGGTTTTGCGCGATCTGTGCCCGGGCGGCGCGGCGGAACGCGCCCATCAGCAGGTTCTCGGTCACCGTCAAACGCGGAAACAGTCGCCGGCCCTCCGGCACCACGCCGACGCCTAGATCGACGATGGCCTCGGTGGATTTTCCGACCAGCTCGTGCCGCTTGCCGTCGATGTCCAGCGTGATGCGTCCCGCGCTCGGCCGGATCATGCCCAGCACGCAGCGGATCAGCGTGGACTTCCCGTTGCCGTTGGTGCCGAGCAACGCCACGGTCTCGCCTTCCGCCACGCGCAGCGACACGTCGTGCAGCACGCGCACCGCGCCATAGCCGGCATCCAGGCCGGCGATCTCGAGACTAGCTGCCAAGGTAGGCCTGCACGACGTCGGGCTGGCGCACCACCGCCTGCGGATCGCCGTCGGCGATCTTGCGGCCGGCCACCAGCACCACCAGCCGCTGCGAAAAAGCCAGCACTGCCCTCATGATATGCTCGATCATGATGATGGTCACACCTTGCTCATTCAATTTCAGCAACAGCGCCAGGATGTCGTCCACTTCGCCATGCGACAGCCCGGCCATCGCCTCGTCGGAGATCAGCAGCCGAGGCTCGGCCGCCATGGCACGCGCCAATTCCAGCTTGCGCATTTCGATCTGCGTCAGGTCGCGTGGCAGGCGGTGGGCCTTCTCCAGAAGTCCAACCATGCGCAGCAATTCGTCGCAGCGGGACTCGATGTCGATCATGGCATGGCCGTTGCGGACGTTCACCGCGTACAGGATCGGCACGCGCAGGTTCTCGGCCAGCGTCATCGTCGCGAACGGCCGCGGCAACTGGAAGCTGCGCGCCAGGCCAAGCCGCGTGCGTTCGTGCGCTGCCATTCCCTCCAGCTTCCGGCCGGCGAACCGCACGCTGCCGCTTTCATTGCGCAGCGTGCCACAGATGCAGTTCACCAGCGTGCTCTTGCCCGAACCGTTGGGGCCGACCAGGCCGACGCGCTCGCCCTGCTGCACGGCAAGCTCGATATCGGCGAGCGCAATGAATCCGCCGAAGCGCTTGCCGACGCCGTTGACTTCCAGCAACGCGCCGTCGCTCATCGCGATCCCCGCAGGCGGCGCATGCGTGTTCGCGTCCGCGTGGCCGGCGTGAACCAGCCGATGATCCCGTTCGGCGCCGCGACGACGAACCCGACCAGCATCAACCCGACGATCAGCAGCGACAGCGCCGACGAAATCGTCACCGTCGCCACCTGCTGCAAGGTGCCCAGCAGCACTGCGCCGATCAGCGGCCCGACCCAGGTCGAGGTGCCGCCAATCAGTGGCATGGCGATGGTGTTGACGGCGTAGCTCAGGCTGAAGCCCGAGGATGGATCGAGGTAGGTCACATAGTAGGGCAGGGGGGCGCCAGCCATGCCCATGAAGCCACCGGACAGCACGGTGGCGATCAGTTTCAGCCGCAACGTCGGGACGCCGGAGGCTTCCGCCGCCAGTTCATCGTCGCGGATCGTGGCGAAGCCGACGCCGAGGCGGGAATGCTCGATGGCGCGTGCGGTCGCCAACGCGGCCACCGACAGGATCAGCATCCACAGGCACAGGTATTGGATGTAGTCCAGCGGCAGCAGGGACGCGTGCGCCGGGCGGATGATGTAGGCACCGCGTGAGCCGCCAACGAAACCCCAGTTGGTGACCAGTGTCTGCGCCACCACGGCCAGCGCCAGGGTCGCGATGCCAAAGAAGGTGCCGCGCAACCGCAACGTCAGGTAGCCGGTGCCCAGTCCGATCAGGCCGGAGACGACGCCACCGACGAGGATCATTACCACCAGCGGCGGCGCCCACAGTTTGTGCAGCACGACGGTGCTATAGGCGCCGCAGGCGAAGAACGCGGCGATGCCGAAGTTCACATAACCGGTATAGCCGCCCAGGATGTTCCAGGCGGTCGCCAGCACAATGTACCTGCAGCACAACGTAGCCGGCGAAGAAGACGTAGCCGTTATGGACCCACATCATGGCGGCGAAGACCACGGCGGCCGCCACGGTCAGCAAGGCGATGAACGTCGTGTTGCGCATCAGGCGCGTCCGAACAGGCCGCTGGGGCGCACCGCGAGCGTGAGCAATAAGATCCCGAAGGAGACGGCCGGCGACCAGGAGGGACCATAGAAGGTTGCGGTCAGGTTCTCGGCGATACCCAGGATGATGGCTGCGATCAGCGTGCCGTTCAGGCTGCCCAGTCCGCCGAGTACGACAATGGCGAAGATGCGGCCGATGTAGTCGCGGCCGACCGACGGCTCGATCGGCTGGATGATGATCAGCACCGCGCCGGCGACCGAAGCGGTGGCGATCGACAGGCCGAACGCGACGCGCTTGATGTGGGTCGGGTTTGCCGCCATCAGGCGTAGCGCCTGCGGGTCCTGCGCCACCGCCTGTATCGCGCGGCCGATGAAAGTGCGCGACAGGAACAGCTGCAGCGCGCCCAGCATGACCAGCGCCACCAGGCAGGGGATCAGCAGGCGCAGTGGGAACTCGATCTCGCCCACGAAGAAGCTGGGGCCGATATAAGGGGCTTCGACCAGCCGGTAGTCGACGCCGAACACCAGGACCAGAGTCACTTCGGTAATGAACAGCAGGCCGAAGAAGAACGACAAGCCGCGCAGCGAGGTGTCGCCTCGGCGTTCGAATGATACTTCGTAAATCGAGTAGATGCCGACACCGAGCAAAAAGAACAACGGCATGGCGACGACGCTGGCCAGGATCGGATCGACGCCCCACCAGGTGTTGGCGATGTAGGCGATGTAGGAGCCGAGCAGGATGAAGGCGGGATGGGCGATGTTAACGATATCGAGCATGCCGAAGGAGATTGACACGCCGATCGACACGGCGGCGTAGAAGCCGCCGAGCAGAATGCCGGACACGATGGCGTTGCCCAGCAGGTTGAAAGACAGGTCCATTGGTTTCCGTTGTGACGTTCCCTGCGGGCAATGTGGCCGCTGCCGCCCGATTTGCATAGCGGGCGGGCGCGGTTTTTTTGGTGATTGGCCGCACAAAACCACCCCGGCGGCGCCGGGCGTTGCCTGCCGCCGGGTCTCGGGCGGCTAGTTGACTTGCACGTCCTCCCAGAAGCCGAAGCGGTGGGCGACCTGTGCCAGCTTCGGTTGCGGCGCCTCATAGGACCACGCGTTGCGCGGATGGCGCACGCCATCGATCACGACGTCGTAGAATTGCACGCTGTGCGGGCATTTCAGGTCGTCGTCGGTCTTGTCGGTCTTCTGCAGCCATTCCAACCGCACCGATGCGGCGGGGAAATAGTGGTAGCCGCCGGCCTCGACGATGTCGTCGCTGCTCGCGACCTGATGGCCGTCCAGGATTGCCTTCATATCGGAACCCTCCTCTGCGTTTCGCTGGATTGCTACTGCGGACCAGCCGGTTCGGCAATGGGAGCACCGTTGGATCGATCGCCGGCGATGGCAACCGGCCGGTCAAGCCGCGCAACGTGCCGATCCGTCGGAGCCTTATAGCGTGACACCGCTGACCGACAGCGAGCATATTGGACCGCATCCGGATCGTGCGGTAGCCTGTCCGTCGTCGCATCACCGGCGGGTCATGCGCGGCGACACGGCGGCAATTCGAGGATTGGCCGCAGGCGTTGTTCGCCGGCTCCACCCCACCGGCCCGCGACGCAGTCCTGCAAGCCGCCGGCGCCGCGCCGGTTCACAAGTTGAACTGGCGCGCACCCTATCCGCTGGAGCTGCTGGCCACGCGGCGATATCAGCCCTGAGGCGATATCAGCCCTGAGGCCATATCAGCCCTGAGGCCATATCAGCCCTGGAGCCATCGCGCCGCCTGCCGCGCCTCTTGCCCGAAGGCGTATTCCTCCATTGAATGCCGCCCGCCAGCATATCTGCCCGTGGGAGGAACGCCGCATGCCGAAGCTCGCCGGAAAAGTCGCCTGGGTCACCGGGGCGGGGAGTGGCATCGGCGAGGCGGCGGCCTTCGCGCTGGCCGGCGAAGGCGCCGCCCTGGTGCTGACGGGCCGCCGCCGCGAGCCACTGGAGGACGTCGCCCGTCGCCTGGGCAACAGCGGCGCCGAGGCGCATGTGCGGCCGGCCGACCTGACCAATTCCGCGCAGGTGCAGCTTGTGGGCGACTTCATTCGCGACAAGTTGGGCCGGCTCGACATCCTGGTGAACAACGCCGGCGTCAACATCCTCGATCGCCACTGGGACAAACTGACACCGGAGGGCATCGATACCTTGATGAAGGGCAATGTCATGGCGGCGCTGTATTGCGTCACCGTTGCTCTGCCGTTCATGCGCGCGCAGCAGGACGGGGTGATGATCCACACGTCCTCGATGGCGGGGCGGTTCATCGGTGGGTTTGCCGGCCCGATCTATGGCACTGCGAAGCACGGCGTCGTGGCGATGAGCCACACCATCAATATGGAGGAGTGCGTCAACGGCATCCGCTCCTGCGTCTTCCTGCCGGGCGAGGTGGCGACGCCGATCCTCGACAAGCGCCCAAATCCAGTGGGACCGGAGGAGCGGGCGCGCATGGTGCAGTCGGAGGATTGCGGCGACCTGATCCGCTACATCGCCTGCCTGCCGCGGCATCTGGTGATGAGCGAGGTGATGCTCGGGCCGACCCATAACCGCAGCTATATCGCCAACCTGCAACGCAAGCTTTGAGGGGACGCCGCGACGATGGCAACGAACCGACGCAAGGTGATGGTGCCGAACACGATGGGCCAGGAGGGTATCGCGCTGTTGCGGGCGCGCGACGACATCGAGACGGTGGTGTATCCGCCGACGATCGCGCAGGCCGACCTGCTGCCAATGCTGGAGGACTGCGCCGGCATCGCGCTGTCGCTGACGCCGTACCGGCAGGCGGAGATGGACGCCTCTCCGGCGATGCAGGTGGTGGCGCGCATCGGCGTTGGTTACGACGCGGTGGACGTGCCGGTGCTGACCGCGCGCCGCGTGCCGCTGATGGTGGCGGGCAGCGCAAACTCCGTGTCGGTGGCCGAGCAAGCGTTCCACTTGATGATGGCGCTGGCGAAGCGGAACGTCGCGCTGGACCGGATGGTGCGTGAGGGGCGCTGGCGCGACCGGCACGGTGGGCTGCCGATGGAGCTGAATGGCAAGACGGTGCTGATCGTCGGCTTCGGCCGCATCGGCACGCGGCTGGCGAAGCGCTGCCTGGGGTTCGATATGGTGGTGCTGGTGCGCGACCCGTACGTGGATGCGGCGAAGATCCGCGCGGCGGGTTGCGAGCCGGTGGATGATCTGGATGCGGCGCTGCCGGGCGTCGATTTCGTGTCGATCCATTGCCCGAAGAACCCGGAGACGGTGGGCATGTTCGGCGCCGCCCAGTTCGCGCGGATGAAGCCAAGTGCTTACATCGTGAACACCGCGCGCGGTGGCATCATCGACGAACGGGCGCTGCACGCGGCACTGACGTCCGGGCAGGTTGCCGCGGCGGGGCTGGACGTGTGGGAGGCGGAGCCGACGCCTGCCGACAATCCGCTGCTGAAGTTGGATAACGTGATCGCCTCGCCGCACATGGCCGGGGTGACGACCGAGGGGGTGGCCGGGATGGCGCGGGTGACGGCGCAGAACATCCTGGGCGTGCTGGATGGCACGACGAACAGCGACAACGTCGTGAACAAGGAGGTGCTGGATTAACCGGCTGGCTCGAGCGGGTCGGGCGAACGGGATTGGGGGATGGTAGATCGGGGGGATTGCGGGGACCCCCACCCCACACCCACCCCCCAAAGCCTTCCCGCAAACCTGAACCACACATGCCCCCACCTCACCCGCCCCGCGACGCAACGGACCTGCTGCGCCGGGCGCGCGAGCACCTGCGCGGCGATCGTCCCACCCATGCCGAAGCGCTGGCGGAAGTCGCGCTCTCATGGGACCCCGCCAGCGACGAAGCGATGGAGATCCTCGCCCGCACGGCGCTGCTGCGCGGCGATCCTGTCCGCGCGGCTGCCTTGCTGGCGACGGCGGCCCAGCATCGCGAGACCGCGCCCCGGCTCGCAAATCTCGCCCGCGCATGGTTCGCGCTTGGCCGCAAAGAAGAAGCCGTCGCTGCCTTCCGACGCGCCGCCATACTGGCCCCGGAGGACGGCGCGCTTGCCAACGACCTCGGCGCCGCGCTGGCGCAGACCGGCCAGGCGGCAGAGGCGGAAGCAGCCTTCCGTCGCGCCGTCGCGCTGTTGCCGGACCTGGCGCCGGCGCGCGGCAACCTGGCCACGGTGTTGCGTGAGCTCGGTCGCCATGCCGAGGCGGCCGCGCTGACCCTCCCGGCAGCGCCCGCGCCCGATCCGGCCACAGCGCCGGCCACGGCGAACGACCATCTCGCCGATGTCCGCTTGCAGCAGAAGCGCAATGAGGAGGCGATCACCGCGGGGCGCGAAGCCGTGGCGCTGCGCCCGGATGACGCGGGTCTGCGCCGCCGCCATGCCAACCGCCTGCAGCTCATCGGCCGTTTGGCGGAGGCGGAGACAGAGTTGCGCCAGGCCCTGGTCCTGGACCCGGAGTCCGCCGGGGGCCAGGCGGAACTCGGCTGGGTGCTGCGCCGGCAGGACCGGCTGGACGAGGCGCTCGCCGTCCTCAGCGCGGCGGCGGTACGCTGGCCGGATGATCTGCTGATCCTGAACAGCCTCTCGGTCGCCTTGCTGGATTCGGGCCGGCCGGAGGAGGCGCTGGCAATGCTGGACCGCGCCGTCGCGCTGTATCCCGACCATCCAGAGCACCCCGAGCTGCAGCACAACCGCGCCACGATCCTCCTCCGGCTGGGGCGTTTCCGGGAGGGCTGGGAACTCTACGAATGGCGCTGGCGCATGGCGCAGGGTGCAGCGGTGCGGCGCGATTTCCCTCAGGCGCTGTGGACCGGCGAGGACCTGCGCGGCTGCCGCATACTGTTGCATGCAGAGCAAGGGCTGGGGGATGCGCTGCAGTTTCTGCGGTTCGTGCCGCTGGTGGCGGCGCGCGGGGCACGGGTGGTGCTCGAACTGCCGGCGCCGCTTGCGGCATTGGCGGCCAAGGGGGCGGCCGGAGACGCGGCCGGGGTGGATGGCGTTGCCGAATTGGTCTGGGCGGGCGACGAGCTGCCAAACTTCGACCTGCACTGTCCGTTGCTCAGCTTGCCCCGTGCCTTTGGCACCCTGCTGGAGACCATCCCGCCGCCACCGTATCTGGCTGCCGATCCACACCGCGTGGCGGTATGGCGCGAACGGCTGGCACCGGACGCCAGGTTGCGCGTCGGACTGGTGTGGGCGGGGCGGTCGGAGCATCGGGACGATTCGCGCCGCTCCATGCCGTTTGCCGCGTTGGCGCCGCTTTGGCTCGTGCCGGGGGTGCGCTGGTTCAGCCTGCAGGTGGGACCGCGGAGTGCCGACCTGGCCGCCGCGCCGCCAGGGGGTGTCACCGATCTGGCGCCGCTGCTGGGGGATTTCGCCGACACCGCGGCGGCGTTGAGCATGCTCGATCTGCTGGTGGCGGTGGATACGGCGACGGTGCATCTGGCCGGGGCGCTCGGGCGGCCCGCCTGGTTGCTGCTGGCGTATGCCGCGGACTGGCGGTGGATGCGCGATGCGGAACGCACGCGATGGTACCCGTCGCTGCGGCTGTTCCGCCAGCCTGCCCCGGGCGCGTGGCCCGACGTGATTGCGCGCGTTGCAACGAGACTGGCGGGTGGCAACGGCCCGGTGCGGTGAGTCATATCATTCATACGGTGGGTCATTGATGCTGCGGCGAAAGGCTTGGGCGTGTCGGGGCGGGCTGCGATCCGGAAGCGAGTCCTAACCTCGAGGAACCACACGGAAGGAGGCGGCGGCGGGTGGGACGTTCCGGCTGTGGAAGCTGCGCCCGCTCAAAAAAAAAGGGAGCGCCGTGCTGCAAAAGGGAGCGCCGTGCTGCAAAAGGGAGCGCCGTGCTGCCGAAGGGGAATGCTCGCCCAAGCTCACAAGGGGAGGGGAGGGCTTTGTTCCTGCCCCCGCTGGCCTATCTCGCGCTGGGCTATCTCGCGCTGGCCTGTCTCGGTCGTCAGCCCGCCACGGCCTCCGCCGAACGGGCCATCACGCTCTCCTCCGAACCGGCCGCCTCGCGCAGCAAATCCGAGGCTGTCGGCATCGATCGCAGCACCGCTGGGATCTCCACCCCGGGCACCGGCCGGCTGAACAGATAGCCCTGGATGTCGGAGCACCCGGCGTGCACCAGGGCGGCGAGTTGCTCCCGCGTCTCGACCCCCTCGGCCGTAGTGGCCATGCCGAGCTCGTGGCTCAGCCGGATCACCGCCCGGATGATGGCTCCGCAATCGCGTTTCCGGCCGATTTCGCGAACGAAGGATTGGTCGATCTTGATCCGGTCGAACGGGAACTGCCGCAAGTAGCTCAGCGACGAATAGCCGGTGCCGAAATCGTCCATGGCGATGCGGACGCCGAGTTCCCGCATTTCCTGCAGTGTTGCCAGCGTTGCCTGGGTATCCTGCAGCAGGACGGACTCGGTGATTTCCAGCTCGAGCCGGCCGGGCGCCAGCCCGGAATCGCGCAACGCCGACGCGATAGTGGCAACGAGGTCACGGCTCTTGAACTGCACGGGCGACAGGTTGACCGAGACGCGAAGCTCGCCCGACCACGCAGACGCAGTCTGGCAGGCCGCCCGCAGCACCCATGCCCCGATCGGGACGATCGCGCCTATCTCTTCGGCCAGCGGTATGAAAGTGACCGGGCGAGACCATCCCGCGTTCCGGGTGGTGCCAGCGCAACAGCGCCTCGAACCCGCCCACCCCGCCGGCCCGCAGGTCGATCAGCGGCTGATAGTACAATTCGAACTGACCGCACCGCAGCGCCTGGCGCAGATCGAGTTCCAGCATACGCCGCGCCTGCATCTCGGCGTCCATCGCCTTGTGGAACAGGCGGTAAATGCCGCGCCCGTCGACTTTGGCGCGATACAGCGCGAGGTCGGCATTCTTCAACAACGCATCGGCGTCCAGCCCGTCCGCCGGCGCGAACGCAATACCGGCGCTGGCGCCGATGACGATCTGATGCCCGGCGATCTCGAACGGAATCTCGATCGTCTCGATCAACCGGGTTGCCAAAGCGGCGGCATCGTGCGGCGAGTCGAGCGCGGTCTGCACGATGGCGAACTCGTCGCCGCCGAGCCTGGCGAGGGTATCCGTGTCGCGCAGTCCATCCCGCAGCCGCTGGGCCACGGCTTGCAGCAGTTCGTCGCCAACGGGATGACCGAGGGTGTCGTTCACCGCCTTGAACTGGTCCAGGTCGAGGCAATGCAGCGCCAGCAGATGACCCCGACGCGCGTAAGCAAGAGCATGCTCCAGAGCGTCCCTGAACAACACGCGGTTGGGCAGGTCGGTCAACGCATCGTAGTGGGCGAGATGGGCAATCCTGGCTTCGGACAGGCGCCGCTCCGTGGTGTCCTCATAGGTGGTGAGCCAGCCGTCCCGCATGGGCTGGTGCGTCACCGTGAAGGCGCGGCCATCGGACAGTTCCCAGACGAAGGCCGAGCGCGCATGTCGGCCAATCGCCTGCTCCCGCCGGTGGCTGACCTCCGCCATGTCCTCAAGCTGTACGTTGCCATGCTCGGTGACCAACGCGGTCAGCGCGCTAAAGGCCATACCAGGCACGACACTGTCCGGCGGCAGCCCCCAGAGTTCGTGAAATCTCCGGTTGACGACCACGACATTCGCGCTGCCATCGACCATAAGCATCCCCTGCAGCATGTTTTGCGCCGCCGTGTCGAAGCGCTGCTGCTGGGTGTGCAGAACCGCGGTGGCACGCTCGCGCTCCTCAGCGACCGCGAGATCGGCCTCGGCCCGGGCGCGTGCGGTTTCCGCCACCCGCACCCTGGCCTCGCCGCCGAGGTGGCGCAACAGCAGGACCAGGCCGCCGGCGATCCCCAGCTCCAGCCAGACGGTCGTGGCGATGATGATGCGGATGCCCCACTGCCACGAGCGCATCACCGATGCCATCGTGTCGCTGACGCCGATGATCAGAGGGAAGTGTGCCATCGCGCGCGGGACGATCAGCCGATCCTTGCCATCGAAGCGGCCGATCTGCCGCACCACGCCGCCGTCCAGGGCGCCGAGCAAGCGGTTGAAATTCGCGGTGTCGGCGAATGTCTTGCCGATCAGGGGATCGGCGTGCGGATAGCGCGCGAGGAGCGTTCCATCGCGACGGTACAAGGTGAACGAGCCGCCGCCGGTCAGCGGCAGGCGGGCATAGAATTGCTCGAAATAGGCGATCTCGATCGTGCTGACCACGAAGCCGAGGAGGTGCCCGTCAGAGGTCTCGAACCGGCGGCTGAGATAGATTTGCCACTCGCCCGACACCAGGCCGCGGGCTGGTGCGCTGACGAACGTTTGCGGCGCGTCGGCGTCCATCATCCCGCGAAGCAGGTCGTGGTCGGTGGCAGCGATCGCCGGCAGCGGCCAGGCGCGGGAAAAGTTCAGTAGCCGGCCGTCCCGGTCCAACAGGATGAGCGCGGTGATGTAAGGCAGGCCGGCAATCCGATCGCGGAGGTCGTGTTGTACCGCCTGCGACACCATGAGGCGCGTGAAGCTGTCCGGTGAATCGACGCCAATCTCCCGCATATGGTCGATCAGGCCACGCTGCACCGCGTCGGCCGCCTGCAGCAGGCCATCCTGGTTCTCGGCGACCAGCGACGCATCGTTGCGCATCTCGCGTACGGAGTCGTGGATGACCAACTGCCGCGAGGTGTGGGCGTACCAGGCCATGGACACCGCCAGGGCGAGTCCGATGCAGACGCAGCAGGCCACCAGCGATTGCCTGGCGTGCCGACCGGCGAGGCGTGACGCGAGCATAGACAGGCCAGACAGCATGCGACGGGTTCCGTTGGGCGGTCACACTTGCCACGAAACTCTGAATTCCAGGTTAACAGGCGCGGCAAAGTGGCCGAGCCGGTTCCCCAGGGCCGGGAGCGCGGGTGGCGCATAGCGCCGCATCGCGAAATCCCGCCGCACGCGTGCCGGATGCATCATCCGATCCCGGATGCTCGCGCGATCAGGAACAAGGCTGCCGCGACGACGATGGATCCGATGATGCGCGCGACCGGCTCGCCGGCGGGTGCGAGGCGTTCGCCGGTAATGGCTGCCGTCACCACAGCCATCGCGCGCAGGTCCATGAGCCCGACGACGAGGAGGATCGCCGTCAGATTGGCACAGCAATAGCAGCAGTGGAGGCCGAGGCGCAGGCCGTGGCGCCATGCCGTGCCGGCGTCGCTCGGCAACATACGGCAGTGCTGGGGTGCTTCCCGGCAGCAGGCAAGGTGATGCGCCTTCCACGCGGTGAACTGGAGCGCGCCGGCGATCAGCACCACCACGCCGACCGCGACCGGAACGGCGCGTGCCAGCGCCGGAAGCCGCATCTCGAACGCCGCCAGCGCGACACCCAGCGGAAAGGCGGCCATGCCGAATGCGGTCCAGACCGAGAAGTATGCGACACCCACCAACACGGTCAGCCCACCAACGCGCGTTTCGCCAGTCCCGCCGACGGCCTGGCGATAGCGCCACAGCATCGGTACCAAGGACGGCAGCATCATCGCGACCATCATCACGATCCACATGCCGAGGAACGACGCCGCGGCGCCGGGCCAGGTCTGTCCGCACATCAACCCGGGCATCGGCAGCCACGTCATCGACAGCGTCCAGCCGCCTGGCATCGGCACCGCGCCCATCGCCGACATGGATGCGCACCAGACGGTCGTCACCGCCGTGCTGGCAAAGAACAGGAGTGCCGCGACGCCGATGAAGGCTCGCCGGGAAGCTTGTTCGGAAATCATGCGTGGTGATCTCCCGTTATCCGCTTGCGCTAACAATACACACCCCCGGCGCAGAACTCGTGGGCTCAGCGCTCGTCGTACTCGTCGTGGCGGCGGGACCAGATGCCCGTCTCGTTGCGCCCCTTGGGGGCGCGGTCGAGCCATTGGTACATGCCCCAGAGTCCGTCCAGGCCGCGCGCATAGGTGGAATAGGTGTGGTAGACGACCCCGTCTTCGAGCACGAATGCGCTCAGACCCGGCCTGTCGCGCGACCAGGTGGTCGCGTCGGTTCCGCACATGGCCGCGAACCGTGCGACGGGCGGCGGCACCGGCGTCGCGTCCATCGCGTGGCCGCCGCGCTCATAGTTGTATTCGATGGCGCCTGCGCGCTGTTGCTCCTCGGTGAACGAGACGTTGAAGTCGAAGTTGAAGTCGCCGCCGACCGAGGACGCCCAGGGAAACGTCCACCCCATCCGCCGCTTGTACGCCTGCAGCTTCGCCAGCGGTGCCCGCGACACCGCCGAAAGCGTGACGTCGTGGTTCGCCAGGTGGACGACGAAGCCGTTGAACCCGTCCGCGATCGAAGAGCAGGACGGACAGCCCGCCGTATAGTCGGGCCCGAACATGAAGTGGTAGACGAGGAGCTGCGGGCGCCCTCGGAACAGTTCAGCCAGCGAGGTGTTGCCTGCGTCGGTTTCGAACCGGTAGTCCTGGTCGATCCGGACCCACGGCAGCGCCTGACGCCGCCGCGCCAATTCGTCGCTGCGCCGCGTCAGTTCCTTCTCCGCCTGGAGCAGCTCGAGCCGCGCTGCCAGCCATTCTTCACGTGTGCCGGTGGTGTGGTCGGTCATCTGTCCTCTCCTTTGGACGGTGCGGGTTTATTCCCAACTGTCGAGCTTGATGTCGTTTGGATAGGGAGCACCTTGACCGGTTTCGAGAAGCGACTTCAGGCTCAGCAGAAAGACGCCCCACTTGGTGCTGCAATGGTGCATGAACTCCACTGGCTCCTTCCAACCCTCGTGTTTGAACAGGATGATGGTCCAATTGTCCCGCTGGTTGAGATCGAAACTGATCCTGGTGCCGATCCATTCTTCCGGGCCGTCGATCACCTGCCATAGCACGCGCCTGGCGGGATCAAGGTCAAGGACCTTCATGTCGAACCCGCCGGCGCCGAAGCGGAATTGCAGCACGCCGCCGATTTTGTTTTCCCCGCGCGTGTCGGTCGTCCACCACGCGGAAAGACCCTCGATCGTGGTCAACGCCTTGTAGACATCGTCCAGGGATGACGATTTGATTCCAACTTTGTGCAGGATGTCGGGCATATCCGGTTTCTCCTTCTGGCTGCCCGGTACTGCCCCGGTATCGGGGCGATGGGGTGTACTGCCCCGGTATCGGGGCGATGGGTGGTTGGTGGTGACGAGACAGACCTAGTGCCGGCGGATCGGACGGTGGGAGTGACAAGTGTGGCGGGATTCGGATGGACTCGCTGATCACGGCCGCGGCGCGTGCGCTCGCCGCGGGTGACATTCTCGGCGCGTTGAAGCGGGTCGCTCTGCGCGACGACGCGCCTGCGCTGGCGCTGCGCGGCATCGCGATGGCGCAGCTTGGCGATCTCGATCGGGCGAAGACGCTGCTGCGGCGTGCGGCGCGCGCCTTCAGTCCGAGGGAGACCGTGGCCCGCGCGCGATGCGTTGTCGCCGAGGCCGAAATCGCGCTCGTTTCACGTGACCTGAGCTGGCCTGCGCAGGCGCTCGATGCGGCACGGGCGACGCTCGAAGCGCACGGCGACCGTCCGAACGCCGCGCATGCGCGGCATCTCGAAGTGCGGCGCCTCCTCCTGATCGGGCGTCTCGACGCGGCAGAGCATATGCTGCGCATGCTCGACCCGGCGCCCTTCCCGCCCGCCGCGAGGGCCGCCCACGAGCTGGTGGTGGCCGGGATCGCGATGCGACGCCTGCGGACGCAGATGGCGCGCGCGGCGCTCGCCCGGGCCGAGCACGCGGCGCACCATGCCGGTATTCCCGCGCTGATGGCAGAGGTCGAAAGCGCATGCGTCATGCTGAACACACCGGCGGCGCGCCTGATTGCCCATGGCGAGGAACGTCCGCTTCTGCTCGAGGACGTCGAAGCGTTGCAGGCATCGCAATCGCTCATCGTGGACGCGTGCCGCCATGTCGTGCGAGATGCGCGCACGTCAGTTTCGCTCGCAACGCGTCCGGTGTTGTTCGCGCTCGCGCGGGCGCTGGGGGAGGCGTGGCCTGGCGACGTGCCGCGCGACGTGCTCGTGGCGCGGGCATTCGGAGGGAAGGTCGCCGATGAATCGCATCGTGCAAGGTTGCGGGTCGAGGTCGGGCGGCTTCGTACCGCGCTGCGGACGCTGGCCGCGGTGAATGCGACGAAGCGGGGATTTGCGTTGGCGCCACGCCACGCCCCCGAGGTCGTCGTTCTGGCGCGGCCCATAGAGGAGCGATACGCGGCGGTGCTCGCCTTCCTTGCCGATGGAGAGTCGTGGTCGAGCTCGGCCCTGGCGCTCGCGCTTGGCGCCAGCCAGCGCAGCGTGCAGCGGGCACTCGACTCGCTTGCGGCGGCAGGCAAGGTGCAGTCGTTTGGCCGCGCGCGGGCGCTTCGTTGGATGACCCCGCCCGTGCCGGGATTCACGACAACGTTGTTACTCCCTGCTCCGCTGCCCGGTGACTAAGATTCACAAACGCTGCAACGCCGGTGATGCGGCACCCCAGGGGGCGTCCTCGCAAGCTGGGGGTGTCCTCGCAATGACAGGGGCAGCGGGAAACCGCAATGCGACGCTTCATTCGGTCGAACTAACAGGGTGAGAACATGATTCGATCCTCAGCCGAAATCCTCCGTGAGTATGGACCCTTTCCAGGGGCCGACCGCGTGAACGGGGTCACGTTTGATGGTCGGCACGTATGGTTTGCGTCCGGCGATAAGCTGAACGCCGTCGATCCCGCGAGCGGGCAGACGGTGCGCTCGATCGATGTCGCCGCGCACGCGGGAACCGCCTTCGACGGCCGGCACCTGTTCCAGATCGCCGAGGATCGCATCCAGAAGATCGATCCGAACACCGGGCGCGTGCTCGCCACGATTCCGGCGCCCGGCGGGGGCGGCGATTCGGGGCTCGCATGGGCCGAAGGGACGCTCTGGGTGGGGCAACATCGGGGCCGGAAGATCCATCAGATCGATCCGCAGACGGGGGCCATTCTTCGCACGATCGAGTCCAACCGTGTCGTCACCGGAGTCACCTGGATCGACGGAGAACTCTGGCACGGCACCTGGGAAGGCGACGAGAGTGATTTGCGGCGAGTCGATCCCGGAACAGGAGAGGTGCTGGAGCGGCTCGAAATGCCGACAGGCGTGGGTGTGTCGGGGCTCGAATCCGATGGCGGCGATCAGTTCTTCTGCGGCGGCGGCGGCACCGGGACGGTGAGAGCCGTCCGCCGACCCAGACGAGCATCCGCGGTGGGAAGCGCTGAAACCAAAGCCCGCCACACGGACGAGCCGAAGCGGCCTGCGCCCCGCCGGCGTTGACCATCGGCTGGGCCACCCCATGGCGGATTGCGCTTCATAACGGCGTTCCGCGCCAGGGTCTGGCGCGGAACGTGTGTCACCCTTTAGGAGGCCGGTATTATCCGCTCCGGTTCAGGTGGCCGGCATGCGATAAAGTCCGCACAGTTTGTTGCCGTCGGGATCGCGAAGATACGCAAGATAGATTGCGCCGGCGCCGCCCTGGCGAAGGCCCGGCGGGTCCTCGATCGTTGTCCCGCCGTTCGCGACGCCAGCTTTGTGCCAGGCGTCGCCTTGTTCCGCGCTTGCCATTGAGAAGCCGATCGTGCCGCCGTTGGCATGCGTGGCCGATTTGCCATCGATCGGGTTGGTGACCATCAACATTCCGCCGTTGTGGGTGTAAATCAGGCGCCCCTTGGCGTCCTCCCGCCCGGGCTTACCGCCCATCGCGCCAAACACGGCATCGTAGAACGTTTTCGATCGCGGGATGTCATTGCTCCCGACCACCACGTGGCTGAACATTCCGTTTCCTCCTTGGCTACGTCATATGAGGCTGCTGCCTCGCGCTACCAGCAGAACACGGTTCCCGGCCGGGGAAAAGAGCCGCCCGGGCCGTGCTTCCTGGTTATCGCCGGCTTAGACCGCGGTGAGGGTGAGGTCGAGCTGCCGTGGATGCCGCCCGATCGCTCCGGTTGCGGTCAAGCCTCCAGCATGCGCGACACCCAGGCGGAAACCGGGTCTCCACTGCTCATGTCGGTCCGCATCAGCCCGTCCACCATGAACGTCGGCGACACATGGATGCCGTTCTGGCGGGCATATTTGCAGTGCCATTTGACCTCGCGGTCGAGATCGGGAATCGCGAAGGCCTCGGCCACCTGCACGCCGCTGTAGCTTTCGATCCGTTGGATGATGTCATTGGGCGTGGCGTCGAGATTGGGTCCGCTGCAGTGGTGGGCGAATTCGAATTCTTCGCGATGGGCCGCCACCGCGGCCATCACAGCCTTCGCGGCATCCTTCCCGCCCCGCAGCGTGGAGGCAGCCACGATACAGCGCACAATGACGCTGGAGTACATGTGCCACGGCTGTGACTGAAGACGGATCTTGATGGTGATGCGGTCGTCGCCCGCCTGTTCGAGCAAGTCATCGAGCTTGCCTAACGCCCGCGCGGAAAATGGGCAGGTCGGTTCGAGGAATGCCTCGAACACGCGAGGCCCGCGCCCCCAGACAAGAGGATCGGCGCGCCATGTCATCTGTTGCATATGATTTTTCCTGGTCGCTCGGTTCGATGCGGGGCGTGAGCTTCCGCCCAACCGTGCAGCAGGGGCAAGGCGGCGGACACCTACCCGTCCAGCCGGATTGCCGATACCTGGTGCCCGATGGGTCCACCGCCAGCCAGCGTGCGGCGGCGGTGGCTGAAGAAGCGTGCCTCGTCCTCCACCGTATCGACGTCGAGCATGGCCACCGTCACCTCCACCCCCGCCAGCCGGGCGGCGCAGTAGCCGGGGAGGTCGAACTGCCAGTGTGCCGGGCGCCGGCCGGGCGCAAAGAAGCGGCTGTCGGCGGGGTCGCGCGCCAGCACCGCATCGCGCAGGTCGGCGCCCACCTCGTAGGACCGTTGGCGGATGCACGGGCCAATGACAGCGGCGACGTGCCGCGCACCGAGATCCCGCATGGCGGCGACAGTTGCCTCCAGCACGCCCACGACCGCGCCGCGCCAGCCGGCGTGGGCGGCGCCGATCACGCCGGCTGTCGCGTCGCAAAACATGACGGGCGCGCAATCGGCGGTGATGACGCCGAGGGCGATGCCGGGTCGATCGGTCACCATGGCGTCGGCGCGGGGCCCTTGCCCGGCGGCCCAGGGGGCGGTGGCGATGACCACCTCGGCGCCGTGTACCTGGGTCAGGCCGAGCAGGGTGTCGGGGTCCGCACCGATCGCGCGGGCGGCGCGGGCGCGGTTCCGCAGGACCGCGTCGCGGGCATCCTGGCTGGACAGGCTGCAGTTCAGGCTTGCGAAGGGGCCGGCGGAGACGCCGCCCAGCCGGGTGAAGAACCCGTGCGGCACGGGCAGCACGGGGGAACGAAGCGGGTCTGGCAGCATGCGGGTCAGTCGGCGAATCCGGGCGGGGTGGGACAGGCAGGGTGACAGAGCGCCAGGGCCTTGAACAGACGGCCCATGCGGTCCGGCTCGGCGAGGCGCTGGGCGGCTTCGATCAGGGCGGCGGCACGGCGCGGCGGCTGGCCGCGGGCGAGGCGGTCGGTGCGCTGGAACAGACCGAGGCGAGCGAGGAACGGACCTTGCGGGATGGGTCCATGCACCGTGGCGCCGGCGGCGGCCGCGATGGCGGCGAGGGCCTGGAAGTCCACATGGGCGGTCAGGTCGGCGGTGCCGGCCGGGGACAGCGGATCGGCGGGCCGGCCGTTGGCGAGGGCCTGGAGCGAGTCGCCTGGGGTGCTGCGCTCGGGGCCGTAGTCCAGGACCAGCGCGGCGCCCGGTTGGGCGATCAGGCGGGCAGCGAGATCGGCGACGAAGGCGCGGGCGGGTTCGCAGAGCTCAACGATCGGAGCTGGGAAAGATCTCTCCCCCTCCGCTTGAGGGAGGGGATTGGGGGGAGGGGTGCCTGCCCCCCTGTTGGTTGGGGGCACGCACCCCTCCCCCGCCCCCCTCCCTCAAGGGGAGGGGGGAGAGTCGCCTTCTTCTCCCGCTGTTTTTCGTCGACAAACCCCGCCTCGACAAACCCCGTCTCGACAAACCCCTCTGGCCCCACGAACCGTTCCACCCACCCGTGGCCGCGGCGCACGAACTGCCGGATCGGCAAGGCGTCGAGGAACTCGTTTGCCAGCAGCAGCAGCGGCTTCTGCGGGACCGTGGCCAGGCTTTCGTGCCAGGCGGCGTCTGGCAGCCGGGCGGCCTGCAGTGCGCGCAGGCGCGGGGACGTTTCGATCAGGTGCAGCGACAGGGCGGCGCGGAAGGCAGGGGCGACCTGGGCGATGGCGCGCAGGGCGTCGGCCATCAAGGTGCCTCGGCCGGGGCCGGCCTCGACCAGCAGGACCGGGGAGGGGCGGCCCAGCAGGTCCCAGGTCACCGCCGCCCACAGGCCGAGCAATTCGCCGAACACCTGGGTGATCTCCGGCGACGTCGTGAAGTCCGCGAACGGATCGTGCGTCGCGTAGTAAGCGGCGTTGGCGCGCGCCATGAACGTGTCGAGCCGCTCGATCATGTCAACGCGGGCATCTCGAGCCGGGCATCTCAAGGCGGGCATCTCAAGGCGGGTAGCGCAGCGCAGGGACGGGGTTCCGGCCGGCGTACCAGATCAGACCGATGCCGGCGGCCAGCATCGGGATACACAGGATCTGCCCCATGCTCAGGCCGAAATCCACCACCAGGAAGCGCAGGAAGAAGTCCGGGGCACGGAAGAACTCGCAGGTGGTGCGGGCGATGGCGTAGCCCACCAGGAAGGCGCCGGTCAGCCAGCCGAAGCGCTCGCGCAGGGATTCGCGGCGGGACAGCATCAGCATCACCAGGAACAGGATCAGGCCTTCCATGAAGGCCTCGTAGAGTTCGCTGGGGTAGCGCGGGATGCACTGGGTGGGGTCGAGGCCGGCGCACACCGTGTTGCGCAGCGCCTCATAGATGCTGGGCGGAGGGTTGGTCGCCGGGATGGCATTGGGAAACACCATGGCGCCCGGCCACCATAGTGGTGCGGGCCGGCCCCACAGCTCGCCGTTGATGAAGTTGGCGATGCGGCCGAGGCCCAGCCCGATCGGCGCGCATACCGCCAGGCGGTCGGCGAAGCCGAGAACGGGAATTTCGAGGCGGCGGCAGTAGACGGCGATGGCGACGGCGACGCCGATCATGCCGCCGTGGAAGCTCATGCCACCGTCCCAGACCTCAAAGATCTCGACCGGATGGGCGAAGTACAGCGCCGGCTGATAGAACAACACGTAGCCGAGCCGGCCGCCCAGCACGACGCCCAGCGTGGCCCAGCTGAGGAAGTCGTCCACCTGGATGGGCGTCGCCACATCCGGCCGCAGCAGCGCCAGCCGGCGCATCAACCGCCAGCCGAGCACCAGGCCGACGATGTAGGCCAGCGCGTACCAGCGGATGCCGAACGGCCCGATATGGACGATGACCGGGTTGAAGGACGGGTAGAGGAAGACGGACAGCATGCGATGGCTTATGGCATTCAGGCCGGACCGGAACCGTCGGCCACTGCCCTGTCGTTGCGACGGGCGAAGCAGTGCTCGGGCTTGACCCGAAGCAATCTCGTGCGAGGAGCGAACGAATACCTCGGGTGCCTTGCGGGAGATTGCTGCCTCGGGTCAAGCCCGAGGACCGCCTCGCACCTCGCAATGACAGGGAAGTGGGGCGCCACGCGTGAATCAAACATACCGGTCATCTTTTGCCAGATAGTCCTGCACATAACGCCGCACGCCTTCTTCCAGCGGCGTGAATTGGCCCGCATAGCCGGCGGCGCGCAGGCGGTCCATCGGCGCCTGGGTGAAGGATTGGTACTGTCCGCGCAATCCGGCCGGCATGTCGATGAAGGCCACGTCGCGCGGCCGGCCTGCCGCGTCGCAGACCGCATGCGCCATGTCCAGGTAGCTGCGCGCCCGGCCGGTGCCGATGTTGAACAGGCCGTTGACGCCCGGCGTGTCGAGCAACCACAGCATCACGTCCACCGTATCCCCGACCCAGATGAAGTCCCGCTTCTGTTCTCCATCCGGCAGACCGGGCACATCCGAGCAAAACAGCTTGACCGGGCCGCCGGCGGCAACCTCGTCGTGCTTGATCTTCACCACGGAGATCATCGATCCCTTGTGGTACTCGTTCGGGCCATAGACGTTGAAGAACTTCAACCCCGCCCATTGCGGCGGCCGGTTTCCGTCCACCGCCACCGCGCGTGCCACCCGCAGGTCGAACGCGTGCTTGGTCCAGCCATACAGGTTCAGCGGCCGAAGCTTCTGCAGCGCCGCCAGCGACCCGTCATCGTCGAACCCGGACGCGCCGTTGCCGTAGGTCGCGGCCGAGGACGCGTAAACGAACCGCACCTCACGCGATACGCACCAGTGCCACAGCGTCCGGCTCAGCTCCACGTTGGTGGCCCAGGTGAGGTCGCCGTCGCGGGCGGTGGTCTCGCTGATGGCGCCCATGTGGAACACCATCTCGACCGGCGGGCGGGTGTCCAGGAACGCGTCCAGCTCCTGCGGCGGGATCAGCCGCGAGGGGGGGTGCTTGGCGAGGTTGCGCCACTTGTCGCCCTGGCCGAGCCAGTCCACGACGATGGTCTCGTGACCGCGCGCGGCCAGCGCCGCCTGCAGGTTGGAACCGATGAAGCCGGCGCCGCCGGTGACCAGGATCATGGTGGCGGGTTATACGGAGGGACGGCCGGCGGGGGAAGCAACCGCGTGGCCGTCAGGAGGCTTGCACCATGAGCGATCGACCGCGGTTTTTCGATGACCTGGCCGGGGTGGCGGGTGGCGCGCTGTCGGCGCTCGCCGGGCTGCGCGAGGAGGCGGAGGCGCTGATGCGTGCCCGCATCGACGAGGCGATCCGCAAGCTGGAGCTGGTGCGCAAGGAAGAGCTGGACGCCATGGCCGAGATGGCCGCCAACGCTCGGGCAGGGCAGGAGGCGGCGGAGGCGCGGCTGGGCACGCTGGCGGACCGCGTGGCGGTGCTGGAGGCGCGTGTGGCGGCGCTGGAGACGGCGCCGAAGTCGGGGGAGTGAGGGCGAAGGGGGCGCCTCGCTGTCGGGGCGCGTCGCTACGGCGAAGCCGGGATTGCCGCCGACCGGCATTGTGTGTTCGCGGACAAACGCGGGCGGCGGAAGGCGAGGGCTGGCTGAAACGGGATGCCCCGAGCCGCCCCCGCAGCCGCAACCGGCCACCGACCGGCCGTCACCCCGTAGCCAGGAGTTTCCGCTCCGCTCGAACCCTCGGGATCACCGCAATCTATGATGTCGCATTCGCCTGAGCCGGCAGGAAAGCGAGGGTCGTACTGCTGGTTCCGTAAGTCGCCGAGATGGATGCTGCTCGCGGATTTGCCAGGTTGAGTGTGTCCACTACGTGGTGGCCGTCCTTGAGTATCAGCCGATTGCCTTTGACGTCGAAGCTCGTCGCCTTGACGCCATCCAGTACCGACGGACACATCGCCCGAGGAGGGAACCGGCGGTTGTATGATGTCCAGGATGCCGTGGAAAGTGTCCGGGTGGGTCAGGGTCAGCGTCATTCCGAATACCGCCGGATCGAGGGCAATGGTCTGGCCGTGGGAAATCGCGGAGGTGATCTCAGACACTCCGGCCCCGTCGTGGTAGCCGGAGAATCCGAGCGTGCCCGTACCTCTGACCGCGACGGACACGAGGCCGTCTTCCGTCTCGATCGTGCCGTTGTTCACAATGCTCGAGCCAGCGGCACCGCTCAGCGAATCCGTGTAGACGAACTCAAGGCTGCCGGTGACGACCAGATGCGAATGCTTCGCGAGGTCGATCGAGCCGGTGATCGCGCTCAGCCCGCCGGAGGCGTCCAGCCGGTCGAAGCCGGTCACATTGAAGGTGGGATTGTCACCAAAAAAGAGCGAGCCGGCGACGCCAACCCTGGCGTTGCCGTTCAGGTTCAGCACGACCGGACCACCACCCTCGGTTGCGTCCTGGAGATTAAGGACGTTCTTGGCCAGGTTCGTGTTGGCTATATTGAGCGTGCCAGTTACGACAGTGAGATCATCCCCCATTTGCGGGGTTCCGGCCGGTGACCAGTTGGCTGCCGCGAGGGCGTTGTTGTCATCGTTGCCACCTACCCAGGTACGAGCCGTCATGGCGTTTCCTCCGAGGGCGTTTCCTCCCAGGGCGTTTCGTCCCAGGCCGTTTGCTTTAAGTCAGTCCGGAAGTTCTACATTCCGGCCAACATTTTTTTCAAAACACTTTTCCAATACAATGAAACTTGTGACGTCGTGGGCAAGGCGCAATGGTTGTGGCAATGCCACCGGTTTGGCAACAGGCGCCCCGTGGCGGTGACGGCGTTTGGCCGATGAAAGTCGTCTCTAATGGAATTAGCCACAGGCACCATGCGCCAGCGGCGCAGCGTCTTTGCAGAACCTGAGGCCGAAGGACGGAGCTGCGACACAGATTGCTTCATATTGGCATCTGTAAACGCGCTGCCGGGAAGAGGATCGTGGGGGCGGGCGCCTGTCAGATCGATATGAGACCCGTCGGTCACCGCGGCACCATTTCGGCGACGAGGAGCCGCCGCGCTCCCGAGAGGCGAGCGCCGACGGACCAAGGCGACAAACGCGCGACGCAGCCGATATATCTGCGGTCGCCCCAGACCCATCAGCGCCCCATCGGCGCCCTATCAGCGTCGCGGCCGCTTTCACCGTGAGCCGACCGCCCACGCCGCCGCTACCTCGCTTGCATCGCGCACCATCGTCAGGCGCGACAGCAGCGACATCGCTTCCGCATGATGCTCCTTGTTCAACGGGCCGACGCAGTCGCGTGGGACGACGACGAAGAAGCCGAGGTTCACCGCATGCCAGGCAGTTGGGAGAATCCCGACCTCGGTCGCCAGCCCGGTGTGGATGATTGTGCGGATTCCGTGCAGCCGCAGCAGATACTCGAGCGGGGTGCCGATGAACGCATCGGTGCGCATCTTCGCGACGACCGTCTCGCCCGGCTTCGGCGCGAGCTCGTCCACGGTCTGCCAGCCATCGGTCCCGTAATGGCTGTTCTCGAGACGCCAGCGTTGCTGCGGATCGCTCGCGATGGCGTAGTTCTCGCGGATGCGGGGGTCGGTGAAGGTGGCGAGGTTCGGCAGGTTGGTGTATTGCGTGTACATCACTCTCACGCCGTGCGACCGCGCCGTGTCGAGGAATGCGGCGATCGGCCCGAGCAAATGGGTCACATCGATGCGCCGGTTATCCCGCGCAAAGACCCCATTGGGCCCGGTATTGTCGTTCTGGATGTCATGCATGATGACGACCGTGTGCACCGGATCGACAATCTCGGGCAGAGTTTCCGGTATCTGCCTGCCTTGCCACTCGAGCATTCTTCAGAACTCCCCTAGTACACTACTATTGGTGACGCGACGCCATACCTGCGGCCCCTGTCATTGAAAGGACCGCCTCGCTCCTCGCAATGACAGATGGAAACCCGCACGGCTGCCTTGCGGTTCGATGTTGCCGACCAATCGTCGTCCGTTCGCTTACGCGTTCACCGGCTGCTGCAACTCCTTCCATCCCTTCGAGTAGTACCTGCTCTATAAAGTACTGACCCACCGACAGTACGCTCACCAGGATCAGGTACCACAGCGCCGCGACGATCAGCAGCGGGATGGTCTCGAAATTCTGCGTATAGATGCTCTCGACCGAGTTCATCAGCTCCTGCAGCGCGACCACGCTCGCGAGCGAGGTGAACTTCAGCATCCCGATGACCTGGTTCCCGGTCGGCGGGACGATCGCCTTCATTGCCTGCGGCAGCACGATCACCCAGAACGTTTGCATCGGCCGATAGCCGAGCGCCTTCGCGGCGTCGGCCTGTCCGGGATCGACCGATAGGATTCCTGCCCGGATGATCTCGCCCATATAGGCCCCTTCGTTGAGGCTCAGGCCGAGCAATGCGGCGACGAACGAGTTGATCGCGACGGTGCTGGATACGGAAAAGAACTTCGGTCCGCCGAACGGGATGCCGAGGCTGATCTGGGGGAACAGCGCCGCCATGTTGTACCAGAACACGAGTTGCACAAGGACCGGCGTCCCGCGGAAGAACCATAGGTAGGCGTTGGCGCAGAGCACAAGGATCGGATTTTTCGAAAGCCGCATCAGCGCGATGATGACGCCGATGATCGCGCCGAGCACCATCACCAGCACGGTCAGCTCGCAGGTCATCTGCACGCCGCCCAGTACCGAGGGGTTCAGCATGTATTTGCCGACCACGCCCCACCGGAAGCCCGGGTTCGTCAAGATTTGATAGACGATCCAGGCACCGAAGATCGATGCGGCGGCACCGCCAATCCAGCGCCCCGAGTGCGAGCGGTGAATGACCCGCACCGCGCCCGGATCGTGCGTGGGCCCGTTTTCGGCTCGGGTTTCGGCAAGTCGCTCGAGGGTCATCGCTGTCCCTTACGGGAGCGCAATTTCGCGAGGTTTTCGCGGGGAATCCGAAGCCGCGTATCGCACGCCCCGCGCGTATCGCACGCCCCGCCAGCGTGGCCCAGGTCCAGCGTGGCCCAGGTCCAGCGTGGCCCAGGTCCAGCGTGGCCCAGGTATTGTGATTCTGACGCTCGGATGCCGCAAGGCGGTTACATCCGTCAGGATCGGAACACTGGAACGCACCTCAGTGCGCCGGCGGATTGCGGACCTCCGCGACGGTCAGCGCGCCGTCCTCCGCACCGTACTTCTCGAAAATCTTCGAGTAGGCGCCGTCTTCGATCGCGCTCACCAATGCGAGCCGGAGCGCTGTCGCGAGCTGATCGTTGCCCCTGGCGATGACGATCCCCGCGAGGTCGGACGTTTCCGGCAGGATCTCCCGGGTCATGTGCAGCTTGTCGTCGTGGTTCGCGACGTACACGCCCACCGCCTCGCCGGTGAGAAAGCCGTCGCCGCGGCCGTTGCTCACCGCGAGATAGGTGTCCGCGCTCGTTGGATAGAACTGAAAGCCGATCGCCTTGTTACCCTGCTTGACGCAGGCGTCGGACAGGCGCTGCGCCACCGCGACTTGCGAGCTGCCTTGGGTGAGCGCCAGCGTGCGCCCGCACAGATGATGCACGTCCACGTCGGTCACGCCCTTGCGCACGAGCAGGCCGAGGCCGCTGCGGAAGTACACGACGAACTGGACGACCTTCTCTCGTTCCGGCGTCCGCGCGAGCTGAATTCACGCCGACGTCGAAGCGGCCCGTGGTGACGCCCGGGACAATGCTGGGGAACTTCACGTTCGTCAGCTCGAGCTTGAGGCCAAGCTTCTCGGACAGCAGCGTGATCAGGTCGATATCTATGCCTTCTGCGTTGCCCTTGTCGTTTGTGTAGTCGAAGGGTGGCCATTGCAGCGAGCTCGCCAGGCGCAGCACGCCAGAGGTTTTGATGGCGTCCGGCAAGGCGTCGCGTGCCGGCGTCACGACAGCCGGCGTCGCGGCGTCTGGCCCCGGGGCGGCTTGCGCTCCGCCCGCGATCCTGAAGATGGCGAGGCAGAGGGCGATGCCGAGCCGGACCGCCCACGATGCAAGATTCCGTGTCATGATCTCGCTTTCACCTGCTATCCAGCACGTACCAGTGCGCCGACGTTGACGGTTGGTACGCACCTTGGGGTCATCGCGAGCACGGCGAAGCAATCTCCCGCGCGTGACGTGCGTACTCCACGGCAGATTGCGTCGCTGCGTTCGCAATGACAGATTTGTCGATGGCATCCAGGCGTTACGATCACAACGCTAGCCCGCCTGCCGCCGCTGCATCACGAGCGGCATGACATCCTCGACGAACGACCGCATCACCTCTTCGACGCCGGTACCGGGACAGGGGTGCGGACGGATCGTCACCCCGGTGACTTCCGGACGCAGCAAGCGGGCGATGCGCGACGCAACGCGCTCTGCACTGCCGGCGAGCATGTTCGCGTCTACCACTTCGATCGGCAGCGCCTCGACGGCTTGGTCGAGCAATGCGGGATCGCGTCGCGCCGCGAGCGCTTCGAACTCCGGCGTGACGCTCACCCCGAGCTGCTGCAGGAAGCCCCAATTCGGGTAGCCGTTGATCAGGCGCGCGGCGAGACGGCGCCGCATGACCCGCATCGCCGCCGCTTCGTCGGGCGAGATGCAGATCTCCCAACGCAGATTGATGTCGATGTCGCGCAGGCTGCGCCCAGCTTTCGCCGCGCCGTCGGCGATGCGGCGAAGATAGAAATCCAGCCCTTGCCCGGTCGCCGTGTTGGCGATCAGCACCCCGTCGGCCAACTCGCCGGAAAGCCGGCTGATTTGCTCGCCCTGGGTGGCAATGTAGATCGGGATGGCGGGCCGCACCGGGGCGAATTCAAGTCTGCCGTTCGCGATCGACACGACCTTGCCGTCGAGCGTCACATCTTCGCCGCGCCAAAGCCGCCGCATCATCCCGATCGATTCGCGCAGCGCCGCCACCGGCAGCCTTTTCTGAATGCCGAGCTCGCGAAATCCGGCGCCACCGAGCCCGAGACCGAGAATCGCCCGACCGGCCGACAGCTCGTCAAGGGTGGCCATCGAAGCCGCCGTGATCGCCGGGTGGCGCGAATACGGATCCGTCACGCCGGTCCCAAGCAGAAGGCGCCGGGTGCGCATCGCGACGCTCGCGAGACCGATGTAGCACTCGCGGAGGAAGCGCACGTCAACGTAGAAAAAGTGGGTATAGCCTAGCGTTTCCGCAAACTCGCCGAGCCGGACAAGATCGCCCGCCGCATACTCGGCGTTCAACAATACCCCGAGGCGCAGACTTTCCATGGGATCGCTCGCAGCCCGCTCTCGTTGCCGGCGCGCTAGCGCGGCTGCCGGTCGGGCCACAGACGCCCGCCAATGCTCCAGTTCTCCCGCTTGACCTCGTCGATGATCACGTGAACGCCCTCCGGATTGTTGCCGGTGACGCGTGCCACGACTTCGGTGATGCCTTGCACGAGCTCACGCTTCTGGTCGAGGGTGCGACCCTCGTACATCTGGACGGTGACGACGGGCATGGCGGCACACTCTTGTTGTGGTCGGATTTTGTGGTCGGAACTTGACGAGCCGTGGCTCTATCAGGGCGGGTTATACCGCTGCGACCACGTCCTGCAAAGTGGCGATGCTCCGGCTGGTGATGCGTCGGCTGCGGGCGGGCAAGACCCTGGCACCATCTCCCGGCGCAATAGGTTCGCTCGGACAGCTCCCGTGTCCAGCGTTGTGATCCTGACGCTCGGATCCGCGGCAATTCCGTCATAACGAGCGCAGCGAAGCAGTCTCCCGCGAGTGACGTACGAACTCTGCAGAAGATTGCTTCGCTACGCTCGCAATGACACACTGCAAGGTGAGCACCGTCCGTCGGGATCGGACAACTAGCCGGGAATGAACGCGTCTCTGCCTGGGAATGAGATCGAAAGAGGTTTTCGGATGATTCCTGCGGCCACGAATTTGCATGTTGCGGGCGGCGCCGGCCCCGCGATGGTGCGGATCGTGGAGGTATGGAAACGGCGCGGGAACAACGAGGTGCTCAAGGGCATCAATTTCTCCGCCCACCGCGGCGAGGTGGTTTGCCTGCTCGGGCCCTCCGGCGCCGGCAAGAGCACGCTGCTCCGCTGCATCAACGCGCTCGAGGACAACGACAGCGGTGTCGTCTATATCGACGGGGTCGCCATCGGCTGCCGCGAGCATGCCGGCAAGCTGTACCGTTTGAGCGAGCGCGAACTGTGCCGGCAACGCGCCGACATCGGCATGGTTTTCCAGAACTTCAATCTGTTCCCCCACCTGACCGTGCTGCAGAACATCGTTGACGCCCCGGTGCGCGTGAAGCGCGAGCCTCGCCCGGTGGTGGTCGAGCGTGCGCGGGAACTGCTTGTCCGCGTCGGGCTGGCAGACCGCGGCGATTGCTATCCCCGCCATCTCTCCGGTGGCCAGCAGCAGCGCGTCGCGATCGCACGCGCGCTCGCGATGCAGCCCAAGGTGATGCTGTTCGACGAGCCGACCTCGGCGCTCGACCCGCATCTCGTTGGGGAAGTTCTCGATGTCATGAGGCAGCTTGCGGCGAGCGGCATGACGATGATCGTGGTCACCCACGAGCTGTCTTTCGCCCGCGAGGTTGCCGACACTGTCGCGGTGATGGCCGACGGCCAGATCGTCGAAAGCGGCCCGCCCGAACACGTTCTCACCAATCCGAGTGATCCGCGCGCACGCACTTTCCTGGGCCGCGCGCTACCAAGCGCATAGAGGCATGAACATCCGTGGCCGCAGGCTTACGCGGGCGCGATCGATGTCGTGAAGCTGGCGGCCCGGCGGCAAATGCCAACCTGTTGTCATTGCGACTTTACCACCGGCCGGAGCCGGGCGTCGTGATCAGCGGGATCAACTGCGCCGCGCGACCAACCGGTCCAGGCTCCACTCTCCGCCGCCGGCGAACACCAGATAGAGGAACACGAAGCAGTACAGCACCGCCGCGTCGCCGCCGTTCACTAATGGGAAGAAGCTTTTCGGGAAATGCGCCATGAAGTAGCCAATGGCCATTTCGCCCGACAGCAGGAATGCCACCGGGCGGGTGAACAGACCAAGCGCGACCAGCGCGCCGCCGAAGCATTCCAGGATGCCGGCAAAGAACAGCAGGCTCGGGAACGCCGGGTGCATCGCCGCCGACGGAAAGCCAAACAGCTTGCCCATGCCATGCTCCATGAACAGCAGCCCGGCCATGATGCGCAGGAGGCTCAGGATGCGTGGTTCCCAGGCGGGCATGGATCGACTCCTCTCGGTTGGGGACAAACTTTCCCACGGACCAGCGTTAAGCGATCATAGCGGAGGGTCCAGGTAAAGTTGGCTCCTCAGGTAGCGCCGCAGCCAGAACCGGCACAGCACGCCGATCGTCGCCGCCACCGGCACCGCCAGCATTACCCCCAGGAAGCCGAACGCGGCCGCACCCGCGAACAGGGCGAAGATCACCCACACCGCCGGCAACTCCACCCGATCGCCGAGGAAGCGGGGGTAGATCACGTACCCCTCCAGGATCTGGCCAACCACCAGCACGCCGATGATGACAAACACGCCGCGCCAGTGCGGGAACTGTGCCAGCGCCAGGCCGATCGCCGTTACCCCACCGGTGATCGAGCCGACATAGGGGATGAACGACAGCACCCCCGCCGCAAGCCCCACGATCAGCCCCAGGTCCAGCCCGGCAATGGTCAGCGCCAGCGCGTAGTACAGCGCCAGCAGCAGGCAGCACAGCGCCTGGCCGCGCACCCAGGCGGACAGGATGCGGTCCACCTCGCGCGCCTGGGCGCGGATCACGCCTTCATAGCGGCGCGGCAGCCAGCCATCGACGCGGCGGACCACCTTCGGCCAATCGCGCAGCAGGTAGAACCCGACCACCGGCGTCACCACCGCCAGACTCAGCACGTTGAAGATCGCCCAGCCGCCGGTGACGACCCCCGCCAGTGTCGAGGCCGCGACGCTCAGCATGGTCCCCGCCTGACTGCTCACCAGGTCGCGCAGCTTGTCGTTGACCACGTCGGAGCCGAAATTGGTCTGCAACTGGGTGATGCTGTGGCGTGCCCAGCCCTGCAGCAACTGCACGTATTGCGGGATGCGGCCGACGAACAGGCCGATCTGCGATACGATCAGTGGATACAGCAGTAAAATGAAAAGCAGCAGCCCGAGCAACAGTGCAAGGATCATGACCAGCGCCGCGAGGCCGCGCGGCACGCCAACGCGGGTGAGATAGGTGGTCGGCGGGTCGAGCGCATAGGCAATCACCGCCGCCGCCACGAACGGCGCCAGCACCGAGGCGAACAGGTGCAGCACCAGCCAGAGCGCCACCAGCAGCCCCACACCGAGCGCGATCCGCTGCCAGCGCGTCGACGGCGGCGGATGCACCGGCGTCGGCGGCGGCATGGCGGGCAGCGGCGGTGGGGGTGGTAGCTCGATGGCGGTGCTCATCCGCTTGGGGGTCCTGTTGGGGGTTCCGGTGGTGTCCCTGTCCGGTTAACACAGGTTGGGCCGGCAGGTGATGGGCGGCAGAGGTGGGCTGCACATCGGCCTGCGCTGACCGGATAGGCACATCCGGTGGATATCCCGATGGGGATACCATGGGGGTCCTCCAGTGGTGGTCCCTGTGGAGGTCCCGGTGGCGGTCCAAGTGTCATGAGTGGCGGACGGTAACCCAGACATAGGCCGCCCCGGAAGCCAGGGTAGAGGCAGCCACCGTCCAGATCAGCGCCAACATGGCAACCGGGGCATGCAGACCGAACCCCGCCAGCAGCAACGTCAACGCCACCAGTACGATTTGCAGCGTCGTGTTGATCTTGGAAACATACAGCGGCCGGATGGTGACGGCCTGGCCGAGCACTGCCAGCACGATGACCCCGCCCACGATGACCAGGTCGCGGAACACCACCAGGATCGCCAGCCAGTCGGGCAGTTCCTTCACGGCGGCCAGCGTGACGTACATCGTCACCAGCAGCGCCTTGTCGGCCACCGGGTCGAGCACCGCGCCGACCATGTTGCCGCCCCAGCGGCGGGCCAGCCAGCCGTCGATGGCGTCGGAAATGCCGGCGGCCACGAACAGGAAGAAGGCATAAACCGGATGGCGGTCGATGATCAGCCAGAAGGCCAGCGGCACGGCGCACAGCCGGCCGAAGGTGATGACGTTGGGCGCATTGAGCAACGCGCCCGACGTACTGGTTCTGACCTGGGTGCCGTCCGGCATAGGCGAGGATTCCTCCGTCTCGGGCGCCGTTTTGCGCCACTCCGGGTTGCGCCGGAAGGGCCGGCCATGGTTCTGTCCGCCACGACTTCTTGCGCCTTATCGTATCGAGGGCCGGCATGACCAGTGGGGACGCGCATGGGGACGCGCATCGGGACGCGCAAGGCTCGCCCGGCGCAGGCGCCAGCGGCCTGGATTACCGGGCGGCCGGCGTCGATATCGAGGCGGGTGACGCGCTGGTGGAGCAAATCAAGCCGCTGGCCGGCGCCACCGCGCGGCCGGGGGTTATCGGCGGGCTGGGCGGCTTCGGCGCCCTGTTCGATCCCAAGGCCGCGGGATTTACCGACCCCGTGCTGGTCGCTGCCACCGACGGCGTCGGCACCAAGCTGCGCATCGCGATCGAGACCGGCATCCATGAGACGGTCGGCGTCGACCTGGTGGCGATGTGCGTCAACGACCTCGTCGTCCAGGGTGGCGAACCCCTGTTCTTTTTGGACTACTACGCCACCGGTGCGCTGGACGTCGCGACGGCACGGACGGTGATCGCCGGCATCGCCTCCGGCTGTGCCGAGGCCGGTTGCGCGCTGGTCGGCGGCGAGACCGCGGAGATGCCAGGCATGTACGCCGGCACCGACTACGACCTGGCCGGGTTCGCCGTCGGCGCGGCGGAGCGCGGGAACCTGCTGCCGCGCGGCGTGGCGCCGGGTGACGTGGTGCTGGGGCTGGCGAGCGACGGGGTACACGCCAACGGCTTCTCGCTGGTGCGCCGGATCGTGGCGGAGAACGGGCTATCCTGGGACGTGCCGGCGCCTTTCGCTCCGCCGGACCAGGTGCCGCGGCCGACATTGGGGGCGGCGCTGATGACGCCGACCCGGATCTACGTGCGGTCGGTGCTCGCCCTGCATCGGGCCGGGCTGCTGAAGGCAGCGGCGCACATCACCGGCGGCGGGCTGCCGGGCAACCTGCCGCGGGTGCTGCCGGAGGGGTGCATTGCCGCTCTGGACGCAAGTTGGCCGGTGCCGCCGGTATTCAGCTGGCTGGCGCGCTCCGGCGGCGTGGCGGCCGACGAAATGCTGCGCGTGTTCAACTGCGGCATCGGCATGGCGCTGGTTGTCGCCGACGCCGGGGAGGCGACACGGCTGCTGGAGGCACAGGGCGAGCAAGTGATGCGCATCGGGACCATCGAGGCCGGCGTAGGCGAGGCGGCGGTGCGGATCGAGCCGCACGCCGGATGGCTGGGGTGAGGGTCTGTACACCCGCTCGTCATGGCGGGAGCAGGCCCGCCATCCACCACGGTTCTCGCTGCATGCCGCCAGGTCGTGGATGGCAGGTCTTTGCCCGCCATGACGAAAGGGACGGCAGCGTCGCGGTATCCCGCCGATGAAGCGTCGCGTTGGCATCCTGATCAGCGGCCGCGGCTCCAACATGGCGGCCTTGCTCGATGCCGCCCGCGACCCCGGCTACCCGGCCGAGGTCGTGCTGGTGGTGTCCAACCGCCCGCACGCCCCCGGCCTTGCGCTGGCGGCGGAGGCGGGCGTGCCCGTCGCGGTCATCGACCACCGCCGCTTTGGCCTCGACCGTACGGCGCACGAGGTCGCCATCGACGCGGCCCTGCGCGAGGCAGGCGCGGAGATCGTCTGTTGTGCCGGCTACATGCGCCTGCTGACCCCGTTCCTGGTCGCCGCCTGGCAGGGCCGCATGCTGAACATCCATCCCAGCCTGCTCCCGGTCTTCCCCGGTCTGCATACGCACCGCGGCGCTCTGGCGGCCGGGGTCAAGCTGCACGGCTGCACGGTGCACCTGGTGACAGACGCGATGGATGACGGCCCGATCCTGGCCCAGGCTGCGGTGCCGGTGCTGCCGGACGATACGGAAGACTCGCTGGCCGCGCGGGTGCTGGTGCAGGAGCATCGCATCTATCCCGCCGCGCTGGCGGCGTTCGCATCCCGTCGGCCGGCAGCGCCGCCGCCACCCGCCGCCGCATTGGCCAACCCCTTGCCGCTGGCCGGCGCGCTCGAATAGAACGGCGCCGAGCCACTTGATCCACCGCCGCCGGGGCCTCCCGGCCGTGCCTGCCCAGTCGGAGACCGCATGTCCGGACACAGCGTCAGCCGCCAAGACGATATCCCCACCACGCCGGAGGCCTTTTTCGCGGACCGTCAGCGCATGTGGTCCACCTTCACCGGCGCTACGCTCGCCGGTATCATCTTCGTGGTGCTGCTGCTGATCGGGATGGCGGTGTTCTTGCTGTAAATCCCCGGTGTGGCCCTGTGTCGGTGCCCAGTGTCGGTGCCCTGGGTGTGAATCGCCGGCGCCGTGGTGTTGTGATTCCAACGGTTCAATGGCCGTTGTCGGATCAGTCATTGCGAGTGCAGCGAAGCAATCTCCCAGGGGAAGCAATCTCCTGGGGAAGCAATCTCCTGGGGAGTGCGCCGCTCCCGTCAGCATGCGAACCTCGATTGATTGACTTGGCACGGCCGGGCTCTTCGCCCTTCATCGCCGGTCCAGGCTGAGCCGGCCGGCGCCGTTGGCGGCGAGCTGCAGGAACCCTCCGGCCATGCAGAGGTTCTTGAGGAAGTTGATCATCTGCATGTTGTCGTCAGGATGCAAATGCGCCACCAGCGCCGTGGCGACGCACCAGACGGCCATCACCGGCGCTACATATCGCGTCTGCCAGCCCACCAGGATCAGCGCGCCGCCGAGCAGTTCCACCGCCACGGATATCGCATACGCTGCACCGACCACCGGCAGATGGTAGTGCGTGAACATCCCCATGGTCGCCGCCGGCGTCATCAGCTTGCCATAGCCGCTAAGCAGGAAGATCGCGCTCATCAGGACACGTCCGAGCAGGATGACCGCTTGCATTGGGAGTCTCCCCAAAGGATCAGGGTCAGATCAGGGTCAGGGTCAGCCGGTGATGTCGATGGCGGCGAAGAAGAAGGCGATCTCGTGTGCGGCGTTCTCGGCACTGTCGGAGCCGTGCACGGAGTTGGCCTCGATGTTCTCGGCGAACTGCGCGCGGATGCTGCCGGGGGCGGCTTTCTTCGGGTCGGTGGCGCCCATGACCTCGCGGTGCCTGGTCACCGCGTCGTCGCCTTCCAGCGCCTGCGCCACCACCGGCCCGGAGGTCATGAACTCGACCAGGCCGCGATAGAACGGGCGTTCCTTGTGCACGGCGTAGAAGGCTTCGGCCTGGGCGGTCGAAGCTGCAGGCGCTTCTGGGCGATGATGCGCAGGCCCGCTTGCTCCAGGCAGGCGTTGATCTTGCCGGTCAGGTTCCGGCGCGTGGCGTCGGGCTTGATGATGGAGAGCGTGCGCTCGGTCGCCATGGCGGCCTCCTGGTCGTGGGTCGTGCGGGCGGCTGACTAGGGGTTTCGGGCCGGCTCGGCAACTGGAAGCGCCGGGGGGCCGAGCGGCGCGTTCCCCGGGGGGCCGCCGGTGGGGCGCCGGTGGGGCGCCGGTGCCCCGCCAACGTCGCCGTGATCGCATGCGGGGGCGAAGGCGGCATTCCAACGGCAAGCCGCAGCCTGCCTTTCCCCATCTGGCTTCCCGGCTTTCCAGCCGGTCGCGCCGCGGCTAACGTTCGCGATTCTTGAACCCGGAATGTCGCATGGTTGAATCTCGCCGGAGCGCGAAGCGTCTGCTGGCCAGCCCCGCGTTTCTCAGCGGCGGTGGCGAAATGGGCGCGCTCATGCGGGCCCATGACTGGGGCAGTTCGCCGCTCGGCGCGCCTGAACGCTGGCCCCAACCGCTACGCACCGCCATTCGCCTGCTGCTCAACACCGGGCACCCGATGTACGTGTGGTGGGGGCCGGACCTGCTGTGCTTCTACAACGATGCGTATCGGCGCTCGATCGGTCCCGAACGGCATCCCAGCTCGCTTGGCCGGCCCGCGCGTGAGGTATGGGCGGAAATCTGGGACATCATCGGGCCGCAGATCGATCTGGTGATGGCGGGGGGCGGCGCCACCTGGCAGGAAAACGCCCTGGTTCCCATCACCCGCAACGGCCGGCGGGAGGAAGTCTACTGGACCTATAGCTACGGGCCCATCGATGACGACGCCGCGCCCAATGGCGTCGGGGGCGTACTGGTGGTCTGCACCGAGACGACCGAGCAGGTCCTTTCGCGCCGGCAAGCCACCCGGGATGCCGAGCATCTCGCGCGGCTCTTCCAGCAAGCGCCGGGTTTCATGGCGCTGCTGCGCGGGCCGGATCACGTGTTTGAACTCGTCAATCCGGCCTACGCCGTGCTGGTGGGGCGCGGCGACCTCATCGGCCAGCCCGTCCGCGCCGTGTTCCCCGATATCGAGGGCCAGGGTTTCTTCGAGCTGCTCGACAGCGTTTTCGCGTCGGGGGAAGCCTATTCGACGCACGGTGCGCCGATCACACTCCCGGCGGCCTCTGACAGCCCGGTGTGCACGCGTCTGTTCGACTTCGCGTACCGGCCGATGAGGGACTCGACCGGAGCGGTCACCGGCATCTTCGTCGAGGGCTCCGATGTCACGGATCGCGCGCTGGCTGAAGCCGCGCGACGCGAGAGCGAGGCGCGTCTGCGCGACATCGTGGCGAACAATCGCAGCGAAGTACAGTTCCGCCTGCTGGTGAAAAGTGTCATCGACTACGCCATCTACATGCTTGATCCGGACGGCATCGTGAGTACGTGGAACCTCGGCGCGGAGCGCATCAAGGGCTATCTGCCGGAGGAGATCGTCGGGCAGCATTTCTCGAAGTTCTACACCGAGGAAGATCGCGCCGCCGGGCTTCCGCAGCGCAGCCTCGACCGGGCCAGACGCGAAGGCCGTTTCGAGAGCGAAGGCTGGCGCGTGCGCAAAGACGGCACGCGATTTCGCGCCCACGTGGTCATAGACGCAATCCCCGGCGAGAATGGCGAGGTGATCGGCTTCGCCAAGATCACGCGCGACGTCACCGAGCGGCAAGAGGTGCAGCGGGCGCTGGAGCAGGCGCGGGAGGCGCTGTTCCAGGCGCAGAAGCTGGAAGCGGTCGGCCAGCTCACCGGGGGTATCGCGCACGACTTCAACAACCTGCTGATGGCCATCCTCGGAAGTCTGGAGCTCGCCCAGAAGCGCCTTCCCGACGACCCGCGGATCAACCGCCTCATCGGCAACGCCATCCAAGGCGCGCGCCGCGGCGCCACCCTTACCCAGCGCATGCTGGCGTTCGCGCGCCGCCAGGAATTGAAGCGGGAACCGATCGACGTCGCCGCGCTGGTGGTGGGCATGGAGGATCTGCTCAATCAATCGCTCGGGCCATTGTTCGACCTGAACATCGAACTGGCGCCGCGTCTTCCGGCCGTGGAATCGGATCCGGCTCAGCTTGAATCCGCGTTGCTGAATGTCGTCATCAATGCGCGCGATGCGATGCCGCATGGCGGCGCCATCACCGTGACCGCCGGACGCGCGCGCGTCGACCCGGGCGTCCCGGACCTGGCGCCGGGCGACTATGTCCGTCTCGTGGTCACCGATCAGGGCGAAGGAATGAGCGCGGAGATCCTGGCGCGCGCCACCGAGCCGTTCTTCACAACCAAGGGGATCGGCAAAGGAACCGGACTCGGCCTGGCCATGATTCACGGCCTCACGAATCAATCCGGCGGGACGTTGCGCCTCAAAAGCAGCGTGGGCGTCGGCACCGAGGTGGAACTCTGGCTGCCCGTGGCCGCGAGCGGCCGCGCAAAGACGACGGTCGATGCGCTGGCGACGGCCGGAGCGCCTGCCAGATCGCTGACAATCCTGGCGGTAGACGACGACGAGCTCGGTACTGTTCAACACCGCCGCGATGCTCGAAGACCTCGGCCATACGGTCATCCAGGCCAGTAGCGGCGAGGCGGCTTTGCGGGCGCTCGCCGGGGCAGAAACGATCGACCTGGTGATCACCGACCATGCAATGCCGAGGATGACCGGTGCGCAGCTGGCGCGGAGGGTCGCCGCGGAGCGGTCTGGTCTGCCGATCGTGCTCGCAACGGGTTACGCCGAGCTGCCATCCGGCGAGGGCGCGGGACTTGCCCGGCTCGCCAAGCCGTTCGGCCAAAGGCAGTTGGCCGACATCATCGAGCGCGTATTGAAGGCCGCCTCGGGTCCTGTTGGGTAGGAAGAAGCGAAGCAGAGGACTCCCCTCGTCTTGTGGGCTTGGGCCGCGCAGCGGACCAAGGCCGGGGGAGGGGTCGAAACGCAGGAATTTTCTCGTTTCGACTCCTCCCCCGGCCGTGGTCCGCTGCGCGGCCCAAGCCCACAAGGCGAGGGGAGTTCTTTGTGGCGGTACGCCCGCCCCCCCGGGCAGACCCCGGGCCGCACCGTGCCTTGCACGAGGCCGGCGGATCGGCCATCCATCCCGCCCCTGACCACCTGGCCTTGAGACATGCACCGCATCCTTTCCGGCATCCAGCCTTCGGGCATCGCCACGCTCGGCAACTACCTGGGCGCCATCCGCAACTGGGTGGCGCTGCAGCAGGAGCATGAGTGCCTCTATTGCGTCGTCGATTTGCACGCGATCACCGAGTGGCAGGAACCCGCCGCGCTGACCCGGCAGACGCGCGAAATGGCCGCCATCCTGCTGGCCTGCGGCATCGATCCGCGGCGCCACATCCTGTTCCTGCAATCCGCGGTGCCGGCGCATGTGCGGCTGAGTTGGATCTGCAACTGCGTCGCGCGCATCGGCTGGCTGAACCGGATGACGCAGTTCAAGGACAAGGCGGGGAAGGACCGCGAGAACGCCTCGGCCGGGCTGTACGTCTATCCCAACCTGATGGCCGCCGACATCCTGGCGTACAAGGCCACCGCAGTGCCGGTGGGCGAGGACCAGCGCCAGCATCTGGAACTCGCGAACGACGTTGGGGGAAAATTCAACCACGACTACGGCGTGGACTTCTTCCCGCGCATCGAGCCGCTGATCATGGGTCCCGCCGCGCGGGTGATGAGCCTGCGCGACGGAACGAAGAAGATGTCGAAATCCGACCCGTCGGACCAGAGCCGCATCAATCTGAACGACGATCCCGACACGATCGCGTTGAAGATCCGCCGGGCGAAGACCGATCCGGAGCCGCTGCCATCGGAAGCCGAAGGGCTGAAGGATCGGCCCGAGGCGCGCAACCTGGTGGGCATCTACGCCGCGATGGCCGACACCGACTATGCCGGCGTGCTGCGCGAGCATGGCGGCAAGGGGTTCGGCGCGTTCAAGGACGCGCTGTCGGCGCTGCTGGTGGAGAAGCTGCGTCCGATCTCCGCCGAGACGACGCGGCTGCTGGACGATCCCGCGCAGATCGACGCGGTGCTGCGCGACGGCGCCGCCCGCGCGTCGGCGATCGCCGAGCCGATCGTGCAGGAGGCGGAGCGGATCGTGGGATTCCTGCGGCTGTAGCGGGTTCGCAGAAATTCATTCGACGCGTTTCGTCAAGATGTCCGCCGATTATCGTTGGAGCATCGGCGCGACGTCGTCAACTCGACCTCGGCACGCCTTTGGGGGTAGGCACATCCGCTTTGACATCGCCCTTCGACAGATCGAATTCATTGCGAGACTTGCCGCGGACCGGCACTTATTAGGTTCTAAAAATAGTTCGACCAAAATACTGACGAAATGGAACGCAGCATACCGAACACAGCTTCCACAGATTGAGGATCAGCGTGATAGAATATGAACATAAGTCTGTGGAATATGTGAAATCTTTGTTCAAAAATATCACTCCCGATCATCCACAAAACCATTTGTCAACACCAACACGATGACAAATGGCGTTCCGGAGACTGAACTGACGGTCCATCCAGGCGGCCAGCCCCGCCCTTGAGCCTCACCCTCATACCGGCGACACTGCGCCATCCGGATCCAACCGGCAGAACAGGAGACAGGACATGATCGAGCTCTACGGCATGGGCAGCCCCAACGTGGTGAAGATCTACATCGCGCTGGAGGAACTCGGCCTTCCCTACAACGTGCATCCGGTCGACGTATTCGGCGGCAAGCAGTTCGACGCGGACTTCCTGAAGCTCAATCCGATGGCCAAGGTCCCGGTGATCGTCGACAGCGATGGCCCCGGCGGCAAGCCCGTCACCATCTTCGAATCCGGTGCCATCCTGCTGTATCTGGCGGAGAAGACCGGCAAGCTGCTGCCCAAGGACACCGCCGCGAAGTACGAATGCATCGAGTGGATGATGGTGCAGATGACCACGGTCGGGCCGATGTTCGGCCAGTTGGTGCATTACGTGCGGTTCGCTCCGCCCGGCAACGACTATTCCAAGAGCCGCTACCTGACGCAGGCGCACCGCGTCACCGAGGCGATCGACCAGCGGCTTGCCACGCATCCCTGGCTGAGCGGCGCCGAGTACGGCATCGCCGATGTCGCCACCTATCCGTGGATCCGCAACGTGCCCGCCTTGCTGGGTGCCCCGGGGGCGGAGAAGTACAAAAGTGCCATGCGCTGGGTCGCCACGATCAGCGAGCGTCCGGCGGTGAAGAAGGCGCTCGCGGCGGTGGATGACGTGCGCGCCAGCACCACCGCGTTCGACAAGGCGGAGGCGGAGAAGATGGACAAACTGTTCGGCCGTGGCGCCTACGCGGCGGCGTGAGCCGCGGCACCATGCGGCGGGCGTGACGGCTGATATCAAGCGCCGAAAAGACCGCCGTACGGCGCCCGGACGCCTCTCGGCCATGACGGAGGGCCGGCGTCGCCACAGGGTCAAGAGTTCATTCGTTTCGCGGCGTGGCATAAGCCGTCCGCGGCGGCCGGTCGGAAGATCGGCGGCTGTGGCGGGCCGCCCACGCAACCCGACCCGCCGCCCCTTGTTTTCTCTGGCGAACCGCCAGAGCGAAGGGAGCAGATGGGATGGCACAAGCAACAGGGACGCACGCCGCAACGGTGCCGGCGGAGCTGCCAGCCGCCGGTTACCCGCTGTCGGCAGACGCGGTGAGCCACTGGTTCCGCACGCGGTATGGACGCGTGCCGACGGAGCTGGAATTGGGCGAGATCATCGCGGCCATGGCGCAACGCGAGGCGACGCCGCCGCATTACTCCCCTGATGCGGTTGCAGGGGGCTGGGTTATGGGGCCGTCACCGTCTCGCCCGGGGCGCAAATAACGCGGCGTGCAACCCACGAGCAGCCGTCGCGTGAAGCGGCGGCGGCCCGGGATCGGGTGGCACGTGGATGGGGGACGGGGGCTCCTCGATCGGCGGCGGCGCGTCCGGATCGGGGTCCGGCTCGGCGGGGTCGCCCGGCGGACGCGGCGGATCGGACAGCAGAGCCCGCCAGGCGGCCTTGGTCATCCCCGGGCGCTGCCGTCGCCGGCGCGGGCCTCGAGCGGACGCATCGCCTGCTGCGCCGTCTGGGCCGCAATCTGTAGCAGCGTCGTGCTGGACTCAACCGCGCGGTTCACCGCGTCGAGGTACAGGTCGCGCTGCACTTCGGCAAACTCCTCCAGGGACTTGGCCCGCAGCAGGGCCTGCGGCTTGTGAGCCGCCTGGTCCACGGCACGATCCAGCATCTCGAGATAGGCGTGCTGCATCTGCTGCAGCCCTTGGCCCACCGTGAGGTAGGTGGAGAACAGGGCCTGGACGTTCTCGGCGGTTGTGTTGCTGGCCTCCTGCCAGACCTGCAGCGCGCGTGCCGCCGCCCCCAGCATGCGATGGCCGCGGCCATAGCCCGCTTCGGCCAGCCGGCCGTTCATTCCGGCAGCCGCACGCACGCCGAGCATCATGACCTCCTGCCCTTGCTCGGCGACGCGCTGGCCGATCTCGACCGCCGCGTCGGTGGTCTTTACCACCGTATCGGCAACGGTCTCGCCGACCTCGCGGAGATCCTCGACATTCTGATGTGCAACGTCTTCACCGCGGTCCATTGCTTCGCGGGCGGTCCGCGAAGCGGTGTCACGATTTTTTCTTGTATCTGACATAGACTTTGCCCCTAGCAAAAAAGCGGCACGTATCGTGCCGCAGAGGTTGAATGCTTCAGGGCGCCGCAGGTTGCGCTGCACAATGGAAAGAACGAATATGTCGCGGATGATGGCCAGGATGGCGGATTGAATGGCATTCGGAGGGAGACGCGCTATGGCTCGATTGGTGGCGGCATTCGGCTCGTCGCACAGCCCGATGCTGGCGGCCCAGGCCGAGGACTGGAACGGCGGCTTCCTCGGCCGTGACCGGGCTCGTCCGCATGTCGATCTGGACGGTAATGCGAGCACCTACGACACCTTGCTTGCCGCTGCGCCGGCCGATGCGCTGGCGCGGATCACGCCCGAACTGCTGGCCCGGCGGCACGCCGAGGTGCAGGCGTCGATCGCTCGGTTGGCCGATGACGTGGCCGGCGCGCAGCTCGACGCGCTGATCGTGGTCGGCGACGACCAGGAGGAGTTGTTCGACCAGAGCAACATGCCCGCGATCGGCATCTACTACGGCGACACGATCCGCAACGCGGGGCAGGGGGCGATCGCGGGCGATGACTGGATGGCGCGGGCCCGCCGCCGCTATCTGGAGCCGGGCGAAGCGGCGGAATACCCGTGCCATCCGGCACTGGCGCGGCACCTGATTGGGGCACTGCAACAGAACGGCTTCGATGTTTCAGTCATGCGTGCCGTGCCGGCGGGGAAGTTCGAAGGCCACGCCTATTCGTATGCGCACCGGTTCTGCATGGCGAACGGCGTCGTGCCGATCGTGCCGGTATTCCTGAACGCGTATTTCCCGCCGAACCAGCCGACGCCGTCGCGCTGCTTTGCCCTGGGGGAGGCACTGGCTTCCGCGGTCACCGCGTTTCCGGCGGAGCTGCGGGTGGGCATCATGGCGTCCGGCGGTCTCAGCCATTTCGTGGTGGACGAGGCGTTCGATCGGTCATTGCTCGATGCCTTGCACCGCAAGGATGCGGAATTTTTCCGCAGTGCGCCTCTGGCGAAGTTGCAGTCCGGCAGTTCGGAGATCCGCAACTGGATCTGCCTGGCCGGTGCCGCGGGGGCGATGAACGTGGCCTGGGCGAGCTATGCCCCCGGCTACCGCACGCCGGCGCTCACCGGGACGGGACTGGCGTTCGCGAGTTTGCGGTAGCGTCGCGGGAAGACGGCGCCCAACAACGGTCGAACCGGCTGGGCTTGTGTAGCGCGCACCTTGTCGGGAAGGACTCCGCCGAGAAGCCGCGGCGGGTGGTGTCGCCGCACGGTCCATCCATCAGTGCTTCTCGACCGGTTTGTACGAAGGCCGCCCGTTCCCGCGACCGGCGCTATGACCTCCGGTCCCTGATCGGCTCAAAAAATGTGCGCATGGACGTAGGCCAGTCTTATCTCATCGAGGGGTGTTCGGAAGACCTTCGTCAGACCTTGCTTTTCCATCCTTGCCGCGCTGACCCCATATGACAGGCAGAAGGTCAGCATGATTTCCTCTGAATACTTCTCGCCGATGCGATCGCCGGCCTCGACGAGACCTTCCGTCAACAACGGTACCGGTCCCGTCGCGATGCTGGCCGCCATCCGCGCGAACGTTTCAGAGAATTTTGGTTCTACCTTGTCGAAACGGATCTCAATAGCCAGACTGCCCCAGTCTGCCTTTGCCTCCTTCGACCACATCGTCGAAGGGCGTGCCGCCTTCTTTATAAGCTGGTCATATTTTTCCTCGCACAACTTCTTCACCGAAGTCTTCTGTCCGATTATGAGATATTTCTGTCCGAGGGAGAGCACGATCGTAGGCCTGTTCGAGACGAGTCGTTGATCGCCCTTGAGATAATTACTTTCCGGGCCGCACATGATAGCGGATTGTCCGGTCGCGCCGAACAGAAACGCGCTCGCAGTTGTGTTTGTTTGCGCAAAATTCCGGGCCTGGACGAGATAGCCAAACCTGACGGCCATGGGACTCTCCTCGACATTCAAGAAGTTTCGAGGAGACTACGAGTGCTCCGATACGCATTCTATTCGCGGTGCGCAGGAAAAGGACAGATCGCGCAAATTCATCGCTGGCGTGGGCGCTGGCGGCGCCTGGCGGCGCCTGGCCGGCGTGGGCGCTGCGGCGCCTGGCTGGCATGGGCGCTGCGGCGCTTGGCCGGCGAGAGCGCGAAATCGGGGCCGCGCCGGCGTGCGCCGTCAGTGCCGCCCGCGCAGCGTCCGCAATGGCTTTTCCCCGAAGGCCTGGCAATAAAGACTGGCGAAACGGCCGGGATTGCTGAAGCCAAACTGTAAGGCGGCCCCCGTGACGGACGTGCCGGCTTCGGCGCGCTTGAGCACCTGCCTCGCACCCTCCAGCCGTGCGCGCCGCAGCGCGGCCATCGGGGTCATGCCGCGCGTTTGTTGGAAGGCAAGCTGCAACGATCGCACACTGCATCCGGCTTCGCGCGCCAGATCTCTGAGCGTCACCACCTGCGTGAGATGGGCGCGGAAATACTCCTCGGCGCGCCTTACGCTCCTCAGATCCGCGGCGGATTGCAGACGCCGCAACCATTCCGAATAATTGTGCCTCAGGCCGTGCGCGATCGACCGGTACAGCAAATTCTCGAACATATCTGTCGCAATATGGTTGGAGAGGAGCGAATCCGGACAGGACAGTTCATGCTCCATATGGTCGAGCAAACCGCGTAAGCTGGCGCCGGCGCCACGGGTCATGTCGACGGCGGGCGAGAACGTGATCTCAGCCGTGACTGGGCGCTCGATAAGGGTCTCCAGGCACTCGAGCAACTTCGCGACCGGGATCCAGACGGCCAATCTTTCGTTGTCGTCGCTGGACGTGAACCTGGTCCCGATCCCACCCAGATAGATCAGCCCTGCGTTTGGACCGGCGCCTCGGTGTCCGTGGCGCCGTTGGGGCGAACCCCGACACTTCCGCGCCTGACCAGGCACAGACAGAAAGCGGCCAATCCGGGCTGTCCGGTGACGCAGGTCGTGCCGCGGCGCTCGGCGATCCCGGCGACACGCAGTGACCCGACATTGGTGACGGCGAAGGTCGAGAGGTAGCTCTGCCGGTCTGCCTGGAAAACGCGGCGGTCGGCCGGAAAGTAGCTTCGGGACTCGGTTCCACGGTAGCTGATAAGCCGCTTCTCGTCCGGAAGCAGGGCGTTGGAAATGCCTGATTGGATCATGTGAGGGTCAGCAACCGAGGCGCGCGTGAAGCGATCTATCATGCGAGACACCTATGGCGTATCCGCACCGAACCGTATGACCGCGGTCGTGAATGGTATTGCATGAAGCCGAGCTGAGGACACCTGGGCGGGACTATCATCCAAACAGGTACGTTGAGCAACGTCGCTGCCCATCGTCGTCCTGATCCCGCTGCCCGGCGGATACATATCGTGCGGGGTTGATCCAAGGTGTCCTGGTTGGCGGAAGCTGTGTCTGTGGCCTACCCTACGCTTCCCGCAATGAAACTTCGGGAAGTTTCCAGCGCTGCCCGCGGCGCTGGCGCCATACCAGCAAGCCCACGACAACCAGGTTGCCGAGGTTGAACACCACGCCGGCGCCGAATGCCGGAGCGTAGTAGCCGAAGTGGTCGTACAACGCCCCGCCCAGCCAGCTTCCGAATGCCATGCCGCACATCGCGGTGAACAGTAGCGTCGGCACCCGCCAGGCGGCCTGTGATGAGGGGAACAACTCGCGCACCGCCAGCACGTAGGATGGGATGATGCCGGAAAAGCCCAGTCCGTAGGCGGCAACCACGGCGAACAATCCGGCCTCGCTCTGCGTCAGCAGGAAGCAGCCGATGGCGGTGGCCTGGCAGGCCGAGCCGGCCAACACCGCGAGCAAGCCGCCGTGGCGGTCTCCGAACCAGCCCCAGAACTGCCGCGAAACGAACGCGCAACCCAGCATGACGGATAGCATCGCCGCGCCCTGCGTTGCCGGAATGCCGAGGTCGCTGCAGAACGCCACCAGATGCGACGCCGGCAGGGCCATCGGCACGCAACACAGGAAGCCGGCGAGGCACAACAGCACCTGCACCGCGCTGGGTGGCAGGCCGAGCACCTGTGTCGTCTCCGTCCTGCGCCCTAGCGGCAGCGGCGTCGATACCGGCTCGGGTGCTGGCGACAGGCCGAACAAGGCGATCGGCAGGATCAGCACAACCGTCACGACGGCGAAGCCGCGCATGGTCATCTGCCAGCCGAAGTGCTCGATGCCGCGTTCGAACACCGAAGGCCAGACCATTCCGGCGATGTATTGCCCCGACGAGATCAGTGCCAGCGCAGTCCCGCGGCGGCGGTCGAACCAGCGGCTCACATAGATCAGCAGCGGGGCATAGAACGCGGCATTGCCGAGCAAGCCGATCAGCAGGCCGTGGCCGACATATAGCGCCCAGATGCTGCCGGTGGAGGACAGCGCGAGGCCGCACGCCGACATGACGCCGCCGAACGCGATGGTGGCGCGGATGCCGATGCGGTCGGCGAGCCAGCCCATGCCGATGCCGCCCAGTCCGGTGCCGACCCAGATCAGCGCGCCGGCCAGCGCCACGACCGAGCGGTCGGACCCCAGCGTTTCCTGGATCGGCTTCAGTCCTATCACCACCGGCAGCGGCGCGCCGTAGCAGACGGCGAGCAAGGCGAGCGCCAGGGAGGCGGCGATCCAGGAGCGTCGGCTCTCAATGCTGTCCCCATGGCTGTCGCCCTGGCGCAGCGGTCCTGCGGAGTCCGGCATCGCCGGCGGTTTCCTCCCGAACGTTCGCCGGCGGCCCGGTTTTGCCGTGCCGGGCGAGCGACTTATAAGCGGGCGGGCTGTATGGACCGGGATGGCTGCCCCGGCAAGCGGAGACAATTGCATGAGCGAACCATCCGGGCCGCTGAAGGGCCTGCGCGTCTTCGACCTGACACGGGTGCTGGCAGGGCCGACCTGCGTGCAGATGCTGGCTGATCTCGGTGCCGACGTGATCAAGATCGAACGCCCCGGGGCGGGGGACGACACGCGCGGCTTCGCTCCGCCGTACATGCCGAATACCAAGGAGAGCGCGTATTTCGTCGGCGTGAACCGCAACAAGCGCTCGGTGACGTTGGATATCGCGCAACCGGAGGGGCAGGACCTGGCGCTGAGCCTGATCGCCCAGTGCGACATCCTGGTGGAGAACTTCAAGGTCGGGGCGCTGGCGAAATACGGGCTGGGCTATGAGCAATTGCACGCGAAGTTCCCGCGGCTGATCTATTGCTCGATCACCGGGTTCGGGCAGACCGGGCCGTATGCGCCGCGGCCGGGCTATGATTCGCTGATCCAGGCGATGGGCGGGGTGATGAGCCTGACCGGCGAGCCGGACGGCCTGCCGCAAAAGGTCGGCGTGCCGGTGGCGGACCTGTTCGCCGGGCTGTACGGCTGCATCGGCATCCTGGCGGCGCTGCGGCACCGCGACGCGACGGGCCCAGGGACGTATGCCGGGACGCATGTCGGGATGCATGCCGGGCAGCAGATCGACATCGGCATGCTGGATACGCATGTGGCGTGGCTGGCCAACCAGGGCATGAACTACCTGGCAACCGGAGAAAACCCTGCGCGGCTGGGCAACCAGCATCCGAACATCGTGCCCTACCAGGTGTTCCCCACCGAGGACGGCCACATCGTGCTGTCGATCGGCAACGATCCGACATTCAAGCGATTCTGTGAGGCGTTCGCTCTGACGCATCTGCTGGAGGACGAGCGCTTCGCCACCAACGCGGCGCGGGTGAGCAACCGGCAGCTTGTCACCGACACGCTCACGCCGGTGATGCAGCAGCATCCGACCGTTTGGTGGGTGGACCGGTTGGAGGCGCTAAAGATCGGCTGCGGGCCGATCAACAAGCTGTCCGAAGTATTCGCCGATCCGCAGGTGGTGGCGCGCGGCGCGGTGGTGGAGATGCAGCACACCTCCGGCGAGACGATGAAGATGATCGCCAACCCGGTGAAGCTGTCGGAAACGCCGGTGGATTATCGCCTGCCGCCGCCCCTGCTGGGTGAGCATACCGAGGCGGTGCTGCGCGAGCGCCTGGGGCTGGATGAAGCGGCGGTGGCGGCGTTGCGGGTGAAGGGGGTGATTTGAGGGCTTCCGGGGATCGCCGCGTCACAGTAGCTGCGGCGTTTGCGACGTAGACCGCCAAAAAGCACGGTCGATGCCGCATCGCCTGACTCGCTTATTTCTGCGGGATATGAGCGTGCGTCGGCTCCAGCGACGGATGGCCGGTCGAGATCCTCTTGCCGATCTGGTGCCGCGCAGCAGCGAACCGACGCCCGATCGGCACGGAGCCGATTATGCGGTGACAAGCTCACGCAACAAACGGCACCAAGGCCGCCCACATGGCCATAAGCCCCAACGCGATTCCAGCGGCGGTAATGTACGGTCCCATCCTGCTCACCTTCGTGTTCGACAGCGGCAGGATGACGGCGGCGCGGTGGTCCCGCTGTGAATTGGTCCACACCCGCCCTGATTTTGCCGGACGCTGGGGTTCCCGATTCAAACCGCCAGCCTAAGGCCCGTACGCGCGAAAGGCCGGCGAATGCCGGCCTCTCGTGCAGTTCTCCGGTCCGATGCGGCTTAGCCGTTGACCGGGCTGTAGGAGAACTCCGACGACGGCAACTGGCCCAAACCGTTATTCTGCACCTGGGCGGCGGAAGCCACGCCCGCACCGAGGGTCAGAGCAGCAACGGCGGCAAGAATGAACTTCTTCATGGCCCACTCCATTGTTGACCCCCTCGATCGAGGCAGGTCGGTTGTTGCCGACAGGGTCATCAGATGATCGGCCCCGCGCGGCTGGTTGGCGTTTGCGCCTTGGCGGGGAACCTGAAAATCCAGTATTTGCGCGCAGCATCTGTGCGAAATGCGGAGAAATACCTCAGGCCGCGGCGCGATCAGGTCCACCCCGTTATCCCGAACCAAGTCCACCGCCCGGCTCTCCGGCGGCGCCCAGCTTCACTCTCTTGCGCCGTCGGACCCGGACTTCTCCCCCCGTTCCCGATCCGCTTCGAACAAACTTTCCAGTTCCGCCGCGGCATCCTGCGTCGTCTGAATCAACTTCTGCTCATCGCGATAGAACGCGTGGCTGTCGACCAGCGCCTTCTCATCATAATCCCGGAACAGCGCCACCGCCCGTGCGGCCGCGGCCGGCTCGATGCCCGCTATGGTCAGAGCCTGCTCCCCCAGCAGGAGGCTGGAATGGAAGGTCTCCCGCACCAGCCCGTCCACGCCGCGGTCCATCAGCAAGTGCGCATGCCGCCGGTTGCGCGCGCGCGCCAAGATCTTCAACTGGGGAAAATTGCGCCGTGCGACGTCCACCACGCGCAGCACCGCCTCCATGTCATCCAGCAGCACTACCAGCAGCTTCGCTCCCGCGGCACCAGAGGCGCGCAGCACATCGGCGCGGGTTGGATCGCCGAAATATACCTTGTTGCCAAAGCGGCGCACCACGTCGACCTGCCCCGGGTCGCGTTCCAGCGCGGTGAAGGCGATCCCATGCAGCCGCAGCAGCCGACCGACGATCTGCCCCATGCGGCCGAAGCCCGCGATGATCACGGGGTTCGACTCGCCCACGATGCGGTCGTACTCGGGTTCCTTGTGTGGACGCAGCCGTGGGATCGCTCGCGCCTCGGAGGCCGCGAACAGGATCGGCGTCGCCAGCATGGAAGCGGCGGAAACCAGCGTCGCCATCCGCGCCTCGGCCGCACCCAACGCCCCAGCCGCCACCGCGGCCGAGAACAGGACGAAGCTGAACTCGCTCGCCTGGGGCAACGCCAGGGCGAAGCGCAGCGCATTGGCTCGGTCCTGCCGTGCCACGCGTGCCAGCAGATAGAGGATCGCGATCTTGGCACCCAACAATGCGGCGGTCGCGCCAACCAGCAGCAGCGGCGCGGTACGTGCCAGACCCAGGTCCGCCGACATGCCGACGGAGATGAAGAAGAACCCGAGCAGCAGGCCCTCGAATGGCGCGATGTCGGCTTCCAGCTCGTTGCGGTATTCGGATTCCGACAGCAGCACGCCCGCCATGAACGCGCCGAGTGATGGCGACAGTCCCGCGGCCGAGGCCAGCAACGCCGTGCCAGTGACAATGAGCAATGCCGCGGTGGTGAACACCTCCGGCGTCTTGCTGCCGCCGATCGCGCGGAACAGCGGCCGCATGAGGAATCGGCCGCCGGCCAGGATGACCACGACCGCCGCCACCGCTTTGCCCACGTCGCGCCAGGGCACGTGGTCGGGCACGGCGTGTCCGGCGAGCAACGGCACCAGCGCCACCAGCGGGATGAACGCGAGATCCTGGAACAACAGCACCGCGAAGCCGTCGCGGCCGGCGCGCGTTTGCAGCAGCATGCGCTCTGCCAGCAGCGGCAGCACGATGGCGGTGGAGGACATCGCCAGTCCCGCTCCCAATACCGTGGCGCCGGCCCAGGCAATGCCTGCGGCATGTGCCAGCACGGCCAGCGCCGCGCCGCAGGCGACGAGCTGTGCCGTGCCCATCCCGAACACCGTGCGCCGCATGACCCATAGCCGCTGCGGCCGCAGCTCCAACCCGATCAGAAACAGCAGCATGATCACGCCGAGGCTGGCGATGCTGGCGATGGCATCCACGTTGGTGACCAGCCGCAACCCGTCGGGGCCGATCGCCACCCCCGCCACCAGGTAGCCCAGCACGCTGCCGAACCCGGCACGGCGCGAGAGCGGCACCGCGATCGCGGCGGCAGCCAGCAGGGCAACCAGCGTTGCGAGCATCAGCGCGTCCGCCGGCAGGGGATGGGGCACGGCACGGTCATGGGTGGGTCTCCGCGGGGCGGACCCTACTTTGCCCAGCATGAGTGCGATTGTCAGCGAGGGGAAAAAAAGCGGGCGGTGCGGACGAACCGCACCGCCCAAGGGGGTCGCGCGTTCCAAGGGGGAGCGCGACATCGGGGAGGAAAACAGGACACCGGTGAATCACCAGCGGCCATGCGATGGAATATGGGCCTCAACCTTTAATAAATGGTTAACCAGAGCGCGTTGACGTGCGATCGAGGCCGGCTTTTCCATCACGAGCGCAGGAATGGAGGCCAGAATGCCGGCAATCCCCCAACAGTCAGGTCCCCAACGGTCAGGTCCTCAACGGTCAGGTCCCCTGGCAGGCCTGAAGGTCCTGGAAATCGGCCACTACATTGCGGCGCCGTTCTGCACGCGCATCCTCGCCGATCTCGGGGCCGAGGTGATCAAGGTGGAACCACCGGGCGGCGACCCGTTCCGTGGCTGGGGCGCGGCCAGGGACGGCCATTCGGTGTGGTTCAGCATCCATGGCCGCAACAAGCTGTCCGTGGTGCTGGACCTGAAGCGGCAGCGGGACATCGCCCTACGCCTGGTGGCACGCGCCGACGTGCTGGTGGAGAATCTGCGGGCGGGACAGCTCGAGCGGCTGAGCCTGGCGCCCGCCGAACTGCATAAGGTCAATCCGGGGCTGGTGATCGCGCGCATCTCCGGCTACGGCCAGGACGGCCCGTATCGCGACAAGCCGGCCTTCGGCGCAATCGGCGAGGCGATGGGCGGGCTGCGCCATCTGACCGCGCATCCTGTCGGTAGCACCGAGCTGCCGCCGCCGCGCTGCGGCATTTCGATCAGCGACGACCTGGCGGGGATGTATGCCGCGATCGGATTGCTCGCCGCACTGTGGCAGCGCGATGCGGGAGAGAAGAGCGGGCGCGGGCGGGTGATCGACGTGAACCTGGTAGACAGCGTGTTCAGCCTGATGGAAGGCATGCTGCCGGAATACGCGCTGGACGGACGCGTGCGGCAGCCGGTGGGCGCCGCCATCGAGACAGCCGCGCCGACCAATACCTATCCCTGCGCCGACGGGAAGTGGCTGTGTGTCGCCGGCAACTCCGACCTGATCTTTCGCCGGCTGATGAAGGCGATCGGCCGGCCCGAGCTGGGCGCCGATCCGCGTTATGCCACCAATGGCGACCGCTGCGCCCGGCGGGACGAACTGGATGCAGCGATCGCCACCTGGACGAGGCGGCACCCTGCTCGCGAGGCAGAGGCGGTGCTGGAAGCGGCCGAGGTCCCGTGCTCGCGGCTGTACGACATCGCCGACTGCGCGCAGGATCCGCATTTCCAGGCGCGGAAGGCGGTTCTGCGGGTGGACGATCCGCTTATCGGGCCGACGCTGCATCCGGGTCCGACGATCCGGCTGGACGGCGAGGCGCCGGAGGCGGTGGTGGCCTGGCCCGGCCCGGCGGTGGGGGCGCATACGGACTACGTGTTGCACACGTTGCTGGGGCTGCCGCGAATGAACGGGGAGCAGGCAGGAGGCGTGTGAATCGGGCTTGCCGCCGGCATTTGCATGACCGGGCGCGACGGGCCGCAGGCCGGAAAAGCCATGCGCGGGGCGATTCACGCAGCAGGTTCGTGGAACCCCGGCACGCTGCGCGTGGTCCAAATGGCGTTGGCCACGGCCCGGCATTCCGCACCACAGGGGTGGCGCGCAAGCCACCATCGATTGGCTGGCGGCGAAGGCGAGGGACTCAACGACCGGTGGCGGATCTGCTTCGTCTGGACGCAGGCTGGGAAGAGGGATTGTCACCGCCCGTCCCGTGAAGTCGCTTCCGTCGCGTCGTCGCCCAGCCGGAACGCGTCGGCGATCCGACGCACACGGCCGGCGGCGTCCACGGTCAGCACGTCGAAGCGTACGCCGGCAGCGCCCCATTCGGGATGCTCTGCCAGGATGATGTCCGCGGCGGCCAGCAACCGCGCGCGCTGCCGGGAAGATACGGCGGACGCGGCGTCGGCCAGGTTCGGCCGTGCCTTCACTTCGACAATCGCCAGGATGCCGTCGCGCTCTGCCAGCAGATCGACCTCACCCGCGGCGGTGCGCAGCCGTTGGTGCAGCACCACCCAGCCGTCGCGCCGGAGCGCCGCGCTGGCGGCGGCTTCTGCCGACACGCCTCGCGCCTGGGCGCGCCGCCCCCGATCCTGGCGAAGGGTCATGGCGCGAACGTGCGACGGGAGTTCTTAACGCTTGATGAACCGACCGCCAGAGGCGGCGGAAGGCGCTTTTCCGGATCATGTCCGGGGCAAGACTTCTCCGCCCAACTGCTGCTGTGTCATGGCCGGCGCAGGCCGGCTACCCACGGCGTTGCTGTATGCGCGAAGACAAGCCGTGGTTGGCCGGCCTGCGCCGGCCATGACACAGCACGGGTAATCCAAAGGGTGTGCGCATTTCGGACGCTGCTTGGAGGCACGACCGGATCATCCCCCGGCTCACCCCATCAGATGCGCCATCCAGTGGAACAGACCGATGTTGCTCAGGTCGTTCCAGGTGGCGAAGATGAACAGGCTGGCCAGCACCGCGAGGCCGGCACGGAAGCCGTATTCCAGCGCCTTCGCCGGCAGGGGGCGGCCGCGGACGGCTTCGGCCGCATAGAACAGCAGGTGGCCGCCATCCAGCACCGGGATGGGGAACAGGTTGATAAGCCCCAGGTTGACCGACAGCACCGCGATGAAGGAAACCAGGCTGGCGAGGCCCAGTTCCGCCACCTGCCCGGAAAGCTGCGCGATGCGCAGCGGTCCGCCGAGGTCCTGGGTACCGCGGGCCCCGGAGATCATCTGCGCGATGCCCTGCACGGTCTCCTTCGTCACCGTCCAGGTCTGCTGCACGCCGGCCAACAGCGCCACGCCGATGGGGAGATGGCGGTATTCGACGGGGCCGCCGCGGATGCCCAGCATACCGACGCGCTGACCGTCGGATTCCTGCGAACCGGTATGCACCTCGAAGGTGCTGGCGGCGCCGTTGCGGGTGATGGCGATCGGCAGGGCCTGGTCCGGGCGGGCCTCAATGATGCGCTGGATGTCGGTGAAATCATGCACCGGCTGGCCGGCGATAGCGTCGATGCGATCGTTGACCTGCAGCCCGGCATTCGCGGCGGCAGTGCCCGGCAGCACGCCGCCCACCACCGGCAGGGTGACCGGCATGCCCATGCTGGCGAACAGCAGGCCGAACAGTACCATGGCGAGCAGGAAATTCGCGATTGGACCGGCGGCGACGATGATGGCGCGCTGCCAGACCTTCTTTTCGTGAAACGTGCGCCCGGGGATCCAGGAGGCGCGGACTTGCGGCGAGACCTCCTCCGGCCGCTCCTGGCCGTGCATTTTCACGTAGCCGCCCAGCGGCAGCCAGGCGACCTTCCAGCGGGTGCCGCGCCGGTCCATCCAACTGGTGATGGCCTGGCCGAAGCCGATCGAGAAGACCTCGACATGCACGCCGCACCAGCGGGCGGCGAGGTAGTGGCCGAACTCGTGCACGAACACCAGGACGCCGAGCACGACCGCGAACGCGATCCCGCTGCGCAAGATGTCAGGAATGACGTGGAACACGTTGATTGATCTTCGTTTCGGGGTTTCGCGTTCAGGTTCCGCGGGGGTGGGAAATTCAGGCGGCGCGGGCGGCGGTAAAGCGCGTGGCAGCGCTGCGGGCGGCTTGGTCCAGGGCGATCACCTCGTCCAGCGTGTCGGCGGGCGGTGTCCCTAGCATATCCAATACCTCCGCGACCGTGTTGGCGATTTCAAGGAAACCGATCTTTCGTTGCAGGAAGGCTTCAACAGCAATCTCATTCGCCGCATTCAGTATCGCAGGAGCGCCACCACCGGCAAGCAACGCCTCCCGCGCGAGACGAAGCGACGGAAAACGATCCAGGTCTGGTTGCGCAAAGTCCAGCCTGGCCACGGCGGCCAGGTCCAGACGCGGAGATGGGGTGTCGATGCGTTCCGGCCAAGCCAGGGTGTGGGCGATCGGTATGCGCATGTCCGGGGAGCCGAGTTGCGCCAGCACCGAACCGTCGTGGTAGCAGACCATCCCGTGGATGATGGATTGCGGGTGCACCAGCACGCTCGATCGCCGCGGCGGGGAGCTGGAACAAGCGGGCGGCCTCGATGACCTCAAGGCCCTTGTTCATCATGGTGGCGGAGTTGATCGAGATCTTGGCCCCCATCGACCAGACCGGGTGGCGCAGCGCTGCCTCGGGCGTGGCCCTGGCCATCTCCTCGAGGCTGGCGGTGCGGAACGGGCCGCCGGAGGCGGTCAGGATGATCTTCTCGATGGCGCCGCGGTTGCCGTCGGCCATGGATTGGAAGATGGCGTTGTGCTCGGAATCGCAGGGCAGCAGGGTGGCGCCGGCCTCGCGCACCGCGCGCAGCATCACCTCGCCGGCGCAGACCAGTGCCTCCTTGTTGGCCAGGGCGACGCACTTGCCGCGGTGGACCGCGGCCAGAGTGGGGGCGAGACCGGCGGCGCCGGTGATCGCGGCCATAGTCCAGTCGGCATCCAGGCCGGCCGCGTCGACCACCGCTTCGGCGCCAGCCTCGATCCGGATGTCGGTGCCGGCCAGCGCGGCGCGCAGGGCGGCGAAGCAGGCGGCATCGGCGATGACGGCATATTCCGCGTGCAGCGTGCGTGCTTGCTCCGCCAGCAGCGGCGACGTTGCGGCCGCCGACCAGCGCCCGGACGCGGAAGCGCTCGGGCGCGGCGGCCAGCAACTGCACGGTCTGGGTGCCGACGCTGCCGGTGCTGCCAAGGACGGTGACCGTGCGTTGCCCGTTCATTGCCACAGGACTACTCCCCGTCCATCGATCAACGCCAATATTGCCGCAGCCAGCGCAACCGCCAGCAGCGCGTCCACCCGGTCGAGCAAGCCGCCATGTCCAGGGATGAGCCGGCCGGAATCCTTCACCCCGAAACGGCGCTTGGCATAGCTTTCCGCCAGATCGCCGGCTTGTGCAACCATGCCGAGCAACCCGGCCAAGGCCCCTGCACGGATGACCGCGGTGGAAGATATGGTCGCTGCGGCGACCCCGACCAGCACGGCCGCGGCCAGCCCGCCGAGCGCACCCGATGCGGTCTTCCCGGGGGAAATGCGCGGCGCGAGACGCGGCCCGCCGATGGCTCGCCCGGAGGCATAGGCGCCGATGTCGCTGGCCCAGACGAGAAGCAGCAAGAACAACAGGTTGGTGCGACCCACGCCCGGGTCCGCGCGCAGCCAGATACAGCGCGGCGGCGGCGAGCAGAACGTAGAGCAAGCCGGCGAGGAGGCTTGCGGCCGATCCGCGCCCGCTGCGAACCATCTGGACCCATTCGGTCACCATGCCAGCGGTGCCGGCCAGCAGCAGGGCGGCAAACGTGAGGCCGCCGAGCCAGATGCAAATCAGTGTGACCGGCCCGAGAATTGCGGCCGACGCCACACGCAGCCGCAAATCTCCCCAGCGCGCGGCCACCGGTTCAGGCCATTGCCGCGGCAAGCGGGCGGCGTGGCAGCAAAGGCTGCAAAATGTGCAAAGGCTGCAAAGAAAAGAGCATCTCCTCCCCTTGATGGCTTGAGCTGCGAAGCGGACCAAGGTCGGGGGGAGGGGGTGCTTCTTTTCTTAGCTTACCGCCAGCCTCCCCCTCTCGCTCACCCAGGCCGAGCCCCGAATCGCCTCTCCCGGCCGGCATAGGCAGCGAGTGCGGCGCCGAAATTCTGCGCATCGAAATCCGGCCAGAGCACGTCCAAAAACACCAGCTCCGCATACGCTCCCTGCCACAGCAGGAAGTTCGACAGCCGCTGCTCACCCGACGTGCGGATGATCAGGTCGGGGTCCGGCATGCCCGCGGTGGCCAGCCAGCCTCCGAAGGTGGCTTCATCCAGCGCCGCCGCGTCGAGCCGCCCGTCGCGCGCCGCTTCGGCCGCCGCGCGGGCCGCCGCCACGATCTCGGCCCGCGCGCCGTAGGACAGCGCCACCGTCAGGTTCAGCCGCGTGTTGACGGCGGTGGATTGCTCGGCTTCCGCCAGGTCGCGCTGTATGTCCCGGGCGAAGCGGGTGCGCTCGCCGATGATCCGCAGCCGCACGCCATTGGCACGCAGCTCGGCGATCTCGGTCCGCAGGTAGTGCCGGAGCAGACCGGTCAGGTCGAATACCTCGCCTGCGGGACGGCGCCAGTTCTCGCTGGAAAAGGCGTACAGCGTCAGCCAGCCGACGCCGGCATCGATCGCCGCCTCGATCGTGCGGCGCACGGCGCGGGCGCCCTCGCGGTGGCCGGCAACGCGCGGCAGATGGCGGGACGCGGCCCAGCGGCCGTTGCCGTCCATGATGATGGCGACGTGGGTCGGCACCGGATCGGCGCCGGCAGGGCGGATGGCGGCAGACATTGAGGCAACTCAGAATGGGGCAAGTCAGACCTGGCGGATGTCCTTTTCCTTCTCCGTCAGCGCCTCGTCCACCTTTTTGATGTAGACGTCGGTCAGCTTCTGGACGTCCGTGGTCCAGTCCTTGGCCACGTCCTCGCCGATATCGTGCTTTTTCTCGTGGGTCTTCACCTGCTCCATGCCGTCGCGCCGCACGCCGCGCACGGCCACACGCGCGCCCTCGGCGTATTTATGCGCGGTCTTGGCCAGCTCGGTGCGCCGCTCGGTGGTGAGCTGCGGGATCGGCACCCGCACTAACTGTCCGTCCGACGCGGGGTTCAGCCCCAGCCCGGAATCGCGGATCGCCTTCTCCACCGCGCCGACCAGGCCGCGGTCCCAAACCTGCACGGTCAGCATCCGCGCCTCCGGAGTGCCGACGCTGCCCACCTGGGTCAGCGGCATGTCGGTGCCGTAGGCGTGCACCTTCACCGGTTCCAGCAACCCGGGATGAGCGCGCCCGGTGCGCAGGCCGTTGAACTCGCGCTTGAGTGTGTCCAGCGCGGCGTCCATCCGGCGGGTCAGGTCCTGTTTCAGCTTGTTGAGGTCGGGCGGTGCCGGCATCGGGTGGTTCCCCCCTTCGCGTGCGGCGCTATCTTATGACTGTTCGATGATGCGCGTGAAGCGCCCTTCCCCGCGCATCACCGCGGCGAACGCGCCCGGGGCGTGGATGTTGAACACCAGGATCGGCAGGTTGTTCTCCCGTGCCAGGCTGATCGCCGCGGCATCCATCACCGCCAGGTCGTTGGCCAGCACGTCCAGGTAGGTGAGTTGCTCGTAACGTTTCGCGTCCGGCACCTTGCGCGGATCGGCGGAATAGACGCCGTCGACCTGGGTGCCCTTGAGCAAGGCGTCGCAGCCCATCTCGGCGGCGCGCAGCGCGGCGGCGGTGTCGGTGGTGAAGAACGGATTGCCGGTGCCGGCGGCGAAGATGACCACTCTGCCCTTCTCCATGTGGCGCTCGGCGCGGCGGCGAATGTAGGGCTCGCAGACCTGCGACATCGGGATGGCTGACTGCACGCGGGTAGCAGTGCCGCGCTGCTCCAGGGCGGACTGCATGGCCAGAGCGTTCATTACGGTGGCGAGCATGCCGATGAAGTCGGCCTGGGCGCGTTCCATGCCCGATGCGGCGCCGGAGACGCCGCGGAAGATGTTGCCGCCGCCGATCACGACGCTGACCTGCACCCCCATGGCGACGACGTCGCCGATATCGGTTGCAATGGCACGCACCGTGTCGTTGTCCAGGCCGTAGTCGCGCCGGCCCATCAAGGCCTCCCCCGAGAGTTTCAGCAGGACGCGCTTGTAGTGTGGCTGGGTCGGCATGCGGCGCGGCTCTCCAAGGATGCGGCAGTGCACCGTAGTGGGAGGTGTCGGGAGGAACAAGGTGGGGATCAACGAATTGGAGATAATTGAGAGCAGGACTGGTGAGAGCGATCGGCAGCCGGGGCACCATACCCTCGTGCCACCGCCTTGCCTGGTTCGCGAGATCGAGGCTCGCCCTCAGGGAAGCCGCGGCTCTGATCGGGAAACGATCATATAACGAATCATTTTCTTGCCGAAGACGCGGCAGCCGGCTTTGATGCCGCCGCATACGCCGCGAAGCGGCGTCGAAGGGGGAATGATGCTATGGCTTTCACAGCGGGTGATCGCGACCGGCTGCTCGCCGATCCCAAGGCCTTCATGGATCGCGTGGCAATTTCTGTCGGCCAGGATTGCAGCAAGCCGACGCTGATCGGCAAGCCCGACAAGCTCACCTTCGCGGATGATCCCAATGTGCGTGGTTACCGGCAGATTGATATCGGCAACGACGTCGGCATGGACTACGTGCCGACCTACCTGCTGCGCAAGAAGAACGGCACCGACACCGTGTGGTTCGATGCCTACCTGGTGGAATACGAAGACAACAAGACGCCCATCACGGTGCTGGGGCAGGCCGCGACTCTGTGCTTCACCGCGAACATGAACGGCTGCACGTTCGGCATCGGCTCACAGGGAAGTCCGTCGGGTTCGCTGGTCGTGACGCACTCGAACAGTCGCGGCCACGGGTCGCAGGAGGGCAACATTTCCGACCAGCGGCTGAAGGCTGGCTTCGTCGTCGGGACCGGCGGCGGGCTGTTCGAACCGGAGCATTACCGGACACACGGGAAGCAATCGATCACCTTCGGTTTCCGCAAGCCCGGCCAAAAGTGGCAGTTCTGCTTTCTGTCCTATGCGCGGCGCAGCGGCATCATCACCAACTACGGGGTGCGCGATATCGTGACCAATCAGGTCCAGGGGTGATCGGGTCGGCGCAGCCTTCGGGCCTGCGCCTGTCCGGACGTGGCGCAGAATGCCGGGCCGCCAGACCTTGTCGTGGCTCATGCGATTCGCGCCAGCGGAGCCCCGCAACCCGCGATCTGACTTAGTCCTATCACGGCTTTTCTGGTGGGGCGAGGACAAGCTGTGGGTGGCCTTCGTGGGGTGGCGGGCCCCCCCGCCTTCGCAGGGGCAGGCTTTCGCCGGCCATGACACAGTAGGTTTAGTGACCGGAGGATTAGTGACCGGACAGTTCCTCCGATTCCACGATCTCCTCCTGGGCCATGTGCAAGTACGGCTCCATTGGCGCATCTTCGAGCGCATGCTGGGCTGCTTCATTCCGCACGAGATTGCGCAGCATCGGCAGGGAGCGCTCGAGCGCCTTACGCGCATCCTCGCGGACCGTCGCCGCGTCCGCTTGCGTCAGCAGGCCGGATTTCTGGCCATCGATAGCCCACCGGCTGAGCGTTCGGCCGCCTTCGAACAGGGCGATGGCCTGGCGGCGGGTGCGGTTCTCAAGAAGGTTGTTGCGGTAGTCATCTTCCCAACTTGCGCAGCGGTCTGCCGATGCGATCAACGCGCGCGCCATGCTCGCCTCCTGCGGCCCAATCGATTCGTCTTCCCATGTCGAGCGCGTGTCCACCGCGGCATGCAGCCAATTAGCCGAGACCAAGGCGAATATGGTAAAGATGCGGTCCCGTGTCTCGGTTCGTAGCCGGACTGTTACCAAGGATTTGTCATCCGCGACCCCCGCATGTAATTTTGGATCGCGTTGAAATGTGCCGCAATCGTAGCCCTCGCGCGTAAGATCCAGGTTCAGGTCGGTTGCCGTGGTCAGGACTATATGGCGGAACCAGTCCCGCTCGGCGCCGGTCGCGGGAAATCCGTTCGCCTGGAAAAGGATATCGGCGAATTCCATCAACGCCTGATCCCGGAACGAAAGCGGCAGGTTGTTGCCCAACTGTCCGTCATAGTTCAACCACTGCCGCAGAACCTCCAGCCCCGACTGAGGGTAACCAAGGCCGGCAAGCGATTTTGCCAGGAAGATCGCGACGAACGGACCCATCACGGTTGGATTGGTTGGTTGCCAATCGGCCGTTTTCAGGTAAACAGCGTCTTCGGCGTGCTTGCAGTCCTTGTAGAACTGCGCGTAGCTGCTGGTCGCATACCAGGGCGGTATGCCCGTGTCCAAATCCTTGGCGACCTGCTGATCTGCTTTGGTCAGCGCGGCGGTCATCTGATCGAACGTCCCTGGCGGAGCCGTTGCGTCGCTCAGCGCACTTTGCGCGACGATCAATGCCTCGATGGCCGGTGATACAAGCTGCGCGACCCGTTCGTTGAATGGATGGACTGACCGGTAGAGTCCCAGGCATTTCATCCATCCTTCCTGTGCCTGAACGACCCTTCGTTGCTGCATGAAAGTGTTGATCCAGGCGCCCTGAAGGCGATTATGATTGCCGGGACCAAATGGGGCAACGCCATCGATGACATCGAAGTAGATGGCTTCCCGTTGGAAGTAGTGCAGGTCGAGCAGGTTCGGTCCGGGGCTATCGTCCGTTCGTGCCATATCGTAGGCGGTCTGCAAGTACGAGAAACTTCCGCTGCCGGGAGTGACGGGCGAGGGCGAAAGCACGGTCTGCCCGACAAAGCCGGGCGATATGGTCGATGACTGGGTGGCGGGATTCAGTGTCAGCTCCAGGCCTGCGATCTTCAGGTCGGACAGCCCGATCGCCTGGCGCGCGCCCGGCACTGCCAGGTAGTAAACCGCGGCGATGGCAAGCGCCGGATCGGCGGCGATGATCGCGGCTTGCAATGCGCCGGTCTTGGAAAATTCGGACGCGGCATGGATCCGGTCGAGCGCATCCAGCGCCGACGCGGCCATCACACCGGCGGCAAGGCCGGCCATGAGCCCGGTGCCGCGTCCCAGTGTCAACCAGGCGATCCAGCTCCAAGGTTGCTTGTCATGATCTGTCAGCAGATGCTCGATCAGCCAGAATACGAATAGAAGCAAAGTCCCGCTGCCAGGAGAAACGCCAGGCGGCGTGCGAGCGGCAGCGGCACATAGGTCTGATCGGCGCCCGATCCTCTGGCGACGGCTATCCGTTCGAGCGGACGCACCAGGCACAGTACCAGCGCCAGGCTCGCGATCAGCATGACGCCGGCGCGCCAGAATGCCGGCGGCCCTGCGAGGAATTGTTCGTTGACGCCCCAGCCGACCAACCACACGGCGACATAGACCAGCAGGACGAGGGTGGCTGAGAATCCCCCGATGCCCGCCCATGTCGGCGGTCCCCCGCGTTGGCCCAGCACCCCCGTTGCACGGGCGACACGTTGCGCCAGCAATACCAGCGCGAGGCCGACGAAGAACGTGGCTGCGGCAGGGTCTATGACGGTTCCTCCGGTTTGCGTTGACTTCATCGCACGGCAAAACTGTTCTGCCGTGTCAAGGATATTACGCTACCGTAACGCCACGCCAGGCACCTTGCTGGACGCCGTCCGCGGAACGCGCCACCGTCCCGGCCCACGCAGGAAAAAGAGGCACGACCATGCAGCTCGGCATCCATCTGCCGCATATCGGCCGCAAGGCCGGTCCGGAATCGATCCGCCGCGTCGCCATGCAGGCGGAGGAGCTCGGCTTCGCCGACGTGTGGGTCAGCGAGCACATTATCGTACCGAAGGACGCCCCCTACCCGCCGTCGCCGAATTTCTGGGACCCGGTGCTGACGCTGACCTGGGCCGCCGCCTGCACGTCGCGGGTGAAGCTGGGGACCAGCGTGCTTGTGCTGCCGATGCGGCATCCTCTGCCGTTGGCGAAGGAGCTGGCGACGCTGCAGAACCTGTCGCAGGGCCGGCTGATCCTGGGCGCCGGCGTCGGTTGGATGGAGGCGGAGTTCAACGCGCTCGGCGTGCCGTTCCATGAGCGTGGGCGGCGCATGGATGAAGGCATCGCGTTGATGCGCGCGGTGTGGGGACAGGATCCGGTCACCTTCCCGACACGCTGGATCCCGGCTGTTGTGCAGGAAATGCGCATGCAGCCGCAGCCTTGCGCGCCGATTCCCATCTGGATCGGCGGTTCGTCCGACGCTGCCATCAAGCGGGCGTTGCGGCTGGATGGCTGGCACGGCAGCCGCGTCGGTTCGGAGCAGGTGGCGGCGATGGTGCAGCGGCTGCGTGGCGAACGGCCGGATGCGGGTTTCACGATCTCCCTGCGCATCAGCTGCAGCGCCGCCACCGTCGAGCAAGTGCCGGAGACGCTGGCGGCGTACCGCGATGCCGGCGTACAGCACGTGCTGGTCGCACCGGAGGACCGCGATATCGACACCTACATGGCGACGGTGGAGCAAGTGTGGCGGGATTGGGAGGGCGTGTGACGCGTGGAATTTGGCGTGGAACGCAGGGCGGAAGAGCGCAGCGCATTCCGCCGCGTGCCGTACTGGTGGAATGCGCTTCGCTGTTCCGCCCTGCCGCGTTTACCGAACGTTATCCAAGACCCCAAATAACGGTCAATGACCCAATACATCGTGGAATACACCGACACCGTCCGGCCGGAGTGGATCGATTCCAACGGCCACCTGAACCTGGCGTACTACGTGGTGGTGTTCGATCTCGGCACCGACCGGCTTTACGACGTGCTGCGCATCGGCAACGCCTATCGCGAGGCGACCGGCAACTCCTGCTTCACCGCCGAAACCCACACGCTTTATGAGCGCGAGGTGTTGGTGGGAGAGAAGCTGCGCGTTGCCACCACTCTTCTGGGCGTCGATGCCAAGCGGCTGCACTATTTCCATGAAATGTTCCATGCGACCGAAGGTCATCGTGTGGCCGCACAAGAGCTGCTGGCGCTGCACATCGACATGGGTCTGCGGCGGGTGGCGCCATTCCCTCCGGACCGCCTGGCCGCGATCGAAGCCGCGTTGAGGGCACAGGGAGATCGGCCGCCTCCGCCGGGCGTGGGGCGGACCATAAAATCCTTGTAACGCTGTTGACCGGAAGTTTGTACGGCCAAAACTTTTCAATTCCACGGTTGGCAGCCGCTTATAACAACGGCGCGGTGTCATGACACGGGCGCCTTGCGGCCGTTTCGATTGCGACTGGGTGCAAGACACTGGGGACAAATGTAATTTGGCAGAGGCTGCGATGGTGGAAAGAAGGTTTTTGAAACACAGATTTCACAGATTTCACGGATTAAGGCGTAGATTGGGCGCTAGACAGCTTGCTGAGTTGCAAATTGATGTAGCTGTGACCTGTTATTACTCTGAGGTCGTATAGGGTCCGACTTTATCAGCGCCTTAATCTGTGAAATCGGTGAAATCCGTGTTTCAAAATCTTCTATCTGCATGCCCCTCTTCCGCTCGTGGAAGTGGGACTTGTGTGGCGCTGATGATTCCATCGCCGCGGATTTGTCCCCGGACCCTTGTCCGGGCCACGGGCCTCCGCGGATTGACGGCCGCCGTGTCTGTCTTCAGCGTCGCACACCAAACTCGCGGGGGACGGTATGCGCATCGCCGAAATGGACTGGCGGATGGTGGAGGATTGGGTCCGCCATGATGACCGCTGCGTGCTGCCGATGGGCAGCACCGAACAACATGCCGGCCTGTCTCTGGCGACCGACGCCATACTGGCCGAGCGCGTGGCGGTGGAAGCGGCCGAGGCGCTCGGCGTTCCGGTGTTTCCGGTCGTGCCATATGGCCTCACGCCGTATTTCACCAGCTTCCCCGGCAGCGTGACGCTGCGGGTTTCCACTTTTGCGGCGGTGTTGCGCGACGTGTTGGACAGCCTCAAAACAACCGGCTTCCGCCGCGTGCTGATTGTCAACGGCCATGGCGGCAATCAACCGGCGCTGTCGCTGGCGCAGGAATGGATGATGGACAATCCCGATGCGCGCGTGCGGGTGCACGACTGGTGGCGCGCGCCGCTGACCGCCGCGGCGGTCAACCGCATCGATCCCGTCGCCAGCCACGCAAGCTGGATGGAGAATTTCCCCTGGACCCGTCTGCCGGATCGCGATCCGGTGGAGGGCGCCAAGCCGATGGTGGACGTGGACCAGCTTCGCGCCCTGCCGCCCTTCGAGGTGCGCCTGCTGCTGGATGATGGAAATTTCGGTGGACGCTACCAGCGCGATGATTCGGAAATGCTGGAAATTTGGCAGGTCGCCGTCCGAGAAACGCGCGCACTGCTGGAGGAATGGTAAGATGGCCGCACCGATCCTGATCTGGGGCGCCGGCGCCATTGGCGGCTCGGTCGGCGCGTGGCTGAAGCGGGCCGGGCACGACGTAACGTTCGTCGATGTCGTGCCGGAGCATGTGGCGGCCATCCGCGACCCGGCGCATGGCCTGCGCATCACCGGCCCGGTGGAGCAATTCGCCATTACCACGCCGGCCTTCGCACCGGCGGAACTTTCCGGCAGGTGGCAGCACGTCTTCCTCGCGGTGAAGGCGCAGAACACGGAAGCGGCGACGCGCGCGCTGACACCGTTCCTCGCGGATGACGGCACCGTGCTGTCGCTGCAGAACGGGCTGAACGAGAACATCATCGCCGGCATCGTCGGCCGTCCGCGCACCATCGGCGCCTTCATCAATTTCGGCGCCGACTGGATGGCGCCGGGCGAGATCATGTTCGGCAACCGCGGCGCAGTGGTGCTGGGCGAGCTGGACGGCAGCGATCACGCCGCGATTGCAGGCCTTGCACGCGCTGCTGCGCGATTTCGAACCCGACGCGATCGTTACGCCCGACATCTGGGCCTATCTCTGGGGCAAGCTCGGCTACGGCGCCATGCTGTTCGCGCAGGCGCTGGGCGAGGCCGGCATCGCCGACTGCCTTGCCCGGCCCGAGCTGCTTCCGTTGTGGCGGCAGCTCGGCGCGGAAGCGATCCGCGTCGCGCTGGCGGAAGGCGTGCAGCCGCGCGGCTTCAACGGTTACGAGATCGACGCATTCCGTCCTGGCGCCAGCGAGGCCGCGGCGCGCGCCTGCGTGGCCGCGATGTCGGCCTTCAACCGCGGCAGTGCCAAGACGCATTCCGGCGTCTGGCGCGATCTGTGGGTGCGCCGGCGCCGCACCGAAGTCGACGTGCAGATCGCGCCGATCGCGGAGCATGGCGCGCGGCACGGCATCGACTGTCCCGCCACCCGCCACCTGGTGACGATGATCCATGAGGCGGAGCAAGGCACGCGCAAAATGAGCGACGACAATCTGCTGGAACTGGCAAGGAGCGTCGCGGCATGAACATTCGATTCGATGGCAAGGTGGTCGCGGTGACCGGCGCGGGCCACGGCTTCGGCCGCACGATCGCGCAGAGTTTTTCCCAGTTGGGCGCGCGCGTGTTCGCCACCGACATCTCGGCCGGCGAACTGGCGGATACGGCCGCGTCCGGTAGGCATCGTGACGCAAGTGGTGGATCTGCGCGACCGCGCCGCGGGGACCGCCTGGATTCGTGGGATCGAAAGCAAGACCGAGGCCGCGATCGACGTGCTGGTGAACGATGCGGGCGGTGTAGCGGGGCAGGAACACACAGCCGGTCGAGGACGTGTCGGACGAAGCCTGGAACGTCATCTTCGACATCAACGTCAATGCCGCCTTCACGCTGTGCCGTGCCGCGGCACCGGGCATGAAGCGGGCCGGCGGCGGGCGCATCGTCAACATCAGTTCGGGTGCCGGCTTGCAGCCGTCGCTGACCGGCGTACAGGCCTATTGCAGTGCCAAGCACGCGGTGGTGGGGCTGACACGGCAGCTCGCGCATGAGCTGGGGCGGTTCAACATCACGGTCAATTCGGTCGCGCCCGGCTTCATCCGCACCAACGCGGCGACCGAGCGGCAATGGGACAGCTACGGCCCGGATGGACAGAAGGCGCTGGTGCAGCGGATCGCCATGCAGCGGCTCGGGACGGCGCAGGATATCGCCGATGCGGTGGTGTTCTTCGCTTCCGACCTGGCGGGATTTGTGAACGGCCAGATCCTGCAGGTCGATGGGGGGCGATAGGGCAGATGCCGCTGGCAGACGGAAAGAAACGGTGCCGAGCCCCGAAACGAGACGGCAGCGACGTGCTACCGCGGCCGCGGCGAAATCGGCCACTCCCCCTGTCATTGCGGCCACCACGTGGCATTGCGAGGAGCGAAGCGACGAAGCAATCTTCCGCGAAAGGCGCAAGATCGTTCGAGTGCCCCTCGCGGGAGATTGGTTCGTCGTTTCGCGCCTCGCAATGACAGGAAGGGCGGGGTGACCGACGTTTCCAATCAGGGCGGAATGCCCTTGCCGGCCTGGCTGATCGCTGTCGCGTAGGCCGCAGCGGTGAAATCAGGCGCGACGTCGCGGGTCATGCGCTGCTCATGTGCGCCAAGATCCGCAAAGAACAGGTCGCGGCTGATCTGTGCGACGATAGCCGGAATGTCGCGCTTCATGCTCGGCACGTCGCCGGTCGGCACACCGAAGCTGACGAAGCCCGCCGGGTTCTGCACATGGATGTCGCGCAGATACGGCGCACTGCCTCGACGCTTCTCCAGGAATTCGTGCCCTGCACCGAGATAGGGATGCGCACCAAGCCAGTCGTCCTCCGCACCGGACGGAGGCACGAACCGATCGCGCCATAGCAGGACCCGGTCTGCGAATTCCGCGAGCTCCGGGCGCGCTTCCAGCTCCGCCTGATAACCGGTTCCCGCGATGACGAAATCACAACGAAATTCGCCGCCGCCAACCCGCGCCAAGATCCGCCCTTCCGCGACCCGAGCCAACTCCCACGGCGCCGCGAGTTGCAGATGGAAATTCGCAAATGCCACCGTGCGCTCGATGGCATCGGTCGTCGGCGTCGACCCCGCCCGGCGGTACCGCAGCGCCTGCTCCCAGCGTGTGGCATCGGGCAGCGTGGCATAGTTGTCGTAAGCGCCCGCATAGCCGCGGCTGCGTGTGATCGGCACCGCGGCGATGGCCGGCCGTCGAGAGAACAAGTGCACGGCCGCGGCACCGTTCTCGAGCGCCACGCCCGCGGCATCGAACGCCGAGGCGGCCGCGCCGATCACCCCCACCACCTTGCCGCGCAACGCAGCAAAGTCGATCGCATCCTCGGTATGCGCATACAGCCCGGCAGGAAGCAACTCCCGCAGCTCCGGCGGCACGAAGGCTCCGCCATAACCGGTGAACCCGGTGGCCAGCACGATCTTGCGCGCCGCTTCGACCGTGGACTGCCCGTCCGCGTCGAGATGCAGGCGAAAGTGCCCCGTGTCCGGCTCGATCCGCAGCAACCGCGTGCGATAGCGGATGGGGATCCGCAGGAAGTGCCGATACCAGTCCAGGTACTCTGCCCAGGCCAGCCGCGGGATGCGATCGATCGCGGCATAGGCCGCCGTACCGTGCCGCGCTTCGTACCAGGCCTGAAAGCTCAGTGCCGGAATCCCTTGCTCCGGACCGGGCAAAGCCTTCGGCGTCCGCAGCAGGTTCATGCGTGCGGCGGTCAGCCAGACCCCGGCCTGAGTCTCGTCCGCGGCGGCGTCGATGATCGTAACCCGGCCAATACCCGCGCGGCGCAACGCGAAGGCGATGGCGCAACCGGTCTGGCCGCCGCCGATGATGGCGACGTTGTGGTCGATGCCTGCACGTTCCGGCACCCAGTCCGGCGGATCGGCGCCAAGCCATCGCAGAGTGTCACGCGCCGCGGCGTCGGGATCGGCCTGGGTCATCGCAGCGCCTCGATCGGGCTGGGTCATCGCAGCACCTCGCGTTCAGCCCAATGCCGCCAGGATTCCAGCGAACAGTTTGCCGCGCTGGGCGAGACTGCTGACCACGATGTGCTCGTCCAGCGTATGCGCGCCCGCGCCCTGCACGCCCAGCCCGTCCAACGTTGCAATGCCCATCGCGCCAGTGAAGTTGCCGTCCGACCCGCCGCCGGAACTCTGGCTCGGGATGTCGAAGCCCAGTCCGCGAGCGATATCGCGGGCGACGCCATACAGCGCCATGCCACGCGCATCCGGCTCCCATACCGGCCGGGTGACGCCGCGCGTCACCGCGAAGGACACGTCGTTGCCGGTCGCGCGCAGCCCCAGCATGGCGGCGACGCCGCGGTCCAGGTCGTCCTGCCGCTTGGCCATCGACAGCACCTGCCCGGTGCAGGTGGTGGACACGCAGTTCACCCACTGCCCGCCATTGATGACGCCGACGCTGAAGGTGCAGTCGTCGCGTGGTCATGTCCTCGATTTCGACGATCTTGCGGGCCATTTCGCGGATCGCGGAGCGGCCCTCGGCGAGCCGCGCACCGGCATGGCTGGGGCGGCCGCGCGCCTCCAGATTGAACCGCGCGATAGCGTAACGGCCGGTCACGACGCCGCCGTCGGCGCGAGCGGGTTCCGGTACCAGGATGTAACGATGGCGGGACGCTTCCGCCTCGATCAGGTCGCGGGTGGAGGGACTGCCGACTTCCTCGTCGCTGGTCAGCAGCACGGTGACGGGAAGCTTCGTGGGGACGCGGGCGCGGAGAAGCTGGCGGATCGCTTCGAGCGCCAGGTAGTTGCCGCCCTTCATATCCAGGATGCCGGGTCCCCAGGCCTTGCCGCTCTCGCGCCGGAAGGACAGGTCCGACAGTGTGCCGGTCGGGTGCACGGTATCCAGGTGGCCCATCACCAGGATGCCCGGCTCGTTCGGCGTGGGGTGCGGGAACGTGGCGCGCACGCAGTCGCCGAAGCCCATGCGCCCGGCGACGCGCTCCACGCGCGCGCCGGCGATCGCCAGGTCGCGGGCGGCGATGTCCATCATCCGGTTGACCGCGGCAGCATCGTAGGTGGGGCTTTCGCAGGTCACCCAGGCGCGCAGCCCGTCCAGCATGGCGTCGGCATCGAAGGGCAGGGCGTTCGGGTCCACTTTGGTCTCCATGCATGGGCGGGGGGTTCGCACGGAGAGTGCCATGCAATCCGGTGGCGTGACAAAGCTGTGTCGTCGTGGCGGACTGCGGGCTAGCGGCGGTCACGGGCTCGTGCATGCCGCGCGCAATGCGGGAGGGCAGGGGGAAATAGCGGGGAAGCCAACGACATGACGCGTGACGGTGGCCTAGCGACTCCTCGCGAGCAGGCCAAATCCCGACAATGCATACAGTGTTCATCAAAGGCGCCAGCAGCATTAGCGCGGCTATTTTGGCATTGCCCTCGGAGATTGTCCCAGCGTTCGCATGATTTTTGGCAAATATTGTCCAATCGCAAGCGCTTTATGCAAGAGGATCGAGCCTGGAGTTGATATCTCGCGGGCATTCTGATTGTGGATACGCCAGGAGGCCCTCATGATCGCCAGCAACGAAAACGGCGCGGATCCGGATCGGCTGGTCGTCGCCGGCCTATTCACGGATCACATTCGATGACCCTCCGCTAAAGGGGCCGGAATTCGTCCTGCGATTTGGAGCGACCATGCCGGCCCTCCACTTATGCCTCACCCATGGCCGCGAGCCTGTTTTCCGCGAAGTTCCGGTCAGCGAGACACCAGGCGGAACCGCTCTGAAAGCATACGGTTCGGGAGAAAACTTCAATGTCGCTTCGCAAGCGCATGTTTGCGACAGGGGTCGTGATCCCTGTCGTAATGCTCGCTGCCTTGGGTGCCAGGGCGATATCCGCGCAGGACAAGTATACGCTGCAAGTGCCGAATGGGCTCGCGTTCTCTGAGTTCAAGGGATACGACGCCTGGCAGGTTGTCTCCATCAGCAAGGACGGAGACCTTATGGCTGCGATCCTCGGTAATCCTGTGATGATCGACGCCTATCTGGCCGGCATTCCCGGCAATGGCAAGCCTTTCCCCGACGGCGCCAAGATGGCGAAGATCCATTGGAATCCGACAACAGATCGGCGAACGTTCCCGGCAGCGACGGTGCCAGGCACCCAGCATGACGTCGACTTCATGGTGAAGGACAGCAAGAGGTTCGCGGACAGCGGTGGGTGGGGATGGGGCGTGTTCGAGTATGACGCCGCATCCGATACGTTCAGGGTCGGCAACCTGACTGACATGCCCCCGCAGGGGCACGACGCCAAGTGCGGGTTCGCGTGCCACACCATCGTGAAGTCAAGAGATTACGTCTTCACGAATTATGGGCACCGGTGAACAGGCGGCTCGATCCCAGCGAAATCGGCACCGCATCATGGTTCGGCTGGACGCACGAAACAGGAACGACTGGCCTCGCCGCAGAACTTTGAGGGCTCGTGCATTGGCCTTTGCGGCCGCCCAGCCACGTTTGGTGGCTGCCGCACTTGGCTTTGCTACCCCAAATCCGCAATTTTGCTACCCCAAATCCGCTATAGAGCGTCGCCATCTTATTGCGTCAGCCGACGCGAGTGGCACCGTTTTCCGCTGGCCGAGACGAAGGGGCAGCAAATGTGTGGCGCTTGCGTCAACTTCCAGCCGCCGAATGCATGCAAATTCGTGCAAGGGCCGATCAGCCCCAACGGCTGGTGCCTGCTGTTTGCGGCGCGTTTGAGCAACACTGCGAAACCCTTGGCCTGGTCCGAGCGCTTGACGATCTCCACCTGGACATTTGCCAGCACCTTCCTGATGGCCTTGCGGAACTTGGGTCCCTGGTACCCGCCGTCGGCATAGAGCTTCAGCAGGAATGGATACAGGCCGAATAAGGTGCCCAGCAACCAGGCGCCGCCGTCGCGATCCTGGACGTCCGCGGCTGTCACGATGGCATGCAGAACCAGCCCCTGCGTATCAACCAGAACGTGCCGCTTCTTGCCTTTGACCTTCTTGCCGGCGTCGTAGCCGTGCGGATCAATATGAGCACCGCCCTTCTCGGCACTCTTGACGCTCTGGGCGTCGATGATCGCCGCGGTCGGGCTGGCCTCCCGCAAGGCCTGCTCCCGACATTTGACGTAGAGTGCGTGATGGATCCGCTCCAGCGTCCCGTCCCAACTCCAGCGGTCGAGGTAGTCGTATATCGTGCTGCGTGCGGCAAGGCCCTTCGGGATCGCCCGCCACTGGCAGCCTGTGCTCAGGATGTACATCAGCCCGTTGACCACCTCGCGCAGCTCGACCGTGCGCTTGTTGCCGCCGGGTTTGGCGGGTGGGATCAAGGGCGCAATCTCCGCCCACTCCTCATCGGTCAGATCGCTCTCATAGCGGAGCCCGCTGCGGTCGTAGCGAGCGCGGTTCTCCTTGGTCCACATCCGGGTGCCCCGAAATTGCGCAGGGGACATAAAATGGGAGCAGAATCAACGGGTTCAAGGGGCCACCGCTAACCGATTCAAAAGACTTAATTTGTTCTTGGACAGACACTAAGACTTAGCCGCTTCCTGCACGACGCGGGCCGGGTCCCATCGCGCTTGCTCGATGGGGGCCCCCGGCGGCGCATAACGCCCGTTGCATCGGCCGCCTGAGACCGGCACCCGGCGATCCAGACCGAGGCGCGGTCGACGCTGCGATTCCCTTCTCCCCGGCTGCCCCATAGGATACGCATCTCATGCCGCCGCGGGAGACGCTTCTGCCCTACGCCCACAGCATCGCCGGCACACGCTACATCTTTCCCGACCTGCGCACGCTTCTGGCGCGGGCCACGCCGTTGCGGTCCGGCGACGTGCTGGCCGGCTTGGCCGCGGCGAGCGCCACCGAACGTGTCGCGGCACAGATGGCGCTCGCGAACGTGCTGCTGGCGTCGATCCTGGCGGAGCCGGTGATTCCCTATGAGCAGGATGAGGTCACAAGGCTGATCCTGGATAACCATGATGCCGCGGCGTTCGCTCCGGTCGCCGCACTGACCGTGGGCGCGTTCCGGGAATTCCTGCTGTCCGCGCCGCCCGAGGCGCTGACGGCGCTGCGGCCCGGCCTGACGCCGGAAATCGTCGCCGCGGTCAGCAAGATCATGCGGCTACAGGACCTGGTGGCGGTGGCGGCGAAATGCCGGGTCATCACCCGGTTCCGCAACACCATCGGGCTGCCGGGCCGGCTGTCGGTGCGGCTGCAGCCGAACCACCCGACGGACGATCCGCAGGGCGTCGCCGCCTCGACGCTGGATGGGCTGCTGCTGGGCGCGGGCGACGCGGTGATCGGGGTCAATCCCGCCACCGACAGCGTCGCGTCCACCGTGACCTTGCTCGCCATGCTGGACACGATCCGCGAGCGCTATGCCATCCCGACGCAGACCTGCGTGCTGTCGCACGTCACCACCACGCTGCGCGCGATCGAGGCCGGTGCGCCGGTTGACCTGGTGTTCCAGTCGATCGCCGGCACCGAGGCGGCGAACCGCGGCTTCGGCATCTCGCTCGCACTGCTGCGCGAGGCGCGCGACGCGGCGCTGTCTCTGCGCCGTGGCACGCTGGGCAACAACGTGATGTATTTCGAAACCGGGCAGGGCAGCGCGCTGTCCGCCGAGGCGCATCACGGCGTGGACCAGCAGACGCTGGAGGCGCGCGCCTATGCCGTGGCGCGTGCATTCGATCCGCTGCTGGTCAACAGCGTCGTCGGCTTCATCGGCCCCGAATACCTGTTCGACGGCAAGCAGATCACGCGCGCCGGATTGGAAGATCATTTCTGCGGCAAATTGCTCGGCCTGCCGATGGGGGTGGATGTCTGCTACACCAATCACGCGGAGGCCGATCAGGACGACATGGATGCGCTGTTGACGTTGCTCGGCGTTGCCGGCGTGACCTACGTGATGGGCGTGCCGGGGGCGGATGACGTTATGCTGTCGTACCAGAGCACATCCTTTCATGATGCATTGTACGTGCGCGGCGTGCTCGGGCTGCAGCCGGCACCGGAGTTCGCGGACTGGCTGGCGCGGATGGGGCTGGATGATGGGGCGGCGCGGGAACGGATTCCCGCGGCGCTGTCGCCGGCACTGATCGGGATCGGGTGAGATGGCGGCGGTTCGGCGGCGGAATGAGCCGCGCCTTCCCACCCGACGGCGTGGGACCCAACTCTTGTGCGAAAGCATTTGCGGTACGGCTGGTGTTGTTACCCCGACGCTTCGACGCCGTCGGCGCATCTGTCATTGCGAGTGCAGCGCAGCAATCTCCCGGAGAGTTCGCACCTCACTCGCGGGAGATTGCTTCGCTGCGCTCGCAAGGCAATCCAAGGCGCGACTGCGTGCGGCACGCTCGATGCACCACAGCCGGTGCGTCACCGCATGACGAGCCGCGTATGACAGCAGCGCCACCGCCGGCACGATGGAGCGACCTGCGGCGATTTACGCCGGCCCGCGTCGGACTGGGACGAGCAGGCAACGGTCTGCCGACCGCGGCGCACCTTGCGTTCCAGGCAGCGCACGCGGCGGCCCGCGATGCCGTGCATGCCATGCTCGACGTCGCCGCCTTGCAGGCGGACCTGACCGCGGGCGGCATCGACAGCATCGCCGTGCACAGCGCGGCGGCGGACCGCGTGACCTATCTGCGCCGGCCCGATCTCGGGCGCTGTTTGCGCGAGGCAGACCGCGCCATCGTGCCCGCCGCGCCCGGTGCCGTACTGTTCGTCGTGTGCGACGGCCTGTCGGCTGTTGCAGGACAGCGTCATGCCGGGGAGTTGCTGGGCCGGGCCATCGCGGCGTTGCGCGTCACGATGCCGGTGGCACCGGTGGTGATCGCGACGCAAGGGCGTGTGGCGATCGGCGACGATATCGGCGGTATCATGGGCGCGGCGGCGGTCGCCGTGTTGATCGGCGAGCGGCCCGGTCTTTCGGCTGCTGACAGCCTGGGCATCTACCTGACCTGGCGGCCGCGCCCGGGACGGCTCGACGCGGAGCGCAACTGCATTTCCAACATTCGTCCCGCCGGGCTGCCCATTCCGCAAGCCGTGGCCAAGTTGCTTTGGCTGATCAAGGCAATGTGCCGCCTGCAACTGACCGGAGTCGCCCTGAAAGACGATCAGCCGGCGGCACTGCCGGCAGCCGACCATGCGAATGGGTGATCCCGTGCCTTATGGACGCGCCTGGATTGACGCGCTGGATTGACGCGCTGGATTGACGCGCTGGGCCTGGGCGCAGCATCGTTGGGACACGGAACCGGGGAGGGTTGGTCATGTGGTCCGCATCCACACGTGCCTTGTTCGGGTTTATTGCCGCGGCGATTTCCGTGCTCACGTTCCACCAGGGCATGATCGCCTTCCTGCACGCGCTCGGCGTGTCGCCCTACACGGCCTATGGCATGTATCCGATGCCGCCCTGGGGCGTACCGCTGCTCGCCGACCTGTGCTTCTGGGGCGGGCTGTACGGGCTGGTCTTCGGCCTGCTGCTGCCGCAGTTCGCGTGGCCGACCTGGCTGTGCGGCATCGTCCTCGGGATCATTGCCGCGCTGGTCGGGATGTTTGTCGTCGCGCCGATCAAGGGCGCGCCGATCGCCAATGGCTGGCACGCGTGGCCGATCGCCCGTTCGCTGCTGATCAACGGATTCTGGGGACTGGGCGTGGGCCTGATCCTGCCGCTGATGCTGCCGCGCCGGTCGCGACGCACACGTTTGGCCTGACGCCCCGCGCTACGCCGCTTGCTCCAACGTGGACCCGCTGTCCAGCGTCGTCGCGCGCCGCAGGTCGCGCGGCTGTGATTCATCGTGCGCGCGGCCGCGATGCATGGTGCAGCGGTTGTCCCAGATTACCAGGTCGCCGATCCGCCAACGATGACTATAGACGAACGCCGGTTGCGTGGCATGGGCGGTCAGGTCCCATAGCAGCAAACGCCCCTCCGCCACCGGCCAGCCGACAATGTGCGACGCGTGCGCCGACAAATACAGCGTCTTGCGTCCTGATCCCGGATGCCGGCGCACCAGGCGCTGCGGTGAGGGTGGATATTTCTCGCGTTCCCCCGGCGGGAATTCAGTGAAGCCGATCTGGCCGCGCGACCAGAAGATATCGTGCTGCGCCACCAGCCCGTCGATTTCGGCGCGCATGCGCTCGGGCAACGCGTCATAGGCGGCGCGCATGTCGGCGAATTCAGTTTCGCCGCCGCCCAGCGCCGAGGGGGGCGGCACCGTCATCGCATGCAGCATACCCAGGACCACCGGCACGGGCATATAGGACGCATCGGTGTGCCACAGCCGATTGCCGAGGCTGTCCAGCCGCCGCCGGTCGTCGCGCGCGCGGATGCGGTTGTCCTCGTCGAGATTGGAAATGTCGCCGATCTGCGGAATCGCCAGCCGCCGCCTGCCGCCTTGCAATGCGGCACGGCCGATCTCCAGCGGGCCAAACGCCGCTGCGAAGTCGCGCAACTGCGCGTCGGTCAGCCGCTGGTCGTGGAACACCAGGACCGAGTAGCGGTCGATCGCATCCCAGATCGCCCGCACGGCGGCCGCGTCGATCGGCTGGCTGAGGTCGATGCCGGCAATCTCGGCGGCGAAGTCCGGCGTTATCGGATGGACGTCCATTCTCGTGTCTCCTCCCGTCGCTGGCGAGAATTTGTCATTGCGAGCGCAGCGAAGCAATCTCCCGCGAGAGTTCGCACGTCACTCGCGGGAGATTGCTCCGCTGCGTTCGCAATGACACTCGCAATGACACTGCGCAATGGCGCCGCTGTTGGAACTGGCAATGGCATTCGCACTCGTGTTCGCCACTCTGATCCGGAGCGCCGGCGTCAATGGTTCTTTGTGAATCTTCAACTCGCTCTTTTCTATTTTTGCGAGAACAACAGACCGACCGACAGCACGGACCCGACCGGCAAGCGAGACAACCCCAGCCCCGCCCGCTTGACCATCCAACCCAGACCCCGGATACCGCTGCCTATTCGAAACCCGAGGGGGAGAGCGATCCATGGACCTGGGACTTAAAGGCAAGAAGGCCATAGTCTGTGCCGCCAGCAAGGGGCTGGGCCGCGCCTGTGCCATGTCGCTCGCGCGCGAGGGCGTTGAGGTGGTGATCACCGCGCGCACCGCCGCCGACCTGGAACGCACCGCCGACGAAATCCGCAAGGCCACGGGGACGAAAGTGACGCCCGTGCCAGGCGACATCACCACCGAGGCCGGCCGCGCCGCAGCGCTCGCCGCGTGCCCCGCGCCGGACATCCTGGTGAACAACGCCGGCGGCCCGCCGCGCGGCGATTTCCGCGAGTGGGGCCGCGACGACTGGATCAAGGCGGTCGATGCGAACATGCTGACGCCGATCGCGCTGATCAAGGCGGTGATCGACGGCATGATCGAACGCAGGTTCGGCCGCATCGTGAACATCACCTCGGCATCCGTTAAGTCGCCGATCCCCGAACTCGGCATGAGCAATGGCGCGCGCGCCGGGCTTACGGGATTCGTTGCCGGCCTGGCGCGTCAGGTGGCGCGGCACAATGTCGTGATCAACAACATCCTGCCGGGGCCGTTCCTCACCGACCGGCTGCGTTCCGGCTTCGCCGAAGCGGCGCGCGCGAGCAATCGCCCGGTGGACGAGATCGTCGCCGACCGCTTGAAGACCAACCCGGCCGGCCGGGCCGGCGATCCGGCGGAGTTCGGCGACGCCTGCGCCTTCCTGTGCTCCGCGAAGATCGGCTTCATCGTCGGGCACAATCTCTTGCTCGACGGCGGCGGCTTCAATTCGTCGATTGCGTGAAGGCAAACGCTCTCTCCCGCGTTAGCGGGAGAGAGTAGCCGCGGGCTCCCGCGTCAGCGGGAGAAACCAGCGGCGGGCCTCCGCGTCAGCGGGAGAGGGGCTTGGTGGTTTCGATGAGGGTGCCGCCGGCAAGCCGTGTCAGTGCTGCCCCGGATCGATCCAGCCGACATTCCCGTCGCTGCGGCGATACACCACGTTCAGCGCGCCCGACTCGCGGTTGCGGAACATCAACAGCGGCTGGTCGGCAAGATCCATCTGCATGACCGCCTCATCCACCGTTAGCAGGTTGATCTCCGTCGGGTGCTCCGCAATGACCGTGGCGATGGCGCCGTTTGGTGCGGTGCCGTTCGTCGCCTCGGCCTCGTCCTCTTCGTTCGAACGCTCCAGGACGAACTGCCGCGCTGCTTCGGGCCGCTCGCGGTTGGCGAGGTCGCGGGCATGCTCGTTCACGCGGCGGCGGTAGCGGCGCAGGCGCTTGGCGATGTGCTCTGCCGCATCGTCGAAGGCGGTGTTGGCGTCCAGCGCCTCGCCTTCGCCGCGCAGCCGCAGGCCGCGCCCGGCATGCAGGGTGATGTCGCAGGTGAAGAAGCTGCGCGCCCGGCTGAAGGTGACCTGCGCCTCCTGCGCGTGGCCGAAATATTTTGTCGCGATGGTCTCCAGATGGGCCGACACCCTGCCGCACAGCGCGTCGGATAGATCGAGTTGCTTGCCGGAGACGGTGATCTGCATGTGTCTCTCCCCTTGGCTGGACACGGCGGAAGCGACGGACGAGGTGCGGCCCGGCCTCTGTTCCGGGGAGCACCCCGCGCCGGAGTGGGATTCTTCCGTCGGCGCCGCACCACGGCGGGGATGTGCAACGCCGTCCGGCATTTGGCCACGACCCGGCGTGGCATGTCCACGCCCCCGGCCGCGGTACGACAACGATCGCGTCAGGCGCCTGCCCGCCACCGACCCCACGCCGCTGAAGGCCGGGACGACGGGGGCGACCGGCGGAGTGTCCGCCTTGGCGTCATGCTGCAGGCGCGATGGTGAAAAAAGCCTTAAGCCGGACCGTGTTTTCGTGCTCACGTGGTAGCCTCTCATGCAGAAACTCACCGGGAAGTGAGACAGCCGCACGGGCTGCCATCTGTCATTGCAACTCGCTCGTATCGCGAGGTCCGTCGGGAGCGCCAGGCGGTGGGAGGATGGCAGGCAAGAATTTTCAACCATAGATGCACGCAGATACGCTCAGCGCAGCCGTTGGCCGCAACCAAACTTAGGTACGGCCGCGGAGGCGATTTGGCGAACGAGTTGCCAGATCACATTGTGGCTAACAGCGGCCCAGCGTTCCCCCTCGAGGCAGACGTATTTCTCACCGAGAGCCACCGAGGCAAAGCCAGCTAGGACCGCCGAGCAGCCATCAGAATGGTTCACCTACCCGGTGTGCATTGGGCGTCTTTCTCGGTGGCCCTCGGTGGCTTTGCCTTCCTCGGTGGCTCTCGGTGAGAAATCTTCCCCTGCCGCTAACGCGATGGCAGGGCGTGGCAGACTTCGCCCGCTCGCCATTCGAGCGGTTGCCCAGGACATGCAGGCCCGCAAGAAGTGCCAGCGAACCGGAGCCGACGAAATCGACAGTCAGATCAGAATCGTCGCGACGCCATCCCGACGGTTGGATCCAAAAATCAGACCACCTTCCGCCCCGGATAGTCCGGATCGGTCAGGAACGGGAACGGCCCGGGGAAGTGCTCGACATAGACGGTATGGGAAACGATCCCATCCTCCGGTGCCCAGCGGTGAAGTTGGAACGCCGGGGGTTCGAATATGAAAGCACCGGGATCGTCGGCCCGCAGCGACATCTCCACCTGGTGCGCCACCGACGGTGAGATCGATGCAATCGCCTGCGCCAGCTTCGTGGTGATGGCGCGGTGATGGTGGCCGCAGACGATGCGTTCGACCTGCTTGTGCCGCGCGACCACTTCGGCGAATGCCGCGACGTTGTTCAGCCGGATGCGGTCCATGTGGGTGATACCGCAGGAGAAGGGCGGATGGTGCATGCCGATCATGGTCGGCTTGTGCGGCGCCTGCGCCAGGGTGCGGTCGAGCCACTGCAATTGCTCGGGCCGCAACTCCCCGGCGGCTGAGCCGGGCACCGCCGTGTCCAGCATGACCAGGCGGACGGGGAAATCCTCGACCGCGTACTGCACGTAGAACGGGTCGGCGGTGACACCGGGCAGATGTTCCAGTTCCTTGCGCAGGTTCTCACGCCGGTCGTGGTTGCCTGGAATGACGAACACGGGGGGTGTGAGATGGCAGCGGATCATCCGCGCCAGGTTGGCGTATTCGGCATCCAGCCCGCATTCGGTGAGGTCGCCGGTCACGAGGATGACATCGGGACGTGGGGTGAAGGCGGCGACGGCACGGAAGGCGCGCTCGACGAGCATGTTGGTTTCGGCGACGCGGTTCGCGGCCTGGCCGGGCGGGCGGATGTGCAGGTCGGTAAGCTGGGCGATCAGCATGCGGGCGGGTTCCTCGGCTGGGCGTCGGCTGTTGTGGCAGGCGGGGTGGGGTCTGCACGCCATGCTCATATCTTATACCAGCCCGCTCTTATACCAGCCCGCATAAAGATTGACATTCGGCCAGCGCTCGCTGCCCCCCGTGTCATGAGCGGGCTTGGCCGGCTTGGCCCGGTCACCCACGTCTTTGCTGCTCGCAGCACCGCAAGAAGACGTCGGTGGCCGCGCCAAGCGCGGCCATGACACGGAGGGTCACCGTCAACGGCGCTTGGTATGACTCCTCTACTACGGCAGCTTCAGCGCCGTTTGATCGACGTAGGGCTTCAGCAGTGCATCCGCCTGCTGCTGCGCTGCCGCCATCGCCTTCTCCGGCGTGGTCTTGCCGGAGAGGATCGCCTGCACGCCGTCCTCCAGCGCCTTGCGCACGGCGACCGTGTCGTAGGTATCGAACCAGCCGCGGGCGTATTTCAGTTGCTCCAGCGCGACCTGGGCGTTGGGGTGTTCCGCCATGTAGCTCTTCATGTCAGGCAGGTCGTAGGCGGCGATCCGCGGAGCGAAATAGCCGGTGAACTGGCTCCAATGCGCGGCGGTTTCCGGACTAACTAACCAGTTAATGAGCGTCCAGGCCGCCGCCTGCCGCTCGGGCGAGTTGCCGTTGGGGATCAGCAGGCTGGCACCGCCGATCGGCGCGGCGTTGACGACGCGGCGGGGCAGGAACGCGGTTTTGTACGGCGTCTTCATGTTCTGCCGCACGAAGGACAACGATCCGGTAGACAGGATCATCATAGCCGCGCGCCCCTGGAAGAAGGCGGTGGTGACCGTGTTGGCGTCGGTGACTCCGGGCGGCATCACGTGCCACTGGTTCACCATGGCGTCTATCAGCTTCACCGCACCGATCGTGGTGGGGGTGTCGTAATAGACTTCGCCGCCGTAGTTGGTGTTGTAGTAGTCGCCGCCGTTCGCCATCGCCAGTGCGCTGGTGATCCAGCCGCAATAGTCATAGGTGCTGGGGAACATCAGGCCCCAGCGCGTGGTCTGGCCTCCGCTGCTCTTGGTCAGCTTCTTCATGTCGGCGACCCAGTCATCCCAGGTGACCGGCGGATGATCGGGGTCCAGCCCCGCATCCTTGAACGCATCGACACTGTAATACAGCAGGGGAGTCGAATTCTGGAACGGCACGCCATAGACGTGGCCGGATTCCATGGCATTCAGTTTCAAAGCGGGCCAGAACTCCGCCATGTATTTTTCCGGCGTGCTGCCATCCTTGGCAATCAGCGGATCCAGCGAGATCGCGTCGTGGTTGATGTAGTATTCGCGAATGAAGTTCGCGCTCATCAGCACCACGCCGGGAGGATGTCCGGCCTGGATGGCGGCCCGGGTCTTCAGGTTGGTATCGTCGTAGCTGCCGGTATAGACGGCGGTAACGTGAATGTCGGGGTGCGATTGGTCGAATTGCTCGACCAGCTTCTGCATTTCCACCGCGAGCTTGCCCTGCACCGGGACGGGAAAGAAGAAATCGATGTCGGTGGCGGCCTGCGCCGTCCCGAAGGACAGCCCGAGCGCCAATGTGACGGCGTGCAACAGACGCATTCTGTGAACTCCCCCTATTTTATGCCGGAGAACGTGAAGCTGGCGACGAAGCGCCGTTGGAACGCCACGAACACCACCAGCAACGGTGCCGCGACGAAGAACGTGCCGGCGGCCATGATGCCCCAATCGGAGCCGGCCTCCGCGCCCGAGGTGAACGATGCCAACCCGACGGTCAGCACCTGGGTGGATGGCGAAGAGGTGGCCATCAGCGGCCACAGGAACTCGTTCCAGTGTGTGGTGACGGAAATGATGGCGTAGGCGATCAGGCCGGGCCTCGCCAGCGGCAGCAGTACGCGGAAGATCAGCGTCAGCACCGAGGCGCCGTCGATCATCGCGGCTTCCTCGTAATCGCGCGGGATGGTGCGGAAGGTCTGGCGCATCAGGAAGGTGCCGAAGGCGGAAGCGGCGTAGGGCGCCGCGACTCCGGCCAGCGTGTCGTAGAGGTGCAGGCGGATCAGCGTGGTCATGTTCGGCACGATCAGGATCGGCGGCACCAGCATGAGCTGCAGCAGGAAGAGGTAGAACAGGGTGTTGCGGCCCGGGAAGGAAAGGCGGGCGAAAGCGTAGCCGGCCAGGCTGACGGTGACGCATTGCACCACCAGCAGTCCGCCGCAGAGCAGGATGGTGTTGAGGTACCAGAGGGGGAAGTGGCCGTCGGACCAGGCTTCGGCGAAGTTGGACAGGTTGAACGGGCCGTGCGGGACCAGGGAGCCGATGTCGGCGGCACCGGCGGCGTTGGGGCGCAGGCTGGCCACGGCCATCCAGGCGAAGGGGGTGGCCCAGAGCAGGGCTGTTGCCAGTAAAAGCAGCGGGATCAGAGGGCGGGGACGAAGAAATAGATACCCCTTCCCCTTGAGGGAGCGGGCCAGGGGGAGGGGTGCGTTCAACTGCCGACCAATGGCGTTAGCACTCCTCCCCCCGGCCCCTTCCCTCAAGGGGAGGGGGTGTTCTTGCGTACCTCCCTTTCGCCCCTCAGCTTTCATAATGCGTGCCCCGGTCCAGCGTGCGCAGCGAAACGAACGATAGCGCGAACAGGAACGCCACGCTGACCACCGTCGCCGCGGATGCCAGGCCGGTGTCGAAATTCTGGTGTGCCTGCTGGTAGATGTAGAACAGTACCAGCGAGGTGGCGTCGTCCGGCCCGCCCTGTGTCATGACGATGACATGATCCACCTGCGTCAGCACGTTCAGGAGTGCGATTACCAGCACGAAGCCGAGCGTTGGCATCAGAAGCGGCAGGGTGACGTGCCGGAAGCGGGCCAGCGCGCCGGCGCCGTCGATCTTCGCTGCATCGAGGAACTCCTGCGGGATGCCGGCCAGCCCGGCAAGAAAGAACAGCATGTAGTAGCCGGTGTTCTTCCACACGGTGATGGCGATGATGGAGCCGAGCGCCAGCGAGGGATCGCCCAGCCAGTTGGTCTGGCCGATGCCAAGCTTCGCCAGGTAGTAGTCCAGCAGGCCGGCGCCGGGCAGGAAGATGAAAATGAACAGTGCCGCGGCGGCGACCAGCGGGATCAGCAGTGGCAGGGCGATTAGCGTGCGCACGATGGTGCTGAAGCGCGTGGACTCGCGCAGGCCGAGCGCGAAGGCGAGCGCGAACGTCAGGCTGGGGATGATCGTCCCGGCGGCATACAGAACGTTGTTGGTGACGGCCTTGGCGAAGTGCGGGTCGTCGAGCAAGCGCGTGTAGTTGCCCAGGCCCCATTGCACCGTGCCGCCGAAGCTGCGGACAGTGAGTGACGACAGCAGGACCTGCACGACGGGGAAGTAGGTGAACAGCAGCAGCAGCACGCCGGAGGGCGCGAGCAGGGCGGCAGCGAGCAAGACAGGGCGCGCGCGGGTTCCACGTCGCGCGGCGATGGCGGGGCGCGCGATGGCGCCGAGGGTTGTCGTGCTACTGCTCACTGGGGGCACTGGGTGGTCCGTGCGGGGTGATAGGCGGGGGATGGTGACGGCCGTGTGACATGGGGGCGAAGGTGAGATGACAGATGAATGGTGGCTCACTGCGCGTTCGGACAAAAGAGCTTCCAGGTGCGCCGATTGGAGTCGTGGCGGAGGTAGAATGACTGACCGCGAGCCTCGCCGCCGCATATTTCCGTTATCGATATACCGAACACCGCTTCCATGCTGAACGGCCCGATGCATCGCGGGGGATCCAACACAGGTATGACAGCGCTCCAGCCCACACAGCGGCGCGACTAACTCTCAACTCTCACCGCCCACTCTGGCCAGGCCCCGCGCTCTCAAAACCCCTTCAGCAGCCGGCCGTAATAATCCAGCTCCTCCGGCGGCCTCTCCCGATCCGCATCGCGCCGCCGCAACTCCTCCTCGATCGCGCGGGTGCGCTGTTGCTCGCGCTGCTCCGGGATCGTCACGTCGTCGCCTTCATCGGCGCCGGAGCTTCCCTCGCCGTATTGCCGCCCCAGCGGATCGCGCCGCCCGTCGGCCCGCCCGGGCGAACCACGCAGCGTCCCTTCGCCGGTCCCATCGCCGCGCCCTTCCTGCAGCATGAACTGCTCCGAGTCGCCGGCGCCCTGGGCCTCCCCTTCCTCGCCCTGCTGGCCCGAGCCGAACTGCTGCGCCATCGTCTGGCCCATCTGCTGGCCGCCTTTCTGCAGGTCCTCGATCGCCTTTTGCTCTTGCGAGCTGGCGGACTTGTCGTTGCCCGTGCCGAGCTGGCGCCCGGCCTCCTGCATCGCCTGGTCCGCATCCCCCAGGCCGGGCGGCAGCTTGCCCGTCAGGTCGCTGAACTGCTGCATCAGCTCCCCCAGTGCCCGCCGCAGAGCCTGCTGCACCCGCTGGTCCGCCTGGCGCTCGGTGCCGGGATCCACCGGCTCAGTCGGCTGCTGATCGCCGAACAGCGCGCGGGTCTGGTCATCGACCCGGCCCTGGGCATGATCCAGCAGTCCGCCCTGCCGGCTGATCATGTCCTGCAGCGCGCCCATCTGCTGCCGCCCGCGCGACCGCTGCTGCGCGCGCTGCTTCTGCGCCTTGCCGTTGGCAGCGCGGGCATTGCGCAACTCGTCCAGCATGCGCTCCAGCTCGGCCATGCGCTGCTGCGCCTGGTCCATGTTGCCCTTCCGCGCGGCTTGCTCCGCCTCCCGCGCCATACGGTCGAAGTCTTTGTCCGTCAGGTGCTGCGCATTTGGGTCGAACGGCAGTTCCTCATGGTTGCGGCGCGCTTCGTCCAGCAGCGCCTGCATGTGGCGCTCGATCGCTTGCTCCAGCTCCTGCAGGCGTTTCTCCAACGCCTGGCGATTGGCGTCGCTGGGATCCTTCATAGCCTTGTTCAGCGCGTCCCGCGCCGCCTGCCGCGCTCGCTCCAGCTCGCGCGCGGTTTGCTCGGTCCGACCCTCCTCCAAATGCAATGCCAGTTCCCACATCTGCTCCTGCGCCTGGGGGATCGTCTTGGCGGACTTGTTGTACTCGAGCAGGTAGTAGAGCGCGCCAAGATTGAGGTAGGCGCCGATGTCGCCGTGCAGCGCCTGCGTGTCCATGATCAGCGCGTCCAGCCCGTCCACCGCGCTGTCGCGGTCGTCCGGGTGCAGACTGAGCCCTTTGCGGATGGCGATCAGCGCGCGTGCCACGGGATTGGTGAACAACCGCTCGGGCAGGATGAAGGTGGCGTCGGCGCTGACGCCGGCATGGCCGGGGGCGTCACGGCCCACCAGGCGCGCGATCACCGGCAGCCCGGCCCAGGGGTTGGCAGTCAGGTCCTGCTGATAGGCCCCATGCGCGGATTTCGGATCGCCGCCGGGCAGCGGAATGGCAACCACGAGTGGCGACCCCGAGGGCCGGTCCTTCAGCCGCAGCTCCGCCTGCAAGGACACCACGCCGTAGTCGTCGCTGGCCTTCCAGGGCAGGCGCGTCTCCTGACCGGTATGGGTGCCACCCGGAGGTTCCGTCCAGGCGACCGTTGGCGGCTGATCGACGATCACCGACAGGTCCCACGCCGTCAGCTCGCGGCCGCTGCGGTGGACCATCAGTCGGCCACCCTGCGTCAGGTCGAGGTCGGCCTGGAAACTGTCCTTGGCCAGGGTGCGGAAAGCGGTGGTTTGGCCTTGCAACGCCAGGCTGGGCGTGCCGGACCCACCCGTCACACTCACGGTCAGATGCGATCCCGCCGGCACCGCCGCGGCGCCGCCTTCCGCCTTCAGGAACAATGGCGCGACGTGCGTGTAGGCGGGGGGTGTGATCCAGGCCTGCAGTTCGGTGGAGGGCGGCTCGGGCAGGCGCGGCAGTGTTGGTTGCAGCGCATAGGCGAGGCGCGCCGGCGCATCGGCGCCAGCAATGACAAGGGCGGCGACCAGCGCCACCATCAGCCCGCCGCGCAGGGCGTAGCGGTCGCGCCGCGGCAGTCCAGGATGCGGCGCGCCGACGCGTAGCCGCCGCACCTGCCGGACGGTGCGCCCCAAATGCGCCCGCCACAGCATGACACTGATCGGATCATGCTGCGCCGGCCGGTCCGACAGCACTTGCAGCGGACGGTGCGCCAGCCCGGACGCCTGCTCCAGGCGGCGGTCGGCCGCGGCCTCGTTCGGGGCGCGGATCGGCCACAGGCCGCGGACCGCCGTCAGCACGATCGCGGTCGCCGTCCCAGCCAGCAGAGCCAGGTGCCAAAGCGGCGGCAGCATCTGCGGAAGCTGCAGCATGGCCGCACAGAGGAACAGACCGGCGATGCCGAGCGGTGGCCACAGGGCTGGCCAGACATGCTCGAACAGCAGGACGAGGCGGGCCAGCCCGCGGCGCCCCGCGAGGCGCCGGAGCAAGGGGTTAAGATCCTCAGGCGCGTCGGTCATCGGCATGGATCCGGCATGGTGCGCGCCTTGAGAAAGCATTGGACGCGTCGGTCGGGGAACGCATGGACGAGAGGCTACCAGTCAAACAGTGGGTGTGCCATCGCCATGCGCAAGCAGATGAGAATACCAGCCTTCGTGCTGCGGTCATCGCGCCGACCGTCGTGATCCCCGCGGGACGGTCCGTACAAGGTCGCTGCACAAGACAGGGACGCTGCACAAGACAGGGTCGCTGCACAAGGTCGCCGCCGGGGGGCGGGCGCGTGATACCGCCGCGTGACCGGCACCGCGCGACCTTCCGGCAAACCGGGAAGGACCGATCATGCAGCAAAGCGCGAGAGTGGTGGCCAGATTGATTGCATTGGCCCTGAGTCTGTTGACCGTCGCCCCGGCGGCGGTCGCACGGAATACCGGTGCGCCGGTCGTTCGCTATCACGCGGAGCGTGAGCCCCGGTTCGTCACGCGGCAGGCAGAACGCCGCCTTGCCTGGGAACACCGCCAACGACACGAGGAGCGCTTGGCCGCGTTGCGACGGGCCGCAGGCAAGTAGGCGTCGACTCCACCGCGTCGCTCCGGAGTCCGGTGGGATCAGGCCAGGAAGTCCGGAATACGCTCGCCCTGCCACAGTGCCTCGGGCGGCTGGCGGTCGCGAATCACCGACCAACGGTCACCGTCCACCATGACCTCGGCGGCGAGCGGGCGGGCGTTGTAGGTGGAACTCATCACCGAACCATAGGCGCCCGCGTCGAGGATCGCTACGCGCGCGTTGCGTTGCAGCGGCGGCAGGAGGCGGTCTCGCGCGAAGGTGTCGCCGGTTTCGCAGACCGGGCCGACCACGTCGGCGGGTGCGACTGGAGCGACCGCGTCGGCGGCGGCAAGCGGCACGATGCCGTGCCAGGCGTCGTACATGGCGGGGCGGACCAGGTCGTTCATCGCCGCGTCCAGCACGATGAAGCGCGTGGCGCCGGTCTGTTTGTGCAGGACGACGGAGGCCAGTAGCACGCCGGCGGGGCCGACCAGCCAGCGGCCCGGCTCCAGCTTCAGATGGACGTCGAGGTTGTGGAACGCCGCGCGCAGGGCGCCGGCGAGGCCCGCGGGGGTGGGCGCCGGCTCGTCGCGGTAGGGGATGCCGAGGCCGCCGCCGCAATCCACCGTGTTGACGATGTGGCCGGCCGCACGGAGCTCGACGACCAGGGCGGCGATGCGGGTATAGGCGGCACGGAACGGGGCAAGCGAGAGAACCTGGCTGCCGATATGCGTCGCCAGGCCGACCGGCTGGATGCCGGGCAGGCTGGCGGCGTGGGCATAGAGCGCCGCGGCCTCGGCCCGGGGGACGCCGAACTTGTCGCGGGCGCGGCCGGTGGAGATCTTGGCGTGCGTCGCGGCGTCCACGTCCGGGTTGACGCGCAATGCAATGCGGGCGGTGCGGTCCATCGCGGCGGCCAGGGCGGACAGCAGGTCCAGCTCCTCGGCGCTTTCAACGTTGATCTGGCCGATGTCCTCGGCGAGGGCGAAGCGCAGGTCGGCTTCCGACTTGCCGACGCCGGAGAAGACGATCCGGGCTGGAGGAATGCCGGCGGCGCGGGCGCGGCGGATTTCTCCCGCGCTGACCACGTCGGCGCCGGCTCCCTCGGTCGAGAACAGGCGGAGGGTAGCGAGGTGATCGTTGGCCTTCACGGCGTAGTGGAGGTCGGCGGTCAGTCCGGCGTCGTCGAGGGCGCCTGCGAGGGCATGGGTGCGGGCGCGCATCGTGCCGGCGCCATAGACCCAGGTGGGCGTGCCGACGGCATCGGCAATCCCGTTGAGCGGGACGGATTCAAGCAGCAGGCCGTCCATGGCGTGCATGGTCAAATGCGGGCGGGCGGCGAGGAGCTCGGCGATGGTTGGCTCCTCGGTCGTGGGATGAAGAAGGGGGGAGGGGAGGGACATCGGCGGAGGGTATCATGCGGGCGCTGCGCCGCGCGACCCGGTCGCAGGCAGGAGAGGGATCGGCGGCAGGCGTCTCGTACCGTCGCGCAACATGCGGTGCATCGGGTTGCAATGCCGCGGGATGCGAGTTGGCGGGATGCGAGTTGCCTGACGGCGTCGCAAAGTTTCCTGATCCGCACTTGATTGTGCGCGACCGGTGCGGTAGGCGGCTGGCAAATTTATGCGCAGAGGCAGCGGAGGCGCCGAGGCCGCAGAGGAAAATCAGCCGCAGAGGAAAATCAACAGTATTCCCAGCGAAACGCACGGTCCTCGGGATCATCCGCGGTCAACAAACGATCCTTCTCTGCACTACTAATACGCGGGCTGGTATAACCTGCAAATTCCTCGCAGGCCGCGACGATTCTAATCTGCCTGTCGATTTCGTTGGCTCCGGTTCGCCTTCGTGCGGGCCTGGATGTCTCAGGCAACCGCTCGAATTGCGAGCGGGCGAAGTGGTATTCTGCCACGCCCTGCCATCGCCTGAGCGGCAGCCAGCAGGGTTTCTCACCGAGAGCCACCGAGGAAGGCAAAGCCACCGAGGGCCACCGAGAAAGACGCCTAATGCGCACCGCGGAGGCGGACCATTCTGATGGCTGCTCGGCGGTCATCAGTTGCTTTGCCTTCCTCGGTGGCTCTCGGTGAGAAATGCGTCTGCCTCGAGGCGGAACGCTGGCCCGTCACAATGTGATCTGGCAACTCGTTCGGCAAATCGCCTCCGCCGCCGTACCTGGGTTTGGTTGTGGCCAACGGCTGCGCTGTGGCCTCTGCGCCTCCACTGCCTCTGCGCATATGGCTCTGCGCATAAATTTGCCAGCCGCCCACGGCACCGGCGAGACATCAGGTGGTTAGAATGTCGTCTCTAGCCCTGCGGTAATGGTATCCCCTGTCGTACCGCATCCGGCAGCGTGCCGAAATACAGCGGTTGCGGCGTTGGTGGGCGATAGGGTCGCGCAGCCGCACTTACTCCCCTTGGAGCGCCTGCATCGGCGGATTCGAATTGTTCGTCGCGACCCCGCCATGCACCTGGTGAAACGTGGCCTCGCCCAGCAGCATGATCACACACTTACGGCGGGTCGGCGGCCAGGCCGGTGGTCAACTCGCAATGACAAAAGTCGCGCCCGACATGACACGATGACCGGGCTGGCGGCAACCGTCACGGTGGGAGCGCCAGCCGGTTTCCGGATGGGGTGCGGTCCGACATCACGCCTGCACGAACTCACCTGATTTGCCGCCCGCTTTGTGCACCAGCCGCAGCGCCTCGATCCGCATCCCGCGGTCCACCGACTTGCACATGTCGTACACGGTCAGCGCGGCGACCGAGGCCGCGGTCAGTGCCTCCATCTCCACTCCGGTCTGGCCGGTGGTGCGGACGGTGGCGGCGATTTCCACCGCGTCGGAGCCCGCCTCCAGCTCCAGGGTCACGGCGCTGATCGGCAGCGGGTGGCAGAGCGGGATCAACTCCGCCGTGCGCTTCGCCGCCATGATGCCGGCAATGCGCGCCACCCCCAGCACGTCGCCCTTTTTCGCACTGCCGGCACGGATCATGGCGGCGGTCTGCGGCTGCATCGTCACGCGGGCGCGGGCGGTGGCGGTGCGGTCGGTCACCGGCTTGGCGGAGACGTCCACCATGGCGGCGTTGCCGGCAGCGTCGAAATGGGTGAAGCCGCTCATTTTCCGCTCCACGATCCCTCCGGCACAGATCCAACCGGCCCCCTGCTCATCCGCTGCCCCTGCTCATGCGCTGCCCCTGCTCATGCCCTGCCCCTGCTCATGCGTTTCCCCGCTGCTCATGCCCCCTGCTCATGCGCTGCCTCCCAGCAGGGCCCGGGTCGCGGCGGTTACGTCGGCCTGCCGCATCAGACTCTCGCCGACCAGGTAGCAATGCGCCCCCGCGGCGGCGAGGCGCCGCACGTCGTCAGCGGTGCGGATGCCACTCTCCGCCACCATGAACCGGTCCGCCGGCACCAGCGGCGCCAACTGCTCCGTCACCGCAAGATCGGTCTGCAACGTCCTGAGATCACGGTTATTAATTCCGATGAGACAGGTCTCCAGCCCGAGCGCCCGTTGCAGTTCGTTCGCATCGTGCACTTCCACCAGCACGTCCATGTCGAGCGCCCGCGCCACTGCTTCCAGCTCGCGCGCCTGGTCGTTGCCCAGCGCTGCCATGATCAGCAGGATGCAATCCGCGCCGATTGCCCGGCTTTCATAGACCTGCCACGGATCCAGGATGAAATCCTTGCGCAGCACCGGCAGGTCCACCGCCCCACGCGCGGCCATCAGGTGGTGGGGACTGCCCTGGAAATAGCGCGCCTCGGTCAGCACCGACAGGCAAGTGGCGCCGCCGTCGCGGTACGCCTCTGCCAGAACAGGGGGATCGAAATCCGGCCGGATCACGCCGCCCGACGGCGAGGCCTTCTTGATCTCGGCGACCAACCCGTAGCGCTCGGCGGCCACCGCGCGCATCAACGCCCGGCCGAAGCCGCGCGGCGCGTCGGCGCGGGCGGCGATGTCGGCGCGCAGCCGCTCCAGTCCACGCTCCGCCTTGCTGCGGGCCACGTCGGCGAGGGTATCGGCGCAAATGCGGGCCAGAACGTCCGGCGCGGCAGAAATGTCGTTCGGCATGCGGTTTCCTCGGCGCCCTCCCAACGGGCTGACTTGATGGGCTAAGTCGTCCGGCCAACGGAGCCAGCGGAAGTCCGCCCAGCGGAAGTCCACAAGGCAGGCTCAGCGCGCGGCGGTGTCGGCCCGGCCGGTCTCCCGGCGCATCGCTTGTAACGCCCCAAGCGCGGCGCCGGATGCGATGGCGTCGGCGGCGATGCGGGCGCCCTCCCGCAGGTCAGCGGCGCGGCCCGCCACGACCAGCGCGGCGGCGGCATTCAGCACGACGGTGTCGCGATAGGGGCCCTGGCCGCCTTCCAGCAGCGCGGTCAGGCTGGCGGCATTCAGCGCGGCGTCGCCGCCGGCGATGGCCTGGATGGGCGCGCGCGGCAGTCCGGCATCTTCCGGAGCGACGGCGAAAGTCGTCACCTTGCCGTCGCGCAGTTCGGTCACCTGATTGTCGCCGGCCACCGTCAGTTCGTCCAGGCCCTGGCCGTGCACGATCCAAGCGGCCTCGCTGCCCAGTTCGCCCAGCGTCTCCGCCATCGGCCGCGCCCACTCGGCGGCGAAGACGCCGGTCAGCTGGCGGCGAACGCGGGCGGGATTGGCCAGCGGGCCGAGCAAGTTGAAGATGGTGCGGGTGCCCAGCTCGACCCGGGGGCCGGCGGCGTGGCGCATCGACGGGTGGTGGCGGGGCGCGAACAGGAACACGCAATTGGCGGCGCGCAGGATGTCGGGGAGGCGCTCCATGGGGGCGTCGACGTTGACGCCCAGCGCGGCCAGCACGTCGGCCCCGCCGGTGCGCGAGGAGAGCGCGCGGTTGCCGTGCTTGGCGACCGGCACGCCGGCGCCCGCCACCACGAAGGTGACGGCGGTGGAGACGTTCAGCGTGCCGGCGTTGTCGCCGCCGGTGCCGCACACGTCGATCGCGCCGTCGGGGGCGGCGATCGCGGTCATGCGGGCGCGCATGGCGCGGACGGCGCCGGTCAGCTCGGCGACCGTTTCGCCGCGGACGCGCATGGCCATCAGCAGGCCGCCGATCTGCGCAGGGGTGGCCTCGCCGGACATGATGATGTCGAAGGCTTGCTCGGACTCGGCGGCGGACAGGGTCGCCCCGGTGGCGAGGCGGGCGAGCATCGGTTTCAGGTTGTTGGACACCGGGGCCTGTCAGGCGGCGCGGGCGGGCTGGTTGGTGCCGCGCGCAATGGCGAGGAAATTGGCCAGCAGCGCGTGGCCATGCTCCGAGGCGATGCTCTCCGGGTGGAACTGCACGCCGTAGATCGGCAAGCGTGCGGTGGCGCAGGGCCATGACGATGCCGTCCTCGGTCCAGGCGGTGGTGAGCAATTCGGCCGGCAGAGTGGCGCGATCGACGATCAGGCTGTGGTAGCGGGTGGCGGTGAAGGGCGACGGGACGCCGTCCAGGATGTCGCTGCCGGCGTGGAAGATGCGGCTGGTCTTGCCGTGCATCGGCGCCGGAGCGCGGACCACATTGCCGCCGAACGCCTGGCCGACCGCCTGGTGGCCGAGGCAAACGCCGAGGATCGGAACCCTGCCCGCGGCAGCCGCGATCAGGTCGAGGCAGATGCCGGCCTCGTTCGGCGTGCAGGGGCCGGGGGAAAGCACGATCGCCTCCGGCTGCCGGGCCATGGCCTCGGCGACCGTCAGCTTGTCGTTGCGCACGACCTCGCAGCGTCCGCCCACCTCGCCGAGGAAGTGGTACAGGTTGAAGGTAAAGCTGTCGTAGTTGTCGATCAGCAGGAGCATGGGGGCAACTGGATCATCGCGACGGCATCCTTGCCCGGCGGCGGGCGGCGGGTCAACGCTCAGTGCGCGGCGGCGGCGGCCGGCGGGGTCAGCGTTCGGCCGGGGCGAGGTGGCGGGGGCCGGCGGGGTCAGCGCCCGGCCGGGGCGAGGCGGCGGGCCTGCGCCGCGAACTGCGCGTTCACGGCTTCGGCAGAAAACGCCTCGGGATCGAATTTGTCGCCCAGCCACTCGACCGCATACGCGTGGCCGGGATCCTCCGGGTCGGCGAAGGCGGTGAGCAAATCGGCATACCGCCAGGTACCGCCGCAATCCTCGGGTGGACAGGCCCGAGCGCCGGCAATGCAGGCGGGATAATGCTGACCCTCGACGCGCGGAGCAGTACCCTTCATCGCGCAGACATGCTCCCAACTGTCGCCGAAGTCGTATATGTAGATGAAGTTCCGGATGCCCTTCCGCTGGACGTCGCCGAGCGTCACCCCGTCCGGGTCGAGCGCCCGGACGCCAGGACCGGATTCGCCGTAGGTGGTCTTGCCCACCCGGAATTCATGCAGATGCTCGTTGTCCCATCCCATTGCGCGCTGGATGACATAGTGCAGGTCCCCCAGCGTCATGTGCGCGGGCACCAGAAGGCCGCGCCAGATTGGCGGATCGGTGCGCTTCAGTGTGATTTCCAGCTTGATGATGTGGCCGGTCAATGCGGGGCCCTTGGCCATGGCGACTTCGTCGTGCAGTGGGGGTGAGGCCAGCATTGACCGGTCCATCGCCCGCGCCGTCAATCCGGGCGCAGGGTGACGCTTCCCCGGCTGGTGTAGCAACGGCAGAGTAACGAAAGGCGTGGCCGGAGTCTTTCCGGTTCCGTCATTCCCGCCTATTTATAGACCATGCCCGCCCGCAAACCCCACCCCGCCGACGCCAAATCCCAGTCCGAGCGGTTCATCGAAACCGCCCGGGAGCTGGGGCTGCCCGAGGACGAGGCGACGTTCGCCGTGTTCAAAGAGAAGCTGGGGCAGATAGCGCGGCACAAGCCGAAGGATGAGCCTCCCGCATCACCAAAAGCGGATGTCGAGTGACTTGGTGGGATGAAAAGGCCGTTCGGTGGCAGCAGCGGAATCGGGCTGATGAAGCCAAACAAATGCAGTTGCTCTTAAGAGGGCGGGTATCTTGAACGACGGTGTTTTGAGCTGTGACAGTCTGCCGTGCCGTCAGTTTTCGAAGCCTATTGCGGTGACGCACCGGAGTTGAGCCTACTTTCTGCGGAGGCTCGTGCGGCAAGGGCTGAAGCTTGAACACCACCAGCAAGCAGAGCCGGGCCTTGCTCCGACAGCTACTTGTAGCGAACCGCAATCATCGGCGGCTTGCTAGTGCTACTCCTGACGCACATGCACACGATCGATCAGGTCTTATGCTGTCTAACGTGCGCCCGCCATAAAGCAGGCCGATAGATCCCCCGAGCTGCATAGCGCAGTGTACAGGCTGTGCTGTTTCGCCGAGACAGGGCCGTTGAGAACATTTTGTGCCTCGAGCCATGCTTCCGCAGTTCTCTTTGCGCGAGCTGCTCGCTCCGTCCTTTCGTCAACGACGGAGGGTAGTGCAATGTCAACGACCGGAGGTGGTGCAGTGACTGTCGGGATCGCGGATGGCATCGGCAATGGTGATTGGGTCACGGGCTGCTGGACAACCCCCGTCATCGCAATGGGTCTTGCCGCGTTCGTTCCCGCAGTTGCATTGTCAGTGACCACCCACCCCTGAGCTTGCATGCAGTTGTCGTAGGTTTCACTGTCATGCACAGCGGTGGCGATCCCTCCCAAGAGTAGCGCCGCGCCAGACTCCACTGCCACAGTCCTGGGCGAACCATACGCCTCGAACGACGTATTAGGACGGGTGCCTTCCGCGAACAGTTTGCAGCGAGCTGAATTCGGTCCGAATGACGCAGCGGACATTCCAGGACCAGGAGCGTAGGTATGGTTGGCACAGGCGCCAAGCGAAATTGCGCTGACGCCGAGAATGCCCACGATCAACTGTCGGCGCATGCGCATTGTCCCAATTCGGTTCCTGCTCCAGCAGCCATGCAGGTATGATGCCAGGCACTGTATCGAAATGGTCTTACAAAAAGGTGTCGATGGCGGCCGGAATCCGCGTAAATCTGGCGGCAGCTGAGGCGGCACGATGCATTGAGTGGCGCGGCCGCTATCTTTCCCTTCATCCTGTGAGGCTTGTCTGCTCACTGGAGGCATGGACACGCACTAGTCGCCGCTCGAGAATGCGGTGTGTCTCCTCTCGCGTGAACGCTCTTGACCCTTCCATCGCTATGGACCTCTGACACAATGAACCTCTAACACAATGGACCTCTGACACAATGAGGTTCGTCTAACGAGGGCTGTGGTTTTTCGGTCCGAGGCGGAACAAGCGAATCATTGAATCATTCAGGGGCGAAGCACGCGCTTCCCGTGTCATGCTGCGCGAAGGCACACCATCCACGACTTTGCCCCGTATGCCACTGCAAGTCGTGGATGGTACGCCTTCGCGCACCATGACACGGGAGGTAGCGGCGCTGCGCGGTTCGACGCCGCCCCTGCCCGCGCTGAGAGGCGTCAGGCAGCGAGCTTCATCATCTCGCCGCGGGCGGCCTCGATGGCGTTGTCCCGAGCCTCGGTCCCCAGCGCCACACCCTCGGCCCGGACGAAGGTGACGTCGGTGATCCCGAAGAACTCGAACACAGTGCGCAGGTAGCTCTCTTGGTGCTCCAGCGCCGCTGCTGGCGTGCCGGGACCGTAGAAGCCGCCGCGTGAAGAGGCGACGACCACCTTCTTGTCGCCGGCCAGGCCCTGCGACCCTGTCGCGGTGTAGCGGAACGTCTTCCCCTTGACCGCGAGACGATCGATCCACGCCTTGAGCTGCGACGGGACGCTGAAGTTGTACATTGGCGCTCCGACCACGACGATGTCGGCGGCAAGGAACTCGTCGAGCATCTCCTCGCCCAGGGCGATGTCCCTCCGGATCGTGCCATCGGCGGGCACGGCGCCCACGGCGGCGGAGAGATGGGCCCCGCCCAGGTGGCCAAGGGGCTCGGCGGCCAGATCCCGATAGGAGACCTCGAGGCCGGGGTGGAGCGCGCTCTGCGCAGCAGCTATTTCGGCGGAGAGGGTACGGCTCACCGAGCCCTGGCCAAGGATACTGGAGTCGACGTGGAGTAGCTTCATGGTTGGTCTCCATCATGCAAAGTAGCTGTGTGGCGGGGGCGGGGGCCTCCCCCGCCGTGCCGCAAACATGCATTGATCCCCGGTAGCGCAGTAGCCTATATATCTGGATACGAACCATCGCTCGGACCGATACATGCTCGACGGCGTGTCGCTCGACCAACTCCGCACGTTCATCGCCGCCGTCGACGAGGGCAGCTTCTCCGCGGCAGGCCGTCGATTGGGTCGCGCCCAGTCGGTGGTCAGCCAGACCATGGCCAACCTTGAGAGCCAGCTCGGCGTGCGCCTGTTCGAGCGAGGCGGACGCTTGCCTGTCCTGACCGCCGCGGGGAAGGCGCTGCTGACTGACGCCCGGACGGTGGCTCACAGCATGGACCTGTTCAAAGCCCGGGCGCGGGGCCTGGCGGGCGGCCTGGAGCCGGAAGTGAGTATTGTCGTGGACGTGATGTTCCCGACCGAGGTGCTGACCTCTGCCGTCGCCGCCTTCCACGCGGAGTTCCCGAACACGCCGCTGCGGATTTCGGTCGACGGCCTGGGCGCCGTCATCGAGCCGGTTCTCGACGGTCGCTGCGCGTTCGGCATCCGCGGCACGCTGCCGATATCCCCGCCGGAGCTGAGTACCGAGCACCTGCTCGTCATCGGCTATCAATGGGTCGCGTCCCCGAGCCATCCCCTCGCGGCCAAGCCCGGGCCGATTCGGAGCGAAGAGCTCTCCGGCCACGTCCAGTTGGTGCTCAGCGACCGCTCGAACCTGTCCGAAGGCAGGGACCTGGGCGTGTTCTCGCCACGGACGTGGCGGCTGTCCGACCTCGGCGCCAAGCACGCCTTCCTTCGGGCGGGCTTCGGCTGGGGCGGCATGCCGCTCCACGTCGTCGAGACGGATCTGGCAACCGGGTCGCTCGTCCCCCTGACGATCGAGGCCACGGACGCGGTCACCAGGATGCCGATGTCGGCAATCTACCGAACGGATTCCCCACCAGGTCCAGCAGCCCGATGGCTGATCGACCGGCTGACATACACCGCCGAACAGACGTCCAACGCCGCGGTCGGATGAGCCCCCGGGGCGATCCCCAGGCTGAGATAACGGGACGGCGGTACCCGCCTTCAGTGCCCGAGGCAGAATAAGCGGATCGTTCGGTCGCGTGGCCCAGCTGGGACGGTCAGTGGGACGGTCAGTGGGACGGTCAGCGGGACGGTCAGTGGGACGGTCAGTGGAACGTGCGGCCGGAGTCGATCACCACCGTCTGGCCGGTCATGGTCTCGGTGCGGCACATGGTCACCGTCATGTCGGCGCAGTCGTCCTTGTCGGCGGGCTTCTTCAGCAGGGAAGCGGCGGCGTTGCGCGACACCATCTCGGGCAGCAGGTTGGCGGTGGCACGGGTGCCCTCGAGCAACCCGGGTGCCACGCAGTTCACCAGGGTCTCCGGCGCCAGCGCCACCGCCATGCAGCGGGTCAGGTGGATCAGCCCCGCTTTCGAAACCGCATAGGCGATCGACGAACCGGTCGGCCCCAGCCCCGCCACGGACGCGATGTTGACGATGCGGCCGCGTCCCTGCGCCTTCATGACGGGCGCCACCGCCTTGATCAGGCGCATCGGGCCGGTCAGGTTGACCGCCATGATCTTGTCCCACACCTCCTGCGTCAGGTTGTCGAGGTCGGTGAACGGGATCGCTTTGTTATACGCGGCATCGTTGACCAGGATGTCGAGCCGGCCGAACCGCGCGGTCACGTCGCCGACCAGCTTCGCCACGGCGTCGGCGTCGGTGATGTCGCAGGCGAAGGCGGCGGCGTTGATCTGGTAGCTGGTGGCCAACGTGCGGGCTACGCCCTCGGCCTGCTCGCGGCTCTGTGCATACATGACGGCGACATGCGCGCCTTCCCTGGCCAGCGCGTGACAGATGCGCTGGCCGAGACCGCCATTGCCGCCGGTCACCAGCGCGACCGCCCCCCTGAGTTCCATGTGGTTTCTCCTGTGTATGGCGACCGTCGGCATGTCTCGGCGGGCGCGTTGGCGGCGGGGAGTTTGGTACTGCGGACCTGGGGCAGGCAAGCGGTGGGCGGTGTCGGGCGTGCCGTCGCTGTGGGCGCCCTCACGCTGTCATCGTGCGGCGCAGCGCTGTCGTTGCGAGGCTCAGCGCTGTCACTGCGAGGCGCAGCGCTGTCATCGTCAGGCGCAGCGCTGTCGTTGCGAGGCGCAGCGTCGTCATTGCGAGGCGCCTAGCGCCGAAGCAATCTCCTGCGGGAAGGGCGCACGGACCGATCGCACGTCGTTTCGCTGGTATTGCCCACCTGACTTCGTTCAGGCAATTGAACGTGACGCCCGCATGGGCACGCGCGCGGCGACGGCGCCGCTGGGCTGATTGCGTTTTCCAAGACTTCCCGCACACTGCCCGGCAGTGACCGGCGCGACGGGAGATGCGGCATGATCAAATCATGGATCTTCGAGTTCTTCCCGGCGCCGCATGCGCCCGGCGCCACCGACGACCCGCGCGTCTCCGCCGATTACTTCAACTGGTACCTGGATCTGTGGCCGCGCGCCGAGCCGCTGGGCTACGAGGGCATTTTCTTCAGTGAACACCATTTCGGCCATGCCTATAGCCCGTCGCCAAACCTGTTGATCGCCCAGATGGGGTTGCGCACGCGCACCATCCGGCTGGGCATCATGGGGCTGGTGCTGCCGTACTATCATCCGTGGCGGGTGGTGGAGGAGATCGGCATGCTCGACCACCTGACGCAGGGGCGGCTGGAGATCGGCACCTCGGCCGGCATTCCGCAGGAGATGGCGCAGGTCGAACTGTCCGTCGCCGAGGCCCGCGAACGCAACGACGAGGCGATCGCGATTATCGATGCGGCGCTGACGGAACCAGTGATTTCGCACCACGGCAAGTACTGGCAGTTCACCAACCTGCGCCTGGTGCCGCGCCCGATCCAGCGGCCGCATCCGCCGAAATGGGTCACTGTGATCAGCGAGGACTCCGCCCGCGCGGCCGCCCGGCGCGGTGCCAAGATTTGCACCGGCTTCCATCCCACCGCGCGCGTGCGCAGCATCTTCGATGCCTACCGCGAGGAAGCCGCGCGCGTCGGCACGCCCGGCGGCCCAGAGCAATGCGCGCTGCGCCGCCAGGTCTCGATCGGGGCAGACGATCCGGCGGTGCGCGCGGCGGGGCGGGCACGCGAGCAAATGGTGCGGGCGCGCTTGCTCGCCGATCCGCGGCTGTCAGCGCCGGGGCGGGAGGCGTTCGACACGCCCACCTCGCACGCCTTCACCATCGGCAGCGACGAGTTCATCGCCGGCGCACCGGAAACGGTGGCGGAGGAAGCCATCGCGCAGTGCCGCGAAGTGGGCGCCGGGCACTTCCTGGCGTTGTTCGACCGCAACGCGGGGCGCGAGGACTTGCGCGATGCGTGGGAGATGTTCGGGGAGGCGGTGGTGCCGGCGTTGCGGGGGGCGGCGGTGGGGTAAGGAGCAGGGTGCGAAGGGTGAGGAAGGCGGGCCTGTTGGTCGGACCGTTAGTGCCACGTTGAGACTGTCATTGCGAGCGCAGCGAAGCAATCTCCCGCGGGTGACGCACATTCTCCTGTCGGCAGTTGGCGCCGCCCGTGCAGCGTCTGTCTGTGTTGGCGGCCGGCAAATTTATCGCAGAGGAGCGGAGACGCAGAGACCGCTGAGAAGAATATATTGATCCTAGGCGGTGGGTAGGTTCGGGGGCTGCCTCGCGTGGTCGATCAGCCCCGGCCCCAGCGTCTTGTGCACTTCGATGGCGCAGGATACCTGCGCGAGTAGGGCTCCGCCTCGATCAAGTCCATTGCTTCGTGCCTTCGTGGCTTCGTGGTTATTGAAGATGGAAGGGCGGTGGTTAAGGAGGGGTGAACGGGGGCAGGGAAGGGGGGATGGCGGGCCTTCGATGGTTCTTCCGTGCGGTTGGTTTATTTCACCACGAAGACGCGAAGCCACGAAGACAAGGGCATTGACGCACGGTGGGACTCCTTGGCTGTCAGGTAAGGCCCGCGGCGCGGGACAGCACCGCCGAGCCTCCGAGGCTTGCCGTAAATCCCGCGAGCCGACCCATGACGTGCATGCCGGGCGCAGGCCTATCAGTGTGCATCTGTGGTTCCATTTCTTTCTCGAGCCAATTCATCCGGCCGCCGCGCATGGAACGACCTCCACAACCGTTTCGGCGAGGCAATCCAAATCCGGGCAAACCTACGTTGCAACAACCACCCGGACCGGCTCGAACGGCGCAAAATTTCGCTGCCGGAACCTCATGCACCAGAACGGGCATCGGCTGCGACACGCGGAGCGAAAATCCGCAGCAAGAACCCCTTGCACCAGAACCGCCCACTGCAGTTCCGGCAGCGAGCGTCACGAAAGAACGAACCGCTCGCCGACGACCGGTCGGCCGAACCTGAGACACCGGCTCAACCGCGGATCGCGTGAGACAAACGATGCGAAACGAGATGCCATCGAGACACGCCCTTCCAACTGCCTGTCCCCTGGCCCGCCGGCCCACTTTCCGGCAGCATGCGGCGGACCGTTGCAATGAGCCTCCCATGTCCCATCCGCGCCGCATCGCCGTGCTGCTGCCACTTCTCCTCGCCCTCCTCACCACGGCTGCCCTCGCGCAGGGCGTCCTGCGCCTTGGCCTCAACGAGGACCCCGACGCGCTGGACCCCGCCCGCAGCGGCACCTTCGTCGGCCGTATCGTCTTCGCCGCCACCTGCGACAAGCTGATCGACACCGACCCGCACGATACTTTCGTCCCGCAGCTTGCGACCGCCTGGTCGTGGTCGCCGGACAACCTGGCGCTCACGCTGACGCTTCGCGACGGCGTGCATTTCCAGGACGGCGCGCTGCTGGACGCCAACGCGGTCGCCGCCAACCTGCAGCGCTACCGCACCGCGCCCGAGAGCCTGCGCAAGGCGGAGCTGAAGCCGGTCTCCGCGGTGGAGGTGATCGACCCGCACACCATCCGCCTGCGCCTGTCGCAGCCTTATGCGCCGCTGGTGGCGGTACTTGCGGACCGCGCCGGTATGATGATCTCCCCCGCCACGCTGTCCGGAGACGTGACCAGGACACTGGCCTGCGCCGGTCCGTTCAAACTGACCCAGCGGATCGCCGAGGACCGCATCGTGGTCGACCACTTCCCCGGCTACTGGAATGCCGGCGCGATCCACCTGGACCGCATCATCTATGAACCGCAGCCCGACACCTCGATCCGGTTGGTGAACCTGCAGGCCGGGCAGCTCGACATGGTGGAGCGCCTTGGCCCCACCGACGCTGCCGCCGTGCGCAAGAACCCGAAGCTGCGGCTCGTGGGGCAGACGGCGCTGGCCTACAACTCGATCAGCATCAACCTGGCCAACCACGGCGTCCTGGCGAACCCGCTGGTGCGGGAGGCGCTGGAGGACTCGATCGACCGCGTGGCTTTGGCGAAGGTGGTTACCGACGGGCAGTTTGTCCCATCCAACCAGTTCGAGGCGCCAGGCAGCCTTTATTGGGACGCGGCGCATCCGGCCCAGCCGCGCAACCTTCCATATGCCAGGATGCTGCTGCAACAGGCCGGCATGCCGCATCCCACCTTCACCCTGCTGGTCGGCAACAGCTCGGTGGAGCAGCAGGCTGGTGAGGTGCTGCAGTCGATGGCGGACGAGGCGGGGTTCGATGTGAAGCTGCAGACCGCCGAGGCGAACGCGCAGGTCGCCGCCGCTCGGGCCGGCGACTACGACGCTACGGTGGTCATCTGGAGCGGTCGTCCAGATCCCGACGGCAACGTCTCGATCTGGCTGCAGTGCGACGGCTTCCTTAACTGGGGCAAGTATTGCAACCCCGCCTTCGACACGCTGCTGGCGAAGGCGCGTGGCGTCACCGACGTGGCGGCGCGGCAGGCGGTGTACCGCCAGGTCGTGGACACGTACCTGCACGATCGGCCGCACATTGTGTTGTGGCATGTGAAATGGCTGTGGGCGCTGAGCGACAAGGTTACCGGTTTTGTGCCCACCCCGGACGGGCTGATCCGTCCGCAAGGCATGCGGGTGGCGCCATGAGCAGGATCGCCAGCGGGATCAGTTCCAGGATCGACGGCACGCGGCTGCTGAAGGACCTGCACGAGCTGCGGGCGATCGGCGCGCATCGCTCCGGGGTGCACCGCCCGACCTATTCGCCGGAGGACATGAAAGCGCGGCACTGGCTCGCGGCGCGGCTGACCGACGCCGGTCTGACGCCAGAGATTGATGGCATCGGCAACGTCATCGGCCGCGCGGATAGCCCGCGGGGCGGTCAAGCGGGTGGCCCACGGGGCGTCCAATCGGGCGTCCAAGCGGGCGTCCGATCCGGCCTCCAATCGGGCGTCGTCCAATCGGGCGCCCAATCGGATGGCCAGGCGGGCAGTCGGACGGGCGGTCAGACAGGTGGTCGCGGGGACGATGACGGACGACGCCTGCTGATCGGCAGCCATCTGGAGACCCAGCCCTATGCCGGCTGGCTGGATGGCGCCATGGGCGTGATCTACGGCCTGGAGATCGCGCGCGCACTCGGCCCCGGCATTGATGTCGCCGGCTGGGCGGACGAGGAGGGGCACTATGGCTCGTTCCTCGGCAGCCGCTCGTTCTGTGGCCTGGTGGACGAGGCGGAGCTGGACGCCGCCCACAACCGCCACAACGGCACGTCCCTGCGCGACGCCCTGCGGCAGGCTGGGCTGGCGGGGCGGCCGCGGGCGGTGATAGACCCCGCGCGCTACCTTGGCTACCTCGAAGCGCACATCGAGCAAGGTGCCGAACTCGATGATTCCGGCCAGCTTCTTGGGGTGGTGACCAGCATCGTCGGCGCGCGGAATTTCCGCATCGGCTTCGAGGGCGTGCAGAACCACGCCGGCACCACGCGCATGGCGGTCCGCCAGGATGCCGGCACGGCGCTGGTGCGGCTGGCCGCGGCGATCGATCGCCGGTTCCCGCATGTGGCGGGGCCGCGGTCGGTGTGGACAATCGGCCGCATCACCTTGGACCCCGGCGCCCCCAGCATCGTACCCGGCCGCGCCGAGATGCTGTTCCAGTTCCGCGACACCGACGCGGCGGTGCTGGACCGGCTGTCCGCCGAACTGGACGCGCTGGTGGCAGAGGCGGCGAAAGGCCCCTGCGGTGTGACGGTGGAGAATTTGTCAGTCTCGGTGCCGACCGCGATGGACGCGGGCTTCCAGGGCCTGCTGGCGCGGGCGGCGGAGCACTATGCGCCGGGCCGCGTCGTGCAAATGCCCAGCGGCGCCGGTCACGATGCGCAGATACTGGCCAAGCGCCTGCCCGCCGCCATGCTGTTCGTGCCCAGCATCGGCGGCATCAGCCACCACTGGGCGGAGGATACGAAGGAGGACGACATCGTGCTTGGCTGCGCGGCGCTGGCCGACGCGGCGGCGCAGATACTCGGCGTGGCGTGAGACGGCTCGTCGAGCTTCCGACGCACGCGGCCTCCGCCTGAGGGCGCGGAGGTCATCCAGACGGCACGGACATCATCCACGGAGTGTACCAGCGGCCGGGGCAGCACTGCCACGGCAGCGGAGGCACAGATGCGGTTCGCCGACCGGTGGCTTGTGCTATTTTCATGGCAGGTGCCGACATTATCCATGGAAGGCATGCACACCATCCATGGAGGGCGTCGACGTCCGCCACGGAGGGAGCGGATGGCGTGAGCGGCATCTGCTCGAAGCGGCTGGCTCACATCGGCCGATTACGCCGCCAGGGATGGTCCTGCCCGGCTGCCGGACTGACGCCGGCTCGGCCGTTTGGCTGTCGCCGCCCGTTCCTGGTCGATACGCCGCATTTCCTCGTAAATCGCCCGTGTCTGCTCTTGCGGGGACATCACGAACCACCCATCGCCATTGTGGCGCTGGGCGGCCTTGGCGGCCTCTTGAAAAACGTCCATCAACACCCTTTCGTGCGACCCCCCGCATGCTGAGTCGGGGTTGTGTCGCTTTCCTCCGAACATATGCATGTTACCTTTGAACCGACCCCTGTCCAGCAGAAAATATGCGCATTTCGGCATGAATGAAATATTCACAGGCGTTTGTTTCGGTAGGGTGATATCAGAGTGCCGGACCTGTAGGCGGCCGGCAGCAGCACCACCTCCACATCCGGCCGCTTGAATTGCTCCAGGTCGTGGCCCTGGATGCCCTGGAATTGCGTGACGATCATCCGTGGCACGGCCCACTCGCCGTCCTTGCCGAACGCGACGTCGCCGATCACCGTCTTGAAGGTCCGCGTGCGGGCGATGTCGGCCAGCCGGGCATCGTCCACGCTGCCGGCACCCTCGATCGCTTGCTGCAGCACCTGCATGCGGGCATAGGCCCAGGGCGGCAGGAATATGCCCAGCGGATCGACCCCGGCCGCCGATGCCCTGGCCTGGTAGCGCGCGAGGAACTCCATCACGCCGGGGAAGCGCAGGGTGGGCGCCGGCACCCAGTTCTGCTGCACCACCACGCCGTTCAGCAGCGGCCCGAGCTGTGTCTTCAGCGCCGCCGTCTGCACCCCCACCATGCCGCCGCCGAACAGGCGGGCCTGCAGCCCGACCTCGCTGGCGGAACGCAGGATGCCGGCGGTATCCGGCGGGTAGGAGGCGACATAGATCACGTCCGCATTGGCGGCGCTCAGGGCGCGCACCACGGGAGAATAGTCGGCGGTGGTGGGCGGATAGGTAGTGTCGTGCACGATCTTCAGGCCGGCCGCCTTGACGTTGTCCCGAGCGCCGTCCGAGGCGTTGCGGGCGAACTCGGCATCCGCGGCGACGATCGCGACGGTGCGCGGTCGCGGCTGCAGCGACAGTGCCAGGTTGAAATATTCCCGGGAGAAATAGTGCTTGGGGTCAGGTCCCACCGGCAGCATCGAGAAATACCGCGGATAGTGGAACTCACTGTTCACCGCGAGGCAGAACAGGCTGATGAACAGCTTGTTGTGACCCATGATGACCGGCATCGCGGGAGCCGTCATGTTGGTGGAGTAGCCGGACACCACCAGGTCGACTTTGTCGATTTCCAGCAGCTTGACATAGATGCCGGGGACGTTGGCCGGGTTGGACTGGTTGTCGTAGTACACCAGCTTCACGGGGCGGCCGAGCAAGCCGCCCTTGGCGTTGACCTCCTCCGCCCAGATCTGCATGGCGAGCACGCCGGACTTGCCCACGGCAGCAAGTCCGCCGGTGAGCGCCTCGGCGAAGCCGATGGTGATGGACGAGGCGGCAGCCCGCGCGGGCAGCGTGCCAGAAACAGCGGCGATGGGAAGCGCGGCGAGCGGCAGGGATGCGAGGGGTGGCGCGATGAACAGAGGTAGCTGAGGGACGGCGAGGGGGCGGGCGGCGAACGGCAGCGTGGCAATCCGGGCGGCAAACCCGCGGCGGCTGATGGGTCGCATGGTCGTTTCCCCGTGAGTGCCCGGGTGGTGCGGGCTTCGGGGCGGACGGTACAGCGGATTGTGCCGGCAGGGAACCGCAGCGGGCGGGGCCACAGGACGAGTTGCTACGCCTGCGTTGATTAACCTCGGGGCTACGCCCCATTTTGCGCTATAGGCGCTATATAGGTGACGACGAAGCATGGCGCCGAAGAGGACTCCCAATGCGTTCGCGACAGCGGTGGCTCAATGATGCCGAAGCCGAGGAGGAGGCCAACCGGCAGACGGCGAGCCTCGCCGGGGTGGCGATCACCCTGCTGTTGCTGGTGCTGGGTCTGTTCTTGATCCGCGAACTGCACGCCAAGGCGGAACTCGAGGATTGCCTGATGGCGGGGCGCGCCAACTGCGACGTCCTGGTGGCGCCGGGGCCGTAGTGCGCGTCGGCTGCTTGACCGCTCAGCCTCCGGCTGCCAGGAGCGTTTGCAGCGGCATTTCCGGTAAGTTAACCCCGAGACGGTAGAAGGAAGTTAAGTTCTGTAGTTATGTGTCATGACCGGGCTTGGCCGCCTTGGCCCGGCCACCCGCGTCTTTGCTGCTCGCACCACCGCAAGACGTGGGCGGCCGCGCCAGGCGCCATGATACGGAGGCTCGTCGCCGAAGACCGTTGGTATTACTCACTCCAATAGTGCGCGGATCGCCTCCAGCTCGCGCAGGATCTCCACCAGCAGCGCCCGCAGACGCTCTGCCTCCGGGTCAACCTTCGGCCGCAGGGTCACGCGCGCGGACCCCAGGATGGCCGGCGGTGCCAGACCCGGCAGCGGCAGCTCGGGATCGGGCGCCGGGGCGTGGGTTTCCGCTTCGGCTTCCGCGCGCTCCTCCTCGGTGGGAGGAGGAATGTCGTCGGACAGGCGCCCGCCGCCCTCGCGCAACAGCCGCTGCACGCCCTTGATGGTATAGCCCTGAATGTAAAGCAAATCGGAGATCCGCCGCAGCAGCGCGATGTCGTCCGGCCGGTAGTAGCGCCGGCCGCCGCCACGCTTCAACGGGCGGACTTGGGTGAACTTGGTCTCCCAGAACCGCAGTACATGCTGTGGGATATGAAGATCGTCTGCTACTTCACTGATTGTCCTAAAGGCATTCGGCGCTTTTTTCGGCTTGGCGCGGCCGTTATGCGGTTCGATGCCGGCGTCGTCCGCCGTATCGCTCATGAGTCCTCGGCCTGGCCGGGTTCGGCGGCGTTGACGCGGGCCTTCAGCACGTGACTTGGACGGAACACCAGGACACGGCGGGGCATGATCGGCACCTCTTCGCCGGTCTTCGGGTTGCGGCCGACCCGGCGACCCTTCTGGCGCACCGAAAACGTCCCGAAACCGCTGATTTTGACCGAATCTCCCTCCTCCAGCGTGGCTGCCATGCGCTCCAGCACGATTTCCAGCAGATCGGCAAACTCATTCCGTGACAGCCCAACCTGGCTGTAGATGGTTTCCGTTAAATGCGCCCGCGTCACGGTGTGCATGGCCGAACGCTAGGGAGCCCCGCGCCCTGCGTCAAGCAAGATCGCCAAAAAAACCGAAGTATCAGACGGTTGGCAAGCAGTCAGGACGCAGTGCGGCAATCTCCTGTGTGGTCTGGGTCACATCCGCACCAGGGCCGAGCCCCAGGTCAGCCCGCCGCCCAGCGCCTCCATCAGCACCAGGTCGCCGCGGCGGATGCGGCCGTCCTTGCAAGCCTCCGCCAGTGCCAGCGGCACCGAGGCGGCCGACGTGTTGGCGTGGCGGTCCACCGTCACCACCACGCGCTCCGGTGGCAGCCCCAGCCGCTTGCCCATCGCGTCGATGATCCGCAGGTTCGCCTGGTGTGGCACCAGCCAGTCCACGTCGCGTCGCGTCAGGCCGTTGGCGGCCAGCGCCTCGTCCACCGCCTCGGCCAGCCGGAGCACGGCATGGCGGAACACCTCCGGCCCCTTCATCACCAGGTGCCCGGGCTTGTCCAGCTGGCCCACCGCCCCATCCACGTACAGGATGTTGCCCAGTGTGCCCTGTGCGTGCAGGTGGGTGGACAGGATCCCGCGGTCTATAGTGCCGCGGCCCTCCCCCGCACGCACAAACACCGCGCCGGCACCGTCGCCGAACAATACGCAGGTGCCGCGGTCCTGCCAGTTCAGGATGCGGGAATAGACCTCGCTGCCGATCACCAGTGCACCCCGAGCTGCCCCGGTGCGGATCAGGCTGTCGGCCATCGCCAGCGCGTAGATGAACCCTGCGCACGCGGCGGACAGGTCGAATCCGAACCCGGCCGTTACCCCCAGTGCCGCCTGCACCCGCAACGCCGTCGCCGGAAAAGCCTGATCCGGCGTGGAGGTGGCCACGATGATGGCGTCCACGTCCTCCGGCCCGGCTTGCGCGTCCGCCAGTGCCGCCCGCGCCGCCGCGGTGCCCATGAACGCCGCTGTCTCGTGCCGGCCGGCAATGTGGCGCCGGCGGATACCAGTTCGATCGCGGATCCAGGAGTCCGACGTCTCCAGCCGCTCGGCCAGCTCTTCGTTGGTAACGATGCGCTCGGGCAGATAGCCGCCGACGCCGGCAAGAATGGAACGGAGGGCCATCAGCTACCTGTTCGGTCGGATATCAGCGGTGCAGCAGCAGGTGTCGCGATTCGCGTGCCACCCCCTTCTTTCCCGTTCTTGTCCGGCGCCGCCGGCTTGTCCAGCCCGCTGCGCGCCAGGTCCTGGCGGATCTGCTCGTTGAACCGGTGCACCACCATGTCCATCGCCACGTCCACCGCATGGGCGAACGTCTCGGCGTCCGCGCCGCCATGCGACTTCACCACCACGCCGTTCAGCCCCACCATCACCGCCCCGTTGTAGCGCCGCGGGTCGAGCCACTCGCGCAGCCGCTCCAGCCCCGGCCGCGCCAGCAGATAGGCCAGCCGTCCGGACCAGGTGCTGGAAAACACCTGCCGCAGCAGGTCGAAGATCAGCCGCAGCGCGCCCTCGCCCGTTTTCAGCGCGACATTGCCGGTGAAGCCGTCGGTCACCACCACGTCGGTGGTGCCGGCGGCGATGTCGTGACCCTCCACGAAGCCGCGGAATTGCGGGCCGATATGGCTGGCGCGCAGCAGCTCCGCCGCCTGCCGCAGCGTGTCGTCGCCCTTCAGCTCCTCCGAGCCGACGTTCAGCAGGCCGATCGACGGCGCGGTCAGGCCCAGCACGGTGCGGGCGAACACGTCGCCCATGATGGCGAACTGCACCAGGTTGCGCACGTCGCACTGCACGTTGGCGCCGAGATCCAGCATGATCACGTCGCCCCGCGCCGAGGGCCCGATCGCCGCCATCGCCGGCCGATCGATCCCCGGCAGCGTCTTCAGCACCACCTTGGCCAAGGCGAGCAACGCACCGGTATTCCCGGCGGAGACGACGCCCGACACCTCGCCCGCCGCGACCGCGTCGATCGCGACGCGCATCGAGGACTGCCGGGCGCGCAACGCCGCCGTCGGCTTCATGTCGTCGGTGATGACGTCCGGCGCGTGGCGCACCGTGCAGGTGGCACTGGCACGGCGGTGGCCAGCCAACAGGGGAACGATCTTGGCCTCGTCGCCGACCAGCAGGAAGCGGGCGTCGGGGTGCCGCTCGGCGGCAATCTCCAGCCCGCCGACCACCATGGCCGGCGCGCGATCGCCGCCCATGGCGTCCACCGCCAGCGAATACGTCGCGGTCAACGGCGTCGGGGCGGCACAGGGCGGCCCGAGATCAGACCCGGACAGCGCCCTTCAGCGCCTTGCCGGCAGCCACGATCTCCCGCCCGTCATAGAAGCCGCAATGCGCGCAGATATGGTGCGGACGCTTCAACTCCCCGCAGTTCGGGCACTCGGCGTGCGCCTCCCGCGGCAGGGCCTCGTGGCTGCGGCGCATGCCACGGCGGGATGGCGACGTCTTTCTCTTGGGTACAGCCATGGGACAACGGCCCTTTTACGCAAAGGCGGGCCGTCTAGCAGAGGGGGGCACGCGTCGCAAGGGCGAGGGCTGTTGGTCCACCGTTGGTCCCCCGTTAGTCCAGCGCGCCTCTTTTTGGCCGCGGGCGGCGGAAACCGTCACCCTTGGTCAAAATGGGCGACGGCCGGCCCCCACGTGTGCTGCCGGGGACCCTCGGAAGGTCAGCAAGAAGATTCAACCACAGATCCACACAGCGCAGCCGCTGGCCGCAACCAAATCTAGGTACGGCGGCGGAGGCGATTTGCCGAAAGCGCATCCCTGCTGCGACAAAGCGCGCCCGCGAGGCGATCCTTTCCAATTCCGCGAACGGCGGGGGTGGGTCTCTCCGATCAGGGGGTTTCAATCGCGTACATACGGCCCCCGGTATCCCATCAAACTTCGGATATAGTGGCTACGCACCTGCGTCTCGGCGTCGGCCTCGGGATGCGAGGGCCGCATCAGGCCCTGGATGGCGCGCACCGAAGCGAAGCCGCGGGCATTCAGCCAATCTTCCAGTCCGGCGAGCAGTGTTCGCAGATGCCCGGGCCCATGGCGCAGCAAGGCCGAGGCGGTCATCACCGCATCGGCGCCGCAGAGCAGGTATTTGAGCACCTCGTCAGCCGTTTCGACGCCGGTACCAGCGGCCAGCGAGGCGTGCGACAGCCGACCGGCAAGCCGCGACAGCCACAGCAGGACCAGGCGGATTTCGCTGGGATCGCTCAGCGCAAGATCATCCGTCCAGCGCAACCGATTAACGTCGATGTCGGGCTGATACAGGCGGTTGAACAGTACCAGCCCGTCGGCGCCGGCCTCGTCGAGCTGGCGCGCCAGGGCGCCGAAGGCGGAAAAGTAAGGATGCAGCTTGATCGCGACCGGGATGCGGATCCGGCCGCGGATGGCTTGCAACAGGGCCACGCACTCCGCCTCCACGCCGCCGCCGGTCGCGGCGGAATCGGACGCGATGCGGTAGATGTTGAGTTCCAGCGCCGTGGCACCGGCTTGCTCGATGCGTTGGGCGAAGTCGAGCCAGCCGGTCTCGGTCGTGCCGTTCAGGCTGGCGATGACTGGGATATCGACCGCGGCGCGTGCCCGGGCAACCAGGTTAAGGTAGCCCTCGGGGCCGGTATTGTACTGCATCGCCGCGGGAAAGTAGCTGCCGGCTTCGGGATTGCTGTCGTTGCCGACATTCGTCAGCACCTCGATCAGCCGTTCTTCCTCACGGATCTGCTCTTCGAACAGGGAGGGGAGGACGATGGCGCCGGCGCCGGCATCCTCCAACTGGCGGATCGTGGCGATATCGCCGGACAGTGGTGATGCCGACGCAATGAGCGGGTTGCGCAGCGTGAGGCCGAGATACCGGGTGGTCAGATCCATCGATCCCTCCTGAATGCACGGCCTTCGCGGTGAAGGCGCACCCCTGTCATTGCGAGGAGCGAAAAAATCCCCCGCGCGATGAGCCTCGCTTCATCACGCGGGGGATTGTTTCGTCGCTTTCGCTCCTCGCAATGACGGGTGTGCGGTGGACACGGTCTAACTGGGCAGGATTGCCACCGCGCGCGTCCATCCCGCCGAGGCCCGATGCACCTTCACCGGGAAGCACACGACGTCGAAGCCGTCCGCCGGCAGCTCTTCGAGATTGTGCAGCTTCTCCAGGTGCGAATAGCCGATCTCGCGGCCGGCGCGATGGCCTTCCCAGATCAGGCCGGCATTGCCGGTTTCCGCCACGCGCTTGCGAGTGATGGAAAACGGCGCATCCCAGCTCCAGGCATCGGTTCCGGTGACGCGCACGCCTCGCTCCAGCAGCCATAGCGTTGCCGCCTTGCCCATGCCGCAGCCGGAATCGACATAGTCGTCCTGACCGTATTTCGCACCCGCCGTGGTGTTGACCACGACGATCTCCAATGGACGCAACTCATGGCCGATGCGCTTCAGCTCGGCTTCCACGTCCCCCGGGGTAGCGACGTAGCCGTCCGGGAAGTGACGGAAGTCGAGCTTCACGCCCGGCTGGAAGCACCATTCCAAGGGTACTTCGTCGATCCGCCAGGACGGCTCGCCGCCCGGCTTCAATGCGTGGTTCATCGTCGAGAAGAAGTGGTACGGCGCATCGAGATGCGTACCGTTATGCGTGCTGATGGCGACCTTTTCGACGGCTGCATATTCGCCGTCAGGCAACTGATCGAGGCGGACGCCCATATACTCCGCCATCGCCGGCGCGGTCGCATGGTGATCGAGGTACTCGATCTGCGGCAGCATATGCGGCGGGTCGCTTTTAATTCCCGCCTTCAGTGGCGATGAAATGTCAATCAGACGGCGCGGCATGGCAATTTCCTTCCCAACGTCACGGCCGGGCTTGACCCGGCCATCGACCTTGCGTGCGCAGATGGCCGGATCAAGCCCGGCCATTACGCCTGGCTTGTCGCCTCACTCCGCGGCCATCAGCTTGCTGGGGTCGGCCCCAACTCGTCCCGTCTCGCCCGGCGCCGCGGCGGCCAGCCGGAAATCGTAATGCACCGCCCGCATGCCCGGCACCGGTGAGTTCGGATCGTCCTTCGCCGCCACCACAAGCGAGCCCGACACGCCGAACACGGTGTCCGAAATCGATGTGCACGTCGTCGCCGAAGTATAAAGCGGTGACCAGTTCCCGATACCCCTCGCCGCCGATCAGGAAATGGATGTGCGACGGCCGGAATCCATGTCGCATCTGCGCCTTCACCATCGCACCCACCGGCCCGTCCATTGGAATCGAGTAACCCAGCGGCCGCACCGTCCGGAACCAATAACGCCCGTCCGCATCGGTGCGGAAATTCGCCCGCAGGTCGGTGCCTTCCAGCCCGTGCGTCTGCAGATCGTACAGCCCATGCTCATTGGTCTGCCACACCTGGATCAGCGCATTCGCCACCGGCGTGCCGTCATTCGCGGTGACACGGCCATACGCCGCGATCACCTCCGCCGTCGGATGCTCGGCGATGCACGACCCCAGCGGCAGCTCCGGCGCACCCTCGCGATAGAACGGACCCAGGAGACTGCTCTGCGACCCCAGTTCCCGCGCCTTCTTGTCGTGCAGCGCGTTCACCACCGCGCTGAACCCGAGCACGTCCGACAGCAGGATGAACTCCTGCCGCACCGGCGTGCAGGCTTGGCCGACCGCGGTCAGGAACTGGATGGCCTGCAGCCATTCCTCCGGCGTCAGGTTCACCTCGCGGGCGAAGGCGTGCCCATGGCGCACCGCAGCGTCCATGATCTCCTTCAATCGCTTGTCCGGTGTCGCCGCCATCTGGGCCAGAGCGGCGTCGGTGGCGGTGAACTCGTCGAGGTCCTGCATCGGGCGCTCCTTCAATCGGGGGTTGGTGGGCAGCATACGCCGGAATCCCCCTCCCGCGAAGCGCCTAACCCCGCTACAGTCGCGCCGTCCAAAGGACCAACAGGGAGGCAAAACAATGCTTGGGAGACGTCTTCGCGCGGCGGTGCTGTCGGTTGCCGCGGCTCTGGCGCTTGCGTTCGCGGTGCCAGCCAAGGCCGCCGACCAGAACCCGATCACCATCGGCTTCGGCATGGCACTGACGGGCGGATTGGCACCCAACGGCAAGGCGGCGCTGCTGGCGATGCAGATCTGGGCCGAGAACGTCAACGCGCATGGCGGCTTGCTCGGCCGCCCGGTGAAGCTGGTCTACTACGACGATCAGTCGAATCCTTCGACCGTGCCCGGCATCTATACCAAGCTGCTCGACGTCGATCACGTGGACCTGGTGGTTAGCGGCTACGGCACCAACATGATCGCGCCGGCCATGCCGGTCATCATCCAGCACAACCGCACGTTCCTCGGTCTGTTCGGTCTCGCGGTGAACTCGGAATTCCATTATCCGAACTACTTCTCGTTCGTGCCGACGGGAGGGGCGGAGCCGAAGGAGAGCTTCGCAGCCGGATTCTTCGCCACCGCGATGGCGCAGAAGCCGCAGCCGAAGACCCTGGCGATCGTCGGTGCCGACGCGGAATTCTCGCACAATGCGATGGACGGCGCGCGCGTGTGGGCAAAGAAGGACGGCCTGAAGATCGTCTATGACCAGACCTATCCGCCCAGCACGGCCGATTACTCGCCGATCATCCGCGTCATCCAGGCGACGCATCCCGATCTGGTGCTGGTTTGCTCCTATCCACCCGATACGGTCGGCATGGTGCGCGCCGCCAACGAGGTCGGCCTGAAGACCAAATTGTTCGGCGGCGGCATGGTCGGGCTGCAAAGCCCGGCAATCAAGTCGCAACTTGGTCCGCTGCTGAACGGCATCGTCGATTACGATTTCTGGCTGCCATGGTCGAAGGAGGCCAGTCCGGAGTCGTTTGCATTCATCAAGGAATACCAGGCCAAGGCCGGTGCGGCCGGCGTCGACCCGCTGGGCTATTACCTGCCGCCGTTCGCCTACGGCATGATGCAGGTGTTGCAAGATGCGGTGGAGGCCACCAAGAGCCTGGATCAGACCAAGCTGGCAGAGTACCTGCGGTCGCATACGTTCCAGACGGTGATCGGCGACGTCACCTGGGGCGCCAACGGGGAGTGGAAGCAGCCGCGCGTGCTGGAAGTGCAGTTCCGCGATATCAAGGGCAACAGCATCGACCAGTTCAAGAACCCTGCCACCGAAGTGATCCTTTGGCCGCAGTCGCTGGAAACCGGCAAGGTGATGTACCCTTACGCGAAGTAGTTCAGGAGTCGTGCATGGGCCTTCCCCTTCCATGTCGGACGCGGGAAGGCTGTTGCCGATGGTCTCGACAGTCAGCGATACGCTTGGGCGGCCGTGACGCAGGTCGCTGCGGCGCCGCCTGCCGCCACTGACGAAGGTCGCGGCCGCGGCGGCTGCCGCCACTGGCCGGTTTCCCCCTCTCCCGCGATACAGCGGACGCGGCTATGGTTGCCGCGTCCGCTGAACCACGGAGGAAATCCCGAATGTTGGGGAAACGTCTTACTCGCGGCCTGATCGGGGCCGTCGCGGCGATCGCGCTTGCGGCGATCGCACCGGCCAAGGCCGCCGATCCGCAGCCGATCACCATCGGCTTCGGCATGGCACTGACCGGCGGCCTGGCGCCGGTCGGCAAGTCGGCGCTGCTGGCGATGCAGATCTGGGAGCAGAACGTCAATGCGCATGGCGGCCTGCTGGGACGGCCGGTGAAGCTGGTGTATTACGACGACCAGTCGACCCCCGCGAACGTGCCGGGCATCTACACGAAATTGCTGGATGTCGATCACGTTGACCTGGTGGTGAGCGGCTACGCCACCAACATGGTCGCCCCGGCGATGCCCATCGTCATGCAGCACAACATGACGTTCCTCAGTCTGTTCGGACTCGATGTGAACAGTGAGTTTCACTATCCAAACTATTTTTCGTTCCTGCCGGCGGGGGGGCCGCATCCGAAGCAAAGCTTCTCGGCGGGGTTCTTCGCCGTTGCGATGGCGCAGAATCCGAAACCCAAGACCCTGGCGATCGTCGGCGCCGATGCCGAGTTCGCGCACAACGCGATGGACGGCGCACTGGCCGTCGCCAAACAGGATGGGTTGAAGATCGTCTACAACCACACTTATCCGCCCAGCACCGCCGATTACTCGCCGATCGTCCGCGCCATTCAGGCGACCAATCCCGACCTGGTGTTCGTCTCGTCCTATCCGCCGGACACCGCCGGCATGGTACGCGCCGCCCATGAAGTCGGGCTGAAGGCCAAGCTGTTCGGCGGTGGAATGGTCGGGCTGCAGGTGAGTGCGCTGAAGACCCAACTTGGGCCGCTGTTGAATGGCATCGTGGACTATGACTTCTGGCTGCCATGGTCGAAGGAAGCCAGCCCGGAGTCGCTGGCGTTCCTGAAGGAATACCAGGCAAAGGCCGGCGCCGCCGGCGTCGACCCGCTGGGCTATTACCTGCCGCCGTTCGCCTATGGCTACATGCAAGTGCTGCAACAGGCGGTGGAGGGCAGCAAGAGCGTGGATCAGGCAAAGCTGGCGGAGTACCTGAGAACTCACACGTTCAAGACGGTGGTCGGCGACGTCAAGTTCGACGACGCCGGCGAATGGATCGAGCCGCGGGTGATGGAAGTGCAGTTTCGCGATATCACCGGCAACGATCTGGCTCAGTTCAAGGACCCTAAGACTGAAATGATCCTGTGGCCGTCCTCCCTGGAGACCGGCAAGGTGATCTATCCGTACACCGAAGCGCACAAGTAGTCGCTAGTCCTTCTCCCCTCCCCAAGCGTGTGGGAGGGGAGGGGGGCCCTTGCCGTAGGCACCAAGCGGCAAAAAAAGTTTGCCGGCAAGACCCCCCATATAGCACACTCCTCTCTTGCCCCGTCCTGTGGTGGACGGATCGCGTTCGTTGCGGTATCGACGCAGGGGAGAGCGACCCATGATTTTCCGCCAGTTGTTCGACGCGACCTCGGGCACCTACACCTACCTGCTCGCCAGCCGCCGCGGCGGCGAGGCGCTGATCATCGACCCTGTGCTGGAGAAGGTGGACCGCTACCTGCAGCTCATGAGCGAGCTGGATCTGAAGCTGGTGAAGGCGGTGGACACTCACCTGCACGCCGACCACATCACCGGCCTGGGCGCGCTGCGCGATCGCACGCACTGCATCACGGTGATGGGCGAGCAATCCGGCGTCGATGTGGTTTCCATGCGGCTCGCCGACGGCGACAAGCTGGGCATCGAAGGGCTGGCGCTGGACGTGCTCTACACCCCCGGCCACACCGACGATTCGTACAGCTTCGCGATGGCGGACCGCGTATTCACCGGCGATACGCTGCTGATCCGCGGCACCGGCCGCACCGATTTCCAGAACGGCGATCCGCGCTCACAGTACGAATCGATCTTCGGCCGCCTGCTGAAACTGTCCGACGAGACGCTGGTGTTCCCGGCGCACGACTACAAGGGCGACACGGTCAGCACCATCGGCGAGGAGAAGGCTTGCAATCCGCGCCTGCAGGTGAAATCGGCCGATGAGTATGTCGCGCTGATGAACGGGTTGAATCTGTCGAACCCGAAGATGATGGATGTTGCCGTGCCAGCGAACATGCGCCAGGGGTTGGCACAGGCGGAGATCGCTCGCCGCGGCTGGGCGCTGACCGCCGAGGAGGCGATGCGGCTGCTGGGCAGCCGTGACGTGGCACTGATCGATCTGCGGGAACGCAGCGAGCGGGAACGGCATGGCGCGATCCCCGGCGCATTGCACGCGCCCTACCCGGATTTGCAGGAGAATATCCAACCGGGCGGGATGCTGCATGAACTTGCTGCCGCTACCGGGAAACGGTTGGTGTTCTATTGCGCGTTCGGCGAACGCTCGGCGATGGCGGTGCAGGCGGCGCAGGATGCGGGGATGGGTACCGCTTGCCACATTCATGGCGGGATCGACGCGTGGAAGAAGGCCGCGGGTTCGCTGGCGCGTTGAGGCGGACGGCCTATCCCTTCCCGGCGCACCCCGGATTGGCAATCTCTACGCGGCGATTCCGCGCGCACCGCTCATCGCGACAGGCCGCACAGCAACATAAGTGTCAGTCCTGCCAGCGCGACGACCGTCCGTATGCCGTGCCTCTCCTGCCAATCGTTGCCTGCATGGGATGGGCGCGCCGGAATTTCCTTCACGATTGACCGCGATGGCCGAAGCCCAATACCGTCCTGCCCCAAGCTTCACGGCCGCAACGGCGGCGGGAGGAACCCATGACCACAGCCAGCGAAGGCCAGGAACTCACCCGGATCGGCCCCGGCACACCGATGGGCGGGTTGATGCGGGAATATTGGCTGCCGGCTTTGAAGTCATCGGAGCTGACCGCGGGCGGCACTCCGGTGCGCCTGATGTTGCTCGGCGAGAAGCTGATCGCCTTCCGCGACACGGCCGGCCGAGTTGGGGTGATGGACCATCGCTGCCCGCACCGCTGCGCATCATTGTTTTATGGACGCAATGAAGAAGGCGGCATCCGCTGCGTCTATCATGGCTGGAAGTTCGCCGCCGACGGGCAATGCCTGGAAATGCCGAACCTGCAGCCGGAGCAGGATTTCAGCGCCAAGGTGAGAGCGAAGGCGTACGAGGTGACGGAGCGCGCCGGCGCGGTTTGGGTCTATATGGGCGCGCGCGAGATGGCGCCGCCGATGCCGGAAATCGAAGCCACGCTGCTGCCGGACAGCGAGCTGTCCATCAACTTCACGCAGCGCGAGTGCAATTGGCTACAAGCGCTGGAGGGCGACATCGACACGTCGCATTTCTCCTGGCTGCATGTGGGATCGGTGCGGCCGGAGCAGGTGGATGCGGACAACTGGCTGCAATACCAGGTGAGCAACCGCGCGCCCGAGTACCAGGTCGGCGACACCGACTGGGGCACGATGTATTGCGCGTTCCGTCCGGCAGAGGTGGGGAAGACCTATTGGCGGTTCGCCCATTTCGCCTTCCCGTTCTGGACGTTCATTCCGCAGGGCGATTTCGTGGACCGGGTGATCGCGCGCGCCTGGGTGCCGATGGACGACACGCACGTGATGTTCGTCGGCTTCTCCTGGAAGCAGGCGTCCCGCACGGCGCTGCTGAAGGGTGGAGCGCAGATTCCGGGGTCCACGCCGATGCCCGAGTACCAGCCGAACTCCGCCGACTGGTTCGGCCGCTGGCGTCCGGCGCAGACCGCGGCGAACGACTACCTGATCGATCGCGAGGCGCAGCGCAACGACGTGATCTATACCGGCATCACGCACATCGCCATGCAGGACCAGGCGATCACCGAGAGCATGGGCGCGATCGTCGATCACACGTGGGAGCATCTGGCGCCGAGCGATCAGATGATCACCCGCACCCGCCGCCGCCTGTTGATGGCCGCGCGAGCGTTGCGCGACAAGGCGGTGGTGCCGCCTTGTGTCGACAGCCCCGAACTGTTCCAGCGCGTGCGCAGCGGCGAATGCGTGCTGGCGGCGGCGGACTGGCAGGCTGCATATGAGGAGCGGCTGCGGCAGGCGGTGCATCCGGAGGCGCTGAAGGCGGCGGCGGAGTAATATCCGACGCCGTTACAATGACACGGCAAGCATCGCTCAGCGGTTCCGGTCAGACCGAATCCGTTCCGGCGCGTTGCAGGGAAGCTCGGCGCCACTCGGCGGTCCTTCGCGCGCCGCCGAAGCAGAACACGTGCAGCGCATCGAACGGGTCGGTGGGATCCTCGCCGGCGACCAGCGCCTGGATCAGCGCGTCCGGATTCGCCTCCGTCAGGATGCGGGCGATCGCCGCATGGCCGTGCGCCAGCACGCGCAGCGAGGCGCCGATGCCGCAGCGCACGGCGTATTTTGCCAGCGTGGCGACCGTGGCCGGCCCTGCCAGGCCGATGCGAATGGGGCACCTCACTCCCTCCGCTCGTTGCGCCGCGATCCAGCGCAGGATCGGGGTCGCTTCGAAACTGAACTGCGTCACCAGCGACACGGCCAGTCCGCGCTGTCGGGCCAGTTCCAATTTGGCCTGCAATGCCGTCTCCAGGATACCTTGGGCGATCTGCGGATGGCCTTCGGGATAGCCGGCGAAGACCACCGCGTTGATTCCGTAACGTTCGGCTGCCCCGGTGGCCAGCAATGCCAGGGCACTGTCGAATGGGCCGATCGGGCGCGGCGTATCGCCGCCAAGCAGCAGGATCTGCGATACACCCGCTTCTTCGGCTACGCGCCGCAGGAAATCGCTCGCATCGGCATAGCTTGCCAGCCGCCGCGCGACGACATGCGGCACGGGGTCGAAACCGGCGACGCGCAGGCGCACACAGGCATCGACCACGTCGGCATGTCCGACGCTGGGCGGAAAGTTCACGAACACCGTCGTGCCGCCCGGGAACAAGCCGCGCAGCGCGTTGCCAGCAAATGCATCGCGCGGCGAGAGCTCGATGGAGCAAGTGCGGATCAGCGCGGCGATCCGCCGCCGCGTGGGAGATTTGGCGGGGTCCATCAGCCGGAATCCCGCTTGCGCGAAATCACATAGGATTCGTCCCAGAACCACAGTGCGCCGTGCTGCCGAAGCACGGACCGCGTGGCGTCCAGCCAGGCGCCGCTGGCGATCGCCTCCGACAGCCGGTGGTCCTCGATCTGCGCCACATAGACCGCGGCATTCCAGGCGGCAAACAAAGTGGAGGTGCCGATGGTTTCGCTTATCTCGTTGGGCAGCGTGTGCATATCGTAACGGAACAGTGAGCGGGCGTCGGCATAGGCGCCGAAATTCAAATCCCGGCCGGCGCTGCCCAGCGCTGCCTTGGTGGCGCGCAGCAACGCGTGGCGATCAGTGGTGAACGGGGTCTCGCCGGGCCAGATGCGCTGGATGATGTCCAGGCCCGGATCGTTGCCATGTGAGTGGATAGCGATCAGCCGTCCGCCAGGTGCCAGCGCGCGTGCCAGCGGCGCCACCACCTTCTCCGCCTTGAACTCCAGCGGGGCACGCGCGCGGTACGGTTGCGACGCGATCACCAGGTCGTATTGCGCATCGGTGAAGCCGCGGCGCGGGCGCACCTGGTCGAGCAGGAAACGGTGATCGTCGCGGTAGACCACCAGGACGACGGGCTTTTCATAGACCGGGTTGCCGCTGCGGCCGACGCGGGCGCGCCAGTGCTCGCTCAGGAAGGCGTTGGCTTCCGTGACCTGCGCTTCGAAATCATGTGCGGTGGTGCCGGTCAGCGCCAGCTCATGCCAGACCAGGCTGGTGGCGGCGGTGACGGAGTTGGGTTTCAGCCACGGGGCCTCGCTGTAATAGAGGTTGGTGATCACCAGCACCGTTGCCGGATGTTCAAATAGCCGGTCCGGCATTTTCTCCAATACCAGGCGTACGTCCTCCAGGCTGATCTCCTTGCCGACGATGTAGAACGGCATGGTGGGAAAGCGATGGTGCATGGCGCGCATGGTGCGTGCCAGCACGGTGCCGTCGCCCATGCCGGCATCGAACAGGCGCAACGCCGGAGGGCGGGGGTGGATGTTGGCCAGTTCCATGCCGACGCGCTGGGCGATCACCCATTTCTCACTGCACGTCGTAACGAACAGCAGATATTTCTGACGGTTGTCGTAGAAGCGGAACGCGCGTTCCGCGGGGAGGGTGGCGGCGGCCAGCGCCATCGGGGTTGCGTTCGGCAGCTTCGTACCCTCCGCTGGCGGGGTGGGCGCGCGTTCGATGAAGCCGCGCACGCGGGCGACGGTATCGCCGGTGACGCGCCCCCCGAGGCGCAGGCGGCTGACCAGTTTGCCGTCGTTCACGGCTAGCCGCCCGAAGGTGGATTCCGCCATGCGGGCCCGGCGGCAGTAGTCGGCAATGTCGCGCAGGAGCGTTTCGCTCAATCGAGGCCTCCCCAATTCCTCCCACGGTCAGTCAGGCTTGGTGGGATGCCGCCGTCAACCACAATCCTGCCCACTTCAGGAGTGGGCAGAAGAGTGGGATGGTCCTCTTCCTTCCACCAGAGACGGTGCGGCGCCGTCGGAATGCGCTTCGCTGGTTCGCGTACCGACCGTGCGCTACAGGGAAAGCCGAGCCATTGCCGTTGCGATGAGCGAAGCGGCGAGGCGATCGCCTGCGTGATGGATCTCCGCTCGTCTCGCAGGCGTTGCTTCGTCACTTCGCTCCTCGCGATGACAAGGAGACACATCCTGGGAACCAATGGAGGCCCCGATGACCGACATCCTCGCCAACAAGACCGCCTTCGTCACCGCCGCCGGCCAGGGCATCGGCCGCGCCACGGCGCTGGCCTTCGCCGCGGCAGGCGCGCGCGTCATCGCCACCGACGTCAACGAGGCGCTGGTGCACCGGATCGCCTCCGACCGCATCCGCACCGCGAAGCTCGACGTGCTCCACGTCGCGGACATCGCCCAGGCGGCCCGCGACGCCAGCCCCACTGACATCCTGTTCAACTGCGCCGGCTTCGTGCACCAGGGCACGTTGTTGGACGCCACCGAGGACGAATGGGACTTCGCCTTTGCGCTGAACGCGCGATCGATGTTCCGCACCATGCAGGCGTTCCTGCCGACCATGCTGGAACGCGGCCACGGGGTGATCCTGAATATTGCTTCGGTCGCTTCAAGTTTGAAAGGCGTGCCGAGCCGCTTCATCTACAGCGCCACCAAGGCGGCGGTGATCGGCATGACGAAATCCGTTGCCACCGACTACGTGACCCGCGGCATCCGCTGCAATTGCCTGTGTCCCGGCACGGTGCACACGCCCAGTCTCGACGAACGCATCGAGGCGAATGCCGCCGCCGCCGGTTCGGTGGAGGCCGCGCGCGCCGCCTTCATCGCACGCCAGCCGATGGGCCGGCTGGGCACGCCGGAAGAGATCGCCGCGCTGGCGGTCTATCTTGCCTCCGACGCGGCGCAATTCATCACGGGTCAGGCCGTGGTGATCGATGGCGGCCTGACACTGTAGCGCACCGTCAGCGCCCGGGAGGTGGTGGCGGATAGCCCGGCGGCGGCGCATAGCCTGGTGGCGGCGCATAGCCTGGGGCGGCGCATAGCCTGGTGGCGGCGCATAGCCTGGTGGCGGACCGTAACCAGGCGGCGGCGCGGGGGCGTAGCCCGGCACCTGGTTGCCTTGCGCATACATGCACTGCGCATAAGCCGCGTTGTAGCGCTGCTGCAGGCTCATCTGCGCGTTCTGCGCCGGACCGGCGCCCACGACCGTGCCGCCGATCGCTCCCGCTCCGGCGCCGATCGCCGCGCCGCGTCCTCCGCCCACCGCCGCGCCGAGGCCGGCACCCAGCACGGTGCCCACCACGCCGGTCAGCACCTGCTGGTTGTTCGCTTGTTGTGCGCTGCCGGCGGTCTGCTGGTCGGCGTATGCCTGGCATTGCGCCTGGTCCTGCTGGAACACGGCGAACGGCTTGTTCGGCGCGGGCATGACGGGGATGGTCGGACCCATTGGCTGGGTGACGCAGCCATCAAGCAACAGCAATACCGCCATGGTGGTGGCGGTGGTCTTCAACGACGACATGCGAAGCCTCATCGCGGTGGGGCAGCGGGAACCTGACGCCACGGGCCACTGCAAGCCGCGACGTAGGGGTAGTAGCCTTGCGGGTTGTCGCAATAATACCAGAATTGGGCGGGCGGCAAGCCGGCAGGCACCGGCGGCGCCTGCTGCACGACGATCGCGGGCGGCACGTAGGTGGGAAACGGGTAGATCGGCGCCGGATAGAAGTACCATCCGCCACCGACGCTCCACCACCAGGCGAAGCGGCCGTCGTGCCAGCCGTGCACCCACTGGCCGCCGCGCCAGATACCCATGTCATGCGGAGTGAACGCATGGTAGTCGCGGCCATGGAAGTCGGCATGGCCTGCGTGATCCTCATGGCCGTGGAAGTCGCGGTCGTCGTGTTGTGCGTAAACCGGCGCGGCCAGTGCCATGCTGGCCGCAAGGGTGGTCGCGAGAAGGATGTGACGTGGGCGAATTCTCATGCTCCTACACCTTGTTGCGCGTTCGTGTAGCGCGAATTGCGATCGATTGCACTTATTTGCACCAACAGGACTATTCGCATCAGCAGGACGCCATTCGCATCGACAAAAGGAAGCGCGGTCTGCCGCGCCGGGCCGCTCGCGGCGGTCCCGCTTTGGCGTGGGGCACGCTTGCACACATTGATCGGGAGCGGCGCCACCACGCGGCCGCCCATTGACCCGCCGGCTGCCGGTCGCCTTCGGCGTGCCGATCAGCTAATGTCGGCGCACCAGATCAGGAGACCAGACCATGACCGAAGCCTGTATCGTCGGCTGGGCCCATTCGCCGTTCGGCCGCCTGGAAGACCCCGACATCGAATCGCTGATCGGCCGCGTTGCCGGCGCGGCGATCGAGGACGCCGGCGTCGCCGCCACCGACATCGACGCCACCTTCGTCAGTCTGTTCAACAACGGCTTCTCCAAGCAGGACTTTCCCGCGTCGCTGGTGCTGCAGCACGTGCCGGACCTGCGCTTCAAGCCGATCACGCGCTTCGAGAACGCCTGCGCATCCGGTTCCGCCGCGGTGTACGGCGCGCGCGACTTCATCGGCGCTGGCCGCGGCAGGTTCGCGCTGGTGATCGGTGTGGAGAAGATGACCGCGACGCCCGGCCCGGTGGTGGGCGAGATCCTGCTGCGCGCCTGCTACCAGAAGGAGGAAGGCGACATCCCCGCCGGTTTCGCCGGCGTGTTCGGCCGCATCGCCGAGCGTTATTTCCAGCGCTATGGCGACCAGTCCGATGCGCTGGCGGCGATCGCGGCGAAGAACCACAAGAACGGCGTGGACAACCCGTACGCCCAGATGCGCAAGGACCTCGGCTACGATTTCTGCCGCACGGTGTCGGAGAAGAACCCCTACGTCGCGCCGCCGCTGAAGCGCACCGATTGCTCGCTGGTGTCGGACGGAGCGGCGGCGCTGGTGCTGGCGGACGAGGAGACGGCGCAGTCCTTGGGTAAGGCGGTTCGGTTCCGCGCTGCGGTGCAGGTGAACGATTTCCTGCCGATCAGCCAGCGCGACATCACCCAGTTCGAAGGCGCCGCGCAGGCCTGGTCGCGCGCTTTGGACGCGGCGGGCCTGAAGCTGGACGACCTGTCCTTCGTCGAATCGCACGACTGCTTCACCATCGCCGAATTGCTGGAATACGAGGCGATGGGCCTGACGCCGCCGGGGCAGGGGGCTCGCGCGGTGCTGGAAGGCTGGACGCACAAGGACGGCCGGCTGCCGGTCAATCCCTCGGGCGGCCTGAAGGCGAAGGGTCATCCGATCGGCGCCACCGGTGTTTCCATGCATGCGATCACCGCCATGCAGCTGACCGGCCAGGCTCCGAGCGGCATGCAGTTGCCGAAGGCGGATATCGGCGCCGTGTTCAACATGGGTGGTGCGGCGGTGGCCAACTACGTGTCGATCCTGGAGGCGACGCGCTGATCCCCCGGCAACATCGTCGCGGACGGCGACGGCTGGCCGTACCCCGTCATGGCGGTCGAAGGCCCGCCGTCCGCGAGTTTGTTTCGCGTCGCCCACAAAGTTGGCGGGGCCAAGCCGCGCCATGACGGCGGGCGGCAAAGCGGGGCCGCTGATCCCGATCAGCAACCTCGCACATCTGCTGCTGCAGACCGCGCGGCGCTTTCCCGACCGGCCCGCAATCATCTGGCGGGAGCGCACCTGGACCTGGGCCGAATTCTCGGCGCGGGTCCAGGCGGCAGCCAGTGCCCTGGCGGCGCGCGGCGTGCGACCCGGCGACCGCGTGCTGCTGCACGCGCGCAATTCCAACGCCGTCCTGGAGACAATGTTCGCATCGTGGATGCTCGGCGCGGTGTGGGTACCGACGAATTTCCGGCTGACCCCGCCGGAAGTGGCGTATCTGGCGACGTCGTCCGGTGCGTCGGTGCATATCTTCGATGCGGCGTTCCCCGACCATGCCGCGGCGGCGAAAGCGGAAAATCCCGCGTGCCGGCTGGAAGTTTCCATCGGGCCGGGGGCGCTGGAATGGGACTTGCTGGCGGCGCACGACGCGAAGCTCGCGCGCGCTGCCGACGTGGCGCATGACCATCCGGCATGGTTCTTCTATACCTCCGGCACGACCGGTCGGCCGAAGGCGGGCGTGCTGACGCACGGCCAGATGGAATACGTCGTCTGCAACCATCTGTGCGACCTGATGCCGGCGACGACCGAGCAAGACGTCTCGCTGGTGGTGGCGCCGCTGTCGCATGGCGCGGGGGTGCATGCTCTGCCGCAGGTGGCGCGCGGTGCGGCGACCGTCCTGCTGTCGGGCGAGCGGCTGGACTGCGAGGAAGCCTGGCGCCTGGTGGAGCAACATCGCGTCACCAACATGTTCACCGTGCCGACCATCCTGACCATGCTGACCCGGCACGACGCGGTCGACCGCTACGATCATGCGTCACTGCGCTATGTGATCTATGCCGGTGCGCCGATGTATCGCGCGGACCAAGTGCACGCGCTTGAGAAGCTGGGCAAGGTGCTGGTGCAGTATTTCGGCATGGGCGAGGTGACCGGCAACATCACCGTGCTGCCGCGCGAATTGCACAGATGTGGACGACGCGAAGATGCGCGTCGGAAGCTGCGGCTTTCCGCGCACCGGGATGGAGGTGGCGATTCTGGACCTGGAAGGCCACGTCCTGCCGCCGGACGTCACCGGCGAGATCTGCGTGCGCGGACCCGGCGTGTTCGCGGGTTATCACAACAATGCCGAGGCCACGGCGCAGGCGACGCGCTTCGGCTGGTTCCATACCGGCGACCTCGGGCACATGGACGCGCAGGGGTTCGTTTATATCACCGGCCGTGCATCGGACATGTATATTTCCGGCGGCTCCAACGTGTATCCGCGGGAGATCGAGGAGGTGCTGCTGACGCATGCCTCGGTGGCGGAGGCGTGCGTGGTCGGGATGCCGGATGCGCGCTGGGGCGAGAGCGGGGTGGCGGTGCTGGTCGCCGCACCCGGTGTCACGATCGACGCGGTGGCGCTGCGCGCACATCTGGAAGGGCGGCTGGCGAAATACAAATGGCCGGCGCGGTTTGTCGTGTGGCCGGAGCTGCCGAAGTCCGGCTACGGCAAGGTGACGAAGCGCGAGGTGAAACAGCGGCTGGAGGGAGCAGGGTGATGCAGGACGGTCCGAAGGATATTGCTGGGATCAAGGACTATCACGCGCACGTCTATTATGATCCGGCGAGCAGGGACCGCGCGGCAACCCTGCGCGGCTGGGTGGAGGAACGCTTCGCCGGCCAGATGCGCATGGGAAGCTGGCATGACGAGCCAGTGGGGCCGCATGTGCAGGCGATGTACCAGATCGCGTTTCCGCCGGTGCTGCTGCCGACTCTGGTGCCCTTTCTGATGCTGAACCGCATGGGGCTGACAATTCTGCTGCATCCGCAGTCGGGCCGTCCTCGCGATGACCACACGCTGAATGCGGTGTGGATGGGGGAGGTGCTGCCGGTGAAGACCGAGGTGCTGCGGGAAGTCGGATAGCGCATCCTGCCGTCATTGCCAGGGACGACCCTGCTGGCATTGCGAGGTGCGAAGCGGACCAAGCAATCTCGATCGGGCTGACGCACCGAGCATCGTCCGAAGCTTCGTCGCTTCGTTCCTCACAAAGACAGCAGGCGCGCGATCGGCGCCTCGGCGATCGCACGTGCCAGGCGTGATTGGGCAAGCGCAGCCCTACGTCGTTGATGACACCAACTTGACATCCGGCGTCCCCGCTTCATCATCCGGTCATCGGGGATAAGTCCCAGAGGAACCACGCATGCCTGCGCTCGACCGTTGCCTGAACGTCTATGACCTGCGCGCCGCGGCGAAGCGCCGGCTGCCGAGGGCCGTGTTCGAATTCGTCGATCGGGGCAGCGAGGACGGCATCGCCGTCGCCAACAATCGCGCCGCCTTCGAGCGCATCAAGCTGCGTCACCGCGCCCTGGTCGATGTGTCCGGCCGCACCATGAACACCACGTTGTTCGGCAAGCCGGTGTCCATGCCGATGGCTATCGCGCCGACCGGCGCCGCCGGCCTGTGCTGGCACGAGGGCGAACTGGAATTGGCGAAGGCCGCGGCCAAGGCGAAAATCCCATTCACGCTGGCGACCGGCGCGATGACCTCGATGGAGAAGATCGCCAAGGAAGCCGGCCCCGGCGTCGGCGGCCGGCTGTGGTTCCAGCTGTATGTGTGGAACAAGCGGGAGATGTCCTACCAGCTCATCGAGCGCGCCCACCGCGCGGGGTTCGAGGCGCTGATCGTCACCGTTGATACCATCGTGCCGCCGAACCGCGAATACAACACGCATAACGGCTTCCTGCTGCCGTTCACGCCGAATGTGACGTTCACGCTCGACATCATGCGGCACCCGGTGTGGTTCACCAACGTGCTGATGAAGTACTTTACTACCATCGGCATGCCGCGCAACGAGAACTACCCGGACGAATACAAGCGGATGAAGCGCAACGATCCGGCGACGACGCAGATGACGCGGCAGGACTCGCTGTGCTGGGACGACATCAAGATCTTCCGTGACAAGTGGCCGGGCATCCTGATGGTCAAGGGCATCAACCGGCCGGACGACGCGGTGAAGGCGATCGAATACGGCTGCGACGGTCTCGTCGTGTCGAACCATGGCGGGCGGAACATGGACAGCGTCGTCGCCTCGATCGACGCGCTGCCGGAGATCGCCGAGGCGGTGGGGGAGCGCGGCACGGTCATTCTCGATTCCGGCGTGCGGCGTGGGTCCGATATCGCCAAGGCGCTGGCGCTGGGGGCGAAGGCCGTGCTGACCGGGCGCGCCACGCTGTATGGCACGGCGGTGGGCGGCCAGGACGGCGCGTTCAAGGCGGTCAACCTGATCCGCAACGAGCTGGACAAGACGATGGCCTATACCGGGTGCCGCAGCGTGGACGAGATCACGCCGGATATTTTCTTCGGCGGCCGGCAGGGCAATCGGCTGCGGGATATGGTGATGGATGCGGTGTAATGGGGGAATCATGACGGGAGGCACTGAAGTCTGATGCCCAACCTGGACCGTTGCCTCAACATCTACGACCTCCGTGCCGCCGCGAAGCGCCGCCTCCCGCGCGGCGTGTTCGATTTCGTCGACCGCGCCACGGAAGACCACCTCGCCGTCGCCAACAACCGCAGCGCCTTCGAGCAGATAAAGCTGCGCCACCGCGCCCTGGTCGACGTATCCCGCCGCAGCGTCACCACCACCCTGTTCGGCAAGCCCGCCGCCCTGCCGATGGCCATCGCCCCCACCGGTGCCGCCGGCCTGTGCTGGCACGAAGGCGAGCTGGAACTCGCCAGGGCCGCCGCGAAGGCGAAGATCCCGCTGACGCTGTCCACCGCCTCGATGACCGCGATGGAGAAGATCGCCCAGCACGGCGGCCCGGATAAAGGCGGCCGGCTATGGTTCCAGCTCTATGTCTGGAAGCAGCGCGAGCTGTCGCACCAGTTGATCCAGCGCGCCCACCGCAACGGCTTCGAGGCGCTGATCGTCACCGTCGATTCCCCCGTCTCGCCCAACCGCGAGTACAACACGCATAACGGCTTCGGCCTGCCGTTCACGCCCACGCCGCGTTTCGTGCTCGACGTGATGCAGCACCCGATGTGGGCGAAGGACGTTCTGCTGAAATACTTCACCACGATCGGCATGCCGCGGCACGAAAACTACCCGGAGGAATTCCAGAAGTCCGTGCTCAGCGGCGTTGGCAGCCGGGACGCGCTGCGCGCCGATTCGCTGGACTGGAACGACCTGGCGAAGTTTCGAGACATGTGGCCCGGCATCCTGATGATCAAGGGCGTCAACCGCCCGGACGACGCGGTGAAGGCGATCGAATACGGCGTGGACGGCATCGTCGTGTCCAACCACGGCGGCCGCAACATGGACAGCTCTGCCGCCACCATCGACCTGCTGCCGGAGATCGCGGAAGCGGTTGGCAACCGCGCCACCGTCATCCTCGATTCCGGCATCCGCCGGGGGTCCGACATCGCGAAGGCGCTTGCGTTGGGGGCCAAGGCGGTGCTGACCGGCCGTGCCACGCTCTATGGCACCGCGGTCGGCGGCGAGGCCGGAGCGTTGCGCGCGATCAACCTGATCCGCAACGAGCTCGACAAGACGATGGCCTACACCGGCTGTTGCTCTGTGGACGAGCTCAGCCCGGATATCTTCTTCGGCGAGCGCGACGGCAACCGCCTACGGGCCATGGCCGGGTAGGGCGGTAGGGCGGAAAAGCCTTGGCCCGGACTTGATCCGAGCGAAGCGCATTCCGCCGCACTGCCTCGCTGGCGGAAATGCGCTGCGCTTTTCCGCCCTACTTCCGGGTCGTCGATCCGCTGAGTGCCATCCCTGCCCCGAAGGCGATCGCCCCGCCGGCCATGCCGAGAATCGTAAGTCCAATCGCCGCGCCAGTCAGCCACGGCGGGGCCGGTTTCGCGCCGGGTGCTCCGCCGGCGCTCGCTTTTCCATGCATCGCGTCAGTCCTCCTGCCCGCATGACAAGGGCATGACGCGGCACAATGCAAGGCGTCCTTTCGTCGCGGGACCTCCCCCATAAGGCGGGAGAGGTCCGCGGCGATCAGAACGTCAACACGAAGTCCGACGCCAGCGTCACCTGGCTGGTGGCGTTCATGTTGGTGCCGAACGGATGGCCGCCACCCAGCGCGCCGTCTACGCGCAGCTCCGGCCGAATCAGCAGGCCGGTGATCGGCGCCGGCAGGTTTGGCTTGAAGGTCATGCCAATGGTGATCTCGCCATAGGTGGTCCCAACTCCGCCGGTGCCAACCGAAGCCGCGCCGGGAAGACCAAGTTCCGTACGCACGAAGTTGTTGTTGCCATATCCGATATTGTTGGGGAATGCCGAAACAAAGAAGCCGTTGTCGTCGCGATAGACTTCGGCCCGGATGTTCACCGTCTCGATGTCGCTCAGCGTGTATTCGAAGTACTGCGCCACACCGAATGCGTTGGCCGGCGTTGGTGTGCCCTTGGTGAAGAAGCCGTCGAAGTCGTCGCGGATCCAGTTGGCCTCCGTCACCAGGGTCAGCTTGTCGGACGCCTTCCAGGTCACCACGAGGTCGTTATAGAAGCGCATATAGCCGTTGGCGTTGTAGCCGAGCGGCCCCAGAATGAACTTGGAATTCTCCGGTCCCATATGGCTCAGCGCCAGCACGGTCAGGTTGCCGCCCATCATGTTCAGCCCGAAGCCCAAAATACCCGCCGGCGCACTGTTCTCGTCGCCCGTGCCTGACCCGAACGTGGTGTTCGAACCTGTGTCGATGCCGTAATACAGATCCAGCAGCGGCGAGACATGCGTCGTCGCCAGCACGCCTGTGTGCTTCAGCGGCAGCCCGAAGCTGAAGATATAGGAGTGCGAGTAGAACGGATTGCCGGACGGATCGATCACCTCATAGCCGAGCGGCGTCGGATACATGCCGATCTGCACGTCCGTGCCGCCGGAGGTCGGTGCGGGAATGTGTAGCAGGACCGCCGCTTCGACCACGTCGAACTGGTTCTCATAACTGGGACCCGGGTTCTGGTCGAACACGCCGAGGAAGTGCGTATAGCGCGCATCCGAGCCGTACATCCCCTGCACCTTGAAGCCCCAGTCGAAGCCGGTGGCGTTGGGATTGGTCGGCTTGTTGATGGTTATCATCAATTGATTCAACTGCGGCTGGTTCGCGCGATCGTTGAACAACTGGCCAAAGTTCACACCGTCATCCGGGTTGGCTGGATTGACGGTGAATCCGCCCTCGATTTGTGCGCCGAGATGGATGCCATCCACCCAAAACCCGGGTGGCGGTGCGGCAGGTGCAGCCGGTGCCGCCGCGGGCGCTGTCGCGGTGCCCGAGGTTGCCGCCGGCGCCGCCGGAGCAGCAGGCGTCGCTGGAGCAGCAGGCGTTTGCGTTTGGGCGAGTGCCGGCGTCGCGGCAAATCCGCTCAGGAAGGTCGCAGCCAGCCACAGGCCGCGGTTGAGTTTCAAAAGTCGCATTTTGTTGGGCTCCCCCTTGGGTGTCTTGCTCTAGCGGTTGGTAGCCGGGTTCTGTTCTGTATCCTTATATAAAGTCCATATCGATTCGGTGCCTTTACACATATAGAATAGCGAGCAAAAAAAGGGCGCCCCGCCCGGAGCACCCTTGCCACTGCTCAGAAAACCTGCTCGCCATGCAGCACGAGGTCGAGCCCTTCGCGTTCCTCTTCCTCATTCACACGCAGGCCGACCAAGGCCTTGGTGACATAGAGCAGGATCAGCGTGCCGACGCCGCTGTAGATCAGCGTGGCGGCAACGCCTTGGGATTGGATCCAGAGCTGGTGCAGCCCGCCCGGCGAGCCGGCCGGATTGGCCTCAGTCGCCGACAACGCGCCGTACGAGAAAACGCCGGTCAGCAACGCGCCAATGATACCGCCCGTGCAATGCACGCCGAACACGTCCAGGCTGTCGTCGTAGCCGAACATGTGCTTCACGCTGGTAGAGCACCAGAAGCAGATGATTCCGGCGGCGACACCGATGATGATGGAAGCGCCAGGGAGCACGAAGCCCGAGGCCGGCGTGATCGCCACCAACCCCGCCACCGCACCGGAAATGCAGCCCAGAACGGAGGGTTTTCCCTTGGCCATCCACTCGGCGAACATCCACCCCAGTGCCGCGGCGGCGGTGGCGATCTGCGTCACCGCCATGGCCATGCCAGCGCGGCCATTGGCGCCGACCGCGGAGCCGGCGTTGAAGCCGAACCAGCCGACCCACAGCAGCGAGGCGCCAATCACCGAATACGCCAGGTTGTACGGCGCCATGTTGTCGGTGCCGTAGCCGACGCGCTTGCCCAGCACCAGGCAGCACACCATGCCGGCGATGCCGGCGTTGATGTGCACGACGGTGCCGCCGGCGAAGTCGAGCTGGCCGTTGATCGCGCCCCATCCCGTCGGCGCCCACATCCAGTGCGCCACCGGCGCATAGATCAGCAGCGACCACAGCGTCATGAACACGCACAGCGCCGAGAACTTCATGCGATCGGCGAAGGCGCCCACGATCAGCGCAGGCGTGATAATCGCGAAGGTCATCTGGAACATCATGTAGACGGTCTCGGGGACGGTCTGCGGCGACGCTCCGTCGGTGCCGGCACCGAGGATGAAGCCGGTGTCGGTGCCGTTCTTGATGTGGTCCCAGATGCCGTTCAGCATGAAGCGGGACAGGTCGCCGACATAGGGCGCCAGTCCGCCGGTGCCGTTGGTGAATGCCAGGCTGTACCCAGCTACGGTCCAGACGATGGTGACGATGCAGGTGATGGCGAAGCACTGCATCAGCGTCGCCAGCACGTTCTTCTTGCGCACCATGCCAGCGTAGTAGAGCGCCAGGCCAGGCACCGTCATCATCAGCACCAGCGCGGTACTGGCGAGCATCCAGGCGGTGTCGCCGGTATCCACGGCGGGAATCTTCGGTGCGGCCGGCGGGACATCGGCGGCGAATGCCGGCATCGCGGCAACCAGCAGCACAGGCAGCAGTGCGGTCAGCCGCCAGGGGAGACGCATTCGAAAGGTCATTCTTGTTTCCTTGTCGCCGGGATCAGAGCGCGGCCGCGTCCACTTCGCCGGTGCGGATGCGCATGGCGCGCTCGATGTCGAACATGAAGATCTTGCCGTCGCCGATCTTGCCGGTATGGGCCGCCTTGGCGATCGCCTCGATCACTTGCTCGGCGAGATCGCCGGGAACCACGACCTCGATCTTCACCTTGGGCAGGAAGCTCACGTGGTATTCGGCGCCGCGGTAGATTTCGGTTTGGCCTTTTTGCCGACCGAAGCCCTTCACCTCGGTGACAGTCAGTCCTTGCACGCCGAGCGGCGTCAGCGCCTCCCGCACGTCATCGAGCTTGAACGGCTTGATGATGGCCATGATGAGTTTCATGTCGCCCCGTCCTCCGGTCTGCAGACGGTTGGGGTCGCTATGCGCATATGCCGTTTCCTGTCCTGCCTCTTTCGGTGCCGGTCGTCGGATGAATCTGCCGGCCGCCGCAGGACTGGTGGAATCAACAATCGTGCCAAGACTGGAGCCGGCGGCAGGTCGGGATTTTGCGAATGTCACGGCGCGCGGCGGGTATAATTGTGCACAAACCGTGGGCAGATGCCCAAGTCGGTTGCGCCAGGGCGCCGCGATTCTTCCGTTCGTAACCACTGTCCGTGCGAGAGACCCAAGGTCGGACCCACAGCGTCATGCCGACCCAGAGCCTGCCCCAAGCGAAGGCAGGGGGTCCGCATCCAGCACTTTCTTGGGTTGTACGGGCTTTGGTTGTACGGGCTTTGGCTGTACGGGGCAAAGTCGCGGACGGCCGGCCTTCGCCCACCATGACGAAGCACAGCACCGACCCGTCACGCCAGAGGATCGCCGAAGTCCGCAGGAGTGTCATGAACAATCGGCGCGAACACAAACCCCGCCGTCCGTGGACGGCGGGGCCTTCCAAATTCGGGTCGAATGCAGCCTCAGACCGAGTAGTACATCTCGAACTCGACCGGGTGCGGCGTATGCTCGAAGCGATAGACTTCGGACCAGCGCAGTTCGATGTAGCTCTCGATCTGGTCCTGGCTGAACACGTCGCCGGCCAGCAGGAACTCATGGTCGCCTTCCAACGCACCGAGCGCTTCACGCAGGCTGCCGCAGACCGTAGGAATTCCGCGGAGCTCTTCCGGCGGCAGGTCGTACAGGTCCTTGTCCATCGGCTCACCGGGATGGATCTTGTTGCGGATCCCGTCCAGCCCGGCCATCAGCATGGCGGCGAACGAAAGGTACGGATTGGCAGCGGGATCGGGGAACCGCACCTCCACGCGCTTCGCCTTCGGGTTGGTCGTATAGGGGATGCGGCACGACGCCGAGCGGTTGCGCGCGGAATAGGCCAGCAGCACTGGCGCCTCGAATCCGGGGATCAGGCGCTTGTAGCTGTTCGTGGTCGGGTTGGTCAGAGCGTTCAGCGCCTTGGCATGCTTGATGACGCCACCGATGTAGTACAGGCACATCTCCGACAGGTCGGCATAGGCATTGCCGGCGAACAGTGGCTTGCCCGCTCTCCAGATCGACTGGTGGACGTGCATGCCGGACCCGTTGTCGCCGTAGATCGGCTTCGGCATGAAACAGGCGGTCTTGCCGTAGCTCGCGGCAACGTTGTGGATGCAGTATTTGTAGATCTGCAGGCTGTCGGCCATCTTGGTCAGCGGGCCGAACTTCATGCCCAGCTCATGCTGGGCCTGTCCTACCTCGTGGTGGTGCTTCTCCACCACCACGCCCATTTCCGCCATCGTGGAGAGCATCTCGGCGCGCAGATCGCTTTCGCTATCGACCGGCGGCACCGGGAAATACCCGCCCTTCACTGCGGGGCGGTGGCCCATATTGCCTTCCGGATAGTCCTTCAGGCCGGCCTGCGGGCCTTCCTGGCTGTCGATCTGGTAGATGCCGTAGTTGCCGCCCGTGCCGTACTTCACGCTGTCGAACACGAAGAACTCGGCTTCCGGGCCGAAGAACGCGGTCTCGCCGAGGCCGGTGGACTTCAGGTACGCCTCGGCCTTCTTCGCGGTGCTGCGCGGGTCGCGATGATAGGGCTGGCCGGTGGACGGCTCGACGATGTCGCAGATGATCGACAGCGTCGGCTTGGCGCTGAACGGATCCATCACCGCGGTGTCGGGATCCAGCATCAGGATCATGTCGGACTCATTGATCGCCTTCCAGCCGGCGATGGAGGAGCCGTCGAACATGATGCCATCGCGGAACACGTCCTCATCGATGGTGGAGACGTGCTGTGCCGTGTGCTGCCACTTGCCGCGAGGATCGGTGAACTTCAGGTCCACGTATTCCACGGAATGCTCGGTGAGCATTTCCAGCACCTTGCCCACGCCGTTGCCGGTGCTGCCTGCGGGCTTTCTCGCCATGCCTGTTTTCCCCGTCCTCTGATCAGATCGCCGCGTTGACGCCTGCGGCTTCCGGCTGCAGGGTGCGGCTAGGTGAAACGGACCCGCACCGCGCGGGTCCATCTGGGTCGGCCCTCTACTCGTTTCCGCCGAGGGCCGAAAGCGGGATCATGGTTCGGTTCGGCTATATCGCGTCTTCGCCGCGCTCACCGGTACGGATGCGGATCACCTCCTCGATCGAGGAGATGAAGATCTTCCCGTCGCCGATGCGTCCGGTGCGCGCGCTGGCCATGATCGCCTCCACCGCGCGCTCGACCACGCTGTCCTCGCAGATCACCTCGATCTTCACCTTGGGCAGGAAGTCCACCACGTACTCCGCCCCACGGTAGAGCTCCGTGTGACCTTTCTGGCGGCCAAAACCCTTGGCCTCCAGCACGGTGATCCCTTGCAGCCCGACCTCGTGCAGCGCCTCCTTCACTTCATCCAGTTTGAACGGCTTGATGACGGCCTCGATCTTCTTCATCGTTTGTAGTCCCGGGCGCCCCGGGCCCTCCTTGTCTGCAAGGCTGCCCGGTTGATCGCCAGCGCACGGCAGCACCATAGGTTTGCACGCGGCGTGCCAAGCATCAATCCGGCTGTAACCATCAATATGCCCGATCCACAGGCGATGGCCGCGTGACCGGCTCAGCGGCAGATTGCCTAACGATTGGGCAAAGTTCCGACAAGTTTTAACATGCCCGGAGGTTGGTTGATCGCCAGAGGCGGCCGCGCACGCCCTCAGAACCCCACCGCGCCCGCCGCCGCCGCATAGCCGACCCGGCGCGCGGGCGGAACCGGATGCCGGCCGGCGACCCGTTCCAGCAACAGCCGCGCCTCATCCTGCAGCCCTGCCTGCACCGCCGCATCGAGGTACAATTGCTCCAGCACGTCCTGCTGTGCGTGGCTGCCGCCAAGCTGGTGCATCGTCCCCAGCACCGGCCGCATCGCCGCCACCACCCGTGCATGCTCGCCGCGCGCATGCAGCAGCACGGCTTCTGTTACTGGCAGCGCGGTCTCGCCAACCAGCTTGCGGAGGCTGCCCGGTCCCTGCGCGAAGTCTCGCATTGCCGCCAGCATGCGCTGCGCCGCCTCGAATCGCCCGGAGGCGGCCAGCGCCATCATCCAGTGCGGCAGCGAGAAGGCGGAGAGGCAGTCGCCGATCCGCGCCTCCGCCTTGTCGGCCAGCTCATTCCAGCGGTCGCCGACATTCACGCCGTGGCGCACCAGCCGCCACAACATCGACGTCGCGTTCTGCACGTCGATGTACAGGTCGGGCTGCACCTCCACCAACCTCGATGCCAGGTTGCGGAACTGCGCGTCGTACAGCGCTAACACGCCGGCATGGTCGCCATGCTCCAGTTTGAACAGGGCGGCGTGCCACCATAAATGGTGCCGCAGGTTGTTGCTGCCTTCCCAGTGCGGCGCCAGAGCATCCAGCCAGATCAGGCCTTCGCCGCGCCGACCCTGCATCTCCATCACGTGCGCCACGCCGTGCGCCGCCCAAAGGTCGCCCGGATCGCGCGCGATAGCGGCACGGCCGGCTTCCTCGGCCTGGATGTAGCGGCCACATTCTTCATTGGCGAAGCACGCGCAACCGAGGATAGCGTTGTAGCCGGGCAGTTCGTCGCCCCAATGCGGCGCGACCGCCTGAACCGAGGCCAGCATCGTTGCCGGCCGCCCCAACCAGAAGTTGACGAAATGCGCCAGCCGGAACGCCAGGATATCGCGTGGATGGTCACGCAGGATCTGCTCTTCCCAGATCGCCGCGGCACGGTCCGGTTCCAGCTCGCTCCACGCCACCAGCGCGGCAAGATGCGCTTGCTCGCGCGGGGTGGCATGGGCGAGCAAGCGAGTGGCGTCGGCAGCGGCCTGCCGCGCCATGGGCAGTGCGGCCTGCTTGTACGCGAGCATGGCGAAATAGCCCTTCAGCACATGCGCCATGCCACATTCCGGATCCGCATCGAGCAAGGCGGTCAGCCGCTGCATGCCGTCCGCGCGGTAGCTCAGGTAGCCGGCAATGGCGTGGTCGAACGCCGCGGCCGCCTCGGTGGACTGGGTGGTGAGCGGCAGGCCGACGGCGTCGTGGTGCATGCGAGCGGATCTCCGCGGAACAGGAAGGCAGTATGCCACATCCCCCAGATGGCCGCGCATGACTAAACCAAACGCGGTGACCACAACCATCTGTCACTGCGAGCGTAGCTCTGTCATTACGGGCGTGGCGAGGCAATCCCCAGGAGAGTTCGCACCTCACTCGCGGGAGATTGCTTCGCTTCGCTCGCAATGACAGGCCCGGGCGCGCCCGCCGGCCAGCGGCGGGCGCAGCGCGTCGGGTCAGGCTCCGACCGTGAGGGTCGGAGCGCCTGCTCAGTACCCGATTGGCTTGTCGATTGCCGGCACCCACTGCGCGTCCTTCACCACGCACAGGAACCATTCGTTCAACCCCCGGTGCTTGTCCTTGCTGAAGCTGATGGTCGATGAACCGAAGATGCCGTGATAGTCTTTGGTGCTCTCGATCGCCGCGACGAACGTATCGGGAGTCAGGTCCTTGCCGGTGCGCTTCAACCCCTCCAGCACGACCTGGGCGCCGCTGTAGCCGTTTTGCGTGGCAAAGTTCGGATCATGGCCCCGAAGCGTCAGGATCAAAGCACCAGGGCGCGGTTATGCCACCGGCCGCGCCTCGCCCTTGATCTGAGTGCGGTGCATGATCCGCCGGCTGCCGGAATCGAACGGTTCGCGCTTGTGCATGGTGCAGCGGTTGTCCCACATCACCAGGTCGCCAACCCGCCACGCATGCGTCCACGCCAGCGCCGGATCATCGACATGCGCCCACAGCGCATTCAACAATGCCTCACTTTCCTCCAGGCCCATCCCGACCAGGTACGCGTTGCGCCGCCGCCCGAGATACAGGCACTGCCGTCCGCTCTCCGGATGGCGGCAGACCAACGGATGCACCGCGCCGGGGCTGCTGCGCGGGTCGTCCGTCGCGGTCACGCCATCGCGCAGATAGCCGCCGCTGTTATAGGTGCCGTCGTGCTTGATCCGCAGCCCGATGCAGCGCTGCTGCAACGAGACCGGCAGCGTGTCCCACGCCGCATACATGCTGCAGAACGACGTGTTCCCGCCCAGCGGCGGAATCTCGATCGCATAGAGCATGCTGGCCTTGGGCGGGTCGTCGAGATACGACATGTCGGTGTGCCATACCAGTTCGCCGGCCCCGAGGCTGCCGATCGCCACGCCGTTCTCAAGCACGTTCGATACGATGTAGAGTTCCGGCTTGCCTTCGACGAAGCGTCGCCCATTCTCCTGCACCGGCGCCCAGTCGAGCGGCCCGAAGCGGCGGCTGAACGCGATCAGCGCGTCGTCATTCAGCGCCTGGCCGCGGAACAGCAGCACCGCATGATCGACCCAGGCGCGATGGACGGCGGCAAAGGTCGCGTCGTCGACGCGGCGCAGATCAACGCCCTGGACCTCGGCGCCCAGCGCGGCACCGGTTGGAACCACTTCCAGCATCGTCGCCTCCCATGCTGCGTTGGCCCCAAGGTTACGCAAGGAACGCCGCACGGAAAAGTCTTTCCGCGGACACCTCCTGAGGAAGACTGGCGGGCGGCGCCCCCGCCATCGCGCGCATGCCCGGCTGAAGACGGGCCGCCGTTGCCTGCCGCTTGGAGATTCGCGATTTTTGCGCTTTGCTTCCCCGATGCGGCGGATCGTCGTCCTCGACAGCGAGACGGACTGGCTAGGTTGGCGCAGCGCCACCCGAGGGCTGGTGCTGGCCGGCGTGCCGCCGGAAGACGTGCGCTGGACCGTCCGCACCCATCTGGACGACGGCGCCCACGAACTCCCCCAAGGCGCCGGCAGCTTCAACCTGCCCCGCGCGCTGATCTCCATTGCCGCGCTTGCGCTCCAGGCGCGAGAGCCGGAACGGTTCGCCTTGCTCTACCGTCTGGTGTGGCGCTCCAACGGTGGCGAGAAGCTGCTGGAGAAGACCGACGATCCGGAATTGCGCCGCGCCCAGGGCCTCGCCTACGCGGTGCGCGCGGAAGCCCACAAGATGCGGACCAGCATCCGCTACCTGCCGGTGGAGGAGGACCGCTATCTCGGTTGGTATGTGCCCGCGCATCATGTGCTGGAGGCGAATGCGCAACTCATCGCCCACCGTTTCCCGGAAGTGACGTTCTCCATCCTCACGCCGGAAGGCAGTGCTCATTGGCAGGACGGCGCGCTGCGCTTCGGCGGCGGCCACGCGCACATCGCCGATGACGCGGCGCTGGAGACATGGTGGGCGGCGCATCACGCCCAGCTGCTGCGCGAGTCCCGCATCGGCACGTCGGTCCCTGAAGCCGAAGCGCTGGACAAGTCGCCGCGCGCCCCCGACCGGCCGCCGATCGGCCCGGTGGTGCTGCCGCAACACGCCGACCCGCAACTTCTGCACGCGACGCATGAGGCCGGTGACTGCCGCCGCTGCCCTCTTTACGAGCTGGCGACGCAGACGGTGTTCGGCGAGGGTCCCGCCGACGCGCCGGCCATGTTCATCGGCGAGCAACCCGGCGATCAGGAAGACGTCATCGGCCGGCCCTTTGTTGGGCCTGCGGGCCAGATCATGGACCGTGCGATGGAGGAGGCCGGCATCGACCGCCGCACCGTCTACATCACCAATGCGGTGAAGCACTTCAAGTTCACTCCGCGGGGCAAGCGGCGCATCCATCAAACGCCGGACCCGCCGGAGATCCAGGCCTGCCGCTTTTGGCTGGACGTGGAGCGGGTGCAGTTGCGGCCGAAGCTTCTGGTGCTGATGGGCGGCACCGCCGCGCGCGCGGTGATGAGGCGGCAGGTGACGATCACGCGTGAACGCGGCCGACCGATCAAGTTGGAAGACGGGCAGACGGCGTTCGTTACGGTGCATCCGTCATTTTTGCTCCGGGTGCCGGACGAGGACGCGAAGGCGCGCGAGTACCGGGCGTTCGTACGCGACATGGAGGCGGTGCGGAAGCTGCTGGCCACAATGTAGCGGACAGGCGCGCGGGAAGGGGAGGGGCGCGCGCGAAGGACTGGCGCGGGGCAGAGGGCGAACTGGCTTTCGCTCCGGCACAGGGGGCTCCGCGCCATTTCCCAGGACTCGTTCGTAGCGGCGCCGATCCTCTTCGTTCTCGCTGGCCATCGTTTGCAGGAACTGTGTCACTTCGTCGCGCAGCGTATCCGCGTCGCGGCCCACTTCATCAGCGCCAGCCAGGGCCTTGGCACTCCCGGCATCTGTCGTTTCGGAGATCGACGAAACCTCGTGCATTGAACGAGTGGCGTTCCGGGTGGCGACGGTCACTGTTTGCACGCTCGCAGCAATCTCGCGTGTGGCCGCAGCCTGTCAAAACCAACCTCCTTGCGGCCGCCATGAAGGCGAGGCGGCCGTTCTGCGCTGGTCCGATGCCACGGGCCAGTTGCCTCCTGGCCGTGAACCATCTCCGGGTATCGCCGCTGGTAGGAAACTGTCGCAAGCCGTTTCCTCGGCGGAAAACAAAAATCTTTCTTCACACCCCCCTATTGCGCCCGTCCGATAGAATAGACTTCTCTCTCCCCGATCGCGGCCGCGCGCCGCTGCTCCGGGGTGCCGCCACGTGCCGACCAACCTTGCCACCGCCGCCCGCCTGCAAGCCCCCGACTTCGTCCCAGGCTCCGTGTGGCTGGCCGGCGCTGGCCCGGGCGATCCGGGATTGCTCACGCTGCATGCGCTGCACGCGCTCAACACCGCCGACGTCGTGCTGCACGATGCGCTGGTGCCGCCGGACATCCTGGCTCTCGCCGCCACTCCGCGCCGCCACGACGTCGGCAAGCGCGCCGGAGGTGCCCGCACGCACCAACTCCGCATCAACCAGAAGCTGATCGCCCTGGCCCGGGACGGTCAGCGCGTGCTGCGGCTAAAGGGCGGCGACCCGCTGATCTTCGGCCGTGGCGGCGAGGAAGCCTTGGCGCTCGCCGCCGCCGGCATCCCATTCCGCATCGTGCCGGGCCTTTCCGCGGGCATCGGCGGGACCGCGTCCGCCGGCATCCCGCTGACCCACCGCATGCTGGCGCGCAGCGTCGTCTTCGCCACCGGCCACGCCGCGCCGGGCTCACTGCCCGACGATCTTGATTTCGCCGCCCTCGCCCGGATCGACGTGGTCGTCTTCTACATGGCGCTGCACCACGCCGGAACCATCGCCGAGCGCCTGATCTCTGCCGGCCGCGCCGCCGACGAAGCGCTGGCCTTCATCAGCGACGCCACCACGCCCCGGCAGCGTGTCACCCAGGCGACCCTGGCAACGGCCGGCGCCGTGGCCGCGCGCCTCGATCGCCAAGCCGCGACGCTGATCGTCGTCGGCCCGGTGCTGGCGTTGCGCGACATGATTTCCCCACAGCAGCAGACGGCCCCGATGACGCTGGTCCCAGCACCACGCGCCGCTGCAGGAGACGCAAGATGAGCATGAACGCGCTGGCATCTCCCTTTCCCGAAGACCAGCTCGGCGAAATCCGCCGTCTGCTCTCGAGCGCCACAGCCGAGCAGCGGCAGTGGCTCAGCGGCTACCTTGCCGGCTTCCAGGCTGCCACCGAGACGCCCGCCGCGTCGGCCGCGCCCCCGGCCGCCAAGGCGAAGCTGACGATCCTCTACGCCACCGAATCGGGCAACGCCGAGGCGCTCGCCGGCGCCGCCCGCAAATCCGCCGCACGGTTGGGCTTCGCGGCGAAGGCGGTGGACATGATGGACACCATGCCCGCGGAAATTGCCCAGGCGGAAAACTTGCTGGTGATCGCCAGCACGTGGGGCGAGGGCGATCCACCGCAACGTGCCGAAGCCTTCATGTCCGCGCTGATGGCGACCAACGCGCCACGCCTTTCCGGGGTGCGCTTCGCGGTGCTGGCGCTGGGCGACCGTGCGTATGCGCAGTTCTGCGAGACCGGCCGGCAGATCGACGCGAGGCTCGAAGCGTTGGGTGCGACGCGGATTGCCCCGCGCGTCGATTGCGACCTGGATTTCCAGAAGCCAGCCGCCGGCTGGATGGACGCCACGCTGCACGCGATCGCGCCGCCGCAGGACGCGGGCGCCGCGGTGATCCATGTGGACTTCGCCCGCCCCGGCCCGACGGAAGATCGTGCGCGGGTGTTCGATGCCGAGATCACCGCGCAGATCATCCTGAACAGCAGCCGCTCGGACATCGAGACGCACCACCTCGAACTTTCTTTGGCCGGCTCCGGCATCGCCTATGAACCGGGCAACTCGCTCGGTTTTGTGCCGCGCAACGATCCGGTGCTGGTGCAGGACGTGCTGCGGCTGGCGGGCCTCGATGCCGATGCGTCGTTGCATACCGCGCTGACCGAGCGGTTCGACATCACCACGCTGACCCGCGCGCAGATCGCCGACTACGCCGCGCTGACCGGGGATGCCACGCTGCGTGCGATCACAGACGACGCCACGCGCGCCGCTGAATTTTTGCGCGACCGGCAATTCGTCGATCTGCTGGCCGGTGCGCCGCACAAGCTGACGACGGAGCAATTGACCCAGCTGCTTCGGCCATTGCCGCCGCGCCTTTATTCGGTCGCATCCAGCCGTGCCGCCGTGGGCGAGGAAGCACACCTGCTGATCGGTGCGGTGCGCTGGGAAAGCCATGGCCGGACGCGCAACGGCGTCGCCTCGATCGACGCGATCGAGCGCCGCGGACGCGGCACGACGTTGCCCATCTACCTGAAGCCGAACCCGCATTTCCATCTGCCTGCCGATCCTGCCACGCCCATCGTCATGATCGGTCCCGGCACGGGCGTCGCGCCTTTCCGCGCCTTCCTGCAGCACCGCGAGGCCACCGGCGCCCAAGGCCGCAACTGGCTGTTGTTTGGCGCGCGGCGCTTCATGCACGACTTCCTGTATCAGCTCGAATGGCAGGACTGGCTGCAATCCAGCCTGCTGACCCGCATAGACGTCGCGTTCAGCCGCGACCAGCGGCAGAAGATCTACGTCCAGCATCGTATGTGGGACGCGCGGCGCGAACTCTTTGCATGGTTGCAGGACGGTGCTGCGGTCTATGTCTGCGGCGATGCCAAGGCGATGGCGAAGGACGTGCAGACCACGCTGCTTCAGGTCATCGCCGACCAGACCGGCCGCGATGCCGACCACGCCGCCGCTTACCTGCACGAGATGCAGCGCGCCCGCCGCTATCTTCGGGATGTTTACTGATGCCACCTCTGTCACCCGCCCCACTATCTCGCAATGAGACCATCAAGGCCGACAGCCACTTGCTGCGCGGCACCATCGCCGAGGGGCTACGTTGGCCGGAAACCGGCGGCATCGCCGAGGACGACCAGCAACTGACGAAATTCCACGGCATCTACCAGCAGGACGACCGCGACCTGCGCGCGGAACGGGCCAAGAAGAAGTTGGAGAAGGCGTTCATCTTCATGGTGCGGACGCGCATTCCCGGCGGCGTGCTGACGCCGGCGCAATGGATGGCGCTGCACGATCTCGCGGTGGAGCATGGCAACGGCACGCTGCGATTGACCACGCGGCAGACCGTGCAGTTCCACGGCGTCATCAAGAGCAACCTGCGCGCCACGATCCAGGGCATCCATGCGGCGCTGTTGGACACCATCGCGGCGTGCGGCGACGTGAACCGCAACGTCATGGCCTCGGTGGTGCCGCAGCAGCCGGCGGTGTATGCGCAGGTGCTGACGACGGCCCGCGCGATCAGCACGCATCTGCTGCCGCGGTCGCGCGCTTGGCACGAGATCTGGATCGATGACGAGAAGTTGGCGGGTGGCGAGGAAGAAGACGAACCGATCCTCGGCCGCACCTACCTGCCGCGCAAATTCAAGATCGCCATCGCGGTGCCGCCGCACAACGACGTGGATGCGTTCGCGCACGAGATCGGCCTGATCGCCATCGTCGAGTACGGTGCCGTGGTGGGCTATAACGTCGCCGTCGGCGGCGGCATGGGCATGACGCATGGCGAGCCGGAGACGTTCCCCCGTACCGGCGATGTCATCGGCTTCTGCTCGCCCGAGCAAGTGATGGATGTTTGCGAGAAGGTGGTGACCATCCAGCGCGACTGGGGCGACCGCTCCAACCGCAAGCACGCGCGGCTGAAATACACCATCGAGACGCACGGCCTCGACAGGTTCCGCACCGAACTGACGATGCGGCTGGGTTACCAACTGGCGCCGGCGCGGGACTTCGTGTTTGCCCGCTCCGGCGATCCGCTCGGCTGGGTGAAAGGCGATGACGGGCGCTGGCACTTCTTCACCTTTGTCGAAAACGGCCGGGTACATGGCGCGCTGCTGGATGGGCTGCGCGCGGTGGCGGCGCAACACGACGGCCGCTTCATCCTGACGCCAAACCAGAACCTCGTGATTGCCGACGTTCCCGCCGACCGCAAGTCGGCATTCGACGCGCTGCTGCGCCAACACGGCCTGACCGAACCAGGCATCCTGCGCCGCAATGCGATGGCCTGCGTGGCGCTCCCGACCTGTGGCCTCGCACTGGCGGAAAGCGAGCGCTACCTGCCGGACCTGATCACGGCGCTGGAGGCCGAATACGAACGCTGCGGCCTGCGCGACGATGAGATCACGATCCGCATGACCGGGTGCCCCAACGGCTGCGCGCGGCCGTACCTGGCGGAGATCGGCCTGGTTGGCACCGGTCCCGGTTTGTACAACCTCTATCTCGGCGGCGCGTTCGACGGCACGCGGCTGTCGAATCTGTACCGCGGGCAGATCGGCCACGACGCGATCGTCGCTGCGCTCGCCCCGCTGTTCCGGGCCTATGCGACCGACCGGCGCTGGGGTGAACGCTTCTCCGACTTCGTCATCCGCACCGGTGTGGTGGCACCGCGCGCGTCCTGGGCACCTGAATCGTACTCCTGCTGTGGCGGCTCGTGCGCGCCACCGGGGAGGTGTCATTGCGAGCGCGGCGAAGCGATCTCCCGCAAGTGTTGCGGGTCAGCGTGCATATTTCCGGCCGGTCGCCGACATGCATGTTGCTGCGCCCCTTGCCCTGCGCGGATACACTACTCACCACGCCCATCGGTTCGCCGCGCGCTGATTCCCCTGGCCGAAGACCAGATTGAACCAGCGCTGCGGATCGGTGATTGGCGGCATTCCGCGCGGGGGAGCGCGCAACGCTCTCAAAAACGTCTCTGTATGCTCATAATTTATATGTGTAATAAATAATAATACGGCATCGGTCCATTTCTGTTACCATGTTGTAGCCAATCAGGCGCTAGCGTTCTTCTTTAATGACGAATGTATCAAAATAAGCGCCAGGCACATGATCAAGGCCCAATACGGCTCCGCTGTCCAAGTGTGCGCCCTGCTGGCCGCAAGGCCGGATGCGGCTTGTCGCCCCACGCGGCGAACATGGTCTGCGCGTCTGTCGACGCTTGCGGGGCTGCCGACGGCGCGAATGCTCCACGGCATAGGGCGCTGCCGCCGCGCTGTCGCGGCCGTCGAATTTGCTCTCGTCGCGATGCCTTTGTTGATTCTCATCTTCGGCTTCATCTCAATGAGTGCGGTTTTCTACACATTTTCATCCATGCAGAACGCGGCGCAATACGCGGCCATGCTGGTGTCCACCGGACAGATCAAAAACGTCAGCACTGGGGCCCTCTCGTCGAGCAATACGACCGCGACGACGTCGTGCAGCGGATCGCTGGTTAGCACGGAAGCCGAATACTATGCCTGCGGCAGCCTGCCATCCTGGGCCAGCTACACGGTGACCACGACCGAGAATTGCTCGACACCAAGCGTCGAAGTGTCGCTTTCGGCCAGCGCATCCGCGGCCGCTATCGTCGATATCTTCCAGTTCTTCACAGGAAAAAATCTCGTCGCGAATGCAACGGAGATGAAGGAGGGCTCATGCCCATGATGCCATGGGTCCGCTCCGCCGTGTTTGGTCGCGCTTCCTGCCTTGTCGCTATCTCCCAAATAGCCACCGCCGATATCGCTCAACGCACAGGTACGCCATCATGACCATCCAGTATCCGTCCTGCACAACGCCATGGCGCCGGCTACTGCGCGACCGCAAGTCCACAATTTCGGTGCTGGTGGTATTCTTGTTCCCCATGTTCCTGGCGCTGGGGATTCTCGCGATGGACACCAGCATCGTTTACTACCGCCAGCTTCTGATCCGACAGACGGTGCGGGCGGCAGCGCTGGCGGGGGCCAGCAGCCTGACCACGTACTACTCCTCGGGAACCAATTCCACTGCCACTGTTGTTGCCCAGGCGCAGGCGTTTGCCGCCGCAAATGAGCCGACCAGTGCATATGGGACCGTGGTTCCCGCGTCGGGTGTGGTTCTTGGGACATGGAATCCGGCAAATTCCACTTTCACCAGCCTGGCCGCGAGCGGCAGCACAACCCCGAATGCCATTCAGGTCACCGCATTGAATACGGCCGCGAACGGCAACCCGGTGACAATACCGCTAGGCAGCTTCGTCGGTGATCCGACCATGGACCTGACCTCGACCGCGACCGCCAGCTTCGCGACCGGGCAGAATTTCGACACGATCGTCATCAATGACCTGTCGGAGTCGTTCAAGTCCGAAATAAGCGAGCAGAGGAATGCGGATCTGGCGATACTGAACTGCGTCGAGGGCGGAGCGGCCACCACATCGCTGTTCGGCGTTACGACGTTCGATGGACATTCCACAACCTATCAGGCACTGACCCAGGCGAGCAACACCATGTCCGCGATCGAGGCGGCGATAAATAAGCTGAACTACTGCGGCACTTCCGGTATGCCGGCCTGCGGCACCGGCTCCAATGTTGCGTCGGGGTTGTACTCGGCGATCCAGCAGTTCAGCAGCGTTTCGAATGCCAACACCACAAAGAACATCATCATCATCACTGATGGCGTACCGAACGCGGACCCTCTCACTTATACTATATTGGACGGCATCTTTCCGAAGCCAACATCGCTGATACCCGTCTGCACCATTGCCTGCACCGACGCCAACCTGCTGACCATGGCACAGAATCAGGCGTCGGACGCCTATGCCGCCGGGATCAACGTTTCCACCATCTATTATTCCGGCGATACGGCATCATCGGAGCAAGCTTCGTACGCCGCGTCACTCGCCACGTTGCGGAAGGGCGTCGGCGTATCGCTGGTTGCCCCGACCGCGGCCACGATAACCACCGTGCTCGGCGGGTTCTGCTCGACCATGGCGTCCGCGCTGAAGCTCGTGAATTGACGGGCGGAAGAAAACCGCAGGGGTGGTTTCTGCCGGCCCCCGCTCCTGTTCTGCCTGCCTGCCGGACCAGGTCCGCATCCGAGATGAGCTATGCCTTGCCCGCACCGACCCGGAGCAACGGGCAAACGGTGCAGACCGTAGAAGGGCCGCCGAGAGACAGTGACACCGCTCATGCACGCTGTGCGCGTCCCGGGCAGCTTTGGGTGCCAACTGCGGCGGCGGGCAGCTACAGGCCGACTTTCTCCTCGATACGGTCCCAGATCGCCGCCTCGATATTGATGCCATCAAACCGGTCGATCTCCTGAATCCCGGTGGGTGACGTCACATTGATCTCGGTCAGCCAATCGCCGATCACGTCGATGCCGACAAAGACCATGCCTTGCTCGCGCAGCGTCGGGCCGATGGCGGCGCAGATCTCGCGGTCGCGCGCGGATAGCGTGCACTTTTCCGGCCGCCCGCCGACATGCATATTGCTGCGCGCCTCGCCTTGCGCCGGCACGCGGTTCACCACGCCCATCGGCTCGCCGTCCACCAGGATGATGCGCTTGTCGCCCTGGCGCACAGCCGGTTCATAGCGTTGGAACATCAGCGGCTCACGTGAGCGGGCGAAGTGCATCTCCAGCAGTGCCGCCAGGTTCTCGTCGTCCGGCTTGATGCGGAACACGCCGGCGCCGGCGTTGCCGAACAGGGGCTTGACGATGATGTCCTTGTGCTCCTGGCGGAAGCTGCGTATGGCTTCCAGGTCCCAGGTGATCATCGTGGGCGGCATCAGGTCGGGGAAATGCGTGACCAGCAGCTTCTCCGGCGCGTTGCGCACCGCGGCGGGGTCGTTCACCACCAGCGTGCCCGGCTGGATGTGCTCCAGCAGGTGAGTGGCGGAGATATAGGCCATGTCGAAGGGCGGGTCCTGCCGCATCAGCACCACGTCCATGGTTGCCAGATTCAGCCAGGCGGGCTCGCCGAACTTGTAGTGCGCGCCGTATGTGCGTGCCACCGTCACCGGCTGGGCGCGCGCGGCGAGGCGTTCCTCGCGGTGCGCACCCTGGCGCTTCACTCCCTCGCGCAGCGCCATGTGGCGCACTTCATAGTGCCACAGCGTGTGGCCGCGCTTCTGCGCCTCCAGCATCAGGGCGAACGTGGAATCCGCATCGATGTTGATGCTTTCGATCGGGTCCATCTGGATAGCGACCTTGAGCTGCCGTGCCATGCCCGTCTCTCCTGCTGCGTGGGGGCTTGTGTAGTGAGAAGCGGGCTGGCGGGGAAGATCGGGGACTGCCCGGTCTGCGGGAGCGGGGCTTTCCGCGTATGAGTTGTGCGGTTGGCGGCAGTGCACGATTCTTGACACGGAGGAAGAACGGAGGGCCGCGGAGCTTCCGTCTGTGGAGGCAGGGAGGTCGACTCACAACGGAAAATTACTTCTCCGTGGCCCTCCGTTCTGTCTCCGTGTTGAAAATCTTACGCTGCCAGCAAACCGCACAGTCCCTGCAAGAGAAGCCACACGGCAAGAAGCCACAGGACAAGAGAAGCCACAGGACAACGATCCGTCACCCCGGACGAGCGTCATCTTGCCCTGCCCGCTCTATTCCTCCAGGATCGTCGCAACAACCCTCGGGAGGGGTCCCATGGCCGCATTCGATCTCGTCATCCGCGACGGCACCGTCATCGATGGCACCGGCGCCGCGCCGATCAATGCCGACATAGGCATCATCGGCAAGCGTATCGCCGAGGTTGGCAAGATCGCTGCCTCCGGCGCGGAAGAGATCGACGCGCGTGGCAAGATGGTGACGCCTGGCTTCGTCGATATCCACACGCATTACGACGCGCAGGCGGTGTGGGACAGCCACCTCGCGCCGTCCTCCTGGCATGGCGTCACCACTGCGGTGTTCGGCAATTGCGGCGTCGGCTTCGCCCCCTGCAAGCCGGCCGACCGCGAGAAGCTGGTCGAGCTGATGGAAGGCGTCGAAGACATTCCCGGTGCGGTGATGCACGAGGGCCTGCAATGGGAGTGGGAGTCCTTCCCGCAATACCTCGACGCGCTCGAACGCCGCCCGCGCGACATCGACGTGTGTGCGCTGCTGCCGCACGCCGCCGTGCGCGTGTTCGTCATGGGCGAGCGCGCCATCAACCTGGAGAACGCCAACCAGGGCGACATCGCCGACATGCGCGAGATTACCCGCCAGGCCATGCAGGCCGGTGCGTTCGGGTTCTCCACGTCACGCAGCCTCAGCCACAAGACCTTGAAAGGCGATCCCACGCCGACGCTGCGGGCGCAGGAAGACGAGCTGACCGGCATCGCCATGGGCATGCGCGACGCCGGCACCGGCATGCTGGAAATCGTGTCCGAATGGGCGCCGGACCATCACGCCGAATTCGCCATGATCCGCCGCGTGACCGAGGCGAGCGGCCGGCCCACGGTCTTCACGCTGACGCAGCGCCACAAGCGGCCGGAGGTCTGGCGCGACCTGCTGCGCCACGCGGACCAGGCGGCGCGCGACGGGCTGTCCATCCGTCCGGTGGTGGCGCCGCGCGCGATCGGCGTATTGCTTGGGCTGACGGGCAGCCAGAATCCGTTCTCCGGCACGCCGACCTATAAGGCGATGGCACACTTGCCACTGGCGGAGCGTGTCCGCCGCATGCGCGATCCGGCGGTGCGGGCGCAGGTCCTGTCCGAAGACCCGCGCCAGGGCAGCACCTTCCCGTTGTTCCATCGTCTGGAATTCGGTCAGATGTTCCGCTTCGGCAACCCGCCGAACTACCAGCCGCGGCGGGACGACAACCTCGAAGCGATCGCCGCGCGCGAGGGCCGCACACCGCAGGAAGTCGTCTACGACGCGCTGCTCGAGGATGACGGCCTCGGCTTCATCTACACGCCGCTGGGCAACTACGCGTATTATGATTTCAGCGTCAGTGAAACGACGCTGGCGGATCGCAACAGCATCATGGGGCTCGGCGACGGCGGCGCGCATGTCGCATTCATTCTCGACGCCGGCTACCAGACCTGGTTGCTGGACTATTGGGGCAAGCAGCGTAAGCGGTGGGACATCCCGGAGTTGGTGCGCCGCCTGACGTCCGACACCGCGCATGCCGCGGGGCTGCACGACCGCGGCGTGCTCGCTGTGGGCAAGAAGGCCGATGTGAATGTGATCGACTTCGACCGCCTGGGCTGCGGCGCGCCCTATGTGGCGAGCGACCTGCCGGCTGGCGGCAAGCGGCTGCTGCAAAAGGTGCACGGCTACGAGGCAACCATCGTGTCGGGCCAGGTCACTTTCCGCGAAGGAACACCGACCGAAGTTCTGCCCGGCCGCCTGGTTCGCGGGCCGCAGGCAGCGCTGGCGGCATAGGCGCGCGTCGAGCTCGAGTCACGGACGGCCGGTGCCCACCCGGCCACTGTCACTGCGAGCGCAGCGAAGCAATCTCCCGGAGAGTTCGCACGTCACACGCGGGAGATTGCTTCGCTGCGCTCGCAATGGCAGTGGCCGGGGCGACAGGGCGACATATCGTATCTTACTGAGCGGGAAGTCCTACCGCGGCTCGAAGAATACCTGCGCCGTCGCAAAGGAAATCCACACGCGGCGCTGCACGTCCAGCCAGTCGGCGCCGAGCAACGCATCGACGAACGGCACCACGCGCACCGGCGCTACCCACAGCAGCGGCTGCCGAATCGTCTCGTCACCGATTTGAAAGCTGGCGAAGCGGTGCTGGTGCATCTCCGGCGCCCGCGGACCGACGCCGCGCACTGCGGCGGCGGGATCGCCGGCCATCCCCTGCTCGGTCAGCCCAAGCCTGATCATGCCCGGCAGCACGATCATCGACGTCGAAGCACCCGTGTCCAACAAGGCGGCCAGCCGGGTGCCGTTCAGCGCAATGGGCAGCACCAGCGTGTGGGGCATCGGCGACGCGGCCGGCACCACTGCATACGGCGCTTTCCACGGCAGGAAGCGGCCTTCGCAGCCGCGGACATCGTACAGCGTCAGCCGGCGCGCCGTCATGTCGAGTTGCAGGTCGAACACCGACAGAAAATCGCGGCCAAGCAAGCCGTCCACCGGCGCGCCACTCCACATGCCCGGCAGATCGCCCACCGTCAGGCTGGTGTCGTGCGTGATCGTATGACGCTGCAGCGGAACGCCGCCCAGGCTCAGCGAGCGCGGATCGGCGTTGGCGTGCGCTTCTACCCCGCCGACGCCGCGCATGGTGGTGCCGACCCATTGGTCCAGCCTCAGACCGAGCCGCTGCACCGCCACCGGAGTCACCAATGACCGCTCCGCTCCGGTATCCAGGATGAAGTTGGCCACGGTGCCGTTGACCGTCAGCGGCACAGTCATGCGGCCGTGCATCAGCGTGAACGGCACACTCGTACGTTCAGTAATGTCGCAGGCGGCGCGCGCGGGGGCATGCCAGGCGGTGAGGCCAAGAAGGACAAACAGGAGAAGCCAACGCGTCATTGAGATCCCAATCGAGAAATTGCGAAGGCCAGGGGGAAGGCCAGGGGCGAAGGGCAGGGCTGAGGGGGATGGCCAAAGGGGATGGTCAGAGAGGCATGAACGCTCAACGGGCAGGGGTTGCCAACGTTCCTGCCACAGTCAGGCGAGCGCCGGGCTGCCGGGTGCGATGGTGGCGACGGGGGCGCTATGCGCGTCGGCCTCGTTGCCCACCTTGTTCACCGCTGCCCTGTGGTATCGTTGCCTTGTGGTATCGGTTCCGTGCCATGCCGTGGCGCCACACGGTGCACACGGCGCAGGTCGGGCTGGTGCCAGTCACGGCGGGACTGATGGTCGGCGCCGCGGGGCTGCTCGCGCGCCCGACCTTCGCCACTCGGGCCACCGCTGCCCTGACCGCCGGGCAGGTCTGCTGTTCTTGTTCACGCAGCTTCATCCGCTGGTCGTGCCGGAGGCTGCCGCTGCGCTGGGCGCTTTGGGTGCGGTGCAGCAGGTCCTGTGCCGCAAGTCATTCTGCATGTAGATGAGCGTATCGTTGCTGATATCACCTCCATTTCAGCGCCCTCCGGCAACTCGCGGCAATGGAGCCGCGTTGCTGCCCCATGGCAACACTCAGCCAGCCCTCATCGCCGAAGCAGGTGCCCACCGATCACGGCATGCACGACGTGGACTATCTGCGCGCCCGCGCCAGCGACCTGCGCTCCGCCGCTGCAACCGCACGCGATCCGGAGGTCGCTCGCGCCTTGCAGGAGGTGGCGGGTGATTTCGACAACGAAGCGCAACGCGAGGAAGTGCGGCAGTCGGACGGGACGGCCAACGAGTAGACACCCCACGATCGCCGCGCTCCCGATTACGCGGTCCCGTGTCACTGCGAGTTGACCCTCGGCCGGGTGGCCGACCCGCAGGGAATGAAACGGCGATCCGAGGGGGAAAGGACATCCCCTTGTGGGCTTGGGCCGCGAAGCGGACCGAGGCCGGGAGGAGGGGGTTGCGTACCACCGCGGTCATTGCGTGCATGCACCCCCCCTCCAAGGCGAGGGGAGTTTCTGTTTCTTGCCAGGAGTGGAGCGACCAAGCAACATCCTGCGCGATGGGCGGCAGGGGATTGCTTCGGTCGCTCCCCTCCTCGCAATGACACGGGGGCAGGAAAGCCGCCGCTTCCCTCGCTTGCGCTCCCCGTCCGCGTGCGACACAGAACACCCCCGCAATGCCCTACCGGGAGGATCGCCGCGTGCTCGCCAACATCCCACCCACCCAGACCGTCATCGAGATCAGGAACCCCGGCGGGCCGGAGGTGCTGGTCCCCGCGATCCGTCCGGTCCCGGAGCCGAAGCAAGGCGAGGTGTTGATCCGCATCGCCGCCGCCGGCGTAAACCGCGCGGACTGCCTGCAGCGCATGGGGCGCTACCCGATGCCGCCCGGCGCGCCCGACATTCCCGGCCTCGAGTGTTCCGGCACCATCGTCAGGCGCGGTGACGGCGTGACCCAGTGGCAGGACGGCGACCAGGTCTGTGCGCTGATGATCGGCGACGGCTATGGCGAGTATGCCGCCGTGCCCGGGGTGCAGTGCCTTCCCATTCCGCACGGCGTCAGCCTGATCGACGCCGGCGGTCTGCCGGAGACCTTCTGCACCGTCTGGACCAACGTGTTCGACCGAATCCACCTCCGCGCCGGCGAGACCCTGCTGCAGCAGGGCGGCAGCAGCGGCATCGGCATGACCGCGATCCAGCTCGCCAAGGCGTTGGGCGCCAAGGTGATCACCACCGCCGGCTCGGACGAAAAATGTGCCGCGTGCCGCGACTACGGCGCCGATCTCGCGGTGAACTACAAGACCGAGGACTTTGTCGCCGCCGCGAAAGCCTTCACCAACGGCCGCGGTGTCGATGCGATCTTCGACATGGTCGGCGGCGACTACATCCCGCGCGAGATCGATCTGCTGGCGCATGAGGGCCGCCTCTGCTTCGTCGCGCTGATGCACGGCACCAAGATGGAGGCGGATTTCGGCGCGGTCCAGCGCAAGCACCTGACGATCACCGGCTCGACGTTGCGCTCGCGCAGCGTAGAGCAGAAGGCGGCGATCATCGCGACGGTGCGGGAGAAGGTATGGCCGCTATGGGAAGTGAGCAAGCTGCGCACCTTTACCTATCGGCAATTCCCTCTGAGGCAAGCCGCCGAGGCGCATCGCCTGATGGAATCGAGCCAGCATATCGGCAAGATCTTGCTCGTTCCTTAACAGGATCAATTGTTGCTGCATCGCAGCACGTTTTTTGCGAGACCCACCCTCGCGGGCGGCGCCAGATTGCCGTAGTGTAACCGTCCGTGGCGATCACGGGCATCATCGTGCGTTCCAGGCCGGGCATGAACTTGATCCACACGCATTATCTGGTCGGCCTGCTGCACGCGTATGGCTACGCGGGGCTGGCAGTTGGCGTTGGACTGGAGTGCGTTGGGCTGCCGGTGCCCGGCGAAGGTCTGTTGATCATGGCGGCCGTCTATGCCGGCAGTACTCACGACCTGAATCCCTACCTGGTGGGGCTGTGGGCGGCCGTCGGTGCGATCCTGGGGCAGTTCGCGGGCTATGGCATCGGTCTGAGCGTGGGCTATCGGCTGCTGCGCCGCTACGGCCGTCATATCGGCCTGACATGGCGGCGGTTGGCCCTGGGCCGGCTGCTGTTCCGGCGCCATGGCGTGAAGGTAATCATCGTCGGGCGCTTTGTGATCCTGGTGCGGATGATCGCGGCGGTGCTGGCGGGGGCGAACCGCATGCCAGCGCGCAACTTCATCATCGCGAATGTGGTGGGCAGCGTCGCCTGGGCCGCCTTCTACAGCGTGGGCGCCAGCATGCTGGGCAAGCAGATGAAGCACGCTTCAGGGCCAATCGGCGTCACCGTGGGTGTGGTCGCGGTCGCGGTGTTCGTGCTGGGAAGCTGGATCGTGCACCGGCATGAGCGGCGGCTGACCGCAGCCTCGCAGGTGCAACTGCGGCGCCGGGCGATGGCAAGGGCAGCGGAATAGACCGGCAGGCACCGGCTTGGCCGGTACCGAATTCCAGCCATGGATCTGTGGCAATGCGTCCCTATCGGGCCAGCAGTTTCTGGGCAACGGCATCCTCGACCGCGACCCAGTTACGGCCCAACAAACGGTGCAAGCGCCGTGTGCACAGGGCAATCGGGTGGACCGCGGCCTGGAGGACACCGCGTCCTTTAACCTACCGGCGGTGTCATCTCCTTCACCGCATTTTCGCAGTAAGCCGTGGCGTGCGCAGGCTTCGGGGATTGCCGGGCAAATGCGGCGATGCCCACAATACCCCTGTGCAGCATGGCCCCGCATACTGCTAATCTGCCGGGCCGGGATGGCCTATCTGAACAGGAGACGCACGTCATGACCAACTACGTGGGCCGCCGTGCCGTGGCCGGCGCGGCTGCCCTGTTGCCCGCCGCGGCGCTTGTCAGCAGTGCCCACGCGCAGACCGGCAGTGAGATCACCTTCGACCGCATCCGCCGCACCAAGCTGCTGCGCGTTGCCGGCCTGCCGGGTGCCCTGCCGTATTTCGACAAGGACATCGTCAGCGGCAAATACAGCGGTGCCTGCGTGGACATGGCAAACGACATTGCCAAGGTGTTTGGCGCGCAGGTCACCTATCTCGAATTCCACCTACGGCAACTCGGTGCTCGACCTGCAGTCGAACAAGATCGATCTCGCCTTCGCGCTGAATCCCACGCCGCAGCGAGCGCTGTCGATCGGCTTCGCCCATGCGGTGATCATCCATCCCTTCGGCTGCCTGGCGAAGCATGGGCTGAATCCGACGAAATGGGACGACCTGAACAAGCCGGATATCCGGATCTGCTTCGACATCGGCTCACTGCACGAAACCGCGGCGCGGCGTTATTGCCCGAAGGCGCAGCTCACCGGTTATCAGACGACCGACCAGTGCCTGCTGGCGCTGCAATCCGGCCATCAGGACGTGGAGATCCTGGCCGCATTGCTCGGGCTGGCGGCGGTCGGGAAGAACCCCTCGCTTGGCCCGTATCACCTGCTGACCGATCCGACGGTGGCGCTGCCAAGCTGTCTCGGCATCCAATGGGAGCCCGATTCGCGCTTCGAGGTCGTCCTGAACGCATGGATCGACTTCAACCGCGGCACCGGGCAGATCCGCGAATGGCTGTTGGACGGCCTGTCGAAGTTCGGCGTCAAACGCGATCAGGTGCCGCAGGAACTCAGCTTCTGATTGTGGCCGGCGGTCGGCAATGGCGGCTCCGTAGGGTGGAAAAGCGCAGCGCATTCCGCCGTGGCGCGCAGCGGAATGCGCTTGGCTTTTCCGCCCAACGGAGCCGGCGGTGCCGGGCAAGTCACCGACCGCCTGCCGCCTGCCGCTGACCATGCATTACCAATGGGACTTCGCTTCCCTCCTCCGCTACGTGCCCCTGTTCTGGAGCGGCGTGCTGGTCACGTTGTTCTACACCTTCTCCAGTATCCTGCTGGGCCTGGTGGTCGGGCTGCTGGTGGGGATGGGGCGGCTGTCGCGCTCCCGGCTGCTGAACCTGCCGCTGATCGCCTATATCGAGGCGTTCCGCTGCACGCCCCTGCTGGTGCAGATCGTCTGGTTCTACTATGCGCTGCCGGTCTTGCTCGGGATTCAAATTCCCGCCACGGCCGCTGCCATCATGACCCTGTCGGCCTACACCGGTGCGTTCTATGCCGAGATCTTCCGCGGCGGCATCATCTCGATCGAGCAAGGACAGTGGGATGCGGCACGCGCCCTCGGGCTGCGGCCATGGCACATGATGCGCAAGGTCATCCTGCCGCAGGCGATCCGGCGGATGATCCCGCCCTTCGTCAACCAGTCGATCACCCAGTTGAAGAACACGTCGCTGGTTTCCACCATCGCCGTGCCTGACCTGCTGTACAACGGCACGCTGATCACCGCGGACACCTACCGGCCACTGGAAGTCTATACGGTGGTCGCACTGGTCTATTTCGCGATGCTGTTTCCCAGCACGCTGCTGGCGCAAGCGTATGAACGGTCGCTGGCCAGGGGGCGGTGACGGTCAGATCGCACGGCCAATGTGTGCCGCCGCGGCTTTGAGGCCAGCCCCTTTGTCGCACTCCCGTTGGGTCCGTCTCGGGAATGAATACCCCGGGGAGGACCTGGGTAAAGTTGGCTATTTCCACGTTAGCGGCAGTTGCGTTGCTCAGGGATACGCCGCGGCCTTAGCGTCGCGCTCGGCCGTCTGGACCTCGCACTCTTCTGCCGCGCGCTCCGCCCGCTGCGCCTGATCCGACATGAGTGGCTTCGCCGGAGAGAACAGCCCTTCAACAAGTTTCAACACCGCCTTGGCGCCGACGGGCAGGTCGCGTCCCAGAATCGTGGCCGCCTTGTCGAGCGTCTTCTCGCCCGGTTTGGACTGTTCTCTGGTTTCCGCGTTCAACAGGCCAGGCCGCGTCGCCGCTGGCTCGCCCGTCTGGCGGGTCCGGCGTGCGCACCGGCGTTTCGGTTGCGAACATCCGGCTCTTTTCCGTTTGGGGGCCTCCTTCGCGAGGCGTGCGGCCTCGTCCCCGGCGATGCCCGCGGCGGCAAGCCGCTTCAGCCGCAGCGTGGGTGGTGACTGCCACCAATGAACTTCAGTTCGTCCAGATCAGCCCTGATTTGCTGCACGGGTACGTTATCCGACGTTGTCGATCCCGACGCCAACTCGAAGCTCACGATCCCGTAGCCGTCGTCGACCACGACGTAGGGTTCTCCCGAGGCTGTTGTTCCGGGAGTCCGGCTTGTATTGGTATTGAAAAGCTGTGTCTGGATGTTTACCTCCATACCATGTAGCAGCTTGGACAGCCCCGCATCCGGATTGAATGTATTGATTAGCTGCAGACCAGGTTGTCCATTGCTCTGAGTGCCAAACGCCCCACTGACTGTCTGACCCGAGGCGGCAGGCGTGGCGTCAACCCGAACTATTCACCGAACCCGATTTTTCACGCGCAGCTTAGGCAGCTTCAGGATGCACTGCGCCTCGCCGGTAAGCGGGACGCGGCACTCTGTTATTTGTTGCTCGCCGCAATTATCCGGTTCAAATGGGATTTTGGTTCGGAATGCGCTTTTCCGGCAAGGGATGGCCTACGTATCACCGGTTTGGGTATCTGTATCCTCGGGGGAGTGGGCTTTTCGCAGCAACCCTGCTCGTGGAAAGCCGATCGTGATTGATAACAATCCGTGAGTTTGAGATCATTTAGGCTCTGTGGACAAGCCCGCGACGACGAAATCACCAGCGCGATACTTGTCCCTATTTTCACGACCTGAAGAGGGGCGTGCAGTAGAAGGTTTTTGAAACACAGATTTCACAGATTTCACAGATTTAGGCACTCATAAGTTAGCATCATCTATGATCCTCATAATATGTTCCGGTCGCATTAATGGCCCATAGAGTTACTTGGCTTGCCGCAGCTGTACCATACCGCCTCTATACGAGAGAGACTTCTGTGCCTTAATCCGTGAAATTCGTGAAATCTGTGTTTCAAAAATCTTCTTGACTTCCGGGGTATCAGGTTTGTCCACGGGGCCTACTCAAGTATATTGGTGCCGTCTTTTGACCCCCCCTGTGCTTGCTCCGCTTCGCGGCCCGCCCCGACTACGGGAGGGCCAAATTTCTTCACTTCGTCTCAGCCCAGCAGCTCCTCCAGCGCCTCCGCGGCCTGGCCGCCTGCGCCGCGGATTTTGTCGAACAATTTCCGCGCCTCGGGCGCGTCGCCGCGCCGCGCGGCTTGCTCCACCGCACGCGCCAGAGTGCTCACCGCGCAGGCTCCGCAGTTCCCGGCCACTGATACCAGGTCGTGCGCCTCCCGTGCCGCTTGCTCGAGCGCACCCTCCGCCAGCCGCGCACCCAGACGGTCGATCCGTTCCGCCAGGTCGCGTACCGACTCGCCGATGAAGGCGGCGAACTGCGCGCCATCGAGGAAACCGCGGAGGCCGGTAATGGCGGCCTGGTCCACCGCCGGCACTGGCTTCTCCCGCCGCTCGCCCCGCACGATCGCCTCGAGCGTCGCCGCCAGCGTATCGGGCGACAGCGGCTTGCTCAGGTAGGCGTCCATGCCGGCGTTGCGGTAGCGTTCCTCGGCGCCGGCCACCGCGTCCGCGGTCAGCGCGATGATCGGCACCGCGTTGGCCGGCGGCGGCAGGGCGCGGATGCGGCGCGTCGCCTTCACGCCATCCATGATCGGCATCTGCACGTCCATCAGCACCACGTCGAAGCAGTTGCGCAGAACGGCCTCCACCGCCTCGCGGCCGTTCGTCACCACCTCCGCGGTGTGGCCGGCGGCCTGCAACAGCGCCGATACCAGGCGCTGATTGACCCGGTTGTCATCCGCGACCAACACGCGCAGCGACACTCCGGGTGTGGTGCCGGCAGGCTCCGGCCGTGGCCCCCCCACCAGCGCGGTGCGGGCCGGCCACAGCGGCAGGGTTACTGTGAACCGGCTGCCTTGTCCCGGCGTACTGGTCACCACGATACTGCCGCCCATTAGCCCCAGCAGCTCGCGGCTTATCGCCAGACCCAGTCCGGTGCCGCCGAATCGGCGGCTGATCGAGCTGTCCGCCTGGGTGAATTTCTGGAACAGCCGTGCCTGGCTGGCCTCGGTCATGCCGATGCCGGTATCGGTCACCTCGATCTCGACCCGACGTGCGCCATCGGGCAGGTCGTCCGGCAGCAACCGCGCGCGCACGATGACGCTGCCTCGCTCGGTGAACTTGATCGCGTTGCCGAGCAGATTGAGCAGTACCTGGCGCAGGCGAATGGCGTCGGCGTGGAAGCGCTGACGGGCCGCTTGTTCCACGCGGGTTGTCAGCGTCAGACCCTTCTCCTTGGCGCGCGGGGCCAGCAGCGCCACGGTCGCCGCGATCGTTTCACCAAGGTCGAAGTCGATCGGATCCAGGTCCACCTTGCCCGCTTCGAGCTTGGCGATGTCCAGCACGTCGTCGATAACTCGCAGCAACGCGGTGGCGCTGTCGCGCACGGTCAAGGCGCAGTCGCGCTGGGTATCGGTGAGTTCGGACTGCAGCAGCAGTTCGTTCATGCCAATGATGCCGTTCATCGGCGTGCGGATCTCGTGCGAGATGTTGGTCAGGAACTCGGTCTTGGCCTGGTTTGCTCGCTCGGCCGCGGCGCGCGCCGCTTCCGCCTGGGCATGCGCGGCGGTCACCCGCTCCTCCGCCGCCTTCCGCTCGGTCACGTCGGTATAGGTTCGTACGACCCCGCCGCCGGGCAGGGGGGTGGAGCGGATCTCGAGCACCGTGCCGTTCGGACGCCGCCGCTCATACACATGGGGTTGGTCCAGGATGCCGCCGGAGCGGATGAATTCCTGCAACCGCTCCGGGGTGAAGGAGAACTCGTTGGTCTGCCACTGATACGCGAGCACGTCAGCGAAGTGCGGCCGGCCGGTCATCAGTTCGGCCGGCAACTCCAGCATCTGCACAGCGCGGGCGTTGCAGACCAGCACCCGGCGGTCCGTGCCCACCATCATGATGCCCTGGTCCATGAGCTCGAGCGTTGTCTGCAGCGTGCCGGATTTTTCCGCCGCATCGGCCTGGCTTTGGCGCAGCGCCTCCGCCTGGCTCTCCAGCCGCGCCCGCACCGCCTCCTGCTCCGTGTTACGCTGGGCCAGTGATGCCTCGGATCGCGCGAGGCGGCGGAACTGCGTGATCAGGGCGCGGAACAGCAGGAGCAGTGTCATGACGACCGCGATGGTCCCGGCACCAATCGCCACGCTCTCTCGCCACCACGCGCGCAGTGCGGCGCCCTCGGAGAAGCTGACATCCACCGCCATGTCGTAGTTGGCCAGCTTGTGCACCGTGACCAGGCGCGACTTGCCTGTCAGGTCGCCGCCGGAGCGGTACATCCCGCCACCCGCTGCCACCACCTTGTACCAGTCCGATGCGGCAGGCATCGTTTGGCCGACATAGCGGTCGAAGTTCGGATAGCGTACCAGGATCGTACCGCCGCCCCGTATCAGCATGAACGCGGTGGCGTCGTCATGGGCGATGGCGCGGTAGAAGTCCTCGAAATAGGACAGTGACAGCGCGCCGGCGATGAAGCCGACCGTGGAGCCATCCGGCGCCGCCACCCGCCGCACCATGTAAACGGTCCAACCCTCGATCAGACGGCCGTGCACCGGCGGGCTGATGAATGCCACATCGCCCTTATGTTCGCGGAACCAGCGGAAAAATTCGCGGTCGGACACGTTGATCGGCTGTTTCGGCACCCAGCTCGAGGAAACCACCACCTGGCCGTCGGCATTGACCATCGTGATGGCGGCGGCCTGCGGTAGGTTCGTCAGCCGGTTATGCAGCGTGCGCACCATTCCCTGGTTGGCGAATGCCGCGGTGAACTGTGCCGAGGTCGTGGCACCGGCCGCCAGCACCCGCGCACGGACAAGCTGCAACTCCAGATCGACGCTTTGGACGGCCCGCGCGGTTTGCTCCGCCAGCACGAAGCCCAGGTTGGTCTCGGTCTGCTGATAGCGGGCGAGCGCCTCGCGCCGCATGTCCCAGTGGCCAATGCCGCCCAACCGAGGCAGAGCAGGATCAGCCCGGCGCAAGCCAGCTTCAGCCACGTCCCGGTGCTGTGGGGCGGGTTGGCGGCGCTTGCGGAGGCGGCAGGCTCGACGGACATGGGATCACCGGCAACGGCTGGCGATCATACATCCTCCAGTTCCGGCTACGCGATAGTTACTACCGCTGGCTGCGCCGGTGGGGGCGACCCGCCGGCTTGCGGCGTGCCACCGAGAATGCCGCGCCAGCGCAGACCAGTCCCAGCGAGGCCGGCACCAGCCAGGCCGGCCGCACCAGCATGGGCAGCGCCACGTCGGACCACATCCAGGCGGCCAAGTGCTGCTCGATGCCGGTGCGCAGAGCTTCGGTCAGGTCATGGTCGATCATCAGCAGGACCTGGCCGAGCGGCACCGAAGGCGGCCCGAGGGTCGCCAGGGCGACCGCGCCGACAAGCAGGATGGCCGAGAGGATTGCGAGGATGCGTTGCAGCGTCACATGAACAGCTTTTCGCCTTTAAGGCCAGTATAGAGGCTGGCGACGAACTCGCCATAGCCATTGTAGATCACGGTCGGCACCATTTCGTCGGATCCGAGCAGGCGCTCGCGTGCCTGGCTCCAGCGCGGGATGCGAAACGGCAGGGTTCACATTGGCCCAGAAGCCATACTCGTCCGGCGCGAGCGCCTGCCAGAAATTCATCGGGCGCTTGTCGGTGAAGGTGATCTTCGCCAGCGCCTTGGCCGACTTGAAGCCGTATTTCCAGGGCAACGTCAGGCGGATCGGGCCGCCGTCCTGCGGCGGCAGCGGCTTGCCGTACATGCCGGTGGAAATGAAGGCGAGGTCGTTGCTCGCCTCCGCCATCGTGAGGCCCTCAATGTAGGGCCAGGGGTAGAACGGGCTGTCCAGGCCCGGCATGAACTTGTGGTTCTCTTCGGTCTGGAAGCGGACGTAGGTGGCCGACCCCAGGGGTTCCGCCAGCTTCACCAACTGGCTGAGCGGGAATCCGGTCCAGGGCACCGTCATCGCCCAGGCCTCGACGCAGCGGTGGCGGTAGATGCGCTCCTCGAGCTGGACCTGCTTCAGCAGATCGTCGATGGCGATGGTGCGGGGCTTCGCCACCATGCCGTCGATGGTGATGGTCCAGGGACGCTGCGGAAGTTTCTGAGCTTCCTGCCACACATCCTTGGTTTCATTCATTTCGTAGTAGTTGTTGTAGGTGGTGGCCGCCTTCTCGGCAGTGACGGCGCGGCCGGGCGGGTAAATCTTGTTCAGCGGTCCGGTGGCGCCCAGTGGTCCGGTGGATGGCGGCGACGCCGGGGCGTCGGCCGCGACGGCCGGGTGAATTACCGCCGCCGCCGACAGTGCCAGACCGCTGGCCAGTACGCCGCGGCGGCGCATGACGAGCGCCTCCGGCGTGACCCGATCTTCCGCGATTTCCCAGCCGCGGCGTCGCATGTTGCGCATCCCAGTCTCCATCCTCGGGTTATACCGTTGTTGCCTCGCCCGGCGCCCCGGTCGATCGCACGTCCATGCATGTGCCATAAACGCATGTCACATCCGCGCATTCCCGCCGGGGCGCCAGGGCAGCGGCAATTGTCCGACGCCGCAGGATGGAGAACATTACACCGGTCCGCGGCGGCGGCAGCAATTTTCCGCCGGCGGCTCGACTGGGAGACTCCTGATGCACCTTGCCCGTTTTCCCCGTGCCCGGATGTTCCCGGCACCGACGCCGCTCGAGAAGCTGGCCAACCTGTCCCGCCACCTGGGCGGGCCGGAGATATGGATCAAGCGCGACGACTGCACCGTGGTGGGGAACGGCGGCAACAAGGTGCGCAAGCTCGAGTGGCTGGTCGGCGAGGCACTGGCGCAGGGCGCGGACCATCTGGTGACGCAGGGGGCGGTGCAGTCGAACCACGTGCGCCAGACCGCCGCGGCAGCGCGCAAGTTCGGCCTGAAATGCACCGCGCTGCTGGAGCACCGCGTGGAGACCAACGACCGCGATTATCTCAACAGCGGCAACGTGCTGCTGGACAAGCTGTTCGACTGCACGATCGAGTACCGCCCGTCAGGGCTGGACATGAACGCCGAGGCGGTCGCAAAGGGCGAGGCGCTGCGGGCTGAAGGCGCCAAGCCATACGTGATCCCGGGCGGTGGGTCGAACCGGGTGGGCGCGCTGGGCTACGTCTCCTGCGCGCAAGAGCTGGTGCAGCAGGCGGACGAGATGGGGCTGCGGATCGACCGCCTCGTCACCGCGACCGGTAGCGCCGGCACGCATGCCGGGCTGCTGGTTGGGCTGCAGGGCTGCAACGCGGGGATCCCGGTGCTGGGGATCGGCGTGCGCAATCCAAAGGACCGGCAAGAGACGATGGTGCACACGCTGGCGGAGGCCACAGCCGACTATGTCGGCGTGCGCGGTGGCATTCCGCGCACGGCGGTGGAGGCGAACTGCGACTATATCGGCGCAGGCTACGGCCAGCCCACCCAGGCGATGGGCGAGGCCGTACTGATGCTGGCGCGGCTGGAAGGCGTACTGCTCGATCCGGTCTATTCGGGCAAGGCGATGTCCGGGCTGATCGATCTGATCCGCAAGGGTGCGTTCCGCAAGGACGAGCGGGTGGTGTTCCTGCACACCGGCGGGGCGGTGGGATTGTTCGGATATACGGGGTTCTTCGAGCAAGCCATGGGGTAGGGCAGGGGGCATTCGGGGGCATTCAGGCCGGGGCCGGCCGTGGACCGGCCCACCTGTCACATCTTCGGCCTGCCTCACAGGTGAGTTGGGCAGCCATCGGGGAGGCGCTCGGCGTGTCGCGGCAGGCGGCCTGGAAGCGGTTCGCCTGAAGCGGCTGCTTCGTGCGGGCGCGCCCGATTGCGTGGTGGGCGGTGCCTATCTCAAGACGGCCGCGGCCCGGTCGAATATCCGCTGCTGGGTCTCTATGACGACGCGGGCCGTCTGAACTACGTCGGGCGCTGCGGTGTGCACCCGCACAAGGCGGAGATTACCGCCCGCATCCATCCTTTCATCGGTGGCGCCGGCTTTACCGGCGACGCAACGGGCGGCCCGAGTCGTTGGTCGCGGCATGGGCGCCGGGTGACACCACTGCGCCCTGATCTTGTGGTCGAAGTGGCCGCTACTACCGTGACTGCCGGAAAGTTCCACCACATTATCCGCCTGCTGCGCTGGCGTGATGACAAGGCACCGCGCCGCTGCACGATGGACCAGATCGAACGCAAGACGGCCCCGCGCCAGTAGGGCGGAAAAGCGCAGCGCATTCCGCCATCTGCATCACGGCGGAATGCGCTGCGCTTTTCCTCCCTACGGCAGCCCTGCCGCAGTATTCTGACCACGTTTTCCGAGCGCACCGAAGCAATCTCCGAGACAGTTCCCGCCTCACTCGCAGGACATTGCTTCGCGTCGCTCGCGATGACAGATTTACCGACGGCATCCGCGCGGCAGGATCAAAACGAGTGCCGCCTCGGAAGGTGCTGCATTGGAAATCGCTCGGGGGAGCCACGCCGACATGTTGCACAGCGAGCAGCGCATCCTGACCACCCATACCGGCAGCCTGCCGCGGCCGCCGGCGCTGACGGAACTCTATGCGCGCCGCGCCGCCGGCGAAACAGTCGATGCAGCCGAGATCGACGCCCTCGGCAAGGCCGCAACGCGCGATGTGGTACGGCGGCAGATCGCCGCCGGCATCGACGTCGGCAACAACGGCGAGCAAATGCGGGAGGCGTTCTTCCTCTATGTGCGCCACCGCATGAGCGGGTTCGGCGGAAGGTGGAACCGCAAGCCGATGGCGGATTCGCTGCGCTATCCAGGGTTCCAGGCCTGGGCCGACTCGGCCCACCGGCCCTCGGTCAGCAACCGCGACGGCGTGCCGACGGCGACCGGCGAGGTGCGCTATCTGGACACCGCCGCGGTCCAAGCGGAATGCACGGAATTCCGCGCCGCGCTCGATGCGGCGGGTGGCGGGTTCGCCGAACCGTTCATGACCGCGCCTTCGCCCGGCATCATCGCGGCGGCGATGAAGAACGCGTATTACGACACGTTCGATGCGTATCTTGCCGCGCTGGGCGAGGCGCTGCGGGTGGAATACGAGGCCATCGTCGCCAACGGCTTCCTGCTGCAGATCGACGCTCCGGACCTGGCACTGGAACGCCACGTCTCCTACCAGGACCAGCCGGTCGGAGCGTTCGTGGATTTCGTCGAACGCGTGGTGGCGGTGATCAACCACGCGCTGCGCAACATCCCGCGCGAAAAGGTGCGGCTGCACGCCTGCTGGGGCAATTACGAAGGGCCGCACGACTGCGACGTTGACCTGGTCGAGATCCTGCCGGCGATCAGCCAGGCCAAGGTCGGCGGCTGGGTCCTGCCATTCGCCAATCCGCGCCATGCGCACGAATATCGCTGTGCCGCCAACCTGCCGCTGGATGACGGCCAGGTGGTGGTTGCCGGGGTGATCGACCCGCTGACGCAACTTCGTGGAGCATCCGGAAGTGGTGGCGGACCGGCTGGAGCGGGTGGCACAGGTGGTCGGGGATCCGACACGCGTCCTGGCTGGCACGGACTGTGGTTTCGACACCTCGGCCGGGCGCGGGCGGGTGGCGGCGGATGTCGTGTGGGCCAAGCTTGCCGCGATGACGGAGGGCGCGCGCATCGCCTCGCGGCGGCTTGGGATGCACGACGCGTCGCCCGCGACCAGCCCCGGCGACAGCCTGCCCCCGAACTGATACGGCAGATCATCTGACTTGCAGCCGTTCTCCTCATCCGACGTGCAACCTCTCTCCTCATCTGACGTGCAGCCTGTCTCCTCATCTGACGTGCAGCGTTTCTTCCGCACGCAGGATTCGCGGACCACGGCCATCATCGGCGCTTCGGGCCGCTCCGGCGCCGCGCTGTGCCGGGCGCTGCTCGGCGACAGCATTCCCGTTGTCCCCGTCGTGCGCGATGCCGCGAAATGGGCTGCCACGAACATCCCAATCGCACCGCGCATCGCCGATCTTGCTGATGCCAGCCGCGATGCATACCGCACTGCAAGACGTCGAATTCAGTGGTATCCACCGCGCATGCGCGTCACGCGGCCGCGGTGATCGTCGCCGCCCCGCCCGCCGCTCGCCTGATCTTCCTTGGCAGCACGCGCAAGTTCACCCGCTGGCCGGACTCGCACGGCAACGGCGTGCTGGCCGGTGAGGCCGCCTTCCTCGCCTCCGGCCGCAGTGGGGTGATGCTGCATCCGACCATGATCTACGGCGCCGCCGGTGAGGACAACGTGCAGCGGCTGGCGGGCCTGCTGCGCCGTCTGCCGATGCTGCCGCTGCCCGGCGGCGGCAACGCGCTGGTGCAGCCGATCCACCAGGACGATGTGACCCGCGCGATCCGTGCCGCGCTGGCGCGGCCTTGGGACGCCCCGCACAGCCTGGTGGTGGCTGGTCCCGCGCCGCTGCGTTATGCCGATTTCGTGCGCGCGGTCGCCGTCGCCGCCCGGCTGCCGCCGCCGCGCATCATTGCGTTGCCGCTGGCGGCTCTGTTTGTTGCGGCGGCATTGTCGCGGTTCGTGCCGTTGCTGCCCACAGTACGAGCCACGGAAATCCGCCGCCTTATGGAGGACAAGGCGTTCGACATCGCCCCGATGCGCGCCCTGCTCGGTTTTGAACCGGTGTTGTTCGATGTGGGGTTGGCCCGGACCTTTGCCGAATTCCTCCGTCGGCCGACCCTCTGCAGCCATGTGATGCCGGACCGTGTCCTTGTGCGACCGCGTGGTGCTTTTTCGCAGGGCAAACCCTGCCAAGCCGTTAAATCTCTCGTGTCGCACACCGACAATCCGCGCGTCGGGCTGGCAGTATCCCGTACGTAATAGTACCGGCAGAATTTGCCCGGAAAATTGATCCAGATCAGCGCCACCTTGCCCCTCGGCCGGCAGGTTACAGCCACAAGACGCGTTGAGGAGGGACCTACGCCATGACCTACATGACCCGCATCGTTCACGAAACCAAGCCGGCATTCAGCCCGCTGCTGCTCTCGGACCGGCTGCTGACGCTCGCGGAAGATGCCGACAAGGCCGGCTATCGGATCACCGCCGAGCATCTGCTGTCGCTTGCATCCGAGGTACTGGACCAGCCGGATAGCGTGCGTCACTAACGGACCTGGCGACTGCCTGCGGGCTGAACCCGCGTGGATTGCGCCGCGCGCTTCGCCCCCGAATTCCGACCAAGGGGCTCCGCCCCTTGGAACCCATTACTTGGATTGCAACGGCCCCGCCTTTGCTGGGGCTTGGGCTGCGAAGCGGACCAAGGGCGGCAAAGCCTCCTTGGCGGGGTGCAGGGGCGGAGCCCGGAGCCCCTGGCCGACGTGTCATTATCAGACGCGGCGCGCGATCGGACGGATGAAGCTCAAGGCAGCGCGCAGCGTCGGAAAGTAGCCGACGCTTTCGCGCTCGGCGGCGGAGGTCACCACCCACCAGTTGGAACGTTGGGGGCAGTGGATCAGATACAGGCGCTGCCGGGTGGCGCGGCGGAGCACCACGACGCGGCGATAGATTCCCGGATCGTCGCTGCGCCGCTCGCTGACGAACGCGGAAATGTCGTCGGTGCCTTCGATCCAATCGAGCAGGATCTGGCGCTCGCCGTCGGTGACGGGACGTGGCGGAAAGCTGCAGATAGCCTTGTCGACGATATCAACCATGTTTGTGCCCTGGCACCGACATGCCCAGATCATTCCACGCTTTTTGCTTCAAGGCGGTTACACGGCTCGCGGGTGGCGTAAATTTATCGCCTTCCGTATGACGTGCGCATCGACACCGGATTGGGTTGCGATTCACATCATTTGCCGTGCCGAACTGTTTGAAAGTCTTCGAGCCCCCGATCGTGCTCCGCGGATGTCGCAATGCGCGCCGTGCTGTCCCCGCTGCTCATCCTACGCCCCCGCTTGCCGCCAGCCGCCCGGCAGCGTAACGCCTCCGCCCGGAGGGACCAGACATATGCAGGATGCCCTGAAGCCCGCCGCACGCCTGCCCTATGAGGCCAGCGTCGATCGTCCGCGTCTCGCGCTGCCCAACGGCAAGCGTGTCGCCGTCTACATCGTGGTGAACGTGGAGCACTGGGAGATCGACCGTCCCATGCCGCGCCAGGTGCTCACTGCGCCGCAGGGTGCCTCGGTGATCCCCGACTTGCCCAACTGGGCCTGGCACGAATACGGCATGCGCGTCGGCTTCTGGCGCCTGAAGGCGGCGCTGGATGCGCATGGGATCGCGCCCTCCATGACGATCAACGGCACCGTGCCGGCTGCCTATCCGCGTGTCGCCCGTGCCGCGCGCGAAGCCGGCTGGGAGTTCATGGGTCACGGCTGGCGGCAGATGGCGACGCATTTGGTGGAGGACCAGCGCGCCATGATCCGCGCCACCCTGGACTTGCTGCGCGAAGCTGGCGGGCACGATGTTGTGGGGTGGCTGGCGCCGGGCCTGACCGAGACACTCGGTTCCCCCGATCTGCTGGCGGAAGCGGGAATTCGTTACTGCGCCGACTGGGTGGTGGACGACCTGCCCTGCACGCTGCACACCGCCCACGGTCCGCTGCTGACCATGCCGTACAGCGTCGAGCTGAACGATATTCCGATGATGATGATCCAGCACCACGCCGCGCGCGAGATGTTCGACCGCACGGTGGCGCAGTTCGACCGGCTGTATACGGAAGCTGAAACGCAGGGTGCCAAGGTGATGGGCCTCGCGGTGCATCCCTTTATCAGCGGCGTCCCCCATCGCATTGGCTGGTTCGAGCAAGCATTGGCGCACATGGCGCAGCGCGAGGGCACGGTGTTCTGGCAGGGACGCCAGATCATGGAGTGGTATCTGCGGGCGACCGCGGGGTAGTATCTCCGCTCGTGTTCCACCCGACGAATCTCGCCATGAAGCAAGGCAAGGTCAGTATCGCTGGCAGTGACTGCATTTTCTCGCAAAGTAGCAGGAAGGGCAGGAAGCACACCAAGCCTGACTCTGCGTCCGGCGACCCCATGGCAGAGTCGCTGGATCGGCTCCTTTGTGAAGCTTGAACCGCTTCCTTTTTCTTTGTGAGAACATCAGATTTTTTTGTGAGAACATAAGACCAGCCCGCATAAAGAGTGACATTCGGCCAGCGCCCGCTGTCCCCCGTGTCATGCGGCTTGGCACGGGCACCCATGTCGTTGCTGCGCTACAGAAAGCCGTGGGTGGCCGGCCCCCGCCTTCGCAGGGGCAGGGTCATGACACAGGGGGTCCGCGTCCCGCCGGAGAGTCATTCATTTGGCGGGCCGGAATAAGACCTGAGCAACGGCGCCGGCGTGGCGTTGCATTCCGCCGCAGCCGATAGGTCGGACCGCTAAGCTCCCCGAGCGAACCGGTGCTGTGTTGGCTGGCCTCAACCGTCCCGTCGCGGCTTTCCTTCAGTGACTTGATTTGGATCAAGGCCGTGGGCCGCACCCCGCGCCTAGCATCCATCCGATAAGGCAAAAGGAATGGAGGGGACGATGGCAAAAGCGGCAAACGCGCACGAAAGGCGCATTCATGTCCGTGCCATCCGGCTATGGCGTGAGGACGGCTCCCCGGAGGGGCGCCTGAGCGAGTTCCTGGAACGCGCCCGCGAACTGCAGGCGTTCGAGGACCACCCCGACGCGGCCCTGCTGCCGAATCCGATGGCACTGCACCACGGGCAGATGGAACCGGAGCAACCGGTCGAGGAAGCCGAACTGATGGAGAATTTGGGCGAGTTCCCCGGCCGCAGCGACCAGGGGGACCGCAGGCCCGTGCCGATGACACGCCGCAGGGCCCGCCAGGTGCTGCGGGAAGGTTGAACCAGTGCGTCACGCCGGCGGCGTCATCGCACCGTCCGGCCATCATGGAGGCGGCGATGTTCACTCCTGGGCAACATTTTGCTGTCACTGTCCCGCCCGGCCCTAGCCGGAGCGACCGGAGAATGAACCCACAGGCGACCGAAGCGCCCCCGCGCCGGCTTCTCGTGGTGGACGACGAACTTGTCGAACGCATGCTGGTGGCGCGCGCGGTCGCGCCGCTCGGCTTCGCTGTGGACACTGCCGGCAGCATTGAGGAGGCGACCGGCCTGCTGCGACGGCATGTCTATCAGGCGGTCGTACTCGACCTGGCGCTGGGCGAAAGCGAGGGGATCAGCCTGCTGCCTGCATTGCAGACCGGCGCGATCGATGCGCTGCTGATCTTCGTCTCCGGCATGGACGATAGGGTGCGCGCCGCCAGCGCCCGTCTGGCCGGCACGCTCGGCCTGCGCGTGGCCGGCGCGCTGCCCAAGCCGGTCGCCCCCGGCGCACTGCGCTCCTTGCTTGGAAGCAGCCCCGAACGTCCCGTGCCGCCGCTCGGCCCGACAGCTTTGCGCCCCACCGAGCCGGAGCTCGCCCAGGCGCTGGTGCGCCACCGGATCGAGGCGGCGTTCCAGCCAAAAGTGGCACTGCATACCGGCGCGATCGTCGGCGTGGAGGCGCTGGCCCGCTGGCGCCGTCCGGATGCCACCGAACTGGCGCCGGACGTGTTCATCCCGCTGGCCGAGGCCACCGGCCTGATCGTCCCGCTCACGGAGCAAATCCTGCTCAATTCGTTCATCGCGTGCCGGCACTGGCAGGCGAGCTTCCCGGGCTGCGGTGTGGCGGTGAACATCTCCCCCCTGGCGCTGGCCAACCCGGCGCTGCCGGACGAGATCGATGAGATGCTGCGCCACGCCGCCCTGCCGCCCTCGGCGCTGACCGCTGAAATCACCGAAAGCATGATCATCGCCGACCCCGTCCTGGCGGCCGAGGTGGTGACGCGGCTGCGCATCAAGGGCATCGGCCTGTCGATCGATGATTTCGGCACCGGCCACTCCTCGCTGCTGCAGCTGATGCAGCTGCCGTTCACCGAGTTGAAGATCGACCGCTCCTTCGTCGCCGCCTGCGAAACCGATCCGGAAGCGCTGAAGATCATCCGCGCCACGGTGTCGCTGGCGCATGAGCTGGGCATGTCGGTGGTGGCGGAAGGGATCGAGACCGCCTCGGTCGCACGGCTTCTGGCGGCGGTGGGGTGCGACGTGGGCCAGGGCTGGTACTTTGCCCGTGCCATGTCCGCCGCAGCGCTGGAGGAATGGTTGACCAGGGGTGCGGCGGTCCCGGCGTAGGGCCGGCTGACATGGGGATGCGTCATTGTCATCATCGCGTCCCTCGCGCCGGCCGGCATGTCGCCCTACCATCCGGTGGCAGCCCGGAGGGAACCCAACATGCCCGCCATCACCCGCGTAATGCTCGATGACCAGCCCGCGCCGGTCAGCCACTATTGCCATGTCGTCCGTGCCGGCAACCTGATCTGGGTGTCCGGCACCGTCGGCATGGACGCGGACGGCAACATCCCGGATGACGTGGTGGATCAGTTCGACCTCGCGCTGCATAACCTGGACCGCTGCCTGAAAGCCGTCGGTGCCGGGCCGGAACATGTGGTCAAGGTGACGGTCTTCCTGATCGACATCGACGACCGCGAGCTGATCAATCCTGCCCGGCGGCGCTATTTCGGCGAACACCGTCCCGCCTCCACGCTGGTGGAGGTTTCCGAACTTGTGCTGCCAGAATTGGACGTGGAAATCGAGGCGCAGGCGGTACTGCCGGATTAGAGCGTTTTTGGTCTGACGGGAGCGTTTGTCGGCCCTTGTCATGTCGGCGCTTGTCATGTCGGCGCCTGTCATGTCGGCCCTGTCATGTCGGCGCCTGTCATGTCGGCGCCTGTCATGTCGGCGCCTGTCATGTCGGCGCCTGTCATGTCGGCGCCTGTCATGTCGGCGCCTGTCATTGCGAGTTGCCACCGTCCGGTGGCAACTCGCAATGACAGGGGCACGCAGGGGCACGATGATGCCCTTCCCCCGCCCGGCCGGGCCGGCGCACAATAAGGGAGCAGCAGTCAGGGCGAATCGCCGATGGACAGCCTTCCGGAGCACACTCGCAGCAACTCTGGCATCATCGCCACCTATCGCGCACGCACACCGGGTTCCGCCGCCCTGGCGCGCGAGGCCGCTAACCTGTTCCCCAGCGGCATCACCCACGATTCCCGGCAGCTCGACCCGTACGGGATTTACATCGCCCGCGCCCAGGGGGCGCACAAATGGGACGTCGATGGCAACCGCTACATCGACTATTTCGGCGGCCACGGCGCCTTGTTGCTCGGCCACAACCATCCGGTGGTGACGGTGGCCATCCAGGACGCCCTCGCGCAGGGCACCCAGTTCGGCGCCAACCATCCGGGGGAGATCGCCTGGGGGCGGGCGGTGCAGCGCCTGGTGCCCTCGGCCGAGCGGGTGCGCTTCACCTCCTCCGGCACCGAGGCCACGCTGATGGCGCTGCGCCTGGCGCGCGCGTTCACCGGCAAGCAGACGATCCTGCGCTTCCAGGGCCACTTCCACGGCTGGCACGACCACATGACCAGCGGCTACTCAAACCACTACGACGGCTCTCCCACGCCCGGCGTGCTTCCCGGCGTGGCGGAGAAGACGGTGCTGGTGCCGCCGAACGACCTCGATGCGGTGCGCACGGCGCTGGCCGGCAATCGCGACATCGCCGCGGTGATCCTGGAGCCGACCGGTTCGTCCTTCGGCCAGGTACCCATCGGCGCCGACTTCGTCCGCGCGCTGCGGCAGGCGACGCAGGAGCACGACGTGCTGCTGATCCTGGACGAGGTGATTACCGGCTTCCGCGTGGCCCCGGGCGGCGCGCAGGCGGCGTTCGGCGTGCGTCCGGACCTGTCGGCGTTCGCCAAGATCCTTGCCGGCGGCCTGCCGGGCGCGGCGGTGGCCGGGCGGCAGGACATCCTGTCATATCTCGACTTCGGTGCGATGGCACAGCGCGGCCATGAGAAGGTGGCGCACCAGGGCACGTTCAACGCCAACCCGGTGTCCGCCGCGGCCGGCACCGCGGCGCTGACCATCATCGCCGAGAGCGATGCCTGTGACCGCGCCTCCGCCACCGCGGCGTCGCTGCGCGATGCGTGGAACAAGGTCTTGGAAGCCGAGCATGTGCCCTGGGCGGCCTATGGCACCTTTTCCGGCTTCCACCTGTTCTTCAATCCGCACGGCCGCGCGCTGCACCCGCGCCGGTTCGACGCGTCGGCGTGCGGCATGGAGGAGCTGAAGACGCAGCCGAAGCAACTGCTGAACCGCCTGCGGCTGGCGCTGCTGGTGAATGGCGTGGACGTTGGCGGCCGGATCGGCGGTTTCCTGTCCTGCACGCACACCGACGACGACGTGGCACAGACCGCCGAGGCGCTGCGCAAGTCGATCCGCATGCTGCGCCAGGAGGGAGAACTGCCGCCCTGATAGAGAGGGAAACCCGACGAGCATCTGAGGAGCATCGGGATAGCCGGCCTCAGGAGAAGATCCCCTTGCGGGCGGGGGAGTAATTATCCCCCGAACGCCTCGCCGCTGGGCGAAGTCGTCCGCTGTTTACTCTCCGTTAACCCGCTTGCGTTACACTCACCCCGGTGACCGTGATCGCCGCAACCGCCCTGCAGACCGCACGCCGGCTCGCCGCCAGCGGCGAGGATGCGGAGGCGAAACAGTGCTATCTCGACGTGCTGCGCGACGATCCGGACAACGCCGCCGCCCTGGTGGAGATCGCTGTCCTGGCGGAGACGAGCGGCCACCGTTCCGCCGCCAGCACTGCCTATGCGCGGGCGATCCAGGCGGATCCGAGCCATTCCGCCGCCCGGACCGGTCTCGCCAACCTGCTGTACCGGGATAACGACCTGGTGACTGCCCGCCAGCACTATCAGGCGGCGCTGGCCGCCGATCCCGGATACGCACCGGCCGAGCAGGGGTTGGCCCGCGTCCTGACGGCGCTCGGAGATCCAGCTGCTGAGGCACACTGGCAGGCGGGCTTCACCGGTCGCGCGGTGGTGCCGCAGCGCTACCGGGGGCAGGGGACCGGCATTCCGTTGTTGCTGCTGGTCGCCGCTCGCGGCGGCAACATCCCCGTGCGGCACTGGATCGACAGCCGCATCTTCGCCGTTACCGCGGTGTTTGCCGACTACCACAACCCCGCCGATCCGTTGCCGCCGCACGTACTGACCGTCAACGCGATCGGCGATGCCGACCTGTGTGGCACGGCCCTGTCTGGCGCCGAGCGCATTGTCACCGGCAATAGCGCGCCGGTGATCAACCATCCGGCCCGTGTGCGTCCAACCACACGGTTGGATATCGCCCGGCGGCTGGGCGAAATACGGGGCGTGATTGCGCCGCGGATCATGCCGCTGACACGTTCGGCTAATCTGGCGGACGTCGGCCTGGACTTCCCCATGCTGGTGCGGGCAACCGGGTTTCACACCGGTCAGCACTTCCTTCGCGTGGGGTCCTCCGACGCCCTGGCCGGGGCCGCAGCCGCCATGCCGGGCGAGGACCTGCTGGCGATCGAATATCTCGACGCACGCGGGCCGGATGGCATGGCGCGCAAGTATCGGGTGATGTTCATCGACGGCACCGCGTATCCCCTGCACCTGGCGATCAGCCGGGATTGGAAAGTACACTATTTCAGCGCCGGCATGGCTGCCGATGCGGCGTTCCGCGACGAAGAACGCCGCTTCCTGGATGACATGCCCGCGGTGCTGGGTGCGCGCGCCATGGCCGCGCTCGCGGGCATCCGCTCGGCATTGGCCCTGGAGTATGCCGGCGTCGATTTTGCCCTCGCCCCCGACGGCTCGCTGCTGCTGTTCGAGGCCAACGCGACGATGGTGATCAACCCGCCCGATGCGGACCCGATGTGGGACTACCGCCGACCGGCTATCGATGCCGCGCTCGATGCGGCGCGCGGGATGCTGCTGCGGCGCGCGCCGGCCGCGGGCAAGATGGAACGGGAGGCTGACGGAACGCCATTCCAGCATACCCGGGTGGATGCGGACCAGGCGGGCGGTCAACAACAGCCGCTTTGACACCGTCGCCGACCTGTTCGCCGTTGTAGAGCATCGGAAAGGGGACCTGTCGCACAAACGCGATGCCTATGCGCCGCGGCTCGGCGCACAGGTACTGTTACTGTTCTTATATATTAGACGGCTTCGAGCAAGCCCGGGTCGGCGTGGCGGTGCATTGCCAGTCCGATGACCTGCTCGGTCAATGACTCTGCGAGAGGCACGCGGGACTCCGTGGCCGGAAGCATGCGGAACCCCGTGTTCCCCGTGGTTCTCCGCGCTTCCTCCGTACGAATCAAAAATAAATCAGCAACGCATAGGCCATGGGCGGGAAGCCACGGTGCGTGGCCTGCCGTTGGGTCGCGACATACCTTGCAGTGTGCGAACCGCTGCATTTTTTTGATTCGCGCGGAGGAAGCACAGCGCGGCCGATTGGCCGCAACCAAACCCGGTACGGCGGCGGAGGCGATTTGGCGAACGAGTTGCCAGATCACATTGTGACGGGCCAGCGTTCCGCCTCGAGGCAGACGCATTTCTCACCGAGAGCCACCGAGGAAGGCAAAGCCACTGATGACCGCCGAGCAGCCATCTGAATGGTCCGCCTCCGCGGTGCGCATTGGGCGTCTTTCTCGGTGGCCCTCGGTGGCTTTGCCTTCCTCGGTGGCTCTCGGTGAGAAACCTTGCTGGCTGCCGCTCGCGCGATGGCAGGGGAGGCAGAATACCACTTCTCCCGCTCGCCATTTGAGCGGTTGCCCGGGACATCCAGGCCCGCACGACGGCGAACTGGAGCCAACGAAATCGACAGTCACATTAGAATCGTCGCGGCCTGCGAAGAATTTGCAGGTTAGTAGTGCAGAGGACCACGGGGAACACGTAGGGTGACGCTCGCGGTGGTAGCGGCGCGGTTGCGGTGCGCGGCGTCCTGGCGCTCCATGCTGGCCGGCATGGCACACCCAACCACGACCACCCAGGGCAGTACGCGTCGCGGCTTGTTCGGTCTGCTGGCGTCCGTGCCGCTAGCCCGTGTCGCGTCGGCGCGCCCCACCGCAACGGCGCTGCATCTGCCGGGCGCGTCGGCATCGGTCGAGATCGTCACCGATCGCTGGGGCATTCCGCACATCACCGCCGCCAGCCAGCAGGATGCGTTCTTCGGCCAGGGCTACGCCGCTGCCATCGCGCGGCTTTGGCAGTTGGATCTGGTGCGCCGGCGGGTGCTGGGGCGCCTCGCGGCGGCCGGCGGCAGGCGCTACCTGCCGTTCGATGTCGCAGCCCGCACTCGCCTGTTCCGCGGCGATGTGGCAGCCGAGTGGGCGCACCACGACCCGCGCGTGAAGCCGCTGGCGCAGGCCTGGGTGCGCGGAGTGAATGCCCGCATCGGCCAAGTGCTGGCGGATATCGCCCTGCTGCCGCCGGAGTTCCATGCGCTCGACATGCAACCCGAGCCATGGGGTGCGGATGACCTGATCCTGCTTCGCGGCGGGTGGGTGCCAAACCTGCCAGCCGAGATGCGCCGCGCCGTGCTGGCTTGCCGCGGCGCCCTGGCGCTGGATGCGCTGGTGCAGCCGCTCGACCCGCCGGTGCCTCTGCGCGTGCCCGATGGCCTCGATCCATGCCGGCTGAGCCCCGGGCAACTGGATCTGTATCACCTGTGGAGCGCACCATTGCCCGAGCTTGCCGCCCGGCGGCACAGCGCGCTGGGGCCGGCGGATACGCCCGTCGCGGTGCCGCACTGGGCCGATGCGGATGCGCAGCAGGGCAGCAACGCCTGGGCCATCGCGCCGGCCCGCACCGGAACCGGGCGCGCCGTGCTCGCCAACGACCCGCATCTGCCGGTGTCGGTGCCCGGCCCGCGCTTCATCAGCCATCTGCGCGCCCCCGGCCTCGATGCGATCGGCACCGGCCCGGCGTTCCTGCCCGCGTTCTTCGAGGGCCATAACAACCGGATCGCCTTCGGCCGCACCGATTTCCAGATCGACCAGGAAGACCTTTACGTCCTCGAACTTGACGCGACGGGGGAGCATTGGCGCCGCCAGGATGGTTGGCAGCCGGTCACCCGCATCACCGATACCATCGCGGTACGTGACGGTCCGGCGGAAACCATCGAGATCAGGCTGACATCGCTCGGGCCCCTGGTGTTCGAGGACAAGGCGGCGCGCCACGCCCTGGTGGTGCGATCGGTGCTGCGCGAATGCGGGCTGTCGGGGGCACTGGACTGCATCCCGGTGGCGCTCGCCGGCGACTGGCGCTCGTTCCGCGCCGCCATCGCCACGGCGGTGCATGGCAGCAACTACCTGTATGCCGACGTGGACGCGAATATCGGCTGGCAGGTCGGCGGCAGGTCGCCGAGGCGCGTGGGATATGACGGGCTGATGCCCGTGCCGGCGGCCGGCCGGTATGACTGGAGCGGCTATCTGGCGATCGACGAACTGCCCTCACGCTACAACCCGCCCGAGGGCTGGCTCGCCAGTGCCAACCAGATGCCGTTCCCGCCCGGCTGGCCGGCGGATCGGGTCACCAGCCACGAATGGATCGCCGACGATCGCTACCGGCGCATCGTGCAGGTGCTGGCGCCAGAGCACCCGCATGCTGCCGCGGACAGCCTGCCGCTGCAGCAGGACACGCTGTCGCTGCGGGCTGGCGCGCTGCTGCCGCTGCTGGATGCGATGCCCGGCGACGGCCGCGAGCACGCACGCGTTCTGCTGCGCGGGTGGCACCGTCGCATCGATGCCGACAGCCCGGCGGCGGCATTGTTCGAAGCGTGGTTTGCCGAGCTGAGTATCATGACGCGGCAGGCGCTGGTCCCGGCGCCGCTGCAGGACGTGGTGCACGCGCTACATCCGCAGGTCTTGGTCGCGTTGCTGACGGGGGCCGATCCGGCCCTGGGATCGCGGCGGCTGGACATCGCCACGCAGGCCCTTACCGCGGCGGTGGAGATATGGACGACATGGTGGGGTGGCTCGCCGTGGGGCGCGGTGCACCGCCTGGAACTGCATCACGCGCTGGCCGCACTGCTGCCGGATGCCACCGTGCCCGGCGGACCGAGCGGGGGCGACGCCACCACCGTCATGGGGCGCTGGTGGGGCAGCCTGTCGGCGCCGGTGGTGACGGGCGGCGCCAGCTACCGCCAGGTGATTGAGCCGGGCAACTGGGATGCGGCACGCTGCATCAATATGCCGGGGCAGTCCGGTGAACCGGGCAGCCCGCACTATGCCGACCTCGTGCCGCTGTGGCTGGCCAACCAGACCATCCCGCTGGCTTACGCGCCAGACCGCTACCGCGCGCTGGAGGAGAGCGTCCTGCGCATCGAGCCGGCCGGGTGATCCGTCCGCGATCAGGGCCGATGGTTGTTTCGAACGGTTGCGTATCCAAAGGGCGGACATGCTTTGAATGCGAAAATCGGCGGAAATCCGTCTGCCCGCCAACTCATACACAAACGACCGTTTGTGGAATTGCTTTGGCTTCCAGGCTGAGGCCCGACAGTGCTCAGTCTAGCGCGCGATTTGCCACAATTCGTGTTTTGACCCCATTCTTGGTCGGCGCGCAAGCGACGCTGCGGGATGAGGAATTTGGCGCATGTTGAAACAGGCAATTCCAAATGTCTTCGTCACAGACTTCCAGGCAGCGCTCGCCTATTATGCGAACCAGCTCGGCTTCCGCCCGTTGTTCGTCTACGGCGAGATTCCATTTTATGCCCACGTCGCGCGCGATGAGGCGATCATGGCAATCCGCCATGTGACCAGGCCCGTAATCGACCATACCGCTGGTGAGGCATTGCTGAGCGCGTTCATCGAAGTCTTGGACGTCAACGCCCTGCATGAGTTCACTGCAAGCGGCTGGCGCTCATATCTGGCAAGGACCGCGCGATGAACCCTGGGCGATGCGTAGCCTGATCGTCAGCGATCTCGACGACAACCTGATCTGCTTCGCATCCAATCTGGCAAAGTAATTGGATCGCGTTGCCGCTTGGCGTGCTATTTGAACAAATCGTGTGGTGACCAGTGGTGACCCCATCTGCCGAGGCACGCATCGCGGGCAGGTCGCACACCGGCCGGTGGATCACGCGCAATGGCCGTCGAAAGTTCTGACCACGCGCGCGACAGCGACGACTACCGCGCGCCGTGCCGTTGCAGAAATGCCAGCAGATCCGATGCGCAACGCTGCGGCACCGCATCGGTGATATTGTGCGGCATGCCCTCATAGCGCAGCGTCTCCTGCCGCGGCACGCGCTGCAGCACGTCGTAATGGTCCGCGGTGTGCAGCGGATCGCCGCCCGGCAGCACGAACAAACAGGGACAGCGCACCTCGCCAAGGCGGGCGGTGAAGTCGACGCGCGACATCAGCGTGACGAAACGCGCCAGGAAAGCCGGGTCGTTGCGCGCGGAATCATCGAGGAACCATTCGACAAAGCCGGGATCGACCTGCGCCAGGTCGAAGCGGGTGGCGATGGTGCGGCGCAGGAACGGCTTTACCCCCTCGGTCGTCAGGCCGCGCACCCAGCTGGTATAGTCGGTGTGGCCGGCCGAGGATTGCAGCCCCGGAATGGTGGCATAGCCCGCCAACGTCTTCACTCGCGCCGGTGCGGTGATCGCCGCATACAGCGCGACGATGCCGCCGGCCGAGGATCCCGCCAGATGCGCGTGCTCTAAGCCCAGCACGTCCAGCAGTTCCACCACGTCGCGGCCGAGGCGATCGATCGACAGCCCGCCCTCGCCCGGGATCTGCGACCGGCCGTGGCCGCGCATGTCCCAGCGCACCACGCGGTAGTGCGCCGCCAGGATCGGCACCCACCCGTACATGCGATTCATGCTGCCCATCGCCGCGTGCAGCAGCACCACTGTGTCGTGCGGCTTCCAGGGCGGGGCAAAATCGTCGATGGTGTAGTGGACGCGGACGCCGTCGCTGGCGGTGAAGAAACAGGACTCGCCCATTGGTCTGCCTCCTGGAGTGCGCGGTGTCCGCGGTGGAAAAATCTCCGCCGTGCGTGGCGGCAGCGTCAAGCGGCGGCAACCGGCGAGGCTGGAGGAGTATGATGCCCGAGACGATGCCCGAGGCCATGGCGGAGACAAGTGGCTTCGCCGATACGGTGTGGCAGCGGATAGCCCGGCTGCGCACTGCGATCCATGCACTGCCATTCAACCGCGAACTTGCGGATGGCACGCTGAGTCCGCAGCGGTTCCAATTCTACATCATGCAGGATGCGCTGTATCTTGGGCAGTACGCGCGTATCCTCGCTTTGGCCGGCGCGCGCGGTCCGGACGGAACGGTGCTGCACGCCTTCGCTTCGTGCGCGCTGGAGGCGGTCGCGGTCGAGCAAGTGCTGCACGAGCGATACCTGGCGCAATTCGGAGTCACTGCGGTGCAGCTCGCCGCGGCGGAGCCATCGCCCGATTGTCTCGGCTACACCAGTTTCCTGCTCGCCACGGCATATCATGAGCCGTGGGAAGTGCTGGTGGCGGCGCTGCTGCCGTGCTTTTGGATCTACTGGGACGTGGGCAACGCGATCGCCCGGCGGGCGACGGCGGATAATCCGTACCGTGCGTGGATCGACACCTATGCCGACGCGGGATTCGGCACGGCGGTGCGCACAGTGATTGGCATCACCGACCGCGCCGCGGCGGGCACCACTGCGGCTGTACGCGCACGGATGGCAAATGCGTTCGTCCGCTCAAGCCAATACGAGTGGCTGTTCTGGGACGGGGCGTACCAGCAGCGCGGCTGGCCGGCGATATCACATTAGAAGCGCGGCTGCTTCGTGCGGCCGCGGCAAAGCAAGCAAGTCAGCGCAAATAGTCGGATGTGCGCCCCCGCCATGACGGGACTGCAACCTACGCCGCGGCCGCGGCGCCCGGCTCTTCCTCATCGCCGACGTTCTGCGGCGGGCCGCTGTCCAGCCCCTTGGCGGCGATGTCGCGGTCGACCAGTTCGATCACCGCCATGTCCGCCGCGTCGCCATAGCGCACGCCGGCCTTCAGCACGCGGCAGTAGCCGCCGGCGCGGCCGCGGTAGCGTTCGGCCAGCGTGTCGAACAGCTTGTTCACGATCGCATCGTCACGCAACCGCGCATAGGCCAGGCGGCGGTTCGCCATCCCGCCCTTCTTGCCCAGCGTGATCAGCTTCTCCGCCACCGGCCGCAGCTCCTTCGCCTTCGGCAACGTGGTGGTGATTTGCTCGTGCTTGATCAGCGCCGCGGCCATGTTGCGGAACATGGCCTGACGGTGGCTTGACGTAACGCCGAGCTTCCGGCCGGCAACTCCGTGACGCATCGTTCACTCCCCTTCGGCCGAAACTTAGAACGGCTCTTCCAGCCGCTTGGCGAGGTCCTCGATGTTCTCCGGCGGCCAACCTGCCACGGTCATGCCGAGCGACAGCCCCATCGAGGTCAGCACTTCCTTGATCTCGTTCAGCGACTTGCGCCCGAAGTTCGGCGTCCGCAGCATCTCTTGCTCGGACTTCTGCACCAGGTCGCCGATATAGACGATGTTGTCGTTCTTCAGGCAGTTCGCCGACCGCACCGACAGTTCCAGCTCGTCCACCTTGCGCAGCAGGTTGCGGTTGAACGGCAGGTTGTCTTCCGGCTCCTCGGCGCGGATCTGCTGCGGCTCCTCGAAGTTGATGAAGAGCTGCAACTGGTCCTGCAGGATCCGCGAGGCCAGCGCCACCGAATCCTCCGGCGTCACCGCGCCATTGGTCTCCACCGTCAGCAGCAGCTTGTCGTAGTCGGTCACCTGCCCGACGCGGGTCGGCTCGACGCGGTACGACACGCGGCGGACCGGGGAATAGATCGCATCGACCGGGATCAGGCCGATCGGCGCATCCTCCGGCCGGTTCGCGGCGGACGACACGTAGCCCTTGCCCAGGTTGACGGTGAACTCCATGCCGAGCTTCACGCCGTCGTCCAGCGTGCAGATCACCAGCTCGGGGTTCATGATGTCGATGTCGTGCCCGGCCTGGATCTGGCCGGCGCGCACCTCGCCGGGGCCGGTCGCGGTCAGCGTCATCCGCTTCGGGCCTTCGCCGTGCATGCGCAGCGCGAGCTGCTTGATGTTCAGCACGATGTCGGTGACGTCCTCGCGCACGCCAGGGATGCTGCTGAATTCGTGCAGCACGCCGTCGATCTGCACCGCGGTCACCGCGGCGCCCTGCAACGACGACAACAGGATGCGGCGGATGGCGTTGCCGAGGGTCATGCCAAAGCCGCGCTCCAGTGGCTCGGCGACCACGGTCGCCATGCGCGACGGGTCGGCGCCCGGCTCGACCTCGAGCTTCTCTGGCTTGATCAGGGACTGCCAATTTCGTCTGGATGACTGCGCTCTGCCTCATGGCCTGGATACCTTTCGGACCGCGCCGCCGCACGGTTCCTGTACCCTGTCAAACACCGGCGCGGGGTGGGGCCGCGCGGGGAAACGGATCAGACGCGCCGGCGCTTGCGCGGCCGGCAGCCGTTATGCGGGATCGGCGTCATGTCGCGGATCGCGGTGACCGAGAAGCCCACCGCCTGCAGCGCCCGCAGCGCGCTTTCGCGACCCGAGCCGGGTCCGCTCACTTCGATCTCCAGCGTCTCCATCCCATGCTCGCGCGCTTTCTTGCCGGCGTCCTCGGCGGCGACCTGCGCCGCGTACGGGGTGGACTTGCGGCTGCCCTTGAAGCCCTGGCTGCCGGCCGACGACCAGGCGATCGCGTTACCCTGGGCGTCGGTGATGGTGATCACCGTATTGTTGAACGTCGCCGCCACATGGGCAACGCCGGACGTGATGTTCTTGCGCTCCTTCCTGCGGGGGCGCGCTGTGGCTGTGGCCGGTCTCGCCATGGGGCTGGTCCTGTCTTTCCGTTCCGCGCCGCCCTGCGCGCCGAGGTGTTGAGCGGCCGATGGGTTGAGCGATAGGGCGGCGGTCGTGAGGTACTGCGTCGATGCGCCGGGCAGCGAGACCGGCCTATTTGGTGACTTTCTTCTTGCCGGCAATCGCCACGGCCTTGCCCTTGCGGGTGCGGGCGTTGGTGTGGGTGCGCTGGCCATGCACCGGCAGGCCGCGCCGGTGGCGCAGGCCGCGATAGCAGCCCAGATCCATCAACCGCTTGATGTTCATGGCCACTTCACGCCGCAGATCGCCCTCGACCTGGAATTCGCGGTCGATCAACTCGCGGATGCGCAGCACCTCCTCGTCGGAGAGCTGGTTAACCCGGCGCTCATCGGGGATGTTGAGCCGGGTACAGATCTGCGCCGCCTTGGTCGGGCCGATACCGAAGATGTACCGCAGACCAATGGTCACTCGCTTGTTGGTCGGGATGTTCACGCCGGCAATACGCGCCACGCCTGCCACTCCTGTTGGCCCGGCGGGGGCGCCGGACGTTTACTGAGGACCCCGGACGGGGGTGATAACGGGCCAAACAGCAACGCCCCCGAACGGGGGTGCGCCGAAGAGCCGGGACTATACCCCCGGCCGAACGGGTGTCAACGCGCGGTTATCAACATCTCGTGAGCAGCAACGGGACGCTCATGCAACTTGTCCCGGTCAGCGGTGCTCCGACCTGAGGGCCGTTGCCCGACCCCGAAGTGTCGTTGCGAACGCAGCGAAGCAATCTCCCGCGAGCGGCGTGCGTACTCTCCGAGAGATTGCCGAAATCTTCAACGGATGCTGAAGGTCGGACCCGAGCCCGGCACGCTGGCGTTGCTGAAGGCGGGCCTTGTCGGCCTGGCGACGGTGCGGCGGCGGCGCAGCGCGCGGCCGTGATTGCTTCGCGGACAAGTGCGGTCATCGCGAGGAGCGTGGCGACGACGCAGAACTCCCACAAGGATTGCTTCGAGTCGCTGCGCTCCTCGCGATGACAGTGGGATGGGTCAGGCGAGATCGGCCAGCGCTGTCGGCGTCGGCGAGCGCAACAACCGCTTGCGGGCCTGCCAGTGGGCGGTGGCATCGAGCGCGGTCAGAAACTGCATGTCCCCGCCTGCCAGCGAGGCCACCGGCAGCCCGTCATGCAGCAACAGCCGGTTACGGGTCAGCGCCGCCAGCTTCGGCCCTGGTGTCAGGATGCCCACCAGGTTCAGCGGATCGGCACCGGACAACGAGACCCATTCGTCGCCATGCGGCCGGCGCCGCATCTCGCGCAGCGTGCCGACGGCATCGGGCAACGCGTATTGCTCACCGGAAAAGCCAGCGACGAACCGGCCGCCGCGGATTTCGCCCCGCGCCTCGAGGCGGCGATAAACGCGGAGCAGATCGCGCCAGGGCGGCAGCCACGTGGCCTCGCGGGCAAGCAGGCGCCAGAACACGACGCCGTAGCGGCGCAGCAGAGTGCGCGCGACATGCTCGACCGACGCCGGCGGCGGCGCGTCGGGCGGCGGGCGGCGCATGGGGGCCCAACGGCCGGCATCCTCCATGCCGAACGCCACGGTGCGGCGCCGCCTTGGGCCGCCGGTGAACGGCTTGCGGCGGTCCGACGGCACCAGCAGCGCGCGCAGGCCGCCGAAACTGTCCGAGGTCACCAGGCCGAAGGTGACCAGTTCGGCGAGCGACTCCTCCACCTGCTGGCGCAGCAGGCCGGTCGCTTCCACCAGCTCATCGAAGAACGAGGCGCCCTGGGTGCGCAGGCACTCGAGCACGGCGTGGGCGCGGGCCGACGGTTGCGCGCTATCGTCCTGGCCGGCCAGCGCGGTCCACACCGCGAGGTGCCGGCGCGGCAGAACGGCGACGGGCGTGGTCCGCAGTGGCGTGGCGACCCGGTCGCCGCCGTTGCCGCGTCCCGGGGTCAGCCGCGCCCAGGCGAGGCGCCCCGCGAGGCAAGCATCATCCAGCCAGGCCGGCTCGTAGTCGGCGATGCGGCCAGGCAGCAACTCGGTTTCCCAGGCGCCGGCGGGCGCCTCGAAGCCTTCGAGCAAGCCGGCGGCGGCGGGCACGGCGTCCGGGCCTTCCAGTTGCGTGTCCTCGGTCAGGTGGTGCCAGGCGCAGAGGAATCGCAGGAAGTCGCGGGCGGCGACCGGCTCGATTTCAGCGCGCAGGCGGCGGACGGTGTAGTGGTGGATGCGGGCGAGCAAACGGCGGTCGCACCATTCCTCGGCGTTGCTGCCGGGGGTGAAGCGGCCGCGCAGGACGAACCCGTCGCCTTCCAGCGCCAGCAGGGCAGGCGCGATCTCGTCGGGTTCAAGGCCGAGGGGGGCGGCCAGGGCGCCGGGGGTGACCGGGCCGACCCCTTCGAGGCGGCCGCGAACGATCTCCACCAGGGCGGCTTCGGGAGTCGGTAGGGAGGGGGAGGCGGGGGCAGGTGCAGGGGCAGTGGTGCTGAGTATATGGACACCCCGTTCGAACTTCCCCGGCCACGCCGCCTGGAACTGCGCCAGCCGCTCCGCTGCGACCCACAGATCTGCCTGCGGCGTTCGCAGCAGCGCCACGCGGTTGTCGTGGCCAAGCGCCTCCAGCCAGTCCCCCCATTCCGGCGCCGCCTGCACCTCCTGCTCGCTCAGGCAGCCGAGCCACAGCAGGGCGTCGTGCAATTCCTCCGCGTTCGCCGGGTCAGGCCACGCCTCCAGCCGCACCCGGGCGATGGCGTCGGCATCCAGATGGCCAAGTTCGTCCGCGCTCTCCGGAGCCAGCCAGCGGCGCGCCATCACGGCCTGGGTGCGCCGCTCCTCCAGCGGCGCGTCGTCGAGATAGGCGTAAGGGCGCGCCGACAGCACCTCCAGCGCCAGCGGCGAGGGCTGCGTCAGGTCGCGTGCCACCACGCGCATCTCGCTCGATTCCAGGCGCGACAGCACACGTTCCAGGCCGGCGATGTCCATCGCTTCATGCAGGCAGTCGGCGATGGTCTGGTTGGGCAGCGGGTGGTCGGGGATCTCGCGGTCGCCCACCAGGTTTTCGGCACAGGCGAGCTGATCCGGGAAGACGGTGGCGACCAGGTCCTCGGCCTCCATGCGCGCGAGCTGCGGCGGGACCTTCTTGCCCCCTCGGAAGCGCGGCAGCGCCAGCGCCACGCCGGCCACCCAACGCCAGCGCGCCATGAACATCGGCGCATCGAGCAACGCCTGGATCAGCAGCGGACGCACGGTGGCGGCACGCAGGTAGTGCGCCACCTCGAGCAGATCGAAGCTGTGCGTCGTGGGGAGCGACAGCACGATGTTGTCTTCCGTCGCCGCAGCCTGGAGCTCGAAATTGAACTTGCGGCAGAAGCGCTTGCGCAGCGCGAGGCCCCAGGCGCGATTGACCCGGCTGCCAAATGGGGCGTGCAGCACGAGCTGCATACCGCCGGCTTCGTCGAAGAAGCGCTCCAGCACCAGCGTATCGTGCGTCGGCAGGCATTCCAGCGCGGCGAAGGACGCAGCGAGGTACTCCACCAATTGCTCCGCCGCGGGGAGGGCGATGCCAATGTCGTGGGTCAGCCAATGCAGCGCGTCCGCTGCATCGATGGTGCGAGTGATCCTGGTGGTCGCAGGTCCAATGTCCTTCGTCCCGGAAGGCGAAGGTCCGCCTTTTGCCGCCATGGCAGGCGACGGCCCGCCCCCCACGACTTTCTTGCGGGCGGTATCGTAAGTCGCGGACGACGGCCCTTCGCCCGCCATGACGGCGTGGGGAGGGCCATTCCCCGTCACGTCGTGCGGGGCGAGTCCGTCGTCCAGCGCACGCACAGACCTCAGCCGATCCGCCACGCCCTGCCGCAAACGCGACACCGACACCGAAAGCTCATCGCTGCGCCCGGGCGCTTCGCCGAGCCAGAACGGGATGGTGGGGGCGGCGCCGTGCGCGTCCTCCACCCGCACCACGCCGCGCTCGACGCGCATGATGCGATAGGCGGTGTTGCCGAGCTGGAACACATCGCCGGCAAGGCTCTCGACCGCGAAGTCCTCGTTGACGGTGCCGATGGTCTGGTTCGCGGGTTCCAGCAGCACCTGGTAGTCGGCGGTGTCCGGAATGGTGCCGCCGGAGGTCAGCGCGGTCAGCCGCGCGCCACGCCGGCCACGCAGCACGTGGTTGATCGCGTCGTGGTGGATCAGCGCGCCACGGCGGCCGCGGCGCGTGGTGAAGCCCTCGCCCAGCATGCGGACCACCGCGGTGAAGTCGTCGCGCGACAGGGCGCGGTACGGCCAGGCGCGGCGGAAGCGGTCGTAGAGCGCGGTTTCGGCCCAGTCCTGCGCGGCGACCTCCGCCACGATCTGCTGCGCCAGGACGTCCAGCGGCTGGTGTGGGAGGGTCAGGCGGTCCAGCTCGCCGCGGCGCACACAGTCCAGCAGGGCGGCGCTCTCCACCAGGTCGTCGCGCGACAGCGGAAACAGCCGTCCCTTCGGCGTGGCGCCGACGGCATGGCCGGAGCGGCCGACGCGCTGGAGAAAACTGGCGATCGAGCGGGGCGAACCGATCTGGCACACCAGGTCCACGTCGCCGATGTCGATGCCGAGTTCCAGCGAGGCGGTCGCAACCAGCGCCTTCAGCTCGCCGCGCTTCAGCCGTTGTTCGGCGTTAAGGCGTTGCTCTTTGGCCAGACTGCCGTGGTGCGCGGTGACCGCGGTCTCGTCGAGGCGGTCGGTCAACTGGCGGGCCACGCGTTCCGCCATGCGGCGGGTGTTGACGAACACCAGGGTGGTGCGGTGCGCCTGGACCAACGCGACCAGGCGGTCATAGAGCTGCGTCCAGACCTCGGCGGACATCACCGATTCCAGCGGCGAGTCCGGCACTTCCAGGACCAGCTCGCGCGGGCGGTGATGACCGGTGTCGATGATGGTGGCTTCGGCGGCGGGCGTGCCGTCCGGCGCGGCGCCGACCAGCAGGTGGGCGATCATTTCGATCGGGTTCTGCGTGGCCGAGAGGCCGATGCGGGTCAGCTTGTCGCCGCACAAGGCCGCCAGGCGTTCCAGCGACAGCGCCAGATGGGCGCCGCGCTTGTTCGGCGCCATCGCGTGGATCTCGTCCACGATGACCGAACGCGTGGTCGCCAGCATCGCGCGGCCGGACTCGGAGCCGAGCAGGATGTAGAGGGATTCCGGGGTCGTTACGAGGATGTGCGGGGGACGGCGCTGCATGCGCTGGCGCTCGCTGGGGGGCGTGTCGCCGGTGCGGACCCAGGTGCGGATCTCGATGTCGGGCAGGCCGCGCCGGCGGAGTTCGTCGCGGATGCCGGCGAGCGGCTCCTCCAGGTTGTGCTGGATATCGTTGGACAGGGCCTTCAGGGGCGAGACGTAGACCACCTGTGTCGCGTCGGGCAGCCCGTCGGCCAGGCCCTGGCGCACCAACGCATCGATCGCCGCCAGGAAGGCCGCCAGGGTCTTGCCCGAGCCGGTGGGCGCGGCGATCAGCGCGTGGCGCCCCGCCTGGATCGCCGGCCAAGCCTGCGCCTGGGCCGGTGTGGGTGCGGCGAAGCGGCCCGAGAACCAGGCCGCGACGGCGGGGTGAAACAGGGAGACTGGGTTCATGGCGATGAGATCGACAGAATAAGGGGCAGAGCGGCCGGTAAATCAATCTGCGCCGCACCATTCTGCCAGGCGGATCGCTGGTGCGAAATCGGCCCGTGGCGCGTCCCAACTGCTGCGAACGCACGGTCGTTGGTGGCGCGGAGGTACCGCAGGCGAGAGAGCGAGGCGGCTTGGTCCGGCTGTTCGATCGGAGGAGCGTCCGCGTCGCTCGAGGGGGATCGTCTCGGTCGATTTGCGGTGCGTCAAAGCAGCATGGATCAGCCCTCCGTCTGGTGGTCGCCGTCGCTTGTTCACGGCATCGTGCTTGATCTGCAGGGGTGGGGTTTGGCCGCATAAGTGGTTGCCGTAACAGGAACCTACGCTGACGCCTTCATCCGAATCTACAACTTGCGCAGCCGGCGGCCCCTTCTCGGGTCCTGGGGATCGGACCAAGGTGGACCATGGGCGCGGCGAAGAGCGGTTCCCACCAGGGTTGCTGACGGTGAGACCAAACAGCCGGCCCGTTTCGCTAAGGGAGGCGCGTAATGCCGATCGTCCGCAACATCGATGTCACCATGCAATCCCAGCTCAGCTTCGACGACGCGTGTCGTCAGGCCGTCGCTGAAGCAGCCAAGACGCTGCGCGGGATCATGTCCTTCCGTGTCAGCGAAGCCGAATGCGTGGTGGAGCATGACAAGATCATCGCCTATCGGGTCACAGGCAAGATCGTCTTCCTGGTCGAGCGATGACATCGCCACGCATGCTCTGAAGGTGAAGCGTCCTTCGGGCGCTCGCCTACGCGAAGAGCGAAGCCGCAGGGATCGCCACCCCAGGCAGATCCTGCACTTCAAGAATGCCCGACGGTTCGATTCTGGTGATGGACCCGTATCCACCACTGCTCGGATTTCGATAGACGAGCACACTGTCCGTTGTGAGATCGATAACCCATAACTCCGGGATTCCCGCCCTCACATACAGTTCCTGTTTGGCGCTTCAGACTTGTATCGGCCACCTCGATCAACAAGAAGGGACGCGCCGCTGCAGCGGCGGCGGGACGCCGCACCGCTGCGGTCATCGTTCCGGATATGATTTGATGGGATTTTGCCCAAGCTGTGATTCGTAGAATGTGCCAAGACTCGAGTGGTAAGTGCCCAACGGCACCACGCCCGCCGATAGGTCCGCCGCGCCACGCCTGCGTAGGATGCCGCGGTCCACGGCATGCCGATGAGATCGTGCTCGACGAATCGCAAGTCCAGGCTCTGGTTGAACACGCTGTCGAGCGATTCGGCCGGCTTGATTGCATGTTCAATAACGCCGGCGGTGGGGGACCGCGCGCAGGCGGCGGTATCGCCGATCTTGATATCGAAGCCTTCGATAAGCACATCGCTATCAACCTACGGACCGCAATGCTCAGCATGAAACATGCGGCACCTATCATGCAAGTTCAACGTTCAGGCAGTATCATCAACACGGCCAGTCTGGCCGGGCTGCGCGTCGGTTATTCCGTTCTGCCCTATTCCGCAGCCAAAGCGGCACTGATTCGCGCCACGAGATGGATCGCGAATGAACTTGGACCCTACCACATCCGCGTCAACAGCATCAGCCCGGGCGGAATAGTAACCGGCATTTTCGCGAAAAATAGCGGCGCCTCAGAGACCGAGGCGGCCAAAACCACAGGCGAGCTCGCCGAGTTCTTCGCGACGATCCAACCGATCCCGCGCGCCGGCATCCCGGACGAGATTGCGAATGCCGCGATCTTTTTAGCAAGCGACCAGTCGGGCTTCATCACTGGCCACGACATTGTCATCGATGGCGGAATGGGGATGGGAAACGACTGGCAGACCTATGTCGCGCTCCGAGCTGAGATCGGCAGGCGTGTCAGCGAGTAATCCGCTCAGCGTGCACCAGAGCACACTCTCGCGGTTAGACCACCATATAGCAGTCGAAACAAAGTCCCTGATTTGAGGCAATTTGTAGCAATTTGTCTCAACTACCGGATTTGAGTTGACAGCCTGATCCGTGCCTGTGCTTGGTGTGCGGCAAATCGTCGTCGTCTCAAACGACAGAAATAGTGGGGAGAGCCACCTCCACGGTTCAGCGGAGTACCGACGGGTAACTCGCGAAAGTACCTCATGCAAAGGAGGGCAATCATGCGCACAGACATCTCGTTCAAAACGACGGATGGCACAACGCTTCGCGGTTGGCACTACCTGCCGGACCGGGGCGGCAAGCACCCGACCGTCATTATGGCACACGGCTTTTCCGCCGTGAAGGAAATGTACCTCGACAAATACGCGGAGGCGTTCGCGCAAGCTGGCCTCGCCTCGCTCGTTTATGACAACCGTAACTTCGGCGCGAGCGATGGCGAGCCGCGGCAGGAAATCGACCCCTGGCTGCAAATCAGAGACTATTCCGATGCCATCACTTTTGTCCGTAGTCTTGAGCAATCGGACCCGCAGCAGATCGGCATCTGGGGGTCGAGCTACAGCGGAGGGCATGTACTGGTTGTCGCTGCAACAGACCGGCGTGTGAAGTGCGTCGTGTCTCAAGTGCCACTGATAAGTGGTTGCCAAAACTTCCGTCGGCTTGTTCGAGCGGACTTTCTCGCACCGCTTCAGGCGGGCTTGCACGCCGATCGGGATACCCGCGCCGCAGCGGGTGCGCCGGGGATGCTGCCCGTCGTGGCCGAAGACCCGATGGCGCCATCGGCCCTCCCGACTGCGGATTCCTATAAATGGTTTACTACGACAGCAGCCTCTCGGGCACCGGCGTGGCGCAATGAGGTTACGTTGCGCTCGATTGAATACGGTTTCGGCTATGAGCCCGGAGCCTACATCGGTCTTATCTCTCCAACTCCCATGCTGATGATTGTTGGAGTAAGCGACCATCTGACCGTGTCGGATCTGGCAATCGCGGCCTATGAGCGTGCCTATGAGCCGAAACGGCTTGTGCTGGTTCGGGGCGGCCATTTCGATGCTTATGTTGAGTTGTTCGACCAAACGGCAAAGCCTGCAAGCGACTGGTTCCGGGCGCATTTATGCTGATCACTCCGGGTCCAAGAGCGGGGTTACGACTGTCCTTTCGGCGCCCTCATCCCGCCAGCCACACCGGATCCTTCAGCCGCCCCACCAGTGCCGCATGCGCCGCCAACTCCGCCTCGCTCGGCATGATCGGTCGCGGCACGCGGGGCCCCGCCATCGCATACACCGCCACCGGCACCACCACCTTGGCCGTCCCCAGCGACAGTCCGCGTTGCCGCCCGCCGGTCAGCTCGACATACACCTCCGCCAGCAGCCGGCAGTCGAGCAATGCGTTGTGCGATGTCCGTGCCGACAGGTCGATCTCGAACCGTCGGCACAGCGCATCCAGACTGTTCGGCATCCCCGGAAACCGGGTCTTCGCCAGCGCCAGCGTGTCCACCATCCGCTCCGTCGCCAGCGGCGACAGTTGAAGCCGTGCCAGCTCCGCGTTCAGGAAACCGAAATCGAACGGCGCGTTGTGCGCGATCAGATGGCCGTCGCCGAAGAATTCCAGCAGCTCGTCGGCGACGGCGGAGAACAGCGGCTTGCCCGCGACATGGACATTGGAGAAACCGTGGATGCGGGTGGCGTCGTCCGGGATGTCGCGCTCCGGATCGAGCAATGCGCGGAACTGCCGGCCGGTGGGCAGGTCGTTCACCAGTTCCAGCGCTGCAACCTCGATCACGCGATGGCCTTGCACCCATTCCAGCCCGGTGGTCTCGGTATCGAACAACACAGCACGGGTCATGCGTGCAACTCCCGGATCAGGCGGCGCAAGGCGCGCAAGGCGTGCGAACGGGACAGGCCGGTGCGCACCACGATGTCGGCGCGGCGGCGTTTCTCGGCGTCGGGCATCTGGCGGGCGATCACCGCGGCGATGTCGGCGGGGCTCATCTTCCGGCGCCGGCGCACGCGCTGCATCTGCACCGCCCGCGGCGCGGAGACCACCACGACGCGATCCACCTTGCGTCCGCCGGTCTCAAAGAACAGGGGAATGTCCAGCACCACGACGCGCTTGCCGGTGCGGCGGGCGCGGGCGACGAAGGCGCGTTCGTCGGCGCGGACCATCGGGTGCAGGATTGCCTCCAGCCGGCGCAGTGCGTCGGGGTTGCCCAGAACGGCGCGGCGCAGGGCAGGGCGGTCCACCGCGCCGTCGCCTGTGGTGCCGGGGAAGGCGTCCTCGATCGCGCGCACCGCCCGGCCACCGCGTCCCTGCAGCCGATGCACCGAGGCGTCGGCGTCGAACACCGGAATGCGGGCACGGCGGAAAGTGGCGGCAGCGGTGGACTTGCCCATGCCAATGCCGCCGGTCAGGCCGATGACCTTCATCTGGACGGCGGCGATCCGGGCAGCGAGGCGCCGGCTGGCAAGGCGCCGGGCCGGGGCGATACGGGAAGCAGGTCGGCGGCGACGAAGCGGCGCAGGTCCGCGTCCACCTGCGGCTCCACCCCGAACCAGGCGCGGAAGCCTGGGATCGCCTGAAAGAGCAGCATGCCCAGGCCCTCGACGGCGCGCAGGCCGCGTGCCGCGGCACTGGCGAGCAATGCCGTTTCCAGTGGCACATAGACAATGTCCGCCACCGCCAGCCCGGGTGCGCCATAGTCCAGGTTGACTGCCAATGGCGGCTGTCCCTGCATGCCAAGCGACGTCGCATTCACCAGTAGCGCCTGGTCCGATAGCGCCTCGTTCCGCTGCTCCCAGGGCAGCACGCGCAGTCCGCGCAGGTCCGCCGCCAACGCCTCCGCATGCTCTGGTGTGCGATTGGCGATGGTGACGGGGACGCCCGTCTCCAGCAGGGCCGCGGCGATGGCGCGGGCGGCGCCGCCGGCCCCCAGCAGCAAGACCGGCCCCGTGGTGGGTTCGACGCCATGGGCGCGCAGATTGGCCAGGAAGCCCCAGCCGTCGGTGTTGCTGCCGGTGATGCGGCCGCCGCGGAACACCATTGTATTCACCGCACCGGCGTGTTGCGCGCTCGATTCCACGGCGTCGCACAGGGCAAAGGCAGCGCGCTTGTGCGGCTGGGTAACGTTGGCGCCGGCAAACCCCGCCGCTGCCAGGCCGCGCACCGCGGTGGCGAACTCCCTCGGCCGCACGGCCAGCGGCACATACGCGCCGTCAACGGCGTGGCGCTCCAGCCAAAAGCCGTGCAGCCGCGGCGAGCGGGAATGCGTGACGGGCCAGCCGATGATCCCGGCGAGTCGCGCGTGTCCGGTAAGGATAGGCATGCCACAACAATCCCTGCCGGCGGCGGAAAGATCAATCCGTTCGGCGCCGACAGCGGTCGTCATCGGCGGCGACTGCAGCGGTCGTAACCGGCGACGGGAATCGCGCCATCACCGGCGTCGCCGCTAGCGGCCATCACCGGCGTCGCAGATAGTGCCATCACCGGCGTTGCCGGGCCGCCGCGGCCCAACCGAGCATTGGAAAGCCTCGATGCCATCGCCATTGTGATTCGATTCAGTATTGTTTCGTGCGCCGGCGAACCGCAATTTTGCCAACCCCGAGGGCACCTGTAGAGTTGCAACACCCATGCATCGGCATCTGCTTGCCGATTTTGTTGCGCCGCCTCACGGGGTGTGCTTTCTGTCGTTGCCTGATCGCAACTCGGGCGGGGAGGAACCATGCGCGCACCCGGCGCGGCGCTACAGGAGCTGCTGTCGGCCGCCAGGCTGCCGGAACCGGCCCGGCATGCGGTGCTGCGGCGGATGGGGATGCCGCACCGGCACTATCACGGTTTGGGGCACATCGCGGTGCTGTGGACGCGGCATCGCCGCTATGGGACCGGGACGCCGTTCCTGGCGCCCGCCGCCAACCGTCTGGTCGCCTGCGCCATCGCATTCCACGATGCGGTGTATGACGGCACACGCCGAGACAACGAGCATCGCTCGGCACTGCTGTGGCAGCGTTATGCACCGCACGACCTCTCTCGCGTCGATGTGGGTTGGGTGTCCGACACCATCGAGGCGACCGCCAACCACCTTGTGGTGCACGACGCCGCTACCCAGGCGGCGCGGCTGCGGCTGTGGTTGCTCGACCTGGACCTGACGCCGCTGGGGGATCCGGCAGAATCCTTCGACCGCAGCACCCGCCGGCTGCGCGCGGAGTTCCGGCACATGCCGGAAGCGGAGTGGGAGCGCAACCGGCTGGTGTTCCTGCGTCGGCTGCAGCAGGCTCCTGCATTGTATCGCTCCGCCCCGCTGGCGGCCGTGTTCGAGAAGCAGGCACGCCGGAATATCGCGCGGGAGTTGCGGGAAGGATGAGACGGTCCAGGTGTCGCAGCCCCTTTGCGTTATCGCGAGATGCGGAATCGCGAGATGCGGAGCGCCGAAGCAATCTCCGGCGGGGACGCTCGAAGGGGATTGCTGCGGGACCGTGCGCCTGACAAAGACAATCGGCGCAGGCACGCACTGCATGGGAGACGGAGTTTCATGCCAAAGGACGGTACCGGCCACCTCAGGTCGCTGCAGGACGGGCGCGACATCCGCCTGAATGGCGAGCGCATCGGCGATCCGACGCAGCATCCCGCCTTCCGCAACGCATGCCGCACCGCGGCCGGGTTTTACGACTTCCAGTCGCAGCCCGATCATCTGGCAACGATGACGTTCGAGACCGAGACCGGCGCGCGAGTCAGCCGCTGCTGGCAGCTTCCCACCAGCTATGCCGAGCTGGTCGAGCGGCGGCGGGCATTGGAGGCATGGGCGGAACTGCATCTCGGGTTCTTCGGCCGTTCGCCGGATCACGTCGCGTCGACGCTGTGCGGGTTCCTGATGGGCATCGAGGTGTTCGAGGCCTACGACCCCAAGCGTGCCGCCGCCTTGCGCGACTACGTGCGTTATGCACGCGATGCCGATCACTATCTGAGTTATGTCATCGTCAACCCACAGGCGGACCGCGGCCGCACGCAGCACGAGCAGCGGGACGAATTCCTGACGGCGGGAGTGGTGGATGAGGATTCGGGCGGCATCACCGTGCGCGGTGCGAAGATGCTCGCCACGGCGGGGATCATGGCGAACGAGGTGTTCGTCTCCACGCTGCCGCCCCTGGCCAAGGGCGACGAACGTTATGCGCTGTCCTTCGCGGTGCCGATGAACGCGCCGGGGCTGCGCATCCTGTCGCGCAAGTCCTATGAAGCCGCCGCGGTGTCGGAGTTCGACAATCCGTTGTCCAGCCGGCTGGATGAAAACGACGCGCTGCTGTATTTCGACGACGTAAAGGTGCCGTGGGACCGCATCTTCGTCTATCGCGACGTGGAGATGTGCCAGCGGCAGTTCCATGGGACTCCTGCGCACGTGTTCCAGAACTACCAGGCGCAGGTGCGGCTGATGGTGAAGCTGCGGTTCCTCGCCGGGCTCGCGCGCCGCATCGCCGAGACCAACGGCACGCTGGGCTACCCGCAGGTGCGCGAGATGCTGGGACAGATCGCCGCCAATGTCGGGCAGGTGGAGGCGTTCGTCTGGGGCATGGAAGCGCGCGGGCAGATGCGGGGCGGGTATTTCGTTCCCGACCGGCACCTGCTGTACGCGGCGCAGGTGCAGGCGCAGGAGATGCACCCGCAGCTCATGGCGAAGCTGCGCGAGTTGGCGGGCGGGGGGATGATCATGCTGCCGTCCTCGGTCGCCGACTTCGCCGATCCGGACACCGCCAACCTGATCCGCCGCACGCAGGTGTCGCCATTCTATGACGCCGACGATCGGGTGAAGTTCTTCAAGCTGGCGTGGGACGCGGTCGGCTCCGAATTCGCATCACGGCATTTGCAGTATGAGATGATGTATGCCGGTACCACCTATGTCAGCCGGAACCACGCGTTCCGTACGTTCGATTGGGAAGCGGCGTGCGGAATGGTGGATGGCGCCATGCGCGGGATCGAAGGGCCGGAGGGGTAGGGCCGGAGGGGTAGGGAAGGAACGTTGTCTGTCCTCTCTGGGAGCCTGAAAAAAAGACGTATCGTGCGTTGCCTCTCTATACGGGTTATAATCATTGTGCGACGCGTCATCGTTCCCGGGGGGGCGTCAGCAAGCAAGCAATTTCCACCACGAAGGCACGAAGACACGAAGCTTGTATTGCTCCGGTTTTTTTGTCCTTCGTGCCTTCGTGGTGGAAATTGCTTGCTTGCTGACGCCCCGCGCCGGCCGCAGTGTTCGCTTCGCCGTTTTGGCCCCCGCCAAATTGCCGGTGTCCAAATGGATGGCACAAAGCATTTGAACGCAGGAGCCCCCAGCCTCCAGGCCCTCACTGCCTGTCTCATGCGTGCACCGCTTCGATCGCCGGGTGTGGCATTGCCGCACGACGGCCGCTGGCGGCATCGAACAAATGCAGGGGCTGATCGGTCGCGAGGAACACCGGCGTGCCGTCGGACAGCAGCACATGGCCCGGCAGCCGCGCCGACACGGTTGCCTCGCCGGCCTTGCAAGCCAGCACCGTATCCGCACCGAGATACTCCACGTGCGTCACGACCGCCGGGATGCCCGAATCGGCCAGACGCAGGTCCTCCGGCCGGATGCCGCCGACAGCGTCGTGCTCCAGCGGCGGCGCCAGCACGGGACCGGCGGTGCCGCGTAGCACCATGCCGTCGGGGCAGCGCTCGAGCGGGAACAGGTTCATCGGCGGCGTGCCGATGAAACTGGCGACGAAGCGGGTGGCCGGCCGCGCATAGACTTCCGCCGGCGCCGCGTCTTGCTCTACGCGGCCGTCGCGCAGCAGCACGATCTGGTCGGCCATGGTCATGGCCTCGGTCTGGTCGTGCGTGACGTAGAGCATGGTGATGCCGAGCCGCCGCTGCAGTGCCAGAATTTCGCGCCGCATGTCAGCGCGAAGCTGCGCATCGAGGTTCGATAGTGGCTCATCCATAAGGCAGACCGGCGTCTCGGCGACGATGGCGCGGCCCAGCGCCACGCGCTGCTGCTGGCCACCCGAAAGCTGCGATGGTTTGCGTTGCAGCAGTGCACCGATGCCGAGGATCTCCACCGCGCGGTCCAGTCGGCGCGCCCGTTCGGCGGAGGGCACGCGCCGCGCCTTCAGGCCGAACACGATGTTCTCGGCGACGGTCAAGTGCGGGAACAGGGCGTAGGACTGAAACACCATGGCCACGCCGCGGGCGGCAGGAGGCAGGCGGGTTACGTCGCGGCCACCGATGTGCACGCTGCCGCCGGTGGCGGTTTCCAGCCCGGCGACGATGCGCAGGCACGTCGTCTTGCCGCAACCCGACGGCCCGAGCAGGACGGTGAAGCTGCCAGGGCGGACGTGCAACGAAATGCCGTCCAGCGCGGTGGTGTTGCCCCAGCGCCGGCTGACAGCGGTCAGGCGCACCTCGGCGCCGGTCGGGGAAGGGGTCGCGTCTCTGCGGGGCATGTTCCGGGCTGGGATCGAATTGAACGCAGTGTGCACAGCGGCTTGAGCGCCCGGCAAGAGGCGGGTCACGAGCGGGCCACGGCGCTCTTGCCGGGCCGGCAGGTGGGCGGTGTGGCGTTTGCCTGAAACCCGCAACTACGATTCGGTAGGGCGGAAAAGCGGAGCACATTCCGCCGTCCGACTCTGCGTTGCGATGTTCCAGCCTGGGTCGGTGCGCCTCATAACCGTGGGCAGCGGCCCGGGGCTTACACTGTCCTGTCATAAGCGGTAGCGTTCCGGACAGCCCAAAGGAGGAACGTACTGATGAATGAAAGCAGCCGGGGCCAGGACTGTCTCGCCGGCGTTCGGGTCCTGGATCTGACGCAATTCGAAGCCGGCCCGTCCTGCACCGAGGCGCTGGCCTGGCTCGGCGCCGAAGTGGTGAAGGTGGAAAACCCGAGAAGCGGCGATCCCGGCCGCCTGCTCGGCGGCAAGCCCGGCGTCGATGACCCGTATTTCCTACTGTTCAATGCCAACAAGAAGTCGATCACGGTCAACTTGAAGGATCCGAAAGGCCTCGCCCTGGTCAAGGACCTCGCGAAGCAGGCCGACGTGTTCGCAGAGAACTTCGCCCCCGGCGCGATCGAACGCCTGGGCCTCGGCGCCGACGTAATCCGCGGGCTGAACCCGTCCATCGTCTATTGCCAGGTGAAGGGCTTCGGCGAAGGCAGCCCGTACGAGAAGAACCTCGCGTTCGACATGATCGCGCAGGCCTGCGGCGGCACCATGAGCATCACCGGCGAGCGCGACGGGCGTCCGTTGAAGCCGGGGCCGTCGCTGGGCGACACCGGCACGGGCATGCTGCTGGCGATCTCCATCCTGGGCGCGCTGTACCGGCGCAAGGATACCGGCAAGGGCGAGCATCTGCAGGTGGCGATGCAGGATGCGATGCTGCACTACATCCGCATCGCCTTCGCGGCACAGAACCGCAACGGCAACGTCCAGGCCGCGGGCCGTGCGGCCGACAGCAGCGTGTCCCAGGTGAAGCCCAACCCGCCGATGGGCACGTTCCCCTGCAAGGGCGGCGGGCTGAACGACTACATCTATGTCTTCACCAGTCGCGCCAACCCCGAGCATTGGCGGCGCCTGCTGGGCGTGATCGGCCGCGAGGACCTGAACGGCGATCCGCGTTTCGAAACGCCGGAGGCGCGCGGGCAGAACGCGGACGAAGTGAACCAGATGATCGCCGACTGGACCCGGCAGCACACGAAATACGAGGCGATGGAGATCATCGGCGCGGCCGGTGTGCCCGCGGGTGCGGTGCTGGATACGTTGGAACTTTACAACGATCCCACCTTCGAGCAACGCGGCATCATGCAGACGGTCGAGCATCCCACCAATGGCGCGTTCAAGATGACCGCCTGGCCGGTGCGTTTCTCCGGCAATCCGCCGCCCGTCAAGCCCGCGCCCCTGCTTGGCGAACATACCGGCGAGGTGCTGCAGCATTGGCTCGGTCTCGGCGACGATGCGGTGGGCGCGATGCGCTCGGGCGGCGTGGTGGGCTGAGGAAGCAAGCAGAACACCCCCTCCCCTTGAGGGCGGGGGCTGGGGGAGGGGTGCGTACACCCGCCGGCATTGATTGTACGCACCCCTCCCCCCAGCCACCTCCCTCAAGGGGAGGGGAAGTATTCGAGCCAACTCGTACTAAGGAGACTTCCAAATGGCGGAACTGACCGGTTCGGAAATCATCGCGAAATGCCTGAAGAAGGAAGGCGTAGAGCACATCTTCTACATCATGGGCGGCCCCATGCTGCTGACGGAGGCGACCTGCATCAAGGAAGGCATCCGCATGATCGACGTCCGCCACGAGCAAGCGGCGGCGTTCATGTGCCAGGCGTATAGCCGGCTGAAGCAGGTGCCGAGTGTGTGCATGGCGGCATCCGGCCCCGGCGTGACCAACCTGATCACCGGCGTCGCCAACGCCTTGATCGACTGTTGCCCCGTGGTGTCGCTCGGCGGTTCCAGCCCGATCGGCCAGTTCGGCCGCCAGGTGTTCCAGGAGATCGACCAGGTCGAGCTGATGCGTGGCTGCAACAAGTACGTAGACCGTCTGCACAGCCTGAAGCGCATCCCTCAGCAGATCAATTTCGCGCTGCAGAAGTCGATCGCCGGCAAGCCCGGCCCGGTCTATGTCGATTGCCCCGGCGACGTGCTGTACACGAAGCTCGACGAGGCCCAGGTGGATTGGAGCTACGCCGGCCGACCGCTGATGGATTCCCGCCCGCTCGGCGATCCGCGCCAGGTGGACGCGCTGGTGAAGGCACTGGCCGAGGCGAAGCAACCGCTGATCGTGTCCGGCACGGGGGTGATCTGGTCGCGTGCATGGAGCGAGATGCAGGCCTTCGTGGAAGCCGCCGGCATCCCGTTCTACACCACCCCGCAGGGTCGCGGCGTGGTTCCTGACGACCATCCGTGCAGCTACCTGGCGATGCGGTCATCGGCGTTCCGCGATGCCGACCTGATCATCGTGCTGGGCACGCGGATGAATTACGTGATCGGCCACGCATCGCCGCCGCGCTTCGGGCCGGCGGCGAAGATCGCACGCATTGACATCTCTCCGGAGGAGATCGCCGCGGCGGCACGCTATGTGGATATCCCGATCGTCGGCGACTGCAAGATGGTGCTGGGGCAATTGCTCGACGGCATCAAGGGCAAGGTCAATGCCGACAGCTACAAGGCGTGGCGGCAGAAGCTGGCGGAAGGCGAGGCGGCGAAGCGTTCAAGCGCCGGCGCCAACAGGTATGCCGAGGACGGCGACATCCATCCCGTCCGCATGCTGGAGGAAGTGAAGAACTTCGCGAAACGCGACGCGATCCTATGCGTCGATGGGCAGGAGACGCTGAACTATGGCCGGCAGACCATGCCGACATTCATGCCGGGCCATCGTTTGAATTCCGGGCCGTTCGGCACTATGGGTGTTGGCCTGCCGTTCGGCGTGGGCGCGAAGGTTGCTTGTCCCGAAAAGCAGGTGATCGTGGTGCACGGCGACGGGTCGATGGGCATGAACGCGATGGAGATCGACACCGCGGTGCGGCACAAGATTCCGATCCTGATCGTGATCAGCCTGAACGGAGGCTGGACCGGCGATCCGAAGCGCGAGAAGCCGGGCCGCGAGCTTGGCTACACGCGGTATGACAAGATTTGCGAGGCGCTGGGCGGCTACGGCGAATACGTGACCAAGGCGGAGGAAATCCGTCCCGCGCTGGAACGCGCGCAGGCGAAGGTGGATGAGGGGATGGTGGCGCTGGTCAACGTGCGCACCGACTATCGGGCGCGGTATGCCGGGGCGGCGTTCTCGGATTATTCGACCTGATTGATGACGGGAGCAGATGGGGGCAGTGCAAGGGGATGCGCTGTCTTCTGGCCTTATTGCTGCTGGCGCGTTTATAGGTTCGGCCGCAGCGACGGGGGTGCTGTCTCCAAGCAAGAATTTGAAACACAGATTTCACAGATTTCACAGATTAAGGCACAGATGAATCGTTCTCTGTTCCTTGATCTGTGAAATCTGTGAAATCTGTGTTTCAAAATTTTTTTGATGCCAACCGCAGCGCAACGGCCCAGTACGCGATGAAGATCGGCAGCGGCCGCACTACCGCGCGGGGAGGGGATTGTATGGCCTTGCTGTCCGGCTTTCACGTGGTGCAACTCGGGCCCGGCCTTGCCGCCGCGGTCTGCGGGCGTTTGCTGGCCGATGTCGGCGCCGCTGTAGTGTGCATTGTCCCCGATACGGACACGCCGCTCGCGACGTATTTGGATCATGGGAAATCTCCGGCTGCGGAAAAGGACATTGCCACCGCCGACCTGATCATCGCCGAGGGGGCGCCCAGAGAACTGCGTGCCCGCGGACATGACACCGCCAGTCTCCAAATTCTAAACCCGTCTGCCGCCTTGGTCTTGATTTCTCCCTTCGGCCAGACCGGACCGCAGGCCGACGCGCCCGCGACCGACCTCACCCTATGTTTCGCCAGCGGCATATCGCGCTTGCTCACCGGTCAGGTGGACGACCTCGGCGAAGCGCCGATCCGGCCGGTGGGCGAGCAATCCGCCTTCATCGCCGGCATCGCCGCAGCGTGCGCCGGAATGCACGCGGCCATGGGGGCAACGCCCGGCGCGGTGATCGACGTTTCGATCCAGGAGGCGCTCGCCACGCTGGCGATGACCGAACTGGCGCGCGGCGGCCTCACCGGCAAGAGTTGGTCGCGCAAGCGTCTGGCCGACGGCAACGGCGCCACGGTCTGCATCCTGCCGGCGCGTGACGGCTACGTGGCGATCTCGCCGCGCGAGGGCCATCAATGGGCGTCGTGGCTGAAGGTGATGGGCTCGCCCGACTGGGGCCATGATCCACGTTTCGTCCACAAGCACGATCGCGTCGCCAACTGGGATGCGCTGCATGCGCTGATGTCGGCGTGGAGCAAGCAGCACGACAAGCAAAGGATCGCCGACGCCGCCCAACAGGCGCATGTGCCCAGTTTCCCGTTGCGCGAGCCGGCCGAGCAATTGGCCTCGCCGCAGCTTGCACACCGGCGGTTCTTTCGCGAGGTGAACGTGGCCGGGCGCGCGGTCCGCGTGCCCGGGCCGCCATTCGGATTACCGGCCGCGGATGACGAAGTCCCGGCCGGTGCGTCGGCACAGGTTCGGCACGACGCAGCCAACGCCACCGACCGGAATCATCATCCCGGCGCAAGCGGCGATCCAAACCACATGGGTCCCCGCTTCGGCGGCGATGACGATTCCGATCGCCGAACGCGATCCGAGGCGCGTGCTCCATATGAGGCTGTGCAGGCTGCGCCAGCCACAGCCAAGCCATCTTCCGGCCCCCTGCCACTGTCCGGCGTGCGCGTGCTTGACTTCAGTTGGGTGATCGCCGGGCCGACCACCACGCGATATCTCGCGGCGATGGGCGCCGAAGTGATCAAGGTGGAGGCGCCCGGCCGCGGCGACCCCGGCCGCGCATCGGAACTGCATACCGTCCTGGGACAGGCCAAGCGTGGCATCGTACTGGACCTGAAGCGGCCGGAGGCGATCGCGGTGGCACATGCGCTCGCCGCTAAATCCGATGTGCTGGTCGAGAACTTTGCCACCGGCGTGATGGACCGGCTTGGACTCGGCGCCGAGGCGTTGCGCGCGATCAACCCGCATTTGATTTTCGTTTCCGCCTCGGGGCTGGGGCGCACCGGGCCGGAATCGCACGCCGTCGCCTATGGCACTTTGCTGCAATGCTATGCCGGGTTCGCCGGACTAAACCGCCATCCCGGCGTACCGCCGCGCGTCGGTTTCGCGTGGCTGGACCCGATGTGCGGGCTGATGCTGGCCTTCGTGACCGCGGCTTCGCTATGGCAGCGGGGGCGCACCGGAACGGTGGCGCGCGTGGATTTTTCGATGATCGAGGCGATGCTGTGGACCATGGCGGAGCCGCTGCTGGCGACGCAACTGAGCAGCTCGCCGCAGCCGGTCGGCAACTGTTCCGATTGTTATGCGCCGCATGACGTGTATCGCTGCGCCGGCGACGACGCGTGGATCAGTCTGGCGGCCGTGGATGACGCGGCATGGCAGGGGTTGTGCGGCATCGTACCGGGGTGCGCGGCGATGGGCGGCCTTGAGGTGCGGGAACGGATGCAACGTCGCGCAGCCGTTGATGCGACGCTGGCCGCATGGTTGTGCGCACGATCCGCGCCCGACAACGCCAGGGTATTGGCGCGCGCCGGGATTGCCGCGGCGGCATTGGCGACATCACGCGACCTCGTCGAAAGCGCGCATCTGCGGACGCGCGGCTTCTGGGAAGCGCACGGCGGCGGCGTGTTGCCCGGGTTGCCTTGGCGCGCGAGCTTCGGCCGTCAATCCGGTCCCGCGCCCGAGCTGGGAGCGGATACCGACCGATTGCTGCGCGAGGTTCTGGGAATGTCCGTTGAGGACGTTGCTGCGCTGCGCCGGTCCGGGGCGTTTGGCTGACGTAAAGGATCAAGCACACGCTTCCGCATGGGGGAGGGGGGTTGCTTCCGCTTGCGGCCGGACTCACACAGGAACGGTTTCGTGCGGCGAGTTTTTCCGACGGCCTCTGGGGTCTTTGCCTTCGATTCAGCGTGGCCGGAGGATGGAAGACAGGGCGCGCAGCGGTGAAGTCGCAGCCCAGGAGGTAGAACCGCGCAGTGCAGCGATCTCCGCGAGCGCCGCATCGCGTTCCGCCACGACCTTGTCGCGTTCCGCCGCGATCTTGCCGAGTTCAATGTTTCCCGCGCCGAAGATTGCTTCCCTGCCGGCTTCCGATCCGAGGTCGAAAAAGTCAGGTGATCGGCCTGTCGGCGCAAATAATGTTCCGCTGTCTTAGTCGACCGAAATGCGTGATAGATCCCACGGCACGCGATCTTGGGATGGCGCTGGTAAAACACATGGTGGAACTCCACGGTGGCGAGAAGTTCCGTTACGCAAGCTGGGTTCGGCCCCCACCAGTTCGAGCCGTCGCCATTGAGCGTTGCTCCAGGATAGAAGACCATTGCCGGTCGGTTCAGCGTCAGAAGGTCCTCATGCGTCTCGATCACCAGTAGCTCGTTTGCGAGCGACGCGACATTCTTCAACACCATGATTGGATCGATCATGCGGTAGAAGACACCCAGGAACAGTACGACATCGACAGATGCCATGCCGCCCGGCAATTCCGTCGGATCGATCTCCTGGGCCTCCACGTCGAGCGCGAGGCATGCGCGCGCAGCTTCGAACGCTTTCCTCCTTCCTCCTTCGGATCCAACGCAATAATGTCACATAGTAGCAACTTCCCGGTTTGTAGCCAGAGGCAGTGCTCGCCTCCCTCACACCGTCCACGACTCCGCGCCCTGCATCGTGAAGTGAACGCCGCTCGCGTCCGCGCCGGCGTCGTTCAAGGCGCGCACCACCTGGAACCGCCGGTTCGGCGGCACGATGAACATCATGAACCCCCCGCCGCCGGCCCCTGACACCTTCCCGCCCGTCGCCCCATTGGCGAACGCCAGGTCGTAAAGCGACTCGATCCGCCCGGTGCTGATCCCCGGTGCCGTCCGCTGCTTCGCGATCCAGGAACGGTTCAACACCTCCGCCATGCGGGCAATCTGGCCCCGCAACAGCGCCTCCTTCATCTCCACCGCGTCGTCCTTGAGCTGGTGCAGCGCCCCCAGCGCCGTGTCGCCCGGCGCCGCCATCCGGCGCTGTTGCTCGACAATGATCGCCTCCGACCGCCGCGACACGCCGGTGAAGCAGATCACCATGGCGGTCTCCAGCTCGTTCAGCACCCATGGTGCCACCCGGAGCGGATTGACGATCACCCGGTCGGCGGCATGGAACTCGATGAAGTTCACCCCGCCGAAGGTGGCGGCGTATTGGTCCTGCTTGCCGCCGGCCAGGCCCAGCTCGATGCGTTCCACCTCGAACGCCAGGTGCGCCACGTCGTACGGCCCCAGCGGCGCGGCCAGGAACGCGGCGAACGCCTCCACCATCGCCACCACCAGCGCCGAGGACGATCCCAGCCCGGACCCCGCCGGCGCGTCCACATACGAGACCAGCCGGACCGGCGGGACCGTCCCGCCGGCGAACTGCCGCAGCATCCGTCGCGCCACGCCCGCATGGAGTTGCAGTCGCGCCGTGCCCAGCGCCTCCAGATCCAGGGGAAAATCCTCCTCGATCCCAAGGTCCGGCGCACCGAAATGCAGGCGGCCATCGGCGGCCGGTTCGATGAAGCCGTACGCATAGCGGTCGATCGTCATGTTCAGGACGGCCCCGCCATACTGGTCGCAATACGGGCTGAGGTCGGTGCCCCCGCCGGCGAAGCCGAGCCGCAGCGGAACCCGGGCACGCACAATGGACTTGGATTTCAACGCGCCCCTCCTCGCAGTTTCGTGAGCGCGCATGATACTGCCGCGGCCCGGCGGGATTCCAGCACAGGATTCCCCACAAGGATTCCACCGTGGTATTCAAGCTCGGCGATCCGGCAATGCAACGCCGTTGCATCGTCGGCGCTAAGCGGGCGTGGAACGATCCGGCCGCGTGCTCCCACAGGGGAGTTCCCACGGGGAGCTCCGGGCGGCACTACCACGGGCGCTCTCCCGGGCGCTCCCGGGCATGTGATGAGAGGTCGCAGGTTTGCATGCGGCGGATCATGTGCCAAGTGCCGCAAACTCAACGCCCGCTGGCGCGCCTTCGCGGCTTCACCCTCGGCATCGGACACAAATAGTGGCAGGCAGGACAGCCCGGAACGCTCACGCTTCGGATCCGGCACTGCACGGTCCGACTCGAGGGACGCAGAGCCAAAGGAAGCAGGGCCAAAGGAAGAACGGAATGGCGGCAAAGATCTATCATGTGCATCCATTGGTCGCCGGCCCGCTTGCCGCCTGGCCTGCGATGTTCGCGCGCATCCGCGCGATGGGATTCGACCATGTCTGCGTCGCGCCGCCCTTCGCCCCTGACCCCGGCGGCGATATTTACGTGACCGCCGATCATGAGGCACTGCATCCGGCATTGGGCTGGGACGGCCCCGCCGACGCCGGGATTGCCCACATCGCAGGGCATGCAGCGCAGCATGGCCTGCGGTTGATGCTGGACCTGGTGCTGTACCAGGTGGCGGCGAACGCCACGGTGCGGCAGCGCGCGCCCGGCTGGTTCAGCACCGGCTTTTGCGGCGGCGCGCCCGATCCGCGCCGCGCCCCGGCGCGGCCGGACGCCGCCGCGCCGCGCTTCGGCGCGACCGACACCGCCGAGGCCCTCACCGACTGGTGGTCCGACCGGCTCACGCGCCTGCGTCGCGCCGGCGTAGCCGGGTTCCGTGCCGTCGAGCCGGACCGCGTGCCGCCCGCCGTGTGGCGCCGCCTGATCGAACGCCTGCGCACCGCCGCGCCCGACGCGCTGATGCTCGCCTGGACCCCAGGCACCGGCCGCGGCGCCGCTACCCGGCTGGCTGGGACAGGATTTGATCTGGTGGCGGCGTCGGTGGCGTGGTGGGACGGTCGCTCGCCCTGGCTGATCGAGGAAATGGAGGCGCTGCGTCCGGTCGCCCCGGCGATCGGCTCACCGGAGCCGTCGTTCTTCGAGCGGCTGGCGACTTCGACTGCCGTCCGGCGCCGATGTCGCCGGCGCCTACCGTCACGCGCTGCGGGTCACCGCGGCGATCACCGCGGGCATGTTCGTGCCGATGGGCTTTGAATACGCGACCCGCCGCCCGTTCGATGCTGCCCGCGCCACGCCGGAGGACCTGCGGCGCGCGCAGGCCGACGCCCCCTGCGACCTGAGCGAAGACGTGGCCGAGGCGAACGATCTGCTGGACGGCATGGCGGCACAGAATGTGAACGGCGCGGTCCGGCAGCTTTCGGCGTCGTCGGCACCGGCGACCGCGCTACTGCGCTGCGATAGGCCCGATCCGCGCGACGCCAACCGCGCCGCCGTCGTGCTGATCAATCCCGGCCTTGCCGCGCCGGCTCCGCTGCCGATCAGCCTGTTCCCCCTGCCGCCGCAGGCCGGGGCCGCGTTCAGCCCGCCGGAGCCGTTGGACGAGGGCACCGACGCTATCGTCCCGCTGGCGCCGGGCGAAGTGCGCGTCCTGACCTACGCCAAAGCGTCGGCGATCGGGCAGGCGAACCACCTGGCGGACCTGGACCGCGCCGCCGAGTCGGCCACGCGAATCGCCATCGAATCCATCGCCCCCTCGGTCCCGGACGGCGACTACGCGGTCAGGCGCGTGGTCGGCGAGGCCATCACCGTCGCCGCCGATATCGTCGCCGACGGCCACGAGGTCCTTGCCGCAGCCTTGCTCTGGCGCGCCGCCGACGAGACGAGATGGCACCGCGAACCCATGACCCTGGTGGAGAACGACCGCTGGGAAGCGGTCTTCGCTCCCGCACGCGTCGGTCCGCATCTGTTCTCGGTCGAAGCGTGGTGGGACGTGTGGGGCACTTTCCGCCACGACCTTCACGCCAAGCACGCCGCCGGCGTGCCCGTGATGCTCGAGATCGAGGAAGGCCGCCGCATGCTGGACGCAGCGGCGCAGCGCTCCGAGGGACCGAAGCAGGACAAGCTGTCCATCCTGTTGCGGCACTTCGAAGCGGCGGACGAAGCCGGCCGGATCGAGCTGCTGCTGTCGGACGCGGCGCTGGCGGCGATGCGGGCGGTGGACCCGCAGGATTTCCTGGTTCGCCACGCCCCGCCAGTGCGCCTGGACGCCGCCCGCCCGCAGGCCCGCTTCGCAAGCTGGTACGAGATGTTCCCGCGCTCGGCGACCACCGATCCGGCGCGGCACGGCACGTTCAACGACGTCATCGCCCGCCTGCCGGCGATCCGCGCCATGGGCTTCGACGTCCTGTACTTTCCCCCCATCCATCCGATCGGCCACACCAACCGCAAGGCCCGCAACAACGGGCTGCGCGCGGAACCGGGCGACGTCGGCAGCCCCTATGCGATCGGCAGCGAGGAAGGTGGCCACGACGCCGTCCACCCGCAGCTCGGCACGCTGGAGGATTTTCGCGCTCTGGTCGCCGCGGCCAAGGCGCTCGAGCTGGAAATCGCGCTGGACTTCGCAATCCAGTGTTCGCCCGACCATCCGTGGCTCAAGCAGCACCCGGAGTGGTTCCGTTGGCGCCCGGACGGCTCGTTGCGCTATGCGGAGAACCCGCCGAAGAAATACGAGGATATCGTCAATCCGGATTTCTATGCGCCGCTGGCGTTTCCCGGGCTGTGGCATGCGCTGCGCGACGTGGTGCAATTCTGGGTAGGGCAGGGGGTGCGGATTTTCCGGGTGGACAATCCGCACACCAAGCCGATGCCATTCTGGCGCTGGATGATCGCGGACATACGCGACCGCCATCCCGACGTGATCTTCCTGGCCGAGGCGTTCACCCGGCCAAAGGTGATGTACCGGCTGGCTAAGGAGGGCTTTACCCAGTCCTACACCTACTTCACCTGGCGCAACACCAAGCAGGAGATGACCGAGTATCTGACCGAACTGAATACCCCGCCGGTCAGCGACTTCTTCCGCCCCAACTTCTTCGTCAACACGCCGGACATCAACCCGCCGTTCCTGCAGACCGGCGGCCGCCCGGCTTTCCTGATCCGCGCCGCGCTGGCCACCATGCTTTCCGGTTTGTGGGGCATGTATTCCGGCTTCGAGATCTGCGAGTCCGCACCGTTGCCGGGCCGCGAGGAATACCTGGACGCGGAGAAATACGAGATCCGCGTGCGCGACTTCAACGCGCCCGGCAACATCGTGGCCGAGATCGCTGCGCTGAACCGCATCCGCCGCGAGCATCCGGCATTGCAGACCCATCTCGGCGTGGAATTCTATCCCGCGTTCAACGACCAGGTTCTGTTGTTCGGCAAGCGCGTGCCGGAAGATCGCGAGATGATCCTGGTCGCCGTCAGCTTTGACCCTCACAATGCGCAGGAGGCGGACATCGAATTGCCGCTATGGGAAATGGACCAGCCGGAAAATGGCGCACTGGACGCCACCGACCTGATGCGCGGCCACCGTTTCACCTGGTATGGCAAGCGCCAGCACATTCGTCTTGATCCTGCGGACCTGCCTTTCGCCATCTGGCAGGTGACCGCACCGGGAGTTCCGAAATGAACACGGCGGTGGTTGTAGAAGTGAGCGCGGCGGTGGTTGTAAAGGACACCCCCTCCCCTTGTGGGAGGGGGATGGGGGGAGGGGTGCGTACATCTGTCGGCGTTGGTTTGCACGCACCCCTCCCCCCATCCCCCTCCCACAAGACGAGGGGGTGTCCCTATGTTCTTCATGTTCTTGCTTTCGCCCACCTCCATACCATCACCTCCCACCCACGCCTCTCCGGAGCCCCCCAATGAACGTCGCGCTGGCCCGGCCGCGGCCCGCCCGCATCGCCGTCACCGAAGACCCGCTGTGGTACAAGGACGCGATCATCTACCAGCTTCATGTCAAGTCGTTCTTCGACTCTAACAACGACGGCGTGGGCGACTTCGCCGGTCTGCTGTCGAAGCTCGACTACATCGCCGAACTGGGCGTCAGCGCGATCTGGCTGCTGCCGTTCTACCCATCGCCCTTGCTCGATGACGGCTACGACATCGCCGACTATCGGGGCGTGAACCCCGAATACGGTACGCTGCACGACGTGAAGCGCTTCATCCAGGAAACCCATAAACGCGGCATCCGCGTGATCACCGAGCTGGTGGTGAACCACACGTCTATCCAGCACCCCTGGTTCCAGCGCGCGCGCCGCGCCAAGCCCGGCTCGGTCTATCGCGACTTCTATGTCTGGTCCGACACCGATCAGAAATACGCCAGCACGCGCATTATCTTCGTCGATACCGAGCGTTCCAACTGGACCTGGGACCCGGTCGCCAACGCCTACTACTGGCACCGCTTCTACTCCCATCAGCCCGACCTGAATTTCGACAACCCACGGGTCCTGAAGGAAGTGCTGGCGGTGCTGCGCTTCTGGGCTGATCTCGGCGTCGACGGCCTGCGCCTCGACGCCGTCCCCTACCTGGTGGAACGCGAAGGCACCAACAACGAGAACCTGCCGGAAACCCACACCGTCCTGAAGCAGATCCGCGCCGAACTCGACCAGCATTACCCGGACCGCATGCTGCTCGCCGAGGCCAACCAATGGCCGGAGGACACCAAGGAATATTTCGGCGAGGGCAACGGCGACGAATGCCACATGGCCTTCCACTTCCCACTGATGCCGCGCATGTACATGGCCATCGCGCGGGAAGACCGTTTCCCGATCACCGACATCATGCGCCAGACGCCGGACATCCCCGCCACCGCGCAATGGGCGATCTTCCTGCGCAATCACGACGAACTGACCCTGGAGATGGTCACCCAGTCGGAACGCGACTTCCTGTGGGAGACCTACGCCGCCGACCGCCGCGCCCGTTTGAACCTGGGCATCCGCCGCCGCCTCGCGCCGCTGCTGGAGCATGACCGCCGCCGCATCGAGCTGATGAACCACCTGCTGCTGTCGATGCCCGGCACGCCGGTGATCTACTACGGCGACGAGATCGGCATGGGCGACAACGTCTATCTTGGCGACCGTAACGGCGTGCGCACGCCGATGCAGTGGTCGCCCGACCGCAACGGCGGCTTCTCCCGCGCCGACCCGTCGCGCCTGGTCTCGCCACCGATCATGGACCCGCTATACGGTTTCGAATCGCTGAATGTCGAGGCGCTGGCCCGCGACCCGCATTCGCTGCTGATGTGGATGCGTCGCAACATCGCCGTACGCCGGCAGTACCAGGCCTTCGGCCGCGGCAACTTTCGCCTGCTGTATCCGAAGAACCGAAAGATCCTCGCTTATCTGCGCGAATACGACGGCTTCACCATCCTGTGCGTCGCCAACCTGGCGCGCACGCCGCAGGCGGTCGAACTCGATCTCTCGGAGTTCAGCGGCCGCATTCCCATCGAACTCGACGGCGGCTCGGTGTTTCCGCCGATCGGCCAGCTTACCTACCTGCTGACGCTGGCACCGTACGGCTTCTATTGGTTCAACCTAGCAGAGGAGACGGCGTGGCCTTCGCTGCACACGCCGGCACCGGAGCCCATGCCTGAATACCAGACCATCGTCTTCCGCAAGAGCTTCCTCGAGGGCCTGCTGGCCGCGCGCTCGGTGCTGGAACGCGAGGTGCTGCCATCCTATCTCCCGAAGCGGCGCTGGTTCGCCCAGAAGGACCAGAAGCTTCTGGCCGTCCGCATCGCGGTCTGCACCACGCAGCCGCAGGCTGAGGCAGCGCTGGTCGAAATCGAAACCGAAACACCTTCCGGCACGGCCCGCTGGCTGCTGCCGCTCGCCATCGCCTGGGAGGATCGCCCCACGCCTACGCTGGCTGCGCAGCTTGCGCTGGCGCGTGTCCGCCATGGTGCCCGCGTCGGCCTGCTGACCGATGCCTTCGTGCTGCCCGACCTGACGCTCGGCGTCCTGAAGAACCTGGCGCAGGCGCGTACCATTCATACCGGCGCCGGCGACGTGCACTTCGAACCCACGTCCCGCATGCGCGATATCGTCATACCGCCCGACGTAGAGCTGAACTGGCTGTCGGCGGAGCAATCAAACTCCTCCGTCATCATCGGCGACATTGCCATGCTGAAGCTGTTCCGGCGGGTTTCCACCGGCCAGCATCCCGAAGCGGAAATGGGCCGCTACCTCACCGAACAGGGTTTTGCCAACACTCCCGCCTTGCTCGGCGAAGTGGCGCGGGTCGAGGACGACGGCACCCGCCACGCGCTCGCCATCGCCCAAAGTTTCATCCGCAACCAGGGTGACGCCTGGTCTTGGACGCTCGACCTGCTGATGCGCGGTCTGTCCGACCTGGCGGGCGGCGACCAGGCCGCCGCCGCGGACGCCGAACGCCACGAGGACTACGATGGCATCGCCACCTTGCTCGGCCGCCGCCTGGGCGAGATGCACGCCATCCTGGCGCGGCCGATCCGACAATCCCGACTTCGCCCCCGAAGCCGCCGGCAGCGACCGCACCCGCGCCTGGGCGGCGCAGGCCGAGCAACAGCTTGCCGCGGCATTCAACGCTCTGGCCGCGCGGCAGGACTGGCCGGAGGACGCGGCGCAGGACCTGGGTCACGTGATGGCGATCCGCGACCGCCTGACCGCAACCGTGCGCGACCTCGCGGCGCACGGCGCCGGCACCCCGGTCACGCGCATCCACGGCGACCTGCATCTCGGCCAGGTGCTGGTGGCCAACGGCGACGTGTTCATCATCGATTTCGAGGGCGAACCGGCCAAGCCGCTGGAGCTGCGGCGCGCCAAGAACAGTCCGTATCGGGATGTGGCGGGGATGCTGCGATCGTTCGACTATGCGGCGGCGGTGGTGGACGGCAAAGGCCGCGAGAGCCAGGCGCATCTGCCGCAGGCACGCCGCACCGCCTTCCTGGAAGCGTTTGTCGCGCGCGCAACCGAATCCTTCCTCGCCGGTTATCGCACTGCGGCAGGGGCGGCGGATTCGCCTGCGGAGCAGGCTTTGCTCGATTTGTTCCTGCTGGAGAAGGCGGCTTATGAGGTCGTCTACGAGGCTGCCAACCGGCCGACCTGGATTGACGTTCCCCTGCGTGGCCTGGCCCGCCTCGCCGACTCGCTGCTGCGGACGGAGACTGCCCTGTGAATGACATCGTCATCGAAGTCCCCGGTCTGTTGCCAGAAATCGCGGCACAGCTCGCCGAGGGCAAGCTGCGCGATCCGTTTGCGGCACTGGGCCCGCACGAGACCGGCGCTGGCCGCATCGTGCGCGCCTTCCTGCCGGGGGCGCGAGACGTGGAAGTGCTGGCGCGCAGCGACGGCCACCGCATCGGCACGCTGCTGCCCAGCCAGCCCCACGGCCTGTTCGTCGGCCGGGTGGAATCGCGCGAGGACTACCGCCTGCGCATCGCCTGGCCCGACGCCACGCAGGAAACCGAGGACCCCTATGCGTTCACCCAGCTTCAGCTGAGCGACAACGATCTGTTCTTGTTCAACGAAGGCCGGCTGTTCGAGCTGGCGTTCACGCTCGGTTCCGTGCCGGTGACGGTCGATGGCGTGAAGGGCGTGCGTTTCGCCGTGTGGGCGCCGAACGCCCAGGCCGTTTCGGTGGTGGGCGATTTCAACGCCTGGGACCCGCGCCGCCATCCGATGCGCCTGCGCTTTCCCGCCGGCGTCTGGGAACTCTTCGTTCCGCGCCTGGAACCGGGTGCGCGCTATAAGTACGACCTTGTCGACCCGTGGGGGAATCGCCTGCCGCAGAAGGCCGATCCGCTGGCGCGGGCGACCGAATCACCACCCGCAACCGCGTCGGTCGTCGCCGACACGCTGCCGTTCGTCTGGCATGACGAGGCCTGGATGCAGCAGCGTGCCGCGCGTCACGGCGTCGATGCGCCGCTGGCGATCTACGAAGTGCACGCCGCGTCCTGGTTCCGTCCGGAAGCCGGCCGCACGCCCACGTGGGACGAACTGACCGAACGCCTGGTGCCTTACCTGGTGGAAATGGGCTTCACCCATGTCGAGCTGATGCCGGTGGCAGAGCACCCGTTCGGCGGTTCCTGGGGCTATCAGCCGCTGGGGCTGTTCGCACCCTCCGGACGCTTCGGCCCGCCGGAAGGTTTTTGTCGGTTCGTCGATGCCTGTCACCGCGCCAATATCGGCGTCTTCATCGACTGGGTGCCGGCCCATTTCCCCACCGACGCGCACGGGCTCGCCCGTTTCGACGGCACCGCGCTTTACGAACACCAGGACCCGCGCGAGGGCTACCACCAGGACTGGAACACCTACATCTATAATTTCGGCCGCCGCGAGGTGCAGGGCTTCCTCATTGCCAGCGGCATCCACTGGCTGGAGCATTTCCACGTCGACGGACTGCGCGTCGATGCGGTGGCGTCGATGCTGTATCGCGACTACAGCCGCAAGCAAGGCGAGTGGATTCCCAACATCTACGGCGGGCGGGAGAATCTGGAAGCGATCGGCTTCCTCCGCCACTGCAACGCCGTCGTCCGCGAACGCTGCCCCGGCGCGATGACAATTGCCGAAGAGTCCACCGCCTGGCCGGGCGTGTCCCGCCCGATCAGCGACGGCGGCCTCGGCTTCGCCTACAAGTGGAACATGGGCTGGATGCACGACACGCTCGGCTATATGGAGCATGCTCCGGTCCACCGCTCCTGGCACCACAACGACATGACCTTCGGCTTACTCTACGCGTTCAGCGAGAACTTCGTGCTGCCGCTGTCGCATGATGAAGTGGTGTATGGCAAAGGCTCGTTGATCCGGAAGATGCCGGGCGACGACTGGCAGCGCTTCGCCAACCTGCGCGCCTATTTCGGCTTCATGTGGGGCCATCCCGGCAAGAAGCTGCTGTTCATGGGCGGCGAAATCGCGCAGTGGGACGAATGGAGCCACGACGGCTCGATCCAGTGGGACCTGCTGCAATTTCCCCGCCACCGCGGCATGCAGCGCCTGCTCCAGGACCTGAACGCGCTGCACCGGGACGAACCGGCGCTGCACCAGCGCGATACGGTTTCGACCGGTTTCCGCTGGGTGATCGGCGATGACCGTGCCAACGCGGTGTTCGCGTTCCTGCGCTATGGCAACGATGCGGCGCGGCCGGTGCTGGTGGTGTCCAACTTCACCCCGGTGCCGCGCACCGGCTACGCGATCGGCGTCCCGCGTCCCGGCGCGTGGCGGGAGCTGCTGAATTCGGACGCGGAAATCTACGGCGGCTCCAACACGGGCAATGGCGGCCTGGTGCAGCCCGTCCCGCTGCAGCGCCACGGTGAGGCACAATCGCTCGAACTGACGCTGCCGGCGTTGGCAACGTTGTATCTGGCGCCGGAGCCGGCATAAAGGCGGCTCGCCTTGCACGCAGCGTCGCGGATGAGAATGGGCCGCTGGTGGGTGAGAATGGCCGTGGGTGAGAATGGCCGTGGGTGAGAATGGAGGGTGAGAGTAGTGTAAGCGTAAGGAAAACACCCCCTCGCTCAAGGGGCGGGGGTGTCGCTATTCGCTATTCGCTTCTCACTATTCACTTCTCACTATGCACTTCTCACTATTCACTTCTCACTATCCACGGTCCTCCATTCCTCACATCCTTCTTGCACATGGCGCGCGAGAGGATTCTGCCCGATGCCCCACGTCCCGGATGTGCTCCTACCCGGCAAGCCTTATCCACTGGGTGCGACCTGGGACGGTCTCGGGGTCAACTTCGCCGTCTTCTCCGCGCACGCCGCCCGCATCGACCTCTGTCTCTTTGAACCGTCGGGCCGTCACGAAACCGCCCGCCACTCTCTCTGCGAGCACACCGACCAGATCTGGCACGGCTACCTGCCCGATGCCGCCGCCGGCCTGCTGTACGGCTATCGTGCCTACGGTCCCTACGAACCCTCACTCGGCCACCGTTTCAACCCCAACAAGCTCCTGCTCGATCCCTATGCCCGCGGGATTTCCGGCAGCCTGATCTGGTCTGACGTCTTGTACGGCTTCCGTCAGCAATCCCCGCGCGCCGACCTCTCGTACGATCGCCGTGACAGTGCGCCCTCGATGCCGAAAGCCGTCGTCGCCGACAACTCGTTCAACTGGGGCGACGACCATCCGCCTGCCATCCCCTGGTCCGACACCGTCATCTACGAAGCCCACGTCCGCGGCCTGACCAAATTGCACCCGGGGATCGGCCGCCAGGAACGCGGTACCTTCGCCGCACTGGCCGCGCCGCCGATGCTGGACCACTACCGCCGCCTCGGCATCACCGCGATCGAGCTGCTTCCCGTGCATGCCTTCGTGCAGGACCGCCGGCTGTTGCAGCAGGGGCTCCGCAACTACTGGGGCTACAACACGCTGGCCTTCTTCGCACCAGAGCAGACCTACCTCTCCAACGGCGCGGCCAATGAAATGCGCGCCGCCATCCGCCGCCTGCACGCGGTGGGCATCGAGGTGATTCTCGACGTCGTATACAACCATACCGCCGAAGCGGGCGAAACCGGCCCCACGCTTTCGTTCCGTGGCCTGGACAATGCCAGCTACTACTGGCTGGAAGCCGATGACCCGCGCCGCTACGTCAATCATACCGGCACCGGCAACGCGCTGAACCTGACGCATCCGCGAGTCTTGCAAATGGTGACGGACAGCCTGCGCTACTGGGTGACCTCCTTCCACGTGGACGGCTTCCGCTTCGATCTCACCGCCACGCTGGGCCGCGAGGCCAACGGCTTCGACCCGGGCGCCGGGTTTTTCGACGTGTTGCGCCAGGACCCTGTGCTCGCGGACGTGAAGCTGATCGCGGAGCCGTGGGACATCGGCGACGGCGGTTATCAGCTCGGCCGCCACCCCGCCGGGTTTGCCGAATGGAACGACCGCTTCCGCGACGGCATCCGCCGCTTCTGGCGCGGCGACGCCAGCCAGCGCGCCGAGATCGCCGCGCGCCTCGCGGGCTCGGCCGATCTATTCGAACATCACGGGCGGCGCGCCTGGGCGTCGGTCAATCATGCCACCTGCCATGACGGTTTCACTCTTGTCGATCTTGTGACCTACGCTCGCAAACAAAATGAGGCGAACGGGGAAGCCAACAACGACGGGTCGCCTAATAATGTCTCCGCCAACTGGGGCGTGGAGGGACCGAGTGACGATCCCGTCATCAATGAAACTCGGGCGCGCGTCCGCCGTGCCTTGCTGGCCACCGTGTTCTTCGCGGCCGGCACGCCGATGCTGCTGGCCGGCGACGAAGCCGGCCGCACGCAGCGCGGCAACAATAACGCGTATTGCCAGGACAACGAGATTTCCTGGCTCGATTGGCAGGCAGCGGCGAGGGAGGAAAACGCTACGCTTGCCCTCTATGTCGCGCGGCTGATCGCGTTGCGGAAACAGTACCCGGTACTGCGCTGGCCCGTGTTTTTGCACGGCCGCGCGCAGCCGGCGCCGGGTGTGAAGGATATCGCTTGGTTCGACGAGCAGGGGATGGAGATGTCGCCTGAGGCGTGGAACGAACCGCAGCAGCGAACGTTGATACTGCGCCGCGCGGCAGCCGATGGGGACGGAAGGGTGACGATCCTGACGCTATTGCTGAACCCGACCGACGATACCCGCCGGTTCCGGCTGCCGCTGCCACGGCTTGCGTGCATGATCCTGCTGGATACCGCTGCTCCGGAACTGTCCTCCCGCGCCGTCACCGGCGGTACGCTGAGCGTCGGCGCGCACAGCGCCATTCTGGTGCACGCGGAGGCAGCCACATGAGCCTCACCCGTACCGCGGGAGAGGGGGCCGTCTTCTCCCGGGACCTTCCATTCGGCGCGATGCTCCTGCCGGACGGACAAGTGCGCTTTCGGCTTTGGGCGCCGGCGCAGGAGGAAGTGTCGGTCGCGCTCGACGGCGGCAGTCGGCTGACGATGCAGCGCTCCCCCGATGGCTGGTTCGAAGCCGAGGCGCGCTGCCCGGCCGGCACGCGCTACCAATACCGCATGGCCAACGGCATGCTGGTCCCCGACCCCGCCTCCCGCTACCAGCCCGACGACGTGCACGGCCCGTCAGCCGTGATCGATCCGCGCCACTACAAGTGGCGCAATGCCGCGTGGCGCGGCCGCCCTTGGCACGAAACCGTCGTCTACGAAGTTCACGCCGGCATGCTGGGCGGCTTCGCCGGCGTTGCGCGTGAGCTGCCGCGGTTGTGCGACCTCGGCATTACCGCGGTCGAGCTGATGCCGGTCAACGATTTTCCCGGCCGCCACAACTGGGGTTACGACGGCGTGCTACCTTATGCGCCGGATTCCGCCTACGGCACCCCGGACGACTTGAAGGCCCTGATCGACGCCGCGCACGACCGTGGGCTGATGATATTCCTCGACGTGGTGTACAATCATTTCGGGCCGGACGGAAACTACCTGCACGGCTATGCGCCGCAGTTCTTTCGCGAGGACCACAAGACCCCCTGGGGCCCAGCTATCGACTTCCGCCACCCCGAGGTGCGCGCGTTCTTCACCGGGAACGTGCTGATGTGGCTGATGGAGTACCGTTTCGACGGACTGCGCTTCGACGCGGTGCACGCGATCGAGGACCAGAGCTGGGTGGACGAAATGGCCGCCATCGTCCGAGATACAGTCGAACCCGGCCGACACGTGCACCTGGTGCTAGAACACCACAACGACGCCTCGCATTTGCGGCGTGGTGTGCATGCCCAGCGGACGGATGCCCACCGGACGGGTGCCCAGCGGACGGATTGCCAGGGGGAAGATGCCCAGGGGGAAGATGCCCAGGGGACGGAAGTCCGGGGGGCCGATGCACAATGGAACGACGACGGCCACAACGTGCTCCACGTGCTGCTGACCGGCGAGGACGGTGGCTACTACGCCGATTACGCGGACGACGCGGCCGGCAAGCTGGCGCGGGTCCTGGCCGAGGGTTGGGTTTACCAGGGTGAGTATTCCACCTACCTGGACGCCCCCCGCGGCAGCCCCAGCGCTGATCTGCCGCCGGCCGCCCACGTTTTGTTTCTCCAGAACCACGACCAGATCGGCAACCGCGCGATGGGCGAACGCCTGACCGTCCTGACCGAACCCGCGGCACTGGAGGCGGCCATCGCGCTGCTGCTGCTGTCCCCGCAGATCCCTCTGCTGTTCATGGGTGAAGAGACCGCCAGCCGTTCCCCCTTCCTGTTCTTCACGGACCACGGGCCGGAGCTGGCCGAGGCTGTCCGCGAAGGCCGTCGCAACGAGTTCGCCCGCTTCGCCGACTTCGCCGACTCGGCGAAACGCGAACGCATTCCCGATCCGAACGCGCCGTCCACCTTCCAGGCGTCGCTGCCGGTGCCCGATCCGGAGCTCGGAAAGGCACGGGAGGCGCTCTATCGAAAACTGATCGCGCTGAGGATGCGGGAGATCGCGCCGCGGTTGGATGGCGCTCGCGGCATCGGCGCGCGGGCAATCGGGCCGAAGGCGGCGGTGGCTCGTTGGAGCCTTGCTCGCGCAGGGGGAGGCGCACGAGGAGGCGCACAGGGAGGCGAAGGGGGAGGCAAAGGGCGACAGGACGCGGACGAGATTATTCTGACACTGGCTACCAACCTTGACTCCGCGCCGGTTCCGTTCTCTCCGCCACCCGGCCGCCTGCTGTTCGCCAACGTCCCGGTGGCCCCAGACTTCCTCCCCGGCCACTGCACCGCTGCTTTCCTGGATAGCCGAAATGAATGACGAGGCCCTGCGCGACAATGAATGACGAGGCCCTGCGCGACCTTGCCCGCCGTGCCGGCATCGCGGTCGAGTGGCAGGACTATGCCAACCGCCCGCAGGTTGTGGCGGCCGAGTCGCTGCGCCGTATCCTTGCCGCCCTCGGCCTGCCGGCGGACACGCGCGGCGACCTGGCCGCCAGCCGGCGACTGCTTGCCAAGCGGGCCACTCTGGCGGACCTGCCGCCGCTGGTTACCGCCACGGCCGGCCGTCCTACCCGGCTCGACCTTGGCGCCAATGATTCCCTACCCGCCAAGCTGATGCCGGAACGCGGTCCTCCCCGCGACCTCACACTGACCCCGGCGCGCGGCCGGCTGCGCATCCCCGCTGTGGCGGAGATCGGCTACCACCGCCTGCAGATCGGCGAGCGCGAGGTGGTTGTCGCGGTCGCGCCGGCGCAATGCCGCACGGTCGATGACGTGGTGCCGGATGCGCGGCTCTGGGGCCTGGCCGCCCAGGTCTATGCGTTGCGCTCGCCCGGCGATGCCGGCATCGGCGACGCCGCCGGCGTTGCCCAACTCGCCGAGGCGGCCGGCGCGCAGGGTGCCGACGCCATCTGCCTCTCGCCGTTGCATGCCTTGTTCACCTCGGACCCGGCACGCTTCGCCCCCTATTCGCCCTCGAGCCGCCTGTTCCTGAACCCGCTGCACGCTGCCCCCGCGCTGGTGTTCGGCGAAGACCACGTGGCCGCCGTCATGCAGGAGGCCGGCCTACAGGTCGACTTCGCCCGGCTCGAAGCCGAGCGCCTGATCGACTGGCCCGCCTCCGCCGCCGCAAAGCTGACCCTGCTCCGCGCCCTGTTCGACGCCTTCTTCCGTGGTCCCGACGCCGAGGGCCCGCTCGGCGGCGACTTCGCCAGCTTCCGTGCCGAGGGCGGCGACCTGCTGCGTCAGCACGCGGTTTTCGAAGCCCTGCATGCCGACCACGCACCGGAGCATGACTGGCGCCATTGGCCGATCGACCAGCGCAACCCTGCCAGCCCGGCGGTTGCCGCGTTCGCCGCGGCCCACCGCCTCGACGTCTTCTTCCACGAGTTCCTGCAATGGCTGACGGATCGCTCACTGGCCACGGCACAGCGCCGGGCGCGCGAGTCTGGGATGCGCATTGGCCTGGTCGGCGACCTGGCAGTGGGCATGGATCCCGCCGGCAGCCACGCCTGGAGCCGGCAGCGCGACATCCTGCTCGGCCTGGCGATCGGCGCGCCGCCCGATCTGTTCAATCCGCGCGGCCAGAATTGGGGACTGACCGGCTTCTCCCCCCGCGCCCTGGAGGATGGCGGCTTCACCCCCTTCATCGCCACGCTGCGCGCGGTGCTGCGCCACGCCGGCGGTCTGCGCATCGACCATGCCATGGGCCTGTCGCGGCTGTGGCTGGTGCCGGAGGGCGCGGACCCGGCCGAGGGTGCCTACCTGGCCTATCCCCTGACCGACCTGTTGCGTCTGCTGGCGCTGGAATCGGCCCGGCACAACGCCGTCGTGGTGGGCGAAGACCTCGGCACCGTTCCGGAAGGCTTCCGTGAGACCGTGAACCAAAGCGGCGTCCACGGCATGCGGGTGCTGTGGTTCGAACGGGAGGACGACGGCGCGTTCAAGCCGGCGGACGCCTGGGAACCGACTGCCGTGGCGATGACGACGACGCACGACCTTCCCACCGTCGCCGGCTGGTGGCACGGCACCGACATCGCCGCGCGCGCCGAATGCGAACGGCTGGGCCCGGACGTCACCGCGGCGGACGAGTCGGCCCGGCGCGAGCGCGATCGCGACGCGCTGTGGCAGCGCTTCGTTGCTGACGGCGTGGCGGAAGGTGCTGCGCCGCCGCCCGATGCGCCGCAACCCGTCGTGGATGCGGCGGTGGCCTTTGTGACGCGAACCCGCTCACCGTTGGCGCTGCTGCCGGTCGAGGACCTGCTCGGGCAGGAAGAACAACCGAACCTGCCGGGGACGGTGGATCAGCATCCGAACTGGCGCCGCCGGCTGCCGGGGCCCGTCTCGGCACTGCTGCAAGAGGAGGCACCCGCCAGGCGTGTCGCCGTCGTAGCGGCCGAACGCCCCCGGACATGAGCGGCCGAACGCGCTCTGGCACGAGCGGCCAAACGACCCCGGACACAGGCAGCCGCACCGCCTGCGCACCGCGCGCGACGATGCGCCTGCAGCTCCACGCTGGCTTCACTTTCGCCGATGCCGCCAATCTCGTGCCCTATCTGCACGACCTGGGCGTCAGCCACCTGTACGCTTCGCCGATCCTGACCGCGCGCGCCGGGTCGTTGCATGGATACGACGTGGTTGACCCGACCCGCGTGAACCCGGAGCTTGGCGGTGAGGCCGGCCTGCGTCGCCTCGTCACGGCCTTGCGTGCGGCCGACCTGGGCCTGATCGTGGACATCGTCCCGAACCACATGGCGGTCGGCGGCAGCGACAACGCCTGGTGGCAGGATGTGCTGCGCCATGGTCCAGCCAGCCGCTATGCGCGCTATTTCGACATCGACTGGACACCGGCCGATCCCGCGCTGCATGGCAAGGTCCTGGCGCCGTTCCTGGGGAGTCCGTACGGGCAGGCGCTTCAGGCCGGCGAGATCCGGCTGGATGCGGATGCGGGCGGCACGCCCGTCATCGGCTATTTCGACGACCGCTATCCGATTGCTCCGTCCGATCACGCCGAGATCGCGGCCGCCGGCCCGGCCGCTTATGACTCGGCCACCGAAAACGGTCGCGTCCGACTGCACCGGTTGCTGGAGCGGCAGCACTACCGTCTCGCTTGGTGGGGCACCGCGGGCGACGAGATCAACTGGCGCCGATTCTTCGACATCAATGGGTTAGCCGGCCTGCGCATTGAGGATCCGGAGGTGTTCGAAGCGACCCATGCCACGCTGTTCCGGCTCTACGAGGAGGGGTTGATCGACGGCGTGCGCATCGATCACGTGGATGGCCTGACCGATCCCCCCGGGTACTGCCGCCGCCTCCGCGCCCGGCTGGAGGCGCTGGCGGCGAGGCGTGGGGGAGCAGGGACGACGGACGGGACCGGTGGGGCGGCGGACGGGGCCGGTGGGGCGGCTGCGGAGAAGGAGAATTGGACACCCCCCCCTCCCTTTGAGGGAGGGGACCGGGGGGAGGGGCGCGAGCCGTCGAGGCCGGCAGGTCTTCGCACCCCTCCCCCTGGCCGCCTCCCTCAAGGGGAGGCGGTGTCCTTTAGTCGTCCCACCGTCAGCACCACCCCTACGCCGACGCTGTCCAACCGCCCGTACATCATCGTCGAGAAGATTCTCGGCGCCGACGAAGCGATAGCGACCGACTGGGGTGTGGACGGCACCAGCGGCTACGATTTCATGAACCAGGTCAGTGCCGTCCAGCATGAGCCTGAATCTGAACGATCCCTTGCCTTCTTCTGGTCGGCCGTCAGCAGTCGCCCAGCGGACTTCGCCACGGAAGAGTCATTGGCCCGCCTCCAGGTCCTGGAACGCGGCTTCGATGCCCAGCTCGAGGCGACCGCCACGCTGCTGCACCGTCTCGCCCGGCTGGACCCGCTCACCCGGGACACCACCCAACCAGCGATCCGCCGTGCCTTGCTCGTGCTGCTGGCGCAGTTCCCGGTCTATCGCACATACAACGCTGGGGGCCCACGCTCGCCCGGCGGGCAGGCGGCCTTCGCCCGCGCATTGACGGCGGCGAAGGCGTCGGCGCCGCTGCACCTGCACCCCGTGCTGGACCGGCTCGACCGCTGGCTTGGCGGCGAGGATGCCGGCAAACCCGGCGGTGAACTGCGCACCCGCGCCACCCGCCGCTTCCAGCAGCTCAGCGCGCCGGTCGCCGCCAAGGCGGTGGAGGACACCGCCTTCTACCGCTACGGCCGCCTGCTCTCGCGCAACGATGTGGGGTTCGACGCCGGCCGCCTTGGTGCCGAACCGGCCGACTTCCACGCCGCCAGCATGGCCCGCGCGCGGCACTTCCCGGACGCTTTGCTCGCCACCGCCACCCACGACCACAAGCGCGGCGAGGATGTTCGCGCCCGCCTCGCCGTGATCAGCGAACTGCCGGACGAATGGCAGGCGACGGTGCAGCGCTGGTTGGAAGCGAACGCGGCACACCGCCCCGCGGCGGGACCGTCGCATGGCGACGAGGCCATGCTCTACCAAATGATCGTTGGCGCCTGGCCGCTGACCCTGTCCCCGACCGACGCCGTGGGCTGCAAAGACTTCGCGGAACGCCTGACCGGTTGGCAGCAGAAGGCAATCCGGGAGGCCAAGCTGCAAGGCGACTGGACCGGCCCGGACGAAGCTTACGAATCCGCCGCCCGTGACTTGCTGTTCCACCTGCTGACCCCCGGCAGCAATTTCGCCGCGGAGGCCGCTTCGTTTGTCCGCCGCATCGCTCGTGCGGGAGCGGTGAACGGGCTGGCGCAAACCCTGTTGAAGCTGATGTCGCCCGGGGTACCGGACTTCTTCCAGGGCACCGAGTTCTGGGACTTCAGCCTGGTCGATCCGGACAACCGCCGCGCCGTGGACTTCGCCGCCCGCACCCGCGCCCTGGCCGAGGCTCCCGCCCCTGGCTCCGTCGCGGGCGCATGGCGCGACGGGAGGGTGAAACAGGCGGTGATCGCGCGCGCTCTGGCGTTGCGCCGCGCGGTCCCGGAGCTGTTTGCCCGCGGGGACTATGTACCCGCTGCAGGCAACCGGCCCGTTGGCGCGGCACGTGGTCGCATTCGCTCGTGCCAGGGGTGCGGACGTCTGCCTCACGGTCGTTCCGCGCCTGCCGCACCGCCTGTTGAGCGGCGGCGACGCGATCACGCTGTCGCCGGCGGCTTGGCGGGATACCGCGTTGCGCTGCCCGCCCGAACTGGTCGGCCGGCGCCTGCATGACGCTCTCAACGGCGGTCCCGGCACCGTGACGGCGCCGACCATGCCGCTCGCTACATTGCTGCATGAATTCCCCATCCTGCTGCACTGCACGGTTAAATCCACGTGAACCGATGCTGTCGTTAGGATTGCCGTGCGTTGACTCCTTGTAGTCCGCGGGCCGACCGCGCGACGAAGCAGAAGGAGTGATTGCATGCTGATCAAGAAGACAGCGCTTGCCTTTGCAGCGAGTTCTCGCGTTGGCCGCCGCACCGCTGGGGGTCGCGATGGCAGACGCCGGCGGCGCCGGCAGCGGCGCATCGGCTGGCAGCGGAACGACCGGAGTCGCCGGCGGCAGCAGCAACTCGAACATGGCCAACACCGGCGCTACGCCCGGCACCATGGGCACCACCGGCACCGTGGGCAACACCGGCAGCAGCGGCTACGCCAACGGCACGACTGGTACCACCGCCGGCACTAACGGCACCGTCGGGTCCGGAAACAGCCCGGGCTCTCCGTCGACCGGCACCTCGTTGAGCGCGAATAGTGGCGGCACGGGGATGGCCGGCACGAACGGCACCGCCGGCGGCGCGGCCGGAGGAGGGACGGGCGGCGGTACTGGCGCCGGCGCTACGGGTAGCGGCTCGGGCGGCCGCTGACGCCCAGGCTGAAGCGTGATCCGGGTCCGGATCGTAATCCATGACTGTCGTTAGAAAAAGTCGGGGTGCGCCGTTTTGCGGCGCACCCCGCGAGGGGAGATAGGAAGTAGTATCGAACGTAGATTTATACCAGCCCGCGTATCGGCTGACTCTCGCCGCCCCTCCCGCGTCGGGCTGGGGCTTGGCGAATCGGCTGGCAGCTGATTCTGTGTTGGGCATCATAGCCTTGCAGGGAATCCGCCGATGGGCCAACCGATCGAGATCAGCCGGACCGAGCTGTCCGCTGCGGCGTTGCGGGCTGTGGCAGGGAAGTGCGACAACGGAGCGGTCGTGCGTCGCCTGTTGGCGGTTGCACTGTTGCTGGAAGGCCGTTCCCGGGAGGAGGCGGCATTGCTGAACGGAATGACCCGCCAGACGCTGCGCGACTGGGTGCATCGCTACAACGCCGCAGGGGTGGAGGGCCTTCGCTCACGGACCGGCCCCGGGCGACCGCCGTTTCTGACCGAGGCGCGGATGGAGGAATTGCGGGAAATTGTGCTGAATGGGCCAGAGCCCGAGCGGCACACAGTGATACGCTGGCGGTGTGTTGATTTGTGCGCGGAAATCGCCGGGCGATGGTCAGTGAAGGTGTGCGAGCAGACCATGGGAACGTGGCTGCGCCGGTTGGAAATGACCCGTTTGCAGCCGCGTCCGTATCATCCGAAGAAGGATCCGGCGGCGGAGGTGGCTTTTAAAAAAACTTCAGCGGCTTGGTGAAGGCGGCGTTGCTCGGCTCGGTAGCGGGCAAGCCGATTGAGATTTGGTTCCAGGACGAAGCCAGGGTGGGGCAGCAGGGCTCGCTGGAATACATCTGGGCCCCGATCGGCTCACGCCCCCGGGCGGTGCGGGATAACCGCCGTGATTTAGTCTATCTGTTCGGTGCCTTATGCCCAGCGCGCGCGACCGGAGCCGCGATCATTATGCCGGCAGCCAACAGCGAGGCCATGAGCGAACATCTAAAGGAGATCGCCACACAGGTGGCGCCCGGCGCGCATGCTGTATTGGTATGCGACGGTGCCGGTTGGCATCAGAGCGGTGATCGAACTCGAGGTCCCCGACAACATCACGTTGTTGCCCCTGCCGCCCTATTCGCCGGAATTGAACCCGATGGAGAATGTCTGGGACTACCTGCGCGGCAACAAGCTCAGCCACAGGGTCTGGGACAGCTACGACGCGATCGTCCGGGCATGCGCCGAGGCCTGGCGCTTCCTGATCGGCGACCCCGACCGGATCAGATCGATCGCCACGCGCGCCTGGGCGAGTGTCAATGTTTAGGCGGGCTGGTATTAGACGCCAATGAGTTACAGTCTGGTTTCACCTGCCGTTTTTCTCCGCTCCAATCTCCATTTTTGTACAACACTGACGGTGGGGCCACCGGTTATTGCCCGCAGGCTCGCAATGGGCATGAATTGCCCAGGGTGGTTGTTCAATGGCGAGCGGCATCCTGCCTGGCACAGCGCAGCGATCTTGCATGGCCACGATCTTGCGTCCGGTGCCGACCGTTCGCGCCGGCAACCGTGGCCGCGATCGCGACGTTCCACCCGGGCCCGATCAGGAGGAAGCCGATGCAGCGACGCCGCGCCGCCAAATGCGCGCTTTGGGCCGGCATCCCGGTGCTGCTCATCGTTGCGATCATCGTGTTCTGGAACTGGGACTGGTTCATCCCGCTGATCGATTCTCGCGCCTCCGCCGACATCGGCCGTCCTGTCACCATGACGCATCTGCACATCCGGTTGGGGCGTGTGACGCGGGTGGTCGCTGACGACATCGTGGTCGGTAATCCGCCGCAATGGGCCGGCCCGCCGTTTGCCACGGCAAAGCATCTGGTCGTGCAGGTCAACCTCTGGGACGAGATCTTCCACCACCGGCTGATCTTGCCGCTGATCGCCTTGCAGGACCCGCGGGTGGATTTGGTGCAAACTTCGGACGGCAAAACCAACTATGAGTTGCAACTCGCGTCGGGCGGTTCCGGTAATGGAACGAAGATCGGGGAGTTGCGGATCGTGGATGGCCGTGTGCATGCCGTGCTGGCCAGGCTGAAGGCAAATTTCAACCTGGGCGTCGCCACCGATGAGAAGGACGGCAAGCCGCGGATCGTGGTCACGGCCCATGGCACGTACAATAACGCGCCGATGACCGGACGCATGATCGGCGGCGGCGTGCTGTCGCTGCGCAGCACGACGGATCCCTGGCCGATCGATCTGCGGGTTGCCAATGGCGACACGCATGTCGCCCTGGCCGGCACATTGCAGGAACCGCTGCATCTGCGTGGCGCCGACCTGAAACTGCAGTTTTCCGGGCAGGACATGGCGCAGCTCATGCCGCTGACCGGCATTCCGCTGGCGAAGACGCCGCCTTATCGGCTGACCGGGCAGTTGGACTTCCAGGGCGGCCACATCCAGTTCCGCAACTTCGCCGGACACATGGGCCGGAGCGACCTGGAGGGCAGCATCGACGTCAATCCCGGCAAGCCCGTGCTGGTGAACGCCGAGCTGCGCTCGAATCAGGTGGACCTCGCCGATTTGGGTGGCCTCATTGGTGCGGAGCCCGGACATGTTGCCACACCCGGCCAGACGCCGGAGAAGCGGGCCCAGGTGGCGGCGGCGCGCGCCAGTCCAGGCTTGCTGCCCACCAAGCCGATCTCGTCGTCGGAGCTGCATTTCGCGAATGTCCGGCTGCGCTATCGCGGCGAGCACATCCTGGGCGATTCCATCCCGCTGGATAACCTGGTGGTTGTTCTTGACATGACCAATGGCGCGGTCGACCTGCATCCGATCAGCTTCGGCGTCGGCCCCGGCAGCATCAAAGGCAACGTCGCGCTGGCGCCTGTGGCGAACAAACAGATGCATGCCAAGGCGGACATCGATTTCGATCGGGTGGACGTGAGCAAGCTGATGGCGGCGACGCACACCTTCGGCGGCGCGGGCACCGTCAGCGGCACGGGCACCATCGATACGACCGGCAATTCGATGGCGACGTTTATGGGCAACGGCAACGGCGGCATCCGGCTGGGCATGGTCGGCGGCGATCTGAGTTCATTGCTGGTCGATCTGTCCGGGCTGGAGTTCGGAAACGCCCTGCTGTCGGCGCTGGGCATCCCGCAGCGCACGCCGGTGCAGTGCCTGGTGGACGACATGCCGCTGCAGCATGGCGTGGTGAGCCTGAATCCGCTGATCCTCGACACCGGGGAGGCGATCGTCCACGGCTCGGGTACGATGGACCTGAAGGACGAGGCTCTGAAATCTTCAGTTGCGTACCGAGCCAAAGCATTTGTCGATTGGCTCGCTGCCGGCGCCGATCAACGTCAGCGGCACGTTCAAGCACCCGAGCATCCGTCCCGGTGCCGAGCTTGCCGTGCGCGGGGGCCTGGCGGCGGCGCTGGGCGTGGTCTTCCCGCCGCTCGCGGCGCTGCCGATGATCCAGCTCGGTGTCGGCAACAACCATGCCTGCGACCAGGTGCTGGCGGGGATGAAGCAGCAGCCCGGCGGCAGCAAGCTGCCCACACCCGGATCGCAGGAGAGCGCGCGGTAGCAGACGCAAGGCACTCCCCTTCTCTTGTGCGTCATCGTGCCGAGGCAGATTTCTGAAACCTTGAGGTCGCTGCGCCCAAGACGACCATATTCCATGGCTGGTTCTCCAATGATTCAATGCTTCGCGGATGGAGATGCGGCCTCCTGGCGAGCCGCTGTCAGCTGTCGGCGAGACCCATCGCAACCGGAAAACGCAGACCCATCGCAACCTGAAAAAATTCGTCGTACGGCAGAAGCGTCGCACGCTGCGTGGCGGTCGATGGCACTACCGGAACCGCATCGGATCAACCGCCGCCACGATCCCTGCCGCCGGCCCAGGATCGCGCCCTGCAATCAGATCCGCCACCAGTATCCCGGCCGCCGGCGACGTCTGGATACCGTAGCCGCCCTGGCCGACGCTCCAGAAAAAACCCTCCGCGTCGCGATCCCATCCCAGCGCCAGGCTGCGGTCCGGGGTGAACGTGCGCAGTCCGGCCCAACTTCGGTCGACCCGCTGCACCGGGATGTCCAGCGCCTGCTGCATTCGGTCGATGGCGATCGCCACGTCCAGCTCGTCCGGCTGCACGTCGTGTGGGTGCATTGGCGTCTCGTCGGCGGGCGAGATCATCAGCCGTGTCCGCGCCTCCGTCCGCGCATACCAGGTGTGACCGGCGTCCCCCACCAGCGGCCAGGCCGACACGTCGTGCGGCGCGGGATTGACGATCGCCGCGGTCCGCCGGCACGGGACCAGCCCAATCGGCACCACGCCGGCAATGGCGGCGACGGAATCGCCCCACGCACCGGCTGCATTCACCACCACCGACGAGCGGAACACCGCCCCGGCACTGGTCTCGACTTCCCACCGCCCGCCGCGGCGGTCGATTCGCCCGGCACGGTGGCGCAGGGCCAGAGCGCCGCCCTGCGCGCGAAGCCGCTTGAGGAAGCCCTGATGCAGCGCCGCGACGTCCATGTCGAACGCGTCTTCCTCGATCGCCGCTGAGACCGCGTAATCCGGCCGCAGCGCGGGGACACGCCGGCGCAGCTCGGCAATGGCGATCTCCTGAAGCCCCTGTCCCTCGGCCAGCATCGCCGCCAGCTCCGCCCGCTGCGCTTCCGGCGCCAGGAACACCACGGGCCGTCGTGACATCAGCGGCACGTCCGCGAAGCCCGCCGGCGGATGCTCGAAGAACGGCCGCGACAGGCCGCTCAGCGTGCGCACGTCCGGCGGGCCATAGTTCAGGATCCAGACCGCGGCGGAGCGGCCGGTGGTGTGGTAGCCGGCAGCCTCCTCGGCCTCGATCAGCGCCACGCGCCGGTCGGCGGCGAGCGCGGCTGCGGCGGTCGAGCCGGCAATGCCGGCACCGATCACCGTGACATCAACGTCGTGCGTCTCCATTGCCGCAACATCGGACCACCGCCTCGGCGCTGCAACCGGACCCCGCTTGCAACCTTGCTGCAAGCAGCGTTGTGCCAGCGTCCAGGCCCAACGGAGGTCCGACCTATGACCAACAACATGGGCTGGCGCAGGTTGCTAACCTGGGCAACGATCGACGTCCTGCTGCTGATCGGAGCAGGCAGCGCGATGGCCGCGCCGGTTGGGGCCACGCCGTCGGCGGGCGGTACGGCATTGCCGGCACTGCTCATGCTCGGCGTCGGGCTATGCGGCGTCCCGCTGCGGCGGCATTGATCGCCTGACGCCGTCGCGCACATCGCCATGGCGTCTGGGCGGTGGCGTCAGGCCAGACGTTGTGCGAAACATTCTCCCATCGAAAATCGCCCGGGAGAATCCGTCGCCATGCAGTCTCGCATCACCGGAACAACGCTGCCGGTCCTGGAGATCGGTCTGGAAGCGAACGACGTCGTGGTGTCCACGCCGGGCGAACTGTCCTGGATGACGCCGAACGTCCAACTGCGCACCACCACCAATACCGCCGGCTCCCGCGGCCTGTGGGGCGCCATCACCCGAGCCGTCTCCGGCGGCGGACTGTTCATGACCGAATTCTCCAGCAGCGGCGGCATGGGCGCCGTCGCCTTCGCCGCCAAGGTGCCGGGGCAGATCATGGAGCTGCAGGTGTCGCCCGGCCGCGGCTACCTGGTGCACCGGCACGGCTTCCTCTGCGCCACGCCTGGCGTGGAACTGACCGCGGCCCTGCAGCGCTCGCTGGGCGCCGGCATCTTCGGCGGCGAGGGCTTCGTGCTGCAGCGCCTGTCCGGCACCTGCACCGCCTGGGTGGAACTGGGTGGCGAGATCGTCAGCCATGAGCTTGCCGCCGGCAAGTCGCTGATGGTGCATCCGGGCCATGTCGGCATGTTCGAGGAAAGTGTCTCCTTCGACATCACCACCCTCCGCGGCATCTCCAACGCCCTGTTCGGCGGCGACGGTCTCTTCTTGGTGCAACTGACCGGGCCGGGGCGCATCTGGCTGCAGACGTTGACCATGCCCAACCTGGCGCACGCCCTGTCGCCATACCTGGCGCATCGGGAGGCGCCGCCGCCGGCCCAGTCGGTGGAAGCCGGCGCCGCGGGTGCCATACTGCGCGACATCTTCGGCAATCAGCGGTGACCCATGCCGGATGTGTCATGGGCACCGAAGCCGGCCCCTGACACGGTGGCAACCGACCCACGCCCGCTTGACCGCGTGCCTGCCGCGCGACCACACTCGGGCAACTGATCCGTCCGCTGTGGCGGCCAGATCTGTTGCAACACGGCGAGGTTGAAGGGGAGGGCGCATGCCTCAGGTAACACTGACGGTCAACGGCAAGCAGCACACGGCGGAGGTCGAAGCCCGCACCTTGCTGGTGGAGCTGTTGCGCGAGAAGCTGGGCCTGACCGGCACGCATGTTGGCTGCGATACCAGCCAGTGCGGCGCGTGCGTCGTGCACATGAACGGCGAATCGATCAAGTCCTGCACTATCCTGGCGTTGCAGGTGGATGGATCGCAGGTCACCACGATCGAGGGCGTCGCCGCGGCGGACGGCACCCTGCATCCGATGCAGGAGATGTTCCGCGAGCATCATGCCCTGCAATGCGGCTTCTGCACGCCCGGGATGGTGATGACGGCGATCGATCTGGTGAATTCGCATCCCGACGGACTGAGCGAGAAGCAGATCCGCGAGGGCCTGGAAGGCAATCTCTGCCGCTGCACCGGCTACCATAACATCGTCAAGGCGATCGCTGCGGCGTGGCCATTGATGCATGGCAAGTCCATGCCGGCCGCGGCCGAATAAAAGCACCGTACGCAAAGCACACGGGAGAGACGCCATGGCATTCGACGGCATCGGTGCGTCGGTTCGCCGCAGGGAGGATTCGCGCTTCCTGCGCGGACGCGGCAACTACGTGGACGACATGAACCGGCGCGACCAGCTTTACGCGGTGATCAAGCGGTCGGACCGGCCGCATGCGACGTTCGCCGGCATCGACACGGCGGCTGCGGCGAAGGCACCCGGCGTGGTGGCGGTGTTCACCGGAGCGGACATGGCGGCAGAGGGCATCGGCGGCTTGCCCTGCGGTTGGCAAATTCACAACAAGGACGGCTCGCCGATGGCCGAGCCGGCGCATCCGGTCCTGGCGGTCGGCAAGGTGCGCCATGTGGGCGATCCCGTTGCGGTGGTGATCGCCGAAACGAAGCAGGCGGCGAAGGACGCGGCCGAGCTGCTGGAGATCGACTATCAGGACCTGCCGCCGCTGGCGACGATGCAGGACGCGTTGAAGTCCGGCGCGGCTCTGGTGCACGACGATGCAGCGGGCAATCTGTGCTACGACTGGCACATTGGCGACAAGGCGGTGGTGGACGGCGTCTTCGCCAAGGCGGCGAAGGTGGTGAAGCTGGACTTCACCAACAACCGCCTGGTTCCGAATGCGATGGAGCCGCGCGCCGCGGTGGGCGAGTGCGATCCGTCCAGCGGCGACTTCACGCTGTTCACCACTAGCCAGAACCCGCACGTGATCCGGTTGCTCATGGGCGCCTTCGTGCTGCACATCCCGGAGAACAAGCTGCGTGTCGTGGCGCCGGATGTGGGTGGCGGCTTCGGTTCCAAGATCTACCACTACGCCGAGGAAGCCATCGTCACCTGGACGGCCGGCAAGCTGAAGCGCCCGATCAAGTGGACCGCGGAGCGCAACGAAAGCTTCATGACCGACGCGCATGGCCGCGACCATGTCAGCACCGCCGAGATGGCGCTGGATGCCGATGGCAATTTCCTGGCGCTGCGGGTTTCGACGCTGGCCAACATGGGCGCTTACCTGTCCACGTTCGCGCCGTGCATCCCGACCTATTTGTACGCTACGCTGCTGGCCGGCGTTTACAAGACTCCGCTGGTGTATTGTGAAGTGAAGGCGGTGTTCACCAACACCGTGCCCGTAGACGCCTATCGCGGTGCGGGCCGGCCGGAGGCCACTTACTTGCTCGAACGGTTGGTGGACGTGATCGCGCATGACACCGGCAAGGACCGTGTCGCGCTGCGGCGGCAGAATTTCATTCCGTCGGACGCCTTCCCCTACCAGACGCCGGTGGCGCTGCAATACGACAGCGGCAACTACCAGGCGACGCTGGACGCGGCGATGAAGGGGGCGGACTTCGCCGGCTTCGAAGCACGCCGTGCGGCGGCGAAGACGCGCGGCAAGCTGCGCGGCATCGGCGTGTCCACCTATATCGAGGCCTGCGGCATCGCGCCGTCCGCCGTGGTGGGATCGTTGGGTGCGCGCGCGGGCCTGTATGAATGCGCCAACATCCGGGTGCATCCGACCGGCAGCGTCACGGTCTATACCGGCGCTCACAGCCACGGCCAGGGCCACGAAACCACGCTGGCACAGCTCGTGGTGGAACAACTCGGCGTGCCGTTCGAGCAAGTGGAGATCGTGCACGGCGACACTGACAAGATCCCGTTCGGCATGGGCACCTATGGCAGCCGCAGTCTTGCGGTCGGCGGCACCGCCATGGTGAAGGCGATGGACAAGATCGTCGCCAAGGGCAAGAAGATCGCCGCCCACCTGATGGAAGCCTCGGTCGATGACATCGAGTTCAAGGACAACAAGTTCACCGTCGCCGGCACCGACAAGGCGAAGTCGCTGACCGAGATTTCGCTGGCGGCGTACGTGCCGCACAACTACCCGATCGAGGAGCTCGAGCCCGGGCTTGACGAAACCGCGTTCTACGACCCGAAGAACTTCACCTTCCCGGCCGGCTGCCACGTCTGCGAAGTGGAAGTCGACATGGAATCCGGCATGCCGGAGGTGGTCAGCTTCGTCGCGGTGGACGACGTCGGGCGCGTGATCAATCCGATGATCGTCGAGGGCCAGGTGCAGGGCGGCGTCGCCCAGGGCATCGGCCAGGCGCTGCTGGAGAACGCGGTCTACAACGCGGACGGCCAGCTGCTGTCCGGGTCGTTCATGGACTATACCATGCCGCGCGCGTGGGACGTCCCGAACATCAAGGTGGCGACCGAAGTGACGCTGTGCACGCACAACCCGCTGGGCGTGAAGGGCTGCGGCGAGGTGGGTGCGATCGGTTCGCCCCCGGCGGTGATCAACGCCATCGTCGATGCGCTGCGCGACTACAACGTGCGGCACCTCGACATGCCTGCGACGGGGCCGAAACTATGGGCCATCATGCAATCCGCGCGTCCCGCGATGGCGGCGGAATAGAGAGGAACCAGGACGATGTATGATTTCTCCTATCAGAAGCCGGGCAGCATCGACGACGCGGTGAAGATCCTGGCGGGCGATCCAGAGGCCAAGGCGCTGGCCGGCGGCATGACCTATATCCCCGTGCTGAAGCAGCGGCTGGCCAAGCCGACCGTGGTGGTGGACCTGGTGAAGCTGGGGCTGACCGGGATCACCGTCGGCGCTGACAGCGTGACCATCGGTGCGATGACCCGGCATGCGGACGTCGCGACCAGCAAGGATCTGGCGGCGAAAATCCCCGCGTTGGCGGCACTGGCCGGGTTGATCGGCGACGACGCGGTGCGGCATCGCGGCACCATAGGCGGCAGCATCGCCAACAACGATCCTGCCGCCGACTATCCGGCGGCGGCGCTGGGGCTGGGCGCGACGATCAAGACCAACAAGCGCTCCATCAAGGCAGATGATTTCTTCACCGGCATGTTCTCCACCGCGCTGGAGCAGGACGAACTGATCACCGCGGTGGAGTTCCCGGTGCCGCAGAAGGCGGCATACGAGAAGTTCCGCAATCCCGCGTCGCGCTATGCGATCGTCGGCGTGTTCGTGGCGAAGTTCGCGGACGGCGTGCGCGTGGCGGTGACCGGCGCCGGGCAAGGTGGCGTGTTCCGGCAAAAGGCCATGGAGCAAGCACTGTCTGCGAATTTTGCGCCCGATGCCGTGGCGAACATCAAGACGCTGGCGGGTGGCATGAACAGCGACATCCATGCTAGCGCTGAGTATCGCGCTCACCTGGTCGGCATCATCTCCAAACGCGCAGTGGCGAAGGCGGCGTAAAGCGTTGTTGCGACGGCATCGTTCCCTTGCGAGCCACGTTTGGCGGGACCGCGTTTCACGGAACTGCGTTTCACGGAACCTCATAGGGCGGAAAAGCGCAGCGGATTCCGCCGTCTCGATGGCGGCGGAAGACGCTTCGCTCTTCCGCCCTACGTCTTTCGGTACGCCGTTTGAACCATCATCGGCCATCGGCATCGGCCACAACGCCGGCCCGCCGCCCTATCCGGACCCGGACGATCCCCACGCTTCCTGGCGGCTGTGGTGCTGGAAGCGCTCGGTGAAACGCGCGTGGAAGACGCCGCCGCGCGAAATCGCATTGCGGCGCCTGGCCCGCGCGGAAGCGGCCGGTATGACCTATCGGCAATACACGCTGGAAATCCTTGAGCGTGGCGTGTTCACTGCGGCGCGCCGCAGTGCGTAGCATTCTGCTCGTCGCGGTGCTGCTGACGCTGCCAGCGCCGGCGGCGTTCGCAGGTAAAAACGATCCGCCACCGGCGACGGGCGTGCCGGCAACAACGCCTCCTCCGGTAACGCTGACTATCAACCCTGACGGCACCGCGGTGTGGGACGGCGAGCCGCTCGCCAGCGTGCCGGACCTGGAGAACAAGCTGGCGCGCCAGACCGAGCAAGATCCGAAGCTGCAACTCGACCTGCGCTTTCATACCGTCGGCCAGTTGGGCGACAGCAATCGGCAGACGTTGCTCGACGTGCTGGAACTGGCGGCGAAGTTCGGTTACGTGCACGTGCAGTCTACTACCGACGGCGCGCGGCTGACGGTACTTGGCCCTGGCGCGGTGGAGTCGGCACCAAAATGACCGGTCCACAGCATGAATGACCGGTCCACAGCATGATAGCTGATCTGTCGCGATTGGTCGCCGCGCCCGGGGCGCACTCGGTTCCGTATATCGATCCGCTGTTTCCCGATCGTCCCCTGGTGCTGCATGGCGCGCGGCCGCGCCATTTCGCTGCCGATACGCCGGTGCTGCTGGTGCATCATGGCGTCGGCCGCAACGGTGCGGCGTATCGCGACTATTGGCTGAAACTGGTGGACGAGGCGGGCATCCTGGCGATCGCCATAGAATTTCCCGAGGCGTCGTTTCCCGATTACCTGCGCTACCATTTCGGCAATCTGCACGACGAGAGCGGCACGCCGAATCCGCGCGCGCAATGGACCTATGGCATCGACGAACGTGTGTTTGCCGCCCTGCGCGCTCAGGACGTAACCGCATGCCGCCGTTATGGGTTGTTCGGCCATTCCGCCGGCGGACAATTCGTCCACCGCATGCTGTCGTTCGGCTATCGCGAGCATGTTGCGGTGGCGGTTTGCGCCAATGCCGGCACCTATGCGATGCCGGAGCTGGATGTCGCTTGGCCGTTCGGCCTGGGCGCAACGGAAATCGACGCAGCGGAGCTGGCGGAGTTGTTGCGATTCCGCATCACGGTGATGGCCGGCACTGAAGACACCAAAACGACCGGACGCTTCTTTCCCAAGGGACCGCGCTCGATGCGCCAGGGCGGCACACGATATGAGCGCGCGCACAACTATGTCGGCACCGGCCGGACCGCCGCCGCGGCCCTTGGCACGCACTGCGCCTGGACCGTGATCGACGTGCCCGGCGTCGGCCATGACGGCGAAGGGATGTCGATCGCCGCCGTCCCGGTCGTTGCTGCGGCATTACACGCGGCAGAAGAGGGCTGAGCGCGGGACGAATGGGGAATTGCTGAAGGCACGCGCGTGGAGTAGCAATTGTCCACACGGGGCCAGAGGAAAATCAAAATGCATCGCCGTGACATCCTGAAGACCGCACTGGCCGGAGCCACTGCTCTTGCCGCACCGCGCGTCGTCCACGCGGAAGGGGCGAAGACCATCAATTTCACGCCGCATGCCGACCTGGTCTCGGTCGATCCCGTCTGGACCACCGCTGACATCACCCGCAATTTCTCGCTTGCCGTCTACGACACGCTGTACGGCTACGACGCTCAGTTCAACGTGCAGCCGCAGATGGTCGAAGGCACGAAAACCGAGAACGACGGCAAGTTGTGGGAACTGACCCTGCGCGACGGACTGGCATTCCATGACGGCACGCCGGTGCTGGCCAAGGACTGCGTTGCTACCATCCAGCGCTTTTCCAAGCGTTACCCGTTCGGCCAGGAGTTGATGTCGCGGACTGACGAGCTGACAGCCCCCTCCGACAAGGTGATCCGGTTCCGGCTGAACAAGCCGTTTGCCCTGCTGCCGAACGCGCTGGCCGAGGTCTATGCGGCGATCATGCCGGAACGCCTGGCCATGACCGACCCGATGAAGCAGGTCACCGAGGCGATCGGCAGCGGACCGTTGAAGTTCGTCGCATCGGAACGCATTTCCGGTCAGCGCGTGGTGTACGTCAAGAATGATAAATATGTGCCGCGCAAGGATGGCGTTCCCAGCTTCAATGCCGGCCCGAAGATCGTTTATATCGATCGCGTGGTATGGAACTTCATCCAGGATCCGGCCACCGCTTCCGCCGCCTTGACGCAGGGCGAAATCGACTGGTGGGAGAATCCGACCATCGACCTTGTGCCGGTGCTGCAACGCAACAAGGACCTGACCGTGGAGGTGAAGGACCGCACCGGCGAAATCGGCTGTCTGCGCTTCAATCATTTATATCCGCCATTCGACAATGCGGCGGTGCGGCGCGTGGTGCTGGCGGCGATGGACCAGAAGGAGATCATGGAGGCGGTAGCCGGCGCCGTGCCGAGCCTGATCCAGACCGATGTCGGCGTCTTCGTGCCGGGCACGCCGATGGCCAGCACGGTCGGCGTCGAGATCACTCGCGGTCCGAAGAACTACGACAAGCTGAAGCAGGATCTGGTCGCCGCGGGATACAAGGGCGAGAAGGTGGTGATCCTGGCGGCCTCGACGATCCCCACCATCTGGGCCGAGGCGCAGGTCGCGTCCGACACGCTGAAGAAGATTGGGATGAACACCGATTTCGTGGCGTTGGAATGGGGCACGGTGGTGCAGCGCCGCGCCAGCCAGGAACCGATCGACAAGGGCGGGTGGAACATCTTCTACACCTATCTCGGCGGATTCGGGAACATTTCGCCGGCGCCGAACATCACCATCCAGAGCAGTGGGAAGCAGGGAAGCTGGTTTGGGTGGCCGACGGATCCGAAGATGGATGAACTGCGCGCCGCCTGGTTCAATGCGCCGGACGTCACCAGCCAGAAGAAGATCGCGGAAGAAATGCAGGTGGAATTTTATAAAAGCCCGCCTTACGTGCCGCTGGGCATGTACGACCAGCCGACCGCGTTCCACAAATACCTGACCGATGTGCGCGACGGCTGGCCGCAATTCTATGGGGTGAAGAAGAACGCCTAGCGGGACGGCGCCCGGTGACCCAGCACGTCGCGGTGATCGGCGCCGGCATCGTCGGCGCGGCGACCGCTGTCGAATTGCTGCGCGACGGCCATAGCGTGACGATCATCGAACCGGGCGATCCCGGGGGAGAGCAGGCGGCGAGTTACGGCAATGGGACGTTGCTGAATCCCAGCTCAGTGATTCCGATGTCGTCACCGGGGCTCTGGCGCAAGGTGCCCGGCTATCTGGCGGATCCTCTGGGGCCGCTGACGATCCGCTGGTCCTATCTGCCGCGTCTGGCGCCGTGGCTCTGGCGTTTCATGCGCGCCGGGGCCACCGAGGCGCGCGTCGCGGCGACCGCGCGTGCGTTGCGACCGCTGGTGCTGGATGCGCCGGAACGTCACCGCCGCCTGGCCGAGGAAGCCGGTGTCGCCGACCTTATGATGCGGCAGGGCGTGTTGTTCGTGTTTCCCAGCCGCGCGGACTTCGAGGCGGAGGCACTGTCGTGGCGGCTGCGTGCCGAAAATGGCGTGCGCTGGCTGGAACTTCCCGAGGAGGAGCTGCGGCAGCGCGAGCCCTCACTCGATCGCCGCTATAAGTTCGCGGTGCTGGTGGAGGAGAATGGTCAGTGCCGCGATCCCGGTGCCTATGTGAATGCGCTGGTGCAACATGCGCTTGCCTCGGGTGCGACCCTCCGCCGCGCGTGGGTCACCAGCCTGCGTATTGAAAATGGCCGCCTTCGGGCGGTGCGTGCCGGTGTGGTGGATATTGATTGTGACAAGGCGGTGATTGCCGCTGGGGCGTTTTCGAAGGCGTTGGCGGCCGAGGCCGGGGATCGCGTGCCGCTGGAAACTGAGCGCGGCTATCACGTGGTGATCGAAAATCCCGGCATCGAGCCGCGTTATCCGATCATGCCGAGCGACGGCAAGATGGCTTGCGTGATGACGCCGCAAGGTCTGCGCCTCGCGGGTCAGGTGGAGCTGGCGGGCCTCGCCGCCGCGCCGAACTGGGAACGCGCGGAGGTCTTGCGAAAGTTCGCGCGGCAGGTGTTTCCCGGTCTGTCAGAGCAATCGCGCACCAAACACTGGATGGGGCATCGACCATCGACGCCGGATGGATTGCCATGCATCGGCCCGGCTTCCGGCTGCGCGGACGTGCTGCATGCTTTCGGTCACGGTCATGTCGGGCTCACCGCCGCTGCGGCGACGGCGCGGCTGGTGGCCGATCTGGTCAGCGGCAAGCCGCCATCGATCGATCCGGCGCCGTATTCGGCGACGCGGTTCCGATAGGTCGCTGCGCCCGGTCGAGATCGGCGCAACGCCCACGTCCCCTGTCCTGGCGCACCGTCCCCCGTCATGGCGCAATGTCCGCTGTCATGGCGCAACGTCTCGGCCTGTCATTGCGAGGCGCGCAGCACCGAAGCAATCCCCCCCATAAGGGCGCAACTCGACCGAACGTGCTTCAGCACGGCATGCCTCACCATGACAGCGGGGTGGCGTTGTTGCCGCGGTATCCCCTATAAATACAAGTTCCGAGGCAATAAGCTGCGTCGTTGCAAGTATGGGATTGCACGCCGCAATGCCGGCGCAGCACCACGCAACAACCCCTTCGTCGCAAGGAACGCCAGCCGCCATGCACGAGCATTGTATCGCAGCGTGTAGTCGCCCGCGGCCAACTCCCGGTGCAGGCATGCCTCCATAGCAAAGCATTCGATGCCGGACACCCGGCGGCGCCAAACCGCAACCGCATCGTTCGACATAGGCTCCCGCAATCGCGCATGCAAATGACGGTCACGCGCGGCCACCTGCTCGGCCCTGGCTTGCCAGTCCAGCATCGCCGGTTCGAAATCCTCCTGTAGAAAAGCGCAGATGTGGCGGGTGGTTTCGTCCGGCTGCCGCACCAGGTCTTCATAACGGACCTCCAGAACGCGCCGCGGATACGCAGCACGGTCGCGGTGCAGGCACGTCATCGCGCGCGGCCATTCGAACCCTGGCTCGTAATAGCGCTGCCATCCCGCGTCGATCCAGGACATCGCCACGTCGCGCCCGTCGCGAACCAGGTAGATGAACGTCGCCTCCGGATACAGCGTCGCCAATTCCGGCACGATATCAAAATAATGTGGTGTCTTGTCGCCCAGCCGCGGCTTGCCGCTCGCCACCAGCAAACGCTGATAGACCAGATCGATCAGGTCCCGCAGCCTCGCACAAGGCAGCAGCCCCCCCACATGCCGCACGTCATCCGGGTCCAGCGCCAGATCCGGCCAGCGCTCGTGCCGAACCATCGTCTCCACCGCGCGTTCCGCCTGAGCTTGCGTCAGCGTGCCGGTCAGCGGAAACTCGCGAACCAGATCGCGCAGGAACCAGGTCTCGGACGGAATGTAGAGGCGCGAATGGCCGGTCAGGATCAGCCGCAGCAGCGTGGTGCCGGAACGGCCAGCGCCGACAATGAAGAACGGGGCCTGATCGGCCATGATCCAACCTCAGCGAGGTGTCCAAGCATGCAACAGCCACTGTCCTTCACTTTCGCCGATGACGGCGCAATTCCCAACTCGCGTCTGCCGATGCTGGTCTATCGCGCCGCCGTGCCCGCCGATCCGGCGGCCATCGAACAACTGTTCGAGGCGAACCGCTGGCCTCCGGCGTGGCGCGACAGCGTGCATCCGTTCCAGCATTTCCACAGCAACGCGCACGAGGCTTTGGGCGTTGCGCGCGGCCGGGGCAAGGTGCAATTCGGTGGCCCCGGCGGCGAGACGTTGGACATCGAAGCCGGCGACGTCGTCGTGCTGCCCGCGGGTGTCGGCCATTGCCGGCTGGAAAAATCGGCCGACCTGCTGATCGTCGGCGCCTATCCGGACAACGCCAGGCGGCCGGATCAGCATCGCGGCGACCCGGCCGAGCACGATGCGGTGGTGCGCAACATCGCCGCGGTCGCGACACCGAACGCCGATCCGGTGGCGGGCGGGCAGGGGGCTTTGGTATCGCTCTGGGGCGGCTGAGCGTCGGGGGGCTCGCCCCCGAACCCCTGGCGCTCTCAGGCCGGCTCGTGCACGCGCAGGTCGTTGTTCACGCGGTGATCGCCTGCCATCCAGCGGGCGAGTTCCGCATGGGCATCGGCGCGGCGGATCGCGTCGATTTGGTCCGCGTTCGGCGGATCGACGGTGAACTCCACGACCAGCCCGTCGGGTGACTTGCTGTACATCGACCGGCAGTAGCCGTGGTCCGTCTCGCGCAATTCAAGGCCCGACGCCTTCACCCGGGCGACCAGCGCGTCATAGGTGCTGTCATCGACCTTGAACGCGATGTGGTCGAAACTGCCGATCTCGGCCGGCTTCTCGGCCTGCGTCTTCTGGTACACCTCGTCGTCGGCGAACGAGAAGAACGCCAGCGCACCGCCGTCGCCCAGCGCATAGAAGGTGTGGCAGAACGCCACGTCGCGCTTGACCCACGGATTGAAGTGTTGCTCGCACCAGGTGGCGGCCAGCGGGATACCCAGCACGTCCTCAAAGAACTGGCGGTTCTTTTCCTGGTCCTTCACGACGTACGCGTGGTGATGCAGGCGCTCGGGCAGGCGGGACAGCAGCTTGGCCATGGTTGCGCTCCTCGGGTGGTTTGCGGCACTTGTGCCGGCAAGCTTGCCCTCCGCCCGCGCAACCCGCAAGCTGTGCGCGGGAGGACCGAGCGCACATGCACATCGAGATCATCTGCACGGGGGACGAGGTCCTCACTGGCAAGATAGTCAATACCAATTTCAGCTATATGGCCCAGAAGCTGGAGGATGTCGGGCTGTCGGTGCATTGGGGCACCACGGTCGGCGATGACCGCGAAGTTGCTGCTGCGCGCCTTCCAGTTGGCCGGCGAGCGCGCCGATGCGGTGATCGTCAATGGCGGGCTGGGTCCGACGGTCGATGACCTGTCGCAAGAAGTCGCAGCGCAGGCGGCCGGTGTGGAACTGGAGCTGCACGAGGAATGGCTGGTGCGCATGGAAGAATTCTTCCTGAAGCGCGCGCGCAGCATGCCGTCGAACAATCGCAAGCAGGCGATGCTGCCAGTGGGCGCGGAGATGCTGGACAATCCCGTCGGTACCGCCTGCGGTTTCGCGCTGGATATCGGCCGAGCGCGTTTCTTCTTCACACCCGGCGTGCCGCGCGAGCTGCGGCGCATGCTGGAAGAGCAGATCATTACCGCGTCTGCTGGCGCGCAGCGGTGCACCGACGTCGATCTTCCTGAAGCGATTCCATTCGTACGGGTTGGGCGAATCGCATGTTGATCAGTTGCTGACCGGCGTGGAGACGATGGTGCCGGACGGATCGGTAAAGTTGGGGTTTCGCGCTCACTATCCGCAGATCGAGACCAAACTGACGGTGCGCGGAAGCGATGCCGGCGACATCCGCCGCAAGCTTGAACCGGTGCAGGCGGAGGTGCGGCGGCGGCTGGGCAATTTCATTCTGGCCGAGGACGACCAGACGCTGGAAGGTGTCGTGCTGGCGGAATTGCTGGAGCGGCAAGGCTCGCTGGCGGTGGTGGAGACCTTCACCGGCGGCCAGATCGCGGTGCGCCTCGCGCCCATTCCGCGGGCCGAGCATGTGTTCCGCCGCGGGATCGTGGTGCGCGACTTTGGCGAGTTGCATGGCATGCTTGGACTGGAGAGCCTGCATTTCGCCGGCCCAATGACCCAGGAAGCGACGGAGGCGGTGGCGCGGACGGCGCGCGAACGCAGCGGTGCCACTCATGCGCTGGCGGTGCTGATCGAGCTGGACGACGGCCCCGACCGCATCGATTTCGGCGGCACGATCTGGATCGGTATCGCGACGGCGGAAGCCGTGGCGTTCCGCCGCTCGCGCGTGCTGGGCGGACGCGAGTGGGTGCGGCTGGGCGCGGCTGAGCTGGCGCTCGACTGCCTGCGCCGGCTGCTGCAGGGCCTGCCGGTAGTGGAACGAATTGATTTCGAGAAGACATGAAAGCACGGGGACCATGAACGACCATTTGTTTTCCGGACTGAAGGTCATCGACTGCGCGAGCTGGATCGCTGGGCCGGCGGCGGCGACGATCCTGTCCGATTTCGGCGCCGACGTAATCAAGATCGAGCCTCCGGGCGCCGGCGACCCCTGGCGCGCGCGAAGCGTCAATCCGCATGCGCACGCGGATTCATACTGGCAGTTGACCTCGCGCAACAAGCGTAGCCTGGCACTGGACCTGAAGCACAAGGCGGGGCGAGACGTACTGTACCGGCTGGTGGCCGGGGCCGATGTTTTCGTCACGAACTTTCCGCTGCCCGTGCGGCACCGGCTGAAGCTGGAACCGGCGGATCTGCTGCCGTTGAGCCCTCGGCTGATCTATGCGTCGTTCACCGCCTATGGCGAGGTGGGCGAGGAAGCGGCGAAGACTGGCTTCGATTCCACCGCCTACTGGGCGCGTACCGGACTGATGGACGCAGTGCGAGCCGACGTCGATACCGTGCCGGCGCGGTCGGCGCCGGGCATGGGCGATCATCCCAGCGCCACCGGCCTCTATGCCGCGATCGTTACTGCGCTGTACCGGCGAGAAAAGACCGGCAAAGGCGGTGTGGTCAGTTCGTCGCTACTGGCCAACGGCCTGTGGGCCAACGGTTGCTTCATCCAGTCCCGCTTGCTCGGCGAGGAAGTGGCGCACCGTCCGCCGCGCGAGCAATCGCCGAACGCGCTGGCCAACCACTACCGTTGCCGCGACGGCCGCTGGTTCATCATGGCCCTGTTCAACGAGGAACGGCAGTTGCGGCCGTTCCTGGCGGCGATCGGGCGAGAAGAACTGGCGGACGATCCGCGCTTTGCGACCAAGCGGGCGCGGCTGCACAACGCGCCTGCGCTGGTGGCGGAACTCGACGCGCTGTTCGCGTTGCGCGACATGCCGGAGTGGCGGCGAATCCTGGACGCGGTCGGCGTCACCTTCGGCGTGGTGGGGAAGGTGGACGACGCGCCCGATGATCCGCAGATGCGCGCGATCGGCGCAGTGGTGCCGTTCGAGGACGGCGGCGCACTAACGGTGTCGAGCCCCTTCCAGCTTGCCGGCGAAACGAAGGTGGCGCCGCGGCGGGCACCGAAGCTGGGGCAGCACACGGACGCGGTGCTGCGCGAGGCGGGCTACGACGCGGACGCGATCGGGCGGATGCGGAGCGAGGGGGTGGTGGGGTGAGGGGCATCGGCAGAGCAAAGAGCAAAAAGAACAACCTCTCCCCTTGCGGGAGAGGTTGTTTTCGTAACGCTACCTCGGCCTCATTTCAGTCCCGCTTCACCCGCACGCCACGCAGTAGATGTCCTTCGTACCTGACGGCAGCGGCATGAACTCCCAGTTCTCGCCGCCGTCTGCCGTGCCGAAGACCTCACCATTATAGCGCGCCCCGAGGTACACCTGCCGCGGATCGCCCGCGGCCGTCGCGACCGACATCACCGTGCCGTGCACCTGCACCTTGTCGAACCGCTGCCACGTCGATCCCTTGTCCTGGCTGCGATAGACCGCGCCATCCTTGCTCGCCGCCGCGACGCTGAGTGCCGAGTACAGCGTGTTAGGATCGGCACGCGACACCTGGATGTCCCGCCCATAAGTCGTAGGCGAGAACCGGCCAACCTCCATGTCCTGCCATGTCTCGCCGCCATCCGCGGTCCGGAACAATCCCATACGCACGGCGACGATGACCGCATCCGGATCGGCGGCGCTGATGGCGATGGCGTGGCCGTCCAGCATGCCCTCATCCGCGGTGTCGCTGGCGATCTTGCTCTTCAGATGCGGCAGTCTGGCCAGTTGCACCAAGGCGTCGCTGCAATCCTGCCAGCTCTCACCGCCGTCGCTGGTGCGCATCACGCCGCCCACTTCCAATGCGGCGAAGATCGTGCCGGGTTTCTTCGGATGCTGCGCCATGCGCATCACGCGGCAGGCGAACGGCATCACGCAGCGCGTCGGCAACTGAGGATCGGGCAGCCGCCGCCACGTCTCGCCGCTGTCCTCGCTGCGGTACACTGCGGTGGGCGAGCCGCCGGCATAGATCAGCTTCGGATTCCCGGCATCCACCAGGAACGACCAGATTTCCATATTCTTGTCGGGAAAGTTCGCGCGGTCGAAGGTGCGGCCCCGGTCGGTGCTGCGATAGACCCCGTCATGCGTGCCGGCGAACACCAGGTTCGGATCGGTCGGATGCACGAAGACCGCATTGCTGGCGGTGTCGCGGATCACATGCTCCCACGTGCCGCCGGCCTCGTGGCGAAACACGCCGACGGCGCCGGGCTCGTTGGCGCTGCGGCCGACGGTGCCGGCCACGCTGGCATAGACATTGGCTGGGCTTGCCATGGTTTGCTCCTCCTGGGGGTTCTCTCCGGCCGGCAGGTTACGCCAGAACCGGCAGGGTTGACAGCCTCCGCCAACGCCCGCTTGCTCCGCCTGAAGCCGAGAGGGAGGTAGCCATGCCGGTTCTGCAGGCAGAGAAGCTGATGGAGATCGCGCGGGCGCTGCTGCAGAAGGCGGGCGCGTCGGTCGAGGAAGCCACCACCATCGCGCGCTATAACATCGGTGCGAACCTGGTGGGGCATGATTCGCACGGCATCATCCTGATTCCGAGCTATATCGACCGCATCAAGGTCGGCCACATCGTTCCCGGCGCGCCGTTCGACGTGAAGGAGCAATCGCCGACGACGATGGTCATCGATGGGAACTGGGGATTCGGTTACGTGGTGACCGACCGCGCGATGCGGATGACGATCGACAAGGCGCGCCAACAGAACGTCGCGGCGACGACGGTGTACCGGCAAAGCCACATCGGGCGGCTGGCGTCCTATCCGCTGATGGCGGCGCGCGAGGGCATGATCGCGATGATCACCGCCGATTCGGGCCGCAGTGCGAAGGCGGTGGCACCGTTCGGCGGCGCGCAGGCGCGGCTGGGCACCAACCCGATCTGCTTTGCGATTCCATCAAACCTGGAAGGACCACTTTTTTTCGACATGGCCACGTCGGCGGCGGCGGCTGGCAAGATCAACGTCGCGACCGCCCGCGGCGAGCAAGTACCTAACGGATGGCTGATCGACAAGGACGGCAAGCCAAGTAACGACCCGAGGGTGCTGCGGCAGGGCGGTGCGCTGCTACCGCTCGGCGGTGCCGAGGGCTACAAAGGCTATGGTCTCGCAACAATCGTCGAGATCTTCTCCGGCCTGCTCACGGGCCTGGGCTTTGGTGTGGAACCGACCGGGCGGCACAACGACGGCTGCTTCATCGCCGTGTTCAATGTTGCGGCGTTCCGCGACCTGGAGACGTTCAAGCGCGAAGTCACCGAGTTCGCACAGTACTTGAAAGCGACGCCGCCGGCCGAGGGGTTCAAGGAGGTGCTCTATCCCGGTGAAATCGAGTTCCAGCGCGAGCAGGACCGGCGGAAGAACGGGATTCCGGTCGAGGACGCAACCTGGAACAAGCTGCGCGACCTGGCGCAGGGCTACGGGATCGCGGCCGAGTTGGGACTATAGGCAAACTAACGCATGGCCGCAATGACACGTGTCAGTGGATTGCGCGGCATGGTCGCGGCGCCAACGACCGTGCGGGAGTGCTGCCTTTGACCGTACCCTTGTCCTTTCGCGGCCAGTCGCTGCGGCGGTTAGAGGACACTCGCTTTCTCACTGGGCAGGGCCGCTACATCGAGGATGTCGATGTGCCGGGCCACGCCTGGATGCAGGTGGTGCGCTCGCCGCACGCGCACGCGGCGATCGATGGCGTGGACACCGCGGTGGCGCGGCAAATGCCTGGCGTGCTCGGCGTGTTCACTGCGGCGGACTTGCGCGGCGTTGGCCCACTGCCCTGTACCGTGCCAGTGGCGAGCGTGGCGCCGATGATCGTGCCGCCACGCCCGGCGTTGGCCGCGGAGTGTGCGCGGCACGTCGGTGACCCGGTCGCATTCGTAGTGGCCGAGACGCGCACCGCCGCACGCGACGCGTCGGAGGCAGTGAACATCGACTACCGCATGCTGCCCGCCGTGGTCGATGCGGCAGAAGCATTGTCGCCGACCGCGCCGCAACTATGGCCGCAGGCGCACGGCAACCTGTCCTACCGCTTCCAGAAGGGCGACGCCGGTGCGGTCGCCGCTGCGATGCGAGACGCTGCGCACGCAGTGGAGCAGGAGCTGGTCAACAACCGAATCGTGATCTCCGCGACGGAAACACGGGGCGCGATCGGACAGCACGATGCCGGTGGGTTCCATCTGATGTTCTCCGGCGCCGGCGTGCACGCGCTGCAATCGCAGCTTGCCGACAGCGTGTTCCGCGTGCCGCGGGCGCAGATGCGCGTGTCCTGTCCGGACGTGGGTGGCGGGTTCGGCGTGAAGAATGCGCTGTATCCCGAATGGGTCATGCTGTTGTGGGCGGCGCGCACTCTGGGTCGGCCGGTGAAGTGGATCGGCGAGCGCACGGAAGACTTCGTCACCACCGCGCAAGGCCGCGACAATATTACCCGCGCCCGCCTCGCGCTGGACCACGAGGGTCGCTTCCTGGCACTGGACGTTTCCACAATTGCCAATCTCGGCGCGTATCTTTCGTCGGGCGGTCCAGGTAGTTCCACCAATGCGCCGGCCAACGCCATGGGCAGCGGCTATGCGATTCCGGCGATCTTCATGGACGTGCAGGGGGTGTTCACCAACACCGTGCCGATCGATGCCTATCGCGGCGCCGGCAAGCCCGAAGTAAACTACATGATCGAGCGCCTGATCGACGCCGCCGCCCGCCGCCACGGCTTCGATCCGATCGACCTGCGGCGGCGCAATCTGGTGCACGAATTTCCGTATCGCAAGGCGCTCGGCACGGTGATCGACGGCGGCCGCTTCGTCGCCAACCTGGACGATGCGATCGTTGCCGCTGACCATAGCGGCTTCCCGATGCGCCGCATGGCGGCGGAACACGGGGGGAAACGCCGCGGGATTGGCATCACCTGCTTCATGGAGACCGCCCGCGGCGCGCCGAACGAAGGCGCCGAGCTGCGTTTCGATCCCGACGGCCGCATCAGCCTGCGTGTCGGCACGCAATCCAATGGCATGGGCCACGAGACGGCCTATGCCCAGGTCGCCGCCGACCTGCTCGGGCTGCCGATCGAGACGTTCCGCTATGTCCAGGCGGACACGGCGGAAGTGCGCGCCGGCAATGGCCATGGCGGTGCGCGATCAATGCACATGGGCGGTGCGGCGTTGTGCAAGGCGGTGGACGCGATGATTGCCAAAGGCACGGCCATCGCCGCGCGTCTGCTGCAGGCCGCACCACAGCGGGTATCGTTTGCGGAGGGCCGTTTCAGCGTGCACGGCGAGCCCGCCCGTGCCATGCCCCTGCTGGAAGTTGCCCGTGCCGCCTGCGACCCCGCCAACCTGCCGGACGGTGCCGAACCCGGCCTCGACACGTATGTGTGGAACCTTCTGGACGTCATCACATTCCCGAACGGATGCCACATCGCCGAGGTGGACGTGGACCCGGACACCGGCGCCGTCACATTGCAGCGCTATACCGCGGTGGACGATTTCGGCACGCTGATCAACCCGATGCTCACCATGGGCCAGGTGCAGGGCGGGGTGGCGCAGGGCATCGGCCAGGCGATGCTTGAACGCACGGTATACGACCCGCAAACCGGCCAGATGCTGAGCGGGTCGCTGATGGACTACGCGCTCCCGCGCGCCGACGACCTGCCCGACCTCGGCATCACCCTGACCGGCGTGCCGACCAACGCGAACCCGCTCGGAGTGAAAGGCGCGGGCCAGGCTGGCGCGATGGCGGCACCGCAGGCCATCATCTGCGCGGTGCTGGATGCGCTGGCACCGCTCGGGGTAACCCATATCGACATGCCGGCGACACCCGAACGGGTCTGGCGCGCTATACGAGCGGCCCACGGGGCGGCCCAGGGGACGGCCCAAGGGGCAGCGCAGAGGGCGGCCCACGGACAGGAGACCAAACGATGACGCAGACGCGTATTGCCGCGGAAGACTATCTGGAAGCGCTTGCCACACACGGCATCGACCATTTGTTTGTCAATCCCGGCACGGATTTCGCGCCCATCGTCGAGGCCTTCGCCCGCAGCGCCCACACCAATCGCAAGGTGCCGCGGCCAATGGTGGTGCCGCACGAAACCGCCGCGGTGGCGATGGCACACGGCTACACCATGATCACCGGCAGACCCCAGGCGGTGATGCTGCACACCAACGTTGGCACCGCCAACGCCATCAATATGTTGATCGACGCCGCCCGCGACCGCGTCCCGATCCTGCTCTCGTCAGGCCGCACGCCATTTACCGAGTCCGGCGCTTCAGGTTCTCGCAATGCTCATATTCACTGGGCGCAGGAGATGTTCGACCAGGCGGGCATGCTGCGCGAGGTCGTCAAGTGGGACTATGAAATGAAGCGGGGTGACCAGGTCGCCACCGGTACTCGATCGGGCGCTGGAAATGGCGATGACCTCGCCGAGAGGTCCGGTCTATCTCAGCCTGCCGCGCGAGGTGCTGGGCGAGGTCATGGAGAAGGCACCGGACAGCAACTGGCAACGCCGCGCTCGCCCGCGCGAACCTGTGCCGGCGCCGGCGGATATCGAGCAAGTGGCGGAATGGATCGCCGCCGCGCAATCGCCGTTGGTGATCACCGGTTCGCTGGGGCAGGACCCGCGCGAGGCGGTCGTGCTGTCGCGACTGGCGGAGCAATGGGCGCTGCCGGTGGTGCCGTACAACACGCGGTATTTCGCCATCTCGGCGAACAGCCCAATGTTCCAGGGGTCAGTGCCGGGGCCGCTGTTGAAGGATGCCGACCTCGTGATCGTGATCGAGGCCGACGTGCCTTGGTTGCCTAGCCAGGAACATCCACCGGCCGGCGCGCGCATCGTGCAAATCGGTGAGGACCCGCTGTACACGCGTTATCCGATGCGCAGCTTCCCGTCCGACCTGACGATCACGGCCTCCGCGCTGTCGGCGCTGATTGCGCTGGAGCAGGCGCTGGCGCACCGCAAGAGCGCGCATGTCGACGCGCGGCGGGCGCGGCTGACGCAGCGTTCGGCGGACCTGCATGCCGCTTGGCGCGACGAGGTGGAGCAAGCCGGGGCAGGCAACAAGAACACTCTGGCCTGGCTCAATCATTGCCTGCGCGAGGTGGTGGACCGCAGCACGATTGTTATTTCCGAATATTCATTCCGCCAGGAATACTGCCCCTTGGAAACCCCCGGCGGCCTGTTCGCGCTGAGCTCGGCCGGCGGGCTGGGTTGGGGGTTCGGTGCGTCGCTCGGCGCGAAGCTGGCATCGCCAGACAAGCAGGTCGTCTCGGTGCTGGGCGACGGCGCTTATATGTTCGCCAACCCCACCGCGTGCCACTACGTCGCACAGATGCAGAAACTACCGGTGCTGACGGTGATCTACAACAACGCGCTCTACGGCGCGGTGCGGCGAGCGACGCTGGGCATGTACGGCGACGGCGTGGCTTCGGAGAACGATGGCCGGCTGCTGGCCGACCTGCCGGCTCCGGCGTTCGAAAAGATCGTGCTGGCGCATGACGGGTATGGCGAGCGGGTGGAAAACCCGCGTGATCTGCCGGGGGCATTGCAGCGCGCGGCGGCGGCGGTGCGCGGCGGGCAACAGGCGCTGGTCAATGTGATCTGTCCCTGATGCGCCCCTTGATGCGCCCCCTGATGCGCCGTGTGATCTGTCCCTGATGCGCCCGCTCTGATGCAACGTTTACGGACGCGCGTGCTGGTGGTTGGCGGCGGGCCGGTGGGTACCACGCTGGCCATGGACCTCGCCTGGCGCGGCATCGATGTGCTGGTGCTGGAGCAGCGGCGGAGGGATGAAGCGCCGAGCGTGAAGTGCAACCATGTGGCGGCTCGGTCGATGGAGGTGTTCCGCCGGCTCGGCGTCTCTGCGGCAGTGCGCGATGCCGGCCTACCGCCGGATTTTCCCAACGATATCGCGTTCCGCACCACGTTCGTCGGGCCGGAGTTCGCGCGCATCCCCATCCCCTGCCGCCGCGATCGCTACAGCGCGACGGAAGGCCCCGACACCTGGTGGCCGACCCCGGAACCGCCCCACCGCATCAACCAGATCTTCCTGGAGCCGGTGCTGGTGGCGCACGCGCTGGGGATGCCCGGGATCACGTTCCACCACCGGACCAAGGTGCTCGGATTCACCCAGTCGGCCAACGGCGTGCTGACGGAGGCCGAGAACCTGGATACCGGCGAACGCCTGCTGATCGATAGCGATTACATGGTGGGTTGCGACGGCGGCCATTCGCAGATCAGGCGGCAGATCGGCGCAACGCTGACCGGCGATGCGGTGGTGCAGCGCACCCAGTCGACTTATTTTCGCGCGCCGTCGCTGCTGGGGATGATGCAGGCGCGGCCGGCGTGGTCCAACCAGGCGATGAATCCTCGCCGCAGTGCGAACATCTTTGCCATCGACGGCCGGGAGACCTGGCTCATCCATTGCTACCTCCGTCCCGACGAGCCGGATTTTGAATCGGTGGATCGGGACCAATGCATCCGATGGGTCGTGGGGGCGGATTTCGACTACCAGGTGATGAGCAAAGAGGATTGGTATGGCCGCCGGCTGATTGCCGACAAGTTCCGCGACCGGCGGGTGTTCGTGTGCGGAGATGCGGCGCATATCTGGGTGCCGTTCGCCGGCTATGGCATGAACGCCGGCATTGCCGATGCGATGAACCTGTCGTGGATGCTGACCGGCGTGCTGCAGGGCTGGGCCGATCCGACGATCCTCGCCGCACATGAAGCGGAGCGTTGGCCGATCACTGAACAAGTGTCGCACTATGCGATGAACGCGTCGGTGGCGATGGCGCGGGCGCGGGCGGAGGTACCGGCGGCGATCGAAGCGCCCGGGCCGGAAGGCGACGCCGTGCGGGCGGTATTCGGCCGGATGATGTACCAGATCAACGTGCAGCAATTCTGCTGCGGTGGGCTGAACTTTGGGTATTTCTACGATCGTTCGCCGTTGATCGCATATGATGGCGAGGCGGCTCCGCCTTACACGATGTATGATTTTACCCCGTCCACCGTGCCAGGGTGTCGCGTGCCGCATGTGTGGTTGCGGGATGGGCGGTCGCTGTACGACGCGATGGGGCCCTGGTTCACGCTGCTGCGGTTAGACCGTTCGGTCGCGGTGACGTCGCTGGTGGAGGCGGCGGCGCATCGCGCGTTGCCACTCGCGGTGCTGGATGTCGATGCGGAAGGGGCCCAGCCGTTGTACACGCGGAAATTGGTGCTGGCGCGGCCGGATCAGCACGTGGCATGGCGCGGCGACGCGGTGCCCGACGACCCGCTGGCTTTGGTGGATCGGGTGCGGGGGGCGTTCTCATAGCTTAGTATTCGAACGCGACGAAGCGCGCATGGCGCGTGTTGTCGTTGCGAGGGGCGAAGCGACGAAGCAATCTCCTGCGGAGGGACCCATGGGCGAACGGCTCGCCGGGCGGGAGATTGCTTCGTCGCTTCGCTCCTCGCAATGACAGTAGTCTGCCGCGTTTGCGTGCTCGCAACGAGCGAAGTCACGTCTGCGCGCTATGACAGGGGCCGAGGCGGCGTGCGCTATCGCAACTCCGGGGCAATCTTCTGCATGAACAGTGTCAAACTCTGCGCGACGTCGTCGAACGCCATGGGGCCGAGGCGGAATTGCATGATCGCGCCGCCCACCCCAATCGCCGCCACCGCGGCCAGTTTCTCCGCCACCGTCGCGGGCGAGCCATAGATCAGCGAGTGCTCTGCCACGATCCGTGCCGCTGGTCCCGTTCCGGGAGGCGGCATCGGTACGATGGACACCCCTTGCTCGCGATACACACGTTCCCGCATGGCCGAGCGGTGGGTGTGCATCGCCTCGAAGGCCGGCACGGCGATGCGTTCCGCTTCGGCATCCGTTTCCGCCACGAACACGTTGCGCCAGACCCAGCATTGCTCGACGTTGGCTGCCACCGCCGCGTCGTCCATACCGATCTCGCGCAACGTGTGGCGATAGAGGTCCATCCGCGCGCGGGTCACCTCATTGCTTTGCACGTTCATCATGAACGGCTGGCCGCGGCGGGCGATCGCCAGCATCCCATGCTCGGACGACGCGGAGCGGATCACGTACGGATGCGGCAAACTGAACGGCCGCGGCCGCAGCATCGGCAGCTTCAGGTTCCAGAACTGGCCGTGGTGGTCCACAGGCTCGCCGGTCCAGGCCTTGAACATGATGGCCTCGGCCTCCTCGAAGCGGGCCTGCGCTTCGGTGTGGTCCAGGCCGTAGCCCTGGTAATCGTAGATGTTATAGGCGGTGCCGCGGCCCAGTCCGACGATTAGCCGCCCTTTGCTGATATGGTCGATCACCGCCAATTGCTCTGCCATGCGGATCGGGTGATGCAGCGACATCTGTGCCACCGCGAAGCCGATCTTCGCGCGCTGGGTCGCCACGGCCAGGGCAGCGGCGAAGCTGACCGGATCGACGTAAGCGCAGATGCCGTCGAAATGGTGTTCGGCCAGCCAAATGACGTCGAAGCCGAGTTGGTCGGTCAGCCGCGCCTCGCGCAGGGTCTCATCGATCACGCGGCCGTCGCCGGCGGGATCGCGGCTTTCGGGAAACAGGAAGTTGCTGAATTTCATCTTACGCCCCATCGGCTTTCACCATCAGTCGCGCGCCGCGCACGGAAATGACGACTACCGGCGCATCTTCCGGCAGATCGGGACCCTCCGCCAGCCAGACCGTATCTCCCATGCGCACCTTGCCTTCCCCATTCACAATGCGCGAACTGACTGTGCCACGCGCACCCACCATCGACTGATTGCGCTGGTTCAAGGGGGTCTCTCCGCTCGCGCGGACTTGGGCCGTACGATAGACGTGATAGCCGCCCAGGCACGCCAGCAGCGAGCAAACGACAAATGCGATAAGCTGGTTCTCGAGTTGTAGATCCCATATTGCTTGAAAGGCGGCGGTCGCGGCCGCGCCGGCGGCGATCCAGATCAGGTAGCTGCCTGGCACGTGCAGTTCGGCGAACCCGATCGCTGCGGCCGCAATGGCCCAAACCCACCAAGGCATCGCGCGCCTCGTACGCTAACTCGACTGCCGCACATGGAATCCGGAGACGTAACGGGGTTCTCATGCCCAACGTCTTCGGCGTTGGGTTGTCAATGCAGTCACTGGCCCGATCGCGCAGCAGCCAGACCGCATTCCGGCGCTGGAGGCGGCACCTTTTGCTTCCCTTGCCGGCGCCTCCTGCGCCAGACTCCGCCGCCTCCGACCTGGCGCTCGATTCGATTCCGCGCATGCCCCGCCCCCCGCATTCCGTCCCACCGACCCGCGCCGCCTCGCGCGCTCGTGTCGCCGCACCTGGCGGACGCGTCGACTCGCCCGTGCCACGCCCTACCGCCCCCTTGCGCCGTGCACCTCCCGCGGCGCCGGCCACCAGCCCGTCCCCCGTCTCCACCCCGGCGAGACGCCGCCCCTGGCGCTGGCTCCGCTGGGGCATCATCGCCACAATCTGGGGCGCACTCGCCGTGGCGGTTGTCGTGCTGTGGTTTGCCCGCGACCTGCCTCGCCCGGACTCGGCGCTCGATGCCACCCGCCGCCCCAGCCTGACCCTGGAGGACCGCTCCGGCCACGTCTTCGCCCGCTTCGGCGACGTGGTTGGCGAGCCGCTGCACCTGTCGCAAATGCCCGCCACCCTGCCGGAGGCTGCGGTTGCCGTGGAGGACCGCCGCTTCTGGCACCACCCCGGTATCGACCTGATTGGCCTGGCCCGCGCTGCGTGGACCGACCTGATGTCCGGTCACATCGTCCAGGGCGGCAGCACGATCACTCAGCAGGTCGCCAAGAACCTGTTCTTATCCAATGCGCGAACTTTTCGACGCAAGATACAGGAACTGCTGCTGACTTTCTGGCTGAACGAGCACTTCACCAAGCGCGAAATCCTGGAGATCTATCTGAACCGCGTCTATCTCGGCGCCGGCGCCTGGGGGGTGGACGCGGCGGCGCATGTCTATTTCGGTGTCTCTGCCCGGCACGTGACGCTGTGGCAGGCGGCGGTGCTGGCCGGGCTGCCGCGCGCGCCGTCCCGCTTCAACCCGCGTGTGAACCCCGCCGCCGCCACGGCCCGTGCGAAGGAGGTGCTGGCGGCGATGGTGGAAACCGGAGCCATCACAGAGGCTCAGGCCCGGGCCGCCGTTGCTCAAATTGCTTTCCCGCCGGCGCCCGCCACCGCCGCCGGCTGGTTCGCCGATTGGGCCGCCGCGGAAGCGGAGCCGGAACTCTCCCGTAATACCGACGCCATCCTGCGGACGACGCTGGATACGCACATCCAGGCGGTGGCCGAATCCCGACTGGCATGGCTGCTGGATGGGCCCGGCGCGGCGGCCGGCGTCAGTCAGGGCGCCGTGGTGGTGCTGGATGCCGCCTCCGGCGCGGTGCGCGCGATGGTGGGCGGGCGTGACTACCGATCCGGTTCTTTTAACCGTGCCGTGGAGGCGCGGCGCCAGCCCGGCTCGGCCTTCAAGGTCTTCACCTGGCTCAGCGCGCTGCAGAAGGGGTTGACGCCGGACTCCACCGTCCTCGACGCGCCGATCCGCATCGGCCGCTGGAGCCCGGAGAATTTCGAGCACCGCTACCTTGGCGAGATCACGCTGCAGGAGGCGCTGGCCCTGTCGATCAACACCGCCGCTGTTCGGTTGCTGCTGCAATCGGGAGGTCCCCGCGTGGTGGCGGCTATAGCGGCACGGTTGGGGATCACCGACCGGCTGCCCGACGACGCTTCGTTGGCGCTGGGCACCGGCGAGGTCGGATTGCTCGAGCTTTCAGCGGCGTACGCGACTTTCTTCAATCACGGTTGGCGGGTGACGCCGTATGGCGTGGACAGCTTCGCCGCAGCCCATCCGCCGGTGCCGGTGATCAACCCCGAGCAAGCGGCGATGATGGCGCGCATGCTGGCGGCCGTGGTGCGCGATGGCACCGGCCGGGTGGCGGCGGTGCCCGGGCATGATGTTGCGGGCAAGACCGGCACCACGCAGGACTTCCGCGACGCGTGGTTCATCGGCGACATCGACGGCACGATCATCGGCGTCTGGCTGGGCAATGACGACGACCGTCCGATGCGCGGCGTGTTGGGCGGCGATTTGCCCGCCCGATTGTTCCACGAGATCGCCGCTTCGGTTCGCTGAACCACGGCGGGGCGGCGTGCTTCCGGCCTTCTCAGGATGACGATTATCACGCGTTTTCAGGTGAATTGGGCAGGCAATTCCACCGCCAAAGCAGATCACATGCCGTTGCTTGAGGAAACTGGACGCGCATCCGGCACTTTTCCGCTGCACGCCTGCGACAAGACCCTGCAATAGGAGACCTCCATGATGAAGCCCCGGAACCTTGGCGCCCTGCTGGCGCTCGGTGCCCTGACCGCGCTGCCCGCATGCTCCATGTTCGGCGGCAATAGTGCCGGTTCGCCTGGCCAGTACAGCCAGCGCAGCACCACTGCTCCGAGCAGTTACCCCACCCCGGCCAGCGCTGCGATGGGGACGGACCAGAACCAGACGGTCGCGCCGGTCACGCGCGGGATGGTCCGCAAGGTGCAGACGACGCTGCAGCAGAACAACGATTACAGCGGCCAGGTGGACGGCGTCTGGGGGCCGATGACCGAGGCCGGCCTGCGCAAGTGGCAGCAGGCGCGTAACCTGAACCCCAACGGCGAGATCGATGTGGCGACGCTGCAGGCGATGAACATCCAGCCGGGCAGCCCGAACGGCCAAGCCAATAACGGCACCTACGACAGCAATGGCAACCCGGCGAACAACAACGGGTCCAACGCCGCTTACCAGGCTAACGGCAACGGCGGCTCGAACAGCGCCAACCAGGCGAGCGGCGCGCTCCAGCCGAGTGGCACCAATGACCAGAACACGCAGGCCAATGGCAACCCGAATTACAACACCGCCGGCACGCACCCCACCGGCGGCAACTACAGCAGCAATAACGGCAATCCGCCGGCTAACATGCCGTATCCCACCAACCAGGGGAACCCAAACAACAACCCCAACAACACCAACGGCAACGGCAACCCCACCCACTGATAGCGGTCCAAGCCAGCCCCGGGGCGGGTCTCCGGGGCTGCGCGTCTTCTCAATTCATCTCCCGCAGCCGCGGCGCCACTTCGCGGCCGAACAGTTTGATGTTGGCCATGGCATCCTGGTGGCTGAGATAGCCGCCCTGACCAAAGAACAGCAGGTGGCCGACGCCGCCCATTCGTTCGTTGAAATCGCGGATCTGGTCATAAACGTCATCGGGATTGCCCGCGAACACCGTGTCAGTGTCCATGAACTGCTGCACCGTCGCCTTGCGGTGGTCGATCATGTTGCCCTGGCGGTCCTTGACGATGCGATGCGCGCGAGGTCCCGCCTTCAAGATCGCCACGTTCGCCGCCACTGAATTATAGCCCGGCGGGTTGGTGAATTGCTCCGCGACCACGGGCGCGGTGCGCACGTAGTCGGAGATCTGATCGGCGCGGCGCAAGCCCTCCTCGCGCGTATTGCCCACACCCACCACGGCGGCATAGGCCAGCCGATCCGGCCCGGCTTCCCAGCCATTCTCGCGCGCGGTCTTGCGATACATGTCGTACATCGGCTTGGCGGTGCCGCCCGACAGCAGCGTGCCGATCACGTGCCGGCGTTCCGCGGCCAGGCGGCCGCTGTCCACACTCATCCCGGTCATCCACACCGGCGGGGCCGGTTGCTGGATCGGCCGGGGCCAGACGTTCACGTTGCGGTAGTGGAAGTACTCGCCTTCCCAGTTGAACGGCCCATCGGTGGTGGACAGCGCCTTCAGGATCAGGTCGTGCGCTTCCCAATAGCGCCGCATCAGCCGCGCCGGATTTGAATTGGCCGGCGCGATTTCATACGGCGCGCCCTTCACCAGCCCCATTTCCAGCCGCCCGCCGGACAGCACATCCAGCCACGCCATCTCTTCCGCCACGCGCACCGGATCAGGGCGGTTGGCGATCGGGTTGCCCAGAGTCAGCAACCGCGCCCGCTTGGTCTCGCGCGCGATCACCGCGAGCGCCATCGGGACCGAGACCGTCATGCACGTCGCGGTGCTGTGGTGCTCGTTCACCATGATGTCGAGGCCAACCTCGTCACACAGCGCGAACTCGTCCAGGTAACGGTGCAGCAGCGTGTGCGCTTCGAGCGGATCGACGTTCTCGTTCGGGAGGATCACCCGCAAGGAGCCACGCTTCAGGCCTTCGTTCCAGGCCGGATGATAGGCCATCTCGGAGAAATACCAGGATCGCATGGTTTCGTTTCCTCAGTTCTGGCCGGTGAACTTCGCAACCTGCTCCACAAACGCCTCCGGCTGCTCCCAATGCGCAAAATGACCCGCGTCGCTGATCTGCTCCATGCGCGCGCCGGGAATGGCGGCGCACCAGCCCTCGCCGTAGGCCGGCGTGACGATGCGGTCCTGGGCGCCCCACAGCAGCAGGGTCGGGATGTCGATGCGGTGCAGCCAGCGCTTCAGCCGCGGATTGTGCATGTACGGCTTCCAGCCGAACAACGCCAACGCCTCGCGCCCGCGCACGATCGCAGCCAACTCGCTTTCCGGCAGCGCGGTGTAGTCGATCTCGCCTCGCCGCGGATCGGCCCAGGCGAGGCGCATCACCTCCGCCTGCGGCAGCGCGTGCACATCAGCGATGTCGCGGTCGGTGACGCCGCCCTGCTTGATGCCCACCGGCGCGGCCAGCACCAGATGGGCGAAACCTTGCGTGTTGCGCACCGCCATCTCGGCGGCGATCCAGCCGCCGAAGCCTGCGCCCGCCAATACCGCATCGCGCAGGCCCAATGTGCGAACGAGATCGAGATAAACATAGGCGATGTCGTCCACGGTGCCGAACCAGTCGGGCAGCGACAATTCGCCAAACCCCGGATGATGCGGCGCGATGACGCGGAACCGCCGCGCGAGCAGGTCCAGCCACGGCCGCCGTGGCCGCATGCCCTCGCCGGCGTGCAGGAACAGCAGGGGGCGACCCGCGCCGCGCTCCTCGATGTCCAGGGTGACGCCGGAGACGCTGATACTTCCCATCTTTCTCGCCTCGCTGCGAAGGATCGCTACCGACGAGTATGACACCGATCCGCGCGCGGCATGCAATACTGCATCGCAGCACGAAGGGGGTTGCGCTCAAGCGAGACGGTGCAATGTGCGAGGGTGGCAGACGAGGGAACGGATAACGCTATGCTGCATGCAGCCATGCCGTTGGTACGGCGCTCAGTCACGCGCTATGGCGGATCCGACAGCGTCGCTGCGAAAAGCAGCACGACGAGCCTGAGCAGGGGCAGCATCGATCTCAATTTGTTGATAATATTTGATGCCGTGATGCAGGCACGCAACCTCACGCGCGCCGGCCAACGCCTGGGGCTGAGCCAGCCGGCGACGAGTCACGCGCTCGCCCGGTTGCGTACGATGCTGCGCGATGAATTATTCGTGCGCACACCAGAGGGAATGCAACCCACACCACGTGCGCAACAGATGGCCGACCCAGTGCGCGAGGCACTCCGGGTGCTCAGCGTGACGCTGGAACCCGACGCGTTCGATCCGGCGGAATCGACGCGCGGGTTCACGCTGGCGATGAACAACTATGCGGCGCGGGCGATCGCGCCGCCCCTGCTGCGTCGGGTCGCGGAGGTCGCACCCGGCGTGACGCTCGACATTCGCCCGCTTGGCGCCGGCAACGCCTTGGATTTGCTCGATGGCGACGGCGTGGACCTCGCGCTGGGTATGCTGACGGATGGCGGCGAACAATTCAAATGCGTGCGAGTGATGCAGGACGACTATGTCGCGGTGCTGGATCGCGCGCATCCCACCGCGGCGGAGCCAGGGCTGTCGATCGAGAGCTTGGCTGCCATACCGCATCTCGCCATCAGCTCGGCCGGCGATGATACCGGCTTCATCGATACCGCCTTGGAACGGAACGGTCTTTCCCGCCGGGTTGTGGCGCGCGTGCCCTTCCTCTCGATCGTGCTGGTCCTGGTCGGCTCCAACCTGCTGGCCGTGCTGCCGCGGCGCGTGGCCGGCGATCTGAGCGTGATCTGCCCGGTGGTCGTGAAGGATCTGCCGTTTCCGTCGCCGCGCATCGGCCTGTCGATGATTTGGCACCGCCGGATCGACAACCACCCAGCCCACCGTTGGCTTCGCGGAATGGTGCGCGCTTCGGTTGCCGGCCAGCCGCGCGGTGAATTCAAGCGCGACATGGTCCTGGACTGACAGGCACCGGCCGCGCGCAACCCACGTCGCGCCGCCTGCGTTCGGGAGCATCATTCAGCAATGCGCCTGACGATCTTGCAATATGCCCGTCCGGGAATATCTGCATCGTCGCGAGCCGCACTGCGGCAATGGAGGGGCCTGATGATGACGCGTGATCACCGGCTGGTGGGCCGGCGCGGCGTGCTGGCGTTTTTCGCCGTCGCGCTGGGTGTGTACGTGCTGCCGACGCAACAGGGGGTGGCGCACACCGCGGGCGACGCAGGACCGATCGCGCCGGTCCAGCGGTTAAACGACGCGCTGCTGACCGCGATGAAGGAAGGCGGGCAAGCGTTTACGCAACGCTACGCAGTACTGGAACCGGTCATCGGCCAAACGTTCGACCTGCAGACCATCCTGGCCGAGTCGATCGGCCTGTTGTGGCCGAACCTCCCCACCGAACAAAAGGCCAACCTGCTGGCGGCGTTCCGCCGCTACACAGTGTCCAGCTATGCGGCCAATTTCGATAGCTTCTCCGGCCAGAGGCTCGAGGTCTCGCCGGGCGTGCGGCGCCTGGCCAACGGCGAGGTCATCGTGGACACCAAGATCATTCCGGTGAATGGCTCTCCCAGCACGCTTGATTACGTGATGCGCGGCGGCATCGGTGGCTGGCGGGTGGTGGACGTGCTGGCGGATGGCTCGATCAGCCGGGTGGCCGTGCAGCGCTCGGATTTCCGCCAGTTGCTGGAGAGCGGTGGCGTGCCGGCGCTGGTCGCGGGGCTGCGCAACAAGGTCGCCAACCTGTCGGGTGGCATGCTGGCGTGACCGCGGCGCCGGTCAGCCGTTGCGCAGGCCGGCCTGCCGCATCAGCGGAATGACTTCGCGGCCGAAGAAGTCGAGTTCGGGCAGGTAGTCGAAGAAGTTCACCTGCACGCCGTCGCAGCCCGCTGCGTGCAGCCGTTGGAACCACGTGACGATCTGCATGGGCGAACCAACCAGGTGTAGATTGCCGCCGACCACCCATTGCGCGCGCGTGTGGCCGCGCCATGAAGCGGTATCGCCGGTCTGGAACGTGCGCACAAAATTATCGGCGGCGACCGGGTCCTCGTTTTCCAGAATCATCCGATACGCGGCGCGTGCCTCCTGCTCTGTCGGGCGGCAGACCACGTGCGGATTGATGATCGTCTTCACCTCCCGTCCGTAGCCGCGCGCGAGCGCCTTGATGCGGGCGATATGGGCTGGCAGCGAGGCGCAGGCTTGCTCGGGCTCGGCGCCGGTCGGGCTGGTGATGAAGATCAGGTCGGAGTGCTTTGCCGCATAGTCGAGCCCGGCCGGTGACGACGCGGCATTCACCAGGAAGGGCGGGCGCGGGCCCGGTTTCGGTGCCAGAAACGCGCGGTGCGTGCGCCAGTATTTTCCTTCGAAGCTGAGTTCTTCGTCCTCGGTCCATAGGCGCTTCATGATCGTAGTGAATTCCCCCGCCATGTCGTAGCGGAGGTCATGCTCGATCGGTTCGAGACCGAACATGCGGTACTCGCTCGGCTTGTAGCCGGTGACGACGTTGATGCCCCAGCGCCCATTGCTGATGTGGTCCAGCGCGGCGCCAAATTTCGCCAGGTGCAGCGGGTGCCACGCATACAGCACGTGCACGGTGTTGATCAGCACGATGCGCTTGGTGAGTGCCGCCAGCGAGGCGTTGGAGATGATCGGGTCTACTTCATGCTCGCGGAAGTGCATTTCGCCGCCATAGCCGCCTTTGCCGAGCCATTGCGCCAGGCCGAAGGTCAGGTCGAAGCCAAGGTCTTCCGCCAGTGTGGTGCAGCGGGCGATGTAGTCGAAGGTCCAGGAGGTGGAGCGAGGGGCGCGCGACGGACTCCACGCGCCCTGCTGCATGGGCAGGAACAGGCCAAGCAGGAGCTTGTGGTCCGGAAGACGGCGGAGCGGGGAGGGGGATGGCGGCATGGGGACTCCTGCATGGTTATCGCTATGGGCTGGCCGGGCAGACCGGTCTGTTGGCACGCGGCTGCCTGACAGCCAACCTGATCCTGGCCTGCCCTCCGTGCCGCCGATATTGCGGGGTTCCCGCGCCCCCGACTGCTTTCGGCACGGATGTGAGGCAGGTGGACACACGGCGGAAACCCAGCGACGCAGGGTACCTAGCACCTCTGCACTGGGGTTTTGACCGGTTGCGAAAGTGAATCCGCGGCCGCATGGCATCCGCGATGCCACGGCCCGGCCGCAGGGTATGTTCCCTTGGAGTAGCCGCTTTGGGTGGAGAGCTGCCAGTCCGCTTCCGGTCCTGCAGCGAGCGAAGCGGACGTTCCGTCGAGGGCTTGGGTTGGCCGATACCGGAACGGCCGCTTTGGAGGTCCAACTGCGACAGGCAGACGTTCGTGGGGATTGCCAACGCCTGCCGTCGACCGCCAGCGGAAGGTCACCCGACCGTCGCCTGATGCCGGGAAAAAAGCCGTCGTTATGGTGCCTCGGCTCTGGCATAGTGCCGACCCAGGCTGCTGATGGCGAATGCGCGCAGCCACGCCGATTTGCTCGACCGATCGCGACAACCGCCTTGCCGACGGAGTGCGGCAATTGGACCTATTCTTTCCGTTCGACGGTGAGGAAGAGGACAGTTTCCAGGTCCTGTGGGAAGACGGCGGGCATCGCGTGTTCTGCCGAGGGTGGCGCCTGCGCGCGGATGGCCACCGCGTGGCCGTGCTGGCCGTGGTGCCCGCCGCGGAGCACCCGCCACCGGACACAATCGATCGCCTCGCTCACGAATACGAACTGAAGGATGAGCTCGACGGCGCGTGGGCGGTGCGGCCGCTGGAGCTCGTGCGCGAACGCGGTCGGACCATGCTGGTGCTGGAGGACCCGGGTGGCGAACTGCTGGAGGGACTGCTCGGTCAGCCGATGCCGGTGGGGCCCTTCCTGCACTGCGCGCTCGGTCTGGTCGCGGCGATCGCCGGGCTGCATCAGCGGGGGCTCATCCACAAGGACATCAAGCCGGCGCATATCCTGGTGGATCGGGCGAGTGGCGCGGTCCACCTGACCGGGTTCGGCATCGCCTCACGCCTGCCGCGCCAACGCCAAGCCCCCGATCCGCCCGCGGTGATTGCCGGCACGCTGGCCTACATGGCCCCCGAACAGACCGGGCGGATGAACCGCTCGATCGATGCCCGCAGCGACCTCTACGCGGTGGGCGTCACGCTCTACCAGATGCTCACCGGCAGCTTGCCATTCGCCGCGACCGAGCCGATGGAGTGGGTGCATTGCCATATCGCCCGCCGGCCGGTGCCGCCGGCCGAGCGACTTCCTGGCGTGCCGGCTTCACTCTCGGCCATCATCATGAAGCTGCTCGCCAAGACCGCCGAGGAGCGCTACCAGACCGCCGCCGGCCTGGAGCGCGACCTCCGGCGCTGCCTGGCCGCAATGGGAGGCGCAAGGCCGCATCGACGACTTCCCGCTGGGCGAAGACGACACGCCGGACCGGCTGCTGATTGCAGAGAAACTTTACGGGAGAGCGCGCGAGGTCGATGCCTTGCTCGCCGCGTTCGATCGCGTGGTCACGAGCGGTGCGCCGGAGCTGGTGCTGGTCTCGGGCTATTCCGGCATCGGCAAGTCCGCCGTCGTCCACGAGCTGCACAAGGCGCTGGTGCCGCCGCGCGGCCTGTTCGCCTCGGGCAAGTTCGACCAGTACAAACGCGACATCCCGTATGCGACGCTGGTGCAGGCGTTTCAGAGCCTGGTGCGGCCGCTGCTCGGCCAGAGCGAGGCCGAACTGGCGCGCTGGCGGGAGACGCTGCTGGAGGCGCTGGGGCCGAACGGACGGCTCATGATCGACCTCGTCCCCGAACTGAGCCTGGTCATCGGCGACCAGCCGCCGGTCTCCGAACTCGCCGCCGCAAGACGCGCAGCGGCGTTTCCAACTGGTGTTCCGGCGGTTCATCGGCGTGTTCGCGCGGCCGGAGCATCCGCTGGCGCTGTTCCTCGACGATCTGCAATGGCTCGACGCGGCCACGCTCGATCTGATCGAGGATCTGCTGACCCAGGCGGACGTGCGGCACCTGCTGCTGATCGGCGCCTACCGGGACAACGAGGTCGATGCCGCGCATCCGCTGACGCGCAAGCTGGCGGCGATCAAGACCGAAGGCGGCAAGGTCGCGGCGATCACGCTCGCGCCGCTGGCGCAGGAGCATGTCGGGCAATTGATCGCGGACGCGCTGCGCTGCACGCCGCAGCACGCCGAGCGGCTGACGCAACTGGTGCACGAGAAGACGGAAGGCAATCCGTTCTTCGTCATTCAGTTTCTGTACGCGCTCGCCGAGGAGCAGTTGCTGGCGTTCGATCATGGCGCTCCGCTGGCGCTGGACGGGGACCTCGGGCGCATTCGCGCCAAGGGTTACACCGACAATGTGGTGGACCTGATGGTCGGCAAGCTCACGCGCCTCCCGGCAGACACGCAGAGGGCGCTGCAGCTTCTGGCCTGTCTCGGCAACGTCGCCGAGATCGCGATGCTGTCGATCGTTCTCGGGACCGCGGCGGAGCAGGTCGAGGCGGCGCTGTGGGAGGCCGTCCGTCAGGAGTTGGTTGAGCGGCTGGACGGGACTTACCGGTTTATCCACGACCGGGTGCAGGAAGCCGCCTATTCGTTGATCCCGGAGGCGTCGCATGCTGCGGACCACCTGCGGATCGGCCGGCTGCTGGTGGCACACACGCCGCCGGCGCAGCTTGAGGAGGCGATCTTCGAGATCGTCAGCCAGCTCAACCGCGGCGCGACGCTGGTCACGGCGCGCGAGGAACGGGAGAAGCTCGCGGCGTTCAACCTGATCGCCGGCAGGCGGGCCAAGGCTTCGACCGCTTATGCCTCGGCGTTCAGTTATCTGGTCGCTGGAACGGCGCTATTGGCGGAGGACGCTGGGAACGCCGGTACGAGCTCATCTTCGCGCTCGAACTGGGGCGGGCCGAATGCGAATTCCTCACCGGCGCACTGACGGAAGCGGAGCAGCGCCTGGCGGCGCTATCGTCCCGCGCCGCCAATACGGTGGAACGAGCCACGGTCGCGTGCTTGCGCATGGATCTGTACACGACCCTCGGTCAGAGCAGCCGCGCCGTCGCCGTCGGTCTCGATTGCCTCCGGCATCTTGGCATCGACTGGTCGCCGCATCCGACGGAAGAAGAAGCGCGGCGCGAATACGATCGGATCTGGTCGCGGCTCGGCAGCCGGACGATCGAGGCTTTGTTCGAACTGCCTTTGATGAGCGACCCGGCCTCCCTCGCGACCTGGAGGTTCTGACCAAGCTGGCGCCACCGGCATTGTACACGGATGTGAATCTGCTTGCCCTGGTCATCTGCCGAGCGGTCAATCTCAGCCTCGAGCGGGGCCACTGCGACGCTTCGTGCATCGCCTACGTATCGACTTGGCACGATCGCCGGCGCGCGCTTCGGCGACTATCAGACCGGCTTTATCGCTTCGGCCAGCTCGGCTATGACCTGGTCGAACAGACGCGGACTGACGCGTTTCCAGGCCAGGATCTATATGCCCTTTGCAATGGTGTGCTGCCCTGGACGAGACATGTCCGGGCCGGCCGCGATCTGCTGCGCCGCGCGTTCGAGGCGGCAAACACGATCGGCGACCTGACTTACGCCGCCTATTGCGGAAACGAATTGACCACGAACCTTCTCACGGCGGGCGATCCGCTCGCCGAGGTGGAACACGAAGCCGAGCATGGTCTCGCGTTCGCCAGAGGGCGCGGTTCAGGTTTGTCATTGACCGCATCGCCACCCAGCTCGGGCTGATCCGGACTCTCCGGGGACTTACACCGACATTCGGCTGCCTTAACGATGCGCAGTTCGATGAAATTCGGATCGAGCGCCGTTTGGCCGCTAACCCGGATCTGGCGCATGTCGAGTTCTGGTATTGGATCCGCAAGCTGCAGGCGCGCTTCTTTGCTGGCGACTATACGGCGGCCATCGAGGCCTCGTCGAGAGCACAACTGCTGTTGTGGACCTCGGACTGGCACCTCGAAAAGGCGGAATATCATTTCTACGTCGCGCTGTCGCAAGCCGCCGTCTGCGGTTCCGTGGCAACCGGCGAGCGCCAGCAGCACCTGGACGCGGTCGCTGCGCATCACAAGCAGCTCAAGATCTGGGCGGCGAACTGTCCGGAGAATTTCGAGAACCGCGCCGCGCTGGTCGGCGCCGAGATCGCCCGCCTGGAGGGCCGCGAGCTGGATGCCGAGCGCCTCTACGAACAGGCCATCCGCTCGGCCCGCGCAAACGGGTTTGTTCACAACGAAGCACTCGCCAACGAACTGGCGGCGCGCTTCTACGCGGCGCGTGGCTTTGAGACGACATCGCACGCTTATCTCCGCAATGCCCGCTACGGCTACCTGCGCTGGGGCGCCGACGGAAAGGTGCGGCAACTCGATCAGCTGTATCCGCAGCTCCGGGAGGCAGAGCCGGTCTCCAGGCCGACAGGCACGATCGGGGCACCGGTTGAACACCTCGACCTCGCGACCGTGATCAAAGTGTCGCAAGCGGTGTCTGGCGAGATCGTGTTGGAAAGACTGCTCGACACGCTGATGCACACGGCGATCGAGCAGGCCGGGGCGCAACGGGGGCTGTTGCTTACCCCACGGGGGACGGAGCAGCGGATCGCGGCGGAAGCCACGACCCCTGGCGACACCGTCAAGGTGGTCCTGCGGGACGAGAAGGTGACCGACGCGCTGCCGGAGTCGATCCTCCATTACGTCTTGCGCACGCGGGCGGCCGTGATTCTCGATGACGCCACGGCGGAGAACCCATTTGCCGCGGACACCTATCTCCATCAGCACCAGGCACGTTCCATCCTCTGCCTGCCGTTGCTCAACCAGAGCAAGCTCATTGGCGTGCTTTACCTGGAAAACAACCTCGCCCCGCACGTGTTCACGCCGGCGCGGCTCGCCGTGTTGAAGCTGCTCGCCTCGCAGGCCGCGGTCGCGCTTGAGAACGCCCGCTTGTACCGCGAAGGCGTAGAACGCGAAGCCAAGATTCGGCGACTGGTTGACGCCAATATCATCGGGATTTTCATCTGGGAATCGGAAGGGCATATCTTCGAGGCCAACGATGCGTTTCTGCGTATTGTGGGGCAGGATCGCGAAGATCTCGTTGCCGGTCGGCTGCGCTGGACGGACCTGACGCCGACGGAATGGCGGCAGCGACATGAACAGGTGTGGACTCCTGAGATCAAGCTGACCGGGACAGTACAACCCTACGAGAAGGAGTATTTTCGGAAAGACGGCGGCCGCGTGCCCGTGTTGGTCGGCGCGGCGAGTTTCGACGAAAGCGGGAAGCAGGGTGTCTCATTCGTGCTCGACCTGACCGAGCGCAAGCGGGCGGAAGCCGAAGCGCGCGAGAGCGAGGGGCGTTACCGCGCGGTGCAGATGGAACTGGCGCACGCCAACCGCGTCGCGACGATGGGACAGCTGTCCGCGTCGATCGCCCATGAGGTCAAGCAACCGATTGCCACCACGGCGACCAATGCTGCGGCCGCCTTACGCTGGCTGGGCGCCCAGCCGCCGAACCTGAAGGAGGCCAGGCAGGCGCTCGGTCGTATCGTGGAAACCAGCCATCGAGCGGGCGACGTCGTCGAGCAAATCCGCGCCCTCATCAAGAAGGCGCCACCACGGAAGGATCGCCTGGACATCAACGACGCGATCCGCGAGGTGGTTGAGCTCACCCGCGGCGAAGCGGTCAGGACCGGTGTCTCGGTGCAGGCGCACCTCGCGGAGGGCTTGCCGCTCATTCACGGTGATCGGGTCCAACTGCAACAAGTGATCCTCAACCTGGTCGTCAACGCGGTTGAAGCAATGAGCGCTATCGATGCGGGGGAGCGAGAATTGCTGATCAGCACGGGGAAGGTTGAGCCCGATGGGGTACTTGTCGCGGTGCGGGACACGGGTCCCGGACTGGCGCCGGCGACTTTCGACCGTCTCTTTGAGGCCTTCTACACGACCAAGCCCAGTGGCTTGGGGATGGGCCTGTCGATCTGTCACTCGATCATCGAAGCACATGGGGGACGATTGTGGGCGGAGGCGAACGAACCACGGGGTGCCGTCTTTCAGTTCTTGACGCCGGCGCAACCATAGCCCGCCAATAGCCCGCCCACGGTCGTTCGGCTCCCGTATGCCAATTTCCGATTACCACTCCGCGACAGACATCTGAGCAGCTACCGCCACACTTTCAGAAACGTCTGCAGTCGAGTAACGACGAGGCGGCCAGGAACGACCTCCATGGGCTCGAGGTCGCCATTGGTGGCGGACCTGAACGAATGGCCGCTTTCGGGGGTGCCCAACTGGCCTGGGAACGGCAAGGATGGGTCGGAACCGGCTGTTCCGCGCGGCACTCCTACCCCGGCGCACGGGCAGTCCGGGCTACCCTGTCCTCCAACGGGTCAACCCCCTTGCAGAGACACTAGTACCCCGTCGCGCAGTCGATTTCCTGCAAGGGCCGCCCGCCCGCCTCGAGCCTTCGGATATTCGCTGCGAACTGCCGCGATGGCCCAGGTCGAACCGCTGGGCCGCCAGGCGGCACACGCGGCGGTCGATTGACCGTCCCGGCCAACGCCTCGCTTGCAGCGAACACCCGCTTTGGCCGTGGTCGCGCAGAGGGTCGCCGTCATGCCGGCCACCGGGTCAAACGCCCGGCGGCAGGCTCCGGTCGTCATCAAAGGCTTCCGATGCAAGATGCACAGTCGTGGATGGCGGGCCTTCGCCTGCCGTGACGGGATCGCCGATCCGCTGCTCGGTACCCCAGCGCCAGCCCATCCTTCCGCGGCTCCGACCCAGCCACCAGACAGCCACGGTCCCGGTCGATCCAGATCGCCTGGCCGCCGCCATGCGGGCGCTCCACCAGCTCCGGGTCGTGGCCCATGCGCGTCAGCCGGGCCACGGCGTCCGCCGGGATGCCCCGCTCGATCTGCAGCTTGCCCAGCCGAGGCAGCAGCCGCGGCAGGTCGATCGCCTCCTGGATGTCCAGCCCGTATTCCAGGAAATTCGCCAGGAACCAGGAATGCCCCATCGGCTGGTAATGGCCACCCATCACCCCGAACGGCATCACGGCCTTGCCATCATGCATCAGCATGCCGGGGATGATGGTGTGCATCGGCCGCTTGCGCGGGGCGATGCAGTTCGGGTGCCCGCGCTCCACGCGGAAGCCGAAGCCACGGTTCTGCAGCATCACGCCCGTTTGCTCCGCCAGGATCGCCGAGCCGAAGCCCTCGAACAGGGAGTTGATGAAGCTGCAAGCGTTGCCGTCGCGATCGACGACGCAGAGATAGATCGTGTCGCGGTGTGGCGGCAGCAGCGTCTCGCCGGCCAGCGGCATGGCCGGCATCGCGGCGTCGTCGCGGATCAGCGCGCGCAGGCCGGCCAGGTAATCGGCGCTCAACAGCTTGCCCACCGGAACGTCCACCTGCGACGGATCGGCGACGAAGGCGTCGCGGTCGCGATAGGCGAGGCGGGCCGCCTCGATATGGCGGTGCATGCGCGTCACCCCCAGCGGGCCGTCCGAGGCCGAAGCCATCCCGCCCAGAATCCCCAGGATGATCAGCGCAACGATGCCCTGGCCGTTGGGCGGGCACTCGAACACGTCGTAGCCGCGCCAGTTCAGGCTGATCGGATCGATGAAGTCGGCGACGTGAAGGCCGGCCGCAAAGTCGGCCTCGGTGTGCAGGCCGCCGCGTGCCCGCAGCGTGTTGACCATGTCCGCGGCGATGGAGCCTTCATAGAAGGCCTTGGCGCCGCGCCGGGCCACCGCGCGCAGGGTCTCGGCCAAAGCCGGCTGCACGAAGATGTCGCCAGGCGCCGGCGCCATGCCACCCGGCAGGAAGTGGTGCGTGCCGTTCTTGCGCAGCTTCGCTTCCAGCCGCTTCCAGTCCCAGGCCAGCTTCGGGGCAACCGGCCAGCCGTCGGCAGCGAAGCGGATCGCGGGCTGCAGCAGTTCGTCCAGGTCCTTGCGGCCATGCGCCTTCAGCAGTGTCTCCCACGCGCTCAGTGCGCCCGGCACCGTCACCGCGTGCGCCGAGGTGTTCTCGATCGCCGTGATCCCCGCTTGCTCATACCAATCGATCGTTGCGGCGGCGGGCGCGCGGCCGGAGCCGTTCAGCGTGATCACCTTGCCGGCGCCCTCCGGCGCGTACAGGCAGAAGCAGTCGCCGCCGATGCCGGTGGATTGCGGCTCGATCACACACAGCACGGCGCAGGCGGCCACCGCGGCGTCCAGCGCATTGCCCCCGGCGCGCAGCACGTCCAGTGCGGTGAGCGTGGCGCTGGGCATGGAAGTCGCTGCCATGCCATGGGTCGCATAGACCGGGCTGCGGCCCGGCAGGTGGTAGTCGCGCATGGGTCGGCGAGCTCCGGTCACTGATAACCCGGCCAATATGACCTCGGCGCTGACGGCTGACCACCCGTATGGCATGATGCGCCTTGCTCAGCGGGGGGCGTGACCATGGTGGACACGATTAGCTTCAGCGATTTCGAGCGGGTGGAAATCCGCGTCGGCACCATTGTGGACGCCCAACCGTTCCCGCAGGCGCGCAAGCCGGCGTACAAGCTGGCGATCGATTTCGGGCCGGAACTCGGCACCAAGCGCTCCTCTGCCCAGCTTACCGTGCACTACCGGCCGGACCAACTCATCGGCCGCCAGGTCTGCGCGGTGACCAATTTTCCGCCACGCCAGATCGGGCCGTTCATCAGCGAGGTGCTGACCCTGGGAATGCCAGACGATGACGGGGCCGTCGTCTTGGTGAAGCCCGACTTCAAGGTGCCAAACGGGGGCAAGCTGCCTGGCAGCGTTTCCATGAACGACTCCTACCGGGGCCATCCGACGGCGGCCCGGCGACTTCGGTGGGGCCTCAACCATAGGTGCGGTTTCATGGAATGCTGACAGAGACCAGCAGCTCCCCAGCGCGGAAGACCGATTCGGATGGCAACGCATTATTATACCGTCACCTGGGACCAGTTGCATCGCGACGCACGAGCGCTTGCCTGGCGGCTGATGCAGGCGGGTCCGTTCACCGGCATCGTCGCGGTGACTCGCGGCGGGCTGATCCCGGCCGCCGTCATCGCTCGGGAACTGGATCTGCGCCTGGTGGAGACGGTCTCGGTGGTCACCTACGCTGCCGGTGCCGGGACGCTGGCCGATGAACAACGCCGCGGTGAGCCGCTGGTGGCCAAGCCCCCCGCGGCGGCCGGCGACGGCAGCGGGTTCCTGATCGTTGACGACCTGGTGGATACCGGCGCCACTGCCCGGGTGGTCCGCCGCCTGCTGCCGCGCGCGCATTTTGCCTGTGTGTATGCCAAGCCGGCGGGGCGCGACGTGGTGGACACCTACATCACGGAAGTCTCGCAGGACACCTGGATTCTGTTCCCCTGGGATACGGAGCTGCAATTCTCCGCCCCGCTGGCGCGCCGGAGCGGGATTGAACCTTGATCACCTCGGCGGCGCCATGTTCAAGTACCGCAGCAGCGCACGGCCTGCATGGTGCGGATCAATTGCGGCGCGGACTCCTCCCATGCGGGCCACCTCCCATGCTGTCGTCAGTAGAGGACCGAACCCACCGAGCGAGGCGAACCGCAACATCGGGCGTTCGTGGCGTCGGATAATCAAGCGTGCCGCAAGGTTAGCCGGCGAGCGGCAGAAAAGGTGCAGGGTAGGATCGATCGACAGCAGCCGGACGCCGAGATGCCGGGCAATGTGCCGCAGGCTACCGCGGCTGTGCAGGGAGACGTGGCCATTGCGCGGCGCGATGTACCACCAATCAGCATCCAGGCACCGCGGTTGCAACGCTGTAGAGAACAGTACCGCGCCATCCGGGCGCAATAAGGCCAGCATTTCTTGGAAGGGAGCGATCGGGTCGCGGCTATGCTCCACCACTTCAAAGGCCGTGATCAGGTCGTAACCACCCGAGTTCGGTGCCGAGTTGCCAAAGAACGGGTCGTAGCTGGCATAGCCCTCGAAGCCCGCCTCGCGCATCAGCCTGGCGAGCAGTCCTTGGCCGCCACCGAAGTCAAGTGCGCGAATGCTGTCCTTCGCCGGCTCGAGCACATCCCGCAGCAGGTTGGCGAAGTACCGTGGTCGGGCCTCGGCGAAGTCCGGATCGGCAGTGGCATACTCGGCGTTGTAGATCCGTGCCGCGAGCTGAGCCGCGGACAGGATGTCAAAATGCGGCGTGAACAGCAGACAGCACGCGCGGCAACGGAAATAGGTGACGGGCTCGCCGCTAGGGGGGAAGCGTGGCGCCTTTGCGTCCTCGCAGGTGCGGGAGAAATCTACGGTGACGAACGGATCGGCTGGTCCAGCACAACATTTACAGACAAGTGACGTCATATCCTCGGCCGCGGCTCGCTCCGGTCCGAAACGCGAATCTCATCCTGGCCGAGACGGTGGCAACGCGCCGCGGAAGGACGGTCATTTTGACCCCGAATGTACAAGACGAGCATGAATCGAAGGCGTGGCGACGTCAACACGAAACTAATCTCCGACAGTGCGACATCTTAACTCGGGTGAAGTGGGGAATGTCGATTTTTATACGGGGTGTTCGCAAGTCATAAAATTGTGGACGAAACGCAAACTGGCCATCAATAAAATGACAATCCGGCGAAGAGTTTCGGAACCGGATGCGATGCGAACAGCAACGACATCAGTGAGATGTGGGCGCTGAGGAACAGCAGCAGCGGCACCAGATTCATCTCGTCTCGTGTGCAGCTCCGCGCATCCGCCCGCGGCGAAGGGCCGCGCCATCGATCCCGAGCGAACAGCGCGCCGCCTATGGGGCGTCCTGCCGCGGCGGGGCGGCCGGAAAAATCTGTGAGGCGGGACCCCCGGTTGTCGCCCCGGCTGCCACAGCGCCCATGGACGGAGAGCGACATGGCGTTGCGGCACCCGAGCGGCCATCCGCCTCGCTTGCGCCACGTGCAACCCGCACATCGCTGGAAGGGCGCTTGACGACGGCCCGGTTATTTGCGGTAAGGCTGCGCGGGAATGTGAGATTTCGCTGGGAGAGGCGGTCCGGCATCACTACATGTGCTGCCCGGCTGCTGTTGCCCGGCAATCTGAAACGGCTCGATCGTGGTGTCACCCCGGAAAACCGGGTGCCAGCGGTCGGCCGCTGACGTGATTCCGGCGTGGTTGCCGATCGCGTGAAACGATGGGCGTTCGCCTGGTGGCCGGAATGTGCCGGTGGGGCGGACGGTGAATGCGGGAAAGTCGATGGACAAGACGTTTGAATTGGCGGTGCTGATCGACGAGGAGCCGGAGGCCGGCGTTGCCTTCGCCCAGGGCGCGGATGCCCTGCTGGTCGAGGAGGACGCGGCCGTGCCAGAGGACGCGCGCGATATCGAGGCACCGATCGGCGAGGAAGTGGCCGACCCCGCTGAGGACTCCGTTGAGCCGGACGAGGCCGAGGAGCCGCTCCGCGCGGCCGAAGCCAGCCAGGGCAACCTGGGCGGGGCCGGCACCACCACGACCGATCCGGTCCGCATGTTCCTGCGCGACATCGGCAACACCGAGTTGCTGACGCGCGAGCAGGAGATCGCCCTGGCGCAGCGGTTCGAGGCGGGGGAGACCGCGACGCTGACGGCGCTGTGCGAGTGCCCGACGACCTTCGCAGCCATCGCCATCTGGCGTGAGGCGCTGCAGGACGGGCGGCTGGCGCTGCGCGACCTGGTCGAACTGGACACGGCGCCTGGCGGCACGGCCGCGCCCGAGGAAGTGGCGGCCGAGCCAAGTGCGGAAGAAGGACTGCGGCCGGAGACCCTGGCCCGGCTCGACGCAATCCTGGCCGGCCATCGTGCCCTCGCCACGGCGCGGGAGAAGGGCGGCGAGGCGTACCAGCGTCGGCTGCAGGCGATGGTGACCGACATGCAGCGGCTCGGGCTGCGCCGCAGCCGGATCGATCCGCTGATCGGCGAGCTGAAGGCCGCGGCTGGGCGCTTGGCGGCGCTCGACCGGACGGCGCTTGGCCTGGCGCTGGGCGCCGGCTTGCAGCGGACGGCGTTCCTGCAGGCGTGGGATGGCAGCGCCGCTTCGGTGGCGCGAGTTCGAGCGGAAGGCCACGAGCGCCGTTGCCGGAAAGCGCAAGGCGCTGAAGGTCGGGCTGGCGGAAATCCGCTCCGAGGTCGGGCAACTGGAGCTGGAGGCGGGCTTGCCCATCGCCGAGCTGCGCCGGGTGTTGCACGACCTGGGCCGCGGCGAACGCGAGGCGCGGCACGCGCGGGATGCGATGATGCAAGCCAACCTGCGGCTGGTGGTGCACATCGCCAAGCGCTACCGCAACCGTGGCCTGATGTTCGGCGACCTGATCCAGGAGGGCAACCTGGGCCTGATGCGCGCGGTGGAAAAATTCGACTGGCGCCGCGGCTTCAAGCTGTCCACCTATGCGAGCTGGTGGATCCGCCAGGCGATGACGCGTGCCATCGCCGACCAGGCGCCGACGATTCGGGTGCCCGTGCACATGAAGGAGACGGCAGGGCAGGTGCTGCGCGCCGGCCGCCGGATCGCGCATCAGACCGGTCGCGAGCCGACGCTGGAGGAGCTCGCGAACCGGTTGAACCTGCCGCTGGACAAGGTGAAGGCCGCGCGGGAGCTGGTGCGCGAGCCGGTCAGCCTGGAGACGCCGATCGGCGAGGACGGCGATGCCAGCCTCGGCGACCTGGTCGAGGATCGCAACGCGGTGATGCCGTTCGAGGCGGCCGCGCGGACGGTGCTGCGCGAGCGGGCGGCACAGTTGCTGTCCGGTCTGACACCGCGCGAGGAGCGCATCCTGCGTATGCGTTTCGGCATCGGCACGGATCGCGATCACACGCTGGAGGAGGTGGGCCAGCAGTTCAACGTGACTCGCGAGCGTATCCGGCAGATCGAGGCCAAGGCGCTGGGCAAGCTGCGCGCCAGCCTGGGCGGCGAGGCGCTGCGGGAGATGCTGGAGGGGTAGAAGGAGGGGACGGGGGGGTAGCGCGAGCACCCCTCCCTTCGAGGGAGCGGGCTGGGGGGAGCGGCGCGAGCAGCGAAGTACGGCGGTTGCTCGCACACCTCCCCCCCAGCCCTCTCCCTCAAGGGGAGGGGGTGCTTGCTTTCCTCACTTCCTCTTTCGGTTCCTCATTGATCAGCTCTTTGACTACCTCCCAACGAAATTCGGCTTCCGCTTCTCGCGAAATGCGGCAACCCCCTCGTGGTGGTCCTCGGTCTGGTCCAGTTGCGGCTGCACGAACGCTTCGTAGTCCAGGAAGTCCTCGTAGCTGGGTCCGCTCGCCATGTGGAACAGTTTCTTTGCCATCCCGAAAGCGAACGTCGGACCCGAGGCTAAATCCTGCGCCAATTCCCGCGTCTTCGCCATCAGTTCGCCATCCGGCACGACATGATTCACCAACCCCAGTGCCAATGCCTCCGGCGCCTCGACGAATCGCGCGGTGAACACCAACTCCTTGGCGCGTGCCAGGCCGATGCGGCGCGTCAGGAACCAGATCGCGCCGCCGTCCGGTGCCAGCCCGATGCGGCGGAAGATTTGCGAGAACCGCGCCGTCTCCGAGGCCACGATCAGGTCGCAAGCCAACGCGATGCTCCAGCCGATGCCGACGGCGGGGCCGCGTACCGCGGCGATCACCGGCTTCTCGATCGCGTGCAGCGTGCGCAGGAAGGTGTGACTGCCGCCTTGGATCTTCTCGCGTTCGGCGCGCAGGCCGCCGCGCTGCATGCGGCCGACATCGGCGCCGGTGCAGAACGCGCGGCCCTCGCCGGTGACGATGATCGCACGCACCTCGTCATTGAACCGCAGCGCCGCGAAATGGTCGCGCAACTGCTGCCGCATCTCGATGGTCAGCGCGTTCAGCTTCTCCGGTCTGTTCAAGGTGACCGTCGCCACCGGGCCTTCAATGGTCAGATCGACCGACATTCCCAGGTTCCTCCTCCGCCGTTGCGCGGCATCCAAGCGTGTTGACGGGGCAGGGGCAAGGCGCCACCGTCGCGGCACAATCGGGAGGAGAGCGGGACCATGCCACGGCCGTTCGAAGGCATCCGCATCATCGACATCACCCACGTGCTGGCCGGTCCGTTCGCCGCCTACCAGCTGGGGGTGCTAGGCGCCGACGTGATCAAGGTGGAACACCCGGACGATCCCGATCAAAGCCGTGGCTCCGGCAGCGACAACGCGCTGAACCACGCGCAGATGGGCACCGGCTTCCTGACCCAGGCGTCGAACAAGCGCTCGATCACGCTGGATCTGAAGACCGAGACAGGGCGCGATATCCTGCGCAAGCTGGTGCGCACCGCCGACGTGCTGGTGGAGAACTACCGGCCCGGCGCGTTCGAAGCATTGGGCCTGGGCTATGACGACCTGCGCAAGATCAATCCGAAGCTGATCTACGCGTCGTTTTCCGCATTCGGCCAGGGCGGACCGCGGCGCACGCAGACCGCGTATGATCATGTGATCCAGTCCACGTCCGGCATCATGGCGATGACCGGCACGCCGGAGACGAACCCGGTGAAGGTCGGCCCTCCGGTGGTCGATTACGCCACCGGCACGATGGGCGCCTTCGCGCTGTCCGCCGCCTTGTTCCAGCGCGAGCGCACCGGCGAGGGCCAGCGCATCGACATGGCCATGCTGGACGTGGCGATGATTTTGCAGGCCTCGCACCTGACGGGCTACCTGCGCAACGGTCGACATCCAAAGCCGCATGGCAACAAGCAGCCGTACGCAACCAACAGCGCATACGAGACTAAGGATGGTCTTTTGATGCTGGGGGCGTCCAATTTGCGTCAGCAGCGTCGATTGTGGACCGTTCTGGAACATCCTGAGATGATCAAGCGCACCAACGACGAGCGTGAAACGGACCGTGCACCCGAGGAGGCGCTGCTGCAGCAGATCATGCGGACGCGGACGGCGGCGGAGTGGGAAGAGTACTTGCAGGCGCGTCACGTCCCGGCAGCGCGTGTGCGCACGATGGGCGAGGCGGTGGCCGATCCGCAGATCGCCACGCGCGGGGTGCTGCATCGGTTCGATGATGGGGCGCCGGGCGTGAATGGCGCATTCGCAGTGCCGTTGGCGGCGTTCAAGTTTGCGCATGACGGGCCGCGCATCGACACGCCGCCGCCGATGCTAGGACAGCATAACGATGAGGTGCTGCGGGAGCTGGGGTACGGCGCGGCGGAGATCGCTGGCTTTCGGGTGCAACGGGTGATCTGACCCCTCGTCATGGGCCGGGCCTTGACCCGGCCAACTACACACGGACGACCAGGGGCGGATGGCTGGGCGATGCCGGGGCAGGCTGGGACAGGGCCCGGCTATGACGGGAAGTGGGAGGGCAGACATGCAGATCGGACGTCTTGGCGCCTGGTATTCGATGGACAAACTGGCCGGGCCGCAGCAGATCAGGCAGTTCAGCGCCATGCTCGAACGGCTCGGGTATGATGTGCTGTGGTATCCGGAATCGCGCGGCTTTGAATCGCTGTCAGTGGCGGGATTTGTCCTGGGCAACACCACCACGCTGAAGCTCGGCAGCTCGATCGCCAGCATCTATGCGCGCGATGCGTTTACCGCGCGGCGCGGCATGCTGTCGCTGCACGCCTTGTACGGGGAACGCTTCATCCTGGGCCTGGGTGTCAGTCACGTGCCGATGGTGGAAGGCGTGCGCGGTCATCATTATGAAAAGCCGATACCGGCGATGCGCGCCTACCTCGACGGTATCTGCAAGGGCGAGGCCGGATCGGAGAACTGGCCGGTGGCCATCGCCGCCCTTGGCCCGCTGATGCTGAAGCTGGCCGCGGCCGCCACGCGCGGCGCGCTGCCGTACAACACCAACCCGCGGCACACGGCGGAAGCGGCGAAAATTCTTGGCCCCGGCAAGTGGCTGGCAATCGAACAGAAGGTGACGCTGGAGACGGACGCGACGAAGGCTCGGGCGTTGGGGCGGAAGGAACTCGCGCGCTACATGACGCTGGACAACTACCGCAACAACTTCCTGCGCATCGGCTTCACCGAGGCAGATCTGGCGAACGGCGGCTCCGACCGGTTCATCGATGCGATGGTGCTGTGGGGCGACGCGGCCAAAGTGAAGCAGGGGCTGCGCGCGCATTTCGTCGCGGGCGCAACGCATGTCGCTATTCAGCCGGTGCACCCTGAGGGCGATACCTCCGCGCGCGATGCGATCCTGACTGCGCTGGCGGATACATAGGGTTTAGAAACTCCCCTCCCATTGTGGGAGGGGAGTTCTTCAATTCCTGCGTCAGTACCCCACCGAACACAGAAATTGATGGATCGCCTGCGCCATCAGCCCCGGAGTTTGCACTGCGGCGAAATGCCCTGAGTTGATCTGCGAATACTCGGCGCCGGGAATCCGCTTCGACACCGCCTCCACCGCCGACGGCGGGCGCAGGTTGTCGTGCGTGCAGCTGATCACCAACGTCGGGCAGGCGACCCGCGGCAGCTCAGCGTTCAGGTCCTCCTCCGCCAGCATGCGGCTGACCGCGGCAAAGCCGTGCGGGTCGTTGCACAGCCACCGGGCACGGAACCTGCGAAATTCCTCCGCATTGTGCCGCACCTCCGGCGGGTACGAATTGGCCAGACTGCTCTCGACCAGGCCGCGCATGCCGCCGCTTTCCGCCGCGGCCGCGCGGTCGAGCGTCGCCTGTCGCCTGTCCCCGCTCACGCCCAGCGCCGGACTGCTCACCACCATCGCGCCCGCTCGCGCCGCATGCCGCACAGCGAAATGGATGGCGATGCCGGCACCCACGGCCGTGCCCGCGAGCGCCACCTTGCCGCCGATGCCATGTGCCTCCAGCAGAGCGGCGATGTCGTCCGCCATATCATTCCACGTCAACCGGCCGCCAGGCTTCGCCGATAGCCCGGCACCACGCGTGTCGTAACGCAGCACGCGGCGCGTGGCGGCCAACGCTGGCATCACTTGGTCCCACGATTCCAGCGTGCCGCCCATCTCATGCACCAGCACCAGCGTGGTTGCGCCGCTGCCGTTCAGCTCGCAACGCAAGCTGGTGCCATTGACTTCGATCCAGTTCATGCCGAACGTCCCCTCACGTTCCGCGCGCGAGCCTAACCCCGTGCGGAAGGGGTACATGTATATCACGCGCAGCACCGATTTCCATTCGCTGCTTGCCCAGTCCCGATCCGTTGTGCCGCCTTGGAGGGATTATGAAGACAGGTATCCTGCAGTTCTTTGGCTGGCGTGACCGGTCCGTGCCGCTGCACTCGGTTTACGAAACGGCTCTGGAACGCTTTTCCATTATGGACCAGGCTGGCTATGACGCCGTCTGGCTCGCCGAGCATCACTTCTCCAGCTTTTCCGTCTGCCCATCCGTGCACATGATGGGAACGATGGCGGCGGCGCGCACCAAGCATTTGCGCATCGGCACGGCGGTGTCGCTCGCCCCTTTCTACAACCCGCTGCGCCTTGCCGAGGAGGTGGCCTTGCTGGACGTACTTTCGGGCGGCCGGGTCAACTGGGGCGCCGGGCGCGGCTTCGAGCGTAGCGAGTTCGCCGCCTTCGGCATCCCCGGCGAAGAAAGCGCGCCGCGCTTCCATGAGGCGGTGGATATCGTGCTGAAGGCCTGGACCAACCAGCGGCTGAACTACGAAGGCAAGTATCTTCAAGTACGACAACGTTGAGGTGCTGCCCAAGCCGCTGCAGGCGCCGCATCCGCCGGTGTGGATGGCGGCGTCATCCATCCCCGCCATTGAGTGGGCCGCGGGGCAGGGGCACTCGATCCTGATGGACCCGCATTCCTCCCGTGCCGATCTGATCCGCAAGCGCCGGCACTATACGGCGAAGCTGGCCGAGGCCGGCTATAGCGACGCCGGCCGCATGATCCCGATGGCGCGGCTGGTCGCGGTTGATGAGATCGGCAGAGAAGGCGCACGCGGTGGCGAAGCGTGCGGCGGAATGGACGATGGCTGCGTATGTCGGGCGGGCCCAGGGCAACGCGCGGCAGGAGGTGCGGACGTTCGGGGGCAAGGACCCGATCGATTTCTATTTGGAAGACGTGATGATCCACGGCACCGCGGAGAGCGTGGCCGACCAGATCATGGCGTTCGGGGAGGAGATCGGGATGAACTATCTGATGGCGGCCCCGCTCAGCGGCCGTTCGTTCCGGATGCTGACCGATAAGGTGTTGCCACACATTCGGAATCAGAGAAGTTCTGCTTTGAATTGAAGCGACCGGCGGCCCCATGTCATTGCGGTGTTATGGCACAAACCCAAACCACACGCGCGCCGCCATCCCTCCCGCGTCATTGCGAGCAGCGCAGCGACGAAGCAATCTCCCGCGAGAGGCGCGCGAGCATCCAAACGCTACTCGAATGACATTGCTTCGTCGCTTCGCTGCTCGCAATGACGGGACTGCACGATAGCGCCTGCCGCATCCACCATGCCACCCTGCCACCCAACAGGAGGAGACTCACGCATGCGCGCTGTCGCTTTGGAAGAACACTACACCGTGCCCCGCATCGTCGCCGGCATCTCTCCCGAGGCCGTCGCGCGCCGCGGCTTCCCAGGCCCCGACTTCGTCTGGGCGCAATCCACCAAGCGCAACGAACTCGCCGACCTTGGCGATGCCCGCATCGCCGACATGGACGCGAACGGCATCACCATCCAGGTGCTCTCGGTTGCCGGGCCGGGTGCTGACCTTGTGCCGGACCAGCCGGGCATCGATCTAGCGCGCGCCTATAACGACGCCTTGGCCCAGGCCTGCGCACGCCACCCCACCCGCCTGCGCGGCTTCGCCCACCTGCCCCTGCTCTCACCCGACGCCGCGGCGCAGGAACTGCACCGCACGGTGACGCAACTCGGCTTCCACGGCGTGCTGGTGAATGGCGCGATCGATGGTCGTTTCTTGGACGATCCGATATTCGAACCCGTGCTGTCGGAGGCAGAGAAGCTCGACCTGCCGATCTACCTGCACCCCGGCATCCCCACGCAGCCGGTGCGTGGCGCATACTACGACAACCTGCCGGGCAATTTCAGCTTTACGCTGGCACTGTCCGCCTGGGGCTGGCACTACGACACCGCGATCCACGTGTTGCGCCTGGTGCTGTCCGGAGCGCTGGACCGGCATCCCGCACTGAAAATCGTCATCGGCCACATGGGCGAGGCTCTGCCCTTCATGCTGGACCGCATCGATGAAACCACCGCGGCGCATGCGAAGACGCTGCTGCGGCGTTCGGTGCGGCAGACGATCCTCGATCAAGTGTGGATCACCACCAGCGGGTTCTTCACTCTGGTGCCATTCGTCTCCGCGCTGATGGCGTTCGGGGTGGACCGCATCATGTTCTCGGTCGACTACCCGTTCGCGTCGAACGCGCGGGCGCGGGCGTTCCTGGATTCGTTGCCGGTATCGCCCGCCGACCGCGCGAAGATCGCGCATGGCAATGCGGACCGGTTGCTGCGGCTGCCGGCGTAGGGCGGACGCAGGCGCATCGAACTTACAAAAGGTCGGCGGCCCCACTGAGGCGGGGTCCGTCACGCAAAATCGTATCGGCGGACAACCGGTTTCAGTCCGTCTACAACCAGCGCTGCCGCAACTCCCCGCTCGGTGAGATCCTCGAAGTACCATCGCGCAGTATCATGCCCGGGCGGAGCCGTCAGCAACCGCGGTTGAGCATCCGGCTTCACCTCGACGCTGAATTTGTCGAAGCCTATCGACAACCCGGACCCTACCGCCTTGGCAAATGCCTCCTTCCGCGCCCAGCAGGCAAAAAAACCGTCAAGACGCTGATCTGGCGGCAGCGCCGCGATACCGGCTGCCTCCGCGGGCGCGAAAAATGACTCGCTAAGCTCGCGCCAATCGATCGGCCGGATCATCTCCGCGTCGATCCCGACAGCAGCCGCGGAGCCAACCGCGACCAGCGCGCGATTACGAGTGTGGGTCAGGTTGAACGCGATCTCCGCTACCGTGCCGATAAGCTGAGGTTTGCCATAGTCACTCAAGGAGAAGCGTAGCGTCTCCGCTGGCGTATCGGCATAGCAGGCCAGGATCTGCCGTAACGCATTGCGGGCAACGATCCACCGAGATCGGGTATCGGCGTGTAGAAAGCGATCCGCCCGTTCGCGCTCGCTGTACGAGAGATGTCCATAGGAGTTGGAAGTCGCCGCCGCGGCACTGCTCAGTTCCACCCTCCAGACGTGCATCTCGGATGGCAGGCAGACCATGACTCTGTCGCTGTCAGCAACCCGCTCTTGAGATGTCTCCCACAAATGAGCTCTCCGTCCCTGATTGCTGCTGGAGGAGCGGTCGTGTAGTTCCATCCTGGGACGACATGGTCAAGCACGGCATGCGATGAACCGGCGGGAGGCCTGGAAAGAGCATCGCGCCGAGCGAGCAGGCAACCGTGCGCGCAGATGGCGGTTTCTGGCGCCCGTGATTACGAGTTAGAAGCGACTGTCGCGTAAATCAGGCGTAAACCTGGCGTCATGTCTTTCATGGGCCGGGCAAGTGAATCGAATATAGTCCGCAATTAGAACTTCACCGGTATATCGCCTGCCTGCTTGCCCGAGGTTATGGGTATTGCAAATCGGCCACGAGTGGATAACTATCGGAAATTGCCGCGATTCCTGATATGTTCTGAACAACAACGGGGAGTGCGTTCCATGTCCGATCTGCCTAATCCGACCCCTTCTGCCCCCACGACCCCGGCCTCTACATTGGATGTCGACGTGATCAACAATGGCGTAAAGCTTGTGGGCGAAGCCGTGGTTCCGGGCGCCTCCCTCCTGCTGGAAAAGCACATTTCTGCCGGGTTGCTCGCAGCCGGTGTTGGCGTGCTGGGCAGTGCAGCTCTGGGATCCCTGCTGGGCCCGATTGGCTATGTCCTGGGGCGTTATGGCACTTCGGCCGCATCGTATGCCCTTTCGCTGGAGCAATCGCCTCCGTCGGATGACGTGAAGCAGGCGATCAAGGAATCAACGGATGCTCTGGCCAAAGCGACGGCAGTCAATGCCGAAGCCATCAGGCGAACCATGCAAGAGCATACCCAGACCATGCAGAATTTCGCGACGATGGCGGTCAACAGGATGGCTCCACCTCCGCCAGCGCCTGCCTCGACGCCGGAGATCACGGTGCAGTGGTGGCCGCGCTCCAACAGGCCATGCCGCAGATGGTGAACTCGGTGCGGGCAGCAATGGAAGAAGCGGCTGCGGAGGGCCAACCGCGCCGGACTCCAGCGCGCCCCTGACGGCGCTCGCCGGCGCATCTCGGCGCTACCATAGAGCCCTGTTCTTTGGGCTCCCCATCTGCATGGCAGCAGGCGACAGCACATGGGAATTGGGATAGGTGAAGCTGGCCGCGGAGACCCGCAGGATTTCGCGGCGATGGAGTCCGCCGTTCGGCTATATTGCCGTACGTTCGACGGCATCTTCACACGCGCACGCGGCGCCACGATTTTTGACCAGGACGGCCGTCCTTACATCGACTTCCTTGCCGGTGCGGGTGTTGTCAACTACGGCCACAACAATCCCCGCATCAAACGTGCCGTCATCGATTATCTGGAGGATGACGGAATCCTCCAGTCCCTCGATCTGCATACCACGGCAAAGCTCGCCTTCTTGCGGAAGTTCCGCGATCGCATCCTGACGCCTCGCGGACTGGATTATCGGGTGCAATGCTGCGGGCCGACCGGTGCCGACGCGGTGGAGGCGGCATTGAAGCTGGCCCGCAAGGTCACCAAGCGAGGCACCGTCGTCGCCTTCTCTGAAGCGTACCACGGCATGACGCTTGGTGCCCTCGCAGTGACCGCCAATCCCGTGAAGCGGGGGGCTGCCGGCGTTCCCCTCGAACACGTCTTGCGAATTCCGTTCGACGGCCGGCGTGGTCCCAAGGTCGATACCGTCGCCGTCCTGCGGACCGAACTTGCCCGCCGCCGCGAATCAGACAAACCGGCCGCCATCATCGTCGAGACGGTGCAGGCCGAAGGCGGGGTGAATGTCGCGTCACCGGCATGGCTACGCGGTCTCGCCGAGCTTGCAGCCGCGGAAAGCATTCCGTTGATTGTCGACGACATCCAGGTCGGATGCGGACGCACCGGTCACTTCTTCAGCTTCGAGCGGGCCGGGATCCGCCCGGACATCATCTGCATATCCAAGGCTATCGGTGGGATCGGCATGCCGATGGCGCTTACCCTTATCAAGCCGGAGCTGGATGTCTGGGCGCCGGGCGATCACACGGGAACCTTCCGGGGAAACAACCTTGCCTTCGTGGCTGCGGCGGCTGCACTCGACTATTGGGGCGATGGCACGCTGGAAGCCGAGGTCGCACGGCATGGGGATCGCATCCATGACTGCCTGGCCGCCATCGCGGCCCGTCATCCCGGGCACTGCTGCGAGGTCCGAGGGATCGGTATGATCAGGGGGTTGGTCTGGCGAGATGGACACCTCGCCAACGCAGTCTCGCGAGCGGCGTTCCGGCGTGGGTTGATCGTCGAGACCTGTGGGCCTGACGACGAGGTGACCAAGGTATTGCCACCGCTCGTCATCACCACGGACGAACTCGAACAGGGCCTGTCAATTCTATCCGCCGCCGCGGACGAAGTGGCCGCACAGCCCCAGCCGCTCTCATTGGACCGGGGGATGCGGCAAGTGGGTTCGTCACCGTGACGGCGCCATAGACGCCTTCGGCCGGCCGCATTGTGCGTCCGCGCCTCGCAACATGCCCGCGCCGGCGTCCGATGGCCCGGTACGCTTGAATGGGTGCTAGAACGGCCGCAGTCCCCGTAGCGGCACGAGGATTCGGCGAGCCATGAGTTTGCAATGATCGCGCGGTTGCGTACCCGCATGCGCTCCTTGGCGCACATGAACATCCTGGTTTTGTTCCGCGAGGAGCTGGCGAAGGGCTGGAAGCGCTTCCTTCTCCTTGCGATCGTCTCGGGGGTAGCCAATGCCGCAGTGCTCGCGTCGATCAACAACGCGGCCGCGCACCTCTACAATCCCGATATACGCGGCAGGGCCTTCCTCATCCTGGTGGTTGGCGTAATCGTCTTCGTGCTCGCCCAGAAGGCTCTGCTGATCATGGCAGCCAATTTGGCGGAGGGCACCGTCAACCGGTTGCGCCTCGACCTCCTGGAACGCCTGCGATCAGCGGAACTGCCGGAAATCGAGGGATTGAATCGGAACCAGATCTACGCCGCCGTGAACGCGGAAATGCAGGTGATCGCCGGCGGGGCCCCATCGCTGATGGTCATCGGCCAGTCGGCGCTCCTGGTGGTGACAACGCTAATCTATGTCTTTTTCCTGTCGCCTTGGGCGTTCACCCTGGCAGTGATACTGATTATCGTGGCCGTTGTCCTTCACCTCGCGCGCAGTCGGCAGATCCAGGAGAAATTCGCCGAGGCGAGCATGGTAGAAAATCAGGTAATGGACGGGTTCACCGACCTGATCGAAGGCTTCAAGGAGGTCAAGCTCAGCACAGCGCGATCGAACGAACTCGCGGGCACAGTCCGAACTCTTTCCAACTCGGTCATGAAAAGCCGACTGACGGCGCGAAGCCTGTTTGCAAATGACAACGTCATCTCGCAGGCCATGTTTTTCCTGCTCACCGGAATTATGGTCTTCCTGGTGCCGCTGGTCACCGACGTCGATCACGAGACGGTCATCAAAATCACCACCACGAGCCTGTTCCTAATTGGCCCCTTGACCAGTGCTGTTTCGGGACTTCCGGTGCTTCAGAGGGTCGAGGTGGCTGCCGCGAGAGTCCTTGCGGTGGTCCGACAACTGAGCACGATCGGCGGAGAGGCGATCGGTGATTTCCAGAAATTCCCGAGCTTCGAGCGGCTCTCCATGCGGGGCGTTGAGTATCAATATCCCGGTCAAGACGAGGAGTCGGGCTTCAAAGTCGGTCCGATCGACCTCGACATCCATCGCGGCGACGTTGTTTTCATTACCGGTGGCAACGGTTCGGGCAAATCGACGCTGCTGAAATTGCTGACGGGACTCTATCTTGCCAGCCGCGGCGTCATGACCGTGAACAATAGTCCGATCGGCCCGGAAAACATCACGGGGTACCGCAACCTGATCGCGGCGGTATTTTCGGACAACCACTTGTTCCGGAAACTGTACGGCACGCCGGAGGTCGACCCTGGGGTCGTTCAGAGGCTATTGCAGCTGCTGGAACTGGAAGGCAAAACAAGCATCGTGCACCGCACGTTCACCAGCATCGCACTGTCCGGCGGCCAGCGCAAAAGGCTTGCCCTACTCGCGCTGCTGCTGGAAGATCGGCCAATCTATGTCTTGGACGAATGGGCAGCCGACCAGGATCCCCACTTCCGGGAGAAGTTCTATCGCGTCATACTGCCGCAGATCCAGGCCACGGGCAGGACGATCATTGCGGTGACGCACGACGAAAAATACTTCGATGTGCCGGAACTGCGCGTGCGTCGCATCCACATGCAAGAGGGGCATATCGCCACGATATCCCAGCCCGCGGCTTGAAATAATCTGGAGCATGCCGCGTTGAAAATGACGTTCTGAGGGAACGCAGGAGGTGCCGATGAGCGACATCACGCTGAGAGCGAAAGTTGGCACTGGTCCAAAGCCGCTGCGGAACGCAATGCTGATGTACTATCGCCGGCATGCCCTCGCGATCAAGATCGGGGCGCTGATTGTACTCTTCCTTGTCGTCGCCGGATGGCCGTGGGTCGTGGTGACCGTTCCGGCGGGCTACGTCGCCGTGAAGTACTATCGCTTCGCCGGTGGGACCGACACCCAGGAGAGCTACGGCGAAGGCAGCCATCTGAAAATGCCATGGGACAAGATGGTCCTGTATCAGGTACCGGCTGCAGCAGGAGAACAAAACCTTCAACGTGCTCACGCGCGACGGTCTGATGGTGCAGGTCAGCATCGCTTGCCGCTTCCGCCTGAGCGCCCCCCAGGTAGGTTGGCTGCACCGGAACATCGGCCCCAACTATATGGACACGCTGATCGAACCGTCCCTGGGCTCCTATGCGCGTCTGGTCATCTCGCACTATTCGACCGACGAGGTCTATAGCGAACGGCGGGAGGCGATTCAGCACGAGATCAAGCGGGCCATAGCGGGTGATCTCGCACAACGGACGGAACCAAGCAGCGCATCCGACCAGCCCGCAATCATCGTCGACGACGTGTTGATCCTTGGCGTCAAGTTTCCCCCGGCGGTTCAGGCCGCGGTGGATCGCAAGATGGAGCAATATGAGCTGCGCGAGGAATACAGCTACCGCATCCAGCGTGAAGAGCTCGAGAGCAAGCGCAAGGAGATCGAGGCGCGCGGCATTGCCGAGTTCCAGAAAATTGTCGGGGCTGGCATCTCTGACAATTACCTTCGTTGGAAGGCGATCGACGCGACGCTGGCCCTCGCGCAATCACCCAACACGAAGGTCGTGGTGCTCGGCTCCGGCAAGGACAACGTGCCGCTTTTTCTCAACGGCGAAGACACACACGCATCGCAATCTGCCCCCAGCCATCCGGATGCGGCGGAAGCGCGAGCGGAGACGCCGCTGACCGGTCCGGCGGACGTCCCGCGAGGACAGATGCCCAAGCCTGATGACCAGGAGTTTTCCTGGACACGCTGGCTGGTATCGCGCATTGGCGCGCTGCTAACGGTGCCAGCCCCGCCGCCGAAAGCGGCTACGAACCTGTCAGGGGAGCCCGCGACCCCGGCACCACAGTGAGGGGGCACCATAGTAAGGGGGAACTACAGTGAGGGCATTCAGTTTGTACACCGAAGTTCCGTCATCGCCACACCCAGGCCGATTCGATTTGTAGAACGCCCGAGGCATGCACAGGATATGACGGCTGCAAGTCGATGGATCGAGCGGCAGACAAGGGCCGGAGCGCGGCTGCGTATGTTCTGCTTTCCCTACGCCGGCGGTGGCGCCAGGACCTTCCGCGCGTGGATCAACCGGTTTGGCAGCAACCTGGAGATCTGCGCGATTCAGTTGCCCGGCCGCGAGCGGCGCCTTTCCGAGCCTGCGATCCGCCGGGTAGATCAGGCGGCGGACATCCTGGTGGAGGTTTTGCGGCCACATATCGACCTGCCTTTTGTACTGTTCGGACACAGCATGGGAGCGATCCTCGCGTACGAGGTCGCGCGCGGCCTGCTGCGAAGCGTCGGCGTGGAGCCGCGTGGCCTGTTCGTCTCCGGACACCGCGCGCCACACCTGCCGTCGCGCCGGCGCATCCTGCATACCCTGCCGCGCGACGAGTTGATCGCAGAGATCAAGGCGTTGAATGGGACCCCGGAAGAAGTGTTCGAGCACGCCGACCTGGTGGACCTCGTATTGCCCACCTTGCGCAGCGACTTTGAATTGGTCGAGACCTATGCTCAAAGAGCAGAGCCGGTCTTGTCATGCCCGGTCATCGCGATGAGTGGCTCCGATGATCCAGAGGTTTTGCCGGATGAACTTACTGGCTGGCAATCAGCCACCACCGGACCGTTCAAGACCGTACTGTTCGACGGCGACCATTTCTACCTCAACGATGTGCGGTCGGGGCTTTTCGAGACGCTGGCGCGGGAAATCGCGCTCCTTGGCCTGCCATGACAGGGATCTGACGGACCTGATCCATTGGCCGCGCGGTCATGGCCGCCAGGCACGGCTCAACCCTGTCCTCTCACGGCAGCAAGCGCGGCCTCAACGGCGGTCGGGTCATAGGCGGCGATCTGCCGCATCTCGATCTCATCGGCCAGTTGCGCGACGGTCGAATGTTCGAAAAAGTCGCCGAGAGACATCTCGACCGAGAAGTCCCGCCAGATGGCGGCAAGAATCCGGGTTGCCAACAGCGAGTGCCCACCCAAGGCGAAGAAGTCGTCGTCTATTCCGATCGGCGCGATGCCGAGCATTTCCTCCAGCAGGACGGCAAGCGCATGTTGTAGGTCGCCGGTAGGCGGTACATAAGGACATGGCATGTTCGGGCGCGCAGTGCGTCCTGCTGGCACGGGCGCGTTGGCGTGCGACAGATCGAGTGCCTCATCGGCGGACATCTCCGAAATCGGCTGCGCGGGCTCCGGCGCAATGATGACCTGATGCAGCCCTGTGGACAATACGCGACGGAATGCCTCGGCGCCTTCATCTGGCGTGATGCCGCCTGCAAGCGTTCTTGCGCGCCACGCTTTCAGATCCTCGGGCACGCTGGTCTCGACGGCCATGCCGACCTCGCGCCATGTGCCCCAATCGATCGAGATGGCAGGTACATGATCGCGGCGCAGGTGATGTGCCCACGCATCCAACGCGGCATTGGCCGCGCAATACGCAACCTGACCAGGCTCGCCAAGCAGGCCTGCAACCGAAGAGCAAAAGGCTACGAAATCGAGCTGTCTTTCACGGAGCAGGGGCGAGAGTGTGCGCAAGCCATCCACCTTCGATGCGAGTACGCGACGCGCAGCGTCCCGATCGGTGCGCGCTATCATGGAGCCCCCCGGAACCCCAGCCGCGTGGATGACGCCGTTCAGCGAACCAAACCTGGCTTCCGCCGACTTAAAGACCTGCCGCATCACCGGCGGGTCGGTTATGTCTGCCGCTAATGCGAGTACATCGCCGCCATCGCGCTCGATCGCCATGATTCGTTCAAGGCGGCGTGCAAGCGCGGAATCGTCGCGCAATCGATCGGACCAGGACGCGCGCGGCGGCAGGCAGGAGCGTCCCGTGAGCACCAGTCGCGCACCGCACTGCCGGGCAAGGCCGTGGGCAATGCTCAAACCGATCCCACCGAGGCCGCCGGCAATCAGATAAACCCCGCGCTCGCGCAGCGGCGGCACCTTCTCCGCGGGCAGATGAACCGGCTCGCTGCTCAATGCCCAGCGATGGGTGCCTCGATGTGCGACGACGGCTTCATCGTCGTGCGCGGCTGCTTCCGCCAACAGGAACGGCGCCACCTGCGGTAGCGGCTCGGAAATATCGACACAGCGACTGCTGACCCACGGCATCTCGCGGCGGATCACCCGCGCCGGTCCTGTCACAAGCGCGGCGTCCGGGCGTGCCACCTCGCCCCCGAGCACGTCCTGCGCGCCACAGGTCACGGCCAGGATCGACGTCGGATGGCCGCGTCCTTCAGATTCAAGCGCGCGGGCAAGAGCCAGCAGATGATGGAAGCAGGACTCCTCGTCGCCGGCGAGGCTCCACAAATAGAGCACCGTTGCCGGAGCGTGGCCGGACGCGACCAGGCCGGCGATCAATCGACGCCAGTGCCGTTCATCACCGGGGTCGATTGTGAGAGAAGGGTACTCAAGCACAGGATCCGTTGAAGCCCTAACGACAATCGCGTCCGGCGCCAGGATGAGCGTTGCTTTTGACAGCGGTGAATTGTCAGCGAACACCAACAGGGGCGACGGCGGTGCAGTGGATGGCAGCGGAGGCAGGCGGTGCCATGAGATCGCACGAAACCACGCCGCCGGGTTGCGCGTCGCAGCGGGATCGGGTTGCAGCCGTTCCATCGCCGGCACCTTGAATTCCGCCTTCTTGGTCGAAGGCGGATCGATCCAGAAGCGGCGATGCTGGAAGCAGTACGTCGGCAACGTCACGCGCCGTCGAGGTCCCGGGATGACAGCGGACCAGCGCGGCGTGATTCCTGCCGCCCACAAAGTGCCGAGCGCATCGAGGCACACCGACGCATCGTCGCCGCCTGGCCGTCGCGATGTGGTGCCCGCAAGCGGAACGGACGCCGCTTGACCCGGGTGGGTGCGAGTCAGGCCACCCAGGACCTGTCCCGGCCCCACTTCCAGCAGCGCCATCCCGTCCTCGGCCAGCAATGTCGCCAGACCATCGGAAAACCGCACCGGCTGGCGCGCCTGACGCACCCAATAATCCGGATCGGTTGCCTCGTCCGCGGTAATCCAATTACCAGTGATATTCGAGATGAACGGAATTTTCGGCGGCGCGAGCTTCAACGTTCGAAGATGAGCCCCGAATCCGGGAAGTGCGCTATCCATCGCCGCAGAGTGAAAGGCGTGCGATGTCGCAAGCCGAGCAATCGCTACGCCTTCCTTCGTAAGCCGGTCGCCGAAAATATCGACACATGCCGCGGGACCAGCAACGACGCATGCGTGTGGCCCGTTGACAGCCGCGAGCGACAGCGTGGACGGCAGCGAAGCAGCCAGTTCGGCTTCGCTCAAAGCGACAGCAAGCATCGCGCCGGGCGGTGCTACTTGCATGAGCCTCCCGCGCACCATGACAAGGTGCAGCGCATCGGGGAGGCTGATGACTTCGGCGACCGTGGCGGCGACGATTTCCCCCAGACTGTGACCGATCATGCAAGTAGGCTGCACACCCCAGTGCATCCATTGACGGGCGAGCGCCCAGCACATGATGAACAGAGCCGGTTGGGTGAGGGCGGTCTGGTTGATCTCGGAGGCACTGGATGAAAGAAGAAGATCGTTCAGGCCCGGCAAATTCGAATGCAGAATGGCGCAGCATCGGTCGATTTCTGTTCGAAACACCGGCGCCCAACCATAGAGCGGCGCAGCCATGCCCGGGCGCTGACTGCCCTGTCCCGGGAACATGAAGGCTACAGCCGTTGCCTGGCTCTCTTGCCGCGGAGCCGGATCGCGCAGGGCGCACACTGCCTCAAGCGAATCACGGCAGACAACGTAGCGCCGCTGCTGGAATGCAGTACGGCCGATCGCAAGCGTATGGGCTACGTCGCCAAGGTCGAGCCTGGGATTCCGCTCGAGATGATCGGCAAGCTTTGCCGCTGCATCGCGAAGTGCGGGGACGCCGCGGGCTGACAGCGTGAGCAGGAATGGTGGGTCGGCGGGTGTGGCGGCCACGGATGCAGGCGCTTCTTCGATCACCACGTGTGCGTTGGTTCCGCCAATGCCGAACGACGAGACACCAGCGCGGCGCGGCGTGAACTCGTCCGGCCAGGGTTCGGCTATGGTAGGAACGTCAAACAGGCTCTTGGCATCCCGGGCCTCTGGGTTCAGCCGTGTGAAATGGAGGCTTGGCGGAATGACGCCATGCCAGACCGCCAGCGCGGCCTTCATGAGACCGGCGATGCCGGCAGCGGTGTCGAGATGACCAAAATTAGATTTTACCGAGCCGATCAGCCGCCCCCTAGTACCGCCCGCGGTGGAAAAAACCCGCGACAGTGCCCGCAACTCAATCGGGTCACCCAACGGTGTCGCGGTTCCGTGCGCTTCGACATAGCCGATTTCCGCCGCTGTCATACCGGCGACGGCAAGCGCGTCGGCGATCACCGCCGCCTGTCCGGAGACACTGGGCGCCGTGTAGCCAACCTTGTCGGCCCCGTCGTTGTTGACGGCGGTTCCCTTGATCACCGCAAGAACCGGATCGCCATCGCGCAGCGCATCGGCCAGAAGTCGGAGCACGACAACGCCCACGCCGCTGCCCCCGATCGTGCCCTGTGCATCGACATCGAACGGGCGGCAATGTCCGTCGGGCGATAGGATCATGCCTGGCTGATAGAGATGCCCGACATCCTGCGGTACGCGCAACGAGACGGCACCGGCGATCGCCATGCCGCACTCGCCCGCGAGCAGGCTTTGGCACGCGAGGTGAACCGCGACGAGCCCGGTAGAGCAAGCGGTCTGCACCGTACATGCGGGTCCGGTCAGACCGAGTTTATAGGCGGCGCGCGTCGCCAGGAAATCCTTATCGTTGGCCAGCATCAAGGCGTACGCGCCGGCCGATTGGACCAGGCTTTGATCGGGCAGGAGATTGGCAATTAGGTAACTCGGCATGCCGCAACCAGCGAACACGCCGATGGCCTGGCCGGGAAGGCCGGGCACATGGCCGGCACTCTCCAGCGCCTCCCACGCGCATTCGAGGAACAAGCGATGCTGAGGATCGAGGATCGCGGCTTCGCGTGGCGGAATGCCAAAAATCTCGGCGTCGAAACCCGCGATATCGGCGAGCCTTGGCGCCTTGCGAACGTAATGCGGGTCGGCAATGAGGGCGGCATCGACGCCCGCCTGCCTGAGCTCTTCAACGGAAAGCGTATCGATCGCCTCGACGCCGTTGACGAGCAATTGCCAGAACTCATCGGGATTGCTCGCGCCTGGGAAGCGGCATGCCATCCCGATCAGTGCGATGTCGGCGTCGAGCGCAGTGCCATTCTGCTGGTGTTGGGTCACGCTCAGCTCATCGTGGCCGATTGTCCTGCCGCGATTTGGCGACGGGTGCGCAGGCCAAGCTGGCGGCGTGCACGATCGGCTCCGGCGGTGCGGTGGATCGCAGGTGCCGGTGCAAGTTGCTCGGTCGTGGGCGAAAGCCGGCGGGCGAGCGCTTCGACAGTGGGATACTGGAACATCTCGACCAGGGCCAGCGTCGCATCCCAGGTCTTGCGCAACCGCGCATGCACCGGAACCATCAACAGAGATGTTCCACCGACCTCGAAAAAATTATCCCTGAATCCGACGGAATCAAGCTGCAGCACGTCGCGCCAGACATCGGCGATAGCGCATTCCAGGGCCGAACGTGGGGCCAGGGCGGGCCTTCCTGCCGGCCGAACGGGTGCAAGCGCGGTGAGCGCCATGCGATCGAGCTTCCCGTTGGGAGACAGCGGAAAGCGCTCGAGACGAACGATGCGCGTTGGAATCATGGCTGCCGGCAGATGGCCTCGCAGGCAATTCAGGATGTCGCCGTCCGTCACCGACGGTCCATCCTGCATCGTGACGTAAGCGACGATCTGATCCTGCCCGGCAGAGCCTTTCTCAAGCACCGCCGCGGCGTCGTTCACTGCCGGCGTAGCACGCAGTACGGCCTCGATCTCGCCCAAATCGATGCGCATGCCGCGCAGCTTGATCTGGTTGTCCAGGCGGCCGAGGAACTCCAGCCCGGCATCGTCGTTCCAGCGCGCGAGATCGCCGGTCCGGTAAAGTCGCACGGTCCCGACGCCCCCGATAGACGCGGTTATGAACTTTTCAGCCGTCAGTTCCGGACGATTATAATAGCCACGTCCAACACCCACCCCGCCGATGTGAAGTTCGCCCGGAATGCCGCGCGGTACCAGTCTGCCGCAGGCGTCCAGCAGGTAGATGCGAAGGTTGGCGATGGGGCGTCCGATCGGCACGGTTGTCGCGGCCTCTTCCGGTTGGCACTGCCGGAACGTGACGTCCACCGCCGCTTCGGCGGGACCGTAAAGGTTGTGCAGCTCGCCGGGCAATTCGCTGAAGAACCGTTCGACGAGCGCGGGAGCAAGCGCCTCTCCGCTGCAGATGGTCCGCCGCAGCGATGTGCAGGAAGTGCGCAGCTCCTCCTGATCGAGAAAAACCTGAAGCATCGACGGCACAAAATGAACAGTTGTGATCTTCTCTTGACGAATCACGCGCGCCAGGTACGCCGGATCGTGGTGGCCGGCCGGCCCGGCAATGACGAGTTGCGCGCCAGTCAGCAGCGGCCAGAAAAACTCCCAAACGGACACGTCAAAACTGCTGGGAGTCTTCTGAAGAACGCGATCGTCGGCATCGAGCTCATACGCCTCCTGCATCCAAAGCAGGCGATTGCAGATGCCACGATGTGTGTTCATCGCGCCCTTTGGCAGGCCCGTCGACCCCGACGTGTAGATCACATACGATAGATCGTCTGGAACGTTGCCGACATCGGCTGGCAGGCTTGTCGGTGCTTGCGCCACAGCCGCCCAGTCAGCATCGAGACAGATGGTGTCGGCCTGAGCGGCAGGCAACGTTTTGCCAACCGGCGAATGCACCAACAGCACGGGAACGTTGGCGTCCTCGATCATGAATCTGACCCGCTCGGCAGGCAAGGCGGGATCGATCGGAAGAAATGCCCCCCCAGCCTTCAGAATTCCGAGCAATCCGACCGCCATCTCAAGTGATCGGTGCATCGCGATACCGACGATGCGGTTGGGACCGACTCCAAGCTGGCGCAACCGATGCGCCAACTGGTTGGCGCGGTTGTCGAGTTCGCGATACGTAAGAGCGCAATCCGCAAAAAGAACAGCGATCGCATCCGGACCATCCGCAACCTGCTCTTCCACAAGCCGGTGCAGCAGCTCTGGCCTGCCCCATTCGCGCGCGGGTCCCGTACCGGCTTCAAGCATCCAGTCACGTTCCTGTGCATCGACCAGCGGCAGGTCGGAGAGTGTGCGCTCGCAGTCGGCCGCGATACCTGACAACAGGCACGTCAAGGTCTGGAGAAGGCGGTCGGCTTCCGCCTGCCGCAAACGGGCGGCGTCATACAATAATTTCAACTCCATGGTATCGCCGGGCGTAGCGATCAGCGTCAGCGGGAAACTAGTTGCGTCGATACTATGGACATCGGAGATTCTGAGCCGTTGGCCGGTGTTCGCGACCATTCGATCGATCGGGTAGTTCTCGAACACCACCAGGCTGTCAAACAATGTGGCTTCGCTGGCAATGCCGGCCCATCGTTTGATCTGCGCCAATGGAGCATGCAGATGATCCTCGCGCTGCGCCTGCTGGTCCATGGCGGCACGCAACAGCCGCAGGACCGAAGCGCCCGGCTCCAGCCTCAAACGCACTGGCACGCTATTGATGAACAATCCTGCAATGCGCTCGACGTCGGGTAATTCCGGAGGCCGGCCGGCTACCGTCAGGCCAAACACGACATCTTGCTCGCGTGCGCAAGCGCTCAACAGAATCGCCCATGCCGCCTGCACGACTACGCTCGCGGTTATTCTTTGTCGCGCGCACAGCGCATACACGGCCTGGGTTTCGACAGGTGGCACGTGCCGAACAACGACGTGTCGCACCATGTCGGCCCCGCCCTGCGGGCTTCCGGGGATCGGTGTGGGGCCGGGTAAACCCGTGAGCAATTCCGTCCAGAACGCACGATCCTTCGCTTCGTTGCGATGCGCCAGCCAATCGATGAAGCGGCGATACGGCGGGGCGGGCACCATGGGAACGTGGCGGTCTTGCCGGAACGCATCGTACGCATCCAACGCTTCGGCCAACAGCAGCCCCAGGCACCACCCGTCGATCAGGAGGTGATGGAACGTCCACACCAACTGTGTCCCGCCATGCGGCAGCCGGATCGCGCACAGCCGCATCAGCGGCGCGCGGGTGAGCACGAATCCTTCTGCCCGGTCCGCGGCCAGATGGTTTTCGAGCGTCGATGTAATGTCAGCCTGCGGAACGCCGCTCCAATCGATCTCACACCAAGGCAGCGTCGCTTCTCGGCAGACGATCTGGATCGGTTCGGTGCGACCCTCCCAAACCACGAATGTTCGCAGGATCGGGTGACGCGCAAGGACATGTTCCCATGCGCGCCGCAGGGCAGGCAGATGAGCGGTGGGGTCCATCCGCCACAGAACCTGCTGAATGTAAGGTCGCTCCGGTCCGGAAGACAGCAGATCATGGAACAGGATCCCGGCCTGCATGGGGGCCAGCGAATAAATGTCTTCGATGTTCTTGGCCGCTCGCAGATCCACGTCGTCCTCCCCGCCCGGGGTCAAGGAATTTCCTTCTGCCGGAGTGCTGCAGCGGAGCATATTCTGTGCGGCACCAAACACTCGACCGTGCATGCCGGTTGTGGAATTCACTGTTTACAACTGGAGAACCGCAGGTGCAATATCTGCGTAACACAACCGGAGGATAGGCAGAGGGGGGAAGAAAAAGCGCACCCGGACCAATGCTGTATTGTCGATGCACGCTCTCGGCGTGCGTGATCATAAGCATGCGCGTGGATGCAGGCTGACAAACGCCTAGAGTTTTGTGTTAAGCAAAACGACACCGGAGGCGAAGCGTCATGCGTTCGGCTTTTTGGGAAACCTCGCCAAACTGCCAGGAACGAGGCGGCCGAAACGGCACATTTACCTTCTTAAAGGGTGAATCAGCCGCGCTAGTGATCGGCTTCGATGAATTGGACGACAACGCTCGCCGGATTGCCGGCGCGCTGAGGCGAGCGGGAGCGGTGGGTCAGCGGGCATTGCTGCTTTATCCGCATGGGCTCGACTATATCATCGCCTTTTTTGCCTGCCTCTACGCCGGAGTTGTCGCGGTGCCGCTCTATCCGCCGCGCCGCGACGGTTCGAATGCTCGGCTGCGCTCGGTGACTGACGACTGCGCGCCGCGTTTCGTTCTGTCGCCACAGGCAGGGCTTGATCATGCGCTGGATGCGTGCCACGGGCGCGACACTTCAACTTTGACCGGCGTGGCCACCGACGCCGTCCACGACGAGGAGCCATGGGCGGCGCCACACCTCGACAGCGCCAGTCTCGCCTTTTTGCAATACACGTCCGGGTCGACCGGCTCTCCAAAGGGCGTGATGGTGACGCACGGTTCGCTAGTCGCAACGCTGGAGGATATGGACCGGGCGTATCGGCATCAGGCCGACAGCGTTATCGTCAGTTGGCTGCCGCTGTTTCACGACCTTGGCTTGTTCTATGGCGCGCTGCAGCCGGTCTTTTCCGGTTGTTCTGCGGTATTGTTGCCACCGGTGAGCTTCCTGCAGCGGCCGCTGCGCTGGCTGAAGGCCGTTTCCGATTACCGCGGCACCCACTCCGCAGCTCCGAACTTTGCATACGAGGCCTGTTTGCGCCGCGTCTCCGCCGAGGACAAGGCGGGCCTCGACCTGTCAAGCTGGCAGGTTTCGCTCAACGCGGCCGAACCTGTTCGTGAAACGACAATTCGTCGTTTCGTCGAAACCTTCGCTCCCTGCGGACTCCGGCCGCACGTCGTATCGCCCGGATATGGCTTGGCCGAGGCGAGCCTGAAGGTGAGTTCGGTCGACAATGGCAGGCTCCGCCGAACGCTCCGCGTCGATGCTCGCGCGCTGTCAGGGCACCGCGTGGTCGTAGGTACCGCCGGAGGATCTTGCGGGTCAGGAATTGTGCGGCTGCGGGCAAAGCCATATCGGCAGCAGGATCGCCATCGTCGATCCCGATACGCACCGTCGCCGTGCAGGCAACGAAATCGGCGAGATCTGGGTGCAGGGCCGTTCCGTCGCCGCCGGTTATTTTCAACGTCCCGCGGAGACCGAGGTGACCTTCAACGCGCGGCTTGCGGACAGTGGGGAGGGGCCGTTCCTACGCACGAGCGATCTGGGCTTCCTTGCGGACGGAGAATTGTACGTCACCGGTCGTCTCTCCGACATGATCATTGTGCGGGGCCAAAACTATTATCCCCACGACCTGGAGCACACGGTTCAGCAAAGTCATTCCGCTCTTGCGCCCGATTGCGGCGCCGCGTTCGCCGTTGAAGCGGACGGCGAGGAGCGGCTCGTCGTGGTCAACGAGATTAGCAGGCGTGCGCTGAAGGACGCCGACACCGATGCGATATTCGCCGCCATAAGAAGTGCAGTGGCCGATGAACACGGCCTTCGGGCCGATGCCATCGTGCTGATCCATCCGGCCAGCCTGCCGAAGACCTCCAGCGGCAAGATCATGCGCCGAGCCTGCCGGGCGCGCTTTCTCGCCGGAGGGCTCGATGCCGTCGCGTTATGGCGGCATGACCGCTCCGCGGATGATGCGCGGCACGTCGTCGGGGCCACGGCGAACAGGCCGGATGAAGCGGAAATCCGCGGTTGGCTGCGAACGCGGGTGGCCGGGCTCGCCGGCCTGCCCGAAGTGGCAATCATCCCCGGCGAACCGCTCAGCTATTATGGAATAGACTCAATGGCACTTGCCGGTCTGTCGGATCGGCTTGGCGAATGGATCGGCCAGCCGCTGCCAGCCACGGCGTTCTACGACCGGCCGAGTATCGACGCGATGGCGCGTTATCTCGCTGGACGGAGCGTATCGGACCGGCCACTGAACGCGGCGACCGACGGACCGATCGCAGTGATCGGCCTGGCCTGCCGATTTCCCGGCGGCAAGGACTCCCAGGCGTTCTGGACTTTCATCTCCGAAGGGCGATGCGCCGTCGCTGCGTTGCCACCGGATCGCCGGCCGCTCAGCGGTGACCTGGAAGCAGCACAGCAAGGCGGCTTCCTGCCGCGGATCGATCTGTTCGATGCACCGTTCTTCGGCATCTCGCGGCGCGAGGCCGAGCGCATGGATCCGCAACAGCGTCTCGTGCTTGAAGTCGCGTGGGAGGCCTTGGAAAACGCAGCAATTCAGCCGGATTCCCTGGCCGGTTCGAACACCGGCGTTTTCATCGGCATCAGCACTTCCGACTACATGCTACTCCAGAGCGGTGGCTTCGACCGATACACGGCGACTGGCAATGCGTTCAGCATGGCCGCCAACCGTCTCTCCTATCGTCTCGACCTGCGAGGGCCGAGTGTTGCCGTCGATACCGCATGCTCCTCCTCGCTTGTTGCGATCCATAACGCGAGCGAGGCATTGCGGCGTGGCGACTGCGACCTCGCGCTCGCCGGCGGCGTAAACCTGATCCTTTCGTCCGATCTTTGGCAGTCTTTGGCCAAGGCAGGAATGCTGGCTGCCGACGGGCGCTGCAAGGTGTTCGATGCAAGCGCCGACGGCTATGCGCGTGGCGAAGGGTGCGGCGTGGTCGTCTTGAAGCGCCTGGTGGACGCAACGTCGGCCAGCGACGATGTGCTTGCGATCCTACGCGGCACGGCGGTGAATCAGGACGGCCGCAGCAATGGGCTGACGGCGCCCAATGGCGCGGCGCAGCAGGCGGTCATTCGCGCCGCGCTCGACCGCGCCGGAGCGCGACCCTCCGAGGTAGGCTGGGTCGAATGCCACGGAACCGGAACGCTATTGGGAGATCCGATCGAGGTCGGAGCGCTCGCCGCCACCCTTCTTGATGGCCGCGATACGGAGCAGCGGCTATGGCTCACGTCGGTGAAGGCGAATATCGGTCATCTCGAAGCCGCCGCCGGCATGGCCGGATTTATCAAGGTTGTGCTGGGCCTGCGCCGTCGCGCGGTGCCGGGCCAGACGGGGCTTAACCGGATCAATCCTCGCCTGGCGATCGAGGGCACATCGGTGCGGATTCCGCTTGCCAACGAAGCCTGGGCGGCAACCCACAAGTTCGCGGGCGTCAGCTCGTTCGGATTTGGCGGCACCAACGCGCATGCGATCCTGAGTGCCGCCCCTGCGCCGCCGGAAATCTCCGTATCGCCGGTACTCTCCGTATCGACAGACGCTTCCCCACACCTGCTCTGCCTCTCGGCTCGTGATCGTCCCGCCTTGAGCGATCTGACACGGCGCTATGTGACCTTTTTGATGGACACCGATCTGCCGCTCGCGGATGTCTGCTTCACCGCGCTATCGGGTCGCAGCCATTTTCCCTGCCGCCTCTCGGTGGTGGCGGAAAGCAAAGCGAAGTTGGTAGATGTGCTCAGCGCATTCAGCAGGGGACAGCCGGCGGAAGGATTGTTCGTCTCCCGCGACGCAGCCGACAAGAGCGGTACAAAGAACAGTCTGGTCATCGGAGGACCCCACTCGGCCAGCGTCGAGCTGGCGCTGCGGTATGTGGAGGGCCGCGCTGTCGACATCCAAGCGCAATTCGGCGAGTGCAGGCGTCGTGCCTTCCTGCCGACCTATCCGTTCCAGCGCCAGCGCTACTGGTACGACGGCAGCCGAGGCATCGGCGGTGATCGGCGTCCCGCGCTGACGACAGAAGTGGCACGTTGGTTCCATCATACCGAGTGGAAGGAAGCGGCTCCGGTCCGACGGTCTCTGCCGGACAATGTGTCCGACGTCCTGATCCTCAACGATGAACGTGGCGTGGGCGCTGCCCTCAACGAGATGCTTCAGGCGCGATCGTCCCGTTCCTTTCTGGTGGGGCAGGGAGACGCCTTCCGCCGAACATCGGCAACCTCCTGGAGCGTCAACCTCGATCATCCAGCACAATTCGCGCGCTGCCTCGCCGATATCGCGGCCGAGGGTCGCGCTTTGACCGATATCGTTTTTCTCGCAACCAGCAACGATCTAGCGCTTGCGGCAGACTCCACATCGGTCCGGGCCCTGCAAGCGGCGCAGGCGCGCGGCAGCCTTGCCCTGATTCAAGTGCTCCAGGCCGTACTCGCTCAGACACGGGGCGGCCTGCCGCGTCTGCGTATCGTCACGCGCGGCGCCGTTCGCGTCGGTTTTGAATCCGGGCCGGTGAACTTTGTGCATGGCGCCGCATGGGGACTATTGCGTACGCTGCTGTTGGAGCAGCCTGGTTTGAACGCCGCTGCGGTGGATCTACGGCGCGAGGCTGAGCCAATTGAGGACGAGGCGGCGGCGCTCCTCATCGAGCTCGCCAACCCGCCCGGTGAGGATCACGTCGCGTGGCGTGGCGAGCGCCGCTTCGTCGGACGTTTACGTCGCAGCCTGCCGGCAGTCCACCGGCCGGTCGAGATTTCGACAGATCGATGCCATGTGCTGACCGGCGCGCTCGGGGGTGTCGGCTTGCGGGTGGCGCAGTGGCTGGTCGGTCGCGGCGCGCGCGACCTCGTGCTGACGGCGCGGCGACCGCCCGATCAGCCCACGACGGCGGTATTGGATGCATTGCGGAACGAGGGAGCGCGCGTCGAAATCGCACCGGTCGATGTCGCCGACGAGCACGGCATGGCAGCGCTGCTCGATCGGCTTGACCAGGCGGGACGGCCGCTGGCCGGGGTCATGCATCTCGCCGGCGTACGTGACGACATGCTGCTGCAGGATGTGACCGCAGAACGTTTTGCCGCGGTTCTGCATCCGAAATTGGCGGGTAGTTGGGTGCTGCATCAGCTCACGCGCAATCGGGAGCTCGACTATTTCGTGCTCTTTTCATCGATTGCGTCTGGATTCGGTGCGCCGGGACAGAGCAACTATGCCGCCGCCAACGCGTTCCTCGACGCTCTCGCGCTTTGGCGGCATGCCCATGCGTTGCCCGGCATCAGCATAAACTGGGGACCGTGGAGCGGCGCCGGAATGGCCGAGGGCCTGTCGCGAACCTACCTGCGGCGCCTGGGCGTCGACCTTCTGCCCCCCGCGTCGGCCATGGAGGCGCTGGAGCACGCCATGGGCAGCAACAACCCGCAGGTGATGGTCTGTCCTTTCGATTGGACCATCATGAAGACTAACAATCCCTGGGTTCGCCGCCGCAACTTCCTTGAGGATGTGGACGGCCTCCATGAGGAGCATTCGCCTGCTGGCATGCCTGAACTGCCTGCGGCGTTCAACCCGGACACCATCCTTGACGAGATCAGAAGCATGACCCCCGAGGGGATCATGGCGCTGATCGACCGCGCCGCGGAGAGTTCTGGTGGTATGACTGACAAAGCCACGCTCGCTGCTCTTTCGCCGCTTGATCGGGCGGCTTTCGCCATCCGCGGGCTCGAAGAGCAGGTGCGTGCGCTGAAGGGCGAGCGCGGCGAGCCGATCGCCATCATCGGGATGGCGTGCCGATTTCCCGGTGGCACACACGACACGGATCGTTTCTGGCAACTTCTGCACACAGGCTTCGACGCCAATCGTGAAATCCCCGCGGACCGGTTCGATGTCGATGCGCACTATGACCCGGCCTGCGACAGGCCCGGGAAAATGTATGTCCGGCGCGGTGCCTTTGTGGATGATGTCGATCGGTTCGACGCGGCGTTCTTCGGCATCTCCCCGCGCGAAGCCGAGCGGATGGACCCGCAACAGCGCCTTCTGCTCGAGACCGCCTGGGAAGCGATCGAGGATGCCGGCATCGCTCCCGACTCATTGCGCGGCAGCATAACCGGATATTTCCTCGGCATCGGGCAGAACGATTATCTTCACGCGGCGCTTAAGTCCAGCGGTGAAGTGACATTCTACGATGGCAGCGGCAACGCTTTCTGCTTCGCGTCGGGCCGCGTGTCCTACATTCTGGGTCTTCAGGGGCCAAATCTCGCAGTCGATACCGCCTGCTCATCATCGTTGGTATCGGTGCATATCGCCTGCCAGGCACTGCGTCGGCGGGAATGTGGTCTGGCGTTGGCTTCCGGTGTGCACCTGGTGCTGTCGCCTGTCGCGTCGATCGCACTTTGCAATGCCCGTGCGCTGTCTCCGGATGGCCGCTGCAAGACGTTCGACGAGTCGGCCGATGGCTACGGTCGCGGGGAAGGTTGCGGCGTCGTCGTACTGAAGCGTCTGTCGGATGCGCAGGCCGCGGGCGACCGGATCCTGGCGGTGATGCGCGGTTCGGCGGTCAATCACGGCGGTGCGGCGAGCGGCCTGACCGTACCCAACGATCAGGCACAGGAGGCGCTGCTGCGCGCGGCCTTGCAGGACGCGAGGGTGTCGCCGGACGACGTCGACCTGATCGAAACGCACGGCACCGGAACGAAGCTTGGCGACCCGATCGAGGTGAAGGCGCTTGGCCGCGTATTCTCCACCGCGGGCCGCGGCCAGCCGCTAGTGCTGGGTGCGGTGAAGAGCAACTTCGGTCACCTGGAAGCGGCGGCCGGGATCATCGGCCTGATCAAGGTGGTGCAGTGTCTGCGCCATGAAACAATTCCGGCCAATTTGCACCTGAGGAATCCGAACCCGCTGATTCCGTGGGATCGGCTGGCGGTGGAACTGCCGCGGCAGAACCGGGCCTGGCCGCGCGGCGCGCGGCCGCGGCTGGCAGGAGTGAGCTCGTTCGGGATCAGCGGAACGAACGCGCACGTCATTGTCGGCGAAGCACCGCCAGAAATATCGCCAGCAGCCATGCCGACGGCGGCAGCAGCTCCGCCAGCAGCTTGGCAGGCAGCACCAGCAGCAGCCCTGGCGGCGCCACGGCCAGCAGCACCGCCAGCGACGACGTTAGAGCGAGGCGCTCATCTGCTGACGCTGTCGGCGCGCACGCCGGCGGCGTTGGCGGCACTGTGCGAACGCATGGCAAAGCGGGTTGCCGGCGCGGGATCGGCGCTCGGGAGACATCTGCTTCACCGCCAATGTGGGGCGCACCCAGTTCGACCATCGGCTGGCGGTGGTCGCGGATTCACCCGCCGCGATGGCGGCGCGGCTGTCGGCGGCATCGCGCGGCGAGACGCCACCAGGGGCGCAGCGAGGCTCGGCGCACAGCGACAGCGCACCCAAGCCGGCGTTCCTGTTCACCGGCCAAGGTGCGCAGCACGTCGGCATGGGGCGCGCGCTGTATGCCGGATCGCCGGTGTACCGGGCGGCGATCGACCGCTGTGCCGGCGTTCTCGATGGGCTGCTGGACCGGCCGCTGCTGGAGTTGCTGCACGCGAGCAACGCGGAGGACCTGGCGCAGACCGCCAACACACAGCCGGTACTGTTCGCGGTGGAATGGGCGCTGGCCGAGTTGTGGCGCGCATGGGGGATCCAGCCGGCGGCGGTGCTGGGCCACAGCGTGGGCGAGTATGTGGCGGCTTGCGTCGCCGGGGCGATGGACGTCGAGGACGCATTGCGGCTGATCGCGGCCCGCGGCCGGCTGATGCAGGCGTTGCCGAACGATGGCGCGATGCTGGCGGTACTGGCGGGGGAAGCACGGGTCGCTGCGGTGGTGGCGCCGCACGCCGCCGAAGTGTCGATTGCGGCGGTGAACGGGCCGGCGAGCGTGGTGGTATCGGGTCGGCGCTCGGCGGTGGCGGCGATCGCCGCGCGGCTGGGGGGAGGGGGTGCGGACACGGCCGCTCGTGGTGTCGCACGCGTTCCACTCGCCGCTGATGGCGCCGATGCTGGAGGCGTTTCGCGCGCAAGCCGAGCGGGTGCGTTATCGCGCACCGGTGCTGCCGCTGGTGTCGAACGTCAGTGGGGCGGTGCTGACCGATGCGCCGACGGCGGCATATTGGGTTGCGCACGTGTCGGCACCGGTGCGGTTTGCCGACGGGGTGACGGCCCTGCAGGCGCTGGGCTGCACGGCGATGCTGGAACTTGGGCCGCGCCCGACATTGCTTGGCCTGGCGCAGACCGTGCTGCCCGATCACGCTGGACCATGGCTGGCGTCGCTGCGGCCGGACCGGCCGGACTGGGAGCAGATGCTGGGCAGCCTGGGCGCGCTGGCGCTGGCCGGTAGCGTGCTGGACTGGCGGCGCTACGACCAACCTTATAACCGCCATAAGACCGCGCTGCCGACCTATCCATTCCAGCGGCAACGGTTCTGGCACGCACTGCGTCCGGTAAGTGGTACGCGCGACGCCGCTGCCGATCTCGAAGCGCTCGCGGCGAAGGCAATCGCGACCGGCGCATTGTCAGACAATGAGCGAGCCGCATTGCCCGGCCTGCTCGACGCGTTGAAAGCGGCGCAAGCATCCACGTCGAACGACCAGGCGGCTGCGTCGCATGACACCTTATCCACAGTTCTCTACGAAGTTTCGTGGCGCAGGGCTTCGGCGTCCGGGACCGTCATGTCGGACGATTGTTCCGGCGGCTGGGTCGTGTTCGTCGATGATGGCGGCTTCGGCCGAACCCTCGTCTCGACCATTGCCGCCCGCGGGGAAACTGTTGTCGAGGTGACACAGGGTACATCCTATGCGCGCGACGCCGGCGACAGGTTCCGCATCGCGCCCGGATGCCCCGAGGATCTCGAGCAGCTCTGGCACGAACTCCGGAGCCGAGGTCCCTTTGCCCGCTTCGTCTATTGCTGGGCACTCGACGCCGACACAGCGGATATCCAGCGCGCCCAGCGCCTTTCGGCAGAGGCGCCGATCGCGGTGATGCGTCAGTTACTTGCCGCCGGAGACGGGAAACTGTGGCTTGTCGGCCGCGGTGCAGTGGACGCGGGCGACGATGCTCCTCTCATGCTTGCGCAGGCGCCACTCTGGGGCCTGGCGAAGGCGCTTGCGCTTGAATGCCCGCGTCATTGGGGAGGTTTCGTCGACACAAGTCCCGGTATCGACCCAAAATCTCTGCTCGCCGAATTATATGCACCCAGTGCCGAGGATCAGGTGGCATTGCGCGGCCAGCATCGTTTGGTGCCGCGTCTCGTTCGGACAAAGTCGCCGGCAGCGCGCCCCGTGCCGATCGGGCAGCGGAGCGCCTACCTGATCACCGGCGGCCTCGGCGGCCTGGGGCTGACGTTCGCAAAGTGGCTTGTAGGGCATGGAGCGCGTCACCTGTGGCTGCTCGGCCGCAATCCGCCGGCCGACGCTGCGCTCCACGCCATCGAGGCTCTGCACGAACAAGGTGCGGAAGTGATGACGGTCGCGGCCGATGTCGCCGATCCCGCAGCCATGGCGGCACTGATGAGGGCTATTGCCGCGCGCGGCACGCCGCTCAAGGGCGTTATTCACGCCGCCGGCCTGCAATCGTCCTGCATGGTCAGCGACATGACTGCCGGCGAAATCAGGCGGGTGTACCGCGCCAAGATGGAAGGCGCCTGGACGCTCCACCAGGCCATTCAGCGATCGAAGCTCGACTTTTTTGTGCTCTGCTCTTCGATTTCGGCAACCTGGGGCAGCAAGGCCCAGACGCATTACGCCGGTGCCAATGCGTTCCTCGATCTCCTGGCACGGGAGCGGCGGCGAGCCGGGCTTCCCGCCACCAGCATCGCGTGGGGTCCCTGGGCGGGCGTCGGCATGATGTCCCGGGACGCATCCGCCGCTATGCAACGCATCGGAGTCACCGCGCTGGGGCCTGACGACTACATACCGGCGCTGTCTCAACTGATCGGCGGTGAGCTGTCTCAGGCGACGGTCGCTGAGGTGGATTGGAGCAGATTTCTCGCCGTTCTTGAAATCGCCGGACGGCGTCCCTTCTTCGACCTGCTTGCATCTGACGAAGCGGGGACGCCGGAACCGTCTTGCCCGGAACATGCGCTGTCGAATTTCACGCTACTGCCGGCCGACGAGCGCTTGCGTGTCTGCCTCGCCGAAGTGCAGTCGCTGACCAGAGCGATCCTTGGTCTTGATGCTGCTCCGCTCGAGATTGATCGGGGCTTCTTCGATATGGGCTTCGACTCGCTGATGGGCCTGGAACTCAAGAACCGCCTCGAAGCCGCCATCCACGTGCCTTTGCCAGCAACACTCGTGTTCGAGTACCCGACAATTCGCGATCTGGCCACGTTCCTGGCGAAGCCGGATGGCACAGATAAGTCCGCGATCGCGCATCCACCCGCTCCGCTGCCGGTCGTATTCGACGAACCCGACGAGAGCCTCGACGAAGACCTGGATGTCGCGGTCACAAGGCGTCTCGAGAGGCTCGAGGCGTTGATGAGGCACGGATGATCACGGCACCGAAGCTGATCTTCATCGATGGTATCGTCGGCGTCGGCAAATCGAGACTGGCGCAGCGGCTTTGGCTGCATCTGAGGAAATCTGGCGCGGATGCAGAATGGTTCGCCGAGCCGCAATCAAATCACCCCTTGCATGATCTCGGCGATCTTTCGAGTTTGGAATTTCCGGCGGCGCTCGACCGGGTGTTCCAGGCCTGGCACGACTTCGTGGCGGAGCGTCGGGGAACCGGACGCATCACGCTTCTTGACGCGACGTTGCTGCAAACAGCGGTTCGATTCTTGCGGGCATTCAACATCCCACGGCCCGAATGGCGCGCGATCATTGAGGACGTGCTGCAAACTGCCGAGCCGCTCTCGCCGGTGCTGATCTACCTGCGTCCAAAAGGCCTCGATGGCTTCATGGAGCAGCTTGCGGAAGTGCGGGGAGCAGAATGGGCTGGTCACATGGAGACCATGTTTGCCGGGATCGGCGGCCTGACTGGACTGAAGGCGCACTATGCGGAGCGCCTGGCGCAAGATCTGGCGCTGATCGACGGTCTGCTGCCATCCATCACGCTTATTACCGATCGTGACGGCTGGAACGAGCGATACGCCGCCGCATGCGTGTTCCTCGGCATCGAGACGCCGGAGCCGCCGGATTCATATTCCGGCGATCTTGCCCTGCTTGTCGATCATTACCGCGAACCCGAATCCGGGGTCTCGTGGGAACTGGGCATCTCGGATGGCCGGCTTGGCTTTCCCAGCGGAGACCGGCCGCACCTCATACACCTTGAAGACACGCGCTTCGTCCTTGAAGGACGGCCGATCGAAGCGCTGTTCATGCTTGATGCTGGGGGGCGCGCGGCGTGTCTGCGGTTCAGCGGCCAGCTCCGCGACGATCCGCTGCTGGGGACGGAGTGGTATCGTGTCGGCCGATAGTCCGTCCGCCGAGAAGGCTCCGGCGCAGGCAGGAGCCCCTTCTGCACAAAGCATGAAGCGCGTGATCGCGGCGCTCGATGAAGCGCATGCGCGGCTCGCGGAAGCGGATCTGCGGCAGCACGAACCTTTGGCGATCGTCGGCATGGCGGCCCGCTGCCCGCTCGGCGACGACCCGGAGGAGCTGTGGCAAGCACTACTGTCAGGACGCGATGCGGTTCGGCCGATCGATCGCTGGTCCGTGGCCACGGACAACGGCGCCAGCGAACCGAACGCGGGACCGGCACGCTTCCGCGAAGCTGCCATGCTGCCGGATGTAGCGGGCTTCGATGCCGACTTTTTCTCGATTGCGCCGCGCGAAGCCATTGCGATGGATCCGCAACAGCGGCTGCTGCTTGAAACCGCCTGGCAGGCCCTGGAAGATGCGGCAATTCCGCGCAAGCAATACGCCCGCAGCCCGACCGGTGTGTTCATCGGCATCACCAGCGTGGATTACACTTGGGTCTTGCGCGAAATCGGGCTTGACCAGCTCGACGGTTATGCTGGACCGGGCACGGCGCTGAACGCCGCGGCAGGCCGGCTGTCCTACGTGCTGGGCCTGCACGGACCATGCATGGCGTTGGACACCGCGTGCTCGTCGTCGCTCGTGGCGGTCCATCTTGCATGTCGCGCGTTGCGTTCCGGCGAATGCGGGATGGCTTTGGCAGGCGGCGTCAATCTGATGTTGAGCCCCGTCGGCCTGACCATTCTGTCAAAGGCCGGGGCACTCGCTCCGGATGGCCGCTGCAAGACGTTCGACGAGTTGGCCGATGGCTACGGTCGCGGGGAAGGTTGCGGCGTCGTTGTACTGAAGCGTCTGTCGGATGCGCAGGCCGCGGGCGACCGGATTCTGGCGGTGGTGCGCGGTTCGGCGGTCAATCACGGCGGTGCGGCGAGCGGCCTGACGGTACCCAACGATCAGGCCCAGGAGGCACTGCTGCGCGCGGCCTTGCAGGACGCGAGGGTGTCGCCGGACGACGTCGACCTGATCGAAACGCACGGCACCGGAACGAAGCTTGGCGACCCGATCGAGGTGAAGGCGCTTGGCCGCGTATTCTCCACCGCGGGCCGCGGCCAGCCGCTAGTGCTGGGTGCGGTGAAGAGCAACTTCGGTCACCTGGAAGCGGCGGCCGGGATCATCGGCCTGATCAAGGTGGTGCAGTGTCTGCGCCATGAAACAATTCCGGCCAATTTGCACCTGAGGAATCCGAACCCGCTGATTCCGTGGGATCGGCTGGCGGTGGAACTGCCGCGGCAGAACCGGGCCTGGCCGCGCGGCGCGCGGCCGCGGCTGGCAGGAGTGAGCTCGTTCGGGATCAGCGGAACGAACGCGCACGTCATTGTCGGCGAAGCACCGCCAGAAATATCGCCAGCAGCCATGCCGACGGCGGCAGCAGCTCCGCCAGCAGCTTGGCAGGCAGCACCAGCAGCAGCCCTGGCGGCGCCACGGCCAGCAGCACCGCCAGCGACGACGTTAGAGCGAGGCGCTCATCTGCTGACGCTGTCGGCGCGCACGCCGGCGGCGTTGGCGGCACTGTGCGAACGCATGGCCGAGCGGGTTGCCGGCGCGGGATCGGCGCTGGGCGACATCTGCTTCACCGCCAATGTGGGGCGCACCCAGTTCGACCATCGGCTGGCGGTGGTCGCGGATTCACCCGCCGCGATGGCGGCGCGGCTGTCGGCGGCATCGCGCGGCGAGACGCCACCAGGGGCGCAGCGAGGCTCGGCGCACAGCGACAGCGCACCCAAGCCGGCGTTCCTGTTCACCGGCCAAGGTGCGCAGCACGTCGGCATGGGGCGCGCGCTGTATGCCGGATCGCCGGTGTACCGGGCGGCGATCGACCGCTGTGCCGGCGTTCTCGATGGGCTGCTGGACCGGCCGCTGCTGGAGTTGCTGCACGCGAGCAACGCGGAGGACCTGGCGCAGACCGCCAACACACAGCCGGGACCGTTCGCGGTGGAATGGGCGCTGGCCGAGTTGTGGCGCGCATGGGGGATCCAGCCGGCGGCGGTGCTGGGCCACAGCGTGGGCGAGTATGTGGCGGCTTGCGTGGCCGGGGCGATGGACGTCGAGGACGCATTGCGGCTGATCGCGGCCCGCGGCCGGCTGATGCAGGCGTTGCCGAACGATGGCGCGATGCTGGCGGTACTGGCGGGGGAAGCACGGGTCGCTGCGGTGGTGGCGCCGCACGCCGCCGAAGTGTCGATTGCGGCGGTGAACGGGCCGGCGAGCGTGGTGGTATCGGGTCGGCGCTCGGCGGTGGCGGCGATCGCCGCGCGGCTGGGGGGGGAGGGGGTGCGGACACGGCCGCTCGTGGTGTCGCACGCGTTCCACTCGCCGCTGATGGCGCCGATGCTGGAGGCGTTTCGCGCGCAAGCCGAGCGGGTGCGTTATCGCGCACCGGTGCTGCCGCTGGTGTCGAACGTCAGCGGGGCGGTGCTGACCGAAGCGCCGACGGCGGCATATTGGGTTGCGCACGTGTCGGCACCGGTGCGGTTTGCCGACGGGGTGACGGCCCTGCAGGCGCTGGGCTGCACGGCGATGCTGGAACTTGGGCCGCGCCCGACATTGCTTGGCCTGGCGCAGACCGTGCTGCCCGATCACGCTGGACCATGCCTGGCGTCGCTACGGCCGGACCGGCCGGACTGGGAGCAGATGCTGGGCAGCCTGAGCGCGCTGGCGCTGGCCGGCAGCGTGCTGGACTGGCGGCGCTACGACCAACCTTATAACCGCCATAAGACCGCGCTGCCGACCTATCCATTCCAGCGGCAGCGGTTCTGGCCAGACATGCTGCGCGAGGCAGGTACCGAAACGACCAAGGTCACCGCCACCAACGTCCTCACCGCCAATAACATCACCACGAACGTCGGCGCCATCAATGTCATCGGCGCCACGCAGCCGCAGGCCATGACCGCGGCGCTCGGCCGCGTCGAATGGCAGGCGGCAAGCTGGCCGCGGCAGGCCGGTCTCAGGACAGGCCGTTGGCTACTGCTGGCGGATGCAGGCGGTATAGCGGAAGCGCTTGCCGAGCGGCTTCGCGGCGCAGGCGCCGAAGTAGTCATGGCCCGTCCCGGCAGCCCGTCGCGAAACGACGGAGGCTGCTGGCGGGTAGCACCGGGCGATGGCGCAGGATGGCGGCGTCTTCTCGCGGGTGCAGCGCCGCTTGCGGGGATTGTGCATCTCTGGAGTCTCGATTGGCCCGCTGATCCAGCGCGCGATGAACTCGAACGAATTCTGCATTACGGAATTGAACCGATTGTGGCGATAGCCCGCCACCGCATGGAGCGCGCCGCCAGCGATGCCGTCCCGGCCGCGCCAGTCTGGATCGTGACTGCTGGCGCTGTCGGGCCTGGCGTGCGTCGTCCTGCGGCCGCATCGCTCTGGGGACTCTCACGCGTGCAGCTGGCTGAGCAGCCGGAGCTGCTTGGGGGCATCATCGATGTGGAGGCAACGTCTGGCGCGGACGATGCCGACGTATTGCTGCGATTCATGTCGGTACCGCCTGCGGGGGATCGTGTCGCCATCCGCAACGGCGTCCGGATGACGGAACGCCTGGTGCACGTTTTCGCTTCAAGTACGCCTCCCAAGCTCAATCCCGATGCCGCGTATCTGGTCACCGGAGGTCTTGGCGCACTTGGGCAGGCAGTTGCCCGGGCGCTGGCGCGTTGGGGTGCGCGGCGTCTGCTGCTGCAAGCACGCCGCCCCGACCAGAAGGCAGCGCGCGCGATTGTCGAGGAATTGGAAACGGTCGGGGTCGCCGTCGAAATCAGGGCATGCGATGTCGCGGATGCCGAAGCACTCGCGGGTCTGTTCGCCGAGATCGATGCCAAAGGCTGGGTGCTCGGCGGAGTTGTCCACGCAGCCGGCGTGCTCGATGACGGGTTGATCGCGACGCAAACGACAGAACGGGTGCGTGGCGTGTTGGCACCGAAGGTTACGGGTGCCATCAACCTGCATCGTCTGACGCGCGATCGCCGCCTCGATTTCCTGGTCCTGTTCTCTTCGATCGCGAGCATTGCCGGTGGCGTTGGACAGGGCTCCTATGCCGCGGCCAACACGTTTCTTGATGCGCTGGCGGAATACCGGCAGCAACGCGGTTTGGCGGCGTGCAGCATCCAGTGGGGCCCTTGGGCGAGTGGCATGGGCACCCGTCTCGCGGCGGACAAGTTGGCCTCGACGGCCCTGCGCGCTTTGACGGTGGAAGAAGGCACACGGCTGCTTGCCGTCGTCCTCGCACGCGGCGAGCCCGCACTGGTGGCCGTGGCCGCGGACTGGAAGCGGATCACCGCACCGCCCGCCCGCGCAGGAAACGCATCGGCCGCCGCGCCAGCCGCTCCACGGCTTGCTGGCCTCGACCGCGCAGACGCGGCTGAACGTCGGGCAGTCTTGGCCGCCTATGTCGACCGGGTCATCCGCCGGGTTCTGCTCTGGCCCGAGCCTGAGCCGATATCCGCACAACGATCGCTGTTGGATCTCGGTCTCGATTCCATGGGCGCGACCGATATGCGGAATCGGATCACCGCTGATACGGGCGTCGAGTTGCCGATCCACCTCCTGCTGTCAGGAGCGTCGCAAGAACAACTTGCCGAGGCCCTCAGCAATCGCTTTGCCCTGTCTCGGATGACATCCTCTGCGCTGCCAGCGTCTGATGATCGCAGTGAAATTGAAGAGTATGTTCTATGACCCTCGGCGCATTGTTGGAAGATCTGGCGGATAAAGGCGTCCATCTGGAAGCCGATGGCGATCGCATCCGGATCCGCGCCGTAAGGGGCACGCTGGATGCCCGGGATCGGGCCACGCTGTCGACGCGGAAGGCGGAGTTGCTGGCTTATTTGCGCAGCCGCCAGGTGCCGGAGCCGCTGCGCCCGGTCCCACGAGAGGGGGCATTGCCGCTATCGTTCGCACAGCAACGGCTGTGGTTCCTGTCGTCTTTGGGCCACGACGGCGACGCCTATGCCATCTCGGCAATTTTGCAGCTCGACGGCGCGCTGAATAAAGCCGCGCTGGAGCGGGCATTGACCGAGATCGTACGCCGGCACGAGGTCCTTCGCACGCGCATCCTTACGGTTGACGGCCGTGGTTTCCAGCACATCGACCCTGCGCCCGCTGCGGTATTGCAGTTTGAGGATCTGTCAGATCTGTTTGAACCGGACGCCAGAGCAAGCGAGCGGGCTCGCGCGTTCGCCACGCAGCCCTTCGATCTCGCAATCGGACCGCTGTTTCGCGCTCGGCTTTGGCGGCTCGGGACCGGACACCCCACTGAGCGCCCCGCCGGGTCCACCACCGAGCGCCATATGCTTGCGATGGCCGTGCATCACATCGTTTTCGACGGCTGGTCGCTCAAGGTGATAATGCATGAGCTCAGCACCTTGTACGCCGCCTATGCGGTCGGACGTGCGTCGCCACTTCCCGAGTTGCCGGTCCAATACGCCGATTACGCCGCCTGGCAGCGGCGTCGGCTGACCGGCGAGAGCATCGAGCAGCAGGCGGCGTATTGGCGTAATTGCCTGACCGGGGCACCGGCCGAATCAACCGTACCGTCGGACCGCCCCCGGCCGGCGGTCGCGACGACACGCGGCGGTGCAGTGCGCTTCGTCGTGCCTCCCGGTGCGGCTGAAGGCGTCCGCGCACTCGCTCGTAAAGTCCAGGCAACACCGTTCATGATCCTGCTCGCAGCGTGGGCGCTTCTGCTCAGCCGGCTGAACGGCCAGGACGATGTGGTCGTCGGGTCGCCGGTCGCAAATCGTGAGCGGCGGGAATGCGAACCGCTGCTGGGATTGTTCGCCAACACCCTGGCATTGCGGTTCGACCTGTCGCGCTTGCCGACCCTGCGGGCATTTCTCGACCAGGTGCGAACGACGTCGCTCGCCGCGCATGACCACCAGGACGTGCCGTTCGAGCAAGTGGTGGATGCGATCGCACCCGAACGGCAGATGCATCATCACCCGATCTTTCAAACGGTGTTCGTACTTCAGGGCGCGGCATCGCGAAGCCCCCTGGAACTGCCTGGCCTGACCGTAGCGGTGGTTCCGCTGGAAGCGCGGACGGCAAAATTCGACCTGATGTTGGAGATCACGGAAACCGCGAACGGCTTCACCGGCGAGCTCGATGTACAATTCCAACCTTTATGAGCACCGCACAGCCGAGGCCATCGCATCCCGTTGGGTATTGCTCCTGGAAGCGATGGTGCAGCCCGACGCAACCGAGAGTCCGTTGCACGCGCTGCCGGTGATGACGCCGGCCGAACGTGACAAACTGATCCGGGAGTGGGGCAGCAATCCACGACCCTATCGGCGTAACCACACGCTGGCCGCAGCGTTTGCGGACCACGCGGAGCGATACCCATATGCCATCGCTGCCACGTGCGGCGGCAATGCCCTGACGTATCGTGATCTGGATGAGCGCGCCAACCGTTTGGCACGCCATCTGCTCGCGACCGGCCGCGTCGGGCCTGACATTCTGGTGGGAGCGGCGGTTGAGCGCTCGCTCGAGCGCATCGTGGCGCTTCTCGGCATTCTGAAGGCCGGAGCGGCCTACATGCCGCTGGACCCGAATGACCCGCCGGCCCGGCTGGCCTTGATGGTCACCGATGATGTGCCGCTGCTGGTGACCACGCAGACGTTGGCAATGCGGCTGCCATCCGGGCCATTGCACGTGTACCTTGATGCGGACGCGTCGCTCATCGCGCAGCAAGATTTGTCGGCGCCACCGTGTGAAGCGGGACCAACGAATCTCGCCTATGCGCTCTATACCTCAGGCTCGACGGGAGAGCCGAAGGGGGTTCTGGTCGCGCAACGCTCGGTCATGCGGCTGGTGGATAATGCGGGATATGCGGCGCTCGCACCGGACAGCGTCGTGCTGCACTTGGCCCCGTTGAACTTCGACGCCTCGACATTCGAGATCTGGGGGCCGCTGCTGAATGGTGGACGCCTGGTCGTGATGGAACCGGGTACGCCGACCCTGGAAGAGATAGGCGCGACGATCCGGCGTGAGGGCGTGAATACCCTGTGGCTCACCGCCGGCCTGTTCCTGGCCATGGTGGACGAACGGCTCGATGACCTTGCGCCGCTGCGCCAGTTGCTCGCCGGCGGTGACGTGTTGTCGCCCGCGCATGTGGCGCGCGTGCTGGCCGCGCACCCGCATCTGACGGTGGTCAACGGCTATGGTCCGACGGAAACGACCACGTTCGCGACGTACCACACCGTGCACGCCGGCGACGATGTCGCGGCCGGCGTGCCGATCGGCCGGCCGATTGGTAACACCCATGTCTATGTGCGGGACCGGCATGGCGAACTGGTGCCGCCGGGTGTCGCCGGCGAGCTCTTTATCGGCGGCGATGGCGTGGCGCGACAGTATCGCGGACGTCCGGCGTTGAGCGAAGAGCGTTTCGTACCCGACCCTTGGCGCGCTGGCGGCCGACTCTACCAAACCGGCGATCTGGTGCGCTGGCGCGCGGACGGCGTTCTGGAATTTCTGGGCCGGCGCGACGGCCAGGTGAAAATTCGCGGCTTCCGCGTCGAGTTGGGGGAAATCGAAGCCGCGCTGCTGCGGCACCCGCTGGTCACCGCTGCGGCTGTTGTGGCGTACGGCACCACCCATGCAGGCAAGCAACTCTCGGCGTACGTGGTGCCGCTCGCGAAGGCGGAGTTCGACACAGCGAACCTTGCCGCATGGCTTAGCGATCGGTTGCCTGCCTATATGCACCCTCGCCAATGGCAGGTTCTGACGGAACTTCCGCTGACCCCGAACGGCAAGCTCGACCGTGATGCGCTGCCCGCGCCACGGATGTCCGACCCACCAATGAGTGACGTTGGCCCGCAGACCCCGGTCGAACGCATCCTGGCAGACATCTGGTCCAGGCTGCTCAATCGGCCTTCGATCGGCATCCGTCAGAATTTCTTCGAGCTTGGTGGAGATTCGATTCTCAGCCTCCAGATCGTCGCGCGCTGCCGGGAAGCCGGGCTAAGGCTTCTGCCACGACAGATCTTCGAGTATCAGACCATCGCCGAATTGGCCCCGCATGTGGTCCCGGAATCAGAGGCGAACGACGGGGCAGACCAGCATGCGATCACCGGCGCCCTGGCGCCAGGACCGATTTAAAGGTGGTTCCACGCTCTGCAACTGCATGAGCCGAACCATTTCAACCAATCAGTCTTGCTGGAGCTTGCGCCGAAGATCCAGCCCGAGGTGCTGCGTCAGGCGGTTGCCGCGTTGATCAGACACCATGACATGCTGCGTCTGCGGGTGGCCGGCGGCGACAATACGCAACGGCAATGGATTGCTGCCCCGGATGACGACGTCCCGCTCGGCATCGCTGCGTCTTTCGTCGGCATGGAACACGATTCGATTGCGGAGCTCCTGGCCCGCACGCAAGCGAGCCTCGACATTGAGAGAGGGCCGATTCTGCGCGCTCTCTTCTTCCCGGCGGATCGGGGGCGAACGGCACGGCTGCTGCTCGTCATCCACCATTTGGCGGTGGATGGAGTCTCATGGCGGATTCTGCTCGAGGATCTGGAAACCGCGTGCGAGGCGGTCCTGAACGGACATACGATCGTCTTGCCCCGAAAGACTCTGGCCTTCCCGCAATGGGTCGAGAAGCTGAAGCTGCATGCCGCGTCCGAAGCGGTAGCGCGGGAACTTGAATATTGGAAAGCCATGCCGGCGAGGAACGTTCTGCTGGAGGATGTGCCGGCGAAAGCGCACGCTGCGAATCTCGTCGGCACGGCGGACAAGGTATCGCGCGTTCTCGCGCCTGCGACCACCCGTGACCTGTTGCAGAACAGCCCGCGCGCGTACGGCACACAAATCGAGGATATGCTGCTTACCGCATTGCTTCTGTCGCATTACCGGATCACTGCAACCACCCGGCTGCGCATCGACCTCGAAGGTCATGGCCGCGACAGCTTCGATCCCATGCTCGACCTGTCCCGCACCGTCGGCTGGTTCACCTGCCTGTATCCGATTGACCTGGTCCTGGAGCGTGAAGGTCTCAAGCACGCGCTGGTCTCGGTGAAGGAGCAGCTCCGGCGGGTGCCTGGGAATGGGCTCGCCTATGCGTTGGGTCGCTGGTTCATGCCGCAGTCCGGGGTTCAGCTCCCGGCGACGTCGGGTATTGCTTTCAACTATCTCGGGCAGCTCGACCAGATGCTGACCCGCACGCGTTTGATGCGATTGAGTCCGGAGAACAGCGGGCCGAATCAGGGGCCGGCCAACCGGCGCTCCTGCCTGATCGAGATTTTGTCCGTCGTCAGCGAAGGCAGCCTGCGGATGGAATGGCACTACCATCCTGGGTGCCACAGCCGAGACCATATCGAAACCTGGGCGGACGGTTATCTCGAGACGCTGACGGATCTGGTGGCCCACTGCTGCAATTCCGAAAACGGAGGCTATACCCCCGCGGATTTTTCGTCGGTGGCGCTTGGGCTCGCGGAGCTCGACGAGATTCAGTCGCTCGCCGCAGCGTCCCTGGTGGGTGGTGCCCCATGAGCACGACAGCGGGCGAGACTCTGCGGGGGCTCTCACCGAAGCAGCGTCAGGACCTGCTGGCACGGCTGCGGCAGACCGCGGCGCCCAGCGGCACCCGGCCGGTCAACCGCATCGGGCGTCGACTGCACACTTCGCGTACAGTTCCGCTGGCGGCCGGACAAGCAGGATTGTGGCTGCTCAATCGTATCGACGGCGGCAGTAACTACAACGAATTTATCGCGCTCCGCATCGACGGGAAGCTCGATGTCGCAGCGCTCTGCCGTTCACTTTCCGAGCTGGTCCGCCGGCACGAGGCGCTGCGGACGGTGTTCCCCGAAATCGACGGGAGTCCTGTTCAGACTGACGTGACGGACTTCTGCTTCACGCCGGACATCATCGACCTCGGAGGCGTTGCCGACGACGAAGTGGAGCAGGAAGTTTCGGCGCGCGTGGACGCCGAGGCGCGCAGGCCATTCGATCTGGTCAGCGGTCCGGTGTTCCGCGTGGTGCTACTGCGGCTTTCGTCTTCGCGGCACGTGCTGATGCTGTCGATGCATCATATCGTCTGCGATCGCTGGTCAGCGGATGTGCTGGCGCGCGAGTTGGCCGAATGCTACGGCGTCTTCACTGTCGGCGGGGAGTCTCCGTTCCGCGAGCCGCCGATTCAGTTTGCCGACTATGCGATGTGGCAGCACGATCGCATCGCCACTGGCGGTGTCGATCGACAACTCGCTTATTGGCGCGAGCAACTCGCTGACGCCCCAGCTTTGCTCGCGCTACCGGCGAGCCGCACGCGACCTGACGCGAGCTCGCATGATGGTGGTCGCGTCCCGGTGCGCTTTTCCGGCCGTTTGACCGCTGCGATCAAGGCGTTCGCACGCCAAAGCGACGTAACCCCCTTTATCGCGCTCTTCGCGATCTATTCCTTGCTCCTGGCGAAGCTGTCGAACCAGCGCGATGTCGTTGTCGGCACGCCGGTTGCCAATCGCACCATGCCGGAGGTCCGGGGCCTCGTGGGCTTTCTCGTCAATATGTTGCCGTTGCGTCTTCGCCTGGGCAATCGGTTGACCGGCCGACAATTGCTGGAGGTGGCCCGCAAGGTCGTATTGGAGGCATTCGCGAACCAGGAAGCGCCCATCGAACGCCTGGTCGACGAACTTGGTATCAAGCGTACATCGCAGCATTCACCCCTGTTCCAGGCGACATTCACATTCCAGAACGAACCATCGGAACCGCTGCGACTTACGGGACTAACGGTCTCGCCGATCGAGACGTCGTTCACTCGAGCCAAATTCGATCTTTCATTGTTCTTGGAGGAAAGCGAAAGCAGCTTCCATGGCTATCTTGAGTACCGCGGCGATCTTTTCGAACAGGCAACGGTGCAGTCGATCGCGGACCGGCTTTTGCGCGTGGCCGACGTGCTCGCATCGACGCCTGACGCGGACGTCGATGCAGGTTCGATCTTGCTGCCAGGCGAGCGGGAACGGCTTGCTGAGTGGGCAAGCAACCCGCTCCCATATCCGCGCGATGCAACGATCGGTGCGCTGTTCTCGAAGGTGGCGGCGGACCAGCCCGAGACGGAGGCACTGGTCAGCAGCGACGAAGTGGTGCGCTACGATGCGTTGGAAGCCCGTGCGAACCGGCTGGCGCACTACCTGCGCGCACGGCTGGCTCTGACTCCGGACCGGGTGGTGGGGCTGCTGCTGGAACGCTCGAGCGACCTGGTGGTCGCTATGCTGGCGGTGCTGAAGGCCGGTGCGGCGTATCTACCGCTGGAATCGAACGCACCGGCGGAGCGGCTGAGCTTCATGCTGGCCGACGCCGAGGTCGCGGCAGTGCTAACGACGGGCGCGCTGGGGGCGTCATTGCCGGCGGGTGACGCGGTGTCGCCGACGGGGGCAGCGCCGGTGATCCGGATGGATGCGGAGGCGGCGGCGATCAACGCCTTTCCCGCGACCCCGCCGCCGACCGCAACGACCGCCGAGAGCCTGGCGTACATGATGTACACCTCGGGTTCGACCGGCCGGCCCAAGGGCGTGTGCATTCCCCACCGTGCCATCGTGCGGCTGGTGAAGAATACCGATTACATCACCGTCGGCCCAGGCGATCGAATTGCGCACGCCTCCAATGTCGCTTTCGACGCTTCCACCTTCGAGGTGTTCGCGGCACTGCTCAACGGAGCAACGGTCGATGTGCTCAGACGCGACGAGCTGCTCGATCCGGCGGTGTTCGCACGCCATCTGCGCGCACGGCGGTTCAATATCCTGTTTTTGACAACAGCTCTTTTCAATCGACTGGCGGATCTCGATGCAGGCGTGTTCGAAACTCTCGACTGTTTGCTTTTCGGTGGCGAGGCCGTGGATACGCGGCGCGTTGCGGCGGTGGTGGCGGCAGGAGCGCCACGGCGCCTTCTGCACGTCTATGGGCCGACCGAGAGCACAACCTTCGCGACATGGCATCGGGTTGCCGAACACGATGCGCGCTCAGGCACGATCCCGATCGGTCGCCCCATCGCGAACACCTCAGCGCACGTCCTGGATGATCGGAATCAGCCGGCGGCGACCGGCGTTACCGGCGAGCTTTGCCTCGGTGGCGATGGACTGGCCCAAGGTTATCTGAAGCAGCCGGAACTTACAGCAGAGCGCTTCGTCGAAGTGGCAGGCGTCGGCCGCCTGTATCGCACGGGCGACCTGGTTCGTTGGGACGCGGCGGGTCGGCTGGAATTCCTTGGCCGTCGCGACGAGCAAGTGAAGCTGCGTGGGTTCCGGATCGAGTGCGGGGAGATCGAGGCGGCGCTGCGGCAGGACGCGGCGGTGAGCGAGGCCGCGGTGGTGGTGCGCGGCGCGGGCGATGACCGTGCGCTGGTAGCCTACGTGGTGCCGCGCGAGGCGACATCGGGATTGGACCTAGCGTCGCTGCGGCGTGGGCTGCGCGGTCGACTGCCGGACTACATGGTGCCGGCGCGGTTCGTGCTGCTGGCGCAGCTGCCGCTGACGGCGAACGGCAAGCTGGACCGTGCGCGGCTGCCGGACCCTGCGGCGGGCCCGGCGGCCGACCCGGCCTCCGGCACGGCAGCGCGCACAGCGGCGGATCTAAGCCCGACCGAAGCGGTGCTGGCCGGGCTGTGGTCGGCGGTGCTGGGGCGGGAGGCGAACGGGCGGGAGGCGAACGGGCAGGGGGCGAACGGTCGGGAGACAATCGGGCGGGAGACAATCGGGCGGGAAGACAATTTCTTCGACCTCGGCGGTCATTCGTTGATGGCGACGCAGCTCATTGCGCGCCTGCGCGACAGCTTCGCGGTCGAGGTTCCGCTGGCGGTGGTGTTCGAACACCCGGTGCTGTGCGAGCAAGCGGCGGAGCTCGAACGCAGCCGCGGCGGCACGCCGCTGCCGCCGATCGTGCCGCACCCCTCCGATGCCGCGGTGCCGCTGTCGTTCGCGCAGCAGCGGCTGTGGTTCCTGGCGCAATTGCAGGACGGCGGCGCGGCGGCGGCGAGCTACAACATCGCGGCGGCGCTGCGGCTGGACGGCAGGCTCGACGTTTCCGCGCTGCGCCGGGCGCTGTGTGCGCTGACGGCGCGGCAAGAGAGCCTGCGGGTCAGCATCCGCAGCGAGAACGGGGCGCCGCGGATCGAACTGACGGCGCCCTACGATCCGCTGGAGGAGGCGGACCTGAGCGGCCTCGGCACGGCGGAGCAAGAGGCCGCGGTGCAGGCGCGGGCCGCCGCACATGCCGCGGCGCCGTTCGACCTGGCGATCGACCGGCTGCTGCGACTGAGCCTGCTGCGGCTCGGTCCGCAGGCGTCCGTGCTGCTGTTCAACATGCACCACATCATCGGCGATGCCTGGTCGCTGGGCATCCTGGTGCGCGAACTCGGCGCGCTGTATGCGGCGGCCTGTCGCGGCGAGGCGGCGCCGCTGCCGCCGCTGCCGCCGCTGCCGGTGCAGTATGGCGACTACGCGCTGTGGCAGCGCGCCTGGCTGAGCGGGGAGACGCTGGAACGCCAGCTCGACCACTGGCGGGCCGAGCTTGCCGGCGCGCCGGCGCTGCTGGAGCTGCCGTACGACCATGCGCGGCCGGCGGTGAAGAGCTATCGCGGCGCACGAGTGGCGCAGCGGATCGATGCGGCGCTGACGGCGCGGCTGAAGCTGCTGGGGCAGCGGCACGGCACCACGCTGTACATGACGCTGCTGGCGGCGTTCACGGTGCTGCTGCACCGGCTGAGCGGGTCGGACGACGTCGTGGTCGGCAGCCCGATCGCCAACCGCCGGCACAGCAGCACCGAGGGCGTGATCGGGTTCTTCGTGAACACGCTGGTGCTGCGCGGCCGGGTGGCCTCGGAGGCGCGGTTCGATGCGGTGCTGCGCCAGGTGCAGCGGACGGCGCTGGCGGCGTATGCGCACCAGGACGTTCCGTTCGAGGCGCTGGTGAGCGAGCTGTCGCCGGAGCGCAGCCTGAGCCACAGCCCGTTGTTCCAGGTGATGTTCGCGCTGCAGAACGCGCCGGATGCGGCGGTGGAGTTGGGCGGCGTGGCGGTGCGCGCGCTGGAGCAGGAGACGCACAGCGCGAAGTTCGATCTGTTCCTGGACCTGAGCGAGCAGCAGGGGGAGCTGGTCGGGGTCTGGGAGTACAGCACCGACTTGTTCGAGTTGGCCACCGTCGCGCGGATGGCGGAGCACTTCGCCACGCTGCTGGCGGGGATCGCGGCCGAGCCGGATCAGGCGATCGGGCGGTTGCCGCTGTTGAGCGCGGCAGAGCAAGCGCGGCTGGTGGGGTTCAACGCGACGGCACGGCCGTATCCGCGCGATGCGACGATCGGTGCGTTGTTCTCGCAGCTGGCGGCAGAGCACCCCGACGCGGTGGCGCTGGTCAGCGGCGATGGGGTCGCGCGCTCCGGCGCGCGCGGCGATGAGGTCGCGGGCTCCGGCGCGCGCGGCGATGAGGTCGCGGGCCCCGGTGCGCGCGGCGCTGGGGTGTTGCGCTCCGGCGCGCGTGGCGATGACGTGGTGCGCTACGGCACGCTGGAGGCGCGGGCGAACCGGCTGGCGCACTATCTGCGGGACCGGGTTGGGCTGACGCCGGACCGGGTGGTGGGACTGCTGCTGGAGCGTTCGAGCGACCTGATCATTGCCATGCTGGCAGTGCTGAAGGCGGGCGGGGCGTATCTGCCGCTGGAACTGAATGCGCCGGCGGAACGGCTGGGCTTCATGCTGGCCGACGCCGAGGTGGCGGCGGTGCTGACCACCGACGCACTGGCGGCGGCGCTGCCGGCGGGGGTGGCGGCATTGCCGGCAGGGTCGGCAGCGCTGTCGCCGGGGTCGGCCCCGGTGATCCGGCTGGATGCGGAGGCGGCGGCGATCGAGGCCTGTCCGGCAACCCCGCCGCCGGAAGAGGCGACCGCCGAGAGCCTGGCGTACGTGATGTACACCTCAGGCTCGACCGGCCGGCCGAAGGGCGTGTGCGTTCCCCACCGCGCCATCGTGCGCCTGGTTCTGAACACCGATTACGCGCGGTTCTCCGCCGATCAGGTGTTCCTGCAATACGCCCCGGTGTCGTTCGACGCCGCGACGTTCGAGATCTGGGGAGCGCTGCTGAACGGCGCGCGGCTGGTGCTGATGCCGCCGCGGCAGGACAGCCTGGAAGCGCTGGGGCGCACCATCGCCGAGCAAGGCGTCACCACGCTGTGGCTGACCGCGAGCCTGTTCAACCTGATGATCGATGAGCAGCCGGCGGCGTTGCGTGGGCTGCGGCAGTTGCTGGTTGGCGGCGAGGCGCTGTCGGTGGAACATATCCGGCGGGCTCGGGCGGTGCTGCCCGGCTGCCGGCTGATCAACGGCTACGGTCCGACCGAGTGCACGACGTTCAGTTGCTGCCACACGATCACGCATGTGGGCACGGCTGCGTCGATCCCGATCGGCGGGCCGATCGCCAATACGCAGGCCTACGTGCTGGACGAACGCGGCGACGTTCTGCCGATCGGGGTTGCCGGCGAGCTGCATATCGGCGGCGATGGGCTGGCACGCGGGTATCTCGGGCAGCCGGCGCTGACCGCGGAACGGTTCATCGCGGTGGCCGGGCTGGGACGGCTGTACCGCACCGGCGACTTCGTGCGCTGGCGCGACGACGGCACGCTCGAGTTCCTCGGCCGGCGCGATGATCAGATCAAGCTGCGCGGGTTCCGCATCGAGACCGGCGAGATCGAGGCGGTGCTAAGCAGCCATCCCGACGTCGCACAGGCGACCGTTCTTCTCCGCGAGGATGACCCGGGTCGCAAACGGCTTGTCGCCTACATTGTGGCAGCGGCCGATCAGACGGTGGACGCCGTCGTGTTGCGTGAACACATCGCGCTGCGCCTGCCAGATTACATGATCCCGTCGACTTTCGTGAGTTTGTCGCAGCTTCCCCTGACGACCAGCGGCAAGATCGACCGGACCAGGCTTCCCGTACCTGATATGACTCCGGTTGCGTCACGGCATCGGTCCCGCACGCCGCCCGAGCGCGTCCTGTGCAAGCTGTTTGCGGATCTGCTGGGGCAGGACGACGTCGGGATCGACGACAACTTCTTCGCACTCGGCGGCGACAGCATCGTCTCGATCCAGCTTGTTGCCCGCGCCCGACAGGCCGGGTTGGTCATCAGCCCTCGCGACGTTTTCCAATTCCAGACGGTTGAGGCGCTGGCAGGCGCCGCCCGTTCGACTGTGACCACGACTTCGGCACCTGCCGATATTCCGGTCGGTCCCCTCGCACCGACGCCGATCATGCATTGGCTGCTGCAGCGCGGTGGCCCATTGGAGCGCTTCGCCCAGGTGATGCTGCTGCAAGTGCCCGCCGCGCTGCGTGAGCATCATGTTGTCGCTGCTCTGCAAGCCGTCATCGATCATCACCACGCGTTGCGCCTGCGCCTGGTGCGAGGGACCAACGACGGAGATTGGAGTTTAGACATCGCAGCCGTGCGCGCGGTTGATGCCGCGGACTTGACGCGACGTGTTGACATCGACGGGTTCGATGACGCGCTACGGCAGTCCACCATTCACGAACAGGCGGAACAAGCACTGGGGCGGCTATCGCCCTTCGTCGGGGTGATGCTTCAGGCCGTCTGGTTCGATGCAGGGACGGAGCATCCGGGCCGGTTGCTGCTGTTCATTCATCACCTGGCCGTGGACGGTGTTTCCTGGCGCATCTTGCTGTCCGACCTGGCCGCGGCGTGGGATGCCGTCGTGGCGGGACAGGTACCGGCTCTGCCGCCGAACGGCACCAGCCTGCGCGCCTGGGCGGATCGCCTTGCAGCCGACGCAACATCTCCCAGCCGCGCAGCCGAACTTCCATTCTGGACTACCGCGCTAGGTGCGCCGGTGCGCCGCTTGACCAACGATGCAAGCGACCCGGAGCGCGATACTGTTGGCGCGGCCAGGCAGCTCACCTTTACGCTGCCGGCTTCGATCACCCAATCCGTGCTGACCCGAGCTCCCGCCGCATTTCATGGCGGCGTGAACGATGTACTGCTTACGGCATTGGTCCTCGCCATTGTGCGTTACCGCGGCGACGATGCCGGCAATGCCGTACTGCTCGATCTGGAGGGACACGGGCGTGAGGAGTTTTTTGACGCCGTCGACCTTTCACGCACCGTCGGGTGGTTGACGAGCATGTTTCCGGTCCGCCTCGATCTCGGTGAGCTCGATATCGGTGACGCCCTTTGCGGGGGTCCTGCTTTGGGACGGGCCCTCAAGAACATAAAGGAACAGTTGCGGGCAGTGCCGCAGAGCGGCCTGGGCTATGGTCTGTTGCGCTACGTCAATCGGCAGACTGCTTCGCAGCTCGCGCGGTTTGCGGCGCCGGAGATCGGCTTCAACTACCTGGGCCGCTTCGGCACGTCCGAAGCGAAGGACTGGGCCGGTGCGCCCGAGCTCGCCGGCCTGAGCGCCAGCGCCGATCCAGCCATGCCGCTTGCCCACGCCCTCGAGATCGATGCGCTAACGCTGGACACTGCGGCAGGGCCCGAGCTGCGCGCCACGTGGTCCTGGGCGCCCGCGCTTCTCTCGGAGGACACCGTTCGCGAGCTGGCCGAAGGTTGGTTCACGATGCTCGGCGCGCTCGCCACGCATGCCGCCGAACCGGGTGCCGGCGGCCACACACCATCCGACTTCGACCTGGTCACCCTGTCGCAAACCGAGATCGAACGATTGGAACGGGAATATCCCAACCTGGAGGACCTGCTTCCGCTTTCGCCCTTGCAGCAGGGATTGCTGTTCCATGCGAGCTATGCCTCGCAGGCAGCGGATGTTTACGTTGTTCAACTTGCGATGGATTTGGACGGCGCGCTTCATGAGCCGGTTATGAAGGCGGCAGTCCGCGAGCTTGTCCGGCGCCATTCAAGTTTGCGGTCTTGCTTCAAGGAGGACGGTTTCGATCAAGCAATTCAGGTCGTCGTCTCCGACGCACAGCCGCATTGGAACAGTGTTGATCTCGCCTCCCACGAAGAGTTCCGCCCGCGCGGAGCGGCTGGAACAGATCATGGCGGAAGACCGCGCGAGGGGGTTCGATCTGGCGAAGCCTCCGCTCCTGCGCCTTTCGCTTGTCGCGCTTGGTCTGGAGCGGCATCGGCTGGTTCTGACGGCGCACCATGTGATTATCGACGGTTGGTCGGTTCCCGTGCTGGTGCAGGAGCTTCTCGCGCTATACGCGCAGGCAGGGCCCGCCGCCGGGCTGCCGCGCGTGACGCCGTACCGCGATTATCTCGCATGGCTCGCCCGGCACGACGGCGCGGCAGCAACCTCGGCGTGGCGGGATGCTCTGGCTGGACTGCAGGAAGGAACGCTGATCGCACCCGCGACCCGCCGTCAGGTGCAGGTCATGCCTGCGGAGATTCACCTCGCACTGAGCAAACCGCTGACTGCGGCACTGACGCGGTTGGCGCGCGATCATGGCCTGACCCTGAACACAATCGTGCAGGGTTGCTGGGCAATCCTGTTGGCTCGCCTGACCGGTCGGAATGACGTGACGTTCGGAATCACCGTGGCGGGACGGCCACCTGAAATCGCCGGAATAGAACGAATCATCGGGTTGTTCATTAACACGCTGCCCCTGCGGGTGCAGCTGCCGCCGGCGCAGCCGATGCTCGCTTTCCTAACGGACGTACAAGAACGTCAACCCGATGCGACCTGTCAACACCTCGGGCTCGCAGAAATTCAGAGCATGTTCGGCCCGGGTGAATTGTTTGACACTTTGGTCGTTTTCGAAAACTATCCGCTCGATCAAGGCAGCATCGATCATTATCCGAACGGGTTGCGATTGAGCCATGTCGAGGGCCGCGATGCCACACACTACCCCCTGACCCTGACGGCAAGCCCTGGCACCTGCCTGGGTTTGCGCCTCGGTTATCGAGCCGATCTTTTCGATCGCGAGGAAGCCGGCGCGCTGGCTCGGCGGTTTGTTCGCCTGCTGGAAGCCGCGGCAGCAGAAACCGATCAACCGATCGCGCTGCTGAATATTCTCGACGCTGCCGAGCAATCGTGGTTTTGCGCATGGAACGACACCGCGCATGCGGTTCCGCACGGCACCGTGCTGGACCTGTTCGCCAGCGAGGTCGAGAACAACGCCGACGCGATTGCCGCTTCTTGCGGACCCGAGAACCTCCGCTACGCCGAGCTTGATGTTCGGGCAAATCAGCTTGCGCGATATCTGCGGGCACTCGGGGTAGGTCCGGAGAGCGTGGTCGGGCTGTGCGTGCAGCGGTCGGTTGGCATGTTGGTGGGCCTGCTCGGCATCCTGAAGGCAGGTGGCGCGTATCTACCGCTCGATCCGGCTTACCCGCAGGATCGTCTCGAGTACATGATCAGGGACTCCCGCGTCTCGGTCGTGGTGGACGAGGCCAGGCTGACCACCGTGCTGCCTGATGGCATCGCCAAGGTCGTCCGGATTGACGACGATTGGCCGATGATTGCGCAGCGGGAGAAGACCGCTCCTGACCACCGGCTGCACCCGCGCAATCCGGCCTACGTCATCTACACGTCAGGATCGACCGGTGCCCCCAAGGGAGTCGTGGTGACGCATGAGGGCTTGCTCAATTATGCAAGCTGGGCAATCGACCAGTACCGGCTGCGGGAGGGATCGGGGGCGCCGGTCAACACCCCGCTCGCATTCGATGCGACCGTCACCAGCCTGCTCCTGCCGGTGCTCTCTGGCAGGCGAGTAGTGCTGCTGCCCGAAGACCGGCAGTTCGAGGACCTGATCGACCGCGATACACCGCCGGATGACTACAGCCTCATCAAGCTCACGCCCGCGCATCTTGAACTCATAAACCAACTGACTCCCATCCGGCGACTCAGCGGGCTGACGCGCTGCCTTGTCATCGGCGGCGAGGCCTTGCATGGCGCCGCCGTCGACGCGTGGCGTCGCGAATGTCCGAAAACGCGGCTGATCAATGAATACGGACCGACGGAGACAGTCGTCGGCTGTGCGGTGTACGAAATTCGCACCGGCGATCCTGTCCACGAGGCGGTACCGATCGGCATGCCGATCTGGAACACGCAACTTCATGTTCTGGACCACGGCTTGAAACCGGTCCCCATCGGAGTCGCCGGGGAGCTCTATATCGCCGGGGCCGGCGTGGCACGGGGCTATCTCAACCAGCCGACACTGACGGCCGAGCGCTTCGTGGCCAATCCATTCGGCATGCCGGGCAGCCGCATGTATCAAACGGGCGACCTGGCGCGCAGGCGCGGCGACGGTGTGCTGGAATATATCGGCCGCATGGACAATCAGGTGAAAATTCGTGGATTCCGAATTGAGCCTGGTGAAATCGAGGCGGCGTTGCTGCGCAATCCCGCAGTGGCGCAAGCGGCAGTAATCGCCCGGGAGGATACGCCGGGCGACAAGCGCCTGGTGGCATACGTAGTTCCGGCGACAAACCATGTCCACGACGCCGAGCAGTTGCGAGCGAAGCTCGCGCGGGATCTAGCCTGGTCCGAGCGGCGATGCTCATCCCCAGGCATAAGTCCTCCTGCTGGGTCAGCCGATGGAGATAAGCGACGAACAGGGCAAGCACGACGTCGGACAGCCCGGTCCTGGCGCGGGAAGCAAGTGCGGCAAGCGCGACACGGCATGAAGCGGGGAGCTGGCGCCTGACGGCCTGGCCGGAGAAGCCACGATTCTCTTGCGTCGGAGCGTCATAAGGCAGCCGCAAGTTCGGCGGGAGCGTTGTGAACCGGCGCGTCCAGTATTCTTCCTCCCGCCGAAAGCCGCGGGCGTTCTGCCAGACGGCATGGAAACGGAGTGTATCGTCGGTTTTTTCGTCAACCTGCTTGCTCGCTCACGCCGATCCGCAGATCGGCGAAATTCTGAAACGCATATACCACATTGACAATCGGGGTACGATTGCCGCTCCGCACCGGGTTGAGCTTCTCCACCAGCAGATCGAACGGATAGTCTTGATGGTCGGATGCCGCCCGTGTTTCCGCGGTGACATCTGCCAATAACTGGTCGAAGTCGAGATCGGGGCCGATCGTGAATTGGACAGGTAAGGAGACGCCCTATCTTCGCCTTCGCTATATGCTGACCGACGCGGCAGCCCCTGCGTTGATCCTGGGCAAGGCGCATGCTCAGGTTGGCAACCACCTGCAATGGGATTGTCCATCGCTCGCCAGTCTTCTTTGCCTCGAATCGCACGACTTTACCGCTGAGAGCGAAGACGACACCCCCTTGGCGCAGGTTGAACTGTGGGATCACTTTGGAAATCAGGCCTTCGACGATATTTCCGCGGGCGGTTGGACCAGCAGCTTCACCGGAGAATGGCTGAGCCGCGAAGTGATGGATGGCTACGGCGATAATGCGCTGACAAAACTGCGGCCGCTGCTCGATCATCGAAGTCGTGTCCTGGAAATCGGCTGTGCGTCCGGCATCACCATGTTACGACTTGCCCCCCTGTGCGCGAGTTACGTCGGAACCGACCTTTCTCCGGGCATCCTTTCGTTCACTCAGCGCGAGATAACGCGCCGCGGCATCCGTAACATCTCGCTGGTCCATCTTCCGGCAGACCGCATCGATGAACTGGCCGAAGGAGATTTCGACCTGGTCGTCTGCAATAGCGTTGCCCAAAGCTTCGCTGGCCACAATTATTTTCGGCAGGTGCTCGGGAAGGCGGTCCAGAAGCTTGGCCGCAAGGGTTTCATCTACTTCGGGAATATATGGGACCAGGACCGGAAGGATGCGTTCGTTGCCGAGCTGGAGGACTTCAAGCGCCACTCCCCTAAACCGAGCTTCCCTCTTTCAAAAGTCATAAACCACTGCAAAGCAACGATAAGTCGGAGTTCAGACCTGCGGTTACTGGCTACACCGCCAGCTCCAGCAGCTCGTATGCTCGGCGCTGCACCGGGGTTGGCCTAGCCAGCACGCTGAGCGGCAGGGCTGGCGCAATCGCGGTAACGACGGTGTTGCGCGTCAGCGTCGACAGATCGGCCAGCAGGGTGCGGAAGCTGTGCACCGGCAGCCCGTCCGGTGTGAAGCCTGTGGTCTGCTTGCGGATCGCTGCCTCGGAGCGTTGCGCCGGGGCGACCACGCTGGCCCGCGCCGCCTCGGCCGCCTGCTTGTCGGTGTCGTCGAATAGCATCGGCGCCAGCTTCTGGCGCATGTGCCATTCCAGGTAGTAGGCGAGCATGCAGAGAAAGACGTGCGCGCGCACCCGATCGGCGAGCCAATGGTAGATTGGCCGGACGTGCAGATCGACCGTCTTGATGCAGCGGAAGGCCCGTTCCACCTGGCTGAGCGACTTGTAGCTGCGCACGGTTGCCGCATCGTCCAGTACATCGGCTGTCAGGCTGGTACGCACTATATATATGCCATCGGTGGCGGCTTCGGCAGCGATCTCGGCGCTCTTGCGCGCGAAGCTGAAGCTTTGCTCGGCGATGGCAAGCTCGAAGTGCTTGCGCATCTTGTGCTGCTCGATGACCGCGCCGACGGCAAGCGCGATCTGAGCCGCCCCGCGCAATGGTTTCCGCTTGCGTGCGACGGCCGCCTGGATGCGGGCCAGATCGCGTTCCGTGGCCGCCAGCAACTCCTGGCGCTTGCGCGTGCGCTGGGCGGCCAGATCGGGGTTGCGGCAGACGACCAGCCGCTCACCAGGGAAGTCGGGGCTGGTGATGGCGGCCATGTCGCGTTGGTCGAACAGAGAGAGCTGCAAGACCCCGCCTTTGACCAGGTCCTGGATCGCCGGAGCCCGCAAGGCAGTGATCCAATCGAGTCCAGCGGCCTTGACGTCTGCGGTGAGGCGGGCCTGGGTGATCATGCCACGGTCGCCGACCAGCACGACGTGCTCGAGCGCGAACCGCTGCTTCAGTTTCTCGATCTGGGCGGCAAGCGTCATGGGATCGCCAGTGTTGCCCTCGAACACCTCGATCGCGACGGGGCAACCGTCGGGCGCACAGAGCAAGCCGTAGACGATCTGCAATGTGCCCTGCCGGCCGTCCCGGCTGTAGCCGCGTTTGGCAAGCGGACAGCAGCGGCCTTCCATGTAGCTGGAGGAGACATCGTAGAGCACCAGTGTACCGTTCCTCAGATGCTGCCTGGCCAGCGCCGTCTCGATGGCGGGTTGGCGCTCCAGCAACCAGTCGAGTGCGGTGTAAAGTTCGTCTTCATCGACATCGCCGAAACCCAGCACGGTTCCCAGGCTCGATGTGGCCGTGGCGGGGGAGAGGGCGCGGGCGGCGGCGAGCTTCGAGCCGGGATCGAGAATGCGCCCGACGATCATGGCCAGCACGAGGTCGCGGCAGCGGTTGCCGTCCGGGCCGAGGATGCGGTCGAGGCCGATCTTGTGCGCCGTGCCGAGGGCGGCGCCGACGTGGCCGTGCGGCAGCGAACGGGTGATGGTGAAGGCCTCGCGTTCCGCCGGGATGACGGTGCCGCCTTTGAGCACGCCGCGCAGGCCCTCGACATGCGCCTTGGGCCAACCGGAGAGATTACAGAGTGTCCGCTTTCGCACCTTGCCGTCTTCGCGGTAGCTCTCGCGCAGCAGGATGGCAGGGGGCGAGTTCCGGTTGGGGACAGATTCGATGTACATGGCGGGATAAGGGCACAGCCACGCTCCCAGGTACAAGTCTAAATATTGAGAATTACATGGCTACGTTTGGGACGGTAAATCAGGGGAGAAGTCGAGTTTATGCACGGGGTTGGTAGCATTGAACAGTAGGAAGCTCGGCCTAAAGGCGAATACCGAACCAAGACAGACCGCTCCGACGATCTGTTCTTGTCCCGAGCGTTCTTTACGGATCTTCGTTACACCTTCCCGGAGATCGTCGATTTGAAGTTTTCCGGCATGCTGGGAGAGGCGCGCAGCGAACTGAGCGATTTCGGCTACGACGTCCTGCTGCGTATTGATAAAGACAAGCCCACCCCGTCCGGCGTCCTGCCGCGCCGCAACAAGGGGCAATACGATCTTTCCCACCTGCCCAGGGAAACAGGCGAATTGCCGGAGCTGAGCAGTCCGCGCGGTCTTGCGTACGTGATGTACACGTCGGGCACAACCGGGAATCCCAAGGGCGTCCTGATCGAGCACCGCTCCATCGTACGACTGGTGCGAAATACCAACTATGTCTCGCTGGGCCCCGGTGACTGCGTGCTGCAGACCGGCGCCGTTTCCTTCGATGCATCGACGTTCGAGATTTGGGGCGCCTTACTCAACGGTGGCCGGGTTGTGATTCCGCCCAAGCTGTCAACTCTCGATCCCGCCGAGCTGAAGCGGCTGATGGTCGGCCATGGCGTCACAACCCTCTGGCTCACGACAACCCTGTTCAATCAGCTCGTGACCGCCGACGTGTCGCTTTTTGCCAGTATACGCCAGCTTATCGTCGGTGGTGAACGGTTATCGCCACCACACATCAACCTGTTCCGCAGCGCACATCCGGGCGTCACCTTGATCAATGGCTATGGGCCGACGGAGTCGACGACATTTGCGATTTGCCACCGCATTACCTGCGACTATTTTCGCGACATCCCGCTCGGCAGGCCGATCAGCAACACGCAGGTCGCCATCCTGGACGAGGCCGGCGCGGTGCTCGATGTCGGTGCCGTCGGTGAAATCTGCATCGGCGGCGACGGCCTCGCCCGGGGGTATCTGGGCGACCCCGAGCTGACAGCACGCAAATTCATCCGGCACCCGTTCGCTGCCGGCGGACGCGTCTATCGCACTGGCGATCTTGGATGCTGGGCAACAGATGGGACCATCCAATATCTCGGGCGCCTCGACGACCAGGTGAAGATCCGCGGTTTTCGCATCGAGCCGGCGGAGATCGAGCGCAGGATGCTTGAAATACCCGGAATGCGCGAGGCCGCGGTCGTCTGCCACGATCCCGGCGGTGATGCCAAGGAACTGATCGCGTACTGGGCCGGCGACGACGCGGTCGATCCGTCGGGTGTACGCGCGGCCTTGGCATCCGCATTGCCGGACGTGATGGTGCCCGCGGAGTTCATCCGATTAGAACGCCTGCCGCTTAGCGCCCGCGGCAAACTCGATCGCCGGGCGCTGCCGGCCCCGAGCAGCACGCGTTACGTGACTGGCGGTTCGCACCGTGCGCCGGCTGCTCCGGCAAACGATACGGAAAGGAAAATGATCGCCATCTGGCGCGACGTGCTGAGCGTTGCCGATATCGGAGCGGATGACGATTTCTTCGCGGTCGGCGGCCACAGCCTCAAGGCCCTCAAGCTCGCGCATTTGATCCAGAAGGAAACCGGGGTGGCGGTGCCGTTCAGCGCTGTCTTCGCAGCGAGCACGGTACGCTCTCTGGCACAGCGCGTGCTTGATTGCGCCCGCTATGGGGAGGCTGCCCTGGACCAGCCGTTGGTTACTTTGAATGTCGCGGATGGTGGATTGGTACTGTTCGCATTCCCGCCGGGTACCGGGGACGCGCTGGGATATTCGGAACTTGCCACGCATTTGAAGTTCTGCACGTTCCATGCATTCAACTTCATCGACGTGGAATCTCGGGTGAAAGATTACGCCGATCTCATACAGGGTATTGATCCGGACGGACCGTATGTACTGTTCGGATATTCCGCCGGCGGCAACCTGGCATTCCATGTAACCAAGGCGCTTGAGCGGCGCGGCCGGAGCGTCACGGCAATCGTGATGCTTGACTCTGGCCGGGTCATGGAGAAATTCCGCTTCCCCGAGGAGGAGGTGGCACGTCTCGCGACGGGCTTCCTCGATGCTGAAGGTATCCGGGAATACGTGCACAGTCCGGTGCTGCGTGACAAGGCGACGCGGACGATTCATCGGTATCTGAACGCGCTCTCCCAGACGAAGGATGATAGCGTCATCGACGCCGAAATTCATCTGGTGGTGGCCGGGGACTCCGAAGACACCTACGTTGACGACCGCGGTATTCTGATCTCCAGCAAGTCGGGGTGGGCGGATGTCACCAGTGGAGGCCTGAGGACATATCGTGCGCGTGGTGGTCATGCACAACTGCTGAACGAGCCTAATCTGGCTCCGAACGCCGCACTGCTGCGCGGTGTTCTTCAAAGTTTGACCGATAGGCAGGTCGGGGCACCTGGCGATGCGTGGAGCAACCGATGACCAATCCGTTCGATGACGAAGACGGCACCTTTCTCGTCTTGCTCAACGACGAAGAGCAATACTCGCTCTGGCCGGCGTTTATCGACGTACCAGCCGGCTGGCGGGTCGTTCATCCAGCCGCCAACCGTAGCACCTGCCTCGATTTCGTCCACACCAACTGGGTCGACATGCGGCCAAGATCACTGCGTTCGGCCAGACCGGGCGGGCCGAACGATTCAACCTGAAATCCGGCAGTTGCCCCCCGGCCAGGCGGACAAGTAGCGGCCGGCCTATGCCGCTGCGGTGTGGCCTCACCCTGGTGGTGGAGCAAGGCGTTCCGAACGACCCTGCGGCAAGCACGGGCCGCGGAATGCTTCAGATTTTGTATCCTTGCCGCGCCAGCAGACGGCACTTCCCGCCTTGCCGCACCCACACGATCAACACACCGAATCGCAGCGTGTTTTCCTTGCCGTTCACCTCGTTTACACCGCTAAACACGAAGCGCGACATCGCGTTGGCGCCGTTCAACTGGATCGACAGGTCACTGAAGCTGATCGTCTTCCATACCGATTTGCCGTTGCCCGCCTCGTCGATGAACTCCTTGCGTGTCTGCACGCGGCCAGTCGAATGCCCATAGGCGATCGGATCGGAACACAGCGCGTTCAGCAGCTTGCCATCCGCGTTCAGCAGCCCCGTGCGATAGTCTTCGACCGCGGCGGCGATGGCTGCGGTGTCGCCGGACGCGGCGGCGAATGACCGGGTCCCGAAGGCAGCAGCGCACAGCAGGCCGGTGCCGGCCGCAGTCATGTGACGGCGATTGATTGGCATGGCTTCCCCCTTCTGGTGTGCCGGCGCGCCTTGGGACCCGCCAGCTTCGCCACGCTACCGCCCTGCAACGACGCTGTCATGCCCGATCGTCAGCCCCAAGGGAGGCGTACCCGGCGGCATGGCCGGCTTGGCACGGCCGGCGCGGCATGGTGTACAGGCACGGTTTTTGGCAGCGGGGACCGGCGCATGAACGACGTCAACACCAGCGGACTGAAGGCTCGCGTGATCGAATCCGTGAACGATCATGCCAAGCTGGCGCAGGTGATCAACGACAGCCTGTTCTCGTTCGGGGAGCTGGGGTTCCACGAGTACGAGACGTCGAAACACCTCACTGCCACGCTGGAAGCGCACGGGTTCGCCGTGCAGCGCGGCGTGGCCGGCATGCCAACCGGGTGGGTGGCGCGCTGGGGCTCGGGCGGCCCGGTGATCGCCATGGGCAGCGACACCGATGCGCTGCCGAACGTTTCGCAGAAGCCGGGCGTTGCGTGGCACGAGCCGATGGTGGAAGGCGCGCCCGGCCACGGCGAGGGCCACAACTCCGGCCAGGCCGTGAACATCACCGCGGCGCTGGCGTTGCAGGAGACTATGCAGCGCGAAGGTATTCCCGGCACGCTGGTCCTGTGGCCTGGCATCGCCGAGGAATTGCTCGCCGGCAAAGCCTTCCAGGTGCGCGATGGCCTGTTCGATGGCGTCGATGCGGTGATCTTCACCCATGTCGGTTTCGCCATGGAAACCGGGTGGGGCGAGGTGCGCGGCGCTGGCGGTTTGATCTCGGCGGAATACACGTTCCATGGCGCGTCCGCGCATGCCGCCGCGGCGCCATGGCGGGGGCGCAGCGCGCTCGATGCGGTGGAACTTATGAATGCCGGCTGGAACATGCGCCGCGAGCATCTGCGGCCCGAGCAACGCTCGCACTACATCATCACCTATGGCGGCGAGCAACCGAACGTGGTGCCGGCGCTGGCGAAGGTTTGGTACTATGTGCGCGAGACCGATGTTGCGAACGTGCGCAAGAACTTTGCCATCTTGAATCGCATCGCCGATGCCGCGTCAATGATGACGGATACCGAGGTCAGCCGGCGGGTTCTCGGCGCGTCATGGCCGCGGCACTACAACAAGGTGCTGGCGGAGGCGCTGCAGGACAACATCGACCGGGTCGGCATGCCGACCTGGACCGATGATGACGACCGCTTCGCCCGCGCGGTGCAGCATGCGGCGGGCGGGGAACCGGTGGGGCTGCGCTCGCAGCCCGGCAAGATCATCGTCAATCCGTTCAGCCCCGGCACGGACGATATCGGCGACGTGTCGTGGGTGGTGCCGACGGTGCAGCTTCGCTATCCGGCGAATCTCGCGAACCTGCCGGGCCATCACTGGGCGAATGCGATGACGATGGCGACTCCGATCGCCCACAAGGGCGTCGTGGCGGGCGCGAAGGTGGTGGCCGCAACGGTGCTGGACCTGCTGCTGCGGCCCGAGTTGATCGCGGAGACGAAGCGGTATTTCGACGATCAGACAAAAGCGCAGAAGTACGAGCCGTTCATCGGGGCGGATGATAAACCGCCGATCGACCTGAACCAGACGTCGATGGACAAGTTCCGGCCGTTGATGCAGCCGTTCTACTATGACCCTGCTCGGTACGATACGTATCTGGAGCAGTTGGGGGTAGTGTATCCGATGCTGGAGCCGCCGAAGTGAACCTCCTCGTCGTGGCCGGGCTTGACCCGGCCATCTATCCCCCGCTCTTTCGTGCGCAGATGGCCGGGTCAAACCAGGCCATGACGCGATGTTTCAGGAGCCTGCCATGACTTATGAACCGCCGCGTTTCGACTTCTCGATTCCCGTCCGCGTCAACATGTACTCGGACACCCAGACCAAGCCCTCGCGCGGCATGAAGCAGGCGATGATGGAAGCCGAGGTCGGGGACGAGCAAGTCGGGTCCGACCCCTCGGTGTGGGAACTATGCGACCGGGTGGCGGATTTGCTCGGCAAGCAAGCGGCGGTGTTCCTGCCCTCCGGCACCATGTGCAACCAGGTGGCGATTGCCACGCATTGCCGACCGGGCGACGAGATCCTGGCGCATGAGAGCGCCCACATCATCACCAGCGAGGCCGGCGCGCCCGGCGCCATCGCCGGTGTCTCGATCAAGGGCCTGGCCGGCGCGCGGGGTCTGTTCTCTCCCGAAACCGTGGAGCAAGCGATCCGCCCGCGCAATCGCAACAACCCGCCGCAGACGCTGTTGGAGGTGGAGCAAACCGCCAACCGCGGCGGCGGCGCCTGCTGGAGCGTCGAGGGCCTGCGGGCGGTGACGACCGTGGCGCACAAGCATGGGATTGCCACCCACATGGACGGCGCGCGGCTGTTGAATGCCGCGGTGGCGCTGGGCGTCGCCGCGACGGAGCTGACCGAAGGCTGCGATACCGTCTGGCTGGATTTCACCAAGGGTTTGGCGGCGCCGCTCGGCGCGGTGCTGGCCGGGAGCAAGGACTTCATCGGCGAGGCGTGGCGCTGGAAGCAGCGCCTGGGCGGGGCGATGCGCCAGGGGGGCATTTGCGCCGCCGCCTGCATCTATGCGCTGGACCACAACATCGAACGCCTGGCGGAGGACCATGCCAACGCCAAGGCGCTGGCCCGCGGCATGGCGCAGATTCCCGGCATCACCGTCGAGCAACCGGAAACCAACCTGGTGTTTTTCGATACCAAGGGCACTGGCATGACCGCGACGGCGTTCGCCGGGAAGCTGCGGCAGCGTGGGGTGCTGTTGTCCACGTCGGACACCTATCGTGCGCGCGCCTGCCTGCATCTGGACGTCACCGCCGCGCAGGTGGAGGAAGCACTTTCGGTCATGCGGCTGGTGGTGAACGCGTAGTGCTGCTGCTCGGAAGGTGGGTGCCTACCTTGGGTGTCATCGCGACGTCTGGCACACCACCGGCACTATAACCAGCGAATAGGCCCTGCACTGAAGTATACGGACCAGGCGATGCCACCGAAAGCCTACCTTTCGTGGAGTTCCGGGAAAGACTCGGCTTACGCGCTGCTCGAAGCGAGGCGGCGCGGCCTCGCCGACATCGTCGGCATCATCACGACGATTAACGAGAGTTATGACCGCGTCGTGCAGCACGGCACGCACCACTCGCTCCTGGATCGCCAGATAGCCGCGCTCAACCTTCCGTGCATTAAGGTCGGCCTGCCCGCCGATTGCTCCATGGCACTTTACGAACAGCGCGTCGTCGCTGCGTTCGGGCGGGTGAAGGCGCTGGGGGTCAACCACGTCATTTTCGGCGATCTCTTTCTTGAAGACGTGCGCGGTGCGCGGGACGCCCTCCTTGCCCGGCCGCAAATGACGGGCATCTACCCCTTATGGAAGCGTGACACGGCGAGCCTCGCCGAAGCCATGATCGCAGACGGCCTGATCGCACATGTCGTTTGCCTCGATCCGCGGCACTTACCGCGCAACCTGGCCGGTCAACGTTTCGATCGCTCGTTCTTGAAGGATCTACCGAAGAATGTCGATCCTTGCGGCGAGAATGGAGAATTTCACACGGCGGTTTCCGCCGGCCCAATGTTTGAGCATCCGATACAAGTGGAGGTCGGACCGATCGTAGACCGGGGTGGATTCATTTTTGCCGACTTAAGGGCCGCGGGATGATGTGTTCAAAATCATACGTCATATGTCCCAGATTTGCCGACGGCATCCCGGCGTCAGTCCCACCACGCTTCATTTGGTTCAGGAAACGGCCTATACCCGCGTGCGCGGCCGACCGCGATGTACTGGTGAGCGAAGTTGCCATAATCGCCCTGCGCGACCTCGATTGCCGCCATGGGATAGCGGGCTGCGTACCAGGCGGGTGCCAGGCGGAAGGGCAGGCGGTGCTCGCGGACGCCCCGCAGCAGGTAATGCGCGCGAGCCCCCTCGGTGTTGCCGGCACCTAGCAATTGCAGCAGGTCGGGGTTCGACGACAGGTAGAATTCGGGATCGAAATTATCAAGGATGACCGGGTCCGGCGGATCCAGCCGCGGCGCCTCCTTCAGCAGTCGTTGCAGCTCGTCGTGCGACACCGGACGCCAGAACGGAGCGATGCGGCGATGCAACTCGGCCAGATGCTCCAGCGGCACCGCATAGTTGATGGGAAAGAGCTGGAACAGATAGCGAGAGTCGCCGAATGGCAGCAGGTCGACGAAGTGGTACTGCCTCGGATTGAACAAGCCGCTGACCGTCATGAAGATGCGGTCGGCTTCCGATAGCCAGGCGGCGAGCCAGGCAAAGCTGTTGACGCCGACAACGATGTTCCGTGCCTGCCGGATCGCCAGGAAGTCCATGAACGGATTGCCCGAGGCTTCGAACTCTGCCTGCGGAAACTGCGCGCGCAGCAGCTGCAGATAGGGTCGCGGCACCGCCTGACCCACGAAGACCGGTTTCAGGCCGGTCTCATCGACGATCTCTCGATAGAACGCCACCGGCGTCAGCGGATGGTACGGGCCGGTTTCTTCCGCGGTGGCCTCACTTCCCAGCGGGCAGACCAGGTGTTCGTCGCCAAAGCGGAAAGGCGGTGTCGCCGACGACTGGAACATGTTCCGGCAGGACTGCGCCGGCATGAAGTTCGCCATGTGCAGGCCGATGCCGGAATAGACGATGCGCCGCAGCGTACCGTTGCGTGCCTGCTCTGCCAGATCCGCAAGATCGATCTCGTGCAGCGCATCGGCGTTGGCGACCGGGCCGGGCGATGCCACCGGCGGATGCGCGACGCCCCATTCTGGTATCATAACATTCGCTATACGGCATCCTGGTGCGAGTGTGATGAACTTCAGGGCCACCATGTACTGGAACATCCGGCTGGCGAACCCGCCCCGCGGTTCGACATGGAACACCGGCACTTCGGCGGTATGGCTCATGAAACACGCTCCATTGCGGCCATGCACGTGCGGATCTCGTCCAATCTCGCGGCGACCAGGTCAAGGTCGACACGCCAGTTGCGGTCCGCCGGTTCGGCTTCGCTGTCCTCGCCCGGAAATACATCGCCCCACCAATGCAGCCGGCAGGTCTGCGCCAGTCGGTTATAGCAATGGTTGGGGTAATGGCAGGGCACCAGTTCATAGACATGCGTGCCCGGTTCACAGCCGATGATGTTGCTCAGGCCCGCACCGTGCGGACCGATCACCAGCCTGGCACGCCGGAAGCCCGCGAGTTGCTGTGCCACCGGCAGCATGCCGGGCACGACAATGCGCACGCCCTCCCGTTCCAGCAGCGCGATCAGCGCGGCCTCGTTCACCGCGATCCGCTTGTCCGTATCGGTACGCGCGACATAGATCGCGTCGGCGCCATCGGCGGCCGGGGTCACCGCCTGACGCAAGCGCGCGTAGGTTTCAGCGGCCGCGGCCGACACCAGGAGGTCCATGCGTGCGCCGAGGAACTCGGCGTATTCAGCGCTTGCCAACGCGTAATGCGAGCTGGGTTGCAACGTCAGCCGCGGTACGTCGGCGTAGCCGAGCAACGCCAGGGCTTCCACCTGCCGCGGCTGCAGCGGCGGCACCGCCAGTGCCACGTTCGCGTCCCGTCGCTTGCGCAGGCCCCAGTCGATCGCCGGCAGCGACTGCGCCATCCAATGATAATAGTTCTGCCAGGATCGGTTGCAGCCGATGATGTAGTGGAAGGTGGCATTCGTCGGTTCGGGATGCAGCGGCTTGACCCGCGCATATTCGTAGTCGTCCTCATTCGTCATGTACAGCGTCTCGCGGATCAGTTGACGCTGGTGGAGCAGAACCATCATCGAGGCATCCAGCGTGACATCGCGCAGGCGATAGATGTGCACGGCTTCAGTCATGTGCACGCGCATGAAGTTGTCGGCCACGCTTGGTGCCAGCAGTGTCCGAAAGCTGTCCCCGAGCGATGTGAACTCGTCTTCGGCAAGTGCTGGCTTCTCCAGCGCCACGATCTCTTTCGCCAGGAGCTCGATGGAGGGGCGGGTGGCGGGCGCCGGCTGGTCGTCGGTCGTTGCTTCCCAGCCAGCGACAGGCAGCAACCGATAGCGACGCGCCCGGCCGATCGCGACGTAGTGCTGTGCGAAGTCGCTGTAGTCGCCCTGAGCGACTTGCAGTGCCGCCGTGGGATATTGCTCAGCATACCACCCCGCCGATATCCCGAACGGCATGCGTTGTTCGCGGACGCCGGCCTGGCGATAGTGGTGACGAGCTCCGTCCGCATTGTCGCGACCGAATTTCCCGGCAACGTCCTCATTGATCGACAGGTAATACTCTGGATCGAATTCCTCCAGCATTTGGGCCGTCGACGGATCGAAACGCGGGGCCTCGCGGAACAGGCGCAGCAGGTCGGTGTTTCGCATGTAGCGGCAGAGCGGGGCAAGTCTCGCATGATATTCGGCGTGACGCTGCAGTGGTACTGTGTAATTGATGGGAAACAAATAGAATCGGTAGCGGGGATCGTCAAACGGCAGCAGGTCCACTGCGCGTACCTGCATCGGATTGAACCGACCGCTCACCGCGACGAAGATGCGCTCCGCGTGCGACAACCACGCGGCCATCCAGGCGAAAGTGCTGACGCCGATAACGATATTCTTCGCCTGACGGATGATCTCGAAGTCGCTGATGGTGTCGCCCGCCTCCAGGAACACGCCTTGCGGGAAGCGCCGGCGCAGGCGCCCGGTATACGCATTGGGCACTGTCCGGCCGACAAACACAGGGATCAGACCGGTTTCCGCGACAATGTCGGAAAAGAACTCGATGGGGGTCAGCGGTCCGTCCGGATCTTTGACGCCGAGGCTGAGTTCCTCCGCGCGGATATGGCAGATCAGGTGCCGCGCATCGAAGCGGGCGCGCGTGATCACCGGCGGCCGGAATACGGCGCGACATGTATCGATATCCGGAAAGTTTTCCAGGCGCTGCCCCAAACCCCTGTAGACGACCCCTCGGAGCGCGCCGGTGAGTGCACGCGCGGCCAGGCCGGCCATCTCGATATGATGTGGTTGCTCTGCTTGCTCTGTCGCGTCCGGCAGCGGGAGCGGCGGACAGTCGATGCCCCACTCGGGAAGCCGCACGTTGGAAATGCGGCAACCGGGCACCAGGTGTTGGAAGCTCAGCGCCACCATGTACTGGATCATGCGACTGCCGAACCCGCCCTTCGGTTCTATATGAAAGATCGGTCCGTCGGCCATCGCACCCTTCCCGGCTACAAGACCGCACGCGGGAAGCTGTGGCGCATCTCGTCGCGCATGCGGCGTGCCTCTTCCTCGTTCTGATACGGCGCCCGATAACTGTATTCGCCCAACAGCAACTGCGCGAGGACGCGGTTGCGCTCGGTCTGCCACTCCGCGCCTTCATTGGCCGAAGGCGTGAAGTGATGGATGACGCCGCCCCAGATCAGCTTGAACTGCGGGGCCTGTTTCAACTCCGGCGTCCAGTTGCTACCGCCATAGCCCATGCGCATCAGCCGCCACGAATGCTCCACATGCTCGTGACCGTAGCCGCGAAAGCGCGTATCGAAATAGCCGCCGAACATGATGGCCTCGCGGGAGAACACGGCGCACTGGGCGGTCAGGCGCTGGCTCACGATCGGATCTTCCAGCGTTCCCGTGCCGGAAATGAAGTGCTCGCGCAGCCAGTCGGCGGCGACGTTCACGTGGCCCCAGCGGAGCGCGGCCCCGATCCACTCATTCTGCCAGCCGTCGCGGTTGGGGTAGGCGTCGTCCTCCAGCAGGATCACGACGTCGCAACGCTGCAGCTCCAGCAACAGGAACAGGGCGCGATTCTTGTTCCAGGCGACGCCGGTGTTGCGGCCGGTGACGGCGAGGACCTGACGGGCCCGCAGCATATCCAGCGTGCCGTCGGTGGAGCCGTCATCCACGACCGCAACGATTGTATCGAGGTGCGTGGTGTGGCGCTGCACGCGGTCCAGCGTCTGGGCGAGCACGGACTCGCGATTGTAGGTGGTGATACCGATGCCCAGTCGCAGCGAGGCGGGGACGCTGGCGGCAGCCACTGCGGGAACCTTGGCGGGGGCTGGTATCGGGATTGCGACAGCGGCTGGGGGCGGCGAAGGCGCGACGGAGGCGGCTTGCGACAGCAGCGCCGGGGTGCGCTGCCAGGTGCCGGCGGCGGCTGGCTGTGACGCAGCGGCGGCTGGCGATGGCGCGACGGCGGACGGCCCCGGCGCATCAGGGGGGACCACCGGCGCGCCGTCGGAAGGCGACAATGGCAGCGTGACGGCGGCGCGCGGGGCAGGGGGGACAACCCGGGGTGCGGCGACGGACGGCGCAGGCGCGGCTGGAGCAGCAGCCTGGCGAGGCGGTGGGGCAGGTATCGGAATGGCGACAGGGGTCGCGGCAACGGAAACGTCATGCAGCAACGCCCGCAGCCGCGGCAGGAAACGCACGATGCGGCGGTCGGGCACGGTTTCGTGCCGCTCGGCCAGGCGGCGATAGCGATTCAACACCAGCGCACCGTCGCTGACTTGCTCCGTCGCCGCCGCGCGGTTTCCGCTGCCGTCACAGACCGCTCCCGCCATGGTGAAGGCGGGAGGCGAGCCGGATACGCCCCGGATGTCCGACACGCGCAACAACGTCGCCGCGACCGTGTTCTGCGGCGATACGTCCGGCGCCCGCGCGGTATGGCCCGCAATGACAAGGTGGCCGGGCCGGTGGTTGCCCGATACGACGAACAACAGCCGCCGCAGCAGCACGGTGGAGAAGCCGTCATAAGACGGCAAGAGCGACCGCAACGAATCGGCGGCAAGCGGATGCAGGAAGTCGCCCGTCTCGATCACCGCGGCCCAGGTGAAGCCACCCGCATGGTGGGCGACGAAATCGGCATAGGCGGCGCTGCGGTCTCCGCCGTGCGGATGGGGCAGCACCAGCGCCTGACGCGCGAAGCGCGACCGGGCAATGACCGCGGTGGTGCCGTCGGTACTGCTCTGGTCGTACAGCACGAAACGATCCACTCCGATCATCCGGTGGAAGGCGAGCCATTCAAGAATATGCTGGGCCGCATCCTGGAAGACGGCACAAACGACGATGGAATCCATAGGGCGCTCGTTGGTCTGGCCGGATTGTTAGCCCGCCTTCCGTTTCCAGGCCATCGCGAAGCCGGCTAGCCGCCCGCCAGCAGCACCAGCACGGCGCCACCGGCCAGCAGGGCCAGCGGGTGCAGCTCGGTGAAGGCGAAGGCGAGCGTGGCGGCGGCGGTGACCGCATAGGCGGCCCAGCCATGCTCGGTGCCGCGGATCAGCGCCAGGCCGCTGGCCAGCGTCAGGCCGATAGCCACCGGCGCCAGCCCGCGTTCCAGCAGCGCGCGCCACGCGGTGTGGGCGGCGCGATGCCAGACCAGCGCCGCGACGTAGAGCAAGGCGCTGGACGGGCCGAACATCGCCAGGAAGGCAACCAGGGCGCCCGGCAGGCCGGCCGACTTCTGGCCGATCAGCACCACGATCAGCGATCCCGGCCCCGGTGAGGCGCGGGAGATCGCGAAGAAGTCGAGGAACTGCGCGGCCGTCAGCCAATGGTACGTGGTCACAGTGACGCGCTGCATGTCGGGCAGCACAGCGGTGCCGCCGCCGAACGCCAGCAGCGACAGGCCGCCGAACAACAGCGCAAGCTGCAGCAGCGTGGCGATCATGCGCGCGGGTCCAGCCATGCGAGTGCCAGGCTGACGGGCAGCATCACCAGCAGGACGTGCAACAGGGGAAAACCCAGCACGCCGATCGCCAGCGCGATGACGATGGCGACGGCGGCCGGAATGATGCGGCGCAGGTGCAGCCGTCCCAGCCGGATGCCGGTGCCGAGGTTCAGGCCGATCGCCGCCGCGCCCATGCCGGAGAGGATCGCGCTTATGGCTCCGCCGCCCGGCAGCCCGGCCCTGTGCAGGTAGAGCGCGCCGAGGCCGAAGACGATCGCCACCGGCAATGCGGTCAGGCCGACGAACGCCGCGATGGCTCCCGAGATGCCGCGCAACTGCGCACCGATGAACACGGACAGGTTGACGTTGCTGGCGCCGGGCACGAGTTGCGACAGGGCATAGCCGGAGAGGAACTGCTGGTCGTCCAGCCATCCTCGGCGTTGCACCACCTCGCGACGGATCCAGGCGGCGAGGCCGCCGCCGAAGCTCATCATGCCGATGCTGGCGAAGGCCGCGAACAGGGACGCGAGGGAGGGGCGGCGAGTTCGGCATGGGGGGATTGAAGCGGGTTTGCGATAATGTGGACAGCCTTGCAGCGCGGAAGGATGCCAGCATGGAGTACCGGTCCCTGGGAAACAGCGGCCTGAAGGTCTCGGCGCTATGTCTCGGCAGCATGATGTTCGGCAGCGCCACGGACGAGGCGACCGCCCGGCGCATCGTCGCGCGGGCTCGAGAGCAGGGGGTGAATTTCGTCGATAGCGCGGATGGATATAGCGGCGGGAAGTCGGAGGAGATCGTCGGCCGCGCAATCCGCGAGCATCGCTCCTGGTGGGTGCTGGCGACGAAATGCGCCAGCCCCACCGGGCAGGGTCCGAATGCGCGCGGCCTGTCGCGGCGGCATGTGTTCCAGGCCGTGGAGGCCAGCCTGCGCCGCCTCGACACCGACGTGATCGACTTGCTCTACCTGCACAAGGAGGATCATGCGACGCCGCTCGCCGAGACAGTGCATGCGCTGGCGGACCTGATCCGCGCGGGCAAGATCCGTTATTTTGGCGTTTCGAACTACCGGAGCTGGCGGGTGGCGGAGATCTGCCGCTTGTGCGACGCGGCGGGCATCGATCGTCCGGCCGCGAGTCAGCCGCTCTACAACGCGCTGAACCGCGAGCCGGAGGTGGAGCACCTGCCGGCGTGCGGCTATCTCGGGCTGGGGGTGGTGCCGTACAGCCCGCTGGCCCGCGGCGTGCTGACCGGCAAGTACGCGCCCAATGTGGCGCCCGATCTGGAGACGCGTGCCGGCCGCCGCGACCGGCGCATGATGGAATCCGAGTGGCGTCCGGAAAGCCTGGCGATCGCGCAGGAGATCGCGGAGCATGCGCGTGTCCGGGGCATGACGCCGGAGGCGTTCGCCTTCGCGTGGGTGCTGCACAACCGGCTGATCACCGCGGCGATCGGCGGTCCGCGGACGGAAGCGCAGTGGGAGGCATATGTAGCCGCGCTGTCGGTGCGTCTGGGGCCGGAGGACGAGGCGCTGGTGGACCGGCTGGTATCGCCCGGGCATCCGTCCACGCCCGGCTATAACGATCCGCAGTATCCGATCGAGGGGCGGGTAACAGGCTAGGCGCCCATCATGCCGTCAGCGCGCTGTCTTTCGGTCCAGTTCACCAATACCAAGGGCGTGGTGATGCGCGCGAAGTTGTTCGTTACCAGCACTGCGGCCGCCGCCGGCGCGTGCGCTGCGATCATCATGTCCGACTCGCCGATCGGCTGTTCGATGTGACAAGCTGGTGCCGGATGTCGGCATAGTAATCAGCGGCATGTATATAAATCCCCCACGCGCCCAACCGGCTACTGAGCGCCATCCGCCTCATGTGTGGTTTGATCCGGCTGCAGGACGACGACAGTCGCGGTTCGGCCCGTGACCAGACGCACACCGGGAGGCACGCGGTCGATTGCAATCCGAACCGGCACGCGCTGCGCCAACCTGACCCAACTGAATGTGGGATTCACGTTGGCGAGCAAGTCGGCGCTGCCCTGCCGCTCCCGATCTGCGATGCCGCCCGCAATGCTCTCGACATGGCCCTCGATCGTGACACTCTCGCCAACCAGATAGATGCGGGCCGGATCACCGATCTTGATGCGCGGCAGCTTGGTTTCCTCGAAATAGCCGTCCACGTAGAAGCTGTCGCTGTCGATCAGGGCAAAAAGCGGTTTGCCAGCGTCGATGTAATCGCCGGGTCGCATGTCGAAATTGGTGACGAAGCCGTTGACCGGCGCACGCACCTGGGTCCGAGCCAGGTTGAGCCCGGCAAGATCCCGGCTGGCGATAGCCTGCTGGTAGGCGGCCTCCGCCTCCGAAGCAGTGGCGCCGCGCTGCTGTTGCTGCTCCTCGGAGACTGACAGCGCATTGAGCCGGTTATAGCGGTTCGTCTCACGTTCGGCCTCCTGTTCGGCGGCCAGTTTGCTATCGACATTGCCTTGCGCGTCCCTGAGCGCAATTTCGAAGCGGGCCGGGTCGATACGGAATAACACCTGGCCCTTTTTCACCGCCTCATTGTCACGCACCTGGACGTCGCTTACCAGGCCGGAGACGTCGGCAGCGACCTGGACGACGTCGGCGCGTACCCGCCCGTCACGGGTCCACGGAGCCTCCAGGTAGTAGTACCAGAGCCGCCACCCGATGACCGCGGCAACGCCTACGACCGCGGCGGTGACCGCGAAGCGCCCCAGGAACGAACCGAGCCTCCTGGCGGCGCGCCTCGTCGAACCGCGGTCCGCGAGGCGGACGAGCAGCCTCATGGTGCCACCCAGCGCGTCGAAACGGCGGCCACAGCCCCCAGCACGATAACCAACAATGCCAGGTCGAATAGCGGCCGATGCCAGACGAAGCGATAGAGTCCGAACCGTCGCAGCAGTCGCCGTAACCCGGCCGTCAACGGCAGGGCCGCTCCGAGCCACACCAGGAGCGGGGGAACGAAGACACCATAGACGTCCAGTTCGCCGATCATTTGATCTCTACATCCGTTTGTGGGGTTGGTTCCCGAGCTGTCTCGCGGGTATATGGTGGGGCGTTGGGGAACAGCCCGCGCCTGATCCCGCCGAGCCGCAACAACAGCCCTCGGGTCATAGTGGCAGGGTCCTGAACCACAGCGGCTATGGCCCGGTCGATGACCCCGAGCAATGCAGCATCTGCCTGGTCCAGGCTGCGCCGGCGATAGTGCGTGGCGATTGCGTCCAGCATCCCACGAATCGCGCGGCGGAGCTGTTCCGGCAGATCCATCGCCTCTTGCTGCAGCCCAATAATGTTGGTACCGACGCGAATGTCAGCGAGCGCGGACGTCGCGGCACTGTCGGCGCCCTCGGCGCTGACGGCGAGACGCGGGACGACCAGGCCGAGCCGGTCCAACATGAGCGCGGCAAACACCATTAGGTTGGCCGGGCCTCTGTTGGCGGCGATATTGGCGATTTCGATGCGGTTACGCCGCAACAATCGCCACGCCGTCCACTCGGCACTGACAGAGCGTACGATGCGGATGATGATCGCCGTGGCGACGATGCCAACGATGGCGGCGGCCGCGCCGTTGACGTAGGCCGTGAAGTCGGCGCTGTAGCTGCTGGAAAGGGCGAGTTGGGTGGCGGCGATGAAGCTGATCGGTCCGCCTGCCCGCGCGGTCGCCGGCATGCTGGTCAGCGCCCCAAGAATCAGGAACACGGGTGCGAACGCCAGGATGAGCATCTCGAAGTCATGCGCCTGCGGCAGAACGGCAAACAGGTAGATCGCGTCGATCGCGATCGCGATGAGCGCCGCGACGAGAAATCCGAAGATACTGGGCGCCGGATCGTCCTGGGAGGCAAAGAACGCGCAGGCGACGGCCGCCAGGCTCGCGGCTCCGGCGCCTTCGGGCCAGGCGGTCGCGATCCAAAACGCCGAAACCAGCCCGATGGCGACGATGGTTGCCAATGCCGAATGCAGGGCCATCACGTGATCACGATGCTGCGGCGTATGGATGGTCTCGCCTGGGGCGAACATTAGCGTCGCCAGCTTCGGCTGCTCTGCCCTGATCTGCCGCCGGAGTGCCATGGTGTCGTGAGCCAGATCCGTGAGCTCGCGCAGCCGCACCAGCAAGCCGACCAGAACGACAGCCTTCCAGTCGGTAGTGGCATTGATCTCTGGCTCCAGTGCATCGATGTCAGCATGCACCTCGGCGGCTTCTGACAAGTCTGCGGCGCGCCCGGATTGGATCCATGCGCTGATGCGGTCGAGCAAGGCGCGGAGACGGGGCGTGATCCCTCCGATCTCGCGCAGGCTTCGGATGCGATCGGCGGCACCGCTGACGACCGGCAGCAGCAGGACAATGCGCTGGTGCAGGATCGCAACCGGCAAAGTAGCGTTCTGCAAATTCGATGTGTCGTAAGCGAGATGCGTCGCCAGCATCGCGATTTCGACGGCATCGCCGGCAACCTTGCGCCGCGCTGCGGCGTTTGTCGCGTCTTCCGCGGTCGCCGACAGGACACTCAGGGTCCAGTTCGCGGCATCTTGAATCCAATTGTCCAACCGAGCTGCAAGGACGGGGCCGATCGGAGTCGGAAAGACGATGCTGCCGATCAACGTGGTGCAGACAATGCCAAGTGTGATCTCCTCGACCCGCGCCAGCACCACATCCCACACCGTGCCCGGCGCGTCCACGATCGGGAAGCCGATCAGCGCCACGCTGTAGCCCGCCAGTAGGAAGACATAGCTACGCGGCGTACGGTCCAGGACGGCGAAATAGATGCAAGCCCCGATCCAAAGAGACAGGGCGGCAATCAACAGCACGGGCGCATCGACCAGATTGGGGATTAACACGAGAGTGACGACCGCCCCGAGCATCGTTCCGCAGAAACGGTAGGCTGCCTTGGAGCGCATCATGCCGGTGAATGGCTGGGCAACAATATAGGCTGTCGCCATCGCCCAATACGGCCGGTCGAGATCCATGCGCAACGCGATCCAGAGTGCCAGCATCGCGCCGGCGAACGTCTTTACGGAGAATATCCAGTCACGCCACGACGGCAGCATCATCCGCCCGCCCCTTCTCCGACCCTGAATATCGACCAAGCAAACGGCCAGACGTCAATGACGGTTGCTCGCTTCGCTATCCGTGCTCGCGCTATGCCCAGTGCTCGCGCTATGCCGCGGCTCCCGGCGGCGAGCCGGTAATGCGCGCCAGCGGCCGGCCGGCATCGGTCACCACGATCGCCACCACGATCTCGTTCGCACGCGGCGCGTCGGGCACGCGCAGTTCCATCGCGTCGAAATGGCTGAACGTCCAAGCATCCTGCTTGTGCCCCAGCGGCACGTCGATCGCTGTGCCCATGCCGCCGCGCTTCTTGGCGCTGGGGATGATGGCCGCGCCTTGCTCCACCGCCCGCCGCAGCGGCGCACCCAGCCGCGGGTGCAGGATCGCCGCCGCATGCTCCAGCTCGCCATTCTCGCCCACGATCGCCGCCTTGCCGTAGCTGTGCACGTCCGCCGGCGCGATACCGAGCGCGCGCACCGCGCGCTCCCCCAGCAGCGTGCCCAGCATGGCGCCGAGGTCGATCAGCTCCGTCAGGTCCTCGACGAAGCGCCCGGCGAACGGGTTGTCCAGCACCGCGATGGCGGCGGCCTTGCGTGTGGGCGGCTTGATGTCCTGCCCCTGCTCCTGGTGGGTTTCCTCGATGACGGTCAACAGCTTGCGGATCATCCCGGCAGCATCCGCCGGAGCAGGTGTGGCGTCCAGAGCAGGATGGTGCGCTCGGCGAAGTGCCACGAGAGTTCAGCGGGGAAGGGGAGGCAGACGTTGGTCCGCTCTCCCTTCGGGCACGTGGAGGCCGTCTCCCTGCTCCCGCCTCGCCCACGCCTCACGCGATTCTGCTTCCTGTAGCCGCTGTCCCGCCGCATTGGGCGTGCGATGTTGGCGCAGGCATGCCACAGGGGCCAGGCGCGATGGCGTACTACACACAGGTGCTGCAGCCGCAGGAGCAAGTGCTGGCGGTCGGTCGCCTGCATTGGTCGATCTATTTCCGGGCCTGCCTGATCCTGGTGTTGGCGGTGGCTCTGGCGATCGGCGCCTTCTGGGTGCCGGATGCGCAATGGCAGCGCATTGCCTGGCTCACCGCCGCGGCCGTGGCGGTGGTGGGACTGCTGGCGTTCCTGGCTGCCTCGATCCGCCGCCACGCCACCGAGATCGTGGTGACCGACAAGCGGGTGATCTACAAGCGTGGCATCCTGTCGCGCTACACGGTCGAGATGCACATGAGCAAGATCGAGACCGTGGACGTGGAGCAAGGGATCATGGGGCGGCTGCTGGACTACGGCACGGTTCTGATCCGCGGCACGGGATCGGGCCTCGAGCCGCTGCGGCGGATCGGCCATCCGCTGCAGATCCGCAACGCCATCATCGCGGGGTAGGGGCCGGCGCCGCCAGGTGCGGAAGGAGCGTCTCGGCGAGGATGGCGATCCCCAACGAGTCCCAGGTCGCTTCAACGAACGCTGCGAGCAGCGCTCGACCGGCGAAAATTATCGGCTGGCGATCATCACTTCGCCCACGCCCGTCGCCGGCGATGCGCCGTCGCGGCGCGCCTGCCGTTCGGATCGACTATCTGTCATCCCTTCGGCGTTACTTCCCTCAGTTCGCCAGTTGCCAAATCGAAAACAAACCCACGAATTGCCAGCTTCGAAGGAATCCACGGGTGCGACCTGAGTTTCAGTACCTGCTTTTGTGTCGCCCGATTCACGTCGGAATAGAAGTGGAATTTATCGGGAGCTACTGCCCACACGCCACATTGTTTGTAAAGGTGGTTCTCGAACTCCTCTTCCGAAAACATTTCCATTCCGCAGCCAGTGTGCCCGATGATCATGACCTCTGGCACGCCCAGAACGTGAATTGAAAACATGAGGGACCGAACGACATCTTCCGTTGCTGCCGTTCCGACATTCCGAATCACATCCGCATCGGCGGGCTTGATGTCTAGCCATTTCAGAAGGTCGTTCATGCGCGGGTCCATACAAGTAAGGATCGCAACCTTCGGAGCTGGCTTGTTTGCCAGAGAAGCATCATGGTGCTCTGCCGTCTTGCGGCTTGCCGCAATTGCGTGTTCGATCAAGCTCACTTGGATTCTCCTAAAACGCGTTGCAAGTCCGGGGGTGGGTTTGCGACAACGCGTCGCGTCATGTTGTTCAAGGGGACCCGACCCTCCCGTGCGGAGATGTCGGCGTCGACCCGCCAGCCCAGATCGCCTTAGAAGCCCTTGGCCCGATCGACATTTGCAACCTGGATCACGACGACTTCGAGCTTCAAGTCGATCGTCAGTGCGCTCCGGGTCTCGATGGCCGCGTCGTCACGCACAAGAGCAATGCTCGTGTCCAGCTCCTTTGGTCAGGGTTTCTTGAGGGTAGCAGCACATGCCTCGTCGGGAGCCGACGACGGGAAAAAAGGGGCAGTCACCTGCGGTGGGTTGAGTGTTAGCGCGGGAACTTGTCGGCGCGCTTGGACCGATGTGCCTTCTTTGCCAAATGCTGCTTGAAAGGAGTCGATCCGGCGAAGGCCGCGGCTGAGCTACCGGGCAAACGTAAGACTGTCGAACGACATTGGCAGCGCCAACGATAGCCCGCGTCTCTCAATCATTCCATCGGCCGGGTTCAGGACACGCGTTAACGGGTCGCCACTTCACTCCCCTACCGCCGCGGATACGGCCGTCCCGGCCATCCGCCCGTCCATGACAAGCGAAAGCAACGCTGCAACCAGGCAGGCCAGCGCGAGGATGATGCAGCGCGTCGTCGCGTCGTGCCGCACCACCCCGAGTTCGGTGGAGCAGAATTCCCCCAGCGTCCCGGCCATTCCCAGCACGGCGAAGCCCGCCGCTGCGGCCGCCCCTGCCAGCACATGGGGCGCGATCACCCAGGTAAGCGCCACGATCGCCGGCACGATGGCGGCGACAAAAGCCAGCAACAGCACCGCGGCCGTCGCGCTCGACAGCACCGCCGCGGCCGCCAGCGACACACCGGCGAGAACAAGGAGCGTCGCCAGCGCCCGGCGCAGCCAGGACCGACTGAACCAGCGAAGCCCGGTCGCCAACGCGCCCAACGCACCCACCACCGATGCGACGCCCATGATGACGGACCCGGTGCTCGGCGGCAGGTAGTCGGTCTGCTGCATCGCCAATGGCACCCACATGCTTGCGAGGCTGCCCGCGACCGTACCCACCACCAGCCGCGTTGCCGCCAGCTTCCAGTTTGCCCCGCTGCGCAGCCCCTCCGGGAACCGGCTGGTGCCGCGCAGCCGGGTGCGCTCCCGAAGCTGGGTGATCAGCCAGTGGCGCTCGGGGTGTGGCAGCCAGCCCGCTTCGGGCGGCGTCTGCGGCAGCACGTCGAGCACGTGCACCCCAAGCCACACCGCCGGCACGCCCTCCACCAGGAACAGCCAACGCCAGTCCGTGATGCCGAACCATTGCGGCAGGTGCAGCACAAGGTTCGACGCATGCTCGCCCAAAAAGGGCACCAGCGAGGCGGCGGCCACAATGGCGGCAATTGGCAGGGGCCGGTGCCGGGGAGGCATCCACTCGGCCAGGTAGAACACCATGGCCGGCATCAGATTGGCCTCTGCCATACCCAGGAGCACGCGCAGGAAGTAGAGCGAACCGGTGCTCCAGACGAGCGCATGCGCCATCGAAATGACGCCCCAGGCGATCACGATGCCGCAGATCCAGCGCCGGGCGCCCACGATCAGCATCAGGCCGGCGGCGGGCAGGGCGGCCAGCAGGTAGCCCAGGCAGAACGCGTTGTTGGCGTCGCGGAGCTGTGCGGAACTCAGGCGCAAGGCCGAGTCCATCGCCGGCGCGGCGTAAGTCAGATCGAGCCGGTCCAACACGTTGGCCAGTGCCAGCAGGCACAGCATCGGCAGCAGATTCCGCAGCAGCTTGTGCACCGTGTTCTGCTCGATGACGCTGTCTTCGTAGTACATCGGCCTCGATTCCGTTGCGGCCTCCTGGCACGCAATGAGATACAGCGCGGCTTCATCGCGCGATAGGGAGGGCGGGGCAGGGAGCCTGAACCGGGCCAGCTTTCCTAATTCGGCGTCGTCCGACCAGGCGGTTGCGGCCGGGACACGCGCCGATCCGGAACCACGCGGCCCGATGCCGGAACGATGCCGCGGGCCTCGCGAAGCTTGACCCGCGTAACCTGTCACCTTACACTTATCACGCTGTGATCAAACGTATCCGCCACAAGGGATTGGAACGCTTCTTTCGGGACCGGTGACATCCGTGGGCTCAGTGCGCAGCATGCCGCGTGGCTCCGCATCGTGCTGACCGCGCTCAATGCCGCCGCCAGCCCGGAGGAAATCGAGGCTGCTGCCGGGAATGCGGCTTCATCCGCTGCGTGACGACCCCAGGGGCCAATGGGGGGCGATGGGCAGTCTCCGCATCGGGCTACTGGCGCCTGGCGTTCTGGCTCGACGGCGAGAACGCCACCAATCTTGACCCACTGACCCGCCGAACAGAAAGGACCATGATGGAGATGCACAATCCAGCCCATCCCGGCGAAGTCATCCGCGAGGCTTGCCTGCGTCCGCTCAGCCTCACAGTGACGGAAGTGGCCGACGCGCTTGGCGTGACGCGAAAGGCGCTATCGGATCTGCTGAATGGCCACAGCGGGGTATCCGCCGACATGGCGATCCGGCTGGAAAAGGTGGGCTGGCGCACGGCCGAGCACTGGCTGCGCCTGCAGATGCAGCGCGATCTCTCGGAGGCGCGCCAGCATGCCGACAGGATCATCGTCAAGCGGCGCCTGGGTGCCGACGCTGTCGCTCCGGCGTGAGGTAGCATTCCCATTCAGCGACCCAGATACCCCTTTTGGTTTATACTTACCGGATGTCCGCCCCCGATCCGCGCGCCAACCCCATTCTGCTCGGCCACGAGACCGCCGAGGTCACGCTGCTGGACGCCATGCGCGCCGGCCGCCTGCACCACGCCTGGCTGATCACCGGACCGGACGGCGTCGGCAAGGCGACGCTCGCCTACCGTTTCGCCCGCTTCCTGCTGTCCGGCCGCCCGCCGGATAATGGCCTGTACCTCGACCCCGCCCACCCCACCTTCCGTCGTGTCGCCGCCGGCAGCCACGCCGACCTCAACGTCACCGAGCGCGGCTATAATTCGCAGCGCAAACGCATGCGCACCCAGATCGCGGTGGAGGACGTCCGCAAGGTCAACGCCTTCATGGCGCTGACCCCGGCCGAGGGCGGCTGGCGCGTCGCCATCGTGGACGGCGCCGAGGACATGAATGCCAATTCCAGCAACGCCCTGCTGAAGATCCTGGAGGAGCCGCCGCAGCGCGCCATGCTGCTGCTGACCTGTGCCGCCCCCGGCCGCCTGCCGGCCACCATCCGCAGCCGTTGTCGCCGCCTGCGACTGTCGCCGCTGCCGGACGATGCCGTGACCCGTCTGCTGTCCGATTACCTGCCGCAGCTCGGACCCGACGAGCGCGGCCGTCTTGCCAGCCTCGCCGAGGGCTGCCCCGGCCGCGCCCTGCTGCTGGCGGAAGAAGAGGGGCTCAAGATCGCCGCCCTGGTGGACAAGGTCCTGGCCGACCTGCCCGACCTGCCGCCGGTGCGCGCCCTGGACGTGGCCGACGCGCTGGGCCGCAGCGAGACCGGGTTCTCCACCTTCATGGACCTGCTCCGCGCGGACCTTGCGGCGGCGGTGCGCGACGCGGTGCGTGGCCGGGCGGACCCGGAGCAATTGCGCGTGGCCAACCTGCGCCCGCTTGATGCGTGGGGCGAGGTGTGGCAGGGGCTGACCCGCCTGCAAGACGAAACCGAGCGCTTCGCCCTCGACAAGCGGCAGGCGCTGGTCCACGGCCTGGGGCTGCTGTCGGCAGGAAAACTACCATGAGTTCAAAGTTTTATATCACGACTCCGATCTATTACGTGAACGGCGCTCCGCATATCGGCCACGCCTATACCTCGATCGCCACCGACGTGCTGGCGCGCTGGAAGCGGCTGGACGGGTTCGACGTGTTCTTCCTCACTGGCACCGACGAGCATGGCCAGAAGGTCGAGCAAGCCGCGGGCGACCAGGGCATCCAGCCGCAGGAGTTCGCCGACCGGGTGTCCGCCGACTTCCAGGACATGACGCGTAAGATGGGCGTTTCCAACGACGTATGGATCCGCACCACGGAGCCGCGGCACCTGCGTTCCTGCGCCGAGCTATGGCGGCGGATCGAGGCGGCCGGCGACATCTATCTCGGCCACTATGAGGGCTGGTATGCCGTTCGCGATGAAGCATTCTACGACGAGGACGAGCTGACCGCGCTGGCCGACGGCACCAAGCTGGCGCCATCGGGCGCGCCGGTGGAATGGGTGCGCGAGCCGTCGTATTTCTTCCGCCTGTCCGCCTGGCAGGACCGGCTGCTGCGATACTACGATGACCATCCGGAGTTCATCGCCCCCACCTCCCGCCGCAACGAGGTGATCAGCTTCGTGCGCGGCGGGCTGCGCGACCTGTCGATCAGCCGCACCACGTTCAACTGGGGCATCCCGGTACCGGGCGCCCCCGACCACGTCATGTATGTCTGGCTCGATGCGCTGAACAACTACGTCACCGCCTGCGGCTTCCCGGACGAGTCCGACCCGCGCTGGGGATTCTGGCCCGCCGACGTGCACATCGTCGGCAAGGACATCATCCGGTTTCATGCGGTCTACTGGCCGGCGTTTCTGATGTCGGCCGGGCTGGCGGTGCCGCAGCGGGTGTCGTCGCTCGGCTGGTGGCTGGTGGACGGCGCGAAGATGAGCAAGTCGCTCGGCAACGTGGTCGAGCCGCGCAAGCTGGCGGAGACCTACGGCCTGGACCAGATCCGCTACTACCTGCTGCGCGACAAGCCGTTCGGTGCCGACGGCTCGATGAGCCACCAGGCGATCGTCACCCGCATCAACGTCGAGCTGGCGAACGACCTGGGCAACCTGGCGCAGCGCTCGCTGACGCTGATCGCGCGCAACTGCGGCGGTGCGCGGCCGGCCAAGGGGCCCGGGGGAGGGGCTGTCACCGCGGATGATGCCGGCTTGCTCGACGCCGCCGCGGCGCTGCCGGGGCGGCTGCGCGCCTGCATGGACCAGCAAACGTTCCACGAGGCCTTGGAGGAGGTGTGGAAGGTGATCCGCGCCGCCAACGGCTACATCGACCGCCAGGCGCCCTGGGTGCTTGCAAGGACCGACAAGGAGCGGATGGGCACCGTCATGCGCGTACTGGCCGATACGCTGCGGGTGGTGGCCACCGTGCTGCAACCGTTCATGCCGGAGAGCATGGGCCGGATGCTGGATCAGCTCGGGGTGCCGCCGGGGGCACGCATGCTGGCCGATCTGGCGATGCCGCTGCCCGATGGGATGGCTCTCCCGCCGCCCCAGGGCGTATTCCCGCGCTACGTGGAGCCGGCGGCATGAGCGCAAGCCTGGAAGTCGTAGAGGAATTGCTAACCCCGGTGTGTAACTCTGCGACACCGCGCGGCGGATATGGTTTGAGGGGCGTATGGCGAGTGTTCCCAACGGCTCCGGTTCGCAACGCAGACCCCTCGCGGAGACGGTGCTGGTCTCAGCCGACCAGTTGCTGAGCACGCCGTTGCTGTATATCGACCGATATTATCCCTTGCGCGAAGCCGAATGGGTGCGGCTGCGCCAGGTAAGCGCGTGGTGGACTGCTGTTGGCGCGGTCCTGGGGGTTGTCCTGACGACGGTTGTTCCCCTGGGCCGCCAGTACATCATCGGGACAGGGATTTCGCATGAATCGAAACTCGACCTGATTATTGAGGCGGGTCTGCTCGTACTCGCCTTCCTGATGTCGTGGGCCTTCGATCGGCGCAAACGAGCATCTGTCAGCAAGATATCCGACTATTTTGATGAAGGACGACTGAGATGATGGTGGACACGGCGCCCCTCAGTGAGCTCGACATTCCGTACGACTACGAGCCATTCGAGCATGTCGAACTATGTGGCAACTACCTGCGGAACGTCCGTTTCCTGGTGAGCCTCAAAGAGCAACATCCCTTGCTGATCGGCAAGGGAATCGTGCCCTATATCTGGCTGTACGCGCCAGGCTCGGCCGACCTGAGCCGGTGGACGCTGGTGGTGGAACGGAATACCACGCTGTCGCCGCCATTTCGGGTGGTGGTCGAACGCGTGCCGCAGACCAGGATCCAGCTTTTCGGCTTCAATCATCAGATGCTGGAGATCGACGGCCTGGCGCCGGACCGGATCGCAATCAACCAGATCGACCTGACGCCGATTGGGATCAACGTAGTGGGCGACGCTGAGGGGTTGCGGGTCGGCACCAGCAACTTCACCAGGAGGTCGATGGTCGATGTCGGGACCTTTATCGGCCTGCGCTGATGGATGGCACGGGAGAAACCCTTGCCCGCTTGCGCCAGAGGGCAGCAAGACAGAGGGCAGCAAGACAGAGGGCAGCATGAGAGTGTTGCCTGCGGCGCGCGATACCCTGACCGATGGACGAGGGCGGCTACGGTGCTGATCGATTCCCACTGCCACCTGGACTACTTCACCCCGGCCGAACTGCCGGACGTGCTGGCGCGCGCCGCCGAGGCCGGCGTGGGCGAGATGGTCACCATCGGCACCACGCTGGAGCAGTCTGCCCGCCTGCCCGCCATCGCCGAGCCCCACCCGAACGTCTGGTGCACCGTCGGGCGTGCACCCCCACCACGCCGCCGAAGCCCCGATCCCCGACGCCGGAAGCCCTGGCGGCGATGACCGAGCCGGCCGAAAGCGATCGGCATCGGCGAATCCGGCCTGGACTACTTCTACGACCGCTCTCCGCGCGACGTGCAGCAGGCGAACTTCCGTGCCCATATCCGTGCCGCCCGCCTGTCCGGCGTGCCGCTGGTCATTCATGCCCGCGACGCCGACGATGACATTGCTAACATCCTGCAAGATGAGTGGGATAACGAGGGAAACTTCAACTTCCTTCTGCACTGCTTCAGCTCCTCCCGCCGGCTCGCCGAGGCCGGCCTGGGGCTTGGCGGCAGCATCAGCTTCTCCGGCATCCTCACCTTTCCGAAATCGAGCGAACTTCGGGACATAGCGCGCGATATTCCAGCTGATCGTTTGCTGGTGGAGACCGATGCCCCATACCTCGCCCCTGTCCCCCTGCGCGGCAAGCGCAACGAGCCGGCTTACGTCGCCCACACTGCCCGCGTCCTGGCCCAGGTCCGCGGCATGACCCCCGAAGCCCTTGCCGACCTCACCACGGCCAACTTCCGCCGCCTGTTCCGCAAGGCTGCCTGACCGGCATGCGCGTCACCTTGCTCGGCACCGGAGGGTCGGCCGGCGTGCCACTCCTCGGCGGCGCGGATGGCGCCGGCAATTGGGGCGCCTGCGACCCGGCCGAGGCTCGCAACGCCCGCACACGCACCAGCATCGTGGTGGAAAGCGGGGAGGGGGCCCGGCTGCTGGTGGACACGGGGCCGGACCTACGCACCCAGCTTCTCGCCTGCCGCATCCCCCGGGTGGACGCCGTGCTGTATACCCACGCCCATGCGGACCACATTACCGGCATCGACGAAATCCGCATCCTCAACCGCATCGTCAACCGCCCGCTCGATGCGTTCGGCACCCGGCCGACTCTGGACGAGCTGACGCGCCGCTTCGCCTATGCCTTCCGCCCCTGGGAACCGCCCGGCTTCTACCGGCCGGTGCTGGTGCCGCGCGAAGTCACCCCCGGCGACACGATCGAAATCGCCGGCCTGGCGGTCCGGCTGTTCTCCCAGGACCACGGCCGGGTGCAGTCACTGGGACTGCGGATCGGCGCGTTCGCCTATTCCACCGACCTGGTCGGGCTGGACGACGCCGGGTTCGAGGCGGTGGCCGGCGTCGATACCTGGGTCGTCGGCTGCTTCCTGCGCAAGGGGCCGCATACGACCCACGCCGACCTGTCGACGGTGCTGGGCTGGATCGAACGGGTCGCGCCGCGCCGCGCGGTGCTGACCCACATGGGCACCGACATGGATTGGGCGTGGATGGCCGCGCACCTGCCGCCCTTCGTGGAGGCCGGCTACGACGGCATGGTGCTGGAGTTGTGACTCGCCGCGGTTGCCGGGCGGCGTCGGCCGCTGCAGGCGCTGGGAGCAGCGCTGGTGGGGCCGGGGCTCAAGCGCCGGTCACCGCGGGCCGCCTGAATCACTCCGGCGCCGGCGTCGCGATCGGCTGAGTCGGCCGCGCCTCCGGTGTCACGCTGGATGCTTCCACGGCCGCCAGCCCGGCATCTGCAGGACGAAGATGGAGAACAAAAGGCGGACATTGCGCACCACGCGGATGTCCATGCCCAACGGTATGCCGCCGGGCCCATAGCGCAGCCGCGCGCCGCGGCCTTCGTCCATCGGGTCGGCCATGACTTGCTCGATCTCCACATGCGCGCCGCCGCGGCGGTCGAAGCGCAGCAGCTTCCACTGGCCGGCCCGCGTATAGGCGTCGCTGGACGTGCTGACGTCGAACTTGCGCTTGTTCGGATCCTCGACCTTCACGTTGCCAACGCCGGCGGCGAAGCCCCGGGCCGAGCCCCCGGAGACCTGGCCTTTGGCGCCGATCTCGAACCACGGCACGCGCTTGCGCGGCAGCGCGTGCAGCAGCGTGCGGGCATCTTCGGCACTGAAGCTGTCGGGATCGCCGAAGATCAGCCGGTCCACGACGGCGGTGATCAGGAACCGATCCACGGGTTGGGCGTCTGTGCTCATGGCCGGCGGGTTGCCATGGGAGTGGTTAACGAAGCAACCACGTCAGGCCGAACGTGCTGCGGTATCTGCCGGCACCCATGGGCATCGGCCGGCGCCCGACGATGGCCGGCCAAGGACGGTCCTCGCGTGGCCGACGACGGCGTTCGCCGTGACATTGGGGATAGCGGCTCTGAGTTAACATAATATCTCTTATGCGGCAATTGGCTGTAGGTCACCGATACGCTTGCGCACCCCTGTCCCCGATCGAAACGTCACGGCGCAATCGTCGTCGAGGCGCTCGGGGTGACGTGCGATGACGGTGGTCCAGATGAGCGTTGCGGCGCTTGAGTGCCGCGCGACAGCAAAGTTGTCCGGTCAGCGACACGTAGCGTTGGCCGGACAATTTGCGTCGGGCGGAGGACGGGCGAAGCGGCAGGCACCCTGATGGGTGTGGGCTCCCGCCATCGTATTCCGGCTGCGCCGGGCGTTTGCGGCGACGGATGCATCGGGGCGGTTTCGCGCAGGCAGGTCGTCCGAACAATCGCCGGCGTGGCGCGACGTCCACGCCACCACGATCTTCCGCTTCGGTACCGACGCTGCACGAGTGTGTGGGATTGAGCGGCACGCCAGTGCGAGGACGCCCCCGCGCGCCAGCGTGACCCCCGCGCCAGCCGCGGTGCCGGAATTTTGCCTTGGTTGACCTGCCCGACCACATCGCTGTCCGGACCCGCGACGGCAAGGAGTTGCTGATCCCCAATGAGGACCTGATCACGCAGCGCGTCACCAACTGCGGTGCCGGCGAGAACCGCTTATCTGAAATGATCAGCCTCACTAAGCCCCATCTTTACTTCCTGGCCAAACCGGACAATCGCCCCGCTCAGCAGGATGAGCGCCAACGCAAACAGCAGGGCGGCGCCGTATGCATACTTTAGCCGGAAAAGCGCAGAGACGAATTCGACAACCACCAGCGACGCCGTGCACAGCCCACTGAGCAGGGCTAAATATGTTGCCTTGTTCAATAGCCCGGCCCGCCGCCGTAAGCGCGGGATGTCGGACTTGAGATGACTCCGCGCGTCGTCGTCGGCGATTTCATTCAGGCTGCGGATGCGCTCGATGATAATCGTCATCCGATTGAGCAGGACCGCGACGAAGGCGGCCACCGCGCCGAGCACGAAGGCAGGCGCCGTCGCCTCCGATATCACTCGCGCAAGCTCACTAGCGTCCGGGACGACCATGCTGCCTCCGTCCGGTAATACATCAGCCCGCGCAAGGTGTGCGAACTGGCCGTAGATCAATTCTGGCAGCCGTTATAGGAGGCGATGGGATTGAACCTGCCGGTGCCGTCGCCGATGAACCCGGCACATCCTCGCCTACACGATCAGACGTTGAGCCGCAACGTCTCGGGCAGCATCGTGACGCTGCTCGGACGCTTCGCGGTGTATCCGGGGAAGCCGGTGGCGATCTCCGAGATCACCCCGAAGCTTGCGCTGTGGCTATTTCGACCGGCCAGCATGGCCACGCGGCTGGGCGAACGTCGATACGTCACCGAAGCCCATGTTGTCGAGGAGGATGACGACGACGTCCGGTGCACCTTTCGGCGCCTTCACCTCGAACCGCTGCGAGGCTTTGGCCTTGCTCGCATCGAGCTCGGTGATTGGCGGATACGACGGCTCTGCAACCGGCAGCACTGTCCGGTCGAACTCACCCTCGGCCGCCGAAGCGTGGCCTGACGGATTACGCGAGACGTCGCTCATGTATCCTCTCCCCTCTACGCTCGCGTGCTGGCCAGTTTACAGCACCGTCGCCGATAGGGTGCTATGCAGATTAGGCAAGCGCTGGAGCTCGCGCCCGCCCATTGTGGGGAGGCTGGTAAATCGTCACCGCTTGCACAATTCAAGACTTCTGCCACAGGAAAAGCCGTAGGCGGTCATTAGCAAGATGATAAAACCTTCCCCCGCTCGGCCCTGCGGCGTGTCCGCTCCCGACCCTAAACCGACCTTCAGTCGAATTCGGTTGGCAGTAGAGGATTTCGCGCATGCTCGAACATGCGTCGGAGCTGATGCGGCAGGACACGGCCGAGCGAAAGATCGTCCGGCAATTCACCTTCAGAGAACCACCCCACCTCCGAGGTTTCCGATCCAGTCGCTGCCGCCCCACCCACGACGTCGCAGACGTAGAACAGCTTGCAGCAGGAGAATACGCTGACGGAATGACCCTGACGGGTTCGGTCCCAAACGGCAGCGAGCTTGCGCACCCGCACGTCGAACCCGCTTTCCTCCCGAACCTCTTTGACGACGTTCTCGGTCGCTGTCAGATTCACATCCGCCCACCCGCCCGGCAGCGTCCAACGTCCGCCGTCGGCCAGTTCGCGCACCAAAAGCAGGCGGTTGCGATGGTCGAACACGGCCCCGCGAACGTCGACCTTCGGGGTCGCGTAGCCGGTCTCGTTCTCGAATAAGGCCTCGATCCGCTCGGCTGGCGTCGCCGTATGTGCCGCCATCATTCTGGAAGCCAGAGAACGCAATGTTTCGTAGCGCTCCCGGTCGTAGGGATTGCGTACAAAGGCGAGGCCTGTTTGGGCAATCGCTTGCAGCTCACGCGTCCACGTCAGCCAGTCCGGTTCAGCCGTCATCACGTGCAATCCTCAGCCTCGCATTGAAGCATGCCAAACCAAGCCGTAGATGTGGATCCGACAGTCCGCTTCCCACCGACAGCAGATCACTACCTTGCGAAAGTCAAGAATTTCGGACATTTCTGTTGACCCTTTTCCATCAATGCGTCACATGACCCGTAAGATATGCCCGAAAAGGACCCCCCTCCCCGATCTCTCGGCTATGCCCGCGTCAGCACCTACGGGCAAACGCTCGACGCGCAGCTTGAGCAATTGCGCGCGGCAGGATGCGCCAAGATTTACCGGGAGAAGGTGACCGGCGCACGGGCCGACCGGCGCGAGCTGCTGCGGATGCTGAAGGCCCTCGGCCCCGGTCACGTGGTGACGGTGACGCGGATCGACCGCCTCGCCCGTTCGACGTTCGACCTGTTCGCCATCGTCAAGCAGATCGTGGACGCCGGGGCGCAATTCCGGTCGCTCGCCGAGCCGTGGGCCGACACCGCCACCAGCACCGGGCGCCTGATGATCGCCGTTCTCGGCGGGCTGGCGGACGTGGAGCGCGACCTTATCCGCACCCGCACGGCGGAAGGACGCAGCCGGGCGAAGGCGCGCGGGCAGCACATGGGCCGTCCGCCGAAGCTCACGCCGCAGCAGCAGAAGGAAGCACGGCGGCGGCGGGCGGAGGGCGCGACGCTCAAGGAACTGGCGAAGAGCTACAACGTGGGCCGGGCGACGATTTCCCGGCTCGGAGGGTGAAGGAGTGAGTCCGCGTGGAACCACGCAACTCTCCGGTCCGTCTCGCGCACCTTGCGCAGCCACGCCGACGCCGCGCGCCTTCCGTGATCCCCGGCCAGCGGATACCATCCGAGCCGACCTCCCAGAGATCGCGTCAAGCCAGCGTATGTCCGACCGCCCCCCTGCCCTGCCCGCGCGCCCCCCGCGCATCGTTGCCGTCGCCAACCAGAAAGGCGGCGTCGGCAAGACCACGACCGCGATCAACCTGGCCACCGCCCTCGCCGCTGCCGGCGAACCCGTGCTGCTGATCGACCTGGACCCGCAGGGCAACGCCTCCACCGGCCTTGGCGTGATGCGCGCCGACCGGCCGCGCGGAAGCTATGCCGTTTTGTTCTCGGACTTGTCCGTGGCCGACGCGGCGATCGACACGCTGGTGCCCAACCTGCGGCTGATCCCGGCCGAGGCCGACCTCGCCGGTGCCGAGGTCGAGCTGGCCGGCGCCCATCGCCGCGAGTTCCACCTGCGCGATCGCCTCGCCCCGCTGCGCGACCACCCTGCCCCGCTGCGCGACCACTCCGCCCCGCTGCGCGACCACCCCGCCCCGCTGCGCGACCACTCCGCCCCGCTGCGCGACCACCCCGCCCCGCTGCGCGACCACTCCGCCCCGCTGCGCGACCACCCTGCCCCGCTGCGCTCCGGCGCGCCCTATCGGTTCGTGCTGATCGACTGCCCGCCCAGCCTGGGCCTGCTGACGCTGAACGCGTTGGTGGCGGCGGATTCCGTCCTGGTGCCGCTGCAATGCGAATTTTATGCGTTGGAGGGAATCAGCAGCCTGATGCATACGATCGAGGCGGTGCGCCGGAACTTCAATCCGTCGTTGCAGTTGCAAGGGGTTCTGCTGACCATGTTCGACCGTCGCAACCGGCTGTCCGACCAGGTGGCGAACGACGCGCGCGACCATTTCGGCGACTGGGTCTATGAAACCGTGATTCCGCGCAACGTCCGCATCGGCGAGGCGCCAAGCCACGGCCAGCCGGTGCTGGTCTATGACGCACGTTCCCCCGGCGCGCTGGCCTATACCGCGATGGCCGCCGAGCTGCTGCAACGCGAGCATGTGACAGCGCAGCGCAAGCTGCGGCCGGCTTCCTGATGGCCGCGCGCCCTGGCCGGCAGCCGTTGGGCCGCGGCCTCGCCGCGCTGCTGGGCGACCTCGCCGTGGCGCCCCCGGGAGTCGCTCCAGGTGGCGCATCGGGTGGGACACCCAGCGCCCCGTTGGGGCCCGCCGGCACCCCCTCCCCCGGCCTGCGCAACATCCCGCTGGACTTGCTGGACCCTAACCCGTTCCAGCCGCGCGTGGAGTTCTCCCACGACACCCTGGAGGAACTGGCGGCGTCGATCCGGGTGCGCGGCATCCTGCAGCCGATCCTGGCGCGCGCCCACCCGACCAAGCCCGACCGCTTCTACATCGTTGCCGGCGAACGCCGCTGGCGCGCCGCCGGGCTCGCCGGCCTGCACGAGGTGCCAGCCATCGTCCGCGACATGTCGGACGTCGAAGCCGGCTTCGCCGCGCTGATCGAGAACCTGCAGCGCGAGGACCTGAACCCGATCGAGGAAGCCGAAGGCTACGCCCGCTTGCTCGACGAGCAGGAGATCACCCAGGAGACGCTGGCCGAGGCGGTCGGCAAGTCGCGCACCCACCTCACCAACATCCTGCGGCTGCTGAACCTGCCGCCGGCGCTGCAGACCGAGGTGCGCAAGGGCACGATCACCTTCGGCCATGCCAAGGCCTTGCTCGGCCACCCGGACCCCGAGGCGCTGGCGGCCCTGGTGTTCTCCCGCGGCCTGACGGTGCGCCAGACCGAGGCGCTGGCGTCGCGCGCGCCCGCCGCCCGCAAGCCCGGCGACCGGCGGGCGCCGGCGGCGGATGTGGTCGCGCTGGAGAAACGTCTGGTGGACCGGCTGGGGTTGCAGGCGCGGGTGAACACGGGACGCAAGGGCCGCGTGTCGATCGTGCTCGATTTCGCCGATGTCCATCAGCTTGAAGCGTGGATGGACGGGCTGCGGGGGTAGGCAACCGATGCGCCAACGGCCGTTTGTGAAAGCCTCTGAATTCCCGGCGCTTTTCGGCTCAGCGTACGATCCCGGGCAAATCGTGGGGTGCACCCTATGGTGACGGTGGCAGCGTCGACTGAAACGATGGCCTCAGGGCTATCGTGTCATACCAGGCGGATAAACTGACGCGTCCCTCACGCCACTTCCAGACCGGAAGCCGTGGCTCGACCAGGCCAAGTGCCGTGCCCAACACGATCTGTGCCGCGTTCATTGGCCCCGCATAGGCCCCATTGGCCACGGCGACCTCAAGCGCATCCGCCGCGCGGTTCACCCGCGTGGTTTCCCGTGCGATGAGCGTCGATGCGTATTTGGACTCCGGCGACCCCGAGGCCCGCAGCCACGTGACGATACCCTCAAGCAGGCCCGAAGCCTGGCCCGTCTCCGCCAGCGTCCGCCACCCGTCCGACCCGTTGCGAGGCAGCAGCTTCGGTCCCGGGTTGCAGGCGTCGATGTAGTCCAGGATGAACTTGCTCTCGGTCAGGATCGTGCCGTCATCGAGTTCCAGTGTTGGCACGCGCCCAATGGGACTGAAGGCCAACACCTCCAACTCGGCCGAGTAAAGCCGGGCCCGAGTGAGTTCCTGTTTGTTCACGCGCCCGTCCAGACCGGTTTCAAGCAGCGCGATCCGAACGATGCGCGCGAAGGGCGAGCCCGCGGAATACAGCAAGCGCATCGGTATCCTCCTGACCGGACGCATCCGACGCGTGATCCTGCGCCGGGAACGCGCCACGCGCCATCCTGTCAGGTCCGGCTCACGTCCCGTCCGGCTCGCGTCCCGGCCCGGCGGCTTGGCGCACGATGTTGGACAGATGGTGTAGCGATCCCATTTGCCGGGACCCCGATCGGGATGGCGCTGTTTCGCCAGCGGCCCAGCTCTGCCCTTTTTGCAAGGGTGACATCGCAAAAACGTGATGCTGCACATGCGAAGACAGTGTCAATATTGCTGCCGTATCTGGTCCGTTGCCCGCGCCGGAGAAGCGCGCAGCCCAGGCGTCCAAGGGAAAGAACCGCTGGCCGTTCGAAGGTTCCACCCATGATGCTTTTGTCGACCATGATCTCTCATGAAATCAATTGCTTATCCCATATCGGCGATTGCCGGTGCGAGACCGGAGGCCGGCCATGAGGCTGCCGAAGCGCCATTCCAAGGAGCTCGAACTCGGCGACTGCCGCCACCCTCGACAGCATCCTGACCGCCTCCACCGTCGTCCTGCTGCTGGCCAGCCTCGGCGGGCTGGTGGCCCTGATCTCCAGCCTGCATGTCGGGCTGCGCGTGGGCGACATCCTGGTGTTCAAGCCGACCACCAACATCATCGGCGACCTGCCGGTCACCGCAACTCGCGCCGAGGCATCGTTCCGGCAGACCGGAGCGCGCGTGATCTGCACCCTGGATCCGTCGGCCATGGCGAAGGGCGGCGGCAGCCTGGTGGTAGAGACGAAGTCGTTCACCAAGCCGGCCTATATCGTGCACTGGGCCGGCGCGCGGACCGCGGAGGACGGCACCAGTTGCGGCAGCTCCGCCGACCTGACGATGTCGCGCATGGACCTGCAGTCGCTGGTCAACGCCATCGGCGGGTTCAGCCTCAACAGCAGCGGCAACGTGCTGTGAGAGAATTGAGACGCGCTCCGCAGGTCTAGCCGCTGTGGCCGCTCAAGGTCATCGGCGCTCCGGCGCGAGGTTCTGAACCACCCGGGTTCGCCGTACATGGCGAACGACATGGCGAACGGCGGAACAAGAACGAAGCGGGCCGCAGCCCACAACAAGAACGACGCCGGCTGCAGCCGACAATGCGCATTGAACCCATCGGGTCACACGGCTTCGCTGTCCTCAAAGATCGCCTCGATCGGCTGGGCGAATAGCCGCGCGATCTTGAAGGCCAGCGGCAGGCTGGGGTCGTACTTACCGCTCTCGATGGCGTTGACGCTCTGGCGCGAGACCTCTAGCCGCTCCGCAAGGTCTGCCTGGCTCCAGTCGCGCTCGGCGCGCAGGACCTTCAAACGGTTCTTCACCGCCGGCGCTACCGCCTCGCCGCCCACCAGCCCGACCAGGCGACGAGGAACCCGGCCAACTCAGTAAGGGCGAGAAAGCCCCAACGGCGATATGACCAGGTTCGCGGGTCAGGCATTTTGCCAAGTCTCCTTGTCTAAAAGACAAGGAAACTTTACACGTCCCCGCCTGCAACATCAAGCGGCTTGCGCGGGTCTCCTGCCCGCCGTATCCGCGGCCAATGCCCGCGCAGCCTGCCCCCTTGGCCACCCCGTGGCCGCACCCGTGGTCACCGCGTTGGTCGCCCCCGTGGTTGCCCCTGTGGCTGCCGCGTTGGCCGGCCCGTTGGCCGCCCCGTTGGCCCCCGCATTGGTCGCGCCCGTGACCGCCCCGGCGCCGACCGGCACGACCGCCCCGGTAAACCTCCCGGCGCCCGACGCGGCCGAGGCCGAACTCCGCCGCTTGCTCGACATCATGGCCGCGCTGCGCGACCCCGCGACCGGCTGCCCGTGGGACCGCGAGCAGGATTTCGGCTCGATCGCGCCGTACACGATCGAGGAGGCATACGAAGTCGCCGACACCATCGCCCGACACGACTTCGCCGCCCTGCCCGACGAGCTGGGCGACCTGCTGTTCCAGGTGGTCTATCACGCTCGCATGGCCGAGGAAGCCGGCCACTTCGCCTTCGCCGATGTGGCGCGCGCCATCGCCGACAAGATGATCCGCCGCCATCCTCACGTGTTCGGGGACGCCGCCGCGCGCGACGCGGCCGCCCAGACCGCGGCCTGGGAAGCGCAGAAATCCGCCGAGCGCGCCGCCCGCGCCGAGACCGGTGCGCTGGCGGGGGTGCCGACCGCCCTGCCCGCTCTGACCCGTGCCGCCAAGCTGACCGCTCGCGCCGCCCGGGTCGGCTTCGACTGGCCCAACGCCCAAGCCGTGCTTGAGAAACTGGATGAGGAAACCGCCGAGCTCCGCGCCGAACTGCCCGCCGCCGACCCGGCACGGCTGACCGATGAGGTCGGTGATCTGCTGTTCGTGCTGGCAAACCTCGCACGCAAGTTGAACCTCGATCCGGAAGCGTGCCTGCGGCATGCCAACCGAAAGTTCGCACGCCGCTTTCAGGCGATGGAGCAGGCGGCGGAACTGGAAGGAAACAGCCTTGCTGAGATGTCGTTGGAGGAGATGGAGGAGAGCTGGCAAAAAATAAAACAAGGTCAGGTGATTGGCGGCTGATGCTTCGGCGGGTCCGCAAAGCGGAGGCGGCGGCGAGGCGGCGTCGCGCGTTATCACGCGGGAGGTTGCGGCGCCTGCCGATCAAACAGCGCCGTGAAACGAAGGAACGCAATGGCCGCGGATCGCCCGGCTCGCACTCAGTACGGCGCAGGCGCCCCACCGCCGCCGCCCGGTGTCGATGACGCCCCGGGCACGAACCGCCCGATATTGCCGAAAAGCTGCTGGAAGAAATTGGCTTCGGTGCCCGGCGACGGCGTGGTGCGTGCGATCACCGTCACCGGCAGCTCGTCCGCCTTGTCGCGTATATCGATGTGCTGCAGCACGCCTGCGTCGTTGAAGGTCAGCACCACGACCCTCTGGGTGAGTGTGGCCGGCACCTGGCCCACCCGTATCTGCGTCCGTAGGCCGATATACAGCCAGGTGTTGTCGTCGAACGTGGCGCGTGCCGTGGGCGAGCCGATCAGCGCGGTGACGTCCTGCTTGGTGGAGGTGCCGGGCACCAGCTCCTTCAACTGGTCGGCTTCCGGGTGGTTGCCACGCACCACGGGCGGCGGCGCGAGCCAGCCGCAGCCGGCGAGCAGGAGTAGGGTCGCCAATGCGGCGGCAGGGATAACAGACGTGCGCGACATGCGAATCCCTCGAGGCGCGGCATCCGCGTACGCCGGATGCCTGCGGCGGTCCGTGTCACGTCCACGCCCGCGCTGTCAATCCGCGCTGGGCGCCTGGGGCGCCTGCCTTTGGCGCCTGGCACTTGCGCATTCGCCAGCCCTGGCGCTTGCCCATTCGCCAGCAGGATAAAGGCTGCGGCGATGGAAGCCCCTGATCTGCCATGGATCGCCGAATACCGCTTCCGTGCTAAACGGCCCGATGCTCCGCTGAGGGTGATGTTCTGGATAGGGGCCGTGTTCCAACGCGAAGCGCCTGCCGCTAAAGTCCGCCCGCTGCACGCCGACGCGCTGATAAGCGTCCCGCGTCTTGCGGCGTAGGCGGCACGGGAAAGGAGCAGGATTGGCGGGATTGTTTGGCCGGGCTCGGCGAGGCCGCCACGAACGGGCCGGCTTCGCACTGTATGCCGCCGCGGTGGCCGCCGCCCGCGACCCTTATCTGTACGATACGATCGGCGTGGCCGATACGCTGGATGGGCGCTTCGACCTGATCTCCCTGCACGTCTTCCTGCTGGTGCGGCGGCTGCGGCGCGAGCCGGAGCCGGGGTCCTCCCTGGCACAGGCAGTGTTCGACGCCATGTTCAGCGACATGGACGTGAATTTGCGGGAAATGGGCGTCGGCGACCTGTCGGTCGGTCGCCGGATGCGGGCGATGTGGGAGGCATTCAACGGCCGGGCCCACGCTTATGACACCGCGTTGGCCGCCGGCGGCGCGGCGGCGCTGGAGGCGGCCCTGGTGCGCAATGTCTGGCGTGGCACCGCGCCGCCGGACGGGTGCGCCGCCGCGCTGGCACGGCTGGTGCGGGCGCAGGCTGCGGCGCTCGACGGCCAGCCTTTCGCCGCGCTGGCCGCCGGCGAGGCCGCATTCCTGCCGGTGGCGAAGGCCGCGGCATGACCCTGGAGCTGCATCGCCCGGTGCCGGCCGACCGCGTGGGGGCGGCCGGGCTGGCGGTCGTCGTGGAGGCGGATCCGGCGGAATGCGCCGCCCTCGCCCGCCGGATGCAGATCCCGGAGTTGCTGTCGCTGCGCTGCACCTTCGACCTGGTGCGGTTGACCGCAGGCATGATCCTTGCCGAGGGCCGTCTGCAGGCACACGTCGTGCAGACCTGCGTGATCTCGCTGGAGGATTTCCCGGTGTGGATCGACGAGGCGTTCCGGGTCCGCTTCGTGCCGGCCGGCGAGGAGAGCGATGACCTCGACCCGGAGTCGGACGACGAGATCGGCTATGCCGACGGGGTTCTCGACCTGGGCGAGGCGACGGCGGAGCAATTGGCGCTGGCGCTCGATCCGTATCCGCGTGCGCCCGGGGCGGAACTGCCGGAGATCGAGACGGAGGCGGAAGAGCACCCGTTCGCCGCCTTGCGCCGCCGGCACTGACGAACTGCGCCGGCCGGTGGGCGTCACGATGGGCACTTTGCGCGGAGATGGTGTTGTTGAGAATTGGGTCGATTTGGATGTCGGCGAAGGGTCAAAAATGGAACACGCAACGTTCTAACGAAGCCGATCGCCGCAAGATGCCGTTGCATCCTCGGTCCGGACATGATTGCTCTGGCAACAACAGAAACTCCCCTTCCCTTGAACTCCCCTTCCCTTGTGGGAGGGCTTGGCGGAGGGGTGCATGCACGCAATGACCGCGGCGGTACGCACCCCTCCCCCCGGCCCTGGTCCGCTTGGGGGTGTCCTTTCCCCCTCGGATCGCCGTTTCATTCACGGCGGGTCGAGCCCCGGCCGGTGGCCAACGCGCAATGCGGGCGCGGGGCGCGGATGGGAAATCGCGGCACCCGGATCCGAAGGGTGGTCTGAATGAGTGAAGCGCTGGCGCACCTTCCGGACGAAGTCACCGCAGCGGAGGAGGTCTATATCGAAGCGTGGCGGCGGCAGAACGTGCGGTCCGACAAACCGCAGTTGACCGGTCTCGCCCTCTCCGGCGGCGGCATTCGTTCCGCCGTTTTCTGTCTCGGCGCGCTTCAGGCCCTCGCCAACCGCAACGTTCTCAAGAACTTCGATTACCTGTCGACCGTTTCCGGCGGTGGCTACATCGGCGCGTCGCTGACGTGGTTTACCGGTTCCACGATGCCGTTCGGCGTCGAGCAACGCAATGTCCCGTACGGCATCGACGATCCAACTCAGTCGCCGCCGAAGAACCCGCCCGGAAGGCCGCTTCTGCCGCATCTCCGGCGGCACGGAAGTTATCTCGACCCGGGCGGATCGTTGAGCCTGCTGGCGGGTGTGGCGGTTGTTCTGCGCGGGATCGTGTTGAACCTGTTCGTCATCTGGCTGCCGATCGTCATGGCAATGTTCGTGGCATTGCGCGTTCTCTATAGATGGGCCGCCTACTGCACAGCGAACGATGGAGAGGTCTGGCTTCAGCCTGCGACGTTCCCGGCAGCCGTCGCTGTGGTCTTTGCGGCCCTGGCGATCGTGTATTCGCTCTACTCGGGCTGGCGGGCCAAGGTCCTTCACCAGGACATGCCTTACAGATCGCGCCAGGAATTCGAGTCGATCACACCATACGTCTTAACAATTTTGGCACTGCTGCTCGTCGTTGCAAGCCTGCCATATGTGCGGGACATCGTCCGTCACGACGTCGCGTCCCAAGGCATTGCGGGTTTTGCCATGACGGCGGGTGGCGCGGCCCTGGGGCTGTGGTCGCGCTTCATGCCGAAGGGCGCCGCGGCGGACAAAGCGCCAGCGTGGGTGGGGCCTGTCGGTGCGGCTTTGGTGATCTATGGGATTGGGCTCATCGCGTACTCACTATCGGACATAGTGTTCGTCGGCGTCAGGATCGTGCCGGATTACGGATCGTTGGCAGTCATTATCGCGATTGCCGTGTTCGCGGCATGCGTCGGCTACTTCGTGGACCTGAACGAAACCACCCTGCACCGGTTCTACCGCGACCGCCTGATGGAGGCGTTCATGCCGGACATCGACAGCAAGGGTGCTCCGATCGGCAAGAGAGCCAGCAAGGCGGACGCCGGGCGGCTGCGCGACATGTGTGATCCGGCCAACCCGAAGGCACCCTATCATCTCATCTGCGCGCATCTTGTTCTCACCCGCATCAACAGACACGGTGTGGACCCGAGATGGCTGGACCGCTGGCGTATCAGGGGCGGGGACAGCTTTCTGTTCTCGCCTCGCTATTGTGGAGGGCATGCCGTCGGATGGCATCCGACGGCCACAAACAAGGCCTTCAGTGAACTGTCCCTGCCAACGGCGATGGCAGCTTCCGGTGCGGCCGTAAACCCTGATGCCGCAAGTGCCGGCGTCGGCCCGCAACGAAACATGCTGTTTGCCATCCTGATGGCATTGCTCAACATCCGCCTCGGGATCTGGCTGCCAAATCCGGCGAAGTATGGCAACAGGCCCCACGCGCCGGCGCCCAATCACTTCAACGCCGGCCTCGCCGGAGTGCTCGACTGCACATCCCAGACTGGTCGCTTTCTTGAAGTCACAGATGGCGGAGATTTCGACAACCTTGGTGTTTACGAACTGCTCCGGCGTGGCGTTCAGACGATTCTCGTGTGCGACGCCACCGCCGATCCGCAGTCGGCGTTCGCGGACCTCCAGAACCTCCTCAGCCGAGCCGAGGCCGATTTTGGCGTGACGATAACGTTCACGCCGCCGCCGCTGGGCCCACTCATGCCATCAAAGGCTGACGCACGTTTTCCGCTCGGGGTGGCGTTTGCCAAGCAGCCATTCGTGGTCGGTGAGATCGGCTATCCGAATGGGGCTACGGGAAAACTTTACTACATCAAGCCCACAATCTTCTCTGGATTGCGACTGCATGTGCTGGGGTTCAAGGGGGCGTTCCCTGCGTTCCCGGACGATAGCACCGTCGATCAGTTTTTCGATGAAGCGCGTTTCGAGGCCTACCGGGAGTTGGGATTCGCGTGCGTGGATAAAATGCTCGCGGACGCCGATATACTGGAGCATCTGACCAGGATGTAGCAGGAATAAGCGAATCTTTCACCGGCAAGGCCGCTGCCTATCGCGTCATGCTGCGTCCCCGGCCTTCGCCGGGTCAGGCTTCGCGCGTTATGACGCGGGAGGCCACGACGCTGCCGATCGTGCCGGTCATTATGCCTCGGACCCATACACGGAACGCCCTGCATGCCGCCGCCGCTTTTGACACTCCAGGACATTTCGCTGCAGATCGGATCGCAGCCGCTGTTGGAGCACGCGGAGCTGGCTGTGGGCGCAGGCGATCGCGTCTGCCTGGTGGGCCGCAATGGCTCAGGCAAATCGACGCTGCTGCGGATCGCGGCCGGGCTGCTGGCTGCGGACGCAGGCCGCCGCTTCGTTCAACCGGGGACGACCATACGCTATCTGCCGCAGGAACCCGATCTGTCGGGCTATCCCAGCACGCTCGCGTTCGTCGAGGCGGGCCTCGGCACGGACGCCGCGGTAGACCGGCATCGGGCGCTCTATCTGCTGCAGCGCCTGGGCCTGACGGGCGACGAGACGCCGGCCGTCTTGTCGGGCGGCGAAGCCCGCCGGGCGGCACTGGCGGCGGTCCTGGCGCCGGAGCCCGACATTCTGCTGCTAGACGAGCCGACCAACCATCTGGATCTGCCCGGCATCGCCTGGCTCGAATCTGAATTGTCCGGGCTGCGCGCCGGCATCGTCACGATCAGCCACGACCGGCGGCTGCTCCAGGCGATCAGCCGGACCACCGTCTGGCTGGACCGCGGGATCGCGCGGACGCTGGACCAGGGCTTCGCCGGATTCGAGGCCTGGCGCGACGCCGTGCTGGAGCAAGAGGAGACCGAGCGCCACAAGCTGACTCGCAAGATCGCCGCTGAGGAAGATTGGCTGCGCTACGGCGTCACCGCCCGCCGCAAGCGAAATGTCAAACGGCTGGCCGATTTGCATCGGTTGCGGGCGCGGCGGCGCGAGGCGCGGCAAACCCAGGCGCCACTGCGGCTGGAGGCGGCGGAGGCGGCATTGTCCGGGCGGCTGGTGATCGTCGCCGAGGGCATCGGCAAGTCGTTCGACGGTCGGACCGTCGTGCGCGACCTGTCCACACGCGTCATGCGTGGCGACCGGATCGGCATCATCGGCGCGAACGGAGCCGGCAAGACGACCCTGCTGAAGCTGCTGACGGGCGAGCTTCCGCCCGACCAGGGCGAGGTGCGGCTCGGGACCAACCTGGCCCAGGTGACGCTCGATCAGCGGCGAGAAGCGCTGGATCCCGCGCAAAGGCTGTCGGACGCGCTGACCGGCGGGGCGGGCGACACCGTGCTGGTCAATGACCAGCGCCGTCACGTGATCGGTTACATGAAGGATTTCCTGTTCACCCCGAACCAGGCTGGCACGCCGGTCGGCGTACTCTCGGGCGGCGAGCGCGGCAGGCTGATGCTGGCACGCGCCTTTGCCCAGCCGTCGAACCTGATGGTGCTGGATGAACCGACCAATGATCTGGACCTGGAGACGCTCGATCTCTTGCAGGAGCAACTGGCGGATTATCCGGGGACCGTGCTGCTGGTCAGCCACGACCGCGACTTCCTGGACCGGGTCGTGACCAGCGTCCTGGTGGCGGCCGGCGACGGACGGTGGCTCGATTACGCTGGCGGCTTTTCTGACATGCTGGCCCAAGGGGGGCCGGCTTTGCGAGGCTCGGTGGTAGGCGGGCCGGCCTTGGGTGTGGCGGCTGGCCCGCCGGCCGACCGCCCCGCCGCGGCGAGAGTGCGACCGGCGCCGGCCGCATCACCACCGCCGGCGTCCAGGCCGCGCTTGAGTTTCAAACAGCAGTACGCACTGCAGCACCTGCCGGAACGCATCCGGGCGTTGGAGGCGGAGATCGTCCGCCTGGGGGCGACGCTGGACGACCCCGATCTCTATGCTCGCGACCCACAGGCCTTTGCGGTGGCAACCGGCCGGCTTGCCGACGCTCAGGCCGAGCTTGCGGCGGCGGAGGACGAATGGCTCATGCTGGAAATTCGGCGGTCTGAGAGTGAGTGAGCGGAATTCGCCCGGGCAACTGCGTCAGGCCGATGCGTTGCGGATGAAGGCGCTGGCCTTGGGCAGAAGCGGCGAGAAGGCATCACCCGCCGGCATCGTGTCCAAAACCTGCATTGCCATCCCGACAGAGTTGATCCGCCCGAGTGTCCTCGTGTAGTCACTGGCCTGTTGCATAGCGGCCAAACGTGTCCTCGCAAGGAGGCACGCGGCATACGTTTCGCTTACGTAATACGGCAGCGAAGTCAAGAATTTCGAGACGGCAGCGGCAGGCACCCATCAAGGCGAGGCCCGCTGGCCGCCCAGCATCATCGGCGCGTCGATAGCCGTCCGACCTCTTCACGGTCGCCAAATCCTTCGGCATCATGGGCTGGGTTCCCGGTCGGATCGCTGGCATGGTCGATCCGTTCTGCGATCCCGCCCAATGCCCGCAGCGGCGGGAAACGCCAGGGAGGACCAACATGAAAACGAACTTCAGCCGTGTCATGTCAACCATGGCGTCGCGGTTCAAAGATAACCTTGCCATCGTCAACGTGGAGCGCGACCGACGCTACACCTTTGCCGAGTATCACCGCCTCACCAATCGGATCGCCCACATGATGCGGCATGCGCTCGGACTTGGCGCGGGCGACAACGTGTTGTTGATCCTGGAGAACGACAATCTCAGCCTGGTGCACTTCCCGGCGATCTACAAACAGGAAGCGACCTTCGTGTTCAGCAACCTGCGCGACAGCCTGGAGGAGCAGGCGCGGCAGATCGACCACGTCAAACCGAAGCTCGTGTTCATCGAGACGCGCCTGGTCGCGTCGTACCGCGATATGCTCGCCAGCCGCGGTTGCAGAGTGCTGGCGATGGACCCCTCGCCCGAGTTGCCTCATGACGTGCCGTGCTTCTGGGACCTTGTGGAAGCGGCGTCCGATGCGGACAACGACGTCGAGCTCGACGTGCACGAGCATATCGCCATGATGCGCTTTACCGGTGGCACGACGGCACTGGGCAAGTGCGCGATGTATTCGATCGACCATATCCTGGCGATGCGTGACAGCTTCTATCTCACCCCCGATCTCGCTTATGACGAGGACACGAAGTATCTCGCGTTCACCCCCATGTCGCACGCGAGCCTCATGCCGTTCGTCGCCACATTCTTTGCCGGCGGGGCGACCTACACGCTCAATGCACCCGATCTTACCCAGTGGTGCGAGACCGTGCAGCGCGAGCGCATCACGCAATCGCTGATGGTACCGACGTTGCTCTATCGATTGCTCGATATGAACAGCAGCAAGACCCACGATCTTTCATCGCTGCGCACGATGATCTATGGCGCGGCGCCGATTGCTCCCGCCGCGGTCGAACGCCTGGTCGCGGAGTTCGGGCAGATCTTCGTTCAGCTTTACGGCGCGAGCGAAACAATCATGTTCGTCTCGGCGCTGCGCAAGCGCGAGCACAACTCCGACACCGACGAGGCGCGTGCGCGGCTGGCCTCCGCGGGACGCGTCTCCGCGGGCGTGGAGCTGATGATCGCGGACCTCGACGGCACCCCGCTGCCGCCCGGCCAGACCGGCGAAATCTGGCTGCGCACGCGGGCGACGATCGGCGGCTATTACAACAACCCTCAGGCCACGGCAGCGGAGTTCGAAAACGGCTATTGGAAGTCGGGCGATGTCGGCTATGTCGACGACGCTGGCTATCTGTTCATCGTCGATCGCAAGAAGGACATGATCATCACCGGCGGCTTCAACGTCTACGCGATCGAGGTCGAGGCTGCGCTGGCAGAGCATCCAGCCGTGCTGATGTCCGCCGTGGTGGGCATTCCGCATCCGGATTGGGGCGAGGCAGTACACGCCGAGGTCATCCTGTGCGACGGCGCGACGGCGACGGACGAAGCGTTGATCGCCCACGCGAAGCAGCGGCTTGGCGCCTACAAGGCACCGAAAACGGTCACATTCGTCTCCGAACTACCACTGTCATCGGTTGGGAAGGTGCTGCGCCGGCAGGTTCGGCAGCGCTACTGGATCGGACGCGACCGGCAGATCTAGCAGGCTGCTGAAGCGCCCGTTGTCCGGCGCGAGCGCTCGTGAGGTACTCGCCGATGGCGGTGCTGTCGGCGAGAGTCACCTGGATGCTTCAGGCAGGAGGCTCCCTTGCCGTCGGCAGCCACAGCGTGACCGTGGTGCCGCGGTTCGGTGTACTCTCGATACTCAGGGCGCCCCCATTCTTTTCCGCGAAGTCCTTGGCCAGGCCCAGCCCGAGGCCGGTACCCCGGCCTTCCGGCTTGGTGGTGAAGAATGGCTCGGTGACGCGCGCCAGCATCGCCGGGGTCATACCAATGCCAGTATCGGCAACGGACAGGCGGACGTAGCTACCCGCCTGAAGCCTGACGGACCTGGGCCGCCCAGCACCGTGCGGGCCGCCGTTCTGGTGCACGACATCGAGCATGGCTGACAGCGTCAACGTCCCGCCGTTCGGCATCGCATCGCGCGCGTTCGTTGCCAGATTAACCAGCACTGTCTCCAACTGCTCTTTGTCCGCCAGGACAGGCGGAAGCGACGCCTCCGCCTCCACCACGATCGCCACGAGGGAGCCGAGCGCGTGCCGCAGAAGGTCACGCATGGCAGCAAGGGCGGCGGCCGGATCGACCGGCTCGGTCTGCCGTTTGCCGCGGCGAGCAAATGTGAGCATCCGTTGGGTCACCGCCGTCCCGCGGCGCGCCACTTCCTCGATGATCTCGACGTTGCGCCGGGTCGCAGCCTGGTTGTTGGGGCGAACCCGGATCATCTCAGCGGCGCCCTGAACAGCCTGCAACACGTTGTTGAAGTCGTGCGCGATGCCGCCTGCCAGCTGTCCCAAGGCAGCCAGCTTCTCGGCCTGGGCGAGCCGTGCATGCGTCTGCCGCAGGTCGCGCGCGTGTGCCTCGACGAGGTGCTCAAGATCGGCCTTGCCGCGCGCAAGCACTGCGTCGGCCCGCCGCTGCGCCGTCACATCCACCGCGGTGCCGAGCATGCGCACCGCTTGCTCGCTTTCGAACGACACGCGGCCCCGGGCGGCGATAACGCGTTCCACGCCATCAGCAAGGCCGATGACACGGTACTCGGTCTGATGGAAGCCGCCGCTGGCTGGACGGAGGGACGCCGCCACGGCGGTCACCACACGCTCCCGATCGTCCGGATGCAGCCCGGCACAAAAGGTTTCGACCGAGGTGGGCGCGCCGGGCGGGACTGCCCACATTGCCCGGAGACGGGCATCCCAGCGCAGCTCATTCGTGCGCAGGTTCCAGTCGAACACGCCCACCTGGCCGGCCTCGGTCGCCAATCGCAGCCGTGCCTCGCTTTCCGCCAGCCGTGCCTCCGCCGCGTGACGTTCGGTGATGTCCTGGGAAACATAGAAAATCGTGGGTCCCCCGGCCGGCCCCCGAGTTGGCAGCGGCGCGATCGTCGCCGCGATTTCGCGGGGTCCCGCGGCGGTTGGGTAAATGCACTCGAACGCGACCGGCTTGCCGTGCGCGATCGCTTCCTCCGCGCGTGCGCGCACCAGCGCGATCACCTTCTCCGGCACGCCCGCGGCGCGTGTGCTGATGCTCTCCGTGATTTCATCCGCCCCGCCGGTGAAGCGGTTTGCCGCCGGATTGCTGTGCAACCGCACAAGGTCGCCACCCGCGGCCAGCTCCAGCGTGCCCATCAGCAGCGGCGAGATCTCGTAGAAAGCCCGCAGCGTCGCCTCAAGGCCCCTGCGGTGGGAAATGTCCTCGACAACCGCGATGAAATGTTTCGGGGCGCCTGCCCCATCGTGCAGCAGCGAAGCCGTCAGATCCGCCCATAGCGGGCTGCCATCCTTGCGGATGTAGCGTTTCTCTATGGTGTAGGTCGCGATGTCGCCCGCGAGCAGGCGGTTGATATTGTCGAGCGTGGCTGGGAGGTCGTCCGGATAAGTCAGGTCCTGGACGCTGCGTTCCAGAAGTTCGGTCTCCGTATAGCCGAACAGGTCGCACAACCGGCCGTTGACCCTCAGCCAGCGGCCATCCAGCCCCACATGGGCGAACCCGACCGCCGCTTGTTCAAAGGTGCCGCGGAACCGCGCCTCGCTCTCGGCCAGCGCCGCGGCGGCCGCTTTTGCCGTCGTGACATCACGTTTGATGGTGGCATAACCGGTCAGTACGCCCTTCCCGGTCCCGCAGCGCGAAGACCGTGCGATGCACGTCGGTCATCGCTCCGGTGCGCGGGTGAATGAGCCGCACTTCGCCTTCGCACACGCCGCAATCACGGGCTTCGGAGAGCCAGCCCGTAAGGTCTGCTTCCTGCGATACGGGGGCGACGAAGTCGCCGAAGCGCACGTTGTCGAGGTCGGCATCGTCATCAAGTCCGACCATGCACCGGCCGCTGCGGTTGATGTACGTGTAACGGCCGTCGGCATCCATGATGGCAATGAAATCGGTGCACGTCTCGATCAACCGCAGCAGGCGCCGCTGCTGCTCCTCAGCGGCACGCTGTTCCGTCACCTCCTGGGTGACGATGTTGACGCCGACGACGCGGCTGTCCGCGTCGCGCAGCGGAAACCAGTTCGACATCCAGGTACGGGTCACGCCCGGCTGCGACAGCGTCTGGCCGACGATTTCGATCCCCAGCGCAGGTTCGCCGGTCTGCATCACCAGGCGATGGCGTGCCTCCACCTGGTCGGCCACGCCGGGCAGCAGGTCCCGCACCCGGCGGCCGATATGCGTCTCGACCGGCAGGCCGTTGATCTCGGCCATGCGGCGATTGATACGGGTCCAGCGTGTCTCGGCATCCAGCACGCACAGGCCGACCGGGGCGGTGTCATAGACCGACTGCAGCTCGGCGAGGGCATCCTGCGCCGCCAGCGTCGCGATGTAGGCGCCTCGGCGATCCGCCACGCCGTGACTGCCGACCCACTCCCGCGTGGACCCATCTTCGGCCGGCACCGGCACCGCGCGGGCAACCATGTTCCGGTATGTGCCATCGTGCAGCAGAACACGGTGCTCCAACGCGAAGGGCGTTTGCAGCGCCACAGCCTGCCGCCAGGCCGCTTCGGTGCCCGCCCGGTCCTCCGGGTGGATCGTCTCGAGCCAGCCCCACCCGGCCTTCTGATCCGCGCTCTGACCGGTCAGTGCCGCCCATCCCCGGTCCTCGACCAGCCCCTCGCCCGACGGCGAGGCGCGCCACACCGCCTGGGACGATGCCTCGACAAGCGCGCGGAACCGCGCCTCGCTTCGGTGCTGCGCCGTCTCGGCTCGTTTTCGTTCGCCGATATCATCCATGACGGAGATGAAATAGTCAGGCCTGCCCGCGGCATCGCGCATCAGGGAAACGGTCAGCTTGATCCAGACCACCGCGCCGTCGGGTCGAATATAGCGCTTCTCCATGCTATACGTTGCAACCCGGCCGGCGAGCAGATCGTTGGCCTGGGCGACACCGGCATCCAGGTCGTCCGGATGCGTGATGTCCTGGAAGCTCAGCCGCAGCAGTGCCTCGCGCGTTCGGCCGGCGATACGGCAGAGGGTGTCGTTGACCTTCCGGAAGGCACCGTTGAGCGCCACATGCGCCATGCCGACCGCGGCTTGTTCGAACGTGGCGGCGTATGCGGCCTCGGTGCGCTTCTGATCGGTAATAAGCTGGGCCACCCCGGCCAGCCGCAATGGCCGCCCAGCCGGATCGCGCTCCAGTTGACCACGATCGCGCACCCACTCGACCTCGCCGTCCGGACGGAGGAGGCGGAACTCGAAATCGTACGGCAGCTCGCCGCGTGCCGACTTGATGACCACCTGTTGGAGCCAGTCCCGGTCGGCCGGATGCACCAAAGCGAAAGAGCCGTTGGTCGGGTGATCCTTCAGGCTGAGCAAGGCCATCGAACCGGCGGACAGGCTGCTCTCTCCAGTGCCGACATCCCATTCCCACGCTACGGCACAAGCTGCCGCCAGAGCGCGCTCCAGCCGCCGTTCAACTGAATCAAAAGGTTCCTCGCCCGATGCTAGCAGAAGAGCGGGCCAATGGGCGCCGATCATGATTTTTCCTCGCAGGAAACATGTACCTGTGCTTACCGATTCTTTATTGTTACTTTACTTGACACCAAAACCATCACTGCTGAGCGTGTCAAGGGAAATGGTTCCAACACGTTTGAGGGACCATGCGCGGCAGCGGCACAGCAGTGGCATATTTCCGCATCCGCTGGCGGCTGATCAGCAAAGCCACGTCCATGACCGTTGCAGGGGTTTAAGCCTTTCCTGATTTCCAGAAAAAACAGTCGAATCTGCCCCAACGTAGTTTTGTTCAAATCGGCGTGATCAGCACGTCCGGGGGCTGACGGTGTCGGCCGGGGGCAATGAGGACCGGGATCGGATATTGCGCTTCCGAATTTGTCGGCAATTCCCTCGCATTACTTCCTATTTGCCTTACAGAACCGACTGGCTCAGAGTTGAACTTGGCCGGGGTTCGCGTTCTCCGGCCGCAGGGAGAAACCTCACACAGTGGAGAACAAAATATGATCACCCGCCGCACCGCTTTGACCGCTGGGCTGGCCGCCGCGGTCGCGGGTCGCCTGAACAGTGCCCGCGCGGCCAACGGGCCGGGCGGAACCGCGACCGAGATCAAGATCGGCAACACCGCGGCTTATAGTGGACCCGCCTCCTCCTACAGCGTCATCCCCAGGGCCGAGGCGGCGTACTTCAAGATGATCAACGAGATGGGCGGCATCGACGGTCACAAGATTGACTTCATCTCGCTCGACGACGGCTATACCCCGCCAAAAACGGTGGAGGACACGCGCCAGCTGGTCGAGGAAGACGAGGTGGATTTCTGCTTCAACTCGCTCGGCACGCCGACCAATTCGGCGATCGTCGAGTATATGAACCACAACCGGGTGCCACAGCTTTTCGTCGGGACCGGTGCCGGGAAATGGGGCGAGTACAAGAAGTATCCGTGGACCATGGGCTTCCAGCCGAGTTACCGCACGGAAGCGCAGATCTACACCAAATACATGCTGGCGAACGTCAAGCAGCCGAAGATGGCCATCCTTTATCAGAACGACGACTTCGGCAAGGACTACCCGCTGGGGGTGCGCGACGTGCTCGGCACGGACTGGGACAAGATCGTCGCGCGGAACCTGAGCTATGAAACCACCGACGCCACCGTCAATTCGCAGATCGCCGAGATGCAGAGCGTCGGCTGCAACGTCCTGCTGGTGGGGGGGATCGCCAAGTTCGCCGCGCAGTCGATCCGCAAGGTCTACGAGGTCCAGTGGAAGCCTATGTTCTTCATGAGCAACGTGTCCGTTTCCGTGGGCATGGTGATGCAGCCGGCGGGCCCGGAGAAATCGATCGGGATGATCAGCACCCAGTACCTCAAGGACCCGACCGATGTGGAGTGGAAGGACGATGCGGGGCTCAAGGCCTGGCGGGCGTTCATGGCGAAGTACCTCCCGAACGCCGATTTAACCGATGCGGCCAACGTGTTCGCCTACGGCGCCGCGATGACCATGGTGCAGGTGCTGAAGCAGTGCGGCGGCGACTTCTCGCGCGCCAACGTGATGCGGCAAGCGGAGAACCTGCACGACTTCGAAGTTCCGGTACTGCTGCCGGGGATCAAGGTCAGCACCAGCCATACCGACCATCGGCCGATCAAGGCGATGCAACTGCAACGGTGGAGCGGCAAGGGCTGGGTCCGGTTCGGCGGCCTGATTGAAGGCGCGAACGTTTAGCTGTTGTTGTGACTTCTCCGGGCCTGTAAGCGGGGACGAGCCACGAACCGGACCGGCGGCGCTGCAGGCGCGCCGCGTGGGGCGATCGGAGGAACGCCAGGGCAGTTGCCAGCCCGATCGCCCCCGATCAAGTCCGGGGCAAGCCCCTGCCCCGGCGGCCGGCCCACCGGCAGGTTGTGTCATTGCTCTGGTGCCCGGAGCAGTCGTCTGAGCGGCCGCCGCCCGGTCCAGCCGGAGAGTCGCTTTATTGGAAACAGCCGCCTTGAATTTAAAGCAGCCGCCAGGCATGTGGCCGGCCGCATATCGGTGATCGCAGGCACCGGTGCGCGAACGACAGCATCGTGCATTTCGCTCTCCAAAGCCGCGGAGGGTGGTGCGCACTCGGTCGACCGTCCGGGTTGCGAAGATCAAGAATCCCGCACACTGGCGAGCTTACGATCCCGGGAACCTAAAAAGGCCATAACAGGCACGATCATAATCAGGGTCCAGTGCGCGAGCCTCACCAAGCCGCCCAACGCTATTGCGGCCCCCATCACGAAAATCGCACCCGCGAGCAGAGGTGAGAGAACCATGTCCCGCCGGAGACCAGGTCGCAGTTCCAATCGCCCTCCAAGGAACGGCTCCCGCAGACCATATGCGGACAAGCTGGCGGAGAGCAGGTCGGTAAGTGCCATCACGCCGGCATACAACGCGAAGGCGAAGCGACTGCCACCGCGCTCGGCAAGCGCGCTGCTTGCGAATGGCACGAGGCAGAGCGTCATCAGGTAGAGCAGGTTTATCCACAGCAGGCGTCCATCGACTTTGTCAATGTAGCTGAACTTGCGATGGTGCCCCAGCCAGCTCATGCCAAGGACGATGAAGGTAAAGCCGAAGACGAGCAGCTTCGGTTCCATACCCCACAGCGCTTGCAAAAACGCCGAATCGCCGCCTTCCGTCGGGATCAAGGGCAGGTGCACATCGATGACCAGCAGCGTGATCGCAACACCGAAGACAGCATCGCTGAAGGCCAGGACCCGATCGGGCTCGAAAAGTTCAGCCGATCCCGGCGTGCTCATGGGATGCCCCTGGCGCGTCCGGAGCGCTTCGCAAGCGCTACAAGGCCAATGGCAAGCAACGGACAGATGATGTCCATGTAGAATGGAACGCCTGCGTTACCCGGCGCAAAGTTGCCGGCGACCACCATCTGCCTGACATGCCCGACGGCATCTCCGAGCAAGAAGATCGAGGCGGCACTGACGGCCGCTGCCTTGAAGTTCAGATCTCGCCGGAAAGCGATGCAGGCGGTCACGCCGATGGCCAGGTCAGCCATGCCAACCTCAAACTGGAATGGGCTGACCTGCCATCCGATGTGAGCCGCGGCAATCGCCGGGAAGAAGACATGATAGATCCCGGCCCATAATCCAGTAACGCCGATAGGCAGTAGCAGAATCCACGCCAGAAGCCGTTCGGCCGCCGAACCGCGGCGACGCGCCCAGGCAATGATCAGCGCCAGCACGAACAGTACGGCGGGCAGATTGCGTATCAGAAAGCCTATGAGCTGCGCGATCATCTCCCGTCCTCTATCCCCAGAGGCGATGCGATATCACAGGAAACGACGACTGCCATCATCCCTGGATTGGCTCCTTGAGGTGGAGTGTGCATAAGTCTGTCTTGGCCGCACGCCTCTGTCATCGCGCGCGCGTGGGAGGTGAGGCATGAGCGATATCGATCTGTTCGAAGCGATACACACCGCGAGAGCCATGCGGCGACTGAAGCCCGATCCGGTTCCCGAGGCCCTGCTCACCCGGGTGCTGGACGCCGCCATCCGGGCCGGGTCCGCCGGCAACGCGCAAAATTGGCACTTTGTCGTCGTGCGCGATCCGGATTTGCGCCGAGAGCTGGGCGACATCTATGCCAGGGCTTCGAAAATCGCCGAGGCAATGTACGCCGCGCGCGGCCGGCCTGCCCATCTGTCGGAGGCGCAATTCGCCCACCTGATGACCTCGGGCGCGCATCTCTGGGCGCATATGGGCGATGCCCCGGTGATCCTGCTGCCTTGCCTGCGTCGGCCGGTGGTTCCTCCGCCGAACGCATTGCCACCGGCAATGCGCGCGCTGCATCAGGCGGAACTGGACTACGCGGAGCGGATTCGTGGCGCCAGCATCTATCCGGCGGTCCAGAACCTCATTCTCGCCTGTCGCGCGCTGGGTCTTGGCACCACGATCACGACCAACCACTTGCGGTGCGAGGACGAAGTCCGGGCGTTACTGAGGCTGCCGGACGACGTTGACAGCTTCGCCATGATGCCGATCGGCTGGCCGGTCGATCCGTTCGGACCTGTACGCCGACGGCCCCTCGCTGAAGTCGTGCATGCGGACCGGTGGGAGACAGGCTGGCCGGCGTAGGCGGGTTCGTTGTGACGGAACGATCCGGGAATTGCGGCTTCGATTGTCCGTCAATGGCGTCGTCAAACAGGACGCCAACATCAACGACATGATTTGGCCGGTCGCAGAGCAAGTGTCGGTGTTTTCCGAACACGTCACGCTGGAACCGGGGGATATTTTGCTGACAGGGACACCCGCCGGCGTCGGTCTGGCCTCCGGCACCTACCTGAAGGTCGGAGACAGAATCGAAGCCGAGATCGAGCATCTGGGAACATTGCTGGTGGAGATTGTCCCGGACGTGCCAGGGCCGGGTACGCCGCGTGCGGGGTAACCGAATTCTCCCGGGTGTCATCGATCAATCCGGCCAGCTTTGACAACAGTCGCCACCGCCGGCACGCACCTGCCGCGGCGCAACGCCCGATCCCCCGGACCCGGCGGCTCCGACCTTCCTGGACAGCGGCTGGGATAGGTACCATACCAGCGAACCACTGGCCCCGCCGGCCGAGTTGCCGCATGGAGGCGCAAGTGAGGGGAGATGCCAGCCAAGCTACGACGCCATGGCCCAACTACGCGCTCCCGCACGGTACTGTTGTCAACGGCTACCGTATCGAGCGCGTGCTCGGCAGCGGCGGGTTCGGTGTCACCTATCTCGCGCGTGATCTGCTGCAGCAGCCGTTCGCCATCAAGGAGTACTACCCGCGGCAGTTCGCCGTCCGTCAGGCGCTGAACGTGCTTGCGGCATCGTCCGAGGACGCGCCGCTGTTCGAGGAATGCCGCGAGCGTTTCCTGCGCGAGGCGCAGGCGCTGGTAGTGCTCGGCCGTCTTGCTGGTGCCAACGACGGCATCGTGCGCGTGCAGACTTACTTCGAGGCAAACGGCACGTGCTTCCTGGTGATGGATTATGTCGAAGGCGCCAGCCTCGCGAGTATCCTGCAAAGGGAGCCCGGGGGGCTCGCCGCCCCGCGCGTGCAGTCGCTGCTGGCGCAGTTGCTGTCCGCCATCGGCGGCGTCCATCGGGCCGGGCTGATGCATCGCGACATCAAGCCGGCCAACATCATCCTGCGCGATGACGACAGGGTGGTGCTGATCGATTTCGGATCCAGCCGAGCGACTACAAGCGGCCTGACAACGGACTATACGAAAATCTATTCAGGCGGCTATGCCCCGCCGGAGCAAATGCTTGGCATGCGCCAGGGCGCATTCTCCGACATCTACGCAATCGGGGCCGTGTGCTATCGCGCGATCGGCGGCACGGTGGTGGACGGGCAGGCCCGGCAAATCGCACTGACCGTCGGCAGACCCGACCCACAGCCCTCGGCAAGCCAGATCGGGGCGGGGCGCTATCCCGGTCCACTGCTGGCGACGATCGACGCGGCGCTGACGATCGATGCAACGAAGCGGCCACAAAGCATCGACGCCATGCTCGCGGCGCTCGGCCAGGATGAGCCGGCCGTGGACGCGACGGTCATGGCGGCGCATCGCCCGGTGCCGGCCACCGCGCCGCAGCTGCACCCGCAGCCCAGCATGCGGCGGCGCGGCGTTTTGGGGGTGATCGCCGGGCTCGGCGCGCTGGTCGTGATTGCAACCACGTATATCGAGCTGCGAAGTCCCGCCACGCCGCCCGCCGGTCAACCGGATGTCGTTACCAGCATGCAGGCATCAGGATCATCGCCGCCGGTCGTGACACCGCAAAGGCAGGAACATAGTACGGAGTCGTCGACGGTCGGCGGCGTGGCGCCACCGGTAACCGCGGCCGGTGGGACGTCGGATACCGCGCCCCCGCACCCGCCCACCGGGGTACCAGCGGCGGAAGCGCCGCGACGCGAGGCGATCACGGTGCCAGCACCCGCGCCGCCGCCTTCGCCAACGACGCCTTTGCCAACTACACCTTCGTCAACGACGCCGGCACCAACGACGCCTTCGCCAACGACGCCGGCACCAACGACGCCGGAGGATGCACCCCGAGTAGCACCCGCCCCGGTGTCGCCGGCGGAGCCGCCGCAACGCCAGGCGATGGCAGTGCCGGCACCACCACCCGCGCCGCGACCCGCAGCGTCTCCACCAGCGTCCGCGCCCGCCCCTGCATCACCATCACCGGTCGAGCAGCCGCAACGCCAGGCGATGGTGGTTCCCCCACCGGCACCCTTACCGACGTCTCCGCAGTCGCGGCTCGAATTCGCGCAGGCGGAGGCTCGCTCCCTACCCTGCTCAATTCTGCATATAGCGAAGGGGCCGGACGCGCTGCGAGTCTCTGGCCTCGCGCCGGCTGGACAGGAACTCAATCGGCTGCTGACCGCGTTGCGCGGCTTGGGTCGCGTTGCCGACAACGTCACGCGGGTCGGTCGTTTTGCCTGCGGACCCATAGCGGCGGTGGACTCGCTTGTCCGACAGACCTGGGATGCCGCGCCCCCGCCGTTGGCCATTCGGCTCGATCAGCGCGAGGTGGCGAGCGGCCGGAGGCTCGGGATTGATGTAGCCACCACGCTGCCCACACTCTACGTCGATCTCTATCAAAGCGACGGATCGGTGCGTCACCTGCTGCGCCCGGCCCCATCAGGCGAACCAAGGTCGGGCAAACCAGGTGAGCCGCACGCTGAGTGGATCGCCGTGCCGCCACCCGGCCCGCGCCTTGTCGTTGCGATCGGTTCGGCAACCCCGCTCGATCTTGGCGCGAGACCGGATACCGAACGCGCCGCCGAATATCTCGCGATCCTGCAGACTGGACTCCAGCGTTCCGCAGCGGCATCGTCCGCCGACGTTGCAATGGTGACAGTGCATGCCGTCGAACCGGGAGTGGTGAAGGGGGCGCAACCGTACCGGGCGAAGGTGCTGTCGGGTCGGTGTGCCAATATCGTTAGCCGTGCTCAATTAGGGGAGACGCTGTCCGATGCTGAACGCGCGACATTGCGGACCGAATGCCGGTCGTGATGCTTCCTCCGACCGCCGCGGACTGATGCGGCGTGCCTGGTTGGCCGGCGCCGTCATGGCGCTGCTCGCCGGCTGCGCGCAGACGCATCAGACCCCGCCGGTGGTGGCCGCCGCGCCGCCGCCGGCACCGCCGCCGCTACCTGCGCCGGTGCCGTTTCCCGATGCCGGTACTGAAGGTCGCGAACGCGGTGTTTGCTACCGCACCGGTGCATGCCCAGCCGGGTGGCCCGCGTCAGGTCGTGGTGATCGATCCTCTGGTCAACGGCGTTACGGGTGAGCAATCGGCAACGACGCAACAAATTGGCGAACGCCTCGTCGCGCTGGCGCGCGAGAAGTATCCGCAGTTCGACGTCCAACCGTTCTCCGCCGCCACGGTCCGCGAGGGGCCCTACGTGATGGTCGGTACGTTCACACCGGTGAATGCGAAAGGCCAGACCGCTGGCACTCGCGAGGCATACCGGTTCTGTCTGGTGATGCTCGATCTGCACGCCGGCAAGACGGTGGCCAAGAGTGTGGCGCGCGCCCTGCCGGACGGCGTCGATACGACACCGATCGATTTCTTCCGCGATAGCCCGGCGTGGTCCGACGATGCCAACATCAAGAGCTATATCGCCGCGTGCCAGGCGACGAAGGTGGGGGACCCGATCAACCCGACCTACCTGAACGGCATTGTCACCGCCGCCACCATCAGCGAGGCGATCGACGCGTATGATGCGGGTCGCTACCCCGATGCGCTGGAGCTGTACCAGGCCGCCCAAAGGCTGCCGGCAGGAGATCAGCTTCGCGTCTACAACGGGGTCTATCTCACGACCTGGATGCTGGGTCGCCATGACGAGGCGGCGGGCGCATTCGGCCAGGTGGTCGACTACGGGCTGGCGCACAATACACTTGGAGTGAAGATCCTGTTCCATCCAGGATCGACCGCGTTCGAGGCCCAGGCTCAAACCACCGGCCCGTATGACATGTGGCTGCGCCAAATCGCCGATCACAGCACGAGGCGGAATGCCTGCCTTCAGGTGACCGGCAACACGACCCGCTCGGGGTCCGTCGCGCTCAACGATCAGTTGTCGGTGCTGCGCGCCGAGTATGTTAAGCAGCAGTTGGAGATGGATGCGCCTGGTTTGCGCGGGCACGTGATTGCGACGGGGGTCGGGGCCGCGAACAACCTGATCGGCACCGGGGCCGACGATTTGTCCGATGCGCTGGACCGCAGGGTCGACTTCAAGGTGATTCCGGCCTGTTGAACGCCGCTGCTCGGGGTGAATCGTCGTGGCAGGTGTTTGGTTCGGTGCGATGTGACACCTGTTCGGGGACATGGTTGACACCCTCCGACCGCGTCGATGGCGGTTGACATCGTGACGGCAGCGGGTCAGTTTGACGGTCGGGCGGCGTGCAACGACGGTGTTGGCAGCGAACCTCCTGCGATTATACCGTCATCATTCGCGATGGCGCCGCGTGCGTCTATTTGGTTTCGTAACCAGGATATTGGCAAATCCGGGGGGATGCTTATGTCGGGTGGGGGAGGCCATTTGAATGAACGAACGCTGGCCGGACTCCTTAGCGGTGGCGAGGCCCAGGTCCTTAACCATAACTTTTTCTTTACCGTTCGGGACCGAACGACGCAGACAAACGACGAGGTACTCGCTGAAGGCGGAGGTCTGGCAAAACGGTAATAAGATAGCAGTCATCCACGCTCATGTGGAAGACCAGCAAAACGTGGTCACGAAGGCGCACGTGAAGTCGGATCATTACGGGTATAAGTTATTCGACCTCTCACCGGGCAGCCTGTACTCCGGTTTGATTCTCGGCTACTTGGTCCAAGGCCGCTATAGGGTGGCGCTCGATTGACAGTCTCTCGGTAGCATCCCGCACTCTGGACCGCGACGCCGCCGAAGATCACACCCACCAGCGCACTCACCCTACGACGCCATCCCGCCGCAAGACCGCGATCTCCGCCGCCGTCCGGCCCAGAGCGCTCAGCACCGCGTCCGTATCGGCCCCGACACGACCGGGCACAACGTCAGGCCCCAGGGCAGCGCGGTTGAGCAGGAAGGGGACGGCCGGGAGGCTCATGGCGCCGGTGCCGCCTTCGACGGACCGCCAGATCCCTCGCTCCGCGGTGTGCGGCTCGGCCAGCGCCTCCGGGATCGTCCGCACCCGGCCGGCGGGGACATCGGCATCCATCAACATCGCCTCCCATTCCGCGGCGGGACGCGCGGCGAACGCCGCCGTCAGTTCGGCCCGCAACGCATCGGCATGGGTCAACCGCGTCGCGCGATCGGCGAAGCGAGCATCGGTCAACAGGTCCTCCCGCCCGATCGCGGCGCACAGCCGGCAGTATTGCGGCTCGAAATTCGCCGCCAGCGCCAACTTGCCGGAGGCGGTGTCGAACACGCCGGACGAGGGGCTGCCACTCGCCGCGACGTTTCCTTCCGGCCTCGGCGTCACCCCTGCGTTCAAATATCCCGAGATCGTCGAACTCATCAGTGCCTGGGCGACGTCCCACATCGACAGGTCGACGCGCTGGAACAGGCCGTCTCGCGCCCGTTGCGCCAGTGCCGCCATGACGGCGAAGGCGGCATACGCGCCGGTCGCGTAGTCCACGACGGGCGGTCCGACCCGCAGCGGCGCGGCGTCCGGCGTGCCGGTGACCGACATCAGGCCGGAAACCGCCTGCGTGATATGGTCGAACGCGGGCCACGACGCGAAGGGCCCCGTCTGCCCAAAACCGCTGACCGAGACGAAGACCAGCCGAGGATTCAACGCCCGCAACACCGGCTCGTCGAAGCCCAGCCGAGCGATGGTGCCCGGCGTCATGTTCTCCACGAACACATCCGCCGTCCGCAGCAGGTCGCGCAGGATCGTGGCTCCCTCGGGCGCGCGGATATCCACCGCCAGCATCCGCTTTCCCGCCGCCTGGGTCGCGAACCCGGCCGATAGCCCGGCGTCGCGCGCCGGGCCGTGCCGCCCCTGGGTGCGCGCCCACTCACCGGACGGCAATTCGACTTTGATGACTTCAGCGCCCAGCAGACCCAGGAGGTAGGTGCAATAAGGGCCTGCGAAGACCTGGGTGAGGTCGATGATGCGCAAGCCGGTCAGGGGGCGGGATGACATAACGGTGCTCCGGATGCGGACGGGCTGGCCGGTTGGAACGCGAAACTTCAGCGGCGCCCGCCGTCAGCATCATCCAGCGTGACACTAGCCCGGCGTGCGGACAACACGCCGCGGCCTCCGTCATCCGCGGCCACTGTCATTGCGAGGAGCGAAGCGGAAGCAATCTCGTTCGACGGGCGCTGAGACGCGTGATCTGCGGCGGACGGTTCGCGGCCCAGTTGGACCCACCGACCTGGCTTGGATTGGGACTATCCGTTATGCCAATTCCGTGCTGCATTGCAGGATCGTTTCAGGAAAGCCCGGTCCGTATGCCCGACGCGAATACCGCCGCCCCCGCCGCATTCGAGATTTCCGAGGTGAACCGCCTGCGCCGGCGGCACGAACGCGGCCATCATGACAAGGCGACCGTCTATGCGATTTTCGATTCCGCGCTGATCTGCCATATCGCTTATACGATCGATGGACGGCCGTTCTGCACGCCCACCGCGTTCTGGCGCGAGAGCGATCATCTCTACTGGCACGGCTCCTCCGCCAGTCGTGCTATCCGGCAACAGGACGGAGCGATGGTCTGCCTGACCGTGACGCATCTGGATGCGCTGGTGATGGCGCGCTCGGGCTTCCATCATTCGGTGAATTATCGCTCGGTCATGGCTTGGGGCCACGCGCATGCGGTCACCGACCGGGCGGAGAAGCTGCGGCTGATGGATAATTTCATCGACCGCGTCTATCCGGGCCGTTCCCAACTGATCCGCCAGCCGTCCGAGCAAGAGCTGAAGGCGACCACTCTGATGGGCATGGAGATGGAGACGGCGTCCGGCAAGATCCGCAACACGCATGTCTCGGACGACGAGGAGGACTACGCCGCCGTGCCGGCCTGGAGTGCGGTCTATCCCGTGACGCAGGTGCTCGGCGAGGCTTCGGAATGCGCGCGCCAGTTGCCCGGCCTGGCGTTCCCGGAGGGGATGGCGGATTTCCTGCCGGGAACCACGCTGGATGCGCTGATGAGCAAGGCTTACCGCAAGAGGTTTGGCGGATAACGCATGGGTTCACCCTCATAGGAGCGCCAGGATACGGCGGCGCGCTTCGTTCACATATGTGACGTGCGATCTGCTGGTTCTATCGCCGATCGATACACCCCTCAAAGAGTGTCATTCTGAGGCCGGAGCGAAGCAAATTTCCCGGAGAGTTCGCACGTCACTCGAGATTGCTTCGCGGCGCTCGCAATGACACTTCGCTGGCCGATTCCCACGCCGATACAACACCTGCAACAACACACGGCTTCATCGCGCCGACTCCTGCTCGACGCCGAGTACCAGGCCCGCGGGCAGTGCCTCGCCGAACAGAGTGGAGCGGTCGCCGCGGCCGACCGGCGTGAGGGCCTTGATGGTTGCGGTGCGCATGGGGGCGAGACCGGCGCTCTCCAACTTGCGCGCGATCTGGTCGCGCAGCGACTTGGGGACGTCCAGGCTTCGATCGTCCACGACGCGCGCCGCGCGCAAGAACAGATTGTGCAATTCCGACAGCTCCGCCTCGGCCCAATCGAAATGCTGGAATGCCGCATAAGCGCGCGCGACGAACTCCGGCGGCACGACGGTCTCGGGGCCGCCATACAGCGGGGTACGGCTCAACAGCAGGCCGAGTGCCGCAAGATACGGCGCACAATGCTGCTTCAGCTCCACGCGCTGCAGCGTCTGGGCGATGAACGTCTGGATCAGTTCCGCCTTCGTCTCCCGCGACAGGCGTTCGAGCGAGCCGGCAAGACGCACGAGTTCCGCGGACGCCCTGCCTGTGCGGATGCTGTCGCGCTCAACGGCCAGCAGCATGTCCTGCTGCTCCGCCGACAGCCCGCCTGCCACCCGACGCCAGAGGATGTACTCCTGCGCCTTGCTGCGCTTGCCCGGAAAGCAGAGCCCCACATCCCGCAGCCGCCACAGTTCCCGCACGCGAAGAGCATCCTGGGCAAAGCCAAACCCGGGTCGCAGCAGGAAACCAGCCAAGGTGAGCCAGGCCTCTTCATGCTCGACCGAAAGCTTCCGGCCCGTCGCCGCATCGTTCAGCGTCGGCCAAAGGTTGCGCAGCAGCGCCGCGTTCCACTCATGCCGGGGCAGACCTATGACGCCTTCCAGATGTTTCAGGACCGTATTGGCGGTCAGCCGGCCCGCCTTCGGCAGCGGACGGGAGAATATCGCCGCGATGTGCTCCCGCGCGGCTTGCCGAGCATCGGTCGTGGCATTCGGTTCAACCGGCGCCGCAGCCGGCGTACCACGCGCAGCCGCGTTGCCATGCTCATGCGGACGCAGGTTGAATTCGAGCGGCCAGGACCGTGGCGTCAGCGGATCCAGGCTGACACAGGAGATTTGCAGCAGTCCCAGTGCGTTGATCTTCGCTTCCAGACGCGCGGGCACGGTGCGGCCCGTCCCGTCATCAGGTCCGTCTGCCGTTGTAATGATAGTCTGCAGCGGCGGCAGCATGTGAAACGCGTCCGGATCCCACGGCAGAACATCGCCTGCCTGGCAGCGGCCATGACGGGTCGATGAGCAAGCCTGAAAGCTCACCAATTGGTCCGTGCGCACTTCCAGGCCAGGCAGATCGATGTCGAAGACTTTCTCCGCGGACGCGTTGCGGGGCAGCACGCAGACCAGGGCGGGCGAGGCCGGCTGGTTCGCGGCGTTTGCCACACCCGCCGTCGCCGTCGTGGTCGCCGCCGCCGTCTGCACCTGAAGGAACACCGCGCGGGGAGCGCCCGCAGCAATGCGGCCGAAGTGCCCGTGCAGCAGCCTGCCGAAGCGCGCGGCGCCCCGTGCGACGGCGAGATCGGGTTCGGCATTTTCTAATTCGATCGGACGAGCGCCGCCCTGCCACGCCGCGATTTGTTCGAGCATCCGCCGGCGCAAGGCCGCCGGCCGGAGCGAACCGCCATTGAACAACACGGCATCCACGCGCGGGCGGTCCCGCAGGAAATCGGCCAGATGGTGCGTCACCGCGCTGTCGGCAGCGTAGCGCAACCCCCAATCGCGCAAACCCGCCTGGGTCTGATAGGGACGCGCGTGCGCATCGCAGGCCGGGAAGAACCCATCCAGCACCAGGCGCTCCACCTCGTCGCGCGCCAGGGCGGCGGTCCGTGCTCCGGCCACCAGGCGGGAACCGCGTCCCGGCAGCGCCACGGTGAAGCTCTCCTGCGCCGAACCCTGGTCCGCGAGCGCCTGCTCTTTCAGGTCACGGCATAACGCGACGAGGCGATCCCATTGCGGGCCGGAGATCTGCCCGCGTTCATCAACCAGCCGCGGTTCGAGCAAGACCGCAAGCGCCAGGTCAACGTTGTCGCCACCCAGCAGAATGTGCTCGCTGACGGCAATCCGTCGGATATCAGGGATCGGACGGGAAGGACCCGACCGCAGTTCGAACAAACTGAAATCCGAAGTGCCGCCGCCGATATCGACGATCAGGACGTGCCGAGGCTCGGCATTATGTGCGTCCAACCCTTCCCACCGCGGGTCGGCCGCGCCCCGCAACGGGTCGGGCGCGCCGGATTGCTGCAACCAGCAATAGAATGCCGCCTGTGGCTCCTCGAGCAGCCGCACGCTGCGGGGAAAACCGGCTTCCTCCGCGGCATTCAGGGTCAGCCGCTGCGCGGCCGCATCGAACGACGCGGGGACCGTAACGGTGATGTCTTGCTCCGCGAACGTGCAGCCGGAACCGGCGAAACGGTCGTCCCAGGCGCCGCGCAGATAGCTGAGGATCAACGCGGCGGCACGGACGGGTGAGATCTTTTGCTCTGGCGCCAGTTCCTCCGATCCCCAGGGCAGGATCGGCGCGGACCGGTCCGCCGTGTGATGGCACAGCCAGGACTTGGCCGAGCGCACGACACGGCCGGGCGTTTCGCCTGCCCTGCGGCGGGCGAGGCGGCCGACGATCCACCCCTCGGTTCCCGTGACCCTGCCGCGCAGTTGGGCGGAAAAAGCATCTTCCGGCCAGTACAGGAACGATGGCAGCGTCGACGCTTCGGCCAATGCGTCCGGCGTTTCCCATTGCGTGATCGGGAATGCCTCGGGCGGCACGTCGCCGGTCAGGGGAACGTAGGCGAGCGCGGAGTTGGTCGTGCCAAGATCGATTCCGATGGCGAAGCGGGCTGCCGTCATTGCTGCGATCTCAACCAAAGTCGCCTCCCCCTTGTGGGCTTGGGCCGCAAAACGGACCAAGGCCGGGCGGAGGGGTCAAAAAGTGCCATCTCTTCTGCCCCTCCCCCCGGCCTTGGTCCGCTTCGCGGCCCCAGCCCACAAGGGGAGGGGGTGTTCTTTCCCCCCTTCGACCGCCATTCCATTCAGGGTGGGTCGGCCGCCAGGCGGTTGATCAGTTCGAAATAACAACGCTCGCGCGCGTGGGATGACACCGGCGCTATTCCGTGCGGACCTGGAACTCAATCTTCCATCTCCGGTCGGAATTCGTGTGCTTCATCCAAAGTTCGAGCGTGCCGAGTTCCGTGACGACGGATTCGATCCGCACCGGCACGACCTGTCCCGCGGGAACATCGGGCAGGGCGGGAAGTTCGACTTCGAGCAATGCGGTCTCCTGCAGCTCGCGTTCGGCGTCCGGCAGGACCTGGCCGGGTGCGTCGCCGCTGCGCACGGCGGAGGCGAAGAAACGGAACTCCGCGGCCTGCCCGGTGACCAGCCCGAAGGTGCGATCCTCGATGAGCAACTCGGTCCCTTCTTGCATCCCCTGCGGCACAACGCAGAGCGCCTTCACCGGCGGCCGGAACCCGGGGATCGCCGGCATCGAAGTTTCCAGGCCGACGTAATAGGACCGTGCGGCGCCCGCCTTGATGCGCATGCCCTTTCCGGTGGCGCGCTGCCACCCATAGATGGCGGCGCCTTGGGCTACTGCGAGATCCGGCTCGAAGCCCTCCAGTTCACGGACCGGCGTGCCGGCGTTCCAGGACGTCAGCAGGTCCAGCACCCGGGCGCGGATTGGCTCGGCCTTGAACACGCCGCCATTGAACAAGACGGCGGTTGGCATCAGCGCCTGCCCTCGCGCCCGCCGTCCGACCAACGCGCTAAGCGCGTCGCTCGCCTGAACGTTCTGCAGGCTGCGCGTGAGGAAGCGGGCCAGATGCTTGCTGATCACCGGATCGGACGCGTACGGCAGGCCGAATTCCTGCAGCCCGGTCCGGCGCGCCTCCCGCGGCAGATCGTCGAGCGCTGTCCGGGCGAAGAACCCGTCGAGGATGACCTGCGACAGCGTGGCGCGATCGAGCGTCGTGGACATCGTCCTGGCAAACAGGCTGGAACCGCGCGAGGGCAGCGCGATCGGCGCTTCCGGCAAGGCGGTGTCCTCGAACAAGGTGATCTTCGCCCGCGACGCGGCGTGCACCAGCGCCAGGAACTGCCAAGCGTCCGGCGTTTTGCCCTCGGCTTCCAACTTCGCCTGCAGCGTGTAGGCCAGCGCGAGGTCCATGTTGTCGCCGCCGAGCAGAATGTGTTCGCCGACGCTGATGCGCTCCAGCTCCAGGTTGCCGGCGGCGTCGCTGACCGCGATCAGGCTGAAGTCGGCGGTGCCGCCGCCGACGTCGCACACCAGGATGATGTCGCCCGGCGCCACCGCGTCGCGCCACTCCCGGCCGGCCCGCGCGGCCCAGGCGTAGAACGCCGCCTGCGGTTCCTCCAGCAGGGTGACGTTGCCCAGCCCGGCGGCGTCGGCCGCTTCGGCCGTCAGGTTGCGCGCCACTTCGTCGAACGAGGCGGGGACCGTCACGACGATCTGGCCGTCGCCGATCTCCCACTGCCTGCCCTGGACGTGCGCCGCATGGAGAAACGCGTCCTTCAGGTGCTTCAGGTAGCGGCGCGAGACGTCAAATGGAGAAAGCTTTTCCTCGACGCTGTCGGACCGCCAGGGCAGCGTGCGCTGGCGTGGGTCGATGTGCGGGTTGGACAGCCAGGATTTGGCGGACGTCACCAGCCGGTCGGGCACCAGGGCGCCATGGTCGCGGGCGAATTGCCCGACGATCCCCTGCTCTCCGGCATCGTCCCAGGCCAGCGGGAATGACGCCGGCGGGAATTCGTCGGGGTGCGGCAGGTACAGCGCGGAGGACAGCGTCGGCTTCTCGCCCGACTGGTTGGCCGCCAGGATCTGGGTGATCGGCAGAACCTCGGTTTGCCCGGTTTCGAGATCCGTCAGGGCCATCGCGCAGTTGCTGGTGCCGAGGTCAATCCCGAGACTGAAGCGAGCAATCATGGCAGGGAGCGTCCTGATGATCCGAGGGCGGTGGGGCCAGGTTGCGCGGCTGCCGGGCCGCCGCGGTTTACTTCACCTCGACTTCGGCGGGGGCGATGGCGGGGAAGCGGTCGGCAGCGCCGCGCAGCAGCCGCGGCAGCTTCACCATATCTGTCTTCCAGCCGCGGTGGACAAGCACGCCGGAGAACGGCGCCGCGCCGGCAATCTTGCCGATCAGCCGATATTCGTCGGCGGCATAGCCGGCGGGAACCTGCACCGTCGATCCCTCTTGCTCCGAGCGGACCGGGATGATCCGGAAATGCTCCTGCAGGACGGCTTTGCATCCGGCGTGCACGACACGGGCGGCGGCACCGACCTGGGCATCTGGGTAGGCGTTGATGTCGTCCATCAGGAAGTCGACCAGCCGCCCCTTTTCCTGGAGCATCGCCAGGAACTGGACGATCTCGGCCTCGGCGCGGTTGGCTTCAGGCGGGGGCGGGGCAGGACGTGCCGGCTCGGCCGCCGGCGCGGGTGGGGGCGCCTTCTGGCGCGGCTGCGCGAGCAGCGCGATCAAAGCCAGGATCGCCAGCGCCAGGGTGGCCTCCGGCAGGTACTGCCGGACACGGTCGGCGGCAGGCACCAGGGCCGCCCCGCTCAGGGCCGCCGCGCTCAGGGCCGCCCCGCTCAGGACCGCGATAAGCAGTACGGCGATGATCGACACCACTCGCATAACGGATTTCCACTGTTGCCGGCCGCGCATGCCTGATGCGTGACCGGACGACTATATGGCATGTCCGTCCTGGCGGAAGCGGTGGGTCATCGGTGGGTCAGAACCGCCTTCGGCGGCATCACCCTCGCCGAAGGCACACTCTAGCCGGACTTGGCGCGCCAAGGTGCCCGGCACGCCCGCTGACCCGTTGGAGGGCTTCATGGCGGGCGCTCGCACTAGCCCGCCCGCGGCCAACGCTAGGCCGGGGGCAAGACCGACCACACCGCCCTGATCACCACCGCCGGCTTCCCACTACGTCATGGAGATCGGACGGCGGATCGCGCCGCGATTATCCGCCCTACGTGCGTGGTTCCCGCACCGGCACGCTTCTGATGGTGACGCTTCGAATCCGGCAGGGGACGCCATTGGGGAAGCCACTCAGAGGAGGACGCCAGTCAGAGAAAGCTGCTACCGGTGCCGACAATGCCAATTGCCACTGGTTGCTCGCGTGATCCGCGCATTTGGGAGCGCGAGACATTCGTTTATGCTCACGTCGCAGTGGGTAGGGCCGGCGTTGCCGCCAGGCTTCTTCACGCCAACATTGCAGCTCCCGTCTGGCAACGGGGGCATGATAATGAATCGTAAATCCTTGGACGAATTTGCCAACTCTGGCGGAAGCTGTTTCGCATACGCCGGGAAGCTTGCGAGCAGGATAAGGACAAACGGCATTGCCTTGGCACGCATTCGTCCGTCTTCCCAATTCTGTCCACGCTGAAAAGGTTACTGTGCAGCACTGGCCACAGTCAACGTGATTCAGCCATTAACCAAATTCTCTTAGGATCCAAAATCGTAACCAGAACGACGTAATGCCGGCTGAGCCATACCCTGGCAGATTCGGCCTGGGAGTTGGGTTTTCTTCGCCAGGACTGCCTCATCCGGCACCAGCCAGGCCTTCGTCAGCAGCAGCTTGGCGCGGCCGGGTTCCCCTTTTGGCGAGACCGGAGTGGAATAACGCAGTTCGTTATACGAATCATGTCAGCTGAAGCGTCAATCAGTTCAGTCGAATTGTACCATGGAGGAGGTTGCCGGAAATCCTCGATATGGAGCTTAAATGGGTCCGGGAGGCCCTCAATGGCTGCAACAAACTATTCAATGACGAATGCAGCGAACAGCCGGACTGTCGTGTGGCATAGGGAGCCGAACGGCGACCAATCGGCCATGCTACAGGGCGTCCGGCTTGTGGTCATGGAAGCAGCCGGTTTTGCGAGGTTCTTGCTGCTGCGTCGTCTGGGCAACGATGAAAAAGAGATTTTGCTGGAGTCTGGCAGCGAAGATAATGTGGGTACCGCGATGGAGAAGGCGGTTCTACGGGCCGAGGCCCGCGTCTCGTGCCATCGCCCGACTTGACCTTTGTCCCCGACTTGACGTTGTCCCCGACTTGACGTTTGTCCTGGCGAAGAAATCAATCACTCTCGCTTCAGCCTTTGGATCCCCCGCGGCAGGGCGCCGACGCTTCCCGGCGTCCGGGCAAACAACGATCGCCGAGACGTTGCGCTCGGGCTGTACCGCCCGGCAAAGGTTGTGGGCCTGCCTCTTGCCTGCCTCTGGGGATTGCGGCGGGGAAGCTTCCTAGTGACGATGCAGGACATGAGCGGGCGACGTGGCCGGACGGCTGGCGAGCCGTGAGACGACTCCCCGGATGCCGGGAAGCAGCATAAGGGGCAAACGATCCCCGCTTCATGGCAGCGTCGGCCGGGCTTTCCGGGCACCGGCCATCTTGCAGCCAGGCTGGTCCAGTCAGCCGTTGGCATACGCCAGTTCGTCCGCGGACGAGCTGCCGACTGAGATGTCATCATGCAAGCTATGAAGGTGTTCGAACTTATAGACGGCCTGGGTGCGGTTGGTGGCCCCCATTTTCCGCATGATATTGCGAATGTGCACCTTTACCGTGCTCTCGCTCATGCCTAGCTCGAAGGCGATGATCTTGTTCGCCTTGCCCAGTTTTAGATGCCTCAGCACAGTCCTCTGCCGAGGCGTGAGGTTTCTGGCCGGCAATGCATTGGTCTGGTGGGCGCCACCCTGCGCCGTCTTATTTGGCAGCAGCAGGTTGAGCGGCACGAACGTGCCACCGTTCGTGACGAAACGGATCGCCGTAAGCGCAGTCGTCAACTCGGTGGTCAGCGTTGGAATGAAGCCTTGTGCGCCGCTATTGAGCGTCTTGCGGATTGTAGCTGGTCGTAATGCGTCTTTAAGAATCAGACATAACGACGATCGGTATATTGATAAATTTCTGCCGCATCGACACGACCTGCTGGAGCGTCACGCTCTCGAACAATTCGTCATCATGCGGGCGATACAGGATGACATCGACGTCCGCCGCCCCGGTCTGAAGGCAATCTGAAACGCTGGCGAAAGGGACCACTAATAGGTCTGGATGAAGCGCACTGAATGCCCTGATGAGGCAATCCCGGCTGAATTGCACCTCATCGATCAGCCATGCCTTGACCTTCATCCCATCGGCATTGCCAACCGCCGCCTGAGTTTCCGCCTCGAACGACGGCACGCTATCCGGATGGACTTCCGAAATCGTACCCGATCCGTGAGGCGCTACCGCCGGTAGAACGCCCGAGCGTGAATGCTCGCTACCAGCGAAATTATGCTGAGCCATGAGTCCCGCACTCCATTTGAGTCTGGTTTAGACAGACAGCCCCGGACCGGCACAGTTCCATTAGCTGATTGATGTTAATTAAACGATTTTGGCCAGCGGAAGCAACGATAATTTGACGATCCAGGGCTTTTTTGACGAGCAAAGGGGCGTCACGTCCTCATCCGAAAGAGTCGGGTACGACAAAAGGCGTAGGGGCACCATTTCTCGAACAGTTGTGGTGCGCTCGGACTTATTCCGAACTGGTTGTGCAACACAAAAGAGACTATCAGCGCAGGCCACCTAACGGCAGAACTCGCGATATGACTCGAAATTATCCAGAGATTTCCCGTTAGGGTTGTATCCGCGTCCGCTTACTCGTTCGCAGAAGACCTTCGGTGCCCGACCATAGCCCTCAGCACTTCGCCAATTGCTCGTGCCGCGGCGGGGTCAATGGTCATCGATACCGCCGACGTGATCTGCGCAGAGCCTTCGCGTCTGCTGATCGTGCCGCTCCAGCCAACCTTATCCCCCTCGAGCAGCACGACGTCGCAGCCCCGGCGCAAGCCCGCAACCGCAACCTTGAGGCTGTCGGCCTGGGCCACCTCACAGTGCGCACCGAAGGCATGCTGCACGCCACGATCGGCCTGCTCATCGCCACCGATCAGCATGACGCGCGTGCGTGCAGGTGGTTCGGCGGCGTGGCCCTTCCGACGCTTGCTTCCGCAGGCACTCGATGTCTGTCGTGATCCGGCGAGATGAGCCGTGCAGCGCAACCTGTCATTCATCAAAACGGCCCTTTTGGCGTTGCCGCGATTTGGACGAAGCCGATTGGGCAGAGTTACGGCGAAAGCAGGAACCTGCAAGCCCGGCGCGAGCGTCGTCCCACAATGCCACCTGATGTCGCCGAGTATTGATGTGGGTCATTCGGTCGAAGCCGCGCCGAGCTAAGGCGCAGGCCGCCTTGGACACCAGGTCGCAAGGGCGCCTTGAACGCCGCCCCGTCGAAGTCCGGTGCCATCGAAGTCTGGTGCCATCGGCTCGCACAGGGGGTCGCCGGTGCGCCGCCGGCCCACCACCTCCGCGATGCGCCGCAGCGCCTCCGTGACCTGCGGCTCGTTATTCATCCCGTGGTGCACCCGACCTGTCGGCCGCGCGCAACGCACGGGGCCCCTGCCCCACCCGCGGCCTGTAGCCATCCGTCAGGGTGCGCAGGAATGCGATGATGTCCGCCTCGTCGGCTGGGGTCATCGCCGGATTTTCGCCGAGCTTGCGGTTGAACGGCGGGTCCACGACGTCCACGTTCGCCTGATATTTCAGTGGGATGTCGTCGTATTTTGCCACCTTGCCGCCGGCTCCGCGCGGATAGATACGCCCCGGGTCGGTGTCGCGGAAATCGTAGAAGTCCATCACCTGTTGCAGCGAGCGAAACACGCCGTTGTGGAAGAACACCTGCCGTGTCGCCGTATTGCGCAGCGTCGGTGTGAGGAACATGCCGCAATACTGTGTCTGGTCCTGCATATCCGTGCGGTAGGGCCCGCAGATGCCCAGGTCGAAATAGGCAGGGTCCCGGTTGCTGGCCAAGGCGAGGCTGCGCGGCACGGCCAGCGCCTCGAATTGGTGGTCGGTGAACAGCGGCGGGCGGCCGTCGGGCGTGGGCTGGTCCAGGTGACAACCGCCGCAATTGGCCTTGGCAGGATCGTTGAACAACTGGTAGCCGCGCAGTTCCACGGGGGTGAAGCGAGCTTTGCCTTCAAGCCAGTAGTCGAACTTGCTGGTATAGGGGTGGAAGGTCGGCTCCTCGATCTGATAGCGCGCCACGGCGAACAAGGCTTCGGCCAGCGCGAGGCCCGGGTCGTCGAAGATGGACGGCCCGAACAGTTGCCGCATCGAGCCGGCATAGGCGGCGTGGCGCAGCCGCCCCGCCACCGCCGCGAGGCTGCCGCCGTCCATCTCGATCGGGTTGAGCATCGGTCCGAACGCCTGGTCCTGCAGCGTATCGGCCCGGCCGTCCCAGAACAGGCCGCCTTGTGGCACCACGTTGGCGGCGGTCTGCACGGTGTCATGCGCGGTCTTCTGCGCCCGCGCGGCGGTTTGCCCGGCCGCGGCCATCTGGGTCAGGCTGACGTTCTCGTTTTCCTCGTTGTCCGGGCCGATGCTGAAATTCGGCTGCCGTTCCAGGTACATCAAAGACGGAACCGCGCGCACGCCCTGGCTCGACATGGCGGGGCCGCCCAGCATCGCCGGGGCACTGTTCGGAGGTCCGTAATAGTGCCGCGGGCTATGACACGACGCGCAGGCCAGCTTGCCAGATGCCGACTGGCCGGGGTCGAAGAAGATGCGCTTCCCGAGCTGTGCCATTGCCGACAGCGGCGCCACGGGTGGGCGGACAAGGTGGACCGGATGAGGGTTCCAGCCCGAGCCCGCACCGGAGCCATCGGGGAAGATGGCCGGGTCAAGCCCGGCCATGACGGCCGTGACCGGCATGACTGGAGTGACGGGCGTGACGGGCACGACCGCCGGCACGGCGTCGGGCGCCGGCACGGTGTCGGGCACCGCCACGACGGGGGACGCCGCCAGAACGGCACCAGCACCGGCCACGAGCGGCAGAGCCAACAGCACACCCCGGGCCCTGAGCAGGAGCCCGAGGCCACCACTGCGCTCGACGCACCCTAATAAGAAAGAAGTGGAAGGTTTGCTCAGATCTCCGCCGGTCAAAGAAAAGCCTTTCATCCAGGGCGGGTCAGCCCGCCGGCCGGTGGCAACTCGCATGCAGCCGGTCAGGGCGCCGCCGGCGGCTTGGCCACCACTTCGCCGGTTGCTGGAGCAAGGTACAGCACCGCATCCCTGGCGTGCCCATGGAAGTCGAACATGTCCATGATCGATCCGGAGTCGGCATCGAAGGAACCACCGCCAAGGCGCTGGCCGTGCAGCCAGTTGTCCTCGATGAAGCGCGCCACTGACGCCTGGGAGATCTCTGTATGGATGACCTGGTTCTGCTTCGCCCAGGGCGACACCACCAGGAACGGAATGCGCGTGCCCGGCCCGCAACGGCCGTTCACCGGCTTGCCGTCCTCCCCCGCCATCGGCGTGCCGACGCCACACTTGCCCGACCCGTCGAGTTGGTCGGCCTGCGCGTCGAACGACGGATTGCCCGGCTTCACGAAGGCATGGTCATACCAGCCGTCCGAATCGTCCCACGCCACGATCACCGCCGTATTCCTCCACTCCGGCTGCTGCTCCAGGAAGTTGATCACCGCGACGGTGCCATTCTGCTCGTCCAGCGGGTCGGAGTAGCCGGCATGGCCGTCCTGGTACCCCGGCAGCTTGACATACGAGACCGAGGGGAAATTCCCCGCCTTCACCGCGTTGTAGAAATCCCGCAGCCCGTACTGGTGGTTGGCCGGATCAGGCGTCTTGCCGTCATGCTCCAGGCTATAGCCGATGGCGGACAGCGAGCTGGGGCGCTCATGCTTCGGATTGGCGGTGGAGGCGTAATACTGGAACCAGTTGTGGTGCGGGATGTAGTCCACGACGTTGCTGCCCACCACGACCGAGTGTGTGCTGCGCTTGCACCCGGTGGTGCCGTTGGCATTGGTGGTCTGCAGATCGAATCCGCCCATGAAACCGCCCCAGGAGACGCCGGCGGCGTTCAACAGGTCGCCGATGTTCTTCCCGGTCATCATCGCCTGGTTCGCCGGAACGGAACAAACGTCATAGCCCGGATCGACGTCGTTGATCATGGTGACGCCGCCCTGGCCGTCGTTGATGTAGTAGGACACGGCCTGCAGCGTGGACGGCTTCTTGGTCGTGGCGACGATGTGCATGCCGTTGGTCTGGCCGGAGACCACCTCCAGCGCGCCTGGGGTGGACGGCCCATAGGTGTTGGTCCAGGCGTTGTCGCTCATCGCGAAATGCTGCGCGTAGTGCCACATGGCGGTGACGGTGTTGCCGTCATAGTAACCCATCACCTGACCCGTGGTGCCGAAGGCCCCGACGCCGCCGGGCGTGCCCTTGCCGGTATATTTGGGGAACAGATCCATCTTGCCCGCATCGGAAGCCTGCTGCTCCGCCGTATAGGCGTGGTTCTGGTCGGCGGTGGCGGCCTGGGTGCGGTCCAGTCGGAACGGATTCGCGGCGCCGCTCCCGTTTTCCTTGTTGGTGAAGTTCGGATTGCCGGTCAGCAGGTGCGCGCGTTCAAGGTTGTTTACCGCCGGCGTGCCGCGCACCCCCACGAAGCGCGGTTCCCCCTTGACGTTCGCGGCTGTCGGATAGGTGGCGAAGTAGTGATCGAAGGACACGTTCTCGTTGTAGATGACCACCAGGTGCTTGATCGGCGTGGCGGTCGCCAGCGCATCCTGCGGGGAAGGTCCGCCCAGGCCAGCGGGCGCGACGGCGCCCATCGGCGGATCGGCCACGGCCAGGCCAGGATGGAAGGCCAGAGTAGCGGCCAGCGCGGCGGCGCCCGCGCAGGACAGGAAGTCGCGACGTGGCATGAGGGTCCCCCAAGGTCGGTTTTCGTTGGCCGGCTTCCTACGGCAGCGGCAGCGGCCCGCGTGTGACTCAATTATGACCGACGCCGCGCGATTGTGCGAAGCAGCCCCTTGTATGGACGGACGGTGACGTATGGACGGATGCGGCTGTGTGGACGGATGGGGCTGTGTGGTTCAGGGCAATCGGGTGAAGCTCAGTCCGGACGGGATCCCCCTGGAATCAGGAATCGCCGGTGGGGAATCATCAACCGCCGGTGCCTCATGATTCGCTGTTTTCTCACCACGGAGGAAGAGCGGAGAACCACGGTGGACACGGAGTCGGAGGTGCCCCCGCTGTCGGGGCACCTCCGACTCCGTGTCCACCGTGGTTCTCCGCTCTTCCTCCGTGGTGAGAAAGCGGTGCTGCCACCATCGATGGCGGTTGGATTCAGCGCATGGCTGGCGTACGCGTCGCAGCCGGCAGAGCAGTGGCCCGGCTTCCGTCCGTTCATCCGATTGCCTTGGGCTGTGTGGACGGATGGGGGTGTGTGGACGGATGGGGGTGTGTCGGCGGACGGTGGGCTGGATGGCCGCCCTGCCCTGCCCCGGTACGCAAGAAAGGCCGGCAGATGCCGGCCTTTCCCGCGATGTCGATCAGCATGCCAGCCGTTGGTCCGGCCCCTGGGTCGGGCCCTGCGGCGAGATCAGCCGTTCACAGGACTATAGGCGAACGGCGCCGACGGCAGGTTAGTCAGGTAACTGTTGGACAGCCCCTGCGCTGAGGCCACACCCATGCCAAGCGTCACGACCGCGGCGGCCGCCAGGATCATCTTTTTCATCACTGCAACTCCTTTTCCAACCGCCCGCCCCTTCATGGGACCGGCCTGAATACCGGATGTCAGATCCATCGGAGTGGTTAGACGTCCGGCTGACTGACCTCACCTAGCTAGGACTTCCACCCGGCTGCTATAATGCGGCCATCAAACACATCATCTGTGCGAAATTCGGGAAAATCATGGACTTGCTCGCTGCACTCACCACCTTCAGCCGAGTGGCGGATTCCGGCTCGTTCTCCGCCGTGGCGCGCCAGGACGGGACGAGCCACTCCGCTGTCACCCGGCTGGTCGGCCAACTGGAAGACCATTTCGGCGTCCGACTGTTCCACCGCACCACGCGGCGCATCAACCTGACGGAGGACGGCCAGGACCTGCTGGGGTATGCGCGCCATCTGATCGACGCCGCCTCGGAGATGGAAGGTGCGCTGGGCCGCCAGCGTTCGTCGCCCACCGGGCTGGTCCGGCTGGGAGTTCCGGTCATCGCCTCGCGCTGGCTGACCCCACGGTTGCCCGCGTTGCTCGACCGCTACCCCGGGCTCTCGGTGGAGCTGGTGATCGGCGACAAATTCGGCGACCTGATCGAGGAACGCCTGGACGTGGCGCTGATGGGAAACGAGGCGCCGGACAGCTCCATGATCGCACGCACGGTGGGATCCTTCGGGCGGATCGCCGTCGCCAGCCCGATCTATCTGGAACGGCGCGGTGCGCCCTCGCACCCGACGGACCTGGCGCAGCACAATTGCATCGTGCATGAGCACGGGCCGGACAGCAACCGTTGGCAGTTCAACGGACCGGAGGGGCCTATCGAAGTGCAGGTCTCCGGCACGGTGCGCGCCAACAACAGCGAGACGGTGCGCCAGGCAGCCCTGACCGGCTTTGGCATCGCGCAACTGTCGGAGGCGACGGTGGTGGACGACATCCGCTCCGCTCGGCTGTACCGGTTGCTGGCCGATTTCGCGCCGCAGCGAGAGCAGATCCACGTGGTGTACCCGTCGCGCCGGCATTTGCCGCCGCGGGTGCGGGTGGTGATCGAGTTTCTGGCCGAGAACGTGCGCACGCTCTCCACCCGCCTGGCGGATGCGCAGATCTGGGGGGAGAACGAGGCGACATGGCTGGTGTAGGGGAGAAACGCCCCTTCCCTCGCGGGCCTGCGCCGCGAAGCGGACCAACTGGGGGCAGGCATAGGGCGGTCGAACACGATCGTTCCGGGCCGCACCGCCGATGGCAGCACCGCGTGCAGGTCGGCGCGACGGATGTTGAGCAAGGGGCCGTTGAGGCGACGCTCTGCCGCTTCGCTCAGGACAAGTTCATACAGCGTCTCGCCGGTGTCCCAGGCGCGACCTTAGGAACGCGTCCGGCCGGATGCCCGCCTGGTCCAGCGCGGAACCGAGACCAGGTCGTGCCCAGCGGCCGTACCGCATTCGCGCCAAGGATAAGGCCGGCGCCGATCCGTTCGAACCACGGCGTTCGCTCATGGACCGTCACCGCATGGCCGGCACGCTGGAGGCAGGCCGCGGCAGTCAGCCCACCGAGCCCCGCGCCGACCACTGCGATCCTCATCGCGTCCTGCATGGCCGGTCAGGACGGCGGCGGATGGACGCGCCGCCAGTGTTCCGCGATGTCGCGGCCGGTGGCGATCCAGACGTGGTCGTGCCGGCGCACATGCTCCAGGAAGCGGATCAGGCCGGTGATGCGGCCCGGCCTGCCAATCAGCCGGTCGTGCAGTGCCAGCGACATCATGCGCGGATGGCGGTCGCCTTCCGCATACAGCACGTCGAAGCAGTCGATCATGTATCGGGCGAAATCGTCACCGGTGGAAAAGCCACTGTTCTTATCGAAACGGTTGTCGTTGGTCTCGAACGAATACGGAATGACGAGATGCGGACGCCCGAGCACCTGCCGCCAATACGGCAGCTCGTCGTTCAGGCTGTCGCGGTCATAGAGAAGCTGCCCTGTCTCCACCAACAGGCGCCGCGTGTTGGCGCTGGGCCGGCCGGTCATCCAGCCGACAGGCGCGGCGCCGGCCACCCGGGTCAGCGTCTCCAGCGCGCGGCGGACATGGTCGCGTTCCTCGGCTTCCGGCATGGTTTGATAATCGAGCCAACGATAGTGATGGCTGACCAGCTCATGCCCCTCGGCCAACCAGGCGCGGACGATGGCCGGATTGCGTTCCGCGGCACGGGCGACGGCGAGCAAGCAGACCTTCGTGCCAAAGCGCGAGAACACGTCCAGCAGTCGCCAGGCGCCGACACGGGAGCCGTATTCGAAGACCAACTCCACCAGCACACTGCGCCCCGACGGGATCGATGGCTGGCCGATGTCGTTCAGCATGCCTTCCGAGCATGTGTCACCGTCCATGACGGACCGTTCACCGCCGCCCTCGAAATTCACATTGATGTTGAGCGCGAGACGGGCGCCGTCCGGCCACTGCGGATCGGGTGGTGACGCGCCATAGCCGACATAGTCCCGATCGTCGTCCATCTGCGATCCTGCTCCGATGGCGGCAGCGCGCCGGGTGCATCGGTACATGCGCGTACCGCTGCCACTCGTCATGGCCGGACTTGACCCGGCCAGCCACCCCGGAATGTGCGTGCGCCGATGGCCGGGTCAAGCCCGGCCATGACCGGTGGCACCGATCTCGCCACGGCATCAAGATCGAGTTGTTTCGTCAGTGACCATTATTCAGCGGCGGATTGGAAAGCCACCTCCGCCATCTGGTTGCGGCCGTAGCCCTGATGCGCCGGGAACCCGTCCCCCATCGCCCGCCGCGCCTGGAACGTCAGCCACAGCCGGATCATATGCCGGCGCCGCTCCGGCTCGGGATAATCCTCGAATTCCGTGCGCGAATGCATGATCGTGTAGTTGTTGCACAACTGCATGTCGCCGACCTGCAGGTCCATGTCGAGATGGATGTCCGGGTCGTACGCCAGGCTGTCGAGGAAATCCAACGCCGCCTCCTCCAGCGGTTCCAGCGCCTTCCCGGTCTTCTGGCACGCCGCGCGGATCTGGTTGCGCACCAGCCGCGCACTGACATACCCGTCCTTCGCACCGAACACCGGCAACCGGTACGCAGTGATGGGATCGTCGGACAACGCGGCCTCGCGCTTGATGTAATGGTAGCCGCGGTACAGCGGTGCCAGATACTCCGGATGCCGCCGCAGGATCTCATTATGCAGCGTCACCGAGCTCACGATACTGCTCAAGCCGCCGCGCTTCGACCGGCGCAGGCACAGCAACCCGACCAGGTCGCAACTGTCGGTATGGAACGGCAGATGCGCGTTGGTTTCGTAGCCGCGCACGTCGAGGTCGCCATACTGCCGGCCATGGTCATAAACGTGCCCCAGCAGATCGCCGCGCGGGTTTTGGGTGACGGGAACGCCGAGATAGGCGCCGATGCCCCAGAAGATCAGGCCCACGTCATCATCGCTATAGTCGCCGGCGTTCAGGCCGCGCAGCACGACGAAACCCCGGCCGGTGCGGATCTCCTCGAGCCAGTCCGCGAGTTTCAACCCAAGCGTCGGCAACGGAAAACTTGCGCGCCCGACTTCGCCCAGGACGAGGCCATGCGCCCTCACCTGCCGCACTGCGGCGCCGATCTCCGCCAGATCCTGCGGCGTAAGATGGACCAGCCAGGAAGCATCGTTGATCAGGTCCTTGCCATACCAGGCAGAGGAATGCTGCACCGTCTCGGCGTGGATCTGACCTGACATCCGTTCCTCCCGCTTCGGGATGGCCACGGCCGATCAGCATACGGACGACCTGTTCCGGCGGCAATCCGCGAAACATGGCCGAGGTGATGGCAGAGGGAAGGGCCCTTGCCTCACGGCCTTGCATCACGGCCTTGCATCACGGCCTTGCATCACGGCGCTTACATCATGGCGCTTACATCACGGCCCTTGCATCACGGCCCTTGCATTGTTGAGGCGAGCTGGCGTCGGATTGATCTCGCCTGAGCCAACCCCGCCCCACACCCGTCTGGAGACCGAGTCATGAAATACCACCATCTGCTCTTTGCCGTCGACGACCGTGTCGCCACCATCACGCTGAACCGCCCGGAACGCCACAACGCGCTGAGCCAGCCTTTGGTGGAAGAGATCATGGCCGCTATTGCCGCGGCGGACGCCGATCCGGACGTGCGCGTCGTGGTGGTGACGGGTGCCGGCGGCAAGGCTTTCTCCGCCGGCTACGACATCAAGGAATCGGCGGAGCACCCGAAACGCACGCTGGCGGAATGGCGCGCCCGCATGCAGAAGGACATCCGCTTCACCTACTCCGTCTGGGATTGCAGCAAGCCGGTGATCGCGATGATCGACGGCTTCTGCTACGCCGGCGCATTGGAATTCGCGATGTGCTGCGACATCCGTTATTGCTCCGACACCTCTGGCTTCGCCGCGATCGAGGCCCGCTTCTCCAACGGCATCGCCACGATGATCATGCCCTGGCTGATCGGCCAGCGCTGCCGCGCCTTGCTCTACACCGGCGACGCGATCGACAGCGCCGAGGCGTTCCGTCTCGGCCTGGTGGACAAGGTCTTCCCCAAGGCAACCCTGCACACCGAGGTCATGAAGATCGCCAAACGCATGTCGCGCGTGTCGATGGACTGCCTGAAGTGGAACAAGCGTTCGGTCAACCAGGCGTTCGAGACCATGGGCCTGCGCAACGCCATCATGTACGGCGCGGAAGCCTCCGCGATCATGGATTCGCTCGGCTCACCGGAAGCCGACCGGTTCGATGCGATCCGCCGCAGCGATGGTCTCAACGCCGCATTGCGATGGCGCACCGAGCAGTTCGCGCCGTATGAATGAGCGGACGAGACGCGTGCGTGCACCGGGATGACGTGCGTGCGTGCGTCGGGACGAACAGACGCACGATCCGCGTGCGTGCCGCTGGCCGGTCCTGAGTGCTGGTTCCCGCGGGCTTGCTCTGCGGACGGCGCATCGTGCCGTTTCCACAAAACCCACTGTCAGGCCGCGGTCGCTGGATGCCATGCGAACAAAGCAGTACCGTGCTTGGTTCCAGCCGGTCAGGAGGTTGGCGGTTGATCGAGGGCGAAATCCAATCCCTCGTATAGAGCTGAAAACGGCAACGTCACGCCGAGTTCGGGAATCTCGATTGACACCGAGGGTCCCTCGAGCAGAAGAGCGCTCTGGATGCCAAGCCGTCCGTCGGCATCACGCATATAAACCAAGGCCCGCTGCTCGTCCTGGCTGATCAGGACATAGGTGCGAATGGTGGGGTCGCATCGTAGTCGCGCAGCTTCAGGCTTTGGTCGATCCATGCTGTGCTCTTGGACAGGACCTCGAACACCGCCACCGGCTCCTGCGCATAAAGCGCGCCTGGCACACGTACACCGCAGTCGATTAGCGCGTCTGGATAACGGCCATCGTGTCCTGCGCGCACCTTCAGGTCCGGCTCCTGCACCCGGCATCGCTTGCCGCGCATCTGCACATGCAGTGCAGCACGCAAGTTGTTGCCGATGGTGTCGTGATCCACCGTCCCGCCGCCCATGGCGTAGACTTTGCCATCCACGAGCTCGTAACGGACCGGCTGATGCGCCTCCCACTCCAGGTAGGCTTCCCAGGTCCAGGCCGCTGGCCGCCTTGCTTCCGACATCCTGCCCTCCTGGGTAGCATCTCCTATACCAGACCTGCCGACGCGGCACTGCCAGGCGCGGCACTCTGGCCGGCTGATCTGCTCCTCCGGACAGGCGTGGGGCCTCTCCGTCGGCCGGTGCGGTTACGATTTATTGTCTTTTACCACGGAGGAAGCGCGGAGGGCCACGGTGGGCCACAGGAGTCGGAGCGATGTTGATAGCCGGGGAACTGACCGAGCAGGTGATCGGGCTGGCGATCGAGGTGCACAGGCACACTGGCCCCGGTCTGCTGGAATCGGTGTACGAACAATGCCTGTGTCACGAACTGCACGAGGCAGGTATTCCATTCGAGCGGCAGGTTACAATTCCTGTCATTTATAAATCCCGTGCGATTGGCGATGGCTTCAAGGCCGACATCGTCGTGGCCCGCGAAGTGATACTGGAGATCAAAGCCGTCGCGGCGATCCTGCCGATGCACGAAGCGCAATTGCATACCTACCTGAGCATGAGCGGAATCCACATCGGGCTGATTCTGAATTTCCACGCCCGTCGCCTGGTGGACGGCCTTCGCCGCTATATTGTGTAGCCCCAGTCAGAGGAACCGCTCCAACTCCTGTGGCCCACCGTGGCCCTCCGCGCTATCTCCGTGGTGAAACAAAGAGCTGGCGAGCGGGCACGGGCGCTGCCAGATGACGGGCCAGCGATGCGTGCCGTTCTGGACCGAGTATGGAGACCCGGCGAGATGTGGCCGGAGACGCTCCGTCGGCCGGTGCGGTTACGATTTATTGTCTTTTACCACGGAGGAAGCGCGGAGGGCCACGGTGGGCCACAGGAGTCGGAGCGATGTTGATAGCCGGGGAACTGACCGAGCAGGTGATCGGGCTGGCGATCGAGGTGCACAGGCACACTGGCCCCGGTCTGCTGGAATCGGTGTACGAACAATGCCTGTGTCACGAACTGCACGAGGCAGGTATTCCATTCGAGCGGCAGGTTACAATTCCTGTCATTTATAAATCCCGTGCGATTGGCGATGGCTTCAAGGCCGACATCGTCGTGGCCCGCGAAGTGATACTGGAGATCAAAGCCGTCGCGGCGATCCTGCCGGTGCACGAAGCGCAATTGCATACCTACCTGAGCATGAGCGGAATCCACATCGGGCTGATTCTGAATTTCCACGCCCGTCGCCTGGTGGACGGCCTTCGCCGCTATATTGTGTAGCCCCAGTCAGAGGAACCGCTCCAACTCCTGTGGCCCACCGTGGCCCTCCGCGCTATCTCCGTGGTGAAACAAAGAGCTGGCGAGCGGGCACGGGCGCTGCCAGATGACGGGCCAGCGATGCGTGCCGTTCTGGACCGAGTATGGAGACCCGGCGAGATGTGGCCGGAGACGCTCCGTCGGCCGGTGCGGTTACGATTTATTGTCTTTTACCACGGAGGAAGCGCGGAGGGCCACGGTGGGCCACAGGAGTCGGAGCGATGTTGATAGCCGGGGAACTGACCGAGCAGGTGATCGGGCTGGCGATCGAGGTGCACAGGCACACTGGCCCCGGTCTGCTGGAATCGGTGTACGAACAATGCCTGTGTCACGAACTGCACGAGGCAGGCATTCCATTCGAGCGGCAGGTTACGATTCCTGTCATTTATAAATCCCGTGCGATTGGCGATGGCTTCAAGGCCGACATCGTCGTGGCCCGCGAAGTGATACTGGAGATCAAAGCCGTCGCAGCGATCCTGCCGGTGCACGAAGCGCAATTGCATACCTACCTGAGCATGAGCGGAATCCACATCGGGCTGATTCTGAATTTCCACGCCCGTCGCCTGGTGGACGGCCTTCGCCGCTATATTGTGTAGCCCCAGTCAGAGGAACCGCTCCGACTCCTGTGGCCCACCGTGGCCCTCCGCGCTATCTCCGTGGTGAAACAAAGAGCTGGCGAGCGGGCACGGGCGCTGCCAGATGACGGGCCAGCGATGCGTGCCGTTCTGGACCGAGTATGGAGACCCGGCGAGATGTGGCCGGAGACGCTCCGTCGGCCGGTGCGGTTACGATTTATTGTCTTTTACCACGGAGGAAGCGCAGAGGGCCACGGTGGGCCACAGGAGTCGGAGCGGTGTTGATAGCCGGGGAACTGACCGAGCAGGTGATCGGGCTGGCGATCGAGGTGCACAGGCACACTGGCCCCGGTCTGCTGGAATCGGTGTACGAACAATGCCTGTGTCACGAACTGCACGAGGCAGGTATTCCATTCGAGCGGCAGGTCACGATTCCTGTCATTTATAAATCCCGTCCGATTGGCGATGGTTTCAAGGCCGACATCGTCGTGGCCCGCGAAGTGATACTGGAGATCAAAGCCGTCGCGGCGATCCTGCCGATGCACGAAGCGCAATTGCATACCTACCTGAGCATGAGCGGAATCCACATCGGGCTGATTTTGAATTTCCACGCCCGTCGCCTGGTGGACGGCCTTCGCCGCTATATTGTGTAGCCCCAGTCAGAGGAACCGCTCCGACTCCTGTGGCCCACCGTGGCCCTCCGCGCTATCTCCGTGGTGAAACAAAGAGCTGGCGAGCGGGCACGGGCGCTGCCAGATGACGGGCCAGCGATGCGTGCCGTTCTGGACCGAGTATGGAGACCCGGCGAGATGTGGCCGGAGACGCTCCGTCGGCCGGTGCGGTTACGATTTATTATCTTTTACCACGGAGGAAGCGCGGAGGGCCACGGTGGGCCACGGGAGTCGGAGCGGTGTTGATAGCCGGGGAACTTACCGAGCAGGTGATCGGGCTGGCAATCGAGGTGCACAGGCACACTGGCCCCGGTCTGCTGGAATTGGTGTACGAACAATGCCTGTGTCACGAACTGCACGAGGCAGGTATTCCATTCGAGCGGCAGGTCACGATTCCTGTCATTTATAAATCCCGTGCGATTGGCGATGGTTTCAAGGCCGACATCGTCGTGGCCCGCGAAGTGATACTGGAGATCAAAGCCGTCGCAGCGATCCTGCCGGTGCACGAAGCGCAATTGCATACCTACCTGAGCATGAGCGGAATCCACATCGGGCTGATTCTGAATTTCCACGCCCGTCGCCTGGTGGACGGCCTTCGCCGCTATATTGTGTAGCCCCAGTCAGAGGAACCGCTCCAACTCCTGTGGCCCACCGTGGCCCTCCGCGCTATCTCCGTGGTGAAACAAAGAGCTGGCGAGCGGGCACGGGCGCTGCCAGATGAGCGGCCGGCGATGCCGCCTGCCATCTTGCGCGCGCCTCCGCAATCAGTTGATCCACACTGGCCTTGTGTTCCCTCGCATCTGCATAGGGTATGGTATCGGCGCGCCGTATAGTCGGCCTCACTCACTACGAACGATATGGAACGCCATCGCCCCTGTCCGGCATCCCATCCCCGGCTAGTGAAAATCCAAATCGCCTCACCAACTCCCGACCACCCGTCCCAGCCGTCGCAACCCGGCCCATTGCTGCCGCAGGTAGCCGCCGCTGTGCAGCGCCTCCTCGCCCGACGGATCGCCAGTCCGCACGTAGTCGCGCGAGAAATCCGCGGTGCCGAACAGCATGTCCCACCACGGGAACACCGCGCCGTAGTTGCAGCTCCGCTGTCCCGCCGCCAGCACGCCGTGATGCGCGCGATGGAAGCGGGGGGAAATCAGCAGCCGTTCACCCACCGCGCCGAACGATATCCGGGCATTGGCATGCGCCAGGCTCTCGATAAACCGCAGCACCAGCACCAGCAGCGGGAACTGCAGCGGCGGCACGCCGATCAGCAGCGCAATGGCGCCGAACCACAGCGCGGAGATCAGGTCGTCCAGCACATGGTTGCGGTCGTCCGACCAGAACGTCATCTGCCGCTGCGCGTGGTGCAGCGAGTGCAGCGCCCACCACCAGCGGAACTTGTGCGACAGCCGATGGCGCCAGTAATCGGCGCAATCCAGGATCACCGCATAAATCGCGAACGTGATCGCCGCGTGGCCTAGCAGGATGGGGAAGAAGCGCTCGATCGTGGGCGGCACCAGGCCCTGGTCGGCGATCCAGCCGTTCAGTACCACCTGCGCGCGATAGAACAGGACGAAGGTGAACAGGGGCAGGATGCCGACGCGCGACAGCACGGTATAGAACACGTCCACCGCCACCGCCTTGTGGTCCGGCCAGCGTTCAACCGGCCGCCAGCGCTCCAGTGGCAGGCACAGCGCGAAGGTCAGCGCCACCTGCGCCGCGCCATACACCGCGAACAAAGCCCAGCCGTAGGAGATGTCCTCCCACTCCATCCCGCCGAACTGGTAGAGCAACGGGATCAGCACATGCCCTTGCAGCCAGCCGGCGGCGAGATCGAACGGGTCCGGCATCAGCGCACCGGCGCGAGCGCGACCTTGGTGAACGGCCGCGCGGCGTCGTTCAGGAAGATGCCGTGCGGCGAACGGCCGACATCGACCGTCTCGTAATCGCCTGTGGCGGGATCGAGCACCGCGACCGTCTCCGCCCAGCGCCGGGTGATCCAAAGCTTGCCGTCGGGCGCGAAGGCCATGTCATCCGGGCCGCCGGGGATTTTGTACGTGCGGATCGGCGTCAGCGAATCCGCATGCAGCGATTCGGTGGTGCCGGCGACGCGGTTGTTCACCCACAGCGTCTTGCCGTCCGGCGAGAGGAACAAATTATGCGCGCCCTTGCCGGCAATGATGTGGCGTAGGACGTGGCCATCGGCCGGATCGACTTCGGCCAGGTAGTCCGCGCCCATGTCGGCCACCAGTACCTTGCTGTTCAGCCACAGCACGCCGGCGGGCGTGCGGCCGACCGGCTTGTCCCACAGCACCGACATGGTCTTCAGATCGACCGCCATCAGCCGGTCGGTGCCCTGCAGCGACACGAACACCATGCCGGAATCCGGTGAATACGCCAGATGGCTCGGCATCGTCCTGGCCGGGAAGCGCTTCACCAGCTTGAAGGTGGCGCCGTCATACACGTCGATCTGGTTGCGGGCGAGGCCGTTCACCACCAGGAACTTTCCGTTCGGGCTGAACCACAGTTGGTACGGATCGACGCAGGGAATGGTCCGTTGCAGCGCGCCGGTGGCGGGATCGAGGGCAAAAAGCTCGTTGCCGACGGTATCGCCGACCAGCAGACTCTTGCCGTCCGGGGTCAGCGCCCAATGGTGCGGCTCGCGCAGCACGGGAATGCGCCGCAGTTCCTTGTGAGTCGCCATGTCGATCAGGCTGACCGAGGCACCACCGGAGTTCATCACGAAGGCCAGGCCAGCGGCGTCGGCGCGCGGCGCGAAGACGGTCAACCACAGCAGCGGCAGCAGCGCGAACACGGCACGCATCGGACGCATAGGATCGGCACTCCGGCAGGGCGGGGGATGCCTACGCCTCCGGCCCCGTGTGCATCAAGCCGGCATTTGGCCACACTCCCATGCGCCGCGGGCAAACACCGCCGTGGCGAAGGCAAACAAGACGCAGGCAGGCGTGGAGATCAGCACGTTGTCGGTGAAGGCGTGCACTGCCAGCGCGAGGAACGCCAGCCGCATGACGGCGCGGTCCGAGGGACACAGGCGTGCGGTGTGGCCGCGCACCCATAGGAACATCAGCACGACCAGCAGGGCGCGGCCGATTTGGCCGCCTTCCACGTCGATGCGCAGATACTCGTTATGGGCTGCAGAAGTTTGCAGCAGCCGGGCGACCGGGCCTTCGGGCGGGATGACGACATTGCCCGCGCCGACGCCCCACCCAACCCAGGGGGAGGCGGCGGCGGCGGCCTCGAAATTCGGCCACAGCAATTGCCGGCCACTGAGGTTGTCCAGGTTCGTTGTCAGGACCTCGAAGGCGCGCACGGCGGAGAGGTCCGTCGGCACCAGCCCGAATACGGTGATGGCGGCCAGTGGCAGCGCGGCGGCGGCGGCCAGGATCAGCAGCAGGCGATCGCGGGCGGGAAAGGCGGGCGCGCGCACCAGCAGCAGGCTCAGCCCGACCACAGCCAGGGCGACCGTCAGCGGCGCCCGAGCACCGGTCAGCACCAGCAGCAGCAGGTTGGCGCCGAGCAGGAGAAGGTCCGCGCGGCGGCCGTGGCGGTATAGTTCGACGAGGCAGGCATAGACAGCGGTCTCGGCAACGCCGGCGAGGAACGCGGGATGGCCCAGCCCGGTCAGGCGCCAGCCTCCGCTGTTGACGAACAGGGGGCGGATGCCGGCGATGTCGCAGACCGCGCCGGCAGCCACGCAGAGCAGGGGTGCCCAGGCCGTGGTGCGGATGATCGCCTGCGCCCAGTCTCGCGACAGCTTGCTGAAGCCGAAGACGAAGGGCGCCACGGAGCCGATCAGCGAACGCAGGCTGGCGTCGGCGCTGAGCCCGGGCAACAGGCCGTGCGCCAGGCCGCCCGCGAACATCGCCAGCCAGGCGAAGCTGGGATTGAACAGATCGAGGCGGGGGCCGTAGCGCAGCACCGCTACCACCGCCAGGCCGATGCCGATGCCCTTCACCAGGGCGATCGTGGGCTGGAAGTATGGTTCTCCGAGCAAGTCCGACGCGGTCATTTCCAGGCTGGCGGAGGTGAGCAACAGCCAGGCCGCGGTGAAGCCGGGGGTGAAGCGGTAGGCGAGGAAGACGACGGCGGCGGCGGTCGCGGCCGTCGGCAGCAGCCAGAACAGCGGCGGCGCCAGCAGGGCGCAGGCGAGCGCCACGAGTAGAAGGCCGGCGGCGGCGAGCCCAACCAGGGTGGTATCGGGCAGCGGGGCGGGCAGCGGGGCGGGAAGGGCGAGGCGCATGCGGGGCTCCGGTGTGCGGGGCAGCATGCAGGGGGAGTGGTGAAGAATCGCTGAAGGCGGCGGGTGCGCTACGCATAAGCTCGGGCGGCCGGATCTCGTCATGGCCCGGCGATCCCGCTTGCCTGGAACCGTCGGAAGCGCTTCAACCCGCGCCCTTTGCTGGAGCGGGGGCGATGGTCAGCGCGATCGGCGTCGATTTTGGTACCACCAACAGCGTCGTCGCGCTGGCGCACGAAGACGGTCGTGTCGCCACGCGCCGGCTCGCCGCGCTCGACGTATTCCGCTCCGTGCTGTGCTTCTGGTCCGAGGACACTCGGGCCCGCCGCGTCCTGCATCACGCCGCCGGCCCCGAGGCGATCACCGCCTACCTGGAGGATCCACTCGACAGCCGGCTGCTGATGTCGATGAAAACCTACCTCGCACAGCGCAGCTTCACCGAGACCCGCATCTTCGGCCATCGCTTCACGCTGGAGCACCTGATCGGCTGCTTCCTTCGGACGCTTCTGGCTGACTTGCCGCCGGCCCGCAGCATCGTCGTCGGCCGCCCGGTGCGCTTCGCCGGCGAACTCGCCGACGATGATCTGGGCGCCGCGAGGCTGCGTGGCGCCTATGCGGAGGCGGGCCTGCCTGCCGTGACGCTGGCGCTGGAACCGCAGGCGGCCGGGCTGCGCTTCGCCCGCACATTGACCCAGCCGGCAACCGTGCTGATCGGCGACTTCGGTGGCGGCACCAGCGACTTCTCGGTGATGCACTTCGAGCCGGGCGGATACACCACGCCGCTCGGCCACGCCGGCATCGGCGTCGCCGGCGACATGCTCGACTTCCGCATCATCGAGCGGGCGATCGCGCCGCTGTTGGGCAAGGGCGACACCTACCAGGTGATGGGCAACGCGCTTCCGGTGCCGCCGGAGTATTATTCCGGCTTCGCCCGCTGGCACCAATTGTCGTTGATGCGCAACCCGCGCACGTTGCGTTCGATCGCCGAGGTAGCGCGCACCGCGCGGCACCCGGAGCGGCTGCGCCACCTGATCGCGTTGATCGAGGACGGTCTCGGCCATGCGCTGTACCAGGCCGTATCCTCCGCCAAGGCGGAGCTGTCACGCTGCGAGGCCACGACGCTGCGTTTCCACCACAAGAACTTCGTCGTCGAACGCGTCATCACCCGCGCCGAGTTCGAGGGCTGGATCTCCGCCGATCTGGCGCGGCTGTCCGCCACCGTGGACCGGGTGCTTGCCGCCGCCGGCGTCACCGCCGATCAGGTGGATCGCGTGTTCCTCACCGGCGGTACCGCCTTCGTTCCCGCCGTCCGCAATCTCTTCGCGGCCCGCTTCGGCGCCGACAAACTGGCGGGTGGCGGCGAATTCGTCTCGGTGGCCGAGGGCCTTGCGTTACTCGGCGGCGCGACGCAAACCTCACAATAGGCACGGGAGCATTCGGGGAAAAGGAGCACTCCTGCGATGGCGGCAGAAGTCAGTGGAGCGGTACGCAGGTTGACCGGGAAGTGCCTGTGCGGCGCCACCGTCTACGAAGTTGACGATGCGTTCTCTTATGCAATGAATTGCCATTGCTCGAACTGTCGCCGTGCTACGGGAGCAGCCTTCAAGCCCTTCGCGGGTATCCAGCGGGATCGCTTGGAGCTCGTCGCCGGGAACGAACACGTGATGATTTTCGGCGAGGAAGAGCGTGCGCACGACGTGCACTGCGGGACCTGCGGCTCACTGCTCTACTCGGTAGTGCGTGAGGGCGCCTATGTGCACATTGCGATGGGAACGCTGGTCGATGACCCCACCATTCGGGCGTCTGCCCATATCTTTGTGGGGTCAAAGGCAAGCTGGCACAAGATCACAGACGACGTACCGCAATTTGAGGCGTTCCCGCCCCGCTGAGGTTCTACGTCTACCGTTTCGAATCGCCCCGCAGTTTCGGCAATGACGTTGCTGCGCGGGACGGGCGGCGCGTCCCGGAAGCACCGGAACGACGTGATTTGCGCCGGTTACCTTGTGGCCACGGATGATGATAGCTCTGAGCGATCCGGCGCGAGGCATGTGTTTTGCCGATCTGCTATAGCCTTATCCCTCCCGGTGTCTGACAAATAGCGCTTGGGCATTGGTGGGAGGAAGAACAGTGGCGAACCCCAAATCCGCGCAAGCTGGCGATATCCGCCGCCGCTCGATACTGCTTGGCGTCACAACAACCGTCGCGGCCGCCTCAGTAGCGCAAATCGCCGTGGCGCAGGCCCAGACGCCTGCCGATCCGCTTGCTTCCTGGAATGACGGGCCAGCGAAGCAGGCGATTTTGGATTTCGCGCGCGCCGCCACTGACCAGTCGAGCAAGGATTTCGTCAAACCGGAAGACCGCATCGCCACATTCGACCAAGACGGCACACTGTGGGTGGAGCATCCGGGCTACGGGCAGGCCATGTTCGCGCTCGACCGCGTGCATGCGTTGGCACCGCAACACCCGGAATGGCAGAATCAGGAACCCTACAAGTCGGTGCTGTCCAACGATCCGGCGGTCATAGGCAGGTTCAGCGAGAGTGACTGGCTGCAAATCGCGGCGGCCACCCTCACCGGTATGACCGAGGGCGATTACGCCGATATCGTGCAGCATTGGATTGCGACGGCGAAGCATCCGCGCTTTCATCGGCTTTACACTGATCTCGTCTACCAGCCGATGCTCGAAGTCATGAACTACCTGCGCGCGAGCGGCTTCCGCACCTACATCGTGACGGGAGGTGGACAGGACTTCGTGCGGGCGTATGCACAGCGCGTGTATGGCGTTCCGCCGGAACAGGTCATTGGTTCAAGGCTCGTCGTGCAATACGAGCTGAAGGGAGACAAGCCCGCTCTCCTGCGTGTACCGAAGCTGTTTTTTAACTGCGACAATGATGGGAAGGCGATTGGAATCAACATGTTCATCGGCAAGCGTCCCTACGCCTCGTTTGGCAATTCCAACGGTGACCGCGAGATGCTGGAATGGACGGGCGCAGGTGCCGGCGCGCGGCTGAGGATGCTGGTCCATCACGACGACGCGACGCGGGAATACGCCTATGGGCCGGGGGGCGGACTGCCCGACAGCAAGGTCGGCACCTTCCCCGAATCGCTGATGGACGAGGCGAAGGCGCGGGACTGGACGGTTATCAGCATGAAGAACGACTGGAAGCGAATCTTCGCATTCGAATAATTTGAATGACGAATGGCCGGAGGGCTTGCGCTCACCGGATCGTCTTTGGTTGCGGGCTGTTGCGCACTTCTCTCGCCCTTGAGAATGAAGCCACGCCGCACACCAGCCGGCCGGCACCCGCATCCCTCCAGGCCCTCGGCCAAGGCCAAGCTCGAGATGTCCGAGCAATTCCCCCTGGCCGCCCTCCAGCCGCCCTCCCCTCGCCCCTTGTCGCTATACCCCCACGGCTATATCGTCGCGGCCGGAGGAGAGATGCTGCGCCGCGCGTTCCTGGCCCTGACGCTTCTATGCTGGTCCGGCGCGGCGCTCGCGGCCGACATTGTCGATGCGACCGGCCGCACTGTGCAGGTGCCGGATCAGGTCGCGCACGTGCTGCCGGCCGGCCCTCCCGCCGCGGTGTTGCTGGCTGCGCTGGCGCCCGACCTTATGCTGGGTTGGCCGTTCCCCATTCCGCCTGAATCCCGGGCTTACCTGGCGCCGGAAGCCGCGAGCCTGCCACTGGTACCGCGCGTGACCGGCCGCGAAGACGTCACCGCCAAGGTCATCGCCCTGAAGCCCGACCTGATCGTGGACTACGGCACGGTCTCGCCGCGCTATAGCGACCTGGCGCGAGCGACAGAGCAGCGCACCGGCATCCCCACCATCCTGCTCGATGGCTCGCTGTCGCAAATCCCGCAGGCGTTCCGTTTGCTCGGCCACGTCCTGCATCGGGAGGCGCGCGCCGCCGTCCTGGCCGATTTCGCGTCCGCCCTGCTGGCGCTGCCGATTCCGCCCGACGCGCACCCGCGCGTCCTGTGCGCGCGAGGCCCCGATGGCCTGACCGTAGTCGCACCGGGCACCGATCTGGCGGAGGTCTTCACCCGGCTGGGGTGGCAGGTGGTGGCCCCGGCGGGCCAGGGAGCGTTCCGCCAGGCCAGCCTCGACGATATCCGCGCCCTGCATCCCGATGTGCTGGTGTTCTCCGACCCGGCGATGCGGACGACGCTTGCCCAGTCCGCCGCGTGGAAGTCGCTGCCAGCGGTGCGCGAAGGGCACACGCTGGTCGCCCCGGCGCTGCCGTTCGGCTGGATCGAGGAACCGCCATCGATCAACCGCTTGCTCGGCCTGGCCTGGCTCAGCGGGCGCGACCCGACGACGCTCGCCGCGCTGTTCAATGCGGTGGTTTACGGCCGCGTGCTGACCGCGGCGCAATTGAACGCCGACCTCACCGGTGTCCGCACCGTGCCGCCTTGAAGCTCACCGCCGGCGCGCCCGCCTGCGCGGTCCTCGGCCTTCCTTCGCGACGCCCCATCGACAAACCCACGGAGAAACGCGATGCCTGCCACCAGACACCTGAAGCCAGCGACGCGGCCGGCGCTCGCCATACTCGGCGCCGCCTTGCTGAGCCTCGGCGTCTCGCTCGCACCGGCATCGCCAGCGGTTGCCGCCGGGACGGTGAACGTGCTGTATGCCGGCTCGCTGGTGAACCTGATGGAGCACGGCATCGGCCCCGCCTTCGACAAGGCCACCGGCGACACGTTCCAGGGCTTTGCCGGCGGTTCGAACCTGCTGGCCAACCAGATCAAGGGCAAGCTGCGGCATGCCGACGTGTTCGTCAGCGCCAACCCCAAGGTGAACGAAAGCCTGATGGGCGCGAACAACGGCGACTGGGTGAGTTGGTACATCGCCTTCGCCCATTCCGCGCTGGTGATCGGCTACGACCCCAACAGCAAGTTCGCGGCGGATTTCAAGACCAAGCCGTGGTACCAGGTGTTGCAGGAGCCCGGGATTAAGATCGGCCGCACCGATCCCAAGCTCGATCCGAAAGGCCGTCTCACGGTGGCGCTGATGCAGCACGCCGCCACCTATTACAAGGAGCCCGATCTGGAGCAGCACGTGCTCGGCGCGGCGGACAATCCGGCCCAGGTGCTGCCGGAGGAGACGTTGGTCGGCCGGTTGCAATCGGGCCAGCTTGACGTGGGGTTCTTCTATTCGACCGAAACCGCCGACGCGAAGATTCCGGCCGTGGCTCTGCCGGCGGAAATCGCGCCGAAGGCCGTCTATACCGTCACGGTCGTGCATGATGCCGCCAATCCAAGCGGCGCCGATCAGTTCGTCAAGTTCCTGCTGGGTCCGCAGGGGCGTAGCCTGATGACGGCGCATGGGATGGACCTGCAAAAGCCCACCCTGTCCGGACAGGCAAGCTCGGCGCCGGCTGATTTGCGGTCGCTGGTCGTCAGCGCGAAGTGATAGGCGGGGCCTGAGGTCGATGCACGGACTGCAACCGGCGTGCGGAATGGTCGAGGAGTACCCAGAGCCCTGCCATTAATGCTTCGTCCGCGCCGCCGGCGGCGGCCGAAAGCATCCTGAGCCACGAAGCCACGAAGGCACGAAGCAGCTTCTCTTCGTGCCTTCGTGGCTTCGTGGTGGAAGATTGCCGGCAGACGGACTGCACCGGCATTGGAGATAGCGCAGCATTGGGCACCAGGCGTCAAAGCCGCAATGGCACGGCGGCACACATGACTCGCGGCATTCCCGCACCGCTGCCTTGGCTTGCGGGGCTGCTCGCGATCTACCTGATGGCACCATTGCTCGCCGGAGCCGAGCAAGTGGTGCTGGCCGATTGGCAGTCGGTCGATGCCGGCGCGCTGCTGCACGCCTGTGCCGTGTCGATCGCCACTGCCAGCGTATCGACCCTGCTCATCGCGCTGGGCGGCATTCCGCTCGGCTATCTGCTGGCGCGCGTGCCGGGGCGCGCGATGGCGATGCTGGGCTTCATCGTGCAGCTTCCGCTCGCCCTGCCGCCGCTCAGCAGCGGCATCCTGCTGCTGTTCCTGGTCGGTTATGCAAGCCCGATCGGACGCCTGCTGAACGGGGCACTGACGGATTCCTTCGCCGGCATCGTGGTCGCCGAGGTCTTCGTTGCCGCGCCATTCCTGATCATCGCCGCGCGGTCGGGATTCGCCGGGGTCGATCCGGTGCTGGAAGGCGTGGCCGCCACGCTGGGCCGGCGCCGACTGGATGTGTTCCTGCATGTCAGCCTGCCGATCGCATGGCCGGCCATTTTGTCCGGCCTGCTGCTGGCGTGGCTGCGAGGGTTCGGCGAGTTCGGCGCGACGGTCATGGTCGCCTACCACCCCTATTCGTTGCCGGTCTATACCTATGTCGCGTTCGGCTCCCAGGGCCTGCCGGCGATGCTGCCCGTACTGCTGCCGACGCTGGTGCTGGCGCTGCTGGTCATGGCGTTGAGTCAGATGGTGGCCGCGCGGCGCAACCGCGGGCGCCGGTGGGGATTGCCGGGGCAGGCCAGCATTGCCGTCAGCCCTGCGACGCCCGTCGTCCCTGCTGCTCCCGTCATCCCTGCGAAAGCAGGGATCCATGCCGCATGGGTCCCCTCCCCTGCCCAAGGCGAGGCCGGGCTCCGCGTGGGCACGACGGGACTCCAACGTGTCGCTGCGATCGCCTTTCGCTTCGAAAAGCAACTCGACGGCTTCCGTCTTCACGTCGCCTGGTCGCCGCGCGCGCGCCGGTTGGCGATCCTGGGCCCGTCAGGCTCGGGCAAATCACTGACCCTGAGGCTGATCGCCGGCCTTGACCCGTGCGACAGCGGCAGCGTGACCGTGGACGGCCGCGAGTTGGCGCATCTGGATCCCGTGGCGCGCGGCATCGCCTACGTCCCGCAGAACTACGGCCTGTTCCCGCATCTGACCGTGCGAGAGCAATTGCGGTTTCCCGCCGGCGCCGATCCCGGGGTCGCGGCCCATTGGGTCGAACGCTTCGGCCTGCGCGCGCTGGAACACCGCTATCCCGTCGAGTTATCGCTCGGACAGCAGCAGCGGGTGGCGCTTGCCCGCGCGCTGACGCGCCCGTCCAACCTGCTGCTGCTGGACGAACCGTTCTCGGCGCTGGACGCACCGCTGCGTGCCCGCCTGCGCCGCGAGTTGCTGGCGCTGCAGGGGGAACTTGCGGCTACCACCATCCTGGTGACCCACGATCCGCTGGAGGCCGCGCTGCTGGCCGACGAAGTCCTGGTGCTCGCCGACGGCCAGGTGTTGCAGGCCGGCGCGGTGGACCAGGTGTTCCGCCGTCCCGCCAGTGAAGCAGTCGCGCGCCTGCTCGGTGCCGACAACGTGGCCGAGGGCATGGTGGCCGACCGTCACCACATCGCGGTCGGCGACGGCCTGCTGCTGGCCGCGGCCGGGCCGGACCTGACGCCGGGGGAGCATGTGGGCTGGAGCTTCTCGCCCTCGCGCGCGCGGATCACCGTGAACGGGCCGTACCGCGGACAAGTAGAGAGCGTTGCCGCGATGGGGGTGGGGCGGCAGGTCACCATCCGGGTGGGCGATGCCCGGGTGCGGATCTTCGACGGCCGCACGGATGGCCCGCTCGACGAAACCTGCGGCTTCGATATCGATCCGCATTCCGTGCAGGTATGGCCGCTCGCCGCGGCACGATCAGGCGGCGGCACTGACCGATGCCGACCACGCGACCGCACGCAGGTCGATGGGATATTGTGGGTCCTCGTAGCATGCTGATCGGGTCCATGTGGCCCGGTGCCTGGGGTCGCAAGTGGGGTTGCAAAGGGGTCGCAAGGGGGTCGCAAGAGCGTCGCAAGCGGTGGGTCGACCCGGCGCGGTCAGAAACCCCGGCAGGATTACGCTGTGTCAAATGCCGGACGGCGTTGCCACAAAATCGAGCACCCGCCCAAGGAGTCGACAATGCCCTTCCCCATCACCGAACACTGCGTTCGAACCGATCGTCATACGACGTTCTATCTGGCTTGCGGCACCGAGGGCGCGCCACCGATCGTGTTCGTGCACGGCTGGCCGGAGCTGTCGATAAGCTGGCGGCACCAACTGCCCTGCTTTGCCGCGCTCGGCTTTCGCTGCATTGCACCGGACATGCGCGGCTACGGCCGTTCCAGCGTGCATCCGCGCCACGAGGACTACGCGCTGGAACACAGCACGCGCGACATGCTGGAGTTGCTGGATGCGCTGGGGCACGACAAAGCCGTATGGGTCGGGCACGACTGGGGCAGCCCGGTGGTCTGGAGCATCGCCAGCCACCACCCCGCGCGTTGCTTCGGTGTTGCCAACCTGTGCATTCCCTACATCGCCGCCGGGTTCGCACTGGCGAACTTCCTGCCGCTGATCGATCGCGCCGTCTATGCCGAAGCGGATTTCCCTGCTGGTCAATGGGAATACATGCTGTTTTACGAAGAGAACTTCCTCAAAGCGAGCTCCACGTTCGAGGCCCACGTCCCAAACACCGTGAAGGCGCTGTTCCGCAAGGGCAATCCGGCCTATCGCGGTCAGCCGTCGCGCACGGCCCAGGTGCGGCGGGACGGCGGTTGGTTCGGCGGCGCCTCAGCCGCGCCGGACCTGCCGCTCGACACCGACGTGCTCACGCGGCAGGACTTGCATGCTTACGCCGCGGCACTGCAGCGCAACGGTTTCTTCGGTCCGGATCTCCTGGTACATGAATCACGCGCGTAACATTGCGTACGCCGCTGGATCCGCGAATGGCGGCCGTTTGACGATGCCGGTCCTGTTCTTGCACGCGGCCTATGACTACACGTGCGAGACCCTTGTCTCGCAACTGGCCGAGCCGATGCGGCAAGGCTGCGCCGATCTGACGGAAATGGTCGTTCCCTCCGGCCACTGGATGGCGCAGGAGAAGCCAACAGAGGTCAACGCCGCGCTGGCACAATGGCTGGCGCGGAAGTTGCCGGCACTATGGCCAGTCGGGCAGACCGACATGGCCTCCTGGCACAACACCTAAGGGCCCGAGACAGAATAAGCGACGCAAATGGCCGCGCCGCAGCTCCCCGCGTCATAGTGCGCGAAGGCGCACAATCTACGTCATGGTGCGCGAATACGCACCATCCGCGTCATAGTGCGCGAAGGCGCACCATCCACGTCATAGTGCGCGAAGGCGCACCATCCGCGTCATAGTGCGCGAAGGCGCACCATCCGCGTCATAGTGCGCGAAGGCGCACCATCCACGACTTTGCCGCGTGTGGCACTGCAAGTCGTGGACGGCGCGCCTTCGCGCACCATGACGCGGGGGTGCGAGCCTCGCTCCCGAATGATTTGCTTATTCTGCCTCGGACCCTAAAACGAAGCGAGGGGCGGAAAAGGGCACCGTTGTCCGCCGGGTAACGGCGGAATGAGCTTCGCTTTTCCGCCCTACGCGGACAGCAACCGGTCTTGATTATCCCGCCGCGATTTCGCGGGTCGCCCGGACTGGGAGTTTCAGCGCCCTGCAGAGCGCACTCAAATTTGCATCCCGCGGCTTCACCCGGTCGGTTTCCCAAAAATAGATGCTGGCGGCGCTGACGCCCACCCGCTCGGCCAGTTCGGCGACCGAAAGGCCGCGTTGCAGACGTGCGTTACGAAGATAGTGCGAAAGACTGGGTTTGCGAGCCAAGATGCTTCTCCTGCCATGGTTGGTCTGACGATAAAGCCACTTTATAGAATTTGGCGGCGTTTGGCAAATAGCCGGTTTCGGGCAGGGTTGGGCTCCCCTTGGAGAGATGTTTACCGAAGGTTAAAATTTATTCAACTGGGCGATTCGAACGGTTCGGAGCCCGAATACGCCGTACGGCTCATGCCACCGCCCTCGCCGCTATCGTCTCCGGCTGCCGATGGTGGCTGTTCCTCAGCAGGAACGCGGCGACGGCGGCGGCCGGCATTGGGCGTCCAAGTAGGTAACCTTGCAGTTCAAAGCAGTGGCTCTGGCGCAGCAGGGCCAGTTGCTGCTGGGTCTCAACGCCCTCGGCGACCACGGGCAGATCGAGGTTCCGGCACAGACCGAGGATCGCCTCCAGGATCACCCGCACGCCTTGATCGTTCGCCGGTTCCTGCACGAACGACTTGTCGATCTTGATTTTGTCGAACGAGAAACGGCGCGGATAGCTCAGACTGGAATAGCCGGTGCCGAAATTGTCCAACGAAATGTGTACCCCCATCGCCCGCAGCTCGTGCAGGCTGTCCATGACCGCGGGGTTGCTGTCGGCCAGGACGCCTTCCGTGACCTCAATTTCCAGATATTCCGCGGCCAGTCCGCTGCGCCGCAGCACGGACGCGACATCGTCCTGCAGCCGCCCATCGCGAAGCTGCACCGGCGAAACGTTCACCGCGACGCGGCACGGAAGCGGCCATGCGGCCGCGGCGGCGCGGGCTGGTTCCAGCACCCACTGCCCGAGGCGGTTGATCAGGCCGCAATCTTCGGCGATGCGGATGAAGATTTCGGGCGGAACGGTGCCGCCGCCCGGCGGGCGCCAGCGGGTCAAAGCCTCGAATCCGGTAACCGCCAATGAATCGCCATCGAAGATCGGCTGGAAATGCAATTCGAACTCGGCGTTGTCCAGCGCGCGGCGCAGGCCGCCCTCCAGCAGCCGGCGCTCGTTCACCGCCTGCGTCATCGCGGCATCGAAGCAGCGGAACGTACCGCGCCCCGCGGCCTTCGCGGCATATAGCGCGATGTCGGCGAATTTGAACAAGCTGTCGCCGTCCTGCGCGTCTCTCGGATGGAACGCGGCACCGATCGAGGCGCCGATGCGCAGCCGGTGGTCGCCGACCTGCATTGGTTCAGCGAGACGTTGCAGCAGGAGCTGCACCAGCGGTATTGCCGCCGCCGGCTCGCATAGCCCGGGCAGCAGGATGACGAACTCGTCACCGCCCAGCCGCATCCGGTATGCCAATGGCGGCGGTCATCCGTATCGGGCAGCGCCTGGGCGCGGGCCCAGTCGTCGAAGCTGAAGCGCGGGCCCTCCGCTGCGTAGAAGGCACGTGCGCTGCGCAGGATCTGGTCGATCTGGCCGATGGTGCGGCGGGTGCTTTCCTCGAAGGCGTGGGCGAGATTGCTGCTGGCCTGGGCGGCGGCGGCCTCGGCAGGTGCGATGCTCGCGGTCCAGCGCAATGCCGATGCCGAGCCAGATCAAAGCGAGAAAAGCGGCGATGGCCGCAAGTTCCGGCAGCAACGATTCGCCGGAGAACCGCGGCGTGATGGAGCCGATGCCGCGGCGCAGCCACCGAAGCGGTGGGGCGATCGGACGTCCCCACGGCCGGCAGCGCGGCGGGGCCCGGTGTTCGGTGACGGCCTGCAGCACGCGGTAGGTGGAGGGCATGGCGGCCGTCTCGGCTGATGTTCAGATCCGCGGCGACGGGTGGCAGGCGCGAACCCGCGGCGGGCAAGGCCCCGCGCCCGCCAGGGCGGCCCGGTCACCTGCGACGCCGGCGCAGAGCGCGGTTGAAGGCGGCATATGGTGCACCTTGAGGTTTGTGACCCCAGGACGTGACCATGAGGGGTCGCAGTTAATGAAGGGTTACCGCCGGCGGGCGATAGGGCCGGTCACACCGACGGTAATTTCACTATCGACGGACGCAACGATCTGGGATCGTTACGACCGTCGAAGCGGATGCCGGAAGAGAAGCGGATGCCGGAAGAAGTCGCGGCGATGATTGCCGCAGTGCAAATCTGCTCTGCCGCGCAATGCAGAATTAACGTTGACCCGACATGCACGAATGCTGGCAATACCGGGCGCATCCTGATTAGATGTGGCACGCGCATGGGGGTGATGAACGGTGGCGGCCGAAGTGGTGCAGGACATCGGATTCGGGGTAGAGGGCGACGATGTTGACTACCTCGGCGCCGGCTGGTCTCCCGCCGAAAGCGGCTTCCGCTGGATGGTCGGCGAGGAAAGCGATCTCTGGCTCAGCAATCCTGGCCCGGGCGACACGTTCGTGGTGCAGATGGAGCTGGCGCCGTTCTGCCATGCCCCGGAGGTACCGTCGCAGCGCATGATGGTCCTGGTGCGCGGCCGCTCGGTTGGGCGCTCGGTCCTCACGGGCAATCTCTCAGCCGCCTACCGGATCCCCGCGGAGTTGATGTCCGGCAAGGCGCCAGTCCATATCGTCTTCCGCCACCCGGATGCGGCACGTCCCGTCGACTACGGGCATCCAAGCGACACGCGGCAGCTCGCCGCCGCGATCCGGACCCTGCGGCTGCTGCGCGTCACCGGCGACCTGAGCGAATTCAACCTTCAGGGTGGGCAGGGCATCACCCCCACGGAGCTGGCAGCCCAGTCCGGGATGCCGGCCGCGGAGTTCATGCTGCAATTCGAGAGCCTCGGCGATAATTGCGAGTTCGGCCTGGTGCAGCGGCGGTGCGGCGCGGAACCCTTGAGCCTGCTGCGCTTTTCCAATATCGGACTGGCCGAACTGGTGCAAGCGATCGAAACGGAATTCCAGGGCCTGGGCGACGCGGAGAACCTGCGGTTCTGGACCGACGAGTCCGTGCGCCGCGAATATGTCCTGCAAGACCGCCGGTTCGCGCTGACCTTCCACACGTTCCTTTATCAGGGCGACGTGGACGAAAGCCGGCTGGTGCAGCAGCAGGCCGCCCGCCTGCGGCTGCTGCGCCGCAAGTTGCTCGAGGACCTCGAGAACGGCGAGAAGATCTTCGTGGTGAAGCGCAACGACGAGCCGCCGGAAGGGGGGATCCTGGCGCTGTTTGCCGCGTTGAACCGTTACGGCCGCAACACCTTGCTGTGGGTGGTCGAGGCCGACGGGAAGCACGAGGCCGGGTCGGTGGAGCGCATGGCCCCCGGCCTGCTGAAAGGCTACATCGACCGGTTCGCGCCGTACGACAACGCGCACGACCTGTCTTTCGATCTATGGTTGCGGCTGTGCTCGAACGCGCGCCGCCTGGTTTCGCACGAACCGGTCGCAGCCTGATGCGGTTCATCACTCCGGCGCGGTGACCTTGCCGGGCATCTGCAGGCGCATCAGCCGCCAGGCGTTCAGGCACACCCGCAGCCACGCGTTCAGCGACAGGTCGTGCGCGTTGTCCGCCGGGGCGAAGCGGTCCACGTAGCCGCGGAGCAAGCCGTCCGCCAGAACCTCCACGCTGCCGGCCTGTGCCGGCGTCTCGGCGGGCACCACCCAGAGCAACGTATTCGGCCCGTAGTGGTTGAGCGCCAGGAACAGCGCCCGCACCTCCTCCAGGCTGACGTGCTCGTTCTGCTTGTAGACGAAGATCTTCTCGTTCGCCGCCAGCTCCTCCATGAACTTGCGGTGGAGGAATTTCAGCCGCGTGCTCTCCTGCTCCTTCAGCAGCCAGGCGCTGCGCTGATTTTCCAGCACGAAGGTGTGGTAGAGCAGGCCATAGCGGCGCTCGTAGATCATGTATTCCTTCTGATCGCCCATGCCTTCCAGGCGCGGCTCGATGTCTTCGGTCTCGCCGATGCCCTCGAAGCCGGAGTCCAGCCCGCGCACCAGGTCGCGCACGAACGTGCTGGAGAAGCGCAGCAGTCCCAGCGGTTCGGCGTCGCAGCGCCGCTGCACCAGGCCGAACTCGCAGTTCTCCCCCAGGCTTTCGAACTGCATCACCAGCTGCGTCGTGGTGAAGCCGGTCTGTTGCCGGATGTACTGGCTGATGTCCTCCAGTTCCGGCATGCCGGCGTCGCGGGTATAGGCGCCGGGGAGCAGCAGCCCGGGCGGCAGGGCGACGTGCGGCGTGAAGATGTGCCCGGTGAGGCGGTAGAGCCGGGCGGTCTGGATCGACAGCGCCAGCGTCCGGTCGTCGCGGCTGTCCGAGATCTCCAAGGGCCGCGTGGCGTCGGGGTGCTGCAGCGTGATGACGGTGCGGCGGGAGGCGTCGACCAGGGCTTTCGGCAGCTTGTAGGCCAGGATGCTGGGGCGCGTCAGCACGGAGGCGCCGACCACGGAGTCGTTGGCCGAGACGGTCAGTCGTTGCGACGGCAGGTCGGGCGCCTGCAGGAACGGGGTGACGTCCAGCACCAGCAGGTAGGCGTCGGCCTCGGGGTCCAGGCGGACGAGGATCTGGCTTTCGCCGCCGACCATCCAGGTGAAGTCGGTCTCGGCGCGGGCCCAGCCGCCGGCGAGGTAGCTCTGGCTGTTCCCGGCGGCTTTGAAGTCGATGGTGAGTTCCAGGTCGACGGGCATGGTGGGGTTGGGACGTTCCTTTGGCGCGTGATTGGCGGTGGTGGCCGCAAGCATTAGCACAGCGTTACAATCCGCGATA
>CAWADP010000009.1:0-1840432 GCA_963780805.1 uncultured Alphaproteobacteria bacterium
CCGCCGAGCTGGACATGTGTCGGTCGCAGTGCCCCGCTGCCGCAGGCGATCGTCAGCCGGTCATCCAGCACGGTTCCCGGCCGGCCCGCCCCTTCCGCCAGTTCCGCCGCCAGCACCTTCAGCACGCCGTCCTGCAGCGAGGTGAACGTGCCCGGCCAGGGATCGAGCGCCCGCACCCGCCGTTCGATGGACGCCGCATCCTGCGTCCAGTCGATCCGCCCGTCCTCGCGCGTCAGCTTCGGCGCGTAGGTCGCGCCCTCGGCCGGCTGCGGCACCGGCGGCGGCGCTTCTTCCAGCGCCCGCAGGATCAGCCGCGCGCCCAGCGGCGCCAGCACGTCGTGCAGCGCTGCCGCACGTGGTAGCGGCGCCGATCGGCACCGCCTCGCGCAGCAGCATCGGGCCGGTGTCCAGCCCGGCGTCCATCTGCATGATGGTGACGCCGGTTTCCGCGTCGCCGGCCAGGATCGCGGCCTGGATCGGCGCGGCGCCGCGCCAGCGCGGCAGCAGGCTGGCGTGGATGTTGAGGCAGCCGCGCCGCGGCGCATCCAGCATCGGCGGCGGCAGGATCAGCCCGTAGGCCGCGACCACCGCCGCATCCAGCGCCGAGCGCCGCGAACGCCGCCTGCGCCGCCGCGTCGCTCCGCAGCCGCGCCGGCGTGCGCACCTCCAGCCCGAGCGCCTCGGCCGCCCGCGTGCACCGGCGCAGCGCTGCACCGCCTGCCCGCGCCCGGCGGGCCGCGGCGGCTGGCAATACACCGCGGCGATCGTCGTGCCCGGCCTCGTGCAGCGCCCGCAGCGCCGGCACGGCGAAATCCGGGCTGCCCATGAAGGCGAGCCGCATCGGCCGCGCCTACTTCTCCTCGCTCTTCTGCCGCTGCTCCTTGGCGAGCCGGCGCATGATGATGTTGCGCTTCAGCGCGGACAGGTGATCGACGAACAGCACGCCGTCCAGGTGGTCGATCTCGTGCTGCAGGCAGGCGGCGAGCAAGCCCGTCGGCCTCGACCTCCCGCCGCGCGCCGGTCTCGTCGAGGTAGCGCACCTTCACCCGCGCCGGCCGCGTCACCTCGGCATACTGGCCGGGCAGCGACAGGCAGCCTTCCTCGCGGGTGGCCAGTTCCTTGGCCTGGGCGACGATCTCCGGGTTGATCAGCGTGATCGGCGCAGGCTTGTCGTCCGGCATCAGGTCGATGGTGATGACGCGCAGACGTGGCCCACCTGCGGCGCCGCCAGGCCGATGCCGGGCGCCCGATACATCGCGGCGAACATGCGCGGCACCAGCTCGCGCACCGCGGCTCGTCGGCCGGGCCGACCGGGCGGCACGCGCCTTCAGCAGCGGGTGCGGCGCGATCAGGATCGGCAGCGTCTCGGAGGCGTCCGGCGGTGCGGGCGCAGTCAGCGGCGCGGTGATGGGCATGGCATCCATGGTTGCGCATGTAGCTTTCCGCCCGCCCAGATCAACGGATTCGCCCGCGGCCGGTCAATCCCGCGCGACGGGGACTCGGCCGTTCACCGCCCGGGTCGCCTCTTGGTCACGATGGCCGCCCCCCTTGCAACCGGTCCGGCTGCCAAGATGTTGCGCAGCCGGGATGCCGGATCGGGTCCCGGCCACCGCTTCGCTCTGAGGAGGGGGCCATGACCACCCGCATGTTCACGTCGCCGCTGTTCCTGGGCTTCGACCATCTCGAGCAGATGCTCGAGCGGGCCGCCAAGACGTCGTCGGACGGCTACCCGCCGTACAACATCGAGCAAACCAGCCCGACCGGGCTGCGCATCACGCTCGCTGTGGCCGGGTTCACCATGGACGACCTGCAGATCACCCAGGAGGACAACCAGTTGGTGATCCGCGGCCGCCAGACCGACGATGCGCAGGGGCGCGTGTTCCTGCATCGCGGCATCGCCGCGCGGCAGTTCCAGCGGGCCTTCGTGCTGGCGGAGGGGATCGAGGTGAAGGGCGCCTGGCTGGACAACGGCCTGCTGCACATCGACCTCGCCCGGCCGCAGCCGGAGCCGCGGGTCAAGACGATCCCGATCAACCGCGCCAACGCGGCTGGCGGGGGCAAGAGCAATGGGAGCGGCCGCACCAAGGTGGTCGAGAGCGAAGCGGAACCGGGCTGAAGTCCGGACGTCCGTTGGCAACGAGGCGGGAGCCGCAAAAGCGGTCCCGGAGACCTAGAACGGCCGGGTGCTCCAGGGGAGGCCCGAGCCGGAGAGGAGAACAGGACGATGAATATGAATTCAACCGATCAGATGAACGAGATGACCCAACGCGGCCGGTCATGGTCGATGTGCGCAAGCTGTCGCCGGAGCAATTCGCCCAGCTTGGCATGGCGAAAGTGGCGTATGTGAAGCCGGTGATCGTCAACGGCAACGCTGGATTTGCCATCCACGCGGCAGACGGCACGCCGATGGCGTTGGCGCCCGACCGGGAGGTGGCGATTGCCGCGATCGTCCAGCACGAGATGATGCCGGCGCTGGTGCACTGAGCGCAGCGTTGCGCTGACCAGCCCACTGGTCGCGCAGATCAGTCCAGTGGCTGATCAGTCCCCAGTGGCTGATCAGTGCAGTGTAGGTGAGGTTGGAACGCCTTGTGGGCCCACAAGCGAGGGGCTGGGGGTGGTCGCCGGCAGCTATTTGCACCCGTCCGCAGCCCCTCCCACAAGGGCCCCACAAGGAAGCGGAGTTTCTACTTACACATCTGGCCCTTATGGCGTCAGGTCGCTGCTGATCCCATTAGGTCGTTGCTAACAGGCAATGCCGTCTGGCCCAGCACCCAGCCCTCCCAGTGGCGGATCCACGGGTCTTCAGGCGCCGTGCCCGGCCGATTTCCCGCCAGAACGTTCAGCACGCACAGCACCCCCAATACGCAGTCGAAGCGGTCCTCGCCGGCCGCGTCGGCGCCAAAGCCGTCGACTGCCAGCGGCCTGCAACGCCGGCTCGGCGGCGACCCCCAACCGCTGCATGGCGGCCAGCAGCGGCACGGACACCCCTACACGGTCGGCTTGGCGTCGTTTGCTGCCCTTCAGGCGGATGCCGAGATGGCGGAGCGCTTCCGCCGGGTAGGTCTCGGCCAGCGCCACCGAGCTTGGTGCGAGCAGCGACAGGAAGGGGCCGACGAAGGGCCATAGCCGGACCGCCTCGCCGGCGGCGAGGGCCGGCAGCAGCATGTCCCGCCACGCAGCTATCGCCGCCTTGCCGGACTGATTGGCGCCAAGGGTCCAGAACACGGGGGCACCGGCTGGCCGTTCCGCGGTGGCGCGGTCGCATGCGCGCGAAAGGCCGGTGGCGGCGCCCAGCCCCAACGCCGCAGCATGCGAGGCGCGCGTCATCCCGGCGATGCCTCGGGCCGGATAGAACGGGCGGTCGGGCGCCAGTTCCTCCAGCGTCGCGCAGACCCGGAAGAAGTCCGGCCAGTTCCGGGCGGCGTGCAGGAACTGCAGGAAGTCCGCCTCCGGCCGCTGTGCCGCGTAGGCGCGCGGCACCCCGAGCGGCAGATCGACGCCGAGGGCGACCGGCCCGCCACCGGCTTCGTCGCGCAGCCGTGCGAGGAACGTCGTCACGTCGCCGACCGGACGCGGCGGTCCGAGCACCCATTGGCCGGGGCGGCGGCACGCCACCGCCACCCAGCGCTTGCGCGGATCGATGCTCCAGTCCGCGTGCGCGGCGAGTGCGGCCGGCGACGCCGGTGCGGTGTCGTCGGGGGAGTTGGCGATCATGGCCTGTCATCGCAGGGCGGCGGCGGCGAAGCTACCCCGATTGCCACGTCTGTCCGGCGCAGGACGTGGACATCCTCGGTTCGCGACTGACCTGGCCAGATGACCGATGAGCCCGTAGACCGATCGCCCGGCGCAGGCCCATATGCCCAGGGCCTGCACCCGGTGACGTGCGCATTTTCTCGGAGATTGCTTCGTTTCGTTCACAATGACGGATGCACCGGCGGTGACGGTGCGATGGACGGCTCGGCCCATGCCAATTAGCATCGCGCCGAAGCGTTCAGGAGGAGCGAAATGCTGCAAATCGAGCCGACAGGCGCGGTGCTCGGCGCCACGGTTTACGGGATCGACCTCCGCCAGGACCTGGAGGGGCCGGTTTTCACGCGGGTTCTGCACGCGCTCGGGCATCACGGCGTGCTGCGGTTCCCAGACCAGGAACTCAGCGTCGGCGATGTGCAGCGGTTTTCCGAGCTGTTCGGCGAGATCCAGGGATCGATCAGCCGCCGCCCCGATCCCGACAAGATGGAGCACCCGAACGTTGGCATCCTGTCGAACCTCCGCCAGGACGGGAAATACGTCGGCAGCCCGGACGCCGGCCAGGACTGGCACACCGACATGTCGTATCGCGACGTGATGGGGTTCGTGAACGTGCTGTACGGCATCCGCATCCCGCGCCGGGACGGCAAGCCTCTGGGCGGCACCGAGTTCGCCAACATGCACGCCGTCTACGACGCGCTGCCCTATGAGGTGAAGACGCGGTTGGACGGCACGACGGCGACGCACGACTTCGAAAAGTTCTGGGAGAACATGCGGCAGAACCACGCCAGCACGCGTCCCGCGCTGACCGACGAGCAACGCAGCCGTCGGCCTCCTGTGGTGCATCCGGTGTTCCTTCCGCATCCGATCACCGGCCGGAAGGTGCTGTACGCCAATCCCGGCTACACCACGCGCATCAACGAATTGTCGCCCGACGAAAGCGATGCGATGCTGCAATTCCTGTTCGACTTCCAGCTCCAGCCGCGGTTCCGCTGGACGCATGCGTGGACGGAGAACGATCTGCTGATCTGGGATCACCTGGGCACGATCCATCGTGCCATCGCCGATTACGGCCCGGACGAGATCCGGCTGATCCGGCGTTGCCAGGTGATGGCGACCAAGGTGTTCGACCAGGCCTTCCTGCGCCCAGTGCGGGAACTGGCCATCGCAGAGGCGGACTGAACAATGCGCTGGATCAGGTTTTCTACCGCTGGCCGGACGGCCTATGGCTCGCTGGATGGCGACACCGTAACGGAGATCACCGGTGAGCCGTGGGGCTCCCACGCGCCGGCCGGCAACAAGTATCGCTTGGGGGATGTGACGCTGGAAGTGCCGGTGGTCCCGCGCACGTTCTACTGTGCCGGCATCAACTACGCGGCGCATATCCGCGAGATGGCGGCCAAGCGCGGCGTAGAACCGGTGTTTCCGGAAAAGGCGGACATCGGCTACCGCGCCAATAACGCGCTGATCGCGCACGGCCAGAATGTGGTGATCCCGGCCGACGCGACCGAGAAGGTGAACTACGAAGGCGAGCTGGTCGTGGTGATCGGCAAGCAGGTGAAGCACCTGTCGAACGCCGACGCGATGTCCTGCGTCTTCGGCTACACCATTGGCAACGACGTCAGCGAGCGCACGTGGCAGCGCGGCGACCGCACCTTCTGGCGCGGCAAGAATGCCGACACGTTCAAGCCGATGGGACCGTGGATCGACACCGACGCCGGCCTGGACGCGATGACCACCATCGTCCGGGTCAACGGCGCCGAGAGCCTGCGCTTTAAGACCAACGACATGATCTTCGACATCCCGACCTACATCGCGGCCATGACGCGATACCTGACGCTGTATCCGGGCGACGTGATCTGGATGGGCACCGATGGCACGTCGCCCGATCTGAAGCACGGCGATGTGGTGGAGGTGGAGATCACCGGCCTCGGGGTGCTGCGCAATCCGTTCGTGCGCGCGACCGCCTGACGCGGTGGGGTGGTGGTGCCGCAGACACCGTCCGAGCAGTACCGGGGCGCTGGCGGATCGCTGGCCCGGACGGAGGACCATGGGCACGGTGGCGTCGGCGCATCGCTGCGCCGAACGGGCGAACACACGCATCGGGGCGTCGGGGCGTCGCTGCGCCGGACGGAGGATAATCGCCACCTGCGCGGCCGTGGCGAGTTCGTTGCCGACATCGTTCTGCGCGGCACGCAGGAGGTGGTGTTCGTCCGCAGCCCGCATGCCCATGCTCGGATCCGCTCGATCGCGGTTCCGCCCGAGGCGCGCGCCCGGGTCTTCACCGCCGCCGACCTGCCGCAGATCAAGCCGATCCGCGTGGTGACGCAGGCGGCGGGGGCGCGGTCGCCGCCCTGGCCGGTGCTGGCGACCGACAAGGTGCGCTTCGTCGGCGAGGCCATCGCCGCCTGCGTTGCACCGACCCGCGCCGAGGCCCTGGACCTCGCCGCTGCCGTCACCGTCGAGTACGAACCTCTGTCGGCTGTGGTCGATGCGGTGGCCGCACGCAACGTCGCCCCTGCCCGGCCCAATACCGCTTCCACCCTGCCAAACAACACCCCCGCCCTGGTGCACGATTCCTTCGGCGACAACCTGTTCCAGGAGCGAACCATTACCGCCGGCGACATCGATGCCGCCGCGCGCGCCGCCGCCATCACCGTGCGTCGCGAGTACCGCATGCACCGCCAGTCCGGCGCGCCGATGGAGTGTCGCGGCGTGCTGGCCCACCGCGACCACCGGCTGGACGAGGTCGTGGTGCATGCCTCCACCCAGACGCCGCACACGCTGCGCGTCGCGCTTGGCGAGCTACTGGGGATCGAGCAACGCCGCATCCGCGTGGTGGCGCCAGACGTCGGCGGTGGCTTCGGACCAAAGGCGCGGCTGTATCCCGAGGAGATCGTGCTGACCGCGCTGGCGATGGTGCTCGACCACCCGGTGCGCTGGATCGAGGACCGCGGCGAGCACTTGCTGACCGCTGCGCATAGCCGGGACCACCATTACGTCGTCACCGCCTATGTCGACGCCGCCGGCCGGATCCTGGGCATCGACTGCGACATCACCGTCGATGCGGGCGCCTATGGGTTGTGGCCGCAAGGCCCGTATCAGGAGGCCAACATGGCGGCGCGCTGCCTGCCCGGGCCGTATACGATCCAGCACTACCGTGCCCGCACCTGGACCGTGGCCACCAACAAGGCGCCGATCGGCCCGTATCGCGGCGTCGGCCGCCCCGGCGCCTGCTTCGCCATCGAGCGCACCATCGACGAAGTCGCTCGGGCCGTCGGCCGTGATCCGGTGGAGGTGCGGATCGACAACATGATCCGGCCGGAGCAAATGCCCTACGTGTCGGCGACCGGCATGCGCTACGACAACGGCGACTATCCCAGCAGCGTACGGCTGTGCGCCGAGCTGTTGGACCTGCCGGGCGTGCGCGAACGACAGCGCCGGGGCGAGGCCGACGGGCGGCTGATCGGCATCGGCTTCGCCAGCTTTACCGAGCAAACCGCGCACGGCGCTGCGGAGTTCGCGCAGCGGGGCGCCTCGGTCATCCCCGGCTTCGAAAGCTGCACCGCGCGCATCCTGACCGATGGCAGCATGGTACTGATGGTCGGCATCCAGTCGCACGGCCAGGGGTTGGAAACGGCGCTGTCGCAGATCGTCTGCGAGGAACTGGGGATCGATCCGTCGCGCGTCTCGGTGCGGCACGGCGATACCGAGAGCACGGCGTTCGGCTTCGGCACCTTCGCCTCGCGCAGCATGGTGATGTCGGGCGGCGCCGTGGCGCGCGCGAGCAGGGTGCTGCGGGAGAAGCTGGTACGGATCGGCGCGCACCTGCTGCAATGCGACCCGGCGGAGGCTCAGTGCGAAGGTGGCGCGGTAGTGGGGCCGGCCGGGTCGGTGTCGATCGCAGAAATCGCCACCGTCGCGCATCTGCGCATGCATGAGCTGCCGCCCGGCGTCGAGCCTCTGCTGGAGGCGGTCGCGACCTATGAGCCGGCGGTGAGCACGGGCGTCTATTCATACGCGACGCATGGCGCGGTGGTGGCGGTGGATGTCGAGACCGGCGCGGTGGAGTTGCTCGATTTCGCGGTGGCCGAGGACTGCGGGACGATGGTCAACCCGATGCTGGTAGAGGGGCAGATCCGCGGCGGCGTGGTGCAGGGTATCGGCACCGCTCTATGCGAAGCGATTCCGTACGATGCAGAGGGGCAACCGCTGGCGGGGTCGTTTCTTGACTACCACATGCCGTGGGCGGGGGAGTTGCCGGCAATTCGGATCGGGCATTTGCACACGGCGGCGACGGCGACCGAATACGGGATGAAGGGGATGGGGGAAGGGGGCGCGGTGGCGCCTCCGGCGGCGATTGCGAATGCGGTGCGGGACGCCCTGGCGGCAGTCGGTGGGGCCGAGGTGAATGAGACGCCAATTACGGGGGAGAGGGTGCGGGGGGCGATTGGTAAGGCAATGGGCGAGTAGGGAGATTAGCCACCGCTGACCGTGCTTGCCGGCGGGTGGTGCAGACCGCGGCAAACGATGGTGACCGGCCGATCCATTCGGGACACCCGAAGCATAGCGTGTGCGCTAACGCCGCCCGCAAGTCTTCGAGCCGCTGCCGGATATCGCCGTCCACGGTTGGACTTTCCATGGCTTGACAAAATGCTGATCGGGTATCTGCGCACCACTGCGGCAGAGGCTTTCGACCGGAAACGGTGCGTTCGCTCGGTTTCCCCAGCCAGGCGCTGATGCACCTACGCCGCACGGAGCAGCGCCGGTCCAAGTGACGGCGGGTTCAACAAGAGATCGACGAGACGGGCTGTCAGCCGATCGGATGAGGCCGGACGATCTCGGTCCTTCGATGACCGCGGTGCAGGAAGCCGGCGTACTGGGTCATGAAGAGACCCAGATCGCGATGTCGCTGACGCTGCTGCCGCGCACTTCGGCCGTAAAAGTGCCTATCCCGCCTTGGCGCGGCTGCACTGCCGCTTCCAGCGTAGTCAATCTCCCGCAATTGCGATCAGGCGCCTCTGCGCCGGCGGATCAGGCCAAGCGCGCCGACCCACGCTCCGAACAGTGCAAGCGAGGCCGGCTCCGGCACGACCGACGGGTCAAAGCTGACCATCACATTGAACCCGGAGTTGTCGTAGTGCGTGTAGCTGTCCGGGCCGTAGGAGAACAGGTTCACCTCGCCGCCGGTGCCGTTGACGAACAACAGGCCGCCGTTATCGATTATGGGGTCACTGTCCGGAAACAACAGGTTGTCATAAAGGAAGTACCCGGAAGGACTCGTCGCGGTTCCCGTGCCGTTGGGATTCGGCTGCAGCGTCAGCGTGCCCGCGATCGGGCCGCCCGACGTCGTGTCAGTTCCGGAAATCGCCAGCCACTCGCCCGGCGAGACCAGCTCGGCGGTCAGTAGCCCGCCGCCCGTCACGCCACCCCCGGCATACGAGAACTCAAACTGCTCCGTTGCCCGTGCCGCCGGTGTCAAACCGGCAAAAAGCGCCAAGCCGACGACTGCCATCCAGAGGACCCGGATGACGTGAGGCGAACCGTAATCTCTTTTTTGGTCACGTTGACCAAATACAGCCATTCTGGCCATCGAAAATCTCCAATCGCGACGTCTGGGGGTCACATAGCCGCGAAAACTCTACCTAAAAGTTGCAGTTACTGATTTCGATCAAAATTTGCACAGAGCTGACCTGCCCCCCCGCCGGGGTGCGGCCGCTCGCAGCGGAGAGGAACGCCCAGTGGCCGGGATTTAGCCCTGGGCGCTTGGTTCGCACTTGGCCTCAGATTCGTTTCACCCCGTGAGGCTCCGTTCCTCGCTGGGGTCGAAGGCGTGCTTCGCTCAGAGCCTCGGCGAGCCCCGGGTACGATCGCGGCGGGATCGATCCGGTCGACTTGCTCGATATCGCCGTCGACGAGGATTGCGTCGCGTGGTCGACCGGGTGCTTGTGGACGGATCGTCATTCGGGGTGGCGATGCAGGAGATCGGCATCGCCCTGCACCGGCGGGACCCTACGACATGCCTGCCCAAAAGCCGGCGACCACATTCTTCGATCCGAATATGCCCGGCACGCGGAAGCTGCCGGCGGTCCGCATCATGCGACAGGGTTCAGCAGGAACCCTGCCCCTACTGCGCAGTCACAGGCTCGTAAGCCGGCACCGTGGCCCGTAGCGCGGTGTCCATCGGCTGGGGCCACCAGCGATGCTCCCAGCCGGAGAAATGTTGCTTCAGCACCGGCATCACCTGCTCGGCGAACAGTCGCGTGTTGTACCGCGTCAGGCCCTTGTTCATGTTGCCGAACTGCATCAGCAGCATCAGGTTGCCGACATGCAGGTTCTCAGCCAGCTCGATAAACTGGTCGGTGACCTGCGAAGGGGTGCCGATCACCAGGTAGCCTGCCTCGACCAGATCCTTCATCTCGGTCGGCCGGGCGACCCCCCGAGCGGCGGCGGCGCTGACCTGGCTGGTCATGCCGTGGCGCATCGTGGCCTCGGTCGCATAGCCGGGCGGGGCGGCGAACCGCGGGTCGAAATGCAGGCAGCGGCCGAAGAAATACTCTGCGGCCGGCGTGTAGATCTCCATCGCCTGGTCGCGGCTTTCCGCCACCGCGACGGTCTGCGCGAAGCCGGCGCGATAGGGGTTGTGGTCCTTGCCCAGGCGGTCCATTTCGGCCCAGAACCCGTCCATTGTCGCCTTGCCGACCTTATGTCCGAAATATGAGAGGTAGCAGTACACGTAGTCCATCCGCGCGCACCACTGCCAGGTCTCGATCGAGCCGCCGCCGGGGATCCACACCGGCGGGTGCGGCTTCTGCACCGGCCGCGGCCAGATGTTGACGTAGCGCTGCTGGTTGTAGCGGCCGTTGAAAGCGAATGTGTCGGCTTCCTGCCAGGCTTTCATCACCAGGTCGTGCGCTTCGTAGTAGCGCTCGCGCAGTTGGCTGGGGTTCTGGCCATAGGCGAAACAGTCGTCCATCGGCGTGCCGACGGGAAAGCCTGCTATCAGCCGCCCGCCGGAGATGCACGTCGATCATGGCGAACTCTTCTGCCACCCGGGTCGGCGGGTTGTACAGCGCCAGCGAGTTGCCCATCACGCAGATCGTCGCATCGGTGGTGCGGCGCGCAAGCGACGTGGCGATCAGGTTGGGCGACGGCATCAGGCCGTAGCCGTTGGAGTGATGCTCGTTGACGCAGATCGCGTCGTAGCCGCAGTCGGCGGCGTATTCGAGCTCATCCATGAAGTCGTTGTACATATGGTGCGCGCGCCGCGGATCGAACAGCGACGAGTGGATGTCCACCCACACCGACGGATGCTTCTGTTTGAAGTCCTCCGGCAGCTCGGTGTACGGCATCAGGTGGAACCACATCAGCTTCATGGCGCGGACGCTCCGGGGGCGGTGCTACCGGGGAGTATAGACACCCTCTCACGCGTAGCGGGAGGGCGGAAACGAGGTGGCGTGCAGTCCCGCTCACCTTCATTTGACGCTCTCCCACTTCGCGGGGGAGATGGCGCTGCCGACTCCCGCTCCGCTGCGAACTGCTACTCCGCCGCGAGTGGCAGTTTCCGCTGCTCTCGAGCGCCCCGCAGCAACTCCGCGACCAGAAATGCCAGCTCCAGCGCCTGCGTGCCGTTCAGCCTCGGATCGCATTGCGTTTGATAGCGGCGGTCCAGGTCGGCCTCGGCGATCTGCTGGCCCCCGCCCAGGCATTCGGTGACATCCTTGCCGGTCATTTCGACATGCAGCCCACCGGGCCAAGTCCCTTCGGCCTGATGCACGGCGAAGAACACGCGCACCTCGTCCAGGATGCGCTGGAACAACCGCGTCTTGCGGCCGTTCGGCACGGTGACGGTGTTGCCGTGCATCGGATCGCAGCACCACACCACGGCGCGACCGTCGCGCTGCACCGTCCGGATCAGCGTCGGCAGGTGCTCGGCCAGCGTCGCGGCCCCCATACGCGTGATCAGCGTGATGCGGCCCGGCGCGTTGTCCGGATTCAGCACATCCAGAACGCGGAGCAGTTCGTCCGCCGTCAATGTCGGCCCGCATTTCATGCCCAGCGGATTCGCCACCCCACGCACGAACGCTGCATGCGCGTGATCCGGCTGCCGAGTCCGATCCCCCAACCACATCAGATGCGCGGAGCAATCGTACCAGTCGCCGGTCAGGCTGTCCTGTCGCGTCAACGCTTCTTCATAAGGCAGCAACAGCGCGTCGTGTGCGGTGTAGATTGCCGTGCTGCGCAGTTGCGGCGTGCGTACTGGATCGATGCCGCAGGCGGTCATGAAGCCGAGCGATTCCTCGATGCGTGCCGCCAGTGCCGCGTAGCGCGCGCCCTGTGGCGAGGCGGCGACGAAATCCTGGTTCCATTGCTGCACGCGATGCAGATCGGCGAAGCCACCCTGGGTGAAGGCACGCAACAGGTTTAGCGTGATGGCCGCCTGGCTGTAGCCACGCAGCATGCGCGCCGGGTCCGGTGTGCGCGCTTCCGCGGTGAAGGCCGCGCCGTTGATGACGTCGCCAAAATACGATGGCCGCGTCGTGGCACCGATCGTCTCGGTCAACGACGAACGCGGCTTGGCGAACTGGCCCGCCATGCGCGCCACCTTTACCACCGGCGCGCCGGCGGCATAGCTCAGCACCACCGCCATTTGCAGCAGCACCTTCAGCGTGTCGCGAACGGCGTTGGCGTGGAACTCGGCGAAGGATTCGGCGCAGTCGCCGCCGAGCAGCAGGAACGCTTCGCTGGCGGCGGCCCGGGCCAGATCCGCGCGCAACGCACGTGCCTCGCCGGCGAAGATCAGTGGAGGCAGCGCGCGCAGGTCGGCTTCGGCTGCGGCCAGCGCTGCGGGATCAGGATATGGCGGCGCCTGGCGGATCGGCTTGTCACGCCAGGCCTGGGGTGACCAATCCATGGCACGTCACCGCGTTCGCGACGGCGCCGGCTGCGAACTGGCCGGTGCCGTCTGGGGCTGCGGTTGCGGCGGTGCCTCGCGTGGCGTGGACGGGCCGGTGATCACGTCGAAATCGAAGCTGGATGCGGGCATGTCGGACCTCCTTGGTGTGGGAGGCCGCTCTGCCTTGGCGTACTGATCGCGAGTGAAAAAACGAAAGCCGCCTTGGCAGGGCGGCTTCGGGAAACTTGCTACAGGTGCACGATCCTAGGCCGCCGGTTTGTACCAGCGGTACCAAAATCGCAGTGTCGAGCGCATTGTTGCCATGAATGAGGCGTATAACGCCACTTCGTATCGGCCGCAAGCCCCGGGTACTACCCCGGTACCCGGGTCCCGCCAGCGGCCCGGCACGTCCGAAGATCAACTCCCGGTATCAATGCCCTGGGCGCCGCGCGCGATCTGCGCCCCCAGATCGGCCTGTGACAGCATGCTTGCCAGCTTCGCCTCGGTCGCGCGGGCGACTTCGGTCGGCAGCCAGGTACTGCTTTTGCTCCGGACGAACGGTGACAAGCACCGGTCCCGTCGGCGCGCCCATCAGACTTTCCCATGCCAGGCGTGCGCGCATCCGCAGGCCGCCGCCGGCCGGCTTGCCATCGACCCAGATGGCCACCGCAACCATCGGCCCCGGCCGCGTGCTGCGGATCAACCGCCACGGATTGGCCGCGCCGCCCGTCACCGGCAGCCGTACCGATTCGGTCTCAAAATTTTCATCGTGGGTGATGTTGGGAATGACGGTGAGCACACGTTCCGCGGCCAGCACGGGCGCCGCGGTGCTGTGCACGCCGAATACAACGATCTGCACGTCGAAGATCTGCCCGTCGCAGGCGATGCGCCGCGTGACGAGGCGCCCGGCGACATCCAACGGCGTCGGCATCTCAGACGCGACGTCGATGCAGGCCGGACCGAAATTCAGCGCCTGTACGGCGCCCGTTTGCGGTTGGGCGGCGCGGTCGAGCTGCGTCGCCACCGCCGGACTGACAGCGGCGAGCAATAGCACCAGGAAGCCGGCGATCGCCGCCCCGCCCCAATGATCGCCACCGCCCTGCTTGGGACGCGCCGATAGGACCACGCTTCGAGCCGGGCCGCGGGTAGGTCCGATATCCTCACGGAACGGCAGTCCGAGCGCGATCAATATCAGGATCACCAGAGAAAAGAACAGCCAGCCGTACAGGACATGGTCGGTGGCGGCGGCCTTGGCACTGCCCAGCACATGCCCCAAGGCGACGATGCCGACCGCGCGCATTCCGTTGGCGATGATCGGCACGACGACCGACGCGGTGATGAACGCAACGCGGCGCCATGGGCTGCGATACATCAGCAGCGAATACAGCACGCCGAACGCGATCGACGCGATCAGGAAGCGCAAACCGGCGCAGGCTTCGGCGATATAGAAGGTGCCTTCGGGGATCTCGATCGTGTAGCCGGTGATGTAGGCGGGGATCTGCAGCAGGTCGAGGCCGTGCTGCACGAACACCGTGGTGATGTCCTGTAGCTTCGGCGTTAGAAAAGCGCCGAACGGGATCAGGAAGTACAAGTACAGCAGCGGTCCCGCGAGCTGCCACCACAGCCGCCAGCCCAGCACCGCCAGTGCCAGCAGCTCGACAAAGCTCATCGCGACGAGCTGGCGGCCTTCCATGATGCCGAGCCGCTCGGCCAGCAGCCAGGCCAGCGCTAGGGGAATGCCGGCCAGCGCGACCAGCGGCACCGGCTCGGCCGCGAAGCCGTGCAGCGTTTCGCGCCGGTCCCAGACCAGATAGGCGGCGATCGGGAATCACCAGGAAGCAATGGTTGTAGGCCGTGGAGGCGATCCACGTATGGATCGCGGCGACCAATCCTCATGAAACAGCAGGCCCAGCGCGAGCACGCCGACGGCCAGCGTGATCGCCGCGCCGCGCTGGCTGCGCCATGCCGCCGCGATGTCGCGGGTGATCACGGCGGGCGCGCTCATGCGGCCTGTACCGCGGTGGCGAGGGCGGGGCTTTCCGTGGTGTCGCCGAACAAGCGGTCCAGCGGGCGCAGCGTCACCGGCCATTGATGCGCCGCCTCGACCGCCCGCCGCGCCGCAGTGCCGAGCGTCGCGTGTTGGCCATTCAGCACGTCATCGATGTTCCGCACCGTGTCACCGACCCCACTCGCCAACAGGACGTCGCGCCCCGGCTGCGCCATTACGCCGGCGAAGGCTTCCGGCGTAGCGACGACGGGGCGGGCCATGGCCATCGCCTCCAGGATCTTGTTCTGAATGCCGCGGGCGATGCGCAGCGGTGCCACGACCACGTCGGCATGCGCGATGTAGGGCCGCGTATCGGGCACGCGGCCGGTAACGCGCACGCCGGGAAGGTCGGCGAGCTGCCGCACCTCCGGGGCCGGGGCCGAGCCGACGATCCAGAACCGCACGCCCGGCCGCCGCGCCCGCAGTTGCGGCAGCACAGAGCACGCGAACCACTGCGCGGCGTCGATGTTGGGTCGGTAGTCCATGCGCGCGGTGAACACGATGTTCGCGTCCGCCGGGGCGGCGCCGGTTGGTTCAAACGGCGACGGGAAGCGGTGGTCGGGAGAGAAATACGCCAGATCGACGCCGTTCGAGATCCACCCGGTGTTGGCCGCGGCTTCCGGTGCAAGCGCAAGGAAATGCTGCCATTCATGCTCTGAAACGAATAGCGAGAAGTCGTAGCAACCGGCGGCGCGGCGTTCGAAATCGAGCAACGTACGGCCTTCGCGGGCCCAGATGGCGCGCATCGGAAAGCGCGCCCGGCTGGCGTAGGTGGTCCATTTCTCGGAATCGACGTCGACGAAATCGAGCACGCGGCGGAGTGCCTTGGCGTGCATCGCATAGTGTGCCACGGCCGAGGAGAAAACGAAGACGCGCTGGATCGCCGGGTCAGCGAGCTTGGTGTCCACCCAGTGTTGCAGCCTTGCGTCATGGAAGTAGCCGAGCGACAGCGGCTGGCCGGGGCGCCAGCGGAGCAGGGCTTTCAATTTGGCGCGGCGTGGATGGAGCGGGAAACACGCGAGATCGGCGCACATCGCCTGCAGCGTGGGCAAATGCTGCCAGTCGGCGGGATCGTCGATGAAGCAGCCGAGGTGCATGCGATGGGTCTGCGCCAGGTGGCGGAACATGTTCCAGGCGCGGATCTTATCGCCCTTGTCCGGTGGATACGGCACACGATGCGCCAGGAACAGGAGATCTTCCATCGTCCTAGACCTTCGCTCCTGTTGCGAGGCTTGTTCGGAACAACCCCTTGCTACCAATCTTCGGCCGGGACCGAGCAACAGGAAGAAAGTATTCAACCACAGATGCACACAGATGCACGCAGATAGATATGAGTCCGGCATCCCGGTTCACCACGAAACTCGCTCCGCCCGTCATGGCAAGTCGCGCTAATCCGACGTCCCCTTGCACCATTTGCGTGCATCCGTGTGCATCTGTGGTTGAAAATTTTGGCCCGCCTTCCGGTGGTTCCCGGCCGCGGGCGCTCCCAACAGACTTCGCAATGAGAGCGTAAACCATTCCCGCGCTGTACCTGGGGGGCGCCGGCACGCGAGCCTCGCCAGGCCGGTCCGCTTTGCGGCGGGAACAAGCTGCGCACGTGAGGTTCATCACCGTCATCCCAGCCCCCTGACGATGTGCGGGCCGAGCAGGTTGGCGACGGGCAGGGGCAGGCGCTTCCAGGCGGCAATAAACAGCCGGTATTTCGGGTTCAGCGGATTGTGGTCCGGGATCGCGGCGCCCGGCGCGAGCCTGTAGCGGTAATGCAGCGGTGCCGGGGTGAAGCCCCAGTTGTGCTTGAACGCGTGTGCGCCGGTGCCAATCTTGCTGCGGCCGAAATCGAACAGCCGGTAGCCGCGGTCGGCCGCGCGCCGCATCACTTCCCAGTACATGAAGTCGTTTCCCGCGCGCTGCCGGGCCTGCGCCGTGCCGCCACCGTAATAGGGCAGCACCTCCTCGCGGAAGTAGAAATTCATGACCGATGCGATCGGCTGACCGTCATCCAGGATAGTAACCACATCCGCGGCGTCGCCGAACGCGTCCAGCAGGATGTCGAAATAGCGGCGCGAGAATACCGGGGTGCCGAGATTGCGCACGCTCTCTGCATACACGCGATGCAGCACTGCGGTGTCGCGATGGCACACCGACGTCAGGCCATACTGGATGCCCTTGCGCACCATCGCGCGTTGTTTGCGCGGGATCGCCTTCAGGTTGCGGTCGTGATCGGCCTCGATTGACTTGCGGAATGTGACATAGAGGTCGGGGCGGCCGACCCAGCCGCCGTCTGCAGCCATCGGCTGGCGGTCGCGCAATTCCACCGCACCGGCGCGCGTGTTGCGCAGCAGGGTTTCGGCATGCGCCTCCAGCGCGGCGGCACTGTCGGAATCGGCGGCGAGCGGGCCGCCATAGACGCAGAACGGGCTCGATATCAGCGTGTTGCCAAACAGCGGCGTCTTTACCTGTGCCAGAGGCAGGATGCCCGTGATGGCACCATCCTGCTCCGCGTAGCTGAAGAATGTGCGATGGCCGAACGCATGCTGAATGACGCGGGCCCAGGCGGCGCGATGGCAGAACGTACCCTCGGGCATGGCGTTCACGAAAGCGTCCCACGCGGGCGCGCTGGCATCGTCGAGCGTGCGAATGGCGATCGGCATGGCGGATGGTCAGGCGGAGGGGGCGGGGTGGCTGGCGGGGAAGAGGTAGGAAGAGAAGGAGAAGGAGCAGGAACTCCCCCTTCCCTTGAGGGAGGGGGCCGGGGGGAGGAGTGCGAACTGCCACGATGCGGGAGTAGTTGCACCCCTCCCCCCGGCCCCCTCCCTTAAGGGGAGGGGGAGTTCATCATTGTTCTTCTCCACCCCCTGCTTCATCACCAACTCGGCGAACACCCGGTCCATCCGGTCCCAGGTAAAATCCCGCAGGACCCGTTCCAGCTTGCCGTGCATCGTCGACAGGTTGGTGTAGTGCCGCAATTTGGACTTCCAGCTCGCATGGCCGACCCGCGGCTGGTTCGGATCGACCTCCCAGGGATGGAAATAGAACACCCCCGACGCATGATCATTCCGGTGCACCGAGGAAAGGCCGCGGCGGTACAGCCCGTACGGCAGCAGTCGGAAATATCCGCCGCCGGCGCAGGGCCAATTGCGACCGAATGCCGCCACGGTCGTCATGGGGATTTCCCACAACCGCCCGCCTTCGGGTCGGAACGGCATCCGCGGCGCGTCCGGCATGCCGTACAGATCGTGACGGATGGGATTGACGCTGGAGCTGTACGCGTACCCGACCTGCTCCAGCACCCGGAAGGTCCACAGGTTCCGCGCCCCGATCGAGAACGTCGCCGCGCGATACCCTGTCACGGCCACGCCGCCGATATCCTCCAGCGTCAACCGCGTCCGCTCCACGTCGGCGCGGAACGTCGCAGGGTCCTGCGCATCCGCGCGGACGTGCCCCCAGCCGTGGCTGGCGAGCTCATGACCGGCGGCGACGATCCGGCGCACCATCGCGGGATGGCGCTGGGCGATCCAGCCGAGGGTGAAGAACGTCGCCCGCACGTTGGCCTCGGAAAACAGCGCCAGGATGCGCTCGACGTTCGCTGCGACGCGCGATTCCTTGGCGTCCCACTCGGTGCGGTCAATGCACCCGGCGAAGGCCTGCACCTGGAACCAGTCCTCGACATCCACCGTCATCGCGTTGACGACAGGCTGGGCGTTGACGACAGGTTGGGCGTTGACAACAGGCTGGGCATTGGCGACAGGCGGGGCATTGACGACAGGCTGGGCGTTGAGAACCGGCCGGGTGTTGACAACAGGCTGGGCGTTGACGATCGGCCAGCCGGCGGTGGGAATCGCCCGGCTCATTGCGGCACCTCGCGGCCGGCTTCCAGCAGATCGAGCATGCGGCGGAATACCCGCTCCTGCCGCACCGAGCTTGCCTCGAGCGCCTCGATCCGCCGGACGATGCCCTCCTGCTCCTGCGCATCGCCATTCACCAGGCTCGGCGGCGATGCGGGAGAAGTCCCGCGCCCAGATCCTGGCTCAATTCGCCGGCCGTCATCTCCACCATCGGCGCCGTGATGGCGTGCGCCTCCTCCAGCGCGCCGTACAGCAGCACGCGCGAGCAAAGCGTGTTGATCCGGCGCGGAATGCCGCCGGTTTGGCGGTGCACCGCAGTCAATGCGTCATCGTCCCAGCGCGGATCGCCGGCCCATTTCACCATCTTCAGCCGGTGCTCGACATAGCCGCGCGTCTCAGCTTCGGTGAGCGGGCCAAGGTGGTAGGACGCCAGCACGCGCTGGCGCAATTGCTCCGCGTCGCGGCTGGCCAGGATGGGGCGGAATTGCGGTTGGCCCAGCAGGATGGTCTGCAGCGACGCCTTGCCGTCCACCGTGATGTTGGACAGCATGCGCAGTTCCTCCAGCGCGCCCAGCGGCAGGTTCTGCACCTCATCCACCACCAGCAGGCAGCGCCGCCCGGCGCGGCGTTGCTCCTGCACCATGAACTCGAAGCGGCGCAGCAGCGTGGCCTTGTCCAGGCCGGGCGTGTCGCCAATGCCGAAATTGGCCATCACCAGCCGCAGCAGGTCGTCCGGCGAGACCTGCGTGGTGACGATGCGGGCGATGACGTAGTTGTGGCGGTCGAGCTGCGACCACAATTGCTCCACCAGCGTGGTCTTGCCGGCACCAACCTCGCCGGTGATGACAATGAACCCCTCCTCCTGCGCCAAGCCATAGACCAGATGCGCGATCGCCCGGCTGTGGCCGCTGGAGCCGAAGAAGAACCGGCTATCCGGCGTCAGCAGGAAGGGAATGCCGGTGAAGTGGTAGAATTTTTCGTACACGATGACCGATCAGAACTGTTTGGTGATGCCGATCAGGAACACGTCCTGATACCACGAGTCTGCCGCAACGGACGACCGGACGTCGTAGAAATTGTAGCGGGCGAACGTGGAGACGGTGTCGCTGAGAATATGCTGCAACGACAGCGCTGCCACGGTGGAATTCGTGCTGGCTCCTCCTCCGGTAGGGGTGCCGATGCTGTACGACGTGGTGAGGCTGGCCGTCGTGTCGGTATTGAGTACGTGCATCCAGGAGAAGCTGCCCGTGGTTACCGTGCTGCTGGTGCCCCCCGTGCCGGTGCCGACCCGCGTTTCTTGCGAATGCGAGGCCGTGAGCGTGAGGGTATCGCGGTTGAGCACCGACGTCCCGCCTAACGTGAGGGTGTTGTAGCGATAGATGCCGGCCTGCACCCCCAATGCATTGTTGGCGGTGAACAGCGCGCCGCCGGTCTGGGCGTTCACCAGATTGCCGTTGTTGCCGACCGCTGCCTGGTTGAGTTGGTCAGCCACCTGCTCGAGCTGCGTTCCGATGCCGTTGGTGTAGCTGCCGGTCAGGATCGTCCGCGCGGTCAGCGCGTAGCGCGCGGAGGCATTCGCGGTATTGACGCCATTCTGATGGCCGTAGCCGAGCGTGACCGAGGTGTCGGGGTTCGGATTGTACGTGCCCCCGAACCCCCACGTCATGTCATTCACACGCAGTGCGTCGTTGCCGCTGTAGCGGATGTCCTCCCAGCCAATATCGCCGTAGATGCCGAAGATATCGGTGAGCTGGTAGTCGACCCGGTCGCTGACCGTGTCGCGGGTTGAATCGTTAAATCCGGTGCCGCTGCTGGTCCCCTGCTGGGCGTTCGCGGTGAACGTATCGCGAAACCGGTCGAATGCGTCACCGGTCTGAATCAGCGCCGAGCCTTGTGCGGTGTCGAGGGTTTGGCTGTTGATCCCCTGGTCCACATACGGCAACGGGGCAAACCCGTTGATCGTAGATGAGGCGCTCCGGGTCAGCGACACCGACAGCCTGGCGGTGGCGAGATCGCCGAAGCGATACAGCATATAGGGCGAGACGGACACGCTGGAGGTCTCGCTGCGGTTTTGCTTGGCCAACCCGGTGGTGCCGGTCGTTGGCGGCAACACTGAGGTGCCAGTGATGCCGCCAATGCCGGCCTGCCCCAGGCCGCCCAACCCGCCGACGCCGCCATTGATCGCCTGAGTGCCGGCCAGTGCCCGGACATCGACAAAGAACAGGTCCGGAACGACTGTCAGCGTCCCGACGGCGTTGAGCTGCTGGGCCAGGAGGTTCTGGTCTCCGTAGCGCAGGTGCATTTCCAGGTCGGGCTCGTAGTTCAGGCGAAGCTGCACGCGGTCGGAATCCCCGAGTACGGCCACCCCCGGCGCGACGATCGTGGTGAGGTCCCAACGCCGCGGTGAAGAAACCTCGTTGACGTTGTCTGTGAACTCCTCCTCGGCGCTGAGCCGTGGCAGGATGGTCCAACCCTGCGCCGACCCCAGTGAGGCAAAGCCGGATGTCAGTCCCATCTGGTGCTCCAGGGCTGCCGCGTCCGGGGCTGCCAGGTCGGCGCCGGTCGGCATGAACGGAGGGTTGCTCTCATCCGTCCCGGGGAACGCCATGGCCGTTGCGAGCGGCGCGCACCATACCAATGCGGTCAGGCAGAGGCGCCTCGGGGTCGTCGGGATGCGTGCCAACCCGGCCGCCATGGACGGTCGCAATCGCGCCGCGTCAGGACGAGTAGTAGGACGAGTACGCGCCGAAGGTGTAGCGCGACGAGATTTGCTGCTTGTTCAACACCAGCGCGATGGTCGGACATGCCTGGATCAGATCGAGCGAGGCCTCGATCTCATCCCGCTGGGTCCGCTCGGCCTCGACCACGAACAGGATCTGCCCGACCACGGGGGCGAGCACGGCCGGATCGCTGGTGGACAGGCAGGGCGGGGCGTCCAGCACCAGCAGCCGGTCGGCGTAGCGCCGGCCCAGGCTCTGGATCAGCCGGGTCATCTCGGTGGAGGAAAACAGTCGGGGCTGCGCTCGCGCTCGCGGCCGACCGGCAGGATCGACAATTGCTCGATCGGCGTCCGCACGATCAGCGGGGCGGGGTCGAGGCGTCGGGTTGGCGGCGAGGTCCAGCAGGCCGGGTGCGTCCGCCAATCCCATTGGGTAGCAGATCGAATCGCGCTTGGAGTCGGCGTCGACCAGCAGCACGTGGTTGTTGCCCTGGCGGGCGATGCTGCCGGCAAGGTTGATGGCGGTGAAGCTCTTGCCCTCGCCGGGCCGGGCGCTGGTCACCATCAGCAGGTTGGTGAAGCCGGGCTCGGCGCCCGGCGCGGAGAACGCGTTGCGCAGGATTTGCCGCTGCACCAGGCGGAATTCTTCGGAAACGCGGCTGCGCGTCCGCGACCAGTCGACCATGCCGGCGCGCTCCAGCGCCACGGCATCGACGGAACCGGGGCCGGGCGGCAGTTCCGGGCCGCGCAGCATGGCGGGGCCAGCGCCGAGCCCCGGCGATTCGTCCAGCGCTACCGGCCGGTCGAGCAAGTCCACACCGCCATCGGCCCCGGCGACCGGTGGGTGCAATAGTGGCTCCGCATCCAGGCCGCCCCGCGACAGCGGCGCGTTTTCCGCGCCGGCGGCACGGTCGGGCCCCAAGAGGTGTGCCGCCGATTCTTCCAGCGCACCGGACTGCAGCAGACGCTCGGCGACGCGCTCAACCAAATGGGACTTAGGATTGGCCATTCAGATCAACGCCGACGAACGGAGGATATGAACAAGCAGGCCGCCATAGATGCCGACCAGCAGCACGACCGCAACACCAAAACGCGCCGCGATCATCAGGCGCTGGCGCAGCGAGGCAAGACCGAGGACCGAGATCCCGCCAAGCACCGGCAATCCCAGGTTACGCAGGTCGTCCGCGGTCGAGAACGAGCGGTCGAGCTGGCCGAGCAGGACGGTGACACCCAGCCGGCGCCGAGGCCGGCCAGCAGGACGCCGGTCACCAGCAGCATCCGGTTCGGCGCTGCCGGCAAGCGCGGCATTTCCGGCGGATCGACGATCTGCAGCTTCACCTTGTCCGCCTGGGTATCGGCGGCCTGGGCGATGTTGGCCGACTGCAGGCGGCCCAGCAGTTCCTCGTAGGCTGCGCGAGCACGCTGTAGTCGCGGTCCATGTTTTCATATTCGGCGATCAGGCCCGGCTGCTCGCGCTGGATCTTCTCCAGCTTGTCGCGATACGCTACCGCCTGATCGTGCTGGCGCTGCAAGGCGGCGATCTGGGTGTCGGCGTCGATCAGCTTCACCTTGAGCTGGTCATAGACCGGGTTGGGCACCGACCGTTTCAGCATGGCCGGGCGGGCATCGCCCGCCTTCGCTGGCGTCGCGGCAGTGGGATCGGTGGGGGCTTCGCTGGCGCGTCTTCAGCAACTCGATCAGCTTCCTCTGCGCGATCACGTCGGGATGCTGTTCGGTGTCCTTGAGCAGCAGCATCTTGAGCTGGTCTTCCGCCTCCTGCAGCCGCGTCTCGCCCGTGCGGCCTGGGCCAGGGCCACGGCCCCCGGTGTCTTTCCGCGACCAGCATCGGCGGCGTGTTGTCCACCTCCTGCTGCAGTGTGTCGCGCGCGATGATCTCGTCCTGCAGCTTGCCGTCGAGGTCGCGCACGTTGTTGCGCGCCGCCTCGAGGGCGGGCACACCAGGCTGGTCGGCATTCGGCAGGATATCGATGTAGCGTGCGCGGAAATCGGCGCGGCGCTTCTCTGCCGCCCGCAACTGCTGCTCGATACGACGAGATCTGGTGCTCCAGGAAGCGGCGTGGCATTCTCCATGTCGGTGCGGTTGGTGCCGGTGGCGCTCTCCACGAAGATCGTCAGCAGCGTCTGCACCACGTCGTGCGCCAGCTTCGGGTTCTTGTCGCGATAGGTGATGGTGAACAGGTTCCTGGTCTGCGGCATCACCTGGATGTCCGTGCCGAGAGGCTGATCAGGCGCTCGCGGTCGGCGGGCTGTTGATGGTCAGGTCGAGGTCGGTCTTGGAGATCAGCTTTTCGAGGTTCGGCCGGCTGAGCAGGGTGCGCTGCAGGATTTCGAGCTGGGTGGTGGGCGCGGAGTCGGCGGCGAGCCCGCGCAGCAGCGGGGTCAGGATGGCGTCGGCGTCGACGTACAGGCGGGCGCTCGATTCGAACTGGTTGGGAACCAGATAGACCCCGACCCAGCCCAGCGCCGCAGACCAGCCAGGCAACGACGACGCCCATCCAGCGGCGCCGCCAGGCGGCCCGGAGATACTGTTCAACCAGGAGGCGCAGGATATCCATGGCGGCTCTGCCTGTCGCGCCTCAGAACCAGGATTGCGGAATGATCAGCGTATCGCCGGGCTGCATCGCGATGTTCTGGCTGATGTCGCCGTCCTTCATCAGATCGTTGAGCCTGCACGTGGATCGATCGTCTGCTTGCCGTCAGCATCGCGCCGAACGATTACCGCCCGGTTTCCGGCGGCGTATTTTGTCAGGCCCTTGGTGGCGATCATGACGTCGAGCAGGGTCATGCCGTCGCGGTAGGGGATCGCCTCCGGGTCGGTCGCCTCGCCGATCACCCTGATCTGGCGGTCGAACGGGCCGACGAAGGACCGCGCACGATCACCGTCACGATGCGGGTCCTGGATGTATTTCTTCAGCCGCTCCTCGATTTCGCGGGCAAGCTGGGTCGGCGTCTTGCCGGCGGCCGTGATGTCCTCGATCAGCGGCGTGGAGATCCGGCCGTCGGGCCGCACCGCGACGCCCGCCTCGCTGAGGTCGGGGTTGCGGTAGACGAAGATGCTGAGCGAGTCGCCCGCGCCGATCACGTACTCGTCGTTCTTGGACTGGTCGGTCTGGCCGGCCAATGCGGTCCTCGATGCGGCGCTCCCGGGCGGGGCCGCAGCCGCGGCCTGGGCCGCCTGGCCGCCCGGTTGGGTGCACGCGGGCAGCATGAGGCAGGCGAGGAGCAGGGACGACAAGCGAGACGAGACGCCGAGAAGAACTCACGCTGGACCTCGGAACATTGGCCGGTGACAGGACGGCGGGGAGTGGTAGGCGCGGAAGGAATCGAACCCCCTCGTCTGCCATGTAAAGGCAGTGCTCTGCCAATGAGCTACGCGCCTCCGATTTGCCCTTGCGCCGACAAATCGATGGTAGCAACGGCTCTCCCATTCGTGATACGCGTCCTACCATCAGAGCGGGGCGAAAAGCAAACAAACTGTAGATGCGCCGCTACAACCATGGGAAAAATGCCACTTGTTGATGGTTACCCGCGATTGTGTCGGCTGCCGCGGATGTTCGCGAGAAAATTGATCAATTCGTCCAGGACCGCTGCTACAGGCGATTAACGTTCGACACACGTATAAATAATCATGATTTGGCTGTCAGAAAGATTGCACCGCCCGGACGATTGGGCTAAATTTCTGGACGACATGATGGCCTCCGCAAGGCAAAAGAGTGTTGCCGGGAACGGTTCCCGCGGGGATCTCAGACGTCCGTGAACAAGCTGGCCCGTGGCCGGGCAGTGCCCGTCCGTCGGAGTTGGAGAGTCCTGAATGACGCGTATTCTCGCCCAATACGTGTCGCTTGCGACGGCCGCGCTCGGTCTGATCGAGCTGATACTATCATTCCTGATCATCGAGGCCTTCCTGAACATGCCCGGCGGCTTCGCCGCGGTGTCCCCCGCAACGCTCCCGCTGGATGCCGATCTGACCCGTCTGGCCGCCATGTTCGCCGTGATCACTGGCGGCGTCGCCACCACGATTGGCCTCTACCGCCCGGAGATATGCCGGGAACGCCGGCAGCTCTTTGTCAGCGCCGCCGTCGCGAGCCTCGTCGCGTTTCCGGTTCTGCTGCTGGTCAGCGGCGGCTTCCACATCGGCCTGACCGGCTGGGTCATCCTCTGGCTCGCCGTGGTGCTGCTGGTGTGGCAGGCCGGCATCCTGCTCACCCACCTCGCTTTCAGCGCCGTGCTGCGGCCGGACGCGATGGTGCGCCGGGTCTTGATCCTCGGCTCCGAGCGCCGCACCGCCCACCTCGCCGACGTGCTGCGCAGTCCTCGCATGCCTGCGTTCGAGCCCGTGATCGCCGCGACGACCGCCGTTCTGTCCCCGGAGTACCTGCGCGAGCGGCGCATCTGGGGCATTGTCGTCGCCCCTGACGAGGCGGGAACCGAATCCGTCGCCCTGCTGGACAGCAAGCTGCGTGGCGCGCGGGTCCTGGGCGTCACCACCTTCTGCGAGCGCCATCTGGGGCGGATCGATCTGGATACCGTGGATACGCAGTGGCTGCTGTGCGCCGACGGGTTCGCCCAGGGCCGGCTGACCAACGCGCTGAAGCGCGGCCTCGACATCGCCGTCAGCCTGTCGCTGCTGGTGGCCACCCTGCCGGTGATGCTGCTGACCGCGCTGCTGATCAAGCTGGAGAGCCCGGGGCCGGTGCTCTACCGCCAGCGGCGCTTGGGCCTGCACGGCGAGGCGTTCACCCTGTTGAAGTTCCGCAGCATGCGGCTGGATGCAGAGGCGGGCGGCGATCCCCGCTGGGCGCAGCACCGCGACCCGCGCGTCACCCGGACCGGCCGCTGGATCCGGCCGATGCGGATCGACGAACTGCCACAGCTCATCAACGTCCTGCTGGGCGAGATGAGCATGATCGGTCCCCGCCCGGAGCGGCCGCATTTCGTCGAGCAATTGACCCGGGTCATTCCGCTGTACCGCCAGCGTGCCTACGCAAGCCGGGGCTCACCGGCTGGGCGCAAGTGAACTATCCCTATGGCGCCTCGGTCGAGGATGCCCGCGAGAAGTTGGCCTATGACCTGTATTATATAAAGAATCGCGGCCTGCTGCTGGACCTGCTGATCCTGTTCTCCACGGTGCGCGTCATCCTGTCGCGTGAAGGTGCACGCTAGGGTGCAGGTCCCGCCTGCGGGAAGAATACTCCCCTTCCCCCGGCCCCTCCCACAAGGGGAGGGGAGTTCTTTGCTTCTACCCCCCGCCATATCATGACGCACATGGGGGTGGCCCCCGATTGCCGCGACCATAAGCCTGGAACCTGCTGCCCCGAACAGGTTTTTCCCTTATAACGTTGCCCATGGCGTTTCATCCTCCGGCAATCGCCCTGCTGCACGGCGTCTGCGCGTTGCTGTATGGGGTGCTTGCCACCCTTATCCTCGTGCGCCAGCAGCGCAGCAGCCGGACCGGACTGTGGCTCGCCAGCGCCTGCCTCGTCACCGCCCTTTGGGCGGCGTCCGTTGTCGTATGGCCCGCTGTCTATGAGGGAATTCCGGAGTGGCTGGGGCTGGCGCGTTCCGTCGCCTGGTACGGCTTCATCCTGCATCTTTACCGTCGTACCGTCACCGCGCGCCGGCAGCTCGTGCAGACCTTCGTCACCATGGGGCTGCTCGCCCTGCTGCTGGTGGGCGGGCTGCCGATCCTGGACGTGCTGGCCTATCGGCCCGACACCGCTCTTTGGTCCGCGGGCGCGGCCATCCGGCTGGGCTTCGCGGTGGGCAACATCCTGCTGCTCGAAAACCTGTACTTCAACACGCCGGTAGAGACACGCTGGCACATCAACCTGCTCTGCGTCGCCCTTGGCGGTTTGTTCCTGTACGACCTGCTGCTCTACGCCGACGCCCTGCTGTTCCACCGCGTCAGCGCCGCCCTGTTCGCAGCCCGCGCCCCCGCCACCGCCCTCGCGGCGCCGCTGATCGCCATCGCCGCGGTCCGCAACCGGCGCTGGGCGGTCGACATCCACGTTTCGCGCGAGGTGGTGTTCCACAGCGCCACGCTCGTGCTGTCCGGCATCTTCCTGCTCGGCCTCGCCGTCACCGGCGAGATCGCCCGGCGCACCGGCGCCGAGTGGGGCATGGTCGTCGAAGTCTCGCTGATGTTCGGCGGCGTCCTGGCGGTCGCGGTCGCGGTCACCTCTGCCTCCGCCCGTTCCCGCGTCCGGGCGATGCTGGTCGACCATTTCTTCAGCCACCGCTACGATTACCGCAAGGAATGGATGCGCTGCATCGAGACGCTGACCGCGCCGGTCGCTCATACCGGGCTGCCAACCCGGGCGATCCACGCGGTGGCGGAGGTGGTGGACAGCCCGGCCGGTGCCCTGTTCGTACGTGCGCCCGATGAGGTGGCGTTCCAGTGGGCCGGCTCCTGGAACATGCCTGCCGTCACCCTGCCGATTCCGCCAGGCCACCGCCTGGTCCCGGAGTTCCGCGACGGCGACTGGATCGTGGAACTGGACCGCGTCCCGACCACCGCCGACTGGTTCGCCGTCCTGCCGCGTGTCTGGCTCGCGGTGCCGCTGAACCATCTTGGCACGCTGATCGGCTTCGTCGTCCTTGCCCGCTCCCGCGCGCAATTCAAGCTGGACCGCGAGGCATACGACCTGCTACGTGTGGTCGGACGCGAAGTTGCAAGCCGGGTTGCCGAACAACGTGCCGCCCAGGTCTTGTCGCAGACCCGGCAGCTGCGGGAATATAGCCAGCGGTTTGCCTTCGTCCTGCACGACATCAAGAACGTCTCTGGCCAGCTTTCGATGCTGCTCACCAATGCCGAAATCCACGCCGACAACCCGGAGTTCCAGCGCGACATGCTGGCGACGGTGCGCGCCTCCGTCGGCAAGATCAGCCGCCTGCTCTCCCGCCTGCAGGCCGAGCGGCAGGAGCGCAGCCACGCGCTGACTTTGGTCGGTGAGCGGCTGCGCCGGGTCACGGAGGAGTGCCACCTCACCCGCGACGCCAATATCGTGCTGGAGCTTGACGATGACGGCGCCGGCGCGGCAATCCATCCTGAATCGTTCGATGCGGTGGTAACCCATCTGCTGAACAACGCCATCGAGGCAAGCGGCGACAAGCCGGTGGCCATCCACATGCGCCGCGAGGCGCTGTCGCTGGTGATCGACATCGTCGATCAGGGCCCCGGCATGACGCCGGAATTCATCCGCGACCACCTGTTCCAGCCGTTCGCCAGCACCAAAAGCGGTGGCCACGGCATCGGTGCCTTCCAGGCTCGCGAACTGCTGCGCGAGGCGGGCGGCGACCTGCTGGTGCTGAACGTGCCGCATGGGAGCACCCAGGGGAGCACCCAACGGCGCACCCCGGAGGGCATCCAGCGGCGCACCCCGGAGGTACCCAGCGGGCCAACCTGGGCGGCACCACGATGCGGCTGCTGCTGCCCGGGGTGGTCGCCGCGCTGCCCGAATCCGTGCCGCTGCCGGCCTGAACGAGTCGCCCGGATGGCCAAACCCAAGTTGCTGATCGTCGAGGATGATGAGGGGCTTTGCTCGCAATACCGCTGGGCATTCCCCGCCTGCGACGTATTGCTCGCGCATGCCCGGCCGCAAGCGGTGGCACTGGCGAAAAAGGAGCATCCGCCCGTTGCCATCATGGACCTCGGCCTGCCGCCGGATCCCGACGGCGTCAGCGAAGGCTTCGCCACGCTGGAGGAAGTGCAGCGTATCGCGCCCGAGACCAAGGTGATCATCGTCACCGGCAACGGCGAGCGGAAGAACGCGCTGAAGGCGATCGCCTCCGGTGCGTACGACTTCTGCGAAAAGCCGGTGGAGATCGAGGTGCTGCGCACGATCATCGAGCGTGGCCTCAACCTGCACCGGCTGGAGGAGGAGAACCGCCGGCTCGCGGCGATGCCCGCGCGCTCGCCGATCGACCGCATCATCACCGGTCATGCGTCGATGCTGAAGGTCTGCCGCGACGTCGAGAAGCTGGCCACCACCAACGTTCCCGTGCTGCTGCTGGGCGAAAGCGGCACCGGCAAGGAGGCGCTGGCCGCGGCGCTGCACGAGCTCGGCCCGCGCGCGAAAGCAGCCCTTCGTCGCCATCAATTGCGGCGCCATCCCGGAGAACCTGCTGGAATCGCGAGCTGTTCGGCCACGAGCGCGGCGCCTTCACCGGCGCGGTCAAGCAGACCATCGGCAAGATCGAGAGCGCCAACAAGGGCACGCTGTTCCTCGACGAGATCGGCGACCTGCCGCATCCGCTGCAGGTGAAGCTGCTGCGCTTCCTGCAGGACCAGATCGTCGAGCGGATCGGCGGGCGGCAGAAGATCCAGGTGGATGTGCGGATCGTCTCCGCCACCAACGCCAACCTTGAAGACCGGGTGAAGGAAGGCGTGTTCCGCGGCGATCTGTTCTATCGCATGAATGCGGTGACCGTGCGCATTCCGCCGCTGCGCGAGCGTGGCGGCGACGCGGTGTTGCTGGCCAACTACTTCCTGAATCGCTTCAACCAGGAATTCGGCCGCAACATCCGCGGCTTCACCGAAAGCGCCACGGTCGCGATGACCGCTCACGACTGGCCCGGCAATGTGCGCGAACTGGAGAACCGGTTGAAGCGGGCGGTGGTGATGGCGGAACGGCGGCTGATCGACGCCGCCGACCTCGAGCTTGCGGCGTCCGCCGAAAAGCCGCCGGATCTCGACCTGCGCGCAGCGCGCCTGCGAGCGGAGCGCGAAGTGATCCAAAGTGCGCTGGCCCGCAGCAGCAACACTCTCTCGGTCGCCGCGCGGCTTCTCGGCATCAGCCGTCCCACGCTGTATAGCCTGATGCAGGCGCACGGGCTGGAAATCGAACTGGGCAAGGGCGGCGAAGCAGCGGAAGAAGCAGCGGCCGAGGCGACACCTGACGGGGCGCCACATAGGACGTCCCAAGGGGTATCACATGGGGCACCCCACGAGGCGTCCCACCGGGCGTCCCACCGGGCATCCCACGGGGCATCCCACGGGGCATCAGCGTCATCCGACGACAACGACATCATGGCTAACGATCGGGGTTGAACGTCATGCGGTACCGCTCTCTTGGTTGGCTCCTGGTCGGCGCGTGGGTCAGCGTCTGGCCTCTGGTGGCGCACGCCGCCGACTACCTCACCAGCGCGCGCGCGGCGCTCGCCAAAGGCGACCTGCGATCCGCACAGATCGACCTGCGCAACGCGGTTCGCGCCGATCCGCAGAACGGCGAGGCGCACTATTGGCTGGGACAGGTGTCGTTCCAGCTCGGCGATCCGGTGGCCGCCCAACGTGAGGCCGAGGCCGCCACGGCACGCGGTTTCGATCCGCATCTGACGACGCGCCTGCTGGGGCAGTCGCTGCTCTCACAAAACAAATTCGACGACCTGCTGACCAAGATGCAGCCGGGCGGCAAGGATGCCAATCTGGACGCCACAATTCTGGTGTTCCGCGGCTACGCGGAAATCGGCTTGCAGAAGCCGGACCTGGCACAGAAGGCGTTCAATGACGCGGAGAAGGAGGCACCGAACGCCGTGGAGCCGCTGCTGGCCGAAGCGCGGCTGTTGGCGGGACGCGGCGACGTGGACGGGGCCATGGTGCGGATTGACCACGCCATCGCGGTGCAGCCGAAGTCGACCGAGGCGCTGCTGTCCAAGGCGCAGTTGCTGCGCGTGAAGGGCGACATGACCGGTGCCCTGGCCGTGCTTGACGACCTGATCAAGGACCAGCCGAGTATCGTGCAGGCACGGCTGGATCGCGCGAGCCTTGAGATCGCACTAAGCAAGCCCGACGCCGCGGAGCAGGATATCGCGGTGGTGACGAAGGCGACGCCGGGGAATGTGCAGGCGATCTACCTGAAAGCGGTGCTGGCCACGCAGGGGAAGAACTACAAGGACGCCGACAACGATCTTGACCGCATTGCCGGCTTCCTGCCGCACATCCCCCGCGCCTATCTGCTGCTGGCGGTGGTCAAGGAGCAATTGGGCCAGCTTGAGCAAGCCGAGGATGCGGCACAGCGCTACCTGGCGCGCGCCCCGAACGACCTGGCAGCTTACAAGGTGCTGTCCCGCATCGAATTCGCCAAGCGCCAGCCCGCCAAGGTGGTCGATACGCTGTTGAAGATCTCCGAATCCGGCAAGGCGGACGCCGAAACCTATGACATGCTGGGTCGCGCCTATGCCATGACCGGCCAGGCCGACGAAGCGGTGAAGGCGTTCCAGAAGGCGCAGGCCCTGGCCCCCAACGACGTCGGCGTGCAGACCCGGCTCGCCACCGTGCGCATGGGGATGGGCGAACCGAACGTGGCGATGGGCGACCTGGAGCACACGCTGGAGCTTGCTCCCAAGCAGCCGGGCGTCGGCGAGGCGCTGTTCTTTGCCGCGCTGGCGACCGGCGACATGACGAAGACCACCGATGCGCTGGAGAAGATCAAGGCAGCCGAGGGCGACACGCCCGTGGTCGAGAACCTGACCGGCCTGCTGTACCTCGCCAGGCTGGATGTCCCTGACGCGCGCAAGACGTTCACCGATCTTACCGTCGCGCATCCCGACTTCATCCCGGCGCAGATCAACCTGGCGCGCGTTCTGGCGATGCAGGGCGACGGGCTCGGGGCGGAGAAGGTGCTCACCGGGATACTCGACAAGCAGCCCGCCTCTCAACCGTCACTGAGCATGCTGGCGTCGGATTACGCCCAGAGCAATCGCCTGCCGGGGGCGGTGACTCTGCTGGAGCGTGCGCACAAGGCGCAACCGGACGATGCGCAGATCAGCGCCAGCCTGGGCGATCTTTATATCCGCTCCGGCAACGCGCAGAAGGCGCTGGACCTTGCGGTACAGACCAAGGGTGCACTGGCGCTGTCCGATCCGATCCTGGGGCTGACGGCGGCGTCGCAGCTTGCTTTGGGACAGCGGGACCGCGCGCGCGACACCTACAGCCAGTTGCTGAAGCAGGACCCGACCAACCTCGGAGTCCGGCGCCGGCTGGTCGGGCTGCTGGTCGATGCGGGCAACTACGATACGGCCCGCAACGTGGTCAAGGCCGGCATCGCCGCCAACCCGCGCAACTACCAGCTTCTGCTGGACTACGCGCTGATCGACCTGCGCGCGACCGGCGTAGACGCGGCGCTGTCGACCGTGAACAACCTGATATCGCAGGACCGCGAGTTCACTGCCGCGCTGGCGCTGAAGGGCGACATCTATCTGGCGGCCAACCGTCCCGACGACGCGGTCAAGGCCTTCCAGGACGCGATGACGGAATCGCCTTCGACGATGTTCCTGTCGCGCCTGATCGGCGCGCAGATGCGTGCCGGACGCCGCGGCGCGGCTCAGGCGACGCTGGCTGATTGGCTGGGCAAGCATCCGAAAGACCTTGTGGCCATGGAGCAGGCGGCGGAACTGGATATCGCTTCCGGCAACTACGACGCGGCGGCCACGCATTTGCAGGGAATCCTGGCGGAAAAGCCGCACGATCCGATCGCGCTGAATAACCTCGCCTGGGTCTATCAGCAGCAGCACGATCCGCGCGCTATGGATCTGGCGCGCCAGGCCTACCTGCTGGCGCCCGGCCCGCAGACGGCGGACACTCTGGGCTGGATTCTCACCACGGCAGGCAAGTCCGATACCGGCATATTGCTGTTGCGGCAGGCGAGCGCGCAGGCCGCCAATGACCCGCGCGTGCAGTACCATTTTGCCGTGGCGTTGAAGGACACCGGGGACAAGGCCGATGCCATCAAGCTGCTGACAGCGGTGGTCGCGGTGAAGGCTGACTTCACCGAAAAGACGCAGGCGCAGCAGTTGCTGGATGAGCTGAACAAGGGCACCTGATGACGGACGTGCCGCCTCTCGCGTCATCCCCGCGCAAGCAGGGACCCATCTTGCCCGGGTCCCCGCTTGCGCGGGAATGATGCGCCGGACGTGGATGACGTCATGGACGTGGGTTCGCCCGAAGCGGCCGACATCGGCACCAACTGCGGCGCGCGGGCCGACGCAGCTACGGTGCCGATCCGCCTGCTGACCTTCTCGACGTTGTATCCAAATGCGGCGCGCCCGAACCACGGCGTCTTCGTCGAAAATCGGCTACGCCATCTTGTCGCGAGCGGCGCCGTGCGCAGCACCGTGGTCGCGCCGGTGCCATGGTTTCCCAGCACGGCGGCACGCTTCGGTGACTGGGCCCGGCATGCTCGCGCTCCAAGCGCAGAGCACCGGCACGGGGTCCGCGTGCTGCATCCGCGCTATCCGGTGCTGCCGCGACTCGGCATGTCGCTGGCGCCTTGGTTGTTGTATCGCGCGCTTTTGCCGGGGCTGCACCAGCTGCTGGGTCGCGAAAGGTTTGACGCGATCGACGCCCATTATCTTTACCCTGACGGCGTCGCGGCGGTGTGGCTGGGGCGCCGGTTGGGGCTACCGGTGGTGGTCACCGCGCGCGGCACCGATGTGACGCTGATCCCACGCTACGCCGTGCCACGGCGACTGATCCGCGGGGCGATCCGCGGCGCGGCGGCACTCATCGCCGTCAGCGACGCACTGAAGCAGGCCTTGGTCGCGCTGGGAGCGCCCGCAGACACGGTGACCGTGTTGCGCAACGGCGTGGACACCACGCTGTTCCGGCCGCCGGCGAACCGCGCCGCGGCACGGCAGGCGCTGGGGCTGCACGCGCCGACGCTGATCTCGGTGGGGCTGCTGATCGAGCGCAAGGCGCATCACCTGACGATCGAGGCGATGCGGCAGCTTCCGGGTTTCGAATTGCTGATCGTGGGCGAGGGGCCGGAGCAAGCCCGGCTGGCCGGACTGATCGAGCGGTTCGGGCTGAGCGATCGGGTGCGGTTGTTGGGCCCCCGCCCGCATGGCGAGCTGCCGTCGCTCTATGGCGCGGCGGATGCACTGGTGCTGGCGTCGTCGCGCGAGGGGTGGGCGAACGTGCTGCTGGAATCGATGGCCTGCGGCACGCCGGTGGTGGCCAGCAACATCGCAGGCAATCTGGAGGTGGTGCGCGAGGCGGCGGCGGGGACGATCGTCGAGACCAACACGCCGGAGGGGATCGGCACGGCGGTCCGGCGGCTGTTCGCAAGATTGCCAGCGCGCGATGCCACGCGGGCGTATGCTGAGAAGTTCGGCTGGGAGGAGACGACGGCCGGGCAGGTCGCGGTGTTCCGGAAGGTTGCGGTTGCTGTCAGGTGAATGCCGCCGGTCGCATCGACCACCGAACGCCACGCCTAATCGTTGCGCAGGACGAAGTTGGACGACAGAACGGCGAGGTCGCATGCATCGCGGTCCCGGAATTGCTCCGCCAGCTTGAGCGTCGCAAGTTCCCGCAGGCATTGCTCGTCGGGTGGACCATCGGCCAGCAGGGTGGTCCATCCGGCGCGGTCGAACATCGCCAGGTAATCGCTATGGCGCAGCCGGTTCTGATACGCCGAGTTGCTTGCCAGGCGCCAAAGCAGACCATCCTCGTAGCGCAGGAAGTTAAGCCGGCTGATGCTCTTGTCCTGGTGCTGCCAATGATCGCTGTTGTCCACATTGTGGCACATCATGCCGCCGGGGCGCAGTATCCTTCGGAACTGCCGCATGCAGTCCTCCAGCGCATCGGGGGGGATATGCTCGAGGACGGTCCGCGATACGATAATGTCGAGTGAGCGGTCGGGCTGCCGCGATGCGACCCATGGGACGTGGTAGCTGTAGGACAAAGGCACACCGAGGCGTTCCCGCAGCTTGCTCTCCTCGATGGCGAAGTCCTGGGCGATCAACGGGAGGTGGCCCGCAACGAGTGTCCGGGCGCGCAGTATCGTGCGCTCGTCCATCAGCCGCCGGATGTCGGTCAGCACCAGATGGCGGCTGCCGGCGAGGTGAAACAGCAACGCCAGGATGGGCAGCCATCCGGTCCCCAGTTCCATGACGTTGCCCTGCAAATTCGCGCCGGCCACGCGCAGCAGGCGGATCTGATACAGGCCTACCCGGAGCGCCATGGCGCCGTTGTCCTGCGTGTCGCTGTATGGCGCGAGGCGTCGCTTCAGAAGGCGAATGTCGTCCTGAAATGGCAGGACGGACTTGAGCAAACGCTTGCCCATCTGGATCTGCCACGTCATATGCCGCGGCGCCCCGCCTTGCCGCCAGCCCAGAGGCCGGCGTCGTATTCGAGAAATACGACCACGGCGGCTACGGCACCAGCAGGCCGAGGCAGGCGGTTTCGGGAAGCCGTGCGCAACATTGGCCCTTCGTTATCACGATGCTTGACCTTCGCAAAGCATTGGTGGTTTTGTCACCTCCTACCTCCGAGCGCTCCCTGAATGTCGCAAACCGCAACCCCTGGAGTCGGCGGAAAGGTCGCCGCGGCGTCATTCACCATGATCGCGCTTCGGCTGGCCTTCCGGTCGATTGGCTTCGTCAGCACGCTGATCCTGGTACGATTGTTGCGGCCTGATGACTTTGGCTTGGTCGGTCTGGCCACCGCGTTGATTGGGGCCATGGACCTGATGACCGAAATGTCGATGCAGGCGGCATTGATCCGGCTGGCGGAGATGGACCGCCGCGTGATGGATACCGCCTGGACCATGAACATTTGCCGCGGCGTTGCGATCGGCTGCCTGGTTGCGCTCAGTTCCAGCGTCGCCGCCGAATGGATGCGTGACCCACGCGTGACGCCGATCCTGTGGGTGCTTGCCGTCGTCGCGGTGGTGCAGGGATTCGAGAACATCGGCATCGCACATTTCCGCCGCAACCTGATGTTCCAACGCATCTTCCAATACCAACTGTACGCCAAGTTCGCTTCCTTCGCGGTAACGGTCACCGGCGCCGTACTGTTCCGTTCCTACTGGGCCCTCGTCGCCGGCATCGCCACCTTCCGCGTTTTCATGGTCTGCTACAGCTACATCATCCAACCCTACCGCCCGCGCCTCTCATTCGCGGCATTCCGCGAGTTGTTCCATTTCTCCAAATGGTTCATGGCAACCAACCTGTTGATGATGATAGAATCCTATACCGCGACACTGTTGTTCAGTCGGATCGGTGGCGCCACCGCCGTGGGCCTGTATCAGCTCTCGTGGCAGGTCGGCAGCCTGCCCACGGGGGAAATCGCCGCGCCGATCCGTGAGCCGATCTATGCCGGCTACGCGCGGATGCTGGACAACCTGGCGGCGTTGCGCCGCCACTTCGTCGACGGCCTTGCGCTGATGACCATGGTGGTCGCACCGCTCTCGGTCGGCATAGCGCTGTGCGCGGATTTCGCCTGTTGGCTGCTGCTGGGTCCGAAATGGGCAGCGGCGACGCCGCTGATTCGCCTCTGTGCCTTTTACGCCTTGTTCGACTGCATCGGACACTTCACGCACAACGTGTTCGTCGTGCTCAACCGGCAACGCCGGCTGGTGCTGACCTACGCCCCCAGCGTCATGCTGCGCTTCGGCCTGGCCATTTGGGCAGGCGTGACCTGGGGCATCGCCGCGGCGGTGTGGGTGCTGACATTGACCGCCATTGCCAATGCGGTGATTTGGCTGCTGGCCCTGCTGCCGATCCTCAAGCTGCGCCTGACCGCGCTCATCGACGTGCTGTGGAGAACAGCGGTGAGCTGTGCTTTGATGGCCGCCGTTCTCATGGCCTTCGCGCAGCTTGGGATCGACGGCGCATCGGTGCCGCGGATTGTTGCACATGCAGCCGTGGCGATCGGCCTCGGCGCCGCCAGCTATGTTGGAACGCAATTCCTTCTGTGGCTCTTGAGCGGCGCCAGCGACGGACCCGAAATGCATGCCTGGTCCTACCTGGCGACGCAGTTCCGCCGCGTGCTCACGCTGCGCGCCGAACGCCGCCGCCTGCAGGCTCCGTGACGCCGGCTGCGCCGTCTTTCTCCCGGCTGCTCACCTTCCGCAGCCTGGTGTGGTACCTGCTGTGGCGCCTGGCCGGGCGCCACGGCACCGTCGCTCTGCGGCTGGCGGGAGGACCCGTGCTTCTGCTGCGGCCGCGCAGCGCCGGCAACAACGACTACGGCGTCGCCTACGAGATATTCCAACACCGTTACTATGAATGCCCCCGATCCCTGCCGGTGGAGTTGATCGGCCGCGTCCTGGACCTGGGCGCCAATGTGGGTTTCTCCTGCCTCTGGTGGCTGACGCGATTCCCCGCTGCGGAGGTGATCGCGCTGGAGCCCCACCCAACCCATTTCGCCCAATGCCGCGCCAATCTGGCCGCGAACGGCATGCTGTCGCGCGTGGATCTGCATCGGGCCGCCGCCGGCACCGAAAACCGCCGGATCATGATGAGCGATGCCGGCACCTCGTCGAGCGTGATATCCGGGAGCGTGATTGACGGCACCGGCGGCGGCATTGCGGCGGACATGCTGGATGTTTTCGCCCTGCTGGCCTCACGGCGCGTGGACCTGATGAAGCTGGACATCGAGGGCGGCGAATACGCGATCCTCGAAGACCAGCGCTTCGCGTCGCTGCAGGTGCCGTGTGTGGTGATGGAATGGCATGGCGGACCTGAAGGCCGCGATCGGTGTCTGTCCAGGTTTCGCACGCTGGACTATGAGACGCTCGAACTGTTCGATAACGGGTCGCATGGCATGCTGTGGGCGTTTCGGCACGTACCAACCGTTGACTGATCGTATCGTGCGACGTCAGAAACCGGGGTGATGCGGCGGCATGTTCTACAAGTGGCGACGAAGGCTGAAGACCTGGAATTTCGACCGGCACATCGCCGCCGTGATGGAAACGCCGCCATTGCGCGTCGTCGATGCCGGCTGGTCGATTGTCAGCATGATCAAGAATCGCGACGTGCCGATGTACGTCCTCAGCATCAAGGCATTCTACAAGCATCTGGGCGCCGGCCGAATCATCGGCATCATCGACCGCGATATGCCGCAGACGCTGCGCGACACTGTTCGACGCCATGTCGAGGGAATTGAGCTGGTGATTCTCGAGGATCTCGATACCGGCCGATGCCAGCGCGGCGGCACCTGGGAGCGGCTGGTGTTCCTGCTGGACCGGTCCGCGTCGCAATATGTGATCCAGGTCGATGCCGATGTGTTGGCGGTGGGTCCCGACCTTGACGAACTGAAGGACTGCATCGCGCGCAACATGGCCTTCACCATCGCTGACGGCGACCAGTTCCGCACCATGCGAGACTCAGCCCGGATCGCTCAGACGGCAAGGAATGAGAGGTACGTCGGCATCGCCATCGAGCAATGCTTCGACCGCCATCCCGATTGCGACCGGCTGCGGTACGTCCGTGGGTCCTCCGGCTTGGCCGGCTTCGCCCGCGGCGGTTTTACCCGCGCGCAGATCGAGGACTTCCACGGCATCATGCAGAACCTGCTGCCAGACCGTTGGCATGAATGGGGATCGGAGCAATGCGGCTCGAATTTCGCGGTCGCCAACTCACCCGATGCGGTGGCGTTGCCGTATCCGGAGTACGGCAGTTTCGGCCCAGGCATGGAACGCGACCGCTGCAAGTGCTTCCACTTCATCGGCGCCTACCGTTTCGTCGACGGGTATTTCGCCGCGCGCGGCCAGGAGATCATCCGGCAGCTTAATCCGGCATAGTGTCGCTTGAGGCCGCACGCCCGCGACTTTTGCCGCGACACACGGAACACCGTTGCGACGGCTCCGACTCTGACAGTTGATGCCCAACCCGGGGTGTCATTGCGAGCGCCGCGAAACAATCGCCCGCGAGCGACGTGCGAACTCTCCGGGAGATTGCTTCGCTGCGCTCGCAATGACAGGTTCGCCGGTGGTATCCAAGCGCCACGATCAATAGAGGTCAGGCGTTGCCTCCTTTTGCCGGGCACCGGATTTGCCGTTCCCGCCCTGCTCCCTTAAAGCAATCATCCAACTGGTAGGAGGCCGCTCATGCCAAGCCTGGCCGGCAAGGCGATCATCGTGACCGGCGCCAGCCGCGGCATTGGCGCCGCCGCGGCCGCGGCGTTGGGTAAGGCCGGTGCCAGCCTGATGCTCGCCGCGCGTGACGGCGCCCAGGCCGACGCCGTCGCTCAATCCATCGCCCGCGACGGCGGCAACGCGACGGCGCTCGCCTGCGACGTTTCCGACTGGACCGCCGTCCGGCATCTGATAGCCGAAACCCGGCAGCGCTTCGGCAGGATCGACGCGCTGATCAACAACGCCGGCGTCATCGAGCCGATCGCCGCTACCGCCGACAGCGACCCCGCGGCATGGTCGCGCAACATCCAGATCAACCTGGTCGGCGCCTACCACACCATCCGAGCCGTGCTGCCACCGATGATCGCGGCCGGCGGCGGCACCATCGTCAACGTCTCCTCCGGTGCCGCGCATAACCCGCTGGAGGGTTGGAGCGCCTATTGCGCCGCCAAGGCCGGCCTCGCCATGCTGACCCGCGCCATCGCGCAAGAGCATGCGGCGCAGGGCATCCGCGTATTCGGCTTTCAGCCCGGCATCACCGATACCGACATGCAGGTGATCATCCGCGCCTCCGGCGTGAACCCGGTCAGCAAGATCCCCCGCGAGAACCTGACTCCTGTCGCGCATCCCGCCGCCGCGATCGTTTATCTCTGCACCAACGCCGCCGATGACCTGACCGGCAACGAATTCAGCCTGCGCGACGAAGCGTTCCGTGGCCGCCTGAATTCTCATGACCCCCACCTGACATGACCCCCACCTGACATGACCGAAGGCCCATTGCACGGGGTGAAGGTGATCGAGGTCGGCCAGGCGCTGGCCGGCCCCCTTGCGGGCGTGATCCTCGCCGACCTCGGCGCCGACGTGATAAAGGTGGAGAAACCGGATGGCGGCGACGACGCGCGTCTGTGGGGTCCCCCTTTCGTCGACAGGCGCCGCGCTGATCTTCCACGCGATCAACCGCGGCAAGCGCTCCATCGCGCTCGACATCAAGAACCCGGCCGACATCGCCACGCTGACGGCCCTGGCGCGCGAGGCCGACATCCTGATCCAGAACCTGCGGCCGGGCATCGTCGATGCCGCCGGTATCGGGCCCGACGCCATGCTGGCCGCCAATCCGCGGCTGATCTATTGCTCCATCTGGGCGTTCGGCTATCAGGGGCCGCTGCGCCTCGCGCCCGGCTTCGATCCGCTGCTCCAGGCTTATGCCGGGGTCATGACCCTGACCGGCCGGCCAGACGATCCCCCCACCTTCTGCGCCCCCGCGATCAACGATACCGCCACCGGCATGTGGTGCGCGATCGGCGCGCTGGCCGCATTGCAGCAGCGCCAGCACACCGGCAAGGGTTGCGTCATCGACACGTCCTTGTTCGAGAGCGCCGTGCACTGGGTCGGTTCGCCGCTCGCCGCTTATCTGCACACGGGCGACCTGCCGAAGCGCCACGGCACCGGCAGCGGCGTGCTGACGCCCTACCAGACGTTCGCCACCGCCGACCGCCCGATCTGCATCGCCGCCGGCAACGACCGGCTGTTCGTGAAAATGGCGCGTGCGATGGGCCATGGCGAATGGCCCTCCGACCCGCGCTTCGCCGACAATCGCCAGCGCACCGCCCACCGCGCCGCACTGGTCGCCGCCATGCAGCCGGTGCTGTCGACTCGCTCGCGCCAGGACTGGCTTGGCATCCTGGGCGAGGCCGGCGTGCCTGCCGCGCCGGTAAACGATATCGCCAGCCTTGCCGAGTCCGACCAACTGCAGGCGATGGACATGCTGCGCACGTTGCCCGACAGCGACGTGCGCGTCACGGGCCTGCCCATCAGCTTCGACCGCCAACGCCCGCAGCCCCGCCGCGCCGCCCCGAAACTCGGCGAGCATGCGGCGGACATCCTTGATCGACCGGAGAGACCCGTATGACCGACACCATTGACCGCGCGCGCCGCTACCAGGACGAACTCACCGAATTCCGCCGCGACATTCACGCGCATCCCGAACTCGGTCTGGAGGAGCACCGCACCGCCGAACGCGTCGCCGGCAAGTTGGCGGAGTGGGGCATCGAGGTGCATCGCGGCGTCGGCAAGACCGGTGTGGTCGGCGTGCTGCGCAATGGCGACGGCCCCTCGATCGGCCTGCGCGCCGACATGGACGCGCTGGCGATGGAGGAGCAAACGAACCTGCCGTACAGTAGCCGGAACCAGGGGAGGATGCACGCGTGCGGCCATGACGGCCACACCACCATGTTGCTCGGCGCGGCGAAGTACCTGTCGGATAACCGTAACTTCAAAGGCACGGTAAACTTCATCTTCCAGCCCGGCGAAGAAGGCGCCGGCGGCGCGTTGGCGATGCTGGAGGACAAGTTGTTCGAACGTTTTCCGTGCGACGCAATCTTCGGCATGCACAATCGGCCCGGTATGCCGGTGGGGCAGTTCGGCATCACGCCCGGTTTGGCCATGGCCGGGGCCGCGAGGTTCGACATCGTCATCACGGGCAAGGGCGGCCACAGCGCGCGGCCGGAAGTAGCGATCGACCCGGTGCTGGCGGCGTTCCACATCGGCGCCGCGCTTCAATCGATCGTGTCGCGCAACGTGGCGCCGCAGGACGTCGCCGTGCTCAGCATCACTCGCATGCAGGGCGGCGATGCGTATAACGTGATCCCGCAGACGGCGACGCTCGGCGGCACTGTGCGCGCGTTCAAGAACGAGACGATGCAGCTTGTCGATAGCAACATGAAGCGGCTCGCGAGCAACATCGCGGCTGGCTTCGGCGCTGAGGCGACGGTGAATTTCGAAGTGGTCTTCGTGCCATTGGTGAACGATGTGAAGCATGCGCGGGATCTCGCCGATGCCGCGGCGGGCTTGGTCGGTGATGTGAAGGTAGACCGCAACAAGCCACCCGCCAATGCGTCGGAGGATTTCAGTTTCATGCTGGAGAAGGTGCCCGGCGCCTATATCAACCTCGGCAACGGTGAGGACAGCGCGCCAGTGCACCACCCTGCCTATAATTTCAACGACGCAGCGATCCCCTACGGCGTCGCCCTGTTCGCCGATATCGTGGAGCGCAAGCTGGCGAAGTGACGGGTTTCTGTCATTGCGAGGCGGATTTCTGTCTTTGCGAGAGGGGTTTCTGTGCGAGACGGCGAGACGGGTGTCTGTCATCGCGCGCATTGCGAGGAGCGGAGCGACGAAGCAATCTCCAACGGGTAGCGCACGACTATTTCGCGCCCCACCGTTGGGATTGCTTCCTCGGGCGTGACAGTTCTTCACCGGCTCACGGCGGTCCGGCCGCCAGGCCGGTGGTACACTCGCAATGAAAGCAGCTCGCTAAACCCCTAGCAGCCACTCTCGGAACGGCCGCCACAGCACGCGTTCCGCGCTGTGGCCGGCGGCCATGCCGATGTGGCCGGCGGCGGGTTCGATCAATTCCGCGCCCCCGATGAGCGCCGCCAGCGGCCGCGCGGATTCCGGCGGCACGATCCGATCCCGTCCCGGCGCGGCGACCAGGCAGGGCAGGCGCAGCGCTCCCGGATCAACCGGTAACCCCGCGATCCGCCATTCGCCTCGGGCCGGCGTGTTGGCGCCATACCACCCGCCCAGGCACTCCCGCGCCACCGGGGCTGCCAGCGGCACACCGTCGTTCAGCCAATCCTCCAACGCAACGAACAGTTTCGCGCGCTCGCTGGCGGGGTCCTGGCGCGCGAAGCTGCGGTATTTGTCCGCAACCCCCCAGGGGTCGAGCAATGCAAACAGCACCTGCAGCATATCGATCGGCAAGGTGTCGTTGAATGCCAGCGCCGGTTCGATTAGCGGCAGCATGTCGGCCGCCTGCATCGCCACCGTCGGGTCGGGCGCATGGAAATCCCAGGGCGCCGCCAGCAGCGCCAGCGCGCGCACCAGGTCGGGCCGCCGCTGCGCCGCCGCCACCGCCAGCGTGCCACCCATGCAGTAGCCGGCCAGCACCGTGGCGGGACCGGCCGCCGCCATCGCTCGTTCCAGCCGGCCGGCGACGTAGTCGGTCATGGTGAAGCGGCGCTCGGCCTCGCCCGGCCAGCCCCAGTCCAGCAGCAGCGGGTGCGCGCCATTCACCGCCAGCCAGCGCAGCATGGAATGGCCCGGCGCCAGGTCCAGCACGTACGCGCGGTTCACCAAGCTGGGCACGAACAACACGCGCGGGCCATCGCCGCCATAGTCCAGCAGGCGGCTGCCGCCCTCCTGCCAGATGGTTGGCGGATCGGGCAGATCGCGGGACCAGGGGTGACGACGGTAGGCGGCGATGCCCTCAATCAGGGCGGCGTCCTGGCGCAGCGTCTCCTGCCACACCACGCCGGGGAAGGCGCCGGCCGCGCCCGCTTCCAGGGCGTCGCGGACCGCTGCCGCGATCGCCTCGTTCGAGTTCGGCCAGGCGTGCTTCCAGTTCAGCGATGCGGCGCGTGAGGCGCTCGATCGCAGCATCGCGAGCGTCAGATGCAGCAGCAGCGGCCGCGGCCCCCGTCGTTGCAGCGGCGCCGTCACGGGGAGGGTTGGCCCGGGGTGCGGGGTACACGGGCCCGGACTGTTGCGGCACCGTCCGCAGCATGCCCGCCGCCGCCGCGGCCCAGACCCGCAGTATGGCCTGCCAGGTCTCCTGCGCCTCGCGGTCCGTCGCCAGCCCCGCCAGTTCGCTCTGCCACAGCGTGATCCAGTCCTGCGCCAGCTTCCGCAGGTCGAGGTCCGCGGCTTCGTCCCGGCCCGGGCCGTCGCTCATGCGTCATTCGCCCTCCTCTGCGCGGGCGGAACATAGGAGCGCCATGGCTTCTGCGGAACGGCAAACCGCGCTGCACTGCGGAAAGGCCCTTCGCAATCGCGGCATAGGCGGGCATGGTAGCGTCAAGCGCAACCGCCGCGAGGACACTCCAATGGCCGACGACGTCCACATCGCGCCCGAGACGAAGACAGCCGAGCCGCCGGTCGTGGTGAAGAAATATGCCAACCGCCGGCTGTACGATACCCGCAGCTCCAGCTACATCACCCTCGACAACCTGGCGGAGATGGTGCGCCAGGGTCGCGACTTCGTGGTGTACGACGCCAAGACCGGCGAGGACATCACCCGCGGCGTGCTCACCCAGATCATCGTCGAGGAGGAGGGCAAGGGCCGCAGCCTGCTGCCCACGGCATTCCTGCGCCAGCTCATCGGCTTCTACGGCGACCAGATGCAGAGCCTGGTGCCGAAATATCTGGAGCAAGCGATGGCGGCGTTCGCGCAGCAGCAGGAGCAGGTGCGGGCGGCGATGCAGAAGACGATGGGGTCCGTGGGAACGTTGTTCCCGTTTGGCAACATGGAAGAGGTCAGCCGCCAGAACATGGCGATGATGGAACGGGCATTCAGTCTGTTCTCGCCGTTCTACCGGCCGACGGGCGAAGGGCCGGGCGCACGCCCGGACGCGGCAAACGAAATGGACTCGCTGCGGGCAGAGGTGGAGCGGCTGCGCGAGGAACTGGCGGCAGCGAAGCGCGCGAAGAACTAGGGCTCCAGTTGTACGGCTGAAGTGGCACATCACACGCGGCGGTGATCAACGGCCTCGCCACCCGCGTGGTTCTCCGCAGCTATCGGCGGCGCAACCGTGTTAAAGACAGGCTTCACGCTGGAAGATGCCTGAGCAATCGCGGGACCGTGAAGCGCGCTGCGGCGCATCAATGGCCCGTGAGAGGTGCAGTCTTGACTTGCTCTGCCGTCCCGTTGCGATAATTCCTTAGTCCCGTTCTCGCAATAGAGAACGGTTGTCCTGCAACGTGCACGGAGGGAGTGGGCAATGCTCACTTTGGGGATCGCTGGCCTCGCGAATGTCACCAGTTTCCTCGAGCAGCGCTTCCCGCGGCAGATGGCGCAGGATTCGCGTGTTGTGCAGGGCATGGATGCCGCGGCTGCGCTGTTGCTGGACGGCAAGGTGCTGGCCGCGGTTTCGGAGGAACGCTTCGACCGCAACAAGAAAAGCGGGGCGTTCCCGTTTCAGGCCATTCGCTATTGCCTGAGCACGGCCGGCGCAACGCTGGCTGAAGTGGGCGACGTCTGCTGCAACTTCAATTTCGGCCGTTATCGCCCGATCTACGCGGCGGACGATCTGGCGCGGGCCTATTGGCAGGAATGCCTGGCGCCCGACGCGATTTTCGGCCTGCTGAAAGCGCAGTTCCGTCCCGGTAGCGCCACGCGCTTCCACCCGGTGGACCACCACGACGCCCATCTGCACGCCGCCCTGGCGAGCTGCGAGTTCGATCAAGGCCTTGGGGTCGTGATGGACGCCGCCGGGGAGATCGGTTCGACGTCGGTTTACTCGTTGCAGGGGTCGAAGATCGCACGCCTCGTGCGGTATCCGGTCACGCAGTCGCTTGGCGTGTTCTATTCGCTGGTCACGCAATTCCTCGGCTATGCCTTCAACGAGGACGAATATAAGGTGATGGGCCTCGCCAGTTTCGGCGACCCGGGGCGCTATCGCGCCGTATTTCCGGTCCGCGATCCGTCTCGGCGCCGAAGGCAGCATCGAAATTACCCGGTCTGACGCTGAATCGCAGCTTTGCCGACGGACTGTTCTTTACCGCTAGCGCCGCCGCACTGGCCGAGGGATTGGGAATCGACGGCCGCAATTGCGCGCACATGAAGTCCGCGCCGATATCAGCGCCGCCCTGCAGGAACGCTTCAAGGAAGCCTTGTTCCATATCTGCGGCCACTATCAGAAACAAACCAAGGCAACGAACCTGCTGCTGAGCGGAGGCTGTGCGGAAAACTGTGCCGCGATCGGCGAACTCCGGTCCAGCGGCATGTTCGAGCGTATTCACGTTGCCTATGCCTCCGGCGATGAGGGAACGGCGCTGGGTGCTGCCGCCGCGCACGTGTTTGCGACCGGGGCGCCGCTCGCATTTGGCCGGCGTCATGCCGTTCTTCGGTCCGGCGCCGCACCTGGCACCGCGTGCGCGCGATCGTCGCCCGGAACCCGGCGCTGGCCCTGTGACGAATTCGCCGAAGAGCAGCAGATGCTGGATGCCGCCGCCGCCGACATTGCCGCCGACAGGATTGTCGCGCTGTGCCACGGACGGATGGAATTCGGCGCGCGTGCCCTGGGGAACCGCAGTCTGCTCGCATTGCCCTCGAAAGCAGCGAACAAGGACCGTATCAACCTGGCGATCAAGAAGCGGCAGAACTACCGTCCCTTCGCACCGGCCGTCACCGCCGAGGACGCGCATCACTACTTCGTCCTGAATGCCGGCGAGGAATATCCGTATATGACCATGCTGACCCGCGTGCGGGAGGAAGCGCAGGCGTTGCTGCCCGCGGTCACGCACGTGGATGGCACCGCGCGGGTGCAGACCGTGTGCCGGGAGCACAACGCGCAATTCTATTACCTGCTGTCGCGGCTCAAGGCGCTGACAGGCATGCCGGTGGTACTGAACACCAGCTACAACGTGAACCACCAGCCGATCGTGTGCACGGAAGCCGAGGCGATCGATACGTTCGTGGAAATGGGCATCGACGCGCTATACCTCGCGAACGCGCAAGTGACGATGAAAAATCTCTCGCCCCGTTGAGGGGTTCGGCCGCGAAGCGGACCAGTTGGGCCGGGGCAAGGCTGCTACGGACGGCGGTTGCTTGCACGCCTCTTCCCGCCTCGGTCCGCCCTGCGGTGCAAGCCCCCTCAAGGGGAGGGGAGGTCCTTTGCTTTTGATGTACATCTTCACGTTCACGTCTGTCACCGGCACCTGATTGGAACTGATTCCCACAGTGTAATAGCTAGGCTCGGACAAGATCGGGACTGCGGCGTGGACCAATACGTGAGCGATGCGAACATAGCGAGGAGCGCAGCCAAAGCGGATGCGGCCTCACCGCAATCGCACGCATTTTCCTCTGACACCGTTGGGGAGCTGTTCCTGCGCAGCGCCCTGCGGCATGCCGCCCGCCCCGCTCTATGGGTGGACGGCGACACCATATCGTATGGCGAACTTCTTTCCCTCGCCGGCCGCATTGCCCACGCCCTGCTCGGCGCCGGCTTCGGACGCGGCACCACGCGTTGTGCGGTCCTTGGCAACCGCAAGCTGACCGACTTCGCGGGCATCCTGGGCGCGTCGCTGGCACGCTGCACCTATGTGCCGTTGAATGCCCGCCATCCCACGCAACGGCTCGCCCAGGTCATGCGCGACGCTGAGGCTCAGGCGCTGATTGTCGACCATCAGCACCTCGATCACGCCCGTGCGATATTGGAGGCCGTGCCGCATCCCGTTCTGGTGCTGCTGCCCGATTCGCCCGCCGCACCCGATTGGGCCACCACCACCAGCCAGCATCTGTTCTTTGCGCGTGGTGACCTTCCCGCGCCGCGCATCGACCAAATGCCGCGCGGCACCCCCGAGGACGGCGGCTACCTGCTGTTCACCTCCGGCAGTACGGGGGCGCCGAAGGGCGTGCTGGTGCGCAACCGCAACGCCATGCCCTATCTGCGCAGCGTTGCCGCCCGCTATGCGCCCTCGCCGGACGACCGCTGCACCCAACTGTTCGACCTGACCTTCGACCTGTCGGTGCACGACTTGTTCCTGTGCTGGGGCGCCGGTGCGACGCTCTACCGCGTTCCCGACAACGCCCGCTTCGCCCCGCGCGACTTCGTGCGCCGGCACGGCCTGACGATGTGGTTTTCGGTGCCGTCCGCTGCGGCGACCATGCTCGGCCTGCGCGCCCTGCGCCCCGGTGATTTCCCCAGCCTGCGTCTCGGACTGTTCTGTGGCGAGGCGCTGCCGAAACGGCTCGCGCTCGCCTTCGCCGCAGCCGCCCCGAATGCAGTGATCGACAACCTCTACGGCCCCACCGAAGCCACCATCGCACTCACCGCCTGGCGCCTGCCGCGCGACCCGCGGGCGCTGGAAGCGCTACCCGAAGTCCTGCCGATCGGCGCCCCCTTGCCGAATCAGGCCGCGCTGCCCGTGATGGCCTCCGGAGACCGCGCGCGGGTCGATGAGGAAGGCGAACTGTGCCTGGCCGGTAGCCAAGTGACCGACGGCTACTGGCGCCGTCCAGATCTGACAATGGAACGTTTCGTCCGTTTTGGCTGGGATATGGAAGATCGCGTCTGGTATCGTACCGGGGATCGCGCACGTCTCACCCCTGACCACGGACTCGTGTTTCTCGGCCGGCTCGACCGGCAGGTAAAGATAGCCGGTCATCGGGTGGAGCTGCAGGAAGTGGAAGCCGTGCTGCATCGCGCTGCCGACGCCAATGCCGCCGCCATCGCCTGGCCGCTCGGCCCCGACGGATTGGCGCGCGGCATCGTGGGTTTCGTCAGTGGCTCCGCCCACACGGACGACGAATTGCTGCAGGCCTGCCGCGATGCCCTGCCCGTCTATGCCGTGCCGTCGGATATCCGCCGCGTCGACGACTGGCCTCTCAACAACAGCGGCAAAACCGATCACGGCCGTTTGCGCGCTCTCCGACGTGGAGACACCCCCCGTGGAGACACCCCCCGTGGAGACATCCCCCGAGGAGACATCCCCAGAGGAGACATCATCGTGCCACACGACATGACGACGCTGTCCGGCAGCCCGGCGTTGCCTTTGCTGTCAGCTGCCCTGGCCAAGCGCCTGCGCAAGGACGGTCGCGGTTCCACCAAGCTCGACCCCGACACCGACCTCATTGAATATGGCCTCATCGATTCCCAGGCTCTGCTCGACATGATTCTCGAAGCCGAGGAAGGCTCCGGATTGCAATTCGATGCCGAGGGCATGGATTTCGAAAGCGGCGTCACGCTCCGACGCTTGGCCGCGGCCTTCGCCCGCGCATAAACACCATGCCAGCCGACACCATCCGCCTGTTCAGCACCTGCCCGCAATCGAAGGATGTCGCGCGCGGCGACTACCTGGCGCTGGTGCGGCGCGTCGCCCAGTGGAGCGAGGCAGCCGGCTGCACCGGCATGCTGATCTACACCGACAACAGCATCGTCGATCCATGGCTGGTGGCGCAACTGACGCTGCAGGCCACGGAACAATTGTGCCCGCTGGTCGCGGTGCAGCCGGTCTATATGGTGCCCTACACCGCGGCGAAGATGGTCGCGTCGTTGGGATCGCTGCATAACCGCCGCATCTGGCTGAACATGCTGGCAGGCGGCTTTCGCAACGACCTGATCGCGCTCGGCGATGAAACCCCGCATGACGACCGCTATGCCCGTACCGTCGAGTACGCGCTGCTGATGCGGCAATTGTTGGAGAACGACCAGCCCGTCACCTTCGAAGGCCGCTTCTATCGCGTGCATGGCGTGCGTCTTGCTCCTGCGTTGCCGGAGCACTTGCAGCCGGGTTGGCTAATTTCGGGCTCGTCACCCGCCGGCCGCGCGGCCGCGGTGGCGATGGGTGCGATCGCCGTGGAGTATCCCGCGCCGCCCGATGCTGCCGCCCGCGACGCCGACACCGACACCGTACCGGCAGGGCGCGGCGTCCGCGTCGGCATCATCGCCCGCGACAACGCCGACGAGGCCTGGGATATCGCGCATGCACGCTTTCCCGACGATCGCCGCGGCCGGCTCAGTCACGCGCTGGCGATGAAGACCAGCGATTCATCGTGGCACCGCACGCTGTCGGAACTTGCGCGCGAGCGTCCTGCCGGCGGCAGCCCCTACTGGCTGTGGCCGTTCGAGCAACACCGGACATTCTGCCCCTACCTGGTGGGCGACTTTGTAACAGTAGCGACAGAAATCGCACGCTATCTTGCACTCGGGCACCGCAGTTTCATCCTGGACATTCCGGTTGACGCCGACGATTTGCAGACGGCGGCCATAGTATTTCGCATGGCGCAAGAGCAGATGAGCGTGTCGGCGGCAATGGTTGGGAGATGATCCCGCTTTACATTTCCGGTTGCTTCGGCGTGCTTCACCCCGGCTGCGGCAGGCGCGGCGCGCTGGTCTGCGGCGCGCTGTCCGACCAGGCACTTGACGCCTATCGGCCCCTGGTGTTCCTCGCCGAGAAATTGGCCGCCGCGGAAATCCCCACGCTGCGGCTGGCGTATTACGGCACGGGCGATTCCGCCGGCGAGGATGACGAAGGCGACCGCTTCACCCAATGGCTCGACGGCATCAAGGCGGGCGTGGCGTGGCTGCACGAGCATGGCGCCGAGAGGGTGACGCTGATAGGGCATCGCGTCGGCGCCTGCCTCGCTGCCCGCGCGGCCTGTGAGTCCGAGACGGTCAATTCTCTGGCGCTGCTTAGTCCGCTCAGTGGGCGGCGGTTTTTGCATGGACTGACGGTTTCCGCGCGCATTTCGCAACGGGTCTGGCAGACCAGCCATCGGACCGATGACGGCATTTGGTTCGAATCACACGGCCTGCGCATCAACCGCGCCACGCGCGACACCCTGAACGCGCTCGACCTGCGCACGCTGCCCTCCCGGCCCGCGACGCAGGCACTGCTCCTGGAGCCGGAGGTGCGGCCGGCGACGCAGGTTGCGGTGGACGCACTGCAAGCCCTGGGCACGGCCGCAACGGCGGAAGCGTATGAAGATCTCGCCTGCCTGCTACGCGATTCGCATCAGGCGGAAGTGCCCGCCCCGGCCTTCGGTCGCGTCGTTGGCTGGGTTTGCTCGCTTCCGATCGCGGCAAGCTCGGCAACGGCAGGCGCCACGACGGGCGGCGAAATACCGAGCGATCCGAGCCGTGACGCGTCGCTCGATGTCGGGCTGTCGCACGAAGCCCCGATCAATTTTGGCCCCGATGCCAGCCTGTTCGGCATCTTATCGGTGCCCATCCGGCTGGTGCCCAATGCACCCGCGGTGCTGGTGGCAAATACCAGCGCGAATCCCCGCTGGGGCAATGCGCGCATTGCCGTCGATCTCGCCCGCGGCCTCGCGGCGGAGGGCGTGGCGGTGCTGCGCATGGATGCCTCTGGCATGGGCGACACGGCGCCGCAAACTGGCGACGTCGGCCGGCCCTATGCCGACGCGGTGACGCGCGACGTGCTGCACGCCGCGGAGGAACTGGCGCGGCGCACGCAGCGCCCGGTCGCGGTGCTCGGGATCTGTTCCGGTGCCTATCACGCGTTGCAGGCAGCTTGCCGCGATGCGCGCGTGGACGGCCTGATCCTGGTGAACCTGCAGCGCTTTGTCTGGCATGAAGGTGATGCGCCCGACGTGGTCCGGCGCACCGACCTGCGCCCGACGCGGTTCTACCTGCGCAACATCTTCGGTCTTCACGCGTGGCGCCGGCTGCTGCGCGCCGACTTCGACGTCGTCAACCTGGCGCGCGTGCTGGCGTTGCGCGTGCTGCGTCGCACCCTCGCCGCCATCGATCCGCTGCTCACGCTGCTGTTCCGTGATGCCACACGCGTGGGTCGGGTGCGCCAGGCGGTACAGCGGCTAGGGGAACGAGGCGTGGCGATTCTGTATGTCCTCGGCTACAACGATCCTGGCATCGAGGAACTCGCGGAATATTTCGGCCGTCAAGGTTGGCGGCTGCGGCGGCAACCGAACGTGACGATCCGCCTGTTGGCGGATGCCGACCACACGCTGGGTGCCGCCAAGGTGCGCGCCGAACTGATCGATCAGATCCGCGCCTGGTGCCGCGAACGTGGGTCCGTGGCAGACACGACAGCTCCGCGCGTCATGCTCACGGGAGGCAGCGCGTTGCGCTACGGCTGGTCGGGCGCGTTGTCGCAGTCAAAGCGCTTCTCGTCCTGACCAATAATGGCGTGGAAGCAGCGCCAATACTCCTTAGCACGCTCCCTGCTCCGCTACCCCGTTGCTTTCGGCCGCGCGACCAGCCAGTGCATCGTGCACGGCCGGTACTCGCAAACGGCGATCCAGCGATCAAGGCTGTTGAGGTCCTGCAGGAACGGCACGGCATTGGGATCCCGTGGCCCTTCGCTCACGCCGAACATCTCATGCGACGCCGTCAGCCGGCTGACCACCGTCTGAGTGATCGACGGATCGATGAAATCGTGGCATTCCACCACGATCGTCGTGCCGGTCAGCGCCGGCACTTGCGACGGATCGATCAGCTCGCGTTCGCAACCTTCGCAGTCGCATAGCAGCACCGGTTTCGTCGTGCGTGCCAACAGGTGCTGCAGCAGGACAGGACTGCACGAGCCGGCAACCGACACGCGTCCTTCGACGCTGTTCAGCCGGGCGGCTTCGCGGCAGATGTCAGCCGCCGCCTCGACGCTGTCGAAGGCGTGCACGAACGTATCGGGCAGCAGGCGCGCCAGCCCCACCGCATAGTAACCCTCGGCCGCGCCGACATTTACCACCAGCCCGGGCCGTTGCTCCACCAGTGAGGCGAGAACTTCATGCAGCTCGGCTTCATAGCAGCCGATCAGCTTGGGCAGCGTGTCGCCGTCGCCCCACTGCGTGCGGCTGGGCAACACCATCCCGGAGAATGGTCCCGACTGCACGGTCCAGCCAAACTGCTGCACGAAGCTTGCCAGCAGTTCCGCACGGCGGGCGCGTGTCGAAATGTGGGCGATGTGCAGGACTGCCTGGGTCGCCTCGGCGCCGCTCACGCCGCTGCTATTCCGCCGCAGGCTTCAAATGCTCGAGCAGGCGTGGCATCAGCTCCACGAGGTTGCAGGGCCGGTGCCGGTTATCGAGTTGCGAGACCAGAATGTCGTCCCATGCATCCTTCACCGCACCTGTGCTGCCGGGTAGCGCGAACAGATAGGTGCCGCCGGCGACGCCGCCCAAAGCGCGCGATTGCATGGTGGAGGTGCCGATCTTCTGGTAGCTGAGCATGCGGAACAATTCGCCGAAGCCTTCGATCTTCTTGTCCAGCACATGCTCGAAAGCTTCGGGCGTGACGTCCCGGCCGGTTACGCCGGTGCCGCCGTTGGTGATCACGACGTCGATCTCCGGATTGGCGATCCACGCGCGCAAGTGTTGCTCGATTGTAGCAACATCATCCTTCGAGATAACGCGCGCGGCCACGCGATGGCCGGCCTTGACGATGCGTTCGGCCAGCGCGTCGCCGGACGTGTCGTTCGCGGCGGTGCGCGTGTCGGACACGGTCAGCACCGCGATGTTCACTGGAAGGAACGGCCGGCGTTCGTCGATGCGCGCCATGGGAGTGCCTCCTGTTACTGCGGCCGCACGTCAGTGCAGCCACGCGGTGGCGATCTTGCCTCCGGCGGCGGGCGGCGTGAAGCGCGGGAATGCGCCCGCGGCCATTTCGTCCAGGCTTGGGGCGGGCAGGTGCAGGCGGGCGGCATAGATCCAGGTGTAGGTCAGCGTGCGCCTGACGAAACGGCGGGTCTCATCGTTGGGAATGGCCTCGATGAACAGGAGCGGATCGTTGTCGTCGTGCAGGTCGGCGGCCCAGTGCAGGGTAGCGTTCGGCCCCGCATTGTAGCTGGCCAGCAGCCGCAACAGGTTGTCGCCGATCCCATCCTGCGTGGCGAGATACTGCAGATAGCGCTGGCCGAGGGCGAGGTTTTCCGAGGGATTGTGCAACGCCACCGGGTGAAGCGCGGACCGACGGTCGATGTATTGCGCGGTCCTCGGCATGAGCTGCATCAGGCCGCAAGCGCCGGCAGCCGATTGCGCAGCGGGATCGAAATTCGATTCGACTCGGGTCACCGCATAGATCAGCGCGGGATCGATATGGAATCCGCCAGCGGGATGCAGCGGCGGCAGCGCGAACTGCGCCAGGTCGCCGGCATCGGGATCGGCGGCGGCGGTCCAGGCCGCGAGTTGTGCGGCACAATCGGTCAGTCCCACGCCGGCGGCAACCAGCAGCAGGGCGTTGCGCAGCGGCGGGTCGCCGCGCACGCTGGGCCACAGGCTGCGCAGCTCCGCTGCGGCCAGTTCCGGCTGGCCCACCTGCAGCAGGGCGAAGGCGCGCCAACCGGCAGCGGTCGCCGCGACGGCGTCCACGTCAGCCTGCGACAGGAGCGCACCACTCGGCACGATGCCGGTGGGCAGGCCGAGCATACGTCGGGCGAGTATCCCGTAGAGCGTGGTGCGCTGGCCGGCGGCGCGATGCAGCCAACGAGCGGCGTCAGCCAGATCATGCTCCCGCTCGGCCGCGCGGGCGCTCCAGAAGGCGGCGGCTGCCTTCTGCGATGGCGAGGCGACGAGGGCCTGGGCGGCACGGAGGAAAAGCTGCCGCGCCTCTGCCGGGTGGCCGAGGCGCCAGGCGGCGAGGCCGCCGACGTAAGGCGCCAGGCTGACCTGATGTTCCGGCGGAGTCTCGCGCAGGTCCTGCCTGCCGACGCGCACCGCCTGGGCGTCGTCGTTGTGGGTAAACAGGTCGCGGGCGACTTCGCCGCGCAGCAGGGAGGCGTAGGCGGGGGAAAGGTTCCTGCGGCTATCGATCAGGTGCAGTGCGGCGAATTCGTTGCCGCGCGCCATCCGGGCGGCGACGGCGCTTTCCAGCGCGGGCTGTTGTGGCAGCGGTGGCGCATCCTCCGCGACTGGCGGCGGCGGCGGCGATGGAAGCTGTGCGGGCGGCGGCGCGGCGGCGGTGGGCAGCGGCGGGAGCGAAGCACCCCGGGGCAGGCGGCGGCGGAGCAGGGCGCGGATCGCCTCGGCATTGGGTTGGTTGGCGAAGCGCTCCAGCCAGGCGGTCAGCTCGGCAGGGGTGGAATGGTGGAAGCGGCCGAGGTAGCGCTGGGCCAGGAGCGGGCCGAGCAGCAGATCGCTTTGCAGCCTGCCGATGGCGAGATCGGCGGCGGCCATGTCGCCGTGGGCCTGCAGATCTAAGGCCCGCCGCACCAGACCGACGTCGCTGGGGTCGAGCGGCTGCGGCAGCGCCACGCCGGCATTGCCGTCCGGCGGCGCAAGCCGCGGCACCGCCATGGCGGTTTCGTCGGTGCCGGTTGCCTGCGCTCCTGCTGCCGGCGCGAACGCACCGACGAGAATAACGACCCCAGCGAAGAACGCTCGGGCGCAGGGCAGGCGAGAGTATGTGGTTTCCACCCCTCGCATGGGCAAGGTCGCTACAGGTGGATCATTGAGACGGCAACCCATGTTGGCGAGACGAGTCCCATGACACGGGATGCCATCTTGCAGAATCAGGGGGTTGGCGGCCGGTAGCCGCGTCACATTTTGGCGAAATCGCCGTCCAGCGTCCGGCGGAGCAGTCGGAGCGTGGCCCAGGACTCGCGCCGCGCGCTGGGGGTGCGGGCGACCATGGCTGGGCTGGGCATCGCCAGGGTCGGGATCGGCGGGGGATGTCCCGGGATGGCGATCTCGGTCCAGGCGGGGCCGGCGCGGCGGCGTGTCGGGCCGAGTAAGGCGCGGGGGGCGAGCGGTCCGGCGAACAGGAGACGGGCAGGGGCGGCGAGGGCGATCAGGCGATGGAGGAAGGGCAGGCACACGGCGATTTCGCTGGGATTGGGGGGACGGCCGCCGGGGGGGCGCCACGGGATCAACGGGGCGAGCAACAGGTTTTCCCGGGTGAGGCCGATGCTCGCGAGCATGCGGTCGAGCAAGGCTCCATCGGGGCCGGCGAATGGGGTGCCGCTGCGGTCTTCCGCCTCGCCGGGCGGATCGCCGATCAGGAGCAGGCCGCTATCGGGGGCGCCAGCGGCGAAGACGAGGTTAGTGGCCGTGTTGCGCAGGGCACAGCCGTCGAAGGCGGCAAGTACGGCTCGGAGGTCTTCAAGGGTCCGAGCCTGGCCCGCGGCCGCAGCGGCGCGTTCGGCCGGGGTGGCGGCAGGAGAGGCGGCGAGAGCGACGGCAGGCGACCCGGGGCAGGTGGTTGGCGTCAGGGCCGCGGCAGGGGCGGCGGGGAAAGGGACGCCCCCTACCCTGGAGGGCTCGGGCTGCGGAGCAGACCGAGGCCGGGGGGAGGAGTTGGGCTTCTGACCTGCGGCGCCCGAACCCCTCCCTCCGGCCTCGGTCTGCTCCGCAGCCCGAGCCCTCAAGGGGAGGGGGTGTCCTCTTCCTTCCACCTCTCCTTCGCCTTCTCTTCCTTCTGCGCTTTCTCTCTCTCCTCCCGCGTTCCGCCCGGGCCGCAGCCGATCGACCGGTGCGTTCTCCAGCGCCTCATCGGCGCCCCACTCGATCTGCAGCCGCAGCAATCCCAGCGCATCCATGTGCAACTCCTGCCCGCGCTCTGCGTTTTGCGCAATGGCGGCGCCTTGCCTAGGGTGCGCGCAACAATCGGAGGACGATCGACATGGCGGAGGACCTGCCCCCACGCGAGGCAATGGAATTCGACGTGGTGATCGTCGGCGGCGGGCCCTCCGGGCTGGCGGCGGCGATTCGGCTGAAGCAGCTCGCGCCGGATACCTCCGTCTGCCTGGTTGAGAAGGGTAGCGAGATCGGCGCCCACATCCTGTCGGGTGCGGTGATCGAACCGCGCGCCCTGAACGAGCTGATCCCGGACTGGCAGGAAAAGGCCGCACCGCTGGAGACGCCGGCCACCGAAGACCGCTTCCTGTTTTTGACCGAAACAAAATCGTATAAGCTGCCGACCCCGCCGCAGATGAACAATCACGGCAACTATATCGTCTCGCTGGGCAACGTGTGCCGTTGGCTGGGTCAGCAGGCGGAGGCGTTGGGCGTGGAGCTGTATCCCGGCTTCGCCGCCGCCGAATACCTGGAGGAGAACGGTCGTGTTGTCGGGATCGCCACCGGCGACATGGGCATCGGCAAGGATGGCAAGCCGACCGACAGCTTCCAGCGCGGCATGGAGCTGCGCGCCCGCTACACACTGGTCGCAGAGGGCTGCCGCGGGTCGCTCACCGAGCGGTTGGTCGAGCGTTTCGGGCTGCGCACCGGCCACGATCCGCAGACCTATGCGCTCGGCATCAAGGAACTGTGGGAGATACCGGAGGCAAACCATCGTCCCGGGCTGATCGAGCACACGATCGGCTGGCCGTTGAATAGCGGGACGTATGGCGGTTCGTTCCTCTATCACTTCGGCGACCGGCTGGTGTCGTACGGGTTCGTCGTCGGGCTGGACTACAGGAACCCCTGGCTGTCGCCGTTCGACGAGATGCAGCGGTTCAAGACCCATCCCGCGGTGCGCGGCCATTTCGAGGGCGGGCGGCGCATCAGCTACGGCGCGCGGGCGCTGAACGAAGGCGGGCTGCAGTCCATTCCTGACCTGGTGTTCCCCGGTGGCGCGCTGATCGGCGACGCGGCGGGGTTCATCAACGTGCCGAAGATCAAGGGCACGCATACGTCGATGAAGTCGGGCATGCTGGCGGCGGAGGCGGTGGCCGGTGCCATCGCGGGCGGACCTGCGGAGCTGAAAGTCTATCCCAACCTGCTGCGCCGCAGCTGGGTGTGGGATGAACTTTCGGGCGTGCGCAACATCCGTCCGGCGTTCGCGAAGTTCGGTATGTGGGGCGGCCTGGCTTATGCCGGTCTCGAGACGTACGTGTTCCGCGGCAAGGCGCCGTGGACGATGCACCATCGCCATTCGGACAACGAGACGTTGATGGATGCGTCGGCGGCGCCTCGGATCGCGTATCCGAAGCCGGACGGCGTGCTGACGTTCGACCGGCTGTCGTCGGTGTTCATTAGCAACACCAACCACGAGGAGAACCAGGAGCCGCATTTGCATCTGCGCGATCCGGCGAAGGCGATCGCGGTGAACTGGGAGAAATACCGCAGCCCGGAGACGCGGTATTGTCCGGCGGGGGTCTATGAGATCGTCGGCGCGGACGAAGGCACGCCGCGGCTGCAGATCAACGCGCAGAACTGCGTGCACTGCAAGACGTGCGACATCAAGGACCCGACACAGAACATCGATTGGGTGACGCCGGAAGGTGGCGGCGGACCGAATTATCCGGGCGGGATGTAGCGGCGAGCTGCGTGGTAGGTGTGACGCCGGCAGCAGGGCGGTGTACCTTTCCAATCGGGCTCGCGTAATACCAACCGTGGGGCTCGCGTAATACCAACCGTCTCCATCAGTGACTCACGGCGACGAGCGCCCTGGTGTCATTGCGAGGAGCGAAGCGGTCGAAGCAATCTCCTGCCTGACGAGCCGCTGTCGGCTTCGCGGGTAGAGGATTGCTTCGTCGCCTCGCTCCTCGCAATTACAATTAAATCACGCCAATCATGGCGGCCTACACACCCCACTTGCACCTTGTAGTTCGCACGATATTGCTCGCTCACCGCGTGGTGCACCGCCAGCGCCGCCGCGTCGCGTTCGGCCGCCGGCGGATCGACCAGGTCGAAATGCCCATGGCGGTCCTCTCCGCGCACCAGCATTGCCTTCAGCCGCACCGGGCTGTCCACGCGCACATGGGTCGAAATGTAGTTCAGCCCGATCCCCACCCGCCGGTGCCCCGCATTGTTCGGCGCCGAACGGTGCGCCGTCAGCTCATGGTGCAACGAGAACTCCCCCGCCCGCAGCGCCATCGCCACCGGCACCGAATTGTCAAGCGGGTCCAGGATCGTCTGGCCCGCGCGGTTGATACTGTTCTTTAGCCCCAGCGCCGCATGGTGCAGCAGGCGCGGCGCGCCGCGGCTCGACAGCATCTCCATGCAGCCTGCCTCCTTGCTGGCATCGGTCAGCGCCACCCAGGCGCAGACTTGCTCCTTCGGCTCCAGGCCGAAATACGCGCCGTCCTGGTGCCAGGCGGCGAAGGTCGGCGAGTGCGGCTCCTTGATGAAGAACGTGCTGGTCCAGACCAGGATGTTCGGGCCGATCACGTCCTCTATTGCGTCCAGGATGCGTGGATGGCGGATCAGCACGTTGAACCACGGCGAGTGCGCATAGGCGTGCGACCGCCACTTGATGTCGGCATCCGCCACCGGCGCGGCGAGTTCCGTCTCCAGCCGTTCCAGCCCGGCGAGGCAGTCGGCGATCTCCTCCGGCGCCAGCGCGGGATGGGGAACAGGAAGCCGTTGTAGTGGAAGGAATCCATTTGCGCCTGGGTCAGTGCCTGCATTGTTGTCCTCCCGCGGCCGGTTCGCTCAGCGCATGATGCCGCCGAGCGCCGCGGGGCGGTAGGCCCGGCGCCCTGCCCGCTCCCTGCCCGCATCCGCCCCTTGCGGCCCCGTGCGGCTTCCTGTATGCCAGTTGCAAGTCATTCGCACTTGCAGACCAGGGGAGGGGCAGGCCGCGTGCTCGCCAGCCTGATCATCGTGTTCCGCGAGGCGATGGAGGCCGGCCTGATCGTCGGCATCGTGCTCGCCGCGACCGAGGGGGTGCCCGGTCGCGGTCGCTGGATCGCCGGCGGCATCGCGGCGAGGCGTGGTCGGGGCCAGCCTGGTCGCCGCTTTCGCCGCCGCCCTGTCCAACGCGTTCGAGGGCGCCGGGCAGGAGGTCTTCACCGCCGCCATCCTCGGCTTCGCCGTGATCATGCTGAGCTGGCACATCCTGTGGATGTCGCGCCACGCCCGCCAGATGGCGGCCGACCTGAGCGACATGGGGCAGGCAGTTCGCCTCGGCCAGCGCTCGCTTGCGGCGCTGGCGGTGGTGGTCGCCGTCGCCGTGATGCGCGAGGGCGCCGAGGTGGTGCTGTTCCTCTACGGCATCGTCGTCGCCACCCACACCGATCCGGTTTCGCTCACCACTGGCGGCGTGGCCGGCCTGGCCGCCGCGTGCGCCACCTCCTGGTTGCTCTATCGCGGCCTGGTCGTGATCCCCCTGCACCGTCTCTTCCGGATCACGAACGGCCTGATTGCTCTGCTCGCCGCCGGTATGGCTGGCCAGGCCGCCGCCATCCTGCACTCCGCCGACCTGCTCCCCGGCTGGGGCGAGCAACTCTGGAATACCACCTTCATCCTGAGCGACGACAGCTTGCTTGGCCGCAGCCTGCATGCGCTGGTTGGCTACTCCGCGCGGCCTTGCGGCATCCAGCTTGCGGCATGGCTCGCCACCCTGGCACTGCTGATGACCGGGTCGCGCGTCATGAGCCGCGCGAAGCTGCCAGCAGTCGCGGCGGCTGCGATGGCGGCGGTGCTGATGACAGGGGGTGCGCCGGCCCATGCCGACGAACTGCCCCTACTGGTATTCCAGAACCACCACTTCATCCCCGACCACATCGACGTGCCGGCCAACAAGAAATTCGCGCTGCATGTGAAGAACACCGACAACACGGCTGACGAGTTCGAAAGCAACGACCTCAACCGCGAGAAGCTGGTGACGCCCGGCCAGACGATCACGGTGTTCCTCGGGCCGTTATCGCCGGGCACCTACCGCTTCTTCGGCGACTTCCATCAGGACACGGCTCAGGGCGTGCTGGTAGCGAAATGACCCGCCTCATCGCTGGACTGGCCGCGGTGCTGGCGCTGCTGGCCCCGTTCCGGGAAGCGCGTGCCGACTACCATATCTTTTCTCCCTACGAGATCGACCTGGGCGAGTTGGAGATCGAACATAACGGCGACGCGGTGTTCGACCGCCGCCCGAACCAGACTGGCGCCACCAGCTACACGCTGGAGCTGGGCACCGGCCTGACGCCTTGGTGGCACAGCGAGATCGAACTCGGCTGGGACCGGGCGCCGGGCTACGGCCAGCCGACGCTGCTGACGCAACTGGTGACCGAGAACATGTTCCAGCTCACCGAGCCGGGGGAGGACTTCTTCGACACCGGATTCTACTTCGAATACGGCCAATCGCTGACGCGCGGTGCCAACGCCATGAGCAATGAGGCGACGTTCGGCCCCGCCATTGGCAAGGACATCGGCCGCACCACCAACATCATCAACCTGTTCTTTACCCGCCAGCTTGGACCGGACCAGACCAGCCACGGACTGGACTTCATCTACCAATGGCAGACCAAATGGAACCTGTGGGCACCGCTGTCGCCGGCGGTGGAGATCTACGGCGACGTCGGCACGGTGGGCAGTGTCCCGCGCTTCTCTCAACAACAACTCCTGGCCGGACCGGTCGCAATCGGTCTGCTGCGGCTGAATCAAATCGGTCTCGGCCATGGCGGAGCACTCGAATACGAACTCGGCTGGTTGTTCGGCGCCACGGACGCCAGCGCGCGCGGCACTTTGCGCTGGCGGTTGGAACTGGAGGTGCCTTTCTAGCTAGCTAGCGCACCAATTCTGACTATTGGCGGCCGCCTTGAAGTCTCATTGCGATCGCGGCGAACCCTCACAACACGAGCTGCACGCTCAATCGATCGAAGCAGCCGTGTCAGTAGGACGCGAGTAGCGAGTGGACACGAGCAGCGTCAGCGATAGCGCGCGCCATACTTCTCTTCGCTAGTCGGTCGGCGCACTCAGATCCCCACGTTACCGGGAAACGACGACACCCTGGGCCGTATCCGGATGGAACTCGCCCATGAACGGATAGCGCCCGGGGCCCAGCGGTCGTAGCCGGATCGTCACGTAGGTGTTGCCGACGATCACCTTCTCCACCTTCAGCGCGGACGAATCGAATTCCTCCGGTCCCACGTCCTGGTTCCGGACGACGAGAATGGTCGGCTTGCCGGTGGGTACCTGGATCTCCGACGGTGTGAAGACGTGATTCTTGATCGTCACCTCGATCCGCAACGGCTCGTCGGCGACGGCCGTGCCGGCAACAACGATCGCGCCGAGCAATCCGGCGAGGGCTGCCACATGGCAACGCGGCGTTGGCATCGGTGTCCTCCTTTCCGGCCCCTGTAGCAGTGCGACTTCTTTACCGCAAATCACTCGCAATCGCATTTTGTCTATTGCGAGTTATTCGCAATTGCGACTACGGTCGCGGCGACAGAGCAGTCGGGACGGGGCCAAGGAATGCGACAAGCACGCGACGCCAGCGGCGAAGAGGCCGAAACCACCTCCGCGCCCCGCGTTTTCCGACCCGTCCGGTACCTGTGTCGGGGCCCCGGACGGCAGATTGGGCGGCGCGCCGGCCGCCGACGACTGCCGTTGGCCGCGGTCCTCGCAACCTGCATCCCCTGCGGACTGCTGTTGCAATCGGCACGCGCGGCGCCGCCCAGCATCGCGGTGCCCACCGACGAATCGCTACAGCCCGGCGAACAACCCATCGCCTCGGGGCCGTTCGGCTTCCTCAACACCATCGACCGCAGCAACTATCTGTTCGGCAACTGGTGGGGCCTGCGGCCGGAGTTGAGCAAATACGGCATCTCCATCGCCCTCCAGGAAACCAGCGAGGTCTTCGGCAACGTGACAGGGGGTGCCAAACAGGGCGCCGCCTATGACGGCCTCACCCAAATGCTGCTGCAAGTGGACACGCAGCGCGCGTTCGGCTGGTACGGCGGCCTGTTCAATGTCAGCGCGCTGCAGATCCACGGCTCCAACCTGAGTGCCACCAACCTGCTGACCCTGCAGACCGCCAGCGGCATCGAGGCCGACCGCGCCACCCGCCTTTGGGAACTCTGGTATCAGCAGAAATTCCTGGAGGAGGGCCGGCTGGATATCAAGGTCGGCCAGCAAAGCCTCGACCAGGAGTTCATGGTCAGCGAGAACGCCAGCTATCTGGTCAACACGATGTTCGGTTGGCCGATGGTGCCCTCGGCGGACCTGCCCGGCGGCGGACCGGCCTATCCGCTGTCCGCGCTTGGCATCCGGGCGCGCGCGCGGCCGATCGATCCGGTGACCATCCTGGTGGGCGTGTTCAACGGCAACCCGGCACCCAGCACCAATGGCGATCCGCAGATGCTCAATCCGTCCGGCCTCAGCTTTCCGTTGAACGGCGGCGTGCTGGCGATCGCCGAGGTGCAGTACACCTATCCGTCCCTGGGTACCATGCTGTACGCCGGCCAGGCGGAGCCGCTGGCACGCACCTACAAGCTCGGCGTGTGGTGGGATTCGGAAAGCTTTGCGGACCAGCAGTTCGACAATATGGGTCTCTCACTGGCCAACCCCGCCAGCAACGGCCTCCCGCTGCAGCATCGCGGGGATTACGGCATCTATGCCGTCGCCGACCAACTGATCTGGGTAGACCCCAAGGAAGGCGACCGCACCATCAACCTGTTCGGCCGCATCATGGGCGCGCCACAGGCCGACCGGAACCTAGTGACGTTCAGCATGAACGCCGGCCTCACCTTCCACGAGCCGATCCTGCACCGCGACGAGGACACCTTCGCGATCGGCATGGGCTATGCCAAGGTCAGCGGCAGCGCGGCGGCCAACGACAAGGCGCTCGCCTATTACACCGGCGCCTTCGTCCCCGTGCGCGGTGGCGAAACCTTCGTCGAGATGACGTACCAGTATCAGGCCACGCCCTGGTGGCAGATCCAGCCGGACATGCAGTACGTGTTCAATCCGGGCGGCGGCATCGCCAACCCGAACGATCCCACCAAGCGCGTCAGCAACGAGCTGGTCCTCGGCCTGCGCACAAACATCCTGTTCTAGCGTTTTGATTCTGGCGCTTCGATGCCGTCGGCAAATCTGTCATTGCGAGCGCAGCGAAGCAATCTCCCGCGAGAGTAGCCACGTCACTCGCTGCGCTCGCAATGACACTCCGGACCAGGTACGGACCGTTAAAGTCAGAACACCAGCAACAGAATGGCATTGCAGCCGCTAGCTGTGAGAACATGATCCGCAGGCCGCCAAAGGCGCCAATCGATGCTGCGGGGCTGTACGCCCGCGCATTGGTCGCATTCGGCGCCCGCGCCGGATACACCGGCAGCGTCGGCGAGAGCATGCCGTAGGTATGGTACCGGGCATCCGTCACGTTATCGATCGAGCCGAGGAACTGGATACGCGGCGTTAGCTCCTGGGAAGCGGCCGCTCCGATCGCCCAACCATCAGAACGTCACACGAACCCCACCAAAACCACCGACCGGGGCGGCGATGTTGTAGCTCCGCGTATTGCTGGCGGTCGGTGCTGGAAAGAATACAAGAGAAGAGGTCGGCGAGAACGTCCCATAAACGTAGTACTTGGTATCGAGGACGTTCTGCACCAGCCCAAATATCTCGACGTTCGGTGTGATCTGGTAACTGGTATTCAAATTAAGGACGAAATACCCGGGCATCTGCTTCGTCAGATTGGCCTCATCGCCAAACAGGTACTGCCCGGTCGCCGCGACCCCGGTTACCCCTATTTTCCAGGCATCGGTTGCCTTGTACCTGAAACCCGAGCTTGAGCAAATGGGTCGGGATGCCGGGCAGACGATCGCCCGGTTGCACCTGGATGTTGCCGTTTACGTCGGCCCCCGGATTCTCAGGACTGGATTCCGCGAAGGCGGATTGGAACGTCGCGTTCGTGTAGGTATAGCCGGCCCATGCCATCCAGCGCCGGCTACTTAGATGAAATCCGGCATCGATCCCTTGACGGCGGGTCGCTCCGACATTTTGGAAGAAGCCGCGGCCGAGGACCACGCTCTGGACAAATTCAATGTCGTCGTCCAGATCCGAATGGAACAGGCTTACGTTCCAGTCGAGCTTCGCGGTGGGAAACGGGTTCAACGTGCCGCGGAAACCTGCCTCGACGTTGTGCGACACCACCTGCTTGAGGTTGGGATCGCCGGTGAAGAAATTGGCCAGGCTGCAAGGGCTCGCCGGGCTGGCACAGCTTAGTTCCGCGGGCGTCGGCGCACGATTCGATTCGGAATAGGACGCATACACGCTGAATGCCGGGATCAACCGATAGGTCAGACCAAATCCCGGGTTGAAGCGCGCGTAGCTGTGATTGCCGGAAAGCCCGGTGCCCAGCAAGTCGTTAAGATCGATCTGCTCCGCATTGAACCGTCCTGCGATATTTGCTGACAGCCGTGGTGTGATGTCGAACGTATCGGTCAGGTAGATGCCATAGTACGCAGTCGTGACGGCAACCCGTACCGGCGCATCCGTACCATCGGCTTGATCGACGATGATCCCCTGTGGCAAGCCGGCCGGGCCGATGAAGTTGCCCGTCACCTGATCGAGTCCGCCGATTCCCGTGGTCGCTCCGAACAAGGTGCTGGAGCCGTCGAAGCTCATCCCCACCACAAAATGATTGTCGTGGTCGAATATTTCGTTCTGATTGGTGACCTGGAGCGAGACGCCGTAGCCATTGGTATTGGTCACCTGGCTGTCCCAGTCGGAGTAGGGACCACTGTTGAGGTAATCCGGGATCGTGTTGCCGTTCCGGTCAGTGGCCAGCACGTCGGTACCAGCCTCGCACAGGAAGCCGGATATGGTATTGCACGACCCGAAATCCGCGACATTGCCGTTGCCCACTCGCTGCAGGAAATAATCATAATAAACCAGCGCTTGCGCCGAGGTCGTATTATTGATCTGGACGTTGCCGTTCAGACTGATGAGAGCATAGGTATTATCAATCGGACTCGGCCCAGTGAACTGCGCACGGGGATCGGCTGCCAGCCATTCTACGGGCGTGGTCCCGGGGGCATCCAGCGTCGTCTGGGCAAGATCGATGTTGAGGTGAACCTCGCCGCGTTCGCCACGCCAGCCGATGTCACCGTAGAGCTGCTTGAGGCCAGACGATTGAGCGTCGCGCCAGCCGCCCTCGGTCAGACCGGAAGCGGCAACATACATCGCCGTGTTGCCGGCCTGCTTGCCGTATTGGAACGCGCCTGCGATTTGGCTGAAGGAGCCGCCGTAGGCATCGATCTCGCCACCGTGGTAGGTGAAGCCATTCTTGAGCTGAATCGCGAGCGAGCCACCGAGTGCGTTGAGGCCGAATACCGGATTGGCTCCCTCCAAATTCATGCTGTCGATCGCGATATCCGGGATGAGGTCGAAATTCACCGTATCGCCAAAGGGCGAATTGAAGCGAACGCCGTTCAAATACACGGCCAACCCCTGGGCGGTACCCTGAAGCGGCGAAGCTTGAAAGCCGTGATAAAACAGATTGGGCTGAAACGGTCCGCCGGCGGCGCTGTTCAATTGCACGCCCTGGGCTTGGTCTTGCAACGTCGCGAGGTAGCTCGGCGGTCCCTCCGTCGTCACGTCCCGGCTTGTCAGGACCTGGTTCTCCGAAGGCACCTTGTTGCGATCCACCCCGGAGCCGAGGAGTGGCGTCGATGCGACGATATCGACCGGCGGTAGGGTCTCGATCGGAGACCCGGCCGTACCGGAGGAGGCGCCTTCTTGCTGCGCTGGGGGGACCGGGGCGCTTGGCACCGTTCCCTGCGCCAGGGCAATTTGCGGCAGAAACAGAAACGGCAGACCAAGTGCCGCGATCAGCAGGATCGCGACCATGGCAACGCTCGGCCAGGCTCGCACGCCAATACCTCCCCACGGCTCTTTTTTGAGGGACGGATTACGCCGCGCGGCGGAGCAGCCGTCTAGGGCGGGACTTCCCGATTTTCGGCAGAATGTTTCCCGAAATCGCCGCCCGGTGTTCAATGGGCAGAGCGTTGGGGAGGTGGATCATGCCGCTCAGGGTGCGGCTCATCATGCTGGTCGGCGTGGCATTGCTCGCCAGCCTCGCCTGCGGCAGCGCCCTCGTCGGCTGGCACGCCGCCAATTCGGTGCAGACCGAGCTGCGTGCCGCCCTCGATGGCGGCGTCCAGACGGTTCACAACGGCTTCAGTGACCTGGCTCACGATAACGATCCCGCGCTTGGCCTGCGCCGTCTCGTCGACACCTTCAACGGCAATCGCCACGTCCGCGCCACCTTGTTCGATGCTCGCGATCTGCCGGCCGTTTCGTCGGCACTCCTCTCGCCATGGCATCCTGGTCCGGCCTGGTTCCGTCGCCTGATCGGCGGCGATCTGCCCGCGATCCGCCTGCCGGTGCCGCGCACGATCGATGGTGGCTCGGCCATCGTGCTGCGGGCCGACCCGACCAACGAAGTCGGCGAGGTCTGGCGCGAGGCATGCGATGCCATCTCGATCCTCGCCGGTTTCGCGCTGTCCAGTGCGTTGCTTCTCTATGCCGCTGTCGGGCATGCCCTGCGGCCGCTCGAGACCCTGTCGGCCGCGTTCCAGCAGATCGGGCAGGGCGACTATCATGGCCGCGTGCCCGAGCATGGTCCGCCCGAACTGGCCTACCTGGCGCGGGGCCTCAACCTCATGGCCCAGCGGCTCGCTGCGGCAGCCACGCAGAACCGCCGGCTGAACGAGCGGTTACTGACATTGCAGTCCGAGGAACGCGCCGACCTGGCGCGTGACCTGCACGATGAGATCGGGCCGCTATTGTTCGCCGTGAACGTGACCGCCGCGACGATCGAGCATCTCGCCGGAAGCGGTCGCGGCGCGGATATCCCGTTGCACATACGCTCGATCAACGATGCCGTTGCCCGTATGCAACGCCACGTGCGGACCATTCTCGAACGGCTGCGGCCGCTGCGGACAATCGGATTGCAGGCGGCGATCGATCGGCTGGTGTCGTTCTGGCGCAATTGCCGCCCGGACCTCGGCTTCGATGTGACCGTTTCGGTCGAGGAGGACCGGATCGGCGACGACATGAAGGAGACGATCTATCGCGTGGTCCAGGAAGGCGTGAGCAATGCCGTTCGTCACGGCGCGCCGTCGCGGGTGGAGATCGCCATCGTGCGTGGCCGTGACGACGACATTCGTGTGGAGGTCACCGACGACGGCGTCGGGATGCCGGACGGCGCCTGGATACGGGACGGGGTCGGGATGCCGAACGGGGGTGCGTCCGGGCCGGGCGTGGCGCGATTTGGCCTGGTCGGCATGCGCGAGCGCGTGACGGCGATGGCGGGTTCGCTCTCGATCCAGCATGGCCACGACCGCAAGGGATTGGCACTGGTCGCGTACCTGCCGTGCGCCGCGTCGCCCGGACGGCATGGCCAGGAATGCCGGGAACGGCATCGCCAGGAATGCCGGGATGACCAGGAATGCCGGGATGACCGGGAATGAAGATCCTGCTGGTCGATGACCATGCGATTGTCCGCTCGGGCCTGCGCGGCCTGCTGACATCGGTGGCGGAGTCCCAGATTTCCGAAGCGGCGAACGGCAGGGATGCCCTGCTGCGGCTGCGGCACGACCGGCCCGACCTGGTCTTGCTCGACCTGAACCTGCCCGGGATCGGTGGCCTGGAATTGCTGCGCCGGATGCTGTTGGAGGACAAGACGGTGCGCATCCTGGTGCTGAGCATGCACGCCGAACTACTGTATGTCGCACGTGCCATGGAGCTTGGTGCGCGCGGCTACCTCAGCAAGAACGCGTCAGCCGAGGAATTGCTGACCGCGGTCCGCCGGGTCGCCGCGGGCGAGCGCTACATCGAGAACGAGATCGCCCAGGAACTCGCCTTGCGGGCCGTTTCGCCGGAGCCCGCGCTACAGGACCTTAGCGGGCGCGACCTCGAGATCATGCGCTTGCTCGCCAAGGGCATGAGCCTGGCGGAAATCGCCGACGCGCTGGGCGTCGGCTACAAGACCGTCGCCAACACGTGCAGCCACATCAAGGCCAAGCTGGGGGTGACGCGCACCAACGATCTCGTTCGCCTGGCGATGACGCTGGATGTCGCATGAGGGACGGAATGGCGCGTAATGGCCGCGTGCATATCGTCAGGCAATGGCGCGTGCAAATCGTCAGGGAATGACGCGTGCATGTGATCAGGGAATGGCGCGTGCATATCGCCAGGGAACGGCGCGTGCGTATCGTCGGGGAATGGCGGGTGCATGTGATCAGGGAATGGCGCGTGCATATCGCCAGGGAATGGCGCGTGCATATCGTCACTGCAGTCGTCGACTGGCCCCGACGCGTCGTGAGGCTGCCATGTCGCGCTTGACCCCCGGCCGCATTCCTGGTTAATGCGACTAATTCGCATTTGCGTAGACGCTCCTGCCGCCGACCCTTCGCCTCCGTGCCCACCGCATCGAGGCCGAACCGAGGATGCACGCATGGCTCACCAGCTTCCGCGCATGCCCACTCTGGCGTATGCCGCCCTCACCGTGGCGCTTACCGTTGGGGGCGCGGCAAAGCTGGCCATCGCCGACGAACCGCACGGCTTCCTGGAGACCGTGCACCGCCACGTCATGCTGACGTCCACCGTGCCGGACGATGGCGACCAGAACCCCTATGCGCTGATCGTCGCGCCGGTTGCCGCCGGCAAGGTGCAGCAGGGCGACGTGCTGGTGGACGATTTCAACGACTTGTCCAACCTGCAGGGCACCGGCACCACGATCGTCGATTACCGGCCGTCCACGCGGCAGACCACACTGTTCGCCAACCTGCCGCACCAGGTGGCGCAATGCCCCGGCGGCATCGGGCTGACCACCGCGATGACCATGCTGAAAAGCGGTTGGGTGATCGTCGGCAGCACCCCCAGCAGAGACGGCACCACCCGCACCAAGGGTCCCGGCTGCCTGCTGGTGCTCGACCCCAACGGTAAGCTTGCGGAAGTCTGGTCCGGCCCGGACATCAACGGGCCCTGGGGCAACATGGCGGTCATCGACAACGGCGACTCCGCCACCTTGTTCGTCAGCATGGCGGGTTTCGACGTACCCGGCCCGCAGGTGCGCGACCCTGCCACCGGCTTCCCGGTCATCGTGGCAAAGGCGACGGTGCTGCGTATTGACCTCGCGATCCCGCCCGGCCAGGCGCCGGCGATCAAGAGCAGGACGGTGGTCGCCGACGGCTTCGGCCAGCGCGCCGACCCTGGCGTATTCCTGATCGGGCCGACGGGCCTGGCACTGGGGGCTGACGGCACACTGTATGCGTCCGATGCACTGGGCAACCGCGTCGTGGCCATCCCCGATGCGGTGACGCGCACCACCAGTGCGGGCACGGGTCGCGAAGTCACCAAGGACGGCCTGCTGCACCGCCCGCTGGCGCTGATCATGCTGCCCAACGGCCACTTGCTCGCGTGCAACGCGCGCAACGGACAGGTGGTGGAACTGGACCCTCGGACCGGCCAGCAGATCTATGCCCAGTGGATCGACACCAACCAGGCGCAGTCCCCCCCGGGCAACGGTGATCTGTTCGGGATCGCATTGAAGCCGGACGGCAAGGGTTTCTATTACATAGAAGACGACATGAACGCGTTGATGGAGGCCCGCTGACCATGCCACAGGACAACGGGCTTCGCGCATCCCGCCGGCGCTTGCTGGCCTCCGCTGGCGGGCTGGCGGCTGCCATGGGGACCGGCTTCGCTGCCCGCGCCGCGGTGTCCGATGCCGTGCCGAGGCGGCAACCCGCGGTCGAGCCATTCTGGGGCCCGCATCAGGGCGGTATCGTGACACCGGCGCAGGATCACACCTACTTCGCCGCCTTCGACCTGACGTCGGACAAGCGGGACGATGTCGTGACGGTGCTGCAGCGCTGGACCACCGCCGCCGCTGCATTGAGCGCCGGCAAGATGGTGACAGTGCCGCCCACGGCGGCGCTCGCCTCAGGCGCAAACGGCGCCGCTTCAAACTCCTATTCGACGGCAGCCGGTTCGACGCCATCCGGTTCAACGGCAGCCGGTTCGACGCCAGCCGGTTCGACGACAGCCGGCTCGACGGCAGCCGGCGCCACCGTGATCGGCACCACGGTGGGGGGCGCCGATGCAAACGGCGCCGCATCGTATACCGCCGGCGCCGGGGCCAACCCTGGCGGCGGTTCCGGCGCGGCGGCCGCGGGAGCATCATCCGGCGCCGCAAGCGCGAACGCGTCGGCGTCCGGTTACGGCGGCAGCCCCGCCTCGGAAGCGCCTGATCCGGGGCATGATTCGCTCGAGGCGCTCGGGCTGGGCCCCTCGCGCCTCACCATCACCTTCGGGTTTGGCGCCGGACTGTTCCAAAAGGACGGCAAGGACCGGTATGGCCTGGCGGCGGCGCGCCCGGCGGCGCTGGTGGATCTGCCCCAATTCAACGGCGACCAACTGATGCCGGCACGCACCGGTGGCGACCTGTCGATGCAGGCGTGCGCCGACGACCCACAGGTCGCGTTCCACGCCGTACGTGAGTTGGCACGCCTCGCCTACGGCATGGCACAGGTGCGCTGGACCCAGACCGGCTTCGTGTCCAAGCCCACGGCCGGCGGCACCCCGCGCAACTTGCTGGGCTTCAGGGACGGCACCCAGACGCCGCAGCAGATCGACAAGGTTGTCTGGGTCGGCGAGGAAGGTCCCGCCTGGATGCGCGGCGGCAGCTACCTGGTCGCGCGCCGCATCCGCATGGCGCTGGAGCACTGGGACCGCGCGCACGTCACGTTCCAGGAGCAGACGATCGGGCGTGAGAAACACTCGGGCGCGCCGCTGGGGCTGAAGGACGAATTCGCCCCGCTGGGGCTGGATCGCGCCGACAAGGACGGCAATCCGATCATTCCGGACACCGCGCATGTCCGCCTCGCCAACGCCGATACCAACGGCGGCGCCGAGATCCTTCGCCGCGGCTATTCCTATAACGATGGCGCCAACTTCACCGCCGAGCGCTGGCCGCCGTGGCGGCAGGGCATCGAGTACGACGCCGGTCTGTTCTTTGTCTCTTACCAGCGCGACCCGCGGACCGGGTTCATCAGGATCTTCGAGAACATGTCCAAGCTCGACATGCTGAACCAGTTCGTTACGCACACCGGCGGCGGATTGTTCGCCTGTCCGGGGGGCGTGCGCGAGGGGGAGTTCATCGGCCAGGGGTTGTTTGCAGGCGCCTGACGCAGTGCCGCATTGAGTTTCCTGGTGCGTGGCGTCAGTCATACTGCCCGTTCAGCGGCGGTGCGGTTGGCTTGGCACGAATCAGGATGGCGGGACCGCCATGCGGTGGCCCCGTGATGATTTCTGAAGCTGGCGGTCAATCTTGCGGAGCGCAATCGACAGAGCCTGCCACCGGACATGACCTGGTGGGCGGCCCTGCCTGCGCGCATCAGCACAGCAGCGGCGGCGACAGGAGACATCGCCGTTCGTCGCGCGAACCGACGTTGAAAGCGCGGCGCCAGCAAACGAAGAGGAGGCGATAGCAGTGCGACAGCGATCGGCCGTGGCGCAAAAGAAACGTTCTACCAAATAGGAATGATTGGCTGCGGTGGAAGCCTTGCTGCCGCGGGACGGCGGTGACCGGTGTGGTCTCCGCCGCGGCGATGGCGGCAATTGTGACGCTATCCGCCAGGGTCGCTTGTGTCTCGCGCAGCGGGTCCGGCGGCACGGGCGACGCGTCGCGCCACGCCGTCGCGAACAGGGCTAAAAAAGCCTCCGGCAATGTGGGCGCCGATATGAGCGGTGCGTCGGGCTGTGAATTTATTGGCGTGGCCGGATTGGTATGCGGTGGGGCGTCGGTCCCCGCGACCGGGGCCAGGTCATCCGTCGATGCCACGAATGCTTCATCCGTCACCGCCGGCGACGCTGCCGGCGCCAGCGCGTCCGGCGTTGCATCCGCCGGCGCGTCCGGTGCGGCATCGATTGCGGTCGCCGGCACTGCATCCCCCGAGATGGCGAGCGCGGGGTCCGGCGCCTCGGTCGGCGGAGCATCCGGACTGGGCGCATCGAGCAGGCCTCCCAAACGAGCCCGGATCACCGCATGCACCGTTTCGGCACCGGGAAAGCCCGGTTTGGATGACATCAGGCCGACAAGGGTACTCCTCGAGCGCGGTGAACAGCGCCCGCACCATTGCAGGATCACTGTCCCCGATCGGCGTGTTGAGGAAGTGGCACATCTCGGGGGTCAGTTCGGGGCAGTCCTCCGGGGTGAAGGGCGTGTAGTCGTCGGGATACGGGCGGCGGCCGCGCCTCGCGGTCCGGCGGTGCTTGCGGTTGACCAGGCGCAGGAGCAAGCCGGACCGGGCTGCTTCGGGCAGCGAGACGGGTGCGGCGGGGCGCGGCCGGCGCGGGGCGCGCGGCGTGCTGGGTGGGATCGGCGCTTGCGGCTTTGCGGCTGCTCGAGGGTCGTGGGTTGCGCTCGGCACGGCTGGGCGCCGCAGGCTGCCGGCAAGAGCGACACCGCTGGCCATGACAGTGCGCACCGCGCCGCCGAACCGACGTGCGAAGCGCGCAGCCACCCCTTGGTGGGGCGGGGAAGCAAGGCCGGAGATGTCGAGTGCTGTTGCCATGTGAGGAACTTGCCAGGGGAGAGGCGGCTATATAAACGCGGCGGGCCTGCGCGTCAAGCTTTTTTTCCTACTGGGGTTCAGACAAATGTCTGCAACCGTGCCTGGCCTCCTCCCCGGGCTTCGGTTGCAAAGTGGATCGTGGCCTTGGAACGGCTGGGCTCGGGCCGACTGGTGCTCGTCATGGCCGGGCTCGTCCCGGCGATCTTCCGGCGGTCTTCCGGCGGTCTCCGGATTATCACGTGCTAACTTTGCGCTCGGGTCGATGGTGACGGTGCAAAGCTGTCTTGTGTCGGTCTACAGTTGCAAAATTCGGATCGCCGGGTAAGCTGCCGCCCAGACGGATGAGTAGGTCGCTCGTGTTGGAACGCAGGGCACTATGAGTAAACTGGCGATGGTGGTGACGCTCCATGTCGAGCCGGGGCGAATGGACGAATATCTGCCGATGCTACACTCACATCGTGCGCGGTGCCTTCAAGATGAGCCAGGAACCCTGCAGATCGATGTGCTCCGGCCGACCGATGACCCGGCGAAAGTCATGATCTACGTTGTCTATCGTGATGAGGAGGCGTGCAATGCGCATCGAGACGGACCGTCGCGGGCACGCCACTACCAGGAGTTTTCCGGAATTCTGATGGGAACGTCTGCAACCAAGTGCGCGGTGCTCGATGCACCCGCTTAGTCCGGAACGTGCAGGCCCGCGAACACGGGACACTCAAGGGCTCGCTCAAGCAAGCACATCGTCGGAACGATTTAGTTCGTTCGGTCTTCAGATCGATACCGACTAAGATGCTTTATGGTAAGTTTATTCAGATAACAATTCCCGCAGTTGTGGCGTCTGCCGGAAAGTAATTCTTGTTATCCTCAGTCAAGCAGTTTGGCTCGCGGTCGGTATCTGGAAAACCACTCCGAGCATGCTTCTTAAGTGCGTCTTGCACCGAAGCGCTCAAATTGTTCCACCAGCTCTCTCGCATAAACACGTTCTCAAAATGCTCGAACGCAAGTCTGACGATTGAATGGGACATCCTGTCTCGCGACTGCGCTAAGAACGAACGTGCAAACTCATAGCCTGGGCCGTTCTGATCTCCTATCCAGCCGAAGGCCGCAATTGATCTGTCGCCCGGAGCCGAAGCTGTGACGTTAAAGGTCATATGCTCATAAACAGCAACGTCGCGAACAAGGCTTTGCAGACCTCGACCCTGAAAATCGTATTCGACGTAAATTACTCCGCATGCGACTACAGGAAGTTGCGGATAGAACTCGATACACAGATAATGATATCTGCTATAGTCCCCGGACAGATATATCTCGTGAGTCCAGGGTTCTAGCCCAATCTCGGCTTAGGAGGCGAGCCGGAATGCCTCCATTCTATTGGTGTCCTGTCGTCCGATGACGAATTTCGCGAAGCTGTTGCCAGGGGCGGCATTCAGGAGAAAATCGGGCAGGCTCTGGCGCAGCGCATTGGCGACGACCAGCTCGGAGGGCGGGATCCCGGGCCGGATGGTGCGCAGCCAGGAGCCGAAGGAGTCCCAGACGCGCTGCGGGAAGGCGACGGCCAGGTACTGAAGCAGCCCCTGACAGACGACAGCCGCCTGGATGAAGGCGTGGTAGGCGTGCAGCTTGCGCCTGACGGCGTCGCGGTACTCCGGCGACGCACGCAGCACCGTCTGCGTCCACAGCGCGGCGAGCCGGTCGAGCTTGACGGCGGGGCTGTGGAAGTGATCGACCAGCTTGTTGTAGAAGCGGGCCTCGAGCTTCAGCGCGCGCACGAGGCTGGTCACGCCGAGCAGTTCGGTGCGCACGGTGAAGCCTGCCACGGCGGTGGCGAACCAGAGGAAGGTGCGCAGGCGGGAGAACGCCGGGCGGAGCCGCCAGATCGCGTTCCACCAGGGTATCCACAGTGACATCGGGTCGGCTCGTTGCTGTTTCTGACGAACGATGCTCGTTACCCCGGCACTCACTGTCGCGACGTTGAATCCCTTGTGATCGACGATGACTTTATCGTGAGCTTCGCGACAGCGGTGACCAGCGGTGCTATGCTCATCCGATGGGCAAGCGGCACGCGAAATCCCCGTTCGAGGACAATCCGGTCATCGACGGATTCCTCGAATGGATGGACGCACCCGAGGGACAACAGTCGATCGAGGCGCTCAATCTGGTGTTCGATGCACTGGAACATGCCGGCGTCGACGCCAGGCAGCGCAAGATCGTCTGGGCCGACGGGAAACTTCTATCGATCGGGCAGTCGGCGGAGCGCATCCACGCTGAGCATCCGGGCGTGCCTCGCGACCTGATCGAAACTCACGTGCTGGGTTGGCTGGAAAGCTGTGTGCCGGAATCCTGTTCCGAACGCCAGATCGCGGAACTCGACCAGCTCATCGAACCGTGGCTCGACGACTATGAGCGCACGTCACGAGCCGCCAGAAAGTAACCGAGAACTCGGCACTCTCGAGATATATTTCGTCGTAGCTTTTTTCCAGGCGAATCCGTCTCTGATGCTCAGACGAACACCAGTCAAGTAGTCTTCCAGATATTGCTGAGTTTGGGCCTGTCGAATGAAATCGAAACCTCTATCGATCCAGGTCTTTCGCCATAAACACGCCTTCTCCGCATACAGCTTCGTATACGACTCGAAAGCTACCGCTAGAAAAGACAGCAAAAATGCGGTCTCTTTGGTCTCTATCCATGGCTGTGCCTCAATCGGCTGAAACAAAGCTGTGTCGTGCTTGTTGCAGAATCCTCGAAATGTCGAGGCTCTTTGAACTCCTTGGCGTTCTGGGAGGCAAGCACCGTTCGTCTTATGCACCCACCCGAACGATCTCCTCAGTGCAAGCACATGTCCGTTTTCTTCGATCGCCTTTAATCCAACCCGTTTCTGGACGGAATGAGCGCCAATGATCTTGGCACTACAATCTTTCCCCGCGAGAGGATGGAGGCACCGGGGCTCATTAAGGAGCCCCCGTTCTTTATCGAATACTTCGTTGATCGGAAGAGGTGGCAGACGCTCTCTGCCGTCGTGGCATTTCTTCCACTTCAAGCCCGAACGGCACCAGCATTGCTCATTCCTTCCCATCTTGTGCTGAGGTGCCAAGTCCGACAGTGGGACACGAGGAGCTGTCAGCGAAGGGTGGCTAGACATGCTATGAAAGTCTCGAAATCGTCGCTACGCCTACGTTGTAGCTCTTCGCCAGTTGCTTGAGCGATTCGCCCTGCGCCCGCCGTCGCCGCGCTTCATTCTGCTGCTGCGGGGTGAGCTTCGGTGGACGGCCCATATGCTGCCCGGGCGCTTTCGCCCGGCTCCGGCCTTCCGCCGCGCGGGTGCGGATAAGATCGCGCTCCACGTCCGCCAGTCCTCCGAGAACGGCAATCATCAAGCGCCCGGTGCTGGTGGCGGTGTCGGCCCACGGCTCTGCCAGTGACCGGAATTCCCCGCCCGCGTCCACGATCTGCTTGACGACGGCGAACAGGTCGAAGGTCGAGCGCGCCAGCCGGTCGATGCGGGTCACCGCCACCACGTCGCCGGGGCCGAGGGCTCTCAGCATCCGCAGCACCTCGCGCCGGGTCGCCTGCGCGCCGCTGGCCTTCTCCCGGTAAATCTTGGCGCAATCCTCGGCGCGTAGCTGGTCAAGCTGCGCGTCGAGCGTCTGCCCGTAGGTGCTGACTCGGGCATAGCCAAGGGGGCAGTGTTGCAGTTTTCTTTCGGTCATATCTTACGGAACTGTAACCCATTGATGGAGCAGCGGCAAGCAGAGTGGGTGAGCGGCCGTTACTTGCATGGGCGGAGACGCCTTCGGCTCCGTGCGTTGTTGCCGAAGCGCCCCGCTCCCGCGCAGCCCAGACTTGGCCTAGATCCGGTGTGGCGTGACTGTCATGTCTTTAAACAGCCATTTCCCGTTCTGCTGCACCACCACGACATTGAGGTCGGCGTGGGTGGTAACCTTCTTGTCCTGTCGTCCACGTAGAGGCACTCGAAATACAGATGGCCGGTATTGCCATTTAATTTGTAGGCGATGCGAAAGGCGGGCGTATAGCCCACCCAGTGATGCGTGAACGGGCCGGATGACTGCCAGAACCGGCGAATCTGATCGGCTCCGATGTAAGTCTTGCCGAACGCGACGACGGTCGCCCCGTCGGCAAACAAGGACATTATCAGATCAATATTGTGGTCGGTGGCCGCCTGGTGGAAGTTGGCTTCAAGCTGGTGCATCTGCATGTAATCTTGCGCCGTCTCGCAGGTGGCATTCGCCGAGAGATTGGAATTCTGCACAGCCGGTTGTGCGACAGCCGGCCCAGCAAGGGCCATGCCGAGCAGCAATCCGAAAGTCAGACTTGATGATTTCACTGCTTCCTCCTTCTTATCCTAAGTTTGGCGGCATTTCCTACCGCATTCCATGAAGTCGCTAGTGGCCCTGACGAGCGCCTGCCTCTTCCCGGACGATTTCTAGCGAGCGCGGTGACAATTGCCACCCTTGCCATGATGTCCCGGCGTGGTTGCTGCGGTCTCACAAAGTCGGGAGCAGCCGCATACTGTGCTACCGCCTTGGACCCGTCGGCGGAGGCTGGTATCGTTGGCAGTGGGTATGGCGAGTAGGCCATTTTCGACAGCATCGTTCCATCCCACAAGACTCATCTCACGCGGCGTAACACGCCCTCGTCGATGCGATTCCATCACGGTCATATCTTCCGGGAAAACCGGAAATCTTGATTTTCGCAACGACGCGCCGGGTTCTTTAATTGTTGATTGCAGAGGTTTATGTATAATTGCTGGGAAGAGGATACGAGAATGGACGACACCCAAAACCAGCTGAAGTTGTAAAGGCGGCAAAAGCCGTGGTCAGCGCTGCGGAAGCACAGCGCCGCCGCGAGCATGTTCGTGTTGCAATTGCTAATGATCGGATTGAAGGAATTAAGGTCAGCTCTGCGATGCTGCAAGAAATTCTCGATGCCTACGTTCGCGGAGACATTGAAGCCCGTGATATCGTCGCGGCTTACAAAAGCGCGCTACAAACTCGTTAACTGTGCCGGGAAAGCCGTGTCGGCACGCAAAAGCCGCTTATAGAAAATCAGCTGGGGATCGGAGCGCGCTGTTTGGTCTGCCGATAGTGGATCAGTCGGCCTCGTTCCCGTTCACTTGGGTCCTATGATGCTCCGTGCGCAGTTTTGCCACACGGCGGGAATGCGGCCTGTCGCAGAATGTGGCAGGCCGTTTTGTTGCCCAATGACCGGGACGCTGGTAAACGGTAATGTCAAGCCTTGCATCATTCACTTGCGCAATCCAAAGATCAATGCTAATGTCATGTTGGAAGGGGCGCACCTGGTTGAAAGCGCCGGGTCCGCACCTGTCGCCGTGGCTCCGCCCCATCGTCGGGCGCGGAAGGGTGGGTAAATAATGCGAGCGAGGGAGACGATCATGCGCGCGCGGAGGTTGAGGCCATGACAGGCGCAGTCGCCAGAAGGCTGGAGTCTCTCCGTGACAAGGGAGCGATGAAAAACATCGAGGTTGCCAATCTGCTCGGCACACGGCCGGAGACCGTCTCGCGATGGAATCAGGGACGCGCCTATCCGCACGCCGCCACGGAAAAGACGCTGCTTGAGCTGGAATATATCATCGACCAGCTCGCGGATTTCTACGCGCCGAACGAAGCGCGGCAATGGATTTTCGCACCGCAAAAGCTGCTGGCAGGCAACTCGCCTGCCAATCTGATTCGCACGGGCCGCATTGATGAAGTCATGCGGCTGGTGGGCCAGCTGCGCGACGCAGTTCATTTCTAACCATCAGGCGAGGCATGATTCACGATCAGGGCCTCGTCGATCAGCTTAGTGCGCTTGCCATCGAACAATTCGACGGCGACGCTTTCAGGGCCACGGGCATTAGCGCCGATCCCTTGGCCTCTTCGTTCAACGGGGGTCGGTGGTCGCCACCAGCACGGGATGGCGTCGATGTGCCCGTTCTCTACACTAGCATGGAGTGGGACGGCGCTCTTGCCGAAGTGGCGGCTTATCTGACGCTGCTAACACCGTTGCCGTCCAGGCCGCTTAAGGTTTCGCAGCTTGGCGTCTCGACTACGAAAACGCTGCGCCTTGCGCGCGTCGGCCTCGAAGACCTGGGCGTCGATATGGCACGTTACGGTGAACGCGACTATGGCCAAACACAGCGCATCGGCGCGGCGCTCGCGTTCCTCGGGCTTGACGGCCTGATTGCACCATCCGCCCGTTGGCGTTGCGACAATCTCATGATCTACCAGACCAACCACCTGCCGACTGAGCGGCTGGAAGTGATCGAGGAAGAGCAAGTCGATTGGCAAGCCTGGGCGCGCACGAATGGCTTCCTCGGCGCAAGATGAGCGGAAGCGCTCGGTCAGATGCCTCGTCCGCTCGCTCGTAGCAGAAGCTGAAGAAAGGTAAACATTCGGAAAAAGAGATAGTCTATTATACCTGCTGAGGGTCTTGCAGCAACTCCCGGTTCGTTTCGAAATGCCGAATGCCTGGATTGTTCCCCGCGTTCGTCAGTGCGGTCGCGTCGTCGCTCAATGTTCACCTTCCCCAAGGCTCGCGCAATCGCACCGCGCCCCGAATAGCTGCCGGTCAGCGCGCCGTGGCGGCAACTCGGGCAATGGTCAGGCCGATCCGCCAGCCCGCACGCAGGCTGCCCGACAAGGAGCCGGCGACCTTCGAACTGCCGCCGGCGCGGCAGCGATAGGGCACCGGAAGTTCGAGAATCCGCAGCCCGGCGCGCGCCGCCTTCATCTGCATTTCGATATTCCAGCCATAGGTCGTCTCGCGCAGGTCCAGCCGTTGCAGCGCCTCGCGGCGAATGGCGCGGAAGGCACACATGTCGGTGTAGCGCACGTCATACAGCAGCGACATGATCGCTCCGGCGAGGCGGCCGGCCAGCACCTGATGCCAGTTAATCGAGCCGGGTTCGCGCTCGCCGCGCACGCGGGAAGCGATGAGGAAGTCATGCGTGCCGTCGGCGATCGGTGCGATCAGCCGGCCGGCGAGATCGGCGCGGTCGGCACCATCGCCGTCGAGGAACAGAATGATGTCGCAGGCGGGATCGGCCGCTGCGGCGCCGGCAGCGCAGGCGCGGCCATAGCCACGTTCGGTCAGCGAGACCACGCGCGCGCCGGCGGCACGGGCAATGTCAGGCGTGCCGTCGCGGCTGGCGCTATCGGCGACGATGATCTCGCGCACGACATCGCGCGGCAGCTCAGCGATGACGCCAGCGATGGTGGCGGCTTCGTTCAGCGTGGGGATGACGGCGCAACATCTCGCCCGCGCAGCGGGAGAGGTTGGTTCCGTCACAGACTCCATCGCAGCCCGCAATTCTGACACGGCTTGGGTGGCGCATCGCTGAGCAGGGTGCGGCGCATGTCCTGATAAGCGGGGCTGTTCCAGATCTCCCGCAGTGTCTGCTGCGTCGCGTCGCCCAGCGTGTAGTTTTCATAGCCGCGGGCCGAGAACGGCGCGATGCAGCACGGCAGCGCGCGGCCATGCGCGGTGAAATACATCAGCGACCACGGACGGCGGCAGGTGGACCAAGGCTGCGACGACGCCTGCTGCTGCAGGCTCAGCCCCGGCTCGGTGGCGCCGGACGCATCCAGCGTGATGCCGAGCGTCTCCGCCACTGCCGTAGCCTCGGCGATGACCTTGCCCTCGCGTTCGCGCACGCGCTCGAACAGGGAGGATTCGGGGCGGGCCATGCCATAGCCGGATTCGTCGAACACCAGCCGCTGCAGGTGCACTTCCTTCACGCCCATCGTGTCGGCCAGGCGCACGAAGGCCGGCAGTTGATCCACCGTTTCCTGCAAGCCGGTCAGCCACAGGGATACGCGCGGCGCGGTCAGGCCAAGCTCGTGTTGCAGAGCGGTGAACGACTGCACGTTGCGCACGATGCGATCGAAGAAGTTCTTGCCCCGCACGGCGAGGAACGTCTTCGCGTCCGCCGCGTCCAGCGACACGCGCAGCTCGTCCAGGCCGGTATCGATCAGCTCGCGGTGCTTTTTCGGCGCCAGTAGCGTGCCGTTGGTGTTGAACAACACATAGACGCCGCGGTCCTTCAAATAGCGGATCATGCGCGGCAGCGCTTTCACCATCATCGGCTCGCCGACGCCGTGCAGCACCACGCGGGCGATGTCGGGCACCTGGTCAACGATGCGGATGAACAACTCCCAGCTCATGTCGGCGGGGGGTTCAAGTTCCTCGAAGGTGCGCGGGCAGGTTTCGCACAGCAGGTTGCAGCGGTTGGTGACCTCGAGATACAGGCACACCGGTGGCGCAACAGCTTGCGGCGCGCGTCGTTCCACCGCTTCGAAATAGCGGCGCGGGTCCTTCAGCGCGGTGGCGGTCATGCGAGGCTCCTTGGATGGGCGCGGCGGACATCGAGCGCCGCGAGCGCAGCGGCGGGCACGTAGACGATGGCGGCGAGCGACAGATAGTCGACCGGATCGTGCGACAGCAGCGGCGCGGCGATCAGCAGCCAATAGACGCTGGTCAGTGACGCAAGGCACGCCAACGGGGCGAGCCAGGCGAAATACCACGGGTAATGCGGCGACAATGCGACCAGAAGCACCGCGCCCAGGATCGCCGCCTGGCGCGCTTGCAGCACAATGCGTGCACCCGGATCGGCGGGCAAGCGCGTGGCGAAGACAAAGCGGATGGCCAAGGCCGCCAATACGGCAAGCACGATCGCCGCGTAGATCGTCGTGGCCCATGACGGCAGCGGGACGATCCGGTCGAGCACCTCCAACAGGAAGATGCCGCCGCCATGCACGAGATTCTCTTCCCGGACATAACCGCCGAGGAATCCGAACACGCGCCATCCGACCCCAAGGTAGGGTGCATAAAATGCGCCGACCGTCGCCACAAAGGCCGCCAGCATCCGCCAGTTCCATGGCCGCCAGAACGCGGGCAGTACCACGCCCGGCAGGAATTTCGTGAGAGTCGCCGCGGCCAGCGCGACGCCCGTCCGCGCCGCGCCGCCATACGCGGCGGACAGTAGCGCCAAGGCAAGCAGGCCGGTCGCTGCCGCATCGATGTGGCCGCTGCCGGCAAACTCCCACACCGGCAGCGGCAGCCAGGCGTAGATCAGCACCTGCGTCCGGTCGCGTCCGACCAGCGTCAGCAGGGGCAGCAAGGCGACGATCGCCAGAATGTCGAACGCCGCCATCACCGCTTTCATGCCGTAGACGCCGGGGGCGATGCGGCCTGCCAGTGCGAACAACGCCTCGGCCGTGGGGGGATAGATGGTGGGGGCGTACTCGGCGCGGTTGATGTTGGGAAACACTGCCTGGTCGCGCAGAAACGCGAGTTGCGGCGCGTCCGGCAGATAGCGATAGGGGTTGATCCCGGCGCGCTGCACGCGACCGTCCCAGACATAGCGGTAGATGTCGCTGGACAGCAGCGGCGGGGCGGCGAAGGTCATCACGCGCATCACGGCGGCGGCAGCCAGCACGAACCACAGAGTGCGCGGCGGGAACCGATGGCGCTGCACCAGCGCAATGGCGCCGAGCCAGATCAGACCGCCGAGGCATTGCGTCGCGGTGAAAAGCTGCGAACGCGGGATCGGGTCCAGCGGCAGCCCGCGCCAGGTCAGGATGAACAGGCCAAGCACGACCAGCGACACCAGTGCCGTGCCGAGGGCCAGCAGCGTGGTGGTGGGCGGCTCGGCGGGAGAGATTGAGAACGCTCCCCCTCGCCTTGTGGGCTTGGGGCGCGAAGCGCACCAACGATAGGGGATGGGCTCGTGCGGCACGCGGCAACCCCTCCCCCTATCCTTGGTGCGCTTCGCGCCCCAAGCCCACAAGGGGACGGGGATTTTCCGCATCTCGTCCGGCTTGCCTTCCGATCCTCGCGTACCCAAGCTCCTCCGCCCACCAACGCGTCGCGGGCGCAGCATAAGGTGTCGGATCGATCCCCGCCGGCCGCCCCAGATCCTCCATCAGTCGCGCCAGGGAGGCCGCGTCATCGACATCGAACCACAGCGGCAGCGCGATCACGTCCAGACCCGCCGTCGCCGCGCGCGCCAAGGTCTGCGTGCTGACCTCGTCGGTGCTCCAGGCGATGTCCCGGAACAGCACCGCGTGCGGGGCCTTGAGGCCGATCAGGTAGTAGCCACCATCGTCTGACACACCCAGCACCATGCGGTCGCCGGGCCGTGCCAGCGCCGCGGCCGCATGCTCCAAATATGCCGTCGGCAGGGTGGGACTGTCGGAATTGACCAGACATACCGCGCCATACCCCTGCTCCAGCAGCGACGCCGCCGCATGGAACAGCGACCGGCCGAAGCCGTTGACGCCCGGCGGCGTCGGGATGCTGCCGTCGGCCAGCTCCAGGCGCGTCCCCGCTGCCAGCATCCCGTCGAACAAAGCCTCACATCCGGCCGGCGCATAGGCAACATAGCCGTGGAGCAAGGCCGACCGGCTCGCTTCGCGGATGTTCTCGGTGATGTCGCGCAGGAAGCTCGCGGTGAGCGACGCTGCCTCTGCCGCCGTCAGCGGCGGCACCAGGCGCGTCTTCACGTGGTTCGGGCGCGGCGCCTTGGCCATCACCGCCATGGCGCAGGTGTCGGCGAGGCTCATATGCCGCTGAACCAATTATAGCCGCGGTCGGTCCAGAAGCCGCGCGGGATGACGTTGGTGACGTAGATCGTGGTGACGAACTTGGGATTCTTGAACCCTAGCTTGGTCGGCACCCGGATCTTGAACGGATAGCCGTATTTGCGCGGCAGGATCTCGTCCGACAGATAGAACGCCATGATCGTCTGCGGATGCAGCGCGGTCGGCATATCCATGCTTTCATAGTAGCCGTCGGCGCATTCGAACCCGACATATTTCGCGGTGGTGTCGGCGCCGACGCGTTCCAGGAACGTACTCAGCGGCGCGCCGGTCCATTTGCCGATCATGCTCCAGCCTTCGACGCAGACATGGCGCGTCACCTGACTGACCTGCGGCAGGGCGTAGAGTTGTTCCACCGTCCATGGCCGCTTGTTGGCGATCAGGCCGGACAGCATCAGGCGGTAATCCTCCGGCTTGAGGTCCGGCGCACGATCCGGTCCGTACCAGGCGTTGTAGCGGAAGTCCTTGATCGCCCTCGCCTCGGGGAAGGTCGGCGCCAGGCGGCGGTCGCTGAACAAGGCGGCCTGGACCCAGTCGTTCCAGGCGGAGAAATCCGCCAGCACGCGCTGCACCACATTCGAATCGCTCAGGTCGCAGCCGGTCAGCAGCGAGAGCATGCTGAGCGACAGGCCGTTGCGCAGCAGGTGGCGCCGTTCGACGGTCATGGCACGGTCTCCTTCTGCGCGTGCGGCGCAGGTTCTTCGACGCGGCCGATGACCATGGCGATGAAGGTGCGCGGCACCAGGATCACCAGCGCCACGTGCACCAGCAGGAAGCCGCAGATCAGCGCCATGCCGAGGAAATGCACGATGCGCGCCCCCTGGAAGCCGCCGAACAGCGAGACCAGGGGATACGTCTGCACCGGCTTCCAGATGGCGATGCCCGACAGCAGCATCAGTGCGACCAGCGCGATCACGCCCCAATAGAACACGCGCTGCACGGCGTTGTACTCACCGAGATGGTGTTCCAACCGGAACCGCGCGGCTGCGATGAAATCGCGCAGGAAGGATTTGGGGCCGACAGGCAGGAAGTCGCGCCAGAAATGGCCGGAGAACACTCCCCAGCCGACGAACAGCAGATAGCCGAGCAACAGCAACCACATCGCGGCGAAATGCCAGGCGATGCCGGTGGCGACGCCGGGATCGTTATGCACTGCCAGCGCGGTTTCGACATTGCCTCCCAGTGTGGCCCAGACCGGGAACCTGAAGCCGAAGATCGGGCTGGCGTCATAGATGCGCCAGCCGCTGCCGATCATGATCAGGATCGACAGCGCCATCAGCCAATGCGCGATGCGCACGGCAAGCGCGTGGGTCTGCACATGCGGCTTGGAATCTGAAGCGGTCACGACGCGGTCTCCAACCCGTTTTCGGCCAACAGTGCAGTGGCTCGGTCGGTCAACAGAAAGGCGACGAAGCCGGCGGGATCGGGGCGGCGGGCCAGCTTGGTCACGGCGGCGGCGTAGGCGATGGGCGGCTGGACGGCGGGCGACACGGTGCGGACGACCTGCAGCTCCGGATGCGCGCGCACGTCCGTCATGTGCAGCAGCCCGGCGCGGGCAGTGCCGTTCAGCACCAGCGCGGCGACGGTGTCGGTGTCGATCACGCCGAGCATCGGGGTTGGCAGCAGTCCCAGCCGCGCCAGGATGGCGGGGCCGTCCATGTCGGAGCCAGGCGTGGGGTCGCTGACCACGATGGGCTTGTCCGACGCCGGCGGCGCGCCGCGCTTGACGGCGAGCACCAGCGGATTGCGCCATGCTCCGCGCGCGGCGCCTTGCGCCACCACGTCCACCAGCACCGCCGCGGCCAGCGCCGGCGGCTGGATCACTACGATGTCGTTCTGCACCTGGCGCTGGAGTTGTGGCAGGATCAGGCCGGGGGGCGTGGGAAACACATTGATCCGCACTCCGGTTCTGTCGGCGTAGGCCTTTCCTGCCGCGCGCAGTGCCGGCCCCAGCGTGGTGTCGCAGGCCAGCACCAGATCGGGAATGTCGGCGGCCACGGCCCGCGTCGTCGCGCCCAGAATGGCCGCGGCCGGCAACGCCTGCAGCAGGCGTCGGCGCGCGGTGCCTCCGGCGAGCGGCTTGGCCCGGTCGGGTCGCGCCTGGTCCGGCCGCGTCTGGTCCGGCCGCACCTCGTCTCGCGGCATCTGGTCTGGCGGCACGACTGCTCCCCTATCAATCCGGTCCCCTGTGAATCCGGCCCCAACCGCGCCACGAGCCGGCAAACACGTGCATAATGGTCTCGCGACGGCGCAAGACGTTACATGGGTCAGGATCGCAGCCGCGGAACCCTCGGCAAAGGAGCCGCGCGGTTATGGTATTGATGCACGGGCCGTATGGCGGATGCCGCCGCGGCCCGAGGCTTCGTCGCGACCCTTGACGCCGCCCGCACCGCGCGGCGCATGATCGGCCCAAGGCGGGGCGGCCCGCAGGAGGAACGGCGGATGACAACCACCCTGCCCATCGACCGGATGATCGACCTGAAACATGGCGCGATCAGCCGGGAGATTTTCGTCTCGTCCGACTTTTACCGGGCCGAGCTGGAAAAGCTGTTCTCCCGTGCCTGGCTGTTCATTGGCCACGAAAGTCAAATTCCCGGGCCGGGAGACTTCTTCGTATCCCGCATGGGCGAGGAATCCGTGATCCTGTGCCGCGACGCCCGGGGGGCGGTTCACGTATTCCTGAACTCCTGCCGTCACCGCGGCATGAAGGTGTGCCGCTACGAACAGGGGAATACATCGCTGTTCGTGTGCCCCTACCACTCGTGGAGCTACACGACCGACGGCAGGTTGCAAGGCGTGCCGTTGTACCGCGCGCTGTATGACGGCACGCTCAACCGCCAGGACTGGTCGCTGATCGAAGTACCGCGGCTGGCGATCTACAAAAGCACGATATGGGCTTCCTGGGACCCGGCGGCGCCGGAGCTGCTGGACTATCTCGGCGGCGCGGTCGATCACCTGGATCAGGTGCTGGATTGCCGCGACGGCCGGCCGGGCGGCTCGGAAGTGATCGGCATGCACAAATGGGTGTTCCCGTCGAACTGGAAATTCGCGGCGGAGAACTTCCTGGGGGACACGTACCACAACCCGTCGCACCGATCGGTGGACATGATCGGCATCGGGCCGAGCGGGCAGCGCGGCGTGAAGGGGCGGCGCGACAACGAGTATGACAAGGGCCAGCACGTGTGGGTGGCGCATCCCGCCGGCCACGGCATGCACAGCGTGCTGATGCCGGGCGACACGGAGTATGTGCCATCCTATCAGCAATACCCGGTCGTAGAAGAGTATTTCCGCCACTGCTTCTATGAGAGAAAGCGCCGGCAGGGGACAAAGGCTCGGCTTTTGCCGTTCACCGGCTGCATCTTCCCGAATACCGCCTATCACGGGCGGCAGCCTCGCGCGCTGTGCGTCTGGCATCCGCACAGCCCGACCGAAACCGAGGGCTGGCGCTTCTTCCTGGTCGATGCCGATGCACCGGCCGAGGTGAAGGACGTGCTGCGCCGCTTCTATATGCGCTACTCCGGTCCTGCGGGGATGACGGAGCAAGACGACATGGAGAACTGGCTGTATGCGACCGCGGCCAGCAAGGGGACCATCGCCCGGCGCCATCCGTTCAACTACCAGATGTCGATGGGCGCCTCTCGAACCGACGACCCGGTCCGCGGCGACGTGTCGTTGCAGATCACCGAACACACGCCGCGCAACTTCTATCGGGTATACGGCGCGTATCTGAACGGCGAGGAATGGGACACCCTGATCGGCCGCGACCGCGCGCCGGTGCAGGCAGCGGCGGAGTGACCCCTATGAACACAGCCTTGCAGCAGGCGATCGACCTGAACCACGGCACAGTCAGCCGCGAGATCTTCGTCTCCTCCGACTTCTACCAGGCCGAGCTTGAAAAGCTCTTCACCCGTGCCTGGCTGTTCGTTGGCCACGAAAGCCAAATTCCGAAGCCGGGGGACTTCTTCGTGTCCCGGATGGGCGAAGAGTCCGTGATCCTGTGCCGTGATGCCCGGGGCGCGGTGCACGTATTCCTGAATTCCTGCCGCCACCGCGGCATGAAAATCTGCCGCTATGAGCAGGGGAATACGTCACTGTTCGTCTGCCCGTACCATTCATGGAGCTACACGACGGACGGCAAGCTGCAAGGCGTGCCGCTGTACCGTGCGCTCTACGAGGGCACGCTGAAGCGCGAGGACTGGTCGCTGATCGAAGTGCCGCGGCTGGTGCTCTACCGGGGCAGCGTCTGGGCGTCATGGGACGCGGAGGCGCCGTCTTTCGAGGCGTATCTTGGCAGCGCACTGGAGCATCTGGATCAGGTGCTGGATTGCCGCGACGGGCGACCGGGCGGAGCGGAAGTGATCGGGCTGCACAAGTGGGTGTTTCCGTCGAACTGGAAATTCGCGGCTGAGAACTTCCTCGGCGACAGCTACCACAATCCGTCGCACCGCTCGGTGGACATGATCGGCATGGGGCCGAGCGGCCAACGTGGCGCCTCCAGCCGGCGGGACAACGAATATACCGGTGGCCAGCGCTTCTGGGTGGGACATCCAGCGGGGCACGGGATGACCGGCGCACTGATGCCGGAAGGCACGGAGTACGTGCCGACCTACGCGCAGCACCCTGAGGTGGATGAGTACTTCCGCCACTGCTTCTATGAACGCAAGCGCCGGCTGGGTGAGAAGGCGCGGCTGCTGCCTTTGGTGGGCACGATCTTTCCCAACGCGGCGTATCATGGGCGGCAGCCGCGCTCGATCTGCGTGTGGCATCCGCACAGCCCGACGGAAACCGAGGGCTGGCGGTTTTTCCTGGTCGACGCCGATGCGCCGGCCGAAGTGAAGGACGTGCTGCGGCGGTATTACATGCGGTATTCCGGACCGGCGGGCATGACCGAGCAGGACGATATGGAGAACTGGCTGTATGCGACGGCGGCCAGCCGGGGGACGATCGCACGGCGCTATCCGTTCAATTACCAGATGTCGATGGGGGCGTATCGGGTCAATGATCCGATTCCCGGCGAGGTGTCACTGCAAATAACAGAGCAGATGGCGCGGAATTTCTACCGGGTGTATGCGGGGTATTTGGATGGCGGGCATTGGGATTCGCTGATCGGGCTTGATCGGGAGCCGGTACGGGCGGCGGCGGAATGAAGCTCGCCCGTGGAGCAGATAAGTAGCTCGGTCAGCCGAGAGTGTAAGCGTCGTCTTCGGGATTGTTCCAGATTGCTTCGAACGCGGGCGCACTGATGGCGGCGGCCGCCCGGATGAGTGCACGCTCTTGTTCGCGCAGCCTGAGGAAATCGACGAAATCCTCGACCTCTAACACTCGATCCGGCGGCAGTGTCTGGATTTTCTCGATCAAGGTCTGGGCGTTAACCACCATTGCGGTAACCCCGTCAGTCTAGGAGCGATTGCTGGTGCGTTCTGCTCAGGAACTGACCGCACGGCACCTCGCGCCTGCAGCGGCCAATCTGGGAATAGCGCGACCGTCAGCGTGATAAGGCATCATGGCAACAGGATCCAAGCTTCCTCGTTTGGTAGATTCCTCACGCGGCGTCGCTCCCAGGAAGCAGCCGCCCAAAAGCATCGGCCTGATTGCTCATTTGCCGGCCTTCGCCAGCGCGTCGAACGCCTTCAGCCGCCGCACCAGTGCCGGCATCTCACGCAACGGAATCATGTTTGGCCCGTCGCTCGGAGCGTGGTCCGGATCGGGGTGCGTTTCGATGAACACCGCCGCAACGCCGACCGCCAGCGCGGCCCGCGCCAGAACCGGGGCAAATTCGCGTTCGCCACCGGATGAAGCCCCCTGCCCACCCGGCTGCTGCACCGAGTGCGTCGCATCGAACACCACCGGATAGCCGGTACGTGCCATGATCGGCAGCGCGCGCATGTCGCTGACCAGCGTGTTGTAGCCGAAGCTCGCGCCGCGTTCGCACAGCAGGATGTTGTGATTGCCGGTGCCAGCGATCTTCGCCGCCACGTGCGCCATGTCCCACGGCGCCAGGAACTGCCCCTTTTTCACATTGATTGCCCGCCCGGTGGCGCCGGCCGCCAGCAGCAGATCGGTCTGGCGGCAGAGGAAGGCCGGGATCTGCAGCACGTCCACCGCCTCGGCGGCCGCGGCACATTGTTCCGGCGCGTGCACATCCGTCAGCGTCGGCAGGCCTGTGCGCTCGCGCACTTCAGCCAGGATCGCCAGGCCCTGGGCCATGCCGACGCCGCGCGCCGCGGCGGCACTGGTGCGGTTCGCCTTATCGAAGCTCGACTTGTAGATCAGCGGGACGCCGGTCGAGGCCGACAGCTCGCGCAGTGCCGCCGCCACCTCCAGCGCGTGGCCGCGCGATTCGATCTGGCATGGGCCGGCAATCAGCACGAACGGCAGTTCATTGCCGACCGCGATGCCGCCGACCTTGACGGTCCGCTGTGTTTCGGTTCGCATGGCGTGGGTCCCTTGTGCCGCCGTCCGGCCAGTGTAGCCGAGACAGCGTCGGTGCGCGCTGCCCGCGTTTGGCAATCGTATGCCGCGCGCCTCCGGCAACATCATACCGCTGCCGCGACGGGTTGATTCCGGTAATAGCTTGCTCTGCTCTGCGCGATTCACGCCAAGGTCGCGCCGCTATAATGATCTGTGTTGCAGAAGCGATGGCGGTTGGCCACCGACAGCGCAATAACCCGAACGTGATGCGCGCGCGGCAACTTGCGCCGTGCGATGTGCTGGACAGAGTTTCCCCCTGGCGGCACGGTTCCGCAAAAGCCGGCTCCATAGAAGCTGAATTAACAACAGGAGGATCCGTATGGTCGCGCCATCAAAGGTTGCGCGGTTGAAAAGCGCGCAACGCTACGGCTTGGCACTCGTCTTCATCATCGGTGTGCTCAATTACATGGACCGCGGCACGCTGTCGGTCGCCAACCCGCTGATCCGCCACGACCTCGGCGTATCGATCGCCGAGATGGGCGTGCTGCTTTCTGCCTTCCTCTGGCCCTATGCATTCTTCCTGCTTCCCTCCGGGGGCCTGGTGGACCGCTTCGGCTCGCGCCGCGTGCTGTGCGTCTCTCTGATCGTTTGGTCGATAGCACAGATGGCGGCAGGCTTCGTCGCCAGCCTGGGCCAATTCATCGTTGCCCGCGCTGCCTTGGGCATCGGCGAGGCACCCACGTTTCCCGCCTTCGCCCGCGTGGTGCGCGAGTGGTACCATTCGCGCGACCAGGCGTCCGCCGTCGGTATTTGGAACGCATCGCCCGCACTCGGCACCGCCATCGCACCGCCATTGCTCACCGGCCTGATGCTGGGGTTCGGATGGCGCTGGATGTTCGTGTTCATGGGCGTGGTGGGCATCGTTCTGGCCGCGGTGTGGTTCGCGCTGTTCCGCGACCGGTCCGAGATCCTGCTGAACGACGAAGATGCCGAGGCATTGACCGACGGCGAACACCCGACCGAGGCATTTCCCACCAGCTTTGCCGCATGGCGCCGGCTGTTCTCATTCCGCGCCACCTGGGGGCTGGTGCTCGGGTTCTTCGGCAACGTCTATATCGGCTGGATGTTCATCGCGTGGCTGCCGGGCTACCTGGAAATGCAGCGCCACATGAGCATTCCAAAGACCGGACTGATCGCCTCGATTCCGTATTTCTGCGGCGTCGTCGGCAGCATCGTCGGCGGCCTGCTTGCCAGCCGATTGCTCAAGGGCGGCCTTTCCGCCATCAACAGCCGCAAGTTTCCAACGGTCGCCGGCACCGCGCTGATGGCCTTGGCCACGCTGGTCGCCGCCGAAACACCGAGCAACACCATCGCCGTCGTCGCCATTTCCTTCACCATGTTCTTCGGCTTCTTCGCCAGCGGCACATCGTGGGCGTTGGCCACCGCATGCGCGCCGCCGCAGTATGCGGCGTCGCTGGGCGCCATTATGGATTTCGGCGGTTTCATCGGTGGCGCACTGGCGCCGATGGTGACCGGTTTCGTGGTGCAGGCAACTGGCACGTTCGCTCCGGCCCTGCTGGTGGCCGGGCTGGTCGGGTTGGTCTCGGCGTCGATGTACCAGTTGCTGATCCCGGATCGCGCGATCCACGTCAGTGAGCTGCATCTGGAGGCCGCCACCCAGCCGTTTATTCCAGGATAGGCGCCTATGCGCCGCCGCCGCGCGTCCGATGGCGGGACGCGCGGCGGCGCAACAGACGCCGTGCTCCGCTATCAGCCGGCCCGTGTGCAGTCGGCCGCGGCGGTCGCAACGGTTGGACGGGCAGGGGGCAGTCTGGCGGGCCGGGGTCGGTCAGGCAGGGGTCTGTCAGGCAGGGGCCACCGAAAGCGTCGCGGCCGGGGCGGAAACGGGTGCGGGCCCACGCAGCCCTGCGATCGAGTCGGACATCACCGCGATCAGCCGCAGGACACGAAGCAGAGCGGTAAGACGTTCGACGCCGCGGTCGTCCCCAGTTGTTGCAGCGATCAGTTCGGCGGCGTGTGCCCTGATCGCCTCGCGACCTGGTGGGAGTCCGTCACCCTCGGCCGCGCCCGCAAGGCGGGTGATCAAGGCTGCGGTTACCGGGTCGGGCTCCGTTCCGAGCAACGTCAGGGTCGCGCCCAGCGCCATCGCCGACCGCGCCAGCCGGTCAGCCAGCATAAGCCGCTGACGCACTGCAAATCGCCTGGGACGGTTGATCGCCGCCTCTAATATTTCGGCATCGGCCATACCATGCAGAGCTGCCAGCGCAGCCCGCGCTTGCTCGTCGAGGCCCCCCGCGGCTCGTTCGCCGTCAACGTGGGCAGCCAGACGACGAATCTGTGCGGCGATGGCGGCAAGATACTGGTCGCGTTTGGCCAGCGCTGCATCCGCAGTGCGCAAGGGCCACATCAGCCGGCCCACTGCGAGTGCGATAGCGGCGCCGATGAGCGTGTCGCGGAAGCGGGCAAGGTAGAACTCGTTCGGCACCTGGGCGAGGTGGAGCAAGGCGGCCAGAACGACCGTCATCCAGAACAGGGTCCAGCGATAGGGGCCGTTGCGACTGAAGAATATCCCGAAGATGCCGATTGCGACCACGCCGGTCATCAGCCCCGGCAGGCCGCCCACGAGCAACCAAGCGAGTTGGCCGACCAGCAGCCCGGCGACGGTGCCAAACGTACGCTCGAGGGATTTGAGCAGGCTTTCGCCAAAGCTGGCGCAGGAGACCACGAGGGTCGTAAGCGGAATCCAGTAGGGCTTCGGTCCGACCAGGAAGTTCGACAGGGTGATCGCCAGTGCGAGTGAAACGGCAACCTGAAGGGCCAAGCGGATTTCCGATGGGCCCGGCCTAAGCAAACCCTTCGCGGAGGCGACCGGGAAGGACGGATCGATCGGATCAAGAACCGCGTGGACGAAGTCGCGTAGCAGGACGGCCAGTCCGAGTGCCTGTGGCGCTTGTTCGGTATCGCCCTCGGCCATGGGGCTGCGGGCACGGTCGATGAGGGTCGCGGCGTGACGCACGCCATCCTCGACCGATGCGCCACGCAGTGCGTGCGCGACCCCGTCGGTGGCGGTGCATGCGGCATGCAACAGGGGTGACGGCGGTGCGGATGCGGAACCCTGCAAAGCGGCAGCGGACCTGGCGATCCCAACCACGAAGTAGTCGGCCGCACGCGCCGGTCCGAGCTGTCCCGGCGGCCTGGCCATTGTCAGGTCGGCCATCACCGCCCGGACCCGGCCCTCATGTTGGCTGATCCAGGCCGCGGACAAGGATGCAGGGTCCTGCAACTTGCGGGACAGCTCCTGGAGAAACGTGGCGGCTGTCTCTGCCAACAGCTTCTGATCAGCGCGTCCGACGAACCGTCGATCCAACCAGACAGCGATGTGATCGGTTACGACGGCACCCGCGGTTGCGATCACCCCCGCAATCGGGGTCAGGAGGTATAGGATCGGCTCCGCACCGATTACCAGTGGGATAAGCATGTTGAGGGCGGTCATCATCGCGAGCGCGGCGGCGATGGGGCCGCTGGCACGGACGAGCATTGCGCCCGCGGCTGTGATCGTAACGGCGGCTCCGGCCAAAGGCGGTGAGACATGAAACAGCCACGTGGCCAACGGCATCGGTATGACGCTGACGAGAAGCAGCGTGAGGGCGCGTTTCGAGTGCCCGGCCAGAGCATACGGCGGGAGAAAAAGGACGGCGTTGACTGCGGTGATGCCGCCGATCACGGCGGGCAGCATCAAGCTGGTGACGCCAAGGTAGTAAGCGCAGGCGGTGACGGTTGCGGCCACGGCAGCGACGAACGCGGTTGCCAGGAGGGCCGCGCAAAGGCGGGCGGGATGCAGCGCGCCTTCCACCATCACGGTGGCCGAGGACCCAGCCGGACGTCCCAGCCCTGCTCGCAGCGACCGATGGAGCAGTACGACACGCGATGAACGATCCATAGCGAACACCCCCTGCCGCGTAGTTTGAAACCGGGAGGACCGGAAAGCCAACGGCAGAGTGGTCACCAGCCCGTCGCGCCGCATGGTCGCCGAGCCTGGTGCGGCCTTGCTTTATGCCCCTCTCGGTATCACCCCGAGGTGCGCGAAGATCCAGCGGCTGGTTCGGTAACTGAAGGAGAATTTGCCTGGGTGCGGCGTGGCGCGTCACGGTGTGGCTGTACGAATCGGCTCCCGCGTTGCGATCCTGAGGAGGCCGTAGTGGAGACAAGGGCCACGCTGAACGCGGCGACAGTGCACCGCCAAGCGCTGCCGTTTCCGGGCCGGGCTTGAGACCCATAGGGTCGCGCCCGGCCATCGCATCGGAATTCCAACGCGAGCGCCGCTCGTCAGAACGAGCGCATGACATCACGAGCGCGCAACACCGGTTGGGATGCGGCGGAATCGTGCTCCGCCGCTCCGGATCGTCTTCCCCTAACGCTGGCGCGCGGTCGCGGCGGTTCCCCGCGCCATCGCTGCCTTTATGTTGTCGGGACGGGTGAAGGAGAGGTATTCCGCGGCATATTCGGGTGGCAGGATCTCGACCATTGTTTGATTCTCGACCCACACTTCGATCACGTGGAACGGGCCGCGATTGCAGTCGAAGCACTGCCATCCCGCGCGTTGCGCGATGGCCTGAACAGTCTCGGCATCGGTCGACACGCTGAGCGCGAAATGCGTCGGACCGTAACTGCGCGCGTCAGTCTTGACGAAGCTGCCGCCGACAGCGCCGCCAGGTTGCAGCTCCGTTCCCGCGGGATACACCTCCACGCCCGATCCGTGGTCGTCGAGCTGCAGGGCGAAAAAACTGCCGGGGTTGGGCGGGAATGGCACCGCGGTGCCGCCCATGAGATCGGCAAGCACGCCGGCGGCCTGCTTCGGATCCCGCGCGGCGATCGAGAGATGATGGATCATGGCTTCCTCATCAAGTCTGTTGTTCTTTCATGCATACCACGGCCGGGCCGGAACTCCAACGTTCCCGCCCGTCGGCTCGCGGGCATATGGGCACCGCCTGACCCATTGCCGCTTTGGCTTCAGAGCGCATATTCAGGGCTGCTATTCAGGGCTGCCTTTTCCTTCGCCGTATTGCCCCGCCTATTCGGCTGCGTCGCGTCTGTGCGCCGGTTGCGCCAAGCCATGATCATGGCCGAAGCGCGCCCGCATCACCTCGGGCAGCCGCACGTCACGTTGCGCAATCGCCCCGCCGGAGCGGACACGATACAGCGCCGCGTTGCGCGCTGCCGCGGGAGGCTTGCCCGCAGCCGCGTCACGGGCCGCGGCGAGGATCATGCGGCGGAACCGGATCACGCCCATATCCGTAGGGCCAAGATGCTCCGCCGTCCGATCGGCGATCAGGCCCTGACTGTCCTGGATCGCGGCATCCTGCTCTGAAACCCCATCGATTCCCGTGAAGGTCTCGAACTTCTGCTTGCGGCGGTCGAGCAGATAGTCGTTGTCGCGCCGCCGCAAGGGGATGTAGTCGGCGTCAACCTCCGAATGGATGCCGGATCCACCGCGGAATCGCTGCCGCTCCATCGCGGACAGCGGCCGTTCCGGATTCCAGGTGTAATTATAGATCCAGCACGACACGTCATCGATCGGTACCCAGCACTGGCCATGGTAGTTCTCGCCTGGGAAGGCGTTGGGCGCCAGGCCATGGTTGGGCATCAGGAACTGGCTGATGCGCCAGTAGGTGTTGTCGCCATCCGCATGCCGCGCAGCCCCCAGCACCAGACCCACCTCGTGTTCGAGGACGGTGAAACGCGGCGCCCCATCCGCTCGCATCCAGCGCACGGTGTCGGTATCCGATGACACCCTGGCCATCAGCCGGTCCGTCACGTCTTTCTCGTCCGACACCGCCATGTGCAGGAAGGAGAAATGGGCGGTGTCCAGCCCACCCTCGCAGGCCTGCGCCCAATTGCATGCTTGCAGCTTCTTGGAAACGAACACGTGCGCGGCAGGGAGCGTCAGGAATTCGAATTCAGGCAGGCCCGGCATCTGCTCGCATGGACCAAGATAAGCCCAGACAAACCCACCCGCCTCGCGCACCGGGTAAGCAAGAAGGTGAATGTTCTGTTCTGCTTTCTCCCTTGCGGGCCCAGGTTCCATGGTGGGTGTGGCAAGGCAGCTTCCGTCGGTGGCGAATTTCCAGCCATGATATGCACAGGTGATGCCGCCGTTCTCATTGCGGCCGAAAAACAAGTCGGCGCCGCGATGCGGACAGCGCGGCGAGACGACCCCGACGGAGCCGTCAGTGCTGCGGAAGGCGCGAAGGTCTTCGCCCAGGACCTTGATGCGCAGCGGCGCGCCGTCCGGTTCCGGCAACTCGGCACTGAGCGCCACCGGTTGCCAGAAATGGCGAAAGACGTCGCCCATCGCCGTTCCCCGGCCGGTACGGGTCAGCAGGACGTTATCGGCTTCACTCAGCATCAACCGCCTCCATTTTGCCGAGTCATGCTGGCTGGCAAGAAGCAGGTCAACCTGCGAGGGATGTCACCTGGCATGGTGCGAGCCGGGCGTTGCTGAAGAGTAGGGCGCACCGTCTCCGCTGTCACCCGGCCAGTTCACAATGCCGGCCAGTTCATAATGGTTGCACGAGACACGATGGTTGTACGAATCTGACCGTATCAAAACTGCCGGAGGGTATCCAAAGTTTCATTGCGAGCGCGACGAAGCAATCCCGGCGAAAGACGCACATGGCCTCCGGATTGCTTCGCCGCGCTCGCAATGACAGACTCGCCGACAGGATCGAAGCGTCGGGCTCACAAACACCCACATGGCAGCAACCCGGATGCAGGAGGCCCTCGGCATGACCGTCGAATTCATCGGCATGATCCACCACCGCCGCGGCTCGGAAATCCACCCGCCGCCGCCGAACGTCGTGCTGGATCGCGGCTACATCCGCGACTTCGCCCAGGCGGCGGAGGCCGGCGGGTTCGACAAGCTGCTGGTGGGATATTTCTCGGATGCGCCGGACGGCTTCCTGGTGGCCGCGTCCGCCGCCGCGCATACCGACCGCATCGGCTTCCTGGTGGCGCACCGCCCCGGCTTCGTCGCGCCCACGCTGGCGGCGCGCAAGTTCGCCACGCTCGACCAGATCACCGGCGGCCGCGCGGCGATCCATGTGATCAGCGGCGGCGACGACACCGACCAGCTTCGCGACGGGGACATGTTGGACAAGGACGCGCGCTACGCGCGCACCGACGAATACGTGCACATCCTGAAGCGCATCTGGACCGAGCAAGGGCCGATCGACCACACCGGCACCTATTACCGCTTCGCCGGCGCCTCCACCGCGGTGCGCTGTGTGCAGCGGCCGCGGATTCCGATCTATGTCGGCGGCGCCTCCGACGCAGCGATCGAGGTGGCCGGCAAGCACGCCGACGTCTACGCGCTGTGGGGCGAGACGCAGGCGCAGGTGCGGGAGTTGACTGCGCGCGTGCGGGCTACGGCTGCGCAACACGGACGAACGGTGCGGTTCAGCCTGTCGCTGCGACCGATCCTGGCAGCGACCGAGGACGCGGCCTGGGAACGCGCGGAGAGCATCAAGCAGCGCATTGCGGAATTGCGGGCAAAGGCCGGCCTGGGGCCGCGCGACCCCGCCAACGAAGGCTCGCGCCGCCTGCTGGCAGCCGCGGCGCAGGGCGAGCGGCTGGATACGCGGCTATGGACCGGCGCGGCGCGGTTGACCGGCGCGCGCGGCAACACCACCAGCCTGGTCGGCACGCCGCTTCAAGTGGCCGAGGCGTTAGTGGATTACTACGACCTCGGGGTCACCACGTTCCTGATCCGCGGCTTCGATCCGCTGGAGGACGCTGTCGAATATGGCCGCTCGCTGCTGCCCCTGACGCGGCAACTGATCGCAAAACGCGCAGCGGCGCAGGCGGCGGAGTAGCAATGCCTCGCGCCGACGCCCGCCCTGCTGTCATTGGGAGGGGACTCCACCAACATTTCCAGCCAGACCGAAACCGCTCTAACGTCCCATCCCGCCTCAGGGCGTTCGCCAGGGAGCATCGCTATGTTCGAGGGTTTTATCCGTACCGAAATCGCCACCAGCGGCGCCCGCATCCATTTGCGCCATGGTGGCGACGGCCCGCCATTGCTGTTGCTCCATGGGAACCCGTTGACGCACGTGTCCTGGCACGCCGTCGCCAACCGCCTGGCCGAGCATTTCCACGTCGTCTGTCCCGATCTGCGTGGCTACGGCGACAGCGTCGGCCCTGAGGACGGCGGCGAGAACCACATCAACTACTCGTTCCGCGCGATGGCCCTGGACCAGGTCGAGGTGATGGAGAAGCTGGGCTATCGCCAGTTCATGGTTGCCGGCCACGATCGAGGGGCCCGCACCACCGCGCGCATGTGCCTCGACCACCCCGACCGGGTGCAGCGCGCCGCGTTGGTCGATATCCTGCCGAACCATTACATCTGGACCCACACCTCCAAGCAGTGGGCCACCAAATCCTGGCACTGGCTGTTCATGATCCAGCCATACGACATGCCGGAGCGCATGATGGCCGGCGTTCCCGCCGCGTATTTCATGGAAAAGAAACTCTCGAAGCCGGGCATCGGGCTGGGCTTCATGCATCCGGACGCGTTTGCCGAATACGTCCGCTGCTTCACCTGGAAGACCATCCGCGGCTCCTGCGAGGACTACCGTGCCTGCGCGTCCTGCGATTTCGAGATGGACACCGCCGACCACCAGGCCGGCCGCAAGATCGAAACGCCCCTGCTGATCACCTGGGGCGCCAGGAGCCACACCGGCTCGGTGCACGGCGACGTGCTGTCGGTCTGGCGCGACTATGCGTCGAACGCGACGGGTGGCCCGATCGACTGCGGCCACTATGTCCCGGAAGAAGCGCCGGACGCTGTCTTCACCGCATTCATGCGCCACTTCGGCTCCCGCGAGATGCGGTGAGGGTTCCAGGCGCTTCAACGATCTACGGCAGTGCGAGGAGCGAAGCGACGAAGCATTGTCCGGCGTGATGCGTCTCGGCACATCACTCGGGACAATGCGTCCTCGCTTCGCTCCTCACGCTGACAGGGGTTCGCTCGAGCCGCCGCTGGCTCACCCAACCGTGTAGCCCTGTTCGCGCCACCGCATTGCCCCCCATCTCTTCTGCCGACGCAGAACCGAAGGAGGGTGCACCCACATGAAGGTCGGCATCATTGGCGCAGGCGCCGTGGCAAAGGCCTGTTTGCTCGCCACCGTGGTGCGTGGCGCGGCCACCGAGATCGTGGTGGTGAACCGCACCCGCAAAACCGCGGAGGGCATGGCGATCGACGTCGGCTACGGCGCCACGCTGTCCCCCGCGGTGCGGCTGCGCGCCGGGGATTACGCGGACCTGGCCGGCGCCGATCTGGTCATGCTCACCTCCGGCATAAACGAGAAGGCGGGCGGTGCCACCGACCGCTCCGACCCGGAGGGCCGCCTGAAGCTGTTGGCGAAAAACGCCGGGATCTTCCGCGAGATCGTCCCCCGGATTGCTGCTGGCGCGCCGGATACCACCCTGTTGGTGGTCACCGATCCCCCTGACGCACTGGCCGACATCGCCCGTGGCGCCGCGCCGCGCCTGCGGATCGTCTCCGCCGGCACGTTCCTCGACAGCCTGCGCTTCCGGCTGCACGTCGCGCGCAAGCTGGACGTGCATCCCGCGTCCGTCGACGCGCTGGTGCTGGGCGAGCATGGCACGTCGTCGGTGTTCATGTGGTCCGCCGCCCGTGTCGGCGCGACGCCGGTATTGGACGCGCTGGAGGGCGGCGCCAAGGCTCGTGACGCCATCGAGAAAGAGGTCCGCGAGGCCAACATCCAGATCATCGAGGGCATCGGCGCCAGTCAGTTCGGCATCGGTATGGTCTGCGCTCGCGTGGCCGAGATCATGGCGCGCGATGAATGCGGGGTGGTACCGCTCGGCTGCTATCACGAGGAGTTCGGAGTGACTTTGTCGCTGCCGGCGGTGCTGGGGCGCCGCGGGGTGTTGCGCTCGCTGCGCCCGCCGATGACGACGGACGAAGCAGCCGCCCTGCACCGCAGCGCCGAGCACATCCGCGACGCTCTGGACAAGACTGGCAGGATGTAGGTACCCCCTGCTGTCCTTTCGGACGTAATGTTTGCCGTGTCGGAATCGCAGCCCCGCTTGAAAGCCGGCCTCTGGGTCAAGATGGCCCTGCGCATGGGTGACCGTGACGGCCACCCCGGCGCGGTGCTGCGCCGTGGCGATCCGGATGCCGGCAGCGTGCTGGTGGTATTGCGCGGCCGTGACGGGCTATGCGTGCTGTCGCAAACCCGCACGCCGGACGGCGCGTTGGCCTGGCTGCGCGCCACCGGCGCCGTGCCGGTGGACGACGCGGCGGCGGACGCGTATGTGGCGCGGCAGCTCCGCTACGATCCCGACCTTTGGGTACTGGAATTTGAAACGCCCGATCTGCAGCCGCCCTTCGAGGCGAAGATCATGTGACGCGACGCCATTCCCCTTGCCTGCATTGCCTGCCGCGTGAGAACCTGCGTTCCGGCTAACATCAAGGGGAGAATGTCATGGCCATTACCGGTGGCTGCCTGTGCGGCAAAGTACGTTACAGCGCTGAGGTGGACCCGGTGTTCACCGGCGTCTGCCATTGCCGCAACTGCCAGAAGGCAAGCGGCAGCGCCTTCGCCATTGTTGTCGCGGTGCCGCAGCCGGCGTTGACGGTGCAGGGCGAATTGAAGACCTACGAGGACAAGGGAGACTCCGGCCAACCGATGTATCGCCGGTTTTGCCCCGAATGCGGCTCCACGGTGTTGGACGAAGCCGGCGCGATGCCCGGGGTCCTGATGATTCAGGCCGGCACGCTGGACGATCCAGGCTTGGTGAAGCCTGCTATGCAGATTTTCTGCGACAGTGCGCAACCCTGGGTGTCGCTCGGCGGCGACTGGCAGCGCTTTGCGAAGATGCCGGGGTAGGCGGCGTCCTCTGGAGCATTTTATGGTGTTGCACGGCGAGCGGCGAGGTGGAGACCGCCAATCCAGCTGAGCATTGGCGAACGTCGGGGATGGAGACGCTGTCATGCAGCACTGTGCCGGCGGCGATCATAGGGGGCGTTCACTACTCGCCGGCGTGATACGCCTGACGGTGGATAAGTGACCGCCTGCCGCGCCATTCAATCTTGGAACGGATGTCCGTGCCCCGGTCCTTGTAGACAAGACATGACTCCGCGGCACGTTAGCAGGCAAGTTTGATTCAACACGAAGCCACGAAGGCACGAAGGATTATTTTAAAACGGTTCTTCTTCGTGCCTTCGTGTCTTCGTGGTGAAGAAAGACTTGGTTGTTGCCGGCACACGGCTTGGTATCAAAGAAAGCGTCGTCGTCGAAGAACAGGACGCGCAGCTCCGCGAGACGATGCTGCTCGGCCCATCGATCCGGTAAAGCCCTTAAGAACAGGGCAATGTCGTAATCTGAATCCGATCGTGCATCGCCGCGCGCACGCGAGCCGAACAACACCACGCGCTCAAGTGCGTGGGGCCTCTGCCCGCTCCGCCCCGCCTACCACGCGAACCGAGGCAGCGTTGCGACTGGCGCCACGCCGGCCTCCAGCGCCTCACGCTCCGCTGCCTCGATATCGAACCCGCCGCGCCCATCCCGCAGTGCCGCGCCGTGGATGCCGTCCAGTACCCAGCACGCGTCCAGCTCCACCCCCGCCGCCCCGGCAATGTCGGTGCGCAACGCGTCCCCCACCGCGAGCACTTGCTCCGGCGGCAGGCCCAGCACCTCCAGCACCGGCTGGTAGATCGCGGGGTCGGGTTTTCCCAGCGAGCGCACGTCGCCCCCCAGCTCCCGATACCGCACCGCCAGTGCCCCCGCGCACAGCACGCGGACGCCGCCGCGGATCACCTCGAGGTCCGGGTTGGCACAGATCATCGGCAGGCGGTGGCGAGCGCAGTCGGCCAGCACATCCTCGAATTCGGCCATGTCGGAGGGATTGCGGTGGTCGTCCGGGCCGGTGTTCAGCACGAAGTCGCCCTCGGCCGGCGAGGCGACGCGGTGCAGCTTCAGCCCCTCCAGCACCGGCAGGTCGCGCGCCGGTCCCAGATGGAACACGCACTGACCCAGTTCCGCCCACCACAGGTCCGGCGGCGACTGCAATGCCCGGCGCACCGCTTCGCCTGATGTCAGGATGCCGGTGTAGAGGTCGTCGGCGATCCCCATGCCGCGCATCATGGTCCGCACCGCGTCGTTCGGCCGCGGCACATTGGACAGCAGCAGCGTGCGTTTTCCCCCGTTGCGCAGCCGGCGCAGGCAGTCCACCGCGTGGGGGAAGGCGTTGATCCCGTCATGGATCACCCCCCACAGGTCGAGCACGAACCCGTTGTAGCGCTCGGCGAGCGGGGCGAAGCCGGAGAGGTGTTCCATCACGTAGATCCCGAGAGCGAGGCGGCGCCGGTGCCGATCGCGTCCTGGATGCTTGCGAATCCGGCGCGGCGCAAGCCGGCCGCCAGTTCGCGCTTGATCCGAGGGATCAGGGCGGGCCCGGCGAACGCGAAGGCGGTATAGAGCTGCACCAGCGAGGCGCCGGCGCGGATCTTGGTCAACGCGTCGTCCCCGCTGGCGATGCCACCGACCCCGATCAGCACCAGGCGGCCACGTGCCAGCAGGAACGCGCGGGCCAGCATGCGGGTGGAGAGCGCGAACAGCGGCGCTCCGGACAGCCCGCCGGCCTGACGTGCGTGCGGCGAGCGCAGGCTGGGCGGGCGGGTGACGGTGGTGTTGGAGACGATCAGGCCTTGCACGCCCTCGGCGACGCAGGTTTCTACGATCGATGCCAGTCCGTCGTCGAAAAGGTCGGGGGCGATCTTCACCAGCACTGGAGGGCGCGCCGGCACCGCCGCGACGGCGCGCAGGATGGCGCGAAGCCGCGCCTCGCCCTGCAGGTCGCGCAGCCCGGGCGTGTTGGGCGAGGACACGTTCACCACCACGTAGTCCGCCAGTCGGGCCACCGCCGCGACCAGCGCAGGGTAGTCACGTAGCGGATCGGCCCCGTCCTTGTTGATCCCCAGATTGGCGCCCAGTGGGACGACAAGCGCCACCGGGCGGCTGCGCACCGCCTCAAGGTTGCGGCGATAGACGTCGATCCCGGCATTGTTGAAGCCCAGACGGTTGATGACCGCGCGGTCCTCCGCCAGCCGGAACAGCCGAGGGCGCGGGTTGCCGATCTGGGGGCGGGGTGTAACGGTGCCGGTCTCCACGAACCCGAAGCCGAGCCGCATCAGTGGTGCGACGGCCACTGCGTTCTTGTCGAAGCCGGCGGCGAGCCCGATCGGGTTGTCGAAGCGCCGGCCCAGCACGGTAATGCCCAGCGCCGGATCGTCCGGCGTCGTGTCCCGCCCCGCCAGCCCGCAGCGCAGCCCGCGCAGGGCGAGGCCGTGCGCTTGCTCGGCGTCCATGCATCGGAGCAGGGGGAGAATCGTGGAGGCAAGAGGCCGGATCATGCGGCAGAGCGCCGGTGCGGTTCAGCTCGCATCCAGCAGAGCTGCCAGCCAATTCGCCAGTGCGGGATGGTGCGCCAGTCCGGGATGGTGCGAACGTGCGGTGTTCCATACAGCCGCGAGATCGACCTCCGCATAACCGTGGCTCCGAATTGTCACTCGCTTGGGCCACCGGCGCGTGCCGTAGGCCGGATTAGCGCAGCGCCATCATCGGATTCCGTCACCACCCGGGCGGCGGCGTGAACCCGCCGAACGCATGTTCGCGGACGCGGGCACGGCTGCGGTGGTGACGCCGGCCGCGCCAAGCCCCGCGACGAACCCGCGCCGGTTCATATCGTTTGCCATGACCTCCCCGTCGCCCCGTCGCTGCTCGCCCTGTCGCTGCTCGCCCTGTCGCTGCTCGCCCCGTCGCTGCTCGCCCCGGCGCTGCTCGACAGCCGGCGTTCGGGCTGAGACACTACGACTTTCCGAGGTGAGCCAACATGACCCTGAAGCGCATGGTGCTGGAGATCGGCATGGGCACCGACATCCGCGGCGCCGACTATACCAAGGCCGCGGTGCGTGCCCTGCGCGACGCGCTGTGGCACAATTCGCTCAGCGTCGCCGACGCGCTTGGCCAGGACGTCGATGCGATGCAGGTGGAGGTGACGATTGGCGTGCCGCATCCCGAGAAGGTGGACAAGGCAGCGGTGCTCGCGGTGCTACCCCACGGCACCGGAACGGTGACGGTGGTGGAAGGAGGGCTGGAAATTCCCAACGACGCCGGCACCAGTTCCACCGTGCTCGCGCACGCTGCGGCGGTGGTGCGGTTGGACGTCGCTTGAGGGGAGACGGGACATGCCATCCAAGCGCATGATTCTGGAGATGGGCGCCGGCAACGATCTGCATGGCGGCGACTACACCAAGGCGGCCTTGCGTGCGGTGCAGGACGCGCTGCATCACAGCTCGCTGAGCCTGATCCGTTCATTGGGGCTGGATTCGCGCACGATGCTGGTGGAGGTGATGATCGGTGTGCAGCGGCCCGAGAAGGTGGACGCGGCGGCCGTGCAGGCCTCGCTGCCGCACGGCAAGGCCAGCGTGCGCGTGGTGAAGGGCGGGCTGGACGTGCCGGATGAAACCTCGGGCGACGTCGCCGTGATCGCCAGCGCGGCAGTGTCGGTACGGTTCGAATCGCTGCCTTCGGTTGGCGGATAGGGCGACGCTCGCCGAGACTTCGCCGTCACCGCTGGGCTTGCCCCCTGTCATTCGCTGCTTGCAATGACAGCGGGCGGACAGAGCGCCATTCAGAACTTCAATTCCTGCTCGGCGCGCGCCAGAGTCCGCCGTGCGCCAACATCATACAACGCGCCCAGCCAGTGCCGCAGCGGAACGACAAGCCGTTGGTCCTGCCCCAGCGATCCAAATAGCTGGGTGATGGACAGCACGGGCGCGGGGTCGGGCCCACCTTGCTCGGCCTTTTCCCGCAGCAACGCGGCGAGCGGATGCCGCACGTCGATCGCCAGTCCTTGCTCGTCCACGCCGCGGACCCGCCTGATCCAGCCGGCCAGCGAGAGCGCCAGCAGGTCGACCGAGCCGTTCATCTCCAGCCGCGCCATGATCGGCACCACCAGCACGTTCAGCGGCGCGTCCGTGTTCACCCGTTCCACTGTATCGCGGATGGCCGGATTGGAGAACCGGGCGACCAGCGTCCGCTTGTATTCGTCCAGGTCGATGCCGGGCACTGGCGGCAGTGTCGGCCCGGTCTCGCGATCCATCAGGGCCGCCATCAACCGGCGCAGCATCTCGTCCTGCATCGCCTCATGGATGTAATTGTAGCCCGCCAGACGTCCGAGCGCCGCCACGGCCAGATGACTGCCGTTCAGCAGGCGCAGCTTCATCATTTCGTAGGGCGTCACGTCGGGGACGAACTGCGCGCCCACATTCTCCCAGGTGGGACGGCCGGCGACGAAGCGGTCCTCGATGAGCCATTGGGTGAAGTCCTCGCAGAACACCGGCCAGCGGTCGGCGATCCCGTAGGTCTGCTCCAGGTAGTCGATGTCCTCCGGCATGGTGACCGGCGTGATGCGGTCCACCATAGTGTTGGGAAAGGCGCCGTTCGCCTCGATCCACGCCGCCAGCGCCGGATCTCGCAGCTTCGCCAGTGCCAGCACCGCCGCGCGCAGCACGTTGCCGTTGTGTTGGATGTTGTCGCAGCTCAGCGCGGTGAATGGGGGTTGCCGGGCCGCCATCCGCCGGCGATAGGACTCGACGATGATTCCGATCGCGCTATGCGGCGTATGCGGTGCCGCGAGGTCGGCGCGGATCAGCGCGTGATCGGGATCGAACTGCCGTGTCGCGGGGTTGAGGCAATAGCCGTTCTCGGTGACCGTCAGGCTGACGATGCGCACCTCGGGACGCGCAATGATCTCGAGCAGGGCGGAGCTCGAAATCGGCGGCATAAATCACGTCGGCAATCGAGCCGATGACGGACACTGTCTCGCTCCCGCCGCCGCGCTCGACCAGGGTGTAGAGACCGTCTTGCGGTCCAAGGCAGTCCGCCATCCGCCGGTCGGGCGGCAGCAGCCCCGCACCCGCAATGGCCCAACCGAGCGCGGCCGGGTCCTGCTGCATCAGCGCATGCGTGTACCGCGCCATGTGCGCCCGATGGAATCCACCCAGCCCGAGATGCACGATACCAGCCCGGCGCTGCGCCAGATCGTAGTTGGGAACTGCGACGGGTGGTGGCAGATTGCTAACGGTAGCGGCGCTCAGCGGAATGGCCATGTTGCTCTCCTGTATGTTGCCTCTCTGCTATTGCGGGCAGCACACGCGCAAGGCATTGCGAGGGTCGAAACCTCGCCCTCTGTTCGATCCCTCCCCCTATCGCCCTCCCACAAGGGGCTACAAGGGGGGACTTCCTTCGTAACGCGCGCCGTTTCATTCAAGGCGGGTCCGCCGCCACCGGCCGGTGGTCAACGCGCAATGACATTGGGCACGCCGAGCTGGAAGAGAAGGAGTTCGTCCTGGATACTCACACGCCGGCACCAGCCCGCGACCGCGCGCCCTGGACCGGCCAGTCCCTGCCTCGCGTCGAGGATGCCGCCCTGCTGACCGGCCGCGGCCGCTATTTCGACGATCTGCCGGTGCCCGTCGGCACCCTGCATGCGGCGATCCTGCGCTCCCCGCACGCCCATGCCCGCATCGACGAACTGAATGCCGAAGCCGCCCGCGTTGCTCCCGGCGTACAGGCCGGTCCTGACGGGGGCGGAGCTGCGCGCCAGCACCACCAGCCTCGTGGTGGGCGTGAAGGCGCCGGTCGAATGCTGGCCGATGGCGATCGACCGCGTGCGCTACGCCGGCGAGCCGGTCGCCGTGGTCGCCGCCCGTGACCGATACGTCGCGGAGGACGCGTTGGAGCGTATCGACGTCCGCTACGCCCCCTTGCCCGCGGTGGTGGACCCTGAGGCCGCTCTGCGACCCGACGCTCCACTGCTGCATGACGGCTTTCCGGGCAACCTCGCGAGCGACCGCCGCTTTCGCTACGGCGACCCGGACGTCGCCTTCGCCCAGGCCGACCACCGGATCGAGATCACGGTCAACTACCCCCGCAACGCCTGCACCCCGATCGAGACCTATGGCGTTCTGGCGGAGTACGACCCCGCCGCGGACGCCTACGACGTAACGGCCAATTTCCAGGGGCCGTTCAGCCTGCACGCCGTGCTCGCGCGTGCGCTGCGCGTGCCCGGCAACCGGCTGCGGCTGCGCACCCCGCCCGAACTCCGGTGGCAGCTTCGGGGTGAAGCAGGGCGTGTTCCCCTACATCGTGCTGGTTGCCGCCGCAGCCCGCGTCGCCGGGCGGCCGGTGAAATGGGTCGAGGACCGGCTGGAGCACCTCGCCGCCTCCGTCACCGCCACCAATCGCGCCACGCGTTTGCAAGCGGCGGTCGCGGCGGACGGCCGCATCCTGGCGCTGGACTGGGATCAAATCGAGGACTGCGGCGCCCATCTGCGCGCGCCCGAGCCGGCCACGCTGTATCGCATGCACGGCAACATGACGGGCGCCTACGACATCCGCCACGTCGCCATCCGCAACCGCGTCGTGGTGACCAACAAGGTGCCGACGGGCCTGAACCGCGGCTTCGGCGGCCCGCAGGTGTATTTCGCGCTGGAACGCCTGATGCACCGCATCGCCCGTCGGCTCGGCCTCGATCCGGTCGACGTGGTGCGGCGCAACCTGGTGCCGGCTGCCGCCTTCCCCTACCGCACGGCGCCCGGCGGGCTGCTGGATTCCGGCGACTATGCCGCTGCCCTGGACGCCGCGCTGGACCGGGGCGGCTATGCCGACCTTCTCCGCCGCCGCGACACAGCGCGCGCCGAGGGCCGCCGCTACGGCATCGGCATCGCCGCGGTGGTCGAACCCAGCGTGTCCAACATGGGCTACATCACCACCGTCCTCACCGTCGAGGAACGCCGTCGCGCCGGCCCGAAGAACGGTGCCCAGGCGACAGCCACGGTGACGCTCGATCCGCTGGGGGCGGTGACGGTGCATGTCGCCTCGGTGCCGCAGGGCCAAGGCCACCGCACCGTGCTGGCGCAGGTGGTGGCTGACGTGTTCGGGCTGCGTCCCGCCGACATCCAGGTGGTGACGGAAATGGACACCGCCCGCGATGCCTGGTCCATCGCTTCGGGCAACTATTCTAGCCGCTTCGCCCCGGCGGTGGCCGGAACCGCCCATCTCGCCGCCACCCGCCTGCGGGACAAGCTCGCCCGCGTCGCCGCATCCATGCTGAACGTGCCGCCGGGGTCAGTCGAGTTCGCCGACGGCCGCGTGCGGGCACGCGACAATCCCGACAACGCTCTGCCGTTCGGCCGCGTCGCCGCCACCGGGCATTGGGCGCCGGCGACGCTGCCGGAAGGCGCCGACTCCCCCCTGCGCGAGACGGTGTTCTGGACCCCGGATCAGCTCACCGCCCCCACCGAGGCGGACGAGGTAAATTCCTCCCTCTGCCACGGCTTCATCTTTGACATGTGCGCCGTGGAGGTGGACCGCGTCACCGGTGCCGTTCGCATCGACAAGTACGTCACGATGCACGATTGCGGCCGAATCCTGCACCCGGCCATGGTCGCCGGGCAGGTGACCGGCGGCTTCGCCCAGGCTCTCGGCGCCGCGCTGCTCGAGGAGCATGCCTACGCGCCTGACGGCAGCTTCATCGCCGGCACCTTCGCCGACTACCTTCTGCCAACGGCAATGGAGGTGCCGGAGCCGCTGATCCTGCACTACGAGACCGCCTCACCGTTCACCCCGCTGGGGGCAAAGGGCGTCGGCGAGGGCAACTGCATGTCCACGCCGGTCTGCATCGCCAATGCGGTAGCGGATGCGCTGGACCTGGAAGACGTTACTCTCCCGTTGCTCCCCGCGCGCCTGGCGGAGCACTTGCACGGGCCGGAGCAAGCACGGCTCGACCGCCGTGTTGACCGGCCTCCGGCACGGAGTGGCGAACGCAGCCTGCGCGGCGCAGGCCGCATCGAAATCCCTGCGCCGCCGGCTCAGGTTTGGGCGCTGTTGCTGGATGCCGACGCGCTGGCGGCGCTGATTCCTGGCGCGCAGGGGGTCGAGAAGCTGTCCGACACCGAATTCCAGGCGGAGGTAACGCTGGGCGTCGGGCCGGTGAAGGGACGCTATCGGGCCCGCATTGGCCTGTCCGACCTGGACCCGCCCCGGTCGGCCACCTTGTCCGGCGAGGCAGACGGCGCACTGGGCTTCGGCCGCGGCACCGGCTGGGTGACGCTGGAAGTCCCCGCGCCGGACCGTACGGTGATCGCCTGGCGCTACGAGGCCGCCATCGGTGGCAAGGTCGCCGCGGTCGGTGGCCGTCTGTTGGATGGGGCGGCCAGGCTGGTGATCGGGCAGTTCTTCGCGGCGCTGGGACGGACTGCGGACAAGCGGGGGACAAGGCAAAGGCAGAGGGTGGAGGACGGAACACCCCCTCCCCTTGAGGGAGGGGGCGGGGGGGGAAGGTACGAACACCGGCCATTCTCCGCGACTCGCACTCCTCCCCCCAGCCCCCTTCAAGGGGAGGGGGAGCTACTGATCCCAAATTCTTCACCCCACCGCTCCCTTTGGCGCCGGCTGCTGGCCTGGCTCGGAATGGACCGGTGAAGCCCGCCCCGTTCGCCTATCTGCGCGCCGTCTCCGCCGAGGAGGCCTTGGAAGCCCTCCACCAGCATGGCGACGACGCACGCATCCTCGCCGGCGGCCAGTCGCTGTTGCCCATGCTGAACATGCGGCTCGCGCTGCCGGCGCTGCTGGTGGACGTGATGCAGGTGGCGGCGCTGCAGCGCGTCGACGCGGATTCCGGCCGAGTAACCATCGGTGCCGGAGTCCGCCAATGCGACATCGAACATTGGCCAGGTCTGCCACAACGGCTCCGGATGTTGGCCGCCGCGCTGCCCTGGGTCGGGCACGTGCAGACCCGCAGCCGCGGCACGTTGTGCGGCTCCATCGCCCACGCCGACCCCAGCGCCGAAATTCCGCTTGTCATGCTCGCGCTGGGCGGAGACGTTCACCTGCGCTCCCGCCGCCGCGCGCGTCGCGTCCCGGCGGCCGAGTTCTTCATCGGCATGATGGCCACCGTCTGCGAACCCGACGAGATGATCGAAGCGATTTCCCTGCCCGCCGACGCCCCCGGCACCGGCTACGCCTTCCAGGAAATCGGCCGCCGCCATGGCGACTTCGCCATCGTCGCCTGCGCTGCCGTCGCCACCGCCAAGGGCGCGACACTGGCGGTGGGCGGCGTCGCCGACCACCCTACGGCCCGCGCCATGCCCCTGCCCGATTCCCCGGGTGACGGCCGCGCGCTGGACGATGCGCTCGACACCTTCGCCTGGGACCTCGACGCGCGCGATGACCTGCACGCCACCGCGCGCTATCGCCGGGACCTGGTCCGCCTCCTGGGCCGTCTCACGATCGAGCAAGCAGTGCGATGCCGCTCCTGAACGCCGGCCAACGTCACACCGTCACATTGACACTGAACGGCACGCGTGTTTCCGCCGAGGCCGAGCCGCGCCTGCTGCTGAGCGACTTCTTGCGCCATGTGCTGGGCGCGACCGGCACCCATGTCGGCTGCGAGCATGGCGTGTGCGGTGCCTGCACCGTGCAGATCGACGGCGCCCCGGCCCGCTCCTGCCTTACGCTCGCGGTGCAGGCGGACGGCGCGGCGATCCGCACGGTCGAGGGCCTGGCCCCGGCGCCCGGCCGGCTATCGGTGCTGCAACAGGCGTTCCGCGAGCACTTCGCCCTGCAATGCGGCTTCTGCACGCCCGGCATCCTGATGTCGATGGACGCCTGGCTCCGCGACCATCCCGATGCCGGAGAAGACGAACTGCGCGAGGTCCTGGCCGGCCACCTTTGCCGCTGCACCGGCTATGCGCCGATTATGCGTGCGGCCCTGGCAGCGGCGCGGCGTTTGCGCGAGGACCCCGATGCCAGAGGGTGATGATGCCAGAGGGTGATGATGCCTGAGTGTCATGATGCCAGACGGTGATGACGCCAGAGGGGGTGACGATGCCATCGCAGAGGGTGACGATGCCAGAGGGTGACGATGCCAGAGGGTGACGATGCCAGAGGGTGACGATGCCAGAGGGTGACGATGCCAGAGGGTGACGATGCCAGAGGGTGACGATGCCAGAGGGTGACGATGCCAGAGGGTGACGATGTTTGAGGCCGGCGATGCTTGATCTTGGCACCAGTTTCCTGGCGGGCGCAGAACGCGACTCCGATGCCCTGGCGATCGTGGATGGCGACGTCCGCCTGACCTATGCCGCGTGGCGGCGTGCGATCGCATCGGTGGCGGCGGGTCTGGGAGCGCTCGGGCTGCGCCACGGCGACCATCTGCTCACCGTACTGCAGAACAGTTGGGAAGCGGCGACGGTGCATTGGGCCTGCCAGATCGCGGGCATCATCGTCACGCCGCTGAACTGGCGCGCCAAGGCCGACGAGATCGACTGGTGCATCGGCGATGCAGAGATTCGTGCTGTGATCTATGATGACGTATCGGCGGATTCGGTCGCCGGCACATCCGCCGCCCAGCGCCTGCCACGGATTGTCACAGGACAAGCGCAGCCGGGCTGCGTTCGTTTCGCCGAACTTGCCGCGGCAAGCGACGCCCCATTGGCGCCGCGAGCGAGCGCGGAGGACTGGTCGCTGATGCTCTACACCTCCGGCACGACCTCGCGGCCGAAAGGCGTGCCGCGCCGGCATCGCGCCGAGCGCGCCGCCGCTGTCGCCCACGTTGCACAGAACCTCTATGCGCATGGCGAGCGCACGTTGGGCGCTATGCCGCTGTATCACACGATGGGCGTGCGCTCGCTGCTGGCAATGTCGCTGCTCGGCGGCTGCTTCGTCTGCCTGCGCCGCTTCGATCCGGGCGCGGCGCTGACGATGATCGCGTGCGAGCGCGTGACGAACCTGTACCTCGTGCCGACGCTGTACCACGATCTGCTGAGCCACGCCGGCTTCGCCACCGCTGACGTTTCATCGGTACGCAAGCTGGGCTTCGCTGGCGCGCCGATGACCGACGGTCTGCTGCGCCGCCTGACCGCCGCATTCCGGCCGGAGTTGTTCGTCAACCACTATGGCAGTTCCGAAATCTACACCTGCACGATCAATCAGAACGCCCCTGCCAAGCCGGGTAGTGCCGGGCGATCCGGGATCAACCAGATGATCCGCGTGGCGCATCTGGGCGCGGCATCGCCTTCGGACCTTGCTACGACCCAAGAGGAAGGCGAGATTATCGCCTCCCTCGCGGGCGACGAGGCGTTCGAAGGCTATTGGCGCCGGCCGGACGCGGATGCGAAGGCCCTGCGCGACGGTTGGTACTTCACCGGGGACACCGGCTATTTCGACGCGGGTGGCGACCTGTTCGTGACCGGACGCGTGGACGACATGATCATCACGGGCGGCGAGAACGTCTCGCCGGTGGAGGTCGAAAGCTGTCTGTCGCTGCATCCGAAGGTAGGCGAGGTGGCGGTGGTTGGGCTGCCGGACGAACGCTGGGGCAAGGTGGTGACGGCGTTCATTGTCCCGCGCGCGGAGGTGTCTCCGGAGGCGCTGGATCGGCACTGCCGTGACTCCGGCCTGGCGAATTTCAAGCGCCCGCGCCGCTTCATGTTCGTGCGGGAGATTCCGAAATCGCCGGTCGGCAAGCTGCTGCGGCGCAAGCTGGTTGCGGGAGAATATGAACCGTTGGGTTCAACAGCCGCCGGCTCCGTGTTGCCGTGCAATTCGAACTGATAGAGTTGAGGGACAAACCGGTTGGGACTGTGCGGGCAGCGATCGCAATTTTTCTCACAACCATCCAGCAACGTGAGGCAAGGGATCACAAAGAAGCAAGACCGCCCGGGTGGCACCTGCAGCGCGGGCTCTACCGCGCGATCTTCGCGAAGCCTTGCCTCGCTTCCCGAACTTTGTGAGAACCCTGAACCTAACCAACCGTGCGAACGCAGCGAGCGAGCCGCGAGCCCATGATGACGAGCAAGGAGACCGATGGATGTCCGAACCAGATCCACGCTTCACCAACCTCGATGGCTTCCGCGTGGAGGTGGACGCTGCACGTGCCCGTGGCGACATCATTCTCGACCGCCCGCCGCTAAACGTCATCACCATGCCGCAGCGCGAGCAGCTCCGCCGCGTCTTCGAGGCGCTGGACGAGGACGCCGCCGTCCGCATCATCGTGCTGCGCGCGGCGGGAGAGAACTTTTCCTCCGGCGGCTACATCAAGGGCTTCATCGAGGCGTCGCCGGAGGATGTCTCGAAGCTCGCCTGGAACATCGCCGCGCCGGCGCGGGCGTCGAAGCCGGTGATCGCGGCCAACCGCGGCTTCTGCTTCGGCGTCGGGTTCGAATTGTCGCTGGCCTGCGACTTCCGCCTCGTTTCGGCCACTTGCCAGTACGCGCTGCCGGAGCAGCGGTTGGGCCAGATTCCGGGGTCCGGCGGGTCGGCGCGGCTGCAGAAGATCGTCGGCATCACTCGCACCAAGGACATCGTCATGCGCTCGCGGCGGGTTCCGGCGCAGCAGGCCTATGAGTGGGGAATCGCCACGGACATCGTGCCCGACGACCAGTTGGAAGCCGCCACCGACGCCCTGGTGACGGAGCTGGCAGCCTTCGCCCCGCTGGCTCAGCGCACCGCCAAGAAAGTGCTGAACGACACTGAAGACGCCAGCCTGTCTGTCGCCATCGAGCTGGAAGGCCATTGCTATAGCCGGCTGCGTTCCTCCGACGATTTCCGCGAGGGTGTGGCAGCCTTCTATGAGAAGCGTCAGCCGCGATTTGCCGGCAGGTGAGCGCACGCCTTGCCTTGAGCAGGAAGGGGTGAGCAGTCTATGCCAGGACCGCCCGCACCGGCGTCAAGCAGGTGCGGGCCCTGGTCTCGCGCGGGCCGGGTCAAGCGCGTCCCCGACCAGGACGAGTTCAATCTCTCAGCCAGGACGGCCATCGGCCGCCTTATCAGAGCTGCGCGGCGATGTTGGTGAATTGCGTCTCGATCGCCTGGCCCATGGTCACCACGGTGACGGCGATGACAGCCGCGATCGCGCCGGCGATGAGCCCGTATTCGAGGGCGGTTACGGCGCGGCGGTCGACGCGCAGTTCCAGCCAGGTCCGCAGATATCCGATCATATGTGCCTCCTCTCTTGTTGTGTCCGATCATGCGCACGGTGGCCGGAGCAGTCGGAGTGCCACGCGCGCATGTCGCTCCATCGCATGGAGTACGTTAAGCGGTGGTTACAAATTGCCGATCTCCAGGAAAAAGGATTGCCCCCGACCATTCACGCCGTTCTTTGTTATTTCGATATAACATCGAACAGCAGCTGGACCCTCGCGCCCGGTTGCCGGGGGGTGACGCGGTTGACCTGGATCAATGCCGGCATACCCGCGTGGGGCCAAGCTGGGGGCACAACCGGGGAGACCCTCCATGTTGGATGCATCCGGCATCATGACCCGCAACGTGGTCACGGCGCACCCCACCGATACGGTGGCCCGCGTCGCGCGCCTGCTTTCGGAAAACGCCATCAGCGCCGTGCCGGTCTGCGACGATGCCGGCACCTTGCTGGGCATGGCCAGCGAGGGCGACCTGATGCGCCCGTTCGTCGATTCCAGCGTCAAGCGCCGTGCCTGGTGGCTGACCTTGCTGGCGGACGGCACCGACCTGGCGCCCGAATTCCTCGAATACGTGCGGCTCGACCGTCATCAGGTCCGCGACCTGATGACCGCGCCGGTGATCACCGCGGACGCAAGCGCCAGCGTCACCGAACTCGCTGAAATGATGGTGCAGCACCGCATCAAGCGCGTCCCCATCGTGCGTGACGGCAAGCTGGTCGGGATTGTCAGCCGCGCTGACGTGATCCGCTCCATCGCGCAGTCGCCCGAGGCAGTGGTGGAAACCGCCTGAACGTGTCCGCCGCCCGCGCTCTTGCCCCCGTTGGCCGTGTGCGCGCCGTGCGCGGCGCCGTGCTCGACGTGGCGTTCGATGGCGCCGCTTTGCCGGCTATCGGCGAGGCGTTGCATGTCGGCGAGGCTGGCCTGATCGCGGAAGTCCACAGCCACCTGGACGCTGGGTCGGTGCGGGCCATCGCCTTGCAGGCCACCTCCGGTCTTCGCCGGGGGACGCCGGCCCGCGCCACCGGCGGTCCGCTGACCGCACCGGTCGGCGAAGCCGTGCTTGGCCGCCTGCTGGATGTCGCCGGCGCGGTGCACGACCATGGACCGCCGTTACCGGCTGATACGCCCTGGCTGCCCATCCATCGCGCTCCGCCGCCGCTCTCCGCACAGACCGCCGCCACTGCGATGTTCGAGACGGGGATCAAGGTGATCGACCTGCTGGTCCCGCTGGCATTCGGTGGCAAGGCGGCGATGTTCGGCGGCGCCGGTGTCGGCAAGACCGTCCTGCTGATGGAACTGATCCACGCCATGGTGGCGCGCTACCAGGGCATCTCGGTCTTCGCCGGGATCGGCGAACGGTCGCGCGAGGGCCACGAGCTGTGGTCGGACATGCAGGGCTCCGGCGTCCTCGGCCGCACCGCCCTGGTGTTCGGCCAGATGAACGAGCCGCCCGGTGCCCGCTGGCGTGTCGGCCTGACCGCGCTGACCATCGCCGAGCATTTCCGCGACGCAGAATCACCAGAACGTGCTGCTGCTGATGGACAACGTGTTCCGCTTCGTGCAGGCGGGCGCGGAAGTGTCCGGCCTGCTGGGCCGGCTGCCGTCGCGCGTCGGCTACCAGCCGACTCTGGCCACCGAAGTAGCCGCCTTGCAGGAGCGCATCGCCTCCGTGGCCGGCGCCGCCATCACCGCGATCGAGGCGGTCTATGTGCCGGCCGACGATTTCACCGATCCGGCGGTGACCGCGATCTCCAGCCACCTCGACAGCAACATCGTCCTGGCACGCGCCATGGCCGCCGAGGGCATGTATCCCGCCATCGACCCTTTGGCCTCCAGCTCCATCCTGCTCGATCCGCTGGTGGTGGGCGTGGACCATTTCACCCTGGCCGGCCGAGCCCGCGAGGCCATCGCACATTATCGTGAGCTGGCGGACGTGATCGCCCTGCTCGGCGTGGAGGAGCTTGGCGCGGCGGACCGGCTGATGGTGGCACGGGCGCGCAAGCTGCAGCGCTTCCTGACCCAGCCCTTCGCGGTGACCGAGGCCTTTACCGGCACCGCCGGCCGTTCGGTGTCGCTGGCCGACACCCTGGTCGGCTGCCGCGCCATCCTGGATGGCGAAGCGGACGACTGGCCGGAAAGCGCACTCTACATGCTCGGCACCTTCGACGAGGCGCGGCAGCGCGCCAAGGCGGCGTGATGCGCCTGGTGATTACCGAGCCGACCCAGGTGGTGGTGGACGACGCCGACGTCGTGTCGGTGCGCGCCGAAGACGCCAGCGGCGGTTTCGGCATCCTGCCGGGCCATGCCGACCTGATCACCGCCCTCACACCATCGGTGGTGACATGGCGGCGTCTGGATGGACGGCAGCACTGGTGCGCCGTGCGGCGCGGCGTGCTGTCGGTCCGCGACGGAAGCGAGGTGACGGTCGCCACCCGCCAGGCGGAATGCAGCGACGATCTGGCAACGCTGGAGCAGGCCGTGCAGGCCCGATTAAGCGAGACGCAGGATGCCGAGCGGCGGGCGCGCGTGGCGGCGACCAGGCTGCACACCGCGGCGATACGCGAGATCGTTCGGGCGCTTCGGCCGGATGGCCCCGGGCAGATCGGGGGTGGGGCGTGAGTGCGGGCGCCACGGGCGGTAGTGGCGCCAGGGCCGGTGGTGACGCCAGGGCCGGTAGTGACGCCAGGGCCGGTAGTGACGCCACTTGCGGTAGTGGCGCCGGGGGCGCCAGGGGCGGCAGTGGCGGTGGGACACCCCCTCCTCCCCCCATCCTTGGTCAGCTTCGCCACGCAGGTCCACAAGAGGACGGGGTGTCTCGTGCCTCCACTGCCTCCGAGGAATCGCACTTTCTCGCCTCCCTCCGCACGCGCGCCGCACGCCACGCGAAGGCCGACCGCGAAGGGCCGCCGTCGTTCGGGCGCTATCTCGCGCAGGTCGGAGTCCTGGGGTGGACGATTGTGATCCCCGGCCTGGTCGGGATGTTCTTGGGCCGCTGGCTGGACCACCGGCTTGGCACCGGCATCTTCTGGACCGCGCCCTTGTTATTGCTCGGCCTTGCGGTCGGATGCCTGGGCGCCTGGCGCTGGATGCACCGGCCATGAGCATCTCGCTGGCCACGACCTTGGCACTGTGGCTGCTGTTCGGCCTCGCCGGCGGCACCTGCCATTTTGCGATGCTGCGGTGGAACGCCACCCTCTATTTGTCCGGCACCGGCATGTTGCGCGCGCTGGCGGTGCAGGTGGTGCGCATGGCCGCGACCGCGGGACTGCTGTTCTTCGCCGTCTCGCACGGGGCGGTCGCCCTGCTGGCCGCGGCGATCGGCGTCCTGCTGGCGCGCGCTCTGATACTGCGCGCGACGGCGGGGGCGTCATGACCGAATCGCCCCTGTCCATGCCGGCCCTCTTCTACGTGGGTCCGGTCCCGCTCACCGCCCCCGTGCTGCTGACCTGGTGCATCATGGCGCTGCTGGCCGGAGGCTCCTGGCGGTTGACACGCCGCCTGTCGCTGCGCCGGCCGACCGCCGCGCAGGTGGTGCTGGAGCTGCTGGTGGACACCGTCGCCGGGCAGATCCGCGACACCATGCGCGCCGATCCGCGGCCCTACATCCCCCTGATCGGCACCCTGTTCTTGTTCATCCTCACGGCGAACTGGTCATCGCTGATCCCCGGCGTCGAGCCGCCCACCGCGCATCTGGAAACCGACGCCGCGCTGGCTGGCATCGTCTTCGTTGCCATCATCTGGTTCGGCATCCGCGCACGCGGCGTCGGCGGCTGGCTCGCCAGCTTCGCCGAGCCCACCCTGCTGCTGCTGCCGCTCAACCTGGTGGAGAGCGTCACCCGCACCTTTTCCCTGCTGGTGCGGCTGTTCGGCAACGTGATGGGCGGCGCGTTCGTGATCGGCATCGTGCTGTCCCTGGCGGGGCTGCTGGTGCCGGTGCCGCTGATGGCCCTGGAACTGCTGACCGGCGCGGTCCAGGCCTACATCTTCAGCGTCCTGGCCATGGTTTTCATCGGCGGCGTAGTCGGCGAGGCGCCGCAATCAGACGAGGCAAGCACATGAACTGGGTCGAGGTAGCCAGCGCGCTCGGAGCAGCGTTGGCGGTAGGATTGGGTGCCATCGGGCCGGGCCTGGGCGAGGGCCACGCCGTCGCGGCGGCCCTGGACGCCATCGCACGCCAGCCGGAAGCTGCCGGCACGTTGTCGCGCACGTTGTTCGTCGGCCTGGCGATGATCGAGACCATGGCGATCTACGCCCTGGTCATCGCGCTTCTTCTGCTGTTCGCCAATCCGTTTGTGAAGTGAGACGCGGGATGGCGGCGGCCGTAAAGACCAAGGACACCCGCTCCCCTTGTGCGAGGGGGTTGGCGGGAGGGGTGCGTCCAACGCAGGCCGGTTGTCGGACGCACTCCTCCCCCCAGCTCCCTCCCACAAGGGGAGCGGGTGTCTTCGTCTGACAAGCCCCATGCGCATCGACCTTTGGACCCTCGCACTGCAGACGGTGAACGTCCTCGTTCTCGTCTGGCTGCTGGCGCGCTTCCTGTTCCGTCCCGTCGCCGCCGTGATAGCCGCCCGTCGCGACGCCGCAGACAAGCTGCTGGCCGACGCCGAAGCGCAACGCCGCCAGGCAGCCGACGCCACCGCGGCGCTGGCCCACGAACGCGAAGGCTTGGCCGGCGAGGGGCAACGCATTGTCGCCGACGCCCGGACTGCCGCCGAGGCCGAACGCGCCACGCTGCTGCGGCACGCCACCGACGCGGCGGCGCGGCTGCAGGCTGACGCGCACCAGGCCATCGCGCGCGATCGCCAGGCCATGCGCGAGGCGCTGGAACGCGAAGCCACCGACCTCGCGCTGACCATCGCCACCCGGCTGTTGCAACGCGTGCCGCCGCGCGAGCTGAACCGCGCCTTTGTGGAAACCGCGGCCGAGACACTCGCCACGCATCCCGCCCGCGCCTCGTTGGCAACCGCGGACCTCGAACTGCGCTCCGCCGTGCCACTGGACGAAACCATGCAGGCGGACTCCCGCGCCATCCTCGCCCGCGCGCTCGGCGCTCCGCCTCGTATCACCTTCCGCACCGATCCCACCTTGCTCGCCGGCATCGAACTCGCGGCGCCGGCCGCGCTGATCCGCAATTCCTGGCGCGCCGATCTCGACCGCATCACCCACTCAATGCACGAAGCCGCACCCGATGCCGTCCCCCAGCCCGTGGCTTGAAGCCGCGCAGCAGCGCGTCGCCGCGACGCCGCTTGCACCGGAGGTCGCCGAGATCGGCCACGTCGCCAGCATCGGCGACGGCATCGCCATGGTCACCGGCCTGCCCAACGTGCGGCTCGATGAAGTGCTGCAATTCGCCACCGGCCAGCTTGGCTTCGCGCAGACGCTGGATGCGGACCAGATCGGCTGCGTCCTGCTCGACGAGGTTGGCGCACTGGAAGCCGGCACCATCGTGCGCGGTACCGGCGAGGTGATGCGCACCGCCGTCGGCATTGCATTGCTTGGCCGCGTGGTCGATCCGTTGGGCCGGCCGCTCGATGGTGGCGCGCCGATTGCCGCCGAACGCCACGATCCGGTGGAACGCCCGGCGCCCGGGATACTGGACCGCGCGCTGGTTACCCAGCCGGTGCAGACCGGGATCCTGACGATCAATTCCCTGTTCCCGCTCGGCCGTGGCCAGCGCGAGTTGATCATCGGCGACCGCGCCATCGGCAAGACCGCGATCGCCCTCGATACCGTGATCAACCAGAAGTCCAGCGACATGATCTGTGTCTATGTCGCGGTGGGGCAGAAGTCGTCCACCGTTGCGCGGGTGATCGACGCGGTGCGCCGGCTGGGCGCTCCGGAGCGCTGCATCTTCGTCATCGCCGGCGCGGCGTCCGCGCCCGGGCTGCAATGGATCGCGCCGTTCGCCGGCATGACGATGGCGGAGTATTTCCGCGACCGTGGCCAGCATGCGCTGGTGGTGCTCGACGACCTGACCAAGCACGCGGCCACACACCGCGAGATCGCACTGCTGACGCGCCACCCGCCGGGCCGCGAAGCCTATCCCGGCGACATCTTCTATCTGCATGCACGGCTGCTGGAACGCGCGGCCAAACTGTCGCCGGAGCTGGGCGGCGGGTCGCTGACGGCGCTGCCGATTGCGGAAACCGATGCCGGTAACCTCAGCGCCTATATTCCGACCAACCTGATCTCCATCACCGACGGCCAGTTTGTGCTGGATGCGCGGCTGTTCCACGCGGGGCAGAAGCCGGCGATCGATATCGGCACCAGCGTCAGCCGCGTCGGCGGCAAGACGCAGGCTCCGGCGTTGCGCGAGACCACCGGCATGTTCCGGCTGGATTACGCGCAGTTTCTGGAACTGGAGTTGTTCACCCGCTTCGGCGGCACGCCGGATGTGCGCGTGCAGAAGCAGATCGCCCGCGGCGAGCGGTTGCGCGCTCTGCTGGTGCAGCCCCAATTCGCACCGCTGCGGCTCGCCGACGAAGTGGCCCTGGCGTTGGCACTGCGCGAGGGGATGCTCGACGCGATACCCGCCGCGGCCATCGCGGAGCTGCGGACCGCGTTGCCGGCCTGGTTGGACTCGCATGCCGCGGCGGCGGTGGCGACGATCGGACGCGGCGGACGCATGGGCGAGGCCGATGCTGCGTCTTTGCGCTCGGCGGTGGCAGGGTTGCTGGCGCGGCAGAACAGCCATGGCTGAGGACCTCGCGGCGGTTCGCGCGCGCATCCGCGGCGTGCGGCAACTGGATACGGTGATTGGCGCCATGCGCGTCATCGCGGCGGCGCACGCGCAACAGAGCAGGGCATTGCTGCCGGGCGTGCGTGCTTATGCCGAGGTGGTGGCGCAGGCGATCGCTCAGGCATTGCGGCTGCAGGACACGGATATGCGACCAGGCGACGCGCGCGGCGGTGTGGTGCGCATTGTGTTTTGCGCCGAGCAGGGATTCGTCGGCGGGTTTGCCGAGCACGTGCTGGCCGAAGCATCGGCACGCGGACCGGCGGACGTGTTCCTGCTCGGCAGCCGCGGTGGGTTGCTGGCGGCGGTGCATGGGATTGCGCCGGTGTGGCAGAGCGCGATGGTGACTCAGCCGGGCGGTATCGCCGGCCTTTGCATCCGCGTGGCGGAGGCCTTGTATGAACGGATGGCGACGCGGCGTCTTCGCAAGGTTGAGCTCGTGTTTCCTGAGTGGCTCGGAGGCGAGGGGGTCAACGTGACCTGCCGATCGCTATTGCCGCTGGATGCGGCGCGCTTCGTGGTCGCACGCACCGGCATGCCGCCGCTGACCACGCTGCCGCCGGACGAGCTGTTGGCAGGTTTGGCCGAGGAGTACGTGTTCGCGTCGCTATGCGAGGCGGCGATGCACGCGTTCGTCGCCGAGAACGAAGCGCGGGCGGCGGCGATGGTGCGGGCGCGCGGCAAGGTGCAGGACATGCTGGAAGTGTTGGCCGGGACCGAACATCGCGTGCGCCAGGAGGCGATCACGGCGGAATTGGTGGAACTGGCCGCAGGCGGCTGAGACCAAGCCGTGGAATTGGTTCGCTGTCCCGCCGAACGCCCGCTTCCGCCCGCCAGGAGCTGACCATCCACGCAATAGCGATCGGATCGCGGCACGCAACTCCCCCGCCGCCCGTGCCACTCCATCGCCATTCCATCCCCCACCCCTGCGCAACGGGCCGCAAACGGCCTAAACTCGTCTCCATGTCGAGTTCCGATCTCCGCGAGGGACGGCCATCGCCCGACGCGCTGCTGGCGGAAGCCCAGCGCGAGGCGCGCGGACGCCTGAAAATCTTCCTCGGCGCCGCGCCGGGTGTCGGCAAGACCTATGAGATGCTGTCCGCCGCCCAGGCACGCAAACGCGACGGCATCGATGTGGTGGTCGGCGTTGTGGAAACCCACGGCCGAAAGGAAACCGAGGCGCTGCTGACCGGCCTGGAGGTCATCGCGCGCCGTCAGGTCGAATACCGTGGCCGCGAACTCGAGGAGATGGATCTCGACGGGCTTCTCGCCCGTCATCCGCAGCTCGCCTTGATCGATGAGCTGGCGCATACCAACGCCCCCGGCAGCCGCCATCCCAAGCGCTATATGGATGTCGAGGAATTGCTCGCCGCCGGCATCGACGTTTATGCCACGTTGAACATCCAGCACGTCGAAAGCCTGAACGATGTCGTCGCGCGCATCACCCGTATCCGCGTGCGCGAGACGGTGCCCGATTCGGTGATCGACAAGGCCGACGACATCGAGCTGATCGACCTCACGCCCGAAGACCTCATCCAGCGCCTGAAGGAAGGCAAGGTTTACGTCCCGCACCAGGCCGAACGTGCCATCCGCCACTACTTCGCCCCGGGCAACCTGACCGCCCTGCGCGAACTCTCGCTGCGCCGCACCGCGCAGCGGGTGGACGAGCAGATGGTGCGGTACATGCAGGCGCACGCGATCAAGGGGCCGTGGGCAACCACCGAGCGCGTGCTGGTCGGCGTCAGCGGCGACCCCGACAGCGTCACCGTGGTGCGATACGCGCGCCGGCTCGCCGACCGGCTGAAGGCGCCCTGGACCGCGCTGCACGTCGAAACCGCGCGCAACCTGCGCATGACCGAAGCCGAGCGCAACAACGTTGCGGAGGCGCTGCGCCTGGCCCTGCGATTGGGCGGCGAGGCGGTGACGCTGCCGGGCCAGGACATCGCCGAGACGGTGGCCGAATACGCCCGCGCCAACAACGTGACGCAGATCATCGCGGTGCAGTCGCCGCGCGCTCGCTGGCGCGAGATGCTGTCCGAATCCGTGGCGCAGCGCATCATCCGCAAGGCCGAGGGCGCGACCGTCTATGTCGTCAGCCAGCCGCGCAAGATGGAGGCCGAGGAACGGCCCGTCCCCCCATCGCAACGCGCGCCATTCGATTGGCAGCCGCAGATCTGGCTCGGCAGCATTGCCTGCGTCGCCGCCGCCGCCGGTCTCGGCTTGCTCGTGCGCGAGGCCATCGGCATCGGCAGCATCTCCCTGCTGTTCCTGACCGCCGTGCTGGTCAGCGCCGTCTTGTTCGGCCTGTGGCCCGCGTTGTTCGCCTGCGTGATCTCTACGCTCGCCTATAACTTCCTGTTCTTGCCGCCGCTCTACACCTTCACCATCGCCGACCCGGAAAACGTCGTCGCGCTGTTCTTTTTCGTCGTGGCGGCGGTGATCGTCAGCAATCTCACCGCGCGTGTGCGCGCCCAGGCCATCACCGCCCGCGCCCGTGCGCGCACCACCGAGGAACTCTATCTCTTCTCGCGCAAGCTCGCCGTCGCCACCAATCTCGACGACCTGCTGTGGGCGACGGTCCACCAGATCGCGCTGATGCTCAGGGTGCACGTTGTATTGCTGCTGCCGGAAGACGACGGCATCAGCGTGCGTGCCGGCTTTCCGCCGGAGGATCGGCTGGACGACGCCGACCTCGCCGCCGCGCGCTGGTGCTGGGAGAAGAACCACCCCGCCGGCCGCGGCGCCGACACCCTGCCCGGCGCCAAGCGGTTGTTCCTGCCGATGCAGACCGGCCGTGGCGCCGTCGGCGTGATCGGCATCGACCGCGACGAGCCGGGCCGCATGCTCACCCCCGACCAGCAGCGCCTGCTGGACGCGCTGGCCGACCAGGCAGCGCTGGCAATCGAGCGCGTGAACCTGGTGGAAGCGGTGGACCGTGCCCGGCTGGCGGTGGAAACCGATCGGCTGCGCTCGGCACTACTGACCTCGATCTCGCACGACCTGCGCACGCCGCTGGCGTCCATTCTCGGGTCCGCCACCAGCCTGTCCGGCGCGCTGGACGACGCGACCCGCGAGGCGCTGGTGCGCAACATCCAGGACGAAGCCGAGCGGCTGAACCGTTTCATCGGCAACCTGTTGGACATGACGCGCCTGGAGGCCGGCCCCCTGCCGGTGAAGACCACGCTGACGGAACTGTCCGACGTCGTTGGCAGCGCGCTAAGCCGCGCCAGCAAGGTCCTGGTGGACCACGAAGTGCAAGTGCGCCTGGAACCCAGCCTGCCCTTGCTCGAACTCGACGAAGTCCTGTTCGAGCAAGCCCTTTTCAACCTGCTGGACAATGCGGCGAAATACACGTCCCCCGGAACACGCATCACGGTCACCACTTGGCGCGAAAACGGCCGGGTGAAGCTGCAGGTGCTGGATGAGGGTCCAGGCATCCCGCCGGACGACCTGGAACGCATTTTCGACAAGTTCTATCGCGCCGGCGGGCCAAACTCCCGCCGCGCCGGCACCGGCCTCGGCCTGTCGATCAGCCGCGGTTTCATCGAGGCCATGGGCGGCACCATCGTCGCAACCAACCGCACCGATCGCTCCGGCGTGGCCTTCACCATCGCTCTGCCGGTGCCGGCCAATGCCGACCGGCCGCTGGAGACCACCGGATGAACGCCGGCCCCTTGCGCATCCTGGTGGTGGACGACGAACCGGCGATCCTGCGCTTCCTGCGCGCCGGCCTGTCGCACCAGGGTTACCTGGTCAACGAGGCGGCAACTGGCCAGGCCGCTTTGGACCTGATCCGGCGCAAGGCGGCGGATATGGTGGTGCTCGATCTCGGCCTGCCCGACATCGACGGGTTGGAGATCATCCGGGAAATTCGCGCCGGCGGGTCCGTTCTGCCGATCGTCGTGCTGTCCAGCCGCGACGACGAGGAATCGAAGGTCGCGGCACTGGACCTGGGCGCCGACGACTATGTGACCAAGCCGTTCGGCATGGACGAGCTGCTGGCACGCGTCCGCGCGGCGCAGCGCCATCGCCTGCAGCAGGAAGGCGAGAAGCCGATCTTCCGCACCGGCGACCTGACGGTGGATCTGGTGCGCCGCATCGTCACGGTGCGCGGGCAGGAGGTGAAGTTCTCGCCGCGCGAATATGATCTGCTGCGGCTGCTGGTGGCCAATGCGGGCAAGGTGCTCACGCACAACCATATCCTGCGCGAAGTCTGGGGTCCGAATACCGACGTGCAGTACCTGCGCATCTACATTCGCGCGCTGCGGCAGAAGATCGAGGAGGACACCGATCGACCGCACTACATCATGACCGAGACCGGGGTAGGCTATCGGCTCCGGGCGCCCGACTGATGCGTGGCCCTCAACGTGGAGCGAAGGCATGTCGATCGGCGATCTGATCGGTCCCGACCAGGTCGTGGTCGGCCTGCGCGTCCCCGACAAGGCGCAGTTGCTGGCGGAACTGTCCCGCCGCGCCGCCGCGGCCCTGTCGCTGCCGCCGCCGGCGTTGTTGCAGGCACTACAGGCGCGCGAGCAATTGGGCTCCACCGGCCTGGGCCGCGGCTTCGCGCTGCCGCATGCGCGGCTCGCGCAACTGCCGCGCATCTATGCGTTGCTCGCCCGGCTGGCACGGCCGATCGATTACGACGCGGTGGACGAGAAGCCGGTCGATCTGGTCGTGTTGCTGCTGACTCCTGAAGCCGCGGCCAACCAGCATCTGGCCACGCTGGCGGCGCTGTCGCGGCCGTTCCGCGACGAGGCGTTCGTGCAGCAGATCCGCAAGGCACCGGATGCCGCTGCGGTGCATAGCGTGCTGGCGGCGTCGGCGTAGCGGGGAGCCTCCCCAAAGTTAAGTGCGCGTCGATCTGCGAAGCGTCACGAACTGAGCGTGGCCAAGCGCGGAGGTGATCCGAAGCCTGTATTCGTGCTACGGCGAGATCATCGACGGCGACGTCGCTGCTTCATGCGAGTGCCTCCAGCAATGGCCGCAGCTTGCGTCCGGCTCACGCTTGCGTCCGGCTGCACGCTTGCGTCCGGCTGCCAGTGGTTGGCGGACTTCTGGTTGACGGACTTCTGGTAGATGGGTCGGCGAACCTGGACGACGCTTGCCGTCCGAACGGGACTCGACGTCTCGTAAAACCGAAGGCAGCGAGGGTTCCAGGTCAATGGGCCACGAACCGCCGCACTTGCGCCTCGGGATCGGCAACGAGGTCTTCGTGCCTCACATCAAGCATGATCCTTGGCGGCAATACCTGTTTCCAGTGATCGTACCGCCGCTATTCCTCCACCCCTCCAGGGTGATCGCGGCCATGACAGAGACCTCATGGTACGGCGGCATGGCTCTGCCATCCGCCCGTCGGGCATCACGCGACCCAGAACGGCTTGTTGGCCTCGGCTTCAGCCTCGGCATAGCTAACGCCGATGTCCTTCAGCAGGTAGGGATCCAGCCCGAGCAAACAGTCCCGCGTCCGGTGCCGACGCCACGCAGTCCGAAGCAACGTCCAAACCCTGATACGCCAATCTGCCGGGGGGCCACCTGGCGTGCCACCAGACCCCGGCCGCCCAAACCGCACTTGCCCCGGCACGATGCCGCGCACCCCCGTCGTCCCATCGCCCGACAGTGCACCCGCCGACGCCGGCGGCGTGACACCGCTCCCCGCCGGCGGCGTGAAACCGCTCCCCGCGGGCGGCGCGAAACCGAAAAGCGTCCGATCGGACATGGTCCCCTCCTCCTGAGACAGCCCTCCACGCCGCACAGATGGGACCGGCACCGCGATCAGGGAAACGAATTGATTTGATTGCCGGCATCAGCCAGATTGATACCCATGACGCTCCCGTCCGCCCTTGACCCCGACCTGTTGCGCAGCTTCGTGCTGATCGCAGAGGGCCGCAGCTTCACCGACGCCGCTGCCCTGGTCGGCCGCACCCAGTCCGCCGTTTCCATGCAGGTGAAGCGCCTGGAGGAGCTGCTCGGCCAGCCCCTGCTGCATCGCGGCAAGGGAGGCGCCGCGGAACTGACCCCGCACGGCCGCTACCTGCTGGAGCAGGCGCGGCAAATCCTGACGCTCAACGATACGGTCATGGCCACCTTCCGAGCACCCCCGCTGTCCGGCACCATCCGCCTGGGTACGCCGGACGACTACGCCCTGGCCTACCTGCCCGCGATCCTGAAGCGCTTCGCCGAGACCCACCCCGCCGTGCAGGTGGACGTCCGGTGCTCGCCCTCCGGCGAGCTGCAGCGCAGCCTGAAAGCCGGAGAGCTGGACCTGACCCTGCTCTCGGACGGCCACCAGCCGCCGGACTGGCCAGTCGTGGAGCTGTGGCGCGGGCCGCTGGTCTGGGTCACATCCCTGCGCTTCGCGCCGCACCGGCAGGACCCGCTGCCGCTGGCGCTCGCCGCGGGCCACGGCTGCGACTGGGCCGACGCCGCGATCCACGCCCTGGAGCAAGCCGGCCGGCGCTATCGCATCGCCTATACCTCGGCCTCGCAGATCGGTACCCACGCCCCTGTCCTGGCGGGGCTGGCCGTGACCGTCTCGACGCTGTCCTGGCTGCCCGAGGGCCTCCGCCCCGTCCGCCCCGAGGAAGGCCTGCCGAAGCTCGCCGAATTTCGCATCCTGATGCTGCAGGCGAAGCTGCCGCGCCAGCCGCTGACCGACGCCCTGGCAGCGCATATCCGCCAGGGCTTCCGCGACGTGTCGCCAACGGCGCTGGCGGCGGAATAGCGAACACACGCTGTCGGTACTGGACAATCCCCTGGCCGGCAGCGCATAGCCTGCCGCCGCCCAGAGCGCCCGGAGTCTGATTGCCCGACCAATGATGTACTTCAGCCGTCTCAAGAAAATCGTGATCCTGGGCCTCTGCCTGTTCGGCGCGCTGCTGTGCATCCCCAACATGTTGCCCAATCCGGCGCCCTGGCTGCCCTGGCGCACGGTCCATCTGGGCCTGGACCTGCGCGGCGGGTCCTATCTGCTGATGCAGGTGGACATGGAGCGCGGTGATCAAGGAACGGCTGGGCGGCCTGCTGGACGGCGTCCGCCAGGCACTGCGCCCGCACGAGATCTTCTATCGCACCCTGGAGGCCCAGGCCGACCAGAACCGCATCCTGCTGGTGCTGCGCAATCCCGACCAGACCAACGGAGCCCTCGCTGCGCTGAAGCCGCTGATCGAACCGGAGGGACCGACCAACACCCCGGACCTCGACATCGCCAGCCCGGCACCCGGCACGATCTCCCTGACCCTGTCGCCGGTGGCGCTGAATGAGCGTGCGCAGTCGGCGGTGCAGCAGTCGATCGAGATCGTCCGCCGCCGCATCGATGAAACGGGCGTGGTGGATCCCGAAATCACCCAGCAGGGCGGCGACCGCATCGTGGTGCAGCTTCCCGGCATCGGCGATCCTGACCGCATCAAGCAGTTGCTGGGCAAGACCGCCCACATGACATTCCAGCTTGTGGACGAGACCGCCAATCCCGCTTCCGGCGGCCCACCGCCGATCGGCGACGAGTTCCTGCCGATGCAGGACAACCCCGCCCAGAAGATCGCCGTCCGCCGCCGGGTCGACGTCGATGGCGGCGACCTGACCGACGCCCGCGCCGGCACCAACGGGCAGACGGGCGAATGGGTGGTGAACTTCAGCTTCAACTCGGTGGGCGCCCGCAAATTCGCCGACATCACGCGGGAGAACGTCAACCGCCGCTTCGCCATCGTGCTGGACGGCAAGGTGATCAGCGCCCCCGTCATCCGCGAGCCGATTACCGGCGGCCGTGGCGAGATCAGCGGCAACTTCACCGCCTCGTCGTCGACCGACCTCGCGCTGCTGCTGCGCGCCGGCGCGCTGCCGGCACCGCTGACGGTGGTGGAGCAACGCTCGGTCGGGCCGGAACTGGGCGCGGACAGCATCCGCGCCGGCGCCATCTCGCTGGCCGTAGGCTTCGTGATGGTGATCGCCTTCATGGCCATCTTCTATGGCCTGTTCGGCTGGTTCGCGAACCTGTGCCTGGTGGTGAACCTGGTGCTGATGCTGGGCATCATGTCGCTGTTGCAGGCCACGCTGACCTTACCGGGCATGGCCGGAATCCTGCTGACGCTCGGCATGGCGGTGGACGCCAACATCCTGATCAACGAACGCATCCGCGAAGAGCAACGCAACGGCCGCCCTCCGCTGGCGGCCCTGGAGCATGGCTTCACCCGCGCCTACAGCACCATCTTCGACTCCAACGCCACCGCCTTCCTGGCGCACGTCATGCTGTTCATCTTCGGCTCAGGTCCCGTGAAGGGTTTCGCCGTGACCATCACCGTGGGCATCGCCACGTCGCTGTTCACCGCCTGGATGCTGACGCGGCTGCTGGTGTCCACCTGGTACGCCGCCAACCGACTTCGTTTGCTGCCGGTCTGATCCGCCATGTTCATTCGCCCCATGTTCCGCATCATCCCCGATGGCACGCGCATCAAGTTCATGCGCGGGCGCTTCATGGGACTGATCGTGTCGGCCATCCTGTCCACCGCGTCGGTGGTGTTGTTCTTCCATCCCGGGCTGCACCTGGGCATCGATTTCTCCGGTGGCGTCGTCATCCAGGCCAGGACTCCCGGTCCGGCGGACTTCGCGCAGGTCCGCGCGGCCTTGACCTCTGCCGGCATTCCCGACCAGGGCGTGCAGCGCTTCGGCGGACCGTCCGACGTGCTGATCCGCATGGGCACGCAGCCCAGCGAAAAAGCCACATCCCAGATGGTCGACCGCGTGCGGGCCGCGCTGGACGCGAAGGTGCCCGGCACGAAGATCATGCAGGCGGATGCGGTGGGCGCCGCCGTCAGCGCTCAGCTGTTTCGCAACGGGCTGCTGGCGCTGGGCATCAGCCTGGCGATGATCCTGGTCTATATCTGGTTCCGCTTCGAGTGGCAGTTCGCCGTCGGCGCCGTGGTGACGCTGGTGCTGGATATCACCAAGGCGATCGGCTTCCTGGCGATCACTCGCATCGATTTCGACCTGGTGATGGTGGCGGCGATCCTGACTATCCTGGGCTACTCCACCAACGACAAGGTCGTGGTCTACGACCGGGTGCGGGAGAACCTGCGCAAATACAAATCGATGCCGCTGCGCGAGCTTATCGACCTGTCGATCAACGAGACGCTGAACAGGACGGTGGGGACGTCGCTGACGGTGTTCATCGCGTCGCTGCCGCTGGCGCTGTTCGGCGGTCAGTCGATCTCCGGCTTCGCCTGGGTGATGCTGTTCGGCATCGTCGTGGGGACGTCGTCCTCGATCTTCATCGCCGCGCCGATCCTGCTGTTCCTGGGCGAGCACCGGCTGCGGCGCGAGTCGACGGCGACGCCCGCAACGAAGGCCGTAAAGGCGTCGCTGGGACCGGCGCCTGCGCCTGCGCCACGCGAACCTCCGCCGGCGCCGGCCCCAGCGCGGCCGTCGGGTGGCGAGGTGGCGCCGGTCGGCGCTTCGGCCGGTGCACGTCCCGAGCGGGGTGGCAACGCAGCGCGCGGGCGAACGTCGGCGCGGCGGGGGCGCGCGGGAAGGTGAGGTCGGGCGAGGCGCTCAAGGACCGGAGCCACCTCGCCGCTGTGTTGCAGTTGCTTTGCGATCCAGAGAAGGGCGAGAACCTTTTTGGCGACAGCTTCAGCGACATCCGCGACCGGGCCGCGCGCCTGGCCGCGGTCGAGCGACAGAGGGGGCAATCGGCCGCTGCCGGTCAGCCAGTGGCCTAGAGTCGCTGGGAAGGCGACAATAATTCAGCCCTGCGCTCGCGACATGACACCAGCCGTCAGGTCGCCGGTTGGCGCCTCGGCCTGTTTGCGCGAGAGCGCCAGCCTGGAGGTTGCACATCATCCTGCTTGTCGCCATGGAGGGGCCGTGACCGCAATCTACATCGACGCCGACGCCTGTCCGGTTCGCGACGAGGTGTTCCAGGCGGCTGATCGCCGCGGCCTGCGGGTGTGGGCGGTTGCCAATGGCAGCAGGCCGCTGCCTCGCCCCAGGTCGCCCAACGCGGAGGTGGTTCTGGTCGAGAATGGCGCCGACAAGGCGGACGACTGGATCGCCGAGCATATCGGGGCAGGGGACGTCTGCGTGACCGGAGATATTCCACTTGCGTCGCGTTGCCTGAGTGCCGGGGCGAAAGCCGTATCTCCACGCGGACACCGCTGGACCGAGGACAATATCGGCACCGCGTTGGCGGGACGCGATCTGGCCCGCCATCTGCGAGAACTGGGGCAGGAAACCAGGCACGCACCAATGGCTCCGGGCGACCGGTCGCGGTTTCTGGTCGCCTTGGACGCCGCACTGAGCGAACGCCAACGTCCGACGCTCGCCCGAACCCCAAGGGGCGTTATGCCCGGCTGGGACGGATGAGCCGCTGCCAACCATGAAAATATGGTAAGTCGGGTAAGGTTGCGGGCATGAACCGCCACGAGACTGACGCCACGAAACGGAATCCCGCCACATTGTTAACGACGCAGTTGGCCAAAAGTGTCCGGCCACATCGCCGTCGCCTGTGGATACTCATGATCCGGGAACATCTCATCCTCAAGATCATCATCACTCTCGATGGTACCTATCTCGACCAGCGTCCACCCATCACGAAGTTTCTCGACGGATGGCGACGGTTCGCCTAACGGCCTCCCCAACATTGACGGCCGCCACACCTGCTCCGAAGCTGCCCCGATGTCCCTCCAGGTCCTCGACCCCACCAATGAGACCGTGCCCGCGCTGGGCCAGCCCGCATCGCGACTTGCCTCGCTGGCAGGCAGGACCGTCGGCTTCATCTCCAACGGCAAGGAAGGCACCGCGGGCTTCTTCAACCACCTGGACCGCATTTTGCGCGAAGAGTTCGGCGTGGCGGAGGTGATCCGGAGGGTAAAGTCCAACTACAGCGCCCCAGCCGACCCGGACATCGTCGATGAGCTGCGCCGCTGGCAGGCGGTGGTGACCGGGATCGGCGACTGAGGCAGCTGTTCGTCGTGCAGTCTGCATGACTCCATCACCGCCGAGCGTCTTGGCATCCCCGCGATGGCGGTGATGACCACGCGCTTCGTGAGTGCCGCGGAGCTGATGGCCCGCGTGCTCGGCTTCCCCGGCTATGCCTTCGCGGTGATCCCGCATCCGGTCAGTAGCGCGTCGGATGCGGCATTGCGCGAGGCGGCGCTGGCAGCCGCGAAGCAAGCGAGTCGTCTGCTGCTGACGAGTGGCGTCCGCTGAGGGCGGCTGATGCTGTCGGCAGGTTGACGCTCTGATGCTGACGGCGGGTTGACGTTCTGAGCTGACGGCGGGTTGCCACCCACCCTACGATCTTCCCCCGCCGCTGAGCCGTTCCATCATCAGCCGGTCCTTGTTGTCCTGCATCAGCATGGTGAACCCCGGGATACTGGTCAGGCCAAGGCCTCCGGGCATGCCGGTATCGAGATCGGCCACCACCTTGCCATAGGCCTCGCCGGAGACTTTCTCCCATTTTCCGGCGGGCTTCTTGACCTCCAGGTTCACCACGGTCGCCTTGAAGACCATCCGCACGATGGCCTCCTTGGGCGAGCGTGGTTTGGTCAGGCTCGGGCAGCCGGCAATCATCTGCCAGCCATTCGCCAGCGCCCATGCGGTCAGCTCTGCCTTGTCCATGCGGTGCCTTGCCCGGGTCGTGGTTGCCGAGTTGGTACGGGCTGTCCCCCTGGTTTGCAACCCGGTCCTCCCGCACCCCGTCCTCCCGCACCCGGTCCTCCCGCAGCCGGCGCGCGATCGGCGGTAACGCAGAAAGCGCTTGCATTGGTACCGGCCCGGTACCTGGGTCGGCACTCTAACGGTACCAAGGAGGAGCCCCAATGACCGCATCGCCGGCTCTCGCACTGCCTTCCGCTGCCCTGCCCCCGCCTCCGATGCTCCGCCGGATCGCCTTGCTCGACATCGCGCTGCCGGTCGTCGCCGTCGTGGCGCCGCTGCACAATGGGGTCGCGCCACTCGCGGCCTATGCCGCTGCCAGCCTGTTTCCGGCGTCCTCGGTCGCAGTCACCTGGTTGCGGCGCGGGCGTTTCGATCAGATCGGCCTCGGCGTGCTGGCCGGTATTGCCGGCGCCTTGCTCATTGCGCTGTTCACCGGCGATGCCCGCTTCGGACTGGTGCGAGCAGTACCGGCTTTCGCGTTGTTTGGTGTCGCGTGTTTGGTCTCGCTGCCGATGCGGCGGCCGCTGATGTTCTTCGTTGCCCGCGCCTTCGCCACCGGTGGCGATGCGGAACGCATAGAAGCCTGGAACGCGCGTCTCGCTCTGCCGGGCTTCCGTAAGAACATGCGCCGCCTCACTGCGGTATGGGGCGCCGGCACGCTGGCCCACGCGGCACTCAGCCTCGCGGCCGTTTTCCTACTGACGCCCGCCGTCGTGCTCGTGGCGGAGCCGGTGATGGGCCTCGGCGTCCTCGCGGCGTTGCTTGCCTGGACCCGCCGATTCCAGCGCCGCGCCGCAGATCCTGTGCCGTGACCAGTCTGCCGGACCGGCGCGATACCGCATGCCGTCGCCGGTCCGTGCCACGTCATTGCCGTCCTTTCTACGGATCGGAACACCGCACCTGACCGCATCGCAATTCACAACAGGAGACCTGGGATGAGCCTTTTCCATAGAATGCTGCTCGGCGGCCTGCTGGCCCTGCTTGCCGCCATCGGCTTTGTTCAAGGCGCCAGTGCCGCGGATCAAATGGCAGCCAACACCGCGCTGGTCGCGGTGAACGCGCATGACCTGCCAGCGTTGAACGATGTCATCGCCGAGAATTATCTTCAGCACGGTGCCGGCCAGGGCCAAGGACGTGCCGGCATGCAGGCCGCTTTTGGCCGCTATTTTCAAATGGTCCCGGATTCTCGCATGACTCCGGAAGACAGCGTCATCGCCGGTGACAAAGTCGTGGTCCGGTTCCGGATAACGGCAACAAACAATCGTCCGGTCCAGCTCGGCCCCAATGCGCCGTTGTTCCCGCCCACCGGCAGAAAGCTGGCGTGGGAGGGTATTTCGATCTGGCGCGTTGCCAATGGCAAATTTGTCGAGCACTGGGATGTCGATGACCTGATAAGCCTTGTGCAGCAGCTGCGTTCGCAGCCGCCAGGCGCGGCCAAACAACCATAGGCGTACCGGCTGACTGCCGCGCCAAGCGCGCGTGGCGCTGCGATGTTGGCTTGCCGGACATTGTCAGGCGGCCCCCAGGAATAAGCGAAGCAGGCGACGCAGTTATCGTTAGGCGCCGACTTACCGGCAATCATTCCAGATCCACGCAGCCACGAGGATACGTTCCTTCGTGGCTTCGTGGCTTCGTGGCTTCGTGGTGGATCAACCTTGCTTGCTGGCACTTCGTACAGCCAAGACACAGTCGTAACCACACTGCCGCATGGCTTACCGTGTCCAATCAATCATGCGAAGGCGATCATATGGCCGTTGTCCCCGACTCGACCCCTGGGGCAGATTGCCCCCGATGTCCGCCCCCGCTGCCACCCGCCTGATGACCCTGCCCGATCTGGACGCCACCGCGCGCCTAGCGGCCGCGGTTGCCGCGCTTGCCTGTCGCGGTGACGCAATCCTGCTCGAAGGCCCACTCGGTGCCGGCAAGACCGCCTTCGCGCGCGCCTTTTTGCGAGCAGCAAGCGACGATCCGCGGCTGGAGGTTCCCAGCCCCACCTTCACGCTGGTGCAGAGCTATCCGACACCACGCGGCACCGTGCACCATTTCGACCTCTGGCGTCTGGAGGGGCCGCAGCCTCTGGCGGAGCTTGGGTGGGACGAGGCGCGCGACGACATCGTGCTGGTGGAATGGCCTGACCGAACTCGAGGCGCTGCGCCCGACGGACGCCCTGACCATCGCTCTGCAGGCCGCCGCCGAGAATGCACGACAGGCCACGCTGTCCGGGTGGCCCGACCGGATCGGCCGCCTGGCATGAACCGCACGGCTCTGATTGGGGCCTTCCTCGCCCGCAACGGTTTTGCCAACGCCACTACAGTCCCGTTGGCGCAGGACGCGAGCTTTCGCCGCTACCTGCGGCTGAGCGGCGGGCCGCGCCCCGCGGTGCTGATGGATGCGCCGCCGCCGGAGGACGTACGGCCGTTCCTGCGTATCGCCGGGCACATCGCGCGAATGGGCCTGTCCGCACCGGAGATCATCGCAGCGGACGAAGCGAACGGCCTGGTGCTGGAGGAGGATTTCGGAGACGGGCTGTTGCTTGGGGGAGCAGGGACGGAGGCCGGGATTGGGACCGGGACTGGGATTGGGATTAGCATTGGGACACCCCCTCCCCTTGAGCGAGGGGGCCGGGGGGAGGGGTGCGTACCTCCTCCGGCGCCATTTGTACCCACCCCTCCCCCTGGCCCCCTCGCTCAAGGGCAGGAGATGTCCTCTACCACCACTTCCTCCTCCCAGGCCGTTGCTTCCTCCTGCTCGCCTATCGCCTCCGCCGTCGACGTCCTGATTGCCCTCCAGCGGGCCGCGCCGCCGCGCGAGCTCCCCGCCTGGGACGCCCCCGCCATGGCACAGGCGGCGCTCGGGACGCTGCTCGACTGGTGGTGGCCCGCAACCTTCGGTGCCAGCCCGCCGCCTGCCGCCCGCGGCGATTTCGCGGCGGCTCTCGCCGCAATGCTCCGCCCGCTCGCGGGCGGTCCGCGCTGCTTCGTCCATCGTGACTTTTTCGCCGGCAACCTGTTCTGGCTGCCGCGGCGCTCCGGCCCCCGCCGCATCGGCATTCTGGACTTCCAAGGCGCCGCGCTCGGCCACCCGGCCTATGATCTCGCCTCCCTGTTGCAGGACGCGCGGCAGGACATTCGCCCCAGTGTCGAAGACCAGGCCATCGCCCGCTACCTCGCGCTGCGGCCGGAGTTCGATCCTCGGTCCTTCCGCACCGCCTATGCCGTCTGCGCGGCACAGCGGCACCTCCGCGTCGCCTGCCAGTGGGTGCGCCTGGCGGTCCGCGACCGCCGCCCGCACTACCTCGCGCATGGCCCCCGAACCTGGCGCCTGCTCGACGCGGCGCTGGCGCACCCCGCCGCCGCCCCGCTCGCCGCCACAATGGACCGCTGGATCCCGCCGGCCCTGCGCGCCAATCCGCAAGGCCTCGCCGGGTGAATTACCAGCCGCGCACCGCCATGCTGCTTGCCGCCGGCATCGGCCAGCGCATGCGCCCGCTCACCGACCACACTGCCAAACCGTTGCTCACGCTCGGTGGACGGCCCCTGATCGACCACGCGCTCGACCACCTGGCCGAGGCGGGGGTGCAGACCGTGGCGGTCAACGCCTTCTGGCAGGGTGAGCGCGTCGCCGCGCATCTTGCCGCGCGCTCGGCCGCCGGCACGCCGCCGCGGACCGTGCTTCGGCCGGAAAGCGTCCTGCTGGATACCGGCGCCGGCACGCGCGCGGCGCTCGATACGCTCGGGCCCGACCCGTTCTACGTAGTGAACGGCGACGCCTTCTGGCTGAACGGTACCCGCCCCGCCCTGCTGCGCCTCGCCGACGCGTTCGACGCCACGGTGGACGGGGTGTTGCTGGTCCACCGCACCTTCCAGGTCCACGCCGATGTGGGCTTCGGCGACTTTGCCGTTGACCCCTGGGGCAATCTGCGCCGCCGCCGCGAGCGCGAGGTGGTGCCCTACGTCTATGCCGGCGTGCAGCTCATCGCCCCGGCGCTGCTGGACGCGATGCCGGATGGCCCGTTCAGCATGAACAGGGCGTGGGATCGCGCGATGGAGACGGGCCGGCTGCGGGCGGTGGTGCATGACGGGTTGTGGTTCCACCTCTCCACGCCGTCGGACCTGGCGGACGCGGAATCCGTGTTGCAGGCCCGCCTGACGGGGGAGACACGGTGAACCTCGCCACCACCCCGGGCGAGCTTTACTCGCTCCCACCGCATTTGCCCCTGCTCGATGCCGTCGCGCTGGATTGGCTGCAGCGCTCGCCGGACCCGCTGCAACGTGCGAATGGCCTGATCTTGTTGCCCACCCGCCGCGCCGCACGGACCCTGGCCGACGCGTTCCTCCGCGCCGCCAACGGCGCGCCGCTGCTGCTGCCGCGCATCACCGCCCTTGGTGCCCTGGATGAAACCCCGCTGGCGCTGGCCGGCGCGCTCGAGCTGCCTCCCGCCGTCGAACCCGCGCAACGTCTCGCTGCATTGGCCCGCCTGATCCTGGCGCTGCACGGCGAGGGCGGCGCGCCGCGCACCGCCGACCGCGCTTGGCTGCTGGCGCGCGAATTGGCCCTCCTGATGGACGAGGCGGAACGGGCCGAGATCGACCTCGCCGAACGCCTGCCCGATGCAGCCGACCCCGCTTACGCCGCCCACTGGGCGCGGACGCTGCAATTCCTGCACATCGTCACCACCGCCTGGCCGGAGCATCTGGCGGAGAGCGGCCTGATGAATCCGGTCGCGCGCCAGGTCGCCCTGCTGAACGCGCAGGCCGCCGCCTGGGAAACCAATCCACCCGATCACCCGGTGCTGGTCGCCGGCACGACCGCCGGCATCCAGGCCGTCGCTCGCCTGCTGCGGGTGGTGGTACGGCTGCCGCAGGGGCGGGTGTTGCTGCCGGCTGTGGATACCGGCTTGGACGAGGCGAACTGGGACGCCCTGGAAGAATCCCATCCGCAATTCGGCCTGCACCGCCTGCTGGCGGGGATCGGCGCGACGCGCGGCGAGCTGCGGCCCTGGTCAGTGCAGCCGGCATCGCCGGTGCCGCCAGAGCGATTTGCCACGCTCAGCCGCGCGTTGCTTCCTGCGAGGGCCCTTGACCTTTGGCGCGCCGACCCGCCGCCACCGCTGGCGGACGTCACCCGCCTCAGTCCTGCCGACCAGCAGGAGGAGGCCGCCGCCATTGCCTTGGTACTGCGCGACGCCCTCGAAGCGCCTGGCGCCCGCGCTGCCCTGGTCACCCCGGACCGGGAGCTGGCGGGCCGCGTTGCCGCCGAACTGCTGCGCCACGGCGTGGTGGCCGACGACAGCGCCGGCGAACCCTTGGCTGAGACGCCCCCCGCCGTGTTCCTCCGCCTGCTGACCCGGGCCGTGGCGGACGAACTGGCGCCCGTCCCACTGCTCGCGCTGTTGAAGCACCCGCTGGCCGCCGCAGGGCTGTCCCCCGCCGCCTGCCGCACCGCCGCCCGTGCACTGGAAGAGTGCTGCCTGCGCGGCCCGCGTCCGTCACCCGGCCTGACCGGACTGCGCCGCGCGCTGGATCGCGCGCGTGCGCCATGGGAGGCCGCCGACCTGCTGCGCCGGCTGGAAGCCTGCCTCGCGCCAACCCTCCGCATCGCCAGCGCGGTCGAGGTCGCCCCCACCGAGGCGCTCGCGGCGCTGATCGACGCCGCCGAGCGCCTCGCCACCACCGACCAAACGCCGGGACCCGCTTTGCTCTGGGCCGGCGAGGAGGGTGACGCACTGGCCACCGCCCTGGCGTCGGTTCAGGCCGCCCTGCCGCTTTTGCCGGACCAGCGCCGGGCGGTGCTGCCGGGCCTGCTGGACGCGGTGCTGCAAGGCCAGGTGGTGCGCAGCCGTCGCGCCCTGCGCGGACGCGGCGGTACGGAGCACCCGCGGGTGTTCATCTGGGGCCTGCTGGAGGCGCGGCTCCAGACCGTGGACCTGCTGGTGCTGGGCGGCCTGGTCGAGGGCGTTTGGCCGCCCGCCACCGATCCTGGCCCCTGGCTGTCTCGACCGATGCGCGCCAAGGTGGGGCTGGCCTCGCCTGAGGAAGCGGTAGGGCAGGCGGCCCATGATTTCGTCTCGGCCGCCATGGCCGCGCCGCGCGTGGTCCTGTCCTGTCCGGCGCGGCGCGACGGCGCGCCCGCGCTACCGGCACGCTGGCTGACACGATTGGAGATGTTCCTGGCCGGCCATGGCCAGCGCCTGGAGGAGCATCCGGCGCCAGGCTGGGTGCGCACGCTGGATCAGCCCGCCGGTCGGCCGCGCCCCGCCGCGCCGCCGCGCCCATGCCCGCCGGTGCCGAAGCGCCCGCGCAAGCTCAGCGTCACCGCGATCGAGACCTGGCTGCGCGATCCCTACGCTATCTATGCCCGCCACGTGCTGGACCTGGCCGCGCTGAAGCCGATCGACGAGGCGACCGACGCCGCCGACTACGGCACCCTCGTGCACAACGGCATGGGACATTTCCTGGCCGAGCATGGCACGCGCTGGCCCCCGGGTGCGGCGCAGCACTTGCGCCGGGCGATGGCGCGCGCGTTGGCCGAGGCCGAATTGCGCGCGTCGCTCGCCGCCTGGTGGGCGCCGCGCCTGGATCGCATCGCCGATTGGGTGGCGGAGGTCGAGACCGCGCGCCGCGCCATCCATCCCATTGCCGCGGTGAAGCCCGAAGCGTCCGGCGAGCTTTTCCTCCCACGCGACGGCGGCCGCTTCCTGCTGACCGGCCGCGCCGACCGCATCGAGAGGCGGGAGGACGGCGCCCTGGCCATCCTCGATTACAAGACCGGCACGCCGCCCTCGCAGAAGGACGTCGATGCCGGCCTGGCCCCGCAGCTTCTGCTGGAGGCGATGATGGCGGAGACGGGTGCGTTCGGGACCGAACTGGCAGGCGCTGCCGCGGAGCTGGTGTACTGGCACCTGACCGGCGGCTATGAGCCGGGCGAGGTCCGCTCCCTGTTCAAGGGCGACGCCACCGCCAACGCAGCGGCCGTGGCGTCGGCGCGGGACAATCTGGGGGGGCTGATCGACGCCTACGACCAGCCCGACCGCTGCTACCTGTCGCAGCCGCACCCGGCGCGCGCCCCGCGCTTCTCCGACTACGCCCAGTTGGCGCGCGTGGCCGAATGGTCCGCGGCGGGAGAGGAGGCATGATGGACGAAAGGCGGCCAGTGCGGACTGGGAATGATGGCGAGGGGAAAAGCATAGAAACACTCCCTCCCCTCGGCGGAGGGAGCGGGGGGGAGGGGTGCGAATTGCCGCTGTCCGTGGCCGCCCGCACCCCTCCCCCCCGCCCCATCCCTCAAGGGGAGGGGATGCTTTCATTGTCCCATCCCGCATTGTCCCATCCCGTATTGGCCCATCCCGGCTCCAACCCACCCCCGTCCCCCCGCGACCGCGCCAACGCAGAGCAACGCGCGGCCTCGGACCCGGCAGTGTCGGCGTTCGTCGCCGCGTCCGCCGGATCCGGCAAGACCAAGCTGCTGACCGACCGCTTGCTCCGCCTCATGCTCTCCGGCGCGCGGCCGGAGCGCATCCAGTGCCTCACCTTCACCAAGGCAGCTGCCGCCGAGATGGCGGTGCGCCTGCAGCGCACGCTCGGCCGCTGGGTGACGCTGGACGACGCGCCGCTGGACCGGGCGCTGCGCGATCTCGCCCTCAATCCCACGCCCGACCTGCGCCATCGCGCCCGAGCGCTGTTCGCCCGAGTGCTCGACTTGCCGGGAGGCATGCGGATCGGGACCATCCACGCCTTCTGCCAGTCGCTACTGCGCCGCTTCCCGCTGGAGGCCGCGCTCTCCCCGCATTTCCAGCTCGTCGATGAACGCGACGCCGCCGACGCCCTGACCGAGGCCCGCGAATCCATGCTGGCCCAGGCCCACACCGAGGCCCGCCAGAACGCGTTGCGCCTGCTCGCCGGCTTGGCCTCCGCCGACCAATTCGGCCGCCACGTCGATGCGTTACAGACCGACCGCCAGCGCTTGGCCGCTGCCCTCAACCTGCCCGATCTCGCTGCGGCACAGCGCCGCGCGCTGGGCATCGTAGGCAGCCGCGAGGCGGACATCATCGCCGCCGGCATCAACTGGCAGGAAGAGCGCGACCTGCGCGAGGCCGCCCGCATCGTCCAGCAGCACGGCGCCAAGGCCTGCGCCGAGCGCGCCGGGCGCATCCTGGACTGGCTCGGCCTGGACAGCGACACCCGCGCCGAGAAGGAGAACTGGGCGCAGTGGTGCACCGAGTTCCTCACCGGCAAGGGCGAGGCGCGGGCCCTCAGCGGCTTCGTCAGCAAGGCGGTGACCGACCGGCATCCGGACCTGGCCAGGATCTTCCTGGCGGAATGCGAACGCATCCGGGAGATCCGCGATTCCTGCCGCGCTCTGGCGATGGCCGAGCTGTCCGCCGCCTTGCTGGTGCTGGCCGTGCCGGTGCTGCACGCCTATGCGACGCACAAGCAGGACAGCGGCCTGGTGGACTACGACGACCTGATCGGCCGCACCTCCGAGTTGATGCGCGATCCCGGCGCCGCCTGGGTGCTGTACAAGCTGGACGGTGGCCTGGACCACCTGCTGCTCGACGAGGTGCAGGACACCGCGCCGGCGCAGTGGCAGATCGCGCACGCCCTGACCGCGGAGTTCTTTGATGGCGCCGGCGCGCGCGAGGACCAGCACCGCACAGTGTTCGCGGTCGGCGACCGCAAGCAGTCGATCTACTCGTTCCAGGGCGCCGATGCCGACGAGTTCGACCGCTCGCGCGACGGGTTGGAGCGGCGGGTGCTGGCCGCGGGGGAGATCTTCCGCCGCACGCCGCTGGACGTGTCGTTCCGCTCCACCCGGCCGGTACTGGACTTGGTGGACGCGGTCTTCGCCGACCCGGACGCCGCGCGCGGCGTGGTGGAACAAGGCGAAACGCTGAAGCATCACGCGGACCGCACCCACGATGCCGGCGCGGTGGAGCTATGGCCGCTGGCCCCGGTGCCCGATGCGACCGAGCTGCAGCCGTGGGAAGTGGCGGAGGCCAACCAGAACCACCTCTCGGCGCCGCAGTATCTGGCCGATGCGCTGGCCGACTGGATCCGCGCGCAGACCGCCGGGGACGTCATGCTGGAAAGCCGCGGGCGTCCGCTGCATGCGGGCGACGTGCTGGTGCTGGTCCGCCGCCGCAACGACTTCGCCCGCGCGCTGGTGCGCGCGCTGAAGACGCGGGGCGTGCCGGTGGCGGGCCTCGACCGCCTGGTGCTGACCGAGCAAGCGCCCGTGCAGGACCTGATGGCGCTCGCCGACGCGTTGCTGCTGCCGCAGGACGACCTGAACTTCGCCTGCCTGCTGACCAGCCCGCTGGGAGGGCTGGACGACACCGACCTGATGTCCCTGGCGATGGACCGGCCCGGTCCGTTGTTCGAGTCGCTGCGGGCTCGCGCGCACGAGCATGCGCATTGGCAGCGCGCGTGGGACTTCTTCACCACGCTTCTGCCGCGGGTGGATTACGTGTCGCCCTACGCGTTGTTCTCCGAGGCGCTAGGACCGCTGGGCGGGCGGGCGCGGCTGTTCGCGCGGCTGGGTCCGGAGGCGGCCGAGCCGGTCGATGAACTGTTGAACGCAGCGCTGGCCTATGCGCGGCTGCACCCGCCGTCATTGCAGGGGTTCCTGCACTGGCTGCGCCGCTCGGGCGCCGAGGTGAAGCGCGAGGCGGAGGCCGCCGGCAACCAGGTGCGGGTGATGACGGTGCACGGCGCCAAGGGCCTGCAGGCGCCGCTGGTCGTCATCCCGGACACCACCGCGATCCCGCCCGACGACGGTGCCATCCTGTGGGCGGAGGATCCCCAGACTCGCATCGCGGTGCCGCTATTTTCCCCCCGCAAGGAGTTCCGCTGCATCGCCGCCCAGCGTATCCGCGACAGACTGACCGACCGCCGGATGGAGGAGCACAACCGGTTGCTCTACGTGGCGCTGACCCGCGCCGAGGACCGGCTGGTAGTGTGCGGCTGGCAGACCCGCCGCGGGCTGCCGGACCACTGCTGGTACAACCTGGTGGCGCGGGGGTTCGCGCGGCTGGGGGCGGAGAAGGGGGAGTTTGCGGCGTGGGAGGGAAAGCTGCTGCGGGTGAGTTCGGAACAGGGACGGGAGGAGGCGAAGGCGGAGAAGGGGGCGAATGAGAAGGGAGAGATTGGGGAGGAAAGAACACCCCCTCCCCTTGTGGGAGGGAGCCGGGTGGCAGGGGGCCGGGGGGAGGGGTGCGTACCGTCGCTGGACATCAGGACAGGTACCCCTCCCCCCTGTCCGCTCCCTCAACGGGAGGAGGTGTTATCAGCTCCGACTCCGACTCCAACCCCGTCTCCTCTCCGCCCCTCGCCACTTCCGCCTTGGCTCGGCAGCGCTCCCGCGTGGCAATCAGCGCCGCCACTCCCCGAACCTTCCCGCCCGCAACCGCTCGCACCCAGCCGTCCCGAGGGCGTGGAACTCGGCACTGTTCCGGCCGCCGCGTCCCCCCTTGCCGAGCGTGAAGCCACCGGCGATCGTTTCCGACGCGGCCTGTTGCTGCACGCCCTGTTGCAGCACCTGCCTGATCTCCCGGCAGCGGAACGCGCCACCGCCGCTCGGCGCTGGCTGGCCCGCCCAGGCCACGACCTGCCCGACGGCACGGCCGACACGCTGACCACCGAAGTACCTGGCGATCCTGAACCATCCCGACCTGGCCCCCGCATTCGGACCCTGCAGCCGCGCCGAGGTGCCACTGACCGGATTGATCGGCGACTCTGTTGTCGGCGGGCTGGTTGATCGGCTGGCGGTGCTGCCCGACGGGGTGCTGGTGGTGGACTACAAGACCAATCGCCACGCCCCGGAGCAACCCGGGGACACCCCCGTGATGTACCTCCGCCAGTTGGCGGCGTATCGCGCCGTGCTGCGCGGCATCTTCCCCGATCGTGCGGTGCGTTGCGCCCTGGTCTGGACCCGCGCCGCGCGCGTTGCCATGCTGCCGGACGAACTGCTGGACGCGCATGCTCCCGGCACGCGGCCGCCCTGATCTGGCGGTTGCTTGACCGACTCCCTGTCCGTCCCCACGTCGCGCGCTAACCGAAGTAAGTCCAACCGAAGTAACTTAAGGATCCCAAGATGAGTGCGAACACCAAGCCGGTCAGCGATCAGAGCTTCGCCACCGACGTGCTGCAGGCCAAGGAACCGGTGCTGGTCGACTTTTGGGCCGAATGGTGCGGCCCCTGCAAGATGATCGCCCCCGCGCTGGAGGAGTTGGCGACCGAGTTCGCCGGCAAGCTGACGGTCGCCAAGGTGAATATAGACGACAACCCGATGACCCCGAGCAACTACGCCGTCCGCGGCATCCCCACCCTGATCCTGTTCAAGGACGGCAAGCCCGCGGCCACCCAGGTCGGCGCGCTGCCCAAGAGCAGGCTGAAGGATTGGATCGCGGGGAACTTGTAGGGGGCGCGGGCGGATGGCCGGGCAAGGCTTCCGGCCCGCCCCACCTTCGGCAACCAGGCTGACTGATCACTGAGCGGGCAGCCGCGCCCAGGTCGCGTCCCCGGGCCGCATCCGCTGGTCGCGTCCCCTGGTCGCGTCCCCTGGTCGCGTCCCCTGGTCGCGTCCCCTGGTCGCGTCCCCTGGTCGCGTCCCCTGGGGTCGCATCATTCGGTTGACGCGGCGGGATTCGCCGCGCCAGCGAGATCGACCACCTTACCATGGCGAGTCTCGCCCGGCAGGCACAGCGCGGCCAGGGCTGGCGCGACATCGTGCGGCTTGGGCAATGCGGCGGGGTCCTCGCCTGGAAATGCCCGGAATTGCAGTTTGGTGGCAACGACGCCCGGATCGAACAGATTCACCCGCAGGCGGGTCTTGTGCAGCTCATCGGCCCAGGTGAGCACCAGGTGCTCCATCGCCGCCTTGGTGGCCCCATAAGCCCCCCAGTAGGCGAGCGGCGCCCGCGCTCGCGCGTCGGTCACGAACACCGCGCGCCCGGCGGGTGCGTTGCGCAGCAGCGGATCGCAGGTCCGGATCAACCGCCATGCGGCGGTCAGGTTCACCCCCGCCACGTCGGCCCAATCGTTCGGCGTGATATGCGCGACGGGAGTCAGCCGCCCCAGGGCGCCGGCGCAATGCACCAGCACATCCAGCCGCCCGAACCGCTGATACAAACTCGGCCCAATCGCATCCACCTGCTCCTGTTCTTTCAAGTCGAGCGGCAGCAGCGTAGCCGTGCCGCCGGCGGCGCGGACGGCATCATCGGTGTCCTCCAGGCCGCCCGGGGTGCGGGCAGTGAGGACGACATGAGCGCCGAGTCGGGTCAGCGCAACCGCCGTCGCCGCGCCGATGCCGCGGCTGGCGCCAGTCACGAGTGCGACTGAATCTTGCAGAGGACTGGCGGCCGCTGGCAGAGGACTGGCGGTCACTGGCAGAGGCCTGGCGGCACTGGCATAGGACTGGCGGTCACTGGCAGAGGACTGGCGGTCACTGGCAGAGGACTGGCGGCACTGGCTCTACACGCCATGGCGGGGCATGTTCCGGCCATCTGCGCACGTATGTCGCGAGCATTGGCTCGCAGGACGTCCCGATCGCCGTTGCGTGGATGGCCGGGTCAGGCCCGGCCATGACGATGGATGCGTGGCCAGCGGGGGATGTGTAGCCAACTGCGCCGTCGTCATCTCCCTCAGTAGCTTTCCGCGAGCAGGCTCAACTGCCGCTCGGAATTGTCGGCCTGGTCCGGCAGCGGGATCGGATACTCGCCGGTGAAGCACGCATCGCAATAATGCGGCCGCGCGGGGTCGCGGTCGGGCTGACCCAACGCGCGATACAGCCCGTCGATCGAGATGAACGCCAGGCTGTCGGCGCCGATCAGCGCGCCCATCTCCTCGATGCTATGGTGCGAGGCCAGCAACTGGCTGCGTTCCGGCGTGTCGATGCCATAGAAGCAGGAATGCGTGGTCGGCGGCGACGAGATGCGCATGTGCACCTCGCGCGCCCCCGCCGCGCGCACCATCTCGACGATCTTGCGGCTGGTGGTGCCCCGCACGATCGAATCGTCCACCAGCACCACGCGCTTGCCGGCCAGCACCGCGCGGTTCGCCGAGTGCTTCAGCTTCACGCCGAGGTGGCGGATGGTGTCGGTCGGCTCGATGAAGGTGCGGCCGACATAGTGGTTGCGGATGATGCCGAGCTCGAATGGGATGCGGCTTTCCGCGGCGAAACCCATGGCCGCGGGCACGCCGGAATCGGGCACCGGCACGATCACGTCGGCGTCCGCGGGGGCCTCGCGCGCCAGTTCGACGCCGATACGCTGACGCGCGTCGTAGACGGACGCACCTTCCACAACTGAATCGGGGCGGGCAAAGTAGATGTATTCGAACACGCAGAAGCGTGGACGCACCCGGCCGAACGGCTTGATGCTGTGCACGCCCTGGTCGTTGATCACCACGATCTCGCCGGGCTCCACGTCGCGGACGAAGGCGGCGTTTACGATGTCGAGCGCGCAGGTCTCGGACGCCAGCACCCAGCCGCCGGTGCCCTCATTGCCGATGCGGCCGAGGATCAGCGGGCGCACGCCCAGCGGGTCGCGCACGCCGATCAGCGCCTCGTTGGACAGCGCCACCAGCGAGTAGGCGCCCACCACCTGCTTCAGCGCATCGATCAGACGATCGACCACCGTGGAATACAGGCTGATGGCGATCAGGTGGATGAAGACTTCGGAATCGGTGGTGGACTGGAACAGACAGCCGCGGCGGACCAGGTTGCGGCGCAGAACGTGGGCGTTGGTGAGGTTGCCGTTATGCGCCACGGCAAAACCGCCGAACTCGAAATCGGCATAGAGCGGCTGGACGTTGCGCAGGATGGTGTCGCCCGTGGTGGCGTAGCGGTTGTGGCCGATGGAGATATGGCCGGGCAGGCGGGCGATTACCCGCGCGTCGCCGAAATTATCGCCGACCAGGCCCGTGCCTTTGTGCGAGTGGAAATGCTTGCCGTCGTGGGTGACGATGCCGGTGGCTTCCTGGCCACGGTGCTGCAGCGCGTGCAGGCCAAGGGCGGCGACCGCAGCGGCGTCCGGCACGTTCCATACGCCGAACACGCCGCATTCCTCGTGCAGCTTGTCCGCCTCGGGATCGTCGGGGTCGTGCGGCAGGGTGGTCGGCAGGTCCATGCCTGGGGTCTCCTAATCGCGCGCCGGGCGTGTGGCGGTCCGGCTGAGCGCCGAACCTTGGGGCGTGGCGTGCAGCAGGTCGTCGGCCGTGGCTTCACGGCCGGTAGGCGGAGCGTAGAGCCGCGGCCGGTAGTCCACCGGCAGTTGGCGCACGGCCCAGCGCGCACCGTCAAAGGCGGGCGTGAGCGAGCGGGCCTGCTGTACCGGTGTCGGCCAGCGATCCACCGGCACCACCATACCTGCCACGATATAGGCAAGGATCAGCAGCACCGCACCCCGGGCGAGGCCGAATAGCAGCCCCAACGTCCGGTCCAGGCCGCCGAGCGGCGAGGTGCGGACCGCGCGCCCGATCGCGTGGGCCACGATCATCAGCACGATCAGGGTCACGATGAAGATGGCCGCGAAGGTGGCCGGATCGACCCAGTAGACGTGGCCGAACCATATCTCGGCCTGCGGGCGGGCCAGGGGCAGGCCGAAATAGGCTGCCGTCCCGGCGCCAATCCAGGCGCCGAGGCCCAGGACCTCCCGCACCAGACCGCGCATGAAGGCGAGCAGGGCGGAGACGGCGAGGACGGCAAGAGCGACAAGATCGACCCAGGTCATGCGCTGAACTCCCCCTCCGCTTGTGGGCTTGAGCCGCGAAGCGGATCAAGGTCGGGGGGAGGGGCGCGCACACCCGCTGTCCTGTACTGTTCGCACCCCTCCCCCGGACCTTGATCCGCTTCGCGGCTCAAGCCCACAAGCGGAGGGGGAGCCTTGCTTGTCCACCCTCGTGTCATGCACCTGCCATCGTTTTGACCCTGGCGTCTTATCGGCTGCTCTGCGTCCCCCGCCAAGCCAAGATCATGTGCCATGCTCCGCATCGGGGGCAATTCGGGCAAGGGATCGGCGGATCTGCGGTTCGGCGGGGATTCGGCGGATCTGCGGTTCGGCCGATTTCCCGCAAGTCCTGGCATCCGGGCATCTGAAACATCAGGTGGTGTTCCGGCCAATCGTGCTTCGGATACCGCCCGCGCATGTCCCGCCGCACATCGGCCCAGGCGCCCCGCCAGAACCCGCCGAGGTCGCCGGTCAGGGCAATCGGCCGCCCGGCCGGCGACAGCAGGGCCAGCCGCAAGGGCACGCGGCCTTCGGCCAGGCGCGGTGTCTCCGCGAGCCCGTAGAATGCCTGGGCGCGGGCGGACGCAACCGGCACCGGCGCCGTGTAGTCGACCGGTGCGCGACCTCCCGGTAACGCCAGTTCGCGCGGCAGCTCGCGGTCGAGCGACGCCGCCAGCGGCCGGGGCAGCATACCCCGCAGGATGCTCGCCAGGTCCAGCCGCGCCAGGTCTCCGATTCGCGCCATGCCGGAAAGGTGCGGCGGCAGCCAATCCGGCGCCCGATCGGCCAGCCCGGCATCCGACAAATCCGGCCACCCCGCTTCCTGCTCTATCCCCCGTATCAACCCAACCCGCGCCTGGAACTGACGGTCGGCATCACTCCAGGGCAGCGCCCGCAGGCCATCCGCCGCGACCGCGCGCGCCAGTGCCTCGGCCACCTCGGCCGGGTCCGCCGGCACGGTACGGTCGCTTAGCACCAACGTGCCCAGACGACGGCGGCGGCGCGACAGCACCGTGCCCGAGGCGGGGTCGAAGCCGCTCTCCACGGTCTCCGTCACCCGCGCCGCCACCGCCGGCGGCAGCGCATCGGGGTCCAGCGGGGCGGCGAGACGGATACGGGCGGAGGCCTTCATTTCCAGGGCCGCGACCGCCAGCAGTCCGGCATTGGCCAGCGGATCGGTGCGCGGCAGCCTTGCCCCGCCGCCACCGGACAGGCGGAACGACCCCGGCTCGCCGCGCCGCTGGGCGATGCGATCGGGGAAGGCAACGGCGATCAGCTTGCCCGGGTCGCCATCGGCTCGCGCGTCGGGGCGCGGCGCGTCCGCAGCTTGCGCGTCGGTGGCTCGCGCGTCGGTGGTTTGCGCGTCGGTGGCTTGTGCATCGGCGGGCAGGCGCAGCCGGCGGCGATATTGCCCTGCGGCGCGGCGGATCCGCGCCAGCGCGCCGCGGTCGGCGTCGGCGTCCCCCGCGGCGATCGCGTGCAGGCGGGGCGCGATATCGGCCGGTGCGTCGGGCGAGCGCAGCGGGTCGCGTTCCTCCAGCAGGGCCGCGAGATCGGCGGCGAGCGCCGCCTGCGCCGGCGTCTCCGCGGCGATCAGCATGGCGGCCAGTCGCGGATGCGCGCCGAGCCGTACCATGCGGCTGCCCTGCTCTGTGATGCGCCCATCGCCGTCCAGGGCACCAAGTTCCACCAGCAACGCCCGGGCGGCGGCCAGGGCGCCGGCCGGCGGCCGGTCCTGGAACGGCAGGTCCGCCGGCACGGTGCCCCAGGCGGCACAGTCCAGCACCAGCGATGACAGTTCCGCTTCCAGGATTTCGGGGCGATCGAACGCTGGCAGGCCGCGATGCAGCGCCGCGGACCATAGCCGGATCGCCACTCCGGGGCCTTCGCGGCCCGCCCGGCCGGCGCGTTGCTCGGCGGCGGCGCGGGAGATGCGCAGCGTGGCGAGTCGTGTCAGGCCCGTGTTCGGGTCCAGCCGCGGCGTGCGCCGCCAGCCGCCGTCGACCACGATGCGCACGCCGGGCACCGTCAGCGAGGTCTCCGCGATCGAGGTCGCCAATACGACGCGGCGTGTCTCGGCGGGGCGCAGGGCGCGGTCCTGCGCGTCCGGCGGCAGCTCGCCGTGCAGCGGCAGCACCAGGGCGCCGCAGCCTTGCAGCGCGGCCTCGGCGCGGCGGATCTCGGCCATGCCGGGCAGGAACGCCAGAATGTCGCCGGCGTGCTCGGCCAAAGCCACCCGCACGGCGCGGGCCACGGCGTCGGACAGCTCGCGCGGGCCCGGGATGTCGCGGGCGGCGTGGTGCACCGTGACCGGAAACTGACGGCCCGCGCTGGCCACCACCTCGGCGCGCATCAGCGCGGCCAGGCGGGCGCTGGCGGCGGTGGCGGACATCGCAAGCAGGCGCAACTCCGGCCGCAGCACCGCCTGCAGATCGAGGCAGAGGGCCAGCGCCAGGTCCGACTCCACCGACCGCTCGTGGATCTCGTCCAGGATCACGGCGGCGACGCCATCCAGGCCGGGATCCGATTGCAGGCGGCGCACCAGCAAGCCCTCGGTGACCACCTCGATCCGCGTCTCGGCCGAGACCGCGGCGTCCAGGCGGGTGCGGAAGCCCACCGTGCGGCCCACCGGTTCACCCAGCAGCGAGGCCATGCGCGCGGCGGCGGCGCGGGTGGCGAGCCGGCGCGGTTCCAGCATCAGGATCTTGCCGCCTTGCCGCCAGGGCGCGTCGAGCAGTACCAGCGGCACCAGCGTCGTCTTGCCGGCACCGGGCGGGGCCACCAGCACGGCATTGCGCCCGGCGGCGAGGTGTTGCGCCAGCGCCGGCAGCGCTTCGGTGACGGGAAGGTCCGTCAGCGCCATCATTCGCTGCTGCTTCGCCTGATGATCGGTGCTTGACCTCCCGCCGGGACCGCCGCGATACCTAAGTCACGTTCACGGCGGAGGCGAGCGTGGGCAATCGGGCAGAGGTGTGGGAACCGGACTCCCGCATGAGCCGCGCGGACTACCTGCTCTGGGCAGAGCAACACCCGTCCGGGAAGTTCGAGCGCATCGACGGCGTCGTGGTGGCGATGGCGCCGGAGCGGGTGGGACATAATCTTTGCAAACTCGCGGCTTACCGTGCGCTGCGCCAAGCCGTGCGGGAGGTGGCGCTGGCGTGTCAGTTACTGGTCGATCGCATTGCGGTCAACGTTGGCGACAGCGATTTCGAGCCGGGTGTCGTGGTGCGCTGTGGCACGCCGTTGCCGCGCGACGCGCTCGCGGTCCCCGACCCTCTGTTGATCGCGGAGGTGCCGTCGCCAACCACCAGCGGAATCGACCGCAGCCTGAAGCTGCGTGAGTATTTCCGGCTGCCCTCGCTCTACCATTACCTGATCGTGTGGCCAGATACGCCGCGGGTCGTTCGCCATTCCCGTGCACCGGACTGCCAGATCGAGACGACGGTCTTCACATCCCGCGAGATTCGACTGGACCCGCCGGGCATCGCGGTGCTGCTCGACGCGCTCTACGAGGAGTGACGGCGCGGCGGCCTGATCGATCGTGAGTGGTAGGGGCAGGCAGGCAGGTTTTATTCCGGAGAGGGAATCGGATGGCCGCGCTCATGTTCTGGAACACCAACGGCCGCGACACCGGCCAGGCGGTGGGAGAACTGTGCCGCGAACACGAGGTGGACCTTCTCCTGCTGGCGGAGACCGAGACGGCCTCGGCTCGCCTGGTGACTCAGATCAACGATGTGACCGGTACCGAGCGGACCTTCTGGGAACTGCCGCACCTTGAAAGCCGCATCCGGGCGCTGACCCATTTTCCACCGGGCATGGTCCGGCCGGTATTCGACGACGGGCAGGTCAAGATGCTCGAATTGGTGGTGCCGACGCACATCGCTGGCCGCCCAATTCTGCGGCAGCCCGGCGGGGAGGCTGGCTTGTCCGACCATTTACCAGTGGTGCTGACGCTGTCGATCGAGGAGGAGGAGGTTGGCCGTGGCTGACAGTTTCTGGGCAATTCCCGATGTCACAGCGATCCGTACGCCGCTGAGTATCTTACGCGAGCAGGCTGCCGCGCTGACGCAACAGACGCACGGGGTGCTCGTCGGTGAGGCTACGGCGAATCCGGAGGGCGAGAGGATCGTCGTCTCTCTGGATATCATTGCGGCCGGCCTGAATGACTATCGCTATCGGGTCATGAGGTATGAGCAGCCACCAGAGATGTATCCTGGCACACTGCGGATGGGGGGCGATGGCGACATCATCTCAGACGAATCTGACTTCATGGCGTCTATCAAGAAAATCCTCTCTTCCGAAAAGATGAAGAACGTTCTGACGTCGCTGTTGGCTCAGGTAACGGAGGCTTGGTACTGGTCTTCGAATTCCTGCTGCGATGGCGCTTTCGCTGGACCGATGCGGGGCCGACAGGTCACGAACTTGGCGTGAACCACCCGACCAGGTCGGCGATATGTCCGATTTCCTCCAGCCGCATGCCGTCCGGTGCCGCCACCGGTCGGTTGCCGCGCGCCACCCGCTTCGGCAGGGCCGCCGAATCGAACCCCAGCTTCGCCGCCTCCTTCAGCCGCGCCTCGGCCTGCGCCACCTGGCGGATCTCGCCCGACAGCCCGACCTCGCCGAAATACACGGTGCCCGCGCTGGTCGGCCGGTCGCAGGCTGCCGAGGCTAGCGCCGCCGCCACGGCCAAATCCGCGGCCGGCTCGGTCACGCGCAGGCCGCCGGCGACGTTCAGGTACACGTCGGTCGCGTTCAGCCGCAGGCCGGCCCGCGTTTCCAGCACCGCCAGCAGCATCGACAGCCGCCCCGAATCCCAGCCGATCACCGACCGCCGCGGCGAGCCGCCCGGGTTGGGTGCCAGCAGCGCCTGAATCTCCACCAGCACCGGGCGCGTCCCCTCCAGTCCGGCGAACACCGCCGACCCGGCGATGTTGCCGCGGCGCTCGGCCAAGAACAGAGCGGAGGGATTCGTCACTTCGGCGAGACCGTGGCCAGTCATTTCAAACACGCCGATCTCGTCAGTGGCACCGAAACGGTTCTTCACCGCACGCAGGATGCGGAACTGGTGGCCGCGATCACCTTCGAAATACAGCACCGCATCGACCATGTGTTCCAGCACGCGAGGACCGGCCAGGGCGCCGTCCTTCGTCACGTGCCCCACCAGCGCCAGCGCGAAATTTCCACCCTTGGCCAGCCGGATCAGCTCGAAGCTGGCGGCGCGCACCTGCGTCACGGTGCCGGGCGCGCTGTCGATCGAATCCAGCCACATCGTCTGGATCGAATCGATCACCACCAGTGCGGCATCCTTCGCTTGCTCCAGGCTGGCGGCGATGTCGCGCAGGTTGACCGAGGCGGCGAGTTCCACCCCCGCCTCCACCAGCCCCAGCCGGCGGGCGCGCAGCCGCACTTGCTCGATCAATTCCTCGCCCGACACGTACAGCACCCGCCGGCCGGAGCGTGCCAGCGAGGCGGCCGCCTGCAGCAGCAGCGTGGACTTGCCGATCCCCGGATCGCCGCCGACCAGCACGGCGGAGGCCGGTACCAGCCCGCCGCCCAGCACGCGGTCCAGCTCGGCGATGCCGGTCGCGGCGCGCGGTGGCGGCGCGGCGCTGCCGGCCAGACCGACGAATTCCACCCGCTTGCCAGGGAGTGCCTTGCCCGCGGGGCCGGGGCGGGCGGCGACCGGTTCGTCGACGATCGTGTTCCACTCGCCGCACGTCTCGCAGCGGCCGGCCCATTTGGGGGTGACCGCGCCGCAGGAATTGCAGACGAAGCGGGAGTTGGGTTTCGGCATGGGCGGTAAGGACAGGCTCGCGTGATCAGGTTGCGGATTGGTTTATCGCAGCGGCCCGAGTTGCGCCGCGCGTGCCGGGTGTTGAGCTGGGCGTGCCAATTGGCTTCGGACGGACCGCCGCTTGCCCGTCCCGATGCGAGCCGGACCAGACGGGAGGCGGAAAAGCGCAGCGCATTCCGCCAATCGCAAGCGGCGGAAGCCGCTGCCCGGTTTCGTCCTACGCGACGACCTCACACGTAGCCCAACGCTTCCAGCCAGGGCGAGGCGGCGTCGATGAAGGCGCGGTTGGCTGCCTGGTCCAGATGCTCACGCCAATTGCCGTTGGTGCCGTTGCGGAAGAACGAGCCGCGGTCCTCCTCGCCCCGCGCCCGCCCGGCGCTCAGCCGTTCGAAGCTGGCGGCGTTGCAGCATTGTGCCGCCACGTCCGGCTCGGCCGCCACACCGAGGAATTCCAGCGTGCCGCGCAACGCGGCAGGGGCGGCGTCCAGCAGCGTCTCGTAGCGCAGCGTCCGGCAGACCTGAGGATGCGTGGCGGCAAACGTTTCCCCCCGCTCGATATCGGTCGCCCATTCGCGCGCGAAGGTCGCGGCGTAGGCCGGCAGCGAGGGGTGTGTCTCCCGCATCCACTCGGGACTGGTGCGCAGGTTGTGGAACCAGGCGGAGACCGCGCAATCCCGTCCGTCGCGCACCACGTGCAGGAAGCGGGCGGCAGGGAAGACCGCGTGCAGCAGGTCGAAATGGCGTGCGTTGTCCGGGGTCTTCTCGCCGATCGCGCGCAGCTCCTTGCCCGGGGCGGCATGGGCGAACGGGAGCAGCAGCGCGGCGCCGATCAGGTAGGCGAGGTCGTCGGGTGCATACAGCGGGAACCCATCCATCTCGTTGAACACGGCCTGGTTCTTCTGGGCGATCTTCTGGTTGTGCCGGTCCACGCATTGCGAGATCAATGGGGCGAGGTGGTTGGCGATGTGACCCTCGCCCTTGCAGACGATCTGCGGGTGCGCATCCAGCAGCAGCCGCAGCCAGGTGGTGCCCGATTTCATCGCGCCGCCGATGAAGAAGAGCTGCGTCTTGGCCAGGGTGCCGATCCGCGCGTGCAGATGCTCGAACACGCTCATGGCGAGGTCGCCCCATCGCGAAGCAGGAGGCGTAGGTAAGGCGAACAGGTTAAGGCGAGGTTAATTTGGCATCCACTCGCGGGCTTGCAGCCGGCGGTGGGGTGCCGGCACCATGGCGCTCGCCTACCACAGGAGAGGCGCGCATGCCCGACGGCACCCTCTACATCGGCCAGCGGCGTTATTCGTCCTGGTCGATGCGCGGCTGGCTGGCGGTACGCCTTGCCGGCCTGGATGTGGAAGTTGTGGCGATCCGCTTTGTCCGCCCGGGTCCGACGCCGGCCATCGCCGCACTGTCGCCGAATGGGCTGGTGCCATATCTGGAGCATCGTGGGGCGCGCGCGTGGGAATCGCTGGCGGTGTGCGGCTACTGTGCGGAAGTTGCGCCGGCGCTGTGGCCGGCGGATCGTGTTGCGCGCGCCCATGCGCGATCGATCGCGGCGGAGATGCACGGCGGCTTCCGCGAGCTGCGCCAGGCGATGTGGATGAATCTCGGCCGCGACTTCGCCGGACTTGGCCGCACGCCGGGCGCGCTCGCTGACCTTGCGCGGATCGAGGCGATGTGGGCCGACACGCGCGAGCGCTTCGGGGCCGCCGGTCCCTACCTGTTCGGCGCCGATCTCACGGTGGCCGACGTGATGTATGCGCCGGTGGTGACGCGGTTCCTGACCTGGAAGCCGGAGCTTACGGCTGCCACGCGCGCCTATTGCGATGCGGTGCGCGCGCATCCGCTGGTCGCGGAGTGGTATGACGGCGCGGCGGCGGAACCGGCGGACTGGCTGATCGCGGAATACGAAGCTACATCGCACCCGCCGGTGTAGAAGCGCGAGTCGACCTGTCGTCGTTGAGGCCGCTTGCCGGACCGGTCGTGAACTTGCTCGTGAGTTTGGCTCCACGTGTGGACCAGAGGCGGTATGGTCCAACTGCGGCGCTGCGGCAATGCGAAGTAACTTTATGAGTTGCGGCCGGGACATATTATGAGGGTCATAGGAGATGCTGACTTATAAGTGCCCTAAATCTGCGAAATTTGTGAAATCTGTGTTTCAAAGACCTTCTACTGCACGTCCCCTTTTCAGGTCGTGAAAATGGAGACAAGTATCGCGCTGATGATTCCGCCGCCGCGGGTTTGTCCACAGGACCTCACAGAGCCTGCTGTCTCCGCTGCCTCCGATCGCTTTCTTATGCCGAATATTTCCATAATCAAAAGGCGGAGACTGTAAGCAGAAGCCCTGCCAATATCATCCGGGCTTTCACATCGCTCGGTAACGTGTGAAATAATCCGCCAAATTGCGGGGCGCAGGGAAGGCTCCAGCTGCTCGGGTTAGCCGATTGTCCCGCGCTCGCATCTTGACCTCTCCCTCGTCGCGCGAGAGGTTTCCTAATGCGCCCCATTCCGGCATTCGGCTGGTTCCTGACCTTGCTCGCCCTGGTCGCGCAGCTTGCGTTCGGCGCTGTCGTGCCAAACCCCGACATTGCGCTGGTGCTGGAGCATGCCGGCCCGATCTGCCACGCCCCCCCGCCGCCCGGCGGCCCGGCAGCCCCCGCGCAGCACCATCATCCCGCCGCCCCATTCTGTCCGCTCTGTGCATCGCTCGCGACGCCGGCCATCGTCCTGCCCGGCGCCGGCGCCACGCCACCGCCACCGCAGCTTGTCGCGTTCCATCGCCCCGGCTTGCCGCCGCCCGCCACCGCACCGCCGGCCGCCGCATTCCTCGCCGCGCAGCCGCGCGGTCCTCCCATCCTGACCTGAGTCCTCGGTTCGTTTCGTGCCGACAGGCGCCGTGTGCGCCCAACTCATGGTCAGGAGTCCCCAATGCCTGGATCCGTCAGGGTCGCCGCGCTCGTTGCGGCGGCTGCCATACTGACAGCCCACCACGCCTTCGCCCACGCCGTCGCTGGCGCCCGCATCTTCGTCAACACCGACCTGATCGACGACCCCGGTGTCAGCGACGAAGCCAACCTGCCGCTGATCTCGCTGCAAAGCCCCGATGGCAAAAGCTGGGTGACCGACGCCAACGTCGAATACGACAAGACCATCACGCCGCATCTCGGTTTCGGGATCGGCACCGATTATGACTGGATCACCAACGACTCGAACGACTTAAAGAAGAGCCATGGCGGGTTCGCCGATGCCTACGTACAGTTGAAATACAACTGGATCACCCTGCCGCAGCACGAATTCATAAGTTCGGTGGAGGTCACGCAAAGCTTCGGCAGGGCCGGCACCGTCGGAATCGAATCCGGCTTCGACACCACCACGCTCTCCGGCTACTTCGGCAAAGGTCTCGGCGACATTCCCTGGGCGCCGATCCGTCCCTTCGCTGTCACCGGCGAACTCGACTACAACATCCCCAACACGGGTCCCTCCGCCGGTGGCGGCATCACCACCTGGTCCGGCGGACTGACGCTGCAGGTACTCGATCCCCTATTTGCAGTCGCAGGTGAAGAGCTACGGCCTGACCGGCATCCTGGCGAACCTGACGCCGCTCATCGAACTTGCCTGGACGTCAGCGGCGGGCGCCTCCGCTATCCGGCCCACCAACAATCCGACCACCTTCTTGCTCGGAACCGGCGCCGTCTGGACTGGCACGTACTACGCGGTCTCCGCCGAGGTGCTGTGGCCGCTCAACGGCGCCGCCGGGCACAATGTCGGCGCGATCGCGCAGTTCCATCTCTACTTCGACGACCTGATGCCGAACACGCTGGGAAAACCCCTTTCGGAGTGGTAACGTCATGCGCTGGACCCATCCGCTACTGCCGGCCATGTTGCTCGCGGCATCGTCGGCCTTTGCCCATGCCTTCCTGAAGAACGCCAGCCCGCCGGTCGGCAGCGACATCCCGGTCTCGCCTGCCGTGGTGACGATCACCTTCACCGAGGGTGTCGAACCCTCCTTCAGCACCATCGAGGTGCAGAACGCGCAGGGCCAGCGCGTGGACAAGGCGGACCCGCATCTGGTCGATGGCGAGCAAACGAAGCTGGCAGTGAACCTGCAGAAGCTGCCGCCGGGGACGTACAGGGTGATCTGGCACGTTACTTCGGTGGATACCCACAAGACTGAGGGCAGCTTCAACTTCACTGTCTCCCCCTGAGCCGTGGACATTCAGGCCGTCATCCTGGCCTTGCTGCGCGGCTTCCACCTGGTCGCGCAGGCGTCGCTGTTCGGGACGTTGGTTTCGCTGGCGCTGGTCGCACCTCCCGCGCTGCGCGACGCCCCGGAGGCAGCGTCGGCCGCGCGACAACGCCTGGTCCGGCTGGCCCGCTGGTCCGATGCGCTGGCGTTGCTTCTGGGTATCGGCTGGATGCTGGTGGAGACGGCCACCATCGCCGGCACCGCCTCCGTCGGCGCCACCTTCGCGGTGGTGGGGAAGGTGGTGCATGACACGAGGTTCGGCCAAGTCGTCCTGCTCCGCCTTGCGCTGTTGTTGCTGGCCGTGCCGTGCCTGGGCGGCCGTGGCTGGCGCCTGCTCGCCGGGCTGCTGCTGACCGGTGCGGCGTTGGCCATGCAGGGGTTCGTGGGCCATGCCGGCGCCACCGGCGGCAGCGCCGGAGCCATGCTTCTGGCCTCCGAGGCGTTGCACCTGCTGGCGGCAGGGGCGTGGCTCGGTGGGTTGCTGCCGCTGTTCTTGCTGGCCGGAGCCCTGCCGCCGCCCGCCGCCGCCACCGCCTGCGAGCGCTTCACCCCGGTCGGATTAAGTGCGGTGGTGGCGATCGCTTGCACGGCCGTGGTGCAGGCCTCGCAGTTGATCGGCAGCCTGGCCGGCTTGTTCGGCACCGCCTACGGCCATGTCGCCCTGCTGAAGCTGGCGTTGTTCCTTGCGCTGCTGTTGTTGGCCGGCATCAACCGCCTGGTGCTGACCCACCGGCTGCGCGATCCGGCGCACCCGGTCACGCGGACCCTGCTGCGCAGTTCCATCGGCGTGGAGGCTCTGCTGGGTGCGGCGGTGATCCTGGTGGCGGCGTTCCTTGCCTCCGCCATACCGGCGACGCACGAGGCACCGGTATGGCCATTCTCCCGACGCCCTGCATTGGATCTGCTCGCTGACCCGACCGTCCGCGTGTACCTGCTGCGTGCGTTGGTGCCGAGCCTGACCGCGGCGGCGCTGGTCGTGGCCGGCTGGTTCTGGCGTCCGATTTTATGGCCGGCGCTGGCGGGGCTGGCGGTATGTTTCGTCCTGGCATGGCCCACCATTGAGCCGCTGCTGACAGTCGAGGCCTATCCGACCACTTTCGATACCTCGCCGACGGAATTTGCCGTCGGCTCCATCATGCGCGGCGAGCAGTTGTTCCAGCCGAACTGCGCCATGTGCCATGGGCCCGAAGCCAAGGGGAACGGCAAGCTGGCGAAAACACTGCCGATCCCGCCGGCCGACCTGACCGCGCCGCATTTCTGGGCGCATACCGAAGGCGATCTCTACTGGTACATCGCGCACGGAATCGAGGCGTCACCGGGCGTGCCGGCCATGCCCGCCTTCGGCCAAACGCTGTCCAGCGGCAACATCTGGGCGCTGATCGACTTCCTGAAGGCCAATAACGCCGGCGCCAGCATACGCAGCACCGGGAAGTGGGATCAGCCGACCCCGCTGCCGCAGTTCGACGCGATATGCGCCGACGGCTCCGCCATCGATCTGGACGATCTGCGCAACCGCATCGTGCATGTCATCGCGGCGGACAAGACGGTGACGCCGCCGCCGGCGCCTTCGGGCATCAACGTCGCCACCATCGTTCTGGCGCACGACCACGCGGTGAGGCCGGCCGGCACGGCCTGCGTCACCGTCGAGCAAAGCGCCTGGGATGCGTTCGCGCTGCTGCTGGGGCAGACGCGGGAAACGTTGGGCGGTACGCAGGTGCTGGCCGACCAGAACGGCTGGCTGCGGCTGCGCTGGCGGCCGGACGATCCGAAGGACTGGAACGATCCACGGGTGCTGGATGCGGCGATCCGCGACATCGCGGCTCACCCGCTGGCGGTTGCGGCGGGCGGCGGCCATGGGCATCACCATTGACCCCAAGGGACCCCAAGGGACCCCAAGGGACCGAGCGCGCCGTTTCATAGTGCGGTTCGGCCGCCGACGGCGGGCGGTCAACGCGCAAATGACATCGGACAGGGCGATCACTTCACCGCGCCGAACGTCAGTCCGCGCACCAACTGGCGCTGGCTGAACCAGCCGAACAACAGGATCGGCACCGTCGCGAGCGTCGCCGCGGCGGAGAGCTTGGCCCAGAACAAACCCTCGGGCGCGGAGAACGACGCGATGAACGCGGTCAGCGGTGCGGCGTCGTGCGCGGACAGGTTCAGGCTCCAGAACGCTTCGTTCCAGCACAGGATGATCGACAGCAGCGCCGTGGAGGCAATACCCGGGAGACCGAGCGGCAGCAGCACATGCACGATCGAATCCCACACGCCGGCGCCGTCGATGCGGCTTGCTCGATGATCGCCTTTGGTGTCTCGCGGAAGAAGGTGAACAGCATCCAGACGCCAATCGGCAGGTTGCTCAGCATGTAGATCAGGATCAGCGCGATGCGCGAGTCCAGCAGGCCGGTGTCTTTCGCGATCAGGTAGATCGGCATCAGCACGCCCACCGCCGGCAGCATCTTGGTGGACAGCATCCACAGCAGCGTGCCACGCGTCCGTTTGGTCGGATAAAACGCCATGGAGAACGCCGCCGGGACCGCTGACCACCAGCATGATCACAGTCGCCCCCAACGAAATCAGAATACTGTTCCATGCAAATAACGGATAGTCCGCACGGCTGAAGATGTCGCGATAGTTCTCCAGCGTCGGTTGCGAAGATGAACACGGGCGGCGTCTGCGATCGCCTGCGTCTCGGTCTTGAAGCTGGCGAGCACCATCCAGAAGATCGGGAAGAACATCAGCAGCGCCGCGAGCCACGCGACGGTCGCCGCCACCGGATGAGATTGCTTGTCGCGCGGTTTCATACGTCCAGCCGCTTTGCCACGGTGTTGATCAGGAAAGCCGCCATGATGTTGGCGAGAACGATGGCGAGCACGCCCGCCGCCGATGCGGACCCGACGTTGAACGCCAGCAGGGCGCGCTGGTAGATCAGGAACGCGAGATTGGTGGTGGCGACGCCAGGACCGCCGGCGGTGGTGACGTAGATTTCGGCGAAGACGCTCAGCAGGAAGATGGTCTCGATCATCACCACCACGCTGATCGCGCGTCCCAGATGCGGCACCTGGATATAGCGGAACATCGCAACCGGTCCCGCACCGTCCAGGCGTGCCGCTTCGAGGATTTCCTCGTCCAGCGACTGCAGCGCGGTCATCAGGATCAGGAAGGCGAACGGCAGCCATTCCCAGGCGACGATCAGCACGATGGAGGTGAGCGGCAGCCGACGCGAACCAGTCGAACGCCGGCAGGCCGACCCCGCGCAGGATCCAGGAGAACAGCCCGTTGACCGGGTTCATCAGCAGGTTCTTCCAGATCAGCGCGCTGACCGTCGGCATCACGAAGAACGGCGAGATCATCAGCACGCGCGCGATGCCGCGGCCGGGGAAGCCGGTTTCGAACACCGCGGCCAGCACCGCGCCGAGCCCGACCGTGACGACCAGAACAGCGCCCACCAGTACCACGGTGACGATCAGCGAAGAGATCAGCGCCGGGTCCTGGAACAGAAAGCGGTAATTGTTCCAGCCCGCGAAGCCGTGGATGATCGGGTTCAGCAGGTTGTAGCGCCGGAACGAGAACCATAGCGTCATCGCCAGCGGCACCAGCGACCATACCAGCAGCAGCGCCACCGACGGTGCAACCAGCGGCAGCGTCGGCACTGCGCCGCCCCGGCCGCGCAGCGCGGTGCGCATGCGATTGGAACGCGCCGGTGCCGCCGATGGCGCGATGGCCTGGTTTGCCTTTATCCCGAGTGCCATCGCCGGGGCCTCCGGCTACTGCGTATAGCCCGCCTGCTGCATGGCTGAGGTCACCTGTGCCTGCGCCTGCTTCAGTGCCTGATCAACGGTGCTCTGGCCGGTCAGAGCCGCCGCCATCAATTGCCCGACCGTAGTGCCGATCGCCTGGAACTCGGGGATCGCGACGTACTGGATGCCGGTATAGGGCACCGGCTGCGCCGTCGGATGAGCCAGGTCCGCGGTCTGGATCGCGTGCTCCACCGGCTTGGCGAACGGCGCCGCGGCAAGGTATTGCGGGTTGTCATAGGTGGATTGCCGCGTGCCGGGCGGCACCACCACCCAGCCGTTGGTCTGCCCCGACCAGCTTGATGTAGTCGGCGGACGTTGCCCATTGCAGGAACGACTTCGCCACCGCCGCCTTGTGCGAACTCTTGGGCATCGCCAGCGCCCAGGCCCAGAACCAGTGGTTGCCGTTCGGTACGTTGGCGATCGGTGCCGGCGCGAAGCCGACCTTGCCGACGACCTGGCTCTTCTTGGGATCGGAGACGAAGCCCGCCGCGACCGTCGCATCGATCCACATCGCGCAATGGCCGGTGGTGAACAGCGCCAGGTTCTCGTTGAAGCCGTTCGAGCTGGCGCCCGGCGGACCGTCGCTGCGCAGCAGGTTCACGTAGAACGTCACCGCGTCATGCCACGGCTTGGTGTCGAGCTGCGGCTGCCACTTATCGTCGAACCAGCGGCCGCCGAACGTGTTCACCAGCGTGTCGATGAATGCCATGTTCTCGCCCCAGCCGGGCTTGCCGCGCAGGCAGATGCCGTATTGCTGCTGCGTCGCGGTCGGTCAGCTTCTTGGCGAAGCTCTCGATCTCGGCATAGGTAGGCTGCGCCGGCATCGTCAGGCCGGCCTTGGTAGAACAGGTCCGTGCGATACATCGGTGAAGGAGCTTTCCGCGTAGAACGGCACCGCCCACAGATGACCGTCGGAGGAAAGCGCGCGCGCGCACCGACTTGAAGATGTCGTTGTAGTTGTAGCTCGCGGGGAAGTCGTCGAGCGGCAGCAGCCAGTTCTGCTTGCCCCAGATCGGCGCCTCATAGGAGCCGATGGTCATCACGTCGAACTGCCCGCCGCCGGTGGCGATGTCGGTGGTGACGCGCTGGCGCAGCACGTTCTCCTCCAGCACCACCCAATTGATCTTGTTTCCCGTCTGCTGCTCCCAGCGCGAGGAGAGCTGCTGCATCACGATCATGTCATTGTTGTTGACCGTGGCGACAGTGATGGTGTCCGCCCGTGCCGCCGCGTTTGCACAAATGACAAATGCCGCGGCGATCGCCACACGAAGCCAAGTGCGCATGGGTTCCTCCCGGGTACTAGGCGTCTTGTCGACCTTGTGCGAGAGAGGATCAGCGAACGCGCGCGCGGTCAAGATGGGCGGGGGACGCCCGATGGTCAGATGCTCTCGCGCGCACGAGCATTGGGAACCGGCCGGCACCGCGTGCCGACAAGTTCATGGCGACCAGCAACTTCATGCGCTGGCTGGCACAATCTCGCGTTCATCGACCCGCAAAGGCAGCATGATGCAACGCCTGCAACATGTCCTCACGCTCCAGGTAAGGATAGTCAGATAGGATTTCATCGATGCTGTGCCCTTCACCGATCTGTCCGACGACCATCGCCACCGTGACCCGCATCCGGCACCACAACGCCGTATGCCGCCGTGTCGGTGCCGATCTCAATGGCAATAGGGTAGCGCATTGCTTAACTCCTGTAATCCGGCCTGTTTGCGGATCGCGGCGACCAGACCGGTTCCGCCGAAAACCTGGTCCCGCGGCACCCGCGAGGTGGTGGTCCGCTCACGATCCGCGCGGTCCGACGCTGACTACCGCCGCACCTCGTCCCACGTGTATAAGGCTTCGCAGCCCAGGAGGTGGAGGCCGACATGATGAACGTCTCGATCGCCCCAGAGCAGGAGGAGTATATCCGCCGCAAGGTCGAGACCGGCCCTTACAGCGACCCGAGTGACGTCATTCGCGAAGCGCTGCGGCTGATGCAGGAGCGTGAAATCGGCGGACGCCCGGCCCCCAGCAAGAAGAATGTGGTCGCCGCGTTGAAGGCGCTTGAACCCGAGCTGCGCCAGCGTGGTATCGTCTCGGCCGGCCTTTTCGGCTCCATCGTTCATGATGCGGCTCGACCCGATAGCGATGTAGACGTGCTGGTCTCGATTGACCCAGCGGCACGTTTCGACTTGATCGACCTGGTTGGCCTCAAGAACCTGCTCACCGATCGCCTCGGGCACGAAATTGACGTGGTGGAAAAAGATTCGATCAGGCCGCTCTTCCGCAGCACGATTCTGACCGAAGCTGAGACGGTATTCTGATGCCGCCGCTACGCGATCCGCGTGCCTATGTGGAAGACATTCTTGAGGCTGTAGCAAACATCGAGGCGGATACCGAAGGTCTCGACTTCAACCGATTCGCTGCGGATCGGCGGATCCGTCAGTTGGTTGAACGCAATGTCGAGATCATCTCCGAGGCCAGCCGACGGCTGCGGGACGAGGCCAAGGCCGCGGAACCAGAGATCCCCAGGCGCGAGATCGCAGGGATCGGCAACATCCTCCGGCACGATTACGGCATCGTCCGGCCCAACATCCTGTGGGGCATTCGTGTGCACCGCATTGCTGCTCCGAGAGCCGCAATGGAACGACTGCGCGAACGCTTGGACGGTTAGCGTCGACCCGACGCTGGACCCGCCTCCCCTTTCACGTGCGGCGTCTGGCGCCCCCCTGCCGCCTCCCCTATGACCCCCACCAACCGGAAGCAGGGGAAACGACCATGGACGAAGACTTCCGTCAGGCGGCGCTCGACTACCATCGCCTCCCTCGCCCGGGGAAGCTCGCCATCGAGCCGACCAAGCGCATGGCCACCCAGCGCGACCTGTCGCTCGCGTATTCCCCCGGCGTTGCCGCCGCCTGCGAGGCGATCAAGGCCAAACCCGAGACCGCTCGCGACTACACTGTCCGCGGCAACCTCGTCGGCGTTATTTCCAACGGCACCGCGGTGCTCGGCCTCGGCAATATCGGCGCACTCGCCGGCAAGCCGGTCATGGAAGGCAAGGCCGTACTGTTCAAGAAGTTCGCCGGCATCGACGTGTTCGACATCGAAGTGGACGCCGCCGACCCCGACCGTTTCTGCGATGTCGTGGCGGCACTGGAGCCCACCTTCGGCGCCATCAACCTGGAAGACATCAAGGCCCCCGAGTGCTTTGCCATCGAAGCCACCCTGCGCGCCCGCATGGGCATCCCCGTCTTCCACGACGACCAGCACGGCACCGCCATCACCGTCGCGGCCGCGGTGCGCAACGGCCTGCTGCTGCAGGGCAAGACCCTGGCCGACGTCCGCCTCGTCACCTCGGGCGCCGGCGCCGCCGCGCTGGCCTGCGTCGATCTGCTGGTCGCCATGGGCCTGCGGCCGGAGAACGTGACGCTGACGGACATCAACGGCGTAGTTCGCATCGATCGCCCCGGCATGCTGCCCAACATGGCGCGCTATGCTCGCGACACTAACGCCACGGCGCTGGCCGAGGTGCTGGACGGCACCGACATCTTCCTCGGTCTGTCCGCCCCGCACGTGCTGCACGTCGATTGGCTGTCGAAGCTGGCTGACAAGCCGCTGATCCTGGCGCTGGCCAATCCGGACCCGGAGATCGCCCCCGACATCGCGCACGCCGCACGGCCGGATGCCATCGTCGCGACCGGCCGCAGCGACTATCCGAACCAGGTGAACAACGTCCTCTGCTTCCCCTTCATCTTCCGCGGCGCCCTGGACGTCTCCGCCACCACCATCGACGAGGAAATGAAGATCGCCGCCGTCGAAGCCATCGCCGGCCTCGCCCGTATGGAGGCAAGTGAGGTCGTCGCCGCCGCTTATGGCGGGTCCGCGCCTGTCTTCGGCCCCGAGTACATCATCCCCAAGCCGTTCGATCCGCGGCTGATCCTGGAGATCGCTCCCGCTGTCGCCCGGGCAGCGATGGAAAGCGGCGTCGCCCAGCGTCCGATCGCAGACTTCGACGCCTACCGCCGCGACCTGGAACGCTTCGTGTTTCGTTCCGGCCAGCTCATGCGTCCGGTCTTCGAGGCGGCGAAGCAGGCTCCGAAACGCCGCATCGCCTTCGCCGAAGGCGAGGACGACCGCGTGCTGCGCGCCGCCCAGGTGCTGGTGGACGACGACATCGCCGCGCCCATCCTGCTCGGCCGCCGCGACGTGATTGCCCACAAGGTGCGCGAGATGGGGCTGCGCATCGACCTCAGCGACGGCGTCCGCGTGCTGGACCCGATGCACGACCATGACGTCTTCGGCCCGCTGATCCCGGAATATCAGCGCCTCGCCGGCCGCCGTGGCGCTCCGCCGGAGGTAGCGGCGCGGCGCGTCGGCACCCGCCCCTCGGTCGCCGCCGCGATGCTGCTGCACAGCGGCCTGGCCGATGCGGCGATCTGCGGCGGCACCGGAAACTGGTGGCGGCAGATCCAGTACGTGCTGCCGATCATCCCGCGGCGCCCCGGGGTGAACCGCGTCTATGCGTTGTCGGCGCTGATCCTGTCGTCCGGCGCGTTGTTCATTGGCGACACCCACATGGTCGTCGATCCGACGCCCGAGCAAATCACCGAGCTGACGCTGCTGGCGGCGGAGGCGGTGCGCCGTTTCGGCATCGCCCCAAAGGCGGCGCTGCTGTCGCACTCCAGCTTCGGCGCCAGCGACAGCGAATCCGCCCGCAAGATGCGTCGCGCCCTGGCGATGATCCACGCCCGCGACCCGGCGCTGGAGATCGACGGCGAAATGCACGCCGACGCCGCGCTGGTGGAGTCCATCCGCAACCATGCGGTGCCGGATTCGACGCTGCGCGGCGCCGCTAACCTTCTGATCATGCCCAGCCTGGACGCCGCCAACATCGCGTTCAACCTGCTGAAGGCGGCGGCCGACGGGCTTTCGGTCGGACCAATTCTGCTGGGCGTGTCGCAGCCGATCCACGTGCTGGTGCCCAGCGTCACCGCGCGCGGCATCGTCAACCTGAGCGCTCTCGCGGTCTCGGCGGCGGCGGGGAAGGCGGGTGGTGCGGCGTGAGTTTGCGTTTGTCGGGACCGTCAACTGTCGGGACCCGTCAACGCGCCCTGACCGACCTTGCCTTTGGCAAACCCGCAGCGGCCGGAGCAGAAGGCCAACCCCCTCCCACAAGGGGCCCACAAGGGGAAGCCGCTGTTTCTCATTAGCGAATTGTTAACTCTTGTTCCGCTATTGTTCGGCGGCATCCAGAACGGATCGGCGGCCGCAGCCTCGGGCGCGGCGTCCATTGCCGGGTCGTCCGGCAAAACTCCCTATCGCAGCGGCGCCTGCCGCTTTGTCACGGGACTCCGCACGTGCGCCACCTGCTTTGCTTCACTGCCCGCCTGCCAACCCCACGCATCGGCGCGGGATCGCTGCGCGCTGGTATGCTGGGCCTGATCGCCTGCGTCTGCGCCACGCTGGTCGTGACCGAAGGCCTGCAGCTATGGCGCGTTTACCAGACCAACAATCAGCAGACCGAGGTGGTCTCGGCGAACATCGCCCGTTCGCTGGCGGATCAGGCGGACGCCGCGTTGAAGACCGCGGACACGATTGCCGCCAGCCTGGTCGAGCGGGTGGAGGCCGACGGATTGTCGCCGGAGGCAAAGCATCGGCTCTATGGATTGATGACCTCGCTCGCCGCCGCCCTGCCGGCGATCCACGAAATGGGCATCACGGATCCCCGGGGAAATGCCATCGTCAAGTCGCTGGTGCCTGATCCGACCGGCCTGAACTACGCCGAACGCGCCTATTTCCAGTACCACGCGACGCATCCCAGCCGCCGCCCGTTCATCGGCGAGCGCATCAGAAGCAAGATCGACCAGACCGACAACATCACTGTGACGCGTCGGATCGACCAGCCAGACGGCAGCTTCGGCGGCGTGGTGGTCACCAGCGTTTCGCTTGGCTACTTCCAGCGCCTGTTCGATCAGATCCAGGCGAAGTCGGGCGGCATCATCGCTCTGGTGGCCGACGATGGGACGGTGCTGGTGCGCAGCCCCGCGTCAAGCGATATCGATCGCCCGAGCGAGGGCGCCGGTGTCGCGCGACAAATCCGGGGGCACCCGGAGGCGGGAACGGTTAGCTATGTCTCCGCCATCGACGGCGTCCGGCGGCGCGGCGCCTATGTTCGGCTCGCGCACTATCCGCTGACGGTGCTGGTGTCGCAGTCCGTGTGGGACCTGCAAAGCGGCTGGCGCGGTGAACTGCACGCGCACGCGGTCATCCTGGGCTGCTTCCTCATCGTCGTGGCGGCGCTGGCAACGCTCGCTGTCAAGGCAAGCCGAATCCTCAACGCGCAGGCGACGCATGATTCGCTGACCGGGTTGGCGAACCGGTGCTGCTTCGACCAAACCATCGAAGCGGAATTCCGCCGCGCGGCCCGCTCCGGCCAACCTGTTTCGATCGTGATGATCGATCTGGACGGCTTCAAGTCGTACAACGACCGCTACGGCCATCCGGCCGGCGACGATTGCCTGCGTGACGTTGGCCGTACGGTCCAAGGTTGCCTGCGCCGTGCCGGCGATTTCGCCGCCCGCTACGGCGGCGAGGAGATCGTCGTGGTCCTGCCCGGCTACGACGCACCCAGCGCTCGCGCCCTGGCGGAGACAATACGCCTCGCGGTGTGCGGCCTCGCATTGCGGCATCTGGAGAACCCGCCCGGCATCGTCACGTTGAGCGCCGGAGTGGCGACGGTGGTGCCGGGCGGCAGTGGCGTGGGCTGGCGTGCCCTGGTGCGCGAGGCCGACACAGCGCTGTATGCGGCGAAGAAGGCCGGCCGCAACCGGGTGATGAGTTCCGCGCCGACGCCGTTCCCAGAAGGAGCAGAGAAGCGGCGGGTCGGTGTGCCGGCGTGAAACATGCCGGGTCACGGAAAGCGTGCCCACTGCGGAATGTTTGGCGAAAAACCAACCAATGGTTGCCGAAGCCGTCACGCCCGCGCACATTGGGTCCATGCTCTGGCTTGCGCTTGGCGCCCTGACCTTGTTCCTGTTCCTCGGCGGCCTTCGGGCCTTCGAGCAGGCCTCGGTTTCGTCGATCAAGGCGCTGCTGCTATGGGTGGCGGCCTTGGGCGGATTGACCCTGGCGCTGCTGCTGGTACTGACCGGACGCGGCCCGATCGCCCTGGGTGCGCTGGCGATGTTCGGGCCGCTGCTGTGGAACCGTTTCCGTGCCTCGCATCTGTCCGGGTCAGGGTTTTTCGGGCTGGGTAACGGTGGGACCGCGGGCCCCACCGGCACGAGCAGTGGTGCCCGCGGCGGCAACCGCGAGCCCCAGAGCCCCCGGACGGCGGCCATGACCCGGCAGGAGGCGTACCAGGTGCTGGGTCTCGCGCCCGGCGCCACCGAGGCCGACATCCGCGCCGCGCACCATCGCCTGATGCGCACCGCTCATCCGGACGCCGGCGGTTCCGACTGGCTGGCCTCGCGGGTCAACATGGCGCGCGACGTCTTGGTGGGGGGGAAGCACGCATGACGCGCCGGCCGTTTGCCGCCGCGCCGCTGGCCACCGCACAGCGGAACGCGGAACGGGGTCGTGATGGCGCTCGCGGCCAAATGTCGTCCCGCTGCATGGGACGCCGCCACAATTCGGCCTGCTGCCCATGGTCGGTTCCGCCGGCCCACAGGGGAGGCTTCTCTTGAGCAAATCGCTGTACAAAGCCGTCTTGCCCGTCGCTGGGCTGGGGACGCGCTTCCTGCCCGCCACCAAGGCGACCGCCAAGGAAATGTTGCCGGTCGTAGACAAGCCGCTGATCCAGTACGCGATCGAGGAGGCGCGGGCCGCTGGGATCGAGCAATTCTGCATGGTGACCGGCCGCGGCAAGACCGCCCTGGTGGAGCATTTCGATGTCGCATTCGAACTGGAAGCGACCCTGCGCGAGCGCAACAAATCCGACGCGCTGGCGCTGCTGCAGGCGACCCAGGTCGAGCCTGGTTCCCTGGTGACCGTTCGCCAGCAGGTACCGCTGGGCCTGGGCCACGCCATCTGGTGTGCGCGCGCCTTCATCGGCGACGACCCGTTCGCCATCATCCTGCCCGACGACCTTGTGCTGGCGGAAACCCCATGCCTGCGTCAGCTTGCCGACGTCTACAAGGACACCGGCGGCAACGTCGTCGCGGTGACCGAGGTGCCGCGCGAGCGAACCGACCGTTACGGCATCTTGAAAATCGGCAACGATGATGGGAAGCTGGTGGAGGTGCTGGGGCTGGTGGAGAAGCCGGACCCGAAGGATGCGCCATCCAATCTGTCGATCATCGGACGCTATGTGCTGATGCCGGAAGTGATCGGCTATCTTGGCCGCATGGAGCGGGGGGCCGGCGGTGAAGTGCAGCTTACCGACGGCATGGCCCGGCTGATCGGCACCCAGCCATTCCATGGCCTGCGGTATGAGGGCCGGCGTTTCGACTGCGGCGACAAGGCGGGCTTCCTGGAAGCACAGATCGCCTATGCGCTGAAGCATCCCGACCTGGCGGATGCCGTGCGCAAGTTTCTGAAGAACTACACTTGAACAGAAGAAATACACCTGGATAGGAGTGGCCCCAGCCGATGTCGTTCTCGCACGAATTCGATCCCACCACGCTGCGCGAGTACGACATCCGCGGCGTCGTCGGCCGCACGCTGAGCCCGGACGATGCCTATGCCATCGGCCGCGTGTTCGGCTCCCTGGTTGCGCGCGACGGCGGGTCCATGGTGGTCGTGGGCTACGATGGGCGCCTGTCCAGCCCGGACCTTGCTTCCCGGCTGATTAAGGGCATCCGCCGCAGCAACGTCGAAGCGGTGTGCATCGGCTGCGGCCCGACGCCGATGCTGTACTACGCCAATACCAAGCTGGGCGCGGCGGGGGCGGTGATGGTCACCGGCAGCCACAACCCGCCCGACTACAACGGCTTCAAGATGATGCTGCGCGGCAAGCCGTTCTTCGGCGACGACATCAAGCGCCTGGGCCAGATGGCGCGCGACGGCGACGTGGTGGAGGAGAACGAGCGGACCGAACGCAACGTCGATGTGTCCGACGACTACCTCGCGCGGCTGCTGGCCGATTGGGATGGCGGCGACCGGATCCTGAAAGTGGTTTGGGACAACGGCAACGGCTCGGCCGGCGATGTGCTGGCCAAGCTGGTCGCCGCGCTGCCCGGCGAGCATGTGGTGCTGAACGGCGCAATCGACGGCACCTTCCCCGCGCATCACCCGGACCCCACGGTCCCTGCCAACCTGCAGCAGCTCATTCGCGAGGTGAAGGCGGGCGGTGCCGACATCGGCATCGCGTTCGACGGCGACGCGGACCGCATCGGCGTGATCGACGACACCGGCGAAATCCTGTTCGGCGACCAGTTGATGGTGTTGCTCGCGCGCGACGTGTTAAAGGCGCATCCCGGCGCTATGATTATAGCCGATGTAAAGGCAAGCCAGGTACTGTTCGACGAAATCGCCCGTGCCGGCGGTAATCCGCTGATGTGGCGGACCGGGCATTCGCTGATCAAAGCAAAGATGGCGGAGACGAAATCGCCTTTGGCGGGTGAGATGTCGGGGCACATCTTCTTCGCCGATCATTGGTACGGCTTCGACGATGCGCTGTACGCCGCGGTGCGGACGCTTGGGATCCTGGCGCGGATGGGCGGCACGAAGCTGTCGGACGTACGGCGCGCTTTGCCACAGGTGGTGAACACGCCGGAAGTGCGGTTCGACTGCGACGACCGCCGCAAGTTCGTGGTGATCGAAGAGGTGGCGGCGCGTCTACGTGCGGAGGGCGCGCAGGTCTCTGAGACGGACGGTGTGCGCGTGCTGACCGAGGATGGCTGGTGGTTGCTGCGAGCGTCCAACACGCAGGCGGTGCTGGTGGCGCGAGCCGAGGCAAACACGCCCGAGGGGTTGGAGCGGCTCAAGGCGGCACTGGTGGCGCAGTTGGAGAAGTCCGGGCTGCCGGAGCCTGATTTCTCCGGCAGTCACGCGGGGCATTGAGGCGAGAATCTGCCGTGGCTCAGGGCCGCGCGGCTGCCATCGTCGGGAGCTCTGTCGTTGCCAGCGCAGCGAAACAATCTCCCGGAGACAGCGTACGTCGCGCGCGGAGAGTGCTTCGTTGTACTCGCAATGACAGTTCGGGTCGCGCACCACCCATCAGAGTTGGAGCACCAGCCTGAATTCCACACGACATGATCCGACTGAATGCTTGCGCTTCGATGATGTGGCACCGATCCAGCTGCGCAACCTGCAAACGCAACGGGCCGGCCGATGCGCAATGTTCGTTTGTCGCGGACGATCTCGTCTGTTCGTAAGGCAGTGGGAGTATATATGCGTTTCGAAAGTCTGTATTATGGATGGTCAAATCGCTTTATATCGTTCACCGCGGCTGGCAGCCGCTCCGCCCGCTTCAGCGGCGTCGAACGCGCCCGGACTATCTAGCGCATGGCCGCGCCGGACGCTTCCTCCGGCACAGGCAAAGTCAGAATCGCCAGTAGGCCGGGGCCCACATCGCCCAGCCGCAACGTCCCCAGATGCAGTTGCGCCACGGCCTGCACCAGTGCCAGGCCCAGGCCGGCCCCGGGCGTGCTGCGCGCGGCCTCGCCGCGGAAGAAGCGGTCGGCGGCGCGCGGCCGGTCGGCGGCTGGGATCCCGGGACCCTGGTCGGCCACGCCGACCTCCACCCCGGCCGGGGTGATGGCGGCCTGCAGCCGCACCGTGCCGCCCGGGGGGGAGAACTTGACGGCATTGTCCACCAGGTTGGCCACGGCCTGCTGCACCAGCTCGCGGTCACCATAGCCGGGCAGGTGGTCCGGCGCCTCGACGACCAGGGAAACATGCTTGTCCTCGGCGACGACGCCATACAGCTCGGCGACGTCGGCCAGCAGCGGCGCGATGTCGAAGCGGGCGAACGCCGAACGGCGTGATCCGGCCTCGATCTCCGAGATGCGCAGCAGGGCCTGGAACACAGCGACGATGCCGTCGAGATCGGCGGTGGCGCGTTCGATGGCGGCCCGCAGCTCCTCCGGCGATTCGGCGTGCAGGGCGGCATCCTCCAGCCGCGTGCGGGCGCGGGTGATCGGCGTGCGCAAGTCGTGCGCGATAGCGTTGGAGACCTGGCGAACGCCGTCCATCAGCCGACCGATGCGGTCCAGCATGTCGTTGATGGTCTCGGCGAGCTGGTCGAACTCGTCGCCGCGGCCAGACAGCTTCACCCGCTGGGCGAAGTCGCCTGCGGCGATCGCGCTGGCGGTCTCGGAGACGTTGGCCAGGGTGCGTCGGAACAGACTGCGAACGAGCAGGGCGCCGGCCGTGGCCATGGCGCAGACGATGCCGGCTGCCCACAGAAGGGCGTCGGTCAGCAAGGTGCGGAGCTGTGCGCGCACCTGCACGTCGCGGCCGATCAGCAGGTGGAAGCCGTTTGGCAGGTCGTAGCGCTGCAGCCGGGCCAGCGAGGAGATGCCCGCGCGACGCACCGGGAGTTCGTACCAGACACCGGCCTCGCGTACCACGGCGGGCCAGCGTTCCAGGTTGCCGGCGACGGGGCGCATCATCGGATCGACCAGCAGGTAGATGGCGTCATCACCGACATTGTCGGCCAGGCGATCCTGGATGGTCAGGATCAGGGCGGGGAGACCGCCCTCGGCCCAGCGCTGCGACAGGCTCTGAGCGTCCGCGTGGATCGCGGAGTCGGTCTGGCGGTCGAGCAAGCCGGCCGTGGCCCACCACAGGAACATGGCCAGCGCGGCGGCACTGGCGGCGAGGAGCAGGGCATAGACAACGGCGAAGCGCAGGCTGGCCGAACGGAAGAGGGAGAGGGGGGAGCGGCGCGCTTCCCCTGGGGGCGCTGGTACGGAGCGGGAAGGCGGAGCGGAGGTGGGGGGAGGGGCAGCGGACAAGGACACCCCCTCCCTTTGAGGGAAGGGGTTGGGGGGGAGGGCTGCGTTCACATGATCTAATGCGGCGGTGCGCACCCGTCCCCCCAACCTTGGTCCGCTTCGCGCCCCAGGCCCTCAAGGGGAGGGGGTGTCCTAACTCCCAACGTTGCTTCCAATCCCACCTTCCGGTCTCGCGTCGCCGCCATCACACCGGCTCGGCCCGCAGCATGTAGCCGGCGTTGCGCACGGTTTGGATCAGCGGCGTGGGGAACGGCTTGTCCACCTTCTGGCGCAGGCGGGAGACATGGACGTCGATCACGTTGGTCTGCGGGTCGAAATGGTAGTCCCATACGCCTTCCAGCAGCATGGTGCGGGTCACGACCTGGCCGGCGTGGCGCATCAGGTATTCCAGCAGGCGGAATTCGCGCGGCTGCAGGTCGATCTTCTGGCCGGCGCGCTTCACCTGGCGGGACAGCAGATCGAGTTCCAGGTCCTCGACCGTCAGCTTGGTCACCGGGCCTTCCGACTTGCCGCGGCGGGACAGCGCCTCGACCCGGGCCAGCAGCTCGGCGAAGGCGAAGGGCTTGGTCAGGTAGTCGTCGCCGCCGGCCTTCAGGCCCTTCACCCGCTCGTCCACCTCGGCAAGGGCGGACAGGATGAGCACCGGCATGTGGTTCTTCTGGGCGCGCAGCGTCTCCAGGATCTTCAGGCCGTCGATGCCGCCGGGCAACATGCGATCCAGAATCACCGCGTCGAAGCTCTCGCTCGCGGCAAGGAACAGACCGTCGCGGCCATTATCGGCATGCTCGACGACGTGCCCCGCCTCCTTCAGGCCGCGCACCACAAAACCAGCAACGTCCTTGTCGTCCTCGACAACCAGGATCCGCATCACTCCTCCTCCTCGCGCACTGGCGCGCTCACTCGGACAGGTCGGTAGGCCGGCGGCCGATCGTCAGGGGCAACTCGATGTCGTGCCCCTGACGCCGCACCGTCAGCCGCGCGGCGTGGCCCGGGGGCATCGCGGCGACGGCACGGATCAGCGTGCGGGCGCTGTCGATGTGGTCGCCGTTCAGCGCCACGACCATGTCTCCGGCATGCACGCCGGCATGCAGGGCCGGACTGTCATGCTCCACCGCCGCGATCAGCACGCCGCCATTGTCCGCATCCTGCACCGACACCCCAAGCCAGCCGCGCGCGATGCTGCCATGCGCGAGCAGGTCGCTGACCACCGAGCTGACGATCTGCGAGGGGATGGCGAAGCCGATGCCGACCGAGCCGCCGGACGGCGAGACAATGGCGGTGGAAACCCCGATCACCTGGCCGTCCATATTGAAGATCGGGCCGCCGGAGTTGCCGGGATTGATGGGCGCGTCGAGCTGCAGGAAATCTTCGAACGGACTGGACCCGAGATCGCGGCCCTCCGCCGAGACAATGCCGGCGGTGACCGACCCGCCCAGCCCGAACGGGTTGCCGGCGGAGAGGATCCAGTCCCCCACCTCCATCTTGCGCGAGTCGCCCCAGGCGACGCTGGGCAACGGTGTCGGCGCGTCGATCTTGATCACCGCCACGTCGGTCGGTTCGTCGGTGCCGAGGACATGGGCCGGGAACTGCCGCCCGTCGGTCAGCACCACCACGATCTTGTCGGCGTGGTCGACCACGTGGTTGTTGGTGACGATCACGCCCGACGGGTCGATCACGAACCCCGACCCGGCCCCCATCATCTGTTCGTGACGGTTGCCGAAGCGGCGGCGGAACTCGCGCCCGAGCGGGGTGTCGCGCAGCTCCGGCGGCAGTTCGGAGGTCACGTCGTTGCCGGAGACGGTCTCGGTGACCGCGATGTTCACCACGGCGGGGAGAACGCGCTTGACCAGCGGGGCGAAGCTGTCGGGCGTGGGACGGGCGTCGGCGTGGTAGGGCGCGGCGGTGCAGGCAGCCACCAGCGACAGGGCACCGACCGCCGCCGCACGGCTTTGGGCCCGCACGGGTCGGCGCACCGGGCAGCCGCAGCCTGCTGCTGGGGTCATGATGGCGCTGTCTCCACGGCCGAAGCTGGCGCAGACATGGCATTCGGTTGCGGGGGCAACAAGAGCGGGGGAGAGGGTGGCGTGCGACACGGCCGCGGTTCGTGCAGGGCGTTCTGCTGCAAGCATTCAACACGGAGGGGACGAAGCAACCGAGTGCTTCAGTCCGCCCCCGAGTTCCCGCTGTCCCGACCTGTCGCTAAGCATGCCGGCGTGCTCCGCGCGGTCAATGACGCTGCGCGCCTCTTCGGCGGTGCCCTTCGGCCATCATGATCGCGCCAGCGCGCGTCAGCCTGCCTGCCGGGTGGTTGGGACGGAGTGACGGCCCCTTTGCGCAGTGGAACAAAAGCGGCGGCTGTTCGGGTTCAACGGGATGGCGCCGCTTGCCGAGGCCGCCCGCCCGCCGTATCGCGCCCACGCAACTCGATAGCAGAGGATTGTCATGAAGCCGAACATCCTGTTGCTCGACCCGATGATGCAGGACGTGGAAGCGCGGCTGGACGCCGATTACACGGTGCATCGGCCGTACCTGGTCAGGGATCGCGCTGCCCTGATCTCCAGGATCGGCCCTGCAGTGCGCGCAATCGTTACCGGGGGGCAGACTGGCGCGAACAACGAGCTGATCGACGCTTTGCCGTCGCTGGAGATCATCGCCATTAACGGCATCGGCACGGACAAGGTTGATCTGCAACACGCCCGCACGCGCTCGATCAGCGTGACCACGACGCCCGACGTGCTGACCGACGATGTGGCCGACATGGCTATCGCGCTATTGCTTGCCACGGCACGGCGGATTTGCTTCGCCGATCGTTTTGTCCGGGCCGGGCGGTGGCCAGGCGGACACGCGCCGCTGGCAACGCGGGTCAGCGGCAAGCGATTGGGCCTCCTTGGTATGGGCCATGTTGGTCGCGCCGTGGCTCGCCGGGCCGAAGGGTTCGGCATGTCGATCGCCTATAGCAATCTCCAACCCGTCGCGGACGTCACCTACCATTACGAACCCGACCTGGTCGCGCTCGCCAGGGATTCCGATTTCCTGGTGATTGCCGCGTCCGGCGGTCCGGCGACGCGCGGGCTGGTTGATCGGGCTGTGCTCGACGCACTCGGCCCATCGGGGCTCTTGGTGAACGTCGCGCGCGGAAGCGTGGTGGATGAAACGGCGCTGGTCACGGCGCTGGCCGAAGGTCGGCTGGGTGGGGCTGGTCTCGACGTCTTCGGGCATGAACCGGATGTGCCGCAAGAGCTGTGGCGCATGGACAACGTCGTGTTGCAGCCACATCAGGCCAGCGCAACTGTGGAAACACGCCGCGCAATGGGCGATTTGGTAATCGCGAATCTCGCGGCGCATTTCGCCGGTCACGAACCTCTGACGGCTGTCGTGTGATCGCCTGGCTCCGGATGACGATGCAATCCCCGACCTTCCATATCTCTTCAAGAGCGCCGCGGCCTGCGCGGCGGTGGAACTGGTTCAGGACGCCCCAAGCGTACCGGGTTCCGTTGAGTTTATTGATGATCGACGCCCTGGTGTATTGAACTCCGTAAAGCAGTGCAAAGGCGACCTAACAGGCCGTCGGGTCACCTCCGCACCTCTCCTCCGGCGTAGCCCTCAGTTGGTTTGGCTATTTTCGGCCGACACCGGAACGGGAGGTCGCGAAGATTGCGCGGTTGTCACTCCACCGGCCTTTGCAGCGCAAGCGCCGTACGCAGCCACGGGCGAACGCGACGAAAGTCAGCCCCGACAGAGCCGCCATTCCAGTGCGGAATAAAAGAAAGTCGAAGCCGATAGGATCAAAAACAAGTGCCGAGTTCACCATCATGGTGGCCATCTTCGGCGCGCTCAGCGGCTGGTTAGCGCGCGCCCCCCGGCTACTCGTGCAGCAACCGCCTTTGTTGGGAGTGCTACAATGACGACAGTCGCTTCGCACCGACCCCGGCGTGCTCTGGTCATCGGCGCTTCTATGGCCGGACTGTTCGCCACTGCTCTGCTGCGGCGAGCCGGCTGGGACGCCCAGGTCTACGAACGCACGACGTCTGAACTGTTCGGCCGCGGCGCCGGCATCGTCACCCATCACGAGCTGCTTCAGGCGCTGGAGCTGTGCGGCGCTTCTCTGCGCGATCTTGGCATCACGGTGGAAGAACGGATCGCCCTCGGCCGCGACGGACGTGTCATCGAGCGACTTCCCTTCAAGCAGATTGTCACCTCCTGGGATCGCCTGCACCAGATCATGCGAGCGATAGTACCCGACGACGCACATCGCCTCGACCACGATCTGGTCGCGATCGAGCAGACGGCGGAGCGGGTCACCGCGCGTTTCGCCAATGGGCGCGTCGAGGATGGCGACGTGCTGATCGGCGCCGACGGGTATCGCTCGGTCGTCCGGCAGCACTGCCGGCCCGACGTCCAGCCGATCTACGCCGGGTATGTGATCTGGCGTGGCGTCGCTGAAGAAAGCGACATCCCCGCCGCCGCGCATCGCGCCATTTTCGACAAACTCGCTTTTTATCTCCCCCCGCACAACAAGGTAATCGGTTATCCCATCGCGGGACCCGACAACGACTTGCGCGTCGGGCATCGTCGTTTCAACTGGGTCTGGTACCGTCCGCTGCCCGGCCCTCTGCTGCCGGGTATGCTTCGGGATGAAGACGACGTGGAATATGGGCTTTCAATCCCTCCGCCCAAGGTGCGGGGGGAATTGATTGACGAACTCCGGCGCGCCGGCGACGAATTCCTGCCGCCTGCCTTCAACGACGTTTTGGCCACCATCAAGCGGCCGTTTTTCACGCCGATCTATGATTTCACGACTCCGCAACTGGCGTTCGGGCGGGTCGCATTGATCGGCGACGCCGCGGCGCTGGCCCGGCCGCATATCGGCATGGGCGTATCGAAGGCGGCGTCAGACGCGGTCGTATTGTCCGAATGCCTCGCGGATCCGAATATTCCGGTCGCCGAGGCGCTCGCGCGGTTCAATGCTATCCGCCTGCCGATTAGCGAAAGGACGGTCCGCCGCGGCCGAGATCTTGGGGCTTACATGCTGCCGCATACGCGCACGGATGAAGCGGACATAAGCTGGGAGCAGTTGCACAGCATCCGGGGAATCCTGACGCACACTGCCTCCTCGGCCTTCCTGCGGACAGAGGCGGCCTCGGCCGGAGAACGATAGGGGGCTGAACAATGTCAGCGCAGGATCAGAACGCCGGGGTGTGGGCGTTTGACATGAGTGACCCCTATCGGCCGGTCGAAGTGGCAGCGCTGGTGCCGCCAGGGCCGCGCTCGCTGATGGACACGCGTCCGAACCGGCCCCGCGTCATCCAATCGGCGGACGTATTTGTCACCGCCGAGCACCTGATCTACAGCATCGACCATAACGACGGCCTATCCATCATCGAATTTGATGGCGGGGGGGGTCTAGCCGGATACCCCGGGGCTGGGCTGGCGCTGCTGCGCGAGCATCCGGCGCCTGGCACGGACGTGAGCCTGGACGGTCAGCATCGCTTCGGAGGCGGGTGCTTCGCGTGGATCGACTTGCCGACATGGAGACGTTTGTTCGGGTCATCGAGGCCGGATCCTTCTCGGCAGCGGCGGAACAGATGCGCCTTGGGCAGCCGGCCGTTTCGAAAGCCATCAGCCGGCTCGAGCTGCGGCTGGGGGTCCGTCTTGTGCTGCGCTCCACGCGGGGTTTAAGCCCGACCGAAGCCGGCCAGACCTATTACGAGGAAGCGAGAGCCGTCCTGGAAAAGGCAGAGCAAGCGGAGCTGGCAGCATCCATGGCAGGCAAGTCACTGTCGGGACGGCTGCGTGTTTCCGCACCGGTCACGTTTGCGCGCCTGCACATCGTTCCAAAGCTTGAATGTCTCCTGAATGCCCATCCGGCGCTGGATGTCGAGATTGTCCTTTCCGATCGGCTGATCGACGTGATCGAGGAGGGCATCGATGTCGCGCTGCGATTGGGGTCACTCATGGACTCGGCCCTGACGGCGCGCAAGCTTGCTTCGCGGCGCCGCGTTGTGGTTGCGGCTCCGCAGTACTTCGAGAGATTCGGCAAACCACTGAAGCCGCAGGAGCTCGCCCGGCACGAAGCCGTGATCTACGCCGAGCGGCTCGGCGGCACGGCCTGGACCTTTCATAAGAGCGGAGAAGAAGTGACCGTGAACCTCCGAGGCCGCGTCCGTATGAGCGCCGCCGAAGGCGTTCGGGAAGCGATCTTCGCCGGCCTGGGGCTCACCATTTCGTCCGAATGGATGTTCAAACCGGAATTGGCGACCGGCATGGTCGAAACCGCGCTGACCGAATGGCGGCTGCCCGATATGGATCTTTGGGCGGTGTTCCCGGCCGGACGACTTGCGAGCTCAAAGGTTCGAGCCTTCGTCGCGTTCGTTGAGACCTGCTTGGAAAGGTGAACTCTGTCAGCCCGAGCGATCACATCTGCCGACAGCGACCATGGCCTTACCGTATTCCGAAAAGTGCCGACGCCTCGCTTTCCCGATGGACGAGAATTCGCGAACCGCCCATCATTCCGTGTGGGAATGATAGCTAGTCGACGCGCGCGGCTACCTGGCCCGGCTGGAGCCAGCCATTTGCCAAAGCTCCAATCGACGCTCGCGCCGATAACATTGATCGGACGTAAGATGCCATGAGAGAGAACTTCAGGCCGCCCGAGCTTTGGCTCTGTAGCCCATTCATCGGCCGGTATATCGCGACCTCCGTCGCCGTTCGAGATACGGGTTCAGCGGAAACCAGCGTCGCATCGCGGCTGATGACGCTATTCGCCGTGGCCTGCGGATTGCTCGTCGCGAATGCGTACTTTGGTTCACCCCAAAACGCCGGCGCAAGCCGTTGAGGTCCTCCAAAAAGAGAGCATCGCGCCCGCGCAAGGCATGATGCGCCGCCATAGTACGGGAGCGACTTGCCGTGCCTCTACTGGTTACCAGCGCCTGGGGTACTGACGGAAATGGACACGGCGCGCGGGCCGCTGCCTTGGCGCCGTCGTGCGCTTTCCCCGGCTGCACGGACCGGCTATCGTGTTCTTTCCCTGACCGATCAATGGAAGTCAGTAGGCATCAAATAGACAGGTGGTAGCTATGGGCGTCCCGCGACGGATCGAATACTATGACTCCAATCAGCAGTATAATCAAACCCTGTACGAACCGACGGGAGATCATTTAACGCTTACGCTGTTGACGGACCTCCTCGAAGCCGCCCTGCACACGTGGGACCACGATCGCGTCTCGGCAAAATCGCAAATTAGGGCAGCAGCCGCGATGTTGCGTAGCGCGCTAACGGGGACGCAGGAGGAGACCTCCCGGCTACGCGCAGGTGGTCTTGCCCCTTGGCAGGTGCGCAAAGTCACGGAGTTCATTGAGGCGTCGCTGAAATCAAAAATCCGGCTACACGACTGCGCGAAAGAGACCAAGCTGAGTGTTAGCTATTTTTCAGCCGCATTCAAGGTGACTTTTGGCACAACGGTGGCGGAGTACATACGCCGCCGGCGGATTGAACGCGCGCAGCGACTGATGTTGATGTCAACGATGCCTCTCTCGCAGGTTGCGTTAGCCGCCGGCTTTAGCGACCAGGCGCATTATTCCCGGGTGTTTCGGGATGTCATGGGTATCAGTCCCAATGCATGGCGCCGCCAGAACATGACACTGACGCCTGCCGAACGGGATCTTGTTAGTGATGGAAAGCGGATACAGGTTCCGTCGTGCGGGTAGGCCGGCCGGACCGATGCAGCGTCTTGCGCTATCTCGGCTCGCAACACCGAGGACCTTCAGGGTAACACGATTAGCGGCCCGCTCGGCAGCTCGTTTTGCATACGGTCACGAACGCGCGAGCTTGGTGCTCGCCTGTGCCTCGGTCGGCAAGGCCGCCCCTTCGACAACGCGCAATCCAAAGACCCCCTGAAGGGGCGGAAGTCACGGCCTCGGCCTGGTCGCCACACGCCGCCGGGGACAACTTCGCGTGAGGCCAACCCTATGCGGCTTAGCGGGAGCCACTTACCTCGGTGGCCGCATCGTGTGGCCAGTGCGGCAGCGCTCTTCCACATGATGCCTCTTGGCTGAAGGGGGCGCGTAGGTTGGCCGGTAACGAATGTCCTTGATGCCTTCTGTGGCGTATGGCCTTGCATACCCTAAGGCAACAAGGTTGCGCCAATGCGATCGGACAAAGGCCAGCAATAGCGCACAAGGCTTTGTCTCCATGACGTGGTACTGTTTCTGCCTGCGCTCCGACCCGCAAGCCAGGGAGATGCCACGTTGAACGAGGATCCGGGCGAACGCGCCAGCAATACGGTACGCATGCTGGCAGTCGATGGCGTGCAGCGGGCGAAATCCGGGCATCCCGGCACACCGATGGACGCAACGCCAACGGCCTATGTGTTGTGGCAGCGGTTCTTGCGTTACGATCCTGTGACACCGCATCATTACGCGGGTCCCGCCGGCACGGTCGTTGGCATGCACTCGTTCGGCATGTCTGCGCCGATCAAGGCTGCCAGCGAGCATTTTGGTTTTACCCCCGCCCATGTGGTCGAAGCGGCAAAGCTCGTGATCCGCCGCAGCCATTGAGCAACGGATGCACTTCAACGGAGACTCTGTCATGCAACTTGGGATGGTCGGACTCGGTCGTATGGGCGCCAACATGGTGGAGCGCCTCATTGCGGCAGGTCATCAGTTGGTCGTTTACGACCGCAACGCTGCTTCCATGCAAGCGCTGGTCGCCAAAGGCGCGCAAGCCAGCGGTGAAATCGCGGACTTTGTACGAGCGCTCCGTCCGCCGCGTGCCGTCTGGCTGATGCTGCCGGCTGGCATAGTAGACTCGTTCCTCTCGACGCTCACCCCCTTGCTGTCGCGCGGCGATATTGTCATTGAAGGCGGCAACTCCTATTACCATGATGACATACGCCGCGCAGAAGTGTTGAAGCCAAGCGGGTTACGCTATGTCGATGTGGGTGTCAGCGGCGGCGTGTGGGGACGCGAGCGCGGTTATTGCCTGATGATTGGCGGTGACTCCGAGCCGGTGCGGTACCTCGACCCGGTCTTCAAAGCCTTGGCGCCGGGGTTTTCCGCCGCACCCCGCACGTCCGGCGTCACCGGGGAACCGGACGCGCCCGAGCAAGGCTATCTGCATTGCGGCCCGACCGGCGCTGGCCATTTCGTTAAAATGGTGCATAACGGGATCGAATACGGCCTGATGGCAGCCTACGCGGAAGGATTGAACATCCTGCATCACGCCGACATTGGCACGCGCCAAGCCGAAACCGATGCCGAAACCACGCCGCTGCGGCACCCGGAGCATTACCGTTATAACATCGACATTGCCAAGGTCGCCGAACTATGGCGCCGCGGCAGCGTCGTCAGTTCATGGTTGCTCGATCTCACCGCAACAGCGCTGCACGTCAATCCCGACCTGCAGAGCTTCAGCGGACGCGTCTCCGATTCCGGCGAGGGACGCTGGACCCTTCAGGCGGCAATCGACGAAGGCGTGCCCGCTCCGGTGATCAGTGCCGCACTGTACGGCAGGTTCGCCTCACGTGGCGCCGAGGAATTCGCGGACAAGCTGCTGTCCGCCATGCGCTTCGGCTTCGGCGGCCACGTCGAAAAGCCTGCCGAGGCAGCTTGATTGCAACACACGCGAACCAAGGAGCCCGCGAATGAACCCGACGCAAACGCTCCACCAGGCCGGCCAGAGCCTGTGGCTGGACGACATCACCCGCGAATTGCTCGATAGCGGTACGTTGCAGCGCTATATCGATCAGCTTTCAGTCACCGGCCTGACCTCGAATCCCTCGATTTTCGACCACGCGATCACACACAGCAACAAGTACGACGACGAGATTCGCCGCCTGACCGCGCGTGGTTATTCCGGTGAGGCACTGTTCTTTGAGCTCGCGCTCGAGGATCTGGCGCAGGCGGCAGATATGTTCTTGCCGATTCACACAGCGACGGCCGGCACTGATGGCTGGGTATCCCTGGAGGTCTCGCCATTGCTGGCCTACCAGACATCGGAGACCATTGCCGAGGCCCGTCGCCTATGGCGGCGCGCCAACAAGCCCAATCTGTTCATCAAAATTCCGGGGACCAAGGAAGGCCTGCCTGCGATCGAGGAGACGATCGCTGCCGGCGTGCCAGTCAACGTGACGCTGCTGTTTTCCGCTGCGCATTACGAAGCCGCCGCCGATGCCTATATGCGGGGTCTGGAGCGGCGGATCGCGGCCGGACTTGCACCCGACATCCGCTCGGTTGCCTCGGTGTTCATCAGCCGCTGGGACCGCGCAGCGGCGGATAAGGTGCCCGAGACCATGCGCAACACGCTCGGCGTGGCGATTGGTCAGCTTGCCTACAAGAGCTATCGCGATCTGCTTGACTCGGATCGCTGGCGGCGTCTGGCGAATTATGGGGCGACGCCGCAACGACTATTGTTTGCCAGCACCAGCATGAGGGATCCAAACGCATCGGACGTGTTCTATGTCAATGAGCTGGCCGCGCCGAATACTGTCAACACCATGCCCGCGCCGACGCTGGTGGCGTTCGCGGATCATGGCAAGGTTGGCGGCGTCCTCGACCGTAATGGGGGCAGCGGCACCGCGACGATCGCGCAGCATGGCAAGGCCGGCGTCGACGTCGCGGCCCTTGGGGCGAAGCTGCAAACGGACGGTGCGAATGCCTTCGTCGAACTCATGGAAGGAATTGCTTCAGGCGATCGTTACCAAAAGCCACGCACTCAGCTCGCGTAAGGTGGCCTGACGATGACAGACGGCGCCAGCTCGATCGGCCGCCGTGATGGATTGGTGACGGCCGCGGCGGCGTTCCTCTTGGCGGGGACGCCGCTCCGCGCCGACACCGGTACGGATATGGGCGCATTCGCGTCCGTAAGCGCACTCGATGACGCTTTACTCGCCGCGATGAAGGCTGGGGACAGTGCGCCGTTCGTTCAACGCTATCGTGCGCTCGCGCCGGTCATCGAACGTGTCTTCGATCTCGAGGCGATATTGGCAGCCTCGGTCGGTCTGGCCTGGGCGACGATCCCAGATGCGCAGAAAGTGATGCTGGCTGCCGCGTTCCGCCGCTATACCGTGTCCACTTACGTCGCGAACTTCGCCAGTTATAATGAACAGAGGTTCGAAGTGCTGCCGATTGCTCGTCCTGTCGGCAACGGCGAGGTGGTGGTGCGGACACACCTGATCCGCCGTGACGATTCGCCTGTCGAACTCGACTACGTCATGCGGTCGGGTCCGGACCGATCACGGGTGGTGGACGTGCTCACCGACGGATCGATCAGCCGCGTCGCAGTGCAGCGTTCGGATTTCCGTCAACTGCTCCAAAGCGGCGGCACGGCGGCGCTGACGGAAGGGCTCGAACGCAAGGTCGCCAACCTGTCCGGCAGCATGCAAGGATGACGCACCGTGTCACCAAGCGCCCGGGTGAGATGGTCGGATGCCCACCCGGGCCGCAGCCTTGTTGGGGCGCCGGCGCGTAAAGGCGGCGCTGCGGCCTTACGCTCCTCGTTTAAGGTGGCGATAGCGCCGGATCAACGCATTGGTCGAGCTGTCATGTGCAAGTTCGGGGTCCGCGGCGTCGGTCAGTTCCGGGATGATGCGTTGTGCCAGCTGTTTTCCGAGCTCTACGCCCCATTGATCGAACGAGTTCGATCCCCCAGATCGTGCCCTGCACGAACACGCTGTGCTCGTACAGCGCGACCAGTTTGCCCAGCGCTGCGGGCGTCAAGCGGTCCAGCAGCAGCGTGTTGGATGGCCGATTGCCCTGAAACAAACGATGCGGCACAAGCCAGTCCGGCGTGCCCTCGGCGCGCACGTCAGCCTCGGTCTTGCCAAAGGCCAGGGCTTCGCCTTGCGCGAAGACGTTGGAAAGCAATATGTCGTGGTGCTCGCCCAGCGCGTTCAACGTCTGCGCAAAGGCGATGAAATCGCAGGGGATCAGCCGCGTGCCCTGGTGGATCAGCTGATAAAATGAGTGCTGCCCGTTGGTGCCTGGCTCGCCCCAGTAGACCGGGCCGGTATCGGCTTCGACCGGCGTACCGTCGAGAGTGACGTGCTTGCCATTACTCTCCATGGTCAATTGCTGAAGATAGGCCGGGAAACGCTTCAGGTACTGGTCGTACGGCAGCACGGCGACGGTCTGGGCATCGAAGAAGTTGTTGTACCAGACCGAGAGAAGCCCCATCAGCGCCGGCAGGTTCCGCGAGAACGGGGCGGTACGGAAATGCTCATCCATGACATGGAAGCCCTGCAGCATCTCCCGGAACAGGTCCGGGCCGATCGCGATCATTGTCGACAGGCCGATCGCAGACTCCATGGAATAGCGGCCGCCGACCCAATCCCAGAAGCCGAACATATTTTCAGTGTCGATGCCGAACTTGCGGACTTCAGTGGCGTTGGTGGACACCGCCACGCAGTGTTGGGCGATGGCGCGGTCGTTGCCCCTCAGCCCAGCCAGCAGCCAATCGCGCGCGCTGTGGGCGTTGGTCATGGTCTCCAGTGTGGTGAAGGTTTTTGAAGAGATGATGAACAGCGTCTCTTCCGGATCGAGATCGCGTACCGCTTCGGCGAAGTCCGTGCCGTCCACATTGGAGACAAAGCGGAACGCCATCCGTTGTTCACTATAGTGCCGTAGCGCCTCATAAGCCATAACGGGACCAAGGTCCGAGCCACCGATGCCGATGTTGATCACATTGCGCATGCGCTTGCCGGTGGCACCTAGCCACATGCCCTCCCGCACGCGCGCGGCGAAATCCTGCATGTGGGTCAATACGGCGTGCACGTCCGGCACGACGTTTCGCCCCTCGTGCATGATGGTGGTGCCTTGTGGTACCCTCAGCGCGACATGCAGCACCGCGCGGCCTTCGGATACATTGATCTTGTCGCCGCGGAACATCGCGTCGATGTGTGCACGAAGGCCGGATTCCTCGGCAAGCCGGACCAGCAGGCCGACCGTCTCGTCGGTGATGCGGTTCTTGGAGAAGTCCAGGTAAACGCCCTCGGCTTCGACACACAGACGCTCCCCGCGTTGTGGATCCGCGGCAAACAGGTCGCGCATCTGGTCACCCTTGATCCGGGTATGGTGGCGTTCCAATGCCTGCCAGGCAGGACGTTGACGCAGAGGAAGTATTTTCATGGCTGCCTAACTCCTTAAGTTCCGGGCCGCGGCATTCGGCGCGGTTCGCCGGCGCCAATCTCATGTCCGTTCGGTTGCTCACGTCACACGGGCGTCCAGCAGGTAACGCTCGACCGCCTTGGCGAAGCCCTCATCGTTGTAGCTGTCGGTAACCGCGTTCGCCTGAGCCTTGACCTCGTCACTTGCATTGCCCATGGCGATGCTGAGCCCCGATCGGCGGAACATCAGCGTGTCGTTTGGCATATCACCGATGGTGGCGATTTCATCGGGCGGGATACGCAGCATCGAGGCCAATGCCGCCACGACTGCGCCTTTGTTTGCATCCGGGTTGGTGACGTCGAGGTAATAAGGTTGGGAGCGTTTGGCCGAAGCGCGATTGCCCAGCGCCGTGGCCATGTCGGCCTCGCATTTCGCCACCAACGCATGGTCGTCGCTGACACCGACGATCTTCACCGCCTGGTCCAGGTCCGCTGCGACGTATTTTGCCGTTATTTTCGGTGGAAACTTCACTGTCCATGCTTCGCGCGCGACATGCGGCGCGTCTTCACGGTGAATCAGCCAGTCGGTTCCCGTATAAAGCCAGGCATCCATGCCGTGGCGCTCAATGGTCTCGATCGCGAGGCGCGCGACATCCGGCGCCAGCGGTCGCGTTTCGATAACCGACAGGTCGGGGTGCATGAACACGCCGCCGTTGAACCCGGCGATCGGCGTATCAAGGCGGAGCGGCTCGATCAGCATGGCCATGCCGCGGGGCGGCCGGCCGCTTGTAATGGCAAAACGAATATCGCGATCACGTAAGCTCCGCACCGCAGCCTGGGCACGTTCGGTCAGCACCTTTTGCTCCGTCACCAATGTGCCATCGACGTCGGCGAGGAGTAGGGAAATATGTGGCATGGAGCGTTCCTTGGTTATGATGGGCGATTGGCCGCCAGGCACGGCCGCCGTCATCGGTGAGCAGCTTTTCGGCGCCACCCGGTCCAGCGCTTCCCGCGCGATAATTCGGGAAATCGACTGGCGGCTCTGTCGCCCAGGCATCGAGGACCGGCTGCACGATACGCCACCCCTCTTCTACCATATCCGCGCGCCGGAACAATGACGGGTCGCCGATCATGCAATCATAGATCAGCGTCTCGTAACCCACATTGGGCGATGGCGGGAATTCGCCCGCCAGCAACCGCTTCGCCATCAGGTTATAGAGCGCAGGGACTACCAACCGTCGCGTCAGATCGCCGCCGGCCCCGAAGATCACAATCGCGTATGGGCCTGCGGGTCGCGCGGCATCCTCGGCGGTCGCCTCGCTGGCCTCGGCGAACCCATTCATTCCCATGGCCGGCTTCCTTGGTCTCTCTGGCAGCGTTGGCTAAATGATTGTCCCATGCGCTGCTGTAGCCGCTGGTACGGTCCGCCTCTTGACTTGTTGTACTGCCGCTTGTCTTAACAGACGGATACCGCAGCGATGCTGCGGTGGACGGGCCGGTTGGCGTGGAATGATTTCCCCGGCCGGCCGTCTCGCCGGCGACGGGGTGCATCCCGCGAGGGACGCGCAAGGTCGGGGGCAAGGGCAATTACAGCGTGGTCTCGGCAAAAAATCCGCAGTCCCGTGCAAGTATCTGACATGCCGTCCAGGCAGCTTCAGGCCGCAATGTATGGTATTGCTCCTCTCGGACGAGAAGGTCGTTCGCATGAATGCGCCCGGAGCACCCGGTATCCGCGCCACCTGGACCGGCAGCGCCAAGGATCTCGGGCGCCGGATGAATCGTTTTCTCCGTTTCGCGCGGAACACGCAGCAATGGACTAAGAATGATCGGCAGATTGTGATCGAACCGGACGGCGCGGTGGAGACTGCACAGAACCAGTACGCCTCCGCCGTGTGACCCGGATTTGGTAGCTTACGACGATTTCACCGACGCCCCGATCCGCGGTTTCCGTCGGTGATGTGGCTAACCCCGGTGGACCCGATGTGACCGAAACGAGGTTGACGATCATGAGCACTGAGAAAATGCTGGCCCAGATGTCTCGCCAGCCCGGCTTCATAGCGGCACTCGATCAAAGCGGCGGGTCGACGCCCGGCGCGCTGCGTCTCTACGGGATTCCTGATACTGCCTTCGGCAGCGACGCGGAGATGTTTCGGCTGATCCACGAGATGCGAGTGCGTATCATGACCGCTCCCGCATTCACCGGAGCGAAGATCATCGGCGCGATCCTGTTCGAGGGGACCATGGATGGGCTGGTGCAGGAGAAACCGGTGCCAGCGTATTTGTGGAACGATCGCGGCGTGGTTCCATTTGTGAAAGTCGATCAGGGGCTCGAGCCGGAGCAGGACGGGGTTCGTCTGATGCGTCCCATGCCTTCACTCGATGCGACGGTTGCCCGCGCGGTCAAGCTCGAGGTGTTCGGTACCAAGATGCGTTCGGTGATCAATCTACCGTCGCAGACTGGCATAGGTGCGGTGGTCCGGCAGCAGTTCGAGATCGCGGAACGCATTGCCAGGGGCGGTTTGATGCCGATCATCGAGCCCGAGGTGCTGGTGAACAGCCCCGACAAAGCCGGCGCGGAGGCCATTCTGCGAGAAGAACTGACACGACAGCTCGATACCATGCCGAACGGGCGGCGCGTCATGTTGAAGTTGACGATTCCTGAGACTCCGGATTTTTATGCATCGTTGGTCGGCCATGCGCGCGTGGCCCGTGTGGTCGCGCTGTCCGGCGGGTACTCACAGGCGAAAGCGTGCGAGCGCTTGGCTGCCAATCACGGTATCGTCGCCAGTTTTTCACGCGCCCTGGCCGAGGGTCTCATGCATTCGATGACCAACTCTGCGTTCGATGCCGCGCTTGCAGGGTCGATTGATCGGATCTATCAAGCGTCGACTGTGAAGCCCTAGCGCAGCTGATCTGGTTCAAGAGCGCTCTCGCCGCTTTCAGATCGGCCGTCTCGAACCCTTCGGTGAACCGGTCATAGACCGGCCGGAGAATTGTAGTCGCGTCGGCCGGACACCCATGATTGTCCACGAGTTGCGTAAGGCTTGTGTTGGCACGCAGTTCCAATGCCAGAGCGCGAAGCCGCGGCTTAAGGTGTTGCCTCAACCGTGACCCCTCATGTCTCTTGGCTCACGCCGTTGGATCTGCGAGTTCTGAACGGTGCGCGTTGGCGTTAGGTCTTCGAACGCTTTGATTTTACCAGGTCGGCCGATGACGCTCCTTCGAGGGATAGTCCGTAACCGACTTCCCGCACGATGCGCTCTTTCAACGGTTGAATGAAGTGAATGCGCGTGTTGCGGCGCGTCACTTCCGGAGCCTGCAGATACAAATCCGCCAGTTCGCGAGCGCGTGCGACTGCCTTGCCGTTCGGCACTATCTCGGCAACGACCCCCCATTCGTATGCGGCACGTGCCGACAGCGGCTGTGGATTGAGCAGGAATGCCTCGGCTCGACCGGCTCCAGCCCGATAACTCCATGTTGTAAAGATACCGTCACCCGGCGTAACTCCCACGGCAAAGTGGCCGACGTCCTGGAATGTCGCACCTTCAGCCGCCACGATGACATTAGCAAGAAGCGCGTAGTCCGAGTGGATATGGGCGCGTCCCTCGATGGCCGCAATCATGGGAACGCGGATGTTCGCAATGTTCTCCAGCGTCTGGGAGCCTTCATCGTGAATTCTGCTCCAGACGCCCGGATCGGCGACGTCTCCGAACGATGTCCATTCCACATCGCTGATGAAATTCTCGCCTGCGCCCGTAACGATGACAATCTTGTTCGCTCGGTCTTGTCCGATCCTGTGAAAGGCATCGACAAACTCCGTGTGTGCTTGGGCGTTCATGATAAACGGGCCGCCTTCGGTATGGAACTCGGCAACCAGCACACCCTTATCGTCACGTGACATCCTCAAGCTGCGATATGCAGCAAAGTAGTCGGCTTGATTTGTTTGCATGGAGTTCCTCCTCAGTTGATAGGCCAGCACCGGCACCAGCTCTCCAAGCGTCGCCTATTAGCTATGAAGTGGATCCGCCGACGAGTAGCAGCCGCGGCAGACTATGGATTATTCCCACTGAGAATGATGCGACTGCTGCATATCCCGGCGGCGCGGGCAGTTGCGGTGTACCGCGTCGGTGGCTTCGCGTGCAGTTTTGAACAGAGCGGCCGGCGAACTCAAGGGCACCCGGGTGGGGTGCACCGACGGTCCGTCGATGACGCTACCCGTCGCATGGTGGGGCGGATGATGTCCGAGACGAAGCTCGAGCAACGTCGCGGCAAGCGCGCGGCGGACGCCCCAGCGATCCCGGCCGGGCGCCGTGTTGCTGCGCCCCGACCCGTCCGCTGCCTACCGACTCGCGACTTCCCGCGCCTCCGGGCGCAGCACCACGCAGGGCGTGCGGTGGTGTGCGAGACGGGTGCAGGCACCCTGGGCCTCGGGCCCGGTCAGTCCGACCAGTTGTGCGCGCCAGGCCATGCGCCCACGGACGCTGGTGCGTTCCACCAGCGGCTCGCCGTCATCGGCCAGGCGATGCGCGACGAAGGCAGCCTGACGCGCGAGCCTCTCTTTCAGGTAGACGCCAACCTGCACCGCCCAGGTCGCGGCAACGGCCCCCGGCCGAGCTCGCGCCGCGTGCTCGTCCACCGCCACACGCTCCACGACCGCGGGTCGCGGTGCACGATCCAGCGTCGCGGCGCGCGCGGCGGCGATCAGCGGAACCCGGCTCGCCACCAAGGTCGGGCGGCCAATCGGCACGTCCATCTCGGTGTAGCCCGCGTTCAGCATCGCCGCCATGCGGATGTCGCGCTGACCGTTGGTGGCGGCGCCCATCTCGACGCCGATCAGCCGCACCCCGTCGCGCACCGCGCTGGTGATCAGGTTATGGCCGGAGGCGTTGGTGTAGCCGGTCTTCAACCCGTCCGCCCCAGGATACACCTTCAGCATGGTGTCATGGTTGAAGATCGTCACGCCGCGGAACATGAAGCTGACGGTACTGAAATAGTGGTAGTCCTCCGGGAAGTCGGTAATTAGGTGGCGGGCCAGGATCGCCATGTCGCGCGCCGTGGTCCACTGGTTCGGATCGGGCAGCCCGGAGGCATTCGTGAAGGAGGTGTGCGACATGCCCAGCGCGCGGGCACGCAGCGTTTCCATCTGGGCGAACCGGTCCTCGCTGCCGCCCAGCAACTCGCCTAGCGCCGAGGCAGCGTCGTTGGCTGACCGGGTGACCATGCCTAGAATCGCTTGCTCCACCGTGAACGGCATGCCCGGCTCCAGCCCGAGCTTGGTCGGCTCCATCGAGGCGGCGTGCGCGGAAATGGGCACCGGCGTGTCAAGCGTGATGCGGCGGTCGCGGAGCGCCTCGAACGCCATGTAGAGCGTCATCAGCTTGGCGAGGCTGGCCGGATGGCGCGGCGCGTCGGCGTTGTCCGTCTCCAGGATGTTGCCGGAGGCGGCATTCACCACGATGGAACTGAAGCGTTCGGAGCCGACCTGCGCCCGGGCGGCAGAGGGATACGACAGGCCTAAGAGGCACAGCGCCGGTAATATGAGGACCAGCGCGCGGGCACGCGAAAGAATATTGCGTCCCGAGCGCGCCGTCGTGTCCATCTGTAACCCCCACCCTCCAGCGGTCAGCGCAACCCTACGGGCCGAAAGGTGCGTCTGTCCAGCCGAAAGCGGCAGAAAACTGAAAAAAGTGAGACAGTTACGGCGCGACGCTCGAACGGGTGGCGGGCTCCGGCTCACAACCGCTGCCCAGGATTTTTGTGCACTGCACAAAAATCGCTTGATCGCGACTGGGTTCCGGCCTATATCCCAAGCGTTGCTGCAATGCAGCAAAACATTCCAACCGGCGCGTTGCCCAGCCACGACTGATGGGCACGGGCCCTCGTAAGGGCGAACCGATGAGTGTGAAACCAAAGACAACGGAGAGTGCTATGTTGACTGAAGAGACGGCAACCAAGGGGATCGAGGCGACTGTCTCGAACCTCAAGGAAGGCATGACCAAGGCGGCCGCTGGGTTCACCGAGACCCAGGCCAAGATGAAGGAAGGTATGGAGAAGGCAATGAAGACCGCGGAAGAGTTCGTGGCGTTTGGCCAGGGCAACCTGGAGGCGCTGCTGAAGTCCGGCCAGATCTGGGCCGCCGGCGTGCAGGATCTGTCGAAGCAGATGGCCGCCAGCGCTCAGTCCTCGTTCGACGAGACGATGTCGACGTTCAAGGCAATGACCAGCGTGAAGTCGCTTAAGGACGCCATGGACCTGCAGGCCAGCCTGGCCCGCTCGACCCTGGAGAAGACGCTGGCCAAGTCCGGCAAGCTGACCGACGCGTCCTTCAAGCTGACCGAGCAAGCGATCGCCCCGATCACCGCGCGCGTCAGCCTGGCGGTCGACAAGTTCGCCAAGTCGGGCTGATCGCCGGCTTCGATTTACGGTCCGGCGGGGAGGGGTGCACCTCCTCCCCCAGCGTCCCTTCTCCGTTGTGATCGTATCGCAGGCCCGGGCATCGTCCCGGGCCTTGCTTTTTTTCTGGCCCCGCCGTCATGCCCCCGCCGTGATGCACGCGATAATCCACCCGTGATGGACCCGGCGATGCGCCTGGCTGCCGGCCAGGCGATAACACCAGCGTTTCACGCCGCGATCGATCCTGCGCTCGTTCCTGCCATTTCCGGGGGGCGGCCACGCAACGGTCGCTGCTTTCTTATCAGTGGCCACTATATTCTGTCGCGGGCTGCGCTAGGGTCTTTGATCACGACGTCACCTTCCGATATGCTCCCCGTGCGACGGCGACAGGGCCGGTGGATGTGGGCACCTGCAGACAGGACAACGCAGCGCGACGGATGGGCGCGGACGACAGATGAGCGATAGCGACAGGCGCGGGAACAATCCGGAAGGCCCCAACACCGGCGTGGTCGTCAAGGCCAGGCCGAAAACCCGCAAGCCCGCTATGTACAAGGTCCTGATGCTGAACGACGACTACACGCCGATGGAGTTCGTCGTACACGTCCTGGAACGGTTTTTCCAGAAATCCCGTGAAGAGGCTACCCGCATCATGTTACATGTGCATCGGCGGGGAGTCGGGGTGTGCGGCGTTTACACCTACGAGGTGGCCGAGACCAAGGTGACCCAGGTCATGGACCTGGCCCGGCAGAACCAGCACCCTCTGCAATGCACGATCGAGAAGGAATGATGGGCCCGCACCCCCGAGCCCATCACCATGTGAACCATGCGGTAACCGCAGGGATGGCAGAAGTGCCAATTGACCTGTGCGACGAAATGCTGGGAGATTTGCCTGCAGACGATCCGGTCCGGTCTCCGGACCACAGCGCCTAGGAGCGTCGACCACCATGCTGTCACGGAACCTCGAACAGACGCTGCACCGCTCGCTATCGCTGGCGAGCGAGCGCCGGCATGAATACGCCACCCTGGAGCACTTGCTGCTGGGCCTGGCGGACGACTCGGATGCGGCGACGGTGCTGCGCGCCTGCGGGGTGGACCTCGACAAGCTGCGCACCGACCTGGGCGAGTTCCTGGACAAGGACCTCGCTGGCCTGGCCACCGACCGTCCGGGCGACCCGAAGCCCACCGCCGGGTTCCAGCGCGTGGTCCAGCGGGCGGCGATCCACGTGCAGTCCTCCGGCCGCGACGAAGTCACCGGCGCCAACGTGCTGGTCGCCCTGTTCTCTGAACGCGAGAGCCACGCGGTCTACTTCCTGCAACTCCAGGACATGACCCGGCTCGATGCGGTGAACTTCATCAGCCACGGCATCGCCAAGGCGCCCGGCCGGTCCGCTCAGCGGACGGTCCAGGGCACCGGTAGCGGCGGCGGCCAGTCCGACGGCCACCCGGAGCAGGAGCGGGAGGAGAAGCCGAATCGGCGCAACCAGGACGCACTATCCAACTATTGTGTGAACCTAAACAAAAAGGCGATGGCGGGGAAGATCGACCCGCTGATCGGCCGCGAGCCGGAGATCGAGCGCACCATCCAGATCCTCTGCCGCCGCACCAAGAACAACCCGCTGTATGTGGGTGACCCGGGCGTGGGCAAGACGGCGATCGCCGAAGGCCTCGCCAAGCGCATCGTTGAGGGCGACGTGCCCGAGGTCCTCGCCCGCTCCACCATCTTCGCGCTGGACATGGGCGCGCTGCTCGCCGGCACCCGCTACCGCGGCGATTTCGAGGAACGACTGAAGGCGGTGGTCTCCGAGCTGGAGAGCATGCAGGGCGCCATCCTGTTCATTGACGAGATCCATACCGTGATCGGCGCCGGCGCCACATCCGGCGGCGCGATGGATGCATCGAACCTGCTGAAGCCGGCGCTGGCGTCGGGCAACCTGCGCTGCATCGGCAGCACCACCTATAAGGAATTCCGCAACTATTTCGAAAAGGACCGCGCCCTGGTCCGCCGCTTCCAGAAGATCGACGTGAACGAGCCGACCCTGGAAGACAGCGTGAAGATCCTGCGCGGCCTGAAGGCCAACTACGAGAAGCACCACAAGGTGCGCTACACCGACGAGGCGATCCGCGCCGCCGTCGAGCTGTCCGCCAAGTACATCAACGATCGCAAGCTGCCGGACAAGGCGATCGACGTGATCGACGAGGTCGGCGCCTCTCGCATGCTGCTGCCCGAGCATAAGCGGCGGAAGACCGTCACACTGCGTGACGTCGAGGAGATCGTGGCGAAGATTGCCCGCATTCCTCCCAAGAGCGTGTCGGCCGACGACAAGGAGACGCTGCGCAACCTGGAGCGTGACCTGAAGTCCATGGTGTTCGGTCAGGACAAGGCGATCGAGGCGCTGGCGGCGGCGATCAAGCTGGCCCGCGCCGGCCTGCGCGAGCCGGAGAAGCCGATCGGTAACTATCTCTTCTCCGGTCCGACGGGCGTCGGCAAGACCGAAGTAGCGCGGCAGTTGGCCTCCACCATGGGCATCGAGCTGATCCGCTTCGACATGTCGGAGTACATGGAACGGCACAGCGTATCCCGGCTGATCGGCGCGCCTCCGGGATACGTGGGCTTCGACCAGGGCGGGCTGCTGACCGACGCGATCGACCAGCATCCCCACTGCGTCCTGCTGCTCGACGAAATCGAGAAAGCGCACCAGGACCTGTTCAACATCCTGTTGCAGGTCATGGACCACGGGAAGCTGACCGACCACAACGGCAAGACGGTCGATTTCCGCAACGTGATCCTGATCATGACCACCAACGCCGGAGCCTCCGATCTGGCGAAGGAAGCCATCGGCTTCGGCCGCGACAGCCGCGCGGGTGAAGACGAGGATGCCATCAAGCGTTTGTTCACGCCGGAGTTCCGCAACCGGCTGGATGCCACCATCGCCTTCGCCGGCCTGACGCCGGAGATCGTCGCCCGCGTGGTGGAAAAGTTCGTCATGCAGCTCGAGGCGCAGTTGGCCGACCGCAACGTGACGATCGAGCTGTCGTCCGCGGCGAAGGAGTGGCTGGCCGAGCGCGGCTATGACAAGCTGTATGGCGCGCGACCGCTGGCCCGGGTGATCCAGGAGCATGTGAAGAAGCCGCTGGCCGAAGAGCTGCTGTTCGGGCGGTTGGTGAAGGGCGGCTCCGTCAAGGTGACGATGAAGGACGGCAAGCTGGACTTCGAGATCATCGAAGCGTCGCTGCCCGCGCTGCCGAAGCCCGACGAGGATGGCGGCGACAGCCCGGACAAGGAGCAGGAAGTCGAGGTGTAGCGCGTGAATGACGTGCGGGCTTTCCCGGGGGAACCCGAGGCTGCCCCGCATTGGTCATTTGAGGCACCAGGCCGATATTATCGCTTGTCGAAACGTGGGATTGCAGAAGGCAAGGGGGACCACCGGCGACCGGTTGATGCATCTCACCCGCGTCACGGTGGGGCTTGACCTGGCTCGAGCCGGCCATCTGCGCACGAACGTTCGGGCTCATCAGAACGACGCGCGCCACGACGTCGGCTCTGCTTTTCGTCACGCCAACGCCCGTCACGCCAGGGCCCGTCCCGCCAGCCGCTCCAGCACGCGCAACGGCGCCTGTTCCGGATGCACCAGCGCGGTGACCGGCACGTGGAACGTTTGCTCCAGCGCGCAGTGGCCGGCGAGGGCGGCGTGCAGCACCTGGTCGGTAAAGCACAGCCATGTGCTGCCGGCCGCGAAGCTGACATCGGCCTTCGGGCCGTCGGCCTGGTAGGCGGCGTCGAGCTTCCCCGCGTCGTGCAGGCCTAGCATGATGTGGTCATAGGCGCTGCGCAGCCCTTTGGTGAGGCCCAGAAGCCTGAGAACATGGGCACTTCCCGGCAGCGGCGCCTTCACCCGCGGCAGGAAGGTGCGGGCGAAATCGGCGAATGGCTCGCCCACCCGCCACGCGCGCGGCGCTCCATCCGGTGCAACGTTGCTGAACACGCGCAGGATGCGCCGGCCAGCCTGGGGCCGCGTCGGGAAAGCGTCGACGTGCAGCAGCCGGTCGTCATGCCGGCGCGAGTAGGAGCGGCCCGCGATCTCCGCCGGGCGGAAGCTGGTGCGCGCCCGTTGTAGTGCGGCCGCGTAATCGGGCAGCAGGCCGGTGACCAGGCGCATGGTGGCGTCGGCGAAACGCTGCATCATGGCGGCCAGCGCCGCGGCGTCCGCCGGCGCCAGGGCAGTGTTGCCCAAACGCCGTAGCCCTGGGTCCAGGCTGATGTTCTTGCGGCTGCCACCGAGGCTGGCGGGATCCAGGAACCGGTGCTCCGCGTCCGCCACCGCGAAGCGTAGCGCCGGCAGCACCAGTACGCGGCCGGCTTCCAGCGCATCGACCGCATGGCGCTGCAGGGCCGGCAGGAAGGGGCCGTCCCAGGCACCGGTCGGCAGCGCTTCCAGCACCTCGTCGGCCGTCATTTCCCCGCCGTCATTTGCCGTCATTTGCCCGCCGTCGTTCGTATGCCGTCATTCGTGCGCCAGCACCCAGTCGTTGACGAAGCTGGCGAGACCGTTGGCATGGAAATCCCGCCGCAACGCCGCTTCATCGTAGTCCTCGCGCACCCAGTCGAGGAAGGGCTTGCGGCCCTCGCCCTCGCGTTCCCACCGCAGGAAGAAGGCGTCCAGGATGCCGGTCTTGGCGGCGCGGATATGGCCGAACCGCAGCGAGAGCTGGCGCAGCGCATCGCGCGCGGTGCCGCCCTCGAACAACAGGAAAAGGCCAGCGGCGAGACCAGCGCGATCGGCGCCGGATTTGCAGTGGAGCAGCGCAGGGGCCCGCATGGTGCGGTAGATCTCGTGCAGGCGCAGAACCCGGTCGCGCTGCGGCGCGCCGCGGCTTTCCAGGGCCATGTCGATGAAGTCCAGGCCTAGCCGGCCGGCGGCGTCGCGCGACAACGCGTCCGATCCGTTGCCTGTGGGGCCGCGCAAGTTGATCAGCGTCTTCAGCCCAAGCTGGCGTGTCAGGCGCGCGAGTCGCCCGGGGGTGGGATGGTTGCAGCGATACAACCGGCCAGGGGCGACGGCGGCAAAGTTGCTCCAGGCGAGGCGGAATACCGCGTGGTCCACGAACAACGCGTCTACCCAGGCGATCATGCGCCCGCGCGGGGTGGCGAGTTCGCCCCGGAAAATAGTGTCCATGCGGTTCGCGACGGTCCTGGAAAAGTGCGGCGCCATATGGGCATGCGGCGCCGGGCGGCGCAATCACAGGAGGCGTCGGGGGCCCCCGAACCCCAGGCCAAGGGGCTCTGCCCCCTGGAACCCCACCAAGGGCGAGCCCTTGGAACCCTTTACTTGGTGGAGGGTGGGGGGCAACGTCCCGTGGCGGGGTTCGGGGGCGGAGCTCCCGGCGCTTTCAGCGGTCAGCCGAGAGGCTCCGCCACGATGGCGGCCACCTCGTCGCGGCTGTCCGCCGCCAGTCCGGCGACCACGCCGGCACGGTCCGCTTCCGGCCGGTTCTGGCTCATCTTCCACTTGCCTTGCAGCCGGGTGATGCGGACCGAAAACCCCACGATACCCTTCAGCATGCCTTGGACGAAGTCAGCCGGTGCGTCCGACACGGCCCATGGGGCGGTCCGGCCGCCTTCATGCCGCTCGGTCAGGCGAGTGACGACGTCCAGCAGCCGGTCCGGGTCGTCGAAGAAGTCGATCGGTCCGGCGGCGTGGATGGCGACGTAGTTCCAGGTCGGGACGACTTTGCCGGTCTCGCGCTTGGTCGCGTACCATGAGGGCGTGATGTAAGCATCCGGCCCCAGGAAGATGGCCAGCGCTTCGCCCGCGGCACCGCGCGCCTGGGGGTTAGGCCGTGCCAAGTGGCCGATCAGGGTGCCGTATGGCGCCGGCTCCGGCTCCACCAGCAACGGCACGTGGCTGGCGATCAGCCCGTCCGTGGTGAGCGTGACCAACGTGGCAAGGCCGGACTGACGGATGGCGTCGTGCAGGACGTCGATGCTGTCCTGGCGGAACGCAGGCGGTAGGTACACGCAGGCCTCCGATCGCTTGCCTTGTTGGACCGATAGAAGGAAACGGACCGGTGCGACAGGCCCAAACCGAGTCAAAACGTCAGACCACTGCATTGTGGCGCCATTGATGTCCGCGCCCACGCCGCAAGGCCCTTGTTGCAGCGCACAACCCGCCCCACTATGCAACGGCCATAGCCTGTCCCGCTGCCAGCCGCAGCGATTGTGGTCAGCTTCACCGCCGCTTTCCCCGCCTCTTCCCCTTGGTCCGCGAAAACCACCCATGCCGCTGAACGTCGCGCTGACTCATCGCACCACCTATCGCTACGACCGGCTGGTTACCCTCGGCCCGCAGACCATCCGGCTGCGTCCGGCGCCACACGCGCGCACGCCCGTGCTGTCCTATGCACTGAAAATCGAGCCGCAGCCGCATTTCCTGAACTGGCAGCAGGACCCGCAGGGCAACCATCTCGCCCGCGTCGTCTTCCCCGAGCGCGTCTCGCATTTCGACGTCACCGTGGATCTCGTCGCCGACATGGCAACGATCAACCCGTTCGACTTCTTTCTGGAACCGGAAGCCGAACTCTGGCCCTTCAGCTACGACCCGGTCCTGGAGCAGGAACTCGCCCCGTTCCGCCGGATCGCGCCGGTCGGTCCGCGCATGCGTTCCCTGCTCGACGGCGTGCTGCGCGGTGAGCAACGCACCGTGGACATGCTGGTCGCGCTGAATCGCCGGGTGCAGAACCACATCGCCTACATCGTCCGCATGGAGCCTGGCGTCTGGACCCCGGAGCAGACGCTCGCGAACGCGAAGGGTTCCTGCCGCGACTCCGCCTGGGTGCTGGTGCAGGCACTGCGCAACCTCGGCTATGCGGCGCGTTTCGTCTCCGGCTACCTGATTCAGCTCGTCGCCGACGTGAAGCCGCTGGAAGGGCCGGAGGGTCCGTCCTCCGACTTCACCGACCTGCACGCCTGGGCCGAGGTCTACCTGCCCGGCGCCGGTTGGGTCGGTCTGGACGCCACCTCCGGCTTGCTCACGGGAGAGGGCCACATCCCGCTCGCCGCCACCCCGGAGCCGCAATCCGCCGCGCCGATTACCGGCTCGGTCGATCCCTGCGAGACTGAATTCGGCTTCGAGATGCACCTTACCCGGGTGCGCGAGACGCCTCGCGTCACCAAGCCCTACACTCCGGCGCAGTGGCAGGACATCCTGGCGACCGGTGCCCGGGTCGAGCGCGCGCTTATCGGATCCGACATCCGCCTGACCATGGGCGGCGAACCGACTTTCGTTGCCGCCACGGACAGCGATGCCGCGGAATGGAATACCGACGCGATCGGTCCCACCAAGCAGGCGTACGCCGAGAAGCTCATCCGCCGGCTGATGGCGCGCTGGGCGCCCGGTGGCGCGCTGCAGCACGCCTTCGGCAAGCAGTATCCGGGCGAGCAACTCCCGCGCTGGGCGCTTTACACCCACTGGCGCCCCGACGGCGAACCGGTCTGGCGTGATCCGAGCCTGTTTGCCTCGGAGACCGAAACCGGCTCCGCCGACGCCGCGGAGGCCGCACGCTTCGCCGCTCTGCTGGCGGAGCGGTTGCAGGTCGATCCGTCACTGGTGCACCCGGCGTACGAAGACGTGCACTATTACCTGTGGCGCGAACGCCGCCTGCCCGCCAACGTCACCGCTGAGGATTCGAAAGCTGCGTGACGACCTGGAGCGCACCCGCCTGACGCGCGTCTTCGCCCAGGGCTTGGCGGCGCCGGTCGGCAGCGTGCTGCCGCTGCGCCGCGCCGTGCGTGATGGCGTGCGCATCTGGCAGGGCGGCCAATGGGTCTTCCGCGGCGGCGTGTTGTTCCTGATCCCCGGGGATTCGCCGATCGGCCTGCGCCTGCCACTGGACACCCTGCCCTGGGCCAACGCCGACGAGATCGAGCCGGAGTTCGAACCCGACCCCTTCGCCCCGCAACCACCGCTGCGTCCGCGTCAGGCGCTGCTCCCGTCCGAACCCGGCGGGGCTGAACACCGCGGCGCGTTCCGCCAACAGGCCGCCGGCGACGGCATGGCCGCGGGCCCCGAGGCCTTCCGCCCGATGCCCCAGGACGTCCCGGTGATCGGCCGCGGCGAGCCGGACCTGGTGCGCACCGCGCTCTGCGTCGAGCCGCGCAACGGGCTGATCCACGTGTTCCTGCCGCCGCTCACCGCTGCGGAGGACTGGGTGACATTGCTCGCCGCGGTGGAGGACACCGCCGCTGAGACCGGCCGCAAGGTGGTGCTGGAAGGCTACCTGCCGCCGCACCATCCGCAACTGAACCATTTCTCCGTCACCCCCGACCCCGGCGTGATCGAGGCGAACGTCCATCCCGCCCATAGCTGGCCCGAGCTCGTGCAGCGCAGCGAGGAACTTTACGAAGAAGCTCGCCAGGTCGGCTTGGCGACCGAGAAGTTCATGCTGGATGGGCGCCATATCGGCACCGGCGGCGGCAACCACGTCGTTATGGGTGCGGCCCAGCCCGCCGACAGTCCATTTCTTCGCCGTCCCGACTTGCTGAAGTCATTCCTCGGCTTCTGGCACAACCATCCCAGCCTCTCCTACCTGTTCACGGTCTGTTCATTGGCCCGAGCAGTCAGCATCCGCGCATCGACGAGGCGCGGCAGGACAGCGTGCTGGAACTGGAGATCGCGTTCTCGCAGATCGCGCCGAAGCGGGAGACGCCGCCCTGGCTGGTGGACCGGATGTTCCGCAACATCCTGGCCGATATGACCGGCAACACCCACCGCACCGAGTTCTGCATCGACAAGCTGTACACGCCGGAGGGTGGAGCCGGGCGCCTGGGTCTGGTCGAATGCCGCGCGTTGGAAATGCCGCCGCACGCGCAGATGGCGGCGGCGCAGATGCTGCTGATGCGCGCGGCCGTGGCTGCGTTCTGGCAGACGCCGTACGAGCGCCGGCCGATCCATTGGGGCACCCGGGTGCACGACGATTTCATGCTGCCGCATTTCGTGGCGCAGGATTTCTCCGACGTGCTGGAGGAGCTGCGTGCGCTCGGATACGCCTTGGACCGTTCCTGGTTCGATCCGCATTTCGAATTCCGCTTCCCGCGCATCGGCGAGGTCGACCCTGCGCGGCGCCACGCTGGAACTGCGCCACGCGCTGGAGCCCTGGCACGTACTGGGCGAGGAAGCGGTGGCCGGCGGCACCGCGCGCTATGTGGACAGCTCGGTGGAGCGCGTGCAGGCGCGGGTGGATGGCTGGGTGGAGGAACGCTTCGTCCTGGCCTGCAACGGCAGCGCCGTGCCGCTGACCCGCACCGACCGCGAGGGCGAATATGTCGGCGGCGTCCGCTTCAAGGCTTGGCAGCCGCCGACCGCGCTGCATCCGACGATCCCGGCGCAGACGCCGCTGATCTTCGATATCTACGATCGCTGGACCGGCCGCTCGCTGGGCGGCTTGACGCATCACGTCGCGCATCCCGGCGGCCGCAATTACGAACGCTTCCCGGTGAATGCCAACGAGGCGGAGGCACGGCGGAAGGCGCGGTTCTTCCCGATCGGGCACACGCCGGGCCCGATGGACGGAACCGGTGGTCGCCCGCTCGCGCGAGCATCCGCGCACGCTGGATTTGCGGCGGGTGGCGGGGGTTTAGTGCTGTACCTCTCCACAGAGCTTTTGACCGATCCAAAGTGGCTACCCTGACCATCTGTCCGCCCGAGTGCACTCTACCGGAGAAACGGTTCCGACCCGGAGCGAACCTACTGTGGCTGAGGTCGCCAACGGTCAGAAGCGGTTTCTCCAGCCAAGGCGGCGTGGACCGCCTCGCCGTGTGTTGCACCAACTACAAATCCGCAATTCGAATGGTTCCGTTCGATGGCAGCCGCGCGTGGACTCGTCTCGGCCTGATGACGTGAGAGCGTGACGATGCGTCGGCGCCGTACGGCGCTATTCATCTCATCCAGGAGCGACCGACGGGCCGGCCTCGTCGTTGGATTATCGAGGACATGCAAATTCAAAACCTGACGCCGAGCTGATAGGTGATGGCACAGGATCGGGCAGGCTGGCTCATCGGGTAGCCCCTTGGCGTAGCACCAGAAACCAAAATCCTCTGTCCGCGGCACTTCCATTGACTAAAGTCTGCACTGTGAATGAAATATGGTGAACATTAATCACGCGTGAACTCACTACGTCAGATGGTTTCTCTGCATCGCCCAGCACCGGGCTTAATAAGATGATACTATCCTGCACCACTGGACTGTTGAGACAAACTTCGTAGAGGCCGACGCTTTCTTTTCTGGCGTGGTACGTATCTGTGATCTGCCCCTTGCAGCTTTGGTTGGCAGCCGGATCTACCTGGCCAGCGGCGACGACCGAGACGCCGGCCAGTGCCTGCCTCAGGGGATGGACCTCTTCCCAAGTAAGGTGCCTCAAAAACAGGCCCATCATTCCCGCCACGAGAACGGACATTAAGAACGATAGGACCAGCGACGCACCCAGCCGCCCCTCCTCAAACCACCGCCGAACCTTTGGGATTCGGGTAACGACAAAACCGGAGACAGCCGCAACAACGCTGGCCGCGATCGCCCCCCAGAGCGCACTCAGAAGGTCCTGAGGCAGCATGTTCCAATAGCCCATCACTGTCCCCCTGCTTATCCGGATCAGAACGCGCGGCCACCCGTCACATTCTTCCTCCTTTGCGGTCTATGATAGAGGACAATTTGACAAGTCGGGCCGGCGCCCTGCCGGCCCGCCACCAATTCCCTGCCCTTCGCTGATCTCGTAGGTGATCATCCCGCGCACGGCTCGCCGGAAATTCCGATGGCGGTTGGTCGCCCATTCGGTGTCAGACCATACCGCCTGGTGTGCGGTGTCGATCATCGCCGTCAGCCTTCGGGACCCTGTCGAACTTTGCAGAACCTGAAAGTCCGCTTTTCACCCAAAAGCGGCTGCTCAGAGCAATGTCGCCGCGCGGGATCGGGGCGGTTTGCGGTGGCGAGAGCAGGTCAACGACAGGCGCTGCCGGTCAAAACTATCCGGCAAGCGCGTCGGCCGCGCACCGCTCCCCCTGTCCGGGGGTATGTCCCCAACTCAGCCCCAAAGCCTGTGCGATTCTCAACACGCCGCTCGAGGAATGCGATCCCGAGACCCTGGAGCCGCTGTTTGCCACACTCGCCCGGGGATCCTGCCATCCCGATTCGAGTCAGAACTCCCCCTCTCAACAGGTCGTGATCCCGCAGCTGTCTCTCGCTTCGGGCCCCGCCGTCCGGTAACAAGGCGGCATGACCGAAACGACACAGCACGAGCCTGAGTCGGCAGCAGAGGCCGCAGCCGCGCTGCGGGACTTCCCGATGGACCGGGACGAGATCCTCACTCTGGCCGAACTGTCCGAAGGCATCGGCCTCTGGCACCTCGACCTGGCCAACCTCATGCTGAGCGGGACGCCGCAATTCTTCCGCATGATGGGGCTGCCGCCGGCGTCGCATCCTGTGCCGCTCGAAGTCACCAAGGCGTTGCGCCATCCCGAGGATCGCGACCGGGTCCAGGAGACCTACCGGCACGCCATGGACAGCGTCGTGGGCCGCTGCGAGGTCACCTTCCGAATCGTCCGCCCCAGCGGCGAAATCCGCTGGATCCATGGTCGCGGCCGCGTGATCCGCGACGCCACCGGCCGGCCCGTCCGCTTCACCGGCGTCAACGTCGACGTGACGGAGAGCAAGCGCTCGGAAGCTGCGCTGCGCGAAAGCGAGGTCCGCTTTCGCCGCGTGTTCGAGCAAAGCCCTCTGGGCAAGGTCACTGTCGGCATCGACTACCGCCTGCGCGAGGTCAACCCAGCCCTTTGCTCCATGCTCGGCCATAGCGCCGAAGATCTGATTGGCCGCAGCATCCTCGACGTCGTTCATCCGGATGATCGTGCACTGTGCACCGCGGCCGGCGAAGCTCTCCGCCGTGGCGCGGTTCCCCAGGCGCAGTTCGAGGCCCGTTACGTCCGTAGCTCGGGTGAGTCGTTATGGGTGAACGTCACGGTCGCGCCGATCCGCAGCCCGGACGGCGACACCCTGCATTTCCTCGGCATCATCGAGGATTTCGACGAGCGCAAGCGGATGACCCAGGCGCTGCAGGATAGCGAACGCCGCCTGCGCGAGCTGAATGAGCAGTTGGGACAAGCGGCAGAGGAACGCGCCCGCGAGCTCGCCTCCAGCCAGGCGCAGTTGCAGGCGTTTTTCGACAACTCGCCGGACTGGCTGACGCTGGTCCGCGCCTCACCCGACGGCCAATTCACCTTCGTCGATGTCAATCCAACCACCGAAGTCGCCTATGGCCGGCCGCGCGCTCAGATCGTGGAGCATCCGGTCGAGGAGGTGCTGGGCGCCGACCAGGCGCAGGTGCCGCTGCACTATTTCCGCGAATGCGTTCGCACCGGTACGACACAGCGCTACCAGGCGCACCGCACGCTGGCCGGCCGTACCACCACCATCGACGTGATGTTCGTGCCGGTGCCGCCGCACGACGACAGCCCGGACCGCTACATCATCACCACCGCACGCGACCTGACAGAACATGAGCAGTTGGAAGCGCAGCTCCGCCAGGCACAGAAGATGGAGGCGATCGGCAAGCTGACCGGCGGCGTGGCTCACGACTTCAACAATTTGCTCGCCGTCATTACGGGCAATGCCGAGTTGGCCAGGCGGCGCCCGGAATCGCAGACGCCGCGGCGGATGGACAACATCCTGCGCGCCAGCGAGCGCGGCGTCGCGCTGACGCGGCAGTTGCTGTCCTTTTCGCGCCGCCAGTCGACGAACCCGCAGATTATCGACCTGCGCACCGAGGTGCCGCGGGTCGCCGAGATGCTGCGCGTGTCGCTGCGCGCCGGCGTCCGCCTGGCGGTGACGGTGGGGGACGACGTTTGGCCGATCGAGGCCGACCTCGCGGAGTTCGAGATCGCACTGCTGAACCTGGCCGCGAATGCGCGTGACGCGATGCCGCAAGGGGGCATTTTCGCCATCGACGTGCGCAACGCAAACCCGCCCGGCCGCAGCGCGACGCCGGAGGCCGAGCATGTGACGATCACCGTGGACGATACAGGCACCGGCATCCCGCCCGAGGTGCTCGGCAAGGTGTTCGATCCGTTCTTCACCACCAAGCAGCCCGGCGAGGGAACCGGCCTCGGCCTGAGCCAGGTCTACGGTTTCGCGCGGCAATCCGGTGGGGAGGCCAGCATCGACAGTGCGCCGGGACGCGGCACGACGGTCACGCTGCGTTTGCCGCGGGCGCGCCGGTCCGTTGCGCCGGCCGATGCGGAAGCCGTCTCCCCGACGACAGCGCAGCGACACGAGCGGATTCTGTTGGTCGAGGACAACCCGGAAGTGGCTTTGGTCACCGCCCAGATGCTGCGGTCCATGGGCTTCGCGGTGGAGGTGGCCAACCGCGCCCGCAAGGCGCTTGCTCGGCTGGACGCGGGCCAACGCTTCGATCTGTTGCTGAGCGACGTGGTGATGCCGGATGGCGTGACCGGGCTCGATCTCGCACGCGCGGTCCGGCAGCGGTATCCGGCGCTGCCCATTATCCTGATGTCCGGCTACAACGACGTCGTGACCGGTGGCGAGACGGGCTTCCAGGTGCTGCGCAAGCCGGTGCCGTTCAAGGAACTGTTCCGCAGCGTCTCCGCCGGTCTGGATCGCGTTGCGGCACGGGAGCCGGTGGAGAGCGGAGCGTGATCCGCGCGCTACGCCGCGATCGGCAACAGCGCCGCCCAGAGTGCCACCAGGCCTGCCGCGATCGCCGCCGCAATCAACATCTGTCGCATGACCCTGCGTCCTCGGTGGGGTTGGCGGACGGGGGAGACGACATCGCTGCCCACGGTGCTGTCGGGTGCTGCAACCCTTCGCAGGTTCCGCATCGGCTGCATTGCCGCCAATTCCCCCATGGCTCCGGTGTCGCCCGGCGCCCTTTGTGTAGTTAGTGAAGGCGGGGGAGTGCCGACAACATCGAAATGAGTTGGCCGGTTTGGTGGAGGAAGGGCGGCTGCTTTTGGGTGGCTAATGGGGCAGGCGATCCCGGAAATTACCCCGCCAATTTTCGGCTCCGGAGTCGTTTGGCTTGGAGGCCGCGGCGAGCGGGGGGCGTCTGGTTTCATCTGGTTGCGAGCCTGCTGCCGCATGACGCCGCAATTGGCTGACCAATAATCACATCGCCCCCGAGCCGGGCGTCGTGTTCCGTGAGGGGCAGGGCGAAGCGGCGTGGCAAGTTCCTGCTCTGGCGGTTGGTCCGCTTCGCGGCCCAACCCCGGCGTGATCGGCTGTAGGCGAAGCTTGTGGCGCTGAAGAAGGAACTGCGGCGGCGGATGCACCGGCCGATCCCTCGACAGGGGGAGTGGCTGCGGGGGGTGGTAGCGGGTGGTTCAACTACCACGCCGTGCCGACCAACACCCGATCTCTCCAGACTTTCCGGGACTGCGTGGTCCGGCTCTGGTGGCGTGCGCTTCGGCGGCGCGGCTAGCGCGACAAGACCACGTGGGAGCGGATGAAGCGGCTGGCAGATGACTACCTGCCGAAGCCGCGCATCCTGCATCCCTGGCCGGAGCAACGGTTCGCCGTCAAACATCCGAGGTGGGAGCCGTATGCGGAAGCCGCACGTACGGTTCTGTGCGGGGGGCGCGCCGTAAGGTGCGTCCCTACCGCGATTCAGTCTGGTATCGGTCCGATCGTGTCATCCGTGCCCGGAGCGGCGCCCATCGCCGGCGCGACTACGTCACGCCCGAGGCATCAGGCGCCCAGGTTGATGACCTCGACACGCCGGTTGCGCGGCTCCGGCGTCTGCGGCGGGGTGTGCACCAACAGCCCCTTCTCACCCATGCCCACCGCCTGGAGCCGTACGGGGGGCACGCCGTACTTGCTCTCGATGTAGCTCACGACAGCGTCGGCGCGCTGCTGCGATAGCGACTGGTTGTACGGCTGCGAGCCCACGGTATCGGTATGGCCCTCAACGCGGAACCGATAGCTCGCCAGTGCGCTGCTGGACAGCGCCTTGCCGAGTTGGTCCAGCGTCGTCATCGCCTGTGGCGTCAGCTCCGCTGATCCATTGGGGAAATCGACCGTCAGGTTCACCGACGGTCCGGCCGCCTGGGCCGGCGGTGCCGCCATCGGCTTCGTGGCGGCGACGTGCGTCGTGCCCGCCGCGGTCGGAACGATCTGTTGCGGCGATGCCGCCTCACCGGACGGCGGCGCGAGACGAATGCCCCGCGTGCCGCCTCCCGTCAGGTTGCCCGTCGGCTTCAGGGAGTTAATGATCTGATCGGCCGAGGGATTGCTCTGGGCCAAAGCTGGGGCTGCCGCGAATATCAGCGGGGCTGCGATCACGGATGCAATGAGTCCGCGCACGGTCAGTCTCCTCCAATCGTCATGCATTGCTTCCATATAGCACAGAAATGAACCTGTGCGAAGAAATTGGAACAGGCTCCGCGCAGGCGAAATTGTGCGCGTTCACAACACGCCGGCGGCCCGCAGCCGGGGCAGCTTGTTCTCGATCGAGGCGGTCAGCACCTCGCGCAGCTTCGCCTCGTCGGTCACGGTGATCGCGCGCGCAAAATGCCGGACCAGTTCATCCACGCTTCCGGCACCGTCCATTGTCCGCTCCAGCACGATCAGGTCGAGCACCGTGGCCGGCACCGGCGTCCCCATGCGGTGGCTGGCCGCCGCCAGCGCCCGATCGGCCTTCTCGGTCTGCATCAGCCGGCGCGCCGCCACGGCGTTGAAGCGCTGCGCTGCCGGCGAGGGTGCCGCCGTCGGCCGCAACGCCGGATCGGCCAAGTCGGCCCCCACCAGCATGCCGATCAGCTCCGCCGGGTTGTCCCGAGTGCCCTCGACCTCCGGCAGCCGCAGCAGATCGGCTACCAGGCGCGGCCCATCGGCCAGCGCCCGGGCAACCGGCTGGTAGAATTTGGGATTGAGCGCGCCCTTGCCGGCAGGAACTTCGACCTCCACAGGCAGGTCCTGGGGTCGGATGTGCAACCCGATGGTCACCGCCATCAGCGCTGCATCGCGCTGTCGCGGCGACAGCCGGCGGGCGCCGCGAACATAAACGTCGTGACGCAGCATCTGGTCCAGGCAATGGTCCTTGATCAGTTCGCGCAGCAACGGATCGTCGAACCTTTGCGCCAGCTCGCGTTGCTCTGCGCTGAATGTCAGTTCGGGGAAATTGTCGTGCAATTGCGACGAACCGACCCATTCCAGCTTGGCACCCGCCATCGCCTCGGCGACATCGGCCATGAAGCACGGCGCCCACGCTTCGTTCATGTACTCGTGGGTCAGATACGCGAGCGGCATCTCCCCCAGCCGCTCCATCAGCGTATGCGCCAGCTTGGAGCGGCGCAATTGCAGCGCCTCGGCCTGGAAAAGGTCGCGGACGAACTTCAGTCCCTCCGCTGCCTGGCGGTCACTGCGGCCGGCGCGCTGGCGGCCCACCGTGCGCACCAGACGCTGCAAGCCCAACAAGGTGCCCCAGGCCGGCATCGCGTTGTAGCTGACATGCACCGCCCCGCCCGGCCGCACCTTGTCGCGCAGCAGCCTCACGATGCCCGCCTTGACGTTCGCCGGTACCCACGACCAGACGCCGTGCAGCGACACGAAATCCGCCATCGGCATCGACCGACCCACCGCATCGTCGGCCAGCGTGGCGAGATCCGCCTCGACGAAGGCGATGTTGGTCAGCCCGGCCTCGGCCGCCCATTCGCGCGCGGTGGCAACGTGCGCCGGATTGAAGTCGACCGCCGTCACCCGCCAGCCAGGATTGCTTGCGGCCGTCGCCATGGCACCGAAACCGTGGCCACACCCCAGCTCGAGATAGCTCACGTCGTCGTCCGCGGCGGGCATCGGCGAGGCCACCCCGCTCAACAGGCACGCGAGCGCCACGATCGTGGGCGACTGCTGGCGGTACCAGCCGGTGAGATAAGTGATGTCCGTGACATAGCCGCCGCCCCAGCCACTCATGCCGCCGCAACTCCCCCAACGACGCGCTGCGCCTCGATCACCTCCGCCTCGAACACGGCATCGGCCGCATCGCCGCGCGGCAGTATGGAGCCGGGCGGACCCGGCAGCCACGTGTTCCATCCTAACCGTGGCGATGGCGCGTCGTCGCCAAGACGCAGCGGCGGCACGTCCCGCGCCGCCAGGATGGGGTTCACCGCGAACCCCAGCTCAAATCCGACATAGGCGCGAGTCAGCGCCACCATCCGATGCAACGCCAGGCGATCTGGCAGCAACTGCTGAAACCCGGCCCGGTCCAACGGCCCGATCCGCAGCACGAACCGCGCCTGCGGATCCCAGGCGCGCACCCCGGCCGCGGCATCCATGCCGAGCCGGCTGAACGCACCGTGCACGCCAATTCGGGTCTGCTGATCCACCGGCAGGTTCAGCCAGGCACCGGCGAATTCCTCAACCTGCACGTGCATGCCGAGCCAGTCGGACAGCATCGTCCCCAACCGGTCCGCGGAACGTGGCCGCATTGCGAACAAGCCCGCATAATGCAGGATCGGATCGGCACCTGCCAACAGCCGCGACGCCAGGTGCCCGGTGCCGAAGCCGGTCAGCGCCAGCAGCGTCTGCGTCACGGAATCCGTCGCGTCCGGCCCACGCAACGCCGCCGCCTCCGCCGCCCGTGCCGGCCGGTACTTCATCGCCGCACGGGCAAAAAACCCGACAAATCGATGGCCCAGCAGATCGAGGAACTCATGCAGCGCCGTGGACCGGTTGCGCCGCGTCTGCGTCACGATCTCGGAATACGAACGCGGCAACACCCCCGATGGCCCAGTGAGCCCGATCATCCCGACCGTCAGCTCGGGCTGCGGGCCGCGCGCATCCACCTCCAACACGTCCGCGGGCGGATAAACCAACCCACTCGGGGTGCGAAATCGCATCACCTCGGCTGGATCATCCGCGCGCCTCGCCCTCGCCAGCACCCGGACCGCGGCATCGAACCGAAACCGCCTCGGCGCCGCTGCCAGCCCGGCCAGCACGGAGCGCGCCCTCATGCCCGTGGCCCTTGGCCTGTGGGGTGGGGAAGCAAGGCGAGGGGGACGCTGTCCCCCTCGACCCCCTGCCAGGGGACAGTCGTCCCCTGGACCCCTCTCGCCGCACCAAACGGATGGGTTCCAAGGGGCGTCGCCCCTGGTGGGGGGACCAGGGGCAACGCCTCCCTGGTCTTGCTCCCATCTCACAGACCATGGTCATACGAGCACGCGGGTGCCGCTGCGGGCGGCCCAGGCGGCGGCGGTGCCGGGGCGGCCGCGGAGGGTGACGGTGGTGCGGGTGAAGCTGTTGATGGTGCCGTGCAGTGCCAGGAAGTTTTCGAGCACCGACGCCAGCAGATAGAGGCCGGAGGCTTGCCAGGTGCGTGGTTCGAACTCGATGGTGACGTCGAGTCCACGGCAGAAGGCGCCGGAGCGGCCCGGCGCACGGGCGGTGCCGGGACGCGAGGAGATGCTGCTGATGGCGTCGATGGCGCTGCGGGTTTCCGCGGTTTCCCGCACGTCGTAGAGGCGGAGGATTTCCTTCAGCGCGTTGGCCCCGTCGCTCCCGCCGGTGACGGCGAGGTGGCCGAGCGACAGGTGCGATATCAGGCGCCAGAAGCCGCGTTCGCGCAGGGGCGGGCGGAGGGTGGTGGTGGGTGGCGTTACAGCCCGGATGGCGGCGACGGCGGCGGCGCCCTCGACGAGCCGGAGGGTGGGGTGGCCGCCGCCGAAAGGCAGGTCGGTCGGCAGGTCGCGGTTGAGGCAGAGGGCGTCGACCGAGAGGACGGTGTCGGCGGGTTTATCGGGGTCGAACTGGGGGTCGTGCGGGGCGATGAAGGCCTCGGTGCCGGGGACACCGGGCGAGGCGGTGCGGCGGGCAACGTGGTAGAAGCCGCCCGGTGTGGCCCCGCCCGGGCCGGACGAGCCTTGGTTGGACGGGGCTGATGCCTGGCCGAGCAGGGTGGCGGCGGTTTCGGATTCACTCAGACGGTAGAACGGTCGCCACGGGCGGAAGGAGCCGTCGGGCAGGGTTTCGCGCACGCGGTCCACGCTCCAGACCTCGGCGGCGCGGGGCCGGCGGGCATCGGGGACGATGCGGTATTCGGTATCTGTGTGGGACAGGCGGATCGGCTCGCAGCGTTGCGGGAATAGGTTGACCAGTGGGGTGCAGCCGAGGGCGAGCGCGGATTGGCCGATGCTGCGTTCAAGTTCCGGGGCGGGCCGGTTGAGATAGACGAAAATCTCCAGCCGGTTGCCGGCCGAAACCAGCGTCTTGGTGTCGATCCGGCTGAAGTCGAGGAACAGGAATTTCTCCGGGAAAGCGAAGTATTCGGTCAGCAGGCGGAAGCCGGAGAAGCCGCGGGCGGACCAGGGCAGCAGGGCTTCCTGAGGGGCGAAGCCGACGGGTGTGATGCTGGTTGGCGGGACGATGACGGGGGCGGGGTCCACGGCGTTGTTGGCATAGGCGACGGAGATCGCATGGCCGCACAGCAATTCGTAGAGCGGCAGGGTCTGGTTGGCCGGGCCACGCAGGAAGAAGCGCAGGCGGTCGACGCCGAGCTGTTGAAACGTCATCTCGGGAGACAGGCATTTCAGCGTGATGCGGAGTACGCCACCGGCGCCGGCGGCGGCGGGGTTGGCGGGCGCGACGATCGGCAGGCCGGACAGCCGCACGTTCTCCACCTCGATCGGCCAGAGGGTGACGGCGCTGGTGGAGCGATAGCGCAGAGCTTCGCCGTGCACCGGTTCGGTATCGACCGCGATCCCCGCGGGCAGGCGGGCGGGAAGCGACAGCTCGGTCTGGCAGTCGAGCTGCACCACCATGCAGGACGGCATGGGCGCGAGGTAGTGCGGGTAGAGCAGGCCGAGCAGGGAGTCGGTGAGCTCGGGGAATTCGTCGTCGAGGCGGTGCTGCACGCGGCCGGCGAGGAAGGCGACGCCTTCCAGCAGGCGGGCGACGTGCGGGTCGTCCACCGCATCGGCCGAGAGGCGCAAGCGGCCGGCGATCTTCGGGTGGGTATCGGCGAATTCCGCGGCCAGGCGTTTGATGGCTGCCAGTTCGCGGTCGTAGTAGGGAAGGAGGGTGTCGGACATGGGTTCCTACAAAACCTCTCCCGCTTGCGGGGGAGAGCCTGCCCGTGACTTGATCCGGGGCTGCTGTCGATCTTCAGGCAACTGCTGGTGCCGAATCTGACGCATGCGCTGAGATCGGCTTGCAGATTGGTCCAACCAGTGTGCGAGAGAGACGACATGAGTTCCACCGCTCAGTCATCAAAACCTCGCGGCGCGGCCGCGTCGGCGACCCTGTCATTGGCGTTGACCACCGGGGAGTCGACCCCCGGGGAGTTGACCGCCGGCCTGGCGGCCGACCCGCCCTGCACGAAACGGCGGTCGGAGGGGGAAAGGACACCCGCTCCCCTTGAGGGCGGGGGGAGGGGTGCGTACGACTACGGTCGGTGCGTGCACGCACCCCTCCCCTAACCAGGGGTGTTTCTGTTTCTTGCCGCAGAGTTCGCACGTCACTCGCGGGAGATTGCTTCGCGGCGCTCGCAATGACACGCTGACCTGGACAGCAACTGTCGGAGTCGGACAACCGGCGCGGGGAAGGGACGGTCCGCGCCATCGCTAGCCGCTACTCCTTCGCACGGACCAGCACATCGTCGGTCGTCGGATCGACCACCGTGTCGAACGTTACCGCCTCCGGCGCCGGTTCGGCGTGCATCACGGCGTCGATCCGCAGGCGCAGGGTGGTTTCCAATTGCTCGCGCGCGTCCACCAACTGCACGCGCACCGACAGGAAGCGGGGTTCGAACCGGCGGATGGTGTCTTCGATTTCCAGCCGCAGTTCCTCGCGCCGGTGGGTATCGTTGAACGCGCCCGAGGCGAAGTCCGGGATGCCGTAGCCGACCGGCGACGTGATCACCTCGCTCAGCGTCTTTGGCCAGGATCGCCAGCGGCGGCGCGCGTTGAGCAGGGCCTCCAGGTCGCGCCGCACCGACTGGCGCAGGGCCGCCATGGTGTCGGTGACCGAGGTCGGCGGATCGCGCGCCTGGTCGGGGGCTTCGTCGATCAGGCGGTCGAGCAGCGGCGCCTGGACACGGACGGCGGTGCCGCGGTTGCCGCTCCGTCCGCTCATGCGCCGCCCGCGTTGGTAAACGTCAGCTCGCTGAGATCCATGACTGCGACGTCATCCTCGCCGAGCAGGAAGACGCGTTGACCGATGCCGCGCACGGGACCGCCTTCGGCCTGCTGCCAATCGGTCTCGCGGCCGAGCCGCTGGCCTTCGGTCATCGTCTCGTCACCGGCGTAGACCACCGGGACGTAGACGTCGCCGTCTGGTCCCGCATCCACCGACACCGAGGCGCGGCGCCACAGCAGGTCACGCGGGCGCTTCGGCGGATGGAAGGTGACGCTGATCAGGCGCTCGATGGGAATCCAATAATACTTGCCGGTGGTGGTCAGCACTTCCAGGGTGCCGGCGAGCAGGTCATCGACGTCGCGCAGATCGTCGAATGCGGTGCCCGTTGGCGCGGTACCCTTGTGCTTTCCGGCGCAATGCGGGCGCGCCGCTTCGGCGCCGGCGGCCTGGGTTGCCGCCTCAGCGATGTCGCCGGCGCGCAGTGCCACAAAGGCCGCCAGCTGCATGCGCTGCGTTTCGGTCGGTTCACCGAGGAACTCGGGCACGCGGCCGTCGCGGAAGAGCTGGCGCCGTGCCATGTCGGCGCGCACGAGCTGGCGGAATTCGGCCACCACCAGGGCACTGGATGGGTCGATGGTGGAGGCGGCGTCCAGAATCACGTCGGCCCGTTCCAGATTGCTGCCGAAGCACAGCAGCTCGGCCAGCAACACGCGGGCGCCGAGGTCGGTGGGGGCTTTGCGTAAGGTGGCCTGGGCCGCGGCGATCGCCCCGGTCAGGTTGCCGCTGCGAAACAGGGATGCGGCTGTCTGGTCCGTCGTGCTCATAGGTCCCCCAAACGATTCTAACCAAGTCAAGTAAGGCCAAGTTAAATCAGGCCAAGCAAGTCAGGCCAGGTTCAAGTACTTCACATTTGCTCTGTACTTCACGCTGCCCTGTACTTCACGCTGCCCGCCACGCCGACCTCCTACCGCCTGCCGAGATCGGTCACGAGCTGGAAGGTCGCCGACACGTCGTCCAACTGGTAGTGCGGCTGCAATTGGACCACGCAGCCAAAGCTGCCGGGCTTGCCGGCCAGTTCCTGCACCCGCACGCGTCCGCCAACCAGCGGGTAACGCGCCCGGGAATCTCCGGTGGAGGAGACATTGGCATTCACATACCGCGTCAGCCATTCCTGCAACTGGCGTTCGATCTCGTCCGCGGTCTTGAAGGAGCCGACCATCTCCCGGCCCTTCATCTTCAGGTGGTGCGCAAAGCGCGACGCGCACAGGATGGAATTGATCTGCGACGACAGCCGCGCGTTGGCATCGGCCGCGGCGGCGGTGGCACCGGTGAAGCGTTGCGGCACCAACAGGCTGCGCACCGCGCCGAACACCAGCTCGTCAGTGAAGGGCAGCGACGACAGGGGCATCAATCCCACGTCCAGCAACGCGCGCTCCTGGTGGTCGTTCCAGACGATCTCGACGGGGGCACGGTTCCAGACAAGGTGCGGGTCGGTGCGGAACGATTCCAGGGCCATGCCTTCCACCAATCCGCCGCCGACGCGGTCGGTCTCCACGCCGCGCACGTCGGCCGGCCAGGAGTAATTGGCGAAGGCGCGCGCCACCACGCTGGCGAAGGCAAAACCGGCATTCATCCACACCCGCTCTTCGCTGGTGGGAGCGTATTCGGCATAGCGGAAACCGTCAGCGCGGGTGCCATCGTCCTCCCACGGCGGACGCGCGAGCAGATGCGGCAGCGCGACGCCGATGAAGCGCATGTCGGGACGCGTGGTCAGGCTCCGCCAGCGGGCATGCTCGGTGTTGCGGAGCGGGGCGGTTATATCCACGACGCTGGCGAGGTCGGCGAAGCTGTCCACTTCCAGCAGCGCCGGGGACGCGCCCAGGATCACCGGGCAGAAGGCCGCCGCCGCCACACCAGACAGCGCGGCCATCGCGTTCACGTCGTCGGTGCGCGAGCCGGCGGACGGACGATGCCGCACTTCGTGGTCGATCACCAGGATGCCGTAAGGCTCGCCACCCGGGGTACCAAATTCATCTTCATAGATCTTGCGGAACAGGTGGCTCTGGTCGAACTCGATGGCACGTTCGAGGTCGCGGCAGATCTCGTGCCAGCCGGCATTCAGCAGCTTGATTTTCAGCCGACTGCTTTGCTCGGTGACATCGACCAGCCATGCGATGCCGCGCCAGGTGCCTTCCAGGCGGCGCAGCCGCGTGTCATGCAGGATCGCGTCAACCTGCTCCGACAGCACGGCGTCGATCGCGGCGATGTCGCGGTCGAGTGCGCCGCGCAATGCGTCGGGGGTGATGCGCAGCCGCAGTCCCGCCTCGGTGCCGAACCACCGGTCAACGGCATCGCCGTCTGCGCTCAACAGAAAGCCGGACAGCGCGTCTTCCAGGTTGTTGTCGCGCGTGCCGACGAACCGGCCGGAGAGGATGGAGTCACGCAGAGGGGAGTCGGTGGGGGAATCTCCCCCTCCGCTTGTGGGCTCGGGCCGCGAAGCGGACTGAGGCTGGGGGGAGGCGGCAACCACCGCGTCGAGGTCGGAAAGAGGTGAATCCATCGAAAGCGAGACCCCTCCCCCCAACCCCCTCCCTCAAGAGGGGAGGGGGAGTCTTCCTAGCTCACTACCTCACGTCATCCAGCCGCTCACCCTCCCGTCCGCCCGCCGATCAGCCTGAAGCGGCCGGAATGCGCGCGACCATGCGCAGGCTGGTGGTCAACTCTTCCATCTGCAGCCAGGGCCGCAGATAGGCCACGGCGTTGTAGGAGCCGGGGCGGCCGGGGATTTCCCGGACCTCGACCTTCGCCTCGCGCAGCGGATAGCGGGACTTCATCTCCTGCCCGGCATTGTCGTTGGTGTTGACGTAGTTGCCGATCCAGCGGTTCAGCCAGCGCTCGACATCGACGGCTTCCATGAAGCTGCCGATCTTGTCGCGCGCCATGACCTTCAGGTAGTGGGCGAAGCGGCTGGACGCCATGATGTAGGGCAGGCGGGCCGAGATCGCCGCGTTGGCGGTTGCCTCCGGCCGGTCGTACTTCTTCGGCTTCTGCAAGGTCTGCGCCCCGAAGAACACGGAATAGTCGGTATTCTTGTAGTGGCAGAGCGGCAGGAAGCCGAGGTTGGAAAGTTCAAACTCGCGCCGGTCCGTGATGGCGATTTCGGTCGGGCACTTGGCGTCCATGTCACCATCATCGGACTGGAACACGTGCGTCGGAAGGTTCTCGACCTTGCCGCCGCCCTCGGCGCCGCGGATGGCGACGCAGAAGCCGAATTTGGCGAACGCGTCGGTCATCCTGACGCCCATCGCGTAGGCGGCGTTCATCCAGCAATAGTGGTCATGGTCCATCGACTTGGCGGCGCCGGCCTCGTCGTACGGGGCTTCTTCGTAGTTGAACTCGTCGATCGACTTGGTCGCGGCGCCGTACGGCAGGCGAGCCAGCGTGCGCGGCATCACCAGGCTGACGAAACGCGCGTCCTCGCTGTCGCGCAGGCTGCGCCACTTGGTGTAGTCCGACGTCTCGAAGATCTTCGCCAGGTCGCGCGGCTTGGTCAGCTCTTCCCAGGACTCGAACCCGAACAGGCCCGGTCCCGCCGCGGAAACGAACGGGGCGAAGGCGGCGGCAGCGACATTGGACACCAGGCGCAGGGTCTCGACATCGTCCGGATGCTGCGTCCACTCATAGTCGCCGATCAGCGTCCCATAAGGCTCGCCACCCGGGGTGCCGAACTCGTTCTCGTAGATCTTCTTGAAGAGCTGGCTCTGGTCGAACTCGACGGCACGCTGCAGGTCGCGGGCCAAGTCGCGTTTGGGAATGTTCAGCACCCGGATCTTCAGGCCGGTGCCTGTCTCACTGTTCTGCACCAGATAGCTGAGGCCGCGCCAAGTGCCCTCAAGCTTGGTGAACTTGGGGTTGTGAATGATCTCGTTGAGTTGCTCGGACAGCTTGCGGTCGATGGCGGCAACCGCACGCTCGAATGTGCGGGTCAGGTTCTTGTCGAACGTGACCGTGCCGGCCATTGCTTGCTCGACCAGGTTCTTCACCAGGTCGGTGGTCTGGTCGGGCGCCGTCTGCTTGGTGGCCCCGATCACCTGGTCGAGGATCGATAGGCTGTCGGTGGTGGTAGCTTCTGCTGCCTGCGTGGCAGTTTGTGCGCCGGACATGGATCAGCCCTCCGTCTTGCCAAGGCCGAGCTGGTCCTGCAGCGACTTCAGCTCGTTCTCATTTTTCAGCACTTGCTCCAGCAGGCCTTCCAGCTCCTCGGAGCGGTCCACCTTGCTCGCCAGGTCGCGCAGCTTGGCGCGGGTCTCCATCAGCGCGCGCAGTGCCGGCACTTGCTGGGCGACGCGGCCGGGCTCGAAATCGTCGAGCGAGTTGAACTTGAGGTCGACGGCCATCTGGCCGCCCTCTTCAGACAGCTTGTTGTCGACCTTCAGCTTCAGGCCGGGGTTCATGCTGGCCATGACGTCATTGAAATTGTCACGGTCGATCTGGATGAACTTGCGGTCCGCCATCGGCCGCAGCGGCGCCGTGGGATCGCCGGAAAAGTCGCCCATGACGCCGACGACGAACGGCAATTCACGCTCGATCTGCGCGCCTTCCGTCTCGACATCGTAGGTGATGTGGACCCGCGGCTTGCGCACGCGATTGAGCTTCTCATGTATGCTTGCACTCATGTGCCCGCTTCCCCATCGCTGTGGCCGGCTGAAGCGCCGACCGCTGGCTGCACGTGTCGTTTGCGGTATCGCCGCGAAGACCGAACAATAGTCGATGGCGACGAATAGGGTCAACAACCCGTTGCAGGGTATGACACAGCTCACAACCGGGCGCCACGATTTCAGGTAGCGCCAGGTCCCGCCGCCACCCGCGCCGCTGGCAAAGCGGGCAGCCAATCTGCTGGTGACGGCGCGTTCCCCCCGGAGCGGCAGCCGCAGCAGCAGGGGGGCAGCAGCAGTCAGTGGGAGGGCAGCAGTGGGAGGGCAGCAGTGGGGGAGCAACAGCGGGGTAACACGTGGATAACAGCGCTCCAGTCCCCACCCCGGCGCTATTCGTCGGGCGGCGGCGGCGGCGGGCGGATGCCCAACGAGGTGAGGATCGCATTCCTGCTGTCCCGGTCAGCGACGATTTCGTCCAGCAGCTCCGGCCAGGTGAGCCGGCTGCGGCGCACCGCTTCCTCGAGCGTATAGGACAGCGGCGATACCGGCTCGGTCCGGCGGAAGAAGGTCGCCAGGGTCTCGAGAACGCGCAGCGCATCTTCGCGGGAGGCGATCTGGCCGGCCGGCACGGCGACGCCGGCGATCATGCCCCCCGCCATCGCCACGCCCGGCGCCCCATCGGCTTCGGCGCCGGCCTCCCCCCCGTCGGCCGGCGCACTGGCCTCCGGTGGCGCGTACCGGTTGGCGATCTCCAGCACATGAGTGACCATGTCGCGCACCGTGCTGGTGGAAGGCGGATCCTCGCTCGCCTTCTCGTCCAGCAGCGTCGCCATTTGTTGCCACGCCTCAAGCGCCTCGCGCGCGTCCTGGCGCAGCCTGGTCATGGCGCGGGGGCCTTGGGCACGCGCCTCCTTTTCCAGGTCGTCGAATGGAATGGCGCCTGCGTCCAGGCGGGCCTTCCGGCGCTCGGCGTCCAAAGTTCCGAGTTGCGCCGAGTTGTCATATTGATAAAGCAGGAGCGCCGTGCCGTCGGGGCGGACAAAGAGCGGCAGCTTGTGCAGCGGCTGGATCAACGAGCCGTTGCCTTCCCGCCCATTCAATCCGGTCACCGGCGCGACGCGCGTCTCAACGCCGTAATCGTCCGGCAGCGGGAACACGTCGTCCCAGTAGTTTTCGGCCAGCCCGGCGATCAGCTTGGCACCGGCGGTGAGGCCCGCCAGGCCGTGGCTGCGAACATAGGCTTCGGTGAGCCAGGCGGCGACCTCCAGGTCTTTCGCCGCCTCGTTCAGTGTCTTCAGGCCGACGTCCCGCACCGTGCGCCAGAGCGGCGCCGGGTCGCGTCCCTCGTCGCTGCCGGCGTCCAACATTTTTTCTGCGTCCCGCGCCTCGGAACGAGCGTCCCGCAGGCGGTTGTACGGAGACTGGGCCGAGAAGTCCTCCCGGATATCCATGCCTTGCGGCGCGTCACCGGGGATCGGCGCCAACAGTGCCTCGAGATCAAAACCGTCCGGCAAAGCCACTTGCACACCTTCTCAAAAGCTGGACAACGGTTCCGCGTAACACATACAGTTCAACCACGGAATGGGGGATGGTCCCCCAGCGGCCCGGGCGCCGCCCCCGCATCGACAACAGGGCAGGAAAAGCTATGGTCGCGATCGATCTGAAACAGCTCGTCGGACACCTGAACGACACGTGCCGCCGCGCGCTGGAGGCGGCCATCGGGCTGACTTCGACGCGGACGCACTACAACGTCGAGATCGAGCACTGGCTGGTTGCCCTGGCCGACCGGACCGACGGCGACGTGTCCGCGATCCTGAAGCACTACGAGATCGAGCCTGGCCGGTTCGCTGCTGATCTGAACCGGTCGCTGGAGAAAATGAAAACCGGCAACGGCCGGGTGCCCGGGCTGGCCCCCGAGCTTGCCGACCTGATGAAGCAGGCCTGGCTGTTCGCCTCGCTCGACCAGTCCGCCGGCAAGCTGCGGTCGGGGCACCTGCTGTGGGCGATGCTGGCTGACGAGAGCCTGTCGCGGCATGCGCGAGACGCCTCCAGCCAGTTGCTGAAGATCGCCCCCGACCTGCTGAAGCGCGACTTCGCAACGATTACCGCCAACAGCGCCGAGGCGCAGGAAGCGGCGGCGTACGGCGCGTCGGGTGGCGAGGTCACCGAAGGCGGCGCGCCCATGCCGCGCGGCGGCGGCGGCGCGCTGGAGCAATTCACGATCGATCTGACGGCGCAGGCGAAGGCCGGCAAGATCGATCCGATCCTCGGCCGCGACAGCGAAATCCGCCAGATGATCGACATCCTGACGCGTCGGCGGCAGAACAACCCGATCCTTACGGGTGAAGCGGGCGTCGGAAAGACCGCCGTGGTGGAAGGCTTCGCGCTGCGGCTCGCGGCCGGCGACGTGCCGCCGATGCTGCAGAACGTTACGCTACGCACGCTCGATCTTGGCCTGCTGCAGGCCGGTGCCGGCGTGAGGGGCGAATTCGAAAACCGCCTGCGCGGCGTGATCGACGAAGTGAAGGCGTCGCCCAAGCCGATCATCATGTTCATCGACGAGGCGCATCAGTTGATCGGCGCCGGCGGATCGCAGGGGCAAGGCGATGCCGCCAACCTGCTGAAGCCGGCGTTGGCGCGCGGCGAGCTGCGCACCATCGCCGCAACGACCTGGGCGGAATACAAGAAGTACTTCGAAAAGGACGCCGCGCTGACACGGCGTTTCCAGGTGGTGCAGATCCTGGAGCCGACCGAGCCGTTGGCCACGGCGATGATGCGCGGCCTGGTCGCGACATTGGAAAAGCACCACCACGTCCGCATTCTGGACCAGGCGGTCAGCGAATCCGTGCGGCTGTCGGCGCGCTACATTCCGTCGCGGCAGTTGCCGGACAAGTCGATGAGCCTGCTCGACACCGCCTGTGCGCGGGTGGCGATGAGCCAGTCGGCAATTCCGGCCCCGATCGAGGACCGGCAACGGCGCATCAGCCTGATCGACACCGAACTCGGCATCGTCGACCGCGAAATTGCCTCCGGCGAAAAGCACGGCGAGCGTCGCGAGGCGCTGGAAACCGAGCGCGCGCAGAAGGCGGTCGAACTCGAGGCCTTGCAGGCACGCTGGGAGCAGGAGAAGGCGCTCGCCACGGAGATGGGGGAAACGCGGGCGCAGATCGACGATCCCGCCAACACCGCCGACAAGGACTCGTTGCGCGAGAAGCTGGTGACGGCCGTGCAGAAGCTGCACGCGCTGCAAGGCGAGGAGCCGCTGATCTACCCGGTGGTGGATGGCCAGGCGATCGCCGAAGTGGTCGCGGGCTGGACCGGCATTCCGACCGGCCGGATGCAGTCGAACGAAATCCGCACCGTGCTGAACCTGAAGGACATGATGGAGCAGCGCATTGTCGGTCAGTCGCATGCGTTGGAAGCGGTGGCGCAGGCGATCCGCACGTCGCGTGCCGGCTTGACCGATCCGCGCAAGCCGATCGGTGTATTTTTGATGGTCGGCACGTCCGGCACCGGCAAGACGGAGACCGCGTTGACGCTCGCTGATCTGCTGTATGGCGGCGAGCAGAACATGACGACCATCAACATGACCGAGTTCAAGGAGGAACATAAGGTCAGCTTGCTGATGGGCAGCCCGCCGGGCTATGTCGGCTATGGCGAAGGGGGCGTCCTGACGGAAGCGGTGCGGCGGCGGCCGTACTCGGTGATCCTGCTGGACGAGATGGAAAAGGCGCATCCGGGCGTACAGGACATCTTCTTCCAGGTGTTCGACAAGGGCAACATGAAGGACGGTGAAGGGCGCGACATCGACTTCAAGAATGCCGTCATCATCATGACATCGAACGCCGGTACGGAACTGATCACGCAGCTCTTCGCCGATCCGGAAACCGCACCGGACGCGGCGGGGCTGGCCGACGCGCTGATGCCGGAATTGATGAAGCACTTCAAGCCGGCGTTCCTGGGACGTGTCACGCTGGTGCCGTACTTCCCGCTGTCGCCGGACATCATCAAGAAGATCGTGGAACTGCAGCTCAACCGGGTACGGCGGAGAGTTCAGGAGGCATACGGGGCGAAATTTGCCTGGGATAAATCCCTGGTGCAAACGATTGCCGACCGGTGTACAGAAACGTCGTCAGGGGCGCGGAACGTCGAGAAGATCCTCTCGCGTACACTGCTCCCCGAACTGTCGGCGGAAGTACTGTCCCGTCTTGCCGAGGGGGGGACGATCGATGCCATCACCGTGGGCGTGGACACGGCTGGCTCGTTTCAGTACCATATCGGCTGATTTCGCGTAGGGTATGGCAACAGGAGGAGCATCAGCGTGGCCATCTATATGAAATACGGGTCCATCGACGGGTCGACTACCACGGCGGGCATCGAAAGCTGGATCCAGTTGCACTCGTTCCAGTGGGGCGTCGGCCGTGGCGTGTCGCTGCCGCACGGCGCCGAGGACACCCGCGAAGGGTCCGAACCCTCGATCAGCGAAGTCGTGGTGACGAAGCGGATGGAGAAGTCGTCTATCAAGCTGTGGCAGGATGCCGTCGGTGGCGACTTCAGCAGCAAGGTCACCATCCGGTTCACCACCACCACTGCCAACAAGGTGGAATCGTTCCTCGAGTACGAGTTCACCAATACCGGCCTGAGCGGCTACAGTGTCAGCGCGGGCTCCGACGATCCTCCGGAGGAGAGCATCTCGCTCAACTTCGCCAAGGTGACATGGAAGTACGGCGTCGCCGACGCGAAGACCGGCATCAAGTTCTCGAACGCGAGCTGGGACCTGACGCAGCAGAAGGGGTCATAACGCCGCTGTTCGGCGTTTCTCGCGACGGTTCTACAGCCGCAGCGAGACGGGGTGAATGCAAGCAAGATCGGGCCGGCACGCCTTGCGGGTGTGCCGGCCCGATTTGTATGAGCGCGTTAGGCAGCGTCGGAGAAGAATTCCTTATCCTGACGCACATCGCGAGAAGCCCGGCCATGACGGGAAGCGGGCGCCGGCGTCGCTCGGGCACCGCGAGTCTATTCGCGGGCTGGTAATTACTCCGCGGCTTCCACGGTCACCGCGGTCACGTTGTCGTTCGTGTTCAGCGCCAGCGCGGCAGCCACCAGGTTTTGCGACGGCGGCACGCCCGCGTCCTCGCCGAGCAATGCGGCCAGTTCGCCCTCCGGCACACTCTTGGAAAGTCCGTCGCTGCACAACAGGAACCGGTCGCCGGCCCGGATCGGGCCGCTCACCTTGTCCAACGCGAAATCCTCGAGGTCGGCACCGACCGCACGCGTGATGACGTTGGCGCGCGGATGGTGCTCGGCTTCCTCGGGCCGGATAGCGCCCGCATCCACCAGCTCCTGGACCAGGCTGTGGTCGCGGGAGATCTGCTGCAGGACCCCGTTGCGCAGCAGGTATGCGCGCGAATCGCCGGCCCACAGGCAAGCGAAATGATCGTTGCGGGCGAGCAATACGACGACCGTCGAGGCAATCACCACGTCCGGTCCGCGCCGCTGCGCTTCCGCGCGCAGCCAGTCATGCGCCGTCACGATGCGCTCGCGCACTTCGGCGAGCAGCTCGGAAGCAGACAGTCCGGGTGGAATGGCTTCCAGCGCTTCGCGGATCAGGCCTGCGGCGACCTCGCCGGCATGATGCCCGCCGGCGCCATCCGCCACCGCCCAGACGCCGAGATCGGGACGATCGACATAGGCGTCCTCGTTATGCTTGCGCTTCGGACCCGGGTGCGTCATCGCCCAGGAACGAAGACGGATCCCGCTCATGACGCTGACTCCCATGCGTCTCCCCCTGATGGTGCGTCCGGAACCGTAATCTTATCGGCTGTTGGAGGCTGGTCGGTTATTGGCTCCTGCGGCAGGCGGGCGGGGCGTGCATTCCCGTCCGCCTCCGCCCCTAGCATCGTGGCATAAACGCAAGGGTCAGGCATACCGGATAAAACAAAGCGAGTCGCCGGCACCCGCGGTGCCCCGTCAGTCCACCATATGCTCTGCATCGTCCCGGTTTCGGTTTCGCCTTGTGCGGCCGGGATACCCAGCATCGCGCCCAGTTGGTCCGGCCCTGCATCATCCTCGAGGGCGGCGCGGCCGGCGGCCTCGCAGCGGTCCAGCCATGTCACGTCGCTCGCTGGGGTGGTGCCGGCGTCGAACAAGGCGGCGAAGGTCAGCGGGAAATACCGGCCGGCACGGTCCACGCTGGGCAGCATCACGCCGAGCGCGGCGCGCTCGCCGCACAGTCCGGCGGAGAGGATGAAGCGCCAGACGGGGGCTTCCAGAAACGCGGGCAGCCAGTCCTCGCCCATCCGCGTGCGGCTGCCGGCGATGGCGGGGGCGAGCCAGGCGTCCCAGCGGTCGGTGAAGTCGCGCGGCAACGCCCCGCGCACGAAATCGCCGCGTGCCGGCAGCTTCCCGTAGAAGCCAGCGATCACGGCGGGCATAGGATTGATCCTCCCCCGCCCCTTGTGGGAGCGGGGCGGGGGGAGGGGTGCGTACAGCCGCCGGCCTTGGCTGCCCGCACCCCTCCCCCCAACCCCCTCCCATAAGCGGGGGAGGGGGCGCTTTGGTTCATCCTCACAGCCCCGGGCATCGGAAGTCGTGCAACATGCCGGGGGCAAACGGGTTCAGCACCGAGCCGGCGCGGATTTCAAAACTGGCCTCGCGATTGCCGACGTGGAACGTCAGCATATAGCGGTCCGACGATCCCGCCTCTTGCAACGTCCCTTGATCGAACAGCCGGAACAGGGCCCAGGGACCGTTCGCCTGCAGCACGCCGCCGCCGGTCGGCGCCGGATCGAACACCAGGCGCGCCGTGTTCATGCCGGTGCCGGGCCAAGTGACCGACGCGGCGACCTGCGGCCCATGGGCGTAGTTGATCACCTGGCTGCCCAGCTCCAGCGTCACCTGCCTGGCACCGCGGTCCAGCGTCTGCGGCGTGATCTCGAACTGCACGCTGGCCTGCGCCCCGCCACTGGCGAAGAAGAGCTGGCCGATGGCGTTGGCACGCTGGAACTCCGCCAGGTCGCCGGCGCTGACCGGCGGCGCCACCCCGGCCACCGCTTGCGCCTTCCAGGTTGCGCCGGAGGTATCAACGAACGGGCGAAGCTGCGTGTTGAAGTACGTATTGATCATGCCGCTCGGCGAGAACAGATGGCCGAAGTCATCCAGCGGAATGCCGTTCGCGGCGTTCGGCGTGAATGGATAGCGCCCGATCACCGCCTGCTTGCATAGCGATGCCGGGCCGCCGGGGGCATTGAACGCCGCCGCCGCCGCCTGCTTCGCGCCGCCGCTGCGTTGCGCGTTACCACTCATGGCCAGCGTGATCAGCCAGCGCCGCACCGGTTGCGGCGCGTTCGCTGCCTCCGCGCGCAACATCGCGGCCGGATCGCCGCCCGCGGTTGGGGGAGCCGCGGCGCCCGAGCCGGCATTCGCCAACTGCGCAAGCTGCTGCTGCAAGTCGTTCAGCAGCTTCAGTGCGGTGTCGATCGGGGCACCGGGCCCCTTGCCGACATACGCGATGAGCGCGGCATAGCGGTCCTCGATCGCCTTACCCGGCGGTTCCGGCGCCGGGCCGCCGGTGGTGCCGAACAGTTTCTGGAAGGAGTTGTTGACACCGGCAAGTGCCTTGGACGCGACGGCGCCGGCGGCCTGGGACGCCGCTTCGCCGGCCGCGCCGGTCCCCGCCACCGCCGGCGGCTGGGTCAGCGTCAGCTGCCGGGTGATGCTGGATAGCAGTTGCTTCATCGGCGACTGCGGTGAGGACAAGACATACAGGTCCTGCACCGCCTGCTGCATGTTGGTCAGTGGCTCGACATCGATTTCGTTCAGCATCGCGTCCCAGTTCTTGGCGTAGTCGTTGGTATAAAGTCCGACGACGTCATGCTGCAGGTTCTGCACCTGCGGGCTGTTGGGATCGACCTCTTGCTGCTTGCCCAGCACCCAGCTTTCCGACGCCACCTGCCTGGTCGCGTCCGGAAGCTGCGGCAGCAGCACCTTGTAGAAGCCGTTCACGGTGAAGAAGCCGGGAATGCCGTCAGTCATCGGCTTGCCGGAGCCACGCACGAACACGCCCACACCGGTGGCACCCAGCGCATCCGATGGACGCCACGGCTGCAACGCGGTCGCCTCGGGCGATTGCTGGATGGCGGCATAAACGCGCTGCGCCAGCGTGACGCGGCTGAAGGTGCGCCGCGCATCCTCCACCAGCGCGCCGTCCAGGTTCACCCGCGGCAGCGGTTGGTCGAGCATCGCGGCCAGGTGTTGCTCCAGCGACTGGCGCAGCGCCGCATTGGCGGGACCCGGATAGGACGCCGACCACTCGTAGTGCATCCACTCTTTCACCGACCCGCGGTTCAGTATCGCGCCCGGCGCTGAACCGAGCATCAGGTAGATGCGTGTCGCCTGGTAGAGGAAATTCGGATCGTCGAACTTTTGCCGCATCTGGTTTTCCAGCCGGAAGATCAGGCGCGGGAAGAAGATGTTGTCGAGGGCGTGGATATAAACTTGGCGCGCGCCCTCACCGAGCTTGGCGGTCTGGTCGAGGCCGGGGAACCACTGCATCGGCGCCGATTTGGCCTCGTACCCGAACGGCAGTGCGCGGGCCAGGTCGAGCACTGGCGCCACGCGCGGCAGGTCGCCGTCGGCGACGGGATCTAGCGGCAGGACCGAAGCGGCCTTGGTGTACGCGGCAAGCGCGGTATCGGACTGCGCAATGGCGCTGGTGTTGACCGCGCGGGTCTCGATCAGCGCCGCGGCGCCCAGCAACGCGACCAGCGCCGCCACCGCGGCGATGCCGACATACGCCAGCCGGTTGCGCTTCACCGCGGCGGGGTCGCGCGAGACCAGCGTCGCCTCGCCGAACACGACTTCCTTCAACAGACGGGTCAGGAAGTACGCGCGGCCCTGCTCCGGGCGCAGGCTGGCGGCGCGCTGCGCGTCGATGCCGAAGCTGCGTGCCATGGCGCCGGTCAGGCGGTCGATCGGCGTGCCTTCCTGGGTGCCGGAGGTCAGGTAGACGCCGCGCAGGAACGGCGCGGGATCCAGGCGGGAGCCGCCGAACGCCTCACCGATGAATTCGGCCAGCGGTGCCTGCAGGCTGGCGACCTGGGCGGGAAAGCCGGCGATGGCGGTGCGGCGGTCGGGGCTGCGCTCGGCCTGCAGGCGGTCGATCAGGCGTTCGTTCAGGCGCTGGACCAGCAGGCCGAACTCACCGGCGAAGGCACCGGCGGTGCCGCCCTCGGACTTGTTCAGCGGGAAGGTCATGCCCCAAACCTGGCCGCGCTTCTCGCGATCCAGGTCGTCGAAGAACTCCATGAAGCCGGAGAGCAGGTCGGTCTTGGTGAACAAGGCATAGACCGGGACCTTCACGCCGAGCTGGTCGGAGAGTTCCTTGACGCGGCGGCGGATGGCGCGGGCGTGGGCGAGACGTTCGGCCGGCGGCGCGGCGGCGATGTCGGAGATCGCGATCGCCACCAGCACGCCGTTCAGCGGCTGGCGGGCGCGGGTGCGCCGCAGCATGCCCAGGAACGCATCCCAGCCGGCCTTGTCGACCGCGGCGTCGGAATCCTGCGTGGTGTAGCGGCCGGCGGTATCGATCAGGACGGCGTCCTCGGTGAACCACCAGTCGCACATGCGCGTGCCGCCGACGCCGGCGACCGCGGCCTGGCCCATTTCCGCGGCGAGCGGGAATTTGAGGCCGGCGTTCAGCAACGCCGTGGTCTTGCCGGCGCCGGGTGGGCCGATGATGGCGTACCAGGGTTGTTCATAGAGATAGCCGCGCGAGCCAGAGGCCTTCTTGAGCAGCGTGAGTGCGTTGGTGAGCTTCTCCCGCATCGCCGCGGCTTCCTCGGCCGAAGCGGCGATGGAGGGATCGGCGGCAGGGCCGGCGGCGACGCCCGCGACCAGGGCGTCGTCGGTCTTCTTGCGGCGGCGGTCGAGCCAGAAGTTCATGCCGGCCCAGATCAGCACCATCACCGCGATGATGGCGGCGCGCACGATCCAGGAGGTCAGGAAGGACAGGAACGGCCCGAACCACCACAGCAGCAGGGACAGCAGGACGACGCCGATGAAGCTGAGGAGCCAGCGGGAGAGAAGGAAGCGCATCGTCTAGTGCCTCAGTGGGAGCGCCAGGAAGAACAGCGCCAGGAAGAACAACGCCCCTTCGCCTTGAGGGAGGGGGCAGGGGGAGGGGTGCGTGCCGCCGGTACCTGCTCGCGTGTACGCACCCCTCCCCCCGGCCCGCTCCCTCAAGGGGAGGGGGTGTTCCTGGATTTTTTGTCCTCACCGACCTCACTCCTGCCTCCGCAACGTCACTTCGATCCGGCGGTTCTCGTCACGGCCCGCGGCCGTGGCGTTGGATGCGACCGGATCGGCGTCCGCGCGCCCTTCGGAGGTGACGCGGGCCGGGTCGCCCAACGCCTGGACGATGATCGCGCTCGCCGCCTCGGCGCGGGACTTCGACAACTGGTAATTGGACGGGAACTGCACCGTGTGAATCGGCTGGTTGTCGGTGTAGCCGACCACGTCCACCGGCCCCTTCTCGCGCTTCAGCGCGGCGCCGATGCGTTGCAGCAGCGAGATGTATCTCGGCGACACCACGGCGCTGCCGGAAGCGAACATCCCGGTGTTGCGGATGCGCACGATCGGCATCGCATGCGTGCCGAGAACGGTGACCAGCCCCCGGTCGATCTCCGGTTTCAGGAACACATAGAGCGGTTCCGGCTGCAGGTCCGGCGGCGGAGCCGGCGGCCGCACCGGCGCGGCGCGCTGGATGTTCGGCATGTGCGACAGCGGCGCCCCGAGCATGGCGCTGAAGGCGTCATCCGACGCGGCATTCAGCCCGGACGAGAACCACACGAACAGACCGCCGATCAGCGCGAGGGCTGCGACGCCCATCACCCAACTCGGGACCACGGCGCGGGCCGGCTTGTACGGCGCATTCACCCCCTGCCAATGCGGTGCCAGCGCCGGATCAGGCGGTTGGCCGCGTTGGCGGGTGATGATGGTGTAGAGGTCCTCGCGGATGCGCTCCAGCTCGCCGGGACCGCGCGGCGACAGCCGGTACTGGCCCTGGAAGCCGAGGCTGAGGCACAGATACATCAGCTCCAGCACCGGCAGGAACGTGCCGGGTTGTTCCCGCATCTGCCCGAGCAAAACGAAGAAGCGTTCGCCTGCGCGGACTTCCTGGTGGAAGGTGGCGACCAGCGAGCGCGCGCCCCAGCTTCCGGTGCTGCCCCAGGGCGTATTCAGCACCACGTCGTCGATGCTGGCGCACAGTGCATAGTGCGCCGGGCGCAGATGCTCCATCGGGACGCCGGAATCGCGCGCCTCGCGCTCGAAGCTGCGAATTTGCTGGATGGTGCGCTCACGCAGGTCATCGACGTTGGGCTGAGAGTAGGTGGTGCGCAGGCGGCCGAGCAATTGCAACAGCGGCGCAGCGGCCACGGTCAGGGGATTCAGGCCGAAGCTGATGGTTTCCGCGCCGTCGGAGGGCAGCCCCATCGCGGGCTGCACGCCCGGCTGCAGCGGGCGATTGGCGAAAGGGGAGGGCGCTTGCGAGGCCGCGGGCTGGCCATAGGGCGGGGCGGCGGGCTGGCCGTAGGGCGGCGGCGCGGCAGGCTGCCCGAACGGCGATGACGCGGGCTGGCCGAAGGGTGGCGGCGCTGCGGGCGGCGGTGCTCCCGGCGCGGCCGGCCGGCGCCCGCCCGGTATCGGGCGGATGACCGTGCGTTCGGAATCGTCGGGTTCGGAGAACGGGTTGTCGCTCATGGACGTGGTCCTATGCCCGAGCCAGGACGGGAAGACGGAGGACGGGAAGAGGGAGAGGGAATCGGGACGGAGGGAGGGAGAACGAGGCTTGAAATGGCCCCCGCAGGATCGCCGGTCCCGGGGAGCAGGGTGATCATTGCGCTGCGGGTTGCAGAAGCAGAATTTTCAGCACGGAGGAAGAACGGAGAGCCACCGAGGGCCACGGAGCTTGCGTGCCTCCCGAGCGGTCGGGGAGGGACACAAGCTCCGTGGCCCTCGGTGGCTCTCCGTTCTTCCTCCGTGTTAAAAAAATGACGGTAACCCGAGTGCGCTGCGGCGGCGTGGGATTCCGCCCGCTGCTGCTCGACCGCCGATGCTGTCACGCCGCACTCCCTCATCCCCGTATCGCCCAAAGTTCCAGCTGGATATTGGGGAAATCGCCCGATACGTGGATCGCGAAGCCGCCGGAGTTCTGCATCTGCTGCCAGTGCGGGCTGCCGCGGTCGAGTTCGAAATACGTCGCGCCGGCGTAGAACGGCAGTTGCCGCGGCGCGACCGGCAGCGGACGCACCGCGATGCCCGGCAGCGCCACGTTCACCAGCTCGCGGATATGCTCCACCGCGCCGATCTTCACCTGCGCCGGGAACACGCGCCGCAGCGTCTCCGCCGGCACGTCGCATTGCACGGTCATGACGAAGTTGGCCGCGCGCAGCACCGAACGATCGGTGATCGGCCCGACGCGCACGCCATGCCGCGCCTCGCGTAGCGGGATCGGGATGGCGGTCGCTTCCAGCACCGCGGACAGCGAGCGTCGCAGGTCCGCCACCACCGGGGCAAAACTGCGTTGCAGGTCGTCGTGGCGATACGCGGGATACGCGGTGGGACGGCGCGTCTCCAGGAAGGTGGCGAACTCGCCGGCCATCTGCACCAGCGCGGTGTACAGGGTCTCCGGATGCACATTCGCCGCATCGGCCCAGTGCGCCAGCACGTTCTGCCAGCCGTTGATCGACTGCAGCAGAAGAAAATCAGCCACCTGCGCGACACCGGCCTGCCCGGGCGCGGTCATTCGCGCAGCCAACGCCTCGCCGCGCTGGTTCAGCATGCCCGACAGCTCCGCCACCAGCCCCGACAGCGGTGCGACCGCAGAGCACACCATTGCCGGAGGGATCCAGCGCTCGTCCAGGATCACGCGCTTGTCGGCGGTCACCTCGGTGATGCGTGCCAGCGCGAGGCACAGGTAGCCGGCGCGTTCCTCGGTTTCCAGCAGATAACGCATCTTCAGACGGCCGACCTGCAGCTCCGCTGGGGTCGGGGAGGCGGAGTGGGTATCGTAAGCCTCGAACGGACGCGCGAGGTAGCGGCCTTCGGTGGCGGCGTCCGCCACCTCCACCGCGCCGGCCTGGCGCGTCGGCAACGCGAGATACACCAGGATGTTGCGCGCGCTGTCCGGCACATCGAGCGGCGGCGGATGGTTCGCCTCGCCCGGAATGACGAACGGGGTGCCGTCCTCGAACACACCGGCTGCCGAGGCTACGGCGAAACGACCGGTGGCGAGCAAGTCGCGGTCCAGCGTGTAATCGACCAGTCCCCATGGATACGGACGCAACGCCTGCACGCGCGCGCGCACAAGTTGCTCCATCCATCGGTCCTGCTGCTGGAAATGCTGCGTGCGCAGGAACATGCCTTCCTGCCAGACCACGCGGTTAGTCCAGCTCATCGTCCGAATTTCCCCCGATCCGACTGCATCTTCGCGCAACGGCGCGACGCATGCACGGATTACTTTGTCGGTTGCAGCGTGATCGCCGATTTGCCGATGTTCAGCGCCAGCTTGGTCGGGCCATTGCTCGCGGCCGCCGCCATCGCGCGCCACTGCGCGTGATCGATGTCTCGGTACAGCACGATGATGCCGATGTTCTGCACGCCCGTCTTCAGTTCGAACGTCTTGGTTTGCGTCTCGCCCGGCCCGACAACGAATTGTTGCGACGGCGCCGCCTCATCCTGGCCCAGCGTCGCGGCTTCGTTCTGCGTCAGCGACGTCCAGTCGCTGCTTTCGAACTTCGCGGACGCGCTGAGCTCGTACACCTTCACCGCGACCGGCGCGGCATTGCCGCTGGGATCGGGATTCTGATCGGCGCTGCCGACCATGGTCAGGGTCAGCACCGGGGGCGGCTTGGGCGCCGGGGCGCAGCGTGCCAGCAGCAGCGCCCCGGGAAGCAGCACTGGGAGCAGCAGAAGAGTGCGTCGGCTTTGGTTCATCTTTCCCTCGTGGCCACCTCGTCCAGGGCACGTTCGTAGGCGCGCGCGAAGGCCTTGCCGAAAACGCTGTCGAAATCGTCGGACAGGGCCTGCACGGTGCGCGCGTGCAATGTCTCGTAGGCGTCCCAGGCACGCGCCTTCTTCTGCGCCGGCAACACCGACATCCCGCCGCCTTGCTCGGCCTGGGCGCGCAGCTTCGCCGGCGCGAGGCCGTCCAGCAGCGTGCGCACCGCCGACTGCATCGCCGCCATCGACGCCAGCTCGTGCAGCCTGATGTCCTTCAGCGCATCGGCAACCGCGGCGGCGGCGGTCATGTCGGTGCGGCGGCCGGTGCCGAGCAATGCCGCCAGCGCATCGTCGTCGCCCGCGGAGAACTTCAGCGGGTTGTTGCCGCGCGCGCGGATCATTGTTTGCTCGATCCGGAATTCGCTTTTGATCGAGGCGCGCGCGATCAGCACTCCGCGCAGGCCGGCGACGAGGGTGCGGAATGCCTCGCCGAGGTTCCGCATCATGGCGGCCGGATCGCCTGGTCGGACATCCGTCATGCCGACGCCTTGAAGGAAGGCCATGAGCAAGGCGCCGTCGGCGGCGTCCGGCGCCGCTTGCGGCGCAGCGGTCGGGGGCGGGCGAACAGGCGGCGCATGTGGTGCCGTAGCCGGCGGTGGAGGACTGGGCGCCGCGTCCGGATGCGGCGGAGGCGCTGCGGCGGCCTCAAGATCGAATGGTTCGTCGAAGGGCGTCGGGGTGTGCGCGGCCGGCAGGGACGCTTCCGCCATCCGTCCACCCGCCGGCGGCTCCGGTTCGGCGAAGGGGTCGGGTTCTTGCGGTGGGAGCGGCCATGCGGCCGGCTGCGCCATGGGCGGCACGACACGCTGAACCACTGGCTGGGCAACCGGCTGCACCATCGGCTGAACGACGGGCTGGACGACCGGCTGTGCAACGGGCTGGACGACCGGCTGTGCGAACAGATGCGGTGCCGGCTGGGCGGATGGCCGCGGCGCGGGTTCGGCGAAGGGATCTACCGCGGGTGCCAGCTGCCGGACCGCTGGCCCGGCTGCGGGCTCCTCGAAGGGATGCTGCGCGGGCGGGACGGCGGGTGCCGCGAATGGTTCCGCCACCGGCTGTGCCACGGATTGCACGAACGGCCGCGCGGCCCGGGCAGGTGCGGGTGCCGGTGCGGCCGGAGCGAAGGCCTGCGCAGCAGCGGGCGTTGCGGGTCGGGAGTCAGGCGGCGCGGCCGCCTGGGCAGCCGGCGAAGTTGCTCGAGCGGCCAGTGGAGCGGCCAGGGGAGCCCCTTGGGGAGCGGCCAGTGGAGCCGCTTGGGGAGCCGGCGCACCCCTGGGGGCCGATGGCGGGTTGATGCCTTCCAACAGGTCCTGGTCCCAGTCGTCCGGCAGCAGATCGTCGCCCGGCAGCTTGCCGCCGGTCTGGAACGCCATGTGCCCGGAGGCGGCTGGCGGCAGGAATGCATCCTCCAGCACTGGCCGATGGTCGGACTGGGTGGGGCCGTGGAAGGGCGTCTCGCCCGGCTCGGGGCCCAGCGGATCGAAATCGTGCGGCAGTTGCGCCGCCGTCACGGCGGCGCCGAAGCCGGGGGAAGGCCCTTCGCCGAACGGCTGGCGCACGGGCGACGGCGGAGCGAACGGGTCCTGCGCGAACGGATCGGCGAACGGGCTGGCGCCGCGCGTGGGCGGCGCGGCGCCAAACCCCGTGCCGCCGCCGAAGCCGGCCTGCGACATGGCTTCGTCGGTCAGCCGCACCTCGATCTCATAGGCGCCGACGGCGATGCGGTCGCCATCGCGCAGATTGCGTACCAACTCGCGGCCGATCGGCGCCGGGTCGCGATTGAGGGTGGTGCCGTTGGTGGAGGTGTCGGCGATCTGCCAGTTGCCGCCGCGATATGCGACAGCGAAATGGTGTTTCGAGAGCAATCGCTCGGGATCGGGCAGGACCCAGTCCACGCCAGGGCCGCGGCCGACGCTGAACTCGCCGCCCATGACCGTGCGGGTCTCCGGCGGTACGGCATCGGGGCAACGCAGGACGGTGAAGGTCAGGGGCATGGTGGCGTCATCCTATCACCTCGCCGCGGCGGCTGTCATTGCGGGTCGGAGACGTCGGGGGACGTGGGGGAGAAGGGGAGGCGGGGAAGAAGAGGACGAACACACCCCCTCACCGGGGGTCGCGGGAGGAGGGGTGCGTATCAACGATGGACTCGTATGGACGTACCCCCTCCCCCCCGACCCCCCTCCTCAAGGGGAGGGGGTGTGTTCTCCTTTCCCTGTCTCCCCTTTGCCTCTCTCTCCCCACGCTCTTTCTCCTCAGGCCGTCTCCTTCGGCAGCCTTCCGGCACCGCCGGCGGCGACGTTGCGGCCGCTTTCCAGGAACCGCTGCAGCCGCGCCACCTGCCGCTTCGGCTCGGAGCGCACCGCGGACAGCACCAGCGCGCCGCTCAACGTCCGGCCGGCGATGTGGGGCTTCGGCGGCATCGCCGGCTGGCCTTCCGGCGTAATGGAATCGCCGCAATAGAACACCGCCATCGCGATCCAGGATTCCGGCGTCGCCACAGCGGTGGCGTCGGACTTCTGCTTCGCGCCGATGCGGTTCTGGTCGCTCGGCTGGCGCACCCAGAGTTCCGCCGCCTCGCGCGCCTTGCGGTCGGCCTCCGGCAGGTCGGGCGGCTCGGTATGGGCGGCACACATGCAGGCCCACCACACCGCTTCCCGCCGTGGCAGCGCATGCGCCAGCAGGCGGGTCGCCTCCATCAGGAAGCCGCCGGCTTCCAATCGGTCCAAGGCCTCCGTCGCCGACTGGCAGCCCTTCAGCGCGGCCGCCGGCTCGTCGCCCAGCTTCAGCAGCGGCAGCAGTGGCGCCAGGCCCTTGCCCGCGATCTTGCTCAGTGTCTGCGACATGTTACGAGTTGATGCTTACCATGCCACCGGTCAACTGAAGCATGCCACCGCCGTCGAACGAACCCTGCCCATCGGCGGAGAGACTGATTTGCGGCCCACTGATGGTGATGCCCGAGGGACTGATCTGGATAGAGCATGGGCCGCAGGTCAATTGAATGCCCTGCATGGCGTCGACGCTCATCTTTCCGGCACTGACGCTGATCGAATAGTTCCCGGCGCTGACCGTTTCCGAGTGGTTGCCCGTGCTGACCGTCAACGAGTTGTTCCCGGTGCTGACGGTCATCGAATTGTTGCCCGTGCTGACAGTGACCGACTGGTTGCCCTGGTCGATCTTGACGGTGTGGTTGCCCTGCTTGACCTCGAAGACGCTGTCGCCCTGGATCGTCTCGGTGTGGGTGCCCTTGCTGACGGTGTAGGTGCTGTTGCCGTCGGTTACCACCACGTCGCGGTTCTGCTTCACCGAGATGGTCTGATTGTTCTGGATGTCGACCGTCTCGTTGTTCAGGATCGACACGACGCGGTTGCCCACCATCGAGTTGTCCGAGTTCTGTATGCCCACCGTCAGCGTCTGGTTGTTCTCGACTTCGGTGAGCATGTCCTTCTCGGCGTGCATGAAGATGAGTTCGCTGCCCTTGGTGTCGTCGAAGGTCAGCTCGCTGAAGTTGGATGTCCCGCCGGAGAGCGTAGAGCGGGTGCGCAGGCCCGACTTGTTCTTGTCGGTGGTGAGGTAGATCGGCGCCTGCGCGCCGTTGTACAACCCGCCGATGACGATCGGGCGGTCGGGATCGCCATCGACGAAGGCCACCGCAACTTCGGTGCCGACGCGGGGCAGGAACTGCGCGCCCCAGCCCTTGCCGGCCCAGGGCTGGATCACGCGCGCCCAGACCGCGTTGCTGCCGGTCGAGTCGGCGCGCCAGTCCCAGTAGAAACGGACCTTCACCCGTGCCATGTCGTCGGTATAAATCTCCTCGCCGCTCTGCACGTTGATGGTCGAGGCCGCCGTACTCTGCGGACCCATTACCAACGCGGTATAGACGCCATTCATGCGCGGCCGCGGCGTGACGATCGGCTGACGCCAGGTCGTGGCCGAAGGGAAGGCGACGAAGCGGTTGGAATAGGACGCGGTGCTGCGCTGGTTCAGCCAGGTGTCGTCGGAGGCCTGATGCGACACGCTGCGCACCGAATAGCTTCCATCGTACGGGCTGGCGGGCTGACTGGTGACAGTGAACTTGCCCCCTGGCACCAAGCCGCCAAACCGGCTGGCGCCGTCGTAGAGCGTGGCCACCGCCTCGGCCGCCTCCATCTCCCACTTCGCCCGGTTGGCGATGACGCCCGACTGCGCCTGTGTATTGTCGCTGGCATTGGCGGACGGGTCGGTGCCTAACTCGTTGGTGTAGCCGACCGAGGCCGGCCAGCGGAATTCGTCACGCGCGGTGGCCCCGCCGGTCTGCAACACCGTGGGTTGCGCACTCTGCAGCAGTGTCGTGGGACTGACCAATTCGTAGTCCTGCAGCGTCATCTTGCCACGCACAGTGGTGGCGGACATATTGAAGTCCAGCAGCCGCGTGGTGTCGTCAGCGCCGCCCACCAGGTACAGCGTGGCATTGGAGATGTCCTGGAAGGCCGAATTCTGGTTGGCAATAACCAGCGTGTGCGCGCTGGCGGCGTGCTGGAAGAAATAATACCAGCCTTCTTCCTCCATCAGCCGCGTAGCGAAATGCAGGTCGCTCTCATTGTACTGAATGGTGTACTGACGCGTCGAGCTGGAGGGTGGACCGGACAAGTCGGTCAGCCCCGCATCGGTGAACATCGACTGGATGATGTCGCCGGCCGATTTCTCCTCATACACCCGGCAATCCACGGTCTGGCTGAGGAACCACAGTCGTGGCACCAGGCTGATCTGATAGACCTCGAAATCGGCGATGGCGCCTTCGCTGCGGATGGACCCTTCGGCAGCGACGCTGCGGATGATCCCATGGAAGTAACGTACCGGCGTGCCGGCAACCTGCAGCACGACACAGGCCGGATTGTTGAGCAAGGAATTCGGGTCGATCTTGCCGGATTGGGAGACCGCGACAACGTCGAACTGAAACGGCTGGCTGATCGCTTCCTGAGCGGAGAGCCGAATCGGGATCAGCACATCGTCACCGAGCGGCGACGTCATCGCCATCATGGCGTTGGCTCGCGACCAGGACATGGGCTACCGCACCATGCCGGTCATCAAAGGTCCGGTGCTCACCGCTTTCTGCCCCCCCATGCGTTGCTTGGTCGATCCGACGATACCCATTAGCATAGCAGACTGCCTAGCATAGCAGACTGGCTAGCATAGCAGACTGTGCGCCCTCGATAACATCCGTAATTCAGCGGGACGCTCGGCCGCAGGCCCAGGCTGATTGAGTCGCATGACAGGTATGCGAAGCCAAGCTTCGCGCTTCAGAGCGGTTCGATCTGCGCGCACGAACCTGTCGCCCCGGCAGGGCAGCGGGGCCAGGGCAGCGGGGCCCGGGCGGCCAGGGCGGCTTGGCCAGGGCAGCGGGGCCAACCGTGGGGTCAGGGCGGCGGGTGGAGGTAGCCGCTCACCGAGCTATGGCACAGTGCCTGAAGTGCCAGCAACCCGGCCTGGAACAGGAAGCGCCCACGCTCGTTCACTTGCAACGCGACATGCTGCCTGGCTTCGTGATGGTCACGGTCGTCGAAGCCATCCTGAATGCCCTTCATACCCCAGAACATGGAATTGGTCGTTGCCGGGCTGACGGCACCGCGTCCGGTCCTGAATGCCAGGCCCCGTACCTTCAGGAGATCATAGTTCACCACGGCATTCTCGAGTTCTCGCCTTGCGGCAGGACCAAAGTTGAATGCGTCGCCGCGCATCTGAAGGTAGTGATCCGCGTACGCCAGGGCCATCTGACGCGGCGAATAGTTGGCGTCAGTCGCCCGGGTGATGTTGTCTTGATACATGTTCTCGCCGACGCGTTTCGCTTCCGCTGCGGCCTGTTTGACATTGGCCCAGAGATCAGGCGGGGCACCCGCGTCGCGTTCCCGAATGGCCACCACCATGTCAAGGGCCGCAATCAGTACCCAAAACCAGTCGTTTGGGTCATAGCCTGGTGTCTGTCGGACTCCCTCGGGGGCCTCCCCCAGGGCCACGCGAATGATGTCCCAGACGGGTTGTTGCGCGCGACTATCGGGCGTCCGTGGCGCCAGCAGGTCAGGGAGGAGCACATCGGACAGGCCTCCCTTGCCATGGCGATCGAGAGCTTGTGGCGACGGCAGGTCCGGCGATGGCATTCACGCGACTCCGGTGCTGACAGCGATCATCGTCCGGCGGGGTCATCGTCCGGCGGGCGAAGGCCGTCGGCGCATGATACATGTCTTGCCGCGGTAGCGTGAGCCATTTGCGTCGGCGGGACGTTCGCGCGGGCGTCGCTGGTCCCAGCAATCCCGCGCACGGAAGCCGTCCCGATCTGTGCCGGCCGGCATCGACCTGCGGAGAGTTCGACCGCCGCAGCAGTCGCCCTGCACTACGCCACTGGGGTCACAGCATCACCGTCCCTCCATCCACCGCGATCGTCTGCCCGGTGACGAACCGAGATTCGTCGGAGATCAGCCACGCCACGGTGCCAGTAAGGTCCGCCGGCACCAACGTGCGCTGCAACGCCTGGCCGGTGCGGATGGTGTCCAGCGCGCGGTCCAGCTTGTCGCCGAAGAACTCCTGCGTGCCCTCGGTCAGCACGGCGCTGGGCGCGACGGCGTTCACCCGGATATTGTCGCGGCCGAGCTCGCGCGCCAGCCCGCGCGTCATGCCGATTACCGCCGCCTTCGAGGTGGTGTAGTGCAGCGCGTATGGCATGCCATAGGTCGCGGCGAGCGAGGCGATATTCACGATGGACCCGCCCCCCGCCGCGCGCATCGCCGCCACCACAGCCTTGCAGCAGTTCCAGATGCCCTTGACGTTCACCGCCATCGCCGCGTCCCAGTCGGCTTCCGGGATCGCGTTGAACCGCCCGCCGCGCAGCGAGCCATAGAGCGCGGCGTTGTTGATCAGCCCGTCGATGCGGCCGAACGCGGCAACCGCGGCGGTGGCCATCGCCTCGGCCGATGCCATCTCGGTCACGTCCAGCCGCACACCGAGCGCACCGTTGCCCGCCGCGGCGGCAGCGGCCGCGCAATCCGCAACGTCGCCAACGACGACGTGCGCGCCCGCGGCGCCGAGCGCCCGGGCATACTCGAAGCCCAGACCGCGTGCGGCGCCGGTGATCAGCACGACCTTGCCTGCAACCGACATGATGTCCCTCCATTGCTGCGCCGGCCCTTGCTGCGCCGGTCTTTGACCGAGGGGCAGCATAACGCTGCGTGCGGTGATACACATTGCTTTCAAGGGAAGCCACGGGGAAGCCACTGAACGACCATCCGAGCGCTCGCCACTGTTCCGGCGTCAGGCATATCGCTTGCCGGCCCGCACCAGTTATTTACCTGACCCCCAGCGCCAATGCGGCGTCTCGCCCTTCATCCAGCAGACAACGATGAGCGCACCGACAAATTCAGCGAGGCAGCCGTAAAACGTGATGGTTGCCGATCTGATGTCGCTGCCTGGCGTCCGAACGCGGTAGATAAAGACGCTGGCGTCAACGACGACCACAGCAAGAAATGCAGCGGTCACCAGCCAGCCTTCGATGGTGACCGGGGTCCAGCCCCACCCGTAATCTCGCGCCCGGAACCACAGCTTACGCACTGCATTTCTCCCCGAGTCGAAGACTGCATGAACCCGGACGCGGATACTTTGCGGTCTGAGTTTCAACTTCCCTTTTTATACATCTTCCGCTGCAGCACGCGTTATCCGCCGCCACCGCACATCACGCCGCCACCGATCCCGGGAAATGGCAGGCGACGCGGTGGCCCGGCTCCACTTCCAGCAACGCCGGCGTCTCGGCAGCGCAGCGGGGGGCAGCGGCGGGGCAACGGGTGCGGAAACGGCAGCCTGATGGCGGAATTCAGCGGGCTGGGCACCTCGCCGGTCAGCCGGATGCGTTGGCGCGCTTCCGCGGCGTGCAGCGACGGGACCGCGGAGATCAGGCTGGCGGTGTAGGGATGCAGCGGCCGGCGGAACAACGTTTCGGCCGGCGCGGCTTCCACCACGCGGCCCAGGTACAGTACGACGATGCGGTCGGAGATGTGCCGCACCACCGCCAGATCGTGCGCAATGAACAGGTAGGTGAGGCGCAGGCGTTCCTGCAGGCCGATCATCAGGTTGATGATCTGTGCCTGGATGTTGACGTCCAGCGCCGAGATCGGTTCGTCGCCGACCACGAACACCGGTTCCACCGCCAGCGCGCGGGCGATCGATATGCGCTGGCGCTGGCCGCCGGAGAACTCGTGCGGGAACCGCTGCGCCGCGGCCGGCGGCAGCCCCACGAGGTCCAGCAGCGCGCCGACCCGTAGGCGGGCATCGGCGGCATTCTGCGCGATGCCATGCAGACGCAGCGGGCCGGCGAGAATCTCGCCCACCGTCATGCGTGGGTTCAACGACGCGTACGGGTCCTGGAAGATCATCTGCATCCGCCGCCGCAATGGCCGGATCGCCGCCTGCGAGGCGTGCGAGATGTCGTTGCCGTCGAACACGATGCGGCCGGCGGTGGGCTCCTCCAGCCGCATCACCACGCGCGCCAGCGTCGATTTGCCGCAGCCGGATTCGCCGACCAGCCCGACCGTTTCGCCAGGGAACACTTGCAGATCGACGCCATCGACCGCGCGCAGCACCCTATGCTGCTCCAGGAAATTCTCGCGCGGCAGGGGAAAATGCTTGGCCAGGCCTTGCACGTCCAGCAAAGGACGCAGCGCGGCATCCGGGCGCGCGGGGGCTTCAGTGGTGCGCGGCCGCGGCGGCACCAGTGGCGCGCCGCCTTGCGTTGCCCAGCAGCGGGTGCTGCGGCCGGGCGCGACCGGCAGCAGCGCGGGGTGTTGCGCGCACGCATCGATCGCGAAGGGGCAGCGGGCGCGGAAGCGGCACCCCTCGGGCCAGGCACGGGCATCGGGCGGCTGGCCCTCGATCGTTGCCAGCCGCCGGTCGCCAGCCGTTTCGCTGTCGATCCGCGGCGCGGCATGCAGCAGTGCCCAGGTGTAGGGATGGCGCGGGTCGGTCAGCAGGTCCCGCGGGCTGCCTTCCTCCACCACCTCGCCGGCATACATCACCAGCACCCGAGAGCAGATGGTGGCAATCACGCCGAGATCGTGGCTGATCAGGATGACGGCGGTGCCCATGCCTTCATTCAGCGCGCGCAGCAGGTCGAGAATCTGCGCCTGGATCGTCACGTCCAGCGCGGTGGTGGGTTCATCGGCCAATATCAGCGACGGCTCGTTAGAAAAACCCATCGCCAGCATCACGCGCTGGCGCATGCCGCCGGAGAACTGGTGCGGCCACGAATCCAACACCCGTTCCGGACCCGGAATTCCCATCCGCCCCAGCAGCTCCGCCGCTCGGGTGCGGGCCGCGTCGGGGGTGAAGCGGCGATGGGCGGTCATGGTCTCGATCAGCTGGTGCGAAATGCGCAGCACCGGGTTCAGCGACGTCATCGGATCCTGGAACACCATGGCGATCTCGGCGCCGCGGATGTCGCGCAGCGCGTCCTCCGGCAGGGCGGTGATCTCTTGGCCGCGGAAGCGGATGGAGCCGGCGACGATGCGCGCCGGCTCCTCCAGCAGGTTCATGATCGACTTGGCGGCGACACTCTTGCCGGAACCGGATTCGCCGACGATTCCCAGCGTCTCGCCGCGGTTCAGTGTGAAGCTGACGCCGTCGACGGCGCGCACCACGCCGGCGTCGGTGAAGAACCAGGTGCGCAGGCCGCTTACCCGCAGCAAGGGTTCATTCAGCGCTGCGTCGCCGGGCTGCGATGGTTCAGCGTCGGCGGGCATGCGGGTCCAGCCAGTCGCGCAGGCCATCGCCCACGAAGTTGAAGCCGATCACCACGGTCAGGATCGCCAATCCTGGGAACGTCGCCACCCACCATTGCGACACCAGTTCCCGCCCTTCCGACACCATGGAGCCCCATTCCGGCGTTGGCGGCACCACGCCAAGCCCCAGGAACGACAATCCGGCGAACACCAGGATGGCGTTGCCCAGGTCAAGCGTCATCAGCACCACCAGCGGCCCCAGCGCGTTCGGCATGATCTGGCGGAGCAGGATGTGGGTGGGAGAGAAGCCGATGGTGCGGGCGGCGGCGACGTATTCCAACGAGCGTTGGCCGAGCACCAGGCTGCGCGCCAGGCGGGCAAATTTCGGCCACCACACTACCAGCATGGCGATGACGGTGTTGCGCGTGCCGATGCCCAGCGCGGCGGCGATCGCCATCGCCAGGATGATCGGCGGGAAGCAGAACATCAGGTCGGTAGCGCGCATCAGGATTTCTTCCGACCAGCCGCGCGCATAGGCGGCGACGGCGCCCACCAGCGTGCCGATGGCGCCGCCGATCAGCACTACGGTGAAGCCCACCGTCAGTGACGTGCGCGCGCCGAAGATGATGCGCGTCAGCACATCGCGGCCAAGTTCGTCGGTGCCGAGCCAGTGCGCGGCCGACGGCGCGGCGAGGCGGCCGGCGACGTCCACCGTGTCCGGGGCATAGGCCGTGATCCACGGCGCCAGGATCGCGGCCAGTGCCCACAGCACCACCACCGCGCCGCCCAGCACCGCGAGCAAATACCGCCGGCGCCAGCGGCTGCGGCGGCCCGCGCTTGAATCCGTGCCGGCCGCGAGTTCGGCCGCTTCGGCATTGGTCAACGCGACGCTGATGGTGGTCGGCCTCATCGCCGCATCACCCGTGGGTCGAGCAATGCGTAGGAGACGTCCACCACCAGGTTTACGATCACGTAGACCACCGCCACCACCAGCGTGACTCCCATGATGGCGGGAAAATCAAGGATCACCGCGCTTTGGAACGTGTAGCGGCCGAGACCCGGCCAGGAGAAGATCGTTTCGGTCAGCACCGTGCCGGTGAGCAATTGCGCATAGGCGAGTCCGCCCAGCGTCACCACCGGCAGCAGTGCGTTGGGTAGCGCGTGGCCCAGCATGATGGCGTAGCGGCGCAGGCCCTTCGCGCGGGCGACGCGGATGTAGTCCTGCGACAACGCCTCCAGCATCGCAGCGCGGGTGGTGCGGGTGATCAGGCCCATCGTCGCGGATGCCAGTACAATCGACGGCAGGATCAAATGGGTGATTGCGTCCCAGAACGTATCCCACTGGCCGGCGAGCGGTGCGTCGATCAGCATGAAGCCGGTCACGGTGGGCGGTGGGAACTGGTCGGCGCCAATCTGTCCTGGTCCGGGTGCCCAGCCCAGCCAGCCGTAGAACACCGCCAGCATGATGAACGCCAGCCAGAAGGTGGGCGCGGATACACCCACCAGCGACATCGCGCGGGCCACGTGGTCGATCCAGGAATCGCGTTTCATCGCCGCCAGCACGCCCAGCGGCAGGCCGAGTATCAGCGAGAGCAGGAAGGCGACGGTGGAAAGCTCGATCGTGGCAGGCGCGTATTGCGCGATATCCTCGATCACCGGCCGCTGCGAGGAAATCGAAATGCCGAGGTCACCGTGCGTCAGCCCGCGCAGGAAGATCCAGTAGCGGTCCCACATCGGCAGGTCGAGGCCCCATTTGTGGCGGTATGCCTCGACGATCGCCGGGTTATTGGCGGCAATGTCGCCAAGCTGGGTCAGCACTGGATCGCCCGGCACCGTGTTGGCGATCAGGAAGATGATCAGCGTCGCCAGCACCACCATGGCCGCGGCGATCAGCAGACGAGAAATGATGTAGCGCAGCACGCGATTGCGGCCCTCCCCACTGTGCCGCATACCGCATGGGCTGGGATGCGCCAAGTTGTATCGGTCTCGGCCGTGCCGCTATATGATCCGGCGGAAGATGACCAGGGAGGGGACCGTGAGTGACTTGGGTTGGATCGGCCGGCGCGACGTCATGCGCCTGCTGGGGATCGGCGGCGCGGCGCTGGCGGCTGGGCTGCCGGCGAAGGTGCATGCCGCGGCCAGCGGAGGCACTCTCGTGCTGGGCGTCGATATCAGCAATTCGATCACCTTCGACCCGGCCCGCGAAGCGCAATACACGGCCCCCCTGACCATGCGCGCGGCTTATGAATCGCTGGTGACCATGACCCCCGGCGACTACCTGAACGTGAAGCCGGCGCTGGCGAAAAGCTGGGAGCGCACGCCGGACGGCAAGGGCTGGCGCTTCCATTTGACGGAAGCAAAATTCAACAGCGGCAATCCGGTTACCGCGCAAGACGTGAAATGGACGTTCGACCGGCTGATCAATCTGAAGGACCAGCCGTCGCAATACGTGACCAACGTCTCGGCGGTGAACGCGGTCGATCCGAAGACCGTCGACGTGGTGCTGACGGACCCCACCCTGCCGATCCTGACCATCCTGTCCGGAGTGAATTTCGGCATCATGGAGCAGAAGGCGGTGGCGGCGCAGGGCGGCACCGCAGCGGCGGATGCGATCAGCGCCGACAAGGCAACCAACTGGCTGAACCAGCATTCCGCCGGCGCCGGTCCGTTTACTCTGGTGGGCTGGACCCGCGGCGCGCAGATCCTGTTGACCCGCAATCCCCACTATTTCCACGGCCCGGCGCATTTCGAGCATGTCATCGTCCGCCACATGGGCGACAGCGCGACGCAGCTCCTGGCGATCAAGCGCGGCGACATTGGCGCGGCGTTCAACCTGATCCCGGAGCAAATCGCCACGCTGAAGGACGCCAAGCAACTGCGCATCGAGGGGCTGCACAGCCTCGACTACGTTTACATGGCGCTGACCAACGAGCCTGAGTACAACAAGGCGCTGGCGGTGAAGGAAGCGCGCCAGGCGATTGCCTGCGCCATCGACTACGACGGGATCATCGACCACTTGCTCGGCGGCGAGGCGATGCGCTGCGCCAGTTTCATTCCGATCGGGCTGTACGGCTCGACCGAGGAGACGACGAAGCAGATCGGCTGGCACCAGGATCTGGACCGGTCGAAGCAGTTGCTGCAGAAGGCCGGCTTTCCCAACGGGTTCGAGTTCAAGATAACCTATGGAGACGCGGCGGTGTCGGGCCTGTCCTATGCCGTGCTGGCGCAGAAACTGCAGTCGGACCTGGCACGGGTTGGCATCAAGGTGGTGCTGGACCCGATCGACCAGGTGAACCTGCGCACGCAATATACCACCGGGCATTCGCAAGGCGGGGTGCTGACGTTCTGGAATCCGTCCGGGGTAGAAACGGACCAGTGGGCATCGGCCAGCGTGCTGCGCGTGGCCAAGCGCATCCATTGGACTCCGGACCCGGCGCTGAAGAAGCTGGTGCTGCAGGCGGCGGCCGAGCAAGACCCGGCGAAGCGGACCGCGCTGTATGTCGATTACGAGAAGGCGCTGATCGACCAGTCCAGCCTGCTGATCCTGTTCCAGCCGATCTACCAGTTCGCCGTGCGGAACTCGCTGAAGACATTCCCGCTGACGGCGGCGGGGTGGGAGGCGGAGCTGTCCGAGGCGACGTAGCGAAGGAGAATCTCCCGCTCCCCTCATCGGAGGGGGTTGGGGGGAAGGAGCGAAACGGGGCCGGGGGAAAAGGTCCGGACGGAACACTAACACCGATCGAGCAGATAGCATTCTTCGGCCAACCGACGCGCGAGCGAACGGATGAGGTCGCGGTCAGTCTCGCGGCCAAGCACCTCAAAGCGCGACAACCCTCGCTCGCTGAGGCGACTGCGGTAGTTCTGAATGGCGCGCCTCTGCGAAGTTCCCATGATCGGTTCCTCGTATTCCCGGTAATCCAGTCGGACCGCCGTCATAAAGGCAGCGGGGCCGGTAGCCGGGCAGCATTTTTCTCGGTGAGGGCTACGCTAGCCAAATCAGAACCGCCAAGCCGCGAACAATACGAAGAACGTGACGCTCCTACCATCGTTCAGCGCCGTGCCGCCATTGACTCCCCCCGCCTCCCCCGCTGAATTTCGCCCCGGGAGACTTCCAGGCGTGGAGCAATGAATGCCATCTGGGCTGGCGCAGACCGCGCCGCCGTTGCCGGAGCATGCTCCCGGACGCGGCGTCGCATGGCTGGAACGTGCGGGCGTGGGCGTGCTGATCTGGATCGGCATCGCCCTGATCGGCGTGCCGCTATTGCTGACCCTGTATCTCAGCCTGTTCGATGAAAAGCTGATCCTGTTCCCGCCGCACGCCTACACGCTGTCCTGGTACGCAGCGATCCTGCCGAACTTCGGTGACTCCATCGTCACCAGCCTTGAACTCGCCGCCGCGGCTGTCGCGGGCAGCCTGGTGCTGGGGATTCCCGCCGGCATCGGCCTGTCGCGCTACCGCTTCCGCGGGCGTGGCGTCATCTCCACCCTGCTGCTGGCACCGCTGACCGTGCCCGGCATCGCGCTCGGGCTTGCGATCTACATCATGCTGGTGACGATCGACGAGCACCTCGGCACGACCATCACCAGTTCCCTGCTGGGACTGGTGCTGGCACATGTGCTGATCACCACGCCCTGGATGGTGCGTCTCTGCCTCGCCGCACTGACCAATTACGAACGAAGTGCGGAGGAAGCGGCGGCCAGCCTCGGTGCCGCCCCGCTAACGGTGATCTGGCGAGTCACCCTGCCCGCGATGCGCCCCGGCATCATCGCCGGCGCCTTGTTCTCGTTCGTCTTCTCGTTCGAAAATCTGGAGCCGGCCCTGTTCCTCAGCAGCCCCGGCATCACCACGCTGCCGGTCGCTGTGCTGCAATACCTGGAATACCATATCGATCCACTGGTCTCCGCGTTGGCCGTCGCGCAGACGGTCGGGGTCGCTGCGCTGCTGCTGCTGCTGGATCGCTTCACGCGCCTCACTCAGGTGGTGCGATGAACGCCCCAGGTGGTGCGATGAGCACTTCGGCCGCGCTGTCGCTGCAGCAGCTTACCAAGCATTACGGCCCACACGCCGTGGTGCGCGATGTCACGTTGGACGTGGAGCCAGGCGAACTAATCGTGCTGCTCGGCCCCTCCGGCTGCGGCAAGACCACCACGCTGCGCCTGATCGCCGGGTTCGTAATGCCCACCGGCGGCGACATCCGCCTTGATGGCCGCAGCATCACCGCGCTCCCACCGCATCGCCGCGAGATGGGCATCGTGTTCCAAAGCTACGCGCTGTTCCCGCACTTGACCGTCGCGCGCAACGTCGCCTTCGGCCTGGAGATGCGACGCATGCCGGCCGCCACCGCTGAAGCGCGCGTCGCCGAGATGCTGCGCCTGGTGAAACTGGAATCGCTCTCCACCCGCCTGCCGCGCGAACTGTCCGGCGGCCAGCAGCAGCGCGTCGCGCTGGCGCGCGCGCTGGCCATCCATCCGCGCCTGCTGCTGCTGGACGAGCCGCTGTCGAATTTGGATGCGGCGTTGCGCGGGGAAATGGCGCGCGAGATCCGCATCCTTCAGCGCAACGGCGGCATCACCACCATCATGGTCACGCACGACCAGACCGAGGCGATGGCCATGGCCGACCGTCTTGTGGTGATGCACGAAGGCCGGGTGCAGCAGATCGGCACGCCGGAAACCATCCACGCCCAGCCCACCAATCCTTTCGTCGCGCGCTTTATCGGCGGCAGCAACATCCTGGAAGGGCGGCTGTCCGATGGACGCCGTCTGACGTTGCCCGACGGTACGCCGCTGTCCCTGGCATCGCGCTACGCGGGCAGCCGTGATGCGACATTGGCGGTGCGCCCCGACAGCCTGCATCTGCTGCCACCCGGCGGCGATACGCGCGCGGAAGGCGAAGTCACGCTGTGCACCTGGCTCGGTTCGGTGGTGGAGCATGTCGTGCAGCTTGGCCCGGACTCCACGGTGCTGGCGCGCGGCCCTGCGTTGGGCCGCGATGCAGTCCGCCGCCACGCCCCCGGCACACGCGTCGCGCTGTCCTGGACTCGGGACGAAGAACGCCTGTTCGACGGCGATGGAAACGCTCTGATCGCGTCAGTAACACTGAAGGAGACCAACCATGCCTAGCCCGATCCTGTCGCGCCGCACGTTGCTCGCCGGCACGACACTGCTCGCCGCGCCCACCATCCTGTCACGACGCTCCCGCGCGGCCGAGAAATGCATCGTCGGCACCTGGGGTGGCGACTATGCGCGGTTGCTGCGTGAGAACATCGACGACCCGATCCTGAAGCCGGAGGGCATCGAGGTGATCCAGGATGTCGGCGACGAGAATCCGCGCATTTCCAAGATGTACGCACAGTCGAAACTGCCGCGCGGCACCGATGATATCGTCTGCGTCGGCGCACAGAACGGCTATCGCGTCAACGAGGCGGGCCTGGTCGAGGTGCTCGACGAACAGAAGGTGCCCAACCTGAAGCACGTGCATCCGGACCTGCGGATGAAAGGCTTCGTTCCGCACATCTACAGCGCACAGGTGCTGGTTTACAATCCCGAGGTCGTCAAGGACCCGCCGCACTCGCTTGGCGATCTGCTCGATCCAAAATGGAAGGGCAAGGTCGGCGTGGTAAGCCAGGGTGGCAACCAGTGGCTCATCATGGCGGCGAGCCTGCTGCTGTCGGGAACGACTACGGATTTCGACAAGGCGAAGGAATTCATACTGAAGCTGAATGCCAACGGGTTGCGGCTCTATCCGCAAACGGATTCGATCGCGCCGGCGTTCAAGTCGGGTGAGATCGACGTGTCGGTCATCTGGCTGGCGCGTTCCGTCATGTGGCAGAATGGCGGCTTCCCGGTAAAGGGAACATTCCCGAAGGAAGGGGCAGTTCTCTATGTCTCCGGCATGGCCATGCCGAAGAATGCACCGGACAAGGACGCCGCGTACAAATACATGAATGGAATGCTGGATCCATCGGCCCAGCAAGGATTTGCCGCGCATATGGGCTATCTGCCCACGGTGGACAATGCGCCGCTGTCCGGCAAGGTCGGTGAGCAATTGGCGTTCCCCGAGACCATGCCGAAGCTGGTGGCGCCGGATTATCCGGTGCTGGCAAACGCGATCCCGGAACTGAACGACTGGTGGGTCAAGAACATTCAGCATGCCTGAACGTAGCGAAGCGGGTGCCGCGCTTGCCTTGCTCGGGCCCGCCAGCCTGATGATGGTGGTCATGCTGATCGCGCCGCTGGCGTTCCTCGTGCGCATCAGCCTGAACCGCTACGACCCCACCCAGTTGATGATCGCCGCGGTGACGCCGGCGAACTACCTCCGCTTCTTCGATGATCCGTTCTACTGGGACGTGCTGGTCACCACGGTGCGCGTTTCCGTCATCGTGACGGTGGCGTGCCTGGCGCTTGGCCTGCCGATGGCCTGGCGCCTGGCACGCAGCACCAGTCGATGGAAATCGGTCTATATGATACTCACCGTGCTGCCATTGTTCGTCGGGTCCACGACCCGTACCGCCGGCTGGATGATCCTGTTCGCGCGCGGCGGCATGTTGGACATCATCTCGCGTGACGTGCTGCACGGCGGCACGGTGAACCTTATGTATTCGGAATCCGCGGTCATCGTCGGCATCATCGCGATCGAGCTGCCCTTTACGCTGCTGACACTGCAAAGCGTGTTCGAGGGCATTGACCCGCGGCTGGAGGAAGCCGCCGCCTCGATGGGAGCCGCGCCGTCGCGCGCCTTCTGGCGCATCGTGTTTCCACTGGCGCTGCCCGGCGTAACGATCGCGGCAGTCCTGAGCTTCATCCTGTGCATGAACGCGTTCGCCACGCCGGTCCTGCTCGGCGGGCCACGCTTCCAGATGATGGCGCCGCTGCTGTTCTGGGCATTCAGTAACGACAACAATTGGCCGTTCGCCGGGGCGATCGCATTCATCCTGATGGGCACTACGCTTGGCCTGACCGGCCTGGCGAACGTGGTGATCCCGCGGCGGTACCACGCGCGGTGACGCTCACACCCCGCCCCAGCCAAAGACGTCTCGTCACAGCGCTTACCATAAAGCCGGCGAAACACCGATCCATTGACAGCGCGCGGCGAAGCGTCACTACCTGTCGCAACCAAACCCGCGGCCAAGGCCGGGACGAGCGCGGTTATTCGGGAGGGGGAGATCATGCCGAAGACGTATACGGTCGCCAATGTCATCGGCGGCCATAAGGCAGCGTGGCTGGCGGACAGCATCCCGAATCCGCTCGACCAGAGGGGCAACAAGCTGATGCTCGACATGCAGCCCGGCAACGGTGTGCAAGTCCCAAATGCCGGCCTCGCTTCGCCCATCAACTTCACGGTCAACAACTTCATCTACACGAATGGCTTGTTCCAGTGCATGGCCCTGTGCGCGGTTTGGAACAAGGTCGGCAACTTGTTCCAAAATGGTTATCTCGCGCATGTCAGCAACATGGGCCCGCCACCCAACGCGCCGCAACCCGTGGTTCCGCCGTTCATTCAGACCGCGACGCAAGCGATCCCGGTGGGCGCCTGGATCGTCACGGATATCGGCGTGGGCCTGCACGCGTGGGGACCGAGGCTTGCCCAGAGGCTGATCAATCTGGGGCATGCCAACGACCATATCTGGATCTATTATCGTGCCGCCAACGGCCAGGTCGGCTTCGGCATCGACAGGCAGGGGCAATTTGGCGAGACCTGACCTTGACGCAAGCAGCCGCGTATCCTTTGCTGCCCTGACAAGCGACACAGCAAACACGAGCACGCAATGGACGCACCAGTCCCCACCGTCATGGAAATCTCCCAACGCGTGCTGCCGGCCGGCAGTTTCGGCAACCTGGCCGGCGACATCATCATTCGCGAGGGCCATGCCGGCCGCGTCACCGACACCGACGGCCATGAATACGTCGATTTCCTGCTCGGCTCCGGCCCGATGTTCGTCGGCCACGGGCATCCGGACGTGCTGGAAGCGGTGCAGGAGCAACTGGCGCGCGGGTTCACGTTCTTCGCCAACAACGAGTACGGCATCCGGCTGGCTGCAGAACTGGTCGATGCCGTCGCCTGCGCCGAGCAAGTCCGCTTCGTTTCCTCCGGCAGCGAGGCCGACGCCTTCGCCATGCGTGTCGCTCGCGCGTGGTGTGGCCGCGACAAGATCATGAAATTCGAGGGCGGCTTTCACGGCATGGGCGACCACAGCCTGATGAGCTGGACACCGAAGCACCTGGGTAATTTCCCGCAGGCGGTACCGAGTTCCGCCGGCATCTGTCGCAGCGTCGCCGACGACATGCTGATAGCGCCGTTCAACGATGCGGAACTGGCCGCCAGCCTGATCCACGAACACCGGAACGAACTCGCTGGGGTGATCGTGGAGCCGTTCCAGCGGCTGCTGCCGCCGAAACCCGGCTTCCTGCAGGCGCTGCGCAAGGCGACCAGGGATGCCGGCGTGCTGCTGATCTTCGATGAGATCGTCACCGGCTTCCGCTTCGCCTATGGCGGCGCGCAGGAATATTACGGCGTCGTGCCGGACCTGTGCACGCTGGGCAAGATCATCGGCGGCGGCTTCCCACTGGCGGCGATCGCCGGCCCGGCCGAGATCATGGGATTGTTCGACCGCTCCAAGGCCGGCGACGACCGCTTCCTGCCGCAGATCGGCACGCTGTCCGGCAATCCGGTCGCCGCGTCGGCCGGGTTGGCGACACTGGGTGTGCTGAAGCGCCCCGGCGTCTATGAGCAGGTATTCGCGACCGGGCGAAAGCTGATGGACGCGCTGACGGGCCTGCTTCGCGAAACCGGCCTGCCGGGGCAGGTGATCGGCGAGCCTCCTCTGTTCGATGTGATCTTTGCCACCGGCGATATGGCGGACTACCGCGCGACGCTGCGCGCGGATGTGGAGATGATGCGCCGCTTCAACCGCCGCCTGCGCGGGCATGGCGTGTTCAAGGGGGATTCGAAGATGTACATGTCTGTGGCGCACAACGCCGCGGACGTGGCACAGGCGATCGCCGCGTTCACCATCGCGCTGCATGCGGAGGCGGGGAAGTAATTACCAGCCGGCCAATCAGCGGCGATGTACGGTGAACGCGCGATCGTCATAAGCAATCTCCTGCTTGCCGGGCTGCCGTGGCTGCTCACGCAGGAGATTGCTTCGTCGCTACGCTTCACGCAATGACAGGGTGCATGGGATGCTGCTCGGTCGGCGTCCTGGCAGCCGGCGACAAACCCCTACATCCGTCACGGCAGCCATAGCGCGATCCCGGGGAATGCGATCAGCACGACCAGTCGTGCGATGTCCGTCAACACGAACGGGATCACCCCCAGGAAGATCGTCGAGAAACTGACGACGTTCACCCGTATCCCTGCCGCGGAAATTGCCGAAGGTATCATTGCAGAGCAAGCCTCATTTCGTGTTCTTGATTCATCGCCGCATCGGTGCCTGTCGCGGGCGGCAGCCCAGCGGATGAGGGGAGGGCCAGCGGATGAGGGGAGGGGAGGAACCATCGTAAACGCCCGCCCGACGCGTCCTGCCAGGTCGTCGCTCGACGAGGCCGCGACATGGCTTGCGCCCGCCGAATTGCGCACGATATCTCCGGGCGGAAGCGCCGCTCGTGGCGATTTGGTCGCAATGGGAGAGAACCCACAGCGATGGCAATTGGCTGAACGAGCGGCTGGCGCATCTTGCACAAGGAGACAGCAATGCGCAGGGGTGGTATACTCGTTTTCGCTGGGTTGATGATGGTGACAGCGACGGCCGCTTATGCGGACGTGCAGTCGCCCGGCATCAGTGGCACGGTCCAGCAACCGGCGCCGCAGTCAAATCTGGTGAGCCCGGGCGAGGCTCCCCAGGGCCATCCGTTGTTCTGGATGGGACGGCTTCCGGTGGAGGTATGGGCTCCCGTGGTTCCGCCTTATGACACGACAGCCGACCGGAACGGCGCCTCCAACCCGCTCTGGGGGCCACCATAGGGTTCCGTGGGCTTTACCGCCCCATAGTACCCGCAGGGTTCATGGCGCAAATTCAAGGCTGCCGCTGGCCTTCGCTGCAGGGTCGGGTCGGACTTCCACCACGTCCTGCGCGAATATCATCTCCTCCACCCCGGCCAGCGCCGGATCATCGGGCGATGACAGATATCGCGCGAATAGCCAGACGCCGTCGCGGGGATTGGACACGATTTCCACCTCCGCGCCGGATGTCAGCATCAGCCGTGCACCCACCGCGAGGTCGCGAACATTGATCACTCCGCTCATACGGCTGCCCGCGCATTGTTCCGGCGCCATGCCATCAGATCACCCCAGCTCTCAGCCTCCATGAATTGGGCCCAGCGGCGATACAGATTGCGCATCGGTTCCTCGCTGGCCTGGGCTTTCGTCAGATCTACGACGCGACCTGGCAATTGGTAGCCATCCCATTCCCAGTTCTCGACTGCGTAGCCCATGCCCATCTCGTAGGTATAGGGATAGCGCCGTGCAATCACGCCGCGGCTCGCCGCATGGGCATAATTCCAGTTCTCCATATCGTCCTGCTCCGTCATTCCCGCCGGGCCGGAATAGCGGATGTAGTAATCGCGCAGAAAATTCTTGACCGCCCGCGGCGCATCGCGGTCAACGAAAAAGAACCGCCAGACCTCGGTCTCGTGCGCGCTCTTCGGGTGCCACACCGCCAGTGTGCGCGGCTGTCGGGGCAGCAGCGCCACATTGGGGAAGATTTCGCCCGGCGCGCCGATCAGCCGGCTGTTGGGATTGGGGCGCCGTCGACGCTCCTCCTCGCAATGGCGAAAATACTCAGCCACTTCGGGCGAATTCTGATAGGCCGGCTGCGGCACATGATCCTTCGGCAGCACGTAGGTGATTGTCTGATGACCGCGATCCGGAATCGCGACGTGCAGCCTGCGACTTGCCTGCAATTCACCATAATCACGACGGCTGCGTCCGCTCGGTCCCGCACCGACCAGATCGACCGAGCGATGGGAAATATTGTGGTAGGTGTCGCCACTGAAATTCTCGGCGGGGAATTTCCAGTTGCACGGAATGATCCATTTCTGCACGCCGCCCAGGACTTCCGCCTGCGCTTCGCGTCCATCCCAGCCGTCAAGTATCAAATCGAGGAAACGGCGGAATTCGCCGAGGTATTCCAGAAACGGCGGCGCCGCGGCGTCCCAGTTCGCCCAAACCGTGCCCTTGTAGCTGCAGAGCTGCGCCACCTCGACGAGCTGGTATTTCGTCCGGTCCAGCTCGCCATGATAGGCCTCGCGGAAGAAAGGTACGCCCACCAGCGCACCATCGGTGGCATAGCTCCAGCCATGATAGGGACAGGTGAACACGGTGGCATTGCCGTCGTCGTAGCGGCACACCTTCATGCCGCGATGCCGGCACGAATTCAAAAAGACATGCACCGCCCCGACGCGGTCACGGCAGAGGATCACGAACTCCTCGCCCATTCGTGACGCAAAGAAATCACCCGGGTTGGGTATCTGGCTCTCGTGCCCGACAAACAGCCAGGACCGGGCGAATACCTGCTCCTGCTCTTGCGCATAGATGTCCTCATTGACGAAGATCTCGCGGCTGACCAGCCCGCTTGCGAGATCGACGAGGCCAGGCTGATAGCCTCCGGCGCAGTGCATCGGCATCGTCATGCCTCCACTCAGAAAAAGAACGTCAGGTTTTTGGTCAACAGCACATTCTGGTCGAGGATGATCTTCCGCCGCGCAATCAGCCAAATGTCGCCATCGCGCCGCAGTGTGTCCTCGCGCTTGCCGACCAGCAGGTCGGTCTCGGTCTCCACCCGATTGCGATAAATCAGGAAGCGACACTTGGCGACCACCTCACGAGGCTCGTGGGCATCAGGTGCCACCGAGAGCAATTGCACGTTGGAAATCAGGTGACTGATCCGAGATTGCGGCTCCTCCGCCCAGTGAATGCCGGTCTGGATCTGGCGTACTCGGCGGGTCAACGTGTCCTTGCCTTCGTCGAACCAACTGACGTCCTCGGTCTCGCGAGTGAACTCGCGCGCTGTGTCGCCGTATTTCACGTTGCGCCGCATCGGCATCCAGTAGCGGATATCGTCCGCGAGCAGGGCCAGCCACTCATCCAGGCGCCGCTCGTCAAGAAGCTCGGCTTCGTTATAGAGGTATTGCGCGATCTCCTGGGTCAGCAGCAGCGTCGCCGTACGGTCGTCGCTCATGTTTTGCCTGCCCTGGCGGGTCGCAGCTCGGTCCCGGCCATCGCTTCCAGCACGCGGGCGACAACGGGGAAGCCCTCCTGGCCCCAGCCTTGCGCCTGCGCGCGTTGATAGACGCCCAGGGCAAGTGCGCCGAGCGTGGCGGGGGCGCCGACACTGCGGGCGAGCTGACAGGCGAGGGCCACGTCCTTGGCGACGATGTCCAGCGTGCCGCCGGCGGCGAATGTGCCGGGAAACACGCCACGCGCGATGTTGTCGAAGGTGCGGCTCTGCCCGGCGCTGACTGGCACGATGCGGGCCAACGTCTCGAGGTCGATCCCGGCCTTGGCCGCGATGAGCATGCCTTCGATCGAGGCGATGAAGTTGGTGTAGCCCAAATACTGCGTCACAAGCTTGGCTGTAGCGCCGGCCCCACTCGGGCCGACATGGAAAACATTCGCGGCGATCGCTTCGAACAATGGCCGATATCGCGAGAACGCGGCGTTGCTCGCGCCGACCATCACGGTCATCGATGGTGGGCGGCCGCTGACAGGGGCGTCGATCAACTCGACGCCATTCGCGCCATAGGCGGCGGCTGCATGCGCGATGGTCTTCGGCGCGTTGGTGGTCAGGTCGATATGGGCGGCGCCCGGCCGCAATCCTGCGAGGATGCCGGTCTCTGGTTCCAGCGTTGCCGTCTCGAACTCACTCGGGCCGGGAAGCGACGTGAACACCACCTCGCTGTCACGCGCTGCGGCAAAGGCGGTGTCCGCACGCGTCGCCCCTTGTGCGAACAACGAATCCGCGGCTTCGGGCCGGCGATCATAGACCACAAGCGCATGGCCGGCGCGGATGAGGCAGGCCGCAATTGGCGTTCCCATAGTGCCGGTGCCGACAAAGCCGATCTGCATCGTCTTGCTCCCGCCTGGTTGGAGCGGCAGCATTGATCGATCGCGCCGCTGCGACAAGCCTGGCAAGCCACCGGCGACGAGCCGCCGCCGGTGCTCGCAGATGGTGCCGCAGCAGCCAGCGGTGGAACTTACCTGCCGCGCATGCCTTGGCTCGGCCGGCAACTCCTCACGAATTGTGCACGGCGGAACGCGCACGGCCGGTGGGGACGCCGCGGCGGTAGGGGTAGCCGTGTGGATCGACTGGGCGTCCGTTCTCGACATTCAACCACAGCCGCAGCAAATGCCGCCGGCGCCCGGGTTCCTCATAGTCCACAAAACCGGTGCGTGCGTGCAGAATGACACTGTTGTTCAGCAGTTGAATATCGCCCGGTTCGAGGTCCATGCCGAGCTGCAGGTCAGGGCGCAATGCATGGCCGATGAAGGTCTCGAGCGCGGTGCGCTGGGCGACACTCAGAGGAATGCCGGTCTTCGGTTCGGCGGAATAAATGTATTCGATCACCGCTGGCCGGCAGCTCAGGTATCCCTGATACTGCGAATACACCGGGCTCACGAAATACGGGACCTCGCCTTCCACCTCCTCACCGCGTCGATCGAACAGGAAGTTGCCGTAGAGAAGACCTAGCAGCAGCGGAGTCTCGCGTAGCATTTCGTTGTGCACTGTCGTGGAACTGACGATCAGGCTGTGGCCGCCCTCGCGCGCCGCGCGCAGGCACATCAGGCCAACGATATCGACCACGTCGGTGTGGAACTCCAGCCCGGCGCGGGTCTGGTAGCCACGCACATCGCTGCGGCCGCGATAGTCCTCATAGCCGAGGTCACGCACATGCCCGAGCGCGTCGCCCTTGGCGTTCTGGGCCACCACCTGGCCGAAATGACAGCCGATCCCACGGAACAGCAGGCCGGCATCGGCGTCGTCGTAGCTGTCAAGCCGAACACCACGCAACAAGGTGAAGCCGCGGCCGTATTCCAGCTCATGTCGAAGTGTGGCCAAACGAGTCGAGAGTGTCGGTAGCGGAAAGCCGTCCCGCGTCACGGTGTCCGCGGTCATCCCCAGCCGGCGCGCGTGCCGCAGCGCCGCGTCCAGTTCGCGGAGATCGGCGTCCGACCAGGCGGCGATCCAACTGCGATCTTGCGCGAAATCGGCGGCGCACCAAGCGCTGGCGTCAATGATCGGCTGCGACCACACGGCCGATTGCGGGACTGCGACGTCCATCGCTACCTCCTGTTCCAGTGATGGCCGGCCTCGTCCCGACCATTTCTGCCTCCAAGGCGCGGTACATGTGGCAGGCACAAAGACCAACCATGATAACGGGCACCGGCTTGCCTCACGCGACCCGCCCCGCCTGGCGTTCCACGGCGGCGCGGTCGCTGCGGGCGAATTCTTCGCGGATCAGCCCCAGGACCTGTTCTTTCAGTTCGACGAAACGGGGCGTGGTCACGACTTCGATCGCGCGCGGCTTTGCGAACGGCACATCGATGCTGGCTTTGATCCGTCCCGGCGAGGCCGTCATCACGTGCACGCGGTCGCCCAGGAAGATCGCCTCCTCCACGTCGTGGGTAATGAAGAAGATGGTGGAGCGCACTTGCTCCCACAATTGCAGAAGCAATTCCTGCATCGCCAGCCGGTTCTGGAAATCCAGCGCGGCGAACGGCTCGTCCATCAGCAGTACCTGTGGTCGGTTCACCAGCGCCCGGGCGATTTGTACGCGCTGCCGCATGCCGCCGGACAATTCGTAAGGGTAATGACGAAAGAAATTGTTCAGCCCGACCGCACACAGCATGCGGTGCGATTCGGGCTCGTATTGCTTGCGGGATACTCCGCGTTTGCGCGGGCCGAATGTCACGTTCTCCAGCACCGTCATCCAGGGGAACAGCGACGGGCTCTGGAACACCACGCTGCGATCCGGTCCGGCACCCCCCAGTGGGGCGTTGTCCATCAGGATGCGGCCGGCGGACGGCGTATCGAAGCCGGCCAGCAGGTTCAGCAGCGTGGTCTTGCCGCAGCCGCTGGGGCCGACCAGGCAGACGATCTCGCTTTGCTCGATCGACAGATGCACCTCATCCAGCGCGCGCACCGTGCCGCCGGACCGGTCGGCGTAAAGTTTGGAAACGCCATCGACCCAGATCTTGCCCATCGGGGTCACACCTTGCCCTGCCAGTGCAGCACGCGTCGCTCGATCATGGTGACGATGATCTCGAACAGCAGGCCGATCGCACCGATGATTGCAACGCCGATCAGCACCTCCGGCGTGCGAAAGAAGGTACCGGCGTCCTCGATGATGAAACCAAGCCCCGCCTGAGCCGCGATCAGCTCGGCAGCGACCACCACCGCCCAGCTCACCGCGATCGAGGTCTTGATGCCGGTAAAGATCTGCGGCATCGCCGCGGGCAGCATCACGCTGGTGAACAACTGCCGCTTGTTCAGGCCGAGATTGGTGCCGGCCCGGACTAGTTGTTTTGGTACCGAACGCATTCCGGCGGCGCTGGCCAGCACGGTAAAGTTGAATGATGCGACGAAGATCAGCAGGATCTTCGATACTTCGCCGATACCGAAATACAGGATCACCAGCGGAATGAACGCGATCGGCGGGATCGGCCGGATGAAGCCGAGGATCGGCATACAGATCGCGTTCATCGTCCGGCTGTAGCCGATCCATAGCCCGATTGGGATCGCCACACCGATGCCGAGGAAGAAGCCCGTCAGTGTACGGATCAAGCTGGCGAGGATATGGTCCCACAACGTTTTGCCGGCATAGCCGTCGACCAGCATGTCGCGCAGGTGGTCGGCCATCACTTGCGGCGACGGCAGCACCATCGGCGAAGTGTGGAACACATTGCTGATCACTGCCCATAGCGTCAGCAGCGTCGCCACCGAAAGCACACTGATCGCCGGATAGCGCAGCGCCTCCCACCGGCCAGGGACGGCAGGCGGGGAAGCAGGGTGCGCCTTGAGAGGTGCGACCGCGCCGCGATGCTCCCCGGCGCGAGAGGCGGCGTCGCTCACTTGGCTTGCTCCGCCTTCACCGCCTCGATGATCACTGAATCGTCGATCACGTTGTTCAGGACGAGCGGCTTCGGCACGATGTGCTGCTGCAACATGAACGATGCGAGGCCTTCCAGCGCATGTTGCAAACTTCCGTCCGGCAGCAGTGTCAGTCCGGGATAAGTCGGGTCGGTCCAGCGGGCGGGCTCCTCTGGGGGCGCCTCCTTGAACACGTCAGCCGACCAGGCCGGTGTGATGCCGGTGTCCTTCGCAAACTGTTCGATCACCGGCTGCGGGTTCTTTTTTACGTCTGCGGCGGCCATGAGGATCGCCCGCAGCACGCGCACGGCGGTTTCGCGATGCGCCTTGAGCCAATCGCGGCGCACCGCGAAGAGCCCCGCGGCAGTATCCACTTGGATGTCGGCCTCGGTCGCCAGCAGCTTGCCGTGCGCGTCGGCGACCATCGTGTGCATGCACGGTTCCCATACCTCGGCCGCATCGATCTGCCCCGCGCGCATCGCAGCGACCTGCTGCACGGGCGCCATCGACAGCAGCGTGACCTGGTCATCCTGGATGTGGTTCAGTTGCAGCGCACGCCACAGGCCATAATGCGCGGTGGAGGAGCGAAAATAGCCGATCTTCTTGTCCTTCAGATCGGCCAAGGTCTTGATACCCGAACCGTCGCGGACGATGAAGCCCTCGCCTTTCGGCCCGTACGTGTCGATGCCGATTGCGACCCAAGGAATGCCCGCGCCAACCCCGGCGAGGAACGGCACCAGCCCGGGCGTTGCCACGTCGATGCTGCCGCTTTGCGCCGCCGCCATCATCGGCGCTCCTGCGGCGAACTTGATGTAGGTCGGATCCAGGCCGGCCTTTTCGAAGATGTGAAACTTCTGCGCAGCGATGGTCAGCCAGTCTGCGTCGGTCTGCACCCCGATCACCACCGGCAGCGCCTTCTCGGCACGGGCCGCCACCAGCGAGAGAACCAACATCAAACTGCACAACCACGCGGTGCGCATCACCCGGACCTCCTCATGGCGGCCGGCTGTGTCACCGGCCGCGCTGTATCGTTGTTGGATGCGGGAGCGATCAGACCGGACGATCGCCGTTGACTGTCACCCGGTGCATGACTCGCCGCTGGCCGTGATAGTCGTTCAGCGCATAGTGCTGCAACGCGCGGTTATCCCAAAAAGCCACCGAGCCGCGCTCCCACCTGAATCGGCAGGTGAATTCCGGTTTCGTGCAGTGCGCCCACAGGTATTCCAGCAACGGCAGGCTTTCCTCCACCGTCATGTCCTGAAACCGCGTGGTGAAGCCTGGATTTACGTACAAGCACTTGCGGCCGGTTTCCGGGTGTGTGCGCACCACCGGATGCGCGACTTCTCGCTCCGCCTCGGGGCTGGCGTAGATCTCCATGGCGGCCAGCTCTTTTGGGTAAGTCACCGAGGCCCGGCCCTGCGGGCCGTAAACATGCCGCGCTGTGTGGATCGCCTGCATTCCATCCAGCATGCGCTTCATGCCCGACGACAGCGCGTCGTAGGCCATGTACTGGTTGGCGAACAGGGTATCACCGCCATAGGCGGGCGCCTCCAGACAGTAGAGGATCGATCCAAGCGCCGGGTCCTCCAGATAGGTGACGTCGGAATGCCAGCCGCCGCCGAAATTCTTGGTGTCGTTTTCGTTTTTGGCAACGACGATGATCTAATCGGCTTGATAGCGATATCCCCTGTTAGCATGGGTTCATTCCTCCGACCAGGCGCATGGAGCAGTGGTCGCACGCGCCTTATGGTTTCACCCGACCCTATTCACGCACCAACGCGACCATGAAGTGTCGTATTGGCAACTGGAATAATGCTGAGCGAACTCGTAAGGCGTGTCAACCAGCCCTTGCGAGCCTCGCCTCAGGCCATGGTCGCTCTGCCCGTGCTGACACCGAAACTAAGGCGACGGCATGCTGGCCCATGGACTCCTGTTGGAGAGCCGCTAAATTGCACCAGAATCGTCGCGATGTCCGTGTAGACGCAAACCCACACCAAACCGAGCAAGGAGAATCCCATGCCGTTCTACGAAAAAGGCGACGTGCGCATCTATTACGAAGAGGCTGGCTCCGGCTTTCCGCTTCTGGTGATTCCCGGCGGCGGACTGAACTCGACGGTGGCGGGTCTCGCAACCCACCCGTTCAACCCGTTCGACGAGTTCAAGGACGAATACCGTGTCGTCGCGGCCGATTTGCGCAACGCCAAGGGCGGCCGGTCCTCCGGGCCGCTTGAGATCGAGCGGCCGTGGGATGCCTATACCGATGACCACATCGGCCTGATGGATCACCTGGACATCCGAGAATTCATGGTGCTTGGCTTCTGCATTGGCGGCCCGTTCATCTGGAACCTGCTGAAACGGGCTGGTGACCGCGTCGCCGCCGCCGTACCCGCGCAGCCCAGCGGCTACCGCCCGGAGATGCCCGACCTGTCCTACAACAGCAACATGAAGGGCTGGGGCCCGGAACTGTGCGCCCGGCGGCCCGATATCACGATGGCGATGGTCGACACTTTCCTGACCAACATGTACCGCGCCCGCGCCGATTTCGTGTACACCGTGACGCGCGATTTCGTACGCAACTGCCAGACGCCGATCCTGGTCTTGCCGGACGATGTTCCGGCGCACCCTTACGCCGTTGCGATGGAGACCGTGCATCTCGCGCCGAATGCTCAGGTGAGCCTCTATCCGTGGAAGGATACTAACGACAAGATTCCGCTGGCGGTGCGCCACATCCGCACCTTCCTCCATGCGCATCGACCTGTGGCAGCAGGGCGATCCATTGCTGCCGCCGCCCAATAGCGCCGATCGGATCCCGGCAAGCTCGTCACCGTCGCAATGTCACTCCCCGGCTTGACCCTCCCCTGTGCCAGGTATCCGCAAAACCTGGCACAGGGCGTGCGTCCCAGCGGGCGTGCGTCCTGGCGGGCGTGCGTCCTAGCGGGCGTGCTTCCTAGCGGTCGGAGGTGACTGGCTTCAGCTCATAGAGCTGTGTGTTGGACCGGATGGCCTCATTCCAGCCTTTCTCACGAACGTCGAAATGCACCCAGTCCGGGCCGACGAACTTCTCATTCGGAGCGTTCCTGATCAGGCTGGCCCGTTGCTTCCCAGCCGGATTATCCTGCACGTGCGGCACGTCCGCGGCGTCCAGTTCCGCAACCTTTGCCTTCTGATCGTCCACCATGAAGCCGATATGGTGGATGCCGCAGTAATCCGATGATTGGTCCGGCCCGAGCTTGGGCGTGTTGGGCCCGTGCTTCAGGATGGCAAAATAGATGTACCCGTCGCTGAGCCAGACGCCGTCGTCACCGGTGTCCTTCGGTTGCCGGTATAGCTCCTTCAGCTCGAAGTGCTGCTTGTAGAATTCAGCAGTGGCGGCCGGATCCTTGCTCGCGATCGCAACATGCCGGATAAACGCCATGGTCTCTTCTCCCTCAGTTTCATTACGCCGCTTTGCGCTCCGCCTGCGATGTGTCCCCACCCGCCACGCATCAGCAGCATTGGCGGAAGGGGACATAATCACATCGGTGCTGTCGGATTACGCATGGTTGGTCCGGTACAGCGGACCCCGAACGATCTGACCGGGCAGAGCGTCCGTCAATTCGCCATTGTCGAGCAATACGGTGCCATTGACGATCACGTGGTCGATCCCAATGGCGTCCCGCTTCACGCGAGCTCCACCCGCCGGCATGTCATTCACCGGCTCGCGCGGCTTCGATGCAATCGTGTCGGGATCGAAGATGACGAGATCCGCGACCTTTCCCGGCGCAACAAAGCCCCGATCGCTCATATCGTGCATCTGTGCCGTCCGCCCGGTGAGCCGATGCACCGCCTCTTCCAGCGACATCACCTCCTGCTCACGCACCCAGTAACTCAGCAGGTGTGTGCTGTATTCATGGCGATCGGCGGAATGCGGACGCGCACCGCCGTCGCTGGTACCGATCACGGTGTACGGCGAGCCGAGGATCTGCTTCTGGGCCGCCGGATCAGTGTTGCGGTCGACGCAAATGAAGAACGTCTGCAGTTCCTCGTCCAGCGACAGGTCAAGGAAGGCATCCATCACGCTCTTGCCTTGCTCCTGGGCGATTTGCGCGACACTCTTACCCTCGAGCCCGCGGTTCCGCTCCTTCTGGGTCATGAAGACCTGCATCAGGTCCCAACGACGATTGAAGAAGCCACGTGCCCGCCCGCGGCGATCCTGGCCCGGCTGCTGCTGGGCGACGGTTCCCTCCACCGCCTCGGCGCTCAGCGAATTGCGGATCTTCGGATCGCGGAACGCCTGCATCCGCTCATGGTAAGGCAGGGCCATCACCTTGTCCCAGGTCGGCATGCCGTGGAACAGGCTGTGTGGGTTCGTCAGATCCTCGTCCTGCGGAACATCGAGGCCAAGCCGCAGGTCGAAAATCGGCCCTGCCACAACGGAGACGCAGGAGCCGTAGCAGCGGGCGCCTGACTTGAAGGCATCCTCCAACCAGAGCAAGTGCTCCTGCCACTCGTCTGGCTTGTCGATCGGCTGCGTAACGAGATTATAGATGGTCGGACGACCGGTCCGCGCCGCCAGGTCACGCGCCAACTGGCGTGTCGCCTTGGTGCCGCCGGGGGCGCCACCGGAGACTTGCATGACGCCGGTCCCCAACTCTCCAAGTACGTCCGCAAGCGCGAGGCGCTCTGTGTCGGTCCCGGCGCCGGCGGGGTCGCCGCGCCCCTGCGGAGAAGTGCTGAACCCAAGTGCTCCGGCATACATGCCGTCACGGATCAGGCGCTGCATGGCGGATATTTCGTCGGACGTGGCTTCGGCCCGCTCCGAAGCGGCCGCTCCCATCACATAGCGGCGGATCCCGGAATGACCCACCAGAGTGCCCACATTGCAGCCTCGGCGTTGGCCAAGCGCATCCATGTACCTCGGCGACCGACTCCCAAGTGAAGTTAATCCCCTGGCGCATCACGCTGAGCGGGATGGCCTCGGCTTCGGCGAAAAACTCGAGATACCAGTCATGGTCATTCGGGCGTGCAGGGGCGATGACCTGACCGCACTGACCGACCAGGATCGTGGTATGGCCGTTTTGCACCGAAGAACCGCAATATGGGTCCCACAGTGCCTGCGGATCAAAGTGCGTGTGGTGATCGATAAACCCCGGCGCGACTACCCTGCCGTCAGCGTTGATCGTGCGCCGGGCCGAGGCATTGTATTTCCCGACCCCTACAATTTTTCCTTCGTGCACCGCGACGTCTGCCCGGAACGAAGGCTCGCCCGAGCCGTCCACGACATGCGCATTTTTAATCAGCAGATCGTACGGCATGGTTTTCTTCTCCTTAGTTTACCAACTCCCTCTGAGGCCTGGTGCGGTTCCCGTCCGGATTCCGCGACCCTCCGACAGCGACTTGCAACACGCAAAATTAACCTATGCCCTGTGTGAAACTTAAGCAAGGCCGGCCAAATGTCATAATTGCTGCCATAGTTGCTGAGCCTGGCCACCGTGGGACGAGCGAGACTGGCGGCATAAGCCCACGACGCGGCTCAGATCACCGCCATCGCTTCCCCACAGAGATAGTGGGATAGGTTGCCAAATCCAAAACGCCTTAACTGACGACCTGCGCACAACTCAGAGACACCACTCCGGTTCTCTATATCGGGCACTCTGCGACTGCGAATGGAATCCGATACAAATGCCAGATGACGCGCGATGTGGTAAGGCGCAGCCTGTCCGCATGCGGCAGCAGAGTTTTAGAGGTCAGCGTTATGGACGGCTTGGCCCCGCGTCCAATCAGCCACGCGCCTCAGCCACGCGCCTGGGAAATCAGCCTCGCCCAGCGATCCAGGATCGGTAGGAGCTGGTCCCTGCCTTCCGGCGGCAGGCTGACATTGACCCGGGCGGCGCCAAGCGCGCGGAACCGCTCGAGCTGCGCCGGATCTTCCGCTACGCCACCAATCGTCAGCGACAATGACGTCGGGTCACGCCCGGCCTCGGACGCCATCTGGCGGAAGCGTGGCACATAGTCATCGGGGTTACCGCTGCTCGCATTCGGATACCAGCCGTCGCCATAGCGGATCGCCCGCCGCGCCGCCCATGGAAACGCGCCGCCCAGCAGAACCGGCGGATGTGGCTTTTGCATCGGCTTGGGCCAGGTCTGCATCCGCGGAACTTTGACGATCTCACCATCATATTCGGCAGTGTCCTCGGTCCAGATCGCCTTCATCGCCTCGATCTGCTCTCGCATCTTCTTCATGCGGGTAACAAAAACGGTGCCGTGGCTCTCGATCTCCTCGGCGTTCCAGCCGCCGCCGATGCCGAACAGGAACCGCCCCCCGCTCACCTGATCGATCGAGGCGACCAGCTTCGCGGTCTGGATCGTATCGCGTTGGATGACGAGGCAAACGCCCGTACCCACCTTGAGCGCTTTGGTCGTCGCCGCCGCCGCGGTCAGGGTGACGAACGGATCCATGACGTCATAGTACCGCTTCGCCAGTTCGCCGCCACCCGGCGCTGGCGTGCGCCGGGGCACCGGGATGTGCGAATGCTCCGCCGCCCAGACGGACTCGAAACCGCGCTCTTCGAGCGCGACCGCGAGATCGGCCGGGGTGATCGAATAGTCAGTGAAGAAGATCGAAGCGCCGAATTCCATGGTCCCGTCCCTCCGCGCGCCAAATGACGTCCGTGAGTAGTCACCGCGCGTTGCCGCACGTCAAGCACGCGGCCAGGCAGTTGCCGGCGGTCGAGCCGGATGACGCTGGCTGGTGCTCCAACTCTTATCAGATGGTGCCCGACCCGGAGTGTCATTGCGAAGCAGGGAAGTGCTATTGCGAGCGCAGCGAAGCAAACCCCGCGACGTAGGGTACTGCCGCGGGAGACTGCTTCGCTGCGCTCGCAATGACACTCGTGGTCGGGCACCAACTGTCAGAGTCGGAGCACTAGCTTTTGCCCCTGGCGTGGCATTTTGCGCGGATCGTGTCGTGCGGCCTGGTATCGAGGGATCCCTGGCTGGACGGCACGCCACGAGCGTCGCGCGACTGTACAACGGACGCTAGCAAGAAGCGGGGAGACACCACCGCGGACGGGAACAGTTGGCCATCGGAACGGACGAGCGGCTCAGTCGCGCGGGCGGCGCGCGGCGACCAGAAAAATAGTTGCACGCAGTCGGATCGGACCAGAACTCGCCTCGGCAGCGAATGCCGCTGCGATCTCCTCGGCTATTGCCTGGCGGATTGCATCGGCAGGTTTCTTCTCTTCGATCAGCCTTGCCGTTGGTCCCATCATGAGCGCTTGACGCGCTTCTTCTTCGGGGTTGCCGCCGATGATGGTCGGGTGCGCACGCGTAATCTCGATGTCGGCGAACCCCGCGGCGGCGAGAACCCCGCGGATGTAGTCCGGGTCCCCGAAGGCGAGAGGGCCGGGCACGTGCCCGGTCGACGGCGCCGGAGGTCCCAAATGGTGAAGCGCTATGTCGTAGGAGATCAGCCAATGCGGGTTCTCGGCGAGCGGTGCCCAACAGGCGAAGACGAGACGGCCGTCCGGTTTGAGCGAACTACCTATGTTGCGAAAGGCTGCCACCGGATCGGAGAAGAACATGACGCCCATGCGCGACGTCGCGACATCGAACGCGGCACGCTCGAACGCCAACACCTGAGCGTCTCCTGACAACAGCGTGACGTTACGCATCCCGGACTCGCCCACTCGCTGCCGGGCAGCGCTGAGCATCGGCTCGGAGATGTCCACCGCGAGAACGCGGCCATGCTCGCCGACAGCCTGCGTGAGAGGAATGGTTACCGCACCGGTGCCGCAGCCGATTTCGAGCACGCTTTCGCCGCCGGCAAGGCGTAAACAAGCCAGCAACAGCGTGAGGCTCTCCTGGTTGCGCCGCTCCCGGAACCCGGGGCTGGCGACCCAGCGCGGCCCGGCGATCGTATTCCAATAATGTCGTTGGGCCTCGTTCGGGTCGGGGGCATCCTTGGTCATCTTGGAAGATCCTCCTGTCTCGTCCCTGCTCACGCCGATCGTGGGGCTGTCCGCGTGCCAGGGGCGTCCAGCATAGCAACTCAATGCGCCTGCGGTCAGTGCAGGAGCAGCAGGCTGACATTCCCGGTTTCGCAGGTCGCACTCACGCGGATGGCGGGCAGCGGGTGCGAAGTTCGGCAGCCGGCCGACTGATCGCGATCATCCGCGATCCTGATCGAAGTGACCTGAGCAGGAGCACGACGCTGGTGATTCGGCAACACGCCGCGCTATTTCGGGAAGATGCGCCGGTAGACACCCGGGGAGCCGACATCGTGGCGTAGGTTCGGCGACATCCGCCGGGTCCAGGGGTTGCTGGTCCGCGCCTTGCTCCAGGCCTCGCTCTCCGGCACCTGGGCATGCTCGAACTCGTAAAGCGTCAGGTATTTTGGCTGCCCTTCGATCGCGACAAAGCGGCGAGCACGAAGAACTCCCGGCACGGTCAGGTAAGTCGGGATGTAGACCGTGTTGTACCAATCGTTGAACTCTTCCTCGACCGCGGCGGGGACGTCGATGCGCCCCATCTGCAGGACAGGAGCCATCTCCATGGTCTGCTCGCGTGGATCGGTGTGCATGGGAAAGATCTGGCGATAGGCGTTGCGCAGGAAATTGCGTCCGATCCGGCTTGTTCCGACCTTCGAACGCTGTGGTGAGGGCTGGTACTTGATCGTGTCGATATAGGCGGCGCTGCGCAGCACGTTGTGATCCTCAAGCTCATAGATCGCGAGATACTTCGGCCCTCCCTTGAGCGCGGCGTAGCGACCGGCGCTGAGAAACCCCGGTACCTCCAACAGGCGGGTGACATGCTCCTCGTCATACCAGCGATTGAACTCGGCCTCGAATTCGGTGTCGATATCAGTCCACACCATCAAGAGGCCTGTTCCGCGTGTCTTTGCCATGGTCATGTTCTCCGATCCGGGCCTGTGGACGTATCCGTGTCCGTAAAGGCCCCGCCATTCGGGGAACGCTACCACGGTGGCGTCCTCGGTCCAAACCAGCAGGATTGATTCCCGGCTGCCACGCGCTCATGCGCCGGAGCCACTCCGCACTCCGGGTGGCGAATGCGGTCCGCCGGCCACTTATTACTCGCCTCCGATCCGAGGGCCTTTCTCTGCGACGGAACGTTTCATCATAAGCACGAAGAACACCAGCACAACCATGACAACGGCCAACACCCAAAACACATCGAAATAGGCGAGCGAGGAGGCTTGTCGCTCGCGCAGGTTTGCCAGCGCCTGCAACGCCATTTGCTGCGCGGCGACCGGATCACCGGTCTGCTGCAGGAACGTCCCGGCAGCCTGATCAAGGAAGGAATGCACCGCCGGGTTGAAGGGATCGAGCCATTCGCCAAGACGGAGGCTGTGGAACTGGTCGCGGCGCTCCTGCATCGTCTGCGCCAGCGAGGTCCCGACGCTGCCGCCCTCGTTGCGCAGCAGGCTCAACAGGCCGACCGCCGCGCCGCGCAGTTCAATGGGCATATAGAGGTAAGCCGCGACGTTTGCCGGCGCGAAGCACATCGCCAGCCCGATGATCAGCACCACCCGCGGCCAGACGGCCTGCTCCGGACTGATGTCCAGGTTCATCTGCGACATCCAGTAACTCCCCGCGGCCATGGTCAGCAGACCCGCGGTGATCACCCACCGAGCATCGGTGCCACGGCCGAGCGCGCGCCCCACGATCGGCATGGTGATGACGGCAAAGAAGCCGGCCGGCGACATGACCAGTCCGGCGCTCAGTGCATCATAGCCGAACAGCGACTGGAGCAGGGCAGGCAACGAGGTGCTCGAAGCATACAGCACTGCGTAGGCGCAAAAGATGATGATGCTGCAGGCTACGAAATTGCGTTCTCGCAACGGCCGGAAATTGACCACCGGACTGCGATGGTTCAGTTCCCAGAAGATCAGCGCAACCAGCCCCACGGCGAACAAGATCATCAGAGTCTGCACACGCCAGAACGGGTCGCCCAGCCAGTCCCATTCCTGGCCCTTGCTGAGCATCGTCTCCCAACAGACTATGGTGATGACCAGCAGCGACAGGCCAACGCCGTCGAAGCTGAACGGTCGCTTGCGCAATTCCATGCGGTGTGTGGTGAGGTAATCGGGATCCTGGAGTGTGAGGGCACATGCACCCAGGGCCATGAGGCCGACGGGGAGGTTGATCCAGAACACCCACCGCCAGGAGTAGCTGTCGGTGATCCAGCCGCCGAGCGTCGGACCAACGACCGGCGCGATCAGCGCCGCGAGGCCGAACAGCGTCATGGCCATGCCTTGCCGCTCGACCGGGAAGGCATCCAGCAGCACGCCCTGGCTCGACGGCTGAAGACCACCGCCGGCAAGGCCCTGGATCACGCGGAACAGGATCAGTTGGCCGAGACTCGTGGCCATGCCACACAGCCCGGAGGCGAGGGTGAAGACAGCTATCGAAAGTAGAAAGTAGTTTCGGCGGCCGAGACGCGCGATCAGCCAGCCGGTGATCGGCAGGATGATCGCGTTGGCGGCGAGGTAGCTGGTGATGACCCATTCGCCGTCATCGACCGTGGCCGACAGCCCGCCCGCGATATAGCGCAGCGCCACGACCGCGATCGTGGTGTCGAGTACCTCCATGAAGGTCGGCACGACAACGACGGCGGCGACGATCCAGGGGTTGATCGCCGCCCGGGGCCGGGAAGTCAGGGGTGTCGACGACAGTACTGTCCCGCTCATCGCCCGGTGGCCGACGCGCTGGCGGACGGACCAGGGCTCGGGGACGGCGGCACAGAGGTTTGGGGCGCATCGGCCTGGAGATACTTCCCGGCATTGGGACCGGTTGGCGGCTTATTGATATAGACGTAAGGCACCACCGACGTGCCGATGAACAGCGGTGTCTGATCGGGGTTGTAATCGACGAGATCGATCCGGACCGGCAACCGCTGGACCACCTTGATGAAGTTGCCCGTGGCGTTCTCGGCCGGCAGCAATGCCAGGGTCGATCCGGTCCCCTCGGTGAAGCCGGAGATCCGGCCCTTGAAGATATGCGTGCTGCCGTACATGTCGACGTGCAGATCGACTTGCTGGCCGATGCGCAGGTCGCGCAACTGCGTTTCCTTGAAGTTGGCGTCAACCCAGATCTCGCGGAGCGAGCGAACCGCCATCAGGTTCTCGCCCACCTGAACAAAGTTGCCCGGATTGACGTTGCGGCTCGTGACGACGCCGTCGATCTTCGCGGTGATATCGCAGTACCGCAGATTGAGTTCGGCCTGCGCGAGATCGCGCTTGGTGGTTTCAAGTTTCGCCTCGGCCTGCTTGACCTCTGGGGCATCGGCCGCGTACCGGGCGAACGTGGCGTCGACGTCGCCCAGTTTATAGAACTGTTCGAGCATCGCTTTCGGACCCTGATCGAACGAGTGCACGACGCCGAGCTGGGCGGCGCTCTGAATGAGCTCCGCCTGCGCCTGGAGGACGGACGAAAAGGTCTCGTCGAGATCGGGTGGCACCTGGTCGAGATCGCCGCCCCCGCCAGGCTGCGCCGGTAGCCCCAGCGAAACGCGTATCTGGTAGACTTGGGCCAAGGTCTGGACGAGTTCCGCGCCGGCCGTCGTCAACGTCGCTTGCCGCTCGTCGAGCACCTCTTGCGGCGTATCCCCCCGGGGGACGAGTTCCCGCGCCCGATTGAATTGAAGCCGCGCCAACACCAGCGCAGCCTTGCTCTTGTTGGTATCGGCGACCCGCGCGTGCAGGAGCGCGACCTGACTGTCGACACCCTCCACGGCGTGTTGCAGGTTCCAGCGTTGGCTCACCGCCTCCGCTTCGGTCGCGCGCGCCGCCGCGGTGGCTGCTTGCAGGTCTGCTTTCGCCGTATCGACCGCTGCCTGCTTCTCGGAGACCGCAACCTGGTACGGCTCCTTGTCCAACTCGGCGAGGAGATCGCCCTTCCGCACACGGTTGTTGTCATCCACCAGAACGCGGGAAATCTGTCCCGCCACGCGGGGTGCAACAAACGTCACGTGCCCGTTCACATAGGCGTCGTCCGTGGAGGCAGTGTTGAGCATGGCCTCGATCCACGGGATGCCGAACACGAGGAGAACCGCCAGAACAGCAACACCGAGCACACCGGCCAGAAGCTTTCGCTTCCGCGTAGCCTTTCGGGGCTCCTGCAGCACCGGGCGGGACTCCGGCGGTGTTTGTGCGGATTCCGGGTCGTGGGAAGTCGAAGCATCTCCATTCGCTGTCGCTTGCGCATTGACCGAACCTGGGTCGTTGCTTTGCTCGATCATGTCGGGCGCCCGCTGCAAGGGGACGAAACTGCCGGTGTCGAAAGGCCATCACCCATGCTGACCGGAAAGATACCTCGGCGCCCGTCGGTGCCGGCGCATTCGAGGCCATCTTCGCAGGAGCAATTCGTCCGTCGCGTACTCCGTGGCTCGGGCTGCCAGTCACGAGGACGTCCCTGATTGCCGCCGCCATTATGGTCGCGCCAGCGATGCCATAGTGCCTGCTCGGCCTCGGCACGGTCAGGCGCCATTTCTGAACTCCTCGCTCTTGCGTTCCAGCACAGCATCCAGGCAAGGTTCCGGTCTACCTGGACGGTACAAGACCTGCAGTCAGGCACGGCACACGTCTATTGGACAAGGTCTCATTCGGAAAGCGGTACCGTAACTGACCTCCAAAGGATTTCATAGCAGCACCCGCTAGAGGTCGAGCTCGACGGCAGTTTTTGGCGTTGCGCAGCAGATGAGCGCATTTCCTTCGGCTGGCGGGTCCAGCGGCTCTGGTGCGTAGGCGACGCCGCCTTCGATCAAGCCACTTTCGCAGTTGTGGCATACGCCTGATCGGCAGGACCAGCGCACGGGAACGGCGCAGGCTTCCGCCAGCTCAAGCAGGCTGCCAAAGCGGGAGTCCCATGGCACGGCGAGATTGCTCCGCGAGAACGCTACCATGGGTCCGCCGCCTGCTGGACCGTCAGGACGATGCGGCAAGGCTGCGGCGACGCTGGAGATGCCCGGCGTGAGAGTGGACGTCGGCCCAAACACTTCGACGTGGACCCTAGGCCAGGGAATGCCCCATGCCGCCAAGCCTTTCTGGAAATCCGCGAGGAAACGGGGCGGACCACACAGGTAGAAATCAGCATTCTGGGGAATCCCGAGCTCGTGGAGTAGCGGGACCGAGAGATGGCCTGGTCGATCAAAATCCTCCCCGAGCCTGTCGCCTGGTGAAGGCCGACTGTAGATCACACAGCGATGGGACTCCCGGAGCGCAACGAGCAGACCGTCCGCCTCTTTGGCAAACGAATGGTGCGCCCGATCGCGGGCTGAATGCAGCCACCAAACCGGCCGAGACGTCCCGGCATTTGCAGCAACCGCACCATGCAACATCGCCAACATCGGCGTGACGCCGACACCGGCGCTGATAAGGACGACAGGAGTCGCACCGCCAGCGAGCGTGAACGAGCCACGAGGAGCGGTGACCTCCAAGCGACTGCCCGCCCGGATGCTTTGGTGGAGAAAGCCGCTTGCGAGGCCGCGCTCGTTCTTGACGCCGATCCGATAGTTGGGGGTTCCGGGCTGGCCGCTCAGCGAATAGTTTCGTGTGACGGCGGGAGCATCCGGGCTTGGCCTCATGCGGACCATGATGTGTTGGCCGGGTAGTGCCGGTGGTAGCGGTGAACCGTCTTCGGCGGCGAACTCGAACGATCGGACGTCCGCGCTTTCATCGCGTGAAGCAACAACCACAACCGAGCGGAAGCCACGCCACGCAAGCGGCGCCGACGCGCCGAGCCCGAGGCCAGCGTTACCCGTTGTACCTCCCGTTTCGGCAGCGGTGAGCAGGGCCTGCATCGAGCCTTGCCAGTCCAAGCTGAGTGCCGGAATTCGAACTGCGCGGCGCAAGGCTGCGGGCGGGTGCTCCGCCGAATAGAGAAGGGCATCGATCTCGGCGACGGTCATGCGCTCGGGGCCGTCAGACAGCTTCTCGATCCGGTCGCCGGCGCCAATCTCGCCTTCCTGTATGACGCGGAGATAAAAGCCGGGGCGACGGTGCGCAACCAGCAGCGCAGCAATCTCCGGGCGGTTCAGCCGGATGCCGACACGGTAGCAGGTGTCGCGTGGCTGGCTGACCTCGACGACGGCGCCGCCAATTCTGAAGCGATCACCGATGCAGACCTCGTTATCGGCGAGGCCCTCCACTGTGAGGTTCTCACCAAAATTCCCGGCCACGAGATCCGACCGCCCGAGATAGCTCCCCCAGGTACTGGTAGGAATCGAGCTGGTATACCAAAATCGCACGTTGCTCGCCGCCATGGCCGCGGAGGTCCCCCTGGCCGTCGCCATCGAGATTCAACCGGCGGGCGAAAACCCGCCCCGTCGCCGGCGTCTTCCAGACCGCTGTCCGAACCGTCCTGCCCTGCCACGCGACGTTCTGAGGAAGTCCGACATTGACCGAAACGATCATACCCATCACGGAACCTCCGGCGACGCAACGCGATGGTCGTCCGCGACGCGTGCCGCTGTTTCTCGCTGGCCGATGGCGTCGAACTCGGCAAGGTCCGTCGCAAGAAGTTGGTCAATGAGCTCGGCGACGCCCGCGCCACGCGTGCCTCTTGTAACGAAGGCCGCGCGTTCCTTGACCGCTGGCAGGGCATTCGCGACCGCTACGGGCAGTCCGCAGACGTCAAGGAAGGCAAGGTCGTTCTCGGCATCGCCGATCCCGATGCAATTGAGCGGCGACAGACCGAGTTGCGCCAGTGCGCCGCGCAAGCCGCTCGCCTTGGTGACGCCGACCGGCAGCACGATGATGGCGTTCTTGTTGAACGTGATCTGCAGGTTGAGGCCGAGATCATGAATCGCGCGGAGCACCTTGCCTGCGTTTGGTTCCAAGGTTGCGACGATCACCTGCCCCATCCACAGCGGCGCCACCCCGAGTTCACGCAGGCGTTCGACAAACACCGGAGGCGGCGCGGCACCACACGCCTGCTCCTCGTGGTTGGCTGGGTCGTAGAGCATCGCGCCGTTTTCGGCGACCACAAGATCGAACAGGTCCAGTCGTGGCATGACCCGCTGCAGGTCAGTCAAATCTCGACCGGTGACCAGGATCAGGCGCCGGGCACCGCCGCGAAACCGCGCCAACGCGGCGAGCGTCAGTTTGTCGACCACACCGTTATCCGCGATGGTTCCGTCATAATCGGTCGCCAGGGCCAGATAGCGCATGGAACCCTACCCGTTCAGTGCCGTCACAACCAGCTTCAAAACCGGCGAAAGGATCTCACCCCATCTGGACATGAACACCGCGGTCAAGGGGAAGTTGGATAAGGCGATCATCATGGTGCCGGAAATTCCTATCGGGCGACCCCCACTCTGGTAAATTCACTTGGCTCGGGGAATAAAGCCAGGCACGCCCGTCTCCACCACCGTGTTGAACCGGATGTTCGTCGTGATGGCGTCTCGGATCTCCCGCATGGCGTCTTCAGGCAGGGTCGATATGTCAAAGCTCGCTTGGATATTTCCCGGTTTGGTCGAGGTGGTCAGGAAGGCGGTGCCGCGTTGTACGGCCCAAGCCAGCGCAACCTGAGCTGGCGTCTTGTGGACGCGCCGCGCAATGCTTATGATTACGGGGTCATCCAGCATTCTCGGATTCAGGCCGTGTCCCAGCGCCGCAAACGCCAGAAGCACGATCCCGTGCGCCCGACAGAAATCAAGTAGGTCCCATTCCGGGAGGTACGGATGGGATTCGACTTGCACGACCGCCGGCTTGATCCGCGCAGCCGCAACGACCTCTCGCAGCTTTTCCAAATTGACGTCCGATAAGCCGATCGCATTGCACTGACCGTCATCAACGAGGCGCTCGAGCGCTTGCCACGTCTCGATCAGCCTCACCCCGTGATCATAAATCACCTGACCACGCTCATCCCTCGGATCCTGCTCGTCGCCGGCTCGAAAGGCAAAAGGGGTATGGATGAGGTAGCAGTCGACATAGTCGACCTGCAATCGTCGGCGACTCCCGTCAAAGGCTGCCTTGACCCGCCCAGGACGATGATTGGTGTTCCATAGCTTTGTGGTAACGAATACGTCCTCCCGCCGAATAGCACCCGCCCTGAACGCTGCCTGCATCCCATCACCGACGGCTTCTTCATTGCAGTATCGCTCCGCACAATCGAGATGCCGAAAGCCAACTTCCAGCGCGGTCTTGGTCGCTTCCGTCGTCGCGACAGGATCCGGTATCAGCGTACCAAAGCCGACGGCCGGAATTGCACCATATCCATTCGCAAGAGGAATTTTTGTATAGCGCAGCGTATCGGGGGTTGCCATGCTCATGCTCCTTGTTGGTTCGCCGGACGCGACTGTCGGAGAAACAGCACGAGCGGGGTAACGATCAGCATAACGACCATCATGACCTCGAATTGGTCGATGACGCCGACCAAAGTCGCCTCCGCGGTGATCATGTCGCTGAGCGCGGCAAGCCGGTTCGGCCATCGAACGCGTGACATGATCGGTGGCGCGGTGCGGCGTGAGGTCCTTTGCGAGCGCTGCGTGCATGGCCTGAGTATTGTCATAGAAAGTAAGTCCGGGCACCTCCCGCAATTCATCTGGAACCAGCCCGAAGCGCCGTCTATCGAGCGATGGTGTCGTCCATAGCTTGGTATCGCCCATTATGACGGGCGGACCCGTTCATGAGCCGGCACGAAGCTTGTGCGTTGTCGAGATCGCCTGGCCGCGTCCCGGTACCAAAGGTACGAGTGCAGCCGCCGAGCCCCGCGAGAGGGCGTCGGCGTCGGCACCCATCACCCCGATAGGGGTAAACCTCACCGTGCTACCGCGCCGCGGCTGTCACCGCGCGGACTATTTCATCCACCGACAGGTGGACATAGGCCAGGACATCCTCGGGGGTGCGTCCGCTCTTGGGAATATTGCGCACGGTGAGCGCACGCACCTCTGGGGCACCGCCACGCGCCGCCGCGGCGGCCTCGGCCAATTCGCTGCCGATGCCCCCCACATAGTTATCCTCGACCGTCAGCATGATGCCGCCTGACCCCGCCAGCGCCAGCACCGAAGACGCGTCCATGGGCAGCGAGTAGGCGTCCACCACCGCCACCGCGGTGCCTCTGGCCGACAATGCCTCGGCCGCCTTAAGGCAAGAGTGGACGAGGTAGCCGGACCCCACCAGCACTACGCGCCCGCTGCCGTCGCCAGCCTTGCGCAGCACCTTGTGCCCTCCGAACGGGAACGCTTCGCCCTCGTCGTAGAGAATGGGCAGGTCTCCCCGCACTGCGCGCAGGTAGCAGGCGCTCGGGAATGCAGCCATCGCCAGTACCAACTTGTACGTGCTCACCGCGTCACTTGGTGTGAGCACGGTGGCAGCGGGGTTGCCTCGGCTGTCCTGCACGTGTGCAAACGCACGCATGAATGCCACGTCCGCCAGCGCCATTTGGCTCGGCCCGTCCGCGGCCAGCGTGACGCCGACATGGGTGCCGACGATCTTGATGTTAGCGCCGCCGATGATAGCCATCTCGATCTGGTCGAAGGCTCGCTCCATGAAGCGGCCGAACGTGCTGACGAATGGGACCTTACCCCCACTGGATAGTCCAGCCGCCGCCGAGATCATGTTCTGCTCGGCTATGCGCGCCTCGAAATAGCGATCCGGATACTTCTTGGCGAAGTCCAAGGCGTAGGTCGAGTTCTTCACATCGGCGTCCAGCGCGACCACGTTCGGGTTAGCAGCCCCAAGAGCCTTCAGTGCCAGCCCATAGGCCCGGCGGGGCGACAAAACCTTCTTGCTTGTCACGGTCTCGGCGAGCTTCGGGTCCTTCGCGAGTTCGGCCATGAAGCTTATCGGCTGTTCCGCCGCCTTGGCTGCCGGCGCCAGCGGCGGCGGGGCGATGCGCAGGGCCAGCTCGCTGGCTGCGGTGTCAGGGTTGGCGATACCGAGTTCGGCCGCGCGCTTGTCCAGCTCAGACAGGACGGCCTCGAGCTGATTCTTGCTCACCGGCGTACCGTGGTGACCCATGCCGCCCAGGCTGGGCACGCCCCATCCCTTGACCGTGCGCGCGACGACGCACAGCGGTTTGCCGGCGCCCAACTCTTCGCGTCGACGGAGTGTGTCCTCGATCGCTGCCGCGTCGTGGCCGTCGATGACCACCGCGGTGAAACCGAACGCCTCTGCCTTGCGTTGCAAGTGCTGCCAGTCCTGGGCGGAGGAGACAAAATCGCTTTGACCAAGCGTGTTGCAATTGAAAATCGCGACGACGTTGGTCAGGCTGTGGTCAGCGATGAAATCCATCGCCTCCCAATTCTGCCCCTCGCGCGACTCCCCATCTCCGATGATGCAGTATATCGCCTTCCCGATGCCGTCGAGGCGCGCGGCGGCGCCGAGTCCGGCGGCGACCGACAACCCCTGTCCCAACGAGCCGGTTGCCGCGTCAAAGAACGGAAATCCCAGCATGGGGTTGGGATGCCCGTCGATCGGGCTATCGATGGCGCGCAACGACATCAGATCGTCGATCGTCATTGACCTCGCACGGTTCCCCGACAGGATCGTCACACCGAGATCCGCACAGGCGGCGTAAATGATTGGCACCGCGTGGCCCTCAGAAAGAACCAGACGGTCGGAACCGGGGGCATGCGGATGCGCCGGATCCCAGCGCATGACGCGATACATCAGCACTGTCACGAGGTGCGCCAGCGACAAGGCCGTCGTCGGATGGCCGCTGCCGGCCGCCGTGGTTGCCCGCACCGCCAGCTTGCCCAGCTCGATCGCCTTCGCGTCAACGGCACGTTCTGGCGAGGTCATATCCGAACCCTCCGTGTTACAATGGGTGACACTACAGGAACTGCCCTGGCTCTTTCCGATGGTTCCCGCAGAACAACGGCCAAGTCGCGTGCAACGCGGACAGGGGGCATCCCGCGGCAGACGCAGCGAACGCCAGGGGAGCTCCCGAGTAGCTGAAGCATACCGTTAATCACCATGGTCACAACTCCTCTGCATCAGTGCCGGCGGGAAGGTTCAGGGCGGTCACGGTTTGTAGTACGCGTCGAACTACTGCGGTAGACCGATCCGCGGCAGAATCCAGCCCAGATATGATGTCCAGTGCGGCACGGCCAACAGCCTACTGTCAAAGATCTCATGCCAGTTGTCAGCACCTGTCCGAACACTGCCGCTATAAGCCACGATTACCCTGCATCAGGTTATAAGGCGCATCGTACATGTACCGGGTATTGATCGATCACGCGAGGAATTGTCGAATTTTGCAGCGTGAACTGTCGACGAAGCTCCGCCGAAAGGACCCTTGCAAAAACGCCGCGTGAGCAGCGGTCGGAACGGCGTTGCGCGGTCGGACGTATTGATGTTTTCGCAACTGCTGCTCGGGCAGACGACGGTGGCGCGTTATATGGCGAGTTCCGTGCCATTCGGGCTTGCTGCAAAGCTACGTGTTGCAGGTACTGGCCAACCTTACCATCGACCCTCAGCCCGCCGAATGCCGCGAGGGGATGCGTGATCGGAGCTCAAGCTCGGCGTCAGGGTTCAGCTTCCGGGCGAACGCATGACGGGTGGTGGTATCGGGCTGCTGCTGACGATGCAAGGACAAAACGTGGCCGCGGCGCAGGCTTGCATAGGAGGGTCGATAGGCCGAATATCGCCATGAAGATACCCGGCACTCTTCAGCGGCGTCTCCAGATGTGCACTCGGGGGCATCGCTGTTCATCAGTCGTTGGGACAGGGCGGTGAGCAATCAGGTTAACGAAGCGCGGCGCAGCAGTCTTGCGATTGCTGTCGCCCAACAAACTCATAGTGCCCATCGTAACTTGTTGGGCGGCGACCGCTGGCGGGCGCGGGCCAGCACCAGCATAAAGTATCTGAAGGCGCCGGACGTGCTGTATGCCGGTGCGCCGATCGCGCCCAGTACCATCGATACGAGGCCGGAGGGGTTGCTACTCGTGTTCACCAATCAGGGCTGGACCAATAGGACACTGCCGCGTGACGGTGGCGATCCGGATCAGGTGATGGCGGCCCCCCGGAACGCGGGGATCAATACGGAAGAGTTGGCGGGGCGGCTACAGGGAGATGGCGCCAGGGCTTTCGCCGACTCCCAGCAGGATCGGCTCGCCGCAATTGGAGCGAAGCGCTCGGCGCTGTCCAAAGGAATGATCCGTGTCTGAAGCGCGGCTGTCCGACGCGTCGGCGTTGCAATCGCTTCGTCGTCTCGACCGTGCGGAACTGCCAGTCGGGACTGTGCCGCTCGCACGCTACCTGATCGGCAAGATACTGGTTCGTGAGCATCCCGACGGTATCACCTTCGGAAGGCTTGTCGAGACCGAGGCTTATCCACCGCGAGACGCGGCCGGCCACGCTTTCCGAGGGTCCACGCCGCGCAACGGCGCCCTGTTTCTCGAACGCGGCCACGCGTATATCTATATGGCCTACGGCTTATCCTTCATGTGCAACGTATCGAGTGAAGCCGCAGGCGTAGGGGCAGGCGTACTGCTGCGTGCTATCGAACCGCTCGAGGGCATTGCGTTGATGGAGGCGCGGCGCCATTCAACACGTCTTACCGACCTGGCGCGTGGGCCAGGCCGGCTGGCGGCCGCAATGGCGATCGATCGACGATGCGATCAAATCGACCTGTGCGCTCAAGGGCAGTTATGGCTGGCGGCCGCACCCCGACCCAGACCACCAATCGGACTTAGCGTGCGCATCGGCATCACGCGAGAGGTCGACGCGCTACTCCGCTTCTACGAGCGGCACAGCCCATTCGTGAGTGGCCCGGCGCGTCTGCGCGCCTGAACGTTGGATGGCTGTGGCACCTGAATTGACGCCAGATACCGAAGGAGGAACAGATGATCGACCAAGACACCCGCGCGGCACTGGAACAGCATTGGGCAGCGTCCGATGCCGGAGACTTCGAGACCGAGCACGACATCTATCTTGACGATGCAGTATTGGAATATCCCCAGTCCGGCGAGCGAATTCGCGGCCGACGCAACATCCAGACCACCCGGACTCTTCAGGCCAACAAGAAGCGCTTCCAGGTTCGCCGAATACTTGGCGGTGACGACCTATGGATCACGGAGTACATTCTTACCTATGACGATCAGCCTTCCTTCACCGTGAGCATTATGGAATTCCGAGATGGAAAGGTTGCGCGGGAGACCCAGTACTTCGGCGATCCCTTCGAAGCCAGCCCATGGCGCAGCCAGTGGGTCGAGCAAATCGACACCTGATAGCATAATTCGCCTGCTCTCGGTAAACGGGGTGCGGCGCCAACGCACTGTGGACGCCGCCCTGCTTCCAGTGTCGCTAAGCGCGTGCGACGGCACCGTGCCCATGAACTGCTTCTTGGCGACAAACGAGCGGATTACTTGCTCCACGCGGGCCACGTTCGAGGCAGGCGCGGCAGATGAGCGTGGCTGGGCGCGCGTTGCGGCGTTTGCCGTCATCCGGTCGGCTTTGATCGCGAGCGCCGCGGCGGCGAGAACGAGAGAAACGCCCACATACAAGCTTTGCCTGGTCATCGTCCCTCCCATTTCGGTTTCGCTGCCTGGTATAAATTGCCTGCCCTGTCTTTGTGAAGCTTGACTAACCCGCCTTTTTTCTTTGTGAAAAATTTGGACTCGCCAGCCGCACCGGCCTTACCAGCCGTGGCAACCATGCAGCAAAACGCCCTTCCGCATCCCCCAGCGCCGCCACCCCGCTCCCGATCAACCACCGCGCCCAAAACAGCCACTTGCCAACCCGCCTCCGCGGGCTTATGTAGCGGCTTCATCCACATTCTCCGCTGTGTAACGGGGGGTGGCCTTCACGGGCCGCCTTTTTTGTTTTGGGCCAGTACCGAACCACACCACGTCAGCCTGGAAGCCAGGATCGCCGCCATGGTCGAGCCCTCCCTCGTCCATATGGGCTATGAGCTGGTACGCGTCGCCGTGCTCGGCCGCGACCGGCCCACGGTGCAGATCATGGTGGACCGCGCGGACGGCGCCGCGCTCACGATCGACGACTGCGAGCACCTCGGCCATCACTTCAATGCCATGATGAACGTAGAAGACCCGATTCCCGGCGCCTGGAGCCTGGAAATCAGCTCCCCCGGTATCGACCGCCCGCTGACCCGGGTGAAGGACTGGAACCGCTTCGCCGGGCACGCCGCCCGCGCCGAGGTCGTCGCTCCGATCGACGGCCGCAAGCGCTTCTACGGCATCGTGCTGGGGGCGGACGACACCGCCGCCCGCATCCGCCTTGACGATGGAAACGAAGTGGCACTGCCGCTGATCGACATCCGCCGTGCCAAGCTGGTACTGACCGAAGCCTTGATCGAAGCCACCGTAACGCCAACCCGGACCAATTGATACAGAGGTCACCATGGACACCGCCGTCTCCCGGCCTGAACTGCTGCTGGTCGCCGACGCCGTCGCGCGGGAAAAGAACATCGACCGCGAGGAAGTGCTGGAGGCGATGGAGCAAGCCATCCAAAAGGCTGGCCGCGCCAAGTACGGGCACGAGAAGGACATCCGCGCCACGATCGACCGCAAGACCGGCGATGTGCGGCTGTCCCGCTGGACCGAAGCGGTCGAGACGGTGGAGAACGAGGAGACCCAGATCCCCGTCAACATCGCCCGCAAGTTCAAGCCCGAGATCAATCTCGGCGAGTTCATCGTCGATCCGCTGCCGCCGATCGATTTCGGCCGCATCGCCGCGCAGACTGCCAAGCAGGTGATCGTGCAGCGCGTGCGCGAGTACGAACGCAAGAAGCAGTACGAGGAATTCAAGGACCGCGTCGGCGAGATCATCAACGGCGTGGTGAAGCGCACCGAGTACGGCAACCTGATGGTGGAACTCGGCCGCGCCGAGGCATTGCTGCGCCGCGACGAACTGATTCCGCGCGAGAGTTTTCGAAATGGCGACCGCGTCCGCGCCTTCATCCACGACGTACGCGAGGAACCCCGCGGCCCGCAGATCTTCCTGTCCCGCACCCATCCCGGCTTCCTGGCCAAACTTTTCGCCCAGGAGGTGCCGGAAATCTACGACGGCATCATCGAGATCAAGGCGGTGGCCCGCGATCCCGGCAGCCGCGCGAAGATGGCGGTGATCAGCCGCGACAGCTCGATCGATCCGGTCGGTGCGTGCGTCGGCATGCGCGGCAGCCGCGTGCAGGCGGTGGTGCAGGAGCTGCAAGGGGAAAAGATCGACATCATCCCCTGGTCGCCGCAGGCCGCGACCTTTGTGGTGAACGCGCTGGCCCCCGCCGAAGTCACCAAGGTGGTGATGGACGAAGAAGCCGGCCGCGTCGAAGTCGTGGTGCCGGACGAGCAGCTTTCCCTCGCCATCGGCCGGCGCGGCCAGAACGTGCGGCTGGCATCGCAGCTCACCCGCTGGGACATCGACATCCTGACCGAAGCGGAAGAGAGCGAGCGCCGCCAGGAAGAATTCCGCCGCCGCTCCGGTCTGTTCGTCGAGGCGTTGGACGTAGACGACGTGATCGCCGGCCTGCTGGTGACCGAGGGCTTCAATTCGGTAGAAGAACTGGCCTTCACCCCGCTGGAGGAGGTCGCATCGATCGAAGGCTTCGACGAGAACGTCGCCGAAGAATTGATCCGCCGCGCCGAAGCCTTCCTGACCCGCCGCGACACCGAGCTGACGGAGAAGCGCATCGAGCTGGGGGTCGACGAGGACGTGGCCTCGATCGAGGCGTTGACGCCGGCGATGCTGGTGGCGCTCGGCGAGAAGGGGGTGAAGACGCTGGATGACCTGGGCGACCTCGCATCCGACGAGCTGATCGAGATCGTCGGCGCGGACAACCTGGACGAGGAGACCGCCAACCAGGTGATCATGGCCGCCCGCGCCCACTGGTTCGAGGACGCCGCCGAGCATGCGCCGGCAGACGCCGAGGCAGCCGAGGCAGAGGAGGTCAGCCACGACTGACGCGGCGCCGATCGCTTCGCCCGAGCCCCAGGACGCCGAACGGGACGCCCAACGGGACGCCGCGCGGGACGCCCAGGGAGACGCGCAAGCGGACGCCCATGGTGACGACCACGAGGAGGCCCAGGAGCACGTCCAGGAGCAAGCCCAGGAGCAAGCTCAAGCGGACGCCCGTGGGGACCCCCACGGGAACTCTCAGGAGCACTCCCACGGGGACCCCCACGAGGATCCCCACGGGGAGGCAGAAGAAGGCGACCAGGGCGACGCGCAGGAAGAAACCGGCCCTCTGCGCCGGTGCGTGGCAACGCGGGAACGGTTGCCGAAAGAGCGGATGATCCGTTTCGTCGTGGCACCGGACCGCACGCTGGTGCCGGACCTGACGGCAACCCTGCCCGGACGGGGAATGTGGTTGAGCGCCACGCGGGATGTGCTAGAAACCGGGTGCAACAAGGGGACTTTGGCCCGCGCGTTCGCCAGAGCCGCCCGGAGCCCGATTCAACTTCCCCCTGACCTTCCTGCCTTGCTCGAGGCGGCTTTGGTGCGCCGGATTGGCGAGTTGCTTGGGCTGGCACGTCGTGCCGGGCAGGCCGTGGCGGGGTTCGACAAGGCGAGGGAATGGCTGCGCGGCGGACGAGCGCGGCTGGTGTTGCAGGCCTCGGACGGCAGCGAAGGCGAGTGCGCGCGGTTCCTGTCGGGGAGCGGGCGTACGATTTTAGTGCTGGACCCGTTGCCGGCGGCGATGCTGGGACGCATGTTCGGGCGCGACCAGGTGGTGCATGTCGCGGTGGCGCCCGGCCGGTTGGCGGAGCGTTTGCGCGTCGAGGCAATCCGGCTGGCCGGGTTGCGCGGGCAAACCGTCCGGGACGATGACTTCAGCGACTCACGGCCGCGCGGCCGTGAGTCGGATGAACAACATCGGCAGGCAACTGCCGAACAAAGCAGCGGGTTTCAACGGGTAAAGCATGAGCGAAAGCAACGATCAGGATGCGGGCAAGGGTCGGCTCTCTCTGCGCCCGTCGGGACGCCTGGAGCTGGGCAGGACCGTTGACGCGGGTTCCGTAAGGCAGAGTTTCAGCCACGGCCGATCCAAGGTGGTGCAGGTGGAGGTGCGCAAGAAGCGCGCGCCCGTCGGCGCCCCCGGATCGGCGACGCCCCCTGCTGGGCCGATGCAGGCAGCGCCTGCCGCGCGCGGGACGACCGTCCCAGCCGGCCGGCCGGCAGCCGGTGCCGGCAGGGCACTGACGCAGACCGAACTGGCCGCCCGCCAGCGCGCGCTGGTGGAGCAACAGCGCGAGGCGGCAAAGCGCGAGGCGGAGCGGCGCGAGCAAGAGAAGATTTCCATCCTGTCCGCGGCGGAAGAAGCTCGTCGGCGGGAGGAGGAAGCGCGCAAGGCGGCCGAAGAAGAGGCGCGCCAGCGCGAGGAAGACGAGGCGCGGGAGAAGGTGGAAGCAGCTGCGCGGGAGGCAGCGGAGGCCGTCATGGCCGCGCAGTCGGCGACTGCCACGCCCGGTTCGGCTCCCGCCACCGCGCGGGCGCCGGAGGAGGCACGCCGGCGGCCCCCCGCCACGGCCCCCGCTGCACCTTCGCAGCCTGGGGCGGCAGCGACCGAGACGTTGCGGCTGCGCCCCGGCGCAAAGACGGGGGAAGAGGACGACGAGGCCCGCCCGGTGCGCCGCGCCGGACCGGGCGCCGCGCCCCGCCGCCCCGCAGTGGTCGTGCCGAAGAAGGGCACCGACAGCGGCCGCCGTGCCGGCCGCATCGACGTCCAGGCGGCCATCGAGGGCGAGGATGAGAAGGTCCGCTCGCTCGCATCCGTCCGCCGCCAGCGCGAACGCGAACGGCGGCAGGCAGAACTGGAGCGGCTGCGCTCCGATCAGGTGAAAGTCGTGCGCGACGTTATTCTGCCGGATGCCATCACTGTGCAGGAACTGGCCAACCGAATGGCCGCCCGCACCGGCGAGGTGATCAAGACGCTGATGAAGCTCGGCGTGATGGCGACCGTCACGCAGTCGCTGGACGCCGACACCGCCGAGCTGGTGGTGCAGGAATTCGGCCACCGGGCGCGTCGCGTGTCCGAGTCGGACGTGGAGATGGGGCTGGAAGGCACCGCCGACACCGAGGCCGAGCTGCAGCCGCGTCCCCCCGTGGTCACCGTCATGGGTCACGTGGACCACGGCAAGACGTCACTGCTCGATGCGCTGCGCTCCACTGACGTTGCCGCCGGCGAGGCGGGGGGCATCACCCAGCATATCGGTGCCTATCAGGTCGAGCTGTCCGACGGCAGCAGGATCACGTTCATCGACACGCCGGGCCATGAGGCATTCACCGCCATGCGGGCGCGTGGCGCCAGCGTGACCGACATCGTCGTGCTGGTGGTGGCCGCGGATGACGGCGTGATGCCGCAGACCATCGAGGCGATCCGCCACGCCAAGGCAGCGGGCGCGCCGATCATCGTCGCCATCAACAAGATGGACAGGGAAGACGCCAACCCGACCCGGGTGCGGCAGGAGCTGCTGTCGCACGACGTCGTGGTCGAGGACATGGGCGGCGAGACGCAGGACGTGGAAGTCTCGGCGATCAAGAAGACCGGCCTGGACAAGCTGCAGGAGGCGATCCTGCTGCAAGCCGAAATCCTCGACCTGAAGGCCAATCCGCATCGGCCCGCCGAGGGCAGCGTGATCGAGTTCGCGGCTGGACCGCGGGCGCGGGCCGGTGGCGACGGTGCTGGTGCAGAAGGGCACGCTGAAGCAGGGCGACATCGTGGTGGCCGGTGCCGAATGGGGCCGGGTGCGCGCCATGCTCGACGACAAGGGTCGCCCGATCACCGAGGCCGGTCCGTCGGTGCCGGCGGAGATCCTCGGCCTGGCCGGCGTGCCCACCGCCGGCGAGCAATTCGTCGTGGTGGAGAACGAAAGCCGGGCACGCGAGATAGCCGAGTTCCGCACCCGGCGGTTGCGCGACAAGGCGGCCGGCGTGACGTCGGGCGCGCGCGGCACGCTGGACGAGATGCTGGCCCGCATCCAGGCCGGAGAGCAGAAGGAAGTTGCTGTCCTGATCAAGGCGGACGTGCAGGGCAGCGCGGAGGCGATCCAGCAGACGGTGCTGAAGCTGGCGCATGAGGAAGTGAAGGTGCGCGTGTTGCACGCCGCGGTCGGGCAGATCACCGAAAGCGACATACAGCTTGCGAAGGCGTCGAGCGCGGTGATCGTGGCGTTCAACGTGCGCGCCACGGCGCAGGCTCGGGATCTGGCGACGCGGGAAGGCGTCGATATCCGGTATTACTCGATCATCTACGAAGTGTCGGATGACATCGAGAAGCTGGTGCAGGGCAAGGTCGCCCCGAAGGCTCGGGAGAAGTTCCTGGGTTATGCCGAAATTCGGAAAGTGTTCACCATCACTCGGGTGGGCAAGGTGGCCGGCTGCATGGTCACCGACGGCCTGGTCAAGCGCGGTGCCGGCGTCCGCCTGCTGCGCGACAACGTGGTGATCCACCAGGGCGAGCTGTCGCAGTTGAAGCGCTTCAAGGACGACGTGCGCGAAGTGGCGCGTGGCTATGAATGCGGCCTGTCGTTCGCGAATTTCCACGACCTGCAGGAAGGCGACGTGGTCGAATGCTTCGAGACGGAGATGGTGCCGGGTTGAAGCCGGCGGTGGTGCGCGGTTGAAACGAGAGCAGCGGAGTGGGCCTACGCAGCGGCAGTTGCGCGTGGCGGAGGAGATCCGTCACGTGCTCGCCGTACTGTTCGAGCGGCGGGATTTCCGCGATCCGGAGCTGGCCGAGGCGGCGCTGACGGTCACCGAAGTGCGCATGTCGCCGGATTTGAAGCATGCGACGGTGTTTATCGCGCGGCTTGGTCGATCGGATGCGGATGCGCTGCTGCCGGCGTTGAAACGGGCGGCGGCGTACCTGCGAGGACAGGTGGCGCATTCGTTGCGGCTGAGGTTCGCACCGGATTTGTCGTTTCAGCCGGACAACGCACTGGAGTACGCGACCAAGATCGACCGGCTGTTGCACGCGCCGGACGTGGCGCGGGATTTGAAATGACGTGGGTGTCGCCAATCCGGGAGGAGTTCGCGCTGCGCGATAGCACTTGATTCTCGATTTTCGGCGGAGCGATTTGCTAAGTGATGCTCCCTGCCGTTTGAAGGGTGCTGGATTGTCGCTGACTACGAGTTCCGGCATATCGGCTGCCACAGGGTTGTCAGGCGTGACGCCCATTGGGGCGGCCCAATGTTCATCATCACCCCGTCACGCGCGTTCGCCGGCCCTCCGGCGCGTCAGCAGTCGATCATTTGCCTGCATCGCGTCGCCCGGCGCACACTCCCGCCATGCACCCCAACCGAGCAGGCCCGCCATGCGACCGCACGCCGAAGCGAAAATCGCCCGCCTGTCCGAAGCCTCATCCGTGCCGTTCGGTCCACTTTCGCACTATCAGCGCCTGACAGGCGAGGACGGGCTGCCCGTGTTCACCGGCGTGCAGACGTGCCAGCCCGGCTACGCCACGCCGCTGCACTGGCACCCCTACGTCGAATGTCTGTTCGTCCTGGAAGGCACCATGGAGGCTTGGCTGGAGGGCCAACAGGACAGTCCGGCATCTCTGTCCGAAGGCGACATGATTGCACTTCCCGCCTGCACGCCGCACATGTTCCGCACTGCTGGTCACGGAGTTTTGAAACTGCTTGGCATCCACAGCTCGCCGACGCGGATCGTACATCGTGTGGAAGAATGACCTGACCGGCATCGATATGGAGCAACTTTAACGGCGGCGTCACGATGGCCGCTGATCCAGCGTAAGACGGGCAATATTCCGACACGATTCTTTGCACTCATTGGTGACGTGCAGGGCGTAATCTTTGGCCTGCGCCACGAGATGAGGACAGTGCGATGTGCTCGGAGCAGACCATGACATGCACGCTGCGCGACTGGTTGCGCGATCCGATGATCCGCCTGGTCATGGAAAGCGATGGCGTGACGGAACGCGAAATGATCGCGCTGGTGCGGCGGGTCGCCATAGCCGCGGCTTCGCGGGGGCAAACCTTTTCGCGAACACCCGAAGTGGAGCACCGCGCCGTCTGGTGATGGCAACGGTTGTCGGCGGCGAGCCTGAAGCCGTCCGCACGGCTCCGATGCGGCCGGACGATGGTGCCTGGAGTGGCTCACCCATGCCGTCGTCGCGGGTCCTTGGCTCCACGGGTCCGCCCGGTCCGGTCCGGTTGCACCGGCCGGTTCAAATCCGCCTGCCCCGTCGGGAAATTTGACAACTTGAAGGCAGCCACCGGACACCGCCATCCCAAGTGGTTTATATATGTCAGTTTTCCTGCTTGGCACAATTCCTGCGTCCCTGGCAGCAGGATGTGTCGCGTTCAGGAGCCACCGCACATGTTTCCCGTCGAGGATCGCCTGGAAAGGGTGCTTTTGATCTGCCTGCCGGTAATGATCGCGTTGCTGGGGTGCGGCGCCGGCATGCTGCCGGAGCACCGGGTCATGCTGGTGCTCGACTTTCTGACCGCCTGGACCTTCGGGTCGATCCCGCTGGCCGCGTTGGTCGGCCACTGCGCGCCGGGCGAGGAATAGCTACCCGAACGGCCGTCCCAGCCGGGTGGCCCTCCCGACCCATTTCCCAGTCCTCCGGGCGGTCATAATTCCTCCACCTGATCGACGCCGGGCAGCAGCTTCATCGCCTGCGCCAGCCGCGGTGTTACATTGAAGCCGCCAGGCAGCGCGATCTCCACGCTTTGCTCGGCCCCGAGCCGCGGCACCAGCACCACTCGTCCCTTGCCGCTGCCGGCGGTGCCCAGCAGGTCGCGGATATGCGGCACCGCAGCGGTTTCCCGCAGCCAGACCCGGATCGAGGCGCCGGCCGCGCCCGCCGCATGGTCCAGCAGCACCACATCCTGTGCCGTGACGCGCAGCGCCTCGCCTTCCAGGCGCAGGTCGGCAGTAACCAGCAGGTTGGCACCGTCCGTTACCATGTCGCGGGCGCGGGCCAGCACCTCGCTGAACAGGGTCACCTCGCAGGAACCAGAGGCGTCGGAGAGGCGGACCCAGGCCATGCGGCTGCCCGTGCGGGTGATGCGTTCCTTGATTGCCACCACGTTGCCGGCCAGCTTCACGCGCGTCACGCCGGCCTGGCCGCGCGCCTCCACCTGGGCGCAGGGGGTGACCCCGAGGCGGCGCAGCGCCTGGGCGTAGGCGTCCAACGGGTGCGCGGTGAGGTGGAAGCCGATCGCCTCCGCCTCGAAGGCCAGGCGTTCCAGTTGCGGCCAGTCGGGAGTGGCCGGCAGGCGCAGTTGCTCTGGCCGGCTGGCGCCGCCACCGAACAAGCCGATCTGGCCGCTGTCGCGTTCCTCCGCCTCAGCGACGGCGCGGCGCAGGATGGTGTCCGCCGCGGCGAACAGACGCGCCCGGTTGTCCTCCATCGAGTCGAAGGCGCCGGCCTTCACCAGGTGCTCGATCTGCATGCGGTTAAGCTGGCGCGGATCGACCCGCGCGGCGAAATCGGCGAGGCCGGCGAATGGGCGGTCGCCGCGGACCGCCACCACCGCCTGCATCGCCGCCAGCCCGACCTTCTTGATCGCCGCCAGCGCGTAGCGGATCGCCAGCGTGCCGTCCGTCCCGCGTTCCACCGAGAAATCCGCACCGGACCGGTTGATGTCGGGCGGCAGGATGCGCGTGCCGGCCCGTTCCGCCTCCTGCTTCAGCGCCGCCAGCCGGTCGGTATTGCCGAGCGCCAGACTCATGCAAGCGGCGATGAACACCTCGGGGTGGTTCGCCTTCAGCCAAGCCGTTTGATAGGCGAGCAACCCGTACGGTGCCGCGTGACACTTGTTGAAGCCATAGCCGGCGAACTTCGCCATAAGACCGAAGACTTCCGTGGCTTTCTCCGGGTCGATGCCGCGGGCAATGGCACCCTTCGTGAAGATATCCCGCTGCGCCTCCATCTCTGCCGGGATCTTCTTGCCCATCGCGCGCCGCAACAGATCGGCTCCGCCCAGACGAGTAGCCGGCCATCTTCTGAGCGATCTGCATCACCTGCTCCTGGTAGACGATGATGCCGTAAGTTTCGGCCAGGATGTCGCGGATCTCCGGATGCGGCGCTTCCCAAACTCCCACATGCTTGCGCCGGCAGTATTCCGGGATGCTGTCCATCGGCCCGGGACGATACAATGCCACGGCGGCGACCAGGTCTTCGAATCGGTCCGGACGCATCTGGCGCAGCATATCCCGCACGCCCTGGCCTTCCATCTGGAACACCCCGCCGGCATCGCCCTTCGACAGCATCTCGAAGGTTTTTGTGTCATCCAGCGGCAGGCGGTTCAGGTCCACGTCGATGCCGAGGCCATGCAGAAGACTCTCGGCGCGCTTCAGGATGGTCAGCGTCGTCAACCCGAGGAAGTCGAATTTTACCAATCCCGCTTGCTCGACGTATTTCATCGAGTATTGCGTCACCAGGCATATCTGAACGGGGATCGCGATAGAGCGGCACCAGCTCGCTGAGCGGGCGGTCGCCGATCACCACGCCGGCGGCGTGAGTGGAGGCGTGGCGATACAGCCCCTCAATCTGTAGCGCGATTTCGAGGAGGCGCGCGATGCCCTCGTCGTCGTCGCGCAACTGCTGCAGGCGAGGCTCGCCGTCGACCGCCTGCTGCAAGGTCACCGGCTTGGCTGGGTTGTTGGGGATCAGCTCGGCGACCTTGTTCACTTGGCCGAAGGGCAGGCCCAGCACGCGGCCCACGTCACGTACCGCGGCGCGAGCCTGCAGCTTGCCGAATGTGATGATCTGCGCCACGCGGTCGGCGCCGTATTCCTGGCGCACGTAGTCGATGACGCGGTCACGGCCCTCCTGGCAGAAGTCGATGTCGAAGTCCGGCATCGACACGCGTTCCGGGTTGAGGAAGCGTTCGAACAGCAGGTTGAAGCGAAGAGGGTCGAGGTCGGTGATGGTCAGCGCCCAGGCGGCGACCGATCCGGCGCCGGACCCGCGGCCGGGACCGACCGGAATGCCCTGCGCCTTCGACCACTGGATGAAGTCGGCGACGATCAGGAAGTAGCCGGAGAAACCCATGTTGGCGATGACGCCGAGCTCGTAGTCCAGGCGTTCGCGGTAACGGGCGCGCGTGGTGGCGTCGGCGGCGATGGCGTCCATGCGGCGGTCGAGACCCTCGATCGCCATGGCGCGGACGGTTTCTTCTTCGGTGGCGCCTTCGCGCACCTTGGGGCAGACCGGCAGCAGCGGCTTGCGCGTCTCCATCATCACGGCGCAGCGGCGGGCGATTGCGAGCGTGTTGTCGCAGGCCTCCGGCAGGTCGGCGAACAAGGCGCGCATGACGGCGGCGGGCTTGAACCAATGCTCTGGCGTGACGCGGCGGCGGTCTTGTTCGGACAGCAGGCGGCTTTCGGCGATGCAGAGCAAGGCGTCGTGCGCCTCGAACATCGCGGCGGTGGCGAAGAAGCAGTCGTTGGTGGCGACCAGCGGCAGGCCCAGCGCGTCGGCCAGGGCGATCATGCCGGGTTCGATGGCTTGCTTCGTGCGGCAGGCTGTGGCGGTGCAGCTCCACGACCGCGCGGTCGGGAAAGGCTTCGGCGGCCTGGCGCGAGCAGCGCTCGGCTTCGGGCTGCTGGCCGTCGGCCAGGAGGCGGGCGAGCGGCCCGGTGGTGCCGCCGGTCAGCAGGATCAGGCCGGCGGCGTGCTGGGCGATGCGATCGAACGCGAGCTGCGGCTTCAGGCCGGGATCGGTGTCGAGGAAGCCGCTCGAGGACAGGCATTGCAGGTTGGCGAGGCCGGTTGCGTCCTGCGCCAACAGGACGACTTGCTCGGGCGCCAGGCGCGGGTTGTCGGGGCGGGCGAGGGCGAGCTGGCAGCCGATGATCGGCTGGATGCCCTTGGCGGCGCAGGCCTGGCTGAACTCCAGGGCGCCGAACAGGTTGCCGGTGTCGGTGATGGCGACGGCGGGCATTTGGGAGTCGCGCGCCAGGGCGGGGAGTTTCTCCGCTTTGATGGCCCCCTCGCTGAGCGAATAGGCGGAATGGGCGCGGAGGTGGACGAAATCAGCGTGGGGCATGGCGGCACTGTAGGGCGGGCGGGCAATTCGCGGCCAGACCGGGTTGGGCGGTGGAGCGATGTGCCTCGCGTTGAAGCGAGCTCCGCCGGTCAGGCGTCTTCTGCTGGCATGGGCCCGTACTCGGCGGGCCCGGGCCGCTCGACATCATGCGCCTGCCAAAGAGCATCAAGATCGGCTTTCAAGATCCGTAATGGCGGCGAGTATCCGCTGGCGGATGCGGCGAAGGCCCATGCCGACAAGGAGAGTCGCAAAGACCACCGGCAAGCTGTTGCTCGTCGGTGAGCGCCAGGGTCGCCATCGCCTCTCGCCTCGCTGTGGACCCGCTTTCGCGGGGATGACGGGATCTTCTTCGGCAGCGAAATCTGTCGCGCTTATTTCTGGGCGACGCCTCAATTATATCAAGCTAATGCCTGGCGCGGACGCGAAAGCCGTTTGCACAGCGCGACGCCGGGCTGATCACCTGGATCGCAGAACGCGACCAGGTTGCCGTCGGGATCGCGCATGATGAATGTGCGGGGGACAGGAATTTCCACCACGAAGGCACGGGCACGAAGCAGTCCCTTCGCTTCGTGCCATCGTGCCTTCGTGGTGGAAATCCTGCTTTGAATAGCTCCGCGCGCGGGCGTACCGAAGTGTCAGACGGAAGCCATAATCATACGATCCGAGACAAATGAAGCCATAATCATACGATCCGAGACAAATGAGGATTACCAGCTTTCCCTCGGCTTCTTCTTTCCCTCGGCTTCTTCATATTTCGAGCTAGAGCGCCGGCGCACGGCACTGCTGGCAAGCACGCCGGCCTGCCTCATGCGCAGGCCGGCCCTTGCAGAATTTAGGTTGCCAGCAACGACGATACTGTCACCGTTCTGCCGCCTGAATGCCGCTACTGGCTCTTGTTCTGCGAATTGGCGGTGGGGTCCGGCTTTTTCGCCGACCCATTGACGGGGCTGTATTGGTTTGGCTGGCCGTTCGTCACCTGCGCGCTGCCGTTGACCGGACTGTATTGGTTTGGCTGGCCATTCGTCGTCTGCACGCTTCCGTTGACGGGACTGTCCTGATTCGGCTGGGCCGGCGACGTCTGCGCCGACGCCACACCCACGCTCAAGGCGAGCGCCATGGCGGCAACGCCTGCTACGAACAAACTCTTCATTTCGGTTTCTCCATCCATGTTCTGCTTCCCACTCCCCCGCGCGTCAGTGGGCGACGCTTGGCAGTTGGGGCAACGCTTGCGGTTGGCGCAATGCGGCTGCCGCATCAGCCGCATTCTGAGCCGCGGTACCGGTTGGCGGCAGTGCGGGCGTGGCAATCAGGTCGGCAACGTCGATCCGCCCGACATACAACGTAACCCACGTGGTGCCGGCCTTGCCGTGGACCAACAAAGCCACGTATTCGTGATGCGAAGCATTGGCAGGCGTCATTTGCTCCATCACATCCGCCGGAGTTTTCGCCGCCCGACGGTCTACCTGCTCGATCACGTCGCCGGGCTGCAGGCCCATGTTAGCGGCCCGCGTGCCGGGCTCGACCTCCTTCACCAACACGCCGACTCCGTTCCTCAGGCCCAGCCGCTGCCGGTCGGCCGCGGGGAGTGGGGCGAGCGACATGCCCGGGCCCTGCGCCTCGGACCGAGCCACAGCAGCGGCGCTGGCCAGCACGCTGCTGCGCTGTGCCCGCACCCGCGGCCACGCCCGCCCTACAAGCGTGATGTGCGCCTCCTGGTTGTCCCGCCACAGGGTCAGCGTGATCGGCGTCCCCGCCGGCTTGAAGACGATCTCTCGGAGGATCGCTCGCGCGTCGGGCAGCGACTTCCCATCCACGCCGGTCACGATATCGCCCGGAGCGATCGCGGCGTGTGCCGCCGGGCCATCCGGATCAATGCCCGTCACGATGGCACCGCTCAAATCGGGACGGCCGAAGATGGAGGTGAGTGGTTGCGTCAGACCCTGCAGATGCACACCGATCCAGTCCCGTGCGTAGTATGTGGGGTTGCGCAACAGGTCGGCAACGAAACTCACGTCATTGGAGGGCAGCGCGAACCCCAGCCCGATCGACCCTGCGGCTTTGTTGTTGGAGAACAGCGCGGTGTCCATGCCGATCACGTCACCGGCACAGTCGAGCAGCGGACCGCCGGAATTGCCCGGATTGATCGTGGCGTCGGTCTGGATGAAGTCATCGAACGGCGTGCGCATCAGGTTTCGGTCAAGGCCGCTGACCACGCCGCTACTGACCGATGTTCCGAGGCCGATCGGGTTGCCGATGGCAATCACCGGCTGCCCGAGCCGCAGATCGTCACTGTTGCCAAACCGCAGCGCGGGCAAGGGGGCCGGCATGTGCACCTGGAGCACGGCCACATCCATTTTCGACGCAGCGGCGATCAATTGCGCCGGCACCTGGCCGCGGTCGTTGAAGGTCACCCGAATAAACGCCGCGTTCTGAATCACGTGCCGGTTGGTAACGATGACGCCGGACGGATCGATCACGTAACCGGAACCGACAAAAACCTCGATTTGCTCCTGCGGAGGCTTGTTGGGATCCTGATTCGCCGGCTGCGCCTGTGCCGGCAGCACCTTGACCGCCGTGATATTGACGACGGACGGGAGCACCCGCGCCACGACATTTGTACTATTGCACGGAGAGACCGGCAGTGCGGCACGCGCCGCGGGCGCGCCAGTCGCCGACAGCGCGACGGTTGCCGCGCATGCTACAGCCGCCCTCCACGCGAAAGCGTCACGGAATAGCACGGAGCGGGCAGAGCGTGCGACGCGGTAAAACACGGACCTCATAAAGCGCCCATATCTGGTCTTGATCGCCGCCGGCGCAAGGGGTCGAGGCCAGCGCCGGCGGTGTCGTCGCTTCATAAATCCGACAGAAGGAAACCGTTCCTCTAATCGACTCGATTAGCGGCTTTCGTCGTTGTGCTGATTGTTTCGGGCTTCCTGCGCGTGCTCGTGTTGATGCTTGGCTGCCTCGTGATGGCCGACGGCACAGCCGGCGCCGGCCCCCAACAAACCGTGATGGCCCGCGACATGCCCCGCGACACCGCCGACCACCGCGCCCTTCACGCAGCCGGCGGCCCGGGCATGCGGCACCGGCAGGGCCGCAACCAGTGTCAGAGCCAGGGAGGCCGAGAGAAGAATAGCTTTCATCATGTTGCCTTTGCACGGTTGATGTTGCGGGGGGCAACGCCCGATACGGTCCAAGGGTTGCCGACAGATCAGGTCACCTGCCCGCGTGGGGTGGGGTCACCTTTGGCGCGGCCGTGGCGGAACGCGCGTCGCTTTTCCACCCTACGGATAAGCGAGTTTCGATCACCTGGCTGCGCGCCGCGACTGCATGGCATCCTCCATGGCATCCTCCGCCGGGGAAATGGGTGGCCAATAGCTACCGAAGGCCGCGGCCGTGCACCATGGCGACCGTACGCGATTGGGGCCGGAAGGGACTTGTGCAGGTTCATAGAACTTTCAAATTTGCAAATTGTAATTTGTTCTGCACGGTCTTCGGAACAGTGATTGCGTGTTTCTTCATGTCGTGTCCATTGCCCGGAAGTTCTTGGGTCGAGAAGTTCTTGGGTCGAATGGCCGCTTCGCTCCGACCCGTAGGCAGTTGGAGTGGTGCAGCAGTCGCGTCAAGCGCTCGGACGCGGCCGGCTGGTTGCGGCAATGTCCGTAGTTGTCCGCGTGGTGCGAAGGAGGGGCCGTAGCGGCTCATTCACGTCAGCAGCGCAATCGACGTGCCTGAGTGAAAGCCCTTGAGTGTTGTAGGCCTGACTGGCGCACGCGTGATCCACGCAGTATGTATTACCGGGGAAAGCGTCGGTATTACCGGAGTCCACACATGCCTGTCACAGTCACCACCAAGGGCCAGGTTACCATCCCGAAACCGGTGCGGGACCACCTTGGGATCAAGCCGGGCAATGCGGTCAACTTCGAGGTGGCCCCGGACGGCCGTGTCGTTCTGGTCAAGCTCGGTGCCCGGCAGCCTCGCAGCCGGTTCGAGAGGTTGCGTGGACGTGCCGGAAAAGGCCTGACCACGGACGCGATCATGGCTCTTACGCGCGGCGAGCCGTGAGCGTGACACTGGTCGATAGCAACGTCCTGCTGGACCTCGTCACCGACGATCCTCGATGGGTTGACTGGTCGCTCCGGCAACTGGATGCGGCATCGCTGCGTGGCGATTTGGTCATCAATGCCGTGGTGTATGCCGAGGTGTCGGTGCGTTTTGCCACGATCGAAGCGGTGGAGGCGGTGTTGCAGGACGCCAGCCTGTCGATGGCGGCCATCCCGCGCCCGGCACTGTTCCTTGCGGCTAAAGTCTTCCAGCACTACCGCGCGGCGGGTGGCAAACGCGCCGGTGTGCTGCCCGATTTCTTCATCGGCGCACATGCGGTGGTCGATGGATTGACCCTTCTGACCCGCGATACCGGACGCTACCGCAGCTATTTCCCCGCGGTCGATTTGATTACGCCGTAGCAGCGGTGCTGTCCGGCTGGTGCGGGGGTGTCGGCATCGTTGGTCGCAACCGCACCTCATCCCGGCGCCGCGGCCCAGCGAAACTGACCGCAACAGCAGGGCCCGCCGTCCCGTTCATCCCGGCGCGATCGCCACGACAGCACCACTTCCCCTGCCGGAATCGGGAAAGGGCATGCTATGGCGATGCTCACGCTTCGACATCCGGCGGCGGGATGCCGCCGCACCCCCGCATGCCGGCGAAGGCCGACATCCCCCATATGTTACGCTCCGTAATGTTACGCTTCGTAGAACTCGCCCTGTTCCTGTCGCCGTTCCTCCTCTTCGCCGCTTGGCGCCTGACGGCGTATGCGGGCGGGCCGTCCACCCACGTGGTCGCCGCCTCCTGCGTCGTCGTGGTGCTGCTGCTGGGCGCCCTGCTGTGGTTCCAGCGCGAGGGGGAACTTCCGTCCGGCACCACCTATGTGCCCGCGACGCTGCATGACGGCCGCATCGTCCCGGGCCACGGCGCGCCGCCACGATGACCGAGCCATCGGCCCTGACGATCAATCCCCCCGCTTTCCTCTCGGACGCGGCGCTGGCTCCCGTGCTGGCCGCCCTGCCGGAGGCGCGCATCGCCGGCGGGGCGGTGCGGGACACGCTGGCGCGGCGGCCGGTGGCTGATATCGACCTCGCCACGCCCCGGCACCCCGACGACGTGATCGCGGCGTTGACCCGGGCCGGCATCCGGGCCGTGCCGACCGGCATCGTGCACGGCACCGTCACCGCCGTCTCCGGCGGCCGCGGTTTCGAGATCACCACGCTCCGCCGTGACGTGCAGACCGACGGCCGCCACGCCGTGGTCGACTTCACCGGCGACTGGCAGGCGGACGCTGCCCGCCGCGATTTCACCATGAACGCGCTGTCGATGACCCGCGACGGCGCCGTGTTCGACTATTTCGGCGGCATCGAGGACCTGCGGCGCGGCGTGGTCCGCTTCGTCGGTGATCCGGCGACGCGAATCGCCGAGGACTACCTGCGCATCCTGCGCTTCTTCCGTTTCCACGCGCTCTATGCCGCTGGCGCGCCGGATCTCCCTGCGATCGCCGCGATCCGCGCTGCCGTTCCCGGCCTGGCCCGCCTCTCCGCCGAGCGGGTGTGGAGCGAACTCACCCGCATCTTGGCAGCCCCCGATCCGCGCGGCGCGATCGCACTGATGGAGGCGCTGGGGGTGCTGGCCGCCGTGATCCCGGAGGGCGCCGATCCGGCCCGGCTGGCCCGCGTCGTGGCCACGGACGCGCCGCCCGATCCGCTGCTGCGCCTGGCGGCATTGCTCTCGGGCGATGCGGCGGCGTTTGCCGAGCGCCTGCGCCTTTCCGGCGCGGAGCATGATCGTTTGCTCGCCCTGCGGCAGGCGCCAACGGTGCCGCCGGAGGCAGACGATGCCACGTTGCGCCGTCTGCTTGCCGATACGGACCCGGCGGTGCTGCGCGATCGCACCTGGTTTGATGGCGGCAATGGGCCGGAATGGGCGGCCCTGCGGGCGCGGCTGTCCGCGCTGCCCCGTCCCGTCTTCCCGCTGGAGGGTCGCGATGTGCTGGCCCTGGGCCTGCTGCCCGGTCCGCGGGTCGGGGCGCTGTTGCGTGCGGTGCGGGCCTGGTGGCTCGAGGGGGGCTGCCGGGCCGATGCAGTGGCCTGCCGGGCAGAACTCGCGCGCCAGGCAGGGGAGGGAGGGAATGCTCGAGAGGCATCAGGCAAACCTACTGGGTGAGGTTATCTCCAGGTGATCTCCGTGATTTGGTTGCACGACGTTCCCGGGCGCTTCATAGAGGAGCTCTCCGGCCTGAGAGGGGGGAAGATGCGGATAACGCGATTCGTATGGCTCGGCTTGCTGGCCGCGCCACTGGTGTGCGCCGCCTTGCCAGTTTGGGCTCAGGGCGCATCACAGGGGGGCCCATCACAGGGGGGAGCACTGCCGAGCGACAGCAACGTCCACTTCCAGGGCATGCTGAAGAAGGATGCTGGCCCCGCCCCACCGCCGCCGCGCGTCGCCGCCCCACCCAGCGCTTGGCCGCGACTCGATCCGGGCTCCGTTCTCTGCCGCAGCCAGGACGACCTGCAGCGCCGCGCCGCCCTGATGCGCGGTGACCAGGTGGCGCCGCCGGATTGCCAGTCGATCACCCAGCCGACGGCGATCACGATCCTGGACCGTGTCGGTCCGGGGGCCACCGAGGTCCAGGTCACCAGCAACAGCCAAACCGGCTGGACCGATGCCTGGCTACCGGCCACGCCACCGCTCAGCGCCGCAAATCGATAGGCGCAGGCGATGGCCGCGGGGATGGCCGCTACGCACGTTATCGTCGGCGCCGGCCAGGCGGGGGCCTGGGCGGCCGTGTCCATGCGGCAGGCCGGGTTTGCCGGCCGCATCGTGCTGATCGGCGAGGAACGCTGGCGGCCTTATCAACGTCCGCCACTCTCCAAGCAGGTGCTCACCGAGGATCCGGAACCGCCGATCCTGCATTTCCACGCCGAACAACGCTACGCCGAGCTGGATATCGAGATGGTGCTGGGCAACGCGGTGACGGGGATAGACCCCGAGGCGCACCGCGTCGTGCTGACGGACGGTCGGGCGTTCGACTACGACAAGTTGCTGCTGACGGTGGGCGGCCAGGCGCGCCACCTGCCGATCCATGGCGGCGACCTGGCGATGTATCTGCGCACGCTGGAGGACGCGCGGGCAATCCGTGTGCGTCTCGAAGCGCTGCCGCGCGTGCTTTGTATTGGTGCCGGGGTGATCGGGCTGGAGATCGCCTCCTCGGCGCGGACGCGCGGCTGCGAGGTGACGGTGCTGGAGGCGCTGCCGCGGGCGATGGGCCGAGCGGTGTCGCCAGAAGGCGCGGCCTTCATCGAGGCGCTGCATCGCAACGCCGGCGCGGAGCTGCATTTCGAAGTGATCGTCGATCGCCTGGACCGTGAGGCCGACGCCACGGTGGTGACCTGCCGGGACGGACGTCGTTTCTCGGCCGATCTGGTGGTGGCCGGGGTGGGCATGCAGCGCAACCTGAGTCTGGCAGAGGCAGCAGGGCTGTCGCTGGAAGGCGGCATCGTGGTGGACGAACTCGGCCGCACCAGCGACGCGGATATCTACGCTGCCGGCGACGTGACCGCGTTCTTCCACCCACTGTTCAACCGTCGCCTGCGGCTGGAATCGTGGCGGCACGCGCAGAATCATGGCATCGCGGTGGGCAAGGCGATGTGCGGCGACACCACGGCCTATGACGACGTGCCGTGGTTCTGGACCGACCAATACAAGGTGAACCTGCAGGTTGCCGGGCTGCCGGCCGATGCGGCCCGTACGGTGGTGCGGCAGGGCGGCCCGCCGGGGTCGTTTGTCGCTGTGCATCTCGCGGAGGATGACAGCGTGATCGGCGTCACCGCCGCCAACCACCCGCGGGAGATCCGCGCGGGGCAGGCGCTGATCAAGTCGCACAAAGTGGTGGACGCGGCGAAGCTCGCGGATGCGGCCGTGCCGCTGCAGCGGCTGATGTAGCGTCCGGCTGGCAGGCGGCGCGGCGGCTCGACTTGCGCCACGAGGCGCGTAAACGCACCGGGCAACACGCCCGCCAACGTCGCGGCAGCCGATCATGAGTGCGCACCCCAAACTGCCGCCGCCGCCGTTCTCATCCCCGACTGGTGGACGCCAGAGCAGGCGCTTGGTGTGTTCGAACTGCTCGATGACCTGCGCGATACGCTCTGGACCATCCATGGCTGTCGGATCCAGCACCTGCTGCAACAGGAATAAGGCTCGATTTCCAGCGACTTATTATTATACCAGCCCGCGAAAAGACTGAACTCTTGACGCGGTGGCGACGCGGCGCCTCCCATCATGGCCGGCCATGGCGGAAGGCGTTCGGTGGCCGCACGTCAATTGTTTTGGCGGGTTGGTATTACGGCCACATTCGATACCGGCGTCTCGTCATCCCCGCATTCGCGTGGATGACGATGTCGGAATCGAATATGGCCTTACTTGCCGAACACGTTGTGTAGCCTCAGTAGCGATACAGATCGTGCTTGAACGGTCCGTTTGCGTTCACGCCGATGTAAGTGGCCTGCTGGTCGGAAAGCTTGGTCAGCGTCGCCCCTACCTTCGCCAAGTGCAGGGCCGCCACCTTCTCATCGAGCTGCTTCGGCAGCGTATAGACCTGCCGCTCGTATTTGCCGGCGGGAGCGCTGAATAATTCGATCTGCGCCAGCACCTGGTTGCTGAAACTGGCGCTCATGACGAAGCTGGGGTGGCCGGTGGCGTTGCCCAGGTTCACCAGGCGGCCCTCCGACAGCACGATCAGCCGCTTGCCGTCGGGGAAGACCACTTCGTCCACCTGCGGCTTCACGTTCACCCACTTGTAGTTGCGGAGCGCCTCGATCTGGATTTCGGAATCGAAGTGGCCGATGTTGCAGACGATGGCGCGGTGTTTCATGCGCCGCATGTGGTCCAGCGTGATGACGTCCACGTTGCCGGTCGCGGTCACGAAGATATCGCCCACCGGGGCAGCGTCGTTCATCGTGGTGACGGCGTAGCCCTCCATCGCCGCCTGCAGCGCACAGATCGGATCGACCTCGGTCACCATCACCCGGCAGCCGGCGTTGCGCAGGCTGGCGGCCGAGCCTTTGCCGACGTCGCCGAAGCCGTTCACCACCGCGACCTTGCCGGCCATCATCACATCGGTGCCGCGGCGGATGCCATCGACCAGCGATTCGCGGCAGCCATACAGGTTGTCGAACTTGGACTTGGTAACGCTGTCGTTGACGTTGATCGCCGGCGTCAGCAGCTTGCCGTCGCGCGCCATGTCGCGCAGCCGGTGCACGCCGGTGGTGGTCTCCTCCGAGATGCCGCGCACATCCTGCAGCATGTCCGGGTGGTTCTGGTGCATCCGCAGCGTCAGGTCGCCGCCGTCATCCAGGATCATGTTGGGCGTCCAGCCATCCGGGCCGCGGATGGTCTGGTCGATGCACCACCAGAACTCTTCCTCGTCCATGCCCTTCCACGCGAACACCGGCACGCCCGCAGCGGCGATCGCGGAAGCGGCGTGATCCTGGGTGGAGAAGATGTTGCACGACGACCAGCGCACCGTGGCACCGAGCGCCTGCAGGGTCTCGATCAGCACCGCGGTCTGGATGGTCATGTGCAGGCAGCCGGCGATGCGGGCGCCCTTCAGCGGCTTGCTGGTGCCGAACTCCTGGCGGATGGCCATCAGGCCGGGCATTTCGTCCTCGGCCATGGCGATCTCCTTGCGGCCCCAATCCGCCAGGGAGACGTCCTTCACCTTGTAGTCGGGCACCTTGTTGTCGGGCCCCTTGGGGTCGAGGGTGGCCGCCATGGATTGCGCTCCTGTTGCTGGCATGCGTCATATAAAGATATCTGCATGTCTGCAAGGGAAAGCGCGTAGGACGGGGCCAGAAAGGGGGAAGCGGGAGGAATTGGCAACCAATTCCTGGCCAATCCGCCGTTGCCTGCCACCGACGTAGGCTTGCGCTGTCGAGCCATGGTACTCGCACCAACGGCCGGCGCTGAGGTAGCCCAAACTTTAGCGTGCGCATCGGTGGCATAATGCGCACACGCTATAGGAACATAATCTCGCTACCGGGTCTCTGAATCGAGCCTGACCCGCCACCCAAAAGGCGCCCCCAGCCTTGGTCCGCCTCGCGGCCCAAGGCTGGGGGAGGGATGTCCTTAGCTTATATCGATCTCTCCACCCTCCCGCTGTCGTTCTGACCGGGAGACAGCGGCTCAGACCGTCTCTTTCAGCTCCTTCGACGGGCGGAACGCGATCTTCTTGCTCGCCTTGATCTTGATCGCCTCGCCGGTGGCCGGGTTGCGCCCCATGCGAGCCGCCCGCTTGCGCACCTGCAAGATGCCAAGTCCGGTCAGCCGGATGCGGTCGCCCTTCTTGAGGTGCTTCGCCGTCACCGCCACCATGTCGTTCAGCACGGCCTCGGCCTGCTTCTTCGCCATGTCGTGCTTCTCTGCCAGATCGGCGGCGATCTGCTTCAGCGTGACGGTGGTCTGAGCGGCGGCGGCCTTCTTGGCTGGAGTCGCTGCTTGCTTGGCCATGTGCTTCCTCACTGGATGGGAGTCGCAATTCATGCATCCTGCCGAAGTAGGCTGGATTCGGGCAATATCAGTCAACGTTCCCAGGCAAAATTTCGTGGAACAAACGACAAGACCAGCCACCCCGCCCCGCCGCCGTGCCGTCGCGCCGTTGCTGTGCCTCCTTGCGTTGCTCGCCGGATGCACTCCCCCTTCGCCCGCAACATCGGCAATGCGTTGCCCGCCAGGCCAGGGCAGCCCGATGCTGGCATTCGAGTTGTTCTTCGGTCGCAGCATCCGAGGCCAGGCCGAAGTCAGCGACAGCGCCTGGGACGACTTCCTCACCCGGATGGTTACGCCAAATCTGCCAAATGGTTATACGGTGTCCGATGCCATCGGCGCGTGGCTGAATCCTGCAAACTCGTCGCACCGTGCGTGAACGCACGAAAGTCCTGCTGGCGGTAGTGCCCGATGCTCCCGCAAGCGCGGCCGCCGTTGCGCGAATCCGGGCGGCCTATGAGGCGCAGTTCCACCAGATGCAGGTCGGAATGATGATCGTGCCGGCCTGCGGCGCGTTCTAGCCACGCCTCCCCGATCGGTTTTTCTGTGCAATATTGCCGTGGTATTACCTGCCAGTTCACATCATTGTGACTCCACGGCAACGGCGGCGTGATGCCATTGGCCTCGCGAACGTTATAAACCGGAAACGCATACGATCGCGGTCCGGGGCAGTAATCGAACAATGGGGAGCTTGTGGCAGCGGGCCTTCAGGTCACGCACAACGTTTGCCGACCGGATGGAGGGGCACATCGCACGGATCGGTCAGGGCGGTACCAGTCCGCAGGCTGCGGCGGCATCGCCGCGGCGGCAGCCACACGCGACATTCTTCCCGAGCGGGCTTGTGCTCGCGCTGCTGCTGGGATCGACCTGGCTGGGCGCTCCCGCCGCCCTGGCCCAACACGCCGGAGACCCGGGTTCGCAGCTTGCGACCTCGACCCTCGCCGGTTGCACCGCCGTCCTGCTGCTGGCGCTGGCGGCCCTGCTGTGGCGGCGCGGCCAGCTCGCGCGGCGGCGCGAAGCGGCGCTCGCCCAGGAGCGCGCCTCGCTCGCCGACAAGACCGCGCAGCTGGAGGCCACGTTGGCCGGCATGAGCGACGGCATCATGATGATGGATTCCGACATGCGGCTGCTGGCCTGGAACGCCCGGTTCCCGGACTTCACCGGCGTGCCGCCGGACGTGCTGCGCGTCGGTGCCTCGATGGCGGACATTCTGCGCGCCCAGGCCGAGGCCGGCGAGTTCGGCGCGGTGGACGTGGAAGCCGAGGTCGCACGACGGATGGACTTGCTCCGTTCCGGCGGCAGCACCGGCACGATGCTGCGGCTGCGGCCGGGCGGCCGCGTCCTGGAGCTGCGCCGCAACCCGATCGCCGGCGACGGCTTCGTCACACTGTATGCCGATGTCACCGCACGCCAGCGGTCCGAACAACGGCTGCGCCAGGCGGAGAAGATGGCAGCGATCGGCCGCCTGACCGCCGGCATCGTGCATGACTTCAACAATCTGCTGTCCACGATCATCGGCAATGCCGAACTGCTGGAGCGCGACGCTGTCGGGGGGGGCAACCCGGCGCTGGAGCGGCGCCTGACGCTGATCCAGCAGTCGGCTGAACGCGGGGCGGACCTGGTGCGCCGGCTGCTGGCCTTTGCCCGCAAGCAGCCGCTGTCTCCCGTGGCGGTTGACCTGAATGCGCTCGTGCAAGGCATGCACGAGCTGCTGCAGTCGACGATCGGGCGTACCGTGCGACTGAAGACCGCACTGTCCGGCGATCTGTGGCCGGCGCTGGTCGATCCGGTGCAGATGGAGCACGTCATCCTCAACCTGGCCATCAATGCACGCGATGCCATGCCGGACGGCGGGACGCTGACCATCGCCACCGAGAACCTGCCGCAGACAGCGCAGGGGCGCGGGGAAGATCTGTCGCCCGGCGACTACGTCGGCCTCGCGGTGACCGATACAGGCAGCGGCATGACCGAGGACGTCCGGCGCAACGCCTTCGAACCGTTCTTCACCACCAAGCCGCCCGGCGAGGGAACCGGGCTGGGGTTGAGCCAGGTGTATGGCGTGGCAAGCCAGTGCGGCGGCGGCGTGGAGATCGACAGCATCCTGGGCCGCGGCACCACGGTGCGGGTGTTGTTGCCGCGGGCGGATGCGCACGCTGTGTTCGGCACCGGGGGCGGCGACCGGGTACCACACGTTGCCCGCGACTCGGCGCCGCAGAGGGCCGCCTGAATGGTACGTCCAATCGGCTGACGGATCGCAACGCGGTGTCAGCGCCAAAGTCACATCGGTGGCGCCGCCAAAACGGCCTGTGCAGCCCTGCCCACTTCAACGGCATCTGGAACGGCTGATCTGGCTCGGTTGCAGGGAAATTTGCACCCGGGGCCGTACCAAATCTGGGCAAGCGGGATCAATTTCTTTACTATAGCGCAATTCCTCGCACCCCGCACTCCCGCATAAGGAGATGTCATGCCCACCTGGATGCCTTTACCCACCCCGATGACGGCTGGCGTGACACCCGACGGCACCAGCCTGGATGGCCGCATCTGGCATATCCTCGGCCAGACGTACACGCCGCTCTATCTCACCGAGAGCAGTTTTGCGTGGCATGCGCTGCTGCCGCCGGGAACGTTCCTGCCGCCGCACGTGCATCCGACCCAGGACGAGTTTGTCTACGTGCTGGGCGGCGCGCTCGAGCTGGCGCTGGATGCGGACCAAATCCTCGCCGCGCCCGGCGACCTGATCCGTTTACCGCGTTGCATCCCGCATGGCGTGTTCAATAACAGCGACGACGACGTCACCTGTCTGTTCTGGGTATCGCCGACGGGGCTGCTGTGGGATCTGTTCGAGGCGATCGACAACCTGGTCGATCTGGCCGAGGTGATTCGGCAGGCCGGTATGCGTGAGGTGGAGTTTCTGTCGCCTGGGTTCGCCTAGTGGCGGGACGCTGACAGTTGGTGCCCGATGAGGGGTGTCGCTGACGGTTGGTTGGCGATCGGGCGTGGCATCGCCGGTTGCCCGATTAATGGTGTCATTGCGAGGGCAGCGAAGCAATCTGCCGGAGCGCAGCGAAGCAATCTCCCGAAGCACAGCGAAGCAATTTCCCGGAGCGCAGCGACGCAATCTCCCGGAGCGTAGCGGAAGCAATTTCCCCAAGAGTCGCACGTCATTTGCAGGAGATCGCTTCGCTGCGCCAGCAATGACAGCGTTGCGAAGCCTGCGCCGCCGCGTGGGCTTGCATAGGGACCTGCCGAATTGCCCGCATCGCTGCCCCCGCGCGTTGCCCGGGTCGCTGCCGCAGCATAGCATGCCGGCATGAGCACCGAGAAAAAGCACGGCTTGGCCCGCAAGACCGCCGGATACGGTGATCCGGATTTCGCGCTGTACCTGCGCCGGTCCTTCGCCAAGTCGATGGGCTACTCGCCGGCAATGCTGGACCGGCCGGTGGTCGGCATCGTCGATACCGGCAGCGACTACAACAACTGCCACCGCACGGTGCCGGAGCTGGTGGAGGCGGTAAAACGCGGTGTGCTCGCCGCCGGCGGATTGCCGCTCGCCTTCCCCACCGTCTCCCTGTGCGAGCCATCGCTGTTCCCCTGCTCCATGCACTATCGCAACCTCGCCGCGCTCGACACCGAGGCGATGCTGTTCGCCCAGCCGATGGACTCCGCGGTGCTGATCGGCGGCTGCGACAAGACCGTGCCGGCGCAACTGATGGCCGCGGCGTCCGCTGACATCCCCTGCGTGCAGCTCGTTACCGGCCCGATGCTGGCGACGCCGTTCCAGGGCGAGCGCCTCTCCGCCTGCACCGACTGCCGCCGCTATTGGGCCGCCTATCGCGCCGGCCGCGTCACTCCGGAGCGGATCGGCGAGATCGAGGGCCGCCTCGCCACCACCGCCGGCACCTGCGGCGTGATGGGCACCGCGTCCACCATGGCGTGCCTGGCCGAGGCGCTGGGGATGGTGCCGCTGGGTCACGGCTCGATCCCCGCGGTGCACGCCGACCGGCTGCGCGCCGCGGAGGATGCCGGCGCCCTGGCGGTGCGCCTGATCACCCAGCCGATGCGGCCGTCCGAGATCATCACCGCGGAATCGGTGGAGAACGCGCTGCGCGTGCTGCTGGCGCTGGGTGGCTCCACCAACGCGCTGATCCACCTGACGGCAATCGCCGGCCGGCGCGGCATTCGTGTGGACCTGGGCCGGCTGAACGAACTGTCCGACACCACGCCGGTGCTGGTGGACCTGAAGCCCACCGGCGAGGGCTACATGGAGGATTTTCACTCCGCCGGCGGCATGCCCGCCCTGCTATGGGAGCTACGCGACCTGCTGCATCCGGGCGCACGCGACGTCACCGGCGCGACGCTGGGCGAACGCCTGACCGAACCGGCCTTCGTCGATCGCCGCTATATCCGCGCCCGCGGCGAACCCGTGTCGCCGGTGGGCGGGCTGGTGGCCCTGTTCGGCTCGCTGGCTCCGCGCGGCGCGATCGTGAAGCGTTCCGCGGCCACCCCGTCGCTGTTCGAGATCGAGGCACGGGCGATGGTGTTCGACGGGCTGGAGGACCTGGCCAACCGCATCGACGACCCGGCGCTGGACGTCACGGCGGACGACATTCTGGTGCTGAAGAACGCCGGCCCGCTGACGCCGGCCGGCATGCCGGAGGCCGGCTACCTGCCGATCCCGCAGAAGCTGGCGCGTGCCGGGGTGAAGGACATGGTGCGCATGAGCGATTGCCGGATGTCAGGTACCGCGTTCGGTACCATCGTGCTGCACATCGCACCGGAGGCAGCGGCGGGCGGGCCACTCGGGCTGGTGGAGAGCGGCGACCGCATCCGCATGTCGGTGGCCCGGCGCTCGCTGGACCTGCTCGTGGACGATGCGGTGCTGGCGCGGCGGCGTGCGGCGTGGCGGGCACCAGACAAGCCGCGACGGGGGTGGGACCGGATCGTGGCCGAGCAAGTGCTGCAGGCGGACGAGGGGTGCGACCTGGCGGTGATGCGGGCGGAGGGCTGAGGCGTTACGCAGTTCCGGCCGGCGGCTGGCTGTTCACTGATTCTCAATCTGCCGCGGCGTCGCACAATTACGCTCCGCTCACTGGCCGAAGCTCGCACAGGTACGACTTGTGCGGTGCGGTCCCGCTGACGGGATCGAGTGCCGCCGTGCCGATGACCAGATTGAGGTTGGCGCCATCCGGTGCGAACGGATCGTAGCCGCGGGCGCCGATCTCGGGTGCCGCCTGCCACCAGCCATGCTCGCCGATCACCACGCGCGGATCGAGCGTCCCATTGAAACGGGCGCGGGCGCGCACTTGTCCGTCCGGTGTCTCGATTGCGACCCAGTCGCCACTGGCGATGCCGCGGGCGCGTGCTGCCGTGGGGTGTAGTTGCACTTCCGGATCCAGCGCCCGCTTGCGCAAGCTCGGCAGGGCGCGGTGCTGGCTCTGGCAGAACAGTGTCGACTTCGCGCAGGTCAGGATCAGCGGAAAGCGCTCTGCCAGGTCGGGGCGGGCGACGGGACCGACCGGCGGTTCCTCGAACACCGGCAACGGCGGGTAGCCGTGGTTGAGGAACGTTTCGGAATAAATCTCGACCCGGCGCGACGGCGTGGCGAAGCCGCGCGGCGTGCCTTCCGCATTCACCTGGGCATATTTGGCAAGCTGCGTGGTCAACTTGATCCGTACGCCGCCGGGTGTTTCCCGTAACTGCGCAAGCGTAACGCCAGCACGGGAAAGCTGGTGGCGATAAGCTGCATCAATATCGCCATCCCAGAACTGGGCACTGAGGCCGAGGCGGGCGGCGAGATCGAAGATGATGGCGGTATCCGGACGCGAGTGGCCGAGCGGCGGGATCACAGCCTGGCGCAGTTGAATATGCTCTTGCGCCTCCGGACTGATCTCGAAGCCGAGGCGGAGCGCCTCGCGCTCGAAGCATGAGGCCGAGGGGAGCACTACGTCGGCCATTTCCGCTGTCGGCGTCATGAAAAGATCGGCGTGGGCATAGAAGTCGAGAGCCGCCAGCGCCTTGCGGCCGTGGGCGCGGTCGGTGTGGGACAGCAGAATGTTGGCACCGAATCCGACCAGGCCGCGGATTGGATAGGGCTTGCCCTCCAGGATGGCGCGATATAATTCGCTGGTCGTGACATTTCCTGAACGAGCGGGCCCGAGCGGCCGGTCTGCCAGCCCGACGGTGGGCGCCATGTTTTTCGCCGCCGGCAGGTCCTCGCCGGTGACCGGCGCGGATGGCGGCACGGGGAACAACAGGTTGCCGCCCAGCGCATCGAAGCAGCCGGTCAGCGCGTACAGGATTGAGATCGCCCGCGCGGTCTGCGTCGTGTTGGCGTGATGCTCATGGCCGCTATAGGCATAATAGGCGGCCGGGCGCGCTTCCCAGATCAGCCGGGCGGCTTGTACGATCTGGTCGTGTGGGATCCAGCAGATCGCCTCTGCCCGGTCCGGCGGATACTGCCGGCACAGCCGCGCGTAGAGTTCAAAGACCGGATGACAAACCACCTCGCCGTCTGGCGTGGCGACGCGGTATTCGCCGTCCAGCGCCAGATTGGCGCAGTGCCCGCCATATGGCACCGTCCCTTCTGCCTTGAGATCCCATGCCAGGTTGCGGCCGCCCTCGGTCAACAGGCGACCGGTGTCGGCGCGCACTAGCAGCGGGCCGTTGCTCCAGGTGCGGATGAAATCGCGGTCGTACCAGCCTTGCTCCAGCATGACATGGGCGATGCTGAGCGCGAGCGCGCCGTCGGTGCCAGGGCGGACCCGCAGCCAGACATCCGCCTTGTTGGCCAAGCCAACCCGGTTCGGATCAACAACAATAAGCCGCATGCCGCGTTTCAGGGCCTCCGCCACGGCAGTGGCATGGGTCAGGCGCGTGTAACTTGGATTGTATCCCCACAGGATCAGGCACCCGGTGTTGGCAATGTCGGGCATGCCGCCGCCCCCGCTGGTGGCAACGCTTGGAACACCGTAGGTGTAGGTCGTCGCCCCGGCTCTACCCCAGCCGCAGATCTCGACATTGGCGACGACGTTCGACGTCCCGAATGCGTTCATCAACCGCCGGAGGAACGGCGTCGAATCGCTCATGGCGGTCGTCGAGGGCGACGACATGCTGAAGCAGACAGCCTCGGGACCATGCTGTGCCGCAATCCGGCGCATGGCAGCGGCGGTGAGGTCGAGCGCCTCGTCCCAGGAAATTGGCACCCAGCCGGGGTCACGGTCGCCCTTGGGACGGGTCCGGCGGAGTGGCTCGGTCAGCCGATCCGGATGGTAGACGAGCTCGGGCGCCGCCCTACCCTTGGCGCAGATGGCTTTACCGGTCGGATGAGTGGGATCCGGCTCGAGGCAGGTAAAGCGGCCGTCTTCCACGACCGCGACCGTGCCGCAACGAGCGATGCACAGGGCGCAGTATCCCTGGATCCTGCGATTGCTGGCTGCGTCGGCCATGGTTAGATTCCTTCCGCGATCGGGTGGTGTTTGCGACGTCAAAGCCAGTAGACACAAGCTGTCGGCCCGGGCGACGAGCGCGGCTGGCAGTATACCGCGCCTACTCCGCTGCCTGACGATTGCGACTGTAGCGGTTGATCACAGGTCGCAGGCCAAGGTTTTCCCGCAAGGTCCTGCCTTCGGTACTCGGTACGAAACAGCCCTCGCCGCTGCAATTCGGGCACAACCGTCGCGACGAAATCCTCGCCACCACCAGGTAGTGTGGCCGGTGTGATGTTGAAACCATCGCAAGCCGCTGCTTCGAACCACTCTTGCATGACATCGGCAATGTCAGTGGGCGTACCGATCCTGGCGGAGCCGGTGATACCGGAGCGGAGGTACAGCTCACGAATCGTCGGCTTCTCCCGTCTCACACGCTGGACGAGCTGAGCGCTCATGCTGCGGTGCTCCTGGCTGCCCAGCGCGTTGTCGGGCACCGGCTCGTCCAGCTTGTAGCCCGACAGATCGCCAAAAGCGCTATAGAGCGAACCAAGGCCGGCCAGCGGGTCGATCAACGCCTGCAGTTGATCGTACTTCGCCTGTGCTTCGGCGCGCGTGCGGCCCACGACTGGGCAAAACGCCGGCATGATCTTCAAATCGTCCGGCTCACGGCCGTATTTCGCCATCCGCCCTTTCACATCAGCATAGTAGCCGCGCGCGCCGTCGAGTGAGCCATGGATCGCGTAGATAATCTCGGCGGTCGCCGCGCCCAATTCCCGCCCTTGTTCGGAAGCGCCGGCTTGCACAATCACCGGATAGCCCTGCGGTATGCACGCCACATTCAATGGGCCTCGCACTTTGAAGAACCGCCCCTGATGATGCAGCACATGCATCTTCGCTTCGTCGAAATACTGGCCGGCCACCTTGTCGAACACAAGCGCGCCGTCTTCCCAGCTGTCCCATAGTCCCTTGACCACCTCGACGAACTCGGCGGAACGGGCGTAACGCGTGTCGTAGTCCAGCGTCGTCTCCAGCCCGAAGTTCTGTGCTTCATGCTCTGACCATGACGCAACAACGTTCCAGCCGGCACGGCCTTTGCTGATCAGATCCAGCGTGGCGAACTTGCGCGCCAGATTATACGGCTCATTGTACGTGGTGGATGCCGTTGTCACCAGACCGACGTGATTGGTGACCATGGCCAGGGCCGGCAGCAACGTCATCGGTTCCAGCTCGACCATGTCTCTGCCGGTCCGAGCCAGCGAGCCACGCGGATTGTCGCCCTGACGAATGCCCGCACCATCGGCAAAGAAGATCATATCCAGCTTGCCACGCTCGGCAATCTGGGCGCTGCGTACATAATGCTCGACTTGCAGTGTGCCGTCGGCTGGCACATCCGGATGGCGCCAGGCGGCCGGATGATAACCATGACCGCGTATCGACAAGCCTAGCCGCATCTTGCGTGCCGTCATCACTCCGTCCCCTCAAACAAGATCTCGCAGCCCATCCTGTTCTTTAGCGAATACGCCGTGCGCATCGAAGTCAAGGCTTGCCGCGCTCGCCTTGTGTCTGAGTGTGCCGCAGGCCTGCACTGGCAATTCGGCCGTCTGCATTACCGCGTTGGACACCGTTGTCGTCGTAGTCACAGCGTCCCGGACCGGCGCTCCGATGTCAGGCCGACTATCCATGCGGACGCGAAGAACTCGTCGGCAGCGTTAGTTGATTAGAACCGCCGCTACTTGAGCGCGCCAGCCGTGAGCCCGGAAACAATCTGACGCTGCAGCAGCACGAACAGCAGCAGGATAGGCAGCACGAACAGCGTGGCGAATGCCATGACATGGTGCCAATCGGCGATTTCGGTCCCGATGAAACTGTAAATGCCGACCGTGCCCGGCTGCAGCTCCTGCCGATTGAGCAGGGTCAGCGGATAGACGAATTGCCCATAGGCCTGTACGAATGTGATGGCACCCAGCACCATCAGCGGGATGCGTACCAGCGGCAGCACTATGCGCCCATCTCATTCATCCGTTTGTGGCTGGCATTCGGCAAGCAGGTGCCTGATGTATCCACTTAATGCCTGCAAAGTACCCGGGGCGACGGTCGGACCGAGAGAGGGCTCGACCGGGCGAAGCTGGGCGCCTGGCCTCGGCGCCGCATCCTCTCCACTGCCGCCAGCGACATCGCGGAGCCTAAACCGCGTCCACGCCTCGGTACCCCGGCGTGTTGCTTATCGCGAACTTTGGTCGGGCCATGAGCCGGGGCTTGGTCGAGCTTGTTGTGAACACCACCTCGCGTTCACGCGTCCGATAATCTGGGATGGTGACACCCTCGTTCAGGGACCAGTTGCGTCCCTCGGTGTCTGTAAACGATGCGCCATCATAGCCACGCACTACAATGTATTGGCTGAAGTCGCTCTTCAAGTGCGTTAACAGGCGGGACGCGAATTGCTGTACCAGGATTTCGTCCTTCTTCGGATGTTTCGCACCAGAGAAACAGCTATGAATAGTGATGGATCTCAGGTCCCTCTTTCCACGTATATGGGCACGAATATAGTCCGCCAGCCCAGCCCCGTTATAGCGCCCGACCTCCTCCCAGTTTCCGTGCGAGACAATGTGGATTTTCGTGAGCCCCCTGCTATCGTCGCCGCTCATCCAGTCCCCGAAGGCGTGTTGGGTCTCAAACACCTTTGCTGTCGTGTCTTGCTTGGCCAGGAGCTTTTTCTCTATGAAATGGGCCTCTTTCAATATTTTGTCTCTCGAGTCTTTGGGCTCATCCACGTACTCGAGGACCAATATTGCGTGTTTGCCGGCCATGGCTTCCGCTCCGTTAAACCGACATTGCCCAGATGACCTCTGGTTTCCTCGGCTAGCCGAACGATAGGCATGGTTCGGTCTTCCGGGCAACGCTCTGGTCGATTGACGTCAGGGGACAGACGCAGCAGATAAAGGTGAGCGAATTTCAGGCTGTCTTGGACTTGAGCTCCTCGAGCTGCGTACGTGCGCCGGCGACCATGCACGACAGATCGGACGTCAGCATCACCATGTCGAAACCGCGCTTCACCGCGCCCGCCGCGAACGCCGCACCGGCACAGTGCATGACGCACTTGATGCCGTGCTTATGCGCGGCCTCCCTGATCTTGTCGCAGGTGGCGAGATGGAGCGGGTCAGGATTATCGCCGCGCGGAACCAGACCCAACGCGAACGACAAGTCGGCTGGCCCGATGTAGACAGCGTCAAGGCCGGGCGTGGCGCAGATGGCATCGACGTTGGCGATGCCTTCCTTCGTCTCGATCATGGCCATGATGACGATCTCGTCGTTCGCGTTGGCCACATAGTCGGCGCCGCCGTAGTGCACGGCGCGCACGGGCCCATTCGAACGCATGCCGACGGGCGGATAGCGGCATGCGGCCACCGCCTTCGCCGCTTCCTCGGCGTTATTGACCAGCGGCACGATGATGCCATAGGCGCCAAGGTCAAGGGCCTTCATGATGGCAGCAGGTTCGTTCCATGCGACCCGCACGACCGGGACCGTGTCGGTTTGCGAGATCGCCTGTAGCATGGGCAACAGGTCATTTATCTCGGCGGTGCCGTGCTGCATGTCGATGCACAAGGCATCGAAGCCCTGACGCGCCATGACCTCGGCCGTGATCCCATGGGATACCGAGAGCCAGCCCAGCGTCACGCATTGACCATCACGCCACATCTGCTTGATCTTGTTCGATCGCATCGTCACACCTCTGGTGATGTTCGTTGAACCTACGAACGGGTTGCACGTTATCAATCTCGAATGCGCCGCCCGAGTCAACCGAAGGCCGCACCGACCCGCCTGGCGACTGACAGGTCCGGGCACGCTGGAATCCCCTTACGAAGGCTGCCTGTGTCATGAGCTCGGGCAGGCGGCAATCACCTTCGAACGGCAGGCCAGGATTCCGGTGACCTACAAGGTTGTCCAATTCGACGAAGGGACTTCGCACAGAAATTCTCGTGGAAACTGCTTGGCGCGGGCCAGGTTGAGCGCTCGCGATAGCAACCGATCGGCGACCCAAGGCCATGAATGACTGACGCACACCGCTCGGATCACGACGACCTCGTCGGCACGGTCCATGCCCATCAGGCGTGGGCGCTAGGCCCCGTCGCCGGGCAGCGATAGGCTCGGTGCGCAATGCCGCGCGAGGACTTCTGCCATGGCCAGCCATTCCGAGCCCCTGACCGACCGAACAGGCACCCCCATCGAGCAACCCGTCTCGCTCCCCGCCGGCAATGCCCTGTTCGGCAGCGACGTGGTCGCGGATACGCTGCGTGCGCTGGACATCCCGTTCATCGCGCTCAACCCCGGTTCCAGCTATCGCGGGCTGCACGACAGCCTGGTGAACCACCTGGGCAACCGGGCGCCGCAGATGCTGCTGTGCCTGCACGAAGAGCATGCCGTGGCCATCGCGCACGGCTACGCCAAGGTGACGGGCCAGCCGATGGCCGCGGCGGTGCATGCCAATGTCGGGCTGATGCACGCCACCATGGCGATCTTCAACGCCTGGTGCGACCGGGTGCCGGTGATCGTGCTGGGCGCCACCGGCCCGGTCGATGCGCCGAAGCGCCGGCCCTGGATCGACTGGATCCACACCGCGCGCGACCAGGGCGCGCTGGTGCGGGCCTACACCAAGTGGGACGACCAGCCGGCCTCGCCCGAGGCCGCGCGCGAAGCCCTGTTGCGCGCCGCGTGGCTGGCCACCGTGCCGCCCTGCGGACCGGTCTATATCAACCTCGATGTCGGCATGCAGGAGGCGCCGCTGGCCGACCAACTGCCGCCGCTCGACGCCGCCCGCTGCGTGCCCACCGTCACGCCCGCGCTGCCCGACCCGGCGCTGGTCGCGCAGGCCGCCGCGCTGCTGCGCAACGCGCAACGCCCGCTGATCCTGTTCGGCCGCTGCTCCCGCCGCGAGGACGACTGGGCCAGCCGCGTGGCCCTGGCCGAGGCATTGAACGCGCAAGTACTCACCGACATGAAGCTCGCCGCTGCATTCCCCACCGATCATCCGCTGCATGTCGCGCCACCGACCACGTTCGCCGGCGCGGAAGCAACCAAGGCGCTCGCCGCGGCGGACGTGGTGCTGAGCCTCGGCTGGGTGGACCTTGCCGGGACGCTGCGCGGTGCCGGCGCGACGGCGAAGACGATCTGTGTGTCGCTCGACCATCAGGTGCACAACGGATGGAGCATGGACTACCAGGGCCTGCCTCAGGTCGATCTGCTCTTGCCGGCCGACACCGATGCGACCGTGGCGGCGTTGTGCGCGGCGCTGCCACCGGCGGTGGAACGCATGGCGGCGAAACCCTGGCCCGACATGACCTTCCCGCCCGGCCCGATCAGTGTGCCTCAGATGGCGCAGGCGTTGCGCAAGGCGCTCGGCCGGCGGCGCGCGTCGCTGCTGCACGTGTCCCTGTCGTGGAACGCGGCGGCATGGCCGTTCCGCGAGCCGTTGGACTACATCGGCGGGGACGGCGGCGCGGGCATTGGCGCCGGCCCGGGAGTGTCGGTCGGCGCGGCGCTGGCGCTGCGCGGATCGGGCCGGCTGCCGGTGGCGGTGTGTGGCGACGGCGACTTCCTGATGGGCGTCACAGCGCTGTGGACCGCGGTGCATTACGGGATTCCGCTGCTGGTGGTGGTAGCCAACAACCGCTCGTTCTTCAACGACGAACTGCACCAGGAGCGCGTGGCACGGGCGCGCAACCGGCCGGTGGAGAACCGCTGGATCGGCCAGCGCATCGGCGATCCGGAAATCGACCTGGCACGCATGGCGGAGGCGCAGGGCGCCAAGGGCCTCGGGCCGGTGCATGACGCGGGGGATCTGGCGGAGGTGTTCGCCCGGGCCATTGCCGCTGTGGAGGGGGGCGCGGTCGCGGTGGTGGATGTGCGGGTCGCACCCGGCTATTCGCCGGCGGCAACGGCGGCGTTGCTGCGCGGGTGAGCAAGTCCGGGCGGGGACGCCGGCCCCTCCCACAAGGGGAGGCGAGTTCCGGCGGTGTCCCATATCAGTTTGAATTTTTTGCCACGCTGCTTCGCTGAAAGTGTTCGACGGCACCACCAATTTGAACCCAATTATGTTTCGACTGCTCAAAAACCGATATGACGGGGGCGGGGTATTTTTGATCTGCCAGCGCGCCGACCGCAACGCCGATCAGCGACGGTAGGTTGTCGGCCTTCCAATAAATCGTTGACCCGCAGTTTGGGCAAAAGTAGGTGTGGACCTTCCCGCCGCTTGCTGCATCGCGGGTGAACTCTTTCGGAGTTCCACATATGGCGACGGCGTCGACCGGATAAAAGGCGCCTACACCAAATGGCGCGCCGGTTCTCCGTTGGCAGTCAAGACAATGGCAGGCGACAACCAATTTTGGTGGTCCTGGAAGCGCTAGTGTGAGAGCGCCGCAACTGCATCGGGCATCAGCCATTCGAAAGCCTTCCGTTTTTTGAGGCGAGATTGCGTCGAGATTTCAAACTGAGACACTACCGGAGTTCCTCGCGTCTACTCCACGGTGTCCTGACGCCTTGGGGTCAAGCCCGGCCATGACCGGAGGGTTCGGGGCACCGCACGTCAGTCAGGTGCGCGGGTCACTCCCCGACATTCCCCCCGGCCCTGGGATGCGCCTTGCGCCACACCTCCATCAGCCGCGCCGTCTCCACGCTGGTGTAGCGCTGGGTGGTAGATAGGCTCGCGTGCCCCAGCAGCTCCTGGATCGAGCGCAGGTCGCCGCCGCCGTCCAGCAAATGCGTCGCGAAGGAATGTCGCAACGCGTGCGGCGTCGCGTGCTCCGGCAGCCCGCGCAGCCGGCGGAACGTGCGCATGGTGCGCTGTGCCACCGCGGGATCCAGCCGCCCGCCTCGCACGCCGACGAACAGTGGCGCATCCGGCTCCGGCGAAGGATGCAGCGCCAGCCATGCGGCGATCGCCTCCCGCACCGCGGGCAGCACGGGCACCAGCCGCTGCTTCGAGCCCTTCCCTACCACGCGGAGCGGCGCGTCCGCCCCGGGCAGAGGGGCACTGGGCACATCGAGCGCCAGCGCTTCCGCGATGCGCAGGCCACAGCCGTAGAGCAAGGTGAACAAGGCCTCGTCCCGCGCCTGCACCAGGGCGCGATCCGAGACCTCGCCGGCTTCCTCGGCGACCGCCCGCGCATGCTCTGGGGGCAGCGCCTTCGGCACGGGACGCTTGGCGCGCGGCGTGGCGATCAGCCGGACCGCGGGGTTGTCCACGCCCTGCCGGCGCGCCAGCCAACGGAAGAAGGTGCGCACCGCGGCCAGGTGTCGGGCGCGGGTGGCGTTGGCGCTGCCCTCGACGGCCTGCGCCGCCAGCCAGGCGCGGAAGTCCGCGGGGCGCAGCGCCGCCAGTGCCGCAAGGTCGGGCTCGCACCCCAGGTGCCGCGTCAGGAAGCCGAGGAACGCGGCAATGTCGGCCCCATAGGCCTCCACGGTCAGCGGGGACGCCCGCCGCTCCTGGCCGAGCCAGTCGAGGAACGCCCCCCGTGCCGCCTCGGCCAGCATTCAGCGTCCGAGCGCGGCGGCGACCGCGCGGCCCAGGAAGGCGAGCGCGCCCGCCCCCTGTCCCGGGTCCAGCGCCCAAGGGTCGCGCGCCAGCAGCGCGAGCAACGCCGGCGGCCCTTCGCCGGGCACCAGCGCCAGCGCGTCATGCCCCGCCAGGCCGGCCGCCTCGGCATGCAGCAGACGGGCATCGGTGGCGACATCGCGGAACAATACCTGCCGGCCTTCCAGCAGGCGCGTCACGGCGCCCAACGGAAGCGCGCGGGCGCCCGGGTGCAGCGCTTCCAGGCATAGATGCACCGCATCGACCCCGAGGACGCCCGGCATTTCGTGGCTGACGCAGTCCACGGGGTCGGCGGAACGCAGCAGTGCCAGCACCGCTTCCTGCACCCGCGCGGCCAGGCCGGCAGCGGCGCGGCCGGCGGCCAGCACATTGTCGGCCCGCTCGGCCATGGCGGCGGCATGCGCGCGCTCGGCCCGCACCATCGCCGCCATGTGGTCCGCCATCTCCTCTCCATGCACCCGCACCGGAGGGGTCAACAGGCGATACAGAGACGGATGGTCGGCCAGCCAATCCGGATGATCGCGCAGAAACGCTTCGACCAGCGCGGCCTCCGGGTCGTGGGACTCCTGGGCAGGAACGCTCATCCGGCCGCTTTCTTCGTCGCCGCTCTCGTCATCCGGGCGAAAGCCGGCACCCAGGGAGCATAGGTCCCGGCCTCTGCGCGGATGAGGAAACGATCAGGCCGGTGGCTCACGCGCTCGCTCCCTCACGCCGCGTCATGTGCCCCTGAATCCCCTGAACCATTCGCCCCTGAACCCTCTGCACCATGCGCCCCTGAACCATGCGCCCCTGAACCATGCGCCCCTGAACCGTGCGCCCCCGAACCACGCGCCCCTGAACCGTGCGCCCCCGAACCATGCGCCCCCGAGCGATGCGCCCCCGAGCGATGTGCCCCCGAGTGATGCGCCCCGGAGTGATGCGCCCCTGGGTCGTGCATCGCTCGGTCATGCCTCGCTGGGCCATGCCCCTGGCCATCACGTAATGCGCTGGCCGGTTTTTGCCCAGTCCGCCAGGAACGCCGCCAGACCCTTGTCGGTCAGCGGGTGGTTGAACAGGGACCGCAGGACGGTGGGTGGCACCGTCACGACGTGGGCGCCGATCTTGCCTGCATCCACCACGTGCATCGGGCTGCGCACGGAGGCGACGAGGACCTGGGTCCTGAAGGCGGGGTAGTTGCGGAAGATCTGCACGATGTCCGCGATCAGGCCCATCCCATGCTCGCCGATGTCGTCCAGCCGGCCGACGAAGGGGCTGACGAAGGTGGCGCCGGCCTTCGCCGCCAGGATCGCCTGCGCCGCCGAGAAGCACAGCGTCACGTTGACCATGGTGCCGTCGTCGGCCAGGTGCCGGCAGGCGCGCAACCCGTCCGGCGTCAGCGGCACCTTGATGGTGACGTTCTTCGCCACCTGCCGCAGCACGCGGGCCTCGGCCAGCATGGTGTCGTAGTCGGTGGCGGCGACCTCGGCGCTGACCGGGCCGGGGACGGCGGCGCAAATATCCGCCAGCACGTCGAGGAATTTTTTACCGGTTTTGGCGACAAGGGACGGGTTGGTGGTGACGCCGTCCAGCAACCCGCTAGCGGCCAGCGAGCGGATCTCCGCTGTGTCGGCGGTGTCGACAAAGAACTTCATGCCTTTGCTCCGTTTTGCGGCTACTGCCTGGGGGGTCGGACGAATGGAGTGGTTCGGATCATATACGATGGACGGGGCCGATCCCAAGCGAAGCGGAAGCCGCGTGCGCCGGGTGCCGGTGCTGCTGCCTTACCCCTTCCCCGGCCCGTTCGACTATCGCGTGCCGCCGGGGTGCGACCCCCATCCCGGCGATGTCGCGCTGGTGCCGCTGAACCGCCGCGAGGAACTGGGCGTCGTGTGGGACCCGCCGGAGGGCCATGAGGCAGGCGCGCCCGATGACTGGGTCCCCGACCACAAGCTGAAGCCGCTGATCAGTCTGCTGCCAACGCCGCCGATGAAGCAGGAACTGCGGCGGCTGGTGGATTGGATGGCGGCCTACACGCTGGCGCCTCCGGGTGAGGTGATGGCGATGGCGCTGCGGGTGCCTCGCACCGCGCCGGGTCCGGCCACCGGGTGGCGGCTGGCGGAGCCGCTGCCGGATGTGCGCCTGACCGACGCTCGGCGCCAGGTCATCGAGGCGCTGCGGCAGGCGCAGCCCCGCACCACAACCGACCTGGCGGCCGCGGCCGGGGTCAGCCCCGGCGTCGTGCGGGGCCTGGCGGATGCCGGGCTGCTGCTGCCCGCGGCGATGCCGGCCTCGGCGCCGTTTGCCATCCCTGATCCGGACCATGCCGCGGCCCACGTCCTGTCGGCGGAGCAGGAGCACGCGGCGGTAAGCTTGCGGGAGGCGGTGGCGGCGCGGGCATTCTCGGTGACGCTGCTGGATGGCGTCACCGGTTCCGGCAAGACCGAGGTCTACCTGGAAGCCGTCTCCGAATGCCTGCGGCAGAACCGGCAGGCGCTGGTGCTGCTGCCGGAGATCGCGCTGTCCTCGCAATGGCTGGAGCGGTTCCAGCGCCGCTTCGGCGTCGCCCCCGCGGTGTGGCATTCCGACCTGACGTCCCGGGTGCGCCGCATCACCTGGCGTGCCGTCGCCGACGGCGCCGCGCCGGTGGTGGTGGGCGCCCGCTCGGCGTTGTTCCTGCCGTTCCCCGACCTCGGCCTGGTGGTGGTGGACGAGGAACACGAGACGGCATTCAAGCAGGAGGAAGGCGTCGTCTACCACGCCCGCGACATGGCGGTGGTTCGGGCGCGGTTCTGCCACGCGCCGGCGGTGCTCGTCTCGGCGACGCCCAGCCTGGAGACGGTCGCCAACGTCGAAGCCGGCCGCTACCGCCGCATCACCCTGCCGAACCGGCACGGCGGCGCGGTGCTGCCTGACGTGGCGGCGATCGACCTGCGCGAGACGCCCCCCGCGCGCGGCCAATTCCTGGCTCCGCCGCTGATCGAGGCCGTCCGCGACACCCTGGCCCGTGGCGAGCAAGCCATGCTGTTCCTGAACCGCCGGGGCTACGCGCCGCTGACGTTGTGCCGCCACTGCGGCCACCGCATGCAGTGCCCCAACTGCACCGCCTGGCTGGTGGAGCACCGCACCCGCCAGGAGCTGCAATGCCACCATTGCGGCCACACCATCGCGATCCCTGCCGAGTGCCCCTCCTGCGGCGCCGCCAACAGCCTGACCGCCGTCGGCCCCGGCGTCGAACGCATCACCGAGGAAGCTGCCGCCCTGTTCCCCGACGCCAGGCGCCTGGTGATGGCGAGCGACACCATGCCCGGCCCGCACGCCGCCGCCGAAGCGTCCCGCGCCATCGCCGCGCGCGAGGTGGACCTGATCATCGGCACCCAGATCGTCGCCAAGGGTTGGCATTTTCCCCACCTGACGCTGGTGGGGGTGGTGGACGCCGACCTCGGCCTGGCAGGCGGCGACCTGCGCGCGGCAGAACGCACGGTGCAGTTGCTGCACCAGGTCGCCGGCCGCGCCGGCCGCGCCGAGGCGCCCGGGCGGGTGCTGCTGCAGACCTTTTCCCCCGAGCATGCGGTGATGCAGGCGCTGGTGGCGGGCGACCTGGCCGGGTTCATGGCGAGCGAAGCCGCGCAGCGCCGGCCGGGGCACTGGCCGCCGTACGGACGGCTGGCGGCCCTGATCGTCAGCGCTGATTCCGCGCTGCTGGCGGATGCGCTGGCACGCGACCTGGGGCGGGCGGCACCGTCCGGGGAGGGGGTGGAGGTGCTGGGGCCGGCGCCGGCGCCGCTGGCCATCCTGCGCGGGCGGCACCGGCGGCGGCTGCTGCTGAAGACTCGGCGGGACGTGGCGGTGCAGCCGATTTTGCGGGAGTGGCTGGGGAAGGTCACGGTGCCGCGCGGGGGGCGGGTGGATGTGGATGTCGATCCGGTGTCGTTTCTGTAGGGGTGGGGTGCGCTGGGGTGACGTCGTTACGGGCCTGATCGAACGCCGCATTGCCGGGGGATGAGATGTCGCGTTTCGCTCGGCGGTTGGCCGGTTTTCGGCCGGTCCATGAGACCTTCCGGGGTGTCCGCTGGAAGCGACAAAACAGGCTGTGGCATGAGACCCATACCCGCAGGGACCCCCGGTTCTCCGCGGCGTGCAAGCTCGATTGGTCGCGAGTATTGAAGCGTCCGGACACCAGGCATTTGGACGGTCGGCAGCTTGGGATTGTCGGCCGTGTCGTCCACTTTGTGGTCTACGTGAAGCGCAATGGCTTCCTGCATGTGGTACGCATCCGATATGCCGACGACGACGAGGCGAACCTCTTCTTCCGCCAATACCCCTGACCAGGAACCGGGCCGGGCAGACCGGGGCATCGCGAAGCCGGCGCACAAGCTCAAGGTGTTGCCGAGCGATGCCGATGCCCGGCGCGCGATGGAGTGGATGAAGCGCGCGCAGCCTCAGGCGGAGGTCGTCTATGACGAGGTGGCGCCGAAGCAAACCTGGGAGGAATTGGCAAGGTTCCGGCCAGTGCCTTACCGGCGTTCGAAGAAGCCCTGAAGCCCGGAAGCGCGTGCTGGTGCTTTCCCGCCGCTTGTTCTGGTGCATAGGGTTCTTGCACGAGAATTTCATGGGCACTGTTGGCGGCTTCGACCGAGGTGGAAGGCGCGGCCTGGGGCGCCTCTGGTGCAAGGGGTTCTTGCACCGGAATTTTGCGTGCGCCGTTTGAGGACGCGGCCGGGATGGCCGCTTCGGCGTTGGCGCGTTTGGAGTGGGGCGGAAAAGCCCTGCCGGATACGTGGTCCCGGGGGTAGGACATTCCGCCGGCCAGAAGGCAAGGCCGGCCAGAAGGCAAGGCAGGACTGGCAGGGATCTGGCAGGGATCGCTGTCTCACGGACGTCTCGTTATGAATTCAGCGAACTCCACCGATCGACATGAGAGTCGACCGGGGTTGGTCTCACGATCGTCTCGTTTCGTTTCCTGTGAGATTGGGCCATGGGCAGGGGGGCCTGCCAGCGCGGACGGTGCGGTTCGTGGCAAAGAAAGCATTGAAACGGGCAGGGGGGCCTGCGGCGCGGACGGTGCGGTTCGCGACAAAGAAAGCGTTGAAACGCAGATCAGCAGCAGATGCACGCGGATGAACGCAGATGGGCCGGCAGCCGGCATCCACGGCCGCGGTCGGTGTCGCAGGTCCGACGTGAATAGCCGCGATGCCGGGGCATGCTCAGGCCATCTGCGCGCGTCCGCGTGCATCTGCCGCTGATCTGCGTTTCAATGCTTTCTTTGCCGCGAACCGCACCGGCGGGCGGGAGAAGCCACTGCTCACGGCGCAGAGGTCCTGGTGCTGCGGCATCGCGGCACGGCGCGACGCTGGCCGATGCGGCGGCACGAATCAGGATGGCGGGGCCAGCCATGCTCTGGCCCCGTTGATCAGGCGTGGGTGGTGCGAGCGCAGCGATCAGGGCGGCCCGGTCGCGGTGGCCGCCACCGGGGCGATCGCCGGCGGTGTTGGACGGAACGGATCCTCCGGCGGCTCGCCGATGAGGAATCCCAGCACACGCCGGATTCCGTCTTTCGTTTCCTCCGGAAATCCCAGGTTGGGGTGCTTCCAGCTCTCGCGGTCGAGCTGCTTTTCCCGCGCGCGCATGTCCCGGATCAGCTTGCCGACGCTGCCGCGATACCAGTGGATCGCCTCGAACAACATGGTCCAGAACGGGCCGAGGCACAGGCTTGGTGACACGCCGAGGTCGCGGCAGATAGCGGCGACCGTCCGGCCGGGCGGGCGGCGGCGGACTTCCTTCTCGATGTCCTCCATGCTGGGCATGTTTTCGAAGGTGAGCGGCTGCTCCGGGCTGGTGCGGCGGGAGAGCGGCGGCTTGGGTTGCGGCGCGGACGGCGCTTCGGCTGATTGCAGTGCGGCGGCCAATTCCGTTGGCGGCGGGGCGGGCGGTTGTGCCGGGGAGCTGGCTCGGACGCGCGATGTCAGGACCAGGTCACGGCCGCGTCTCGCACGCTCCAGCAGGATGCGTTCCAGCGCCACCGCGCGCATGATGCCGCGGTGAATGTGAGGCAGAATAACGGCAAGGCTGGCGGTGCCGAAGAACTGCGCGATGGTGGCGAAGCCGCGCCAGAGCGCGCGATGCTCGATGGTTGCCACGAGATGGCGGCCATAGTCGGCCAGGATGGCCGCGATCTGAAGCATGACCGCCATTCGGTCGGACAAGGGTGGGCTGTCCCGATCCTTGGGGGGATCGGGCCGGGTGGAAAGGCCAGCGGAGGTTTGCGCGTCGGTCATCGTTTGTAATATTAACTAACTACGGCTCGAAAAGCAAGCGCTTTTTTGGGGTGAGGTGATGTCGCGTCAGGAGGGTTCGGTCGGGGCGGGCTGTGAGCTGGCATTCCCGGCGGCGCCGTCAGACGCCAGCGAACCAGCCATAGCCCTGGTTCTCCCAGTAGCCGCCGGGATACTTGTTGGTGACCTCGATCGCCTCCAGGTTCTTGGCGCTCTTGAAGCCGAGCTTGGTGGGGATGCGAAGCCGCAGCGGCGCCCCCCATTGCGGCAGCAGCGGCTTCTCCTCGAAATCGAGCGCCAGAATGGTCTGCGGTTGCAGCGCGCTGGCCATGTCGATGCTGGTAAAATAGCCGTCGAAGCATTTGAAGTAGACGTAGCGGGCCGAAAGGTCGGCGCCGACGCGGCGCAGGAACGTGCCCAGCGGCACGCCGCTCCACTGGCCGATCTGGCTCCAGCCCTCGATGCAGATATGCCGGGTGATCTGCCCCTGCTGCGGCAGCGCCATCAGCGCCGGCACTGTCCAGGTCCGCCGATCGGTGACGAGGCCGCTGACATGGAGCACCCAGTTATCCGGTACCGGGCGCACCTGCCACTCCGCGTAATATGCGTTGAAGCGGAACGGGCGGGTAATGGCGCTGGCCGGATACGTCTCCGCCAGGCGCTGGCGGCTGAATAGCGTTGCCTGGACCCGGTCGTCGAAGCGCAGCATCGCTTCCAACGCGGCGTCCACGCCGGAATGGGTCGAAAGGTCGCAGCCGGTCAGCATCGTCAACGCGCCGAGCGAGAGCGCGCTCCGCAGGAAGCCACGACGGCGCAGCCTTTCCAACTCGGGATTGATCTCGGCCATGCTGACGGCCGGCTTGATGCGCTGGGTGCTCATTGGTTTTCCTCGATCTCTGCGGGGACGGTGACGATCATCGACTTCAGCGTGCGCGGGAACATCACCACCATCGCGACATGGATGAGAACGAAGGCGACGATGCCGAACATGGTGGTGAGGTGGATGCCGCGGGCGATCGGATAGCCACCGAACAGTCCCGTCAGCCATCCCAACTGCACCGGCTTCCAGATGGCGAGGCCGGTCATCACTTGCAGGATGATGGCGATGATGACGCCGCCATAAAGCGCGCGCTGCACGGCGTTGTAGTGTCCTATGTGGTGCTTCAGGCGACCGCTCAGCGCGGCGGCCAGGTCGTGCACCACCTCGGTGGGGCGCGGTGGCTTCAGGTCGCGCCGGAAATGGCCACTGGCGAAGCCATAGATCAGATAGGCGATGCCGTCGGCGAACAGCAGCCACATCGCGCTCAGGTGCCAGGCCAGCGCGCCGCCCAGCCAGCCGCCGAGGCCGGTCCAGGCCGGGAACATGAAGGGCAGGCTGGGCGAGGCGTTATAGATTTCCCAGCCGCTGAAGATCATGCAGCCCATGGCATAGACGCCGATCCAGTGCATGACGCGGATCGCGACCGGATGCGCCGGGCGGCGGCGTATTTCACGTCGGCTCATAGCGGATGTTCCTTCTCGGGGTGGGAAGCCCCCGCGCCGGCGGCGCGGGGGTGTCCGTCACATCGGCGGCCTTACGCCGTCGACGCCGACCGCGACCGCGTTCGCCACGAGATCCGAGCCGGTCTCCGTCGCCTTGATGAAAACATCCCTCCCCTTGGTCACCAGGGCCTTGGTGCCGGGCTGGTAGGTCACGATCGGAGCGGTCGGCGGCACCAGCACGTCCTGCTTGCCACCGTTGTAAGTGACGACAAGATGCGTGAGGCCGCCGTTTGATTTCGATGCGGCGACATCGCCATTGGTCATCGGTACTGTTCACCTCCGGTACCGAGGTCGAGACAACAGAGACATTGCCGTTCGTCATGCTGCTGCTGGTCTGCGCGCCGCCGGAGAGTGTCGTGTCGGGAATCTTATCCCAGGCGTAGTGGCCTTCACCCACGCCGCGCATCGAGGGCGGGAAGACCACGACCTCCAGTGCGACCAGCGTGCCGCCGACATCCTTGGTTGCGGTGCCGATGTAGCTGCCTTTCTCGATCTTGTTGAGACTCGATTTCTCCACTTTCAGGTATTTGGTGTTGCCGGTCAGATCTATGGCGACGGGCTTGTGCGCATAGGTGTCGACGATCACCGAATCCGCGGTGGCCGACGCTATGGTCCCGCGCACGCGCTCCACCGTCCCTGTCGCGGCGAGCGCCGCGGTTGAAGCAAGGGCGGAGGCCGCAATTGCCAGGCCAAGGATTCGCTTCGGGCTCATGTCTTCTCCTTCGGATTTTCATAGGCCGATTTGTCGGCCGTTGTTCGGAACGCAGTCCGGCGCGGAACTTAGGCAGGCCTGCTTCAGGTTCGCTTCGCGCTGACTTAAAATCGGATTTAAGGAACCTCTCAAAACGGCGAGAGGTCCCTCGATCGCGGGCAGGGCGATACGCTTGGCAAGCAGGTGTTCAGTTCGCGCCGTAGCGTTCGAAGATCCCGGTGGGCGGTGCCCACCGCCGCGAGCGACGACTGAAGGGCGCCGATGAGGGCCACGGTTACCGTGCACCGCGGACCCGCGCAGCTCCAGGTACCGATGCTGTAGCCTGGTTCGCTCAGAAGCTCCTGCTGGTCCCTGAGATATGATGAGCTGGAGCCGTCACCGACATGTGCCGCGGCGCCACCGTAATTGTACTGAAACGGCTCCTGAGTCGGCACGCTGGTGCCGTCGCCGACGAAGGCAGCCTTCATGGCAATCGCGCTTTCTGGGTCGTACGGCCCGAGCCGAGCGCTGTGTTGCATCAGGGTCACGTGGTCATATTGCGCGAATGGGCTCACCGTGGTTTGCGCAAGCGCCGTTCCAGTGCCGATCGCCAGAACCATTGCGGAAGCGATGGCGTAGATTTTTGCGGTCATCTCATCTTCTCCTGTTAGTCGGGTGTGGAAGTCGGGTTGGAAGTGGTCCTGGAACACTGTCCGAGACGGACAAATAGGTGCGGACGCTTCAAGGCTGCTTCGCCCTTGGTTAAAATCGGATTTAGGTGCGGTCCCGAGGTGCGCCACGGCGCGCGATGCCGCGCGGTTGCGGTACGCTTCAACGGCCCCAACGAGTGGGTGGCCGATGATGGACCCCATCTCATAAAATCGCTGGATATAGACCATGTATGCGATGGCGAGGCGATGATCGCCCCTCAGAGTCTGTTCGGAAACTGCTTCAGGCTCTGCTTGAGTTTGTTTGCTTTCCGGCGGACGACGAGGGAACGAGTAAGAACGAGGCCACAGAGAATCATTCACCACGAAGGCACGAAGCCACGAAGACTGTATCCATGGCTTCGTGGCTTGGTGGCTTCGTGCCTTCGCGGTGAATTTTACCGATGCAACCAACCGATTCTGAATATTGGATTTGTTCCCGGACGGACACTCAGATGAACGGTGCGCAGTCCCCTCCAGGTCGGATCCCAACGGTCCTCATGCGCGCGATGGCCCTGCGCGATGGCCCTGCGCGATGGCGCTGCGCGATGGCCCTGGAGGACGGGATCGAAGTGCTGAGACAGGCGCCGCTGGCCATCCTGCGTGGGTGCCACCGCCGGCGGCGGCTGAAGACGCGGTGGGACGTGGGGCGGGGCAGCCCTCCCGGAGATGCTTCAGCTCGGCGAGCTGGTGACCTCCCGGGCTGCCCATGCCGTGGATGCACATCTTCCGCCCCCGATGCCCTCGGCGGTAAGGGTGCGGACGGGATCGTATTTGCTGGTCAGCCGCCGGCACGCCGAGCGCCGCCGATCACAGCGAGAATCCCGCCCCAGGCATCATAAAGCATCTGTTAACTGCTCTGTCGTACGTTTCCGACAACCACCCAACGACGAGCCGCGGGTCCTGTCGACCCGCCAATACCGGCGCACTACCCGCCGCAATCAGATGGAGACCGGCTTGACCAGGCGATCGGGATCGATTTCACGCACTCGGGGGCTGGTACGGGCCGTCATCGCGGTGATGGTCGGCTTGCTCATTGCCGCCGCGCTTGGGATCTGGGAACTCCGGCAAGGCGCCGTCGCGGACACCGAAGCCGACAATCATCGGCTTGGCGTCGTGCTCGCGGAGCAAACCGCGCGCACGTTCCAAGCCGTCGATCTGGTACTTCAGGAGATGTCCGAGAAGATCTTTGTCGGCGGGGTCGACAACAGCGCGGCGCTGCACGCCATTTTTGGCAGCCGTGAGTTCCAGGAAGACCTTGCGAAGTCACCTCCATGACCTGCCGCAAATCGAGGCATTCGCCATCGTCGAACTCGACCGGGCATCTGGTCAATGAGACCCGGGAATGGCCTGTGCCCGGCTACTCTCTTGCGGACCAGCCGTATTTTCATTACCTGGCCGGCACGCCGCGTTCCGGTCCCTATATCTCGGAACCGGGCGTCAGTCGATCTACCAGCGCGCCGACCGTCTTCCTCGCACGTCGATTGACATACACCGATGGAACCTTCCTCGGCGTTGTCGTCGCGCCAATCCGGCTTGACTATTTCCGCGAGTTTCTCGCGAACACCGGGTTCAGTGATGGCACAAGCGTCAGCATCTTGCGCAGCGACGGCGTAGTACCTCGTGCATTTCCCGATGACGGGCACCGCCGCGAGCACGCGCATCGCTCCGCGGTCCCGTTGGTATGACGCGGTAGCCGCGGGTGGTGGACAGTACCTCTCGGCCAATGCATCTGGCCATGCCCCCGGTAGTTATGTGTCCGTTCATCCACTCGTCATTTATCCCATCGTGGTCGATGTCATCCGCACGGAAGCCGCTGTGCTCGAGCGCTGGTGGCACCAGGCGATCGCGATCAGTCTCAGCGCCCTGTCCGCCGCGATTTGCCTGACGCTGTTGCTGCGGGCGCTGAGCCGCCAGATCACACTTATCCAGCTAAGCGAGGCACGTTTCGCGGCACAGTCGGCGTTGCTCGAGACCACGCTGGAACAAATGAACCAAGGCGTCATCATGGCGGATGCCGACGGCATCGTCGCCGTGTGCAACCGGCGCGCGCTGGAAATTCTCGACCTGCCCGCGGAGATGATGGCCGCGCATCCACGCAGCGCGGACGTGCTGGAATTCGAGCGCCAGCGCGGCGAATTCATGCTGTCCGAGTCTACGACGCTGGATCCGGCCTTCTTGTCCACCAACCAGATCACCTACGAACGCCGCCGACCCAACGGGACGGTGGTGGAGATCCATAACGTCCCGCTTCCGGGCGGCGGCGTGCTGCGCACCTACACCGACGTGACGGTCCGTGCCACCGCAGAGCAAATGCTGGGTACCGCCGCGTCGCGCGACCCGCTCACGGGTCTCGCCAACCGAGGCGGCTTCAATATCCGGCTGGACGCGGCGGTGACCGCCGCACGCCGCGAGACCACTCAAATGGCGGTGCTTTGCCTCGACCTGGATCACTTCAAGGCAGTCAACGACACGCTCGGCCACGAGGCCGGCGACCAGTTGCTGCAAACGGTAGCGCAAAGGATGCGGGATATCGCACGCTCGACGGATGTGGTCGGTCGGATGGGCGGTGACGAATTCGCCATCGCTCTGCCGGGCGTCGCGCGAACCGTCGCGGAGAAGGTTTCCGAACGATTGCTCGAGGCGATGCGGCTGCCCTACGTGCTGGGTCAGGAGACCGTACGGATCGGGGTTTCGATCGGCATCGCTGCCTATCCCGCGGATGGCGCCACCGCCGAACAGTTGCTGCGCAACGCGGATACGGCGCTATACCTGGCCAAGGCCGAGGGACGCAACACGTGGCGGAACTTTACCAGCGCGGACGGTGACCGCGAGCACCAACGCGTGCAGTTTGAACAGGATTTGCGGACCGCGGTCGAGCTGCGGCACCTGGCTCTGGCCTACCAACCGATCTGCGACGCCGTCACGCGCGAGCCCAAGGCGTTCGAGGCGCTTTTGCGTTGGAATCATCCAGCTCGTGGTCCAATCGCGCCCGGCGAGTTCATTCCGGTGGCAGAGCAGTTGGGCTTGATCGTTCCGCTGGGGCGCTGGATGCTCGAGGTGGCATGTGCTGAAGCCGCCACATGGGCCAGGCCGCTGCACATTGCCGTCAACCTGTCGCCGGCGCAGTTTCATGATCGCGATTTGCTTCAGTTCGTCCAGGACGTGCTCGCACGAACCGGACTGTCACCGGACCGGCTTGACCTTGAGGTGACCGAGCAGCTGCTACTGGACGATACGGAGAACGTGGTCCAGACGATGCAATCGCTGCGTGCGATAGGCATCCGCATGGTGCTCGACGATTTCGGAACCGCACGCTCGAACCTGAATTATCTCCGTGGCTTTCCGTTCAATGCGGTCAAGATAGATCGTAGTTTCCTGCGCGCTTTGAGCAGCGACCCGCAGGCGCGAGCGCTGGTGGAGGCGATCCTCGCCGTGGCGCGGGCGCTTGGTCTCGATGTGATCGGCGAAGGTGTGGAAACGCAGGAGCAGCTCGCCCTTCTCTGCCAATTGCAATGCCGTTTGGTACAGGGCTACCTGCTCGGCAGCCCCGCACCCAGCGAGGCGACGCGCGCGCTGATTCGGAATTTGACTGCGGCCGATGCAGCAGCCGGGCAGTCCACTCGTCTGGCAGTGTCCTCTGCGGGCGTCTGACCCGTATGTTACAAAGAGGCGACCGCCGTTCGGCAAGGGTCTTGCCTCTGACTCGGCGGATACCTCACCGGGCTGGTGATCGTTCCGGTCACGGCTTGATGGGACTCTTCTTGGGCACAAAGTGGCACGAGTTCGGGCGGTAAGGGACTGACGAGACGGCCATGAGACACCGGCCTTTTTCGGCCCGCCTCCGCTTTTTTGCCCAACACCGACGCCGCCGGCGCACCAAGCGGCATGCTACGCCGCCCGCAGCCGTCGCAGCCTTCCCTCCAACCGGCGCCGCAGCCGGTACGTCCAGGCGATTCCCGCCAGCCGGCGGTCGAGGAACCCCAGTGTCGCCGCGTCGTCCTCGCTGCTGTCGTGCAGCCAGAACAGGATCGTGGTGGTGTAGGCGGCGGCGAGGATCGCGCGCTTGGTGTACCAGGAGAAATCCGCCGACCGATCGCCGGCGGCGTGCCAAATCGCATCCACCGTGCGCGCGGTGGATTTCGCCGCCAGCCGGGCATGCCGGGGCAGCGCCAGCACGGCCACCGCGCGGCGGATCGCTTCCTTATACCCGCGGTTCTGCGCCAGCCGGATCGCGATCACCGACCGCACCCGGTCCGGCAGAGCCAGTGACGCCACATGCTCGGCCGCGGCCTCCGCCATGCGGCGGTCCGCCCAGTCGCAGAACGCCTCGATCATGTCGGTCGCGCCGCCGGGGAACAGCAGCTCGGCTTCTTCCTCGGCGACGCCGATCGCGCGCAGGCCGGAGCGCAGCGAGCGATAGGTCCAGCCGTCGAACGGCACGTTCGGCAGCATCGCCTCCAGCGCGGCGTCGCGTTCGGGGCTGCGTTCGGGGGGCGGGATCATGCGTCGCCGCCCGCCGTCGCGGCGGCGACCCTGTTCAGTTCCTCGTTGAAGCCGAACAGCCGGAAATCGGTCATGCGCATGGTGTAGAGGATCCCGTCCAGGTGGTCGTATTCGTGCTGCACGACGCGGGCGTGGAAGCCGGAGACCTCGCGTTCCACCACGTTGCCGTCGCAGTCCACGCCGCGATAGCGCACGCGCGGGGCGCGGGGCACGCCCGCGCGCATGCCGGGGATCGACAGGCAGCCTTCCCAGCCCAGCACGCGTTCCTCGGTGAGCAGTTCCAGTTCGGGGTTGATCAGCGCGCCGCTGCCGACCGGCAGGTCGTCCGGATCGTTCTCGCGCCGGTCGCCGGGGACGCGGAACACGAAGAGCCGCAGCGGGACGTACACCTGGGGGGCGGCGAGGCCGACGCCGGGGGCGTCCTCCATGGTCTGGATCATGTTCTGCACCAGGCGGCGGATGCCGGGGGCACCAGGGTCGGGCACCGGGTCGCAACGCCGCAGCAGCACCGGGTGGCCCATGCGGGCGATCTTGAGAAGGGCCATGCGGTCTTCGCCTTCTGGGATGGAGCGAACAGGGATGGAGCGAATTGGATTTGGCGCCAGTCAAGAGCCGTGTTATAGCCCCGACCCCCGCGCCGGGCACCCCGCCGCGGCTGTTTTTATGCGCGACCCCGATGGGCGGGGGAGGCAAACCGAAAGGAGCAGGCGGCCAAGTGCAAGTTCTCGTGCGTGACAACAACGTCGATCAGGCGCTGAAAGCGCTCAAGAAGAAGATGCAGCGGGAGGGAATTTTCCGCGAGATGAAGCTCCGGCGGCACTACGAGAAGCCGTCCGAACGGCGGGCGCGTGAAGCCGCGGAGGCGGTGCGCCGCGCGCGCAAGCTGGAGCGCAAGCGTTTGGAACGCGAAGGGTTCTGACCCTTTCCGGCGAGGCGGGCCACCCAACCACCTGGCCCGCCTCGGGCGGAGTTCCGTGCCAGCCTGTTCAATAACCGGTGTGGGACTGCGGGTGTCGCTTGCTCGCGCCCCGGGCCCCGGACAGTGTCCGGACCGAAACAGGGAGGGCGATGCTGATGGTCGGTGAAATGAGTAGTCCGTGGCGTGAGCGTGCGAAACGGGCGGTACCGGCGATCGTGCATATCGGCCGAGTCGGCCGCCTGCTCCGCAATCAGGTCCGTTATCCGATCGCTGCCACGATCATCGATTTGGATCGCACCGTGCTGGCCGGGCCCTTCGCCGGCATGCGCTATCCCGGCAGCGGCGTGAATGGCTACCCGGAGCTGCTTGGCACCTTCGAGCAATGCCTTACGCCGGCGGTAGAGGACATCATCCGCGAGCCGCCGCCGGTGGTTATCGTGGTGGGCGCGGCTTGTGGCTATTACGCGCTGGGTTTTGCCAGGACGTGCCCGCAGACGCAGGTCATCGCCTATGAGATGGATCCGACGCGGGTCGATGTCATGCGCAAGTACACGCGCCTGAATCGGCTCGAGGGCCGGATAGAAGCGCGCGCTATGCGCTGTACCGCGGCGGACCTGCGGCGCGACCTGGTCGCGGAGCCGCGCTCGTTCATCTTCATGGATGTCGAGGGCAATGAGGACAATCTACTCGATCCGGATGCTGTCCCGGCACTGCGCGAGACCGAGATCATCGTCGAATTGCACGACATGTTCGTCCCTGGCGTGACGGCGCGCATCCAGCAGCGCTTCGCGATGTCGCATCAGCAGCGAATGTTCGAAGAGCAGCCTCCGGTTCGGCCGCCGATGCCAATGGCGTTCGACCGTTTTCTCAGGCCGCACTGGCAGAAGATGGCTTGGGAGGAGCGTGGGGCACGCTTTCAATGGCTGCATCTTCTGCCGCGGTCTCCCGCGATGGCCGAGCGCGGGCCGGCCGCGCAGTAGCAGGCCAGAGCGCGCGGGAGACCGCTTCGGCCCGGCGCGCCCGCTGTGACACGGGACCGCGGCGCCATTGCCGTGCACTCGATTGGATGGCCGCACCCGTGCGGGTCGCGTCATCCGCGACACCCGCGTGGCACTGCTGGCCCCCGCTGTGACACGGGACCCCGCTGTGACACGGGACCCGCTGCTGACACGGGACCCGCTGTGACACGGGACCCGCTGTGACACGGGACCCGCTGTGACACGGGACCCGCTGTGACACGAGAGCAGACCGGCAACCGGCGGGGAATGCACACCGACAGGCCAGATTCGAGCAGCGTGGCCGGATGATATTGCGCTCGCGGGGAATTGGCCTATCGTCCCCGCCACGATCGCCATGCTTGCACCAGACCAAACCCGCCAACAGGCCGTGTTCGACCGGCTGCGCCAGGGCATCCTGAGCGGCTCGCTGCCGGCCGGCGCTCGGCTGCCCCCGACCCGCGCGTTGGCCACCGAGCTGGGCGTCGCGCGGCAGACCGTGGTGCTGGCCTACGAGCGGCTGGCGGCCGAGGGCTATGTCCGCGCCCGCACCGGCAGCGGCACGTTCGTGGCGCCCGACCTGCCGGACGCCGCGCCGGCGCCCGCCGCCCCGCCCACCACCGCCGCCAGCGTGCTGTCCCGCCGCGGCGCCACGCTCGCCGCCGTGCCGGTCACCGCCGGGCTGGGCGACGCCGGCACCGGCATGTTGCTCGCCGGCGGCCTGCCCGCCCCCGATCTGTTCCCCGCCGCCGCCTGGGCGCGCTGCACCGCTCGTGTGCTGAAGGCGCTGCCGGCCGAGTGCACCGGATACCCCCCGCCGCAGGGCTTGCGCGACCTGCGCGCGCAGATCGCGGCGCATCTGGCGGCGACGCGCGGCCTGGTCGCCGATCCCGGCTGCATCGTGGTCACCGCCGGCACCCAGCAGGCGCTGCGCCTCGCCGCCGAACTGCTGCTGGACCCCGGCGATGCCGCCTGGGTCGAGGACCCGGGCTACATCGCCGGCCGAGGCGCGTTGATCTCAGCCGGCGCCGCGCTGGTGCCGGTGCCCAGCGACACCGAGGGGCTGGACGTCGCCGCCGGCATCCGCCTCGCGCCGCACGCGAGGCTGGCGCTGGTGGCGCCGTCGCACGCCACGCCGCTGGGCGGCGCGCTGCCGATCGGGCGGCGGCTGGCGCTGCTGGACTGGGCGTCCCGCGCCAACGCCTGGGTGCTGGAGGACGATTGCGATTCCGAATTCCGCTGGGAGGGCCGGCCGCTGCCGCCGCTTGCCAGCCTGGATCGGTCGGGGCGGGTGATCTACTGCGGCACGTTCAGCAAAACGCTGGCACCCGGACTGCGGCTCGGGTTCGCGGTGGTGCCGGCGCCGCTGGTGCCGGCCTTCGTCCGGCTGCGCACGCTGCTGGACCGCGGGGCCGACGCTCTGACCCAGGCGGTGCTGGCCGAGTTCATGCGGCAGGGGCTGCTGGCGCCGCACATCCGGCGGATGCGCACGGAATATGCGCACCGCCGAGGCGCGGTGCTGGCGGCCCTGGCGCGGCACGCGCCGGGGCTGGGGGTGATCCCGGCGCCGGGTGGCCTGCACATGGTGGCGCGCCTGCCGGACGGCACCGACGAGGCGGCCGCGGTGCGCGCCTGCCGGGCGCGTGGCTTGGCGGTGGTGCCGCTGCGCGCGTACTACGCCGGGCCGCCGCGCATGAGCGGGATCGTGCTGGGCTTCTCCGGCACGCCGGTGCCGCTGGCGGCGGATGCGGCGCGACGGCTGGGGGCGGCGCTGAAAAGCGTGCGGTGAAACCTGCCGGGGGGGTGTTTGCCGCAGGCCAACAGGCTGGTGCGCGTCGGAGCCATCGCCACGCCGTCACGGCTTCATGGATGCTTCAGGAATCTCAGGTAGAGAGCTGCGAACACCAGGACGATCCCCACATTCAACAGCAGCCGTTCCCAGAACCGGTTTCTAAAGAACAGGAAATCCACGGCAACTATGATGGCTGCCATCAGCACGACGTAGAGGATTACGGTTGTCTTGCTTCCCATTTTGACCTCCGGTTTCCAGGATGATGTCCCGGGCCGTGGTGCCCGCGGCATGGTGTCAGCGCGGCGGGCTGATCACCCCGATCTCCGGCCAGGGCCGGATGGGTCAGGCGGCCTCGGCGGGCAGGCTGACGCGGGGATCATCGCTCGGGGGAGCGATGCTTTCCAGGGGCAGGCCGGCGGCCGTGCCGCTGACGGTCTGGTTGTCACTGGAAGCGCACCTGCAAGCGCACCTGCGCGTGGGCAGCGTGATTGCGCCGCGACTCGGTGACTACTACGTTTTTGCCCGACGGAGGTGGCCCATGACGGTGGTGGCGCGCCACATCGCGTTGTGCGCCAGCGTCGCCGGAGCCATCGCCACCGGGCGGAACCCGTCGAACTCGTAGCGGACGTCATCCGACCGCGCGTCGGCCCAGGCCAGGAAACGCTCCTTGGTCCAAACCTCCGGGTCGCGACATCGGCCGCAACATTCGCGAGACGTTGCGCGGCAGGCAGCCCGCCGGCATGGGATGCAGGCCCTACGGCCCACAACAGCCAATCGAGACCGTCGGCGGCGCGTTGCGGGAACCAGACGCGTTCATCGCTTGCTCCGAGCGACGCCCGGGATCCGTGACGATCTCGGCTCCGGTCATCGTATTCGAAGTCTTGTCGCCCGGACGGGAGAACCGGCGTCGGGATGAAGCGGACAAGGTTGACGAATTCGAGTCGGTGCCCTCCATCCTGCGCTACGCCATCGTCGAGTCCGAGCAGCGCGGCATCCGCGTGCTGTGGCGGCAGCCTGGAGAGCGCGCGTGGCGCAGGGAAGACTTCGACAGCAAGGAGCCTCTCCAGATCCCCGAATTCGGCATCGCCCTGACCTTCGATGAGATCTACGAGGGGATCGCTTTCGACTGACCCGCCTGGCCGGGCCACCGGACGGTGCCGTCAGGCCGGGGGTCGAAGGCACCGTGCCGTGCGGACTACGGCGGCCGACCGTCGGCCGCCGGTCGTGGCAGGACCGCCCCGGCCGGTCTGGTATTCTCGCCGGAGGGCATGCACATGAGAGCGAGGCCGCACGACGCAAGATGACGGCCGACGAGTTCTACGACTGGGTCAGGACCCAGACCCAAGGACGCTATGACCCAGGCGGGCGCCACCAATAGGCATGACCGTGTCATTCGGAACGATAGGGATCGGTCAGGGCTATCTGTCCGATCTGGAGAATGGCGCCGGACGGGACCTCCCGAGACAATTGCGAAGCTCGCGCAGGCATTGAACGTGCCGGTAGCATGGCTTTCGTAGGGTATGTTGAGCTTCACCAATCCGGTACCTCTGGACGGAAGTTTTGACCGGTCGCATGGTGGCGACCAGGACCATCCTGGCGTCCCGGTGAGCAACCTACCGGACAGGAGGTTCCGAGCCAGAGCAGACATGCTACGCCGCAAGTCCGACGCCCGGTGCTGGCCGAAAGCGGAATGGCGGCATTGGAGCGTTCAAGGGCGGCAAGCGGACATTCCTTCTTGGAAACCACCGACTGGACGATCGACGACGGCCACGTCGCGTCACCCTGGATCCGAGCCCTTATGACGCTGACTTCTCTGGGCCGTCTCCATTTGCAAGCACGAACACTGCCGCCAATCGGCTGAAAATCACGTGCCAACCGAGCCATCTTATCGTCGGGAAATCCGTCACCTCTTGCGACGGTTGCGTACTTTGGCGAGATGGTTACTGGAGATGCCCGCCACCGCGCATCGTCATGCCGTATCACGATCACGCCGGACGCCTGATCGCTTGATGCGCGTGGTATGCGCCGACATTGACGGCGTGCGACAATTCCTGTTTCTGGCATCTGTTAGCGACCCGCTGGCTGGATCGGAGCCGTCGATGAACTGCAAACTACTTGCTGCAATAGCGGTGGCCGGCAGCGTTGCGATCTCTGCGGGTGCGGGTGCACAGTCGCATTATGATTCGCTCGCGGACACGCCGTTCCAGGGCGGGTACCCGACACATGACGGTATCAAGACACTGCGAGACGAGTTGTTTTTCGAACGTGCCGTGCAGTCCTATATCTGGGCGCTGCCGGCGCTCAACATGGTGGCAATGAAAGAGGGCGCCGAGACGACATTCGGCAGCGGCTATAACGTGCTTGCGATCTGGAAGGATCGCCTTAACGCCAAAACCCTGGTCACGACGCCCAACTCCGACGTGATCTATGCGATGGGTTTCCTCGATCTTGCGCAGGACGGGCCGACGGTGATCGAGGTGCCTCCTGGCATACAGGGCATCCTCGACGACTTTTTCCAGCGTCCGATCTGCTCCGTCGGACAGATCGAGGGGCGCCAATGGTGCGGCGACGTCGGACTGCCCGGCCCCGACCACGGCAAGGGCGCCAAATACCTGATACTGCCCCCCGATTATAAGGGGCAAATCCCGGCGGGATACCTCGCGTTCCGCTCACGGACCTACGGTGTGATGGTCTTCTGGCGCGGCTTCTTCAACGATCCGAAGCAGCTCACAGGCCCTGTCGCAGTCATGGAAAAGACGCGTATCTATCCGCTGGGCAAGCAAGCGTCCGCGAAGAGGATGCAGTTCCCGAATGCTTCAAACGTACCGGTCGACATGCTCTTTCCGAAGGATGGAACGGCTTTCGATATGCTGTCGCGCATCATCGACCATGAATATGTCGATCCGCAGGACATGGAGATGCGCGGCATGTTGGCCGCCCTCGGCATCATAAAAGGCAAACCATTCGCTCCGGATGCGAACGCCCGTAGGCTGCTCGATCTGGCGGCAAAGACCGCCTACAAGATGGGCCTGGCTGTGTCCTATGAGCCCCAGAGCATCGTGCCCAACGGCCTATGGTATCCGGACCGGCATTGGCTCAACGTGTTCCCGGGCAACGCGACGTTCACCGCCGACACCTTCAACTACATTGACCCACGCACCGGCTTCTTCACCAATGCCTATTCGGCGAGCCCTGGCATGGCGATCGACATGGAGAACGTCGGGGCCAAGTATCCTGCGGCGTTCGTCGATGCCTCGGGCGCGTTTCTGTCCGGAAGCAAAAGCTACAAGCTCAATCTGCCAAAGGGCATTCCGGTGGCGCTGTTCTGGTCGGTCACCATCTACAATTCGATGACGGCAACCCTGGTACAGAACGGGCAGCCCTTTGCCTCGATCGACACCATGGACAAGCCGCCGACGAACGCGGACCGCTCGACCGACGTCTATCTCGGCCCACAATCACCGGGCGAAGGTAAGAACTGGATCAAGACAGTCGCTGGCGAAGGCTTCTTCGTAATCTTGCGCCTGTATGGGCCGACCAAGGCCTTCTTCGACAAGAGTTGGAAGCCGAGCGACATTGAACTCATGAAGTGACGGCTGATCCTCATCTCGAGGCTGCCTGATGCGCGCAGCCTGGGCGGACGCATCACGGTGTGGGCAGCGAGAGGTGGGGTCAGGATGGCTTCGCGCCGGCCTGAACCCGCTGTTCCCGTAATCGACATCCCTGCGCTTCCTGGTGGTGGCGTCGCAGCTCGGACCAGAAAATCAGCCGACGCGGCAATAGCTGTTTCTGCGGGCCGGATTCCGCTATCAACTCCTGCTCGATGTGAATGGCTTGCGCAGCCTGCGTTATATACTGACCTGGCGCAGTACCAATGATCGGCACCATGCCGGGCGTTATGGGAGGCAAGCAAGGAGCCCCATCATGCTCCCCGCACAACGCCGGCAACAAGGAGGGAAATGTCCAATGCCCAACTCCGAAATCGACGCCATCCGGGCACAGCTTGCAGCGACCCCCAGGCCCACCGACATAGCGGGACGCCGTGCGCGTATCAACGCGCTTGGCAGCCACTACACGGTACCCGCCGATGTGCGGATCGAAGCCGTCAGCGCCAACGGTGTTGCCGCTGAATGGACCACCACGCCGGCAGCCGACACCTCGCGGGTGGTGATGTTCCTCCACGGGGGCGGGTATGTTTCGGGATCGATTGGCAGCCATCGGCACATGGTGGCGCAGCTGGGGCGCGAGGCGCAGGCTCGAACGCTGGCGCTCGACTACCAACTGGCGCCCGAACATCCTTTCCCGGCCGCATTGGAGGATACGCTGGCGGGCTATCGTTTCCTGCTCGAGCAAGGGATCGCGCCGCAGCGCATTGCGCTGTGCGGAGAAAGCGCGGGTGGTGGGCTGGCGCTGGCGGCGATGATTTCGCTACGCGATGCCGGTGAGCCATTGCCAGCCTGCGCTTGGCTGAGCTCCCCGTGGACTGATTTGGCGCAGAGTGGCGAGACGATGACGACCAAGAACGACGTTGATCCGCTGATCCACAAGTCCTATCTCGACGAGCTTGCCGCCGCATATCTGCACCATACTGGCGTCCGCAATCCGTTGGTGTCGCCGATATACGCCGAGCTGCACTCCCTGCCGCCGCTGTTGATCCATGTTGGCTCGGCGGAAACACTGCTCGATGATTCCGTGCGCATTGCCGCCGTCGCCGGTGCCGCAGGCGTGCGGGTGACGCTCGATATATGGCCGGACATGATCCACGCGTTCTCGTTGTTCTACCCCGAGGTTGCGGTGGCGCGGCAGGCGTTGGCGCAGGTCGGCGGGTTTGTGCAGGCAATGACCGGGGTCATGCGGTGATTGGGGGATTGCCGAAGGTGCGCCGCAGCACGATCGATGCTTTGCAAGTCGTTAGGGTGCGAATGGACGCGGCGCAGATCTCCCCGCCGCGTGCCGGGTTTGCGGAGAAGGTCTGATACCAAGCGCCGAGCGCCCGCGCTGCTCGCGCGGCAAAGGTTCGCCCGGCATCCGCTTGCGCCCCAACATGAGCCGCCACCAGCGTCGCGATATACTGGTTGAGACTGACACCTGCCCTGATCGCGTGGGCGGTGGCCATCGCATTCAGTGCCTCGGGGAGGCGCAGCCGGAGAGTCGTCATGACCGCAATCTCCCCAGCACCGCTGCCGGGCGTTCCACCGCAATGCCAAAGCGAGCGGCACCGGCACTCCTGTCACCGACGTTGATCTGTCATTGCGAACACAGCCAGGCAATCTCCCACGAATAACGTGGCTAACCTCGCAGGCGACTGCTTCGCTGCACTCGCAATGACACTTCGGGGTCGGGCAACAACCGTCAGCGCCGCATCCGCCCGCATCGTTGTCCTCCCCCGGTCCCTGTCCTACCCTCCCCCACCAACCGCCAGGAGGGTAGCAGAAATGCCGGCGCGCACCGGACGGCAATACCTGGAAGGCATGCGGGCCAACGAGCGGGAAGTCTGGCTCGACGGCGAACGCGTCCAAGACGTCACCACGCATCCCGGCCTGCGTGGCGGCGCTCACGCGGTGGCGGCGCTCTACGACATGCAGCACGACGCCCGCACCCGCGAGGAGATGGTCTTCATCCCGCCGGAGGGCGGCGAACCCGCCGGCCTGTCCTTCATCATCCCGCGCACCCGCGACGACCTGGAACGCCGCCGCGTCATGATGCTGCACTGGGCCCGCGCCACCTGCGGCATGATGGGCCGCTCGCCCGACTTCATGAACGTCACCTACGCCTGCTGGGCCGGCGCCGCCGACTATTTCGGCGCGGACCGCCCCGAGTTCGGCGAGAACATGCGGCGCTACCACCGCTTCATCCGCGACAACGACCTGACCCTGACCCATTCCCTGATCAACCTGCAGCGCAGCCGCACTGTCTCCGGATTGTTCAATCTGGAGGAAGGCACCGCGTTGCAGGTGATGCGCGAGACCGACGCCGGCATCGTCGTGCGCGGCGCCCGCGTGCTGGCGACGCTGGGCCCGATCTCCGACGAGATCGGCGTCTATGCCCCCCGGGCAGCGCAGCACAAGGAGGGCCACAACCCCTTCGTCATGAGCTTCGCCATCCCCTGCGGCACACCGGGCCTGCGCTTCCTCTGCCGCGAGAGCTTCGCCACCGGCACGCATTTCGACCACCCGCTCGCGTCGCGCTTCGAGGAAATGGACTGCATCGTCTTCTTCGACGACGTGCTGGTCCCGTGGGAGCGTGTCTTCATGCTCTATGACGTGGAGCGGCTGAACATGACGGCGCAGCGCACGCATTCCTCGGCGCACAGCGCGCATCAGGGTGCCACGAAGAACCTGGCGAAATGCGAGTTCGTGCTCGGCCTGGCCCTGCTGATGACGGAAACGCTGGGCAACGCGCACCTGCCAGGGGTGGAGGAGAAGCTGGCCGAGCTGATGCTGACCACGGTGCTGATGAAGGCCTGCATGCGCGCCGGCGAGGCTGACGCGAAACTCGACGAATGGGGCGTGATGACCCCCGACATCCTGCCGATCGAGAGCACCCGCAACCTGTTCATGACCGCCTATCCCCGGATGGTGGAGATCGTCCAGTTGCTCGGTTCGTCGAGCTTCCTGCTGACCCCGAGCGAAAAGGATCTGGCGGGCCCGCTGGCGGGCCACATCGAGCAATACCTGGCCACCGAAAGCACCCCGGCGCGCGAACGGGTCAAGTTGTTCCATCTGGCGAAGGACGTGGCGATCAGTGCGTTCGGCAACCGGCAGGTGTTGTACGAACGCTTCTTCGCCAGTGATCCGTTGACCCGCGCGCGGGTGCTGAACGCGATCTTCCCGAAGCAGGAGATGAAGCAGCGCGTGCTCGACTTCCTGCAGCGGGACGATGACTGAAACTGCATGCACATGCGCGCGTCCATGCACATGTCATTGCCCATCGACCACCGGCCGGCCACGGCCGGCCCGATTCAGGGCAACGGCGATCGGAGCAGAGGCTTCCTCCTCCCCTTGGGGGAGGGGTCGAACATAGGGCATGTTTCGACCCCTCCCCCAGCCCCGCCCACAAGGGGAGGGGAGACCTTGTATCTTGCTTCTCGCAATCACAGCCTTGCACAATGACAGCCTTGTAAGACAGAGGGAACCCACAATGAGCACACGACCGAAACACCTTGGCCACGTCAATCTGTATGTGCGCAATGCCGAACGTTCAAAGCAGTGGTATGAGGACGTGCTGGGTCTGCACGTCTATGATTTCCGCCCCGGCTGGGCGGCGTTCATGTCGGCCGATACCGAGAAGTCGCATGAAGTGGCACTCATGCAGGTGGGCGACGACGCGCCGCTGCAGCAGAAGGGGCAGGTCGGGCTGAACCACCTCGCGTTCATGATGGAAAGCCTGGGCGACCTGGCGACAATCTACCGGCGCATGAAGGACAAGGGCGTGAAGATCGACCGAGTCGTGGACCACGGCCTGTCGTTGGGCATCTATTTCCGCGACCCGGACGGCAATGGACTGGAGGTTTCCTACGAACTGCCGCGCGATCAGTGGCCGAGGCAGGAAGCGGTATTCCAGCGCGATGTCGTCGGGCTGGGCAAGTTCCCCGGGCCGTGGGACGAAGACATGGGCGTCCACGCGCGCACGACGGAACGCGCGACCGTTTAGCATCGGCGCCCGTATAGCCGACACGGCTGCAGCGGCGCATCCATCGCTGCCGGCAGCGCCGAGCGGTAGTGTTCGGCTGCTCGCCGGAATGCGATAGGCGGCGGGCGGGGCCACGCTGTCGTGCGGCGCGCAGCGGTGCTACGCTGTGGTCGTATGCGCAAGCTTGGCCGGACAGCATGATCCGCTTCATCGGTCGATGGGTGGCCGATTGCCTGGAGCTCATCTTCATGCTCGCCGGCGCGCTACTGTTCATGCAGGTTCCGGCGGTGACGCACACCTACGCCGTGGCGTTGCAGCAGGTCGCGCAGGATGCGCGTCGCGACATCGACCAGCGTGAGGCCAATGCGCGGCAATACTATCACCTGCCGCCGGACGCGGGCGACGCCGTCGTGATCAGGGCGCTGCGCCCGGTGGAACCCTCCAACGCCGAGGCGCTGCAACAGTCGGTGTCGAACGCGGCCATGTTCTCCGACACGCAGGCGCGCATCGGTGCCGCGTCGGTACTCGACCAGCCGATAACAGCGGTGTGGGACGCCGTGCAGCGTCCCGACCCCGCCAAGCTTGCCGTGCTGCGGACCAGTCTCGACACCTATGTCCCACAGATCGCTTTGGGACTCGCAGCGGCCGTCTATGGGATCGCCGGCCTGCTCATCGGCGGATTGCTCGGACATTCGCTGTCGGCCGTGCCTGGGGCGGTGACTGGGTCACGCCGGTCCCGACGCACGGCGTGATGCCGCTATCCCTGCTTCTAACGAACCGCGTGCGCATGCGGCGCTCGGAGTTATACCAGGCAGCGAAATGGTCGACTTACCGTCGGCGTAGCCGAAGCCGCACGAGGCAGCGCAATTCGCCGCGCTCGGTATTGTCATTCCAATGGAAACTATACGTCCAGGAACACCGTCTCCCCGTCGCCTTGTAGCCGGATATCCATCCGCCACACCACTGCCCCCGATGGCGTCCCCGCCGGCTGCGCGATCAGCGTGCCACGCCGTGCGGGGTCCTCGATCGACATCAGCAGCGGGTCGGTCTCGTTCAGCGCCTCGCCTTTGAAATAGGCGCGCGTCACCAGCCCGCGCATCAGCCCACGCGACATCACGCAGATCGCGATGTGCGGCGCCTGCAGCGCGTTGCCCCGCCCGGGCACCGGACCTGGCTTCACCGTCACGAACCGGAACTCACCCCGCGTATCCGTCTTGCTGCGGCCGAAACCCGGGAAGCTGTCGGACGCCGGAGGATCGGCCTGCCAGATCTCCACGCAGGCATCAGCGCAAGGCGCACCGTCGCCGTCGTAAACGGCGCCGGTCAGTGTCACCTTCTCGCCAGCCGCGCCGAAGCGCGTCAGGTCCGCCCAGCTCGGGTCCTCCAGCAGGTGCCAGAACGGGCCGACGGTCTGGCTGGCGGTGGCGATCGGCATCGGCCTCAGGCCTCCATCGGTGTGGCGCCGCGGCCGCGCAGTACCGATGTCCCACCGGTAGCCGAGCGCATAGTCCGGCTCGGTCAGCTCCAGCTCGAACCCCGCGACCAGGCGTTGCCGCGCCTCTCCGTCGGCGGTGCCGTTATAGATCGGGTCGTAGGCCAGCAGCGGATCGCCCGGGAAATACATCTGCGTCACGAGCCGCGTGGCGAAGGCTGGCCCGAACAGGGAAAAGTGGATGTGGTTGGGGCGCCAGGCGTTGCGGTGGTTGGGCCACGGATAGGCGCCCGGGCGGATCGTCAGTAGCCGGTAGCGGCCTTCGGCATCGGTGAACACCCGCCCGGCGCCCCGGAAGTTCGGATCGAGCGGCGCGTCATGCTGGTCACCCGGATGGTCGTAGCGGCCGGTGGCGTTGGCCTGCCAGATCTCGACCATGGTGTTTGGAACGGGGCGTCCGTCTTCGTCCATCACCGTGCCGGCGACGATGATGCGCTCGCCGATCGCGGGCTTCCCGGTGGTGTTGGTGGTCAGGTCGTCGGACGACGGGAAGCGCAGCGCCGAGAAGCTCGGGCCCGTGGTTTCGGTGACCGTCTGCGGCAGAGCGTGCAGGGGCCGCTTCGGGTGCCGCTTCCGCGTGCTGCCATAGGCGGGCGTGTCGTAGTCCGGTTGCGTGCCGGGCTTGTACGGGCGGAAAGGGATCGGGTCGCTCATCGTTGCGCTCCGTTCGAAGGGCGCCGTACGGTGTCATAGCGGCCCCCGGGGTGCAATAAGGGCACAGTAAGGGCGCGATGCGATGGGGCAATCGGGTGAAGCACTTTCCGAACGAAACCGTGCGCGATGACAGTCTGCCGGCGCCGCATGACTGACGGCCGAACGCAGGGGCAAGTGGCGCAGAGGCAAGTGGCGCAGAGGCGAGTGGCGCAGGGGCAAATGGCAATGACCGATGCCAGCCGGGGTGCCGACGCCCTATGAGTTACGATGAGTCACGGCCGAACGCAGGGCCAACGCCCCGTCTCTGCTCCGGCCCGCCCGCTCGACGCGGCGCAATCCCATGCGCCGGTCCGGCGGCGTGCGTCAGGCGGGCCTTGGTTCACCGGTTGTGCCCGCTTCGGTCGCCACGCCGACCCGCAGCAGCGCCGACAGCGCGGAGCGCGGCTGCACCAGGTCCGCCAGAGTGTAGCGGTCAAGCGTCGCCAGGAATGCCCGCAACGCCTCCTCCACGGCCCCGGCCACCACGCATTCGGGCTGGATGACGCAGATCGCCGCGGAGCCGAAGCAGGGCATCAGCTCCAGGTCCGGCTCGGCGCGGCGTACCACCGCGCCGACATTGATCTCGCTGGCGGGCCGCGCCAGCCGCAGCCCGCCGCGCTGGCCGCGCACGGTGATCACGTCGCCGGACAGCGCGAGCTGGTGCACCACCTTCATCAGGTGGTTGGTGGAGATCTGATAGGCGCTGGCGACGTCGGAGATCGTCACCAGGGTATCCGGCCGCAACGCCAGGTAGATCAGGGTGCGCAGCGTGTAGTCGGTGAATACTGTCAACCGCATGGGCGTTCCCTGTCCCGGGTGGCCTGAAGCTGGCCGATGCTTTCACTGGCGTCGTCACGGCCGTCGTCACGGCCGAGGCAATTCGCCTGGTCGCGGTGGCGGCACGAGACGATGTCGGTTTGAATAAAGCGCAATTTTATACCTGTAACAATAGAGCGCCACCATATATGTACCATGAAAGACGTGCAGAAAGTACAGGTATACCTGGGCAACTCCGGGGTGTTCAAACCAGAAACGACAGCAGGTCTTGTACCACTGCTTCAAACATCGCAGTCGTCAGGCGGCGAGTATTCGTATTCAGCCGCGACACGTGGTAGCTATCCGCCAGACGCAGCCCATCCGGCAGGGCGTGGATCGCGCCATGTGCAAAACGCGCATGGCTGCTTCGCAACCCACGCGCACGCAACACGGCGGCGTGTGCCACTCCTCCCAGAGCCAGCACGCAGGCCAGCCGCGGCATCGCGATCATCTCCGCCGCCAGGAAGCCATTGCAGGCGCCGATCTCCTGCGGCTTCGGCAGGTTGGCGGGCGGTACGCAGCGCACCGCGTTGGTGACCCGGCAGTTGACCAGCGTGAGGCCGTCGGCTGGATCGGCGCGGTAGTCGCCCAGCGCCAGACCGAAGCGCAGCAGCGTCTGGTAGAGCAAGGTACCGGCGAAGTCGCCGGTGAAGGGACGGCCTGTGCGGTTGGCTCCGCGCACGCCGGGAGCGAGGCCGACGATCAGAAGCGGGGCGTCGAGCCTGCCGAAACTGGGCACCGGCGCATTGAACCAGTCGGGGTTGGCGCCGCGGTTGGCGTCGCGGTAGCCGGCAAGGCGTGGGCAAAGCGGGCAGTCACGCTCGGGTGCTGCCGGGGCAGTCGCCACGGTCGCGGCAGGAGGATCAGTGGCAGGCGGATCAGTGACAGGCGCAGCCCGCGGTGGGGCCGCGCTCGCCGCGCACCACGTGGTGGTCGATCCATTCGGCAACGAGGCGCCGCGCCTCATTCAGCGAGGCCTCCGGGTGATGGATGCGATACAGCGCGGTACACGCCTGGAAGGCGGCGAGATCATCGGAGCCGACCTGGCGTAGCTCGCGGTAGGCAGTGACGACGGCCCGCTCGCAGGTGCGCGCGATGCGGCTGAACTCCTGGCCCATCTTCGGGGACGCTCCTCAGTTGCGAATGACTCGCAGAATCACACGCAGCTTAACCGCGACGCGGCGGCGCGGCAATACGCAGATGCGCATACGTGGAAACGTGTAGCCCCATATGTGCGAGGCGCTTGACCGCGGCAACGCATCCTTCCGATCATTCGGCCATGCCCGCATCTGCTCTTCCCGCGCCCGCATCTGCTCTTCCTGGTGCCCGTCTCTCGGTTGCCGTTGTCGGCCTGGGCGGCATTGGCGGCCCGCTCGCGATGGCGTTGCGCGCGGCGGACCGGCACGACGTGCTGGCCTGCGCGCGCCGGCCGGTCGAACGCCTGGTGCTGGAGCAGGACGACGGCGATGTGGACTTGCCGCTGCGCATCGTCGCCGATCCGGCCGCGGCGGTGCCGGCCGATTGGGTGATGCTGTGCACCAAGGCACACCAGACAGCATCGGCCGCACCGTGGCTGGCGCGGCTGTGCGGGCCGGACACCCGCGTGGCCGTGTTGCAGAACGGCATCGATCACGCCGCGCGGACCTCGCCGTACGCGAACAGCGCCCGGGTGGTACCTGTCATCGTCTACTACAACGGGGAACGGACCGGTCCCGACCGGGTGCGGTTGCGCCAGGTGGCCGGCCATGACCTCGTGGTGGCGGACGGCGCGGACGGGCAAGCTTTCGCCCGGGTGCTCGACGGCTCCCGCCTGCGCGTCTTGCTCAGCGGCGACTTCAAGACGCGCGCGTGGCGGAAGCTGCTGCTGAACGTGGTGGTCAACCCGGTCACGGCGCTGACCCTGCAGCGGCAGTCGGTGGTGCGGCGTGTGGACGTGCACGCGCTGTGCCTGGACATCCTGGCCGAGGCCGTCGCCGTGGCAAAGGCCGACGGCGCCCACCTGGCCGACGACGAAGCGGCGCGCACCATGGCCGCATTGCTCGCGGCACCGGCGGGGCTGGGCACGTCCATGTATTTCGACCGGCTGGCGGGGCGTGTGTTGGAGATCGAGGCACTGACCGGCGCCCTGGTCGCCGTCGCCGACCGCTTCGGGCTGCCCGTGCCAATCAACCGTGCGCTGCTCGTGCTTTGCCGCGCGGTCAGCGAGAACGCCAGCGGCTGAGCAGAGTCGAGCGGGGCGATTCATTTATCGGGCGATTTATTTATATTTATCAGGCGGCGCGATTGACTCACCAGCGTGCGCACTCGCACGCTGCCCTTCATATGCATCAGGGGAGCGCAGGGCATGGACGCGATGGTGGCCTCGGCGGGCGCGGAGTTCTGGACCCGCGCCAACCGGCACATGCTGAACTTCGGCGGCCATTTCGTGCCGTTCGTGCCGGTGCGCGCGGAAGGCTCGTTCGTCTATGACGGCGACGGGCGGCGCGTGCTGGATTTCACCTCCGGCCAGATGAGCGCCATCCTTGGCCACTGCCATCCCGAGATCGTCGCCACGGTCCGCGACGCCGCCGGCCGGTTGGACCACCTGTTCTCCTCCATGCTGTCCGATCCGGTGGTGGATCTCGCCGAGGCTTTGGCCTCGCTGGTGCCCGCCCTGCCTCGCGTCATGCTGCTGTCCACCGGTGGCGAGGCGAACGAGGCCGCGATCAAGATCGCCAAACTGGTGACCGGCGGCTGGGAGGTGGTGGGCTTCGCCCAGTCCTGGCACGGCATGACCGGCGGGGCGGCGTCGGCCACCTACAAGGCGGGGCGGCGCGGCTATGGGCCGGCGGCGGTGGGGTCCTTCGCCATCCCGGCACCGAACGCAGTTCCGCCCGCGGTTCCCCGGCGTATCGTGGCAGGACGAACTGGACGACGCGTTCGCCCTGGTGGACCGGCAGAGCACCGGGAACCTCGCGGCGTTTATCGCCGAGCCGGTGCTGTCGAGCGGCGGCATCATCGAACTTCCGCTCGGCTACCTCGCGGCGCTGAAGCGCAAATGCGAAGAGCGCGGCATGCTGCTGATCCTGGACGAGGCGCAGACCGGGCTCGGCCGCACCGGCACCATGTTCGCCTTCGAGCGCGATGGCGTGGTGCCGGACATCCTGGTGTTGTCGAAGACGCTGGGCGCGGGGCTGCCTCTGTCGGCGGTCATGGTCGGCGAGGCGATCAGCGCGGCCTGCGATGCCCGCGGGTTCCTGTTCTACACGACGCACGTGAACGACCCGCTGCCGGCGGCGGTGGGGCGGAAGGTGCTGGAGATTGTGCTGCGCGACGGCCTGGCGGCGCGGGCCGCGGCGTTGGGCGCGCGGCTGAAGGAGGAGCTGCGCGGGTTGCAGGCGCGCTTCCCCTGGATCGGCGACGTGCGCGGCCGGGGACTGCTGCTCGGGCTGGAGTTCGTGGATGAGGCGGGTGGCCGGGGACGCTCGGCGGCGGAGCTGTCGGACGCGGTGACGGACCGCGCGCTGGAGCTGGGGCTGAGCGCGAATATCGTGCGGGCGGGGGCTTCGGGCGGTGTGATGCGGATCGCGCCACCGCTGACGGTGCGGGAGGAGGAGATCGCGCTGGGGGTGGAGTTGCTGGGGGAGGCGATGCGGGGGGTGGCGGCTGGCTGAGGCGACGGCAGGCTCTGATTGAGAAACCTGACGTGAACAGCAGCTAATCAGGCACGCAATGGGAACCTCCCTGAATCGCCGCGCCAACGACATCTTCCTGAGCCATTCAAGCCGAGACAAACTCGACTTTGTCGATGGCCTGTATCAGTGGCTCACCAAGAAGGCCGGGCTTAGAGTCTGATATGACCCCGGTTTATGCATCATAGACATCACTAATCTGACCTATCCGGATCTACCGCCCAAAATTGATTTCGCCCTCAATTCCTGCATTGAGGCCGGGGTTGCAAGCCACGCGATGTTAGCTGCGGACACCCACCCCGCATCGCCGCCACGCATCAATGGGCTTCGCCAGGGAGGCTCCAGCGAGGCCCTCGTACCGACTCACCCGCAGCCGACTATTCGGCAGCCGCCGTCAGCGGCGGCGCCTCGATATACCCCTGGGCCAATCGCCGTGCGGTCTGCCGCAGCAGTTTCTTGTCTTCCTCCGGCGTCCTGGCCGGAGGCACCTGCACGACCGTGTCGTTGCAATAAGTCGGGATGACGCCGCTGTCGCGGAACAGCCCCACCGGGTCATTACCGCCTTTCACCGCGCGGATACCGCGGCGGATCTGGTTGCGGAACAGCGTGATCCCGCGGTCCGTCGTGCCGAGATGTTCCAGCCCATGCACGGCGATCGGTCGCTGCGACACCTGGGCTTCGAAATCGGCCGGCCGGCGCTGGCTTTCTTCATAGGTATCCGCCGCGAGCTGGCCGGGCAGCATGACACTGCGATCGGCCCACCAGGCCGGCGTGACGACGCCTTCGGTCTCGCTGACATGGCGCAGTTCGATCAGCATCGTGTTGGTATCGTCCACCGGCACGATCCAGCGGCTCATCATTGGGCCGCTGAACGGGTGCGGCTGCTGGCCGGTTTCCCAGATCGGCGCGACCTGCTGCAGATTGGGCAGCACGTTCTCGACCATGCGCGCCCAGATATTGTCGCCGACCCGCCGCGTGGCGATATAGATGATGCCGACTGGCGTCTCGGCAAACTCCAGTTCCGGCAGCACGCCGAATTCGTCGGTGAAGACCGCGCCACTGACGATGGTGTGGAGGAACGCGGTGTGCACCGCGTCCATCGTGTTTTCAAGGATTTGCAGCCAGTTGCACGGATAGAAGTATTTCTGGCCTGGCATCATCCGATACCCTGGCCGATCGAAGCTGTCATAGACCGGGAACGCCGGCATTTGCTCGGGCGGCCCCATATAGGTGAAGATGAGGCCATATGCCTCATGCACCGGATAGGCGCCGTGACACAGCCGGTCCTTCAGCGTGCTGGAAGCTGGCTCGCCCGGCGTCTCGAGGATCGTGCCGTCCACATCGAACAGCCAGCCGTGGTAGCAGCAGCGGATTCCGTTCGCGCCCACCAGGCCGAATTCGAGGGAAGTCCCGCGGTGTGGGCAGTGGCGTTCCAGCACGCCGATGGCGCCGCTGCCGTCGCGGAACACCACCAGCTCCTCGCCAAGAACCTTGATGGCCAGCGGCAGATCCTTGAGGTCGTCCGAATAGCAGACCGGCTGCCAGAAGCGGCGCATGTACTCGCCGCCGGGCGTGTCCGGGCCGACACGGGTCAGCTCGCTGTCTTCCTGCGGGACGTGCCGATGATGGTAGCCGCTGTAGCGCGTCTTTAAGAACGGAGCCCTGGTCGCCATGGCAAGCCTCCCTGTCCCCGGATTTGACGTCGCACTGCCGTAGCATTGCTCGCGTCAGTTTTGCCGGATCATGAACACAGACGGGGGACGGCCGCAAGATTTTCGGGCGGGGCCGGAAATCGCATTGGCGTCAGGATGGGGCGGGCATGCAAAAGGGAAACACACGCTCCCGTTGTGGGAGGGGGTGGGGGGACGGATCAGAACGCAGAAATCATGCTCTTTCGACCCCTCCGCCCTCCCACAAGGGGAGGGGAGCCTCTCTTTCTTCCTGCGCCGCGCATAGTTCTTTGCGCCGGGTCGTATCAACCCTCGCTCAAACGGTGCGTGTCCTGCTGCGACCACACCAGTGTCGCCGCATCGCCCGGCTGCACCGGTTGCGCATAGAACACCGAATCCGGCAGCAGCGCGGCGACCTCGTCGCCACCCTCCGTCGCCAGCGCAACCCGCACCAACGGACCCTGATACTCCACCGCCGCGACCCTTCCGGAGACATGCGGTTGGCCGGCCGCGGCGCCGAGCCGGCAGCGGTCCGCACGGATCGCGATCGGGCCGCCCGGCGTGGCCAGCACGTTATGCCCGCCGATGAAGCGCGCGATGAACGCGCTGGACGGGGAATCGAACACCTCGCGCGGCGTGCCGGACTGGCAAATACGGCCTTCGTTCATCACCACCATCATGTCGGCCAGCCCCATCGCCTCTTCCTGGCTGTGCGTGACATGGATGAACACGATCCCCAACTCGCGCTGCAGCCGCTTCAGTTCGTCGCGCATCTTGACGCGCAGGAACGGGTCGAGCGCCGACAACGGCTCATCCAGCAACAGCACCTCGGGCCGGGTGATCAGCGCGCGCGCTAATGCCACGCGTTGCTGTTGTCCACCCGAGAGCTGCGCCGGCATCCGTTCGGCATAGCCATCCATGTGCGTCAGTGCGAGGAACTGCCGCGCCGTGGCGAGCCGTTCCGCCTTCGCCACCTTCCGCATCTTCAAACTGAACGCAACATTCTCCAAACTGCTCAAATGCGGAAACAGCGCATAACTTTGAAACATCATCGCGGTGCTGCGGCGGGCGGGCGGCAGGTCGGTCACGTTCTTGCCGCCGATCAGGATGTCGCCGTCGGACACGTCTTCATGCCCGGCGATCATACGCAGCGTGCTGGTCTTGCCGCAACCGCTGGGGCCAAGCAGGCAGCAATAGCTGGCAGGCGGAATGCGGAGGGAAATGCCGTCCACCGCTACGGTGGCGCCATAGCGCTTGGTCACCGCCACCAGCTCGACTTCATGCCGCATCATGCTGGGCGGGAGACCGCGCGGCGGCGCTGCATGCGGAAGATGAACCAAAGCGTGCCCCCGATGACAGTGAAGGAAACGACGGTGGTGAGCGTGCCGATGGCGAACAACACCGGCGATGTGGCGCTGGAGATCAGTGCGAAGATTTCCAGCGGCAGCGTGTTCTGCGTGCCGGAGGTCATCGTGGTGCGCGCATATTCGTCATAGGACAGCGTGAACGCGCCCATCGCCACGCCGATGATGCCGGGCAGCAGGATTGGCAGCGTGACGTGGCGCAGGCGTTGCCAGCCCGAGGCGCCAAGATCGCTGGCGGCCTCGTCGTAGCTGCGGTCGAAACGGTTGACGATGGCGAACATCGCGAGCATCGCGAAGGGCAGCGTCCAGGTAAGCTGCGCGCCCAGGGCGGACGTGAACAACCCAGTTTGCCAGCCGAGAAAGCGGAATTCCAGCCCGATGCCGGAGCCGATCAGCAGACTCGGCATCACCAGGCTTGCGACCGCGAGATAGAACACCGCGGCCGAGCCGGGAAACCGGCGGCGGAAGGCAAAGCCGGCGGCGACCGACATCGCGGTGGTCAGGGCGGACACCAGCAGCGCCAGCGCGACCGAGCGTTCGAAGGTCGCCGGGATGGACCCCATTTGCCCGACCTGGAAGATGTTGCGGAACCAGACCAGCGACACCCCGTTCATCGGGAAAGTGACACCGCCGTTTGGTCCCTGGAATGACAGGATGTAGATGACGATCATCGGGCCGTAGAGAAACAACAGGTACAGGCAGAACAATCCGCCCAGCACGTAAAACGTCCAGGGGCGGCGGCCCGGCGTGCTGACGCTCGCGCCCGCAGCGATCATGCCGGCCTCGTCAACTTGCCAGCGGGTCTCGTCAACTTGCCAGCGGGCCCCGTCAACTTGCCAGTTCCTTGCGCACGTCCACCACGCGCATCGCGCCGGCAACGAAGACGGCGACCACCGCCACCAGCAGCATGGCGGACGCGGCGGCAGGCGGGTATTGCATGGCCTGGATCTCGGTGGAAAGTTCCGACACCACGGAGCCGCTCTGGCCGCCGCTCATCTGCTGGATGATGAAGAAGTCGCCCATCACCTGGGTGAATACCAGCACCAGGCCGAGCACGATGCCGGTCTTCGACAACGGCAGGATCACCTCCCACATCAGCGCCCAACGGCTGGCGCCGGCATCGATCGCCGCCTCCAACAGCGCGCGGTCGATCTTGCCCATGGAGTTGGCGACCGGTCCGATCATCAGCAGCGTCAACTGGTGCACATAGGCGAGGATGACCGCGAAGTTGGAGAATAACAGGAAGCCGAGAGGATGGTCGGTGATGCGCATCGCCATCAGCATCTGGTTGAAGGCGCCTTCCCGTCCCAGCAGCGGAATCCAGGCGATCGCGCGGATGATGCCCGATGTCCAGAAGGGCACGGCGCAGAGCAGGAAGAGGACGGTGCGCGTCATCGCGCTGCGGATATGGAAGATGAGGAATTGCGCGATAGCGATGCCCAGTACCAAAGTGATTCCACAGGTGATCGCGGCGAAGCGCAGCGAGTCCAGATAGATTTCGTAAGTGGCGGGATTGGTGAAGACGTCGTGGTAGCTGTCGAAGAGGAATGCCGGGTAAATTCCCACCCGGTCGTAGTCGAAGAAGCTGACGGCCAGGAACAGTACCATTGGGATCGCGAAAAGTACCAGCAGGACGATGGCCAGGGGGCCGGCCTGCAGCCAGGACATGACCCAGCCGGGCATCCGCCGCGCCGCATGGTCCGGGGCGCGCCGGGCCCGCTGCCCCGTGCCGGCGAGCGCCTGGATCCAGGTCAGGCGTACCCCGCTCATGCGGCCTGCCGGATGCTGCTGCGGCATCGCAGCAGGGGCAGGATGCGCGTGCCGAATTGCTCCATGCCGATGACGAAGTCGTCGAAGGTCAGCATGACGCCCTGTACGCCGGGAACCTCGGCCAGTTCGTCCAACATGCGCGCGACCGAGGCATAGGATCCGACCAGTACGCCCTGGTTGGTCGGCAGCTTGTCTATCCGCAGCGTGCGGCGCTTGTGCGCCTGGGAATATGGGTCCTGATTGGGATCGTCCTCGGCCTGGGAGTCGCGCCAGGCAAGCGCTTGCAGATCCGTGCCGGCTTTGTAATGCTCCCACTTCGCCATAGCAGCGGCGTCGGTCTCGTCGGCGATGATCATCTGCAGGACCAGCGCACCGCATTGACGGCCCGTCTCCGAGGTGGCTTGCACCAGACGGGAAACGCTGGAGGCCACCAGCGTCGGCTGATTGACGCCCCCGCTGCCGCAGAAATTATAGTCGGCGTAGCGGGCGGCGAAGCGTGTGCCGTTGTCGCTCTGCGCCGCGCAGATGATCGGCATGGCGCCGGCCGGCTGCGGCAGGCAGCGGCAGTCGTCCATCTGGAAGAAGTCGCCTTTGAAGTCGGACTGCCCGGTGCCCCACAGCTCGCGCATGATGGTGACATATTCGGCGCAGTAGTCGTAGCGGCGGCGGTAATGCTCGGCGCCCGGCCAGATGCCCATTTGCGTGTATTCGCGCCGCTGCCAGCCGGAGATGATGTTGACCCCGAACCGGCCGTGCGAGATCGAATTGATCGTCACCGCCATGCGGGCGGCGATCGGTGGCGGCAGCGTCAGCACCGCGCAGGTGGCGAAGAGCTGGATGCGCGTGGTGACCGCGGCCAGCCCAGCCATGAGGGTGAAGGATTCAAGGTTGTAGTCCCAGAACTGCGACGGCCCGCCGAAGCCGTGCAGCTTGATCATCGACAGCGCGAAGTCGAAGCCGAAGCCTTCGGCTTTCTCGACGATCGTGCGATTCAGGTCGAAGCTCGGCTTGTATTGCGGCGATGTGGTGGAGATCAGCCAGCCGTTGTTGCCGATCGGGATGAAGACGCCGAGTTGCATGGTCACTGCCTCCGGAACAGGCGGCGCGCGCGGGGCGAGCTGATCTGAGGATCAGGTGTCATTGCGAGCAGTGAGGCAATCTCACGCAAGTGACGTGCGAACCCTCCGGGAGATTGCTTCGCTGCGTTCGCAATGACAGACGATACGGCGCGCCGACGAATGATACTTCGTAATGACATATCACCCTACGCGCCGATGAACTGGTTCCAGCGCCGGGTCAGGTAGCGGTCCTCGTCCATCACCGAATTCCACACGGCGATGTTGCCGAGCCGATGCCAGATGGAACCGCCGTCGCGCACGCCGCCCGCCTTCTCCATCAGCTTGCCGAACGGGTCGTGGATGTCGGCAGCCGCCGGCTTGCCGCCGTACCAGTAATCCCACTCGGCCGGCGTCAGGAACTTCCGCGCATTCTCCGGCTGCGCCGAGTAGTAGCCTTCGCGCGCGATCACCGCGCCCTCGAAGCCCGAGGTGTACCAGTTCAGGTATTCATACGCGCAATCACGCTTCAGGCCGGTGACATGCTGCATCATCGACAGCACGTAACCCCAGCCCCGATAGCCTTCCTTCAGCGGCTGGAACGTGCAGGGAATGCCGCGGGTGCGCACGGCGGTGACCGCGGGAGACCACATTGACTGGATCACCACCTCGCCCGACGCCATTAGGTTCACCGACTGGTCGAACGTGGTCCAGAACGCCCGGAAATGGCCTTCGTGCTTGAGTTCCATCATATAGTCGATGGTCTTGTCGATCTCGGCGCGGGTCATGTTGCCCCGGTTGGCGTATTTGACCGTGCCGGCCGAGGACACCGCCATCGCGACATCAATGATGCCGACCGTGGGCTGGTTTTGCAGCGCCGCCTTGCCCTTGAAGTCGGGGCTGATCAGGTCGGCCCAACTCGTCACCGGCCGCTTGATCAAGTCGGGACGAATGCCGAGCGTGTCGCCGTTGATCACGGTGGGGACGCCGTGCAGCCAGTCGGTCGGCTTCCCCGCCGACTTCTCCGCGTCCGGCCCTGTCGAGAACAACACAGTGATCGGCGCTGTCCCCTCCGCGGAGACCTTGCGTCCGTCAGGATACTCGCCCTTGGTGAAGATGGGCATCGTCGCATCCCAGTTCTTGAACTTCGCCAGCGGGACGGACTGCAACACGTTGCGCCCGATCAGGTAGGGCAGGTTGGTCAGCGCGGCGTCGGCGACGTCCATCGACTGCGGCTCGGAAATGAACCGGTTGAGCATGGCCGCATTTTCCGTCGCCTGCATGTGGACGGTGAACCCCAGGTCCTTGGTCGCCTGCGTGGCGATCAGCGGAATCGCGGTGACCGGCGGCCCGGCGTGGTTCAGCACTACATCCTTGATGTTCTGCGCCCAGATGGTGGGAAACCCGCCGATCGCGCCGGATCCGGCCGCGACTCCCGCCGCCGCGGCGGTGGATTTCAGCAGCGTGCGGCGCGTCAGGGCGCTGGTTGCGGTCAGCATGGCGGGATACTCCATGGTTGCAGGTCAGGCGGCGTGTCCGGTGGGCGCGGCGAGCACCGCGGCCGCGGGTTTCGTCGTGGCCGAATCGATATGAAGGCCGCGGCACGACCTCGCTGCGCCACCAAAGCCGCGCAGCCACATCGTGCCGCCGATGGAGGTGCGAGCGCGACGTTGCGTGCGTGGAATGCTCTGCTGGTTCGGCGCGAAGGGCGGCAGGCGGAGCGGCCCGAAGGCGGGGGTCACCGAACGGTTGCCGCCGGTGGGAAGACAGGCGCCGACATCCATGCATGCCTCGTCGTGGTGCATGACTCCGGCAAAGCAAGCGAAATGCCAGACTGTCAGCCAGACGACGTCGCCGGCACGGCACAGCCGGATCGTCCCGCAAATCCCAATTGGCCGATACACTTAGTGGCTACACCTCAGGCCCTGGCGAAGGCGGCGAGGGGCTTCTCTGTGACCACGGCGACAAACATGCGAGCATTGAGCAGGCCTGCTCACCGCGTCGTCTATTTTCTGTGCCGTTCGTTGCCTCAATAGCCAACAACGACACATATATTAGGCAAACTGTCTGACTAGCCCACCAGGATGGCCTACAATTTACGCTTTCCGGCAGTTAAATGCATGCCAGCGAGAGAAATAGACCGGGAACGAGCGCAGGCAACCATCACAGCCACCGAACCGAATTCTTGCAATGCGGTGCACCGTCCGGCACTGGATGGTGTGCGGATGCATCCAGATGCATGAGGCGATCGGCCTCGTGCTGGCGCGCCACGGCAAGCCTTTGCCAGGGTCGGTCATAGACTATCTTAAGGCACACCGCCGCCCACTGCCCTCTTGGACCGGCAAATCCGCAACCAAGGAGCTGGGGCAGAGCTGTCTTTGCGGGTCGATTGCGCAACCATCGTATGCCTCACGAATTCTTGAGCAGCTTTCGGTGACCTTCCACTCTGACGGGCTGGGTGTGTGGTGTGGAAGACCTAGGCGGACGGATCGCGCGGGCGGCTTCGCGGGTGCGGCCGATGCGCGGCAGGCCGGTCGCTGATCTCCGTCGCTGCTCTCGGTCGCTGATCTCGGTCGCTGGCCGGCAGCTGTGGTTACGCCCACCCCGCTATGCGCCCGCGCCGGGATCGCCAATGATGCGACAGCCACCAGGCGGACGTGCCCGTCCGCAACGCGCGCTCTTCCGCAACCCGCGAAGGAGAAGAACCGAATGCCCGACCATCTTGCCCCCAGCGTCACGGCCGTGCACGAACTCACCATCACGCAGGCGTCGCGGCTGATCGCTGCCCGCCGGCTCTCCCCTGTGGAGCTGACGCGCGGTTTGCTCGACCGCATCGCGGCCATCGACCCGGTGCTCAACGCCTATCTGCTGGTGACCGCGGAGCAAGCGCTGGCCCAGGCGCGCGCCGCAGAGGCCGAGATCATGGCCGGCACCCACCGTGGCCCGCTGCACGGCATTCCCGTTGCGCTCAAGGACATCTATTGCACCAAGGGCATCCGCACGACCTGCCATTCGCGCACGCGGGCCGATTACGTGCCGGACTTCGATGCCACCACGGTCGGCAAGCTGCGCGACGCGGGGGCGGTCTTGCTCGGCAAGCTGGCGACGCATGAATTCGCGCACGGCGGTCCGTCCTTCGACCTGCCCTGGCCGCCGGCGCGCAACCCGTGGAACCCGGCGCATGCCACCGGCGGGTCCTCCAGCGGCTCCGGCGCCGGCGTTGCCGCGGGGCTGACGTTGGGCGCGCTCGGTTCGGATACCGGCGGCTCCATCCGCAATCCGGCCGGTTTGTGCGGGCTGGTTGGGCTGAAGCCGACCTATGGGCTGGTCAGCCGCTACGGCGTGTTCACCAACTCCTTCAGCTACGACCATGCCGGCCCGATGACGTGGAGCGTGGAAGATTGCGCGATCATGCTGCAGGCGATCGCCGGCCACGATCCGCTCGATCCAGCCAGCGCCACACGGCCGGTACCGGATTATCGCGCTGCGCTGAGCGGCGGCATCAAGGGTCTGCGTATCGGCGTGCTGCGCCATCTGTATGAGACGGACGTTCCCGTCGCGGCCGAGGTCAAGGCGGCGATGGATGCTGCGTTCGACGTTTTGCGGGGGTTGGGCGCGACCTTGGAGGATGCCCGCATCCGTCCGGCACAGGACTACTACGACGTGAAGATCGTCGGTGCGGAGAGCGAGCTCTATTCGGTGCACGAACCGGTGCTGCGGCAGCGCCTGGCCGATTTCGGCGAGGATTTCCTCGGCCGCTCGCTGGGCGCCTTGCTGATCAGCGGTCCGGACTATGTCGCGGCCAGCCGGGAACGCCGGGTGATGATCGCCGAGGCCGAGGCGCTGTACGCGCGTTACGACGTCCTGGTGACCGCGGGTCCCGGCCCGGCGCCGCGCCTCGATGCGTGGCGCACGCTCAGCTTCTGGCAGAAGCCATCGACGACGACGCCGTTCAACGTGCTGGGCGGGCCGGCCCTGGCGCAGTGCATCGGGTTCACCGCCGATGGTCTGCCGTTGTCGATGCAGGTGGTTGGGCGGCCGTTCGGCGATGCAACGGTGCTCCGGGTCGCGCATGCCTATGAGTCGGCGACGCCATGGCGGCAGCGGCGGCCGGCGTTGGACGGGCAGATGCGTCCGCTGAAGCTGCCGCCGGTGCCGGAGCCGGCGCGGCATGAGCTGCCGCAGGCACGCCAGGACGACATCGCCGCGCTGTGCCGACGCGCCGGACTGACGTTGAACGAGCGTCACTTCGCTCAGCTCTGCGCGGCAGCGCCGTATGTGGAAGCGATGACGGGACGGTTGCGCAAGAGCAGGGAGTTTTATGAGGAACCGAGCACGATCGTGACGCTGCGATGAGGCGTGCCGGTCAGTCGGCCCTGACGCAACTCGATTGATCAACCGCCGCGGGCGTGTTTGGCTATGCGCGTCATGGCGAATCGCAAAACCAAAACGGGGGACACGGCCAAGGCCGGCGATCGGCTGAGCATCCGGCTCGATCTTGCCTCCGGCGCAAGGATCGGCCCCGGGAAGGTCGCGGTGCTGGAGGAGATCGGCCGCTCCGGCTCGATCTCCGCCGCCGGCCGCGCGTTGCGCATGTCCTATCGGCGGACCTGGGAACTGGTGGAGGAACTGAACCGCAGCCTGGGCACGCCGGTGGTGGAGACCGCGGCAGGCGGCAGCGGCGGCGGCGGCGCGGTACTGACCGCGGCAGGCAAGGCGGTGATCGAGCGCTATCGCGCCATCGAAATGGATACCGCCCTGGCGGCGCGCAAACATCTGCTGGCGATCAACCGCGCCTGTGGCGGGAGGTAACACGGCCGCCGCGTCGTCGGCCGCAGCGTACCTATCCGCTTTCCGCCCCACGGCGGGCCGCCATCGCTTCCTCCCAATGCCGGCCATCGAAGACGCGCGACGGGTGCAGCGCGGTGGCGTCGATGTCGTCGATGCAGCGGGCGTTCACGCTGACCTTGTCGGGATCGGAACGCGGTACATAGAACGCGTGGATGCCGCAATGCCGGCAGAACGTGTGCTTCGCCACCCCGGTGCCGAACTGATACGTGGTCAGCGCGTCCTCGCCTTGCAGCACGGTGAAGCGGTCCAGCGGCACGAGCAGATGCAGGATTCCCTTCTTGGTGCAAATGGAGCAATTGCACTCGGAAACGTTCGCCAGGTCTGCCTCGGCGCGGAACCGTACCCGTCCGCAATGGCAGCCGCCTTCATAAGTTTGCAACATCGGCTGTCTCCTGCTCCGCTAACGGCCGCAGGCAACCACGCCGCGGCGATGCCGACAAGCGAGGCCGGCGCTCTCCGCGGCGAAAGCATGTCGCGCGCGCCGGGGGCGATGACGGCGGGTGCCCCCGGAACGGCAATCTTTCGTGGTGGTCGTCGCCGTGAGTTAGGCCGAGATCGCGCACTTCACGCTCGAAGAGCAGTACCGCGAGGCGGCGGTCGTCCACGCGCTGCCGCCGGAGCCGCCAAAACCGCGCAGCCGCGGTCATGGCGAACATTCATGCCGCGCTCCGGCGCGCCTGCTCTGCCTGGAACAGCGCCAGTTCCTCCGTCATGGCGCGTGCCACGCTGGGCCGGGCGGTCTGGCGTTGGAACCACGCCTGCACGGCCGGGTACGGCGCGAGGTCGATGCCGCTAAACCGTCCCCAGTTAAGCACCGTCACCAGATAGGCGTCCGCCACCGTGAAGCCATCGAGCAGATGGTCGCGGCCGTCGAGCTGCGTGTTGAGCGTGCGCAGACGCAGCGGCGCCTTGTCGCGCGCAAAAGCACGGGCGCCGTCGTTGCTGGCCGAATCGAGCAGCGGGATGAAGACCTGTTTGTGCAATTCCGTGCTGATGAAGTTCAGCCACTGTTGCAGGCGATAGCGCGGCATGCCGCCTTGCGGTGCGAGGCCCGATTCCGGGAACAGGTCGGCGACGTATTGCAGCACGACCGGGTTTTCCGTCAGTAGGTCGCCCGCGTTGGTGCGCAGCGCCGGCACCTGGCCCATCGGGTTGATCGCATGGAAGTCGGAACCGTCGGCGACGCGCTTCGTTTTCGTGTCCACTGCAATGAAGTTGGCCGATGCGCCGGCTTCGTACAGAGCGATGCGCGTGGCCATCGAGCAAGCGAACGGGGCAAAGTAGACGTCCATGACAGCCTCCCTGGTTGATTTTTGTACCATATCGTCGGAAAATCGGCGGGTCAAGGGTTTTATCCAGAATGGTACAAAAAATCTCCGGCGCGGCGTGGACGGCCGCGCGCCTACGATCCGGATATTGCGCTGGCGCAAGCGATGGCGGTGTTCTGGGACGCTGGGTTTGCCGGCACGTCGCTGGACGACATCAGCGCCGGCACCGGCATGAATCGCCCCAGCCTGTATGGCGCGTTCGGCGACAAGCAGGCGCTGTATCGACACACGCTGGAACGCTATCGCGCGATTGCACGTGCGGGGTTGCAGGAAACGCTGTGTCCGGACCGTCCGCTGCGTGAGGCGCTGCGTGCCGTGTATGACCTGGCGCTATCGCTGTATTACTCGGGCGAGCGTGGTGCGCGCGGCTGTTTCCTGATCGGCACCGCGTTGACCGAGGCGGTGCTGGATGCGGACGTTCGCGTCACGTTGGCCGCCGGCCTGCACGAGATCGACGACGCGTTCGAATCTCGCATCCGGCTGGCGCGACAGCAGGGCGAACTGCCGGCCGACGCCGATCCGGCGGTGCTGGCGCGGTTCGCCTCGGCGGTGCTGCACACGCTGGCGATCCGATCGCGTGCGGGAGAGAAGCGGGCGGAGTTGCAAGCGACACTGGAACCGGCGCTGGACCTGATCTGCGGTCCGGCGAAGCCGGCGCGGCGCAAGCGGCGGGCGTAAGGTGACATCTCGTGTCAAGCGGCGGGCGCGATGTGATACCGAGTCTAACAGTTGGTGCCAACCTGCAAGTGTCATTGCGAGCATAGCGAAGCGATTTCCCCCGAGACTACGCGCGTTGCTCGCGGAAGATTGCTTCGCTGCGCGCGCAATGAGAGACTCGCCGACGGGTCGGAAGCGTTAGGATCACAACACACTGGCGCCGAACCAGCGAGACCATCAGGAGTTCTCATGCAAATCCGAGTCGGTTACGATCTGGCCTTCGACTGCACCCAGCCTGTTCCGTTCATCGTAACGTTGAATGTCCACTACTCGCGGACTGCTGATCTCATCCATCCGGATTATCTACGAACCGAACCGTCGGTGCCGCAGCGTGCTTACCGGGATACGTTCGGAAACTGGTGCACGCGCCTTGTCGCGCCCACCGGCCATATTCGGCTGACCGCCGATGCCCTGGTGCGGGATTCCGGAGTGCCGGAACCTGTATTCCCGAATGCCATGCAGCACGCGATCCAGGATCTCCCGGACGAGGCTCTGCTGTTCCTGCTGGGAAGCCGCTATTGCGAGACGGATCGCCTGACCCAGATTGCGTGGTCGATGTTCGGGCATGTGGAAGGGTGGGCGAGGGTCCAGGCAATCTGCGACTTCGTCCACCAGCACGTGACGTTCGATTATCAACATGCGCGCCCGACCCGCACCGCATGGGAAACTTATAACGAACGCATCGGTGTCTGCCGGGATTTCGCCCATCTCGCCCTGACGCTCTGCCGCTGTACCAACATCCCGGCGCGCTATTGCACCGGATACCTGGGCGACATCGGCGTTCCGGTGGATCCGAATCCGATGGATTTCTCCGGCTGGTTCGAAGCCTATCTGGGCAATCAGTGGCATGTCTTCGACGCGCGCCACAACGCGCGCCGGATCGGACGCATCCTGATTGCCTATGGCCGCGATGCCGCCGATGTCGCCATCACCAGCACATTCGGACCCAATACGCTGGTCGGGTTCCGGGTGTGGACCGATGAGGTCGTCACGTAATCGGCCGTGCGGTGCCGAACCGGCCTTGTGTCGTCAAACGGTGAATTGCTCCGCGATGATGCGTTCCGACAGGGCGCGGTCGGGATCGAACAGGTCCTGTGACTGTGACTGAACGGTCTTCCTGCACCTCCACACGGCGGACATCGCGCACCTCGGTGAAGTCGGCGACCGCGGCGGTCGGACGCTTGTCGGGCTCCAGCACCTCGAACAACACCTGCGCCGTGCTGGGCAGCAGCGCGCCACGCCAGCGCCTGGGGCGGAACGCGGAGATCGGCGTCATTGGCAGCAAGTTCGCCGACAGCGGCACGATCGGACCGTGCGCCGACAGGTTGTACGCGGTGGACCCCGCCGGGGTGGAGATCAGCACGCCGTCGCACGTCAATTCCGCGAGGCGCACCGTGCCGTCCACCGTGATGCGGATCTTGGCGCTCTGGCGCAACTGGCGCAGCAGGCTGACTTCGTTGAACGCCAGCGCCTCGCAGGCCTCGCCGGTGCGGGACACCGCGCGCATGCGTAGCGGATGCAGTTCCGCGGCCTGCGCGCGGGCGAGCCGTTCCGGCAGGTCGTCCTCGTCGAACGTGTTCATCAGGAAGCCGACCGAGCCGCAGTTCATGCCGTAGACCGGGATGTGTCGGTCCAGCACGCGGTGCAGTGTATCCAGCATGGAACCGTCGCCGCCCAGCGTCACCGCCACGCTGGCGTGCGCCAGCGGGCAATCGCCGTAGCGGCCCATCAAACGATTCATCGCGTCGGTCGCCAACGCGGTGGAGGCAGAGCAAAACGCGATCCGCCCCGGGGCGTAGATGCCCGGAGGGACGGCGGTCTGCGGCTGGTCGTTCAAAGGCGTTTCCGGTGCTCGAGCACCGGCATGTCGCGGCGCACGCGGGCAGTGACCTTGGGGTCGATGCGCGCGGTGGCCCAGCCGGTGCCGTCCGACACCTTCGTCACCACGTGGCCCCAGGGATCGCAGATCAGCGAGTGTCCATAGGTGAAGCGAGGCTCGCCCTTGCCTTCCAGGTGCTTGCCCCAGGTGGCGGGCGCGGCGAACCAGCACTGCGTCTCGATGGCGCGGGCGCGGATCAGCGCTTCCCAATGATCCTTGCCGGTGGCCAACGTGAAGGCGCTGGGGAGGAAGATGACGTCGGCCCCCTGTTCGCGCAGTTTCCAGAACAGGTCGGGGAAGCGGATATCGTAGCAGATGGCACAGCCGACTTTGGTGCCGTCGGCTTCGTAGGTGACGATCTCGTCGCCGGCGCCGTAGGTGTTGCTCTCGCGATAGCCGGTGCCGTCGGGCGCGGTGATGTCGAACAGGTGCATCTTGCGGTAGCGGGCGATCTCGGTGCCGTCGGGGTTGAACACGACGGTGGTGTTGAACAGTTTCTCCGGGCCTTGTTCGATGATCGAGCCGCCGTGGACGTGGGTCTTGGTGGCGCGGGCGGTCTCGCGCAGGAACTCATAGGCGGGGCCGCCGGGCTGGTTGGAACCCTTGGCGGGCAGTTCCTCGGCGTTGGCGTTGCGGACGGTGCGATCGCCGCCCAGGCTGTCCCAGACCTCCGGCAGGCTGACGATGTCGGGACGGTCGGCGGCCACTGCCTCGGTGATGAGGCGGTTGGCCTGGGCGATGTTCTCCGCCTTGTCGGCGCCGGGGTTCATCTGGACGACGCTGATGCGCATGGGCGGGGGTCCTGGTTGGGTGGTGACGGCAGCGAAGCGTATCCGCCCGGCGGAGGCAACTGCCGTCGTGGCGCTGACGGATTTATGGCCGGCGCCGCTTACGACGGGGCGGGGACGAAGCCGCAGGACGGAAAGGCGCAGCGCATTCCGCCATCCGCACCATGGCGGAATGCGCTGCAGTTTTCCGCCCTACGCTTTGCCGCCCCAGCCATCAAGGGGGTGTTCTAACCCCCTTGCCGGTCCACCTCCTAGGCTGCCGGCTGCATCACGTGGATCTCGCGCTTCTCCAGCAGATCCCGCGTCTTCGCCCCATAGGCCGCCATGTGCGGCGAGGCGGCATGCGCCTTCAGATGATCCGGGCTTTCCCACTTCTCGACCACCACGAACGTGTCGGCCCCAAACTTGGCGCCGGGGGAATCGGCGTCGATCACCGGGCCGTACTCGATGCAGCCGGCCTCGGCGTGCACGGCCGGCATGTTGGCGCGAAACGCCGCCAGCACTTCCTCGCGCTTCCCGGGCTTCGTCGTGATGATCGCCAGCACGTGGATCATGGTCTTCTCCTCCTGTTCAAGCGAAGCGAATGCTGGGAAGCTTGCCCGCGCCGCCGCGTCGCGGCAACCGGGAGGGACGGCATGAGCTACGAGACGCCCTATGCGGGCCTGAAGGTGGTCGATCTGAGCCAGGGCGTCGCCGGGCCGTACTGTGCGATGCTGCTGGCGCAGTACGGCGCCAACGTGATCAAGGTCGAACCCACCGAAAACGGCGACTGGAGCCGCGGTCTGGGCATTCGCTATGGCGACAACACCGCGTATTCGATTCCGTCCAACCTCGGAAAACGTTCCATCGCGCTGGACCTGAAGCAGGACGCCGGGCGCGCGGTGCTGTGGCGGCTGATCCAGGGTGCCGACGTGTTCCTGCAAGGCTTCCGCCCCGGCGTGATCGAGCGGCTCGGCTTCGGCTATCCGCACGTTTCGGAACGCGAGCCGCGCATCCTGTATGTTTCGATTTCCGGATTCGGCCAGACCGGGCCTCTGGCGGAACGACCGGCCATGGACCCAGTGCTGCAAGCCTACACCGGGCTGATGGCGGAGAACCGCGGCGAGGACGGCGTGCCACACCGCATCCCCATCATCTCGATCGACATGAGCACGGCGCTGTACGCGTTCACCGCGGTGGCAGCGGCGCTGCATGCGCGGCGTGACATGCCACGCGGGCGGCACATCGAGGCCAGCCTGATGCAGGGCGCAGCCAGCCTCCAGGTGGTGCGGCTGATGTCGTCCTATCTGGAAGGCGGTGTGGTCACGCCGGTGGTGCCGCCGAACGGCGTACACAAGACCGCGGACGGCTGGATCTCCGTCACCGTGGTGCGGCCGTTCGAATGGCAGGGCTACTGCCGGGCGCTGGACCTGCCGCGTTTCGAATCGGATCCGCTGCTGCAGATGGCGGACGGGCGCAAGGAACATGCGGCGGAGATCAGCGCGGTGATCCGTCCGCTGCTCGCGTCGCTGCCGACCGCCGAGGTGTCGGCGCGGCTGGCCACGCAGCGCGTGATGCATGAGCAGCTGAACAGTTATACGGAGTTTCTGCGGCAGAAACATGTGGAGGAGAGCGGCGCGGTATCCTGGCTGCAACATCCGCATGTGTTGCAGCCGATGCCGATGCCGAACCTGGTCGGGCTGCCGCCGTTCGCCGATGGTTCGCCGCGCGGCATCGCCCCTGCACTGGGCGAGCATAGCGAGGCGATTTTGCGCGAGCATGGCTATTCGGCGGAGGAGATCGCCGGATTGACAGCAGAGAAGGTGGTTGGTGGGGCGACGCCGGCGTAGGGCGGAAAAGCAAAGCGCATACAGCGGTTACCCGGTGTGGCGCAGGGCAATCGAGTGAACCGGGGCAATCGAGTTAACCGGGATATCCCCGGTACTGGCCTGCGCGCCGCAATTTGGCTGGATTCGGCGGCTCGCCCCAACCGACATCGATGTTGGCGGCAGCTTTTTTTCAACACGGAGACAGAACGAGAACCACGGAGGGCCACGGGAGTCGGAGGCTCCCGGGCAGTCGGGGAGCCTCCGACTCCCGTGGCCCTCCGTGGTTCTCGTTCTGTCTCCGTGTTGAAAATGCGGTGAATCACGCGGCACGAGCGGTTGATCAAAGGGCTCGGGTGCCGCCAGCCGGTGATTGAACCAATCGCCCTGCGGTGCGGCGGAATGCGCTGCGCTGTTTCGTCCTGGATCTCTCAACTCACCGCGCCGCTTACGAATTATTCAGCATTTTGCCTGAGCTTGCTCCGCCGCGGGCCAGTCGCCGCCCGCTGGCGGAAGGTGCATGCAATTCGCGGCAGGCAGCAGGGTCGGCGCGCGCGGTCTCGCCTGGGACGTGGTGGAGGCGCAGCAACTCGGCGCCCAGCAGCGCCTGCGGCTGCGGTGCGCCGGCGGTGACCTGCCGGGCCTGGAATGGGACATCCTGTATCCGAATGAGCAGGTGGAATCCCTGCACACGGCGCTGCGGCCGGAGGCGCCCGGGCCACTGAGCGCCTGGCGCCTGCATCACATTGCCTGCTTGCTCGACCAGGTGCCCGGTCCGGACGAGATGCTGTCCGCGGAGCCGGGCCGGGTCACCATCGAACCGTACCAACTTGTCCCGCTGATGCGCGCGCTGGAACTGCCGCGTCCTCGCCTGCTGCTGGCGGATGCGGTGGGGCTGGGCAAGACCATCCAGGCCGGGCTCATCGCGACCGAACTGATCGCCCGCCGCCGCGCCCATCGCATCCTCGTGGTGTCGCCCGCGGGCCCGCTGCTGACGCAATGGGAACACGAACTGCGCGACCGCTTCGGCCTGCGCTTCACCGTGATCGCCGACGCCGCCGCATTGCAGCGCGAACGCCGCCGGACCGAGCTTGGCGGCAACCCGTTCGACAGCATCGCGCTGTGCCTGGTCTCGCTCGATTTCGCCAAGCAGGAACGCGTGCTGGAGGACCTGGAACGTGCCGCCTGGGACCTCGCCATCATCGACGAGGCGCATCACTGCGTCGCCGCCGCCGCCGGCGCGGACAGCGACGACACGCTGCGCCGTCGCCTGGCCGAGGTCGTGGCCCGCCGTTCCGACGGTCTTCTGCTCCTCACCGCGACGCCGCATGACGGCTATGACGCGCATTTCGCCTCGTTGATCGAATTGCTCGATCCCAGCCTGGTTGACGGCAACGGTGGGCTGGCAGGCTCCGCGTATCGCCGTCACGTGGTACGCCGGTTGAAGTCGCATATCCGCAATCCCGTCACCGGCGCGCCACTGTTCCGCGAACGCAAGATCCTGCCGGTGCGTATCGACCATCGCGGCGGCGGCGTGGCTGCGGTGCAGGCGTTCCATAGTGCGCTCGCAGCATTGGTCGCGCCCCGCCTGCGGCGAGCGAAACGCAGCGGCGACTATGCCGATGCGCTGGCTTTCATCGGCCTGTTGAAGCGATCGGTCTCCACCATCAGCGCCTGCATCGCCACCTTGCAAGTGGTGGCCGAGCGCTATGGCGCGCTACGCAGCGACGCAGCCAATGCGGAAGCGCTGCGCAAGGAACGCGCGCGTGCGTTGCGCGCCTACCGCCGCCGCCGGTTACGGTTCGGCGTGCTGGATGCCGCGGCGGAAAACGCGGCCGAGGCGTTGGAGACCGAGGACATGGCCGCCGATCTGTGCCGCTTCGGCGCCACGGACCTGTCCGTGGAGCTGAGGCTCGGCCGGAACGTCGGCGACGATGCCATCATATACGCGTTGCACGAGCTGATCCGCCTCGGCGTGGCGGCGGAACCCCACGATCCGAAACTGCAAGCGATGACGGATGAAGTGCGCCTGATCCGCGCCGCACATCCGGCGGCCAACATCCTGGTCTATTCGGAATATGCCGATAGCCAGGCGGCTGCGGTGCGCGCGCTCTGTCATGCGAAGGGCATCGGCGGGGAAATCCTGGCGATCAGCGGCCTCGACCCCGAAGCCGAGCGTACCCGCATCGCTGAACGCTGCGCGCAGCAGGACAACATCGTGCTGGTCAGCACGGATTCCATGGCCGAAGGGCTGAACCTGCATCAGCGTTGCTGCCACCTGATCCACCTCGACCTGCCGTACAACCCGAACCGCCTGGAGCAACGCAACGGCCGCATCGACCGCTACGGCCAACGTCACGATCCGGAGATCCGCTACCTTTATCTCGCCGGCACGTTCGAGGAACGCCTGCTCCTGCGGCTGATCGCCAAATACGAAAAGGCCCGCGCCCGCCTCGATGTCATGCCCGATACACTTGGCGTGACCGCGGACGAATCCACCTGGAGCACCGGCCTGGTTGCCGGCTTCGCCGAAGACCAGGCGGGATTATTCGAGGACGATACGCCGCCGATCCGCACCCTCGACGTCGCCGCCGAGACGGACAATGCCGCCGCGCTGCGCGACCTGCTGCACGAGATCGACCGCGCCTTCGCCGGTTATGAACGCCAGGCGGTGCGACACGGTTGGCTGGCCGAGCAAGGCCTGAACGCCGATCTGCGCCAGGTCGGCGCTGCCGATGCCGCGCGCCAGCGGGGTGACGCGCTCTCCGGGCACATCGACCTGTCCACGTTCGTCGCCGCAGCGATCGCAAACGAGATGATGGTTGCGACGACCGATCCCGATCATCTGGCGCTTCCCGGTGATTGGATAGCCGGCCTCGACGGGCTTCCGGGCTATGACGTGACCAGACGTATCCTGCGCATCACCCGCGACCGCACCCGGCTGTGCGACGCCCGGGGCGAGCCGCTGGCTTTCCTGGGCCGTGGCCATCCCCTGGTACGGCGCGCGATCTCTCGCGTGCGGCGCAGCGATGTTGTGCAGACCGCGGACATGCGCGACTCCCGCGTCAGCATCGCACGCAGCGACCGCACCGAGCCGGCGGCGTTGCTGACGTTCGGCGTCGAGATCGCAGGCACGCGGCGGATCGCTTTGCAGCGCGTCATTGCGGTGTTGTTGCCAGAGTCCGGGCCGGCTGTCGAAATTTCGCAATCTGAACGCTGGCTGCCGATGGCCGCTGCCGATCGGGCGATCGCGGCCGACGGCATCTGGCAGTGCTGCTTTGCGCGCTGGCTGCCGCGGCGCCGGCCACAGGCCGAGAAGCTCGCCGCTGCCATTATGCAACGCGTCGCAGCCGGCTTCGCCGACACCCAGCGCCAGTGCGCCGATCGCGACATCGCCGCCCTGCAGCGCTGGCTGAAGCTTCGCGCCGACGATATCTGCGGCGCGCACGTCGTCCGTACCGCCGACCTGTTCGGCACAGCTCCCGATCTGCCCCCCTGGAAATCGCTGAACGGACCGTTGGACCGCCTCGCCGCCTTCGCCGCCGATGCGGACAACGCAGCCGCCAAACGACGCGAAGCCAACAGCGCGGTCGCCCTGTACCGTCGGCGTTGCGAGGTAGGCACGGCTGATCTCGCACTGTCCCCACCGCGCCTGCAGCCGATCGGCATGCTGCTGCTGGTGCCGGAAGGCTCGGTCCATGCCGCAAACGACGCGGCTGTTCGCGGGCACCCCTTATGAGCGTCGGTTTGCACGACTGCACCGCATCGGGCCCCGCATTGCCGGAGGCCTTCCTCCGCTTCGAACTGCTGGATCTGCTGTTCAAACGCGGGCTGCTTCCGAAACCCGGACGCCAGTTCGAACAACGCTGGGACATCGTCCGCCGCCAGATGCGCGCCCTGGCCGGCACCGGTGGCCCATTGCGCGTCGCCAACCACATCATCGCGCCGCTCGCGCCCTGTCTCGGCTACAGCCCACCGCAACGGCAGGAGCCGATACCCACCCGCGAAGGCCCGGAAGACGCCGGTTGGTTGTTGCAAGCGCCGGACGGCGCCCGGCTGCGCGCCTGGACGGTCGCGGCCGACACCGACCTGGACGCCCCACACCGCAGCGGTCGCGCGTACCGTTTCAGCCCGATCCGCGCGGCGTTCCGAGTGCTGCTGGCAGCGGGCGAACGCGCAGGGCTGCTGAGCGACGGCATCGAACTGCGCCTGCTGCTGTGCGACCAGGAGCGTCCGGACAGCTACGTCGCCATCCCCCTCACCGGCACATCGGGATGGTCCGAACAAGCGTTGGCACCGGATTCGTATCGCCTCCTGCTGGCATTGGCGTCGCCGTCAGGGTTGGCGGCGTTGCCCGACGTGTTGGAAGCCGCCCGCCTAAGTCAGGTCCGCGTCACCAAGGACCTGCGCGTGCAGGCCAGGGCCGCGGTGGAAGGATTCCTGCAAGCGGTGCTCGACGACCCCGCGAATGCGCCCCGGCTGCGGCACCGCGACCGAGGCCGCCTGGCCCACACGTTATGGCAGGAAACCCTTGTCCTCATCTATCGCCTGCTGTTCATTTTGAAACTCGAAAGCACCGCCGATCCCGCGCGCGCCTTCAGCTTCGCGGCCACAACGCTGTGGCGCCACGCGCTGTCGCCCAACCGTGCGCTGGGACCGTTGGTGCGACGCCATCTCGATCAGGGTCACGATACCGGACGCATGCTGTCCGACGGCCTGCGCACCGTGTTCCGCATCTTCAGCGACGGCCTGTGCTGCAGCGAACTCGCCATAGCGCCTTTGGGGGGCGCGCTGTTCGGGCCGCAATCGATGCCGCTGCTCGATACGCTGCATTGGAGCGAGCGTGCGGCGGCGGTCTTGCTCGACCGCCTGCTCTGGACCACGCCGAACGGCCGCGAGCGCGAACGCGTCCAATACGGTCCACTGAACGTCGAGGAACTCGGCAGGGTTTATGAAGCGCTGCTCGAGTTGGAGCCCGGCATCGCCAGCCGTCCGATGATGCGGCTGCGGCGGGGGAAGCTGGAAGTGGTGGTCCCAGCGGATTGGACGGCAGTGCAGGACATCGGCGCCAACACCGACGATGACGATGCGCGGCGCCGACAGCAACATCGTCCACAAGCAGGACATCGCCGGCGGTCAGTTCTATCTGCGTGCCGGAATTGGACGCAAGGCGACTGGTTCGTACTACACGCCCGACGAGTTCGTGCGCTTTTTGGTGCGCGAGACGCTCGGTCCGCAGGTCGCCGCTTGCAGTCCCGACGACGACCCCAACCCGGTCGGCATCCTTGCGCTGAAAGTGGTCGATCCGGCCACCGGCAGTGGGCATTTCCTGGTCCAGGCCTGCCGATTCCTCGGAGAGGCGCTGTACGCCGCCTGCCGTCTGTGCGACACCCAAGCGACCGCCGCGGAATCCCGGGCGGCCCTCGCGGAACCCCGGGCCGCTTTCGCGGAACCCCGGGCCACCCACGCAGCGTCTGCGGAACAAGAGCAACTGCTGACTCGGGCGCAGGCATTGCGCGCCCGCATCGATGCGCTGCCCGATCCGGACCGCGCCCTGCAAGCCTATCTGCCAAGCCGCGCCTCTGAAGGTGGCGACAGCGGCGTTTCGCAAAGCCGCGCCCTGGCGATCTGCCGCCGGCTGGTCGCGGTGCATTGCCTTTATGGTGCGGACCGCAATCCGCTGGCAGTGGAACTCGCGAAGCTGTCGCTGTGGCTGGAATCCTACGCCGAGGGATTGCCACTGACCTTTCTCGATCATCGCCTTGTGCACGGCGATTCGCTCGCCGGCCCATTCTTTCCTCAGCTTGTGACGTTCCCGGTTGGCGGCGGCGAGCTGGACCCGCTGCTGGCGCACGGCGTCGTGTCGTTGCTCGCGACGGCATTGCACGCCGCGCTGGCCGAGGTGCGGGCGCTTCAAGCAACCGTGGGCCGCGACGCGGCCGATCTGGTCTTGAAGGAGGGCGCCAAGGCCAGGCTCGATGCCGCGCTGCACCCGCTGCGGCAGTTGGCGCGTGTCTGGTCCGGCGCGGCCATGCTCGGCCTGCGCGAAGCCGACGACGAATTCCTGGCGCTGGCGCAAAACGTGGCTGCGCATGGCACCTGGCCGGACAAGCTGACCCGCCGCCAGGCGCGGCTTCTGGCGGCGGGAATGCACGCGCTGCCCTGGGACCTGACCTTCCCGGAGGTGTTCCAGCCCGACGCTTCCGGCGCCCGCATGGCCGGCTTCGACGCGGTATTGGGCAATCCCCCTTGGGACATCGTGCAGCAGAGCGCCAAGGAGTTTCTTGCCGGCTTCGATCTCTCCATTCTGAACGCTCCCACACGCCGCGAGGCCCAGACCAAGCAAGCGCGCTTGCTCTCCGATCCGGCGACCGCCGCTGCGTTCCGCATCTATCAGGAGAACTTCGAGCACCAGCACCGCTTGGCGAACCGTCTCTACGCCCACCAGAAAGGCATCGCGAACGGCGCGGCCACCGGGGGAAAGCTTGACACGTTCCGCGTTTTCGCCGAGCGCAAGCTGCACCTGGCGGGCCCGCACGGCGCCATCGGCATGGTGGTGCCGTCGTCTTTTCATGCCAACGAAGGCGCCACCGGCATCCGCGATCTCTATCTACGCCAGACCGATCTGCGTTCCTGCTTCTCCTTCGAAAACCGACGGCGCCTGTTCGACATCCATGTGCGGCAGAAGTTCGCCCTGCTGGTGGCGTGGCGCCCAGGACCCACGCAATCCGTGCAGTGCGGCTTCTATCTCGACGATCTGGCGCAGCTTGGCGATCCAACCCGGATCATGCGCTACGACCGTGCGTTCATCGAGAAGTCCGGCGGCACTCACCAGACCTTCCTGGAACTGCGGTCAACCGCCGATCTCGCCATAGCGCGCCATGTCTTCCTGCGGCATTCGTCGCTGCGGGAGTGGACGGCGCAGCGCCGCATCGTGCTCGGCCGCGAGCTGAACATCACTGATGACGCCGACCGCCTAACTCCCGTGCGCGACCTGCGGCGGCGCCGGCAAAACCATCTGCTGCTGCATGAGGGCAAGACCATCCAGCAGTTCGACGACCGTTGGGACACCGGTCCGCGCTACGGGCTGGCACTGTCGGCGCTGCAGGACAAACCGGCCTGGAAGGAAGCGACGCGCTATTTTCGCCTGGCGGTGCGCAAGATCGCCCGTTCGACCGACGAGCGCACCGCCATCGCGTCCTTCACCTCGCCCGGCTACCTGTTCAGCATCACCGCCAACGTCGAACGCACGCCACAGGTGCGGTCCAATGCGGATGCGCTGTTGCTCTGCGCCGTGATCAACAGCTTCGTCTTCGATTGGACGCTGCGGCAGAAGACCGCAGCGACCGTCAACCTGTTCATCCTTGAAGCCTGTCCGGTGTGCGAAACCCCAGTGGCCGCATCGCGCTTTCTGGCTCACGGCGCGCTGCGCTTGTCGTGCAATCATTCTGCCTATGCGACGTTATGGCAGGAACAACTCGGACGCTGCCGGCGGGAAGCCACACAAGGCGGCGCCTGGCCGGCCGTCGCGTCACTGGCGGCGCGCTGGACGTTGCGTGCGGCGATGGATGCCGTTGTGGCGCAGGCATACGGAATCTCGCGCAGCGACTATGAGCACATCCTCGGCAGCTTCGTGCACAAGCGGTTTCCCGATGCTCCGGCGCTTTGCCTCGCCGCGTTCGACACGTTGGCCGCGCAGGGAAGCGAAGCGTTCTGCCTTGCACACGATCCCTACGACAACATCGCGCTGCATGGGGCGCTCGCAACGCCCGTGGATCGGCGCGCCTCGCCGATGCTCTCTCGTTCAGCCGCTGCCTGAACCGCCGGCGCGCAACGCCTCCCACGCATCGGGCTCGTCATAGCGCGAGAACTCGTCGAACAAGCCATCCAGCTCTTCGCGAAACAGGTCGTGCGACAGCCCGGCGACCAGTCTTGGAATTCCGAACGGCATGCCGTTCAGGCCGCCGGCCACCGGTCCCATGCTGATCAGCGAGCCGGCATTGAACAAATGGATGTTGCGCAGGGCCGGCAATGCGCCCGGGTGCTTTTCCAGCAGTTCGAAATGCGGCCCGACATAAGGATAACGGGCAGCGGCGGTATCGGCTTCCCGCGGGGCTTCCCCTGGGGCTCCCGCTGGGGCTCCCCGGGGCTTCCCCTGGCGGTGGCGCATAGCGGTCGCCCCACAGCGCCACATGCTCGGCCAGCCCGGCGAATTCCGCCCGGGTATGCAGATCGACGCCGAATCCGGTGCCCAGGATCAGGAAGTCCGCCGCGTGCCAGCCCTTCGGCGTGCGCAGACGGATGCCGCCCGCGGCGGTTTCCGCGTCCAGCACCGGCGAGGCGAAATGCAGTGCCACGTTCGCATGGCACAGCGTGCGTTGCAGCGTGTCCTGCGGCGGCGGCATCGGCAGCGACAGCAGGTGGCACATGAAGCGCCAACGCTGCGCATCCGGCATGTCGCCGAAATTGCGCCAGAATCCGGCGGACTCCAACGCGCGATACGAATTCGCGACCGGCAGGTCCGCTCGCCGGATGAAAACGTCCACGCTGGCCGCGCCACATTCCAGCGCCGTCGCCGCGTTGTCGAACGCCGAGGCACCGCCGCCGATCACCGCCACGCGCCGCCCGGCGAGCGCCGCCATGTCGATCGCATCCGACGTGTGTGCCCAGGCCGAGCGCGGCAGCTTGTCGCGCACGAATTCGGGCACGCGGCGGGCGCCAGCGCCGTCGATGCCGGTCGCCAGCACCAGCTTGCGGGTGAGCAGGATCTCAGTGCCCGCCTCAGCTGTGGTTCGTCGGGCGGGGGATTGCTTCGTCGCTTCGCTTCTCGCAATGACAGATGTGTTTCGCGCCGTGACCGGTGGGTTCCTCGCCGCGACGCTCGTCGCCGCGGCCGGTGTGTTCCTTGCCATTACAGGTGCGGTTCTCGCAACGACCCAGATGCAGCGCCAGCAGTTCGCCGTGCGGCTCGATGCGTTCCAGCCGGACGTTGTTGCGCACCGGCAGGCGCAGCGTGTCGCGGAACCAAACCAGGTAGCGCATCCACTCTTCCTTCGGGATACGCACCAGCGCCTCCCAGGAACGCTTGCCGTACTGCGTCTCATGCCAGGCGCGGAACGTCAGGCTGGGCAGCCCCAGATCGGGACCGGTGAGGAATTTCAGCGTGCGCAGCGTGACCATGCGGGCGAACGTCACCCAGGGGCCTTCCTCGCCTTCCGGATTCGCATCCAGCACCTGCACGCCGCTGATGCGCTCGCGTTGCAGGCCGAAGGCGATGCCCAGCCCGGTCTGCCCGCCGCCGACTATGACGACGTTCTGCACCGCCTCACCATTTGGGCCGCGCCGCGGCACCACCCAATCCTTGGACGGGTATTCGAATAACGCCAACTCGTCGTGGACGCGGCGCGAGAGGGCTTCCAACGCGGCGACGACCGGCTGCATGCGGCGGGACTCCTCGTCGAGGGTTGGCTTGCGGGCGGGCTATTGCGCAAGGCGGCGAAATTTGCCTCTTTCTCTCCGCCGCGCAATGCCAGGAGCCCGCATGGCCGCCCCACCCACTGATTTGCTCGAAAGCATCATCGGCGTCGCGCAGGACTCGCCACTCGCCCGGCTGCGCGCGCAGCGTCCCGACATCGTGCGCCACACCCAGGGCAGCCACGACGTGCTGCTGTTTCCCTCCGCTCCCGGCGGACTGTCGCTGTCCGAGCGCGCACTGATCGCGGCCCAGGTGGCGGAGCAATCGGCCCACGCCGGCCTGACGCAGCATTATCGCGGACTGCTGTCCGAACGCGGCGATCCGCCGCCGGGCAAGCGGCGGGACACGATCGAGCAGTACGTCGCGCGTGTCGCGGCGGCGCCGGGCACGGCGCGGCCGGAGCATATCGATGCATTGCGCGCCGTCGGCCTGGATGCGCGGGACATCGTCGCACTGACCCAGATCATCGCGTTCGTCAGCTACCAGGTGCGCGCCGCGGTTGGACTGGCGCTGCTGGCACAGGATACCGCCGCATGAAAGCCAGGCGCTTCACGTTGGAAGCCGTCGATTGGACGCCATGGCTGGAGCCGGTGACGCCGGACACCGCCACGCCGGCGCAGCGCGAGGCGTTGGAAGCCAGTCCGCAGGCGAACTCCGCCTATTTCCGCACCCTGGCCAACGACGTCGACTCCCTCGCCGAACGGTCGCCGCTGTTCCATGCCGTGATGTATGTGCCGCGCGGCCTGAAGCGTGCCGAGCGCGAGCTGGCCACTGTGGTGACCTCGATCATCAACGGCTGCGTCTATTGCTCGTCGGTGCACGCACGCCGCTTCGTGGAGCTGACCAAGCAGCCGGACATCATCCGTGCGCTGTATGACCAAGGCCTGGATACGCCATTGGAACCGCGGCTGCGGGCGATCGTCGATTATGCGGCCAAGCTGACGCGCACGCCGGCGGCGATGACCGTCGCCGATCTCGCACCGCTGCGCGCGGTGGGCATGGACGACCTGGAAATCCACGATCTGACCAATGCGGTGGCGATGTTCGCCAATGCCAACCGCCTGATGCAGACCCTGGGCGAACCGGTGCAGCCTGACCCATGACGAAGGTCCGGCATTCTGCGGCACCCGCGATCGAGGACCGTCATTCCGGCGCAAGCACGGACCCAAACCACTTGGGTCCATGCTTTCGTGAGGATGACGATCCGAATCATGGCACGCGCTCCGGCAAATGCAGCACGCTGCTCTTGCTACTGAATCTCGCAACTTACCGGCGTCGGTTCAGGGCCGGCTGACCATGCACATGCCCGGACTGCACATGCCCGGACTGCACATGCCCGGATTGCGCAACCCGACGGAGCGCGAGCAGGCCATCATGCAGCTTGCCGGCGGGCTGGCCGCCCGCTTCTCCGAACGCGTCGATCAGACCGATCCGCAATCGCTGTTCCCCCTGGACAACTACCGCGAGCTGCACGAAGCCGGCTACCTGCGGCTGGCGCTGCCGAAACAGGTTGGCGGCGACGGCGCCGACGTCTTCGACATGGTGCTGGCGCAGGAGATCCTGGCTCGCGGTGACGCCTCCACCGCGCTGGTCACCGGCATGCATTTCGCGTTGCTCGGCCGCGTGATGAACGGCGCGGCGTGGCCGCACGACGTGCTGGCTGACATCTGCGCCACGCTGGCGCGCGATGGCGGCACCATCAACAACTGCGTCACCGAAGCGGAACTCGGCAGCATCTCCCGCGGCGGCCTGCCCGGCATGACCGCGGAGCAAGCCGAGGGCGGCTGGCGCATCACCGGCCGCAAGATCTTCGTCACCGGCGCGCCGGTGCTGCGCTTTCTCGCCACCGCTGTCGTGCTGCCGCCCAGCGATGCCGCGCCACAAGGCGAACTGGTCAGCGCGATTGTCGAAGGCGGTTCTCCCGGTTTGTCGATCGAAGACACCTGGAGCGGCGCGCTCGGCCTGCGCGGCTGCGGCAACTACGCGGTCAACTACGACGGCGTATTCGTACCCGACGCGCGCATTGTCGAGCGTGTGAAGATCGGTGGCGAACGCAAGCGGCCGGGTACCAGTGGTTGGAACCTGCCGCTGGCAGCGGTGTATCTCGGCATCGGCCAGGCGGCGTGCGATGCCGCCTGCCATTATGCGAACAACCGGGTGCCGGCGGCGTTGGGGGAGCCGATAGCCGGCCAGTCACATATCCAGCAATGGATCGGCGAGATGGACGTGAAGCTGCGCGCCGCCCGCAGCGTGCTGCACGACACCGCGCGCGCCTGGGTGGATCGCAGCGCGTCGCCCGCGGAACTGGCGCCCTCGATCGCCGCCGCCAAGTTCCTGTGCACCAACGCGGCGTGCGCGGTGACGGAAACAGCGCTGCGCGTTGCGGGCGGCTTCAGCATGACCCGCGCGTTGCCGCTGGAACGCTATTTCCGTGACGCCCGCGGCGGCCTGTTCCAGCCGCCGCAGGACGACCTTGCGCTGGGCATGATCGGTCGGGCCGCGCTGGAGAGCGAACGAGAACGGTGACGTAGGGTGGAAAACCGAAGCGCATTCCGCCGTCGCAGCGCCATTCCGCCGTCGCAGCGCTCCGCCGTCTCAGCGTCATTCCGCCGCCATACCGCGCGGCGGATTGCGGTGCGCTTATCCGCCCTACCTGTTCAACCCCGGCGTCCACAGCACGTCGCCATCCGCGGCAGCGTTCAGCCAACGCGCCAGCACGAACAAATGGTCGGACAGCCGGTTCAAATAGCGCACCACGGCGGGATTGATCGTCTCCGCGTCGGCCAGTGCCACCACGCAGCGCTCGGCGCGGCGCACCACGGCACGGGCGACATGCGCCTGTGCCGCCCCCGCACTGCCGGCCGGCAGCACGAAGCTCTTCAAACCCGGCAGCGTCGCGTTCATCGCCGCGGTTTCGTGTTCCAGCCGTACCGTCAGCGTATCCGTCACGCGCAGCCGGTCGCCGCCTTCCCCCGGCACGCACAGATCGGCGCCAACATCGAACAGATCGTGCTGGATGCGCGACAGAATGGCGTCGGTATCCGGATCGTCGCGCGTCGCCAACCGCAGCACACCTATCGGTACTGTTCGCCTCGTCCACGCTGCCGATCGCCTCGATCCGCAACGCGTCCTTGCGCACCCGTGTGCCGTCGCCGAGCGACGTGTCGCCACCGTCGCCGCCCCGTGTCGTGACCCGATCGATCCGTACCATGCCACGCGTTCCTCTCAGTCCTGCATTGGCAGGCTCAGCGGCGCAATCTGCTCCGCGCGCCGGTGCGCCCAGTCGTGCTGCGGCACTGCCGCTTCCATGCGCGCCTGCGCTTCGGCGAGCAGTCCCAGCGCCTCGGCGTGATTTAGCGTCAGCACGCGTCCGGCTTCCACCACCTTGGTGCCATCGACGAACACGCTGTGCACCGCGCGATCCGCCGCCGTGTAGACCAACGACCGCAGCGGATCGCGCGCCGGCAGCATGAACGGGTTGGTGAGATCGACCAGCACCAGGTCGGCGCGCGCGTCCGGCGCCAGGCGGCCGATATCGTCACGCCCCAGGGCCGTCGCGCCGCCCACCGTCGCGGCATGGAAGATGGCGGCGGTGCTGGTGGTGTTGATGTCGCGTGCCGCCACGCGCGCCATGGTGGCGGCCAGCCGCATCTCCTCGATCAGGTTATGCGGCGAGACGTCGGTGCCCAGCCCCATATTGATCCCCGCCCGGCAATAGCGTCCGAAGTCCTCCAGCGTCTGGCCATAGCGCGCGAACGGCGACGGGCAATGCGCCACCGAAGCGCCCGTCTCCGCCAGGATGCGCACGTCATCGTTGGTGTGCCAGCGCGTCCAGGAGTGCTCGTCCGTGAAGATCGCGTGGCCGAGGATCGTGCGCGGCCCCAGAATACCAATGTCCTTCGCCCAGCGGATCGGCGTGCGGCCGTGCCGGTGCAGCATTTCGTTGAACTCGTTGACGCTCTGTGCACAGTGCGTGGTGAAGGGCAGGTTCTGCGCCGCCGCCGCTTCGCAGCTTTCGCGGAGCAATGCCTCGGTGCAAGTGTCGATCTGCGCGGGAAACACCATGCCGGACAGCCGCCCACTCGGGTGCTGTGCCGCCTGCGCGATCAATGCCAACGCGTCGTGCAGGCTACGCTGCCCGGCTGCCTCGTCCCAGGCGTATTTAAGTTGCCACTCGTTCTCCAGATGCCAACGGGCTGAAGCGAAGCCGGGTGCCAGGAACACCCGCAGGCCGCTCTGCGCCGCCAGATCGATCCACCACGGATCGGGCCCTGACAGGTCGGCGACCGTGGTGATGCCGGTGCTTAGCATCTCGCAATAGGCGACGGTTTTGCCGGCGCGCCGGCCGTCAGCGTCGGTGCGGAAGGCAAAGGAGCGTTCATAGAGTCCGCTCATGAACATCGCCGGCACGCCATGTTCCTCGCGGATGCCGCGGAAGAACGGCTCGGTGCTGGGGTGGGAGTGGATGTCCACCAGCCCGGGCATCAGCATCAGGTCCCGCCCGTCGATGACGGTGTCCGCCGGGCCGGGGAAGTGCTTGCCGACATGCGTGATGGTGTTGCCGGCGAACGCCAGGTCGGCGTCGCGCAGATACACGTGCGTCCCAGCCGCGTCGTCCCAGGCGACGATCCAGGCCGCGTTCCTGATGCAGGTGCTTTGGGTCATGGTGGCGTCCCGCTGTCATTGCGAGGAGCGCGGCGACGAAGCAATCTCCTGCCCTGGACGCGCCGCCGGCTCGTCAGGCGGGAGATTGCTTCGTCGCCGCGCTCCTCGCAATGACACGTGGCCGCGTCGCCGCCGCATCGTCCGCGTCGCCAACAAACAGGGAGCGTCCCGATGACCGACAACCCGCGCTGGACCAACCGCCCCGCCGGCTCCTCCTGGGGCGATTTCGGCCCCGACGACGAACGCGGCCGCCTCAACTTGCTGACCCCGGAGAAGGTCCTGCAAGGCATTGCCGAAGTGAAGCTGGGCAAGACCTTCTGTCTGTCGCTTCCGCTGGACTATCCGGGCGGTGCCATTCTGTCGCCGCGCCGTTTCCCGCCGGTTCTGAAGCCCACCATGCGCGGCGACAAGCCCAACATGAACTATCCGCTGCGCTGCGACGATCCCACCGCCACCGACATCGTTTGCGACGACCAGGTGATCCTGACGCTGCAATACTCTACGCAATGGGACAGCCTGGCGCATGTTGGCCAGATGTTCGATGCCGACGGCGACGGCAATCCGGAGGACGTGTTCTACAACGGCTACCGTGCCGGCCGCGACATCATCGGTCCCGCCTACTACGACGCGCAGGGCAACATGACGCCATGCGACCAGCCGCAGGGCGCGCGCCATCTCGGCGTGCAGAACATGGCGGAAGCCTGCATGCAGGGCCGCGGGGTGCTGATCGATCTGGAGGCGCATTTCGGCCGCAAGGGTCACCTGGTGACGCATGACGAGCTGATGGCCGTGATGCGCCAGGACCACGTCGTGGTGGAACCCGGCGACTTCGGTACTGTTCCGCACCGGCTTCGCCGAGATGCTGCTGGAAATGAACAAGCAGCCGGACCGCGACAAGCTGATGCAGGGCACGGTCGGGTTGGACGGCCGCGATCCAAAATTGCAGCAATGGGTGACGGATAGCGGCGCCGTCGCGCTGATCTCCGACAATTTCGCCGTCGAGGGCATGCCGGCGCGCCCCTGCATGGACGACATGTGCGCCACGTTGCCGCTGCACGCGCACTGCCTGTTCAAGCTTGGCTGCTACCTGGGCGAGATGTTCTACCTGACCGACCTGGCCGATTGGCTGCGTGCCAACCACCGCAACCGTTTCCTGTTCACCGGGCCACCGCTGCGGCTGCCGGGTGCGGTCGGATCGCCGGCGACGCCGGTGGCGACGGTGTAGGGCGGGATACTCGCACGCGGCTGGTCCTGGCCGGCTTTCTCGCGGCCCCTTGCTTTCCCGCGGCGACATCGGGTGACGACACCACGGGCAAGAAGGTGGAAAGGGCAGTCTGGCGGCCGCCGGTCACCCGTCAGTCGGCCCCCACCGCACTGCTGGCTTGGCCGTTGCGCAGCGCGGCGGCGAACTGGGCGGTGCGCGAGTCGATCTGCGCCTCCGACAAACATCCGAAGCCGAGCAGTAGGGCGTGGGCCGGCCCGCCGCTTCGGCTGCCCTCGGTGACCGGTACCGCGGCTTCCAGCCCGCAATGCGAGGCCAGCCGGGCCAGCCCGATCATCGAGCCGGCGTTCGCCGGCGGCATCCACGCCAAGTGCAGGCCGGCGCCACTGCCCCAGGTGCGGGTGCCCTCTCCGAAATGCCGGCGCAGCGCCGCTACCAGCGCGTCGCGCCGGCTGGCATAGGCCTTCCCTAACCGGTGCAGATGCCGCGCGTAGCCGCCACCCGTCAGGAATTCGGCCAGCGCCGTCTCCTCCAGCCAACGCGAACTATCGTCGATCAGCCGCCGCGCGGCCAGCGCCGCCGGGACCAGCCGCGGCGGCACCGCCATGAAGCCCAGCGTCAACCACGGTCCCAGGGAGCACTGGAACCCACCGACCAGGATCACATGCTCCGACTGGTCCAGGCTCATGAGCGGCGGGACGTCCATGCCGTGGTAGCGCAGTTCGCCGTCACAATCCTCCTCCACCACCACAGCGCCGCTGCGCGTGGCCCAGTCCAGCAGCGCGGTCCGCCGCGCGGCGTCCAGCGTCACGCCCAGCGGACGCTGGTGCTCCGGCGTCACGTGCACCAGCGCGGCGCGACCGCTTGGCAACAGGCCGGTGCACATTCCGTCGGCATCCACCGGCACCCGCACCAGCGAGGCGCCGACACTGGCGAACGCGGCCGCGGCGCGGGGATCGCATGGATCTTCCACCACCGCGCGGGCACCGGGCCGGAGCAGCAGGTGCCCCACGATGTGCAGCGCCTGCTGGCGGCCGTTGACCAGGATGATCTGGTCCGGCGCCACCGCCAGCCCGCGCGAGGTGGACAGCCAGCCGGCGATGGCGGAGCGCAGCCGCGGGTGGCCGTTGGCATGCTCGTCGGCGAGCCGCGCGCCGAACCGGTCCAGCGCGCCGCGGGTCAGGGCGCGCCAGCGGCCGGCGGGAAACAAGGCAGGGTCCGGCTGGCCAATCGCAAGACCCGCCGAGCGATCGGGTTTCGCGGGCGCGCTGAACGTCGCCACCGCGGCGGAGCAATCCGGAGTCGTGCCGGTGGGGCCGCGCGACACAAATGTCCCCTTCGCCGGCAGCGTCTGCAGGTAACCCTCGGCGATCAACCGCTCATAGGTCAGCAGCGCGGTGATGCGGGAGATGGCGAATTGTTCAGCCAGCATGCGGGTGGACGGCATGCGGGCGCCCGGGTGCAGCCGGGCCGCGGCAATCAATTCCCGCAACTGGTCGTAGAGCTGCTGCTGCAACGGTTGGTCGCGGACGAGTTTCAGGGGAATCAGCAAGGCCTTGGCTCCCGCGGTATCGCGCGGGGATTCGGGGCCCTTCCGCAATGCGGCATCGGTTTCTCCCCTGCCGGGACAGCCGCCACGGGCACTTTTGCCCGGCGCGCATGCCCGCTAAGATGCGGCGGAAATCATGAAGAAATCGTAAGTTCAACGCGTTGATCCAAATCAATGAGCATCTGCCATATTCACCGCATAGACGGGCACCGGCCGGTTACAGGCTGGGTGTAGCGTCGACGGGCTGGACAGGCCGGCCCGAAGGGTAGAGGTGTCCCGAGCATGGTTGCTTTCCACGCCTATTGCCGCCGTACGCTTGACGATATCCGTGCCCAGGGCCGCTATCGCGAGTTCACGCCGCTGCAGAAGCAGGCCGACCGCTTTCCCTATTACCGGCGGCCCGACGGCTCCGAGGTGCTGGTCTGGTCGTCGAACGACTACCTCGCCATGGGCGGCCATCCCGTGGTGGTGCAGGCCGCCTGCGACGCCGCGCAGCGCATGGGCGCCGGCGCCGGCGGCACGCGCAACATCAGCGGCACCAGCCCCGCGCATGACGCGCTGGAGGCGGAACTCGCCGCGCTGCACGGCAAGCAGGCGGCACTGCTGTTCACCTCCGGCTTCGTATCGAACCAGGCGGCGCCTGTCCACCGTCCTGAACAGTCACGCCGAACGGGCCGGACATGCCCTGGCAGTGCTTCTCCGACGCCAAGAACCATGCCTCGATGATCGCCGGCATCAAGGGCGCGCAGTGCGGTCGTGCCACGATCTTCCGCCACAACGACATGGCGCATCTCGAGGCACTGTTGCAGCGCCGCGCCGGTCGGCGCGCCGAAGCTGATCGCCTTCGAATCGGTCTATTCGATGGACGCCGACATCGCCCCGATCGGCGCGATCTGCGACCTCGCCGCGCGCTATGGCGCGATGACCTATCTCGATGAGGTGCACGCGGTCGGCATGTACGGCCCGAACGGCGGCGGCGTGTCAGGAACGCGACGGCGTCGCGCACCGCGTCGACATCATCGAGGGCACGCTGGCCAAGGCGTTCGGCTGCCATGGCGGCTACATCGCCGGCGATGCCGAGGTGGTGGACTACATCCGCTCGCGTGGCGCCCGGTTTCATCTTCACCACCTCGCTGCCGCCGATGATCGCCGCCGCGGCGCTGGCCAGCGTGCGCCACGTGCGCGCCGACCACGCCCGTCGCGCCAAACTGTTCGAGCGGGCCGACGCACTGAAGCGCCGCTTCGACACGCGCCGGCCTGCCGCGCATTCCGTCCGCCAGCCACATCGTGCCGCTGCACGTGGGCGAGGCGGCGTTGTGCAAGGACGTCAGCCAGCGGCTGCTGAACGAGTTCGGCATGTATGCCACGCCGATCAACTATCCCACCGTGCCGCGCGGCGAGGAGCGGCTGCGCTTCACGCCGGGCCCGCTGCACACCGACGCGATGATGGCGTCCCTGGTGGACGCGCTGTGCGCGATCCTGGCCCCGGCGCAGCGGAAAGCTGCGTGACGGCTCCAATCATGGCCGGGCTTGACCCCATGCGCATCGCGATAAGGCGGGCATGCAATAAGAAGCTCCCCCTCCCCTTGTGGGCTTCGGCCGCGAAGCGGACCAAGGCCGGGGGGACGGGGAGTATTCTTCTCCGGCGTCGCCCTATCCTTACGCCTGTGGGGCCTGACCCGGCTTTCCGCGCACGGGCGATGAGGTGGCGCTCGGGTTCGGCGCCCGATGAATGGGTCAAGATGGCCAGGTCAAGTCCGGCCATGACGGGAACGACAGGATAGGCGAGTCCATGATCACCGAACTCGGCCATTTTGCGCTGATCCTGGCGCTCTGCGTCTCGCTGATTCAGGCGGTCGTGCCGCTGTGGGGCGCGGCGCGCGGCAACCTTGCCTGGATGGCGGTCGGCCGCAACGCCGCGCTCGCGGAGTTCGCGCTGGTCGCGCTGGCGATGCTGTCGCTGATGCACGCTTACGTCACCAACGACTTTTCCGTCATCAACGTCGATCGAGAACAGCCATACCGATAAGCCGTTGCTGTATCAGATCACCGGCGTTTGGGGGAATCACGAGGGCTCGATGGTCCTCTGGGTCTTCATGCTCGGCGTGTGCAGCGCCGCGTTGGCCCTGTTCTCGAACAATCTGCCGCCGCAACTGCGCGCCCGCGTGCTCGTCCGTGCAGGGCATGATCGCCAGCGGCTTCCTGCTGTTCATTCTGATCACGTCGAATCCGTTCCTGCGCACCTGGCCGCCGGCAGCCGAACGGGCAGGGGCTCAATCCGGTGCTGCAAGATCCCGGCTTGGCCTTCCATCCGCCGTTCCTTTATCTCGGCTATGTCGGCTTCTCCGTCGGCTTCGCCTTCGCCGTCGCCGCGCTGATCGAGGGCCGTGTCGATGCCGCCTGGGCACGCTGGGTGCGGCCGTGGACGCTCGCGTCCTGGTGCTTCCTCACCGTCGGCATCGCCATGGGATCGTGGTGGGCGTACTACACGCTCGGCTGGGGCGGCTGGTGGTTCTGGGACCCGGTCGAGAACGCGTCCTTCATGCCCTGGCTGGTCGGCACCGCGCTGATCCACTCCTCCATCGTGGTGGAGAAGCGCGACGCGCATGAAAAGCTGGACCATCCTGCTGGCGATCATCACGTTCTCCCTGTCGCTGGTGGGCACGTTCCTGGTGCGCTCCGGCGTGCTGACCTCGGTGCACGCCTTCGCCACCGACCCGCGCGCGCGGCATGTTCATCCTGCTGCTGCTGCTGGTTGCGATCGGCGGGTCGCTGACGCTGTATGCGATCCGCGCCCCGGCACTGAAGGGCGGCGGATTGTTCGCGCCGATCTCGCGCGAGGGCGCGCTGGTGCTGAACAATCTGCATTCTCACCTGCGGCTGCGCCACCGTGTTTCTGGGCACGCTGTATCCGCTGTTCCTGGACGCGGTGGGCGGGCCGAAGCTCTCGGTCGGGTTTCCGTTCTTCAACCGTACCTTCGCCCCGTTGATGGTGCCGCTGATCCTGGCGGTCGGCGTCGGCCCGATGCTGTCCTGGAAGCGCGGCGACCTGCTGGGCGCGCTACAGCGCCTCTGGGCCGCGTACATCGCCGCCGTCGTGGCGGTGCTGGCCGCCTGGTCCGTCACCCACCGGCACGAGATCTTCCCAATCCTGGGCTTCGGCCTCGCCGCCTGGACCGGCGTCGCGGTGATCGTCGAATTCGCCGAGCGGATCAGACTGTTCCGCGTCGGCTTCGGCGACAGCCTCCGCCGCGCCATCCACCTGCCGCGCGCCGCCTATGGCATGAGCTTCGCGCATTTCGGCCTGGCGGTGTCGATCGCCGGCTTCTCCGCCTCGGCCTTCGACAGCCAGGTCATCGCCACGGTGCACGACGGCAGCGTGCTGAAGCTGGCGGGGTACGAACTGCACTTCATGGGCGTGGAACGCGTGCCTGGCCCGAACTTCGAGGGCAATCGCTCCACCGTGGAAATCACCCGAGGTGGCCAGCTTGTCGCAGTGGTCCACCCCGAGCAACGCTTCTTCCCGGTGCAGCAGCAGACCACCAGCGAGACCGCGATCCGCACCAATTTCCTCACCGACCTCTACGTCGCGCTGGGTGACGGCGACACCGCGGGCAACTGGACCCTGCGCGCGTATTGGAAGCCGCTGGTGCCGTGGATCTGGATCGGCGCGATCATCATGGCATTCGGCGGCATGGTGAGCCTGAGTGATCGCCGCTGGCGGGTCGGCGTGGCGGCGCGAGCCCGCCGGCGTGCCGTGCCGGTGCTACAGCCCGCGCCGGGCGAATGATCCCCATGCGCCGCGTTCTTTATCTCGTGCCACTGCTGCTGTTCATGGTGCTCGCCGGCTATTTCGTGCTGGCGCTGCGGCCCGGATACGACCCGCACGAGCTGCCGTCGGCGATGATCGACAAGGAGGCGCCGGCGTTCGACCTGGCGGGCCTGGACGGCAAGGGCCTTGCGCTGGATGCCCTGAAGGGCAACCCGGTGCTGATCAACTTCTTCGCCTCGTGGTGCGTGCCCTGCCGCGAGGAGCAACCGGTGCTGATGCGCCTGGCCGACCAGGAGCATGTCCCGCTCTACGGCATCGACTACAAGGACCAGCCGGAGGACGCGCAGAAGCTGCTGGCGCAGTTCGGCGATCCGTATCGCCGCGTGGGGCTGGATCCCGACGGCCAGGTGGGCCTGAACTTCGGGGTTTACGGCGTGCCGGAGACCTATGTGCTGGACAGCACCGGCCACATCCGCAAGCGCTTCGTCGGCCCGCTGACCGCGGAGGAAGTGAACAAGGAGCTGCTGCCGTTACTGACCGCGTTGAAGAAGTCATGAGGAATGTGGCGGCTGGGCGGTTGGGAGTTCAGCGTAGCGGTAACGCGGCACCCTCTCCCCTTGGATGCGGGGAGGGGTGCATACCGCTGCCGGCCCTGGGTGTACGCCCTCCCCCCGGCCCCTTCCCGGAGGGGGTGTCCTTCGCTACCGGCACCACCGCCTCCTCCTATTCTTCTGCCGCGTTTCCCCGGGCGCTCACCCACCTCCGTGTCGCGGTCACCGCCCTGTTCGCCCTGTTCCTGCTCTCCCTCGCCACCCACGCCTTCGCCGTCGAGCCTGCTGAGCGCCTCGCCGACCCGAAGTTGGAAGCCCGCGCGGAATCCATCGGCCAGACCCTCCGCTGCCTGGTCTGTCAGAACGAGTCGATCGAGGAGTCCAACGCCGGCCTCGCGCACGACATCCGCGTGCTGCTGCGACAGCTCCTGCTGAAGGGCGACAGCGACGCCCAGGCGCGCACGGCCATCGTCGCGCGTTATGGCGAGTTCGTTCTACTGAAGCCCCCGGTGCAGCCGGCGACTTACGTCCTGTGGTTCGCCCCCGCGGGCATGCTGCTGATCGGCTTCGCCGGAATCCTGCTCTGGCTGCGGCATCGTCCCAGCGCCGCCGCCGCGGGTCCCGCGCCGCTGACACCCCAGGAAGAATCCCGTCTCGACACCCTGTTACGCGAGGCTGACCACTGATGCCGGCCGGATCACGTCCGGCCAGGACGTATGAGGGCCGGGCTAGCTCCCGGAGTCAAACATGATGGCCGGATCATGTTCGGCCATGACGTATGAGGACCGGGCCAACGCCCGGAACCAAACATGATGTTCCTGCTGCTGTTCACCGCGGTCGCGCTTGGGGCCGTCACGGTGGTTTGCCTCCCATTGTTGCGCGGCGTCCCCATGGTGGAGGAGCGCGGCCAGTACGACCGCGCCGTCTATCGCGACCAGCTCAAGGAAGTGGATCGCGACGTCGCCCGCGGCGTGCTGAGCCCAGCCGAGGCGGGCTCGGCGCGCCTGGAAATCCAGCGCCGGCTGCTGTCGGTCGATCGGTCGGCTGGGGGAAAAGTGTGGTCCGAAGCCAGCCCGCTTCTGGCGGCGACCGTGGCGGCACTGGTGCTGGCGGGCGCGGTCGGCCTTTATCTGCATTTTGGCTCGCCGTCCTTGCCGGACGCCCCCTTCAACGGGCGGTTCGCCCAACAGGAAGGCCAGGCGGCGCACAGCCAACACACGGACATGCACCAAGCGGCGCAGGAGCTGGAGCAGAAGCTGCAGGCCAATCCGTCGGATGCGACCGGATGGGTGCTGCTGGCGCGGACCGAGTCGATGCTGGGCGACTGGCAGAAGGCGACGGAGGCCTATCGCCACGCTGTCGGCCTGGGCCAGAACGGGCCAGACGTGTTGGCCGGCTATGGCGAGATGCAGGTGCTGGCGGCCGGCGGCATCGTGTCCCCCGCGGCGCACGCGGCGTTCACCGCGGTGCTGGCCGCCGATCCGAAGAATGAGGCGGCCCGCTACTACCTGGCGGTCGCCGACGCGCAGGCCGGCGAGGACAAGCGGGCGATCGATCGCTGGCTGGCTCTTGCGGCCGATCTCCCCGAGGACTCGCCGATGCGCGAGGCCATCGCGCGTGGCGTTGCCGATGCCGCCAAGGACGGCGGTATCCAGGCGCCCGCCCTGCCGAAAGGCGCGGCGCTGGCACCGGAGCCCGAGACGACCGGAGCGCAACCCGGTCCGACCCAGGACCAGATGGCGGGCGCCGCCAAGATGTCGGACGCGCAGCGCACGCAGATGATCCAGGGCATGGTGGCGCAGCTTGCCGCCCACCTGCAGCAGGCACCGGGCGACCTTGATGGCTGGCTGCAGCTCGGCCGCTCCTATGGCGTGCTGGGCGACACCGACAAGTCGGTTGCGGCGTTCGCGCGGGCTGCCGCATTGAAGCCGGACGACGCCGGCATCAAGATGCAGGAATTCCAGGCGATGATCGCCAAGCTGCAGCCGAATGCCCCACTGCCGCCCTCAGCCGTGACGCTGCTGCACCAGGTTGCGGCGATCGCGCCGGATCAGCCGGAGGTGCTGTGGTATCTCGGCATGGAGGCCGCCAGCAGCGGCAAGCCGGATCAGGCGCGGCGCGATTGGACCAAGCTGTTGAGCCAGCTCCCGGCTGATGGCGAGGACGCGAAGCTGGTCAAGACGGCGCTGGATGCGCTGAAGGGGAAGTGACCGCGAGCTGTCGCCGCCCTTCCTGGCTCCCCACTCCTACTGCGCGCTCACCACCTTCCGCTCCAGCAGCCCCGCGATCTCCGCTGGGCTATAGCCATGCTGCGCCAGCACCTCCCGCGTATGCTCGCCCAATCTTGGCGCGTGGGCGCGCTTCGTGCCGGACTCGAACGGCGGCAGGCCGGGGATATTGGGCATCGGCACCGGCTCCGGCACGCCCGGCTGGTCCAGCCACGCCATGATCCCGCTCGCCGTTACTTGCTCCTCCTGCAGGAACTCGCGATAGGTGTTCACCTTGCCGTTCATGATGCCGCGTTCGGTCAGGCGCGCCGCCAGCCATTCTGTCTCCTGCTCCGCGATGACCGGACGCACCACGGTATAGAGTTCGTCCAAATTGTCGCCGCGCGCGGTATGCGCGGCGAAGCGCGGATCATCCAACAGCGCCGGCTGGTCGATCGCGGCACAGAACAGGGGCCAGTCGCTGGGACGCACCATGGTGATGTTCAACTGGCCGTCGGCCGTGGTGTAGACGCCGTTCGGCATGCTGGTGCGCTGCGCCTTGCCGTGCTCCAGGTACTGCGCCATCAGCCGGATCACCGACAGCATCGCCCCGCCATGCATCAGGCTGAGTTCGACGAACCGGCCGCGCTTCTGCCGATCCTCGCGGCGCGCGTAGAGCGATGTGGCGATCGCCTGGAATCCGAGCAAGCCGCTGTACATGTCGATCAGCGAGATGGCGATGCGGTGCGGATGGTTGTCATGCTCGCCGCGGTTCTCATCAACGATGCCCGTCATCGCCTGCAAAACCGGATCCATCGCCGGCCGTTCCGCCAGCGGGCCGGTCTGGCCGAAGCCGGAGATCGAGTAGTAGATGATCTGCGGCTCCCGCTCGCTGACGGCGTCGTAGCCGAAGCCGTAGCGTTGGATCGTGCCCGGGCGGAAGCCTTCGAGGAACACGTCGGCACCGCGCAGCAGGCGCCACAGGACCTGCTTGCCCTCCTCGGTCTTCAGGTCCAGGGCGATGCTGCGCTTGCCCAGCGTGCCGAACAACGAATAGGCAGAATGGTCCTGATAGCGCCGCCCCAGGATGCGTGACCAGTCGCCGCCGTTATGCGGCGTTTCCACCTTGATCACGTCCGCCCCGTGCTGCGCCAGGAACATGGCGCAGGACGGACCGGCCACGCCGCCGCTCAGGTCGATTACCTTCAAGCCGGCGAAGGCTGCGTTGTAGCTCATGCCGCGGCGTTCCGGATTATTCGGGCAGGCGCGTGGATTGCCACGTCACCATCTGCCACTGCCCGCCGCTTTTTCCCCACACGTCGGTGAAGCGCACGCTGAACGCGTTGGGCTTGCCGCCGGACATCACCTTGATCCGGGCGATGCCGGTCAGCACCACCGCGTCGCCCAGATCCTGCGCCTTCACATCGGAGGGTTCGACGCCGGTATAGACGGTGGCACCGGATTCCATGGCGCCGATCAGGCTCTGCTTGGTGTCGAGCCGAGCGGTGGAATGGCAATAGATCAGGCCGTCGGAGATCAACTTGTTCAGTGTGGGGATGTCCTTGGCGGCCATCGCCTGCATGCGCTGCCGATCGAGCCCGATGATGTGTTCCGCGTTGCCTGGCATTGGTTTCTCTCCCCTCGGATGGTGTTGCGCCGGGGACCATATCGCGGTTGCGCGGCGGGGTCACCCTGCCGGGAACGCCGGCTGGGCCAGGCAACTGGGCCGCCATGGCCTGTTGCCTCGCACTTGACCGCGGGAGGCTGATGGTGACGATGCCGCCCGATGCACTGACTGGCCGCGGACGCGGAGCACTGCACCGTGGCGGCCGCAACCGATTGACCGGGACAGGAGGAACACATGTCCGCAGACGATACAGCCGGCCCGATGACGCCGGTCGGCTTGAATCACCTGGTGATCAACGTCCGCAACCTGGAGGAATCGCACCGCTTCTGGACCGAGATCCTCGGCTTCAAGCAGGTGGGCGAGGTGCGCCCGCGTCCCGGCCGCGCCGTTACGCCAAAGATGCGGTTCTACAGCGGCGACCACGGCGGCGGCCGCATGAACCACCACGACATCGCCCTGGTGGAGAACACCAACCTGCCGGAACCGCCGAAGGAATGGAACATGTACGGCGGCACGGCCTGTGCCGTGAACCACATCGCCATTGCGCTGCCGGACCGCGAGACCTGGCTGCGCCAGCTCGACTACCTGCAGCGCAAAGGGGTCAAGTTCGATCGCCGGGTGGAGCATGGCATGACCCACAGCCTCTATATCCACGATCCGAACGGCTATGGCGTCGAGCTGCTGTACGAATTGCCGCGCGAGGTCTGGGAAGGCGATATCGACGCCGCGCTGAACTACTCCAAGGCGCTGCCCACCGAGGGCACTGCCGCGCTGGATGACCAGGGCGAAGGCAATCCTGTTTTCCACGCCAAGCAACACGAACCAGCCTGAAGGGCACAGCGACATGGCAAAGCGCCAGAGCATCAACTTTCCAGGGTTCAGCCATCAGAATCCGATTCCGAACGCCAGCCGCATCGGCAACCTCGTGATGTCGAGCGTGATCGGCCCGTCCAATCCCGGCACGCGCGACCTCCCGCCCACCCTCGAAGCGCAGGTTGCCAACCTGTTCTCGCACCTCCGCGCGGCGATCACGGCCGCGGGCGGCACGCCCGACGACATCATCAAGATCGACTTCTGGGCGAAGGATCAGAACGCCGGCCGCGCGGCGCTGAACGACGAGTGGGTGAAGATGTTCCCGGATGCCAACGCGCGCCCGGCCCGGCACACCCAGGCCCTGCCGGCGGACAGCCGCGCGATGATCCAGTGCGCGTTCACTGCCGGTACTCCTGCTGGGCGCCACCGACCGGGTGATCGGCCTGACCCGGCGGTTCGCCGCCTGCTTCCGCGATGACCGCAACCCGAGCTTCACCGAACATAGCGTCGAAACCCTGGCCACCAGCGGGTGGTGGGTATCGCGCTGGGCTACGAGGACCTGAACGATCACGACGAACTGCGGCACGACCCGCTGCTGGCAACGCTGGTCGGCAAGTTGACGCCCAACCGCAGTGACTGCGCCGCTCTGGCGGGTAAATCGACGCTGAACCGGCTGGAACTAAGCCAGCCGGAGCCGGATCGCTACAAGCGGATCAGTGCCGACGACCGCAGGCGATCGAAGCCTTGCCGGTCGATCTGTTCCTGCAAGCCTACCGCAAGCCGCCGAAGCAGATCATCCTTGATCTCGATGCCACCGACGATCCGTTGCACGGCGAGCAGGAAGGCCGGTTCTTCCATGGCTATTATGACTGCTACTGCTACCTGCCGCTGTATATCTTCTGTGGCCGCCACCTGCTCGCCGCCAGGCTGCGGCCGCGCGAACATCGATGCGAGCGCCGGTGCGGTGGAGGAGGTCGCGCGGATCATCGGGCAAATCCGCCAAGCCTGGCCTCGGACCCGCATTCTGCTGCGCGCCGACAGCGGCTTTGCGCGCGAGGCGCTGATGGCGTGGTGCGAAGCCAACAAAGTGGACTACCTGTTCGGCTTGGCGCGCAACGAGCGTCTGGTCGCCGAGCTTGAAACCACCATGGCGCGCGCCGCCCGGCAGAGCCAGGAGACCGGCAGGCCGGCCCGCCGGTTCAAGGACTTCCGCTACACGACACTGGACAGTTGGAGCCGCGAGCGCCGTGTCATCGGCAAGGCGGAATGGACGCAGGGCGAGGCCAATCCACGCTTCGTTGTTACCTCGCTCACCAAGGCCCAGGCCGACGGGCGTCACCTTTATGAGACCATCTACTGCGCGCGCGGCGAGATGGAGAACCGCCTCAAGGAGTGCCAGCTCGACCTGTTCGCCGACCGCACCTCGGCGGCGACGATGCGCGCCAATCAGCTGCGCCTGTGGTTTGCCTCGCTGGCTTATATATTGGTGAGCGAGCTGCGGCGGATTGCCCTGCAGGACACCGAGTTCGCCAAGGCCACCTGTGGGACCATCCGGCTCAGGCTGCTGAAGATCGGCGCGCTGGTTAAGCTCAGCGTGCGGCGGGTCAAGATTGCGATGGCATCGGCCTGCCCTGCTCGGGAGGCGTTTGCCACCGCCTTTCAGGCGCTGGGTCGAGCAGCCGCCGCGCCGGCGGCGTAACGCCCGACACGAAACAGACAGCGCACAGGCCACAATCCCCCGACAAACACTGCGTCCGCGCGGTGCGGGAGAACTGTGCGCGGCGGGAGGCGGCAGCGGGTCGGCTGCTGGAAGAGATTGCCGGCGGGAGGGAAATGACGGAACGATTTAGGAACGAGAGCCGCCAGGTCATAGGTAGTGTGAGAAATGCGGGTTAGTACCTGGATCGCAACACGAGATAGCCGTGCGTGCCGGCGCGCGGTTTTCTTGATCTTTTCTCTTGCAATCCGGGGGGCCATCCAGAAGCGAAGTGCCGCAGCAAATCTAGGAACGCTCGGACGCGCGTGCACCTCTCGAAGGAGATCGCGTCCTCGGGTCAAACCCGAGGACCGCTTTGCTGCCGGAAAGAAACAAAGTCCCCCGCCCCACAAGGGGAGGGGGACTTTCCTCGGGTAGGCTCGCGCAGCCGGCTTGTTCCTATAGCGGCACGTACTGCACCCGCTCCCGCTTGCTCAGCCGCGGCAGTGCGTCTTCCAGGATCATCGTCCTGAAGTGCGGCGTCTGCTGGTGCGCCTCGAACGCCGCGGCGTCCTTGAACACCTCGTAGAACAGAAACCTGGCGGGGTCGGTGGCGCACTGGTTCACCATCAGCAGCTCCAGTCCCGGTTCCTTGCGCGCCTCTGGGGCAAAGCGCGCAATGATGTCCGCGGCAGCCTTCTCCTCGCCGTCGCGCACTTCCCACGTCACGGTGAATGCAAGCCTGCCTTCGAATTCGTTAGCCATGTCGTCCTCCTGTTCGGCTGAACACGACGCACAGGTAGGCGTCGCATCGCCAAATCGCACGCCCGTACGCTTCGACCGCAGCCGAAGCGTCCGCACGCGAGGCGCGAGGCCACACCGCTCGGCTGGTCGTCACCTGTCGTATGGAGCGGGCTTGCGCTGGCAATCGTGGCGTTCGGCACTTTCATCGCGGTCGAGCATCGCGGCGCACGGCCGATGCTGCCGCTGGGCTTCTTCCGTCACCCGACCTTCGCCGCGGCGACCTTCGTTGGGTTTCTGCTGAACCTGGCTTTGTATGGAACGCTTTTCGTGCTGGCCTCTATCTCCAGCAGGTCAGCCATTGGTCGCCGCTGCGCACCGGCATTGCGCTGCTGCCGTTCGCGATTGCGATCTTCGTGGCCAACGTCGCTGCCGGCCGCCCCGCGGCATTCGCCACGCCGCGAGCGATCATGACCGGCGGCCTGCTGGTTGCCGCGGCCGGCGTGTGGTTGCTGCGCCATATCGCTCCCTCGACGCCGGTACTCGGCCATCCTGCCCGGCCTTGTCCTGCTGCCGCTGGGAATCGGCTTCGCCGTGCCGATGATGACGGCTGCCTTGCTGGCAACGGTGCCTCGTCCGCGCGCCGGTGTTGCTTCGGGCGTGTTGAATGCGATGCGTCAGGTGGGCGGAGCAATCGGGGTTGCGTTGTTTGGCGCGCTGATGGCCGGCCCGTACTCGGGCATCGGGTACGACTTCATGGCGGCGGCAATCATGCTGATCATTGCCGCCGTGGTTGCCGCCGGCTTCATTGGTCCCGGCGGGATGGCTATGCTCGCCGGCATGGCGGCGCGGCAGGGTCATGCCGCCGATCGCTGCGACAGACAGGAAAGGCCCGCCGGATGATCCGCTACCTGAAGAAGGGCGCTTCGGAATCGGAGAAGCTCGAGGCCGACCGCAAGGTGCGCCAGACGGTCGAGGCCATCCTGGACGACATCGCCGCCCGAGGCGACGCGGCGGTGCGCGAGCTCTCGCGAAAATTCGACAAATGGGAACCGCCGTCCTTCCGTCTGTCGGCAGCGGACATCGAGTCCCTGATCGACAGCCTCCCGGCGCAGGTGATCGAGGACATCAAGTTCGCCCAGACCCAGATCCGCAACTTTGCCCAGGCGCAGAAGGCGGCGCTACGCGACGTGGAAGTCGAGACGCTGCCCGGCGTTCGTCTTGGCCATCGCAATATTCCCGTCGCCTCGGTCGGTTGTTATGTGCCGGGCGGCCGCTATCCGATGGTGGCATCGGCGCACATGTCGGTGCTCACCGCCAAGGTCGCGGGCGTGAAGCGGGTCGCCGCCTGCACGCCGCCGCTGAACGGCGTGCCGCCCGCCGCCACCGTCGCCGCCATGCATCTCGCCGGCGCCGACGAGATTTACTTGCTGGGCGGCATCCAGGCAGTGGCGGCAATGGCGCTCGGCACCTCCAGCATTCCCGCGGTGGACATGCTGGTCGGCCCCGGCAACGCCTTCGTCGCCGAGGCCAAACGCCAGCTCTTCGGCCGTGTCGGCATCGACTTGCTCGCCGGCCCCACCGAGACGTTGATTATCGCCGACGACAGCGCCGACGCCGAGATGTGCGCCACCGACCTGCTGGGGCAGGCCGAGCATGGACCCACCTCGCCGGCCATCCTGCTGACCACCTCGACGAAGATCGCTGACGGCATCCAGGCGGAGATCGACCGCCAGCTTGAGCGGTTGCCGACGGCCGACGTCGCCGGTGTCGCCTGGCGCGATCATGGCCAGGTGATCCTGTGCGATACCGAAGAGGAAATGCTGGCGGAAGCCGATCGCATCGCGTCGGAGCATGTGCAGGTGCTGACCGGCGAGCCGCGCTGGTTCCTGCAGCGCATGACCAACTACGGCTCGTTGTTCCTGGGCAAGGAGACCAACGTCGCATACGGCGACAAGGTGATCGGCACCAATCACACGCTGCCGACCAAGCGTGCCGCGCGCTATACCGGCGGGCTGTGGGTGGGCAAGTTCCTGAAGACGGTGACGTATCAGGAGGTCAGCCCAGAGGCCACGGCTATCATCGGCGAGTACTGCTCACGACTTTGCGCGATCGAGAATTTCGCGGGACACAAGGAGCAGGCGGATCTGCGGGTGCGGCGGTATGGGGGAAAGAACGCGGTGTAGGACCAAACCATTGAACCATACGATCGGTCCACTTGAAGCATTCGTTCGACCTCGGCCGATGTGACCATCGATGTGACCATCAGGTCGTTGGTTCGATCGGCGACGGGCGAAATCCGAACCGCTCATGGAATGCCTTGGCTTCTTCTGAAATTGCATGCACCGGGATCGCACAGACGCCGATCGTCGCACCGGCAGCCAGCACGGTAATGCGGTCGCTGGTGGCGCGCCGCGTGCCGAGATCGTGCGTCGCCATGAACACGGTCATCCGCGGGCTTTGTTGCAATTCGCGCACCAGAATGTCGAATTCCGAAGCCGAGATCGGATCAGGCCGGCGGTTGGCTCGTCGAGAAACCGCAACTCGGGGTCGGGTTGCAACGCCTGCGACACCATTGGTCATGTAGGGGGTGCATCGTCCCCTTAGCAGACCAGCGAACTGAATGCTTCTGTCCGCCTCCGCCCCACACGAGGGCCCGGGTCGCGACCCTGCCGAATGCGTTTGGCGGGATCGTGCGCGACTGATCCGAACAATTCTGGGCGGCGGCGGGTTGTTCCTGGTGGGACGATGGTCGGCGGCCCTCCTGCCGATCGAGCCGATAGCGGGCACGAAGCTCTCCGCCGCGGCCGAACTGGAAATCGCCACGGCCCTGGTCGTGGCACTGCTGTGCGGACTCCTGGCGGCGTTCGTCATCGGACTTCGGCGCGGCGGCCATCGGAAAGCACGGCTCCGGCGGGAGCGGCCCGCGCTCGAGGCTGCCCTCGCCTCACGCGAACAGGCGGAGGAGCGGCTGGGTGAGAGCGAGCAGCGATTGCGGGACATCGCCCAGATCAGCGGCGACTGGATTTGGGAAACCGACGCCGATCACCGGTTCACCTACCTCGCGGCCGACGCATACATCGAAGCAACGGGCGTCAGTCCGGAGAGCACGATTGGCCTCACGCGTTGGGAACTGGCCGGCGCTGTGGCGGCGGAGGACGAAAAATGGCAACGGCATCGGCGCGATCTCGACGCTCACCGGTCATTTCATGGGTTTCGCTACACAGCCACGCTGCCGACCGGCGAGGTGCGCCATTTCGCCGTCAGCGGCAAACCGGTGTTCGATCGCGATGGGACTTTTCGCGGCTACCGCGGGATCGCCACCAACGAGACGGCGATGGTCGCGGCACTGGCGCGCGCGGAGAAAGCCGAGACCCTGCTGCGCGATGCCCTGGACAGCATGTCCGAAGGGTTCGCCATCTACGACCGCGACGATTGCCTCGTTCTGTGCAACGAGACGTATCGCCGACTGTATCCGTCTTGCGCCCATCTCATGAATCCAGGCGTAGCCTACGAAACCCTGGTGCGCGCCAATCTGGCATCCGGCTACTTTCCCGCCGCCGCCGGCCGCGAGGAAGAGTGGGTTGCCGATGCGCTGCGCATTCATGGGGACGCCACGGGCGAGCAGCAGAACCAGTGCCACGACGGACGCTGGCTCCTGGTCTCCGAGCGCAGGATGCGCAACGGCGGCCTGGCCTGCTTGCGGATCGAGATAACCGAATTAAAGCGCACCCAGATCGCGCTGCACGACAGCGAGCGGCGGTTGCGCGACTTTGCCGAACTCGCCTCCGACTGGTTCTGGGAACAGGATGCGGATGCCAAATTCCTCTGGTTCTCGGATGCAGGGCGTCGCCAGGAACTTAACCGGACCCATGTCGGCAAGGCGCGCTGGGAGGTGTATCCGGACGGCACGACTGCGGAACAATGGGAATTGCACAAGACCGATATCGCGGCACGACTGCCATTCCGGGATTTCCGTTATCGTCGTACCGGCGGCGATGGCCGGACGCGCCACGTCAGCATCCACGGCATCCCACTGTTCGACCTGGCCGGCCGGTTCCTGGGCTATCGTGGCATCGGCCGCGATATCACCGCGCAGATCGAAGCCGAACAGGAACTGGAGCGTGCCAAGGAGCGGGCAGAGCAAGCTGAGACGCTGTTGCGTGACGCGGTGGACAGCATTTCCGAAGGCTTCGTGATTTTCGATCGCGAGGACCGGCTGGTGATGTGCAACGACGTCTATCGGCGGATCTTTGCCGAAAGCGCCCATATGCTGGTGCCGGGTCTGCGATTCGAGGATTTCGTCCGGCATGTGGTCATGCGGGGTGGCAGCCCCGACGCGGACGGCCACGAAGCGGACTATATTGCCGAGCGGGTGCGGCAGCATCAAAGCGCCGAAAGCGTCTGGGAGAGCCGGCGCAGCAGTGGCCGCATGTATCTGTGCACCGACCGGCGCATGAAGAACGGGGGCATCGCCGGGCTACGCATCGACATAACGGCACTCAAACAGGCGCAGGCGGCATTGCGCAAAAGCGAGCAGCAACTGAAGGCATTCGCGGAGATGTCGTCAGATTGGTTCTGGGAGCAGGACGCTGACCTCTGTTTCACCCGCCAATCCAACATCCCGCTTACGAGCCGGCCGACCGATGTGGGAAAGACCAGATGGGAATTCGCCGATCCTGCCATGAGTCCGGAGCGATGGGATGCGCACAAGGCAGACCTCGCCGCCAGACGGAAGTTCCGCGACTTCCGCTGGGAGAGGATTTAAACGGACGGAAAGCGCCGCTATATGAGCACAAGCGGCGATCCGATTTTCGACGAGGCGGGAACGTTTGTCGGTTACCATGGCACGGGCCGCGACGTGACGGCCGAGGTCAGGGCAGCCGAGGAACTGCAACGATCGAAGGAGCAAGCCGAGGCGGCCAGCCGTGCCAAGTCCGAATTCCTCGCCAACATGAGCCATGAGCTGCGCACGCCGCTCAACGCGATCATCGGCTTCAGCGGGCTGATTCGGGACCGCGGCAAAGCCGGGCAAGCCGGCGGCGACTGCGCCGAGTGGGCTGACGATATCCTCGCCAGCAGCCAGCATCTTCTGAGCGTGATCAACGACGTGCTGGAGTTATCGCGGATCGAAGCAGGGCGCTACGACCTCGCCGACGACAAAGTGGAGCTTGCCGGGGTTGTTCGCACGTGCCTGCGCATGGTCAGGCTGCGGGCGGAGGAAGGACGTGTGCGGCTTGATTGTGCCATGGTGGATCCGGATGTCGTCCTCCGCGCGGACCTCCGGGCGATGAAGCAGATCCTGCTCAACCTGCTGGCCAACGCCGTGAAGTTCACATCTGCCAACGGAACGGTATCGGTGCATACCGAACGCGCCACGAATGGGTGCATTGCGCTGGTTGTCGCGGACACGGGCATCGGTATCGATCCGTCGAAAGTGGGGTCGCTTTGCGAACCGTTCACGCAGGCGGACGCGTCGATAAGCCGGACCTATGGGGGCAGCGGACTTGGGCTTGCGATCAGCCGTAAGCTCGTGATGCTGCACGGCGGCACGCTGACGGTTGAGAGCATCCCCGGCCAAGGCACCGCCGTCAGGCTCACGTTTCCTGCCTCACGCGCCATAACGGAACGACAACAAGAGACCGGCGCGGCGCAGAGGGCAATTCAATAGCGAGGGGTCAAGGCGCACTCGTGCACTATTTCGCACTCGGCCGCTGCCGATCGGCGCATATCCGTTACGACGCCACAGTCTCGACAACAAAATCCAAGAACGCCCGTACCTTCGCTGGAGGCAGAAGCCGGGACGGATAGTACGCGTACAGCGGAAACCTCTCCTCGGCCCAATCCGGCAGCACCTGCACCAACGCCCCGCCGGCGAGCATCGGCGCCAGCCCTAATTCGATTGTCTGGGCGATGCCGTTACCCGCTGCGCACAACGCCAGCTTGGTCGCCAGGTCATTCACCACCAGCCGCCCGCGCGCCTTGATCGCGACAACCTCGGCACCACGGCGGTACTCCCAATCGAACGGCCGCCCGGTCACCGGGTCGCGGAACATCAGGCATTCGTGCCGTTCCAGGTCACGCGGATGCTCCGGCGTGCCATGCCTGGCGAGATAGCCCGGCGCAGCGCACGTCAGGATTCGCGTCTCCAGCAGCTTGCGGGCCACCAGCCCCGAAAGTTCCGGTTCGCCGAACCGAATCGCGGCGTCGAAGCCTTCGGCAATCAACTCGCCCAGCGTGTCGCGCACCACCAGTTCAATCGATAGGGCAGGGTGTTTTTCCAGGAACCCCGGCAATGCCGGCGCCAGCACCAGCCGAGCGACCCATGGATCAAGATTCACTCGCAGCCGCCCCAGCACCGACGAAACCGCGCCGGCCACTTCGGACGCAGCGTCCTCCAGTCCCGCCAGCAACGGCATCACCTGGGCATGGAACCGGCGGCCCTCGTCGGTCAGCGTCACCGCCCGCGGCGTCCGGTCGAACAGCCGCACACCCACCCGCCCCTCCAGGCGCGCCACCGCTCGGCTGACACCGGAGGGTGTCAAACCCAATGCCTCCCCGGCGCGGATGAAGTTGCCGCTTTCGACCACGGCGCTGAGCACACCGATCCCGGCGAGCAGTCTGCTATCGAAGGACATGATGATCTCCAGTCACTGCAAAATGGACCAGAATGCGCTGGCGTCAAAGCCGCCCGGCGCCGAAATACCGCGCGGTCGCAACCGACGGAGACGCAATCATGACATTGAACGGCAAACGGATCGTGGTGCTGGGCGGCAGTTCCGGCATCGGCCTGGCGACGGCCCGGGCAGCGCTAAGGGAAGAGGCGTCGGTCGTTATCGCCTCCAGCCAGCAGTCTCGCGTGGACCAGGCCCTGAACACGCTGCCCGGTGCGGAAGGCCATGCCGTGGACCTGACCGATGCCGCGGCGGTGCAGGCGTTCTTCGCCCGCATCGGCGCCTTCGACCACTTGGCGTTCACCGCGGGCGAAAGCCTTCAACTCGGCCCGTTGGCGAGCACCGACCTGGAAAACGCGCGGCGGTTCTTCAACCTGCGCTTCTGGGGCGCGTATCTCGCCGCCAAGTATGCCAGCGGCAGCGTCCGCCCGGGCGGCTCGATTGTCTTCACCTCCGGAATCGCCGGCCAGCGGCCCCACGCCGGCTGGGCGTTGGGTGCAAGCATCACCAGCGCCATGGAGGGCTTGACCCGCGCGCTGGCCGTCGAACTGGCGCCGATCCGCGTCAACATCGTCTCGCCCGGCGTGGTGAAGACCCCGCTCTGGTTGGCCATGCCAGAGGACGACCGTGAAGCGCTATATCGCCAGATGGAACAAAAGCTCCTGGTCGGACACGTCGGCGAACCGGAGGAAATCGCCGAAGCCTATTTGTACCTGATGCGCCAAACGTACGCCACCGGCCAGGTCGTCGTGGTCGATGGCGGTGGGCTATTGGTGTAGATGTAATAATAACACTCGGCCGCTGCAGCGGCCCCATCGGCGAGCCACGCCGTGCGTTGCTCGCCTCCACTATGTTCAAACCGCCCGGGACAATCCCCTCGCCGGCCAGCGCCCGGATGCTTTCAAGTCGCGTCCCAGTTCGAACACTTCCCCCGACCGGTCCAACGGCATGAACGCCGCCTTCATCGCCGGAATCGCTTGCTCGGCGATCGTCTCCGGCGTCCACCCGTCGGCACGCGAGACGATCCGGATCGGCCGCGGCGAGGAGAACAGTATGACCTCGTTCATGCGGGTGCCGAACACCTGGCCGGTGACGCCCTTCGCCTGATCGGACGACAAATACACCGCCATCGGCGCGTTCTTATCCGGCGTCATCTGCTGGATCTTCGCCAGCCGCGCCTGTTGCTCCGGCGTCGTCGCCGGGATGGAACTCGTCATCCTGCTCCATGCAAACGGCGCAATGCAGTTGGACCGCACGTTATAGCGCGCCATGTCCAGCGCGATGGACTTCGACAGCGCGGTGATCCCCAGCTTCGCCGCGGAGTAGTTCGCCTGGCCGAAATTGCCGATCAGCCCGGAGGTGGAGCTGATATGCACGAACGTCCCGCTTTCCTGCTTGCGGTACTGCTCGGCCGCGGCGCGCGAGACGAAGAACGACCCGTTCAGGTGTACGCCGATCACCGACAGCCAGTCGTCTTCCGTCATCCGGTGGAAGATCACGTCGCGCAGGATGCCGGCATTGTTCACCACCGCGTCGATCTTGCCGAAATGGTCCAGTGCCGCCTGGATTATCTTCCGCGCGCTACCCCACGCCGCCACCGACTCGGTGCAGATTTCCGCGACGCCACCCTTCTGCTCGATCAACTGCTTGGTCTGCTGCGCCGGGGTGGCGGAGCTGCCCTCGCCGCCGAGCGACGCGCCGATATCGGCGACGATGACCTTCGCGCCGGCGGCGGCCATCATGATCGCGATCTCGCGCCCGATGCCGCCGCCCGCGCCGGTCACCACGGCGACCTTGCCTTCCATCATGCCTGCCACGATCTTCCCCTATAAAGCGAAGCCTACCGGCGGGTATTACGCCGGCCGTGGCGGCTTGTGAACCCGGGGCACGCGCGTTTCGCCGTGCGTGCGCCCGTTGCAGCCATTCATTGCGCCGGCGCGGTCACGGTGCGGCGCGCCACCACCCGAGGCGCGGTCTCGGCGATGCCCAGCACCAGCGCGGCGATCAGCACCTGCACTGTCACCGCCAAAGCCAGCGCGCCGGCGAGGCCGAAATGGTCGGCGACGATGCCTCCCACGACCGGCATCACGGCGGTGCCGACGATCACGGCGAAGAAATTGGTCATGCCCAGGGCCGAGCCGCGCAGTTCCTCCGGCACCAGTTCGCTGACGCAGGTGGCGATGATGATCGGCCCGAGGCCGAATCCGAAGAAGCCGTTCGCCCCCGCCAGCAGCCGCATGGTGTCGAGGCCGAACCCGCCGATCACGTAGGCTACCAGGGTTGCGGCGGCGAGCAGGGCACTCAGCAGGATGACGGGGCGGCGGCCGATATAGTCGGAGGCGAAGGGCAGCAGCAATTGCCCGACGGTCCCGACAAGGCCCCAGGCAGACATCACGGTGCCGGCCTCCAGCAGGCTGAAGCCGCGCACCTTGGTCAAGAACAGTACATTGTAGCCGATCATGAGCTGCAGCCAGGCCAGGGTGGCGCAGCCCATCAGCGTGACCAGCAGCACCGAGGGATCGCGCAGCAGCCCGAGGCCGACGCGCCACTGCACCTTTGGCCGCGATGCCGGCGTCGTCGACTCTCGCAGGACCGCGAACAACGCGAGGCAGATCAGCGCGGTGGCAACGCCGATGATGGGGAATACCCAGCGCCAGCCAAAATGCACCGTCAGCGTGGTGACGATCAGTGCGCCGAGGCCGACTCCGAAGAAGCTATAGCCGCAATTGTACAGCGCCTGGTTCAGGCCGCGTCGCTGCGGTGAGGATTGCTCGCTGATGGTCGCCTGGCCGACCGACCAGCCGACGCCGTCGCCCAGGCCGAGCAGATCGCGCACCACGAACATAGACAGGAAGCTCCAGGTCGCGCCCATCGCTGCGGTCATCAGCGCGGTGAAGCCGATCGCCGGCAGCAGGATAGCGCGGCGTCCGCGGTTGTCGGACAGCCAACCGCCGATCCAACTGCTGAAGGCCCAGGTGATCGAGGTGCCGGAAATCAGCAGCCCGGCCTGCCAAAGGGCCATGTGAAACTCGGGCACGATCTTTGGAAAGATGAAGCCAAGGCCGGCGCGGTTAAGGCCTATGCAGCCCCAGAACAAGACCAGCAGCACCATCATGTACCACTTCGTACGCAGCCGATCGGCGGCTTGGCATCGACATCCTCCCGAGGGATTTGTTGCGTTCTGGCGGCGTTTGTATATCACCTGTGGCTGCGGGCAAAGTGCTCGACTTTTCTGCGCGGCTGGTGTCGTGATGCCGACACGGCGATGCTGTCGTCGAACCACCTGTCATGACGAGCGCAGCGAAGCAATCTCGAGGAGAGTACGCACGTCACCCGCGGTCGCCACCGAGTACTATGCGCGCATCTACGATCTTTCGAAGATGACCGATGTTCCGACGATCATAAAACAGGTCATCTCGAAGAAGCCCGATGCGGAATACATGAACGATCTCGATGCCACCGCCTTGCTCGGGCAGTACGGCGGACAGGACCGGAGCATCGTCGTGGCGGACGTCCGCGCCGCGGAGGCCAAGGCTAAAGCCGCGGGCAGACGGTGGAGATCGTCGTGGACGCGGACGCGCCGCATGGCTTCAACGCCGGCTACCGCCCCAGCTACCGCGCAACCGACGCGATCGAGGGCTTGCGGCGGCGCATGCTGACCTGGTTCAAGACCTACGGCGTGGCTCCGACGGTCTGAGATCGGTCTCGGTTCGGCGCGGCCCAGGCGGGTTTCCCCGGACGCGGGGCGGTCGCCGGACTCAGCGCAATCTCCGGACTCAGCGCAGTCGCCGGACTCAGCGCAGTCGCCGGACTCAGCGCAGTCGCCGGACTCAGCGCAGTCGCCGGACTCAGCGCAGTCTCCGGACTCAGCGCAATCTCCGAACTCAGCGCGGTCTCCGAAGCCAGGGCGGTCTCCGAACTCAGGGCGGTCTCCGGGGCGCGCCAGACCCGCCGGAGGCACAACGCCAGCACAGCCACCGTGGTCGCGAGGCCAAGGGGGACGTGCCATGCCGCCCCTACCGGCCAGCTCGCAACGCTGGCGGGCCAGACCAGCAGCAGTACCAGCTTCTCCCACGGCAGGAAGCCGCCGTCCTCCGCCGCCCCCAGCAGCCAGCCGATGGCGACCAACAGCAGCAGCTTGTCGTACAGCAAGGCCAGCGGTACCGCGAGCAGGGTGGCGGCAAGCAGGGTGGCGCAGCGGACGGGGTGGGAGGCGCAGCGCCTCCAGACCAGCGCCGTCAGTACCACCATCGCCAGCGCGATCGCGGCCTGCAGCGCATAGGCGGCACCGGGCGCGATCCCCATCAGAAGCGCGGTGCCGAACGGTGTCTCGATGCCGGCAAAGTCGATGGCGCCCGACTGATAGACCGCCCCGGATCCCGCGAAGGCGTGCAGATAAGCCGCCCAACAGGACCAGCCGAACAACAGGATGGAGAGGCCCACCAGTGCCGCCACCGTCGCCGCGGCGGCGGCGAAGGCTCGCCAGCGTCGGCCCGCGATCAGCGCCACCGGCACCAGCAAGCCGAAATGCGGCTTGTAGCACAGCAGCCCGAGCAACAGGCCGGCGCGGGCGGGGCGGCGGTCGATCAGCCGGGTGAAACCGCAGAACAACGCCGAGGTGAGGAACGCGTTCTGCCCCAACCCGATGGTCCAGAACACCGCGGGAAACGCCAGGACAGGGGGCAGCCACTGCCAGCCCCGGCGCTGGGCCCCACTGGCCTGCAGCACTGCACGCATGGCCAGCAGAAACAGTACCAGGGTGGCGACCTGGAACAGGGCGTAGGCGACGAAATAGGGTAGGGTGGCGAGCGGGGCGCAGACCAGCAGGAAGACCGGGGGGTAGAAGAAATACTGGTAGCCGGCGCCGGCCCATGTCGCCTGTTGCTCCGCCGCCCAGTGCGCCGCGTGGTCGTAGGCGAGCGCCGGCGTGCCCGCCATTGCCAGCTTGCCCGCGGCGTAAAAACTGGCGAAATCGCTGGACGGCGGGTTGGGCACCGGCACGAATACCCCGTGCTGCCACAGCGCCAGGAACACGATGATCAGCAACTCCGCGGCGAACAGGATCGAGGACCAGGCGGTGACGCGATCCCGCGACAGCCACGCGGCACTGCGCAGCGGCTCGAGCCAAGGGCGCGCGGGGTGCGGAGGGGACATGCGACGAAGGATCCCGGGTCGGACGCTGGCGCTGCTGTACGCCACCGGGCGTTGTGGAATGGTTGCAAGGACTGGATCGTGATGCAGGGTGAGACGCCAGCGGACCGGCCGATCCTGCGCCTCGGCGCTGGCCAGGGACGGCGGCTGCGGGCCGGCGCGCCGTGGGTGTTCTCCAACGAGATCGCCATGCGGCCGGAATACCGCCGCATGGTGCCGGGCGGCCTGGTGCGGCTGGAAGGCGACGACGGCGGCCACTTCGGCACCTTCATGTTCAACCCGCATTCGTTGATCGCCGCGCGGCTGCTGGACCGCGACCCGGACGCCGCGATCGACGCGGCCTGGATGCGGGGGCGTCTGGCGGCAGCGATGGCCCTGCGGGAACGGGTGTGTGACGGGCCGTTCCACCGGCTCGTGCACGCCGAGGCAGACCGGCTGCCCGGCCTCGTGATCGACCGCTACGACGACGTAGCGGTGCTGTCCGCCAACACCGCCGGCATGGAGCTGCTGACTCCCCTGATCGTCGAGACGCTGCGGGATCTGCTGCCGCTGCGCACGGTGGTGGGTCGCAATGACTCCGGCGCGCGCAAGCTGGAGGGCCTGCCCGAGAGCGTCGCCCTGCTGCGCGGCAGCGACGCCGTCACGACGGTGCTGGAGCGTGGGGTGTGGTTCCCTGTCGATCTGCTGACGGGCCAGAAGACCGGCTGGTTCTTCGATCAGCGCCCCAACCGCGACCGTGTCGCGGCGCTGGCGGGCGGCGCCCGGGTATTGGACGTGTTCTGCCATACCGGCGCCTTCGGCGTGCGCTGTGCGGCCGCCGGGGCGGAGGCGGTGACCTTGGTCGATGCCAGCGCGCCGGCCCTGGAGCTTGCGATGCAGGCGGCGGCGCTGAACGGCGTGGCGGGGCGCGTGGCCGCACGCCGCGGCGACGCGTTCGAGACAATGACCGCGCTCGCTGCCGCCGGGGAGCGCTTCGACATCGTGGTTTGCGATCCGCCGGCCTTCGCCCCCTCGCGCAAGGACGCGGAGGCAGGGTTGCGCGCCTATGGCCGCATGGCCCGCCTCGCGGCGCCCCTCGTCGCGCCGGGCGGTTTCCTGCTCGTGGCATCGTGCAGTCACCACGCGCCGCTGGAGGCGTGGGCGGCGCAGATCGCATTCGGCCTGCATCGGGCGCGACGCGAGGGCCGCATCCTGGTCACCTCCGGGGCCGGTCCGGACCACCCGGTGCACCCGCATCTGCCGGAGACGGCATATTTGAAGGCGCAGTTGCTGCAGCTCGATTAGTGCCGCATGTGGCTCATAGCGCTATTTCACTGTCATCGCGTTAGAAACGCTGTTGGCCCTCGCATGGCGCGAGTTTGGTGGAGCCGTAGCGAGTATGGTGCCAGCGCACGACGCTCAGGTACTGACCTACCTCCGCATGAGCGGCCTGCGCCTCGGCCTGGTTCAATTTCGATGCCCGGCTGCCGAAGGACGGCTTCCGGCGATTTGTCGTTTGAACCGCTCCGTGCCGCTGCGTGGTTCTTCGTTGTCTCCGTATCTTGCAGCAGAACGGCCCGTGCGGAGACGCCGCAGTGTCGCACGCCACCCTTTCGCGCCCGCCGGATCCCGCACAGCACGCCAAGGCTGCCTTCACAGTAGCTGCCTCCGCAGTATTGAGCGACTCGCGGCCCCGGTTTCGGTCGGAAATCAGGCACTGTGGACAAACCCAATACCCCGGAACTCAAGAAGATTTTTGAAACACAGATTTCACAAATTTCACGGATTAAGGCACAGAAGTCTCTCTCGTGTAGAGGCGGTATGGCACAACTGCGGCAACGCCAAGTAACTTTTTGGGCCGTTAATGCAGCCGGAACATATTTGAGGATCATAGGAGATGCTAACTTATGAATGCCTAAATCTGTGAAATCTGTGAAATCTGTGTTTCAAAACCTTCTACTGAACGCCCCTCTTCAGGTCGTGAAAGCAGGGACAAGTATCGCGCTGATGATTCCGCCGTCGCGGGTTTGTCCACAGAGCCTAGCCATCTCGTTCGGGCATGGTTCGCGTTTCGGTTGGACGCCTTGCGCCACCTGAAACGATCCGGCGCAACAGCGTTCGGGCTGAACATCAACTCGGGGTTGCAGTCCGCAACACGCTCACCCTACCCTCGGTTCGCTCTACGGGAGACGGACCGTCCCATGCGCATCGCCTTGCTCGGCTTCTCCATCGAGTGCAACCGCTTCGCACCGATCGCCACCGAGGCCGACTTCGCCGCTCGCACCTTGCTGTCAGGCCAGGCGATGCTGGACGAGGCACGATCGCCCGCCCCGCGCATGCTGGGTGAACTCCCCGGCTTCCTCGCCGCCATGGACGCAGCCGGCGTGTGGCAGCCGGTGCCCCTCACCCTCGCCATGGCCGAGCCAAATGGCCCGGTGGAGCAGGCATTTTTTGACCACCTGATGGGGCAGTGGGAAACCGGCCTGCGCGCCGCCGGCAAGCTCGACGGCGTCTATTGCGTGCTGCACGGCGCCGGCCTGACGACGGCAGATCACGACCCCGAAGGAACGCTGCTGCGCCTCGTCCGCAGCATTGTCGGCGACGCGGTGCCCGTGGTCGCCACCTTCGACCTGCACGCGAACGTCTCGGACGATGACGTCACGCTGCTGAACGCCTTCATCGGCTATCGCACCAACCCGCATCTCGACATGCGCGCCCGCGGCGCGGAGGCCGCCGACGTGCTCTGCCGCCTGCTTTCGGGCACGCGCACCGAACTCGCGCGCATCCGCCTGCCGATCGTGCCGCCGACCGTCACCCAGCTTACCGGCAACGACGCGCCCAACCGTCCCTATGGCGAGCTGATCGATCTCGGCCAGCAGCGCATGGTCGAACCGCGCTACTCCGGGCGGGTGCTGAACGTGTCGGTGATGGGCGGATTCGCCTATGCGGATACGCCCTTCAACGGCCTCACTGTCGTGGTGACCGCCACCGACGCGCAGGCCGCCAATGACCTCGCGCGGGAGATCGCCGAAGCCGGATGGGCAAGGCGCGACCGGTTCCGGCCGGTGCTGACGTCGCTCGAAGAGGCCACCCATCTGGCGAGGGTGGTTTCCCGCTCGGGGTCGGGGGAGCAGTGGCCGCAGCAGGCGCAGAAGACACGTGGACCAGGGGAGGGGGTGTCCGTTGCCCGCTCCCACCCCCTCGCCTTCGCCGACGTGGCCGACAATCCCGGCGGCGGCGGCCGCGGCAACACCATGTGGATCCTGGAAGCCTTTCACGCCGCCGGCGTGCGAGGCGCACTGGTGGGCGTGATCCACGATCCCGCGCTTGCCGCTGAGGCCCACCGGCTCGGCGAGGGCGCCCGCTTCATCGCCCGCTTCAACCGCGCCGCCTCCAACGCCGACGCGGCGACGACTTCTCCAAACCCTTCGCCGCACCCGCGGAAGTGCGCCGCCTGCTGTCCGGCACCGTGCGCGGCCGGCGGGGCATCTACGCCGACAACACGCTCGACCTCGGGGCCGCCGCGGCACTGCAACTGGACGGCATCACCGTCGTCGTCCTTTCCAACCGCTACCAGTGCGCCGACCCGGTCTTCTTCGAAGCCTTCGGCCTCGACATCGCCGCCGCCCGCGTCGTGGTGGTAAAATCCCGCGGCCATTTCCGCGGCGGCTTCGACGAATTCTTCCGCCACCAGGACATCATCGAGGTGGATGCCTCCGGTCTCACCAGCCCCATCCTGTCGCGCTTCGCCTGGCGCCATATGCCCCGCCCGGTGATTCCGATCGACGACACCGCAATCTGGACACCGCCCACATGAACCTGGCCGACCTGCCGACGCCGTGCCTGGTGCTGGACCGCACAATCCTGCGGCGGAACATCGAGCGCATGGCCGAAGCCGTCGGCCGCCACGGCGTCGCCCTGCGCCCGCACATGAAGACCGCCAAGTCGGTCGACGTGGCGCGCCTCGCGCTGCAGGGCCAGCCGGGCGGCATCACCGTCTCGACGCTGGCCGAGGCGGAATACTTCGCCGCCCACGGCATCGGCGACATCCTCTATGCCGTCGGCATCACGCCGCAGAAGCTGGACCAGGTCGCCAAGCTGAACGCCACCGGCGCGCACGTGATCGCGCTGACCGACGATCCCGAAACCGCCGCGGCCATCGCCGCGCATCCGCAGCCACCGCGCACCCTGATCGAGATCGACTCCGGCGAAGCGCGCGGCGGCGTGACGCCCGACGACGACGCGCTGCTGGAGATCGCCAGCATCCTCGGCCCGCGGCTTGGTGGCGTGATGACGCATGCCGGCCACTCCTACAATGGCCGCTCCATCGCCGAGATGGTCCGCATCGCCGAAGGCGAGCGCAACGCCGTGGTGCGCGCGGCCGAGCGGCTGCGCGCGGCGGGACATCCCGCGCCGATCGTGTCGATGGGCAGTTCGCCGACCGCGCGGCATGCCGAAACGCTCGCCGGCGTCACCGAAGTCCGCGCCGGCGTCTACATGTTCGGCGATCTGTTCCAGTCGGAGATCGGCACCCACCGGCAGGGCGACATCGCGGTCACCGTGCTGACCAGCGTCATCGGCCGCCGGCCCGGACGTATGCTGGTGGATGCTGGTGGCCTGGCGCTGTCGAAGGACCGCAGCACCGAGGCGGTGCCGCACGATTTCGGCTTCGGGCTGGTGCTGGACCTGGCCGGCCAGCCGCTGCATGGCGTCCCGGGCGCGGCCCCGGGCGGGGTAGCAACCGAGGCCCCAGGTGGGGTGCCAAGCGGGGTGCCAAGTGGGGTGCCAAGTGGGATGCCAAGTGGGATGCCAAGTGGGATGCCAAGTGGGATGCCAAGTGGGATGCCAAATGGGATCATCGTACGGCGCGCCTATCAGGAGCATGGCGTCATCGAAGCCGAGCTCGGCGCGCTGCACGTCGGCGACAAGCTGCGCATCGCGCCCAATCACACTTGCATGACCGCGGCAGCGCATGACCGCTACTATGTGATCGATGGAGGCGAGACCGTCGTGGCCGTGTGGCCGCGGGTCAACGGCTGGTAAACAGCCCTTTGGACTTGCGCGCAGGCGCCCTACATTCTCTAAATAGGCTCACTCCTTGGCACGTCCACCGCTTGGCAGAAGGATGCGTGTCTTCCAGCAGACCGGTCCAGAAGAGTGGGGGTCTTATCCCGGGTCGTCCGCGCCGGTTTCTCCGATCCTGGCGCTGATCGGGTTCGTGGGCTTGTGCCTGCTGGTTGGCTGCGGCCGACGGCCGCGCTCGTCGCGAGCGCTGTCCATAGCTGGTATCCCTCGTTGACGCGCCCGCCCGGCACGCCGCCCAACTGGGTGTTCGGGCCGGTCTGGACCGTGCTCTATGTGATGATCGGCATAGCCGGCTGGCTGGTGTGGCGCCGCTCGGGCGCAGCGCGGCCATTGCGGCTGTGGGGCTGGCAGCTCGCCGCCAACGCTTTGTGGACGCCGGCCTTTTTCGGCCTGCACAACCCGCCGCTGGCGCTCGCGGTGATGGTGGTGTTGCTGGTGCTTGCCGGCCTCACCATCCGAAGCTTCTTCCGCCTGCACCGCGTCGCGGCCTGGCTGATGCTGCCGTACCTCAGCTTGGACGATATTCGCCGCCTACCTGAATGTCGGCTTCTGGTGGTTGAACCCGATCTGAGGTATAGCGCCTGCATGGAGAATCGCATATCGCGCGGCACAGCGCTGGTGTTTGCCGTGGCCCTGTCGGCCGCCGGCTTTGCGTCGATCGCCCAGGCACAGGTGACGCCGGGTGCTGGCGGGATGATCGATCCCGGTTCGCTGCTGCGGCAGGGCGCCTCCATGGCGCCGAAGGAAGAGCAAAACCAAATCGCACGGCCGCCCGCGTTGCCCGGTGCTGCCTCGCGCGCCAATACCGCCGCGCCCGCGACTCGTATCCCCAACGACATGTCGCCGAATGACGCGTTGTTCGATGCCATCAACCGGGGCGACATTGCCGCCGCACGTGACGCCCTGAACCGTGGCGCCGAACTGAGCGCCCGCAACCTGCTGGGCATGACGCCGATGGATCTGTCGGTCGATCTTGGCCGCAACGACATCTCCTTCCTGCTGTTGTCCTATCGCGACTTTGACATGCCTAGTGGTCCGCCAACCCAGGCGAAGGCCGCGGGGGCTGCCGCGCCGGTGAAGGTCGCCGAGGCCAAGTCCCGAATCCGCAGTGACGCGGTGCCGGTCAAGGACGTGGCGCCGGCCCCGCAGCAGACCCCGAGGCTGTTCGCCAATGACGGCGGCGCGCCTGTGCCGAGCGCCGGTTTCCTGGGCTTCGACGCGAGCCACTCGCTGCACTGAGCGTGGCAGACGCCAGGGGCTCCGCCCCTGGACCCCGCCGAGGGGCATTGGTCCGCTTCGGGGCATTGGTCCGCTTCGGGGCATTGGTCCGCTTCGCGGCCCTTGGAACGCCAGCAAAGGCGAGCCTTTGCAATCCATCCAGCCGGGTAGCGGGGTCCAAGGCTCGTCCTTGGCGGGGTTCCAAGCGGGCAGAGCCCCAGGTCGGGGGTTCGGGGGCGAGGCCCCCAAGTCGAGGGTTCGGGGGCGAAGCCCCCGGCTTCCGCCACCTCTCCCGAGAGATGACCCGGAATTCATCTGGGTCACACCAGTGCGATTCGCGACCTTCCGGGGCGCTGCTCATATCTCGTCGAGGCTCAGTTGGCCTGGAAAGGGAACATCCATGCGACATCAGGATGCGAAAGAGACAGCCCAGATGATGCTTCGGTTGCACGGGCTCCGGGCACAAGCGATCGCGCAGGAGCGCGCCGCGGAAATGCGCCAGCAGGGCGACACCAAGGGCCTGGACCACTGGCAACAGATTCACACCGCGATCTGTGAGATGCGCCGGGCGGCGCGGCAGGAAAACTACGGCGAGAGCCACGCCGACCTGCGTTCGTAAGGCGAGAAGTAACCGTTCCCTCGTGGGCCCCAGTCTCGACGCAGATCAGTCTCGACTCAGATCAGTCTCGACGCGGATCAGGCCCACAAGGGGGGCGGGCTGACGTTTCGTTGCAACGCCGCCCCGGGCGGATCGAGGAGCAGATCGAGGACCGGGGACTGCCATATAAGCAGGGCCGATGCTGCTTACCGCGTGGCATTTTCTCACAAAGATCCAGGAAGGCAGGAAGGGGCCACCAAGCCTGACGTGACGCTCCGTCTTCAATGGCGGTGGCAAGGGCGATGATCCGGCCTTGTTGGTGAATCTTCAACCGTTCCCTTCTTCTTTGTGAGAGATGCCGAACCCACCAGGCGCGCTGGCCTGCCGAGCAGTGGGCTGTATGCCACGCCCGCACAGCGGGGCACGGAAAAAAAGAGCAGATGTGCACTGCTTTCAGTCGCTTCGCTCCGCGTCAGCGGTTGCGGCGCAACGCCGTTGTGATGATCTTGCACCGAGGAAGCCCCGCCAGCACCGTTGGATCCGCACGCGTGCTGCGCAGGTCCAGCCGGCGCAGGTCCGTCAGCCCGGCCAGCGGCGACAGATCGGTGACCGGCGTCGAGGTCAGGTCAAGATATTGCAGGCGTACCAGCGTCGCGAGTGGCGCCAGATCGCTCACCTTCGTCCCGGAAAGATCGAGGCTGCGCAGCAGCGTCAGACGCGCCAACGGGGTTGCGTCGCGGATCGCGGTATCGCCGAGGTCGAGCCGCTCCAACCGAGTCAGCCCGCCGACCGGCGCGATGTCCTCCACCAGCGTGCCGGTGAGGAAACAACCTTCGAGCATGGTCAACCCCGCCAGCGGCGTCACGTCGGCAACGGGGGTGAAGGAAAGATGCAGGCTTTGCAGATGGTGTAGCGAGGCAAGCGGCCCCACGTCGGTGACCCGCGATCGGGTCAGTTCCAACCGTCGCAATTCCGTCAATGCCGCGACAGGCGCGACGTCGCAGACCAGCGTGTGGCTGAGCACCAGCCGGCGCAGATTGGTCAGCGCGGCGACCGGCCGCAGGTCGCCGATGCGCGTGCGGTCGAGCCGCAGCTCGGTGATCTGTGGGACCCACTCAGGGGGAGGTGTCTGCCCTGTCAGCACCAGCCGCACCACGGCGTCATGCTCGATGGGCTGCATGCGAATCGTTTTTCCTGAGGACGCTTCGATTCAGTTTGCCCGATAGAACGGCTTGTCCCCCTTCACGGTGACGCGGAAGCCCGAACGAACCTGCGGGTAGTAGTCCCACATCGCGATGTGCTGCACGCAGCGATTGTCCCAGAAAGCCACGGAGTCCGGCTGCCAGCGGAACCGCACCTGCCAGTGCGGCCGGGCGCAATGCTCATACAGGAACTCGAGGATCGCCTTGCTCTCGGCCTCCGGCACATCCTTGATCGCGATGGTGAACACCGGATTGACATAGATCGCCTGCCGCCCCGTGACCGGGTGCGTGCGGATCACCGGGTGCTCGGCACGCGGAAACGACTTCGGATCTTCCTTGCCGTACAGCCGATTGGTGCGCGAGTAGTTCGGTGCGCCGTCATGGATCGCAGTCAGGCCCGCCAGGAACCGCTGCATCGGCGCCGATAATGCCTCATACGCGGCGTACATGCTGGCAAATAGCGTGTCGCCGCCAACCTCCGGGATCGTCTTCAGGTTCAGGATCGAACCCATCGGCGGCTCCGGGTCGCAGGACACGTCGGAGTGCCAGCGCTCGCCCGCAATGCGCTTGGAGTTCGCATCGGCGTGGATCGGCAGGATTTCCGGATGGCCTTCGGGTGCCCTCGCGTTCGGATGGATATGCAGCTCGCCGAACAATCGGCCGAACGTTTTGTGCTGCTCCAGAGTCAGCTTTTGGTCGCGGAAGAAGATCACCTGGTGCGCCATCAATGCGTCGTGGACTTCCTGGAATTGCTGGTTGCCGAGCGGATGGCTGAGATCGACGCCGCCGATCTCCGCGCCGATGATCGGCGTCACCGGCTTCACTTTGATGGTCTCGTACGGCATCGATGGGCTCCCCTGGCTGCTTATGCGGTCCATCTTGGGCGTTTGCCCGTGAAGGTGCCAGGGGGAGTGCTGAGGGACTGCCGGGGGACTGCCGGGGGACTGCTGGCAGGCGCCGATCGGCTGGGGTGGTTTGGAGCGGGGTCACCGTGACTGGTATCCATCGTCATCCCCGCGAAAGCGGGAACCCAGGCCACATGGGTCCCCGCTCTCGCGGGGATGACGATGGCGCGGCGAACCTGCTCCCAACCGGCGTGTTTTGGCCTGTCCGGCTGGACACCCTGCGTCGCCCGTATAACATCGCTGCGGCGCAGCACGACATGTCAGCCCCGGGGGTGCCCCGAGGGCTGCTCCGGGGGCTGCTCCGGGTCTGGGGGATCAAGATAATGAAACGACGTGCCTTTCTGGCGGGCGCCGCGACCGGCGCCGCCGCGGTTGCCGCTGGTGCCACACCCGCCCTGTCCTTCGAACGCGTGGGCGATCGCCGCACGCTGGTGTTCTCGGGCGGCCAGCCGGTTCCAGTGCTCGATCCACATGTGAAATACGACTGGTCCACCCGCATGATGCAGCAGTCGATCTACGACGCGCTGACGAAATACGAGGGCAATCCACCGCACGTCGTTCCCTGGCTCGCCGAGAAATGGGAAACCAGCGAGGACGGCCTCACCTGGACCTTCCGCCTGGTCGGCAACGCGAAGTTCCACAACGGCGATCCGTTGGATGCCGAGGCCGTGCGCTTCTCCTATGAGCGCGCGCTGAAGCTGAACAAGGGCGTCGCCTGGATGTTGAAGGACCACCTGAAGCCCGAGGCGATCAAGGTGGTGGACCCGCGCACGATTCAGTTCACGCTGACGGTCGCGTATCCCGCCTTCCTGACATTCACGCCGCTCTGGTACATCGTCAACCCGAAGCAGGTGACGGCGAACGCGGCGAATGGCGACTATGGCCAGAAGTTCCTGACGGATGGCGACGCCGGTTCCGGGCCGTTCAAGATCCAGCGTTGGGACGGCCAGGCGGTGATGGCGCTCGATGCGGTGCCGGACTACTGGAAAGGCTGGCCGATGGGCGCGGCCAACCGGCCCGGCGGCGTGATCTACCGCGTGATCCGCGAGCCGGCGCCGCGCAAGGCCGCGCTGGAACGCCGCGAAGTCGACATGGTCACCGAGATGACCCCCGACGACTACGACGAGATGGCGAAGATGCCGGGCATCGAGGTGCCGTCCTTCACCGGCATGACGCCATTCACTATCCAGATGAACACGCAGAACGGCCCGACCGCCGACCTGAATTTCCGCAAGGCGATGGCCTTTGCGTTCGACTACGACGCGCTGCTGCAGATCGAGAACAACGCCGCCAAGTTGATGGACAGTCCCTTCCCGAATGCGATGTCCGGCCATGTCGCCATCAAGGACATGCCGCGCCGCAATTTGGACCTGGCGCGGCAGTACCTGGCGAAGACCAAGACGCCGAAGGGTGGGATCGAAATTACGTATCTCTACGTCGCCGGCCTGGAAGTGGAACGCCGGATCGGCCTGGCGGTGCTCGAATTCCCTGCAGCCATTGGACATCAAGGTGAACGTGGTGAGCCAGCCCTGGCCCACTCTCGTGGCGCGCGGTGCCAAGCCGGAAACCGCCCCCGAGATGGTAGCGGTCTATGTCACGCCGGTCAGCACCGATCCGGACGTCATCGCCGCGCAGTACGCCTCCACCGCCGAGGGCCAGTTCTGGCACATGCATCACCTGAATGACGCCGAGCTGAACGACATGATCGAGAAGGCGCGGCTGGAGACCGATCAGGCGAAGCGCATGGCGATGTACGCGGCGATCCAGCATCGCATCGTCGCCCTGCAGCCGTGCATCTTCGGCATGCTGGAAGATCGCAAGTGGGCCATGCGAAATTACGTGATGGGCTTCCAGTTCTGTCCGGTGCGGCTGACCGGGGAGGCGGATCTGTACACGCTGTATGCGGCGAAAACGTAAGGCTCCTCAGCGTGTCATTGCGAGGAGCGAAGCGGCGAAGCAATCTCCATCGAGAGGCGCACGATTGTCCGAGCGCGCCTCGATGCAGATTTCTTGGCCGCTTCGCTCCTCGCAATGACAGTTGGGGGTGGTAACAGCGTCGCGCGCGGCAACGCATGATTCTCTACCTCCTTCGCCGGCTCGGCTTGCTCTGCATCATGCTCTCCGGCCTGGTGCTGATCACCTTCCTCGTTTCCAACGTGGCACCATCCGATCCCGCCGCGCTTGCCGCCGGGCCCGACGCCACGCGCGACATGATCGCAACGATCCGCCACGAATACGGTCTGGACCAGCCGCTGCCGCTGCAATTCCTGCGCTACGTGAGCGATCTCGCCCGGCTGCGGCTGGGCCGGTCGATCCAGACCGGCGACCAAGTGTCCGACGACCTCGCCCGCTACTTCCCGGCGACGCTGGAACTGGTGCTGCTGTCGATGGCGTTCTCCGTCGTGGTCGGCGTGCCGCTTGGCATGCTGGCGGCGGTGCGGCGCAACCGGCCGTTCGACCATGCCATTCGCGTGCTGGCCGTCTCCGGCGTCGCGCTGCCAGCCTTCTGGGCCGCGCTGCTGCTGCAACTTTTGTTCAGCGTCCGGCTGGGCTGGCTGCCGACCAGCGGCCAGCTCTCGGTCGCCACCGCGCCGCCGCCGCCCATCACCGGCATGGTGCTGCTCGATGCCTTGCTGGCCGGCCAGTGGCGCCGTGTTCGTCGAAGCGCTGCAATACGCGATCCTGCCCGCCTTCGTGCTGGCGCTGCCGTCGCTCGCCGCCATCCTCCGCGTCAACCGCGCTGAGATGATCGAGGTGCTGTCCTCCGACTACGTCACCGCCGCGCGCGCCCATGGCGTCTCGCCGTGGCGGGTGATCGGCTGGCTGGCGTTGAAGAACGCCATGCTGCCGACACTCGCCATGATCGGGCTGCGCTTCGGCTGGACGCTCGGCAGCACCGTGCTGGTGGAGACGGTATTCGACTGGCCCGGCATCGGGCTTTACGCGGTCATCTCCGCCATCGCTTCCGACTTCAAGCCGGTGATGGGCGTGACGCTGATCGTCGGCATCACCTTCATGCTGACGAACCTGCTGATCGACCTCGCCTATGGCTGGCTCGATCCCAGGACACGCTCGGCATGAGCGAACTGATCCTGCCGCGCCCGCGGACCGGCATCGCGCTGCGCCGCCTGCGCTTCCTGGTCTGGACGTTCCGCGGCAGCCCTTCCGCCTTGCTCGGCCTGGTGCTGGTGGCGGTGTTCCTGGTGCTCGCCGCCGATCGGCCCGTGGCTGGTGCCCGATCCGCGCCGACGCCACCGGCGCGATGCACCTGGCGCAGCGCCTGCTGCCGCCGTCCGCCGCGCACTGGTTCGGCACCGACGAGATGGGCGACGACATCTTCACCCGGGTCGTCATCGGCACGCGCACCAGCCTGTGGGTCGGCCTGACCATCACCGGCATCGCCATGCTGATCGGCGTGCCTCTGGGCATCATCTCCGGCTACCGCGGCGGAGATGCTGCGCGCGCGTCATCATGCGCGTGACCGACGTGTTCCTCGCGGTGCCCGGCCTGGTGCTGGCGCTGGCGATCGTGGCCGCGCTGGGACCCAGCACGCTGCACGGCGTGGTGGCGCTGTCGCTGGTGTGGTGGCCGGGCTACGTCCGCCTGATCGAGGCCAAGGCGCTGACCCTGCGCGGCGAACCCTATGTCGAAGCCGCGCGCACCATGGGCGCCGGCCATGCGTGGATCCTATGCCGCCACATCCTGCCGAATTGCGTGTCGCCGCTGGTGGTGAAGGCCAGCATGGACATGGGACTCGCGGTGCTGGCGGCAGCCTCGCTGGGCTTCATCGGCCTCGGAGCCAAGCCTCCCGCGCCGGAATGGGGGGCGATGATCTCGGTTGCGCGCAACTACATGCCGGACCAATGGTGGTACAGCTTCTTCCCCGGGCTGTTCATTTTCCTCACCGTGCTCGGCTTCAGCCTGTTCGGCGACGGGCTGCGCGACATCCTCGATCCGCGCAGCGCGCGTGGATGAGGGGTTCGATGAGCAGGAGCATGCGCGTGCCGGCCCCGACTGCCGCGATGTGGGTGGAGGCGGAGGCTCACCTCAAACGCCATCGATATTCGCAGCGACGTTTTTTCGGCACGCAGGCAGCGCGGAGAACCACGGAGCCGGAGGTGCCCCGGCAGCCAGGGAGCCTCCGACTCCCGTGTTCTCGGTGGTTCTCCGCGCTGCCTCCGTGCGAAAATACGGAACATCGTGCGGCACCGGCGGCTGGTCATAAGGCGCAGCTTCGTTCAACGCGTGGTTCACTCGATTACCCTGAGCTGGCGAATGACTCTGCTGGAGGTCCGCGACTACCGCCTGGCCTTCGACGGCTACGAAGGCACGGCGCAGGTGCTCAACGGCATCGATCTTTCGGTGGAGGAAGGCGAAGCGGTCGGCATCGTCGGCGAGACCGGCTGCGGCAAGTCGGTGCTCGCGCGCAGCCTGCTGCGTTTGAATCCCGAACCGCCAGCGCGCATCGTTTCCGGCAGCATCCGCTTCGCCGGCGAGGACGTGCTGCGCATGCAAGCCACAGCGCTGCGGCGCCTGCGCGGCGCCGGGATCGGCATGGTATTCCAGGACCCGGCGACGTACCTGAATCCGGTCTTCACCATCGGCCAGCAAATGGCCGACGTGCTGCGCGCCCACGGCCAGCGCCGGGGCCTCGCGGAACGCAGCGTCGAACTGCTGGAAGCGGTGCAGCTTCGCGACGCCGGCGCGCTGCTGACCCGCTATCCGCACGAACTCTCCGGTGGCATGCGCCAGCGCGTGCTGATCGCTCAGGCGCTGGCCGGCAACCCGCGCCTGCTGGTGGCGGACGAACCCACCACCGCGCTCGACGTGACGGTGCAGCGCCAGGTGCTTGCGCTGATCGCCAGCCTGGTGACGCGGCTGCGGCTGACCTTGTTGCTGATCAGTCACGACCTCGGCGTCATTGGGTCCCTGTGCCGCCGCGTCGTCGTCATGTACGCCGGCGCCATCATCGAGGATGCTCCCACCGCCGCCCTGCTCTCGGCCCCGCGCCATCCCTATACGCGCGGCCTGCTGGCCGCGGTGCCCGACCTGGACCATCCGGATCGCCCGCCGCGGGGCATTCCCGGCAGCATCCCCTCGTTACGGAATCCGCCGCCCGGCTGCCGCTTCCATCCGCGTTGCCCTCTGGCAATGCCGGTCTGCCGCCACGAGGTCCCGCGCCTGAGTGACGCCCCCCACCGCGTCGCCTGCCACGCCGCATGATTCCGCCTGCTTGCCGCCGAGGCCGTGACCGTGCGCTTCGGCGCCCATCGTGCGGTGGACGGCGTGGACCTCGCGCTGCACGAGGGGGAAACGCTCGGCCTGGTCGGCGAATCCGGGTCCGGCAAGACCACCGTGCTGCGCTCGTTCCTGCGCCTGGTGGATGCGTCGGAGGGCTGCGTGCGCTTCGCTGGCACCGATATCACCCGGGCACGCGATGCGGATCTTGCGAGCATTGCGCCGGCAGGTGCAGGTGGTGTTCCAGAACCCGCACGCCGCGCTCGATCCCCGCATGAGCATGTTCTCGGCGGTGGCCGAGCCGTTGCGCTTGCTTGGCGGACAACGGCGGGCCGCGTTGCGCGAGCAAGTCGCGGCGTTGCTGGCGGATGTCGGGCTGGGCAGCGAGTTCATGGCGCGCTACCCGCACGAATTGTCCGGCGGACAGAAGCAGCGCGTCTGCATCGCCCGGGCGCTGGCACCCGGGCCCCGGGTGCTGCTGCTGGACGAGCCGACCTCGGCGCTGGACGTTTCGGTGCAGGCACAGATCATCGAGCTGTTGGCAGCGCTGCGCGCCCGGCACGGGCTGGCCTATCTGTTCGTGTCGCACAACCTCGCAGTGGTGCGGCTGCTGTGCGAGCGGGCGGCGGTCATGCAGAGCGGACGGATCGTGGAGCAGGGGGACGCGGCGCAGGTGCTGGTTGAACCGCGGCATCCGTATACGCGGGCTTTGCTCGACAGCGTATTGCGGGTTGGCAGGGTGGCGTGACGGGCCGCGGCCAGGTTTGGGAACGCGTGGTTTGGGAACGCGTGGTTTGGGAACGCCTTGCAGACCACCCCCGATGCTTGCAGGCTGCCCTCCGGCAGCACAGCCAACAGGGAGGACGAGGTCATGGCGGAGCAACGGTCGTGGATCTATCTCGGTCTGGCGGGGGAAACCGGGCGCGGACGAGTGGTGCAGTCCGGCCTCTATCGCATGGCGGATGGCGGCAACACATGGGAGGAGCTGTATCGCGGTCTGCCCGAAGCGCCGGCGGTACGCGCTCTTGCCGTGCATCCCCTGCATCCCGAGCAAGTCTATGCCGGCACCCAATCCGGCCCGTACCGCAGCAACGATTTCGGCGAACACTGGGAAAAAATCAACATCCCCGACCACGGCCTGCCGGTCTGGTCCTTTTTGTTCCATCCGGCCGATCCGAACGTGATGTTCGTCGGTTATGAGAACTGTGAAATCTATCGCAGCGATGACGGCGGCGAACGCTGGATCCGTCTGCCGGTCAGTGTGCGGTTTCCAGAAATCACCACCGCACCCGGCTCCAACCCCGCCAAGCGCGTCCTGGCGCTGGATGCCGGCGTGAGCGATCCGGACTTATTGTACGCCGCGATCGAGGTCGGCGGTACGCTGCGCTCCACCGACGGCGGCGAGCATTGGGAGAACCTGAGCCACGGCCAGTACTCTGAATGACGATGCGGTGGACATGCACAGCGTGCTGGCCAGCCGCTGGCGTCCCGATACCGTGTTCGGCATCGGCCGTGCGGGCATGTTCCAAAGCTTCGACGGCGGGGACCATTGGAAGCACGTGAAGCTGGACCCGCTGAACGCCAAGGGCCAGGTCTATTGCCGCGACATTCGCGAAGTGCCCGGCAATCCGCGCAAGATCTTCGTTGCCGCCGGTGCCAATTTCCAGAGCGACACCGGCATTCTGCTGTACAGCGGCGATGGCGGCGACAGCTGGGATCGCGTCGATATGGGCGTGCAAGCGCCGCACACCATGTTCGCGCTCGCCTTCGATGAACACCGACCGATGCTGATGTCCTGTGCAACCAACGGGGGCGAGATCTACAGCAGCCGCGACGGCGGCGAGAGCTGGACCGCGCATCCGCCGCCGCCCGGCGGCACGCAGATCTACGCGCTCGCACGCGGCTGAATCCGGTCCGCTTGCAGGCGCGTTGATTTCCTTCTGTCGCCGGACCAACTGCGCCTGCAACAAGGATGCCTTGCGTTCTCGGCACGGCTTTTGCCACGCGCACGACAGAGCATGACCGCGCGACTGCCTGGAGCCCATGATCGCCGCGCGGCGCGTCCGTGCCAGTTGGATGCAGGGCCAGTCGGATGCAGGGCCAGTTGGATCCAGGGCCAGTTGGATCCAGGGCCAGTCGGCTTCAGGGCCATGGATGCAAGGCCAGTCGGCTGCAGGGCCAACGATGCCTTGCATGCGGCCCGACGGGCTGTCTTACCGCACGATCTCATAGTGGATGGTGAAATCCACGGTGATGTTGGGATCGCGCACATCGCCCGGCAGCGGCGGCAGGTTGGCATTACGGAACACCGCCTCCGCGCCCATGTCCAACCAGGGCGACCCCGACCCATCATCCAGTTCCAGCATCTCCACGTGGCCACTCTGCGCCACCCTCAGGCGCAGCGTCACGTCGCCTTGCTGCTGCAGCCTCGCGGCTTCGTCAGGATAGAACCGGTGGCGGATCCACCATGCGGAAACCTCGTTGAACCAGTCGGCGCCCACGGTATCGCCCTTCCCCTCGGGGTGCAGTTGCGTGATGTCGCCTCCGCCCGTTACCGGCGCGAAGGACAGGTCCATGGTGCCGGCGGATGGCTTGCGCCGCGCCGGCGGAGCCTCCGGCGCGGCGGAGGGCGACCCCAGCGAGAAATCCATTGGTGCCGGGAAACCCAGGCCGGGACGCTGCGGTGCCGGCCGCGCTGCCTCCCGCGGGCGTGGCGGAGCAGTCCGCGGCGCGGCCTCCGGCGTGGGGGACGGCACCGGCGGCGGAGGCGGCAGCGGCACTGTCCGCGGTGCCGGCGCCGGAGCGGCCGGCGCATTGGTCTCCGGCACATGTTCTGTGGGCACGGGCCGCGACGGCGGTACAACCTGCGCCGGCGCCAATGGGGTGGGCTTGGAAACCGGCGGTGCCTGCAGCAGCGGCGGCGTTTGCCGCGGCAGCGGGACCGCCGGCGCCGGCGGGGCAGGCGCGACAGGCACCGCTTTCGAGGGCGGGGTGGTAACGGGCGGGGCTTTCGGCGGCGGGGTCGCGACAGGCGGCGGCGCTTCCTGCGGCGGGGCCGTGACGGGCGGCGCTTTTGGGGGTGGCGGAGCCTGGGCGGGCGGCGCCTTCTCCGGCGGCTTCTGCTGCGGCTCCACCCGCGGCCTCTGTTGCGGCTCCACCCGCGGCTTCACCGGCTGCGGCGTCGGTTGCGGCTGCACCCTGGGCGCGACCGGCGCCGGTGGCCGCTGTGGGGCCGGAGGCGCCGCGGGCCGAGGCCGCGGCGACGCCTGCCGGTTGGGCGAGATCGGCGCCGGATTGGCGACTGAAGGCGGCGTCTTGGCACCCCCCTCGAACACCATCGCCACCGGCGCCGGCGGCACAGGCTGGGGCACCGCCTGCCGGTGCCGCGCCGCGATGATGATCAGCGCCAGCAGCCCCAGATGCAGCAGAATGGAAAAGACGACCGCCCATCGTGGCCGTCGTGGCGGCGCGGCCGGAGGCAGGCGAAGGACGCGCGACGCAGCCAGGGCCGTCATGGGGTTCAGACTGGCTTGCGGCGACCGCACATGCGGCGACACTAGGCGCTCTGCCCGCGGCACAAAAGGCGGCGATGATTGCAGTGGGGTAATCCGAGGTCCACATGGGCCAGGGTGAGGAAACGTCCTCAACCTGCCCGTGTGACTGGCGTTTTCCTCCCCAAACTTGGCCCGCTTCAGTCACGGGTGGGGCCGCCGGAGTGTTACTACTGGCACTATGATAGAGTCACGCCGTTTTGTGCGAATTTTCGCGGTACACGGAAGGTTTATTTCGGCTTTCCACTTGTGCGCTGCACAAAAATTACCTTCGAGTCGCCGCGGGGCGCCCATCTGGCGGCAGTCGGCGCGCGAGGCTAGGGTCCCCCGCCACGCTGCTTTGCATAGCCGATGCTACAACCCACACGGCCGCAACCCATACGGCCACAACCTATACGGATGGTATCACGATGCGTCTGTCCCACAGCTTCATCCCGACGCTGAAGGAGACGCCCGCCGAGGCGCAGATTGCCTCGCATCGGCTGATGCTGCGCGCCGGGCTGGTGCGGCAGACGTCCGCGGGCATCTACGCCTGGCTGCCGCTCGGCTTCCGCGTTTTGAAGAACATCGAGCGCATCGTGCGCGAAGAGCAGGATGCGTGCGGCGCGCAGGAAGTGCTGATGCCGACGATCCAGTCGGCGGAGCTGTGGCGCGAGAGCGGCCGGTATGAGGACTACGGCAAGGAGATGCTGCGCATCACCGACCGGCATGACCGCGACATGCTCTACGGTCCCACCAACGAGGAGATGATCACCGATCTGTTCCGCCAGTCGGTGCGGAGCTATCGCGAGATGCCGCAGATTCTCTACCACATCCAGTGGAAGTTCCGCGACGAGGTGCGGCCTCGGTTCGGTGTGATGCGCGGGCGCGAGTTCCTGATGAAGGACGCGTATTCCTTCGACATGGACTATGCCGGCGCGGTGGTGAGCTATCGCAAGATGATGCTGGCCTATATGCGCACGTTCCAGCGCATCGGGTTGAAGGCGATCCCGATGGAGGCCGAAAGCGGCCCGATCGGCGGCGATCTGAGCTACGAGTTCATCATCCTGGCGCCGACCGGCGAGAGCCAGGTGTATTACGACGCGGCGTTCGAGGAGATCGACTACCTGTCCCGCGGCGGCGGCGGCTTCAGTCACGACAGCGCCGACGACCTGCACCGGTTCTTCCAGTTGATGACCACGAACTACGCCGCCACGGACGAGAAGCACGATGCAGCGGCGTGGGACAAGGTTGCGCCCGAGCGCCGGCGTGAAGGCCGCGGCATCGAAGTGGGGCACATCTTCTATTTCGGCACGAAGTATTCGCGGTCGATGAACTGCACGGTCACGGCGCCGGACGGCTCGAAGGTGCACCCGGAGATGGGCAGCTACGGCATCGGCGTGTCGCGCCTGGTGGGCGCGGTGATCGAGGCCAGCCACGACGATGCCGGCATCATCTGGCCGGACAGCATCGCGCCGTTCAAGGCCGCGATCCTGAACCTGCGACGCGGCGATGCGGCCTGCGACGCGTTGTGCGATGCGCTGTATGCGAAACTTGGCCGAGATGCGCTGTACGACGACCGCGAGGAACGCGCTGGCGCCAAATTCGCCGATGCGGATTTGATGGGGCATCCGTGGCAGATCATCGTCGGCCCGCGCGGTGCCGCGGCCGGAAAGGTCGAACTGAAGCGCCGCGCGACCGGCGAACGGTCGGAGGTGACGCCGGAAGACGCGCTGGCGCGGGTAGGAAGCTGAGGGTGGCAGGAGCCGATGAGACAAAAGCAAAAGTAAATGAACAACTTCTCCCCTTGAGGGAGGGGGCCGGGGGGAGGAGTGCGTTCCGTCCCCGCCCTGGAGCGCTCGCCCCCCTCCCCCTGGCCTCCTCCCTCAAGGGGAGGCGGTGTTCTTTCCCTATTCCTCTTCGTCGTCTCGTTCCCCCTCTCTGCCGGCCGCGCTGAATGTTCGGTCCCTTCGAACGCGCCGTCGCCGGCCGTTACCTGCGCGCCCGCAAAGGCGAGCGCTTCGTCTCCATCATCGCGGTGTTCTCCCTGATCGGCATCGCGCTCGGTGTCGCCACGCTGATCGTCGTCACCAGCGTCATGAGCGGCTTTCAGCAGGAGCTCGTCTCGCGCATTCTCGGCATCAACGGCGACATCACCATCGACGCCTATGCCGGCCAGCAGATCGACGACTACCAGCCGCTCGTCGCCCGCATCCGGACCATTCACGACGTCGTCTCCGTCACCCCCCGGATCGATGGCCAGGTGTTGCTCACCACCGACAACGGTGGCGCGCGCGGCGGGCTGGTACGCGGCATGACACTGGAAGATCTGCGCGCGTTGCACCCTGTCAGCGACAACGTCGTCGCCGGCAGCCTCGCCAACTTCGCCGGCGACAACGCCATCGCCATCGGCATCGGCCTGGCGCAGTCCTACCAACTGCGCATCGGCGATCCACTGACGTTGATCTCGCCGCAGGGTGCCGCCACTGCGTTCGGCACCATCCCGCGCGTCCGCGCCTACAAGGTTGCCGCGATCTTCGACGCCGGTCTCTCCGACTACAACAACTCGGTCGTCTTCATGCCGCTGCCGGCGGCGCAGGCGTTCTTCCAGAAGCCGAATGCCGTCACCGGGATAGAGATCCGCCTGACCAATCCGGAACTCGCAGCGTCATTGATGCCGGACATCGCGCCGGCGCTGGCCGGCCGCCGCGTGCTGGCGCGCGACTGGCTGCACGCCAACGACACCATCGTCAGTGTGCTGCAGGTGCAGAAGGACACCATGTTCATCGTGCTGGGCATGATCGTGCTGGTGGCGGCGTTCAACGTCGTGTCGTCGCTGATCATGCTGGTGAAGGACAAGCGCGGCGACATCGCCGTGCTGCGCACGCTGGGCGCCAGCGCCGGCGCGGTGCTGCGCATCTTTGTGATGTGCGGCGCATTCGTCGGCGTGGTCGGCACCCTGCTCGGCACCGCCATCGGAGTCGCGTTCTGTCGCAACATCGTCGCCATCCAGCACGCCGTGGAGCACATCACCGGCGGCCAGGTGTTTGACTCCCAGGTGTTCCAGCTCACCCTACTGCCGAACTCCATCGATTGGGGTGACGTCGGCCGTGTGGTGGCGCTGGGCCTGGCGTTGTCGCTGCTGGCGACGATCTATCCAAGCTGGCGCGCCGCGCGCACCGATCCGGTGGAAGCGCTGCGGCATGAGTGATCGCGCCGCGCCGCTGGTACTGCGCGACCTGCGCCGCACCTTCCGCACCGAGGCTGGCGAACTGCCCGTGCTGCGCGGCGTGGATCTGACGCTGCGCGCCGGGGAAATCGTCGCACTGGTGGCCCCGTCGGGTGCCGGGAAATCGACGCTGCTGCACCTCGCCGGATTGCTGGAGCGTCCGGACGGCGGTTCAGTGTTCGTCGAAAATCGTGATGCCGGAGCCCTGCCGGATGCCGCCCGCACCGTCATCCGCCGCGACACCATCGGCTTCGTCTATCAATTCCATCACCTGCTCGGCGAGTTCACCGCGCTGGAGAACGTGGTGCTGCCACAGATGATCGCCGGCCGCTCGCGCCGCGCCGCGGCAGAGCATGCGATGTCGCTGCTGTCCGCATTCGGATTGGCGCCGCGCGCCGGGCATCTGCCGGGCAAGCTGTCCGGCGGCGAGCAACAGCGTGTGGCGATCGCGCGTGCCATGGCTAACGCGCCGCGGATCCTGTTGGCCGACGAACCCACCGGCAACCTCGATGTCCACACCGCGGACGTGGTGTTCGAGGAACTGCTGGCGACGGTGCGCCGCGAAGGCCTGGCGGCGCTGATCGCGACGCACAATCCCGATCTGGCGGCGCGTATGGACCGCACGGTCACGCTGCGGGATGGCATGGTGGTCGATGGGGTGGCACGATCATCAGTGAATGTGGTGTCTCGTGGAGTTTAGCATTTCGAGCCTGACAGCCGGTGCCCACCCCAACTGTCATTCCGACCCTGACAGCCGGTGTTCAACCCCAATTGTCACTGCGAGCGCAGCGAAGCAATCCTCCCGCGAGTGACGCACGGACTCTCCGGGAGGTTGCTTCGCTACGCTCGCAATCACGGATGCGCCGGCCTTCTCTGGCCATGGCACGGTGATATGGAGAGCCGGTCCTTCTACAAATACTTCGCCGGCCGGATCATTGCCCGCCACATATGCGCCACCGGGCTGTTGTCGAACCCCAACCCTTGCTCTGGCTGGCGGAAGTTGCGGCCGATCACGTCGGTGAATTCTTCCAGCTCCACCACCACGTCCGGGTCGAACGAATAGATATCGTGCACCGTGATCATGCGCCCCGACATGTACCATTTGTGGTTGCGCATCCGCTTATAGTCTTCCTCGACATACGCATCCGGCCGGTAATCGGCACCGAACGTCTTGACGTAGGATTGCGGATATTCGTAACCCACCAATTCGTCCGGATAGAACCGCAACACTTGGTGCGCGCGGATCGCCCAGGTGACCTCCTCATCGACATACGGCTCCACCAACTGCGCGCCCCAATACCCGTGGTCGCCGCGGATGAAGCCGATCGTCGAAATATCGTGCAGCAGGCACGCGAGCACCATCTTGTCACCCAGACCCGCCTTCACCGCGTGCCGCGCGCTTTGCAGCAAGTGCACCGCCGGGCCGAAGCGGTACTTGAAGAAATCCATCAGCGTCGGCTTCTGCGGCATCGCCGGCAGCCGCGGATCGTCGCCCATCAGCACGCGCGCCTTGGGATTGCCGGCCATCATGGCGGCGGCGTTCGGCGGCGGGTTCATGTCGCCATCCGCCAAGCTGTACAGCCGTGACTTGATGACGATGTAGTCGAGTTCGCGGCTCATCTGCTCTTCCAGAGCGTCGGCGCGCTGCGCCAGCGTCATCGTGTCGTTCATTGGGCTCCTCCTCGGCGGCCGGATGGCCGAAAGCAGCTTAGAGCATTTTGCCCTGACCGGAAACGCCTGCCGCCCCCCTGTCATTGCGAGGGGCGAAGCGACGGAGCAGTCGCCTGCCCGACGAGCCGCGTGGCTTCCCGCGCGGGAGATTGCTTCGTCGCTTCGCTCCCCGCGATGACAGAGGGCAGCGCTGCGTCTCTCGAAAGGCGTAGGATGGCGCCGCCGGTTCAGTAATACGCGCTGCCGCCGTTCACATGGATCGTCTGCCCGGTGATGAATCCGCCATCGTCGCTGACCAGGAACAGACAGGTGGCGGCGATCTCATCCACGTGACCTTGCCGGCCGAGCGGGATGCCGGTCGCGTTCGGCAACCTGCCTTGGTACCACTGGGGGTTCGCCCGCTGGGTATCGATGATGCCCGGCGACACCACGTTCACCCGGATGTTGTGCGGGGCAAATTCCGAGGCCAGCCCACGCGCAAACCCCACCAGCCCCATCTTCGCCGCGGAGACGTGCGCGCGACCGTTGCCGCCGATGAACGCTCCATCGCCGGTGAAAAACAAGATCCGCCCGTACTTATTGCTGACCATCGGCTCGATCAGCGCCCGGGTCAGGTACAGCGCGCCGTCCAGCACCACGCTGCGGACGGCTTCCCAATCCGCCGCGGTCAGTTCGGTGAAGGGCTTGTGCGGCCGGATCGCGGCGTTGTTGATCAGGATGTCGACGCGGCCGAATTCGGATAGCGCCCGCGCCGCCAGCGCCTCGACCTGGTCCTTCTTGCCGATGTCGGCGATGACGGGCAGCGCCTTCACCCCCAGTGACCGTGCTTCGCGTGCCACCGCATCGACCTCTTCCTGGTTCGAGCGGGCATTGACGACGACATGCGCGCCTTCGCCGGCCAGTTTGAGCACGGTGGCGCGGCCGATATTGCGGCCGGAACCAGTGACCAGAGCGACCTTCCCTTCAAGTTTCGCCATTGTTGCGTCTCCTTACCAAGTGGCGCCTGCGGCATCTCCCGTCATGGCCGGGCTTGACCGGCTTGACCCGGCCATCCACCCGGCACTTTCGAGCGCGGATGGCGTCAAGCCAGGCCATGACGGGAGAAGTCTGGATGAGGCAAATCAGTCGCTTCAGCGGCAGGAATCACCCTGGCGATCAGGGCCGGGTCAACCGGTACACCCGCGCCGCGGTGCCGCTGTACAACGCGGTCTTCTCTGCCGCCGACGCGCCGGCGGTAATGCGCTTGAACGCGTTCCACAACTCGGTGTAGCCGCCGGACTGCTTGTCCGGGGGAAAGTTGCTCTCGAACATGCAGCGGTCCGGGCCGAACGCCTCGATGCACGGCTCGATATACTGGCGCCACGCGGCGGCCAGTTCCTCGGACGACGGCGGCATGTCCCGTTCTTGGAAGTCGAAGCCGAACGACGTCATGCCGACGCCGCCCAGCTTGACGTTCACGTTCGGGCACTTCGCCATTTCGACAATGTCCTTGCGCCAGCCTGCGCGGATTTCCTCGCGCCGCCCGGCGTACGAGCCGACGCCCAGCACGCCCCCGACATGGTTCAGGATGATCGTCGTGTCGGGAAACGCGCGCGCCAGCTCGATCGCGTCCGGAAGCTGCGGATGGTACTGCCAGGATTCGAAGCTCAGTCCCAACTTCGCAAGCTGCGCGAAGCCCGCGCGGAACGTCGCATCGCGCACCGCGTGCGGCGGCACGGAGCGCGATACGAAACGCGCGATCGCCGGATCGTCATCGCGCGATACGCCATAGCGGATGCCGCGGAATCGGCCGCCGCTGACCGCCAGTTGCGCCTCCAGCACGTCCCGCACCCGCGCCCCCAGCATGAGGTCGGCATGGCCGATGATCGCCTCGGCGACGCGGCACGGTCCGTAAGTGCCGGAGGCGCTCATCGCCGCGATGCCGTTGACGAATTCGACTTCGCCTACCGGTGCCATCTCACGCGGGCCGTCCTTGCGGTACATCGCCTGGCATTCCAGGAACACGGTCGCAACGATGTTGTGGCCGCCACCGATATCCTCCAGCAGCTCCGGCAGGAAATAGCGGCCGCGATGCGTTGCATCCCAGAAATGATGGTGCGGATCGATGATCGGCAGCGCCGGCTCCAGCGCCGCCTCACGCGGGCGTTTCGCCAGCCACGCCCGCAAATCGGCGTCGTTGCGGTGGATCAGGCCGCGGTACTGGCCCGTGGAATCGCCTGGCTGAACCATCTTCCTCCCCCTTCATCATGCCCTTGGCATCGTCCCCTCGGCATCGTCCCTTGGGCGTTGCCCGCTGGCGTGGTCCGCGGCCAGCCTAGGCACCGTCGCCGCGGCAAGACAAGGCGCGCACTCTACCGTTCGCGCGCGGCCGCCCTATAACACCGCGCCATGTCCCTTCTGACTGTATCTGCCGTCACCATCCGCCTCGGCGGGCGCGCCTTGCTGGACGGGGCCGACCTCGCGATCGACCCCGGCCGCCGCATCGGCCTGGTCGGCCGCAACGGCGCGGGCAAGTCCACGCTGCTGCGCGCCATGGTGGGCGACATCCCGCTGGATGGCGGCGACATCCGCCTGGCCGCGCGCGCCCGCATCGCCACCGTCGCGCAGGAAGCCCCCTCCGGCGCCGCCTCCCTGCTCGATACCGTTCTGCAAGGAGACCCCGAACGCCTGGCGCTGCTGGCCGAGGCTGACGCCGCCGACCCCACCCGCCTCGCCGAAATCCACGACCGCCTGCGCGCCATCGGCGCCGACTCCGCCCCCTCGCGCGCCGCCGCCATCCTCGCCGGCCTCGGCTTCGATGAAGCGGCCCAGCAACGCGCCTTGCAGGAATTTTCCGGCGGCTGGCGGATGCGCGTGGCGCTCGCCACCGCGTTGTTCGCCAATCCCGATCTGTTGTTGCTCGACGAGCCGACCAACCATCTCGATCTCGAAGCGACCTTGTGGCTGGAATCCTGGCTCGCCCGCTTCCCGGGCGCCGCCCTGATCGTATCGCACGACCGCGGCTTGCTCGACCGCGCCGTGCAGGCCATCGCTTTTCTCGACCGCGGCAAGATCGCGCTGACCCCCGGGGGGTTCGACGAATTCGTCCGCATCCGCACCGAACGCGCCCTGCAGCAGAACCGCGCCGCCGAACGCATCGCCGCCGAGCGCGCCCACATCCAGTCATTCATCGACCGCTTCCGCTACAAGGCGAGCAAGGCACGCCAGGCGCAGGCGCGCATCAAGGCGCTCGCCCGCCTGCCGCAGATCGAAACGGTGGTCGATCCCACCCCAACCCGCTTCGACTTTCCCGAGCCGGCCCGCATCGCCCCGCCGATCCTGGCACTGGAACGCGTGACGGTCGGCTATGACGACACGCCGGTTCTGCGCAACGTTTCCGCGACGATAGACATGGACGACCGTATCGCCTTGCTGGGCGCCAACGGCAACGGGAAGTCGACACTGGCAAAACTGCTGTCGGATCGCCTGTCGCCGATGAGCGGTGAGATCCGCCGTGGCCCGAAACTGCGCGTCGGCTATTTCGCCCAGCACCAGACTGAAGAATTGGTCGCGCAGGAAACCCCGATCGACCACATGGCGCGTGCGCTGCCCCGAGCCACACCGGGCAAGGTGCGGTCGCAACTCGCGCGCTTCGGCCTGGATGCCGACCGTGCCGAGACGCCGGTCGATCATCTGTCCGGCGGCGAGAAAGCGCGCTTGCTGCTGGCGCTCGCCACCCGCGACGCGCCGCAACTTTTGATTTTGGACGAACCAACCAACCATCTCGACATCGATGCGCGCGAGGCGCTGGTGAAGGCGCTCGCCGATTTCCAGGGCGCGGTCCTGCTGATCACCCACGATCCGCATCTGGTGGAACTGATCGCCGATCGGCTGTGGCTGGTGGCGGACGGAACGGTGCGCCCGTTCGATGGCGATCTGGACGACTATCGCGCGCTGTTGGCGGAACGTGGCCGCCCGGCAGCACGCGGTGAAACGACCACCCGGCGCGATGAACGCCGTGAACGCGCCGAAGCGCGTGCCGCACTGGCACCGTTGCGCCGCCAGGCGAAGGAAGCCGAAGCCAGGCTCGCCAAACTCGCCGCGGAACGCGCCGCACTGGAGGCGCGGTTGGCCGATCCGACACTGTACGCACCCGGCCGCGCGGCTGAGGTCACCGCCGCCAACACGCGTCTTGCCGCCATCGCCCGCGAAGCGGCCGCGGCCGAGGCCGCCTGGCTGGCCGCTCAGGAGGCACTGGAAGCCGTCGGCTGACCCGATCCCGACCGTCAGCGAAAAGATTGACTTGCGCCAACGGACGCCATCGGAAACTCTCGCCGTGGGGCAAACGGAGTAACCGACGTGACCACCTATACGTGGCAGACCGGAACCAGCGGTGCCTGGGCGACCCCCCTGAACTGGAATTCCAGCAGCTTCCCGGATGACGGCAACGCGGTGGCGCTGATCTCCGCCACCGGCGTCGGATACAAAGTAACGATCGCCGCGGGTGAAACCGATACCGTCAACAGCATAACGATCGGCAACGGCTTCGTCAGCGACAGTCTCACCTCGGCGCCCACGCTGGACGTCCTCGGCACCCTGCAATTCGCCGGCACCAACACCCCGCAGACTTCGTTCCTGCAAGGCGGCATGGTCGTCGGCACTTCCGGTGTCGTCGAAGGCGACGGCGACCTGGGCGCCACCGACATCCCCGGCATTGCCTTCAACTTCACCAACAACGGCACCATCCTCGCCAACGCCGGCACCGACCTGTTCATTTTGAGTTCGTTCACCAACAACGGCACCCTGCTGGCGACGAACGGCGCGGTCTATGTCGAGGGCACCAGCTTCGCGAACATCTCCGGCACGACACTGGCCGGCGGCAGCTACATAGTACAAGGACCTTCCGCCGGCACCGACAATCAGATCGGCTTCGATATCGGTGGCGCGATCGAGATCGTGACAGATGCGGCGAATATCGTGCTCGACGGCAATGCAACCGAGATCCTCGCCTACGACGGCGGCTTCCAGCCGTTGGAATTTCAGCTTCAAACGATCGCCAGCACCGGCTCGCTGCAGCTTCTCGACGGACGCGGCTACATCACGACGAATGCGCTGACCGATGACGGCTTGCTCGACCTGCAAGGCGGTTCGCTCGCCACCGGCGGCCTGACCATCGGCAACGCCGGCGTGTTCGCCGGCTTTGGGGTCGTCTCCGGCAGCGTCACCAACGGCGGCGGCATCATTGCCACTGGCGGCGCGCTGTACATTCCCGGTACCGTCGCCGGTACCGGAAGCCTGACCGTCGATGCCGGCAGCTCGTTGATCCTGTCCGGCGCCGATCCGTCCGCCGCCAGCAACAACGGCATCATCTACGACACCTCCGGCTTGCTCGACCTGAACGCGCTGACCGGCAGCGGCACGCTGGTGGTGCAGGCCGGCGGCACGCTGGCGCTCGATGCGGCCACGTCCGAAACGATCGACTTCTCCGGCACCGATGCCGTCGTCACGCTCGCGACCCCGCTGGTTTACAGCGGCACGTTGGCTGGCTTCGCCCTGGACGACACGCTGGTATTGGACGGCATCAGCGCCAACACCGCCGAGGTGGTGAACAGTACTACGTTGGCGGTGATGTCCGGCGGCAGCAACGTCGATACGCTGGCGCTCGCGGGCAACTATACGGGCGCCAGCTTCATCGCAACCACGGTCGGCACGACCACGGTGATCACCAACACCGGCGGCGCGCCGGCGCGCGACGACATGGCGTTTACCATCTCTCTGGATGACACCGCAGGGCTCAGCGGCGCGGCGGAAACGGCCATCGTCAACGACCTGAGTGCGGCCGCGCTCGATTGGGCGCAGTACGTCACCGGGGATGCGCCGTTGCGCATCCAGCTCAACATTACCAGCGGCGCGCACGGCGACGAACTCGCCAATGGAGGATTTGCCAGCTCGATCGACTCGGGTGAAGTGATCAATGGCGAAACGGTCATCATTCCTGCCAGCATCTACGCGCTGACCACCGGCAATTACGTGCCCGGCAGCACTGCCGACGTCATCATCAATCTGCCGCTTAGCACGAACGAACTCGACAACCCCGGCGGCCTGTATGCCGCGCCGGATCCGATGACCTCCGGCGATCCGCTTCCCGGCAACGAATACGACTTGCTCAGCGTCTTCCGCCACGAGCTAGCGCATGGGCTGGGGTTTGGCGGTCTGACGCAACAGGACGGCTCGCTCGGTCCCGATGAAACGCTCTGGGATTCGTATATCCAGGACACGGTGACCAACGGCACCATCACCGCGGCGAACTTCGTCGGTCCGGACGCCGAGGCTGCGTACGGCGCTTATCTCGGCACCGACGTCCCGACGCCGGTGCCCCTGACCTTGCTCAACAATGGCGAGAACTTCGCCCACGTCGCCAACCAAAGCAGCGATCCGCTGGCACAGGATCTGATGAGCGGCCTCGGCATCGGCGAGGGGCAGATGCGCGACATCTCCTCGGTCGATCTGGCGATGCTGGAGGATGTCGGCCTGCCCGTGACGGCCGACACGATGTGCTTCCTGCGCGGCACGTTCATCGCCACCCCATCCGGGCAGGTGCCGGTGGAGCAAGTGAAGGCGGGCGATTTCGTGCTGACTCATAGCGGCAAGGCGCGGCCCATCGTGTGGATCGGCGAGGGCCGCGTGCTGGCGACACGCGCACGCCGTTCCGCCGCGACGCCGGTGATTGTGAAAAAGGGCGCGCTCGCCGACAACGTGCCGCACCGCGACCTGTGGCTGACAAAGGCGCATGGCCTGTGGTTCGACGGCGTCCTGGTGCCGGTGGAGTTCCTGGTCAACCATCGTTCCATTCTCTGGGACGACCGTGCCCAGGAAGTACACCTGTTCCATATTGAACTCGAAACACATGATGTGCTGCTGGCGAACAGTACGCCGGCGGAAAGCTATCGTGACGACGGCAACCGCTGGTTGTTCCGGAATGCCAATACGGGTTGGCACCTGCCGCCGAAGCCGCCCTGCGCCCCGGTGCTGACCGGCGGCGCTTTTGTCGATGCGCTTTGGCAGAGTTTGCTGCGGCGCGCCGGCCCGCGTCCTGGCCTGCACCTGACCGACGATCCGGATCTGCATCTGCTGATCGATAATCAACGTATCGATCCATCCAACGCACAGGCGATGGCTCGTATCTTTCCGGTGGCCGGGCCGCGGGATGGGATGCGGATCGCATCGCGCGCGGCGGTGCCGGCGGAGCTTGGACTGGCGCGCGACCCGCGCATGCTCGGCGTGGCGGTGCGGCGGATCGTGCTGCGCCAGGGCACGCGCTTTCGCATTATTGATGCCGCGGACCCGTTACTGACCGACGGCTTTCACATGTTTGAACCCGATACCGGAATTCGCTGGACCGATGGAGACGCGGCGATTCCCGAGAGAGTTTTCGACGCTTTCGCGGGGCCGCTGGAGGTGGTGCTGCACCTCGGCGCCGCCACCCGCTATCTCGCGCCCGGCTTCCGGGCCGCTCGTGCGATAGGGTAGTATCACCCGTTACGGATTTGTCATCCGACAGAAAATTCGACGAATCGCAACAGTTCGTGCGGCGACAGCGGCTTCTCCAGCACCGTCATCGCCCCCAGCGTCGCCGCCGCGCGGGCAACCTCGGGGTCCGGCGCGCCGGTGATCAGCAGCGACGGAATCGTTGCTCCCTGCCGCGCCACCGCCGAGATCAGCGCGACGCCGCTCATGTCAGGCATGCGCTGATCCACCACCAGGCAAGCGATCGTCTCCAGCTGCGCGTTGGCCAGAAAATCCTGACCGGACTTGAAGGTCTCGACACTGTGACCTTCGGATTCAAGCAGACCGCGCAGCACGTCTCTTACGTCGTCGTCGTCGTCGACGACCGCCACAATGCTCGCATTGTCTCGATCCATGCGGATGGTTTCCCGGCGCCGGCGACACAGGGTTGCGTCGCGTGGCAGCAAAGTAACCGTATCCGCCGGATGGAATTAAGGCCGACTTGCGTGGATCACTTGCTATTGTGGTGGGTTGAGCCTATGTGCCAGCAGTGCGGGCGGCGCATTGCCGATTTCGGGCCCGGTTGCGGCAACCCCAACCATCCGGCCCGGTCCCTTCGCCGAACCGGCTGTCTACCGCCTCCCAGTTGCGATCATCGAGGGGCTGTTCGTATCTACCGCGTAATACGGCTTGGCCGCCATGGGGCGGTTAGGCGCATGATTGTGCCAGCCAGATTCATCTAGCAGAACCGCCAACCCATCACGTCCGGGCGAACATCGTGTCTGACAACGAAAAACCAAGCTTCGAAGCCAGCAGGGCAACCCTGGTACTGAATTCCGAGTCCGCATCGACCGATCCGATGCAAGCCGCCGAGGAGCGTATGCGTCGCGCGCTCGGCCTCCAGGGCGAGCAATTGCGTGCACGCCAGGCGCCGGACCGAACAGAGCAATCGCCGCAACGGCCGGCGGAACGGTTTAACCCGGGCGGTCATAAGCGCCGTTTCGTGCACGACGGCGAAGTGCCGGTGACGGTGGTGCACGGGCTGGTGTCAGGCCGGCGCGACCATGGCGACGGCAATGGCAGCCGCAACAACGCGCCGACCAATCGGTTGGAAATAGCCGAGGCGGCGTTGGCCGCGGAAATCGCCACGCGCGACAAGACGGAACGCGCGTTGCAGGAAGCGCAGGCCGCGGTGCATGACCTGCGCACCAAGCTGGGCCACGCCGATCTCGCGCGTCAGGAGGCGGTCGAGGCGCTGCGGCGCGAACGCGAATCGATGGAAGCCTTGCGCGCTGACCTGCACGAGGCGCAGGCGCAGGCCGCCGCCGCGCGACAGGCGCAGGAAGCGGTGGAAGATGCACTGGCCGAGCTGCAGGAACGGCGCGCGGCTGCCTTTGACCGCGCCGGAACAGTCGATCGGCTCGGAGCAGTCGATCGCGTCGCGGCGGTCGATCTGCTCGGAACAGTCGATCACGCCGCGGCAGTCGATACTATAGCGGAGGATGATACTGTCGCGGAGGACGATACTCTCTTGCAGGAGGCACCGCGCCCGCGCCGCGGCCGTAAGCCGCGCGCCGCGACGGTCGCATTAGCCGAGCCACCGGCCCCCGCGGCGAAGCCGCGCAAGATGGGCCTGCGCGCGCGATTGAAGGAGCCGGCACCAACACGGGAGCCGAAGCCAATCCGCTGGTGGCTCACCCCGCGCGCGAAGAAGAAGCGTTAGCCGGCACCGAAGAAGCGTTGGCCGCCTGCGGAGAAGCGTTAGCCGGCAACGCGCTTCCCGCGTCGTTCTGTCACCAACCCAATTTTTCGCGCACCCGCGCCAGCGCGGCGAGGTGCCGCTCGTGGTCGCCGGCGAAGCGCAGCACCAAATGGGTGGCGCCGGCCCGGACATAGTCCGTCAGCCAGGGCGCGACCCCTTCCGCCGGCCCAGCGTAGCAGACCTGCCGCCGCCGCAGCACCGACGCCGGCTGGCCGTAATAGTTTTCCAGGAACGCGTTCAGCCGGGCCTCCGCCTGCGCGGCGTTATCATCGAGCGATACTGTCAGATACATCGCCCCGGTCAGCGCGGCAGGATCGCGCCCGGCCGCTCGAGCAGTCGCGTGAATCTGCGCCCAGTTGGTGGCATAGGCCGCGGGATCGGGCGCATTAGGGAACCAGCCGTCGAACCAGCGTCCCGCGCGGTCGAGGCTCGCAGGCAGGTTGCCGCCGATCCATAGCGGCGGGCCGCCCGGCCGGTGCGGTGTCGGTGCCAGCACGCCGCCGGCGACCTGCCAGCGGCCTTCCCAGTCCACCGGCTCGCCGGTCCAGAACGCCTTGCACAGGCGCAGCCCTTCCATCATGCGCCCCAGCCGCTTTTCGAACGCCACGCCGGCGGCGGCGAACTCGGCGCGGATGTTCGGGTGGTCGGACGCGAAGCCCACGCCAAGGATCAGCCGCCCCTCGCTGACCTGATCCAGCGTCGCCACCTGGTGTGCAAGCAAGACCGGGTTGCGCAACGCCGGCAGCAGCACCGCGGTGCCCAGCGCCACTCGCGGCGCGCGGCCGGCGACGCCCGCCAACAGCGTCAGCGGCTCGTGCCGCGGCCGTGCCAAGAGGGAATCGCCAACCCAGACCGAGGCGTAGCCCAACGCCTCGGCACGCACGGCTAGGTCGAGCAACGGCCGCGCTTCCGGATGTCCTTGCATGACGCTCTCACGCGTGGGCAGCAGGTAGCCGAGCTTCGGGGTCATGGCGGTCTCCGGGAGGGGTGTGCTCGATCCTAAACGGAAGTACGTCGTGCTTATAGGGGCGGAGCATAGAAGCAGTCTGGGGCTTTGCCCCCGACCCCCCGACCAAGGGGCTCTGCCCCTTGGAACCCCGCCAAGGGCGAGCCCTTGGAACCCCGCCAGACAGATGGATCGCAAAGGGGGGGGCCCAGGGGGCAGAGCCCCTCCGGCGGGGTCCGGGGCGGAGCCCGCTCTCTTGACAGTCGCCCTGCGTGGGGTTCGCATCCCGCCGGCTGCTCAGGACCTGCACGGCTTGCCCCAACTTGGAATGCACACTCCGATCGGCGACATCACCGTCTCGGAAGAGGACGGAGCGATCGTCGCACTCGATTGGGGTTGGGGACGCGGGGCGGCTGCCGAAACGCCGCTGCTGCAGCATGCCCGCACGCAATTGCACGCCTATTTCGACGGCGATCTGACCACGTTCGACCTGCCGCTGGCCCCCGCCGGCACGCCCTATCGCCAGCGCGTCTGGCAGGCCCTGTGTGCCATCCCCTATGGCCAGACGTGCTCCTACGCCGCCATCGCCATCGCGGCCGGCGGCAGTGCGCGCTCGGTTGGCCAGGCCAACGGCTGCAATCCGATCCCGATCATCATTCCCTGCCACCGCGTCGTCGCCACCACCCATATCGGCGGCTATTCCGGCGGCGAGGGTCTCGCAACCAAGCGTTACCTGCTCGCGCTGGAGGCCCGCGACAGCCTGCTGTGACCCCCGCGACCACGATCAATTCCGCCCGGGACCGAACCCGGGAGCCACCACGGAGAACAACGATGACCAAGGCCATCCGCATTCATAGTCCTGGCGGTCCCGAAGCCATGAGGTGGGAAGACGTCCCCACCCCCGAGCCCGGCCCCAATGAGGCGCTGATCAAGCAGGAGGCGGTCGGCCTGAACTATATCGACGTGTATTTCCGCACCGGCCTTTACAAGGCCCCCAACATGCCGCTGGTGATTGGCCAGGAAGGTGCGGGCACCATCATCGCCGTGGGCGCCAACGTCACCCACGTGAAGCCGGACGACCGCGTCGCCTATGCGGGCGCGATCGGCGGCTATGCGACCCATCGCGTGATCAACGCCGACCGCCTGGTGAAGCTGCCCGACGGCATCGATTTCAAGACCGCCGCGGCGATGATGCTGCAAGGCATGACGGCGCAGTACCTGGTGCGCCGCACCTATGTCGTGAAACCGGGCGATACGATCGTGGCGCATGCCGCGGCGGGCGGGGTGGGCCTGATCCTGTGCCAATGGGCGAAGTCTCTCGGCGCCACGGTGATCGGCGTGGTGTCAACGCCGCAGAAGGCGGAACTGGCGAAGGCGCATGGCGCCGCGCACACGGTGGTGGGCTACGATAATCTGGTGGCCGAGGTGAAGCGCATCACCGGCGGCGCCATGGTGCCGGCGGTGTATGACAGCATCGGCAAGGACACGTTCAACGTCAGCCTGGATTGCCTGGCGCCGCTCGGGCTGATGGTGAGTTACGGCAATGCGTCGGGGCCGGTGCCGCCGGTGGATATCGGCATCCTGGCGGCGAAAGGCAGCCTGTACCTGACGCGGCCGAGCCTCGCCACCTACACGGCCAAGCGCGCCGACCTGGAAAAGACGGCGGCCGATTTGTTCGACGTGGTGTTGAAGGGCGCGGTGAAGATCGAGGTGAACCAGACCTTCCCCTTGAAGGACGCCGCGGCGGCGCATATCGCGCTGGAAAGCCGCAAAACCACAGGCAGCACCGTGCTGTTGCCGTAAGTGCCGGCTGAGTTGCGTAGGTGTAACGACGAGGCAGGGGAAGGGGCACGTAAGGAAGGACACCCCTCCGCTTGAGGGCCCCTTGAGGGAGGGGATTGTTGAGGGAGGCGATTGGGGGAGGGGTGCCAACAGGCGCTCTGCCTGGTCGCTCGCACCCCTGCACCCAACCCCTCCCTCAAGGGGCCCTCAAGGGGAGGGGGTGTCCTGCTCCTGCTTACTTCCATCCCTCCCGTTGCCTACTCTTGCTTCGGCTTTTCCACCGTCGCGGCCGCCGGCGTCACGGCTGCCGGCGTCGCGGCCGCCGACGGCATGACCGGACGCGGCGTCTTCTGAATCGCGCCGGTCATCGGGATGAAGAACACGCCCATGTCGCGCCGCGAGTGGATTTTCCCTGCGGCGTCCTTGGTATAGACGTACAGCACCTGTCCACGCTTGAACGGCTGGCCGATCGGAATCACCATCCGCCCGCCCGGCTTCATCTGCATGAACAAATCCGGGGGAGCGTATTCGGCGGCGCAGGTGACGATGATGGTGTCGAACCCGCCCTCCACCTCCGGCCAGCCGTAGTAGCCGTCGCCAACCTTGGTGTGCACGTTGTCATAGCCGAGCGGCGCGAAGATGCGGCCGACCGCCTTGCCCAGCGGCTCGATGATCTCGATGGAGTAGGCCCGCGCCACGATGCGCGACAACAGCGCGCTCTGGAAGCCGCTGCCGGTGCCGATCTCCAGCGTTGTCTGGCCCGGCTTCGGCTGGCACACCTGAGTCATGTAGGCCTGCCCCAGGTAGTCGGATAGCGCCGAACCCCAGCCGATGCCCCAGGGCTTCGGGTCCTTCTCATACGCATCGCCCGGAGTCGCACGGTGCTCGGAGTAGATGTAGTGGAAATACTCGCGCGGCACCGCTTCGAACGCCGCCATCACCGCCGGATCGACGCTGCCGCCGTGCTGCTTCAGATAGGTCTCGATCAGGTGCATCGCCGCCGGCTTGCGCTGTTGGATCGCGTCGAACTGCGCGTCGGTCAGACTGACCGGACGACCCGACTGGCGCATGGCGGTTTCGTAGGTCTGGCGCGTCCAAGCCGATGCAGCCCGCGCCTCGCGCCAGCAAGACAGTGCCGCGGCGCCAGTCAGCAATCCGCGCCGCGAAATCCGATTGGCCAAAGCAGTCACGTGCAGGTTTCCCTTTCCTGTCGGAATTGGCCGACGGATGACACAGCGTGACGCGATGCACAACAGGTACTGTTCGCAGCGAGCGCCGGTCGTCTTCTGGTGACACAGGTGGCTTTGTCGGCAGCGTGGCATCGGCTGGACGCAACCCGGCGCGCTGCGCGGGGAACGATCAACCGCGGAGTCGGCCTCGCGCCGCCTCGCTGAATTCATCCTGATACGCCCTCCGCTATCCGCTGGCCACGCAACGAGCACGCAACGCGACCAGGCCAGCTTGACCCGTCATGCCGCGGCCATCTGGCGTGACCGCGGTTATCAGCCGCTGCCGGATCCGAGCAAGCCTTGGTGGTGGGACGACGTCTCGGCTGACTTGTCGACCTGCGGCGATCTTCGGGCGAGCAATGCGCCGATGAGCATCTGGACGGGCGTCATGCGCGGCAGCATGCGGATTGACTCGCGTGTGACCACAAGGTTACGCCCGCGCCAACGTCCAGGGGAGCGACCTCATATGCCAGTCCACGCCTTCATCTTCCCCGGCCAAGGCAGCCAGGCGGTCGGCATGGGCCGCGATCTGGCCGCGGCCTTCCCCGCCGCGCGCGAAGTGTTCCAGGAGGTGGACGAAATCCTCCGCCAGAATCTCTCGCGCCTGATGTTCGAAGGCCCGTCGGAGACCCTGATTTTGACCGAGAATACCCAGCCCGCGCTGATGGTCCACTCGCTGGCCGTGCTGCGCGTGCTGGAAAAGGAAGGCGGCATCGTTCTGAAGCAGAAATCCGCCGTGGTCGCCGGACACTCGTTGGGCGAATACACGGCGCTGGCGGCGGCCGGCGCGTTCGCACTGGGTGACGCGGCGCGCCTGCTGAAGCTGCGTGGTCAGGCCATGCAGAAGGCGGTGCCGGCCGGCCAGGGCGCGATGGCCGCCTTGCTTGGCGCCGACCTGGAGCAAGCGTGCCGGCTTTGCGAGGCCGCGGCACCGGTTCCCGACAGCGAGCCGCCGGAATCCCGGCCGGAATCCCAGGTCATCCAGCCCGCCAACGACAACGGCGCCGGCCAGGTGGTGGTGTCCGGCCACCGCGAGGCGGTGGAGCGCGCCGTGGCGCTGGCTCCCGGCATGGGCATCCGCCGCGCCATGCTGCTGCCGGTGTCCGCCCCGTTCCATTGCGCGCTGATGGCGCCCGCCGCGGATGCGATGGCGGAGGCACTGGAAAGGACTCCACCCGGCGTGCCGGTGGTGCCGCTGATCGCGAACGTTTCGGCGGCGAAGGAGACCGATCCGGCCCGCATTCGCGAGCTGCTGGTGCGGCAGGTCACCGCCACGGTGCGGTGGCGCGAATGCGTGCAGGCAATGGCGGCGCTGGGGGTGGACAGCTTCGTCGAACTCGGCAGCGGCAAGGTGCTGTCGGGGCTGGTGCGCCGCATCGTGCCGGACGCCGCCACCGCATCGGCAGGTACGCCGGCCGATGTGGAGGCGCTGCTGAAAGTGCTCTGATGAAGGTGCGCTAACTCGCTGCGTGCGCAACGGTCATTGCGCGCGCAGCGACGCAACCTCCCGGAGAGTACGCAGGTCACTTGCGGGAGCTGCGTCAGAACGAAACAATGCCTCCCGCTCCGCTTGCGGGCTTGGCCTGCGAAGCGGACCAAGGCCGCGGGAGGGTCGGGACATGCTATCCTTTCGATCCCTCACGCTATCCCCCTCTCCCTATCCCCCTCCCACAAGGGAAGCGGGACTTCCTGCGCGGCGTGGTCGTCAATCCCGGCGCTCGCCAACATAGCGATCCAGGAACGCCTTCACCCGCACATAGCTGTCGTCGGCCGCCGCTTGGTCATAGCCCCGCGGATGGCCCAGCTCGCTGCTGCGGGATGATGCCGGGTTGTCGAAATCATGCACCGCGCCAGGATAGGTGTGCAGCTCGAACACCTGGTCTGGCTTCAGTTTGGTACCGAATTCGCGGCAGACCCGCGCGGAAAAGCCCCAGGTATCAGCCTCGCCGGCCAATGCCAGCAGCGGCACGGTGCCTTTGGTCTCCGGCTTCCGGCACGGGCCGTAGTAATCCACTGAAGCCTTCAGCAGGTGTGGATACGCCTCCTCGTAGCGTCGCTGGGTGACCCAGGCGGCCGTCGAGCCGCCATGCGAATTCCCAAGCACGCCGATGCGGTCGCCATCGATCTCGGGGCGTCTTCGCAGCCAAAGCGCGGCACTGATGACATCGCCGGCGCGATCGCTCGCGGTGACCAAGGGTTGCCGATACGGCTCGCAGACGCCGCCGATGACGCCGCGCGGAGGGAAGCTCGACGGCGCGAGCATGGCGTAGCCCCAGCCATTCAGCCGTTGTGCCCAGACCGTTTGTGCGTAGTTCGGACCGCCGCCGCAGCCGTGCAGCAGGATCACGACCGGGAAAGGCCCCTTGCCGTCCGGCAGCGACAGGATCGCAGGGATCGGCTTGGTCGGCATGCGTGCTCCTGGCACGGCTTGCGGCGGGATGTCCACGTTCTCGATACGGGCGGCGTTGCCTGCCGGCCCGGTCAACATGAAAAGCAGCGTGATCAGGCAGGACAGCAGCGGCCCGCGCATGACGAAAGACTCTCCCGGACGACACAACCGTTCGGCGATGACACTGGTTACCAAAAGCCGTCGGTCCACGCCAGCCTGTGTGGCGCATACGCGCGATACCGTGCCCGGGCCACAGGGGGGCCACGGGCGGGGCCACTGGTGGGGCCACGGGTGGGGCCACAGGTGAGGCCACGGGAACACCGTGTTGCCAGCCCCCGGACCCCATGCTAGACGCCCGCCGCCGGTGTGGGCGCCGGTCTCCGTGACGCCCGCGTGTACGTGCGGCCCCAATAGATGGAACCATACGCGTGGCCTCAGAAGGCACGATCATCGCTTCCGGCGGCGGCATGGCCGACCGTTACGCCGCCGCGCTCTATGCCCATGCCGAGGACAGCCATGCGCTGGACCAGGTGGTGGGCGAAATGGAAACCCTCGGCCGGATGATCGACGCCAGCGCGGATTTCCGCCGCTTGCTCGAGTCCCCGCTGATCGATGTGAATCAGGCGGTGAGGGCCGCGCTGGCGGTGTTGCAGGCGGAAGACTTCAGCAAGCCGGTGTGCGATTTCGTCGGTGTCGTCGCGACCAACCGCCGGCTGCGCTATCTGAGCGACATCGTTCGCGCGTTCGCCAACCTGGTCGCCCACCGCCGCGGCATCATCACCGCGCACGTCGCCTCCGCGCATCCGCTGAACGACGTGCAGCGCCAGCAACTGCGTGCCCGGCTGATCGAGGCCGGCTACGGCAACGTCAACATCGTGGAAGCGGTGCAGCCCGATTTGCTCGGCGGCCTGGTCGTGCGGATCGGTGCTCGCCTTTACGATACTTCTTTAAAGTCCCGGCTGCAGCGCTTGCAGTACGCCATGAAGGGAGCAGCTTGATATGGAGATCCGCCCAGCCGAGATCTCGGAGATTCTTAGAAAGCAGATCGCCGCGTTCGACACTGAAGCGAACATTGCCGAGACCGGCCAGGTGCTCAGCGTCGGCGACGGGATCGCGCGCGTGTTCGGCTTGCAGAATTGCATGGCCGGCGAGATGGTGGAGTTCCCCGGCGCCGGCCTGCGCGGCATGGCACTGAACCTCGAAACCGACAACGTCGGCGTGGTGATCTTCGGCGACGACAAGCAGATCCGCGAAGGCGACACCGTGCAGCGCACCGGCGCCATCGTGGACGTGCCGGTCGGCAACGGCTTGCTCGGCCGCGTGGTGGACGGGCTGGGCACGCCCATCGACGGCAAAGGCCCGCTGACCGACGTAGTGCGCGGCCGCGTCGAGGTGAAGGCGCCCGGCATCATTCCCCGCAAGTCGGTGCACGAGCCGATGCAGACCGGACTTAAGGCGATCGACGCTCTGATCCCGATCGGCCGCGGCCAGCGGGAGCTGATCATCGGCGACCGGCAGACCGGCAAGACCGCGGTGATCATCGACACGATCATCAACCAGAAGGCGATCAACGCGGGTTCGGACGAAAAGAAGAAGTTGTATTGCATCTATGTCGCGGTGGGGCAGAAGCGGTCCACCGTCGCGCAGTTGGTGCAGACGCTGGAGGAATACGGCGCGATGGAATACTCCATCGTGGTCGCGGCCACCGCGTCCGATCCGGCGCCGATGCAGTTCCTGGCACCGTATACCGGTTGCACCATGGGCGAGTTCTTCCGCGACAACGGCCGCCATGCCGTGATCTTCTACGACGATCTTTCGAAGCAGGCGGTGGCCTATCGCCAGATGTCGCTGCTGCTGCGCCGTCCGCCGGGACGCGAGGCGTATCCCGGCGACGTGTTCTATCTGCACTCCCGCTTGCTGGAACGCGCGGCGAAGATGAACGACGACCTGGGCGCCGGGTCGCTGACCGCGCTGCCGGTGATCGAGACGCAGGCCGGCGACGTGTCCGCCTACATCCCAACCAACGTCATTTCGATTACCGACGGGCAGATCTTCCTGGAGACCGAGTTGTTTTTCCGCGGCATCCGGCCGGCGGTGAATGTCGGCATCTCGGTGTCGCGCGTGGGCTCGGCGGCGCAGGTGCGGGCGATGAAGCAGGTCGCGGGACGCATCAAGCTGGAACTGGCGCAGTATCGCGAGATGGCGGCGTTCGCGCAGTTCGCGTCGGACCTGGATGCGACGACGCAGCAGTTGCTGGCGCGCGGCTCGCGGCTGACGGAACTGCTGAAGCAGCCGCAGTTCAAGCCGGTGCCGGTGGAAGAGCAAGTGGTGGCGATCTTCGCGGGGGTGCGCGGGTACCTGGACAAGATCGATGTCGGCCAGATCGGCAAGTTCGAGGCACAGGCGCTGTCGGAAATGAAGTCGCGCGAGCCGGGGATTCTGGAGGCGATCCGCACCGACGCGGAGATCAAGCCGGAGACCGAGAAGAAGCTGGTCGCGTTCATGGACGGTTTCGCCAAGAGCTTCGGGTGATGGAAGCGATGAAATTCCCCCTCCTGTTGAGGGAGGCGGCCAGGGGGAGGGGTCGAGGCACGACTCTGCTCTGTCGTTGCGACCACTCGCTTCGTTGCGACCCGCGAGGGGGAGGAGCAATGCACTATGCCTAACCTGAAATCGCTCCGCACCCGCATCAACAGCGTCAAGTCGACGCAGAAGATCACCTCCGCCATGAAGATGGTGGCGGCGTCGAAGCTGCGGCGCGCGCAGGCGCAGGCAGAAGCCGCGCGGCCCTACGCCGAGCGCATGGAGCGCATGCTGCGCACGCTGGCCGCCTCGATCGCCGGCTCGCCGACCGCGCCGCCGCTGATGGCGGGCTCCGGCAAGGACCAGACGCATCTGCTGATCGCGGTCACTGCCGACCGTGGTCTCGCCGGCGCGTTCAACTCCAGCATCGGCCGCGCGGTGCGCGGCCTGACGCGCAAGCTGGAAGCCGAGGGCAAGACCGTCAAATTGCTGGCCGTCGGCCGCAAGGGCCGCGACTACCTGCGCCGCGAGCTGTCCAGCCGGATCGTCGGCGACATCAACTATGTCGGCAAGCGTCGCGTCGAATTCGGCGACGCCGACGCAATCGCCCGCCGCGTCACCGACATGCTGAATGCCGGCGAGATCGACAGCGCAACCATCGTCTATAACCGTTTCCGCTCGGTCATCTCCCAGGTGGTGACCGAGCAACAGGTCATCCCGGTGCCGCTGCCGGAAGGCGAGACGGAAGACCTCGGCGGCGCGATCTTCGATTTCGAACCGGATGAGGAGACCATCCTGCATCGCCTGCTGCCGCAGGCGCTGGCGATCCAGGTGTATCGCGCATTGCTGGAGAGTGCCGCCGGCTTCCAGGCGGCGCAGATGACCGCGATGGACAACGCCACGCGCAACGCCGGCGACATGATCAAGCGCCTGACGCTGAACTATAACCGCGCGCGCCAGGCGAACATCACCAAGGAACTGATCGAGATCATCTCGGGCGCGGAAGCCGTCTGAGATATCCGCACAGAGGACAGGGGCAATATGGCAAGCAACATCGTCGGACGCGTGACCCAGGTGATGGGAGCCGTGGTGGACGTGCAGTTCGACGGCGAGCTGCCGTACATCCAGAACGCGCTGAACACCCGGATTGCCGACCGCACCCTGGTGCTGGAAGTGGCGCAGGAACTGGGTGAGCGCACGCTGCGCTGCATCGCGATGGACACCACCGACGGCCTGGTGCGCGGCCAGGAGGTGGTGGACACCGGCGGCCCGATCACGGTGCCGGTCGGGCCGGAGACGCTGGGCCGCATTCTGAACGTGATCGGCGAGCCGATCGACGAGCAAGGGCCGGTGAACACGACGAAGCGCTACCCGATCCACCGCGAGGCGCCCTCGTTCGCCGAGCAAGCGACGTCGGCGGAAATCCTGGTCACCGGCATCAAGGTGGTGGACCTGCTGGCGCCCTATCTGAAGGGCGGCAAGGTCGGATTGTTCGGCGGCGCCGGTGTCGGCAAGACGGTGATCATTCAGGAGCTGATCAACAACATCGCCAAGGCGCATGGCGGCGTGTCGGTGTTCGCCGGCGTCGGCGAGCGCACCCGCGAGGGCAACGACCTGTACCACGAGATGGTGGATGCCGGCGTCATCAAGATGGACGAGCACCACAAGATCGCCCCGGGTTCCAAGGTGGCGCTGATGTACGGCCAGATGAACGAGCCGCCGGGCGCGCGCGCTCGGGTCGGGCTGTCGGGGCTGTCGCTGGCTGAATACTTCCGCGATGAGGAAGGCCAGGACGTGTTGTTCTTCGTGGACAACATCTTCCGCTTCACCCAGGCGGGTGCGGAAGTGTCGGCCCTGCTCGGGCGCATCCCGTCGGCGGTGGGCTATCAGCCGACGCTCGCCACCGACATGGGCGCGTTGCAGGAGCGGATCACGTCCACCACGAAGGGCTCGATCACCTCGGTGCAGGCGATCTATGTGCCGGCCGATGACCTGACCGACCCGGCGCCCGCCACGTCCTTCGCGCACCTCGACGCCACCACCGTGCTGTCGCGGCAGATCGCCGAGCTGGGCATCTATCCGGCGGTGGACCCGCTGGATTCGACATCGCGCTCGCTGGATCCGCGGATCTGCGGCGAAGAGCATTACAACGTCGCGCGCGAGACGCAGCGCATCCTGCAGACCTACAAGTCGTTGCAGGACATCATCGCCATCCTGGGCATGGACGAGCTGTCGGAAGAGGACAAGCTGGTGGTGGCGCGCGCGCGCAAGATCCAGCGGTTCCTGTCGCAGCCGTTCCACGTGGCGGAGGTGTTTACCGGTTTCCCCGGCATCTTCGTGCCGGTGGCCGACACGGTGCGCAGCTTCAAGGCGATCTGCGCCGGCGAATACGACTACCTGCCGGAGGCGGCGTTCTACATGGTCGGCACGATCGAGGACGCGGTGAAGAAGGGTGAGAGCCTGAAGGCGACGGCGTGATCCTGAACCGGTACTGCTCTTCCTGGCCCTGCCTGACTTGGCTACGGCCCTGTGTCATTGCGAGCGTGGCGAAGCAATCTCCCGTAACGTGCGAACTCTCCATGAGATTGCTTCGCTGCGCTCGCAATGACAGCGGTACGAGGAGACCGAATCAATGTCAGTGAACCTCGAAATCGTCAGCCCGGAGAAGCTGCTGCTGTCGCGGCCGGTGGAGATGGTGGTGATCCCCGCATCCGAAGGCGACATGGGCGTGCTGGAAGGCCACACGCCGATGATCGTCATGCTGCGCGGCGGGGTGATCTCGCTCTACGAAGGCGACCGCGTCACCGACACCCTGTTCGTCGCCGGCGGGTTCGCCGAGGTGACGCCGGAGCGTTGCACTGTGCTGGCGAACGAGGTCGCCCCGGTGGCGGAGCTGGACAAGGCGGAGGGCGAACGCCGTCTGGCCGAGGCTGAGGCGCGCCTGGCGGAAATCGATGCGGCCGACATCACGGCTGAGGAACTGGCGCTGGAACGCGCGCAGTCGGCGCGGGCCCTGATCGAGGCGGCGGAAGGGCTGCTGACCGGGCACTAGCCCCGGCTTCACGCCGTCCCGATGGTGATCCGGCCGGCGAAGCGGCGGAAATTGGCGACATTGAACGTCAGTCCGGCAGCGCCCGTCGCCCCCCCGGCGCCCCTGAACCGCCTCCCACAAAGGCCGCCAGACCGACTATCGTAAACACGCATTCCCACCACCCGAGGTCCCCGCCGTGACCGCGATCCGTTCCCCCGCCGTCGCCGGAACCTTCTACCCCGCGGACCCCGCCGTCCTGCGCCGGCAGATCGCCGACTTCCTCTCCGACGCCGACAATGCGCCCCCCGCCGGCACCACCCCGCCCAAGGCGATCATCGGACCGCATGCGGGCTACATCTATTCCGGCCCCGTCGCCGCCCGCGCCTATGCTCGCCTCGCCGGCGCGCGCGGCAGGATCCGCCGCGTCGTGCTGATAGGGCCGTCGCACTATGTCGGCTTCCAGGGCCTCGCCGTGGACACCGCGCAGGCCTGGTCCATGCCCAACGGCACCGTTCAACTCGACGCCGAGGCGATCGCCGCCATCCGCCGCCTGCCCATGGTGGGCGAACTGGATGCCGCCTACACCAGGGAGCATGCGCTGGAGGTCCACGTGCCATTCCTGCAGCATGTGCTGGGGGATTTCCGCCTGGTCCCGATCGTCGCCGGCGACGCGCCTCCCGACGCGGTGGCCGCGGTGCTCGACGCCCTCTGGGGCGGCCCCGAGACCCTGTTCGTGGTCTCCACCGACCTGTCGCACTACCTGGGGTACGACGCCTGCCAGCGCATGGACAGCGACACCGCCGCCGCCATCGAACGCTTCGACATCGACGCCATCACCCCCACGGGTGCCTGCGGCGCGGTCCCCACCCGCGGCCTGCTGCGCGCTGCCGCCCGCCGCGGCATGGCCATCGAGCGCCTCGACCTGCGCAATTCCGGCGACACCGCCGGCCCGCGCGACCGCGTCGTCGGCTACGGCGCCTGGGCGCTGCACGCGCCGGTCGTACAAGTTGAAAACGGAGCGATGCAGCAAGACGAGGAACGCGCGGCGGTGGAGGCGGTCGGGCCGGACTTGATCCAGCTCGTGCGCGCCGGCATCGCGTTCGGCTTCGACACCGGCCATGCGGGCGAGATCGACACCGCCGCCAGCATCCCCACCTTGCTTGCCGCCCACGGCGCCGCATTCGTGACATTGCGCCGCCATGGCCAGTTGCGCGGCTGCATCGGCTCGGCGGTGGCGACGCGTCCGCTGATCGTGGACGTGGTGCAGCACGCCTTCAACGCCGCCTTCCGCGACTGGCGCTTCCCCCGGCTGGCGCTCGACGAGCTGGCTGGGCTGGACCTGTCGGTCTCCGTGCTGACTCCGCCGCAGCCGATGACCTTCGCTGGCGAGGCCGACCTGCTGTCGCAGCTCCGCCCCGGCATCGACGGCCTGATCATTGAGGACTCCGGCCGCTCCTCGTTGTTCCTGCCCAGCGTGTGGGAGGAGATCCCCAATCCGCGTGCGTTCCTGGCGCAGTTGAAATTGAAAGCCGGCATGGCGGCGGCCCACTTTTCCCCAAGCTTCACTGCGCGCCGGTTCCGCTCGATCGAGGTGAAGGGGCGCATGGCCGACAATCCCCCGCTCTCGGTCCTGGCAACCGCGAGCGAAACGCTCGGCTGGACCGTGCTGCGCGCGAAGCGTCCGATCTCACAGGACTAATATTAAGATGATTTCTCTTTAGTATTCTGCGCCTCACGGCACAGATGCGCCCGTCGTGGCGATCCTCTACATCATTCTGATGCTCCCATGCCGGCGCGGTTGGCCAGTCCGGTTTATCTCACAAGGGAAAAGGCAGCGGTTCAAGCTTCACAAAGAGCCGACCCGCCCATCGCCTACTGGATCGTCGGGCCGTTCCTGGTGCGCTGCCCTGTCCTTCCTGCAACCTTGTGAGAAAATGCAATTCCTGTGATCCGCGCGGCCTTGCCAGACAAGGCGCCGCCGGTGGAGGGCGAATTCCCGGATGGTCACGGGTGCGGATTGATCCAAATCAAGGCGCGTTCCACCGGCCTGCAGCATTCTGCCCAGCCGATAAGCCGGTCCGCGGTGCAGGAACGCTGCGGCATCCCCGTTGTGCGTGCTTTACCGCACCACCCGGATGCCCTCCCGCCGCCGCGATCATGCGGAAGGGAGACGTCATGACTTTTCCAGCCAAGTTACTCTGGGCGGTGGTGGCCATTCTCGGCGCCGTCGCACTCGGCATCGTCGCTTTGACACGCGGCGAACCGGTGAACGCCGCCTGGCTCGTCGTGGCATCGGTGTGCATCTACTTCATCGCCTACCGCTTCTACGCGCTGTTCATCGCCAACAAGGTGTTCGGCGTCGATATCAAGCGGCAGACCCCGGCGTACCGCCACAACGACGGCCTCGATTACGTGCCGACCAACCGCTACGTGTTGTTCGGCCACCATTTCGCGGCCATCGCCGGCGCCGGGCCTCTGGTCGGGCCGGTGCTCGCGGCGCAGATGGGCTACCTGCCCGGCACGCTGTGGATCCTCGCCGGCGTGGTGTTTGCCGGCGCGGTGCAGGACATGACCGTGTTGTTCCTGTCCACCCGGCGCGACGGCAAGTCGCTCGGCGACATGGTGCGTTCGGAACTGGGTCCCGTGCCCGGCGCCATCGCCAGCATCGGCATCCTGATGATCTGCATCATCATCCTGGCGGTGCTGGCGCTGGTGGTGGTGAATGCTCTGAAGGGCAGCCCCTGGGGCGCCTTCACCGTGTTCTGCACCATCCCGATCGCGCTGATCATGGGCGTCTACAGCCGCTTCATCCGCACCGGCCGCATCGGCGAGATGTCGTTGCTCGGCGCCGTGCTGCTGCTGGCGGCGCTGGTCTACGGCAGGACCGTGTCGGAAACCCCGGCGCTCGCCGCCTGGTTCAACCTCAGCGGCCCGACCTTGGCACTGATCATCATCGGCTACGGCTTCGTTGCCTCGGTGCTGCCGGTCTGGCTGCTGCTGGCGCCGCGCGATTACCTGTCCACTTTCCTGAAGGTCGGCACCATCCTGCTGCTGGCGATCGGCATCATGATCGTGCGGCCGGATCTGCAGATGGCCGCGGTGACCAAGTTCATCGACGGCACCGGTCCCGGCCTGGGCCGGCAGCCTGTTCCCGTTCCTGTTCATCACCATAGCCTGCGGCGCGGTTTCCGGCTGGCACGCGCTGATCGCCTCCGGCACCACGCCGAAGATGATCGAGAACGAGGGCCAGATCCGCCTCATCGGCTACGGCGGCATGCTGATGGAATCGCTGGTCGCGATCATGGCGATGATCGCCGCCACCGTGATCCATCCCGGCGTTTACTTCGCAATGAACAGTTCGGCGGGGTTGATCGGGACGGATGCGGCACATGCGGCACAGGTGATCAGCTCGTGGGGCTTCGCGGTGACGCCCGACATGCTGACGCAGGTGGCGCATCAGGTCGGCGAAACCACGATCCTGTCGCGCACCGGCGGCGCGCCGACGCTGGCGGTGGGCATGGCGAGCATCCTGTCCGGCTTCCTCGGCGGTCCCGCGCTGGCCGGCATCTGGTACCACTTCGCCATCCTGTTCGAGGCTCTGTTCATTCTGACGACGGTTGACGCCGGCACGCGCGTTTGCCGCTTCATGATCCAGGACCTGGTCGGCACCGCGGTGCCCGCGTTCAAGTCAACCGAATCGTGGGCCAACAACGTCGTTGGATCGGGGGTCGCCTGCGTACTGTGGGGCTATTTCCTCTACCAGGGCGTGATCGATCCACTGGGCGGTATCTGGACGCTGTGGCCATTGTTCGGCACCGCCAACCAGATGCTGGCAGCCATCGCGCTGACGCTGTGCACCGTGGTGTTGTTCAAGATGAAGCGCGAGCGCTACGCCTGGGTCACCATCGTGCCGACGGTGTGGCTGGTGGCATGCACCGTCACCGCGGGGCTGGAGAAAGTGCTTAGCCCCGACCCGGCGGTGGGCTTCATCAGCCATGCGCTGAAGTTCGGTGACGCGATGGCGGCGGGCAAAGTGTTGGCTCCGGCCAGGTCGGTGCACCAGATGGCGCAGATCGTGTTCAACGACTACGTCGATGCGACGCTGGCCGGCGTGTTCGCGGCGCTGGTGGTGACGATGGTGATCTACGGCATCATTCACTGCCGGAAGGCGATGGGCACGCCGAAGAGCACCACGCACGAAATCGCCCCCGGCGTGTTGGCAGGAGCGGGTGATGACTGAGGCCTCCATGGGGCAGACGGCGGGACGGATGCGCCTGGTCTGCGATCGGGTGGTGCAGACCGCGCGGCTGATGGTCGGCATCCCCGACTACCAGACCTACGTGACGCACCGGCAGACAGTGCATCCGGACCAGACGGTCATGACATATGAGGAGTTCTTCCGCGAACGCCAGGACGCGCGGTACGCAATCGGGAAGGGACGGTTCCGGGGGTGCTGCTGAAGGTTGAGTCCGACCCGGCGTCGCGTCCCCGTGTCATTGCGAGCAGCGAAGCGGCGAAGCAATCCCATACCCGCGAAGCCGACAGCGGCTCGTCAGGCAGGCGATTGCTTCGTCCGCTTCCTCGCAATGACACGCCAGGCATGCATCGCTGAGAGAGTGTGATACCAGCCCGCGAGAGGACTGCCCCTCGACGCTGTGGCGACGCCGGCGCCTCCCGTCATCGCCGGGTCAAGCCACGCCAAGCCCGGCCACGACGGAAGGCATGCGGCCGCACCTCAATATTTTAGCGGTTTGGTATGATTCGCTGGTATGACGTGCGTACTCTCCGGGAGATTGCTTCGCTGCGCTCGCAATGACACTGTTCTTGGCAGGCAGCGCTCGTCGGAGTCGGAGCACCAGTACCAGAAAGGATGCCGTCATGACCCATCTCGCACCGAATTCCATCCAGGCGCGCGACATCGCCAGCATCGTGCATCCGCAGACCAACCTTGTGACGCATCTGGAGCAAGGGCCGACGGTGATCTCGCGCGGCGAGGGCTGCTATGTGTTCGACGACAACGGCACGCAGTTTCTCGACGCGGCGGCGGGGCTGTGGTGCGCGTCGCTCGGCTATGCGTCGGAACGGCTGGCGCGGGTGGCGTACGAGCAGATGCGGACGCTGGGATACTATCACCTGTATCGCGGCATGACGAACGAGTCGGGGGTCGATCTGGCCGAGAAGCTGTTGCAGATCGCGCCCCCCGCTTACCTGGGGCCGATGAGCAAGGTGCTGCTGCAATGCTCCGGCTCCGAGGCCAACGATACCGCGATCAAGCTGGTGTGGTACTATCATGCCGCGATCGGCAAGCCGGAGAAGCGCAAGATCATCGGCCGGCGCATGGGGTATCACGGCAGCACGTCGGCCTCGATCAGTGCGTCGGGCAAGCCCGACATGCATGCCGATTTCGGCCTGCCGTTCCCGGGGTTCCTGCACACCGAGTATCCGCACTACTACCGCCTGCATCATGACGGCGAGAGCGAAGAACAATTCGCCTCGCGCATGGCGGAGGCGCTGGAACAACTGATCGAGGCGGAGGGGCCGGAGACCTGCGCCGCCCTGATTGCCGAGCCGGTAATGGGGGCGGGCGGCGGGCTGACGCCGCCACGCACCTATTGGGACAAGATGCAGGCCGTCGTCCGCAAATACGACATGCTGTTTATTGCCGACGAGGTGATCTGCGGGTTCGGCCGCACCGGCAGCATGTGGGGATCGCTCACCTACGATCTGCGGCCCGACATGATCACCTGCGCGAAGGCGTTGTCGGCGGGCATGCAGCCGATCTCCGCGGTGCTGATCAACCAGCGGATCTTCTCCGCGATGTTGGATGAAAGCCGCAAGTTGGGGAATTTCGCGCACGGGTTCACCTATGCGGGACATCCTGTGACGACCGCCGTGGCGATGGAGACGCTGCGCATCTATGAAGAGACCGACATGATCGGCCACGTGCAGCAGGTCGGCCCGTACATGCAGCAGGTGCTGGCCGGATTAGCCGTTCATCCGCTGGTGGGGGAGGTGCGCGGCGTCGGCATGATGTGCGGCCTGGAGCTGGTGCGGGACAAAGCGACCCGCCGCGCGTTCGATCCGGCGCAGAGGGTCGGGGCGATGGCGGAGCGGCACGCTCGGGCAAACGGGCTGATCGCGCGGTTCATCGGCGACCGCATCGCGTTGTCGCCGCCGCTGATCATTACCGAACCGGAGATCGATGATGTGGCACAGCGGCTGCGGCACGCGCTGGATGCCACGTGGGCGGAGCTGCGGGTGTAGTCGGGGGATTTGGCGTCGTTGGCGGTATACATTCCCCCTCCCCGTGCGGGAGGGGTCCAAGGGAAGGGGTACGCAGCCGCTGTCCCTGGGAGGTTCGCGCCCCTCCCCAACCTCCGCCGTATGCCTCGGCGTTCGCCAATTCGGTGTCCTGCAAGTGGACGAATGGCGTGATCGTCACAGGCGCAAGCTCCGCCCGGAGCGGTTGAACTGCCGCTGAAATGCCCGGCCGTTGTCTGGGTCAATCACTGTCTGGGTCAATCACTCGCTTTCCAGAAGTCCGCTCGCTTTCAAACACTCGGCCGCTCCTCTGGGCACCGGTTGTAATCCTGGAGGCCGTCGAATACGACTTGGCACTTCACGGGCGGAGGAACGCAGGATGGTTACCTGGCTGATCGTTCTGATCATCGTCCTCATCCTTGTCATCGCCGTGGACGTCATTGTCCGTTCGGTTACCGCCACGTCTTGGGGGCCGCGCGCCTGGACGGGGATGCAGCGCTTCTGGCGGGCCTTCTTTCCTCACTTCATCGGCCCCTCGAACCTCACCGAGGTTTTCCGACTGCTCATCGGGGTGATGTTCGTTTTCGGGGCTTTATTGTTCACCTGGTCGATCGGTGCGGCCATGCTGCGCGCAGGTTATCTCGTCGCTGCCCGACCCGCTCCGATGCCTGCATTATCCCAACCGGAGAACTTCCCGGATACGTGGCAGGGCGTGGCCTTCCTGGTGCTGGAGGTGCTGCGTGCCGCGGGCGGCATTTTGGCCCTCTGCTTTTCAAGTGGCCTGGTCGGAGGCCTGCTCGGCTTTCTGTTCGGACTTCCGCGACCCGCTCCGGCCGGCGCCAGCGGCACCCCGCCTTCTGCGCGACGGAGTTGGCAGACCAGCACGAATCTCACCGAAGTAGCCGACTGGCTGACAAAAATCATCATAGGCGTCGGTCTGGTGACGGCGACACAGATTTGGGGCGGTTTGATAGCACTGTCGGATTCAGCCGCTGGCTGGTTTTTCAACGCCCAGCACGGTAGCCCCGCGGTCATCCCGGCCGCGATTGTCGGGGGCGCAATATTGGGTTTCATGTTCATTTATCTTTCCACGCAGATGGTTGTCGGCCCATTGATCGCGCATGCCGACATCGAGCTCGGCGAGCCCGATGCACAGACAAGCCAGACGATCAACGACATGCCGCCGTTCGTCGAGGCGCTGGTACCGCGGATCTCGCGCCGCATGAGCGGCTTCGACCCCGGCGCTCAACCCACACCGGAGCAGCTCGGAGCGGCACTGAAGTTCCGCACCATCAAACTTGGTGATCTGACCAGGCGTGCCGATGTGCGCAACTGGGCGCGCTCTCGCGCGCTGCTGAACGATTACCGCCCGGCCGCCGACGCCTATGCCGAACTTATCGGCATGCCGGACGACGGCAGTCTCAGCGCCGGCCCCGACCTGCTGATCGAGGCGGCCCGCGTGATGAACGCCGCCAGAGACCGGCCCTCTGAGGCCGCCGCGGTGGCCGAGCTGGCGCTGGAAGAACTCAAGACCGCCACCTCCGTGGACCAAGGGGTGAAAGACGCGATCGTCGGCGATGCTGCGGCGCTCCGCCTTTCGCGCCGCGTCGGTAGTTACCCTCAGTACGCCGCGGCGCTGAAGCTGCTGGACGATCGGCTCGCCGAAGAAAAAACCGACCAAGACGTTGACAAAGACGGACGACTGCATCTGCTGCGGGCGCTGGCCAACGGACAGAAATGGCACGCGTTGCCCGACGCAGAGCGGCAGGCGCACAAGACCGAGTTCAAAGGGAAGATCGAGGACGACCTGCGAGTCGCCTTCCAACGGGAGCAGAAGCCCGACGAGGTCCAGCCGTTCTGGGATCCGAAGTTCCCAGAACCGGTCGGCGCGCCCCGTATGAAGGGCGACGACGAGCACGATCTGCGCGATCTGATCGATCAGAACGATATTGACAGCATCAAAGCTTCATCGCCATCGCCATCGCCATCGCCATCGCCATCGCCATCGCCATCGCCATCGCCATCGCCATCGCCATCGCCACCCGCACCGCCACCGCTACCGCCACCACCACCACCACAGGCGTGATTATTCGATAACCTGCAACCTGTGACGCGAGCCGGCAGACTTGGTCCGCGCGTCGCTCGACAATTCGTCGGCGGAAGCAAACGCATTCGCGTCGCCACCACGCGCGCGACCGACGAGAAGGCCCACCGCGAGAAGGCCCACCGCCTTGCCCCCCGCCCGCGCGCGCCCCACACTCAACCCCCCATGACCGAGACTCTTCTCGATGTGAAGGGCATGAACTGCCCGCTCCCGGTGCTGCGGGCCAATCGCGCGCTGCGATCCCTGGCGCCCGGCGCCCGCCTGCGCGTGCTCGCCACCGACCGCGCCGCCGTCGCCGACTTCCAGGCCTTCTGCCGCGAAACCGGCCACGCCCTGCTCGCCTGGAGCGAGGAAGCCGGCGTGTTCAGCTTCGTCATCCGCCGCCGCGCCGACCAGCCCGAACCGAAGGAAGCGTGAGGTGCCCGTCGCCCTTATTACTCACCCCGCCTGCCTGCTGCACGACAACGGTCCCTACCATCCGGAATGTCCCGACCGCCTCCGCGCGGTCCTCACCGCGCTGGAGACGCCGGAATTCACCCCCCTGCTGCGCGAGCAAGCACCCGAGGCGACCGAGGAACAACTGCAGCGCGTGCACCCGGCGAACTACGTCGCGGCGATCCTGGCCATCCGCCCGGCTCCCGACGAGACGGTGCAGCTTGACGCCGACACCTCCATGAGCGCCGGCAGCGCGGAGGCGGCGTTGCGCGCCGCCGGCGGCGCGGTGGCCGGCGTGGACGCGGTGATGCAGGGCTGGGCGCGCGCCGCCTTCGCCGCGGTGCGCCCGCCCGGCCACCATGCGGAGCCCTCCCGCCCGATGGGCTTCTGCCTGTTCAACAACGCCGCGGTGGCCGCGATGCACGCCCGCGTCGCGCACAATGTGCAGCGTGTCGCGGTGGTGGATTTCGACGTGCACCACGGCAACGGCACGCAGGCGATGTTCGAGCAGGACGCCGATCTGTTCTATGCGTCGTCGCATCAAAGCCCGTGCTATCCGGGGACGGGCGATGCGTGGGAACGCGGCACCGCCAACAACATCGTCAACGCGCCGCTGCGCCCCGGCGACGGCAGCGCCGCGTTCCGCGCCAACTGGGGCGACGTCATCCTGCCGGAACTCGACCGTTTCGCTCCCGGCCTGCTGATCGTTTCGGCAGGGTTCGATGCGCACAAGGCCGATCCGCTGGCGCAGATACGGCTGGAAACCGCGGACTACGCCTGGATCACCGACGAGTTGATGCTCATCGCCGAGCGGCATTGCGGCGGCAAGCTGGTCTCGGTGCTGGAGGGCGGCTACGACCTGGACGCGCTGGCGGCGTCCGCCGCGGTGCACGTGCGGGGATTGATGCGGGTCTGACCGCGGGAATTATGTGGGTCTGAACGCGCCCGGATGGGGGAAACGAAGCATGTCGGATGCCAAGCGCACGCCGCCCGATGTCAGCGGCCTGTCGTTCGAGGATGCGCTGGCCGAGCTGGAACAGATCGTGCGCGGATTGGAAAGCGGCCAGCAGAAGCTGGAAGACGCGATCAACGCCTATGAACGCGGCGCGGCGTTGCGCCGCCATTGCGAAGCGAAATTGGCCGAGGCGGAAGCCCGCGTCGCCGCGATCGTGCAGCGCGCGGACGGCACGCTGACGACACGGGCGATGGAGTGATGGTGGCCAAAAAAGCCCTCCCCGTCCAATCCCTCCAATGCCCGCCGTCCTGATCCCGCTTGCCCAGGCCCTGCTCTCCGGCGTGCTTGTCGGCGGCGTCTACGGCCTGCTGTCGATCGGCTTCAGCCTCGCATTCGGCGTCATGCGCATCGTCAACTTCGCGCACGGCGACCTGGTGATGTACGGCATGTATGTCGGCGTAGTGTCCGCGGCGTTCGGCATCGACCCGCTGGTCATGATCCCGTTCAGCTTCCTGCTGATGGCCGCGCTCGGTGCCGCGCAGTACCTGCTGGTCTATAAACGCTTCGTCGGCCGAGCCACCCTGCAGCAATTGCTCGCGGCCATCGGCCTGGGCCTGGTGCTGCAGATGATCGCACAAATCGTGTTCGGCGCGGACACCCGTTCCGCACCATCGTTGTTCAGCATGCGCTTCGTCACCATCGGCCCCCTGTTCGTTTCCGCCGCGCAAGTCATCGCCTGCGCCGTCGCCGTGGTGGCCACCCTTCTCGTCGAACTTCTGTTGCTGCGCACCCGCTGGGGCAAAGCGGTGCGCGCGGTAGCCGACGACATCGAGACCGCCGGCATCGTCGGCCTCAATGCGCAGAGCATCAACATCACCGCCTTCGCGCTGGCCTGTGGCCTGGCCGGCATCGCCGGCACGGTGATGGGCACCTACTACCCCACCGATCCGTCGAAGGGCCTGGCGCTGATGCCGATCGCCATCATTGCCACCACGATCGGCGGCCTGGGCAGCATCCGAGGCTCCTTTCTCGGCGGCGTCTTCTGCGGCGTGGTACAGCAATGCACCGCGCTTCTCTGGAGCTCCGCGCTGCAGGACGTCCCCCTCTACATTCTGCTGCTGTTCTTTATCGCCTATCGCCCGACCGGCATGTTCGGATTGCGGACCGAGTAGCATGGCCGCCGCCCTCGCCCGCTCCGCCGCCCTCGCCCGTTCCCCCGCCCTCCCGTGGACGCCGTTGCGCCTGTGGCCGCTGATCCCGCTGCTGCTGGTGGCGCTGCTGCCGGTGCTGCCCGGCATCAATGCCTACATCCTGGCGGTGACGGTGCGGGCACTGATCTTCATCGCGCTCGGCCAGGCATGGAACATCGTCGCCGGCATCGGCGGACAGTTATCGCTTGGTCATGGCGTTTTCCTCGGCCTGGGCTGCTACGTCGCCGGCATCCTGTTCAACATGCTGGGTATCCCGCCCTGGTTCGGCGTGCCGGCAGGCATGGCCGCGGCCATACTCGTTGCACTGGTGATGGGCGCAATGACCCTGCGCATGCGCGGCGTGTTCTTCGCGCTGGCGACCGTCGCGGTGTCGCTGGCCTGCGACCAGCTCGCGCGTCACTACGTCGACCTGACCGGAGGCGATAGCGGCCTTGCACTCAGCTTCGTCGGTACATCGTTGTGGGCGGCGCAATCGCGCTCGCCCGCACCGTTCGTCTATGCCGGTCTGGTGATGGTCGTGGCGTTCTACTGGATCACGCGTGCCATCCTGGCCAGCCGTTTCGGCCTGGAAATGCGCGCGGTGCGTGACGACGAAACCGCCGCTGCCGCTGCGGGCGTCCGCGTGTTCCGCACCAAGGTGCTGGGCCTCATGGCAAGCGCCGGGATGACCGCGCTGGCGGGTGGGCTCTACATGCAATACTATCAGGCGATCGATCCGGAATCTGCATTCGGCCTGGGACAGGCGATCCAGTTGCAGTTACCCGCACTCATCGGTGGCCTCGGCACCGCGGCCGGCCCGGTGCTGGGCGGCGCGCTGATGACGGTGCTGTCGGAAGCCACCAACTGGGGGTCGACAAAGTTCGGCCTGGTTGGCGTGGATATCCTGGTCTACGGCCTGGTGCTGCTGCTGGTCGTGTTATGGGCGCCTGCCGGCATCGTCGGCATGCTGCGGCGGCGATGACCACGCCAGCCCTGGAGGTCCGCAACGTCGGGAAACGCTTCGGCGGCCTGGTGGCGCTGCGCGACGTTTCCTTCAGCGTCCAACCCGGCGAGGTCATGGGCCTGATCGGCCCCAATGGTGCCGGCAAATCCACTTTGTTCGAAATCATCAGCGGCAACCTGGAGCCGTCGGGTGGCTCGGTGTGGTATTTCGGCGACGACTGTACCGCGTTGCCCGTGCATCGGCGCCGCCGCGCCGGCCTGTGCCGCACTTTCCAGAGGGTGAGGTTGTTCGATTCGATGACGGTGCGGGAAAACATCGCCGTCGCCGCCCGCCAGTCGCTGTCCGCTGGCGCTGATTGGCAAGTGGAGGTGACGTCAGTGCTGGAACGTCTGCGCCTCGGCCGCCAGGCCGACAGGCTGCCGGCGCAGATCACGCTCGCCGACCGCAAGAAGGTCGAGATTGGCCGCGCCATCGCCGGTCACTGCCGCGTACTGCTGCTGGACGAGAGCCTGTCCGGCCTGACACACGACGAAGCGGAGGAACTGATCGCGGAGATCATGGCTCTGAATCGCGCCAGCGGCATCACCGTTGTGGTGGTGGAACATGTCCTGTCGGTGTTGGCGAAGATGGTGCAGCGCCTGGTGGTGCTGCACAACGCCACGGTGATCGCCGACGGCACGCCGGCCGAGGTCGCGCACGATCCGCAGGTGGTGCAGGCGTACCTCGGCACGAAGCAGAGTGCGTTCCATGCGGACGTGTAGGCGAGGGGAGCAAGCAAACAGACACCCCCTCCGCTTGAGCCGGGGGGCTGGGGGGAGGGGTGCGTACAGCCCAGGACGGTGGCTGTACGCACCCCTCCCCCGAGCCCCCCGGCTCAAGCGGAGGGGGTGTCTGCTTGCTTGCAATTCGCCATGACTCTGCTCTCCGTCGCAAACCTCGGCGTGGCGTATGGCGACATGCTCGCCGTGCACGATGTGTCCTTTGCGTTCGACCGCGGCGCGGTGTTCGTGTTGCTCGGCGCGAACGGTGCTGGCAAGACCAGCATCCTGCGTTGCATCTCCGGCCTGGTCCCGGCACGCAGCGGTGGCGTGGCATTCGAGGGCCGCTCGTTGCAAGGCATGGCCCCGCATCAGGTGGCACGTGCTGGCATCGCCCACGTGCCCGAGGGGCGGCGCGTGTTTCCCAACCTCTCGGTCGAGGAGAACCTGGTCGTCAGCTTCATCTCCGCCCGCACGCAGGACAATCTGGCGACCGCACTCGGGTCGATTTATGAACTTTTCCCGCGCCTGCGCGAGCGTTACCGCCAGCTCGGTGGTACGCTGTCGGGTGGCGAGCAGCAGATGCTGGCGATCGGTCGGGCGCTGATGAATTTCCCCCGGTTGCTGATGCTGGATGAGCCATCGCTCGGGTTGTCGCCGGTGATGGCGGACCTGGTGTTCGAGCGCCTGGCGACGATTCGCGCCCAGGGCACCACGATCCTGCTGGTAGAGCAAAATGCGACGTGCCTGGAACTGGCGACGCACGGCGTGATCCTGCAAAATGGCCGCGTGCTGATGACGGGAGAACGCGCTGCGTTGCAGGATTCGGAATTCGTGCGGCGGGCGTATCTGGGGGTTTGATTTCCCGGTGTCGCGGACATGGGGCAACCGTCCCCCGTCATGGCCGAGCGTGAACAAGCTTGAACCGGCCATCTACGCACCACCCCAGGTGCGCGATGGCCCGCTCAAGCCGGGCCATGACGGGAGCGGGGCAGAAATGACAGGAGGAAACGTAAATGCAACTATCGCGTCGTGAAAGCCTCGCCGCCTTGTTCGCGGCGGCGGCGTTGGTGGGTGGCCCGCGCGGCAGCCGGGCCGCGGACGCCGAGATCGTCGTTGGCGCACCCAACTCGCTGACCGGCGGCTTCGGGGAGAACGGCCAGCGCGGTGTATGGGGCTTCCTGGTCGCGGTCGATCAGATCAACCGCCAGGGCGGCATCAAGTCGCTGGGTGGCGCGAAGCTGAAGCCGCTGGTGGCGGACACCACGACGGAGAACCCCACCCAGGCCGCCAGCGTGACCCGGCGCATGCTGGACCAGGATGGCGCCGTGGCGCTGTACGGTGCCACCGCCAGCGCGATGACGCTCGCCGCCCAGGTGGAAGCCGAGAAGGCGCGTGTGCCGCTGATCACCTCCTCCTATGCCGATCCGCTGACCAAGCGCGGCATGAAATACACATTCAAGCTGACCGCCTTCGGTAGCGCGATTTGGAATTTCGGCATGGATTCCGTGGTCGATATGCTGAAGCAGGCTGGCAGGCCGCCGAAATCCTGCGGCATCTTCATGGGGCCGGATGCGGTGAGCGTCGCGGTCTCCAAGGCGCTGCCGCTGGAGGCACAGCGCATCGGCCTGCCGGTCGTTGCGCATGTCGATTTCCAGGGCAATCTGAGCGATCCGTCCGTGGTGGTCTCGCCGATCCTGCAGAAGAAACCGGATGTGGTGTTCCTCAGCGCGTTTCTCGACGACACGGTGCTGATCATGCGCACGCTGCGCGGGCTGGGCGTGCAGACGCCGGTGGTGGCGGCCGGCGGCGTTTCGTCGGATTCCGCCGGCAAGACTTTGGGGCCGGCGGCCGATGGCGTATTCATGCCGTGGAGCTGGAACTGGGACCTGCCAGTGCCTGGCGAAGCGCCGTTGGTTGCGGCGTACAAGCAGGCGCATCCGGATGCGCCGTACCCTCCCAACAACGAGCAGTTGGGATTGGGATACGCGGCGGGGATCATCCTGGCGCAGGCGATGGAAAAGGCCGCGCAGCGCGATCCGACGAAGATCCGCGACGCGCTCTCGGCCGGCGACTTCACCGGCCTGCCGCTGCCCGGCAAACAGGTGGCGTTCGATGCGACCGGGCTGAACACACGCGCGTCGCTGATCTTGACGGAATGGCACCAAGGCAACGCGCACACCGTATGGCCGCACGACATGCAGGCAATGCCGCCGGTGCTTTAGGCCTTCGCTACGCTTTCTCTACGGTAGGGCGGAATGCGCTGCGCTTTTCGCCCAACCAAAATTCTATCGCCGCGGCACCAGCCCGCCGCCGATCAGCACGACCCCTAACGTCAGCGCGCCGCCGGCAACGGCCGGTGGGATGAAATGCGACTCATCCTCCGTGGCCTGCACGTGCAGCGGTCCGACATTGGCGACGTCCTTGGTGTGCTGCGTGGTGAACTCCGGCACCGCCAGCCCGACGATGCCGACCAACGCCAGCAACGCCCCGATAATCAACACCGCGCTCATGGATGACCGCACAAAAACCTCCTGGCTGTTCCGTGCGGCGACATGGGCAGCTTCAGACTGCGCTGCGAGCCTGCCTCATATCACTTCCCCGTAACGCGGTGGGGCAATCAGCCGTCATAGCCTTCGATGATCAGCAGGTTTGCCTCCGAGCGTCCCATACGCTTCGCCTTCGCCGCGGTGTATTCCGGGGAATGGTAGCAGGCGACGGCGGTGTCGTAGTCCTTGAACTCCAGCACGATGTTACGGGAACGCGGCTTGCCTTCCGGTGCCTCGAAGCGTCCGCCGCGCACCAGGAATTTCCCGCCGTATTTGCTGAACGCCGCGGCGTTGGCCGCGATGTACTCCTTGTAGCCTTCGGGATCGGTCACATCGACTCCGGCGATCCAGTATCCTTTTGCCATGGCTTGTTCTCCCCTCAGTGATGCACGCGTCAGTGATGCACGCGGTCGCCGAGCATCGACGCCAGCGTCGGCTCCATCGCCGCCGCCATCAAGGCCTGGCCTTGCGCGGTCGGATGCAGCGGCTGCTCTGGTGGCGTTTCCTTCGGATCGAGGAACAGATCGCGGTCCAGCTTGCCGTTGCGCATGAAGACGCTGCCGACGTCGAGGAACCTCACGTCCGTGTCATGCGCGAATTGCTGCGCCAGCCTTTGGTTCACTTCGAGCGTGGTCTGTGTCGCCCAGGCAGTGCGGTCCGATGGCAGGATGCCGAGCAGCAGCAATTTCGTGTGCGGCAGGCGTTGGCGCAGTTCGCGCACGATGGTGTCGATGCCCAGAACCGTGTCGTCGGTTGACCAATGCAGGTGGCCCAGGTTGTTGGCACCGATCAGGATTACCGCGACCTTTGGATCGATGCCGCTGGCCTCACCATGCTGAATGCGCCACAGCAGGCTGGCGGTGGTGTCGCCGATGAAGCCCAGGTTCACCGCGTTGCGGTCGCCATAGAATTGTTGCCATACCGGGGCGAAATCCGCCCAGGCGGGCGGACCGTGGCGTTCCCAGTCCTGCGTGATCGAATCGCCGTAGAACACCAGCGCGGGATGGCGCTCGCGCAGCTCCGCCTGCTTTTCGTCGAAGCGCGCGCGCCACCGGTGCAGGTCCATGCGGCTGATCGGGGTGGCGGCGAGGATGGTGCGGGCATGCAGCGCGGGTGCGGCGGCAGTGCAGAGCAGGGCAGCCAGAAGCAGGAAAAATGGCAGGCGTCGCATCGGGGCTCCGGAGTCGGGATTCAAGTGAGGCATCGGGTGGGCTGTGCGTGGGGCATTTCTACAGGTCTGAAAAGCCTTGCCCCCAAACACGATCCGGGGGAAGCGCATTCCGCCGCCGCCCACGATCCGGCGGAACGCGCTCCGCTTTTCCGCCCTAGCGGGCCCGCCTGGACGGCCGCCAACAGCGAATCGCAGATATGTGCCGCGTCCGCCTCGGTGAGGTTGGGATGGATCGGCAGGGCCAGGATGCGTTGTGCCAGGTCTTCGGATACCGGCAGCGCCGCGCCGTCGTGGTGATCGCGATACGCGGGCTGGCGATGCAGTGGACGCGGATAGTAGATCGCGGTCGGCACACCGGCCGTCTTCAGCGCTGCCTGCACCTGGTCGCGTTGCGCGGCATCGCGCAGCAGGATGGCGTAGATCGCCCAGGCACTGCTGCTATCCGGCACGCGCGCCGGCGTCACCACCGCGTTGCCCAACCTCGAATCGTAATAGCGGGCGATGCGTTCGCGGGCGGCGAGTTCGTCGGCAAAGACCGTCAGCTTCGACAGCAGCACCGCGGCCTGCAACGTATCCAGGCGGCCGTTCATGCCGGTGCGCAACACTTCATAGCGCGTGGTGCCCTCGCCGTGCGTGCGCAGGCTGCGGTACAGCGCGGCGCGCTCGTCGCATTCGGTGAACAGGGCGCCGCCGTCGCCATAGGCACCGAGCGGCTTGGATGGGAAGAAGCTGGTCGCTGTTGCATCGGCCGCGGCGCCCAGCGGGCGGCCATGCAGCGTACAGCCGAAGCTCTGCGCCAGGTCGTCCAGCGTAAACAGGCTTTCCGTCGCGGCAATATCGCGCAGGGTTGGCCAGTCGGCGGGCTGGCCGAACAGATCGACGCCGATCAGCGCACGCGGCCGCAGCTTGGCGGTGCGTCGCACGTCGGCGATGCGTTGCGCCAGATGCGGCGGATCGATCTGGAACGTGCGCGGATCGACATCGACGAACACCGGCGTGGCGCCGAGCACTAACGGCACCTCGGCGGTGGCGGTGTAGGTGAAGGCGGGCAGGAATACCGCGTCGCCGCGGCCGATGCCTTCCGCCATCAGCGCGATCTGGATCGCATCGGTGCCGGAACTGACGCTGACGCAGTGCCGGGCGCCGCAGAAGTTTGCCAGTGCGGCTTCCAGTTCCGCGACCTCGGGGCCGAGGATGAACTGGCAGTGCGCCAGGACGCGGTCCAGCCGGGAGCGCAGGTCGGCGGCGATGCGCGCCTGCTGCGCCTTCAGGTCGAGGAACGGTATGGCACGCGATGAGGGAGTGGTCATTCAGGGTCTCACAGGAGGGCAAAAGGGCGTCGGGCGGGGTGGCAGTGGCGGCATGCGGGGTAGCCGGGAATCCCCGTCATGGCCCGCCTTGAGCCGGCCATCTTCCCACCGGCCGCACGATCCGCGTGGAGCCGTCGCGTACGGATGCCCGTGCGCAGATGGCCGGCTCAAGGCCGGCCATGACGAGGGCTACCGTCCCGGTCGGGACCGATGGGGTGCATGCGGTCGCGGCGGGAGGCTCCGGCACGGCAACGGTGGGTGTCACCGGGCCGGCCATGTCGCCGGCCATAACGAAAGACAGCAGACCGGTCACGACGGGACAGCAGACGGGTCATGACGGGGCAGCGGGCCGCTCACGACGGGGCATGACGGGGCAGCGGGCCGGTCATGACGGGAGGCGCACGGCCGCTGCGTCACTCCGTGCGTCGCCTCCGGCGTTATGCGCGAACTCCGGCACCATGTGGCCAAGCAGCGACAGTGCCAGGCGCGTCTGGCCGCCACGGCAGGCGGCGGCGATTTCCTCCAAGGCGCGGCCGACGATTGCCGGATCGGCGGTGCGCGGCGAGGCCATCAGCAGGCCGGCATGGCCGGTCGGCACCGGCGGCTCGTGGCCATGGAACAGTTCCTCGTGCAGCTTCTCGCCGGGGCGCAGGCCGGTGAAGCGGATTTCCACGTCCTTGTCCGGGTGCAGCCCGGCGAGGCGGATGATCTGCCGCGCCAGATCGACGATCTTCACCGGCTCGCCCATGTCCAGCACGAAGATGCCGCCTTGGCGCGCCGCCGGCAGGTCGGCGTCGCCGACCCCAAGCACGCTGGCCTGCAGCACCAGCCCCACCGCCTCGTGCACCGTCATGAAATAGCGGCGCATGTCGGGATGGGTCACCGTCAATGGACCGCCGCGCGCAAGCTGTCGCTGAAAAAGCGGCACCACCGAGCCGGTGCTGCCCAGCACGTTGCCGAAGCGCACGGTGATGCAGCGCATGCCATGGCCGCCGGTGCGACTGGAGTGGCGATGCGCGCGAATGCGCGCGGGGGCATCGTCGCGCGAGTGCGCGCGGGCATCATCGCGCGAATGCGCGCGGGCATCGATATCCAGCGCCTGGCAATACATTTCCGCCAGCCGTTTCGACGCGCCCATCACGGACGTAGGGTTCACCGCCTTGTCGGTGGAGATCAGCACCATCGCCCGCGCCCCCACCGCGCGCGCCGCGTCGGCGACGTGGCGGGTACCGGCGGCGTTGGTCAGCAGGCCCTCCAGCGGGTTGTCCTCGACGATCGGCACGTGCTTCAGCGCCGCGGCGTGGAACACGAGCTCGGGGCGCAGGTCCTCGAATACCGTGCGGATGCGCGCCTCGTCGCGGACATCGGCAACAAGCGCGTGGCGGCGGACGACCGGGTAGGTCTCGGCGAGCTCGGTATCGATCTGCCACAGCGCGTATTCGCCGTTGTCGAGCAGGATCAGCTCTTCCGGGCCGAAGGAGGCGACCTGACGGGCAAGTTCGCTGCCGATGGTGCCGCCGGCGCCGGTGACGATGACGCGGCACCCCTGGATCAGCCGCGCCATGCCGTCGCGGTCCAGCGGGACTTGCGGGCGGTTCAGCAGGTCCTCGATGGCAACGGGACGCAGTTCCAGCGGCTGGCTGGCTCCGGCGGGGCTGAGCGCCGTGGGGCGTGGGGCCCGGCGCAGCGCCAGGCCGAAGCGCTGCGCCTGCGCAACCAGGGCGGCGAGGTCGGCGCCCGACAGGTTCGGCGTGGCAATCACCAGCATGTCGGGCAGGCGGCCCTCCTGCGCGAGCTGGTCCAGCACCGCGCCGGCGTCGGCGAGCGAGCCAAGAAATGGGTGGTTGTGGATGCGCCGGCCGGTCTGGCGGGAGCCGATCGCCAGCAGGCCCTCCACGCGGAACCCCTGCCGGCGGTCCTGCGCCAGGGCGCGCAGGAACAAGTCGGCGTCCTCCCCGGAGCCAATCAGCAGGACAGAGCGCGCGGCCTCATCGCGCGGGCGGCCGGCAGTGCGGGCGAAGAAGCGGCGATAGACGACGCGGGGGGTGCCCAGGAGCGCGATCAGGGTCAGGGCGTGAATGACGGGGAAGGCAGGGTTGCCCAGCGGCACGCCGGTGGGGGTCAGCATGGAAACGAACAGCACCGCGCCGAGCGCGGAGGAGGCGACGACACCCATCAGGTCGTCAATGCCGGCGAAGCGCCAGTATTGCACCGAGAGGCGGAAGGGGAGGCCGGCCACCAGCAGCATCACGGTGCCCAGCAGCAGGGTCCAATATGGGGTGAAGGCCGGCAGCGCGGGGTCGGCGATCCAGCGCGCCAGAGGCACGGCGGCCGCGGACAGCATGCCGTCCAGGACGACGTTGACGGCGATCCGAATCAGCGAACGTGCCGCGGCCATGGCGCCCCTATAGCGGAAGGGTGCGGCGCGGCATACCAGGCGGATGGGCGATCGGTTTTGGCCGGACGCGGAGGAAGTTTCATCGAGATGAGGCGAGCCCACCGCAGGGCGAGAGATCGTGGGGCGACTTCATCGCACCTCGCGATGCGAGGCCGGGGCGCCGGCGAGGTCCCCGCGCCCTGGCCGCCCGGGGCCGGCCGCTCCTCGCCAGCGATTTCCACCCATGACGGCGGCGGCCGCGGTCGCTGGCTAATCTCCGCGATCAACATGGCAGGCATCCAGGCACGGAACAGCGTGGCCAAAGGCAGATGAGGGGATCGTTCCGATCCTGGCAGCGCAATTCCCGTCATTGCGGCCCGCCCGCCGCCGCCGCAATCTCCACCCACCAACCACCCGGCCCAGCCGCAGCGCGACGCTTCGCGCCGATCGCGGCGGACGCAAGGGACGCAACGACGACGCAACGACAAGGGGTCCGCGCAAAAGGGTCCAGCATGTCCAACCCCCGTATCCACCACCCCCTGTTCGGTCCGAACGCCTTCAAGCTGGGCATCTTCTCCGCCAACTGCGACGGCGGCCTGACCATGAGCCTCGCCCCCGAACGCTGGCCGGCGGACTGGGACGACATCGTCGCCATGACAAAGATCGCCGACAACGCCGGCATCGAGTTCATCCTGCCAGTGGCGAAATGGCGCGGCTACCAGGGGAAGGCCAACATCTACGGCCGTTCGTTCGAAACACTGACCCACGGCGCCGCCCTCGGCGCGCTGACACGGCGCATCGCCATCTTCGCCACGGTGCACGTCCCCCTGGTCACGCCGGCCTTCGCCGCCAAGGCGATCGCCACCATCGACCACATCAGCCATGGCCGCGCCGGCCTCAACATCGTCTGCGGCTGGAACCAGGCGGAGTTCGACCTGCACGGCGTCACCATCGAGCAGGACACGCGGTACGACCATGGGCTGGAGTGGTTCCAGGTGTGGTCGCGCCTGCTGCAAGGCGGACCGGAATTCGACTGGGACGGCCGTTTCTTCAAGTTGAAGCGCCTGCAGACCGATCCGCTGTCGCTGCAGCGCCCCTGGCCGGTGGTGATGTCGGCAGGCTTCTCCCCCCGAGGCCGCGACTTCGCCGCTCGCGCCGCCGACGTGTTGTTCCTGAACGTGACGGAACTCGATCAGGTACCGGCGCTGCTCGCCAGTGTGGCCGAGCATGCGGGGCGGCACGGCCGCTGCATCCGCGTATTCACCATGGGCCACGTGGTCTGCCGCCCGACCCGGCGCGAGGCGGAGGAGTTTTTCGAATATTTCGCCGAGCAAATGGCCGATATTGACGGCCAGGCCTATTACCGCGGCGCCCGCGGCACCACCGTGGCGGACGGCAACGCCCGCATCGCCCGCCCGCTGCAGAACCGCTTCACCCGCGGGGGGACCAAACGGTACGACGGGGCCTATCCGGGCAGTTATCCGTTCGTCGGCTCCCCGGATGACGTCGCGGCCGAGATGGCGGCCATGAGTGCCACCGGACTCGCCGGCTGCACTGTCGCGTTCGTCGATTACCTGCGGGAGATCCCGTTCTTCGTGCAGGAAGTACTACCGCGGCTGGAACGCATGGGGCTGCGGGGCGCTGACCCTGGCGCCGGCGACGGCTGACCGGCTCACGACGTGACGCACTGCCGCCTCCTCTGCCGCCGCCTTCTCTGCTGCCGCCTCCTCTGCTATCGAGACGACGCCCGTGCACGCCAGCCTGTTGGACGCCCGTGCAGGCCGGCCGCTCGTTTGACACCCCAATTTCCCGGCCCATAGACTTCCCCGAAGGGAGAGACCCATGACCACCCTGACCGATGGCGCGATCGACTGCGACATCCATCCCGGCGTGCCCGACCTCAAGCAGCTGCTGCGCTACATGGAGCCGTTCTGGCAGGAATCGTTCGTGGCTCGCGGCCTCGATGGCTTCGACATGATGAGCTACCCGCTCAACGCCCCGATCACCTGCCGCCCCGATTGGCGCCGCAAGGGCCAGCGGCCGGGCAGCAGCCTTTCCGACATGCAGCGCGACGCGCTCGACAGGTTCGGCATCGGCCTGGCGATCTGCAATCCGCTCACCGGCGGCCAAATCGCGGTCAGCGAGACGATGGGCGCCGCCATTTGCTCCGCCGTGAATGACTGGATCATCGAGCACTGGCTGAACCAGGACAGCCGCCTGCGTGCCTCGATCGTCATCCCCGCCCAGGCACCCTATCTCGCGGTCGAGGAGATCGAACGCCGCGCCCCCGACCAGCGCTTCGTGCAGATCATGATGCCGGTGGCATGCGAGATGATGCTCGGCCGCAGCTACTACTGGCCGATCTATGAAGCCGCGGTGAAGCACGACCTGCCGATCGGGCTGCACGCCGGCAGCATGTACCGCTATCCGCCCACCTCCACCGGCTGGCCATCGCACTATCTGCAGGACTACGTCGCGAATTCCAACACCTTCGAGGACCAGTTGCTGTCGCTGATCACCAACGGCATCTTCATGAAATACCCCAGCCTGCGCGTGGTGCTGATCGAATCCGGCGTGAGCTGGCTGCCCGGCTTCCTCTGGCGCGCGGTGAAGACCTGGCGCGGCGTGCGGGCGGAAGTGCCGTGGGTCAATCGCTCCCCCGCCGACATCATCCGCGAGAACGTGCGGCTGACCGTGCAGCCGATCGACGCGCCGCCCGATCCCAACGCCATTGAACGCCTGATGGAGATGATCGACAGCGACCGCATGCTGTTGTTCGCGTCCGACTATCCCCACTGGCAGTTCGAGGGCGACAAGGTGCTGCCCGGCGGGTTGTCACCCGCCTTGCAACAGCGCATCCGCGTCGATAATCCGCTGGAGACCTATCCGCGTCTCAAGGAGAACGTGCAATGAACGCACCCGTGAACGTGCTGGACCGGCAGACGCAGGCCGCGCAAACCACTGGGATTATCGACTGCGACGTGCACCCGTTCCCCAAGCCCGGCGCGATCGAGCAATACCTGTCGCCGCGCTGGCGCAGGCACGTCGCGGAGTACGGCAAGTTCAACTATGGGATCTATGCGGATCGCGGCGCATATCCGCGCTTCCAGCCGTATCTTTCGCGGCGCGATTCCTTCCCACCCAACGGCGGCGCACCCGGTTCCGATGTCGGCTTCATCGGCGAGCAGCTCCTGGACCGCTACAACATCGCCTTCGGCGTGCTGGAGCCCCTGCTCGGTGGCAATGCCTCGCGCAACCTGGATGAGGCGGCGGCGCTATGTTCCGCGATGAACGACTGGCAGGCCTGTGAATTCACCGATCCCGAGCCGCGGCTGCGCGCCTCCATCCTGGTGCCGCAGGACGATCCGGACGCGGCGGTGAAGGAGATCGACAAGCGCGCCGGCGACTGGCGGTTCTGCCAGGTCCAGCTTGGCTCGAAGACCTCGGAGCCGGTTGGGCGGCGACGCTACTGGCCCATCTTCGCGGCGGCGCAGGCGAACGGGCTGTCCATCGGCCTGCATGTCGGCGGGACGTTCGCCGCCGCGCCGTCCGCCAGTGGCTGGCCACAATTCTATGTCGAGGAACATCACGGCCTGGTGCACTCGATGCAGAACCAGTGCTCCAGCATGATCCTGGAAGGCGTGTTCGAGGCGTTTCCAAATTTGAAAGTGGTGCTGATCGAGGGCGGCTTCGCTTGGGCGCCGACGCTGGGATGGCGGCTCGATGCGCACTGGGCGAAGATGCGCGACGAAGTGCCGCAGGTGAAGCGTCCGCCCTCGGAGTACATGCGCACCAATTTCTGGTGGGCAACGCAGCCGGTAGAGGAGCCGGAGCACCCGGAGGATCTGCGCCAGGTGATCGAATGGATCGGCTGGGACCGCATGGTGTATTCCAGCGACTATCCCCACTGGGATTTCGATGATCCGCACCAGGCCTTCCACTTCCAGATGACCGAGACGGAGAAGCGCAAGCTGTTCCGCGAGAATGCGCTGGACGTTTATAACTTTCGGTAGGGCGGATGGGAGAAAAACAGACACCCCCTCCCCTTGAGGGAGGGGACGGGTGGACGGGGACGGACCCCATTGGCTGCCGTTGGAACGTACCCGTCCCCGCATCCCCTCCCTCGAGGGGAGGGGATAGCTATTAGATTATTAAATCTCATAATCTCCCCTGCACCCGTCAGCCTCCCGCCAGGAGCCCCCTCCAAATGAACGCACCCGTCAGCACGCTGGACCCGCAGACCGACCGACGGCTGGGCATCATCGACTGCGACGTGCACCCCTATCCGAAGGCCGGCGCGCTGAACCAGTACCTGCCTGAGCGCTGGCGCAACCACGTCTTCAGCTACGGAAAATTCAACTGCGGACCCTATGCCGACCGCGGCACCTATCCGCGCTTTTCTCCGAACACCTCCCGCCGCGATTCCTGGCCGCCGGGCGGCGGCGCGCCGGGGTCGGACGTCGGCTTCATCCGCGAGCAATTGCTGGACCCCTACAACATCGCGTACGGCGTGCTGGAGCCTCTGCTTGGCGGCAACACCTCGCGCAACCAGGACGAAGCCGCCGCGCTCTGTTCCGCAATGAACGACTGGCAGGCGCACGACTTCGTCGATCCCGAGCCGCGGCTGCGCGCCTCGATCCTGGTGCCGCAGGACGATCCCGCCGCCTCGGTGAAGGAGATTGAAAAGCGTGCCGGTGACTGGCGGTTCGCGCAGATTCAGCTCGGCTCGAAGACCTCCGAGCCGCTGGGCCGCCGGCGCTACTGGCCGATCTTCGCCGCCGCTCAGGCCAACGGCCTGTCGATCGGTCTGCATATCGGCGGTACGCAAAACAGTGCGCCGTCCGCCAGCGGGTGGCCGCAGTTCTACATCGAAGACCACCACGTGCTGGTGCACTCGATGCAGAACCAGGCAGCCAGCATGATCCTGGAAGGCGTGTTCGAGGCGTTCCCGCGCCTGAAGGTCTGCCTGATCGAGGGCGGGTTCGCCTGGGTGCCGCCGTGGGCGTGGCGGCTCGATGCGCACTGGGCGAAGATGCGCGATGAAGTGCCGCAGGTGAAGCGCCCGCCGTCCGAATACATGCGGACCAATCTGTGGTTCGCCACCCAGCCCGTGGAAGAGCCGGAGCAACCGGAGGATTTGCGCCGGGTGTTCGAATGGATCGGTTGGGACCGTATGATTTATTCAAGCGACTATCCGCATTGGGATTTCGACGACCCACACCTCGCGTTCCGCTTCCAGATGACGGAGCAGGAGAGGCGCATGCTGTTCCGGGACAATGCTCTGAACGTTTACACGTTCCAGTAGCGCGGTAATCCTTTGGTATTATGACCGCAAACAGAGGCCGTCCGCTTCTGTCATTGCGAGCGCAGCGCAGCAATCTCCCGGAGAGTACGCACGTCAACTCACTGGAGATTGCTTCGCTGTGCTCGCAATGACGTTGGGGTCCGACGCGATGACACTCGGCATAGGGCGGGATGACAGATGGCAGTGGGCACGGCCGTTCCGGCCGGTCGCCCTCCGCCAAGCCGCCAGGCCCCAGGCCAATCCCGCCGATACCCGGTCCGGGCCGAATAGCCGTGCCGGCTGACACGCCGCTTGACGTAAGGTAAAACCCTACATCACGGTATAATTACTCTCGAAATCCCTACCTAGCCATGCTAGCGTCCCCTGCATGTCTCACCGCCCCTGACCTCCTGTTTCGGAGCGCCGGGGTCGAGGCATGTCTTTGCGGGGCCTGCCCGCAAACTCCGCAAAAAACCGGCGCGGCCGCGATCCGCGCCGACAACAGGGAGACCGGTACATGGCTTTTTCAGGAGACGGCTACCCAGCCGCCCCAGCAACCACAGGGTCACAACTCCCCTGGTGGAAGGAACCCACCAAAGACCAATGGTACGCCTTCGTCGCAGCTTGGCTGGGCTGGACGCTCGACGCGTTCGACTTCACCGTGTTCCTGCTGATCATGCACCCCATCGCACAGACCTTTCATGTGTCGATGACCGCGGTGACCTTCGTCTTCACGATCACCCTGTGGATGCGGCTGGTCGGCGCCACGGCCTCGGGCTGGATGGGCGATCGCATCGGCCGCAAGACGCCGCTGATGATCGCGATCCTCGGCTACTCCGTCTGCAACTTCGCCGCCGGCTTCTCTCCGACATTCCTGTTCCTCTTCTGTGCCAGGGCAGTGCTCGGTTTGTTCATGGGTGCCGAATGGCCGGCCGGTGCCTCGCTGGCGATGGAAACCTGGCCGATCCGCTCGCGCGGATTCATGTCCGGATTGCTGCAGGGATCCTGGGGCCTCGGCTTCCTGCTGTCCTTCGCAATCTACGGCCTGTTCTACAATTCGATCGGCTGGCGCGGCATGCTTTGGGTTGGGATCATTCCCGCCCTCGCGGTCGTCTATGTCCGCTACTTCGTCAAGGAACCCGAGGTCTGGGTAAAGAACCGCAACATCCAGCGCACCCAGAACCGCGAGGTCAAGGCGCCGCTGCTTAGCATCTTCAAGCGCGGCATGATCTGGAACACACTCAATTGCTGCTGGTTCATGGCCAGCGGCTTCGTGCTCTACTACTCGATCAACGTGTTGTTCGTGACCCACCTGCAGGTGGACCTGAAGCTGACGCCGGCCGCGATTGGCGAGATCGGGGTGGCGGCCAACCTGGTCGTCTTCCTTGCCAGCCTGACCTGGGGATGGGTGGCCGATCGCTTCGGCCGCAAGGTGGCGCAGATCCTCCCCGCCCTGATCGCGATCCCGCTCGCGCCCCTCTATTTGCTCACCGGCAACTTCACCCTGATCTGGTGGGCCTTCGTCGTCCAGGGCGCGTTCGGCAGCGGCGGCTTCGCCAGCCAGGCACCGTCCTACCTTGCCGAGCGGTTCCCGACCGAGGTGCGCGCCACCGCGGCCGGCTTCTGCTACCATCAGGGCGCGGTCTGGGGCGGCCTGACGGCGCCGATCCTGGCCTACCTCGCGACTGGCCTCCACTACGGCTACGTCCTGCCGATGCTGGTGGGCACTGTCGTGGCGGCGCTCAGCTTCGCCATCGCGATTTCGCTCGGTCCGGAGACGAGGGGCAAAGAACTCGTCGCCGACGTCGTGATCGCCTGAACGTTCGCCTGTCCATGTGCCGCCGGCAGCCACGCCGGCGGCAGATGGACTGCGGCGGCGACTGACTGGCGAAGGTCGCCAGCCGACTGCCGCCCGTCCCGCCGGGGTTCCCGCCCGCCCAAAAGGACAGCGGGCCAACCCCCCGCCGGGACGACATCCTACCCGAGCCGGGCCGCAGCCATCGCGGCCCGCGTGGGCAGTTTCCTGTCAGAAAATCCCCTTGAACTTCGTCAAAACCTGACGCACCCTCCGGCGCGCACCCGTGACGAAGCTTGCCCGCCAGCCTGTCCCGGCGGCCGGGTCAGTCCATGTGCCGGCGCGGGGAATCCCGTGGATTGCTGAAAAAAACAGGCGTCCGGGCACGGTCCCGCGCCAGAGCAGGGAGACTACACGTGGCAGCTTCAAGTGATGGATCCGCCGCCTTCGCCGCATCGCCGCAGGTCCCGTGGTGGAAGGAACCAACCAAGGATCAGTGGTACGCCTACGTCGCCGCCTGGTTGGGATGGACGCTCGATGCATTCGACTTCACCGTATTCCTGCTGATCATGCCCACCATCGCGAAGGCATTCGGCGTATCGATGCTGGAGGTGACCTTCGTCTTCACGATCACCTTGTGGATGCGGCTGGTGGGTGCCACCGCCTCCGGCTGGCTCGGCGACCGCATCGGCCGGAAGGCGCCGTTGATGATCGCAATCCTCGGCTATTCGCTATGCAATTTCGCCGCCGGCCTGGCGCCGACCTTCATGTTCCTGTTCATCGCGCGCGCCGTTCTCGGCTTCTTCATGGGCGCGGAATGGCCCGCCGGCTCAGCCCTCGCCATGGAGACATGGCCGCAGCGCTCGCGCGGGTTCATGGGCGGTATCCTGCAAGGCTCCTGGGGCCTCGGCTTCCTGATGTCGTTCGCCATCTACGGTCTGTTCTTTAATTCGATCGGCTGGCGCGGGATGCTGATCGTTGGCGTGCTGCCCGCATTGGCAGTTGTCTACGTGCGCTACTTCGTCAAGGAACCGGAAGTGTGGGTAGAAAACAAGCGGCTCCAACTCGCCCAGAAGCGCGAGGTGAAGGCGCCGTTGCTCAGTATCTTCAGGCGCCGCATGCTGCCCAATACGCTGAACGCGTGCTGGTGGATGGCGAGCGGGTTCGTCACCTACTATTCCGTGACGGTACTGTTCGCGACGCACCTGCAGGTGGACCTGAAGATGTCGCCGGGCGCAATCGGCCAGATCGGTGTGGCCGCCAACCTGGTCACCTTCCTCTCGAGTGCGCTGTGGGGCTGGCTGGCCGACAGGATCGGGCGGCGGGCGGCAATGATCATTCCGGCCATCATCGCGATCCCGCTCGCACCGGTTTATCTGCTCAGCGATAACTTCACCCTGATCTGGTGGGGGTTCGTGCTGCAGGGTGCGGCCGCAGCGGGCGGCATGCAGGGGCTGATGGCAACCTACATGAACGAGCGGTTCCCAACCGAGGTGCGCGCCACCGCCAGCGGCTTCTGTTACCATCAGGGCGCAATCTGGGGCGGCTTCGTCGCACCGGTGATCGCCTACTTCGCCACCGTCTGGCATCTGGGCTACGCGATCCCGATGATGATCGGGACGATGGTCTTCGCGTTCAGCTACATCATCGCGCTGCTGGCAGGGCCGGAGACGAAGGGCAAGGAGCTCGTGGCGGAACTGCAGGTCGCCTGACGCCCAAACACGGACGGAAGACACAAGAGATTAGAGACTCCCCCTCCCCTTGTAGGAGGGGGTTGGGCGGAGGGGGCCGACGCCTGCCCGGCTGACATTGGCGCCGACCATCCGGTGCACCTAGATAACGCGCACGCGACCGACGGGTGCCCCCAATGCTGCCAACGTTGATCATCAGCCAAAGCTCGCCGATGCTGGCATTGGAACCGTCGCCCGCGCGCGAGGTCCTGGTCGCGGATGCGTCCGCCCTGCACCTCGCCGCGTAAGCGGCCCGCGGCAGTCACTGCGGCATGAACGAACCGTGGCTGTAGCCAATGCGCCTGTTCCTGTACGGTACGCTGCTGAACCCCACGACGCTGGCGCAACGGAGCGGCGATGCGGCCGCCCCCACCCGCTGCATCGCCGCGACATTGCACGGCTGGCAACGCGTCGCTTTGCCGAACGGACGCTGGCCGAGCCTGCGGCGGCAGCGCGGCGGCCAGGTCTTCGGCGCCGTCGCGGACGTGAACGCGGCCGCGGTTCGGCGGCTGGCGGCCTATGAAGGCGAGGCATATCGCCTCGTCCCCGTTGTCGTCGCCACGGCCAGCGGCAACACTGCCGCCCAGACCTGGCTCGCACCCGGCGGCACGCGCCGCCCGTGGCAGGCCCCTGGAAGGAATACGCCATGCTGCAAGCACCGCCCGCCCAACCCGGCATGCGAGAAGACGAGATCGATACGCCCGCCCTGCTGATCGACCTGGACGCGTTCGAGTTCAATCTGGACCGCATGGCAGCGCTGCTGGCGCCCACCGGCGTGAAGCTGCGCGCCCACGCGAAGACGCACAAATCGCCGGTCATCGCGAAGTTGCAGATGGCCCGCGGCGCCGTCGGGCAGTGCGTGCAGAAGGTGGCGGAAGCGGAGGTGCTCGCCTGGGGCGGCATCCCCAACATCCTGGTGAGTAACGAAGTGGTCGGCGCGGGCAAACTGGCGCGGCTATGCGCACTGGCGAAGATCGCGCACGTCGCGGTGTGTGCCGATGATGCGGCGCAGGTGTCGGCGCTGGAAGCCGCCGCGGCCAACGCGGGCATCCGTCTGCCGGTGCTGGTCGAGATCGACGTCGGCGCCGCCCGGTGCGGCGTCGCACCCGGGCCCGATGCGGTGGCGCTGGCGCAGCGCATCGCGGGATCGAAGCACCTGACGTTCGGCGGACTGCAAGCCTATCACGGCAGCGCGCAGCACAAGCGCACGGTCGCCGAGCGTCGCAGCATGGTCTCGGGTGCGGTGGACGCGTCGCGCCGCACCGTGGAGCAATTGCGCCAGCAGGGGCTGGATTGCGCGATTGTTGGTGGTGCCGGCACCGGAACGTTCGAATTCGAGGCGGCGTCCGGCGTTTATACCGAGATGCAAGCCGGTAGCTACGTGTTCATGGATGCCGACTACGCGCGCAACCTGGATGCGGACGGCGCGCCTATCGGCACCTTCCGGCACGCGTTGTTCGTGCTGGCGACGGTGATGAGTGCTCCCAAACGCGGCTTGGCGGTGTTGGATGCCGGGCATAAGGCGGTAACGGTGGATTCGGGACTGCCGCTGGTGTGGCAGCGAACGGACATTCGCTACGTGTCCGCGTCGGACGAGCATGGGAAGCTGGAAGTTGGGTCGGAGGCGACGATGCCGAAGCTGGGCGAGAAGCTGCGGCTGGTGCCCGGGCACTGCGATCCGACGGTGGATCGCTATGATTGGTATGTCGGCGTGCGCGGCGGCCGCGTCGAATGTTTGTGGCCCGTGGCGGCGCGCGGCGGGATGAGCTGATCTCGACTATCGACAAAGCCTGGTGATGGCCGGGCTTGAGTTGGCCATGACAAAGCCTGATCATGGCCGGGCTTGAGTTGGCCATTGACAAAGCCTCGTCACGGGGCCTCGAGCCGGCCATCAACGTCGTCACGATCGGGCGACTGCCGCTCCCCACCAATCGTGTGTAGATGGCCGGGACAAGCCCGGCCATGACGTGGAGGCGACGGTGTCGCCGCTATTCCGCCGCTGCCGCCGGCACGTAAAGTTCCGCGCCCCCTAGCGCGAATTCCCGGCTCTTTTCCTCCATCCCGGTCATCCGCACCACTTCGTCGCGCAGATCCTGCGTGATCTTCATAGAGCAGAATTTCGGGCCGCACATGGAGCAGAAGTGGGCGACCTTGTGGGCGTCCTTGGGCAGGGTCTCGTCATGGAAGTCGCGCGCGGTATCGGGATCGAGCGACAGATTGAACTGATCCTGCCAACGGAAATCGAACCGCGCCCGGCTTACCGCATCATCGCGCAGCTTCGCCGCCGGATGGCCCTTCGCAAGGTCCGCCGCGTGCGCGGCGATGCGATAGGTGATCACGCCCACCTTCACGTCGTCGCGGTTGGGCAGCCCCAGATGCTCCTTCGGCGTCACGTAGCAGAGCATCGCCGTGCCGAACCAGCCAATCATCGCCGCGCCGATGCCGGACGTGATGTGGTCGTAGCCCGGCGCGATGTCGGTCGTCAGCGGACCCAAGGTATAGAACGGAGCCTCGCCGCACTCGCGAAGCTGCTTCTCCATGTTGACCTTGATCTTGTGCATCGGCACGTGGCCGGGGCCCTCGATCATCACCTGGCAGCCCTTGTCCCAGCCGATCTTCGTCAACTCGCCCAGCGTCTCCAGTTCCGCGAACTGCGCCGCATCGTTGGCGTCCGCGTTCGAGCCCGGCCGCAGCCCGTCGCCCAAAGAATACGAGACGTCGTACTTGCGCATGATGTCGCAGATCTCGTCGAACCGTTCGTAAAGGAACAACTCCTTGTGGTGCGACAGACACCACCGCGCCATGATCGAGCCACCGCGCGATACGATCCCCGTCACCCGCTTCGCCGTCAGCGGCACGTAGGCCAGTCGCACCCCCGCATGGATCGTGAAATAATCCACGCCCTGCTCCGCCTGCTCGATCAGCGTGTCCTTGAACACTTCCCAGTCGAGCTTCGCCGGATCGCCGTCCACCTTTTCCAGCGCCTGGTAGATCGGCACCGTGCCGATCGGCACCGGCGAATTGCGCAGGATCCAGCTGCGGATGTTATGAATGTTCCGTCCGGTGGAGAGATCCATCACCGTGTCGGAGCCCCAGCGGATCGCCCAAACCAGCTTTTCCACTTCCTCCGCCGCGCCCGACGTCACCGCGGAGTTGCCGATATTCGCGTTGATCTTCACCAGGAAATTGCGGCCGATGATGACCGGTTCCAGCTCCGGATGGTTGATGTTGGCGGGAATGATCGCACGCCCGCGCGCCACTTCCTGCCGCACGAATTCCGGCGTCACGAACGCCGGCAGTTCCGCGCCGAAGCTTTCTCCGTCGGCCAGCCGCTCTTGCGCGCCCTCCGCCATCTTCATGCGGCCGATGTTCTCGCGATGCGCCACATAGACCATCTCGTCGGTAACGATCCCGGCGCGGGCAAATTCGAATTGCGTTACCAACTGCCCGGGCTTGCCGCCATACACCGGATGGTCGGCGGGACATTCCGGCACCAGCTTGTCGCCGCTGGCGCCGCCATTGTCCTCCGGCTTCACGGCGCGCGCCCCGATCCGGTCGAAGCCGCGCCGCGCCAGCCACTCCCGCCGCAGCGGCGGCAGGCCCGCGGACAAATCGACCGTGATGCTGGGATCGGTATAGGGACCGGACGTGTCATAGACGGGGAACGCCGCCTCGCGCGATGTCGGATCGAGCGCGATCTCGCGGAACGGCACCAGCATATCTGGCCTGTCTTCGGGGGAATTATAGACCTTGCGCGAGCCGACGATCGGGCCCGTGGTTACGCTGCTGGGCCTCGCGGTGGTTTTTGATTGGACGGTCATCGGCGGTTCCTCCTCGGCGACTTGGGCGATCGACGGAGGATGCGGGGAATGGTTCGTTTACCGAAATTCCCGTCCCTCCGCCGGCATGATCCGGTTCAGGTTCCAGGGTCACCGCGCCGTCGCGTCCGCGACACTGTCGGTCTCTCAGCCCCCTTCCGGCGGGGCTCCCCTCGGTAGCCGAGCATGATGAGAGGCGGGCGGCGGATTGTCAAACCCGGTCGAGAAGCAAGAGAAGCGTGACGCAGCCCGCGAGGCAACCGCAGCGCGCCACGGCACCGGCATGCCCTTATTCGGCAGCGGTGCGAGCTGCCACGGCCCGCGGGAACCGCGACAATGCTATGTTCTCACAAAATCGTAGAAAAAGGGAGGAAGCTTCACAAAGCAGGATCTGGCGGTCCCCCGCCTGATGGTGCGGCAGGGTAGCCTGCAATGCTGTCTTTGTGAATCTTGATACAGCTTCCTGCTCCTTTGTGAGAAAAGCAGGACGGGCGAGCCGCACCAAACTACCAAGCGTTCGCAACCACGTCTCAATTCGCCACCGGGAAGACAAACAATCCGCAGACAATAAGCGCAGCAACCAAGCGGGACTGCAATCCCTTGCATCTCCTTCCTGGTCTTTCCTCACCGTCTCGCCCGACGCTGCGGACGCGACAGCGCTTCGATTGCCGCCGCCGCCGTACGGTCGACCGTTGCGCCGCTGACCAGCCGATTGATCAGAGCATCATACTCCGCAAGGTAGTTGTTCATCGACAGATGCCGCTCCGCGTACGCCCGTGCCTTCTCGCGCAGCGACCTCGCCAGCTTCGGCTCCTCCAGCACGCGCTGGATGGTGCGCGCCAGGCCCGGAGGATCGAAGAACGACGCGAGCAGTCCGTTCTCGCCATGGGTGATGAACTCACGCACCGGCTGGGTATCGCTGCCGATCACCGGGCAGCCCACCGCCAGTGCCTCGCGCAGCGACCACGACGCGACGAACGGATAGGTCAGGTACACATGCGCGTCGGACCGCTGCAACATGGTCACATAGGTCTGGTAGTCGAGTCGCCCGGGGAACACGACGCGATCGGGGTCGATACGATCCCCGAGCTCCTTCAGCATCACCTCCCGCCAGGTGCCCGCCGGCGGCGGGTTGCCATAGCTGACGCCGTCGCCGCCCACCATCACCACGCGCACGTCCTTCCGCGCGCGCAGCAGATGCGGCAGCGTGCGCATCATCACATGAAAGCCGCGATAGGGCTCCAGGTCGCGCGACACATAGGTCACCAGCTTGTCGCTGGGACGGATCGTCATGTCGCCGATCTTCAACGGCGCGCGCCGCACCTGCGGATTGGGCTTGCAGACATCCAAATGCACGCCTTCGCGCAGCAGTGTGATCTGCGGCCGCGCCCAGGCGGGATAGGTCGAAAGTTGCCATTCGGTCGGCGTTTGGCCGTGGCAGCCCAGGGTCAGCGCGACGTGGTTGATCGCGTTCTTCGCACGGATGCGCGGAAAATCCAGTGTCTCGGCAGGAAATTCCGGGTCGAAGCCGACATCGATTCCATCGTAATGATAATAAAATTCAAAATAGCCGAGCAAGGGAACCCCGGGCCACACATCGATCAGGTTCAGCAGCTCGCCCCAGCCGTGATGGCCGATGATGATGTCGGGCTGGAAACCGAGCTCCTTCAGATTGGCGGCGGTGCGCGCCACCACCTCGGCGCGGCGCACGCCGGCATCCAGTTCGCGCGCGGCGATATGCGCCTCGGCCGCCGCGCCGGGCGGCTTTCGATACGGAACCTTCCGCACGCCTTGCAGGTTGTTGGCGTTCGGCTCGGTGATGAACACCACTTCATGCTGCTTCGTCGCCGTCAGATGCTGCACGATGTGCAGGAACTGGCCCGGGAAGTTCTGGTGCACAAACAAATATTTCACGCGCCGGCAGTCCCCGCGGCAACGCGCACCAGGCAGTGTCGCGCTGATGGTGCATCAAACGCCTGCGCGAGGTTGGAGAAGCGCCCGCGGCTCCGCCCCTGGACGCCGCCAAGAGGGCGTTGCCCCCCTGGCCCCCCCACCCGACTAAAGGGTCCCAAGGGCTCGCCCTTGGCGGGGATCCAAGGGGCAGCGCCCCTTGGTCGGGGGTTCGGGGGCGAAGCCCCCGACGCTTCTCGCCACCGCGCAGGCGTGTAAGGCACCACCGGTCAGACCATGCTCAGCGGGCGAGGCGCGCGCGGCCGGAACGCGCGGGACGGGCTGGCTTGGCGCCGGTGGTGGGTTCCGCGCCTGGTGCGTCGTCGCGGCGGTGCAGTTCGAGGCGGAACGCTTCCAGTGAGGCGAGGCTTTCCGCTTCGCAGGCTTCTTCGGCGCCGACCGGGCCGGCGGTGCTGCCGTCGGTGAAGGTGGCCTCGTAGGTGCATCGCCAGTTGCGTGCAGCGGCGCCCTTCAGCCGGATTCTGATGCCCAGCAGGGGCAGGGCCATGCCGCGGCTGCCGCAGAACTTGCCGCCTTCAACCCAGGGCGACAGCCAGCCGCGGCCGAGCACGGCCTGATATTCGATATCCTCCGCGGCCACGCCTTCGCGCGGCTTGATGGCGAAGCCTTCGATCCAGGACTTGCTGCCGCGCGTGCCGATCCATTCGCCAAGCAAGACTCCGACGTCGCCGGTGCGCTGGATGTGGGCGACCACCTCCGGCTCGGCCGGACCCGCTGCCGGAGCACCGGGGGCAACCGCCGGGGCACCTCCCAGGGCACCCCCCGGCGCAGCTCCCGGGGCCATCGGCTGGACCGGCGCGGCGGCGTCGCCGCTCAGCCGCAGCACTTGCAGCCGGGGCGCCGTCTCGGGCCCCTGGCGCGGCGATTGATAGACCGTCACCAGGACCTGGGCGGATCCCTCGGCGACGCGCACCAGCGCGGCGGTACCGTTCAGCCAGCCGTCCTCACGGAAGGTGCTGATGGCAACCGACTCAGGCCGGCCGGACACGCCCGGCGCCTGTGTGATGCGGACACCGGGCAGGCCGGTGGCGGCGTCCGGTGCCGGGCTGCCGGGTGCCTGGAATACGCAGAACAGTCCCTTGTCGAGGGTCATCAGATGGCCGGAGACGCGCAGCTCGGCGACGCGGCCCTGGGCATCATCGGGCGGCGCGGCAGGACGGGCGGCGGGTTGTGGTTCCGGCCGCGTCATGACCGCGGCGGGTTGTGGTTCCGGCCTCGTCATGACCGCGGCGGCTTGTTTCGGCATGCGTGCGTCCTGGTGTCTTGGCGTTCTTGCCATGATGGTTTGCTCGATGACTTGGAATGGAGGTCAGGTGGAGATCCGTTGCGTCCACATGTTATATCTCTACATGACCTGTCAGGCCGACCGCTGCAACAAGCGCGTTATTGATTCTGTGCGGCGGTATTCCCAACGGCAACAGAAAGCCGCGGCCGGTGCGGCGGATGCGTTCGGCCGGCGCGCCGAAATCGAACGTCGCGACGGAAAGGCCGGCCTGCCATAGCTCGGTCAGGCCGAAGCTCCAGGTCTCCGGCCAAACGGACGGCAGCAGCGCGAGGCTGGCTTGTTGCGCGCGGATCAGTTGCACGGCTTCTTCCGGCTTGAACCGGCCGGTGATGAACACGCGGCCAGTCGCCAGCAGGCGCGCGTCATCGATGGTGTGGCCGACTACGACGAAGTCGAGCGGCAACCGGCGTTCGGCGGCGTCGCGCGCGCATGTGAGCAAGATGTCGTAGCCCTTGTGCACGCCAATGGCGCCGAGCATGCAAACGCGGCAGCGGTCGTCGCGCGGTTGCGGGCGGGGCGGATCGGCGATGGAGTCGTCGTCCTCCTGCGGTACCACCGTAAGGTGCAGACGAGGGAAATGGGCGCGCATGCGTATTCCGGCGTCGTCGGATGGCGCTATCACGCGACGGGCGGCGGCAAGGAACGCGGCGGAGCGGTCGCGCAGGGCCTGCGACGCCGATTTCCTCGTCGATGATCCGGCCCGAGTCGGCGACGCAGGCCTCGCAGCCCGTCACCGATGGTTCGCCGCAATAACGACGCTCCGCGCCTACCAGCGCGACCTGTGGGCAGAACCAGGGGTAGTCGTGGATGAACACGTCGTACGGCACGCCAAGGCGCGCGATCAGGTCGAGGATCGCTGGTGGGTGGTGCAGCGTGTGGTGCACCTCGATCAGGCGCGGCGACGTCGCACGCAGCAGCCGCAGCAGCATGGGCATCTCGGCTGGCAGGACGTAGCGCAGGTTGGGATAGCCGGCGCCGGCGCCGTCGATGACGACCAGCGGGTCGACGGCAGGATGATCCTCGGAGCGGCCCGCAGCGTCGCCATCGGGGCGGCCCCCGGCACGGTAATCGGAGCGGCCGCACCGCCATCGGGCGCCCGCACCGCCATCGGGGCGGCGCCCAGCACCGCCATCGGGGCGACGCCCAGCACCGCCATCGGGGCGGCGCTCGGGACGCAGCACGATCGGGCGCAGCCCGGCGGCACGATGTCTGGCGGCGGAGATCCCGACCTGACGTTCGACGCCCCCGCCGTCGTCGTGCGTGATCAGGATGACGGATGCCCCGCTTCCCCGCGCCTCGGCGCGCCAGCGTACCAGGTCGAAGCGGCGGCGGGCCTCGGCCAGCGGGTCGGCCTGACTGAAGCCGGCGATCAGCCGGTCATAGCCCGGGTGCAGGCGGTTCAGCAGGGCCTCGTTGCGCACGGCCAGATGGTGGCCGGTCTGGCCGAAGCTGGCACCGCCGAGATGGGCGACGAACAGCCCCGGCACCGCGACATGGCGCCAGCCGAGATGGCGGGCGCGCAGGCAAAAGTCGTTTTCCTCACCGTAGCCCTGGGCGAAGATTTCGGCACGGAAGCGGCCCACGGCGTCGATGCAGTCGCGGCGCAGATAGAGGCAGAAGCCCACGCCGACCGGGATATCGACGAGATCCTGCTTGTTGGCGCGGCGGGCGGCGGCGTCCAGCCGGATCGTGGCGGCGAGGTCGGGGACGGGATTGCTGCCCGGCGGGCCGGGGTAGCTCAGGATGCTGGCGTGGTTCGAGAACGGGGTGGCGGAGCCGATGTCGGGCGCGGCGCGGCAGGCGTCGCGCAGGCGTTCCAGCCAGCCGGGCGGCACCAGCGTGTCGCTGTTGAGGAGGACCACGTCGTGGCCTTTGGCGGCGGCGATGCCGTCATTGGCGCTGGCGGGGAAGCCCTGGTTGCGCGTGTGCCGCACGACCTGCGACGCGGCCCGCTGCCGCCAGCGCGTCCAGTCCGTGCCGCAACTCGGGCTCGGGAGAGGCGTCGTCCACCACGATGATCCGGTGAGGTGGGCGGAGGGCGGCAAGGACGCTGTCAAGGCAGGCCAGGACGGTGGAGGCCTTGCCGTAGACCGGCATGACGACAGCTACCGGGCGATCAGGCTGCGCGACGGCGGAGGCCGGCCGGTCCCGGCGCGAGGCGGCCCCGCCTGGGCGAAGGCGCCTGGGCGAATGGCGCCTGGGCCAACGGCGCCCGAGTGAATGGCGCCGGGCCAACGGCGCCTGGGCGAGCGCCCGGGCGAACGGCGCCTGCGCGAACGGCGCTTGGGCGAATGGCGCCCGGGCGAACGGCGAGGGTATCGGCGGGGAGCGCCGGCGGTGCGAACGGCGCAAAGCGCCCAGGCGCGGACGAGAGATTCGGCGTGGGCGAAAGGTACCGGGCCAGTGCCGCGGCGGCGGCGGTTGCCGATTCGCGTTCGGCATCAGGATCGAGCGGGCTGCCCAGCAGATCCCGCCCATCACGCCCCAACACATGCAGTGGTCGAGGAAACCCGGCGACGACATCGGCCGGGATGGCGAAGCCGCGAGGGCGCGCCAGCGGGCCGGCGTTCTGCACGACCGCCGACAGGTCCGTGGCGATGACCCGCAGCGCGTGGCGGCGGGAGTCACCACCGCGGATCAGCAACTCCGGATCGGTATCAGAGTCGCCCGGGTGCCAGGCCCAGCCGCGCAGGCCGCCGTCGTGCGCCTCGACGAAGCCGGCGACACGGCGGATCGCGGCGACCTGGATCGGACTGCCGAGCAGCTGCCTGCTCCCAAGCGACACCGCGATCTCGCGCGACCGGGTCCAGGTGCGCGGCAGCGCGGCCGTGGGTATGCGCTTGGCGTCAAGCTGGATCTCGGGGGTGCCGGAGACGGCGGCGCGGACAATGAGCTGCCCGTCGCCGGTCAGCCCGCACCACCCGGCGGCGCCGGCACAGCGGAGGACCACATCGGCCAGGGTGTCGCCGGCGTCGCGCCATGCGGGTTGCAGCGCGTGGCGCGCCAGGGCGGCGGAGAGGGCGGTGGCGGCGCCAGCGGTGTCGTCCGTGCCGAGGCGCGGCCGCCGCCAGGCCAAGCCAGGCCTCGCGAACGTTGCTCGACTTCGGCGACGGAGCGGAACAAGGCTTCTGCGCGCGCATTGTCATGACGCAGGCAGGCGCTGGCGAGCGCCAGCGTCAGCGTGCCGTCTGCCGGCGCCAGGCGATGGGCGCGATCCAGCCAGCGGATCGCTTCGGCGGCGTCGCCCGCGATCAGCGCATGGCGACCCCGCAACAGGGCGTCGCGGGCAAGGGTCGCGGGATCGCTGCCAGGGGCGGGGGCTGCGGGACTTTGGTCCGCAGGCGGGGGTGAGGGTGAGGGGGAGAACGAAAGCAAAGGACACCCCGTCCCCTTGAGGGTTTTGGCCGCGAAGCGGACCGAGGCTGGGGGGAGGGGTGCGTTCAGCCGCCGGCCTCGATTGCCCGCACCGCTCTCGCCGGCCCCCTCCCGCAAGGGGACGGGGTGTTCTGTATTGGTCATCCCCCGTCCATCGCCTTGTCGCTCATTGGCCGCCCGTCGCCTTTCCCGTCATCCGCAGGCCTCGTCTTTCCAATCCGCAGCCCCTCGACTTTCCAATCCGCCGCCCGTCGCCTTTCCCGTCATCCGCAGCCCCTCGACTTTCAAATCCGTCGCCCGTCGTCTTTCCAATCCGCCGCCCGTCGCCTTTCCCGTCATCCGCCGCCCCTCGTCTTTCCAATCCGACGCCCCTCGTCTTTCCAATCCGTCGCCCGTCGCCTTTCCCGTCATCCGTAGCCCCTCGACTTTCAAATCCGCCGCCCGTCGTCTTTCCAATCCGCCGCCCGTCATTGATCCTTGATACGCCTTACAGTCTCCGTTACCGCGCGGCGACTTGCGGCTCGGGGATGGCTGGGGCGGCAGCGGGGAGGCCGGCCAGATCGTTCTTGGCTTCCGGCAGGCCCTGGGCCACGGCGCGTTCCAGCCAATAGCGGGCGCGGTCCGGGTTGCGGTCGCCGCCCAGGCCGCGGGCCAGATAGCGGCCGAACATCATCTGCGCGTAGGCATGGCCGCGCTCGGCGGCGACGGCGAAGCAGCGCTGCGCCTCGACGCGGTCCGTCGGCACCTCGTGGCCGCCGCCCCTCATCGCACCGACGGCGAACATTGCGCCGACATGGCCGCGCGCCGCGGCCTTTTCGAACAAGGCCAGGGCGCCGGAGTGGTCCTTCGGGCCGCCGCGGCCGTTCAGCATCATCTCCGCCAGCATGACTTCGGCTTCAGCCATGCCGACGTCCGCCGCGCGCTTGATCCAGGCGCGTCCGGCGGCCGGGTCGGCATCCATGCCGCGGCCGTCGACCAGCATCCGGCCGTACCAGGTACCTGGGCGTTGACCACGCCGTCCGCCGCCCGGCGCAGCCATTCCGCCGCCTTGCGGTCGTCGCGCTCGACACCGACGCCTTCAGCCAGGCACACGCCGAAATTGAATGCCGCCACAAGGTCGCCGGACGCGGCCGCGTGCTCGAACCACTCGCGGGTGCGCAGCGAGTCCTCCTCGCCGCCGACGCCCTTCAGCAGCAGGTTGGCGAAGTCGACCTGGGCGTGGCGGTCGCCCGCCATGGCGGCGACGCGGAACCATTTCCCCGCCTCGTCCTGGTCGCGCCCGACGCCGGCACCGGTCAGGTGCAGCATACCCAGCGCGCGGGCGGCCCCCTTGTGGTTCGCCTCGGCGGCGCGGCGGAACCAGATCGCGGCCTCGGCGAAGTTCGGCGGCAGCTTGCCGCCCTTGGCATAGAGATCGCCGACCACCGCCGCGGCCTCCGGGTCGCCGGCCAGGGCGGCGCGTCGCAGCCAGGATTCGCCCTCGGTCGGATTGGCCTTCGACGCTACGGCCGTCGAGCAATGCCACGCCCCAGCGCGCCTGGGCGCCGCGATGGCCGTGCTCGGCGGCGCGGCGATAGAAGTCGGTGGCGGCGGCCGGATCGACGGGCACGCCCAGGCCGCGCTCGGTGACCATGCCGAGCAGATAGAGCGCGGTGGGCAGGTTGGCTTCGGCGGCCTTGCGCAATTGCTCGATGATGAGCGCCTGGGATTCGGGATTGGTGCCTTCCCGCGCCATGGCCAGCGCGTAGCCCAGGTTGCCTTGCGGGCAGCCGGCCTTGGCCGATTGCTCGTACCAGCGGCGGGCTTCGTCCGGGTTGCGCAGGTTCTCGGGCCCGGAGGTCAGGATGAAGCCGAGCAAGGCCTGGCCGTCGGCGGAGCCGCCCTCGGCGGAGCGGCGCGCCCATTTCTCGGCCGCGGCGAAGTCGGGCGGCATGGCGGCGTTGGCCGCGAACAAGCCGGTGGCGGCGCCGGGAGGACCGGCTGCATCGTTGGCCAGTCCGTGCACGAACAGCGTCGCGAGCAGAGCCTGGGCTTCGACATAGCCCTGGTTGGCGGCGCGCTCCAGCCAACGAGCGCCCTGGCTGCGGCTGGGCGGGACGCCGACGGCTTCCAGGTAGCAGCGGCCGACGCGGAACTCGGCCTCGGCGATGCCGGCGGTCGCTGCCCGCACCAGCAGCGGAAACGCCCGCTTGCTCTGACCTTGCTCGGCCAGGCGCACGCCGCGCTTCAGTGCCGCCTGGGGCGAAAGCTTCGCGACCAGGCGATCCATCACGGTCATTGGATCAGGTCCGCAGGGTGTGGGCCACGTGGAGCGGAAAAGTGGGACAAATACACTGACACCCCCTCCCCTTGTGGGAGGAGGGCGGTGGGAGGGGTTCGTGCCGCACGACCCCCTCCCCCAGCCCCCTCCCACAAAGTGAGGGGGTGTTACTGACACGCATTCCCGCCCCGCGGCCTTCCGCCCGGCAGCCATCCATCATGGCTCGCGCATCGCCTCCTGGGTCACCGGAAGCACGCGCTGGAGCAAGTATTGCAGCACCGTCCGCTTGCCGACCTTGACGTCGGCGGTCACCGGCATGCCCGGCATCAGGCGGAAGCTGGCGGGCACGTCGTGCAGCGCGACGCGGTCGATGGCGACGCGCGCGCGGTAATACGGCTCGCCACTGCTGGCGGGCATCGGCACCGCACCGGCCGGTTGGGATTGCGCTGGTCCTCCTGCGCATTGAAGCTGTCCGGCGCTGATGATGCGCACCGTGCCGTAGGCCAGGCCGTACTGGGTGAAGGGGAAGGTGTCGAACTTGATCGCCACCGGATCGCCGACATGCACGTAGCCGTCGTCACGGCCGGCGATGTTGGCTTCGACCTCCAGCGGCGCGTCGGACGGCACCAGCGTGATGAATTGCTGGCCCGATTGCAGCACCGAGCCGACCGAGACCTTGGCGACCGTCAGCACCGTGGCGTCGCGGTCGGCGCGCAACTCCACGAGCTGGCGGCGCAGCTGCGCCTTGTTCAGCGACTCACGCGCATCGGACAGCTTGCTGGTGCGCGTCGGCCAGCTTGTCGGCGACGTCGGCGTGCCATTGCTGGACATAGCCGTTGCGCTCGGCGAGCAGCGCGGCGAGGTCGCGCTGGGCGCCCGGCGGCCTGTTCCTGCGCACTGGCCAGGTTGCGCGGCCATCTCGGCCCGGCTGTCCATCGCCGCCAGCGTGTTCAGCTGGCTGCCGACCTGCAGCTTCTCCAGCTGCTTGCGCATTTGCTCGACGCTCTGCGCGACCGCGAGCCGGTCGCGGTAGCCGGCGGCGTCGGAGTTGGCGCGCGCGATGGTCGCGACAGGCTGTCGGCCTTCTGCTGGTAGTTCTCCAGCTTGTAGTCGAATTCGGCCTTGCGCTGGGCGAAGATCGCCGCCTGCAAGCGACAGGTTCGGGATCGAGCCCGGTAGTAGTTGAACGGCTTGTCGTCCACCTCCGCCTGCATGCGCGCCGACCTGGGCCTGCAGGCTGGACACCTGCGCCGCGCTGGCGCCCAGATCGGCGGCGGCGAAGGTCGGATCCAGCCGCGCCAGCACCTGGCCGGCATGCACCGCCTCGCCCTCGTGCACGTCGATCGAGCGCACGATCGAGGTTTCCAGCGGCTGCACCACGAGCGTCGGCGATTCTTGGACACCACGATGCCCGGCGCGGTCACCACCTGGTCCACCTTGATGACGCCCATGGCGATGACGCAGGCGAGCGAACATGCTGGTGACCAGCCAGGCGTGATGCTGCGGCCGCGCGCGGCATCGGCGCGTTGACGATGGCAGTGGACGGCGACTGGAACTCCAGGATCGCCGGCAGCGTCGGATCGCGTTGCTCCGCGACGACGAGCGCGCGCTCAGTCGCCTTGGACGAGGGTCGGGGCAGGAGCTGCATGGCGGGGACCTTGCGTTATCCATGATGGCGAGTTCTGCTGTGCCCAAAGCTGGCGATACACGAGGCAGCGCTCGAGCAACGCTGCGTGCGGGGCGACGTCCATGACCTTGCCCTTCTCCAGCACCATGATCTGGTCGCATTCGGTCAGCGACGACAGGCGGTGGGAGACGATCACCATGGTCCGGCCGCGCGCGATGCGCAGCAGGTTGGCGTTGACCAGCGCCTCGCTCTCGGGGTCGAGCGCGCTGGTGGCCTCGTCGAGGATCAGGATGCGCGGATCGGTGATCAGCGCGCGGGCGATCGCCAGGCGCTGGCGCTGGCCGCCGGACAGGTTCGGCGAGCCTTCCTCGATGTAGGTCTCGTAGCCGTTCGGCATGCGCTCGATGAATTCCTCGGCGCCGGCCAGCCGGGCGGCGCGCACCGCGTCCTCCAGCGTCAGGCCGGGACGGCCGGCCAGGATGTTGTCGCGGATCGAGCCGCGGAACAGGAAGTTGTCCTGCAGCACGACGCCGAAGCTGGAGCGCAGGTGGCGCAGGTTGATCTCCCGCAGGTCGGCGCCGTCGATCTTCACGAAGCCGGTGTAGTCGCGGTTGATGCCCTGCAGCAGCCGGGTGATGGTGGACTTGCCGGAACCCGACCGGCCCGACCAGGCCAAGCATGGTGCCGGCCGGGACGGAGAAGCTGACCCGGTCCAGCGCCGGCGTCTTGGTGCCGGCATAGGTGAAGGTCACGTCGTCGAAGGTGATCGCGCCGGCGAATTTCGGCCGCAGCCCGCCGGACGCCGCATCCACCTCCAGCGGTCGGTTCAGCACCGAGGCGGCCTGGCCGACGGCGGCGCCGACCTCTTCGTAATCCTCGATCAGGCGGGCCAGGCCGACCAGCGGCTGCGCGACGCGCTGCGACAGCATCATGAAGGCGAACAGGCTGCCGACCATGTAACCCTGGGTCGTCGGTCATCGCGAGATAGGCGCCGACCATGATGACGCCCATCCACATGAACCGCTCGATCGGGGTCACCAGGGTCTGCGGCCAGTTGGCCAGCTTGCCGAAGGCGATGCGCCACTTGCCGGCCTCGGCCACCCGCTCGTCCCACAGCGTCTTGCGCTGCGGTTCGAGCGCCAGCGCCTTCACCGTCTTGATGCCGATAGATCGTCTCGGCCAGGGCCGAGTGCTTCCTGGTCTCGGCCTCCGACCACGCGCTTGAACACCACGCGCAGCGGGCGGAGGTAGGCGATGATGATCAGCGTGATGATGCAGGCGCAGACCACCACGATCCAGGCCAGCGTCGCGTTCAGATAGAACAGGAACGGCAGCAGCACGCAGAGCGTGATCAGGTCGAGGAACGTGGTCAGCAGCTTGCCGGTGATGAACTCGCGCACCTGGTTGATCTGGGTGATGTTGTACATCGTCTCGCCGGCCGGGTGCCGTTCGAAATAGTCCAGCGGCAGGCGGACCAGGCGGTTGAACACGTGCAGGCTGAGCTTGGCGTCGATGCGCACGCCGACGATGACGATGATCAGCCGGCGCACATAGCCCAGGATGCGTCTCATAGATGACGGCGATGGCCAGGATGGTGCGAGAGCAGGATCAGGGTGGAGTAGCTGTGGTGGGTCAGCACCTTGTCCACCACCGTCATCACCAGGAACGGCGGGAAGATGGTGAGCATGCTGAGCGTGAAGGAGGCGATGCCGATGTCCCGCAGCGACTTCCGTTCCTTCCCGACCACGCCCGACCAGCCAGCGGAAGGAGAAGGGAGCGTCGGCCTCGGTCTGGCCGCGGTTGGCGCGGAGCAGGATGGCCTCGCCGCTCCACACCTCGTTCAGGCGCATTTCGTCCACCGGGACCGGGTTCTCGGCGGCGGGGCCGCGCGGGTCCTTCAGGAAGACGACATTGTGTTCCAGGTTGATGCCGGTCAGCAGGCCCGCGGTGCCGTCGGAGAACAGCAGCACCACCGGGCCGGTGTTGTTGAAGTGCATCAGGTGGCGCCAGCGCAGGCGCACCGCGCGCGACCACATGCCGGAATTCTGCGCCCAGGCGGACAGCGAGGCGGCCGTCGGTTCCGTCTCGCCCACCGGGAGGCGGTATTCGGCGGGATCCAGTTCGATGCCGTGGTAGCGGCCGGCCAGGATCATCGCCATGACGCGCGGATGGATCGGCGTTTCGCGCGGGCCGCCGAGATCGATGGGGGCACCGCTGTCGGAGCCGCTGCCGCCGGCGTCCGCCTCGGCTGGCGGAGGCAAAGCCTGGCGGTCCTGCCCTGGCGGGCCGGTGATGGTTCCGTCAGATATGTCCACGAGCAATCCTTCTCAGCGGCGTTGCAGTCAGCGGTAGGCGCGCCCCGATGTGACCCAGTCCCCGTATGGGTGACCCAGTTTCCCCGTATGGCGACGGATGGGAATACAGTCCTGTGCTTTCGGCAGGGTAACCCGGTCCGACGACCTGACCACGACTTGCGGTGGCCGATAGTTGACAAATCGGAGTATGCCGGGAGGAAGGGGCAATTTCAACTTATTCCTCGGATTTTGGTCACGGAAGGGTGAGGGCGGCCGGTTGGCCGGCAGGTTTGTCGCCCGGAACAGGTCTGGCATCCTAAAGCTGCGCCCGCTGGGGGCCGGCAGCATCGGCGCGTCACGGCGGATTCGCCTGGACGGCGCGGCACCGTATCGTCACCATAGCGAAAGGAGGACCGTGCGACACGGCCCTCGTCGTCGCGTCGGTCGAGCGATCGGCTGTCCAGGTCCCGGCGAGACGATCGTAGCATACGGCCAGCGAAGCGGAGAATCATATCCATGATCGCGATCGAGGACAGCGTCGGTGCCTTTGTCCCCGGGCCGCGTGCGGCGCGGGCTCCGCTGGCCAACGGCCGGCTCACCGGCCTGACCTTCGCGGTCAAGGACCTGTTCGACCTGTCCGGCGTGGTGACCACCTACGGCAATCCGGACTGGGCGAGCACCCATCCGCCCGCCATCGCCACCGCCCCGGTGGTGCTGGCGCTGTTGCAGGCTGGCGCGGCGCTGGCCGGCAAGACCAAGACGCAGGAACTGGCCTATGGCCTGACCGGGGAGAATGTCTGGCAGGGCACGCCGACCAATCCGGCGGCACCGGACCGGTTCCCGGGCGGCTCGAGCTGCGGTTCGGCGGCGGCGGTGGCGGCGTCGCTGGTGGATTTCGCGCTGGGCTCCGACACCGGCGGATCGGTCCGCATCCCGGCCAGCTACTGCGGCCTGTTCGGCATCCGCCCGACGCACGGGGATGTCAGCCTGGCCGGCGCCTGCCCGCTGTCGCCCAGCTTCGACACGTGCGGCTGGTTCACGCGCTCGGCGTCGCTGCTGGCGGGGGTGGGCGAGGTGCTGCTGGCCGGGCCGCGCGGCTGCAGCGACGGGCCGCTGCTGCGGCCGGAGGAACCGTGGGTGAACGCCCAGCCGGAGGTGGCGGAGGCATTGCGCCCGGCACTGGAAAAGCTGGAGCACCTGCGCGGCCGGGCGATGGCGCTGCGGATCGCGCCGGAGGGGATCGACAGCTTGTTCGACCATTTCCGTACCGTGCAGGCGGAGGAGGCCTGGGCGGCGCTGGGGGGCTGGGTGGAGGCGACGAAGCCCAGGTTCGGGCCGGGGGTCGCGGAGCGCTTCGCCGCCGCGAAGGCAATCGATCCGGCGCTCGCCGCGCCAGGACGGGCGTTCCGCCGGGTGCTGCAGGCGCGTCTGCGGCCGTTGCTGACCGGCGGGGCGGTGATGGTCTATCCGACCAGTCCCTGCATCGCGCCGCTGCTGACCGCGGGCTTGCCGGAGCAGGATGGAGTGCGGCAGGCGACGGTGGGGGTGACGGCGATCGCGGGGTTCTGCGGGTTGCCCGAGGTGACGCTGCCGGCGGCGCTGGTGCGGGGGGCGCCGGTCGGGCTGTCGCTGGTAGCGGGGCCCGGGTACGACCGGGCGCTGCTGGCGTTCGCGTGCGATGCGGCGGCGGTGCTGGGGCTGCCGGTGTGATCGCCCGCCGGGCGTCAGGCAACTGGTACAGCGATTCCATGAAACCGCATCTATGGTTGAGGCCCCACCGCGAGTCGCCGGGCCGCCGTCGGACGGCCCCGATAGGAGTCGTTCCATAGAAACGCTGTACTAGCCAGGATCTTCCTTGCCTTGTCCCGATCGTCCCAGCGTTCGATGGGTCCCCGTCGAAACCTCATACCAAGCCGCATAAAGATTGACATACGGCCCGCGAGTGCTGCCCCCCCGTGTCATGCCCGGGGCTTGGTCCAGGCACCTATGAAAAAGTTCATTTGACACCACCCCGATTTATGCTTTTATTCCCCTGGTGTCTACCACCCTCTCCCTTCCCGTCGTCCCTACCCTCCAGCCCGATCCCAGTCGGGCCGACCGAGGCACCACCGTGTCCCCCGCTCCCGCGGCACAATCCAGCGCCCATCCCGATCAGCCCGCGCACCGCCCCCGCCCCCGCCCCCGCCCCCGCCGAACCCAGCCGCATCGACCGTGTCATCAGCATCGTCCGCTGGCTCATCGCCTATGGCACCCTGCTCGCCACCACGGTTCGTGAGCATCCCGCCGAGCCACTGGCCCGGACGCTCGTCTATTGGTTCCAAACCCGCGATCTCGGCGTGATCCTCCGCCGCCTCACCCGCGGCCTGATGCGCGCCGCCGCACTCGAAGCCTGGCTCCGCGAGCGTGCCGCCGGCGGTCATGAGCTGCGCGGTCCAACCGCCATTCGCCTGTCGTCCCCCGGCAATCCGCGCTCCGGCCCGCCGGCCGCAGGGGACGCCAAGGCCCCGCCCTGGTGGCACGACCCCAACCACGTGCCCACGATGGAGGAAGCCGCGGCCGAGGTCCGCGCTCGTCCGGAGGGCGCTGTCATCGCCGATATCGTCGAGGATCTCCGCGTCCTGGACTGTGACTACGACCGTGCGACGTGGAACGAACTGAAGGACGCCATCAACTGCTACGGCGGCGACCACGTGCGTCTCTTGATCCGCGACATGCGGTGGCGATTTAATCCCGACCTGTCCCCCGAAATATGGATGATGGAGCCGGCGCCGCCTTGGCAACCGCCGCCATTTCCGGGGCTGACGCCTGCCTGCGCCCGCCCGCCCTGAACCTGCGGGCTGGACGCACCATCGCGATGTCGCGCACGGGGCCGGCGACGGCCGGCCCCGCCGTCGCGATTCGGTACAGGCGGATGCGCGACCCGAGGCATCGGGCTATTGTCCGGAGATCGCGCCTGCCTGGCCTTGGCAGCGTCTCGGCGCCACGGGAATAACGGCGGATCGCCCTTGGGCCACGTTGCCTGCTACTTCGATACAGGTATTTGATTATCAGTCACCTGCATCGTCGGCGAGCGTCATCGGCATCAAGAACGGGCGGTCGCGCCGATGGCGCATGTGCGGCGGATCACGCCCTCCGGCCCAACAGCGCAGCACTGAACACCGCCAGCAACGCGAGCACCGCGTAAGGCACCGCGTAGCCCCCCAGCGTCGCGACGGCGATGCCGAAGATCGGCGGGATCAGCATCACGGCGGCGAACATGATGGCGGTGCCGAGGCCGGTCGCCTCGGTGCGCCGTGCGCCGCCGAGACGGGCGTAGTCGGCATAGGCCACCCCGGTATAGCCGCCGGCGGTGCAGCCCGCGAGCAAGGCGACCGCGACCACGGCCCAGCCGGGCCACGCGGCGCCGATCTGTCCGGCCGCCACCGATGCCACGGCAATGCCGAACCCGTGCACGGCCAGGGTGCGGCTGGGCGTCAGGAACTTGTCGGCCACCCAGCCCCAGACCGGCCGGCTGACGGGTACTGGCGATCTGGTACAGCGCCAGCACGCGCCCCGCCTGCACCAGGTTGAAGCCGGCGGTCGACGTCAGGTCCACCGTCATGAATGCCACGAAGGTGAGCTGCGTGCCGGAATAGACGAAACTGGCAACCGACAGCCGGCGGATGCGCCGGTCACGCAGCAGCGCGAAGGGCTGCAGCAATGTTCGGCCTAGCGCCCGATGGCCTGGCTCCCGCCCGGCGTCCCAGCGCCGGCGCGGATACTCGATCAGCGCCAGCAGCAATAATATGGGCGCCAGTTCGGTCAGCAGCGCGAGGCGCCAGCCGATCGCGAGCACCAGCGGCGGCAGGATCAGCGCACCGAGCACGCCGCCCAAAGGCACGCCGATCTGCCGCACCGACATGACCAGGTTGAACACCGGCCGCGGCGTTTGCGGCACCAGCAGGTGGGTGCTGGCGGGGGCGGCGGCGCCATAGCCCAGCCCCAGCACCACCGCTGCCAGCGCCAGCGACACCAGATGGCCGGTGGCGGCGATCGCCACCATGCCGGCGGCGGTCACCAGTACCGACCTGCGTGGCCCGCACGCCGCCGTAGCGGCGAATCAGGCCGGGCGACAGCAGGGCGGAAACGATCCCGGTGCCGTAGGCGACCGCGACGAAAGTGCCGACCAACTCGCCATTGACGTGGAGCGCGGCGGCGATCGCGGGGGCAATCGCCGGGATGGAGAACAGGGCGGCGGTCGCCAGCGTCTGCACCGCAAGCGTGGCGGCGAGCGGGGCAATCGGCATGCCGCGGAATAGGCCGGACGCAGCCGGGCTGACGCCTCGGGGCGGTTCGTCTGGTCGGGGGTGACGCACCGTCCCTCCGTATCGGCTGCCCGGCGTGCGGCAATGCCACGGACGGCAGGCGTTGTCGGGCGGCGTTGTACGGGGGATGAAAGCGTTCGCCCAGGCGCGGCCGGACAGGGCCGCTATCCGCGAGGCGCTGGGCTGGAATGGCGGCGAGGCGGGACCGGGTAGGAGGCGGGACGGGGTAGGAAGCGGATCGCACAAAGGACACCCTCTTCCCATGCGAGTTGACCACCGGCCTGGCGGCCGACCCGCCGTGAGGGGGAAAGAACACCCCTCCCGTTGTGGGAGGGGGCCGGGGCGACGGGTGCGTACAACCGCCGTCAACGCCGGCACGTACCCCTCCCCCAAGGAGCCCCCAAGCAGAGAGGAGTCTCTGTTGCTTGCCAGGGAAAGCGCCCGACATCTCCACATCCAGGACACCGTCATCAGCCATGGAGCGCGCGTGCCCCGATTGCTTCCACTACTCGCCGTTATGCTCGCGGCACTGACGCTCGCCGGGTGCGGCATCCCGTACCACCCGCAGCCGGGACAGGAGCCGTATGTCTACAGTCCGCTTCCAGGCTGACGGCCATGTTGCCGCACACGACTTCGCGGTCCCGCTCGGGAACGTCGCGGCTGACTTTCGTTCAAGTGCGTCTTCCCGGCGTTCAAGTGCGTCTTCCCGGGGAGGGGACACGCGTAAGCCTGAAGAGCTATTCCCGCCAGGTATGGCCCGGTGAAAGAGATTTAATTGGCGAAGCATCTGGCAATGACGATCTCGCTGTACGGAAGCATGAAGCTTGCCCCACGATCGGGAAACATAGCCATGATCACCGTGTACCGCCGGAATTCGTACCGCCGGAATTCAGAAGGAAGTCAGACCCCACCCGGGCCCCGGCGCCATCTGCCACGCCTGGCTGTTCTGGCCGCGGCAATATCCTTGCTCAGCGCGGTCATGCTTCCCGCTGGCACCGCTGTTGCGCAACAGGCAGGGACGCCGGACCGCATCGGCAACACGTGGGACGGCTTCGACCACCAGCCGACCCAGTCCCAGGTACAAAGCGCCGAACGGGCCAGCAGCGTTGCTCCGAGCGCGCAAGAGCAACGCCGCGAGGCGCAGATCGTGCAGCGGCTCGACGAGAAACTGCTGGGTGGCCCTGGTCCATGACCCACGCCATCGCCCGATACCGGTAACGTCACGCCGGGAACGCGGGCGAGCGTGACAACTGCCACTGCGGCTGAGGTCCTGGTTCGATTGAAGAAGTGCGGCTGCCCGTGAGCGGTCGGGCCGGCGGACTGGCGGGTCTCGCTGACAGCGACAGGCTTGTCGCATGGAGGCCGCTCCGCGCCAGTGTGCGTGAACCGCGCCCGGTCGTGACGCTGTGGACGTGCGTCGTCGCCGAACGACTGGGCAACCCAACCGACAGCGGCGCCTTGCTTAGCGGCGCCTTAGAGGGGCTGGTCTCCGTCGTCTCCTCGCATTGCGCGGCGCTATTCAGCTGCTCACCCGGCCCGCCGGACGCGTCCCGCCACGACACGCACGTGGCGGGGGGCCGCCTGCCAGATCGCCAGTGCCGATACGACGCTGACCGCGACGCCGATGCCGAACGCCGCCCGGTAGTTGCCGGTGCGGTCGTGCAGCACGCCGGTGACGAATGGCCCCGCGGCGCCGCCGGCGATGCCGGCCAGCATCAGCGTGCCGAAGATGCCGCCATAGTGCCGGCCCTGGAAAATCTCCGAGGGAATGGCGCCCAGCACCGAGGTGATGCCGTAACCCAGCAGCCCCTGCGCCGCCACCATGACGTACAGCCACAGTGCGGCCTCGGGCGAGCGGGCCATTGCCAGGAAGGCGGCGAAGCATAGCGCGAATCCACCGGTTCCGGCGGTCCAGACCCACTCGCGCCCGATGCGGTCCGACAGGTGGCCGAGCATGATCTGGCCGGGAATGCCGATCAGGCCGGCGAAGCCCAGGGCCCAGGCCGCCACGGCGGGACTGAAGCCGACCTCCAGCAGGTATTGCGTCTGGTGCACCTGGGCAGCGTACCAAACGTACAGCGCGCAGAAATAACCCAGTGCCAGCCACCAGAAGCGCGCGGTGTGCAGGGCGCGGCGCAGGGTCCAGTCGGTGGCGGCCCAGGCGGCGTCCACCACGTTCGCCGCCGGCCCCGCAGCGGATGCGGCCGCGTGGGACAGCACGCTGTCGCCGTCCGGCGCCAGGCCCAGGTCCTCCGGCCGCTGCCGCAGCAGCAGGTTCAGCGGCGCGAGCAATCCCAGCACCAGCAGCCCCAGCGCCAGGCAGGCTGCGCGCCAGCCCGCGCGTTGGATCAGTGCCTGCAGCCACGGCAGCAGCACGATCGCGCCGACGCCGACGCCGGAGAAGGCGATGCTCATGGCCAGGCCGCGCCGGCGCACGAACCAGTTGGGCAGGAACAATGACTGGCCGCTGTAGCCCAGGCAGACGGTGCCGCCGCTGACCAGCACGCCGAGCGTGGCGTACAATTCCCAGGGCGCGCGCACCTGGGTCGCCAGCAGCAGGCCGGCGGCCAGCATCAGCACGCCGGCCTCGATCACCACGCGCGGGCCGTAGCGGTCCATCGCCCGCCCCAGCACCGGGGACAGCGCGGCGGAGACCAGGAAGCCGAAGGAGAACGCGCCGGCCGTCACGCTTTGATCCCAGCCGAACTCGGCCAGCAGCGGCGGAAAGAACAGGGAGAAGGCGGTGCGAGCGGTGACCGCGACACCGATGGTGACGAACACCACGCCGACGATGACCCAGCCATAAAAGAACGGGAGGGGGCGTCGCACCGGGTTCAATATCCGATCCATACCGCCACCGCCGCGGCGATGATGAGCAGCATCATGATGATGCGATGCGGGATCAGGCTGCGCTTGTGCGCGGCGGGGGCGCCGGTGGCGGCCTCGGCGGGACGCAGCAGTTCCTGGACCATGCTCATCGCCGGCTTCCCCCGGGCGGCGACGGTAGCGTGTTCGGCGGCCGTGTCTATCGGGGAGTGCTTGGCGGTGTCGCTTATCCCGTGGAGTATCCCGTGTTTCACCCCTCCCCCAACTCCGCCCACTCCTGCTAGCCTCCCGCCCATGCCGAACTTCGCGCTGGAAAAAGCCGCCGGGGGACGCGTCGCGGGCGTGGACGAGGTGGGGCGTGGCCCACTCGCCGGGCCGGTCGTCGCCGCGGCCGTCGTCTTCCCCGCCGGCGTCCCGCGCAAGCTCGCCGCCTTGCTCGACAATTCGAAGAAGCTCACCCCGGAGCAACGCCAGGCCGCGTTCGCCGCGCTGCGTGCGTCGGGACGGGCGGAGATCGCCGTCGCCGCGGCCTCGGTCGCCGAGATCCACCGGCTGAACATCCTGCACGCCGCCCTGCTGGCCATGTGCCGCGCGGTCGCGCGGCTGCCGGCATTGCCGGACCTCGCGCTGGTGGACGGCAACGTGGCGCCGGCGCTGCCCTGCCCGGTGCGCTGCGTGGTCGGCGGCGACGGGCGGTGCCTGTCGATCGCCGCCGCCTCGATCGTCGCCAAGGTGGTGCGCGACCGCGCCATGGCGCGGCTGGCGGTGCGCTGGCCCGGCTACGGGTGGGAGACGAATGTCGGCTACGCCACCGAATTCCACCGCGACGCCCTGCTGCGGCTGGGGCCCACCTGCCATCACCGCCCTGCGTTCGCCAGTGTGGCGCAACTGAGTCTGCGATTTGACGCCGATTGACGGTGCTCCTCCACGGTCCGGGTCGACCTGGTCACCCGGCCCAGTAAACGAGGCCAGGTACCTCGGAAGGTCCCAAAGGCGGGGAGCACGGGCGATCCGCCTACAACCCAATCCGCGCTAAGCGATTGACGCGGCGCGGCGCACACGGTCACGATAGGCGCCCTGCCTTCCCCCGCCCCCCCATCTCCCGGGAGCCACGTGGAAATCGTCCGCGAACTGCCGCTGGATCAGGTCCTGCTGGGCGACTGCGTCCAGTTGATGCGCATGCTGCCGCCGGCCTCGGTGCATTGCGTGTTCGCCGACCCGCCGTACAACCTGCAACTCCGCGGCGAGCTGCGCCGGCCCGACGACAGCCTGGTGGACGGCGTGGACGAGGAGTGGGACCGCTTCATCGACTTCCCCGCCTACGACGCCTTCACCCGCGACTGGCTGACCGAGTGCCGGCGCCTGCTGCGCAAGGATGGCACGCTGTGGGTGATCGGCGCCTACCACAACATCTTCCGCATCGGCGCCATCCTGCAGGACCTGGGGTTCTGGATCCTGAACGACGTGGTCTGGCGCAAGGCCAACCCGATGCCGAATTTCCGCGGCCGCCGCTTCACCAACGCGCACGAGACGCTGATCTGGGCCGCCCGCCAGCGCGATTCCCGCCACCGCTTCAACTACCAGGCGATGAAGGCGCTGAACGACGACATCCAGATGCGCAGCGACTGGTTCATCCCGCTGTGCACGGGCCAGGAGCGGCTGCGCAACCAGCACGGCCTGAAGCTGCACCCGACGCAGAAGCCCGAGGCGCTGCTGCATCGCGTGCTGCTGGCCTCCACCGCGCCGGAGGACATCGTGCTGGACCCGTTCCTCGGCACCGGCACCTCCGCGGTCGTGGCCAAACGGCTGCACCGGCACTTCATCGGCATCGAGCGCCATCCCGCCTATGTCGAGGCGGCCTGGGGCCGCATCCGCGGCTACCAAGCGCGCGCCTCTGGACGGGGTGGCGACGGCGCCGTATCACGGCGGGAAGCGCCGCGGGTGCCGTTCGGCAGTCTGGTGGAGCAAGGCGTGCTGGCGCCCGGGACGAAGCTGCACGACCGGCAGCGGCGGGTGGCGGCGGTGGTGGCGGCCGACGGCACCGTGGTGTCGGGCGCAATCCGCGGGTCGATCCACAAGGTGGGGGCGGCGGTGCAGAACGCCCCGTCCTGCAACGGCTGGACGTTCTGGCATTTCGAGCGCGACGGGCGGCTGGTGCCGCTGGACGTGCTGCGGGATACCGTTGGAGGTTAGACGGTTCGCTGTCTACGCGGCCTCGCGCAATATGTCCGCACTGTTGAACATGCGCTCGACCGCCGGCGGGTTATCCCATTCCGCCGTTCGCACCACCTTCACCCACGTACGCAACGGCTGCTCCCCGTCTCCCCGCCCCGGCGCTCCCAGAACGCCTTCAGCCGGCCGACCGGGATGATGCGCATGGCATGCTCCCAAGACGGGAGCAATGACGGCTTTCCGTACGCCGCTTGCCCGGCCGGTCGAGCCCGCTCATAACCAGCCGCAACCGCCAACAGCCCCGAGAATTGGCAAGCCGACCTGCGGTCATGTGAGGCGAGATGTCAGTAAAGCGCTTGGAAACGCCTCATCAGGCCTCTCGGCAACAAGCCGGAACGTGCGGGCCGCCGCGGATCGGACATTTCCGCGCGGTGCAAGGCTAGGCGGCCATGCTTTCCCTCCGCATCACCCGCTTGCGCTACCTGGCAATCCTTTGGCTTGCGGGCATCGCCTTAATCGGGCTCGCCACATGGGCTTGCTTCGCGCTCGGCCTCACCCCCGGAACCGCCGGCTTCGTCTACCTGATCCTCATCGTCGTCCTGTCGCTGTGGGACAGCTTTGTGACGTCGGCCCTGTTCTCGCTCGCCGCGGTTGCGGCACTTAATTACTTCTTCATCCAGCCGCTCTTCACCTTTCAGGTTCAGTACGGGCGGGACATGATATTGCTGGGCACGTTCGTCCTCACCTCATTCGTGATTACCGGCTTGGTCCGGCGCCTGCAGCAGTCCGCGGCAACGCTGGAGCGGCAGGCGCAACTTCTCGATCTGACTCACGACACCATCCTCGTCCGTGACAGCCGCGATGCGATCACGTTCTGGAATCGCGGTGCGGAGCGGCTTTATGGCTGGACCCGCGAGGAGGCCCTGGGCAAGGCGTCGGCCGCGCTCTTGCACACCGTCTTCCCGGAAAACCGTGATGCCCTCCAGAATCTGTTGCACGGCTCGGGGCATTGGGAAGGCGAGCTCATCAACACGCGCAAGGACGGCTCGCAGGTCATCGTCGCCAGCCGGTGGTCGCTGCAGCGCAACGACTTCGGTCAGCCGGCCGGGACGCTCGAAACCAACAACGACATCACTGCTCGCAACCATGCCGAGGAAGCCCTGCGCCGCAGCCAGGCGGCCTATCTGGCAGAGGCGCAAAAATTGAGCCTCACCGGCAGCTTCGGGTGGGATGCGGCGAACGGCGACGTGTTCTGGTCGGACCAGACCTTCGTCATCCTGGATTGCGACCGGGACGTCAGACCGTCGATTGCGGCGATGCTCGACCGCGTGCATCCCGACGACCTCGAAACTGTGCGGCGGGCGGTGGACCCTGCTTCCGGCGATCGAAGCGAATTCGACATTGAATTCCGACTGTCGATGCCGAGCGGATCGATCAAATACGTCCACGCGGTCGCCCACCTGATGGAGGCCGCGCCGAACACCACACAGCTCGTCGGCGCGCTGATGGACGTCACCGCCGCACGGCAGTCCGAAATCCGGCTGCATCAGGCGCAGGCGCAGGTGGCCCACGTCGCCCGTGTCACCAGCCTCGGCGCGCTTTCGGCCTCCATCGCGCATGAGGTCAATCAGCCGCTCGCCGCCATCGCATCGCATGGCGAGGCCAGCATGCGGTGGCTGCATCGTGATGTCCCGCGGCTAGACGAGGTAGAGGCGTCCATCCGGCATGTGATCGCGGAGAGCAGGCGCGCGAGTGCGATCATTCAACGCATCCGCGCGTTGACCGGCAAGGCCAACCAGGAGATGCGGCCGCTCGATCTGAACGGCCTGGTCGAGGAAGTAGTACCGCTGGTGCGCAGCGAGGCCGGCCGGAATCAGGCACAGTTACGGCTGCATCTCAATCCTGGCATACCTGCCATCATGGGCGACACGATCCAGTTGCAGCAGGTGATCATCAACCTGATCGTAAATGCCATTCAGGCTATGGTGGCGGTCGAAGGCCGTCCGCGGATCGTGGACGTCAGCACGCGCTCCGGCGAGAATGGCGACGTCGTCCTTGATGTGGCCGATTCCGGGCCCGGCATCGATCCAGCCCATGCCGCGGAGCTGTTCGAGGCGTTCTTCACGACCAAGCCGGACGGCATGGGCATAGGGCTGTCGATCTGCCGCTCGATCGTGGAGGCCCATGGCGGGGAGATCGGCGCCGTGTCGGCATCTCCCGCACCAGGCGCGATCTTCCGCTGCATCCTGCCCGCCAGCGCCGCGGCATAGCGCTTCGGCCCCGTTGCCCGCCCCAGCGCCCCGCACCGCACCCACATTGCGCCCCCGGGCCCGCTTGACGGCCTTCGATCAGGCGCCGCATCTTCGGCCCTGGATCATCACGGCCGCAGGGACCGCGTCGTGGCAGAGCGACTGACGCCGATCAGGCATGGCACGTGCGCGGAAGAACCGGTTGTCCTGGTGGTGGACGACGACGAGTTCGTCCGCGAAGCGATCCGCAATCTGCTGCAATCGGTCGATCTTCGCGTCGAAGTGTTCCGCTCCGCGGCCGCATTCCTCCAGGCGGACCTGCCAAGTGCACCGTCTTGCATCGTGCTCGATGTCCGCCTGCCGGGGCAGAGTGGCCTTGAACTTCAGGCCGAGCTGATCCGGGAGGACATCCGCATCCCGATCATCTTCATGACCGGCCACGGTGACGTACCGATGACCGTCAAGGCGCTGAAGGCCGGGGCGATCGACTTTCTGGAGAAGCCGTTCCGCGACCAGGATCTGCTGGACGCGATCAGCGCGGCCCTCGGCATGGATCGCAAGCGGCGCGGCGAAGACTTCGAAGCGAGTGGATCTGCAGGCGCGATACGACGCCCTGACCGGGCGGGAGCAGCAGATCATGAAGTACGTGACCGACGGCCTGCTGAACAAACAGGTTGCCCACCAAATCGGCGTTTCGGAGATCACGGTGAAGATCCACCGTGGCAATGTCATGCGCAAAATGGGGGCAAAATCGTTGCCCGAGCTGGTGCGCATGGCCGAGAGCCTCCCGGGTTCCGCCAGAGCCCCGCGTTGACCAGGCAGACGCTTCACCTTGCCGCACCGGGCGGTAGACTGGTGGGTATCGCGTAAACCCTTGTATAGCTTTCGTTCACGACTGAAAAGTTGGAGTGTGGGGCTGCGGCTGGTGGAGCTTGCCCACGCACGGTCGTAACGAGCAATGATTGGACCTGGCGTGAACGTTCCACTTATCGCGATCGTCGACGATGACGAATTTGTTTGTATCGGCATGAGGAGTTTGGTGCGTTCGCTTGGCTATGACGCGCACAGCTACCCTTCGGCCGAGGATTTCCTGCGCTCGCAGGAGCGTCACGGTGCCTCCTGCCTGATTTCCGACGTGCAGATGCCCGGCCTTGGCGGGCTCGACCTGCAACGGATACTGCGAGCGGAGGGCAGCAACCTGCCGATCATTTTCATCACCGCTTTTCCTGATACCAAGGTCCAGCAGCTCGCGATGCAGGATGGCGCGATGTGCTTCCTCAGCAAGCCGTGCGACGGAAACCACTTGATCGAGTGCCTGGAAACTGCGGTCGGCACGGGCAGCCTCTCCTAGCCCAAGTACAGGCCGCTGGTCCATGCCAGCACAAACGTTGGTATAGCACCGCAAAACGATGGTTGGAGGTAGACAGCCCTCAAGTGGGATAGTGCGGTCCCGCTGACCGCAGCATGCTTCCTGGGCGAATAGTCCACAAACAGATCCGCAAAACAGAACGGCGGCGTCCCATGGAGAGTTCAGGTTCAGCGATGCCGCGCCAGACTTCGGGCACGAATGGCCCGGGCGCCTCGCAGGACAACAACCAGCGCAGTCAATCTGCGATCCGCTCGAATGCTGGCGCGGCGCCCGACGACCGCGTCGACTTCGATCACTTCTCCCTGTTCCCTCGCCAGCGCTTGCTGCTGCGTGACGGGAAGCCGGTCCCGATCGGTGCCCGTGCATTCGATATCCTCGCGGCACTGGCAACCCGAGGAGACGGCGGGCTGATGACCAAGGAGGAGCTGATCGCCGCGGTTTGGCCCACGACCTTCGTCGAGCCAAGCAATCTTCGCGTACAGATGGTCGCTCTGCGCAAGGCCCTGGGCGATTGCGAGGGCCGGCTGATATCCACCGATCATGGCAGGGGCTATCGCTTGACGGCGCGGCTCGGGCGGGCCGGTACGGCGCCGCCGCTTGCTCCGCGGCGGCATGCCGCGCCGGTGTCGGAGTTACCGGCGGCGATCACGCGGATCATCGGTCGCAGCGAGTTCATCGATGCCCTGGCGGCACAACTGCCGCGCCGCCGCCTGATCACCATCACCGGTCCTGGTGGAATTGGCAAAACCCGCGTCGCTCTTGCCTGCGCCGCGGCGCTGGCGGGGGCCTATCGCGACGGCGTCCATTTCGTCGACCTGACGACGGTGACAGACCCCGCGTCCGTGCCAGCCACGCTTGCGAAATTGCTCGGCGTAGCAGTGGACACAGACGATTTGCTCCATGATGTGGTGCAGAATTTATGGCAGCGGGAGATGCTGTTGATCATCGACAATTGCGAGCATGTCGTGGACGCGGCGGCCCGTCTTGTCGAGGCAATAACCACCTCAGCGCCGGGCGTACACATCCTGGCGACCAGCCGCGAGTTGCTGCGCGTGACCGGTGAATGGGTGCAGGTTCTGCCGCCCTTGCCGAGCCCGCCCGACGCGACGGATCTGACCGCCGCGGACGCGCTGAATTACCCGGCAGTTGAACTGTTCGTCGATCGCGCGGTTGCCGCGCAGCATGGATTTTCGCTCAGTGACGCGGAAGCCCCGCTCGTCGCCGATATCTGCCGCCGGTTGGACGGTGTCGCGCTGGCGATCGAACTTGCCGCCGCGAAGCTGCACGCCTTCGGCGTGAAGTGGTTGGCAGAACACCTGGACGACCCGCTGTCGATTCTCAATGGTGGGCGCCGCACCGCCGTCCCGCGGCATCAGAACCTGGCGGCGATGCTCGATTGGAGCTATGATCTTCTGACCGAGCAGGAACGGGCGATGCTACGGCGGTTGGCAATGTTTCCCGGAAATTTCACCATGGCCGAGGCGATCGGCGCGGCTGCCGACGATGAAATCGACGATGGCCAGGTCGTCTGCGCTGTGGGCGATCTGATCTCGAAATCTCTGGCAATGCTGGATGTCAGCGGTCCGATCACGCGCTACCGGCTGCCGCAGACGACGCGCGCCTATGCCTGCGCCAAGTTGCGGATGGTGGGACCGGGGATGCGACGGCCCTTCATTCCGGCGGCGGCCCTGGTCGAGGCCGGCAAGTAGTGTCGCCACCGCCGATCGCGTCGTAGTGACCGCGCGTGTGCCGGTCGGTGGAGACTCGTGTCATGGCCCGGAACATCATCGGAACAACATAGCGCTGGCTTTCTCCGGTCGGGCACGATCGCGGCTACCGACGAATGGTTGATGGCCGCTGGGTTGCGGGATTGCGTCATTCACACCACCTTCGCGCGGCACGCAGCTCCCGGTCCTTGAGGATGTCCTTGCGACGTGTACAGCCTGTAATCCGGCTCGTCGGTACCATGGGCACGGAGGTGCCCCAAGGCTCCCCTGCCCAAGGCTCCCCTGCCCAAGGCTCCCCTGCCCAAGGCTCCCCTGCCCAAGGCTCCCCTGCCCAGGGCTCCCCTGATTGCAGGCGGCAAGCAACCGGAGGTTTGAATTGATGACGGCAATTCCGCGGGTGAGCGGCGTGCTCGAAACCTCCCTCTACGTCGAGGACCTGCACCGCTCGCGCGAATTCTATCAGCGCCTGTTTGGCTTCGAGCAATTCATGTGCGACGCCCGCATGTGCGCCCTCGGCATCCCGGGCGAGCAAGTCCTGCTGCTGTTCCGCCACGGCATGACCACCGAGCCGGCCCCAGCGCCCGGCGGCTTCATTCCACCGCACCACGGGAGCGGACAGTTGCATCTCGCCTTCGCCATCCCCTATGGCGAACTGGCGGTCTGGGAATCGCATCTGACCCGTGCCGGCATCGAGATCGAGAGCAAGCTGCACTGGCCTCGCGGCGGCACAAGCCTGTATTTCCGCGATCCCGACGGTCACTCTTTGGAAGTCGCCACCCCCGGGCTCTGGCCCAACCGCTGACGCAACGCCCAACCGCTTGATCGTCAACCCCGCCCTGCTCCTGCCGCCTCACGGTCGCCGCAAGGGCGGAAAGCGTAGCGCATTCCGCCGTGCTGTGGATGGCGGAATGCGCTGCGCTTTTCCGCGCTGCGGCCGCGGCTATGACGCGGCAGGACTGCAAGGCCAGCCATAAATGCGCGGCGCCGCCAGCCTGACCGCCGTCGCCGCGCTGCTGGCCCTGGCCGCGCTGGCCGCCGTTGCGCCGTGGCTGATGCCCGGCCAGGGCGGCACCACCGTCCGCATTGCCGCCGCCGCCATCTTCCTCGCCAGCTACGCCGCCCTGGCGATCGGCAAGGTCCCCGGCCTGTCGATCGACCGCGCCGGAGTCGCGCTGGTCGGCGCCTGCCTCATGGTCGCCTCCGGCGCCATGCCGCTGCAGGACGCCTACAAGGCCGTCGATTTCGACACCATCACGCTGTTGCTCGGTATGATGATCGTGGTGGCGAACCTCCGCCTGTCTGGCTTCTTCGCGCTGACCAACGCCTGGGTGGGACAGCGTGCGCACCGTCCGTTGGTCCTGCTGTCGGCGATCGTCGGGGTCTCCGGCCTGTTCTCGGCCTTCCTGGTGAACGACGCGATCTGCCTGGTGCTGGCGCCGCTGGTGGCGGAACTGGCTGTCGGGCTGCGGCGCAATCCGCTGCCCTATCTGCTCGCGGTCGCCATGGCGTCCAACGTCGGCTCCACCGCCACCATCACCGGCAATCCGCAGAACATCATGATCGGCAGCTTCTCGCACATCCCCTACGCCACGTTCGCCGCCGCGCTGGCGCCGGTCGCGGCGGTGGGACTGCTGCTGACGATCGCGCTTCTGGTCTTGCTGCACCGGACCGAGTTCCATGGCACCGAGCGCCTGGAACCGCACGCCCCCCGCGTGCGCGTCAACCGGCCCCTGCTGCTCCGCGCGCTCGGCGCCACCGCCGTGCTGATGGTCCTGTTCTTTGCCGGCCAGACCCCCGCCAAGGCCGCGATCGTCATCGGCGCCCTGCTGCTGCTGACCCGCCGCGTCCGCAGCACGCGCATCTACGCCGAGATCGACTGGTCGCTGCTGCTGATGTTCACCGGCCTGTTCATCATCGTCGCCGGCGCCCAGCGCACCCTGCTGACCCCAGCGATCGTGCACGACGTTAGCCGCCTGCACCTGAACGCGGTGCCCGTACTCAGCGTCGTCACCGCCGTGCTGTCCAACCTGGTGAGCAACGTGCCCGCCGTGCTGGTGCTGAAGCCGTTCATCGCGTCGCTGCCCGACCAGGCGACCGCCTGGAAGGTGGCTGCCATGGCCTCCACGCTGGCCGGCAACTTCACCATCCTCGGCTCGGTCGCCAACCTGATCGTGGTGGAGCAAGCCGCGCGGCGCGGCGTCGTCATCGGCTTCTGGGACTATTTCCGCGTCGGCGCACCGCTGACCGTGTTGACCATCCTGCTCGGCACGCTGTGGCTGATGCGATGACGGCCGCCGGCGAGGCTGCTGCGATGGCAGCGGCCGACCATGGCATCAGCTCCCGACGTTCACCACCAGCACGCGGCGGTTGCGCGCTTCCGGCGTTTGCGGCGGCGTCGCCACCAGCAGCCCGTTCTCACCCATCCCGATTGCCCGCAGACGGCTCGGATCGATGGAGTACTTGCTGGTCAGGTAGCTCACCACCGTCTCGGCCCGGCGCTCCGACAGCGTCTTGTTCTGGTTCGGGCTGCCGACCGTGTCGGTATGGCCCTCGACCCGGAAATGGTAGGCGGCGAGCGTCGGGGCGCCCAGCGCCTGGCCGAGCTGGTCCAGCGACTGCATCGCCGCGGGCGTCAGCTCGGCCGAGCCGGTGGTAAACTCGATGCTCAGGCTGATTGACGGAGCCGTGGCAGGGCGGCCGGCCGCTGCGCTCCGTCCAGCCGGGGCGTTGCCTATGCGGATGCCACGCGTGGCGTTGTTCATGTCGCCAGTCGGCGTTAGCGATTTCACAATTTGGTCGGCACTGGGTGTGCTCTGGGCAAAGGTCGGGCCGATCGTGCCGGCACAGAGCACTATTGCCGCAACGGCAAGGGTCGTCCTGGCAAGCATATGACGTCTCCTGATTGACCTCTGTATCACCTATAGCACGAGTCCCATGCGATGGCACGGCTTCCGCGCCGGCTCAATCGGGAGCAGCGGCGCCTCGCCCCACGGCGTCGCCCGGTCTTCTCTTTCTCACAAAATTAAGGGAAGGGGCAGGAAGGATTTACAAAAATACCGTGCGGCCCGATGCATCGCGACGGAACACATTTATAATTCTCTTCTTTGTGAATCCTTGTCTCACCGTTCCTAATATTTGTAAGAAAATCGGACGCCGCGGCCGGCACGGACCTGCCCGGCGACGTCACCGCTCCCCCTTTTTCCGCTCCTCCGCCTCCAGCTTCCGAACCTTCTTCACCGGAAGCTGATAGATCTGCGCGAAGCGGAACACCGTGTCGTCCTCCTGGTTCCAGCAGACGTACCCACGACAATCCTTCGGCCGCGCCTCATATACACCGCACAGCCGGTTGGACTTCAGGAACTGGCAGGTGTCGTAGCCGGACTTGATGCGCTTCTCCCCCTTCCGGGTCTTCTCCACGATGTGCTTCGCCTCGAACGCCGGCACCGTCAGGCCGAGGTGTTTCGCCAGCCGCCGGATATCGGCACGGCTCACGCTGACATAGCCCGCCATTCGGCAGCAGAAGGCAGGGCATTTCATGCAATCGAGCTTGTTCGGGTCCGAGTCCATCCCTGCATGATCGGCCAACTCAGTCGCCCGGCGCAAGCAATTCGGGGCGGCAGCGGATGAAGTTCATCGGCCGCATCGTCATGACCGGCTCGCCGGCCTCGTTCAGCACTTCCACGAAGCTGCGGATCAGCCCGCGGTCGGGGCGGGAGCGGGAGCGGCGCGCCTCGGTGACGGTCCCCTGCACCCGCAGCGTCTCATCGGGCCGCACCGGCAGCAGCCAGCGCAGCTCGTCGATGCCGGGCGAGACGAGGCCGCCATGCGGCAGGAAGTTGTGCACGATCAGCGGCATCAGCGCCGCGACGGTGTGCCAGCCGCTGGCGATCAGGCCGCCGAACGGTCCCTGTGCGGCCCATGCGGGATCGGTGTGCATCGTCTGTGGGTCATAGCGCCGCGCGAAGCCAAGCATCTCGTCTTCCGACAGCGAGAAGCTGCCGAGGTCGAACACGGCGCCGACGGGATAGTCCTCGAAATGGCGCTCGGTGGCAGGGGGGAGGGTTTGGTTCATCCCCGCATTTTGCCACCGTTGCGCCGCAGGCCAAGACGCCGCCGAGGCCTGCACGGCGGCCGTGACCCTGGCCGTTGCCGTCCGCGTCGGCCCGTCGCACGCTGGGCCGGTTGCCGGCCGCGCCGGCGGAGGGCCAGACCATGCTGACACTGTATTTCTCTCCTGGTTCCAGCGCCATGGCGCCGCACATCGCGCTGCACGAGATCGGCGTGCCGTTCGAAACGGTGCCGCTGTCGTTCCGCAAGAGGGAGAACCGAACCCCGGCCTATCTGGCGCTGAACCCGGAAGGCAAGGTGCCCACCCTGTTGATCGATGGCCGGCCGCTGACCGAGGTCGCCGCCATCCTCCTCTATCTCGCGCGCAGCTATCCGGAAGCCGCGCTGCTGCCGGCCGGCGATCCGGAGGCCGAGGCGCAGGTGGTGTCCTGGATGTCGTTCATTGCCGCAACGATCCATCCGGCGCGGCGGCAAGGCGTGCAGCGCTGGCAGGAGGTATTCGCGATCGCCGAGCAACGCCTGGGACCGCGCGCGTGGGCCATGGATGCTTACTCCATCGCCGACATCCACCTGTTCCGGCTGTACTGGCGGTTCACCAACGCAATGCATCCGCCACCGGGGACGTTCCCCAATCTCGAGGCACATTACCTGCGCATGATGGCGCGTCCGGCGGTGCAGCGGACCTGCGCGGTGGAAGCGGCGATCGGCTACGAGCTGCCGGCGTAATACTGTCGCGTTGGGGAAACGCGTTGGCGAACCCGGGCGGATAAACGAAGCGCATTCCGCCGTTGCGGCCCCGGCGGAAAGCGCTTCGCTTATCCGCCCTACCGAGCAGCGCTGGGCTCCTCGGCATGGAGCGCCTATTGCCGTTGCGGTTGCGGCTGCTTAACCTGCCATGAGAGTCCAGAAACTGTGTCGCCGCCCCACCGGCTGACAGCGTCATCCGAAAAAGGCGAGAGCCAGTATGCCGGCAAGCGATTGGGCCATAACAACTCGCGGCCCCGCGAGCACTCTCGTCTCATCTTTGAATCGGGCGTTCGATGCAGTGCTGGAGATCAGCACCGCGCTTCTGGTCGTCGCCGAGATCGTCATCCTGTTCGTCGGCATCGTCGCCCGCTACGCCTTCAACAACCCGTTGATCTGGACTGACGATACCGCCTCGCTGCTGTTCTTGTGGCTATCGATGCTGGGCAGCGTGCTGGCCCTGCGGCGCAGCGAACATATGCGGATGACCGCCCTGGTCAGCCGCGCCGCGCCGCACATGCGGGAACGCCTGGAACTGCTGGCCCTGTCGGCCATGCTGGTCTTGCTCGCCGCCCTGCTGCTGCCGGCCTGGGACTACATGCAGAACGACGCGATCGTCAGCATCATGTCGCTCGACATTTCCATGAGCTGGCGCGCCGTCGCCATGCCGCTCGGCATCCTGCTGATGGGCGTCATGCTGCTGCTGCGCATCGCCGCTTATCCGCGCGTCCCGGCATTGATCGCGCTGGCCGCCGTCGCCGTCGCGGTCGCCTGCCTGACGGAACTGCAGCCGGTCCTGACCGATCTCGGCCAACTAAATCTGCTGATCTTCTTCGTCGGCGTCGTGGCTTGCACCGTGTTCGCCGGCATCCCGATCGCCTTCTCCTTCGGTCTGGCAACGCTGGGTTATCTCGCCTTGTCCACCTCCATCCCGCTGTCGGTGCTGGTCGAGCGGATGGACACCGGCATGTCACATCCCGAATTGCTCGCGGTGCCATTGTTCGTCGTCCTCGGCCTGCTGATCGAGATGACCGGCATGGCGCGGGTCATGGTGAGGTTCCTCGCCAACCTGATCGGCCACACGCGAGGTGGGCTGTCCTTCGTGCTGATCGTGGCGATCTACCTCGTCTCCGGCATTTCCGGTTCCAAGGCGGCCGACATGGCAGCGATCGCCCCGGTACTGTTTCCTGAAATGGAGCGGCGCGGGGCCACGCGCGGCGACCTCGTGGCCTTGCTCGCGGCAACTTCGGCGCAGACCGAAACCGTGCCGCCCAGTCTGATCCTGATCACCATCGGCTCCGTCACCGGCGTATCGATCGCAGCCCTGTTCACCGGCGGATTACTGCCCGGTTTCGTCGTCGGGCTGGTGCTGTGCGCCGTGGTCTGGAACCGCGCCCGCAAGAGCGATCTCGCGGTGCCGGCCCGCGCCCCCGCCGCGGTGATGGCGCGCAGTCTCGTTGTCGCCTTGCCGGCACTGGCACTGCCCTTCCTGATCCGCGGTGCCGTGGTGGACGGAGTCGCGACCGCCACCGAAGTCTCCACCATCGGCATAGTCTATGCCGTACTCGCCGGCCTGCTCATCTACCGTCAGTTCGATCTGTCGCGCGTGATGCCGATGCTGGTGCGTACCGCGTCGCTGTCGGGCGCCATACTGCTGATCATCGGCGCCGCCACCGGCATGTCCTGGGCCATCACCCAATCGGGCTTTTCCACCGTCGTCGCCGGCTGGATCGCCACGATGCCAGGCGGCGCCTTCACCTTCATGCTGATCTCCATCGTGTTGTTCATCGTCCTCGGCAGCATCCTGGAAGGCATTCCGGCCATCGGTACTGTTCGGTCCGCTGTTGTTCCCCATGGCACGCTCGCTGCAGATCAACGAGGTGCACTACGCGATGGTGGCGATCCTCAGCATGGGGGTCGGCTTGTTCGCACCGCCATTTGGTGTCGGTTATTACGTCGCCTGCGCCATCGGCCAGTGCAATCCCGACGACGGGATGCGCCACATCTGGCGCTATCTGCTGGCGGTGGTGCTGGGCCTGCTGATCGTCGCCGCGGTGCCCTGGATTTCGACCGGCTTTCTCTGATCCGACGCGGCGGCCACCATTTCCCTGATCCAAACTGGAGGAGACGTTCGATGCAACTGACCAGACGAGGCCTGATGGCCGCCACCGGTGCCGCGCTGGCGCTGCCGGCGGTGGTGCGGCAGGCGCGGGCAGCGCAATACACCTGGAAGTTCGGCCATAGCGCGCCGACCAGCTTTCCGCTGCATATCCGCCTGGTGGAGGCGTCCAAGCGGATCCAGGAGCAATCCGGCGGCCGGATGGATTTGCAGATCTTTCCCAACAGCCAGCTCGGCGGCGATAACGACCTGCTGTCGGAGGCGCGCGCCGGCGCGATCCAGTTCTGCCAGCCGACCGGGACAGATTCTGGCCTCGATCCTGCCGGTGACCGCGACCAGCGCGCTCGGCTTCGTCTGGTCGGGCTACGACAAGCTATGGCCGGCAATGGATGGCGATTTGGGAAAATACATCCGCGGGCAGATCACCGAGAAGGCGGGATTGGTGCCGATGGAGCGGATGTGGGACCTCGGCTTCCGCCAGATCACGTCGAGCACGAAGCCGATCACCACCGCCGCCGACCTGGTCGGGTTCAAGATCCGCGTGCCGGTGGCGCCGAGCCTGGTCACCCTGTTCAAGACGTTGAAGGCGGCGCCGCTGGCCTTGCAATTCCCCGAGTTGTACTCGGCGCTGCAGACCCATATCGCCGACGGGCAGGAGAACCCGTTGGAGCTGATCGTCGCGGCCAAGCTGTACGAGGTGCAGAAGTATTGCTCCATCACCAACCATGTGTGGGATGGGCACTGGATCTGCTGCAACGCGGCCGCGTGGAAGGGATTGCCGGACGATCTCAAGACGATCGTGGCGAACAACCTGAACCAGAGCGGCCTGGATGAGCGTGCCGATATTGCCCGGCTCGATGCCTCGACCCAGGCGGAGCTGGAGCAGAAGGGGATGGTGTTCAACAAGGCGGAGACGGAGAGCTTCCGGACCGGTCTGCGCGACGGCGGATTCTATAAGTACCTGGCACGGCAAGCTGGGCGACGAGCCCTGGCAGCTTCTGCAGAAATACGCCGGCACGCTGGCTTGAGGCGCGCGGCTGCCTCCCCGGTCCGCATCGAGCTGCGACAGGCTCCGTGTCATGACCGGGCGTGGCTTGGCCCGGTCACCCACGTCCATGCTGCTCACTGCACCGTCAGCCTTGGGTGGCCGCACCAGGCGCGGCCATGACACGGAAGCCGGCAGCTACTCCGCGGCGCGGCGTTCCTCGACGCGGAACCGCGTGCGCAGCGCTTCCCATTCGCGCGCGCCCACGCGGTTGAAGCCGTCGCTCACCGTCATGTCGGTCGGCGGCACCGGATGCCGGTGCGTCTCCTTCAGCGCCGCCAGCATCGCATCGCACGCACCGATCACCGCCTTCAGCAGCAGCCCGGGAACGATCGCCAGCCGATACCCGATCTCTTGCGCCTGCCGCAGGTCGAGTTCCGGCGTCTTGCCGCCGCGCACGACGTTCAGCAGGCACGGGCCGCGGACCAGCTTGGGCACTGCGGCGACTTCCTCCATGGTCTGCGGCGCCTCGACGAACGCCATGTCGGCGCCGGCCTCCAGTGCGGCATTGGCGCGGGCGATCGCCTCGTCCAGCCCGGCGACGGCGCGTGCATCGGTGCGGGCAATCAACAGGAAATCGGGGTCGCGGCGAGCGAAAGCGGCAGCTCGGATTTTGGCGAGCCAGTCCTCGCGCGGCACGATCTCCTTGTCGTCGAGATGGCCGCAGCGCTTGGGCGAGACCTGGTCCTCGATGTGGATGCCGGCGACGCCGGCGCGTTCATAATCCTGCACGGTGCGGACCACGTTGAGCTCGTTGCCGTAGCCGGTGTCGGCATCGGCGACCAGCGGCACCTCGATGGCGCGCGTCATGCGGGCGGCGTTGCCGATCATTTCGGAGGCGGAGAGCAGGCCGAAATCGGGGTAGCCGTGCGAGACCGAGGTGCCGGCGCCGGTCATGTACACCGCCGGAAAGCCGGCTTGGGCGACCAGCATGGCGGTAAGCGGGTCATAGGCGCCGGGCGCGATCACCATCGCGTCGCTGCTCAGCAGGGCGCGCAGTTTGCCAGCCTGGGTCATGGCGGTCCTCCGGATGATGTTGCGGCGATGGTAGGCAGATGGGACAGGCGAGGGCAATCGTGTCCGCCAACCGGAGATCAGGCAGCATGATCACCACATTGCTGGGTGCGGCCTTGTAGGGCGCCCCAATGTCGCCGGAACGGAGGCCTCATACTGCAACGGCCGACGCGCGAAGGGGCAGATCTTATCTCGCCCGTACGGCCCGATAAATCAGCACTGGGACAAGGCTGAGTGGCAGTGTCCCGCCGAATATCAGCCACTTCCACCATGCCGGGATGTCAAAGGCAAATGCGTCCGAGAGCCAAATGGCACCCAATGGCACGATCACCTGGCCAGCAAGGGCCGCGACCAGAAACGGAGTGATTTGATTGAAGCGGTGTTGTCCGATCTCGCGGGAGGGTGCTGGCGAGGTGTCCACGGCAAAGTCGGCGATGGGCGTGAAGTCTTCCGGTACTGCCATGAGGACCTCCATCGCCAGCGTCCAAGCACTGACCGGATGGGGAGAAGGGACGTGGTTCAGCGCCAATGCGCGGGCACCCAGTACCCACCCGCCCAGTGTGCCGGTATCCAAACTCGCTGCGGGGCAGGATAGTAGGAAGGTGCTCCATAGTAGTACGGGGCAGATGGATAGGCGTAGGCGGGTGGCGGGGCGTAGACCGGCGCGGGTGCGACCACCACGGGCGGCAACGCAATGCCAACGGAACAGCACCAGCCATAGCCGCCACGCCACCAGGCGTGCGCCGGCTGCGGCGCTGCGGCGACGCCTATCGTCGCCAAGCCAACCACGGCGCACCCTGCCATGATCCGCCGCATTCCGATGCCGTTGCTCAGGAACCTCATAGCACCCTCCGCACGATTGGGTTGTTCTGACGTTTCGTCTTGCGACAAATGTAGGATTCCTGACGATCGACACAACAAGGAATGCACCGTGTGTATCGCGGCCGAGAAGGCCGGTGATTGCGCGCGGAATGGCACGGCGCTTTTCGGCGAAAAACCCGGGGGGAAATTCCGCGGCAGTGCGGCCGTCAGGCTGCGGTCATAACCGTCAGCTGCTCGCCGGCATGAGAATGGCGTCCGGAGCGCTCTCAGTCGGCCTGGAAATGTCGGCTAACCCCCGCACTGGCCTGCCATTCGCTCACTGGCCTGCCATTCGCTCACTGGCCTGCGATTCGCATATCGCGGGGATTCGAGATGCGGTTCCTGTACCGGGCAGGCTTGTCCTGCTTGCCGCTTCAGGGCACCCGCCTTACCGTCCGCCAGCCAAACGCGTGGAGGCGACCGTGGCCGCTGCCATTCCGATCATCGACGTGGGCGCGATGCTGTCCGGGCAACCGGAGGCGCTGGCCGCGGTGGCGCGCCAGGTGCACGACGCGCTGACGCAGGTCGGCTTTTTCGTCGTCACCGGCCACGACGTCCCGCGTGCGCTGATCGACCGCACGTTCGCCGAAGCCCAGCAATTCCACGCCCTGCCGATGGCGCGCAAGCTCGCGCTGAAGATGAACGAGCATAACAACGGCTACATGGCGATGGGCCGCTATGCGGTATGGACGTCGGAAGTCAACCGCAACGACAAGCCGGACCTGAACGAGGCGTTCTTCATCAAGCGCGAGCGCGGCGCGGACGATCCGTTGCTCCGGTCGGGCCGCCGATTCGTCGGGCCCAACGTGTGGCCGGACGAAGCGGAACTGCCCGGTTTCCGCGCCCACGTCCTGGACTATGTCGATGCCATGGATGGCTTCGCCCGCCGGTTCCTGCCGGCGGCGGCAATGGCGCTCGACCTGCCGGCGACGTTCTTCGGCAGCGCATTCACCGACAGCCATTTTTCGTTCCGTCTGTCGCACTATCCACCGGTGGCGGCGGAGGCCAATCAGTTCGGCATCGCTCCGCACACCGATGCGAATTTCATGACCTTCCTGGCGCAGACCGAGATTCCAGGGCTGCAGGTGCGCATGCCCTCCGGCGACTGGCTGGGCGTGCCGTATGTGCCGGGCTCGTTCGCGGTGAATGCCGGCGACATGATGAAGCGCTGGACCAACGGGTGCTTTCTGTCGACGCCACATCGCGCGCTGCCGCCGGTGGGGCGGGCGCGCTACGCCATCCCGTTCTTCCTCGGCCCGCGCTTCGACCAGCGGATCGAATGCCTGCCCACCTGCACGGCACCCGATAATCCGCCGCGGTGGCCGCCGATCACCTACGCCGAGTGGCTGGCCTGGTGGTACGACGCGAACTATGACCCAAAGCGCCAGCAGGACGTCGCTGCGTAGCGCGCCACAAATGCACGGAGGAATGCCCATGTCCGACTTCCCGAAGTTCGTCCAGATCAATGAGGAAGGCCCGCGCGAAGGCTTCCAGTTCGAAAAAGGCCCCATCCCCACGGAACGCAAGATCGAACTGATCGACGCGCTGTCGGAGACCGGCGTCAACCACATCCAGGTCGCCTCCTTCGTCAATCCGAACCGCGTGCCCGGCTGGGCCGACGCCGACGAGGTGGTGACGCGCTACAACCGCAAACCCGGCGTCCACTACACGGCGTTGTGGCTGAACACCAAGGGAGTGGAACGCGCGCTGTCGCACGGCAACCGGTTGGACATCGATGGATCGTTCTCGCTGACCGCGTCGGAGAAGTTCCTGGCGCGCAACCAGCAGTCTTCAATGGAAGACAATGTCGCCCGCGCGCATGAGACGCTGCGGCTCTACAAGCAGCACGGCATCCCGCTGAAGCGCGTCGGCATCATGGCGGCGTTCGGCTGCAATTTCGAAGGCGAGATCCCGCACCAGCGCGTGCTGGACATGATCCAGCAGCTTCTCGACATCTGCGAGGAGCACGGGATGCAACCGGAAGTATTCTCGCTTGCCGACACCATGGCCTGGGCGACGCCGAAATCGATCCGCGAGCTGGTCGGCAAGGTGCGCGAGCGCTGGCCCGACATGACGCTGTCGCTGCATCTGCACGACACGCGCGGCATGGGCATCGCCAACGCCTATGCCGGGCTTGAGATGGGGGTGGCGATCTACAATTCCACCGTCGCCGGCCTGGGCGGCTGTCCGTTCGCCGCGCACAAGGGCGCCGCGGGCAATGTCTGCACCGAGGACCTTGTGTTCATGCTGGACGAGATGGGTATCGCGACCGGCATCGACCTCGATAAGCTGATCGCGGTGGCGCAGCTCGCCGAGGACATCGTCGGGCATCCACTTCCGGGGTCGGTCAAGATGGGCGGCAGCCTGAGTGCGCTGCGCGCCAGGCTCTGAATTGGGGAGGCGAAGCAGTAGCAGAAGGTAGGCAGAACAAGCAGAAGTAGGAGTGGGAGGTCATAGAAACACCCCCTCCCTCAAGGGGAGGGGTGCTTCTTAGCTTGCTCCAACTCCCAACTCTCAATCGGACGCGGCCATCATCGCCTCGGCATCGGCGCCGGACTCCGGGCGGCGTAGCCTGAATCGGCCTGGCACTTGCCAGCCTGGCATGGGCGCGCCCGTCAGATACCCTTGCACGCGTGGGCATCCCTGCTGGCGCAGCAGCGCCAGTTGCTCCTCCGTCTCGACGCCCTCCGCCGTCACCGTCAGCCCGATGTGGCGGCTCATCACCACGATCGCCTCGACGATGGCGCGCGCCTCGGCGTCGGTCGTTTGCGTCTGCACGAAGCACTTGTCGATCTTCACGGCGTCGAACTGGAAGCGCAGCAGGTTGCTGAGGCTCGAGTAGCCGGTGCCGAAATCGTCGAGCGCGAAGGTGACGCCGAGCGCACGCAGGCTGGCCATGGCGGCCAGCACCATCTCGCTGTCGTCGCTCATGACGCTTTCAGTGATTTCCAGTTCGAGCCGGTGTGGCGGCAGTCCGGTGTGCTGCAGCACGCCGCGCACCGTGCGGGCGAAGCCCGGATCGCGAAGCTGAATCGGCGAGACGTTCACCGCGACATGGCAACTCGCCGGCCACTGCGAGGCTTCGTGGCACGCTTGCTCCAGCATCCAGGTGCCGATGCGGTTGATCAGGCCGCATTCCTCGGCGATCGGGATGAAGGCGCTGGGCGGCACCCAGCCGTGCTGCGGATGGTCCCACCGCACCAGTGCCTCGAACCCCACCAGCCGCAACTGCGCGGTATCGAACTTGGGTTGATAGTGCACGTGCATCTGCGCCGTGCCGACCGCCTTGCGCAGGTCCTCCTCGAGCAAGACCCGGCGCTGCAGCACCTCGTCCATGCTGGCCTCGAACACGACGCAGCGGGTACGGCCTTCGGCCTTGGCGCGGTAGAGGGCAATGTCAGCCTTGCGGAACAATGTCTCCTTGTCGCCGCCGTCCTGCGGAAAGACCGACATGCCGATGCTGGCGGTGATGCGGATTTCATGTCCGCCCAGGTTGATGGGGGCGGCGATGCGGTCGATGATGCGATAGGCGAGGTCGGTGCCGGCTTCGGGGTCGCGACCGGTTGCCAGAAACACGAACTCGTCGCCGCCCAGCCGTGCCACGAAATCACCAGGCCCGGCGATCTCGCGGATCTGCCGTGCGACATGCGTCAGCAGCCGGTCGCCGAGTAGATGGCCGAGCGTATCGTTCACGCCTTTAAAGCCGTCCAGGTCAATGAACAGAGTCAGCATCTGCTGTCCGGTGGCTGTGGCGTCGGAGGCGAACTCGACCATCTTGTCGTCCAGCAGGACGCGGTTGGGCAGGCCGGTCAGCAGGTCGTTATGCGCCAGGTAGCGGATCCGCTCCTCCGCCTTGTGACGTTCCGTCACGTCCGTCAGCGTATGGATCGCACCGCCATCGTCGAGGTCGGTACGGCAGACCTCGATCACCCGGCCGTCGGCACGCACAGATTTGACGCTCAGGCCGCCGGAGCCGGCATCATCCTTCGCGGCATCGGCGGAGGCGCCGATCACCAGCCGCAGCCGGTCCGCCACCGTACCATCGCTATCCCCCGACGGGATATCGAGCAATCGCAAGGCGCGTTCGTTGATCACCGGCGTGCTGCCGCTGGCATCGACCAGGGCGATGCCTTGGCTCATGTTCTCAAGTGTCAGTGAAAGCGCATAGCCGGAGGCCAGCGTGCGGCGCCGCTGCTGGATCCAGAAACCGCCAAGCAACAGGATCACGCCGGTCGCGACCACGCCGGTCTCGACGAAGTGGTCGGCCGAAGACCAGTATTGCTGGAGGATACGGCTCTCGTGGAAGCCGACGGCGACGATCAGCGGATAGCCTTTGACGCGGTGATAGCTGATCATCAGCTTGGGATCTGTTGACTCGTCCGACCACCCTGCCGCGCCGCCGGAACGCTGCAGCAGGGTCTTGAAGGCGGGGTGCTCCGCGTAGTCGCGCCCGATGCTGCCTGGCTTGGCGGGTCCCCGCGCCAGCAGGACGCCGCTTGTATTGAAAAGTGCGACGAAGCCGCCGCCGATCTGCGACGTGTCGAAGAACCCCGAAAGCTGCGCGCAGCCGAGCGACAGCACGAAGACGCCGTTGAAGGCACCATCCTGGTCCAGCACCTTGCGCGTGAACTGGATCGTCTGCTCGCCGCTGCCGCGGCCGACCACCGGATCGCTGATATAGAGGCTGTCATGCGAAGGATCGAGTTGCGCTCGGAAATGCGGGCGATCGGCGATGTTCACCTTGTGCAGGTTGGACCGCTCCAGTGTGGATCGCACCTCATTCCCGCTGCGGTCCATCAGGGCGATCTGCACGCGCAGGTCATCGGCCCGCACCATGCTCCTCGCCCACTCCATGATGTCGAACTTGTCGCCCTCAAGCAGGTACGACTCGCGTGCGCTCATCAAGGTCTGATCGATTTCGGTGATGATCCGCTTGGTGCTTTCCTCGAACGCGGTGGCCAGGATGGTGGTGGTATTGCGCGCGGCATCGACGGCGTTCTGGCGTTCCCGCACCAGCAGTATGGCAATGCTGACCCAGACCAGCGCGATCAATCCCAGGATGGCGGCGACCTCCGGCATCATGGAGGCCCATGCCACGGTTCGGCCATGCCTGCGCGGCGCAGCCGCGGCAGCCTTCGTTGCGGGTTGCCCGACACTCGCCCTCAGCGGCTTCCGAAATGCCATGCGCCCATGATCCTCACCGGGTTCGTTCATCGAACCGCCTGGAAGCGACCTTGGCCCCTGCACCCTGCCCTGGTCCTCCATCGCCCGTGTAACCGGGCCATGCTTACGCAAAGGTTGCGACTGTCACGGAGTGCAACCGGTTTGAAGTTCGAAGCGCGCCAGAGTGACGCCGATGTAGTGGAGAGCGTGCGATGCCGGGTGGAGAGCAGCAGACCCTGGTCCTGGAGAGGGTGCGGCAGTGGCCGGAGGGGCTGTCGGCGACGCGAAGGAACGACTACGCCGTGGTGGCGGCCGGGATCGAACGGATCATGGCGCTTGCCGATGCCGGTCTGTTTTACGAAGGCCGCGAAGCGTGTGCCGACCTGCTGTTCGATTTCCAGCCTTTGCTTGAAGCGCGGCCGGAACTGCTGCAGCGTTTCTGCGTCGCGCTCCGGCGTTGCAAGGCGGAGCAATTGCAGCGGCGGCTGTCGATCGCGCTGCACGAGGAGGCAGCGTAAGACACGGGGCATAGCGCCAACTCTCGTTAAGCCTCGTGCGCATCAGGGGTCACAGCTTCTTGTTTCGACCCCTTCCCCCGCCCCGCTCCCACAAGGGGAGGGGGAGTATTCTTCTCCGGTTCCGTCCTACGGCCGCGCGCCCTGCAATCGCGGGCTGCCGAGATTCTCCGCGATGATCTGCAGCCGCGCCAGGAAGCGGCGGCGGCGCACGTGCGCCTCCTGCGGTGTGACGGCCTGGAACGATACCGCGTTGCCCGGCCGCTGCTGTGCCAGCCGGCCCAGGTCTGTTTCGACGACCGAAGCGATCTTCGGATAGCCGCCCACCGTCGGCGCATCGCGCATCAGCACGATGGGCAGCCCGGTGCCAGGCACCTGGATGCTGCCCGGCATCACGCTGTCGGTGATGATGTTATAGCCGTCGCGATGTGCCAGGACCGGTCCGTCCAGGCGGTACGCCATGCGGTCCATCTGGCGTGTCACCTGGAAACCTGCGGCCAGGAAAGCGGCAAGAGCTTCTTCCGTGAAGTAATCGTCCTGCGGCCCCAGCACGACGTGGTACGGCCCATCCGCGCGCTCCGGCGGTTCGATCGCGCGGTCCGGTTCCTCCGGCGCTCGCGGCACGCGCAGCGGCAGCGCATCGCCGGGCTGGATCGTGCGGCCGGACCAGCCGCCGATCCCGGTCCGCGCATGCGTGGACCGGCTGCCGAACTGCAGCGCGACTTCGAAGCCGCCCGCCACCGCAAGGTAACCCCACACCGCATCGGCCGCGCCCCGCACGTGCAGCCGCTGTCCCTGGCGCAGCGTCAGCGAGCGAAACGACGCGGCGGCCACGCCGTCTACCGTCACGCCGAACGATCCGCCGGTCACGGCGATCCGGCAGGTCGGCGCATCGACCAGCCATTCGCCGCCCGCGTGGGCGAATTCCAGCGCCGCCTCCATCGGCCGGTTGCCCACCAGCGCGTTGGCGATCGCCAGCGACATGCGGTCCATCGCACCGGACACGGACACGCCGAAGCGCCGCCAGCCGCGCCGTCCGCCGTCCTGGATGGTAACAAAAGGGGTGGGCGCGATCGCGCGCAGCATCGCCGGCACGCCTATCCAGCCTCCGCGTCCATGAAGCTTGCGCTGGGCCGGCCCGCGAGTTCGTCCAGTTCGCGCGGCGTGACCGGCCGGAAGCGGATGCGGTCGCCGGGCCGGAACAGAAATGGGTTTTCCGCCTGCGGCTGATAGGCGCGCAGCGGCGTCTGCCCCAGGCTGTACCAGCCGCTCGGCATGGTCATCGGCACGATCAATCCTTGCATGCCCCCGATCATCACGCACCCCGCCGGAATCCCCAGCCGCGGCACCGGGCGCCGCGGCAAGTGCAGTGCGGGCGGCAGTCCGCCCAGTGTCGGCAGGCCCGGTACGAAACCGACAAAATACACGCGATAGTCGCCGCTGCTGTAAATCGCGACGACGTCGTCGCGTGAATTGCCCGTCGCCGCGGCGACTTCCAGCAGGTCATCATTGGACGGGCTGCCATACAGCACCGGCACCGTCCATGAACGTCCGATCACGCTGCGTACTCGCATCCGATCCGCGAGCAAGTGCCGCAGCGCATCCACCAGCTTGTCGAAGTCGATGGTTTCAGGCTCATAGATGACCAGCAGCGAGCGGATGGTCGGCGCGGTTTCGACAATGCCTTCGAGATTCGATGCCGCGATCGCCCGGTCGAGCGCCTGGACCGCGGCATTCACCGCCGGATCGATCGCGTTGGCGAACTCGACCGTCAGCGCGCTATCGCCGACCGGCAGGAATCGAGGATAGATGGCGTTTCTCCCCATGGCCGTTAATCGGCTTCATGAATGCGCCTTTTGCCGCTATCAGTCCACGCCGCAGGCCGCCCAAGCGGCCGAATCGCTAAGGGAGGCTGCGTGTCGGACGTCCAGCAATCGCACTCGCGCCGCCGGCTGGTGCTGGCTGCCTGTATGATGGCCACCTTCACCGCCGCGGTGGAGATCACCATCGTCGCCACGGCGATGCCCACCATCGTCGCGAAGCTGCACGGCGCGGAACTTTATTCCTGGGTGTTCTCGACCTACCTGCTGACCCAGGCGGTGACGATTCCGATCTACGGCCGCCTCGCCGACCTGCACGGCCGCAAGCGGGTCTTCGTCGCCGGTTCGTCACTGTTCTTGATCGGCTCGCTGCTGTGCGGCTTCGCCAACAACATGACCATGCTGATCCTGTTCCGCGCGCTGCAAGGCTGCGGCGCCGGCGCGGTGCAGCCGATCGCCTACACCATCGTGGGTGACATCTACACGCCGGTCGAGCGTGCGCGAATCCAGGGTATGCTGTCCGGTGTGTTCGGGTTCGCGGCGATCGTCGGCCCGTCGCTCGGCGCCTTCCTGGTGGAGGCTGGCGACTGGCGCACCGTATTCTGGGTCAACCTGCCGATCAGTGCGGCGGCGATCGCCATGCTGATGGCGTTCCTGCACGAGACCCGCGCGCCGCGCCGCCACCAGATCGACTATCCCGGCACCATCCTGCTCGCCGTCGCCATCAGCGCCATCATCTTCGCGGCGGACCGCGGCCGCGAGATCGGGCTGCCGAAAGCGCTGATCGCCATCGCGGTGGGCGTGGTGGCCCTGCTGGTCCTGCTGCGCCATGAGCAGCGGACCAAGGAACCGATCCTGCCGTTGGAACTGTGGCGCCAGCGGATCATCACCGTCGGCAGCCTGGGTGGCTTCACCGTCGGCGCCACCATCATGAGCGTGACGGCATTCCTGCCGTCGTTCATCCAGGGTGCGATGGGACGCACCGCCGGCATGGCTGGTATTGCGCTTGGCATCATGACCGTCGTCTGGACGTTCGGCAGCGTGTCCGCCGGGCGCATGATGGTGTATCTGACCTATCGCATGATCGCCTGTGCCGGCGCCGCATGCATCGTCGCCGGGGCACTGGTGCTGGTGACGCTCGATCCGGATTCCAGCATCGTTCACGCCGCGCTGGGCGCGTCGCTGGTAGGAGTCGGTCTGGGATTCTGCAACACTACCTGGGTGGTGTCGGTGCAGACGCAGGTTGCCTATGCGCAGCGCGGCTCGGCGACCTCGGCGGTTCTGTTCATGCGGTTCCTGGGCCAGGCGATCGGCGCCGCGGCGGCCGGCATCGTGCTGACGACGGCGCTGCAGCACCAGTTGCCCGACGTCGCGGACCCGCTGGGCCGACTGCTGCGGGTTTCCGGAACCGCCGCCGCCGCCGGTGCGCCGATGCGGCAGCTTGCCTTCGCCGTGGGGGCGGCGTTCCGCGGCATCTTCATCATGGCCGCGCTGCTGGGGCTGGCGACGCTAGCGCTCGGCTTCCAGCTCCCGCGTGGGATCAGCGCGAGCACGCACGTAAAGCGCGCCGCGGGGTAGGGCAGCGGGGCGCAGACACAGATAAGGAACTGGAAGTTTCGCCGCGCTGACGATGAACCAGGACATCGGCCCGTCCGCCCACGTCTATGGCCTGGCGGTCGGCGCCTTCTTCCGGGGCTACTGTCTGCTGGAGGTCCCCTCCAACCTCATCCTGGAAAAAGTCGGCGCCCGGCCCTGGATCACCCGCATCCTGGGTCGCCGCACGTCAGTCTCTTCGCAGGTTTGCATTAGAGTGGCGAGGTCCGAGAAGCTCCCAACCGTGCCGCCGTAATATGTCTGCCAGCTCGCGCTCGTTCATCGACGCGAATTTGCGGCCGGTCCGCTGTTGCTCTTCGATCAACCCGCCGGCCCGCCCCGGCGCATACAGAAACAGCACGCGCCCGGTTTCCGCGCCAGGTACTCTTCCAGGCGTGCGGCACGCCGCGCGGCATGAAGGCGCACGTGCCGGGGCCACGGACCGCGACCTCATCGCCCACCTTGAAGGTGACTTCGCCGCTCAGGACATAGGCCACCTCGTCGCTGTCGCGATGTAGGTGCAGCGTACTCTTTGTCCCGGCGGGAACAGTCTCCTCGAACACCATGATGCTGTCGTTGGTCTCTCCACCTCGCAATTTCAGAGAAATCGATCGGCCTGGCGATGCCTGGTGCTGTCCCGACAGTACGTCGATCTTCGGCGTGTCCATCGCTCGGGTCCCTTTGTCCGCGTCGAAAATCGGAAGTCGTTCGCCCGCCATAGCCATGTCTCATGCCGGCTTGGTCTCATGCCGGCTTGCGCTCTACCGTCCGAGGATCATCGACATCGAGCTCGATCGTCTGGCCGGGAAATGGCGTCACGGCGATCAGCGTCGCGCCCTCCGCGGATTGGAAGCGGTGCCAGGCCCCCTGCGGAATGACGGCCATCATGCCTGCCCGCAGTTCGAACGACCGGGGCGGCCCGTCGTCGCAGACCATTTCCAGGGTCGCGCCGCCGTCGATGATATGAATCAGCTCGTCGCCGGTGAGGTGGGTTTCCCAATGGTCTTTCCCGGACATCTTGATGGCCAGAAGGAGACCGTCGCGGTAGGAAGCCAATCGCGCGACACTTCCCTTTCGATCCTCCATCGTGGACTGCGGGGTCCGTCGGCACATCGTCAGCTTCGCCAGCTCTGCGCTGAGATCGCTGATCCCGGGCATGCGGTTTTCCATCGCTCTCTCCATTTCCGTGCCGGCTGCTTCGCCGAAGTGCCAGGCCTCACGCCGGCCGGCGCTCCACCGTTCGTGGGTCGTCGACATCAAGATCGATCGTCTGGCCGGGAAAGGGTGTGGCGGTCATCAGCGTCACGCCATCCGAAGAGTGAAAGCGATGCCACGCGCCCTGCGGAATGACGGCCATCATTCCCGCGTGGAGCTCGAAAGACCTGGCCGGCCCATCGTCGCACACGATTTCCAGTGTCGCAGTGCCGTCGAGGATGTGAATCAGCTCGTCGGCGGGATGGGTTTCCCAATGACCTTTCCCCGTGAACCGGGAGGCGGTGAGGGCGCCGTCACGATAGGAACCCAATCGAGCAGCGGTTCCCTTTCGATCCGCCATCGTCGATTGCGGCGTCCGTCCACGGAACATCGCCAGCTTGCCGAGTTCCGCGTTGAGATCGACGATGCTGGGCAAGCTGCTGGCCATTTCTGTCTCCCTCTGTTGACGGCTGTCTGCATCGAAGCGGGTGGCGGGGGAAATCGTAGCGACACAATTTAGTTGCAGCGATCCCTATTTTTGCAGACCCCTGCAACGTTTGCGTGGCGTTCAACTTGATGATAACAACGGTTGCCTGAAGCCGACACATTGAACCTGCTTCTCAAGGAACGTGTCATGGCTGCTTTCGATGGATCGGCGATCGCGGGGCGCGAGATGCGGCGACAGCCGGCATCCCGTCCGCCGCGATCAAGTGGCGGCACGATGGCGAGCCGCGGCGCGATGGCCAGCCGAGGCGCGATGGACTGGGACGATGTCCGGGTGTTCCTGGCCGTGGCCCGGGAAGGCTCGATGCGTGCCGCCGGGCGGGTGCTCGGTGTCAGCCAACCAACCATCGCCCGCCGGTTGGCCGCATTCGAGGCAACGTTCGGTGGGCCGACATTGTTCGACCGCCTGCCCGAAGGGCTGCGTCTCAACGCCGCCGGCGAGCACCTGATCGCGGCGGCCGAAAGCGTCGAGGATGCGGTGCTGACGCTGGAACGGCGTCGCGCGGCGGCGTCGCCGGTGCTGACCGGCACCGTGCGGGTCTCGACCGGCGAATGCGCCGCCGGATTCCTGGCGCGCTGCCTGTCGGGACCGGCGACGACGACGCTGCCGTCCGGCATCACCCTGGAACTGGTCGATCAGCGGCAGACGGCGAACCTGGCGCGCCGCGAAGCCGACATGGCGTTGCGCCACGAACCGCCGGACAGCGGCGACTTCTACACCTCCAAGGCGGGCACCTTCGCCTGTGCGGTCTATCGCCGGCGCGGGGCGGAGGCCGGTGCCTGGGTCACCTATACCGACGAGCAAGCTCACTATGCGCCCGCGCGCTGGGTGCAGCGGCAGGTGGGAGAGACGGGAAAGCCGGTGGCGCTGCGCGCCTCATCGATGCTGATGCACCTGGAGGCGATCCGTGCCGGCACCGGCCGCGGCGTGCTGCCCTGCTATGTCGGCGACGGCCATCCATTGCTCGAGCGGCTGACGCCGCCAATCCCGGAGATCGCCGCCGATTATTGGATCATCGTCCACCGCGATCTGCGTCGCGCGCCCTGCGTGCGGGCGGTTATCGATTGGATGAAGGTATTGTTCGCGGAGCAGCGGGACGTGCTTGCCGGCACGCGGTAAGGCTTCGTGCGCGGTGCCCCCGGCGGTGGACTGCGTCCGCCCTATGGTTCCCGCCGGACGACGTACGCAAAGCGGGGGCTGGTCCCACGACCAGCCCCTCGCATTTGATCGTCCGTAGCTTCGGCGCTGAATGACCGGTCCGACCGATCAGCCGTTCGGGTCGTCCCACCGTTCGTAAGTCGGCAACGAACTCCAAGTGCCTTGCCCAACGTGAGCGGACGGCGTGGCAGCAGAGTCGCTGGGCTGCAAGCCCATCGTCTGCGGCTGGCTGAAGTTCTGGGCCTGCACGGAGGCGGCCCCGTTGTCGGCCAACGCGGCCGAGCCCGGCTGGCTGGTCGCGCCCGGCTGGCTGGTCGCGCCCGGCTGGCTGGTCGCGGCGGACTGCGCGAACGCCGGGACCGCACCGGCCGCGAGGCCAAGCGCCACCGTGGCCGCAAGAAGCAGCTTCGTTGTCATCGTCGATCTCCTGCTGTTCGGGCCGCCGGCAGGCGAACCCGGGTGATTGGCATCAAGGGCCGCCAGCCATCCCGGCCGCGCACCTTTGGGCAGACGCCCGCGACGTCGAGCCCCTTCTGGCTCGTCACCCCGCGGGAGGATGCTGAGACCAACATAGGGACCCCCGGTTGTGGCCCCATCGCTCGACCTATACGGATTGGTATAGTTCCGGAGCTTCCGTGAGCGCTTCCACGGTGGCGGTTCGCGTCGACCGTCCCTAAATTCTTGTGCGGGGGCCCGCGCATTGCCGGGTGCAGGATGATCGGGAGGAGGCCTGGCGACCCACGCCGCCGCGGCACGGGTGCCCCGCCAGGCTACAGAAGCGGGCGGCAACAGCAGGGTGCGGCAACAGGAGGAGGCGCCGACCGAAGGGTGCGGCGACAGGAGGGGTAAGCGTGAAGCTGCTGCTGATCGAGGATGATCGGGAAACCGCCGACTACGTCATGCGCGGCCTGCGCGAGCAAGGCCATGTCGTGGACCACGCCGCCAACGGACGCGACGGTCTGTTCCGCGCCGACGACGGCCCGTACGACGTGCTGATCGTGGACCGGATGCTGCCGGGGATCGACGGCCTCGCATTGGTGCGGATGCTGCGCGAGGCCGATGTCCGCACGCCGGTCTTGTTCTTGACCGCGCTGGGTGGCGTCGGCGACCGGGTGCGCGGGTTGGATGCCGGCGGCGACGACTACCTGGCCAAGCCCTTCGCCTTCGCCGAGTTGCTCGCCCGCGTGAACGCGCTGGCACGGCGCCCACCGCTGGTGGACGTCCAGACCGTGCTGCGCGCCGGCGACCTGGAAATGGACCTGCTGCGACGCACTGTCGCCCGTTCCGGCAAGGAGATCGACCTGCAGCCTCGGGAATTCCAGTTGCTGGAATACCTGCTGCGCAACGCGGATCGGGTGGTGACGCGCACCATGCTGTTGGAATCGGTGTGGGACTTCCACTTCGACCCCCACACCAACATCGTCGAGACGCATATCAGCCGGCTGCGCTCCAAGCTCGCCCAGGGAGGTGGGCCGGAGCTGATCCACACCGTGCGCGGCGCCGGCTACGCCCTGCGTGCCCCAAGCCCGGTTGCCCCCGCCACCGCCGCGGCCGCCCCCGTTGCGGCCTCCTAGGATCCTGCGCACGGCGAGTTTCCGGCTCGCCGCGCTGTATCTGATGTTGTTCACCGCCTCGGCCGTCGTGCTGGGCGCGGCGGTATTCTGGATGACGCACGAATCGCTGATCCAGCAGCTCGAGGCGCGGGTGCGCGTCGCCTCCGGCCATTTCGCGGAATTGGACCGCACCGGCGGGGTGGCGGAGCTGGTCGTCCACGCGCGGGAATTCGGCGGCGGCATGGGCGCACTGGACTACCTGGTGCAGTCCCCCGCCGGCGCGCGGCTGGCCGGCGACCTGCCGATGGTGGGCACGCGCCGCGGTTGGATGCAGCTGACGGCGCTCGACCCGGACGGACCGAAGCCGGTGCTCGCCTATGTGGAGCAATTGCCGGACGGCGCCGTCGTGGCGATCGGCGACGACCTGCGCCGCGTGCGCCGGGCGGACGACGCGGTGTTGCGCGCCTTCGCCCTCAGCATTGCCGTGACGATCCTGTTGGGTGGAGCCGGCGGCATCTGGCTGAGCAGGATGTTCCTGCACCGGGTGGATGCGATGACCCGCGCGGCGGAGGCGATCATCGACGGCGACCTGAACCAGCGGATTCCGCTGCGCGGCACCGCGGACGACCTTGACCGGCTGGCGGAGACGCTGAACCGCATGCTGGACCGGATCGACAAGCTGCTGACCAGCGTCCGCGAGGCGTCCAACAACATCGCGCATGACCTGCGCACCCCGCTGTCGCGCCTGCGCCAGCACCTGGAGGATGCGCGCGGCCGGTCGCAGTCCGCCACGGACCACGAACATGCGCTGGCCAGCGCCAAGGCCGAGGTGGATGCATTGCTCGGCACCTTCGCCGCGCTGCTGCGGATCGCCGAGGTGGAGGCCGGGGCGCAGCGCGCCGCCTTCTGCCGCGTGGACCTGTCGTCGGTCGTAGAGACGGTGGCGGAAGCCTTCACCCTGCCGGCGGAAGATGAAGGGCATCGGTTGATCGCGAAGGTGGCACCGGGGATCACCGTCCACGGCGACCGTGAGCTGCTGACGCAGATGCTGGTCAACCTGGTGGAGAACGCGCTCCGCCACACGCCGCCCGGCACCGAAGTGCAGGTGTCGCTCCACCGGCAGGGCAGGCAGGCCGTGCTGACGGTGGCGGACGACGGACCCGGCATCCCGGAAGCAGAGCACGCGCAGGTGCTGCGGCGGTTCCACCGACTGGACCGCAGCCGGACGACGCCGGGCAGCGGCCTGGGGCTGAGCCTGGTCGCCGCGGTCGCGGAACTGCACGGCGCGATCCTGCACCTGGAAGATGCACGCCCCGGACTGCAAGTCAGTGTGAAGTTGGTGTTGACGGGGGAACTCGGGCTGCTGACGTCGGAGCCCAGTTGGATGGCCGCTTGAGCCGCAGCCGAGGGCTGGAGGACCAAGCATGAGGAGGCATTTTGACTTGACTATTGAGGCCGGCGTCACAGACATTTGTGGGGACCGATGAATTTGACAAACAAGACTTATTATTTCCAGTTGATGACGGTTCCGAGCGTGTGTTGGACCCATATTTCGAAGCTCAATCTGTCTCCTGGGGCGCCAGTAAAGGCGCTTAGTCCCCGACACTGTCGGCCTCAGAGTCTGTTCGGAAACTGCTTCAGGCTCTGCTTGAGTTTGTTTGCTTTCCGGCGGACGACGAGGGAACGAGTAAGAACGAGGCCACAGAGAATCATTCACCACGAAGGCACGACGCCACGAAGACTGTATCCATGGCTTCGCGGCTTCGTGCCTTCGTGGTGAATTTTACTGATGCAACCAACCGATTCTGAATATTGGATTTGTTCCCGGACGGACACTCACCGGCGAATTCGCGAACAACTACCGCGTCGCACCAGCGCCATTTTGGTATCGCGCCGGAGTGACCTCAACGCGCTTCTGCGCGCCGGCTTGAGTGCTATGGATTTCCTGCGGAGCGTGTGAAAACTCGGTCGCTGCTCCGGGCCGCGAGATGATCTATCGTTCGGCACGTAGTTTTCACACGGGTGCGGAGCCGCGGCCAACGCCGCCGACCTTTGTATCGTCACCCGGCGAAAGCCGGGACCCAGGCGGCATGGGTCACACGCTCGAAATCTGTCTCCCGCCGCGGGTTTCATCAGGAGAACCTCTGGGCTAAACTGGGACTTGGCGTGCCGTCGGAGGTGCGCCGTCGGAGGTGCCAGGTGTTTGCATGCATGATCTGGTAGGCCATGGACGGCCTCGCGCCAAATGAGCAGCCGGAATCACGGCAATAAGGGAGAGAGAGTGTCATGAAGGTTGTCACGTTGAAGAATATCCCCGAAGTCCCCGCGCCTGGCGCGGCCGAACCGACGGACGGATATTCCGGGCCCGTGCATCGCACCCGCCAGACCATCATCGAGCCGGGCGAGTCGGCGAATTTCAATTGCAGCATCGTGAACTTCAGCGAGGGATGCAACACGGGCTGGCATGTGCACGATTGCGATCAGATCCTGATCGTCACCTCGGGCAGCGGGTGGGTCGCCACGGAAACCGAGCGCCGCGAGATCAAGGTTGGCGACGTCGCTCAGGTCAAGGCAGGTGAGCGCCACTGGCATGGAGCCAAGGCGAATACCACGATGGGCCACATCACCATCACTCTCTCGAGCGGCAAGGCCACCTGGGGCTGATCCGTTCGTCACCAGTGGCGAGAGCTGAAGCCACGCCGGACAAGCCGCCGTCTCCGTCCTTCGCGGTGCGCCGATGGAGCCGGCGGGTTATTTTCGGCGCTTCGTGCATGAGCCACACGAGACCGTCACGCGGGTGACGCGGCGGCGGGATCGGTTCCGTTGGTGCTCGCGCATCTCGGGGTTCCGCTCGTCGATCTGGCGCGATGGCGGCTCGACATCGCGGGCCTCGTGAAGCGGCCGGCAACGTTGGCGTTCGAAGATTTGCGGTGACTGCCGGAGCGGCGGATCGAAACCTTCCATCAATGCGCCGGAGCGCCCGGTCGGCCGGACTTGCCGATGCGCCGGATCGCCGATGCTTCATGTTCGCGTGGCGGCCCGCCAGTCGTGGCAGCTTTGTCGTTGCGGCGTGGGCGACGACGCGGGGGCCGTGCAGCCGAATGCGCGCGTGCAATGCGGTCCATCGTGTTGCCGTCACGGTTGGGTGACGCTGCACGTTTGAGGCTTTGCCCGACCGATATCTCGGACCACCCCTATCTCGGACCACCGCTATCTTGGACCACCCCTATCTTGGACCACCCCGCAGGCGGTCCTGCCGCGCGGCCTCCGAGTGGTCCATGGCCCGCAGTGCTGCGGTTGATCAAACAATGGCTCAAGGCGCCGGTCGAAACGACTGGCAGACCGCTCGCCCCTCCGGGCGTCAGCATCCTGCCAATGCCAGTCTCCTCCCCGGTGGCAATCAGGACGGCCGACCGGACTGCGTGGCGATCCGCGACGACGATGCTGCCGGGGCTGTCCCAGCCAGTTCGGCATCGATCGACTCGAACGTCCGGCCGCTCGTCTCTATGCCGATGAACCAGAACGCCACCGCCCCCAGCACATACCAGAAAGCGAAGTAGTTGAAGCCGGGAACCAGCGCGTCGAGCGTTGCCTTCGGCGCGACCAAGTTCGACGACCCGGCAATCAGTGCCAACCCGGCCGGCCCGATGAACTTGCCCAGGTTGCCGACCCCATACACCAGCCCCATACCGCTGCCACGCAGCCGCTGCGGCCACAGTTCACCCATGTACGGCCCGACAATCGAGTAATTCCCGCTGCCGAAGAAATTCTGCAGGATGATCATCACCACGAACAGCGATACACCGCCGATGAATGCGCTGTGCAGGTAGCCGGCGAGCGACATGAACACCGCCGACAACAGACAGGTCAGCAAGCCGGAACCGCGGCGGCCCATCGCGTCGGAGATCCAAGAGCAGAAGAAGCGACCAGCGATCGCCGAGATGCTGACCCAGATGGCGATCCTCGAAGCCTGCGGCGGCGTGATATGCAGCACCATTACGAACAACGTCACCATCCACAACGCCAGTGCCACGCCGCCGGTCTGGGTCAGGCCGGTCATGCAACCGACGACGATGCTGCGCGGGTATTTGAAAATCTCAAGCCAGCGCGTGTGCTCCACCGTCGGCGCCGTAGTCGGCAGCGGGATCGTTGCTGCATCGATCTGCAAGGCCCAGGCGACCGAGCGGCGCGCCTCCTCCATGCGGCCCATGCGCATCAGCCAGTGCGGCGATTCCGGCACCCAGGCGCGGATGCACAGCGTCAGCGCGGCGGGCAGCAGGCCGGCGGCGAACAGACCGCGCCAGCCGATGTAGGGCGTCGCAAAGCCCCCCAGCAGAGCGCCCAGCAGCACGCCGGCCGGCAGCATCGTCGTCGTCAGCCCGGTGAGCCAGCCGCGCTTGTACGAAGGCACGAACTCCTGCACCATCGTGATGTCGACCGAGTAGAGTCCGGTCACGCCAAGCCCGACGACCAGGCGGCAGACCGCCAAATAGAGCCACGCCCCGCTCGGACACACGGCCATCGCGCCGGTGGCAATCGAGAAGTTGAGCACGGTCGCGATCATCACCTTCCGACGGCCGATCTTGTCGGCCATCCAGCCATAGAACAGCGAGCCGAAGGGTGCGCTGATGCCGGAGGCGAGGAGGATCATGCCGGACTGGCCGTAGGTCAGGTGCCAGTCTTTCACGATGAAGGCCAGCACGAAGCCGATCAGGAAAAAGTCGAAGAAGTCCAGCATGTCGCCGAGCGTCGCGGCGATGACGATCTTCCATTGGTTGGCAGTCAACTTCCTCTGCTGGTCGAGCAGTTCGAGCATGGCGGATCCTCCCTGTGAGCCGCCTGCCTGGCGGCGATCAGTCCGCTTGGTCTGCCGTTAGGTTGACGTTATTTGTTCTACTCCCGTGCGGACAGTGTCACGTGCGGCCGGCGGACCGGTTATCAGGGGCAGCCGCCCCGGACCTTCAGGCGGCCGCATCCATCCGTCGCAACGGAACGGTAAACCGGGAGCCGATCGGCACGCAATGGCGGGAACCAGATTGCTCGGAGTGTACGGCGGGCATGTCAGCGTCCCACCCCAACCGAACGTTCCAGGCCGCGAGCCTGGAAGCGGACGCTCCGCCATGGCGTGCACGCGAGGTGGGAACAGGCTCCCGCCCCATCCGGCGGTTCGCACTGACCGCTGCGAACGCCGCGGCGAGGTCGATCCGCGCGGTGGGCCGGTTCTCGCGCGCCCGGCCGGGGCCGATGCGCGCGGCCGGGGCCGATGCAAGGTTGATCCCTGTTCTACGCTGTGTCAGTCCGCTACTGTGTGCCCGTTCGAGAAGGGGAGGCACGACATGATCAACCTGAGCGGAATCGGCCACGTTCTGTTGCGGGTCACCGACGAGGAGGCCTCAAAGCGGTTCTACCGCGACGTGCTGGGGTTTCGCATCGCGGAGCAAGACCCCGAGCATGGTGGCGTGTTCATGACTCTGGGCGACGGCTTTCATACCATCGACGTTATGCAGCATCCCGCACCGCGGGACGCGCCGCGGTCGCAGCGCGGACAGCTTGGGCTCGGGCATATCGCGTTCAAGGTTGCCAGCTATGCGGCGTTGCGCGACGCCTACGCACACTTGCTCCAGAACGGCGTCGAGATCCAGCGTGCTGCGGATCATATCTGCCAGCGCAGCATCTATTTCGCCGATCCCGACGGCAATGGCCTGGAGATCTATTACGAAATGCCGCGGGCGCTGGAACTGTTCCCGAATGGCCGCGGCGACGAGGACGAAGTGCTGCCGCTGAGCAGCGCAGAGGAGCCGCTGCCGCAGTGGCTCGTCGAGGAGTGGCCCGGGCCCGCCGCGATGGCCAAGGTCGAACGGCTGCGCCAGGCGGCACCAGCGGCGGCTGATTGACCGTCCAGGTCCAGACCGCGGCAGAACACCGCGCTGGCGGTGGGCGCATGGAGGGGCTGCGCGTGATGAAAGAGAACAGCATATGGCGGGCGGTGCGCGCCGGGCGGGCCGCGCTGGGGACCGGGCTCAAGGAGTTCGCGTCGCGCGGCGTGCCGTGGATCATCGAGGCGTCCGGCTTCGACTACTGCATGATCGACCACGAACATGGCGCCTTCGACCTGGAGACGATCGCGGATCTCGCCGGGTGGTTTCAGGCCACCGACGTCTCGGCGATCGTGCGGATTCATAAATCCTTCACGTATCTGATCCCGGCGATCCTCGATCAGGGGATCATGGGCGTGCAGGTCTCGGAGGTCGATAACGCCGAGGAGGCGCGCGCCATTGCACGGGAGGCGAAGTTTCCGCCGATCGGCCATCGCGGTATCTCGGGGCAGGGGATGCACACCGGATACCGCAGCTATGGCGCGCGCCACGCGACCGAGTATGCGCCGTGGGCGAATGCCAACATCATCGTTTGCGTGTCGATCGAGTCGCTCGAGGGGCTGGAGAATGTCGAGGCGATCGCGGCGGTCGAGGGCATCGACATGATCGCCTATGGCCACTCGGACCTGAGTGCGCGGTTGGGCGTGCATCTGCAGCTTGAGCACCCGACGTTCAAGGCGGCCGTGCGGCGGATTGCGGAGGCCTGCAACGTGCATGGGAAGCTGGCCCGCGGGTCGGCGGAGACCGAGGCGCAGATCGAGGAGTACTGGCGGCTTGGGTGCAAGGTGCTGAACCTGCCGGGTAACGACGTCAGCACCTATCTGGATGGGCTGAAGGCGCGGGCTGGGCGGGCGCATGCGCGGCTGAAGTCGATCGGGGTGCCGGGGGGTTGAGGCGCGCGCTCGATCCCCGACAAGCAAAGTCGGTAGCGCGTCCTTCGCCCGATGGGTCACGCGGATCGTGTCTCTTCTGTGATCGCGGCCGGCCCGCTCCACAGCTGTTCTTGTGTGTGGGTCCTGGATGATCTCATGCCCGGCTGCCCCTTGTCAGGGCGACAGGTGCCCATCATTGTTTCGGGCTGCTGACTGCGATTGCGAGGCCGATCAAACCGCTGCGGCGGAGCTGCCAGTAACCCGTCTACCGCCAGTGGGTGTCCAGGGCCAGCGGGTTGGACGCAGCGTGGAGTGAAACGATGCCGAAGCTGATCCCCGTCCCTGATTCTTTGAGCAAGCCCTTCTGGGACGCCGTCAATCAAAGGCGGCTGATGTTGCAGCACTGCACTGCCTGCGACCGGCTGCAATACCCGCCGCAGCAGGCCTGCCAGGTCTGCAACTCGGCCGCCGGCCTGACGTGGAAAGAGGTCGAGGGACGCGGCCATATCGCCGCTTCCATCGTGATCGAGGATGGCCGCCTCAACCGGCGCATGCCCGATCAGCCCTATAACCTGGCAATGGTGACGCTCGACGCGGACAAGCGGGTCAATTTCTATTCCAATCTCCCGGGCACCGCGCCCTACAAAGTGCCCGTGGGCGCCGCCGTCGAGGTGACGTTCGAGGAGGTGGCCCCAGGCCAGCTCATCCACGAATGGCAAGTCGTCGCTTAGTTCGAGAGGTGGAGCCATGAGCGCGCCAGACCGGTATCAGTGGCGGCGAGATAAGGACGGGCTCGGAGTATGGGAGCACCGCGGCAAGGTCGCAGTGGCCGGTGTCGGACATTCGCCGGTCGACCGTCGTTGGGACGGCGTCTCGATGGACAAGACGCTCGGTGCGTACTCCATCCTGGCCTGCCGGAAGGCGATGGACGAGGCAGGCGTGACGGCGGATCAGGTCGACGGCGTCATCTGCTGCGATAGCCATATCGCCGGCGGCAGCGGTGGGTCCGCGTCGCAGTGGGCGCCCCGGCCCTATTTCGCTCCGCCGTATGATTCGGAGTGGGGGCTCACTCTGGTCAACGCGCAGTGGCTCATCGCGCAGATGGGGCTGCGCAACGTCAAATTTGCGCCGACAGGATTGCCGACCATCAGCGAAATGGTGGGCATGGCGGCACAGGCGGTGGGTGACGGCGTTTGCAGCACCTGTCTCGTCATCTACCCGACAGGCAACCTCGAAGGCCGCTATCGTCGCGGTGGCGAGAACGCCGACGACTACGCCCGCGGCGCACGCCAATGGACGGCACCCTGGGGCAATCACGGCGGCAACGATTTCATCAACATCTTCCCGCACGGGCAGTACTGCCTGAAATACGGTGGCAAGCACGACGACCTCGCCCCCTTCGTCATCAACCAGCACCGCAACGGATTGCTCACGCCGTGGGGGTTCAACGCCAGCCACCAGGTGCCGCAGCTCACCGTCGAGGAGTACCTCGGTTCGCGCTACGTGCTGAACCCGCTGCGGCTGTGGGACTGCGACCGGCCGGTCAATGCATCGGCCGCGTATCTCTTCACAACGGCCGAGCGCGCCCGCGACATGCGGCAGCCACCGGTCTATGTGCTCAATCACTCACAGCACAATTTTAAGCAGCGCTCCACACAGGCCGATCTGGAGCAGATCGAGGACTGGACCGACCGTGCCGCACGGAGAATGTACGAAGGCGCCGGGCTTGGGCCGCAGGACGTCGATATATTCAATCCGTACGACGGCTATGCACCCATGACGCAGTTCTTCCTGGAGGCGTTCCAGTGGCACGGCGTCAAACGCGGCGATGCGTTCGGGTTCTACGCGGGCGATATCAGGGTCGAGGGACCGCACCCGCTTTGCTCCAGCGGCGGCAATCTGGGGAACGGGCGGACGCGGACGGCCATGTACACCGACTGCATCGAGCAACTCCGCGGCACGGCTGGGGCACGGCAGGTCAAGGTTCGGGCGGAGACCGCGCTGGGGGCATTCACCACGCCGAGCAGTGGGGGGTGGATCATGTTTGGGAAACACGCGGGCTGAGGGGGAGGCACGGGAGGTCGCCAGACCGTAACGATCAGTCGCAGCCACCTTGACGCATAGGGGTTTTCGCTGTAGCATAAACTAACATGCGTTTGACGTTCGATCCAGCGAAGAACGCCAGGAACATCGCGGAACGCGGCCTGTCGTTCGAGCGTGTTGCCGAGCTCGATTGGGAAACGGCCCTGTCGCAAGAAGACACGCGCAAGGACTACGGCGAGACCCGTCTTCAGGTGCTGGCATTCCTGGGGAAGCGGTTGCATGCCGCGGTGGTAACGATCCGTGGCGACGCGCTGCACGTGATCAGCTTCCGCAAAGCAGCCGGAAGGAGGTGAAGTGGTATGAGCAGGAAAGGGGATGAAGCCGCCTCGCGTCCCGACGACGAGAATCCGGAATGGACGCGCGAACAGATTTGGCAGGCGCGCCCCGCGTTGGAAGTCATCGCTGAGAAATTTGGCCGAGAGGCGGCACACGCGCTGGGGCGCGGCGGCCGCCCTGTCAAGCCGAACCGGAAGGTCAACCAGACATTGCGGCTGGATCCCGACGTACTGGAAGCCTATCGCCGGGAAGGCCCCGGCTGGCAGGCGCTGATGAACGACGTGCTGCGCCGGCACATGCCGAGGCACGGGAAGTGAAGATGGATACTGGAGTGCACCCGCGCGCGGTGAAAAGACGGCGACGATGGCGGTCGTGAGTTGAGCCCGGTAGCCAATCCAGTAACGACCGGACTTGAGCCATGCCCTGCCCGGTTGGGCAGGCGCGATCAACGACTTGTAGCGCGAGGAGTGCGCACATTAGCCTGAATAAGGCATTGCAGTGTCAGAGACGCGCCGCAGGTCATACCGCGTCGACCATGCGAAAGTGTGGAACTCTCTGCCCAATCCGTCGCTTATGCCGATTCTGCATAGTTTAGCGACCCCATCGAGCCTATCGGCGGAAGTCCCCGACCCTCGCGGGTACGGGCCCGCGCAAGTGAGATGAAGCCAATGCGTACGCTTCGCATGGCGTGACAGTCGCGTGGCGCAGCAGCCGATTTGCCTGGTAAGCTTAATCCCGGAGCACCCGGTGGAGATTCTCGGATGAGCCAATCTCACTTCACGCTCGCGTTTCCCTTGAAGGCGCCAGCCGATACCCAGGCGCTGACCGATCAACTGACGGCGCAGATGCCGGCGCTGATCAAGACGGCCGACTCGATCGGTACGATCCACTACGCGCGGTTCACGATCCTCAGTCAGCGCACCGCGCTCTTCTTGGGTGATTTCGACGGTGAATTTGGCGATCTGATGACCGAACTGGGCAAGCAGGCGGGGCCGGTTTTCGACACGATTTTTCAGCACGTCGATGGACCGCCGCCCATGCCGGTGGCCGGTCACGTCGAAGAGTTCGTTGAATGGTCGGCCAACCACCTGCTGCGTCCGGCCTTGGCGTACAGTGCGTATCCGGACGTGACAGCAAAAGAGATCAAGGCCTTGGCCGCGGCGACGGACATCAGTGGCCTGGGCGAACTGAACCCGTTCCTGGTGATCCTGCCGCTCAAATCAAGGCTCGCGTTCATCGAGGTGGAACTGCTACTGCGGGCGCGGACTCGCGGCACACAGAGAGACCTGGATTCGGTGGGCACCCCCCATTTCGCTCAGTTCGTGCCGCTTGAGGACAACCAGATCGGATTCTTCACGGTTTACGATGGCTCGTTCGACAAATACATTGCCGACTTCACCAAGAACATCGGCCAGGTTTTCGACCTGATCTTCAAATTCACCAAGAACGCGCCGCCGTCACCCTGCCGAATGCACCTTCAGGAGTTTATCGACTTCGCGGCGGGGGCGAACCGTGCCCCGATCGGTTTTTACCAGGCGTATCCCGGCCTGAGTGTGCAGGACATTCACGCGCTGATCGCCGACAGCAAATCATGACCAGATCCGGGGCGGGGACGCCGCCTGCCGGAGTCCGGATCAAGAAGGAGAGTCGCGGTGAGCGATAAACCGGACTCGCGACCGACGGCGGGTGGCGGGCTGCTGCACCGCCTGTTTGGGCACCGCGGACAGGCGACGCAGGAGCCCCGCGGGACATTGAATCTGGGTGATATTCAGGGCTTGATCCTGCGCGGTTACCGGATGCCGATGGTACGGCATTTCCTGTTGACCGTTGGAGTCCCGGCGGCGGCTCGCAAGCTGCTGGGACGACTGGTCAGCGGCGACGAGGCCGACGCGCCACAGATCACCACCGCGGAAGACTGGCACGTGGGGTTCGAACCAGGACCACATGACAATCCCGCCGATCCACCACGCCGCAAACCGGATTACTGTCTGAACCTTGGCATTACCTGGCCGGGCCTGCTCGCGTTGGAGGTAGCGCAGTGTGTGCCGGCGCTCGCATTCAAATCATTCGGCGCCTATGTGGCCGGTGCCGCGGAGCGGGCGGAACTGGTGGGCGATACTGGAGCGAGCGCTCCGGCAAACTGGGTCGGTGGATTCGGAACCGGCAACGACCACGTCCTGGTGACATTGCACGCGATCAGTCTGCAAGCCATGGCAGCCTACAGCGACCGGCTGACGGCTCTGTTCGGCGAAGGTGGTGCGTTTCGTGAAATCTGGCGCCAAGACGGTATGGCGCTGATGGAAATGCAAGATGGCAAGCCGGTTCCCACAGCCAAAGTGCATTTCGGCTACACCGACGGGATCAGCCAGCCCACCGTGCGCGGCGGTCCGGAACGGTATAAGCCGGATCATCAGAAATCATGCGAACCCTGGTTGTTCGTCCTGCTGGATGAGGCCGAGAACTACTTCGTCCCGGAGCCGCGGGAACTCGGCCTGAATGGTAGTTTCGCCGTCTTTAAGATGGCCGAGACAGACGTCGCCGGGTTTGAGAATTTCCTGCAATCGCACAAGGACACGATCGATCCGGAATTGCTCGCCGCGAAAATGTGCGGGCGATGGCGCAACGGCGTTCCGCTCGCACTGTCTCCAGACACTGACAGTCCTCCGGGCGGGATCTCACCCGATCAATTGAACAATTTCGAATACGTCAACGCGGACGGATCGGGCGACCCAAGGGGGATTCGTTGCCCGGTGGGGGCGCACATGCGCCGCATCAACCCAAGAGGACAACCAGTCACCGGCCAGGGTCAACCGGGCGGCAGCAACAATACCCACCGGCTGATCCGCCGAGGCATGCCGTACGGACCGATCTATGACCCCGCTTTGCCCTATGACGGCATCGAACGCGGACTGTTGGGTTACTTCATCAATTCGAATATCGAGAACCAATATGAATTGGTACTGAGCCAATGGGTCAATGACAGCGCGTTCGCTGGGGCTGTGAGGCTGCCGCCAAAATCAAAAGATCCGATGATTGGCACCCAGGATCCCAATGAGAGCATTTTTGCCATTCCACAAGCTGGCGGCGGGCCGCCGATCAGGATCAACGGCCTGTTGACGTTTACCGTGACGAAAGCCGCGGCTTACTGCTTCCTGCCAGGAATCACCGCCATCCGGTTCCTCGCCAACCTGGGAGCGGATCCGTAATCCATATTCTTTAAGGGGCTGTCCATGCTGTTTCTGACGCGATTGTTCGGAGTGACCGGCAGCGACTCTGAGCGGCATCTGGATGACGAACAGGCCTGCATCGAGGAGATCGTCAAGAAGGCGCTGTTGTTGCAGACCAAAGCGGCCTCCGATCAGCACCGGGTGCCTGGCCGCGGAACGCACGTCAAGGGCACCTGCGCGCGGGCTCGGTTGGAGGTGTTGGACGTCACCGCCGGCCGCGACCCGGCGCTTGGGGCGAGGCTCGCACGGGGGATATTCGCGACGCCTGGCGTATATCCCGCCATTGTGCGGTTTGGGAACGCGGATCCGAAGGTCAACTCTGATTTCAAGGCTGACGTCCGCTCGTTGTCGTTCTCGGTCGACCTCACACGAGGCGGCACCGAGGTGCCTGGTGCCAAGGTTGAGCGGCAGGATTTCTCCTTGCAAAACACGACAACTCTTCCGATCAATGACGCACGGGCATTTCTGGCGGTGATGAACGTGCTGACCGCGCCGAATCCGCTCGCCGGCCTGTGGGCGGTATCATTCTCGGATAAATTGCGCGTGGTGCGAAGCCTGACGTTGGCACAATTGCAGATGCACCAGAAAATCAGGCCATATCAGCAACTGCGTTATGGCAGCAACGTTCCGTTCCAACATGGATCTGGCGAAGTCGTGAAGTATTCGGCAACGCCGTCCCCGGACAATGCGACGCGCGCTTTGCAAAGGGGCAATCCGAACGCCTTGCAGGACGAACTGCTCCGCCACTTAAGCGAAGACGACGAGATGAGCAGTTTCGAAATTGGAGTGCAGTTTCTCGACACCGAAAAGATGACTTACGGCGGCAAGCACCGGGATGCAAACTTCTGGGTCGAAAACGCCAGTATCGAATGGAATGAGGCGCAGGCGCAATTTCACACGGTCGCGCGGCTTTCTCTCACGCCTAAGTCGCAACTTTCTCCATCGGACAGTGCGGCAGTCTTTTTCGACGTCACCCGGAATGCCACACCTGACAGCGCACCGGTGGGAAGCATTAACCGCGCGCGCTGGCGATCGGAGGCCGCGAGCAGAGACGTAAGAATGCGTGCGACTTCAGGCAGTCGGTCAGATATGCCAATGTAGATTGCCCCGGCGCGATTGAGAGCGCCGCAGCGAACTACCGCCGGCTCGCGGTGACCACTCACAGCCACGTCAGTGCTACGTGCCACGAAGCACGACGAGGGCGTCCACCGCCCGCACGCCCCGACCTGACGGCAGCACCATGAGCGGATTGATGTCCAACTCCACCACCTCCCCTTCCATCTGCATCGCGAAATACGACACCCGCACCAGCGTATCCGCCAGCGCCTCAACATCCGCCGCCGGCCGTCCGCGAAAGCCCCGCAGCAACCGGGCGCCCTTGACCTCAGCGATCATCGCCTGTGCTTCCAAGCGCGTGATGGGGCAGCGTCGCAGGGCCACATCGTTATAGACCTCGACCATCACGCCGCCACTACCGAACAGCAGCACCGGGCCCAATTGCGGGTCGCAAGACACGCCGATGATAACTTCGACGCCGTCTCCCACCATCTCCTGCACCGACACGCCGTTGATCCGAGCCTGTGGCGCATAGGCCTTGGCACTGGCCAGGATTTCCGCACAGGCCGTCCGCACCTGTGCCGCATCGCCGAGGTTCAGCCGAACGACCCCAGCCTCTGTCTTGTGCAATATATCCGGCGAATTGACCTTGAGAGCCACTGGAAACCCCAGTTGCTCTGCGGCCTCGACGGCCGCCTCCGCAGACCCCACCAGGTGCTCACGCGCACTCCCCACGCCCCAGGCTGCCAACAGCCGCTTGCTCTCGGACTCCGAGAGTGTCGGCCTCCCCAGCCCAAGCGCCTGTGCCACCGCCGCATCCTGCACCGCCGTGCGCGCCGGCGCCGTAGCAAAGCCATCGGCCAGCCGGTGCTCGCGCCATGTATGATACGCCAGCCGGCTCCGCAGGCCGCGAGCCAACGAGTCCGGCGTGTAGAACACAGGGATCCGCGCGTTCCGCAGCATCCCCAGGCCATCCTTGGCGTCCCGGCTTCCGGTCCACAAGAACACCACACCCTTATCGGTCCGATCACGCTGGCTGATGACCTGCTGCGCCTGCGCGTCCGCCCCGGAACTCGCCACGACGAGCGTCCCCATCCGCGGATCATCAATCATATGCTGCATGATCGCCGGAAACGACTCGCTGTTGGCAAAGCCTGTCACATCGGCCGGATTCGCAGCCCACCCGAAGCCCTTCAAAATCCCATTGATGCCGTCGCGCGCCGCATCGCCCAGCGTCGGCAGATCGAGACCGGCCTGACCGCACATATCCGCGGTAAGCGAGCTGATGCCACCCGAATGCGACACCACCGCGATACCGGGAACCGCGGGCGGCGGCGTAAACGCCAGCAGGTGCGCGACCTCCAGCAGTTCGTCGTAGTCCTGGACCCGGATCACGCCGTATTGGGCAAAGATCGCATCGTACCGGGCATCCTCGCCCGTCAGCGCCGCGGTATGCGATTGTGCCGCCCTCGCTCCAAGTTCCGAACGCCCGATCTTGATCAGCACGATCGGCTTGCCGCGCTTTGCCGCAAGCTTCGCCACTTCGAGAAATTTATCGGCCCGCTTGAAGCCTTCAACAAAACCAGCAATCACCCGCGTATCCGGATCGTCCACCAGGTAGCGGGCAAAGTCGGAAAAATCGAGGTCTGCCTCGTTCCCCGTCGAGATGATGTAGCTGAAGCCGATGCCGTTCTCCACCGCCCGCACCAGGAACGGCCCGAACGCCGTCGCACCGCTTTGGCACACCAGGCCGATCGGCCCGGTCAGACCGGACGCCCCGCGTGAGGAAGAGGTGGCCCAGATGTCGTGCGTGACATTCGCCAGCCCCAGGCAGTTGGGGCCGCTGACACGCATGCCAGAGGCGCGGGCAAATTCACCCAATTCCCCCTGCAAATCACGCCGGTCGTCCACGCCGCGCTCGGCAAAGCCCGCCGAGATCACGATCGCCGATCCCGCCCCCTTGCGGTGGCTCTCCTGCAGGACGGGGAGCACCTGGTCGTAGGGCACCACGATGCCCACCACGTCGGGGGCCTCCGGCAGGTCGGTCACACTCGGGTAGGACTTCTCGCCCATGATTTCGTCATAACGCGGGTTCACGGCATAAACCCGGACCCGGTCCTTGGCCTTGAGCGCCGCGGCGAAAAACCGGCCGCCATACTGCATCCGTGGCGTCGCGCCCACGATCGCAATGGAGCGCGGGTTGAGCATTTTGTGGATCGACCCCATCTGTGGCTCTGTCCAGAACTCCATGACACCCCCTGAAAAGAACGTGGTCCGCCGGGTCGGCAAGCCCGCACTCTGCGCACGGGGCTGCCACCGGCCGCTATTCTCGCATCATTGGCTGAAGCAGAGAGCTTGCCCAGCGAAGACTGTGTGCCGGGCGACATGGAAAACTGCCCACTTGCAACAAGTAAAATTGGCGGGTGGAACAAGCCGGTCGCAGCGGCGCTTGGCTGCGCGTGCAACACGGTGAAGCATTGTGCCGCGGCGCGTCATGCCGGGCGGCCTTGCTCTCCGATGTCCCAGAACACGCCGGCCATCAGCCCGAGGCCGTCCCGGAACAGCGATCCCAATCCATGCTCGTCGGGTCCGTGCTGGCCGCATCCACCGTAGGATTGCGGTATCCACATCACGGGAACGCCGAGCACCTGCTTGAAGTATTCCGATGGTCCCGAAGCACCGATATTGGGAATGATGTTCGGCGGCCGGCCGGCGGTCTGTTGCATCGATCGCGTAACAAGCCGTACCCACGGATCGTCGGGGTCGGTGCGCGAGGCCGGGAAGGCGTCGCGTTCGGTCACCAGTACGATCTGCACGACGCCAAGGCCGTGCGCGTCCAGATGCGCGCGCAGTGCCGGCACGATGGTCTCGGCCTTCACGTCCACCGTGTGCCGGATCTGCACGCGGGCGCGGGCGTTGCCGGCGACGGCGTTCACCGGTCCTTCGGGTTGGCCGGAGATGCTCGCGAGCACGATGACGCTGCTCCACATGTAGATGCGCTCGGAACGCGACAGGCCCGGCTCACCCCAGCCGGGGTCCGGCACCGGTGTGCCGGGCAGGTCTTCGATGACGACGTCGTGGCTCGCCTGGCGGACGGAGTTGGGAATGACGGCAGGGGTCCAGCCCGGCACCAGGATGCGGCCGTCCTGCGAGACGATACTGGCGATGGCGTGCGCCAGGATGACACCGGGATCGGCGAGCAGGCCGCCCCAGTGACCGGAGTGATGGCTGCCCTCGCGAAGATCGACGACAAGGTCGATGGCGATGGCGCCGCGGGTTCCTAACGTAATGTCGGGAACCGACATGCTCTGACGCGGACCGTCCAGCGCGATGAACACGTCGGCGGCGCAGAGGTCGCGATGCTGGCGCAGGAACGGTAGCAATCCGGGGGAGCCGGCTTCCTCGCCGGTCTCGACCATGATCTTGGTGTTGAAGCCGAGGCGGCCGCGTTCGGCCTGGACGGCGCGCAGCGCCTCGAACGCCAGCAGATGCTGGCCCTTGTTATCGACCACGCCGCGGCCGTAGATGCGGTCGCCTTCGATGGTCAGTGTCCAGGGGTCGAGGCCTGGCCGCCAGCGTTCCGGCATGGCGCGCACCACGTCGCCGTGGCCGTAGATCAGCACAGTCGGGAGCGAGGCATGCTCGATGCGCGTGCCGACCAGCACAGGACCGTGGATGGGATCGGGATTGTCGAGAACCTGGATGGCAAAGCCCAGCTCCGCGATCATCGGTCCGCAGACATCACGGCAATAGCGTTCCAACTCGTGCTTGCGCAACGGCGGATGGCTCTCGGTGGGAACGGCTACGAGTTCGCGCAGGCGCTCGATGAAGCTGCCGTTGTCGAAGCTTGTTCGGGCGCGCGCGATCGCACCCTCTCGTGTTGCCACCATTGTGATCCCTCTCAGGAATGGCTGATAAAGACTTCATGAACCGGTGGTGAAAGATGGCAAATCTCTCAGGGCCGAACAACCTCGTCGCGGCGGGCACGTCCGGGCTGCCGGGACCGGATGAGGCGAAAGCGTCTGGATCGGCGGTCTGGCTGGACATGGACCAGCAGGCGTTGGACGACGCCTATGATCAGTCCAAATACGCACCCAACCGGTCACAGATCATAGAGCGTAACGCCGCCAACAGTGAAATCGCCCGCGAGCGGCTGGGCGCGCCCCGACGTATCGCCTACGGCCCAACCGCCAACGAGACGCTCGATCTTTATCCGGCGGCGGCCATGAACGCGCCAATCAGCATTTTTGTGCACGGCGGTGCCTGGCAGCGCGGCCTCGCCAAAGACTATGCTTTCGCGGCCGAGTTGTTCGTGCGTGCTGGCGCGCATCATGTCGTGCTGGACTTCATCAACGTGATCGAAGCGGGGGGCGACCTGATACCGATGGCGGAGCAGGTGCGGCGCGCCATCGCCTGGGTCTACCGGAACGCGGCGAGCTTTGGTGGTAATCCCAATAGAATCCATCTTTACGGCCACTCGTCCGGAGCGCATTTGGCCGGGGTGGCCATGGTGACGGACTGGTGCCGCACACAGCAGCTCCCGGCAGACGTGATCAAGACCGGACTGCTGTGCAGCGGGATGTACGACCTCCGGCCGGTGCGGCTTTCGGCGCGCTCGCGGTATGTGAGGTTCACCGACGATATGGAGCTGGCGGTTAGCACGCAGCGTCACATTGAACGATTCTGGGCACCGGTCGTGTTGGCCTTTGGCACATTGGAAACGCCGGAGTTCCAACGCCAGAGCCGGGACTTCGCCGCCGCCCTGCGTGCCGCCGGTAAGCGCGTGGAACTGCTGGTCGGCAACCATTACAATCATTTCGAGATCGTCGAGACGCTCGCATCGCCTTACGGGCTGCTCGGCCGTGCCGCGCTCGCGCAGATCTCCGGCGCCTGACATTCGCAAGATCGTTACCAGGCCAGTGCGTCCGCCATGCGCCGCCGCAGCCAGTGGGGAGGTCCCAGCAGAACGCCGGTGTCTCCTTTCCCACCAGCGTCGAGGACATCACCGTGGACATTCGGGAACGCGAGCTTGGCGTGGATGCCAACGGTGTTGTCCTGGGCACCGGCACCGCAATTCCGGCCATGCGCAACCCTTTGCAGGGTGACGTGCCCGGACCCATAAGCATATTGTCCATTTTATAGGAAATTAATGCTTGACACCCCACACCCTCATGCTGTAAAACCACGCCGTTATGCATCCCGCGCACACCGTTCCGGCCGAAGCCTATTCCCCCGATGCAGATCGGGCCGGCCCAGCCACGGCCGCCCGCCTGCCGGAACTCCTCCTCGAATTCCTGACCCTGCTCATCCGCAGCATGCTCCGGCAGTGCCTCGGCGCATGGTCGCCCCGCGGCCGGCTGCTGCCGTCGTGGTGGGTCACCCTGTCTGACTGCGTGCCCGGTTCCACGCAGGAGCTCGCCGCCTCGATCCGAGGCCCGATCGGCCATGCGATGGCCCACATGTGCCGCTACCTGGGCTTTGGCCCCGAGCACAAGGACTGGCCGTACCTGTCCCGCTCGATCCTCGCGTTCGGCGGCAGCCTGGCGGGGGTGGACGGCCGCAAGTATCCGCGCCCGTGCCTGGAAACGCACTGGATCATCCCTGGCGTTATCGGTCCTGACGCCCCGGCAACGCCAACGGCCGCGTCGCTGCTGGCCGCGCCTCTCGCCGCGACCGAGCCACCGCTGGCGGCGCAACCCGTGCCCGCCGGCGTGGGACCTGCCGTGTCACCCGCGCCCGTGCGGCCGGTGCTGGCGCGCGCCGCCACTGGTCCGCCGACCGGCCCGCCCCCTGACCGGGGCCTCCAAATCTGTCACGCCCGATGCACGGGGCCAGAGCATGGCTTGCCCCGCCGCTCTGATTCGTGCCGACCGAACATGCCTCGGCAAGCCTGACGCCTCATCCCGGCCACCCAGTGCGGGCGGCGGCAAAGCAAGCAAGCTCTTACGCAGATCAGCAGCAGGTGACGCGGATGCACGCGAATGGGACTGGGACCATCGCGGCAGCGGAGACCAGGCCCCCCTTTGGCATGGCGCAAGGAACCGCATGCCGTCCGCTGGCCAATCCGACTGCATCGGAGCCTGCCCCCCGGGCGAAGACCAGCACTCTGCCGCTACCTCTGCACACGGCCTGGCTCCGGCCGCGCCGCGCCAAATTCCGCGATCAGAACCCCATACACCAGAGACACTGTGCCGCTCCCCCGGCACGCAGCTCGACCGCGTCGGGCGCCCCGCGACGATTTCGAGACCAAAACTTCATGCAACGGAAACGCAGGCCATTGCTAGCCACCCGGCCCGCCCATCAGCTATGCTGCATCGTTCCATGACAGTCCCCCGCCTCAACCCCGCCGGCCGCTTCAACCCGGACTCCCTGTTCCGGCCGCGCTCGCTGGCGGTGACCGGCGCGACGACGGAACTCGGCGCCCAGATCGTGGCCAATCTCTCGCTCGGCCGGTTCCAGGGCGCCATCGAGACGGCCGACACCGCCGCCGTCCTGGCCAACCCGCCGGACCTCGCCGTGCTTGCCGGCCCACCCGATAGCGTCGCCCCGGACCTGGAGCGGCTCGCAGCCAAGGGATGCTTCGCCGCCGTAGTCCCCGGCCCAGCCGACGACTTGGCCGAAGCCGCGCTGCGCACCGGGGTGCGGGTGCTCGGCCCACGATCCTTCGGCATCGCCGTCCCAGGCATCGGCCTGAACGCCAGCCGCGCGCATATTCCGCCGCCGCCCGGCCGGCTCGCACTGGTGTCGCAGTCGGCCGCGCTGTGCCGCACCGTCATCGACTGGGCCGAACCCAACGGCGTCGGCTTCAGCTACATCGTCGGCATCGGCGGCAACGCCGATCTCGGGTTCGGCCGCGTGCTGGACTGGCTGTCCCGCGATCCCGGCACCGGCGCCATCCTGCTCGACATCCGCGGGCTGAAGGACCACCGCCGGTTCCTCTCCGCCGCCCGCGCCGCCGCACGCCTGCGTCCGGTGGTGGCGGTGCATGCCGGCCTCCGCCTGCTGGACGACGGCTCCGGCACCGCCGAGCTGGCCTTCGAGGCCGCCCTGCGCCGTGCCGGCGTGCTCAGTGTCCGCTGCTTCGAGGACTTGCTCGCCGCCGCCGAGACCCTGTCCCGCGCCCGCCCCGCGCGCGGCGAGGCGCTGGCGATCGTCACCAACTCCATCGGCGCCGGCAAGCTGGCGGCCGACGCGGCGTTGATGGATGGGCTGCGGCTCGCGCCGCTGCCTGATAGCAAACACGGCATCGTCCACGTCCCGATCGAGGCCGCAGGGCAGCTCGCGGCCACAGCGAAAGCCGTAGCGGCGGCGCCGGAGGTGGGCGGCGTGCTGGTGGTGCATGCGCCGGCCGGCGCCGCGGACGCCGGGTCGATGGACGCGCTGGACGCGACGGCGCGCGCGATCCGCATCCCGCTGCTGGTCTGCGCCATGGGCGAGACCACCGGCGCGGCGCACCGGGCCGCGCTGGTGAAGGCCGGCCTCGCCGCGTTCGCGACGCCGGCCCAGGCGGTGCGTGGCTTCCAGCACCTGGTGCGCGACCGCCGCAACCGAGCCGCCGCGCGCGAGCTGCCCCCGAGCACGGTCCTGTCCGTGGCCCCCAACCGCACCGCGGTGCGCCGGGTGTTCGCGCAGGTGCGCCGCGCCGGCCGGCTGGCGCTGTTTCAGGACGAGGCGCTGGAAGTGCTGGCCGCCTATGGCATCCCGACGGTGCCGACCCGCTTCGTCGCCCGCGCCGAAGATGCTCCCATCGCCGCGTCGCTGCTGGGTTTCCCATCGGTGGTGAAGCTGCGCCAGCCGCTCCCGCCGCGCGAACGCCCCACCGGCGGCGTGGCCCTGGACCTGTACGACGCGGACGAGGTGCAGGTCGCCGCTCGCCTGCTGGCCGCGCGTCAGGCACGGCGGACGGGCGTCGCGGCCGACAGTGGCCTGCTGGAGCAGCGTGGCGACGGCGGCTTGCTGGTGCAGCGTCAACTGGTGCGCTCGCGCGAACTGGGCGTGCGGGTGGCGGACGACGTGACCTTCGGGCCGGTGATCGCCTTCGGTCCCGGCGGCACGGCGGGCGACGGCACGCGCGATCTGGCGATGGATCTGCCGCCGCTGAACCTGCCGCTGGCACACGGCCTGATCGAGCGCTGCCGCATCGGCGCCATCCTGGGCCGGCCGCTGCGCGATCAGCCGGCCGCCAATGAACCGGCGGTCGCCGAGGCGTTGGTGCGGATCAGCCAATTGGTCGTGGACTGGCCCGAGATCGCCGCACTGGATGTCCCCGCCCTGTTCGCCGACACGGCCGGAGTGACGGCGGCGGATGCCTGGCTGCTGCTGCGCCCGCCCGGCGCGCCGCCGGCGGTACTGGCCATCGCCCCATACCCGGTCGAACTGGCGCGGTCATGGTCGGACGGGGACGAGAGCTTCCTCGTCCGTCCGATCCGCCCGGAGGATGCCGAGCAACACGCCGCCTTCTTCCGACGGCTGCCGCCGCCCGACGTGCGCTACCGGTTCTTCTCCTCGATGAAGGAACTGTCGCAAGAGCAGATGGCACGGCTGACGCAGGTCGATTACGACCGGGAAATGGCGTTCGTCGCGGTGCGCGAGGCCACTGGCGAGACGGTAGGCGTGACGCGCCTGGTGCGCGAACCTGACGGGCGCAGCGGCGAATTCGCGGTGATCGTGCAGCCCGACGTGAAGGGCCACGGGCTGGCGTCCCACCTGATGCAGCGGCTGATCGACTGGGCGCGGCAATGCGAAATGGCTGAGGTGGTCGGGCAGGTACTCTCGGAGAACGCGCCGATGCTGGCCTTCGTGCGGCACCTGGGGTTTTCGGCGAGGCGAATGCCGGAGGAGCCCGATGTGATCGAGGTGCGTCTGGCCCTGTAGGGGCGGCGCCGCCCTATTCTAACGCGCATGGGTATCAGCCCGGCCAGCGTACGCGGCGGCGGGCAGCGCGCGCATCGCGATAGGAGCGGCGCTCGCCTTCGCTATTCAATCCGAGATAGAAATGCTGCACCGCGGGGTTGGCACGCACCGACTCGGCCGGCCCGTTCAGCATGATGCGGCCGGTCTCCATCACATAGGCCCAATCCGCAATCTCCAGCGCCACCGCGGCATTCTGCTCTACGAGCAAGATCGTCTTGCCCAGTTCCTGCTTCAGGCGGACGATGGTGCGGAAGATCTCCTCCACGATCAGCGGCGCCAGGCCGAGCGACGGCTCATCCAACAGGATCAGCCGCGGATCCGAAATCAGCGCCCGTCCGATCGCCAGCATCTGCTGCTCACCGCCCGACAGATAGCCTGCGTCCTGCTTGCGGCGTTCGCGCAAGCGGGGGAACAGGGCATAGACTTGCTCGATCGACGTGCGCACTTGCTCGCGCGAGGGGCGGATGTGACCGCCGACCATCAGGTTTTCCTCGACGGTCAGGTTGGCGAATACGCGGCGCCCTTCGAAGACCTGCGCCACGCCGCGCGTGACCAGTTCGTGCGCGGGGCGGCCATTGATGGACCCGCCGTCCAGCGTGATCGTGCCCTGCGTCACCTCGCCGCGTTCGCCATAGAGCAAGCCGGAGATCGCCTTCAGCGTCGTGGTCTTGCCGGCACCGTTGGCACCCAGCAGCGTCGTGATGCAGCCCTTCTCGACGTTCAGCGAGACGCCCTTCAACACCAGGATGGCGCCGTCATACACCACCGAAACGTCATTCAATTGCAGCATAGAAATAAGACTCCCGCTCCGCTTGGGGGAGGGGGGAGGGGTCCGTACAACCGCAGGTTCGGGGCTGAACGCACCCCTCTCCCCGGCCCCCTCCCACAAGGGGAGGGGAGTTCCTTTTTCCCTTCCCCCTTGCCTCCGTCCCTCTGCTACCCGCCTTGGCTCCGTCCCTCTGCCACCCCTCTACGCCGCGGTGGCGATCATCTGCTCCACCACCTCGCGGTAGCCGTGGAACCACGGGGTCTTGCGGTCCATCTTGTTGCCGCTCACCTGATAGATCTGCACCCAGCCGCCGCCCTCATGGTCGGTCGCCGTGATGTGCAGCGGCGGCACCAGGCCGCCGAGCGAGAAGTTGGTGATGGACTCGAAGCCCTTCTTCACCTCGGCGCCATCCAGTTGGCCGCTGCCTTTGGATTTCAACGCCAGCCGGATCGCCTCGATATGCAGCGCGCCCTGCAACAGCCCGCGATTGTAGTAGACCGTGGAGCTCATGATGTCGGGGATCGGTTTGCCTTCCGACTTGAACATATCCTTGATCTGCTGGATCACCGGATAGTCCTCGCCGACCCCGGCGAACTGCATGGTGTGATAGCCTTGGCACTGGTCCCAGCCGCCGGCGGCCATGATGTCGGCCTCCGCCGATGCCCAGACGAAGCCTACCACCTTCGACAGCGGGAAGCCGACGCCCTTCAGGGCCTTGATGGAGACTGACGTCGCGCGGCCGAACACGTGCGAGATGACGAAGTCGGGCCGGTACTGTCCCGCGATTTGCAGTGCCTGCGCGCTGCAATCGATGCCGGGCGGCGGCACGCCGTACTCGCGCAGTTCGAAACCTTCCATCTCCTTCAGCTTGTGCAGGATCGGCAGCGGCTCGCGACCCGCCGGATTGTCATAGAACAGGAAAGCGATCTTCTTACCGTGCAGGTCGTTGCCCAACTGCTCTTTCACGAATTGCACGGCTGCCGCGCCCTGCGACCAGTAGTTGGCGGCAATCGGAAACACGTAGGGGAAGCGCGCGCCGTTCGAGGACGAGGCGGGACCGAATCCGGGGCAGGTGCCGGGGATCTTGTCGGCGTCGAGCCGCGGTGCCAGTGCTTCGGTCTGCGGCGTGCCATACAGCATGATGGAAACCGCATCCATCTGCTTCGCGTGCTCATATTCCTCGATCGCCGGTGGCACCTGGTATTGCGTGTCGGTTTCCGGCGCTTCGATCTGGTAGCCGTTGAGACCGCCATTCTTGTTGATCAGCGCGATGTAGTGGTGCGTCGCCGGACCGAGGATATTGCCGACGATCTGCGTCGGCCCGGTGCGGTCGTTCTGCATGCCGATAACGATGGTCTTTTCCGCGGCCCGGGCGGGGCGGCGGACCAGCAGGCCGGCACCCACGGCCGCGGCGCCGGTCAGTAAGGTTCTACGTGTCGTTTCCATTGTGAAGCCTCCCGTTGTTAGACGCCTTCGTTGCCCTGGCGGGTGGTTGGCTCTGCGCGCCTCACCCGCCCCCGTCGCGCGCGTGCCGTCAGCCGGGACGTCGGCCGGCGGCATCAGTAGGAGAACGGCCACGTGCGGAAATACGTCCGCACGTTCCGCCACAATCGGTCGAGACCTTCCGGCTCGGCCACCAAAAACAGGATGATCAGGCCGCCGAAGAGACACAGGCGGAATTCCGGCAGCACGCCGTCGATGTCGAAGCCGCCGCCGAACAACGGGCCGATCGCGGCCAGCCCGCGGCGCGTCACCACCGGCAGCAGGGTGATGAACGCGGCGCCGAGGATCGATCCGTTGATCGAGCCCATCCCGCCGATGATGATCATCGCCAGGTAGTCGACCGAGACGTCGAGTTCGAATTGCTCGTAGTTGGCGATGCCCAGGTAGTAGCTGTACAGCGCCCCCGCGACGCCGACGATGAACGAGGAGATGGCGAAGGCGATCAGCTTGGTGCGGAAGATGTCGATGCCGATGATCTCGGCGGCGATGTCCTGGTCGCGCACGGCGACGCAGGCGCGGCCGAAGCGGGAGCGGGCGAAGTTCTTGCCCGCCACGGTGGCCAGCACCGCGAAGCCGAGCAGGAAGAAATAGAACTGGAGCTGACTCTGGATGGCGATGCCGAACACGTGTGGGGGCGGCATCTGGATGGTGGCCTGGATGCCGCCGGAGATCCAGGTGACGTGGTTGACGATCCACTCGATGATGAACTGCGCCGCCAGTGTAGCGATGGCGAGATAGAGACCCTTGATGCGCAGCGACGGGATGCCGACGAAGACGCCGATCACTGCGGTCATCAGGCCGCCGGCGGGGATGGCGAGCCAGAACGGCAGGCTCCAGACGGTTGCCAGCTTTGCGGCGGTATAGGCGCCGACGCACATGAAGCCGCCCTGGCCGATGGAGATCTGCCCGGCATAGCCGGTGAGGATGTTGAGCCCAATGGCGCCCACCACAGCGACCAGCATCAGGTCGCAGACGGTCAGCATGTAGGGCGAGGCCAGCAGCGGCAGCACGATCAGCAGCAGCACGCCGATGCCCGCCAGCGTCCAGCGCGACACCGGCAGCGGGTACAGCGCCATGTCGGCGGCGTAGCTGGTCTTGAACGTTCCGGCTTCGCGAAAAATCATCGTCTATACCCGCTGCACCGGAGCTTTGCCGAAGATGCCGTACGGCCGCACCATCAGCACCGCGATCATCAGCACGTAGGGCATGAAGTCCTTGGTGCCGCCGCCGACCAGCGGATCGATGTATCCGGACGACAGCGATTCCACGACGCCGACCACCAGGCCGCCGATGATCGCGCCGGCGGCGGATTCAAAACCGCCGAGGATCACCACCGGGAACACCTTCAGCCCGACTACCGCGAGCTGGTTGTCCACGCCCAGCAGCGAACCCCAGATCACGCCGCCCAGGGCGGAGACGACGCCGGTCAAGGCCCAGGCGATGGCGAAGTAGCGGCGGATGTCGATGCCCATCGCGGAGGCGATCTGCTGGTTGTCGGCGACCGCGCGCATCGCCAGCCCCATGCGGGTGTGCAGGAACAACCAGGTGAAGATCCCGAAGAAGATCAGGCTGACGACGGCGCCGACGATGTCGATCGGCGGCAGCATGATGGGGCCGAGGAAGAAGGGCGTCTGCTGGATCGGCATTTCCAGCGCACGGGTGCCGGCGCCGAACAGCAGCACCACCACACCACGCAGCAGGGAGGCGACGCCGATGGTGGCCATGATCACCGCGATGATCGGCCGCCCGAGCAACGGCCGCAGCACGACGCGTTCCAGACCGAAGCAGAACGCAACCAGACCGACGACGGACACGATGGTGGCGAGCCAGAACGGCATGACCGTCACCGCCGCGGCGGCGATGAAACCGCCGGTCATGACGAACTCGCCCTGGGCGAAGTTGAATGCCTCGGTGGCTTTGTAGACCAGCACGAAGCCCAGCGCGATCAGCGCGTACATCATGCCGACGAGCAAGCCGTTGACGATCAGGATGAGGGTGAAGGTGTCAGGCATGCAGCGTCTCGGCCGCTTCCTGCGCCGGCGTCGGTTCAGCGGCGGTCTGTTCCGCGGCGGTCGGTTCGGCAGCGTGGGCGGTGGCGGGACGCAGCGCGACGCCGATCGCGCGCAGCAGGCGCGCCGTGTCCGGCGGGAGCGGCGCGTTGGTATGAACCCAGCGCGCACGCCTGAGGCCAAGCTGGTCGCGCACCGGGGCGTACGCCACGAGTTCTCCGATGCGGGTGCCGATGACGAGGCCGAACGGAATGCGCTGGCGTTGCTCGCGAAGGGTCTCGGCTCGCAGGGCGAGGTACTGGAAGAAGGCGAAGCAGCGGCGTTTGAAACCGGTGACCGCGTCCGCCTTGGCGGCCACGACCTGCGCCAGCGCGATGCAGGCCGCGGGCGGGGCAAACAGGATGGTGGGGCCGATCTCGCGCAGGTCGCGCAGCACGGAGTCCGGCGCTTCAGGACAGTTGCACGCGAAACCGCCGAGCAAGCCAAGCGTTAGCGAGTACATCGCATCTTCGTAGGTGGGCATCGGGAGGTAGCTGAGCGCCTCGTCAGTGGGGCGGACCGGATCGGCGATGGCGATCGCCTCGGCCGCGGTGAGAAGCTGGACGTGCGAGAGCGCGAGCGGGTGGGACAGAGGGCCGGCGGAATATAGCAGGAGTGCGAGGTCGTGCGCGGCAGGAGGATTTGGATGTTGGTTTGGGCGCGGATGTGAATTTGAATTCAAGGACACCCCCTCCCCTTGAGGGGGAGGGGGTGTCCTGCTCTCCGTCTTCGTCTCCGTCTCCCGCTCGGTCTTCTGCCTCGTCTCCCCTCGGGCCTGCCCCGCGCTTGCCAGCGTATCGAGACTGGCCAGATCCCAGCCCTCGTGACGTTGGAACCCACCCGTATCGGCGCAGAACACGCGGCACGGCGACGGCAGCGCATCAGCGAGAGAGCGCAGCCGGTCGGCTTGCTCCACCGTATCGGCGACGGCAATGCTGACGCGGGCATCCTCGAGCACCGCGGTTAGTCGTGCCGATTCCATCTCCGGGTCGAGCGGCACGCCAACGCCGCCCAGCGTCTGCGCCGCCAGAAGCGCGGCATAGAGGTCAGGGCGATTGTCGCCCAACACCGCCAGCCGATCGCCGCGTCCAAACCCCTGCGCCGCAAGGCCGCGCGCAATATCATTGCAACGTCTGGCGAAGGCGGACCACGTCTGCGTCTGCCAGATGCCCAGGTATTTATGCCGCCAGGCCGGACGGTGCGGCCACTGTGCGGCGTTGCGTGCGAGCAAGCGGGGCAGCGTGTTGCCGTCGTTCATGCCGCGCGCGCCATGTGGCCGCCGCCGAGATAGGCGTTGATCACCGCGGGATCGCTCTGCACCGCGGCGGGCGTGCCCTCGGCGATCTTCTGTCCGCCGTCCAGCACGCAGACGCGATCGGAAATGTCCATCACCACCGCCATGTCATGCTCGATCAGCACGATGGTGGTGCCCCAGCGCGCATTCACGTCGAGGACGAAGCGCGCCATTTCCTCCTTCTCCAGCTGGTTCATGCCGCCCATCGGTTCGTCGAGCAGCAGCACCTTGGGTTCCAACGCCAGCGCGCGTGCCAATTCGACGCGCTTGCGCATGCCGTAGGCCAGCCCGGCGGCGGGCTGCTTGCGGACGGGGTCGAGTTGCAGGAATGCGATGATTTCCTCGACGCGGGCGCGGTGGGCGATTTCCTCACGTTCGGCCGGCCCCCAGTAGAGCAGCGAGGCGATCGCGCCGGCGCGCATATGGACGTGACGGCCGAGCATGATGTTGTCGAGCACCGACAGGCCAGAGAACAGGGCGATGTTCTGGAAGGTGCGGGCGACGCCGAGGGCGGCGATGCGGGAGGGTCGCAGGCGGGTGATGTCGTGGCCGTCGAGGCTGATGGTGCCGCTGGTGGGCCGGTAGAAGCCGCTGACCATGTTGAGCAGCGAGGTTTTGCCGGCGCCGTTAGGACCGATGACCGACAGGATCTCGCCGCGACGGACATCGACCGTCACGTTCGCCACGGCGGTCACGCCGCCGAAGCGCTTCGTCACCCCTTGCACGGCGAGCTGCGGCCGTTCAGTGCGCACGGCCTGCTCGTCTACGGCGTGGACATCCATGCCGTTCCGACTCCCTGTGTTTTTTGTCATGCTTTGTCGTTATGGCTGTCATGATATGGCCGGGATTTTCCTGGTGCAAGGCCGTTTTGACTGTCCGGAATACGCAGAAATGATAAATGCCATATGAGCTTCTGGTGAGACAGAAACCGATCGGGCGAAACCTGTGAGACCTGTACGGCGGAAAAGCCCGGCGTATTCCACCATCGGGCAAGGCGGCGGAATGCGCTGGGCTTTTCCGCCTACATTATGCCGGCCGACCTCGCGCCGGCCGGCGTCACCCGCGCTAACTGCACGGCGATGAATGATAACAAAAACCCTACGCTGCTTGCAGGATCGCGTCGGCGGCCTTCTCCGCAATCATGATGACGGTGGCGTTGGTATTTCCCGATACGACCGTGGGCATGATCGAGGCGTCCACCACGCGCAGGTGCTCCAGGCCCTTCACGCGCAACCCCGTATCGACCACCGCCATTGGGCCGGGGCCCATCATGCAGGTACTGGTCTGGTGGAATGTCGTGCCGGCGGTGGCGCGTACGTGGTTCAGCAGGTCCTCGTCCGTCGTGGCTTGCGGACCGGGCATTTCCTCCGTGGTGACGTACTGCCGCATCGCCTTGGTGGAGAAGATTTGGCGCGAGACCTTCAGGCCGGCGACGATGGTGTCCTTGTCGCGCTGGGTGGAGAGGTAGTTCGGCTGCATCGCCGGCGGCAGCGTCGGATCGGGCGACGTGATGCGCAGCCAGCCGCGGCTTTCGGGCCGGCACGGGATCGCCACCAGCGTGCAGGCCGGGAATTTGTGCATCGGGTCGCCGGTCTTCGGCGCGCTGCCGGCGAGGAACTGGTACTGCACGTCGGGCGACTCCAATTCGGGGCGAGTCTTGACGAACAGACCGATGGGGCCGGCGCCGGTCATCAGGGCGCCTTTCGATGACAGCGCGTATTGCATGCCGTGGTGAATGCGGCGCAGCCAGCTATGATACACCTCGTTCATCGTCCAGACGTCGAGATGGCAGCGATAGATGATGCGGCCGCCGACATGGTCCTGCAGGTTTTCGCCGACGCCGGGCAGGTCGTGCCGCACCTCGATGCCGAGCGATTGCAGCAGCGCCCCCGGCCCGATGCCGGAAAGCTGCAGAATCTGTGGCGAGTTGATCGAGCCGCCGCACAGGATCACTTCACGCCGCGCGCGGGCCTGACGAATGGCGCCGTTCTGGCTGTACTCGATGCCGACGGCGCGCTTGCCGTCCAGCAGGATGCGATGGGTCAGCGCGCGGAGCTCGACGCGCAGGTTGGGGCGTCGCATCGCCGGACGCAGATAGGCCGCCGCGGCCGAGCACCGCCGCCGCCCGCGCACCGTCAGTTGCAGCGGACCGACGCCCTCTTGCTTGGCGCCGTTGAAGTCGCGGTTGAAGGGATAGCCGGCTTCCTGCGCACCGGCGATGAAGGCGTCATGCAGTGGATGGTCGGTGCGCAGGTCGGAAACGCAGAGCGGACCATCGGCGCCGTGGAATTCGTCGGCGCCATGTTCCTGGTTCTCGGCTTTCCTGAAATAGGGCAGCACGTCGTCATAGGACCAGCCGGTGTTGCCCAACTGGCGCCACAGGTCGAAATCCTGGTGCTGGCCGCGGATGTAGATCAGGCCGTTGATCGAGGATGACCCGCCCAGCACCTTGCCGCGCGGCCAGGCGATGCGGCGGTTGTGCATCTCGGGCACCGGCTCGGTTTCGAAATACCAGGCGACCTTGGGATTGTAGATGTTGCGATAGAATCCGGCCGGGATGTGGATCCAGGGATCGGTGTCCTTGCCGCCGGCTTCCAGCACCAGCACGCGGTTGCGGGCGTCGGCTGTCAGGCGATTGGCCAGCGTGCAGCCGGCGGAGCCGGCGCCGACGATGATGAAGTCGAATTCCTCGGTGACAGCCACGGCATTTTTCCTCCCAAGGTCGTCGCGGGAAGGATGGCGGGAAAGCGGGCAAGACGGAAGCGATGGTGGCTCGTGGGCGTCAGATCAAAGGCGCGCCGCGCAGAACCTCAGTCCGCCGCCAGCACGACGTTGCGCCGTGTCCGCCGCTCGCTGGCGAGCGCCATCGCCACCGTCATCAGCATGAACACCACCGACGAATAGAACACCCAGCGCGGCAGATGGTGATCCATGATCCAGCCGCCCAGCATTGGCCCGATCGTGCCGCCGATATTGAAGCCGGTGGTGACGATGCCGAACACACGGCCCGCGGCGCCGGGCGGTGCCGCCGCACGCACCAGCATGTCGCGCGAGGGGGCGATCATGCCCGACAGGAACCCCGCCACTCCCAGGCACACCGCAAGCAGGACCGGTCCCGGATAGATCGCGCCCACCAGGGCGACCAGCGCCGCGGCGCCCGCGAAGCCGGCGGCGGCGACGTCGCCATGCCGGCGCGTCGCGTCGGCGATGAAGCCGCCGGCCAGCACGCCGAATGCGGTGGCGAGCAGGAACACGGTCAGCGCCGCGTTCGCGACCGAGAGCGTGACGCCGTACATCGACACCAGCGCCACCACCGAGAAATTGGTCAGTGCACCGGACGACAGACTCAGGAGCGCGAAGAACGCCACCAGCCCCAGCACGGCCGGAGTCACCAGCCGGCGCATCGGGATCGCCGGCACAGCGGCGGAGGCGGCGTGCGCCGCGACCGACCGGTCCAGCCACCCCGCCCGCAGCAAGGGGATGGCGGCGAGCCAGGCGAAGCCTCCCGCGACGACGATCGCCGGCTGCATGCCCCACACGCGGGTCATCCCCAGCATGACCATCGGCGCCAGCGCGCCGCCGAGATAGCCGGAGAACGTGTGCCAGGAGAACGCTCGCCCGACCCGGGATTGCTCGATCACCGAGCCCAGGATGGAATAGTCGGACGGATGGTAGACGCCGTTCGCGATCCCCAGCAGCGTGCCGGTGAGGATCATCCCCCAATAGGTGGGATGCAGCCCGAACGACACATAGGCGACGCCTGCCAGTCCCAGGCCCCCGATCAGCACGCGGCGTGCGCCGAAGCGATCCGCCGCCCAGCCCATCGGGGCCTGCACGAAGGCCGACACCACGTTCATCAGGGTCAGCGCCAGGCCGAGCTGGATGAAGTCCACGCCCAGACGTTGCTTCAACAACGGGAACAGGGGGACCAGGACCAGGTAGTGGAAGTGGCTGACGGTGTGCGCACCACAGATCAGCGACAGCGCGCGGATCTCGGTGCTGCGGCCCGAACGAGGGACGGGCATCAGGCGAAGGCCCTCCGGATGCGGGCCCAGTCCTCGATGGCGCCTTCCTCACCCGGAGTGACCGGGATGACGAACTGGCACCAGCCCGCGTCGCGCAGCGCTTCGATGCGCTGCTTCAGCTCTTGCTCTGTCGCGGTGAAGGTGGTGCGGCGGATCAGCTCGGCGTTCACGAACTGTCGTTCCTCCGGCTTGACGAAGACGAAATGGCCGCGATGGTTCATCAGGTAGCGCGCATCCGGCGGCTGGAAGTTGCGCGCCATCTCGATGTAGCCGCGGACGCTGGGCTCGACCGAGTCCGGCACGTCCGACGTGTTCTGCCAGCCCTCCATGTCGAGATCGGCGGCGCGATGCAGCAGCACCGCAGCCCGCGGCCCCGCCTGCGCCATGGCGCGGGGGCTGTCGGCCGGCTCGCCGGGTTCCAGCACGCAGCCGCAGGTCCAGGCGGTGGCATACAGGTCGCCCGCGGCGTGGCCGGCCTGCGCCCAGTTCTGCTGCATGGATTGCAGCGCCGCCAGGCCGCCGGGGACATCGGAGATGAAGCTCATCCAGCCGGCGTTCAGCTTCGCGGTCAGTGCCTGCGATTTCGGGCCATAGGCGGAGACGTGCAGGCGGATCGGATCCCGCGTGTTGATCAGGTTGGCGTCCGGGTTGAGGAAGCGGATCTTCTTGCGCTTGCCCTCGATGGTGGTTTCGAGCGTTTCGCCCTCCAGCAGGCCGTAGACAACGCGGATATACTCCTCCATGTCGGCGAGCTTCATGGCGCCGAGGCCCATGGCGCGGCGGGCGGAGAAGCCGGTGCCGACGCCGAAATCGATGCGGCCGGGGGCAAGGCCGTTCAGCGTTGCGAAGGCGTTGGCAGTGACGGCGGCGATGCGGTTGGATGGCACCAGGACGCCGGTGCCCAGCCGGATGCGACTGGTCTTCATCGCCGCGGCGCCCATGGCGACGAAGCAGTCCGCCGTGATCATCTGGGTGTCGTAGAACCAGGCATGGGTGAAGCCCAGCTCCTCGGCGCGCTGCGCGAGCTTCCAGGAATCGCTCGAGGTGGCGATGCCGATGCCGAAGTCCATGCGGGGTCTCCTTGGGCGTTTCCAACCAAGCCACAGTGTACGATCCTTCACGCACGGTGGGAACGGTCGGGCGGCGCCGCGGCTGCCTGGGATGTACCCGGCGTCTGCGCTGGATCGCTCCGGCCGGTTTTATGGAATTGTACGGCGTGCACAGAGGCTGTGGAGCACTAATCTCGGGTTGTAGACGGGACCCACCGCGCTACTCGCCCGACGTTTCGAACCGCTGCACAAGGCCTGACAATGTCAGCAGCGCGAGCGAGGTCACGATCCACCCGCACACGGCATAGACGCCGCGCGCCAAGCGCAGCACCGGGTGGGCCGGCGAGACCTCACACTCGGTCTCGCTTGCTCTACCCCGCTTTCGGAATCGTCACCCCGATCATGTCGCCCTCGCGCACGATCGATGCAAGCCGCGGCGCGTCCCAGCCTTCCGTGCCCGCGGGACGCAGTGGCAGTACCATCCAACGGTAATCCGCGGTCGAATCCACCACGCGCAGCCGAACGTCGTCCGGCAGCACAGTGCCCCATTCCTCGGCCAGCAGCCCGCGCGGATCGCGTACCGCGCGCGCCCGGTATCCAGCCGACTTGAACCAGAACGGCGGATAGCCCAGCACCGCGCGCGGATAGCAACTGCACAGCGTACAGACCACCAGGTGATGCAGATCCGCGCTGTCCTCCAGCACGCCCAGCGGGGGCATGCCGCGCATCGGAATGCCGAGTTCCTCCGCCGCCTTCGACCCATCCTCCAGCAGTCGCGCGCGATAGGCGGGATCGGTCCAGGCCTGCGCCACCATGCGGGCGCCCTGGCCGGGGCTGGCGCTGTCGGTGATGGCGATGCGCTCGGCGATCTCGGCCGCCGAGGCAATGCCCTTCGCCGCCAGCACGCTGCGCAAGGCAGTCAGCAATTGCTCGCCGTCGGTTTGCAGGATGCTCATGCCGGCTCCAGCCAATGTTCGAAGATTTCCACTTGCAGCTCGTCGCCGGGACGGCCTTCCTGCCATACCGACGGCTGGTCGAAGCGCACGTGATACAGGGTGCGCAGCGGCGCCGGACGGGCGAACGCGAGATCCTCCGGGCTACGGAACGAGCCCAGGGTCCGCACCACCGTGCCCTGCATGCCGCGCACGTAATGCGGGGTGCGGATGTGCACCGGGCCGCGCGTCTCCGGCCAATCGTTCTTGACCCGCACGCTGGTGCCGGGGGCGAACATCAGCCGGCCTCCAGCGCGGCGCGCAGCTCGGCCTCGGCGATCACGCCCTTCTGCAGCAGGATGTCGGTGATCGAGCGGACCCAGCGGCGGTAGTAGCTGAGGCGGTGGTACTCGGCCTCGGGAATGGACTCGATGCCGCGGCGCAGTTCGTCCACCGTCACGATGTCCTTGGCGCCGAGGATGCCGCGAATCGCATCCACCTGCTTGTCGAAATCGGTCAGCGCGTGCGGCTCGGTGTCCACCGCCTCGCACATGAATTTCGCGGCGCCGCCCAGATCGTGGTGCGCGCGGGGGGTGTCCTTGTCCATGCGGGCAATGCTAGCACCGGTTCAATCGGCCTGTCATGCCGTCGGCCAGTGCCGATGTAATCCACTGGCGATGTAATCCACTGCCGATGTAATCCACTGGCGACCGGAGTGATCGGGTGAACGGAAGGGAGTGGACGAATCCAACCGGCGTCGATGGTGGCAGCAACGCCTTCTTCAGCGCGGAGTTAGCCGGCGGCCGGGGCCGCATCGCCATCGCTGAAAATGCAGCTCGCCGACCAGCGACTTGCGCTATTTTCATGATAGACAGAATGAGAACCACGGAGGGCCACGGAGCCGGCGGTTTCCCAACTGCTGGGGAACCGCCGGCTCCGTGGCCCTCCGTGGTTCTCGTTCTGTCTCCGTGCTGAAATCACAGCGAATCATGAGGCACCGGCGGTTGATGACTCCCCTCGGTTTCGTCCGGACTGTGGTTCACCCTATCACCCTGCGCTGGCGACAGCCGCTGGCGACACGACACGCCGTGGCACGGTGACAGGCGCACCGCGCGCTGGCAGTCTTGCTTGAGCGTCAGTCTTGCTTGCGCGTCAGTCTTGCTCGACCGTCTGGGCCACGCCGGCAGCACAGCAAGCGGAGCCGGCGGCACCTGGTCCGCACGCGGAGCGTCCGTCAAATAAGAACAGAATCGAGGAATCGTCATGTCCATCGGCACGCACGCCGCGCTTGCACGGGAGCGAGCAGCGGTGATTGATAGCGTCAGCGGAGAGATCGTTACGTATCGGGAACTCGACGCGCGGTCCAACCGCTTTGCGCAGTTGCTCTACGCATCGGGATTGCGGCGAGGCGATACCGTGGCGTTGTTCATGGAAAACAACTTGCGGTTTCTGGAGATCGTCTGGGCCGCCCGCCGCTCGGGTCTCTATCTGACCGCGGTGAACCGCTACCTGACGGCCGACGAAGCCGCATACATCATCGACGACAGCGATGCCACGTTGCTCATCAGTTCGGCGGCGCTCGCGGACGTCGCGGCGGCCCTGCCGGCCCGTCTGCCGCGGTGCCGGCGTTACGTGATGACGGATGGCGCCATTGCTGGGTGGGAGTCTTATGAGTTCTCCGTCGCCGCCTTTCCCGCGGAGCCTCTGGCCGAGCAATGGCTCGGGGAGATCATGCTTTACAGCTCCGGCACCACCGGCCGGCCGAAGGGCGTGCGGCGCCCATTGCGGCTGCTCAAGGTGGATGAGGACGACATGCTGGTACAGTTCACCCGCGGATACGGGTTCGATGCCGACACGGTCTATCTTTCGCCTGCCCCGATATATCATGCGGCGCCTTTGGCATTCTCCGTAGGGGTGCAAAGCAACGGCGGGACGGTCGTGATGATGCCGCGGTTCGATGCGGAGGCGGCGCTGGCGGCGATCGAACGCTATCGCATAACGCACAGCCAGTTCGTGCCGACCATGTTCGTGCGCATGCTGAAGTTGCCCGCCGAAGTCCGCAGCCGCTACGATCTCTCCAGCCACCGGCTCGCAATTCATGCCGCGGCACCGTGTCCCGTGGAGGTGAAGCGGGCGATGATCGACTGGTGGGGGCCGATCATCCATGAGTATTACGGCGGCACCGAAGGCAACGGCATGACCCGCATCGATTCCGCCGCGTGGCTGGCGCATCCCGGTTCGGTGGGGCGCCCGATCATCGGTGTGCTGCACATCTGCGACGAGGCAGGCAACGCCGTGCCGGCGGGCGAGTCGGGGCTGGTGTATTTCGAGCGTGACCAACTGCCGTTCGCCTATCACAAGGACGCGGAACGTACGCGGGCGGCGCAGCATCCGCTGCACCCGACCTGGTCCACGCTGGGCGATGTCGGATACGTGGATGCGGAAGGCTATTTGTACCTGACGGACCGCAAGGCGTTCATGATCATCTCGGGAGGCGTCAACATCTATCCGCGGGAAATCGAGGATGTGCTGGTGACGCATCCCGCGGTGCGCGACGTCGCGGTGTTCGGCTTGCCGGATGCCGACATGGGGGAGCAAGTCAAGGCTGTCGTCGAGCTGATGGACGAGGCCACGCCGTCCGACACATTGGCGGCGGAGCTGCTGGCATTCGCGCGGGGTCGTCTGGCCCATTACAAGGTGCCGAAGTCGATGGACTTCATCGAGGCGTTGCCGCGCCTGCCGACCGGGAAGCTGTACAAGCAGGCATTGCGGGCGGAGTACATCGCAAGAGGGCAGGGTCCGGTGTGATCGTTGCGCTATGTGATCGTTGTGTCATTGCGAGGAGCAAAGCGACGCAGCAATCGCCTTCGAGAGGTGCACGAGCATTCGAAGCGCCCCTCGCAGGGGATTGCTTCGCGGATAGCTTCGTCGCTTCGCTCCCCGCAATGACCGCAATCGCTCCCTCGCAATGAGAGATCCTAAGGCGTCGGAATGACCTCGTCCGGCAGCGTGCCCCAGAGTTCCGTGCGCTTCAGATAGCCGCTGTAGTCGCGCAGCTGCACGCGGCACCATGCGCTGCGGGCGGCGCAGGAGCGGATGCGGCCCACAACGCCGACCTTCAGGATCGCAACCGCGCGGGAATTGTCGCTCGGGTCCTCGCGCAGCGTGGCATCGGCGCCCTGCACCAGGAAGGTACGACGGCCGGTCAGGGTGGCCTCGTGCACCCAGCCTTTGATGCCGTCCGGGTCCTGCACCAGGCGCCAGACTTCGAACTCGCGTTCGATCTCCATCGGAAGGTCACGACGCTTGTAAACCCACATGATCGGATAACGGAAACCGGGGCCGGCACGCATGTTGACGTCGTCGGTGCGCAAGGCGGCGAAGCGCGGCAGGGGCAGGCCGGTGCCGGCGGGCTTCGCGGCTTCGCCCGGCTTGGCCGGCCCGGCCTGAGCAGGGGGTGCGGCCGCGGGCGGCGCGGGCTTGGCGGCTTCCGGCAGCGGCGGCGGCAGCGGCAACGGCTCGCGCGGCGGGCGGTGCCGCGGCGGCCTGGCCGGATGTACGCCCGCCTGTGGGCGTACAACGGGTGGGCTTGCTCGCAGGTGAGCGGCCGGGGGTCGCTCGCCGGGAGTGGGGTGGTCCTCGGCGATCCGCGTCACGGACGCGTGCGACGCCGCGGCCTGGGAACGCGGCGGCGCCCACTGCGACCGCGCCGGCACCGCGCCCACACCCAACAGCAACACACACATGAGATTCCGGACCGGGGCGAAACGAACCATGCGCCATGGGTGCCAAGCCGCATCGCGCCGGGTCAAGCGTATTGCGCCCGAAATGTGGCGCTGGCGCGCTGGCTCGGCTACGGTGTCGGCGGGGAGGGCCGTCCGGGCACGCCATCATGACGACATTCGACGTTCGCCATTACCACGAGCTTGGATCGACCAACGACGAGGCGCGGCAACTGATCGAGGCCGGCGCGGCGCATGGCACCGTCGTGCACGCCGACCAGCAGACGGCTGGGCGTGGCCGGTTCTCCCGCCGCTGGATCAGCCCCGCGGGCAACCTGTATCTCTCGGTCGTGCTGCGGCTGGGCCTGCCGCCGGCGCGCAATGTGGAGCTGGGGTTCCTGGCGGCGCTGGCAGTCGCCGATGCCGTGGATGCGCTGCTGCCGCGGCAGGCGCGGGCGACGCTGAAATGGCCCAACGACGTGCTGGTGCGCGGCGGCAAGATTGCCGGCATCCTGCTGGAGCAAGCCGGCGACGCGATGATCCTCGGCATTGGCCTCAACGTGCTGCACGCGCCGCGCGGGCTGTCCTACCAGGCTTCCACCATCGTCGGCTGCGGCGGGATGGCGACTGTGGATGGCACCCGCGAAAAGCTGCTGGAGGCGCTGGCGAACTGGCTGGGGATTTGGCAGGCGGACGGGTTTGCCGCGATCCGCTCGGCCTGGCTGGCGCGCGCCCATCCGCCAGGCAGCACGTTGGGCGTGCGGTTGGCCGATCGTTTCGAAACGGGGCTTTTCTCCGGGATCGACGCCGACGGCGCGCTGCTGCTGGACACGCCGCAGGGGCGCGCGCGGATCGTCGCGGGCGACGTGACGCTGGAGACGACGGCGGGTGAGGCGACAGGGCCGGCATAACGTGACATTCCGGCCCCGTCATTCCCGCGAAAGCAGGGGGCTCAGAGCATTATCCGATTGGGTCGATCATACCCCCGCATGCACAACAGCCCGGCGCATATAGCGGGAAAGAGAATCCTGTTGCCCCGCACGGAGGGGCGGAACCGCACATCGGCCTTCGTTCATCGTCGCGTCGGAGGAAGCAGGCCGTTCCGATTTTGCTCCAGCAGTGCGATCCAGATGCTTCGATACCGTCAGCGCCTCTGTCATTGGGAGCGCACGAAAGCAATCAGTTCGCTCGTCACTTGCGGACGACATACCGCCGGGTCAGGCGTTGCCAGCCAGATAATCCACCGCCGCCTGCACGCCGCCCGGCTTGTGCGGGATGCCGGCAACGCGCAGCCCCATCTCCACGCCGCCCAGCGCGCCGATCAATTGCAGGTCGCCGAAATCACCGAGATGGCCGATGCGGAACACGCGGTCCTTCAGGATGCCCAGGCCATTACCCAGGCTCATGTTGTATTTCTCCAGGATTGCGGCGCGTAGCGCGTCGGCACTGTGGCCCTCCGGCACACGCACCGCGGTCAGCGACGACGAATAGTGCCGCGGCTCGGCGCACTGCACTTCCAAGCCCCACGTGCGCACCGCGCGGCGGCTGGCCTCGGCATGGCGGTCGTGGCGGGCGAAGACGTTGGGCAGGCCTTCCTCCAGCAGCATCTTGACCGCCTCGTTCAGGCCGAACAGCAGATTGGTGCCGGGGGTGTAGGGGAAATAGCCGGTCTTGTTTGCCTCCAGCATCGGGCGCCATTCCCAATAGCTGCGTGGCAGTTTCGCCGATTCCGCCGCCTTAAGCGCCTTCTCGCTCACCGCATTGAATGACAGGCCGGGCGGCAGCATCAGGCCCTTCTGCGAACCGGCCACCGTCACGTCCACGCCCCATTCGTCATGCCGGTAGTCGATCGAGGCGAGCGACGAAATCGTATCCACCAGCAACAGCGCCGGATGTTTCGCCGCGTCCATCGCCGCGCGGACCTCATCGATGCGGCTGGCGCAACCGGTGGAAGTCTCGTTGTGCACCACGCAGACCGCCTTGATGCGGTGTGTCTTGTCTTCCGCGAGCGCGGCGGCGAGCCCGGGCACGTCGGCGCCACGGCGCCAGTCGGTGTCGATGAAGATCGGATTGAGTTGCAGGCGCTCCGCCATCTCCTTCCACAGCATCGCGAACCAGCCGGTGCGGCACATCAGCACCGTGTCGCCAGGCGACAGCGTGTTGGTCAACGCGGCTTCCCACGCACCGGTGCCGGAGGCTGGGTAGATGATCACCGGCCCGCTGGTCTGGAAGATTGCCTTGAGGTTGGCAAGCAGCTCCCGGCCCATGCTGCCAAACTCGGGGCCGCGATGGTCGATGGTGGGATTGTCGATGGCGCGCAGCACGCGGTCCGGCACGTTGGTCGGGCCGGGGATCTGCAGGAAATGCCGGCCGGCATGACGGGACTGGGTCATCGACGCGCGCTCCTCTGGGATGCCGGGGCGGAGATTGCCGGTGTTGGGCGGGATTGCAAACACGCGGCTGTCATTACGGCATGTGCGGCCGCGCGGCACGCTCAGGCGAGACACCGGCGTTGGTGGCGGAAGCCGGGCTGCCAGGGCCGCCTGGGTTCCTGATCCGCGTTTGGCGACGCAGGACCGGTGCGGCGGGCGGCCGGCGATTTTAGCGCAGAGGCAGCGGAGGCGCAGAGGGCGCGGGGAAGGATCGGTTTGTTGACTTCGGATGATCCCCATCGCCGTGCGTTTTGCATGGAATGCCGTTGATTTTCTCTGCGATCTCAGCGTCTCCACTAACGCTGCGATAAATTTGCCAGCCGCCGGAGGCACCGGCGCTGCGTCGGTGATACCGGTCCGCCGGCGCGCATCGGCGGCGGGTCGTCGATAATGCTACTCCACCGGCGGTGCAAGACCGGCCGGGATCAGCTTCTTTGCCTCCATTTCGCGGAGGATGTTGATCAGGACGTCAATCGAGGAATCGGTATAGCGCTGCATGCCGCGCGCCGCCGCAGAATTCAGCGTATGTTGCGGTGCGGCAAGGATGGCGGCGGCTTGCAGAATGGCGCCTGGGTCAGTGAACATGAGGTTCCCGGTTTGGTTCAACTCCGTAGTATTCTCCGGATTGGCGAAGCGAAGCAAGTTCCTTAAGCGCCTCAACGCGCCGCCGCTGCTATAACCCGCACTGCGCCGCGGCTCGCCGTTCCCTATGCGACAAAAGCTGAATCACTTCGGCACCGGCGGTTGGTGATCCCCCCGATTTCAGCCCGGCCGTGATTGACAGGTGCGGAGTTGGCGATCACTGGAGTTGGCGATCACTGGAGTTGGCGATCACTGAAGTGAAACGACGCGCCCACATCGCCACTCACCCCGGCGTTGGCGCCTCCGGGTGCAACAGCTTCTCCTGCCGCAGATCCGCCCACAGTGCAGCCGGAATCTTCCTGTCCAACAAAGCGACGTTCGCCTCGAACTCCGCCGCGCTGCGCGGCCCCGGGATGATCGCACACACCGCCGGGTGCGCCAGCGGGAACTGCAGCGCCGCCGCCGCCAGCGGCACGTTGTGCGCGTCGCACACCGCCTCGATCCGCTTCACCCGCTCCACGATCGCGGGCGGCGCGGCCGCATAGTTCCAGGTATCGCGCCCCGCCAGGATGCCGGAGTTCAGCGGCCCGCCCACCACGATCGACGTCCCGCGTGTCGCGCAAATCGGCAGCAAATCGTCCAGCGGCTCCTGCTCCAGCAGCGTATAGCGCCCGGCGAGCAGGAAGACGTCCCAGTCGGCAAAGCCGAGCGCCTCGATCAGCACTGCCTTCTCGTTCACGCCGATGCCGATCGCGCTGACGGTCCTGTCGGCCTTCAGCTTTCGCAGCGCGCGATAGCCGCTGTCGCGCAGCGCGCCGATATGCGGCGCGTTGCCCTCCACGCCGTGCTGATAGACTCCGATATCGTGCACATAGAGGATGTCGATCTTCGCCAGCCCGAGCCGCTGATACGAATCCTCCACCGAGCGCATGATTCCGTCATAGCTGTAGTCGTACACCACCTCGAACGGCAGCGGCGCCAGCCGGCCGTCGGTGGCGCCGGGGTTGCGGCGGGGACGCAGCAACCGCCCCACCTTGGTGGACAGCGCCCAGGCGTCGCGCGGTGCGTCGCGCAGCGCGTCGCCCACCCGATGCTCCGCCGCACCGACGCCATAGAACGGTGCCGTATCGACATAGCGCACGCCGGCCTGCCAGGCGGCGCGCACCATCTTTTCGCTTTCCTCCCGCGTCACCGGAATGCGGCTGCCGCCCATTGTCGCGGTGCCCAGGCCAAGGCTGGTAACCGACAGGCCGGTCCTGCCGACACGGCGCTTCTCCCATTCAGGCATCGCGGCTCCTCCTTCATCGACGAACCTGCAACAGGGCGGCGGGAACGGCAGCAAGTCAAGCGAAGCGGCGCACACTCGTTTTGCTATGCGAAAGTATCGTGTCCGCCACGTCACACCGCCGCAAAATTGTTGTCGGCGACAGCCGCTTCGACCGCCTTGCGAACGCACTGAGTGTTGACGTTCGCGGAATGATCTGGGAGAATGCTTCAACCAGTGGTTGGTCGAGCCAGACGCGACAGGGGCGAAACGGTGGAGCCTTGGGCGGGTACACGGCGATTCGGCCGGTGGTCGATGGAGGCGGGGCACGGTACGCAGGTACCGCGCATGCGGCATCGTGGCCCGATTGTTGCTGTTATTGTTGCTGTTATGCGGTGCGTTTGCCGCGGCGCCCGTGCTGGCACAGACGCCACCCGCGCCTAACGTGCCGCAAGGCTCGCCGATACCGCGCATCCTGCCGCCGGCGCCACCGGCGACCGCGCCAGGCAGCGCCCTGCCGGCCCTGCCGCCGCCGGGCGCCGAAGTTCCGAACCGCCCCGTGCATGTCGCCAGCGTCAGCGTGGACGGGGTCACCGCCTTTTCGCTGCCGGAGATCACCCGCTATACCGCGGGCCTGACCGGGCCGGCGGTGCCGCTGACGAAGATCGATGCGGCGCGGCAGGCGATCCTGCAGCACTACCGCTCGGCCGGCTACGTGCTCAGCACCGTGTCCGCGAACCTCGACCCCGCCGGCAACCTGCGCTTCGTCGTCACCGAGGGCCGCATCGCCAGCGTCAAGCTGGACGGCGATATCGGGCCCGCCGGCGTGCAGGTGCTGCGTTTCCTGAATCGCCTCACGCAGGTGCAGCCGATCGATTCGTCTACGCTGGAGCGCTATTTGCTGCTGGCGCAGGACGTGCCGGGCGTCACGCTGCGCGCGGTGCTGCAGCCGTCCACCGATCAGCCCGGCGCGCTCAACCTGATCGCGGAAGTCAGCCGCAAGCCGGTGTCGGGGCTGATCACGTTCGACAACCGCGCCTTCGATCAGACCGGCCCGATCGAAGGGCTGGGCGTGGTGGATCTCAACAGCTTCACCGATCTCGGCGAGAAAACCGAGTTCACCTACTACCACAGCTTCCCCAACAGCCAGAATTTCGGCCAGCTCGCCGAGGAATTTTTCATCGGCGGCTCCGGCCTCAAGCTGCGGCTGTATGCCGGCGAGGGCAACGCGATTCCCAGCGGCGGCGGGCCAAGCGGCCTCGCCGAGGAAAACTACCATGGGTTCACCGACGTATTTGGCGGCGTGCTGAGCTACCCGGTGATCCGCTCGCGGCAGCAGACCCTGAACCTGTTTGTCGATCTGGACGCGCTGGAGTCCAATGTGCGCACCGGCCCGGCATCCTACGACCTCAACACGACCAGCTTCGATTCGCTGCGCGTCCTGCGTGTGGGCGAGGACTATGCGCTGTCCGACCTGTGGCTGGGCACCGACCGGCCGGCGCTGAACGCGCTGACGGTGCGCCTGTCGCAGGGCCTGCCCATTCTCGGCGCGGAAACCGACGGCACCGCCCCCGACGCTGCCCGCCAGGGCGAGCAGAGCAACTTCTTCAAAATCAACTTCCAGGCCACCCGCACGCAGACCCTGTTCTCGCCGACGCCCGTCAGCAGCGTCGCGCTGATGGGCCTGCTGACCGGACAATGGAGCCAGGACATCCTGCCGCCGGCCGAGCAATTCTACCTCGGCGGCTCGCAGTTCACGCGCGGCTACTATTCCGGACAGATCCCCGGCGACAAGGCGTTGGCCGCCACGGCGGAGCTGCAGTTCAACACCGGCACCAACCTGTCGATGTGGGGCCTCTCGGCCAACGTCTCGACGCAGTTGTATCTGTTCTACGACTGGGGCGAGACTTGGCAGAACGTGTCCACCGACTTCGCCACGATGGTCAACTCGGCCGGTACCGGCGTGCGCATGCAGGTCACCCAATACACCGAAGCGGATTTCGAGGTGGTGGGCCGGTTCAATCGCTATCCTACCGGAAGCGGCGCTAACGTTTCGGCACTAAACGGACTAGGCTTGTACTGGCGGCTGCTGGGACGCTTCTAAAGACGCGGCTTCCGGACGCTTCTGACGACGCGGATTCTCGGACACTTCTAACGACGCGGGTTCTGAAGCGCTTCTAACGACGCGGCTTCTCGGACACTTGTAACGACGACGATAACGGACCGTCACAATTGCGGTCCGGACAGGGGAACGACGATGGCTAAGGTTCGATTGCGCAAGGAAAGTGTGAAGCTGCTGGGGGTGGTCCGCCGCCGCCGTCCGGCGCTGCTGGTCAGCACCGCCCTGTGCGCGACCGTCACCCTGGTGGTGTCGCTACCCGCCGCGGCGCAGCCGGCGCCGAATGCGATGCCGACCGGCGGCGTGGTGTTCAGCGGCAGCGCCGCGATCAGCCAAAGCGCCAACCAGACCACCATCAACCAGGCCAGCCAGCGCGCGGCGATCAACTGGCAGACCTTCAACGTCGGCAGCCAGGCGCAGGTTCAGTTCAACCAGCCGAACGCGAGTTCGGTCGCGCTGAACCGGGTCACCACGCCGAACCCCTCGCAGATCGCGGGCAAGATCGGCGCCAACGGCCAGATCATCATCGAGAACCAGTCCGGCGTCGTCTTCTATAAGGGTTCGCAGGTCAACACCGCCGGGCTGATGGTGTCCGCGGCGAGCAGCAGCGATGCGGCGGCGCGGGCGTTCCTGAACGGCGGCAAACTGGTGACCGACCTCGCCGCGAACCCGAACGCCGCAGTGATCAACCAGGGCCAGATCACCATCAAGCAGGCCGGGCTGGCGGCGCTGGTGGCACCGCAGGTGCGCAACGACGGTGTCATCGTCGCGCGGCTGGGTCACGTGGTGCTGGCGAGCGGCACCGAGACCACGCTGGACCTGTACGGCGATGGCATGATGTCGATCGACGTCTCCGGCATGGTGACCACGCTGCCGAATGGCGCCACCGCGCTGGTGACCAACACCGGCCTGATCGTCGCGGACGGCGGCACGGTGCAACTGACCGCGCGCGCGGCCGACGGCATCGTGCAGACCTTGGTGGATGCCGGGGGGAAGATCCGCGCCAACACCATCGGCGGCCATGTCGGCACCATCAAGCTGACGGGCGTCGGCGGGTCCATCACCATCGAAGGCCAGCTCGACGCGCAGGGCACCGCGCCCGGCACGACGGGCGGCAACATAGTCGTCAATCCCAGCGGCAACGTGACGGCCGCTTCGGGGGCTCGGATCAACGCGTCGGGCCAGGCCGGCGGTGGGGTGGTGGCGCTGGGCACGACGCTGAAGCGGGCGAAGAGTGGGCCGGGCGTCACCGCAACTCATAGCTCGGCGAACGTGACCGTGGCGCAGGGCGCGCAGATCGCCGCGAACGCCACGGTCAAGGGTAATGGCGGGCGGGTGACGGTGCTGTCCACCGGCACCACCGTGATGGACGGCACCATCGCCGCCATGGGCGGCCCGCAGGGTGGCAATGGCGGCTTCGTCGAGACGTCGGGGCTTTACCTCGGCGTCAGTGCCAGCGCGATCGTCAATACCGCGGCGCAATCAACAAGCGGGCAGCCGGGCACCTGGCTGCTCGACCCGTACGATATCGACATCACCGGTTCCGACAACAACAACAATCTTAACAACGGGACGTTCACCGCGACCGATGACCCCGCAACGGTCGCCAATACATCCATCCAGAACGCGCTGGCCACCGGAAATGTCGTCGTCACCACCACTGGCGCCGGCACCGACAAAGGCAACATCACGGTCTCGGCGACGATCGACTGGTCGAGCAGCAAGACGCTTTCGCTGCTGGCTGACGACAACATCACGATCAACGACGCGATTACCGGAACGAATGGCGGCCTGGTGCTGTCGGCCGGCAACACGACGAACACCGGCACAATCACCATCGGTGCCCCGATCAGTGTCAACAACCTCGCCGGGACGGCAGGTAGCTCGGGCGCGATCTATCTGGCCAGCACCGGGAGCGTGGTGACGACCACGGGTGGCGGCCAGAGCTATAACAGTCCGGTCGTTTTGCAGGCGGACGCCACGCTTACGGACACCGGGAACGGCACGATCCAGTTCGCCAGCACGGTGGACGACGCGTCGGCCGGCACCCACAACCTGGTCGTGGATGCCGGGACCGGCATCGTGACGTTCGGCAGCGCGGTCGGTGGATCGGCCGCGCTCGCCAGCCTGACCGTGACGGGGCCGACGACGCTGGACAGCAACGTCACGACGACGGGCACACAGACCTTCAACAACGCAGTGACGCTCGGTGCGGCTGCTACGCTCGCGACGACGAACAGCGCGGTGGATTTCGCCAGCACAGTGGATGGCGGCTTCGCGCTGAACGTGAATGCCGGCACAGGCGTCGTGACATTCGGCAGCACCGTGGGTGGATCGGCAGCGCTCACTGGCCTGACGGTGACCGGCCCGACCACGATCGACGCCAACGTCACCACGTCAGGCACGCAGACCTTCAACAGCGGGGTGACGCTCGGTGCCGACTCCACGTTGAGCACGACGAACAGCGCGGTGGATTTCGCCAGCACGGTGGATGGCGGCTTCGCGCTGGGCGTGAATGCCGGCACAGGCGTCGTGACATTCAACGGCGCCGTGGGTGGATCGGCAGCGCTCACCGGCCTGACGGTGACCGGCCCGACCACGATCGACGCCAACATCACCACGTCAGGCACGCAGACCTTCAACAGCGCGGTGACGCTCGGTGCCGACGCCACGTTGAGCACGACGAACAGCGCGGTGGATTTCGCCAGCACGGTGGACGGCGGCTTCGCGCTGGGTGTGAATGCCGGCACGGGCGTCGTGACATTCAACAGCGCCGTGGGTGGATCGGCAGCGCTCACTGGCCTGACGGTGACCGGCCCGACCACGATCGACGCCAACGTCACCACGTCAGGCACGCAAAGCTTCAACAGCGCGGTGACGCTCGGTGCCGACGCCACGTTGAGCACGACGAACAGCGCGGTGGATTTCGCCAGCACGGTGGACGGCGGCTTCGCGCTGGACGTGAACACCGGCACAGGTGTCGTGACATTCGGCAGCACCGTGGGTGGATCGGCGGCGCTCACTGGCCTGACCGTGACCGGCCCGACCACGATCGACGCCAACGTCACCACGTCAGGCACCCAGACCTTCAACAGCGCGGTGACGCTCGGCGCAAGCGCGACGCTGGCCACCACCGACAGCCCCATCAATTTTGCCGGATCGATCACCGGTGGTGCGAATTCGTTGACGCTGAGCTCGGGCACCGGCAGCGAGACGTTGAGCGGCATCACGACATCCGGCACCCTGACGCTGAACACGGGCGGCGTAGTCACGCTGGAAGGCGGGACCTACGCCCTCGGCAACGCCTACACATTCGCCGCGGTGACGACGAACGGCAGCCTGGTGTTCGGCATGCCGACGAGCTTCGGCGCGGTCACGCAGGCGAGCGCCACGACGTTCGACAGCAGTGCGAGCAGCGCGCCGCTCGACTTCACGGGCACGGTTGGCGGCTCCTTCGCCCTGGTGGTCGACACCGGGAGCGGCGGAGCAACGTTCGGCGGGGCGGTCACGCCGGCCAGCCTGACGGTCACCGGCCCGGCGACGATCGACGCCAACATCACCACGACAGGCACGCAGATCTTCAACAACGCGGTGACGCTGGGTGCCGCCGCGACGCTGACCTCGAACAACAGCGGAGTGGATTTCGCCAGCACCGTTGACGGCGACTTCGCATTGGCCGTCAGCGCAACAAGCGGCACTGTGACGTTCGGCGGTGCGGTAGGTGGATCGGGAACACTCGCCAGCCTGACGGTGAGCGGGCCGGCGATGCTGGACAACAACATCACCACGTCAGGTACGCAGACTTTCAACAATGCGGTGACGATCGGCGGCAGCAGCGTACTGACCACCACGAACAATACGGTCGAGTTCGGCAGCACGGTGGACGACGCGACCGCGGGCACCGACAGCCTGACCGTCAGTGCCGGAACGGGTACGGTGACGTTCGCCGGTGCCGTGGGCGGCACCAATCCACTGGCCAACCTCAGCGTGACCGGCGGAACGATCGCGCTGGGTGGCGCCATTACGGTGGCGGATGCGCTGTCGCTGAACTCGGGCGCGGCGCTGGCGATCAATAACGCCGTGTCCGCCGGGACCGACATCACGCTGCAGGCCACGAGCATCGCGCTGGGCGCCAACGTCAACAGCGGCACGCTGGTCAGCCTGGTCGCGACCACTGGGACGATCGGCCAGACGGCGGGCACGATCGGCACCGGCATGCTGACCGGCAGCGCTGGCGGCAACGTGACCCTGGGCCAGGCCAACGCCATCGGCACGCTCGGCACCTTTACCGTCGGGAACGGCGGCAGCTTCGACATGGTGAACGCCGGCGGCATTGCGGTGACCGGATCGGTGAGCGCGGCCAACGCGACAATCACCGCCGGCACCATCGGCATCGATGCCGGCAGCATCGTTGCGACGGCAGGTCAGGTCAGCCTCGCCACCACGTCCGGTGGCATCGCGATGAGCGGCGGCGCGCTGGTCAATGGCTCGACGGTGACGCTCGGTTCGGCCGCGGGGATTACGCAGACCGGCTCCGATACACTCGTCGCCGGCACGCTCAACGCTTCCGCGAGCGGCGACATCGTGTTGGCCAGCGGCCACAACGTGATAGCTGCGGTTACCGGCATCAGCGACACCGGCCACAACATCACGATCGTTTCCGATCCGAACATGCTGCTGACCGGCGTCTATACCGGCAGCAACATGCTTTTCGAAGTCACCGGCGCCGGTGACACGCTGGAAATCGGTTCGGGAGCAACTGGCGCCTCGCTGACGGCGACCGGTACGATCTCCCTGCTGGCGGACACGATCACCGAGAGCGGCGCCAGCACTCTGACCGCGACCGGCGCGGTGGAACTCGCGCCAGGCACCGCTATCGGCGTCACCCTGAACGGCACGCAAGGCGCCGGCGGGCTGGTGGTGGATGGCACCTTGCTTGGCGAGATCAGCACCTCGCTGCTGCGCATCGGCGAAGCTATCGGCACCATCACCGCGACCGGCATCTCGCTGGCCGCTTCATTGAACACCGGCACCATCGCGCTCGAGTTGGACACGTCCGGCGCGGTCACCGAGCCAGGGACGGTCGCGCTCACCGTGCCGACGCTGACCGGCACCGCCGCCAGCGGATTCACGCTGATCGCGACGGGCAACTCTATCGGTACGCTCGGCCTGCTGAGCGCCGGCAGCGGTGACATCCTCATCGCGGATGCCACCCCGCTGACCGTGGCCGGGCAGGTGACGGCGAGCACCGGGAATATCGAGCTGCTGGAAAGCCGCAACACCGCCCTGACGCTCGGCGGCACCTTGGCGGTGAACGGCGGGACGATCGGGCTGGTGACGGATTCGCTGGCCTACCAAACCGGCGGCTCCGTCACCGCCGGCTCGGGCCTCGTCGAAATTGCGCCGGCCAGCAGCGGCAGCGCCGTGGCTCTGGGTGCCGCGAGCAGCGCCGGTACGCTCGGTATCGCGACCGGGATGCTCGGCGCGATAACGGCAGGCACGCTGCGGATCGGCGGCTACCACGATGACATCAACAACGGTGGCGCGTTCACCATCGCCGCGGGCAGCATCGACATAGCCGCCAGCGTCGCCATCACGCCGGCAACGCTGGAGCTGGATAGCAACGCCGGCGTCGCCCAAGGTGTCGGAGATGTTCTTACCGTCGGAACGCTCACCGGCACCGTCACCTCCGGCAGCGTGGCGCTGAACAACGCGAGCAACGTCGTTGCGACGTTGGACAAATTCGGCGTCTCCAGTGGTGCGTTCGCGCTGACCGAGGCGGGCACCACCAACCTCACGGTCAACGGCACGGTCTCCGCCACCGCCGAGTCGATCCAGGGCGCCGGCACCACCACGATCAACTCCACGATCACCGCTACGTCCGGAACGCTGCTGGTCAACGGCGGCAGCATCGTGATCGGCACTAACGGCTTGCTGTCGGACCCCGCCGGCGCGGTCGATCTCAGCAGCACCGGCGGCGGCATTACCGAAAGCGGCGGTGGCCTGATCGATGCGGCCACGCTGCAGAGTTCGGGCGGGGTCACCGGCACCGGGACCGTCGCTCTTGGCAGCAGCAACACGATCGGCACGCTCGGCACGTTCCCGGTGACCGACGGTACGTTCTACTTTAACAACGGTGGCAACGCATCCGGCCTCGCCGTGCCGGGAACGGTGGTTGCCAACAGCGTCACGCTGGCCATCGGCGGCGGCACCCTGGCGGTGGGCGGCAGCATCGGTGCGATCGGCGTTGCCGGGACGGTGTCGCTGATCGCCGGTACGACCGGCATCATCGAGCTGAACGGCAGCGCGACGGTCTCGGGCCCGACCGTCGTGCTGAACGGCGGCAGCATCGCGCTGAACGGCTCGTCGTTCCTCGGCGACAGCGCCGGGTTGGTCGATCTTTCCGCGACCAACGGCGGCGTGAACGAGGCCAGCACCGCCACGATCGCCGCCGCCACATTGCAGAGCACCGGCAGCATTGCGGGTGGAGCGACGCTGGTCGGCGTCAGCAACGCAATCGGCACGCTGGGCCAGTTCATCGTCAGCGGCGGCAGCCTCGACCTGGTGGATTCGCTTGCGGCCGGCCTGGCACTCAACGGCTCGGTCGCCGCCGCCGGCGTAACCATCACCACCCCTGGCACCATCGACATCACCGCGGCTGTCAGCGCCACGTCGGGCACGTTGTTGCTCAACACGGGCAGCATCGTGATCGGTACCAACGGCGTGCTGTCCGACACCGGCACCGTGGACCTGACCGCCAGCAGCGGTGGCATCACCGAGACCGGTGGCTCGATCGTCGCCGGCACGCTGCAAAGTTCCGGAGGAGCCACCGGCGCGGTCGCTTTGGGCGGCGCCAACGACGTTGGCACGCTTGCCGGCTTCGTCAGCGGCGGTTCGTTCGATCTGGCCGATGGCAGCAACGCGCTGACGGTGAGCGGTTCGGTCCACGCGGCCGGCGTGACCCTGGTCGCCGGCACCATCGGCGTCGGCAACACCGTCTTTTCGAGCAGCAGCCTGGTGCTGGTCGGGACCACGGGCATTGGGATCACCAGCAGCGGCGTGCTGGATGCGACGGCGCTCGACCTGTCGGCAACCAATGGCGGCGTCATCGAATCCAACAGCGGCACGATCGAGGCCGGTACGCTGCAAAGCGGCCAAGGTGTCAACAACACCGTCACCCTGCTCAGCACCAACAACCAGATCGGCGCGATGGGTGCCTTTGCCGTCAGTAACGGCGACCTGCTGCTGGTCGATAACGGCAACCTGCTGATCACCGGCGCGGTCAGCGCACAGGACATCTTCGCCAAGGTCGGCACGCCGAGCGGCGGCAACAGCATCACGCTGAGCTCGGGCGGCTCGCTGACCGCGACAGCCGGATCGCCGTTCATCGAGCTGGTCGCGGACAATGTGACCGCGAGTTCTGGCTCCGGACCCATCAGTGCGGTCAACGGCACGGTGGCGATCGCGCCATTGTCCCCCAACACGCCCATCAGCCTGGCCGGCAGCGTCGCTACCTCCGGCACCATGCTGATCGCGGGCAGCGTGCTCGCGGCGATCAACACCGGCACGCTGCAAATCGGCAGCTACAACGACGCCAGCAACGGCTACGCCGGCACCGTGACCGCGGGCAACATCTCGATCGATGGCAGAGTGGGCTTGAGCACCCACGCCGTGACCTTGCGGCTGAATACCAACAGCGGTTCGATCGTCGAGAGCGGCGCGAACAGTATCCAGGTCCAGACGCTGATCGGCACGGCCGCGGGCGGTGCGACGCTGACCAACAGCAACACCATCGGCACGGTCGCCGGTTTCATCGACTCGAACGGTACTTTCAATTTGAATGATGGCGGCGCCGGCACGCTCGACGTCACCGGCCTGATCTCGGCGCAAGGCGCCACCCTGGTCGGCGCGGGCGGCGCCACGATCACGGCGGGCATCACCGCCACGTCGGGCAACATCCAGGTCTCCGCCGGCAGCATCGCGCTGGGCGGCGGTGGCGTGCTGCTGGGCGGAACAGTCGATCTCGACGGCACCACCGCCGGCATCGTCGAAAGTGGCGGCGGATCGATCGTCGCGGCGACGTTGCTCAGCAGCACCGGGGCGAATGGCAACGTCGATCTGTCCGACGCCAATGCGATCGGCACGCTGGGACCGTTCCTGGTCAACAACGGGACGTTCCATCTCGGCAATGGCGGCACGGGGCTGGCGGTCACCGGCTCCGTGATTGCCTCCAGCGTCACGCTGGACGGGCTGAGCGGTACGCTGGCGATCAGCGACAGCATTTCGGCGACCGCGCCGGGGGGGCTGATCTCGCTCACCGACACCGGCGGTGTCATTGCGCTGAACGGCGGCGCGGTGGTGAGCGGGCCAACAATCGACATGCACACCGGCAGCATCGCGCTGACCGGCAATGCGATCCTGGGCAACAGCACCGCGCTGATCGACCTGACCACGACCGCCGGCGGCGTGACCGAGGCGAGCACTGGCACGATCCTGGCCGCCACGCTGCAAAGCTCGGGTGGGATCGCCAACTCGGTCAGCCTGGGCGGCGTGAACACCATCGCCGCCATCGGATCGTTGGCGGTGGGGTCGTCCGGCACGTTCACGCTGGCTGACAACGGCAACCTTGGGGTCGGCACGCTGACGGCCTCCAGCATCACCATCGGCGACACCGGCGGCACGCTCACCGTGCAAAACAGCCTGATTGCGACCAGCGCCGTCAGCCTGACCGCGACCACCATCCAGATCCCGGGCGAAGTCAGCGACGGCGGCGCGGGCACCACCAGCCTGGTCGCGAATGGCGGCTCGATCGGCGAAACGGGAACGCTGATCGCCGGCACGCTGAACGGCAGCGCGACGGGCGCGGCGACGTTGCTCGGCAGCAACACGATCCAAACCGTCGGCAGCTTCAATGCTGGCGGCTTCATGCTGAACGACGGCACGGCGCTCGGCATCGGCACCGTGATTGGCGGGACGCTCGCTTCGATCGACGTTGCCGGGACCCTCACGGTCAACACGCTGGTCAGCGCCAACACGATCGATCTGACCGCCACCAGCATCACGGTCCCCGGCACGGTGAACGCTGCCGGCACGGTCGACCTGATCGCCAATGCCGGCTCGATCATCGAGACCGGGACGCTGATCGCCGGATTGCTCATCGGCAGCGCCAATGCGGCGGCAAATCTCGGCGGCGCGATGACCGGCACGACCTATGTCAATCAGGTCGGCACACTGGGCAGCTTCACCGCCACCAGCCTGGTGCTGGACGACGGCGTGGCTCTGACCGTGGCCGGGCCGGTCAATGGCGGCAGCAGCGTCGCAATCGGCGACAACCAGTTGCTGACGGTCACCGGAAGCCTGCTCAGCGCTGGCCTGATGAACCTGACCGGCAGTGCCATCGCCATCACCGGCACCGCCTATGTCAGCGACGGTGGCAACGGCACCACGGGTCTTACCGCCACCGCCGGCACGATCTACGAGAACGCCACGTTGATCTCCGGCACGCTCGACGGTTCGGCGACCGGTTCGGCAAGCTTCCTCGGCACCAACACGATCGCCAATGTCGGCAGCTTCAATGCCGCAGGGTTCATCCTGAACGACGGCACCACCGCGCTGAACATCGACACCTTGATCGGCGGCACGCTCGCCTCGATCGACGTTGCCGGCATCCTGACGGTGAATACGCTCATCAGCGCCAGCACCGTCAATCTGACCGCGACCACCATCATGATCCCCGGCTTGGTGAATGCCGGCTCGGTTGGTTCGGTCAGTCTCATCGCCAATACCGGCTCGATCGTCGAGACCGGCACGCTGATCGCTGGAACGCTGAGCGGCAGCGCGACCGGCGCGGCAAGCCTCGGTGGGTTCGTCAACGGCACGACCTTCGCCAACCAGATCGGCACGCTTGGCAGCTTCACCGCGACCAGCTTCGTCCTGAACGACGGGGCGGCGCTTGAGGTGACCGGGCCAGTCAACGGCGGCAGCAGCGTCGCCATCGATGACTCCCAGGCGCTGACGGTGACCGGCAGCCTGGTCAGCAGCAACCTGATGACCCTGACCGGCAGCGTCATCTCCATGACCGGCGCGGGCTACGTCAGCGACGGCGGGAACGGCACCACGGACATCACCGCCACCGGCGGCGCCATCACCGAGAACGCCACGCTGATTTCCGGCACGCTGTACGGCAGCGCGACAGGGGCGGCGAACTTCTCCGGTTTCACTGCCACCTCGAACCAGATCCTCAATATCGGCAGCTTCGGCTCGGCTGGCTTTATCCTGAACGACGGCACGGGCCTTAACGTCGGCACAAGCCCTGGCGTCGGTGCCATCGGCGGCGGCGCGTACGCATCTATCAATGCGAACGGCCCGCTCACGGTGAATGGGATCATCAGCGCCAGCCAGATCTACTTGATGGGCAATACCATTCAGATCCCCGGCGAGGTGACGTCCGGCGCCCCTGGCACCGTCACCCTGGTCGCCAGCAACGGCGTCATCAACGAGAGCGGGACGCTGATCGCCGGCACGCTGTCAGGCAGCTCCACCGGCATGACCGATCTGGCGGGCACGACGCCGACGACCAACCAGATCGTCAACCTGAGCAACTTCAGCGCCAGCATCCTGACGGTGGATGACGGCGCGTCGCTGGCGGTGATCGGCGCCGTGGCCGCGACAACCGGTTCGGTCGATATCACGACGGCGGGTGCATTGAGCAACAGCTCATCGATCACCGCGAACACCAGCGTAACGCTCCTGGCCGCCAGCACGGTCACCAATGCCGGAGAGATTGTCGCGCAAGGCGGCACCGCATCCGTCACCGCGACCGCCGGCACGCTGTTGAGCAGCGGGCTGATCCAGGCGAGCAGCGACGCAACGCTGGGCGCCGGCAGCAGCCTGACCAACACCAGCACCGGAACGGTGATCGCGGGCGGCAACGCGTCGCTCACCGCCAGCAACGGCACGCTGTTCAATGGTGGCCTGGTTCTGGCGGGCGGCAACGCGACGCTGGGAGCAAGCGGCGACCTGACCAACACCGGATCGGCGATCGCACAGGGCGGCAACGCGGCGCTGACCGCCGGCGGTGCACTGTCCAACAGCGGCCTGGTCCAGGCGAGCTCCGGCGCAACGCTGGGGGCGGGCAGCAGCCTGACCAACACCGGCTCGGTCGTCGCGCAGACCGCCAACGCGTCGCTGACCGCCAGCGACGGCACGCTGTTCAACAGCGGCGCAGTCCTGGCGGGTGCCAACGCGACGCTTGGGGCAAGCACCGGCCTGACCAACACCGGCTCGGTGATCGCCCAGACCGGCAACGCCGCGCTGACCGCCAGCGCCGGCACTTTGTCCAACGCCGGCCTGATCCAGGCGGCCGCGAACACGACGCTGCTGGGGGCGACCGGCATCAGCAATACCGGCTCCGTGGGCGCGACCTCGGGGAACGTGTCGCTGACCGCGGCCGCCGGCACGCTCTCCAACGGCGGAGCGGTGACCGCCGGTGCGGCTATCACGGCGACGGCGTCCGGCGGCCCGATCGTGCAGACCGCCGGCGCGAGCATGCTCGCGGGGACCGAAGTCGCCATGAATGCCACCGGCGACGTCACGCTGGCCGGCATCGTGGATGGCCCGGCCGCCGTAGTGCTGGATTCCGGCGGCGCCATTTACCAAACCGGCAGCCTGATCACCGGTGTACTGTTCGGCAGCGCGGCGAGCACAGCCACGCTGGCCGGAGCGACGGCGACCGCCAACCAGGTCGCCACGCTCGGCGGCTTTACCGCCAGCGGCTTCACGCTGGTCGACGGCGAGGCGCTGGCGGTGGCCGGTCCGGTCGACGGCGGCGCCAGCGTCACGATCCTCGATGCCGCGGCATTGACCGTGAACGGCAGCGTGCTCAGCACCAGTGCGAACAGCCTGACCGGCAGCAGCGTTACCATCAACGGCGCGGGCTATGTCAGCGACGGCGGCGCCGGCACGACCAGTCTGACCGCAACCGCCGGCGCGATCAGTGAGACCGGTACGCTGATCGCGGGCGCCCTGACCGCCAATGCCACCGGCAGCGCCAGCCTCACCGGTGCGGCGGCGACCAGCAACCAGATCGCCGATGTGGCCGGCATCAGCGCGACAACCGTGACGCTGGATGACGGTGCGAGTTTGGCGGTGACCGGCCCGGTGACCGCCTCGACGGGCGCCATCGCCATCACGACGCAAGGGTCGCTGACAAACAATTCCGTCATTGCCGCCGCCACCACCACGACGTTGCTGGCCGGGACGGCGATGACCAACACCGGTTCGGTCATCGCGCGGGGCGGCGCCGTGACGATGACCGCCTTCGGCGGGACGCTTACCAACGGCGGCCTGGTCCAAGCGAACGGCGATGTGGTCGTGACGGCTGCAACCGACCTCACCACCAGTGGCCTCGTCCTGGCGCAAGGCGGCAACGCGTCGCTCAATGCCACCGCCGGTTCGTTGACCAACACCGGGGGCGTGGTGCTGGCGAGCGCCAACGCGACGCTGCTGGCGGGTATCAACGTGACCAATACCGGTTCGGTGATCGCGCAGGCCGGCACGGTATCGGTTACCGCCTCCGGCGGGACGCTGACCAATGGCGGCCTGGTGCAGGCAAGCGGCAATACGGCGATGACGGCCGCCACGAACCTCACCACCACCGGCCAGGTCATCGCGCAATCCGGCAATGCGTCGCTGACCGCTTCGGGCGGGACGCTGACCAATGGCGGCCTGGTCCAGGCAAGCGGCAATGCGGCGATGACGGCCGCCACCAACCTCACCACCACCGGCCAGGTCATCGCGCAATCCGGCAATGCGTCGCTGACCGCTTCGGGCGGGACGCTGACCAATGGCGGCCTGGTCCAGGCGAACGGCAATGCGGCGTTGACGGCCGCCACGAACCTCACCACCACCGGCCAGGTCATCGCGCAATCCGGCAATGCGTCGCTGACCGCTTCGGGCGGGACGCTGACCAATGGCGGCCTCGTGCTTGCGAGCGCGAACACGACGCTGCAGGCGGGGGCCGGCGTTACCAACAGCGGCTCGGTGATCGCGCTGGCCGGCAATGCGTCGATCATCGCTTCGGGCGGCACGCTGTACAACAGCAACCTGATCCAGGCGCAGGGCAACGTGACGGCCCAGGCGGCCAGCGATGTCACCAATACCGGCTCGATTGTCGCGAAAACCGGCACGCTGTCGCTGACCTCGACGGGCGGCTCGATCGTGCAGACCGCCAGCGGTGGCCTGATTGCCGGCACCGAGGTCGTCACCACCGCCGCCGGCAACATCACGCTGGACGGACTGGTGCAGGACGACATCGGCGTCATCCTGAACGCAGGCGGCAACATCACGCAGGACGGCGTGCTGCTGGCCGATCTGCTGACCGGCAGCGCCGGCGGCACCGTGGATTTGTTCGGCGACAGCGCGACAGGCTTCTCCAACAGCGTCGGCACGCTGGGCAGCTTCACCAGTGGGGCCGGCGGAAGCACCAGCGGCGTTTTCGTCCTCCGCGACGGCAGCAATCTGCTGATCAGCGGCGCCGTCACCGCTGGGAGCATCCAGATCACGGATGCAGGGCAGATCACGCTCGACAACGCCAGCTTCGTCACCGGAGGCGCCATCCGCCCGCTCGGCACGCTGACGATGTCGCAGCTGCCCAGCGCGGTCGTCGATCCCGGCGCCTTCCTGACCGCCGCCAGCGTGATTCAGACGGGCGGGTTCTCGGTCGGCAACCTGGGCAGCACGCAGCAGAGCATCCTCTCGATCACCTTGAGCCCCGGCACCAGCAACGGCACGGTTCAATTCGGCTCCAACGGCCTGATGGCGCCGAACACCTGGCTGATCCTCAATATCGGCAATGGCACCGCGGGAGGCACCTTCAACGTCGAGGCGTTCGACTTCGCCTTCCTCCAGCCGCCCGGTCTGGCCAATTTCACCAATGCGACGATCGACGGTTTGAGCGGCAATGCCGCGGCCGGCGCGGGGTTCATCCAACCGCAGCCGAACAGTAATTTCCGCATCGACGGCTGCCCGATCCACTCGGTGAACTGTGCCATCCTGTCCATCGCGACGCTGCCGCAAAGCAACCCGGTGGACGACATCACCCTGGGGCAGCCGGTCAACTCGCAGAACCCGGAAGACCTCGTGCTGCCCGTGGTATCGGACGAGCGGTATGAGCTGCTGCCCTGCGACGTTCCCGACGCCGCAGGGGCATGTCCCGAGACCGGCCCAGCGCCGTCGGCTCGTTGAACATGCGGACAGTGTCTATTTCCCTGCTGGTTGCCACCGGCCTGGCGGTCGCCCCGCGCTGGATGAAACGGTGTGGACGGCGAGGGAGACCATGTTTCTTGCTACACAGCGGCCGATTTCGGCCAGGAACAACGATCATGCGCGCATCCCTTGCCGTCCTACGGCCTTTGATCCTGCGGCCCTTGATCCTGCCGGCCTTGGTCCTGCTGGCCTTGGCCGGATGCGCACGGCCGGCGCCGAGCGACTATGCCCGCGCGCCGGCTGGCGCATCGAAGCCGGCGTCGCAGATCTCGATCGGCAAGAACGCGGTCGGCGAGGACTGCACGCAAACATCGCCCGAACCGGGCGCGGCGGATGTCTATTGCGGCACCTGGCAGGAGCCTAGCGCGCGCGTCCACGCTGGAGGCGCCGGCAACGCACAGCTTGCGCAGCTTGTCACTGCAAGCCCGTGGCGCGACGGGCTCGACACGCGGTTCCGTTGCAATCCGCCCACCGCGACCACGATCCTCAACGGCAGTCCTGCCGAGCTGCTGCAGTGCACGCGCCTGGTCGGTGGCTGGCCGCACGTGGCGATGGTGGCCGATGTCGGTGGCAAGGTCTGGTACGCCGACGGCGTGCTGCCGGCGGCGAGCGTCATGGAACGCTCGATCGGCGTGCTGGCCGGCGTGATGAAGCCGAATGCCGCGCCGGTCAGCTCCGCCGCGGATGCGCTGCTGGCGCAGCGCCTGGCGGCGCAGGCGTTCAGCTCGGGCGACGTCGGCCAGTTCGAGGAGCTGATGGTGGCGGGCACCCGCGCCAACCTCGCGGACAACACAGGAGCAGCGGAATCCGCCTTCCGCGCCGCGCTGGCGCTGCAACAGAAGCTGCTGGGCAAGAACAACCCGGAAACCGCGACCACGATCATGTCGCTGGCGCTGCAGCTTTCGAACCAGGGCCGCTTCGCCGAAGCCGATGCCTTGTTCGCGCAGGCGGCGCAGTTGGCGCCGCACTCGGCCAACCCCACCGCGCTGGCCCGGCTATACCATTATCGCGGGCTGGATGAGATGAACCAGGGCAAGCTGGACGATGCCCTGACGCTGCTGACCGAGGCCGACCAGCTCTATGCGGTGAACGTGCCGGAGCAAGCGTTGAAGGCGAAGCCGGCGCAGGCCTTCGCCAGCGCTTTCTCCTTCAACCGGTCGGCGGTCACCGGTTCGCTCGCCCCGGATCAAGGCCTGATCAGCGACCCGCGGGCGCAGTCGGCCTTGCTTGGACTGATCGAGGTGCGCCGCAACCGCGCCGTGCTGCTGCGCGTGATTGGCAAGCCGAAGGAGGCTGACGACCTGCTGAAGCAGGCGAGCGATTTGGCGGCGGGGAACGGACTGGCACGGCCGATCCTGGACGCCAGGTTGTACCGCACCACGGCGCTGACATCGGCGGCGCAAGGCCAGCAAAGCCAGGCGCTGGCCGAACTGGCGCAATCGACCGCGGCGTTCAGTCAGGCGCTTCCCGGATCGAAGCCGCTGGCGGAGACCTATCTGCTGCGCGCCCGTGAGCTGCTGCGGAACGGTCATGGCCTCGACGCGCTGCCGATCTGCCAGAGCGCGGTGACGGCCCTCACGGCGCTGAAGTCCGGGACGACGCCGGAGCTGATGGCGCCCTGCCTGGATGTCTATGCTCAGGCGGCCGGCGCCCAGAAGGAGCGCGCGCAGGCGCTGCTGGCGGAGATGTTCACCGCCGAGCAATTGGCCCAGGGCAGCATCACCAGCGAGCAAATCGCGCAGGCCGCGGCGACGCTGGCGGAGAACACGCGCGATCCGAAGGTGGGCGCGGCGATCCGCCGGCAGCGCGACCTGAAGGGCAAGCTGGACACGCTTTACAGCCAGCGCGACGACCTGACGCAGGCGCAGCGCCAGGGTGCGCCGAACAATCCGGAAATCGTGGCCCGCGCGGCCGCGCTGGACAAGGACATCGCGCAGACTCACGCGCAGCTTCAGGACGCCGATTCTGCGCTGCAGGCGGCATCGCCGAACTACGGCCAGCTCGTGCAGCAGGTGGTGACGGCGCAGGAAGTGTTCGCGGTGCTGCATCCGGGCGAGGCGTTCGCGGCCATGACGGTCGCCAACGTTGACGGCTGGGTATTCCTGCTGCGCGACAAGACCATCTCGGTGTCGAAGATCGATGCCGGCCTGCCGGCCATCGCCGGCCTGGTGAAGCGGACCCGGGAGGGCATCGAGCTGACCACTGCCGGCCTGCCCCAGTTCGATGTGGCGGATGCGCAGCGGCTGTACCAGCTCACCCTGGGAGGCGTGGCGAAGCAGCTTGCCGGTGCGCGGTCGGTGGTGGTGGCGCCCAGCGGCCCGCTGCTGTCGCTGCCGTTCGAGGTGCTGCTGACCGGCCCGGCGCAGCCGAACGCGCTGGCCGAGGCGCCCTGGTTGGTGCGGCAGTTCACCATCGCCCACGTGCCGGCGCCGAGCAATTTCGTCAGCCTGCGCAAGATCGCCGCCGGATCGCGCGCGACGCAGCCGTGGTTCGGCTTCGGGGACTTCCGGCCGGTGACGCTGGCGCAGGCGCAGGCCAGCTTCCCGGGCGCGACATGCGCCGACAGCGCGCAACTGCTGTCCGGGCTGCCGCTGCTGCCGTATGCCGGCAAGGAACTGAGTGCGGCGCGCGACCTGCTGGGCGCCAGCGCGTCGGATGAATTGCTCGGTCCGGTGTTCACCGCCGAGGCGGTGCTGAAGACGCCCCTGAAGAACTTCCGCATCCTGCACTTCGCCACCCACGCGCTGCTGCCGACCGACCTGCGCTGCCAGACCCAGCCGGCGATCGTGACCTCCGATCCGAATGGCGCCCCCAACGCGGCCGGAGCGTTGCTGACCGCGTCCGACGTGGTGGGGCTGAACCTGGACGCCGACCTGGTGATCTTGTCGGCGTGCAACTCCGGCGGGCCGGGCGGAACGACGGCGGGCGAAAGCCTTTCCGGATTGGCGCGAGCGTTCTTCTATGCCGGCGCGCGGGCACTGCTGGTGACGCACTGGTCGGTCAACGACCAGGTGGCGGCGTTCCTGGTGGCCGACACGCTGCGGCGCATCAAGGAGAACCCCGCGCTGGGCGTGGCGGGCGCGTTGCGCAACGCCCAGCTCGCGATGCTGGCGGATGCCGGCAAGGGATTGCCGCCAGAAATCGCCCACCCGTTCTTTTGGGCGCCGTTCGCGGTGATCGGCGAGGGCGGCGAGCGCATGGTCAATGCCGAGACTGTTTCAAAAACCCGAACTCGCGGGACTATGATGCCTCCAGCAAGGCAAACTCCCCCTCGCCTCGTGGCAGGGGGAGGGAGTTGGGGGGAGGCGGCGCATCCCTCGAACCTGATCCCACTGTGTCATGGTCGGCGTAGGCCGGCCTGCGCCGGCCATGGCACAATGGGACTAATCTGATTTGAGACGGGCGGGGGCATGGCGGAAACCATCGAGACTCTCGGCAAGTACGAGGTCAAACGCACCCTCGGCAAAGGTGCGATGGGCACCGTGTATGAGGGCTGGGACCCGATCATCGCCCGCCGCGTCGCCATCAAGACCGTCCGCATCCCGGACACGCACGACGATCCGGAGACCGAGGAGGCGTTGGCCCGCTTCCGCCGTGAAGCGCAGGCCGCGGGGCGGCTGACCCATCCCAACATCGTCGGCGTGTTCGACTACGGCGAGACCGGCGACATCGCCTATATCGTCATGGAGTATGTCGACGGCCCGTCGGTCAAGTCGCTGGTCGACAGGCAGGAACGCTTCGGGCTGCCGGAAACCCTGCGGATCATGACCGACCTGCTGAACGGACTGCAGTTCAGCCACGCGCGCGGCGTCGTGCACCGCGATATCAAGCCCGCCAACATCATGCTGACCAGCGAAGGGCAGGGGAAGATCGCCGATTTCGGCATCGCCCGGATCGAAAGCTCGTCGATGACTCAGGCCGGCACGGTGCTGGGCACGCCGGCCTATATGTCGCCCGAACAATTCATGGGCCAGGTGGTGGACGCCCGCACCGACATCTATTCGTCGGGCGTGGTGCTGTACCAGTTGCTGACCGGCGAGCGCCCGTTCGAGGGCGGCATGTCGGCGATCATGCACAAGGCGCTGAACACGGACCCGCCGCTGCCGTCGCAGATGTCGGTGACGTGCCCGACGGCGTTCGACGGCGTCGTGCGCAAGGCGATGGCCAAGCGGCCGGAGGAGCGGTTCCAGTCGGCGGCGGCGTTCCTGGAGGCGGTGCAGGCCGCGGCCGCGGGCAAGCCGTTGCCGGGGATGCCGGTCGCGGAGGTGGACGAGGCGGAAGCGACGATGGTCGCCCCCAGCGCGCGCCGTGCCGCGGCTCCTGCCGCGCCCGCGTTCGGTGGCGCACCTGCCGCGCGTGCGGCGAGCGCCGGACCTGCCGGGCGTGCGGCCGCGGCAGCTTCGGTTCCCGCGGCGGCTCGCGGCTGCGGGGAAGCGATCCTCGATGCCGATGATCGCCGCGGCGGTGGTCGTCCTGCTGGTGCTGGCGGGCGGTGGCGCCTGGTTCTTCCTGTTGCGCGGCCCGGCGCCTGCTCCGGTCTCCGCGGCCGCACAGAATGCCGCCCCGGTCTCCCCCACCGCGCAGAATGCCGGACCAACCGCTCCGGCGGCGGGGCCATCGACCGTCGCGAAGAACGAGCCCACGCCCACGGCGCCGCCGGCGTCCACTGCTCCCGCGCCAGGGTCCACTGCTGGGTCCACTGCTGGGTCCGCTGCTGGGTCCACTGCGCCCGCGCCAGGGTCCACCGGGCCCGCGCCGGCGTCCACGACAGCCGTGGGAAATGGGCAGCCACCGGCCGCCGCAGGACAGGCCGCGCCCACGGGGCAGGCAGCGCCCACGGCACAGGCGCCGCCAGCGGCACAGCAGGCGTCCACGACGCCGGCCCCCACGACGCTGGCTCCCACGGCGCCGGCCCCCACGACGCCGGCTCCCACGGCGCCGGCCCCCACGACGCCGGCTCTAACCACGCCGGCCGCCTCGAGCGGATCCGCGCCAGCCACCGCGCCGGTGCAATTGGCCTCTGCGGGGTTGGATACGCTCCGCCAGCAGATCTCCGCGCTCACCCTGAAGCAGCCCTGCGTGCTGATCGACGGCGCCGTCCGCCCGAACGGCGACGTGACGCTGACCGGACTGGCGGGGAAAGCCCAAGCCGAGACGTTTCGTCAGGCGCTCGGCGGGATCAACATTCCCGGGGAAGTGCAGTGGCGCGTGAACGGCGTGGATCCGACGTTCTGCGGCGCGATCGACGCGTTGCAGCCGATCGACCCGATCTTCGGGAGGACGGGGTCGCACCTGGGGCTGTCCCTGGCGAGAGGCCAGACCGCGCTGCATGACGGCGCGCACATCCTGCCGCGGCTGGTCATGCCCGACTTCCGCGGCCGGCTGATGGTGGATTATGTCGGCCATGACGGCACAATCCTGCACCTGTACCCGCAGATTGCGGATCGGTCGCAGCAGATGACCGCGGACCCGCTGCGTACAGTTCCAGCCGGGCGAGGCGGTGGAGCTGGGCGAGGCCAGTCCCGGTCATCCGGCCTGGGAGGTCGGGCCGCCCTACGGCACCGACATGATCATCGCCATTGCCTCGTCCCAGCCGCTGTTCGATCGTGCGCGGCCGAACAACGTGGAGCAAGCGGCGACATATCTTCCCGCGCTGCAGCAGGCGGTGGACGCCGCGCAACGCCGCGGCGCGAAGCTGGCCGGCGACGCGCTTACGGTGGACACGTTGCCGAAGTAGCGGTGTGCCGTGAAGCCAGTCGGAAAGCCGGATGCGGGAAATCGCATGCGAGGCACCGACCTCGGTGTGTCATTGCGGGTTGATCACCGGCCGGTGGCCGACCCGCCTCGGATGAAACCACCGCGATGCTGCTCCCGTAATGGCCGGGTTTGACCCCACGCGCATCAGGAAGGCGGGCATGCAACAGGAAACTCCCCCTCCGCTTGCGGGAGGGGCGCTGGGGGAAGGTCGAAACAAGGTAGTTCTTCTGTTGCGACCTCTCCCCGGCCTCTCCCACAGGGGAAGCCGAGGGTGGCCGGCCCCCCGTCTTCGCAGGGGTAAGCCTTCGCAGGGTCAAGCCTTCGCCGGCCATGACACGGATTCAGAGGATGGCCATGCACGGGCATCCTCCTGCCTTTTTCATCTGCTTCCCGCGGCCGGATGTCACCGGTCAGCCCGGCCCCACAACCGGCCCGACGCAATGCGCGCGCCCTCGGCGGCTGCGGCGAGCTTCACCCAGACGATCTCCTCCGCCACGTATTCGCGTCCGGCAAATGTGCCAAAGCCGCAATCCGTTCCCGCGATCACCCGCTCACGATCACCGACCACGCCCACCGCCTCCTCGAGCCGCCGGGCGACAAGTTCCGGATGCTCGACAATGTTTGTCGTGGTATCGAGAACCCCGGGCATCAGCAGCATGTGCGCGGGCAGCGGATTGCTGCGCAATGCATCGTATTCATGCTGATGCCGGGGATTGGCGAACTCGATCGACAGTGCTCCGACATTGGCTCGGTACAGCTCCGGCAGGATGTCGCTCATCGCGATGTCGTAGACATGCGGCGCGTCATTGTTACCCCAGCAGACATGCAGCCGGATGCGGTCGCCGGGGAATGCCCTCGATCCCCAAATTGATCGCCGCGACATGCAGTTCGAGCCGCGCGGAGGAATTCGGCGTCGGTCAGATCGTCGAAAAACCGATGCCGCTCCATCGCCAGGTCCGGGGCGTCGATTTGCAGGATCAGGCCGGCGTCGTGGATCGCGCGATATTCGTGGGACAGCGCTTTCGCCAGGGCCGTCACATAGGCCTCGTGGCTGTCGTAATGCTGATTGAGCATGGTCGTCGCAACGATACCCGGTGACGGCGCGGTCATGAAACATTCTCTGAAACCGCCCCCCATGCGCTTGAGCCGTGCAGCGTCTTCGACGATCGGCGCGCCGTTGACATACTGCACTTCCGACACCGCGGCCGGCGCGTTCATGGCCCGCGCGGTGTGCGGAAAGCGCGTTGCCGACTGCCGGACATAGCTGGGGAATTCGATCTGGTCCCTGGCCGGCGGGCGTTTGGAAGCGCCGCCGAAACCGCACAGACATCGAGGAACATAAGTCTGAAATCCAACCCGCGACTGTTCCCCATCGTTGCCCACGTCAACACCCGCTGCGACCTGTTTGCCGATCACGTACGCGGTTGCCGTTTCCACCTGACGGGCCAGCTCGGCGGCATCGATCGCCTCGCCGGCTTCCTGGCGGATCAGCAGGTCGGACAATTTGTCGGCGCGTGGCAGACTGCCGACATGACTGACCAGGATGCGGTCGGTGCTCATCAACATGCGCGTTTCCCTGCTTCGTTGGACGAAGGGACATCATGCAGCAAGCTATCGCGCGCCAGCAAACGGGCCGAGCCTTCGGCGGGCTGGTGGTTACAGGCTCGTGGTTAGATTTCAACGATGACGGCGACAATTGGGCCGACTTGCAGGCTGACTTGACCCACATTCCTCGACGGCCACCGTGCGTTGGAGGAGGCAACGCCGACGCGTAATACCAAGCGCCGTTGACGGTGACACGCCGTGTCATGACACAGAGCTGATCGCCCCGCCGACATGGGTCAGCGTCAAGGGCGGTTGGTATAACATAACAGCCATTCGGCAAAGCGCCGTGCCCGAGCAAGCCGGTGGTCAATTCCGGCCCGCTTTGATGTCCCTGCACGGGCCCGAAATTCGGCGTTTCTGGAGCGGCACCATCGTCAGGGCGCATACCCGAAGCGGGTGTTCGATCGCATGATGAGCCTCCGAACGAATGTGCTCGCGCGGCAGGACCGCAGTGCCGTGGGGCGCTGCTCGTGCCGCCCCCGGCTTTAGGCCCGGGCCACGCCGCCAACGCCTACGCTGCCCAGCAGCGGCGCCAGGACCCGACGCACACGGATATCCCCAGCCGACCCGATCCGCGCGGCGAAATCCCACCTGTCCGCAGCAATCCCCGATCCCCCCGGGCGAACCCGGCGCCACGGTTCGGTTTGACATTCCACCAGATATATGTTAAACAGATTAACTATTTCAGCACAGGGGCGATCACCATGCAAACAATCGAGATCCCGCCATTCCCTTCCCCCGAACCCGAACTCTCCCCCGGCGAACTCACCCGCCGCGCCGTCTGGCACCACCTCGCCGACCACGTGCGCCGCTTGCTGCGGCCGGTCGCCTGCGAGCCGGACACGCCGGAGGCGTGGGCCGAACGCGATACCGCGGTCATCGCGATCGGCGCCTCGCTCAACCCTGCGACCTACGCCGAGGCCATGTATGCCGCCAAGGCCGCCGCCACCGATGCGCATCAGGGTGCGGTGTGCGACGACCTCGTGCGCTGCCGCGGCAACCTCTACTGGACCAACCGCGGGCGCGCCCAATACGCCAGTATGGGGCGCGAATCCCGTGGCGCGCTGAACGCTCTGCTGAAGCTGCAACGCGAGCGCCAGCGCATGAGCGGCGACGCCACCAGCCAGGCCGATGCCGCCGGGCGCAGGACAGAGTATGCCCTGACCGAGGCGCTGGCGTCGCTGCCGCCGCTGGGGCCGCTGCCCCCGCCGCTGCCCGCCGACGCGTTCCCGGCGGATGGCGGCCGGTCATCGCGGCCGGCTTCGCCTGCCGCCGCCACCCCGCCGCCGCCGGAGCCCAAGATCACCCGTCCGCCGGCGCCGTTGCCGCCCTCGCTGGCCCACCTCGCCGACCGTCCCGACCTGCCCGAAAGCGTCATGGAAGGACCCAATGCGCCGCCGGGCTATGCGCCGTGGGAGCCGGGATGCGACACTCCGATGTGGTACACCGTGATCGACGACAATATGACGGAAGAGCAGCATGCGCTGCGGTCGATCTGGTTGGACGCCAACGACTACACCATCCGCCGGCCGCTCTGTGCGGCGGCGATCCGCAAGCACCGTGGGCCGCCGCCGGGTCGCAATTTCGAACTGCCGTCGCCCGACATCATGCACGTGCTGCTGCACGACAACAGCAGCAATCTCTGCTGGGCGGACACATGGCAGCCGCACCCCGAGCAGCGGGCCTCCCATCCCGAACCGTGCCGCGCCGCGGACTGAGCCGTCGCGGGGGGTGGGACCGGGGCATAGGTATTTGGCAGGGAGAATCACGAAGAAAGACAAAGCCACGGCGGAGCACGCAGAATGATTTTCCGCGCTGTATGCTTGTATGCAATTCGGCCGATATATTGGTCAGGCTCTGTGGACAAACCCGCGACGGCGGAATCATCAGCGCGATACTTGTCCCTGTTTTCACGACCTGAAGAGGGGCGTGCAGTAGAAGGTTTTGAAACACAGATTTCACAGATTTCACAGATTTAGGAATTCATAAGTTAGTATCTCCTATGATCCTCATAATATGTTCAGCCTGCATCAACAACTCATAAAGTCAGGCATTGCCGCAGTCCGCAGTTGTGCCATACCGCCTCTATACGAGAGAGAGTTCTGTGCCTTAATCCGTGAAATTTGTGAAATCTGTGTTTCAGAAATTCTTCTTGACTGCTAAATCACTTGCTTACTTGCGGCTTCGCACGGGCCTTGCGTGCGATGCCCCCTCGCTTCTTCCCCGATTGCCCCCGGCTTCGTCGCAAAAGCGATCGCCCTGGCGGGACGGGGCGTGACTTCGCCTTACGTCTCCGCCCACGCCTGCTGCCTGCCAACTCCCGCCGAGGGCAGTCTCGTCCGGCGCCGGAATCTCACGGCAAACGAAACGAGACGTCGATGAGACGCGCGGCCCAGCCCAGGCCGCCTCGCACGGGCTTCCTGCGGCGCAGGCGGCGACTGGCGGGCGGCCGGCGTGAGCAGAGGTGACATACTGGCGCGCCCTGGGCGGCGGTCATCGTGCGACGAGGACCGAGCCGCACCTCTTGCGCCCCCGCCCAAAATCGCCACGCTGCCCGCCGCGGCCGGAGGTCCGGCGCGCCCGTCGGAGACTCCGCGATGCTGACCGCAGAGCAGAACAGGCTGATTACGGAGACCGGGCCGGGGACGCGGTGTGGCGCGCTGATGCGCCGCTATTGGCAACCTGTCGCGCTGGTCGAGGAACTCGATACCCTCCGTCCCGTCAAGCGCGTTCGATTGCTCGGCGAGGACCTGGTGTTGTTCCGCGACGACGTGGGGCGCTACGGCCTGCTGCATCGCCACTGCGCGCATCGAGGTGCCGACTTGGCATTCGCCCGCTGCGAGGCTGGCGGCCTGCGCTGCCCCTTCCACGGCTGGCTGTACGACGCGAATGGCGCATGCCTGGAACAACCCGCGGAGCCGGCCGGCGGCACGTTCCATACCAAGGTGCGGCAGCCGTCGTATCGCTGCGTCGAACGCAGCGGCATCGTCTGGGCCTATATGGGGCCGGGCGAACCGCCGCCGTTTCCGTCGCTCGATTGCTTCGTCGCGCCGGACAGCCACACGTTTGCCTTCAAGGGCCTGTGGTCCTGCAATTGGCTGCAGGCGCTGGAGGTTGGCATCGATCCCGCGCATGCCAGCCACCTGCATCGCTTCTTCGAGGACGAAGCTGTCACCGATGCCGCCTATGGCCGGCAGTTCCGCAATGCCACCATCGGTGCCGACATCCCGATGACGCGGCTGATGCGGCAAGTGCCCAATCCGCAGCTGGAATATACCGAAACCGACTACGGCCTGCGCATCACCACGCTGCGCCCGGTCAACGATGCGGTGACGCATGTCCGCATCACGAACATGGTATTCCCGCACGCCTTCGTCATTCCGATGAGCCGCGAGATGTCGATCACCCAATGGCACGTGCCGGTCGATGACACGCATTGCTATTGGTATGCCGTGTTCACCAGCTTCGCCGCGCCGGTGGACAAGGCGACGATGCGGGCGCAGCGCCTCGCGTCCTGCACGCTGCCCGACTACGCGCCGCGTGCCGGCCGTGACAACGACTGGGGCTTCGATCCGAAGGAGCAGGCCGGCGCCACCTATACCGGCATGGGCATGGACATCAACGTGCACGACCAGTGGGCGGTGGAGAGCATGGGTGCGATCCAGGACCGCACGCAGGAACACCTCGGCACGTCGGACCGCATCATCATTGCCGCGCGCCGCCGGTTCTTCCGCGCCATCGAAGACCTGGCCGAGGGCCGCGATCCGCCGCTGACGTGCGGTGCCGATGCGGTGCGGGGGCCGGCGACGATCGACGCGGTCGGGCCGGCGCGCGACCTCGAACGCTATTGGCAAGCGCAGGAAACGGCGCGGCGTCGCGCCACCCCCTGGCTTGCCGCGGCCGCGGCAATGGAAACCGCGTGACCGATTTCGTCGCGCGCCACGGCCTGTGGACCCGGGCGCAGCAGGACGCATCGACGGAGGTCATTGCCCGCATCGAGAAACTTGGCGTGGTGCGCTTCGCCTTTGCCGACGCGCATGGCGTGCTGCGCGGCAAGACGCTGGTCGCCGCGGAGGCGGTGCGCGCGCTGCGCTCCGGCGTCTCCTGCACGCTGACCATGCTGCTCAAGGACCTGTCCGGCCGCACCGCATTTCCGATCTTCGCGCCCGGCGGCGGTCCGCCCGGGAGTGACGGGGCCGGCGACATGGTGATGGTCGCCGATCCATGCCGGTTCCATGTGCTGCCCTGGGCACCGCACAGCGGCTGGATTCTGTGCGATCTCTACCGCACCGACGGCGCCCCGCACCCGTTTTCCACGCGCGCCATCATGCGCCGCATGTTGGACTTGCTCGCGGACCGAGGCTTCGCCTGGCGCGCCGGCCTGGAAGTCGAATTCCATCTGCTGCGGTGCGAGGGGCCGCTCGCCGATCCGGACCACGTCGCCATGCCCGGACCGGCGCCGAAGGTCGCGCCGCTGAACCACGGCTATCAGTATTTGACAGAGCACCGCTACGACGCGCTTGACCCGCTGCTGGAGACTTTGCGCCACCATCTGCAAGCGCTTGGCCTGCCGCTGCGCTCGATGGAGGTGGAGTTCGGGCCAAGCCAGATCGAGGTCACGCTCGGCGCCGCTGCCGGCATGGATCCCGCCGACATGATGGTGTTGTTTCGCAGCGCGACGAAACAGATCTTCGCGCGTGCGGGCTATCTGGCCAGCTTCATGTGCCGGCCGCATCTGCCGCACGCGGCGGCATCCGGCTGGCACCTGCATCATTCGCTGGAGGACGCCGCCACCGGGCGCAACATGTTTCCGCATGCGGAGGGGCTGTCGCCGATCGCGCGGCAGTGGATGGGCGGGCTGCTGTGCCATGCCGCCGCAGCGGCGTCGTTCACCACGCCGACGATCAACGGCTACAAGCGCTATCAGCCGTATGCGATGGCCCCGGACCATGTCGTGTGGGCCTACGACAATCGTGCGGCGATGGTGCGGGTGATCGGTCAGCCGGGCGATCCGGGGACGCATCTGGAGAACCGCGCGGGCGAGCCGGGGGCGAACCCCTATCTCTACATGGCATCGCAGATCGCCGCGGGGCTGGACGGCATCGCCACGGATGCCGATCCGGGGCCGCCGGCCGATTCGCCGTATCATGCGGATGCGCCAAGGCTGCCGCAGTCGCTGATGGAGTCGGTCGCGGTGCTGCGGGACAGCGCGTGCTTCCGCGCCGCATTCGGCGATGCGTTCGTGGATTATTTCGTGCGGCTGAAGACGTTCGAGATCAACCGCTTCCTGTCCAGCGTCACCGACTGGGAACAGCGGGAGTATTTCGAATTGCTATGAACGGATCCTGCCACCCCGACCATCATTGCTCAAGCCGTGGCGTCCGTGCGGGCAGGCGGCTTGGAAATTTCTCACAAAGTTCAGGAAAGTTTGAGGCAGGGGTCCAAGACGATGGCTTGCCGGCAGGTCGGACTCCGCGCACGGGCCGGGTGTCAACGAATCTTTGCGAACCTTGTGCGTCTTTCTTGAACTTTGTGAGAAATTCGACAGACGCGGGCCGCACAGACCCGACCCGGACGGCCGTCACTGGTACGTTATCAGAATCGTCGCCGGCGGCTCGGTACGCGCGCGGCCACGCCGGATATTCAGTCCTGAGCCATGGCGTGCCTCTGGTCGAGAGCCCGGTGCAGGCATCCGCCCAGCGCCTTCGCGGTCACCGGCTTTACCAGGAAGCCGCTGACCTGCAGCCTCACCGCATCGGCCACGGTGGATTCCTCGGTCTGTCCCGTCAGGATCACCACCGGCGTATCGCGCATCCGCGCATCCGGATGCTTGCGCAACTGCGCGACGTATTGCAGGCCGCCCATGCGCGGCATGGTGATGTCGCACAGCACGACGTCCGGCTTGAACCTATCGGTTTCCACCATGGCCACGTCGCCGTCGTCGGCCTCGGCGATGACGAAGTGGTCGATCGCGCGCAGCAGCAGCTTGATGGTGCTGCGGATGAAGCTGTCGTCATCGACGATCAGGATCTTGCGGCCCTCCAGACTGCCCATGCCGGTGCCCCCGCCAAAGCCTTTCGGCCAAAGTACGGGCAAAGCCTTTCGAACTGGTTAAGGCCCGATCGCGCGGAGTCAGGTGCCGCGGAAGGCGGGACGCCGCTTTTCCATGAAGGCGCGGCGGCCCTCGATGAAGTCCTGGCTGGCGAAGCAGGCCCGCACCAGCCGGTCGCTCAGCTCCAGATCGCCTTCCGTGCCCTTCAGCAACTCGGCCACCGTGCGCTTCAACGCTCGGATCGTCAGTGGCGCGTTGTCGGCGATCGTGCCGCAATAGCCGCGCACATATCCCTCAAGCTCCCCTGCCGGCAGCACGCGGTTGAGCAGGCCCATCGCCTGCGCCTCGGGTGCCGAGAAATGGCGGCCGGTGAAGAAGATCTCCTTGGTAAAGGATGGCCCTACCAGGTCCATCAGCTTCTTTACCCCCTTGTGGCCGTAACCCACGCCCAGCCGCGCCGCGGGGATGCCGAATTTCGCGTTGTCCGCCGCGATGCGCAGGTCGCAGCTCACCGCGATGCCCAGGCCGCCGCCGATGCACCAGCCGTGGATCATGGCGATGGTCGGCTTGCTGCTGTCATGCAGACGGTGGGATGCCTCATTCACGGCATGCTCGTAGCGGACATTGGTTTCCGGCGAGGAGCGCGTTTGCTCGAACTGCGAGATGTCGGCGCCGGAGACGAACGCGGTCTCTCCCGCGCCGCGCAGCACAATCACGCGCACGGCGGGATCGCTTTCGAAGCGGTCGAGGATGGCCGGGATGGTCTCCCACATCTCCAGCGACACCGCGTTGCGGCGCGATGGGTTGTTGAAGACGATCCAGCCGATTGGCCCGTCGATGCGCGCCAGCATCTTGTCGGTGGGCAGGGCGATGTCTTGGGTGGTTTCCATGCTCCTGGTCATAGCAGTTCCCGCCCCCCTTGTGGGAGGGGGGTAGGGGGAGGGGTGCGTGGGAGGGGGGTAGGGGGAGGGGTGCGAACTGCCAGGGACAGCGGCAGTTCGCACCCCTCCCGATATTGGTCCGCCTCGCGGCCAAGCCCACAAGGGGAGGGGGGCTTTCTGCTCCACTGCTCCATCGCTCCGTGGCGGCCCCATCGCACGGCTCGCCGCTCATGCTGCTCGCGCCGCGCGCGAGGATGCGCCGTGCGGATTTGCCTCGCTGCCAAACTCTGCCGGGGCGGCGTGCCGCGCCGCGTTCCACAGCAGCCACAGCACGATCATCGCATTGGCGAAATTCCAGGCTACGCCATTGCCGAAGGCGGCGCGGTAGGAGCCGGTGAGATCGAAGATCGCTCCCGACATCCAACCCCCCAGCGCCATGCCGAACAACGTGGCCATCATGACGATGCCGACGCGCGCCCCGGCCTGTCGCGCTGGGAAGTACTCGCGCACGATGATGGCGTAGCAGGGCACGATCCCACCCTGGAACAATCCGAACAGGGCCGAAATGATGTAGAGCGAGGTGAGGCCGTTCATCAGCAGGTACAGCACCAGCGCGGTCATCTGTGCCAGCGAGCCGAGCAGCAGCGTGCGCAGCCCGCCGATGCGATCGGCGATGAAGCCGGAGCCGATGCGGCTGACAATCCCACAGGCCAGCATCAGCGACAGCATCTTCGCTCCCGCCGCGACGCCGTAGCCCATGTCGCCGCAATAGGCGACGATCTGCACCTGCGGCATCGACATCGCGACGCAGCAGCAGACGCCGGCCATGGCCAGCGTCGCCTGCAACGCACCGGGACGCAGCCCCAAGGGAAGCTTGGCCGAACGCGCCGCCCGCCGCGCCGGCACCCCCACGGCACTGACGCCATGCAGCGGCGGACGGCGGCGCAGCAGCAAGGCCAGCGGCAGCATCGTCACGGCGCAGAACACGGCGATACCGAGATGCGTCTGCCGCCAGCCGACCGTGGCGATGAAATGCTCCACCACGGGCGGCCAGAACGCGCCGGCGACATAGTTGCCGGAGGCGCAGATCGTCACCGCGAGGCCGCGGCGCCGGTCGAACCAGTGCGACACGTCCGCCAGCAGCGGCACGAACGTGGCAGAGCATCCGAACAATCCGATCAGCAGGCCATAGGACAGGGCGAGCTGCCAGAACGTCGTGGCGAAGCCCGCGGCGAGGTAACCCAGAGTCAGCGAAACCGCGCCGCCCAGCACCGGCGGCATCACGCCGAACCGGTCCGCCACGCGCCCCAGCAACACGCCGCCGAACGCGAAGCCGATCATGCAGAACGAGTACGGCAGCGACGCGTCGCCGCGGGCGATGCCGAACTGCACCTGCGCGGCCGGCAGCGCGGCGACCATCGACCACATGCCGACGCCGCCGATGCTGGACAGCAGCAGCGCAACCGCGAGGCGGAACCAGGAATACGCCGAGTCGGTCAGGGTGTCGCGTTCAGGAATCAGGATATGCCTCATTCAGGACGCAACGCACCTTGTTCAAAAATCAGCGGACCAGGAACCAGGAGCCTCGTTCGAGAAGATGATCGTGCCGGAAGCAGCGAACATGCCGCCCACGCCGTGGCACACCGAGATCTTCGCGTCCTCCACCTGTGCCGCCGCAATGCCGCGCATCTGCCGCACGCTCTCCTGCAACGCGTACATGCCGTACATGCCGGAGTGCATGTAGGACAAGCCGCCGCCATTGGTGTTCAGCGGCAGCTTCCCGCCCGGCGCCGTGTTGCGTTCGGCAATGAACGCCGCCGCCTCGCCGCGCGGAACGAAGCCCAGGTCTTCCAACCCATAAATCGGCAGATGCGCGAAGGCGTCGTAAATCATCAGGTGGTCGACGTCCCGGTGGGTGATGCCGGCCTCGCGGAATGCGGTCGGTCCCGCAACGCGGAAAGCGCGGGACGACGTGAAGTCTTCCATCTGGCTGACCATTGGCGTTTCGACGCTCTCGCCGGTGCCCAGGATATAGACCGGACGCGCGAAACTCTCGGCGCGGTCGGACGAGGTCAGGATCAGCGCGCCACCACCGTCGGTCACCAGGCAGCACATCAGCAGCCGGAACGGATAGGCGATCATGCGCGAGTTCAGCACGTCGTCGGTGGTGATTGGCTTCTGGAAGGTGGCGCGCGGATTCTTCCCCGCCCACTCCCGCTGCACCACGCAGACCTGCGCAATCTGCTCTTCCGTCACGCCGAAGGTCTTCATGTAGCGCAGCACGGGAATCGTGAACATGCTGGGCGGACCCATCGGTCCGAACGGTTGCTCGAACTGGCCGTTCAGGCTGGCCGGCGGTACCGGGCGCGGAACGCGGCCGATGCCGGACCGCCCGCTTTCGCCGTGGGTGATCAGGATGGTCTTCGCCAGACCGGCCTCGATCGCCGCGGCGGCATGGCGCACGTGGATCATGAAAGAGCACCCGCCGACGGACGTGCCGTCCACCCACGTGGGCGTAATGCCGAGATAGTGCGCGATCTGCACCGGCGTCTCGCCGGCGGTGGCGACGCCGTCGATGTCCTTCGGCTTCAGCCCGGCATCCGCCATCGCGTTCAGCGCCGCGTCGGCGTGCAACTGGATCTGCGACATGTCGGGGATCACACCGAGTTTCGTGGTCTCGGCGGCGCCGACAACGGCTACGGTCTTGCGTCGCATGGTGATTATCCCTTCGCCGGACGGAACAGCGGCAGCGTGACGGTGTCGTTCTGTTTTTCGAACATCACGTCCAGCGGCATGTCGAGCTGCAATGCCTCCGGCGTCTGCGGGCAATCGACGATGTTGGTCATCATGCGCGGCCCTTCGGCAAGCTGCACCACGGCGATGGCGTATGGCGGGGTGAACCCGGGGACCGGGCGATGATGGATCACATAGCTCCACAGCACCGCCTTGCCCGACGCCTTGAACACGCTGACCTTGCGCGAGGCGCAGGAGGTGCAGAAGGGGCGCGGGGGGAAGTACACCTTGCCGCAGGCATCGCAGCGCTGCAGGCGCAGCTCGCCTTCGCGCGTGCCGTCCCAGAAATGTTGCGTCTCAGGCGTCGGCGCCGGCAGGGCGCGTCCGGGTTCGGGCATGGTTGACGTTTCCTCCCAGGATCGAAATTCAAACGGCCGGCGTGCGGCGGCCGGCGAGATAGGCGACGCCCTCCGGACCGACCTGCTCGGCGTGCACGGTTCCGGCGGGCACCATGCAGCTATCGCCGGTGCGGAAGGTCTCCGCCATGCCGTCGCGCGTGATGGTGATCTCGCCGCCCAACACCAGGACGCGGGCATCGAAATCGTGCGTATGATCGGGATTGATCAGGTCGGGCTTGAGGCCGGAGTTGACCACCTGGTAGCCCTCGCGGCGCAGCTCGGCCTCGAATGCGAGACGGTCCATGGCGTGCTTCCTTTGCGTGGGGGTTCAGGCGACGGGCTTCAAGCGGCCGGCGACATAGGTGGCACCAGCGGGACCGGCATGTTCTGCATGGCGGTGGCCGAGCGGCATGGCGAACGTGTCGCCCGCCGCATAGGTCTGGCGGCGGTCGCCGTAGTCGACGGTCATCTCGCCGTCCACTACCATCAGCCGCGCCTCGAAATCATGTGCATGCTCCGGGTTCACCTGGTTGGGCTGCATCGTGACGGCGACGACCTGGCGACCTTCGTGCTGCAGCTCGGTCTCGAAAGCGGTGCGGTCCATGGCGGGCTCCCTGGTTTCCCCGGGCCACAGGCTACGGCGAGGTTGCAACCGCGGCAACCGCTGTCATCGGCGAGCAGCTACGGCAGATGCCGCATCGGTCGTCGTCCCCGCGGAAGCCGGGACCTATTCGCCTGGGTCCCCGCTTTCGCGGGGATGACGACGGATGTGGTGTGTGGCAAGGCAGAGTCAGTTCCTTCGACGTCTCGTATAATTCATCGGCCAGCAACGCCAGCGTTGATGGTCGCGCCATTCACCGCCGACGCGCAGATAGCCTGGCGAATACGCGGGGCGGCCGGCGTTGCCAACCAACCGAAACACGCCAAACCCCTGTCGGGCGATGATGACCTCCAGCGGACTTAACGTCTGCTTAATTGAATTTAGGTAGACTAGCCGGATGCCGGTCACCGATCCCCTCATCATGCCGCGAGAGAATTCGGCCGCGGGTTCGAATAGTCACACCGCCGACCGCACCAACAACTCGCACACCCAATACCTGCAAGGGCTGCTGCTGCTCCGGGCCGGCGAAGCCATGGCCGCAGCCGAGTGTCTCGCGGCGGCCGTCGCGGCGCTACCCGGGCATGAAGGCGTGCGCGTCAATCTCGTGCGTGCTCTGCTTGCGGCAGGCGACCCGCAACGCGCATTGTGCGCTGCCGACGCCGCAATCATTCTCCTGCCCAACAATGCCGAGCTGCACTTCTCCCGCGGCACGGCGCTGAATGCTCTCGACCGGCCGCTTGCCGCGCAGCAGGCGCTGCAACGCGCCGTAGTGCTCAACCCGTCGCACGGGCCGTCGCACCTCAATCTCGGCAACGCCTGCACCGATCTCGACGATCTGCCGGCGGCCGAAGATCACATCCGCGCGGCATTGCGTCTCGACCCAACGCTGTTGGAGGCGCACGCCAGCCTTGGCTTCGTGCTGACGGCGCAAGGCCGCCTCTCCGAGGCGATCACCGCCTGCGACGCGGCCATCGCGCTGTGCCCGGACTTCGTTCAGGCGCACTGGAACCTCGCCGCCGCCGCCCTGCTGTCCGGCGACTTCGCCCGCGGTTTTGCAGCTTATGAATGGCGCAAGCAGCACGACCGCTTCCGCCGCGACCTCGTGCCTTTGCCCGGGCCGGTCTGGACCGGCGACGACCCCGCTGGCCGCACCATCCTGGTGCGCACGGAGCAAGGCCTGGGCGACACCGTGCAGATGGCCCGCTACCTGCCGCTGATCGCTGCCTGCGGCGGCACCCCGATACTCGCCTGCGCGCCTGGGCTGGTGCCATGGCTGTCGACACTGCCGAGCGTGCAAGCGGTGGCCAACGATACGCGCCTGCCAAGCCACGACGCCTGGATCGACCAGATGAGCCTGCCGCTGGTTTTCGGAACGCGGCCGGAGACGATTCCCGCTGCCTCCGGCTACCTCCGTGCCGATCCGCAGCGCATGGTGCGGTGGCGGGAGCGGTTGCCGCACGGGCGCAAGATCGGGCTGGCCTGGGCGGGGAACTCCGCGCATGGCAACGACCGCCGGCGGTCGCTGCCGCTGCCGGCGGTCTCCCACCTGTGCGCCATTTGCGGCGACAGCGCGGTAAACCTGCAGGTCGGTCTGCGCGCCGCGGAAGCTGGTTTGACTGATCTCTCCCCGCTGCTAACGGACTACGCGGAAACCGCGGCCCTGGTCGCCATGCTCGACCTGGTGCTGACCATCGATACGTCAGTCGCGCATGTCGCGGGTGCACTGGGCGTGCCCTGCTGGGTGATGCTGCCCGTCGCGCCCGACTGGCGCTGGATGCTGGGTCGCGATGATACCCCCTGGTATGCCTCGCTACGTTTGTTCCGGCAGCAACACCCGGGTGACTGGGACGGCGTCATCGATCAAATTCAAATCGCTCTTCACCATGATGGCGCACGGGGTCGGGGAAATCGCGATACACCCCGAACGACGCGTTTTGCACCAGCGAATTGACCCCGAAATGGAAGCCCTCCACCGGATCACGCCGCCCGGCGACCCGTTGGAAGGCCGCGTCGAGCTGCGCCAGGTCGCGGACTTCGATCATCAGGTCGAATTCGCCCATCCCCGCCGGCGCCAGCCCCAGCTTGCGCCGTGTCAAACGCCAGCCCTCGATCAGCCCCTGCTCTTTCAAATGGCCAAGATAGAGTCTGACCTTTTCGGCGAACTCCAGATCGCCCACGCCGGGCTTCAGGCTGCACCACACATGATAAATGTCCATCTCGGCTTCTCCCGTGGCGCAATTCGACGCCTGAACCGCAGTCTGAAAAGTTTCAGGGCAGTGCCGCAATTCCCCTCGCTGCTTCGATTCGAACGTCAAGTCCTCACCCCCGACGCGATCACCGCCACGATGGGCAGAGCCAAACCCTCCGCGCCCCGCCACCCCACGGCGTTTGCGTCGATATCCGCAGCGATCGCGCGCAAGGCGGCCGGTGACTGTGCCTCGATCAGTGCCGCCATCCGTGCCGTGCCCGCCCGGAATGCCGTAATCAGGCTGGCCCCATCCGAATGGCGCCAGACGTGGCGCTCGAGTTGCGCCTGCAGCGATCCGAACCCTGCCTCGCGCAGCGCATCCAGGATCTGCTGCACCGAACCGAACCCGCCCCCCGGCGGCGGCGCGCCGGAGGCCGCCGCATCCCCGTTCCGCTGCACCGCATCCAGCAGCAGCTTCCAGGCCACGTTTTGCTCCGGAGCCGCCCAGAAGCTGACCGCGATCCGGCCGCCACCGGTCAGCACGCGGAACGCCTCGGACAGAGCCAGCGGCGGACGCGGCACGTGGTGCACGCCAAAATTCGCCACCACCGCATCGAACGCGGCATCGGCGCACGGCAGCGCCTCGGCATCGCCCGGCACGAACGCGATCTCCGGATGCGTGGCGCGCGCCACTGCCAGCATGGCGGGGGAGAAATCGACGCCGGTCGGGATGGCGCCGCGCGCCGCCGCCTCGGCCGCGGCGACGCCGGAACCGCAGGCCACATCGAGCATCCGCGTGCCGGAGCGGACGTTGGCGGCGTCCAGCAGCGCCTCGACGAACTGGCCGGTGGCGGTGGCGAAGGACGCGGCGAAGACCGGCGCCGCGCGCTCCCACCGCGCATGTTCGAAGGCGCGGACTGCTTCGGGGTCGAAAGCGAGGCTCATGTCATGCGGTCTCCGCCAGCGCCGGACGGCGCGTCCGCGAGGAAATGGACAGCAGCATGGAAGCAAACAACGCGAAAGTGGTCGCCACCTGGGCGATGCCGAAGGCGTGGGCATAGTCGGCCTGGCTGGTGCCGTCGCCAAGTACGGCAAAGAACAGGCTGCCGATGCCTGCCACGCTGATGGCGCCGCCGATCTGCAGGGCGGAGTTGATCACCGCCGCGGCTACGCCCGCCTGGGCCGCAGGCACGTCGCCGAGCGCCGCGTTATAGAGCCGCGGCAAGGCGATTCCCTGGCCGAATCCGGCGACCAGGACCGCGAGCAGCACCGGCCAGCCGTCCCAGCCGTACCAAATCGTGACTCCGGCCGCTGCGTAACCCGCCACCTGGACGGCCATGCCGATGGGCAGCAGTGCGTTGCCCAGGCGTGGGACGAATGGTCCGCTCGCCAACGGACCAAAGAACAGCCCGGCGCCGTAGGGCAGGATCGCGAGGCCGGTGTGCAGCGGGTCGGTGCCTCGGCCTTCCTGCTGGTACAGGCTGAACGTCACGTAGAAGGCGGTGGTGAAGAAGAACAAAGTGCCCACCACGACGCCGCGGCGAAAGCCGCGGACCGCCAGCAGGCGCAGGTCGAGCAAGGGCATCAGGTTGCGCGCCGCCAGCCATGCCTCGAAGCGCAGGAACCCCACGCTGAGGGGCAGCACCGCGGCGAGCATGACCAGGGTCCAGGCGGGCCAACCCTGCTGCCGGCCCTCGGACAGCGGCACCACCAGGCACGCCAGTGCCAGCGACAGCAGCGCGGCGCCGGCGAAATCGATGCGGACGCGCTGCGAGGCGCTGGTTTCCGGCACCACGATCCATGCGGCCAGCAGCACCGCCAGCGCGACCGGCACCTTCAGCAGGAACACCGCGCGCCAGCCGAGGCCGAACGGGCTCCACTCTACCAGCGCCCCGCCCAGGAACTGGCCGCTTACCGCCGCCAGCCCCATCATGATCCCGTAACTGCTCATGGCGCGGGCGAGGTCGCGTTGGTGCGGGAACAGGGTGCGCGCCGGGCCGAGGACCTGCGGCAACAGCATTGCGGCGGCGATGCCTTGCAAGATGCGGCCGGCGACCAGGACCAGCGAGGACGCCGCGAGACCGCACAGCAGATTGGCGATGGTGAAGATCGTCATCCCGATCAGGAACAGGCGGCGCCGGCCGTACAGGTCGCCCAGCCGGCCGCCGGTAATGAGAAACACGGCATAGGACCCGGCATAGCCGGAGATGACGAGTTGCAGCGCGGCCGGGCTGGCGCCAAGCGTCGTCTGGATCGACGGCAGGCTGACGTTCACGATGAAAAAGTCGACCGGCGGCATGAAGCCGCCGGCGAGCAAGACGATGAACGCGACCCACCGCCCGGCGGGCGAGAGCGCGGCGATGGCGTCGATTTCCGGCGCGGCGGCGACCGCGGATGGCGGGTTCATACGAATGCCCGGTCGCTGACGGTTGGTTTCCACCTTCGAGTGTCACTACTGGTGTCATTGCGAGCGCAGCGAAGCGAAGCAATGCATCCGTCATTGCGAGCGCAGCGAAGCGTCGGTTCGCGTGGCTGCGCCCCCAATGACAGATGTGTCGCTTCGCTCCGCAGCGCTGGCAATGACAGATGCGTCGCTTCGCTGTGCTTGCAATGACAGGCGCGCCGGATGAGTGCGTGCCTGGGCGGGACCGGCATGCGGTTGTGCAATCTGTATCTTTCTGGCATATCCATCCCAAGTGGCGACTGGATCAGGTCCCACGCTTTCAACCGGATTCGGGGAACGATCGCAAGAATGCCAACCGGCGTGGCGTCCGCGAGCAAGCGCCCGGGCAGGTCTTTTCCAACAACCCGTCCCCGGCGACAATAAACAACGGAGGAAACATCGTCATGCGCCTCACGTCATGGGCGGCTGCAATCGCGTTTGGCATGCTCGCCGCCGCGCCGGCTGTCAACGCGGCCGAGCCGATCACCATCGGCTTCGACATTTCGCAGACCGGCAATATTGCTGTCAATGGCAAGTCGGTATTGCTCGCCTGGCAGATCTGGGAGAAGCATGTCAACGCACATGGGGGATTGCTCGGCCGGCCGGTGAAGCTGGTATACTATGATGACCAGTCAAATCCCGCGCTGGTTCCCGGCATCGTCACCAAGCTGTTGGACATCGATCATGTCGACATCGTGCTCGGCGAGGCGGGCACCAATATGATCGCGCCGGCCATGCCGATCTTCATCCAGCGCAACCTGACCATGCTGAGCTTTTTCGGCCTCGATGTAAACAAGGACTTCCAGTACAAGAACTATTTCTCCATGATCCCGTCGGGTGGCATGCATCCGGCGGAAGGCTTGGCAGAAGGCTATTTCGTGCTTGCCGCCGCGATGAACCCGAAGCCGAACACCATTGCTATCGCCGGGGCCGACAACGATTTCTCGATCCACGGGATGGACGGCGCGCGCGCGCAGGCCGAGGCGATGGGTCTGAAGATCGTTTATGACCACACCTATCCGCCGACCACGGTCGATTATTCGCCGATCGTGCGGGCGATTCAGGTGACCCATCCCGACCTGGTGTTCGTTGCCTCTTATCCGGCCGACACGGTCGGCATTATCCGCTCGGTCGGCGAGATCGGCCTGAAGACGCGGATGTTTGGCGGCGCGATGGTCGGGCTGCAATCCACCGCGATCAAGCAGCAGTTGGGGCCACTGATGAACGGCATCGAGGACTACGATTTCTGGCAGCCGGTGAAAGCCTTCGCCACGCCGGACGCAATGGAGTTTCTGAAGGAATACCAGCCGCAGGCAGTGGCGGAGCGTATTGACCCGCTCGGCTACTATCAGCCGCCGTTTGCCTATGCCGACCTGCAGGTGCTGCAGCAGGCGATCGAAGGCACCAAGAGCCTGGATCAGACCAAGATAGCGGACTTTCTGCGCACGCACACGTTGCACACCATCGTTGGCGACGTGAAGTTCGGACCGAACGGGGAATGGGCCGAACCGCGCACGCTGGCGGTGCAGTTCCGCGGCGTGGCCGGACACGACCTGGAGCAATTCCGCACCGCCAAGACCGAGGTGGTGCTGTGGCCGCAGCAGTATCAGACCGGCAAGTTGCAGGAGCCATACGAACTCGAAGCACTGAACGCGCGGTCCGCACTTCGATGCCACCGGCAAGTCTGTCATTGCGAGTGCAGCGAACCGACCTCCCGGAGAGTACGCGCGTCGCTCGCGGGAGATTGCTTCGCTACACGCGCAATGACACTCCAAGGCGCGCGAAGTCATTGCCAGATGCTCCGCCGCCCGCTTGTCGCGGTGGCCCGACGATCGGTCTCACCGGCCCGGTCTTGTTGAGGGCGCTGCCTGCAGGCACTCTCCGGCGCCCGCCGTGGTCGCGGCTGCGGTGCCACGGGTGCCGCAACGCACTGCGCACCCACGGCGGGCCGAACGCGACCGGAGGAAACATCGTCATGCGCCTTGCTCCATGGGCGGCCGGGATTGGGCTGGCCCTGCTTACCGTCGTGCCGGCAGTCAATGCGGCCGAGCCGATCACCATCGGCTTCGACATCGAGGAAACCGGCAGCCTCGCCGTCAACGGCAAGGCATCATTGCTGGCCTATAAGATCTGGGAAAAGCACGTTAATGAACATGGCGGATTGCTCGGCCGGCCGGTGAAGTTGGTCTATTACGACGACCAGTCGAATCCCGCGCTGGTGCCCGGCATTGTCACGAAACTGCTCGACATCGACCACGTCGAATTCCTGCTCGGTGAGAACGGCACTAATTTGATCGCGCCCGCCATGCCGATCTTCATCCAGCACAACCTGACCATGCTCAGTTTGTTCGGTCTTAATGTGAACAAGGACTTCGACTACAAGAACTATTTCTCGATGATCCCATCGGGCGGCGCGCATCCGGCGCAGGCGATGGGAGGCGGCTTCTTCAAGGCGGCGGCGATGATGAGCCCGAAGCCGAAGACAATCGCGCTGGCCGGAGCCGACAACGATTTCTCCATCCATGGGATGGACGGTGCCCGCGATCTGGCGAACGAGATGGGACTGAAGATCGTCTATGACCACACTTATCCGCCGACCACGGTCGATTACTCGCCGATCGTGCGCGCCATCCAGGCGACCCATCCCGACCTGGTCTTCGTAGCGTCGTATCCCGCCGACACGGTGGGCATCGTACGCGCCGTCGGCGAGATCGGACTGAAGACGCAGATGTTCGGCGGCGCCATGGTCGGGCTGCAGTCCACCGCGATCAAGCAGCAGTTGGGACCGCTGCTGAACGGCATCGAGGATTACGATTTCTGGCAGCCGGTGAAGGGCTTCGCCACGCCCGAGGCGCTGGAGTTCCTGAAGGAATACCAGCCGCAGGCAGTGGCGGAGCATATCGATCCACTCGGCTACTACCTGCCGCCGTTCGCCTATTCCGACATGCAGGTGCTGCAACAGGCAATCGAAGGCACCAAGAGTCTCGACCAGGCCAAGATCGCCGACTATCTCCGCACGCAGACGTTCCATACCATTGTTGGCGACATCAAGTTCGGGCCGAATGGCGAATGGGCCGAACCGCGCGTTCTGGCAGTGCAGTTCCGCGGCGTGGTGGGCCACGATCTGGAGCAATTCCGCGACACCAAGACCGAGATCGTGCTCTCGCCGCCGGAATACCAGACCGGCACGCTGGCCACACCCTACGACGCGGGGCAGCACTGAAAGAGGGAGTGGCAGAAGGAGGATGCCCCCCTGTAGGTTTTGGCCGCGAAGCAGACCAGGGGAGGGGAAGGCGGTGCGAGCAGTACAGAACAAGGGCGCTCCCTTCCCCCAACCCTCCGGCACGCCCTGATTGGACTGCCGGATGGCGGGGGTATGAGCCACCTGGGCACTGCCGCTACGATCAGGCGGCATCTGGCCGGTTGGCAGCACCACCTCAGCGCTAGACCAAGCAATCATGCAACTGATACATGAATTCGGCGGAATTTCACAATCAATGGTTGTGATACGCTTCCACATGCCAAGAAAGACCCTGTGAGATAGGTCATAGGCTTATGATAATCGTCAAGCTAGGGTTTGTTCGACTTGAACAGTCGGGCTGTTGCAGATGGACGCCTACCTGCAAGACCAACGATTGTTGCAGATCGACACGGTCCTGGACAAGGACCATATTCTGCTCGTCTCTATCGAGGGCACGGATCGCATTTCGGCATTGTTTACTTATGAGCTCGAGCTGACTTCTACCGACCCGGATCTGAAGCCCGACGACTTACTTGGCACGGCGGCCAGGATTCACGTCCACCCGGGCGGCGCCGAGACCGACGTCAGCGTCGACGGTATCATCTCCCGCTTCGGGGTCGTCGGCCGCACCAATCACGGCCTCCATTTGTATCGCGCCCGGCTGGTGCCCACCCTGTGGCTGCTGACCCGCACCAGCGACTGCCGCATCTTCCAGGACCAGAACGTACGGGACATCGTGGACTCCGTGCTGGCCGAGTACCGGTGTCCAGCGTCGCGAATGGAGGCTCGGCGGCGACCACGCCAAGCGCGAGTATTGCGTGCAGTACCGGGAGACTGCCTACGATTTTGTCTGCCGGCTGCTGGAGGAGGAAGCCATCTCCTTCTACTTCCGCCAGGACGACAGCGGCCACACGCTTGTTCTGTGCGACAACAACCACGGCTTCGGCAAATGCGTCGCCCCTACTGTTCGCCTGGTGCCGGAGGATCGCCTGCACAACGGCGTGTGGGAGTGGGAGCACGGCTATCGTTTCCGCTCCGGCCAGTGGGCGCTGGCGGATTTCAATTTCCAGATGCCATCGACCCATCTGACGACGCAACGCAAGACGGTCAACCCGGTTCTGGCGAAGCGTCCCTTGGAAATGTACGACTACCCCGGCCGGTACGGGAAAAAGGACGCCGGCGACACGCTGACGCAGTGGCGGATCGAATATGAGGAGGCGGCCTATCATGAAATCTCCGGGGCCGGCGGATGCCACGGTTTCTCGGCCGGTGCCTGCTTCGCCTTATCCAATGCCACCAGCCGCGACGCCGGCCAGGAGTTCTTGCTCACCGAAGTGAACCACACCGCCGAGGATTGGAATCTGCTGACCCACGACGGACAGGCGTCGTACTCCAACAGGTTCCGCTGCGTGCAGCGCGCGGTGCCGTACCGGCCGCCGATGCAAACGCCCAGTCCCCGGATCCACGGCACGCAGACCGCCATTGTGACGGGTCCCGGCGGATCGGAGATCTGCACCAACTCGTTCGGCCGCATCAAAGTGCAGTTTCATTGGGATCGCTACGGCAAGAACAACGACCACAGTTCCTGCTGGATTCGCGTGGCGCAGACCTCGGCGGGGCGTGGCTGGGGTGGCTGGTACCTGCCTCGCATCGGCCAGGAAGTGGTGGTAACGTTCCTGGAAGGCGATCCTGACCAGCCGCTGGTGGTGGGTTCAGTCTATAACGCGGAGCAGACGGTACCGTTCGCGTTACCGGGGAATGCCACGCAGAGCGGCGTGCGCACCCGCTCCTCCATGGGCGGCAGCGCGGCGAACTGCAACGAGATGCGCTTCGAGGACAAGAAAGGCGCAGAGCAGTTCTATTTACACGCCGAACGCAACCTCGACAGTTCGGTAGAGCTCGACGAAACGCATTCGGTCGGGCACGACCAGAGCATCACCATCGGTCACGACCGCACCGAGAAGGTCGGAAACGACGAGACCATAACAATCGGCGACAACCGCACCGAAGCCGTTGTCAACAACAAATCGGTCACAATCGGCATGGCGCGCACGCACACGATCGGCGCAGTCGATACGCTGACCGTGGGCGTGTCGCGCGTTCATACCGTTGGAGCCACAGAAACAATCAACGTTGGGGCCACTCAGTCGATCACCGTCGGTGAGTCGCAGTCGACCGATGTGGGGTCGGACCGATCGGTCTCGGTCGGCGCCGACCAGAGCATTTCGGTGAGCGGGAGCGAGACATACGCCGTCAGCAAGGATCGCGCCACCACCATCAGCGGGTCCAATAGCCTGCAGGTTGGCAAGTCGCTGACGATCAACGCCGGTGACGAGATCGTGCTGCAGACCGGCTCGGCCACGATCACGATGAAGAAGAACGGGGATATCACGATCGAAGGCAAGCAGATCACCATCAAAGGGTCAGGCGATGTCGTCATTAAGGGACAAAAGATCCTCCAGAACTGAGATCGCCGACGCGCGCGTCATGGCGAAGCCGGCGGAGGTGGTCATCGGTCGGGTCGTGTCGGTAACGAAGAACGGCGCGCCGGTGGTGGAGTTTCCCGGATGCCCTGCCGGGGGGCCGGTGACGGCGCAGGCGACAGCCCCATACGATCTGGTGCAGCCCGGTTCGACGGTGGCGCTGATGTTTCTGGGCGGGGATCGCGCGCGGCCCTTGGCAATCGGCGTGGTGAGTGAGCCGGAGACAGAGCCGGCAGTGCCCCAAACGGAGGAAACCGTGACGCTGACCGCGTCGCGCGAGCTCGTCCTGCAATGCGGGCGCGCCAGTCTGGTGTTGACCCGTGCCGGAAAGGTGCTGGTGCGCGGGGCGTATGTGTCGCTGCGCTCGTCGGGGATGCAGCGGATTACCGGCGCTTCCGTGCAGATCAATTGACATGTGGTGGCGGCGATGAACCTGCTCAACGGCTCCGGGATGGCGGCGGGCTACACGCTGGGGTTGGACAAGACCGGAGCGGAATACGTGGTCGTCGCGGTGAAAGGCACGTTCACCCTGCCGCGTCCAGGCGATGTCGCGAAGCTTGCGGAAGAGCAGGCGCCGCTGGTGGACGCGGATCTGTTCAGCGGCGAGCCGGGGCGGTCGGCGACGGTGACGGAATGCGACTTCGCGCTGGAGAAGCCGTTCTGCGACGTGCTGCTGAATGGTTCGGCCCATGCGCCTGATGGGCGGATGGTGGAGCGCATCGCGGTCGGGCTGCAGGTGGGGGCGTGGCGCAAGGCCTTCACGGTGTGGGGCAACCGCGTGTGGCGCAGCAGGACGATCAGCTACACGCCGAGCGATCCACTGCCGTTCGCGCGCCTGCCGATCTCCTATGACAACGCGTTCGGCGGTACGGATGAGCGGATGCGGGACCCGGCGAAGGTGAGGTCGTATTTGCCAAACCCGGTCGGGCGCGGCTGGCACCACCACATCTACCGGGAACTGGTGAACGACGCTCCGATCTGCAACACAGAGGAGATCGGACAGCCGGTGCGTGATCCGGGCGGCAAGTACAAACCGATGGCGTTCGGGCCGATCGGACGCGGATGGCCCTCGCGCATCGGGTTTGCGGGTACCTATGACCAGAAATGGGTGGACGACGTGTTTCCGTTCGTGCCCGCCGATTTCGACTCCCGCTACTTCCAGTGCGCGCCGGACGACCAGCAGATCGCGCACCCGCGCGGCGGCGAGAAGGTGCTGCTGATCAACCTGACGCCGGACGGTCGCCGGGAGTTCGCGTTGCCGTCGCTGGACATGCCGATCGTGTTCTTCCGCCGCCGCGCCGATCGGGTGGAGACGCGGGGCACGTTGGACACGGTGTTGTTCGAGCCTGACGCCGGGCGGTTCAGCTTGGTGTGGCGGGCGAGCCTGAAACTGCAGCGCGACATTTTCGAAGTGTCGCAGGCGGCGGTGGGGCGGATGTCGCGCGCCTGGTGGCGTTCGGTCGAGACGGGCAAGAGGTATCGGTCGCTAAAGTCGATCGTGCACGAGAATGCCGCTGCTCGGGAAAACGCCTGATGCCGGCGCCGCCGCTTGCCGTCGAGGGCATCGGGTTGGTGTCGGGCGTCGGCCTGACCGGGGAGGAAAGCTGCGCGGCGATCCGTTGCGGTATCAATAATTTTCAGGAGACACGGTTCATCGGCGGCAACGGCGAATGGCTGGTCGGCAGTGCCGTGGAACTGGAAGAGCCGTGGCGTGGCATAACCAAGCTGGCGAAGATGGCGGCGCGCGCGATAGGCGAGTGCTTCGCGGCGGCGGTGGATGCGAAGCCGGAGGAAATTCCGGTGCTGGTGTGCATCGCCGAACCAGAACGCCCGGGGCGGTTCGAAGGCCTGGCGCAGGTGTTGCTACACGACATCGAGCTTGAGCTTGGGTTTCGCCTGCATCCGCATTCGCGGGTGATCGAGCAGGGGCGCGTGGGCGGCGCGGTCGCGGTGTTGCAAGCGCGGCGCTTGCTGGTCGAGGACCGATATGCGCGGATCATCGTCGCCGGCGTTGATACGTTCCTGACGGGCGCGACCTTGGCGGCGTACGATCGCGAGGATCGCTTGCTGCGGCGGGACAATTCGAACGGGTTTATCCCGGGTGAGGCTGCCGGTGCAGCATTGCTGGCGGTGTGGCAGCAGGGGACAGCCGCGCCGCTGCTGCTGCGCGGCCTTGGATTTGAACGCGAACCGGCAGCATTCGGATCGGGCAAGCCGTTACGTGCGGACGGGCTGGTGAAGGCAATCCGCGGTGCGTTGAACGAAGCAGGGATCGCGCTGCAACAATGCGACCATCGCATCGCGGATATGAATGGTGAGCAATACCGGTTCAAGGAGGCGGCGCTGGCAATCACGCGGTTGCTGCGGGACAGGAAGGTACTGTTCTCGCTATGGCATCCGGCGGACTGCATCGGCGAGGTGGGGGCGGCGACGCTTCCGGCGATGCTGGCGATGCTGTTCGCCGGGGCGCGCAAGGACTACCTGCCGGGACCAGTTTTCCTCGGCCATCTCGGAAATGACGACGAGAAGCGCGCGGCGTTCGTGACGCAGGCCGTGATGGCACAGAGCCTGACCTTGGAGGTCGCGGCGGAAACCGCCTATCGCGCGGCACGTGGGAGTACGACCTGATGGCGAACGAGGTCTATGCCAACGGCATGGAGATCGCTTGCAAGGCTGCCTCGGGCAAATCGGTCGCGGCATTCCCGGACACCTGTCTGTCACCCCCTTCTCCGCCGGCCGGCCCGGTGCCACTGCCATATCCGAACACCGCCTATGCGAGCGACACGACGAATGGCAGCACCACCGTCATGATCTCCGGCCAGGAGGTCATGCTGAAGGATCAGTCGACCTTCAAGAAGAGCACTGGGGACGAAGCGGCCACCAAGTCGCTGGGAATGGGCGTTGTCACTCATGCCCTGCAAGGCGAGGCAAGTTTCGTTGCTTGGTCGATGGACGTAAAATTCGAGGGCAGCAATGTAGACCGTCATTTGGACTCGATGCTTCACAACGAGCAATGCAACCCGGCGAACACGCCTCCGATGATTTACGCCGACCGCATGGCAGCCGCCGACATTCCGGGGTGCGAGAAGCAGCGCGAGCAGGTGGAAGCGGCGTGCGGAAAGGACGGCGAGAACTTCAGTTGCCCGGATGGCGGCGCGCTGAAGGCCGCCAAGACCGAGCGTGAACTCGCGGCGAAAGGCAGTGCGGCGCGAGCGGCGGCCAACAAAAAGGTCAACTCATCCATTGATAAGATGGCGGCAGAAAACAGCGCAACCGAATGCCGGAGAAAGATGAGGTGCTTGCTTTCGCCCTACCAGCCGAGTTCGTGCTGCCCAGGACAGACACCGCATCACCTCGTGGAGGCAGGCGCCTTTCATGACACTGGCCGTGGCGGCATGACGTCGAAAGACAACGTAAAGCTTACAGTCTTTGTGAAGTCGCTCTTCGCCGACACGGTTGTCGATACGGTCGGAACCGGCAAAGGGAAAATTGCCAGCCATCCGGTTTTCGGTGCAGGCCAATACGACGAGGATGCGGCACCTTGCGTCTGTTGCGAGGGAGAGAGCCAGAACCAGGGCACGCACAAGCTGTTACATCAAGCACAGGACAAGGCAGCCAGGGCGGCACAGGGAGTTGCGAACCCCAATCCGCTCAACCCTCTGCTTACCGCCAAGGGGCAGCCAGCGAAAATGCAGACACTCGACAGCGCGATTTCAAGCGGCACCGGCGCCGTCACGACAGTCTTTCCGGAAAGCGGTTGCGACGAGGGCTGCACGAAGGCACAGTTGGAAAACTATCACTACAAAAAGGCGGGAATGAATCCGGAGCTTCCGATAAAGGCGGTGAACGGCCAGGGCAAGGCGTTGCCAGCCTGATGACCATGTTCGAGATGCAGCGAAGGGATCGACGATGAGCTTCATCACCGGGGCGGTGGGGAATGGGCGGTCGATTGCGGTCTTGGCCCAGGTCGATGATGCGAATGGCAATCCGCTGGACGCCTGGCGCCTTGGAGTGTGGCGGGATGGCTCGTGGCGAGCCGAGCATTCGCTGGACAGCCAGCCGGTTGCGCTCTGCGCGCTCCAGCAAGGCAGCAACTCCTGGGCCGTCCTGGCGTCCGAGGGTGAGGTCACGCTGATCGAGGAAGCGATCTCCGCACCAAGGCTGCGGGTCGAGCACGTGGTAGAGCAAGTACAATACCCATTTACAATGATCCGGCCATTTGCGAATGGCCTGGCGGTTACCGGCATGGCCAGGCAGGTGCACTGGTCGGACGGAGTTCGCGGCTGGAGGCCCCTCGGTCAGAATATGCCGCAGGCGCGACCCGACGAACTCATAGGTTTCGAAGCGCTTGCCGAGGCATCAGGCGAACTCTACGCATGTGGATGGTCGGGCGAAATCTGGCGACTGAACAACAACTTCTGGTCTCAGGTTGCCTCACCGACCAACATCATTTTGACCGGTGCCGCAGCCACGGGGGCGCAAGAGATCGTCATATGCGGTCGTCTCGGCACGCTGCTACGGGGCATGCAGGACAATTGGTCCATTGTCGATCATGACCACACCAATGAGGACTTCTGGTCTGTCGCATCGTTCAGGGGACACACTTATGTTGCGTCGCTGCGAGGCATTTATCAGCTTACACAGGATGAGTTGACCCCGGTCGACGACGCCTCTCAAGCAGCCAGCTATTATCACCTGTCGGCGAACGACGAGATCATGATCTCGGTGGGAGCCGATTGCGTTCTTGTATTGGACGAAGACAACTGGGTACAGATCGCGTGACGGCAGCTAGCAGGCATGTGTGCCATGGGTGCCCATTACAGGGATTAGTCATGACCGTTACGTCAGACTCGGAGCAGTGAGTTGGCGGATCAGCAGCCAGGTCTCAAATTCGACTTACTCCTCGATGGCGCAATACTGTCCTGGCGCGTGCGCGACGGAGGGACTCGCGCGCCGAATGTGCGTCTCGTCAACCTCTCGCGGCAAGACGAACGTCTTGATGCGCATCTCGACGCAGTGATGGTATGGGGTGAACGATGCCGGCAGCAAGTCCTTGCGACCTATGATAGCGGCGACGAGATGGCGCTCTTTCCGCTTGCCTGCCTGGGAATTACCTATTCATCCAGCGACGATACCGTCCTGATTTCGAAGCTTCTCGAGAATTGCCGAGCGGTCGCACCAGTGGACGCTGCTATCGACGCAACGACGAGTGGTCTACGATCCAATCTGCTTGCTTCGAAACTTACGGCAGCGTTGTCCTGGGTGGATCGCCGACACGCACTGTCCGTGATAAACCACATAATCCGGGATGAGACCCCAATTCTCAGGTGCGTTGCCATCGCTGCGCTCGGAAACCGCCGACTTGAGATGGACCGCCAGCTTCTCACGCAGTTTAACGCCGATCCATCACCCTTGGTCCGCGCGCGCGCTTATCGCACCACCGGCCAGCTCGGCCGCCAGGACCTGATGGCCCACCTCCGCCCCGGCCTGACGGATGCCGACCCCGAATGCCGCTTTTGGTCCGCCTGGGCCGCCGCGCGCATGGGTGCCGGCGAGGAAGCGCTCGGCGTCCTCGCAGAGATCGCCTGGACCAACCAGCCCCGCGCCGTGCGCGCTCTCGATCTCCTGCTCCGCCGCCTCGAACTCCCGCACGCCAACACGTGGCTGCGCGAGTTCGCCAAGCTCCCCGGCCGCCAGCGCGACCTGATCCGCGCCACCGGCGTGATCGGCGATCCGGTCTACATTCCCTGGCTGATCGAACGCATGGCCGAACCTGAAACTGCCCGGCTTGCGGGCGAGGCGTTCAGCATGATCACCGGCCTCGACCTCGCCTATCGCGACCTCGATCGCAAGCCGCCACGCGACTTCGAATCCGGTCCGAACGACGACCCGGCGGATGAGAATGTGGCGCTCGACGAGGACGACAACCTGCCCTGGCCGGACCCCGGCCGTGTCGGTGCCTGGTGGCTCGCGAATCTCAACCGCTACACTACGGGAGCGGCCTACTTCCTTGGCACGCCAAAGCCGGCTACCGACTGGCTGGCCGCGCTGTCCGATGCATTCCAGCGCCAGCGCCATGCCGCGGCGCTGGAGCTCGCCATCCGCATGCCGCAGGCGGCGATGTTCGAGGTCCGCGCTCGCGGCCGGCTGCAGCGCCGGCTGATCGCCCGTAGCCGCGGACTCGCGTGACTAACCGTATGCAGTATCGCTGCCTGCTGCATCTCCGACCTACGCACCCCTCCCCCAACCCCCTCCCACATGGGGAGGCGGAGCACTAGATTTTGGTTCATGACCGACACCGACCACGCTCTGGTACTCTTCTCCGGCGGGCAGGATTCCGCCACCTGCCTCGCCTGGGCACTCGCGCGCTATCCGCGTGTGGAGACCATCGGCTTTGCCTACGGCCAGCGGCACGCAATAGAGCTTGCCTGCCGTGAGCCGATCCGTGCCAGCCTGGCGACGCCGGCGCTGGGTCCCGACCACATGGTGGACCTGACCGCGACGATTGGCGCGCTCGGCCGGACCGCCCTCACCACCGGGTCAAGCGCCAGGGGGCAGGCCTCGGAGACTGAAATTGCCATAACCGCCGAGGGCCTGCCCAACACCTTCGTCCCCGGTCGGAACCTGCTGTTCCTGACCTGCGCCGCCGCCATCGCGTATCGCCGCAATCTGCGCCGCATCGTCGCCGGCATGTGTGAGACCGATTACTCCGGCTATCCCGATTGCCGCGACGACACGATCAAGGCGATGCAGCTCGCGCTGAACCTGGGCATGCAGCGCCGCTTCGTGCTGGAGACTCCGCTGATGTGGCGCGACAAGGCGGCGACCTGGGAGCTGGCGCACCGCCTGGGCGGTGACGCGCTCGTGGAGCTGATCCGGGTGGAGACGCATAGCTGCTACAAGGGCGACCGTAGCCGGCTGCACGACTGGGGCTATGGCTGCGCCACCTGTCCCGCCTGCGACCTGCGCGCCAACGGATGGAAGCGCTGGCGCGATGCCGCGCGCTCGGCTTCAATCCCCGCCCCGTCAGGAGAAATTGTATGAAATGGATTGCCCTGCCCCTCGTCGCCGCCTGCCTCGCTTTGCCGCTGGCGGCGCACGCCCAGCGCGAGATCGACGTGCACGTGCGCAACGCCGGCGAACTGGCCGAACTGTGCGCTGCCAACCCGCGAGAGCCGGGCAGCGACGCGCGGATCAACTACTGTCATGGCTTCACGCAGGGCGTGGTGGATGTCGAGCTGATGCACGGCAAGCCGTTTTGCTTCCCCAGCCCCGCGCCCACCCGCACTGCTACGCTGCACCAGTTCGCCGAATGGGTGCACGAGTTGGCTGACCGTCGGAACGCGAACGCGGTGACCGGGCTGATGCAGTTTCTGACGGAACGGTACCCCTGCCATTAATGCTTCGACTCTCACCGCTCGGAGTGTCATTGCGCGTGCAGCGAAGCAATCGCCCGCGAGTGACAGGGCGTACTCTCCGGTCGTCGCTATTGCCCCGACGTCGCTTGTCATCGCTTGTCTCGACCATCTGCGATCGCTTGTCTCGACCATCTGCGCATGCTCGTTGGCGGGGTAGATTGTCGGGAAAAACCCGACTGTGACGTACGCCCTTCGTTACTTTTGACCATCGGCAATCCAATGCTTTAGGCTCGCATGGGCGCCGGCTGCCGGCCAATACCAGGGGGATTTCCAAATATGGAACGTTCGATCGAGCAGCGCACGATGCGCAAAGTTTATCTGCGGCTGCTGCCGTTTGCCGTGATCGTCTACTTCTTCTGCTATCTCGACCGTATCAATATCGGCTTCGCGGCACTGACGATGAACAAGGCCATCGGCCTTACCGCCGCCACCTATGGCCTGAGCGCGGGTGCCTTCTATCTCGGCTACTGCATCTTCGAAGTCCCGAGCAACATCATCCTGGACAAGGTCGGCGCGCGGCTGTGGATCGCCCGGATCATGATCACCTGGGGGCTCGTCTCCGGCGCCACCGCGCTCGTTGCCGGTGCCACCAGCTTCCTTTCCGTCCGCTTCCTGCTCGGCGCGGCGGAAGCGGGCCTGTTTCCCGGCATCCTGCTGTTGTTCACCTACTGGTTCCCCGACCATCACCGTGCCCGCATCGTTTCCGGGTTCACCCTTGCGCTCCCGGTTTCCGTCGCGCTCGGCGCGCCGATCTCCACCGCCATTCTCGCCATGGACGGCGTGCTGGGTATCGCCGGCTGGAAATGGATCTATCTCCTGGAAGCAGTGCCGACCGTCCTGCTGGGCATCGGGGTGTTGTTCTACCTGACCGACAAGCCCGCGCAGGCGACCTGGCTGACGACCGAAGAAAAGGCCTGGCTGGTCGGCCGCCTCGAAGCCGAGCGCCGCGCCGTCGAAGCAGGAAAGCGTTTCGGTTTCGTCCAGGCGCTGTTCAATCCCAAGATCCTGCTGCTGTCGCTGAACTACCTCGGCATCGTCACCGCCAGCCTGGGCATCGTGTTGTTCGTGCCGCAAATCATCAAGTCGCTCGGTGCCACCAACATGGGCACCGGCTACGCCACCATGCTCGCCTATATCTGCGGCGCGGTCAGCATGATGACCTGGGGCTGGGTGTCCGACCGCATGGGCGAGCGCCGCTGGAACCTGTTCTGGGCCTGCATGGTGGCGACCGCCGGCCTGGTGATCGCCGGCATGACGATGGGAACATGGTGGGCGCTGGCCGGCCTGTGCATCGCTACCGCCGGCTTCTACGGCACCAAGGGCCCGTTCTGGTCGCTGCCCTCAATGATACTCACCGGCACCGCCGCGGCGGCGGGATTGGCCTGGATCAACTCGATCGGCAATGTGGGTGGCTTCTTCGGCCCCGCCATCGTCGGCTGGCTGAAGCAGGAGACCGGCAGCTATTCCGGCGGCCTCTACGGCCTGGCGCTGTTCACGCTGGTGTCCGCGGTGACCGCCGCGTTCGGCCTGCATATCCCGCGCCGTTTCGCGCATCGTGAGGAGCTGCGGATACCGGCGGAGTGATGCATCTTTCACCGGCTGGGATCATCGTGTAGACGGCAGCCGGCCGGTCGCCCCGAATGCGGGCGATCGCAACGGGGAGTCTTCCGGCGGGCCTATGCCTGGCATCCATATCGTCGGCGCCGGATTGGCCGGTTTGTCCGCGGCGCTGGCGCTCACCGACGCCAGGCAGCGCGTGACGTTGTACGAGGCCGGTCCCGCCGCCGGTGGCCGGTGCCGGTCGTTTTTTGACAGCCAGCTTGGCCTGACCATCGACAACGGCAATCACCTTTTGCTGTCGGGCAACCGTGCCGCTTTCGCCTACCTGAAGACGATCGGCGCCACCGACAAGGTAGGCGGGCCGAAGCGGGCGTGCTTCCCCTTCATCGACCTGGGAACCGGCACGCGCTGGACCGTGCGGCCCAACGCGGGGCCCATCCCTTGGTGGATCCTCAGCCCCGGGCGGCGCGTGCCGCACTCGCGCTTGTCCGACTACATGTCGGTGCTGTCTGTCGCGCGCACGAAGGACGACACCACGACCGTCGCCGAGAGTCTGCGCCATGGCTGGCTCTATTGGCGGCTGCTGGAACCCCTGACGGTGGCGGCCCTGAACACGCCGGCGCGCGATGCCCTGGCGCGGTCGTTCGGCGCCGTGCTGCGCGAGACGCTGTTCCGGGGCGGCTCGGCCTGCATCCCGCGCTTCCCGCGGGAGGGCCTGTCCGGCGCGCTGGTCGATCCGGCGGTCGCCACGTTGCGCGCCCGCGGCGCCGAGATCCACTTCAGCCGGCGCATCGCGGCGCTGGAGATCGAAGATAACCGCGTGGTGGCGCTGAACGCCGCCGATGGCCCGGTGCGCGTGGCACCGGACGAGGCCGTGGTGCTGGCGGTGCCCCCATGGGTGGCGAAGACGCTATTGCCGGACCTGACCGTGCCGGACGAATTCGAATCCATCCTAAACATTCATTACCGCGCCATGGCCGATCCGGGCGAGGCCGGGTTCATGGGCATCGTGCGCGGCACGGCCCAATGGGTGTTCGTGAAGTCCGGCCACGTCTCGGTGACGATCAGCGCCGCCAACCGCCTGGTGGACCGCGACGCCGAGGCGATCGCCGCCGCTGCCTGGCCCGACGTGCGAGTGGCGCTGGGACTGGAAGGCGACATGCCGGCCTTCCGCGTGGTGAAGGAGAAGCGCGCCACCATCGCCGCCACCGCGATGCAGGAGCGGCAGCGTCCGCCCGCGCGCACCTTGCTCGCGAATCTGGCGCTGGCGGGCGACTGGACCGCCACCGGCTTGCCCGGCACGATCGAGGGCGCGATCCGCTCGGGCAACATCGCGGCGGAGCAATTGGGCAAAGGGTGATGCCGCCCGCGCCGGCGCCTGGCGATGTGTCAATGATGCGCAATGATGCGCCGTGATGCGATAATGCAGGGCCGAAAAGCGAAGCGCGTTCCGCCATCCTGGCACGATGGCGGAACGCACTTCGCTTTTTCGCCTACCATGCGGTCAGGCGCGGCCATGACGGGAGGTGGCGAGAAACGCCTCCAAAACCGCGATGAACCCCTGCGGATTGTCGGCGTGCAGCCAGTGTCCGGCGTGTTTCAGGGTGACGAACCGCGCGGCGGGGAACAGGGCGCGGATGACCGGCCGGTGGTCGGGGCGCACATAGTCGGACTCCGCGCCGGAAACGAACAACGCCGGACCGCGATAGACGGCACCGGCGGGCGCATCCCAACCCTCGATCGCCGGAATCGCCGCGGCAATCTCCTTGAGGTCGATGCGCCACGCGGGATGTGCGCCGGGCACCAGGTTCTGCAGCAGGAACGTGCGCATGCCCGCATCCGGCACCGCGTCCACCAGCGCCGAGTCGGCCGCCGCACGCGTCAGGCCGAGCGTCAGAGGCAGCCCCAGCATGGCCTGCGCGATCCGGGCGTTGTCGTGCTGGTACGGCACCGGCGCGACGTCCGCCACCACCAGCCGCGTTACCTGCTCCGGCTGAAGCAGCGCCGTCATCATCGCGGCCTTGCCGCCCATCGAGTGCCCGACCAGCGCCGCCGGCAGCGCGGACCGTTGGTCCAGCGTCTCCAGCACGTCGCCCGCCATCGACCGATAGTCCATCGCCGCCGCATGCGGGCTGGCTCCGTGATTGCGCAGGTCCATCGCCAGCACGCGGTAGCGCGGCGCCAGGGCACGCTGCACCACGCCCAGGTTGCGCGCCGTCCCGAACAACCCGTGCAGCAGGGCGACGGGGGCGCCCTTGTCGGATTTGCCCACATCGGCTTCGCCCACGCCTGATTCAATCGTGTGCAGCATCATCGCTCCCTCCCTCGGCCTACCGGCACCCGCAAGACCCGTATGGTGCCCGCAGGTAACGCGGTAACCGCCACGCCGCCGATAATCAGCGCCGCGCCCGAGAGCAGATCGGCGGTGAATGGCTCGCCGAGCAGCAGGTTGGCCAGGAGCAGGCTGACCGCGGGCGTGGCCAGAAATCCGATGGAAGACACCATGGTGGGCAGCTTCGCGGTTGCCTCCACCACGAACCAGGTGCCGATCGGCCCGGCCACGAAGCCGATATAGGCGAGCGCCAACCAGCATCCCGGCCGCGTGCCGATGGTGCCATGCGGCGCCTCCCACAGCACCAACGGCAGCAGCAGCAGCGAGGCGAGCAGGAAGCACCAGGGCATCAGCTCGAAGAGCGAGAGGGAAGGTCGGGCGATGCGAACCACAATGATGGCGACCGACCAGGAGAGGCTCGCCGCCAAAAGGAAGGCGTGGCCGATCAGGACCTCGGGTGAGGTCCAGTCGATTGTCCATGGGCTCATCAGCACCACGACGCCGGCGAGGCCGAGGCCGGCAGCCAGCCAGCGGCGGGGTGGGATGGCCTCGCCCAGCAACAACAACGACAGCGGCACGACCCAGATCGTGGTGGTGTTGGCGAGGATCGCGGTGCGGCCGGCCGGCACCCAGGCCAGCGCCACGTGCGCGAAGGCGAAGTAGCCGGCGAGTTGCAATGCGCCGATCGCGGTCAGCGCCGGCAGGTCGGCACGCCTTGGCAGCCGCAGGCGTCCGCGCGCGCTCACCATGGCGGCGGCGGTGATGCCGGACAGCACCGCGCGGCCTTCGGCGAACCACAGCGGAGTGGCGCCCAGCGTCAGGGCGATCTTGGTCAAGGGCCACGCGCTCGACAGCAGCACCACCGAGATCAGGAGCTGGATCAGGCCCACCGTTGGGACCGCTGTGTTAATTTGGGAGGTTCGTGCGTCCGTGGGTTGCAAAGAGTTAATCCGTGGTGACATTTAAATAATATGACCTTCTCAATCGTTGGCCGCTGTCCGACCACCGGGCAGTTCGGCGCCGTCACCGCCACCTCCAATATCGCCGTTGGAGCGAGGGTGGTCCATTGCGCCGCCGGCACTGGTGGCGTGCTGACCCAGCATCGCACCGATCCCAGGCTGGGCCCCCGCGGATTGGACTTGCTACGCTCCGGGTGCACAGCGCGGGAGACGGTGGATGCGCTGGTCGCCTCCACCCCGCATGCGCAGTGGCGCCAGATCGCGGTGCTGGACGCGGCCGGACGGTCCGCCGCGTTCTCCGGTGCACGCACTTGGCCGGAGATGAGCGAGGCGGCGGGCGAGAATGCCTGTGCGATCGGCAACATCCTGGCGAACGCGCGGGTGCCCGCGGCCATGTTGTGGCGGTTTCAGGGGCAGCCGGCCGCACCGCTGGCCGAACGCCTGATGTGCGCGCTGGAGGAGGGACTTGCCGCCGGCGGCGAGACCACGCCCGTGCGCAGCGCGCATTTGCTTGTGGTGGATACCCAGAGCTTCCCGCTGGTCGATCTGCGCGTCGACTGGCACGACCAGCCGATCGCCGAACTGCGCGCGCTGTGGAGCCGCTATGCGCTGGAGATGGGCGCGTTCGTGCTGCGGGCATTGGACCCGGACGATCCGCGGAGCAGTACGACGCCGTAGTTCCAGGAATCGTAGTCGTGTTCGGCGGGGTAAGCGCCGCCGCGGCACAGTAAGCAAGTCAGCGGTCCCAGAGTTGCACCGAGTGCGCACGGAGTTTCACCGAGAAAACCGGTTTGACTGCAAAAAGGCGGCAAGCAGAACACATGGCTCGGCATGCGAGGGGTCAAGGTATCAACACCTTGCCTTCTCTCGGCGAAACTCGGTGTGCACTCAGTGCAACTCGGTGACCGCTGACTTGCTTGCTTTACCCGCAAGGAGGCGCGAAATCCGTGGATGCCCGGGGTAGTCTGCGTTTGCAGCCCTGGACAGGGTGGAGCGCCTGCGGCATCGGGTGTGTCGAACCCGCGGAAACGAGAAAGAGTCATTCATGACGACAGACAGCGAGAGGCTGTTGGCGGCGGACGAGCCATCGCCGGTGCGAGTGCTGCGCGAATCCGGCACCTCCGACCTTGTGCTGACCGCCGACCATGCCGGGCGATCGATCCCCCGGCGGCTCGGGCGGCTGGGCGTGCCGGAGAGCGAGCTGGAGCGGCACATAGCCTGGGACATCGGCATCGCCGGGGTTACGCAGCACTTGTCGGGTGCGCTCGATGCCATTGCGGTGCTGCAGACTTATTCGCGACTGGTGATCGACTGCAATCGCGACCCATCGATGCCCAGTTCCATGCCGGAGATCAGCGAGGCCACGCAGATCCCCGGTAATGTCGGGCTGTCGGAAGCGGAGCGGACGTTGCGGGTGCGCGAGATTTTCGCTCCGTATCACGCCCGGATCGCGGCGCTGCTGGATGCACGCGCGGCAGCGGGGCGACGGACCGTGTTGGTCGCGATGCATAGCTTCACGCCGGTGTTCAAGGGCGAATCCCGCGCGGTGCAGGTGGGCGTGTTATTCAATCGCGACGCGCGGATGGCGTCGGCATTGCTCAGGCTGCTGCGCGCGGAGGGCGACATCGTCGTGGGCGAGAATGCGCCGTACGCGATCACCGATACCAGCGACTACACCGCACCGGTGCATGGCGAGAAACGCGGCCTGCCGCATGTGGAAATCGAGATCCGGCAGGACCTGATTGCCGATGCCGCGGGCCAGGCGGCGTGGGCGGCGCGTTTTGCCCGCCTGTTACCCGTCGCAGATGCGGAGTTGCGCGCGTCAGGCGTGTGATCGCGCGATGTGCCGGGTACTCCCGCTGCTCCGGTTCGACCGCGGCAACGGGCCGACTCCGACAGGGCTTCAACCGGCAGATGCGGTGGCGGTTGCATCAGGAGAAGGGCCGTGCGGGTCGCCGCTCCGCGAGGCGGACTTCGCACCGTAGTCCGCTACGGTGCCAGGGCTCTGACACGCTAGTGCCCGGACCCTGATGGTTGATGCCGCCCGCACGTGTCATTGCGAGCGCGGCGAAGCAAACTCCCGGAGCGTTCGCACGTCACGCGCGGGAGATTGCTCCGCTGCGCTCGCAATGAGAGACTTGCCGGCGATGAAAGATTCGCTGACGGCACTGAGGCGTCAGGATCACAACGCGAGGCTCAGCGTCGCATCACACTAGCGGAGGCGTCCAGTGAAACTTGGTCTTTTCATCAACACGCAGTTCCCGGAAGGCACGTCCATTCCGGACCGCATCCCCGAACTGGTGGAACAAGTGCGCACCGCACGTGATGCCGGGTTCCACTCGCTATGGTTCCCGCACCACTACCTCACCGCGCCGCTGGCAGATGCTGCAGATCGCGCCGATGATGGCGTTCCTCGCGGCCGAGGCGCGCGGCATGGCGATCGGCCCCAACATCCTCATTCTCCCCCTGCTCAATCCCGTGCACGTGGCGGAGGAAGCCGCAACGTTGGATGTTTTGACCGGCGGCAACTATATCCTGGGCGTCGGGCTGGGCTATCGCGAGCCCGAGTTCCACAGCTTCGGCATCCCGCTGGCCGAACGCGCGCCGCGCTTCGTCGAGGCGATCCGGCTGATGCGCCGCCTGTGGACCGAGGACCGCGTCACCTTCGACGGCAAGTTCTACTCGGTGAAAGACGCCGGCATCGGCATGAAGCCGGTTCGTGCCGGCGGTCCGCCTGTCTATGTAGCGGCGCAGGTCGATGCGGCGATCAAGCGCGCCGCGCGCATCGGCGACGCATGGCTGATCGTGAATGCCACCGGCCTGGACAAGGTGGAGCAGCAGATGCGGCTGTACCGGGAGACGCTGGCGGAGACGAAAAGGACTCCGCTGGAGTATCCGATCGCGCGCGAGTGCTATGTGGGCGCCAGTCACCACTCGGCGTTGGAGGAATGTCGCGCGGCGCTGGATAACAAGTACAACGCCTATGCGTCGTGGGGGCTCGGCGCATCCACTGGGCAGCCGTTCGAAGAGTTCGCCCGCGATCGCTTCATCATCGGCGACGCGGTCTCGGTGAAGGAGGAGATCGCGCGGTATCGCGAGCGCCTGGGCGTGGACCACTTCATCATGCGCTGCCAGTGGCCGGGCCTGCCGCAGGAACGTGTGCTGGGTTCGATCCGGAGGCTGGGGGACATCTTCGGCCGTTAGGTTCGCAGCGCTGCATCGTCATCTTGTGTCGTTTGTCGACACGCGCGCTGCCGGTCCTGGAACTAAACAGTTGGCAACGCGATGCAGACAGGCGATTAATGATGCATCCGCAACGTGGGCCCCGGGTTGTCCATGCACAGCCGACGCCACCTCAGCCGCCGTATCGCGCTTGCCGCCGTCGCAAGCTTGCCGCTGGGCGTGGCCGCGCGTCCGCGGGCGGTTGCAGCCCTTCTCCCCCAGCGTCAGGCCGAGGCCCTGATCCGCGGCACGTTCATCAATCCGAGTGGGGTCACGCGCCGCCTGGGCGATCTGACCCGACCGCTGCTGCTGGTGAACCTATGGTCAGCCTGGTGTCCCGGCTGCTTGGAGGAGCTTCCCTCCATCCGCGCGATGGCCGCCTCGCTCAGCCCCGATGCGATTGACGTCGTATTGCTCAGCCATGCGATGAACTGGCACGCCGACCACGACTACCTACGCAAGGCCGCCCTCCCGTTCCGGCACTGGCGGTTCGCTCCAGAAGTGACCGATAGTGTGGTCGCCGCCGCATTCCGCATTAAGGCCGACCGCTTCGCGCTGCCGCAGACAGTGGTGTTTGCCGGGCGTGACCGCAGCCTCGTGTGGTCCAGCGAAGGTTCGCAGGACTGGACCGATCCAGATCAGCTTCGGCTGGTGCGCGCCTGGCTGGCTATTGCCAGATAACGCGGGCGGGCCCGGGCCGCTTCGCCGGGTCGCCAGCCGCAACAACATCACTGCGATAACGCCACTCATCAGCACGCCACCTGCCGTGGGTTCCGGTATGTTCTCCGCAGGCGTTGGCAGCGAACCATCTGCGGACAGAATTCCCAGACCGATGATTACCGGAGCCTGGGATGGCGGGGTCACCGGCGGAGGAAAGGTGATCAACTGCGAGACTGGAGTCTCCGACGGGGTGGCGTTGCCGGTATTGGATGGTGTGGGCACGGCCGGCGGCGGCAGCCAAAGGAAGGGCTGCGGTGCCGGTTGGACAAGCGGGGGCGGCTGCGCCTGCGGCTGTGGCGGACCCGCTGGATGCGGCGCGAGAAGACCGCCACCGATCACCGCGGCCGGAACAGTCTTGCAGACCAGCTCTATCCAGATTCGTGGCGCGGCGCTGGCCACCCGGTGCACCAGGGCCGCTACGTGACGTGCGACGTGGCCGATGGCATGATGCGCCTTTCGCGCCACGTGAACGCTGCCGCGGGCGACAGGTGCAAGGACGCGGTGGATGACAGTCCAGCAGATGGTGGTCATGGTCGGCTCCGACCGGCTCCTGCCGGCTGCGACCGCTCCGACCAGGACCGGCCGCCGGAAGTGTTCCTGAGGACCGGAACGGGCTGCGCGCCTTGACCTAGATCAAAACATGAACATTTCGCTTGCCGGCGCCCATCATCGGCGGCTCTGGCAAGGCAAGCGCCCTCCGCCCCGAGGGGCACCGACTGCGCCTGATTGCGTTGCCGCTCAGCGGAATCGTAAAGCTTCAGGACCCGAGTTCATCCTCGGTGACCGCCTCCGGCAGCAAGGCCGCGCGCTACATAGGCGGCAAAGACTGTGGGGCCGCGTTGCTCCTAACACGAAAGAAGTGGAAGATTTGCTCCGATCTCCGCCGGTCAAAGAAAATTCTTTCATCCACGGCGGGTCAGCCCGCCGGCCGGTGGCAACTCGCAATGACAGGGGCGCGCTTCGCTCTTCGCGATGGCACGGTATGGCTCCGTCCGGCTACGAACCGGTCGACCACGTCCCGTCCATTTCCAGTACCCGCAACTCGAACGACGCCCGCTGTTGCGGCAAGGCATTGCGCCGGAACCGGCGGCAGCCTTCCAGCACCTTCTCCATCAGGCCGCGCCGATCTCGCTGCCACCAGTGCGCCGCCGTGCGCCGTTGCGGCGCAGCAGGAATTCGCGGCCGACCTTTACCATCGGCACCCCGTCGTACTCGACGATGTCCGCCGTAGCATAGGTCTCGTGCCACGAATCCGGAATGAAGCTGCCGGTGCCGACCACGTCGATCGGCGCCCGTGCATCCGCCATCACGCGGCACTTATCGACGCCAAAGCCTGACGACGCGACGATGCGCACCTTGCGGTAGCCCGCCACGTCGAGCGATTCGCGCATGTGCCAGATCGAGGCGGCGGATACGCCGGTGCCGACGAGATAGCGAAGCTCGGTATCGCTGCGATAGCGCCGGATCGCGCCGGGCGCGTGGCGTTCCAGCACGGCGTAGCTCTCGGCCGGGCCGAGGCCCTCCACGAACCGTCCGCCATGTGTGTCAAGACGGAACGAAAGTTGGCCCTCGGCCGCGAGCTCCGGAAAACGGCCGCAAACGGCGAGCGCATCGGTGATCTCGCGGCCGAAATAGTCGGCCAGCACGGTCATCGGCTCGTCGGGGAAGGTCTCGTGGAACATCTCCGCGGCGCGTACCGGTCGATCCGGCATAGCCGATCAATGAGTGCGGCATCGTGCCGAACCCGCGCGGCGCGCCGAACCAGTGCGCGGTGCCATCGTTGGCGTTGCCGATGAAGCCCTTGGCGCCCTCGCGCCGCGCCGCCGCGCTGCCCACCGCGGCGGCATAGGCCATCATGTCCTGCATCTCGGCTCCGGCGCAGTGCCGCGCTTCCATCGCCAGGAAGGCGACATCCGGCAGTGCCAGACTCATCTGGTAGGCGTTATGCGCCGCGACGCAGACGGGCCCGATCTTCTGCAGCATGATCGTTTCAAGATCGGAGAGCTGCGCCAGGCTGCCGGTAATATAGACCAGCGGTTCGCCGGCACCGACCCAGGAGGCTTCCGGATGCATCAGGTCGATGTCGAACGTGGTGGCGCGCGCCAACGCTACGGTCTGCACCCATTCGGTCATCAGCCGCGGTGCCGAGATCACCGGACGGCGCAGGAACACCGCATAGGTGACGCGCTTGTCGCCGAACCGCGCCACGATCTCCTTGGTGCGGTTGAAGTACGAATCGGCACGCGCTGCGATATCGGCGGCGAGGTCCATGGCACCTTATACTCCCCCTCCCGTTGTGGGAGCGGGGCGGGGGGAGGGGTGCGTACAAGCGATACAAGCTGTTGTATGCACTCTTCCCCCCGGCCCCCTCGCGCAAGGGGACGGGGTGTCCTTTTTTCTCTGCCCCGCCGCTTTTCTCTGCCTCGCTTCCGCCTGACCCCGTGCCATCATTGCGCCGCCACTTGCAGGCCCGGGGACGATCGCCGCCGCTTCAGCTCCTCCGCCACCAGGAACGCCAGCTCCAACGATTGCTCGGCGTTCAGGCGCGGATCGCAGAACGTTTCATAACGTTCCGTCAGGTCCGCTTCGGTCAGCCGGAACGCGCCGCCGGTGCATTCGGTGACGTCCTGACCCGTCATCTCGACATGCACGCCGCCGGCCCAGGTGCCCGCGGCGTCGTGGATATCGAAAAACGACCGCACCTCCGACAAGATCGAATCGAAGTTCCGCGTCTTCAGCTTGGCCACCGTGCTGATCGTGTTGCCGTGCATCGGGTCGCAGATCCACACCACCTTCTGCCCGCTGCGCTGCACAGCGCGCACCAGCGGCGGAAGCTTCTCCGCTACCTTCTCGGCACCCATGCGCGTGATCAGCGTGATCCGTCCCGGCTCGTTCGCCGGGTTCAGCACGTCCAGGATGCGCAGCAGATCGTCGGCGTTCTGCGTTGGGCCGACCTTCATGCCGAGCGGGTTCTTTAGCCCGCGCAGGAACTCGACATGCGCGCCCTCCGGCTGGCGGGTGCGGTCGCCGATCCACAAGAAATGCGCGCTGCAGCCGTACCAGTCGCCCGTCGTGGAATCCACCCGTGCCATCGCTTGCTCATACGGCAGCAGCAGCGCCTCGTGACAGATGTAGAAATCGGTCTCGCGCATGTCGCGCGTGGTCTGGCTGGTCATGCCGCAGGCCGCCATGAAGGCCAGCGTCTCGTCGATCCGCGCCGCCAGGTCGCGATAGCGCCCCGCCAGCGGCGAGCGCTCGACGAACCCCAAATTCCACCGATGCACTTCGTGCAGATCGGCATACCCGCCCGAGGCGAACGCGCGGAGCAGGTTCAGGGTGCTGGCGGACTGGAAGTAGCCGAACTCCATGCGGGCGGGGTCGGGGATGCGCGCCTCGGGCGAGAATTCCGGGCCGTTGATGATGTCGCCGCGGTAGGACGGCAGCGTCACGTCGCCCTGCGTCTCGCTGTCCGATGTGCGCGGCTTGGCGAACTGGCCCGCCACGCGGCCGAGCTTCACGACCGGAAGCGAAGCGCCGAACGTCAGCACCACCGACATCTGCAGCAACACACGGAAGGTGTCGCGGATGATGTTGGCGGTGAAGTCGGAGAAGCTCTCGGCGCAGTCGCCACCCTGCAGCACCAGGGCCTTGCCCTCGGCCGCCAGCGCGAGCTGTGCCTTCAGCCGCCGAGCCTCGCCCGCGAATACCAGCGGGGGGTAACGGCCGATCCGTTGCTCCATGGCGGCGAGTTTCACCTCGTCCGGGTAGGTTGGCACCTGGCGGATCGGGCAGGCGCGCCAGGAGTCGGGGGTCCAGGCGCGGACAGTCGTGGCGGTCATGGCAATGCTCCCTCCGCGCTTGTTATGTCGCGATTTGGCGGAATTGGCTATAACGCCTGGATTGGAACGTCCAGACCGGCCGGCGCGCCGCGGCGTCAGCCCGCCCGGGCGGAGTGGTCGGATCCTGCCGGCGCTGACCAGGCGGCTTGAACTTGCGCGCTTGGCCGGTGCCGCACGGGATGCGGCGAGACTGCATCGGGCTTGAGGCGGCGCGGGGCATGTTTGGCTGGGGGCGGGCTTGATAGGACGGCGGGGGCGGCGCTATATGCGGCCTCCTTGCGCGGGGCCATAGCTCAGTTGGGAGAGCGCCTGAATGGCATTCAGGAGGTCGGCGGTTCGATTCCGCTTGGCTCCACCAGCGCAATGAGAAGTCCGTAAGCTGCTGATTTTATTGCCCGATTTGCGGACCGACTAGCCGGGCTACCACCCACACAACGACCTACGCTGTGCCACCCACGCAGCGACCCGTAGGCGACTCGGCGGGGTTGACGTGGAACCGTGGCGCAGATGCCTGCCGGCAGCCCTGATACTGCACCCTGGGGGCGGCAGTTGGCCGGGCGGCGATGCTCCGGGGGGCGCCAGGGCGCGCGGCTGTGCATCACCCATTGATGTTGGTGTCTCGACTCGACCGCAGCAGAATAGTGGCGCACTAAGGTGCTGTACGCCCTTATGGGAAGAGCAAACCCGTGCCGCGTGTGTTGGTGGTCGATGACGAACCGCTGATCTGCGATGTGATCGCGGACTGCCTGGAGCACGACGGGACTGCGCGGGTGGACTGCGCGTACAACGGTCTGGACGGCCGGAAGTTGATCAGGGGCTACCAGTACCGACCTGGCCGTCATTGATGCGGTGCTGCCCGGCCTGGATGGCTTCACGCTGGCGGAACATGCGACCAACGAGAACACGCCGGTCCTGCTTATGTCCGGCCATCCCACGGCCTGCGAGCAGCTCGAACAGTTCGATTTCCCACATCTGACCAAACCGTTCGATCTTGACGTTCTACTCAGCGAAGCCCGTGGGGCCATGGAGGCCATGAGGGAGAACATCCGCCGCGCGCAGGCCTCTGCCGCCGAGATGCGCGCGCACATGGAACGGCTTGCCGCCGCTGTGGAGGAGTCACGTCGGCTGCGGGCAGAGAGTATGGCCAAGAGGACCACAGATCGATAGGCAGGGCGCCTGGGAGGAGGACGAGGGCTGCTAGGGCAAATGAGTTGCGGGCGGGTCCGGTCCCTGAGGGCTCCCCTGCTGGTAAACCGATGCCCCGGCCTTCCGGGCCGCCTGAAGGCAACCGGGGATGGGGGGTCTGATTCGCCGCGGGCAGGGGGCATTTGTTAAACTCAGGGCGGCGTTTCAATAATAACAACAACAGCTTTAGCCGATACTTTGAAGTCAACTGATCGACCGTGGATGGGGGTCTGCGCCGGTTGATTGCGCGCCGTTTGCGTCGTGTGCGGCGCGCGTTTGCAAGATCAAATCGCGAGCAACAAGCAAAGCAAGCGATAGCAGTTGTCGTGGTGCGCATCGTCGCAGCCGTGGTCACACGGGCAACCGCTGTGAGCGCCGCGCACGTCATGGATTTGCGCTGGGGGTACGGCCGACGCCTTGAATTTGGTGCCGATGCACCTGTCTGATCGTCGAACAGATGATGTGCAAAGGCAGGGCATTCTTCCAATCCGCACGCCCCCCACTTCTACCCTGGAAGTCAGCTTGGATTGGAGTACAGGACATGAATCTACACATGCTCGTTGGTGCAGCCGCGACTGCTCTTGTATTGAGCACGGGACTGGCACTCGCACAAACCCCTACGGCCGCGACGGCACAATTCAGCGAACTTGCGGTCCACAATGCCGCGTATGTTGGGAGCGGTTCCTCACCGGGCTACCTGAGGGATCAGCAACAGCTGCCGGACATGCCGGGATACACCGGCGGCGCACACGGCTGAAGGATCATCGATGGGTCCGATCCGGCGCATCTCCCCTGTGGGCTCAAAGGGGTAAGGGACGCCCCGCCGGGGCGGGCCCTGCCCTGATGGGGACGATCGATCACCGCGGCGGCCGCCGAGATAAGGTGGCCTGCCCGTGGTGTGCAGGATTGCTGCGGGCGGCCCCGATGCCGTAGCGTCGTGCCGGGCGCTCTATCGCAGGACGCTCTATCGAAGGAGGTCCCCCATGCGCTTGGCCCTGATAGTGCTACTACTCCCGTCCGCGTTGTGCGGATGCGTGTCCTTCAGCAGCAGCAATCCGCCGCCGCCTGCGCACAACACTACCGTCGTTGTACCGCCCGGAACGACCGTCGTTCCGCCGCCTGGTTCAACCACGACGACCCATTGACTTAACGCCCAGGGCGCAAACGAAAGGGCCGGCCCGAACGACGACCCTGTTCCGATCTGGGTACCCGATCGCCCGCCTCGTTCAGCAGCCTTTGCCACCCCTGGATTTTGCACAGCAGATCGCGGCACACGACTCTGGCGGCACTCTCGCGGCGTTCCTGGCCTGTGCGCTCATGCTCGTGCCTCCACTCGATGCGGCTGCTGGCGCTGCACCATTGGTAGGGCCTCGGCGACCGCAAAACCCTTGCGGCGCAGTAGCCGATAGAAATCCATCTCGGACTCGGTCAAGCCGCGCAGATGCGGCGTCATGGGGCGAGACTGCCGCTGTGGCTCCCCCGGCAGCCGGGCGGACTTGCGGCCATCGGCGCGTAGCACCGGCAAAACAAAGTCGCGCACGGTCTCGGTCATCGTCTCCCGCGCCGCTTTTGGCAACTTGGGCAGCAGCAGCACGTCGAGCAGCCGTTTCTCGATCTGCTCCATGTTGTCGATAACCTGCCGCCACTTCATTGGACGGCCGCTTCTGGAACGGGGTGCGGCGCGCGTGCGCTCTGTGTCGCATGCGATGTGCATCGCGAGGCTCCTTGTGCTCGTGTGACCGGCCCGACGCATTTTCAGCTCGCGCAAACCCGGGGACTGACAACCTGGCACGAGCCGGGCGCTTACAGCTTTAGCCTCGCAGCCTGGACATGCCTGCGCGCCCCCTGGGGCGTGTCGTGCAGAATCCGCCTTACGTTGGCGGCGGCCGCTTGTGCGTCAGAGTTTCAGGCTCCGCTGTGAAGTAGGTCACATGCTCACGTGATTGTCACTGCCGAATTATCCCGTATGGTCGACGGAATGATGGTGCCTCTCCCCCGCCGGGCCGTCGCCGCCCGGCAACCGGTGAAATGCGCGAGTTGATCCGCGCCTGGGCTTACCTGCGGTGCGCTCGCATCGCGCTTATGTTCAGGCGCCCCGAAGCTGCCCGACGGTGGTTGGCTCGGGCTGAAGTCTTGTCCATTCGCTGCCGTTGGCGAAACCGCCCTCCATGAGGTCGGGGCGGATTGTCAACGGTTGTTGCAACGGTACCAGAAAAATTGCGGATCCGGGAAGGAGGATGCGCACGATGAGGCGGTTGCTTTTCGGGCTGAGCAATGGAAACGTTGCCCGCATGGGGGACGAAGGCAAGCGCCGCGGCGGCGTGCGGGCGGCGCCGCGCTCGAAGGCACCATGCCGCCAGGCGATGGGCCTTGGTTCCGGCCATCCTTGCGGTCGCTGACCGGACAACTTTGCTGTCGCGCGGCATCCTCCGATCGGCGCTTTTCGCGTGACGTGATACGCGGGCAGCGTGACGGGGTGCGTTGCTGCGCTCAAACAATACGCCCGGAAATGCTGGCATCCAGTCGTGTAGGCACAGTGGGCATTCGGGAAGCCGCCGATCCGGCTCCGGCGGCTTCCGCCTGGCACCCCCTGTCCGGCGGCTACTCGCCCCGGCGGAACGTTCCCGAGACGATGGCTGGGAAGTCGCCCCGCGTGATGCCTAGATCCGCCAGCGTCCGATCACCCAGCCCGTACAGCTCGTTGATCGACGCTTCATGCCGCCACCAGGTCCGCAGCGCGTGCACCGGATTGGCTTGAGCAAGCATTTGACGGATGCCCGGCGGGATGCTGGCCCAGAAGCCTCGGGAGCGCCCGTCCTGGCAGTGGATGTCGTTGTTCGTGTAAGCCCACATGGAACACCTCCGATCGTGCGCGGGCGCCCCTCCGGTTTGGCAGCATTACTGTCCTATGCTGCACCGCAATACGTATCGGATCAAGCGCCTTTTTCGCGACCACGGGCGGCGCGGCGCGCATGACGTTCCGCGTTGGACCATGGCGGTGGGGCAGGGGGAACCCTCTCGACGTCAGGATAAGGCGGCGCCAGAGGAGGAGAAGAATATTCCCCCCTCCCTTCGCGGCCTAAGCCCACAAGGGGAGGGAGTTCCTTGTGCCTGCCCCACGGCGCGGTCTCAGCGTGCGCTGATCCGGTCCCGCGCCCGGCGCAGCGCGGCGTAGAGGGAGTCCGTCATCTCCTTCGCGCTGCCGGCGGCCAGCGCGGCGCGGACCGATTGCTCGGCGTTGTCGAGCAATCCGGCGTCACGCCGCAGCCCGCCCAGCGAGATCAGCGCCGAGGCGCGGATCGACGCCATGTAGGCACGGTGCATCCCCTGCAGCAGGAGCGCCTCCGGGGTCTCGGACACCGCGATGGCGTCCTCGTAGCGGCCGGTACGGTTGAGGAACCACGCCAGCCGCCAGGGCAGCGTCGTGGGCACAGGATCGCCTCGCCCGGCCTGGCCGGCAGCCGCATCGCGCAATGCGGCCGCGGCGCGGCGATGCACCGCGGCATCCGGGCTGCGCTTCATTGCCTCATGGAACGCCGCCAGTGTCGGCTCGGTGATCGCGTGGCCGGCCTCCTGGGTCCGGAGGAACGCCAGCACCGTGTGCCGGTCCGCCGCCGAGGCAAGCCTGTCCGGATCCACGCCAAGCCGCCGCAGCGCGGTGCGTTCGGCCGCCTCCCGGTTCTCTGCCGGAGACCGCGCGGCTGCGTAGGCCGCGAGCAAGGGCGATCCTGGCCGGGGATCGATGATCGCGCCGTCCAGAACGCCTCGCAGCGGTACGCGGCGGCCATCCGCCAGCAGCAGCGCTCGGTCCGCCACGGCGATGTCGGTGATCGGCGTCACCGCGTCGCTGTCGCCGTCATCCAGCGCACAGCCGGACACCAACGTCTGTATTGCGCTTGCGTCGGCCTGCGTGATCCAGCGGAGCAGGTCGGCGACGGGAAGGCTCGGTTCGTCAGCGGCCAGCACTAGATGTCCGCATAGCAGTGGCTTTCCGCCGCGCCGCCAGGATGCGTCACCGCGCCGAGCTGCGCCGGCCCCACCAGTTGCGCATATTTCCAGATCGCACCGGCGTTGTAGTCGGTGTCGGCGCGGTTGCCAGGCGGCGCTTGCGGGCGGCGAGTTCCGCCTCCGGCACCAGCATGTCGATGGTGCCCTTGTCCGCGTCGATGACGATCCTGTCGCCGTTCCTGAGCAGGGCGATCGGGCCGCCGACCGCCGCCTCCGGCCCGACATGGCCGACGCAGAAGCCGTGCGTCGCGCCGCTGAAGCGGCCGTCGGTGATCAGCGCGACTTGCTCGCCCATGCCCTGGCCGTAGATCGCGCCCGTCGTGGACAGCATCTCGCGCATGCCGGGGCCGCCCCTGGGACCTTCATAGCGGATGACGATCACGTCGCCCTTCTTGTAGGCACGGGCCTGCACCGCGGCGAAGGCGTCCTCCTCGCGATCGAAGCACAGGGCGGTGCCCTCGAAGCGCAGCTTCTTCATGCCCGCGATCTTCACGATGGCCCCTCGGGCGCCAGGTTGCCGCGCAGGCCGGTCAGCGCCGCCGGTCGTGCGAGATCGGCTTCGAGACGGGGTAGATCACGTCCTGGTCCGTGGGGAACACGACGTCCTTCAGGTTCTCGGCCAGCGTCTTGCCGGTGACGGTGATGCAGTCGCCGTGCAGCAGCCCGCCATCGAGCAGGGCCTTCAGGATCACCGGGATGCCGCCGACCTTGTGCACATCGAGGGCGACGTATTTGCCGGCGGGCTTCAGGTCGGCGATGTACGGCGTGCGACGCATGATCGCCACCACGTCGTCCATGGTGAAGCGGATGCCGGCCTCGTGCGCCATCGCGGGAAGGTGCAGCGCCGGCATTGGTGGAACCGCCGGTGGCGCCGGCCACCATCGCGGCATTCTCCAGCGCCTTGCGGGTGACGATGTCGCGCGGGCGCAGGCGGGATTCGATCAGGGCCATCACCGCGCGGCCGGATTCCACGGCGAACCGGTCGCGCTCCTCATAGGGTGCCGGGGAGCCGGCGCAGCCGGGCAAGGCGAGGCCGATCGCCTCGCTGATCGTCGCCATGGTGTTGGCGGTGAACTGCCCGCCGCAGGCGCCGGCCGAGGGGCAGGCGACGCATTCCAGCTCGTGCAGGTCCTCGGCGGTCATGTTGCCGGCGGCGTGCTGGCCGACCGCCTCGAACACGTCGCACCACGGTGACGTCGCGGCCCTTGAACCTGCCGGGCAGGATCGAGCCGCCATACATGAACACGCGACGGAACGTTCAGCCGCAGCATGGCCATCATCATGCCGGGCAGCGACTTGTCGCAGCCGGCGAGGCCGACCAGCGCGTCATAGCAGTGGCCGCGCACGGTCAGCTCCACGCTGTCGGCGATCAGTTCGCGCGAGACCAGGGACGACTTCATGCCCTGGTGACCCATGGCGATGCCGTCGGTGACAGTGATGGTGGTGAACTCGCGCGGCGTGCCGCCGGCTTCCTTGACGCCGGTCTTCACCGACTGAGCCTGGCGGTTGAGGGCGATGTTGCAGGGGGCGGCCTCATTCCAGCAGGTGGCGACGCCGACGAAGGGCTGGTCGATCTCGTCCTCGGTCAGGCCCATGGCATAGTAGTAGCTGCGGTGCGGCGCACGGTCGGGTCCCACGGTCACGTGGCGAGACGGCAGCTTCGACTTGTCCCAGCGCCTGGTCGGCATGGTGGTTGTCCCCCTTCTGGCATGGAGTCCGGGTTATAGCGGAGAGGGCGGGGAGGCCAAGGCGGCGGGGCGCGCTCCACCATGGCGCTGGTGTGTTCGATCCGGTCGCCATGTCGCTCGGGCGGCCAGGATTGATTGGCCTGCCAGCCCTTCCGTAGCTGACGCTGTTGCCATTTCCAGTGTCGCCGGGCCCGGCGGTCCAGCCCCGGCGCAGGGCCGGATGGCGCTGCTGGTGCATGAGGTTTTGCTGCGAGATTTTCATCGGCTCCCCTGGCGGGCGCGACATCTGTGGCGGGGGTCGCCCGGATCCTGTCTGGCGCATGGGGTTCCATCGCGGGAATTACATGCGCGCCGGGCGCCGGGGTGGCGGCGCTGGCCGGCGCGGCGCGGGCCGCTTCTGGTGCATGAGGTCCTGGTGCGGAAATTTCACCCGCCCCGCTGCCAGGCATGACCAAGGGCGGCGGCGCGATGCCGGCCTTCTCTGGTGCATGGCGTCCTGGTGCGGGATTTTCATGTGCCGCGCCCGCCGCCGTGGCCGCCATCGAGCCCGCGGCCTGCTCTGGTGCATGAGGTTCTGGTGCGGAAATTTCGCGAACGCTGCCCGGCGGCGGCGGCCCACCGTCCGGTTGCACCGCCCGCGCGGCCGCCGGCATGGTGCCCGCGTCCCTCCCGGCGGCGCCGGCATGCCGAGCGTTGCGCCGCGCCCGCCGAGCCTCGGCAATCGCGCGCCGCCACGGGCCAAGCGTCATCTCCTGCTGCCGGCGCCGCGCGCGTTCCTCGGCAACCGTCATGCCGCCCGGAGTGAAGGCGGGCTTTTCCAATTCCGGCGGGAACGGCAGCCATGGGGACACGCGCCGGGCCAACGCCGGCGGCAGCCAGTGGCGGCAATCCATCACCGCGCGCTGCAACCGGCCATAGCGGCACCAGGTGCAAACGAAGAACTCGCGCGCCCTGAATTCGGCACTGCGCGCCCCTTGGGCGAGGCGGGCAGTGCGCAGGCGTTGCCTGCCTTCGGGGGTGCGCGGGCCGGTGCTGCGACCGCCATGCATGCGGCAACGGGCCTTGCCGCGAATGGCAGGCGCGCGGCAGGGGCACCCGGAACGCGTGCGCGCGCCGCAGCGCGGGGCGAGATGGAGGTTGGGATTGCCTCGGCGTTGGGCGTTGGGCGGTGGCGGGCTGGCGGGAAAGAGGGATGCGGGTTCAGGCATTGCGATCGACCTGGGTGTTGGATATTACTGTCAATAATAATAACACAAACGATGCCGCGGCACAACAACTCATGGTTAACGGCCCGGTCATGCGGCCATGTATCGTGCGTGGTCTTAGCCACCATGCTACAATTGCCATCATGACTGACGACGCGCTGATACGGCAGATCGCCGCCAAGAAAGCCGAGCTTGACGGGCTGCGCACGCGCACGCCCGGCGGGCTGACCAATTTCGAGCATACGCAAGACCTCGAACTTACCTACACATCGAACGCCATCGAGGGCAACACACTGAGCGCCGTCGAGACGACGCTTGTTGTCGAGCAAGGCATCACTATTGGTGGCAAGCCGCTCAAAGATCACCTTGAGGCCGTCGATCACTTCGAGGCATTGCATTACGTGCGCGAGCTTGCGCGCCAGACAAACCCGATTACGGAACTGGACGTGCGCAACCTGCATCGGCTGGTGATGCTGCGCTCGGCTCCTGAGATGGCCGGGCGCTATGCCGATCAAGGCCGCTTCGTGCTGACCGACGCCGGACGCCACGGCTTTCCGTCCCCGGCGGAGGTTCCTGCGCTGATGGGCGACTTTGCGAAATGGCTTAGCGCCGTGCCCGCTACGCCGGACAGCGCCTTCACCGCACATCGCCAGCTTGTCGGCATTCACCCGTTCAACGACGGCAACGGGCGCACCGCGCGGCTTTTGATGAATCTCATCCTCATCCGTGGCGGTTATCCGCCGGTCGCGGTGCGGCCAGAAGACCGCGTAGCCTATCTCAGCGCCTTGCAGCAGGAACAGGCCGGGCGCGGCGCAGAGTCGTTCAACCGCCTGCTTTACGAGCGATTGGATACCACGCTGGGGGAGTCCTTAAGCGCCTTAAGGCAGGCGCTTCCCGCTCCACCAACTCCCCGCACGGCACCTGACGGTAAACCGCGGCCAAGGTAAGCTACCTCGCGCGTCATAATTCAAGACTTTCGGGCAGTTTCCTTGACCCTGTCTGTCGTCAATGGGTTACAAGACTTCCGTAAGATATGACCGAAACAGAACCCCCCTACCCGCCGCCTCGGCTATGCCCGCGTCAGCACCTACGGGCAGACGCTCGACGCTCAGCTTGAGCAGTTGCGCGAGGAGGGATGCGCCACGATTTACCGAGAGAAGGTGAGCGGCGCGCGAGCCGACCCGGCGCGAATTGCTGCGGATACTGAAAGCGCTCTGCCCCGGCGACATGGTGACGGTGACGCGGATCGACCGGCTGGCGCGCTCGACCTTCGACCTGTTCGCCATCGTCAAGCAGATCGTGGACGCCGGGCGCGCAATTCCGCTCACTGGCCGAGCCGTGGGCCGACACCGCCACCAGCACCGGGCGGCTGATGATCGCCGTTCTCGGAGGGCTGGCGGACGTAGAGCGCGACCTGATCCGCACCCGCACGGCGGAAGGCCGCAGCCGGGCGAAGGCGCGCGGGCAGCACATGGGCCGACCGCCGAAACTCACGCCGCAGCAGCAGAAGGAAGCACGGCGGCGGCGGGCCGAGGGCGCAACGCTCAAGGAACTCGCGAAGAGCTACAACGTCGGACGGGCGACGATTTCGAGGCTTGGGATGTGAACGGCCTCATCGTGCGTCGGGTGATATACGTGAGAACCACCGGAGGAGGCAGCTATGGCAATACCTGATTTTCCAACTCTGATGCTACCGGTTCTCCAGCGTGTCGCCCAGCGACGCTGGAAGACCGCCGAGCTAATCGCCGCAATGGCTGAGCAGTATAACTTGACCCCACAGGAACGGGAAATCCGACTGCCAAGTGGTCGCCAATCGATGATAGCGAACCGAACAAACTGGGCGATCACAAACCTGAACAAGGCCGGCCTAATCATACGTGTTGCCCACGGTGAATACGAAGTGTCCGATAGTGGACGGGTGGTCGTTCAAAATCCACCCGACAAAATTACGGTCGGGTTCCTGAAACAGTTCCCTCCCTTCGTCGAGAACAAGACCGATGATGGTGAACCTCCGATCAAGCCTCCGCTGGATGACATTTCTCCGGAAGAAAGGATAGAATTCGCAGACCGCGATCTTAAGAAGGAGTTGGCAAGCACGCTTTTGGAGCGCGTGCGGAAAATCTCTCCGACCGCATTTGAACAGTTGATTATCGACCTGCTTTTTAAGATGGGTTATGGGGGCTTGCGTCAGGAAGCAGTGCAGCACCTTGGTGGCCCAGGCGACGGTGGGATCAATGGACTAATTAACGAAGATGCTCTCGGTCTCAGTGCTATCTATATTCAAGCAAAGTGCTATGCCAAAGACAACGCGGTAGGTGCCCCGGATATACAGGGCTTTGCTGGTGCCCTATTGGGCAAGGGCGCGACCAAGGGGGTGTTTGTTACGACCAGCTAGTTTACTAACCCGGCGATTAACGTCGCCGCTGGCTACAAACCGCATCGAATCATCCTCATAGACGGCGAGGCACTCGCCCGGCTGATGATTGCGCACGAGATTGGTGTCCGCACCGTGCAAACAATCAAGATTTAACGCGTCGAAAAGCTTGACAAGTTCGAGGATGATGGGCTGGCCTCACCACACCGCTCCGGTGGTTCAAGGGATTTGTTCGATGCTTGCTTGTCGATCCCTCGGCTTACCATAAAGCCACGTTATGCGACAGCATGAGCCACCACGGTTATAGCCTGCATGAATTAGACATCCCGGAGGTCCAACCCTTGAGGCCACCAATTATCAAAATCACCGCGGTCGCTCCCGGCGACCCCCGAACGAAACGGAAGCGCCGCCCCACCGAAGCTGAAATCGGCTTGCGTTACGACATGAGCCAGTTCTACGCTATGAAGGCGACCCTCGAAGCCCTGTTCGGGCATCCAGTCTACATGAAACTCAAAGAGACGGCGAGCATCGCGGACTGGCGCAAAGCCACCACCCGCCTTCTCGACGCCATTGCCCTCGCCATTGAAAGCACGATTACGATTGCCGATGACGAGTGGCGCAAGGACATCGCCGCCGAGATCGCCCATGGAAAGGCGCTAATCAAGATTAGCGACACAGCCAGCGGTCTGTTCGCTTCGCTGTCGGCTACCCTGACCCGAATTGTATTCCTCCAAGTCGGCATTATCCCTTCACGAACAGCCTTGCTGAAGACCGCTCCGCTAAAAGCAGATTGGTGGAAACTCGATAACTACCGGACCGTGCAGTATGTTCAGACCGCTGCGCAGCGGCAAGCGCTTGCTAAGGCACGAGGCCATCGCACGGAGGCGGTTGCTAATTCTGGGGAGCGGCGCGACTCCAAATCCTCTCCCGATTAGCGCCTGATAGTCGCACTTGTGACCCCATGTGCAGAGCTTGATGTGCCAGCCGCTACGGCCGACTTACCATAAAGCACCTTATGCGGCACTGGTAAGAAGCTGGGACGACTTGGCCCAAATCGGCGGACGCTGCTACCCAACCCGGCATCTGCCCTTCAACCGGATCTGTCCTGGCGGGACGGCAGCTTCGGCTTGTCCCAGCGCCTGGTCAGAAGGTGATGGTCCCCTCTGCCTTGGCGCCTGGGTTCATAGCGGCGGTGCGAAGCGGCCAAGGCGGTCGCCGATGGCACATCGGCCTATTCAGGCAAACCCGCCAGACGCAGCCCAGCAACTACGTTTTCACACGACGCCGCCGAACGGTGGCGGTTGTGCGGCCAGGCACGGAACTGCGCGATGGTCAGGCCGGGCCGCAGCCGCCGCAGCGCCTCGATGGCGCGCGCCGCTTCATCGTGTGGCCCGAGCCGCCCCAGCGACGCCGCCAGATGCACCAGCGGCCAGATCAGATCGACCACCGGCGCGCGCGTCGCCTCTCTTGCCGCCGCGGCGGCGGCTGCGTAATTGCCCAAATTATAAAGCGCGGACGCCCGCAGCGTCAGGTAGCTCCAGGTTCCCGGATCGCGCGGCGACAATCGCAGGGCCAGGTCGAACCGTTGCAGCGCCTCGGCATACCGGTCGGCACGGTTGAGCGCGTAACCGAAGCACCACTGCCCGAGCGACGAATTTGGATTGAGCGTCGTCGCCACGCGGTGCGCCGCGATGGCCTCGTCGAACTTGCCCGTCTCCATGAACGCCACGCCCAGCGCACTTTGCGCCAGCGGGTCGCGCGCATCGAGATCGACCGCGAGCGTCGCCTCGCGCAGCAGCTCGGCCCGGGTCGCATCCGCGTCCGTCGCGATGCCGTGGGTGATCAGCCAGAAGGCGGAAATGGCCAGCGCTGCGTGCGCACTGGAGAAATTCGGATCCAGCGCCACCGCCTCGCGCAGCAGTGACCGTGCCTCGGCGAGGTTCTCGCGGTTGCGGCGCAACAGGTGCCACCAGCCGCGCTGGTACAGTTCCCAGGCGCCCAGGTTGTCCGGCGGGCGGCGGCGGGCGCGCTCGCGCTCGGCGTGGCTGATCTCCGGCTCCAGCACGGCGGAAATCGTGTCGGTGATCGCGTCCTGCACCGCGAAGATGTCGGTAACGGCGCGATCGTAACGGTCGGCCCAGACATGGCGGCCGGTCTCCGCCTCGATCAACTGCGCGGTGACACGCACGCGGTCGCCGTCGCGGCGCACGCTGCCTTCGACGACGTAGCGCACGCCGAGTTCCTCCGCGATGCGCCGCGCATCGACGGCGCGGCCCTTGTAGGCAAAGGTGGAGTTGCGCGCGATCACGAACAGCCAGTGCAGGCGGGAAAGGTTGGTGGTCAGATCCTCGACCATGCCGTCGGTGAAATGGTCCTGCGCCGGATCGTCGCTCATGTTGGCGAAGGGCAGCACCGCGATGGAGGGCCGATCGGGCAGCGCAGGCGGCGCGGGCCTGACGGGGTTTGGGGCGGCGGCTGCTGCCTCCTCCTGCACGGCGGCGACGAAACGGACGCCCTTTCGCGGCATGGTGCGGATGATGCGCTGGGCCCCGCCGCTGTCGCCGACCGCCTGGCGCGCGGCCTTGATGCGGCTATCGATGGTCGCGTCGGACACGATGCGTCCGTGCCAGACGGCAGCCAGCAGGTCGCCCTTGCTGACGACGCGATCGCGCTGGCGCAACAGGTGTGTCAGCAGGTCGAACACTTGCGGTTCGACCGCAACAGGTTCGTCACCGCGGTGCAGCTCGCGCCGCTCGGTATCCAGGCTGTGGTCGCCGAACAGGAAGCGCACGGGCGTGCCTCTACCGGGGGTGGGATCGGCGCGTCTGCGGGAATAATCCAGGATTTCTCCAGGACAAATCAAGCGCGGATGCAATACCCTCCTGCCGCTGCGGTGGCATGCTGCGGGCGCCGGCAAGGGCGGACGACAAACGGCGCGCAACAAATGGAGGACAGCCATGACAACCATCACCGAAACGGCCCATGCGTTCTTCGAGGCCTGCGAGGCGGGCAAGGGCTGGAGCGTATGCCGTGCCTGGTGCGCTCCGGACGCGACATTCGCGGCGCAAGCCGAGCCGCTCGCCGATGTGAAGACCCTGCAGCAATACACTGACTGGATGCAGGGCCTGATGGGCGTGCTGACGGACGCGACCTATGAAGTGAAATCGTTCGCCGCCGATCCTGAACGCAACAACGTCTGCGCCTATGGCGTGTTCACAGGCACGCATCTGGCCGGCGGCCCGTGCCCGCCGACCGGCAAGACGACGAAGACGGACTACGTCTACGTCATGCAATTCAAGGACGGCCGGATCGTGCACATGACGAAGATCTGGCACTCGGGCCTGGCGCTGAAGGAACTCGGCTGGGCCTGAACACCATCCGCGCACGGCGACGCGTTCATGGCCAGGTAGAGCACAGCCAAGCGCCGCCGAGCGCCTCGGCGCTGACCCGCGAGGTCGCCCTGATCGTGCCGGGCGCCGACCACGGCTGCGGCCTGAACAGGTCCCGGATCGCAACCATATTTCCATCGCGACAGCGTGACCGACAGCCGGTTCGAGCACCTGAAGCACGGTGATACGGTCCGCTACGTAGAGGAGGAAGATGACCGCGGCCCGGTCGCCACCAAGATCCGCCCCGCATCCGGCGCGGAGGACTGAGCCGTGGACCAGCGGATTCCGAGGACGCGCTCGCCGCTGTCGCGATTCCGCAAGAGCCCACCCACGAAATCGCGCACGACATCGCCTATCGCCGGTTGGTGAACCTGGTGTTCGCCAGCTTTCCTGCGTCAAGGGCGGGCGATCCAGCGTGCCATGCGCCTGCCATTGGGCGCTGAACGCCGGTGCAAGGGGTCGCCGCGCGCCAGCCGTGCCAGGTGTTTCGCTCCGGCGGAACGCGCGCGGCACTTTCCCCTCCCACCAGGCTGAACGCAGGCCGCCGCCGGGACCCCGGTTGCCTGAACCCAGCCGCATGGCGCATGGATTGCGCGGCTGCAACCGGAGGACGCCGCGACGTGACAGGCACCCTATTCCGTTTGGATGGCAAGGCGGCGCTGGTCACCGGCGCCTCGGGCGGCATCGGGGCCGCCGTGGCGCGCGCGCTGCATGCCCAAGGCGCCACGGTGGTGCTGTCTGGCACCCGCACGGACGTGCTGGACGCCCTGGCGGCGGAACTCGGCGACCGCGCCCACACCTGCCCTGCGGACCTGCGCGACCCAGCCGCGCCCGAGGCACTGGTCGAATCGGCTGAAGCCACGGCCGGCCCGCTGGCCATCCTGGTCAACAACGCCGGCCTCACCCGCGACATGCTGGCGCTGCGCATGAGCGACGAATCGTGGCAGGCCGTGCTCGACGTGGACCTGAGCGCGCCGTTCCGCCTGGCCCGCGCCGTGCTGCGCGGCATGGTCCGCCGCCGCGCCGGGCGCATCATCAACATCTCCAGCATCGTCGGCGCCACCGGCAACGCCGGCCAGGCCAACTATGCCGCCGCCAAGGCCGGGCTGGTGGGTATGACAAAGGCGCTGGCACAGGAAGTCGCCTCGCGCGGCATCACCGTGAACGCGGTGGCCCCCGGCTTCGTTGTCACCGCCATGACCGACAAGCTGCCGGAGGCGCAGAAAACCAAGTTGGCGGAGGCCATCCCGCTGGGCCGCCTCGGCGAGCCGTCCGACATCGCCGCGGCCGTGGTTTACCTCGCCTCCGACGAGGCGGGATGGGTCACCGGCGCCACCCTGCATGTGAACGGCGGTATGGCGATGTTGTAATGCGGTTCCGCCCGGCCTTTCTAGGGTGGGGAAACCATGCTAAGCGCGCCGCGCCATCGTCCAGTGCACGTGCGGCGGCACCGACCGGGGCCCGCCCGGCGGTCAGGTCATTTTCGGGCGGAACCAGGAACGCGGGACCCCCAAGCCAGGAGTTGCCAAGCCGATGAGCGAAATCGGAGACAAGGTGAAAAAGATCGTCGTGGAGCATCTCGGGGTCGAGGAGTCGAAGGTGACGCCGGAGGCTTCCTTCATCGACGACCTGGGCGCCGACAGCCTGGACACGGTCGAGCTCGTCATGGCCTTCGAGGAGGCTTTCAGCGTCGAAATCCCCGAGGACGCCGCGGAAAAGATCAGCACCGTCAAGGATGCGATCGACTACATCGAGAAGCAGAAAGCCGCCTGACCGGCGCCCGCGGGAGGAAGCGCAGCCGATGCGGCGCGTTGTGGTCACCGGGATGGGCATCGCGTGCCCCCTCGGCGTGGGCGTGGAGCATGTGTGGCGGCGGCTGATCAACGCCGAGTCGGGCATCTCCGCCATCCAGGCGTTCGACACCAAGGACCTGCCCTGCAAGGTGGCCGGCCAGGTCCCCCCGGCACCCGTGCCGAGGGCGGACTGGACGTCAGCGAATTCGTGCCGGTCAAGGATCAGAAGAAGATGGACCGCTTCATCCATCTCGCCATGGCCGCCGGCACCGAGGCAGTCGAGGATTCCGGCTGGGCACCCGAATCGGACGCGGACCGCAACGCCACCGGCGTCATGGTCGGATCCGGCATCGGCGGGCTGCAGACGATCTTCGAGGCGTCGTTGCAGGTCGCCGCCGGCAAGGCCCGCCGGCTGTCGCCGTTTTTCATTCCCTCGGCGCTGATCAACCTCGGCTCCGGGCATCTCTCCATCAAATACGGCTTCAAGGGACCGAACCATTCCGTGGTGACCGCCTGCGCCACCGGCGTGCACGCGATCGGCGACGCGGCCCGCCTGATCATGTGGGGCGATGCCGACGTGATGGTCGCCGGCGGTGCGGAAGCTGCGGTGTGCGAGCTGGGCATTGCCGGATTCTGCGCCTCGCGCGCGCTGTCCACCGCGTTCAACGACCGCCCCGCCGAAGCGTCACGCCCGTGGGACAAGGACCGTGACGGCTTCGTGATGGGCGAAGGCTCCGGGGTCGTGGTGCTGGAGGAGCTGGAGCATGCGAAGCGGCGCGGCGCGAAGATCTACGCCGAGGTCGCCGGCTATGGGATGTCCGGCGACGCCTATCACATTACCGCGCCGGCCGAGGGCCATGAGGGCGCATTCCGCTCCATGCAGGCAGCAATGAAGAACGGCGGAATCGCGCCTTCCGAACTCCAGTACGTGAACGCGCACGGCACCTCCACCCCGCTCGGCGACGACCTGGAGCTGGAAGCGGTGGAGCGCCTGTTCGGGGATGCCGCGCGCGGGGTGGCGATGTCGTCCACCAAGTCGGCCACGGGCCACTTGCTGGGCGCGGCGGGCGCGGTAGAGGCGATCTTCTCGATCCTTGCGATCCGCGACGGCGTGGCGCCGCCCACGCTGAACCTGGACGCACCCAGCCGCGACAGCGTCATCGACCGCGTGGCAAAGATCGCTCAGGAACGGCGGATCAACATGGCGCTGTCCAACAGCTTCGGCTTCGGCGGCACCAACGCCTCGGTCATCTTCCGCGCCGCCTGACGCTGGCGGCGGGCGGAAGAGACGAGACCGGAAGGGTGCATTTAACCGAGCTTGTTCATCTGGCAGCCAAACGGTTGACGCACCGCGATATCAAGCGACGAAGCAATGTCCTGCGTGAGAGCCGCTTGTGCGCTTGCAGGCAGGCCATTGCTTCGTCGCGTCGCTCCTCGCAATAACACGGGCAATAACACTGGGGCAGCCGCCACCAAGAGTCAGCGCTTCGGGCGTCAGGTATTACTCGGGCCGAGCAACGACTGTACATCATGAGCGATGCCGGCTTGGATCAGCGCGTGCGTCAGCTGGTTATCGTAGCGGACCGTCTCCCGTCGCCACAACCGGACCGGAGACACCAGGTCAAGCTGTACGCGGCAGGGGCAGCGGCTGAACCAATCCGGTCGGCAATCCTACAGCGGGTATTTGATTAGATTCTGGAACACGAGCGGTGCCCGTGCCTGGATGAGGCGCCCACCTTCTGCAATCTTGCCGACTTCGATGGGCGCAAAGCCAAGGCATTCCGCCAGGTTCGCGACGGCCGTGCTTGCGTCCTCATGGTCGCTCGAGACGAATACGACCCTTCGACCGACATCGTCCGGCAATGGGCCGGCGAGGACCTTGAGCGGAAGTTGATTGAAGGCCTTGACCAGCTTCGCGCCCGGAACACGCTCCGCGTTGACCTCGGATGTGAGCCGCCCCTGGTATTCCGCCTGCTGAACTTCCGGCGGAAGCATGAAGCCGTTCGTCAGGTCGACGACGATCTTGCCCGACCAATCCTGCAGCACCGCACCAACGTCCTTGAAAGCGACCGCTCCGACCGCGACGAGGATGATGTCGGCCTTGACGGCTTCCGCTACCGTGGCGGGCGTGACGCTAGGCCCGATTTCCGCGGCGAGTTCGCCAAGCGTTTCGGGGCCGCGCGAATTGGCAATCAGGATGGGAATTTCCTTGGCGGCGAAGAAGCGGGCAAGCGTCGCACCCACCGTCCCCGCGCCTATGATGGCGTAGGTCATGTTGCTCTCTATGTGGATCGTTGCAGGGAATTCGGTTCGGAACCGCGGCCACCGCACCACTGACCTGCACCGTGATCTCCGAGGACGGCGCCCGCTTCGACGACCGGCAAGTCCGCTCGGACGATCTGCGTCAGGTGTTGCTGATGCCGCCGTCGACAACCATGTCGGAGCCCGTCATGAACGAGCTCTCATCCGAGGCGAGGAAGAGGGCGGCGTTGGCGAGCTCCTCCGGCTGCGCCAGTCTCAGCATAGGCGTGTAGTTGGCGTAGCCCCGACGAATCTCGGCTGCCTGCTCGGGCGTGCTCGCCTGGGAGTCGAGCATCGGCGTGTCGACTACGCCCGGGCTCAGCGTGTTCGCTCGGATGCCGCTGTCCTTGAACTCGGCCGCCCAGGTCCGGGAGTACGAACGCAGCGCCGCCTTGGTGGCCGCGTAGGTCGAGTGATTCGCCAGGCCCATGGTATGCATCGCCGAGGACACCAGGATGATCGAGCCTCCCCTGCTCATCATCGGCAGCATCTTCTGCACGAGGAACAAGGGCGCCCTGGCGTTCAGGGCGAACGTGCGGTCGTAGTGCTCCGGCGTGATTTCGGGCAGCGGCACTTGCTCCACCAGGGCGGCGTTGGACACGACCACGTCCACCTTGCCCTTCGCTCTCCGGACAGCGTCCGCGACGCGATCGAGGTCCTCAAGCCTGGACGCGTCCGCCTGGATGGCGGTGACTTGGGCGCTGCTGTGGGGGGCGCCGATGCGCCGCACCGCCTCGTCGAGCGCGTCCCGGCGCCGACCGAAGATGAACACGTGCGCGCCCTCGTTCACGAACCGCTGGGCGATGGCGAGCCCGATGCCGCTCGTGCCGCCGCTGATGACGGCGACCTTGCCTGCCAATCTCGACATGATGCTTCCTTCGGTTTGCGTCCTCGGCCCGTCCGGCGAGGCCCGCGAGAACCTCGAAATGGGTCTGCCTGCGGCATGCGTTCAGTACGGAACTCCGCACATCGGTGGTGCGAAATCGAACCGGCTAAACGACCGCCTCCGGCCGTGGTCGGCGATGTCCGCCATGCGCGAACGATGGAATTGCACCGCGCTCGCACGCATAATCCGTGTTTACCGCCCTGCTATCCACAAGCGGGACGCTGTTCGATGGTTTGGTCACCGGCTCTGCCAAGCGCTCTCGCGGTGCAGGTGTGCTCCCCATGATCGACTGGGATGACGTTCGCTACTTTCTTGCCGTCGCGCGTGGAGGCTCGGTCCGGGCTGCCGCCGAACACCTCGGGGTGAACCACGCGACCGTGCTGCGGCGCATCGCCCAGTTCGAGGCGCGCCTCGGGGCCCACATGTTCGAGAAGCTGCCTTCGGGCTATCGCCTGACGGCTGCCGGGGAGGAGATCCTCGAGTTCGCCGACCAGATGGAAGCGTCGTCGAACCGGCTGGAGACGCGCGTCTTCGGTCGCGACCAGAGCGTACGCGGGCCGCTGCGGGTGACGCTGGCGCCAACTCTCGCGACCCATCTGCTCATCCCCGACTTCGCCGATTTCGCGCGTCTGCACCCCGAGGTCGAGATGGAGATATTGTCGATTGAGGAGCCGGTGAACCTCACCAACCGCGAGGCCGACGTCGCGATCCGCGTCGTCTACGAGCGCAGCGCCCTGCCACTCAATCTTCACGGCCTGAAGGGACCGGAGCTGTTCGGCGCCGTCTACATGTCCCGCGACCTGCTTGCCGCGTGGCGCGCGGGCGCGCCTGACCGCATCCGTTGGATCGTCACGGGCGGGTATGACCCGGACTGGGCGCACGTGGGTGAGGTTCGCGCCACTGACGTTCCGTTCAGGACCACGGACGCCGAGGCGCAGATAGTCGCGGTACGGCAGGGGCTCGGCATGACGACCCTGCCTTGCTTCGCCGGAGATGCCGACCCGCTGCTGGTGAGGGTGCCGGGCACTGACCTGCACCGGCACGGAACGCTGTGGCTCCTCACGCAGGGTGAGACGCGAAAGACGAAGCGCGTGCGGCTTTTCACGGAGTTCGTATCCCGCAGGCTCACCGCGTACGTGCCGCTTCTCGCGGGACTGTCCTCTTCCAGCGACTGACGATCGGCTGGTCGCTGAATACGCTTGCCGCAACCATGGCACCGCTGCACAGAGATTTTTGCCGATTGATCTTCCGACAGGCGTGGCGCGGGCCAACGGCAAACCGCCCAGGTCGGTCAACTCTCCTCCGACGAGGTTCTGATCCAGTTGATCGTTTGGGAACGCCGGGGGGCGTGCACCAGTGGCATCGGGAACGATGAGCGACTGCGGCGCCGTCATATCCTGCGCAACGCGCCGGACCAGACCCACCAGCCCGGCCGGGATAGCGCCGTGGCGGCGTGCCCTGCCGCCGCCGCATCGGCGAACAATCCGAAGCAGGTGGCACCGGAGCCGCTCATCCGCGCCAACAGGCAGCCGGGCTGTGCCGTGATCGCCGCCAGCACGTCGCCGATCACCGGGCACAGCGCGCGCGCCGGCGCCTCGAGGTCATTGCCCAGCGCCGCGAGGTCGGCCGCCATCGCCGCAGTGTTCGGCCATCCGGCCGGCAGCCCTGCGGGCGCCGAGAATGCCCCCGCGCGCACGCCGAATACGGCAGCGGTGGCCACCGCGACCCCCGGATTGACCAGCACCACGGAGCAGGGCGGCAGTGCCGGCGCCGGGGTCAGGGTCTCGCCAATTCCGCCCATGCGGACCGGCCGCCCGTGCAGGCACACCGGCACGTCGGCGCCGAGCCGCAAGGCCACCCCGTCCAGTACCGCCGGATCGAGCCGCAGCCCCCACAGCCGGCACAACAGTCCCAATGCCGCGGCCGCATCGGCCGAGCCGCCGCCGATCCCGGACGCCACCGGCAGGTGCTTTTCCAGCGCCATCGCCGCGTGCGCCGGGACTCCGGCCTCCGCCGCCAGCGCGCGGGCGGCGCGCAGCACGAGGTTGTCGTCCTCCCCCGCCAGACCCGCGGCGAACCGGCCGTTCACCGTCAACGACAGCGACGGCGCGTCGCCGGCATGCAGCACGTCCGCGCACTCGGCGAACGCCACCAGGCTGTCGAGCAAATGATAGCCATCGGGCCGGCGGCCGGTGACATGCAAATAGAGGTTGAGCTTCGCCGGCGCGAGCATGCGCAGCGGAAGGCGCGCCGGTTGGCCCGGACCGGTCAGGAGACAGCCTCGCCTGGCGTTATTGCCGGCCGCTGGCGACCGACGCGGTGGCCGGCGTCTGCAGCTTGGCTTCCAGCTTCGCCGTGTCCTCGGGCCCCGGGTTCAGGGTCAGCGCGCGCCGCCACTGATATTGCGCCTCCAGCTTCCGTCCGGCCCGCATATAGGCATCGCCGAGGTGCCCGTTGATCGTCGCGTCCTCGGGATCTTGCTCTACCGCCCGCTCCAGGAACTGCACCGCCTGGTCCACATGGCCCTCGCGCAGCATCACCCATCCCATGCTGTCGGTGATCGCGCCGTCGTTCGGGCGCTTCTCCGACGCCTTCTGGATCATCTGCTGCGCCTCGGCGAGGTTCTCGCCCTTGCTCGCCCATGTATAGCCCAGGTAGTTCAGGACATAGGGCTGATCCGGCGCCAGTTGCAGCGCCCGGCGGAAATCCGCCTCGGCCTTCTGCCACTGGTGCGCTTCCTCGAAGGCGATGCCGCGGTCGTAGAAGACCGGCCAGTCCACCTCCTGTGGGGGGCCCATCCTGGCGATCCCGGCGCTGTAGGCGGCGATCGCCTCATTGAAATGCTGCTGTGAGCGCAGGATATCGCCGCGCTGGATCGGCGGCAGCGGACTGTCCGGATGGGCGGCGGCGAGGCGGGTCAGTTCCTGCATGGCCTGGTCGGTGCGGCCCAGCTGCACCAGGATGCCGACCCGGCGCATGCCCACCACGGCGGCGAGTGGATCGTTGCCGGGCACCGCGGCCAGCATCTGCAGCGCCGCCGCCGGATGCTGGTCATTGCTCTGGATGTCGGCCGCCATGATGCGCGCCGCCGTTAGATCGGGCCGCAGGTCCAGCGCCAGCCGCAGCATCATCATGGCGTAGTCGTCGGAATCCTGCGCGCGAAGGGCGCCGGCGAGGGCCAGGTAAGCCTCGGCGATGCCGTCGGTCGGGCGGCCGACCGGACGCGCGGCACTCGCTGCTTCGAGCGTGGGCAGGGCGATGGTCATGTCCGGCGCGCCGGTCCCCAGCGCGGCAAAGATGCGCTGCGCCGCGGCGGGATGGCCGGACCGCGAGTCCCAGCTCGCCAGAATCTGCGCCATGCGCAGGTTCATCTGCGGCATGTCGGCCTGGGCCTCGGCGTAATAGCGCGACGCGTCGGCGGACAGACCGGCCAGGTCGGCGATCAGCCCGGCATGCAGCGCGAAGATGCCGCGGAAGCGCTCGCCCTCGGCGAAGGGGCGCAGCGTGGCGAGCGCCATGTCGGCATGGCCGGCACCGGCCTGCGACCAAGCGACCAGCAGCGGCCGCAGAAGCTGGGTCAGCCCCTGCTGCGGCAGGGCCTGGTAGCGTTGCTCGGCCCCCGCCCAGTTGCCGGAGAGCGCCTCCTGGTCCGCCAGCACGAGCTGGGCCATCGCATCGTCCGGCAGTTGGCGCGCGAGCTGCACCGCCTCCGACCGACCGCTGAGGACCGAGGCGTTGAACGCCTGCCGTACCAGCTCAGGATTGCCCGGGCCGGCGGCGAGCGCCTTCAGAAAATCGTCGGTCGCGATGGCGGGGTCCGACTGCGCCTGGGCGAAACGGCCGACGAGGAAGTCGGCGAACACGCCGGATGGCACATAATGCGGCGCCCGGGCAGCGGCGGTCGCGCTGGCAGTGGCAGTGGCGCTGGCGGTGGCGGGGGGATCGGCGGCGGCGCAGGCCGAGAGGGCGGAAAGCGCGATGAGCGAGGCGAGGCCCAGACTGCGAAGATGCTGCATGTGCTTAGTCTAGATCACGGGGGCGCGATCTGTCATGCAGATTTGAACAGTAAGCGGAAATGTGAGGTTGCCGGAGTCGAACCGAATCTGGACCCGCACTGACGCGGTGGTTGGATTTCGCGAGGTCGATGTGAGACCGCACCGCACTGCTCTGGCCGCGCGCCGCCTCAGGCCGCGGCGGCTTCTTTGCGCGCGCGGGCGCGCTCGATGCGCCGCTTCAACGACAATGCCTCGGCCGGCAGCTTCGCATTCGGCGTCGAGAGCAAAAACGCGTCGATCCCGCCATTGTGTTCCACGGTGCGGATGGCGCGGGTGGAGAGGCGCAGCCGCACCGCGCTGCCCAGCACATCGGACAGCAGTGACGTCTCCTGCAGGTTCGGCAGGAAGCGGCGTCGGGTCTTGTTATTGGCGTGGCTGACATTGTTACCGGTCAGCACGCCCTTGCCGGTGATCTGGCAGCGGCGGGACATAGGGAAACCTCAGGATCCGGGCGGAAGGCGCGGGTTATGGCGGCGGGTGGCCGGGGCGTCAAGCGGCGCGCAAGTCAGGCGCAGGGCAATCGGGTGAAGCTCAGTCCGGACGAGATCCCGTGGAACCAGGAATCGCCGGTGGGGAATCATCAACCGCCGGTGCCTCATGATTCGCTGTTTTTTCGCACGGAGGAAGAGCGGAGAAGCACGGTGAACACGGAGTCGGAGGTGCCCCGACAGCGGGGGCACCTCCGACTCCGCGTTCACCGTGGTTCTCCGCTCTTCCTCCGTGCTGAGAAAACGTTGCTGCCACCGTCGATGGCGATTGGATTCAGCGCATGGCTGGCGTACGCATTGCGGCCGGCAGAGCAGTGGCCTGGCTTTCGTCCCCTCATCCGATTGCCTTGAAGTCAAGCAGCGCGCAACTCAAGCGGCGCGCAGGGGGGCGGGACCGGTGACATTGCGGCCGGAGCAGCGCGAGCGGCCGCTATGCGTCACGTTCTTGCCGGAGCAGCGCGAGCTGCCGCTCTGGGTCACGTTCTGGCCGGAGCGGCTAGCACTGCCGCTCGGTGTCACGGCGGGTCGATGGCCAGCCGGACAAACGCCTCCCGCGGCGCGTCGTTTGCCAGCATCATCAGGCGCATCAGTTCCGTGAGGCGTGCCTCGGTGGCTGGATTCCGCAGTGGTGTCGCCTGGCCGGGATCCGCATCGATGTCGTAAAGCCGCGTATCGTTTTCCAGCAACGCTCCGGGACCATGTCCGTAATACATCGGCGACCGCTCGGTGACGGGCACCTTCAGCAGCGGCACCTGCTTGGTCCAGCGGAAGGGCGGTGCCAGCGTGGCATGAGACAGTTCTTCCGTGGTGAAGGGACGGTTGAGATGCGTCGGCATCACCGTGTACTGGAAGATCTCCTGGGTCTCGAGCGCCTCGGGGAACCGGTGGTACGTGTAGTGCCCATCGGTGATGTTCACCGCCCCTCCGAAATAGCCGAATAACACGGCCTCGCGATCCGTCGGCGTGAGCAAGGACCGGCCTTCGGTCTCGGGCGGCGGCGCCACACCGAACAACTCGCAGAACGTCGGCGCCACGTCGATCGCCTGCGACAGCCGATTGCTGCGGCCTGCGAGCGGTTGCCGAGGATCGTGCACCAGCAGTGGAATATGCGCCACCTCCTGATAGACGTGCATGCGGTTCTTCGCCCAGAAGTCATGCTCGCCCAGCAAAAAGCCGTGGTCGGTCGTCACCACCAGCGCGGTGTCCCTCCACAGATCGAAGTGGTCGAAATAATCGAGCAACTGCCCCAGCAGGAAATCACACAGCGCCACCAGGGCGTAGTAGTTCGCACGCAACTCGGCGGCTTCGTGCGGCAGCTCGTCGAGCCGGCCATACGGCGGCCAGTCCCGGATTGGGCCGTTCCAGGCGGTGGCGAAGGCCTGTTTGAATCGCTCGGGCGCATAGAAGGGCTCGTGCGGATCGAAGGTCTCGATCTGCAGCAGCCAGTTATCGGCCGTCCTGTTCTTTTCCAGGAACTCCAGCCCGTGGCGAAAGCACTGCACCGACGGAAAATCCTGCTCGTCGCGGATGAATTCGCGGTTGACCATGTATGGGCGGAACTTGCTCCGCTCGCCGGAGTCGAACTGCGCGGCGTGGTATTTCTCGCGCAGGCGCTCCCAGGGCGGCTGCACCATCGCCTTCCACGCGTCGGATTCCTGGCCGCGGACGAATTCGAATGACGAATAGCGGTTATGATACGTGGCGCCGCCATCCTCCCAATAGTGGTAGTGATCGGTCACGAGGTGCGAGTAAGTGCCGTGGTCTCTCAGCAGCTCGGGGAAGGCGTTGTCGAACGGTTCGAGCGGGCCCCAACTGCGGTGCAGGAACGTCAACCGACCGGTCAGCAAGTCGCGTCGCGCCGGCATGCAGGGCAGCGAGCCGACATAGTGCGCATCGTGGACCACGCTGCGCGCCGCCAGCCGATCGAAATTGGGTGTCGGCACACGCGTGCCGCCATAGCATCCCAGCATGTGGCGGTTCAGCGAGTTCGAACAGTACGAATACAGCCTTCACAGCGGGACCTTCCTCAGACCTGGCCGTCTTGGCCGACACATGGGTGCACGACCGCCCCTCTCGTCCATACCCGGCGACGAGCGCGCGCCATAGCGCATTCTCTTCCGCGCGGCAGCCGGTCGGCGGGACCCGCACCGCGGTCTGCACCGTCACCAGGTGCGCGGCCGGATCGACATAGACCGACTGGCCGTGGATGCCGAGCAAGGCGAACTGCCGGCGCGGACCGGGGAACAGCCAGACCTGGTAGCCGTCGCCCATGTCTGTGGTCGCGTGATACGGGGCGAACGGGCTGCTAGGCGGCGCGGTCGTGGCATCGAGCAGCCACTGGTGCGGGATGAGTTGGCGCCCGTCGGCGGTCGCGCCGTCGCGTGCCACTAACAATCCAAGCTGCGCTCAGTCGCGCAGCGCCGCGCTGAAGCAGCAGAAGGCGACTTCCTTGCCGGTGTGGTCCACCGTCCAGGTCGCGTCCGCCTCGGCGCCCATCGCCTGCCAGAGCCGGCTTTGCAGCCATGCCGGTGGCGACATGCAGACGGCGTGCGATGCTCGTTGGTTGGGAGTTCAGTGCGCCGGCGTCGTTTCTCGCGGTGCGGCCGCGGCCTGCCGCATCGGGGCCGCCGGAGGCGCCGCTTCGCCGGCGGGGCCCGAAATCGATGCGGGCGGCCTGGCTGCGGCGCTGTCAGTGGCCTCCGGCTCGTCGGCCATGTTTTTCTTGAATGCCTTGATGCCCTTGGCGAGATCGCCCATCAGGCCGCTGACCTTGCCACCGCCGAACAGCAGCAGCACGACCAGCAGCACGACCATCCAGTGCCAGATGCTGAATTCGCCCATGGGCTAATCCTCCTTCATGCCGGCATCGCGTCGCCGGCCGGGCGATGCGCCTGCGACCGGCCACCGCAAGGGCCGCGCTGCCAGTATCATAGACCGGCTGACAGTGTGCCGGTTGCAGTCCGCGGGTTAAGAAATCGCCATACCATGCGCCGGGGTGGCAGCCGCCGCCGCACTTCAGCCCGTTTCGCGCTGCCGCTATGGGCGCAATGCCACTGCTTTCTGCGCGAACCGGCTTTCTGCGCGAACCGACTTTCCGCGCGAACCGGCTTTCCGCACGAGTGCTTTCCGTGCGGCGCCTGCCCGCAGCCGCGACAGCCCTGCGACTGGTCCGCGCTGCGGCCAAACCGGCGAGACAGCCAGCTCAATGCGCGGAGGTGGTCTCACGCGCGGTCGTGCGGGGCGCCGCCTCGCCGGCCGGCCCGGAAATCGAGCCCTTGTCCGCGCTCGCTTCCATCGAGGCGTCTTCCGGCTCCGCCATGTTCTTCTTGAACGACTTGATGCCCTTGGCGAAGTCGCCCATCAGGCTACTGACCTTGCCGCCGCCGAACAGCAGCAACACGACCAGCAGCACCACCATCCAGTGCCAGATGCTGAAGCTACCCATAGATCCTCTCCGCTGCACGGGACCGGCGGGGCGTCCCTAACACTTCGCCTTCCGGCTCGTCCGCCACAGTTTAGCCGGTCCAAGACCCGGCCGCCAGCCGAGATGACGCCAACGCGCCCGCGGTGCAAGCGAACCGGTCGCCGGCTTCCACGCCGAATCCCACACCGGATCCCTGCGGCTCCCAGTGCGGCTCCCACTGCGGCTCCCACTGCGGCTCCCACTGCGGCTCCCACTGCGGCTCCCAGTGGTGCGCCCCCAACTGCGGCCCCCTGCGGCGCGGTCCCAACTTTGACGCCCGCCTCGTCCCGACCTTGGCTTCCCCCTTGCTCCCACTGGGGCGTCCGCCTGGGGCGTCCACCTGGGGGGTCCACTGGCGCGCGCGCCGGTCGGCGGGCAGTCTTCTGGCGCGAAAGCGACACCTGCAACCGAATTGTGCAACATTCGTTGCGGCCCTTTGTTGGACGGCGTATGGTCCTACGGTTGAGGGGATAAACCCGGCCAATTCAATCGGCACGGGACGCCCCTCCACGGGGATGGGCGTCTGGCGGCACGTCACGGCGCCCCTGTTCAATTGGACGGCGGCCGGCCCAGCCCGGCAACCGCTCCCAGACAGAAAGGCGACGCGTCGATGCCGAAGGGCACCGTGAAGTGGTTCAATCCGACGAAGGGCTATGGGTTCATCGCGCCGGATACCGGGGGAAAGGACGTCTTCGTTCACATCAGCGCCGTCCAGAAGGCGGGGCTGCGCAGCCTGAACGAGGGCCAGAAGATCGGCTTCGAGATCGAGCAGCAGCAGAACGGGCGAGCGGCGGCGGTCAATCTGTCGCAAGCCGAGTAGACCGCCCTACCGGACCCACCCCACCAGGCCGCGCCCCCCGCGGCCGGCAGCGCCCTGCATGTTCGCCGGGCGCGCGCATCCCTGACCGCAGCACCGCGTTGTCCCTGGCGCGGCGGGGAACACTGTATCTCTATCTCTCTCTGCCGCAAGGACCACGGCACCGCGACGTTGTGGGCTTGCGCGCAGCGGAGCGATTGCCTACCCACGCACCCGGGAGGACACAGTCACCCATGAGTTACGCCCTGGACCAGCTTCGCGGACGGCAACCGAATGCGCTGCCGCGGGCTGCGCTCGATGCCGACGCGGTGCGCGAGGCGTACCGCCGCTGGGCCGGCGTTTACGACGCGGTTTTCGGCGGCGTCTCCATGGCGGGGCGGCGGCGTGCCGTGGCGTTGGTGAACAAGCTGCCGGGGCGCGACGTGCTGGAAGTGGGCGTCGGCACCGGCCTCGCCCTGCCCCACTACACCCTGGACAAGTGCGTGACCGGCATCGACCTGTCGGCGGACATGCTGCGGCAGGCACGCAAGCGGGTCGATGCACTCCGGCTCGCCAACGTGACGGCGCTGCACGAGCTGGACGCCGAGGCCACCGAGTTCCCCAACGGCTCCTTCGACATCGCGGTGGCGATGTTCGTTGCCTCCGTGGTGCCCAACCCGCGGCGGCTGCTGGCCGAGATGCGTCGCGTCGTGCGGCCCGGTGGCAACATCCTGTTCGTCAACCACTTCGCCGCGGAGAAGGGGCCGCGCTGGTGGATCGAGTGGGCGATGGCCCCGGCCTCACGCAAGTTGGGCTGGCACCCCGATTTCGCCCTGCAGGGATTGTTCGGGCCCGACGACCTGGCACGGCTGCATGTCGAGCCGGTGCCGCCGCTGGGTATCTTCACCCTGGTCCGGCTGCCGCACTGACGGAAGTCACGTGACTCCGCCTCCTGTGAAGGGGGACCCTGAATTTCCGCTTGACTTATATAACCAGGCAGTTATTGGTTCTGATCGATAGCTATCGGGTTATCGATCGCAATGGCAGATCCCCAGGACCCCCTTTTCAGATCGTTGGCCGATCCGACTCGTCGAGCGATCTTCGAGCGCCTGTGCCGCGAAGGAGAGCAAACCGTGGGGGCCCTGACGGCGCAGTCCGGGATCTCGCAACCAGCCGTATCAAAGCATCTCGGCGTTTTGAAGCAGGCGGGACTGGTACACGACCGCCATGCAGGACGACAGACCCACTATAGCGCGCAGCCCGGCGCGCTTGCCCCCCTGATCGACTGGACAAGCCGGATGGCCGGGTTCTGGGAGAACCGGTTCGACCAGCTCGAAGACTTGCTGAAAAGGATGGACCAATGAACCAAGCGTCGACCGAAGCGCTATCCGTCGTTCTCGAGCGTGAGATGCCCCATCCGCCGGAAAAGATCTGGCGCGCGCTCACCCAGGCGCACCTGATCGAGGAGTGGCTGATGAAGAACGACTTCGAGCCTGTCGTGGACCACCGTTTCAATCTTCGCGCGGACTGGGGCGCGGTCGACTGTCAGGTCCTGGCAGTCGAGCCGAACAAAACACTGTCCTATACGTGGGCGGCCTATGGTCTCGAGAGTGTGGTCACCTGGACGCTCACCCCTACGCGCACGGGGACCCATCTGCGCATGGAGCAGTCGGGCTTCCGGCCGGATCAGCAGCAGGCTTACCAGGGCGCCAAGGCCGGATGGCCGCGGTTCGTCGATGCGCTTGAGCGGGTCGTGGCGCGGCCGGACTGAAGCCAAACCAGAATGCTCCCCCTCCCCATGTGGGCTTGGGCCGTTAAGCGGACCAAGGTGGGGGGAGGGGTTCCAGGAAGATTCCTCCGTTGTGACCCCTCCCCTTGGTCCGCTTGCCCACAAGGGGAGGGGAGTCGCTTGCGCTTGGCCCATGGCCTGGTTCGACGCCGATGCCCCTCCCTCCGACCGCCTCGCGCAAGACCCCTCACGGAGCGGTGGAGGTCCTTCGTTTACCTCTCCTTCCCCGTCCTCATTTTCCTGCGCTGTCCTCAGGTCGCTTTTCTGATCCTCTCCAACCCGTGCAGTTTCGCGAAGACCGCCCGCGAGACCTTGATCTCCCGGCGAGGGTCCGGTAGGCCAAAGTCCATCGGAACTTGGCCAGGGCGATGCGCCACGGCCGGCCGGGACGGAACGGGCGGGGTATCGATGCAGGTCTTCCGGCGGCTGCGAGCCGCACTAATCGCGCTCTTGCTGTTACCGGCGGTCCTGCCGGGCAGCGCGGCTTACGCACAGGCGCCGTCTCCATGGGAAATGGGCATGCAACCGGCGTTCAGCCCGGTGAAGCAGCAGATCATCGACCTGCACGACCTCGTGCTGGTCATCATCACCCTGATCACCCTGTTCGTTGGCGGCCTGCTGGGCTGGGTGATGTGGCGCTACAACGCCAAGCGCAACCCGGTCCCCGGGCATGCCGTGCACAACACGGTGCTGGAGATCGCCTGGACCGTGATCCCGGTGCTGATCCTGGTGATCATCGCGATCCCCTCGTTCCGGCTGATCTACTATGAAGACCGCACCTACGATCCCGACCTGACCATCAAGGTGACCGGGCATCAGTGGTATTGGGAATATACCTACCCCGACAAAGGCAACCTCGACTTCTCCAGCTACATCGTCCCGGACGACCAGTTGAAGCCGGGCCAGCTGCGGCTGCTGACGGTGGACCACCCGCTGGTGGTGCCGGTGGACAAGAACATTCGCATTCTGCAGACCAGCGGCGACGTCATCCACAGCTTCTTCATCCCGTCGCTGGGCGTGCAGCGCTACGCTATCCCCGGCCGCATCATCGAGACCTGGATGCGTGTGGACAAACCCGGCGCCTACTACGGCGAGTGCAACCAGATCTGCGGCACCAATCACAGCCGCATGCCGATCATGGTGCGCGCCGTGCCGGAGCAGGAGTTCGAGACCTGGCTGGTGCAGGCGAAGAAGCAGTTTGCTGCCAACGGCACGATTCCACCCGCGCCGCCGGTCATCCAGGCGCCGCCCGCCGTCGCTCAGGAGCAGGCGGATGGCAAGCTGCTGACTGCCGCCAACGAGTTTCGGCACTGAACGAGTTTCGGCACTGAACGAGTTTCTGCACTGACCGCAAGGCCGGTGCACCAGGAGACGAGAGAGACGATGTCGGTCACCACCCACGATCACGCGCACGATCACCACGATCACAAGCCCGGCTTTGTGACGCGCTGGCTGTTCAGCACCAACCACAAGGACATCGGCACGCTCTACCTGATGTTCGCCGTGTTCGGCGGCACGGTCGGCGGCGTGCTGTCGGAGATCATGCGTGCCCAGCTCATGTTCCCCGGCAACCACGTCGTGGATTCAGGGCAGGAGTGGAACACCATCATCACCAGCCACGGGCTGCTGATGATCTTCTTCTCGGTCATGCCGGCGCTGATCGGCGGCTTCGGCAACTGGTTCATCCCGCTGATGATCGGCGCGCCGGACATGGCGTTCCCGCGCCTGAACAACATCAGCTTCTGGCTGCTGCCGCCGGCCTTCGTCCTGATCTTCACCGGCCTGATGCTGGGCGAATCCGGCACCGGCTGGACGCTGTATCCGCCGCTGTCGGAAGCGCACGTTCGAGCCCGGCATCGGCATGGACTGCACGCTGTTCGCGCTGCACCTGGCGGGCATCAGCTCGCTGCTGGGCGCGATGAACTTCATCACCACCATCTTCAACATGCGCGCGCCCGGCATGACGCTGCACAAGATGCCGCTGTTCGTGTGGTCGGAACTGGTGACCGCGTTCCTGCTGCTGCTGTCGATCCCGGTGCTGGCCGGCGCGATCACCATGCTGATCTGCGACCGCAATTTCGGCACCGCCTTCTTCGACCCGGCCGGCGGCGGCGACCCGGTGCTGTTCCAGCACCTGTTCTGGTTCTTCGGCCACCCCGAAGTCTACATCATGATCCTGCCGGGCTTCGGCATCGTCAGCCACGTCGTCTCCACCTTCAGCAAGAAGCCGATCTTCGGCTATCTCGGCATGGCCTACGCGATGGTGGCGATCGGCGTGGTCGGCTTCGTGGTGTGGGCGCACCACATGTTCATCTCCGGCATCTCGGTCGATACCCGCGCCTACTTCATGGCCGCCACCATGGTCATCGCCGTGCCGACGGGCATCAAGATCTTCTCCTGGATCGCCACCATGTGGGGCGGCTCGCTCGAGCTGAAGACGCCGATGCTGTGGGCGATCGGCTTCATCTTCGTGTTCACCGTCGGCGGCGTCACCGGCATGGTGCTGGCCAATGCCGGCATCGACCAGGTCCTGCACAACACCTACTACGTCGTCGCGCACTTCCACTACGTGCTGTCGCTCGGCGCGGTGTTCTCGATCTTCTGCGGCTTCTACTACTGGATCGGCAAGATGTCCGGCCACCAGTATCCGGAGTTCTGGGGCAAGGTGCATTTCTGGCTGACCTTCATCGGCGTCAACCTGACCTTCTTCCCGCAGCACTTCCTGGGGCTGGCCGGCATGCCGCGCCGCTACCCCGACTATCCGGAGGCTTTCGCCGGGTGGAACTTCGTGTCCTCGATCGGCGCGTTCATCGGCGGGGTGGCGCTGCTGGTGTTCTTCTATGTCTGCTACCGCACCTTCACCTCGAAGGAGCATCTGGCGGACAACTACTGGGGCGAAGGGGCGACGACGCTGGAATGGAGCGTGTCGTCGCCACCGCCGTTCCACACTTATGCCGAACTGCCGCGGATCCGCTGATCCGTGAGCGAGAGCACTGCTCCGCTGGGCGCAGCTGACGGGGGGGAGCAATCCCCCCTGCCTGCTTATGGGTTGCCGCAAGCGCCCCGCGAGATTTCGCGGGACACGCCCTGGGACACCCCGTGGGAGACAGACGTCCGCGACTGGATCGCGCTGCTGAAGCCGCGGGTGATGTCGCTGGTGGTCTTCACTGGTGCGATCGGCTTGCTGGTCGCGCCGGGCCGGCTGAACCCGGTGCTGGCCTTGACCGCCGTCTTGTGCATCGCGGTCGGGGCGGGAGCGTGCGGCGCGATCAACATGTGGTACGACCGCGACATCGACGCAGTGATGCGCCGCACGCGGAGCAGGCCTATTCCCGCCGGCCGCATCGAACCGCGCGCGGCGCTGTCGTACGGCGTGACGCTGGCCGTGGGCTCGGTGATCATGATGTTCCTGGCGGTGAATATTGCCGCCGCCGCGGTGCTGGCACTGTCGATCGCATTCTACGTGTTCGTCTATACCGTGTGGCTGAAGCGGCGCACGCCACAGAACATCGTCATCGGCGGCGCCGCGGGTGCGTTTCCCGCGGTAATGGGCTGGGCGGCGGTGACCGGCTCGGTCGATCTGGTGCCGCTGGTGTTGTTCTCCATCGTGTTCTTCTGGACGCCGCCGCATTTCTGGTCGCTGGCGCTGTACGCGAACGATGACTACCGCCGCGCCGGCGTGCCGATGCTGCCGGTGGTCGCGGGCGCGAAGGAAACGCGCCGGCAGATCGTAATCTACACGCTGCTGCTGATACCGCTGTCGCTGGTCCCCTGGTGCATCGGCTTCAGCGGCCCGGTGTACGGCATCGCCGCTTTGGTCCTGGACGCCGGCTTCCTGGTCTGCGTCCTGCGCGTGCTGCGTGACCGGCAGGATGCGGCGGGCGTCAGCCTCACCGGCGATGCGCCCGCGCGCGCTTCGTTCCGCTACTCGATCGCCTATCTTTTCTTGTTGTTCGCCGCGCTCGCGGTGGACCGGCTGGTCGGGTAATGCGGGCGGCGCATGCAGCAGGATCCTCCGCGTCCCACTCCGAAGCAGGCCGAGGAGATGCGCCGCCGCCGCCGCGGCCGTAACATCGCACTGATCGTCGTTCTGGTGGCACTGGCGGTACTGTTTTACGCCATCAGCATCGTCAGGCTGCGCCAGCAAGGGCCGTTCTGATGATGATTCAGCGCCGTCCTTCCGCACCCCTGGCCCTTGAACTGACGCGCGATATCGGGATGATGCGGCCACCGCGCCGGGGCGGACTCCCCGGCCGTACGACAATGGAATTGGCATGAGCGACGCACACGGCGCCACGGTGCACCACGTCCCCGCGGTGGAGAGTTCGGGCCTGAAACAGCCCTACCACCTGGTCGAACCCAGCCCATGGCCGATCATCGGCGCCGTCGGCGGCTTCTGCACCGTATTCGGCATCATCCTTGCCGCGCATTTCGGCAGCTATGCCCTGCTGGTGATCGGCGTGCTGATCGTGTTGTTCACCATGTTCGTCTGGTGGCGCGACGTGATCCGCGAAAGCCGCACGCCCGGCCTGCACACGCCCTTCGTCCGGCTCGGCCTGCGCTACGGCATGGCCCTGTTCATCGCCAGCGAAGTCATGTTCTTCGTCGGCTTCTTTTGGGCCTATTTCAATTTCCTGATCTTCCCCGACACTCAGGGCAACGGCCAGATCGTGTGGCCGCCCAGCACCATCCACAGCTTCGATCCGTTCCACATCCCGTTCCTCAACACGATGGTCCTGCTGCTGTCCGGCTGCACCGTCACCTGGGCGCACCACTCGCTGCTGGAGAACGACCGCAAGGGCCTGCTGACCGGCCTGGGCCTGACCATCATCCTGGGCGTCTGCTTCACCATCGGCCAGGCGGTGGAATACACGCACGCGCCCTTCAAGTTCGTCGGCGGCGGCGTGTATCCCTCGACCTTCTTCCTCGCCACCGGCTTCCACGGCTTCCACGTCATCGTCGGCACCTGCTTCCTGACGGTCTGCTGGTTCCGCGCCAAGGCCGGCCAATTTACCCCGCAACGGCATTTCGGCTTCGAGGCCGCCGCCTGGTACTGGCACTTCGTCGATGTCGTCTGGCTGTTCCTGTTCACCTGCATCTATTGGTACGGCGCCAGCCCGACGGTCGCCGGTTAGCCCGCAGGCGTGGCCGAGGCCGGCGTCTCGGTCCTGCATGCGGCTCTGGCCTGCCGCTGCCCCCGCTGCGGCCGCGGCGCATTGTTCCGCAACCTGCTCGAGGTGCGCGATCGATGCGACATCTGCGACCTGGATCTGCGTGAATGCGACACCGGGGACGGCGCGATCGTCGGCGTGATCATGGTGCTGGGCGCGGTGGTGGTGGCGCTCGCGTTCTGGGTGGAGTTCCGTTTCTCCCCGCCGCTCTGGGTGCACGTCGTGCTATGGCCGGTTGTGACCATACCGCTGGCGGTGCTGATGATGCGTCCGGCCAAGGCAGCGCTGGTGGCGCTGCAATACCGCCACCGCGCCTCGGAGATGGGGCTGTGAAGGAGCAGACTCGCCCTCCCCTGGCGGGAGGGGGTTGGGGGGAGAGGTGCGTACAGCCGCAGACTCGTCCCGGCACGCACCCCTCCCCCCACCTCCCTCCCACGAGGGGAGGGGGAGTCTCTAATCCCAACTTCCGCCGCCTCCTCGGCCCGGGCCTGATGGTCCTGGCCATGCTCGCAATCCTGGTCGGCCTCGGCACCTGGCAGATCTACCGCCTGCACTGGAAGGAAGGCATCCTGGCGCAGATCGCACGCGCCGAGGCAGCCCCGCCGGTGCCCCTCTCCGGCGACCCGAGCCCCTACACCAGGGTCGCCGTCACCGGCCGTTTGCGCGCCGACCTGTCCGCCTCCTACGCGCTGGACGTGCGCGACACCCGCCAAGGTCCCACGCTGGGCACTTTCCTGATCCAGCCGCTGGAACGCCCCGGCCAACTCCCGCTGCTGGTGGAACGCGGCTGGGTGCCGCAGAAGCGCAGCACGCCGATCGCACAACCCCAAGGCGACACCACCATCGTCGGCTTCATTCACCAACCGGATAAACCCGGCCTGTTCTCCGCCACCGATGACCCGGCCACGCGCACCTTCTATACGCTGGATCCCGCGGCGATCGGCGCCGCGCTCGGCCTGCCGCGTGTCGCACCGTTCGTCCTGGTCGCGCTGGGGTCCGCGCCGCCGCAACTCTGGCCCGACCCCGCGCAGCAGCTCCCGCAGCCGCCCAACAACCACCTGAACTATGCCATCACGTGGTATAGCCTCGCGCTTTCGCTCGTGGTGATGTTCGTGACCTGGGCCCGAAGGACGCTGCGCACATGACCGCCTATCACCGGCTGACCGAACGCTTCATCCGCATCGCGACCCTCGGCGAGGCGGCGTCCCTGCTGGGCTGGGACGCCGCGACCATGATGCCGCCTGGCGGCGGCGCGGCGCGCGGCGACCAGCTTGCCGTGCTCGCCGGACTGTCGCATTCCCTGCTCTGCGCGCCGGACCTGGGCGACGACCTCGCCGCGGCGGAAGCCGATGCCGAGACGCTCGATCCCTGGCAGCAAGCCAACCTGCGGCTGATGCGCAAGATGTACGTCCGGGCCACCGCCCTGCCGCGCGACCTGGTGGAAGCGCAGGCGCGTGCCAATTCCGCCTGCGAAAAGATCTGGCGCGAGGCCCGCCGCGCGTCCGATTTCGCCGGCGTGCGACAGACGTTCGCTGAAGTCGTGCGCCTGGTGCGTGAGGCCGCCATGGCCCTGGCGCCGGTGGTGGGCCTGTCGCCCTATGACGCGCTGATGGACGGCTTCCAGCACGGTGCACGTGCGGCCACGGTGGCGCCGGTGTTCGCCGATTACGAACGCTTCCTGCGCCGCGCCCTGCCGCAAGCCGAGCAACGCCAGGCCCGCCAACCCACGCCGAATTCGGCCGCAAGGCCCGTTCCCGATTGCCGCGCAGGAAGCGCTCTGCCGCCGGCTGTCGGAACGCCTCGGGCTCGATTTCAACCATGCGAGGCTGGACCGCTCGGCGCATCCGTTCTCCGGCGGCACGCGCACCGACGTGCGCATCACCACGCGCTACGACGAGGCGGACTTCGCCCCCGCGGTACTCGCGGTGGTGCATGAGACCGGCCACGCCCTCTATGAACGCGGCCTGCCAGCAGCGTTCGACCGCCAGCCGGTCGGTGAGGCCGCCGGTATGGCGGCGCATGAAAGCCAGTCGCTGATTGTGGAAATGCAGGCGTGCCGGTCGGATGCGTTCCTGTCCTGGCTCGGCCCGGAGTTGCACACAACGTTCGACGGCAACCCGGCGCCCTATGCGCCGGCCAACCTGGCACGGCTGTGGCGGCGCGTGGAGCGCGGCTTCATCCGCGTCGATGCCGACGAAATGACCTACCCCGCTCACGTCATCCTGCGCTTCCGCCTGGAGCAAGCGATGGTGGCGGGGGACCTGGCGGCGGCCGACCTGCCCGCTGCCTGGAACGAGGGTTTCGCCGCGCTGCTGGGCAAGCCGCCGCCCGACGACGCGCGCGGCTGCCTGCAGGACATCCACTGGTACGACGGCGCGTTCGGGTATTTCCCCAGCTACACGCTGGGAGCGATGGCGGCGGCGCAACTGATGGCGGCGGCACGGCGCGCCGTCCCCGGCATCGACGCCGCTTTGGCGAGGGGCGACATGTCGCCCTTGCTAAGCTGGCTGCGCGCGAAGGTGCACAGCCAGGGCAGCTTGCTCGGCTTCGACGACTTGTTGCGCGCGGCGACCGGCAAGCCGCTCGATCCAGCGGATTTCGAAGCGCACCTGACCGCGCGGTATCTGGTGTCCTGATCCTGCGATCCTGTCGATGGGTCATTACGGATCGACCACGGGCCGGTGGCGGCCGACCCGCGTTGGGTGAAACAGTGGCGTGCACCCCCTGTGTCACGGCCGGCGGAGGCGGGCCACCCACGGCTTTCTGCAGCTTCAGCAGAGACATGGGTGCCCGGGCCAAGCCTGGCCAAGCCCAGGCATGACATGGGAGCAGCGGGCGCTGGGGGAATGTCAATGTTTATGTGGCTAGTACCCGAGTCACTCATGTTGAGGGGTACAGCCTCTTCGGTTTGACGCACGCGGTTGCGGTGGTGGCCTGCCAATTCGGACCAGCGGAAGGCGGGCGGCAAGCCCATAGCTTGCAGCGGAGATGCTGACCGTGTCTGGCGTATTTATCGCTAGGTTCGCAAAGGCGCAAAGATCGCAAAGACAAGGATTCTGATCCGTACCGGTGGGTCGCGCGGGGGACATATTGCGAATGATCGGCATTGCCTCCCCCAGACAGCGCCAAGGTCCAGTCTTCACAAAACCCTCTTAGCGATCTCTGCGTCTTATACCAGCCCGCGTATCGGCTGACTCTCGCCGCCCCTCCCGCGTCGGGCTGGGGCTTGGCAAATCGGCTGGCAGCTGATTCTGTGTTGGGCATCATAGCCTTGCAGGGAATCCGCCGATGGGCCAACCGATCGAGATCAGCCGGACCGAGCTGTCCGCTGCGGCGTTGCGGGCTGTGGCAGGGAAGTGCGACAACGGAGCGGTCGTGCGTCGCCTGTTGGCGGTTGCACTGTTGCTGGAAGGCCGTTCCCGGGAGGAGGCGGCATTGCTGAACGGAATGACCCGCCAGACGCTGCGCGACTGGGTGCATCGCTACAACGCCGCAGGGGTGGAGGGCCTTCGCTCACGGACCGGCCCCGGGCGACCGCCGTTTCTGACCGAGGCGCGGATGGAGGAATTGCGGGAAATTGTGCTGAATGGGCCAGAGCCCGAGCGGCACACAGTGATACGCTGGCGGTGTGTTGATTTGTGCGCGGAAATCGCCGGGCGATGGTCAGTGAAGGTGTGCGAGCAGACCATGGGAACGTGGCTGCGCCGGTTGGAAATGACCCGTTTGCAGCCGCGTCCGTATCATCCGAAGAAGGATCCGGCGGCGGAGGTGGCTTTTAAAAAAACTCAGCGGCTTGGTGAAGGCGGCGTTGCTCGGCTCGGTAGCGGGCAAGCCGATTGAGATTTGGTTCCAGGACGAAGCCAGGGTGGGGCAGCAGGGCTCGCTGGAATACATCTGGGCCCCGATCGGCTCACGCCCCCGGGCGGTGCGGGATAACCGCCGTGATTCAGTCTATCTGTTCGGTGCCTTATGCCCAGCGCGCGCGACCGGAGCCGCGATCATTATGCCGGCAGCCAACAGCGAGGCCATGAGCGAACATCTAAAGGAGATCGCCACACAGGTGGCGCCCGGCGCGCATGCTGTATTGGTATGCGACGGTGCCGGTTGGCATCAGAGCGGTGATCGAACTCGAGGTCCCCGACAACATCACGTTGTTGCCCCTGCCGCCCTATTCGCCGGAATTGAACCCGATGGAGAATGTCTGGGACTACCTGCGCGGCAACAAGCTCAGCCACAGGGTCTGGGACAGCTACGACGCGATCGTCCGGGCATGCGCCGAGGCCTGGCGCTTCCTGATCGGCGACCCCGACCGGATCAGATCGATCGCCACGCGCGCCTGGGCGAGTGTCAATGTTTAGGCGGGCTGGTATTAGCGAACTTAATGGGACATGTTCCATAGACGCCGCGTGTCTCCTTCACCTGGTCGGAGGACCCACAGCTGCCATTCCGGTTTCGGCCAGCACCGGGCGCGATGCTCACCGTGTGGAATGTCCGCGATGGGTCGAGACCGGTCATCGGATCGGGCCGCTGGTATTACAGCGAAGACCGTTATTACAACCGCCGGCGCACGCCAGGCTTGACGACCTGTTCGCGATGGCCTGAACCGCTGGATCAGCCCCCCAGTTCGACCGGCTGGCCGTGCGGCGTCCTGCGATATGCCTCAGCCCAGGCATGTTTGCGGCAATCGAGCGATACCGCGTCGGTCAGCCCCTTCGCCGCCACCAGACCCTCCAGCGCGGCAACCCAGTGCTCGTAGTAGTGTGCCGCGTCATTGTCTGGTTCGCCGCGTTCCGCCGCCCGGCGCAGTTCGGCGGCCAGGGCAGCGGTCCATTCACCCCACGAGAAGCAGCCCGCCTCGTGCAGCCGCATGGTCAACGCGAAGGCCTGCGCCTGCCATGGCTCGGCGAACACGGGCCCATCGGCGTCCCGCGGCAGACGCGGCAGGTCCTCGACGCGGCTCGGCGGCATGTCAGGCGGGCTCCAGGTAGCTATCGTAGAGCTCGATATGGACGCTGTCGCGCGGGTTGGCCGCATCGCCCCATAACTCGCGGGCGCTGTACCGGACCAGGTAGAGATGCTGCGAGGCCTCCTCGCTGCCCAGACTACCGTCGGCCGGAAACGCCCGGGCGCCACGGCTGCGCTCGACCGTGCCAGTCCTACCGCGGACGTAGCGTGGCAGCCGCGTATGGCTCACCGGATGGATGTTGGACGCCCGCACCGTATCGCCCGGATGGAAGCGCGCTGAAGCTGGTTCGGGTTTGGCCCATTCGCGGTTCCTCGCCAGGTTGGCTCTGGCCTGCGCCGCCGTCAGCGCAGCCGTCTGCTGCTCGGTGTCCGGGTCGGGTCGGCCGCTGTCGAGTTCCGCCTGGCTGATCAGGTCCGCCTCGACCGCCAGTTCGGTCAATGCCCGCAGCCAGCGTTCGTAGTAGCTGGCGCGCAGGTATTCGTCGGGCGGCATGCGCTCCATCCGGTAGCGGACGGCATCGGTGTTCCACCGTCCACGGGCGCCGAGTGCCAAGAAAAGCGCCGCAACCCGACCCTCCCACGCCGCATGGAACACCGGCTCATTGGCCGCATAAGGGATCGGGCCGAGGCCGTGCATGCCGCCCATGTCGTGGACGCTATTCATGGCCGCGTCCCCGGCGGGCGGGCATGGGCGACACCAATCATCGCGTCGCGGGTAACCAGCGTGGCCAGTTCCGCCTCGGTCAATCGCTCGGTGCGGACCGGTCGCTGCGGCAGCACCATGTAGCGCACCTCGGCGTTTGAATCCCACACGCGGACCTCGACGTCCGGGGATACATCGAGCCCCAGTTCGCTGAGGACGCCGCGCGGGTCGATCACAGCACGCGACCGGTAAGCGGCCGATTTGTACCAGACGGGCGGCAGGCCCAGCACCGGGTACGGATAGCAGGAGCACAGCGTACAGACGATCACGTTGTGCACTGCGTCAGTGTTCTCGACTACGATGATGCTGCCCTGCGGACCGGCATAGCCGAGTTCAGCGAGCGCTGCCGTACCGTCCTGTAGCAGCCGCTGCTTGTAGGCAGGATCGGTCCAGGCGCGGGCCACCACGCGGGCGCCGCTGTGCGGCCCCACCTTGTGTTCGTACGTCTCCACAATCGCATCGAGCGCCGCCGGATCGACCAAGCCCTTCTCCACCAACAGCAATTCGAGCGCCTTCACCCGCAATGCCACGTCGCTCGGCACATCGCTGTGGTCATGGTCGTGATGTTCCGTGTGTTCCATCGTCCGCACCTCTGAACGGGAGCTTAGCACCGGTGGCCTCCATCGCCCAGATACGCTATGGTCGTAAAGACGGTCGGGGGGGTCTCACACATGGCCACTGCGGTGTCGGCATCTCCGCACAGATTGACGCTATAGGCCGGAGGGCGAGCGCCGTCGTCCAGGCAGTCGCCGCCATGTTATTGGGTGCCCCGGTGATCGGGGCGGCCGGCTTCTCCCGCCTCGACGTTGTTCACAATGCGGCCCACGACACCCGCCACGCCAACGGGTTCCCCTGCCACTGACGACGCCGATGGCGGTCTTTCGGTCGATCGTTTTCGCCGCCGTTCTATCGGGACTGCTGGTCGGCAGCTTCGCCACCATTGCGCAGCGCATCGCGACCGTGCCGTTGGGGCTCGCCGGCCACTTCTATCGCCGGTTCAGCCGCGAAACGGACCTCAGGCCGGTGCATCTGCCTTCATCATGACCCGGTACAGGTTGCGCACCTGACCAGCTAACGATGAATACGCCGGAAACAGTTGGCACCTGCCGACCCAACTCATCCGTGAGCCTGCGGACCGCTGCCGCTTCCAGCCGCATTGCAACATCACAGAATCGATGACGCGAGGTACTGGTCACAGCAATTCCATAAAACCGCACCTATGATTGTGGCCGCCCCACCGTGAGTCGCCGGGCCGCCGTCGGATGGCCGCCGATAGGAGTCGTTCCATAGAAACGCTGAACTAGGCACTACGGACAAACCTAATTGTGACACCCCGTTCTCCGCAGACATGGCAGGACGGACAGGTGATTGAGCGCCGGCTTCCCATCCGCAATCCGTTCATGTCGGCAGACATGAGGGCATCGGCAGGCCAACCGTCACCCCATCCATGAAAAAATTCATTTGACACCGCTCGCGATATGTGCTTTTATTCCCCTCGTGTCTACCACCCTCTCCCCTCCCCTCGTCCCTCCCCTCCAGCCCGATCCCAGTCGGGCCGACCGAGGCACCACCGCGTCCGCCGCTCCCACCGCGCATCCCGATCAGCCCGCCCGACCGCACCGCCACCCCACGCCCCCGCCGAACCCAGCCGCATCGACCGTGTCATCAGCATCGTCCGCTGGCTCATCGCCTATGGCACCCTGCTCGCCACCGCGGTTCGCGAGCATCCCGCCGAGCCGCTGGCCCGGACGCTCGTCTATTGGTTCCAAACCCGCGATCTCGGCGTGATCCTCCGCCGCCTCACCCGCGGCCTGATGCGCGCCGCCGCGCTCGAAGCCTGGCTCCGCGAGCGTGCCGCCGGCGGCCATGAGCTGCGCGGTCCAACCGCCATTCGCCTGTCGTCCCCCGGCAATCCGCGCTCCGGCCCGCCGGCCGCCGGGGACGCCAAGGCCCCGCCCTGGTGGCACGACCCCAACCACGTGCCCACGATGGAGGAAGCCGCGGCCGAGGTCCGCGCTCGTCCGGAGGGCGCTGTCATCGCCGAGATCGTCGAGGATCTCCGCGTCCTGGACTGCGACTACGACCGTGCGACGTGGAACGAGCTGAAGGACGCCATCAACAGCTACGGCGGCGACCACGTGCGTCTCTTGATCCGCGACATGCGGTGGCAATTCAATCCCGACCTGTCCCCCGAAATATGGATGATGGAACCGGCGCCGCCTTGGCAACCGCCGCCATTTGCGGGGCTGACGCCTGCCTGCGCCCGCCCGCCCTGAACCTGCGGGCTGGACGGGGTCATCGAGGTGTGACGCGCACGGGGCCGGCGACGGCTGGTCCCGCCGTCGCGATTCGGTACAGGCGGATGCGCGACCCGAGGCATTGGGCTGTTGTCCGGAGATCGCGCCTGCCTGGCCTTGGCAGCGTCTCGGCGCCACGGGGGTGCGCCCTGCCGCCCCCGCCCGGCGCGCTACCTCGCCGCAGCCAGCAACCGCAGCACTTGCTCGGGCCGCGGGATCGGCGCGACCGCCCCATAGCCAGTGCATTTCAGCGCTGCCGCCGCATTGGCGTAGCGGGCGGCGTCCTCCGGCATGTCGCCCGTCAGAATGCGCGCGAGGAACGTGCCGCAGAACGTGTCCCCCGCGCCGGTCGCATCCACCGCGTTCACGGCGTGGCCCGGGATGCGCACGCGATGCTCGCCATCGGCGGCATAAGCTCCTCGATCCCCCATCTTCAACGCGACCACCGGACAGCCGAGTGACAAATAGAAATCAAGAATCTCGTCGGGATCGGCGAGACCGGTCAGCACCAATGCGTCCTCCATGCCGGGAAACACGTAGTCGGATTGCGCGATCGCCGCGTGCATCACCGCGGCCGCACGCGCCGGCGGCCACAACCGCGGCCGGTAGTTCGTATCATAGGCCACCTTGACCCCATGCTCTTTCGCAACGTCGATCGCGGCGAACACCGCATCGGCGGCCGAGGTGGAGATGCCCTGGCTGATGCCGGAAACAAACAGCAATTTCGCCGCGGCGATCGCCGGGCGCGGCAGGTCGGACGCAGCATAAAGCGCGGTCGGAGAATTGGCGCGGTAGTGCAGGAAATGGTGACCCTGCGCATCATGGGTCACGAAATAGACGCCGGTCTGCGCACGGTCGGTGCGCTTCACTGTCGAGACGTCGATCCCCTCGCGCGCCCACATCGCCATGAAGCTGTCGCCCGGCGCGTCCTGGCCAATCGCAGTGATGTATCCCGCCGCAGCCCCATGCCGTGCGGCCGCGACAGCGGCGTTGGACGTATCGCCGCCATGGCCTTCAAGATAGTGCACCGCACCATCCGGCTGCGGCGGGAGCTGGTTGAATTCCAGCATCGGCTCGCCCATGCACAGCAGATCGACCATGACGTTTTCCTCGCACGTAGCTCTCATCGCGAGAAGCACAACGGTTCTTGGGCTGGACGCGCGGCAGCATCCCTTCACCGCCTGCGCCGCTTCTTCGTGTCTCCTCAAAGCGGGAGATTGCTTCGGCGCCGTGCGCCTCGCAATGACAGCGGCGGCCCGAGCCGGCGGCTGCCCGGGGAGCTTACCGCAGGACCTGCCTTGCCGCGGCTTCGATGGCCGCGCGGTCGCCGGCCGCGATACGCTTCTCATCCACCAGCGCCCCGCCGATGCCGACGAACGCCGCGCCGGCGGTGAGATAGGCCGCGATGTCGCCCGGCCCGACGCCGCCGGTCGGACAGAACGCCACGTCTGGAAACACGCTGGCCAGTGCCCGGATGTGCGCGGGACCGCCCGCCGAGGACGCGGGAAAGATCTTCACCACCCCAGCCCCGGCAGCGCACGCCGAGCGCACTTCGGTGGGCGTCAACGCGCCCAGCATCAGCACCGCGCCGGCTGCCGTGCATGGGGCGGCGAGCGTCGCATCGACCCATGGCGCGACAATGAAGCGGGCACCCGCGGCGAGGCATGCCTCGGCGGTCGCGCGGTCCGGCACGGTGCCGGCGCCGACCAGCAGTGCCGGGTCGGACGCCAGCTCGCGGATCAGCGCCGGCGCATCGGGCACCGTCATGGTGATCTCGAAGATGCGCAGCCCCGCATCGCGCAACCATTGTACGACGGTGGCGGCATGACGCGTGACGTGGGTGCGCACCACCGGCACGACCCGCGCCGTGCGAAACATATCGAGCAGAGAAGGGTTGTTCATGGCGGTCCCTCGTCTGGGCTGCATTAAGCGGCGTCTGGCCACGCTGTCACTTCCTGGACGATGGTGCTCCGGGGTGCTTTGGCGTCCAAGGCTGACATCGTCTCCGCGCCCGGCAATGCCAACTCCTTCCTGCCCGAGGTAAGGATGCTCCCGTCAGCGAAGGATGCTCCCGCCGATGCATGCACTCGGGACGAAAGGACCGTTGACAGCATGAATCCCGCTCGTCTTGCCAATCGGAGACTTTTCGCTACCAAGCCCCCACGATGCCGGGCGTGACAACACATGCAGACAGCTTCCGCCCCATCACCCTGTTGAGCGCCGCCGCGTTCTGCAACTCCACCTGCTTGCGTGTCACCGACCCGATGCTGCCGATGCTGGCGCACGACTTCCACACCAGCGTCGGCGAGGCGTCGGCGGTCGTCACCTGTTTCGCCTTCGCCTACGGTGTCAGCCAGTTGGTCTATGGCCCGTTCGGCGACCGCTTCGGCAAGTACCGCTTGGTGTGCATCGCCATGACGCTGTCGGCGGCCGCCATCGCCGGCGGCGCCGTGGCGCAGACTTTGGCACAGCTCGCCGCGCTGCGCTTGCTTGCCGGCATCACCACGGCCGGGGTACTCGCCCTCGCGCTGGCCTACGTCGGCGACGCTGTTCCCTACGCGCGACGCCAAACCGTGCTTGCGCGAGTGCTGTCAGGCCAGCTTCTGGGTGTCGTCTGCGGTCAGGCCGCGGGAGGCATGCTGATCGGCTGGGTCGGCTGGCGCTCCGTCTTCCTGTTGCTCGGAGTCATCTACGCCGGCGTATCGGGCCTGCTGTGGCTGGAACTGCTGTCGCCGCGCGTGGTGCGGGCGCAAGGGCCCTCCCTGCGTCCGGCCCGGCTGGCGCGGGACTACGCGAATCTGCTGACAGGCCGCCGATCGCGCCTGGTACTGCTGGCGATCTTTTTCGAAGGCCTGTTGTTCTTTGGCATGCTGGCCTATTTCGCTGCCTTTTTCCGCGTTCGCTTCGCGCTGGACTACCTCACGATCGGGCCTCTGCTGGGCTGCTTCGGACTTGGCGGTCTCGGCTATGGCGCATTCGCACGCTGGATCGTGCCGGGCCTGGGTGAGCGCCGCATGATGTTGCTCGGCGGCATCCTGCTGCTGTGCGGCTTGCTGCTGTTGGGGAACGTGCCGGTCTGGATGGCCGTCGCGCCTGTCATGGCCGTGCTCGGCTTCGCGCTCTACATGGTGCACAACACGCTGCAGACCCGGGCGACGCAGATGGCCCCCGAGGCCCGCGGCGCCGCCGTGTCCCTGTTCACCACGGCATTCTTCTGCGGCCAAGCCATCGGTGCCGCCGTGATCGGGATGGGCGTGGCGTTGCTCGGCTACCCCATGGTTTTCGCGGCGATCGGCGCAGCCCTGCTGGCGTTATGCTGGTGGTTCGCGCAATTCGCCTGCGCCGGCGGCACGCGCTGGGCGTTGGCGGCCCAACCGAGCCGCGGCGCCGACAACGATGGAGGCGACGCATGACCCTCGATGCCGCCGCGGCCGGACGTTGCCTGGACATGATCCGCCAGCGCCGCCCGCTGATCCATAACATCACCAACCTGGTCGTCACCAACTCGACCGCCAATGCGTTGCTGGCGCTGGGCGCATCGCCGGCGATGGTCGAGGGCGCCGATGAGGTCGAGGAATTCGTCGCCAAAAGCGCCACGCTGGTGGTCAACCTCGGCACCATGTCGGCGGACCGGGCCGCGGCGATGCGGCTCGCCGTTGCGGCGGCACGGCGGGCCGGCACGCCGTGGGTGCTCGATCCGGTAGCGGTCGGCGTGATGCGGTACCGCTCGCAGCTTGCCCGCGACCTGCTGGCGCATGCGCCGGCGGCGATCCGGGGGAACGCCTCGGAGATCCTCAGCCTGGAGGGAAGCCAGGACGGCATGGCCCGCGGCGTCAATTCCAGTGCCGGGTCGGAAGCTGCGGTGGCCGCGGCGCAGCGTCTGGCGCGCGCAACCGGCGCGGCGGTCGCCGTCACCGGCGCCACGGACTACGTGGCCGACGGCAACCGGACTGCCAGCATCACCAACGGCGACCCGATGATGGCGCGTGTCACCGGCCTGGGCTGCACCGCGACTGCGATCGTCGGTGCCTGTTTGGCGGTGGAGGCGGACAGGTTCGCGGCCACCGTATACGGCCTCGCGATCACGGCCGTGGCCGGCGAGATCGCGGCGGCACGAGCGCGCGGTCCCGGCAGCTTGCAACTGGAACTCTATGACGCGCTGTACCAGATGGACGCGGCGACGTTGGCGGGACGTGTGCGGTTGGGCGGCGGGTGACGGACCTGTCGTCATGCGCTACGTCGAGTTGCGAAAGTCGGGGTAATACGCTGATCCTCGATCGCTGCCGGATTTACCTGTGCGCGTGTCCGATTGGCCTTTGGGCGTCCTCGCCTCTGCCGGGTTACCCCACCGCACCGGCCTGGTATCCGATGTCCGTTCGTCAGCTCCGAGTTTTGCCTCGGGCTTCCTCTCCACCCCACCTCACGATGACGCAGTCGCCCTTGGCTAACGGTTCCGGATCGGCCCCTAGAGGACTTGCACCTCCAAGATCAGCGCCATGCCTGGTGCACAGACGTGGGTGGTCGCGGCAAGCGGGCCATGACACGAAGAGGCCTGCTCCGGCGCCGGGCGATAGCCGCGCCGGCGGCTCGTTCAGCCTTTCGCGGTCGCCATCGTCCGGTCGGCCCATGCCTCCAACGCCACCGCCTCGCGGTTCAGCGCGCCGACCTGGCCCTCCAAATGGGCCAAGCTGCCGCGGTAGCGGTGCAGGCTGTCGCCCAGCCCGCTCATCGTCTGCCCCAGCTGCGCCAATGAGCGGCGCCATTCCGCCACCGCCGCGCGTTGGCTTGCCACCGCCGCGTCCAGCGACGCGAGCGCCCGCTGCAACCGCTCCTGCCCGGCCTGGTCCGGTGCTGCGGCGGTCCGGGTGGGGAGGGCGCTAGCGGGAAAGGGGATGATGTCGGCAGACATGCGGCAGGGCCTCCTTGCAGGCGACGCAAAGTTAACAAACCATGAACCCATGTCGAAATCCAGAGAATTGTTTCATAATACAATCGTCTGTCCGAGCAAGCGCAGGGTCACCACCGTCGTCATCATCGCCACCGCGACGATGGTGAAGCCCCAGCGTGACCATACATACGCCGACGGCAGGGCGAAGCGGCCGGCAAAACGATGCTCCACCGACAGCGTGGCGATATAGGCCACGATCAGCAGCAGCAGTCCCAGCCAGGGCGCCGCCACCAGAGGCAGCAGCAGCGCCACCCAGCCGAGGATCAGCGGCAGGACCGCAACACCGATGTGGGCATGCCGCTGCCGGCCTGGCGCGGCTAGCCAGGGCAACGATCCTCGCACGGTCGGCTCCGGGACGGCCGTGCCCGGGGCGCCGGGTCCTGGCGCCGCGGGCACCGGAGCAATGGGCGCGACCTCCGTCTCGCGCAGGACGAGGCCCCAGTGCAGTCCGCTGACGAACGACAGCACCAGCGCGCCCCAGGCGAGCAATGCGGTCAGCATGTGGTCGGCGGTCGCTGCATTTGGACCCAGTGCCGTCAGGCCGCACCCGATGAACGGAGCCAGTCCGAGGATGCTGAGCAGGATCGCGGAGATGGGCATAAGGGGGTTCCTGCAATGGGCTCAAATTAGCCGCCGCCCGACGGGGGAGGGGCGGAGCTACACCATGGGCACGCCGTGCGGCGCTGACAACGCACCGGGCGTGCTAAGAGCGGGAAAAGCTCTCCCCCCCAAGGACGGAACCATCAACGCGCCATGGGCATCGCTCTGGAATTCCTGATCATCCTGCTGCTGATCCTGCTGAACGGGGTATTCGCCATGAGCGAACTCGCCCTGGTCTCCGCGCGCCGCGCCCGGTTGGCGGTGCTGGAACGCAAGGGCGTCGCCGGCGCCGCCCTTGCCCGTCGCCTGGCCGAGGACCCGCAGCGCTTCCTCCCCACCGTGCAGGTGGGCGTCACGTTGGTGGGCGTGTTCACCGGCGTGTTCGGCGGCGCCCGGATTGCCTCGCAACTGGAGCGCTGGCTGGCACGCGTGCCTGCGCTGGTACCGTTTTCCGGCACGCTGGCGCTGGCGATTGTCGTTGTGGTCACAACCTACCTGATGCTGGTGCTGGGAGAGCTGGTGCCGAAGCAGCTCGCGCTGCGCCGTCCTGAGCAAATCTCCGCGCGGCTGGCGGGGCCCATCGCCTGGTTGGCTCGCGTGGCGGGGCCTGTGGTGTGGTTGTTGGGGCATTCCTCGGCGTTGGTGCTGCGGTCGTTCGGCCTGCAACGGCCGGCACCCCAGGTGGTGACGGAGGAGGAACTGAAGGCACTGGTGGCCGAGGGCGCGCAGGCCGGCGTACTGGAAGCCGAGGAACGCGACATGATCGAGCGCGTGTTGCGCCTGGCCGACAAGCCGGTGCGCGCGATCATGACGCCGCGTACCGAGCTGGTGTGGATTGACCGCAGCGACCCCGAAGCGGAGGTCGTCGCTACGCTGAAGGCGGCGCCATACTCGCGCTTCGTGGTCTGCGACGGCTCGGTGGACAACGTGGTGGGGGTGGTGCAGGCCAAGGACTTGCTCGACCGCCTGCTGGATGGCGCCAATCTGTCGGTGGGCGCGACGCTCCGCCAGGCCATGGTGGTGCCCGACACGGTGACCGCCCTGGACGCGCTGGAGCGGCTGAAGTCGGACCCGCTGGGGATGGCGCTGGTGCTGGACGAGTACGGCAGCCTGGAGGGCGTGGTGACCGCGGCCGACGTGCTGGAGGCGATCGTTGGCGAACCCACCGACGTGGCGGTCCAATCCGGCGACGGCGCCAGCACCGGCGAGTCGGAGCTGGTGTTGGACGGGCTGATGCCGGTGGACGAAGCCAAGGCGCGCATGATGCTGCCCGACCTGCCGGCAGAGGGCACCTACCACACACTGGCGGGCCTGCTGCTGGCGTTGTTGCGCCGGGTGCCGCGCGCCGGCGACCGCATCGTGTTCGCCGGCTGGCGGTTCGAGGTGTTGGAGATGGATGGCCGCCGGGTGGCGAAGGTCCGGGCGAGCCGGGAGGCGGTGGTGGAGGGGTAGAGGCGGGCGAGGGGTCGGCGACGCCTCCGACCAGAGCGGCAGAGATCATTGACTGTTGTTAATGGTCCAAACCTCGACGCGGTGATTTCAAAAAGCGAATTTCACCACGAAGACACCAAGGCACGAAGGTGTTCTCCTTCATGCCATCGTGTCTTTGTGGTGAAATTGGCCGGCCCGGCGGATCACGGCGGAAACTGAGATGTGGTACTATGGCAATGCAGGTACTCAATTCGCTGCATAGGGTTGCTACCGAGTGACAGCGCCCGGCGCTGGCAGCGCTGTTCAGCGCCTGCCGCTCCCCAGGTCGTCGGAATACCCGGCCTTCAGGCGGGGCCATTGGGCAATCGGACGTCCATCGATACGGTATGGGTGCGGCTCGCTCTTTCCTTGTGGCCAGCCGGGCGGCGAGTCCTCCCACGTCTCCTGCCGGCCGTAGACGGTCAAGTCGAGCAATGCGTAGCTGTAATCCATAACCTCGACGCCGCGACTCGTCGTCCAGTAAGTCTCGAAGACATTCGATCCTTCGCGCAGGTAGCAAACGACATGCATCCTGCCCACCCGGCGCCCAACCAAGAGAGTGCTGAGCGACTCCCGGGGCGGCGAGTACCAAGGCATCTCCCAGCCCATGAAGTTGCGGTAGCGGACGCCCTCTTCGTACGGGCCTTGGCAGAACGTAGCATAGGTGACGTCACGGGAATGCAGGTAGGACAGTTCGCGAACCTGCGATGTGTACCAGGTGCAACCCTCGCATTGCTCTGCCGCCGGGTGGCCGGTGTGCCACATGAAGTAGTACGCGATGAGCAGTCGGCGACCCTCGAACGCATCCAATAGCGTCACGGTGCCACGTTCGCCAATGAGCGGTGCGGCAGCATCCACCGCGACCATGGGGAGCCGCCGGCGGGCGGCTGCGATGGCATCGCCTTCCCTGGTGTGGGCCTTCTCGCGAACCCGCAAAGCGTCCAGCTCCGCCTGGAACGTGCTCCGATCAACTACCTTGGGCGCCTCAAGCTCATTGCTCATAGTGGAATTCATCGTTCCGTCTCCTTGAACCTATAGGTGTGCTGCTTCTGATCTGCCGAGAGTTCTATTATTATTATTATGCAAACGCCTTGACGGCACTGCTGCGCCAGCCCTCGGCGATTGCTTCCGACATCGGATCGGGGAAGATTTCGTCATCCTCGCTCGCAGAAGGCGCCGAAGAGAGCGCCCGACGCGTCGGCGTGAATTCCGCGGAGACCAGGTACCGCGCCGCGCCCGACTAGCCCTCGCGTTTCCTAAAGGCGGCCTCTCCGGCGTCCGACACCTCAACCCACTCCGGGTCAGGCGCGGCGCCGGGGACATAATTATCGTGCCAGTTCCACCACTTATACGGCCGGCTTTGGGGGTAGCCCTCCGGCGCGTCCTCCCACGTCTCCTGACGCCCGAGCGCTGTCATATCCAGGTAGCTCCAGGTGGTGCCCATCGCCTCATCGCCGCGGCCGTTGATGAAGTAGGTGCGGAACAACTGCTCACCATCGCGGATGAATGCGTTGTGGCCATGCCACTCGCCGACGCCGAAGTCGGCGTCGAAGCTGTCGGTGATTGTGTACCAGGGCATCTCCCATCCCATCCGCGCCTTCAGGCGCGCGATGTCGGCCTGCGGCGCGCGCGAGGCGTACACCAGGGTCGTGTCGCGCGCGTTCAGGTGGGCGAGATTCGCGACCTGGTCGGCCCCGAGGGAACAGCCGACGCAGCCATGCTCGGGCCAGCCGTGCACTCCCGGCTCGAAGTAGGCGCGGTAGACGATGAGCTGACGGCGTCCTTCGAACAGGTCGAGCAAGCTCGTCTTGCCGGTGGGTCCGTCGAACTCATAGGTCTTCTCGACGGCTAGCCATGGCATCCGCCGTCGCTCGGCGGCGAGCGCGTCACGGGCGCGGGTCAGGGCCTTCTCCTTGACCAGAAGCTGCTCGCGCGCAGCCTCCCACTCTTGCAGCGATACAATCGGTGGCGTGTTCATGTCATTGACCTCCCGCACCTTCTTCTATTGATGGCGTGCCCCAGTCTGCCAATCCATACGTGCCAGGCACAAGTAGGAACAAGTATGTGCCTAAAGGCGACCACGTCGGAACCGACAAGTCTGGTGCACCAAACAGAAGCCCCTATGCATTCTGCTCGATGCCTGTTTGCTATTCCGTTGGGTGTACGTTCGCGCTTACCTCCTTGCGGTAACGTTTTGCCCAGCGGCACATGCCTCCGAGCGGAGCGACGATTGTCGTTCCCAATCCGGTCAAGGAATACTCAACAGCAACAGTCTTCGATCCCGTCACGCGTCTGGCAATCAAACCCGTGGATTGAAGATTGCGAAGAGTTCTGGTGAGCATCCGCTGAGAGGCGCCTCCCAGGTGGCGGCGCAACTCCCCGTGGCGATAAGGCCTTTCGTTCAGCGCGAACAAGATCTTGGGCGTCCATCTGCCGATAAAGACCAAGGGAGGCATTTCCTATCCTTTCGTCTCGTCATAGCCTCGCGATCTGGAAACTCCGGAGCGAAACAGCCCTTCGAAGTCGCCTCGCACGAATGGTCGTGCGTCACCAGCCAAACTTAGTGGGGGAGATCCCACCTAGGGGAGTGACAAGTGTGGCGGGATTCATTGTCTGGCCCCGGGTCGCGGCCGGCGCGCGAGCAATACCACCCTCGCCTGTTCAAATTGCTTTACGAATCTGTCTTGTTCCGACCCTGCCCGATGTGCGGCCTGCACCGCCTTGTGCGGCCGAGGCCTCCCCGCAACAAACAATACCAGCCAATCGGTCGCTGCTTCACGCAACCCTTGCCGCCGCCGCTTCGTTGATCTCTCTTCGATCTCGCAACCGAGGCCGCACCCATGGCTCGCACCGCCAGCACCGCCGTCGCGCGGGACACCTCCATCCGCACCTACCGGGCGAAGCGCGACTTCACCGTCACTGCGGAACCGCCCCCCGGCAAGGCGCGCGCCGCCAAGGACGCGCCGATCTTCGTGGTGCAGAAGCACCAGGCGCATCGTGCCGGCCTGCACTACGATTTTCGCCTGGAGCACGACGGCGTGATGTGGAGCTGGGCGGTGCGCAGGGGGCCCTCGCTCGATCCCGCCGTGAAGCACATCGCCGCCCATGTCGAAGACCACCCGCTCGACTACGCCGATTTCCAGGGCACCATCCCGGACGGCCAGTACGGCGCCGGCACGGTGGAAATCTGGGACCGCGGCACCTGGGAACCGGTGAACGACGCCGATGCAGGCATGAAGAAGGGCGAGCTCACCTTTATCCTGCACGGCACCCGCCTGAACGGCCGCTTCCACCTGGTGCGCCTGCGCCCCAAGCCCGGCAGCCGCGGCAAGGCCGACAACTGGCTGTTGTTCAAAGGCCACGACGACGCCGAACGCGCCGGCGCCGACGCCGAGACGATCGAGCAAACCACCCCTCCCCCGAAGCTGGCCAAGGCCGACAAGGCGAAGCTGGCGAAATACGGCAAGGTGAAGCGCGATCCCGCCGACGATAAGGACCCGCCCGCCCCCGGCGCCAAACGCGGCAAGCTGCCGCAGACCCAGGCCCCACAGATCTCTGCGCTGGTCGAAGAGCCGCCAGAAGGCGACGACTGGGTCAGCGAGATCAAGTTCGACGGCTACCGCTTGCTCGCCTGGAACGACCACGGCAAGGTGCGGCTGGTCACCCGCAATGGCAACGACTGGACCGACCGGCTGCCCGCCGTCGCCAAGGCGGTGGCGGCGCTGGACGTGGACACCGCTCTGCTGGACGGCGAACTGGTCGCGCTGGACAAGGACGGAATCTCCAGCTTCCCCACGCTGCAGGCCGCGCTCTCCGCCGGCAGAGACTACACCCTGTTCTTTTACCTGTTCGACCTGCTGCACCTGAACGGTTGGGACCTGCGCCCGTGCGCGCTGGTGGATCGCAAGCAGGTGCTCCGAGGCGTGGACACATGGCGCGGCATGCTGCGCTACAGCGACCACTACATTGGCGACGTTGCCGCCATGCGCCGGCAGGTATGCCAGATGAAGCTGGAAGGTATCATCTGCAAGCAAGCGCAGGCGCCCTATACGTCCGGTCGTCGCCACGGCTGGCTGAAGCTGAAATGCCTGGGCCGCGAGGAGTTCATCGTGCTCGGCTGGACCCCGCCGCGCGGCAGCCGCACCGGCCTGGGGGCTCTGCACCTCGGCTACTACGATCCGCGGCACCGGCTGCACTATGCCGGCGGCGTCGGCACCGGCTTCTCGGAAGACGTACTTGCCAGGCTGCGCAAGCGATTGGACGCGCTGGCGGATGACCCCCCGCGCGGACTGCTGGTGGCGGGCGATCCGCTGGAAAAGACGATCCGCTGGGTGCGTCCAGAGCTGGTGGCCGAAGTGCAGTATGTTTCGTGGTCCGGCGCCGGCCGGGTGCGTCACGCGGTGTATCTGGGCCTGCGCGAGGACAAGCCTGTGGCGGAGGTCGTCCGCGACGTCGCCAACCCCGAAGCGGAGCACAAGCCCGTGAACCCGACTCAAGCCAACGTCCGGAAGGACGATGACGGCGTGGATGGCGGCGGCGACGGTAACGCCTCGGATGACGGTGCCGCCGCGGATGCCGGTGGCAGGCCAAAAAACCCCAGACCTGATCAGCGGGCATTCCGCCGCAAGCCCGACCTCGCCGTCCCTCCGAAAGCGGCCCCCCGCTACGCCGCCGCCGCCAAGACCAGTACCGCGATCGTGACTGCCCGCAAGCCGAAGCCGCACAATGCGACCTTGGAGGGCATCACCATCACCCACCCCGACCGCGAGCTGTGGCCCGGCATCACCAAACAGCACCTCGCGGAGTACTGGCAGGCGGTAGCGGAGCATGCGTTGCCCGGCCTCGCGCATCGGCCCCTGGCTGTCGTCCGCTGCCCCGAAGGCATCGCGGGGGAGCATTTCTTCCAGAAGCACGGCCATGGCCACCTGCCCGACGCGATCCGCACCGGCGAGGCTGGCGGACAGCCCTACCTCGCCATCGACGACATCCACGGCCTGATCGCCTTGGCGCAGGTCTCGGCGATCGAGCTGCACCCCTGGGGCGCCCCCGAAGCCGACCCGCTGCACCCCGACTTCGTGGTGTTCGACCTCGATCCCGGCGAGGGCGTGGCCTTCGCTGAAGTCGCCCGCGCCGCGACCGACGTGCGCGACCGGCTGGGGCAGCTCGGGCTGCAATCCTTCTGCCGCACCACCGGCGGCAAGGGCCTTCACGTCGTTGTGCCGCTGAAGCCGGAGGCGGGCTGGGATGAGGTCAAGCCGTTCTGCCGTGCGTTCGCCGAGACGCTGAGCGAAGAGCAATCCGACCGCTTCCTCCCCACCGTGAAGAAAATCGACCGCCGCGGCCGCATCCTGCTCGACTGGCTGCGCAATGGGCTGGGCGCGACGGCGGTGGCATCCTTCTGCCCCCGCGCGCGCGCCGGAGCCACGGTGGCCACACCGCTGGCATGGGACGAGGTGACGCCGGATCTCGACCCGTCACGATTCACCTTGGACACGGTGCCGGACAGGCTGGCGCGGCAACGCCACGATCCGTGGGAAGGCTTTGCAGCATTGCAGCAAAAACTGCCGGATCTGTCTGCCAAGCCGGCAGAGCGTTCAGTGCAGCGTCGCACCTCGGACAAGAGCCCGGCTGGCAAGGCTGTGATCGTTTCCGCCCGCAAGCCGAAACGGCGCGCGCAAGTGTGAGGGTTGATTTCTTCTGCGGGCACCTAATGTCTGTTGTGCGGCGGGCGGTTTGTCCGTTCGCTGCGTGACGTTTCCCCCCCAAACTTGGCGGTGCCTCCGGGCACCGCCTTTTTGTTTCTCACGCCTCTGTCAGTGCGGAGCTGCTCAACCTGATTTCGTCAGCCCGGTTCAAACGACCGGGCGAGCGATCATCAGGAGCCAGGGCGCATCGACGCGGTACCGGCTGTGCCGATGCACACCAACTCGCCGTGCCCGATGCGCGCGCCAGGCACCGCCACCGGCATCATGGCGCACGAGATCGCCATACACGAGTTGACGGAAGCGCGGGGCATGGGCCCGCGCGAATTGCGGTTTGGCAACTACGCCGATCGCGACCGGGACATGCCGTGGTCCCGCAAGGTACTGCGCGCCTGCTACCAAATGGCGGCGGAGCGTTTCGGCTGGGCGCGGCGCTCGCCGAAGTTCGGGTCCACGGCGAGAGCTTGGCCGGTTGGGGTATGGCGACGCCTATTCCGTCACGCGCCGCAGGAACGCGTCCATCGTCACTGCCGCACGATCCGCAACGGCATTGGGAAACAGCGTGAAGCCGTGCGCTCCGCCTGGATAGATGGCGAGTTCCGCGTCGTTTCCCGCTGCCATCCAGCGTGCGTGCATGAACAACGAGTTGTCCAGCAATGCATCGGCGGTACCGACGGAGAACAGGGCGGGAGGCAGGTTGTGAAGCCGCGCGTAGAGCGGCGAGATGTCCGGGTCGCGCCGGTCCGGTTCGGAGGGAAGGAACGCGTTGGCGAACTGAATGATGTCCATCGTACGCAGCACCAGGCGTTCGTTGCCGAAGGCACGCTGGCTCGGTGTCATGGTCATGTCGTAGGCGCCGTACACCAGGTTGGCACCGCGGAACCCGGTATAGCCATGGCGGTCGCGCATGCGCAGCAGAGTTACCGCCGCGAGATGGCCGCCGGCCGATTCGCCGCCAATCGTCAGCGCGTCGGTGCCGAACTCCGCTTTGGCATGGCGCGTCAGCCACACCGCGGCAGACTCGCAATCGTCGGGGCCGGCGGGATACGGGTGCTCTGGTGCCAAGCGGTATTCGACGCTGACCACGGCCAGCCCGGCGTTGTCGGCGATGCGTTCCAGCATCGGATCCTGCAGGTCGGCGCCGCCGAGCACCCAGCCGCCGCCGTGGATGTGCAGATAGACGCCGCGCGGATTGGCTGGGGCGATGATGCGCAGGGGAATCTCGTTGCCGTCCTTGCCGGAGATCATCCGCGTACGGGCGCGGTTCGACATGACGGGCGGTGGGAAGGGGCCGTCGCCGCGGCGACGGGCGGCGCGTGTGGCTGCGGCGCCGGCCACCCACCAATCCGGTGTGCCGGTCAGCACTTTTACCATGGCCTCGTTCAACGCGCGCGTTTCGCGCGACACGGCATCGGGGCGGAACCAGGCGGGATCGAGCGTGCTGACCATGGTCGTGTCTCCTGTGGCGTAGTGGGGCGGGCTACATAAAAAATATAGGCAATTTCCATCACGAAGACACAAAGGTGTGAAGAAGTCCCTGTTCGTGTCTTCGTGGTGGAAATCGCTTAGATGACCAGTTCAGGCAGCGCGCAGCGTGAACTCCACGTGGATCGCGTCATAGGTTGACCGGTCGCGGCAGATCCCATGGCAGCAGTTCCGCAAATGCCGTTTCGGATATAGCCACGCGGCGTTCGAACAGGAGCGTGGTTCATTGTTCGTGATCTTACCAACACCGTTCTTGGTATCAAGCTGCGGCCAGGAAGCGCCAGCGCCGCGTCTCCGGCTAGTGCGAGGGGGTAGCTGGCGATCAGATCCGAATGACGGGGTGCGGAAGGAGATGGTGTTACCCGTCCTGCTGCGCCCGGTTTGACATCATCGGCGGCCAGAGTATCAGCAATCCGGCGTGCTGATCGACCCCGGCACGAAGGCCGCAGTGGTGGAGAAATCCAGGCCCGTGATGCAGTTTCGACAGTCAGCCGATCAACCTCGGCCGCCGAGAACGCGCGCGGCGGTGTGTGCGCGACCGCAGGGACGCGGTGGACGGGAGGCCGTCCAAAACGTACGAGCCGCCCGGCACAGCGGCCAACCTGATGCTGGCCATCGCCGATCCGACCACGCCGGCCTTCGCCGATGAGCCAGCGCAAGCCGAGACGGCTGCATGACGCAGCCCCCATCATCGCGGAGTTTCCCCCCGACGCGCCGGCATCGGGCCAGGCGCTTGGCGATCCCGACCACGACCTGATCGCCGCCGCGCATGACGTGCTGGCGCGACATTACAAGCCGTTCTGGCACACCGTCGCCGCCGCCGTCCGCGGGCGCGACGGACGCGTTTGGACTGGCCTGCATATCGGCACCACGGTCGGCCGGCTTTCGGTGTGTGCCGAGGCGGTGGCGTTCGGTCGCGCCTTGTTGGAAGGCGACGGCAGCATCGCAACAGCCGTGGCAGTGCGCCACCCGAAGCCGGACGAGCTGGACCGGGAGCTGGCCGTCGTGCCGCCCTGCGGGGCCTGCCGGGAGATGATCCTCGACCATTGCCCGGATGCGCTCGTGATCGTGAAGGAAGACGGCATGCTGGTGAAACGGCCGGTTCGCCTGCTTTTGCCGGCACCCTATCGGCGGTGAGCGATGCCGCCCTCGCATGGCCAAAGATGGCCTTCCAGTCGGGCATTTCTCGGAGCCGTGTCTGCGGCTGTGCTGTTGGGAGGCGCCGCGCTCGTCGTGCTGTGGGTGAAGGAACGCCGACCGGCCGAGGATCTGCGCGTCTCGTTTCATATCCCGATCGCCAACCCGAGCAATCCCGCCATTGGCTACCGGCTGCAGAACCGGGGCCGTCGGCCGGCGGTGGTGCGGGGCGTTGGATTGCTGGAAATCGCCGGCAATCCGGCTATCATCAATGACAGTGACAACATCGACCTGTGCGACAAGGTGGACGCCAAGACACTGAGGCCGCCAAGCCAGATCACACCGCAAGGTGTCGAGATCAACGCCGCGGACCAGAAGCGCGAAGAATACGCGCCAATATCCATCTCGGTGGCCGGCAAATCCTGGACTTCGGACAGTCCGATCGAGATAGCCGGCGGGCAATCGGTGTCAGTGTCCGCCACCTTCAAAACGGACCCGCAGCAGGCACAGGGCCAGGGCAATCAGGTGTTCTGTCCGGTCGTGTGGCTTGACCGCGAGGCGCCGGGCAGTGGCGTCGCCGTCTGCCAGGGATTTGCCATGGCGATGAACAATGGCGGCGTGTCGAATACGATCGTGGCGCGACAGTTCCAAATACATTCAGCGTCGCCGGTCGCTTCCTGCCCGGTCGTGCCGCAATGACGAATCAAGCCGCGACGACGACCGCGCCGGTTTAGTGCGTTTCCACCATGACTGGAATCATCGAGTCCCTGTCATCGCGAGCGAAGCGACCGAGGTAATCCGCCACATGCGTGACGAGGCGAGGCTCATCACGCGGGAGATTGCGTCATCGGGACCTGAAAGTTCTTCCCCTGGGCCGATTTTTGGACGCGAAACCGTCGTGCTACATATAAGTCCGAACGCGAGCATCCGTCCTCCCCTAACGCGGTCACAGGCCTCGAGAACAAGGCCAAAAACCATGCTCCGAATGGGCGATTCCGGGCTGGGGAAAAACTGTCGGGCCCATCGCTTTGCTCCTCGCAATGACCGGGGAGACCGGCCAGCTTTTCCGATCGGACCGAAAGCTCGTTACGGCAGCCGCTCGAACCGCTCGCCCAGCAGTGCGAAGAATCCGTCATCATCCAGCGTCTCCAGCACCGCCGCGTTTTGCGGCTCGCCGCTGCGGTTCCAGCGGTCGATCACCGTGCGGCCTCGGCTGGGGCCCGGCCCCAGATCCATGCGCACGTTCACCTCGCGCGTAACAAACAGCTCTGGGCGGATCAGCCAGGCGATGGGGCAGGGGTCATGCAGCGGTGCGCCGCCACCGTGGCCACGCTCGTGCGAGATCGGCACGCTTGCCTGGATGTCGCAAGCCGCTTGCAGGCAGCGCCTGTGCCCCAGCGCCCGCCACGCCGCGATGCGTTCCTTCGTCGCCTGCGCCTGCGCTGTCAGTTCCAGCGTCGCGAACACGACCGGGCGGCCGGCGGCCAGCAGCACGGTCAGTGCCTCGGGGTCGTTCAGTGCGTTGAATTCCGCGGCGGGGGTGGCGTTGCCCTCGCCCCAGGCGCCGCTCATCAGCACGATCTGCTGCACGTTCGCGACCAGCGTCGGTTCCGTCATCAGCGCCAGCGCCAGATTGGTGACGGGGCCGATGCCCACCAGTGTTACCGGCCGCGACGACTCCCGCAGGATGCGGCGAATCGCGTCGGCCGCCACGCCAGGCGCCGGCGCCCCGCCTTGCGGGAGCGCGATGCCGCCCAATCCGTCCGCGCCGTGCACCCTCGGCGCGTTGACGAAGGCCCCGAGCAGAGGACGGTCGGCGCCAGCATAAACCGGCACGGCTGACCCCGCGAGCGCGGTCAGTGCCAGCGTGTTAGCCAGCGTGGAGTCCAGCCCGACATTGCCGCCGACGGCGGTGACCGCCAGCACATCGAGTTCAGGCGACGCCAGCGCCAGGAACAATGCCAGCGCGTCGTCGGTGCCGGGGTCGCAATCGAGGATGACGGGGATTGGCACAGCGGTTTCCTGGCGACGATAGTACCACCTGGAGGCAAGCCAGGACTTCGCGATCAGTCGCCGCCACCGAATTCGCATGGTTAGCTCGTTCTGTCTATCAGGGTGATTTTCGGGGATAGCGACGTGCGACGCAACTCGCTTATCGTGGAACCACCGGCAACGCCGGAGCCAGCGGCTGTTTCGCCGGGGATCGATGAGGCGATCGACGCGGATCGCGCCGGGGCCGAGGAGGCCGGTGAAGGCGAACGTCAGCGCCGTAACCTTGTAAAGGGTTATGAGTTTCGCAAAGAGCAATACCTTGTGCTCACCGATCGGGACTCGACAGCGTAAAGGTCGAAAGCTCGTCGGTGATGAATATTGACAAATTCGTCGAGGTCGATTCGATCGACCCGATCTACTACGCGAGCAGCTATTACCTTGCACCGGACGGGGACGCCGGGCGCGACGTCTATGCCAACCTTCATTCGGCGATTGCCGAAACCGGACGGGTAGCCCTGGCAAGGGTGGTGATCGGTCAGCGGGAACGGACAATCGCCGTGCGAGCTATGGATGGCGGTCTTGTGGCGCACACGTTCGATGAGCAGCGCGACATCAATGACGCGCGGTCTATCCTCGGCGACACTGCTGCCATCAAGATCGATCCGGAGATGGTGCAACTCGCCAAGCAACTGATCGACCGGCAGACGACAAAGTATGATCCTGCCGATCTTGAGGATCGCTACGAGAGTCGTCTGCGGGCGCTGATCGACGCCAAGCTGAAGGGCGGGGGTATTGGGCTGGGGCGAGCCGACCGAGCCAGACCGCGGCAACGTGATCGACCTTATGGCGGCGCTCGAAAAAAAGCCTCGGTAGTACGACCCCAACGGCAGCCACTCCGTTACCGGAGCCGACAGCAGCGAGCCGAAGCGTGCAGCTGCCCCTCAGGCCGCCAAGACGGGACGCAAACGGGCGTAAGGCCGCCACCCATCGTCGGGGAGCCAGCGCTGAAGGCGGACCTCGCCCCGGCCCTCTTCGAGGCAGACCTCGCAGACGAATTCCTCATCATCTACAAGACAGCTCAACTCGGCGTCACCCATGCCGCACTTCGCGCCGGCCGCACCATCGCGCAAGGAAGCGCAGCCGTATAACTGCAATTCAAGACAGGTGATCGATGGCACACGACGAAGACGATCCGACTGGGCGACGGATGCACACCACCCCACGGTCGGCAATTGCCGAACTGGTCGAAAACTTGTGCGAGCAAGGTTGGCATATCGAATTGGAAGAGAACGAAAACGGGGAAGTGGTGATCTTCGCCAAGGACATTTCGGCAACCGAGGATTGGCCCTAAGCGGAGCGCTGCATAATGGCTGAGTTCGATGAGGTCATGCGAGAGTGGCGACGCCTGCTTGCGAGATTGGAATTTCTTGAGCCAGATGAGATTGGCGTCGCCGCTCTTTACCAGCAAGCCTTCCCCATCGTGGAACAGGCAACGGCTATGCTCAACTCCTAGCTGGGTCGTCCTGATTTCAGTGAGACGCATCAGGCCGATATGGTTGCAGCGCAGCGCCAAGTGCAAGCGAAACTGATTAAATGGCGTTCGTACGGCTAATCTGACAACGGCTGGCGCCCGTTAACTCGCCCCCATGCGCGCTACCTCTGCCGCCGTGACGCACGATCTGCCTGATTCCAGGAAGTGAGACACGTTATGAAGTATGAAGTCGAAGTGGTGCAGCGCAGGTACTTTCTGGTCGAAGCGGAGAGCGAAAGTAAAGCCGACGAGATTGCCTTGGAATGGAGCATCAAATTGGAGCCAGCAGAACGATGCCGTGGTAGAGGGGAAGGGCGGCATTTTGGTTGAAGGCGTCATCCAGTTGCCGCCGGACTAGGGCGACGCCCAGGAATAAGCGAATCAGGCGACGCAGCGCCGTCGTACTTCTTCGTCATCCCGGCGACAGCGGGCGACCATGCCACTTAGGTCCCTGCTTTCGCGGGTACGAAGAAGAACACTGCGTCCGGTGCGGTTATTGTGGGCGCCGACTAGGGGCCTTTGCGGGTGGCGTGAACCGACGTGCCGCCGCGCACCATCAGCTGATACCCTGGCAGCCCTTCACTGAAAGGATGTTGTAACCGGATGTGATTTGAAATGTCCCCACGATCGCACATCCGTCTCGGACGCGCAAGGGTGGCAGCACGCTTCGCCATTGTTGGATCAACGGAGGTTACCAAATGAGTGACGTACTTCCGGCTATCGTCGGACTCTGTATTGCCGAATGGTGGCGGCATCGGGACTTCGCTCAATGGTGGCGACAGAACGACTCCCCGACTCTCGTTTTGCTCGGCATCATCGCGCTTATCTTGATGCACATTCTCTCGGCTCTTCGACGTTTGGAAAAGCCAGCTCCAACGCTGTTGCCAGCGGTGCGGGCTGGTAGCGGCAAGTGGTACGACAGCGCTCTAGTCGTGCCGATCGCAGGCGTTGCGATCCTGGGCGCCATTTTCGTCATCTCGCGGTTGATTCCCATTCATTGAGGCTTGCCGTACTCGAGTGAATGCTCGTAAGCTGGCTTGCAATTTTCGCCCGTACCGTTGCGGTCAATGCTGCCTGCCTCATTTCTCGTGCATTCCTAAGTTCCTCTGATCCAGCCTCAAACAATGCGTTAACGATGGTTGCAATTGTAGGATGTGCAAATCGGCGTGTTGTAGTAGTGGTGCGGCCATCGTCGCACGTACGTCCGGATAGACGGAACTATGCCCTATCTGCCAAATTCGTCCCTAAGATCGACCAGACCGTGATCGGCTCGCAATGCGCTTCGCGCAGTTCAAAGCGGCAGCATAGCCTGCCACCACGCACCATCAAGGTCGCCGAATATGGTGATCGTTAGATCGATCTTGGTGGAGGTGATCGCCGAATCGCGTCTCCGGACATCGTCGTGGAGACATGCCTTGCGCCTGCGTAGGTCGTGCGATCTCCGCCGTTGCCGGGGTCATTGCGTTCCCCGATAGGTCCGGCCCCAGCGATCCTCGTACTTCCAATGTTGGCTTTAGCGAACTACTCCGCCGAGCGGGCCTTCGTCCCGCAGATACTCACCAGATGATCGGCTCGGCGATGGATAGTATTCTCCTGCGCAAGAACTCGGACCGGAATAAGATCGAGCGCAACCACCCAATCAGACGGCGTTCAAGGCAGGCTTTTCGCCAAACTGCTTCTCGTACTCGCGGAGTAAACGGGTTTTCAGATCGTAGTACCCGTTCTCGGTTGCAGCCTCGCTCTTACCGACATCATTGTATTGCTCAACCGTGAGGCACAGCCGATCAAACCGGAACTTCTCTACAAAGCGTGGGATTCGAGCGATCTTCTTGCCGGTCTGATGTGCATCAATATGGTTGAAGGTGAGGTGTCCATAATGCGCTGGATCAATCCGCGAATACGCCGAGCTGATGCTTATTCTCAGATTGCTGAGATGGCTTGCAATGTCTCTGCCCGCGCCGATATAGAGGATACCGTCCGGGTCCATGCCCAGCAGCCGAGGTATCGGCAGGAACTTCCCCTCATCGTCCAGCACGTGCAGCTGGTAGATGCCAGAGAACCCGCCGGGCTCAATGGCGTTTATAGCCTCCCACATGCCATCCTCAAGCGTGTACTTTGTCGCCATGGCGCACACCTCCTGATATCCGTCACCGGAGGCTATGCTGCCAGCTAGAACAATTTGTCAAACGATCGGGGATGCAGTTCTGTATCACCCCACGCCATCCGCTTGATCTCGGACACCTTGGCCGCCGACATCTTCAACAGGCGGGCGGTCTCGCGCACACCACGGCCTTCGTCCAAGGCCCGCGCACTCCGTCGATCTTCATGGGTGAGACCGGTGGTCGCCCAAGCCGTTTGCCGGTGGAGCGAGCGCGATCCAAACCGGCCAAGACCCAGTCGCGGATCATCGCCGGTTCGAACTCGCTGAACACCGACAGCGTCCCGAACAGCATCCGGCCCGATGGCGTCGAGGTATCCAACGCCTGCTGGTGCAGGTGGAGGTCGATGTTCCGCGACCGTAGCTCGCCCAGCAAACCGATCAGGTGGGCAGGGATCCCTCGAGAACCAGTTGCAGCCCTTGCAGGAGGCCGCTGGGCGGCTCGGATGGAGCATCGTGGGCGTCTTCAAGGACGAAGGCATCAGCGGTGCCAAGAGCCGGGCGCTGTCCGCCTGGGCGATGTCACACCCCGCCAGGATGCGGCGCACGCCGTCAGGCCTGCCGAGCATGGCGACGACGAGATCGACCTCCGCCGCGGTGACCGGCGTACGGCGGTCGATGTCCGAGACGACCTTGAGCGGTGGCTTGTGCCGCACGCCAGCAGCACGTCGCCCGCGGCTCCGGCGTTCCGAGTTGGCCTCGTCCATGTCGCTCTCAGCGATTGGCGGCAATCAGCCTTGACGACACTACCCAAAAATATGGTCGGGGTGGTCAGGTTGGTCAGGGTTATTCCAGCGGTGGAATCGAACGTATCGCAACCGGTCTACCTCCGGCCACTCATCTTCGCCGTCGCTGGCATCCCGTGGTTCCCGCTGACTGGCCAGCCTGTCCGGGCTGACCACCCTGACCAGGGCATCGGGCAGGGCGGTCGTGGTTATGATGGATGGCGCATGAGGAGGAACATGCCGCTCGCCCGTCGCGGTGCAGGAACCCGGTGGCCTGGAATGACTGGCCACCCTGTCCGGGCTGACCACCCTGACCAGGGCATCGGGCAGGGCGGTCGTGGTGGTCAGACCAGAACCGGCATCGGCTTTATGATGGATGGCGGGGCGGGCAGTGCGGCGCGCTGCGGCATGATGACGATACGGAGCGGTTCGATCCCTCGACGGCATCGACCAAGCTGGACGGCATCCTCGACCGTCACAGCATGTTGCGGCACCTCCTGAGCAGCCAGACCCTTCACGACGACACGAGGCCATCGGCGGCGCAGGGCATCCTGCACCTCATCCTGATCTACGCCATCATGCGCGATCATGATCCATGCCGTACGGTCGGCACCGGCCATGCCAGCGAAAGTAAGGTCACGCCATGCCCGTCTCTGCCGTGCTGTACGGTCACGAACATCACGCAATCCCCGCCGCAACCGCCGAACGGCATCGGGCCAAGCTGACGACGGTTCCAATCGGATAATGGCAAGGCTTGACTCCGATGCTTCTGCCGACCAGTCGCACACACCTTTCCACCACGCGCGGATCATCGGTCGGCGACACCACACACAGGCAGCAGATCGGCAAGTCCACGGCCATCCATCGCCAAAATACCTTTGCCTACGTGCTACCATGCAGCGTTCAAGCCGCAACGCCAGATCATCATCCCTGTCGTGGCGAAGCAGGGCAATGACCTCTTGCTGTGCGACGTACGCCATCTCCATCTGACGTTGGGTGGTCATCGCAGGTCAGGTTTGCCGCACATAACGGTGGAAGTGCGAGCAGTACATAAAATCCGCGGCATCCAATATCTCACGAAAATCGAATGTCAGCACGGTATATCCGTCCTCGTTCTCTGCTTCGCTGATCCGGCACTCGTCGCGGGCAAACATCAGAAGCCACGTCTGTATATGAAAGTGAAGGCCGTTGGTCAGGTGATCGCTGGGATCGAAGACAAGTGTCACATGCATGGGGCTATTTATGTTGCGAGGACTTTTGAGCTGGAGCAGTTGGCCGGGGATAAATACCGCGTCTCATTTACAGCGAGTGCAACGTGTCAGAAAAATCAGAAGAAAAGGCAAACCTAAATGCGAAGGAACGAATTGCCGAACATCTTGACGATCTTACAAAAGCGGTTGGCGATGCCCTCCGAGAAAAGGGCATTTGCTACCCGGTACATCTGATAGTCGGCACTGCACCCGCGACGCTCTTGGTGGTTTGCACAACTCACCAACCCGACCCGCCTGATGAACAATGGATCGTCGTTTGCGATGTGGTGAAAACGATCATGGAGGGAATGTTTGAGACGGGTCAGCTCGTAAGCAGGGATGCAATCGCATGTGCCTCCACAGGAGTGAACGAGGAGACGACGAATGCGATTATATGAAATCATGCCACATGCAGACAGCAAGCAGACTGCCAGGCGGAAGACTCCATCACATGAGGCAAGGGAGACGACCAGCGCGCGGCGTCGGCAACAGGCCGAAGAACCTGCTGGTCATACTGAAAACGGGCCTCCCCTCCGGCCCCGCCTCGACCCTCACCGTCGCCGGCATCCCGGTGGTTCCCGCTGACTGGTCGCCCTGTCCACTCTGACCACCCTCACCTAGATCAGCCGGTCAGGATGGTCGGCCCGGTCACCGCCATCGGCCAGGGTCGTCACGTCCCTGGCATCTCGCCGGGTCGCGCGGCTTGTCCCGACGCCGACAGAGGGGCGCATCGCAAACCATTGCAGATGCATCACCACCAGCTCTCGCTGGAGCTTGGCGGCCTCGCCGCACGCCCGCTCCGCAGCCGCTCGTGTCTCACGGCTCTGTCTGAGCAGGTCATCGATTCTACGGTCGCTGGGCGATGCGTTGGCAAGGAACGGGTTGGGCGTGATGTAGGTCTTGCCGGCATCGACCTCGCGCATCCGACCCGCGAATGCCTCGGCGGCAGCCAGCGAGCAGAAATCATCAATCAAGTGGGTGCCGAGCGGGTATCGACCCGTCGCACTGACCTGGAACCGCTTCGGTCCCGTCGCCGTGACCTCGTAGGTGAACATTCCCCCACTGTGGCACGGCGGGAGGCCACCTTGCACGGGCTTCCATGCCACCTCGACCAGCCCGACCACCCTGACCGCGCCATCGGCCAGAGCGGTCAGGGTGGTCGTCCAGGTCGCCATCGGCCACGCTGTCCACCCCGACCGCCCTGACCCACCTCGGTCGGCCCGGTCAGCCCGGCCAGCCCCCGCCTGTCAACGAAAACAGATGGTTTTGGATACGGTCGGCGGTTGGCTGGAAAGGACGGTCGGAGGCCAGCTTCCAGCCACTTCAGCGAGGGGGATTTCTGAACGGGGTCGGAGGTAGAGCGGAAATGATTCACTGCCGGCGCGATCGGCGTGTGTCGCACGACCGTGCTAATTCCAACGAGCCAGGCAAATGGAGTGCTGATCCGGCTACGATGCCTGATACAAACTATCGAGCTGGCGTGATCTGATCCCCGCACTGCCAGTTCTGAGGGAGGACCCATGTTGCCCGACATCCTGACGTTCTGGGGCAAGGCCCGACCTTCCAACACTGCTGGTGCGGGCATGCACCCGTTGCTGGCCCACTCGTTAGATGTTGCCGCCGTCGCTCTACTGTTGCCGCGCCGACTGACGTTCGGCCTGGCAGGTCAGACCCTTGGGTTCCTGGTGGCCCTCCATGACATCGGCAAATTCTCCAGACCCTTCCAAGCACAGGCGGCGGAGTACTGGCCGACTGCGGCGCTCGGCTCCCTTACCGCGGAGAATCGGCCACCACCCGGCCCGCGGCACGATGAGTTGGGGCTCTACCTTCTCCGCGATGTGCTGGGGGAGCGGCTGACCGAAGTGCTGCCGCGACGTGAAGGGAGCCGCCGAGGATGGACCGACTCCCATCGTGGTCACCTGTTCCGTGCTCTCGCAGGGCATCATGGTCGCCCTCCGCGGGAATCAGAGATCACGCCGGGCCAGACAGTGCTCTGCGAGGGATGCCTCGCCGCCGCCGACAGCTTTGTTGAGGCCATGCAGGAGGTCTTCCGTCCGTCTATGCTGATACGCCCGACAGAACAGCATGACGTGGCCCGCCTCGGCTGGCACTTGGCCGGCCTGGTCACGCTGGCCGACTGGCTGGGCTCTAGGCAGGCATGGTTCCCATATGTCCCTTCCGAGGCGGTGGCCGACCCCACAGCCTATCTTTGGAGCCGCGCCCTCCCACGTGCCGCCGCAGCACTGGCCGCATCCGGGTTGGCCCCTGCGGCGCCCTCACCCTTTGCCGGCCTACGCGGGCTGTTCCCGGGTATTACCCTGCCCTCACCGGTCCAACGCTGGGCCGAAACTGTGCCACTGCCTGCCGGGCCGGTGCTTGCGGTGATCGAGGACCTGACCGGTAGCGGCAAAACTGAGGCGGCTGTGACCTTAGCGCATCGGCTGCTCGGGGACGGGCGAGCGGATGGCATCTTCCTGGGACTGCCGACAATGGCGACCGCCAACGCTATGTTCGGTCGCCTCGCCAATTCCTATCGCAGTTTGTTTGCGCCGGAGCCGCGGCCGTCGCTCGCGCTTGGACATAGCCGCGCCGATCTCGATCCGCGATTTGCGGCAGCGCTTCAGTCGGAGGTGCTGCCGGCGGCCGGGCGCGCTGTGGACCCAGCCGACGAGCCGGCGGAGGTCCATTGCGCTGCGTGGCTGGCGCAGGACCGGCGCCGGGCATTGCTGGCGCAGGTGGGTGTCGGCACGCTGGACCAAGCGTTGCTGGCGGCCCTGCCGGTGCGACATGCGCCCCTGCGGTTGCAAGGGCTGACAGGCAAGGTGCTGATCGTCGATGAGGCCCACGCCTTCGACCCCTACATGCGGCGCGAGTTGGTGGCGCTCCTGCGCTTCCATGCGGCGCTGGGAGGCTCGGCGGTGCTGCTGTCGGCGACTCTGCCGCTTGCCGTGCGGCAGGGGTTGGTAGACGCCTTCCGCGATGGATTGGGAGCTGCGCCGCAGGCTTTGGCGCAGACGCAATATCCGCTGGCGACGCTCGCTGCGGCTGATGGTATCGAGGAGACACCCTGCGACGTGCGGCCCGGCGTTGCGCGGCGCGTGACGGTGACCCGGTTGGCGGATGTAGAGGCCGTGGTGGATCGCATCGTCGCTGCTGCGACAACGGGCGCGGCGGTCGCCTGGGTGCGCAACACCGTAGATGACGCGATTGCCGGAGCGGACGCGCTACGTGCCCGCGGCCTCACCCCACTGCTGTTCCATGCCCGGTTCGCGATGGTGGATCGGCTGGCAATTGAGATCGAAGTACTACGCCGCTTCGGCTGCGACAGCACAGGTGAGGCACGGCGCTGCGTGTTGGTGGCGACCCAGGTGATCGAGCAGAGCTTGGACATTGACTTCGATCTACTGTGCACAGACCTGGCACCGGCCGACCTGCTGATCCAGCGTGCCGGCCGGCTGTGGCGTCACCAACGTGGCTCGCGGCCAGTGCCGGGGCCGGAACTGCTGGTGGTCTCACCCGAGGCGGTGGTCGATCCCCCGGCTGATTGGATCGCACGGCCACTGCCCGGCACTGCCGCCGTCTACCGCGACCCGGCTCTATTGTGGCGTAGTGCGCGGGAGGTGTTCAGGCGTGGTGCGCTGACAACGCCGCAGGACATGCGCCCGCTGATCGAGGCGACATTCGACCGTACCTCCGATGGTGCCGTTCCCCCAGCCCTCGCCGCCGCCGCGAACCGGGCGGAGGGGAAGGAGATGGCGGAGGTCGGGATCGCAAGCCAGAACGTGCTGGATATTTGGAAGGGCTACAATCGGGATGCAGGTTTATGGGAGAGCGAAACCCGCACGCCGACAAGGTTGGAGGATCGCCCAACGGTTACCTTGCGGCTTGCCCGCGTTCGGGACGGGGACGTAGTGCCCTATGCCGAGGGTGCTAATATCGATGACGCTGGGAGTCGCCGCTCCTGGGCGTTGTCGGAAGTCAACGTCGCGAAGTATCGAATCGCGACATGCCCCCCGCCACAGGGGCGAGCGGCTGCAATTGAAGCCGCGCGAGCAGGGTGGGGCCGCTGGGAGCGTGAGTCCGAGCAGGTGTTGCTCGCCGTCATGGCCGAGGAGAATGGCACTTTGACAATTGCCGCGCGCTCCGAGGCGGGAAATGACTTCCTGGCCAAGTATGACCCACTCCACGGCCTGCGTTGGTAGCGGTGGCGGCTGAGGCAGTTACACCTTAGCCGAACGAGTCTTTTCCGCAACATTGCCCCCGAGCCGGAAAATCTGGTAGGGTCCGGGTGTGGACGCCACGGGATAACCGTGGATGCCCACCGCCGGGAGGCATCGGATGCGGATATGGCGCGGTAAGGCATCGACGCCGGTCGATGCAAAGAGGCTACGACGGGCGAACCGTACTGCCTCGTTATGCTCAATCTCATAACCGATCCTTGGCTGCCGGTTCGCCGACAGCATTCCGGACGCTGCACGATCCGCCCGGCGCAGATCACGGAGACGATTGCCGACGATCCGGTCATTGCCATCGACTGGCCACGCGCCGATTTTCGTATCGCCACGCTGGAGTTGCTGATCGGCCTACTGGCCACCACCTGCCCGCCGCGCGATCATGATGGATGGTTGGACGCGTGGGAGGCGCCGCCCGCCCCCGCCACTTTGGACACGGCTTTTGCGTTCGTGGCGCACGCTTTTGCATTGGATGGTGACGGGCCATGTTTCCTTCAGGACCCCGACGACCTCGACACTAAGACCATACCGATCGAACGGCTATTAATCAATTCGGCGGGCGAAAATCCCACGAAAAAGAATACAGACCTGTTGGTGAAGCGTGGGCGCCTGGAATCGCTTTCCCGCCCGGCTGCCGCAATTGCGCTCTATACGCTGCAAGCGTTCGCTCCCGAAGGAGGCTCGGGAAATAAGGTCGGGCTACGTGGTGGCGGACCAATGACAACATTGGTGTTACCACGGGGACCGGCGACGCTTTGGCATACACTTTGGGCCAATGTGCCCTTGGGTGTCTCTCCATTAGTTGATGAACATCGCCTCGTGTTTCCTTGGCTGGCGCCGCCTCCTGCTGCGCCTGCGCTGGTAGTACCTGAAACTACGGCGCATCCACTACAGGTCTTTTGGGGTGTCCCACGCCAAATCCGCCTGAATTTTGTCCAGCACATTGAGCCGCGGTGCTGCGGACTAACGGGAAGCGACGACAATGTGCAGGTAACCGGATGGCGTCAAACCCGATACAATCGCACCTACACTGGTTGGGGTCGCAGGCATCCGCTCACACCCTACTACGCTCAGAAGATCGGTGGAGAGTTCCTGGCCGTCCATCCCAAACCAGATGGCGTTGGGTATCGGCACTGGCTGGGCCTTGTGCTCCGAAGTCCTGACGGGCTGAGTTTGCCGGCTGCCTCGATCGCGACGTGGCGCACCTCTAGGATGCGTGATGTCGGTCGTTCCGAGGCACGTCTGATTGCGGCCGGCTATGCTATGGACAGCATGAAAGCCTGTGCCTTTGTCGAAAGTGAGATGCCACTTCCAGCGGCACGGGACGTAGCCGTCCAAATGCAATTGGACGAGACCGCAATCCGGCTGGTGCGCGCTGCCGACGAGGTTGCCAAGCTGTTGGGGCACGCTGTCCGTAGCGCGCTCTTCAGCGCCGGCACCAAGGTGAAACCAGAAGCCGAACTTCTTTCCAGCGCACGCGAAAGATTGTGGGAGCAGACTGAAGCGGGATTTTTCGACACGCTGGAACGGAGCGCAGTCCGCCCCACTACTGACCCCGACCCGGAGCTAGCAACTTGGCTGGTCAGGCTACGCCACACCGCGCTGGCGCTGTTCGACGAGGCCGCGCCGCTTTCGTCCCTCTCCGGCGGGGCAGCACCGCGCATCGGGCGGGCGCGCCGCAACCTACTCCTTGCCCTCACTGGCTTCCGCAAGGATGGCGCCGCGTTGTTCGAGGTACTCGGCCTGCCGGCCTCGGAACCGAAAGCCAAGAAAAGGAAGGCCGCATGATCCGCGATCCCCAAGCCGCCGCCCGCGCCGCCGCGTTGTGGTGGCGCGAGATGCAGCCGGACCCTGCGAAAGGACGACCCGGCGACCGGGCCGCGCTTTCCCGGCTGCGGCGTTGCGGCACCGTTGCGGAAGCAATGCAGGAGCCGGGCACCATTTCTCTGTTCCGCCGTTGTGGTGCGACGGGACCGGACGATCTCCCAGCGATCGGCCTCACTGCCGCTGTGCTTGCGCATGTGCGGGATGATCAGCCCGCACAGAAAGTCGCGCGCCAGGTTGGGCCGGAACCCCCGGAGAAGCCAGAGACAGCGCTGCTTAAGCCGCTGCGTTTCCGACGCCTGATGGAGGCAACGACCGACGATGAGCGTCTTACCGCATTCCGCCGCCTCGTTGCGCTGGCTGGGGGCGCGCTGAACCTGACCGACCTTGCTGAAGCGCTGCTCGACTGGTCCGAGCGGACTCGGCTTCGCTGGGTTTACGACTATTGGAAAGCTTGGCAGCCCGCAGGACGCGTGGGCGCTGCCTCTCCAGCCGAGGAAATCATCCCATGACCCGCTTCCTACAATTGCACCTTCTAACGTTCTTTCCCCCCGCGAACATGAATCGTGACGACACCGGGCGGCCAAAGACCGCGGTTGTTGGCGGTGCGACGCGGCTGCGGCTGTCCTCCCAGGCGCTCAAACGAGCGTGGCGTAAATCGGACATCTTTCAGGCGGCGCTTGACGGCCATCTGGGTGATCGCACCATGCGTCTCGGTAGGAATATCGCGCTTCTATTGATCAAAGACCATGGAATCACTGAGGGTGAGGCGCACGGCATTGCCAAAGTGATTTCTGCTGTCTTCGGAAAGCCCGAGAATAAGCCGAAGCCAGGAGAAGAGCTATTCATCAAGCAGCTTGCTTTTATCAGCCCCGACGAACAGCGGAAGGTTAACGTTTTTCTGGGCAATGTCCTCTCGGAGCCAGAAGCCCGCCAGCGGCTCCTTGCGGCAGCAAAAGAGGTTGATCTGGACACCGATAGTGATGAGGTTACTGACGAAGATAGCGCTCCTACCAAGGGAAAGAAGGCAAAGGCCCCTACGCAATCGAAACAGACAACGAAGCTGATATCCGAGATGCGGCAGGAGATTTTGTCTGTGGCAGACCCTGCGGCCGATATCGCGTTGTTCGGTCGGATGCTCGCTGATAGTCCGAATTACAACAGGGAAGCCGCAGCACAGGTCGCGCACGCTATTACGACGCACAGGGTGATCGTGGAAGACGACTACTACACCGCCATGGATGACCTGAAGACGCCTGCCGAAGATGCGGGAGCCGGCTTCCTTGGTGAGGCCACGTTCGGCTCGGGCGTGTTCTACCTTTACCTATGCATCGACCGGGCATTGCTGTTGAAGAACCTTGGGAACGATGCGGCGCTGGCCGCAACCGCGCTCGGTGCGCTGGCCGAGGCTGCGGCGACGGTTGCTCCCCGCGGCAAGCAGAACAGCTTTGCCGCGCATGGCCGAGCGCATTACGTGCTGGCCGAACGCGGCGACCAGCAGCCGCGCACATTGGCCGGCGCCTTCGCCAAGCCGGTGGACGACAGGGACCTGATGGGCAAGTCCATCGAGGAACTGGAGCGATTTCGCACTCAACTCGACACCGCATACGGTCCTGCCGCCGCGGCCTCTGCCACGATGCAGGTGGGCAAGAGCGGCAGCCTGGCCGACATCATCGCCTTCTGCCGCGGCTGATAGCGCCATGCCGCGCTACCTGACCTTCGCCCTGGTCGCACCGCTGGCCGCCTTTGGCAGCATCGCCGTGGGCGAGCGGCGCTCCGGTTGGGACCGCCCGGGGCGTTCGGCCGTGCTCGGCTTGGTCGGTGCCTGTCTCGGCTTGGATCGCGCGGACGATGGGGCGCAAGCCGCGCTGGCGGAGGGCTACGGCGTCGCGTTGCTGTGCCACGCACCGGGGCGGCTATTGGCCGATTATCATACCACGCAGGTGCCCCCTGCCCACCGCGGCAGGCGCTTCGCTACACGCGCCGAGGAACTTGCTGCTCCCGGTCTCAACACCATCCTGTCGCGCCGCGACTACCGCAGCGGCGCGTGGCATCTCGGGGCACTCTGGGCACGTGGCGAGCGCGCTCGCTGGTCGCTGGAAGCGCTCATGGAGGCGATGGAAAAGCCGGGCTTCGTGCCCTATCTCGGTCGCAAGTCCTGCCCGCTCGGCCTGCCATTGGCTCCCGGCATTATGGAAGCCGCGGACGCACCGATGGCGCTGATCGCCCGCCAGTCGGAGGGACCGGAAGCCAAGTTGGAACATCCGAAAGACAGGACATTGTGCGCCGCGCTCGCCGATGCGCCGGGCGAGACGATCATCGTGCTCGACGCTGCCGACGCGGACCGGAACGACCCTCGCTTGCGCCGCATAGAGTTGCGACGGGACCAGCCGCGGTCGCGTCGCCGCTGGCAGTTTGACCTGCGGGAGGAGGCGGTGCTCGGGGTAGCGCCGTCATGAGCGAATTGTGGCTCTCACGTGCCAGGCTGCGGCGAGATGCATCGGTTTCGGCACTGGCGCAGCTATTGGTGCCAGAGAGCGCCAGCGCCCGTCCGGCCGCGGCGCATCATCTTGTTTGGTCATTGTTCGCCGATGGGCCGGAACGCCGCCGCGACTTCTTGTGGCGGGAGGAGGCACCCGGCCGGTTCATGACACTATCCCGCAGGCGGCCGATCAATGTCGGTGACTTGTTCGATCTGGACTCCCAACCCTTCGCGCCGGTGCTGGCGCCGGGTGACCGGCTGGGATTCACGCTGCGTGCCAATCCTGTGGTGGCGCGGCCGACGGCGCCGGGGCAGCGCGGCAAGCGCCATGACGTGGTGATGAACGTGCTGAAACCCATCGTCTCCGGACAGAGGGCGGAGGTGCGCCCGGACGCCGTGCTGACAGAGGGGCGCGCATGGGTGGCACGACAAGGCGCGGCGCATGGCTTCCAGCCGGATGGCGAGATCGCGGTGGACGGCTACGACCGTGTGATCATTCCCCGTGAGGGCGGCAAGCCGGCGATATTCGGAGTGCTCGACATCCGAGGCGTGCTGACAGTCCAGGAGCCGGCGAAGTTCCTCGCGGCACAGGCCGCAGGCTTCGGGCGCGCACGTGCGTTCGGCTGCGGCCTTATGCTGATTCGGCGGGCGCGATGAGCGGGCGGCCGATACCGGGGTTGGCGCCGCCCCGCCCGATCCCGATCCGAGAGCGGTCCTCGATCCTGTTCATCGAGAAGGGTCGCTTGGACGTCCTGGACGGCGCCTTCGTCGTGGTGGATGAGGGCGGCATCCGCACCCACATCCCGGTAGGTGGGCTGGTCTGCCTGATGCTGGAACCCGGCACGCGGATCAGCCACGCAGCCGTAGTCCTGGCGGCCCGGGCTGGCACCCTGCTGATCTGGGTGGGCGAGGCTGGCGTGCGTCTATATGCCGCTGGCCAGCCAGGGGGTGCACGGGCGGACCGGCTGTTGCTCCAGGCGCGTCTCGCGTTGGATGACGACCTGCGTTTGCGTGTGGTGCGCAAGATGTATGCCCTGCGGTTCCAGGAAGACCCGCCGGACCGCCGATCGGTGGAGCAATTGCGTGGGATCGAGGGCGTGCGGGTGCGGGAGACGTATCGGCTGCTGGCGCAACGGCACGGAGTGCATTGGGACGGGAGGCAATACGATCCGCAGGAATGGTCTTCGGCCGATCTGGTGAATCGCTGTCTGTCGGCTGCGACCGCGGCATTGTATGGCGTGACGGAGGCGGCGGTGTTGGCTGCCGGCTACGCCCCGGCGATCGGCTTTTTGCACACTGGCAAACCGCAAAGCTTTGTCTACGATATTGCGGACATTCTGAAGTTCGAGACTGTAGTGCCAGAAGCTTTTCGGGTGACGGCGGCGGCACAGCAGAAAAAGCTATTGGACGGTCGGCCAGTCAGCGATCCAGTTGCTGAGGTGCGGCGGCGGTGCCGCGATGCATTTCGCCGGACCAACGTGCTGGCCCGGCTGATCCCGCTGGTCGAGGAGGTGCTGGCGGCCGGAGGGCTGACCCTTCCCGAGCCGCCGCCGGAAGCCATGCCCGTCGCGTTCGAAGGGCCAATGGAGATGGGCGATGCTGGCCATCGTGGTTGAGAACGCCCCGCCGCGATTGCGCGGTAGGCTGGCGGTCTGGCTGCTGGAAGTGCGAGCCGGGGTGTATATCGGCGAGTATGGCCATCGAGTGCGGGAAATGATCTGGGGCCAAGTCTGTGCATTTATCGAAGATGGCAACGCGGTGATCGCCTGGTCCTCGCCGAATGACTCGGGCTTCCAATTCGAGACCTGTGGGAAGAACCGGCGAGTGCCGATAGATGTGGATGGCCTGCGGTTGGTATCGTTCGGTCTTGAGGCTGCCCTTCCGAGTGGGTTGACGCCACCCGAACCGATGCGTCGACGTGGTCGATAGGCCGTCCTGGAACAAACGTTCCTATCGGTAGGTTCTTTGACAATCGAATTATGGTTGCAGAAGAAAGGCTTGCAGGAAGGGTGTTCCCCGCGCACGCGGGGATGAACCCCAACAGCGTCATGGCACGACCGAGGTTCCGCGCACGCGGGGATGAACCGGCGCGACCGTCACTCGGCTGAGCGTGTTCCCCGCGCACGCGGGGATGAACCGGTGACAATGTCGCCCTGCGCCAGAGTGCCAGTGTGTTCCCCGCGCACGCGGGGATGAACCGGACATGATCCCGATGGATGCGGGGACGATGCAGTGTTCCCCGCGCACGCGGGGATGAACCGGCGCGATCGAAGGCGCGTAGGACAGTGCTGTGGTGTTCCCCGCGCACGCGGGGATGAACCGGTGCCGAGACCCGAGATCGCCGCGCCGCAGATGTGTTCCCCGCGCACGCGGGGATGAACCGATGGATTAACCGTGGTGCTCCGCACCTACATCGTGTTCCCCGCGCACGCGGGGATGAACCTGATCGGGCAATCGCCGCCCCGCCCCAGGTGGTCGTGTTCCCCGCGCACGCGGGGATGAACCGCCGCGACGCAATGCTTCATGGATGAGTGGTACGTGTTCCCCGCGCACGCGGGGATGAACCGAACCCGGCGGCGTCCTGCACGCCCATCCACACGTGTTCCCCGCGCACGCGGGGATGAACCGCTTCATGCTCGAGTCCTTCACGGGGGAGGAAAGTGTTCCCCGCGCACGCGGGGATGAACCGCAGATGCAGCACGCGATGTCCGCCGGCGGCGCGTGTTCCCCGCGCACGCGGGGATGAACCGTCGTGGCCATGCGCTATGCGGGTGACAGTGACGTGTTCCCCGCGCACGCGGGGATGAACCGATCGAGGGCGACGTCGCGGCGATGCCGGCCGCGTGTTCCCCGCGCACGCGGGGATGAACCGGCGTGCAGCGTGCTGGCCGCGGCCGCCGACCCGTGTTCCCCGCGCACGGGGGGATGAACCGCCATTTGCGGAACGGGTTGGCGGGGTCGGGCCGTGTTCCCCGCGCACGCGGGGATGAACCGGTCTCCGTGCAGCCCGAGTAACAGCCTCACATGTGTTCCCCGCGCACGCGGGGATGAACCGGACGATCAGGCGAAGCTGCAGCCGGTGGTGTCGTGTTCCCCGCGCACGCGGGGATGAACCGCTGCGAAGGCGCGCGGTGACGCCGGACCGGCAGTGTTCCCCGCGCACGCGGGGATGAACCGCCGCTGCCGCATCTGGGGACGCAGCCGTGATCGTGTTCCCCGCGCACGCGGGGATGAACCGGCACCGACTCTCAGCTGGGACCAGTTGTATTGGGTGTTCCCCGCGCACGCGGGGATGAACCGCCAGTAGAGCGGCGCGGGGTTGCCCGGCGGCCGTGTTCCCCGCGCACGCGGGGATGAACCGGCACCCCTATGGGGTGCGCGCTTGCGCCCAGAGTGTTCCCCGCGCACGCGGGGATGAACCGATCCGCAACCAGATCGCGGCCGATCGCGGAAAGTGTTCCCCGCGCACGCGGGGATGAACCGAATTCAGCGCCTTGGTGGGACTGCCAACAATAGTGTTCCCCGCGCACGCGGGGATGAACCGGTTCTCGGCACCACCGAAGGCGTCATTAGAAGGTGTTCCCCGCGCACGCGGGGATGAACCGGGCTTGGTTGATTGGACGGCCGCAGTACAGCCGTGTTCCCCGCGCACGCGGGGATGAACCGAACCTTGCCCCAGTGGGACACATCCGCCGCCCGTGTTCCCCGCGCACGCGGGGATGAACCGGAGGAGGTTCGCAGCGCCATTGCACGGCTGTCGTGTTCCCCGCGCACGCGGGGATGAACCGGCGTAATCAGACAGCCCTTCGTCTCTCGCGCGGTGTTCCCCGCGCACGCGGGATGAACCGCCGACGTAAGTTCCGAATGTGCCGGAGTTGGAGTGTTCCCCGCGCACGCGGGGATGAACCGATCCCGAGCGTCACCACAGAGGCAACGCGGTCGTGTTCCCCGCGCACGCGGGGATGAACCGGGGCGCAACGGCTCATCGACCGTGGTGAAGCGTGTTCCCCGCGCACGCGGGGATGAACCGGCGTTCGACGCCGACACCCGCCGCCTGGCAGTGTGTTCCCCGCGCACGCGGGGATGAACCGTGGGAAGCGATTGTCGCTGGGACTGGTGTCGAGTATTCCCCGCGCACGCGGGGATGAACCGGCGGCATTCTCGGTAGCGCCGAGACTGGCAAGGTGTTCCCCGCGCACGCGGGGATGAACCGTCGGGTCACAGCTCCTCCTCCGGTTCCCATTCGTGTTCCCCGCGCACGCGGGGATGAACCGGTGAGGGCATTGGCGCCATACTGCTTATAGCCGTGTTCCCCGCGCACGCGGGGATGAACCGATCGTCAGCGCGCTTCCCCGCATCGGGGTGCCCGTGTTCCCCGCGCACGCGGGGATGAACCGAAGCCGTAGCCGGGGAGCAGGGGGACCGTGACGTGTTCCCCGCGCACGCGGGGATGAACCGGTCACACTGCCGGCGTTGGCGTCGGTGGGGCTGTGTTCCCCGCGCACGCGGGGATGAACCGACGATGAGGGTGACCAAGCCTATTCTGGCGCAGTGTTCCCCGCGCACGCGGGGATGAACCGATGCGGGTGGCGCCGTCGTGCGACATGGTGTGGTGTTCCCCGCGCACGCGGGGATGAACCGCGGCATCGCAGAACGCCACCACTTCCGCTGGGGTGTTCCCCGCGCACGCGGGGATGAACCGCGACATGTACCCGCTCATGCAGGCGCAGGAAGCGTGTTCCCCGCGCACGCGGGGATGAACCGAAATCTTCCCCGGCGATCTGCCGAGCAAGGTGGTGTTCCCCGCGCACGCGGGGATGAACCGGTGCATCACTGCGCGCGGCAGCACGAATACGCGTGTTCCCCGCGCACGCGGGGATGAACCGGTGACTCGGTAGGGAACAAGGGGTGAATCTGGGTGTTCCCCGCGCACGCGGGGATGAACCGTCTGAATGCCGGCATGGGACGGTACTTGGGCCGTGTTCCCCGCGCACGCGGGGATGAAGAATTTAGCTACGGGCAAGCTGAGTTGGAATTCCCGTGTTCCCCGCGCACGCGGGGATGAACCGCCCTCTTATAACCAGCCCGCGTATCGGCTGACTCTCGCCGCCCCTCCCGCGTCGGGCTGGGGCTTGGCAAATCGGCTGGCAGCTGATTCTGTGTTGGGCATCATAGCCTTGCAGGGAATCCGCCGATGGGCCAACCGATCGAGATCACCCGGACCGAGCTGTCCGCTGCGGCGTTGCGGGCTGTGGCAGGGAAGTGCGACAACGGAGCGGTCGTACGTCGGCTGTTGGCGGTTGCACTGTTGCTGGAAGGCCGTTCCCGGGAAGAGGCGGCATTGCTGAACGGGATGACCCGCCAGACGCTGCGCGACTGGGTGCATCGCTACAACGCCGCAGGGGTGGAGGGCCTTCGCTCACGGACCGGCCCCGGGCGACCGCCGTTTCTGACCGAGGCGCGGATGGAGGAATTGCGGGAAATTGTGCTGAATGGGCCAGAGCCCGAGCGGCACACAGTGATACGCTGGCGGTGTGTTGATTTGTGCGCAGAAATCGCCGGGCGATGGTCAGTGAAGGTGTGCGAGCAGACCATGGGAACGTGGCTGCGCCGGTTGGAAATGACCCGTTTGCAGCCGCGTCCGTATCATCCGAAGAAGGATCCGGCGGCGGAGGTGCTTTTAAAAAAACTTCAGCGGCTTGGTGAAGGCGGCGTTGCTCGGCTCGGTAGCGGGCAAGCCGATTGAGATTTGGTTCCAGGACGAAGCCAGGGTGGGGCAGCAGGGCTCGCTGGAATACATCTGGGCCCCGATCGGCTCACGCCCCCGGGCGGTGCGGGATAACCGCCGTGATTCAGTCTATCTGTTCGGTGCCTTATGCCCAGCGCGCGCGACCGGAGCCGCGATCAGTATGCCGGCAGCCAACAGCGAGGCCATGAGCGAACATCTGAAGGAGATCGCCACACAGGTAGCGCCCGGCGCGCATGCTGTATTGGTATGCGACGGTGCCGGTTGGCATCAGAGCGGTGATCGGCTCGAGGTCCCCGACAACATCACGTTGTTGCCCCTGCCGCCCTATTCGCCGGAATTGAACCCGATGGAGAATGTCTGGGACTACCTGCGCGGCAACAAGCTCAGCCACAGGGTCTGGGACAGCTACGACGCGATCGTCCGGGCATGCGCCGAGGCCTGGCGCTTCCTGATCGGCGACCCCGACCGGATCAGATCGATCGCCACGCGCGCCTGGGCGAGTGTCAATGTTTAGGCGGGCTGGTATTACTGGGTGCTCTCCATGATGGGTACGTGTTCCCCGCGCACGCGGGGATGAACCGATGTTCCGCCTGCTGATAGGCAATACGGATACGTGTTCCCCGCGCACGCGGGGATGAACCGATGCCGGCGTTGCCCGGCAGGGACCCGCTGCCGTGTTCCCCGCGCACGCGGGGATGAACCGATGCCGGCGTTGCCCGGCAGGGACCCGCTGCCGTGTTCCCCGCGCACGCGGGGATGAACCGGACGTGCCTGGCCTGATTGCCGCGGCCCAAACGTGTTCCCCGCGCACGCGGGGATGAACCGCGGTGTGAGGCGTTGCGGCAGGCCGGTAGCGAGTGTTCCCCGCGCACGCGGGGATGAACCGCTGCGCTTCCTGCTGGAAATGCACCCCTACAAGTGTTCCCCGCGCACGCGGGGATGAACCGTCGATCCCATCACCTCCGGCGCACAGGCGACGGTGTTCCCCGCGCACGCGGGGATGAACCGAATTACGTGTATTCCCCTAAGCTTGGAACGATCCCGCGCACTGCTGCGGCGGCTGGTACGAATACTGCGCGTGCGCCGGTGCCGCGATCGTCAGTCCTACCAGGGTTGCGATCACTACCGCTCGGTTGACGCTGTGCATCATGGCTGCTGTTTCGAGAACGACAGAATATCACACCTGTCAAGAGGGCGGCTGTGACCGTCCCGACCGGGCTGACCTCCCTGACCATGCCTGTGGTCAGGATGGTCGGGTGGTCGCCCACGCACTCCCAATGGGGCGACCATCCGACCCCGTTCAGAAATCCCCCTCGCTGACTGTGGCTGGAAGCTGGCCTCCGACCGTCCTTTCCAGCCAACCGCCGACCGTATCCAAAACCATCTGTTTTCGGATACGGGCGTGGATGTGGGCGGGATGGCCGGGGTGATCCGGCGAGGGTGGTGCCGGGCTGGTGGTGGTGGCCAGAACGACCACCACGACCACCCTGGCCGATGCAATGGTCAGGGTGGTCAGCCTGGACAGGGTGACGAGTCAGCCAGGGCCTTCTAGCGTCTCTCAACCGGTGACGCCGTTGAGCCATTTCCTGGCGAGTGGCACATCCATGTCTGGGATCGTGTGTCCGACCGACAGGACATGGTGGGTGACCGCCGCTCTGGCATCACGCAGGCGTTCGGCGAGGCGTGCGCCGTCTCCTGGCGATCTGCGGCTGTCCCTCTCGCCGTCGATGATCAACATGGGAATGCAGTTCGGCCGTGACGGTGGATCGTTGGCGAACGGCGAGAGCAACCGGAACAGGATGGCTCCCGCCAGGAGCGTCGGCCGGGTCAGCAGCAGGGCGCCGACATGATCGCACCGTTGGAGTACCCAATGGCGATGGGCGCCCTGGTGACGCTGTGGTGGGCGAGCATGGCCTCGATGAAGTCGGCCAGCACTAGCACACGTCCGCCTCGTCGATGGAACCGATCCGGGAACCGATGGAAGAGGGCGAACCCGCCGTCGAGGGCGAGGACAGGCGATGGCGGTGCCAGGAGGCCAGCCAATGGCACCAGATCGCGTTCGTCGCCGCCGCAACCATGCAACAGCACCAAGGGCGTCTTGTCCTGGCGGGTGCCTGCAATGAACTGGTGGACGTGGGGTTCGTCAGTCATGGCGGTAGTGATGGGCTGGTGCTGAGACGCGAATGCATCTTACACCTTATTGGTGAATTCGTCTTTCACGGCTGCGATTTTGTATGGTCACGATAGAAGCGGATGCAGCCCCTCCTACCCGTCTCGTCCTGGCGACTTGGTGGCATGGGATAGACTGGCGTGTAGCACCCTCACTGTTGTCGCCAGCTCGCCCGGATAAAATCGGCGTATGACTTTTGGATGTAGCGTCGAGCGGCTTCGAGGTTCCACTGCTCCTGCTGGACCAATGGCACGCCATATTCCGGCCCGGTGCCATCCCAGGTGACCTGCTGACCGGTCATGTCGCCTTTTGAGTCGACGAGGTTCGGTACCATGGCGGCCAGTTTCCTAAAGTTGGGTGCAAACTTGCACGAGTGTCGCTGCCGACCAGCACATCCAACGCATGCATCGGGATATAGGTGATGGTCTCAGAGTTGGTCGTGTCCCCGATGCCATTCTCGTATGCCCAACAGCGGCATTGTGTAAGGCTGGTCCTCCGAAACGAATAAGGTCACGATAACCTGTCGTCACCAACGTACTCATCGGCGCTTTGGTTGTGGTTGTCAGACCCGTACCAGAACTGCTCCGATGCATCGTAATACACCGGGCCATGAAATGCGCACACGGCGACGTTGGCGTACACCTCGTGCTCGAACTTGTTGGTCAATGTCAGGTCAACGTTCTGTGCGTAGGTGTCGATCGTCATCTGCGGGGCGACGACGATCTCACCCGTCACCGGGGAAACCACATCATTTATCCGCCGCGATATCCAGTTGATGCCGGTGACAACGGCACCCAGCAGGATCAGCTCCCGCCAGAAGCTGATGAGGAACCAGAGGGTTCCGCAAATGACAAGGAACTGACGCATACCCTTTCTCCGGACCGAAGCTCATCCGCATCTCGGTCGATTGGAGCGCGGCAGGAACGGATGACCTGGATACACTGACCCGTCTCTACGTGCCTCAAGGTCGTGCAGTCGTGGCTCGGCTACCGGATGAAGAAGCGGGCGGGCAAGAAATCCTCGCCGCTCGATGACATCCGCCCCGAACGCTGGACCGCACGGATGAGCGACGAGTTTTTAGAATTGCTATGGGTTCTCGAATCGACGCTTGCCATGGAGCCAGACTTGGAAAAGGCGCTGGACAAGGTCGTAGCTGGTCCCTGCTTCACCGCCGCTGAACTACCGACGCCAAAGCCGCAGGAGCACAAGGCACCTGGATCGGTCAGCGCCACAGGGGCGCTTCTGGAATTAATGGGCGTCGAGGACGACGACAGCGACGATGGCACTGACGATGATGAGGACTGACCCTGAGCCGCACACTAAGGGCTTTAAGGCGATGGCAGCGGCAAACGCTGAACGCATTCATAGCGCCACAGCGTAAACGTAGTGATCATCACTATCGTCCGCGGCCCGCCAGACCCCAACAAACTTGGGGATTTTCACGCCTGCCGATTTGCCCTCCATTTTGCCCCCCGTGTAAGCTGCCCGAACCAAACGCGCTATGGGTAGTTTGTGGGACGCTATCCGCGCCTGATCCTGCAACGCCGCCGCTGGATGGTGCGGCTGGTTGTGCCGGCCGATGTCAGGTCGGCCAGAGCGTGTGCAAGATCAGCACCGGCGAGACTGAGCATCGCGCCGTCAGCGAGCAGGGCCATGCCTGGGCCAACTGCGGGCGGCATGTGCCGGATGCCGGCGATGATGCCTACGCCGGACTGCGGTCGCTGCCCGATGGCGCCGCCGCCACGCGCACCGTTGATGCGATTGCCGGCCAGGTGACCCCGTTCCTCAAGTACCTCGACGACCGGAAGCCGCATGGCGACCCGGAAGGCGAGACTGGCTTGAGTGCCGCGACGGTGGGGCGGAAACTCAGCGAGCCGAGGAACTATTGGCGCTACTTGCCGGAAGTACGGCCCCAGTTCGCCGGGCGGCGGGTCGGCGACCTGGTGAAACGGCGGAAGACCAAGGAGGACCTGCGGCAGCAATTCCGCTCGGAGGACGTGGTGAGGCTATGGCGGGAAGCCGAGCAACGTGGCGATCCCGAGGTGGCCAAGACGATCGAGATCGCCGCCTGTTCGGACGCCCGGATCGAGGGCGTCGCCCAGTTGCGCACAACGGACATCCGCACCGATCCTGACACCAAGATCCGGTTCATGTGCATGGCTGACAAGAGCGCGGAGGGAGACCGCTTCGTGCGGGTGCATCCGCAGCTCGCCAGGCTCATTGATGATGCTGTCAAGTACGCCGATCGGAGCGGCTACCTGATTCACAGCGACGCGCGGAGCAGGGGTTGTGGTAGGCCAACCACACGCCGCACCCGCCAGGCTAACTGGTCGCGCGCGACCGCGACACGGTGTGCTCTACAGCATCTTCCATTCGCCGCGCGGCGTACGACACAGTTTGAATGTGAATTTCCGCGGGGTTGCCCAGTCAGGGTATGACACGGATGACTGCAGCGTCCGGCAATCCATGCCGTTGTAATGGAAGCTGCCGGCCATCGTCAGCGATCCATGTCTACCGTCAGCCGGATTGCTCCATATCTCTGTCTTCCCGACAGCCGCCTGCTCTTGGCTGAGGAGCGTCTGCAAAGCCTCCCGCGCCAGTTTCCTGTCCTGGTCGTTCATCACCGGGCCGTTGTAGCCACGAAACGGGTTGAGTAGCTGTGCGTGGGCGGTCGAGACAAACGCCAAAGCGACGGCAAGGCCGCCTGCCAAGGCGATCCAGATAGAACGCTTCCGGCAGGACTGGCCGGCCAGGTTACGCATGCATCGTATCGGCGCTACCTCGATTAGCGCCCTCAACGGCGGCGGCTCATTCAAAGCTTCCTCCATCCAGGCGACGCGAGACCGGCATTGGTTAAGTCAATGTACCAGGTATTGCCACATCAAGCCACACCGGATGAAGCCTGCCTGGCCTGCGCCGGATTGCACGCTGCGGGCGTGTCCTGTGACCGGACGGTGAACTCTGTCAGGAAGGCCTCGCGCCTTCACTGCCGTCCTCAAGCGTCATAGTCAGGGCATTGCGGCCCGCGGTCGGTCGGTTGATTTCCCATCGCGGCCGAACCGGTGGCGGGGGCAGCAGGTGGTAGCAGCGCAAGGCTGTTAGGGAGCGCATTGGGGCGGGCGATAGCTCGCCAGGTTTCCCAGACGAATCTCAGGCACGGCCGCAGGCGGCCGTTGTGGCGCATCGCCCGTGCTCGCATCATTGCTGCTTCCTACTGCCTTCCGACATCGTCTCGGATCAAGTGGTCCGCCCTAAGTCGGGTGAGCCGACTGTAGTACGGAGGTCGCGGTTTGACCGAGACACTGACTGACAATTTGGGATAGAGTTTTTTGGTCAAATGGCTTGGGCAGCCATTCATGCTGACAGGAAGCGGCCTTTTCCATCTCGCCACTACTGCTCATTATAATGGCAGCTAATCCTGGCCACAATTGATGCATCTCATTAGCGAGCTCCAGCCCCGACATTTCTGGCATCGCGTATTCCGCAACGACAAGGTCCACCCCGATTCTCGCGCTCAATAAGTCCAGTGCCTCTCTGGCCGAGCCGGCCTGAATGGTTGCGTAGCCCAGGTCATTCAACATCGACGTCACAATTGCCCGCACCGGTCCGTCGTCATCGACCACCAGCACGGTGTGAGCGCCGCTGCTTTCGATACGAGGTGCCTCGGCCATCAGAGGGCAATCGGGCGCTTCTGACCTGGCTTCCGGAAACCACAGCTCGGCGATGGTACCGACGCCTCTGTGGCTTTCCAGCCGGAGCTGTCCACCGGATTGCGCGGCAAAACCGTGCACCATGGAAAGACCAAGGCCAGTGCCCTTTCCCGGTTCCTTCGTCGTGAAAAAGGGATCGATGGCGCGGTTGAGCGTCGCTTCATCCATGCCGGCACCGGAATCACTCAGACTGACAACGACGTAGGTTCCCGGGGATAGCTCTCCTGCATCGCGGTTTGACCAGAAAGCCTGCCGTACGGAAATCTTGATATTACCACCGTCCGGCATTGCGTCCCGGGCATTCAGCGCGAGATTCAGCAGAGCCAGTTCAAGGTGGTTGCGATCGACTTTGACCGGAGGCAGACCAGGGGCCATCCCGAAGATTATGCTTATACGGTCGCCAACCGAGCTACTCAGAAACGCTGCGAAGTCCTTTATTGTCGATTCTAGATCGAGAATCTCAGGGTTTAGCAACTGGCGTCGACCGAAAGCCAACAGGTGTTGCGTGAGTTGCGCGCCTCGCTCCGCGCCATTAAAGGCCGAATCGAGCAGTTGAGCGGCTTTCGCGTCGCCTTTAGCAAGGCGGCCGCGAAGCATCTCCAAATTGCCCAGGACAACGAACAATATATTGTTGAAGCCATGGGCCAACCCACCCGTGAGTTGACCGAGGGCTTCCATCTTGTGAGATTGTATGAGGGAGGCCTCCGTGGAGCGATGCTCCGCAATCTCCTTGCTCAGCTTAGCATTCACTTGGTCGAGTTGGTGCGTACGTTTGGTGAGGTCGAGCCTCAAGCGCAACATGTACCCGAAATGCTCGCTGGCTCGAAAGATCGTGCAAACCAGCGCAGCCACAAAGATCGTGATCATACCTGCCGCAACCAGCTGATGCGAGGTACCGGATAAGGCGAGCCGAATCGCTAGCGGAGCACAGGCCGGAACGATGAACGCGATGGCCGTCGGGCTGTGCGGATAGTGCAGCGAAGCTGCACCGGCGCTCATGCCACCGATCAGGAAGACCCAGAAAAGTTGGTAGACCTCATCCGCCGGGAATAGCACGACGGCACCCAACCCCCAGCTCAGGCCCGCGGCCATTGCTCCGCCAGTGCTTGCAAGTGCAGACCACCGTGACGCCCAGGGTGACCCTTTGTTCCGGTGATGGAGGGACCAAATGGCTAACCGACCTGTCGCCACGATCGTCACAGCCGCAAGCCAAGTGAGAACGCGAGCTTTCGGCAGGGACTCAGAGAGCACTATCGCCATCAGCGAGGCGTTCGCGATAGTCACACATACCGCAATGGGAATTTGCTGGAGTGCCGCTTCTACCCGACCACAAACGATTTTGGCGTTATTCACCGTGCCCCGCTGCATCACCCCCTCCCACTAGGCGGAGGACCACTGACACGCGAGTTGCAGGATTGCAAGCGTTGCAGTGCTGGCTTGGATTTTTTCGTGCGAAATAGCTGTTCCCGAATTGCAGGCGAAGCGTGGTCGTCATCGCCCTTACGTTCCGATCTCATGCGGACAAGCGACAAACGCGAGATTTTACTGACTTGGGCCCCGACTTTCGTCTCCGTAACGTATTGTCCATCATCGTCCGTCAGATAATGTCTAGGGAAGCCAGACCAAAACTGGGTCCCGGCCCTCCGGCTGACGATCTCTCTACATCAGCAGCGGCCACCGCGTCCGCCGCCCGACGACGCGGCGGCCGCGTGCCAAGAGCACCTGAGGGCGCAGGCTATGACTGTGAGCGCGGCCTTGATGCAACGGTCGATCATTTTGTCTCCCTGACCTAAATCGATAGGCGGCTACGTGCAGCGAGCCACTATGCCTCTTCGCATGGCGCGCCTTCGCAGCAATAATCGACGGCAGGGAGGCACACTTATTGACCATATTTTACTAATGGGTTTAACGTGTTTATAACGATGCCTCGGCAACCCTTCTCTCACGCTTGTGAATTATCGCTACTCGCCGGCTTGCGATTCTGTGGGTAGAATTCGGAAATACAGCGATGCTAGGGAGCGGGACAGCCATGCCACCGGGCGAAAGCGAGACCCCCGCCGATCTCCATAGTCGGGCGCGCAGGGTGCGAGGCTTCGCACGTGAAATGGTCTCGGACGAGGATGTGACGCTGCTGACCGCATTAGCTGACGAGTTGGACGCCAGGGCCGAGATGATGGCATCCAAGACAGGATCGCCGCTCAAAGGTATCTAACCATATTGATCTTTCTGGCTTCATGAAGCAGCCCTCTTATCGAACAACGCTGCGTGACTCTCGTATGGCTTTGGTCAAGTTGTATCATCGTCGCCGCCACAATTGACACTGCAACTCTCTCGCCCGTGCTATAGGTGATCGCTGGCCGTGCAATCGATGCGGCTGTATGTGGGGGCAATGTTTGACGCCTCGCCACGGGCGCAGTCATTTGCCCCGTTTGGATTGGCTGTGGTGGCTGTGACCGATAGAGCTTCGCCAAGAGCAGCAGTCAAATATGCAGTAGGCGTAACTGTGTTTGCCGTGACCGACAAAGAGGTTCAGTTGAACCGCAAGGACAGCGTGAGGAGAGATCAGACGACGTGCGGCCGCTATGCAGCCCTCGTCCCTCCGATGTCATCGCCAGGATTGTCGGAACGGTCAACCCGCTGGCGAAGGTGGCACCGTTATCGAATGTGACTCGCACGAAATCGGCGCTTGTTGTGCGTCATCTTAAGACTGGTGAGCATCACCTTGACCTGCTGAAATGGGGCTTGTTGTCAGGCCGGACGAAAGACTCGGCAAAGGCTCAGCCGCCCCATGCGTCAATGTCACAGCCAGCCATGAGACCCATTGATACACCTTCTACCCCAGAGCAGGTTATGCTACGGTGCAGGAATGAGAAGCGTCACCCAGCGGTTCATGCAACTTCTTGCTTGCCAACCGATCCAACCAGCCCTGATCCGGTGGCTTGGGACGGGCACTCTTTTCGTCCTGGCATTCTCGGCTCGCTTCTGGCTTGGAGCACTGCACGGCGCCAACCCTGCATTAACTTTCTACCCGGCAATCATCGTGGCCGCCGTCCTACTTGGCTGGAAGGACGCCCTCGTCATCTTAGCTCTTTCAGTGACCGCAGGAGCTTACCTGTTTCTACCCTCCGGCATGTATCTGCTACCGATTGCGTGGCTGTTCGTCGGAGGCCTAAATATTGCCATCATCGCCGGGTTGAAATCATTGGCCGAGCAACTTGCTGCCTCGAACGAGCGGCAGAGACTCCTCTTTCAGGAGCTTCAGCACCGGGTTGCCAACACTCTGCAATCGGTGGTTGGGACGGTCGAGATCGCCAAAAAGCGGATCAACACGGCTCCTGCTGAAGCGGCCCGATTGCTAGATGACACATCACAGCGTCTGTCGGCGTCGGCAGAGGTGCACCGCCGTTTGCACGATCCGGCTCTGTTCGATCGTGGCCTAGAAGGCATCTTACGAGATTCTGTAGCTACGGTTGTTGACCGGCAAACCGTCAGCTTGCACTTCGACATTGAGCCACTCGATCTGACATTTGATCAGATGAGCATCGTCACGATGTTGGTCATTGAAATGGCGAACAACTCGCAGAAACACGCATTTCATTATGGTCAAGGTTCGAGTCTTTCAATGTCGTTGAAACTGCAGGCGGGTGGTAATGCAATTCTCATCGTCAAGGATGACGGACCCGGCCAGTCTGTCGTGAGTGATGCGGCACCGGCTGACACGGGCCTTGGCCTCCGTATCGTTGAAGGGTTAGTGCAGCAAATCGGCGGGGTACTCCGAATTAAATCGGATCATGGGGCCAAGGTTTCAGTGGAATTCCCTCTGGGCCGCCGGTAGTGGCATCAGCCTCTATGCTGGAACCATCACAGATAGCGTGTGGTCGGCCCCGCCTGTCGGCGTGACACGGTGCTTGGCTATAATTCCGTCTCAGGCAGCCTCACGCTGATCGAGCCTCGCCCGGACGTCGGCGAGGTTCCACGGCAGCAGTTCATGGACCCGCTTGACCGGATGTTCTGCGATACGCTGCAGCACCTGGTGCAGGTAGTCCTCGGGATCGAGCATGTTCAGCTTTGCTGTCTCGGTCAGCGAGTAGACTGCTGCGAAGATAGCGTGTGGTCAGCCCCGCCTGTCGGCTTGACGTGACGCGAGCCTATAATTCCGGCTCAGGCAGCGTTGCGCTGATCGAGCCTGGCGCGGACGCCGGTGAGGTTCCACGGCAGCAATTCATGGACCTTCTTGACCGGATGTTCTGCGATACGCTCCAGCACCTGGCGCAGATAATCCTCGGGATCGAGCATATTCAGCTTTGCCGTCTCGGTCAGCGAATAGATCGCAGCGGCGCGTTCCCCGCCGGTATCCGCCCCGGCAAACAGCCAGTTCTTGCGCCCCAGGGTCATTGGCCGCATCGAGCGTTCGGCGGCGTTATTGTCGAGGCAGGCGCGGCCGTCACGCAGCACCAGCGTCAGTGCCTCCCAGCGCGTCAGCGTGTAGCGGATGGCACCAGCCAGTTCGCTCTTGCCCGGGATGCGCGCATGGGTCTTGTCGAGCCAGGTCCGCAGCTCGGCGAACAACGGTGCGCTCTGTGCCCGACGGACCGCCAGGCGGGCATCGGCCGGCTGGCCGCGGACCGTTGCTTCAATGGCATACAGTGCGGCGATGCGTTGCAGGGCCTCAAGCGCCAGCGGCGACTGGGTGGCCGCGTGCACGTCGAAGAACTTGCGCCGCGCATGCGCCCAGCAGGCGGCTTCGGTCACACCGCGATCGTACAGCCCGGCATATCCCGCATATCCGTCGGCTTGCAGGATGCCGCGGAACGGCGCGAGGTGCGTCCTCGGGTGCTCACCCTTGCGATCGGGACTGTAGCAATACAGTACCGCCGGCGGCGCCGTACCGGCGAACGGCCGATCGTCGCGCACATAGCACCACAGCCGCCCGGTCTTGGTCTTGCCACGGCCGGGGTCCAGGACTGGCACCGTGGTGTCGTCCGCGTGCACCCGTTCCGCCGTCATCACGTGCGCACCGACCGCCTCGACCAACGGACGCACCAGCGCCGCGGTCTGTCCCACCCAACCAGCCAGTGTCGACCGGTCCAGATCGAGGCCGTTGCGGGCATAGATCTCGGCCTGGCGATACAGCGGCAGATGGTCGCAGTATTTCGCCACCAGCACATGCGCCAGCAAACCAGGCCCGGCGAGGCCGCGTTCGATGGGCAGGCTTGGGACCGGCGCTTGCGCGATGGTCTCGCAACTCCTGCACGACAGCTTCGGCCGCACGTGGCGCGTGACGCGGAACGAGCCCGGCACGTAGTCCAACACTTCGGTCACGTCCTCGCCGAGCGCGCGCAAGGTTCCGCCGCACTTCGGGCAGGCACACGGGGCCGCATGCTCCACCACGTCGCGCGGCAGGCTGTCCGGCAATGGCCGGCGCGCCGGCTTGCGCAGTGTCGTGTTGGCTGGTGCTGATGGTGCGGGCTGTTCCGGCTCGGGCGGCGCGGTCGCGGCGATCTGCTCTTCGAGATCGCCGAGCAGTAGCTCCAGTTGCTCGATCGCGGTGCGCAGCTTCTCGGAGGAGGCGCCGAACCGCTCGCGCAACAGCTTTGCCAGGCGCAGCTTCAATTGCTCGTTGCGCAACACCTGTTCCTGCAATCCGTTGCGCGCGGCTTGCAGTTCGGCGGCATGGCGTTCCAATTCGACTGAGTGCTGTTCTAATTCGGCGGCCTGCTGTTGCAGCGCGGCTGTGTGCTCCGCCTCGCGTTGCAGCAGCAGGCCGCGTAACGCGATCGCCTTGCGCGGCAGTGTTGCGGGATCGAGCGGCATCAGCATGTTCGAATCTTCCAATACCGATTCGCGCCGCTCCAAGTACTTTCTTGCTGCCGGCACATATTTTTAACTCGCCATCTCTGGACGCCACGTGCGCACCGGCGTGCGCCAGTCGATGCCTTCCAACAGCATCGACAATTGAGCCGATGTCAGCGATACCGCGCCGTCCTTCGCCTGCGGCCAGATGAAGCGGCCTTTCTCAAGACGCTTGCTGAACAGGCACAGGCCTTGTCCGTCCCAGCAGAGCACCTTGATCAGCTCACCGCGCCTGCCGCGGAACACGAACAATTGGCCGCTGAACGGGTCCTTGCCGAGTTGTTGCTGCGCCTGCGATGACAAACCATCAAAGCCCCGGCGCATGTCGGTGTGTCCGCACGCCAGCCACATATGCACATTGGGTGGCGGCGCGGTCATCCGCGCAGCGCCACGATGACAGGCCGCAGCAGCGGCAGTTGCGCAGCGTGTCTTATATGGAGACGCGTGCCGTCCGGCAGAGTGATGTCAATGCCGGCCGCGCCGCTTGCGTCCGCCGCCGCCTGGATCGCGGGCCGTGTCGTCGTCTCCGGTGGAGATGCCAGCAGCCGGACCGGCACAAAGCCGGTTGGGTCGCCCGCGCCGAGCCGGCCTTCGCGAACCTGTCGCCGCCAATAGAACAGCAGGCTGGGATAAACGTCATGGCGCGTCGCGACCGCTTTGATGCACGCCCCGGGCTCTTCTGCCTCGGCGACAATCCGCAGCTTCTCCGCCGCGCTCCAGCGCCGCCGCCGCTCTTTGCCCGTGATGATCTCGATTGCTCCGCCTGACATCGACCTTAACCCCGACCTTAAGCCGCGCTTTAAGGTCATGCATGGGGCCGGGTTCGCAAGGCGGGGCTGACCGGGCGCTTACCCATCACAGACCGAATGTGGTCCAATGCAGCACGCAAAGTTGGGAATCGCCCCACGTTTTCCTTCTCGAGCGGAAAACACAACCCACGTGTCCGAATTCTGCGGGGCAATGGATCATATATAAGACGCTGCTCGGTAGCACGGCGTAAGACGACGATCCGCCGGTAAATAGCTAGATCGTCGCTCTCTCCGACAGGACCACATCGCTTCCTAGTCCGCGGTCCGTAATAGCCACCGGCCAGAGTCCAGATAGTGGCCTTGAGCGTGCTGGAGACGCCGGTTTCCAGGGATCGGGAGATCGGCATCGGAGGTAGACCGAGAAAGTCCAGTGATCGGATAGTCGTCTAGGCCGTGTGAACGGATTTGATCAATAATATCCCGCAAGCGAAGCTGATCAACGCGCTGAAGGAGATATCGGTCTTCTCGCAACGCAGCGCGATGCGCTTGAAGCGCTTGAGTTTGCCTATGGTCTGCTCGATACGAGCCCGGAGCTTGTAGAGTTTCTTTGGAAAGAAGCGGCCCCGCTCCTTCGAATTGACCTTCCGGGGGATAACCGGCGTAATCCCGCGCGCCCGGGCCGCTGCCCGGTTGGCGCGGCTGTCGTATCCCTTGTCGGTGATCGCCACGCGCGGCGTGATGTCTGGGCCGATATCAAACGAAGTTTCGAGTTGCGTTGTGTCGCTCTTCTCGCCACCGGTCAGGTGGAAATCGAGTGGATCGCCCTTGAGGTCGGTCTTGAGATGGATTTTGGTCGAAAACCCGCCGCGCGATAGTCCAAGCGCCTGATTTTGCTGCCCCCTTTTGCGCCGGCCGCCGAAACGTGAGCCCGGACGACCGTGCTGTCGAAGAATTGCACCAGATGCGCTGTCGAACTTTGCTCAGCCAGCAACTGGAAAAATGCCTCGAACACCCCGCTGCGGCTGAGCCGCCAGAACCGCTTCCAGACACTGTTCCAGTTGCCGAATTCCACCGGCAGGGCACGCCACGTTATATTGTGCACCGTGAAATAGAAGATCGCCTCCAGGAATTTGCGGTCATCGTGCCCCGGCTCCCCACGCCTGGACTGCGCGGCGTCGAACACCGTGAGCACAATCTCCCAATCCTCGTCGGTCATCTGCGTCAGCATCGCCGGCCTCCCTTGCCGGCGACGCAGTGATTCGATGAAATACCAATTCGGGAACCCGCTAATTACGCATGGCTGGGATTCCGTCCACACAACCTAGCTGGTGCGGCTATTAAAGGCTGCGCGCCCGGCGGTGCAGCTTTGCTGGGCATAATAGTCAGTGAAGGTCGTGCCCTAATGGCCAAGGCGGTCGATGTTTGTGGTCCGATAGCCCATCTGACCACGACTATTGTAGCTGATGTTCCACCAGCCAATGTCGTCACCCCAGAGGATTAGGATATTGGGTCGTTTTGCGTCTGCCATCACAATCTCCATTGGCTGGTTGAGCGTTGCCAGGTTGCAGTATAGAGGTTTGGGCCGTTACGCCACGTGAAGCAGCACCGCGCCGATGGCAAACAAACCCACGAAGATGAGAAGAACAGCGATCCCGATCGCCGGCGATTGCAGCCCATCTTTTTTCATGCCGGCGAGTGGCGCATACGCATCGCCCCACAGGTAATGCACCGTCCACCAGTATTGCCAGATCGATACGATAAGGGTCAGAACGCCGCAGGAAATTAGCAAAAGCCCCAGGTATTTTGGGGCATCCGGCAAGTAGACGGTTTGGGTCCCGGGTGCCTGCTGCAGGTGTTCGAAGAACTGTACGATCGCGAAGCCGAACCCGATTAGCGACACCGCGGTTCGAACCATCGACATCATTGTGCGCTCAACGCTGAAGCGGGTACGGAGCCACGCAAAATGACTATCCGCCGTTACCCTGACTTCGAACCTGGTCGCGTCTGTAACTCTGTTCGCACCTGACATCTCCGGCACCCTCTCAGTTTCGGACCAGCGGAAGCGCTGGCGCGCGGCCTTTGGGCGAGACGGGTGATAATTCCCCGAAAAAGCAAGTACGGCACGAACGCGAGCACCACCGCGATGATAAGTGCCTCGACCGGAGAGAACGTCTTGAGGACGATGATCTGATAGATCACATCCATGATGATCCCAAGAAGAATGATCCTGGCGGTCGCATTAAGCCTTTTGCGCAGCCAGCGCAGAATTTGTATGACGTGGAACGACGAGCACACCCAAAGTCGCTGGGTAAAGCAAAGGAGTTGCGTTTTGTCATGATTCTCAAGAACCCGGCAGTCGGACCTCGAATTAACCCTTGCGGCTCGCACACTACAGACCGCTCCGCTCGCAAATGTCCAGAAGGCGAGTGGAGACTATACTCCACGATATAAGCGACTCAGGGCACTAGAGCAAGTCGGCTAGCCCCCTTCGACCGGCGGTCAACGGCGTAGCATCCCCTAGTTTAATTACATTTTGTCACCGGTAAACGCGTAGGCACATGCTTCGCCGTCGATGCTACCCTCGATGTGGGTCCCCTGTACTCGACCCGATATGCTTCCTCCATTGATCTGACTAGCAAACGTACCGTTCTGCGTCAGGCTCACGGCGAACGTTAGCGTCGGATTACCCGGTACGTCAGGGTGTGGCACGGCATAGCTGAACTGGCCGTTTGTTATCGTAATGACAGACTGGCCGACGCTATCGCACCAATTACCCTGCACTGCCCGGTTTGAACCTGTGATTCGGATCGTGCTCCGATACGCCCCATCGAACTGAGTTGTGGGTTGCGTCGCCACCGGGGTTTGCGATACCGTTGCAGGAGCGCCACAGCCGGCGACGGTCAGAACGAGACCGATTGCCCAGAGCCCGCTCCATGGCACGAAACGGTGCTGCAGCCGGCTGCGGAACCAGAACCTTCGCCTATACATTCTTGGTGCTCCATTGAATTCCACAATTGGCAGTCTGACACGGAACTCTACCATCATCGAACGACACGTCCGCCAAAAAACATGAAGTAACGCATCCCGAGACTGCCCAGCGCCTGAGAAACCTCTACAGGGAAAGCGGATGTTTGCCTATGCGAATTCGGCAAACGATGCACCTCATGACCCTATTCCCAGCGAAGACTGTGTGCCGGGTACTGGTGCAGCGGGCGATTGAGTGGACGGCTGGAACGCCGTCATCCACCGACGCCGGTTGCCGGCTATTCGGCTGAAGTTCCTCCACACCCACTCCAGAGTGATGCACAGGACAATTGCCTTCCTCGTGTTGCTGGCTCTGCTGACCATCACCGAAAACGTCCTCGTCGGCCTATTGCACCATGTATCGATCACCACCTCGCTCCGCGAACACGGCAGACCCAGTGCCAGGAGTTTATCGCGAGCTTGTCATCATGCTGCTAATGCTGCTCCCTCGTCGTCGTCAATGACGCGCTTGCCGAAGGCAGCTAATGAGCATGTATCGTGCCGAGCGGAAGTCGCGCCTCAGAGGCGAGGCGGGGACCTTGATCGGCGCGGCATCACTACTCAACGGCGTTCCCAGAAGGGAGCAAAGCCCGGTCAGAGGATGCCGACTTCGCATAGTTGTGGACCCAGTTGATGGACCATACCCCATCCCGCGCCGCAACGCCCAGCTGCCATGACATGCGCAATTGGACCATCTCCGCCGGCGTGGCGAACTGTGCGAGCCAAGGAACCGGAAATATGACCGTTATGTTACGCTCGGCTGCCCGCACAATTGCCATCGCCTTCCTAGCTATACCAGTCCGGCTACTGCCGTAGCCAGGCTTCGCGCAAGCCAATCCCAGCCCGAGTGGTGTCATTCCTGAGTCCGATCGTGTCTCCTTGCAGCCAGGATCGCGCACATCAATACCAAGACCCGCACGACCACCCTGCGAAGCTGCTCCGGCACGTCGCGTTGACCGTGACCGCTGCTCCGGCGACTCGGCTGGAGCCGCTGAAGCGCGGACAGACCGTCAACGTGGAATACTATCGGTCCGGCGGCTTTGTCGTGACAGCGCCGACGGGAGGCAATGGTACTCCGATCTCCAACGACCAGGCGACGGCGGCATTGGCGCGCCCGGTCCAGGCGCCGGGCCGGGTCGCCATGCGCGTTGCGCGGATCATCGGGTACTGTGGTCTGCACCGACCTGGCGGCTCGTCAACTCGTCGGGTGGGGCGTTTTTCCATTGCGAGTGACCGATCCTGTGCGTATAGCGGCCCTGCCGATGCTGAAGGTCGGCGCTGTCACAGCCGTCCTCAGCAAGACGCTCGCCGGATCTACCGTTCCGTATGTTCTGAAAGGCTTTTGGCGATTGGCGGAGCGCTGAAAGTACTGCCCTTGTCACGAATTCGTCAGGTGATCGCCGTGGCGGGCCTCGGACCGGAGATCCGCTTGCTGGCTGTTACAGCCGGGGCTGAGTTCGAGCGCTTGGTTCGCGGTGCGTCAAGCGTGGTAGAATGAAATGGCTGGTGGCGGAGTTGGCTGGCACACGGGCCGCCGGCACGCTCAGGAAACCGACCGGCGTGGGCCAATGGAACGCAACATGGTGGCACGCCATCAAGGAGGCAGGTTCGGTCTTTTTTTGCACGATAATCAGGATGTTGGCCGTCGAGTCGCCGCCAGCGTACCAAGCGAGTTGAACCAGACATTGTGATGGGCGTCGCGTGGCTATTTTTTCAGGCAGGGCTGAACACCAGCTCACACGGTCAGAATCAGCTTAGATCCCCGGTGCTGAGCGACTCTGAATCGCCACCCGGCGTGAACTTGGAAACTGCCGAATTCGCATAGCAACCTTTCGGTTGCCGTGGCTCAGTGGCCGCAAGGAGCGGCTCAAACGGAGGTTCGATCATGCGAGTCTTGAGTGGCGAATTTGCGGCAGTTCTAGGGATTATAAGTGCGCCGAGCACACGCAACAGGTAACCGCGCCAGGTGGTGCAGGCACCACGAGGTTACGATGAGCTGCCGTGTGTCCGGCGGGAAGACAAAGTCGGACGCTACATTCCGGATATGGATCCGGTTCACTCACAAAACTGAGGAGCTATGCCTATGACCAATCCACTCAATCGCCTTCTCGTCGCCGGACCGCTGCTGTCAACCATGATCTTGGGGGGATGCGTCTGGCAAAGTGACTACGACAAGCTTCAGACACAAAACCAGCAACTCCAGCAGCAACTGGCGTCGCAGTCGTCGGAGATTGCGGCTGACAAGGCGCAGATCGTCCGGCTGCAGGGGGCTATCAAGTACACGGTCAACAGCGACTTGCTGTTCCCATCGGGCGGCTGGCACATGAGCGCGCAAGGGCAGCAAATCATTGCCAAGATAGCGTCGCAACTGGCGCCCTCCGCGCAGAACAAGATTCTGGTGAACGGCTATACCGATAACGCTCCGATTGGCCCGGGGCTGCAGCACGAGGGCATTACCTCGAACCAGATGCTGTCCGAGAAGCGTGCCGAAAATGTGATGCAATATTTGATCTCCCAAGGCCTGAAGCCGGATCTTGTCTCGGCGCATGGTTACGGCGACGAGCACCCGATTGCCCCGAACGACACGCCGAAGGGCCGGGCACAGAACCGGCGCGTGGAATTGACGCTCGGCGGCTAGCGGCGCTGGGTTTGCGCGCGCGTTTGTCCAATCGCTGAGCGTACCGCCCCACTGCTTGCGGCGATGAAGGGTCATTTGCGCGCTCAATCGCCGCAAGCGTGGGCTGCGATTGGCGAGGTGTCGACGTGCGCGGCGGGTGTCCGCCATTTGGTTGATCCCACTTTGTGCCATTGGCATCGGCGCGTGTTGACCTGGAACACGCTGTCGAAGGAAGGTCCGACGATCACAATCTCGTTCCAGAATGCCGAAGGACTGCAAGCTGGCCAATCGTAGCTCAAGTTCAAGGAACTCGTGCGAGGCACGGTCAAGAGCCTGGACCTAACACCCGATCACAAGCGGGTAATGGCAAAGGTCGTTACCATACGCCAAGCGATGTCGTTGCTAACCGACCGAACCATGTTTTGGGTCGTCAAGCCGCGACTGTTTGCAGGCAACCTCTCTGGCTTCGATACGCCTCTGACCAGGCCCTGGCAGCGTTCGTGTTGCTGGGGATAATTTGCACGACGCCGCTGATGAGTGTGGAGAAGGCAGGCAACATGCTCAGTGCGGGCCCGTTCTCGGGACCGACCGAGTTGGCTCAGCGGAACATGGCACCGCTCGCCGTGGCGGTGGTGTGCGTCACCGTGGCAATACCGCTTGTCCGACTGGTAGGCAAGCGGTCGGCGTCGGCAAACCCGTGTTGGCGAGCGACTTGCGAGATGCGGTCGGTCGTAGCGTCCGCAGGGCACGCCGCGCCAAGTGCATTCGGCGCAACCGCAGATAGCGGCTCGGGCTCATGCCGAGATGCTCTTGGCAGCGCGCGCGTTTCGCTAAAACCGGTGGTTCTTGACGGCTAGCAACTGTCTGCGGCCACAGCCATGCAATCTCAGCAAATCGCCCGATTGCTACCCAAGCTTTTTCTGAGTTCCTGTCCGCGGCGGACGCCAACGGCTGTTTCGAGCACGGGACACAGTCCCCGCTTCAACCCGGTGTGGCAGTTTGAGCGCTCAATTCGCCTGAGAAGACATTCTGATTACGACAGCATCCCCGCCCAGGCTCAGCATCAGTCCGGTGCGCTTCGCCTTGAGATGCATGATCACACCGGACTCGTTCTGCAGCCACAGGTCTCCACCACTCGTATTTCCGACGGCGAAGCCGTAGCGGGCTTGGCCGTACGTTCCGGCGAAGGCGGCCAGGGAGTTTAGCTTGTACACCTCGCCTTCGGCGTCTAGTGTCGATGCACCAATCCCGCCAATTCCGAGACCCCCAATCTTGAAAGGGTAGACTTGCCCTTGGTAATTGAGGGTCCCATCGCCGCCACCCGCGCTGCCGATATATGCGACCTGCACCTGACGCATCTCGACTGTGGCGTCTGGCGTCAGACCGGCGACAGCATCAGGCCCAAGCTTTACCGAACTTGTGCATGCAGTTACGACTAAAACCGCAGCTAACACAACGGCAGCTGCCTGGGTCAGGCGAAGCAGGTTCCATCGGTGTTGTTGCAGCATTGTCACGCCCCGTCAGATGCCACATGATGTGTGGGAAACCAGCAACATGCGAGGCGTCCGCAGAAACTTATCCAGCCTCGGACCCGCCTGCGCCGATTGCCCCCCTTTACAATAGCCGAAGCCGCGAGAGTCCTCACAGCCGCTTGCGTGGAAACGAGTCTTTCTTCATGAGGATCTTCCATTGTGTCAGCCGAGACGTAGAGGCTGATTTAGGCGCCGCGGCTGCGGTCGGCTATGCAGAATCGGCGGTCCGCCCGACTGTCGTCCGGGTTGTGCTGAACATTGATCGATGACTCCACGATGACGGATATAATCTGCGCCCGAGGGGCGGGATGGACAGACACCCGGGCAGATCCGTTTTGACAGAGGCAAGAGACCGGAGAGTGATGCGCCTGGCGCTGATGTACGCTACGAGCGTGCCCAAACAGCGAACGGAACCGGACCAATATGCTTTGCCGATTTTGCATAGTGCGGAAGCGCGATCCGGCCTAGAGCGTGGGATGCAGCCTGAAATCCAATTGGAGGGGAAAATGAAGCTCTTGAGGAAAAACGTCCTGATGGCGGTTGGAGTCCTATCGATTTCGGCCAGCCTCGCAGGAGTTGCCACCGCTGCCTCGTACTCCCCACGCTATGCCGGCATGACTGCCTCGAGTGTTGCGGGCTGCCCCAATATCGTATGGCGCATAGGAAGGGGAGCAGATGGCTCGCTGAACGGGATCATGTGGTTCGACGACATGAGTGGCCTTAGCCACGCTACCGGCTCCGAGAGTGGGGGAGCGTTCAACATGACGCTGACGTCGGTGATGGGCAGCGGACCTGTTGGCACGGTCACAGGGCACATCGGCAAGGGCGCCACGCTCAAGGGCGAGGGGTGCGCGAATGCAACCTTCAAGCCGGCGGTGATCACTCACTATAGCAGCGTTGGCTAACACTGCGCTCGGCGGCTGGGGCGGCGTCTGTTTCGAGGACGCCGCCTTCATGGTCGGCCAAATGCGGCCTCGCTGAAGCTGACGATTGATGGATCGACAGTGACCCCGCGCGTTGATGCGTGGGCTACGAAAGCCGCGAGTTGTTCGGTCGGGTCGCGTGGCACAGGCCGAGCTCTGTGGACAAACCAATGAACCGTGTTCAGCGGCCCAGGCTGCCGGCCTGATCGTGCGGGATTTAGCAAAAGAAGTTTAGGATGGTCCGCCTTGAGCGTTTGACTTAAAGAATCAGCATAGGCCGGTCGGGATCCGGTGTCCATCTGTCTCCTCCGGGGGAATTCCCTTACCCCGGAGCCGTGTGATTTAAGGCTGGCTTCTGCATGGAGCATAAGCCGACTACCTTCGCCCCCGTGTTGCGGTGCACAGATCGACCGGGAAATAGCCATTTCACTTAAATTTGATGGTCTGCCCCCGGTTAAGGCGATTAGGTAAAGTGATACGACGTAAAAATGTCGGTCCGCGAGTTCCCTGCGATTGGACGTTCATTAATAACCGCGCGGACGTCGGGGGGTGCATGATGCCGCACAGTACGACTGTATCTTTCGCTGACCCGTACGAATACCAAGCGGCGGTGCGGGGATCGGACATAAAGATATTCCCCACTGCGCCCGGTGACTATCATGCTGAGCTGACGCTGATCGATTTGCATCGGCTGTGGATGGCCAGTGGACGTGCTTCGCTACCGCAGGTTGCTCACATCAAAGTAGCATATAGCCGCAATCCCATATTCTTCCTTGCCGACGCTCAGCAGAAGTCAATCCGCCACGGTGGTATCGACTTTTCGTCGGACGACATCATGCTGACTCCGTCAGGTTCTGAAAACCACCAGAGTACCCCGGCGGGAGCTGGCTGGCGGACGATGTCCTTGACCAGCGAAGACTATGCTGCGGTCGGCCGAGCAATTAGCGGCTCCGAATTGACCGTACCGACCGAGACGACACGGATTCGGCCTCCTCCACATTTGCTGACGCGATTGCGGTCGCTGCATCAAGCAGCCTGTCAACTTGCGGCAAATGCGCCCGATGTCTTGGCGAACCCTGAGGTTGCCAGGCTGCTCGAGCAGGAGCTGGAGCGCGCGATGGTTGGCTGCCTGACTGACAGCACGGGCGCAGCGATCCACGCTGCAAGCCATCCGCGTCGCCCGGTCATGCGGCGGTTCGAGGAATACCTCGACGGCAATCAGGACAGACCTTTGCACTTGGCGGAAGTGTGTGCCGCAATCGGCGTGGCTGAGCGGACCCTCCATATTCACTGCGTGGACAACCTGCGAATGCCCCCGCACAGATATCTTTTGTTGCGGCGGATGAACCTTGCGCGGCGAGCCCTTGCCCAGGCTGACCCAAAAGCCACCACAGTCACACAGATCGCCACCGAGTTCGGCTTCTGGGAACTTGGGCGTTTCGCAGTGACCTATAGACAATTATTCGGGGAAGTTCCCTCAGTGACCCTGCACCGTGTGTGAGACTGGAGACGATTCGTCAAAACCTTACCACAACAGCGGCCTAACCCGCGGGTGCATTAAGTTCCTTGCCTTCAGTTTCCCGCAGTGAGGCACGAGTGAAGAAGCTTTGAGCAGATAGGATGAGAAGCTGAAGACGTGTACGGCTATGGATTCCGACCAGCAGATGATCCGATCCGCTGCTCAGAGCTATGCAAAAAGGGCAAGACTAGCAGCGGGGATTGCCCCGAGATGTCGTAGTGGCGAGGATTATTGAGGTCTGCGATGACGCGCGGGCCTCGCCGGCAATCCGTCCAAGCCGCCACAATGCCTGGCTGACCGCGGGACACTTTGATGCACCCTTGATCATCGACCGACCGTATTCCGACAAGATTTCCGATTTCGCCATAGGCGCAGGCGTATAGTCCTGGCAGTGTATGCTTTCTCCAACGTCGGCGATGCATCCGACCAGGATGTTTCGGACAACTATCGCAAACCAGCACAAGAATGAACATTTCGGTAGCCATTTTCCAATGTCACCATGGGCGCGCGCATGCCGCCGCAGGCAGCCTCTTCGCTTGGCGGTGTGAGGGGTGACCGTGCGTCACCACCCTTGGCCGCATACAACGAAACGGTAGGACGAAGGCGGATGCCCGCGAGCGGTTCCAGCATTTTCGCCGATGCCGATGGTTACCAGGCAACCTTGCAGGACATGCTTGACTTGGTAGTTCTGCAGCCCCGCGATTTTAGCGCTCGTTTGACATGGGTTGAACTCCCGAGCCTTCATCTGCTTCGTGCACAAGAAGCCTCGGCGCGCCTTGCCTATCTCAGGCTGCCGCCCGGGCAGGTATTTGTCACTTTCTTACACAGAAGGGATTGCCTCTGATTTGTAGCGGTGCCGAGCTGCAGTTCGGCGACATCATGTTTCACAGTCGCGGTGAGCGCGGGCACCAGCGAACGACTGCCCGCACCCGTTGGGGTTGCGTTTCAGTGACCCCGGCGTCCTTACTGACGTTTGGAGAGACGATCGCCGGCCGAAGCCTGGTTCCACCTCCTAGTGGCTGCCTCATCCGCCCGATTTCGACGGATCTGCATCAGCTTTTGCGCCTCCATGCACAAGCTGGTCGTATCGCCGAGACGAATTTGGATCGCATAGCTCATAAGGAGGTGGTTCGCGCAATGGAGCAGGATCTAATTTTTGCACTGGTTAAGTGTCTGGCGACCTGCGAGGTCAAGGAGGATCAGCCGAACAGACGCCACCAGGCGGCGGTACTGGTTCAGCTCGAGGCGGTGCTGGCAGCAAATCCATTTCGAATCCTACGAACGCGGGAGATCTGCAGTGCCATCGGGGTGTCGGAGCAGACCCTGAGAGCGAGCTGCGCACGAGTGCTCGGAATGACCGCCGACCGGTACCAGCGTCTACGGCGCCTCAAGCTGGTTCGCACAGAGCTGATGGCCACCAACCGCGCAACAGCGAACGCCGCGGAGGTCATTAAGCGTTATGGATTCGCGGATCTTCACCGCTTCGTCACGGAGTATTGGGATGCCTACGGCGAAATGCCTCCAATACCTCCGCGCGATTCTACCAGCCCATGACCACGGTAGAAGATTTCCGATTTTGCCATAGCCAGCCAATCGTCAGCATCCCAATCTTGCGCTAGGTTGATCGAACACCTCACCCCAACGCGATGGCTGGGGACTCGCGACTACGCGCGTAGCATGGCCATCGCGCGGGCGGAGGTGGAGCGACGGTGGCCTCCCTGCCAAGTGGCGCGATCGATCAGAACATCAACGGGACAACCTACTTCGCCTTACTATCGGCCGTTCTACAGTGGCAGCAGCGTGATTTACGAGGTAGTCGCCAAACCATGTTACGCAGGGAAACTCAATATATGGTCGACCACGGTGCTTGCCGATTTTGCATAGCCAACCGAACGTTGGCATTTCACGCTCTCCCTGAAGTCATCAAGGCCTCAATCCAGTGAGTCGGATCTCGAGGCTCTTGCGGGTCGGCAGTCTGCAAAATAAAGAACATTCGTTGGGGAAAAAAATGACTAGATTCACTGTAGCTTTGGGATCTATTGCCATCTGTGCCACACTGTCGGCCTGCGCGTCAGCCGTACAGAACAAGGAGGATTTGCTGGCCGCTGCCGGCTTTACGCTGGTACCAGCCAACACGCCACAGCGTCAGGCCTCGTTGACGTCCCTACCACCGCACAAATTCGTCCACCAGATCCGGAACGGCAAAGTGCTTTTCATCTACGCCGATCCGACAATCTGCGACTGTCTGTATGTTGGCGACCAGACTGCATATAGCCAGTATCGCGTGAATGTGTTCGAGAAGAACCTCGCAAATGAGCAGCAGATGACCGCGCAGATGAACCAGGACCTCGACTGGGGCGCCTGGAGCCCCGGCTGGTACTATTAGCGAGATCGCGGAGTGATTCCGGTTGGTTGTACGCAGTAAGCGACGCTTGATGGCCTGCTCGAGGGACAGCGAATTTGAGGGTGCACTTGAATTCAGGATAAGGCTGTCGCCGCGTTCGGCTGTCGGTACGCGCTGAAGATGGAACCGGACGAGACCGCCGCCGCATCAGTCACGTTCGAGCACACCACCCCTGACCGAAGCCGATATCGGCACAGGTTTAGCAACCACCGAGATAGTTGCGTGGCCTGTTTCGCTGGTGTAGCCGGTCAGAGTGATGTTCGATTGGCTGCATGATTCCGATCTGATCGTCCTCTATCCCGCGATCATAATTCTCATCGCGGTAGCGGCTGAGTCCGGCGCCTGGATAGGCCGGCGTTCCCGCCGAGGCGCAACCGAGGCCCGGTCGGTGCCCACTTTGGTCGTCTGATCAAGATTAGGTGGGAAGCTGCCAGTCAACCTGCTGGTGGGGTTATATTGCTATGCGCTGCGCGAGCAATACGGCGCAACCTGGAATTCGCGCACTCAGGTCACGATTGTATTCTGAAAAGAGTTATCGATGGACCACGCCAATATTGGGTTGACGAAACCGTTGTTCCCGCGGGGCAATGCGAGTGAGCGTCGTGCCTACGCCCGGGGTCGTCTACGGCTTTGCGTTCGGCGATCGCAGCGGAGGCGATCTCTGGCTACAGAACGACCCCGGGGTTATCCTGCACCACATGGCCAACCGCGAAGGACTGATGCTCAACCTGGGCGGCAATGCCACGGCGATCTCAATGCGGTAAGCTGGAGGAATTAGCGTGACGGTTACAGAGTCCTTGAAGCAAACATCCGATGCTCCACCTGGCGAGACGGTCCCCCGCCGCGACATGGTATTCATCCCAGGCGGCACGTTCCGTATGGGATCGGATAGGCACTACCCGGAAGAGGCACCCGTTCATCGCGTGACAGTCGCGCCGTTCTGGATCGATCGAACGTCGGTCAGCAACCGCGAGTTCCGACGCTTCATTGACGCGACGGCCTACGTCACCGTCGCCGAGATCGCACCGGACCCAAAGGATTATCCGGGTGCGTTGCCGCATATGTTGAAGCCAGGTTCGCTGGTGTTCACACCGCCCCGCCGTCCGGTGGATCTCAATGACTGGTCGCAGTGGTGGCGGTTCGAATTTGGCGCGAACTGGCGGCGTCCGTTCGGCCGGGGCCGTTCGAACCACGGCCTGGACGAACATCCGGTGGTGCACATCGCCTATCAGGACGCCGAAGCCTACGCCACTTGGGCGGGCAAGGCACTGCCGACGGAAGCCGAGTGGGAATTCGCCGCGCGCGGCGGTTTAGATGCGGCCGAATTTGCCTGGGGCGATGAACTAACGCCGGATGGTCGCCACATGGCGAATACCTGGCAAGGCGCATTCCCGAACGAAAATCTTGCCACAGACGGCTACGCGCGAACGTCGCCGGTCGAAGCGTTTCCGCCCAACGGCTATCGAGTCTTTGACATGATCGGCAACGTGTGGGAGTGGACGGCGGACTGGTTCTCGCCACGGCACGAGGCGGACGCGCCAAAGGCGTGCTGCATTCCCGAGAATCCCCGCGGTGGGCCGAGGAACGGCAGCTATGACCCGTGTGCTTCAGCAACGGGGATCCCGCGCAAGGTCGTGAAAGGAGGCTCGCACCTCTGCGCACCCAATTATTGCCGCCGTTACCGCCCGGCCGCTCGTCACGCGCAGCCGATCGATTCCGGTATGAGCCATGTCGGCTTCCGCTGCGTCGTCAGGTCCCATGCGGTCTGATGAAGTCAGGAGGCTCGCCCTAGGTTCCAGCAGCGCACGACTATAGGAGTAGGGCGTGGCAGTCGAACTCCGATAGATCAGCGTGGGGTTGCCGGCTCCCGGCGGGTGTGATTCCCAGAGGTTTCGTCACGGCCATCATTCATCCGATTGGCCCGCCAGCCCCGCGAGCCGGCAGCAGCGTTATTGTCCGGAAACGAACCGCAGGCAGCGCACCTATGGCGAGCCATCTGGCTGCCACGCCTCGCCGGCCACGATCGACAATGCTATCTCCTCCGGTCCCCAGGCCCACGGGCGTCCTGTTGGGCAGGAACCGGCGTTACGACTATGGCAAATACGAAATCGAAGAAAAGCCTGATCTCCCACGGCATAGCGGCGACCAACCGCAAGGCCCGCTTCGACTACACGATCAAGGAGACGGTCGAAGCCGGCCTGGTGCTGAAAGGCCCGGAGGTAAAGTCCCTCCGCCTCGGCCGCGCCACGCTGAACGAGGCCTGGGCCGGCGAGCGCGACGGCGAGATGTGGTTGTTCAACGCCTATATCCCCGAATACCAGGGCGGCGTGTTGTCGCGCTTCGAGCCGCGTGCCCCGCGCAAGCTGTTGCTGAAGCACCGCCAGATCGACGAGCTGACCGGCGCGATCAGCCGCCAGGGTGCCACCATCGTGCCGCTGCAGATCCACTTCAACGATCGTGGCCGCGCCAAGGTGTTGCTCGGCGTCGCCGAGGGCCGCAAGAAGCACGACAAGCGCGCTGCCGTCGCCGACCGCGACTGGCAGCGTGACAAGGCTCGGTTGATGCGGGCGCGCGGCTGATGCGGGCGCGCGGCTGGCGTGGCGGCGCATTTCGGGTCATGGCCACGCTTGACCGGCCAAGCCCGGCCATTACGGGAAGACTGGCCAGAGGAACACGCGATGGACGACGAGGTCGAGATCACTGGCCGGATCAAGGACAAGCTGATCGAGGCGAAGCAGGGTTGGGCGCGCGAGGGCCGTCTGCTGACCGGCACCACCACCGATCCGGCCCACGACCGCCTGCCGCCCGGTCAGCTTCTGGTGACGGACTGGCCGGTGCTGGATCTGGGTGCCGAACCAAACGTGACGGGGGAGAAATTCCGGCTGGATGTGGATGGCGCGGTGGAACATCGGGTCAGTCTGTCGCTGGCGGAATTCATGGCGCTGCCGCAGGCGGAGAGTGTCTCCGACATCCATTGCGTGACGCAGTGGTCGCGCTACGACAACCGCTGGAAGGGGGTCGGGGCGGGCACGGTGCTGGACTTGGTGCAGCCGAGGCCGGAGGCGCGGCACATCGTGTTCCATTCGTTCGACGGCTACACGACGAACGTGCGGCTGGAGCAGTTCGATCAGCCGGATGTTTTCCTGGTGCACCAATGGGACGGCAAGCCCTTGACCCGGGCGCATGGCGGGCCGGTGCGAGTGCTGATGCCGCGGCTCTATTTCTGGAAGTCGGCGAAATGGCTGCGCCGCATCCACTTCACCATCAGCGACCATCCAGGGTTCTGGGAGCAGCGGGGATATCATAACAACGGCGACCCGTGGGGCGAGGAACGCTATGGTTGACGCGGCGCGCCGGAGCGATTCGGCGGTCAGCAGGGGGAGGTGAAAATGGCAGGGCATGACAGCAACGCCTGGGGCTTCAGCTTTCCGGCGATCGATGGCGGGGCGCTCGACTTGGCGGCGTTCAAGGGGCGCGTGCTGGTGGTGGCGAACACTGCGAGCTTCTGCGGCTACACTTATCAATACGAAGGGCTGCAGAAGCTGCACCAGGCGGAGGTTGCGCGCGGGCTGACGGTGATTGGCGTGCCAAGCCGGGACTTCAACCAGGAATCGCCGGACAACGCCACGGTGCAGACGTTCTGTACAACGAAATACGGCATCGGTTTTCCGTTGTCCGGCATCGCGCATGTGCGCGGTGCGCAAGCGGCGCCATTCTATGCCTGGGTGCGGGCGGAGACTGGCTGGGAGCCAGGTTGGAACTTCAACAAGGTGCTGATCGCCCGAGACGGCCAAGTCGTCGGCACGTTCGGCTCCGGCGACGAGCCGCAGGGCGAAAAGCTGACGCGCGCCATCGCGGCCGTGCTTTAGGACGGTCCCGTAAAGAGAATTGAAACGCAGACTCCACAAGTTTCACGGATCAAGGCGCGGGTTAAAACCATCTGTGCCTTGCTCTGTGAAACCTGCGGAACCCGTGTTTCAAAACCTTTTTTTACCTACCCCACTGGCTACCAACTTTCAAGAGGGCGCGATTGGCATCACACCCGATCGATCCGGCAGGAATAGCAGCCGCGCTTCGCGTTATGAGCATGCAGGAATGCGACATCGTCGCGGCGGAACATGCGCTCGATCGCGTCTTCCAGTTCGGACCCTTCCGTCACGTCGGCATCGACCATGATGCCGGCCTCGTCATAGGCACGCACCGAGAGCAGTCGGATGCGCTGCTGCGCGGGGACGTGGTTGATGAAGCTGGCGGTCTCGCGCACGCCCTCCCGCACATAGATCGGCCCGCCGGCACGGTAAGGCGACGCTGGCGACACGTGGTGCGGGTAGTGCAGCAGAATCGAGACCTCGCCTGCTTCGGCATCGCGCAAGCTGACGCGGCACGGCGGCAGGCTGGGCAGCATGTCGGCGGTGGCGATCACCCGTCGCGCGCCATGCGCCACCAGTTCGTCGTCGGTCATGCCGAAGAACGGCAGGAATGGTTCCGCGGGCAGGCCGGAAATTCGGAAGTCCATGGCTAGGCTCCTGTTGGCTGTTTGACGCGCCAAACATGAGCCTCGTGGGGCCGCGCGTGCCATCCGCGGATTGCACTGCTTCAAATGCAAGCCGGGGAGAGGACGGGAAGCACAGCGAGCAGACGGACCGGCGCAGATGCTGTGCGGGCGATTGTACTGCTCCCGTGTGGCTGCGTCCGGTGGCGTCACTGGGCCCGGCGCGAGCGGGAGGCCGGTCAGTCGTAGGTCGCCAACCGGACGCTGCCGTATTTCAAAAAGCCTTCGGGGTCGGCCTCGCTGGCGGCGGCATGACCATAGGCGAGCGGCACCACGGTGATGTTGTCGATCTTGCCGTCCCGGTCGAGGATCTGCTTAAGCGCGTCGGTCACCACGACCGTCTTTTGCTGCGGGGTCAGCGGATGCGGGCCGCGCAGGTCATGTGCCGCCTTGCCACGATCGTCCACCTCGCAATGGCCGACATCGCCGAGGCAGATGCCATGGCCGAAAATATGAAACGACCCGGCATAGCCGTTTGCGATGGTCGGGTCGGTGTCGGACGTCGCATTCGGGTTGTTCAGGAACACCCGCGCCTCGAAGCTCGGCCCGGAGTGATCGACGTCCGCGAAGATCAAGTCCGCGCGATTGAAGTTCTTGCGGTGCAGGTGGTCAAGCGCAAACGTGAGCGCATGGGTCTTGCTGCGCCCGCCGCGGCGAAAATGCGGCAGCACACCTTGCTGCGCTACCGGAGGTGTTGCAACGCCACTCATGCCACGTTCACCTTGGTTGCATACTCATAGCCCAGCTTGTTTATGTCCAACACCTGCCCGACCGTGAGCGGGAATCCCTCCAGCGCCTGGCTGGGCGACAGCGACCCGACGCCGCCGTTCGGATTGCGCAACTGCCAGAGGTACCACAAGCGGTCAATCATGCAATGGTGAACCCAGAACAGCGGATCGAAGCCGGCCAGTGGGATGATCCCCATCGATCCACCGACCCAGCCATGCACCTGGTTGTGCTGGTCCTCCAGCCGCGCGGAAAACCCGTCGAACGTCGCCTCCCGCAACACGGATTCGATGACCTCCGCGGTCGGCAACGAACCCGGCGGCCCCGGGGCGCGCACGGTCTGCGGCGGCGATACGGAAAAATCCAGCGCATCAGGAATTTGCGCCTGAATCTGCGCAAGCGTGCTGGCCGGCAAACCGGTCTGACACGCCAGCACAGGATTTGGCGCAGGGTCCGAGTACGCGGCCGGTATCCCGCTGGCGTGCGTCAGGTCCGACGTCCAATCCCACCACGGCAGCGATACGTCAGGCGTGATGTCCCGAAGCGACATCTCCAGCATATAGAGATACCCGCGATGCCAGGGAAGGAACAGCGGCGTGCCGTGCTGGCACAGATTGCCCGGCAGGCCGTGCATGCCGGCGAAATGGATGAAGCCGCGATTGTCGCTGAGGCTTATCGATTTGGCCATCGTCTGGCGGAACTTGTCCAGTTCGGTGGCGGCCAGATTGGCGACGTCCTGTCGGTAGAACATCGGTACGTGTACGCCTCCCCGATGGATTGCGAAAGGCTAAGCGGTTTTGGCGCGGCTGGCGAGTTGATTGTGCGGCATCCGTGACGCCGCGCGCCGGATTTGCATGCGGCCGAGTTCGGCCGCTGGGAGGCGTTACGATGTCTGCGCCATGTCCCCCGCCAACGAAAGCGTCATCGGCTGCAGCAGCTCCGGCCCATTGTTCCGGACGGCGTTCACCGCGCGGCCGATGGGCCACCACCGCAGTATGCCCTCGGGTGCTGCGTGCAACAGGTGTGCTGGGTCGCCTGCCGCTTCGCCCAGCCACAGCGCGCAATCCGCGGCCTCGAGGATAACCGGCGTCCGCCCGTGCAGCGACGTCATGGCGCCATCCGCCGCGGTGGTGACGATGGCGAAGCTGCGCAGCGCCGAGCCGGCCGGCAGCCGGATGCCCTCCCACAGGCCGGCGAAGGCCATCGGCTGTCCATCCGTCCGCGCGATGGCATAGGGTTGCTTGCCCTCCGGCCGTGCCTGCCATTCATAGAAAGCGTCGGCCGGCACGATGCAGCGCCGCTGCGCGAAGGCCGAGCGGAACATGCCCGACGTCGCCACCGTCTCGGCCCGCGCGTTGATCGGGCGCTGGGCGCGGGCGGGATCCTTCGTCCAGTGCGGCACCAGGCCCCAGGACAGCAGATCGAGGTGCCGCTCGCCCAATTCCGGATGGCGGCGCACCACCATCGCTGCCTGCGTCGGCGCGATGTTCCAGGACGCCGCGACGTTGGGCAGCGGGTTGACGGTATGGAACAGCCGGGCGATGGCTTCGGCGGGAAGGAAGGCAGCATAGCGACCGCACATGGCGGGGAGGTTGGCACAGATTGCGGTGGCAGGGCGACCCTTTCTCGCATGGCGGGTTCCCCACCGGCCTGGCGGCGGACCCGCCGGGGTATGAAACGGCCGCCATTTCCGTCGTTGCTGATAACGGAAAGCGTTTACTTTCAGCGTGGTGGTTTTGGTGCGAAATTCTTAAGTTCTGCAGCCCAGGGTCATCACCGCCGAACAGTACGAGACGGGTGCAGAACGCCACATTGCAATAAGCGGAGGTGCGCCGTCGGGCAAGATGTTCTTCTGCGCGACGAACCCGGCCCGTTGGTAAAGGCGCACATTTCAGCCGCCCTTGATGAAGCTCAAAAGGTCCGGGTTGATGACATCGGCATGGACCGACAGCATGCCGTGGGGGTAGCCGGGATAGACCTTCAGCGTCGCGGTCTTGATGAGCTTCGCTTGAAGCAGGACCGCATCCTTGTATGGCACGATCTGATCGTCATCGCCTTGCATTACAAGCGTCGGAACGTCTATCGCGTTCAGGTCCTCGGTCTGGTCGGTTTCCGAGAAGGCCTTGATTCCGTAGTAATGTGCGTTGGCGGCGCCCATCATGCCCTGACGCCACCAATTATCGACGACCCCGTCGATGACCTTCACTCCCGGCCGATTGAAGCCGTAGAAGGGGATCGGCACCTCCCGGTAGAACTGACTCCGGTTCGCCGCGAGTTGTGCGCGCAGTCCGTCAAACACCGAGATGGGCGTGCCTTCGGGATTCTTGTCAGTCTTGAGCATGAGCGGGGGCACGGCGCTGACCAGGACTGCTTTCGCGACGCGACCCTTCCCATGCCGCGCCACATAGCGTGCTACCTCGCCGCCGCCGGTCGAGTGGCCGATATGAACAGCATTCCGCAGGTCGAGAGCTTCTACGACGGCGTCCGCATCCGCGGCATAAGTGTCCATGTCATGGCCGCTGGCCGTCTGAGTGGAGCGGCCATGCCCACGACGGTCGTGAGCGACGACGCGATAGCCATGCTCCAGGAAAAACAGCATCTGGGTGTCCCAGTCGTCCGCGCTGAGCGGCCAGCCGTGATGGAACACGACAGGCTGGCCCGTGCCCCAATCCTTGTAGAAAATCTTCGTCCCGTCCTTGGTTGTGATGAAGGGCATCTTCGAACTCCGTAGAAGATCCTGTTGGACCCATAGCCAGTCGTTACGCCGAAACTTCTGTCACTGCCGGACGGAGCCGCATCGAGTGGCTCCGGCGCGGGGGCAGACCTGTAGCAGCGGCCACGCTATTCGACTTGCAGGAAGACGCGCAAATTGACACAACGTGCGGTCTGCACTGCCGCACACTCTATTTGGCGGAGAGGATGTTACTTGTCCTCCTCAACCTCATGAGCTGGCAGTTCGCCGACCAGACCGCTTGGCAGCGCCATCTTGGCGCTCGGCATCACTGCGGCGCGGCTCACGCCCGATCCGCTGCGCCGGAGGTTGCATCGCTTCGTGGCTTCCTGCCTTCGTGGTGGAATCGCGCCGTGCCGCGGGCCGCCGCGGGCGTTGGGAATGTCGCTCCGTTGCGGTGGCCCAATGTGCGGACCAAGCCTGGGACGGGAGGCGGGGCAGGCACCGCTCGTAGAAAACTACCCGCTACAGGATTTCCGGCCCCGCCGGCGGCAACCGGGCACATGATCCAGGGCAGTCGCATTTGGGGGAAATCGGGATGGCGTGCCCAGAGGGAAAGCCGCTCCGTGCCGCTCCATGGTGCTCCCGCCGTGTTAAGTGCTCGCAGCACGCCGAGCCGTACCGGCTTTGGACCGCTTCCCGGGTGGGACCTGCCGCCAATGCCATTCCCTGGCATATGATCCCCAGCGGGATGACGTTCCTTCGGCCTGTGTGCATGCTCGGCGGGGATTGCTTCGGCCTTGCAGGCCCAGCAATGACAGAAAGCGAACCCATGGCCGACACCCCCCTTCCCGCGGAATTCGCCCTGATCGCCCGGCATTTCCGCCCCCTCGCCGGCCCCGCCGCGCTGGGCCTCGCCGACGACGCCGCCCTGCTCGCGCCACCGCCCGGGCGCGAGCTCGTGCTGACAGTGGACGCCATGATCGGCGGCGTGCATTTCCTGCCCGACGACCCGCCGGACCTCGTCGCCCGCAAGCTGCTGCGCGTGAACTTGTCGGATCTTGCCGCCAAGGGCGCCACCCCGATCGGCTACCTGATGACCGTCGCCGCCCCTCGCGACACGCCGGATGACTGGTTCGCCCGCTTCGCCGCCGGCCTCGCGCAGGACCAGCAGGCGTTCGACGTCAGCTTGCTCGGCGGCGACACCACCTCGACGCCCGGCCCCGTTGCCCTGTCGCTGAGCATCCTCGGGCACGTAGCACCCGGCGCCATGGTGCGGCGCGCCGGTGCACAGCCGGGCGACGGCATCTGGGTCACCGGCACGATCGGCGACGGCGCGCTCGGCCTTGCTGCCGCCCAGGGCAGGCTGGCCGACCCCACCGGCCATCTGCGCCAGCGTTACCTTCTGCCGCAGCCCCGCGTGGGACTGGCGATCGCCGGGGTCGCCTCCGCCGGCATGGATATCTCGGACGGCCTGGTGCAGGACCTCGGCCATCTCTGCCGCGCCGGCAACCTGGCTGCCGAGATCGATACCGCCGCCCTGCCGCTGTCGCCGCCGGCGCGGCAGGCCGGCCCCGACTGGCTGCCGACCATCCTGACCGGCGGCGACGACTACGAACTGTTGCTCGCTGTCCCGCCGGCCCATGCCGCCGCGCTGCAGCAGATCGCACGCGACGCCGGCATGCCTGTCGCCCGCATCGGCGGCTTTCGCGCCGGCCAGCCCGGTGTCATGGTGCGTGGCCCCGACGGGAAACCGCTTTCTCTTCCCCGCGGCGGTTGGAGCCACTTCTAGCCCGCAAGGAACGTCCGCAAGCATGAACAAGAACGTCTGGCTGCTGTTTTGCTGTCAGGCGCTGCTGAACGCCATGATGGCGGGCCAGGTGGTCATGGCCTCGCTGATCGGCGAATCGCTGGCAGTGAACAAGACGCTCATCACTCTGCCGATGGCGATCCAGATGCTGGCGATGATGTGCGCCTCGATCCCGGCCAGCATGGTGTTCGCGCGGCTGGGACGGAAGCCGGGCTTCTGGCTCGGCTGCCTGTTGTCGTTGTGTGGCAGCGTCACCTACGCATTCGGTGTCTGGTCCGGCAGCTTCCCGCTGTATTGCCTGGGTGCGTTGCCGGCGGGGATGGGCTGGGGCATCGGCCAGCATCTGCGCTTCGCCGCGGCCGAGGTCGCCGCGCCGGACGGCCGTACCCGAGCCATTTCGCTCGTGATGGCGGGCGGCGTGCTCGCCGCCATCATCGGGCCGGAACTGGTGAAGCGCACCAACATGCTGGTCCCGCCGCTGGCAGTTCCTCGGCACCTATCTCTGCCTGACCATCCTGCCGGTGCTCGCCGCGACCCTGCTCCTGCTCGTAAAGGTGCCGCCAATCACGCGTGCCGAGGGCGCCGCCGTGCCGCTCCGCGCCATCGTCGCGCGGCCGAACTTCATCACCGCCGTCGTCTGCAGTATTGTCGGCTACGGGACGATGAACCTGGTGATGGCCTCGACGCCGGTGGAGATGGCGTTCTGCGGTCTGGGAGTCGGCGCCAGCGCCGATGTCATCCGGGCGCACTCGATCGCGATGTTCCTGCCGGGCTTCGTCACCGGCCGGTTGATCCAGCGCTTCGGCATCTACCGCATCGTCCTGGCGGGCGGCGCGCTGGCATTGCTCTGCGCCGCGATCAACATCGCCTTCGCCCCAGCCTATCTGACGTTCATGGTGGCGCTGATCTTTCTGGGTGTCGGCTGGAACTTCATGTTCGTCGGCGGCACCGCACTGCTGACCACCGCCTATGCGCCGGCCGAGCGGGTGCGCGTGCAGGCCACCAACGACTTCATCGTGTTCGGCAGTGTGGCGTGCACGACGCTGTTGTCGGGCGCCTTGCAAGCGACGGTCGGGTGGACTCCGTTGAACCTGACCGTGATACCTCCGGTATTCGTGGTGGTGGCGCTGATCGCGTGGCACTGGATGGGACGTTCCCGGCTGGCGCCGGCATCGGTCTGATCGGCGGCGTCCACCGGTCTTGCCCCGCGGGCTCTACAACGACAGGAGAAGTCATGCCGCTTTCGGGAGTACGGGTGCTCGATCTGACACGCGTGCTGTCGGGGCCATTCTGCACCATGCTGCTAGGCGATCTCGGCGCGGACGTCATCAAGGTGGAGGCACCGGAGGGCGATCCGATCCGTGCACAGGGTGCGCAACGCGACGGTCTGTCCTGGTACTTCGCCGCGTTCAACCGCAACAAGCGGTCGGTGCGGCTGGACCTGCGGCAGGCGCAGGGACGCGACGTGCTGGCACGGCTTATCGAAAGCGCCGATGTGCTGGTGGAGAATTTCCGGCCCGGTGTGCTGGCGCGGCTGGGCTTCGACGATGCGCGGCTGCGTGCGCTGCGCCCCAGTTTGGTCGCCTGCAGCATCAACGGCTTCGGCAGCACCGGCCCGTATCGCGACCGGCCGGCGTTCGATTTCATTGCGCAGGCGATGAGCAGTTTCATGAGCGTGAATGGTGAGGCGGATGATCCGCCGCTGCGGTCCGGTGTGCCGATCAGCGACCTGGTGGCCGGGCTGTACGCGGCGCTGGCAATCGCCGCGTCGGTGGTGCGGGCGCGTGCGACAGGGCAGGGGGAACGTGTCGAGGTCGCGATGACCAACGGTCTGGTCAGCATGCTGGCCTATATCGCCAGTGACTATTTCGCTACCGGCCGGGTGCCGCCGCGCAGCGGCAACGACCATCCGATCGCCGCGCCATACGGCTTGTTTCCCACGCGCGACGGCCAGTTGGCGCTGGCACCGCCGGGCGACGAGTTCTTCGGCCGCCTGGCGGACGCTTTGGGCGAGCCAGGGCTGAAGACCGATCCGCTCTATGCCACCGGCGCGGCGCGCGTCGCCAACCGCGCGCGGATCAATGCGATCGTCGGGGGTAAGTTGGCGACGCAGACGACGGCGCATTGGGTGGCGGTGCTGAATGCCGCCGGCGTGCCCTGCGGGCCGGTGCTGAGCGTCGATCAGATGTTTGCCGATCCGCAGATCGCGGCGCAGGAGATGGTGCTGGACGTGCCGCACCCCGACCGCGGCGTGGTGCGGATGACGGGGTTCCCGATGAAGTTCTCCGAGGCACGGTGCCGGGTGCGGCGTCCCGCCCCCGAACTGGGCGAACATAGTGACGAAGTGCTGGCGGATCTTGGGTATGGGAAGGAGGCATGCCAGGCGCTGCGTGCGGCGAACGTGGTGTAGGCCCCCCTGTTGCGTCGCGCCGAGGAACCCGGCAGCAGGGTGTGGTGGAGATGCGCTGGATATGCCTGCATCCGATCGGGCGACGTGTAGCCGCTCCAGCTTCGCACGATCATGCCGCTTGCCTCTCGCCGCCATGGATCGCCTGCCACAGGCGCTGCGCCGTTGCCGGCATCTCGATATGCTCCACGCCGTATTCCGACAGAGCATCGACAATCGCGTTGACCACCACCGCCAGAGCCGGCGTCGTGCCGCCTTCGCCCGCCGGACGGATGCCCAGAGGGTGCGTGGTCGAGGGCACCTCCGACAGCTCGGCATGGAACATCGGGAACATCGCGGCGCGCGGCATCGCGTAGTCCATGAACGATCCCGCCAGCAACTGGCCGCTGCCCGATTGGTACACGCATTGCTCGCACAGTGCCTGGCCCAACCCCTGCACGATGCCGCCATGCACCTGGCCGTGCACGATCATCGGGTTTACCGCCCGGCCGACATCATCTACCGCCGTGTGCCGGTCGATCCGCACCACGCCGGTATCGGGGTCGACTTCGACTTCACAGACATGGCAGCCGTAGGGGAAACTCGCCTCCGGCACCGTCTGGTCGCTGATCGCGCCGAGCGGGCCGCGCAATTCCTCCGGCAGATCGCCGCGTTCCGCCGCGGCGCGCGCGACTTCGAACAGATGGATGGAGCGGTCGGTGCCCGTCACCACGAAACTTCCATCGGTGAAGGACAGGTCGGCGACGTCCGCCTCCAGCACGTGGCCGGCGATGCGCAGGCCCTTCTCGATGATCTCGCGCGAGGCGTGGTGCATGACGATGCTGCCCAGCCGCAGCGCTCGCCCGCTGTGCGCGCCGCCGCCGAACACGACGCGATCGGTGTCGCCGGTCACCAGCTTCACGGTGTCCAGTCCCACGCCGAGCCATTCGGTGATAAGCTGCGCGAAACTGGTGTCGTGGCCCTGGCCTTGCGACACGGTGCCGATGACCACTTCCACAATGCCTTCGGACATGACGGTGATTTCCGCCCGCTCGCGCGGCACGCCGGTTGCCGTATCCAGATAGTTCGCCACGCCAATGCCGCGGCACATCCCGCGCGCCTTCGCCGCGGTCCGCCGCGCCGCGAAGCCGTCCCAGTCAGCCAGTTCCAGGGCACGTTCCATCACGGTATTATAAGCGCCGCTGTCATAAACCATGCCGAACGGGTTGCGGTACGGCATCGCTGTTTCGGGGATCAGGTTCCGCCGCCGCAATTCGATGCGGTCGATGCCGCTGCGGCGGGCGGCGATATCGATCAGCCGCTCCATGACGAACATCACCTCCGGCCGGCCGGAGCTACGATACGGCCGCGTCGGCGGCGTATTGGTCATCGCTGCCCTGGCACGAAAGAACACCGCGGGCACGTGGTAGATGCTGGAGATGATCTCCACACCCTTCTGGATTGGCCCGAACGAAATTGGGTACGCGCCGACATTGCTGATCACCGAGCCGCGCAGCGCCAGAAACGTACCGTCCGCATCCAGCGCCAGCTCCGCGGTGGCTTCCAGGTCGCGCGCCTGGTAGTCGCAGACAAAGGCCTCGCTGCGCATGCAGGTCCATTTCACCGGCCGCCCGACGCGCCGCGCCGCCCACACGACCATCGCGAATTCCGGGTTGAACGCACCGCGCGTGCCGAAATTGCCACCGACGTCGTGCATCACCATGCGCACGTTGTTCTCCGCGACGCCGAGCACCGCGGCCAGATGCTGCTTCGGCTGCACCGCGCCGCCGGCGCCCGCATGCAGCGTATAGCGTTCCGTATCCGGATCGTGCGTGCCGAGCGCCGCGCGCGGTTCCATGGGCACGCCCGTGACGCGCGGGATCCATGTGGTCAGCGAGGCGACATACGCGGCGCGAGCGAAAGCGGCTTCGGTCGCCGCCGGATCGCCGACCAGGGAATCGACGCAGATGTTGCCGCCGTCGCCACGCACATTCGGTGCGTCGGGCGCCACGGACTCCACCGCACGGATGACGGCCGGCAGCGGTTCGTACTCCGCCTGCACCAGTTCCGCTGCATCCTTCGCCGCCGCGACGGTCTCGGCAACGACGACGGCGACGATCTCGCCGACATGCCGCACTTCCTCCGTCGCCATGCAATGATGCCGGGGAATGAAGGCCTGCGATCCGTCACTGTTCGGCAAATACAGTTCCGCCGGATGCCGTGACCACACCGCATGTGGGATCGGATGCAGCCCGTCGGCCAGCATGTCCGCGCCGGTCAGCACTGCCAGCACGCCGGGCACGGCGCGCGCCGCCGCGGTATCGATCGCACCCAGCCGCGCATGCGCGTGCGGCGAGCGCACCATGATCGCGTAAGCCTGCCCCGCCAGGTTGAGATCGTCGCTGTAGCGGCCTTTGCCGGACAGCAAGCGCGGATCCTCGCGCCGGCGTACCGAGCGGCCGATGCCGGTGGCGTTGGCAGGTGCAGACATGGACATCCCTCGCATCTGGCGGACTGTGCTTATCCGCAGGGTGGATAAGCGAAGCGCAATCCGCCGCGCACGGCACAAGGTGGATTGCGCTTCGCTACTCTTCGTAACGACGTCTGCCCTACGGTATCGATGCAAAGGCATCGATGCACGATCTTGCCGCCGTCGCGCCCGGCGCGGCAATATCGCATCCCGCCACGCCGCATCGAGGGCGCCGAATGAACTGGGGAACCATGAGCCGCGCCGCCCGCGACGCGGCGTACGACAACGTCGGCGCGGTGGCCGACAGCGCCGCGTTGAACACGGCCCGCGCCGCCAACTCTGCGGCATTCCGCGCGGCGCATCCCGAGCACCTCGACCTGCGCTACGGTCCCCGCGAGCGCAACACCTGGGATCTGTTTCCAGCCGCCGACCCGCACGCACCCTGCATCGTGTTCATCCACGGCGGCTACTGGCAGCGCAATCGCGCGGACCAGTTCGCCAACCTGATCGCGGGGCCCTATGCGCATGGCTGGGCGGCGGCGCTGCCCGGCTACACGCTTGCGTCAGATGCATCGCTGACCGAGATTACCGCGGAGATCAACGCCGCGCTCGATTGGCTGGGAGCGCATGGTCCGGCGCATGGCATCGCCGGGCCGGTGATCCTGTCCGGCTGGTCGGCCGGCGGGCATCTGACCGCGATGTGCCTGGGACACCCGCGCGTCGCCGCGGGGTTGGCGATTTCCGGGTTGTTCGAGCTAGGGCCGATCCGCGACACCGAACTGAATTTGAAGCTGCAGCTCACCGACGAGGAGATCGTGGCGCAGTCACCACTCCGCCTGCCGGTGGTGCCGAAGCCGTTGGCAATCGCCTATGGCACCGCGGAGCTGCCGCCGCTGGTATCCGACAGCCGCGACCTGCACGCGTATCGCGCGGCGGCGCACGCGCCGGGGGCGCTGATCCCGGCGCCAGGCGCGAACCACTTCACCATCGTGCACGAACTGCGCGACGCGGACGGGCTGCTGACGCGGCAGGTGAGGTTGCTGGTGTAATCACCGGTCTGCGGGAAGAATGACGTGTGGCGGGCTTCCCCGTGTTTATGCCGTTGGCGGCTTGGTATTGGAATCTCGCCGGTTCGTGCGGTCGCGGCAAAGTAAGAAAGTCAGCGGTCACAGAGTGAGGACACGCAGAGTTTCACCGAGGAAGTGAAAATGCATGCCGTGCGTTAGGCGGCAGCGGGGCGTCGCACGGCGCCGCGAAGCGGCAGACGATTCTCTCGGTGAAACTCGGTGTGTCCTCGGTGCAACTCTGTGACCGCTGACTTTCTTGCTTGCTTCACCGCAGCCCGTTCAGCCCAATGACAGCCGGATATTACCAAACCCATCCACTTCCGCGATCGCTCCCCTCGGCACCAGGCACGTCGCGTCGTATTCCTGAATGATCAGCGGCCCGGTCCTCGCCGCCGACAACCCAGCCCGATCCACCACCGGCGTCTCCACCCAGCCACTATCGGCAAACCACGCACGGCGACTGGCGGGCACGATGGCCGCGGCCGGCGGAATCCGATCCGGCAGGCGCGGCGTCTCCGGCGTTCCGCGGGCGATCACCGACAGCCCGATCAGCTCCACCGCCTCATCATCCGGCGCGCGAAATCCGTAGGTTCTTTCATGCTCCGCGGCGAACAGAGCCGGCAGATGCGCCAGCAGGGCCGCCGCATCGAGACCGTCGGGCAGCGGCACTTCGATCTCGCTCGACTGCCCGACGTAACGCGCCGACGCCGCGCGGCGGAAACTCTGTTGCGCCGGCGGAAAGCCGTCGCGGGCCAGGCGCTGTGCGCCCGCCTCCGCCAACGATGTCAGCACGCGCCCGAGGACCGCCGGATCGGTGTTGTCCAGCCGCGTGCGCAGGCTTTGGGTGGCGTGATGCTCGGTATCGGCGACCAGCAATCCGAACGCGCTGAACAACCCCGGCATCGGCGGCACGATCACCCGGCCGATGCCAAGTTCCCCCGCGATGCCCGCGGCGAACAACGGCCCGTTGCCGCCGAACGCCAGCAGCGAGAACAGCCGAGGATCGCGGCCACGTTCCACCGACACCGCGCGGATGGCCCGCATCATGGTTGCCGTCGCCAGCCGCAGCATGCCGAACGCGGCTTCCTCCACCGAGCATCGCATCGGCCCCGCCAAATCGCACGCGATCGCCGCGCGCGCCGCGTCCACGTCCACACGCAACGCACCGCCGACCAGGCCGCCCGGATCGAGATACCCCAGCACCAGGTTGCAATCGGTGATGGTCGGCGCCGTCCCGCCGCGGCCGTAACAAACAGGGCCGGGATCGGCGCCGGCGCTCTCCGGCCCGACTTTCGGCGCACCGGCCGCGTCCAACCGGCAGATCGAGCCGCCGCCGGCACCTACCTCGGCCAAATCGATCGCCGGCAGCTTCAGGATGTAGCCGGCACCCACCAGCAGCCGCGACCCGGCCATGACGCCGCCACCGACTTCCAAAGCCTCGCTGCGCAGCACGTCACCGTTCTCCACCAGCCCGGCCTTGGCCGTGGTGCCGCCCATGTCGAATGTGATCAGCCGATGCTCTTGCAGATGCCGCGCCAGCACCGCACCGCCCACCACGCCGGCCGCGGGGCCGCTTTCGATGATGTGCGCAGGCGCGGCGGCGGCAAAGTCCGCCGATGCCAAACCGCCATTCGACTGCATCAACTGCAGGCCCGCCGCGATGCCCAGCATGCGCAACCGCGCATCGAGAGCGGTGATATACGCACGCACCACCGGCTGCACGTACGCGTTGATCACCGTGGTGCTGGTGCGCGGGTACTCTTTGATCTCCGGCAGGATCTCATGACTGATGGAAATCGCGATGTCGGGCAACGCCGCGCGCACATGCTCGGCCACCGCGCGTTCGTGCGCGGGATTGGCGTAGGAATGCAGCAGGCAGATCGCCACGCTCTGCACGTTCTCTGCCCGCAACATGGCGATCGCTGCATCCACGGTGGCCCTGTCGAGTGGCACCGACACCGATCCATCCGGCCGCAGCTTCTCCGTGACTTCCAGGCGCAGGCGGCGTTCCACCAGGGCACGCGGCTTGGTCCAGCGCAGGTCGTACAGCACCGGCATGCGCAGGTCGCGGATTTCCAATATGTCGCGGAATCCGCGCGTGGTGATCAGGGCGGTGCGGGCGCCCTTGCCCTCCAGCACGGTGTTGGACCCTACCGTGGTGCCGTGCAGTACGTCGGTAACGGTGGTTCCGTCAGACAGCACGGCGCGCAGGCCCTCGACGATGCCCTCGCCGTAGTCGTGCGGCGTGGAGGCGATCTTGTGCGTGCGCACCTGCCCGGCGCCGTCGATCGCGACCAGATCGGTGAAGGTGCCGCCGATATCGATGCCGACGCGCAGGCTCATGGTGCTGGCATCCTGGATGGGTCCTTGTCAGGGGCATGGAGGAGAGTTCGGCAGCAGATTGCTGCGTCGCCGCGTTCGCAACAAGAGATCGCGGGCGCGCTGCGCAGTTCGCCGTAGGGCGGACATGGTCGGCCGGTTTTCCGGTGGCGGACTGCATCCGCCCCACGCTTCATGCGGTATGGTGGCGGACTGCGTCCGCCCTACGCTCCATGCGGTGCTGCCCGCCCCTTCACACCCGGTCCAGCACCGACCGGATGCGTTCCGCCAGCTCGTCCCGCCGGTACGGCTTCAGCAGCAGTGGCACGTCCGGCCGTTCATTGCTCGGGCGGTGGATGTTCGCGTAGCCCGACGTCATCAGCGCCCGCAGCCCGTTGCGCATGGCGCGCGCCTTGAGCACCAGCTCGAAGCCGTTCATCCCGTCCGGCAGCACCACGTCGGAGAACAGTAGGTCGATCCCGGGTTCGTGCTGCAGAATGTCGAGGGCAGTGGGACCGTTCGATGCCTCCAGCACGCGATACCCGAGCCCGCTGATGGTCGCCGTTGCCAGCTCACGCACGTCCGGATTGTCCTCCACAATCAGCACTGTCTCCGTGCCGGTCGGCGCGGTGTCGGGCGCAGCTTGCAGCACGGCCGCTATCGCGCCCGTTGGAGCACAGCGCGGGAGGTAGAGCACGAACGTGGTACCCTGCCCCGGCGCGGTCTCCAGCGCGATCTGCCCTCCAGACTGCCGGACGAAGCCGTAGACCTGGCTCAGTCCCAACCCGGTGCCGCGGCCGACGGCCTTGGTGGTGAAGAACGGCTCGAACGCGCGGTCCGCCACGTCCGCGTCCATTCCCGTACCGGTGTCGGCGATACGGATGCAGACATAATCACCCACAGCCAGCGGGCCGGAGCGTTGCAACACCACCCTGTCAATGGTGCGGTTGTCCACCGCGATGGCCAACTCGCCGCCATCCGGCATTGCATCGCGCGCATTCACCACAAGGTTGAGAATCGCCGCCTCGAACTGCACCGGATCGATGCGGCACGGCCACAAGCCGGCACCCAAGGACAGCCGGAACGAGATCGCCTCGCCCAGCGCGCGGCGCAGGAATGGTTCGCAGCCGCTGATCGCGGCGTCCACCTTCACCACTTGCGGCTGCAACGTGCGGCGGCTGGCAAAGGTCATCAATTGCCGCGTCAGCTTGGTGGCACGCTCCGTCGCCGCGTCCGCGGTCTTCAGCAGGCGCAGCACCCGCGCGCGCGGAAGATCCTGCTGGCTCATTGCCGAGCGGACCATTTCCAGGCTGGCGACGAGCACGGCCAACAGGTTGTTGAAATCGTGCGCAATGCCACCGGTCAGTTGCCCCAAGGCGTCCAGCTTCTGCGTGTGCCACAGCACTTGCTCGGCCTTCTGCCGTTCGGCGGTTGCGACTTCCAGCCGGCGGTACGCCTCGGTCAGTTCGTGCGTCCGTTCGGCGACCGCCTGCTCCAGCGTCTCGTTCATCCGCCGCAGCGCCTGCTCCGCGGCGTGCATACGCAGCAAGGCGTTGGCGGTGGCGAGCAATTCCTCCGGTTCGATCGGTTCCACCAGGAAGGCATCGGCCCCGCCTGCGAGAGACAGCGCGCGATCATGCGCGCTGATGATCGCGGCGGACGTCTGCAGCACGGGGAGGGATGGAAACTCCGCCTTGAGTTGCCGGCAGATCTCCAATCCATTCACGTCGGGCAGGATCACATCCAGCAGGATCAGGTCCGGCTCGGTTGTCCGGCACAGCGCGATGGCCGAGGCACCATTCGCCGCCTCGGTAATGCGGTAGCCATGCTTTCGCAGGATATGGGCCTTCAGGTATCGACCGCCATCATCGTCATCGACGACAAGCACGTGCTCGCGGGGCTCGGTCATTGGACCAACGCCGGCTCGCGTGGTTGCAGCACGCTCAGAATGGCATCGATCAGCGTGGTGGAGGTCAGGCTGGATTTCGACATCACCATGGTGGCCCGCTGCAGCAGGCTGCGCTCGTACGGCTCCAGGATGGCGGACGTCAGGACGATTGCGGGTACACGGGCGAGACTAACGTCCTCCGTCATGCGCGCCAGGAACTCGTAGCCGTTCATCTCGGGCATGTTGACGTCGAGCAATACGACGTCCGGCGAAGTGTCGCGCAAACACGCCAACCCGGTCTTGCCGTTGTTCGCCGTCAGCAGGTTGTAACGGCTGCGCGGTAGCAGTTGCCGCACGAGGTAACGGGCGATCTCCTCATCATCCACCAGCAAAATCTTTGTGATGGACTGGCGCCCGGTCAGCCGGTCGAGCAATTCCAGCAGTACCTTGCCGTCGAGCGGTTTCGACAGGTACTCGTCGGCGCCGAGATGCACCGCCTTGCGTGCTTCGCCGCTGGACGACATCACCACTACCGGAATGTCGGCCTTTGCTTCCTCGCCGCGCACCTGCAACAGCAGGCGCCAGCTTTCTTCCCCCAGCAGCATGACGTCGAGCAAGGCGGCGGCGGGGCGGACGCGCTGCAGCGCCTGTTGCGCCTGGCGGACGCTCGAGACGCGCAGCATCTGGTAGGCCGAGCCGGCGAGAATCCGCTCCAGCGCGAAGGCGTCGGCGGGGTCGTCTTCCAATGCCAGCACGGGGACTTTTCCAGGTTCGAGCGTCCAGTCCTCCCCTATATCGGCAGACTCTTCCGGCGTGTGATAGGCGCGCGGCAATGTGACGGAGAAGGTCGAACCCACGCCGAGAGTACTCTGGACCGTGATCTTTCCGCCGAGCAGCTCCGCCAGTTTTTTTGCCAGCGGCAGGCCGAGACCGGTGCCCTTCACGCGCCTCTGCAAGCGGTGGGCGACCTGGCCGAACTCCTGAAAGATCAGATCAAGGTCGCTGGGGGCGATGCCGATGCCGGTATCGCGCACGCTGAAGGTGACGGTATCCGCTGCATCGTCAGCCGTGGCCCAGACGCGCACTTCGCCTTGCTCGGTGAACTTGATGGCGTTGGAAATGAAGTTGCGCAGGATCTGCGACACCTTGCCTTCATCGGTGTCCAGCGGCGGAACGTCGATCGGATCCTCGAACACCAGCATCACGACCTCGCCGACCAGCAGCGGCCGCAACATGCCGCGCAACGCACCGAACAGACCAGCGGCGGTGAATTCGGAGGGGGTCACGACCGTCTTGCCGGCTTCAACCTTCGCCAGATCAAGCAGGTCATCGACCAGTTCCGTCAAATTCTCCGCCGCCTTCCGAACAAACTGAACCTGTGTCTCCTGCTCCGGCGTCAAATCGCCGTCGCTGCGCGATAGCAAAAGCCGCGATAACGCCAGGATGGAATTGAGCGGCGTACGAAATTCATGGCTCATGTGCGAGAGGAACTTCGACTTCAGCTCGTCGGCCCGGCGCAGATGATCGGCGCGTTCGTCGAGCTCGGCGTACAGCGCCACCACGCCGCGATTTGTATCCTGCAGTTCCTGGTTCAGCCGCTCCAGCTCTTCCTGCCGGGTGCGGAGCTGGTCCATCTGCATCAGGATCTGCTGGTTCTGCTGGCGGATTTCCTCCATCGGGTCGGCGGGACCGTCCGCCGCCAGCGTGCCGGCGATGCGCCGCAGGCCCGATAACGTGATCAGCGGCGCGCGCACAGGCAGTTGCTTGGTCATGCGGACGGTGGTGCCGCCGCCCGGCCTGGTTTCAACCGTGAGCTCGTTCATCAGCCGTTGCGCACCCAGCAGTCCCACGCCCATGCCGGTGGCAGATTTGTGCTGGCCGCTCAGCACGGCAGGCAGATCGGCGATGCCCGGCCCGCGGTCGCTGACGGCGATGACAAACGATTGTGGTACCGAATCGCCGGCCAGACGGAACTCGATCTGCCCGCCGCCGGCATATTCGAAGGCATTGCGCGCGATCTCCGACACCGCCGTGGTAATGCGGGTCTGATCCTGACCCTCGAAGCCGATCAGCTCCGACAGCCGGCGCGTGCGCTTGCGTACCAGGACAATGTCGGTCTCGTTGCCGATGGCGACCAGGAGCAATCGGGCATTCATCGCGTTCCTCTACGCCATCGTCCGCATGACGGCCACCGAGGCATCATCCCGGCCGCGCCGGAAGTCACGCAGCAGAACCCCCGCGATGAGCGACGGATGCTGGGCGCCGAGGCCGGGATAGGCGCCGAGGTCCCATCGCGGGCTGACGCCATCCGAATGCAGGATGACTGTCGGATCAACGCTGAAGGGATAGGAGAATTCGCGAATGCGCGGCGCCACATGCCCTGCGGTGCCGTTGTGCGACATCATGTGGCGCGTGCCGCCCTCCGCCACCAGCACGCCGCTGATATTGCCGACGCCGACAAACCGCACAACGCGTGCGCCGGCATCGATCCGCGCAATGGCGACCGCCCCCCCGCGCGTGGGCATCAGCGCGTGGTGGATGCGGTCCATTAGCTGCTCGCAGGGATCGTTCACATGATTGTGAAAGACGCTTACCGCGGTTTCGGCGGCCCGAGCCGCCTCGGGGCCGTGACCGGAGCCATCCACGACCAGCAATGTATGGCCGCTGTTCGCCCGGCCAACCGCCCAGTGGTCGCCGCAGACGATTTCACCGGGATACGGCGCAACCGCCACGCCCGTCAGTATCGCAAGCGGCGGCTTTGCCGGCTGCACGACGAAGCGTGCCATGATCGCCGTCCCGCGGCCGGAGCGGGACCAGATTCGCACGAGGTTGGATTGCCGCATGACCGCGCCGAGCCCGTTGCCCGGGCTGCCGGCGGTGGAATAGCCGTCGGCCACGCAGCGTTCGATGTCGGCCATGCCGGCGCCGCGGTCCAGTGCCAGCACTTCGATGCCGGTGCCGTCGCGGTCGTCGAATGTCTGCGTCAGGATCTCGCCGCCACTGCCATGCTTCAGCAGGTTGGTGCCAAGCTCGGTGACCACCAGCGCGAGCTGGGCCGCGCGTGATTCCGGCAAGCCGTGTCGTTGCGCGTAGCCAACCGCCAGCCGGCGAGCTTCGGCGACCTGGCTGGGATCGGCGACGGCTGCGATCATGTCATTTCCAACGCGCCAGCATGACTTCCGTACCCTGGCCCGGCGAGGATGTGATGCTCGAACTCGTTCACCAGCCGCTTCGCGCCGCTCAGGCCAAGGCCAAGGCCCTGGCCGCTGGTGTAACCGTCCGTCATCGCCTTGGCGATGTCGGGAATACCTGGACCTTGGTCCTTGAAGGTCAGGCGGACGCCGAGCCGCTGGCCATTGCGCAGCACCTCGATGTGAAGCGTGCCGCCGCCGCCGTAATCGACCGTATTGCGTGCGATCTCGCTGGCGGCGGTGATGATCTTGGTCTGGTCCACCAGGCTGAATCCGGCCGCGACGGCCCTGGCCCGAACCGCCTGCCGTACCCGCACCACGTCGTCCGAGCTGCGGACCGGCACGGTGTCATCCGACTCGACGATCATCGTCAGGCTCGTCACGGTCGATGATGGCGCGGATCATGGCGAGGCCTTTGTCGACGTTCAGTGCGGTCCGCACGCCGGTGAGCGTCAGGCCCAGTTCCACCAGCGTGATCGCCACCGCGGGCCGCATGCCAACCACGACCGTGACGGCGTCCAGTACGCGCGACATGGCGGCGATGTTGTTCAGCATGCGGCCGATGAAGGAGTCCACGATCTCCAGCGCCGAGATGTCGATCATCACGCCGCGGGCACGGTCCCGTACGATGCGCTGCGTCAGGTCGTCCTGCAAAGCCATCGCCAACCGGTCATGCATATCGACCTGGATCGATACCAGCAGGCAGTCGCCGATCTTCAAAATCGGTATTTCTGCCATGTGTTCAGGCTTCCCGCGGCTTCGCGGGTGCGCGGTCCACGATCATCCGGTTGCTGCGCCGCAGCGCCAGCGCCAGCGCATCCGCCATGGTTGCCTTCGAAACCACGTTCAACTCCAGGCCGAGATGCACGATGGTTTGGGCGATCTGCGGCCGGATGCCGCTGAGGATGCAGTCAGCGCCCATCAGCCGGGCAGCGGAAATCGTCTTGATCAGATGTTGGGCAACCAGTGTATCGACCGTGGGTACGCCGGTGATGTCGATGATGGCGATCTCGGCACCGGAAGCGACGATGCGTTCCAGCAGGCTTTCCATGACGATCTGGGTGCGGGCGCTGTCCAGCGTACCGATCAGCGGCAGCGCGAGGATGCCGTCCCACAACTCGACGACGGGGGTGGAGAGTTCCAACAGTTCCTGCTGCTGGCGGCCGATCAGTTCTTCCCGGGTGCGGGCGTAGCATTCGGTGGTGTAGATGCCGAGCTGGTCCAGCAGCTTGGTGGCGGTCCAGATGGCGTCGGCGAGACGGTTCGCGTCGTTGGCGATTTCGCGGCGCAGCAACTGGAACAAGGGTTCCTTGAGAGAGAACACGAAGGTGGCGGTCTCGCGCGCCGTGAAACCCTGGATGACGCGCGGCGCGCGAGACGTCCTCCAGCAGTTCCCGCATGGGGGCCCAGTCGGGCGCCATGATGTCTTCGAGCTGCCGGGTTTGGCCATTGCGACGCAACTGTTCCAGGAAGCGCCGCGCGTGCTCGGGTGTATCGCTGTCGCGCTGCAGCGCGCCGCTCGACGGCGCGGCGCGGGACAAGCTCTGCAACCATTCCTGAAGCAGGACGGGCTGGTGCTTCTCGACGAGCGTCAAGATGAGGCTCTGGTTGTCGGGCATACGCTTTCCGTGGTGACTGTTGCATTCCCCTGGCCTCGCATACGATGGGGGCCAGAGGACGGCAAGTGCGGTCGATGTTCGTTTTACCAGGGGGTATCCAGGGGGTATGTTGACTGGTTCGGCCACCGGTGGGTCAGAGCGCCGTTACCTGCGCCGCCCGGGCGTGGACGTTTAGACTGGCGCGAATACTGGCGCAAATACTGGCGCGAAGTTATGGCAAGGGCCGCATGGAGACACGGCCTTGACACGACCTCAAGAAAGCTTGCATTTGACGCGATTCCCCCATACGGATTGCGATATGGACATGCATGCCGAGGTCTCCGCGACGGACGACGCGGCCTCTCCTTCCTACACGAAGGAAGCTCGCCAGTGCCACATCCTGGTGGTGGACGACGACGAAGCGGTCTGCGCCGCTTATAGCAGGGTGCTGGGTCGCGCCGGTTACCGGGTCAGCGCTGCACGTGACTTCCGCCTGGCCCTGGAAATTCTCGAAGCGGACCAGCCGCTCGATCTGTTGATGGTCGATATTGTCATGCCGGGCAGCGTCAACGGGCTCGCCTTGTCGCGTATGGCCAGGATGCGGCGGCGGGATCTGAAAATCATATACGTGACCGGCTACAGCATTCCCGGTGCGGAGCGGGAGGCGCTGGGGCCGATCTTGATGAAGCCAGTCGATGATACACTGCTGGTAGCGGAAATCGAACGCGTGCTGGGTTCGTAGCGCTCGGTCGGAGAGACCGCTGCCAAGAGTTCCAACCGTCATGGCTGGGCTTGGCCCGGCCACCTACCTCTGGAATTCCGGCGGTGTGTGGTATTGCGGCCCATCGATGTTACGCGGATGGCCGGATCAAGTCTGATCAAGTCCCGCCATGACGAGATCGGTGGGGCGACGAATAAGCGCGGACGTCCGCGCGTGAGTTGGCGCCCATGGATATGGGTCGCCGGCGCCTTCTCCCAGCTCCCATCTAGGTTGTCCCCTCTCAGTCCCCTCTCCCCAAGGGGTTGCCCCTGCTCGACCCTGCCCGTATAGCCCCCCGGCTACGAGGAGGGACCATGGCCGCCACTGCCGAACTCGTCGCCGCTGACAACCCCGTGCTTGCCCGCCAGGCAGCGATATTGGGCAGACCCATGACGCCGGAACGGCACATGGCAGACGCCATCCGTGCGCTTGCAATCGATGCCACCGAGGCGTCGAAATCCGGCCATCCCGGCCTGCCGATGGGCATGGCCGACGTGGCCACCGCGTTGTGGACGCGGTTTCACAAATTTGATGCCGCGGATCCGCACTGGCCGGACCGCGACCGCTTCGTCCTGTCCGCCGGCCACGGCTCCATGTTGCTGTATGCCTTGATCTACCTGACCGGCCATGCCGGCATGACGATCGACGACATCCGCAACTTCCGCCAGTTGCATTCGCCTGCCGCCGGCCACCCGGAGCATGGCGAGCACCCCGCGATTGAAACCACCACCGGCCCGCTCGGACAGGGCATCGCCACCGCGGTGGGCATGGCGCTGGCCGAGCGGATGTTGGCGGCGCGGTTCGGCCGCTCCCTGGTGGACCACCGCACCTGGGTGATTGCCTCCGATGGCGACATGATGGAGGGCGTCAACCACGAAGCCGGCGCGCTGGCCGGGCATCTGTGCCTGTCCAAGCTCACCGTGCTTTACGACGACAACCACATCTCGATCGACGGCGATACCGCGCTGTCGTTCTCCGACGATGTGGCGAAGCGCTATTCCGCCTATGGCTGGGCCACCAAGCACGTGGACGGCCACGATCCGGCGCAGGTCGCGGCGGCCTTGTCCTTCGCTGTGCGCTCGAAAAAGCCGACGCTGATCGTGTGCCGCACCATCATCGGGCTGGGCGCGCCGCACAAGGCGGGGACGGCCGCGGTGCACGGCACGAATCTGGGGCCGGAGGAAGCCGCGGGCGCCAAGGCTGCGCTGAACTGGCATGAACCGCCGTTCACCGTGTCGGAGGACCTGCTGGAGCGCTGGCACGCGGTCGGTGCGCGCGGCGCCGCGGCGCGGCGGGCCTGGCTGAAGCGGCTGGCGCACAACTCCATGCGCGGCGACTTCGAACGCGCCGTCGCCGGCAAGCTGCCGGAGAATTGGCACGAGGCGGTGGCGTCGCTGAAGCAGGGGATTCTCGACAGCAAGCCGAACATCGCCTCGCGGCAGGCCAGCCAGCGCTGCCTGGAGGCGCTGCTTCCGGCGACGCCCGACCTGGTGGGCGGCTCGGCGGACCTGACCGGGTCCAACCTGACCTTCGTGAAAGGCGTGGGCACCGTGGCCCCCGGCAGCTATGGCGGGCGCTACATCCATTTCGGCGTGCGCGAGCATGGCATGTGCGCCGCCGCGAACGGCATGGCGCTACATGGCGGGCTGATCCCGTACACCGGCACGTTCTTTGTGTTCACCGATTATATGCGTCCGGCGATCCGCATGGGCGCCATCATGCGCCAGCGGGTGATCCACGTGCTGACGCACGATTCGATCGGCCTGGGCGAGGATGGCCCGACGCACCAGCCAATCGAGCATTTGGCCAGCCTGCGGGCGATGCCGAACCTGCACGTGTATCGCCCCGCCGACGCGCTGGAGACGGCGGAGTGTTGGGAGCTGGCGATCCGCCGCACCGACGGTCCCAGCCTGCTGGTGCTGACCCGCCAGGCGCTGCCGCTGTTACGCAGCAGTGCGGTGGAGAACTGCTGCGCCCGCGGCGGTTACGTCATGGCCGAGGCGGAGGGGCCGCGCCAGGCAACGCTGATCGCCACCGGCTCGGAAGTACCCATCGCGATGGCCGCGCGCGACCGGTTGACCGGGGAAGGCATCCGCGTCGCGGTGGTGTCGCTGCCCTGCTGGGAGATGTTCTCCGCACAGGATGAGAGCTACCGCGCCCAGACGCTGGGCGGCGCCCCGCGCGTCGGCATCGAGGCGGCGTGCGACTTCGGCTGGGACCGCTGGCTGGGTCCGGACGGCACGTTCATCGGCATGCACGGATTTGGCGCGTCGGGGAAATATACCGATCTGTACAATTACTTCGGCCTGACGCCGGAGGCGGTCGCGGCGGCGGTGCGCAAGCGGCTAGGGTGAAAAAGGGTCTTTGCCCGGCAACCCCGCGGCAGGGTTCGCTTCGACGTGACCGACGCTTACGTGCTGGACCTGAACCTCGCACCGCGCACCGGCGTGCTCGACCTTTGCGGGCTGCCCTGGTGAGGCGTGAGGCAGACGTGAGCCCCTGCCGCTGGACTGCGATCACGGTTGCGTTCAGGTTGATCCGTATCAATGATTGGTCAATGACTCCCGGGCAGGAAGCGACGGAACCAAGACAGGAAAGGGCACTCCCATGGCCGTGAAGGTCGCCATCAACGGATTTGGACGCATCGGGCGCCTTGTGCTGCGCGCCATCGTGGAGAGTGGACGGCAGGACGTCGTGCCGATCGCCATCAACGACCTCGGCAGCGTCGAGGCCAACGCCCACCTGTTCGCCTATGACAGCGTGCACGGCCGGTTCCCGGGGCAGCTCGAAATCTCCGGCGATACCATCACCATTCGCCACAACGGCAAGGTCTATGGCCCGATCAAGGTCGCGGCCGAGCGCGATCCGACCAAGGCGCCCTATTCGGGCGTGGACGTCGCGCTGGAATGCACCGGCATCTTCACCTCGAAGGAGAAGGCGTCCGCGCTGCTGCAAGCGGGCGCGCGCAAGGTGCTGATCTCCGCGCCGGGCGATCATGTGGATGCGACGATCGTGTATGGCGTGAACCACAAGATCCTGACGAAGGACATGACGGTGGTGTCCAACGCGTCCTGCACCACCAACTGCCTGGCGCCGATGGCCAAGGTGCTGCACGAGAAGTTCGGCATCCTGCGCGGCTATATGGTGACGATCCATGCCTATACCGGCGACCAGAACACGGTCGATACGCTGCACAAGGACCTGCACCGCGCCCGCGCGGCGGCGGTGTCGGCGATCCCCACCTCCACCGGGGCTGCGCGCGCGGTGGGACTGGTGCTGCCGGAGCTGAAAGGCAAGCTGGACGGCACCGCCATCCGCATCCCGACGCCGAATGTTTCCCTGGTTTCGCTCGACGTGAACCTGGCGAAGCACGGCGACGAAGGATGAGATCAACGCGGCGATGCAGGATGCGTCGAAAGGCGAGCTGAAGGGCATCATGGACTACAACACGGCGCCGCTGGTCAGTCGTCGACTTCAACCACTGCCCGGCTTCCTGCACGTTCGACGCGACGCAGACCTCGGTCGTCGATGGCGCGCTGGCGCGGGTGATGGGGTGGTACGACAACGAGTGGGGCTTCTCCAACCGCATGTCGGACACCGCTGTACTGCTTGGAAGTTTGTAGACGATAGCCGTCATGGCCGGACTCGACCCGGCCATCTTCCCCGACTGATCCTGCCACTCGGCCGGCGGTGCGCCGGATCAGTCGGGGTAGGTGGCCGGGTCGAGCCCGGCCATGACGAGAACCGCTACGCCGCCCGCTCTGACATTGTGACGCGAGACGGATGGCTGCCCTTGACGGTAATCGCTGGCGTTCGTTCCCTCCTGACGCGGGGTCTGCCAAATGCCCTTCCGCACCCTCGACAACGTGGACGTCGCTGGTAAGCGCGTCCTGCTGCGCGCTGACCTCAACGTGCCGGTGCGCGGTGGCAAGATCACCGACCTGACGCGCATCGAGCGCCTCTCGCCCACCATCCGCGAGCTTGTCGGCAAGGGCGCCAAGGTCATCGTTTGCAGCCATTTCGACCGCCCCAAGGGCAAGCGCGTGCCGGAGATGTCGCTCGGGCCGATGGCGGCCGCGCTCGGCGCGGTGCTGGGCCAGCGCGTGCGCTTCGCCGAGGACTGCGTCGGCGTCGCCGCCGAGCAAGCCGTGGACCGCATGGCCCGCGGCGACGTGCTGGTGCTGGAGAACACCCGCTACCACGCCGGGGAAGAAAAGAACGACCCCGCCTGCGCCGCCGCCCTGGCGAAGCTGGCGGACATATATCGTGAACGACGCGTTCTCCGCCGCGCATCGCGCCCACGCCAGCACCGAGGGCGTAGCGCATCTGCTGCCCGCCTATGCCGGCCGCTTGATGCAGGCCGAGTTGGAGGCGCTGGAGGCGGCGCTGCACAACCCGGTGCGGCCGGTGGCAGCGGTGGTCGGCGGTGCCAAGGTGTCCACCAAACTTGAATTGCTCGGCAACCTGATTGCCAAGGTGGATGTGCTGGTGATTGGCGGCGCGATGGCCAACACGTTCCTCGCGGCGCAGGGCGTGAACGTCGGCAAGTCGCTGCAGGAAGCCGAGATGCACGACACCGCCCGGCGCATTCTGGAGCCGACCAGGATGGGCGGCTGCCAGGTGGTGCTGCCGCTCGATGCGGTGGTGGCGACCGAGTTCAAACCGAACGCCGCCACCCGCACGGTGGGCATCAACGGTGTGCCTGATGATGCGATGATCCTGGACGTCGGTCCGGCGACCGTGGCGGAACTGACTGCGCGGCTGGGCACGCTGAAGACGCTGGTCTGGAACGGCCCGCTGGGCGCGTTCGAAACCCCGCCCTTCGATGCCGGGACGACGGCGTTCGCGCGCGCGGTGGCGGCGGCGACGCAAGCCGGTGGCCTGCGCAGCGTGGCAGGCGGCGGCGACACGGTCTCCGCGCTGCGCCACGCCGGGGTGCTCGAGCAAATGAGCTACGTCTCCACCGCCGGCGGAGCGTTCCTGGAATGGCTGGAGGGCAAGACCCTGCCTGGGGTCGCCGCTTTGGCGGTATAAACCTCGTCCGCATAGCGGGAGAGGTTCATGCAGCCCATGTTCGACTTCATTCTTGATCGGGACGAGACCGCCAGGCCGCTCTATCCCGTCCGCCCCGCCGACCTGGCGCGCCTGCTGGACCAGCTTCCCGCTCCGCAAGTCACCTGGCTGCGCGATCTGAACTTTGCCGCGAAACCCCGCGAGCTGGTGTTCCTGCCCGGTACCGGCGGCCTCGCCGGCGCGGTCGCCGGTCTGGGCAACGACGAAACGCCGTTCGCGTTCGGCCACTTGGCCCGTTCGCTGCCGGAAGGCACGAGCTGGCGGCTGCAACCCGGCGATTATGACCCCGAAGCAGCGACTCTGGGCTTTTGCCTCGGCGCGTACCGTTATGGCGAATTGAAAACAGCGGACCGCGCGCCCGCCCGCCTTGTGGCGCCGCCCGGCAAGGCCCGCGCGCTGTCGCAGGCCGCCGCCATCTTTATGGCCCGCGACCTGATCAACACGCCCGCCAACTTGCTCGGCCCCGCCGAGTTGGCCGAGGCCACCGCGGCGCTCGGCCGCCAGTTCGGGGCCGAAACCACGCTGGTCGAGGGCGACGCGCTGGCCCGCGAATATCCGACCGTGGCCGCGGTCGGCGCCGGCTCGGCCCGTCCTCCGTGCGTCGCAATCCTCCGGTGGCGGGGCAGCACGGCGCATGACGACGCGCCGCTCGTCTCAATGTGCGGAAAAGGTGTCTGTTTCGATACCGGAGGGCTCGACCTGAAGTCGTCCGCCGGCATGTTGCACATGAAAAAGGACATGGGCGGCGCCGCAACTGTTCTTGCCCTGGCACGTTTGGTCATGGAGTGCGACCTGCCCGTTCGTCTCGCCGCGCGCATCGGCTGTGTGGAGAACGCAGTTTCCGGTACCGCGATGCGGCCGCGCGACGTGGTGCGCACCCGGAACGGACGCACTGTGGAGATCGGGAACACCGACGCGGAAGGCCGGCTGGTGCTATGCGACCTGCTGGCCGACGCAGGAGCAGAGCAACCGGCGGTGCTGATCGATGCCGCCACTTTGACCGGGGCGGCGCGAGTCGCGCTCGGTCCTGACCTTCCCGCGCTGTTCAGTAACGACGATGCGTGGGCCGAGCAGGTTTTGCTGGCTGGCAAGAAAGTTCACGACCCTGTCTGGCGAATGCCACTGTGGAATAGTTATCGCGGCTGGCTCGACAGCCCGGTGGCCGACATGAACAATATTTCGTCAAAACCGTTTGCCGGTGCGATTGTCGCTGCGCTTTTTTTGGAGGCTTTTGTTGCTGCCGACACGCCGTGGCTGCATTTCGATCTTTACGCCTGGAATGAAACTTCCCAACCAGGACGCCCGGAAGGCGGCGAGGCCCAGGCGGTGCGCGCGCTGTTCTTTGCGCTGGCGGAAAAACTCGGTCCGCCAGGATAAAACTGCTTGCCGGACGGCGGCCGGGTCACAAGGCCGCGAGCAGCGGCCCCATGCGAGTTTCCTTTCTGAAATAAAGTTGACAGCGGACCGTATCGGTACTATCTCATGTCGGATGGGGAAACGAGTCCATACCGGCTCGTTGGGCTATCGAAGGGATCGACGGATGGCAGCAAATCAGTCAGCCGATCAGCTGGTCGGCATACTCCGTGATACCGTGGTGGCGCTGGTGCGGCGGGACGGGGCAGACCTGTCGGCGCGGCAGCTCGGTGTCTTCCTCACCTGCTACCTGCGCGATGGCGGCCACACGGTGCGCGGCCTGGCAGCCGAGTTGAACGTTTCCAAGCCGGCGATAACCCGCGCACTGGACCGGCTGGGCGAACTCGACCTCGCCCGCCGCAAGGTGGACCCGCTGGACCGGCGCAGCGTGCTGGTACAGCGCACCATGAAGGGCGCGGCGTTCCTCCGCGATCTGCGCGCGATCATGAGCGACGCGGCCAACGGCGGCAACGGCTCCCGCAAGCCCCCTACAGGTTCGGCGCGTGAGAATGGGCGTCGCGCTGCCGCCACCGTTTGAGGCATCGGCTAGGCGGTCGCCGGCAGCCGAAAGCCGGCGGTCCGAGGGCGAATTTGATGACGGTTCGGGGTGAACTGGCTTTGCTTGCATTGCCTTGCTGCGCGCGGTGATATCGTCGGCGGCTTAAACAGCCGGCAGGAGACGTGCGCATGGCAGGCACTTCCATGGCCGCAACTTCTGTGGCAGCGGCTTCCAGGGCCGCCGCTTTCATGATCGCCGCTGGGCGGTTGAATCGCGGCGACGGCGTCGAGCTCGCCTTCGCCAAGGCGGAAGGACGCGGCCCAACGGTGGTGTTCCTGCCGGGCTATCGTAGCGACATGACCGGCGACAAGGCCACCGCGTTGGCATTGTTCTGCGCGGACCGCGGCCATGCGATGTTGCGGTTCGACTATTCCGGTCACGGCAGCAGTGGCGGCCGGTTCGAAGACGGCACCATCGGCATTTGGACCGCAGACGCAATTACAGCGATCGACCGGCTGACCGAGGGACCCCTGGTGCTGGTCGGCTCCTCCATGGGAGGCTGGATCGCTCTGCTGTGCGCGCTGGCGCGGCGCGAGCGCGTGGCGGCGCTGGTCGGCATCGCCGCAGCGCCCGATTTCACCGAAGTGCTGATGTGGCAGGCGCTCAACTTCGAGCAACGCGCCCGGGTGATGGAGCACGGCATCATCCACGTGCCAAACCGTTACGGCGAGGGCGATCCTACCCCGATCACCCGCGCGCTGATCGAGGATGGCCGGAACCATCTGCTGTTGTCGGCGCCGATCCCGCTGCAATGCCCGGTGCGGCTGCTGCAAGGTCAGGCCGATTCGGACGTGCCCTGGGAAATGGCGTTGCGGATCGCCGAGCAAGTCGAAAGCCCCGACGTGCGGGTGACGCTGGTGAAAGACGGCGACCACCGCTTGTCGCGCCCGCAGGACCTCGCGCTGTTATGCCGGGTGCTGGGCGATCTCCTGGCGCAGGATGGCGCATAGGCCCTCGCGATAGGTCGGGTAGCGCCAGGCGTTGCGGAGCACTGCCTGCGTCTTGCGGCTGGCGACCTTGCGGTTTTCCGACCAGAAGCTGCGGGCCATCAAGCTCATCGTTGCCTCGGCGTCGGCGAAGGGGATCGCCGGCGGCGGTGGCAGGTTCAGCAGGCGCGCGGCTGCCTCCACAACGGCGGCGGATTCCGCCGGTTCGTCGTCGGTCAGGTTGAAAGTCCGCAGTCCTGGCCGAGGATTTTGCCGCATCGCCGCCAGCACCGCACCGGCGACGTCGTCGCGGTGGATGCGGCCGAAGGTGTGGCCGGGCTTGAGGATGCGCCGCGCGCGGCCGGAGCGCAGGTCGTCGAATGCCGATCGTCCGGGGCCGTAGATGCCGGCCAGGCGGAAGATGTCGACCGGGCGTTGGGCGGCGAACGCGCCCCACGCGGCTTCGGCCGCGAGGCGGCGGTGGCCTCGCACCTGGCTTGGTGCTGGCGGCGTGTCCTCGTCCACCCATCCGCCCGCGCGGTCGCCATAAACCACCGTGCTGGACAGGTAGCCGATCCATCGCAGGCGCGGTGCCGCGGCGATGACGTCGGCGTAGCGTGCGACTACCGGATCGCCATGGTCATTGGGTGGCACGGTGGAGAGCACGTGGGTGGCCGCGGCGATGATGGGAGCGGCGGCGTCGAACGGGATCGTGGCGGGACGGTCGGATTGGCGCAGCGTGCCAGTGACGGTGAAGCCGGCGGCGTGCGCCGCATCGGCAACGGCCGTCCCGCAATAGCCCAGACCGAAGATCAGCAGGTGCATGGTGCTGTCATTGCGAGGAGCAAAGCGAAGAAGCAATCTTTTGCCTGATGAACCGCGGCCTCATCGGGCAGGAGATTGCTTCGCCGTTTCGCTCCTCGCAATGACAGGGGTCGCATGACAGGGGTCACATGACAGGGGTCGCATGACAGGGGTCGCATGACAGGGGTCGCATGGCAGGGGGCGCATCACAGGGGTCGTATGACAGGGGTCGCCGGAACGCGTCCAGTCACGGTCCGGGACCGTCGGTTGCCTATGCGCCCGTGCGCGCGCTACTTGCCGCCCGGCCGCAGGAAAGGACCGCCGCTATGCCGGTGAAGGACGTCAAGAAGGTCGTGCTCGCCTATTCCGGCGGCCTGGACACCAGCGTGATCCTGCGCTGGCTCCAGGTGACCTATCGCTGCGAGATCGTCACCTTCACCGCCGATCTCGGCCAGGGCGAGGAACTCGGCCCGGCGCGGCAGAAGGCCGAGATGATGGGCGTGAAGGAAATTTTCGTCGATGACCTGCGCGAGACCTTCGTGCGCGACTTCGTCTTCCCGATGTTCCGCGCGAACACCCTGTATGAAGGCCAATACCTGCTCGGCACGTCGATCGCTCGCCCGCTGATCGCGCAGCGCCAGATCGAGATCGCGGAACAAGTCCGTGCCGACGCGGTGGCGCATGGCGCGACCGGCAAGGGCAACGACCAGGTGCGGTTCGAACTGTCGTATTACGCACTGAAGCCCGACATCAAGATCATCGCCCCGTGGCGCGAATGGAACCTCACCAGCCGCACCAGGCTGCTGGCATTCGCAGAGGAGAACCAGATCCCGATCGCTAAGGACAAGCGCGGCGAGGCGCCGTTCAGCATCGATGCCAACCTGCTGCACTCTTCGTCGGAAGGGAAGATCCTGGAAGATCCGGCGGCGGAGGCGGACTCGATCGTCTATCAGCGCACGATTTCTCCCGAAGACGCACCCGACAAACCCACCGTCATGGCGATCGATTTCGAAGGCGGCGATCCGGTGGCGATCGACGGGGTGACGCTGTCGCCCGCCGCGCTGCTGACGAAGCTGAACGAGGCAGGCAAGGCGAACGGCATCGGCCGGCTGGACATGGTGGAGAACCGCTTCGTCGGCATGAAATCCCGCGGCGTCTATGAAACTCCCGGCGGCACCATCCTGCTCGTGGCGCATCGCGGCATCGAAAGCATCACGCTGGACCGCGAGGCGGCGCATCTGAAGGACAGCCTGATGCCGCGCTATGCCGAGCTGATCTACAACGGTTTCTGGTTCAGCCCCGAGCGGCGGATGCTGCAGGCGCTGATCGACACCAGCCAGCACAGCGTGTCCGGTCGGGTGCGGTTGAAGTTGTACAAGGGCAATGTCGCGGTGATCGGTCGGGAGTCGCCGAGCAGTTTGTACTCGCTGAAGACGGTGACGTTCGATGAAGATGAGGGGGCGTATGACCAGTTCGACGCCCAGGGCTTCATCAAGCTGAATGCGCTGCGGCTGCGGCTGGGCGCGATGGCGGGGCGGAAGGGTGGGGCGTTGTAGGGCGGATCAGCGCAGCGCAATCCGCCGCGGTATGATGGCGAATTGCGCTGCGCTCATTTGCCCTACCGTTCACGTTTCACGGTCACGGTTGATGGCGGGAGCGTCTTCGCTGGACCGAGGGCAGGTCTTCACTGGTCCGTCCTGAGGTCCCTATCCTGAAAACGGCACCGACACCACGCAGGCCTCATCGCTTCCAACCACGCCACCATTTGTCGTCTCATTCATTACGCTCTGATCAGCCCGCCCATCGGCGCCACTCCGCCGCTGCCTGGGAACACCTGCCCCAGCGCCCCGGACCCCAGTCCCAGGTGTTGCGCCAGCAGTCCCTTGGCCACCGCCCGTAGCTCCGTCGTCGGTGCCAGGTCGCGGTTCTCGTACAGCTTGTCTGCTCCCAGCCCCGGCCACGTCCCCGCCACGCGTCCGCCGCGCACCGCGCCGCCCAGCCACGAACGCCACCGTGGCGGTGCCGTGGTCGGTGCCCTTGGTGCCGTTCACCCGCGCGGTGCGGCCGAACTCGGTCATCACCAGCACCGCGGTCTGGCGCCACGCCGGGCCCAGCCCCTCTTTCAGCCCCGCCAGCCCGCCATCGAGCTGCTTCAGCACCGCCGCGAGCCGTGGCACCTGCGCCTGATGGGTGTCCCAGCCGTCGATCTCCAGCGCGGCGATGCGCGGGCCGTCCGGCGCGCGCAGCATCTCTCCCGCGGCGCGCGCCAGGGTCGGGAAGGCGTAGCGGTTTCGGGCCGGCTGCATCGGGTCGTCGTTGGCCACCACCGACGCGGAAAAGCCACGCTCGCGCAGGCCCTCGGCGATGGCGGGGCCGGTGATGTGGTCGGCGCGGTTCAGCACGGCGATCTGGGAATAGAGATCGGGCGGCGGGGTCAGCTCGCCGTGCGGCGCCCAGTTCCCCACAGTTGTCGGCCCGCGCAGCAGTAGCGGCACGGAGACTCCAACGGCCAGCGCGTCGCCCTCCGGCCGGCCCTGCGCGGCACCTGGCATGGCGGCGACAGCGCGGTTCAGCCAGCCGCTGGTCATGCGGTGGTCGGCGCCGCTCTCCAGGCAGTCCTGCGCCTCGAAGTGGCTGCGCACGCGGGTGGGGCCGACCACGGCGTGCACCGGCAGCAGCTCGCCGGCCTGGAACAGGGTGTGCAGGCTCGCGAGCGACGGGTGCAGGCCGTAGAAGCCGCCCAGATCCAGCATGCCGTTCGACTGGCTGGGCGCGGGCGGCACCAGCTCGGCGCGCAGGGACGCGAGGTCCGGATCGCCGTACGGCACCACCGCCGACATCCCATCCAGCGCCCCTCGCAGGATCACCACGACGAAGCGACGGTCCCCCGGCGCGGCGGCGACGGCGAGTGAGGCGCGGCCCAGCGAGATGGCGGCGGTAAGCCCCAGCAGGGCCGAGCGGCGGGTCAGGCTATACGCATGGGCTTTTCGTGCTTGCTCGACGCCTCCGTCCGGCCGCCTCCCACAAGGGGAGGGGGTGTTCTTTTTGGTCGCTCTCACGTCGCTCATCGTTCAGCGCCTCTGGAATTCGGGGGAGGAGAGCAGCAGGGTCATCGCGTCGCGGCGAGAGCCGGCGCGGTGAACCGCCTGCAACGTGGTGGGGCTGAGCAATGGCCCCAGGTTGGCTTCGGCCAGCTCGGCGGCGTCGCGGCCGCTGGCCGGCGCAGCCACCCGGCCGGACACGGCATAGGCCCAGTCGATGCGGCGCATCATCGCCTCCGGTGCGGCCCAGGAGGCGGCGCGGTCAGACCAGCCGTTCGGCTGTGGCGCGTTGAAGAACGGCTGTCCCAGCCCCGCCAGGATTCCCGGCACGTTCATCTGGTCCTGTTGCTCCGACGGCAGGTCCAGCATCCGCAGTGTGGCGATCACGTAGTCCTGCGGCGTGCGCAGCTTCGCCCCGGGCTGCCAGGTCGCGGGCAGCGCGACCACCGCCGCCGCCGCGGCCCCCAGGTCGCCGCCGGTGTCGCGCAGCGCCGCCTCGATCGGCCGCACCACCTCGGGCGAGGGCATGTCGGCGACGAAATGCTGCGTCAGCCGGCCCGCCAGATAGCGGTGGGTGGAGGGGTGGTTGGCCAGGAAGCGCAGTGCCTCGACGCCGCCCTCCTCGCCCGGAGGAAACTGGCGGCCCATCAGTGTGATCCGCCCCGGTTCGTGCGCGAGCGGACGAAAGCGGAAGCCGGGCGGGTCGGAGCGCAGGTCGATCGACCAGCCGGTCAGGATCTTCGCGAAGTTCGTGACGTCGGCCTGGGTGTAGCCGGCGGCGGGGCTGACGGTGTGCAGCTCCATGCACTCGCGCGCGAGGTTCTCGTTCAGGCCGAGGTGGCGGCGCTGGCCGGCCACGCTGTCGGGGCCGACCGACTGCGCGTTGTTCAGGTAGATCAGCATCGCCGGGTGGTGCATCACCGCCAGCAGCATGGTCTCGAACCGGCCGGTGACGTGGCGGCGGATCGCCTCCTCCACGAAAGCGCACGCCACCGCCGCGCAGCCGCCGCGAACCGAGACGGTGAAATGGTTGGTCCAGAACCACACCAAACGCTCGCGGAACGGGGCGGACGTAGTCAGGGCGTTGGCCAGCTCGGCGCGGGACTGGTCGCGGAACAGCGGCGGCACGGCACGCTGGCCCTCGGGCGGCTTGTTGCGGCGGTCGAAATACAGTGCCTCCAGGCCGGTCGCGGTGCTGGGACGCGGATCGAGCAATGTGGGGTCCGGCTGGCGCAACTGGTCGTGCAGCCAGGAGGCGGGGTCGGGCGGCAGCGGCTCCTCGCCCCGGCGGCCCAGGCCGAAACGGATCAGCGCCTGTGCGGTGCGTGTGTCCATGCCGGGCAATTTATCCTCAGCCCGCGTGTCCGTCGGTGACAAAGAGTGAACGCAAGGGGAGCATGTGTGCTCTGCGCTCCTCACTTCGCACTTGCAAAACGCGCGCCCATGCCGCATTTGCCGCGTGCACAGCCGGCCGGACGCCCCTGCCATGCGTTCCCTTTCAGGAACGCGCGCGGGGGCACGCCTTTATGGGGGGTGTTTTCCGAACAGGGGCGCTTCCCGCAGAAGGTTCACTTCCCGGACAGAGTTGTTTCCCGGCTGGGGATGAAAGACGGTGCGCCGGGGCCGCTTCCCCGGGATCCAACCGGATCGCGCACCCGCTGTTGTTCTGGAGGTTCCACCGTGCCCGCCACGCCGCTCGACCGGATTCGCAACATCGGCATCACCGCGCACATCGATGCCGGCAAGACCACCACGACCGAGCGCATCCTGTACTACACAGGGATGTCGCATAAGATCGGGGAGGTGCACGATGGCAACACCACCACGGACTACATGGAGCAGGAGCGGGAGCGCGGGATCACGATCACGTCCGCGGCGGTGACGTGCGAGTGGAAGGACCACCGCATCAACATCATCGACACCCCCGGCCATATCGACTTCAACATCGAGGTGAACCGCAGTCTGCGCGTGCTGGACGGCGCTATCTTCATCATCGAGGGCGTTGCCGGCGTGCAGCCGCAGTCGGAGACCAACTGGCGCCTGGCGGACCGCTACAACGTCCCCCGCATCATCTTCATCAACAAGCTGGATCGCACCGGGGCGGATTTCTTCCGTGCGCTGGACACGCTGAAGGACAAGCTGGATATCCTCGCGCTGCCGCTGCAGCTTCCAATCGGCATCGAGGACAAGTTCCTCGGCGTGGTCGACCTGGTCGAGATGCACGCCGTGATCTGGGACGGCAGCGAGCTGGGCGCGAGCTTCCATACCGAACCAATTCCCGCCGACCTGATCGAGCAAGCGAAGGAATACCGGCAGATCCTGCTGGACACCGCGCTGTCCGTCGATGACGCGGCGATGGAGGAGTATTTCGAGCATGGCGACGTCGAAGTCGCCACGCTGAAGCGCTGTATCAAGGCGAGCACGATTTCCGGTGCGTTCCGTCCGGTGCTGTGCGGCACGGCGTTCAAGAACAAGGGCGTGCAGCCATTGCTCGACGCGGTGCTGGACTACCTGCCGTCGCCGGTAGACGTGCCCGGCATCGCCATCGCCGCCGAGGAAGGCGAGGAAGAGCATGCCGACCATACGCGCCGCCGCATCAAGGCCGATCCGGACGCGCCGTTCGCCGGCCTGGCCTTCAAGATCATCAACGACAAGTACGGCACGCTGACCTTCGTGCGCGTCTACGCGGGCACGCTGAAGTCGGGCGACACGGTGATGAATACCACGCGCGAGCACCGCGAGCGCATCGGGCGGATGTTCCAGATGCACGCCGACAAGCGGGCCGAGATCAAGGAAGTGCACGCCGGCGACATCGCCGCCTTCGTAGGGCTGAAGGATACCGGCACGGGCGATACGCTGGCCTCGCAGCAGGACCCGGTGATCCTGGAGCGCATGGCGTTCCCGGTACCGGTGATCGACATCTCGGTCGAGCCGCGCACCAAGGAATCGGTGGAGAAGATGTCGCTCGGGCTGCAGAAGCTCGCGGGCGAGGACCCGTCGCTGCGGCTGCGCACCGACCAGGAGTCCGGGCAGACCATCCTGTCCGGGATGGGCGAACTGCACCTGGAGATCATCATCGACCGCCTGCGGCGCGAATACGGCGTGGAGGCGGATATCGGTGCGCCGCAGGTGGCGTACCGGGAGACGATCACCCGCCCGCATACCGAGACCTACACGCACAAGAAGCAGACCGGAGGGTCGGGCCAGTACGCTGAAGTAAAAATCGTGTTCGAGCCGGTAGCCCGGAATGAGGGCGTGGTGTTCGAGAACAAGGTGATCGGCGGCTCGGTGCCGAAGGAATACATCCCGGCGGTGGAGAAGGGAATCCGCGTGCAGGCGGACACCGGTGTGCTGGCCGGGTTCCCGACGGTTGATTTCAAGTACACCCTGATCGACGGCAAATACCACGATGTGGACAGCTCGGCGCTGGCGTTCGAGATCGCCGCCAAAGCCTGCTTCCGCGACGGCATGAAGAAGGCCGGCCCGATCATCCTGGAGCCGATCATGGACGTGGAGGTGACCACGCCGCAGGATCACGTGGGCGACGTGGTGGGCGACCTGAACCGGCGCCGCGGGCAGATCCAGAACCAGGAGAGCTCCGGCTCGACTGTCATCGTTCGGGCGCATGTTCCCCTGAAGGAAATGTTCGGCTACATTTCCGACCTGAGGAGCATGACCAAGGGGCGGGCGTCGTTCACCATGCAGTTCCACCACTACGATCCGGTGCCGCGGAACATCGCGGACGAGATCATGGCTAAGAGTGCATGACGCTTGCCCCGTTATGGTGAGAGTGTTTCCGTCATGGCCGGGCTTGACCCGGCCATCCACCCACGGCCCCTCCGCCCGTTGGCCGGCTCGCCGGTCCGCGGAGTGCGCCTGATGGAGTGTGATTAGCATGCAGCCCCGCCTCCGATGGATGCGGGGCCGGCGTGAGGAGGGTGTCGGGGTTCCCCGCACCCTGGAATGGATCGGGTTGGACGACGCGGGCGAGGCCATCGCCCGCGTCGTTCGCGTTCAGGGCCCCTTGTGCACCGGCTGGCGGCGCTTCCAGGCGGTGGCGCGCGACGCCGAGGCCAAGGTGGTCGAGCTGCGCCCGGGCGAGCCGCCGGATGGCGAGGGCTGGCTGGCCTGCGTCGGCGGCAAGGTGGTGGGGCGCGGTGCGGTCCCGCTGGCGGCGGTGCGGGCGGTCGAGGCGGCGCTGGGCGGCGATTGAGTGGCGTAGGCTCGATCGTCGCTCGGGATGTATCGCGACGGCCAGACCAGCGCATCGCACGCGGTACGCGACCAGGTGGACGTTCTTCGCCACGTCCGCCGCATCGTGACGCACCAGTTCCTATCCCAGCGTCTCATCAAGCCGTCGTGCCACGGCCTCCAACACGCTCTCCCAGTCGCGTTTCCGGGTCTGCCGGAACAGCCACATCGTCGGGTACCATGGGCTGTCGTCACGCCCCAGCATCCAGCGCCAGTCCGGCCGGAGCGGCAGCAGTACCCATACCGGCCAGCCCAGCGCCCCCGCCAGATGCGCCACCGCGGTATCCACCGTCACTACCACGTCCATCAGCGAGACCAGCGCGGCGGTATCGGCGAAATCCGAGATCGCCGCGCTGTGGTCGCGCACGTGCGGCAGGAGCTCCAGTGCGAACCGGTCGGCGTCACGGATGGCATTCTGCAGGATGTGGATATCGCGGTCCGGTGCCGCCGTCAGCAGCCGGGCGAATTGCACCAGCGGGATGCTGCGCTGCTCATCATCCGGATGCACGGGATTGCCGGAGAAGACCACCCCGACGCGCCTGCCGCGTCGCGGACCGAGCCGCATCCGCCAGGCCGCCACCCGTTCCGGCAACGGCGCGAGATACGGCACGTTGGCCGGAATGCTGTCCAGCCCGGTGCCGAACGCGAGTGGCAGGCTGAGCAATGGGCAGTGCAGGTCGAAGTCCGGCAGCGCCTCGCCACGCTCGATTACGGTCGCGACGCCCGCCAGCCCGGACATGGCGGGGCGGAAGCCGGGATAGACTTCCAGCACCACCGAGGCACCTAGCGCCGCCACGAGCGGCACATACCGCACGAACTGGAACGTATCCCCCGCCCCTTGCTCGGCGTGCAGCAGGATCGTGCGGCCAGCCACCGGCTCGCCGCGCCACTGCGGCTGGGGGAAGTCGCGGCGATAGCGGCTGCCGCTCAACGAGTGGAACCGTGCCTCATAGTGCGGCCATGCCTCGCGCAGCCGGCCCGCGCGCAGCAGTTCGATGCCCCAGGTCTCCTGTGCCTCGGCCAGGTCGGGTTGCACTGCCAGCGCGCGCTGGATCGCCGGCAGCGCTTCACTCTCGCGCCCCAGCGCGAACAGGCTGGCCGCGAGATCGTTCTGCGCCGACGCCTGGGCGGGTTGGATCGCGACGGAGGTTGCCAGCGCGACGGCGGCCTCCTCGTATCGCTTCAACCGGTACTGGCTGTGTCCGAGCAGATAGAGGTTGTACGCCAGGCAGGCATTGGCGGCGATGCTGTACTTGGCCAGCGGCTCGGCATCCGCGTGACGCCCCGCCATGATCAGTTCCAGGGCTTGCTCGCCCATCAGCGTGGCGAAGGCGGTCATGCCTCGCTGGCATCGAGCGCGAGGCCGACCGCGGCGACCACGGCGGACCAGTCCTTCAGCCGAGGCTGGCGGAACAGGCGCATGGTCGGATACCAGGGGCTGTCGGAACGACCCATCATCCAGCGGTAGTCCGCGCCCATCGGCAGCAGCGTCCAGACGGGGCGCGCCAGGGCGCCGGCCAGGTGCGCCAACGCGGTGTCGGCCGAGATGACCAGATCCATCCGCGCCACCAGCGCCGCGGTGTCGGCGAAGTCCTGCAGCGTGCCGCTATGATCCAGCACGTTCGGGGCGTCGTGCAGCAGGCGGCGATCGTCATCCTCGATCTCCACTTGCGCCACGTGCCACTCGCAGTCGGTGCGTTCCAGCAGCGGCAGCAGCGTGGCAAGCGGGATGTCGCGGTTCCAGGGCCCGCCCTTGCTGCCGGACCAGGCGAAGGCGATGCGCCGCCGCCCCGCCGCGGCGCCCAATTGTTCCTGCCAGCGCCGCAGGCGGTCGGGCGGCGCCGCCAGGTAGGGCACGTCGGCCGGGATGTTGGCGGGCGAGGTGCGGAACGCGCGCGGCAGGCTCATCAGGGAGCATTGCAGATCGAACGGCGGCAGTGTGTCCTCGCGCGCGAACACGCCGGCTGTGCCTGGGGCGCCAACCAGCAGCGACTTCAGCGGCGGCTGCACTTCCAGCAGGACCGTGCCGCCCATCGCCGCCACGCGCGGCAGGTAGCGGATGAACTGCAACGTGTCGCCGTAGCCTTGCTCGGCGTGCAGCAGGATGGTGCGGCCGGCCAGGTTATCCTCGCCGAGCCACCAGGGTGCGGCGAATTCCCGCCGCTTGATCCGGCCGAGTTCGGCGTACCATCGGGCTTCGTGCCGCCGCCAGCCGCGTTCGAAATCGCCGGTTGCCAGCAGCGCCAGTGCCTCGAGATACCGCGCTTCGACATTGGCGGGGTGTTCTTCGATCTCGGCGCGGTAGTGCGCGGCCACTTCGGGGTAGCGGCCGAGGGCGCTCAGCGCCAGGGCAATGTCGTTGCGCAGCGGCGTCAGATCCGGCCGCAGCTCCAGCGCCTGCTGCAGATGCGACAGCGCCTCGTCCGGCCGGCGCAGCGCCATCAGCAGGGAGCCCAGGTTGCCGTGGATCTCCGCCTTGTCGGGCGACAGCGCGATGGCGCGGCGATACAACGCGATTGCCTCGGCGTCGCGCTGCTGGGCGCGGCGGACCTCGGCCAGGTTGTTGTGCAGCTCGGCGTCCGTGGGATTGCGTGCCAGGGCGGCGGCGTAGAAGTTGCCGGCGTCGGTGAGGTCGTTGCGGGAGCGCGCGAGGTAGCCGAGGAAGTACAGCACCTCCAGCGTCGTTGCGCCCTGCCGTGTGGGCGCGACGGAACAAGGCCTCGGCTTCCGCGAGATCGCCACGCTCGAAGGCGCCGCGACCAAGGTCGACCAGCGTGTCGGTGATGGTGGTCATGTCGTTGCTCTCTTACCCGAGCGGCTGAGGCCCCGCCAACCGCTTGGCAATGTCCATGAGCGGTCCGAGATAAGGGCGATGATCCACCCCGAGACCTGGCTGAAAGTCCAGCCGCAGGGGCTTTATTGCGAGCCCGGCGGGTTCTTCATCGATCCGTTGTGCGCGGTGGATCGGGCAGTGGTGACGCACGCGCACTCGGATCATGCACGGCCGGGCCATCGGGCCGTGCTGGCGACCGCCGACACGCTGGCGTTGATGCGCGCGCGGCTGGGCGAGGACCGTGCTGGTGAGACGCAGCAGGCGCTGGGGTGGGGCGAGACGCTGCGCATTAACGACGTGGACGTCTGCCTGCGGCCCGCGGGCCACGTGCTGGGCAGCGCGCAGGTGGTGATGGCTTATGGGGGCGCCCGCGTGGTGGTCAGCGGCGATTACAAGCGCGCGCCCGACCCTACCTGCGTCGGGTTCGAGCCGATGGCATGCGACGTGTTCGTCACCGAGGCGACCTTCGCATTGCCGGTGTTCGTGCACCCGGCACCCCAGGCGGAGATCCGCCGTTTGCTGGACAGCGTGGCGTTGTTTCCGGAGCGCACCCATGTCGTCGGCTGCTACGCGCTGGGCAAGTGCCAGCGGCTGATCGCCCTGTTGCGGCAGGCGGGATGGGACCAGCCGATCTGGCTGCACGGCGCGCTGGCGGGGATGTGCGCGGTGTACGAGACGTGCGGCGTCGCACTGGGGGAGCTGCGCCCGGCCACCGGGGCAGCGAAGCGGGAACTGGCAGGCGCGATCGTGCTGGCACCCCCGGGCGCGCTGGCGGACCGCTGGGCGCGGCGACTTGCCGATCCGGTGGTTGGGATGGCCTCCGGCTGGATGCGGGTGCGGCAGCGCGCCAAGTCGCGCGGCGTCGAATTGCCGCTGGTGATCTCCGACCACGCCGACTGGATCGAGCTGAACGCAACGCTGGATGAGGTGGGTGCGCCGGAAGTGTGGGTGACGCACGGGCGCGAGGAGGCGCTGATCCATGCCGCCGCCGGGCGCGGGATTCGTGGACGGGCGCTGCGGCTGGTGGGCTATGGCGAGGAGGACGAGGGGGCGGAGGTAGCCGTGTGAAGCGGGGGCAAGAGGCAACGGGAAGTGGGCAAGGAGTGAGGGCAAGAACAGGGAACTCCCCCTCCCGTTGAGGGAGGGGGCCGGGGGAGGAGTGTGCACAACTGTTGCCCTTCCTGATATGCACCCCTCCCCCAGCCACCTCCCTCAAGCGGAGGGGGAGTTTCCTGTTCTTGTTCTTGCCCTCCCTCCGTTCTTCCGTCCCATGGTCCCGTCAGGCCTCGATCGGAACCAACGGCGCAGCTACACCCGCACGCGCCGCCGGTTCCGGTTCATTCCGCAACAGCGCACGCAATTCGCGCCAGGTGGCGCAGCGCCCGCCGATTTCCTCGATGAAGAACCCGTAGATTTCCTCCAGCCACGCGAGGAAACGGTCGAGTTCGGTCCCGGTGCGCACATAGTGCGTATTGCCCGGGACCAGCGACGGTGTGTGATAAGTCACCACGAACACCCTCTGCCCGTGTGCCAGCATATGGCGGATCAGCCGCTTGGCTTCCGCGACCGTGATGCCTTCCGGCGTCAGCTTGATGCGCTCGAGCAGGCGCAGGTGGGCGGTCAACGAAGGCACGCCAAAATACCCGCTGGTCTGCGACAGTGCCGCGTGACGCACGACATCCGGCAGCATGTTGAGCATGCCCACCGTCGCGCAGGAGATCGGAATTTCCAGAATAGTGCGGGCATCATCGAGCCAATAAGGTTGCGCCGCCAGCGCGCTGAAATCCGGACCTTCCTGTGCGGCAAAGTTCCAGCCTGGCATCACGCTGGTGTCCGCGAGATAGCCGAGCTGCTGCAGGATATCGCCCGTGCGCGCTCCCACCCCGTAGCGTCCAGCCCGATAGATCCGAGGCCGCATCCCCAGCAAATCCTCAATCGCCTCGGTCAAACAGCGCAGCTTCTCCTGCTCCAGCCAGACCGGCAGGTTCCCGGGATAGGAATTGCGGTTGTTCACCGCCTCCACGAACGGCGGCGACACCCAAGGGTGAAGCTGCGTGCCGACGTCACAGCGTCCGCTCTGCAACATCTCCAAAAGCGGTGCCCGCCCGGCGTCCTGGGTCACGACCGGGTAATCCACCATGTAGGTCGGTATCGCACCGAAGCGATCGAGGATGCGTTGCGCCGCTCCCTGGTGCCGCATCAACTCGACGCCGGTGCGTGCGCGCGAGAACGGGGCGTCCCAATTGAACTCCTCCTCGGCGTCGATGATCGTCAGCAGGTAGGGACGATCGACACGCTCGGTTGCCGCGGGGCGGTGCAGGCGGGGCAGCAAAATCGAAGCGGTGGTGCCGAGCGCCGCCACGCGTGCGGCCGGCGCTTCCGGTGGCTCGGCGGGAAGGTCGGCGAAGCCATAGATTGCCAGGTAGCGGCGCGCCACCTGTGTCATGTCGAATGTGGCGTGGACGAAATCGCGAGCCCGGCTGCCGATGCGCCGGCGCAACGCCGGATCGTCGGCGAGGCGAAGCACCGACCGCAGGTAGCCGGCGTCGTCGTCAAAGAACAGCCCGGTCTCGCCGTCGCAGACGAAGAGCTCGTTCACGCCCGGCAGGCGCCGGACCACCACCGCGAGGCCATTGGCCTGTGCCTCCGGCACTACCGTTCCAAATCCCTCCAAAGAGGAGGCGAAGGTCATGATATCCGACGCGGCGAAGTAGGGATGCGGGTCGGGCACTTCGCCCACGAAGATGATGCGATCACTGATGCCGCTGGTTTCGATCAACTGCCGCATCTCAACCACGTACTCAGGTTCCAGTACCGGCCCGACCAGCAGCAACCAGGTGTCAGGCCGACGCTCCAGCACTTTCGGTAGCTGCCGCACCAATAATATTGGGTCCTTGCGGGCGCAGAGACCGCCAACAAAGATCAGGACCAGCGCGGTGGGAGGAATGCCGAGTTCAAACCGGATTGCGGACCGCTGATCCGGATCGTTTCGGGGGAACGTGATGCCGCACGGCACAAGATGGCACCGCGACGGCGGCATTACTCCTGCGGTCTCGGTTTGCAACTTGGGACTGATCGAGACGAACGCGTCGAACAAGCGGAACACCCGCAGGACAAGCGGTCGCAGGCTTGCACGGTAATGGTGCACCAGGACCGGCACGCTGTCATCAAGCGTGGCAGACAGCACCAGCCGGCAGCCGATCAGCTTCGCATAGAGATACGCCAGGAAGTACCAGTCCGCGTGGGTGCGGATGTGCACCGTGCGGTAGCGATGCAGGTGTCGCAGAGCCCAGAACAGCAGCGTCAGTTCGTGTCGCCAGCCCTGCATTGGCCGGCGGCAGAGATAGAATACATGTTGCAGCGTGGAACAAGCTGGGGGCCTCATCGCGGGCTCGGGCGTGGCGGTCACCAGCAGGTCGTGCTCAATTTCTGGTGCCGCTGTTTGCATGAAGCCGCTGCACCGCTCCATGAACACGCCTTCGCCGGTGAAGGCGGGGCGGTAGTATTTCAGAACGTGCAGGACGCGGGCGCGACGTGGCATCGCGGATCAAGCCGTCGGCGACCGGGAGGCCGGAGCTTCGCCATGCTCTGCCATCATGCCGCGGAAATACGCGATCGTGCGTTGCAGCCCGTCTTCCAGCAGCACATGCGGCGTCCAGCCAAGCTGCGTCCGCGCACGGGTGATGTCGGGGCAGCGCTGGGTGGGGTCGTCCTCCGGCAGCGGCCGCAGCACGATCTTCGATGCCGACCCGGTCAGGCGGATCACCCGCTCGGCCAGCTCGCGCACCGGAATTTCGTGTGGGTTGCCGATGTTGATCGGGCCGGTGACGTCGTCGCCACTCGCCATCAGCCGCACAAAGCCGTCGATCAGGTCGTCGACGTAGCAGAAGGCACGAGTCTGGCTGCCGTCGCCGTACAGCGTGATGTCGTGGCCGCGCAGTGCCTGGACGATGAAGTTGGACACCACGCGCCCGTCATTCGGATGCATCCGCGGGCCATAGGTGTTGAAGATGCGCGCGACCTTGACCTTCACGCGATGCTGGCGGAGGTAGTCGAAGAACAACGTCTCGGCGCAACGTTTGCCTTCATCGTAGCAGGCGCGCGGACCCAGCGGATTGACGTTGCCGCGGTAGTCCTCGGTCTGCGGATGCACGGTGGGGTCGCCGTAGATCTCGCTGGTGGACGCCTGCATGATCCTGGCGCCGATGCGCTTGGCCAGGCCAAGCATGTTGATTGCGCCGAGCACGCTGGTCTTGGTCGTCTGCACCGGGTCGAACTGGTAGTGCACTGGGGAGGCAGGGCAGGCGAGGTTGTAGATTTCGTCCACCTCGACATAGAGCGGGAAGGTGATGTCGTGGCGCATTGCCTCGAAATGTGGGTCACCGGCAAGTTGCGCGATGTTGTCCTTGCGGCCGGTGAAGTAGTTGTCGACGCACAGCACGTCGTCGCCACTATGCAGAAGGCGTTCGCAGAGATGCGACCCGAGGAATCCGGCACCCCCCGTCACCAGCACGCGCTTGCGGGTCAAACTCATTGCGGTGTCAACTCCTGGTGGATGGCACGGCGGAACGACGGCAAAGTGTCAAATACCGCCTGGTGAAGCAAGTCCGATCGCTGCGGATCTTGCCGCGCCACGGGTTTCGCACAGGTCGCCGAAGCCGGCACGAATGATGGCGCGATAGGTGGCGATGAGGCCCTCCGGCGTGCGGCTGTCGCGCAGCGCGCGCATGGCCGCGACCTGGCCGGCGTAGCGTGCCGGGTCCGGGGCATCGAGCAGGCCCGTGACGACGGCGCGCATCGCGTCCGTGTCGTCGCAGAGGTAGCCGATCTCGCCGAAGCGCTGGAACAAATTGGCAATCAGCGGCAGGCGTGTGGCGATCACCGGCTTCAGCCAGGTGATGGCGTCGATCAACGCGCCGCTTGCGGAAAGATTGTAGTAGCCGGGCTGCAGCGGCAGGCAGACGAAGTGCATGCCGGCCAGGCGCTGCTGGAACTCGGCGCGCGGCAGGTGCCCGGGCGATACCGGGCCGGCGAGGTGTGCGAACCGCGCCGGGTCGTCGCCGGGCATGGTGCGGCCGACGAGGTGGAAATCCACCTTGCCCGAGTGGGTGGAGCGGACATCCTGCGCCAGAGCGAGGAATGGGGTGATGCCCTTGGCCTCGGTCGCCTGTCCGACCAGGGCGATTTGCAGCGGCAGGGCGAAGGGGATTTCCTGGGCGAGCGCCACCTCGGCCAGGTTGACCGGCAGAGGCAGCACGTCGGTGACCGCGGCGGTGCGGGGGATCAGGCGGGCCAGTTCGTCCCGGATGGCGTCGTCGAGCACCAGGAAGCGCACCCGCCCGCCGTGCGAGGCCCGCATCGCCGAGGACAGATCGGCGGCCCGCAGCAACGGGTTGCGGGAGCGCCAGCCGGTCAGTTCGTTGAGGTTGCCGTGCAATCCCGCCTGCACGCCGATGCGGCGGCGCGAGGTGCGGGCAAGCAGGGAGGCGGCCCAGATCGCCGTCGGCGTGGCCGAGATCAGCATGATCAGGCAGGGCTCGCCGGGCGGGGCGGCGCGCAGGGCGGCGCGCAGGATGGCGAATTCCTGGCGGGACCGGCCGGCCGAGACGACATGTGTTTTCCCCGGGAAAAGCGGGGTAAAGCCGGTGTCGTGCAGCGTGACGTTTGGACGCGCGGCCAGGGCTGGATCGCTCCGGAGCTCGTGCAGGTGGGTGGCGTCGGCGTAGACGCGCACCGGCTGGTCGGGGAAGGCGCCGGCGACCGTCTGGATCGTGACGCTGTTGCCGGGGGCGTGGTGCGTGCCGGTCCACAGCGGCTCGTAGACCAGGATCATCGGGTCCATTGCCCGCGAGTTATTGGCCGCCCAGACAGGTCGCGCGGTCCGCTGGCGGCCCGAAATCGCGCGGCCGCAGGCCGGCATGCAGCCAGGAGATCAGCGAATAGATGTCATATACCGGCAAGCCGAGCACCTCACGCAGAGCGTGCGCGTAAGGCGGCATGTTGGTGCATTCCAGCACGATGGCGCCGATGTCCGGATGGCGGGCGACGAGGCGGCGGCCGGCGTGCAGGATGTCGGCGGCGGCGAGGCCGATGTCCATGTCCTGCTTTTCGCCCAGGACCAGCACGCGGAAGAACTCCCGCCCGTCCTCGGTGCCGATGAACGGCGTATCCGATGGCACGCCCGCGGCTTCCAGGTGGCGGGGCGTCAGCGACTTTGCCGACACGGTGATGATGCCCACGCGCTTGCCCGGCGGCAGCGTCGCCTGCACCCAGGGCACCTGCAGCAACGCGCTGGTCGCCACCGGCACCCCGATGTGCGCCGCCAACTCGCGCTGGAAAACGGACAGAAAACCGCAGTTGGTGGTGATGGCCTCGGCGCCCTGGGCCACCACGTCTGCTGCCGCGGCAAGGAAATCGTCCAGCAGGCCGGCGGCGGCATTCAGTACCACGCGTTCCGGGCTGGCGCCGCGGACCACGCGGTACAGCACGGGAAACGGCCAGGTCGCGGCGTTGCCCATGTCGCCGGGGATGCGGGGGAACTTCGCCTCCAGCATCAGGATGCCGAGCGGGGCGCCATAGATGGCCTTGCCGCCGCGGGCGATGACGGGTCGGCGCGAGACGCTGTCCATGGGCGCCACCTTGCCCGAACATGCTCCCGCGCGCGAGAGTGGCGTTGCGATCCGCAGCGACAGGAGACCGACCATGGCCGACCGGCCTTTCACGAAGGCAGATCTAGACGTGCTGGCCCAGTGGGATACCCCCACCATCTGCAACGGCCTGGAGCTGGTGGTGCCGGAACGCCGCGCGTTCGGCTTCACCGTGGAGCCGATGGTCTGCATCAACGCGAAGCTGAAGCCGATCGTCGGACTGGCGCGCGTGGGCATGATCCGCGCCACCGAGGCGCCGCGCCACAAGGTGACCGACCGGGCGGACTGGTACGACTACGTCCATGCCACCGATTTCCCCACCGTCGCCGTGATCCAGGACATCGATGGACGCACCGGCTACGGCGCCTATTGGGGCGAAGTGCAATCGACCATCCACAAGGCGCTGGGCGTGCTGGGCTGCGTCACCAACGGCTCGTTCCGCGACCTGGATATGTGGGCGGAAGGATTCCAGATGATCGGCGGGCGGATCGGGCCGAGTCACGCGCATGTCCACATGGTCACGTTCGGCCAGCCGGTGAACATCTTCGGCATGCATGCGGGCCATGACGACGTGATCCACGCCGACTACCACGGCGCGGTGGTGGTGCCAGCCGAGGCGGTGCGCAAGCTGCCGGCGGCGATCGATCTGGTGTCGCGGCGGGAGAAGGTGATCCTGGATGTGTGCCACGCGCCCGACTTCACCCCCGCCAAGCTGCGGGATGCGCTGAAGCGGTCGGGGGAGATCCATTGAAGAAGTGGAGATTTTGGCCGGACGTGTTCCCACGTCACCGTCGATTCACTTACGGTTGCCGATGAGCAACGGAGACCCCCGGTGTGATTGGACGAGGCTGGATGCCCGCCTGGACCGTCGCGGTTGCGTGGTGCAAGGGTCTTGATGCCAGGCCGATTCCAGCTCGGTCTGCTTTAAAGTCCTTTTAACACGGAGAAAGGGCGGAGGGCCACGGAGACCACGAAGATAGAGCGGTTGTTCGCTTCGCCATCGCGCAGGTACCAAACTCTCCGTGATTCTCCGTGGCCCTCCGCCCTTCCTCTGTGTTAACGAATTTAAAGCAAATACGCGCCACAAGAAAACGTCGGTCAGGCACCCAACTGGATACAGCAGCAGGTCACACGAACATCGCATGCCAATCACCCTTATCCGCAACGCCGACATCGTCGTCGCCTGGGACCCGAACCCGAAGACGCACGCCTACATGCCCAACGCCGACGTGGCGTTCGATGGCGGCGCGCTGACCTTCGTCGGCCGCGACTATGCTGGGCCCGCCAACGAAACCATCGATGGCGCGGGAAAAATGGTCATGCCCGGGCTTGTGAATATCCATTCCCACCCGTCCAGCGAGCCGATGAACAAGGGGCTGATCGACGAGATCGGTTCGCCCGGTTTCTACAATTCCTCGCTCTACGAATACCTGCCGATCTTCCGCGCCGACGCCGAGGCCATCCCGCATTGCGTGCGCGTCGCGCTGTCAGAACTGCTGCTATCGGGCGTCACTACCCTGGCCGATCTCTCCATGGCGCATCCCGGCTGGCTGGACCTGCTCGCCGAATCCGGCATGCGGGTCTGCGTCGCGCCGATGTTCCGCTCGGCGCGCTGGTATACGAAAAACGGCCACATGGTCGAATACGCCTGGGACGAGGCCGCCGGCGAAAAATCCATGGCCGAAGCGCTCACGCTGATCGACCGCGCCGAGCAACATCCCAGCCGGCCGGCTGTTCGGCATGGTCGTTCCCGGCGCAAATCGACACCTGCACCGAAACCCTGCTGCGCGACAGCTTCGCCGAGGCGAAGGCGCGCGGCCTGTCCTGGCAGATCCACGCGGCGCAATCGGTCAGCGAGTTTCACGAAATCACCCGCCGCCACGGCTACACGCCGATCGGCTGGCTGGACCATCTCGGGCTGCTGTCGGAACGTCAGCATCATCGGTCACGGGATCTTCCTGGACGACCATCCCTCCACGCGGTGGCACACCACGACTGATCTGGCGCGGCTGGCCGAGACCGGCACCACCGTGGCCCACTGCCCGACGGTATTCGCCCGCCGCGGCATCACGCTGCAGGATTTCGGCCGCTACCGCCGGGCCGGCGTGAACATGGGCGTCGGCACCGACACCTATCCGCACAACATGCTCGATGAGCTGCGGCTGGCGTCCTATCTGGCACGCACGCAGGCGGGCAATCCGCGCACCCTCAACAGCACCGACTTGTTCGAAGCGGCGACGATCGGCGGTGCCCACGCGCTGGGGCGCGATGATATCGGCCGTCTGGCGCCGGGCTGCCGTGCCGACCTGGTGCTGGTGGACGTCACCCACCCGATGATGCGGCCGGCGCATGATCCGGTGCGCAGCCTGATCTACGCGGCCGGGGACCGGGCGGTGCGGGCGGTTTATGTGGACGGGCAGAAGGTGGTGGAGAACGGGCAGGTGCTGACGATGGACTATCCCGCCGCCGCCGCGGCGCTGCATGAGGCGCAGGCGCGGGTCAAGGCGAACGTGCCGAAGCTCGACTGGAACCACCGCACGGCGGAGCAAATCTCGCCACCGACGTTCCGGACGGTATAAGAAAAAGATTCGGAACCACAGATGCACTCAGATGCACACAGATGGTTTGGAACGGTTGGCACCGTCGCAGCGACGCTAAGCCTGAATGACAAGTTGTCCCGGCCATGCCGGCAGCACGATTTCATCTGCGTGCATCGGTGTTCATCTGTGGTTGGTTCATCTGTGGTTGGTTCGTCTGTGGTTGCATGCTTCTTCCTGCGGTCGGTCATGCCTTGCCGGCCCTGCGCATGACCGATCTGCTCCGCATCGAAAACCTCCGCACCGTCTTCCGTACGTCGAACGGCGACGTGGCCGCGGTGGATGGTGTCGATCTGTCCGTGGCGCGGGGCCGCACCTTGGGCATCGTCGGCGAATCCGGGTGCGGCAAGTCGGTGCTGTCGCTGTCGGTCATGCGCCTGGTGCCGCAGCCCGGGCGCATCGCCGCCGGCAGCATCGTCTTCGACGGACGCAACCTGCTGGACCTGTCCGCCGCCGAAATGCGCGCCATCCGTGGCAACCGCATCGCCATGATCTTCCAGGAGCCGATGACCAGCCTGAACCCGGTGTTCACCGCCGGCGATCAGATCGTCGAAGCGATGCGCGCGCACGACCGTTCCGCCTCGGCCGCCGCGCTGCGTGCCCGGGCGATCGAGGCGCTGGCCCGCGTGCGCATCCCCGCACCGGAACGCCGTTTCGACGAGTACCCGCACCAGATGTCCGGCGGCATGCGGCAGCGGGTGATGATCGCGATGGCGCTGGCCTGCGCGCCCGACCTGCTGATCGCCGACGAACCGACCACGGCGCTCGATGTCACGGTGCAGGCACAGATCCTCGACCTGCTGCGCGATCTGCAGCAGCAGACCGGCATGGCCATCATCCTGATCACGCACGACCTGGGCGTGGTGGCGGAAATGGCTGACGAGGTCGCGGTGATGTACGCCGGCCGCGTGGTAGAACGCGGTCCCGGCGCGGCCTTGTTCGACGACCCGCAGCATCCCTACACGCTGGGCTTGCTCGGCAGCATTCCCAAGATCGAGGAGCAGCGGGACCGGTTGCTGGCGATCGAGGGCGCTGTGCCGCCACCTTTCGCGCTACCGCAAGGCTGCCGCTTCCATCCACGCTGCGTCTTCGCCGAACCCGCCTGCACGATGCAGGACCCGCCGCTGCGGGCGCTCGGCCCGGACCACGGGGTTGCGTGTCTCCGCGCGCCGGTGGAAATGCTGGCGGAGTGACCGCAGCGCGGCGGACACAGATGCGCTCAGTTGCAGCCATGGAGACACCCCGATGGAAATCCAGCCCTACCTGTTTCTTGATGGCCGCTGCGAGGAGGCGATCGCGTTCTATCGTCAGACGCTGGGTGCCGAGCCGGCCATGATGATGCGCTTCAAGGATGCCCCGGACCAGTCGATGGTGCCGCCCGGCGGCGGCGAAAAGATCATGCATGCACGGCTGCGGATCGGCGATACGACCTTGCTCCTGTCGGACGGTCGCTGCCAGGGACAGCCGAACTTCCAGGGTTTTGCCATCTCTGTCACCGCGTCGGATCCCGCCGCAGCCGAGCGGTTGTTCAAAGCCTTGAGCGAAGGCGGCGAGGTGCGGATGCCGCTGGCGAAGACGTTCTTTTCTCCGGCCTTCGGTATGTTGGCGGACCGCTTCGGCGTGGGCTGGATGGTTTACGTGGGGTAGGCGCCCGCCGCTCCCGCCGCCTTTATGACCCGTCGCCCCGGTATTTGCCCGTCGCCCCGGTCTCCCGGTCGCTCCCGCCCGCCTCCCGTCATGGCGGGCCTGCGCCGGTCATCCGTCCGACCGGTCATCCGTCCGAGTTGATTGGGGGGCGGGTTCGTCTGGTTAAGAACAGGGCCGGCGGTTCGGGCCCTGCCATGGGCCACGCACCTGGAATATTGCTTCCGGCTATCCCGAACTCGACGCTGTTGGGCGATCATGTGGCGCTAGGCGCTGGGGATTTCCTGGTTGCAACCTTTTGTTCGCAATTGGTTCTTGCATTCTCGCCATTAGTGAACATACAAGGAACGAACTCTTAACGGCTGATTCGTCTTTGGTTATGGTTCTGTTCTCACTTGCGCGAAGGGGGTGTTCGGATGCAATCTACACGCGAGTCAAACGGGGGAAAATCCTCCGCCAGGTTGCAAGTCGTCAAGGCTGAGGAAGAAGGTCGCACGATGGAAAAGAACAAGGCACTCGAAGCTGCGGTGGCGCAGATCGAGCGGGCGTTCGGTAAGGGCTCCATCATGCGCATGGGGGCCCGGGGCACCGATGAGCAGATCGAGGTGATTCCGTCGGGCTCGCTGGGCCTGGATCTGGCGCTGGGCATCGGCGGGTTGCCGCGCGGGCGGATCATGGAGATCTACGGCCCGGAAAGCTCCGGCAAGACCACGCTGGCACTGCACGCGATTGCGGAGGCGCAGAAGCGCGGCGGCACCTGCGCATTCATCGACGCCGAGCATGCGCTGGACCCGACCTATGCGCGCAAGCTGGGCGTGGACGTGGACAATCTGCTGATCAGCCAGCCGGACGCGGGCGAGCAAGCGCTGGAGATCTGCGACACGCTGGTGCGGTCCGGCGCGGTGGACGTGGTGGTGATCGATAGCGTCGCCGCCCTGGTGCCGCGCGCCGAGCTGGAAGGCGAGATGGGCGACAGTCACATGGGCCTGCACGCACGGCTGATGAGCCAGGCGCTGCGCAAGCTCACCGGGACGGTATCGCGCAGCAACACCATGCTGATCTTCCTCAACCAGATCCGCATGAAGATCGGCGTGATGTTCGGCAACCCGGAGACCACAACCGGGGGGAATGCGCTGAAGTTCTATGCCTCGCTGCGGATGGAGATCCGGCGCATCGGCCAGATCAAGGAACGCGACGAAGTGGTGGGCAACCAGACCCGCGTGAAGGTGGTGAAGAACAAGCTGGCGCCGCCGTTCCGCCAGGTGGAATTCGACATCATGTACGGCGAGGGCATCAGCAAGGTGGGCGAGCTGATCGACCTCGGCGTCAAGGCCGGGGTGGTGGAGAAGTCCGGGGCGTGGTTCAGCTACGACAGCCAGCGGATCGGGCAGGGGCGGGAGAACGCCAAGCAGTTCCTGCGCGACCACAAGGACATGGCGGACAAGATCGAGGTGAAGGTGCGCGAGCAATCCGGCGTGGTGGCGAACCTGATGCTGGCATCGGCGGGCGATGAAGCGGAGGAGGCCGAGGCGGCTGAATAAGGCCGGGTTGCGCTATCCTTCGCTTGTAGGCCGACCCCATCCGTGCTCTCCCGCGCCGGGTCGTGTCCGACGGTGCTACATCTCCGAGGCGGCTGCGGCGTCGTCATCTCAGCAATTAAAAAATACGCCCCCTCCCCTTGTGGGAGCGGGCCGGGGGGAGGGCGCGCGCGCGCCCCCGCCCGGCGGTTGCACGCACCCCTCCCCCCAATCCCACAAGGGGAGGGGGAGTCTTACTTTCATTCAGGTACATTCAGCCCCACGTCATGCTCGAAAGAATGTCATCGACCAGCGGCGCATCATAGGGCCCAGGGCCCAATTCATGCAGGCGGCGATAGACTTGACCCTGCGCGTAGCGCCGCACGCCGAGCGGTAGCGACGGCAGCCACGCCGCGATCAGTTCCGCGGCCGTGGCATGCACGCGTTCCCACTCGCTGCGGCCCGGACCGAAGTCGAACATGGGCGTCGGGCCGCGCGCGGCGCGCAAGGCCTCGCGGCGACGCGCCGTGGCCGCTTCGTCCACCGTGCCATCAGCCAGCACCACGCCATACACGTCCCGCGCGCGCGACAACGACACCAGACCCGCCACCACGTCGGCCGCCACCGCCGCCGGGTCGCGATCCAGCGGATCGCCATAGCCGCCGCCACCGCCGCTCCACATGCGGATGCGCTCGCCCAGTTCGGGGCGATACACGGTACGTTTGCCAATATCGTGCATCGCATCGCCGCGCTGGCCGGTATTGCCGTTGACGCTGCCGCCGCCACCGCCGAACGCGCCCCAACTGCCAAATTTGAAGCGATCCTTGCCACGCATCACCAGTACCGCGCTGGGATGCCGCACTTCGACTTCATAACTCGTGCCGAACCCACCGCGATACTGGCCGGCGCCTTCGGAATCCGGGATCAGCCCGTAGCCGCGCACCAGCACGGGCACTTCCGATTCCAGCACCTCGACCGGCACGTTGCGCAGGAACGCGACGGAAAAGTCCGATCCGGACACGCCGTCGCGGTCCGGCCCTCCCGCCGAGCCGCTGAGCACGGGGTTCGCCACCACGACGCGTCCGCTGCCACCGAGTTCCGACGTCGAAATATACGATATCACGATCGTATTGCCGCCGCCCGCCGGTACCTCGCCCGGCAAGGCCTGTGACAACGCGCCCACCACCAGGTCGTGCACCCGCATCGCGGTAGTGAAGCGCATGCCGCAAGCGGCGGGGAAGCGCGCGTTGACGATGGACGCCTCCGGCAGCACCAGGTCGATGCAGCGCTGGATTCCGGCGTTGAGGTGGATCGCCTCCGACTTCGTCACCACGAAGTTCACCAGCCCCATCGACAGGAACGGATGGCGTTGCATGCCGCCGGTCGGCAGGTTCAGCGCGGCGCGCACCTGCGGGTCGGAGCCGGTGTAGTCCAGCGTCACGCGTCCGTCGCCATGCGACACCATCTTCAGGGTGATGCGCACAGGGACGTCGCTGATGTAGTCGTCCTCGAAGTACTCGATGAAGCGGTATTCGCCGGCAGGGATGCGCGCCAGCACGCCGCGAGTGATTTGCTCGGTGCGGTCGAGCGTACCCTGCATCGCCGCCGCCACCGCGTCGCGGCCATAGCGTTGCGCCAGGCGCTGCATGCGTTGCTCGGCCTTGCCGAGCGCGGCGGTGCAGGCAGTCAGATCGCCCCAGTTCAGCGCGGGAATGCGGCAATTGTCGGCGAACACGTTCCACATCTCGGTGTTCAGCTCGCCGCGGCGATACAGGCGGAAGGGGCGCATGCGCAGGCCTTCCTGGAACACCTCGTTGTTCTGCATGTCGATGCTGCCGGGCGCATAGCCGCCGACATCGGTGCAGTGGATGAACGACCAGGCGAAGCACAGCAGCGTGCCGTCGACGAAGATGGGGCGGAACAGGTAGATGTCGTTGAGGTGCATCACCATGCCGCCCGTGCTGTAGGGGTCGTTGGTGAACAACACATCGCCAGGCTCCCAATCGTCGACCGCCTGCGTGCCGGCGTGCATCGGCACGCCCATGATCGGTGTTGCGCCGCTGCCGTAAGGATAGGCGAAGATTTCGCCCTCGGGTGTGACCAGGGAGACGGCGAAGTCCTGCGTCTCCTTCACAAATGTGGTGTGGGAGGACCGCAGCAGGATCCACGCCATCTCATCCACGACGGCCTTGAACAGGTTGGCGAAGATTTCGGTGGTGGCGGCGTCGCTGGTCATGGGATGGCTCTTTGCGGATGGATGCGGCCAAGGATGGAGATCATGCCGCCACTGCCCTCACTGTCATTGCGAGGAGCGCAAGCGACGACGAAGCAATCCCCCGCGAGCGGCGCACGAAAGTCCCAGCGCCACTCGCGGGGGATTGCTTCGTGGCTGCGCTCCTCGCAATGACAGAGGGGGGTCGCCACGACACGGGCTCGAATCACGACGAACTTCCATAGCGCAATACCAACGCGCCGGATGGCGCGAGGCTCGCCGTCCAGCCGGGCGGGATCAGCGTGGTGGCGTCCATCTGGTTGACGATCGCCGGCCCGGCCAGTGTTTCGTCAGCGCGCAGCTCGGTGCGGCTAACCACGTCGGCGGTCAGCGCGCGGCCCAGCAAGCGGATCGGGCGCGGTGCGCGCAGTTGCGGTTCGTCATCGCGCACGGCGCGCACGCGCAGGCGCGGCATGGTGCCGACGATGTGGACGCGCAATTCCTTCAGCCACACCTCGTTTTCCTCCGTGGCGTGGCCATAGGTAGCGCGGTGAGCCGCATGAAACGCTGTGGCGATGCGGTCGCGGTCGCCGCTTGCCAGCCACGCCTCATCGAGGTCCACCGCAACGTCATAGCCTTGGCCCTCATAACGCATGTCCGCGGCGTAGCTGAACCGTGTGGCGGTCAGGCCGCTGTCGGCTTGCTCCGCGATCCACGTGGCGGCATCGCGCGCCAGAGCGCGGTGCGCATCGGCCAAGGTTTCCGCTGGCAGTGCGTGCAAACGCGCATAGAGCGGACGCACCAGATCGCCCTCGATATCGGCCCGCGCCGCGCCCAACGCGCTCAACGCTCCGGGGAACGGAGGAATCAGGATCGTATCGATGGCGATCTCCTCCGCCATCAGCGCCGCGAGCAACGGCCCCGCGCCGCCAAAGGCCACCATGCGGAAGCGCGGCGCATCGACGCCACGGCGCGCCAGCACACGCGTCGCCTCCGCCGCCAGCATGGCGGTGGCGACGCGGATCGCGCCATCCGCCGTTTGCTCCGGCGTCCAACCCAGCGTCCGCCCGAGCGTCTCGAGCGCCGCCCGCGCCGGCTCCGGCTGCAGCGCCAGCTTGCCACCCAGGCGCTGGCCGGGAGTCAACAACCCCGCCAGCAGAAACGCGTCCGTCAGCGCTGGCGTCAGCGATCCGCTGCCATAGCAGGCTGGACCAGGATCGGCGCCGACGCTGCGCGGTCCCACCTTCAAAGACCCTGTGCTGTCCAACCAGATGATGGAACCACCACCCGCACCGATGCTGGACACCGCCACCGTTGGCACCAGCACCGGAAATTCCCCCACCACCTCCTCACTGCTTAGCACCGGCCGGCCGTTGCGGATCACGCCGATATCCGCGCTGGTTCCGCCGACATCGAGCGTCATCAGGTCGGCGTCGGGCCAACCGGCATCCTCCGCAGCGTCCGCTGCGCCCGCCACACCGGCGGCCGGACCGGACAACAGCGCCACCACGGGCCGCTCGAGCATCGTCCGCGCCAGTTCTGCCCCACCATTCGATCGTGCCACGCGCGCCGGCATTGCCAGGCCGGGCGCGGTCAGCCGACCGACATAGGATTCGATGATCGGCCGCACGCCCGCATTGATCGCGGTCAGCACGGCGCGTTCGTACTCGCGCGCCTGCGGCCAGATGTCGCTCGATAGTTCCAGCCGCAGCGCGATGGCCTCGCGTTCGATCAGCTCGCGAGCGCGGCGTTCGTGTGCCGGGTTGCGATAGCTGTGCAGGAAGGTGACGACCGCGATCTCCACGCCCGCCGCCGCCAGTTCTCGCGCCGCCACCAGCAGGCCGGCGTCATCCAGCGGATCGATTTCCGCCCCGTCCGCGCCGATGCGGCCGGCCACTTCGCGCACCAGTTCGCGCGGCACCAGCGGCGCCGGGCGGCGGGAATCGAATCGCATCGGATGCGGCAGCGCCAGCCGCTGCAATTCGAACAGATCGCGGAAGCCTGTTGTGGCGATCATGCCGATGCGGGCACCGCGGCGCTCGATCAACGCGTTGGTGGCGACGGTGCTGCTGTGGGTGTGGAACGCATCGCGCCACGCCATGGCATCGGGGTGCAGCATGGCGCGGATTTCCTCCACGCCGGTCAGGATGCTTTCACCTGGACGCGACGGCGTGCTGGGGACCTTGAAGCAGTGCGCCTCGCCGGACGACGTCACGAACACCAAATCGGTGAACGTCCCCCCGACATCTGTTCCTATCAAGCAATGATGATCCGGCACGGCGCTGTCCCCAGGGCGTTTCCCCCCGATCTTTCAACCGGCGCGCGCCGCTTGCAATGCCTGCCAGTCGAACGCGACGCCGTGACCGGGGCGGTCGGGTGCGATCGCCTTGCCGTCGCGCAGCTCCATAGGCTGGGCGATGTAGCGGTCCAGCCCGAAGCCGTGCACTTCCAAATACGACCGGTTCGGCACCGCCGCCAGCAGATGCACCGTCAGGTCATGCGCGTACGGTGGACGAGTTCAAAATGCGTCATCGTGCCATGCGTCGAATCCGACAGCGGCACCGGCAGCGCGATGCGACAGAGACCCGTTTCGATCGCGGCAATGGTCATGGCCACCTCCTTGCACGCTCCTTGCACTGGCTCTCCTGCCGCTGTAATCCCTGCCGTGAAAAAGCCCAAATCTTAAAAGAAACAGGTAGTTACAAGCCGCTGCGGGAAACATGCGGCAACAATGATTGAGTTGGTGCAGCGTGCGCCCGACCATAGCCTGACGTTGCCCTCCCCTGATTCAATTGCCGACGAGAGACAGCAGAATGGATGCAGTGACTGAGACGTTCGTCCCCGGGTTGACCCGCCTTTCCATACACCCCTCGGCGATCGTTGCGCCCAGGGCGGAGCTGGGCGTCGGCGTCCGCATCGGTCCCTATTGCACCGTCGGGCCCGACGTCGTCATCGAGGACGGCGCCGAACTGGTTTCGCATGTCGTGGTCGATGGAAATACGCGCATCGGACCCGGCGTCGTGTTGTTCCCGTTCTGCACCGTCGGCCTGGCGCCGCAGGATCTGAAGTACAAGGGTGAGCAAACACGCTGCGAGATCGGCGCGCGCACCCAGATCCGCGAACACTGCACCATCCACCGCGGCACCGTCACCGGCAAGGGCATCACCCGCATCGGCAGCGACTGCATGCTGATGGCGGTGACGCACGTCGCGCATGACTGCACGGTGGGCGATCACGTGCTCGTGGCGAACAATGTGGTGATGGGCGGCCATGTCAGCATTGCCGACCACACGGTGATCGGCGGCGCCGCGGCGATCCACCAGTTCGTCCGCATCGGCCGCGCGGCCATGATCGGCGGCGTCTCGGGCGTGGAGGCTGACGTAATCCCGTTCGGCAGCGTGATCGGCAACCGCGCGCGGTTGGCGGGGCTGAACGTGATTGGTTTGAAGCGCCGCGGTTTCGACAAGGCGCAGATCCAACGTCTGCACACTGCCTTCCGCTCCCTGTTCAATCGCGAGGGCGTGTTCGCCCAGCGCCTGGCGGAGACCCGTCACCGCTTCGGGGAGGACCCGCTGGTGACGGAGATACTGGCCTTTATCGACACTCCCAGCCACCGCGGCTTGATCCGCGCAGAGTAGGGCGGAAAAGTCTGGCCCCGGACCCGATCTGGGGAAAGCGCATTCCGCCGACCCGAGGCGCGACGGACTTCCTCCCCGATCCGCTTCCCCTCAGTCGCAGGAATACGAAGAGCATCGACAGGGCCGCATCGTTCCGGATACCCTGCCGATGCAGCGGCGGAGAGCGGTCTCGTGGCCATTTACATGAAATTGGGTCCCATCGCCGGGTCGGTCACGACCCAGGGCTATGAGAACTGGATCATGCTGGAAAGCTTCCGCTGGGGCTTTGCCGCCAACACCACGTTCAGCCAGTCCGGCGCCGAAGTCACGGTGCGCGAGGTGGAGGTGAAGCTGCGGTCCGAGAAGGCCTCGCCACTGATCGTCAATGCCGGCCTCAGCCGCACCGTGTTGCAACCGTCGGTGCAGTTCAAGTTTACGACCACCGGCAAGAGCGGCGTGGACGTGTATCTAACCTACGAGCTGAGCGGCGCCATCGTTACCAACTACGCGATCGAGGCGCCGGAGGAAGGCCACCCGACCGAGACCCTGACGCTGAACTTCACCAAGGTCACGCAGACCTTCAATCCGCGCGATGCGAAGCTGACCGGCGCCCCCACCACGGTCACCTACGACGTGAAGGCGGCAAAGACGTCCTGACGCCAGGCGCGTGGCCGGGTCAATGCCCGGCGGCTGAACGCAAGGGCGGCTCAGTGCAGGGCGAGCGACCGGCGGGAGCGTGGACGCAGCGCCGACGCGGCGGTGTCTTGCTCCGCCCGGCAGGCGCGCATTGCGCGGCGCAGTGCAAGGTGAGTGCGCGAAAGGCTGCGCTTATCCGCCTCGTCAGCCAGCATCTGCAGGCATTGCATGAAGCCGACGGACGCGGCATTGCAATCGCCTGCGGCCGAACTCGTCGTCGCGCATTCCGGTGTGATCCTTGAGGGCAACCACCTCACAGGCCTGTGAGGAGTAAGGGGCGGTTATGTCGAAAGCCGGGGCCGTTTGCAATGCCTGAGATGGGGTCAGTGGATTTTCCGGTTTCGGCCGATGCCCGGAAGCCACGGACCCTGGGGATTCTGGCCGGGGGCGGCCGCCTGCCGGGCCAGGTTGCCGCCGCCGCCGCCGCCGCCGGACGCGCCGTCTTCATAATCGGGCTGCAGGGGTTCGCCGACCCGGCGGTGCTGGCGTCCTGGCCGCACGAAGTGATCCGGATCACCGCCGCCGGCCGCATTCTGGCTGCGCTGCGCGCCCATGGCTGCCAGGACCTCGTGCTGATCGGTCCGGTGCGCCGCCCGTCATTGCTCGGGCTGCACCCGGACGTCGCGGGCGCCCGCATCCTGGCCCGCATCGGCATGGCGGCATTCGCCGGCGATGACGGCCTGCTGGGGGCCGTAATCCGCGTGTTCGCCGAGGAGGGCTTCCGCGTGATCGGCATGCAGGACGTGCTGGACGGAGTGCTCGCTCCCGCCGGCGTGCTGACCCGTGCCGTCCCGGACGACGTGGCCATGACCGATGTGCGGCGCGGCGTCGAGGTGGCGCGGGCGCTGGGGGCGGCGGATGTGGGACAGGGCTGCGTGGTGCAGCAGGGGCTGGTGCTGGCGCTGGAGGCGGCCGAGGGCACCGACGCCATGTTGGCCCGCTGCGCGGATCTGGCGCGGCCGGGTCCCGGCGGCGTGCTGGTGAAGCTGTCCAAGCCGGGGCAGGAACGCCGCGCCGACCTGCCCACGGTCGGGCCAGCCACGATCCGCGGCGCGGCAGCCGCCGGCCTGCGGGGGGTTGCGTTCGAGGCCGGCGGCACCATTCTCGCCGAACGCGAGGCCACCCTGGCCGCGGCGGACACGGCCGGTCTGTTCTTGCTGGGCATCGATCCGAAGACCATTGAGGGGAGTAACAAGCGATGAGCCGTTACCTGCACACCATGCTGCGCGTCGGCGACCTGCAGCGCAGCGTCGATTTCTATTCCAAGGCATTCGGCATGAAGGAACTGCGCCGCAGCGACGTGCCGGACGGCAAATACACGCTGTCCTTCGTCGGCTTTGGCGATGAGGACAGCAACACCGCGATCGAGCTGACCTATAATTACGGGGTCGAGAAATACGAGATGGGCGGCGCGTTCGGCCATCTGGCGATGGGCGTGCCGGATGTGGCCGCGGCATGCGAGGTGGCGGCGAAGGCCGGCGGCACGGTGACACGTCCAGCGGGGCCGGTGAAGTTCGGCACCACGATCATCGCGTTCGTCAAGGACCCGGATGGCTACATGATCGAGCTGGTACAGCGAGGGTAGCGACTGATGGGGTCGGCTGGTCCGACAATGGAAGCGGTTCGCATCCTTGCGGGCCAGCCATTGGCTCACCAAGCGTTCGTTGTGGGAGCCATCAGCTCGTCGGGCCAGCCGGCGCACCACACTTTTTCGGCGATCGGTTACACCTCACTGTCCCGGCTGCGGGCCTTTAAACCAGTGGTCGTCGCACCCGTGGTCGTCGTGCCCGTGGTCGTCGTGCCCGTGGTCGTGGCGGCGGCGATCGTCGAATCGGTGCTCGCGTCGCCTGGTCCGGTGCCCCTTGCCGCGGCCGCCGTGCTGGAGCCGGTCGGATCGCTGGCCGCGGCGGTGCCGCTGCTGGGATCGCTGCCCGTGCTGCCGGTAGTGCCGCCAGCCCCAACGATCTCGATCAGCAGCGGATCGTTGCCAAGGTTGACCGAGATGCTGTTGGTGTTGCTGGCACTCTGGATTGCGGTCGTGCCGGTGACTGGATCAAACACCTGAATCTGCGATGCCGGCGATGCCAGAGTCACCGTCACCGTGTGTGTGCCGGCGCTCTCGGTGTGTGTGCCGGCGCTCTCGTCCCACAGCGCCAGCCACAAGCTGCCGTTGGACTTTTCCATCAGCAGCGTGTTGTCGTTGGAGGCCTGACCGCTCAGGCTGTAGCTTAGCGAGGCTGGCGTGAAGCTGCCGCCATTATCGGCCAGCAACGAGGTCAGGTCGTGCAGCGCCGTACCGGCGGGCGTCGGCGAGCCGTTGGAATTCATCAGCCCGAAATTGCCCGACATGTCATTGAACAGGGCGTAGAAGTACATGCCTTTGTCGCCGTCCTTGATGCCGTCGAGGACAGCCTGCACCACGCCCTGCACCGCGGCGCCCTGGCCCCGGGTGTTCCAGCCGATCTCCGTCGTCATCACCTGCCGGCTGCCGGCGGCGATCAACGCGTCGCTGTTGAGCTGCTGGATCGCCGCATCGGTGCCTTGGCCGGCGTTTGGATAGGTATGGGCGTTGGCGTAGTTGGTATAGGCGGACAGGTCGCCCACCTTGTCATAGTCGCCGTGCCAGTTGTTCGCGGCGGTCCAGCCGGCGCCGAAGCTCATGTTGATGACCGGCAGCCCGAGCTGCTGGCCCATCGCAGAAACCTGCTGCTGGAACTGCGCCGTGATCCGCAGGTTGTTGCCCTGCGAAGCGGCGTAGGCGTCGTCTTCCTCGTTGCCACCCTCGATGTAGTTCAGCACGCCTTCCCGCGCGAGCCGCGGCATCAGGGCCAGTTGCATCCGCATGCCGGACGGCGAGGTCTCGCCGATGAAGTCGTCGAACCTGGCGCCGGTGGCGCGGGAGACCTGCAGCCAGGAATGCACGTCGGACGGGTTGGCGGCGCTGTCCCGGATGTTCTTCACTCCCAGGTAGTTGATCGCCGCCTCGACAACCGAGAGGTTCTGATAGCCGTAGGCGTTGAAGTCGATGTGCGTGTTGATGCCGATGGAATCGACGACGCTGGCCGTCGTGATGGCGGTGGTTGGCGGCATGAAGAACATGCTCCCTTATCTGGTGACGCTTCCCGCCGTCGAAAGGCGACAAGTCGTTTCTTTGATAGACCGATGCGGCGCGTGCGACGGCAGCGCCTGGGGACAGGATGTCCCCAGATCGTGGCAGGTCTCCGTTTCCTCTTGGCGAACGACGCCAGAATACCGCGTCGCTACCGCGATGGGCGCTGGGGCGGATGGTTCGGTGAAGGTGAGCCCGCCGTCAGCGCCGGGAGCGCTCTACCAATAACTTCCCCGGCGTGACACCCCTGCGTGAGCGCCTTTCGGCAAGTCGTAACGTTGCCATCGGTCTCACGTGCCGAGGTTGAGAGGAAATTCTCACAACGAGGGCAGCGTGGTGTATTTGCCGCGCCTTTATGGTTCGTTTGCTACAAATGTCATGCCAGACCCGCGTTTCCGGTGGAGATTTGGGGAGGCATTCGGATGTGCTTCATCAATGATTAAGGGACCTCAACGGACGACATCCAGCGCACTTTGCAGCAGCCATGCAGCGGCCATGCGGTCCACCGCGCTGGCGCGGCGCTTGCGGCTGAGGTCGGCCTCCTTGACCAGGAACCGGTTCGCCGCGGCGGTGGACAGCCGCTCATCCCACAATGCGGCGGGCAGGCCGGTGGCATCCGACAGCGCCAGCGCCCAGTCGCGCGCCGCCTGCGCGGCCGGACCGACCGAGCCGTCCATCGACAGCGGCCACCCGACCACCAGGCCGCCGGCGTCTTCCTTGGCAGCGATGGCGCTGATCTCGGCGGCGTTGTCGCGCAGCTTGCCGCGCCGCAGGCTGCCGTAGGGCGAGGCCAGCGACAGCGATACGTCCGACAGCGCGACGCCGATGGTGCGCTGACCGGGGTCAATGCCGATCAGGCGCTGGTGTCGGCCCAGGCGGGTACGCAGGTACCGGGGAGGTCGAGCAGGGGCATGGGCTAATGTGTCATCGGGAGAGCCGGAGCGACAACGTATCCGGGCCCGGGATTGCTCCTGTGAGTGGGATTGCACTTGTGAGTGGGATTGCTCCTGTGAGTGGGATTGCACCTGCGAACGGGATTGCACCTGGATCGGCGGCAGGAGGGAATGAAACGGCGGCACCGCTGCCGTCATTTCTGTGCGGCCCGTGCGGATTTTCCGTCAGGGTTTCCGTCATAACCATAGGGCGTTGAACCGCGACAGGCCGGCCGGTATGGTCTCGGGCCCATCCCTGTCCGCAAAGGCCCGCCCGGCAATGGCGCTCGATCACGCGACCGTCCGTCGCATCGCTGCTCTCGCCCGCATCCGCGTGGAGGAGGACGAGCTGCCGCGGCTGCAGAACGAGCTGAACGGCATCCTGGGCTGGATCGAGCAACTGAACGAAGTGGGCATCGAAGGCGTGGAGCCGCTGACCGGCGCGGCGCACATGGCGCTGAAAATGCGCGAGGACACGGTGACCGACGGCGGCTATCCCGAGAAGATCCTGGCCAACGCGCCTGATCGTGCCGGGTCGTTCTTCGCGGTGCCGAAAGTCGTGGAATGATGCTGACCGACCTGACGATCGCGCAGGCTCGCGCCGGGCTGCGCGCGCGGGACTTCAGCGCTGAGGACCTGACTCTGGCGCATCTGCACGCCATCGACGCGCTGAACCCGCGGCTGAACGCCTACATCACGGTGAGCCACGCGCTGGCGATGGACCAGGCGCACGCCGCGGACGCGGCCCTGGCGCGCGGCGAGGCGCGGGCGCTTACCGGCATCCCCCTGGCGATCAAGGACCTGTTCTGCACCGAGGGCGTGCGCACCACCGCGGGCAGCAACATCCTGCGCTCGTTCGTGCCGCCCTATGAGAGCACCGTCACCGCCAACCTGCTGCGCGACGGCGCGATTTTCCTGGGCAAGACCAACATGGACGAGTTCGCGATGGGCTCGTCCAACATGACCTCGGCGTTCGGCCCGGTGGAGAACCCGTGGAAGCGGCGGCAGGACGCGGAAGCGGTGCTGGTGCCCGGTGGATCGTCCGGCGGCTCCGCGGCGGCGGTGGCGGCGCGCCTGGCGATGGGCGGCACCGGCACCGATACCGGCGGCTCGATCCGCCAGCCGGCGGCGTTCTGCGGCATTGTCGGGATGAAGCCGACCTATGGACGATGCTCGCGTTGGGGGGTGGTGGCGTTTGCCTCCTCGCTGGACCATCCGGGTCCGTTCGCCCGCACGGTCGAGGACTGCGCGCTGCTGCTCGGGTCCATGGCCGGACATGACCCGAAGGATTCGACCAGCGCCGACCTGCCGGTGCCGGATTTCGCCGCTGCCTGCGGGCGCGGCGTGAAAGGGCTGCGCATCGGCGTGCCGCGCGAATACCGAGTGGACGGCATGCCGGAGGAAATCGAGGCGGTCTGGCAGCGGGGTCTCGCGTGGCTGCGCGACGCGGGGGCGGCAATCGTCGACGTCTCGACCCCGCACCGCAAATACGCGCTGCCCGCTTACTACATTATTGCGCCTGCGGAAGCGTCGTCGAATTTGGCACGCTATGACGGCGTTCGGTTCGGGCTGCGGGCCGACGGCGACGACTTGCGCGGGTTGTATGAGCGCACCCGGGCGGCAGGATTTGGGCCGGAAGTGCGGCGGCGCATCCTGGTCGGCACCTACGTGCTGTCCGCCGGGTATTACGACGCCTACTACCTGCGGGCGCAGAAGGTGCGGGCGCTGATCCTGCGCGATTTCACCGAAGCCTTCGCGCAGGTGGACGCACTGCTGACCCCCACCGCGCCGTCGGCGCCATTCGCCCAGGGCGAGAAGATGGACGATCCGGTGGCGATGTACCTGAACGACGAGTTCACCGTGCCGGCGGACCTGGCGGGGGTGCCGGCGATCTCGGTGCCGGCGGGGCTGGACGCGAACGGGCTGCCGATCGGGCTGCAGGTGATCGGCAAGCCGTTCGATGAGGAGACGGTGTTCGCGGTCGGCGCGACGCTGGAACGGGCGGCGCGGTTCGAGGCACTGCCGGCGTTGCGAGCGCACTCAGGTCGCGACTGAAAAGCCACCGCCGCGGTTCGTCAGGTGCTGCCGGTAAGGTCACCGGCGAGCCAGTTTTCGATCTCGAGCCCCGGGATGTCGCGAAAATCCGCCGTCTTGTTCGTGACCAGCACGCAACGGGCGCTGATGGCGTGCGCCCCGATCATTCGGTCGAAATCCCGGCGGACCCAGCCGCATTGCGCGATGATGCGGCCGTACTCCTCGGCCGCCGCGGCGTCGAACGGCAGGACCGGTATGTGCCTCAGCAGAACCTCGAGCCGCATCCGTCGCACCACCGTGTCGGCAGGGTAGCGGTAGATGCCGCGTTGCAGTTCAGCGAGGCTGAGCGCGGACAACAGTATCGCACCGGAATGTTCCGCCAACCTGGTGAGCACGGCGTCCGTCCCATCGCGCGCATGAATTGCGATGTTCGTGTCGATCAGATACGCCACGCTCAGTCCCGGTCCGGCAGGTCGATCGGTTCGCGTTGCTCGACCGTGGACGGCTTTGGCATCGCTCGCAACGCGGCAACCGCCGTGGTGAGGTCCTGCTTACCGGGAAAGATCGTGATCACGTCACCATGCCGCGTGATGGTCAACTCCGTGCCGGTTTCGGCGTAGGCCAGTTCCGCCGGAATCCGAACAGCCTGGCTGTTGCCGGAGCGGAAGGCGCGCGTGATGGGCATGGAGTCGCCTCGATTCGACTGGCGGGCCTTTTACCGGCTGTGGCGGAAGTCGTCAATCCATGTATATACGCCGAGTCCCAGCGGCTCCGGCGGGTCGTGAGCGACCGCCGCAAGTGTCGGCGCGGTTATGGCGCGCCCGCCGTCGCGTGCCGGCCAGGACAGCGGAAGCCAGCCCGATGATGGCCGCTCGTTTCAGTTCGGATCTCGCTCAATGGCCGGATGGTCTGCCGGCCACGGCCAGTCAGGCCATCTCGATGTCGGTCTGCGGAAAGTCATTGCCTTTGCAAAGCAGCGTCGTTGCCAGTTGGCGCGTGCAGGCATACGCAAAGCAGTCACCCATGTTGAGCGCGGCCGGATGGCGGCCTTTTCCGAACCGAATGAAGGCCCTCAGGGCTTCGCGGCCTGTTGCCCCATCAATCGCCACGACGGTCGCATTCGCTTCACGCAGCAATCCGTCCACCAAGTCTGTCGCGTCGTTCAACGGCATGTTCGTAACGCGAGCAAGCCCTGCGACGCTCTCCCAGATTGCCAATGCGGACGTTTGCACTTCTCGAGCCTGACCGAGCCTCGCGGCGAGGCTGCCGGCATCTTCCTCCGAAACCAGGATGGCGATCATTGCCGACGCGTCGACGAACATCAGAGATCGCCGGACAAGTCGTCAAAGAACGCCTTGTCGGCTGGCAGGCCTCCAGGTCGGCTGAGTTCCCGGGCCTTCGCCTGCAAAGGCTTCAATCGCTCGATCAGGGGCGGCCGGCCTACGACCGCCGCGTACTCATGTTCGACCGCCTCCCGGATGGTTTCGGTGAGCGTCTTGCCCTTGACGCGTGCCAGTCTCCGCACCGCGCGGTCGGTTTCCGGGTCTCTCACATGGAACGCCATCTACATGCATCCATCATGACGTCTATACGGCAGGGTGTATATCATGGGAAGGTCGCCCAACCAAAGCTTTCCGCCGGAATTCTTGCGGCCGGCCAACCGCGCGGATAAATCGCCATAGGCCGCCACTGCGAGGCAAAGCATGACCTACACGATCGAAGGCAGCACCGGTTCCTGGGAGGTCGTGGTCGGCCTGGAAGTCCACGCCCAGGTGATCAGCCGCGCCAAGCTGTTCTCCGGCGCTGCCACTGATTTCGGCGCCGAGCCCAACACGCAGGTCAGCTTCGTCGATGCGGCGTTTCCCGGCATGTTGCCCGTGATCAACCGCGAGTGCGTAGCCCAGGCGGTGCGCACCGGCCTGGGGCTGAACGCACATATCAACGTGGTCAGCCGGTTCGATCGCAAGAACTACTTCTATGCCGATCTGCCGGCCGGTTATCAGATCAGCCAATATCAGCACCCGATTGTCGGCACCGGCGAAGTCGAGGTGGAACTCGCGGACGGTTCCACCCGACGGATCGGCGTGACGCGGCTGCACCTGGAGCAGGATGCGGGGAAGTCCCTGCACGACCAGCATCCAACCAAGTCGTATATTGATTTGAACCGGGCCGGCGTGGCGCTCATGGAGATCGTGTCGGAACCGGACATCCGCTCCCCTGAGGAAGCCGGCATCTATCTGCGCAAACTGCGCGCCATCCTGCGTTATCTCGGCACCTGCGACGGCAACATGGAGGAAGGCTCGATGCGTGCCGACGTCAATGTGTCCGTCCGCAAGCATGGCGAACCGTATCGCACCCGTTGCGAAGTAAAGAACGTCAACTCGGTCCGCTTCGTCATGCAGGCGATCGAGGCAGAAGCGAAGCGCCAGGTCGAAGTCTGGGAATCCGGCGGTACGGTGGAGCAGGAGACGCGATTGTTCGATCCCGGGCGCGGGGTGACTCGGTCGATGCGATCGAAAGAGGACGCGCATGATTATCGCTATTTCCCCGATCCGGACCTCCTGCCGCTGGTGCTGGACGAGGACTGGATCGCCGCGTTGAAGGCCTCGTTGCCGGAGCTGCCGGATGCCAAGCGGGCGCGCTTCATGCGCGAGTACCGGTTGCCGGCTTACGACGCGGCGGTGCTGGTCGCCGAGCGCGCGACGGCGGATTTCTTCGAAGCGGTGGCGCGCGGCCGCGATGCCAAGACCGCGGCCAACTGGATCATGGGCGATCTGTTCGCGGCGCTGAACCGGGCCGGCAAAACGATCGAGACCTCGCCGGTGTCCGCGGCCGCGCTGGGGCGATTGCTCGATCTGTTGGCCGACAACACGATCAACGGCCGCATCGCCAAGGACGTGTTCGAGGCGATGGTGGAAACCGGCAAGGACCCTGCGGCGATCGTCGATGAAAAGGGCCTGCGCCAGGTCACCGACAGCGGGGCGATCGACGATGCGGTGGCAAAGGTACTGGCGGCAAACGGCGACAAGGTGGCGGAATACAAATCCGGCAAGGACAAGCTGTTCGGCTTCTTCGTCGGCCAGGTGATGCGCGCGATGGGCGGCAAGGGCAACCCGGCGCTCGTCAACGAGACGCTGAAGCGCGCGTTGACGTAAGCCGCGTTCTGTCAATAGCTGCTTCTGTCGCCAGCCGCTTGGGAGTCGGAGGCTCCCCGACTGCTGGGGTAAACTCCGACTCCCGTGGCCCACCGTGGCCCTTCTTCTAACTCCGTGGTGAAATCGGTGAATTATCGAGGCACCGGCGGTTGGTAGTTGGCCGCGGTTTCGTCCGGATCGTGCTTCACTCGATTGCCCTGGACTCCGCATGGCCGCGTCTTGACCGCCTTCGGCAACGCCTCCTACCGTGCCTACAACCAACTGCCGAACACGCGAGAGGAGCGCCCAATGTCCTGCACCATCACGCCCCTGACGGAGCACACCGGCGCCGAAGTCCGTGGCGTTGACCTGCGCGAGCCGCTCGACGATGCCACTCATGCGGCCCTGAACCGCGCCTTCGTCGACCGTCATGTGTTGGTGATCCGCGACCAGGATTTCTCCCCGGAGCAATTCAAGCGCGCGGCGCAGGTGTTCGGCGCATTGCAGCCGCACGACAAGAAGCAGCATCATGTGCCGGGGCATCAGGACGTTTTCTACGTCTCCAACGATGAGTTTGTGAACGGCAAACGCGTGATCCCGGGCGAGACCTTCCACACCGATCATTCAAACCATCCCGCCCCGCCGAAGGCCACGACCCTGTTCGCCGTGCAGCTCCCTTCGCGTGGCGGCGACACCCAATACGTCAATATGCACCGCGCCTATGACGAGCTGCCCGAGGCGACGAAGCAGCGTATCGAAGGCCTGAAGGCGGTGCATGTGTATCTGAGCAAGTACAGCCCGCGCGCGCTGGGTGCGATCGACGAGAAAAGCTTGCAGGACCTGCCACCACCCGGCATCCATCCGCTGGTGCACACGCATCGCGACAATGGCCGCAAGGCGCTGTACCTCAACCCGGTGCGAATCGAATCGATCAGCGGCATGGAGGACAAGGACGCGCTGACGCTGATCGACGGACTGATGCAGCACGCGACGCAGAAGAAATACGAGTACCGCCACCAGTGGCGGCACGGAGACATGGTGATCTGGGACAACCGCAGCGTGATGCACCAGGCGAACCCGGACTACGACATGTCGGAGCGCCGCTTCCTCTATCGCCTCATGCTGAAGGGCGCATCGCTGGTATAGCGGCCGGAGAACGTAGGGCGGAAAAGCGGAGCGCATCCCTGCCGACACGCACTCGGCGGAATTGCGCTGCGCTTTGCCGCCCTGCTTTTGTGGGTTTCCCGACACACCCTGCGCTATATCTTCCGGCTGTCGTACGCCCAGTGCAGCAGCGCCTGGCGCTGGCGGGGACGACACAGCAGATCGCCCGGTTCGCAATTGCGCTCGATCTGCCTGACATGCCGCTGTATCGCCTTCCAGCGCTTGATCTGCCGCGCATCCTCCTGCGGTATGCGGCGCCCCTGATAGTAGCGGCAGTACCATTGGAACCAGCCGCGCGGATCGTCCGGCTGGATCCAACCCTTCGCCCGCCATACCGATAGCGGCTGGCTGGCATCGACCCCAAAGAAGTTCAGCGAGCAATCGCGCCGATCAGGCGACAGCTTCGCGTGCGTGAACCAGCTTGTGGGGAACTCTTCGCGACAGTCGGTCATGTACTTGCCGCAGAACACCCCCAGCGCCAGCATTTGCCGCGGCGTGAGTTGCGGTTGGAAGTCCGGATCGAAGCCGCGGCCAGGCGAGGCCACGCATTCATAGCGGTAGCCCTGCTGCATGCGGTCGTTCACGATCACAACGCGGGTCGCCGCTCGCCACAGATGCGCCTCGGTCCGCTCAGCCACGTGGCGTGTGGACCGGCACCGCGGCGCCGGCCATGGCCGGCGCCAGGAACGTGCGCCGCATCAGCGAGGCGGCAAGCGCACTGACACAGCAGCCCAGAACGACATAGCCTGCCAGCCACCACGGCTTGTTCCCATCGGCCGCCACCAGCAAAGCGGCGAGGATCGGGATCGGTGCGAGGAAGATAATGGCACCGACCTGGTAAACCAGCGACACGCCGGTGTAGCGAACGCGGGTGTCGAACAATTCGCAGAACAGGGCTCGGCAAAGGTGGCATAGGCCAGCAGCAGAGAGACCAGCGGATCGCTGGCGGGAAAGAACAGCTTGTTGAAGATCAGACCGGACAACGATGTGTAGAGGATGAAGTCGTACCATTCGATCGTGGTGCCAATCAGGCTCGCGACCGCCGTCAGCCTGATCGCACGCAACCGTTCTCGCTCCGAATGCGGCAACTCACCGGATACGGTGGTGGCGTCGTTGGCCATGTGTTTCCCCCTGTTGTTCACGCCTGCGCGCGCCGCCGTGTCGGCCGCGGATTATAGCGCCGCGTTCACCAGCGCGGCACCGGCGGCGAGCGCACGCAGCTTGCCCTCCGCCGCACGGCGCGACAGCGGCAACATGCCGCAATCGGTGCAGGCGTAGAGGTGCCCCGGGTCGGCATAGCGCAACGCGCGATGCAGCCGCTCCGCCACGGTTTCCGCAGACTCGACGGCGTTGTTGCCGACATCGACGACGCCGAGCAAGACATCCTTGCCGCGAATCGCCTCGATCACCGCGACGTCGACGCCGCTGGCTGCGGTCTCGATGGCAACCTGGTCGATCGAGGATTTCGCCAGCAGGGGCAACGTGTGTTCGTAATGCGACCAGTCGCGGTTGGCGGTTTTCCAGCGCTTCACGTCGGCCGTACCGTAGCCGTAGCAAATGTGGACCGCTGTCTTGGCGGCGACGCCTGCCGCCGCGCGCTCCAGCGCCGCGATGCCCCAATCCTCCACCTTGTCCACATAGACGTTGAAGCACGGTTCATCGAATTGGATGACGGCGGCGCCGGCCTCCGCCAGGGCGCGTGCCTCCAGGTTCAGCAGTTCGGCGAAACGCATCGCCAATTCGGCCTCGGAACGGCCCCCGATCGTGTCCACCAGGCTGTCAACGATCGTCATCGGCCCCGGCAGCGTCACTTTCACCGGCCGGTCGGCCATCGCCAGTGTCGCGCGCAATGCATCGACGAAGATCGGGCCGCGATACTCCGGGCCGCCGACCAGGCGAGCCGCGGCGATCTCCTTGTGGTAGCGCTGCGCTCGTTGGGCGCGCATCGCCAGGGTCTCCGTGTCGATGCCCTCAAGGCCCTGGAGGAAGCCCCAGATGTAATGGCGGCGACGTTGCTCGCCGTCGGTGATGCAGTCGAGACCAGCTTGCTCCTGCGCGGCGACCCAGACGCGGACGGCATCTTCCTTGCCTTCTTCGAGATTGTCTCCAGTCAGCCGCCATGGTGGAAACAACTCGCCCGGTGCGGCCAGCCAGCGAGGCTTGGGCAGACTGCCGACGATCGTTGCCTTTACGCGATTTGTAGTTGCCGCCATGGTCGGGTCCCCCGGGTGATGGCCGCATTCGCGCACGGCCATCCACGCACAATCCTGCGTGCGTGGATGACCGGGTCAAGGCCCATAGGCGTCGGGATATGGCCGTGGGACAGGGACAAAGAACAAAGAACTCCCCTCCCGCAAGGGGAGGGGAGTCCCTCTTCTTGTTTTCTCCTTCTCCCTCAGGCGGACATTTGGATCGGCGGTTCGATGTCGTCGGGCAGCGGACACACGTAGGGCGTGCGCGACACCTTCGCCTGGTGATCGGCCTTGGCGCGCGCCAGCAGCACCTCGTCGTGCAGTACGTCCACCGCGGTGCCGGCCATCACCTTCGCCACGTGCACCATTCCCTTGTGCGCGGCCGGCATCTTGCCCTGCGCGGTCAACTGCCAGGAATGACCCGGCGTACCGATCGCATAGGTGGCACCACGCGCCTGCACCGTCGGCACCACCCAGCTCACGTCGCCCACGTCCGTCGAACCCATCATCGGTGCGCTCTTCGCATCCGTCGGGATGACCTCGTCGCACAGCGCCACGTCGCGCACCGGCATGCCGGCGCGGCGGAACGAGGATTCGATATCCTCCTCGCTCAGTGTCGCCTGGATCTTGCGGGCGAATGCACGATCCGCCTCGTCGAACGGCGGCGGGCCGAGGCGCTGCAGGTTGTCGTGCATCGCTTTTTCCAGCGCGGTGTTGCCCATCAGATTCGAAACCGCGCTGACCACCTGCGCCTTCACCGACGTCTCGGTCATCAGTGCGGCACCATCGGCGATCTTGCGCACGCGCTCGATCAGCCGGGTCAGTTCGGGAAGGTTGCGGGCGCGGATCAGGTAGCGCACCTTGGCGTGCGCCTGCACCACGTTCGGCGCAATCCCACCAGCGTCGAGCACTGCGTAGTGCACGCGCGCATCGGACGGCATGTGCTCGCGCATGTAGTTCACGCCGACATTCATAAGCTCCATCGCGTCGAGCGCGCTGCGCCCCAGATGCGGCGCCGCGGCGGCGTGCGACGCGCGGCCGGTGAACGCAAAGTCGATGCGCGTGTTCGCGAGCGACACCGGTTCATACACGCCGGCGAACGCCGACGGGTGCCAGGTGATCGCGATGTCCACGTCGGAGAACGCGCCGGCCCGCGCCATGAATCCCTTCGCCGCGCCGCCTTCTTCCGCGGGGCAGCCATAGTACCGCACGCGCCCCTTGATGCCGCGCGCCGCCAGGTAGTCCTTCACCGCCGTCGCCGCCAACAGCGACGCCGACCCGAGCAGGTTGTGACCGCAGCCATGGCCGTAGCCATTGCCGGGGATGGGGCGTTGCTCCGCGACACCGGCTTCCTGCGACAGGCCGGGAAGCGCGTCGTACTCGCCGAGGATGGCAATCACTGGGCCATCTTCGCCGGCCTCACCCATGACCGCCGTCGGAATCCCCGCGACATCCTTCGTTACCCGAAACCCCTGCTGCTCAAGCATCTCGGTATGGGCCGTGCAGGACTGGAATTCGCCGTAGCACAACTCGGGCGTGCCCCAGACGCGGTCGGAAAGCTGGGTGAACGGCTCCTGCTTCGCGTCGACCAGCGACCAGATCTCTTCGGTGTTCTGCATAAGTCCCGGACTCCTGTGTTTATTGCGCCTGGTGGCGGAAGCAGCCGACCAGGTGATCGTTCACCATACCCGTCGCCTGCATGAAGGCATAGCAGATGGTCGAGCCGACGAAGCCGAACCCGTCCTTGCGGAGCTGCTTGGTCATCCGGTCGGAGACGGGCGTGGTGGCGGGGACCTGCCCTGGCTCCGTCCAACGGTTGACGATCGGCGCGCCGTCTACGAACGACCACAGGTAGGCATTCAGGCTGCCATGCGCCTCGGCCATGCGCAGTGTCGCCTGCGCGTTGGAACGCACCGACCAGACCTTCTGCCGGTTACGGATAATGCGGGATGCCGTCAGCAGTTTTTCCAGCGCGGCATCGCGCATGCGCGCCACCCGGTCGACGTCGAAGCCGTGAAAGGCTTCGCGGTAAGCGTCGCGACGGGCCAGGATGGTGCGCCAGGACAGGCCGGCCTGGGCCCCCTCGAGCGTCAGGAACTCGAACAACGCCGTGTCGTCGTGCTGCGGCACACCCCACTCGGTGTCGTGGTAGTGCTGCATAGCGGCGTCGCTGCCTTCCGCCCAGGCGCAGCGGGCTTGGATCATGCCGCGTAGGGGGTGACGGTCGCCGCCGCCGGGGCCAGGGCCGCGACGGCAAACTGGAGATTATGCCGCATAGCGAAGGATGCCGTCCGTCAGGTGCTCTCGCCGTTATAGCGGCGCGTTACCCGGACGCCAAACCATCGGCGCCGGGCGGCACATTTTTGACGTTTGCTTATAATGCCGGCGATCTAAGTCGCATCGACCGGCTCTGTCGTTGTTAGGGCAGCGCTGCAATCTTCGTGAGGGCCACCGCGGTCAGGCACATCCCAAGCATCGCCGGGGCACCGAGTTGTCGCATCATCTCGGACCTCGCGGGACGGGCGCCGCGTGGAACCGCACGGTAAAGTCCACAGAGGAAAGCGCCGGAAATGCCGAGGGCCCCGGTGTTGCCACCGGAGCCCTCGCATTGCTGTGACGATCCGTCACCGGACCGGATAACGCTACGCCGTCGCGCTCGCGCCGGCGATCCAGGTCTGGCCGAAGGACCTCACGGAGCAATGAGACACTGGATCACCTCCTTTCATGTTGTTGCCACTGACTGGCAGTGTGGCTGGAATTCACCCCCAACGCAAGCGAGTTGGCGAGTCGCCGGTAATTCTCATTCTGTCCAAGCTACCGCTCCATCCGTCATGGGCATGCCATCGGCACAAAAAAAACGGCCCGACCAGTGGGTCGGGCCGCAAAGGAAGGTCCGGGTTGACCTGGGCCATGGAGACCCAGCCGGGCCGGCGCGGGTGTTGGGGCAGCGCCGTCCGACGGATGCCTTTGTTGCACCGCATCGCCGCCGAGCCTGTGAAGCAGGTCACAGGCAGGCAAATATTTTTTCAGGGGAACAGTCCACGGGTGTTTTTGGCGCCGCGGACTTTGGCGACGCCGAGGGCCATCGCCGCCGTCCGGTGTGCCACCTTGTCCTGCTCCGCCCGAGCCATCACCTGCGCGAACGCCTTGTCCAGCACGTGGTAGAGCTTGCTCATCACCTCCGTCTCGTCCCAGAAGAACTGCTGCAGGTCCTGCACCCATTCGAAATAACTCACCACCACACCGCCGGCATTACACAGGATGTCGGGGATCACGAACACCTCCTCGCGGCGATGCTCCAGGACCTCATCGGCTTCCGGCGTGGTGGGACCGTTCGCGCCCTCGGCCAGCACGCGGCATTGCAGCTTCGCGGCGAGATCGGCGTCGATTACCCGTTCCAGCGCCGCCGGCACAAGCACGTCGCATTTCTGCGCCAGCAGCGCGCGCGGATCGAACGAGAGCTGGTTGGAGAACCCGGCCAGCACGCCTTTCTCCGCGGCGTGGCGCAGCAGCGCCGGCACGTCGAGGCCGCGCGGATCGTAATAGCACGCGGTGTGGTCGGACACGCCGAGCAATTTCAGGCCGCGCTCGGCCAGGGTCTGCGCAGCGTAGCTGCCGACATTGCCGAAGCCCTGCACGATGGCGGTGGCGCCGCCGGGCTCGATTCCCAGCCGCTCCAGCGCGCGGTTCGCCAGATAGGCCACGCCGCGCCCGGTCGCCTCGCGCCGGCCCAGGGTGCCGCCGGAGGCGACAGGCTTGCCGGTGACGATCTCGGTCACCGTGCGCCCCTGGTACATCGAATACGTGTCCATGAACCAGGCCATGATCTGCTCGTTGGTGCCCATGTCGGGCGCCATCACGTCGGTGTGGGGGCCAACGAAGGGGATCATCTCCTGCATGTAGCGGCGCGACAGGTTCTCCAGTTCATGGCGCGTCAGCGCGTGGGGATCGACGGTGATGCCGCCCTTCGCACCGCCATAGGGCAGGTTGGTCAGCGCGCATTTCCAGCTCATCCAGATCGCCAGCGCGGCGACCTCGCCGATGTCGAGATTGGGAGAATAGCGCGTGCCGCCCTTGGTGGGGCCGAGTGTCAGGTGGTGCTGCACGCGGTAGCCGTGGAAGACCCGGGTGCGGCCGTCCTCCATGTGGATCGGGCAGGCGACGGTGATGGCACGCTTGGGAAACAGCAAGCGGTCCCGCTCGTCGAACGGGATTTCCAGGTAGTCGGCGATCACCTGGAACTGCTGGCGGGCCATGTCGAATACCGGCCCGGTATAGATGGTCATAGGCTGTCTCCTGGCGGTTCCTCGGGGCGGCCGGGCTGGGTGCGGCAACCGCCCCGGTCCGGTATCCGACCGATTCGGACGTGCACCGGCATCCTATATGCTGCGGCGTGGCGCATCAGCCAGCACATTTGGGACATTCTGCGGCAGAGCGGCGGCCAGCATGGGGCAGTCGGACCATGGCGGCAGAAAAGGTTGCGTCCCGACAGGGATTGCAGCACGCCGAGGCTCGCGGCGGTGAGGGACCAACCGGCGCGGCTTGGCCTTTCCGCTAACGGATTACCTCCCGGTTGAATTCACCATCCCGCCGCGTCACGAAGCTATGTCCGCACGAGTGCGCAGGCTGGGACCACAGCTGGCTGACCGCTCGTGGAGTTACCGCGAGAAGCACCACGTCGGTGTGCGACGGTGCTGGCGGACATGGCGAATGACGTGCTCCGCTTTCATTTCGGCGGTGCCCAATCGTCCAAGCCATACTTGTTGAAGATCGACTTCAACGTCCCATCAGCTTCCAGCGCAGCGAACGCGGCGTTTATCTTTTCGAGCAGTTCACGGTTTCCCTTCCGGACCGCGAATGCAGCCCTGGGCTTTGGTGACGCAGACTGGTACGTGTCGACTACCCGTGCACCATGAGGCAGGTCACCTGTTTTGGCCGCGTACCGCGTCTCGACCCCCGGTGTGATGGTCCCCCTTATCTGACCCGATGCTACGGCCTCCCACGCGTCCCTCTGGGTGTCGTAGATTCTGACCTCGGAGAAACCCCCAATTCTTTGGAGCAAGGCTAGTTGGATGCTTCCTTTCTGCGCGCCCACGGGCAGGCCCTTCAGGTCTGCAAGCGTGCGGTAAGGTGTTGCGTCACTCGATTGTGCGACCAGGGCTTCAGGCAGTGCATTGTAGTAGGGCCTGCTAAAGTCGACTTTTTGTTCCCGTGCCGGAGTGATCGCCATATTCGTGGCGATTACGTCAATCTTGCCACTGTCGACCGCCGGGATGAGGTCTGCGAAGACCATCGCTTGGTATTCGATGGGAACACCGATTTGCTTGCTTATTGCGCGTGTCAGATCGACAGCCAAGCCGGACAATTCGTTCTGGGCGTGGAGAACCCACGGCTTCGCGTCTTGCCCCGCTGCCTTCAACGGTTGCTGTCCCCATGCAGTCGAACCAATCAGCGCGCCGACCACGACAACCAACATGCTAAGTTGTTTCATCTTCCCCCCCTCGAAAGCGGCTTTTTGGCGCATCATTAACCTGCGCACGCCGCTTGCACTTTGGTCCAGGCTAACGAGCCGGACGGTGCACGTCCAGGCGACGATCCTCCCGCGCATGTTGATCCGGCACTCTGGTGCGGGAGTCTCTGATATTTGCGATGGGTTTCAAATTATATTTGACGCGGGCGCGAACTCGCCGTGCGAGTTACGCGTTCGCCCCCGCGTCCCGACCGCCCATCAGCATCAGTCTCGCCGCCTCGCGCGCCGCCATGCCGCCACGCACTCCAAGCGCCTCCGCCAGCCCGTTGGCAACGGTGACCACCCCCTCGCCATAGATGCTGCGCGCGTCGCCGAGCTCGGCACTGAGATGGGAAACCGCCGCGCAGGCGATGCCCATGTCCTGCAGGATGTGCAGCCCCGCGATCGCCATTTGCGCGCGGCCGAACCCTCCGTCGCTGCCGATCACGCCGCGCGGCAGGATGCGGTGGTTGTACATGTGCACCGTCATCGTGGTGTCCACCGGCGTGCCGACGCAGAACACGTCGCGCGCGCGGTCGCCGCGCGGCAGGCCCATGCTCCAGCAGCCATAGATGCCGCCGTCCTCGCCGGCCAGCAGCAGGAAGTCGCTGTCGCCTTGCGCGTTAGGCAGATGACGCGGCATGCCGGGTGGCGCTTGCAGCATCAGCGCCGCGGCCTCCGGCGTGGCAAGCCCCGGCTGCACACCCAGCGCCGCCGCGGTGGCGTTGACCCGGCTGATCACGCCATCGTGCCACACCGAGCGCCCGACGCACATCTCGGCGCTGAACACGCTGACCGCGGCGGCCGGCACGTGCACGCTGTCCGCCAACGTCAGCCCGCCCACGCCGGCATCGTTGCGGCCGATGCCGGCGTCCACCGCGATCACGCCGCGCAGCCCGCGGTTCAGCAATCCCACCGTCGGCGGCGCGGCGAGGTAGGCGGCGTGCACCAGCACGTCGCGCGTCGCGTCGATTGGCACCGCCGACTGCGCCACCAGCGAAGGCGAATCGATGACCACGACGTTGCCAGCGCTCGTGGCGATGCCATGGAACGCGCGGTTGCCGAATTCCAGTGGCGGCACGCCGCCCGGGGCACGCAGAATATTGGGCACCGTTGAGATCCCGTGCTTCCGTAGTAACCGACGCACTCGTAGCCCTTGCCGGTATGCCCCATCACCGGCCGGCTGCCAACCAACGGCGTGACAGGACAACCGGGTGAGCCACGTGCTGGAGAGAACAACGCGCTCTGACTAACCCACTGCCCTGCCACGTGCCTCACCGCATGTTCACACGGAGGCGTCCGCGTCCTCACCGACTATGGCCGCCCGCTGTCCGATACCGTCGAGCATGGCGCCGTCTCGCTCGGCTTCGGCATGATTGGCCGCATTCCCGGTCTCCACCTGCCGGTCTCCACCTGCCGGTCTCCACCTGTCGGTCTCCACCTTGCCAATGCGGGCGGTGCGTTCTTTGCTGTGAGTGCGATAATGCGCGCGATAATGCACAGGGAGGAATTCCGCGATGCCGCAACAAACGACCGGAGTTGGGCGGCGGGTTGTTCTGGGCGGGGCGGCCGCTCTGCCCTTGCTGCGCCCGACGTTGGCCAGCGCCGCGCAAACGGTGCACTTCGTCGTGGCCGAGTACAGCAACGCCACCGGACCGTACTTCACGCAGTTGGCGCAGGAGTTCCACCAGGCAAATCCCGGCATCGACGTGAAGATCGACGTGGTGAATTGGAACTCGCTGCTGCAGACCCTGCAAACCGATATCTCCGGCGGGACCCCTCCGGATCTTTCCATCATCGGAACACGTTGGCTGCTGGACTTTGTGAAGGACGGCGTGGCCGAGCCGATGGACAGCTACATGACGCCGGAATTCAAGCAGCGGTTCTTGCCGGTCTTCCTGCAACCCGGATCGATTGGGGGTAAGATCTACGGCCTGCCAATCGCCGCATCGGCCCGCGCCATGTTCTACAACAAGGCCATCATGACGAAGGCCGGGTTCCCTGACGGCCCCGCAACCTGGGACGATGTCGCCGCCGCCGCGCGCAAGATCAAGGGATCCGGCGCCTATGGCTTCGGCCTGCAGGGCAAGGAGCTCGAAACCGATGTGTATTGGTATTACGCGCTCTGGAGCTATGGCGGAGAGCTGATCGACAGCCAGGGCAAGGCTGCGTTCGACAGTCCGGCAGGGGTGAAGACGCTGACGCTGTATAAGATGTTGATCGACCAGGGTCTGACCGAACCAGGTGCCACCGGCGACAATCGTGAAGACCTGCAGAACCTGTTCAAGCAAGGTCGCCTCGGCATGATGATCACCGCGCCGTTCCTGATTGGTCAGATCGCCAAGGAGTTCCCGAACCTGCAATACGGCATCGTGCCTGTGCCCAAAGGAACCACGCAATCGACGTATGCCGTGACCAATTCCATCGTGATGTTCAAGAATTCCAGGGTGAAGCAATCTGCGTCCAAGTTCCTGGAATTCATTTTCAGCAAGCAGCCTCGGGTACAGTTCAACAAGAATGAAGGGTTCCTGCCGACCACCAAGGAGGTTGCGGTGGACCCATCTTTCGCCGACGATCCGCGACTGAAGGTGTTCGTCGATCTGATGCCGCACGCGCATTTCGCGCCCGTGATAAGCGGCTGGGAGGATGTGGCGCACGACGTGATCAATGCGCTGCAGTCGGTTTATCTCGGCAATGCGCAGCCGGAGGCCGCGTTGAAAAGCGCGGCAGCGCAGGCCAATCAGGTTCTGTAAAAGGGGGGAATGGCAGGAAGCGGGGGGAATGGCGGGCGCGCGACAGGCGAACGAACCAGGGCACTCTGCCGTGCTGTCCCCGATCTGGCCGCCACTGCGGCGCCTGGCGCGGCATAATCTGCCGCTGCTGCTGATTCTCCCCAGCCTGCTCCTGGCGATCGCGATCATCGTGTATCCGTTCTTCGTCATCGTGCGGCTGTCGCTGTCGAACGTTTCGCCGTTTGGCCAGCTCCGCGGCTTCGTCGGCTGGGCCAATTATTCGAGGGTCCTGGCCGATCCGATATTCTACGGTGCGCTGTGGCGGACCTTGATCTGGACCGCCACGGTGGTTGGGGGCACCGCCCTGATCTCGATGCCCGTCGCACTGGTGCTGCAGCTGGAGTTTTACGGCCGCGCGATCGCCCGCACCATCATCATGCTGCCCTGGGCATTATCGCTGGCAATGGCAGCGATCCTTTGGGAATGGTCATTCAATGCCGATTACGGAATGATCAATGGCATCCTGCAAAACCTGGGCCTGATCTCCGACCCGATACACTGGATGGCCCGCGGCGACACGGCCTTTCCGGTCGAGATCGGCATCGGGATCCTGGTTTCGATCCCCTTCACCACGACGATCTTCCAGGGCGGATTGTCATCGGTGCCAACCGAAATCTACGAGGCCGCGCGGATCGACGGCGCCTCTGGCATCCAGCAGTTTCGCTACCTCACGCTCCCGCTGCTCAAGCCGTTCATCCAGATCGCCATCGTGCTGAACGTGATCTACGTGTTCAACTCGTTTCCGATCATCTGGGTGATGACTCAGGGTGGACCGGACAACGCTACCCATATTCTGGTGACCTATGCGTATCAGCTCGCGTTCACTCTTGGCAGACCGGGACTCGCGGCGGCGATTTCCGTGCTGATGCTGGCCATAGTGCTGGCGTTCACGATGCTCTATCTCCGCCTGCAGCGTGAACCGGCATGAAACGCAAGCTGCGCCGATCGGTCGTCTGTTGGCTGGTTCTGTTACCGCTGATCGTGCTCGTGCTGTTTCCCTATGCGGTCATGGTGTCCACCGCGCTGAAGCCCACATCGGAGGTGATGTCGTACCCGCCACGCTGGATGCCGCGCCACTGGAGCTTTGCGAGCTTTCCCGCCATGTGGGTGCAGGCGCATTTTGGCACGGCGATCGTGAACAGTGTGGCGATCGCCTGCGGTTCGGTATGTCTCACGCTGTGCATCGCCGTCCCCGCGGCCTACGCCGTCGCGCGGTTGGAGTTCCGCCTGAAACCACATTACCGACTGTTCTTGCTGGCGACCCAGATGCTGGCACCGGTGCTGCTGATCCTCGGCCTGTTCCGCATGGCCGCGGCCATTCCGTTCGGCGACGGGTCGCTGGTTGATACGCGGCTTGGGGTGATCTTGATCTACGGCGCTTTCCAGATCGCGTTTTCCGTCTGCATGCTGTCGGCCTACTTCGCCGCGATCCCGCGCGATATCGAGGAAGCCGCCTGGATCGATGGCTGCGGACGCATCCGGTCCATCTGGCACATGTTCCTGCCGCTTGCGGTCCCCGCCATTGCCGTCTGTGCGCTGGTTGCGTTCGTTGCGGGATGGAACGAATATGTCGTCGCGCTGACCATGCTGCGCGACCCCGACAAACAGACGGTCACGTTGCAGGTCGTGAACCTGGTCGCCGGCCGCTACTCGGTCGCGTGGAACCAGGTGATGGCGGCCACGTTGGTGGCAACCTTGCCGGTGGCCGTGGTGTTCGCCGCGTTGCAGCGGCTGCTGGTAAAGGGACTTACGGTGGGCGCGGTGAAGTGACAGGGTAATCGGGCGAACAGGAGGATCCCCGGACCCTGCCGCGCGTGCCGCATTTTGCCCGGATTCAGAGGCTCCCCCGACGAACATCGTTGTTGGCAGCAGCGCTTTTTTCGCACGGAGGCAAAACGGAGGATCACGGAGGACACGGGAGTCGGAGGCGTCCCGACAGCCGTGGCGCTCCGTTTGTCTCCGTGCGAGAATGCGGTGAATCGGGTCGGTTGGTTGAAGGGCGCGGTTTCCTCCGGCCCGTGGTTCGCCCGATTGCGCTGGGCGTCTTCAGAAATTCTCATTTTGACTGACCTGCCGGGAGCGCCCCCGCCACCTTGCGTGCGCCGACATCCCGGCGCACATGCGCCGCATGCCGACCGTACCGACGCGCACGCTCGCCCTGCTCTCGGCCCTGGCCGCCGGTGCGGCGCTGGGTGGCGCGCTGGCCAGCGAGCATTGGGACGGCCTGGCGCCTTGCGCGCTCTGCCTGCTTGAACGCTGGCCGTACCGCGTGGCGATCGTCCTGTCCCTGCTCGCGGTGGTCGTGCCGCCCCGCCTGGCGCGCGCACTGCTGGTGTTGGTCGTGCCGGTGCTGCTGGCGGATGTCGGGCTGGCCTTCGTCCATGTCGGAGTCGAGGCGCACTGGTGGCCGAGCCCTCTCCCCGAATGCGCCGCGCCACATTTCGTTGCCGGCACGATCGCGCAGCGGCTGGCCAGCATGCCGCTGCGCCCGTCCAAGCCGTGCGACTCCCCATCCTACCTGATTCCCGGACTGCCGCTGTCGATGGCGGCGATGAACCTGATCTTCGCCGCGGCGTTCGCAATCTTCCTTTCGGTCTTCATCTGGCGCAGCAACAGGAGGCCGGTATGAGCCAGCGTCGCCCCGGGCTGCCAGGCGACCCGAATCCGGCGGCCACGGTCGAGCGTATGATCCGCGTGGACCACGCCGGCGAATATGGCGCGGCGCGCATCTACGCGGGCCAACTCGCAGTGCTGCGTCGCTCCCCCAGTGCGCCGGTGCTGCAAGAGATGGCAGCGCAGGAGCAAGTGCACCTGGATGCATTCACGGAGCTGGTGGTGCAGCGGCAAGTGCGGCCGACGGCGCTGCTGCCGCTGTGGCACGTGGTGGGCTTCGCTTTGGGTGCGGCGACCGCGGCCCTGGGCGAGCGCGCCGCCATGGCCTGCACCGTCGCCATCGAGGAGGCGATCGACGCCCACTATGCCGGTCAGATCGAAGCCCTGGGCGACCGCGAGGCGGAGCTGTGCGGAAAGATCGCCCGGTTCCGCGACGAGGAACTGCACCACCGCGATCTGGCGGTAGAGCATGGCGCCCGCCAAGCGCCCGGCTACCGGTTGCTATACACGGCGATCAAGGCCGGCTGCCGCATCGCGATCGCCGCCAGCGAGCGGCTATGAAGCGACCCCGCTCGCGAATTCGCGTCGGAGCGACGGTGTGGGGCGAACGTGGTCCGCCACCGATGGCGGACCTGGTCCGCAGCGGCCCGTAGGGCGGATGCAGTCCGCCAGCGTCCCCATGGCGGACTGCGTCCGCCCTACTGCGTGCATCGCGGACTGCGTCCGCCCTACTGCGTCCGCCCTATTGCGTCCCTGCCGACGGCGGCCGCGCTCAGTGAGGCCGCGCTCAGTGAGGCCGCGCTCAGTGAGATAGCAACACCGGCGCCGTCATCTCCGCCAACAGCGTGCGGGTGACGCCACCAAACACCAGCTCCCGGGCTCGCGAATGGCCATAGGCACCGGCGACGATCAGGTCGGCGCCGATATCGGCGGCGTACAACAGCAGGGCCTCGCCGTCAGGAATGTCGTTGGCGACGGTGTGGGCCGCTTCCGCCTTCACGCCGTGCCGCGCCAGGTGCAGCGAGATATCGGCCGCCGGCACGTCGCCATGGCCGTGGATGCCGCGGCGCGGGTTCACCGCCAGCACGGTCACGACCGAGGCCTCGCGTAGCAGCGGCATCGCATCGTTGACCGCGCGGGCAGCTTCGCGGCTGGCGTTCCAGGCCACCAGAACGCGGTCGCCCACCGTGGGGAACTCGCCGGCGAATGGCACGGCCAGTACCGGCCGGCCGGAGGTCATGACAGCGGAGACCACCACGGCATCTGTGCCCAGGCCATCGCGGTGCTCATACGGATTGGCCTGGCCCAGCACCGCCAGGTCGGCGTAGCGCGCGTGCAGCGCCACGGTGGCGGGCATATTGCCCTCCACCAGCCGCCAGGCGCCTTCCAGCCCCTCCCGCCGCAGCAGGTCATTGAACGCGGCCTCCACCGGCGCGGCAGCGGCGAGGGCCTCGGCGCGGATCTGATCAACCACGCGCTCGACCCCGCCGGCCGCCAGCGGCATGGCCGCGCCGTAGAAGAACTCGGCCGACGGGATGTCGACGACATACACCCCGGTAAGCTGTGCGCCGGCGCGGCGCGCCAGAGTGGCGGCCACCTGCAATCGCGGCGCGGAGCGCGGACCGCCGTCGAGGTGAACCAGGATGTCCTTGAAAGCCCCAGCGAAAGCCATGGGTCCCGTCTCCTGCCAATAAGGTTACCGACACTCTGCACCCGGCGCGGCGGACCGCGCCTTGATATGGATCATCCGGCGCAAGCGCCGCGTCAGCGCAGGCGCGGCACCCACGTTTTGAAGGCCCCGTCAGGCGTGCGACCATGAAGTCGCGCGTCGCCTGGTCGGTGAGATTGCCCGACCCGTCGAAACTTGTTCTGTGCGGCCGCGATCATCACCTCCGGCCGGTTTATTAACAGGATGTTCAGGAATACGAAGCATCGGCGCAAATGGTGAAGCATTGGGGCCAATGGTATTGCGCATGGCCGTGACCCATGACCCCCGCCGCCGCGCCCATCAGGCCGATCGGTTTGCCGTCGAACGGTTGCTCCGGCGGGCGCGATGCCCAGCCGCTTCCACTCATGGCGGGAACCTCCTGGTTGCACCAGCGCGATCATCCTGCTTGCCGCGCCTCGGCACAACCGGCAGGGCCGCAATCCTATGGGCGGCGGGGATCGCGGTCCTGACGGAGCAGAGCGCCTGCGCGCCGGCAGGCGGTTTTCGCAACGGCACCGGAACATTTTATAATTAACGCTAATTTAATGGATTTGTCATGACACTTGAATGGAGCGCGGGACGATGTTTCATTCTAGGTCGGGTTCGACAAATAACCCATCAGACAATTCGTGGGAGCCGTTTCGGCGGCATGCGGTGATGCGCGCAGTATCCCCGGAGGACCATTCCTCCATTGCGAATGAAGCCACTCCGTGCCGCGGTGTCTCAAAATAAAGAGAAATCATTTGTGGACCGAATAAGTGAAGGTCTCCACAAAGTTGTGGTTAAATCATGCGTTGCCGGCTTGCTTAATTTCAGAGATTCGGTAAAGTGATCGTGAGACAAGAAGTGAAACCGAGCGGCGAAACGAAGGGCTGGCCGAAACTTGCGAAGGACTACACGACAATGCCGAAGAAGCTGCTCATCATCGACGATCAGGCTGGCATCACCAAAGTCGTCGGGCTGATCGCCAGACAGCTTGGGTTGGATTTCAAGGCACTGAACAGCTCCGCGACAGCAACGGAGGAGTTCATCGAGTATCGTCCCGACATCTTGATGCTCGACATGATCATGCCGGAAAAGGACGGCATCGATGTGCTCAACGAAATCCTGCTGACCGGGATTCCCGCGCGCATCGTGCTCACCTCGGGCTATAGCGACGCTTATCTGCGGCTCGGGGAGGGTGTGGCAAAGTTCCACGAGAGCGGTCAGGTGTCGGTACTAAAGAAGCCATTCCGTCGTGCTGATCTGATGGAATTGCTGACCGAGCTCAGCCAGGAAAACTAAAACTCCGCATGTGGCGAGACTAAAGTTCCACATGTGGCCGCGCGCGACGCGCCGGCAATCGCACCCGAGCGCGAGGTGCATTCCACCGTCAAAGCGACAAAAAACCTGCATCCTCTCGTAGGCGCTGGAGCGCATTCAGCAGATCGGTCGCCAACCCGCCGCCGGCCCTGATTGTCTACGGCAACGAAACGAACAGGGTGACCACCGGGAGACGGATATTTTGTGAATTGTTATGAATGCCAGACCGTGGCGCTCCCCTTTCTTCGGCCCGCGGCACGCGGACCCGGGATTGGGGCACTGACGAGGATTGCCGCTCGCCCCACGCCGCGCGAGCTGGACGGGTTCGGCTTTGCCGCCCAGCTCTCGATCGACCCCGTCAGATCCGCGAGAAGGCGAGCGGCGTGAAGTCCGGCCCAAGCGACCTCCCGAGGCGTTTTCGCCGATCGGCGTCGGGCCGAACCTTTTGCGTGCCGGAAAATACTTCCCGACCCCCGCTGGGCGGGATTGCGGCGGGAAGTTTTTTCCCATAAATACGATAGCATGACCAATGTGGACGACATCATTGATCGCGTGGGCGGTGCGGATGCCGCTGCCCGCCTGACCGGCGTCACCACCGAGGCGGTGCGCAAGTGGCGCCAGGCCGGCGCCATTCCCTCGAAGCACTGGACCGCGGTGATCGCAGCCACCGGCCTGACGCTGGCCGACCTGACTGCCGACCCGCGCGCCGAGACACCGTCCGATGCCGTGCCGGATACCCGGGAAGTCCCTCAAGGCGCCACCGCCGCCCTGGTGCTGGGCGACGGCAGTGCGTTCTGGGGCCGCGGCTTTGGCGCCCATACCGGGCCAACCGCACCGGTCGGGCGAAATCTGCTTCAACACCGGCATGATCGGCTACCAGGAGACGCTGACCGACCCGTCCTATGCCGGCCAGATCATCACCTTCACCTTTCCCCATATCGGCAACGTCGGGACCAACGGCGAGGACATCGAGGCTGCAACCATCGCCGCCCGCGGCCTGGTGGTGAAGCAGGACGTCACCGAGCCGTCCAACTGGCGCGCCGCCCAGCACCTGGATGTGTGGTTGCGGGCCCGTGGCATCGCCGGGATCGCCGGCGTGGACACGCGCACTCTGACGGTGCGCATCCGCGACGGAGGCGCCCCGAACGGGGTGCTCGCTTATCCGCCGGATGGCCGCTTCGACCTGACGGCGCTACGCGCCCAGGCGGCGGCATGGCCGGGGTTGGAGGGTATGGACCTCGCCAAGGAGGTCTCCTGCCGTCAGACCTACGAATGGGACGAGACGCGCTGGGCTTGGCCCGACGGCACCGGCCGGCAGACCGAGCCGAAACACCACGTGGTGGCGGTGGATTACGGGGCGAAGCGCAACATCCTGCGCTGCCTTGCCTCCGCCGGGTGTCGCGTGACGGTGGTGCCCGCCACCGCGACCGCCGAGGATATCCTGCGCCATGCCCCGGACGGGGTGTTCCTGTCGAACGGCCCGGGTGATCCGGCGGCCACGGGCGAATACGCGGTGCCGGCGATCCGCGGCGTGCTGGACGCCCGCGTGCCGTTGTTCGGCATCTGCCTGGGCCACCAGTTGCTGGGGCTGGCGCTGGGAGCGAAGACATTCAAGATGGCCCGCGGCCATCGCGGCGCCAACCAGCCGGTGAAGGACCTGACCACCGGCAAGGTGGAGATCACCAGCCAGAACCACGGCTTCGCCGTTGACCCCGAGACTCTGCCGCCCACCGCCCGGATAACGCACGTCTCCCTGTTCGATGGCTCGAACGAGGGCCTTGCGTGCACTGACCGGCCGGCCTTCTCCGTGCAGTACCACCCGGAGGCCAGCCCCGGCCCGTCCGACAGCCATTATTTATTCCGGCGGTTCGTGCAGATGATCGAGGGGCGGGAGTGATGGATGCCCGTCTTCTGCCATCAGCAATACGCAGTGCCAATGCCAGCTATCCGATTCCTTATATTTTCAGCGTATCGCTTCTATTCGCTGCTCTCTGCCTGGGTGGCGCCATATTAAGCACCGACTGGCTTCGGGTACTTCTGGCGGCTCTCGGGACCGTTGTTGTATTGAGCGGCATTGCATTGGTGGCCTGCGCGACTGTCCACGCCAGATGTGTTGCTCCACTGTGGGGCCCCGTCACGCCGTCAACAGGCCGAACATCAAGGTCGCGTACGAACGGCTTTCCTGTGGTAGCGAATGGCGAGTTTGACCTCGACACGGTCTGCGACGCAATCGCTGATTGCCTGCGTGACGGATCGATCAGTGAGGCGGTTCGCCTGCCGGATAACGCTCTGTCATGCACTGCCACTTGGAGCTGACGCCGACGGGAGTCGCCGCAGCAAGAGCATAGCTCCCGAATATAGCAGAATGAACAAAGTATACAGGGATCTTGTATACCTTGCCCAACTCCCCACTGTCGCCGGATCAACCTGACATCATGCCCCGTCGCACCGACCTCACCTCGATCCTCATCATCGGCGCCGGCCCGATCGTCATCGGCCAGGCCTGCGAGTTCGACTACTCCGGCGCCCAGGCCTGCAAGGCCCTGAAGGCCGAGGGTTTCCGCGTCATCCTGGTGAATTCCAACCCCGCCACCATCATGACCGATCCCGGCCTCGCCGACGCCACCTATGTCGAGCCGATCACCCCCGAGATCGTCGAAAAGATTATCGCCCGCGAGAAGCCCGACGCCCTGCTCCCCACCATGGGCGGGCAGACCGCGCTGAACATCGCCATGCAGCTCGCCCGCAGCGGCGCGCTGGAACGCCACAACGTCGAGCTGATCGGCGCCCGCGCCGAAGTGATCGACCGCGCCGAGGACCGCCTCAAATTCCGCGACGCCATGGCGGCGATCGGCATCGAATCCCCCCGCTCCGCCATTGCCCACTCCCTGGCGGAAGCGCGCGAGGCGCTGGCGATCACCGGCCTGCCCGCCGTCATCCGTCCCAGCTTCACCCTCGGCGGCACCGGCGGCGGCATCGCCTATAATCGCGAGGAATTCGAACAAATCGTCAGCGGCGGCCTGGAAGCGTCGCCGGTGACCGAAGTACTGGTCGAAGAATCCGTCCTCGGCTGGAAGGAATTCGAAATGGAGGTGGTCCGCGACCGCGCGGACAACTGCATCATCGTTTGCTCCATCGAGAACGTCGATCCGATGGGCATCCACACCGGCGACAGCGTCACCGTCGCCCCCGCGCTGACGCTGACCGACAAGGAGTATCAGCGGATGCGCGACGCCTCGATCGCCTGCCTGCGCGCGATCGGCGTCGATACCGGCGGATCGAACGTGCAGTTCGCGGTGAACCCCGCCGACGGCCGCATGGTCATCATCGAGATGAACCCACGCGTGTCGCGCTCCTCCGCGCTGGCGTCGAAGGCCACCGGTTTCCCCATCGCCAAGGTCGCCGCCAAGCTTGCCGTCGGCTACACGCTTGACGAGCTGGCCAACGACATCACCCGCGTCACGCCCGCCAGCTTCGAACCCACCATCGACTACGTCGTGGTGAAGATCCCCCGCTTCACCTTCGAAAAATTCCCGGGCACCCCCGCCTTGCTGACCACATCGATGAAATCGGTCGGCGAGGCCATGGCGATCGGCCGCAGCTTCGCCGAGGCGTTGCAGAAGGGCCTGCGCAGCATGGAAACCGGTCTCTCGGGGCTCGATGCAATCGAACCGCCCGGCGATGGTCCCGACGCGTTCCGTGCGGCACTCTCGGCCCCACGTCCCGACCGGCTGCTGATGGCAGCGCAGGCGCTGCGCGCCGGGCTGACGGTGGAGGACATCCACGACGCGACCAAATTCGATCCCTGGTTCCTGCGCGAACTCGCCCGCATCGTCGATGCGGAACGTGCAGTTGCGGCGGCGGGTCTGCCACAGGATGCCGGCGCATTCCGCCGCCTGAAGGCATTGGGTTTCTCCGATCATCGCCTCGCCGAACTGACCGGCCGCAGTGTCCAGTCGGTGGCGCAGCGCCGCGCCACGCTGGGCGTGTTCCCCGTGTACAAGCGCATCGACACCTGCGCCGCCGAGTTCGCCTCGGCCACGCCATATATGTATTCCACTTATGAAGGCGGCTACGGCGTCCCGCATTGCGAGGCCGATCCGACCGACCGGCGCAAGGTCATCATCCTCGGCGGCGGCCCGAACCGCATCGGCCAGGGTATCGAGTTCGACTATTGCTGCGTCCACGCCGCTTATGCGCTGAAGGATGCCGGCATCGAGACCATCATGGTCAACTGCAACCCGGAAACCGTCAGCACCGACTACGACACGTCGGATCGACTGTATTTCGAACCGCTCACCGCGGAAGACGTCATCGCCGTGGTGCGCAAGGAACAAGAGAAAGGCACCCTGCTCGGCTGCATCGTCCAGTACGGCGGCCAGACGCCGCTGAAATTGTCGCAGGCCCTGGCGCGGCAGGAAATCCCCATCCTCGGTACCAGCGCCGACGCGATCGACGTGGCGGAAGACCGCGAACGCTTCCAGCACCTGCTGCAACGCCTCGGCCTGCGCCAGCCGGAGAACGGTACCGCCCGTTCAGCCGAGGAAGCCGAGGCGATTGCCGACCGCATCGGCTATCCGGTGGTGATCCGTCCCAGCTACGTATTGGGCGGCCGGGCCATGGAGATCGTGTTCGACCGCGCCGGCCTGCACCGCTACATGCGGGAGGCGGTGCGCGTGTCCGGCGACAACCCGGTGCTGATCGATCGCTATCTGAACGACGCCATCGAAGTCGACGTGGACTGCATCGCCGACGGCGACACCGTGTATGTCGCCGGGGTGATGGAGCATATCGAGGAAGCCGGCATCCACTCCGGCGATTCCGCCTGCAGCCTGCCGCCCTACACGCTGTCGCCTGCCACCATCACCGAACTGAAGGTGGAAACCGAGGCGATGGCCAAGGCGCTCGGCGTCGTCGGATTGATGAACGTGCAGTACGCGATCAAGGACGACGAGATCTACGTGCTGGAGGTGAACCCCCGCGCCAGCCGCACCGTCCCGTTCGTGGCCAAGGCCACCGGCGTGGCCGTCGCCAAGGTGGGCGCGCGCGTGATGGCGGGCGAAAGCCTGGCCGGATTCCATCTGGACGACCAGGCAATCGCGCAGCACGTCGCGGTCAAGGAAGCGGTGTTTCCGTTTGCCCGCTTCCCCAACGTGGACACCATCCTCGGTCCGGAAATGAAATCGACCGGCGAGGTGATGGGCCTGGACGCCAGCTTCGAACGCGCCTTCGCCAAGTCGCAGCTCGGCGCGGGGATTATCCTGCCGATGTCCGGCACGGTGTTCCTGTCGGTGAAGGACGCCGACAAGAGGGGACTCCCGGCGCTCGCCCGCCGACTGGTCGATATGGGCTTCCGCATCCTTGCCACCCGCGGCACGGCTGCCCGGATCCGCGAGGCCGGGTTGCCCGCCACGGTGATCAACAAGGTCCTGGAGGGCCGGCCACATTGCGTCGATGCCATCCGTTCCGGCGAAATCCAGCTTGTGGTCAACACCGCCTCCACGCCCCAATCGGTGGCAGACAGCTTCGCCATCCGCCGTGGCGCGCTGACGCATGGGGTGCCGCACTACACCACAATGGCCGGCGCCCGGGCGGCGGTGCACGCAATCGCTGCCCTGCGGGCGGGGACGCTTGAAGTCGCGCCCCTGCAATCCTACTTTCGCAGATCGTTCTAGCCGCTCTGTCGTTGCCGGGTGCCGCCCGGCCGCGGCGGCGGCGTATGGCCGTCAACCCACGCACATGTTGCGCCTGCTGATCGAAGGATGTCGCCGTGCAGAAGTTCCCGATGACTGCTCCTGGTCTGCGGCGGTTGGAAGACGAGCTTCGCTTGCTGAAGTCGGAGGAACGCCCGTCCATCATTCGGCAGATTGCCGAAGCGCGTTCGCACGGCGATCTGTCGGAGAATGCCGAATACCACGCCGCGCGCGAACGCCAGTCCTTCATCGAAGGCCGCATCGCGGAGCTGGAGGAGATCGTCTCTTCCGTCGAAGTGATCGATCCGGCGTCCCTGTCGGGCGAGCACGTCAAGTTTGGCGCGCAGGTGCGGCTGGTGGATGAGGAGACCGAGAAGGAATCCAGTTACCAGATCGTCGGCGTGCACGAGGCCGACATCAAGACCGGCCGGCTGTCGGTGTCGGCGCCGCTGGCCAAGGCGCTGATCGGCAAGAAGGTGGGCGATTCGGTGTCGGTGCCCGCCCCGGGCGGCGACCGGTCGTACGAGATCCTCGACATCAAGTTCGCCTGAGTCGCCGCATGCGAATCGCGGCGGGACCAGCGATCATGAGGCCAGAGGTTGAATGGACACCCCCTCCCCGTGAGGGAGGGGGCCGGGGGGAGGGGTGCGCGCAACCGAATTTAGTGGATGCACGCGCCCCTCCCCCTGGCCCCGTCCCTCAAGGGGAGGGGGTGTCCTGTGTGCTTCGCCTCCGATGATCGACCTCGCCGACGTCCAGGCGGCGGCCGGCCGCATCGCTTGGCCGCGTGCTGCGCACGCCGGCGATGCCGTCCGATGCCATCTCCCGCGCAACCGGCGCCGCCGTGACGCTGAAGCTCGACAACCTGCAGGTCACCGGCGCCTTCAAGGAACGCGGCGCGGCCAACCGCCTGGCGATGCTGAGCGATGACGAGAAGGCGCGCGGCGTCATCGCGATGTCCGCGGGCAACCATGCGCAGGCCGTGGCGCGCCATGCACAGCTTGCCGGCGTCGCGGCGACCATCGTCATGCCGACTTTCACGCCCTCCACCAAGATCACCCGCACCGCCGCCTGGGGTGCACCGTGGTGCTGCATGGCGCGACGTTGGCGGAAGCCGCGGCGCATGCCGAGCATTTGGCGAGGGAACGGCAACTGGTCTTCGTGCATCCTTATAACGACCTTGCCGTGATGGCAGGGCAGGGGACCCTGGCGCTGGAATTGCTCGAGGACGCACCCGAGCTCGATGCGCTGGTGATCCCGGTGGGCGGCGGCGGCTTGCTCGCGGGGTGCCTCGTCGCCGCGACCACGTTGCGGCCGGGTATCGCGGTGTACGGCGTGGAGGTCGAAGCCTACGCCGCCATGGCGCAGAAGCTGGCGGGCCGGACGGTATCGGTCGGCGGCCCCACCATCGCCGAGGGCATCGCCGTGCGCGACATCGGCGAGCTGTCGTTCGAGCTGGTGCGCCGCCGGGTGACCGACATGCTGGTGGTGCCGGAACGCGCGGTGGAGGAAGCGATCGGTTTGCTCGCCGAGGGCGGCAAGACCGTCGCGGAAGGTGCCGGCGCCGTGGGCGTGGCGGCGCTGCTAACATTTGCCTCGCGCTTCCGCGGCAAGCGGGTGGGGGTGGCGATCACCGGCGGAAATATCGACGCGCGCATCTTGTCCAATGTGCTGCTGCGCAACTTGCTGCGCGACGGACGGCTGCTGCGGCTGCATTTGCAGATTCCCGACCGGCCAGGGGTGCTGGCCGACATCGCCGGCAAGATCGGGACGAGCGGCGGCAACATCATCGAGGTATCGCACCAGCGCTTGTTCGCCGCCGCGTCGGTGCAGGCGGCGGAGCTGGAGGTTATGGTGGAGGCGCGCGATCCCGCCCACGCAGCGGAGATCATGGAGGCGCTGGAGCAAAGCTACGTGGTGCGGCGAGTGTAGTGCCGAGCGGAAGCAGCAGTTGGAACCGCAGATGAGTGGCCGACTGCTAGCGCCTCAAACGTGGAAGCTTTCGCCGCAGCCGCAGCGGCCTTTTTCGTTCGGGTTGACGAAGGTGAAGCCAGACACCAGCGACTTCGTCTCGTAATCCATCACGGTGCCGATCAGGAACAACGAGGCCTTGCGGTCCACCAGGACGGTCAGGCCCTTGTCCTTGACCACTTCGTCGGTCGGCGCGGCGGCGTCGGTCCAGCTCATGTCGTAGGACATGCCGGAGCACCCCTTGGTCTTCACGCCGATGCGCAGCAGGTTGCCTTGCTCGCCCTTCTCATAAAGGCGGCGCAGGCGGTCGGCCGCGGCGTCGGTCAGCGTCATCAGCGGCGGCAGGGCGCGGGTCTTGCGAGGTGCTGTGGTGGTCGTGCTCATGGTGCTTGCTATGTCGATGTGTGGTCAGAACATGTTCAACTGCAGGCGGGCTTCGTCGGTCATGCGGCTGGGGTCCCAGGGCGGGTCCCAGACGGTCTCCACCTCGCAATCGGCGACGCCGGCCACCGCCATCACCGCGTCGCGCACCTGGATCGGCAGTTCCTGGGCGCTGGGGCAGGCGGGGGCGGTCAGGGTCATCTCCACCTTCACGCGGCCGTCGTCGTGGATGTCGATCGCGTAGATCAGGCCGAGTTCGTAGATGTTGACCGGGATTTCGGGGTCATAGACGGTGCCGATGGCAGCGATCAGCGCGTCCTCGGTGGGGCGCGGCGGGGTTTCGCCGTCCGGCGTCCAGGCGCTGTGGCTGGTGCTCACGTCATTCACTGGTCGCCTCCTTGGCCCCTTCCAGGGCCGCGATCAGAGCGTGCCACGCGAGCGTGGCGCACTTCACGCGCGAAGGATATTCGTGCACGCCCGCCAGCGGCTGCAAGCGTTCCAGCGGCTCTTCCAGCGGACCGTTGCAGCCGGGCAGGAGCCGGTGCGGGCCAGTTCGCGGAAAGCATCGAACAAGGCCTTGGTGTCGGCCTGGCTGCGGCCCTTCACGGTTTCCGCCATCAGGTCGGCGGAGGCGACGCTGATCGCGCAGCCGCGCGCCTCGAAACCGGTGTCGGCGATGCTGCCGTCGGGCGCGAGCTTGACCCAGACCTGGATGCGGTCGCCGCACATCGGGTTGTCACCCTTGGCGGAGGCATCGAAGGATTCCAGGCGGTGCGCGTGGCGCGGATGGCGGCCGTGATCGAGGATCACTTCCTGGTAGAGATCGCGCAACTCATCGAAGGTGTCAGCGGACATCGGCAGCTCCGTTACCCTCGGCATGGCCGGGCTTGACCCGGCGATCCGCGTACGACCGACCGGCATCGGACATTATGAGGCGCCCGATCGGCCGGGGGTAGATGCCCGGGTCGAGCCCGGCCATGACGGGGGAATTGGTCACTGGAAGAACTCCCGCACCCGCACCAGCGCATCCGCCAACGCGTCGATCTCTTCGTGCGTGGTGTAGATGCCGAAGCTGGCGCGGGCGGTGCTTTCCAGGCCGAAGCGGTGCATCAGCGGCTCGGCGCAGTGGTGGCCGGCGCGCACCGCGATGCCTTGCCGGTCCAGCAGCGTCGCCACGTCATGCGCGTGCGCTTTGTCGAGCGCGAAGGCGACCACCCCGCCGCGGTCCTGCGCGCGACCGAGGATCGTGATCCCCGGCGCCGCATCCAGCCGCGCCAGCGCATGATCCACCAGCGATTGCTCGCGCGCGGCGATGGCGTCGTAGCCGATGGTCTGCACGTAATCGATCGCCGCCTTCAGGCCGATGCCTTCGAGAATCGGCGGCGTGCCAGCCTCGAACTTGTGCGGCACCTCGGCCCAGGTTGATTTTTCGTAGCTGACGGAAGAAATCATTTCGCCCCCGCCGAGGAACGGCGGCATCCGGTCCAGCAGCTCGCGCCGGCCCCACAGCACGCCGATGCCGGTGGGACCGTACAGCTTGTGCCCGGTCCAGGCGTAGAAATCGCAGTCCAGAGCCTGCACGTCCACGCGCCGGTGCACCACCGCCTGGGCGCCGTCGAACAACACCTTCGCCCCATGCGCATGGGCAATGCTGACGATGCGCTCCGCCGGCGTGACGGTGCCGAGCACGTTCGACATGTGCGTCATCGACACCAGCCCGACCTTGCCGTCGGCCAGCAGTGCCTCGAACGCCTCCATGTCGAGCTCGCCGGAATCGGAGATCGGCGCGACGCGCAGCTCGATGCCGCGGTCATCACGCAACAACTGCCAGGGGACGATGTTGGAGTGGTGCTCCATCGCCGAGATCACCACCGCCTGGCCCGGCCGCAGCACGCCGCGGCCGTAGCTGTGCGCCATCAGGTTGAGCGATTCGGTAACGTTACGGGTAAACACCACCTCGTGCCGGTCGCGCGCATTCATCAACTCGGCAACGGCGTCGCGGGCGGCTTCGTAGGCGTCGGTGGTGCGCTCGCTCATCCAGTGCAGGCCGCGATGCACGTTGGCGTATTGCGTTTCCATAGCGTTGCGCATGGCGTCGATGACGGCGCGCGGCTTCTGGGCGGAGGCGGCGCTGTCCAGGAACACCAGCGGCTTGCCGCGGATTTTCTGCGTCAGGATCGGGAAGTCGGCGCGGATGCGATCGACGTCGAACGCGGCGGCCGGCACGACGGGGCGAGTGAGAACGTTCATGCGGCTTGCTTCTCCCACCAGCCGGCGACCGCTTGTTCCAGGGCCGCGCGTGCCGCGTCATGCGAGACCGCTTCGAGTGCCTCGGCGAGGAAGGCGCGCACCAGTATCGAGCGTGCCGCGGCTTCGGGAATGCCACGGCTGCGGAGGTAGAAAAGCTGGTCGGCGTCGAGTTCGCCGACGGTGGCGCCGTGGCTGCACTTCACGTCGTCGGCGAAGATTTCAAGCTCGGGCTTGGTGTCGACTTCCGCGTCGGGCGACAGCAGCAGCGTCTGGCTCATTTGGTAGCCGTCGGTCTTCTGTGCCGCGCGGGCGACTTCGATGCGCCCCTGGAACACGCCGCGTGATCGGCCATCCAGCACGTTCTTCACCGTCTGGCGTGAGGTGCCGTGCGGCGCGTCGTGCCGCACCACCGTGGTGATGTCGCCATGCTGCGTGCCGGCCAGAAGCTGCGCGCCGTTCAGGTGCGTTGTCGCGTTGGGGGCAGCGAGGCGGGCGTGCACTTCGGTCCGCGCCATGCGGGCGCCGAGGTTCAGCGTGAAGCTGTCGTAGGTGCCGCGGGCGCCAACCTCCGCGTAGAGCGTGGAAAGGTGGTAAGCGGCGGAGAATTCGTTTTGCAGACGGATATGGGTCAGGCTGGCACCGTCCGCGATCCGCACTTCCATCACCGGCGCGTGCAGATAAGTGCCGTCACCGAGCGCAGTCTCGAGCAGCGTCAGCTTCGCACCTGTGGCAAGCCGGATGCTGTGGCGCGGATGAAAGTCGGCGGTGCTCGGGCTGTCGGAGGCGAGGCTGATCAGGTGGATCAACCCGGCATCCATGTCCTCAGGCACGTCGATGATGGCGCCATCTTCGGCGAGCATGGTGTTGAGTGCCACCATCGGCTCGCGGTCGGGCCGGGGCAGCCGGCCGAATGCTGGGCCATCGGCGAAGCGCGTGAAGCGCGCGGTGAGAAGCGACGTGGACAGATCATCGCGGAAACGGCCATCGACAAACACCAGGCGCGCGGCATCGATCCGCGGCGCACGTGCGAGCAGGTCTGCGCAGTCGGAAACCAGGCTGACCGGCTCGTGAAATACGGCGGATGCGATCGGCCGGAGGTCGGTGTATTTCCACGCCTCGACGCGACGGCCCGGCAGGCCGGAGCGGCGGAATTCCTCGGCGGCGGCATCGCGAACAGCGCGGTCGCCAGGCAGGCGCTCCCGCAACCCCGCATAGCGCGCGAGGAACCCCTCCGCGCCGGTGGGTGCCGCGGCGGTCATCGGAAGGCTCCGCAAAGGGCGACATCGGGCGGCGCGGTGTGGGTACGCAGCAGCGGATTCTCCAGCACGGAGGAAAACCGGACGGCCAAGGTGGCCCACAGGAATCGAAGCCTCCGCCGCTGTTCGCGAATGCAGCAGGTCCACAGAAGTCGATACGCCAGAACTCGATCTTCCCACCGCTGGGCGAAGGCCCCGCAGGACCACAGAAGCCGATATTTTCCCCACTGCTCGGGAGCCTCGCAGCCTCCGTGGCCCTCCGTGGTTCTCCGCGCCAACTCCGTGCTGAAATCCTTGGGAGACTGCGCGCACCCACTGACGATGCGTCGGATGCTGCTCCGCTTCATAACCGTCACGCCGCTTCTCCCACCAACTCGGCGTAGCCGCGCGCTTCCAGTTCCTGTGCCAGCTCCGGGCCGCCGGACCGCACGATCCGACCACCCACAAGCACGTGCACGCGGTCCGGAACGATGTAGTCCAGCAACCGCTGGTAGTGCGTGATCACCAGCGCGGAGAAATCCGGACCGCGCTGTGCATTCACGCCCTCGGCGACGATCTTCAGGGCGTCGATGTCGAGGCCGCTGTCCGTCTCGTCCAAAATCGCCAACCTCGGCTTCAGGATCGCCATCTGCAGCACTTCGTTGCGCTTCTTCTCGCCACCGGAGAAGCCGACGTTCACGTTCCGCCGCAGCATATCGTCGGGCATCGCCAACCGCTTGGTCTCCGCGCGCGCCAGCTTGAGGAACTGCACCGCGTCCAACTCGCTCTCGCCGCGCGAGCGGCGCAGTGCGTTCAGCGCGGTTCGCAGAAAATTGGCATTGCCGACGCCGGGCAATTCGACGGGATACTGGAACGCCAGGAACACGCCCGCTGCGGCGCGTTCCTCCGGCGCCATCGCCAGCAGGTCCGCGCCGCCGAACGTCGCCGAACCGGCGGTGATCTCATAGCCCTCGCGCCCCGACAGCACGTAGGCGAGCGTGGACTTGCCAGAGCCGTTCGGCCCCATGATGGCGTGCACCTCGCCCTGCGGCACCGTCAGGTCGATGCCGTGCAAAATGGGCTTGTCATTGATCGAAGTGGCCAGGCCACGAATGTTCAACATAAGTCGTATCCTTACCGCCGAGTTCCTTACCGCCGAGTCATGGCAGGGCCAGGTCCGGCCATGACTTGGGGGGCCATACGGGCGCGACTCATCCCACCGACCCTTCCAAACTCACCGCCAGCAGCTTCTGTGCCTCGACGGCGAACTCCATCGGCAGCTCCTTCAGAACCTCCTTGCAGAACCCATTGACGATCAGGTTTACCGCGTCTTCCTCCGTCAGCCCGCGCTGGCGGCAGTAGAACAACTGGTCGTCGGCGATCTTCGAGGTGGTCGCCTCATGTTCCACCTTCGCCGTCGGGTTGCGGCTTTCGATATACGGCACGGTATGCGCGCCGCACTCGTCGCCGATCAGCAGCGAATCGCACTGCGTATGGTTGCGCGCGCCCGCCGCCGACGGCAGCATGCGCACCAGCCCGCGATAGGTGTTGTTCGACTTCCCGGCGCTGATGCCCTTCGACACGATGGTGCTGCGCGAGCCCCGGCCGATATGGATCATCTTGGTGCCGGTGTCCGCCTGCTGGCGGTTGTTGGTCACCGCGACGGAATAGAACTCGCCGACGCTGTCCTCGCCGTGCAGCACACAGGACGGATATTTCCAGGTAATAGCGGAACCGGTCTCCACCTGCGTCCAGGAAATCTTCGAACGCGCCCCGCGGCAGGCGCCGCGCTTTGTCACGAAATTGTAGATGCCGCCGCGGCCTTCCGCATCGCCGGGATACCAGTTCTGCACCGTGGAATACTTGATCTGCGCGTCATCCAGCGCCACCAGCTCCACCACCGCGGCATGCAACTGGTTCTCGTCACGCTGCGGGGCGGTGCAGCCCTCCAGATAAGACACCTGAGCGCGTTCCTCGGCGATGATCAGCGTGCGCTCGAACTGGCCGGTGTTCCGGGCATTGATACGAAAATAGGTGGACAGCTCCATCGGGCAGCGGACACCCTTCGGCACGAAGCAGAAGCTGCCGTCGGTGAACACCGCCGAATTCAGCGCGGCGAAGAAATTGTCGGCAACCGGCACGACGGTGCCCAGGTATTTTTGCACCAACTCGGGATGGTCGCGCACCGCGTCGCTGATCGGGCAGAAGATCACGCCGGCCTTCTTGAGTGTCTCGCGGAAGGTGGTCGCCACGGAAACGCTATCGAACACCGCATCCACCGCGATCTGCGTCGCTTGCACCGTGTCGGGATCGACACCGGCCAGGATCGCGCGCTCCTTCAGCGGGATACCCAGTTTTTCATAGGTGCGCAGCAGCTCGGGATCGACTTCCTCCAGGCTCTTCGGGCCGGGCTTCTTCTTCGGCGCGGCGTAGTAGTGCAGGTCCTGGTAGTCGATCGGCGCGTGGTCCACCCGCGCCCAATGCGGCTCCTCCATCTGCTTCCAGGCGGCAAACGCCTTCAGGCGCCACTGCAGCAGCCAGTCGGGTTCGCCCTTCCGGTCGGAGATCAGGCGGATGATGTCCTCGTTCAGCCCCTTGGGCGCGAGGTCCATCTCGATCGTGGTCTCCCAGCCCCACTTGTAGCCGGACTGGGTGACGGACTGGACAGTGTCGAGGGTTGCGGTATCGGCAGGCATAGTGGTCCCTTATTCAGCGGGCAGCACGTTGGCGGGCAGCACGTTGACGACGCCGGCGGCCGGCGCGGCGGCGGGCACGCGGAAGGCGCGCGGGATCGCGGCGGCCTGCATGTCGGCCAGCGTGATCGCGGACAGCGCCTGGTGGATCGCATCGTTCACCGGGTCCCACCGGCCGCGCACCGGACATAACCCCTGCGACTCGCACTCGGTTGCCGAGCCGTCCACGCAGGCGGCCAGCGCAATCGGGCCGTCGATCGTGGCGATCACGTCGGCGACCGGAATGTCGGCCAGCGGGCGCAGCAGCCGGTAGCCGCCACGGGCACCCCGCTGCGACGCGACCATCCCGCCGGCCGTCAGCGTTTTCAGCACCTTGGCGACGGTCGGCTCCGGGATGCCGGTGCTCGCCGCGATGCCGGGCGAGGTCTGCACGCCCGGCGCACCGGCCAGGCGCACCAGCACGACGACCGCATAGTCGGTCAGCTTCGACAGCCTCAGCATGGCTCCTCGAAACCCTTCAGCCTATGGCATTGCGCTAAGTGGACCAGGTTGGTCCTGATTGACGGCAAATGGCGTATGCCACCGGCGGCGTCAAGGGGTTGCGCGGACTGCGGGCGGCCGGGATGTGCGTACGGTGGGCGTTTTGGGCACAGCAACCCGCGGCAAGCCAAACGCAAACCAGTCGTTGCGGAATTGACGCTTCGCATGGATGGGGGGTGGCTCCTGTGCGACCGCCGCATCCACGACCTCGGAAAACCGGTGACAGGCCGTCGCCGCCTGCCAGATGTCGGATATCGGAAAGCTTTTTCGGAAACCATCGCCAGCCGCAATATTGCCGATTTTCGCCTGATTGCCGGTCATTGTCCGAGCCGGGCTGGCGTCGATCCGAGGAATGGCGACACTTTCTGATCAGCTCACGGAATGCCGAAGCTAAACGCGCAAGGCAGAAGAAGCCACCAACGGGCCTGCGCGTGGCGCCCGCACCGTCATCGGACTATCCTCCGTGCCGCTCTCGCGAAGGATCAGCCCGATGGCCGCTTATGAGTTCGTCACCGTCGACGTCTTCACCGGCGAGCGCTTCGGCGGCAACCCGCTCGCTGTGTTCCCCGACGCACGTGGGCTGAGCGACGCGCAGATGCAGGCCATCGCCAACGAGTTCAATCTGTCGGAAACGACGTTCGTCCTGCCCCCCGACAACCCGCAGCACCATGCCCGCGTGCGCATCTTCACGCCGCGCGCGGAGCTGCCGTTCGCCGGCCATCCCAATGTTGGGACAGGCTACGTCCTGGCGCGGCGCGATGCCGACCCGCCAGCGCACTTCGTGTTCGAGGAGATCGCCGGCCTGGTGCGCGTGCACATCCAGCGCGACGCGGCGAAGCAGATCGCCGGGGCGCGGATCTCGGCACCGCGGTCGTTGTCGCTCGACATCGCTTTGCCCACGGACGTCATCGCCGCCTGCGCCGGCGTGAACGAGGCCGACGTGGTGACAACCGCGCACAAGCCGGTGCTGGCCTCGGTCGGCACGCCGTTCGTCATCGCCGAGCTGGCGAGCCTCGACGCACTGTCACGCGCCAATCCCAATCTGAGCGCTTTCCGCGCCGCCGCCGCGCGGTTCACCACGATCGGCACGCGGTTCGCGCTGCACCTCTATGTGCGGATCGACGGCGACGCCACCCGGCTGCGAACCCGCATGTTTGCGCCGCTCGCCGGTGTGCTGGAGGACCCCGCCACCGGCAGCGCCAATGCCGCGCTCGCCGCGTTGCTGACGTCGCTGGCGCCGGGGGAGAACGTGGACCTCACCTATGACATTGCCCAGGGCATCGAGATGGGACGGCCAAGCAGGATCGTGGCGACGGCACGGAAGACGGCGGAAGGGCCGGTGTCGGCGACGGTCGCCGGAACGTGCGTGCCCGTGCTGCGGGGCAGCCTGGAACTGTAGCCACACCGTCTCGCGGCGCGGCCTGGGTTTGGGGGACATCCGGGGCAGGACAGCGTTATCTTCGCCAAGGCGAAACAGCCACGCTGCGCGGAGGAAGACGCCATGATCGCGAGCCCCATCATCGCGCTGATGCTGGCCGGGCTCGTCGTGCTGTACGTGCACGACCGGCGGCAGACCAGCCGCACCTTCCTGCGCAAGCACCCGGTCGTTGGATATATTCGCTACTTCGCGGAGACGCTCGGCGAGTACATGCGGCAGTACCAATACCTGCCGGACCAATACCTGTCGGACTGGGCCGAGCGCCCGTTCGACCGGCTGGAACGCGCCTGAGTGTACCGCTCGGCCAAGGGCGTCTCCGATCTGCGCGGCTTCGGCAGCGAGACCGTGACCGCCTCCGCATGAAAATAGCCGAGCACGCTGGGGCAGGTCCGTGATTCGTGCGGGGGATCTCTGCTGTCGGGGTGTACCGACCCTGCATTTCATGGTTGCGCGAGAGAATGCAGGGACAAAGACCCTTCATCCGATCGAGCGGCGCTGCGGAGCGATTTGGTCGAGCTGAAAGACGACCTCGGGATGCTGACCTCGCAATCCATGCTCCAACTGCCATGCCGCCACGCTGGTGGTGACGCCGAAGCGGTGGGTTAGCCTACGTAATACGTAAGTCACCCGGTCAAGTGTACGGGGAGCCGCGGAGTCTTCCCAAATCTGGGCCGAAGCCTCGCTTGGAAGCAGAAGGGCAGCGGCAAATGCCCGCGCTCGCTGCTCGATCCGCAGCGGCATGCGACCGTTAAGGATGTCAACCGCCCCGACAGCCTGGTCACGATCAAGCAACAGATGGCATAACTCATGTGCCACCGTCACCCGTGCGGCACCATGGCTGGCCGCTTCTCCACGTGATGTAAGGGCCAACCGCCGGCTGTCACGATTCACAATTATGCCCGGCCCATGGCGGTTCCCCCAAATAGCAAGCGCATCCAACGTTGCCAGTTTCAGACTTTCGAACCTGACGTAAATGCCATACTTCGTGTACAGTGATGGGAGCAGGTCCAGGCGCTGGTCTGGCGCGATTCTCAGTTGCTCCCTTAGGCGACGCGCGGCCGCCACGCCTTGCTCAAACGGAAGCATGTCGTCCCGGATCCGGGGAGTCAAAATCTCACGAACACGACAAGAAAGTTCATCAAGCACGGATGCACTGCGCCTGGGAACACGAGCAGCAACCTTGAGGATTTGCTCGATTTCATGAACTGGAAGAGTTCCCGTCATGCGCGCTGCAATTCTCAGTTCGTCGTTATCATTGGCGATCTGGCTGACCGAAGATGCAGATTGCAGTGCACCCGATTTTCGCAAAACAGATGCGGTTTCTCGTGATAGTCCGGTTGACCAAGCTAAAAGCGCATCTGCATCGCCTTGATCGCGGTACCGCCAGCGATTGACGAGCCGTGCCCACTTTTGACCGTCGGCCTGCTCCAGACGAGTGGCGATCTCGTCGCCGACACAGTCCAACAGGTCGATGAATTGCGAAAACTCGACCTCGACCACCCTGTCAGACGTTTCTATCAACATGCAGTTACCCTCGCGAAGCAACCAAAGGGAGGGAAGATTGAATTGGCCAGAGAAACAGCGCGCGAGGTCATGCGCGTCCTCAAAGGCGGAAACCAAATCCTCCTGTCGCTCCACGTCTGCTTTGGGAAGCGTTCCCCACACCTTCCCTGCTTCACCTCGGAACTGCGACGGACGCTCAACGGCGAGCGGCAGTGGGTACGTCTGGCGCAATGCCAGTGGCTGCCAGAACTCAGCAAGATACGACAGAAGATCATCGGCAAAGATCTCTAGCTCACCCGCCGCATCCCCCCAAACAGGCCACACCGCAACATCGTCCGCAAAGACGGCAATGCTCGCGATGGTACGGACAGCTTGCCCATCGCGAGCGTCGATCCACGTCAAAGAAATTGTCACCTTATCGGCAATCACTTCCATTGACCTCTAACTTGAACGTGTGCTTTCACCCAAACCTCAAACGCTCGTTCATCGTGACCCCCCTTCGTCCTTAGCCACAAAGCGTTGGCCAGCCTACCAGCAAGCGGTCCGTGATAGGGATAAGCGTGGTAACTTCGCCCGGCATCACTGGTTTGAGCTTGATAGATCACCCCGTCATGAACGGCATACAACGTCTTCGGATAGTCGACATCGCGATCACCGTTTGGTGCGGGAATTGCCTCCTGCAGGAGTGCCTCACGCGTTGTCTGCCCGATGTCGTTTGGACACTTGCCGATAGCCCTCTTTGGCTTGTCGTGTTCGAAGACAATCTCTGCAAACGGGTTGCTGCCGACGTGCTTATGGCGACGCTCTCCCTTGTCGTAGATGCGACGCGGCTTCGCGCCAGTCACGTCTCCCACCAGTTGCTCCATCAGTCAGGTGGTAACCCTACAAGGTTGATGCGATCTCTGCCAGCACGACCATCCGCTCAACTCTGTCCTCTATTCTGCCGCCACCCGCACCGGCTTCACCTTCGGCAGCTCGTCCCCGCCCAGCGTTTCGTGCGCCAGCAGCGCCGTCGCTCCCTCATCCAGCGCGTCCCTGTTATCCTGCAAGATCCCAAAGGCCCGCGCCCGCGCCGCTTCCACATGCGCTCGCACCGCCAGGTCGATCTCGTGCGCCGTCTGGTCGGAATATCGCCGCTGCCGCCAGAACACCCCCTGATCCTGCTGCAGGTAATTCGCTTGTTCGGTGTCCCACGCCACCGGCCCCAGGTGTTCGTCCATGCCGAACCGCATCACGATCCCCCGCGCGATGTCGGTCGCCTTCGCCAAATCGTCCGCCGCGCCGGTGGAAACGTCGTCGCCCAGGATCATCTCCGCCGCCCGCCCGCCGAGCAATACGGTCATCTTGTCTTCCAGCTCCTGGTGGCTCATCAGGAACCGGTCGTCCACGGGGCGCTGCAGCGTGTAGCCCAGCGCGCCGATGCCGCGCGGAATGATCGAGACCTTCTGCACCGGGTCGCTGCCCGGGATCGCCAGCGCCACCAGCGCGTGGCCCATCTCGTGATAGGCGACGATCCGCCGCTCCTTCGGGATCAGCACGCGGGACTTCTTCTCCAGCCCGGCCACGATGCGTTCGATCGCGCGGGTGAAGTCGTCCATGGTCAGCGAATCGCCGCCACGGCGGGTCGCCACCACGGCCGCCTCGTTCGCCAGGTTTGCCAGGTCGGCGCCGGTGAAGCCGGGGGTCAGAGCAGCGATGTCCTCCAGCTTCACGTCGGGTGCCAGGGTCAGCCGCTTGGTATGGATGCCCAGGATCTCGATCCGCCCCTTCTTGTCGGGCCGGTCCACCAGCACCTGGCGGTCGAACCGCCCGGCCCGCAGCAGCGCCGGGTCCAGGATCTCCGGCCGGTTGGTCGCCGCCAGCACCACGATCGCCACCGAGCGGTCGAACCCGTCCATCTCCGCCAGCAACTGGTTCAGTGTTTGCTCCTTTTCGTCCTGTCCCGTCATCGGCGAGGCACCGCGCGCGCGTCCCAGCGCGTCCAGTTCGTCGATGAAGATGATGCAGGGCGCGGATCCGCGGGCCTTCTCGAACAGGTCGCGCACGCGGGAGGCGCCGACGCCGACGAACATCTCAACGAACTCGGCGCCGTTGGTGGAGAAGAAGGGGACGCCCGCCTCGCCTGCCACGGCGCGGGCCAGCAGGGTCTTGCCGGTGCCGGGCGGACCGACCAGCAGGATGCCGCGCGGGATGTGCGCGCCGAGGCGGCCGAAACGCTCCGGCTGCTTCAGGAAGTCGACGATCTCGTGCAGCTCGGCCTTGGCTTCGTCAACGCCGGCCACGTCGTCGAAGGTGGTCTGCACGCCGGTCTCGGCGTTGATCAGCTTGGCGCGGCTGCGGCCGATGGAGAACAGCCCGCCCCCCAGGCCGCCGAAGCCGCCGGCGCCGCCGCGTCCGCCGCCGCCCATCATGGCGCGCGACGCCCACACCCAGATGCCGACGAACAGCAGCGGCGGAACGACCCAGGACAGCAGCGTGCTCATCGGTACTGTTGGACGGGGCGGCGCTGTATTCGACGTGGTGGCTGGCAAGTTGGCCGGCGAGATCCGGCGGCACCTGCACTGTGCTGAAGCCGGTGTTGCCGTCGGGCAGCTTCTCGGTCAGCGTGCCGTGGATCACGTCGCCGGAGACCGTGACCTGCTTTACCTTCCCGGCGTTCAGGTATTGCTGGAACTGGCTGTAGGGGATCACCGAGGTGCTACCGCCGCTGCCTCCAACGCCGGCGAAAAGCCCGAACAGGCTCATCGCCAGCAGCGCGAGGAAGATCAGCCAGACATACGAAGGGAACGGCTGCTTCTGGGGCGCTGGCACGGCGGTTCTCCTCTGCGGGCTGGCAACAATGTCGGCGGGGTGCCGGGAATGCAACAGACAGCGGACCCCAGCGATCCCGGGGGCGATCCCGGGCAGGACGTTGGGGATTGCGCCGGCGCGATGCCTGTCACATTGAGTTGGGCCGCCAAGGAAAGGCCGCCAGGCGGAAAGCCGCAAGCCCCATGGAAAGCCCGATGGAGAGCCCCATGCAAACCGCCGGGCTGATCGATCTTCAGGTGAATGGCTATGCCGGGGTCGATTTCAATGACTCCGTGCTGGACGCCGCCGCGCTGGACCACGCGCTGGAGGCGATGCTGCACGATGGCGTCACCGCCTGCCTCCCGACGCTGATTACCGCTCCGGAAGCGGTCCTGGCCGAGCGGCTGGCCGCGTTGGACCGCGCGGTGGCGGCCAGCCGGCTCGGGCCGCGGATGGTGCCCGGATTCCATCTGGAGGGCCCGTTCCTTAACCCCGCCCCCGGCTTTGCCGGCTGCCATCCGCCGGACGCCATGCTGCCGCCGGACCCCGCTTTGCTGCGCCGCCTCATGGCTGGGCTGGCGCGGCCGGTGCTGATGCTGACCCTGGCGCCAGAGCAATCGGGCGGCATCGGCCTGGTGCGCTGGGCGCGAGGCCAGGGGATGCTGGTAGCGGTCGGCCACAGCGCGGCGGACGAGCGCGTGCTGGCCGAGGCAGCCGAGGCCGGCGCGGCGCTCAGCACGCATCTCGGCAACGCCATGCCGCACACACTGACGAAGTTCCGCAACCCGCTGGTGGCGCAGCTGGCCGAGGACCGTCTCGCGGCCAGCTTCATCGCCGATGGCTTCCACGTCCCGCCGTCGGCGCTGAAGGTGCTGCTGCGTGCCAAGGGGCTGGAGCGCGCGGTGCTGGTCACGGATGCCACCGCCGCCGCCGGGGCGCCGCCCGGAATTTATCGCTTCGCTGGCATGCAGATAGAACATACCCAGAACGGTGAGGTGCGTGTCCCGGGTGAGGCGATGCTCGCCGGGTCGGCGTTGCGCCTGGACCAGGCGGTGCGCAACCTGGTCGTCTGGGGTCTGGCCGCGCCGGCCGACGCTGTGAAGCTGGCGTCGAACAACCCCGCGGCCTTGCTGGCGCCGGCCCTTGCGGCGCACGCGATCCGCCTGCCGAAAGGGCAGATTTCATGGTCGGCGGAGCTGGTGCCAGTGCAGGTGCGGCTGGACGGCCGCGGCTAAGTTTTGAATGTTTTGAACACCCCTTCCCTTGAGGGAAGGGCTGCGGGAGGGGTGCCAACAGCCGCTGTGCGGAGCGGTTCGCACCCCTCCCCGCAACCCCCTCCTACAAGGGGCCACAAGGGGAGGGAGGGGGTGCTTCCCGTGCTTGCATCCCCACCTCGCCGCATTTCCACCTCGCGTGCGAACCATTTGTTTACCTTTCGGGCGTAGGCAGGGGGGGCACGAAGACCGTGCCGACCGCCAGGCTCAGGGGCACAAAACGGCCATTTCCTGGCTACCAGGAGTCGCCCCCGTGTCCGACGTCGTCACCCTCGGCAATGGCAACAATTCCGCGACCTTCAGCACCGTCGATACCCTGATCTCCGGCACAGGGAACGACACCATCGCCTTCACCGGGGCGCTTTCCAACGCCAGCGTCGATCTCGGCGGCGGCAACGACACGTTGACCTTCGGCAATCTGGGCAACACCGTCACCGTCGCCAACACCGCCACCGTCACCGGCGGATCCGGCGACGACACAGTCACCCTCGCCAGCGCGTTGACCAACAGCGACCAGGTCGATCTGGGTGGCGGCAGCAACACCCTGACACTGGACAACGCCGCTAATACCGGCTCGGTCAGCAACGTCGACACGCTGATCGGCGGCGCGGCCGCCGATACCATCACGCTCAAGACCACCATGGCCAACGGCAGCGTCGATCTCGGTGGCGGCGCCGACACGCTGACCCTCGCGAACGGCGGCAACAGCCTGACCATCGTGAATTTCGAGACACTGATCGGCGGTACGGGCGCCGATGTGGTGACGCTCGGTGGCGCGGTGAGCAACGTCAGCGTCGATCTCGGCGCCGGGACCGACACACTGAGCCTCGGCAACGGCAACAGCACGCTGACGGTGTCCAACACCAAGTCGATCGCCGGCGGTTCCGGCACCGACAACATTACCCTGGGCAGCTTGCTCACCACCGCCGACACGATCGATCTGGGCAGCGGCAGCGATACGCTGACCCTGAAGAACGGCGCCAACACCGGCACCGTCAGCAATGTGGCGACGCTGGTCGGCGGCACCGGCGCCGACACGATCGCGCTGGGGGCCGCGGCCAACAACGCCAGCATCGACCTGGGCGCCGGCAGCAACACGCTGACCTTCGGCAATTTCACCAACACCGCTACCGTCGCGAATGCCGAGACCATCGCCGGCGGCACCGGCAACGACAACATCACGCTCGGCACGGCCCTGACGAATTCGACTCAGGTCGATCTCGGCGGCGGCAACAACACGCTGACGCTGAACAATGCCGCCAACACCGGCACGGTCAGCAATGTCGGCACGCTGATCGGCGGCACCGGCGCCGATACCATGACGTTTGGCACGGCGATCACCAACGGCAGCGTCAGCCTGGGCGCCGCCGCCGATACGCTGACCCTGGCGAACGCCACCAACAGCCTGACGGTTGCGGATGTTCAGACCGTCACCGGCGGCACCGGCGCCGACACGGTCACGCTCGGCGCAGCGGTGGTGAATGCCAGCGTCGATCTCGGCTCCGGCAACGACACGCTGAACCTGGGCAATTTCAACAACACGCTGACCGTCTCGAACACCGAAACCATTACCGGCGGCGCCGGCAACGACGACGTGACGCTCGGCAGCGCGCTGACCACCGCCGATTCAGTCAACCTCGGCACCGGCGAGAGCACGCTGAACCTGGCCAACGTCGCCAATACCGGCACCGTCAGCGCCGTCGATACGCTGCTCGGCGGCACGGCGGCCGACACCATCACGCTGGGTGCCGCGGCCAACAACGCCAGCATCGACCTGGGTGCCGGCAACGACACGCTGACCTTCGGCAACTTCCCCAACAACGCGACCGTCTCGAACGTCGAGACCATCGCCGGCGGCACCGGCAACGACACCATCACGCTCGGCACCGCGCTGACCAATTCGGCGCAGGTCGATCTCGGCGGCGGCGAGAACACGCTGACCTTGAACAATGGCGCCAACGCCGGCACCGTCAGCAACGTCGATACCTTGCTCGGCGGCATCGGCACCGATACCGTCACGCTCGGCACCGCGGCGGTGAACGCCAGCGCGAGCCTGGGCACCGGCGCCGATACGCTGACGCTGGCGGCCGGCGGCAACAGCATCACCGTCGCCAACGTCGCCACCCTCATCGGCGGCACCGGCGCCGACACCGTCACGCTGGGCGCCGCGGCCAACAACATCAGCGTCGACCTGCTCGCCGGCAACGACACGCTGAACCTGGGCAACTACAGCAGCACGCTGACCGTCTCCAACACCGAGACCATCAACGGCGGCACCGGCAACGATAACGTCACGCTGGGCAGCGCGCTGACCACCAGCGACGGCGTCGATCTGGGCACCGGCTCCAGCACGCTGACGCTGGCGAACGTCGCCAACACCGGCACCGTCAGCAACGCCGAGACGATTGTCGGCGGCACCGGCGCCGACACCGTCACCCTGGGTGCCGCGGCGAGCAATGCCAGCATCGACCTGGGCGCCGGCAACGACACGCTGACCTTCGGCAACTTCGCCAATGCCGCGACGCTGTCGAATACCGAGACGATTACCGGCGGCACCGGCAACGACAACGTCACGTTGGGCACTGCGCTGACCGCCAGCATGTCGGTCGACCTGGGCGGTGGCGAGAACACGCTGACCCTGGGGAACGTACCGAACACCGGGACGGTCACCAACGTGCAGACGCTGCTCGGCGGCACCGGTGCCGACCTGATCACGATGGGCAATGCGATCTCCGGCAGCAGCGTCGATCTGGGCGCCGGCACGGACCGGTTGACTCTCGCGGCCGGCGGCGACGTGCTGACAGTCGCGAATGTCGAATCGATCGTCGGCGGTGCCGGCAACGACGGCATCACCCTGGCCAGCCTGCTGACCAACAGCGATTCGACCGACCTCGGCGGCGGCAGCAACACGCTGACGCTGGCCAACGGCGCGAACACCGGCACGGTCAGCAACGTGACCACGCTGATCGGCGGCACCGGCGCCGACACCATCACGCTGGGTACCGCGGCGAACAGTGCCAGCATCAACCTGGGTTCGGGCACCGACACGCTGACCTTCGGCAACTTCACCAACAGCGCCACGGTGTCCAACGTCGATACCATCCAGGGCGGCACCGGCGCCGATACCATCACCCTGGGCGCCGCCGCCAGCAACGCCAGCATCAACCTGGGCGGCGGCAACGACACGCTGACCTTCGGCAACTTCTCCAACACCGCCACGGTCGGCAATACCGCGAGTATCGTCGGCGGCACCGGCAGCGACAACGTCACGCTGTCCACCGCATTGACCGACAGCAACAAGGTGGATCTGGGCGGTGGCCAGAACACGCTGACCCTGAACAACAGCAGCAACACCGGCACCGTCAGCAATGTCGGTACGCTGCTCGGCGGCACCGGCGCCGATACCATCACGATGGGCACCGGGTTCGCCAACGGCAGCGTCAGCCTGGGCGTCGGCGCCGATACGCTGACCCTGGCCAATGGCGGCAACAGCCTGACCGTGGCCGCGGTGCGGACCATCGAGGGCGGCACCGGCAACGACGTCATCACGCTCGGCGCGGCGGCCGGCAACGTCAGCGTCGATGGCGGCGGCGGCACCGACACGCTGACGCTCGGCAATTTCGTCAACACGCTGACCGTCGGCAACGTCGACAGCGTCGCCGGCAGCGCCGGCACCGACACCGTCACGCTGGCGACCGCGCTGAGCAATAGCGTGCACGTGGACCTGGGCAGCAGTGCCAGCACGCTGACCCTGGCGAACCTCGCCAACACCGGCACGGTCAACAATATCGACACGCTGATCGGCGGCACTGCCGGCGACACGATCACGCTGGGCACCGCCGCCAGCAACGCCAGCATCGACCTCGGTGCCGGCAACGACACGCTGACCTTCGGCAATTTCAGCAACACCGCCACGGTGGCGAATGTCGAAACCGTCACCGGCGGCACCGGCAACGACACCGTCACCCTGGGCTCGGCGCTGACCGCCAGCATGCAGGTGGACCTGGGCACCGGCGAGAACACGCTGACCCTGACCAATGCCACCAATACCGGCACGGTCGGCAACGTGAACACGCTGATCGGCGGCACCGGCGCCGATACCGTCACCTTTGGCACGCAGGAGACCAATGCCAGCGTCAACCTGGGTTCCGGCGCGGACACGCTGACCTTCGGCAACTTCACCAATAGCGCGACGGTCGCCAACGTCGACACCATCGTCGGCGGCACCGGCGCTGACACGGTCACGCTGGGTGCGCAGGCGAGCAATGTCAGCATCGACCTGGGCGGCGGCGGCGACACGCTCACCTTGGGCAACTTCGTCAATACGGTCACCGTTGCCAACGCCGCCACCATCGCCGGCGGCACCGGCAACGACAACGTCACATTGACGAGCCTGGTGACCAACAGCGACCAGGTCGATCTCGGCGGCGGCGCCAATACGCTGACGCTGGCGAACGGCACCAACACCGGCTCGGTCAGCAACGTGAACACGCTGATCGGCGGCACCGGCGCCGACACCGTCACGCTGGGCACCGCGACGACCAACGCGAGCATCGACCTTGGCGCCGGCAACAACACGCTGACCTTCGGCGACTTCACCAACAGCGCGACGGTCGCCAATACCGAGACCATCGTCGGCGGCACCGGCAACGACACCATCACGCTAGGCACTGCGCTGTCCGCCGGCATGTCGGTGGACCTGGGCGGCGGCAACAACACGGTGACCCTGGCGGGCGGCACCAACACCGGCTCGGTGAGCAATGTCGATACGCTGATCGGCGGCAGCGGCACGGATACGGTGACGCTCGCCACGCAGGCGAGCAATGCCAGCATCAACCTGGGCACCGGCGCCGACACGCTGACATTCGGCGACTTCGCCAACACCGCTACGGTGTCGAACACCAAGACGATCATCGGCGGCGACCGGCAGCGACACCATCACCCTGGGCACCGCGCTGAGCAACAGCATGTCGCTGGACCTGGGCGGCGGCAGCAACGAGCTGACGCTGGCCAACACGGCCAACACCGGCACCGTCAGCAACGTCGATACGCTGATCGGCGGCACCGGCGTCGACACCATCACCCTGGGGACCAGCCTTGCCAGCGGCAGCGTCAGCCTGGGCACCGGCAGCGACACGCTGACCCTGGCGGCCGGCGGCAACAGCCTGACCGAGGCCAACGTCAAGACCCTGATCGGCGGCAGCGGCCTGGATGCCGTGACGCTCAGCACCGCGGCGAGCAATGCCAGCGTCGATCTTGGCGGCGGCGGCGACACGCTGACGTTCGGCAATTTCGCCAACGTCGCATCCGTGTCGAATACCCAGGCGATCACGGGCGGTTCAGCCAACGATACGATCACGCTGGGCACCGCGCTGACCGATGCGATGCAGGTGGATTTGGGCGGCGGCGCGAACAAACTTACGCTGGCGAACGTGTCCAACACCGGTTCGGTCAGCAATGTCGATACGCTGATCGGCGCATCCGGCACCGATACCATCACGTTCGGCACGCAGGTCACCAATGCCAGTGTCAGCCTCGGCACCGGCGCCGACACGCTGACCCTGGCGGATGGCGGCAACAGCCTGACCGTCGCGAACGTGCAGACCATCGTCGGCGGCAGCGGCAATGACACCGTCACGTTGGGCAGCCAGTTCACCAGCGGCAGCGTCGATCTCGGCGCCGGCAACGACTCGCTCGCGCTGGGCAACTACGCCGACACGCTGAGTGTGGCGAATGTCGAGACGGTGGCCGGCGGCAGCGGCAACGACAATGTCACGCTGGCGAGCGACCTGACCGAAACCATGCAGTTCGACCTGGGGGCGGGCAAGAACACCCTGACGCTGGACAACAATGCCAACACCGGCACCGTCGGCAACGTCGGCACGCTGATCGGCGGCACCTCCGGCGATGCGATCACCTTGGGCACTGCCGCCAGCAACGCCAGCATCGACCTGGGCGGGGGCGGCGACACGCTGACCTTCAGCAACCTTACCAACGTCGCGACGGTGGCGAATGCCGCCACCATCACCGGCGGATCGGGTAACGACACCATCACCCTGGGCAGTGCGCTGACGGCCAGCATGCAGCTCGACCTGGGGGCTGGCGCGAACAAGCTGACGCTGGGCAATTTTGCCAGCACCGGCTCGGTCAGCAACGTCAATACGCTGATCGGCGGCACCGGCGCGGATACCATCACGCTCGGCACGGTCGCGAGCAATGCCAGCATCTCGCTGGGATCGGGCGACGACACGCTGACCTTCGGCAACTTCACCAACTCCGCGACCGTCGCCAATGTCGAGAACATCGTGGGCGGCACGGCGAACGACACGATCACGCTGGGCAGCACGCTGACCACCAACATGTCGGTCGATCTGGGCACCGGGCTGAACAAACTCACCCTGGCCAGTACCGGCGGCACCGGCACGGTCGACAACGTCAATACGCTGATCGGCGGGGCCGGCGTGGACAACGTGACGCTGGGCACCCAGGTGACCAACGGCAGCGTGCAGTTCGGTGCGGGCGCGGACACGCTGACCCTGGCGGCCGGCGGCAACACGCTGACCGTCACCAACGTCGAATCGGTCATGGGCGGCGGCGGCGGCGACACCGTCACGCTGGGCGCGGCCACGACGAATTCGAAGCTCGACCTGGCCGGCGGCGCCAGCGAGCTGGTGCTGGGCAACTTCAGCAACACCGTCACAGTGACCAACACCGAGACGATCACCGGCGGCACCGGCGCCGATGCCGTTACGCTTGGCAGCGCGCTGACCGATTCGATGAGCATCGATCTCGGCGGCGGCAAGAGCAAGCTGACACTGGGCGCCTTTACCAACACCGGCACGGTCAACAACATCGACACGCTGATCGGCGGCACCGGCGCGGATACCGTCACCCTTAACACCGCCCTGGTGAACGGCAGCGTCAACCTCGGCACGGGCGCCGATACCCTGACACTGGCGAATGCTACCAATACGGCCACCATCGCCGGCGTGAAGACCGTCATCGGTGGCACCGGCAGCGACACCATCAGCTTGAGTGCCGCGGTGTCGAACGTCAGCATCTCGCTGGGCACGGGGTCGGACGTGCTGACCTTCGGCAACTACACCAACACCGCGACCGTCTCCAACGGATCGAGCGTGCTGGGCGGGTCGGGTGCCGACAACGTCACCCTCGGCAGCGCGCTGACCGACAGCACAGCGGTCGATCTGGGGGCGGGCGCCAACACGTTGACGCTGGCCGACGCCACCAATACCGGCACGGTGAAGAACGTCGGCACGCTGATCGGCGGCACCGGCGACGATACCATCACGCTGGGCACCGCGGCGGGCAACGCCAGCATCAGCCTGGGCTCCGGCAACGATACGCTGACCTTTGGCAACTTCACCAACACCGCAACGGTGGCGAATGCCGAGACCATCATCGGCGGCACCGGCAATGACACCGTCTCGCTCACCACGCAGCTCACCGACAGCGTGTCGGTCGATCTCGGTGCGGGCCTGAACAAGCTGGTGCTGGGCAACTTCGCCAATACCGGCACCGTCAACAACATCAATACGCTGGTCGGCGGCACCGGGGCCGATACCGTGACCCTCGGCACCGCGGTCAGCAATGCCAGCGTCAACCTCGGCGGCGGCGGCGATACGCTGACGCTGACCAACGGCACGAACTCGGCGACCGTTTCCAACGTGCAGACCCTGATTGGCGGCAGCGGCAACGACACCATCACGATGGGCACGCTGCTGACCACCAACCTGTCGGTCGATCTCGGTGCCGGCGAGAACAAGCTCACGCTGTTCAACGGCGCCAACACCGGGACCGTCAGCAACGTCGACACGCTGATCGGCGGCACCGGCGTCGACCTGATCACTCTCGGCACGCAGGTGACCAACGCCAGCGTCAGCATGGGCGCCGCGGCGGACCGCCTGACGCTGTCGAACAGTGGCGCGAACACGCTGACGGTGTCGGCCGTGGCCTCGATCGTCGGCGGCGGTCAGGGCGACACCGTCACGCTGGGGGCTGCCGTCACCAACGAAAGCGTCGATCTGAAGGGCGGCGCCAGCACGCTGTTGCTTGGCAACTTCACCAACAGCGCGACGGTGGCCAACACCGAGACCATTACCGGCGGGACTGGCAACGACACCATCACGCTGGGTTCGGCGCTGACCAACTCGATGCAGGTGGACCTTGGCGCCGGCAAGAATACGCTGAAGCTGGGCGCCTTCACCAACACTGGCACCGTTGGCAACGTTCAGACGCTGATCGGCGGCACGGGGTCGGACACGGTCACCTTGTCCACCCAGATGTCCAACGGCAGCGTCAATCTCGGGACGGGGTCGGATACGTTGACGCTGGGGAACTTCAACAGCAGCGCGACCGTCGCCAACGTGAGGACGCTGATTGGCGGTACCGGCAACGATACGATCACGCTGGGGGCGGCGGCGTCGAATGCCAGCATCAGCCTCGGCAGCGGGTCTGACGTGCTGACCTTCGGCAACTACGCCAACACAGCCACCGTTTCCAACGTGGACACCGTCACCGGCGGCACCGGCGCCGACAACATCACGCTCGGCACCGCGCTGACCGACGCCATGTCGATCAATCTCGGAGCAGGTGCGAATACTCTGACGCTGAGCAATGCCACGAGCACCGGCACGGTGAGCAATGTCGGGACCCTGATCGGCGGCACCGGCACCGACACCATCACGCTGGGCACGGTGGCGAGCAAGGCCAGCATCAGCCTGGGCTCAGGCGCCGACTCGATCACGCTGGGGAATTTCGCCAACATCGCGACCATCGCCAATATCGACACGGTCATTGCCGGCACCGGCAACGATGCGATCACGCTGGCCAGTGTCTTGACCGACAGCATGTCGATCGATCTCGGCAGCGGGGAGAACATGCTGACCCTGGCCGCCGGCGCCAATACCGGCACCGTCAACAACGTCAACACTCTGATAGGCGGCACCGGCAACGATACGGTCACGCTCGGCACCGCTGTCGTGAACGGCAGCGTCAGCCTTGGGTCCGGCGCGGACACTCTGACGCTCGCCAACGGCACCAACTCCGCCACGGTGGCGAACTTCTCCACCTTGCTCGGCGGCAGCGGCAACGACACCGTCACGCTGGGCGGCGGCGTCACCGGAGTGGGTATCGACCTGGGCGGCGGGACCAATATCCTGACGCTCAGCAAGACCAGCGGCAGCGCCACTGTCACCAACGTGCAGACGCTGATCGGCGGCACCGGCAATGACACGATCACGCTGGGCACCGCGCTGAGCAACGCGATGTCGATCGACCTCGGCGCCGGCACGAACATGCTGACGCTGAACAATGCCACCAATACCGGCACGGTGAACAATGTCGGCACGCTGGTTGGTGGCACCGGCACCGACACGGTCACCTTCGGCACCGCCGAGGCGAACGCCAGCGTCAGCCTGGGCGCCGGGGCGGACTCGGTCACCTTCGGCAACTTCACCAACAGCGCGACGGTGGCGAATATCGATACGGTCCTGGCCGGGTCAGGCAACGACACCATCACGCTTGGCAGCGCGCTGACCAACTCGATGAAGGTCGATCTGGGCGGCGGTTCGAACAAACTGACCCTGGCGAATGGCGGCGACATCGGCACCGTCAGCAACGTCAACACGCTGATCGGCGGCACCGGCACCGACAGCGTGACCCTGGGAACGGCGGTGGCGAACGGCTCGGTCAGCCTGGGCGCACTCACCGACACGCTGACCCTGGCGAACGGCACCGACAAATTGTCGGTCGCCAACACGGGCACTGTGCTGGGCGGCACCGGGGCGGACACCGTCGTGCTGACCGGTACGATGGCCAGCACGGTGATCGGCGGCAACGGGCTGAACTTCATCACCGGCAACACCGGGGCCGACACCTTCGTGTTCAACCAGGACAGCGCCAACGACTACTCCACGGTGCAGAACTTCAGCACCGCCGCGGGCGACAAGATCGGGCTCGCCACCGTCGGAGGTGGGACGCTGGCCGGTGTCTACAACCTGGGCGGCGCCGCGCTGACGCTGAACACCAACCTGGCGGACGTGGCGAACGCCACCGCCCGGCTGGCGACCACGCTGAACAACGGCGGAAACGGCGCCTTCGTTTACGAACAAGATACCGGTGGCCTGTACTATAGCGCCAATGGGTCGTTCTCCGGCGGCGGCACGCTGATCGGCGTGCTCACCACCAATGGCTCCACGGCCTGGACGTTCAACGCCAACAGCTTCACGCAGGTCTAGCCTGCGATCGGAGGAGCATGACAACCCGGACCACGAAACCCAGCGCAAAAAGCGTGGCCCGGGCCGATGCCATGGCGGCGCTCGCCGCCTGGCAGCGCGGCGAGGTGACACCGGCCGAAGCCTTGCGGCGGTTGTGGCCGGTGGTGTGCGACGCAGCCGACCACTCCAATCTGGGCGCCCTGCTGCGTGCCTTGGGCAAACGCCCGGAAGCCGAGGCGGCCTACCGCCGCGCCATCACGCTCGATCCGCGGTTTGCCTCCGCCCCCTACAACCTGGGCAACCTGCTGAGCGACGCTGGGCGGCTGGAGGAGGCGGAGGCCGCCTACGCCGCCGCCCTGGCCGCGCGCCCCGATTATGCCCAGGCCTGCAACGCGCTCGGCACGGTGCAGCAGCGGCGCGGCAGGCTGGCCGAGGCGGTGCAGACCTTCGCCACTGCCGCGAAACTGGCGCCCTCATGGGTCGAGCCACAGACCAATCTGGGCGTCGCCTTGCTCGGGCTGGAACGCTACGACGCGGCGCAGCAGGCGCTGCAGGCGGCGATCGCCATCGACCGCATGCATGCCTCGGCGCACGGCAACCTCGGCGCCGTCTATCTCCGCGCCGGTGCCCCCATGGCGGCCGAGGCGGCCACCTGCAACGCGATCGGTCTGGCACCGAAAGAGCACCGCTGGATCACCAACCTGGCGGTGGCGCTGCAGATGCAGGCGCGCCACGCGGAGACCGACGCGTGCTATCGCCGCGCCCTGGCGCTGCGGCCCGACTACGCCTCGGGCCACGGCAACCTGCTGTTCGCGCTGAACTACCGCGACGACCTGACTGCGGAAGCAATCTTCGCCGAGTACCAGGCCTGGGACGCCCGGCACGCGCGCGGCCTGGCGCCGGAGGATCCGTCCGAGCCTGACCGGGCGCCGGGGCGGCGGCTGCGGGTCGGCTTCGTTTCCCCCGATTTCCGCCAGCACGCCGTGGCGTTGTTCGCCGAACCGCTGCTGGCCGCCCTGGACCGCACGCAAGTCGAACTTTTCCTGTATGCCGAAGTGCCGGTCGAGGATGCTGCCACCGCGCGGTTCCGCGCTCTGGCGGACCACTGGTGTTCCACGGTCGGCCTGACCGACACAGACCTCGCCGCGCAGATCCGCGCCGACCGCATCGACGTGTTGGTGGACATGGCCGGCCACTCGGCCGGCAACCGCCTGCTGGTGTTCGCTCGCCGTCCGGCGCCGGTACAGATCGCGTACCTGCTGGGGCACGGCTACACGTCCGGCATGTCGGCGATGGACGCCTTCCTGGCCGACGACGCGCTGGCTCCGCCCGGCGCCGATCCCCTGTTCTCCGAGCGCCTGATCCGCCTGCCGCGCCTGCCGTTCGTCTATCGCCCGCCGCAGGAGATGCCGCAGGTCGCGCCGCTGCCTGCCGCCGCCAACGGCACCGTCACGTTCGGCTATTTCGGCCGTCCGGAACGGTTGAACCCGGGGGTGATCGCGACATGGTCGCGGATCCTGGACGCGGTACCCGGCTCCCGCCTGGTGCTGAACAACCGCTCCTTCCAGGAACGCGCCTTCCGCAGTTTGTTCGTGCAGCGCTTCGCCGCGCACGACATTGGCGCGGAGCGGCTGGAGCTGATCTACACCACCCCGCAGCCCACCACCTGGGCGGCCTATGGCGGGATCGACATCGCGCTCGATCCGTTCCCCCACAACGCCGGCACCACGACGATCGAGGCGTTGTGGCAAGGGGTTCCCGTAGTCACGCTGACCGGCCGCCCCACGGTCGGGCGTTTCGGCGCCGCCATCCTGCACGCGGTCGGACTGGACGATTGGGTGACGGAGACGCCGGACGCCTACGTGGCCCGGACCGTGGACGCCGCTTCCGACCTCGAGGCGCTGGAGCGGCTGCGCGCCGGCCTGCGCGCCCGTCTGCAAGCCTCGCCGTTGCTGGACGCCGACGGGCTGGCCCGGTGTTTCGAGCAAGCGGCGCGTGGGTTGTGGCAGGCCTGGTGCGGCGCGGGGCAGGGGACGGACGAGGAGAAGCAGAACGGGAAGGACGACAAGAATGCTCCCCCTCCCCTTGAGGGCTTGGGGCGCGAAGCGGACCAAGGCTGGGGGGAGGGGTGCGTACGACCCCTGTCCTCGCCTGAACGCACCCCTACCACCAGCCTCCTTCCTCAAGCGGAGGGGGAGTATTCTTCATCCCCCCAGCCCCGCTCTCCCTCCCACGACAGCACCGCCGAAGACGCCCACCTCCGGCAACTGTTCGCGGCCGGCGATCTCGCCGCCGCCCAACAGCTTGCCGATCGTATCCTGACTGCCGACCCGGCCGCCGCGACGGCCGCGCATGTCGCCGGTCTGATCGCCCATCGCGAATCCCGCTTCGACGACGCCGACCGCTACCTCCGTACCGCCATCGCCGCCGCCCCCAACGACCCGGAGCAACACGCCAACCACGCTGCCGTCCTGCGCATCCTCGGCCGGCTCAACGAAGCCGAGGCCGCCGCCCGCGCCGCGCTCGCCCTGTCACCCGACCGCGTCGAGACACATAACAATCTCGGCAACATCCTGCGCGACGCCGGCCGCTACGATGAGAGCATCGCCTGCTACCAGGCCGCGCTCCGCCTCGCGCCGGAGTTCGCCGACGCCTGGTCCAATCTCGCCTGGGTGCTCTCGCTGAACGGCCGCGCGCAGGAGGCGGAGCAAGCCGCCCGCCGCGCCATCGAGCATGACCCCGCCAACGCCAACGCCCACAACAACCTGGGCGGCGCGCTGATGCGCCAAAGCCGCCTGCGCGAGGCCGAGACCGCGCTGCGCGAAGCCCTCCGCCTGCGCCCCGACTTCGCCCTGCCGCACAGCAACATCCTGTTCTGCCTCAATTACCGGGACGACCTGGCCCCCGACGCCATCTTCGCCGAATACCAGGAATGGGACGCGCGCCACGCCCGCGCTCTGGCCCCGGCAGACGACAGCTACGCCCTGGATCGCACCCCCGGCCGAAAGTTGCGTGTCGGCTACGTCTCCCCCGATTTTCGCACCCACGCCGTCGCCCTGTTCGCCGAACCGCTGCTGGCCGCGCACGACCGCAGTCAGGTCGAGTTGTTCTGCTACGCCGAAGTCCCCGTCGAAGACGCCGCCACGCAGCGCTTCCGGGCGCTGGCGGACCATTGGCGCTCCACGGTCGGACGCGGTGATGCGGCGGTGGCTGAGCAAATCCGCCAGGACGGCATCGACGTGCTGGTGGAACTCGCCGGCCACACCGCCGGCAACCGCCTGCTGGTGTTCGCCCGCAAGCCCGCCCCGGTGCAGGTGGCGTACATGATCGGCCACGGCTGCACGTCCGGCCTGTCCGCGATCGACGCGTTCCTGGCCGACGACATACTCGCCCCGCCCGGCGCCGAAGCCGTGTTCTCCGAGCAATTGCTGCGGCTGCCGCGCATCCCGCTGGCCTACCGGCCCCCGGAGGGCATGCCGCCGGTCGTCCCCCTGCCTGCCCTCGCCGCCGGCCGCGTCACCTTCGGCTATTTCGGCCGCACGGTGCGGCTGAACGACGGCGTGATCGCGGCCTGGTGCCACATCCTGCACGCCGTTCCCGACGCGCGCCTGGTGCTCAACAGCGCGCCGTTCGCCGAGGACGCCGGCCGCGAAGACTGGATGGCAAGGTTCGCCGCCAATGGCATCGGCCCCGAGCAAGTGCACATGACCTGCACCAGCCCGCAGCCGCGCACCTGGGAGGCGTACGGCGCCATCGACATCGCGCTCGACCCGTTCCCGCACAACGCCGGCACCACCACGATCGAGGCGCTGTGGCAGGGCGTCCCCGTCCTGACCCTTGCCGGCCGCCCCACCGTCGGCCGCTTCGGCGCAGCGATCCTGCACGCGGTGGGGCTGGACGACTGGGTCACCCACGACGTCGATGCCTATGTCGCCCGAGCCATCGCCGCGGCAGCCGATCTCGGCGCCCTGGCGGACCTGCGCGAGGCATTGCGCCCGCGCATGACGGCATCGCCGCTGCTCGACGCGCCCGGCCTGGCCCGCGCGGTGGAAGGGGCCTATCGGGACCTGTGGGACGAATGGCGGGAGGGCGCGGTGCCGCGTCTGCATCGCCTCTACGCCGCTGGCGATCGCCCGGCCGCGATCGCGCTGGCCAACCGACTGCTCGCCCGCGATCCGGCGCACCCCGAGGCGCTGCACGTGCTCGGCGCCTGCGCCTACGATTCCGGCGATCCTGCCACCGCCGCCGCGCTGCTGTCGCGCGCACCGGCACGGGCGGATGTCCTCTCCGACCTTGGCGTGATGCAGCGCGCGCAGGGCAACCTCGAAGCGGCGGAACAAACGCTGCGACGGGCGCTGGCGCTCGATCCGGACCTGCTGCCGGCGATGGGCAATCTCGGCAACGCGCTGCTGGACCAGGGGCGCGCCGCGGAAGCGGAAGCCGTGCTGTCCCGGGCGGTGGAACGCGCGCCCGACCAAGCGTGGCTGCGCCGCAGCCTGGCGCTCGCGGTGCTGGCCCGGCAGGACGCGGCCGGCGCCGAGCCGCAACTTCGGCAGGCCCTGGCCCTGGCGCCGGACGATCCCGAAGCGAACGAGACGCTCGCCGCCCTGTTGTCGCAAAGCGGCCGCCCAGTGGAGGCAGAGCATTACCACCGCGCCGCGCTGCCTCGGTTGAAGGACAAGCACCGCTGCCTGTCCAACCTGGCGGTGGCCTTGCAAATGCAGGCTCGCCACGCCGAGACCGAGCAATGCTACCGCGAAGCCCTGGCGTTGCGCCCCGACTACCCCTCGGGCCACGGCAATCTGCTGTTCGCGCTGAACTACCGCGACGACCTGACAGCGGAAGAGATCTTCGCCGAGTACCGCCGTTGGGACGCGCAGCATGCCTACGCGCTGGCGCCGGCGGTGCCGCCGATCCCGCTGGACCACACGCCGGGGCGGCGGCTGCGGCTCGGCTACGTGTCGCCGGATTTCCGCCAGCATGCGGTGGCCCTGTTCGCCGAGCCGCTGCTCGCGGCGCACGACCGCACTCAGGTCGAACTGTTCTGCTACGCCGAGGTCACGGTGGAAGACGACACCACCGCACGCTTCCGCCAACTCGCCGATCACTGGCGCCCTACTTCGGCAATCAGCGACGACGCCATGGCGGCCATGATCCGGCAGGACCGGATCGACGTGCTGATCGACCTTGCCGGCCACACCGCGGCGAACCGGCTGCTGGTGTTCGCGCGCAAGCCGGCGCCGGTGCAGATCGAGTACATCCTCGGCCACGGCTACACCTCGGGAATGTCGGCGATGGACGCATTCCTCGCCGACGATATTCTGGCCCCACCCGGCGCCGACGCGTTGTTCAGCGAGCGCCTGGTGCGGCTGCGGCGCATTCCGCTGGCCTATCGCCCGCCCGACGACATGCCGCCGGTGGCGCCGCTGCTGGCCGCCGCGACCGGCGTCGTCACCTTCGGCTATTTCGGCCGGCCGGAGCGGCTGAATGACAACGTGGTGGCGGTGTGGTCGCGCATCCTGGCGGCGCTGCCGGACAGCCGGCTGGTGCTGAACAGTCGGAGTTTCGCCGAGGCGGCGTTCCGGGAGGTATTTGCAAGGCGGTTTGCCACGCATGGCATCGGCGGTGACCGGCTGGTGATGGTCGCAACCGTCCCGCAGCCACGAACCTGGGCGGCGTACGGCGCGATCGACATCGCGCTCGATCCGTTTCCGCATAACGGCGGTACCACGACGGTCGAGGCGTTGTGGCAGGGCGTGCCGGTGGTGACCCTGGCGGGCCGGCCGACGGTGGGACGCTTCGGCGCCGCGATCCTGCATGCGGCCGGGCTGGACGATTGGGTGACCGAGGACGTGAAGGCCTACGTCGCGCGCGCGGTGACCGCGGCTTCGGATCTGCCGGCGTTGGCAGCGTTGCGCGCCGGGCTGCGGGCTCGGTTGCTCGACTCGCCATTGCTCGATGCGGATGGGCTGGCGCGCGCGGTGGAGACCGCGTGTCGGGCGCTGTGGGATGCGGCGGACGCGGCGCCGATGTTCGACATGGCCGCCGAATAGTGCACCGCGCTGCCGCCAGGCTGTATCGTCCGTCAGGCGGGATCGCCGGCGTCGTGATCCCGCCGCTTCGATGGCGTTGGCGCTATCGCTGCGCGCGCGACGAAGCAATCTCGCGGACAGTACGGCGGACAGTACGCACGTCACTCGCGGGAGATGGCTTCGCTGCGCTCGCAATGACGCGTCGGCAAGGATACCAGTCGGCAGCGTCGAAGCACTAGCATGCTGTGCATCGCCTCGACCGCTCGCATCTCCCCCCTTGCCGACATCGAGGATTCGCGGCGCGGCAGCCACATCGTCATCGAGGACGACGTTACGATCGACGCCTTCGTGAAGATCAAGCCGGCGGGCGGCAATGGCGACGTGACGATTGGCCGAGGCAGCGTCATCAACTCGGGCTGCGTGCTCTACACGGGGAACGGCATCCGCATCGGCCGCAATGTGCTGGTAGCGGCCAACTGTACCTTCGCGCCGACCAACCACGCATTCGCCGATCCCGACCGGCCGATCCGCGACCAAGGCTTCCAGCCCAGCCGCGGCGGTATCCGCATCGGTGACGACGTGTGGATCGGCGCCAACACGGTGCTGGTGGACGGCGCGCAGATCGGCTCCGGCAGCGTCATCGGCGCGGCATCGCTGGTGCGTGGCGCGCTGCCACCGTTCTGCATCGCCTTCGGCGTGCCGGCCGTGGTGCGGGGATGGCGGGGAGCACCCGCATGATCGCCGTGTGCTTTGGGCGGCAGACCGTGGCGATGCGGAACGCTGCACCGCGGCGGAGCGACTGCGGGACCACCGCGGCGGAGAGCTGCACCGCGGCGGAGAGCTGTACCACGGCGCACCGCAGGGCGGCAAAACGAAGCGCATTCCACCGTCCCGGGGCGGCGGAATGCGCTTCGTTTTCCGACCCTGCAAACTCGCCGACAAACCCGCACGGCGCCCCCGCGATGCCCGTGACCGGTACCCCTTTCACCATCCTCGGCGCCGCCGGCTATGTTGGGTCCGCCCTGGTTGCGGCGCTCGAGCGCGCCGGGCACCGCGCGCGTGCGGTGACCCGCGGCGCCCTCCCGGCTCTGATGGAAACGCGCCGCAACGCCGGCCACGTCATCGACTGCATCGGCCTGACCGGCGACTTCCGCACCCGCCCGCACGACACCGCCGAGGCGCATGTCGGCGTCACCGCGCGCTGCCTCGCCGCCCTCCACTTCGACTCCTTCCTGTTCTTGTCCTCCACGCGCGTTTACGCGCGCGCCGCTGCTACCAGCGAGGACGCGTTCATCCCCTGCGCCCCCACCGATCCGTCCGACCTCTACAACCTGACCAAGCTCGCCGGCGAAGCGCTGTGCCTGGCCGACCCGCGCCCGACGGTGCGCGCCGTCCGCCTCTCCAACGTCTATGGCGATGCCCCGCCCGCCGACACGTTCCTCGGCGAGCTGCTGCGGGAAGGCGTCGCCACCGGCACCGTGCATTTCCGCCAGTCGGCGCAATCGACCAAGGACTACATCAGCCTCGCCGAGGTCACCCGCCTGCTGCCCGCCATCGCGCTCCGAGGCGACCACCGGCTCTACAACCTGGCCGCCGGGGTCAACACCAGCCACGCCGCCATCGCCGTCGCGCTGCGCCGCCGCTTCGGCTGGCACGTCGCCTTCGCTCCCGGCGCACCCACCCTGCGCTTCCGTCCGATCGAAACCGCACGCCTCACCGCAGAATTCGGCGCCGCGTTAAGCAATCTTTCAGCAGACCTGCCCACACTGGTGGCACATGGACAGGAGGTCCAATGCTCACCATCGATGAGCGCGGCGGCCGGGTGATCCTGCACCACCCGGACGGCGGGCCGGCACAGGAGCATGCGCTCGATACCCCCGAGGCGTTCGCCGTGGTGTCGGCCGCGTGGCTGCGCTGCGGCTGGGACGTGAAATACGTCTACGGTTTCTCCTGGATGGGCCGTCCGGTCATCCAGTTGCCGGACGACATGATCCGCATCCAGGAGGTGATCTGGCGCCTGCGTCCCGACGTGATCCTGGAGACCGGCGTCGCGCACGGCGGATCGCTGGTGTTCTACGCCACCTTGTTTGCCGCGATGGGCGGCGGCCGCGCGATCGGCGTCGATATCGAGATCCGCCCCCACAACCGCGCCGCGCTCGAAGCGCATCCGCTGGCCCGCTTCATTTCGCTGATCGAAGGCAGCTCGATTGCGCCCGAGACCGTGGCCAGGGTCCACGCCGCGATCGCCCCGGACGAACGCGCGCTGGTGATTCTCGATTCCAATCACAGCCGCGCGCATGTGGAGGCCGAGCTGGAAGCCTATGCGCCGCTGGTCGCGCCCGGAAGCTACATCGTCGCCTGCGACGGCATCATGGCGCAGGTCGCCGGCGCGCCCCGCTCGGCGCCCGACTGGAATTGGAACAATCCCCTCGGCGCGATCGACGCGTTCCTGGCCCGGCATCCGGAGTTCATCGCTGAAGAACCGGCCTTCCCGTTCAACGAAGGCCAGGTGCGGCAGCGCGTCACTTATTGGCCGAACGCGTTCCTGAGGCGCCTGGGTTCAGAACAAAAAACACCCCCTCCCCTCGAGGGCTTGGGCCGCGAAGCGGACCAAGGGTGGGGGGAGGGGTGCGTGCGACCGACGACAGCGGCAGGACGCACCCTTCCCCACAGCCTCGGTCCGCTTCGCGACCCAAGCTCTCAAGCGGAGGGGGGGTCATTCAAATCATGAAAGCCGTCATCCTTGCCGGCGGGCTGGGCACGCGCATCGCGGAAGAATCCCACCTCCGTCCCAAGCCCATGATCGAGATCGGCGGCCATCCCCTGCTGTGGCACGTCATGAACATCTACACGGTGCACGGGGTAACCGAGTTCGTCATCTGCCTCGGCTACCGCGGCCACATGATCAAGGAATACTTCGCCAACTACATGCTGCACTCGTCCGACGTGACGATCGACGCGCGCAGCGGCGAGATCACCTATCACCGCAACTACGCCGAACCCTGGCGCATCACGCTGGTGGATACCGGAGCCGCTACGATGACCGGCGGCCGGTTGAAACGCGTCGCCCGCTACCTGGATCGCGGCGACAGTTTCTGCATGACCTACGGCGACGGCGTCGCCGACATCGACATCACCGGCCTGATCCATTTCCACCGCTGCCATGGACGCCTCGCCACCGTCACCGCGGTGACCCCGCCCGGCCGCTACGGCGCGCTGCTGCTGGAGCAGGACGTCGTCCACAGCTTCATGGAGAAGCCGCCGGGCGACAACGCGGTGATCAACGGCGGTTTCTTCGTGCTGCACCCCGCCGTGCTGGACCGTATCGAAGGTGACGAAACGCCCTGGGAAACCGAGCCGCTGGAAAGCCTGGCGCGCGACGGTGAGCTGCGCGCCTTCCGCCACCCCGGCTTCTGGCAGGCGATGGATACGCTGCGCGACAAGACGACGCTTGAAACGCTGTGGTCCAGCGGCACGGCGCCGTGGAAAATGTGGAGGGATTGAGACGCCGATGTCCCCGTACATGTCCCCATCCACGTCCCTATCCCGACCGGATCCCTTGTTCTGGCGCGGCAAGCGCGTGCTGGTGACCGGCCATACCGGCTTCAAGGGCGGTTGGGCCGCGCTGTGGCTGCAGCAGCTCGGCGCCGATGTCAGCGGCCTCGCGCTGCCGCCCGAGCCTCTCAGTCTGTTCTCGTTGCTGCACCTGGACGGCCCGGTGCGCTCGCATTTCGCCGACTTGCGCGATGCGCGCGCTGTGGCCGAAGCGGTGCGGACGGCGCGGCCGCAGGTCGGTACTGCATCTCGCGGCGCAGGCCCTGCTGCCGCGCGCGTTCACCGAGCCCACGGAAACCTTCGCGGTGAACGTCTCCGGCACCGTGAACCTGCTGGAGGCACTGCGCGCCACTGACGATCTTGCCGCGGTGCTGATCGTCACCTCCGACAAGGTCTATGCCGAAACCGGCGCGCCGCATGCCCATACCGAGACAGATCCGCTGGGCGGCGCCGATCCCTATTCGGCATCCAAAGCGGCTTGCGAGCTGGCCACCGTCTCGATGGCGCAGAGCTTCCTGCAGCCCCGCGGCGTCGTGGTGGCGACTGCCCGCGCGGGCAACGTCATCGGCGGCGGCGATTTCGCACCTTGGCGGCTGGTGCCGGACGTGGTGCGCGCGGCGCGTGACGACACCGCGCTGCACCTGCGCGATGCCAATGCGACGCGGCCGTGGCAGCACGTGCTGGACTGCGTCGGCGCCTACCTCGCCTATCTCCGCGCGCTGGCCTCCGGCCGCAACGTGCCGCTGGCGCTGAATTTCGGCCCACGCAGCACCGTGCAGCCAACGGCGGGGGAGCTGGCCGCCGCGGTACAGCAGGCACTTGGGGTCGCGGCAGGCTGGACCCAGCGGCCGGACCCTGCGCTGCCCGAACGCCATACCCTGGCGATCAATTCGACGTTGGCGCGGCGCTGCCTGGGGTGGACCGACCGGCTGTCCGCCAAACTCATGGTCGAGCAAACGGCCGCCTGGTACCAGGCCTGGTCCGAGGGCGCCGACATGCGGGCCGTCACCTTGCGGCAAATTCGCGCCTATGAGGCACTGCCATGCACTCCGGCATGACCTGCCAACTCTGCGAGGCACTGCCGTGCACCCTGGCATGACCTGCCGACTCTGCGAGGCACTGCCATGCACTCTGGCATGACCTGCCGACTCTGCGAGGCACTGCCGTGCACCCTGGCATGACCTGCCGACTCTGCGAGGCACTGCCATGCACTCTGGCATGACCTGCCGACTCTGCGAGGCACTGCCATGCACTCTGGCATGACCTGCCGGCTCTGCGGTGCCGCGCTGTCGCGCTGCCTGGTGGATCTGGGCGCGACGCCGCTCGCCAACGCTTATCTCACGCCGGAGCAAGCCGCCGCCGGCCTCGATCAGGCGTATCCCCTGCAGGTCATGGTATGCGACGGCTGCCTGCTGGTGCAGGTCGCCGAGAGCCCGCCGCCGGAAGCCATCTTCGCCGCGGACTACGCGTATTTCTCCTCGTTCTCCGCGAGTTGGGTGGCGCACGCGCGGCGCTACGCCGGGGCGACGACCGAACGCTTCGGCCTCGGCCCGGACTCGCTGGTCGCCGAGGTCGCGTCGAACGATGGCTACCTGCTTCAGCATTTCCGTGCGGCCGGAATTCCGGTGCTGGGGATCGAACCCGCCGCCGGCGTCGCCGCCGCCGCCCGCCGCATCGGCGTGCGCACCGAACAGGTTTTCTTCGGTGCCGACACCGCCGAGGCCCTGGCCGCGCGCTATGGCCGCGCCGACCTGATCGCCGCGAACAACGTGCTGGCGCATGTGCCCGACCTGCCCGGCTTCGTCGCCGGCTTCGCCGCGATGCTTCGCCCCGAGGGCGTCGCCACCTTCGAATTTCCGCATCTGCTGCGCCTGCTGCAACTGGTCCAGTTCGACACGATCTACCATGAGCATTTCTCCTACCTTTCCCTGCTCGTGGTGGAGCGTGTGCTGCGCGGCGCCGGGCTGCGCGCGTTCGATGTGGAGTTCCTGCCCACTCATGGCGGCTCGCTGCGGGTCTTCGCCTGCCATGCCGGCGCCAGCCACGCGCCACGCAAGGGGTTGCAAGCCGCGCGGGAGGCGGAAGCCGCCGCGGGGCTGGACCGGCCGGAGACCTATGACGGCTTCGCGCCGAAGGTGACGCGGGCGTGCCGGGACTTTCGCGATTTCGTCGCGGCGCGCCGGGTGCACGGGTGTCGGCTGGCGGCGTACGGCGCCGCGGCGAAGGGCAACACCCTGCTCAACGCCTGCGGCATTACCGCGCGCGACCTGATCTGCGTCGCCGACCGCAATCCGGCGAAACAGGGCAAGCGGATGCCGGGCAGCCGTATTCCCGTGGTCTCTCCCGAAGCGCTGGCCGCCGAGCGGCCGGATGACGTGCTGGTGCTGCCGTGGAACATTGCCGACGAGATTGCCGCGGAACTCGCTCCCCTGCGCGCCGCGGGCACGCGGCTATGGGTCGCTCTGCCGGGGCCTCGGGTGCTGTAGGGTCAGACCAGGTGCGGGCGTGAGAAGAGAAGCAAGAACAAGAACAGGAACACTCCCTTTGCTTGAGGGAGGGGGCTGGGGGGAGGGGGCGTACAACGACGGCAATCGTTTGTTCGCATCCCTCCCCCCAGTCCCCTCTCTCAAGGGGAAGGGGCGTTTCTTCCCTGTCCTTGTTCTCGCCCCATTCTTCTGCTTGGCTGTGCCGCAGCCGCTATAGCAACATGCGCTTCGTCCCCACCAAGCTGCCCGGAGTTCTGGGCGTCGAACCCACCCCGCATCGTGACGAACGCGGGCTGTTCTCGCGCCTCTATTGCCCGGTTGAATGCACCACCGCGGGCGCCGTGCTGCCGTACCCGTTCCAGATCAGCCTGTCCCGCAACCCCAACACCCACACGTTGCGCGGCATGCACTTCCAGATGCCACCCCACGCTGAAACGAAACTGGTGCGCGCGGTGCGCGGGCGCGCCTACGACGTCGTGATCGATCTCCGCCGCGACAGTCCGGCTTACCTGGCATGGTTCGCAATCGAACTGGATGCGGACGCGATGAATGCGGTGTTCATTCCGCCCGGCTGCGCGCACGGCTTCCTGACGCTGCAACCGGACACCGATATTCTCTATCAGATCAGCCCGCCCTACGTGCCAGGACAGGCGCGCGGCGTGCGGTGGAACGACCCGGCCATCGCGATCGATTGGCCGGCCACTCCGGCGGTGCGGGACGCGCGCGACGCAGGCTGGCCGGACTGGGTCCCCTGAGCGGTGAGGGCTGGCGTCGGTAGCCCGATGAAAAGTGTGAGGCTTTTCCTGTAACTGTTTGATAACGTCGCTCACGATCCGGCGACAGCCGGCGATTGCCGGTCGCCGCCGCGGCCCGACGCTGCTATCTCTGCGCCACACCCCGACAACATGGAGACTACGATGACAGAGACCGACGATCTCTCGGCGCGGCTGGCCGCGCTGGAGACGGTGCTGCGGCATCTCGTCACGCATCTCGCGCTGCACAGCGAGGATCCGCCGCGCTGGGTCGCCACCCGCCGCGTGCTCGCGTTGCACGAGGTGCAGGAGCACCCGCCCCAGCCTGGCAATGCCGCGGCGCGCGCGCAGGTCGCCGGGCTGGAGCAGGCGATCGCCGGGTTTTTCGAGCCGGTCGAGGGGGTCATCGGCGCCTATGGCGTGACGCCTGGCGTGACTCCGGCGGGGCGCTCCGAGGCAACGCCTGGCGCCGCATCGCGTTGAAGTTTTACGCCCTGGCGTCGCAGCGCCGCCGGGCTCGGGTCGTCCCGAATCTGCCGATGGAGAGAAGGGACCATGATACGCAGCTTTGCCGTTTTGCTATGCGTCGGTGTCGCGCTGGCAGCACCGCGCGCCGAAGCCCAGAACCCCCAACCGGCGCCGCCCGGCGTAACGCCCGCACCGGTGGCCCCGCCGAGTTCGCCCTCGCCACCGCCGGAGCAAATCGCGCCGCCCGGCAAGGACGCGCAGGCCGGAGGCCATACGCTCAGTGACAAGCTGGCGCGGCAGCAGGGCATGCTCGACCCGCCGCGCGCGGTGGATCCGAGCATGGCCGTCCAGCCGCCCGCGCAGGCGCAAGGCACGATGCCGGTGATTCGCCCGCCAGGCTCGCCGGGCGGTAACCAGCAGGTGGTGCCGAAGTAGTCCGCCGGGTTCCGAGGGCTCGATGCCTTCGGTGATCCTGTCATTCGGTGATTCTCGTAATCGATGCGCCCGCCTGCATCTGTCATTGTGAGGGCAGCGAAGCGATCTCCCGGAGAGTACGCACGTCATTCACGGTTCGTCACCATTCTCCATGGTGCTCGTCACCGTCCATGGTGCTCGTCACCGTCCATGGTGCTCGTCACCGTCCATGGTGCTCGTCACGTCCATGGTGCTCGTCACCGTCGATGGTGCGTCGCCATTTGCCGTGCGTCACTCGTGGGAGATTGTCTCGCCGTGCGTGCCCTCGCCGTGCGTGCCGTTCTCCTCCGTGCGTGCCCTCGCCGTGCGTGCCCTCGCCGTGCGTGCAATGGCGATCAGTGCGCCAGCGCCTGACCACATGCTCGATCGATCCGACCATCAACGCGAGCAATACCAGACAGCACACCGCCTGCACCGCCGAGCAAACCCATAGCGCGTTCACCGCCGACAGCCCGTGCGCGTGCGCCAGCAGCACGGCTCCGACGATCAGGAGCAACCGGCATACCTGCCACACCGCCGGCGTCACCTGATGCTCCAGCATCTGCAACGTCGTGGAAACCGGGTGCAGCACCGACAGCATGAGGTAAGACAGGCTGAGCGCACGCAAGTACGGCACGGCATCGGCCCATCGCGCGCCGAACAACAGCGGGAATGCCCAGGCGGCCATCAGGTTGGCGAGCAAGATCCATCCCGCGACCAGCAGGAATTGCAGCGGGACGACCTGATAGAACCGGCGGCGGAGCAAGACCGGGTCCTGGGAGATGGCGCGGCCTGCCTCGCCGGTGAAGACCTGAAGCAGCGAGGTGCTCAGAATAAGCATCGGGCGCGCGATCACGCGTTCCGAGAGAAACATGAACCCCGCAATCTGGCTGGAATAGCACGCAGTGAACAACACGAACAAAACAGTGCCTGCCCCGGCGCTGTCCAACATGCGGGTCCAGCTTGCGAACAAGGGAAAGCCAGCGTAGCGGCGCGCCGTCCCGGCGATGCCGCCCCATGTCACTCCGCGCAGCCACGCGCGCTGGCGCAGCACGAACCGGCTGAACAACAGCAACGTGCCGCTGGACTGGCCGATGATATAGCCCAGCACCAAACCAGGCACGCCGCACCCGGCCAACCCCAACAGAATTTGCGAGACCGGCCCGCTGACGCCTTGCGAGATGCGAGTCCTGGCGATGTCCTTGAATGCACCGCTGCGGGTGGCGAGCGCGACCATGATGTAATAGCCGCCCAGGCAGGCGAAACCGATGGGAAGCAGCCAGCGGCCGTCCGCCAACGGCGCGACCTGCAGCACGGCCAGCGTGTGCGGGGACACCAGCCAGGCGAACAAGGCAACCAGGGTGGTGGTGGCGACCAGTGCAAGGGCGTTGAGCGCGAGCAGGTTGGCGCATTCGCCGTCCGCCAGGCAGATTGGAATCGCGATATCAAGCCCAAGGCTGGCGATCATGCCGAAGATCCCCAGGACTGCGCCATAGACGCTGAGATATCCGAACTCGCTCGGGCTATAGAGCCGCGTCAGCAACGGCGACAGGAGCAGGCTTACTGCCTGCCCCGCTACCGTTCCCGCCAGCATCACCGAAACGTTCCAGGCGAACGTACGCCGCGTGGCATGCTGCCTCAGGCGTTGCAGTCGGCCGCGCAGGGCGGACGGCAGCCGGATGGCCAGCGGGCTTGGGGTGGAGGTCATGCGTTGGCCGATTAGGGTCATGCCGGCCGGCGTGCTTGCAAGCATCAGTTTTGTTGCCACCTCCGTTCCGATGGTCACTTTCCTGTACGGCGGGAACGCCATCGCAATCGTGATGGATCACATTTGCACCGAAGGGCTTGTCGCACCGCGTGCGGTGATCTCGGCTGCCCCGGTGGACGGCTTACAATCGGGATACACGCCGGAAACATCGACCGCCTACTTCGACTGCGGCGAACGATTTCGAAGTGGAGGTCCTCCATGTTCCCGTCCAAACGCATCGCAGCCGTCGGCGCCGTGGCCGGCCTCGCGGCGCTCGGGGTCGCAGCTATGCCGAGCCAGGCGAACGCATGGTGGCGCGGCCCGGGATTCGGCATCAGCCTGTGGGTGCCGCCGGTGGTGGTTGCGCCCGCGCCGGTCTACGCCCCGCCGCCCGTGTACTATGCCCCGCCGCCTGCGTACTATGCCCCGCCGCCTGCGTACTACGGTGCGCCGCCCGCCGCGTATTACGGTGGGCCGCCGCAGTCCCAGCGCGCGTGGGTGCCGCCGCATTGGGAGAACGGCGCTTGGGTTGCCGGTCACTGGGCGTAACCGTCCGGCCGTGGACTGGCCCGCCTGACTATCGCGGTCCCGACCATCTCGGGCCTGACCATCTTGGGCCGGACCATCGCAAGGCCTGACTATTGCGGTCCCGACTATCGCGGTCCCGACCATCCCGGGCCTGACTGTCGCGGGCCGGACCATCGCGAGCCTGACCAACGCCGGCCCGGCCCTCACGGACTCGGCCCTCACGGACTGGGCCGGCACGGACATGACCGGCGTGGCAAGTCATCCCGGGACCCATCCCGGGGCCTGACAGGATCGGGATCCGACCGCCACGGCCCCAACCGTGCTCCGCCCAACTTCTCGAGGAGATGCCAACTTCTCGAGGAGATGCCAACTTCTCGAGGAGATGATTGACGGGCGGCTTCCATCGGTTCACCGCTCCTCCCATGCTCCGTTTTGCCGAATCCCTGCTCGACCCCACGGCCCGTCCTCCGGAGGAACCGCCCGCCCCCGAGGCGCTCTCCGGACCGGCGCCGGCGGTCGGCGGCAGGAACAGGTCCCGGATCCGGACTGTTCCGCTTCTATCTGCATTTTATCCGGCAGGAGCGTTGGCTCGCTGTCGCGATGTTCGTCCTTGGCGGGATGATCGCTGTCCTGGATGCTTCGATCCCCGCCTTCATCGGCCGCACCGTCACGCTGGTGTCCGGTCATGAGCCGGCGACGCTGCTGCATGACGCCTGGCCGCAATTCGCCTTCATGGCCGGCGTGCTGCTGCTGGCGCGGCCGGTGGTATTCCTCAGCTACGTCGTCCTCATTAACCAGATAGTTAATCCCGGCCTGTCGAACATGATCCGCTGGCAGAACCACTGGCATGTGGTGCGCCAGAGCTGGACCTTCTTCCAGAACGATTTCGCCGGCCGCATTGCCAACCGCGTCATCCAAACCGGGCCGGCGGTGCGCGAGAGCCTGGTGATGACATTCGACGCCGGCTGGTACATCGTCGTCTACGGCAGCAGCGCCCTGCTGCTGCTGGTGTCGATCGACTGGCGCCTGACGCCGCCCATCCTGGTGTGGTTCGCGGGCTATGCCGCGATGCTTTGGTACGTGGTGCCCCGCATGCGCGAACGGTCCCGCCGCGCGTCGGAGATGCGGTCGCAACTCACCGGCCGCGTGGTGGACAGCTACACCAACATCCTGACCGTCAAGTTGTTCGCCCGCGCGCAGGACGAGGACGCCTGGGTGCGCGAGGCGGTGGACGAGCACACGGTCGCCTTCCGTGACCAGACGCGCATGATCACCGGCTACATCATGATCCTGGCGGTGATGAACGCGTTGATGGTCGTCGCCATGGCGGCGGTTTCGATCTGGCAATGGAGCAATGGCCGGATCTCGGTCGGCGCGGTGGCGACGGCGCTGCCGCTGGCCTGGCAGCTTACCAACATGGCCGGCTGGGTGGCGCGCAACGTCACCGCGATCTTCGAGAATATCGGCACGGTGCAGGACGGCATGCGCTCGATCGCGGTGCGGCGGCAGATGCCGGACGCACCGGACGCGGTGCCGCTGCGCGTGACCGGCGGAGAGATCCGTTTCGATCACGTGCGTTTCGATTACGGCCGCTTGCGTGCGCCGGATCGTGACGGACGGCGGCTGGCGGTGCTGCACGGCATCGACCTGACGATCGCGCCAGGGGAACGCGTCGGTCTGGTCGGACCGTCCGGCGCGGGCAAGTCCACGCTGGTCAACCTGCTGCTGCATTTCTACGACCCGGAGCATGGACGCATCCTGATCGACGGCCAGGACATCGCGCATGTCACGCAGGAGAGCCTGCGCGGCCAGATCGCCATGGTGACGCAGGATACGTCGCTGCTGCACCGCTCGATCCGCGACAACATTCGCTATGGCCGGCCGGACGCCACCGAGGCGATGATCGTCGATGCGGCGCGGCGGGCGGAGGCGGAGGAGTTCATCCTCGGGCTTGAGGACTGGCACGGCCGCACCGGCTACGACGCGCAGGTGGGCGAGCGCGGCGTGAAGCTGTCCGGCGGGCAGCGGCAGCGTGTGGCGCTGGCGCGGGTGATCCTGAAGGATGCGCCGATCCTGGTGCTGGACGAAGCGACATCCGCACTGGACTCCGAAGTGGAAGCAGCGATTCAGGGCCAACTCGACGCGTTGATGGAGGGGCGCACGGTGATAGCGATCGCGCATCGGTTATCGACGATCGCGCGGATGGACCGGCTGGTGGTGCTGGACCGCGGGCGGATCGCGGAGACGGGGTCGCACCGCGAACTCCTGGCGGCGACGGGCGTGTACGCGCGGCTGTGGCACCGGCAATCGGGCGGGTTCGTGGGGGAACTGGCGGGAGCGAAATAGGGTGGGGCCACACACTGGCCTTGACCGCCGTTCCCTCCTCGGCATCGCCGCGGCGATATCGGTTGCCTCCCAGGCGCAGGCCCAACCCACCCCGCAGGTCATCGACCTGTGGCCCGCCGCGCCACCGGACGGCGCCGGGCCGCACGGTCCGGAGCAAGTCGGCACCAATGGCTCCATTACGAATGTTTCGCGCCCGCGGCTCCTGGCCTATGGCCCGGCGAAACCCAACGGCACCGCGATCGTCGTGATTTCGGGCGGTGGCTACGCCCATATCGAGGCGGGCAAGGAAAGCACGCCCGCCTGCCGCTGGCTGCAATCCATCGGCGCCACGGCGTTCGAGCTGATCTATCGCCTGCCCGGTGAAGGCTGGTCGCGCAACGCGCCGTTCCAGGATGGCCAGCGCGCGATGCGCATCGTGCGCGCCCATGCGGGGTCATACGAGATCAACCCGGCGCGGATCGGGGTGATTGGATTCTCGGCCGGCGGGCATCTCGCCGGCATGATCTCGGTGCTGCCCGATAAGCCGTTCTACCAGCCGGTGGATGGGGCCGACACGACCTCGGCGCGGCCGGATTTCGCCGGGTTGATCTATCCGGTGCTGACGATGATGCCACCCTACGACCACACCCATTCGCGCCGCAGTGTCCTCGGCCTGCACCCGACCGAGGCGGAAAGCGTGGCGTATTCCGTCGAACGCCACGTGGACGCGCGCACTCCGCCGACGTTCCTGGCCCAGGCCGCCGACGATCCGATCTCCCCGGTCGAGAACAGCGTGATGATGTTTCAGGCGCTGCGTGGCGCCCGGGTGCCCGCGGAGCTGCATATCTTTCAATCGGGCCGCCACGGCTGGGGCATGGGCCCGCCGAACTCCGAAACCCGCATTTGGCCGGGACCTGTTCTCCAACTGGGCGGCGCACAATGGGTTCCTTCCGCCGCTGCCGCCGAACGGATAGCGAGCCGCTTTGCCGGCCTCGCCGCATCATGCCACGCTGCGGCGAGCAACGGTTCGGAGGTATCCACCATGGACAAGCCCACCATGGACGAGCAAAGCATCCAGCAAGCGGCCGCGACGCTGGTACAGGCTCGGCGAACGATGCAACCGATTGCGAACCTGCCGGACGCGTGCCGTCCCGCCACCGTGGCCGACGCGCACGCCATCCAGGATGCAACTACAGCTGCCTTGGGCAAGGCGGTCGGCGCCTACAAGGCGAACGCTCCGGCCGATGGCGAACCGAACCGCGGCGTCATTTACGAGGGCACGATCCACGCCAGCCCCGCGCGCATGCCGGTCGCGGACGTACCGGCCTGCGGCGTGGAAGGCGAGGTCGCGTTCATCTTCCGCCGCGACCTGCCGCCGCGCGCCCGGCCCTATACGCGCGACGAAGTTTCCGTCGTGGTCGATCCGTTGCCGGCGATCGAGGTGGTGAACAGCCGCTTCGGCCCCCGCGCGCTCGACCGCCGCGCGACGTCCAACCTGGAGGTGCTTGCCGACTCCACCAGCAACGGTGGGTTCGTGCACGCCACGCCGGTGGCGGACTGGCGCGCGCTGCCGTTGGGCCGGTTGAAAGTCCGCCTGACGGTGAACGGCGAGACGGTGGTTGAGAAGGAGGGAGGGCATCCGACGGGGGATCCACTCCGGACAGCGGTCTCCCTGGCGAACATGATGCGGGACACGACGGGCGTGCGCGCCGGGCAATTCGTGACGTGTGGATCGTGGACGGGCCTGCGCTTCCTGAAGCCGGGCGATGTGTGCGGCGTGTGGTTTGAAGGCCTGGGCGAGGCGGAGGTGACGTTCACCGGGTAGGAGCGCTGCGTAGCCTGTTGGGAGGGTCGATGCTTCGGGTGCTGCCGACCTGCGTCGGCAAGACGATGTGGGGCACCGGAAGCGCTGTCCTACGCGTTGACCAGCACGTTCTCCGGCCGCGGTGGGAGTTCGCCACGTTCGACGCGCAGCACCTGGCGCGTGATCATCGCGTTGGTCGGCGCCGGGACGCCGACCTGCGCACCCTCATCCGCGATGAAGCCATTCATCAACTCGATCTCGGTGCGGCGGCCCTTGGCCATGTCCTGCGCCATCGACGGACGCTGGTACGGCGCCCGCCCACCGCCCTCGGCGGCGGAGAGCAACAGGCCCTCGATTTCACCCGTCGCGCCGCAGTCGTCTTCCGACGCGCGGGCCAGTGTCTCCGGCGGCAGCGCCCCCACTTTGCCCAGCTTGTAGCCCAGCGCCTGGCCGACTCGCACCGCCTCGCCGCCGAGCTTGATGCAGACGCGGCGCACCGCATCGTGCCTGTCGCGTTCGTTGCCGCCCATGCCGGTGGCGGCGGAAACACCATTGCGCATCGCATTGACGCAGAGCTTGGTCCAGCGCTCACCCCATAGATTGCCGGTGGCCTTGGCGTTGTCCACGTCGTTCAAGATCGCGGCGATCGCTTCCGCGCGCCGGGTGATGCGCCCGTTCGGTTCGCCGACATAGAACCCGACGGCGTCGGGCCGCTTCATATAGCCGCGGCGGATGTGGCCGGGTTCGTACAGATCGACGCCCACGCCGCCGCCAACGATCACGCCCAGCGTGCGCCCCCAGCCGACCACCGAGGCGACGCGCTCCTCGTTGATGCAGTTCTGCATCGACACCACGCAGCCGGCGGGTGCGAGATACTGGCGGATCATCTGGGTCGCCCAGATGGTGTCGTACGACTTTACCGAGATGAACGCGATGTCGATCGGGCGCTGCTTCGCCAGCGCCTGCACTTCGGTCAGGTGCAGGACGGGGACCCGCACTGTGCGGCGCTCGGCTTCGGTCATGCCGTAGAGGTTCATGCCGTTGGCACGGATCGCCTCCACATGAGCGGGCCATGGGTCGATCAGCGTCACGTCGTGCCCCGCTTGCGCGAGGTTTGCGCCGACATAGCCGCCCACTGCCCCGGCGCCGACGATGGCGATGCGTGGTTCCATGCCTGGTGTTCCTCCCGGTCGATCGGTCTGCGCCGCCCTAGGGGCGTAGCAGGATCACCTTAGCGGGATCGCACCGGTGGGCAACCGCGGACGGCGCCTGTGCATTGCAAGCCAGACCCTATGGCCTTTCTGGCTTTGGGGGACTCACCCTCGCAAAGAGCAATCTCCCGCGAGTGACATGTGCACTCCAGGGGAGATTGCTTCGCTGCGCTCGGGGAGATTGCTTCGCTGCGCTCGGGGAGATTGCTTCGCTGCGCTCGGGGAGATTGCTTCGCTGCGCTCGGCGCGATTGCTTCGCTGCGCTCAAAATGACAGCGGCGAAGCGCTTCCACCCGTCAGCGTGACGACGTCCGGAATCCCGCGTGGGTGCCTGGTCCCCGCCTATGCAAACGACTCCGTCATCGCGGAGTACACCAGTGTCCGCAGATCGCGCCGCAGCGTCAGACGGACGTCGCTGCCCATCACCTGGGTCATGAAGACCACTGCCAGATCCTCCTTCGGATCGATCCAGAAGGCAGTGGACGCGGCGCCGCCCCAGAAGAACTCGCCCACAGTCCCCGGCACGCGAGTCTTTGCCACGTTGATATTCACACCGCAGCCGATCGAGAATCCGATGCCGGAATATCCGGCCTCGCTGAAGGTCCCGGGTGGTGCCATGTCGGCCAGTTCCTGGTTGCCGGGCAGATGGTTCAGGCTGAACAGGGCGACGGTCTTGGGACTGAGGATCTGGACGCCGTCCAGCGTGCCGCCTCCCAGCATCATACGGCAGAAGCGCATGTAGTCATGCGCCGTCGCCACCAGGCCACCGCCGCCGGATTCAAGTTTTGGCGGTGCCGCATAGGTACTTTTGCCGGCATCGTCCTGCACTTGCAGTCCACCGCCCGCGCGCGGCTGGTAGCAGGACGTGAAGCGCTCGGTCTTCTCCGGCGGACACCAGAAGGCGGTGTCCTGCATGCCCAATGGTTCGAACAGCCGCGTGCGCAGGAACTCGCCAAAGGTCATGCCGCTGAACTTCTGCACCAGGTAGCCCAGCACGTCGATCGCCACCGAGTAGTTCCACGCGGTCCCTGGCGAAAACTCCAGCGGCAGACCGGACAATTGATCGATCATGCCGTTCAGGCCGCCCTCGGTGTTATGGCCGGCGAGCAGCAGGCGGCGGTAGGCCGCATCGACCGCTGTCCGGTTCAGGAAGCCGTAGGTCAGCCCCGACGTATGTGTCGCCAGGTCGATCACCTTCATCGGCCGTCCCGGCGGCGTGGTGATGTAGGCGGACTGGCCGGTGGGAGCGATGCCGGGCATCCCGGTCGCGTAAACGCCAAGATTCTTCCACGAAGGGATGTGGGTGGCGACGTCGTCATCCAGGCCGAGCATGCCCTCCTCGACCAGCATCATCAATGCGACGGCGGTGATCGGCTTGCTCATGGAGTAGATGCGGAAGATTGCGTCATCCCGCATCGGTTTGTTGCGTTCCACGTCGATGTGGCCAGCCATGCCGGTGTGAACCAGCGCGCCGCGCCGGTACACCATAGTCAGCGAACCCGGCAGCCGGCCGGTATCGACGTAACGACGCTTCATAACGTCGTCCAGGCGCGCCAGCCTGGCCGCCGACATGCCAACCGATTCCGCCTTTGCCATCGCCGTCTCCATCCGTTGCTGTCTGCTATCAGGATAGCGGCTTGCTGCCAGCGCGTCACATACGGCGGCTGGTTACGGCGATGGTCTCCGGAAGGATATCCGCGGCGCCGCGTTTACGCTGTTCCCGGCCGAGCCGCCGGCGACACCGGTATTGGTTCGTCCAGCGTATCCGGCAACGGCAGGCCGTTGGTCTCCGGCAGGAACGGCGCAGCGACCACGCCGAGCAGAAAGAACAAGCCGACGATGGTCGCGGCGGGGCCGAAGCCGCCGAGGCCGACGATCAGCGTGCCCGCGATCAGCGGCCCGGCCGCCGCCACCCAGCGCGGTGCGTTGAAGCAGAACGCCACCGCGGTGCCGCGCATGCGCGTTGGGAACAGTTCCGGCAGCCAGACCGGTGCCCAGGCCCAGATGCCGCCGCTGAAGAATCCAAAGACGGTGACTGCTGTCAGCAGCGCCCACATCTGATGGGTCCACAGATAGACCACCGGCGTAAGGATCAGCGACATCGCGTACCACAGCATCGTCGTCGGCTTGCGGCCGATCGCATCGGCGAGGAAGCCCAGGCTGATGAAGCCAAAGATCTGGATGCCGGTGTAAAGCAGTCCGGCGATCGCGGCGTAGTGCGGCGCCGACAGACCTTGCGTGGCGGCGACATGCGCGACGTAGGTCGGCACGAACGTGGCGACGCCCCAGAAGCCAAAAGTTACCGACAGCATCAGCACCGATGCCGCGATCAGCCGGCCGCGGACGCTGCGTTCCATGAACAGATCGGTCACCGTGAAGCGGGCCAGCGCCGCATGCTCTCCGGCCAACGCGGCACCGCTGCGGCGCATGGCCTGGGCCGTGCGGCGGCGCTCATGCGAATGCTCCCAGCGCGGCGATTCCGGCACGCTGCGCCAGATCCACAAGGTGACGAGGGCCGGCAGCACGCCGACCAGGTACATCCAGCGCCATGCATTCGGTCCAAGCCCGCCGATCGCCAGCCATATCAACGAGGCGAGCAGGCCGCCGATGCCGGCTCCGGATTGCAGCAGGCCGCCGCCTTTGCCGCGGGCGTGATCGGGCCAGAGTTCGGAAACGATCGATGCACCGGTTGCCCATTCGGAACCGATCCCGACGCCGACGAGGAAGCGCAGGACGGCGAAGGATTCCCAGTTCCAGGCCACCGCGCTCAAGCCCGTGGTCAGCGAGTAGGCGAGGATGGTCAGCACCATGGTGCGCTTGCGGCCGATATAGTCGGCGATGATGCCGCCGATCACGCCGCCGGTCGCCCATCCGAACACGGTCGCTGCGAGGACATATCCGGCATAGCGCGGGACCTCTCCGCCGCCGTTGGCGGCCAGCAATTGGTGCACCGCAAATCCGACGGTCAAGAACAGTGCATAGATTTCGAAACCATCGAACAGCCAGGCAATGTTGGCGGCGATCAGGACGCGCCATTGCTCGCGATTAAGGTTGCGATACCACGGCTCGGTCGCATCGCTCCGAGTGGTGTTCATCAGGAAAGCCTCCCAAGTGTTTGTCGCCTTGCTCATTTGCGGCGAGGCGTGCGGGCAGCATAGGACAGGGCGGTACCGCGATCGAGTCAAAGTTCTTTGCCGCGGCCTGGCTCGAGGCCGGTTGCGGGCTGGATCATGGCGGAACCGCGAAGTTGGACCTTTACAAACCGGCCGGTTCGGACATGGATGCGCCCCCCCATGGATGCGCGCCACATGGATGCGCCCCCCATGGATGCGACCCGTTTGCCGCCCCGGCGGCCCCTAGCAGGACCAGAGCATGAGCACCACGATCGCCAAGCCCCGCGGCCGGCACTTTTTTGCCAATCCCGGCCCGACCAATATTCCGGACAGCGTGCTGCGGGCGATGGACCGTCCCAGCATCGACTTCAACGACCCCGAGTTCGTGGAAGTCTATGACGCCGCCTTCGACGGCGTGAAGCGCGTCCTGCAGACCCGGCACCACCTGTTCATGTACAACGCGTCCGGCCACGGTGCGTGGGAAGCCAGTCTCACCAATCTGCTGTCGCCGGGTGATCGGATCATGGTGCTGGAATCGGGGTATTTCTCCGAGGAATGGGCCAACATGGCGCGCAGCCATGGGCTGGACGTGCAGGTGATCGAATCCGACTGGCGCCGCGGCGTGGACATCGCCGCGGTGCGCGCCGCGCTGGCTGCCGACCGCAAGCATGCGGTGAAGGCGATCTGCGTGGTGCACAACGAGACCGCCACCGGCATGATGTTGCCATTGGACGAAATCCGCGCCGCCATCGACGGCACCAGCCATCCGGCATTGTTCCTGGTGGACACGATCTCGTCGCTCGGATCGCTGGACTTCCGGATGGACGAATGGAAGATCGACTGCGTGGTCGGCGGCGGCCAGAAGGGGCTGATGCTGCCCACCGGCATGAGCTTTACCGGTGTATCGGACAAGGGCATGGCGACGCATGCCAACGCGAAATTGAAGCGCTTCTATTTCGACTGGGGGTTGATGGCGAAGCGGGCGCAGAAGAGTTTCATTGGCACGTTGCCGGTGAACATGTTCTACGGTCTGCGTGAATCGATTCGGCTGATCGAGGAGGAGGGTCTGCCGAATGTCATCTCCCGCCACACCCGGCTGGCCGAGGCGACGCGGCGCTGCGTGCAGGTATGGGCAGGCAATAACGGGCCGCAGCTCTACTGCCTGAACCCGTCACGTTATTCCAATTCGGTGACGGCGGTACTGATGCCGGAGGGCTACGATTCGGAAATCCTGCGCCGTGCCGCGCGGGAGCGGTTCAACGTGTCGCTGGGTGGTGGGTTGGGCAAGCTGGGCGGCAAGATCTTCCGCATCGGCCACCTGGGCGATCTCAACGAACCGATGCTGCTGGGCGCACTGACCGCGGTGGAGATGGCGCTGCGCATCGAACACATCCCGCACGGGCGCGGCGGCGTGGAGGCGGCGATGGCGTATCTGGCGGGGGAGAGCACGTAAGGAATGGTCAGCGCAAACCGACGCGCAAAGCGCGAGCAGGCAATTGCGACCCAACTCATGATCGGCTGAAGACGTCACGGCGCGGCTATGGCCCCAATCAAAGGCCCTGCCACCGATGCGCCGGCTGCTTTGACACCTCCGCCCGCGCCGCCCGAAAGTGCCGGCGCTTGCAGGGAGGCAGCGCCGATGTCCGCCATACAGCCTATGTTGCGGCCGATCGCCACCATCGGGTTCATCGGCCTGGGCGTGATGGGCGAACCGATGTGCGGCCATCTCGCCCGCCGCTCCGGCCGCACCGTGCTGGCGCATGACCTTCGCCCGGAACCGCTGGCCCGGCTGGCGGACTTCGGCGTGGCCGCCGCGTCCCCGGCGCAGATGGCCGAGCGCTGCGACCTGATCCTGCTGTCGCTCCCCGACGGCAAGGCGGTGGAGGCGGTGATCGGCGCGCTGGAACCGTTGCTGGGTCCAGGGCAATGCGTGGTGGATACCAGCACCTCGCCGGTGACGCTGACGCGTGCGATCGGGGCGCGGCTGGCGGCGCGTGGCGTCGGGTTCGCCGACGCGCCGGTGGCCCGCACGCGCGAGGCGGCGGCGCGCGGCGAGCTTTCCATCATGGTGGGGGCGCCCGAACCGATCTTCGCGCACGTCCGCCCAGTGCTGGAGACCATGGGCAGCGACGTGACACATTGCGGCCCGGTCGGCTGCGGCCAGGTGGTGAAGATCCTGAACAACATGCTGGTGTTCCAGAACGCGCATGCGCTGGCCGAAGCGATCGCTCTCGGCCGTCGCAACGGCGTGCCGGTGGATGTGCTGCTGCCGGCGATGGCGCTGGGATCGGGCGATTCGTTCGTGCTGCGCAACCATGGCCTGAAGTCGATGCTGCCGCGGACGTTCCCAGAGCATGCGTTCTCCACCCGCTATGCCATGAAGGACCTGTCCTACGCGCTGGAAATGGCCGACGCCGCGGACATCGCCGTTCCCGGCGCGCAACTGGCAATGCAGCGGCTGCGCGAGGCGGAACGTCAGGGCTACGGCGAGGAGTACCATCCGGTGGTCCTGCGGGTGATCGACCCGGCATGACTGCCTTCCCGGAGATCGACGAATGGCGGGCGGCCTGTGCCGAGGATGCGGTGCTGGCCGCCTGGGCCGGCCCGTGGTCCGTCTGCTTCGCCGTGCAGAGCGATACCGCGGCTGACCTGCTCGCGCTGCGAGACGGCCGGATGCAGCGCGGTGGCGGCACCCCGGCCTTCACCCTTCGCGCGCCGGCGCCGGTGTGGGCGCGGTTCCTGGCGCGGGTGCCGCCGCGGCACCACCACGGCATCTTCGCCATGCTCTACCGCGTGCCGGAGTTCTCGATCGACGGCGACCAATTGGCCTTCATGCAGCACGCCCACGTCGTCCGTCGCGTGCTGGAGGTGGGAAAATGGCTGGCGCTGGGGAACGCCGCGCCCGTGCCGGCGTCGCTGCATCCTCGGGGTGGCGTGCGGCCGGTGCCGGAGGTGCGCGGCGTCTACGTTCCGGTGACGGCGCAGGGCACGCGGTATCAGGTCTATTGCGAGACCGCCGGCACCGGCCGTGACCTGCTGTGCCTGCACACCGCCGGCGCCGACGGCCGGCAATTCCATGGTTTGATGGCCGACCCGCGCCTCACCACTGGCCATCGGCTGGTGGCGTTCGACCTGCCCTGGCACGGCCGCTCGCCGCCGCCAGAGGGCGCCATCCCCGGCGCGTGGCGGCTGAACACGGACCTGTATGTCGCCCTGATCATGGAGTTCATCGCAGCGGCGGGGCTGCGGCGGCCGATCGTGCTCGGCGCGTCGATGTCCGGCGAGATCTGCCTGGAGCTGGCGCTGCGCCACCCGGAGGCGTTCGCCGCCATCATCGCCTGCGAGGCCAGCGAAAAGATCGAGCGTCGCCAGACGTATTGGGCTGCCCACCCGCAGGTCAACCAGGCGTATTTCGTGCCGGAATGGATCCGCGCGCTGTGCGCCCCGCAAAGCCCGGCGGAACACGCCGAGGCGATTGCCTGGCACTACGCCCAAGGCGGGCCGGCGGTCTTCTTCGGTGATATCGCGTTCTATTCCGGCGACTGGGACGCGCGCGACCGGGTCCACCGCATCGACACCAACCGCGTGCCGTTGTTCATGCTGACCGGGGAATACGACTACTCCTGCACGGTAGAGCATTCGCAGGCGACGGCGGCGAAGATCCCCGGCGTACGGTTTCAGGCCATGGCCGGCATCGGCCATTTCCCCTTCGCCGAAAACCCGGCCCTGTTCTGCAACTTCCTGCTGCCGATCCTGGGTGAGTTGTCCGCAGGATAGCGCATTTCCGCCGTGACGGGGTCGTCGAGAAGCCCCCTTCGTCATTGTGAGGAGGGAAGCGGACGAAGCAATCCCCCCACGACGAGCCAATGACGAGCCTCAGTCCGACCCCACCGAAGCATATCGGCGCCCCTCGCTTGGGTTTCAACGCACCTGTACCTGCTTCCGCTCGGTATTTAGCTGACGCTCAACCCTTCACGGCGACGATTTGATTGAATACCGATTTGAACATGACAGATACCTTAGTCAAGTATATAGTTACCCTCGCTTGCCGCTGGTTGCGTCCCGCGTGTTATTTTGCCCGTGCCGATGACCGGGGGGTTGCCGCAGTGCCGGACTCGCAAACCGCAGACGAGCGGCCAGAACACCCCGAGCTGTTCATCAGCTACGCGTCGGGCGATCTCGACCGCGCCGCCGCCTTGCATGCGCGTCTCGTCGCGGCGGGCTTCCGCGTCTGGTTCGACAAGCTCCGCCTGACCCCGGGCTGCGACTGGCACCAGCAGATCGAGGCCGGCTGCGACGCCGCCCGCATCATCCTGCCGCTGATGACACCACGCTGGGCGAAGTCGGAATGGACGCGCTACGAGACCTATGCCCACGACGCCGTCATCCCGGTGCTGGCCGAGGGCAAGCCCGAGGATGTACTGCCCCCGCCGCTGCGCCGTTGGAACGCCGTGGCGCTGGACCCGCTGGCGGCGGACGAGCCTTCCTGGCAGGCGCTGCTCGCCGCGATCCGGACGAAGCTCGCCGAGCCGGTGCCGGAACGGGCGCCGCGCATCGTCGATCTGCCCTATCCCGCCAACCCGTTCTTCACCGGGCGCGACGACGACCTGCTGCGAATCCATGAGGAGCTGCACGCGCCGCCCGTCGCGACGCTGACCCGGGGGCGGGTGCGGGCGCTCGCGGCTATGGGCGGCATCGGCAAGACCACGCTCGCCAACGAATACGCCCGCCGCTACTGGCGGCTGTACTCGCAGATCCTGTGGGTGGACGCGCGCGCCGGGCTGGAGAGCGGTTTTGCCCTGTTGTTCGGCAAGCTGTTCCCTGGGCGCTCCGATGTTGGGATGCGGCAGCCCGACAAGGCGAAGGCGGTGCTGGCGGAACTGTCCGGTGGCACCGAGCGGTTGCTGGTGCTGGACAATGTGGAGGACGCGGAAAGCGTCCGCCCGTGGCTGGTGCGAGATCCGACCTCCGGCTGCCGCACGCTGATCACCTCCCGCTTCGCCGACTGGCCGGCGGCGGCGGGCATCCGGGCGATCCTGTTGGATGTGTTGGAACCCGGGTCAGCGCAGCAGTTTTTGCTGGCACGCACCGGGCGGACGGCAGAGGGCGCGGAATTAACCGCCTGCGACGACCTGGCGCGGGGGCTGGGCTATCTGCCGCTGGCCCTGGAGCAGGCGGCGGCATACATCGTCGCGCCCGGCGCGGGGGTGGATTTCGCTGGCTATCTGCGACTCTACCGCGAGGCGACGGCGAACCTGCTGGCGCGCGGCGCGTTGGGATCCACCGAGTACCCCGACCCGGTGATCGCCACCTGGCAGGCGACGGTGGCGAAACTGTCGCCGGAGTCGCGTGCGGTTCTACGGCTATGCGCATGGTACGCCGACACGCCGATCCCGCGTGAGTTGATCTTGCAGGGGACGGAGGATGTGCTGGCGTTGGCAGCATCGTTCGAACTCGGTGGTGCCGTTGGCGGGGCCTGCCGCCGCGGAACTGCGGATGCGTGACGCGCTGACCGGATTGGCGCGCTATTCGATGATTCTCCAGACGGCCGATGCGGGAGACTTCCGCGTACACGGGTTGGTACAGGCGGTCGAACGCGTGCGTGCCGAGACGGAAGGGGTTGCCGAGGTGGCAAAGGCGCAGGCATTGACGCGACTGGCGGCGATGTTTCCGTTCGCGCCGAACAATCCATCACAATGGCCGCTGTGCCGCTTGTTGCTGCCGCACCAGGATTTCCTGCTGGCGCAGGTATTTCCGGACGAGGCCAGTGATCGGGTCACGACGTTGCGCACACGCGCCGCCGCATTCCTGCAAGCCAGTGGCGACGCGGCAAGGGCTCTGCCCCTGTTCCGCATTGCCCTGGAAACCCGCGAGCGTACCCTGGGCCCGGACCATCGTGACACGCTGGCCGGCTTGAACAATCTGGCCGACTGCATGCGGGTGTTGGGCCACGCGGCGGCCGCTTTGCCCCTGCTGGAGCGCGCTTTTGCAGGCTACGAGCAAGCCCTCGGGGCGAAGCATCCGACCACGCTGGCCTGCGCGAACAATCTGGCCTGCTGCAAACAGGATCTCGGCGATCTGGCAGGGGCCCTGTTGCTGTTCAGGCGCGCTGTTGACGTGGGGGAGCATGTGCTTGCCGAGGATCTCCCCAGCACACTCGGCACCCTCAGCAACATGGCGCTTTGCATGCAGGAGTTGGGCGATACGGCGGGCGCCTTGCCACTCAACCAGCAAGTGCTTGACTGTCGCGAGCGCATCTTTGGCAAGGATCATCCGACGACACTGCAAAGCGTGAACAACCTTGCCTATTGCATGCAGGCGCTCGGAAACGCAAAGGACGCCTTGCCACTCTATCAACGTGCGCTTGCGGGTACAGAGCGCGTTCTCGGCCCGGATCATCCGACGACAATCAGCATTGTCAACAACCTCGCGGCATGCTGCGCCAGGCTGGGCGACCCGGTGGCGGCACTGCCGCTCTATCTGCGGGTCCTTGGTACCAACATGAAAGTTCTTGGTGCAACGCATCCGGACACGCTGGTCAGCTTGAACAACCTGGCCGAATGCATCCGAAACCTGGGCGATGCTGCCGCGGCGCTCCCGTATTACCGGCTTGCGCTGCGTGGCTTCGAAAAGGCCGTTGGCGTGGATCATCCGCTCACGCTCACAAGCGTTGCGAATTTGGCGGAATGCTTGCGCGAAACGGGCAATGCCGCGGAGGCTTTGCCGCTGTACCGGCGTAGCCTGGAAAACCACGAAAGCGTTCTTGGCAACAAGCATCCAGACACGATCCGAGCGGTGAACAATCTGGGCTTATGCATGGAGGCGCTGAACGATCCGGCGGCGGCGTTGCCATTGTACCGACGCGCGCTCGATTCCGCGGAACGCGTTCTCGGCGCGGACCATCCGGACACGCTTGTCGTCGTAAACAATCTTGCCGGGTGCCTGTATGCTCTGGGCGAGCCCGGGACGTCGCTGCAGGTACTACCAGCGGGCTGCCGATGGGCTTGAGAGCTCGTTTGGCTCGGACCATCCTTCCAGCAGAAAGGCGCGTTCCAGCTATGAGCAGGTTGAACGCGAGATCGCTGCCGCAACGGACAAGTCGGGGGCCGAAGTTGTTCTCACCAGCCCTCAAGGCCCGTCACGCGCCAAACCATGGTGGCGGCGCTTGTTCGGGTCCTCGCGCCCAGATGAGGTGTAGCTGGACTCATTATTGGCTACGCTTGAAATGGAGCGCGAAAGCCTGACCGCACCGATGCCGTGGTCTCTCACAAAAGAATCGCCTGCACAGATTGATACTATGAACGTATAATTGTCTGCGTGCCAGGCGAGATTCAAAACTGGTCCAGTCGCGAACGATCGTCAGCTCCGGGCTCGTCCGAACCGCACTTCGTGGTACAGGTCCTGCACCCGGTACGCCTGCACCAGCGCCCGCACCAGCAGCGGCGCCGCGCGATGCCAGGGCAGGGGACGCAGCGGCGCCAGCGGGAACACGGTCGCTGCCTCCCCGCCGCCGCGCACCAGAATCGCCAGGTCGCGGCCCATCATGGTGGCAGCGGCAATGCCGCGCCCGTTGTAGGCGAGGCCCGCGAACAGCCCCGGCGCCAGCTCGTGCAGGCGCGGGAAATGCTCCGGAGTCATCGCCACCCAGCCGCTCCACGCCTCGCTCCAGCGCGGCGCCCCGAGCTGCGGGAACAGCCGGCGGACCCGGGCGTCGGCGAGGCGCCAGTCGGGCGCATGCTCTGGCCCGAACGCCGGCCCATACGTGCTGGCGTGCAGCCGCCCATCGGGCAGCAGACGCACGGCCGAGAACAGCTGCCTGGTGTCGGTCAAGGACTGGCGCGCCGGCAGGATGGAGCCGCGCACGTTGTCCGACAGCGGTTCCGTGACGAAGCCGTGGCCACGCATCGGGATGATGCTGTCCCGCAGGCGCGGCAACAGCGCCCCGGTATAGGCGTTGGTGGCGATGACGACGGTATCCGCCGACAGCCGGCCCTGCGCGGTATCCAACACCCAGCGGGCGCCCTCGCGGTGCAGCGCGCGGACCGGCGTCTCGGTGTGCAGCGTGGCGCCCGCGGCCAGGGCCGCATGTGCGAGGCCACGCACATAGGCGAACGGATTGATATGCCCGCCACGCCGGTCCAGAGACGCCGTGGGATAGCGGTGCGAGCCAATCAGCTCGGCGCAAGCGCTGCCCTCCAGCTGTTCGACCGGCGCGCCACGCTGCTGCCAGTACGCGGTGCGCTTCGCCAGCGCACGTTGCCCGGCCGGCGAATGCGCCGCGAAGATCAGGCCGGTGCGGACGGGCCAGCAGTCGATTCGGTGGCGCTCGATCAGGTCGAAGACCAGCGATGGCCCATCGGCCACCGCATCGACCACGCGCTGCCCGCGCTCGGCGCCATAATGGCGCAGGATCGCCGGGTGGTCCTGCTTCAGATACGGCACCACCTGACCGAAGGCGCGGCCCGACGCACCCCAGCCGATCTGCTTCGCCTCCAGCACCGCCACTTCCACGCCGGCCTCAGCCAAATGCAGCGCGGTAGAAAGCCCCGTGAAGCCGCCCCCGATCACAGCCGCCGAGACATGGTTCCCCGAGACATGGTTCCCCGGGACATGGTTCCCCGGGACATGGTTCCCCGAGACCTGGTTCCCCGGGACACGACGCCCCGAGATACGGCCCGCCTCCGCCAGCGGCAGCGACGCGGGTGCTGCCGGGGCGTGCCGCGCGTAGATTGCGGGTGGCGCGGCCTGATCCGACAACGGGTCATACATCGCCAAACGATGCGGCCCGCCCGGCGCGGAAGCAAGGCACTTGCCCGTTCTCGTCAACCCCGGCCCGTCGCAACAACCGAGACAAGCCCCGCCGGCTTCGCTAGGATCATGGTGGGGGAACATGGGACGGAGAGAGCCGCGGTGCAGGCCCAGCGCGAGATCGTCGGGTTCCTGTCGGCCTATCAGGAGATCTGGCACAGGTTCTTTCCGGACCTGCATCGCCGGGGCCAGTGGCATCTCGTCAGCCACCTGTGCACCCGTGCGCGCACCGGAGCACCGGTCGGCGAGCTCTCCGGCATGGTCAAGCAGGTCTTCTTGCTGGACGACGCCACGGTGCGGGAGCGTCTGGGCGAGCTGTACCGCCTCGGCTTTTCCAGCATCGATCCGCCCGACCGCCCCGTCTCCGCCCGCACCCTGGTAGTCCCCACGCCCCTGCTGACCGCCAAGTTCGACGGCCACCTGATCGAGACTGCCAGCCGCCTGCTCGAAACGTCGCTCGCCGGCCACCCGGGGCGCCGCCGCCACGCCCCGGCGCAGATCGACGCCGAGACCCGCCGCAAATTGCTCGGCGCCATCGAGACCTGCGACCAGGCCTGGGTCGGCGCTCTGGAACGGGTGCTGGAAGCCATGGGCCTTTCGGTCGCCCGCCGCCTGGAGGCGCGCCGCCACCTGCTGTCGCCGTCGCACCGGCTGCTGACCTTGCTCGCGCTGCGCCACTGGTACGGCCTGCCACCGCAGGACGAGGGCGAGGGGTTGCTGGCCGACGACATGGCCGCGGAGCTGTTGCGCCTGCAGCGGCAGAACTTCCAGACCACGCGCGACCACATCGCCGCGCTGCTGCAGCTCGGCCTGCTGGAGCGCCGCGCCGGCCGCGCGCTGCGCGTGGCGTTGGCCGAGCCCGCCGCCGCCGAACTGGACGCCGGGATGACCCGGGCCGCCGAGGACCTCACCCGCCTCGCCACGGCATTGAGCGGCGGCGACAGCGAGCTCGACATCGACCGCACGGGCATCTCGCATCCCCCGATCCAACCTGTCGCGCCGCCCGATGGTGCCGCGCGCATCCTGGTGGTGGCGCGCGACGGCGAACCGGAGCAACGCCTGGCGCTGGGCAGCGACCCGCTGGTGATCGGCCGCGCGCCGACCAGCGGGCTGATGCTGGCGGCGCACGAGGTGTCGCGCGCGCATTGCCGCATCGAGGCGGTGGCCGATGCGGTCAGCATCATCGACCTGGAGTCCACCAACGGTACCTTTGTCGGCGGACAACGGATTTCCGGGGCAGTCGCCTGGCCGCAGGATGTGGCGGTGCAGGTGGGTCCGTTCCGCCTGCACTGGGAGCCGGCGGGGGATGTGGAGGGCACGATGCGGCGGCAGGCGCGAGCCGCCGCAGGCGCCGGGCGCCGGCAGGGAACAGATTGATTGAAGCCGCGCCCACGGGCGACGGGCGGCATAATTACCGGGGCAGCGATGCTATGCCAGACGTCGCAATCCCTGACTCTCGCTACGACTCCCAAGTGTCATTGCGAGGACCGCTTCGCTCCTCGCAATGACAGGGGAGGGTCGGATGTCCCCGCCGGGAGTCAATGGTTCAGGCGCCTCGTATTATAGCCAGGATCACCGCTAATTTAACCATCGCCGGGTTTACAATGCCAAACTCGCCAATCGGTATTGAAATTCGAATGTCGCGCGCGACGAAGCCAAATGGCAACGCCGCGCCAGTGGCGTGATGCAACCCCGTGAGGCGTCGATTTCGGCCCTTACCCCGGCGGCGCTACCGAAAGCCGCCCGACCACGCCGTGCTTCTCGATCAGGCGCGCGACCAGCCCGGACTTTTTCGCCTCCTCTACGAAATCGCGCAGGAACGCCGCACCCGCCGCGTTGCTCCGTGCGGTGCCGATCGCCTGCTGCACCGCGGTGAACTGACCGTCGAGAATGCGCGAGCCCGGCACTTTCTGCACATCGCCGAGCAATCCGGGCCGCAATCCGGCCATCGCATCCAGCTTGTCGCGCAGGAACAATTCCATCGCCGTGTGCTGCGGATCGGACCGCACCAGCGTTGCCTGCTTGATGTTGCGCTCCAGCCAAAGATCGTAGGCGCTACGCGCCGTCACGGCGATGCGCACGCCGGGGCGATCCACTTCGGCGATCGACCGCAGCGGCGAACCGGCCGGCACCAGATACGTGGCCTCGATCTCGACATAGGCGGCGGTGAAGGCGATCTTTTCCGCGCGCGCCGGCTCGGCGCCGATCAAGCCGATGTCCCAGGCATCGGTGCCCGCGGCATCCGCCAATTCCCCCGGCTTTGGGTACGGGACGTATTTCACTGGCACGCCCAGGCGCTCGGCGATGGCGGCCGCCATGTCGGGTGAAACGCCGGCAGGATCACCCGACGGTGAGCGTGCCGTCACCAACAGGAAATTGCTCATATTGATCGCTGCACGCAGAACGCCGTGTGGCGCCAATTCAGAAACAACAGTTTGCGACATGCCGATGATCCCCCCATTCCCAAAAGCGCATCCCCGAGAGCGCATCCCCGAGAGCGCATGGTAGTGCGCGGCCGGCGGGCCGCAAGATGGCATGCACCGCCGACTGGCCGAGGGAGGAGCGAATCCCGGGCGGCCGACAGGCCGTCCGGGACGCGACACTATTCGCGCATGTTCACGATAAAGCGAAGAACAGATGGCCCATTTTGGCCATGATTCGCACAGATCGTCCATGTCACGCGAATGCACCTTGCGTATAGTCCAATTCGAAGGGGGAGTAGCAAACATGTCGGCACAGCGACCCATCCTGATCGTGGAAGACGACGAGGCGTTGCGCGAAGTCCTCGCAGAGCACCTCGCCGATGGTCACGGCTTCACCGTCGCGACGGCGGAAACCCTGGAGGAGGCCGACAAGGCCATCAACGAGCAGGATGCCCGCTTCGACGCGATCATCCTCGACATCGGCCTGCCGGACGGCGACGGCTGCGACTATTGCGTCAGGCTGCGGCGGCAGGGACACAAGATGCCTGTCATCATGCTGACCGGCTCGGACGGCGAAGCGGACGTCGTGCGAGGTCTTGATTCCGGCGCGAACGACTATATCGCCAAGCCGTTCCGCGCCAACGAACTGCTGGCGCGCCTGCGCACGCAGTTGCGGTTGTTCGATGGCAGCGAGGAGGCGGTGTTCACCGTCGGACCTTATACCTTCCGTCCGGCGAAGAAGCTGCTGCAGGACCCTGCGAAGAATCGACGCATCCGGCTGACCGACAAGGAATCGGCGATCCTGAAGTTCCTGTATCGGTCGGATGCGCGGCCCGTGGGACGCGAGATCCTGCTGCACGAAGTGTGGGGCTATAATCCCGCCGTCACAACCCACACGCTTGAGACGCACATCTACCGCCTGCGCCAGAAGCTGGAGACCAATCCCGCGAACCCGACACTGCTGCTGACGGAGCAAGGCGGCTATCGGCTGAACCTGCACATGGCGATCGCCGACGCCGCATAGCGGCCCACCGGATCCCGACAACCGTTGTGAAGGCCGGGCGGCAGGGAGAGCATCCTCTTGCTGGGAAAGCGCAGACCCCACCGCCCGTGCCGCCCACTGCCCTTGCTGCCCTGGCACAACATGCAACCGGGCCTGCCAGTCCCGAGGGTCGCCGCGTCACACCGAGGCGAGCCGCGCCAGTGCCTCCTCGCGTGAAGGGTAGGTCAACAGCACATTGTTGAAGCCGCTCAGTTCGAGGACGTGACGCACGGAGGCCGTCAGATTGCAAACCGCCATGCAACCACGCGCGTCCTCGGCACGGCGCGCAGCGAGCAGCAGTTGGCGGAGTCCAATGCTGCCGAGGTAGTCCAACTTCGAGGCTTCGATCAGCAGCCGCGAGCGGCCGGCACCGATCAGTGCGGTCAGCCGGTCGCCGAACCGCTTGGCTGACTCGGCATCGAGCCGGCCGTCAACCGCGACGACGGTGACATGCTCGCTGGCCTCTTCCGTCAGTGTCATGCGGGCCTCCCACTCCTGCGGCGCACCATTCACAGCATCAGCACACCCGGCGCGTCAGCACACCTGGCGCATCAGCACACCTGGCGCATCAGCACACCTGGCGCGTCAGCACACCTGGCGCATCAGCACACCCGGCCGACTGCGACATGCGTCACCGCCATCCCAGGCCATCTGCTCAATGCTGGAACTGGAAGCGTACGACGCAGGTCTCGCCGCGTCGAGATGCCGTTGTCCGGTCCGCATTGTGCCGCAGCAGGAAGCCCGCGAGAAGTCTGGCGGCGTCCTCACTCTCGCGGATCTCGGTTTCGCTGGGCCGCCGCTCCGGCAGCTCGAGCAAGACACCATCGTAGCGTGCCTCGACCGCGAGATTGAACTCGTCGAAGCTGCCCGACAGCGCGATCCGCCCGCGGGGTTCGCAGTTCTCCGCGATGACTTCGATCAGTTGCTGTGCCGCAAAGCTGGCACGGGTGATGATGTCGCGCCGTGCACCCCACAGGCCGCCCAGGCCCTCGATGAAGCTATGGACAGCGTCGAAGTCGATCTGCGACGGCACGACCTCCAGCACCGATCGGCGCCGCGCGCCGGCACGGAAGGCGAGGTTCAGCACGAAGGCGACGGCCGTGCCGAGCACCAGCGGCGAGCCGATCACCGGCGCCACCGAAGCCGGCACGGCGTGAAACACCGCGGGGAACGCTTCCACCGCCACGCCGGTGAGAACCCCCATGCCGACAACCAGCGTCCGCCGGGCATCGAGCATGCGGGAGGCTATCGTCTCGATGCCGCTCTTGAGAATGGCGCAGGACGTGAACAGGAAGGCGGCGCCGACCACGGGGCGCGGCATCAGCAGGAAGCAGTGCATCAGGTCGGGGATGAAGGCCATCGCGATGAAGATGACGCTGACCGCATAAGCCACGACGCGTGACGCCACCCCGGCCGCCTCGTTCAGCCCGACGGCTGCGGCGGAGATGTTGGTGCCGACGGAGCAAAACAGGCCGCTGAGCAAGGTGGCGAGGCCGTCGGCCAGCACGCCACGGCGGATGCGCTGCACGTCGGGCCGCACCCAGTCCGGATCGGCCTGACGCTCCGCGGCCGTGATCAGGGCGGCGGCCTTCAACGTGTTGGCCATGGCGGCGACAAAGAACGGAGCGAACAGTACGGCGCTGAACGACCAGCCGAAGTAGTCCACGCGTGGGAATGCCAGCACTGGCAGGCTGGCGAATTGTCCCAGTTCGCTGCGAGGAAGCAAACCGGCCGGCATCGCGGTGATGGCACCGGCAACCATCCCGATGAGCACGCAGCACGCCCGGATCAGGCCGCGCCCCCACACACTTGCACCGATCATGACCAGCAGAGTGATCGCCGCGACCGTCCAGTGCCCCGAGGCCGGCGGATGACCCGATCCGGTGGTCAGCAGATAACGGTAGCCCAGCATGCCGTTCTCGACTCCCACCAGCACGATGACGACGCCGGCGAGTTCGGGCGGCATCAGCACGCGCAGGCGATTTATCGACCGCGAGATCACGGCTTCCATGGCGCCGCCGAGCATTGTCATGCCGGCCACCATCGACAGGCCCCCGAGATGCACCGCCGCCAGGGTTGGGCCGACATAAACCGCGGTCATCGTGCTGGGAACGAGATAGCCGCTGCCGACCGGTCCTTTCGGCAGGGCCTGCAGCGTTGCGCCGATGGCCAGGACGATCACCGACCAGCTCAACACGCTATCGGCGACCGCGGACGGAACGTGCGCTTCACCTGCCATGATCAGCGGCAGAAGCAGGCTTCCGGAGAGCACCGCGACATATTGCAGCGCATTGCTGATGATGACGGCGCGAGGCGGAATATCCGCCACACCGAATTGCAGGGCTGCCGGCTTGCGGGTCATGCAATTGCGGAGAGTGGCTCGGTTGGCGGGATGCCAGTAATCACCGCCGCGACGCGCTGGTCAAGTGAGCCGTGGCCCCTGCTTGCGCCCGGCCGCTGAACTCGCATCTTATCCATTATGATTATCGGCACCGCCGGCCACATCGACCACGGCAAGACCGCGCTGGTGAAGGCGCTCACCGGCATCGATGCCGACCGGCTCGCGGAAGAAAAGCGGCGCGGCATCACCATCGATCTCGGCTTCGCCTATACCGACACGCCGCGTGGCACGTTCGGCTTCGTCGACGTGCCAGGCCATGAGCGGTTCGTGCACACCATGCTCGCCGGTGCCACCGGCATCGATGCGGCACTGTTGGTGGTGGCACTGAACGATGGCGTCATGCCGCAGACTCGCGAGCACGCCGCGATTCTAGACTTGCTCGGCATCGACCGCGGCATCGTCGCATTGACCAAGGCCGACATCGCCGGCGGCAATCTTTCCCCCGTTGCCGCCGAGGTGAAGGCGCTGCTTGCCACGACCGGATTGCACGACGCGCCCATCCTGCCGGTCAGTGCCGTCACCGGCGAGGGCATCGCCGCGCTGACCGGCGCGCTGGAGGAGCTGGGTCCAAGGCAACGCGACGCCAGCGGTTATCCTCGGCTGGCGGTTGATCGGGCCTTTACGTTGTCGGGCGCGGGGCTGGTCGTCACCGGCACGCTGGTTGCCGGCCGCATCGAGGTGGAGGACCGGCTGATGCTGTCGCCACCCGGGCTGGAACTGCGCGTGCGGGGCCTGCACGCGCAAAACCGCTCCGCGACCGTTGCGATGACCGGACAGCGGGTCGCACTGAATATCGCCGGGCCGCGCCTGTCGAAGGATGCGGTGACGCGCGGCGACTGGGTGCTGCATCCGGACATCCATGCTCCGACCGCGTCGCTGGACGCGCAGCTGCGCGTGCTGGTGGATGAACCGGCGGCGCTGCGGGCGGATACGCCGGTGCACCTGCATCTCGGCGCGGCGCATGTCATGGCGCGCGTGCATCCGTTGGACCGCGACCGCATCCGGCCGGGCGAGGAGGCCTTCGTGCGGCTGGCGCTGGACCGGCCCATCGGCGCGCTGGCCGGCGACCGGCTGGTGCTGCGCGATGCGGGCGCCAGCCGCACGATCGGCGGCGGCAATGTCATCGATCCGTTCCCGCCGGCGCGCGGCCGCCGCACGCCGGCGCGCCTGGCGCAGCTTGCCGCATTGCGGCCCGCGGCGAATGAGGTCGCGCTACGGCAGTTGCTGGCACTGCCGCCGGGCTGGACGGACCACGCCCGCTTCCTGCGGTCGCGCAACCTTCCCGCCACGGTGGCCGAGTCCGTGCGGGCCGCCGTCCCCGCCGTCGCAGTTGCCGATTTGCTGATGGCGCCCGCCACGCGCGAGGGACTGCAACAAGACCTGCTGCGGACGCTGGCCGCGTGGCACGCCGGCGCGCCCGACCAGCCGGGGCTGCAGCCGGAACGGTTACGCCTGCAACTGGCGCTGCGCCCGCCTCCGGCGTCGTTCCGTGCGCTTCTCGAGACGCTGTTGCGGCGAGGCACGGTACGGCAGGACGGGCCATGGCTGCGTCTCACCACCCACCAGATCCGCCTGTCCGCCGCCGATGAGCGCCTGTGGCCAGGTGTCCGCGCCCTGCTCGCCGCCGAGCGCTTCCGTCCGCCGCGCACGCGCGACCTGGCGCAGGCGCTGTCGCTGCCGGAACCGGCGATGCGCGCGGCACTGAAGCGTCTGCAGCGCGTCGGCTTGCTGATCGAAGTGGCACCGGATCATTTCTTCCTGCGCGAGACGGTGGCGGAGATGGCGACGATCGCCGCTGAGGCTGCCAGGAACGATCCCGGATCCCAACTCACGGCCGCATCGTTCCGTGACCGTCTCGACAATGGCCGGAAGGTGGCGATCCAGATTCTGGAATACTTCGACCGCATCGGCTTGACCGCCCGCGCCGGTGACGTACGTCTTGTGCGGGAGGATCGGCTGGCGATGTTCGGTCCCGCCGCATCTTCCACACCATGAAGGGTGGTGCCTCGCGTGATTTGAGCAAAAGGGGATCTCCGTTTGGGTTGTGGCCGAAAGCACACGCGAGCGCGTCGCCTTGACGATTTTGGCATTTTTGCGGCGGCGGATGCATTTTCCGGTTGCGGTGACTCTGCTGAACCGGGCAAATATCCCGGGTGCGCGCTTCACGGGTTGGGGAAGACGAAGTCGCAAGTCGGGCACTTGCATTGGTGAGACGGCTCGTTTGTCGTGCAGCCTCTGCCGGTGGCGCGCATAACCGGTCATTCTCGTTTCGAAGTGGGTATGCCTATGTCGCAAACTGGCGCGTTCTCGGTTGAGGAACACGTGCACGGAGAGACCGTTTGGGTCGCGATTCGCGCCCGCGGCGCCGAATGGTCCTGGCTGACGCCGCAGGAAGCCGCACGCCTGGGCCGCGAGTGGGTGGAGAAATACGGGGCGACGGAACGCAATCATTCTGTTCCGCATCTGCTGGCCGCGGAATAAAACTCGACGCGCCATGCGGTCGCCTGTGTCCGTCATGGCCGGGCTTGACCCGGCCAACTACGCAGGTTCGTCTGGGACCGTTTGGCACCGCAAGCGCCCGATCCGCGGAATAACCGGGCCAAGCCAAGCCAGGTCAAGCCCGGACATGACGGTCGACGACGTGGGTTATGTTGCGAACTTGCACTTATCGAGCAGGGGGTGCAGCACTTCGGCTGGCGGCGTGGTCGCCAGCACGTTGTAGATGTCCCATTCCATTTTGCTCTCGGCCGGCGTCTTGACCTGCAGCAGGTAGCTCGGGAACTCACCGCGGCCATCGGCGCGGATGCCGCCCTTGCCGAACGCGTCGTCGTTGGTCGGGATCGCCTTCATCCGTGTCACCGTCGCGCGGCCGCTCTTCTTCGCGGTCTTGGCACCCATCGCCCCGACCGTCTTCAGATAGTGCAGCGTGATCCCATAGGCACTGGCATGCGCCTGGCTGGGATAGTTGTGCGGCGTACGCGGCAGCACGCGCTTGGTGAAGGCGCGGGTGTGGTCGTTCATGTTCCAGTAGAAGGTTTCGCTGGTGATCAGGCCCTGCGCCGTCTCCAGCCCGATCGAGTGCGCGTCCTGCAGGAACATGATCAGCGGCGCGATCGTCATCTTCTGGTTCAGCCCGAACTCGTGCGCCTGCTTCACGCAGTTCACCGTGTCCAGGCCGGCATTGGCCAGACCCAGAACCTGTGCGTCGCTCGCCATCGCCTGCTGCAGGAAGGCGGAGAAGTCGGTGGTTTCCGGGAACGGATAGCGCGCCGCGCCCCGCACCTCGCCACCCATCGACTTGACCACCGCCGCCGTTTGTTCCTCCAGCGAGTGGCCGAACACATAGTCGGCGGTGACGAACGTCCAGATCTTCTTGCCCTGCTTCACCAGTGCGCCACCGGTCGAGTGCGCCTTCTCGTAAGTATCGAAACTCCAGACGATCGTGTTAGGGCTGCACTGCGTCGAGGTGATCTCCATCGCCGCGGCGCTGGCGTTCAGCATGATCTTGTCTTTTTCCTTCGCCACCTGCGACACGGCCAGAGCGACCGACGAGGTTGGCACGTCGATGATCGCATCGACACCCTCATCGAACCATTGCCGTGCGATGGAAGCGGCAACGTCCGGCTTGTTCTGATGGTCGGCGGAACGGAACGCGACTTCGAAACCATGCGACGTGCCGATCTCGTCGATCGCCTGCTGCGAGCAGGCGATCGAGGTCGGGCCAGTGTTGTCGCGATAGGTGCCCGACAGGTCGGTCAGCACGCCGACGCTGATCGTGGGCTTGGTTTGGGCGCGGGCACGGATGACCGGCACGGCGGTCAACGCGGCGGCACCACCGAGCAAGCGACGACGAGACAACTTCATGGAATTATACCCCCCCAGGGTGTGTGCGCTCTTGTGACGACCGAAGATTATGGGGGAAGAATTGGTGCCCGTCCATTGAAGCGCCACAGCAGAAGCGCCACAGCAGAAGCGCCACAGCAGAAGCGCCACAGCTGAAGCGCCACAGCGCGCATCCCCGAGGTCGTCGCATGGCGCAGCGCGGCATTTCCGCCGGCGTGAGGAAAAGCACTAAAGACGGCCGCGACACGGATGGCGGCCCCGCGGCCGCCATCCGCGAAGGCGGAGTTACACCTTGGTCGGAAACTCACACTTGTCGTTCAACGGATGGATGACCTCGGAGGGCGGCGACACCAGCACCGGATTGAAGACGTCCCACGCCATCTTGCTCTCCGATGGCTTCTTCACCCGCCATTGATAAGCAGGGAACATGCCGCGTCCGTCCGCGCGGACGCTGCCCTTGCCGAAGGCGTCGTCGTCGGTCGGCATGGACTTCATCATCGCCACTGTGTCGCGCCCGCTCTTCTTTGCGGCCGCTCCACCCATGGCCGCCACCGCCTTCAGATAATGCAACGTCTCCGCATAGCAGGAGGCATGCGCCATGTTCGGATAGGCGCCGTTGGACATCTCGGGCAGAATCCGCTTGGTGAAGGCGCGCGTGCGATCGTTGTGGTCCCAGTAGAACGATGTGGTGCAGGTCAGGCCCTGCGCAGTCTGCAGCCCCAGCGAATGCACGTCGGTGATAAAGATCAGCAGCGGGCAGATCTTCATCGTTTGACTCAGCCCGAACTCATGCGCCTGTTTGATACTGTTCACCGTATCCAGGCCGGCATTTGCCAACCCCAGCACCTGCGCACCCGAAGCCTGTGCCTGTTGCAGATAAGACGCAAAATCGGTGGTGTCAGGGAACGGATAACGCAGCTTGCCCAGCACCTTGCCGCCCGCCTTTTCCACCAGCGCCGCCGTCTGCTCTTCCAGGATGTGGCCGAAGACGTAGTCGGCGGTGATGAAAAACCAGGTCTTGCCGCCCGCCTTCACAGTGGAACCTCCCTGCGACTGCGCCATCATGTAGGTGTCGAAACTCCAGACGATGGTGTTGGGGCTGCACTGCTTGTCCGTCAGATCCGTCGTGGTGGCGGACCCGTTCAGCATGATTTTGTCCTTTTCCTTCACCACCTGCGCCACCGCCAGTGCGACGGACGATGTCGGCACGTCCACCAGCGCGTCCACGCCCTGGTCGCACCACTCCCGCGCGATGGTGGAAGCGACGTCCGGCTTGTTCTGATGGTCCGCGCTGATCACTTCCACATCGAAGCCATGCGCCGACGGGTTGAACTCCGTCACTGCCTGGCGCGTGCAGGCGACGGAACCGGGGCCGGTGTTGTCGCGATACGTACCCGACAGGTCGGTCAGCACACCGAGCCTGATCTTGGGTTTTGCCTGAGCGTGGGCGCGCAGAAGCGGGACGGTCGATAGCGCGGCAGCACCGCCCAACAGCAGGCGACGTGAGACTTGCATGGACTGGTTCCTCCCTTGAACGTCCCCGTTTGAAAGTCGTTCCGCGGCTGCGCCGGCGGCAGCCATCACGATGGCGGCGAGTTTGTTGCGTTCCGACCACACAACCCACGGCACAACCCACGGCACGATAGCAGAGGGGTCGGTGGCGCGGCACCCGCCGCGCTTATTCCATGCGGCACCCGCCGCACTTATTCCATATGATGCGGCGGCGATCCAGCCGCCCCTGTGAATGATGCGGCGGCGGTCAGGCCGCGGCGATCACCCAAACCTGCCGGACCGAGGGAACCCATTGGGCGGCATGCGCCCAGCCTGCCCGCGCGCGCCCAGCCAATCGCGCAAATTCGTTTCTGTGCGCACCTTGTCGCCCAGCTTCCAGTTCAGGCCCTCGACCAGCCGGAACACTTTGGCGTCCGCCATGCCGCCCTCATTGTAGCGTTGCAGTATCACGCCGGTGCCGCGCGTCATTTCCGGCACCTGGTCCAGCGGGAACACCAGCAGCTTGCGGTTGGTGCCAACCACGGCGACGTGGTCGCCTTCCGCGAGGGCGCACAGCGCGGCCTCCTCGCCAGGTCGCAAATTCAGAATCTGCTTGCCGGTGCGCTTCTCGGCCGCCAGCTCCGCGCCCGGAACGATGAAGCCGCGGCCGGAATTGGACGCAGCCAGATACTTCGCGCCTTCGCCGGCGACGAACAGGGCGACGACGTCGTCTTCGTTGGTAAGCTCCGCGAGCAAGCGCACGGGCTGGCCGTCGCCACGGCCGCGCGGCAGGTCTCCGGCTTTCAGCGTGTAGGCACGGCCATTGGTGGCGAACAGGGTCAGGCGGTCGGTGGTGAAGCAGGGCAGCAGGCGCTTCAGCTTGTCGCCTTCCTTGAAGCGCAGCTCGTTGGGATCGGCGACCACACCACGCACGGCGCGGATCCAGCCCTTGTCGGACAGGATGACGGTTATCGCTTCGCGTTCCGCCAATGCTTCGCTGGCCACGTCCACCGCGACCGGCGCGGCGCCCAGCTCGGTGCGGCGATCGCCCAAGGGTCCCGATCCGAATTTCACCCGCGTGGCTTCCAGTTCCTCGACGATGCGGTTCCAGCGCAGCGCTTCGTCCTTCAGCAGGGCGGCGATCTCCTTGCGCTCCTTGGTCAGGGCGCGGTGCTCCTTCTTGAGCTCCATCTCTTCCAGGCGGCGCAATGCGCGCAACCGCATATTCAGGATCGCGTCGGCCTGCACGTCGTTCAGATCGAAGCGTGCCATCAGCGCCGGCTTCGGCTCGTCCTCATGGCGGATGATGCGGATCACCTCGTCGAGGTTGAGATAGACCAGCAGATAGCCATCCAGTACCTCGATGCGCCGGTCGATCGCCGCCAGGCGATGCGTGTTGCGGCGGACCAGCACCTCGTGCCGATGGTCCAGCCACGCGCGCAGCACTTCCGCCAGCGACATCACCCGTGGCGTGCGCGTCTTGTCCAGCACGTTCATGTTGAGCGGGAAGCGCGATTCCAACGCGGTGGCGCGGAACACGGTTTCCATCAGCACTTCCGGCTCGACGCCGCGAGTGCGCGGTTCCAGCACCAGCCGGATGTTCTCGTCGCTTTCGTCGCGCGCATCGGCCAGCAGCGGCAGCTTCTTTTCTTCGAGAAGCTGGGCGATGTGCTCGATCAGCTTCGACTTCTGCACCTGATAGGGGATTTGCGTGACGACGATCTGCCAGGTGCCGTGCTTGCCGCGTTCCACTTCCCACCGGGCGCGCAGGCGGAAGCCGCCCCGGCCGGTTTCGTAAGCGGACAGGATGGCGGCGGGGTCCTCGGTCAGCACGCCGCCGGTGGGAAAATCCGGGCCGGGCATGAGGCGTAGCAGATCGGCGGTGGTGGCTTCCGGGTGCCGCACCAGATGGACCGCCGCGGCGCAGATTTCCCCCGCATTGTGCGGCGGGATCGACGTCGCCATGCCGACCGCGATGCCGGCGGCGCCGTTCGCCAGCAGGTTGGGAAACGCGCCGGGCAACACGACGGGTTCGGAATCCTCGCCGTCGTAGGTGGGGCGGAAATCGACTGCGTCCTCGTCGATGCCGGCCAGCATCGCCTTCGCGACTTCGGTCAGGCGCGCTTCGGTGTACCGCATGGCGGCGGCGTTGTCGCCATCGACATTGCCGAAATTGCCCTGGCCTTCCACCAGCGGATAACGCGCAGCGAAATCCTGCGCCAGGCGCACAAGCGCATCGTAGATCGCCACGTCGCCATGCGGATGGAACTTGCCGATCACGTCGCCGACGACGCGGGCGCATTTCTTGAAGCCGGCACCGGGGTCGAGCCGCAGCTGCTGCATCGCATAGATCAGCCGCCGGTGCACCGGCTTCAGCCCATCGCGCACGTCGGGCAACGAGCGCGACATGATGGTGGACAGCGCATAGGCCAGGTAGCGCTCGGACAGCGCATCCTTCAGATGCGTGTCCTCGACGCGGCCGATGGTGTCATCCGGCATTGCTGTCTCCCGGAGTCGTGGTCGATTCGTCCGCCAGTGCGGCGACGCGGTCGTATAGCATCTGGCGCGCCTGCGGCAGCGGGCGGTGCTGGGCGCCGAACGCGTCGCGCGTCAGGAAGTGGCCGGTCAGCCGCAGTCCGTCGAGCCAATCTCCCGGCGTGGCGGGCGTGTCGCCGGTCAGGAACGGCGGCAGGCGCAGCAGCCGTTCCGTCCAAATGCCGGCGGCGGCCTCGGTGACTGCTCGGCCGGTGCGCGGCGACACGAAGGCCAGGCCGGAAGTTTCGCCAGTGACCGCGCAGGCCGTCAGGTCCAACCCGTAGCCGAGATCGGACAGCAGCACCGTCTCCCATCGGATCAGGTCGCTCAGCATGACGGCGCCGCGTGGCAGGTGCGCGACCAGTCGCACCAGGCCGTGAAACACGCGCGGATGTTGCTCGCGTTCCGGCAATGCGCCTTCCGCGACGGCGCACACCGCCGATAGCATCGCCAGCGCCAGCGCATCGTCCATGACGGCGGCGGCGCCGGCATGGATCATCTCGGCACTGAAGCTGCCGAGTTGGTCGGCGAGCCGCGCCACCCACCGCACCTGCGCCAGATTGCCCGGCTGCCACAGCGCCGCCTGCGCGCGCGAGCCGCCGCCGCGGGCGAGGCCGCGATGCAGGCCCTGGTCCTCGGTCATCACCGTGGCGATCGCGTCGCCCTCACCGTAGGGGCGCGCGTCCAGCACGATGGCGGGCGCTTCCCAATCCATGCGTTCAGCCCGTTTGGCGGCGTGCGGTCAGAGCCAGTGGAAGCCGTGCGCCATCACGCCGAGCAAGGCGCTGAAGCCACCCAGCATGATGCCCAGCAACCAGCGGAAGTCCGCCCTGTGTTCCGCAGCCAGCGCACGTTGATCGGCAGCCAGCGCACGTTGATCGACGGCGAGCAGGTCGATCCGGCGCCCCAAGCGGTCTTCCAGCATGCGAAATTCCGCCCGCTGCGCTTCCATCCCGCGCATGATCTGCGCGAGACCCTCGGTTGTCGTTCGCGCGATCTGCTCCAGCACGGCGACGCGGCTTTCCATGTCGCCAGGATACCGGCCGGGGCCGGTCGGATCAACCGGCAGGTCGGGCATGACGCCGCTCCATCAGCATTGCCGGAGTATGCCCGCAACTTATGAAGAAATCGCTAAGCGGGCAGCATGCGCGCGTATGCGGAAGCGGGCTACAGCCAGTGGAAGCCGTGCGCCATCACGCCGAGCAAAGCGCTGAAGCCACCCAGCATGACGCCCAGCAACCAGCGGAAGTCCGCCCTGTGTTCCGCAGCCAGCGCACGTTGATCGGCGGCGAGCAGGTCGATCCGGCGCCCCAAGCGGTCTTCCAGCGCGCGAAATTCTGCCCGTTGCCCTTCGATCCCGCGCACGATCTGCGCGAGACACTCGGTCGTCGTTCGCGCGATCTGCTCCAGCACGGCGACGCGGCTTTCCATGTCGCCAGGATACCGGCCGGGGCCGGCTGAATCAAACCGGCAGGTCGGGCATGACGCCGCTCCATCAGCGTTGCCGGAATATGCCCGCAACTTATGAAGAAATCGCTAAGCGGGCAGCATGCGCGCGTATGCGGAAGCGCGCTACAGCCAGTGGAAGCCGTGCGCCATTACGCCGAGCATTGCGCCGAAGGCCCCCAGCAGCGTGGTAAATCCGGCCAGCATGACGCCGAGCAACCAGCGGAAATCGGCGCGCTGGTCTGCCGCCAATAGGTCCATCCGGCGCTCCAACCGATCCTGCATCGTGCGGAACTCTGCCCGCTGCGCTTCCATCCCGCGCACGATTTGCGCGAGACCCTCGGTCGTCGTTCGCGCGATCTGCTCCAGCACGGCGACGCGGCTTTCCATGTCGCCAGGATACCGGCCGGGGCCGGTCGGATCAACCGGCAGGTCGGGCATGACGCCGCTCCATCAGCATTGCCGGAATATGCCCGCAACTTATGAAGAAATCGCTAAGCCGGCAGCATGCGCGCGTATGCGGACGCGGCTACAGCCAGTGGAAGCCGTGCGCCATCACGCCAAGCATTGCGCCGAAGGCTCCCAGCAGCATCGTGAAGCCAGCCAGCATGACGCCGAGCAACCAGCGGAAGTCCGCCCTCTGTTCCGTTGCCAGCGCGCGTTGATCGGCTGCCAGCGCGCGTTGATCGGCTGCCAGCGAGCGTAGATCGGCTGCGAGTGCCTCTTGCTTGGCAGCGAGCATGTCCATTCGCCGTTCCAGCTGGTCCTGCTGAGCGCGGAACTCTGCCCGCAGCACTTCCATCCCGCGCACGATTTGCGCAAGACCCTCGGTCGTCGTTCGCGCGATCTGCTCCAGTACAGCGACGCGGCTTTCCATATCCGCAGGATACCGGCTGGGGCCGCTCGGTTCAACAGGCAGGTCCGGCATGGCATCATTCCAACCAGGCACGGCCGGCAATATATCGCCGGAAAGATGAACAAATTGCCAAGCCCGCCGCCTGGACCCACACTCGCGGTCCGGATCGGCGCGGGAGACCACGACAGATGACCAACCGGATCGAGTTTCGCATCACCGACCGCCGACCCTTCGCCGACGGTGTATCGTTCGGCGACGTCGGCCCCTATGAACGACTGTCCGGCCGCGTGCACCTGGCCGTGGATCCGCGGGCGCCGGCGCAACGCGACGTGGTCGATCTCGACAAGGCGGCGCGCGGCGCTGACGGCCTGGTGCATTGCGCGGCCGACTGCATGATCCTCAAGCCGGTCGATCTCGCGCGCGGCAACCGGCGCTTGTTCTATGACTACGGCAACCGCGGCCACAAGCGCGCACCGCAGTTCTTCAACGACGCGCTGCACAGCAACGATCCGCACAGCATGGCGCATGCCGGCAACGGCTTCTTCATGCGCCGCGGCTATTGCGTGCTCTGGGTGGCGTGGGAGGGTGACCTGCTGCCGGGCGGCGGCCGCATGGTGTTCGACGTCCCGGAGGCGCGCAACGACGATTGCTCACCCATATCCGGCACGATCCGCGTCGAGTACCTGGCCGACGTGCCAGGCATCACCTGCTTCCCGCTCAGCGGCCGCATCGCGGCGCATAGTTTCCCTACCGCCTCGCGCGACACCACGCGCGCCACGCTGACGCGCCGCCGCTATCCCTACGACCCGCCGGAGGTCATCCCACCCGACCAATGGCAGTTTGCCGCCACCGAATCCGGCATGGGCGGCGAGACCGGCACACCGGAACAAGCCGTGGTGCCGTCCGACCGCCATGTCTATCTGCCGGGCGGTTTCAAGCCCGGCTGGATCTATGAACTGCTTTACACCGCGACGGATCCGAAGGTGATGGGCCTCGGGCATGTCATCGTGCGTGATGCCATCAGTTTCTTGAAATACGACCGCGGCGGCGCCAACCCGCTGCAAGGCGTGGAGAAGGCGTATGCCTGGGGCCGCTCTCAGACCGGCCGCTGCCTGCGCGATTTCGTCTATCGCGGGTTCAATGCCGATGCGCAGGGCCGGCGCGTGTTCGATGGCGTGATGCCGCATGTCGCGGGCGCCGGGCGTAAATGGCTGAACCATCGTTTTGCCAGCCCCATCGTCTCCGGCGGGCAGCAATATGAAGATCATTTCAACATCGCCGACAGCTTTCCGTTCTCCTACGCCTGGTCGCGCGATCACCACACCGGGCGCGAGGACGCCATCCTCAAGCGGCCGGACACCGATCCATTGGTGATCCATACCCAGACATCCACTGAATACTGGGTGCGCCGAGGCTCCCTGGTACACACCGACACCGAGGGCAACGACCTGAAGCAGCCCGATACGGTGCGCGTCTATCTGTGGGCCAGTTCGCAGCATTTCGCCGATCCCCGGCCCAAGACGCCCGTGCTCGGCATCGGCCAGAATCTGCCCAATGTCGTTTCCACCTCCATGCTGTTCCGCGCCATGCTGGACGCGCTGGACCGCTGGGCGACCGACGGCACCTCGCCGCCCGCCAGCCGCATCCCGACCCGCGCCGACGGCACGCTGGTCGATATCGCCGAGTGGCGCAGCCGCTTCCCGGCGATTCCGGGCGTCGCCACGCCGCGCACGCCCAACCCGCTGCCATTGCTCGACTTCGGACCGGATGTGGAACATGGCATCCTGCGCGAGCCGCCGGTGCTGGTGCCCGGCGGCAACGCACCGGGGGCGCCGGGCAAGACGTATATCGTTCAGGTGCCGGCGGTTGACCGGGACGGCAACGACGTCCCGGGCGTGCGTGCCCCGATGGTGGCGGCGCCGCTCGGCACCTATACCGGCTGGAACCCGCGGGCGCGCGGCTTCGGCCATGGCATGCAGCTTCGGTTCGAGGGCAGCTACATCCCGTTCGCCGAAACCGCGGCTGAATGCGCGGCAACCGGCGATCCGCGGCCGGCGATTCTGCAACGCTATCCCGACAAGCGTGCCTATGTCGCTGCCGTCGTCGCAGCGGCGCAGGAGCTCGTGGCGCAGGGGTTGATGCTGCAGGAGGACGTCGAACGTTGCGCCACCGCTGCCGCCGATTGGGGCCGTCCGCGGCACGTCGTATCGCTGGAGTAGTGTCCTGTGATTGCGACCGCCTGTCATTGCGAGCGCACCGAAGCGATCTCCCGCGAGTGACGTGCGTACTCTCCGGGAGATTGCTTCGCTGCGCTCGCAATGACAGTCGGGCCGACGATGCTGCCGCGGACCGATGCACTGATGGCATTCACCGCCGACGGATGCGCCGCCGGCAGCATCACCGCGCGTTGGCCGGCGCTTCCCTCGGCCACAGCGCCGCTCGCCAATGCAGCCCGATCGCCAGGGTCAGCAGCGCCCCGACGGTTGCCAGCAATGAGATCGCCGGTGCAAACCCCAACGCGTCGATCAACGCCCCAGCCAGCATCAGCCCCAGCGGCAGGCCGTAGATCGCCATCATCCGCAGCCCCATCACCCGGCCGCGGAAGCGCTCGTCCGCGCCGTAGAGCAACAGCACGGACATCGGCACCAGGCTCAGGTTCTGCGCCAGGCCTGCCAGCAGCAGCAACGCGCGGCCATGCGCGGCGTCGGGCATGTGGGCGAACACCAGCAGCATGGCGTACCACGCCAGCGCGAAGCCCAGCATCATGCGTGCCGGCCTGATGGCGCGCCCCGCCACGCTGACAATGACGGAGCCGAGCAAGGAGCCGGTGGCGAAGCTCGCCACCAGATAGCCAAGACCGGTCTGGTCCACGTGATAGACCTTCTCTGCCACATAGGGCAGCAGCCCGCTGGTCAGTGGGTAGGCTGTGAGATTAACCAGGAAGGCCAGCAAGAGTGCCGCCAGCGACGCGGAGTTGGCCCACACATAGGCCAGCCCCGCGCGCATATCCCGCAAGAATGCGAAATCGGACGCCGTCTCCACGAAGCGGCGCGGCGCGCCGGTGCCCAGGGTCAGCGCGAACCCGGCGATATAGACCAGCGCGATGCACAGATAGGCCGGTCCCATACCCAACGCGGCGAACAACGCGGAGCCGGTCAGCGGCCCGGCGATGCGCGCAGCATCGCCGGTGATGCGGGACGCTCCCATGGCGCCGACCAGGCGCTCCGTGGGGATGGTCTCGGCGACCAGCGCACCGCGCATCGCGAGGTCGGAGGGCCGCACCAACCCGGCCCCCGCGGCCAGCACCATCACGGCGGTGGGGTTGAGCCAGCCGGAGAAGGCGAGCGTGGCGATGGTGGCGGCCAGGGTCGCATACACGGCACGCATGGCGCACAGCACGTTGCGATGCCCCAGCCGGTCGCCCGCCAGGCCGATCATCGGCGCGAGCAGCGTGCCGAAATATTGCAGCGAGGCGAACAGGGTCAGCAGCAGGACCGAGCCGGTGGAGACGAGGACGTACCAGCCGAGGATGACGTTCTCCATCTCCCCGCCCCAGGAGGTGATCAGGTCCGCCGGCCACTGGAACCGGAAGCTGCGGACCTGGAACGGCGCGAGCGGAGAGCTGCGCAATACGGCATGCGCAACGGGCCGGCTGAAGGACACTCTGGACGTTTCCCGCTTTTGTCAGCCTCTCCCGCGCGATGCCCGGGATCGGTCATTGCGCATAGCGCGTTGGATGCCGGCGTAACAAGAGCCGGCCCCAGGGCAACAAGCCGGGCCAACCAAGCCGGGCCAACCAAGCCGGGCCCGGTGAACGCATCAGGCGCCGAACACGATCTCCTGCGCGCCTTCCCACAGCACTTTCCTGCCAAGCGCCGCCAGGTTCTCGGCGCCGGCTTCGACCGTCAGGAAGTGGTTGCCGGCGAGCACACCCACCTTGCTCGCGAACTGCACGGCGCCGTAGGCGAGCAGGATCTCGGTTTCGCTGATGCCGCCGGGATACAGGAGGATTTGGCCGGGGGCCGGATAGCTGGTGTGGTTCTCATAGCCCAGGTCGAAATTGAAATCCCCGAGGGGTATCCAGCATGCCTCGCCGCTCCAGCGCACGTGGATGATGCGCTGGCGGTAGGGCAGCAACGCCCGGAAGGCAGCGCAGGTCTTCGGCGCGGCGGCGTCCTCGAAGCGTGCGGTGAAACGGAATGGGCCGGCGGCGATGTCGATCGTTGCCATCCCGGTCATGCCGCCCGCACGCCGCGATACGCCAGGCTGCCGGTCGTCGCACGCATCTTACTCCCCATCGCATCGCTTCCCTTGGCTGCGTCCATTCGAATGACCATGACGCCGCAAAAGAGCAGGGGAGTCCACTGACGGACCGCACCCTGGTACGACCGCGGTTTTCCCGCACGAAGGCGCATCACGAACTTTTCACTTTTTCCAGCCGACGGAACGAATGACAAGGCGGATATCCTACCCATGCCAGGGGCACCGCTGGCGAAGGAGCACGTGGTGGACTCCAACGTCCCGAACATTGCCGCTGGTCGCTATGTCTTACCACGTCTCCAGCGGTCGGTGATCATCGCAGACGGTGCGCCGTGTTGAGGGGGAGCCTGTCCCGAACAACCTTCATGCATTTGAAATTTCTCATGGTCAGATCGCCCGCCTTGCAGGTACCACGGCCCGCCTTGCAGGTACTACGGCCCGTACCACGCCGCCGAGTTCGAAGGTTCCTGCCGGCAACGGCGGAACTCACGATCTTGTCGCCATTGCTGGCTGGTTGTACCGGTGGGGTGCTGGACCCACAGGGTCCCATTGGTGCGGGCGACGCAAAAATCATGCTCGACGCGCTGGGGATCATGCTGGTGATCGTCGTGCCAACGATCATCGCAACATTTGGCTTCGCCTGGTGGTTTCGCGCGACCAATACCAAGGCACGCTATTGGCCCGATTGGACCTATTCCGGCCGCCTCGAGCTTGTTGTCTGGGCGATACCCCTCCTGACCATCATGTTTCTCGGTGGCCTGATCTGGGTTGGCGCGCACGACCTGGATCCCTTCGCACCCATTGCCGTGGCCAGTTCGTCGTCCGACCAGCGAACAGACAACCCGGTCGAGGTGCAAGTCGTCTCGCTCGATTGGAAATGGCTGTTCATTTATCCCGATCGGCACATCGCCAGCGTCAACGAACTTGTGCTTCCCGCCGGAACGCCTGTCCACTTCCTGCTGACTTCGGCTACGGTGATGAACAGTTTTTTCGTGCCCCAGCTTGGCACGATGATCGCCACGATGAACCGCATGGTGACGCAGCTTTATCTTGAAGCGAGTTCACGTCGGCGACTATTACGGATTGTCCACGCAATTCAGCGGCGACGGATTTTCCGGCATGCATTTCACCGTGCACGCGGTGCCCCGGGATGCGTTCGCGCAATGGGTCACGAAGGTGCAGCAGGCAGGTCCTGTGTTGGATCGCGCCGGCTATGCCGCGCTCTCGCACGAAAGCCAGAACGTGCACCCGTTCACCTACCGGTCGGTTGAGCCGGATCTGTTCCAGGCGATCGCAACCGATGAGCTGCCACCGGGAGCGGGTCCAGCGGCCGAAGGCAGCGGCCCGGCGTCGCGTCCCCTAGGAGCAAAATAAGATGCTGGGCAAGCTCACCTGGGACGCGATCCCCTGGGATCAGCCAATTCCGCTCATTGCCGGCGCAGCGGTGCTCGTCATCGTCCTCGCCATTATCGCCTGGATCATTATCAAGGGTCACCTGCCGTATCTGTGGCACGAGTGGATCACCAGCGTGGACCACAAGCGCATCGGCGTGATGTACACGCTGCTTGGCCTGGTGATGCTGCTGCGCGGGTTCATCGATGCGATCATGATGCGCTCTCAACAGGCCATCGCCTACAACGGGCCCGGCTACCTTCCGCCCGAGCATTACGACCAGATCTTCTCGGCGCACGGCACGATCATGATCTTTTTCGCCGCGATGCCGTTGACGATCGGCCTGATGAATTTCGTCGTGCCGTTGCAGCTTGGCGTGCGCGACGTCGCGTTCCCAACCTTGAACTCCACCAGCCTCTGGCTGACCGCCACGGGTGCGTTGCTGGTCAACATCTCTCTCGTCGTCGGTGAATTCTCACGCGCCGGCTGGCTGCCGTACCCGCCTCTGGCGGAACTCCAGTATTCTCCCGGCGTAGGGATAGACTATTACGACTGGTCCTTGCTGATTGCCGGTGTGGGCACCCTCATGACCGGGATCAATTTCGTCACCACGATCCTTAAGATACGTGCGCCGGGAATGGGCTATTTTCGCATGCCGATCTACTGCTGGACGGCGCTCGCCGCCAGTCTTCTGATCGTGGCGGCGTTCCCGGTGCTTACCGCGACACTCGCAATGCTGACGCTCGACCGCTACCTCGGGTTCCATTTCTTCACGAACGACGGCGGCGGCAACATGATGATGTACATCAATCTGATCTGGGCCTGGGGCCATCCGGAAGTCTATATTCTTGCCCTGCCCGCATTTGGCATATTTTCGGAGGTCATACCCACATTTTCCGGCCGCCCGTTGTTCGGCTACCGCTCCATGGTGATCGCGACCATGGGCATCTGCATCGTCTCCTATCTCGTGTGGCTGCACCACTTCTTCACGATGGGGGCCGGCCCGGACGTGAACGCGTTTTTCGGCATCAGCAGCAGCATCATTGCGGTGATGACGGGCGTGAAGATCTATAACTGGATATTCACCATGTATGGCGGCGTGATCCGCTTCACGACACCGATGTTGTGGTCCGTGGCATTCGTCGTGACCTTCACCATCGGCGGCATGACCGGCGTGCTGCTGGCCGTTGTTCCGGCGGATTTCGTGCTGCACGAAAGTATGTTCCTCGTCGCGCATTTCCACAACGTCATCATCTCCAGCGTAATATTCGCCTCCTTTGCCGGTATTACCTATTGGTTCCCCAAGGCCTTCGGCTTCCGGTTGCATGAGGGTTGGGGCAAGGCCGCTTTCTGGCTCACCATGGTCGGCTACCTGCTCGTATTCGTGCCGCTCTATATCGTGGGCCTGTTGGGCATGACGCGGCGCCTGCAGCAGGTACGACGTAGCGTCGTGGCACCCGTGGGTTGTGGCGGCAGGCGTCGGGATCATCATCTGGATGTGCGCCGCTGCCTGTCAGGTGATCCAGGTGGTCGTGAGCATCCTTCACCGCGAGGAATTGCGCGACATGCTGGGCGACCCGTGGGACGGCCGGTCGCTGGAGTGGGCGACGGTGTCGCCGCCGCCCGCGTTCAACTTCGCCGTGCTGCCGAACGTGCATGGCGAGGAGCCCTATTGGGAAATCAAGCGGCGCGCCATCGAGACGCAGCAGCTCGCCGAAGAACCGGACTACCAACCGATCGAACTGCCGCGCAACAGTCCGACCGGATTCATTTGTGCTTTCTTCGCTACCATCACCGGGTTCGCGCTGATCTGGCACATCTGGTGGCTGGCGGGCCTGGGAATCGCCGCCGCCTACGTCGTTTTCGTGTGGTTCGCCTGGCGCGATGTCGAGGAATATGCGATCCCGGCGGCGGAGGTCGCGCAGCAGGAACGCGAGCGCCGGAAGATCCGCCAGGAATGGCTTGACCAACACCCCCGGATCGCGGAGCCGGCATGAGCCAGAGCGACACCTTATTCGAGGCGGTCAGACCGCGTTTCGACCCCTACAGGCTGGGGCGAGCCCATCGTGGCAGCGGTCATGAGGAACACGACTACCATTACGCAACCGGTCACGGCGAAGGCGGACCTGCGTCCAAGCGCGTGATCGTCGGATATGGCTTCTGGATCTTCATCCTCAGCGACATCATCATGTTCGCGGCGTTCTTCGCCGCCCACGCCGTCCTGCAAACCGCAACCGACGGCGGTCCCGCCGGGCGCGAGCTGTTCAACCCGATGATCATCGCGATCGAAACCGGCTGCCTTCTCACCTCCAGCTTCACCTGCGGGTTGTCCGCAATAGCGACCAAGGCGCGCAGCCAGCTTTGGACCCAGGTCTTTCTGCTGGTCACAGGATTGCTCGGACTTGCCTTCCTGCTGCTGGAGGCAAGGGATTTCGCCACTATGGTCCGCGAGGGTGCGGGACCTCAGCGTAGTGCCTTCCTGTCGTCGTTCTTCTCCGTTGTCGGCCTGCATGGGCTGCATGTAACGGCCGGGCTGCTGTGGCTCGGTACGATGATGGCGCAGGTGTACGCCAAGGGCTTCCGCCCGAACATCCAGCGTCGGCTGCTCTGCTTCAATCTGTTCTGGCATGCGCTCGATATCATCTGGGTCGCGTTGTTCACGTTTGTTTATCTGATCGGATTGGACTGATGAGCGATACCAACCTCGAGCGGAACCTCGATGACGTCGCGCCGGGATTCGCCGATGCGGCCGACGCCAGCATGCGCCAGGGAATCCAGGGCTATCTCCTCGGATTTGTGTTTTCCGTCGTGCTCACCGCCATGTCGTTTTACGCGGTGCATACCAATCTGATCTGGGGGCCAGGGATTCCGATGACCCTGGTTGTGCTTGCGGTTGCGCAGATCGGTGTGCACCTGGTGTTTTTTCTGCACATCACGACGGCTCCGGACAATACAAACAACGTCCTCGCGCTCGCCTTCGGCGTTCTGATTGTGGTGCTGATCATGGGTGGTTCGCTGTGGATCATGCACGTGCTGAATGAGCGCATGATGCCCATGCCCACGATGCAGATGCATCAAAGCCTGCCGCAATAGACCCGATCCATTGCATGCCATCCCGGCGAAACATCCTGCTGCCGGCTATCGCGCAATGCTTGGCGCGTGTTGCGTGACTGGCGGGGAACGCAGCCGCCGCTGACCTGGCGGTATTCTCAAATCACGCCGCGTTCGCGGATCGGCCCGCCAGGAACAGGTGGCGGTTAACAGGTGGCGGTTGCGCGGGCCTGGTCATCCGTTCGCTTATGCCTGGGCTGCTGCCGCGGACCAAACCCGGCTAACATGACGTGCGTAGTTTGCCCCCGCAGGAGGAACGATGCCGCAACTGATCGCCGGAAACTGGAAGATGCACGGCCTCACCGCCGACGCGGTGGCACTGGCGAAGGCCGTGGCCGCCGGCGCCACCGGAATGCCTACCGGAATGCCCTGCGAGCTGCTGGTCTGCCCCCCCTTCGTCCACCTGCCGGCGGTGACGCAGGCGCTGCGCGGCGCGCCGGTGGCGGTGGGTGGGCAGAACTGCCACCAGGCGAAACAGGGCGCGCACACCGGCGACATCTCGGCCCCGATGCTGCGCGACGTGGGCGCGACCTGGGTGATCCTCGGCCATTCCGAACGCCGGCAGAACCACGGCGAGACCGACGAACTGGTACGCGAGAAGGTGCTGGCGGCGGTGGACGCCGGCCTGACCCCCATCGTCTGCGTCGGCGAAACCTCGGACCAGCGCGCCGGCGGGCAGGAGACCGAGGTGGTCGGGTGGCAGATCGCCGGCAGCCTGCCGAAGCCGTTCACCGGCGTCGTGGCCTATGAACCGATCTGGGCGATCGGCACCGGCAAGAACGCCACCGAGCAAGACGTCGCCACCATGCATGCCTTCATCCGCGAGGAGCTGGTGCGGCAATTCGGCGAGGCAGGGCAGGGCATCCGCATCCTCTACGGCGGCTCTGTGCGGCCGGCGAACGCAGCCTCGTTGCTGGCGGTGCCGCACGTCGGTGGCGCGCTGGTGGGCGGCGCCAGCCTGAAGGCAGATGACTTCCTGGCGATTGCCCGGGCGGCCAAGGGCGGCTAGGGAACCCGCTCTCCCGCGCCGGCGGGAGAGGTTATTTTGGGACCCCGCATGGTTACCGTTCTGCTGATCATCCACCTGTTCGTCACCCTCGCGCTGATCGGCGTCGTGCTGATCCAGCGCAGCGAGGGCGGCGGGCTGGGCATTGGCGGCTCCCAGGGCATGGGCGCGTTCATGTCGGGGCGCGGCACCGCCAACCTGCTGACCCGCGCCACGGCCATGCTGGCGACTGTGTTCATGGCATTGTCGCTGACCCTGGCGCTGATGAATCGCGGGACGAGCGGGGTGGGCGGGCACTCGATCCTGGACCTGGGCAACGGCCCCGCGGCGCCGATTTCGGCGCCAATGCCGGGCAAGGCCCCTCCGGTGCCCGCGCCCGGTGCCTCGGCGCCCGCCACCGCGCCTGCCCCCGCCGCCCCGGCGGCTCCTGCCGGACCGTCGATTCCCACCAAGTAGGGCGGTCGCGCAATCCGGCCGCTGCCTGATGCACGCGTGGGCAGCTACACGCAGGGGCAGGGGATCGGGCAGGGAGCAGGGCAGAACGAACTCCCCTCCCACAAGGGGCCACAAGGGGAGGGGTTTCTCTCGGGCCCCCTTATCCTGACCGCTACAGCGCGCCACACCGCCCCTCGCCTGACGCCAGCGTGACCCGCGCAGGAGGGGCTTCCCCCCACCCGATTCGGGTCCGTATAACGGCCGCCCATGACGCGGTTCGTGTTCATTACCGGCGGCGTGGTGTCCTCCCTGGGCAAGGGTATCGCCTCGGCGGCGCTGGGCGCCCTGCTGCAGGCGCGTGGCTTCAGCGTGAAGCTGCGCAAGCTCGACCCCTACCTGAACGTCGATCCGGGCACCATGAGCCCCTACCAGCACGGCGAGGTGTTCGTCACCGACGACGGCGCCGAGACCGACCTGGACCTGGGCCACTACGAGCGCTTCACCGGCGTTCACGCCACCCGCCTGGACAACGCCACCACCGGCCGTATTTATTCCGAAGTGATCGCCAAAGAGCGGCGCGGCGACTACCTGGGCGCCACCGTGCAGGTGATTCCGCACATCACCGACGAGATCAAGGAAACCATCGTCCGCGGCACATCAGACGTGGATTTCGTTCTGGTGGAGATCGGCGGCACCGTCGGCGACATCGAGAGCCTGCCGTTCCTGGAAGCGATCCGCCAGCTCGGCAACGAGCTGGGCCGCGAGCGGGCGATGTTCGTGCATCTGACCCTGGTGCCGTTCATTCCGTCCGCCGGCGAACTGAAGACCAAGCCGACGCAGCACTCGGTGAAGGAGCTGCAGAACGTCGGCATCCAGCCGCAGATGCTGCTGTGCCGCTGCGACCGCCCGATCCCGGAGAACGAGCGCCGCAAGATCGCCCTGTTCTGCAACGTGCGGCCGGAGGCGGTGATCGCGGCGCTCGACGTGGACACGATCTATGCCGTCCCGATCAGCTACCACACCGAGGGGATGGACCGCGAAGTGCTGCGCCATTTCGGCCTGCCGTTCGAGCAGGAGCCGGAGCTGGGGCCGTGGCGGGAAATCGTGGACCGCGTCCATTCGCCGGAAGGCGAGGTCCGTATCGCCGTGGTGGGCAAATACACCAACCTGCTCGACAGTTATAAATCGCTGTCCGAGGCGCTGGCGCATGGCGGCATCGCCAATCGCGTGCGGGTGAAGCTGGACTGGGTGGACAGCACGATCTTCGAGCACGATGGCGCGGTGCACCGGCTGGAGGGCGTGAACGGCATCCTGGTGCCGGGCGGCTTCGGCGAGCGCGGCACGCCAGGCAAGATCGAGGCGGTGCGCTTCGCGCGCGAACGCAACGTGCCGTTCTTCGGCATCTGCTTCGGGATGCAGATGGCGGTGATCGAGGCGGCCCGGAATCTGGCCGGACTGCCCGAGGCGTCCTCCACCGAGTTCGGCCCGTGCGATGCTCCGGTGGTGGGGCTGCTGACCGAGTGGGCGCGGGGAAACGAGATCGAGCGGCGGATGGAGGGGGGGAATCTCGGCGGCACGATGCGGCTGGGGGCGTATCCGGCGGTGCTGGCGCGGGGGTCGCTGATATCGGCGATCTATGGCGGGGCGGTGTCGGTGGCGGAGCGGCACCGCCACCGCTACGAAGTGAACGTGCATTACCGCGAGCAACTGGAGGCGACGGGGCTGCGGTTCTCCGGCATGTCGCCGGATGGGGTGCTGCCGGAGATTGTCGAGCTGCCGGGGCATCCCTGGTTCGTCGGCGTGCAGTACCACCCGGAGCTGAAGTCGAAGCCGCTCGCACCGCATCCGCTGTTCGCCGAATTCATCGCTGCGGCGGTGCGGCAGGCGCGGTTGGTGTGAACCGTCGCGCCAGCGACCAGGCATCAACCACAATCGGACGGTTCAGGGGGAGGACGGTCGAAACCCGTACCGCCCTCCGCAGGCAGCGAGAAAAATCGATGGCCGCCCGCAATGCATCGCGTGCTTCCTCGGTCATCTCATCGTAATCGGCGGCAGTGCGCTCGTCCTTGACCGCGTTGAATGCCTTCCCGGCCACCCGTAATGCATCGTCGAGGTCTCGCGCCAGCAATCCGGATTGCTGAATTGGGCACTACGTGGTGGAGAAGGACAAGCCACCGACCACGTGGCTATGGCGGCGGGGGCGGAGATAAGCCCTGACCCCGGCAGGAGATTTCGCAAGACGCATGTCGGGTCAAATTGAGTCACCAGGCACTGTGGACAAACCCAATACCCCGGAACTCAAGAAGATTTTTGAAACACAGATTTCACAAATTTCACGGATTAAGGCACAGAAGTCTCTCTCGTGTAGAGGCGGTATGGCACAACTGCGGCAACGCCAAGTGACTTTTTGGGCCGTTAATGCAGCCGGAACATATTATGAGGATCATAGGAGATGCTAACTTATGAATGCCTAAATCTGTGAAATCTGTGAAATCTGTGTTTCAAAACCTTCTACTGCACGCCCCTCTTCAGGTCGTGAAAACAGGGACAAGTATCGCGCTGATGATTTCGCCGTCGCGGGTTTGTCCACAGGGCCTAAAGACCGGGAGGCGACAATGGCGCGGATCACGGGTGGCCGCCTCTGCGGGGCGGTAACCTGTGTTACCGACGCCGGGCCGCGCGACTGCCCGCCCCGAACGCTCTATCATCCCCGCCCGCGCAACAGGAGCACCCTTCCCATGAGCATCGCCGCCTATGTCGTCCTCGGCATCGTGGTGCTGATCCTGGTGATGTCGATCCGCATCGCCTCGGAGTGGCAGCGCGCGGTGGTCCTGCGCCTCGGCCGCTTTCACAAGGTGAAAGGCCCCGGCCTCTATCTGCTGTTCCCATTGGTGGATGCGGTGGCGCAGGTGATCGATCTGCGGATCATGACCACCACCATCACCGCCGAACAAGCATTGACCCGCGACACCGTGGCGGTTGGCGTGGACGCGATCGTGTTCTGGCAGGTCGAGAACGCCGAAAGCGCCGCCATCCGCATCGCCAACTATCGGGAAGCGGTGGAACGCGTCGCTCAGACCAGCCTGCGCGAGATGATCGGTTCCACCGAGCTGTCGCGCCTGCTCTCCGACCGCAAGACCGCGGACGAGCAATTGCGCATCACCATCGGCGAGAAGACCGGCACCTGGGGCGTCGCTGTCATCAGCGTCGAGATCAAGGACGTGTCGATTCCGCGCGAATTGCAGGATGCCATGAGCCGCCAGGCCCAGGCGGAACGCGAGAAGGACGCCCGCGTGACCCTGGCCAGCGCCGAGCGCGAGATCGCCCAGCAGGTGGTGGCCGCCGCCGCGCTGTATGCCGGCAGCCCGCACGCCTTGCAGTTGCGGCAGATGAACCTGCTGTACGAGATGAACAAGGAGCGCGGCACCACCGTGCTGATCCCGACCGAGATGGCGAGCAGTCTGGGGTCGGTGGTGGGACTGACCGAGGCGCTGCAGCCGCCGCGGGGAGGGCCTGGTCAAGCCTAAAGGGCAGGGTGAATGTCCGCAGTGCCTTTTTAGTTGGGACGGCACGGGCCTGCGCGGCAGCAATCCACAGCGCAGCCGTTGGCCGCAACCAAACAAGGGTGCTGCGCCGGAGGCAACCTGGCGAACAGATTGCGATGCCGGACCGGCGGCTAACAACGACCGCGCGTTGCGCCTTGGGGCACGGGTATTTCTCACCGAGAGCCACCGAGGAAGGCAAAGCCACCGAGGGCCACCGAGCAATCATCGGAATAGGCCGCCGGCGCTTACGCGCATTGCCTGTCTTTCTCGGTGGCCCTCGGTGGCTTTGCCTTCCTCGGTGGCTCTCGGTGAGAAACCTTGCTGGCTGCCGCTCACGCGCCGGGAGGCAGTGGCAGAACGCGACGTCGCCCGCACGTCACTGAGCAGTGCCCCGGCCCCCGGACTTGGTCGCAAAAGCGAACCGGAGCCGACGAAATCGGAAGCCAGATTAAAATCTGCGCGGCTCGCGAGGATTTTTCAGGTTAGCAGTGTAGAAGACCGGCTAGCACGAACACCATCGCCTGGACCGGTATTTCGATCGTTTCGCTGGCAACCGGCAGATGAGCCTGCTTCCTCCGGGCTCGAGAGGGGGAATCAACCGCTTCCAGCCCTCGGCATCCACGTCATCAAGGGCGGCACACTCAGCGGGCGGCAGTCAGTCGGAGACCGATATCAAGTCCGCAGCCGATCGAGCATGGTACCCGCCGCCGGCGAATTCGCCGAGCATACGGCGTGCCGCCTTCAGGCGGCTTTGCGGATTGCGACGCAAACCGACCATCAACTGTTCGACACGCAGATTGTTGCGTCAGCGCTCGACGCTGGTTGTGACACCCCGTTCTCCGCAGACGCGGCAGGACGGACAGGTGATTGAGCGCCGGCTTCCCATCCGCAATCCGTTCATGTCGGCAGACATGAGGGCACGGGCAGGCCAACCGTCACCCCATCCATGAAAAAATTCATTTGACATCGTCCATGATATGTGCTTTTATTCCCTTCCTGGACTGCGACTACGACCGTGCGACGTGGAACGAGCTGAAGGACGCCATCAACTGCTACGGCGGCGACCACGTGCGTCTCTTGATCCGCGACATGCGGTGGCGATTCAATCCCGACCTGTCCCCCGAAATATGGATGATGGAGCCGGCGCCGCCTTGGCAACCGCCCCCATTTCCGGGGCTGACGCCTGCCTGCGCCCGCCCGCCCTGAACCTGCGGGCTGGACGCACCATCGCGATGTCGCGCACGGGGCCGGCGACGGCTGGTCCCGCCGTCGCGATTCCGTACAGGCGGATGCGCGCCCCGAGGCATTGGGCTGTTGTCTGGAGATTGTCAGGCGACAGTGAAAACTGGTCCGGTGGCGACAGTGAAATCTGGTCCCCCTGTTGAGGAGGGACTGTGATGGGGATGTGTCGCATGAGGCAACAGACTCGCCGCGGTTGGCACAACCGCGGGAGGCGCTGGTGGAGACGCCGGAGGCAGTGGCAGCGATGCTTCGGCCGCATGAGGTTGGTTGGGGGACGCGGCGGATCGCCCTGGGGCCACGTTGCCTGATACTTGGCCACAGGTGCCTGACATTACCGACTCACGGACGGCAGGGCGGACCGGTTCGCATGAAATAATGCGTGTGAATAGGAAAATTTTGCTTGACTCGGCGAACCCACCCGTGTAGATAGGTCCCGCACACCACGGCAGCAGCGCTCCGCATCATGGCAGCAGCGCTCCACACCATGGCAGCAGCGCGCCACACCACGGCAGCAGCCACACCACGGCAGCAGCGCTCCACATCACGGCAGCAGGCTCCACATCATGGCAGCAGCACGCGACATCACCGGCCTGGCCTTCCAACCCCCCCAAGGGGTTGGTGCGCGCTTCGCGCGCCGGCTTGGCGGCGCGACGCGCACGGCCATACGCGGCGGCATTGCCCTGACCGTCAGCCTCCGGCGCCTGGCCGCGTCGAAATCCAGCCGCAACCCTCAACCAGCAGCCCAAGACCTGGAAACTTCGCCGCCGCCCGAGCAGTCGCCCGGCCCGTGCCGGCTACGTGCCGCAGCACCCGTCCCGCCATCCCGGCCATCCCGGCCCGGCTTGCTCGCGCGCGCCCTCGGCCGCAACCGCCGCCGGGCCGCGCGGCGCGGCCGCGTGCGGTTCCCGCGCGAGGAGAGCCCCTTCACCGTGGAGAATTGCCCCGGACTCACCCCCGAAATGTGCACGTTCCTCAACACCCCGATGGAGGACTGCGATCCTGAGAGGCTGCGCCAGTTCTTTTCCGCGCTTGGCCAGTGCATCGTCGAGATCATGCCGCCGGAACTCGGCTTAGATGCCGAGGCGGTGTTTGCCACCATTCGCCGCCATTTGGGCGGCCTGTTCGACGAAGCCGACCTGCATCCTTCGCCGGCCGAGGCGCCGGAAGCCGGTCCGGCCCCTGCCACTGCCCCTGCCACTGCCCCTGCCACGGCCCCTGCCACGGCCCCTGCCACGGCCCCTGCCACCGCCCCTGCCACCGCCCCTGCCACTGCCACTGCCACAGCCCCTGCCACGGATCCTGCGCGGGCCGCGCCGGCGGATGCACGCCCGACCGCTTCGACGGACGCGCCGCCAGATGCAACCCCAGACTCGGCGGCGCACGCAGTGTCGGCCATAGCGACGGACGCGACGCCGCTCGGACTGTTTGACATACCACCGGTTGACGCACCACCGGTCGGGCCTGCTGGCGCAGCGCCCCCCGAGCCGACGGACGCCGTGCCGGAGGTGCCGCTCGTCTCGCCGGCTCCGTTGCCCCAGGCGTTCCTGGCCGCTTTCGCGGCAGCGTGGTCCGGCGCCTCGCCCTTATGCCGGGTCCCGGTCCCCGAAGCGCCCGCCGCAACAGCGCCTGACGGCGCCACCGCCGCCATTTGCGAATTCGAGACAACGCCGGGCAGCCCAGCCCAACCGAGAGCCGTCCGCCACAGTGGCACACCGTTACTGTACGGCAATAGAATCCGTTTCCACCACCGCCGCCAACCCATAAGCTGCCGCCGCAACTTCGTTCGCCGCAGTTTATGCGACGCGCCGCACCGTCGGCTGCCGGCACGGCGCCTATGCTACGCCGCGTGTGCGGGCCCGCCCTGACCCATCGCGCGCCCAAGCCGGCGCGCGGCTGTTCCGAGACATGCACGGGGCCACCGCACGGCGGTCCCGCCATTCCGATTCGTGCCAACCGAACCGCTCCCGCTCGACCCTGCCGGGTGTCACCGCGGAGCGTCGTTGCGCGGACGCAATTCCGCTGGGCGTCACCGCGCAGCGTCGCAGCGCGGACGCAATTCCGCCGCCGCGCCAATGGCGGATTGCATCCTCGGGCCTGACAGTAAATCGATTGGCACCATTACCGTTCAGTATCGACGGCAGAAAAAGACCGTGGGACCAATGCGAATGACCGGCGGAGATTTACTGTCAGGCCCCTCCCTGCGCTGCACGCCAGTGCAACCCAGCAAATTGATCCAGATCATAGCCGCGCCGGCGGCACGGGCGTAGGGTTACAAGAATCCCTTGCTGTGCTCGGCAGCGGGGCCGTAATCGTGAGGAAAACCGTCCCATGGATGACACCTCGTCCGCCCGCCGGGGGAGCCAGCCGCCCCCTGCCGGCGCCGCCGGCACAGCATTCGAACTGCACGCAATCGAGCCGATCGAACATGAAACCATCAGGCGCGTGACCTGGCGGCTGATGCCGCTGCTCATGTTGGGTTATTTCTGCGCCTACCTGGACCGGTCGAACGTCGGCATGGCCGCGACGACCATGATCAAGTATCTCGGCTTCACCAACGCGGTCTTCGGTTTCGGTGCCGGACTGTTCTTTTTAGGCTACTTCATCGGCGAAATCCCCAGCAACCTGATCCTGAACAAGGTGGGGGCGCGACGCTGGATCGCCCGCATCCTGATCACCTGGGGCATTATCGCCGCCCTGACCGGCTTCGTCTGGAGCGAGCAAACCTTCTATGCCAACCGAATCCTGCTCGGTCTGGCCGAGGCCGGATTCTATCCCGGCGTGCTGCTGTACATGACGTGGTGGTTCCCATCCTACTACCGCACCCGCATGATGGGCATCTTCCAATCGGCCAGCGTGGTCTCGCTGTTCATCGGCCCGCCGATCGGCGGACTGTTGCTGCACATGCAGGGCGTGCTGGGCCTTCAAGGCTGGCAGTGGCTCTATATTCTCGAAGGCGTGCCGCCGGTCATCATGTGCTTCGTCATCTGGAAGCTGCTGACCGACCGGCCGCATGATGCGGCATGGCTGAACCCGGAGCAGCGGACCTGGCTGCAGAACCGGCTGGATTCCGAGCAATCGCAAAAAGAGGCGGTGCGCAAATACTCACTGGGCCAGGCATTCAGCAATCCGAAGATGTGGCTGCTGACGATCGCCTATGTCGGCCAGAACGGCTCGTCCTACGGGCTGGTGTTCTTCCTGCCGCTGATCGTCAAGGGTCTCGGGGTATCCACGGACTGGATCGGGTTGGTCAGCGCATTGCCCTACCTGTGCGCGTTCGTCGCGATGATCTACTGGGGCTATCACTCGGACCTGCACGGCGAGCGGACCTGGCACGTGGCCGGCGCGGCGCTGGTGGCCGCGGGCGGGCTCGCGGCCTGCGTGCTGATCGGCGCCGGCCATCCGGTCATCACCATGATCGCGCTGTGCATTGCGATGATGGGACAGCAGTCGCTGGTGCCGACGTTCTGGTCGCTGCCCAGCGCCATGCTGACCGGCGTGGCCGCGGCAGGCGGGCTGGCGATGATCAATGCCGTCGGCAACCTGGGCGGCTGGCTGGGACCGTCCGTCTACGGGATGGTGAGGGACGCGACCGGCAGCGCCGATATCGGGCTGTTGTGCCTGGCGGTGGGTCCGCTGATCACCGCCATCGCAGTGGTCCTGGCCGGGCATGATCGCCGGCTGGAACGCATGATGGAGAAGCGGGCGTAAGACGACGCCAGGGGGCGTTGGCTTGGCGCCCCCTGGCGATCCCCCCTTGGCGATCCCCCCTTGGCGATCCCCCCTTGGCGATCCCCCCTTGGCGATCCCCCCTTGGCGATCCCCCCTTGGCGATCCCCCCTTGGCGATCCCCCCCTGGCGATCTGTCGGGTCAGACCATTTGCATTATGACTGGTGTCCCTATCCGGTAAGCGCAGGCAGCCGCTCGCGAAGGCCGCGCCGGACAGGCTCGCCACGAACACCTGCGCTGACCGGATAGGGACAATGACTGGAAATGCGGAGCACGCTTCCGACGCTCATTGCCAGGGGCGAAGCGGTCGAAGCGATCCCGGCGGAATAGACCATGGCGGCTCGTCAGGCAGGAGATTGCGTCGTCCGCTTCGCTCGTCGCAATGACACGCCCGACATGACACGCACCGCCTGGTGCGGAGCAACGCTTGACGCCCCGCCACGCGGCACGCAAATGCGGCGGATGTCCGACCCCTTCGTCGTTCCGCAAGAATCCACCGCCGCCGATGCCATTGCCGCGATTGGCGAGGAGCTGGACGTATTCGATGACTGGATGGACCGCTACCAGTTCATCATCGAGCTCGGCCGTAAGCTGCCGCGCTTCCCGGATGCATGGTCGGACGACGCCCACCGCGTCCCCGGCTGCCAGAGCAAGGTCTGGATGGAGGGCATGCTGCGCGGCGGCAAGCTCTACCTCGCGGGCGTGTCGGATGCCGCCATCGTTTCCGGCCTGATCGCGCTGCTACTGCGGGTGTATTCCGGGCGCCCACCCGCCGAGATCGTCGCCACGGACCCGGTGTTCCTGCGCGAGTTGGGCCTGCTGGAGGCGCTGTCCACCAACCGTGGCAACGGCATTGCCGCCATGGCCCGCAAGATCCGCGAGCTTGCGGCGATGCAGCCGGCCGTCTGACGTAGGGGACCATAGGGCGGACACGCCCTGCCCCGGACGTGATCCCCTGCCCCGGACGTGATCCAGGGACGGCGCATTCCGCCGGCAACGCGCATGGCGGAAGGCGCTTCGCCTTTCTGCCCTACGCCGTTCACCTCAGGCCCGGGTCGGGCACGCGTGCCGCCACCAGCACGTCCACGCGGCGCGCACCGCCAGAGAGCAATACCGCGGCGCAGGCATTCGCTGTGGCGCCGGAAGTCATCACGTCATCGATCAGCACGACCGTCCGGCCAGCCAGCAGTGCTGCTCGGCCGGGGCGAAGCGCGAAGGCGTCGCGCACGGCGTCGACCCGCTCGGCAGGTGATTTGTGCCCGAGCGAGGCGGTGACACGCTGCCGGACCAGCAGATCGCCTGCCGCCGGCACCCCGCTCAGCCGGCTGACGGCCGAGGCCAGCAACGCGGCCTGGTTGTACCGGCGCAAGAACAAGCGCCGCCGGTGAAGGGGGACCGGAACCAGCAGGTCGGCGTGACGCAACAGGGCGGTGCCGGCACGGACCATGTGCGGCCCCAGCACCGCCGCCAGCTCCGGACGGTCTGCGTGCTTCAGCGGCAGGACGAGCTTGCGGCCCTGTGCGTCGTACCGCAGCGCCGCGCGCGCGCGGCCGAACAGGGGTGGGGCGGCTTGGCAGGAGGGACAGATCCCGCCAGCCAAGGCCTGCCCCGCCGAGGCGAACGGCACTCCGCAACGGGTGCAGCATGGCTCGGTGATGAAGGCCGTATGGCGGAAGCAGGCGGCGCAGAGCTGGCCCTGGGTTTCCACTCGGGCATCGCAGCACACACACTGGGGCGGCAGCAGCAGGTCCAGCACGCTCCGGCCCATGCGGCGCAACATCGGCAAGGCCGTGTCGCCGGGCCAAACAGCGCTATCGCGCCACGATAATGAGGCTGATCGCGCCACGGATCGCACGAGGGATCGCACCACGGATCGCACGGGGGATCGCGCCACGGATCGCATCAAGGATCACGCCAATGAAAATTCGCCGGCTGGGCGCCAACTGTCAGAGTGAGAACACTGGCAGACGGACGTTAACATCCCCTTAGCGTCGCCGCGCCAACTCCGGCGGAACACGCGAGGATTCAGGCCGCGTCCAGCGCCTGCCGCAGGCAATCAGCCTCGTGGCCCGGGATCAGGCCCTCGCGCAGGAAAAGGTCGATCAGCACCAGGTTGACGTTGAACTTGAACTCATCGGTGTCGCGCACCCTCTGCATCACCTGCGCCACCGGCCACAACTCGAACGCCTCCACTTCCCCGTCCGCGGCACGCGGCACGAAATCCGCGGGCAGGTCGAGGTCGTAGCAGTGCAGCAGGTCGCGGCGCAGGCCCTCCGGCCGCTCCATGGCATAGCCAATCGTGGCGACTTGGCGTGCCCGGCCGGCCACCGAGGGGGGGATCGCCGCCTCCTCCTCCGCCTCCTTGATCAGCGTTTGCTCTGGCGTCAGGCCAGCGGGAACGCCGCCGGCGGTGATGTGGTCCAGCTTGCCGGGGTCCAGCAGCTTGTCGGCGGCACGGCGGGCAATCCAGACATGCAGGCCGTCCGGTCGGCGCACCAGCCCGTTCAGGTGCACCCCCACCGCGACCACGCCGAAGGACGGGATGGCACCACGGTCCAGCACCGCCAGCATCGGCCCGCCCCGCGTCGCGCGCACGTCGAACGCCTCGTTGCGCCAGCGATAGTGGCCTGCCTCGGCCAGCGCCCGGGCGATGCCGGGCAGCGCGGCGGCATCGTCCAGCACCACCGCACCGTCGCGCCACGCCACCACCGGCCACGCCGCCAGTGCCTGCGCCAGCGCCGGTCGCACCCAGCCCACCTGCGCAGCGCCGATGCCGAACGGCAGCCGCCCGCCGGGCAGTTCCGCGTTCCGGCAGGCGCGGATATGGCGCAGGAAACCGGAAGATTCTGCCTGGGTTGCCAAGCGCGTCGCCTTTCAAACCGTCCATCAGCATGCCACATCCGGGTCATGAGACACAGGACGTCATGAGAGGCAGAACAGCGGCCTTGCCGCCGGCATTGCGGGTCGAGCGATCGGGCATACAGACGGTTCTCTCGCTGCTGCCCTATCTATGGCCCGCGGGCAACGCCGTCGCGCGTCTGCGCGTGGTCGTGGCGATGATCTTTCTGCTGCTGGCGAAGGGCGCCAGCGTCGTGGTGCCGGTGATCTACGGCCGCATCGTCGATGCCCTCGCGCCGAAGGGCAGCGATGTCGGCATGGTGGTCCTGCCGGTGGCGCTGGTGGTGGCGTATGGGCTGACGCGCATCGCCTCCTCCGGCTTCGGCGAGTTGCGCGACGCGTTGTTCGCGCCCGTGCAGCAGCGCGCGGTGCGGGAACTGGCGCTGCGCACGTTCCGCCACCTCCACGGGCTGTCGCTGCGCTTCCACCTGGACCGGCAGACCGGCGGCCTGGCACGCGTCATCGACCGCGGCACGCAGGGCGTACAGTCGGTGCTGCGGCTGGCGGTCTTTAACGTGGTGCCGACGCTGATCGAGCTGTCGCTGGTCACCGTCATCATCTGGCGCTTGTTCGACTGGCGTTTCGCCGGCGTCACGCTGCTGGCGGTACTGGCCTATGTCGGCTTCACCGCCGCCTTCGCCTCCCGCCGCGTGCGGCTGCGGCGGGTGATGAACGACACCGACAACGACGCGTCCATCAAGGCGCTCGACAGTCTGCTGAATTTCGAGACGGTCAAGTATTTCGGCAATGAGGCGCATGAGGCGGTGCGCTATGACGGGTCGCTGGCACGTTATGAGCGAGCGGCGGTGCGCGTGCAGGTCTCGCTGAACGTGCTGAACCTGGGCCAGGCGGCGATCATCGCGGTCGGGCTGACCGGCATCATGCTGCTGGCGGCGCAAGGCGTGCGCGACGGCAGCATGACGGTCGGAAAATTCGTGTTGATCAACACCTATCTGATGCAACTTTACCAGCCGCTGAACTTCCTTGGCATGGTGTATATGACCATCCGCCAGGGGCTGGTGGACATGGAGCAGATGTTCAGGCTCCTGCACGTGCCGGGGGATGTGACGGACCTGCCGGACGCGACGGCGTTGGCGGCGCATCTGTCGGAAGGTCCGGCGGGCGAAGTGCGGTTCGAGGCTGTGTCGTTCGGCTATGGCCCGGACCGCGCCATCCTCCTCGGCGTCGATTTCACCGGTGCCGGCCGGGCGCAAGCTGGCGATCGTCGGACCGACCGGCGCGGGCAAGTCCACCATCAGCAAGCTGCTGTTTCGTTTCTATGACGTGACCGGCGGGCGAATCTGCATCGACGGCCAGGACATCCGCGACGTGACGCAGGAAAGCCTGCGCGCGGCGATCGGCGTGGTGCCGCAGGACACGGTGCTGTTCAACGACACCATCCGCTACAACATCGCCTATGGCCGGCCCGATGCGTCGCAGGATGAAATCGAGACCGCGGCGCGGCTGGCGCAGGTGCACGATTTCGTCCTGCGGCTGCCGCAGGGTTACGACACGCGGGTGGGTGAACGCGGCCTGAAGCTGTCGGGCGGCGAGAAGCAGCGCGTGGCGATCGCGCGCACCATCCTGAAGGATCCGCGCATCCTGATCCTGGATGAAGCGACCAGCGCGCTGGATACGCGGACCGAGCAAGATATCCAGACGGCGTTGCGCGGGCTGGCACGGCATCGCACGACGCTGGTGATCGCGCACCGGCTGTCCACCGTGGTGGATGCCGACGAGATCATCGTGCTGGCGGATGGCCGCGTGGCCGAGCGTGGCACCCATGCGGCGCTGCTGGCGCTGGGCGGCCTGTATGCGCGCATGTGGGCGCTGCAGGCCGCGGAGCAAGCAGAGGCCGCCATCACGTCATAAGGGAGTGCGAACGATGCAGCCAGACAACGACGATCAAGCTCCGGCCGATCTGAGCCATGCGGGGGCTGTGGTGGACAAGGCGGTCGAATATATGCTGGGGCAGAATATCGACGCCTTGTCGATCGCCTCGGCACTGCTGGGGGGCGCGCTGGCAATGCTGTCGCGCAGCGTGGCGGACGAGGCGATCGTGCAGATCCTGAACAACGCAATCGCCAGCGTGAAGGCCGGGGAGCTGCGGCGGTAGGGCCCCTGCACCGCACGGTCTTGGGGCCGCAACTCGTGTTGGCCACCTGTCAGCTCAGCTCGCGCGGTTGTCTCTCGCTCGTATGATTCTGAGCGTTCGGTGCCGTATGCGAGGCCACCAAAACAATGGCTCGTCTGCCGGGCGTGCGCCTCCCGTGTGATGGCCGGCGCAGGCCGGGCACCGTGCGTCCGTGAGCGTGCCTTGTCAGGAAGGTGCAAGTCCATCCTGGGCCTACCGATCAAAGTAACTGCGTCATCGTGAGGTGGGGTGGGAAGCAACCCGAGGCGAAGCAGCAATCCGTAGAATGACAAACTCGATTCGGCCGGGTCGTCTGGCGAGCCTCCGGTGGAAGGGCGAAGTCCAGACCTGCACAAGCGGGAAGCTTGCGACGCTGAGGATCGGTACCAAAGCGATCGCGGGAGGCGGCAAGGTGGTTGGAGACAGAGAGCTTCGAAGGCAGGTCACGTGAAGCGGAGAGACCTGTGCGGCAGCAGGGTTCGGTGCGCCAGTGATAGAAAAGCCGCCAACACCGGTCCTGGCGGGAAAAGTCATGCAGCCGCCCATACGAAGCCACAATCATGGTCAAACTGGCGCGTCATGCGTCTGCTTGTCGCCGTCTCGATTATGATGGGGACCTCCGTGGCCCATGCCCAAAATGGCGGAACCTTACCAACTTCGCCCGGCTACCAGCCATACCCACAGGCCTATCCTGCCACTCCTCCGAACGGATCGGCCGAGCAGCCTCCCGATCAGGGCCCGATCACAGAGGCGCCAGGCGGGGATGCGCGGTCACTCGCCCGCGAAACATTGACACCCCAGAATGCCGTGCGCGCGCTGTTTGGAGAGCCACCACTGCGGTGGTCCGGTCACCTCGCCGATGTCGCGCAGGATTGGGCCGACCACCTTGTTGCCACGGGACAATTCGCCCACCGGCCGGAAGACCCCTACGGCGAAAATCTGTTTGAGACCACTGGCGGCACAGCTTCCCCCGAGCAGGTGGTCGGTGCCTGGGCTGATGAAGCCCGCACCTATGACGTAGCGACAAACACGTGCCGCGGGGTCTGCGGCCATTTCACCCAAATCGTCTGGCGCGGCACGCGTGAGGTGGGCTGCGGAGTAGTAGGAAACGAAAGCCGCGAGGTCTGGGTCTGTGAATATGACCCGCCCGGCAACGTGATCGGTTATCGGCCTTTCTGATGCTCGGCCGGATCGCAGGATTCCCGATCCGTCGTTGGTGACGCGGCGCCGGTGCGGCGGGCGGCTGGCAAATTCATCGCAGAGGCAGCGGAGGCGCAGAGGCCGCAGAGAAGAATCATCTACTGACTTCAGATGATCACGAATGCCGTCATTCGTAAACAATCCATTGGCTTCTTCTCAGCGATCTCTGCGCTTCCGCTGCCGCTGCGATAAATCTGCCGGCCGCCCGCCGCACCGGCGCGAGATCACGTGCTTCCGCAGCCGCATCCCGCCATGTCTCAATCCCGCACGATCGGACAGCTCTCATCGCGAGCCCAGTCTGCGAAGCTGAGATAGTACACCCGTACGTCATCAAACCCCGCCCGCGCCGCCGCCGCGGCAGCCAACGCGGCCCGGCCGCCGCCTTCGCAATGCGTCACGATATGATCGCCTGGGCCGAATCCCACCTGCTCCATCATCGAGCGCAGCATGGGCGCGGGATGCACCACACCGTTCCGCATCAGATCGGCGTGCGACAAATGCCGCGCGCCCGGTAGATGGCCGCTGCGCGGGCGACCACGCGCGTCCTCGCCGGTGAACTCCGCGCGGGTGCGGCTGTCGAACACGTGCGCCTTGCCATCGAGCTGCCGCTTCAGCGTCTCCCGCCCTACCACCCCCACGGCGCCAGCGCCCGCTACAGCATGGAATGGCGCCGCTGACGCTGACGCCGCCGCCGGCACATCGCCCGCCGCAGCGAGCGCTGGCCAGCCGCCGTTCAAAATGACCGTCTTGGCGCCGAAATACTGCAGGATGAACCAGACCCGCGCCGCGTTGGTCATCGCGCCGGCATCGTAGGCCACCGCGGTCACCCCATCGCCGACGCCGAGCGCCCGGAATGCCTCGTCCCAATACGCGCTCGTCGTGAAACCGGTCGCAGCCGATTTGACGGCGGCGTCCCAGGCCTCGAGCGGCACCCGCGCCGCGCCAGGAGCATGCCCGGCGTCGAACGCCGCCTGATCGCGCGCGTCCAGGTAGCGGATGGGGCCGAGCGACGACAGCGCGGCGGCGTCAATGAAGGGATCTTGCGGCATGACTTGTATCTCCTGCCCTGGTGAAAGGATGATGGTAGCGACGATGGTCCCACGGTTGGCGCCCATCCGGAAGGTCCGCCACCATCTCGCCGCGCCTGCTGTCCCCGCTGCTCGATGTGCACCGATACTGCCCCGCTATCGCCAGGGCCAGATCGAGCAACGGCTCATCGCACTTGTGGCACAGAGCGCCGATCGGGTGGGCGATTTCCCGGTCACCGAACCGGACCAATTCTGCATGCGGCCCGTCGGCGCCTGAAAGCGCTACACCTCACTCCGCAGGACCGAACCCCATGATCTGCGCAAAGCGGTCGCGGTAAGCCGGCCACACTTCCGGATTCACCAGCCGCGGCGGCCGTTTCCCATCCAGGATATCCAGCACTTGCTCCGCCGCGAACCGCGCCATGTTCTCGCGCGATTCCTCCGTCGCGCCGGCCGTGTGCGGGCTCACCAGCACGTTGTCGAAGCGCAGCAGCGGATGGTCGTGCGGCGGCGGTTCGTCCTCCCACACGTCCAGGCCGGCGCCGGCAATCCGCCGCGTTGCCAACGCGTCGGCCAACGCGTTCTCATCGTGGATGAAGCCGCGCGCCGTGGTGATGAACCATGCCTCCGGCCGCATCAGCGCGAACTGCGCCGCGCCGATCATACCGCGCGAGTCACGCGTCAGCGGGCAATGCACCGAGACGAAATCCGCCGTCCGCAGCAACTCGTCCAACTCCACCTTCTCGGCACCGCGCGCGCGGATCTGCGCCGCGGTCAAATAGGGGTCGTAGGCGAGCACGCGCATGTTGAACAAGCCGCGGCACAGTTCGGCGACCCGGCCGCCGACATTGCCAATGCCGATCACGCCGACGGTGCGGTTCAGCAGCTCGCGGCCGATATACTGGTTGCGCGGAATGCCGGGACCGGCGCGCATGCGGCGGTCGGTCTCGATGATGCGCTTAGACAGAGTCAGCATCATCGCCAGAGCATGCTCCGCCACGCCTTCCTTGTTGCCGCCTGACTGGTTCACCACGGCGATACCCTGAGCAGTGCAGACATCCACGTCCACGGTGTCATAGCCCGCACCGTTGGACGAAACCGCGACCAGATTCGGCAGGCGCTGCAGCAGCGCCGCACCCACCTGGAAATGCGGGGCGATCACCTGGCGCGAGGCCCCGATCTGATACACATGTGCCGCGTTCAGCACCGGCGTTACGACATCATCCGACAACTCGTTCTCGAGCCGGTCGAGTTGCACGTCCGGCCGCTGCGCCAGGATTTGCGTGTACAGCGGCGAGGACAGGTATTTCACGTAGAACACGCGCTTTGCATTGGGCGCCATGGTTTCTCCCCCTCGTCATGGCCGGGCTCGAGCGGCCATCTGCTCGCGATCTGTCGTGCGTAGATGGCCGGGTCAAGCCCCATCGGTACAAGGGAGGCCGGCGTGCAATAGAGACTGCCGCTCCCCTTGTGGGAGGGGGAGGGGTCGAAACGTAGGAATCTTCTTGTTTCGACCCCTCCCAGCCTTGGTCCGCTTCGCGGCGCAAGCCCACGATGGGAGGGGGAGTATTCTTCTCCCGCGCAACCCGGCGACGAAGTGGTTCAGTCTGCCAGAAACTTCGCCACCGCCGGCATCGACCGTAGTGCCGCGAGGTCCTCCGCTGTCGGAAGCCGCGGCCGATCGCGGTCGTGGTTCACCATGCATAGAAAGCCAAGCTTCTCGCCTTGCGTCGCGCGGAACTGATGCCAGGTCCACGACGGAATCGTCACCAGGTCGAACGGCTTCACCGTCACGACATCACCGCCGAGCAAACAATGCCCATGCCCCCGCAGGATCATGACCGCATGGGCATGCTCATGCTGCTCCAACGTCGAATACCCTGCGGTGTCGACTTCGAAATAGCGCAGCTCGCAGCCCATGCCCGGTTCCTGGAACAACACCTGGCGCGAGACATCCTTGAACGGAGCGCTGCCATCCTGCTTGTAAGGCATGTGCGTCACGCCGTCCCAACGGTAATCGTCATGGAAGTCGCGTTTCCGGGGCGTGGTTTCGATGTCCATGGTCACTTCCGATAGTCATGCGCCGCGACGGCGCGCGTGAATGCAGCGGTCGCCTCGGTCAGTTGCGTGCGCGCCGACAGCAGGTTGCCGCCGATCAGCAACATTGCGTCCGGCCCGTAGAAGTCAAGCAGTTCCGGCACACGTTGCAGCGTCATGCCGCCGGCGGGTACCGGCAGGCCGGGGCGCTGGCCGTCGCGCGGCATGCGCGCATTGTCCGCCAGCAGGCGACAAGTCTCCTGCGAGTAGCCGAACCGGCCGCCGAAATTCGGGAAGATCACCGCGTCGGCGCCGACCAGAGGGAACAGTTTGCCGATCAGCAGCGCGGGCGCGATGCGGGCGGCGCCACCCAGGCTGGGATGTGCGAACAACGCCATGTCGGAAAATTCCGCAGCCAGCACCTGCATGGTCGCGAACCCGGCGATCATCGGCGCCAGCATGGCGCAGTCGATCCCGAGATCGCGCGCCAGCGTCAGTTGCCGCCGCAGGGCGTCGAGATCGCCCGACAGGCTCGGCACATAGCGGGTCGGATGCCCGGTCACCCGCGTTGCGCGCGCAATCCCCGCAACGCAGGCGCGGACGCGGTCGGCGAAGCGGCTGTACGCCTGGTCCGCCAGCCCGTGGTCGTCCTTGATGTAATCGATCCCGCCGCGGGCGAACCGTTCGGCCAATGCGCCAAGTTGCTCCGGCGCCAGGCCCTGCGGCTTGAGCGCCGAGCAAGTCAGTGCACGATCCGGCGCGCCGACCCGCGCGCGCAAGCCGGCGATGCCGTGCCGTGGCCCACCGAATGCCACCGCCGCGTCGTGCGGCAGGGACACGTCGTGCAGCACAACGTCCTCGTGCAGCGAGGTATTGCCGAACAGCATGTTGAGCATCTGCCCGGCGTCGTTGCCGACGGTTGCGGCGGACAAGCCGATGCGCACCGCGAACATGCTGTCGCCGATTTGCTCGATCCCCTGCACCTCGCCGACGATGTCGCGCAGGATCACCGGATCTTCGATCGCGTCGAGCGGCATCTCGACACTTTGCTCGACGGCGATGGCCCGGGCGCGCGCCTCGATCGAGTTGGCATCGGCGCGTAGATGATAGGTCGCAACCAGCCGCTCGGTCATGCGCGCGGCACCACCAGGGCGTCCACCGCAATCGCACCCGCCGCGCCCAGCATCACCGGGTTGATGTCCACGGCTTCGAGGCGGTCGCCCAACGCGACGGCCACGTCCTGCAATGCCACCAGCAGATCCATCAGCGCGTGCAACGCGTCGGGATGTTGCCAGCGCGGGCTGCGCAGCACGCGCCCGAGGCTGCCGCGGGCCACCTTCTCCGCGATGGCGTCGCGCGACACCGGGACGGGCCAGAGGCAGACATCGCGCAATGCCTCGGCGTGGATGCCGCCAAGGCCGCACAGCAGCACCAGGCCGACACCGGGGGAACGGCTGATGCCGGCGATCGCCTCCAGTGCCCCCGGCACCATCGGCTGCACGATGACACGTCGCGTGCCGAATGCCTTGTATGCCGACTGCAAGGCGTCGGCATCGCGCAGGTTGGTACGCACCAGGCCAAGTTCGCTCTTGTGCGCGACGCCTTCGGCGACGCCCTTCAACACCACCGGCCAGCCGACGCGATCCGCCGCGTCGCGCGCGGCATCAAAGGTATCGCACTCGAGGGTTTCCACCACCGGCACGTCGAACTCCCGCAGCAGGCGCAGGCTTTCGGGCTCGGTGAGCGGACGGGCGGGGTCGAGGAGAAGAAACTCCCCCTCCCTTTGTGGGAGGGGGGCGGGGGGAGGGGTGCGTATCCCCTCTGTCGTTGGCTGTACGCACCCCTCCCCCACGGGGGAAGGGGGAGTTTCTGCCAACTCGCCCCCCGCACCATCAGGCACCGGGGTCAACAGCGCTCCGATACCCTCCAGCACGATGTCGGTCTCGGTGAACACGTCCATGCCGCGCGCTTCATAGAAGCCGCGTTCCGCCTCCGGCATGCCGCCGGGCGCCACGATCAGCAGTGGCTTGCCGGAGATCTCCCTCGCCTCGGCCAATGCGGCACGGATCGGATCCCCCTGCCACGGGTTCATCGAATGCACCAGCGCCAGCGCGACGCCCACACCCCGATCGGCCGCCAGCAGCGCCGGCACCGATGCCGCACGCCGCATGCCGCCGAAAATCCCCAGGTCCAGCGGGTTGCCGATGCGCGAGAACATCCGGTGGCTGTCGATGCCTTGGTGGGTCTCGGGCGACAGGTCCGCCAATGGCACACCCAGCGCGGCGCATCTGTCGGCCAGCAGCGATGCGCCGGCGCCCGAGGTAGACATCGCGCCCAGCGCACCGGCGCGGCGGCCGTAGCGGTCCAGCAGCGCCGCCGAGGTCATGAAGCCTTCCAGCGATGCCGCCACCGCGCATCCGCTGGCCTCGAACAACGCGGCATACGCCGCATCGTCGCCGGCGATGCGCGACGAATGGGCCACCGCCGCACGCGCGCCCGCCTCCGAGCCGCCAATCTTCAACACCACCACAAACTTGCCGGCGGCGTGCGCTTGCAATGCCAGGCGGCGGAAGCGCGCGCCGTCGTCCAGCGAGTCGATCAGCAGGGCGATGACCCGCGTCGGCGCATGGCCGATCGCGTATTCCATGTAGTCCAGCACGGAGAAGTCCGCCTCGTTGCCGGCGGAAGCGAACAGCGACAGTCCGGCGACCAACAGACGCAACCGGCCGGCCATGGCGTCGAACAACGCACCGGAATGCGAGAAGATCGAAATGCCACCGGCCGGCTGCCGTTTGGCGTGCGACGTGTTGAAGCCGATCGAGAGCGGCAGGTGCGCGTTGTAGATGCCGTTGCAGTTGGGGCCGACGATGCGGATGCCCTCCTCGGCGGCGATGCGCGCCAGCTCCGCTTGTCGTTCGGCGCCGCCCGCCTCGAGGCTCTCGGCATAGCCGGCGGAGCCTACGATCGCCGCAGTCAGCCCCGCGCGGGCGCAGTCGCGCACGGCTTGCACCGCGGCCTCGGCGGGGATGGCGAGGAATGCTACGTCCACTGGCTCCGGCAGCGATGCAAGGTCGGGGAAGCAGGGGATGCCGTTCACCTGCGCCAGGCGGCGGCTGATGCCGTAGGTGCCGCCGCCAAATCCTGCGTCACGGATGTTGTTGAGCACGATATAGCCGTGCTTCGTCGTGTCGTCGGAGGCGCCGACCACGGCTACCGCCCGCGGGTGGAACAGGGTGTGCAGGGCGTGCTGGGTGGCGGTCGGATCGGGCATCGCAGTAGAATTCTCCGGCGGCAGCCGGGTGGTGGACCGGCTGCGGTCGGCGCACCGTGCCCGGCCACGCTACGAGGTCAAGGGCCGGCCGCGAGCGCAACCCCGCTCGGCTGAGCTCCGTTATGAACGGGCCGCGGTCGCAGCACGAGAGGCGCCGAGCGGCGCGCGCTCAAACTTGCCCCGAATCCTACCCGGCATGCTGCCCTTGGCAGTCGGCATCTGCCCCTAGCAGAGGGAGTCGGATCCGCCGCCCGAATCGCCACCACCACCGGAATCCCAGCTCGAATCGCCGCCGCCTCCGCCGGCATCGCCGCCACCGGAGTTGTCGGTGGGCTGGTCCCAGGTGCCGTTATCGACGACATTCTGGTCCGCTGGCGCGGCGCCACCGCTGTTGTCCCAGCTTCCCTGGTCAACGTAGTCCTGCTGCGGCATCCCGCTGCCGGCCGAGCCCCCGCCCCAGGGACTTTCCACCATCGGCGTCGCGCCCGGAAAGCCGCCGGCAAAGCCGCCTTCCGCACCGTGATGGCCGGAAAACAGATCCATCAGCATGTTCCCGGCCACCACGCCGCCCGCGACGCCGGCCGCTGTCTTCAGCGCCGAACCAAGGAACCCTGATCCGGAAGGCTGAAACATCCCCGGCTGATAGCTGGGCGCATACTGCGGCTGCGGCTGCGGTGGCGCCGCCTGCTGATAGCGCGGCGGTTGGTAGGCAGGCGCCGCAGCGCCCTGATTCCAGACCGGGCTGGGCCCCGGCTGCGGCGGCGCCGACTGCGACCGCCCGCCGAACAATCCGCTGAAGAACCCGCCACCCGAGCCGCCGGCCTGCTGCTGAGGTGCCTGCTGGGGCTGCTGCTGTGCCTGTTGCGCGGCCTGCTGCGCCTGCTGCAGTTCCCACTCCAGGCGCTGGAGGCGATTCTGCGCCTCCGCCAGCGCATGCTCCTGCACGAAGGCGAGCTGCGTGATACGGTACGGCGCTTCCGGGTAGCGCTGGAAGGACTGGCGGATCAGCGAATCCGCCTCCGGGTCCACCGGCGGCAGCGCGGGCTGCGCCGTCGCGGGCACGGAGCCGCCGAACTGGCTCGGTTGGCCGCCGGCCGGGGCGCCACCGACGCGAGTGATGAACTGGTTGATGATGTCGCGTTCTTCGTTGGTCATGTCGGTCCCCTCCGGGTCCCTGGTGTCAGCGTCCCTGATGTCGGGAGCGGCCGTTGCGCCCCTTGCTTACCCCTTGGGGTTCGCCCCTTCGGCTGCCCCGCGATGTGGCCCCGGTTGACGAAACGTTCAATGGCGCGCGCCACCGAGGCGCAGGCCGAGCCGGCGGGCCTCGATGACCGGGCAGCGGTCCATGACCACGGCGATCCCGGCAGCCCGCGCCCGCGCCGCGGCCTCCTGGTCGATCACGCCAAGCTGCATCCATACCACGCGGGCGCCGCCGCTGATCGCCGCGTCCACCACGGCGCCGGCATGCGCGGCGTTGCGGAAGACGTCCACCATCTCCAGCGGCGTGGCGTCGGCAAGGCGCGCGACGACCTGGCGGTCGTGGATCGTCCGTCCCGCCAGGCCGGGGTTCACCGGTGTCACGTCATAGCCGCAATCCAGCAGGAAGCGCATGACGCCGTGCGACGGGCGCCATGGCTTGGCCGAGGCACCCACCACCGCGATCCGCCGCGTGGTTTCCAGGATGTCGCGGATGACCGCGTCGGTCTGGCCGTCGATGCTCATGCGGTGGGAGATAGAGCATGGGGCCGGTCGTTGCCAGCGTTACGATCCCGACGTTCGACGCCATCGGCGACCCTGTCATTGCGAACGCAGCGAAGCAATCTCCCGCGAGAGTTCGCACGTCGCTCGCGGGAGATTGCATCGCTGCGCCAGCAAAAAACAGAGCCTCCTCCCCCGGCCTTGGTCCGCTTCGCGGCCGAAGCCCACAAGGGAAGGGGGTGTCCTTTCCCGCTCGGATCGCCGTTTCATTCAAGGCAGGCCGGCCGCCCCGGCCGGTGGGGCAACTCGCCATGGCATTCCGGGTTCGGCTCGCAATAACACCCCGCGCCGGGCTGCCCACGGAGAGCTAATGCCTGATCCACTCCTTCTCGAATCGTGCATAGCAGTCGCGTCCGCCCGGCATTTTCGGCCAACCCGCAAGCTGCCGCACCGAGGCGAGCAGCAGCCGGTCGCGCAGATGGGTGGTATTATTCTCGTACTCCTCGAAGGAGGAGTGCGTGATCTTCTGGTTGTGCGGATCGTCCTGGAACTTGCAGGCGGTGACCGCGACCGTGGTCTGGTAGGCGCGGCGGTCGGCGCCCGATTGCAGATACGCATGCGCGACCGCGGTGCTGCGCGCAATGTCGAATGTCAGGATGGCATCGTCGAGTTCGCGCAGCAGCGCATCAGGCGCGCGGCTGCCGCCATCGAACCGTGTGACTTCCTCCTCCAGCACCGGCTTGAACCATTTGTTGGCGCGCGCCGCGTCATTGACGAAATTCGCCATCAGGTAGAGCACGCGCTGCTGGTACGGGCTGTCGCTGCCACGCATCCAGTAGTTCGCCGTGTTGCAGTAGTCGAACGGATGCTGCCCGTCGGTGAAGGCCCGCGGCGTGGTGTTGCGCAGGATCAGCTCCGCCGCGCCGATCTGGATAGTGTCGCCAAGGCTGCGGATGGATTTTCCCCCCTTCAAATGCGCCGTGAGCTGATCCCACACATCCTGTTGCGTCCCTACCATCAGCAGATCGATGAACGCTTCCACTTCCTCCGGCGTCAGCGGTGTTGTGTTGGCTTCGCGGAGCCCCTTGCCGCCGTCGGGGAACGCGGCGGCAAGGATCACACAGGCGGCGTCATAGGCCGAATAATACAGCGGCCCCACCGCCATATCCGGCACCCCCGTGTAGAATACGCCATGCGCCTGCTCCCACCCGACAAAGTCGGCGAGGTCGGCGATCGCACGCGCTCGCAGCGCCTTGTGCCCGGTGTTGCGCGCCTTGCGCCCCATGATCGTGTCCTGCACGTCGATCAGGCCGAGGAACAGTAGCTGGTCGCGCAATTTTGGGCGCGCTTCCTCGTCGGCGGCGAGATCGAGGAACATGCCGTAGGAACGCGCCACTTCGCCGCCCATGGTGGCGAGCATGTGCGCGTTCAGACGTTCCTCGATGGTGCCGCCCTCGCGGATCGGTGCCTGGTCCTGGTTCCAAACCACCGGCCCGTATTCCGGCGGCGGCACGTTCATGCCCTTCATCGTGGCGTAGCGGCCGGGGTACTTGCCGAGCAACTGGTTCCAGATGTCGAGGCCGGCGGGGATGTACCAGACGCTCTGAAGCAGCGGCAGCAGGCGGTGCGATTCCGGCATGTACGGCATCAGGGCGGTGGAGGTGCGCAGGCCCAGAATCGTATGGTCGTTGTTCACCAGCACGATCTGGCCATCACGCACGTTGATATGGTTGGGCACCTGCACGAAGGGCGCCTCGGCCGCGGTCACCACGCTGAGCGCCTCGCCGACCGGGCGCCCTTCCCGTGCCACCATGCCAAAGAACAGATCGGCGGTGCGCGGCTGGTCGCGCTGCAGGATGGCATCGGTCAGCGCATCGAATGCTTTGTCGGTGCGAAAAGAATCGCGGTTTGCAAGCATGGTTGTTGTGCTCCGTCTGGACGTTTACCAATCGCGTGTCGGAGCGAGCCTACCGGTGAGGTTGAGGACCGTAAAGCGGGCGGAAAGTCGGGGCGCCGAAGCGGGCGATGCGTAGGACGGAAAAGCGCAGCGCATTCCGCCGATGACGAGTTGGTGGATGGCGCTTCGCTTTTTCGCCCTACGCCACGCACGCCGCCATCGTGTAAGTTCGGGACGCCATGCGAGTTACTGACGCTCGTCCCCGCGAATGCAGGTTCGTGCCGCGGCCGGCATGGCCAAGCGCCGCGTCGGCGTCAGACCGCGGCGGAATGGCGGCCCGTGCCAGCCGCGAGATAGGTGTCGAAAGCGGCGGCAACCGCGCGCACGAACGGCCGGCCGGCCGGGGTCAGCGTCACCTGCATGCCGTCCCATTGCACCAGCCCATCGCGTGCCAGCGCCTGCAATGCGGGAGCGGCATCCATCAGGCTGGCGGGATCGGCGTTATGCTGTGTGGCAACGGCGCGCAGATCGACGGCGTTCCGGCACATCAGCGTCTCGATCACCGCGCGGCGCAGCCGGTCCGCCACGGTCAGTGCGATGCCGCGCGCCACCGGAAGCTGGCCGGAGCGCACCGCGTCGCGCCACGCCGGCACCGACGGCTGGTTCTGCACATAGCCCTGCGGCAACGAGCCAATCGATGACGCCCCCAGCCCCAGCAGGACCGGTGCATCGTCGGTTGTATAGCCTTGGAAGTTGCGCTTCAGCCGGGCGCTGGCGGCGGCGGCGGCCAGCGAGTCATCCGGCCGGGCGAAATGGTCCAAGCCGATCGCCGCGTAGCCGGCGGCAGTCAGCACTTGCTCCACCATCTCGCGTTGCGCGAAGCGCTCGGCGGCGCCGGGCAGCGCTACCTCCTGCAGCAGCGCCTGGTGCTTCTTCATCCACGGCACATGCGCATAGCCGAACACGGCGACGCGGTCCGGTGCGATGCGCAGCGCCTGCCGCACCGTGTCGGCCACGCCCGCCACCGTCTGGTACGGCAGGCCATAGATCAGGTCGAGATTGATCGAGCGCACGCCCACTGTGCGCAGGCGCTCGCGGCAGGCGGCGGTGAGGGCGTAGTCCTGCAACCGATGGATCGCCTGCTGCACGCGCGGGTCGAAATCCTGCACGCCGAGGCTGGCACGCGTCACGCCCATCTGTCCCAGCGCCTGCACCGAGTTCGTCTGACAGCGTGCGCGGATCGACCTCGACGGCGATCTCGGCATCCGGCAGCACGTCGAACTGCGTGCGCAGGCTGGCCATGACAGCTTGCATCACGGTGGGGGGCAGCGCGGTTGGCGTGCCGCCGCCCCAATGGATGTGCCGCACCGGCAGGCGCCGTCCGATGGTGGCGGCGACCTGCGCGATCTCGGTTCGCAATGTGGCGCCGTAGCTGATCAGCGGCTCCTGGTGGTGCACCACGGTGGTGTGGCAGGCGCAGAAAAGACAGAGCTGCGCGCAGAAGGGCACGTGGAGATAGAGCGAGAGGGTGGTGTCATCCGGCAGCGTGGCGAGCCAGCCGGCATAGTGCGCCCCGGTGATGAGGGGGGAGAAATGCGGCGCCGTCGGATACGAGGTGTAGCGCGGCACGCGCACGTCGTATTTGGCGATCAGGTCGGGGATGTTCATGGTTGAAGGATCACCCGCACGGGCGGGGTGCACCTTGATCTGGGTCAATGGCGCGGGACGCCTGGGGGCCAGGTTCCGGCGGGCCGCACCTGGCGTTCCAGCTCTGACGGTCGGTGCCCGACGCGAACCTGTCATTGCGAGCGTAGCGAAGCGATCTCCCGGAGAGTACGCACGTCACTCGCGGGCGATTGCTTCGCTACGCTCGCAATGACGGCGTCACGATCTTCACCCAGCGATGTCCGCTCCGCCCGGCCGCGGCTACCCCAGCGCCGAAGCGGCCTGCATCACCTCCGCGGCGTGACCAGTGACGCTGACCTTGCGCCACGCCTTGGCTACCTTGCCGGTCCTGTCGATCAGGAAAGTGCTGCGCTCCATTCCCATGTACTTGCGGCCATACATCGATTTCTCGACCCAGGTGCCGTACTGCTCCGCCACCGCATGCGTCTCGTCCGAGGCCAGCGGGAAGGTCAGTTTGTATTTGTCCGCGAACTTCTCGATCGGCTTAATCTTGTCGGGTGATACGCCGACCACGTCGATGCCGATCTTGCCCAGTTGCGGCAGCGCTTCCTGGAACGCACAGGCTTCCTTCGTGCAGCCGGGCGTATCGGCCTTCGGATAGAAATACAGCACGAACGGCCGCCCCCTCATGCCGGCCAGGCTCACCGAACGGCCGCCGCTCGCTGGCAATGAAAAGTCCGGAGCCGTATCACCTTCCTGCACGCTCATGTGCCAATTCCCCAGGTCATCCAGTGGGGCGGGAGTTTCGCCTGTTGGCCGAGGGATGCAAGGCCCGCCGGACGGCCCTGATGGCACCCCTGGACTGGTCTATAGCTTTGGCATCCGGCGCCCTGTTCCGCGGCGGCTCCTCGCCGAGGTGAACGAGCGGGCCTCAACCGGACATTGTCGGGCTGAAGCCAGCTTGCATCTCCGCAACCAAGCGGTCGTGAGCCCACAGCATCGAACTGGCGCCGGCGGTCGCGATGTAGCGACCGCCGGCCCGGGTCAGACGGTCGCGCCGCTCAGGACTGGGCCGAATGGAACGTAGCGTTGGCCGTTGAAGCGCCGCATCTGGGCTTGGTGGACCGGCGCGAAGTTGGTGGCGCTGGTGTTGACCACGATGCCCGGCACGAGCATCGGCAACGCAAGGTTCAGGTTGGCTGCCTGCTTCATCACGTTCTCGCGCGTCAGGTCGTTGCCACACTGCTTCAGCATCTGCACGGTCGTCTGGGCTATCGAGTAACCGTAGACGGTCTGGTTATCGGTCTTGTCGCCATTCGGGTAATACTTGTCCATGAACGAGAGCCACCCCTTGTAGCCTGCGTCATTGAGCCATTGGGGATCGGTGGGGTCTTTGAAGGAATTGTCGCTGATGATCCCCGTCGCGTTTTCGAGGCCCGCCGGCTTCAGGGTCGCTCCGACGGACGAGGCGATGCCGTTCAGGATGTGCAGCGGCTTCCATCCGATGTCCGCCACCTTCCTGATCGCCTGGGCGCCGAACTTGGGGATCGCAACCGTGACGAGGACATCGCAGCCCGCCGCTTGCAACTCGATGATCTGCAAGTCGACGGTCGCGTCGGTCGTCTCGTAGGAAGCCTTGAGCTTGATCATCGACGCGGCCTTGCCGCCTAGCCCGTCGAGCACCCCCTTCAAGTAGTCCTTGCCGAAGTCGTCGTTCTGATAGAGCACGCCGATCTTGGCATCGGGCTTGTTCTTCAGGATGTACGCTGCGTAGATGCGCCCCTCAGCCTGGTAGCTGATGAAAAAGGCCATGGTCCAAGGGTGGCCCTTGGGGTCGTTCCACTTGGTGGCCCCTGTGGCGGGGAACAGTTGCGGCACCTGCTTTTCGTTCAGATAGTGCCAGACCGCGCTGTTGGTCGGGGTCCCCACCGAGCCGGACAGCAGAAGGACGTTGTCTTCCTCCACCAGCTTGCGTGTCATCTCGACCGTCTTCGGCGGCGAGTAGCCGTCATCGTAGGAAATCCAGGTGATCTTGCGTCCGTTCACGCCGCCCTCGGCGTTGATCTTCTTGAAGTATGCGGCGATCGATAACGGGATTGGACTGGCATTCGCAAGCGGCCCGCTATAGGGGCTGGTATTGCCGATCTTGATCTCGGTGTCGGTAACACCCGGCCCATAGTTATTGGCGGCGCGGGCAGACACCGCGGCAAGGGCCAGCGCGCCCGGTGCGGCGGCAAGGATCGTGCGGCGTGTCAGTTGTGTCATTGGAAACTCCCTGTTTGAGTGCCTAACGTCTCTGTTGTCCAGAGCAGCGGCGTATTGATCCCGACCGCTCACGGCGACGTCGGGACGGGCCGAGCATGATCTCGCAACACGTACTTGGCAAGCGAATACGGAAGCAAATCAATCGAGGTCCGAATGCTCCGACCTCGTTCCCGGCCGCACCCCGCGCGACGGCCTGCCATCGCATCGTGGTCGTCGGCGCTGCAGCCGTGGTAGAACCGCCGCGCCAGCATCGAACGCCCCTGCGATCGGTGCACCGCCACGCCCCTGCCTCCGTGCCGCCGCCACACGACGCCACCCAACGCGCCCAAAGAGCCCCACCCTGCGCTCCATCTCCGCCCCATTCATCGCCCGCCCCATCGCGTCCTGGCTGCTGGCGCTCGCCATCCTGCTGTCGGGGGCGCTCGGCTACAGCGCCCTGCCGGTCTCGGCGCTGCCCGAGGTCGACTTCCCCACCATCCTGGTCATCACGCAGCTCCCCGGCGCCGGCCCCGAAACGGTGGAGACCCTGCTCACCGCCCCGCTGGAACGCCAGTTCGGCCAGATCTCCGGCCTCACCACCATGACCTCCACCAGCTCCGAGGACACCAGCCAGATCACGCTGCAGTTCGATCTCGGCCGCAGCATGGATTCGGCGGCGCAGGACGTGCAGGCGGCGATCAACGCCGCGGCGGGGGTGCTGCCGCTGAACCTCCCCTACCCACCGGTCTATGCCAAGGTGAACCCGGCCGACGCGCCGATCCTCACCATTGCGCTCACGTCCAACCTGCTGCGGATCGCCACCGTCAGCGACGCCGCCGACACGCTGCTGCAGCCGAAGCTGTCCGAGATCGACGGCGTCGGCCGGGTGACGGTGCAGGGTGGCATGCGCCCGGCGGTGCGGGTGCGGGTCGATCCCGCGCGGCTGGCCGCTTACGGCTTGTCGATGGAGGACGTGCGTACTGCCATCGCCGCCGCCAACACCAATGGCGCCAAGGGCGGCTTCGACGGCCCGCGGCTCGCGTTCGCGCTCGGCGCCAACGACCAGCTCGTGGACGCGGACGCCTACAAGAACCTGGTGATCGCCTGGCGCAACGGTGCTCCGGTGAAGCTTTCGGCCGTGGGCAGTGCGATCGCCGGAGTAGAGAACGACCGCGTCGCGGCGCGCTGGAACGGGGTGCCCGCGGTGGTGCTCGACATCCAGCGCCAGCCCGGCGCCAATATCGTACAGACCGTGCAACTCCTCAAAGCGGCGCTGCCGCGGCTGCGGGCGGCGATCCCGTCGGGCATTCGCCTGCGCATCGTCACCGACCGCACCGAAACGATCCGCGCGTCGGTGCGTGACGTGCAACTTACCCTGCTGACGTCGGTCGCCCTCGTGGTGGCGGTGATCTTTCTGTTCTTGCGCTCGCCGCGCGCCACGTTCATTCCTGCCGTCGCCCTGCCGCTGTCGCTGGTTGGCACTTTCGGGGTGATGCACCTGCTCGGCTACGGCCTCGACAACCTGTCGCTGATGGCACTGACCATCGCCACCGGCTTCGTGGTGGACGACGCCATCGTGATGATCGAGAACGTGGTGCGCTACCTGGAACAAGGCATGCGCCCGCTGGAAGCAGCGTATCGCGGCGCTGGCCAGATCGGCTTCACCATCGTGTCGCTGACCGTCTCACTGATTGCGGTCTTCATCCCGCTGCTGTTCATGACCGGTGTGGTGGGGCGATTGTTCCAGGAGTTCTCGGTTACCTTGTCGGTGGCCGTGGTGGTCTCGGCGGTGGTGTCGCTGACGCTGACGCCGATGATGTGCGGACGGCTGCTGCGTCCGGCCGCGGGCGAACATCACGGCCGCGTCGCCCGCATCAGCGAGGCGGCGTTCGACGGATTGCTGGCCGCCTATCGCAGCAGCCTGGACTGGACGCTGCGCCGCCAGCCTCTCGTGCTGCTGGTCGGTGCGGCGACACTGGTGGGCACGGTCTGGCTCTACATCGTCGTGCCCAAGGGGTTCCTGCCGCAGCAGGACACCGGGGTGATCATCGCCTCCACCGAGGCCGCGCAAAGCGCCTCGATCCCGCGTTTGCTCGCGTTGCAAACAGACGCAGCGGCGCGCATCGCGCGGGACAAGGCGGTGACTGGCGTGGTGTCCTTCGTCGGCGCCGGCACGATCAATGCGACCCCGAACAGTGGACGCCTGACCATTGCGCTGAAGCCGGTGGGGGAGAGGGACGCGGCGCCGGCGGTGATCGCGCGGCTGCGGGCGGCGATCGCCGGCATCCCCGGGTTCACCGCGTTCTTCCAACCAGTGCAGGACGTCACCATCGGCGCGCGCCTGAGCCGCACCGCCTACCAGTACACGCTGATGGATACCGACGCCGCCGAGCTGGCGCGCTGGGCGCCGCGGCTGCGCGATGCGTTGGCGCGGGAACCGGCGCTGGCCGACGTTGCGTCCGACCAGGCGAATGAAGGCTTCCGCACCTTCATCACGGTGGACCGCGACGCGGCGATGCGGCTCGGGGTGTCGATGCAGGCAGTGGAGGACACGCTTTACGACGGCTTCGGCCAGCGGCAGATCTCCACCATTTTCGGCCAGGCCAACCAGTATCGCGTAGTGCTGGAAGCCGATCCGTCCTGGCAGGCCGATCCCTTCGCGCTGCGCCTGCTGCGGGTGCCCGGGACGAACGACACGCAAGTGCCGCTGTCGGCGATCGCCACCATCACCCGCACCACCACACCGCTGGTGGTCACCCACCAGGAGCAATTCCCGTCGGCGACCCTGAGCTTCAACCTGGCGCCGGGGTATTCGCTGGGCGACGCGGTGGTGGCGGTGAAACGGGCGACGCAGGCTATCCGCATGCCCGATACCATCATCGGCAACTATGCCGGCGATGCGGCGGAGTTCCAGCGCTCGCTGGCGGCGGAGCCGTGGCTGATCGGGGCGGCTGTCGTGGTGATCTACATCGTGCTGGGCGTGCTGTACGAGAGCTGGATCCATCCGGTAACTATCCTGTCCACGCTGCCATCCGCGGGGATCGGGGCACTGCTGGCGCTGATGCTGTGCGGCGCCGATCTGTCGCTGGTGGCACTAGTCGGCATCGTGCTGCTGATGGGCATTGTGAAGAAGAACGCCATCATGATGGTGGACTTCGCTTTAGAGGCAGGCCGCGCGGGGGAAACGCCCGAGGCCGCGATCCGTCACGCCTGCCTGCTGCGCTTCCGCCCGATCATGATGACGACGATGGCGGCACTGCTGGGAGCGCTGCCGCTGGTGCTCGCGCGTGGTGCCGGCTCCGAACTGCGCTGGCCGCTCGGGGTGACCATCATCGGCGGACTGCTGCTGAGCCAGTTCCTGACGTTGTACACCACGCCTGCGGTGTACCTGGCGTTCGAGCGCTTGACCGCGCGGTGGGGATCGCGGGACGCGCAGGAGGCGGCGGCGGAGTAGCCATTCACCAAGGCGGCAGAGTAGCCATTCACCGGGGCGGCAAAGTAGCGATAGACTGCGAACTACCGCGACCAGCACCGGTCGCCAATAAGCCTGCCTGGCAAAGCCAAGCTTACCGGAAGGAAACGTTCGACAATGACACGCCGCCGCTACTGGGTCTACTTCCTGCTCTTCCTGATGAACGGCATCAGTTACACTGACCGCGTCAACATGTCGCTGGCCGGACATTCGATCGCGACCGAATTCCATCTGACTTCGGTCGCTCTCGGCTATCTGTTTTCCTCGTTCCTTTGGGCGTACGTGCTGATGATGCTGCCCGGCGGCCGCATGATCGATGGCCTTGGCGCCCATCGGGTGGCAACGATCTGCGCCACGGTATGGTCCGTCGCCCAGATCTGCACCGGCATGGCCGGCAGTTTCTGGACCATGCTGGTGGCCCGTCTCGGGCTTGGCATCGGCGAGGCGCCGGTGTCGCCCGTCACCTACCGCAGCGCGCGCGAATGGGGGCCGCATACCGAGCATGGCACGGCCATCGGCGTTATGCAGTCGGGCACCTTGCTCGGGCCCGCCCTGGGCGCGCCGGTTGTTGCCTGGCTGATCACCGTCATCACCTGGCGCGGCTCGTTCTATGTCACCGGCGCCGCGGGATTACTCTGGGTGGTGGTCTGGACGGCGCTCGTCTCCACCCCCGAGCGCACGCGGTGGCTCCCTGAGCGGGAGCGAGAGAAGATCCTCGCTGAACGACATGTTGCCGAGCCGTCTCCACGTTACGCCGCCGAGACGTCGCGCGACGCCGGTGGCATCGGCTATCGCGGCCTGATCCGTTCTCCAAGCATGTGGGGGCTGGCAATCTCGCAGGGCTGCGCGGTCTATTCGCTGTATCTCTACCTGAGCTGGCTGCCCAACTACCTGCAGACCGTGCGCCACGTGTCGACCTTGAACTCTGGCGTGTTCACCTCGGTGCCGTTTCTGGTCGGGGCGCTGGTGATCGTGGTGGTGAACAAGATCGGCGACGCAATGTTGACGCGGAACACCTTGCAGAGCGGCAACCGGCGGCGCGCAGTGGCGATCTGCCTCATCCTGACGGCGGGGGGAATGGCAATTCCCTACACGCCGTCGCTCGTGGTTGTGGTGCTGCTGACAATCCTGCCGATCAGCTTCAGCAACACCGCGACCGCCCTGAACGCGGCGCTCACCAGCGATCTGCTGCGCTCGCCCGCCGATGCGGGTCGCGCGTTCGCGTTTCTCGTGCTGGGGGGCAACGTGTTCGGCCTGCTTGCACCGATCGTCACCGGCTACATCGTGCAGGCGACCGGCAGCTTCGATTCGGCTTTCCTGTTGGCCGGCATCCTCGCACTGTCCGGCGCCGTGGTGTCGCTCACCCTCACCCGCCACACGTTGGGCGAGGCCACGCCTGCCCTGGCACGACCTTCCGGCTCCACGGCCAACTTGCTGCATCCGAGGCGCTAGCCCGAGGGCGGGTGCAACACGTCTCGGTTCGCTACGCAGGCGAGGCCAGGTGCAGCGCCGCCTCCACCCCGAACTCCCCCGGTAGTGCACCCTTGGGGAACAGGCGTGTCACATGGCCCATCTTGCGGCCGGGACGGGCGTCCGTCTTGCCGTAGAGATGCGGGATCAGGCCGGGTGTCGCCAGAATCGCCGGCCACAGCGCCACGCCCTCCGGCCCGACCAGGTTCTTCATCACCGCGTCGGAATGGCGCACCGCCGGTGGCAGTGGCAGGCCGGCAATGGCCCGGATATGCAGCTCGAACTGGCTCGCAAGGCAGGCATCGAGCGTCCAGTGGCCGGAGTTGTGCGGGCGGGGCGCGATCTCGTTCACCAGCACCTGGCCGCGCGGATCGACGAACATCTCCACGGCCAGCAGGCCCACAAGGTCCAGCGCCGCCGCCACCCGGCGGGTGATCGACTGAGCGGCCTCGGCGACGCCCTCGGCGATCCGCGCGGGGGCGAGCGTTACGTCGAGGATGTGGGCGCGGTGGCGGTTCTCCACCGTGTCGAAGGCGGACATGGCGCCGTCGGCGCCGCGGGCGATCACCACGCTGATCTCGCAGGCGAAGTCGACGAAGCCTTCGAGGATCAGCGGCTTGGGGTCCAGCGTGGCCCAGGCGTCAGACAGGTCGGCTTCGGAGCGCAGTGTGCGCTGGCCCTTGCCGTCGTACCCGAGCCGCGTGGTCTTCAGCACGGAGGGCAGGCCCAGCTGGGCCGCCGCCGCGTGCAGCTCGGCCAGACTGCCCACCGGCAGCCAGGGTGCGGTGGCGACACCGGCGTTGTTGAGGAACGTCTTCTCCGCCACCCGATCCTGGCTGATGCCCAGTACCGCGGGTGCCGGCCGCACCGGCTTCAGGGAGTCGAGCAAGGCCAGGCCCTCGGCGCTGACGTTCTCGAATTCGAAGCTGATCACGTCCACCGCGGCGGCGAAGGCGTGCAGCGAGACCGGGTCAGCGTAGTCGCTGATGGTGACGGCGTGGGCCACCTGGGCGGCGGGGCTGTCCACCTCGCGGGTCAGGATGTGGCAGCGATAACCGAGCCGCGCCGCCGCCATGGCGGACATGCGCCCGAGCTGGCCGCCGCCGACCAGGCCGATCGTCGCATTGGGGGGAAGCGGGAAGGTCATGCGGGGAAATTAAAGGACGCCTTCTCCCCTTGTGGGAGGGGGCCGCGGGGAGGCGGGCGTAGCGCTGAGGATTGCGGCTTTGCGCACCCCTCCCCCCAGCCCCTTCCCTCAAGGGGAGGGGGTGTCCTTTCTCCCCCCTTTTGCCGCGCTCGACCCGCTCGTGTCGCTCTTCTTCCGCGCTCGACAGGGCCAGTTCGACACCTGTCGTCCGACCCGGTCGGGACCATCAAGCCGCGTCCTCCGGCTCGATCGCCACGCCCGCGGTCTGTTCCGCCCGCAGCGCGTCCAGGCGCGCCGCCAGCGCGGGATCGGCCAGCGCCAGCACCGCTGCGGCCAGCAATCCGGCATTGACCGCGCCCGCGCGCCCGATCGCCAATGTTCCCACCGGCACGCCGGCCGGCATCTGCACGATCGACAGCAGGCTATCCATGCCGCTGAGCGCTTGGCTCTCGATCGGCACACCCAGCACCGGCAGCGAGGTCCACGCGGCGCACATCCCCGGCAGATGGGCCGCGCCGCCCGCCCCAGCGATGATCACTGCCAGCCCACGATCGCGTGCCGTCCCGGCGTACTCGCGCAACCGGTCCGGTGTGCGGTGGGCCGACACGATCCGCTTCTCGTACGCCACGCCCAGGCGATCCAGCGTCTCGGCGCCGTGGCGCAAGGTGGGCCAGTCGGACTGGCTGCCCATGATGATGCCGACGCGGGGTGCCTCCGCCACGGCCATGTCAGGCGATGCTGTCCGGGATCAGCCGGCTTTCCAGCCAGGCGATTTCGTCCTTCAGCATCAGCTTCCGCTTCTTCAGCCGCTGCAGATGCAACTGATCGCCCGCGCCCGTCTCGGCAAGACGCGCGATCACGGTGTCCAGGTCGCGATGCTCACTGCGCAGCTCGTGCAACTTGCGGAGCAGCGAGTCCCGATCGGTCAACATCGCGTCAGCCTAGCACGAAGGGTATCGCCAAACCCAGGGGCACCCGCAAAGTTGCATCTGGCGAAGCCGGTGCCAATCGCGTTATAGTGACCTGCCGCCGTCGCTGCGGCGACCGCGGGCGTTTCACCGGGACGAATCGGAGGACCCCCGACCATGAGCCAGCTTGCCCGTCTGGATGCCCTGAAGGAGCGCCATGCGGCGCTCGAGGCGCGCATCTTCGACGAGGACCAGCGACCGCGACCCGACAGCGATACTCTCATGCGATTGAAGATCGAGAAACTGCACGTCAAGGAAGAGATTGAACGGCTGCGCTTGTCAGCACAGACGCACTGACCCCTATCCATTGCCGGACTACGCGGCCTCCTCCGTCTCGGGCGGAGGAGGTGGCGGGACGGCGCGCCCCTCGCGCTCCAGGCGCTCGTTCGCCTGGGCGATGGCGGCGTTCAGGTCGGTCTGGCTGCACAACCCCAGGATCACCGGATCACGCGGCTTGATGTTCGCACTGTTCCAGTGCGAACGGTCGCGGACCTTCTGGATCGTCTCCTTGGTGGTGCCGAGCAGCTTGGCGACCTGCGCCTCCGTCAGTTGCGGGTAGCTCCGAAGCAGGAAGGCGATGGCGTCCGGCCGGTCGTTGCGCTTGGCCACGGGCGTGTAGCGGGAACCGCGCAGCCGCTTCGGTATCGGCAGTGCCGTGGGGGCCAGCTTCAGGCGGCCATTGGGGTCGGCTTCACAACGGCGGATCTCCTCGGCGGTGACCTGGCCGTTGGCGATCGGATCGTAGCCGACGATGCCCTGCGCCACCTCGCCGTCGGCGATCGCCTGCACCTCCAGCGGGTGCATGCCGCAAAAATCGGCGATTTGGGTGAAGGTGAGAGCGGTCTTCTCGATCAGCCACACGGCGGTGGCCTTAGGCATCAGCGGCGTGGTCATGGCATGTCACTTTCAAATCCGCCGGGGGGCGCATCGACCGGGATGTGGGAGCGCCGCGGGCGCGGCCATCCCGCGGATATGACAACCGGCTTGGGGTGGGTCAAGGGAGTTAGGGCCCTGGAGGACGGTCGTTCCGGAGGCTTTGGCGCAGGCGCCGCCGGAGGACGGCCTGGTGTCGCCTCGAGACCGTCGGCGGAAGCAAAGCCGCCGATGGCGACCGGGGAAAACAGGGCAGTCCGCGCGTCGCCCGGGTGGCCGATTCGGATTTCTGCTCGGTGGTCCAGGGTGGCTGTGCTGCGCTCGGTGGTTTCGATGGTAAATCCCGGGGAGTAGGAAATTTCGTTGCACAAGGCGTTGTCGCCAGCCGGTCCGGCCGGAAGTTGCTGGACTTCTGTCACTCCGGCGTCCCGGGAAAAGGTAACGACGTTAGAAAGCGGCATGCACGATGCTTCGACGCGCACGGGCGTATCCCTGTTGTTAGGAGAGGGTTATCATTATCCGTCTGGTGCGGCAACGCGGTCCCCGCACCAGCGAAACGTGAAAATCGCGGTCGCGCCCGCGAGGGGCCGCCCCTGTGTTGCCGGCGCGGCCGGCTTTGGGGCGGCACACCGTGTCGCCTCCGCGAACGGCGGGCAGTTACAGTTTCAGCAGCCGCTTCGCATTGCCGCCGGCCAGCTTGACGCGGTCCTCGGCGCAGAGCGGCACGCTGTGCAGCCATTCCGTGGCCGGTTTGTTCGGCGCAAACGGGTAATCGACCGAGAACATGATCCGATCCAGGCCGAGTTCCTGGATGCAGCACAGCAGCGCCGCATCCGACCAGAAGCCGCTGGTGGTGACATTGAAATGCGCGCAAAACACGTCGCGGAAGCTGCGGCTGGGTTTCCAGTCGCGCTCCAGTGCCATGTTGATGCGCCACGCGTAGAACGGCAGGCCCTCGCCGAGATGGCCCAGGATCACCTGCAGCCGCGGATAGGCGTCGAACACGCCGGACAACACCATGCGCACGCCCTGCGTCGCGGTTTCCACCGTGAAACCCCAGGCGGCGCGCAGGATGCCGGGCACCTCCTTCAGATAGGTCGCATAGTACGTATCGATTACCGGTTGCGCCGGCACTGACGGATGGAAGTAGATCGGCACTTCCAGCGCCTGGGCACGCTCGAAGATCGGCCAGAACTCCCTTTCATCATGGAAACGGCCGTTGGTCAGGCCATGGATCATCGCGCCCTTGAAGCCAAGCTGCGTCACGGCGCGTTCCAACTCGTCGGCGGCGGCCTTCGGGTTGGGTGTCGGCAGCGCGGCGAAGCCGGCAAAGCGGATCGGATGCGCGCGCACCGCCGCCGCCAGCCGGTCGTTGGCCTGCCGCGCCAGGCGCACCGCGGTCTCCGTATCCGTCATCTTCTGCATCGCCGGCGCGGAGTGGGAGATCACCTGCAAGTCGATGCCGGTCTCGTCCATTTCCTGGATGCGACGCTCGCCAAGGTCCTCCAGCCGCTGCACCAGCGGTGGCGCGCGGTTGGCATCGAGCGGACCGTAGGCGGCGCCCACGTCCGGATCCTGGAAATGCTCTTCGAGCGCGATGACGAACGGCTTGGCCGGCATGGTTGTTCCTCCCTCGTGTTGGGAGTCTGTCATTGCGAGCGAAGCGAAGCAATCTCCCGAAGTGTACGCACGTCACGTGCGGGAGCCTGCTTCGCTGCACTTGGACGACGCATCCCACGATGTCCCGTCATGGCCGGGCTTGACCCTGCCATGACGGGAAAAGGATCGCCTATACCGGCTCCAGCGGGGCGTGCAGCTTTGTGCCGGGACAAATGATGCCGCCGCGGTCGCCGACCGTCACGCTGCCGTAGCGCTCGGCATAGATCGGTGGCAGCGGCCGCACGCCGGGTGCGGCCAGCCATAGGCGGAGGAGGTGACGTTTGCGTTCCGGCTCCGGCCAGTCCTCGAAGGCGGTGCGGTCGTGCAGTGTGGTGTGGTTGTGCACGAACTGCATGTCGCCGGGGCGGAATTCCACGTCCATGCGCAGTTCGGGGTCCTCAGCCAGGTGGTCGAACATCTCCAGCGCTTCGAGACCTTCCGCCGTCAACCGCCGTGCGTCCGGGAAGCGCTGCGACGAACGCACGTAATGCGGTGCGTAGAGGGCGGAGAGATGGCCCTGGAAGTGGTTGAATACCGAACCAGGGCAGCTTGCCGTCGGGCACCTCGCCGCGGCGATCGGTGGCGAAGGGGATCAGCAGCCGGCGCAGCAGGTCCGGGCGGCGTGCGGCCATCACGTTATAGACCGTCATCGAGCTGGTCAGTGACGACAGCCCGCCTCGCTTCGCCGTCTGGAGGCACAGCAACGCGACGATGTCGCAGGAATCGGTGTGGAAGTTCTGGCGCTCGGTGGTCTGGTAGATGCGCATACGCGGATCGGTGGAGGACAGGCCGAGATCGCGCACATGGCCGAGCGCCACCCCGCGCCGGAGCGGCCTGCCGCTCTCAGCACTTTGAATAACATCGGGGTTCCACGTGGGTTGCTCATAATTCGTCCTCCTTGAAGCTTATCAGAAGCAGGTCACCAGGCGTGTCCAGCGTGAACTTTATGTAGAGTTGTCGGCCGGCGATGATCGGCTGGTAAACGTCCTGCCAAACCGACGGATCGACGTTCGACGGCGAGATGACATCGACGACCGCTTGCTCGTCGAGGTCGGGCCCCACAGCACTATTGGCTGCGGACATGGTATGGTGGATCCTGCCCGGGTCGGCGAACGCAAACTTGACCTGCCGCAGTGCGTGGCGCGGTCGCCGCACCTCCGCATACCCCCCGGTAATAGGATTTCGTGTCAAGGCGACGGACAAGGCGCGGGAGGATATGAATTGTCCGTTGCTCGCCGTCCTCCCGTGCACGGGTTGACACGGTCGCCCTACCCTCAGGCCGGGGATGGGGCTAACGCATTCCGGATGTCTTCTGCCCAAGCCGAACCAACGCTGCGCTCCGCCGACGCCCTGCTCTCCGCCGGACTGATCGATCCGGCCGCCCGCGATGCCGTCGCGGCGGTCGAGCAACGCTATGCCATAGCGGTCTCCCCCGCCATGCGCGCGCTGATCCAGCACGCCGATGATCCGATCGGTCGCCAATTCGTGCCCGATCCGGTCGAACTGATCACCGCCGCGCATGAATTGCCCGATCCGATCGCCGATGATGCGCTGTCCCCCATCAAGGGCGTGGTCCACCGCTACCCTGATCGTGCCCTGCTGAAGCCGCTGCTGGTGTGCCCGGTCTATTGCCGCTTCTGTTTCCGCCGCGAGCATGTCGGCCCCGGCGGCGGCCTGCTGACCGAGACCGAGCTGCAGGCTGCCTATACCTGGTTCGCCGCCCGTCCGGCCATCCGCGAGGTGATCCTGACCGGCGGCGATCCCCTGATGCTGTCGCCGCGCCGGCTGGGAGCGATCGTCGGCGCCCTGTCCGCGATCCCTCACATCGAACTGCTGCGCGTCCACACGCGCGTGCCGGTCGGCGATCCGGCGCTGGTCACCGATGCCCTGGCCGATGCGCTGCGCACGGAGAAGCCGCTGTGGCTGGCGGTGCACGCCAACCACGCGAGGGAGTTCACGCCGGACGCACGTGCCGCACTCCATCGCATCCTGGCCCGCGGCGTTCCCTTGCTCGGGCAGTCGGTGTTGCTGCGCGGCGTCAACGACAGTGCCGAAGCACTGGAAGCCCTGTTCCGCGCCATGCTCGCCGTGCGGGTGAAGCCCTACTACCTGCATCAGCTCGACCCCGCTCCGGGCACCGCCCGCTTCCACGTGCCGATCGAGGAGGGCCAGCGATTGCTCACGGCATTACGCGGCCGGCTCACTGGCCTGGCGCAGCCGACCTATGTGCTGGACATCCCGGGTGGGCACGGCAAGGTCCCGATCGGTCCGCAATATATTCAGGCGGACGGGTCTGTTCTTGATCCCTCGGGCGTGCGGTATAGCTCTCCGGACGTGCGGCCTGGTCCGCCGCGGACGGAAGCCACCGCCGAAGACGTTACAGAGGAGATGCCATGAACGCGCCGGTCTCGGTTGACTACGGTCCCGAGGAAGCCGCAATGCAGGCGTATCTGGAAGCCGGGGCGCACCGTGCCGCCGCGCTGGGTAACCGCGGGCCTATCCGCTTCACCGCGGCGGGAAAAGCGCATCCCGACATCCTGGACGCGTATTGGCGCTGCGGCTTCTACGTCTTCGAAGGCGTGCTGGATGCCGCGGAACTGGCGGATATCGAGGCCGACATCAAGACCAACGTGTTGGCCCGGCTGCCGATGGAGAAAGGTGCGGCGGTGGATGCCCAGGGCCGTCCGGCGCTCGGCGCCGACCTGACGGCGCCGACCCTCTTCTGGTCCAAGCCGCTCGGCGATCCGTTTGGCGGCACCAGCCTGGCGGGCGGTCGGCATCCGGTGAAGATGTTCGAACCACAGGCGGCGGCGGATGCACCGAAGGAACTGGTGTACCTGATCCTGGGGTCGTTGCAGTTCTCCGAAGCGCATCTGCGCGTCTACGGCCATCCGCATCTGCTGGCGGTCGCTGCGGCGGTGAACGGCGACGACTTCGTGCCATTCAACGAGGCGCTGTTCATCAAGGAGCCCGGCCGGGGCGCGTGCGTCGCGTGGCACCACGACGGGCTGACGCATTGGAACAGACCGGACTGGGACCAGGGTTCCCATGGTTTCAACTTCATGGCCCAGCTTTACGGCTGCACTCCGGCCAACGGCGTCTGGGTGGTGGCCGGATCGCACAAGCGCGGCAAGGCGGACATCCCGGCCATGGTGGCGGCGGCGGGATCGGAGCGGTTGCCGGACGCGGTACCGATCGTATGCAAGCCGGGGGATGTGGCAATCACCAACCGGCAGGCGGTGCATGGGTCGTTCGCCAACACCAGCAAGGACTGGCGGATTACGTTGAATTTCGGCTTTCACCGGCGACGGTCGGTGCTGGGCGTGACAGGCGGCGGCGTTCACAACGCTGCGGCGGTGTATGACGACCAGCGCATCCGGGACCGGGCGCGGATGATCGGGTATGGCATCGACGCACGGCGGCAACGGTATCCGGCGGAGACACGATATGTCTACGCGCCGCATGCGATGGACCGGGAAACCTATCGGTGGGACGCGGCGGCGAAGGCGGGGGTGCGGGACTATAATTTGCTGGATCTGAGTATTTAGGCACGCCGAGGAATAAGCGAATCAGGCGACGCCTCACCGTCGTGCTTCGTTCGTCATCCCCGCGACAGCGGGGACCCAACCAGTATAGGTCCCCGCTTTCGCAGGGATGACGAACAGGCAAGGCGGTCCGCACCGCGTCCGGCGCGGTTACTGTTGGGCGTCGTGCATATCCCGCTTCGTGCATATGCCGCGCGACCGGCATGCTATGATTCCGGTCAGTCCGACGCCGCGCCAACGACCTCCGTCACGTTCGACAGCACGACCGTGGTGTCACCGACCGTCAGTACCGCGGCCTCCACCGATGCTCGCTCAGTCCAGGTCAGATGCCGGGCATCAAGCGGCGTCACGGGCGCTGCGGCAGCGACCGCCGCGCCAATCCCGGCCGGGGGTGATCCGGCGCCGGGAAGTCCTGGCAGGGACGATGCAATGCCGCTCGCGGCATCGAGGTCAGCGATGACCGCGGCATTTTCTCTGTCGGTCAGTAACTGGATGCTGGCACTCCCTGCATCGGATGACATCCCGGCGCCATCCGGCACTGCCATCGTGAGGGGCAGCGCGGAAGCGCCGGTCAGCGGCACGGTCTCGGACATCAGCGCCCGCGCAGGCTGGACGGGAGACCCGGCAACGGCACCCACCACGTGCGCCACTTCCTGCTGGCCTGAATGAAACCAGCGTGTCGGGCGCCGCGGCAGTCCCGCCGCCGACAGTCGATGCTCCGGCGTCGCCACGGTTGTCTTCCATCGTGGCCGCCAAGGCGCCGGACGGGCGCAACCCGACCGCGTCCCGCCACATCGCCGGCCGGTCGCCGCCACGCCGCATGGGCCGCTCTCCCTTCTGCGCCGCCCACGCTACCAACCAAATCCGTCCTGCGGTAGCACTATGCGCCCGGCCGGCACGGCAACCCCCGCGTGGGCCGGCATTGCACCCCGCGTGCTTGCATCGAGGGCCCACATTCCCGCCAAAACCCGAAATATCCGTCCCACTGCCCGGATTGCGTGCGCCCGATCGCCATCCCGGGCGGCAAACTGTCACAAATGCCCAGATAGCCGGCCCACACCGCAAAGATTTGCGCTAAGGAGAGCGGTATGAGCCAGAACCGACCCAACGCCCGCAACGCGAGCAGCGTTGCCCCCCGCATCGCGCTCCCCGCCCAGGACGAGGACGTCGCGACCTTGCGCCGCAGCATCGTCGCCAAGCTGACCTACTCGGTCGGCCGCGACCCCATCGTTGCCTCCGAACGCGACTGGTTCATCGCCACCGCGCTGGCGGTGCGCGACCGCGTGGTGGAACGCTGGGTGCCCGCCACCCGCGCCGCCTACCTCCAGGGCCGCAAGCGTGTCTACTACCTGTCGCTGGAATTCCTCATCGGCCGGCTGCTGTACAACTCCCTCAACAATCTCAGCCTGGTGGAACCGGTGCGCACCGCCTTGGGCGAGCTCGACGTCGATTTCGACCGCCTGCGCGAGCTGGAGCCCGACGCTGCCCTGGGCAATGGCGGCCTGGGCCGGCTGGCCGCCTGCTACATGGACAGCCTCGCAGCTCTCGGCATCCCTGCACACGGCTACGGCATCCGCTACGACCATGGCCTGTTTCGCCAGGTGATCCGCGACGGTTGGCAGCAGGAGTTCCCGGAGAACTGGTTGTCCTTCGGCAACCCCTGGGAATTCGCTCGTCCCGATCTCAGCCACATGGTCGGCTTCGGCGGTTCGGTTGAAATGACCGGCACCGACGGCACCAGCGGTGCGATCTGGCACCCGGCGGAAAGCGTCGTCGCGGTCGCCTACGACACGCCGGTGATCGGCTGGCGCGGGCAATTCGTGAACACGCTGCGCCTGTGGTCGGCGCGCGCGGCCGACCCGCTGATGCTCGACGCGTTCAACCGCGGCGACCATGTCGGCGCGCTGGCCGCCGGTTCGCGCGCCAATGCCATATCACAGATCCTGTATCCCAGCGACGAGACCCCCGCGGGCCAGGAACTGCGGCTGCGGCAGGAGTATTTCTTCTCCTCCGCGTCGTTGCAGAACCTGGTGTTCCGCCACCTGCGGCAGCACGGCAACATCCACACGCTGGCGCAGTACTGCGCCATCCAGCTCAACGACACCCATCCCGCCATCGCCGTGCCCGAGATGATGCGGCTGCTGGTGGACGTGCACGAACTCGAATGGGACGAAGCCTGGGCGATCACCAAGGAGACGTTCTGCTACACCAACCACACCCTGCTGCCGGAGGCGCTGGAAACCTGGCCGGTGCCGCTGATGGAGCGGCTGCTACCGCGCCACATGCAGATCATCTACCAGATCAACGCGCAGCATCTGGATGGCCTGATCGCCATCCGCAAGCCGGATACGCCGCCGCTCGATGCGGTGTCGCTGATTGATGAACATTCCGGGCGGCGCGTGCGCATGGGGCACCTCGCGTTTCTCGGCTCCCGGCGGGTGAACGGCGTGTCGGCGCTGCACACCGAGCTGATGCGCCAGACCGTGTTCCGCCCGTTGCACACGCTGTTTCCGGACCGCATCGTCAACGTCACCAACGGCATCAGCTTCCGACGCTGGTTGTTCGACGCCAATCCCGGTCTGACCGAGGTGCTGATCGACGCCATCGGTCCCGCGCTGCTGGACGATCCCTTGGCGCTGGCGAAACTGGCGCCGCTGGCGGACGACACCGCGCTGCACGACCGGCTGCGCGCGGTGCGGAGATCGAACAAGCAGGTGCTGGCGATGGTAGCAGCCGAGCGCCTGAACATCGCCATCGACCCCGACGCGATGTTCGACGTGCATGTGAAGCGCATCCACGAATATAAGCGGCAGTTGCTGAACATCCTGCAGACCGTGTGGCTGTACAACGCGATGCGCGCGCAGCCGACGCGCGACTGGGTGCCGCGCGTCAAGATCTACGCCGGCAAGGCCGCGGCCAGCTACCGCATCGCCAAGCTGATCATCAAACTGATCCACGACGTGGCGCGTGTGGTGAACAACGATCCGACGCTGCGCGGCCGGCTGAAGGTGGTGTTCCTGCCAGACTACAACGTCAGCCTGGCGGAGGCGATTATCCCCGCCGCCGATTTGTCGGAGCAAATCTCGACCGCCGGGATGGAGGCGTCGGGCACCGGGAACATGAAACTGGCGCTGAACGGCGCCCTGACTGTCGGCACTGTGGACGGCGCCAACGTCGAATTGCGCGATCATATCGGTGCAGAAAATATGTTCCTGTTTGGACTGAGCGCCGAGGAGGTGCAGGAACGCCGCCACAATGGTCCTCCGCCGAGCGAGGCGATCGCCGCCAGCCATATGCTGCAGGAAGTGCTGGATGCGATCGGCAGCGGCGTGTTCTCGCCGGACGACCCGCACCGCTTCGCGCCGATCATCGACGGACTGACCAACAACGACTGGTTCATGGTGGCCAGGGATTTCGAATCCTATGCCGAGGCACAGTTGCAGGTGGCGACACGCTGGCGCGAGCCGGCGTCGTGGTGGCGCGCCAGCGTGCTGAATACGGCGAATGTCGGCTGGTTCGCGTCTGACCGGTCGATCCGAGACTATGCCCAGAACCTGTGGCGCGTGCCGGTGTAACGGGAAAAATGCGGCATGACATAAGTGTCCCGGCATGATGCAAGCGTCCCGGCATGGGTGTCATCGCGCGCGAAGCGAAGCAATCTCCCGCGCGTGACGTGCGTACTCTCCGGGAGATTGCTTAGCTGCTGCGCTCGCAATGACAGACCTTACGCAATGAAATCGTTGGCAGGCGGGGGGTAGGTCGGTCGATCGTGCTTGCTGGGGGCACTATATTTCTCACAAAGAAGAAGGAAGCGATTCAAGATTCACAAAGAATGTTCATCGATCTAATTTCCCTGCCTCTTCTCTGACTACGGGCTTGATGATATGCTTTAGTGGGTGGACCGCTAAGGTATGATCCGTGAGCTTTCTGCCCTTCCTGCATCTTTGTCAGAACATGTAATCCCTGCGAGCCGCACCGATCTTGTCTGGCGCGGCAGTTTCCGTGCGCCCGGGAGCTTGACGGCTCCACTCGTCTTCCTTCCTCAGAGCACCGGCACGCCATGCTGCTTCGCCTTCTCGGGCGGCTCGACATGGATTGTCACCACCAGATGGTCCATCTCCGCCCGTAGCGCGTCCTCGATCCGGTCGCAGATCGCGTGCAATTCGGCCACCGTCATGCTGCCCGGCACAACAAGGTGGAACTCCACGAAGCTCAGCCGCCCGGCGAGGCGGGTGCGCAGGTCATGCGCCTCCAGTGCACCGGCGGCGTTTTCGGCCACCAACTCGCGGATGCGGCTGATCACCGCCGGCTCCGGCGCGGCGTCCATCAGCCCGCCGACCGAGCTGAAGATCATCCGCATGCCGGACGAAAGCACATAGACGCCGGCCGCCGCCGCGATCAGCGGATCCAGCAGCAGGTTGCCGGTAAGCACCGCCAGTCCGACCCCCAGCACGATGCCGGCCGAGGTCACCACGTCCGCGACCAGATGCCGGCCATCGGCCTGCAGCGCGGGGGAACGCAGGCGCCGCCCGGTGTTCAGCAGCACCAGCGCCCAGCCGGCATTCAGCAGCGTGGCGACGGCGTTCAGGCCGATGCCCTCGCCTGGCATCTCCAGCCGGTGCGGACTGTGCCAGGTAAGCCAGGCTTGGTCGAAGATCGACAGCGCGGCGATGACGATCAGCACGCCCTCGATGACGGCGGCGAAGAACTCTGCCTTGTCGTGGCCATAGGGATGGTTGGCGTCGGCGGGAATCGCGGCGAAATGCACCGCGCCGAGGGCGAGCAGGCTGGCCGCCACGTTCACCGTGCTTTCCAACGCATCGGAATATAGCGCGACGCTGCCCGTGACCCACCAGGCAGCGCCCTTCAGCGCCAGCACCAGGCAACCGATACCGATGCTGCCGATCGCGATGCGCTCGCCGCGTGCCACGCTGCCGAAGTCCCCTTCCTTGCTCCGGCTGTAGCAAACCGGCGCGGCGGCGTCAGCCTGTGGAAGTTCGGCGTCAACCTGTGGATGTGATGCGTTCGCCGCTTGCCCGACGCGGCGATTGTGCCGGATACACTGGGGCACTGACCTACCGGGGAGACGTGGATGCGCCGTTTGTTCGTGAGCCTTGCTGCTGCCGGACTGCTGATCAGCCAGCAGGCGGCGGCGGAAAACCAGTGCCTGCCGCCGAATGCCCGGGACGCCTTCGCCGTGCAGGCGCTGCGCAGCGAAATGATGGTTCTGGCGACGGGGTGTTCCGACGATGTACAATACAATGCCTTCATCGAGCGCTACCGTCCGGCCTTGCAGGCGAACGAGCAGGAGATGGACGCCTGGTTCAAGCGGAACTTTGGGCAGCGCGCGCAGACCGAGCATGACCGCTTCGTGACCGACCTGGCTAATGCGCAGTCGAGTGCTGGCACTCGACTGGGCACTGATTTCTGCCCGCATAACGGCGTGATCTTCCGGGAGGCGATGGCGCTGCACGCGTCGGACGACCTGGCCTCGTTCGCCGCGGGCCAGAACCTGGTGCCGCACTCGCTGAACCTGTGCGAGGAGCAGGCGGCGGAGACGCCGAAGAAGCCGGTGCGGCGGGTAGCGAGCCGGCGGCGGTAGGCGCTGGCTTAGGGCCGTCGCGGCTGTCTCGTTCCGCTGTGCGGGAAACCATGCTCCGGCCTGATGCCAGTCCACGTGAAGAATGATCCGCGGTCGCTACCCACCACGTCATGCCGACGCAGAGCCTGCCGCAGCGAAGGCTGAGGCCGGCGTTTACGACTTTTCTTGCTTACGTGCACCAAACGTCGTCGACGCCGACCCCGGCCTTTGCTGGGGCAGGCTCTGCGTCGGCATGTTGTGGGGGCGCAGACGGTGAATCAGCCACTCCGGCCCCGTCTGCTCAAATCGCGCATTTGGTCGCGAAGCCGGGGTTCCAGTCTGTATGGCTACCTACCGCGTTACCGCCACGCTGACCCGCAGCACCGGACTCCCCGGCAGCAGCTTCACCACGAACGTATCGCTCCCCGAGAACCTCGCGTCCGGGGTGTAGTCGATCCGCGTCGCATTCCCTACCGGATGAATGTACACCGAACCATGCGCCGGCAGCTCGGTCAGCAGTCCGGTGTCGTACGGCGCGCCGCCGCTCGCGACGACGATCGCGCACCAGCCGCCGTCGTTGCCCAGCTTCATCTCCACCGCCGTCTCCTTCCCCGGCGCAAGCTGCGGCTTCGGCGCGGTGCATCGCTTCGCCGCGCCCTGCAAATCCGACTCGAACAACCGCGGCTGAGACGCTGGCGCGGCGGATTTCGGCACAGCCTTGCAGCAGCAGGCCGCCCAGCGCGAGCACAAGCCACGCCGCGGCACGGCGCGGCTGGGATGAGAAAGTCTGCAAGCAAAGGCCTCCGCGGTTTCGCCACACCTGATTCGCCACACCCGATTCGTGACACCCAATTCGTCACACCCAATTCGTCACTCTGGGCAGGAGGGCGCGCGTCTAGCAGATGCGGCCCCAGCCGTCAGCCCGCGCCAGGATCACGCGGGCGGCATGTCGCGAGGTCACCGCTGCGACGGATCGTGGCCCTGCTCAGTGCTCGTCGTGCCGCTTGCATCCTTCAGCGGATGTAGTCGGCGCAGAGGATCGCCGCGGCGCCACGGTAGGTTTCGCCACGATGCAATGCCGCGGTGCGCGCCGGGCCGGGCACCAGCGTGGTCGCTGGTTGCTGCCGCGGATCGTGGTGGCGACCCTTGTGTCGCCGGAAAAGATGGTGGCCGCGCCGCCGGCGGCATTCACGACCTGGTCCACGATGTCGTTGCGGCCATTCAGGACCGTGTCGCCGATCATCAGATTGTCGCCGTCACGGTGCGGTCGGTAGGCCACCGAGCTTCGCAAGATCAGCCTGCAACAGCGAGAGGTTCGCACTCAGGCTTGCCGCGAGGCGCTCGTGCAGCAGAGCGCGAGCCTGACGTACCGTCCAGAGTTGCACGCCGGCGAGGCCGATCGCCACGCAGAGCAAGACTGGCACCAGCAGTTGCCACAGCAGGCCGGACATCAACCTTTGACCGGTCTGCGCCCGACGTAACACATTGCACGCCGCATCATGGCAGCAGCGCGCCCTCGTCATTGACGTACAACGCATAGACCGATGTGCTGCCGCACATGAACAGCCGGTCGCGCTTGCGGCCGCCGAAGCACAGGTTGGCGCAGGCCTCCGGGAGGTGGATCTTGCCGATCAGATCGCCGTTGGGGGCGCAGCAGCGCACGCCATCCTCGGACGGATCGCCCCAGCCCATGCTGCACCAGACGTTGCCGTCCACGTCGCAGCGTACGCCGTCGGTCATGCCGGGGGCGAAATCGGCGAACACGCGGCCGTTCCGCAGGTGGCCGCCGTCCACTTGGAAAACCCGGATATGCGCCGGGCCGCCGTGAGAAATGCCACTGTCCACTACGTAAAGCAGCGATTCGTCAGGCGAGAAACACAGCCCATTCGGCCGCACGAAATCGTCCGCGACCACTGTGGCGGTGCCGCGCGCCGGGTCCACGCGATAGACGTTGCGCGGCAGTTCCGCCTCTGCCTTGTGTCCTTCATAGGGGCCGTCGATGCCATAGCCCGGATCGGTGAACCACACCGAGCCGTCGCTCGCCACCACCACGTCGTTCGGCGCGTTCAGTTGCTTGCCTTCATAACGATCGAGCACCACGGTGATGCGCCCGTCATGCTCCGTGCGGGTGACGCGGCGGGCGTCATGCTCGCAGGTGACCAGCCGGCCTTGGCGGTCGCGCGTGTTGCCGTTGCTGTAGTTGGACGGGGTGCGGAACACGGACAAGTGACCATCCTCCTCCAGCCAGCGCATGATTCTGTTGTTGGGGATGTCGCTGAACAGCAGGTAGCCGCCGTCGCGGAAATAGACCGGTCCCTCGGCCCAACGGAAACCGGTGGCGATGCGTTCGACGGAGGCGTTGCCCTGGCGGTAGGCGAATCGTGGGTCGAGCGGCTCGACATGCGGATCGGGATAGCGGGTGTCCGGCAGGTTGCCGAGCGGCAGGGACATGACGTTTTCCTCCTTGGTGTCGCGGACGCGCTGGGTGGGCGATCCAGTGCGAAAGCCGCGGCATCAGGTCAAGCCTGACCCCGAGGCGCGGAACGATCCGCGAGGTCCATCCTCAGAGCAGGATACGAGGATGCCCCGACATACCAGACGACCGGGCGGCCTGCGTCTGCCGCACGCCCCTGTCCGGGCAAAGCGCGGGCCAGCATTCGGCGTGCGTTGATCTAGCTCAATGCGCTGGCGCAGTGATCACGCGTACTGAGTACCGACTTGGGCAACCGCGGTACTGTTCTCCGCTGCTGGCCAGGGCAGAACAGATTTCGGAAACGCTCGCCGCCTTTTCCTAGTCCCCACCTGCCCCAGCGCGTGCCGTGGCCGGCCCAATCGACTGCAAGGAAACGCCCCCATGAATGGTCAAGCCGTGCGTTCCGGCAGGCAGCGTTGGTTCGTTTTGTTCCTGATCGCCCTGATGTATTTCTTCTCCTATCTCGACCGGGTGAACATCTCTGCCGCGGCACCCGTGATCAGCCGCGAATTCGGCTTCAGCAAGATCACGATGGGCTTCATCTTCAGCGCCTTCGTCTGGAGCTACGCGCTGTTCCAGATTCCGGGCGGCTGGCTGGGCGACCGGTTCGGCCCCCGGCGCGTGCTGACAGCCTTGTTCGCCTACTGGTCGCTCACGGTGGCATTTCTCGGCACCGCCACCGGACTTTCGTCGCTGGCCTCCATCCGGTTCCTCACCGGCATCGGCGAAGCAGGCGCGTTCCCGACCGCGACGCGGTCGATGCAACTGTGGTTTCCGCGGCACGAACGCGGCCTGGTGCAGGGCATTTCCCATAGCGCGAGCCGCCTCGGCGCCGCCATCGCCCCGCCGGTTGCGGTGGCGATCATCACGGCGTTCGGCTGGCGCTGGGTGTTCTACGTCTGCGGTTCCCTGGGGCTGCTGTGGTCCGTGCTTTGGTTTGCCTACTACCGCAACATGCCGGAAGAGCAGCGCTCGGTCACCGACGGCGAACTCGCGTACATCCGGGGCGTCGATGAAAACGGCAATATCAAGCCGCCGCAAATTGCCTCTGCGTCATCCTTGCCCTGGGGCGTCCTGTTCCGCTCCCCGAACATGTGGGCCATCATGTTCGCCTATTTCACCTATGTTTACTGCCTGTGGATTTTCCTGAGCTGGCTGCCATCCTACCTGGTCGAGTACCGGCATTTCGCATTGCTCAAGGCCGGCATCTTCGCCTCGCTGCCGCTTTGGGCCGGTGTCGTCGGAGACACGTTCGGCGGGCTGGCAACCGACTGGCTGCTGGTGAAGACCGGGCGCGCCAAACTCGCCCACCGGCTGGTCGCGATCGCGGGCATGCTCGGCTGCGCTGCGCTCATCGTGCCGGCGGCGATGGCCACCAATGCATCTACCGCAATTGTTTGCCTGACGGGCGCGATGTTCTTCCTGGAGTGCATCATCGGACCCTCGTGGGCCGTACCCATGAATGTCGGCGGCCAATACTCCGGGACCGTGTCCGGCGTGATGAACATGGCCGGGAACATCGGCGGCGCCCTGTCACCCATCGTGTTTGGATTTCTCGTGCAATACGGCTCCTGGCAGGCGCCTTTCATCGTCGCCGCGGTACTGCTCTTGTCCGGTGCGGCGTGTTGGGCTTTCTGGCTCGATCCGGAGAAATCGGTGGTCGGGCGATGACGGGCCCTCGGCATGCCGCGCTCCGGCAGTACCTCTGCTCGAGCAAATCCTGGCGAGGCATTTCGGCGCCGCATTGGCGGCGGTGGGCGACACCAGGCGCTGTCCGGACATGGTCACCACGATGCACGACCCAAGTTTTCGCCACCTGGGAGAGCGCTATGTGGGTGCGTTGCGCGCCATGGCCGGGCTGGAACCGGCATGCATCACCGACAAGGTGCCGACCAACTATCTGTTTGCCGGCCTTATCCATCTGGCATTGTGTCGAACGCGGTGATCATCCACACGCGCCGCGATCCGATCGACTGCTGCCGTTCCAACTTCACAATCCTGTTCGTACCCGGTCGGCTTGCGTACACGTATGAATCAGGCGAGCTGGGGCGGTACTATCATGCCTACGAGACACTGATGCGGCATAGGCATGACGCGCTGCCGGGCGTCATGCTGGATGTGCACTACGAGGACCTGGTGACCGATGTCGAAGCCGTCGCGCGGCGGGTCGTGGCACATTGCGGCTTTGCATGGGACGATGCATCCCTGAGATTCCAAACGGCTCGGCGGCGGGTGCAGACCGCGAGCGTGAGCCAGGTGCGCCAGCCGGTTCATGCGAGTGCCATTGGACGCTGGCGCGGACAGGCGGATCTGTACGCCTCGCTGCTTCAGGTGCTGCGGATAACTTATACGAAGCGCCCCTGATGCTGACCCATGTCGGCGAGGCGATCAGCCTCTGTGTCATGACCGGGCTTGGCCGGCTTGGCCCGGTCCCCTGCACGCACAACCGCGAGACGTGGGTGGCCGCGCCAGGCGCGGCCATGACACGGAGAGTCATCGCCAAAGACCGTTGGAATTAAGCTCGGGCCGCCGCGCCAATCTCGTCACGGCCGGGCTTGACCCGGCCATCTACGCAAGATCGATCGGGTCGTGGTGCACACGCCACCCGATTACCCCGGGGGCAGATGGCCGAGACAAGCCCGGCCATGACGGGGAGGCGGCCGCGACAGGGGCGGGCGGCCGACGTCATGCCAGCGCGTATTCCACTTCCGGCGTGTACACCGCCTGCTCCTTCCCCAGCAGCGAGCTGAACAGGGTGAAATGCTCGATCGGCACAGGCTCGGCGCGGAACAGGTTGTGCGCCTGCACGAACGATACCAACTTCCCTTCCGCCGCATTGTCCAACCGGGCCAACGACACGTGCGGGGCGAAGCGGCGGCGTTCGGGTTCCAGGCCGATGCGCTGCAGCGCGGTCTCGATCTTGTTCTGCAGGTGGTCGAGCTGCGGGTTGCGCTCCACCCCCACCCACAGCGACGTGCTGCGCCCGGAGCGGGCGAACGTGCCCACGCCCGCCAGCGTCAGCGAGAAGCCGCGCGCCTTCAGCGACGCCAGCGCGTGGTCGATCTCCTCGGCGCGATAGGCGGGGGTCTCGCCGATGAAGCGCAGGGTGACGTGGTAGTTCTCCGGCGGCACCCATTTGGCGCCGGGGATGCCGGCGCCGGCCAACATCGCCACGCGCTGGCGCAGCTCCCACGGCAGGTCGAGCGCGACGAACAGCCTCATGCCGGGCGGGCCTCCTGCAACAGCTTCTCCACCAGCGGCAGCACGTGGGCGACGACAAGCCGTACGCCGGCGGCATTCGGATGCAGCCCGTCCGGCTGCGTCAAGGCCGGCACCTCCGCCACGCCCTGCCAGGAAGAACGGATCGTACAAAATGCCGGGCCGGGCGCCCAGCTTGTCGAACACTGCGCGGTAGGCGCGTTCGTACTCCGGCCCGAGGTTGGGTGGTGCGTACATGCCCTCCAGCAGCACCGGCATGTGCTTCGCCGCCAGCGCGTCGAGAATGGCCGTGAGGTTGGCATCCATGTCTTTCGGGTCCACGCCGCGCAGCCCGTCATTGGCGCCCAGCTCGACGATGGCGGCATCCGCCCCGTCGGCCAGCACCCAGTCCAGCCGCGCCCGCCCTCCGGCCGTCGTGTCGCCCGACACTGCGCCATCGATGATGGACACGTCGTAACCGCGTGCGTGCAGGGCCTGCTGGAGCTGCACCTCGAAGCCGTCGGCATGAGGCAGGCCGTAGCCGGCGGAAAGCGAATCTCCCAACACCAGCAGCCGGATAGGAGCGGCGAGGGCAGGGGGCATGGAGGCAGACAATGCCAGCACGAGCATAAGGACAACCGCAATGCACCGCTCGCGGGAAAGGCAGGGTCGCATGGCAATGCTCTTATTCAATTCGGCACGGACGCCATATGGTGCCGCCATGGATGCCATCCCGCCGTCTCCGGTTCCCGCCAACTCCGCGCCGCTCGTGCAGATCAGAAACCTCCACTTGACGGTGCCCGCCACGGCGGGGCCGGTCAACATCCTGCGCGGAATCGACCTGGACCTGGGCCGCGGCGAGGCCGTGGGCCTGATCGGCCCCTCCGGTTCCGGCAAGACGAGTCTGCTGATGGTGCTTGCCGGGCTGGAGCGCGCCACGTCCGGCAGCGTCCGTCTCGCCGGGGCGGAGGTCACCGCGCTGGACGAGGACTCCCTGGCCCGGCTGCGCCGCGAGCATGTTGGCATCGTGTTCCAGGCATTCCACCTGATCGCGACCATGACTGCTCTGGAAAACGTCGCGGTGCCGCTGGAATTGGCGGGCCGCACCGACGCCTTCGACCGCGCCCAGGAGGCGCTGCGGGCGGTGGGGCTGGGCCACCGGCTGACACACTTGCCCGGCCAGCTCTCCGGCGGCGAGCAACAGCGCGCCGCGCTCGCGCGGGCCTGCGTTGGCCAGCCGCTGCTGCTGCTGGCGGACGAGCCCACCGGCAACCTGGACCATGCAACCGGTGCGCACGTCATGGACCTGCTGTTCGAGATGCGCGTCGCCCACGGCAGCACGCTGCTGCTGATCACCCACGACGCCGATCTCGCCGCGCGCTGCGACCGGTGCGTGCACCTGTCGGACGGGCGGGTGGTGGTGCCCGACGCGGTGGCGGCGTGAGGGGGGAAGCGAACGGGGTGAGAGGGATGGGAATAGAGGGAGGGAGAGGAAGAGGCAAAACGACACCCCCTCCCCCTGGAGGTCCCCCTGGAGGAGGGGGCCGGGGGGAGGGGTGTGTACAACCTCAGGTTTCCGGCTGTACGCACCCTTCCCCCCAGCCCCCTCCCGCAAGGGGAGGGGGTGCCCTTTTGCCTCGTCCTCCCCCTTTGCCCCTTCCCCTTCCTTTCCGTGTCCCCACCCGATGATCCTCTCCGTCCGCCTGGCCCGCCGCGAACTCCGCGGTGGCGTTCGCGGCCTTGCCATCGTGCTGCTGTGCCTGGCCCTGGGGACCGCGGTGATCGCGGCCGTCGGCACCCTCCGCGCCGCCATCAATGGGGGTCTTGCCGCGGACGGGCGGCAGCTCCTCGGCGGCGACCTCGCGATCGACGGCGGCGCCGCCCCCCTGCCCAAGGCCCTGCACGCCTGGCTCCTTACCCGAGGCGCCCGGATGTCCGACGTCGTGCAGACGCGCTCCATGGTGGTGGCGCCGTCGGGGGAACGTCAGCTCATCGAATTGAAGGCGGTGGACCGCGCCTGGCCGCTGATCGGCGCCCCGGTGCTGTCGCCGGCCATGCCGATCGCCGAAGCCCTGGCCCCGAACCATGGCCAGTACGGCCTGGTCGCCGAGCAACTCGTGCTGGACCGGCTGCGCGTGCATCCCGGCGATACGGTGCGGCTCGGTAATGCCACCTTCCGCATCAGCGCCGTGCTGATCAGCGAGCCTGACCAGGCTGCCACCCCCTCCTTGCTCGGCCCGCGTGTGGTGATCGCCGCGGCGGCGCTGCCGGAGACCGGACTGATCGTCCCCGGCTCCATGGTCCGCTACTCCCTGCGCGTCGCCCTGCTGTCGCCCGCACAGGGGCCGGCGGTGGAAGCCGCCCTGCGCGCGGCATTTCCTGACACTGGGTGGCGCATCCGAGATCCGCATGACGCCGCCCCGGGGGTGACGCAGTTCATTGACCAGACCAGTCAGTTCTTGACCCTGGTGGGGCTGACCTCACTGCTGGTGGGCGGCATCGGCGTGGCGAATGGCGTGCGGGCATGGCTCGACGCACGGACCCGCACGATCGCGACACTACGCTGCCTGGGCGCGTCGGGGGGTACCGTCTTCACCGTGTGTCTGATCCAGGTGCTGGCGCTGGCCGTCGTCGGCATCGTCATCGGCCTGGTCGTTGGCGCGGCCCTGCCCCTGGCGGCGATGGTGTTCTTGAAGCACATGCTGCCGGTACCGCCCGTGCTGGGCGTGTATCCCGGCCCGCTGCTCCTCGCCGCCGTTTACGGCCTGCTGACGGCATTGGCCTTCGCGCTGTGGCCGCTCGGGCGAGCAGCGCGCATCCCCGGCGGCGCCCTGTTCCGCGACGCCCTGCTGCCGGAGCGCACCGTTCCGACCCGAGGCCTGGTGGCGGTGAATGCCGCGCTGGGGCTGGCGTTGGTGGCGCTGACGGTTGCCACAGCCACCGACCGTCGCTTCGCCGTCTATTTCTGTCTGGCTGCCCTCGCCACCCTGGTATTGTTCCGGCTCGGCGGCTGGGCGGTGACGCGGGCCGCCCGCGCCATGCCGCGTCTCGCCGCCCCTTGGGCACGACTGGGCATCGCCAACCTGCACCGGCCGGGTAATGCTACGGCGCTGCTGCTGGTGTCCGTCGGGCTGGGACTGTCCACCCTCGCTGCCGTGGCGCTGATCGAGGCCAACGTCCGCCGCGAGGTCCTGGAGCAGATCCCCGCTGACGCCCCCAGCTTCTTCTTCGTGGACATCCAAAACGACCAGCTCGCCCGCTTCGAGCAGATCGCGCACGCCTCGCCAGGGGTGGAGGCAGTGGACCAGGTGCCATCCATGCGCGCGCGCATCGTGGCGGTGAACGGCGTGCCGGCCGATCAGGTCAAGGCCACGCCAGACACCAGCTGGGCGCTCCGCGGCGACCGTGGCCTGACCTATGCGGCCACGCCGCCGGCCGGCACAGAATCGTCGCCGGGCATTGGTGGCCGGCCAATTACGACGGTCCCCCTCTGGTGTCGTTCGATGCCGGCCTGGCGCAGGGCTGGGGCGTGCATGTCGGCGACACGATCCGGGTGAACGTCCTCGGCCGCGACATCGACCTGACGGTAGAAAACCTGCGGGACATCGCACTGGCAGACCCTGTCGCTGAACTTCGCCCTGGTCGCCAGCCCCGGGCTGCTGGAGCATGCGCCGCACACCCACATCGCGACGGTGCGGGTCGGCCGGGCCCGACCAGGGCGCCCTGCTGCGCGCCGTGACCGACGCGCTGCCCAACGTCACCGGCATCTGCCGTGGCGGACGTGCTGGCCGCGGTTGCCGCGCTGCTTGGTCAGGTCGCGGCGGCATTGGCCGCGACCGGATCGCTGGCGCTCGCCGCCGGAGCGCTGGTGTTGGTGGGCGCGGTCGCCGCGGGACAGCGGCGGCGCACGGCCGAGGCGGTGATCCTGAAGACCCTCGGCGCCACCCGCGCCCAGATCCGGGCGGCGTGGCTGGTGGAGTTCGGCGTGCTCGGCCTGGCGGCCGGGGTGCTGGCCGGGCTGGTAGGGACCGCTGCGAGTTGGGCGGTGTTGCACTATATCATGCACGCGGGTTGGGTCTTCATGCCCGGCACCCTGGCGGGGATGCTTTTCTTGGCTCTCGCCATGATGCTGGTTTTCGGTTACGCTGGGACCGCGGCCGCGCTCCGGACCAAGCCGGGGCCGCTGCTGCGGAATGAATGAAAAAGCCGCCACACCTGGCCGAACGACCATTCCGGACTTGAACCGCCCGTGTCGATCGCCAAAATGCGAGCGCGAAAACAGGGGCATAGCGCCCGAGAGGTAAAGGGAACCATGGCCTTCAGTCCTGAGTATCGGACCTATACGCGCGCCTCCGCCGCCACGACGGCTGCCGTCCTGGATGAGGGACTGCGCGCCTATATGCTGCGTGTGTACAACTGGATGACGTCCGGCCTGCTGCTGACCGGCATCGTCTCCTACGTGATCGCCCACACCAGCCTGATCAACGCGTTCTATCCGCTGGTGCAGACCCAGTTCGGCACCATGATGCGGCACCCGTCGGCGCTGGCGATGATCTCGATCTTCGCGCCGCTGGCGTTCGTGCTGGTGCTGAGCCTGGGGGTGAACAAGCTCTCCGCCACCGGCGGCCCAGGCGCTGTTTTGGGTGTTCTGCGCCGCGATGGGCTGCCAGCCTGACCAACATCTTCCTGATCTACACCGCCGAATCGATCGTGCGGGTGTTCTTCATCACCGCGGCGACCTTCGCGGCGATGAGCATCTATGGCTACACGACGAAGGCGGACCTGAGCAGGTTCGGCAGCTTCCTGATCATGGGGCTGATCGGGGTCATCATCGCCGGCGTGGTGAACATCTTCCTGCACAGCACCGCGCTGCAGTTCGCGATCAGCGTCATCGGCGTGGTGGTGTTCACCGGCCTGACGGCCTACGACACCCAGCGGATCAAGGGGAACTATACGCAGTTCGCCTATGCCGAGGGTACGGCGCTGGCGGCAAAGCGCGCGGTGTATGACGCGCTGAGCCTCTATCTGAACTTCATCAACCTGTTCATGCTGCTGCTGCAGCTTCTGGGCAACCGCAACAGCAACTGACCAGCGGGGTTCAGGCGTTCTGCCAAGGGGCGGCCCGAAGCAATTCGGCTTCGGGCCGTTTTTTTGCGCATCGGGAAGCAGGGCAGGAAGGGAAGGCGACGGTCGTATAACTGCTGGCCGCGCGCCCCGGTGCTGTGCTCTGGTTGGCCAGGGTCGCGCCGACCGTGGCCCAATGTTGGTGGTCAGCGCGATGAGCGTGATCCGCTGCCCGGCAGTCCCGCCGGGAGCAATTAACCCCGGGCCGTTCTGGTTGGAGTTGCGGCGGCCGCGAGTGCGCGGATGACGCGGAGAATGGCTCGGAGACCTGATCCGCGGCGGAGCCAGGTGCGGCGTCAGGTAGGGAAGGGCGGGCAATCAGGAAAGCCTGCTGGCTTTGTGCAGCTTGCGGGATTGATCGCATTCATCGTGGTGACCGTCGATGTCGTCGACACCCACCGGCTATTGACGCCGGCCCCCGGAGCCGGTGCCTTCGTGGTCACGGTGGAGGTGACCTTGCCGGGGAAGAACGTGTTGCCGCCCCGGAGAAAGATGGCCTGTGGCACGGGCGGCGCCGTCAGGCCCCAGTCCTTCGCGTAGTTACCCTGGTCATCTGTACACAAGAAGATGAAATTTCGTGAACGCGATTGCTCTATAAAATAGTCCTTGCAGTCGGAGCATGGGAAGGCGTTCTGATTAAAAAAGAACACCGTATTCTTGAGATCTTTCTTCCCTTTCCCTTTCGTTCCTTTTCCTGCCGCTGCCAGAACCGTCAAATATACGGATTTCTCGGCATGAACAGTCGCTTTCAATTCGGCGCTGGCCGACGTCTTGCTGTCCCATGACTTGCCGTCCGAGTAGTACCCGGTGGTGGTGACCGTCACTGCAAACACCTCCTGCCATAGCCAATGATGCGAGCCGATTGCCCGGCAGGCTACCATGCTGCTGACGTAACCGAAGTACAATATTCAGCCCTTGTCCCTGTCGGGCTCCGCCCGCCGCGTCCCTTCGCTCTCCGGCCCGGCCGGCCTGCGCCGCTGAGGGGCCGGTCCTTGGCGATCTGCGGTCGTTTGATCTGGATTGCGCTCGGTACGGCTGGTGGGGCGTCAGTGCGGATGTCGTGCATGCGGCGGTTTCTCCGTCTGTCTCGCGTCAACCGGAACCTGCGGCGGTCACAGTTCGCGCCGCCCGCTATAGTGCCGCCAGTCCCCGAAGCCGTCCCACCGACCAGGGCGATATGCTTCCCGTCTCGTACCGAGCGCTTCTCCGACTCGACGCCGTTCGCGGTCTGCTGACCGCCGCTTTGCTGGCGCGGCTGGCGGAGCGGATGCTTGGGCTCGTGCTGGTGCTCTACGTGCTGCAGCGGTTCCATTCGCCGCTACTGGCCGGCTGGGTCGGCTTTGCCGCCATGGCGCCGGGCCTGGTGGTCAGTCCGCTCGCGGGGGCGCTGCTGGACCGCGCCGGCCCGGCATGGTGCATCGCCGCCGACATGGCGTGCAGTGCCGGCTGCATCCTTGTCCTCGCCTTGCTGAGCGGAGCGCGGGCCGATAGCGGTGTGGCGGCGCTGTGTCTGGCGGGGCTGTATGGGCTGACCAATCCGTTGTCAGCGGCCGGCGTGCGGACGCTGCTGCCTGGCCTGGTACCGCGGGCCGCGCGCAGCAGGGCCAACGCGCTCGATACCAGCACTCATGCCGCCGTGGATGTCTGCGGTCCGGCGCTTGCCGGCGCTCTGAGCGGACTTGCCGGAGCGACGCCCGCCTTGCTGGTGATCGCCGGGCTGTATGTTGCGGCCTGCGTCGCCCTGCTGCCGGCGGTGCGGCGGCGACGGCGTACGCCAGGGACCTGGCGGGGCGGCTGGTTCGCCGACGCCGCGGCGGGCCTGCGATACGTGCTGTGCCATCCGACCCTGCGCCCACTGGCGCTCGGTTACGCTGCCTACAACATGGGCTGGGGCATCCTGCTGGTGGCCGTGCCAGTGTTCGTGCTGCGCGCCACCGGCGGCGGCGCACATGGCGACCTGGCGGTCGGAGGCTTGTGGGCGGCATCCGGCGTGGCTGGTGCTGTGGGAGCCTTGCTGGCCGGCCGCTATGGCGCACCCGGCCGGGAGCGGGCGCTGATGATGGCCGGCATGGTGGCAACCGCGGTCGCGATTTGGCCGGTGAGCGTCCGCTTCGGTCTGCCGGGGCTGGGCGTCGGGCTGATGCTGGTCGGGGTGCTGGCGGGGCCGGTCGATGTCGGTGTGCTGACGCTGCGCCAACGCCAGACCGATCCGGCCTGGCTGGGTCGCGTCATGGCGGTATCGATGAGCCTCAATCTCTCCGGCGCCCCGATCGGCTTCGCGCTGGGTGGTGCGCTGCTGGCGCGGTCCGTCCAGTCCGCGTTCGTCGTGGCGGCATTGCTCTGCATTGCGGGAGCGCTGGCATTATGCCGGGTACCCAGGCGCTGATGCCTGCCGCCTTCTGTCGTTGTGCGGCGCCCGGGCCGGCGTGTCATTGCGCTTCCCAGCGAGTGACGTGCGTACACTCCGGGAGATTGCTTCGCTCCGCTCGCAATGACACAAGCGTCGGGATCACAACGCCAGACCGCCTGATCGGGAGACATCCATGGTCCAGATCCCATCACAACAGATTCCCGGTGTGTATCAACGCCGCATTGGCAACATCGTGGTGACGGCCCTGTCCGACGGCTATCTGGATGGCACGCTGGACGTGCTTCAGAACATCACCCCTGCCAATTCGTCGCGCATGTTGAGCGATGCCTTCCGGCCCGGGCGGCGCACGTCGGTGAACGCCTACCTGGTATATTCGGCCGGACAGCTGGCGCTGATCGAGACCGGCTCGGGCGACTATCTGCTGCCGACCGCCGGCAAGCTGCGGCAGAATTTGGAAGCCGCCGGCGTCGATCCCGCGTCGATCGAGCGCGTGATCCTGACGCACATGCATCCGGACCACTCGGCCGGCCTGACCGATCCGAAGACCGGGACCAAACTGTTTCCCAATGCCGAGCTGGTGGTGCACGAGAACGAGCCGCGCCATTGGCATGACGATGCGGCGATGGCGCGGGCCAGCGAGCGGGCGAAGAAGCTCTACTTCCAGTGCGCGCGAGAGCAGATCGCGCCGTATCACAACGTCATGCACACCTTCAGCGGCAGTGTGGAGGTGTTTCCTGGCGTCAGGTCGGTGCCGCTGCATGGGCATACGCCGGGGCATAGTGGCTACATGATCGCGTCGGGCAAGGACTCGCTGCTGATCTGGGGCGACATCGTGCATGTGCCGGAGATCCAGGTGCCGCGCCCCGACGTGACGATCGAGTTCGACACCGATCCGCATGCCGCGACGGCGGCGCGCAAGCGGATCTTCGATCAGGTTGCCACGGATCGGCAGTTGATCGCGGGCATGCACGTGCATTTCCCCGGCTTCGCACATGTGGCGCGGCATGGGGATGGATACGCGATGGTGCCGGAACCTTGGGATCAGGCGTTTGGTGAATAGGAACTCGTGCGGTATCGCGGATATATAGGATTGATCGGGCGCAGTCATGCCAGGCGTCTTGAGCGGATGTTGGCCCGAGCAGTTGTCAGCTCGAACCGGCTGGGGTTTGACCAGAACAGGTAAGTAAGCAAGATTCTAACACAGCACGGCCGTAAGGCCGCGACCAAACGCGGGTACCACGTTCCTCTTCTGGCTGGTTTGGGCTCTTTGGTCGGAGCCCAGTTTAGCCGGCCGCACGCTGGAACGCCGTACCCGCGTTTGGTTGCGGCCTTACGGCCGCGCCGTGCTAAAGCCTTGCTTGCTTCACCTCAGCGGCACCGGCGTTCGGCGGATAGCCGTCGCCAACGCAGCCCGTGAAGTCGCGGGCTGGCTGCCGCCTCCACCACCACCTCGATCCTTCCGCCGTCCAGTGCTATCCCCCTCGGTCGGCGCCCACCCGGTGCCGCTGACCGACACCCGGAGACCCCACCTCATGGCCGGCAAAGCCACCGATTTCGACATCGCTTTCCTGCGCGCGCGCCGCACCAACAAGTGGCACAAATTCGCCGATGACGTGCTGCCCGCCTGGGTCGCCGACATGGATTTCGGCGTTGCGCCGTCCATCGCCGCGGCATTGGACCGCCTCGCGCAGAACCAGGAATACGGCTACGCCGCGCGCGACGGCGTGCTCGCCGCCGCCTTCACCCGCCGCATGCAGCGCCGCTTCAAGTGGGACACCGATCCCACCAACGTGGTCGCGCTGGGTGACCTGGTCCAAGCCAGTTTTTCTTCCGTCATGGCCTTCAGCAAGCCGGGCGACGCCGTCGTGCTGCAGCTGCCCTCCTATCCGCCGTTCATGGCCGCGATCCGCGATACCGGCCGGCGCCTGCTGGCGAACCACATGCGTGACAACGGCACTCGATGGGTGCTGGATCTCGAATCCTACGACGCCGCCCCCGATCCGCATGCCCGGGTGCTGATCTTCTGCCACCCGCAGAATCCCACTGCCCGCGCCTACACCCGCGCCGAGCTCAAGCAAATCGCCGCCTTCGCCATCCGCCACGACCTGATCGTGGTGTCGGACGAGATCCACGCCGACATCGTCTATCCCGGCGGCGCGCACATCCCCCTGGCGTCGCTGTCGCCGGAGATCGCCGCGCGCACCGTGACCATCACGTCGGCGACCAAGAGCTTCAACATTCCCGCGTTGCGCTGCGCCGCGATGTATTTCGGTACGGCCGATCTGAAGCGGCGCTTCTTCGCAAGGATTCCGGCGCGCCTGCTGGGTTCCCCTGGCGTCACCGGCGTGGACGCCACCGTCGCGGCGTGGGACGACGGCCAGCCCTGGCTCGACGAGATCATGGCTCAGTTGCAGGCGAACCGCGACTGGCTGGTACAGGCGCTGGCCACCGAACTGCCCGGCGTCAAATTGCGCGTGCCGGAGGCGACCTATCTCGCCTGGCTCGACTGTTCGGCGCTGGAACTCGGCTGTCCCGCCGGCCAGTTCTTCCTGGACCGCGCCCGCGTCGGGCTGAACTTCGGCGAAACGTTCGGCGCGCCCTACGCCAATTTCGCCCGTTTGAACTTTGCGACGCCGGCGCCGGTCCTGCAGCAGATCGTCGGCCGCATGGCGGACGCGATCCGGCAACGCTGAGCATGGACCGCATGATCCGCACCCAGCGCCTCATCCTGCGCCCCTTTCAAGACGCCGACCTGCCGCCGTTGGCTGAGCAGAACGCCGACCCGGTTGTGATGCACTTCCTCAACGGCCCGCAGACGCGGGCGCAAAGCGATGCCTGGGCCGCGCGTGCGATCGGGCATCAGGCGCGGCACGGCTTCAGCAAATGGGCGGTCGAGGCGCCCGGCATCGCGCCCTTCATTGGCGCGGTGGGCCTGACGCATGTGCCGTACGAAGCGTCCTTCACGCCGGCGGTCGAGGTGGCCTGGCGCCTCAACCGCGCCTATTGGGGCCACGGCTATGCGACGGAAGCCGCGCGGGCGGCCATCGAGGACGGTTTCCAGCGCGTCGGCCTGCCCGAGATTGTCGCGGTCGCGGCGTTGGGCAACGTGGCGTCGCGCCGCGTGATGGAACGCCTGCGGATGCGCGAGGCTCTGGAATTCGACCACCCGTTGGTGCCGCCGGCCAGCGCATTGCGCCGCCACGTTCTGTATCGCCTGCCGGCGCCCGGCAGCGCCTGAATCCCCGCAAGGCGACCCCGCAAGGCGGTCCCGCAAGGCTATCCCACAGGGCGATCCCGCACGGCGATCCCACAGGGGCGACTCCGCAGGGCAACCCCACGCGGCGACAAATCAGCGGCGCTGGCCCGGGGTTTCCCTCTTCCGGCCGCCAGTGCGGATTCTCGACGAGACGCCCAGGTCCGCTCAGACGGCGCGCTACCTGCCGGCTACATGCCCAAGGGCTCTTGCGACTCACGTCCTTCCGCCTGTAGGAAGCGCGGCATGGAGACTTCAGGATTCCGCGGACGCCTGTTTGCTGCTTCGCTGCTGGCCGGCTGCGCGCTCGCTCTGGCCGCCTGCGGTAATGGCGACGCCCTGTCGCGCACCTTCGGCCTGACGCGCGACGCGCCCGACGAGTTCATGGTGACTACGCGAGCACCACTTTCGATGCCGCCTGATTTCTCGTTGCGTCCGCCGCGCCCCGGGGCGCCGCGTCCGATGGAGGAATCGGAGCAGCACCAGGCCGAGACGGCGCTCGTCCCGCAGGCCGCGCTGGGCAACCCGCCGGGCGGCGAAAGCGCTGGCCAGGCCGCCCTGGTGCAGGAGGCCGGCCCGGCGGTCACCAACGGTATCCGGGCGCAGGTCGATGCGGACGCCCGGATGGACCAGGCCAACAACGGCTTCGTCGATCAACTCCTGTTCTGGCGTCGAACTGAACCACAAGGCATCGTGGTGGATCCCCAGAAGGAGGCGCAGCGTCTGCGCGAGAACGCTGCGCTGGGGGAAAGCCCGGAGACCGGCGATACGCCGATCATCCAGCCACGCAAGAAGGGCTGGCTGGAGGGTATATTCTGATCCCCGGATGACGTTGCGCGGCGGCTGGGCGACAAATCGGCTCTTGAACTGTTTAATAAAATCAGTCGCGGAGAAGACTCAGTCGCGGAGAAGACATATACGACAGGCGGGATCTCCGCTGCCGGTAACGAGGCTCTTTCTGGATCGCCGAGTCCGCGGCGCGGCGGTCCTCGTCAACCAGACACAGCGGTGGATCGCTCCGCGGTCGATCGATCCGCCGACCGGCCGCGCAACACATGATACGACGCCGGCGTGGCTGGCGGCTGGCAAATTTCGCAGAGGAAGCGGAGACGCAGAGGGCGCAGAGAAGAACGAACAAGATTCATTCCGGCATCTTTTGAAGAACTTGAAGTCATCAAGTCATCAAAACATTGCTTCTCTGCGCCCTCTGCGTCTCCGAGTCCTCTGCGATAAATTCGCCAGCCGCCCGCGGCACCGGCCCGGCCGTCGCCAAACGCAGATCGTGATCTTGCCGATCCCAGCGTGTCGGCCCACGAAAACACGCCAGACGCATCGCGCCGATGAAGCCGTCGCCAAGGGCAGACCGGAGACTCCCCCCGACTCCAAATCACTCTGCTAGCCTCCGTTCCCGTGAATGCTCCCCTCCTGACGCTGCTGACGGCGGCCATCGCAGCCCTTCTCGGTCTCGGGGGCATCGGCGCGGCGTGGCGGCAGCAGGCCCGACCCATCGTTTGGTGCGCCGCGGCGGTCGCGGGCGTGGCCGCCGGCCTCGCGCTGCTGGACCTGCTGCTCGGCGAGCCGGCGGCCGCCATAACGCTTCCCGTCGGTTTGCCGGGCGCCACGTTCCGGCTGGTGCTCGACCCGCTTGCCGCCTTCTTCGCCGCGGTACTGTTCTGTAGCGGGGCTGCCATGCTCGCCTTCCACGCGGCAACCGAGCAATCCCCACGGGCCTCCGCCGTTCCTGTCTGTCTGGCCTTCCTTGGCCTGGCGGTGCTGGGCGCGGACGGTCTGCCCCGTGCCACGGGTATCGCCGTGGCTGGCGCGGCGATTTGGGCCGCCGGACCGGCCGATCGAGGCGCTGCCCTGCAACTCGGCGTCGCCTTGCTCGCCGCAGCAGCCGTGGCCGCCGCCCCGCCGCAGGCTGGCTTGTGGGCGGCGCTCATCGGCCCGGGCGCGCTGGCCGGGCTCGTGCCGTTGCACGGCTGGCTCCAGCACGCGCACCGCGCCTCCACCCGAGCCGCAGCGCTGCTGTCCGGGGCCGCCGTCCCCACCGCGCTCTACCTCATGCTGCGGCTGTTGTTCTCGTCCGCCGCCGTGCCTCCCGGCTGGTGGGGCCTGCCACTGCTGCTGCTAGGTGCCGCGGGGGCAATCGCCGGAGGCCTGGACGCCATTCTGTCTCCCGAACTCGATACCGCCGTCGCCGCCGGCACCGTGCGCCAGACCGGGCTGGCGGCGATCGGGCTCGGCCTCGCGCTGAGTGCCCGCGCTGCCGACCTGCCGGCGGTCGCCAACATGGCGCTCGCCGCGGTGCTGTTGCTGGCAATTCTGCAGGCCGTCGGTGGCACGCTGCTGGCTCTGATCGACGGCGCGGTGCACGCGGGAGCAGGCACGCGGCGGCTGGACCGGCTCGGTGGGCTAGTGCACCGGATGCCGGTCACGACCGCCTGCCTCTTCGCCGGCCTGGTCGGACTGACCGCCCTGCCGCCCGGTGCCGGTTTCGCCGCGCTGTGGCTGCTGTTTCATGCGGTGCTCGGCCAGCCGCATGCCGCCGCACTGCCGGCGCAGCTTCTGCTTTGTGCACTGGTCGCGGTGCTGGGGCTGTCGGCCGCACTCGGCACCGCCGGCATGCTGCGGGTGGTGGGCATGGCCTGCCTCGGCCGGCCGCGGACGCCGAGGGCCGCCGTGGCCGAGGAACCTCCGCGCCCAGCCCGCCGCGTCCTGCTGGCGCTGGCGACGGTTGCCTTGCTGTGGGGTGTCTTCGTCGGCCCGCTGTTGATCCTGTTGGCCGACAGCCCGATCCGCTCGTTGACCGGCGCCGGGCTTGGGCCGCTTGCGTCGTGGCGTGGTCTTGCCCCGGGCTCCAAGTCCCCCGGCTATGACGTCCTGCCGCTCGCCTGCCTGCTCTTGATGGCGGCTGGCGCCGTGTTCTGGCTGCGCCGATTGCTCCGGGTCCAGCCCGGTTCTGCGAGTGGTCCTGCGTGGGATGAGGGGTTCGCCGCACCCCCAGCCTGGCTGCCGTTCGGCGATCCCGCGACCCAGACCGGCGGCACCGGCTTCGCCCCCGCCTTCATCACGCCCACGGAAGCTCTGCTCTCACCGGACCCAGGAGCGGCAGGCCGTTCCGCCCGGGCCTCCACAGCCTGGCTCTGCACTGCCCGGGCGTCCATCGCCTGGTTCTCCCTGGCCCGGGTCCCCAATGCCTGGGCCTCCTCAACGCGCATTTCCGCCTTTGCAGGGGGAGAGCCTTTGCGGCGCATTCCGCCTTCCGCCGGCAATGCGCCCGCCGTCGTGCTGATCCTGCTCGCGGCTCTGCTTGTCTTGTGCGCCTGGGTCGGTGTGGCGTGACCGTCGTCGTCGCCCTGTTGGCGGAGCTTCTCCACTGCGCCATGGTCCTGGCAGCGGCACCTTTGGTGATCGGTCTACGCCGCTGGACCGAAGCCTTGCTCGGACGGCGGCACGGTCCCGATCCCTGGCAGCCATGGCGCGACCTGCGCCGCCTCCTTCGCAAGCGGCCGGTGCTGGCGGAGAACGCCTCGCCCCTGTTCCGCGCCGCCTCCATCGCCTGCTTCGCCGCCACTGCGCTGGCCGCCGCGTTGGTGCCCTCCTTCACCCTCGGCATGGCGTTCGCGCCGCTGTCCGACCTGCTGGTGCTGGGCGGCCTGCTGGCCGTCGCGCGGGGAGTGCTGGCGCTGGCGGCGCTGGACGCCGGGACCGCACCGGCCGGGTTGGCCGCTGCGCGTGCCGCCTCGCTCGCCTGCCTCGCCGAGCCAGGTATCTTCCTGGTCATCCTGGTGCTGGGGTTGCTCGGCGGCACCACCAACCTGGACCTGCTGATCGGCCTGCAGATTCAAGGGATGTTGCAGCCGGTCGCCGCTGTGGCCCTGACCGCCGCCGCGCTGGCGACGCTGGCCCTGGCCGGCCCCGGTCCTACCGGCCAGACCGCCGAGTTCAGCGGCTACGACCTCGCATTGGTGGACCTCGCCGAGGCCCTGCGCCAACTCGTCTGGCTGGACCTGTTGGCCGGGCTGTTCCTGCCCCTGGGCATGACCGAGCCGGGCGACGGGGTCCTCGGCTGGACCGTCGGATGGCTTGCCTGGGGCGCCAAGCTGCTTGTCCTGACCGCCACTATGGCGGCCCTGCGCTGCGCCGCCGGAGATATGGCGTCCGCCCGGAAGCCGCAAGCGCTCGGGATCGCCGCCATCCTGGGCTTGCTCGCCGCATTGCTGGTGCTGGCAAGCGCGGTGGCGGCATGACAGGGACGGCAATGGGCCCGTTGGCACAGGGCGCCGCCGGAGTGGCGCTGGCGCTTGGCTTTGCGTTGCTGGCAGCGCGGCGTTTCCGGGGCGCCGTCACGGTATGTGCGGCGCAGGCGTTGGCAGTGGCGGTGGCTGCGCTGGGCCAGGGGGAGACGATGATCGCCCTGGTCGAGTTGGCCCAGGCGGGCGTGTTGGTCTGGTATGGGCGGGTAGTGCAGGAGGCTGCGGCCGGCGCCCACCGCGGGGCCGCGCATCAGGATGCGCCCTACGGTGCCGGTGCGGCGCGACACGATGACCTGCCGTCTCACGGTGGGGCGCATGCGCCGCCCTCGCAGCGGCGTCAGTTGCCAGGCGGTCGAGGCGACACCCCGATGGCGCAGCGCGCGATTCTGGTGGCCGCCGGCGCGATCCTGGCGGCGTTGGCGGCGACCGTCCCCGGCACCGGCTTGGCGTTCACGGTGGTCTTGCTCGGGTTGTTGGTATTGGCCACCGAGCCCCGGCCCAATCATCAAGCGCTAGGGGTGATCGCGGCGCAGAGCGGCATCGTCCTGGCAGCCATCGTCGCCGGCATATCAGGTTGGTCCCGCGGCCTGGCCGTCCTGCCGCTGCTGCCGGCGTTGGCCTTCGCCGGACTTTGGTTGGGTGCCAGCCGCGCCAGGACCGCGCGTTTATCGGCTCCGGCCGCGGCCGACTGGATCGACACCGCCCTTTGCAGCCTGGCCCTGATGCTCGCCTCCTCCTTGCCGTGGCAGCTTGGCTTGCACGGGCCCGCTTGGCGGCTGGATGCGCGGACTGCGCACGTCATCCTTTTGCTCTGCGCTTTGGCAGCCGCGGCAAGTTGGGGGCAGTATGGCGTGCGCCCGGCAGGGGCCAGGATCTGGGGCAGCCGTCTCGCCATCCTGATGGGCACCGTTCTGGCGGTGCTCTCCGATGCGCCAGTGCCAGCATGGTTGGGCATGGCCGTCGCCGCTGCCGGCACGATCGCCGCAGCCCTGCCCGCGCGCGCCGAGGCTTGGCGCAGGTTGCGCCTGGGGTGCACGGGCCTTGCCCTGGCATCGTTTGGTGCGGTCGCCCTGTCCGCCATGCCGCCGCCGCCGCACGTCCCTGTGGCCACGGTCGCCGCTGCCGCGTTGGGCTACGGTACCCTGGCCCTGTTGGCGCCCGAGTTGACGGTTGCCGCCATCGCCCTGATCCTGCGTCTGCCGGCGCCTCCGTTCCTGCTGCTGACCCTGGGACTCGCGGCGCTGCTGGTCGCCACGCTCGGCCTGACGACGCCAGAGGGCAGGGGGCGCCGCCTGCTGCCGCTGGTTGGCTTGGCACAGGGCGGGGCCGCGGTCTTCGCATTCGGCCTCGGCAGCACAAGCGGCGCCTTTGCCGGGCTATTGCAGCTCACCTTCCTCGCGCTGACGCAGTGCGCGCTGCTGCTGGCACGGCCGGACGGGCTGGACCGGCTCGTCGCCCTCGCCGGCCTGGCCGGGGTGCCCCCCTTTGGGCTGTTCTCCAGCCTGGCGCTGCTGCTGGCCGCCACCGCCGCCAGCGCGCCGCTGCTGCTGCTGCCGCTGGGGGTTGGGCTGGCCGCCGTCGCTTGGGCGGTGCTGGCCCAGCTCCCAGCCGAGCGCCGCTTCTGCGTCTCGCCGGCCTGGCTGCCGCTGGCTTTGCTGTTGCTGTGCGGCTTCGCCATGCCGGCTCCGTGGGTGGACTGGTTCCGGCTGGCGGCGCGATGACCGCGCTGGAGCTGATCCGCGCCGGCTCTCCCGAGGCTTGCCGCCCCTGGCCGCGCTTCTCGCTTCTGCCTGCCGGATGGGCCGCCCTGGCCGCCGGGCTGGCGGAGGACCCGGCGCCCGTCCTGCTGGGCCTTTGGGCCGACACACAGCAGGTCCACGCCCTGTTCCGCGATCGGGACGGCGCTTTGATCGCTTCCGTCGCGGTTGAAGGCGGGCGCTATCCCACCTTGTCCACGGCCCGTCCGGTGGCGTCCCGGTTCGAGCGCATGATCCGCGACTTGTGGGGCCACGCTGCCACCGGCGCCGGCGACGAACGCACCTGGCTGGACCATGGGCGATGGCCGCTGGCGCACCCACTTTCGCCGCGGCCCGGCCTGCCCGGCGGTACCGTCGAACCACCAGCGTTCGCCGTGGCGGAGGAGCAAGGGGTGATGCAGGTGCCGATCGGGCCGGTCCACGGGCTGATCGAGGAACCCGCGCATCTGAGGCTGGTGGCGCGCGGGCGCACAGTGCTGCGCGCGGAGGCGCGGCTGGGCTATGCGCACAGGGGCATCCTTGCGCTGATGCGCGGCAAGTCGCCGCGCACTGCGGCCCGCTTCGTCGCGCGGCTGGCGGCGGAGTCGACGGTGGCGCACTCGGTCGCGTTCGCCCGCGCCGCAGAGGCCGCGCTGGACACGCCGGCCCCGCTGCGTGCTGCCACCGTGCGCGTCGCGATGCTGTTGCAGGAACGGGTGGCGGGCCACCTGGACGATCTGGCGCGGCTGGCGGACGCGGCGGGGCTGGCGCGGTTGGACGCGGCGCTGGGCCAGCAACGGGAGTTTCTCCTTCGCGCCGCGGAGCAGGCGTTCGGCCATCGGCTGATGATGGACGTGGTGATGCCGGGCGGCCTGGCGGCGGATATCGCCCCGGGCGGGGCCGCGGCGATCGGCGAAGCGTGCGATGCGCTGGAGGCGGCGTTGCCCCTTTTGCGCCGCCGCCTCGATCCGCTGCTGGGGCGGTTGGACGGCGTAGGAGTTATACCGGCAGCGGCAGTGGCCGACTTTAACTGGGCGCGCGACCGCGTCCATCGTCATCCCAGCGAAAGTGGGGACTCAAATCACATGGGTCCCCGATCGTGCGGGGACGACGGTGGTGCGGCGCCGTCGGCCGACGGGCACGCATCAAATCCGCCTGCTACATCAAAGTCGCCTGGTACTGGTGCCAATCCCGTGCCGATGAGGCTGCTGCGCCTGGTCACCGGCGACGCGGCGGCCCGTTGCCGCGCCCGGCTGACGGAGATCGAAGGCAGCCTGGACCGGTTGCGCGACGCGCTGGATGGGCTGCCGGAGGGACCAATTTCGGCCGCTCTGCCCGCGGATAGTGGCGAGGGCCTCGCCAGCGCGGGGTCGGTGCGGGGGACTGTCTGGCACTGGCTGCGCCTCGACCACGGGCAGATTGCCGACGCCTTTCCGTGCGATCCCGGATGGATGCTGTGGCCGCTGGCCGAGGCGGCCATCGCTAACGGCCCGGCGGAGGAGGAAGCGATGATCCGGCTGTCCTGCGGCCTGCCTTGTGCGGCGCTTGACCTGTGAGCGGGCGCTGGCGATGGCCGGTATGGGGTGATCCCGCTGGTTTGGTGGATGCGGCGACCACCGCCTCCCTTGCGGAACGGTTGGATGCTGCGTCCCAGGCTCGGCTAGGGCGCAGCCTGGCAATCCGCCACGTCAACACCGGAAGCTGCAACGGTTGCGAGCTGGAGCTGCGCGCGTTGCGCGGCATGTTCTACGACCTGGAACGCTACGGCTTGCGCTTCGTGGAAAGCCCACGGCATGCCGACGTGCTGCTGGTGACCGGGCCGCTCACCTGCAACCTGCGCGAGGCGCTGGAAGCCGCCTGGGATGCAACGCCGGAACCGAAATGGGTGGTGGCGGTGGGAGACTGCGCAGTGGATGGCGGGGTGTTCAAAGGCTGCTACGCGGTGCTGGGCGGAACCGGTGCGTCAGTGCCGGTGGACTTGACAATCAGCGGCTGCCCGCCGACGCCCGCGCGCCTGTTGGCCGGCCTGCGCGCGCTGCTCGAGGCGAACGCGCAGCCGAGCCGAACGAGCGGGGCGTAGGGCGGAAAACCTTGGACTTGATCCTGGTCATTCCGCCGGGGCATGGCGGCGGCGGAGTGCCCCCGGATCAAGTCCCAGGGTTTCCGCCCTACATCACCGTCCGAACGCACGGCATCGCTGTTCGAACGCACGGCCAACGTCCTCCGGCCACATCTCGTCAGTGCCAGCACAGCACGTGCACGGTGGCTCGCCGCAGCACCGACAACGGATCGTCGCCCCACTGGTCCGCGGGAAACCCTTCCGTCCCGGGCGCTTCATCCTGCAGGAAGGCATTGAGCAAAGCCGACCCGGGACCGACGGCGAGGCCGGTTGACGGCATTCCCGGCACCATGTGCAACGCGTCCGGCAGCAGCACGGCGCGCAGGATGCCGACCACTTTGCCGGAGCGCGGGTCGAAGATCGCGCCGCCGCTATAGCCGTGCCGGACAGCGCTTGACTCCAGCAGGATATGCTGGCGCGGATCGTAGCTCGGCACGTGCTGCAGCTTCTCGTTCTCCAATTGGCCCCACGTGGCTTCCGGAACCAGCATGCCGGCACTGGAAGGATAGCCAAGCATGAAAACGCGGTTGTCGCCCGCCTCCGGGCGGCCGATCGCCAGCACAGCCGGTGCCGTGACGCCCGACGTGTGCAACAGCGCTATGTCGTTGTGGCTATCGCGCGCGGCGATGCTGACCGGGGTCAACTGGATGCGTGGTGAAGCGATGGCGGCGCGGCGGCAACCGGGAACGACGTGTGCCGCTGTCATCACCAGATCGTCCGCGACGAAGAAGCCGGTGCCGGACACCAGCGTATTGGGCGGCGGCGTGTTGTCGTCCTGGTCCGGCTCATCCGGGTCGGTGATCTCCGGCATGGGCGCGGGGGCGGGAATGTTGACCGTGATGTCGGGCAGCGGCGCGGGTGCGGGTGGCGCCACGACGACCTGTCGCGGCGCGGGCTGCGGCGCGGGCACCTGGACCTGCGGCAGCGGTGTCTCGCGCGGAGCAGGCAGCAGCATGGCGATCGTCGGCAGCCGGACCTGCTCGAGCCGCGGCCAGAAATGCATCAGCACGACCCCGCCGAGGGCGAAGCCGATCGCCAGTCCGATCAGGTCAGCCATCCAGGTGCGCATCGACGGGCCTGTCGCTGGTGCGGCGTTATCGGGCGGGGGCGGTTTCGATCGCGTTGCAGCTTGCGGTTTCGTTCGTTCCCGCGATTCGAGCGATCGGCTCCGTGATACGGGCGCTCGGCCTCCGTGATGCCGGGCAGGTGCTGCGGGCGGCTGGCAGAGGAAGCGGAGGCACGGAGATCGCTGAGGAGATTTTAGCAATATTTCTCTCGCATGACTTTCCCATGCCGAGTTGAAGTTAGAAAAAAGGCTTCTCAGCGATCTCTGAGCCTCCGCTTCCTCCGCGATATAGAAGCAGCCGCCCGCAGCACTTCCCCGCGTAGAGGGCACTGGTGCCGCCAGAAACGTCATATCGTGTTTGATCCGGGAACGTCATATCGTGATCCAATCTGGCGGTGGCGTTGGTGGCGCTGGATGCCGCCATTGAACTCCGCGGCGCGCACGGTGCGCGGCGTGAAGTGAAGCTGCGCGACTTCCATCGCCTGCCGGGCGACACGCCACAGATCGAAAACGTGCTTGCCGCGGGGGAGATGATCGTCGCGGTTATCGTGCCGGAAACGCCGGTGACGCGGCGCTCGCATTATTTGAAGGTGCACGCACCAATCAACGATGGGTTCGATTGCTCGCCGCATTGTCGATGCCAAAATGCTGCGGCTGAGTCCGGCGCAGGTGCGCGTGCGCGTCGCCGCAGATGGCATGGTGCTGGTGCAGTCGGGTACGCAGGACCTCGGCACCGGTACTTGTAAAGTGATGTCGCAGGTCGCTGCCGATACGCCCGGCGTCCCCGTGGACCGTGTGCGTGTCGGGCTGGGCGACACCCGCTACCCGCCGGCACCGATGTCCGGAGGTTCCTCCACCGTTCCGAGCGTGGCGCCCGCCGTGCTGGCTGCGTGCCAGGCGGTGCGCGCGAAGATTTTCGATTTGGCACGCGGCGATGCGCAGCCCGGCTGGCGAACCTGCCGGACGACGCGCTGACGCTGCGGGACGGAGCAGTGGTGGCGCCGCATGGTCGTGTTCCCGTCGCGACTTTGCTCGCGCATGTCGGGCGCGATGCGGTGGAAGCGGAGGCCGGCGCGGCACTGGACGCCACCGCCAAAAAGTTCTCCCGCCACGCGTTCGGCGCGCAGTTCGCGGAAGTACGGGTGGACCCCGACTTGGGCACGATCCGCGCCAGCCGCTGGGTGGGGGCGTTCGACGGTGGCCTGGTCCTGAACGCCAAGACCGGGCACAGCCGGCTTCTCGGCGGCATCACTACGGCATCGGCATGGCGCTGCTGGAGGGGACGCACGTGGATGCGGAAAGCGGACGCATCGTGAACGCCAACATCGCGGAGTACCTGGTACCGGCGAACGCCGACGTGCCCGACATCCAGACGATCTTCGTGGCGAATGAAGAGCACAATTCCAACCGGTTGGGCGTGAAGGGGATTGGCGAGTTGCCGATGGTCGGCGCTGCCGCGGCCGTCGCCAACGCGGTGTATCACACGACCGGCGTGCGGGTGCGCAAGCTGCCCATCCGCATCGAGGACGTGCTGACCTGACGGGTGCGATTTTTTCCCGCGTGCGGGTGCGATTTTTTTGCCGCGGGCCGGGAATGTTACATTTTGCGCGCGGCCGAGGCGGCGAGCCTTTCTTGACTCGCTTCCGGGGGAAGTTTAGAAATGCTGCCTCCCGCGCCAACCGCCTTCGGTGGCGGGCGCGACGTCCCGATCATCAGCATCAAGCGAGACCATGGCCAACACCGCATCCGCGCGTAAGCGCATCCGGCAGACCCGCAAGCGTACCGAGCAAAACCATGCGCGAAAGTCGCGCATGCGGACCTTCGTCAAGAAGGTGGAGGCGGCGATCGCCGGCGGCAACAAGCAGGACGCTGTGGTGGCGTTGCGCGCGGCGCAGCCGGAGATGCAGCGTGCGGTCGGCAAAGGCGTGGCGCACAAGAACACCGTCGCGCGCAAGCTGGCGCGTCTGTCCAGCCGCATCAAGGCGCTGGCGACGGCGTAGCCGCCTCTCGTTCCGAGAGGCACACAAGGCTGTTGACCTCTCGTACGAGCAAGAGCGATAATCGCTGCGAGGGAAACGCAGCGGGCCACCACCTAAATAAAACAGGTGGCGTGGTAGTATCGCGACCAGTAATGCGCGCGAGTGGTTACCACAGATATTAATCCACAAGTCGAAATCTTCTTTCGTTTGTCTGTCTTATTACTGTCAAGGTTAACTTTGCTATTGCCTCTCGCCACGGAAGCTTTGCATAATCGACATCAGACGACCTCCTCCCCCGACAGCACGCTTCTTCGGTCGGTTCCGGCCCCGGCGGCAACCGCTGCGGGTGGAGTTCGTCCATTCGCGGCGACCAAAACGCGCCGCGAGGGTCTTGGGTGCATGCGGCATTAGAACCGGTTCAGGGGGAGCTAGGGATGCCCACGACCATGGAGCAAGATACCGTGGCGACACCAACACAGTTGGCCGCGCAATGGGCGCGTGTGCGGGGGCGTTTGCAACAGGAGTTCGGTGACGTCGAGTACCGTAACTGGCTGCGGCAGATGACGTTGGTGGGCCTGGACGGCGACGAAATCACGGTGCACCTGCCCACGAGGTTTCTGCGCGACTGGGTGCGCAGCCGCTACGGCGAGCGCATTGCCGAGCTGTGGCATGAGGAAAACCCGGACGTCCGCCGTGTCGATATCCGCTTCGGGCCGCTGTCCGGCTCCATCTCCGCTATGGACGACGGGCTGGCCCCGAACCTGGCCTCCCCGCCAGAGCAACCGCCCGAGCAACCGCCCGAGCCCCGCCCTTTGGCGCCGCCGCTGCCGATGGGCCGCGGTCGCGAGCGCAACGGTGAGCCGCGCTCCGAGCTGAACGCCGTGCTGGATCCGCGCTTCACCTTCGACGCCTTCGTCGTCGGCAAGCCGAACGAGTTCGCCCACGCCTGCGCACGCCGGGTGGCCGAGCAACCATCCAGTGCCGGCTTCAATCCGTTGTTCCTCTATGGCGGCGTCGGCCTGGGCAAGACCCATCTGATGCACGCGATCGCCTGGGAGCTGGTGGCGCGCGAGGGAAATGGCGGCTGGCCGGTCTCGGTCGCGTACATGTCGGCCGAAAAATTCATGTACCGCTTCATCACCGCGCTGCGCAGCCAGTCCACGCTGGAGTTCAAAGAGCAACACCGCAGCGTTGATGTGCTGATGGTGGACGACCTGCAGTTCCTGATCGGCAAGGATAACACGCAGGAGGAGTTCTTTCACACTTTCAACGCGCTGGTCGATGCCGGCAAGCAGATCGTGGTGTCCGCGGACAAGTCGCCATCCGACATGCAGGGCCTGGAGGATCGTCTGCGTACCCGGCTGAGCTGCGGCATGGTGGCCGACCTGCACGCCACGACGTTCGAGCTGCGAATCTCCATCCTGGAGGCGAAGGCACAGCGCGCCGGCGTGCCGGTGCCGGACAAGGTGATGGAATTCCTGGCGCACAAGATCACCTCCAACGTGCGCGAGCTGGAGGGTGCGCTGAACCGCCTGCTCGCACAGGCCAACCTGTTCGGCCGTCCGGTGACCCTGGAAGCGACGCAGGAGGTATTGCACGACATCCTGAAGGCGTATGAGCGACGGGTGACGATCGACGAGATCCAGCGCAAAGTGGCCGAGCATTATAACATGCGGCTGACCGACATGTTCTCGGCCCGGCGCGCGCGCAACGTGGCGCGGCCGCGGCAGGTGGCGATGTACCTGGCGAAGCAGCTCACCAGCCGCAGCCTGCCGGAAATCGGCCGGAAGTTCGGCAACCGAGACCATACGACGGTGATGCACGCGGTGTCGCGCGTCGGGCAGTTGATCGAAGTTGACCCTGGCTTCGCCGAGGACGTGGAGCTGCTGCGGCGCATGCTGGAAGGCGGATCGGGGCTACCCTCCTAGGGCAGATAAGCCTTGCCTCGGACGTGATCGGGGACGTGATCCGGGGGCAGCGCGATCCGCCGCGGATTGCGATCGTCGTTGCGGCCGCGGCTCGAAATGGGTGACTCGCCGCGGCTTTCGTCGATGGTCCGCAGCATCCGCGCACTCGATCTCAACCACTATCGCCCAGCGGCATGTCGCAATGCCGCCGCGGCATGATGCGCACGCCATCCTTCCTCCCCAATTGCCGCCAGGCGCTTGGAGAAGGGCAGCGGCAATGGAGCAGATTGAGATCGACGGCACGGGCATCACGTCCTCGCGTATCGCGCTGGGCACCTGGGCGATCGGCGGCTGGATGTGGGGCGGCACGGACACGCAGCAATCGATCGCCACGATCCACGCCGCACTGGACCGCGGCATCACCATGATCGACACCGCGCCGGCCTATGGCTTTGGCCGCTCGGAGGAGATCGTTGGTGAGGCGCTCGCCCAGGGCGGCCGGCGCGACCGCGTGCTGATCGCGACCAAGTTCGGCCTGAACTGGCACGACGGGCAGGTGTTCCGTGACGCCAGCCCCGAGCGCATCCGCCAGGAAGTCGAGGACTCGCTGCGCCGACTGCGCACCGACTACATCGACCTCTACCAGGTGCATTGGCCGGACCCGACCGTGCCGATCGAGAACACCGCCCGCGAACTCGACCGGTTGTTCCGCGCCGGCAAGATCAATGCGATCGGCGTCAGCAACTTTTCGCCGAGCCAGATGGAGCGGTTCCGCGCGGTGGCGCCGCTGCACGCAGTGCAGCCGCCATACAACGCCTTCGAGCGGATGATCGAAACCGATGTGCTGCCTTACGTGCAGCAACAGAAGCTGACTGTGCTGGCCTATGGCGCGCTGTGCCGTGGCCTGCTGACAGGGCGGATGCGGGGCGACTCCCAATTCGGCGGTGACGACCTGCGCCAGGTCGATCCCAAGTTCCAGCAGCCGCGCTACCGGCAATACCTGGCGGCGGTGGACGCGCTGGGACAGTTCGCGCGAGAGCGCTACGGCCGCAGCGTGCTGGCACTGGCGGTGCGCTGGGTCCTGGACCATGGCCCGACGATCGCGCTGTGGGGCGCGCGCCGGCCGGACCAGCTCGACCCGGTCGATGAGGTGATGGGCTGGTCGCTGGACGCCGCGGCGATGCGGGAGATCGACGCGATCCTGCAGCGCCATATTACGGATCCGGTCGGGCCGCAGTTCATGGCTCCTCCGCTACGTCCGGCGGCGCGATCCGCGGCGTGAAGGCCGAGGACGCAGCCCCCGAACTCCCCCAAGGGCTCTGCCCCTTGGTTCCCCGCCAAGGGCGAGCCTTTGGAACCCTTTACTTGGCTGGATGGAGGGAGGGGGAACGGCGGGAGAGGGAATCGCCGTGTCGGCGGTGCCGCTCTGGCCCGTCATTCCCCCCGTCCTCCATCCAGTCAAACAGATGGATTGCAAAGGCTCCGCCTATGCTGGGGTCCAGGCGGCAAAGCCCCCTGGCGGAGCCCCTGACCCGCCCGCCGGGGGCTGACATCGCGCTGGTACGGCGTCATGTTGCGGGGTATGAGCGACATCGACTTCGACAGCGCTTTGATCGCCTCGTTCTTCCGCGTGGTCGCGGATAAGGGCTGGTCGAGGGCCAACGTAGCCGAAGCGGCGCGCGCTGCCGCTCTGCCCCTGGCCGAGGCGCGGGCGCGGTTCCCGGGCCGGGTCGCCGTGCTCGTGCGCCTCGTGCGGCTGGCGGACCAGGCGGCGCTTGCCGACGTCCCGGCGAATGGCGCCGTGCGCGACAAGTTGTTCGACCTGCTGATGCGGCGCTTTGATGTGCTGCAGGTGCATCGGCCTGGCGTGGCGGCACTCTTGCGCACCCTTCCGTCGGACCCGCCGACGATGCTGCTACTGGCCTGCGCCACGCGCCGCAGCATGCGCTGGATGCTGCAGGCGGCCGGCGTGTCCACCGCCGGGCTGCGCGGCAAGCTGCGGATTCGCGGCCTGATCGCGGTCTGGCTGTGGACGTTGCGAGCGTGGGAACGCGACGAAAGTGCCGACCTGTCTGGCACGATGGCGGCGCTCGACGCGGCACTGCGTCGGGCCGAGCGCCTCGCCACCTGGCTGGGCGGTGGTGCGGGCAGTGGCCCCGCAGCGGCGCCGGAGGAAGACGTGTCCGCCGCCGACCCCGGCACCGAGCCGCCACCGCCGTTGCCGGAAGCCCCGGTCGCCTGACCGTCGTGTGCGTCCTGTTGCCTGATCCCTGTCGTCTCATTTCTGGCGCCCGATCGCCGCGGCTGGCGGGCCCGCCCAACCGGCCGTAAGATCGCCACCGCCGTACTAACCGAACAAAGGAGCCGAGCAATGGCCAGCGATCCGCGTTCCAAGTCGGGCGCCTCCCAATCCGGTCACGCTGCCGGCGCTGCGGCCGACTTCGTGAAACTGTTCTCCGAAATGAAGCTGCCGGCGATGCCGGACATGGAGGCGTTCCTCGCGGCCAACCGCCGCAATATCGAGACCTTCACCGCGGCCAACCGTGTCGCGATGGAAGGCGCCCAGGCGGTCGCGCGCCGCAACATGGAGATCATGCAGCAGAACATGACCGAGTTGACCGAAGCCATGAAATCGCTGGCGACGGTGGACGGGCCGCAGGCAAAGGCGGCGAAGCAGGCGGAAATGCTGAAGCAGGCATACGAGCGCGCCGTTGCCAACATGCAGGAGGTGCGCGATCTCATCCAGCAGTCCAACGCCGAGGCCCTGGCGCTGATCAACAGGCGCTTCGTCGACGCGATGGATGAAGTGAAGGCGCTCGCCGAGAAGCAGTGATGTGACCTGTCCTCTGGGCGTGCACCTCCGGCACTGATCGCCGGCCGGTCGGCGCGCTCAGCGCCGTGTCCGCGGAAGCGGACCCTCGGGCAGCGGTAGCGTTTAGGGCTCGCGCTGTTGCGGCGATGACGCTTGCCCACGCCGATACCGATCGCCGAAAAGAATGTTGTGCGATCGATGCCCCTCCCTGTCATGCCGACGCAGAGCCTGCCCCGGCGAAGGCTGGGGTCGGTAGGCCAGACTTTCCTTGCCACTCGCAGCAAGGAAAGTCGTCACTGCCGGCCTGTGCCGGGGTGACGGGAGGACGCGGCAACGTCTCGGCACGGTCGCTATCGTAACGCCCGTGGCGCCTTCACCCGCCATGGCGGTCGGCGCGCACGGAGCGTCGGCCGGCGTCAGGCGGCTGGATGATGTAGCCGCTGTGATATTTCGGCCACAGTGTCGATATGAACCCTCACGCTGGCCCGGGGCGGTTGCCGCGGGTGAAATTGCTGAAAACGCGTGAGAAACAAGTGCGGGGCCGACCCGACCGTTCCCCTGGTATTATAACAATTCGGTAATCCTGGTGCTACCAGCCGGACATGTGACGGCAGAGGATGACACCGTTCCGCGGGAGGGCCGGCGGAAGCGTGGTGTCGCAGGTACGGCGCAACCCGCCGTGCCGCCGCTTGGAAGTCGCAGTCGCCAAGATGTCCTCGCAGGCTGTCATTGTCGGAATCTCTGCCGCCTGCGCTGCCGCGCATAGGCCGATCCCGGCTGCCAGCCGTGCCGGGAACCACGTTCCCGGCGCCGTATCCCCCGCCGATCTCGCCGCGCGCCGCTGCCACGCGAGCTCGCTGCGGCATGGGCTCCCGCCTGATGCCCGTGCCGTGGCTGTCGCAGCCGCCAGGCCAGTGCACCCCGCAAGGCAAGCACGAGGGACATCGACATGAAGCAGACATTAGCGCTGACGCTGCTCGGCCTGGCGCTGACGCTGGGCGCGGTTCCAGTGTCGGCGCAACCGCAGCAGGTGGCGGCCTCCATGTCGCCGGCGGCCGACGCCGGCACGCGCACCTGCCTGACATGTCATGGCAGCGACCCGAAGGTCACCGCCATCTTGAAAAGCCCGATGGCGGTGGTGGGCGATCCGCGTACGCCGTTCGCGCAAGGTGGCTGCGTGAGCTGTCACGGGCCAAGCGCCAACCACATCGCGATGAAGGCGCCATTCCCCGACATCGTGTTCGCCGGCCCGCACAAGTCGTCGGCGAAGGACCGCAACGAGGTCTGCCTGAGCTGTCACCAGGGCAACCCCATGGTGATGAACTGGGAAGGCAGCGGCATGCAACGCGCCGGTGTCGCCTGCACCGACTGCCACGTCGCGCACGCGGCGAAGGACCCGGTGATGGTGAAGGCGACGCAGCCGCAGATCTGCTTCACCTGCCACCAGGACATCCGCGCCGACACTTATAAGTACTCGCACCACCCGATCCGCGAAGGCTTGGTGGTGTGCAGCGACTGCCATAACCCGATGGGCGGTCCCGGCGACACCAAGGACCTGAAGGAATTCACGGTCAACCAGACTTGCTACAACTGCCACGCCGACAAGCGCGGGCCGCTGCTGTGGGAGCATCAGCCGGTACGCGACAACTGTCTGAACTGCCACACGCCGCACGGCTCGAATCAGCCGCGGTTGATGATCGAGCCGACGTCCTTCCTCTGCTCTTCGTGCCACAGCTCTGAAGCCAATAGCAGCGGCGGTGCGTTCGGCGGCGGGCATGGCGTTGTGGCGGCCGGCCCAAGCGGCGGGCTGCGGCCAGGCTTCAATGCGGGCAGCGTCTTCTTCAACTCGGCGCCGATGTCGCAGCGCGGCTGCTTGAACTGCCACTCGCAGGTCCACGGCTCGAACAGTCCGGCCGGCGCGTTCTTCTTCCGCTGATGCGATGGCACGAGCAAGGGGTCTCGACATGATCACTCGTAATGCGCTTCGGGCCGTCGCACTGGCATCCTCCTGCCTGGCGCCGTTGGCCGCGTTCGCCCAGGCTCCGGCACCCGCCGGATCCCAGGCTCCGGTGATCGCCATTGGCGGCACGCCCTTCTCCGGAGAGGTCGGGTTCGGCGTGATGGGCGTGATGGGCCAGAATGCCGACCAGGCCGGCCGCTATAACGGGCTGAACACCACCGGCGTCGACGTGCTCGGCAACTTTGATCTGATCGGTCGGGATCCATGGAACTCCGGGGGAACCCGGTACTATGACTTCTATGGCGACAACCTGGTGTTCCAGACCGGCAACAACTTCGGCAGCGATGTTGGCACGGACAGCGCCTTCGGCTCCAGCGTCAGCAATGGCCTGATCAATGAAGGCAGGATCGGATTCGGCGTCGGCGATCAGGGCACGTGGGGTGTTAACGGCTTCTATCAGGCCATCACCTACACCGGCAATCCCATCGAATCGATCTATACGGTAAACGGCAACCAGGGTTTCCTGAACCCTGGATTGCGGACGTTCGGAGGGGCAGCGTCGCAAACCACCGCGACAGCGGGGGTCCTTACGAACACTCCTGCGATCACCGGTCCGCAGTTGGCGGCGACCGGCGGCTTCCTGCCCGTCCAGACCGGCACGCGGCGCGACATCGTCGGCGGTAACTTCAAATACATCTGGGGCGACTGGACGGTCACCGGCGCCTTCCAGCCATGAGCACAAGGAAGGCTCGCTTGAAGAGTCGTTCACCGGCCCATGGGCGGGCACGGCGTTCGCCCTGCCGGTGGACTACGACACCGACCGCTACGATGCCACCGCCGCGTACAACAGCCGCCTGTACCAGGGGGTCATCCAGTACACCTTCTCGCACTTCAGCGACAACAACCTGTTCGTCTCGCTACCTTACCCGTACGCGAATACCAAGTCGCCGTACCAGCCGCAAGCAGCCTACTCGACGCCGCCGAGCAACAGCGCGCAATATGTCACGCTCATGCTGGCTACGAACGCCATTCCGGAGACGCGCATCAACCTGAACGCACGTGTCGGCGTGGAAAAGCAGGATGACACGTTCCCGCCGAACACCGCCGACCCGGGCCTGACGCCGGCCCTACTTGCCGGCGCCGGCCTGAACAGCGCGGCACAAGGCACCACCCAGGACTTCGCCCGACATCACTGCGACGGTGTATCAGCTCAGGGTCAGCGCCAACAATCATTCGCTTCCGCGGACTGACATCGACGCGTACTACGGCGTCGACGGACGCAGCGTCAATCTGAACCAGTACAAGGTGAATACGATCGGTTCCCCCGGCGGCGAGACGGCCGACACCGGCCTGGCCCCGACCTACACCTTTGTCGTTCCCCAGGACTGGCTGAAGCAGAACGCGGGCGCCGAAGCAACCTACAATCTCATCCCAGCGTACAGCACCAAGCTATCGCTTGGCTATCGGCTGGACATCACCGACCGCAGCAATGCGCAAGTGGGGTATAGCTCGACCAACACCGGATCAGTCGCTGTGATGTCCAACCTCGGGTCGCAGCTCAACGGCAGGCTTTCCTTCGACTACGTCGGCCGCACCGGCAATCTCAGCTACCTGACGCCATTTGAGAATCTTGCGGGTGCGCCCAGTGGCCAGACCTATTCCGGCGCCTATTACCAGGCACCCATGACGTCGGAGGCGGCCACGCTCCGGGTCGACTACCAGCCAATGGACAACCTGGGGGCCAACTTCTTCGCGCAGTTCAAGAACGAGAACTACACCTACCCGGCGGCCACTCCGGTCGGCACCGCCACCGCCCTCACGGTCCCTATCACGGGGGTTGGCGCAGGCATCAAGCAGGATTACGCCCTGACCGTCGGGCCGGATATCACGTACCGGCCGATGAAGAATTTAGATCTGCACCTCTTCTATACGTATGAACTGCTGATGTTCAATAACCTCGGCAACGGCGAGTGTTCCGATCTCGCCAACATCAATGTCGCTGCCAACGGATGCACGGGCACTGTCGGCTACTTCCAGAACAAGGACACCAGCAGCACCCATACCGTTGGCGCGAGCGGCGAGTGGAAGGTCAGCGAGAAGCTCAAGCTCAAAGCCGACTACACCGTGTCCTACGGAAGCGTGATGTTTACCGAGTTCAACGGTGTATTCGTGGCGAAACCGACGCTGAGCTATCAGAACGTCACAAATTATCCTGACATCGACGCGCTAATGAACAGCCTTAGCCTGATGGCAAGCTATCAGCTGACGCCGAGCATCGAACTGATCCTGCAGGGCGTCTATAGCAGCTATCACAACACCGACTGGCGCGACGATCCGAGCGCGATCCAAGGGGCGGGAACGACCGCCATCAGCACTTTAAGCACGGGTACCGCGCAACCGAATTGGAGCATCGGCACGGTGATGGCGGGAATGCGCATCAAGTTCGGCGAAGGCCCGCCGCTGCTGCCTCCGGTTACGATGGTGACACCTGCGGCAGCGGTGCAGCCCGCTCGTTCCTACCTGGTGTTCTTCGATTGGGACAAGGCGACGCTGACCGACCGCGCGCGGCAGATCATCAAGGATGCGGCAACGAACTCGACGCACGTGCAGCACACCCGGATCGAGGTGAACGGCTACACCGACACCTCCGGCACGCCGCAGTACAACATGGGCCTGTCGATCCGCCGCGCCGATGCTGTCAAGGCCGAGCTGATGAAGGACGGCGTGCCTGAGAACGAGATCGCCACAAAAGGTTTCGGCGAGACGCATCCGCTGGTGCCCACCGGCGCCGGCGTGCGCGAGCCGCAGAATCGCCGGGTGGAGATCGTCATCCTCTGACGCCTAGTTGTTTGGTTGGATGGAAGGACGGGGTGCCCTCTGGCGCCCCGTCCTTTGGTTTTTGAAGGAACACTCAATGGTGGCGCCCACGCCAACCCTCCCTGCCCAGCCCTGCACAATAGTATTCCGACGCACCGCGCCGCCCATCCACCGGGATACGTTCGGCAGGGCGTGCGGTCTGTTCCGCCCACGCTTCGCGCACGCTGCACACGCTGCAAGCACCGTTGACGCGACATTTCGCGCGCCGCGCCCGCGCCGCGTCAATGCAAGAGCCCCGGCCAGCACCAGTGCACGCCCCAGAGGATCGCGGCCGCCACGACCCCGGCAATCACGTCGTCCGCCATCACGCCGAACGCGCCGTGTTGACGATCGGCCCAGCCGATCGGGCCCAGCTTGGTCACGTCGAAGAATCGGAACAGTACCGAACGAGGCCGCCACGCCCAGCGGCGTGACCGTGCCAAGCCCCAGCATGGCGATCCACTGGCCGGCGAACTCGTCGATTACCACCCAGCCGGGATCGCCGTCGATCCGGGCGGCGTGCACGGCCCAGACCCCGCCGACCGTCGCCAGCGCCGCCGCGGCGGCCAGGGCAATCGGCGACCACCACAGCAGCGCCGCGCCCACCGCCGCCGCGGCAGCGGAGGCCATCGTGCCGGAGGCAAGCGGTGCGAAACCAATGCCGAAGCCCGCCGCGAGCCAGCGCGCGAACCCGGTGCCGAAGCCTGCCGCAATCCCGCGTGGGAGGCTCACCGGACGCGGTCCAGGAAATCGCGCAGCGCCGCGACCACCGGCGGCTCGGCCAGCGTCGGCGCGTGGCCGATCCCCGGCACGCTGACCACCGTCATGTCGGGCCGCGCCGCCTGCATCCGCGCCACCGTGTCCGGCAGCAGGATGTTGCTGAGCTCGCCGCGCACCAGCAGCAGGGGCAGGTGCGACAGCGCGCCGAACAGGGACCACAGGTCGGGTATCCGTGCTTGCAGCAGTTGGGCGATGCGGGTGTCCCACAGCGGATGCCAGAGCCCGTCCAATGCCGGGGCATAGGTCAGCCGTGCCATCTCCCGCCACGCGGCCTCGTCGTGCAACGACATGGGCGGCAGCACTGCGCGCAAATAGGACACGCACGCGGCAAGGTCCGGTAGCGACGGGTCGGTGGCAACGAACGTGCGCACCCAGTCGGCGCCCTCGCTGGTGATCTCTGGGCCGATATCGTTCAGCACCACGGCATGCAGCAGCGATGGACGTGCCGCGGCGATCCCCATGCACAACAGTCCGCCGAAGCTGGTGCCGATGCCAACCGCGCCATGCACCTGCAAAGCCGCACACATGTCCAGGATGTCGCGCACGCAGGCTTCTGGCGCATAGCGGCTGACATCGCGCGCCCGCCCGGACTCGCCGCGGCCGGCGTAGTCGGGTGCGATCACCCGCCGTTCCTCCCCCACCGCCGCTGCGACGGCGGCAAAGTCGCCGCTGGTGCGCACCACGCCTGGCAGGCACAGCAACGTCCGGCGGCCCGCACCGTCGTCCCATTCGCGCACGGTCAGCATCAGGCCATCCCACGCGGACAGGCGGTGGACCCGGAGGGTCAACGCAGCACCCCACCCGCGATGGCGGGATTATATAGTGCACCCATCGCGCCAGCAGGGTCGGCGTCGCCTCGCCGCGGCGGGCGCGGTAGATCGTGATGTTCTCCAACACTCGCTGCACGTAGTTGCGTGTCTCGCCGACCGGGATCTCCTCGATCCAGTCGATCATGTCCACCGGTCCCACCCGCGGATCGCCATTCTGTGCCAACCATTCGTCCACCCGATGCGGCCCCGCGTTATAGGCCGCCACCGCCAGCGGCAGAGAGCCGTCGAAGCGCTCCAGCATCTCCTGCAGATACGCCGTCCCCAACCGCATGTTGTGCGCCGGATCGCTGGTCAGCGACACCAGCGACGTGCCCACCCCCAACTGCTTCGCCACTGCGTCGGCCGTGAACGGCATCAATTGCATCAGTCCCCGCGCACCGGACGGACTCACCGCCCCGATATCAAAACTGCTCTCCTGGCGCATGATGCCCAGCGCCACCGCAGGATCCAGCGGACCCGCCGGCGGGTCGAACGGCATCGGCCAGCCGTTGTCCGGCAGCATCATTCCGTCGCGCCCTATCCGCCGGGCGATGAATACCGCGGTATCCGGCAGCCCCATCCGCAGCCCCAGCGTCGCAGCCAGCGAACGGTCGGTCGGATCGGCGGCCAACGCATCCATGCGGAGCAGAAACGCACGCGCCCGGGGCGCATCGCCCCACGCCACCAGGAAAGCGGCGGCCCGCACCACCTCATGCGCGGCGAAGTCGAATACGGCGTTGCGCGTCCAGCCGGGATCGTGCAGCGCGTCGATCCGCCGCGCCAGCGCCGCCGCGTCATCGCCCAGCGCCAGCGCAGCGAGCTGCCCGTAGAAAGTGGTGGGCCACGCGGCGGCCTTTTCGTAGTCCGTCTTGGGGTCTTTGCCGGCGGCAGCCTCGGCCCGGCCCTGCCAGTACCAGGAGCGCGCCTGGGTGATCGCCGCCGTGGAGATCGCCGCCAGTTTCTGGAAATGCGCGAGTGCCGCCGCCGGATCGTTCAGCTTGCGTAGCGCGATGAAGCCGGCGAGGAAATTGGCGTCGGCCACCGCCTCCGGCGCGGTCTGGTCCGCGGTATCGCACAGACTATAGGCGCCCTGGGCGTCGCCGGTGGACAGCAGGGCGCGCGCCAGCAGGTTCCGTTCCGCCCAGAACGCGGTCAGATGCTGCGGAGCGCTGGCGCGTACGACGGCCTGCGCTGCGGCACCGTCGCCCTGCCACAGCGCGAGTGCGTCGTCCAGGCGGCCCGCCCGGCGCAGATAGCGCGCGTGATCCAGCATCAGGCCCGGATCGTCGCGTTCATGCACATGGGCGGCGGCGAGCAATGCCTCGGCGTTGGGCGCATTGTGCTGGAAGGCGAGCCGTGCCGCGGCTTGGGGGCGATGGGCCGGGTCCAGCCGGGCGATCTGCCGGGCGCCGGCGGCCGGGTCCGTCCAGGCCAGGTACTGGAAGCGCTCCCATTCGTCGTCCAGCGTCAGGTTGCCGCTCCAGCGCTTCAGGAACGCAGCGGCCGGTGACGGGTAGGCCAGGCCAGTGATCCAGGCGCGGCGGGCGTCATCCACCGCCGGATCGGTGTGCCCGGTGTCGAGCAACGCATTGGCGCAGCGCAGCATGGCAGGGGGCTGGGCCGGTTGCCGCGCGTCGCATTGGGCGACCACGTCGGCGTCGTCGATGTCGGCGGCGATGGCCTCCTCGCGGCGGCGTTCCAGCAGCGCTTGGTTGGGCCAGTCGGGGTTGTCGTGCATGAAGGTGGCGATCTCGGCCGGGGTTGCCGCGCCGGGATCGAGCAAGCGATAGTAGAGTACCACTTTCTCCGCCACCGGATCGGCGTAACCGGCGGCGTCGGCCTGGGCCTGCGCCCACTGGTCGACGCGGATCGCGGGCATCGGGTTGCGGCCGGTGGTCGGAAGCGGCTGGGCCAGCGCCATTCCGGCCATTGACACCAGGGGCAGTGACAGCAGCAGAACGGACCGAATCGGTTGGCGCATGGCAGTGCTTGTAGCGCGTCCTGGCCTTGCGACGCATCATTCACGCGCCTAGCCTGCGTTGCACCGGGCGCGGCCGGCGGTTTCGCGGCCGGAGGCCGATGGTTTCACGACCGGAGGCCGATGGTTTCACCGCCGGCAAGCCAGTGGGAGAACGCCATGTTCAAGGGATCGCTCGTCGCGTTGATCACCCCGATGCGCCAGGACGGGACGATCGACGAGAAGGCCTATGCCGAATTGGTGGACTGGCAGATCAAGGAGGGCACGCATGGCCTGGTGCCGGTCGGCACGACAGGCGAAAGCCCGACACTGTCGCATGAAGAGCATAAGCGCGTGGTGGAGATCTGCATCGACGTGGCGAAGGGCCGCGGCGTGCCGGTGATCGCCGGTGCCGGCTCCAACAGTACGCAAGAGGCGATCGAACTGACGCGCCATGCGAAGGAAGCGGGGGCCGACGCCGCGCTGGTCGTCACGCCGTACTACAACAAGCCGACGCAGGAAGGCATGTACCTGCATTTCAAGGCGATCGCCGACGCGGTGGACCTGCCGATCATCATCTACAACATCCCGCCGCGCAGCGTGGTCGACATGAAAGTGGAGACGATGGCGCGGCTGGCGAAACACAAGAACATCGTCGGCCTGAAGGACGCCACCGCGGACCTGGCGCGGCCGCTGCACCAGCGGCGGCATTGCGGGCCCGACTTCTGCCAGTTGTCGGGCGAGGATGCGACCGCGCTGGCGTTCAATGCCGCCGGTGGTGTGGGTTGCATCAGCGTTACCGCCAACGTGGCCCCGCGGCTGTGCAGTGACATGCAGACGGCATGGATGGAGGGCCGGGTTGCACGGGCGATGGAGATCCAGAACCGCCTGCTGCCGCTGCACGATGCGTTGTTCACCGAGACCAGCCCGGCGCCGGTGAAGTTCGCGGCCTCGCTGCTAGGCAAGACGACGGAGCATTGCCGCCTGCCGCTGGCCCCGCTGATGGAGGGGACGCGGGCGAAGGTCCGCGCGGCGATGACGGAGGTGGGGCTGCTGAACTAAGGCGATGCGGGCGGGCTGGCTCCCCATAGAGCCATTCCGCCGCGACCGGAGATGCACCCCTCGTGTGGTCCGCTTGTGCCGCGTCCTGACACGGCCGGTTCCACCGTCGCGTTCCGGTCCTCGCGGTGATCCGCGATCTTGCCAAGACAGCGACAAGGCCGAACGTTCACACGCCGGTTAAGCTCGTCGACACGGAACCGATGCTTATGAGGCGATAAGCACCGTCTTGATTGTTTGTTATATTGCCTCGGATCAACGCGCCGCATGCCGGCAAGTGCAGATGGCTGTCTCGATCGGATGGCCTCGGAACGGAGGCAATGGCGCCGGCGGTCGGGGCGGTACCTGTTCGTCGCAAGGGGGGACACTAAATCCCCATCGAGGCCGGCGGCGGCCACGCCGACGAGGGAGAATAAGATGCCGGAACACGATGCCCGCCACGATAGTGAACACACGTTGACGCCAGACCAGCTTCGGCTGATCCACGCCTACTGGCGAGCGGCGAACTACCTGTCGGTTGGGCAGATTTACCTGATGGACAACCCGCTGCTGCGCGAGCCGCTCCGGCGGGAGCACATCAAGCCACGATTGCTCGGGCATTGGGGAACAACTCCCGGCCTGAACTTCATCTATGTACATCTGAACCGCTTGATCAACGATCACGATCTGAACGCGATCTACATTACCGGCCCCGGTCACGGTGGCCCCGGCTTGGTCGCCAACACGTACCTTGAAGGCACGTACAGCGAAATCTATCCGAACATTCCGCAGACCGAAGCCGGCATGCGGCGGCTGTTCACGCAGTTCTCGTTCCCCGGCGGCATTCCCAGCCATGTCGCGCCGGAAACGCCCGGTTCGATTCACGAGGGTGGGGAACTCGGCTATTCCCTGGCGCACGCCTACGGAGCGGTCCTCGACAACCCGGGTCTCCTTGCATGCTGCGTGATAGGCGACGGGGAAGCCGAGACCGGGCCGCTCGCCACAAGCTGGCATTCTAACAAGTTCCTGAACCCTGCGCGAGACGGTGCCGTGCTGCCGATCCTGCATTTGAACGGCTACAAGATTGCCGGACCGACCGTTCTGGCACGGATACCGGAAGACGAGCTTCGCCACCTTCTGATCGGCTACGGCTACAAGCCCTTCGTCGTCGCCGGCGACGAGCCGCAGGCGATGCACCAGCAGATGGCCCGCACCTTGGATATGGTCGTGGCCGAGATCAAGGCGATCCAGCGACAGGCGCGCTCCAATGGATTCCGCGAGCGGCCGGCATGGCCGATGATCGTACTGCGCAGCCCCAAGGGCTGGACCGGCCCAAAGATTGTGGACGGCCTTCCCGTCGAGGGCACGTTCCGGGCGCACCAGGTGCCACTCGCGCAAGTGCGGTCCAATCACGATCACCTGCACATGCTCGAGCAATGGATGAAAAGCTACCGGCCAGAGGAACTGTTCGACGCGGATGGCCGGCTGCGGCAGGAAATCGCCGTGCTGGCGCCGAAGGGCGACCGGCGCATGGGGGCAAACCCGCATGCCAATGGCGGCCTCCTGCTGAAGGATCTCGAACTGCCGGACTTTCGCGATTATGCGGTGGACGTGCCAAAACCGGGTACCGTCGAAGCCGAGGGCACGCGTATCACCGGCGGCTTCCTCCGCGATGTCATGCGGCTGAATGCCGAGGCGCGCAACTTCCGCGTCATGGGGCCGGACGAGACGGCATCCAATCGGTTGAGCGCACTGTTTGAGGTCACCAACCGGGTCTCAACCGCAAACATTCTGCCAACCGATGATCATGTCAGCCCGGACGGCCGCGTGATGGAAGTTCTCAGCGAGCATATGTGCCAAGGCTGGCTCGAAGGCTATCTGCTCACCGGGCGTCACGGATTCTTCTCGTGCTATGAAGCCTTCATCCACATTATCAATTCCATGTTCAACCAGCATGCCAAGTGGCTGAAGACCACGCGGGAAATCCGATGGCGCAGGCCGATCGCCTCGCTCAACTACCTGCTGACCAGCCATGTGTGGCGCCAGGACCATAATGGCTTCAGTCATCAGGACCCCGAATTCATCGATCACGTCGCGAACAAGAAGGCTGATGTGGTACGGATCTACCTTCCGCCGGATGCGAATACGCTGCTGTCGGTGACCGATCACTGCCTGCGTAGCCGCCACTACGTCAACGTGATCGTGGCTGGAAAGCAGCCCGAGCTGCAGTGGCTCGATATTGACGCCGCGATCCGCCACTGCACGGTCGGCGTTGGCATCTGGACCTGGGCCAGCAACGATGAAGGCGTGGAACCCGACGTGGTCATGGCCTGTGCCGGCGACGTGCCGACGCTGGAAACGCTCGCCGCGGTCGATCTGCTGCGGACACATCTGCCGGACCTCAAGATCCGCATGGTCAACGTCGTGGACCTGATGACTTTGCAGCCGGATACGGAACATCCGCATGGCCTGTCGGACCGCGAGTTCGATTCGATCTTCACCCCCACCGCGCCGGTGATCTTCGCGTTTCACGGCTATCCATGGCTGATCCATCGGCTGACCTACCGGCGCACGTGCGCCGACCGCATCCACGCGCGCGGCTACAAGGAGGAAGGCACCACCACGACACCGTTCGACATGGCGGTGCTGAACGATCTCGACCGCTTCCACCTGGCCGGTGATGTGATCGATCGCGTGCCGCGGCTGCGCAGCGTCGCCGGCCATGTGAAGCAGCTCCTGCGCGACAAGCTCGTTGAACACCGCCGCTATGTGCAGCTTCATGGCGAGGACCTGCCGGAGGTTCGCGATTGGCGCTGGGGAGATGCGCGCCAGGCGACGCGACAGGCACTGGAATGACAGGGTCTCTGGAGCACTGATCATGCAGAAGCCACAAGCAGGCCCGGACAGTCGGAACTCGGCAAATATTTTATCGGATATGCAAGAGACCCTTGGGTGATCGAAAAGATGCCCAGCGACATGTTTATCGGAGTGCCTGAAGGCCAGTGTGATCGCATACTGGACTTCTCAACCGCGCGCACGGGAACCACGTTCTTTGTACCGTCGAACACAATTCTCGAGAATCTCGGGGGCTAAGCCCCACGCACAACCGGCCGCAGCCTAGTACGAGCCCGCATAAAGATTGACATTCGGCCAGCGCCCGCTGCCCCCGTTTCATGCCCGGGCTTGGCCCAGGCACCCATGTCTTTGCTGAGCTGCAGCAAGCCGTGGGTGGTCGGTCCCCCGCCTTCGCAGGGGCAGGCTTTCGCCGGCCATGACACAGGGCGTGCCACAGGGGGTGCACGTCCCGCCGGAGAGTCATCCATCTGGCGAGCTGGTACAACTGCGCAAAGCGGGTGCGGCTCGCGAGGATCCCGTCGTCTCACAAAGCTTCAGGCAAATGCAGGAAGATACACAAAGCATGCCTTGACGGTCCATCCGTCGGAGCGTTGGCGGGCGGATGGGTCCGCGCCCTTTGTGAGTCTTGAATCGCGTCCCTTCCCTTTGTGAGAAAAGTGCAACCGCCAACCGCAGCGATTCTGCGAGCATAGGCGAACTCGCGACCTCTCCGGTCAGGCCGCACCTGCCCGACGCTTACCCGGCATTATTTCCCCCGCCCTTCCCTGCGGCAAACCGTACCGCCTCCTCCGCCGCGCGGAACAGGGCCCGTGCCTTCTGGCGGCATTCCTCATGCTCGGCTTCCGGCTGGGAATCAGCAACGATCCCGGCGCCGGCCTGCACGTACATAACCCCGTCCTTCACCAGCGCGGTGCGTAGCCCGATGCAGGTGTCCATCGTGCCGTTTGCCGCGAAGTAGCCGATACAGCCGGCGTAGATGTTGCGGCGGGTGGGTTCCAGTTCCTCGATGATCTCCATCGCGCGCACCTTCGGTGCCCCCGAAAGCGTGCCGGCCGGAAAGCCCGCGATCAACGCGTCCAGCGCACCCAGTCCGTCGCGCAGCTTTCCCTCCACGTTGGACGAGATGTGCATCACGTGGCTGAACCGTTCGATGACGAAGCTCTCGGTCACCTTCACCGACCCGACCTCGGCAACGCGGCCCACGTCGTTGCGCCCCAGGTCGAGCAACATCAGGTGCTCGGCCCGTTCCTTTGGATCCGACAGCAGTTCGGCTTCCAGCGCCTGGTCTTCGTCGTAGGTGGCGCCGCGCCGCCGAGTCCCCGCTAGCGGCCGGATCGTCACTGTGCCGTCACGCAGCCGCACCAGCACTTCGGGCGACGACCCCACCACGGCGAAGCCGCCGAAATCCAAAAAGAACAGGAACGGCGCGGGATTGATCCGCCGCAGTGCGCGATACAGCGCGAAGGGCGGCAGCGCGAACGGCGCGGAGAACCGCTGGGCAAGCACGATCTGAAAAGCGTCGCCGGCGGCGATGTACTCCTTGCAGCGCTCCACCCCCGCCTTGAATTCTTCCTTGCTCAGCGTGGAGGCGGGCGTCGGCATGTCCGGCAGCATCACCGGAGGCGCGGGATGCGGCAGCGGGCGTTCCAGCGCGGCCTCGGCGGACGTCAGGCGGGCCTGCGCGGCTTCCCAGGCGGCCTCGGCGGCGATGTCGGCCTGCGGATAGATCGGCGCCGCCAGGGTCAGCTCGTCGTTGATGTTGTCGAAGATAGCGAACAGGGTGGGGCGCAGCAGCAGAGCGTCGGGAACGCCGATCTCGTCGCGGTTCTTGGCCGGCAGGTTCTCCATCAGCCTGACCATGTCGTAGCCGAGATAGCCGACCAGCCCGCCGGCCATCGGCGGCAGGCTGGGGGGCAGTTCCAGGCGGGTCTCGGCGATCAATGCACGCAGGCTTTCCAGCGCCGGTCGCGGATCGGCGACGAAGGCGTGCGGGGCGGAGAGGGCGTAGCGGTTCACCTCGGCACGGCCGTCGCGGCAGCGCCAGACGAGGTCCGGCTGCATACCGATGATCGAATACCGGCCGCGCGCGGCGCCGCCTTCCACGCTCTCCAGCAGGAAGGAATTGGGATGCCCGTGTGCCAGCTTCAGGAACGCGGCGACCGGTGTTTCCAGGTCCGCCACGCCACGCCACCACACCAGGCTGCCGCGTCCGGCGTCATAGGCGGAACGAAAGGCGGCGAAACCGGGTGGGAGGGTGACGTTCATGGGTCCTTTTCCTGATAGGCTATGCGGTTACGGCTGCACGATGCTGTCGTAGTTCTCCTTGTTGATACGCGGATTGGCACGGTCGCGCACGGCCTGTGCGAAAATCGTCGCCATGTCGTTGCCGACCGAGTTGCTGATCACCCCACGCAACTGCTGGAACCCGCCCGGATCGGAGGCCGCCTGCGGCACGTCGATCTTCGCCGGCACGGCGACAACGAACGTGGTGTTCGTCGCCACCATCGTGGGCTCGCCCGGTTTCAACATGAACAACACGTTGGCCAAAGCGGGCGGCATTTCCTCGGCGGCGGAATCGCGCATCGCGGGCGGAGTATGACTCACCGGCACGCCCGCCACCGCCGCGGCGTCGGCCAGCGACTGCCCGCCCTTCACCGCCATCAGTAGCTTGCTCGCCTTCACCTCCGCCGCACGACGCTTCTGATCCGCGGTCCAGTCGGCTTCCACCTGCTGCTTCACCTCGTCATACGGCTTCACCGCCGGCGGGATGACATCCTCCACGTTGAGCGCGTAATAGGCCGATCCGCCCGCCGACGGCGTTTGCACCTCGGTCAACTGCGGCAGCTCGCCCTTCTGCGTCTTGAAGGCGGCGGTGACGATCGCACTGCGCAGCGCCGGCGGGCCGGGAATGGGTGCGGGCGTCCCGGCGCTGGTGTCGCCCTGCGCATCCATCGTGCCCTCGACACCGACCAGTCCCTGGTCGCCCGGCAACTGATCGAACGGCGTGCCGTTGCCCAGCAGGTTGTCGATCTTGTTAGCGCGTTCATACATCAGGTCGGTGGCTTTCTCTGCGAGCACCCGGTTGCGCAGGTCGCCCTCCACCTGCTCGAAGCTTTTGGCACTGCCGGGCGTCGCCTTGGTGACCTGCATCACGTACCACCCAAGCGCGCCCTTCACCGGAGCCGACACCGCATCCGGCGCCGCGGCGAACACGGCCTTCGCCAGCGCGGCATCGGGAAACTCCGGCTGCGTCGCATCGTTCAGCGCCACTGCCGAGGCACCACTCTTCTGCGCCGCCGCCTGCATCGCCGTCCAGTCTGCCCCGCCCTTCCACTGCGCCGCCAGTGCCTGCGCCTTGGCTTCGTCCGGTGCCGTGATCACCTCCGCCGAGCGCTTCGCCGGCGCTACGAATTCCTGCATACGCTGCGCATAGGCGTCGTGCAGCTCCTTGTCGGTGATCGGAATCTCCTTCTCCAAAGTCTGCGGTGACAGGATGATCGCCTTGACGCGGCGCATTTCGCGAGAGCTGTAGTCGAACGGATGGTTTTCGTACCAGCGCTGCAGGTCCACCGGGGTGGGCGCCGGGGCGGTTTCCGCATCGAACGGAAATTCCACCATGTCGGCCGAACGCTTTTCGAATCGCTCCTGGAACAGGGGAACTGCTTCCGCCTGCGGGGCGGCGGCGCCGATGCCGACCGCCTCCAGCACCTGACGCTGCGCCAGGTCGCCGTGCATCATCTGAACGAAGCTTTGCTCGTTCAGGCCGTTGTTCTGCAGCACGGCCTGGAAGAGCTGGCTGCTGAACCTGCCCTGCTTGTCGCGGAATGCAGGCATGGCCAGGATCGTCTGCCGGATCGCCGCAGTCCGGCACCACCACGCGCAGGCGCTGCACTTCCTGTTGCAGCGCAGCTTGCTGGATCAGCCGCCGCAGCGTTGCGTCGCCGATACTGTTGCGCAGGCTGGCTGGCGCGTCCTGCCCGGGCGGCAGCTTGGCGGACGCCTGGGTCAACGCCCGCTGGTATTCCGCCTGGAAAAGCGCGCCTTCGATGGTCTGGCCGTCCACCTTCGCCACCCAGGTCGGGCTGCCGACCATGCGTACCACGTCGCCGACGCCCCAAACGATGAAGGCGATCGCCATGATCAGGAACAAGCCTCGGACAACCCAGGTTTCGAGGTAGCGGCGGAAGGCGGTGATCATCGGAGCGATATCCGTTGGTGGGCGGGTTTCGGGACGTAGCACCTGGCTGCATGCCGGCGTCCCGCATTCCCTGTGCAGGCGCCGCCATAGACCGGCCGAGGGCAGAGTGCCAGTGATGGCGCGCAATGTTCCCGAGGGATCAGGAGCAACCGGCACGTCGCTGGGCCGCCGGCCCGGCCGTTTCCGTCCGAGTTGCCGCCCACCAGCCGGGGGGCGTTCCTGCCCCCACGAACCCGGACCGAGCGCAACGAAACGCCGCGAGCGCGATACCTTGCGAATGTACCTGGACGCAAGCGGCGCGCGATTCTGCTGCATTGCACAAACGCATCTTCGCTGCATTGCACAAAACATCCAGTCGCCAACTGCGATTAACGCGCGGCGCTGGATGTGCCACAGTGGCGGGTATTGGACGGCCACGGAAGCTGTCCTCACGCGTCAGGTGGAGGAAATTGTCAAATGGCGACTTACAATGTGCTGATCATGGGCGCGTCCTACGGGTCCTTGCTTGCCAGCAAGCTGCTGTTCGCGGGGCACCGCGTGAAGCTGGTCTGCCTGCCCGCCGAAGTGGAGGCCATCAACAGCGACGGCATCCGCGTGCGCCTGCCGGTGAAGGGCCGGCACGACCTGGTGGAGATCGATTCCCGCAAGCTGCCCGGGAAGCTCACCGCCGACGGTCCGTCCGCCGTTAACCCCGCGGAATACGACATGGTCGCGCTGGCGATGCAGGAGCCGCAATACCGCTCCCCCGGCGTTCGCGAGTTGCTCGACGCGGTGGCCAAAGCGCGGAAGCCGTGCATGTCCATCATGAACATGCCGCCTCTGCCCTATCTGAAGCGCATTTCCGGCCTGAACACCGACGCGCTGCGCGACTGCTTCACCGACGCCAGCGTGTGGGCGAATTTCGAACCCGGGCTGGTGACGCTGTGCAGCCCGGACCCGCAGGCGTTCCGCCCGCCGGAGGAAAAGATCAACGTGCTGCAGGTCACGCTGCCGACCAACTTCAAGGCCGCGAAGTTCGAATCCGACAAGCACACCGCGATCCTGCGACAGTTCCAATCCGAGATCGAGGCGATCCGCTTCGATGTGGGCGACGCGAAGATCGACCTGCCGGTGAAGCTGAAGGTGCACGATTCGATCTTCGTGCCGCTGGCCAAGTGGGCGATGCTGATCACCGGCAATTACCGTTGCGTGCAGAAGGACGCGGCGAGGTCGATCAAGGAGGCGGTGCATTCGGATCCGGAGACCTCGCGGCGGGTCTATAGCGCGGTGCGGGAGCTGTGCATCTCGCTGGGCGCCGCGCCGGACGACCTGGTGCCATTCGAGAAATACGCCGCCGCGGCGATGACGCTGGTGCGGCCGTCCTCGGCGGCGCGGGCCTTGTTTGCCGGGGCACCGAATATCGAGCGCGTGGACCGGCTGGTGCAGCGGGTCGCGGCACAGAAGGGCATGCGCGTGCCGGAGCTGGAGGACACCGTCGCGCTGGTGGATGCGCGGCTGGAGATGAACCGGAAGGCGGCGGCGTAGGGGTAGGGGGCGCCCGCCAGGTTGCATTCTGCTACCACGTCTGTCGATGCCCTGACCACCCGTGCCGGCAAGGCACGCCTTGTCGGCCGCGCCGGCTGCGGCTAATCACGCGCCATGCGTGGAATTTGGCGCGTCCATCCCGCCGTCGACTCGCGGAGGCGTGTGCGTGCGGCTGTGCCTGACAGCCAGCCATGCCGCCGCGCATCATGACGGCCTCGCGTTGTCCTCGGCTGCGAACCGGCAATACGGGATTTGATACCTTGCTCAACCGGACAATCGGCAAACCCTCGGAAACGAGTGTTGTGGCGCGGCGATCCGACGCGCTTTCGGACAGCAGCGAAGCGGGCAGCTATGCGTTGGCATGGTTGACCTGCCAGGTCCGAAACTTCAATCGCGCATGCGAACTGAGTACGCCGCTCGTTGTCATCGCATCGTTTGGCATCGTTGGACTGCTGCTGGCCAGCCACCTGTCATTGAGCGAGGACGGCGACGGCCTGCTGGCGACGGTCATGTCGCTGCAGAAAGTTCACCGTGGTACTTTTGGGGACAGGACCGGTTAGGCAACCTGCTGCCGGCACTCACCATGTGGATTTATAACCCGACCGACAACGCCTACGCGCAAATCGCACTGCGGCTTGGCTTCGGGGTGTTGGCTCCTGTCTTTTTTTGCTCTCTGGTCTTCCCCCGCGCCATCGACAGTTGGCGCGCGGCGCTCGTGACCCAACTGCTTTTGGTTCTGGGGATCAAACCTACCCTCGCCTGGGAGGCGTACGTCGAAGCCTTACCATACGGAACCGCGCTGGCATGTGCCGGCTTTGCGACACTTGCGCTGCGAGCCGCTTGGACGATGCGCCGCAGGGCACGATGGTTGCTTTATATATTTGGTGTCACGGTCCTGACGGCTGCCTATGTCACGGATGTTGGCCTGCTACTGTTCGCGGTTCCGCCCATAGGCCTGCTCGCGCTTGTTCTGCGTTCTGTTTTCCTGCAAAGACTGCTGATTGTACACCTGTTGGTTGCCGCAGTTGGCTTCATTCTGCCGAAGGTTGTCTTCTTCGGAACCCCAACACCGCTGGGACTGGCATTCACTTGGCCAAACGAGCTGCATTTTCTACGGTCTGTGACCGCCGATATGGGTTGGCCGTTCGTCTGCGCCATGGCACTGCCTGTATTGCTGTCGCTGGGCCTGGTGAAATGGCAACGCTTCAGGCATGGAAGAAGGACGCTGATTGCTACGTTAGCCGCGATGCTGACTGTCGGACCTAGTGTGCTTCCTCGTGGTCGCGTCCTCCCGTTGGGTGGACATGAACCAGTTCCTGCCACGCTACTTTATACCAGGGTACGTGCTGCTGATGTCGATGGCCGGCGTGTCATTGTTGTCTTGCTGCAAGTACGGCATACATAACCGTGCCCTGAGCGGCACAACCTTCATCTGCATTGCGATGGTGCTGCTGCTGACCGGAGCAGCCCGATTGACTGGGTGGAGTCGCGACACGCAGGGAATCATCGGGAATCGCAAGGGCTCTGAGGCATGGGCTGTCGCAGGGCAGTATCTGGGGCAACACCTTGACGCGATTGCAGGCGACTATTGGGACGTCTGGCCGGCGGTATTCGCGACCCAGCAATACCGATACGAAGTCCGGGCGATGGATGGGAATGTGTTTGGGATCACCTACCGTGGCGAGGTCCTCCACCGCGAATTTGCCGCAAACCTCGCCGCGAGGGGGGAACTACGGATCGGCTGCATAGACCTGACGGTCGATGCGTGCAGCCAGCTTGTTACGACAACTATGGGTATCTCTGGTCTGCAGGTCCGGGAATTCGGCCAGAGCGCCAGGCTGCCGGACAACCATCTGCTTATCTTTCTTAGCGTGAGGCCAGAAACAACGGCCGCGCGGACGGGGCCCGAGCTGGAGGAGACCGTTGCGCTGGTGGATGCGCGGCTGGAGATGAACCGGAAGGCGGCGGCGTAAGGAGCTATTGAAACGGCCTGCCTAACGGCTGGAGTCGCTCCTCCGTTGCGCAGATTACCACACCGAGAGGCACTGAGAGTAACCTACTTTGCCACGGAGGAAAACCGACGAGTGACGAGGCGGAGCCACCATTGCGGACCGATCCGGGCCGATCTGGCTCCGCCGGAGCTAGTTCATGTGGCCCTCGCCAGTAATATGTGCCGCTGGTTCTCCAAGTGACCCCCCGCAGCGTACGATTTTATTATCCCGAAGCCAGATGACGTAACCCACTGCTCGAGGCAATCGACAGTAGGAACCCACCAGTTTGTGGGGTCTCCACAGAACTGTCTATCGTGATAGAATTTTGCAAAACAACCTTCCTGGTTCAGGATCGCGCCTTCGATTAGGTACCGTTCCATTGGTTTTCATTACCGAACGAATGCTGTCCAGCGCGCGAAGCGGGTCTCTTAGGTGGTAGTAGACTCCCGCAAAAATAACCACGTCAAAAGCAGTCTTCTGGATCTTAGAGAGATCGTAAACCGACAAGTTGGAGTAGTACTTTGCCTTGGATGACCTGAGCTTATGGGCTAAATGGAACGTTGGAAATTCGCTGTAGCTTCGAGCGGAGATAAGATCTGTGGCATAGATGGTTGAGGCTCCCTTTTCCTCAGCGTGGAAGCTGTAGAGCCCGTCCCAGCAGCCGATGTCAAGGACATTCTTATCACTAAAATCGAGGCCGGCAAGTAATATTTCAGGATTTGTGCCCCACAGACCAGGGCTGACCTGTCCGTTCCCAAGGTCGATAGAGTGGACCCACTGGCATAGCGGGACGAGCGATCGTAGAAATTCAGCATCAAAGCCATCAAATAACATACGATCCGGCTCCAAACCTGCGACCGGATCAATCTCGGGCCACACGCGATTCGGAAGCAAGTTTCTGGGCCGGTTGGCCATTTCCGTCGGCTGGCGATCACCCATTTCGGTGACTAGGCCTTGAAAGAATGGCAGCATCACCCGCCAAGCTATGGAGCGGGCCGGATTGGTGACCCAGGCCCTCCAGGGTACTGGATACGCCATACGCCCTGAATTCGATCAAGATCCATGTGTGCTATGCCCCACGTGCCATCAAAAAATTCCAGCGCGAGTAGTATGCCTCACTATAGGACACCAGGGAAGACGCACCGGGCACATGAGGATGGCGGCCGGACGGCGCCGCATAAGATCAGTCTGCGGCGCTTCTCCCTTTGCGTGCCCCAACATCTCAGCGCAAAGACAGCGTCGCGCCCCGCTTTGCAACATCCGGTTTCCACGCTCAAATGTGCAATCTCGCAGGTCGGACAGCATCTTGCCTAGGTTGTAACAAGTGGATTTGCGGCGAGAGCTTCCAGGGCGTGGACCATCGGCTTAAGGCACTCGGTCCACAGTAAACCTTCCATGATTTCCGGTGCCCGAGGCACAGATGAGATGCCACCAGTGAGGAAACCGTCCACGGTGTCCCAAAACAGATCGGGATCGTCGTGGATAGTGACGCCAGGCACGTCTCGGAAACCTTCAAACCCATCGAAAGCTCGGTTTGTTGCGACAATCGGGCGTCCGCTGGCCAAGGCTTCAGCGGTCTTGAGGTTGGAGCCGCCACTGAGTGTCTTTGGCAGGATGATCACTCCAGCGTTGGCGTAAAGGGCAGCTAGCAGACGGTGATCGACCCAGCCAATGAACCTCCCCCGCTCCAGTACCCGCTTGGCTTTTTGAAAGTTGGCCGCGCCGCGCACCAGGCTACCGACGCGGCCACAAATCAGAATCTCACCATGACGAAGTGGATGACCTCTGGCTGCCGCAGCCATGTCTACCAATCCATGCGCGTTTGGCGGATGAGCACTGCTGACGAACAGCGCATATGGGATACGGGAGATTATATATGCACTGACGGGTACGGAGTCGGCGCGCGGCAGGGCGCGAACGCCGTTCGCGGCCACACACACTTGCCGTGCACCGAGAGCGCGGAATTCCTGAGCATCGCTTTCCGACACAGCGATGATCAAGTCGCAGCATGCGGCAATCTCCTGCTCCAGCATTGCGATATCGCGCAGGGTTGTGGCAGTCACCGGTGCACCCGGAACGCTGCGATGCTGCCATGCCGCCGTCTCGAAGTTATAGGATGAGTGGATGATCGCGACGCGATTAAGGAAGCCTTCTGCGCGCAGGCGGCGAACCAACGGCCAGAGAGCCGGTCTTCGAACTGCAAGACGTCGGGTTGGGCATCGCGAACGGCGGCAACGAAAGCCAAAAAGCTGTCCGGCGCCGCCGCCACGGCAAACCAGAACGCCATGTCCGATCTGCCCTCAGTGGCCGATATATTCTGCATGATCTTGATGACGCCGGTGCTGACCGGTACGTCTTCGGGCCACGTTTCCCCTGGTAACACCCGTGCGGCATCGTAGATGCCCGACTATATACGTTGTGGCCAGCTTCTCGATACGCCTGCACCACGGCAGCGGCGCGGAGCTGCCCGCCGTTCCGTGGTACCCGGAAAGGCCAGGGGGTAAGTATCAGGATTCGCATATCAACGTGGCGTCGCCAGGTAGTCCGCCTGACGTCCGGGCGACGTTTCCTGAATAATCGTCACATCATAACCCAGAGCGGCGAAAAAGCTGTGAAACTTCTCCAGCGAAGCCCCATGCCGGGCACCCAGATCTCGCTCCCATTCGAAGAGAACGGTTGGGCCGCAGCGCCGGATGGTCTGTTCCGCGCCCTGGAGTACTCGCAAGTCAGCACCCTGCGCATCCACCTTGATGATTGCCACCTCATTGAGACACAGCGCGTCGATGGTAATCGCTCGAACTTCCTCAAGCTGGCCGTCGATCGGCGCGAATGTGAGCGCCGCCGCATTTGATATGTGGTCGTAGTCCGGCTGTCCATCAACCAACGGCACAGCTACCTCCTGCCACTCCGCCGGTGCCAGCCGCATGGAACCTGGTTGATCGTAAAGTGCCAGATTCCTGGCAATCACATTGGTGCACCCGTTCAGCGCAAGGTTGCCGCAAAGAAGGTGATAAACACCCCTCTGAGGCTCGAATGCGTAGACTGAATCAAAGCAGCGGGACATGGTAATCGTATGTATTCCAATATAGGCGCCCACATCTATGGCCACGCTACCCGACCGAGACACCTGCTCGATGGCCACGCGGACGTGAGGCTCCCACTCCTGTCCGTCAGCGACCCGGCGTCCGATGTGGTCGTGCTGGCGGACAAGGAGATGAGTTCCGGATACATAGGGTACGAGCAGGAGATTGCCCTGCCCCAAAGTGACCCTGTCGCCCGGATGCAGCGATCTTCCCCGCACAAGCGTATCGATGCGCTCACCAAGCATCTGGACCGATGCGTGGACGTCGTGGCGCAACGACGCGAAAGAGGGGTTGACTTGGTCTACACGCTCACCAAGCATCTGGACGGATGCGTCGACGTCGTGGCGCAACGACGCGAAAGAGGTGTTGACTTGGTCTACACGCTCACCAAGCATCTGGACGGACCCACGGATGTCTTGCTCCAAGGAATCGAAACGTTGGTCAAATGCGCTAAGACGCGCGATGACATCTTCCACCCGCTTCTCGTTCTCTGCGGCTTCGTCCTCAAGCCCGGCAAGACGATGTGCCGCCGCCATGATATCCTTCCGCGTGCCTCCCATCTCGGTTCGCAGATTCGCTAACTCGGTTTGCCAGCGCTGATCGATTTCTGTCTCACGCTGCTGATCGATCTCCGTCTCGCGCTGAAACCGCTGGCCGTCCTCCGCCGCAAAAGCCTGCAGCCGCTGGTCAATTTCTACGCTGGTACCTTCGAAATAAGGCACCAGCAGTCGCCATACCAATGATCGGAGCGGGTTGGTGAGCCAGGCCTTGCGGGTCGTCGATATGCCGCGCGCCTTGATGCGGCCAAGATCCATTTGGTTTTCTCCTCTAGTCAGCCGAAGCGAAGGCTGACGGACAGGTTGTGCTTCAGGAAGGCGAGAAGCGGTAGCGCCGGGTCATCAGCCGTCGCAAGACGCCATGGCTTCGCGTGCTCGGTCAATGCGAATTCGATCCGGTGCAGGCAGCGATCGAACGACAGGTCGGATAATATCATGCGCCGTCCGGCGCGTCCTATCTGGCCATATCCACCGTGTTGGCGGCAACCCAGATCATGGAATTCACCAACGCGTCGACCGTGCGCTCGATCTTGATACAATGAACACCGTCGACCAGCCGCTCGGCCGTACCACAGTTGCGGGTAATAATCGGAGGCGTCTCGCACCCGGCGGCCTCCAGCGGAGCAAAAGGAAAGGGGTCTCGCTCCCACGTCGGGCAAAGAAATGCGTCGTAGGCCGCATACGACGCCACCAATTCCGCCTGAGACCGAGGGCCAAGGAAGCGAACGCGGTCCTGCACTTGCAGGGTTCTGGCCATGTCCGTATAGTATGGCAACTCGCCATCCCCGAACACGTCCACGGAAAAATTTATACCCTCTGCCTTCAAGCGCACACTAGCTTGTAGAACGAGATCGATCCCCTTGTGCGTCGCCACCCTCCCCGCCATCACGAAACGCGCTTGCCCATTCCGCAGATATGGCTCATGCGGCGTCGCATGAGAGACATCAGCCCAACCCGCGACGATATCAGCTCCTTGCGGAAACGTAACGCCTCCGACCGAACTCTACTTCGTCGAGAAGGTGCTGACTTACCGAGAGAATTCGGGCCCGGGCGTAAAATGCGCTCCCCTGTGCACCGAAGAGTCCGAGTACTATGCTGGGAGTATTGGTGGTGATGTCAACAGGAACCCGATCACCCAAATGGAGAGCCCACGGAACTCCGATGCAGTTAAGAAGGTCCATCATGGCAAGACCCCCAATCCCGGTCGGATTCCATACATAAACTATGTCGGGACGAAACTCACGTATGCTGTTCAGCAGCTTCATCGTATTCGCGTAAGAGGAGCATATGGCACTATGAAGGTCGCGATCGTATACAGTGACGTTTTCGCTCCTATGAGGTATCCATATATGCAAATCCAGGCAGCGATGCACCCAGGGTGGCGTAGCCGTTCGCTGCGGAAGATGACACCAGGTTGTGAGCACGCGAACCTCGTGCCCTCGCTCCCTCATTCCCTGCGCGACGTTCGAACAGGCGAGTTCGTAGCCACCGATGATAACTGGCGGATACAGATTCGTGATGATAAGAATTCGCATTGTTACAGCGAAGCCTGGTGTTCTGCCAAGATGGACCTGTAGAATGCCGCCAGACGTTCGCCAATCGGCTCCATACCATGGTTCCTGACAACGTGGGACCGCGCGAGCGGGCCTGCGATGGCCGTCGGCCAAGTATCGTCCAAGACCTCGCGCAGTATAGCGGACAGCTCATGTTCTCCAGAAAAAACGCGGCCAAACCGGCGATCGGGGACGAGCTCCGGCAAGGCGCCTGTGTCCGATACCGCGACGGGAAGGCCACACGCCATAGCCTCCAACGTGGTCAATCCCATTAGCTCCGACTTGACAATCGTATTCCCATATATGTCCCGCGCTGTCGAGGCTTGGACGAACAGGCCGCTGGCACGGTACAATTCAAGAAGTCTCTCGTCGTTCGCATCCTCGATAAACGTCACGTCCTTGCCAACCGCCATTTCGCGCAGCAGCCGAGAGTATGGTTCATGGTACACTCGGCCGACAATAGTTAACCGCAACCCGGAGGGCAAGGCAGCTATGACGCGGTCGATTCCTTTGTGCGGCATGATCCGGTTGACGCATAGTACCATCCGCCGGTCACGCAACGTTCCTACTGTTGGCGAAAAACGCTCTGTGTCCACTGGACCAATAAGCACTTCGTGCGGCCCGCTGAAAAATTTGTCGATCAGACTGTGTGCATAGGACGATATCGATATGACGCCATTCAGCAGCTCAATGCACCGTCCGTTGGTCATCAATGCATTCTCGCCGCCACCAAGGTCCGTACCCACGGATGGAATACCAAGGGAACGCACAATGGCAAGACTATAGGCGCCAAATAGCGTCAGTGACTGATGCACGTGGACCAGATCGAAGCCAGAAAGCTCCTTCCAAAACGCGGCAGAATACGCGTTCGGATCCCCCAACAAGGTTGACTCGTTACGCATCACTCGGATCGGAATACCGCCCTGCTCAAAAAGACCGTCCTCAGGTCCTAAGGCGAATATACACTGTTCGAATCCTGCCACAGTCCGTAGCGCCTCTGCTACATAGTGGACATAGCGTTCTCCCCCGCCTATGTAGGAACGTGGAGAGAGAGTACGCGGGAGTGAGATGGGCGACATGCAGGGGCTTCGGCAACCGCGAACTCCATGAAAGGCTATCCATGGTGGACGCTACCTTGATCATTTGCCGGATGCAAGATCATGCCGGTACGGCAGTGCCGTCATGTTATTCCGATACCGACTCGGCGGAAAGCAGTGCAATTGGCATATAAAAGCGGAACAGCCCATGCCTGCCGGCCATGACACAATGGCAACGCAAACCCCGGGCACCACGCCCTCACATGGCCGATCGCCCAAACAATGCGCGCAGCATCCGCCCCGGGCGCCGTACCGCGCGCAGCGGGCCCGTCACTCGCCACGACGTCGAGCGATAGACCTGCTCCAGCATGTGCTGAAGCTGCTGCACCTGCCTGCCGTCGAGGTCGGATCGCACCGTGAGATCGGCTTGCCGCACGGTGATCTCTTCCAACTGCGCCGCCAGGCAGCGCCCGCGTTCCTGCATGGCCCGCAGCTCCATCCGGGCGTTCTCCAGGTCCGTCGCGTAAGCCTCGGCCTCCAGTCCGACACGGCGGAATTGCTTGTTGACGGCAGCATGAGCCTCCGCCTGCTTCGCCAGTTCCGCTTGCAGGGCCGCCGCGTAGGATTCCGCCCGCTGATTTGAGACGTCCAGGGCCGCTATCCGGGTCTTCGCATTCTCCAGCCCCCACGTTGCCAGGTGCAGACGATAGGTCTCGAAATGATCGAACACGTTGGGCGGCCGGTCGAACGCATCGGGCGGCGGCTGGAAATCGCGTTCCACGTAATAGTCGTTCAGCCCGTCGAAATAGACCCGCCGGTAGCCCGGCTCCGCCAGGAAGGGCGCGACGAGGTCCGAGCGGCGGCACGGCGATTCCGGAAAGGTCGCCTCCACCAGGATCACCTTCGGCCGGAAGCGCCGCCAATCGTTGGACGACAGGACCCTCATTTCGAAGCCTTCGACATCCACCTTGAGCAGATCGATGTCGCGCACCGAGGCGGCTTCGAGAACGCCGCGCAGCGACACCGTGTCCACCATGCGGCGAACCAGTTCAAAGCCCTGCGCCGCCGCCCGGTCGGCCATCTCCGGATCGCACGTCGAAAGTCCTGTTCCGACGACCTCATGATAGACCGTGCGCGCGGAAGCATCGCTGACGGCGGCGTTGATGTTGCGGTCCTCGGGCCGCTGCGCGACCAGCTCCCGATAGAATCCGGTATTGGGCTCGATGTTGATGCCGCGCCAACCGCGGTCGTACAAGGCCTTGGTGTCGTTTTCATAGACCGGATGGGCGGCGCCCACATCGACGAAAAATCCGCTGCCCTGCCCGTGGAACAATCGGTGCAGGATGACGTCCTCACAGTTGGCGCTGTAGGAAATGAAGGGCGGTGCGGCAGCGGACATGGTCGTCATGCTCCCGGGAGCGAGGGGACCAGAAGCCGCAGCCGTGCGGCCTGGGCCCGTCCCACGGCCTCCCGGCTGTGATGCCGCCGCAGGTGGGCGGATGCCGCGGCCACCAGCGGTGCAGCCCGGGCGGGGTCGTCACAGAGCCTGCGCATCAGCCACGCCGCGTGCGCCACATTGGGATCCGCCCAGAGCTGGCCGTCGGGAAACGGATAATCGGCGTCGCGCACGGGCACCAGTTCATAGCCAACCGGGTAGCCGGTCGTTTCGCTGACCAGTTCCTGCGTCGCGGAATAATCGGTCGCGATCACCGGCTTGTGCAGCAGCATCGCCTCGGCGGCCAGCAGGCCCAATCCTTCGCTCCGATGCAGCGAGACGACGGCGTCCATCATGGCGATCAGCCCCAGCGTTTCGCCGCGGCTCAGCGTCGCGTCGATCAGGACGATGTCCGCGTCGCCGTCGATTTCCTGACGCAGCGCCGCCAGTTTGTCCGGCACCAGGGCGCCGTTCATGGTCTTCAACACCAAGCCCGCGTGGCCGCACCGTGGGAAGGCGGCACGGAAGGCGGCGATCGCGCCGGAAGGATTCTTGCGCGCGGCAAACGAGAGAAAGTCGAACGCGTAAAAGAACAGAAAGCGGTCCTCCGGCAGACCGAAGCGAGCGCGGGGCAGCGGCGCGGGCGAGGGAATCTCGATCGCCACCGGCATGTGGATGACCGGCTTGTTCAGCCGGCCCGCAAGCGAGGCCTGGATGAACCGGCTGGGTGCCCAGATCTCGTCCATGTCGTCGAATTGCGACAGCCACGCGGTGGGAAAGCGACTGAGTTCCCAGAACGGGATGTTGATCCGCACCGCGTCATGGCGCAGCGCGCGGCGCGTGTGGGCGACGACGGCGGTGAGCTGGTCGGCGTTGACGTTGAAGATCTGCACCGGGGCGGTGCCGGTGTCGCGCAGGAGGTGCACGCAGCTTCGGTCATCGCGCTGTGCCGCGACGTTCAGCGCCACGTCGCAGCCCTCGACGGTCATTCCGCTTGCCGACAGCGTCAGCAGCGTCTGCCGGCCGACTTCGCCCACGCCGCTGGCGGTACACAGATAGCCGACCGTGGTGACGTCGGCGTGGGACCGGCGGCTGGCGATGGCCGGCACAACGCGTGGCTGATGCCGCCCCAGGCGGGCCGCGGCAGGCTGTACCAGCCGGAGATCCAACCTCAGCTCGTTGGCGGCGTGCATGACGAACCAATCCACCAGTTCGCGCACATGCGCCGGCTGGGTCAGGTCCAAACGCGCCGAGAGGCTGGGAAAGCGGCCGTGCAGGAACTTCATGAAGTTGGTGACGACGCAGGCGGGCTGCCGTGCGGCGCCGGGCCAGGGCTGGTCCAGGAAACGCTCGTAGGTCGTGAAGGGATCGTCCGGCCAATACTTGTGCCACTCACGGAACATCTGCCGAACCAGCGGGTGGATCGCCGTGCCCGATTCGAAACGGCCATAGGCGTAGAGGCCGCGGGGGATACTCCCATCGCCGTGCGCACACACCCTGGCTGCATGGGCGGCGGCGATGCGGCGCAATGGCTCCGGCATGGTGCCGTCGAATCCGGGGTCGTATTTCGACAGCCGGTCCGGCGCGCGCGGATCGAAGCCACTGTAATGGAAGAACGTCAGCTTTCTGCCATCCACCGTCCAGCCCTCGCCGTCCTGCTCCAGCCGGCGCTGCCGCAGATTCCAATAGGCGACATTCAGCGTGGTGTCGTGCGAGATATGCGCGTGCGGCGCGAAGGCCGGCACCAGGTCGATGAACTTCTGATCGACGAAGATGCCTGCTTCCTGCGCGCTGATGCACTGGAAGCGCAGGCGGCGCGCCCACCAGTCCACGATCCGGCTGGATTCCTCGCCGCGTGAAATGCCGATGAAGCCGAGGTTGTAGATCCCCGCACGCATGATGGTGATGTCGTTCGGATGGCCGTCTCCTTCGCTTGGAGCGCACAGATGCGGGGTGAGGAAGAAGGATGCACCAGACGTCAGCCGTTCCACCGCCTCATGCAGCGGCTGAAAAATTTCAATATCAGGATCGAAATACAGGGCGACGTCGTACTCCAGCTCCTCGAGCAGGTATCGAAACATGTACGGCTTGACGGCGGTGTTCAGTTCCATGATGTCGTAGCGGAAGCTGAAGTTGCGAAAATCCGGAATGGGCAGGTACTCTGCCTCCACCACGGTCCAGCCGGGACCATAAACGTCCGGCACATCTGGTATCCGATCCACGAGGCAAACGAACAACTGGGCTTCGGGGTGATGGCGGCATGCGGTTTCCAGGAACGTGCGCGCGGACGGCAGATAGTTGTTAGAGCAGATCGTGAAGATGGCCAGGCGGCACGAGCTGGTCATTGGCAGTGCCTCGCAGGCATGGCGGCGGCTCAGCGGCGGACCGGGTACGGGACACGCTTCTCATGCTCTGCCAAAAGCAGCGCTGGCCCCGTGTCAGCCATAGGCTGGCCTCCAACCATGATGAATTAGAAGGTCGAGGACGAATTATGTGGGAAAAACTCTCAACGCAAAGTTAATGCCGCATGCGCGGCAGCGCGGTGGGTAGCTGGCTGGGGCGCAGCGAAGAAAGCCAAGATACTCCCCTCCCACAAGGGGCCGGGGGAGGGGAGTTCTGATCTTTCCCTCCTTCTCTTCCCTACCCCCCTTCTCTTCCCTACGCCGCCTGCGGCCGCGCCATCTCGGTCGCCGCCTCCAATCCGAGCGTTTGCGCCAGCCGGTCCAGCCGCCGCACCACGCTCTCGCCGGCGAACACCCCGCTGTCCTCCTGCAGGCGCAGCAGCAACTGCCCACCACGCAGCAACAGCGCCGTGCTGGCTAGCAGGTCCGACGTGCCGGCGGACAGCGTATAGGCCAGCCGAAGCGCCACCCCCAGCACCTCGGCCCGGGCGGCGGTCGCCACGTCCAGCAGCAGCCGGGCAGGTCGCAGGAACTCGGCGTCGGTCTCGACCTCGTACCGCATCGCCGTGGTCAGCGCGAGGAACGCCCGCGCGTGGTGGTCCAGCCCGATCCCCGGCTGCCGCAGCACCCGCAGAAAGGCTTGCTCGGAGCGGAACTCCGGGTGGTCGTGGCTGCCGATGTCGGACAGCCAACAGGCGGCCTCGCGCAGCCGGCGGGCGGCCGGCGTCTCGGCGGGAAAAAGGGGCGCCGTCCAATCCAGCAGGGCGGGCGGCAGCGACGGGTCACGGCCCAGCCGCGCCGCCATCTCGCGCCCGGCGGCCAGCAGGGGGTCCTGGCGCCGCACCTCCTCCGGCAGGCGCTGCATGAACCAGCCCTCGCGCAGGCCGGATGCGCTGAACACCACCCGGCGCACGCCCGTCGCGCGCAGCAGCCGGCGCAGCACGGCGGCGGCGAAGGGCAGGTCGTCGATGCGCCGCCGCGGCATCGCCGGCAGCCGTTCCAAGGCGCGCCGCCCGGCGGTGGAGATCAGCCCGGCCAGGTCGCGCGCCTCCTCCCGGCCGATGGCGTAATGGTGCACCATCTGCAGCGGATAGCCGGTCTGCGCCATGTGGATGCGGGCCAGCGCGCGCCAAGCGCCACCCACCAGGTACAGATCGGCGCCGGCGCCATCCCCCAGCCAGGGCACCTCCGCCATATCCGCCTCAGCGATGGCGCGGGCGCGGACCGGGTCGTCGTTGGAGCGCTCGGCCAGCCGGATCACCCCCAGCCGCAGCGTCTGCGATGCGCCGCGGGTGCCGGCCTCCAGCCGCACCACCTCCAGCGAGCCGCCGCCGATATCCGCCAGGATGCCGTCCGCGGTGGGAATGCCGCACAGCACGCCCTCGGCCGAGTATTCCGCCTCCTGCAACCCCGACAGCACCCGGATCGGCACGCCCGGCATGCGCTGGCCCAGCGCGGCGACGAAGTCCGGCCCGTTGCGGGCATCGCGCACCGCGGCAGTGGCAAGCACCTCGAACGGCTGCGCCCCCATGGCCCGCGCCACCGCGTGATAGCGGTTCAGGACGGTGAAGGCCTGCGCCATGCCATCGTCATTCAGCCGTCCAGTGGCGGACAGGCCGCGGCCGAGGCGCAGCACCGCTTTCTCGTTGAAGATGCCGATCGGGTTGCGGCCATGCCCCTCGAACACCACCAGACGGACCGAGTTGGACCCCAGGTCCACCACACCGCAGCGCGGCAACTCGGCAAGCGCCGTATAGGGCATGCGGTCAGTCCTGGTTCACCCGGTCCTGGCGCCGGTGATGCTGGCTCAGCGGCGACGGCGCCGCCGGACCATGCAACGCCGAGCCTCGGCCGGACAGTGAGGGGTTGGTCATAAAGTAATCGTGTGCCGATACCGGCTTCTTCCCCGGCGCCACGCGGCGCCAGGTACCGTCCGGCTTCAACTCCCAGGATTGCATGGAATCCTTAAGATTTATGACCATGATCTGGTCGAGCACCTGGGCGTGCACCGTTGGGTTGTGGATCGGCACCAGGGTTTCCACCCGCCAGTCCATGTTCCGCTCCATCCAGTCCGCCGAGCTGATGTAAACCCGCGCATGCCTGCTCGGCAGAGGATAGCCGTTGCCGAACGCGCAGACGCGTGAATGTTCGAGGAAACGTCCAACGATCGACTTGACGCGGATGTTCTCGGACAGGCCGGACACACCGGGGCGCAGGCAGCAGATGCCGCGCACCACCATCATCACCTTCACCCCGGCGCGCGACGCCTCATACAGCGCATCGATCAGCTTGACGTCCACCAGACTGTTCAGCTTGACCCAAATGCCGGCGGGGCGCCCGGCCCGGGCGAACGCAATTTCCTTGTGGATGAGCTCCAGCAATACGTTGCGTGTGGTCAACGGGCTGAACGCCACTTCCTCCATGCGTTCCGGCCGGGCGTATCCGGTCATGTAGTTGAACAACCGCGCCGCATCACGGGTCAGCGCCGGATCGGAGGTGAAGAACGACAGGTCGGTGTAGATGCGAGCGGTGATGGGATGGTAGTTGCCGGTGCCGAAATGCGCATAGGAACGCACGGACCCCGCCTCGCGCCGCGCCACCAGCGACAGCTTGGCGTGCGTCTTCAACCCCGGAAAACCGAACACCACCTGCACGCCGGCCGCTTCCAGGCTGCGGGCGAGGTGAATGTTCATCTCCTCGTCGAAGCGGGCGCGCAGTTCCACCACCGCGGTGACGAACTTGCCCGCATCCGCCGCCTCGATCAGCGCCTTTACGATGGGGGAGTCACGGCTGGTGCGGTACAGCGTCTGCTTGACCGCGATCACGTTCGGGTCCTGCGCCGCCTGGCGTAGGAACTGCACAACCACGTCGAAGCTCTCGTACGGGTGGTGGACGATGATGTCCTTGGCGCGGATCGCCGCGAAGCAGTCGCCGCCGAAATCGAGGATGCGTTCCGGGAAGCGCGGCGTGTAGGGCGGGAACAGGAGATCGGGGCGGTCATCGACGATCAGGTGGCGCAGATCGGCGATGCCGAGCATGCCGTCCGCCACGTGGATCTCGTCTTCACTGGCGTCGACCTCGTCGGCGACCAGGTCGCGCAGTTCCTGGGGCATTTCGGCACCCACGCCCAGATGGATCGCGACGCCGCGCCGTCGCCGTTTCAGCGCGGTTTCGAAGGAACGGACCAGGTCTTCCGCCTCTTCCTCGAATTCCACGTCGGTGTCCCGGATCAGGCGGAACATGCCGTGGCCGGTGATGCGGAAGCCGGGGAACAGGCGATCCAGAAACAAGATGACCAGATCGTCGAGCATGATGAAGCGGATGGTGTCGCCGTGCGCCGCATGCGGCGGCAGGCGGATGAAGCGCTCCACCTGGGAGGGCAGTGGAATCAGGGCCCGCATCGCCTGGCCGTCTTCCCCGCGCAGCAGCAGCAGGGCCATCACCAGGCCCATGTTGGGGATGAACGGGAACGGGTGCGCCGGATCGACCGCCAGCGGAGTCAGGACGGGAAAGACCCGCTCCATGAACCAGGCTTCCAACCATGTCAGGTCGTCCCGGGACAGCCTGTCCGCCGCGCAGACCTCGAGGCCGGCCTGCTGGAGCAGCGCCTTCAGCTCGCGCCACACCCGCTGTTGCTCTGTCAGCAGCATCTCCGCACGGACGCCGATTTCGGCGAGCTGCTGGCCGGGCGTGCGGCCGTCCGGCGAGGTCTTGGTGAAGCCCGCTTTAGCCTGGCCGATCAGGCCAGCGACGCGGACGGAATAGAACTCGTCCAGGTTGGAAGCGCTGATCGAGACAAAGCGCAGGCGCTCGAGCAGGGGATGGCGGGGGTTTTCTGCCTCCTCCACAACGCGGTGGTTGAAGTCGAGCCAGGACAGTTCGCGGTTGACGAAACGGTCCGGGCTGTCGCGGGCGATACTGGGCGATGGCGGAGGGGCGGGCTGCGGAGGGGCGGGCTGTGGTGGGGCAGCCTGCGGTGGGGGCGAGTCGCGCTCCGCCGCCGTGTCACGCGCGGCGAGCGCTGTCTGGGCGGGCGGTGGGTTCATGCGGCGATCCTAGCGGCGGACTGTGCGCCGGGGGAGGGGGATGTGATCAATCCGGGACGTTCGCACCCATCTCCGCCAGGACGGCGGCGGCGATGGTGCGGGTGACAGCGCCGCCGGCAGCCAGCGCCGTCTGGTCCAGCCGCGCAACTGCGTCGCGCAGGGCGGCGGGTGAGCGTGGCAGGCGCAGCAGCAGCCAGTCCTGCAAGCCGGCACCGACGGCAAGCTGCCGGTCCGATAGCAGCCGCAGGAGCAGGGCGCGCAGCAGCGAGTCCTCCGGCGGCAGGATCTCCACGGCCGTGACGGAACGCAGCCGGCTGGCGAGGTCCGGCAGCTTTACAGGCCAGCGTGCCGGGGGCGTGCGGGTAGCGAGCAATACCGGGGTGTGCGTTTCCCGCACGGCGTTCAGCAGGTGCAGCAGGGCGGGTTCGTCGGGTGGTGTGCCGGCGTCGTCCAGCGCGAGGCCTGCTGGCGCCGGCAGGTCCGGCAGGCCGCGTAGGTCAGCACCCGCCAGCAGCCGGGCGCCGCGGCGGCCGGCCCACAGGCTGAGCAAGTGGGTCTTGCCGCAACCGGCGCCGCCCCACAGGGCCAGCCGGTGGTCGGGCCAGTCGTCCGTGCGGTCGAGCCAGGCCAGCGCCGCCTCGTTCGACGGCGCTGCGAGGAAGTCGGCGGCGGCGTAGCTCGGCTGGTGCGGGAAGGGCAGCGGAAGCTGGTCTCGGGTCATGGTGGGGCTTGTTGTGGCCCCGCAGGGTGGCGGCGGGCAACTATGCGATGGCGCGGGCGCCACCATGAGGTCCCATCCCTTCCGGCCCGCCCGCTTCACCCGCATAATGGTCACATGTTAGGCTCGACGCCAGCTTCCGCGCCGCGACGCGGCAGCCATCAACGCCTTCATCCGGGACATGCGCCAGCGGGAGGTTTTGTTCGAATGCGAACCCGTATTACGAAATCCTCGTGGACGTGGACCAGGGCCTCGGCACGGCCTGCGGCGTGGTGTTCCGCGCGCCTCAGCCGTACCGCGACATGCTGTCCAGCCACGGCGTTGACCTGGCCGAGCGCCAGGGCCACGACGGCTGCTTTCTTCCACTGCCCGCGACCTTCGTGGTGAACCGGCAGGATGTGGTGACCTGGGCGTACATGGACATCGACTTCACCGTGCCGAGCCAGACGATCTGCTGGCCGCGCTAGCCGCGCTCTGACCAGATTTCCTGCCCGCAGCTAGTGGCCCGCGCTATCGCCGCAGGGTCACAACCTGGCCGCCGTCCGGGCCACCAAGCGCCATACGCACCTTCCGGGCCAGCTCCTCGTTGCGGAACGGCTTCAGCACCAGCCGGTCCTCGCCCAGCGCGGCGAGGGCGCCGTCGTCGGCGTAGCCGGTGACCAGCAGGACCGGCAGCCCGGGCCGGCACTCCGCTGCCTGCCGCAGCAGCTCCACGCCGCTCATCCCCGGCATGGAGAAGTCCGCCATCATCAGGTCCACGTGGCTGCCGCGCGCCAGCAGCTCGAGCGCCGCCGCGCCGTTGTCCGCTTCCACGACCCCGTATCCGAGGTCCTCCAGCATCGCCGCGGTCACCTCGCGCACCGCGGGATCGTCGTCCACCAGCAGGATGGTGGCGGGGATGGCCTGGCTCATGCCTTGCTCCGCTACTTGCCGGGGCCGGCAGTGTCGTCCCCGACGCCCAGGCGGCAACCGCGCCGCCGATCAACTGCCTGTGTCCCGTTTCACGCTGATCCGCAACAGCGCCGGCAGCAAGGTCTCGGGGTGGGGTCGCCCAGGCGCCGCCTGTCACGGTGCGTCGGTCGCGCCCGCCGACCCAGCCACTTATCCGGCGGGAGAACGACGCCGCCGATTCACCGCCGATTCTGGCCTCGGCCTGAAATCGCGTGCTACGCTGCCCGCCAATAAACTGGGGAGGCGATAACCATGCTGGTGCCGAATGCCACGAAGGCTCGCATGGCGGTGGGCGAGGTCGCGCTGGGCTTCGGCGTGCACCATCTGCGCAGCGCCGCCGCCCCCACGCTGGCCGCCGCCACCGGCCACCACTGGCTGTTCATCGACAACGAGCATGGCGCGTTCTCGGCGCACGACGTCGCGCAGCTCTGCATCGCGTCGCTGCCCACCGGCGTGACGCCGATCGTGCGTGCCTGCGCCAGCGCGATCGACGAGGCGACGCGCGCGCTGGACAACGGCGCGCAGGGCATCGTGATGCCGCATGTCGATACCGCGAAGGAGGCGCGCCGCATCGCCGAGGCGTTCCACTATCCGCCGCAGGGCCATCGAAGCTGGGGCGGGCCGCCGGCCATCTACGGCTACCGGGCGCCGTCGATGGCCGAGGCGCAGAAAGCGATCAACGCCGAGATCCTGACCGTGGTGATGATCGAAAGCCCCGAGGCGGTGAAGAACGCCGCGGACATCGCCGCAGTGGACGGCGTGGACGTGCTGCTGATCGGCACGTCGGACCTGTCCTCGGAGCTGGGCGTCGCCGGGCAGATGGGCCATCCCAAGATCGTGGATGCGTATGAAACGGTCGGTGCCGCGTGTAGCAAGCACGGCAAGGTGCTGGGCATGGGTGGGGTGTACGATGAGGAGCATGCCTCGCGCTATGTCGGCATGGGTGCGCGCTTCGTGCTGACCGGGTCGGACCACAGCTACATGGTAATGGGCGCCGGCGAGCGCAGTGGGTTCTTCACCGGGCTGCCGGTTGCGGCGGGTGGCGGGAGGAAGAAGCGGGAGAAGAAGGCGAACGACTGACGGCCGCACCAAGTCTCCCCCGCGCGCGGTCTTGCGAATGGCGATCACCGTGGCCATGGTGGCCGCGCGCCCCATTTCGGCGTCTCATTGTGACGCAACATGCAGGCGTCTACCCGGGAGAATGCCGCATCGACCAATAATCGTGGGGAACCGCGATTCGGAAGAATCCGGAGCAAATTCGAGGAGAATCATCAGCGCCGGTGCTACAATGCCTCATTGTTTTTCCAGCACGGAGGACGAACAAGAACTACGGTGACCACGGGGTTGGAGGGTTCCCGCCTCCGACTCCCACCGTGGTGCCGGTTGGGATGAGGCTTCGATTGCTGCTAAATTGCACGACGCTCCGCGGCAGACTTATTTGCTTCTGTTTACTGATTACTGAGTACTCTGCGTTCACTGATCACTCTGCCGCATCGCGGGAGGCAAGTCGCGTGACCGCCCGCAGCCCCGCCAGCAACATGGCCCTTCTCACGTGAATCCAAGAGGACATTCGTGGTGTACTCCTGAATGTTCGATACCGTCGGCGAATTTGTCATTCCGAACGCAGCGAAACAATCTGCGGGAGGCTGCGCTGGTCACTCCCGGCGGACTTCTTCACTTCGCGCGCTATGGCATTGTTGCAGACACTTGCAATGACATCCGCGATGAGACAAACGCCCGCGCAGACACTCGCCGCGGCACTCGTAGACTCGCGATGAAACTCCGGAAGGGGCGCCAACCGTCGGAGCAGCAGGGCTAGCGCCGCCTGCCCCCGCCACTGCTGACGGCAACGTGGGCCGCGGCTGTCGGATGTGACATGGCCGCGGGATGAAATCCGCCAACCGATGGCCCGGGATGCACGAACCCGCCGGCAGGGTGGAAGCCTCCGCCGACACCCGGGCGCCCGGCAAAGCCGGGGCGGTACCCGGGCGCGGCCGAATGCGCCACAAACCCGCCCGGATGCACGGCGCCCGGATGCAGGGCCGCGTCACGCCGCAGACCGTCCTCACGCCGCAGACCATCCTCACGCCGCACAACGTCGTCGCGGCGGCCGACCTCCTCCCGATGCACGGCATCGTGGCGCAGTGCCTCGTCGTGGCCATAGCCTCGCAGGCCGTGGCCAGCCGGATGGTAGTGCTCCAGATGCCGCCGGTACCGGTCGGGCGCTCCATGCCAATGATGGAAATGGTCGTAATAGCCCCACCCGGCATCGCCGCCGTACACCAGGAACTCCGGCGCGCCGTCGATCACCCCTTCCGGCATGCCGCCGACATAGGTGATGCCGTCGACGCCGTCGTCGCCGGAGACGAGCGCACAGCACACCGGCACCACCTGCACGGTCGACACCGCCAGCAACACATCCGCCGGCGGATTTAGCCAGAACCCGCGATGATTGTTCAGCGCGTCGCCCTGTTGCACGCGATAGGAGTTGGTCGCGTCGGGACTGACCCGCGCCGCACCGTTGACCAGCGCGATCTTCGCGATGTCCGTGCCATCTCGCATCATGCAGATGTAAGACCCTTCTCCGCCTTGCGGCTGGCAGGTCAGCGCGTCGCCGTTGGCCTGGATGTAGCCCTGGAGCTGCCCCGCATAGGGCGCCGCCAGGCCCACGATCCCGTCCAGCTTGTAGGTTTGCCCGGCGGACACCAGCGTCGCGGTATCCTGCACGGTCGGATGCGTCACCGTCGCGGGCGGCGGCGGCAGGTCGGCCCAGATGCCGCGCCGCGCACCCTGCGCCGCGGCTTCCTGCTCCTGATAGGCCGGCGGTGCGTCGTCCTTGACGCGGGCCGCGCCATTGACCAGCGCCACCTCCGCTACATCGGTGCCGTCGGGCAACAGGCAGACGAAGCCGCCGGCGGCACTTTGCGCCTGGCAGGTCACGCGACCCGCGTTCGCCGCCAGGAAGCCCTGCATGCCCTGGGCTGCCTCACCCTGGATGCCCTCGATGCCGTACAAAGACACCGTGGTGTCGCCCGCCTTCAGCGTGTCGGTGTCGATCACCGTGGGATGATCGAGATTGATCGGCTCGGCCGGTGCCGGCGGTGATGCAAGGGAAGCGGTTGTCGCCAGGGCAGGAGGTTGCGTGCTACCTGGCTCGACCACGGTCCCCAGTGGGGGAGCTGTTGGTGTTCCCGATGGGGTCGCCGACGAGGTCCCCGATGGAGCCGTCGGCGGGGTCCCCGATGGGGCTGCCGGCGGAGCCCCCGATGGGGCCGTCAACGAGCCCGCCGGTGTCGCGACCGGTCCCGGATTGACCAGTGCGAAGTGGACGCCATCCTGCACATTGTCGCGTGGCAAGGTCACGCTGCCGGGCGCGCTGGCTGTCACCGGTCCGGATGCTGCCGCGGCGGCGCCGGCCAGCGCTGAGGATGCCATTCCACCGGCGGCGACCGATGCCGTGGGCGCTGCGGGTAAGGTCCCCGAAGCGGGTGCGGCCGCGACGGTGGCGGAGACCGGGGCCCGGGCGGGCGCCGAGATGGGCGCCGCGGATGCGGGTCCCGGGGGACGCGGACGAACCGGCGCCCATATCCAACCCGCCGTTCTGGCTCGCCGCCGCAACCGGCGCGGCTGGAGTGGCCTCCATATCCAATCCACTGTTCTGGTTTGCCGCGGCCATCGGTGCGGCCGGGCCGGCGCTCTTGCCCGGGTCAGCCGACTGCGCGTTCGCGCCGCCGACCGCCATCCAACCCAAGACCCCGAGCGCACAACCGCACAGCAGCACACTCCGTCGCAAGGTTACTGTCCGCACTGACGCCATCGGATTGTCCTCCGGGACGGGGAACCCCTCGGCCTTATTGTTTCGTCGGCGCCACCCAACCGGACGGTGCCGCCGGTGCGGTTGCCGCGGCTGGCGTCACGCGGGAGGCTCCGGTGGTCGGCGCGACCCAGTTGCTGGGCGCCGAGGCGGTGGCGGTCGCGGCGGCTGCGGGCGCCACTGGAACCGCCCCCGGGACCGCGGCGGCTGTCGCACCGGTCGGCGTCGATTGCATCTGGGCGAGCAATGTCGGCGACGGTGCGCCCGTCACCGGCATGCCGTGGGACTGCTGGAAGCTGGAAATCGCCGCTCGCGTCCTCGATCCGATGTAGCCGTCCGCCGTGTCATGCAGATAGCCAAGGCGAATCAGCTCGACCTGGCTGGAGCGGACCAGGGGATCGGCCGCGGCCATCGGCGGCGGCGGTGGCGCCGCCGCGGCGATGGGGACAAAACCCGGCACTTGCTCGCCCTTCGCGTACATGCACTGCGAATAGGCGTTGTCGTATTGCTGCTGGATCATTGCCTGATCGTTGGCGTTGTTGCTGGCGCCGATCGCCGTGCCGCTTGTGGCCCCGCTGGCCGCCCCGATCGCCGCGCCGGCGCCGGCGTCGCCCGTCACGCCGCCAATCGCCGCGCCCAGGCCGGCGCCCAGCAACGTGCCCAGCGCGACCGCGCCAGCCGTCCGCTGGTTCGCGGCATCGGCCTCGCCCTTCACCTGATCCGACGCAAAGCCCTTGCAGACCGTGTTGTCGTCCTGAAAGGCGGCAAACGTCTTGCCGGAGCCAGGCATCGTCTGGACGGTCGGCCCGAGAGGGGTTGAGGCGCAACCGGCCAGCATCGCGACGAGACCGGCTGAGAGGAAAAGTTGCCCAGGGGCGGCGCGGCGAACGGTCATGCTCTCTGTTTCCCTCTTTTAATTGGTTAGTTACTAAATAGTAAATCGATCGTGGCCGATCGGCAACTCAAATCGTGTCCGAATAAAGCCAGGGTATCTTCGCCGGAGATCAACGCCAAAAATCTCGTGCCGTTGCAAACTTTTGATATTGCTTGAGGATTAGCCACATTACCGCCGGGGAACCAGCGGACGCCGCGCGTTCGGCGCTAAAGCACCAGGCATTGCCATGAAAGGTGAATTCTACCGCTGGTTGCAAGCATTAAAGCAAATCATTACCATCAGGTCAGTATAGGCAACGCCACTCGCCAGTTCCGGGACTGGGCAGTGCCGCCCTGATCCGGTCCAGGGGTTCGTCGGGTTGGCAGACCGGTCTGCGCGCATAGTGACCAGGCCTTGGGCGCTGGGCCGCATTACGGCCGGGGTGCGGAATTCGTTCTCATGGCTTTGCACGACCGGCCCTTCACCTCCGTGCCGAGGCTTCCGCGACGCGGGCGAGCGTGAACGTGGTGCAGAGGTTGGTGCTGTCGATGACCCGGCCGCTGAACGTCCTGCCGCCATCGTCCGAGCGTCCGGTCAGCCCCAGCCAGTTGTATCCCACAGGCTGGGTCACCCATTTCACCGGCGCCAGCGACAACGCGCCGCCATGCGGGTCGAATGATCCCTCCACGATGAACGCGCCGCGCGGCACGTTCGGGCTCGTCGGCAATGGCCCGAAGCTGAAAACCGCGCGGCGGCGCGGGTTGGCCGATGGCGGGAACAGGGTCAGGGTGAGGCGCGCCATCTGATGCCCGCAGAAATAGGCGCCTTGATAGGCCGCCTCCGTCGGCCCGACGGCGCCGACAGGCTGGACCATCCCGGATCCGTTCCAGCCCGCCGCATAGTTCGCATTGCCACGGAGCCGGACCGCAACGGCTGCCAGGCGCTGCTGGGCGATCTCGCATCCCAGGGTGAAGTCGCCGCGGTTGACACCGTTCGCACCGTAGCAAGCCCCGCGTTGCGGCAGGCCGAGCTGGTTCAGGGCAGTCGCCGCACCATCGCGATAGGCCCCCCGCAGGCCGGAGAACCAGGCGTTCCAGACGAGGCGATCATCGCGGCCGGCGGCCAACCCGGGCTGAAGACTGGCTGGCGGCGGCAGCGTCATGGCCTGCGGTGCCACGGGCTGCGGCGGCGCCATCGCCAGCGGAGGGTTGGGCAGCGATGGCATCGGATTGGGCTGCGGCGTCAACGCCGATGGTTGATCCGGCGCGATCCGGGTGGCGATGGCCGTGGCCGCCTGATGTACCGCCGTGACGATGTCGCTGTCGTAGACAATGACATCCATGGACTCAAGTTCCTCAGGGGTCAGCCAGGTGACGCGGCCGGGTGCGGTTTCCACCATCTTGCCGACAATCGCCGACGGGATGCCCATTTCGCCGGCGACGCGCGCCATCAACGTCGTCACCGCCAGCGAGGTGTCGGTTTCCTGGCCGCCCTCGTTCGCGCTGTGGACGCCCACCAGCGCATCGCTCGCGGCCATCCGGTGCAGTGATGCGGCAAACAGCAGGAAGCAGGCCGAGACGCACTGGCTGTTCGACGGAATGACCACCGGCAGCAGGCGGGCGCGGATCAGGTGGGCGAGTAGCTCGCCTTCCACCACGTTGCCGCCCGGGCTGTCCAACGCCAGCGCGACCACCCGCTTGCCCTGCGGCACCGCCGCGAGAGCTTGCTGCAGCCGCGTGGTATCGCCTTTGACGATGGGTCCGCGCCCGCCGACGATCACCTCGGTGGCGGAGATCGGCGTGCTGTCGAATTGCAGCGCGCGCGCGGGAGCCACGGTCGAGCAGACGCCGAGCAAGCAGATCAATCCGGCCGCCAGGCTGGACCGCATTTTCCCGTTCCACCAAGGTGTTGGTCGCCGAGACGGACGGTAGCGCCCGCGGCGGGTCGTTGTCACATCCGAAATACAGGGGCGAGGCCGGTGGCGCTCGCTCGCGTGCGCGTCGGCGCAGAGGTGCTCTGCGGGCAAGCCCGTGCACCGTGCAAGCGCGGAGCCGTTCGTCAACTGCCACCCCAACGTCGGTCACGGCGCAACGCCGTGCGTAGGGCGGAAAAGCGCAGCGCTTTCCGCCGCGGCGACGCCATACGTGCGGCAACTGCGATAGGCGCCGCTTTTCCCCGCCCTATACACAGACCCATCGCCCGGCGGCCGATGTCCTGCTGAGCGATGCCGAAGGGGTGCTTACCGCCTTCCATGGCGCGCCACCCATAGAAGACGTCCGCCGGGCTTTCACGATTGGCGGACATGAGATCCCGCAACTCGTGCCACCGCTGTGCCACGAACCGAACCGTTTCGACGAACAGTTGCACGGCGGTCGAAAGCGCCTTGTCCTTTGTGAATGCGAGCCCCCAAGACAACGCCTGCGTGTCCTCGCCGCCAAGTGGGCCCACGGCGCGCCTGGATGTCCAGCGTGGCTTGGGTTCGGAAGCGCCATAGGCTGACAGTAGGTCTCTCCTGGTTCCCGGGCCAATTCGTGCCCCGATAAGTCGCCTGACCACACAACCATACTGGCTGCCGTGGCCGCACCCAGCGCCACATTGCCGAAACTTCATCTATCGCCGCTATGCCGGTGCGGCGATCGACTGACGGGCATGCACACCCTCGCTGGGAAACCCGGTGCTCTGGCAATGATCGCTGGCCGGGTGGTTACCGTCGTTATACCTTGCTTGATATAGCGTTGTTCCTGTTTCCAACGTACAGTTTGCGCGTCGTCGGTTCCAAGTCGCATTGGAACCGACTAGGCTGTGAGGGAAAATCGCATGAGCGTTTCGGATGTTTTCGCGCGCGTGGTCGCTGTGATTGGTGGCACGGCGCTGCTAGGTACGGCGCCTCAAGGACGGCTCCCCGGAGCCGGCCTGGGGCAGCGCGCCCGCGATTCCACCGGCCAAGCCACAGGGTCGAATCCCGACACTCAAGATGCCGACAGCCCGGGGTTGGAGCGAGGGGCAAACACCGGCCACCGCGGCCGGACTCAAAGTCAACGCGTTTGCGACCGATCTCAAGCACCCTCGCTGGATCCATGTACTGCCCAATGGCGACGTACTCATCGCCGAATCCACCAGCGTAGCCCGGGCCGCCATGCGGAATGTATTCGACTACGCCATGGTCAGCACGATGCGGCGCGCCGCCGCGACCGGGGTCAGCGCAAACCGCATCATCTTGTTGCGTGATGCGGACGGCGACGGGGTGGCCGAAATCCGCGAGGTGTTTCTGGAAGGACTGAACCAGCCGTTCGGCATGGCGCTGCTGGGCGATACGTTCTACGTCGGCAACACCGATGGCGTGGTCGCCTTTCCGTATACCGCGGGTGCAACGCGTATCACCGGGCCGGGGCGCAAGTTGGTCGAGTTCAAGCCCGGCGGGCATTGGACGCGGAGCCTGCTGCCAAGTCCCGATGGATCGAAGCTGTACGCTGGCGTTGGCTCGTCCAGCAATATCGGCGAGAACGGCATGGAGGCCGAGGAAGGTCGCGCCGCCATCTACGAACTCGATCTTGTCAGCGGCACAGGCCGCATCTTTGCAAGCGGTCTGCGCAACGCGGTGGGCATGGCGTGGGAGCCGCAGACCGGTGCCTTGTGGACGGTGGTCAATGAACGCGACGGGCTGGGCGACGAGACGCCTCCCGACTATCTGACCTCGGTGCACGACGGCGGGTTCTACGGTTGGCCTTATTGCTACTGGGGAAAAACGGTGGATGACCGGGTGCCGCAAGACCCTGATGCAGTTGCCAAAGCCATAACGCCCGACTATGCGCTCGGCGGACACACCGCATCGCTCGGCCTCTGCTGGTTGCCCGCTGGCACGCTTCCTGGCTTTCCGGATGGCATGGCGATCGGCCAACATGGGTCCTGGAACCGCAGCAAGTTGAGCGGCTACAAGCTCATCTTCGTTCCGTTCACAAACGGACACCCTTCCGGTCCGGCACGCGATATTCTGTCGGGGTTCCTCGCGCCGGATGAGCGCGCTTCCTATGGACGACCAGTCGGTGTGGCGATTGGTCCGGATGGATCCGTGCTGATGGCCGATGATGTCGGCGATGTGATCTGGCGCGTAACGGGTGGATGAAAAGCCTGGGCGCATTGCTCCCGCGCCACGCGCACCGATCGAGGGCAACACGTTGGCATCGATCGCCAAGCATCCTGCCGCACACACCACTGAACAGTTCTGCGCTGCATATTCAAGCGCGCGGGTGGGGCGCCGGGGGGTGTTGCCTGGCAGCCGGAGACGATGCAGATAGGTTGGGTTGCGACGTTAGCAATACAGAAGGAGTCGGTCCGGCTTGTAGGTGCCGGTTGTCCGTCCCCGCCGAAATCGTAGGAGAAAATGACCGCGTCGGTTCCGCTCTCACTCCAGCTCGCCGAATTCGCCGCCGGAACGCCGTCCGACGCGCTGCCGCGTCTTGCGCTCGAGCGCGCCAAGATGAGCCTCGCGAGTACCGATCGCCAGCGCCGCGATGGGCTTCAACATCGCGTCCGCACGGATTGTCCGACAGATTGAAGTCGGCAATGGCGGCGCGCCGCATTCGACCGTCTGGTTCGACGGCAGCAAACTGCCGTTAGCCGCCGCTGCACGCGTCAATGCACTGACCAGCGATGCCGCCGCCTCCGATGACAGCGACCTGCGAAGCATTGCCCATATCGGCACGATCATTTCGACCGTTTGCATCGCGCTCGGCGAGAAGACCGGAATATCCGGCGCCGACATGCTGGCCGCGATGGTGTTGGGTTATGAGGTTGCGGGCCGGCTGGACGAGTTGCTCACGCCGGGACGCATGGAGCGCGGCTTTCACGGCTCGGTCACAACGGTGTTCGGGGCAGCCGTCGCGGCGAGCCGGCTGCTCCGCCTCGATGCCCGGGAAATGGCTCACGCGATCGCACTGGCCGCAACCTCAATCGGCGGCATGGCCATCGCTGCCGATACGAGCTGGGCCCGCGAATACCACGCGGGCCAGTCGGCTTCCGTCGGGGTGCAGGCCGCTGTCGCTGCTGCCGCAGGCTTCACGGCGGAGCTCTCCGTGCTCGATCATCCGCGCGGCTTCCTCGCCGCGATGGGCGGGCAGGCGCTGGATGACATCACGCGGGATCTCGGCCAGTCCTGGGACATCGTCACTGATATGGCGATCAAGCTGATGCCCGGCGCGCATCCGTTCCATGCGACGGCCGAAGCGGCGGCCGAGGCAGCGCGTCTCGGGCAGATCAGGTCCGAAGACGTCGACAGCATCGTTATCTCGGCTGCCGTGCAACGGACCAACTTCCGGGGCAATCGGCATCCGCGCAATCTCGTGGATGCGGCACACAGCCTCGTCTATTTCGTCGCCGCTGCGATCGCGGATGGCGGGTTCGGCTGGCAACACATGGATCCCGCGAAGATGGCTGATCCCGTCATCGCCTCGCTGCAGGACAAGGTTTCGTTCGATCCGGATCCGCCACCGCTGCCTGACCGTTTCCCACATCGTCACGGAGGAACCGTGACCATCCGGACGAAAGACGGACGCACGTTCAGCAGCACCTGCACCACGCCGCGCGGTTCGGGCCCGCGTGGCGTCCAGTGGGCCGATGTCGAAGGCAAGTTCCGCGACCTCGTGAAGCTCGCTGGGTTGCCGCCTGACCGGATCGAAGCCACTCTCGATCTGATCCGCAATTTCGACGTCGGCAACCGCGCGTCTGAGCTCACCGCGCTGCTGACAGTGAGCGCCTGACCCGCACGGAAACCTTCGTCGTCCGTGATGAAGTTACGCGGCGGCGTGATCGGGCGCGGCCTGGGACGGATGCCGCTGCCGCCAGTGGCGCGCGATGTCGATCCGGCGGCAGAACCATACGCCATCATGGCCATGCGCATAGTCGAGAAACCGCTCCAGCGCGGCGAGCCGCCCCGGCCGGCCGACCAGCCGGCAATGCAGCCCAACCGACATCATGCGCGGCGTGTCGGCGCCTTCGGCGTACAACACGTCGAAACTGTCCTTCAGATAGGCAAGGAACTGGTCACCCGAATTGAAACCCTGCGGCGAGACGAATCGCATGTCGTTGGCGTCGAGCGTATAGGGCACAATGAGCTGCTGCCGGCCCTCGACCACCGCCCAATACGGCAGATCGTCATTATAGTCGTCTGCATCATAGAGAAAGCCGCCATACTCCGCCACCAGCCGCCGCGTGTTCGGACTGGTGCGGCCGGTGTACCAGCCCAGCGGCCGCTCGCCCGCCACCTGCGTCAGAATGTCCACCGCCTGGTGGATATGCGCACGCTCCACGTCCTCGGGCACGTACTGGTAGTTGATCCATTTCAGGCCATGACTGGCGATTTCATGTCCCGCCGCGACCATCGCGCGGATCACCTGCGGATGACGCTGCGCCGCCATGGCAACAGCGAAGATGGTCAGCGGAACCCGCTTGCGTTCGAACAGGCGCAGGATACGCCAGACGCCGACGCGCGCCCCGTACTCGTAGATTTGCTCCATGCTGATATGGCGCACGCCTGGCAACGGCTGTGCCGCCACAATCTCCGACAGGAACGCCTCGGAAACCTGGTCGCCGTGCAGGATGGAGTTCTCGCCACCTTCCTCGTAATTCAGCACGCATTGCACGGCGAGCCGCGCGCCGCCGGGCCAGTCGGCCTGCGGCGGGTTGGGGCCGTAGCCGATCAGGTCGCGCGGATAGTCGCTCATTGGCGGAGATTCACGCGCGTCGCAACGCTGGCCGCGGCATCGCGCGGCCGACCGCGTAATAGACCCCGCCGCCTATCGCCACGCCGAAGAACCAGCCGTACACGCTCCACCACGACGGCAACAGGTCGCCGATGTTGGGCAACACACTCGAGAACAGGGCGCCGATGATGAAGGCAATGATCGCTGCCGGGTTCCAGCCACCCCGATAGCGGTACTCGCCACCCTCCTGGTACAACGCCGCCACATCGATCTCCCCGCGGCGGATCAGGTAGTAGTCCACCATCATGATGCCGAAGATCGGTCCCATCGTCGCGCCGATCAGTCCAACAAAGGACGCGGCGCTACCTTGCCACGGCGCGAACGGATACAGCATCAGGGCGATCAGCGCGGCGATGTAGCCGCCCTTCTTGAAGTCGATCAGCCGCGGAAAGACGTTCGAGAAGTCGAAGGCCGGCGAGACGAAATTGGCCACCACGTTGATGCCGAGCGTCGCCACCGCAAACGTCACCGCCGCCACCATCGCCAGGAACCAACTGCTGAACCTGGCAGAGATCTGGTCCGGATGGATCAGCACCTGACCATACACGGTATAGGCCGCAGTGGTGGTCACGCCGGCGACCAGGGTAAACAGGATCAGGTTCACCGGCAGACCCCAGATGTTGCCCTTGCGCACCGCGGCCTCGTTCGGGGCGTAGCGCGAGAAGTCGCAGAAATTCAAGTACAGCGCGGCGAAATACGTTACCCAGGTGGCCGCCACCGCGGCCAGCGAGGCGAACGATCCCGGCGTTCCGGGCACCCCGGCGTCGCGTGTTTTCGCCAGCAGCACGTCGTGCGGAATGCCGGCGCCAAATGAAATGCCGCCGGCCATGATCGTCAGCACGACCGCGAGGACCAGCATCATCACCCAAACCGCCGGCCCCGCCCAGTCCTGGAAGCGCCGCACTGTCTCCATGCCATGCTGGATGATCAGGAGCTGCAGCGCCCAGACGACGACGAAGCAGATCACTTCCAACGTCGAATGGCCGAGCATGTGGCTGGATTGCTGGAAATGCAGCATCGCCGGCCAACGGATCAGTAATGCAACGATCGCGCCCGAGGCGGCGGCAGTCTGTGCGCCGTACCAGAAGCAGGCGACGATGGCCCGCACCAGCGCCGGCAGGTTGGCGCCGAACACGCCGAACGATGCGCGCGCCAGCACGGGATACGGCACCCCGGTGCGCACGCCGGCATAGCCGACCAGACTCATCAACCAGAAGATGACGATCGAGCCGATGCCGATGGCGATGATGAAATTGATTAAATTGCCACACAGCAAGAACAGACTGGCGGCCAGGTAATAGCCCCAGAGGCTGTGCACGTCGGAGGTCCATACGTTGAAGATGCTGAACGCACCCCAGTTGCGATGCTCGGCCGGCGCCAGGTCTTCATTATAGAGAGCGGTGGATGCGTTCGGTGGCGGCGCCATGATATTGGTCCCCTTTTCTCAGCCGTGCAGCCGGCCCGCTGCTGTCCCCGGCGCGTTTGCTGCGACCCTTGGACACACTTTATGCGATATGGGCGAAGATCGAGCAACAGCGAGGGGCCGCTGCCGCAGTTCGATGCAAAGCTTCAGCACGGCGTGCTACCGCGACGCGCCGCGCGTCGCGACATCCCCCGCAGCGACATCCCCCACTGGGCGACGTCTGGGGCGAAAGCGTTCTGGAGCCAGGTGTCGTGGGGCTGCTCACTGGGCCGACCGCAGACCCGCGGCTGGATGAAAAGACCGCCTCACCTACAGCGCGTTGCGGAAGGTCAGATTGATGCGGCAGCGTCCGGTCAGCGCATGCTCTCCCTCCGCCAGCGCATCGATGCCGTGGAACGTCAGCCGCGACGGGCCGCCCCACACCACCACGTCGCCGCTTTCCAGCCGCAACCGGCGTGGCCGGTCGCCGCGCCGCAGTCCACCCCACAAGAACACTGCCGGCAGCCCCAGCGATACCGAGACTATCGGCGCGGCAAAGTCGTTTTCGTTACGGTCCTGGTGCAGCGTCAGTCGCGCGTCAGGCCCGTAACGATTGATCAGGCAACTGTCCGGCACGAACCCGTTGAAGCCGCCCGCCGCCGCGGCTCGCACCGCCACGTCCAGCAACAGCGCCGGCATCGCCGGCCATGGTCGCCCGCTTTCCGGATCGCGCGATTGATAGCAGTAGCCGCGCCGATCGGTGATCCAGCCGACGCGGCCGCAATTGGTCATCGCCACCGACATCGTGTAGCCGCCAGGCGTGACCATATGGCGGAACGGCGCCGCCTCGATCACCGGTCGCAGCGCCGCCAGCAGCGCCGCTTGCTCCGCCGAGACGTAGCCGCGCAGCAGAACCGCGCCTTCTGCCAGCGGCACCGCGGACGCATCCGTAGGCGTCAGGCCATCGAGCAAATCCATCGCCGGCTGCATGTCCTACATGATACCGTGCGTCGCTGTCATGCGCACTGGGCACCGGAACCATTGACCTACCGCCGTAGGTCATTGCGAGGGGCGAAGCGACGAAGCAATCTCCTGCCTGACGAGCCACGCGTATGCTTCGTCGGGCCTGACAGTAAAGCGGACCCCGGCTCCGAAAGGTTCTTTTGCAAGGTTTGGGCGCCGCTGCCGCTGCACGTCGGGTAGGATCAGTGTGGTTGCACCGGCATGGCGCATGCGTCCGAGGCACCGCCGGACTCGCTGCATCGGCCACCGATCGGAAGCAGATGGCGGCCGCAGCGTCCTGACGATTCTGCCGCTGCGGCCGCCGTCGCCTCAGTTCATGTGCGTCGCGCGGTAGTAGGGGTTGCGCAGAACCCTGCCGGGCAGCGCACCGCTGTGCTTGCCGTCCTCCATCAGAACCTGTCCGTTGACGACCGTCATATGGATGCCCTGCGCCGGTTCGCGGATCCGCATGGCCCCATTGGGAAAGTCGTGCACGACCTCATGCGGCAGCGGACGGACCGTGTCAGGATCGAAGACCACGATATCCGCAACCATGCCCGGCTGCAGCAAGCCGCGGTCGTGCAGGCCGAAGATCGATGCCGACTCGAAGGTCAGACGCCGCACCGCGGTTTCCAGCGACATGATCTGCTTCTCGCGCACCCACTCGCCCAACAGGCGGGTGCTGAAACCGAATCCGCTCTGGAACTGCACATGCGCGCCGCCGTCCGACAAGCCGATGATCGCGTTCGGATAGTTGAGGATCTTCGCAACGGCCTCGTCATCGACGTTGTTCTCGCCGTGCAGGAACGCGGTTTCCAGGTTCTCCTCGACGACGAGGTCAAGAAAGGCGTCGATGATGCCCTTGCCCTGGGCTTTGGCGATCTCGCCGACGGTCATGCCTTCGAGGCCTCGGTTCTTCGGCAGCGCGGCATGCTGGACGGTCATGTAGTCCCACCAGGTGCGGCAGATCCCCGCGGGATTGAAGTCGATCTTGAATTCGACCGCCTCGGCATGCAGATTCTTGCGGATCGCGGGATCGCTGTACGCACGCATCTTCTCTTCGTGCGTAGAGAGCAGAATTGGATGCCAGGTTGGCAGGCCACGGAAGGTCTGCGTGTTCTCCATCGTGAAGAAATCGGTGATGCGGTTGGGCGTGCTGGTGGGGTAGGCGCGGATGCCCTGTGCGATCGTCGCATCGACATGCGCCATCTGCTCTTTCCACTCGTTAGGCCGCCGCATCGACTGGTTGAGGTTGTTGTAGATCACCGGGCGGCCAGTGGCCTCGGACAGCCGGCTCATCAGGCTGTTCTTCATCTCAGAGCCATTGCCGCCGCCGCTCTGGATGATGCCGGTCCCGAGTTCGCGGAGTACGTCGCCCAGCGCGAAGATCTCCTTCTCCTCGGCCCACAATGCGGGGACGTGGACACCCTGCGGATCGTAGTGTCCCTGGTTGCGCGAGACCGAAATACCGAGCGCGCCCGCCAACATCCCGTCGCGAACGATGTCCTGCATCGCCTTGATCTCGGTATCCGTCGCAGCGCGCTTCTGGCACTCGTCGCCCATTACGTAATAGCGGACCGCGGTGTGACCGATGAGCTGGCCGACATTCACGCCGAGATTGCGGTCGAGCTGATCGATGTATTGCGGCACCGTCTCCCAGGTGAACGCAACGGTGCGCAATACGTCCATCGGGATCGCTTCGACGTAGGACAGGAACTCGGCGAGCCGTTCCGACTTGCCCGGGCGCACCGGCGCCAGCGACAACGAGCAATTGCCGAAGATCACCGTGGTCGCGCCGTGATCACACGAGTAGGAGCACAGCGGGTCCCAGGTCACCTGGGCGTCGTAGTGACAGTGGTTGTCGATAAAGCCGGGTGCCACCACAGCGCCCTGGGCATCGACGGTCCGGGTCGCCGGTCCGCTCAATCTGCCGATTTCGGCGATCTTGCCGTTCTTCACCCCGACATCGCCACGAAACGCCGACATGCCGGAGCCGTCCACGATCCGCCCGTCGCGTATCAACAAATCATACGTCATCGGCTTACTCCCTCCCATTTGTCGCTCACTGCCAATCGCGATTTCTTGTCACCACCATAGCATGCCGCCGCAGCCGTCGATACCGGGTGCGACTAAGCGCGTTGTGTTCCGCCGGCGGGACAGTCCGGTGCCAGCTATGGCCGGTGCCAGCTATGGCCGGTGCCAGCTATGGTTTGTGGAGCGGGTCGATAAGGCTGAGCCCTCGGTTATAGAACACGCCTCATTGGGCGGCGCTTAACCATTCCGCCGGGATCGGCTGCGCACGTTGGTCTGCGACCAGTCGTCTGCGGGACACCTGCTCTTCGGCGCTGATCGAAGCCGGGTCCTCGCGGAATTCGGGTCCCAGTGCCATTGCCTTCTTGACGGCCGGCCGCTCACAGATTTCTTCCAGCCAGCGCTTGACGTTCGGAAACTCGTCGATGTCGATCTTGCGGGTCGCCCAGCTCGAGGCCCAGGGATAGCAGATCATGTCCGCGATCGTGTATTCGCCGGCGGCGAGGTAACGCTTGTTGAACAAACCGAGGTTCATCACCCCATAGATTCGATGCGCCTCATTGTCGAAACGGCGAATGGCGTAGGACAGGTCTCCATTGGTGCCGCTCTCGAGTGCCCGCCGGAAATGGCCTTGCTCGCCCAACTTGGGGCCCTGATTAGCCAATTGCCAGCTCACCCATTGGGCGACATCATATTTTCCGCGTGGATCCGTCGGACAGAACCGTCCGGTCTTCTCCGCCAGGTAGGTCATGATCGCACCGGATTCAAAAATCGAGATCGGCTCACCGCCACCCAGCGGCTCATCGTCGACGATGGCCGGCATCCGGCCGTTGGGAGAAATTTTGAGAAAAGCCGCTGTGAGCTGGTCGCCGCGGCCGATATTAATCGGCTTGAACGCGTATGGGAGCCCCAATTCCTCGAGAAGGATCACGACCTTCTTGCCGTTCCCGGTTGGCCAGAAATATAGATCAATCATTGGTTTCCTCCCGTTCGAAGTCAGGGGTAAGTGACTAATCCAGCCCCGCCGCGGAAGGCTGTCTCGCTCGGCCGCGTGGCTATTCGGGCAGGACCATCATGAGCGTGCAGATCGGGGATAGCAAGCTCAACGGGCGGCAGCGTCGCCAATACCCCCTCCGGCAGCCGAAGCCGGTGAACCGTAGACGCCACAGTCCGCGGCCCAACTGGCTATTTTTACCGCCGCGTATATTTGACAATCCGCCGCACGCGCCCCCATTCGCCGGGCTGAACGACGTAGATGTTCCTCCGTGAGTCGCCCCAAACACCATGGATCGATTTGTGGATCGGTGCGCCCCAGCGCGCCATACGCTCTCCATCCAGAGTGACGATACTGAACATGCCGGAGTTATGTTCCGGAATATAAACGGTGTCCTCGTCGTCGACGTAAAAGAATGCCGGTCCTATCAATTCGGTCGGCCAAATGGTCTGGAGATTGCCATCGAGATCGAAGATCTGCACACGGTTGTTCTCACGATCCGCCACCAACAGCCGACCTCGCCGGTCGTACCATATCCCGTGCGGCAGATTGAACTGGCCGGGGCCGGTGCCGGGCTCACCCCAGGAGAGCTGGTGCCGACCGTCGGCGGAAAACTTGTGAACCCGCGCATTGCCGTAGCCGTCGGTCATGTACATGTCGCCATTCGGCACGACCACAATGTCGGTGGGAAGATTAAATGGGCCGCCACCACGTGTCACCTTGCGCCAGGCCTGTGAGGAAAAATCGTCGTCGGGCACGCCAGTGTCCGATCGGTGATCCTTCTCTCCAATGGTCCGGAGCAGCTTTCCATCGCTGGTGAACTGCATGAACTGCTGGTGATGCTCGTCGGTGAGCCAGACACGGTCCTGCGCATCGAAGCGTATGGCATGCGGGAAGCGGAACATTCCGGCGCCCCATGACGTGAGGAAATCGCCATCGCTGTCAAAAATCACAACGGGATGTTCGTCGGAACGATTGAAGCAGAACACACGGTCCCGCGAGTTAACGGCCACGGCCGCCGGCTTCATCTCGATGCCCGGCGGCACGTGGGCCCAATTCTCGTTCACATCGTAGGTGTATTTGCCGCTGCCGACGATCTGCTCCATCAAGACCTCCCGTTGGCGCGTGAGCGCCCTTGCCACTTCTTGTCCCGTCCACTTCTTGTCCCGTAATGTTTGCAACAGCCCGGCGAGTATGACATGGACTTCAGTCCACCGACTTCGGTTTGTCAATCTCAAGGCCCGCGGAGTCACGCACGGCATGGCATCGAAGAAGACGATTGCCGTAAACAATCTGGCGGTTCGCGGTGCGGATCGACTTGCCGAAATCCATGTTGGAGTTGCTCGTCGCGGGCCATCACCACTTGTAGACCCTCCGTAACGTTCCGCCCATGAGCCTCGCCTTATCGCTCTCGGACAGCCGCTTGGTCTCGCGGAACGGCGCGACGCCCTGCTCATAGGTCCGCATGCCGATTGTCCGCGTCCAGTCGGTGCCCCACATACACCGATCCAGTCCGAACGCATCGATGACCCGCAGGACCGGCTCCCAGATGTCATCGTACGGGAACGGCTGGTGCGACATCGGTACAGGCGCCGCTGATCTTCACCCTTACGTTCGGGTATTGGGCCAAAGCGAGCAGCTTCGGCAGATCAGCCCAGACATCGGCGGGAATCGGTGGGCGGGCGGGCTGCAACAGCCCGAGATGATCGATCACGATGACCGTATCTGGGTGTTGCCGGATGTGCGGCAGGCCTTTGTCCAGGATCCCCCAGCAAAGCAAATTGACAGGCAAACCGTGTTTGGCTGCAGCGGCGAAAGCGCGGTTCAGGCCGGGATGGTCGGCATCCATCGGCAGGCCGTCGCGCAAGATGATACGAATGCCGCGCGCACCTTGCGTCACTGCCCATTTCGTAACCACATCGTCGATCGCCGGATCGGTCACGTCAACCGGCGTCACGACCCGGAATTTGTCCGGATAAGTGTTATAAACCTCGAGCGCGTAATTTGGATCGTACCGATAGGCGCTGAACGACGACACCATGATCGCGCCGTCGACGCCGACACTGTCCATGGCGGCGACCATTTCCTCGCCCGTAGCGGAGTCCAGTCCATGCGAGGGGCCAGACCACGGCCGGCCGGGATGATTTCGATCGAAGGGATGGACCTGAACGTCGATGACTGGCATGGCTTCCTCCTGTCTCTTCAACCCATTGGACGATATCGCGACCGGATTGCCCAGAGCGGCCGGCGACCATCTGGAGGAGGATGCCATGAAAGTCGGATCCACACGAATATTCGCAGGTGCCAGCGCCGTCCCTTCCATGCACGGCACTGCCGCGCGTGGCGGGTTATTTCGACGCATCGGCGGTGACGGCGCCTGGGTCGCACTGGACAACGGCCTGCCGGCGGCCGCGGAAGTTCATGCCATCCTCACCCGGCGCGACGGCGCCGACCTATTGTCACGACGTGATCGTGTCGGTGCACGACCCTCGCGTGCTATACACCTGCCTGTCGCCGGCCGCGTTCAGCACTGACGGCTCGCTGTACCGCAGCCCTGATCTCGGCGCGACGTGGCGACGCATCGATCATGGGGTCAAGGCGGGCTCGACACTGATGGCGGTCAGCGAGCATCCCGCCGATCCGGCGCGGCTTTGCTGCGTCACCCGCGGCGGCCAGGTATTAGGGACCGAGGACAGCGGCGAGTCCTGGCGCGACTATCGACTCCCGGATGGGGTCGAGGACGTCTACGCCGTCGCGTGTACTTGAGACTCCGGAAGGCCTTGAACGGAAAAGCGTGGGCGTGATTGTGTCACGCGATCCGTTGGGTTTGACGCATGTTACGCCCCTGGCCGGTCAACCGTCAGAAGATATTCTCTGGCGTGAGGCCAAGCATGATCTGCCCCACCGTCTCGTAGTGCAGTATTCGCCCCTGGCCCTGTTGCGCGACCGTGTGGACGTCGCGCAGACGGCGTTCGAACGGATTTTCCTCGAACACTGCCATCGAGCCGCAGTCGTGATACAGCGTGTTGACGATCTCCCGTGCCGACTGAATGGCCCAGGTGGAGGCGAGGCGTAAGCGGGTGCGCTGATCCAGATCCATCGCGCCGCGTTCCTCGATCGTTTCCAACGCCTCGTCCGCCGCGGCGTGCAGGAAATAGCGCGCGGAGCGCCACCGTGCCTCGGATTGCGCCACGTGCGACTGGACGACGTTGTTTTCCACCATCGGCTTGCCCGCGCCGCGGCGGGTCTTTTCACGCGGTAGGGCCAAAAACGCGTCCATCGTGCCCCGAGCGATGCCCAGCGCAACACCCCCGAACCCGATCGAATAGAGCTGGTTGCTACTGAAACGATACAGTGGGCTGTCGCTACGGCGGTCGCGCGGGGCGTCGCGATAGATGGCGCGCTCGTGCGGAACGAACAGATTGTCGACGCAATACTCGTTGCTGGCCGTGCCGCGCAGGCCCAATGTGTGCCAGATGTCATGAAATATGGCGCTCGATTTCGGATACAGGAAGGTCTTCGTTTCCTTGGTGCCCGCGACCCGCAGATGCGCACCAAGCCAGGTAGCATTCTGACTGCCGCTCATGAAGCGCCATTTGCCGGTGATGCGGTAGCCGCCCTCGACCGGCGTGGCCTCGTATGGCGAACCGGGCGGTCCCCAGGCGACGATCCCGTCCGGCCTCCCGAAAATCTCCTGCGCAATGTTCGGATCGAGATACGCGCTGGTGGTCGAGCAACCATTGCTTTGGCACACCACCCACCCGGTCGATCCATCCACCGTGGCAATTGCCTCGGTCACCTGCGCGAAGATCGAGGGGTTCAACTCCATCCCGCCGACGGATTTCGTTTTCAGCATGGTGAAGAAACCGCCGTCGATCAGGGCTTTGACAACGGGTTTGGTGAGTTCGCGGATTTCGTCGTTCTCCGCCGAGGCCGCGGCGATCAGGGGCATGAGATCGCGGGCCTTCTGAACCTGCGGATGGACGGTCGGCATGGTGTGTCTCCTGCTCCGCGACGGCGCGGTCCCGATGGATTATCCGAGAGGATTACCGACGGGCCGGGCGCCCTGGTCAAGCGACGGCCATACGCCCGCGAAGTGGGGCGTGAACGCTCAGAGTCGCGGCATGGGAGATTGGCCGCTGTTGGAGAGCAGGAATACCCTGATTCCGCAGGACTCCGGCATCGACTGGCAGCCCGTCATGCCGTTTGCGCCTGGCTATTACTTCGTTGTCTTCGAGGATCCCGATGGCATGCTGCGGGAAGCGCATTTCATTCCGGGCGGCGGTTTACTGGTTTCGCTGGACAATCCATTGATTCCGCTCGCCGATCCGGACCGGGATCAGACTACATAACGCGGTCTCCGGGCGCCCGGGGGATATCGCCAGCTCACTTACGCCTCGTCGCACTTACGGATCATTAGCCGGGCGCCAGCGGATAGGACTTCCCAGGGGGATAATCTGGATATCGGGGCACCGCCGCGTCGACCGGTTCCCAGGGTTGCGCGCTTTTGACAAAGATGTCGGCTTGCGGACGGAACCATCCGGGATCGTCGAGCGTGCAGACGCGCAACCCGACCACATCGGGCCGGGTCGCCACCTGAACATAAAGCGGAGTTCCGCAGTCACCACAAAACCACCGAGTGATCTCATTGCCGCTATCCGCTTGCGCGACATATCGTTTCGGCGTGCCCCTGGTCACCTGGAATCGTGCAGCGGGCACCCGGATCGCCGCCACAGACGCGGCACCACTTTGGCGCTGGCAATCGCGGCAATGGCAGCGCAACGCGAACATGACGTCACCATCGCTGTCGTAACGGATCGCGCCGCATAGACAACCGCCTGTTCTTGGTGTGGCCATGTGAACGAGTTTCCTGGTTTCCTGTGATTGTGGGCGGGTTCCGCGGATGTGTGCAAGCGCCCGCTTCGGACCAGCCAAATGAAGCACCCGAGCGGTGAAGAGCTTGATACCACGCTTGATCCGGCGCGATATCCCGGCCGACAGGGGCGGATACGCAGCCCGCGGTATGACGAGCTGAAGGTTGGGACACAGATGCCGGACGTTACGGCGGAAACCTGTCACCGAACTCGACGAGCTGGTGATCGGCGCGGGCTTCGCGGGCCGCTATTCGTGGGCACGGCCAACCAATGCTGGATTGGACGCAAAAACAGCGATTCCAAGCCGGAAACGGAACGACGTTTGCATCGGCAGGGCGGAACTGCGGGAATCCGACACATGTTCACGTTTCTTGCCGTACGTTTTAGCACTCCCAGGCCTTCTACCGCAGATTCTCACCGACGCATGCTCTATTTTGAGCTAAGCTTGCGACTCGCTGCTTACTAGAGCGCGCTCGGGTCGGGAGGATCTCCCAAACCCGAAGTCCGGGGAGAAGGTCGATGAAGGCGCATATCGTCGGTGGCGGGTTTGGCGGACTGGCAGCGGCAGCGTACCTCATCCGCAACGCGGGAGTGACCCGGCCAGGACATCACGATCTACGAGGCGGATCGACGGATGGGGGGCGGGTTCTTCCTGGGCGGCAGCGCGGAGAGCGGCTACAACCTGCCCGGTTCCGTCTTTGACAAGGAATTCCGCTGCACATTTGACCTGCTTCAGACAATCCCCTCTGCAAGCGACCCTGCTGTTTCCGTCAAAGACGAATTCTTCACCTTCAATGCGCGCGATCTGTTCCACGACCGGGCGCATATCATGGATCGCAACGGCCGAGTTCGGCATAGCCCGCATTACGGCCTGAGCCTGCGCGACGGTTTCGATCTCGTGCGGCTCTCGTTGACGCCCGAAGCGCGGCTGGACGGGCGGCGCATCGATGAGTTCTTTTCCCCGCACTTCTTCTCAACTGAATTCTGGTTGCTCTGGTCGACAATCATGGGATCGCTGCCGCAGCACAGCGCGACGGAGTTTCGGCGTTATATGAACCGCGCCCTGGCTTTATTCCCCGACCTGTCGGACATGACTCACATCCTGCGCACGCCCTTCGACCAGTACCAGGCATTCATCGAACCGGTGGTCGCCTGGCTGCGTCCGCGCGGCGTGAATTTCCTGGCCGGCGCCTTCGTCCAGGATATCGGCTTCGTGCCGTCGCCTGACCGCATCACCGTCAATCGTCTCGACTACGAGCAGGACGGTGCGGCGACCTCGGTTGCGGTTGGGCCGGACGATATCGTGCTGGTGACCCTCGGATCACAGGCCGAGAACATGTCGGCGGGGTCGATGACGGAGGCGCCGCCGCCGCAGCACAACGGACGGTCCTCGGCGTTGTGGAAGCGCCTGGCGCAGGGGCGCACGGGTTTCGGCAATCCCGATGTGTTCTTCGGCCCGGTCCAGGTGCCGACCTCACGCTGGGTGACCTTCACGGTGACCACGACGGGGACCGAATTCATCGAACAACTCTCCGCGCTGACCGGCAGTGAGCCGGGAATCGGCGGGCTCGTGACGTTGAAGGACTCGGGTTGGCTGCTGTCGATGACGATCTTCCACCAGCCCGAAGTGATCGGCCAGCCGCCCGGTACGCAGGTCTGGTGGGGCTACGGCTTGTATCCGGAGCGCAACGGCGATTTCGTGCCGAAACGGATGGATGCATGCACAGGCGCGGAGATCCTGGAGGAAGTGCTGCGGCAACTGCGGTTCGACCAGCAATTCGACCGGATCATGGCCTCATCGATCTGCATCCCCTGCGACATGCCCTATGTGAACAACATCTGGATGCCGCGCAGCCGAACCGACAGGCCTCCCGTCGTTCCCGAGGGGGCGACGAATTTCGGACTTATCGGCCAGTACGTGGAGGTTCCGCGGGATATCGCGTTCACCATCGAATACTCCGCCCGCACTGCGTGGGAAGCGATCCATCAGTTGCTCAAGCGCGGCCCAGCGCCACCGCCCGTCTATCAGGGGCAGTACGATCCAAAAGCCCTGTTCGGCGCGCTGAGGGTGTTTCTCTTTCAGTAACTATCTCGGGCTGTTTCGCCGAGGTCTGAGCCGCTCTCGGCATCGTAGGAGGAACCGCTATGAGGATCGTTCGCCTTCTGACCTACGTGCTCGTGGCCTTTGTCGGCCTCTATCTTCTTCTTGTCGTCCTGTACGCCATCCCTGTGGTCAGCGGTGCGCTCGACGACACGATGGAGGTTCGATTCGACCGCCCTGATCCCTCCGTTGTCGCGGGTTACAGCAACGGGTTGACCCAGGCGCAGGAGGCAACCTTCTATCACCTCTCGCAAGGTGCGGAGATCCTGCCTTGGATCTTGCTGACCGCAGTCGACGTCTCCGACCCTGGCTCCACCAAGCCATTCGTCGAGAATCTCGGGCGCTATGGCCTGTTGCCCGATCCGGGACGCAAGGATGGGTTGGCGGTGGGCCTCACTTTGTCGTCCAACTCTTCCACTTTCGGCATGCAGTTCGTGGGGATCACCTGCGCGGCCTGCCATGTGGGTGAGCTGCGCCACGACGGCAAAGCTGTGCGGGTGGACGGCGCCCCCAATATGTTCAATTTGCAGCTCTTCTACTCGGATGCCGTCGATGCGTTCACGGCTACGGCGAGCGATCGAGGCAAGCTGTGGCGGGCTCTCAAGCGACTGGGACGGCAAGATTACGGACGTTACGGGGTTGCCGCGCCGTTCGTCCGCCCGGCGTCGCTCATTTATTACGGCACGAACATTCTGCTGCACCGCGACATGTTCGATGCGCGGCTCGAACTGATCGATGTCATCCGCGTCGCCAAGGAGCAGCGTGATCCCACGCACCCGACGTCCGGCTTCGGTCGCCTGGACGCATTCGACGGTACCCGCAACTTCATATTCACACGCCTGCGCAAGGCAGACGCGCAAGGGGGTTTCCAGGTCAACACGGCGAACATGGTCAAGCTCGACGCGGCGGTGAAATTCCCGCCGCTTTGGTCGCGCAAAGCGCAGCCGCCGGAACCGGTCGAGGCCTATCGCGAGCAACCCCAGCGTTTCCCACGTGTCTGGGGCTTCAAGGATTACGACTGGGTTGAATGGACCATCGACACGAATACCGTGATGGAGCGCAACGTCACCGAAACCCTCGGCGCGGGAGCCACGGTCGTACTCGACCCCAAGAGGGCTGCTTCACTGTTCGATAGCTCCATCCCGATAAGGGACATGCACCAGCTCGAATGGCTGGCCTACTACATCGATCCGCCGCGATGGCCGGCGGCAGTCTTCGGCACGATCAAGCCCGATCTGGCAGCGGCGGGCGAACGCATATTCCAAAGCCGATGCGCCGGGTGCCACGAGTATGGCGATGATCGGCGGACCCCAACCGGCCTCATCAGCTTGCGCGGAATGCGTCCGGAGGAGATTGGGACAGACTCGACCGCGGCGCTCCGAATCTCCTGTCCGGTCCCTGACACCGGTGCGCTCATGATCCCGCCAACGTCTTACACCACCGCGGACGCCCAACTCCTGAAAGACTGCGCCGGCGTCAAGGCCGGCACGGCTTTCACGGGTTATTCCTTTGCCAGGACCGTGCAAACCGCGGTTGATGGCATCAAAGGAAAGGCCTACGCCGCCGCCGGAATGGATGCGGCACAGCAGCGGGTGATGGAGGACCTCGCACAGCGCGGAAGCGTTGCCTGGCGCGACACGCTGCTCAGTACGCAGCCGCCCTATGGCCCCTATGCTGCGAGGCCGCTCTACGGGATCTGGGCCGCGGCACCCTACCTGCACAACGGATCGGTCCCGACATTGTACGATCTGCTGCTTCCCCCTGAGCAGCGGCCTAAGAAGTTTGCGCTGGGTGGGCGTGAGTATGACCCGGTGAAGCTTGGATTCGTCGTGACAACAGCTTGCGATCAGAAGGATTGTCTGGTCGACACCACGCGGACCGGCGACGGCAATGGTGGGCACCTCTGGGGCACGGACCTTTCCGAAGCCGACCGCATGGCCCTTCTGGAATACCTCAAGACCTACTGACGCCAGGAGACGGGTGCGTCAGGGGCCCGCCGAGACCTTGAGCGTTTGCGGAAACGTTCCGTCGTAGTCCGGGGCGCCTGCGGGGCGCAGACCCGCGAGCTTCAGCAACGGCTTGAGTATTTGTGGGATTTGAATCCGGCTGATATATCTGCCGAAGCAAGCATGCTGCCCGGTGGCAAAGTGCAGGTAATTGTAGTCTGGCCGATTGGGCCGGAATTCCTCCGGCGCGTCCAGCTCGCGCGGGTCGAACATGGCAGACTGGGTCAGCGCGAAGACCGTCGTACCCTTAGGTATCAGCGTCTGATGCGGCTCACCGGCAGCAAGGTGGTAGTCTTCCTTGGTCACCCGGACGACCATTGGATTGATCGGTTGGAAGCGGAGCGCTTCGAAGACCAGGTTCGCGAGCGCATCGTCGTCGTCGGCCTTGGCTGCCGCCGCGGCGCTGGCCAACGCATCGGGCTTGGAGAACAGTACCAACAGCGCCTGGACCGCTGCCTGGGAGGTGGTCTCCACCATCCCGATGACCAGCCCCATCAAGGTTCGGCATACGCCGTCATCGTCGAGGCCGGCGACCTTGCCCGCAGATTGCAAGCGCAACAGGCGACCCATGACATCGTCCTTGCCATTAACGCCCGAGGCGCGGCGCTCCGCCAGAAGCGCGTCGAGACGCTGGCGCATTTCGGCGCCCGCCGCGACGGCAGGCGCCCGTACCGTGGGGTCGTCCAGGAGGTTTATGAAGAACTCTCGGAAGCAGGACCGGGCCCAAGTCATCATCTGCTCATCGTGCGGGGCAGAAAACCCATAGTACTCGTCCGCCAACCGTACCGGCACCTTTCGGGTGAGCGTCTGAACAATGTCCACTGGCCCGGATTTCTGGAACAGCTCGCTGACGATCTCGGCGGCGTGGCGTGAGACGACGTCCTTCACCCGCGCCAGGTCCTCGCGCCGCACCACAAGGTGCATGACGGAGATATCGTGATCATAGCGCGGCGTGATGTCCTGGCTCAGAACGAACGGCCCAATCACGCCCATCATCCTCGGCAAGTAAGGGCTCACTGAGAATACTTCTTCACGGTGGAGAATTTCTTCGACATCCCGGAATTGAGCAACCAGCGTCGCCACTGTGCTTTGCAGGATTGGCCGGTTATCGCGGAGCTCCTGAAAGAACGGAAGCGCATTGCCTTGAATCTGCTCCATGATGAACTGGAACTGCTTACCTGCTATGTCCTTTGGGTCGCCCGCGATCGCGTCGAACGCAGCCAGGACCGGACCGGCTGAATTCGTTGCCCCTATGTTCTGCGTACGGGACGCGTCCGGTGAATTATCGGTTGTCGTCATGGCACACCTCGCTTCTCCACGAACATGAGTATACACCATGCGCCACCCTGGGCGGAGGCCCGAATGGCGCTGTCAACTCGATACCTGTCGGTGCGCTGAGTCCCCCGACTTGGATTACGGTGTCCGCTCGCCCTTCAGCGACAAGCCGGCACCGGCCAGAGGATTGCGGACCTGGAGGCTTTGACGCGTCTCGAGACGATGCCGACCGGCTCGAGGAAGCCTACAACGACGGTCAATCGCACTTAGAAAATTAGCAAGGCGCCGACAAGTCGCCCCGTTTCCGTATGGAGTTGTGGCGGCGAAAATATGTCCTATGTAAAATATCCGGATACGGCATCGCTGTCTTCTCCGGGGCAGGGCGACACGGCGCGGGATGTCCGACGGCAGGTTTGCCGGTGGCCATTACCGTGTTGTCAATGCCGCTACTCATCGGTATAACCAACGCAAAACCGCCATGGGCCGTCAGTTCGGTACGGGCTTGTCGTCTTCGCTTACCCAAGCATAGAGGCTCTGCAACGGGTCCAGTGGCCGCCAGGTTCTGCCCAGGCTTCTGGTACGGCGGCGTTGGCGACGCCCGCGAAGGGGGAGGAGAGGCATACCGTGTCGTCCGAAATCGAGGTACAGGCGCCTGGAACCGCTGCGCCGCCCCAGCCGCGTGCCGAGCTGTACCACTGGCTCAGGCAACTCAGTCAGGAGCAGATCGTCCTTATCACCACGGTGGGGCTGGCAGCGGCGTTCACGATCTTCGTGCCCGGATTCGCTTCTCTCAATAACATATTGACACTGCTCAACGGCATTGCGGTGCTCGGCATTCTGTCGCTTGGCGCCGCCATCGTCATCATCGGGCGAGGTCTCGATATCTCGCAGGTTGCCTCGCTGGCTATCGGCGCAGCCCTCGCAGCCGTGGTGATGCGCGACGGCGGCAGCATTACGTGGGGCATCACCTGCGGGTTCGCGGTTGCACTCGGGATCGGGGTGGTCAACGGTCTGGTCATCGCCTTCATCGAGGTGCCACCGCTGTTCGCCACGCTGGCGACCAATCTGCTGATGTACGGCCTGGCACAGAATTTCATCATCGGCTCGACTTATCTTGTCTATGTTCCGCAGCATGCCAAGGCCTTCCTTGCCCTCGGCGGAAGCCTGGGTGGCGTGCCGCTGCCGGTGCTGATCTTCCTCGCCCTTGCCCTGATCGTGCATCTGTTCCTGAGCAGTACGCGTCTCGGCCGCTTCATCTATGCGCACGGTGACAATCCGGAAGCGGCGCGGCTGAGCGGCCTGCCTCTGCGACCGCTGACTGTACCTTGAATACAGTCTCTGCGCGGTTATCGGTTACCTCGCAGGACTCGTGCTGATGGCGACGCTGTCCAGCATCGACACGCAGATCGTCATGGGGACCGAGATATTCAACGTGATCCTGGTCGCCGTGCTTGGCGGCGTCAGCCTGGTAGGCGGACGCGGCGGGGTGCTCAGTGTCATCGCCGGCTGCCTGCTGATCGGAGTGATGCTGAACGGGATGACCTTGCTCAACATGAGCGATGATGCGCAGAACATATTCCGTGGATTGGTGTTGTTGGCCGCCATCGTTTGCGACAATCGCCTGCATCCAAGAGACGAGGAGACCGCGCGGCAGGGCGATTGAGAAGGCTGCGCCAGGGGATGGCGGAGAGTTCAATCAACAAAGGGAGGGTATCGGGTATGAAACGGATGGCTGGATATCTGCGCGCGCTATTGGTGTGCGGCATGATTGGGTGCCTGCCGGCTGGTATGGCCGCCGCTCAGGGCAATACGGCACAGCAACTTCTCGATCAGTGGGACAAGGATGTTGTCGGCAAGACGATCGTTTACATCCCGGTGACCTACAACGCACCGCTGACCCGGATTTGGGGCCAACGGATGCAGATGATCGCCGACCGGCTTGGCATAAAGTTCAGCATCCGCGACCCGAACTTCGATACCCAGCGCGAGGAACAATTGCTGGAGAGCGAAATCAACCAACATCCCGACGTGTTGATCGTTCATAATCCGAATGTGCAGGTACTCGCGTCCGCGATCCAGCGCGCCGAGCAAGCCGGGATTTACGTTGTCCAGATCAACATGGCCTCCCGCTACAAGAGCGATGCGTTCGTCGGCGTGCAGCCGAACGAACTTGGCGCGGAAATGGCGCGCGGCGTGGTCGATGCCTGCGGCGGCCCGGGCTCATCGCACAAGATCGCTCTGATGGATGGCGAGGTGACCTCCGCTTACAGCATCGGCATCATGCAAGGTGCCATGGCAGTGTTCAAGACGCATCCGGACATCCAGATCATCAGCAACCAGGCGGCGAACTGGGATACCAAGATAGCGCACGACAAGGCAGCGACGGTGCTGCAGGCGCATCCTGACCTGTGCGCCTATATGGGATGGTGGTCCGGACAGGATTCCGGCATCGCCCAGGCAGTCCGGCAGGCCGGCATGCTCGGCAAGATCAAGATATTCACGACTGGCGGCGGCGAACCCCCTGCCTGTGACTATCTGAAGGAAGGTCTGTTCTTTGAGGATTTCATCTATCCCGCGACGCTGCAAGCGGATCAGATGATGGCCGTGTCGGAGATGCTGCTGCAGAGCGGCGCGAAGCCCGGGACATTCCACATCGCTTCTTACACGCCGATCGTGCCAACAACGGCAGAGAACGTGACGGCCACATCGTGTACGCCCGTCGCAGTGAAGTAACGAGCAACAGCCGGGGCGTGGCCGGCGCCCCGGCTGATCCTCACGCGGCGCGGACCAACAGCCGACGGAACGGAGAAGGCCGGTGAGCGGGACAACGCTTTCGACACGGATGCGGCAGATCCAGTACTACTGGTCGCCGCGGCAGACTTTCGCCGATCTGTTCGCCAAGACCTGGATGGAGCCGGCGATCCCCTTCGTGGTGCTGCTCGCATTGCTCGTCGCCTTCGCGTTCGCGGTGCCGCACTACACTTCGGTCTACAACGCCCAGACGATGGGCCGTTCCTTCGCAGAGTTCGGTTTCGTCGCCATCGCCATGGGCCTTTCGCTGATCTCGGGTGGGATCGACCTGAGCGTCGGATCGATCTTCGCATTGGCCGATTTCATCGCGCTGATGGCGTTCAACATCTGGGGCCTGCCGGTCCCGCTGGTGATCCTGATTACGGTGTTGGCGGGCGGTCTGCTTGGCGCAGTCAACGGCTTCTTCATCGGTGTCCTGCGCACGCGGGCGTTCCTTTCGACCCTGGTCACCTTGATAGTCTATCGCGCTGTGTTCGATCTGCTGACGCTGCAATGGTCCGGCGATCTGGCGATGGCATCCACCTCGAGCGACACCTGGGATGCGCTCGGCAATGGCGGTTGGCTCGGCGTGCCGAGCGACGTCTGGGGCTTGGTCATCATCGCGCTGGCGGGTCACGTCCTGCTCAGCCGCTCCCGCCTGGGCTGGCATCTGGTTGCGGTGGGTGCCAGCCGCCGCTCGGCCCGCCACGCCGGTATCAGCATCCCCAAAGTGTTGTTCTCCACCTACGTGGTCACCGGCATGCTGACCGCGCTGGGTGCAGTGTTCTTCGCCGCGCGGCTCGCCAGCGTCGGCTCGCAGACCGGCGAAGGCTACGCATTCCAGGCGCTGGCGGCTGTCATGATCGGGGGGGTGAGCCTCGCCGGCGGCAAGGGAACGATCGGCCGATGCCTGATCGGTGCCGGAATCATCTTGGTACTGGGCAACGGCCTGGTGCAATTCGGCTATCCCGGCCAGGTCACTAACGCGGTGAACGGCGCGATCCTGTTGCTGGCGATCGGCATAGATGTCAAATGGGCGAAGAACCGCGGCAAGGCGATCCAGAAGAGCTATGTGAACCCGACCTATCTCGATTACGGGCTGCTACCCGATGCGCGGGAGGGCAGCGGAACGCCTTATGCGATGAATGCCCGCCTCCGCGGGGCGGAGGCGATCGCGATCGACCAGGTAGAGGGACCGGAGGACATCATCCTGGACCGCGAGGGCCGCCTTTACACCGGTACGCGGCAAGGCTGGATCCTGCGCTTCTCCGGCACGAACTTCGAGAACCGAGAGCTTTTCGCACGCATCGGCGGCCGACCGCTCGGCCTTGCCTTCGACAAGGACGACAACCTGATCGTCTGTGCCGCCGGCATGGGACTGTACGGCGTGAAGCCGGATGGCACCGTCTTCAAACTCACCGACCAGACCAACCGCAGCTGGTTCAACTTGATCGACAACTCGCGGCTGAAGCTCACCGACGATCTCGACATCGCGCCCGATGGCAAAATCTATTTCAGCGAAGGCACTACCCGTTACGACATGCTGACATGGCCCGTGGACGGCCTGGAGGGGCGCGGCAGCGGCCGTCTGGTCTGCTACGATCCGGCGACCGCCAAGACCCGCACTATTGTGCACAATGTCCGGTTCTGCAACGGTGTCTGCCTGACCTACGACGCCAGGTCGATCCTGTTCTGCGAAACCTTCGGTCTGCGCCTGATGCGCTATTGGATCGACGGACCGCAGAAAGGCAAAACGGAAGTCGTGCTCGATCACCTCCCCGGCAGCCCCGACAACATCAATCGCGCCTCGGACGGCGGATATTGGCTCGCCCTGGTGGCTATGCGCACGCCTGTCTACGACGTGGCGATGCGGATGCCGGGCTTCCGCATCCGTATGATCAAGCAACTGCCGATCGACGAATGGTTGTTCCCCGGCATCAACAATGGCTGCATCGTCAAACTCGATGCAAATCTTCGACCCGTCGAATCCTATTGGGATCCCGGCGGTGAATCGCATCCAACGCTGACATCGATGCGGGAGGACCGCGGCTATCTTTATCTCGGCGGCCTGGAGAACAACCGCATCGGCCGGATCGAACTGGCAGGCGCCGATCGCAACTGGACCGGTTGCGAAAGCTACTGGAGCCGCCGCCAGTCGCCGGCGGCTTGAAGCGGGACGGAAACGATGTCGGGTGCACTGGAAGGCGTCAGGTCGTTTCTCTTCTCGCGGGGCAGGCAGCATCCCATCCCGACACTGGATGGGGCCTATGTTCCCAACAACCGGCTGGAAGAGTTGCCGGTCATCGGCACGGATCTCGTCCGGCCGGACGACGTCGCGGCCGGTGAAGACGGCGCGCTGTACGTCAGCAGCCTCAATCGATTGCTCCGGCTTTCCGGACCAGGCTTGCACGATCAGTCGGTAGTGGCAACGTTCGCGGCGCCGATCACCGCGCTGGCGCGGCTGAGCGACGGCTCCCTGGCGGTGGGCATAAACGGTGCGGGCGTGCGTTGCATCAGCGCTGACGGCAGCGTGCTTGCGAGCCTCGTCGAGGCCGGCGGGACGAGGTTGCGCTGCATCACGGCCATCGCCGAGGACCCGGCGCAGGGCGGTCTCTATCTCGCGGTCGGCAGTGTGCAGCATGACGCTGAAGACTGGGTCGTCGATCTGATGGAGCGCAACAGCACTGGCATGCTGGTCTACTGGCCGCGTGGCACCGCAACCGCCGAGGTGTTGCTCAGCGGGCTGGCTTATCCGAACGGGTTGGAGGTCACCGACGGCGGTCGCGGCCTGCTGTTCACACAAAGCTGGGCGCACACCCTGGCGCGGTACAGGCCGGGCGACAACGGGCGGGGCGACACCGAAGTGCTGATCGACAACATGCCAGGCTATCCCGCGCGTATCGCGCCGGCCGCCGGGGGCGGGCATTGGCTGGCGATCTTCGCGATGCGTACCCAGTTGATCGAGTTGGTCCTGCGCGAGAGGGACTTTCGCCGGGAGATGATGCGCAGCGTAGATCCAGAGCTGTGGATCCGTCCGGCCCTGCGCGCCACCGGTTCTTATCTGGAGCCACTGCAGGGCGGCGGGATCAAAAAACTCGGCATCCGTAAGCCCTGGGCGCCACCGCGTGCCTACGGGCTCGTGGTGCGGCTGGACGCGGACTGCGAGCCGATGTTCTCGCTTCACAGTCGCGTTGACGGCCGCAATCACGGGATAATGGCAGCCCGCGAAATCGGCAACCGGCTGCTAATCGCTGCCAAGGGCAATGATTGCCTGCTTGGCGACCATCTCTGATCGACAGGACGCCTGCCATGAACGACGGCCTGCAACACATGCAACAGATACCGACGCCGGGCGAGGGCGGACGCGCTCCGAAGCTCGTGGTACGACGTGCGACCAAGCTCTATGAAGGCACGCCCGCCATCCATGACGTGGATTTCGATCTCTACGCGGGCGAGGTTCACGCACTGGTCGGCGAGAACGGCGCCGGCAAGTCCACGTTGTGCAAGGCGGTCGCCGGCGCGATCCAACTTTCCTCGGGCGAGATCCTGCTGGACGGCAACCCCTGTCATTTCCAATCGCCCGCGGACGCGCTGGGGCGCGGTATCGCGATGGTCTACCAGGAGGACAGCCTCGTCCCGACGATGACGGTCGCGCAGAATGTGCAACTGGGACGCGAACAATTCCTGACCACGTACCGCCGCATCAACATCAGTGCGCAGCAACTGCTGCAGTCGATGAACTTTCACGTCGAACCGAGCGATGTTGTGGCGACGCTGGGCACGGCCAGGCGCCAGATGGTGGAGATCGCCCGTGCCGTCTACTACCAGGCCGAGGTCATGATCTTCGACGAGCCGACCGCGAGCCTGACCCCGGAAGAAACCCAGCACCTCTTCCTGCTGATCGACGATTTGCGCCGGCGTGGCATCGCGATCGTCTATATCTCCCATGCGCTGGAGGAGGCATTGACGATCGCCGACCGTATCACCGTGCTGCGCGACGCGCGCAAGGTCATTACCGCACCGGCCAAGGAGTTCACCCGCGCCAGGCTGGTCGAGTACATGGTCGGACGCAGCCTGGCGGAAAGCCAGACCGAGCGTGGCAGCGGCAGCAACCGCCGCGGCGAGCGCGTGTTGCGTGTGCAGAACGTCATCTCGGGAACGATGGTCAAGAACATGTCGTTCTCGGTGTTCGCCGGAGAGGTGCTGGGTATCGCCGGTCTGGTCGGTTCCGGACGATCGGAAATCGCCCAGGTGATCGCCGGGGCGCGGAAGCGCAACCTGATCCACGGCGGCATGATCTACCTGGGCGATCGGCCCGTGCGCTACCGCGTGCCATCGCAGGCGGTCAAGGATGGAATCACCTACGTCACCGAAGACCGCAAGGTGAGCGGCTTCTTCGAAACCATGACGGTGGACGACAACGTGTACACGGGCTGGCTTTCCTCTCTGATCGGGCGCCGGCGGTTGCTTTATTCGAAGAAGCAGCGCGATAAGGTGGCTGCCGATTGGGTGGGACGCACGCGCATCACGGCGATCAACCGGCTGAGCAGGGTGATCGAGCTGTCGGGGGGCAATCAGCAGAAGGTTGTGGTGGCGAAAAGCCTCGCACAGGAGCCGAAGCTGATCATCCTCGACGAGCCGACGCGCGGGGTTGACGTGGGCTCCGTTGAGGAAATCCACGAGATCATCCGGGCGCTCGCGCGCGAGGGCAAGGCGGTTGTGGTCATTTCGTCCTACCTGCCGGAGATCCTCAAGATCTCCGACCGCATCCTGGTCGCACGCGGGGGACAGATCGTGGCGGAATTCGATCCGCGCGAAGCGACGCAGGAGAAGATCATGTATGCGGCCGTGCACTGACCGGGTACTGCTCGACCGAACAAGTGACGCTCGTGCCTCTCTCCGAGTGGTGGCTTGCCAGCCTGATGGCGTTGTTATCGTCCCTCCGGCTTGCCCGCCATGGCTGGCAAATCCGGCAGATTCCCCGTGACTACCGCCATAGCGGGTGCGAACTCCGCTGTCTTCGGATGATCCGGCTTCGGCAATCAAATCATAGACGAATCCAATGGATTAAACTGCCGCCGCCGCTTGCTCCGAAGACTTTGTGAATGATGCGGGCTAAGCCGCACGCTTACGTCTATGCCCCGCGAGTGCGGCGCGATGAGACACAAGCGCCGGTGGGGGAACGATTGCCGTTCCGCTCACTTGGAAGGTCACCTGCGTGCCAATCAACCCATCCAAGGTCACGACGATCGGCATGCTCAGCATGTAAAGCCCACTTGTCTCATCCAGCACCGAGCCCGGGAGATTCTGCGCGTAATAAAACTGCCCCGTTGTGGTCACTGTCGTTGGCGGAAGAGCTCCAAACGAGATGCTTGCGGTCGCATTGTAAACCGTCTCAGGGGGTACCGTAAACGTAATCGTCTGACCGGCCTGAAATTGCTGGGTCTGCGTGATCGTCCTGGTTGTCGTGGTCGAACTTGTGACTGTATATTGTGAGGTAATTGTACCTGTCGTCGAGTCGACGTCCTTTATGCCTTCAGTCATGGACAATGTTGCCGTCAAGGATGCTGCCGTTTGATACTGTAACGTCGTCGTATTCGTAAGGGTATAGGTTTGATTCTGAAAGACATTAGTGGCAATGGTTACCGATGCAGATGAGTCGTTCTGCCCGTTAATGGCCTCTTCGACGGTCTGACCGTTGAGCATTATCAAATTAGAATTGGTCGTGACAGACTGGATCGTCGCCATCACTGGCGCGATAATATTGTATGTGAAAGACTGGATCTTGTCGTTCATCCCCCGATCGGTAAAGTTGACTGTCGCCGGGGTTGCGAAAGTCCCGAACGGATTAGTTGCACCGAGCGCAACCGCCTGCCCCGACCCATCGGTATTGGTACTGAGCAGGAGCACCTGTGGCGGAGTCAAGCTGGGGTAGTTGATCGACGAAGCAATGGAATTGATATCCCAACCAGAGAGCGAGTTCGCGGTCGCTACGGGCCACTCGGCGAGGAAGATAGTGACGAATGAGGCTTCACTGTTTGTGTCCCGGAAAAGCTGAAACCAGCCCTCAGTCTGGTCTACTTGACGCCAGATGCCGGCCGACATGCGGTCGTTTGCACCATAAGCAACCAGGTCCACGGTCTGGATATCGCCGTTTCCGATTAGATCCACACAGACGCCGGCCCCCGCGAGGTTGAAGGGGGTTGACGAAGAGGGGGGGCTTATGGAGTAGTCAAACAACGTACAGACGACGCCATCGGGCAGGTTAAACGCAATCCAAGTGGCCTCTGAATCCAGCCCAGTACCCGAAAATGAGAAAGGGTATCCTTCAGGATATGCCGAACTGGCGGTGTCGATCGTCAGAGATTCGCTCCCCCAGTCAGCATCCTTGTAGAGCAGAATCTGGCCGCTTGGTATACTGCCAGGGTAACTGGTCGCGACCGTCGGCGGCTTGTAGAACGGAGCATCATAAACGTTAATGCCCATGACTTTTCCTCCCTTGGCTGGTTAAAGTGGGCGTCGATCTCAAGCCATCTAGGATGGCACGGTGTTTTGCAACTCCGGTATCCTGGACCCATCTGATAAGCAAAATCAGGGCGGCCACCCGGAGATGATGCAGGCCAGCAGGATATTCTGACAGCCTGCAACATTGCCTGGCACCTCCGCCCCCTTTATCTGAGCAGTGGCGCACGCACAGCTCGGCGCAGCGAGGTAAGTTGCCATCTCCTAACACCGGCACTTCGGTCCGAGGAGGAGCCACCTTTGGTCACCGGATTCGCTACCAATCCGATTTCCGGCAATCCCCAAGGAGCCCATGCAATGTCGCGTCGCCTTTTTAGCTTCGACACGGTAGCCAAGTCGGACGTAAAGGTCAGTGACCTAGCTCACAGCATCACAGTTTGCCTCGTGACAACAAAGGATCTCACGCATGGTAACGTCTTTGTCATGGATGAGGATTCTCTGCCTCTTGTGACGGCGTCTCTAGCGGAGATGCGCCGGCTGGCGCCCGCCACAAGTCCGCTGTGGGTCGATCATGTTGCGCGAGCTTGGAGACCGCACGTCAGGGAGTTTATGGCGGCTTCCAGTCCTGGGCGGATCGGGCGGGCGGTCGCTCGGCGACGGGCAGGTCGATTTTCGCCGCATCTTCGGCTCGCCGGCGGGATGTGTCGCTTCAACCGCGGCGAAGCGCGATGCGTTCCTGCGAAGGCGTCGCGCACGGTGTTGTTATGCGCCTGCATCAGGACGTACGTAACGGCTGATGAGGTAGGCGGAACAACGAAGCGCATGCCGTCGCGACGGAATGCGCGTCGCTTTTCTGTGCTACGTCATCCACACCACATCAGGCACGAGATCAGGACAATCTTTCACACACGATCCCAATCGAACCTGGGCCGTTCGCCGCTGCCGTACACCTTCAGGGCGCCCCTGTCGCCGACCGCGTTCGGACGTTGGAAGATCCAGTTCTGCCAAGCGGTCAGTCGCCCGAACACGCGCGTGTAAAGCGTCTCCTTGCCGTTGAAGCGGAGGTTCGCTTCCATGCCGGTCAGCGCGTCGGGACTGATTGCGACACGCTCCTCGATCGCGATCCGCGTCTCATCGTCCCAATCGATGTCGTCGGGATTGCTCGTGACCAGCCCTAGCGCCATCGCCGCATCGGCGTCCAGCGTCTGTCCCAGTGCCTCTCGCACCGCATCCAGCGGCGATGACTTTTCATAAAACCGGCGTGCCAGCCGGGTTTGCCCGGTCACCATCGGGTATAATTCGAAATTCGTCTTGCCAACCACGATTGTCGGCGCCTGCGCGGCGTCGTCCGGCAACGCCAGGTGATAGATGCGGTCGCACGCCAGCGCCAATTCGAACAGGGTGCCGGCGAAACACGAACCGCGCTCGATCAGCGCGAACAGACTGCGGGGGGAGACGTCCAGGCGGCTGAAGGTGCGGCGCAGATAGCCGATGGTCGCGCGCACCAGCCAGTGCTCCCGATGCGCCAGCATCACCGCGTCGGTCGCCAGGACCGCGGCGGCGTCACCTTCGGTGCGGATCAGCCAGGTGCCGATGGAAAGTTCGTTGGTGCGCATCCACAGGATGGCGTCGTCCAGCGCGCGGGCCAGCGCCAGCGGATACCAGGCGGCGCCCGCGGCCTCGATCCCGGCGATGTCGGTGGGCTGCGCGCCGTCGGGTCCCTTGATGGTGAATCCGGCGGTGCGCGCGGCGCGGTCGATCGCGACCGTTAGCAGCGGATAGCGCACGGTGTTTGCGTCCACCATGCGCTCGATCGGCGGCAGGGCAATGCCTTTGGCCGTTTCGGGGCGCGGGCTTGCTGCCGCCAGTTGCAGCGCGCGCAGCCGCACCTTGTCAGCGAACACGGCCGGGCGGACGGTATCGTCCACCAGCCGCCAGTCCTTGGCGCGCTGGCCGCGTACTCCCTCGCTGGTGGTGCAGAAGACGTCGGCGAGGTCATGCCGCACATGCCGCTTGTCGGTCAGCCGCGTCAGTCCGCCGGTGCCCGGAAGCACACCGAGCAGCGGCACTTCCGGCAGGCTGACGGCGCTGCTGCGGTCGTCCACCAGGATGATCTCGTCGCAGGCCAGTGCCAGCTCATAGCCGCCGCCGGCACAGCTCCCGTTCACCGCAGCGAGGAACTTCAGCCCGTCGTAGCGCGACGAATTTTCCAGGCCGTTGCGCGTCTCGTTGGTGAACTTGCAGAAGTTCACCTTCCAGGCATGGCTGGAAACGCCAAGCATGTAGATGTTGGCACCGGAGCAAAACACCTTGTCGCGGGCGCTGGTGACGACGACGGTGCGGATCTCGGGATATTCGAAGCGGACGCGATTCACCGCATCGTACAGCTCGATATCCACCCCCAGATCATAACTGTTCAATTTCAGCTTGTAGCCCGGACGCAGCCCGGCATTCTCATCGATATCCGCGGCGAGCGTCGCGATCGGTCCATCGAAACTCAGTTTCCAATGGCGATAGCGCGACGGATCGGTCTGGTAATCGACAGGTGTCGGCTCGCTCGTCACAGTCTCCCGGTCGGTGGTGGCCATCATGCTCCTCCGTTTCGATACGCGCGTAGGCAGCGTGAAGAAGAGTCAGGTGTAAGCGGCCTCGATCATGCGCTTGATCGTGTCCTCGGCAGGGTCTGGCTTGTCACCTTCCGCTTCGCATTTGGCAGACTGCTCGTTGCCTTCGGGGACAGGTGCCGTGACGCGAACCTCTGGCACGTCCATGTCCGGTCGTGAGCGGGCACGCCGTGCCGACCGCGCCGCAGGTGGCTTCGCGGGCGGGAGATTGCTTCGTCGCGTCGCTCCTCGCAATGACATTGAACGCACTCGCAATGATTTGGAAAACTCGCATTGATAGTGGCAGCACTCGCAGGTGTTTGCGCCCCGCCTGCGCAAAGTGTGTCGGGCAGTTGCTCCGCCTTGCGCAGTTGTTTCTACACGTCCAAATTCGCCACCTTCAGCGCGTTCCCCACGATGAACTCCCGCCGCGGTTCCACGACGTCGCCCATCAGCGTGGAGAACACCAGCGCGGCGTCCTCGATATCCCCCACCTTCACCTGCAGCAGCGTGCGGCCGTCCGGCTCCAGCGTCGTGCGGCCCAGTTCGTCGGCGTTCATCTCGCCCAGGCCCTTGAACCGCTGGATCGTCAGCCCGCGCCGTCCCGCCGCCATGATACGGTCGAACGCACTCGCCGGACCCGCCACCTCCGCCTCCTGCGCGTCCAGCTTCAGCTTCGCCGGTTCGCGGAACTTCGCGGCCAGCGTCTCGGCGCGGTCGGCGAGCCACCGAGCCTCCGCGCTTCGCAGCGCGGCGGGATCGAGGAAATGCCGCTCCGCCACCCCCCTCACCGTGCGAGACAGCGTCACCCCGCCATCCACCGCTACCACCCAGCCGCGCTCATGCGGCAAGGAGACGGCGTTCAGCCGCGCCACCAGCGCCTGCGCCGCCGCCGTCGCCCGCGCCGTGTCCGGCGTCAGCGCGCCGGCGATCGCCGCTTGCTCCAACAGCGGCACCGGCGCCGCGCTCGACAGCCGGCGCAATTGCATGGTCGCCTCACGCAGCCAGATCACCTCGCGCTGCAGGTCCGCGCCCTCCAGCACAGATCCGTCCGCGTAGGTCAGGCGCGCCGACGACAGCGCCTTCTCCAGCAAGAAGGCCTCCAGCGCCCCGTCATTCTTCAGATACCGCTCATCATTCCCGCGCTTGGCGCGATACAGCGGCGGTTGCGCGATATACAGGTGCCCGCGATCGATCAACTGCGGCATCTGGCGGAAGAAGAACGTCAGCAGCAGCGTGCGGATGTGCGAGCCGTCCACGTCCGCGTCCGTCATGATGACGATCTTGTGGTAGCGCAGCTTGGCCACGTCGAAGCCACCTTGCTCCGGCTCGCCGCGCCCGATGCCGGTGCCCAGGGCGGTGATCAGCGTGCCGATTTCCTGGCTCGACAGCATGCGGTCGAAGCGCGCGCGCTCCACGTTCAGGATCTTGCCCTTCAGCGGCAGGATCGCCTGGAACCGCCGGTCGCGCCCCTGCTTCGCGGAGCCACCGGCGCTGTCACCCTCGACGATGAAGATCTCGCATTTCGCCGGATCGCGTTCCTGGCAATCCGCCAGCTTGCCCGGCAGCGTGGAGATATCCAGCACGCCCTTGCGCCGGGTCAGCTCCCGCGCCTTGCGCGCCGCCTCGCGTGCGGATGCCGCATCCATGACTTTCTGAACAACCGCCTTGGCTTCCCTGGGATGCGTCTCGAACCAGTGCGACACCGCGTCGGCCACCGCCGCCTGCACCGCCGGCTGCACCTCCGACGACACCAGCTTGTCCTTGGTCTGCGACGAGAACTTCGGGTCCGGCACCTTCACCGACAGCACCGCGGTCATGCCCTCGCGCATATCCTCACCGACCAGTTGCAATTGCTCCTTCTTGCCCATGCCCTCGGCGTATTTGGTCACCACGCGGGTCAGCGCCTGGCGGAAACCGGCCAGGTGCGTCCCGCCGTCGCGCTGCGGGATGTTGTTGGTGAAGCACAGCATGGTCTCGTGGTAGCTGTCGTTCCACGCCAGCGCGAACTCCACGCGAATGCCCTGCGCGTCGTCCGCCGTGCGGAGCGACACCGGCGGTGTGAACACCGGAGTCTTGCCGCGGTCCAGCCATTCGACGAAGGCGATCAACCCGCCTTCGTAGTGCAGGGTGACTTCCTGCCGCGGCGTATGACGCTCATCGCACAGCCGGATGGTCAGGCCGGAGTTCAGGAACGCCAGCTCGCGCAGCCGGCGTTCCAGCAGGGAAAAATCGAACTCGGTCTTGGTGAAGGTTGCCGGGCTGGGCTTGAATGTCACCTCGGTGCCGCTGGGATGATCGGTGACGGGGCCGACGACGGCCAGCGGCGCCTCGGCGTCGCCGTTGCGGAAACGGATGAAATGCTCCTGACCGTGGCGCCAGATCCGCACCTCCATCCACTCCGACAGCGCGTTCACCACCGCCGCCCCGACGCCATGCAGCCCGCCGGACACCTTGTAACTGTTCTGGTTGAATTTGCCCCCCGCGTGCAGCCGCGTCAGCACCACTTCGGCGGCGGAGACGCCCTCCTCCGTATGGATGTCGGTGGGGATGCCGCGGCCGTCGTCGACCACGGTAACCGAGCCGTCGCCGTTCAGGATCAGCTCGCATTTCGTGGCGAAGCCGGCCTGCGCCTCGTCCACCGCGTTGTCGATGATCTCGAACGCCATGTGGTGTAGCCCGGAGCCGTCGTCGGTGTCGCCGATATACATGCCGGGGCGGCGGCGCACCGCATCCAACCCCCGCAGAACCGAGATGGACGACGCGTCGTACGCGTCGCCGTTTTCAGGGTCGGATTCGGAAGGCGGCAACGCGGAATCGGACATGCCGGCGGAAGACTCCAAGCTATCGGTGAGTGCTCTGGTATATAGCCTCTACGAGGCTGGCGGGACAGGGGCAGACGCTGCTTTCGACAGCGAAAATCGTGCGTCTGGACGCAATGTGCCGCCGCCGGTTTGCAGGCCTTCCGCGACGTCCGCCAGCGGCAGGAAGGTTTCGCCGTCGGTGCCGGTGATCAGCGTCTGCGCCGGCAGCGTCGCAAGCGCCGAGAACAGGGCGGCGCGGCGTGCCGGGTCCAGATGCACGGCGGGTTCGTCGAGCAAGAGCAGGGGGGCGTAACCGCGCGCCGCGGCGATCACGGCGGCGTGGCCCAGGATAACCCCGATCAGCAGTGCTTTCTGCTCTCCGGTGCTGGCGAGTGCGGCGGGGGTGCCGGTTGCGGCATCCGCGAGCGCCATGTCGGTGCGGTGCGCGCCCAGCGCCGTGGTGCCCGCCGCGGCGTCCCGCGCGCGGGTGGCGGCGAGGCCGGCGCGCAGCCAGTCCTCCACCGCCACCGCTGGCTGGCTGCCGAGGCGTTCGGCGATCGGGCAGACCAAGCCGATCCGTGCCGCGGGGAACGCGCCCACCGCGCCGCCTTCAAGTGCCGCGTTCAGCTGCCCCACCAGGGCCATGCGCGCGGCGGTGGCGGCGACGGCGTGGCGGGCCATTTCGTCCTCCAGGCCGGCGAGCCAGGACGGGTCCCAACCGCCGCCCGGGCGCCCGTCCTGGAGCAAGCGGTTGCGGCTGCCCATGGCTGCTTCATACGAGGCGATCTCGCGGGCGTGGCCGGGTTCCAGAGCCCAGACCAGCCGGTCCAGGAAGCGGCGGCGGCCGGACAGGCCTTCCAAGAACAGTCGGTCCATTTGCGGGGTAAGCCAGACGGCGGCGACGCGGGCGGCGATCTCCGCCTGGCTGCGCGGGGCGGTGCCGTCCAGGCGGAAGACACGGCGGTGCCCCGGGTCGGGGGTGGGCTGCTGGCCGGCGCCGGCTCCGGGGCTTGGCACGGGGCTTGGCACCTGGCTTGACCCGGAGGGTGGGGTGCCGGTGCCGATATCGGTCTCGCCCTGCGCTGTGGCGAAACGGGCAGCGACGGCCCAACCGTTGGGGGCGCCGTGGCGCTTCAGGTCGGCGTTGCGCGCGCCGCGCAGGCCGCGGCCCGGGACCAGCAGGGAGACCGCCTCGAGCAGGTTGGTCTTGCCGCTGCCGTTCGGGCCGAACAGGACGGCGATGCGCCCGCGCGGGCGCCACGTCAGCGCCGCATAGCTGCGGAAGTCGGTCAGCGTCAGGCGCAGCAACTGCATGATGGGTCGAAATGCGGTCGGGGTGCTCGGAGCGTCAATGGCGGTCGGGTGCGTTCAGCGTCATGGTGGTCGAAGATGCATGGCCGACGCCCGTGGCCAGCTACAAACCTGTTCACTCGTGGTGGGCCTTTTCACTCCTGGCGGGCCTGTTCACTCGTGGCGGGCTGTGCCGACGTCTCTCCACCCATTCCTGCGCAAACCGGGCGGTGTGCCGCTGGCGATCGAGCTGGTCGCTCTGCGCGCCGCCCCTTACGAAACTCTGGCGGAGCAATGGCCAAATGGTAGGGGACACTCAAGCTCGAACGGCAGCGGCGTTCGAGGCTGGTCCGCTGCGATGCCAATGACCAGCCGCATGAGTGGGAGCCATCCCTGGGACCGATCCTGGCGCAAGCGGGATGTCGGCACCCTTCACCTCCCCTGCCGCGGCAGCGTGCAAGTCTTGACTAGAAAGTAACGAATATATTTTCAGTATTCCGACAGAATTGGCCCCGACATATAAAAGCCGTAATAGCTATCGGCGCACGTTGCCCCGGCTCGAACGCCCTCCAGCACCCCAATCGATCGGTGGAAGACCAGTGTTGCCAACCCCCACTGATCCGTGTATTGCGACTGGATGCAAGGGGGCAGGTCTCCATCGACCCGCCGTCTGTCGCATCGGGCCTGGATGTTCTACGCGGCTATTGCCGTCGTGGGGTGTTATTCTATTGCCGACGCGCAGGCGGTACGCGGCACGGACGACCAGGCGGCATTCGCGGTGCCGCGTTTGGCGCTCGGCACCACCGCGGAGGTGGCCCTGCCGCAGCCCCTCGCCCCCAGTGAGGCCGCCCGAATCCGCCCCATCTTTGCGCTGCAGGCCAAGGGCGACATCGCCGAAGCAGCCCGCGACACCAGCCGCCTGGACAGTCGGCTGCTGCTCGGGGCGATCCTCGCCGACCGCTATCTCTCCGGCGGGATGCATCCCACCCCGGCGGAACTGACTGACTGGCTGGACCAATTCGGCGACCAGGCGGACGCGCCGGCGATCCGCGCCCTGCGGGCACGCCTGCTGCCGGACAACGCGCCGCCCGAGTACCGCCCGCCGGCCCGCCAAGGCCGCGTCCTCGCCCCCATCCTGACCCCCACGGCCGCACCGCACCTGTTCACGCAGAACCACGACGCCGCGGCTGTCGCCGCAGCCACTCCCCTGCTGTCCCGCCCTGCCTCGCTACCCGGCGGCGGCGAGGCCTTGTTCTACGGCGGCCTCGGGGCCTGGCGGCTCGGCGACATGCCGACCGCGCTGACATTCCTCGAAGCCGCCTGGCGTGCTGCTCCCGGCGCCGCGGCCCGTGCGGCCGACGCCTATTGGGCGGCCCGCGCTGCCCAGCGCCAGGCGGACCGCGGCAGCGCCGTCGTGTGGCTGCGCCGTGCCGCCGAGGAACGCGGCACGTTCTATGGCCGCATCGCCGCCCGCACCCTGAGTCCATCGCCCGCCTGCATGCCCTCGGCGACGCTCGGCATTGCCGATATCGACGCGCTGGCCGCCACGCCCGCCGGCCGCCGGGCCTTCGCCCTGCTGCAGGTGGGGGAGAAGCGCCGCGCCGAGGCCGAGTTCCACCTGCTCTGGGCCGACGCCGGCGAGAATGCCGCCCTGGGCCAGACCCTGGTATCGGTAGCGCGCGCCGTTGGCCTGACCGGGCTGGAGCAAGAAGTGCAGGCGGCGTCATTCGCCGGTCCGCGCGGGCCGTTGCCGCCTGATCTGCACCCGGTTGGCGGGTTCGTGCTCGATCCGGCGCTGGTCTATGCGCTGGTGCACCATGAGTTGGATTTCCACTCCGGGGCGGTGTCGCGCGACGGCGCGGTCGGGCTGATGCAGATCAAGCCGGCCAGCGCCTGGTCGGTCAGCGGCGCTCGCTCGATTGTGGCCAAGCAGTCCGCCGGGCTGCACGATCCGGCGGTGAACCTGGCGATCGGGCAGCGCTACCTGCTGCAACTGGCCGGCGACGATGCGATCGACGGCGACCTGATCCGCTTGCTCGCCGGCTATCGCCAGGGTCCGTTCGAACTGCGACGCTGGGCCGACCACGTCAACGCTCCGGGCGATCCGCTATTGTTCCTGGAGGCGATGCCGAACGCGATAGCGCGAGCGTTCGTCGAGGACGTGCTGGCATGGTCCTGGCACTACGCCGCGACACTGCGGTTACCGGCGGCGAGCCTCGATGCGCTGGCAGCGGGACGTTTTCCGCGGCTGGTGCGGGTAGGAGATCAGGCTGACGCCGACGGCGGCGCTTCCTGCGGCATGGTGGCCGCCACGCGTTAGTTAGGGCGTTTCCGGTGAAGGGTGCACGGTCGTCCGGGTCCCCTTCGAGGGAGATTGCTTCGTCGGGCCTGACGGTGAATCTCCGCCGGTTATTCGTATTAGCAACGAGCGGAGAATGCTTCCCGTGTCGCCACATCTGGCGACGGTTAATTGCGTCAAGGGCTGTAGCCCTTTTCTATCGTCGATACGGAACGGGAACGGCAAAAATCGATTTGCTGCCAGGCCCGTCGCTTCGCTCCTCGCAATGGCACGGGAGGCGCAATAACAGGGGCGCCGCATCACCCCGCCATCGCGCTATCGGTGCATCAGCCCCTATCGGTGCATCGGCCCTATCGGTGCATCAGGTGCGGCAGCAGGCCCGTAAGGCCGATGATGATCAGATACAGCGCGACCACGATGTTCAGCAACCGAGGGATGATCAGGATCAGGATTCCCGCAATCAGGGCGACGAGCGGTTGCAGGGCGATCACGTCAACGACGGTCATGGGTCATGCTCCGGGTGGCAGGCAGGCGGATGTTGCGCCAGAACAACCCAGTGCGCACCGGCGCGGCATATTAGGAAGCTGTAACATTCGCGCCAGCGCCGGCAAAACCAGTTAACCTGGCCGCAGCGACATCATTCGCCCCCCGCTCTCCTAGCCAGTCTGCACTGTGGGAACGGGCAATTTCCATCTCCCGCTTGATCCGCTGCACTGTACCGCTGCCAACTCCGACCAGCTTCGCTACCTTCAGCACGCCATACTCGGTACCAAGCTGGCGACGGATCAACTCCTCGACCTTCGCGGACACCATCGGCCGACAAGTCGCCTGCCCTGTTGTCGCACCCTGTCGAGGCCGGCGATTACCCTGGCACGGATCATCTCCCGCTCCAGCTCGCCAAGACACAAGCCATTTGGATCATCGCCTTGCCGAACGGGCTGGTGCTGTCGATGGCTTGTTGATCACTGGTAGAGAGCGACGCCGGCACCATCTGGCCAGCGCATCATTATTGACCCGCCCTGACTCATCACTAACTTGTCATTCCGCTGGTTGCACACGGCGGCTTGTTCATTGGAATGACTTGGAGCAAGGCTTCGCTGCCCGGGCATCGGCCACGGCGATCTTGCACGTGCCCTGGTGCCGAACGAGCCGCATACCGGGGGGCCTCTGGTCATGATGTCAGCAGCGCGCCTGCGCGAACTGGCCCGGGGTGCATTGTCGGCCGCACGGCATGCGCGCTCCGTCTCCTTTTCGCAGTACGGCGAAGATGTACTCCTGCACAATCTGCGGCCCGCGCATCGGGGTACCTACGTGGACGTGGGCGCATTCCATCCGTGGACGCACTCCAACACCTACAAGCTTTACCTCCGGGGGTGGAGCGGCGTCACCATCGAGCCGAACCCCGATGTGGCGCCGCTGTTCCGGCAGGTTCGCCCGCGCGACATCCACCTGGTGCAAGGTATCGCTGCCGCGCCGTCCCGCCTGAGCTACTACAGGTTCCGCGAGCCGCTGTTCAACAGCTTCGACCGTCACCATGCCGAGCGCATCCAAGAAGACGTCACCGATGTCATCGCCATTCCCTGTCTGCCGCTGCGGGACGTGATCGACACGCATCTCGCGAGCGGACCTGTGGATCTGGTGTCGATTGACTCCGAGGGACTGGACCTGACCGTGCTGCAAAGCCTCGATTGGCGCAGGACACGGCCCACCGGCATCATCGTCGAGGACTATGCGCAGTTTGAGAGTAATGTACGTGGCGGTGGCCTCAGCGAGATCCGGTCGTTCCTCGCAGAGCGCGACTATGCCTTGTTCAGCCAGTGCATGTTCAGCTTTCTTTATGTCGATCGGCGAGCTTTCCTGCGCTCGGGCGGCGAGTCGGGATTTCAGCTCGAGCGAACGCAGCTCGCTGCAACCCAGCGCGCGTCGCTTGGCGAGCCGGCGCTGCACGCGCGAGGTGGTGCATCGCCGATATCAAGCGGCTCTGAAACGGAAGACGACCAAGGAACGCCTGAGCGAAGTAGTCCATCCCTGGCTCTGCGTGATATCCCGGATGGATTAGCTAGCGACATCGTTCGCCCAGAGAACTGTGGCGTCGGCACAGCACCCGCATCAGCTACTCCGCCGCCTGTGCGACGGTGTCCCCCAGCTTGACCCCACGCACCGCGTATTCGGCGGCAACGCGCACTGCCTCGATCATGCTGACAGCGCTGGCCTTGCCGGTGCCGGCGATGTCGAATGCGGTGCCATGATCGACCGACGTGCGCAGGATCGGCAATCCCAGCGTCACGCTCACGGTCTTTTCGAAATCCATCATCTTCGCGGCGATGTGGCCCTGGTCGTGGTAGAGTGACAATACCGCGTCGTATCGCCCGATCCGCGCCATGTGGAACACCGAATCCGCCGGCACCGGGCCGCTGACATGCATGCCCTGGGCGCGCGCCGCCTCGATGGCGGGCTTCATGGCGTCCATTTCCTCGCGGCCGAACAAGCCGTCCTCGCCGCCATGTGGGTTCAGCGCGGCCACCGCCAGATGCGGATGGGCATAGCCGAGCTGGTGCAGTGCCTTCACGGCCTTGTCGATGCCTTTCGCCACGCGGTCCTGGGTGATCTGCCGGCATGCTTCCAGCAACGACACGTGGCGGGTCAGGAAGAAGATCTTCAAGCCGCTGATGGTGAACATCGTCATCTCTTCGCGGGCGCCGGTATGCTCTGCGAACATCTCGGTGTGGCCAATGAAGGGGATCTTCGCGGCCTTCAGCGATTCCTTGTTGATCGGCGCGGTCACCACGCCGGCGACGCGGCCGGCCATCGCCAGCGAGATCGACTCGCGGATCGCGGCATAGGCGGAACTCGCCGCCCAGTGCCTGCACTTTCCCCATTTGCAGCACGCCCGGGTCGGCGCTGTCCTGATGCAGGACATCGATGGTGCCGGCGCAGTCGGCGACCGCCTCGGGGGCGGCGATGCGGTGCACCGGCGCGGTCAGTCCGCACGTCCCCAGTGCCCGTTCCAACACCCGCGCGTCGCCGATGGCGAAGCAGCGCGCCATGTCCCGCACCTCCGGCGCAAGCAAGGCTCGGACGGTGATCTCCGGACCGATGCCGGCGGGATCGCCCATGGTCAGAGCCAGTACGGGGCGTTCGGTCATGTGCGCTGCCTCCTGTGTTGCGGACAGTATACGCCAGTGCAGCCGGATTGTCCGCCGGCCATGACACACCGGCCACGACCTGACACACCGGCCCCTACATGCTGCCGCCTCCGCCCCCACCTCCGCCATCGCCGGTGCCGCCATAATTGCCGGGTGCTCCCCAAGGCTGCACCTGCGGCCCGTGACTGTCCGGGGCACCCCCGCCACCGCGCTCGACAGCGGGGTGGCAGCCAACACACGACACCAGCACGGCGAGCCACAAGACAAAGGGCTTCATTGGAGCGTTCCCCTGGGCAGCGTCCTCCCCGGCAGCGTCCCCCTCGGCAGTGTCCTCTCCCGGGCAGCATCGCCGCGGGCTGCGTCCGCCTGGTCCCATGCCCGGATCGAGCGCAATCCATGGACGCCGCGGACCGGTCATTTACTCCGTCAATCCGCAGCATCCAGGAACGCCGGCACCCGCCGCCGCGCGTCCTGCCGGCCTGCGGCGTTGGTGCCGGTATGCGCGTGCCCCGTGCCGCTGGGAGGCGTCGCGAGGCCCGAATGCTCCGTCACCGGTCGGTCGAGCGCGTCGAAATCGTGGTAGGCGTCGGGATAGACGACCAGCGTGATGCGGTGTGGGAAGCGCGCTGCCACGATCCGGCAGGGGCCGACGGGTGTCCAGTCGTCCAGCGCGCCCACCAGGATCATCAGCGGGCCGGAGGGTTGCCACGTGGCGTCCTGCGATTCCGTGCGGCAGCCCGGATAGAACGCGACGAAGCGGCGGAACAGACCGGAGGGCAGGTCGGGCTGCCGGGCGACGGTGTACATCACGGTGGTGCCGCCGTTCGACCAGCCGACCAGGTCAATGCCGCCCGGCGGAGTGCCGGGCTGGCGGGACAGCCACGCGGCGGCGGCGATGGCGTCGCTGCGGCGGACGTGGCTGGCATCGACGCTGCGGTCCGCGACCTCGCATTGCGACCCCAGGCCGCGCGAGCCGAAGCTGTCCGGCAGCAGCACGATGTGGCCGGCATGCGCCAGCACGACGGCCCAGCTTCCGTCGCGCGATGCGAACGGCCCGCTGCAGCCGTGTAGCGCCACTACGGCCGGGCCGTGGGGTGGTCCATCCGGCCGCACCAACGCGGCATCCAGCGTCACGCCGCCCGGTGCCGGGATCGCCACGCGCTGCACCTGCGGTCCGGCATGGGTCAGGAACGCCAGCAGGAGAAGGAACGACTTCAATTGGAAGGGACGATTTCAATTGGTCAGCACGCCGGACGCACGCATCCGGTCGCGCGCCTCCTGCATCGCCGCGCTGACCGCCAGCGCGGCGGCCAACGCCCTCCGTCCGGCCGCAGCATCCACCTGCACTGGCGCCCCATCCAGCGCCGAGGCAACGAACGCCGCATGCTCGGCTGCCAGAGAGTCATGGTCTTCCCAGGACGTCTCCGCCATGCCGAAGCCATCCACGCCGGGCACCGGCTTGCCTTGGCCGCGCGCGATGGTGGTCAGCCGGCGGTTGGCGAAATCGACCGCCAGATAGCCGTCCTGGGAAAACACCCGCATGCGCCGTTCGGTGCGGGCGGAGATGCGGCTGGCGGTGATGGTCGCCACGGCGCCGTTCTCGAAGCGGATGCGGGCGTTGGCGATGTCCTCATGCGCGCTGGCCACCGCGGCGCCGACCGCATCGACATGCGCGATCGGGCTCTCTACCAGTGACAGGATCAGGTCCAGGTCGTGGATCATCAGGTCGAGGATCACCGACACGTCGGTGCCGCGCGGCTTGAAGGGGGCGATACGGGTGGCCTCGATGTAGAGCGGCGGGCCGATGCGCCCCGCCAGTGCGCCGTGCGCGGCCGAGAAGCGTTCCAGGTGGCCGACCTGCAGCACGCGGTGGTGGGCGGCGGCCAGGGCGGCGAGGTCGTCCGCCTCGGCCAGGGTGGCGGCGATCGGCTTTTCCACCAGCACGTGCTTGCCCGCCCGCAGGGCGGCCGCAGCGAGGGCGTGGTGTGCCTCGGCGGGGGTGGCGACGATCAGGGCGTCGCAGGCTCGCAGGAGGGCGGGAAAGTCGAGGTCGGGGGCGCCGGCTTCCCAGCCGATCGTGCGGGCGCGCTCGGCGTCGATGTCGTAGATGCCGGCGAGCGTGGCCCGCCCCGAGGCCGCGGCCTTCAGCGCGTGATAGCGGCCGAAATGGCCGGCACCGGCAATGCCGACTCGGAGTCGGTCGTTGGACATGGGAGGTTGTATCAGGCGGCGCGCGGGACGGTGCAAGCGGCGGCCGTTCGCTGGCGTGACGCATGGGGTGCTGCTGGACAATGCGCGGGTGCTGGCGGAGGCGCACAACGCGGCCACCCGGTCAACGTGCAGAGGGAATATGTCGCGTGGCTCGAAGCCGTGCCGGAGGCAACGCGCAACACTCCGACCGGCCAGAGGCCTTGCAGGCCATCGCCGACCTCGACCTCGACGACCTCATTGCAATCCAGCCGTCCCGCGGCTTTGGCCGGTATGATTTGGATCACCGCAAACAAGCTGCACTGTCGGTGCGCCACTTGCGGCGCACCGACAGCGGAACAGATCGTCGCAACCTTGGGGGACGGATTTGGATGTCGCTTGACAGCGCCGAGGCATTGGAAGCCGTCGCATGACGCGACCGGGAGTTCGACGATCGATGGTATGTCAGTCTTGACCTTCACAGACGCAGCGCGCGACATTGGAGCCCGATCCAAGGTGCATGCCCAGTCGCCATGTCGAGTTGATCCAGTTCAATGCCGAAGAGATCTGCCGGAAGCATGCGAGCCGCCGCCGCCCGCCCCGTCTCGTCGCAGTCCGGATAAGTCCGGCAAAGCAAGGACTGCTTCCAGGAACCGATCGCAGTGGCAGGCGGCCAGCGGTCAGAAATGCCCCAAATAAAGCAAGGAGGGAATCCCATGCCACGCCAGCGATGGACCATGATCATCCTGTGCTTCCTGGCCTGCACCATCAACTACGTGGACCGCGCAAATCTCGCTGTCGCCGCGCCCTATCTCCGCAAGGAGCTCGGCCTCGACGCCGCGACGATGGGCGTCATCCTGAGCGGCTTCTTCTGGACCTATGCGGTGATGCAGATGCCGTGGGGCTGGTTCGCCGACAAGGTTGGCCCGCGCACGTCGCTGACCATAGCGGTAGCCTGGTGGTCGATCTTCACCGCGACGACGGCCGTGGCGCGCGGCTTCACCAGCTTGCTGGGGTGCCGCCTGTTGCTCGGTGTCGGCGAGGCCGGCGCCTATCCATCCTTCCCCAAGGTCGTCGCCTCCTGGTTCCCGCGCCGCGAGCGCAGCTTCGCCACCAGCATCTTCGATAGCGGCTCGCGCACCGGGGCGGTGCTCTCCTTGCCCATCGTCGCCTTGATCATCGGCTATCTGGGCTGGCAGGCCTCGTTCGTGATTACCGGCGCGATCGGCCTGGTATGGGTGGTGTTCTGGCTGTGGATCTATCGCGAGCCAGAGCAACACGCCGGCGTTACGTCCGAGGAACTGCGCCAACTGCAGGCCGAACGCGGTCGACCCGACAAGGCCGAGGGTAGCAAGTTGCCCTGGTCGTCGCTATTCCGCTACCGGACCATCTGGGCGATGATGATCGGCTTCTTCTGCCTGAATTTCGCGATCTACTTCTTCATCACCTGGTTTCCGACCTACCTGGTGCAGGCGCGCGGCTTCTCTTTGGCGGAACTCGGCACGCTCGGCGCACTGCCCGGCGCGCTGGCCATCCCCGGCGGCTGGCTCGGCGGCTTCGCATCCGACCGGCTGTACCGGCGCGGCTGGAGCCTGACCGCGGCGCGCAAGACCTGCCTGGTCGGCGGGATGCTGATGTCGTCGGTGATCACGCTCTCCGCCTTCGCGCCGAACATCTATGTCTGTCTCGCACTGTTCGCGCTGTCCTATGCGAGCCTCGCCTTCACCGGGGCGAGCATCTGGTCGCTGCCCGCCGACGTGGCGCCGACCCAGGCGCATGTCGCCTCGATCGGCGGCATCCAGAACTTCGCCTCCAACCTGGCGGGTATCGTCATCAGCACATTCACCGGACTGATGCTGATGCTGACCTCGGGATCGTTCGTGATACCGCTGACCTCCGCAGGGGTCATCTGCATCGTCGGCGCGTGCGTCTATCTGTTCATGCTCGGCGAGATCAAGCCGCTGCCGGCGCTGGACGCGCCGCCGGCCACGCCCTCGGCCCACGCCACTGCGTGACGAAGTCTGGTGCCTTCGCGGCAACTTTGGGTCCTGTATCTCAGGTTGCCGCGACGCGCATGCTGGCGCCAATTGTCACTGAGGATCCCGCTCGTCGCGAAGCCGTACGGCTGCCTTGCTCAAAGGAGAAACTCCCATGCAACAGACCTGGAGATGGTTCGGCCCGGACGACCTTGTGACGCTGGAGAATGCCAGGCAGGCGGGCGCCACCGGCATCGTCACCGCGCTGCATCACATGAATACCGGCGGCGCCTGGCCCGAGGATGAGGTGCTCAAGCGGCGCAAGCAGATCGAGGATGCGGGCCTCGTCTGGTCGGTGGTCGAGAGCATCGGCGTCGGCGAGGAGATCAAGACCCGCACCGGCGACTTCCAGCGGAAGATCGACAACTACAAGGCGTCGATCCGCGCGGTCGCCCGGGCCGGCGTCAAGGTGCTGTGCTACAATTTCATGGTCATCACCGACTGGAGCCGCACCAACCTGATGTACAAGCTGCCGAGCGGTGGCTATGCGCTGCGCTACGACAGTGTGGACTTTGCCGCCTACGACCTGTTCGCGTTGCAGCGCAAAGGTGCCGGGACGGACTACACACCAGCGCGCATTGCCGAGGCCGAGGCCCGCTTCAAGGCGTTCTCGCCGGCGGAGATCGACGGATTGGAGAAGGTGCTGATCGACTGGCTGCCGGCGCGCGACTTCGCCTATGACCGTGCCAGATTCAAGAAAATGCTGGAGCTGTATCATGCGATCGGCACCGAGGAACTGCGCGCCAACCTGATCGCGTTCCTCGCCGAAATCACCCCGGTCGCGGAGGAGGAAGGCGCGCGGCTGTGCATCCATCCCGATGACCCGGCGTTCCCCATCTTCGGACTGCCGCGCGTGCTGTCCACCGCGGCCGATGTGCGCGCGATGTTCGCGGGCGTGCCCAGTCAGACCTGCGGCTTGACGCTGTGCACCGGCTCGTTCGGCTCCAACCCGAAAAACGACCTGGTGGCGATGGCGCGGGAGTTCGCGTCTCGCGTGCATTTCGTGCATCTGCGCAATACCACGCACGAACTGGACGGGTCGTTCTATGAGGCGGAACACCTCGATGGCGATACCGACCTGATCGGCGTGACGGCGGCGATGATGGAGGAGGAGGATCGTCGCGTCCGCGAAGGCCGCGCCGACGCACAGATCCCGATGCGGCCAGACCATGGTCACCTGATTGGCAGCGACATCGGCAAGCAGATGAACCCCGGTTATTCGTTCATCGGACGACTGAAAGGACTGGCTGAATTGCGCGGGGTCATGCGCACCGTCGAGGCGTTTCGCTCCGGTCACGTGCACTGATACCACCCGGCGAATGCCGGTTACATGCTGCGTGCCGAAAGCCCTCGAACGAATTTATCTCGCCGCCGGCGGTCCGTGCTGTACGTCGGCGCCAGTGGAGGACCGCCGCTCTGCTTCGCTCGATATATTTGCCACCGTATTGATGATGACCGACAAGCCGGGTGCGGTCAGGATCAGGTTGGCAGCGCTGCGGGCGGCGTCGGTGGCGCCGGAGACCGTGATGCCGACCTCGGCCTGCTTCAGTGCCGGGGCATCGCATTCGTGTCCTGTTTCATGGCTTATCAGCGTGTGCCGTCTCTCAAACGGCTAGTTCACAAGATGCTGCCTTATCCGGCGTCGCGTGAGTTGCAAGAAGACCCGCGAAGCCGAGCGTAAGCGGAGCCAGCGAAGCAGGCTCGGCGACGCGTGCGGTCTCATGGCAACGGAGTCACGACATAGCAGAACCTACCCGGTCAGGCCGACCGCGGCACCTGCCGCTCCCGGCACCGGTTCGCCCCCCAGGTCGGGGAGATGCAGTTCCACGTCCCGTGTCTCCGGTCCCAGCACCGCGCCGGCGATCATCAATACGCCGGCAAGCACCAACAGCAGGATCGGGGCGTAGAGATAGGGCACCACGTGCGCAAGCCACAGCACGTAGATACCGGAGAAGGATGGGATTACCACCGCCAGGCTGTAGCCGATGCCATAGCCACTGGCGCGAACATGGGTGGGGAAGCGTTCGCAGATATAGACGGTCACCGCTCCCCACGGCGAGAGCACCAGCACGTGGAAAATTGCCACCAGAGTGGTGGTGACCAAAGGCGATCCGCCGGTCAGGGCATTCGTGATCGCTGCGTAATACAGTGCCGGGCAGCACGCCAGCACCACCAGGGAGCCGATCACGATGGCGCGGCGACGGCCGATCATTTGGCTCAGCAGGCCATAGCCCATGAAGCCGAAGAACAGGGCGATGCTGGCGAACAGGAAGCCGTTCGACGTCATTGTGCTGGGTATGTGCAACTGCTGGATCATGATGCTTGGCAACAGGGTGGAAGGCTGGCCGACCAGCCAGAACCCACTCATCATGAGGAAAATCTGGCCCAGCGTGCGCAGATGCCGGCCGGACAGTACGGCCTTCAGCGGCGCGGCGCTTTTCTCGCTGGATTCCCACATGGTCGATTCAGGTACCGTGCGGTAGTACAGCAGGAAAGCCATGGCGATGGCAAAGCCGATGATGAAGGGGACCCGCCATCCCCACGCAAAGTATTGCTCCTTCGTTGTGATGCTCAGCATGATCGTGGTGACCAGCGTGGTCATGGCGAAGCCGACCGGGAACGCACCCTGGATCAGCCCGCCGACGAAGCCGCGGCGTTCTTTCGGCACCATCTCCAGCGCCAGGGTATTGTTGGAGGTGTATTCGCCGCCCATGAAAATGCCGCCCAGGAAGCGGATCACGATCAGCAGATTCAGCGACCAGACACCGATCGTTGTGCTGCCGGGAATGAAGGCGATCAGCGCGGTGAACGCGCCGAAGCCGGCGATGCTGATCATGGTGGTGCGTCGGCGGCCGATCTTGTCGGCCCAGTGGCCGAAGATTACCGCGCCGCACGGGCGGCCGAGCAGGGTGGCGACGATGGTGAAGTAGTAGATCGTCGTGGTTGCCGTCGGGCTGAGGCCCTTCGGCTCAAAATAGGTCATCACCGGCGCCAGTACCAGCGCCGGCAGGTAGATGTCGAAGAAATCCACAGCGAAGCCTACGAACCCCGCGAAAATCGCACGCCGCGCCAGCGGCGGCAGCGGTTCGCTGGCGAATAATCCCGACTTCATGACCGACCTCCCGAGATGCCAGGCTTCGCCCGGTCTTGCCGTGGCCGGGCTTTCACCAGATCGCTTTTACCTGGAACGTCCGATCTTTCCGGACAGTGCCAGGGAGCTACGACGCTATCACGTGGATGCAGATGGCGACAATGCTCCGCAACCGCCCTATGAGGGCGGGCAACAATTTGCCTCCGCACCGAAGTTGGACACAGTTGGAAACCGCCGGCAACGGCGAGGCCGCCTTGGCTCCCGTGCGAAGCACGCAACGATTGCAGCCAAGCACACAGCGACAATACGCCGCGAAAATCGGGAGGAAAATCTGGCCCTACATCGCGGCACTGGTCGTCGCGCCGATCGTCGTCGCTTTATTTCCGTGGCTGTCGATCGGCTTCTTGTAGAACCTCCCGCGCTGCCACGAGGTATCCATGCGGTAGCCGCAGCTGGTTAGTGCAACAAGAATTTCCCACCCATGGCGGACGTTCCGCCGATCTTGCCAAATTCACTTGAGCGGTCGCAAGTAGGGGTAATCGCTCCGGCCGCACTCAACCGTCCTGGTCGACCAGACGCCCTACCTGTTCATCCCCCGCACCGCCTCGCACACCGCCCGCGTCACCTCCGCCGTCGTCGCCTTCCCTCCCAGGTCCGGCGTCACCACCCCCGCCGCGCACACCTGCTCCACCGCGCGCATCAGCAGGGCCGCCGCGCTTGCCTCGCCGAGATGCTCCAGCATCATCGCCCCGGTCCAGAACGTGCCGACCGGGTTGGCGATCCCTTTGCCGGTGATGTCGAACGCGCTGCCATGGATCGGCTCGAACATCGACGGCGACCGGCGTTCCGGATCGATGTTCCCGGTCGGCGCGATGCCCAGCGACCCCGCCAGCGCCGCCGCCAGGTCCGACAGGATGTCGGCGTGCAGGTTGGTCGCCACCACCGTGTCGATCGACTTCGGACGGCGCACCATGCGCGTGGTCATCGCGTCCACCAACTCGCGCTCCCACGCCACGGCGGGGAAGTCGCGCGACACCAGCGACGCGATCTCGTCCCAGAACACCATCCCGTGGCGCTGCGCGTTCGACTTCGTCACCACGGTGAGGTGTTTCGCCGGCCGGCTGTCGGCCAGCGTGAAGGCGAAGCGCATGATCCGCTCGACGCCGCGGCGGGTGAAGATCGCGACCTCGGTCGCCACTTCCTCCGGGAAGCCGCGATGGCTGCGGCCGCCCTGGCCGGCATACTCGCCTTCCGAGTTCTCCCGCACGATCACCCAGTCCAGGTCGCCCGGCCCGACATGGCGGAGCGGACTGGTGACGCCGGGCAGGATGCGCGTCGGGCGGACGTTGGCGTACTGGTCGAGCCCCTGGCAGATCGGCAGCCGCAACCCCCACAGTGTGACGTGGTCCGGGATGTTCGGGTCGCCGACCGCGCCGAAATAGATCGCCTCGGCGGTGCGCAGCCACGCCAGTGCGTCCGCCGGCATGAAGCGGCCATGCTTGCGGTAGTAGTCCGATCCCCAGTCGTAGTGGTCCACGATCAGGCCGAACCCGCCGTCGCGCGCGGCAACCGTGTCAAGCACTTCCAGGCCGGCGGCGATCACCTCCGGACCGATGCCGTCTCCAGGGAGGGATGCGATGCGGTGCTGGCGGGGCATGGCGGTGGTCCTCGGTCGGATCGGTCGAGAGTCGTAGCGCCGGCCTGCGCGGCCACCAAGGGCGGTGCGCCGATCGACGACCGGCCCCGAGGGATTGGCGTGGCGCAGAGGATTGGCGTGGCGCAGAGGATTGGCGTCGAGCAGTTGGCCGGTCATGCGTCGCGATCCTGCCCGAAACCTGACAGAAACTCCGAGACCCGGCGTGCACTACTGATAAACCCCACGTCCGGCTTCCGTCGAAGCCTCGCCGCATTTCGGCTTAGCCTCCCGTGGTCTGCGCTTCTTTCCGACTGTTGCGGGACGACGGATTGAAGCCCCTTCACGCCAGCCCGTGCAAGGGATTGGCGGTGCCTTGAACGCGTTGACTCCCATCGGAACGCCTCATGGCCACCTGCCGGCCGCGACCGATGTGTCGCGCGCCGGCGGGAACGTGCCCGTGCCGGAATCGCGGACGGCGCCCGTACCGGGCCTGCGGGAGCTGCGCTACTTCGCCGCCGCCGCCCGTGCCGGCAATCTGGGCCGGGCCGCGCAGGAGTTGAATGTCACCACCGCTGCGATCAGCCAACAACTCCGCAAGCTGGAAGACGCGCTGGGCACGGCCCTGCTGATCCGCCACGGCCGGGGCGTCATCGCCACGCCGGCCGGCCTCCGCTTGCTCGACCGTGTCGATGCCGTCCTGCGCATGCTCTCCGCGCCTTTGGCGGCCCCCATGGCTGGTCCGTTGGCTACCGCTCCGGCTCCCCCTTTGGCCGCCTCGCTGGCATCAGAGTATGCGTCCACGTATGCGTCCACCGGCGCCGAAGCGACGGTCGTGCTTTCCCTGCCCGCCGAACAGGCCGGGTGGCTGGCGGTCCCACTGGCGACGCTGGTGCGCCACCGTTGGCCCGACCTGACGCTCGAGCTGCGGGAGACCACCGATTCGGCCGCGGAGGCGCTGTCCACCGGCCAGGCCGACATCGCGATGCTGCCCGATCCACCCGAGCTGGGCTCGTTGCATCTCGAACCGCTGGCGACAGAGCGCCTTGGTCTCGTCATCGCGCCGCGCGACGCGCTGGCGGACAGCACCCAGCCGCTGCGGCTGCGTGACTTGCTCGGGGTGCCGCTGATCCTGCCCGACAAGCGGCATTGGATCCGCCGGCGGCTGGCGAAGGCGGCGTTCCAGCGCGGCGTGCGCTTCGACGCGGTGACCCACGTGGACAGCCTGGCAATGACCTGCGCGATGGTGCATGACGGTCTCGGCTGCGCGGTCCTGCCTGCGTCGGCGGTGCGGGAGGAAATCGCCCGCGGCGCCCTGGTGTTCCGGCCGATCGAGCAACCGGCGCTAGCGGTCCGCTACGCCCTCGCGGTTCGCGGCGATGCCGCGCCGGCGGTGCACGAGCTCGCCCGCGCGATGGGCGAGGCGATTCGGATCCTGGTGGCGAGCGGTGCGTGGCACAGTGCGCACCTTGCAAGGGCCGTGGCGCCGCCTGCTCATGCCCAGCCCGCTCGTCCCCACTCTGCTGACGCGGCGCCAGAGCAGGCGGATGCCAATCTTGAATTCGCGGAAGGCGACTGATCCTAGCTGAAAACCCTGACATTCCGTAGTGGTTTATGTAATCGACACAAGAAACATCCTAGGCCGACCCCCTACACTGCCCGCAATATTACTGTCGTTACCTGATGGTGTGTGGCTTTTCTGCCATAACAGGCGCAGTAATTCGGCAACATCCCCGCGCCATATTGTCCGAGTCGTAACCTGCAATCAATAATGCTGTCGGGTCTGGATGTTCCCTGACCGCATCGTGCGCCGCACCGCCGGCGCAAGGCGCGGCAGAAACGTCATCCGGCGACCTGGAGGTCCTTGCCGGGCGTGCCCGGCACAACGAGGAGGATAAAAATGGATAAGCTCAGGGTGATATTGTCCGCAGGGGCAATGCTGAGCCTGGTGGCCGGGACGGCAAACGCCGGAAGGCTCATGGATATGCAGGGCGACCCAAGCAGCGTGACCGGCACCGGCGTCGTCAACACCGTCGGCGGCTTCCAGGAAATGGGTTCGCCCTATACCGGTGGCCAGGGTCTGGAAGGCGAAGGCGCCGCACCGTTCTCCGTGCCCGCGCCCGGCACCATCAACATGCGCGTCAACTCGTTCGTCAACGAGTTCCCGATGGCGGCATGGTGGACCGGCATGAACGGCACCGGCACCCCCGCGGCCAACGCCGGCAACAAGCAGCAGGCCTACGGCGTCTACGGCTGGATCCGTATCGACCTCGGCATCGACGGCATGACCAAGAACGGCGTGCAGTATGGTGCCTTCACCGAAATCCGAGAGAACAACACCACCTCGATCTCCGGCGGCACGGCCAGCCTTCCCGGCGTGACCTCGACCGCCGCGACAGGCCTTGCGGGAGCCAGCGTCACCTCCGGCTTCGCGCAGAGCGCCTCCGGCAACTCCAGCGACAACATCTTGTACGTGCGGCACGCGTTCGCCTATGTCGGCACCACCTCGACCGGCTTCATCCGCATCGGCGATATCGTCTACGCGCAATCCTTGATGCAGATCGGTCTGTTCGACGACTTCGACATCGGCGGATGGATTTCCTTCGCCAGTTCGAACATCCCCAGCAACATGGCGCCGGTCTGGCCATGGGCTGACGAGGGTGGCGCATACATGGCGGCTGGTGTCGCCTATCTGTCGCCGGTGATCGCCGGGTTCGACGCGGTCGTCTCCTTCATTCCGAACAACTCGACGCCGTTCGACGGTTCGGGGTGCTCTTCTGCCTATGGCGGCATGGGCTGCGCTACCCAGTCGTCGTCCTTGCTGGCCGGCGACTTTGGCCGTTACCGCAACGAGTTCGCCGCTGCTGTGCGCTACCGCAACACATTCGGTCCGGTCGGCGTCGCGGTATCCGGCATCTGGACCGTCAGCGGCAAGGTCAATGACGCCGCGTCCCCCTTCCAACCCTATAACGGCCTCAACATCGGCGACGTCGGTGCCGAAATATCGCTCAACAAAGTGCTCGACGTGGGCGGCAACGTGATGTGGGGCGCCTTCAACGGCAACTGGGGCCTGCAGCCGAAGGGCGGCGCCAATGCCGTCGCGTGGACGGCTGGCATCAAGTACACCATCCCACAAATTCCGATGACCCTCGGCACCTACTACTTCAACTACCTGAACCAGGGTGTCGGCCCGACCGCCGCTCTCGGCTGCGGCGCCTGCGGGCAGCGGACCTACCAGGGTCTCGACGTTGGTGCGGTCTATGGCTTTGGTCCGGGCGTCGTGGCAGTCGCGGAATATGCCTGGGGCCAGAACTACCAGGGCGGCTACGACTTCCTGACCGCCTCGCCCGGCCTGGCGAACAACAAGGTGCAGGCGCAGGTCGCCACCGTCGGTCTGTCGCTCCGCTTCTGATCGCTTACAAACACCACCTACCGACTGGGCGGCGGGGTCATCCCCGCCGCCTTTGTTTTCACTCTGATCACGGGACTCTCTCGCAGACAACCTCAGGGGTGCCCACCCGGCGGGAGCAAGTAATACGCGTCCGTGTGCCGTGTGGGCGGTGCCGTGTGGCCGGCGTCGATCCGGAACCCACAATCCGTTCGTGCCAACGTTCCACCGGCCAACGTTCCACCGGCCAATGTTCCACCTGCATCAGTGTTCCATGATTGATGGACACGCCGCCAAGGGACCGAAACCACGCGTGCTTTTCGGGCGCATCCGGCGCGCATCCGAAAGTTGACGAGACAATCCCTCGGGCGATTGCCGATGGAGGAACCGGCATTGGAGCCGGAAGCCACGGCTGCGTTGTTGGAGCAGCAACCGGACGCGGGCTGACCACTCGGGCCGACTTACCGGTGCGGATTTCGGCCAATTTTGGCCGCACGAATGGTTCTCATCTCCACGTTCTCAGCCCCCGCATGCCGGGCTTCCCGGATGGCTTCCGCCAGATCGGCGAACGTCTCCTTCAGCGTCCCGCCGGAGGCTCGGACCCGCTCAATGTTCTCCTTGGCGCTTCAAATGATGCGGAGGGTTTCCTCGGCCAGCGTGACGGGGAGAACCAGCTGTCGGCAGACAAGGATACCCATAATGCCTGCAAATGAGCGTGGCGTCGGGGTGCCCTGGAACAAGCAGGACCGGGATGTTCAGGGTGCGGGCGCGGTCAGCCACAGCGAACCCGCTGATGCCAGGGAGATCCGCTTCGAGGACAGTAGCATCCAGACGTTGGCCTTGCATCGCTCCCACCGCCGCGGTGCCGGTGCCGCGGCATACGACGCGGGCGCCTCAATAGTCCTCCAGGCCTGCCGCCAGGATCTCGCAGATCAGTGGATCGCAGTCGGTTACCGGGACTTGCAGCACGCGCGTACGCCTTGTGCAGGTCACAGCACTTTTCGAACCTACAACCGAGACGTAAGTGCTGGCCGTCGCTCTCTCATCACCGCTTTGTGATTGCCGTGGTGACAAAGGCGCTTTGGAAACCGGAGGGCAAGGGAAGCCACGAGACAATCCGAACGGAGACGCCGTCACATCACGGCCCCCTTGTCCCCTCCTGCCTGCTCGGGGCCTCTCGCATCGTGTTGTGGTATTACAGCAACAGTGTCCCAAAAATGCCAATAACTGGCCTTAACCCTCGTTGCCGGCACCGGGATAGTTGCGCCACAGTCCCCTTCAGGTTCGGCCGCTTCGCCTGCGTTTGCTGCGTCACCCGGAACGGGGGGCACGAACGGAGCATCGGGACGGGGCCTGGAATTCCGCCGGCACGCCGGCGCAACAAGGAGGACAGAACGTTGAATAAGCTCAGAGTGCTATTGTCCGCTGGGGCAATGCTGAGCCTGGTAGCCGGGACGGCAAACGCCGGCAGGCTCATGGATATGCAGGGCGACCCAAGCAGCCCAACCGGCACGGGCATCGTCAACACCGTCGGCGGCTTCCAGGAAACGGGCTCGCCCTATACCGGCGGCCAGGGTCTGGAAGGCGAAGGCGCCGCACCGTTCTCCGTGCCCGCGCCCGGCACCATCAACATGCGCGTCAACTCGTTCGTCAACGAGTTCCCGATGGCGGCATGGTGGACCGGCATGAACGGCACCGGCACCCCCGCGGCCAACGCCGGCAACAAGCAGCAGGCCTACGGCATCTACGGTTGGATCCGTGTCGATCTCGGCATCGACGGCATGACCAAGAACGGCGTGCAGTATGGTGCCTTCACCGAAATCCGAGAGAACAACACCACCTCGATCTCCGGCGGCACGGCCAGCCTTCCCGGCGTGACCTCGACCGCCGCGACAGGCCTTGCGGGAGCCAGCGTCACCTCCGGCTTCGCGCAGAGCGCCTCCAGCGACTCCAGCGACAACATCCTGTACGTGCGGCACGCGTTCGCCTATGTCGGCACCTCCTCGACCGGCTTCGTCCGCGTCGGCGACGTCGTCTACGCCCAATCCCTGATGCAGATCGGTCTGTTCGACGACTTCGACATCGGCGGATGGATTTCCTTCGCCAGTACGAACATCCCCAGCAACATGGCGCCGACCTGGCCATGGGCTGACGAGGGTGGCGCATACATGGCGGCTGGTGTCGCCTATCTGTCGCCGGTGATCGCCGGGTTCGACGCGGTCGTCTCCTTCATTCCGAACAACTCGACGCCGTTCGACGGTTCGGGGTGCTCTTCTGCCTATGGCGGCATGGGCTGCGCCACCCAGTCGTCGTCTTTGCTGGCCGGCGACTTTGGCCGTTACCGCAACGAGTTCGCCGCTGCTGTGCGCTACCGCAACACATTCGGTCCGGTCGGCGTCGCGGTATCCGGCATCTGGACCGTCAGCGGCAAGGTCAATGACGCCGCGTCCCCCTTCCAACCCTATAACGGCCTCAACATCGGCGACGTCGGTGCCGAAATATCGCTCAACAAAGTGCTCGACGTGGGCGGCAACGTGATGTGGGGCGCCTTCAACGGCAACTGGGGCCTGCAGCCGAAGGGCGGCGCCAATGCGGTCGCGTGGACGGCCGGCATCAAGTACAGCATCCCGCAGCTCCCGATGACCATCGGCACCTACTACTTCAACTACCTGAACCAGGGTGTCGGCCCGACCGCCGCTCTCGGCTGCGGCACCTGCGGGCAGCGGACCTACCAGGGTATCGACGTTGGTGCGGTCTATGGCTTTGGTCCGGGCGTCGTGGCAGTCGCCGAGTATGCCTGGGGCCAGAACTACCAGGGCGGCTACGACTTCCTGACCGCCGCGCCCGGCCTGGCGAACAACAAGGTGCAGGCGCAGGTCGCCACCCTCGGTCTGTCGCTCCGCTTCTGATCGCTTACAAACACCACCTACCGACTGGGCGGCGGGGTCATCCCCGCCGCCTTTTTGTTTGCCCCCAGCGGGCCGCGTGCCATAGCAACGCACCGATGCCGCAACCTTCCCAGCAACGCGCCGCCGCGCCATGGTCGGACCTTCGGGCCGAGAACACGGCGCCCATGCCACCGAGCGGCCGGCAACCGCGTGCGGTCATCATTGTCGGGCATCGATGGCCGGCCACCGGCCGCAGATATCCGGCCACCGGCCGCAGATATAAGGAGGCCCACCCGTGACCCTCTGGTCCGAGTTCCTGACCCATGGCGGCCACGCGATCCACAAATGGACGCACTACTTTCCCGCCTATGAGCGCCACCTCGCACGCTACGTGGATCGACCCGTCCTTTTACTGGAAATCGGCTGCGGCGAGGGCGGCTCCTTGCAGATGTGGAAGCGCTATTTCGGGGCGCAGGCGCAGGTGGTCGGTATCGACCTCCGCGAGGAATGCGTCGCTTACGCGGATTCGCAGATCGCCGTGCGGATCGGCCACCAGGCGGACGTGGCCTTCCTCGACCAGGTGCTGGCGCAATTCGGCGTCCCCGATGTCATCATCGACGACGGCTCGCACGTTATGCAGGACATGTCGGCAAGCTTCCGCCATCTGTATCCGCGCATGGACCGCAACGGCGTCTACATCGTGGAGGACATGCACACATGCTACTGGCCCGAGTTCGGCGGTGGCCTGCGCCGCGAGGGGTCGTTCATGGAGCTGTGCAAGTCATTGCTCGATAACCTGAACGCCGACCTGTCGCGCGGCGCGGTCACCCCCGACGCGTTCACCGCGACCACGTTGTCGATGCATTTCTACGACAGCATGGTGGTGTTCGAGCGCGGACGGCACCTGCCGCGGAACGCGCCGAAGATCGGCGACGGCGTGACCACGGACGGAACGCCGTCCCTGGTGCGAGTGCCGGTCTCCCAGCCGTCCCCGTAACCGTCCTCGCCGCCGCGCCCCACTGGCGCGTCCACTGCCGCCCCCACTGCCGCCCCCGCTGTCGCCCCCCACTGCCGCCCCCACTGCCGCCCCCGCTGGCGGCGCCTCCGCGGCCCCGATTGGCGCCCCCACTGGCGCCCCCACTGGCGCCCCCACTGGCGGTGCCTCTGCGGCCCCCGCTGCTTGCCCCACCGTGGCCTCTGCGAGCGTGCCGAATTGGGCCGATGCCAGTCGCGCCCTTTTCAGTGCGGTGTGGCCGCGTCATGGTCCGGACGGCCCGAAGAGCAGGAGGATAATGCACTATGCCGCATGCCGATTGGCGCAGCCGCGCCGGCACGGTCTTCACCTGTGAGAAGCAGCCGGCCACCGGCACGCGCGGCACGGTGGTGACCAACCATCCGCTCGCCTCCGCCGCCGGCGCGGAAATGCTGGCGGCCGGCGGCAACGCCATCGACGCCGCCATCGCCGCGTTCTTCACCCTCACGGTGGTCGAGCCGATGATGGTCGGCGTTCTCGGCGGCGGCATGGCCCATATCCGCCTGGCCGACGGCACCCATCACGTGCTGGACGGCCAGAGCACGGCCCCGCTCGCCACCGGCCCCACCACCTACACGCCGGATCCGAAGGCCGCGCCCGGCACCATGGACACGATCGGCCGCAAGAACGCTGTCGGCCCCACCGCGGTGGCCGCGCCAGGGAACCTGATGGGCTGGTGCGAGGCGCTGCGCCGCTTCGGCACCTTTTCGCTGGCCGACGTCACCGAGCCGGCGATCCGCCATGCCTCGCGCGGCTTCCGCGTGACGCCCTACCTGCACGAGTGCGTCTCGGACAGCGCCGCCGACATGGCACGGGACAAGGAGATCGCGCGCCTCTATCTGCCGGACGGCGCGCCGATCCCGCCCGGCACGCGCCTGGTTACCGGCGACTACGCCGAGACCCTGCGCACCATCGCTCGCGAGGGCCCGGACGTGCTGTACGCCGGCGCGCTGGGACGGCGGTATGCCGACCACATGGCGCAGTCCGGCGGTTACCTGACGATGCAGGACCTGGCCCGCTATCGCACCATCGACCGCGAAGCGCTGCGCGGCACCTACCGCGGTTTCGAGATCGTCGGACCGCCGCCGCCATCCTCCGGCCCGCTGCACATCATCCAGATGCTGAACATCCTGGAGGGCTACGATATCGGTGCGCTGGGCTTCGGTTCGCCCGACACCCTGCACTTGCTCGCCGAGGTACTGAAGATCGCCTTCGCCGACCGCACCGCCGCCACCGCGGACCCGGCGTTCGTCGCGGTGCCGGTGACGAAGCTGCTGTCGAAGGACTATGCCGCCGGGCGCCGCGCTCGCATCGCGCTGGACCGCGCGCAGTCCTGGAGCGCCGGCGTGGCACCCGGCGAGGGCGCCCACACGACGCATCTGACGGTCGCCGACGGTGCCGGTAACATCGTCGCCAGCACCCAGACCATCAATTCCCTGTTCGGCGCCCGCTACATCGTGCCGGGAACCGGGATGATCCCGAACAACTACATGTTCGTGTTCGACCCGCGCCCCGACCGCGCGAGTTCGGTGGCGCCGGGCAAGCGCGTGACGTCCTCGATGTCGCCGGTCATGGTGCTGCGCGAGGGGAAGCCGCGGTTCGCCCTGGGCCTGCCCGGCGGGTTGCGCATCTTCCCGTCGGTGATGCAGGCGCTGTCCAACCTGATCGATCACGGCATGAGCGTGCAGGAAGCCGTGGAGGCGCCGCGGATTTGGACACAAGGCTACAGCGTCGAAGTCGAATCGGCGGTGCCGGCGGAGGTACTGGCGGCGCTGCGCGACCGTGGTCACGACGTGGCGGTGGTGGGCAATGTCGCCGGCGGCATGAGCGCGATCCAGTTCGACTCCGAGGGCACGATGATTGGCGCCGCCTGCTGGCGCGCCGACGGCACGCCCATCGCGATTGGCGGCGGGCTGGCACGTCCGGGCGTGCGGTTCAGGCCGGAGGCGACACGGCATTGACCGGTGGCGCGCAGTAGCAGGCGGCACGGCATTGGCCGGTCGAGCACAGTCGGCGCGGTCTCGCAGACCCGATCGGAATCGGCGGGGTGTCGCATGTGCTCAGCCGGTCATGATCAGGAGGCGTACCCATGAGCCTGTGGTCCGAATTTCTGACCAACGATTCGCGCCGCCTGGTGGACAAGTGGACGCATTATTTTCCCGCCTATGAGCGTCACTTCGGCCGCTATGTGAACCGGCCGGTGGTGGCGGTCGAGATCGGATGCGGCGAGGGTGGCTCGCTGCAGATGTGGAAGCGCTATTTCGGCCCGCACGCGCAAGTGGTCGGCATCGACATCCGGCCGGAATGCAAGGCTTTCGAAGAGCAGCAGATCGCCGTTCGTATCGGCCATCAGGGGGACACGGCATTTCTGGATGGCGTGCTGGCTGAATTCGGGACGCCTGACATCGTGATCGATGACGGCTCGCATCTCATGCAGGATCTCGTAACGACGTTCCTGCATCTGTATCCCCGCGTGGACCGGAATGGGGTCTATCTGGTCGAGGACTTGCACACTTGCTACTGGAACGAATTCGGCGGCGGACGTGACCGGGGAGGAACGTTCATGGAGCTGTGCAAGGACTTGATCGACGAGCTGAATGCCGATCTCAGCCACGAGGCAGTGACGCCCAGCGAGTTCACCCGCAGCACGCTGTCGATGCATTTCTACGACAGCCTGGCGGTATTTGAACGTGGGCGGCACCTACCGAAGCACTCGCTGCAGATCGGCACGAGGGATGCAAGCGGCGGCGCATGACGTGAAGCGTGCCAGGAACGAAATGTCGAAGCAATCTACCTCGAGCAGCGCACCGATGGTTCCGTGCGCTGTTCGAGGGTTGTACGCATTCCTGCTCTCAGATCGCCATCGCGTAGGCCGGGCGTCGCGGATCGGCGCCAGCACCGATCAGGCCGGTTGTGGGGTCCGTGACGATCGCTTCCACCGAGCCTGCCAGCCAGGTCCATTCCGGCCAATCGCGGATCTCATGCCCGCGCGCCGCCAGATCGTCCCGTGTGGCCTGGTCGATCCGCGACTCGACCGCCAACCGGCCCGGGAAATACTCGAACGGCGCGAACGACGACGGGAAGGAAAAGGATGCCACACGCGGCGCCTCGATTGCGCTCTGCGGGTCCATGCCGAAATGCAGGATGTTCAGCAGAACCTGCAGCATCGCCTGCGTCTGCACGTCGCCGCCCGGCGTACCGAACGGCATCACGCCGCCGGCCTCGGTGAGAATCATTGCAGGATTGGGGGTGAGGCGCGGGCGCTTGCCGGGCGCGACGCCGGCAGGGTGCTTTGGATCGGGCCGGTTTTGCGAGCCGCGGCCGGAGGGGGTGATCCCCAGCCCCGGCACGACAGGCACGTTGCCCGAACCGTCCGATGGCGTGGCGCTGAACGCATTGCCCCAGCGATCGACGACGCAGCAATACGAGGTGTCCGCCTCGACCTTCGGCAGCTCCGCGGCGCTTGGCGCGTGCACGTGCGGGGCCTGCCTCCGATCACCTGACCCGGCCGGCAGGTCGAGCGGCGCCGGCATTTGCCCGAACGCGCGGTCATCGCGCACCGCGGCGGCGCGGCGGACGATCGTCGCGGGATCGAGCAGACGATCGATCGGCACATCGACGAAATTCGGATCGCCAAAGAAATGTTCACGGTCAGCCATCGCGAGGTTCACGCATTCGACGATGCGGTGCAGGTAGGCCGCGCTGTTGTGCGGCAGGCCGCCGATCCCAACCTGTTCCACGAGCGCGAGCGCTTCCTGTAGCGCGGGTCCCTGGCACCAAGGGCCGCAGGTGATCAGCTCATGGCCGCGCCAGCGGCGGCGGACCACCGGTTCGATCGGCGAATGGTAGGACGCCAGGTCATCCATCGACAGGTAGCCGCCTTCGGACTGCTGGAACTTCACAATCTCCCGCGCGATGTCGCCGCGATAGAAGGCGTGGTGCGCGGCGTTCAGCCCGGCGAGGCGGTCGGGGCCGGCGGCGCGGTCCTGGTCCGCCATGAATTGCAGCGTGCGCGCCAGGTCCGCCTGCACGAATTTCTCCCCCGCCCGCGGGACGCGGTTGTCAGGTAGGAAAATCGCGGTGTTGGACGGCCAGCGGCGGTACTCATGCTCGTGCGAGGCAATCGACGCGGCCAGCAGCGGATAGACCGAGAAGCCCTCCGCGGCGAAGCGGATCGCGGGGGCGGCGACGTCGGCGAAGCGCAGCGTGCCGTGGCGGCGCAGCGCGGTGATCCAGGCGTCCGGTGCGGCCGGCACCACGGTGCGCAGCACGCCATCCGGAATTTTACCGTTATGCTGGCGCATGAAGAGATCGGCGGGGATGGCTTTTGGCCACCAGCCGAGGCCGGCGATGCTTTCCACCGTGCCGTCTGCGAGGCGGATGATGATCGGGGCGACGCCGGCAACGTTCACCAGGTCCGGCTGCAGCACGCCGAGCGCGATGCCGGCGGCGCATCCGGCATCGATCGCGTTGCCGCCGGCTTCAAGAATGGAAAAGGCAGCGGCGGCAGCGAGGTAATGGCCGGCGGAAACCGCGTGGCGCGTGCCGTAGATCGTCGGGCGATGGGACATGGCGGGCGCTCCCCATGGGTTGGCGGGAGCGTGCGGCAAACCGGCCGGTTGGTCCAGGGTGGGCGCGCGCTCGCGGGCGCCGGCGCAACGGCCGTCAGTTTCCGCGTCTATAAAGGAAAAGTCTGCTTCATTTCATGATGGAGGCGGAAGTGTCTCAAGGTTCAAGGATTCATGCACGACCCCCCGCCTCGTCATGCCGGCGAAGACCCGCGTCCACGACGTTCAATGTCGCTTAACAGCGTGGTCGTGAATCGCGTACGTTCCCCTGTCATGACGTGGAGGCGGCGCCGATGCGTCAATCGCAAGACCGGTTGGCATAATACCAGCCCGCCAAAGTCATGGCCGGCGAAAGTCTGCTTCTGTGAAGGCGGAGGCCGGCCACCCACGGCTTTCTCCAGCTCAGCAAAGCCATGGTGCCCGGGCCAAGCCTGGGCATGACACGGGGGCAGCGGGCACTGGCCAAATGTCAATCTTTATGCGGGCTGCCATAACAGTGCCAGCGAGAACCACCGACAAAAAATGTTTACCTCCGTACTATCGGTCCATTGGCGAGGTTCGTATTGAATGGCTGTGGCAGTTCACACCTCTGCGCGTTGGCGGTTCCTCCGCGCGACCCTAATTGTACCGGCCTGACGATCGAGGGGCCGCGATGACCACCATCAAGTATCGCCTGTTCGAACCCCGCCTGAACCCGCGCCGCACCAAAATGGAGGTCCCCGGCTGGAGCGGCCAGCCGGAGCCGCGGCTCGACGGCTCGCATGAATATGGCTGGCACTGCATGCCCTTCGTCGAAGGGGCCCAGTACGGCATCGAGCTTTTCTATCCGTTCGATAATGAACTTCGCGTGACCCGGCGCGACGGCCATGTGGTGCTCGACTCCGATTGGGGTCCCGATCCCGGCACCGGCATCAACTGGCCGCCGTTCCGTTCGTTCGGCGACAACTATTATAGTTACCAGCTTCTGCTCGATCTCAAGGTACCGGACGACGTGGCGGTGCGCACCGAGCCGCATCCGCGCTTCTATACCTCGTCCACCGATGACGTCCCCATCGCGGTGCCGGCGCTGCTGCGCACGAGTTGGTGGCCGATGATCTCCTTCGTGATTTTCAAGACGCCGCCGGACGGACGGGTGCACGTCTTCCGCCCCAACGAACCGTTCATGCAGATTTTGTTTCTGCCGGCCGAGCCGCAATTCGAACTTGTGCCGATGGACGAAGAAGCAGCGGCGGAGCGCGAGATGCGCAGCCGCCGCATCCATGCCAGCAGGGAGACCCTGGGCAAGGCGTCGATGTGGACATCGTCCACCAACACCGTGTTCGACGGCACCTATCGCCAGATTCTGCGGGCGGCCCGGGCCAAGGCGAAGGATACCAACGCCTGAAGGCCCGGAGGTACCGCTGTAAAGCTATCTGTCGCGGTTGCCGACTACCACGCCGCCCACGCCGGGAATACCGACGACAGTGTTGTGGTGATGATGGTGATGGTGCCGATAGGCCTGATGGTGGTGATGGTGATGGTGATGGTGGTGGTGATAGGCCGGCGACGGGCCGTTGTTGTACTCGTAGGTACTCAGCAAGTTGCAGCTCGCCCTCCGGCGTCGGCCGCCGTGCCCGGGCGGCATCGTCTGCCTTTACCTGCGTGACGGCATCGGGGACCGGCGCGAGCAGATCCGCGTAGGACGATACCGCCAGTGCGTCCGATGCGCCCGGCGCGGGCGGGATCGCGGCATGTGCTACGCCGATGGTCGCTAATCCGGCAACGGCGCCAATCAAGCCAACCGTCTTCATGTCCATATTGCTGCCTCCAAATCTGCGCGGCGCAAGCCTCGGCGGCTCGCCATGACATCTCTAAACGCGTGGATGAATCCGAAGTTCCATGTTTCATAAAGGCAGCCAGTGCACTGCAAGCAGAGCCCGTGAGCCAGAGCCACTGAGGCAGAGCCAGGCGCGTCTGCTGCCGGACAGGCGCTCATAATTGTGCTGTTACGTGGCTGCTGTCGTGTCTCGTTGATGGCTGCATTATGACGCCGCGAGCCGCAATGCTGCCCTGTTGCTCTGGTTCATGGCATCGCTTCCGAGCGGGGAGATATGACATGGACAAAAAGACCGTTGGGTTGATCGGTGCGGTTGCGGGACTGGCGACCATGGGATCCGCGCACGCGGCCGCCGCGCCGGGGCACGACGTATCAGAGGCGATGCAGGCGTCGTCCTATGCCGATCTGCTGAAGCCGGTGCCCGATGCCGTCGCGCTGCTGAAGGCGGATGACGCGACGCGGGTGCAAATTCAACGCATCAACGGCTATGTCTATTTCAACTATGGGCCGCCGCCGCCCCCGCCCTATGCCTACTACCAGCCGTACTATCCCCCGGATTATCGTTCCTATTATCCTGGTTACTACCACCATCACCATCACCATCACCATCATCATCACCACGATCATCATCATGACTGGCGCTGATCGGTGGCGGCGGAGGGACAGGCGTTGCAGCGGTGCGGTGGCTCCCGGTTGGCACGACTCGGCGGTGCGGAACCTGCTCGCGCGGGTGAGCGTGTGGCAGCCCGCCGATCCGGCTGCGCAGGCTGTGCGCGGTGGCGGTTGCCCGCGCGATCCGCGAGATGCAAGCACTGCGAGCGCCGCCAGTCACGTCCCGACCTCCACTATGCCCACGCCGCGCGCGCGGCCGCCCTCCAGGTGCCCTCGCCTTTTGTACGCTATCGAACGGACCTTGGCCGAAAAACCAACTGAACGCACCCGGTACGGCCCGCTACGATCGGACTCCCCAAAATCGCAACCCAACTCTCGGCCCCGTCAGCAGTGGCGGGGCCGTTCTTTTTGCCGCGGGGCGACGCCTCGCGAGGGGTGGCCCTTTCCATGCGTGGGCACGATTCGATGCCGTGTTGGGGCTGGCGATGTGGCTGCCGCGCCGCCCTCCGACCAAACCGGCCAACCTACGTGTCGCTGACCGGACAACTTTGCTGTCGCGCGGCACGCTTGTGTCGATCGCGGTCCTGCCGCTGACGGAGGTGGTCAAGACCCAGGGTGCGGATGTAGGGCGCCGCGCCCGCCGGGCGCCGCCTGTCGGTTCCCGCCACACCCAGCGCCGTCTTCCCCAGCGCCGTCTTCCATGCCCATCCGCGATCAAATGCGCATCGGCCCAATGCGGACCAACCAGGACGCCAGGGAGGGCAGGATTAGGCCATCCGTGGGGCTATCGAGGCGGGTGTTGGGGGACCAGGGAGTGACGTTTGGTCATTCAGATGAGGTTGTCCCGACACCCTCGCCCGGCTGGCGCGCCATGGCGCTGCGGGTGCCGGGAGATGAGCTGGGTGGCAGGACGCTGCCGCGATGGCTTCAACCCACGGCCGCGCGTTGACGTGTGAGGCTGAGCGCTGCGTCTTGCGCGATGGCCGCCTCTTTGCGCGCCTTCGCTACTGCTATCTCGCCCGCCAGCATCTCGATCACGCCCTCAGCGGACCTGCGTCGGCCGGTCGGGAACTGCTGCTTCTCGCTGGCCAATAAGGCGCTCAAGCCCTGCAGCAGTTTTTCGGCCGCCTCAAAGTGGGCACCGAGGTACGCCCTGCGGATCAGCGCTTCCAGATCGTCCGTCAGGCGCCGCCGCATCGAAGGGTTGAGCCGATCGTGGATGACTGTCGAACTCGCTCCGCGTACCAGCGTGAATGGGAAAGACTTCATGAATTCCTCGGAAACCTTCTTGGGAATCCATAGGATAAAGGCTGGTGCCTTCAGTAACGTTTCAACTCCGAGATCATGATGACGGGCGGTTGCTGAGAGTTGCCCCGACGCGGCGGTGCGCTCGGCGATCCGGCCCGTTCGGTGAGGGCACCCGCCGCGACAGCGGCTGCTACGCCCTCGCAGAAGATGCCTGGTCGGGCGGCTTGCTCTCGATCCGCCAGCCGCGGTGGGAGCCGACCCGCGCCCGCGCCGAACCCAAAGACCGCACGAAGGGCCGGCCCCCTCCCTTTCGTGAACTTCGCACGGACCTTGGTCGAACAACCAACTGAACGGCCCCGGCGCGGCCCGCTACGGTCGGGACAATCGCAAACCCAACCTCTGGCCTCGTCAGTGATGGCGGGGCCTTTTTTCGTGCTGCGGGTGCGGCGGAACGCGCTGGGGCAATCTTCCCCATTAAAAAGGTGAACAAGCGCGTTTAGGTCGATTTAGATGAACCCATCATTGTAACTTGTGCGCAATGCGCCTGGGAGCAGTAGCGGCTCGGAGGTACCAATGTCCGAGCAGATTACATCATTGCTACCGTCGCGCACGTGGGCCACGCTCGACGGGCGAGCGCGCGCTGCTACCCCCGTTTTGTCTGTGCGCGAACGATATGCGCGGGGCGAAATCGATGAGAGCGACAAACTGGCTCCGGCACGCGGAATGGCGCTGGGCATTGCCCTGAGCGTCCTCACTTGGGGTATAGCCTTGCTGGTGGTGCTCTCATTGGCCGCGTAGCACCACCACCGCGATTTCCAACCTGTGGATAAGTGCCGCAAGTGTTGGCGCGCCCGGAGAGATTCGAACTCCCAGCCCCCAGATCCGTAGTCTGGTGCTCTATCCAATTGAGCTACGGGCGCCGCGAAGCCGCGGGGGTGTAGCCGAACCCCGGCGGCGGTTCAACCCTCCGCCCCGGGGGCGGTCCGGGGGCGGCCAAATCCAGCTCAATCCTGCCCTTCCGGCGGGTTCCCCACCGGCAGCGCGCCCGGCCGGAACCCGCCGCCATGCGGCGCCTTCGCCAGTTGTTGCAGCGTGACCGCCAGTGCCGCCTGCGCCTTCTCGTTGCCCTGCACCGTTGCCTTGATCGACTCCACCCGCCCGGCCATCAGCTCCTGCCGGTGCGCCGCCATGTAGTCCGCTGACTGCCTCAGGTTCTGCGTGTAGCCGTTCAGCTCCGGGATCACGTAGCGGGCGAACAGTTCCCAGGATCGCAGCGTGGCCTCGCGCGGCGCCCAGTCATGCGCGAAACCCACCACCACGCCGAACCCGCCGGTCACCTGCTGCAGGTTGCGGATCATTGTCACAAGCGCATCCGGCGTGCCGATCACCGCGGAGCCGACCCCGCTGCCGCCGCCGTTCACCTGCGCCAGCAGCTCCCGCTTGTCCTCCACGCGCGTGGCGCCCGGCCGCCCGAGCACCCGCACGTTGTACTCGTTATGCCACCACCAAAGCCCATCCACCGCCTCTTGCTCCGCCTGCTGCTTCGATTCCGCGAGGTGGAAGGACACCAGCACCCTCCAGTCCCGCCGATCGACGGTCTTGCCATGTTCGCGGGCGGCGTCCTCGGCGAAGGACCATTGCAGCGGAAGCGCGGCCAGGCCCTCGGTTGAGGTGGAGGCGATCGACAGCACGCCCATCCCGTACTTGCCGGCAAGCTGCATCCCCGACGGGCTGATCGAGGACGCTGCCGCCATCGGCAGCCTTTCCTGCAACGGCAGCAACTGCAATTGGCTTTCGTTCAGGCTGAACCAGTCGCTGCGGTAGCTGAAGCGCTCGCCTTGCAGCAGGCGGATGATGACGCCCAGCGCCTCATCCTGGCGGGCGCGGAGCAGCATCTGGTCCACACCGAAGGTGCGTGCGTCGGCCGGCAGCGCGCCGGGGCCGGTGCCGAAGATCACCCGTCCGCCGGTCAGGTGGTCCAGCAGCACGATGCGCTGCGCCACGTTGAACGGGTGGTGGTAGGGCAGGGAGGTCACGCCGGTGCCCAGCCGGATGCGCTGCGTGCGCTCGCCAGCGGCGGCCAGGAACAGCTCGGGTGCGCCGATCATTTCCCAGCCGGAGGAATGGTGCTCGCCGCACCAGAACTCGTCGAAGCCGAGCTCGTCGAGATGTGCCACGAAGTTCAGGTCGCGGCGGAGCAACAGGGCGGGGTGTTCACCTACCGGGTGATGCGGGGCGAGGAAGGCGCCGAACTTCATGCGGGTCAACATGGATTCCTTTCGAAGGCGGGGGGCAGGTCGGAGGCGGGGGGCAGGTCGGAGGCGGGCGGCAGGGCACCGTACCGTGCGCCGGCGCGACAGGCGATGGCCGCTCCGCCGGACGGATGGCTTTGGCCGATGATACCGCGCCGCCGGACGGATCGCATATCGGCCACGGCAGCCCCGATCCCTGGAATGGTCCCATGGCGTGCCGCTTCATCACCGAACCGTTGACACCGGAACGAGGCCGTGCGGATGTCCTTGTCGGCTCAGCACGACTTCAGGGGGGGATAGTGTGTCGAAACGCTTGCTGGCGGTCGTATTGGTCTGCCTCGCCGCCGTGACCAGCGCATCGGCCGCGGAATGGGCCGTTCCAGCCGTCGATACGCTGCCGATGGATGCGTTCGGCCGCACGGTGCGGGCCGGGCACGACCTGATCGTGCATACCGTGGAGACGATCGGACCCGATGCCAAGGATCCGGCGAAGCGGTATTCCGGCAACGGCCTGGAATGCCAGAGTTGCCATCTGGATGCCGGAACGAAGAAGTTCGGGCTGCCGCTGGCCGGCGTCTGGGGCGTGTTTCCGTTGTTCATCGCCCGCGAGGATGAAGTGCGGACGCTGGCGGAGCGGATCAACGGCTGCATGGAGCGCAGCATGAATGGGCGTCCGCTGCCGGTCGATGGCCACGAAATGAAGGCAATGCTCACGTATATCCGGTTCATCAGCTCTGGCGTGCCGACCGGGCGCAGCGCCGAGGGACGCAGCGTGCCGGTGCTGCCGCTGCCGACGGTGGCGAGCGATCCCTCCCACGGCGCCCGGGTGTTTGCGGCAAACTGCGCGGCCTGTCATCAGCCGGATGGGCAGGGGCTGCGCTGGAGCGCCGCCGACGCCGCAAAGCAAGGCCATCGCTACCAGTTCCCGCCGCTCTGGGGGCCAGACAGCTACAATGACGGGGCGGGCATGGCGCGGCCGATCACGGCAGCCAATTTCATCCACGCCAACATGCCATTGGGCACCACCTTCGAGCACCCGGCGCTGAGCGTGCAGGATGCGTTCGACGTGGCCGTATTCATCGACAGCCAGAAGCGGCCGCATCGGCAGGGCCTGGAGAATGACTTCCCTGATCGTGCCCTGAAGCCGGTGGACGCGACGTATCCGCCGCTTCTCGGACCGTTTCCGTCGTCGCAGCATTTGACCGGGCCTTGGGGGCCGATCCAGCAGTGGATGAAGGACAACGCGCACAGCTTGCGCACCGAACTTCCGGCGACGCACGGCTGAGCAAGGCGGCAAGGATTGACAGGGGAGGACACGCAATGAGGGAGACTGGCATGGTCGATATGCGGGCCCGAGAAGCGGCGGACGGAACGCCGCGTCGCAGTATCTTTAGCCGCGTTGCCGGGGCGATGGCACTCGGGGTCGCGGGGTTCTTGCCTGCGGCCTCGCACGCGGAGGCCGCTCCGGCAAAGTCGGACGCTGCGCACTGGCCGGGTGCGCTGAAGACACGCCATCGCCAGGTGGTGGACGCTTATGAGCCCAATGCCGGTTTTCCGCTGGCGTTTGCGTATACATTTGTGACTCCAAATCCGCCGGGTACTGCAACCGCCGTCATCGTTCTGCGCCATGCGGCATTCCCGATCGCTCTGAACAGTACGATGTGGGAGAAATATAAGATCGGGGAAACGCTCAAGATCATTGATCCTGAGACGAAGGCGCCGGCGGTGAAGAATCCCTTTCTGCATCCGAAGCCGGGCGTTCTGCCGGCGGATGGGATGGCTATCGACCGACTGCTCGCGAGCGGTGCGATCGTCGGGGCGTGCAATGTGGCTTTGGGCGCCCTCAGCAAAATGATGGCCGGCAACGCCGGTGTTGGTGCCGCCGATGCGGCGAAGGAATGGGCGGCGAACATCGTACCCGGAATCACCGTCATCCCGTCGGGAACCTGGGGAGTGAACCGCGCGCAGGAAGCCGGCTGCACGTACTGCGCGGGCGGCTGAGGGTCCGGTGGCCGCTGCGGCGGGAGCTTCGATCGGCGACGAGCCGGACTGGCCCGAAGCTGCGGCCGCCGCGACATGGCCCTGCGCTAACTGGATAGGGCCAATGATTTAACCGTACCGCCGGACGGATGGCACGTCGGTCGCGGCAAACGGGCGTTGCGTCGCTCGCTACACCGCCGCCAGGCCGGCAACGGGAACGGCCGAGGCTGGCGGGCGCCGCGCGGTCAGCAGACGGCGCGCAGCGTCCGGGCGGTTCGCGTTGGCATAGGCCTTCAGCAGCGTGAACCTCACCAGGTCGAGCTGCGCGTGGCTGCCGCCGATGCGTTCGAGTTCGTCGGCGATCGGTTCAAGCGCGTCGATCGCGGCCGGGAAATCCCCCCGTTCGAAGCCGGCGAAGGCCTGTGCCACCGCCGGAACGCAGGGGCCGGACGGATAGCGGCCCTCGCGCGCAAGCATCGTCGATCTGCCGCATGCGCGCCTCCAGCGCTGCGCCATTGCCCGCCACGGCCTGCGCCAATGCGACGTGCATGTCGGAGAACGCCGCTCCGGCGCGTGGGAAGGCGCTGTCCGCGAAGTCGTGCACCGTGCGCCATGCCTCGGAGTCACGCTGGTGCCCGGCGAGTTCCCAGCGCCACAGGAACGACACCGCATCGTTCAGCTTCCCGCGCGGTGGCCCGCTGTGCACGTCGGGTGCGAAGGCTTCGCGGAACAATCGGGACGCCGCGGCCGTATCGCCGGCCTCGAGATGGGCGAGGGCGAGATGCCAACTCAGATGGCTGTAGAGCGGGGCGTCGCGCGGATAGGTGGTCAGCCAGGACGCCAGGAAGGCGCTGGCCGCGGTCGGATCGCCTTGCTCGTAGGCCAGGTGCGCGGTGGCGTGCGCCGCCCACGGGTTACGCGGGTTCTGCGCGAGGGACCGCTCGATCATCGGACGAGCGGCGGCGTGCTGGCCATTCTCCGAGAGCGCCATGCCGTGATGGGCGGTGAACCACCAGTCGTCGCCGTAGCTCGGGGCAAGCCGGTCCAGCAGGCGCAGCAGCGAGCGCTTCTGGCCGGCGCGGCCGGAACTGCCGATCAGGCCGTTGGTGAACGCGGTGGTGCCGAGCACCAGCGCGTCGCGCGGCCAGGCGTCCAGGTGGCCGGGCAACGCGGTGAGGGCGGCCTCGGTGTCGCCGGCCACGAGCAGGGCGAAATAACGCGATGTGGCTGGCTTCGCGGGCGGGCAGGCCGGCGGCGAGGGACGTTGGCCGCCGCCATCGACTCGCGCGCCGCCGCGGCGTCCCCGCGTTCCAGCAGGGCGTGCGCCTTGGCGGCATGGGCGAGCGCAAAGCCGGGATCGGCGGCGATGGCACGATCGAACGCCTCGATCGCGCCGGGGTACATGGTCAGCTTCGCCTCGCAGCCCTGGACGTAGGCGTCGCGCGCGTCGGACGAGGCGGTGGACAGCGGCAGGTCGTAGTGGTCCGTCAGCATCGATGGAACCTGATCATGGAGGTTGGCGACGATACGGTCCGGCCGGGTGTCGGCGGAAGGGCCTGGGTGCCGGTTCCCGTCCCCGGCCGCAACCGCGCACGACATACGGTTTAGCGCCGAGGATGTTCGCCCTCGTTGTCCGCTCATACCAGAAGTCCGAAGTCGGCGCCGCCTGCCACGTCGCTGAATGTTCCGGTGCAGCCGTTGCAGCGTCACTGCCAGATCGGACACCCCTGGCTGTCGCTCTGGGTCTGCAACATGAGGCACGCCATCATGTGCCAGGAAGCCGGTGACCTCGCCGAAAGCGTCTTCGGGTCGGCGGTGTTGCACGCCTCATTCTAGAATACCGGTGAGGATCGTGAAGCCGCCCGGCCGCGAGTCGGTACGGGTGACATCGTGTCGAATACGCCGTCGCGCCGAATGAGCGCGTGGAAGAGCGCCGCCGCAATATGCATCAGGACCAGGGCGAAGAACGCGAAAGCCAGATAGAAATGTGCATCCCAGAGCAGTGCATGCAGCCTGTCGCTCTGCGGAAGGATTGCGGGCAGACGCACGCCCCCGAGCAACACGATCGGATAGGCAGCGGCCGACAGCATCGCCCAGCCGATCAGCGGCATCCCGATCATAAGGGCGTAGAGCGCCCAATGTGAGAGCTGCGCCGCGAGCTTCATGGGTTCGGGCAGATCCTTCGGCAGCGGCGGTGCGCCGCGGCGCAGCCGTACCGCCAGGCGAAGCAGGGCGAGCACGAGAATGGCGATACCAAGGGATTTGTGAATTGATATCAGCGTCAGATATTTCGGTGTGATCGTCGACACCATGCCTACGCCGATGAACAGCATCGCCAGGACGCAAACGGCCACGAGCCAGTGCAGCAGGCGTTGCAGTGGGGTGAAGCGTTGGATGATCATGGTTTGGTGCCCATTGCGGTGCGTGGATAGTCCGAGGCCTCTGCCGTGCGGCGATCGTACGATACCGCGTATGCGGCCGACCGTGCTGCCGGGAAAGGATCGGCCGACGTCCGAATTCCGGTGGGCAGGATGGTTGGATCGAAGTTGATGTCGCGGCAGGGGCCGTCCGGTTCGGCTTCGACGTGCTGGACAATGAGTGTCCCGACCGCGACGGTGCGGCGGTTTTCCGGCCAGGCCTTGCTTGGATCCGCGACAGGGTCGCCCGGATTCGCGACGGTCACCGCCATGGTCCACTGCTGCGGCCCGCGGCCGACCCGCTCGGCGATCTCCTGCTCAAGAAAATTGGGGCCGCGCTTGGCAAGGTCATCCTGCGAGATCGGCACAGGCTGTGCCGCCGGCAGAAGTGACCAGCGCACCACATGCTCTGCGCCAGGACCGACTGGTGAAAATGAAGCTGTCGAGGCTGTTGAACCGTTCCTCCGCGTAGCTGGCCAGCAAGGGCGCGCTGCCGGCCCATGCGCCGAATGCCGCGAACTCCGGGTGCGCGCCGGCGAATTTCTTCATTGCGTCGGGGTCTTTGCTGGCCGAGGCGAGCAGCATTGCGTAGAACGCTTGCGGTGTGGACACCGGAAAGAACGGCGGATGAATCATCGCCATCCGCCATATCTGCCCGTCCGGAGTCGAAATCTGCAGTCCTAAGCCTCGAACGCGCACTGTCGCATCTGGCGCGTTCAGATCGGCAGTGCCGAGATTGAAGCGCCCGAGAGCAGGGTACTGGCCGCTGGTGAAAACGTTCGCCCGCGAGAGGTCGGATCCGGCACCGTTGGAGACAAACATGCCGGTGAAGCAGATGCCCTTGGCATGGTTGCGACGATGGCCCAGTGCCGCACCACCGGGTGGCGCGAGCGCATCCACCATTTTGTCGGGCGTCAGACGCGAGGGCGAGAACCAACCGGCTGTGTAGGCGAACGCGGCGGCGCTGCCGGCGATGATGACGGCGATCAGCACCAGCGATGCAAATATGGAACGCGCGGGCAATGAGTGCGGCTCGGTCATTGAGTCCTCGCGGTCAGGGTGTGCGGGCTGTCGGATTTGCCAAGCGGTTCTGCGAATCAGGGTCGTTTTGGCCAGATTTGGAACTCACGACTTGTTGAGGCTGCCCAAAAAGGTGACGCGTTTCCCTGCCTCGTGGGCGACCGAAGGCCGAGCCGGTCAGCGGCATACCGCACAACGGGACCTCCGCGGCAGGGCAAATGCCCACGCCACACCCGCAGGTCGACCAGTTGCGTTTGACGAAGGATCATTCTTGTCCGCATGCTTCCGCCTCAGACGCAGCGGACGACGCAACGGTCGCCATCATGCCGGGAGAAACGGACCACCATGACGTGCCCCATCGGGGCATGATCACGGCGTGCGCGATCCTCGCCACCGTGTTGCAATTGCTCGACCAGACCATTGCCAACGTGGCGCTGCCATACATGCAAGGCAGCTTCTCCGCCAGCTTCGACGAGATCACCTGGGTCCTGACGTCCTACATCACCGCCTCGGCGATCATGACCGCGCCGGTCGGCTGGCTGGCGGCCCGCTATGGGCGCAAGCTGCTGTTTGTCGCGTGTATCCTCGGCTTCACTGTCACGTCCATGCTGTGCGGCGCCGCGCAGACGCTGGGCCAAATGGTGGTGTTCCGCGTGTTGCAGGGCGTGTTCGGCGCCGCACTGGTGCCGCTGTCGCAGGCCACCCTGCTGGACATCTACCCGCCAGAGAAGCGCCCCTTCGCCATGGCGATCTGGGGGGTTGGCGTGATGCTCGGGCCGATCATGGGACCGACGGTCGGCGGCTGGCTGACCGAGACCTACACCTGGCGCTGGGTGTTCTACATCAACCTGCCGTTCGGATTGCTCGCCTCGGCGGGCCTGATGATCTTCCTGCCGGGTGGCGGCGAGCAGGCACGCCTGCGCTTCGACTGGCTCGGGTTCGGCGTGCTGACGGTGGGGATCGGCGCCCTGCAACTGATGCTGGACCGCGGGCAGGACCAGGACTGGTTCGCCTCCACCGAGATCGCCACCGAGGCCGTGCTCGCCAGCCTGGGCTTCTATCTCTTCCTGGTCCACGTGTTGTCCGCACGGCAGCCGATGATCCGGCCTGCCCTGTTCCGGGACGTCAACTTCGCGTCCGGCGTGCTGCTGATGTTCATGGTGGGCGTCTTCATGGTCTCCAGCCTGGCGCTGATGACGCCGTGGCTGCAGATCCTGAGCAATTACCCCGTCGAAACGGCCGGGCTGATCATGGCGCCGCGCGGCTTCGGGAGCCTGGTGACCACCATGCTGGGCGGACGCCTGGCGTCCCGCGTGGACGCGAGGGTGCTGGTGGGGACGGGACTGGTCATGCTCTGCTACTCGTATTGGCTGATGACGCGCTGGACGCCGGACGTATCCGAGCACGAGATCATCGTCGCGATCATCATCCAGGGCGCCGCGATGGGGCTGCTGTTCACGCCGATCCAGTTACTGGCTTTCGTTACCCTGGCGCCGTCGATGCGGACCGAGGGCGCCGCCTTGTTCAGCCTGCTGCGCAACCTCGGGTCGGCGATCGGGGTGTCGGTCGCGACGGCGATGCTGGCACGCAATACCCAGGCGATGCATGAAATGATCGGCGCCGCTGTGACCCCGTTCAATCGGGCCTTGCAGGCGGGAGGGGCGCTTCACCACTGGCTCGATCCGGCGACGGGGCATGGCGCGGCGATGCTGGACCGGATCGTCAACCAGCAGGCGGCGATCGTCGCGTATGCCGACGACTATGTGCTGCTGATCATGGCGACGGTGCCGGCATGGCTGCTGCTGTTGGCGATGCGGATGCCGCGGAAAGTGGTCGGCACGGTTGGCACGGTGGCGGAGTGAGCGGGCTGTGGCGCAGGCCGGTGCATCGCTACGCTCTTGTTGCGAGACCCGTATCGAGAGACCTGTTGCTGACGGCCTGTACTCCGCGAGCGGGAAGAAATTTTTCAACCACAGATTCATACGGACGGTCAGGAGTTGGCCATGCCGGTTCGCTGCAACTCTTGCACAGCCGATCATGGCGAGCCGCGCCAATGCGTTGCGCCCCGCTCCCATCTGCGTGCAGTCCCATCTGCGTGCATCGGTGTGCATCTGTGGCGAAAATTCTCGCCTTCCGTCCGAAGGTCGGCGGCTGCGGGTACTCCCAACAACTTGTGTCGAGCGTTCAGGTCTCCGACACGACCAGAGCGGCGGCCCGGGTGCGGATGTCATCGGGCCAGCGGGCCGGACGGCGCGCGTCGAGATCGAGGCTGACGCCGTATTGACTTAGGCGAGCGACCTGGGCGCCAGTGCGCGGGTCGGTCATGCGATGGACCATGCGCAGCGAGGAATTGCCGAGATGGGCGATGCCGGTTTCGACGCGATAGGGCGCGTCGAGCAGGAGCGGGGCAGAGGTCTGCAAGATCAGCTCGAAGGTCGAGAAGCCGCGGCGCTGCTGCTGCATGAAGGCGCTGTCCATGCCGATCGCGGCGCCAAGCTGGGCGGAGGCGTTGGAGAAGCGATGCACGATCGCTCCGAGCGCGAAGTGTCCCGCCGCGTTGACGTCGCCTGGCGTGACCCGGCCGCGGGCGGTGGGGATGAAGCCGGCCGTCGTGGCCGGTTCCGGCCTCGCTTCGGCATCCGGACCATTCCATGCCGCGAGCCGGGATTGGATCGTGCTGCGTTGTTGGGATGTCAGCGGCGTGGCGGAGAGGTCCCAGTGCTCGTCGAACCAGGTCACGACCTCGCCGTTGGCCGAATCGACGCATCGATGGCCGAGGCGGAGGCCGTTATCGACGGCGAGCGCCGCGCTCTCGACATGGAAGCTGGCGCCGGCCCGCAGTTCGCGCGCGAAGCGGGCGGTGATATGGCGGGGCAGGTCACCGCGCCGCGGCAGATCGCCGAGGCTGAGGTCTTCGGCGAGATTGGCTTCCGCCTCCTCCAGCCGTTCGAAGTAACAGGCGATCGTGAAATGCTCGGTCACGTCGCACTGCCAGGGCGCCACGGCGCCGCGATAAGTCTCGGTCCAATTGGTCATCAGGTTCTCGCTGTCAGAAAATCCGTACGCCCAGATACCACGGTCGCACGATGTCGGAACCCCGTGGTGAAAGGTGGTGAAAGCGGCGGCGCAGTGGTAGTCGCATGGGGCTGGACGAAACAGCGGGATCGGGGAATCCGAGGATGACCAGGGGGCTACCCAATGCCGCGTCCGTATGCCGGGCGAAGCGCGCGCCCGCATGACGGCCGCCGAGGCGTGCGCCCTCGGCGAGGCGGAGAAGCGTGACGCCGGCTACGACGACGACGCGCGTATCCCGACGGATCACGTGCTGGACGCGGTCTTGCGCTGGCTCTGCTTCATTCGTCGGTCAGTGACGTTGCATTCTCCGATCGGTGATGTGCAACGCGGCAGGTTTGGTCCGCCGCATGATCGGTCCCACCTGAACCTGCGGGGAAAGCGTTGTGAAAATCACTGAAATCATCGCCCATCCGCTGTCTGTCGCACTGTCGCAGCCGCGATGGACCGCGCATGAGTTGATGGCACGCGCCCAGATCGTTCTGGTGGAAGTCCGCACCGATCAGGGCATCGTCGGGTTCGGCGAGATATCCGGTGGCCCGCAGCCCGTCATCTGCGATCTGGTGAAGATGTTCGCCGGTGTGGTCCAGGGGATGGACCCGCTGGGCCACACGGAAATCTGGACGAAGCTGTTTGCATTGACCTCGCCGCGGCCTGGCGGTCTCGGTGGGTGGGACGGCATGCCGGCGCCGCTGCCGCGCAACCAGCGGCCGCAGATCATGGCCGCGATCGGCGGGATCGACATCGCCTTATGGGACATCAAGGGCAAGGCGACCGGCTTGCCGGTGTTTCGGCTGCTCGGTGGCACGCGGACCGAGGTGTTCACCTATGCGACCGGTGGGTACTATCTGGAAGGCGAGCCCCTCACGGCCGCGGCCGACGAGCTCGCGGGTTTCGTGGCTGATGGGTATCGGGCCGTCAAGCTGAAGTGCGGCGCGCTGTCGCTGCGTGATGAAGTGGCGCGGATCCGTGCGGTGCGAGAGGCGATCGGCCCCGATGTACTGTTTATGCTGGACATGAACGCGCCCTACGATGTCGCGGGCTGCATCAAGTTCGCAGCGGTGGTCGCGCCATACGACATATTCTGGCTGGAGGAGCCGCTGCATTGGTATCTGCAGCCGCCGGATTTCCAGCGGCTCGCGGCGGCGTCTCCCATTCCGCTGGCGCATGGTGAGCGGGAGTGGCACCGCCACACGGTGCGCGACTTCATCGACTCCGGCGCCATCCGGTATGTGCAATTCGATTCCACACGGCATGCGGGATTCACCGAGTCGCTGCGGATCGCGCACTATGCAGAGCAGAAGGGCGTGTTGATCGCACCGCATTCGGTGGGACAGTTGCATGGTCATCTGGTCTCGGCGTTCGGCGATGCCGCGTTCGCAGCCGAGTTGCATGGCGATTCGGGCCGCCACCCGCTGCATCACGCGATTTACCGCGGCGGGGCCGAGGTGAGGGATGGCATGGTGCACTTGTCCGAGGCTCCCGGATTCGGACTGGAAATCGATTGGCAGGGTGTCGAGAAATTCCGGGCATGACAGCCTGGCCCGAGTTGGCACGGCCGGGCCTTACGAAGTTGCCGCCGACCCTACCGCGAGTGTCGTGATCCTGCCACCTCGATCCCGGCGGCACATCATCATTGCGACCCCGAGAGTACGCACGTCACTCGCGGGAGATTGCTTCGCTGCGCTCGCAATGACACTTCGGGGGTCGGGCACCAACCGACACAGGCGCCACACCAGGCTCCCACTCGGTTCCCGCACGCAGGATAGATCTTCGCCCCGGAGCAATAGCCGGTGTGCTCCGGGTAGCGCGCTTGCCATCAGGAGTTTGCGACGGGGATCCGCCTCGATCGTGCGATACGCGCCGGTTATGACGTCGTGGCGATGGAGAAAGACGCCGTCACCAACTCACACGACCCCCACCGCCTCACACGACACCATCCCGGTGCAATCCGGCGACCGCGTCAGCATCCAACCCAAGCCAGTCGCCCAGCACCTCCGCGGTATGTTCGCCCAACAACGGCGCCGCCTTCACCTCTGCCGGGACGCCGTCAAAGCGCACCGGCCAGGTGGTCATCGCCATCGTGCGATCGCCGTGCGTCATCTTTTGCAGGATGCCGCGTTCCCAGAAGCTTCGCTCCTTGGTCAGCTCCATCGAATCCAACACAGCGCCGGCCGGCACGCCGACAGCACTCAACTGAGCCATCGCCTCGTGCTTCGTGCGTTGCCGCGTCCAGGCGGTGACGATCTCGTTGACCTCGGCTTCCCGCGCCAGCCGCGCATCCGGCGTCTCGTAACGCGCGTCGCCGATCAGCTCCTCGCGCCCGATCAGCTTCAGCAACCGGGGCCAATGTTCGGGGTTCGCGCGGCTGGTCAGTATGTAAACGTAATCATTCGCCTCGCCTGGCGCGCACGCGAAGATGCCGCTGGGCGGGTTGCTGCCAGGCGGACGCCGTGGCGCCGCCGTGCCGGTCCTCGCTTGCGTCACGAACATGCCGCGGCTGTAGTGCATGACCGAATCCTGCATCGCCACCTGCAGCCGCCTTCCCTTGCCCGTTCGCGCGCGGTCGAACAACGCGCTGACGATGCTGAACGCCATCAGCATGCCCGTGCCGGTGTCGCCGATCGTCGGGCCGGGTTTGATCGGCCGGCCGCCGAGTTCGCCGGTGATGCTCATCGACCCGCCGGCGGCCTGCGCGATCGGGTCGAACGCCAGCCCCTTCTGGTACGGGCTGCCATCGCCAAAACCTTTGATCTGCGCATAGATGATGCCGGGATTGATCGCACTGACGACGTCGTAGCCCAGGCCAAGCCGTTCGATCGCACCGGGGGCGAAATTCTCCGCGAACACATCGGCCTTTTTCACCATCTCCTTGACCAATGCCAGCCCATGCTCCGATTTCAGGTTGACCGTGACCGAGCGCTTGTTGGCGTTGTAGATCATGAAATAGTACGCGTCGCCGAAGCCGGTGCGGCCCGCCTCACCGCCCTTCGGATTTTCCACCTTGGCGATGTCGGCGCCCATCCAGGCGAGCGCCTCGGTGCAGGTCGTTCCGGCCTCGAATTGCGTCAGGTCGAGCACGCGAATCCCGGCCAGGCAGCCGGGCGATGCGGGTGTGACGTTCATAGTTGCCTCCTTGCTCAGCGCGCCATCCCGGTCGCTCCGGCCGGCACGTCGTAAAAGGCCAGGGTCATTGAGACGCTGCTGTAGTGTCCCATCAAAGTGATCACGTCGGTGATGCCGACATGGCCCAGTGCCTTCACCGCGCGGTCATACAGGCCACGCGGGACCCAGCGCGCATTGGCCAGCGCCGTCGCCATCTCATACACCACTTGCTCGCGCTCGTCGGGGAATGACGTTGGCAGGCCGGTGATCATGGCCTCGACCTTGTCGGCCGGCAGCCCGACTTCCTTGCCGCGCCGCTCATGCGCGGCGGTCGGATAGGCCGAGTGGAACCTGCTGGTGATGATGCAGACGGCGATTTCGCGCTCACGCTCCGTCAGGGAGTAATGCCCGGCGTGGAAATGGCCGCCGAACGGTCCGGCGACTTTCGCCAGCTTCGGATTGTGCACCCAGATCTTGCTTGGCCCCGGCAGGCCGCCGCGGCTCTCGATCATCGCGCGGTAGCCTTCCTGTTGTTCCGGCGTCATCTGGTCGTAGGGGATCTCGGCGTAACGGCCGAAGGTTGGGGTTTCGGGCATTGGCGTTTCCTTCCCGGGGTGGGGTGTCGCCGCATCCTGCAATCGCCGCGGGACCCTGTCGATGGCGGGGAGGTATCGCTGGCTCGGGGTGATCGCATGCCGAGTTTGGGCGGAGAACGAACCACACCAATTCGTCGCCCCCAAAGTCCATCCGCGTGCATCTGCGCTTGAAAATTCTTGCCTTCCGTTCGGACGTTATCGGAAGCGGGCACTCGCAACGGAGTTCTGTCGGTCGATCAGGTTCTCCGGCACGACCAGCGCTGCTGCTCGGCTGCGGATATCGTCGGACCAGCGGGGTCTGTCCGCGCTGTTGACCTTCTCGCTCCAGTGCTATTACGGAATCAACGACTTGCAGGTCCTGCCATGCCACGCGCGCAGCCTCACGAGCCCGAGACCCCCATGACCCGGCAACAGTTCCAGTCCTGGGTGACGCAGCAACCGTCCGGCCGGTATGAGCGCATCGACGGCATCGTGGTCGCGATGGCGCCGGAGTGGACGGCACACAACCTTCGCAAAGGCTCGGCGCGCGATGCCTTGCGGCACGCCGTAGCAGCGGCGGGACTGGCCTCCTGCCAGGTCTTCGGCGACGGTATGACTGTTCAGGTCGAAGACAGCGACTTCGAGCCGGACGCTGTCCTACGCTGCGGACCACGGCTGCCGGGTGACCTCATCAGCGTTCCGGACCCGCTGGTGCTTGTCGAAGTGCTGTCCCCGGACAGCGGCACGAGGGATCGGGTCACCAAGCTGCGTGCCTATTTCAAGCTGCCGTCGGTGCAGCATTACCTTATCGTCTGGCCCGAAGAGCAGCGGATCGTTCGCCACTCGCGCATGTCAAACGACCAGCCTGCCACACAGGTTTTCATGTCCGGCGAAATCAGGCTCGCGCCCCCGGGGATCACGCTGACGGTCGAGGAGTTCTACCTGGACTGAGCAATGGGGCCGCGGCCCCCGGCCTCAAGCGGCGACCATCTCCTGCTCCACGCCCCGCCCCACCCGCGCCAGCATCGCCGCCGCATTCCGGTGCAGGATCGCCTCCCGCGCCTCCTCCCCGATCTGCGCGTCAGCCAGCGCCTTCCGCGTCCAGTCCACCCCGAACGCCGTCCCGTCGGTGCCGCACACAATGCGCTCGGCGCCGTACAGCCCCACCGCCGCCTCGATCGCCCGCGGACCAAACGAATTGCAATCCACATACACCTTCGCCCTGCGGAAGCGCGACGACGGCAGCTCCTCCTCCGGCGTGTCGAGCAAGCAGCGGTGATCCATGCGCTCGACCTCATAGGGGATGTTGCCGCCCAGATTGTGCACCACGACCGTCACGTCGGGGTACGCCGCGAGCAGGTCGGTCAGGCACAGCGTCACCATCACCGACGACAGGCTCGCCTGCATGTCGAGCGTGCCGTTCCGCCGCCGAGCGTTATCCACGCCGCGCGCGACCTTCGGAAAAGCGTCGCCCGGCCGAGGGCCATGGTGGACGAACAACGCCGCGCGGTGGCGGTTGGCGACCTCCAGCAGCGGGCGCGCCGCTTCGGCATCCTCGCGGGTGAGGAACAGGTTGCCCGGCACCTGCGCGCCGATCATGCCCGGCAGCCCCAGCGCATGCTCGAACGCGGCGGCAGCGGCGGACATGTCCGTCAGGGGCAGCGCGGCGAACGCGGCGAAGCGGTCGGGATGCTGCTCGCAGATCGCGGACAGCCCCTCGTTGACGCGCCGGCACAGCGGGCCGGACACCTCCGGGGGCTGGGCCTCGACCCAGCAGAACGAACCGAGCAATGACAGCACGCTCACCGTGACCCCCTGGCGGTCCATGCGAGTGAGATGGAGATCGGCGTCATCGAACGCCTTGGTCAGCGGCATGTCGCCCATGCGCGCGTCCTTCAGCACCTCGGCGCCGTCATCGTTGCGGAGGATGCGTGGCTCGCGGGTGCGGGCGCGCAGAGCGTCGGCGACTTCGGCCGGCTTCCAGTGGGTGTGCATGTCGATCATGGCTGTTCTCTCCCCGTGCTGACCAGCAGCTTAACCCCATGGCGGCGGACCGCAACAAGACGACAGAGGGTCGCCACCCGGCGGCAGATACGAACCCACCACACCCCGTCGCCCTCATCGAGTTGCGAAAGTCGGGCTAAACGCCGTGCAGCGTGCCGGCATACAGCACCGGACCGGTGGGCAGCCCGGTCGGCGACCCGCCCCGAGGTTCCAGGCTGATCAGCAACTGCGTGCCCTGGACCGGCACGCCCAGCGATGCCAGCTCCCGTCCGCCGGCCGGCATCACCCCCAGCGGGATCGGCCGGGTTGCGCCCTCTGGCAACGCCCAAAGCTCCAGGTCCTTGCCCGCCGCAACCGCCACCGGCCGCAACGCGACGATCCGTAACCCGCCGCCCGGTTCCACCTGCGCCATGTAGGCGGCGCCCGCCGTCCCGTACGGTACAAGCGCCGCCATCGGCTGCGCGGGTGGCGGCCGCAGCACAATGAACGCCGCCAGCCCCGCGGCCAGCGCCAGCCCCGCCACGGCGGCGCAGCGCCACACCGCCACGTTGCGCCAGGCCCGGCGCAGCGCAGGTGCCGATGCTGGGCTGTCTTCGGCGACGATCGACGCCGAAAGCCGCTGCCACAGCGCGTCTGGCGGCGTCACCGGCGCGGCGAGGTCCGCCAGCGGCCGCAGCCGTTCCTCCCAGGCCGCGATCGCTGCCCGCAACGTGGGATCGGACTCGGCGCGCGCCGCGGCCTGTCGCGCCGTCGCGGCATCCAGCGTGCCAAGCACGTATTCCGCCGCCAGCAGGTCGGGATCGTCCGCCGAATCGCTCATGGTTCGAGGCAACCCTTCAACGCCAGCAGCCCACGCCGGATCCAGGACTTCACCGTGCCCAGCGGCGCCTCCAGCCGCACCGCCAGCTCGGCATGCGACAGGCCATCGACGAACGCCAGCATGATGGCGCGCCGCTGTTGCGCCTCCAGCAGGTCGAGGCAGCGATGCAGCGCCTGTCCCGCGGCGCTGGCGAGCAAGCGGTCCAGCGCGCCGGGTGCGGTGTCCGGTTCCTCCGGCAGTTCGACGCCGGTGACTTCGCGCGCCCGCTTGCGCATGACGTCGATCGCCCGATAGCGCACCAACCCGGTCAGCCAAGCCGACGCAGAGCCGCGCGCCGGATCGAAGCGTGCCGCGCGTTGCCACGCCTGCAGCAGCGCGTCGTGCACCGCGTCCGAGGCCAGCGACGGCTGCCGCGTAATGCGCAGCGCCAGCCCGTACAGCCGCGACGCCTGTGCGCGATACAGCGCCTGGAAGGCCGCGCGATCGCCGCCACCGCAGCGCTGTAACAGCGCGGCGAGCGTCGCATCGACGCGTGTGACCGCGTCATCCGCGGATGTCGGTTCGTCGTCGGCCAATGCGAACAGCCCGCTTCCGGAAAGGACGAAGGTCAGGGCGGAGCACGGACTGCACCACGGCAGGGCATTGGAGACAAGCATACGGCGCGCACCATAACCGGGCCCGCTCGCGTTGCGGGCGCTGTGAAGGGATCACCGGCCATACGGCCGGGCAATGCCTTCGGATGCCGACGAAACCATGCGCGATTTTCTTTTGCCGCCTGCATCCAACCGATGGGCAGCGCCGTAGGTCACACGGCGCCGCATGAACGGCGCGCAACATGGGAAGGATGGACCCCAATGCGATTCACAGGTTTCCTGCTGTCGGCCAGCCTGTCGGTGCTGGCGGCCTCGGCGGCGCTGACGCCCGTCTATGCGCAAATGCAAGGCAATGCGACGCAGGTCGCGGAGCACACGGTCATGGTCGGCGGTGCGCCGATGTATCCCTCGAAGAACATCGTGCAGAACGCGGTGAATTCGAAGGACCACACCACGCTGGTCGCGGCGGTGAAGGCGGCCGGCCTGGTGCCGACGCTGGAAAGCCCTGGACCGTTCACGGTCTTCGCCCCGACCAACGAGGCGTTCGACAAGCTGCCGCCCGGCACCGTCGCAACCCTGCTGAAGCCGGAGAACAAGGCGACGCTGGTGAAGATCCTGACCTACCACGTGGTGCCGGGCCGCTACACCACCGCCGAGCTGATGCACATGGTCGAGATGAACCATGGCAAGGCTATGCTGAAGACGGTCGAAGGCGAGCCGCTGACAATCACCGCCGACAACGGCCACCTCTACGTGGGCGGTGCCAAAGGCGGCATTGCAGCGATCACTGTTCCCAACGTCATGCAGTCGAACGGTGTCATCCAGGTTGTCAGCTCAGTGCTGCTGCCGAACTGACAGCAAGCCAGCGGGAGGCACTAAAACCAGCAACAGCCCTCCCCGGTGGCCCTGGGCGAACCGGCCCGGGGCCGAGGGAAGGGGCCGAAAAGAACCGGTGCAGCGTGCGATACGCTGCACCGGCATTCTCCCGAACTCGCGTCGCTGCTCGATCACCCCGAGCAGGATCGCGAACTTTGTCAATGAAACACGAAGGTCCGCAGTTCGATACTCTCGCGCGGCGCCACGTCCGTGCCGGCGGTCGGGTCTTGGAATGCCGTGTGTGGAGCGAACCGCGCACGCCCGTCCGTCGCGGAATTCGTAGCACTTCAACAGCAGCGCCTCGTCCGCTTGCATCTCCGGCACGTAGAACCAGCGATGCTGCGGGTTGAAGCGTACTGCGTAGGTTTCGCCGACACGGTCGCGATACACCAGGTCCGACGGCACCAGATCCTCCGCCGCCACTGTCCGCGCGTCGCACACCGCGAGCGGCGCGTCACGCAGCGGGCCGCGGATCGGCCGCCACAGGTTCACCACTTCGAAGCGCCCGCGCAGCAGCTCCTCCGCTTCGTCGCCGAGCAAATCGCGGACGCGTTGCGGCCCGGACGTGACCGTATGATCCACGTGCACGCGCGGCACAGGTTGCCGCAGCGCACCGGCCGCCCGGTCCTCTACGCCCGGCACACGCCGGCGTACCGTATGGTCGAACACGAAAACTCGCCGCGCACCGGTGGCCTCGGCCAGCACCTGCGCTGCCTCCGGGTAGTAGACCCGGCGCACTTCCTCGTCGTCGTAGAAGTCGCGCACCGCGCTGCGCTGGTGCAGCAGCGCGAAGCCCTCGCGATCCAGCGAGACATCGGCAGCGATCGGGCGAGCGCTATGGACCGGCACGATATGCGTGTCAGTCACGATGTTGCTGCGCGGCACGCCGGCCGGCGGCTCATAGGTATAGTTGCGCGGCCGATCCGCCATGGGCGCAAGGTAGTTCAGGACCGCTTCCACCTGCGGCAGGGTTTCGATCGACTGGCTCATGCTGTTGCTCCTCCTCGTTGGATGTCCCGGCGGCGATCAGAACGGACCGGTGGTGCGCCAGAACCACTCATTGGTTTCGCGCCAAACATCGGCCGACGACGCGCCTATATCGTGCAGCTCGCGATCGCCCAGCCGCGCCAGTTCGTTGCGCTCACGGATGCGGCGTCCCCACAGACGAGCAGTGTCGCCGATCCGCCCGATCAGTCCAGGCTGCCACGGCGTGGCAAACTGCGCCGGCAGCGCCACTGCTTGAGAATTTGTCAGCGATCGATGAACCAGGGTGGCCATGGCCTCCTCCTATGCTGGGTTCGTTGCCGCCAGAAATGGGCGCCGTTGCGGCATCCGACAAAGGATGATTTGTCAGGCTTCACATGAGGCAATGTCATGCATAGATTGGCCGCATGGCGAACCTGCCCTCACTGAACGGCCTGCGCGCGTTCGAGGCGGCGGCGCGCCACCTCAGCTTCACCCGCGCCGCCGCCGAGCTGAACGTGACGCAGACCGCGATCAGCCATCAGATCCGCCGCCTGGAAGACCAGCTCGGCCTTCCCCTGTTCGAGCGTCGCAACCGCGCCCTGGCTCTGACGCGCGAGGCCCAGGGCTACCTGCCTGCCGTGCGCGCCGCGTTCGAGGACCTGCGCCTGGCGACCGCCCGGCTACAGCGGCCGGAACGGGAGGACGTGCTGACCGTCAGCACCACTGCATCGCTGGCGGCGAAATGGCTGGTCTCGCGCGTGGCGGCGTTCCAGGACGCGCATCCGCGCATCGAGGTGCGCATCACCACCTCAGCCCATCTGGTCGATTTCCGCCGCGAGCAAATCGACATGGCGGTGCGCTACGGGCGTGGCAACTGGCCCGGGCTGCGCGCGCAATGGCTGATGGCGGAGGACATCTTCCCGGTGTGCAGTCCCGCCTTGCTGCAGGCGGAAAAACCGCTGCGCCGGCCGGAGGATCTGGCGCACCACACCCTGCTGCATGCCACGGTATCGCGCGAGGACTGGCAGCTTTGGCTGACCGCCGCCGGCCTGCCCACATCGCTGGCGACCCGCCGCGGCCTGAGCTTCGATCAGAGCTTCATGGCGATCCAGGCGGCGATGGACGGGTTGGGCGTGGCGCTCGGCCGCACGCCGTATGTGGAAGCGGATCTCGCGGCCGGGCGCCTGGTCGTGCCGTTCGACGTGGTGCTGCCGGCGGACGCCGGCTTCTACATCGTGGTGCCGGAGGAAACCGCCGATACGCCGAAGATAGCCTTGTTCCGCGACTGGCTGATCGGTTCGGTCGCCCCGGGCGCGGTGGCACCGCCGCCGGATTTGCCGCCGGCGAGAGGGCATGGCGTGGCGCGCTGATCGGAACATACGATGCGGAGTAAAAGGCTTCCGGAGGTAGGATGGTTGTGAAGGCCTCGGGCCGAGAGAGCGTCAACTTTGTGTTCCTGTCCGGTTAGCGCAGGCAGCCGCTGGCGAAGCCCGGGCCGGACGGGGCGGCCTCGAATACCTGCGCTAACCGGAGCGGGATACAGCCTTGAATATCCACAATACGCCGCCGCATCGTGCTGCTTCAGCAGGGCAGGGCCGGAGCGGTTCGCCGGGTTCGCATGTTCTCACAAAGTTGCGGGAAGGGCAGGAAGCGTACCATGTGTAATTTGAGTGTAATTTGACGTTCTGGTGGCAATGACAGGGCCGGGTCGATTCTAATATTCCCTCTCGAACCCTGGAACATCTTCCTCGTTAGAAAAATCCCACTCGCCAACCGCGACGGCCTGATGAGCAGTGGCTGCCATGCCGCAAATCGCATCGCAATACAAAGGAACCCCGAGCGTCGCCGGGCTTGCCTGACACTCGCCCGCCCCGTCGCAACCGTCTACTCTCCCCGCATGAACGACCTCGCTACTCCGCTCGCCTCCAACGTCCCCGAGTACACCGTCTCGGAAATCTCCGGCGCGGTGAAGCGTGCGCTGGAGGGCGAGTTCGGCCGTGTCCGCGTCCGCGGCGAGATCACCGAACTGAAGCGCTACCCCTCCGGCCACATCTATTTCTCGCTGAAGGACGAGGGCGCCAAGCTCTCCGGCATCGTGTGGAAATCCGCCGTTGCCCGCCTCGGCATGACGCCGGAGAACGGCGTGGAGGTCATCGCCACCGGCCGCATCTCGTCCTATCCGGAACGCTCCTCCTACCAGCTCATCGTCGAGCGGATGGAATATGCCGGCGCCGGCGCCTTGCTCGCGCGCATCGAGATGCTGCGCGTCCGCCTCGCCGCCGAGGGCTTGTTCGACCCCGCCCGCAAGCGCGCCCTGCCGGTGCTGCCGCGCGTGATCGGCGTGGTCACCAGCGAGCGCGGCGCCGTCATCCAGGACATCCGCACCACGATCGCCCGCCGCTTCCCCCGCACGTTGTTGCTGTGGCCAGTGCCGGTGCAGGGCGAGGGCGCAGCGGACCGCATCGCCGCCGCCATCGCCGGCTTCGACGCCATGCCGCCTGGCGGTCCCGTGCCGCGTCCCGACGTCCTGATCGTCGCCCGTGGCGGCGGCAGCCTGGAAGACCTGATGGCGTTCAACGAGGAGATCGTCATCCGCGCTGCCGCCGCCTGCCGCATTCCGCTGATCTCCGCGGTCGGCCACGAGACCGACACCACCCTGATCGACTTCGCATCCGACCGCCGCGCGCCCACCCCCACCGCCGCGGCGGAATTGGCGGTGCCGGCGCGTGCCGACCTGATCGCCGACCTGGAACACAAGGCGGCGCGGCTGATCGGCGGGCTGAACCGGTTGGCCCAGGAGCGTCGCCTGGCCTTGTCCCGCGCCGAACGTGGGTTGCCCGACCTGCCGGCCTTGCTCGGCACGGCACGGCAGCGTCTCGACGATCGTGCCGAGCGCCTGGTGCTGGCGCTGCCTAACCTGGTGGAGAAGCGCCGCGCGGCCCTGGTGACGGTGGAGCGCCGCCTGCCGGACCTGCCCGCGACGCTGCACGCATGCCGCGAGCGCGTGCAGGAACGCGGCCTGCGGCTGATCCTGGCGCTGCCCAACCTGGTGGCGACCCGCCGTTCCACCGTCGAATTGTGTGGCCACAAGCTGGTCGCCTGCCTGCGCCATGCGGTGGCCCGCATCCACAACGACGCCGGCCGCACGTTGGCTCGCCTGAGCGATGCGCCGCTGCGTGCCGGACTGCGTGAGGCCCGGGCGCGGCTGGATGGGATGGGTGCGCGGCTGGAGTTGGTGTCTCCGCTGGCGGTGCTGCAACGCGGCTATGCCTTGGTCTCCGACCCGGCGGGGCATCCGCTGACCAGCGCAAGCGCCGTGAAGCCGGGCGCACGGTTGAAGCTGCGGTTTGCCGACGGCGAGGTCGACGCAACTGCCGATGGCGGACGGCGCGGGGATCGGCAGGGGGAGTTGGCGCTGTAACAAGAGAGGGATGCAGGACGACAAGGGCGGGGTGCGTTGTCCTCAAGCCAATTGCTGTGCCCGAATCCGTCCGACGGGGGGCTTGTGACCCTGTGTTAGATGCTTGATTGCCTTGGCACGAAGGCCACCACGTTAAGCGGATAGCCGTCGCAGGCTCGGCTACCTGGTGATTCAAATGCGATCGCCCCGCAGTTATCCTTCATCCTGCTCTCGAGCCGCCCTTTCCTGCTGCCGAACAAAACTGCCTCTCGCGACGGTCTCACCCGACATTGGAACAGTACAATGAACACCCCGCTCTGCACCCGGCTCAACATCGACTTCCCCCTGTTTGCGTTCAGCCACTGCCGCGACGTGGTGGTCGCCGTCAGCAAGGCCGGTGGCTTCGGCGTATTCGGTGCCGCCGGCTTCGCGCCGGACGAGTTGGAAACCGAACTCCGCTGGATCGATTCGCACATCGACGGGCGCCCCTATGGCGTGGACCTGCTGATCCCGGAGAACCTCGCCATCCGCACCGCGCCCGGCGCCACCGCGCGTGACGTCGCGGCGCAGATCCCGGAGCAACACCGGCAGTTCGTCAGCGACCTGCTGCGCCGGTTCGACATCGACCCCACCCGGCCGATTGGCGGCACCAGCAGCGACGCGCCGGTGCCGTTCCAGCGCGACACCGGCGAACGCCTGATGGAGATCGCCTTCGGCCATCCGATCCGCCTGATCGCCAACGCCCTCGGCGTGCCGCCGGAGACGATGCTGCACCGTGCCCGCGCGCACGGCATCCCGTGCGCCGCGCTGGTCGGCGCCAAGCAGCATGCAGTGCGCCAGGTGCAAGCCGGTGTCGACATCATCGTCGCGCAAGGCACCGAGGCGGGCGGCCATTGCGGCGAAGTCTCCACCATGGTGCTGGTTCCCGAGGTGGTAGGCGCGCTGCGCACCATGGGCAGCGGCATTCCGGTGCTGGCGGCGGGCGGCATCATGACCGGACGGCAGATGGCGGCCGGCATGGCAATGGGAGCGGCCGGCGCGTGGACCGGCTCGGTCTGGCTCGCCACCACGGAAGCGGAGACCTCCGAAACGTTCCGCGAAAAGATGGTGGCGGCGCGGTCGCGCGATACGGTGCGGTCGCGCTGCCGCACCGGAAAGCCGGCGCGGCAGTTGCGCTCGGCCTGGACCGAGGCGTGGGACGCGCCGGACAGTCCTGGCCCGCTGCCGATGCCGCTGCAAAGCCTTCTGGCCGGCCCGGCGATGCGGCGGATCGACGCATCGGTCGCCGCCGGCAACGACAAGGCGCGCGCGCTGGTCAACTACTATGTCGGCCAGGGCGTCGGGCTGGTGGAGGACGTGCGTTCCTGCCGCGCGGTGGTGGCATCGTTCATGAGCGAATTCGCCGACGCGCTGGAAGACATGCAGGCGCTGGCGGGAGCGTGACGCATGGATCGCCGCATCGCCACCTACCGCACGATCGACATGCACACCGCGGGCGAGCCGGTGCGCATCGTGCTGGACGGCTTCCCCGAACCGCAGGGCGCCTCGGTGCTGGCGAAGCGCGCGGATGCGATGGCGCGGCTGGACCTGCATCGCCGCCGGCTGCTGCTGGAACCGCGCGGCCATGCGGACATGTATGGCGCGCTGCCGGTCGCTGCTTGCGTGCCAGGGTCCGCGTTCGGGGTGTTGTTCATGCACCATTCCGGCTTTAGCACCATGTGCGGACATGCCACGGTCGCGCTCGGACGTTGGGCGGTGGACAGCGGACGCGTGGCGCTGCGTGATGGGTGCGCGGATTTCGTGCTGGAATGCCCGTGCGGGCCGGTCGATGTGCATGTGCGCGACAACGGCGCGTTGGTGGCATTCGACAGCGTGCCGGGCTTTGCCGCGGCGTTGGATCTGGCGGTGGAAGTGCCCGGGTTCGGCCGCGTGGTCTGCGATATCGGCTATGGCGGTGCGTTCTACGCGATACTGCCGGCGGCGCGACTGGGCGTTGACTTGGCGCGCGATCCGCTGGACCGCCAACGTGCGCCGGCGCGGGCGGTGACCGATGCGATCCGCACGGCAAATCCCCTGCGGCATCCGGCGGAACCTGAATTGGGGTTTCTCTACGGCACCATTCTGACAGACGATACACCCGCGGGCGCAACGCCGGATGCGATCAGTCGCAACTTGTGCGTCTTTGGCGAGGGCCAGATCGACCGCAGTCCCACCGGCAGCGGGGTGACGGCGCGCCTGGCGGTGGATGCGGCGCGCGGCCTGGTGCGGCTGGGGGAGCCCCGATGGTTCGCCGGTCCAACAGGGGTGTCGTTCGTGGGCGAGGTCGTTGCGGAGCAGATGCTGGGGTCGCTGCGGGCGTTCCGTGTGCGGGTGTCCGGCAGCGCGTTCTATAGCGGCGAGGCGACATTCATCGTCGAAGAGGACGACGCATTGCGTGATGGCTTCGATCTGTTGGACGCATCTCCACCGCGGTCACCGCCGCCCCCGGGTTACGGCTGAGTCTGAGCAAGCGGTTATTTACCGTTTCCTGATGACGCGCGCGTCGTTGGAGCGCCAGCGCGCGTACGCACCGGCCGAGCGGCAGTTCAGCGTCACGCGCGCGGGTTGCCCGGGGATCCAGCGCTACGCGCAGACCTGGAGCGGCGACAACTCCACAAGCTGGGCCAGCCTGAAATGGAACCTGCGGGCTCGGGCTGCAGATGAGCCTGTCAGGCATCTTCAACATCGGTCATGACATCGGCGGCTTCTCCGGCCCGATGCCGGATGCCGAGCTGCTGATCCGCTGGACACAGGCGCTGCCGCTGCATCCGCGTTTCATCACAAATTCCTGGAAGCCGGGCGGCGTCTACACTTGTGGGAGGCGTCGAAACGAAAATGTTCTCGCGGTTCGACCCCTCCCCCAACCCCCCTCCCCCAAGGGGAGCGGGAGTTTGTATTGCATGCCCGCTTTTGCGGACGCTCATGGGGTAACGTCCGACCACGGATATCGGCGACCCCACCGCGCGAGACCCAACCCAACCCCTCAACGCCCGACAATCCGCGCCAGAACCTCGCCGGCCCGCCGGCAGTGTGCCGTATCGACATTCAAATGTGTCACTGCTCGCACCGTCCGCACAGCGAACGCGGAGACCAGCACCCCCTGCTCTTGCGCCGCCCGCACCACGGCGGCGGCATCCGGCAGCGGCTCCGGCACGCGGAAGATCACGATATTGCTCTGCACCGTCGCCAGTGCGATCTCCGCGCGCGTGCCGGCCACACGCTCGGCGAGCAAGCGCGCATTGGCGTGGTCCTCCGCCAGCCGCGTCATGTTGTGGTCCAGCGCATACAAGCCCGCGGCGGCGAGGATGCCCGACTGCCGCATCGCCCCGCCGAACATCCGCCGCGCCCGCACCGCGCGCGTCATGTCCGCCTTGCGGCCGGCGATCACGCTGCCGACCGGACAGCCGAGACCCTTGGACAGCGCCACCGACACCACGTCGAACGGCGCCGCGAGGTCCGCCAGGGAACGGCCGCTCGCCGCGGCGGCATTGAACAGACGGGCGCCGTCGAGATAGCTCGACAGGCCGAAATCGCGTGCCGCGCGGCAGATCGCGTCCACTTCGTCCTGCGGCCACACCACACCGCCACCGCGGTTATGCGTGTTCTCGATCGCCACCAGCGTGGTCGGGGGAAACACGATGTGACCGGCCGGCTTGCAGGCGGCACGCAGGTCGGCGGCAGAGAACAGACCGCCGCTGCCGACGGTGGTGAACTGCACACCGGAATTGGCGGCGCCGGCACCGGATTCGTGCCACACGATGTGCGCTTCCTCGCCGACGATGACGTCGTCGCCCGGGCGGGTCAGCAGCTTCAGGCCGATCTGGTTCGCCATCGTGCCGCTGGGCAAGAAGAGGGCGGCTTCCTTGCCGAGCAAGCCGGCGATGCGGTCCTGCAAGGCGTTGACCGAGGGGTCCTCGCCATACTGGTCGTCACCGACCGGCGCGCGTGCCATCGCCGCGCGCATCGCCTCCGACGGCAGCGTCACCGTGTCCGAACGCAGGTCGATGCGGTCCATGTTGCGGCCTCCCGTTGTCGATCGTCAGATTCGCCGCCCGTGTGTCATTGCGAGCGGAGCGAAGCAATCCCCGTCGCATGACGTGCGATCTTTTGCGGGCGACTGCTTCGCTTCGGTCGTGACGACAGCGGGGCGTTAGCGCAGCGCCTGCCCCAATGCGGCCAGCGCGTTCAGCGCGGGAGGGAAACCGCTATGCGGAGCAGTCTGGATCACGGCCTCAATCACTTCAGTCCGCGTGAGCCCCGTGCTCAAAGCCGATTGGCCGAACTTCGCTACTTGCTCCGGCAGGCGCAGGGCGGTGAACGCCGCCACCGCGACCAGTGCACGGGCGCGCCGGTCGAGACCTGGCCGGAACCAGATCTCGCCATAGCCGTACTGGATCGCCAGCGGATACAGCGCGCCCGTCGTCGGATTGTCGGGCGCCGCATAGCCGGACTGCGCACGTTCGCCGTGGAGTTCGTGCATCAGGGTGCGGCCGCGCGCGGTCAGTTCTTCCAGCGAAACATCGGCCGGCGGGTCGGGCGGAAGGGCCACGCCGCGTGCCGCGAAAACCCGGGCAGCGACCGGCAATGTCTCTTCGGTCGCGGTGAAGCCGGCATACAGGCCAGCCTGCACCAGCACCTCGCGGATCGTTGCAGGCGCGATGCCATGGTCGAGCGCGGCGCCGACCAGCCGCTGCACCGCCTGCAACCGCGGGAACACCGCCACTGCGGTGAGCGCGCAGACGATGCGATCGGACAGCGCGAGGCCTGGGCGGGACCAGATGCCGCCGAACACCGCCTCGGTGAGCAAGGTGCCGAAGCCGCCGGGCAGGTCGGGTGAGGCGCCTTGCAGTTGGTCACGCATGGCTTCGCCCTGGCGACGCAGATCCTCGCGGGTCATGGCGCTTTCCTCCGATGATGGCCGTGCCACACGGGAAGACTGCGACGCGACGGCCGCCGCCGCAACTGCGTTCGTAACCGGGTTTGTGGGGGCACCGCTGTCATTGGCACAGCAACCGTGCAGACCCGGGGCCGTTCAACACCGCGGCCGTCAGCAGCGGGTGGTCAGCGCCAGTCCGCCAGGATGGTATCGGCTGGCGACACCTCGATCTGCTGGCCGAAGCGCTCGCGATACAGCGTCAGCAGGGAAGCGTGCGCGCGGTCGGATACGCTGCACAGCGCATCGGACGCCACCACCACCCGATGGCCGACATCGACCGTGTCCAGCACGGCTGCCAGCACACACACCTCGGGTTCGGCACCCGTGATTCCGCCGTGGCCGAGCGCGGCGGATTGCGCTTCGCTTATCCGCCCTGCGACGCTTGCCGCCCTACGACGCTTGCCGTGCTACGACGATTGCCGCGCTCGCAGGCCGAGCCGCTGGGCCAGACGGCGCAGCTTCTGTATTATCACCTTCCACAACACACCATGTGCGGAAAGCGCCGCCGGCGCTGGCGGCTCCGTTGCAGGCGCAACGTGCGCGTTCGCGGACGTAACGTCAGCGCTCGCGCCCGTCGCGGGTGCGTCCTTGGCGAATTCCTCGGCTGCGCGGCGAGCGAAGTCCTGCATGATCACGTCGGCCAAGGCGGCGCCGCCGGTGCGGGCGAAATCCGCCAGCACGCCACCCAGCTCCGCATCCGAGGTGATCCGCACGATCGTGGCAGATTCGGCCGCCGCATCGTCGCGCAAGGCGAAGGCCACCTTCACACCGATACGTGCCGCCCGCATGTCGGCGGTGCCGCGGCCGTGCAGCGTGCCGGTGTGTGCGGCACAATCGAACTCACAGGTGACGCGGCCCTTGAAGTTGATCTTCTTTGGACCGAACGCCACCACCATCGCCCCGGGCCACGAGCCATCCTCCGCCCGCGGCTCCAGCACTGCGCCCGGCATGCAGCGCGCCATGCGCGGCACATCGGCGAAGCGCCGCATGACGTCGTCCACGCCGCCGGGCACACGGAATTCGCCTTCGAAATGCATGGGCTACGCCAGAGCTCGCAGCAACGGCGCGTGGCTCTCCTGGCCGTAATGCACCTTGGCATACGGATCGGTCGCCATGGTGGGCGAGACGCGCGCGTCGATCAGATAGAGGCCGCCCTTGCGCAGTCCCTCGGCGATCGCGGGGCCGAGTTCGGACGCGTCCTTCAGCAGCACGCCGTCGCCACCGAATGCCTTTGCCAACGCGACGAAGTCCGGCGAATCCCATTGCGCCAGCCTGGCGTCGAAGCCTTTGGCGATCAGCTTGTGCACCTCGGCGCCGTAGCCGGTGTCGTTCCAAACCAGCAACACCATCTGCATCTTGTGGCGGACGACGGTTTCCAATTCCTGGAGGTTGAACATCAGGCTGCCGTCGCCCTCCACCGCGATGTGCGGACGGCCGGGATTGCCGGCGCCGGTGCCAATGGCGACGCCGATCCCCTGGCCTACCGCGCCGAAGCCGTACGAGTATTGAATTTCGACGCCGTCCCGCAGCGGCGTGTACATCCCGATCCAGGAGAAGAAATGCCCGGCGCCGACGGTGAACAACGCTCCCTTGGGCAGTGCCGCGCCGAGATTGCCGGCCAGCGCGCGGGGATCGAGGCCATCCGCGGGCGGTTCGAAACGGTGCGGCGGCGCATCGAGTGCCGCCCTGGTCGCCGCGGTGCGGAACCCCTCCTTGCGCACCTGGCGCGCTTCCAGCGCCTCGTTGATCGCCGCCACGGTTTTGCGGCCGTCGCCCTGAACGTAGAGGCCCGGGATCACGCCGATCTCCTCCGGCATCGGCTTGATGTCGATGCGGGCGACTTCGGCCGACGGGAACAACAGGCCGCCTTCGGTGGTGTAGTACCCAAGCTCCGCACCCACGCCGAGCACGAAATCGGCCTCGGCCAACACTTGCTCGGTGGGCGCAGAGGCGAAGGCGCCGGCGATGCCGACGTCCCACGGGTGGCCGGCGAAGAAGCCTTTGCCTTGCAGCGACGTGGCGAGCAACGCACCGGCGCGGTCGGCGAGTTTGACGATTTCGTCCTTGGCCTTGGCGGCACGGGCGCCGCGGCCGGCGACGATCACCGGATGTTCCGCCGCAATCAGCTTCTCGATCACCGGCGCGAGCTGGTCGGGGCTCGGCGTTTCCATGCGCGGCGGAAGGAACTGCGTGGAGGGACGATAGTCGTAGTCCCAGTCGAGCTCGCTTTCCTGCAGGTGCATCGGCAGGTTGAGCATGACGGGACCGCGGCCAGTGCGGACCGCATAGAACGCCTCGGCGATTTCCTCCGCCATGTTGTCGAGACTGGTGACGGTGAAGAACCGCGTACTGCTGGCCTCGGCGAATCGCCGCTGGTCCATCGACTGCGTGTTGTTCTTGGAACCGGGCTGGATCTCCCCGGCGATCAGCAGCAGCGGCGTCTTGCCGCGATAGGCGGCGATCAGCGAGGTGCCGCACTGCGTCAGGCCCGGCCCGCAGGTCACCATCGCGACGCCGACCTTGCCAGTGGTGCGGGTGTAGCCATCGGCCATCGAGACGGCCATGGATTCGTGGCGCGCACTGTATGGCTTGACCGCGGGGTTGCGGCACAGCGCGCACCACAGCCACATGTTGCCGTCGCCCATCAGGCCGAAGAAGTCGGTGACGCCCTCGGCGATGAGGGATTGGGCAATCGCTTCATAGGCTTTCATGGTATCGTTCCGATCGTTCCAAATTGCGCATTCTGTATTTTTCTGCCCGCCGTGTCTGTTCTGCCCGCTGTGTCTGTTCTTCTGCCCACTGTGTGAGAGAGGCCGGTGAGACTGGCGGTGACAGGCGACCGCTAACGTGGCGGCGTCGATACGTCGTGCCCTCATTCGTGTCGCTCCGCGTCGCGACTTCCCGTGATTTCGCGGACGAGCTGTACCTTCATACGACCCGCGCGACGCCGGGGATGCGCAGCAGCATCCCCGCCGCAAGATAGCACAACGCGCAGGCCAGGCAGCCCGTGACAGCGAATTTGAGCAGCGCTGGCACGGCAACCGCGCGCCACACCAGTGCGGCCGCGACAAGAATCGGCGGATGGATGATGTAGATCAGGTATGCCCGCCGTGTGAGGCGTCGCCCTACGCTGCCCAGGTCAGCAAATCGAACCTGGAAATACGCCAGCAGCGCGAGGATGAAACCCCACGCGACGAACGGCTCCCATAACGCATAGGTGAGGGCCTGAACATTCCATCCGCCCTCGGCACGGCCGGCGAGCGCGGGAACATGCCAGGCCACCACGCCGATCAGCGGAAGCAGCGGCAGGGCAATCCACGCGATGCGGCGCCAGCGGCGCATCTGGCGGGTTGGGATTCGTTCCAGCCAACCGTACTCGGCCGCGCGGCAGCCCGCAAAGAACAGTACGACATAGGACGCGAAATAGCCCAGTTGGAGGAAGCCGACGTTGACGCCGACCGGCCAGAGAAGGCGGAGAAAGAACGCCGCGGCACCGGTCGCCAGCGCCGCGACAAGCAGGACCGCGTCGGACGGAAATGCGCGGCGGGCTGCCCTCGGTGCCCCCGCGATCAGGCGCCAGCCGAGCCACACCGCGCTGAACAGCAGCAGTGCCTCGGTGAACCACAAGGGGCCCGGTTCGAACAGACCATGTTGCCAAATATATGCGAACACGCGCAGGAACGGCCTGCCTCGCGCGGTAGCGGCCAGCGCGACGGTGAGCGGATGCAGCAGCAGCCCGTAGACGATAATCGGAAGGCCCAAGCGGACGAGCCGTCCGCGGACGAAGCCGCCCGCGCCATGACGGACGAACGCTGGCGGCGTGTAATATCCGGCCAGCAGGAAGAACAGGCCCATGAACCAGGCCTGATTGATCGCGCAGAACAGAGTGAGCAGTACACTGCTCGCCGACACCGACGGCGGGATCTCCTTGTAATACCAGCCACCGATCGCGCCGTAGGTGATCGCGGTGTGGTGCAGGACGACGAGCAACGTGACCGCGGCGCGCAACGCGTCGATGCCGCCGTTCCGCACCACCGGCCGTGCCGGGGCGAGCGGGGCGTCAGCCTGGCCAACCAAGAGGGTGGCGCGCATGCCGTTGAGGGCGCGGCCTATTCCGCCGCCGCCAGCGTGGCCGCCTCCGACTCATGTCCGCGCTGGTGGAAGTAGTTCTTGCGATAGAACTCCAGCACCAGATCGCGGTACACCACGGGCGCATAGCGCGGCGGGTTGTCGGCGGAGATGCAGCTTGGCAGGCATTCGATGACGCTGTCCGGGTTGGGGCTGTGGAAATAGGCGATCGAGTAGCGGTCGGTGCCGGACTCGTTGATCACGCCGTGCGGCGTGGACAAGAAGCGGTCGTTCGACCAGCGGCGCATCATGTTGCCGAGATTGATCAGGAACGTACCGGGAATGACCGGCGGCGGCAGCCACTCGCCGGAGGGTAGGCGGATCGCCAGGCCCGGGACGTCGGTGCGCGCCAGCGCGGTCATGAAGCTGTTGTCGGTGTGGGGCGCGGTGCCGAAGGTGTTCTCGCTGGTATCCTGCTGCGGCGGGTAGTGCAGGAAGCGCAGGTTGATGTGCGCTTCGTTGGCGAAGAACGGCGCGAAGAAGTCCTGCGGCATGTCGAGCGCCACCGCGAAGGGCGGCAGCATGCGATCGCACATGGCATTCAGCGCGTGAAAATAGGCCATCATGTCCTCGCGCACTCCCGGCACGCCCGGTGGCCATTGGTTGCGGCCGCGGAGGGGGATGCCGTCGCGCACGTCGGGATGGTCGGGGCCGCGGTCGTGGCTGATGAAGAAGCTCTCGTTCTGGTTCGGCTTGGTGGCCTTGTGCACGGTGGAGGCGCCCTGCACCGAGGCGTTCATCGGCATGTAGCCGATGTTGTTCTCGTTGAGTTTGAGCTTCAGCTTTTCATCCAGCGGCAGGGCGTGGAAGCGGCGCGAGGCGGCGAAGCCGCGATCGATGATGTCCTGCGGCACGCCGTGATTCAGGGCGTAGAAGAAGCCGATGTTCTCGCACGCATAGCGGAGATTCTCGGCGAGGCGTGGCAGGGCGCCCGGTTCGCCGGCGAAATATGGGCCGTAGTCGATGACCGGGATCATGCTGGAGATGGCGGCGAGATCCTTCACCGCGTGCTGCTGGAACAGGTGCATGTTGCTGTCTCCGCCTGGGTTGCGGGGAGTATACACGGCGGGGGAGGGGCGCCCAGATGGCGCCGGGCGGCGTTGCGGATGGCGGAATGGACGCGGCATCGACCAACGGGGCCAAGGTCGATACCGGCGCGATCATAGAAACGTTAGTCCAGACACAGCGTCCACCTTTTTGGGTGTCGATCGTTGGGACATCCGGGGTTGACTCAGTCCCGCCTGTCTCGCACCGTCCGCGATCGACTTCTCAACTTCGGACCCCACACCCGCCATGAGCCCGTCGGACGCCGCGTGGCAACAAATGATCTCCGCATTGCATGCGTCGGGCCGCAAGGCCGCACTCGCGATCACCGGGGGCGGCAGTGGGGCGATCGGCGAGTTGCTTCGTGTTCCCGGCGGCTCCCGGCTGCTGATCGAGGCGCAGGTTCCCTACGACGAGCACGCACTTGCGGAGTTTCTCGGCTTCACCCCGGCACAGGCGAGCAACTCCGACACCGCGATCGCGATGGCACGCAGCGCACGGGCACGCGCGGCCAGGCTGGCGCCGGCGGGCAGCGATCTGGTGGGGCTCGGCGCGACGGCGGCCCTGGTGAGCGATCGCCCGCGCAAGGGCGAGCATCGATTTCACATCGCATTCGCCAACGCCGCCGGCATCACGCACTGCACGGGCGTGTTGGCCAAGGGCCGGCGTGATCGCGCCGCTGAAGAAGATCTTGTGTCGCGCGCTATCGTCCTATGGCTGGCCCACGGCTGCGGGATCGCCGCACCGTCGCCACGCACTCTGCTCGACGCGGACGAACATTTCGCGGAGACAGTCGTCGCGACTGTGGATGCGATCGACCGGCTCCTGGCGGGTGAGCTCGATCGCATCACTGTCCAGCCTGATGGCCAGATTCTGCTGTCGGCGCCGCGGCCCGTCGTGCTGTTGCCAGGTTCCTTCAACCCGCTGCACGAGGGACATGTATCGCTGGCGCGGGTCGCCGAAGAGCTCATGCAGCAGCCCGTGGCATTCGAAATCTCTGTCACCAACGTCGACAAGCCACCGCTGGCGGGCGAGACGGTGCGACACCGGATCGCGCAATTCGCCTGGAAGTCGCCGGTCGAACTTACGCGAGCGCCCACCTTCCTCGACAAGTCGCGCTTGTTTCCAGGGACCACGTTCGTGATTGGCGCGGATACGGCGGAGCGACTGTTTGCGCCGAAGTATTATGGCGGTGACGAGGATCGAATGCACGTCGCGCTCGAAGAAATCGCTAATTCCGGGGCCAGCTTCCTGGTGGCCGTGCGCATCGACGCGGCGGGCCGCGTGCGCATGCTGAGCGACATCCCCGTGCCGCGGCGTTATGCCGATCTCTTCACGGAAATCCCGCACCACCGCTTCCGCTTTGACACCTCCTCAACCGAGATTCGTGCGCGGGCACGTGGGTTTGTTAATTCATAGCGAGCGCCAAAGACAAACCGCGTCTTTAGCTGCGGCGGGTGCCCCCCAGAAATCCGCCGACCCAAGCCATCGCAGTATCACTCCGCCCTGACATCCACACCATAATCGAGCCAAACCCCTTGGCGCGCGGCATCACGTCCGGACGTTCAATACATGACCAAGGCATGCTCCACCTCTGCCATCGTATGGAGCGAGCAACGGAACGTGTTTCCATCACCTTACCGCCGCCACCCGCAGTGCATTCGTGGTCCCCGAATGCCCAAACGGCACGCCCGCGGTCACCACGATCTCCTCGCCATGCGCGGCGAACCCCTCCGTCCGCGCCACATGCGCCGCGCGGGTGACCGCCTCGCCCAGCGAGTGGACGTCCGGCACCACCACTGCATGCACGCCCCACACCGCCGCCATCCGCCGCGCCGTATCGATGTGCGGGGTCAGCCCGATCACCGGCACATTCGGCCGCTCCCGCGCCACCCGCAGCGCGGTGGCACCCGACGCGGTGAACGCCACGATCGCTTTCGCGCCGATCGTATGTCCGATCTGCCGAGCCGCCGCCGCGATCGCATCGGCCGCCGACCGTTCCGGTGCCGGCCGAGACGCCTCGATCATCGCCCGCCACAGCTCATCTTGCTCCACCCGAGCCACGATGCGGTCCATCATGTTCACCGCCTCGTACGGGTACTGCCCCGCCGCCGTCTCCGCCGACAGCATCACCGCGTCGGCGCCATCGAACACGGCGGTGGCGACGTCGGACGCCTCGGCACGGGTCGGGGCGGGGGCGGTGATCATGCTCTCCAGCATCTGCGTCGCTACCACCACCGGCTTGCCCATCTGCCGCGACAGCCGCACGATGCGCTTCTGCGCCAGAGGCACTTCCTCCGGCGGCAGCTCCACGCCCAGGTCGCCGCGCGCCACCATCACCGCGTCGGTCAGCGCCATGATGCCGTCCAGGTTCTCCAGCGCCTGCGGCTTCTCCAGCTTCACCATGATCCAGGCCCGGCCGCCGATGAGTTCCTTGGCCTCCGCCACGTCCTCCGGCCGCTGCACGAAGGACAGGCCGATGTAGTTGGCGCCATGCTGCACGGCGAATTCCAGGTCCACGCGATCCTTCTCGGTCAGCGCCGGGATCGGCAGCACCACGTCGGGCACGTTAACGCCCTTGCGGTCGGACAGCGGGCCGCCGACCACCACCTCGGTTTCCAGCGCGTCCGCCCGCTTGCGCGCGACGCGCAGCCGCAGCTTGCCGTCGTCGAGCAACAGCGTGGAGCCGATGGCGGCGGCCTCGATGATCTCGGGGTGCGGCAGGTTGACGCGGCCGGCGTCGCCGGGGGTGGCGTTCAGGTCCAGGCGGAAAGGCTGGCCGGTCTGCAGGAAGACGCGCCCGCCGCCGAATGTGCCGACGCGCAGCTTGGGGCCCTGCACGTCGGCCAGGATGCCGATCGGGCGGTCGAATTTTTCCTCGAGCTCGCGGATCATGGCGAAGCGGGCGGCGTGGTCGTCGTGCGTGCCGTGCGAGAAGTTCAGCCGGAACACGTCGGCCCCGGCCTGGAACAGCCGGGTCAGCACTTCGGCCGAGGAGCTGGCGGGGCCGAGTGTGGCAATGATCTTGGTGCGCCGGCGGCGGCGCAGCTTGGGTCGGATGGCCATCAGGCGAAGTCCTCCAGGCGACGGGACGCAGAATACTCCCCACCCCTTGTGGGCCCCTTGTGGGAGGGGGTCGGGGGAGGGATGAGGGGTGCGCCCGCCCTGGGCTTTCAGCGGTGCGCACCCCTTCCCCAACCTCTTCCACAAGGGGAGGGGAGTTCGTTTCTTTTGCTTCCTCTCTCCCCCCTCAGGCGATCAGGATCGCGCGGAAATCGTTGACGTTGGTCAGGGTCGGGCCGGTGCGGATCAGGTCGCCGGCCGCGTCGAACAGGCTGTGGCTGTCGTGTCCGTTCAGCATGGCGCGGGGGTCGAGGCCCTTGGCCCGCACGCGCGCCAGCGTGTCCGGCGCGAGCAAGGCGCCGGCGACGTCGTCCATGCCGTCGATGCCGTCGGTATCTCCGGCGACTGCCCAGATGCCGGGCGCGCCCGCAAGCGCCACCGCGAACCCGAGCAAGAACTCCGTGTTGCGGCCGCCATGGCCGGCGGGGCCGCGCCCGATGGTGACGGTGGTCTCGCCGCCCGACAGCAGAACGGCCGGGGCGGCGGCGGGTTCGCCATGGGCGCGGACACTGCGGGCGATGCCGGCCATGACGAGGCCCATCTCGCGCGCTTCGCCTTCCAACGCGTCGCCCAGGATGACAGGGGCCAGGCCAAGGTCGCGCGCGGTGCGGGCCGCGTGGCGCAGCGCGAGCATCGGCGCGGCGATCAGGCGGAATTCGGCCCCCGGCAGGCTGCCGGGCTTTGGAGTTTCGTCATCCACCTGGGCCAGGCGCGCGGCTACCGCGGGGGACGGCTCGATCTGATAGCGCGTCAGGATGGTGCGGGCCTCGGCGAAGGTGGTGGGATCAGGGACCGTGGGGCCGGAGCCGATCACCGCCGGGTCGTCGCCGGGCACGTCGCTGATCGCCAGCGTCAGCACCCGCGCGGGGGCCGCGGCAGCGGCAAGGCGACCGCCCTTGATGGCGGAGAGGTGCTTCCGTACGCAGTTCATCTCGCTGATATTGGCCCCGCAGGCGAGCAAGGCACGGTTCACCGCCTGCTTGTCGGCCAGCGTCAGCCCTTGCGCAGGGGCGGCGCACAAGGCGGACGCCCCACCCGAGATCAGCGCCACCACCAGGTCGTCCGCGCGAAGGCCTCGGACCTGCTCCAGCAGGCGGCGGGCGCCGCGTTCGCTGTTGGCGTCAGGGACGGGGTGAGAGGATTCGATCACCTCGATGCGGCGTGTGGGCACGGCGTGGCCGTAGCGGGTGACGACGGTGCCTTCCAGGGGAACGTCCGGCCAGGCGTCCTCCAGTGCGGCGGCCATCAGCGCGGCGGACTTCCCTGCGCCGACGACGATGCAGCGGCCGCCTGGTTTGTCTGGTAAATGTGCGGACAGCACCGAGCGCGGATCCGCGGCGGCGATCGCCACATCGAACATGGTTCGGAGGGCATGGCGCGCCCGTGCATCATCCCAGGCCATCGGGTTCCTCCGGGGTCAGCCCGTGCGGGCGGCAGTATGGCGGTTTGGCCCCGGGCGCGCCATGTTGGCAGCCAGCAGCAGAGAGGGAGGTTGCCATGACGGACCCGCAACTCGACGAGCAGACCCGCACCGAACTGGAAGCCGCGGCGTTCCGCCGGCTGGTGGAGCATCTGCGCGAGCGCACCGACGTGCAGAACATCGACCTGATGAACCTGGCCGGGTTCTGCCGCAACTGCCTCAGCCGCTGGTATCGCGAAGCGGCGGAAGGGAAGGGAATCGGCCTGGCTGACCCGGCTGCGCGCGAGATCGTCTATGGCATGCCCTATAAGGAATGGCAGGCGAAATACCAGAAGGAAGCGAGCGGAGAGCAGAAGGCAGCATACGCGAAGGCCAATCCGGGACATTGAGGCGACGCCACGTGACCCCGACACTTCCCGCATCCCTGCTGGAAGGCATCCTGCGGACCTTCGCGCCGCGCCGCATCGTATTGGTCGGCAGCGCGGCGTGAGGAACGGCTGCGCCGGACAGCGATCTCGACCTCCTGGTGGTGCTTGACGACGACGCGCCACCGGAGGTTCTAAAGCGGCAACGGATCCAGGAGGCGCGGCGAGGCTATACGGGGCCGGTGAATATCGTGTTGTGCCGGGAAGGCGTGCTGCGCGAACGTGCCCGGGCGAAGGTTCCTTTGCCGACCTCGTCGTGCGCGACGGTATCGTGGGCTATGAGCGGCAGCAGTGACCCGCCGGACCAGTGCGTCACCCAGTGCCTCACCCAGCGCGTGATGCGGTGTGCTGCAGCCGCCAGACCAGCGCCGCGAGCACCAGTGCCAGGACGGCAAGGCAAGCCAGGCTAGCGGTGAAGGCCTCGTCGTAGCCACCGTGCCGCAACAGGCCGAAGAACACCAACCCCACCAGGGCAACGCCGAGTGCGTTGGCGAACTGCTGCACGGTCACCAGCAGGCCGGCCGCCGCACCGGCATGATGCGACGGCATGCCCGCGAGGACGGTCGCCGCCAGCGGAGCCATCACCAGCCCCATTCCGGCCCCATCCACCGCCAGTGCCGGGAGCAGCCATGCCACCGACCCGCCGACGACGCCGATCCATCGCACCGTCAGCACCAGTCCGCCGAGCCCCAGCGCCATGCCCAGTGCGCCCGGCGCCAGCGGCGCGCGGCCCATGGAGCGACCGATCCGTCCGGCCAGCAGCGACGTAACAGTGAACGCCAGCGCCATCGCGGTGAATACGAGCCCGGACGGCAGTGGCGCCAGGCCGCGGCCCTGTTGCAGATAGAGTGCCAGCACGAAGAACGACGACGCGACGCCGGCAAACAAGACCAGTGCTGACAGCAGGCCGGTGCGGAAGCCGCGCGCCAAGAGCAGTACGGGATCGATAAGGGGGGCCAGAGCGCGCGCGGCACGCCTGCGTTGGTGCACCACCAGCATCATGGCCACCGCTGCCGCGGCGACGAAACTCAGCCAGGTCCATAGCGGCCAGCCATGCGCGCGTCCCTCGATCAGCGGCAGCAGCAGGCCGCCGATACCAAGCGTCACCAGGACCGCGCCGCCGAGATCCAGTCGGGCGCTGGTGGCCCCGCGCGATTCCGGCACCGTGACCTGGGCCAGCAGCAAAGCACCGGCCCCGATCGGCAGGTTGACAAGGAAGCATGCGCGCCAGCCTAACCCGAAGGCATTGATCTCGATCAGCAGGCCGCCGATCAACTGGCCGCACGCCGAGGCGATGCCGAGCACCACGCCATAGGCGGCGAAGGCGCGGGCGCGCTCGGCACCGGTATAGATCGTGCCGAGGATCGCCAGCACCTGCGGCGACAGCAATGCGGCGCCGACGCCTTGTGTGATGCGTGCCAGCACGAGCCATCCGGCATCAGGTGCAACGCCGCATGCGAACGAAGCCAGGGTGAAGACCGCAACGCCACAGCGGAAGATACGGCGGCGTCCGTGCAGGTCGCCCAGCCTGCCGCCGATGATCAGCAGCGCCGCGTAAGAAAGACCGTAGCCGGCGACGATCCATTCGATGGCCGCGGTCCCGGCGTGCAGGTCGCGCTGGATCGACGGGATTGCCACGTTGACGATGAAGAAATCGAGCGTGACCATGAATGTGCCGGCGAGGATCACCGGCAAGGCCAACCAGCGATGCACGGCAGGCACCGACGACGGCATGGCCAAAGTTCGGACGTTGATATCGCTCATGTCGAAGGTCTCCGCCGTCCGGTCGTCATTGACCGTACCGGCGGACGCAGCATCGAGATGCGGGAGGCGGCGGTCGATTATGTCGGAGGTAACGGCGGCGCCCCGAGCAGGCGCCTTGGTTCGTTGCCGGCGCGCACTTCGCGGCGCCGGCAGGAAACGGCGGAGCCGAACAGCGGTCTCAACTTGCTTGCGCGTCTCGTTGACGACGCCCCGCCAGAAGATCTCATACCAACCGCCCGAACGGTTGACCTACGCCCCATGTCATTGCGCGTTGACCACCGGGCTGGCGGCCAACCCGCCGTGAATGAAACGGTGGTCGGAGGGGGAAAGGACACCCCCTCCCCTTGTGTCGGGGGAGGGGTGCGTACCACCGTGGCCATTGCGTGCATGCACCCCTTCCCCAAGGGGAGGGCAGTTGCTGTTTCCTGCCAGGAGCGAAGCGGTCCTCGCAATGACATGTGGAGGTAGTCGCTATCACGAGTGAGGCGCTCTGGTGCCAGGCATCAAACGGCAACGCATCCCACAGGACTGCGACACTATAGGAGGCCGATGGGTATGTGCCGCGCCTGGACGGTGTGCTGCGCGAACTTGGCGCGGGCGAGCGATCGCTCAACGACGGACTTCCGGCCGGCCGCCGGGGTCCGTCATCACCTGTTAACGCTGCCCTGCTAAACTGCCAGCATCCGCTCCACCGCTTGCCGGGCCCGCACGGCAACCGCGGGGTCGATGGTCACTTCGTGCCGCATCTCCTCCAGCGCCGCGCGGATGTTGCCCAACGTGATGCGCTTCATGTGCGGGCACAGATTGCACGGGCGGACAAAATCCACCTGCGGATGGTGCACGGACACATTGTCGGCCATGGAGCATTCGGTCAGCAGCACCACGCGCGCCGGATGTTCGCGGCCGACAAAGCCGGACATGTCGGCGGTGGAGCCGGTGTAGTCGGCCTCGGCGACCACTTCGGGCGGGCATTCGGGGTGCGCCAGGATCGTCACGCCCGGATAGTCGCGGCGCAGTGCGCGCACCTGAGCGCCGGTGAAGCGTTCGTGCACCTCGCAGTGCCCGGCCCAGGCGATGATCTTCACCCGCGTCTGCGCCGCGACATTCTGCGCCAGGTATTCGTCAGGCAGCATGATCACGCTGTCGCTGCCGAGCGATTCCACGATCTTCCGGGCGTTCGCCGAAGTGCAGCAGATGTCGGACTCCGCCTTCACGTCGGCCGACGAGTTCACGTACGTCACCACCGGCACGCCCGGATGCTTCTGCCGCATCAGCCGCACGTCGGCCGCGGTGATGGACGATGCCAGTGAGCACCCGGCGCGCGTATCGGGGATCAGCACGGTCTTGGCGGGGTTCATCAGTTTCGCGGTCTCCGCCATGAAGTGCACGCCGGCGAGCACGATCACGTCGGCATCCACCTTCATGGCCTCGCGCGCCAGGGCCAGGCTGTCGCCGGTGATGTCGGCGACGCAGTGGAAGATCTCCGGTGTCATGTAGTTATGCGCCAGGATCACCGCGTTGCGGCGGCGCTTCAGGTCGAGGATGGCCGCCACGTCGTCGGCGAAGACGGGCCACTCCATGGGCGGGATGACGCGGCTGACGCGCTGGTAGAGCGGGGCGGTGCGTTCGAGCAGGGCTGTGGCGGACATGGGCGGGTCCCTCCGGTTGGATATGCTCTATATGAGCATTTCAGAGGGATATGCTAGAGGTGAGTATTACGGTGTCAAGAGGGCGTGCTGCCGCGGCCGCCAAAGCGCGTGGATCAGATGAACTGGCCGTGCAGGAATCCTAGCGCGGGGAGCGGCCGCCAGGAGCGCGGCAGATCGGCGCGGCGGATCGGCCGCACGGTGTAGCGCGGCGGAGGCTGGCGTGAACTGCGCAGGAATGCCGCATAGGCCCGCACCTGTTGTTCCCGCCACGCCTGGTCGGCGAGCGCGGCGAGCCGGTTGGAGAAGATCTCGGCGACGCGGGTGGTGCGGCCGAAGGATGCGACGACCGCCCATAGCGTGTCGTCGCGCAGAGTACTCACGTTGGCGGGCTCATCCATGGGCAAAAGTTGGCGGGTTGTACGGCAGCCGGCAAGAGGCTGCTGCGGCCGTGCGTGGTCACGGGTCTTCAGACCCATCCGGCTGGAGACACCCCCCGTGCGAACACCCACGTCGGAGTGGATGCCCTGGGGAGTGGATGCCCTGGGGAGTGGATGCCCTGGGGAATGGATGCCCTGGGGAATGGATGCCCTGGGGAATGGATGCCCTGGCGGCAGGCCGACGGCGAATTCATTGCGGCCCTGCCAGCGGCGGATATGGAGCCGTCGGTGCCGGGGCTGGCGGCTTCTTCATCACCACAAACCCTGATTGCTCCAGGTGCCGCACAAGGCGCTGTGCGGCGATCCACGCCATCATGTCGTCGGCGTTGCGTACCCGCTTCCGGCCTTCATAGCGGAGCGCAAAAGCCAGGGTCTCGGCGATTTCGTCCGGAGAGGCCGGGCGGAGAGAGGGTGCGTCGGTCATGCCGTGTATTTTAGCGGCACAGTGAAGAACATATCAAGAACAAAGCGCAAGTTGACCCGCGCGCATTGTGATAGGCGTGCATCGGCCGCCACCGTGTATCGGCCGTCACCTGCATGGGCCGTCACCTGCATGGGCCGCCACCGTGTATCGGTCGACACCTGCATCGACCGTCACCCGCATCGGCCGCCACGGTACATCAGCCGTCGTGGTGCGTCAGGTAACGCCGACCTGCAGCGATCCGACAGCCAGCGATCCGACGGCCGCCAGCAGCTGCGACCGCCTCACCCTGCCGCGTAAAGCTTGTCCATCTCGCGCAGGATCGCCTCGCCCATGACGCTGGTGCCGACCTTCGCGGTCCCCTTCGCCATGATGTCCGCCGTGCGCAGTCCACTGCTCAGCACGTTGGTGCACGCACGCTCGATCACCGCCGCTTCGTCGTGCATGCCGAACGAATAGCGCAGCAGCATCGCGAAGCTGAGAATCTGGGCCAGCGGATTGGCGATACCCTTGCCGGCGATATCGGGTGCGCTGCCGTGAATCGGCTCATACAGCGCGTACCGCTTGCCGCTCGGCTGCACGGCGCCGAGCGTCGCCGATGGCAGCATGCCCAGGCTGCCGGTCAGCATCGAGGCCAGGTCGGACAACAGATCGCCAAAGATGTTGGATGTGACAATCACGTCGAACTGCTTCGGCGCCCGCACCAGCTGCATGGCGCAGTTGTCTGCGTACATGTGGGACAGCGTCACGTCGGGGAACTCGCGCTGCTGCAGCGCGGTGACGGTCTGGCGCCAGAACAGGCCGGACTGCATGACGTTGGCCTTTTCCACGCTGGTGACGCGGTTTTGCCGCGTACGCGCCAGCTCGAACGCGACGCGGGCGACGCGTTCGATTTCACCGGTGGTGTAGCTTTCCGTGTCGAAGCCGCGTTTCTCGCCGGAGGACAGAGTCTCCACGCCGCGGGGCTCGCCGAAATAGATGCCACCAGTGCTTTCGCGCACGATCATCAGGTCGAGGCCGCGCACCACGTCGGGCTTCAGCGTGGAAGCATCGACCAGCGGGTCCAGCACCACCGCGGGGCGCAGGTTGGCGAACAGATCGAGTTCCTTGCGCAGCCGCAGGATCGCCAGCTCGGGGCGCAGGTCGAAGCCGACGCTGTCCCATTTCGGGCCGCCCACCGAGCCGAACAGGACGGCGTCGGCTTCCTTGGCCTTTTCCATGGTGGCGTCGTCGATCGGTGCACCGCGGGCGTCGATCGCGGCGCCTCCGACCACGTCGTCGCTCACGTCGAACGCGGCGATACGGCGGCGTTCCATCCAATCGATCAGGCGGCGCACCTCGCGCATCACTTCCGGGCCGACGCCATCGCCGGGAAGGATCAGGAGCTTCTTGTTGGCCGGCATCGGTGAGTTTCCTACGTAAGTGTCATTGCGAAATTCAGTGTCATCGCGAACTTCAGTGTCATTGCGAGCGCCAGTGTCATTGCGAGTTTCAGTGTCATGGCGAGCGTCAGTGTCATTGCAAGCTTCAGTGTCATTGCGAGGAGCAAAGCGACGAAGCAACCTCCTGCGTACTGAGCCGTTTGCGGTTCGTCAGGCAGGAGTTTGCTTCGGCCGTATGGGTCTCGCAACGACAGACTATACGCTTCGCTTCGCCATCCCGTGAGTTTTTTGCCGTCCTGGGACTCTGCCGCCATCCAGGGCGTCAGAGTTCACGCCGCGGTCGTCGCGGGTATCCACGGCTGGCTCTGCCGCCGCTTGGCTTCGAATGTGTCGATCGACGGGGCGTGCTGCAGCGTCTGGCCGATATCGTCCAGGCCGTTCAGCAGCAGGTGCTTGCGGAACGGGTCGACGTCGAAGTGGATTTCCTCGCCGCTCGGCCGCACCACGACCTGGCGCGCGAGATCGACGGTAATGCGGGCATTGCCGCCCAGCGTGGCATCCTCGATGAGCTGGTCGCACACCGCGCGCGGCAGCCGCACTGGCAGGATGCCGTTCTTGAAACTGTTGTTGAAGAAGATGTCGGCGAAGTCCGGTGCGATGATGCAGCGGATGCCGAAATCGAGCAGGGCCCAGGGGGCATGCTCGCGCGAGCTGCCGCAGCCGAAGTTCTCGTGCGCGATGATGATCTGCGCCGCGCGGTAGGGTTCCTGGTTCAGCACGAAGTCCGGCCGTTCCTTGCCATCCTTGTCGTAGCGAAGGGAATCGAACAGATGCACGCCGAGGCCGGAGCGCTTGATGGTCTTGAGAAAGCGTGCGGGAATTACCTTGTCGGTGTCGATGTTTTGCATCGGCATCGGCGCAGCGACCGCGGTCAGAGTGGTGAACGGTTGCATCGGTCTCCTCCGAGCGACACCCCCTCCCACAAGGGGAGGGGGAGAGTATTGCTTAACGACCCAACTGCCTCACATCGGCCAACCGCCCGGTGATCGCGGCGGCGGCGGCCATTGCGGGGGACAGCAGGTGCGTGCGCCCGCCCGGGCCCTGCCGGCCTTCGAAATTGCGGTTCGACGTCGAAGCGCAGCGTTGGCCCGGCGTCAGCTGGTCCGGGTTCATGCCCAGGCACATGGAGCAACACGGGTCCCGCCATTCGAAGCCTGCCTCCAGCAGGATGCGGTCCAGGCCTTCCTTCTCCGCCTGCTGCTTCACCAGGCCCGAGCCCGGCACCACCAGCGCCTGCACGCCGTCGGCCACCTTGCGACCCTTGGCGACGGCGGCGGCAGCGCGGATGTCCTCGATGCGGCCGTTGGTGCAGGAGCCGATGAACACCACGTCCACCGGCACGTCCTGCATCTTCTGGCCCGGCTTCAGGGCCATGTAGTCCAGCATGCGCAGCATCTGCGTGCGCAGCCCTTCATCCGCCACCGTCGAGGGGTCCGGCACCACGCCCGTCACCGGCACCACCGCGCCAGGGGTGGTGCCCCAGGTCACCATCGGCGCGATGTCGTCGGCGTGCATCGTCACCGACTTGTCGTAGCTCGCGCCCGCATCGGACGGCAGCGTCCGCCAATAGGCCACCGCCTGCTCCCAGGCCGCACCCTTCGGCGCGAATTCGCGGCCGTTGACCCAGTCGAACGTGGTGTCGTCCGGCGCGATCAGGCCGGCACGCGCCCCCGCCTCGATCGACATGTTGGAGACGGTCATCCGTCCGGCCATATCCAGCGCGCGGATCGCATCGCCGGTGTATTCAAGCACGTGCCCCGTGCCCCCGGCCGTGGTGATCTTGCCGATGATCGCCAGCACGATGTCCTTGGCAGAGCATCCGAAGCCTAGCGTTCCCCCCACCTCGATGCGCATGTTCTTTGCCGGCGCTTGCAGCAGCGTTTGGGTGGCCATCACATGCTCCACCTCGGAGGTGCCGATGCCGAACGCCAGCGCGCCCATTGCCCCGTGCGTGGATGTGTGGCTGTCGCCGCAGACGATCGTCATGCCGGGCAGCGAAATCCCCAGCTCCGGGCCGATGATGTGCACGATGCCCTGCCGCACATCGAGGATCGGAATATACGGCACGCCGAACTCGACGACGTTCTTCTCCAGCGTCTCCACCTGGATGCGGCTGTCCGTCTCCTTGATGTCGCGGGGCACGCGGGAGCCAACGGTGGGGATGTTGTGGTCGGCGACGGCAATGGTGCAGTCCGGGCGGCGGACCTTGCGGCCGGCGGTGCGCAGTCCCTCGAACGCCTGCGGGCTGGTGACTTCGTGCACCAAATGGCGGTCGATGTAGAGAATGCAGGTGCCGTCCGGGAGTCTCTCCACGACGTGGCTGTCCCAGATCTTGTCGAACAGCGTGCGTGGCTTGGTTGCGGACATCGCTCCCCTCGTTCCTTTGCATGACGGGTGGCCGGCCCGCGCGAGATGCGCGAGGGACGCTGATTTGGCCGAAGCGCGGCCGGGGCGCAAGCCGGGCGGCCGTGGCGGGGCCGGTCGCTGGCGGCAAGCTGCCAGGTGGCCGGGGAGGGAAGGTTCTGGTTGCGGCCGGGACGGCTTACCAGCGTCGGCGGATCACCAGGGCCTCGGCGGAATTCCACGAGGCGGCGCGCCTGGAGCGCCGCCTCGGCTTCCTCCACCGTGTCCGGCGTGGCGACCGGCACCGAGGTATCGAGCGGCACGTAGCCAATGGCGTCCGCAGCGTCATCGAGACGCCAACGCATCCCTTGGTTATTCGAAATCAGATTGAAAATGCCGAAGCGCAGCTTATCCGGCGCGAGCACGGCCTTCTCGAAGCCCTGGCAGAGGTCGCGATCGGACAGCCACATGCGCTGACCCCAAAGCCCCCAGCCCATATAGGTGCCCGGGCGATTGTCGTGGTCCCGCTGGCAATAGCCGATACGGAACGCGATGAAGGACAGCCCGCGAAGGTCGCTCGCGGCGTGGCCGATGCGTTCGCCGGCCAGCTTGGAAATTCCGTAGGGATTGACCGGATAAGGCTCGGTCGCGGCATCGAGCGTCGCACTGCCGAAGCGATGGCCGGCGAGGACCCAGTTGGAGCTGGCGAATACCACGCGGCGAACGCCGGCGCGGCACGATGCCTCGACGACGTTGTGCGTCGCGTCGATGTTGTTGTGCAGCGCCGATGTCCAGGAAGCCTGCGGGCTGGGATCGCCCGCGAGATGCAGCACGGTTTCGACGCCGACAAAGCGGCGCGCCCAGTCGTTGTGAAACACGGCGAGGTCAGCCGTTTCGATCGCGCCATCGCCGCGGAACTCGCGATCGATCAAGGTGAGCACCCATCCGAGGGCCTGCATGTGGCGGCGGAGCCGGGAGCCGAGAGCGCCCGCGGCGCCGGTGATCAGGACATGGGGCATGGCAACCTCGCTGACCGTGACGAAACCTGCGGCAGGGACGCCATCAGTAGTTCCAAAGGGTACCGTCGGCGAGCCGGCAAACAGGAAGATAGGAACGTGCATAAGGGAAGCGGGCCGCGGCGCTCTCGTCGATATCGACCCCGTGGCCGGGAGCCTCGCCGCTGGTGAGAGAGCCGTCGGCATAGGCCCAGGCGTGCGGGAAAACCTCGTCGGCTGCGGCAGGGTGGCCGGCAAATTCCTGAATACCAAAATTCGGGATCGCGCGGCCGAGGTGCAGCGCGGCGCCAAACGTGACGGGCGACATGTCGGCCGCGCCATGGAACGCCGTTCGTATCTGCCAGAGTGCGGCGAGATCGGCGATGCGGCGCACTTGCGTGAGGCCAGCCGCGTGCACCGGCGTCACCCGGATGTAGTCGACAAGCTGCTCCTGAAGCAGCTCGCGGCAATCATGGATGGAATTGAAGACTTCGCCGATCGCCAGTGGCGTAACGCTGGCGCGGCGGATCAGCCGGATCACCTCGTGGTTTTCGGCCGGGGTCGGGTCTTCCAACCAGAACAGGTTCAGGGGTTCGACGGCGCGGGCGAGGTGCGCGGCCTCAATCGGCGTGAGGCGATGGTGGATGTCGTGCAGCAGGGCGGCCTCCGCGCCGAGCGCCGAGCGCATCGCCTCCAGCATCTGTGGCGCGAAACGGAGATAGGCTGCTGAATCCCACGCCTGCTCCGCGGGGTGCTCGGCCGCGATGGCAGGACCGGGGCGTTGGACGCGCTCCGGCAGGCCGGGAATGCCGCATTGCAAGCGAAACGCACGAAAGCCCTGTGCACGCAGCGCCGCCACGTGATCAAGCAGGGCGGGGATGTCGGCGCCGCGGGCGTGCGCGTAGCACAGCATGCGGTCGCGCGAAGTACCGCCGAAGAGTTGGTAGAGCGGCATGCCGGCGGCCTTGGCCTTGATGTCCCAAAGCGCGACATCGACCGCGGCGATCGCGGCCATCCCGATCGGACCGCCCCGCCAATACGCACCACGGTAAAGATATTGCCAGGTGTCCTCGATGCGGCCGGCGTCGCGGCCAATCAGGCACGGCAGGACGTGCTCACGGAGATACGCGACGACCGCCATTTCCCGTCCGTTCACGGTGGCATCGCCGATGCCCGACAGTCCGGATTCGGTCTCGATGCGCAGCGTCACATAATTCCGGCCGGGTGAGCAAACGATGATGCGCGCGTCGCGGATTTTCATGCGGCACTCTCCGTGCGCAGGGCTTCGAGCCGGGCCAGCATCACCTCGCGCGTGAGGCGGACATGCGTCGCGCCGAGATCGGCGGCCCGCGTCGCGTCGTGGCGGCGGAAGGCGGCGAGCAAGGCATGGTGTTCGCGGACCACGCGCTTGAGGTAGCCCGGCTCGTGGCCCACCTTGCGGACCAGCATCCGGCCGAAATCGATGTAGCGCGACACCGGATCGATGATCAGCGGATTGTTGCCGTAGGTGTTGATCGCGCGGTGGAACTCGCGGTTGGTCAGCGAGACCTCGCGCAGGTTGCCCGCGGCGGCGGCCCTGTCGTGCAGTGTCTGGATCTGCTCCAGCCGACGGATTTCCGACGGGCGTGCGTCTTCCGCGAAGCGGCGGGCCATGTAGGATTCCAGCGCCTCACGCACCTCATAGATGTGGCTGAGCCGGGTGCGGTCAAGGCCGTGCACGCGGGCACCGCGGTTCGGCAGGATCTCGACCAGGCCTTCGCCTTCGAGCAGTTGCAGCGCCTCGCGCACGGGCTGGACGCTGACGCCCAGACGGTCGGCGACCGCTTGCATGCGCACCCAGCTTCCCGGTTCGATATCGCCATCGAGGATCTCCTGCCGGAGGCGGTCGGCGACGCGGCGGTATCCGGTCAACGCTTCGGCTGGCGGCTTGTCGATGACCTGGAGCGTGGGGACAAACACGGCAGCCTCACAACGAAATCATATACGATCTTGACAGGTCTGATAGGAACCGCAAGCGTGGCGTGCGTTCAAGGGATGAAAACCGATCTCGGGAGGGTTGGCGCATGGCGGGCACACAAGCGACGGTGACGCGACGGGCGATGGGCCGTGGGCTGGCGGGTTTGGCGGCAGCCAGCCCCGCTTTGATCGCCTCGCGCGCGAAAGCGCAGCCGGTGACGCTCAAGATGTGGATGCACCTGCATCCGCCGCGGCTCGAGGTGGACAAACAGATCATCGCCGGGTTCCAGAAGGCCAATCCGGACGTGCGGGTGGACTACCAGGTGTTTCCGCCCTCGGATTACGCGACGAAGCTGCTGACGGCGTTTTCGGCCGGTGCCGGGCCGGACTTCTTCAACTGGTCGTCGACCTTCATGGCGCAGTGGCACCACTACGGGGTGGTGGCACCGATCGACTACGCGGCCATGGGCTATTCCGACGAGAAGGCGCTGACCGGCCAGTACCTGAACGGGTTCGCGGCCGCGCGCTTCGGCGACCAACTGTATGGCGTGCCGAGCGAGTTCAGCAACTGGGCGTGCTACACCAATAACAAGGTCTGGCAGGCGGCGCATCTCGATCCGATGAAGGATTTTCCCCGGACCTGGGAGGATCTGTCGAAAGTGGCGGCGCAACTGACAATGCGCGACAAGGCGGGTGTGCCGGTGCTGCGCGGCTTCGATTTCGATTGGGCCAATTCGAACATCTTCTATGCCATGATGAGCACGATGATGCACCAGCTAGGGGTGAACATCGTGGAAGAACAGAAGAATGAGGCCAACCTGGACACGTCGGCCGCGCGTGAGGTGATGCAGTGACTACGCCGACTGGGTGAACAAGTGGAAGCTCGGCGGCCCGCAGTACATCGAATCGCGCATTGCGTTTCTGGACGGCAAGATGGGGTCGGAAGGCAGCTTCGGCATCTGGGGCATTCCACAGATGAAGAAGGCCGGCATCGATTTCAGCGTGCGGCCCGCGCCGCGCTGGCCGCACGGGGTGAACGAGGGTTTTGACTCCTACGCGTTCTACATGATGGCGAACGCACGCTCCCCGGCGCCGGTGCAGAAGGCCGCCTGGAAAATGGCCCGGGCCTATGTCGATCATGCGCCGCAGCTCTATGAGATCGCGGGTCTGTTCGTGCCGCGGCAGGACGTGACGAACAGCCCGGCATTCAAAACGAACCCGTGGGCTCCGGTGTTCATGGACGAATTGAAGCTGGCCAAGTTCTCGCCCCGGATCGTGCCATTCGAGCGGGTCCTGGCGGCGCTGACGGCTGGCCGAGACCAGATCCTGGAGGGACACCAGCCGGTTGGGCCGGTCCTGGCGGACCTCAACAAGCAGGTAAACCAGATCCTGAAGGGCAACGCCTGACGCTGGCGCTGTGATCCTAACGCTTCGATGCCATCGGCAAGTCTGTCGGTGCAAGCGTCAGCGAGTCCGTCATTGCGAGTTGACCGAGCGCGGCGAAGCAATATCCCGCAGAGTACGCACGTCACTGGCGGGGAGATTGCTTCGTTGCGCGCGCAATGACATTCCGGAGGGACACTCCAATGCTACCAGCCGCGCAGTCGAAGCATTTGGATCCTGTGAAGCCCATGTGCCGCACGCAATGACCGGATCCCGACCCTTGTCGTTACAGTCACCGCGCGACCACTCGGCACGGACGCCGGTCCGATGAGCGGCCGAAGCTCGGCGGTCACCGGCTGGACGGCAGCGCGACCGGCACCGCGGCGGCGACGCCGCCCGATGAACCCGCGCTGGTGGGGGCTGCTGTTCGTTCTCCCTGCGGTGCTATTCTTCGCCGTATTCAGCGTCTTCCCCGTACTCTATGGCCTCTATCTCAGCATGACGCAGGCAAGCCTGCTGGTGCCGCCGCGCTGGAGCGGTTTCGAAAACTTCCTGACGATGCCCGCCGACCCGCTGTTCCGCGAGGCACTGGGCAACACGCTGGTGTTCGTCCTGGGCAGCACCGTGCCCGTCTGGTTCGGCTCCCTGTTCGCAGCGCTGCTGTTCAGCCAGACCTTTCCCGCGCGCGATATCCTGAAGACGCTGTTCTTCCTGCCGGTGCTGCCCCCGCTCGTGGTTGTGGCGGTCATCTGGAAGGTATTGCTGGACCCGGTCGGCGTGGTGACCTGGATGGTCGGCGGGTTGTTCGGCAAAGCGGAAATCTCATGGCTCTACGACACCACGCTGGCGCCGCTGGTGATGATTGTCGTGCACGACTGGGCGGCGATCCCATTCTTCATGATGATCTGGCTGGCGGGCCTTGCAACACTCTCACCGGAACTGAGCGACGCCGCACATTTGGACGGTGCCAGCGCCATCCGCACGTTCTGGCATGTCGAGCTGCCGCAATTGAAAGGCACGGCCGTGCTGGTCTGCGCCCTGAGCTCGATCGGCGCATTCCAGACCTTCACCTTGCAGTACGTGTTGAGCAACGACCAGGGCGGTCCCGTCAATTCCACGCTTGTGCTGGGGTTGCTGATCTTCAAGGAAGGTTTCCAGTTCTTCCGCATGGGCTACGCCGCGGCGATCTCGGTCGTATTGTTCCTGATGATCCTCGTCGTCACGCTGCTGCAAATCAGGCTCGGCCGCCATGCGCGCTAAACCTCGCTCACGGCGCCGCGGCGTCGCGCGGTGGGTCTGCTTCGGTCTCGCGCTGGTGCTGGCGGCGATCTTCGCGTTTCCGCTCTGGTTCATGGTGACTTCGGCGTTCAAGGCCGAAACCGAGATCATGGCAGTGCCAGTCCACTGGCTGCCGCACGATTTCCAGGGTCTTGAACAATTCCGCAATGCCGCCTCGGAAGCGCCGCTCGGCCACTACCTGTTCAACAGCACGCTCCTGTCGCTGGTGCAGGTGGCAGTGACGGTGTTCTTCGGCGCCTTGGCGGGGTTCGGGTTTGCCAAGTACCGGTTGCCATTTCACCGCTTGCTGTTCTTTTTCGTTATCTCGACCATGATGATCCCGTTCCAGATTCTGGTCATTCCACTGTTCATGGAAGTGCATGCGTTCGGGTGGGAGAACAGTTATGTCGGGCTGATCGTGCCGGGGATGATGAACGCGTTCGGGGTGTTCATGATGCGGCAGTACGCCGCCGACCTGCCGAACGAACTGCTGGAAGCGGCGCGGGTGGATGGTGCCGGAGAATTCCACATCTTCCTGCGTATCGTCCTGCCCTTGCTGGTGCCGGCCATGACCAGCCTCGGCATCCTGGTTTTCATCTGGAGCTGGGGTGCGTTTCTCTGGCCGCTGGTGATCGTGCAGGACCGCGGCCTGCAGGTGCTGGCTGTGGGCCTTACCGATTTCAGCCAATCTTATTCCCGGCCACCGGAGTGGGCAGCCGCGATGGCGGCCTCGACAATTGCGACACTGCCGATTGCGGTCTTGTTCGCGTTCTTGCAGAAATACTTCATCAAGGGCCTGACGGCAGCCGCTGTGAAAGGATGATCGCGCCGCAGCGAACGCGGTCATCACAACGCTGGCCGAGGGCTCCCCGGCTAAGTGGCCAGTGGAATGTGCGTTCGGTTCCCCGCCATTGTGGGTGCGACCGGACGCAACCACGGGAGGCACCATGCAGATCGCCATCATCGGCGCCGGCAATGTCGGGAAAGCTCTGGCGCAGGGCTGGATCGCTGCCGGCCATCACATCAAGTTCGGCGTGCGGAACCCGCAAGCGCCGCCGGCGGACGGGCCGGCCGGCGCCGCCTATGCCAGCGTCGCGGCCGCGGCCCAGGGTGCGCAGGTGGTCGTGCTTGCCACGCCATGGCCTGCGGTGTCGGACGCTCTTGCCGCGGCCGGTGATCTTGCCGGCAAGGTGTTGATCGACTGCACCAACCCGCTGCGCGTCGATGCCAGCGGCATCGCGCTGGATATCGGGCACACGACCTCCGGGGCAGAGCAAGTGGCGGCGCTCGCGCCGAGGGCATCGGTGTTCAAGACGCTGAACCAGACCGGCTTCGACAACATGCAGCGCGCCAAGGCCTTCGCGCCGTTGCCGGCAGCGATGTCCGTCGCCGGTGACGACGCGGCGCAGAAGCCGCTGGTGCTGTCGCTGGTGTCGGATCTCGGCTTCCAGGCGGTCGATGCGGGGCCGCTGCGGATCGCGCGCCTGCTGGAGCCGATGGCCATGCTGTGGATCCACATGGTGTTCAACCGCAGCATGCCAACGACACGCGCCTTCGCGATGACCGACCGCGGGTGACAGCGCAAGGATCGGATGGCCTGTCCCGGCGCCGCACCGCACTTTGGCCGCGGCAACCGAGAGGGGATGACAAGTGGCACGGTCCTATTACAGCGTGGTGCTCGACCACGCGGCTGATCGGGTGTGGGCTCATATTCGGTCGTTCGGCGACTATGCGTGGTCCGGCGTGGACGCGGAGGTCAGCCTCGCGCAGGGCAAGGCGGGCGATCGGGTCGGCGCGGTTCGCAACATCCAGGGCAGCGGCAGGGACATGCGCCAGCGGTTGCTGGCAATGAGCGATTCCGACCGTTCATACACCTACGAATTCGTCGGGGCCTCGCCATTCCCCGTGCGCAACTACTGCGCCACGATCCGCGTTCTCCCGGTGGTGGAGGGCGACAAGGCATTCGTGGAGTGGTCTGCGACGTTCGACTGCGCCGAGGCAGAGCAGGAGCGTTGGAGCGACCATTTCGCCACGCAGGGATTCGCGGTGTGGCTGGCATCGCTGCGTGCCACACTGTCGGTGTGAGCACTGGCGGTGCTGAAGCCCGCGCGCGAGCGCGGGACAGGTAGGGACACTCAGGTAGGGAGACTGGGGTACCGCATCCGGGGTTCGGGGGAGGGCGCGAATGTTCTATAGTCCGCCGGCGGTCTTTCGCGCCCACCATTCACGGGAGGAACCAACCAATGCCCCAAGTCGGCACCGGCGCATACACCTACGAGCTGATCCGCGAGTTTCTGAAGCTCCCCGGCGGAGAAAAATTCGGCCTGGTCAGCCGGGTGGCGACCAATTCGCAGGACCGCGTCTATGTGTTCCAGCGCAAGAACCCCCCGGTGGTGGTGTTCGACCGCGACGGCAACTACCTCGCCGCCTGGGGCACCGGCGAGGTCACCGATCCGCACGGGCTGAAAATCATCGACGATGTCGTTTACACCACGGATCGCTCCGATTCCGTCGCGAAGTCGTTCACCCTGGACGGCCAACCCCTGCTGGCGCTTGGCACGCGCGGCCAGCATTCCGACACCGGCTGCACCGGGGCGCCCTGGCTGGCGCAACGCGCGGCGGGGCCTTTCAACCATCCCACCGAGATGATCGCCCATCCCAACGGCGACATCTATGTGACCGATGGCTACCGCAACAGCCGCGTACACCGCTTCACGCATGACGGCACGCTGATTACGTCATGGGGCACGCCGGGCAACGCGCCGGGAGAATTCCATTTGCCGCACAGCATCGCGTTTGACGCCGACGGCACGCTGTACGTCGCCGACCGGGCGAACAAGCGCATCCAGATCTTTTCGCCCGATGGGGACTTCCTGGGCCAATGGACCGGGATGGGAGGGCCGAACGACATCACGCGCGGCAAGGATGGCACGTTCACCATCGCCGAGCAGGAGGATGGCGACAAGCCGGCGTATGTCTGCGTGCGTGACGCGAAGGGAAACGTGCTCGTCCGGCTGGAGAGTCGCCATGTCCACGGGGTCGGCGTGGACTCGCGCGGCGACATCTACGCGGGACTGACGGTGGACCGCAGCGTGGACAAGTTCGTGCGGGTCGGCTGACACCGGCAAAGCGGCTCTCGCGCCTGCGTCGATCGCAGCCAGACCGGCGCTCGGTGACAGGGCGTGGCCATGGATTACGCGGCGCTGCTTTACTCTTGTGGTGCGGGAGTCTGCCGCCTGGCGTCCGGCAAGTTACCGGCGCCCTGTGGCGAGGCGAATGGTTGCGGTGTGGTTATCGCGGGTTGCTCGGCTTACGCTCGTCCCGCCCGCGCCAGCCGGATCAGCTCCCGCCGCACGTCGCCCGCATCTGACACCGGTGCCGACCACGCTACCCGCACCACGCGCTCATCCTGCGCCAGGTCGCAGCCATCGACATCCACCGCGACGAGCTGCCATTCCCCCGACGAGCCGGCGACCGCGGACATCGCGTCAGGATGGTCGGCGTTGCAATGCGCGATGATGTCCGCCTCCGCCGCGGCGATGGCGGCGACCGCGGCGGGATCGGGCGCGAGGTCGGCGGCGCGTAGCCGCGCGGCCCGGGCGAAGCCGCCGACGAACAATCCGTTCAGCGGCCGGATGCGCCACAACCCGAAATCTCCGAACCCGGCATAAAGCGCGGCATAGGGGTGCAGTGCCAAATAGCGCGCCGTCAGTGCCGCATCCTTCACCGCTTCGGCCAGCCCGGTCACCGTCACGCGTGGCGCGGTCTGCGGGTTGGCGCCCTCCGCCGTCCCACACACCAGCACCGAACACCGCGGATCGGCGCGCAGATGCCGCGTATGCTCCGACAGATCGGAGAGCAGCAGCACCACCGCCAGGTCCGGCGCGGTGGCGGGGGTTACCAGCGATGCAAACGGCTGGCCCTGCATCGAACTCGCCAGCGTGCCGGCGCGTGCCGCGCGCAGCAGCTTGCGGGCGGCCCAAGGGGGAGCATCTGGGGCGGTGTCCGCGCGAGTGTCGGCCGGGGCATCGCCTGCAGCGGCGGGTCCGGCAGACGCGGCGGGCATTTCTTTGGTCATGGCAGCGTTTCCTCGCCCGGGTGCCAGCCGATCAGCGCGCCGGATTCGATCACCTCGATCACCTCGGTCAGCCGCCCGTCCGGTGTTATCTCGCGGATCAGCGCGCTGAAGTCACGTTCCAGCTCCGCCGCCCGAGCGCCCGGCCGCGCCGGCGAACCGCTCGACATCGAGGACGCCCGATCCAGCAGGCTCTCCGCCGCGAACTCCCATTGCTCGAAAACCGCATGCGATTCCACGCAGCGGCACCAGGCACGTGCAGCACCAGCACCGCATGCCGCCGGCCCCCCCGCAAGCGTTGCCACCCGACGGATCAACAATCCGGCATAGGGCGGCCGGCCAGCCAGGGGAATGCGCCGCCGTGCGGCGGAAGCGGCGGTATGACTGGCGGCAGGCCGGGGATGTCGCCATATTTCGTTCACCTCACGTCCGCAATGCGCCACAATCTCGTGCGAGCGTAGCAAACAAACCCAGTCGGACCATCGGCACATGACCCCCGCTCCGAAGGACTTGCCCATGAAACAAACCATCGCCCTGGTCGATGACGACCGGAATATCCTCACCAGCGTGCAGATGACGCTGGAGCAGGAGGGGTTCCAGGTGCGCACCTACACGGATGGGGAGAGCGCGCTGCAGGGCATGAATTCGCGCCCGGTCGATCTCGCCGTGCTGGATATCAAGATGCCCCGTATGGACGGCATGGAACTGCTGCAGAAGCTGCGTCAGCGCAGCTCGATGCCGGTGATCTTCCTCACCTCGAAGGACGAGGAGGTGGACGAACTGATGGGCCTGCGCCTCGGCGCCGACGACTACATCACCAAGCCCTTCTCCCAGCGCCTGCTGATCGAGCGCATCCGCGCCTTGCTCCGCCGCAACGAGGCGAGCCGGGCGGAGGGGTCCGGCGCCGCGCCGGGCGGCGTCATCAGCCGCGGCGATCTGACGCTGGACGAGACCAAGCACCAGTGCATCTGGAAGGGCGAGGACATCCAGCTTACCGTCACGGAATTCCTGCTGGTGAAGGCGCTGTGCGCGCGGCCGGGCATGGTGAAAAGCCGCGACCAGCTCATCGACGCCGCCTATGGCGAGAACATCTACGTGGACGACCGCACGATCGACAGCCACGTCAAGCGCATCCGCAAGAAGTTCCGCACGGTGGACGACAACTTCAATCAGATCGAAACCCTCTACGGCATCGGCTATCGCTACAAGGAGCACTGAGTGCCCGACGGCACAGCAGTTGGCGGGCTTGCGAAGCCCAAGGTGACGCCCCCACCGGCGCTTTCGCCGGCATTGGGTATCGCCGCTGCTGCGCCGCATCCTGCTGGTCAATGCGCTGCCGTTGGTCCTGCTGGTTGCCGCCCTGCTCTATTTGAACCAGTACCAGAACGGCCTGCTGGAAGCCGAAGTCACCGCGCTGCGCGAACAGGCGCGGGTATTCGCCGGCGCGTTGGGCGAGAGCGCTGTCAGCCTGACCAATCCCAAGGACCCCAAGCTGATCCCCGACATCGCGCGGCCGCTGCTGTACCGGCTGACCGATCCCACCCCGGATGCCGACGCCAAGCTGTACGCACCGGACGGCTCGGTCGTCGTCAATTCGCGCGTGCGCGAGCAACCCGGCGGCGCGGTGAGGACCGAGCCTCTGCCGCCGCCGGTCGAGTACGGTCCGATCGTCGGCACCATCGGCTGGCTGTACGACAAGGTGCTGTCGCTGTTGCCGTACCACCAGCCGGAGCCGCTGGAGGACACCACCCTCGGCGAGGGCCTGGAGTGGCAGCCCGACGTCAAGGACGAACTGCGGCTGAACAGTTCCGGGCAGAGCAATCAGATGCCGCCGTATATCCGGCGGACGAAGGAGGGGCAGCTGCTGGTGACGGTGGCCGAGCCGGTGGAGCATGAACACCACACCGTCGGCATCATCGTGCTGACGCGCGAGGCGCGCGAGGTGGATGCCAGCGTGTTCGCCGTCCGCATCTCGGTCCTGGGGTTGTTCGGTCTGGCGCTGGCGCTGACGGTGCTGCTGTCCTGGTACATGTCGCGCACCATCGCGCGGCCGATCCTGCGGCTGGCCGACGTGACGCGGGACATGCGGGAAGGGCAGGGGAGGGCAGGCATCGTACCTGCCTCGCTGCTGGCGCGGCGCGACGAGGTGGGCGCGCTGGCGTCCGCGCTCTCCGATTCGGCCGAGGCGCTGTGGGCGCGCATGGACGCGATCGAGCGCTTCGCCGCCGACGTCGCGCATGAGATCAAGAACCCGCTGTCCTCGATCCGCAGCGCCATCGAGACGCTGCGCCGCATCGAGGACCCGGTGCGGCAGCGCCAACTGCTGGCGATCATGGCGCAGGACGTGACCCGGCTGGACCGGCTGATCACCGACGTGAGCGACGCCTCGCGGCTGGATGCGGAGCTGTCGCGCATCGCGCCTGAACGGATCGACGTGGTGCCGCTGTTGCGCGCCTTGGCGGATCTGGACGAGGCGACGCGCGACACCGACAACGATCCGAAGCTGCTGGTGGAGGCGCCGCGAGCGCCTGATGGCCTGGGCGGTGGAGGACCGGCTGGTGCAGGTGCTGCGCAACCTGATCGCCAACGCGCAGTCGTTCAGCCCACCGCGCGGGCGCATCTGGCTGCGGGCGCGGGAGGCGGACGGGCAGGTGGAATTGTCCGTGGACGACCAAGGCCCCGGCATTCCGGAGGCCAACCTGGAGCATGTGTTCGACCGGTTCTATTCCGAGCGGCCGAAGACCGAACGGTTCGGCCAGCACTCGGGGCTGGGGCTGTCGATCAGCCGGCAGATCGTGGAGGCGCTGCACGGCTGGATCGGCGCCGGGAACCGGAAGGACAGCGTTGGCGAGGTGATGGGCGCGCGGTTCGTGGTGCGGTTGCCGAAGGCGTGACACGACCGCTTCCTGATCCATGTGCTGCCGGACGGGTTCCACCGCATCCGCTACTATGGCTTCCTCGGCAACTGCCACCGGGCGCGCAAGCTCGCGCTCTGCCGCGAACTGCTTGGCATGGCGACGGTCATGGCGGCGACCGCGCCGGAACCTGCCGACTACCGTGATCGCTATGAGGCACCTACGTTATCCTGCGTGAGTCTCTCCCGCATAGAGGGAGTCAAGCGGCTCCGCATAGCTCTCGGACCTCGCAACTGGCAGCCGGATCTTGGTCGCGATCTTAACCTGGCTCCAAGACCTCAGCGGGCCAGACACGATCGAATGACGCCTGGGCAGCGTTCTGAACATCGCGGACGCTTTGCGCATCTGGTGCTTCATATTCGCACACCATGCGTCGCCGGTCGGCGGAGAAATGGCTGCGGATCCAACGAACGCCATACATTTCCAGACAGCCACCGATCCTCGTACTGACCGCGTCGAGATCAGTCTGAGTGAACGGCGGATCGAAGCTGCGCTCGACCATGATGCGTGACATTATGCCCTCCGTTGCAACGGGTACTGACGTTCTCGGTACAGCGTTTGACCCACCGTTGGAATGCACAGTCCCAGAGCCTCGGCGGCCAGTATCCCGGCAGCACGAGCGCGCGAGCTAAGGCCATCACCCTCCCTGACCAGGGCCAATATGGGATCGAGCCAACGGCTCGCGCCAGAGGAATCGCCCTGAGCGGCTAGAATCTGCGCCAGCATGGCCCGCGAATTGGCGACTTCGCACACGCGTCGCGTGGCCTCTGCCGCGATCAGCGCGTCCTGGGCAGCGCTCGATGCCTGTGCCAAATTGCCTGCCTCGAATGCCATCGCGGCTGCAGCGTTAAGGACATAGGCAAGATGCGCCTTGCTGTCGAAAGCGCGGAGTTGCTCGACGGCGGACCAGAGACCGTGTGCCGCGTCGGGCAGGAACAAGATCAGACGCGCCAAAGCCTCGATTGCCAGTACAAACGGCAGTTCGCCGCTCTCGCCCATCCTGGCAGCCAATGGCCGCAGTTCCTCGCAATGGGCGAGACATATCTCGGGCTCGCCACGCTCCAGATTGATAACAGCTAGCCACCCAAGGCACTTGCATTCCCGCCACCGGTCTTCTTTTGCACGGGCAAGTTGCAATGCCTCCCCCATGAGAGTGACTGCGGTATCCAGCACTCCATCCCATCGTTTCAGCAATCCCTCACCCCAGCAGAGTTCGACAGCCTTGGGGTCCGATCGATCCAACACGCCGCTTGCCTCCATCAGCAACGTGCGCGACCGGCCGGTATCGATTTCGAGTTCCAACAGGCAGCGCGCGGTATTGGCGAGCTGTGCGGCCGCGGTCGCGGCATCCGCACTTCGTCCTACTTCGGCTGCGCGCAACGATGTGGCGGCGCTTTGGGTGACATCGCCGCCGTCCTGATGCAATACGGACAGAAGATAATAGGCGGTTGTCGCTTCAGTTATGAGATCCCACGACTTCGCCGCGACGGCAGCCTTCGACAGTTCGGTCAGCAGGTTCGGCCAGCGCCGCAACCGGCTGCCGGATGAGGCCAACACCTGAATGTTCAGAAGATGGACCTGTAGCTGCGTCCGATCGGGTCCGGCCTCCATGCGTGCCAGGTGATGCAGGCCGCGTTGAGCGAATCCTATCGCGTCTTCATTGGCGAAGACCCGCATACTGCGCTGTCCGGCGAGGATGCATCCGCGCGCCGCCAACAAGTGATTGCCGCCCAGCTCGGCATGACGGGCAAGCTCGCTCGCGACGACCTGCGCGCCGGCACCCGTGTCGAGGGCGGCAGCGATAGATTGCGCAATCTGGCCATGGATCAGACGGCGCCGGGGCTGCGAAATCCGGCCGTAGGCCGAACTGCGAAGCAGGTCGTGAGAGAAGTCGTAGCGGACGTCGCTTATGCTGCGGATGATGCCGCGCCGCTCCAATTCCTCGAGTGCGTCGTCCCACTCCGAGGGCGACAGATTCACACAGCCCGTAAGCACGCCGACGTCGAACTCTCGTCCCAATGCAGCAGCCCACGGCAACAATGCACGCGCCGGTCCCTCCGGCCGCGAGAGGTGCTCTACCAGAACGCTTTCGATGTTACCCGGCACGGCGTTGCCGCCGCTGGCGAGGGCGCGGGCGAGTTCAAGCGCAAACAAGGGATTACCTTCGCTCGCGGCAACCACCGACGCAACATCACTGTCGGGCGCCATCGATCTGGCAAGCGCCGCTGTGGCGTACGCCTCCAATGGTCCGAGCAGGATTTCCTCGAGTCGCTGCTCGCGGCCGAGGCTTCGTACCAGACGCTGAGCTGGCGCATTATCGAACAGTTCGCCCGCCCGTGCCGTCGTCGCAAGTACGACGCGGCAGTTTGAATCGAATGCCCTTACGACGTAATGCAGCAGCGCCACAGAAGATTCGTCGACCCATTGAAGGTCATCGATGAGAATGGCAATTGGTGCTCGCAACGATAGTTCGCGAAGCAGTAGCACAATGGCTGCGAACAGTCGGACACGATCGCCCCCTCGCGGTGCTGGTGTATCGGCTGCGTCGAACATAAGGGGTTGCAATTCCGCACGCCTCGCTGCGCTAATGGCGTTGTTTCGGACCCCCTTGATGATGTCTGCCCAAACTCCGTAAGGGCGCCGCATCTCTGCCTCGAAGGCACGACCCACCAGCACGTCCCCGCCGGCCTTGGCGATCGATTGCTCAATGTACCGCAGCAGCCTGGTCTTGCCAATTCCAGGCTCGCCGGAGAGCAGTACCAGCCGGGGTCGCTCATGCGAACCTGCGGCGGCCGCCACAATATGGTCGAGTACGGAACATTCGTCGTCGCGTCCAACCAGTTGCGGTTCTGCAATGCGTAACGGCGCGTGCACCGAACTCCGGCGTGGCATCTCCGCGGTACGCCCCGGATCCGTCGGCTTGCATGCCGCACGCGCGTGCTCAAGCTCGGCACTTGGCTTCGCGCCAAGCTCAACTTCCAGGATCTGACGGCAATACTCGTACTGCCGTAGCGCCTCCCGGCGGCGCCCCAGCTCGACGAGCAGCTGTATAACGGCAACATGTCCGCTTTCGACGAGCGGATCGATAGCGATCCTGCTGCGCGCATATACCAGTGCTTGTTCAGGTGTACTGCGCAGTCGTTCCACCAACGCCGTCAGAATGGCCAGACGATGGGCCGACCATTTCTCCCGCTCGGCCGTGCACCATTCGTGAAAGCGAAAGCATGAGGCAAGATCGAGACCTTCGGCGAACTCTCCGGAAAACAAGGCCGTCGCGTCCTTGAGATCGTCGGTTGTCGCCTGCGAAACGCCGTTGGATATGATCGCCGCGACCCTTGCGACATCGACGTCGGCTCCGTGCGGAGCAAACGCTATCCGTTCCCGATCGGTGACCAACCTTGCGATGCCATCGACGTCCAGCACCGGACGCAGCTTCGCCAGGCTCCAACGCAACGCTCCGCGAGGGTCGTCAGGGCCTTCCCACAACAGATCGCACAAGCGCTCGCGAAGATGCGGACGGCCGGTCACCACCAGATAGGCGAGGAGGGCCCGCGTTTTCTTCGACGGCGGCAACGCCAGGGCCTGCCTCTGGCGGACGATCCTCAGGTCGCCCAGGAGATGGATTTGCAGCCCGTCTCTGCTCGTCATATCGCCGCATCCCCTGGCCAATGAAAATACCACGCTCGATCAAACGATCGCGCCAACGCGGCCAAGGCAAGGTTATCACCGGCCCCACACGACAACCAGATCGCGGTTTTATGCGGGGCCACGGTGACGAAGCAGGCATATCGGGTTTGTTTGATCTGACGGCAACCGGACAGACAATGCGGAAGGCACGCTGCGTCGCCGAAGCAACCCAGAATGTAGGAGGAGTCGTGTGATGCGGTCGTGGTTCCATAGGGCAAGGTCTGTACTGCTGGCTGGGCTGCCGCTTGCTGTGGTGTTTGCCGCCTCGGCTTTGGGCGACGAGCCGCGTCCGGCGATCGGCGGATACGATACCGTTGCTTACTTCACTGACGCGAAGGCGGTTCCTGGCAAGCCGGAATTCAAATATGAATGGCATGACGCTACTTGGCAATTCGCCAGTGCGGCGCACCGCGACCTATTTATTGCAGATCCGGAGCACTATGCCGCGCAATACGACGGCCATTGCGCAATGGGCGTATCGTTCGAGGGCGGCCACAAGGACACCGTTGATCCCGAAGCCTGGACCATCGTCAACGGCCGGCTATACGTCAACCACGACATGCATTGGCGGGACGAGTGGCGTAAGAACGCGGCTACGAACATCAGCCGCGCTGACACGAACTGGCCAACGGTGAAGAACACACCGGAGCCGAAATAGAGATGTGCCTGGATCATGGGCGGGCAATCGTCCCGCACCATGATCGCCCATTGTCCCTCGCCAGGGTCACCGCTTCGCCAGGTGCGCGAGGGTCTGTCATACATCCGCCAGGACCGGGTCTTGATGCTCACAGTGACAGCGATGTTCGTGGTCTTCGTCGCAGCCTACAACTTCCAGGTGATCGTTCCGATCCGGGCATTCCGAGAGCTTGGCGGATCGAGTGCGTTGTTTGGCGTTCTAATGTCCACCCTGGGGTTGGGGGGTGTGGCCGGTTCGCTGCTCCTGGCTGCGTGGGTGAGGCCGGGCGTGACTATGGTGGCCACCGGCTGTGGCCTCTTTGGCGTTATCTACATTTGGCTGGCACTGCCGCTTGGCACCCCGTTCGTCGTGCTGGGCATCTTTATGCTTGGCATCTGCTTTGGCTTTTTCAACGTGACGATCGCGAGTACGCTGCAGTCTCGTGCGCGCGATGACGTTCGCGGCCGCGTCATGGCAACTTACAGCATGGGAATTCTCGGTAGTGGCCTGATCGGTGCGCCGTTGGCCGGCGCATTGGCCGATACGGTCGGCGTCATGGGAGCATTCCTGGTCATCGCCACCGTCTGCGCGCTCACGGGGCTTGTCGCCGCGTCACGGCGAACGTCGTCGCTCGGCAAAGCTTCATCGGTTCGACAATGACGAGGGATCGCCCCATGACCAATCAGGAATTGCTGCGCGCTTCGGTCACGCGGCCCGCGGCAAGTCCACGAAGGGTTCATTGCGATGAGGCTCGTCTTGAGGCCTACCTTGCACAGGTGGCACAATCTAAAGCACCGCGATCCTGACGGTCTGTTACGCGACAGGCCTGCGGATCTAGGAGGCTGTCCGGTTGACCCCCCGACGCGAATGACAGCCGGCGCATGGTCATCCGTGTTGAGCAGGGGAAGGGCCGCAATGAGCGGGTTCACATCCTTGGTTGGCCCATTCTGCCAAGAACTCGCCAGTGGCATCACAGGCGTTCTTCCGCCGCCACGTCCCCCCGACGGCAGCCCCGGCATCGATCACGCCGGCACGGCGGAGTCGGGCGCCCCATGAAAATATTCGTTTGACATGCCGCCGGATATGTGCTTTTATTCCTGTCATGTCTGCCGCCCTACAGCTTCCGGTCTCCCCTACCCTCCAGCCCGACCCCGGTCCGGCTGACCGAGGCACCCCCGCGCCCGCGGCCCCAGCCGCTCCCACCCCGCAGCCCGATCAATCGCGCACCCTCCGCGTCGGACCCAGCCGCATCTGCCGTGTCATCACCATTGTCCGATGGCTCATCGGCTATGGCACCATGCTCGCCACCGCGGTTCGCGAGCATCCCACCGAGCCGCTGGCCCGGTCGATCGCCTTTTGGTTCGGAACCGTCGATCTCGACCCGATCCTCCGCCGCTTCACCCGCGGCCTGATGCGCGCCGCCGCGCTGGAGGCCTGGCTCCGCGAACTTGCCGTAAGCGGCCACGAGCTGCAGTACCCACCCGCCATTCCCGTGCCGTCGCCAGGCCAGCTCAGCTCCGACCCGCCGGCCGACGGGGGTGCCAAGGCCTCGCCCGTCGGGGACGCCAAGCCCGCGCCCTGGTGGCAGGACCCCGACCATGTGCCCACGATGGAGGAAGCCGACGCCGAGGTCCGCAGCCGTCCGCACGGCGCCGTCATCGCCGAAATCTGCGACGATCTCCGCGTCCTGGACAGCATCCTGCACCGTGCGGCGTGGCACGAGCTGAAGGACGCCATCGACAGCTACGGCGGCGACCTCGCCCGCCTGCAGAGAAGCAACTGGCGCCGAAGATTTAAGCCTCACCGGTTCCCCGAATCATGCGCCGAGGAACCTCCGCCGCGTTGGCAATCGCCCCCATTTCGCGGATGGACGCCTGCCTGTGCCCGCCCGCCCTGACCTTGCGCGCTGGACGGGACCATCGAGCTGTGACGCGCACGGGGCCGGCGACGGCTGGCCCCGCCGTCGCGATTCGTGTTGAACAAAAATCGTGCGAGATTTGACTGCGAGATTTGATTGCGAAATTTGACTGGGCATGGTCGCCCCGCGCGCAAGGACCAGCCTGGCACGGTTGCTATCTCTCCCGCTCAATCCGGAACGTCGCCCCCACGAACCCGACGATCAGCGCGCCGGCCACGCCGGGGAGCAGTGCAGCTTCGGTCAGGTGCGTTGCGTCCCACACCGCGCCGCCAATGTATGGGACGATGAACGTGATGGTGTAGCCCAGCGCCAGCATCCCGGCGGCCAGCCGGTGCACATCTTCCTGCCGCACCAGCGCCGGGGGCGACGCCATCGCCAGGATCAGCATGAACGCCGCGCAAAACCCGATCATCCCCGCCGACGCGATGATCACCGGTGCCGACGGCACCAGCAATCCGCTGAGACACACCAACGCCACCAGCGCCATGATGACGAACGGCGAGCGCCGACCGACCAAATGCCGCCCGCGCCACATGATGAAGAACGATGCCGGAAGCTGCCCTGCGTTCAGCGCTGTCAGCCCGGCACCAACCAGGTTCGGATGGCCGATCGCATGCAGATAGTCCGGCAGGAACGCGTTGCAGCCGAAATACATCGCCGCCACGCCGCCCAGCATGAAACCGAGCTGCCAGGTGCGGATGTCGTGCCAGTCCGGCCACCAGCGCACCCGCAACTGCCGCCGCCGCACTTCCGCATGCGGCGTGAATGCCAGCACCAGCAGGGCGGTGACCAGTACCGGGATGCTCCACAGCGCGAAGCTCGCCGCCCAGCTTCCGCCGAGCAGGGGCAGCAGCAGCGGGATGGTCAGCCCCGCCGGCACGACCTCGCCGATCAGCAGCCCATTCACGTACACCGCGGTCGCCAGCGGCACGCGTGCCGGAAACCACAATCCCACCAGCGTCGGCAGCGCCGGCTGCATGACCGCAACGCCGGCCCCCATCACGGCTGTCATCGCGAACAGTACCCGGCACCGAGGGCCCGACGCCGCGCAGCGCCGAGCCGAACGACACCAGCAGTATGCCCGCCACCGCGGCCCGTCGCGCACCGACCCGCGCGATCAGCAGCGATCCGGCGATCGCGGCGACGCCGAACAACAGGACGGGAAGGCCGGTGAGAATGGCAACCATCTTCTCGTCGAGATGCAGGTCGCGGTGGATCAGCGGCAGCACCGGAGGCACGGCCAGGATGGTCAGGCGAAGGTCGATCCCGAGCAACCACAACAGGCCGAGACGCCCCCACCCCGCCCGGGTTTCGGTCACTACGCCGTCGTCCATGCGGACGCGTCCTCCCACGCATTGCGCGGAAGGGTAGTGACAGGGAGGGTGGTGCGGCAACCGGAGCCAATGGATTCTCCAGGGTGTTAGGGGATTATTTACGCCTCGGCAGCATGGTGCACGGCTCCAACCTCATCGCGGACCCTGCGCCATGACCTCGTCGCGCCTGATCGCGTCCATGTCCATCAAGACCAAGGTGACACTCGGCTTCGGCCTCGTGCTGGCAATCCTGCTCGCTGTCGCGGCTACCAGCTATCTGCAGTTCCTGGGCGCCGCCGACTCGTTCCGGACCTACGCGCAGCGGGTCAGCGTGGTTTCCGTCAGCCGCGACATCGACCGCGACTTCATCGAGATGCGCCGCAACGTGCGGGAGTTCGCCTTGACCGGCGTGGCGGAGGATGCGACCGCGGCACTCGCCTCGGCCGATCTGGTACGGGCGGCCATCGCCAAGGGACTTGCCACCTCGCACGTGGCGGAGCGGCGCCGACGGCTGGAGGAAATCAGCACGCAGTATGAGGACTACCGCAAGGGCGTGGAGCGGGTGTTCGTGCTGAAGCGTGACCTGGATAAATTGACCAGCGAGACGCTGGACCCCAGCGGGCGGGAGGCGACTGACCAGCTTCTCAAGGTCACCGACGTCGCGGACAAGGCGGGCAATGCCGCGGTCGCCGGCCTGGCGCGACAGACGCTGCAGGCGCTGATGCAGGTGCGGCTGAACGTCAACAAGGTGATCGGGCGGCGCGACGACGCGGCGGCACAGCAGGCGGATCAGTATCTCGTCGCGCTCAGCAATGCCGTTGGCGAGCTGGACAAGATGGTGCAGGGCGGGGCGGTGCGTGCGTTGGTCGATGACGCGCGGCGCAGCATCGTGAGCTATGGCACCGCCTATAAGGACGTGGCGGGGATGAACCGGGAGGTGGTCAGCCAGATCAACGGCAACATGAAGCATGCCGCGGAGACGATCGCGGCGGCAGCCGCAGCGGTCAACACGAGTGGCATGACGGACCAACAGGGGATCGAGGCGGATACGCTGGCGGCAATCAGCTTCACCCAAACCGTGTTGCTCGTGCTGGCGCTGGGCGGACTGGCTCTGGGCATGCTGGCGGCCTGGCTGATCGGCGGCGGCATTTCCCGGCCGGTGCTGCAAATGGTGGAAGCGATGCGTCGGCTGGCCGCCGGCGATCTGACGGTGACAATTCCGGCGCGTGACCGTGGCGATGAAGTGGGCCGCATGGCGGAGGCCATGGTGGTGTTCCATCACAATGCCGAGGAGGCGCAGCGACTGGAGGGCGAGGCGGAGCGCGTGCGGATCGCCAAGGACCGGCGGCAAACCGCCATCGACCAGCACACTCAGGATTTCGGCACCGCGGCCACCGGCGTCATGGCGATGCTGGTGCAGGCGGCGGATACCATGCGCAAGACCGCCGGCGAGATGACTGCCGCGGCGCAGCAAACGCGCGAGACGGCGGAGCGGACGGCGGGGAACGCCAACGCCTCGGCGCAGAACCTGTCGGCGGTGGCGGCGGCGGCGGAAGAGATGTCGGCGTCGATCCAGGAGATCAGCCAGCAGGTGGCGCGCGCCACGCAGGCGGCGCATGAGGCGGTAGAGCGGACCTCGGCGACCGACGCCAAGGTTGCCGGCATGGCGGCGGCGGCGGAACGCGTCGGCGATGTGGTGCGGCTGATCTCGGATATCGCCGGGCAGACCAATCTGCTGGCGTTGAACGCGACGATCGAGGCGGCGCGGGCGGGTGACGCGGGCAAGGGCTTCGCCGTGGTGGCGAGCGAGGTGAAAGCGCTGGCGACGCAGACCGCCAAGGCCACCGACGAGATTGCCAGCCAGATCGCCGCCATCCGCACCGCCACCGGCGAAGCGGTGGAGGCGGTGCGCGAGGTCGGTACCGCCATCGGCCAGGTGAACGAGGTCGCGGCCGCCATCGCGGCAGCCGTGGAGGAGCAATCGGCCACCACAAGGGAGATCGCCGCGAGCGTGCAGACGGTGACCGGCGCGACCCAGGAGGCGACGCAGGCGATGCACGACGTGGCGTCCGTGTCGGAGACGACGGAGGTTGCCAGCCAGACCGTGCAGCAGAATTGCGATGAGGTTGGACGCACGGCGGACGTGCTGCGCTCGGAGCTGACGCAGTTCCTGGAGGCGATCGCCAAGACCGATGACGCGGATCGCCGGCGCTATGAACGCATCTCCGGCGCCGGCAACATGGCCGTGCTGCGCGTGCCGGGAGGCCAGGAGCTGCGGGCCGCCATCGCCGACATCTCGCGCGGCGGGGTCGTGCTGCGCACCGACTGGTGGGCCGCGGCAGGGACCGAAGTGCAGGTGGTGCTGCCAGCTGGCAGCAGCGCCGTGACGGCACGGACGGTGCGGTCGCAGAACGGGGGCCTGGCGCTGGCATTCCGCCAGGATGAGGCGATGCTGCGCCGCGTCGATGCGGCACTGGAGCAGATCAGCGCGCGCGGGGTGCCGATGGCAGCGTGACGGCCGCAGAGAGCAGCGTGATGGCCGCGGAGAGCAGCGTGATGGCCTCGGAGACCAGACGGCAGCCGCGGTCAGGGGAGACGTCACCGGCGCCGTGACTCAACTGGGCGCAGGGGGTTCGGGAGACGTCGAGGGCCGCTGCCGCTGGTTGCCTGTCGCGGCCACGCGGCCGGGGCGAGCGTCGGTGCGCCCCGATAGTCGCGCTCTGATTGACAGAGGAAAGTTTCCACTGGAAATATCGGGTGCCACTGCAGCAAAGCCGCAATGTCCGTTGCGGCGCTGCTGGGTGGCGTCAGTTTCACGAAGTGGTACGCGAAACAGAGCCGTGCTGCCGTTCAGCCCGCGCGAAGCCCGTTGCCGCGATGACGCGTTACCCTGCCACTTCGCGCTGCCATCGTGCCTGCTCCCACCAAAAAGCAGCGGGTGGCACGGCGGATCGTCCCCCCGCGTCATCCGACCTTCGTCGGGACGCGGGGGACGACGGTGCGACCGCCCGTTGCATCCAACCAGGGTCAACCGCCGCCGCCCGGTCGTCAACTCGTGATGACACGCAGAACGCTCGCGCCGTTGTTGCGCTTCATTGCCGCCGCCGTCACTTCGCCGCCGTCACTTCGCCAGGACGCGAGCGAGCTCGAGCAATTCGGTGTCAACCGGCTTGATGCGTCCGATGATCTCGGCGAGCGGCGTTCGCGTGACCTCGTTCTTCTGCACGCCGACCAGGACACCTGTGTCGCCATCGCTCAGGCATTTCACTGCGTTGACACCCAACCTTGTGGCCAGCAGACGATCGAAGGCGCTGGGCGGGGCGCCGCGCACCACGTGGCCAAGCGTAGTGGCACGCAACTCAAAACCTGACCGCTGTTTTTCGGCGTCGAAATACGCGAGGATCTTGGCGGTGTTCTCCTTGACCCCTTCGGCGATCACCACGATGGCGTGGGTCTTGCCGCGCTCGGTACGCCGCCCGTAGCCGCTGCGCGATCACGCTGGCCGGCACTTCATGCTCGGGTGTCGAAATGACCTCCGCGCCGCCCGCCAGGCCCGCCATCATCGCCAGATAACCGCAGTCCCGTCCCATGGTTTCAACCAGGAAGGCGCGGTTGTGCGAGGAACCGGTGGTGCGCAAGTGGTCGATCGCTTCAAGCGTCACGTTGATGGCGGTATCGCAGCCGATGGTGATGTCGGTCCCGACCAGGTCGTTGTCGATGGTGGATGCGATGCCAACCACGTGGACACCAAGCTGGCTGAGCATGTAGGACCCGGATTGGGATCCGTTGCCGCCGATCACCACCACGCCGTCGATGCCCTGTTGCGCGAGATTGCGCAGTGCCTTCGACCGGCCGCTCTCCTCGCGGAATTCGGCGCATCGCGCGCTGCCCAGGAACGTCCCGCCGACCTGGATGATGCCGCCCACGTCGCGGGCACTGAGTTGGCGGAACTGGCCATCGACCACGCCCTGCCAGCCCTGGAGCACACCATGCACCACCATGTCCTGATCGAGCGCGCTGCGGGTGACCGCACGGATGGCTGCGTTCATGCCGGGGGCATCGCCCCCGCTCGTCAGGACCGCGATGTGCTTCATGGATTCGAGACTATGATGGTATGAGCGGGCGGTCCACGTCGATTGTGGCTTCGATCGCGGTTGCCGGCCGGTGCCGCGGCGTCAGTCCAGGCCAAGCGCCCGCCAGCGTTCCATTCCACCGCGCAGCACCGCGACATCAGCCGCGCCGGCGGCACGCAATTGCTCGGCAGCGGCCGACGACCGGCGATCCGTCTTGCACACGGCCACCAGCGGGCGCTGCTGCCGTGTCAGTTCCGCTATGTGGGCCTCCAGTTCCGGCAGGGGCACGTTGAGCGCGCCCGCAATGTGACCGAGCGGCCCTATGAATTCGTCGGGTCCGCGGACATCGACCACCAAAGGCGGGTCGGAAGAAGCCAGTTGCGTTAAGAGCGTTTCCGCTTCGACCCACACGGGGTCAACGCTCGCGGGCCGCGCGAACAGGCGAGACAGCAGACGCATGACGGTGCCTCCTGGCATGGACGGATGGCAGGAACCCAGCACCGCCACGAGGGGCCTGCCCGGTCAAGTCCGGCAGGCCCGCCATGACAGACGGGGTTAGGCGAGGACCAGCTTGGCGTCCAGCACCTTGCCCTTGGTCTCCGGCCCGCACAGTACGGCGAAGATGAAGCTGGCGGCGCCAACCACCGTGCCGATCAGCATCGAAATGCCGAACCCGACGCCGTAGCCGCTGGCGATGCCGGTCAGGATCAACGGCACGAACCCGGCGCAGAACGACCCGATGTGATAGACGAAGGCACCCGCGGTGGCGCGCACCTCGGTGGGGAAGCGTTCGGCGAGGTAGCTCGGGTTCTGGCCATAGATCGCCTGGCCGAACAGACCTTGCAGCGTGAAGCCGGCGATGATCAGCGTCAGGTCGTTCGTCAGCAGGTAGGTCGGCGCGATGCAAATCGCTATGGCGGCGGGGATGATCATCGACCAGCGCCGGCCGATGCGGTCGGCCAGGTGGCCCCAAAAGCCCATGGCCAGGAACGCCAGCAGATTGGCCAGTGCCACCGGCGTGGCAACGATCGCCGGGCTCAGGTGCAGGTCCCTCTGCAGATGCGTCGCGAACAGCGCATTGATGGAGTAGTAGACGATGAAGCCGCTGATCATCCACCAGCACGCGGTCAGTGTGTTGCCCAGCACGGCGGGCTTGAAAATGCTGAACAACGGCGTGTGCATCTGCCGGCCTTCGGCGTGCTGCGCCGCCCTGTTCTGCTGCCAGACCTCAGGCTCCTTGACGAAGTAGCGCACATAGACCACCGCGAGCGCGGGCAGGATGCCGATCCACAGCATGCCGCGCCAGCCGATCGAATTGAACAGCAGGCCGTAGATCAGGCTGGCAATGAGGAAGCCGAGGCTCCATGATCCTTGCAGGATTCCGCTCATGAACCCGCGGGAGCGGGCGGGCCAGGATTCCATCGCGAGCGCCGCGCCGGCGGGCCATTCGCCGCCCATGCCCAGGCCGAGCAAGGCGCGGAACAAGAACAGTACGGCGAAGCTGGGTGAGAAGCCGGCGGCGAAGTTGCACAGCGAGTAGAGCAGGATGGAGACCATCAGCGGGGTCCTGCGGCCGATGCGGTCGGCGATCCAGCCGGAGGCGACGGCGCCAACCAGGCGCAGCCAAAGCGTCACCGAGAGGACGAAGGCGACGGCGGTCAACGGCACGCCGAACTCCTTGGAGATCGGCACCATGATCAGCAGGAACATGGTGAAATCGAACGCATCGAGCGTCCAGCCGAGCCAGCCGGCGACCCAGGCCAGCCATTGATCTTTGGTGGGTTCGCGGTACCAGGGCACGGATGGCCCGGCGGACGTGGAGCCTGCGACAGCACTCATCTTGTGAAAGCCTCCCGTTTGTTTAGCGGCCGAGCGCGGCACACAAAGGGCGCTTCGTCGGGCGGATGGCGGTCGCCGCGACCGGTTCCTCTGCGGCGCCGTATCGGCCCGAGGACTGCAGCCGTTCCGGACGGACGATAGATGCGGCTGCAACGACCCGACGCTACCGAGCCAGCAGGCATTGCACAAGGCAGATGTGCACTATGTGGGATGCTAAATTTTAGATCACGCTTGACAGCGTCAGGGTTTGTAAGGTTTTGCCTGTCATGCTAGTGGGCCGTGCGCTGTTCCGCGACTGTGCCCTGCGAGTCGCGCAGGCTGCCGATACGATCGGCATTCGCGGCATTGTCGCGCACGCGATTTCGGATCAGGCGAAGGCTTTCCATCGGGAGCTTGGCTTCGATCCGTCGCCGCAGGAGCCGATGACGTTGTGGTCACGCTGGCCGATATCCGCGGCTTGATGAGTGAGTGAATGATGAACGAGACATCTTCTTCCGCAAGTCGGCGTAAGCGACGAGGGTCGCTCGTCCGGGCCGCAATGCGCCGACAGCCCCGTCCCGGTCCGCGGCTGAGCTGCCGCAGGATGCTACTGCGCTCGACGCCCTGGCATGGATAGAACGGGGCATGCCGGAGGGGAAGATTGTTCACAAGGAGGATCCGCCGCGCCTGACCAAGGAGCAGTTGGCGGAGTTCAAGCCGGCGAGTTTCATTTTTTCGCGGCGGCGGAAATAGACGCTCACGGTTGGCGGGGCGGGCCTTGGTGGGAAATACTGCTACCGCTAGCCAGACATGGCATGATGCGAGCATGGCCAACGTGGAAAAACTGAGCGTCGCCCTGAACCCGGAGATGGTGGCGGAGGTGCGCGCCGCCGTGGAAGGCGGCGATTACGGCAGCGTCAGCGAGGTGGTTCGCGACGCACTGCGCGACTGGCGTCTGCGCCGGAGGATCGAGAGCCTGGAGATCGATGAACTGCGCCGCCTGGTGCAGGAGGGCATCGACAGCGGGCCGGGCCTGGAGGCTGACGCGGTGTTTGCCCGGCTGCGTGCTCGATTCGGCCGGCCGCCAGCCGAGGGATGACACCGCGCCGGCTGCTTCTCTCGCCACACGCGGCGATCGATCTGGAGGAGATCGCGGAGTACATCGCCCGCGACAACCCGGTCCGGGGCCGCAAGCTTCGTCGCCGAGTTGGAAGCGAAATGCCGGGCGGTCGCCGAGACGCGGAGCTGTATCCGGCCCGCACCGATCTTGCTCCCGGCCTGCGTATGGCGGTGCATGGACGTTATGTCGTGCTGTATCGCGACCTGCCGGGCGAGAATGCCGTGCGCGTCGAACGCGTGGTGCACGGTTCCCGCAACCTGCCGAGGCTGGTCTGATCGTCGAAATAGACGCGAACTGGTTTTGGGGACCCGCCCCTCAATCAAAAGGGATCTGGACTGCGGTATAGCCGGCCGGGGAAGCTGCATTCACCGCGGTCGATATCTCCTGAGCCTGAAGGCGTATCCGCGACCACTTCGTGCTGCCGGCGAGCACAATGATCGCAATCCGACGCCCGGACAGGTTCCGCTGGTGTCGGATCCTTCGGTCCGTCGTCACCAGGAGATCGAAGCCCGCCTGCTCCGCGGCGGTCAGCAGGGCGCCATTGCTCAGCCGATCCCGTCCTCTCGCCTGGGCCTTGACCACGGTATGAGGCGAAAGTGCCCGCGCGAGGCCGGCCCGCTCCCATGGTCAAACAGGATGGGCGTCGACCGGCGCGGATTCCCTCAGATTCTGTGCGACGAATTCCAGTACCGCCGCAATCTGCTCTCGCGTCACGTCGAACTGCTCCATGACTTCGTCGATGCCCAGGTCTTCGAGGTTTTCGAGCACCGTCGCGGCGGGCAGGCGGGTGTCGCGGAACACCCACGCACATACCTTGCCAGGGACGCTTTCGACCGCAGGACAGCGGGACCAGTCGAGTTCAGCCATCGCGGGACGTCCACGTAGTATTGCCTTGTAGGGCGACTCGGGTGCGCCGACAATTCTTAGTGTCCGTCCAGGAACAAATCCAATATTCAGAATCGGTTGGTTGCATCAGTAAAATTCACCACGAAGGCACGAAGCCGCGAAGCCCTGGATACAGTCTTCGTGGCTTCGTGCCTTCGTGGTGAATGATTCTCTGTGGCCTCGTTCTTACTCGTTCCCTCGTCGTCCGCCGGAAAGCAAACAAACTCAAGCAGAGCCTGAAGCAGTTTCCGAACAAACTCTCACGCTGAGTGAGATCAGCATTCGGTACGCGTGTGATGGCAATCCATTAGCGCCGGTTCGCGCTGTTCGTTTCGACAGCACCTTCCGCGACGTGCCGCCCAGACGCAGCGCTCTGAGGCGCATTCGCAAGCAGACCACCGGGGTCAAGCCAGACGGACTGCCGGTCCACAGCTTCCCCACGTTGCTGGCCGACGTGGCGACGCTCACCCGCAACACCATCGTCACTGCGGTCGCGCCAAGCCGGTGTGCCGCAGCCTCAAAGGCCGTTTCGGGCGAAAGTCCGGGCGGCCTTCTGCTTTTCTGGTGAGCCCGTGACACGCACCATCGTCTATATCGACGGCTTCAATCTCTACTACCCGGCGCTCAAGGGGACGGCCCACAAGTGGCTCGATATCGCGGCGATGAGCCGAGCGGCCTTGCCGCATGCCTGCACGATCGAGCGCGTCGACTACTACACGGCGCACATCTCCGGCCGTGTCGATGCCGGCGCGCCTCGCCGCCAGCACGCTTATCTCCGGGCCCTCGCCACGCGAGCCGATTCGCATCGTGACTCATGATCTCGGTCTGCCCGTGACGCTGCTAGCGCCGAGCGCGCAGCCAGCAACCTCACTCCTGAAGGTGGCGAGCAACGTCCGCCAAGTTCGGCCTTATATCGGCCCGTGCCAACTGCCGGCCTCGATCCCCGTCCCTGGCAAGAAGCCGATCGGCAAGCCGGGGGAGTGGAAATGACGACTATCCCACGGGTTCGCCATACCTCGCGGCGCCCGACGAACCTCTGACTCCAGGCACGCGGGCGCGGACGACGCCTCACACCGCAGGCCCCTCCGGGAACGGCTCCGCCAACTCGATCGCCCGCGCCGCGCGCAGCACCAGGTCCTCGCGGTACTGCGCTGCGGCAAGCTGCACCGCGTTCGGCAGCCCGTTCGCCCGCAGCCCCAACGGCACGGTGATCGCCGGCTGGCGCGTCAGGTTGAAGGTGAACGTCCAGGGCGCCCACTGCGTCCACAGCGCCTCCACCGGGTTCTCGGTCGGCGCGTCCGCCAGCGGCGGGCCGGCCGGCACGGTCGGGCACAGCACCAGGTCGAACCGCTGGTGCAACCGGGCCATGGCGTGAGCAGCGGCGGCCCGCATCGCCTCGCCGTCGAGGTACTGGATCGCGGTCATCCCCCCCAGCCGTTCCGCCACCTCGCGGATGCCGGGGTCGAGCAATCCGCGCAATTGCTCCGGCAGGGTGGCGGACAGGCGGGCAAGGCCGGCGCCCCAGACGCCGGCGAAGATCGCACGCGTGTCGGGCAGGCCGGGGTCGGCCTCCTCCACGCTGGCGCCGGCTTCCGAAAGCAACACAGCGGCATGCTCCACCGCGGCGGCGCCTTCGGCGTCCAACGGAGCATCGAAGCCGGGGCGGCGCAGCACGCCGACGGTCAGGTCGGCGACGCCGGCCTCGACGGTATCGCGCCAGTCATGACCGTCGTCCGGCACGGCGTACGGGTCGCGCACGTCGTAGCTGGCCATGGCGGTCAGCATCAGGGCGGCGTCGCGGACGGTGCGGGTCATCGGCCCGGCGACCGAGACACCGACGAAGGCGCTGGCCGGCCAGATCGGCACCCGTCCGAAGGTGGGCTTCAGCCCGACCAGCCCGCACCAGGCGGCGGGAATGCGGATCGATCCCCCCGCATCCGTCCCGATATGCAGCGGCCCAAACCCCACAGCCCCCGCTGCTCCGGCACCCGACGACGAGCCGCCCGTGGTATAGGCCGGGTTCCACGGGTTGCGGGTGATGCCGTGCAGCGGGCAGTCGCCGGGCGACTTCCAGCCGTATTCGGTGGTGGTGGTCTTACCCAGCACGACCGCGCCGGCCTCCTTCAGCCCGACCACGGCGGGCGCGTCGTCCGCCATCGGCGTGGGATCGGAGGTGCGGCTGCCGCGGCGCGTCGGGAAGCCGGCGAGATCCACCAGGTCCTTCACGGTGAAGGGCACGCCGTCCAGCGCCCCGACCGGGCGGCCGACCCGCCAGCGCATCTCGCTCTCGCCGGCGGCATCGAGCGCGCGCGGGTTCATCACCGCGAAGGCGTTCAGGCCGGGATTGAGCCGGGCGACACGCTCGGTGACAGCCTGCAGCACCTCCACCGGGCTGAGTGCCCGGCGCGCATACAGCGCCAGCATGTCTTCGGCGGAGAGCAACGCGGGGTCGGTGGTTGGCATGCGGCGGATTCCTGGTAGGGGCGATGGCATCAGAATGGACGGCGCGGTGCGCCAAGGGAACCCGGAATGTTACTGTGTCATGGCCCCTGCAGGCCGGCGACCCACGTCTTTGTTGCGTGCGCGGAGACAAGCCGTGGGTGGCCGGCCTGCACCGGCCATGACACGGTAGGATCAGGCGTTCGCCGGCGCGCCGGTCCATACCTCGCGGTACAGCGCAACGATCTCCGCGGCCTGTGGCACGCGCGGGTTGTTGGCCGGGCTGCCGGACGCCAGCGCCTGCTGCGCCATCAGGTCCATCTTGCCGTTCCAGTCCGCCTCCTTGATGCCGTAGGCGGCGGGGGTCGGGACGGACAGTTCCTTGTTCAGCGCCTCCAGCCCGCTGACCAGCTTCGCCGCTGCCGTGCTATCCCTGTCCCCCGGCGCGGCGAAGCCGATGCGGCGGGCGGCCTCGGCATAGCGGGCCTCGGCACCCGGCACCGAGTAGCGGGTGATCGCCGGCAGCAGCATGGCGTTGGACAGCCCGTGCGGCACGTGGAAATGCGCGCCGATCGGGCGCGACATGCCATGCACCAGCGCGACCGAGGCATTGGAAAACGCCAGCCCCGCCTGCGTCGCGCCCAGCATCATGCCCTCGCGCGCGGCGGCGTTGCGCGGCTCCGCATAGGCGGTGCGCACGTGCTTGCCGATCAGCTCCATGGCCGACAGCGCCAGCGCGTCGGAGAACGGGTTGGCTCGCTTGGAGACGAAGGCTTCAAGCGCGTGCGTCAGGCTGTCGATGCCGGTGTCGGCGGTGGTGCGGGCCGGCACGGTGTAGGTGAGTTCGTAATCGACGATCGCCGCCAGCGGCAGCGCGCCCAGGCCGGCGATCAGCATCTTCTCGTCGCGTTCCGTGTCCGTGATGACGGTGAAGCGCGTGCACTCGCTGCCGGTGCCGGCGGTAGTGGGGATGGCGATGATCGGCAGCGCGCCCTTGTCGGCAGCGACCGGAGCCTTGTAGTCGCGCATCTTGCCACCACCGGCAGCGAGGATCGCCATCGCCTTGGCGGTATCGATCGGCGAGCCGCCGCCAAAGCCCACCAGGCAGTCGAATTTTCCCGCCCGCAGCTCGGCGACGCCGGCCTCGATGACCGTGTCGGTCGGGTCCGACACGGTATCGGAGAACACGGTGACCGCCATCCCGGCCTCGACCAGCGGGTCCAGCGCGCGCCGGATCAGGCCGGTGGAGACCATGATCGGATCGGATACCACCAGCGGCCGGGACAGCCCGAACTTCCCCAGCAGCTCCGCGATCTGGCGCACGGTGCCGCCGCCGACCAGCAGGGCGCGCGGCGAGGCGATGGTGGCATTGACGGCGGTCATGGCGGTTTCCTCCCGAGCTTCGGCATGCATGATTAGCCTCACCACAACGGTACGAAAACTCCCAAGGCTCACCGCTGGAGCACAGGAGCAGGCATCGATGTGAGCACCAGTGGCCGACCGGCTTACGCTCCCCGCACGGCTGCCCTTCGATCCATGAAAGTCCCGCCTCGTGCACTGACCGGCTTGCGCGATCGCGCCGAACGGTTGTCATGGCGAGTTCTGGCCGCCGGCGCGGCGTGATCCGTCAGGCGAACAACAGGCCATGCACGCACAGAGGCGACCCGGCGCCGGGCCGACGTCGCCTATCCGGCGGCGGCGGCGGCACTGACTGCCGCCCGCCGCCGCGCATACAGCGCCAGCCGCTCCGCCGCTGCCGGGGCGACGTGACTTGCTCTGGCCTCATCGATCGCCGGCAGTTCTGCCGCGCGGTGGCACGCGGTCAGATGCCCGTCGCTCCAAGGTGTCAACGCTGGTATCTCGGTCCGGCAGCGGTCGATGACGAACGGGCAGCGGGTGTGGAAGCGGCAGCCGTCCGGCGGGTTCATTGGGCTGGGCACGTCGCCGCCCGCCACCGGACGATGGCGGTCGCGATGCGGGTCCGGGCGCGGGATGGCCGCCAGCAGGGTGCGTGTGTAGGGGTGGCGCGGATCGGCGAACAACGCGTCCTTCGGCGCTTGCTCGACGATCTGGCCGAGATACATCACGGCGACCCGGTCGGCCATGTGCTTCACCACCGCCAGATCGTGCGCAATGAACAGATAAGCGAGGCCCAGCCGCGCCTGCAGGTCCTTCAGCAGGTTCACCACCTGCGCCTGGATCGACACGTCCAGCGCGGAGACCGGCTCGTCGCACACCACCAGCGCGGGTTCCACTGCCAGTGCGCGGGCGATGCCGATGCGCTGGCGCTGGCCGCCGGAGAACTCGTGCGGGTAGCGTTCCGCGTGGTAGGCGGCGAGGCCGACCAGCCGCAGCAGCTCCTGCACGCGGTCGCGGCGCGCGGCGCGGTCGCCGATGCCGTGGACGATCAGCGGCTCCTCCAGGATCTCGCCCACCCGCATGCGGGGGTTCAGGGATGCGAACGGGTCCTGGAACACGATCTGCATGCGCCGGCGCAGCTTGCGCAGCGCGGCGCCGGTGAGGGCGGTGATGTCTGCGCCCTCGAAACGGATGCTGCCGGCGGTTGGGTCGATCAGGCGCAGCACCAGTCGGGCGGTGGTGGACTTGCCGCAGCCGGATTCGCCGACCAGGGCGAGGGTTTCGCCCGGATGCAGCGTGAAGGCGATGCCGTCCACCGCGCGCACCACACCCACGGCACTGCCGAGGATCAGGCCGGTCCTGGCCTCATAGTGTTTGGCGAGGTTCTCCACCTCGAGCAGGGGGGCGGTGGGCAACGGCAGCCTCGGATGGGACGGGTGCGGGATCGATGGGGGATTTCCGGCGAGGGGTCAAACACGGCAGGAAATATCCCACCCGACGAAATTTCCTCAACGCATACGGCGGCACAACGCGTGCAGCGACACAACGCGTGCAGCGATTGTATCGAGCGTGTTGACGCGGGATGCGGCGCGCAGCGGAATGGCGCACGATCCCCGCCCGTGCAGGAGGTGCGACATGACGCGATCAATCTCCAGGGCGGCACCAGCGGATGCAGTGGCACGGCGCGGTGCAAAGCCGGTCGTGGTTTACGCGATTGACCGCTTGCCGCCGTTCGATGCCGCGTTTTACGAAGGTGCACGCTCCAACCTGACCGTGATCGCGGAGCTCACCGTGCCGCCGCGCGACGCGCGGGCGTTCACCGTGCCGGCGGGGCATTTCTTCCGTATTGTGAGCGTCGACGGTCCGCAGGTGGGTGATTTGAACCTGTGGAACGCGCACGATCTGTCGGAGCGGTTCTACAGCGGCAAGACGCGGGCGCTGCATGCGACGCATGTCAGCACAGGCGACCGTCTGTGGAGCACGTTGCCGAGCCTGCGTCCGATGGCGACGATCACCCGCGACACGCTTGACTGGTATAGGTGGGACGCGGACGGTGCCGGCGTGCACGACGTGATCGGCACGCGTTGCGACCCTTACACGAACCTGCTCCTGAGGGGCAGCGAATATCATCACTGCTGCCATTCGAATCTGACACGTGCCCTAGCGGCGGAGCGGCACATCGCGCTGCTGGAAGCCGAGCAATATGTCCATGACGTCATGAACGTCTTCATGTGCACCGGCTACACCCGCGATACGCACCAGTATTTCATGAAGGCGAGCCCGGTGCGGCCAGGCGACTTCATCGAATTTTTCGCCGAGATCGATCTGCTGGCGGCGCTATCGGCATGTCCGGGCGGCGATTGCGGCGCCAGTCATTCCGATGATGCCGCAAAATGCTATCCGCTGAAGGTCGAGATCTACCGCCCAAAAAATGGTGCGCTTGGAGGTTGGCGGTCGCCGCCGCCGAATTTGTATTCCCGCACGCATGGCGGGACGTGACCGACGAGGAGAAGTGGAATGGATTTCGCAGCAGCAATGTTCTTCACCGAGTATGCACTCAGCGCAACGGAGTTCGCCGTGGCGCTGGAAGAGCGTGGTTTCGAATCGGTCTGGGCACCGGAGCATTCGCACATTCCGCTGTCACGCCGCTCGCCGTTCCCGCCGGGCGGCGACCTGCCGCGCAAATATGCCGAAGCGATGGACCCATTCGTCTCGCTGACCGCCGCGGCGGTGGTGACGCGGCGGCTGAAGCTGGGCACCGGGGTCTGCCTGGTGACGCAGCGCGATCCGATCCAGACCGCCAAGCTGGTGGCTTCCATCGACCAGGTGTCAGGCGGCCGCTTCCTGTTCGGCATCGGTGCGGGGTGGAATGCGGAGGAAATGGCCGACCACGGCACCAGCGACTTCAAATCCCGCTTCAAGCTGATGCGCGAGCGTGTCACCGCGATGCAGGCGATCTGGACGGAGACGGAGGCGGAATATCACGGCGAGCTTGTCGACTTCCCATCGATGCACGCCTGGCCCAAGCCGGTGCAGAAGCCGCATCCGCCAGTGATCGTGGGTGGCGCGTTCCCCTATGGCGCGCGTCGCGCGATTGCCTATAGCAACGGCTGGATTCCACATCGTGCGCGGCCGCAATACGACGATGTCAGCGCGTACATGCCGCAGTTCCGCACCATGGCGCAGGCAGCCGGACGCGATCCGGCGGACGTGCCGGTGACACTGTGGGGGCCGCCGCCGGATGCCGACACGCTACGGCGCTACCGCGACCTCGGCGTCGCCCGCGTCGTGGTCAGCCTGGAATCGGCGGGGCGGGACGCGGTGCTTCCCGTGCTCGATCGTTGGGTTGGCATCATGCGCGGCATTTGACGCCGCACTCCAAAGGTATGTGAGGCCCGATACCAAATTGGCGCTGACTTTTCGCGTGGGCCGCGTTTGGCACGGCCATGACACGGCCGCCGGCGGCGGGCGCGGCTGCCCAGCCAGAGAGTCAGTGCCAACGGCACTTCGCATCACGCGTAGCTGTAGTGCGGCCGCCAGCCTGCGGGCCCTTCCGGTAGTCTGCCACTTCCTGGGGCTCCGTGTCGGCGCGCACCTCCTGCATCTTTTTCCGCACCGCCGCGATTTGCTGGCGGTACGTGGCGAGTTGGCGGTTGCGGCCGCGGTACGGCTTGTCAGTCCTCATACCGGTCGTGCAGACGTACCCAGGCCATGTGCGGGCGAAACGCTTCGTCGTCACGTCCGTTTGGTACCAGATCGAGATAGTGGAATGCACCGTTCATCACGTCCAACCCGCGCGAGTAGCAGGAATAGGTGTGGAACACAGTCCCGGCGGCATCGCGATAAAACACGGGGATGCCCGGCCGTTCCGTCACCGACGACTTCAGCGGCGTAAGGGTTGCCGGGACCATGCCACGATATTATCAATCAAGCAGCTGACTGTCGATTTGTCAGTTGACGGTTCCAGCAGTTCGAATTTCGCCGCCGAGGCACCGCCCTATCCGTCGTGGCCAGGCTTGACAGCATTGCCGTCGGACCAGCGCAGGCATAGGAGAATCAGAACTCGCCGTCCCGCGACCGAGTGGCGTTGGGGAAGGGCGAGTTTCGTCCGCTACTTTGGCCCTGTAGCAGCACCCAATTTGCCGGGGCAAGCTCGTATCAATCGCAGATCGGGAGGCCCGGACATGCTGTCGCGCCGCAAGATAACAGGCGCCTTATGCGGCCTTCTCGCGCCCTTCGACTGGACCTCCGGGGCGCTGGCGCAGAGCCAGCCGCGATATCCCGGGGCCGCATGGGACGAGGTGCCGCTGTCGCAATCCGGCTGGTCGGCGCAGCGGCTTGACATAGCGCGGGACTATTCGCACGCCAAAGGCTCTGCCGCGGTCGTTGTGGTGCAGCATGGCGCAGTCGTGGCGTCCTGGGGCGACACCGCGACCAACCTGCTGCTGAACTCCGCGCGCAAGAGCTTGCTCAGCGCGCTGATGGGCATCGCGGTCGGCAACGGCCAGGTGCATCTGGACGATACGCTGGCACGGCTCGGCATCGACGACATTCCGCCCGCGCTGACCGAGGCGGAGAAGCAGGCCACGGTGCGCGACCTGCTGGAGGCGCGGTCCGGCGTCTACCACGACGCCAATTACGAAACCCCCTCGATGCGGTTGCTACGCCCGGCGCGCGGCAGCCATCCGCATGGCACCTATTGGTACTACAACAACTGGGACTTCAATGCGCTCGGCGCGATCTACGAGCATGCGACCGGTACCCCGATCTTCACCGCATTCGCACAGCGAATCGCCGCACCGATCGGCATGCAGGATTTCAACGCGGCGCAATGCCGGTATTCCGGCGGCGCCAACTCGCGGTATCCCGCCTATTTGTTCTACGCCTCGGCCCGCGATCTGGCGCGGTTCGGCCTGCTTATGCTGCGCATGGGGCGATGGCAGGATCGGCAGATCATTCCCGCCGACTGGGTGCAGGAGAGTACGCGGCCTTATTCCATGACGAATCGAGATACCGGATACGCCTATCTTTGGTGGACGCTGGCGCCGGGTGGGACGTCGAGGGTGAAGGCGCCGCCCGGCACCTACTGGGCCGAGGGCAACGGCGGTCAGGTCGTGTTCGTCGTGCCGGCCTATGACCTCGTGATCGTGCACCTGGCGCGGTTCGAGTCCGACGCTCCGGGCCGCAACGGAATGGGGGTCTCGAGCGTGTTGAAGCTCATGGAGGTCATCCAGGCGGCGCGCCCCGGGCAATAGGCGTTGACGATTGCATGGCGGTCAGCGGCTGCGGCCCGCTTGGCGCCGTTGGCAGCAGCGGAGCGCCATCCCAACATATACCCGCATGATCGCCTTCGCTGAACTCCTGGAGCGCCTGGTCTTCACTCCCGCCCGCAACGCCAAGATCGCGCTGCTGCGACGCTACTTCTCCGCCCAGCCGGACCCGGACCGCGGCATCGGTCTCGCCGCCATCACCGGCGAGCTTGCGTTCACTGCCGCCAAGCCCGGCCTGATCCGCGAACTCGCCGCCGCCCGTACCGACCCGGTACTCTTCGAATGGTCCTACGACTATGTCGGCGACCTGGCCGAGACGGTCGCGCTGATGTGGCCCGCCGCCCCGACCAACGCCGCCCCGCCGCGCCTCGCCGACGTGGTGGAGGCGCTGGAGACCGCCCCCAAAGCTAGCCTGCCGAGCCTGGTCGGGGGCTGGCTCGACGCCTCCGACGCCTCCACCCGGCTGGCGTTGCTGAAACTGATCACCGGCGGGCTGCGTGTCGGCGCCTCCGCCCGGCTGGCGAAGATCGCGCTGGCGGAGATCGGCGGCGTCCACCCGGACGAGGTGGAGGAGGTATGGCACGGCCTCGCCCCGCCCTACCTGCCCTTGTTCGCCTGGCTGGAGGGCCGAGCGCCCCGCCCCGATCCGGCCGAACAGCCGGTGTTCCGTCCGCCGATGCTGGCGCATCCGCTGGAGGTGGCGGACCTCGACGCCCTCCGGCCGGAGGACTGGCGCGCCGAATGGAAGTGGGACGGCATCCGCGTGCAGATGGTGGCCACCGCGGGCGGGCGGCGCCTCTATTCGCGCGGCGCCGATGACATCTCCGCGGCGTTCCCCGAGATCGTCGAGGCCATGGAATTCCACGCCGTGCTGGATGGGGAGTTGCTGGTGATCCGCGATGGCCCCGCGGGAGGTCCGGGGGGACACCCGGGGGGACATTCAGGGGGACAAATCGTGGCGCCGTTCGGCGATCTGCAGCAGCGGCTGAACCGCAAGGGTGTGACGGCCAAGATGATGCACGACTTTCCCGTCGGCGTCCGCCTCTACGACATATTGTTCGACGGTACCGAGGACGTGCGCCCGCTGTCCTTCGATGACCGCCGCGCCCGACTGGAGGCGTGGTACGCGCGCACCCGCCCCGCCCGCATGGATCTGTCGGAACTGATCAGCTTCCAGTCCCTGGATGAACTGACGGCGCTGCGGGACGGTGCGAGGGCGGCCTCGATCGAGGGCCTGATGCTGAAGCGCCGCGATGCCGCCTATGTGCCGGGTCGGGTAAAGGGTCTGTGGTGGAAGTGGAAACGCGATCCGCTGACGATCGATGCGGTGTTGATGTACGCGCAACGAGGCCACGGCAAGCGCAGCAGCTTTTACTCCGACTACACGTTCGGCCTGTGGCGCGACAACGGCGCGGGAGAGGCCGAGCTGGTGCCGGTGGGCAAGGCCTATTTCGGCTTCACAGACCAGGAGCTGGCGTTCCTCGACCGCTGGATTCGCAACCACACGGTGGGGCGGTTCGGACCGGTGCGGGAGGTGGAGAAGGCGCTTGTGCTGGAAGTGGCCTTCGATGCCGCGCAACTTTCCAACCGGCACAAATCGGGCGTGGCGCTGCGATTTCCGCGCATCGCGCGGATCCGGACCGACAAGCCGGCAGCAGAGGCAGACCGGCTGGACAGCCTGATGGCGCTGGTAGAGGGCAGCGTGGCGGGCGCGCCTGCGCTGGTCCCGGCATAAACAACCGAGTGCCGCTTCGTCGCTTCGCTCCTCGTCATGACACGAGGGACGAGGGACGGTCGCTCCACGCAATGATACGAGCGACGGTCACGTCTCGCAATGACACGAGGGACAGGCGGCAAATCTCTAGCGCACCGTCAGCACCAGCTTGCCGCGCAGATGACGACCCTCACTGACGCGATGCGCCGCCGCGGTGTCCGCCAGCTTGTAGAGCGTGATCGGTGGCGGCTTGACCGCGCCGGCCTCCAGCAGTTCGACCATCCGCATCAGGTGCGCCCGATCGCGCGCGACGGCGGGCCGCAGAGTCTGCACATCGCTCCTGCCAGGCTTGAAGCCCTCTGGGGCCGGTGCAACAAACACCATCCGACCGCCCGGCTTCAGCACCGCATAGCAGCCGGGCCGCACATCGCCCCCGACGGTATCGAACACCACATCGCAGCCGCTGACCGTCTTGCTGAAGTCCTCGGTGCGGTAATCGATCGCCCGGTCGGCCCCCAGCCCACGGACATAGTCGAGATTGCCGGCGCTCGCAGTGGTGATCACCGTCGCGCCGATATGCTTCGCGAGCTGGATGGCAAAGCCCGCCACGCCGCCGGCACCGCCGGTGATCAGGATGGTCTCACCGCGACACAGCTTCGCGGTGTCCCCCAGCGCCCACTCCGCGGTGATGCTGATCAGGGCCATGGCGGCGGCTTCGGCATGGTTCAACCGGTCGGGCTTACGGGCGATGATGGCGGCCTTGATCGCCAGCTTCTCGGCGTAGGCGCCTTCCTTGCCGGCATCCAGCACGCCGAATACCGGATCGCCGACGGCGAAGTCAGTTACCCCGGCGCCAAGGGCGCTCACCACGCCCGAGAAATCGCGGCCCAGGATGTAGGGGAACCGCAGCTTGCTGTCGTAGCTGCCCAGCCGCACCTTGTAGTCGGCCGCGTTGACGCTGGCGGCGTGAACGTCAACGACCACCTCGCCCGGCCCGGCAAGCGGGTCGTGTGCATCGCCGATCACCAGCTTCTCCGGCCCGCCATGGGCGGTCAAAAGCATTGCTTTCATCGTTCGCCTCCTCCGTGCGTCATCCGTTTCGTTCGAGTGAGCCGCAGTGGCTTCTTTTCTCACGAAGCTAAAGTCAAGGACAAGGCGAGGGGTCACCAAGACCGCGTGCCGGACCGATCGCCCTGGGCCCCTCCGAACCAGTGATTTTTACTTCGTGGTGCCTCGCTTGGCCCGTTACTGAATCTTTGTGAGAACCAGAAACTGCCGCGGTCCGCGCCGGCCTGCCAACGGTCCCCGGTCTCGGATAACCCCCCTTGGCAGCCCCCATCGCCAAGACCCACATTCCCACCATGAACGACCAGCCGCTCCGCCCCAACCGCCCCGTCTACCTGGACAACCAGGCGACCACGCGCTGCGACCCGCGCGTGCTGGACGCCATGCTGCCGTTCTTCACCGAACGCTACGGCAACCCTCACAGCGTCGAGCACGCGATGGGCAACGACGCCGAAGCGGCAGTGGAGAACGCGCGAGGGCAGGTCGCCGCGCTGGTCGGCGCCGACGTGAAGGAGATCGTGTTCACCTCCGGTGCCACCGAGAGCAACAACATCGCCATCAAGGGCGCGGCCCGCTTCGCCGTCCGCATGGGCAACGAGCGCCGCCGCGTCGTCACCGTCGCCACCGAGCATAAGTGTGTGCTGGAATCGGTCGCCGACCTGGCCGACGAGGGTTTTGCCCCCGTCTTCCTGCCAGTTCGCCCCGACGGCTTGCTGGATCCTGCCACCCTGCGCGACGCCCTGGCCACACCCACGCTGCTGGTCAGCATCATGGCGGTGAACAACGAGATCGGTGTGATACAGGACATTCCCGCGCTCGCCGCCATCGCCAAGGACGCCGGCGCCCTGTTCCACACCGACATCGCCCAGGCGGTGGGAAAAATCCCGCTGGATCTGACCGGTTGGCATGTCGATCTCGCCTCCATCTCCGGCCACAAGGTCTACGGCCCCAAGGGCGTCGGCGCCCTGTTCGTGCGCCGCCGCCCACGGGTCCGCCTCGCGCCGCTGTTCTCCGGCGGCGGGCAGGAGCGCGGGCTGCGCTCCGGCACCCTGCCCGCGCCGCTGGTCGTCGGCCTGGGAGAGGCGGCCCGCCTGGCGCAAGGCGAGGTGGCGGAAGAAACCGCCCGCATCGCCGCCCTTCGTGCCCGGCTGCTGGACCGCCTGTGCCGGGACATCCCCGGCATCGCGGTGAATGGCAGCATGGATGCCCGCATCGCCGGCAACCTGAACCTGACGTTTCCTGCCACCTCCGCCGCCGACCTGATGGCCCGCGCGCCTGAGCTCTGCGTCTCCACCGGTTCCGCATGCTCGTCGGCGGCCATCGAGCCGTCCTACGTGCTGCGCGCCCTCGGCCTGTCCGATGACGCGGCTGCGCGCACCTTGCGCATCGGGATTGGACGCTTTACGTCGCCCGCCGATATCGACTACGCGGCGGCGGCGTTGGCTGCGGCGCATGCCGGTGCGTAACGGCCTCCCTCCGCCGTCATGGCCGGGCTTGACCCGGCCATCTACGCTCTGCTGACCGGGTGGCTGCGGCCCGGGCCGAGCCCGATCCAGCCGGGTAGATGGGTGGGTCAAGCCCGGCCATGACTATGCCGGCCATGACTATAATTGTGTGGCCTTGAAGGATTTCTCCCCCGCATGCCGAAGATGACCTTCATCGAGCGCGACGGTACCCACCGCGAGGTCGATGCCCCTCTCGGGTTGTCGGTGCTGGAGATCGCCCACAAGCACAACGTCGATATCGAGGGCGCCTGCGAGGGTTCCCTCGCATGCTCCACCTGCCACGTCATTGTGGACAAGGCGTGGTTCAAGAAGCTGGCGGGCCCGACCGAGGACGAAGAGGACATGCTCGACCTCGCCTTCGGCCTGGCCGAGACCTCCCGCCTCGGCTGCCAGATCGTGATGACGCCGGAACTGGACGGCCTGGTGGTGAAGCTGCCGGCAGGCACCCGCAACATGCTGAACGGCTGACAGGCGATGCGTATCGTGGTCGCCATGTCGGGCGGGGTGGACAGTTCCACCGTCGCCGGCCTGCTGCGGGAAGCCGGGCACGATGTGATCGGCATTACGCTGCAGCTCTACGACCATGGCGCGGCGACCGGGCGGAAGGGCGCCTGCTGCGCCGGGCAGGACATCCATGACGCACGCCGCGTGGCGGACCGGCTGGACATCCCGCACTACGTGATCGACGCCGAGGACCGCTTCGCCCGCGCGGTGATCGCCGATTTCGCCGACAGCTACGCCGCCGGCGAGACCCCCGTGCCCTGCGTGCGCTGCAACCAGACGGTGAAGTTCACCGACCTGACGGCCATGGCGCGCAGCCTGGGTGCGGAGCGGTTGGCGACCGGTCACTACGTCCGCCGCATCGACCGCCCGGATGGGCCCGAACTGCACCGCGCCGTCGACCCCGCCCGCGACCAGAGCTGGTTCCTGTTCGCCACCACGACGGAGCAATTGGCGTTCTGCGACTTCCCGCTGGGGGGCATGCCGGACAAGCAGGCGGTACGCGCGGTGGCCGAACGGCTGGGCCTGCCGGTCGCGGCCAAGCCGGACAGCCAGGACATCTGCTTCGTGCCCAGCGGCGTCTACGCCGACGTGGTGGCGCGGCTGCGGCCCGACGCCGCGTTCCCCGGCGACATCGTCAGCAGCGACGGTAGGATCCTGGGGCGCCATGATGGCATCGCACGTTACACGATAGGGCAGGGGAAGCGGCTGGGCCTCGCGGCGATGGACCGCGGCCAGCGCCAGGTGGTGGTGGCCACCGAGCCCGGCACGCGGCGTGTCATCGTCGGCCCCCGGGATACCGGCACCGACACAGTGCGTCTGCGTGAGGTCAACTGGCTGGTGCCGCCGCCGGAGGACGGCCTGCGCTGCCAGGTCAAGCTGCGCGCCCGCGAGGAACCGCATGGCGCCACGGTGCAGGCAACCCCGGACGGCGCCGAGGTGCACCTGGACTCGCCCGCCCTGCCGGCTCCCGGACAGGCCTGTGTATTCTATGACGGCGGCCGCGTCCTGGGCGGTGGTTTCATTCGGCGGACGTGAACCGCGCCCCTTGTGGGAGGGGGAAGCCTTCTCCTCCGAGCGCCGTTTCATTCAGCCGCAGGTCGGCCGCCTGGCCTCTGGGCAACTCGCAATGACAGAGTGCATGACACGCTCGCAATGACACGAGGGAGAGCCCCTCAAATCCCCACGTTCCCCGACCGCCGCCGCGCCGCCAGCAGTTTGTTGGAGTCGAAAAACCGCGCCACCGCATCGGCGTGCACTGCGCGCGACGCGGCATCGAAATCGCCCGCCGGTCGCGGCTCCAGATCGAAATGCCGGTACTCATCGTGCCCACGCACCAGCGCCGCCGTCACCCGCACGTCGTTCACCAGCCTGCATTGCGGGGGGATGTAGCTCACGCCGATGCCGATGCGGCGCCGGTCCGTCCGGTTCGGCTCCGACGAGTGCACAATGTGCGTGTGGTGCAACGAGATCTGCCCCGCCTTCAACGGCATCATCACATGCTTCGTGTAATCCAGATTATGCTCGATCGTTTGTCCGCGTGACAGCAGGTTGCCGGGCATGGCCGTGTCCTTGTGCGGGCGCTGTCCGATGACGTGGCTGCCGGGGATCAGCTTGATGCAGCCCATCTCCGGCGTGGCATCGGTAAGCGCGATCCAGGCGGTGATTTGCTCATGCGGTTCCAAACCGAAATACGTGCCGTCCTGGTGCCACGAGACATGCGACGGCTCGTGCGGCTCCTTCAGCCAGGACGTCAGGTGATAGATCAGGATGTCCGGCCCGATGATGCTCTCCACCGCATCGAGCACCTTCGGATGACGCACCAGCGCGTCCATCCACGAAAACAGCAGATGCGATTTTGACCTGACCAGATCAGGCAATTTTCCGAATGTATCGCCCTGCTCCTGCTCGAACGTCTCCAGCCGGCCGCGGAAATAACCCACCTCCTCCGGCGTCAGGCAAGCGATGGGGAACAGGAAGCCGTCGCAGCGATACCGCGCGACCTGAGGTGGCGACAGACTGGCAGCCATGGGCAAGTCTCCGGTTGGCCAAAGTCTCGGAGTAATCCGATAATCTGGGAATGACTCGATCGCAAGGGAAGCGGCAAACTCCGCTAGACTCCGCTACGCATCCTTCTCATCGGTGTCATCGGCGAAGCTGACCAGCAGTTGCCCCTCCTGCACCGTTTCGCCCACGCGACAGGCGACGCGGTCCACCACGCCGTCGGCCGGCGCGGTGAGGCGGAACACGGTCTTCATCGCCTCGAGCACGACCAGGACTTGGCCTCGAGTCACTGCCGCCCCGGGCTCGGCCGACACCTGCGTCACCTGGCCCGGTAGAGGCGCGATCAGACGACCGCCGGATTCGTCCTCGGCTTCGGCGTGCGCCATCGGATCGGGCAGGTTGAAGCGGAACGTCGCGCCGTGGTGCCGCACCGACAACGTTTCGCCGTCATGCGTCACGCGGATGTGGGAACGTGCATCGTCCAGCGTCATCGCCAAGAGGCCATCCGTCCCGCGCGACGCGGCAGCATGCAGCGTGCGCCCGCCAATGGTCAGCCGCCATGCCGCGCCATCGCGCTGCGCGGCCACCGGATGGAGGGTGTCGGCGGCATGCAATTCCAACACGCGCTCCGGCGTCATGTTCAGCCACCATTGGTCGCGCGCGTGCCACGGGGAATGCGGATCGGCGCTCGTTGCGGCGTGGCGCGACGCGATGGCAGCCTCATCGGTCAGCACTGCCAGCGCCGCCGCTGCCAGCACGTCGTCCGGCGGGGCGCCTTGCCCTGCCAGCAGCGTATCGGCATGGCGCGCGATGAAACCGGTGTCGACACCGCCAGCGGCAAAGTCCGGATGCATGGCGATGCGGTGGAGCAAGTCGAGATTGCTCGCCACGCCGGCCACGTCGCATTCCGCCAGCGCGCGTTGCAGCGTGGCCAAGGCAGCATCGCGCGTGGCGCCATGCACGATCAGCTTTGCCAGCATCGCATCATAGTGCGTCGAGACGCTGTCGCCGGCCGCGAACCCAGCATCGGCCCGCACCGTCTCCGTCGCCGACGGCAGGTGAAACGCGGCCAACCGGCCCGTGGATGGAGCAAAATCCCGCGCTGGATCCTCGGCGTAGAGCCGCGCCTCGATGGCGTGGCCGGACAGGCGGATCGCATTCTGGGTCCCGGGTAACGGCTCGCCTGCGGCGACGCGCAACTGCCATTCCACCAGATCGAAGCCGGTGACCAACTCGGTGACCGGATGCTCCACCTGGAGCCGGGTGTTCATCTCCAGGAAATAGAATCCATCCTGGTCGGCAACGAATTCCACGGTGCCTGCGCCGACGTAACCGACCGCGCGCGCGGCGGCGACGGCGGCGTCGCCCAGCGCGGCGCGGCGGTGCGGGTCTATGCCGGGGGCGGGCGCTTCCTCGATCACTTTCTGATGGCGGCGCTGCACGGAGCAATCGCGCTCGAACAGATGGACGGTGTTGCCGTGTGTGTCGGCGAAGACCTGGACTTCGATGTGGCGCGGGCGCTGCAGGTAGCGCTCGATCAGCACGCGGTCGTCACCGAACGCGGAGGCGGCTTCCTGACGTGCCTCACCCAGCGCGGCATCGAAGGTGGCGGGATCCGACACGACGCGCATGCCACGGCCGCCGCCGCCGGAGACGGCCTTGATGACAACGGGAAAGCCTGCGCGTCCCGCCTGGTTGGCGAGGAACGCCGGGTCCTGGTTGTCGCCGTGATAGCCCGGCAGCAGCGGTACACCGGATCGTTCCATCAGCGTCTTGGCGGCGGATTTCGAGCCCATCGCGCGCATGGCCGCCGGCGGCGGCCCGACGAAGATCAGGCCCGCGGCGGCACAGGCTTCGGCGAAGTCCGGGTTCTCCGACAGGAATCCGTAGCCGGGATGGACCGCCTCCGCACCTGCCGCCTGCGCCGCGGCGATGATGGCGCTGATGTTGAGGTAGCTGTGGCGCGCCGGCGCGGGGCCGATCCGCAGCGCACGGTCGGCGGTGCGCACGTGCAGCGCGTTCGCATCGGCGTCGGAGAAGACGGCAACGCTCTCGATGCCCAGCCGCCGCGCGGTGCGCACGATGCGACAGGCGATCTCGCCACGGTTGGCGATCAGGAGGGTGCGGAACATCCTAGTGCTCCGACTTTGACGGTTGGTGCCAGACCTGGAGGGCTCCGACCTGGTGTGTCATTGCGAGCGCAGCGGAGCAATCTCCCGCGAGTGACGTGCGAACGCTCCGGGAGTTTGCTTCGCTGCGCTCGCAATGACCCCGACGGCATCCAGGCGCCACGATCATAATACCAGACTCGGTCGCTTCAGCCTCTGTCGCTTCATACTCTGCCGCTTCAGCCTCAGCCGCTTCAAAGGCCGGTGCATCGCAAGACTTTGCCGCTTCAAAGGTCGCTGCATCACATCCGGAACACGCCGAAGCGTGTCTCCTCGACGGGTGCATTCAAGGCGGCCGACAACGCCAGGCCGAGCACGCGGCGCGTGTCGGCCGGATCGATCACGCCGTCATCCCATAGCCGAGCGGTGGCATAGTACGGGTGGCCCTGGGTATCATACTGCGCGCGGATCGGGGCTTTGAACTTTTCCTCGTCTTCCGCCGAGCCTTCCCCGGCGCCACGCCGCACGGTCGCCAGCACGCCCGCCGCTTGCTCGCCGCCCATCACCGAGATGCGCGCATTCGGCCACAAGAACAGAAAGCGCGGGTCGTAGGCACGGCCGCACATGCCGTAATTCCCCGCGCCGTAGCTGCCGCCGATGATCATCGTCAGCTTCGGCACCGCGGTGGTGGATACCGCGGTCACCAGTTTGGCCCCATCCTTGGCGATGCCGCCGGCTTCGTACTTCCGACCCACCATGAAGCCGGTGATGTTCTGCAAGAACAGGAGAGGAATGCCGCGTTGGCTGCATAGTTCGACGAAGTGCGCGCCTTTCAGGGACGATTCGGAAAACAGGATGCCGTTGTTGGCGAGGATGCCGATTGGATAGCCGAACAGATGGGCGAAGCCGCAGATCAGCGTGGTGCCGTAGAGGCGTTTGAACTCGTCGAATTCGCTGGCGTCGACGATGCGGGCGATTACCTCGTGCACGTCGTACGGCGCGCGCAGGTCTGTTGGCACCACGCCATGCAGCTCCGCCGGATCGTAGCGCGGCGGCTCGGGCGGGCGCAGCGATACCGCCGGCCGCTTCACATGGTTCAGCCCGGCGACGATGCGGCGGCACAGGGCCAGAGCGTGACGATCGTCATGGGCATAGTGATCCACCACGCCGGAGGTACGCGCATGGACGTCCGCGCCACCGAGCTCCTCGGCGGTGACGATCTCGCCGGTGGCTGCCTGTACCAGCGGTGGGCCGCCGAGGAAGATCGTGCCCTGCTTGCGCACGATGATGCTTTCGTCACTCATCGCCGGCACATAGGCGCCACCGGCGGTGCAGGAGCCCATCACCACGGCGATTTGCGGGATGCCGGCCGCCGACAGGTTGGCCTGATTGAAGAAAATCCTGCCAAAATGGTCCTTGTCGGGGAAAATCTCGTCCTGCATCGGCAGGAAGGCGCCACCGGAATCCACCAGATAGAGACAGGGCAGCCGGTTGGCGCGGGCGATCTCCTGGGCGCGCAGGTGTTTCTTCACGGTGATTGGGAAATAGGTACCGCCCTTCACGGTAGCGTCGTTCGCCACGATGACACATTCGCGTCCGGCGACGCTGCCGATGCCGGTGACGATGCCGCCCGATGGGACTTCGCCTCCGTACAGACCGTAGGCGGCAAGCTGTGACAGCTCCAGGAACGGCGAGCCGGGATCGATCAGCGCGGCCACGCGTTCGCGCGCCAGCAGCTTCCCCCGCGCGCGATGACGCTGCCGCGCCACGTTGCCGCCGCCTTGTGCCACTGCGGTGACCTTGTCGCGCAGGTCGGCCACCAGCGCGCGCATGGTTTCGGCGTTGGCCGCGAATTCATGCGATCTCGTGTCGATGTCGGAACGCAAAATCATCCGTGCGGCGCTCGCACTGCAACGCCGGAAGGCGAAAAAGAATGGAACCACAGATGCACACGGAAGCACACACTTGGACCCGAGTTCTGGCGAAGCATCGTGAGCCCCGACGATTGCCCGTGGCTATGGGGGCAGGGCGAACATGCTCCACGCTTCCATCTGTGTGCATATGTGCGCATCTGTAATCCCAATACCTGTTCTTCACGCCGTCTCGGCAAACAGTTCGCGGCCGATCAGCATGCGGCGGATTTCACTGGTGCCGGCGCCGATTTCGTACAGCTTGGCGTCGCGCAGAAGGCGGCCGGTAGGGTAGTCGTTGATGTACCCGTTGCCGCCCAGGGCCTGGATCGCCTCCAGCGCCATCCACGTGGCTTTCTCGGCCGCATAGAGAATGGCACCCGCCGCATCCTTCCGCGTCGGGCCGCCACGGTCGCATGCCTTCGCCACCGCGTACACATAAGCCCTGCACGCGTTCATCGTAGTATACATGTCGGCGAGCTTGCCCTGCATGAGCTGGAACGCGCCGATCGGCTGGCCGAACTGCTTGCGTTCGTGGACGTAGGGCACCACCGCGTCCATGCAGGCCTGCATGATGCCCAGCGGTCCCGCCGCCAGCACCGCGCGCTCGTAGTCCAGGCCGCTCATCAGCACGTGCACGCCGTCATCGGCGCGGCCGAGCACGTTCTCCTCCGGCACCTCGCAGTCCTGGAACACCAGTTCGCAGGTGTTCGAACCGCGCATGCCCAGCTTGTCCAGCTTCTGGGCGGTGGAGAACCCGGACAACCCCTTCTCGATCAGGAACGCGGTGATCCCGCGCGGACCCGCATCCGGATTGGTCTTGGCATAGACCACCAGCACGTCGGCATCCGGTCCGTTGGTAATCCACATTTTGCTGCCATTCAGCACGAAGCGGTCGCCGCGCTTCTCTGCCCTGGTGCGCATGCCTACGACGTCGGAGCCTGCGCCCGGCTCGCTCATCGCCAGGGCGCCGACATGCTCGCCGCTGGTCAGCCGGGGCAGGTAGCGGCGCTTTTGCGCCTGCGTGCCGTTGCGGCGGATCTGGTTGACGCAGAGGTTGGAGTGCGCGCCGTACGACAGGCCAACCGAGGCGGAGGCGCGGGAAATCTCTTCCATCGCCACGACATGCTCCAGGTAGCCCATGCCGGCGCCGCCCCATTCCTCCTCGACGGTAATCCCCAGCACGCCGAGGTCGCCGAATTTTCTCCAAAGGTCCATCGGGAAGGCGTTGTCGCGGTCGATCGTGGCGGCGCGGGGGGCGATTTCGGCGGCAGCGAATGCCTCCACCTGGTCGCGCAGCATGTCGGCGGTTTCGCCGAGGCCGAAATCCAGGCCCGGCAGGCGGTTGGGGATCGCTGGCATCGGCAACCCTTCGATATCGAACAATCCAGCTGACAGAATGGCGCATCACCCGCCGGGCGCCAAGTGACGGGTGCGCGTGGCGGATCCGAGTGGCAGGTACCTGTCTGGTATGACACGTGCGTGGGCCGCCCCGGATGAAGGCACGACGGGGTGCCTGGATAATGCTGGATGACTCCGCGGCCGCGCGTTCGGCTCCCGCGTCATGGCCGGCCACGCGCCGAGCCGAAGGGTCGTCTGGAAACACGCTCCGGCCGGCCCCCACGGCTTTCTGTTTGCCGCGCAGCAAAGACGCGGTTGTCTGGCCAAGCTCCGGCATGACGCCGCGACAGGGGAGCGCCCCGCTAGGAGGTGCCCCGTGGGCGGCGCCCCGCTGGGCGGCACCCCGCTGGGCGGCACCCCGCCCGACGGCGTCACGCAAGGGAACTTTCGTTCCCGTGGCCATGGCAAGCTGCGTCAGGCGGATCCGACGTCCCAGAAGTAAAGGGCTGGTTCGGCCGGGATCGCCAGAGGCGATTGTTCCCGGGCGACCCCGAACATGAAGGCGTGCCCGTCTGCCGCTTTCACGTCGGCATGCCGATGTGGCAGCATCTCGACGCCCGCTGTTCCGGCATCATCCCTGATGCCCGGCAAAACTTCGTCTTCCAGGCTGTATAGCCTCTCGTCCGGGTGTCCGGGCCGGAACGTGCCGTACGTGTATGTCGGACGCCGATCGGACGGGTTGGGATACCCGGCGGCCGCCGCCCGGCTGCGGCGCCGGCTTGGCTCTGCGTGCTTGATGCGCATGGTCGTGTCCTTTCGAAGAATTTGCGCATCTGCAATCTGGCACATGGGGGTTACCATGCGGTTAAGAAGCGGTGTCCGCCGGAACTGCCGATGCCGCGCCGTCGGTTCCAATCGCTCCGCCGCCCTCAGCCGCCCCGAGGTGCTTGACCAGTCGGCCCTCAATCCGCATGTTGGCGGCTTCGCGAGGTAACACCCATGGCCAAGACCAACGTCGTTCAGATCAAGCTCGTCTCCAGCGCCGACACCGGCTTCTTCTACGTCACCAAGAAGAACGCCCGGAACCAGACCGGCAAGCTCGAGCTGAAGAAATACGACCCCGTCGCGCGCAAGCACGTCCTGTTCAAGGAAGCCAAGATCAAGTAACGCGGTCGGGGCGGGACGGCAGCCCGACGCGGTTGCGCCCGCTGCGCTTCGCGCCGTACAGCGCGAGGTCCGCTTCGCGCAGCAACGCCTCCGGCGACCGCGTCTCCGCGGTTGTCCAGGCAATGCCGATGCTGATCGTCAGGCGGCAGCGCTGGCTGGGCTCCGGCTCGAAGCCCAGGCATTCGACGGCAACGCGCAGGCGCTCGGCGGCAACGGCGGCCTCGTCGCTGCCGCTGCCGGGCATTACCACCACGAACTCCTCGCCGCCGTAGCGGGCAAGGGAGTCGAACACTCGCGTGTTGCCGCGCAGGGTCTCGGCGATGGCGCGTAACGCCTCGTCGCCGGCGGCATGGCCGTGGTCATCGTTTACGGTCTTGAAATGGTCCACGTCGATCATCAACACGGCCAGGTCGCGGGCCTGCGGTCCCTCCAGCAGGTTGCGCAGATGGCGCATCAGGTAGCGATGGTTGTAGAGACCGGTCAGCGGGTCGGTCAGTGCCAGTTCCAGCGCAGTGCCGACATCCGCGCGCAGACGGTCCTGGTAGAATTTGCGGCGGATCTGGTTGCGGGCGCGGGCACGCAGTTCGTTCTCATCCAGCGGCAGCAGCAGCCAGTCATTGGCCCCCAGGTCGAAGCCGCGCAGCAGGCGGTCGCGCTCCTCGGGCTCGGCGACCAACAGCAGCGGGATGTCGTGGGTCGCATCCGCGGCGCGCAAGGATGAGGCCAGCTTCAGCGGGTCCTCGTCCGCCAGCGACAGGCTGAGTACGATCAGGTCGAACGGGATGGCGGCGGTGAGCGCGGTCGCCTCGGCGTGGCCGCGGGCGCGGCCCGGAATGATGCCGTCGCGGGCCAGCGCGTCCTGCACTGGCTGGGCGCTGAGGTCCCAATCGTCCACCACCAGGGCGCGCGCGCCGGCAACGGGTGGAACGGCCACACGGTCAGAGGCCAGCCCCAGGGCGCGGGCGGTCTCACCGCGTGCGCGCCATTCGTCGAGCAGGCGCTTGAGACGGATCAGGCTCTTTACGCGGGCCATGAGGGTCTCGTACTCGACCGGCTTGGTGAGGAAATCGTCGGCGCCGGCTTCCAGGCCACGTAGCCGCTCCACCGGCTCGCCCAATGCTGTCACCATCACCACCGGGATGTGCAGCGTGGCAGGATCGTCCTTCAGGTGCTGGCAGCACTCGAATCCGTCCATGCCAGGCATCATGACGTCGAGCAGGATCAGGTCCGGTTGCCAGTCCCGTGCCATGGTCAGGGCGTCGAAGCCGTTCTTGGCGCTGGATACCTGGTAGTACTCGGCGGCGAGCTTCGCCTCCAGCAGGCGGGTGTTTGCCGGGACGTCGTCGACGATCAGGATGCGGGCGGTCATCGGCGGCGGTTTTCCTGGCCTCGTGCGGGGTGGGCGCCGGGAGAGAGGTTAGCGGATGAGAACTTAACGCAGGGTTGCGGTGTACGAAAGTGGGTGCAACGCCTTGGGTTTGGTCCTGACCCGGGCGGATGCATGGCACCGCTGGTGCAACCGTGCTTAGAAGCCGGACCGAAGGCCCATGCGCCGCGGAGGAATTGGTCCAAGGTTCCACCGCCGCCCCAGGTTACAGGATAGGGCGCCACAGGATAGGGCGCCACAGGATAGGGCGCCCGGGAACGGCGCGCTTCCGAGCCAACAGAAATGGACTGAGGCGGACAGCCATCCGCCGCGAGCGGATGGATCATGCTGGACCGGCTGGTACCTTTCGGTTTCGTTCTGCTGTGGAGTTCGTCGTTCATCGCCGCCCGCGTCGGCCTCCGCCACCTCACCCCGCTGCTGTTTGTCGCGGTGCGCATGTGCGTGTGTGCCGCAGCGCTTCTCGGCGCCATGTTGCTGCTGCGGCGATCCTGGCGCCCGTTGCGCGGGATGGTGTGGGTGCATTGCGCTCTGGCAGGGGTGCTGATCAACGCCATCCTGCTGATGACCGCGCATGTGGCGATGACCCGGGTGCCGGCCGCGCCCATAGCGCTGATCCAGACGCTGAACCCGCTGCTGACCGCGGCGCTGGCCTGGCCGATCCTGGGCGAGCGCCTGCGGCCGCTGCAATGGCTGGGTCTCCTGCTCGGCGCCAGCGGTGTGGTGCTGATCGTCGGTCTGGCAGCCCTGCACAGCCAGGTGGAACTGCGCCTGCTGCTGCTGACCGTGGCGGGCGTCCTCGCGCTGTGCTGCGGCACGCTGTATTTCGGCCGGTTCTGCCGTGGCGTGCCGTTACTGGAGGGGACGACCGTGCAATTCCTCGCCTCGGCGGCGGTGTGTGCGGCGTCAATGGCGGCGTTCGAGACGCCGCACGCGGACTGGACATGGGGCGCGGTCGCGGCGGTTGCGTGGAACGCGGCATTCGTCTCCCTGGGGGGCATGGCGCTGTATCTCATCATGCTGCGGCGCGGCACGGCGGCGCGGGCGACGGCCAATTTCTACCTGATGCCCGGGACAGCAGCGCTGATGGCCTGGGCGCTGCTCGGCGAGACGCTGGCGCCGCTGGCAGTCGTCGGGCTGGCCATATCGTCCATCGGATGCTGGCTGATGAGCAGCCGGGGTCGGACGGTGGGGCGGCATTAACCTCTCATTTACGCATTTGAGTTAGTATGATTGCCTAACAACGTAGCGGCGCCGGCCACTCACCGTGCGGCGCCGAGCTTCAGGACTGCGATCGATTTCAAGATTGCGATCGATTTCAAGACTGCAACCGATTTCAAGACTGCGATCGATTTCAATGGAAGGATTTTCCCCATGGCAGGATATGCATTGCCGGGCAGCCAGCGGCAGCTTCCGCCGGGTGTCCGCGCCGCCGGCAGCGCCGAGGCTGCCGAGCAATGTCGGGTCAGCGTTGTCATGCGCCGGGCCACAGGCGAGCTGCCGGCGCAGCATCTCACGCGCGAGGACTTCGCGCGCCGCTTTGGTGCCCGGCCCGAGGATGTCGCCGCCGTGCGCAAATTCGCCGCGGCGAACCGCTTGGCCGTCGCGCAGGCGGACGCGGCGCGTGGCATCATGGTGCTGTCGGGCCCGGTTGCCGCACTCAACATCGCCTTTGGCGTGTTGCTGCAGCGGTTCGAGCACCCGACCGGGGTGTTCCGCGGCCGCACCGGTCCGGTGCATCTGTCCGATGAACTGAAGGATTCGGTCGTTGCCGTGCTGGGCCTGGACAACCGACCGGCAGCGAAGCCGTATGTGCGTCACCGGTCTCAACCCGACGGTATGCGCGCCGCAACGGGCGCCTCCGCCGGCTTCGATCCGCGGGCGGTTGCTGAGCTGTACGGCTTTCCGCCCGGCAACGGCGTCGGCCAGTGCATCGGCCTGATCGAGCTGGGCGGTGGCTACCGGATGTCCGATCTGCAGACCTATTTCACCGGCCTTGGCATCACCCCGCTGCCGAACGTCACTTTCGTCTCGGTCGACGGGGCAACGAACGCGCCCACCGGTGACCCGAACGGGCCGGACGCCGAGGTGATGCTGGATATCGAGATGGCCGGGGCCATCGCGCCCGCCGCGAAGATCGTCGTGTATTTCGCGCCGAACACCGATGCCGGGTTCCTCGACGCGCTCTCCACCGCGGTGCACGACGCGGTAAACCGGCCGTCGGTGATCTCCATCAGTTGGGGCGGACCGGAGGCGTCCTGGACCATGCAGGCAGTCGCCGCGTTTGATGCGGCCCTGGCGGCGGCCGCGGCGATGGGCATTACCGTCTGCGTCGCCACGGGCGATAGCGGTTCCAGCGACGCGGATTCCGACGGGACGGATCATGTGGACTTTCCAGCCTCCAGTTCGCACGTGCTGGCTTGCGGGGGGACGCGGCTGCTGGCCCGGGGTGGCGCCATCAGCGGCGAGGCAGTGTGGAACGACGGCGCCGCCAATGGCGCCGGCGGCGGCGGGGTCAGCGGCTGCTTCGCGCTGCCGCCGTGGCAGGCCGGGCTGAACGTCACGCGGCAGGGGCGGACCGGCAAACTGACGATGCGCGGCGTGCCGGACGTGAGTGGCAATGCCGATCCGGAGACCGGCTACACTGTCCGGGTGGATAGCACCGAGACCGTGCTCGGGGGCACCAGTGCGGTGGCGCCGCTATGGGCGGGGCTGATTGCCCGTATCAACGCTACCAGGGGGCGCGCTGTCGGGTTCGTCAATCCGGCACTGTATCGGGCACCGGGCGCGTTGCGGGACATCGCCGTGGGCAATAACGGCGATTATGACGCTACGGTCGGATGGGACGCATGCACCGGGCTGGGCAGTCCGAACGGCATGCAGGCGGCGCTGGTACTGGAGGCGCCCTCAGTGGTGTGAGGGACGCCGGTCCAAGGATCGGCCACATGGCCGACAGCAAGCCCGGCGATGAGGGAGATGGAGTGACGGCCGCCGGTCGTCGCCCCTCAATGCGCCGCGAATTGAGTCTTGCCGAACATCACCTCGCGTTCCGCATCCGTCATTGCGCCGCCCCGCTGTTTCTCCGCCAGCACCGCGAAGCCGCGCTGCACCGCCGGTCGCGCCGCCACCGCATCGTGCCACCGCTTCACGTTCGGATAGTTAGCGAGGTCGATGCTGCGGCGCTCCGGATTGCGGATCCAGGGAAAGGTGATGATGTCCGCCATGCTGTACTCGTCGCCGGCGAGCCAGGGGACCTGCCCCAGCCGCTTGTCGAGCACGCGATGCAGGCGCGCCACTTCGTTGGTGTAGCGGTCGATGGCGTAGGGGATCTTCTCCACGGCGTAGTTGGCGAAGTGGTTGTACTGGCCGAACATCGGGCCGACGCCACCCATCTGGAACATCATCCATTCCAGGCACTTGTAGCGGCCGACCGCGTCCTTCGGAATCAGCTTCCCGCCGGTCTTCTCCGACAGGTAGATCATGATCGCCGCGGATTCGAACAGGGTGATGGGCTTGCCGCCGGGGCCGTCGGAATCGACGATCGCGGGGATGCGGTGGTTGGGGGTAATGGCCAGGAATTCCGGCTTGAACTGGTCGCCCTTGCCGATGTTGATCGGGATGACCTTGTAGGGCAGCTCCAGCTCCTCCAGCGCGATATGCACCTTGTGGCCGTTCGGCGTGGGCCAGCTCCAGACCTCGATCATTGGTTTCCTCCTTGGTTACGGCGCGACGACCCGCTGCATCGCACCGGACTGCCGCTACTGCCTCAAACATTCCAGCCGGTCGGCACGCATTACGCGGACATTGCCACAAGCGGATGCCTCGCGCACCCTGGGCGAAACAACGCCTGGAGATCCAAGATCATGAACGGCGCCGAAAGCCTGGTTCATACGCTGCTGAAGAGCGGGGTAGATACCTGTTTTGCCAATCCCGGCACCTCCGAAATGCACTACGTCGCAGCGCTGGACCGGGTTCCCGGCATGCGTTGCGTGCTGGGATTGTTCGAGGGCGTGGTAACCGGCGCGGCGGACGGCTATGCGCGGATGGCGGGCAAGCCGGCGGCGACGCTGCTGCATTGCGGCCCGGGGCTGGCGAACGGGATGGCCAACCTGCACAACGCGCGCCGCGCCAACACGCCGATCGTCAATATCCCTGGCGATCAGGCCACGTATCACCGCCCGTTGGATGCGCCGCTCACCGCTGACACTGAAGGTTGGGCGCGCGGCGTGTCCGGCTGGGTGCGCACCGCCGCCTCGGCGCGCACGGTCGGCGCCGACGCGGCGGTGGCGGTGCAGGCGGCGCGCACCTCGCCGGGGCAGATCGCCACGCTGATCCTGCCTTCCGATACCTCCTGGGACGAGGGCGGCGTGGTCGCCGATGCGCTGCCAGTGCCTGCCGCGCCCACCAGCACACCGAGCCAGATCGAGGAGGCCGCCGCCATCCTGCGCCGCGGCGGCGCCGGCGTGTTGTTGTTGCTGAGCGGAACGGGGCTGTCCGAGCAAGGGCTGGAGTACGCGCACCGCATCGTGGCCCATACCGGCTGTCGCGTGATGGCCGGCGGCTCCAACGCGCGGACGGCGCGCGGGCAGGGGCGCATGCCGGTGGATCGCGTACCGTATGTGGTGGAGGTCGCGGTGAAGGCTTTGGCCGGCACCAGGCACCTGATCCTGGCCGGGGCGAAGAAGCCGGTGACGTTCTTCGCCTATCCGGGGAAGGTGCAAACGTCGGTCCCGCCGGACGCCGACCTGCACGTGCTGGCGCGGCCCGAGCAAGACATCGTGGATGCACTGGCACGGCTCGCCGACGCGGTAGGCGCGCCAAAGGCCCTCCGCCCGGAGAATGGGCCGCGGCCGGAGGTGGGGCGCGGGGCGCTGACGCCCGATAGCGTGGCTTCCATCGTCGGTGCGCTGATGCCGGAAGGCGTCGTGATCGCCGACGAGTCGGTGACCTTCGGCCGTGGCTTTTTCCCGCTGACCAAGGCCGCCCCGCCGCATGATTGGCTGAATGTGACCGGTGGCGCCATCGGCGGCGGCCCGCCGCTGGCGACCGGCGCGGCGATCGGTGCTCCGGGGCGGCGGGTGATCAACCTGCAGGCGGACGGCTCTGCGATGTATACGGTGCAGGCACTGTGGACGCAGGCACGCGAGAAGCTGGACGTGACGACCGTGCTGCTGTCGAACCGGAAATACGCGATCCTGATCGGCGAGCTGGCCAATGTGGGCGCCAACCCGGGGCGGACCGCGATGGACATGCTCGACCTCGGCAATCCGGATATCAATTGGACGCAACTTGCCGGGTCGATGGGTGTGGAAGGGGGCCGCGCCGAAACCGCCGAGGCGTTCGCCGACCTGCTGCGGTATTCGCTGGGACGCAGCGGGCCATTCCTGATCGAGCTGATGATCTGAGCGCGGGGACGTGGGCGCGAGGGTAAACAAGATACCTGCTCCCCTGGGGGGAGGGGTGCGCGCACCCGAGAGCGCTGGGGGCACGCATCCCTCCCCCTGCCCCCTCCCTCAAGGGGACGGGGTGTATCAGCTCCTCCTCCGGCCCCGCCCTACTCCGCTGCCGCCAGGGCCGGCTGGCGGGAGATGCGCAGGACCAGCATCGATGCCAGCAGGCACGCGGCTCCGCTGGCCAGGAACGCGAGCATGTAGCTGCCGGTCGCGTCGCGCACCGCGCCCGCGGCGATCGCTGCCAGCGCGCCTCCAAGCTGGTGGGCGCAGAAGATCCACGACACGATCACCGGGCCATCCTTGCGGCCGAACACCGCGTTGGTCAGGGTGATGGTCGGGGGCACTGTCGCTACCCAGTCCAGCCCGTAGAACACCGCGAAGATCGACAGATCGAACAGATTGAACTGGCTGAACGGCAGCGCCAGCAACGCCAGACCACGCAGGCTGTAGTACCAGAACAGCAGCACGCGCGGATTGTAGCGGTCGGTCAGCCAACCGGAGCAAATCGTGCCGAACAGGTCGAACACGCCAAGCGAGGCCATCAGGCCGGCGGCGGTCACCTCCGGGATGCCGTGGTCCGTGCAATAGGCGATCATGTGCGTGCCGATCAGCCCGTAGGTGGAGAAGCCGCACACCGAAAAGCTGCCCGCCAGCAGCCAGAAATCAACCGAGCGGGCGCCGCGCGCCAGGCCCTCGAAGGCGACGCGGAACGGGTTGCCGCTGATAGGGGGGATGGGTGGCTCCTCGCTGGCACCGTATGGAGTGATGCCGACCGCGGCGGGGGTTTCCGCCAGCAGCAGCCAGACGAAGGGGAACAGCGCGGCCACCAGCAGCGACACGGCAATGGGCACGCTGACCCAGCCGAGGTGCGTGGCCAGGGCCGCAAGCGCCGGCAGGAACACAAGTTGGCCGCTGGCGTTGCTGGCGGTCAGCAGGCCGGTCACCAGGCCTCGGCGGGAGACGAACCAGCGGTTGGCGATGATGGCGATGACGCCGAAGCCGGTGGCGCCGGCGCCGAGTCCGACCAGTAGGCCCCAGGTCAGATAAAGCTGCCACGGATGCCTCACGAACGCGCTTCCTCCGGCACCCGCCAGCAGCAGCACCAACGCCGACAGCATGGTGCGGCGGATGCCGATGGTCTGCATCAGCGCCACGACGAACGGCCCGGTCAGCCCCAGCAGCAGGATGTTCAGCGATACCGCGCCCGAGATGGTGTCGGCGGACCAGCCAAAGGTGTGCTCCAGCGGCACCAGCAGCACGGCGGGGGCGGCACGCACGCCGACGCCGATCAGGATCACCGTGAACGCGATGGCCACGACGACCCAGGCGTAGTGGATGCGGCCCGAGAACAGCCGGGCGAAGCGCTGGGCGGAGGACATCAGGGAAGGGCTCCTGGCGGTCTGCTGTTGCGCTTAGCATGACGGTCGTCATATCATCAGGCAAGCGGATAAGTGACGGACGCCATGCGTCCGGGGAATGCGACGGATGCGCGGGACCCCAGAGCAGAAGGCGGAGACACGGCAGCGCATCATGGAGGCAGCCGGGCGGCTGTTCCGCCAGTACGGGGTGGACGCGGTGGGCGTGGACTCCGTCATGCACGCGGCCGGCCTGACACATGGCGGGTTCTACGGGCATTTCGCCTCGAAGGAAGCGCTGGTCGCGGAGGTCGCCGCCGCGGCGCTGGCCCGGTCGGCGGCGCGGTGGGAGCGGATCTGCTCCGACAATCCGCCGGACGTCGCGCTGGACCGGATCGTGGCGCCATACCTGGACCCAGCGCACGTCGCCGACGTGGAACGCGGCTGCGTGCTGACCACGCTGGGGCCGGAGGTGGCGCGGCGGCCGGAGGCTCGGGCGGCGATCGCGGCCTCGGTGCGGGCGATGGCGGGGACGCTGGAACGCTGCCTGGGTGGCGGCGAGCCGGCCGCCTTGGCAGCTTTGTCGACCATGGTGGGCGCGGTCGTGCTGGCGCGGCTGGCGGATACGGCGGAACTGGCGGACGAGATCCTGGCTGCGGCGAAGGCGGCGGTGCCTGTTCCTGTCATTGCGGGGGCCGAAGGGGTCCTGGGGCTTGACCCGAGGACGCAATCCCCACCGAGCCGACGCTCCGACGATTTGGGCGGCTGCTCGCAGGAGATTGCTTCCTCGGGTCAAGTCCGAGGACCCCTCAGGCCCTAACAAGAAACAAGGTCTCTCCCACTCCCACAAGGGGAGGGGGAAACCTTCTCCTCCGAGCGCCGTTTCATTCAGCCGCGGGTCGGCCGCCTGGCCGGTGGGCAACTCGCAATGACAGGAGGTTGGGGCGGTTTCGTTTGAACGCACTCTGCGCGCTTGGTGTCACGCGCCGCGCCGAATCGCGACCGCCGGACGCGCGCGCCGGCGCAGCGCGATCTGACCGATGCCGGCCGAGCCGTCCCGGTTTCGGCCTGCCCCCGGGGCGTAATCGCGGCGTCGTCGCTGGGCGTCATTGCCAGTGGCACGGCTGCGACGCAATCTCCACCGGAGGCTCGCTATGTTCTTCGCGACGCGCAACGACAGGCGCGGCGGCGGACGACGGCCGGCGAGGGCGCACCGGGAGGGAACGGCATGCAATTCAGCTTCACTGCGGAGCAAGAGGAATTCCACTCCGTACTGCGGCGCTTCCTGGAGGAGAAGTCGCCGCCCTCCGTCGTGCGCCGGCTGATGCAGACCGAGGCCGGCTGGGACCGCACAGCCTGGCGCGCGTTGAACGAGACGCTCGGGCTGTCCGGGGTGCACGTTCCGGAAGCGTATGGCGGCCAGGGTTTCGGCGCGGTCGAACTGGGAATCGTGCTGGAGGAGATGGGCCGCGCCCTGCTGTGTGCGCCTTATTTCGCCTCCACGGTGCTGGCCGCGACCGCGATCATGCACGCGGGGACCGAGGCGCAGAAGCGCGATCTGCTCCCCGACATCGCTTCCGGCGACACGGTTGCCACGCTGGCCTTCACCGAGCCGAACGGCCGCTGGGACGCGGCCGGTATCGAAACGACGGCGACGCCGGCCGGGGGCGGCTTCCGGCTGGATGGCGTGAAGAGCTTCGTGCTGGACGGCCATACCGCCGACCTGATCGTCGTGCTGGCGCGCCGGCCGGGTTCGGCTGGCGATGACGGGCTGTCGTTCTTCACGGTGCCCGGCGATGCGCCGGGGCTGACGCGGCGTGCGCTGAAGGTGATGGACCCCACGCGCAAGCTGGCGCGGCTTGAGTTCCGCGGCGTGGACGCGGCGCTGCTGGGCGAGGAAGGCGGCGGTGCGCTGCCGTTCGCGCGGACGATGACCCTGGCGGCGGTGGGGCTGGCGAGCGAGATGGTCGGCGGGGCGGACAAGCTGCGGCAATCGGCGCTCGACTACGCCAACCTGCGGGTGCAGTTCGGCCGCGCCATCGGGTCGTTCCAGTCGATGAAGCACAAGCAGGCGGACATGCTGGTGGATGTCGAACTGGCAAAGTCCGCCGCATATGCCGCGGCGTCCGCGGCGGCGGAGGACGATGCCGAGCTGCCGGCGCTGGCCTCGCTGGCGAAGGCGTCGGCGTCGGAGGCGTATTTGCAGACCGCGATCCACACCATTCAGATCCATGGCGGCATCGGCTTCACCTGGGACAACGACACGCATCTGTGGTTCAAACGGGCGAAGAGCTCCGAGGTGTTCCTGGGCGATCCGACGTATCATCGCGAGTTGATGATGCGGGCTTGGAATGTTTGAAAGGACTGGAAAGAAAGGAAACACCCCCTCCACTTGAGGGAGGGGGCCAAGGGGGAGGGGTGCCTGTACGCACCCTCCTCCCATCCCCCTCCCTCAAGGGGAGGGCGTGTTTCCTTGCTTTCCTCGGTTGAACGGAGGAACCCATGACCGAACCAACCGAAGCTTCCGTCCGCGCCGAGGTGCGTGCCTGGCTGGAGGCGAACTGGAACCCCGATCTCGGCCTGGTCGAATGGCGCAACAAGCTGATCAATTCCGGCTGGGGCGTGCCGTCCTGGCCGAAAGCATGGTTCGGCCGCGAGTTGCCGATGGCGCTGGAATTGGCCGTCGAGGACGAGCTGCAGCGCATCGGGGCCATCACCGTCGCCAAGACCGGCATCCGCCGTCTCGCCGCCGCAACGCTGCTTGTGCATGGCACTGATGCTCAAAAGGAACGGTTCCTCCGCCGCAGCCTGACCGGCGAGGATACCTGGTGCCAGTTGTTCTCCGAGCCCGGCAGCGGGTCCGATCTCGCCGGCGCCACGACGCGGGCCGAGTTCAAGGGCAATCGCTGGGTGATCAACGGCCAGAAGGTGTGGACCACCAGCGCGCACCATGCCGATTGGGGCCTGTTGCTGGCGCGCACCGATTGGGACAAGCCGAAGCATCAGGGGCTGTCGTATTTCGTCCTCGACATCCACCAGCCGGGCGTCACGGTGCAGCCGCTGCGGCAGATGAACGGGCATGCCTCGTTCAACCAGGTGTTCTTCACAGACGCCGAGGTGCCGCCGGAGAACCTGGTCTCCGAAGTGGGTCGCGGCTGGGCCGTGGCGACGACGACACTGATGCATGAGCGACGCGGCGCGGACGGTATCTCGCGCTGGGGGCAGGCACCCAGCGGCAAGGGCCGCGTCTATGACGAGGAGCGGGCGGAAACCGCCACCGTCATGGAGCCGTACAAGTGGTATCCGCAGCGGGCCGGGCGCGTTGATCTGATCGTGGAACGTGCGAAGGCGACGGGTCGCAACACCGATCCGGTGGTGCGCCAGGAAATCGCCAAGCTGCTGTGTCTGTCGAAATCGGCGGAGTGGACCTCGCGGCGCGCGCGGGCGGCACAGATGCAGGGGCGGCCGCAAGGCCCGGAGGGTTCGCTGGGCAAGCTGATCTCCAGCCACGTGGCGCGTGCCGCGGCGCGCGTGCACACGCTGATCAGCGGCGCGGACTCGATGCTGACCGGCGAGGATGGCCCGATGAACGGTCTGATCGCGGAGATTCTCGTCAGCGTGCCGGCGGGATCGATTGCGGGCGGGACGGATGAGATCCAGCGGAACATCATCTCGGAGCGCGTTCTGGGGATGCCGAAGGAGCCGCGCACCGACAACGACCGGCCGTTCCGGGACGTGCCGAAGAATCTCGTGGTGTGACGGCGGCGACGCCTGTCACTGTGAGCGCGGCGAAGCATTCTCCCGGCGAGTACCTCACGTTACGCGCGGGCGATTTGCTCCGCGGCGCCAGCAAGGAACAACGGGCAGCGGGGCGCGCTGTCCCCCCCGCGTCACGCCGACAAGGTCGGCATCCACGACTTTATTGGCCAGCGGCTCCGAAAGGCGTGGATGCCGACCTGCGTCGGCATGACGCGGGGGTGACGGTGCGATCGCCCACCAGACTCAAACGCCCGTTCGATAGTCGCGTACCCGACGGCCACTGTCGTCGAGTTCTACGCCGTGCCCGGCCACCTTGATCCTGACCACCGCATCCGACCGCGCTCCAATCTTTGCAAGATCCAGAAAAAAGCCATGGCACCCCCGGCAGAAGCCGGCATCCAGCAGGTCCTGGCGGAACGCGTCGGCCGCGAAGCTTGCCGCAAGCCGGTCGTCCAGGAACAGCTCCAACGAGACCGGGTCAGCCACCCCTGTCAGTCTGCACCAGCCGTACAGGCGGCCGCCCGCGATGCCCTCGATGCGGCCTTCGTAACGCCGCCTGGCGCCGAGCAGGTAGGTCTCCCGGTTCGGTCGGATGGCGCCGACCAGCTGCTGGCGCAACGCCTTGCTATGCGGCAGGCCGCAGAAGCCGGCAATGGCATCGACCATGTCGCTCGGAAACACCAACGCTTTCTCATAGCTTACCAACAACGTCGGGCATCCGAGCTGCTCGACAAACCGTACCATCGCTGCCATGTCGTGTCCGGCATCATGCAGCGCCTGCATCGGATCCAGGTATTCCGACAGCGACGTCCGCACCGAAATGGCCAACGGATCGCGGAACGTCACGATAACGTGGGGCTGGTGGAACAACGGCATGTCTGCCGCGGCCAGCCAACGACACAGCATCGGCAACTTGAATCCCCAGGTGCCGTAGGCGGCATTCCTTGCCGCAACAAGCTGCAACAGCGCTGCCCGGTCGCCTTCTTCGATGATCCTGGCGACAGCCTCGTCCTCATGGACGATGTCGTTGATCTCCTCGCCCATGAACATGCCAACCTGGCGCAGCATCGACGCGACCAGGGTTGTTCCCGACCGATAGAGGCCGGTGACGATGAACGTGCGGCCGGCACGCCCCGCGTCGCCGGCCTGCGGGCGCAGCACGACGAACCCCTTGTTCACCAGATCGCCGGCTGACCTGTCCGTATCGCTCATCCGCCCTTCCGCCGCACGCAGGCCCGGAGTCACTCGCAGGCCCGGAGTCACTCGCAGGCCCGGAGTTCGCACTCCGCAGGCCCGGAGTCAGAAGAGCGCCGCAGGTGCGCCGCGTGCAAGGTTCAGCGCCGGCACGCCGCACAGTTCCTGCGTGCGTTGCTGGATGGTCGGCGTATCGGTACACGGCCCGGCAATCAGCGTGATCGCCAATCCCATCTCCGCCAGCACCGTTTTCGCCCCCAGTGCGGCCAGCGAATCGGAAGCCACCAGAATCAGCTTCGCCTCGGGCCGGCGCCGCGCGGCGCTGCCCAGGAATACCGGCACGTTGGCGCCCAGGATGTCGCCGCCGCATTCCACCAGCACGGCGTCAACCTCGGCGGACAGGCATGTGTCCAACATGGTCTCGAACACAGGACCGATATCAGGGCGGCCCGACGGATACGTCGTGGGCAGGCCGAAATCCACGCAATCGAAACAAGGTGCCGCGCCGAAATCCTGATAGCTATGCAATTCGGTCAGCGAGGACGTGCCCGTTGCCTTCAGCGCCGCCACGCGCTGGCGTCCGCTGCGGCGCAGTGCCCGCAGCACGCTGACCGCCGCCGTTGTCTTGCCGACTTCCGAGGATGTGCCGACCACCAGGAACACGGGCGCGCCGCGATCATCTGCCTGGCCCGGTCCGGGTGCCACTGCGAACTGCCGCATGTTCAGTACCGTCCCATCGGCATCCAGCACCACGCCGCGGAACGTCACGCGCCCGAGATGACCCTTCTCACGCGGCGAATCGCCGAGAAACGCGCCCACCGCCCCACCATCGGCGAGCAGCCAGTACTCGTCGCCCGGGACCAGCCCGCCGTCCGGCACGCGACCGACTACCCAACGTGTGGATTCACGATGCCCGGGCGTGCCCAGAAACGTATCGCCCGGTGCGAGCGTCATGGCCCGCCCGGTGACCGCCTCGGCGCTCAGCGGCGCGGCCGCGGTGAGCAACACGAAGGCGCAGACATCGCCTTCCCGCCCGCATTGCTCCGACACGCGCATCGCCCGGCCGGCCGGCATGCGCCGCAGCACCGACAGGCATTTCACATCGGCGGGCAACAGCAAGCGAGGCTCCTGCCGGAGTCGCGGGAGCGAAACTTCAGCCGCCGGCCTTGCCTTCGTCGTCGAGTACAACGATGACCGGGCCGTTGCTCTTCAACTTTGCCTTTTGCTTGTCGTCGAGACCCAACAGGCTGGCGAGCTGCTCCAGCTTATCGTCTGCAACGAACTGCACGACGCTGTAGGTACCGGACACCTTGCGGATGGAGGCATTCATTGCGCGTCTCCCTTGGGTCATTCGCTTGCCAATATCTTCAGAACACAATGCGGCAGATTTCTCGCGCCGCCAACCGGGAATCGGCGGCACGCGCCCCGTCCCCAATGTCACCCGCGCATGTCGCCCGCCGCTTGTCACCTATTCCTCTTGTCACCTATTCCTACTCTGTCATGGCCGACGCAGGCCGGCCACCCACGGCCATCCTGCTGGGGGGAGGACAAGCCGTGGGTGGCCGGCCTGCGCCGGCCATGACACAGTAGGACGATGCCGCACTTGCGAAGATGGTGGGCTGGTCGGGTAAAGGGCAACAACCATGGACTGCCTGCGCTGCGGAGCGACAGCGCCGGAAGGCAAACGTTTTTGCGGCGATTGCGGCGCGCCCCTGCCATGGGGCTGTGCGTCCTGCGGCAGCGCCAACCCTGCCGGAACCCGTTTCTGCGGTAATTGCGGCCTGGAGGCGACCGGCCTTCCCCCACCTGCTCCTTCCGAACAGCCGCAGCCGGCGCCAGGCCCGGAACGCCGTCAGCTTACGGTGATGTTCTGCGACCTGGTGGGTTCCACGGCACTCGGCGCGCGGCTCGATCCGGAGGATCTGCGCGAAGTCATCGCAGCGTTTCATCATTCCGTCACCGCCGAGGTGATCCGCTATGGCGGCTTCGTTGCCCGCTACATGGGCGACGGGTTGCTGGTCTATTTCGGATACCCGACGGCACGCGAAACCGACGCCGAGCATGCCGTGCGGGCCGGGCTGTCGCTGGTGGAAGCGGTGAGCCGGCTCTCCACGATGGCCGGCCCGGCTGACACGTTGGCCACGCGGGTTGGCATCGCCACCGGCCTGGCGGTAGTGGGCGACCTGATCGGCGCCGGCGCCTCGCGTGAGGAAGCCGTGGTCGGCGCTACCCCCAACCTCGCGGCGCGGCTGCAATCGTTGGCGGACAAAAACACTGTACTGATTTCGGATGCGACGCAGCAACTCACGGGGGGGTTGTTCGAGTACCGCGCATTGGGGGCGGTGGCAGTACGCGGCTACGACACCCCGATCCAGGCATGGCAGGTGCTGCGAGAAGGCACGCTCGACAGCCGCTTCGAGGCGCTGCGTTCCGGCGGCCACATCCCCTTGCTCGGCCGCGACGAGGAGCTGGCGCTGTTGCTCCGCCGCTGGGACCAGGCGAGCGGCGGCGAGGGGCGGGTGGTCCTGCTTTCCGGCGAGCCGGGCATCGGCAAATCGCGCCTCGGCGCGGCACTCGACGAGCAATTGCGCGAGGTGCCGCATCTGCGGCTGCGCTGGTTCTGCGCGCCGCATTACCAGGACAGCGCGCTGCATCCGATCATGGCGATGTTCGCGCGGCGCGCCGGGTTTCTCGCCCATGACGACGCGCGCACGCGGCTGGCCAAGCTGGAAGCGTTGCTGGCGCACAGCGATCCGACGTTAGAAGAAGTCGCCCTGATCGCCGATCTGATGTCGCTGCCGGTGGCCGCCGATGCTCGGCTGGGCGAACTCACGCCGCAGCGCCGCAAGGAACGCAGCTTCACCGCGGTGCTACGCCAGCTCGAAGCACTGGCGCGCGCGCAGCCGATCCTGGGCGTGTTCGAAGACTTGCACTGGGCCGATCCGACGTCGCTGGAATTGCTCGAGCGGCTGGTGGCGATGCTCGAGCACATGCCGATGTTGTTGCTCGCGACGTCGCGGCCGGAACTGCAGCTTTCCTGGACCGGCCACGCGCATGTGTCGGTGGTGATGCTGAACCGGCTGGGGCGGCAGCAGGCGGCTTCGTTGGTGGAGAAAGTCGCCGCCGGCAGCGCTCTTCCGCCGCAAGTCATCGAGCAAATCGTCGCCCATGCCGACGGCGTTCCCTTGTTCGTCGAGGAACTGACCAAGACGGTGCTGGTCAGTGGCGCCGTTGCGCAGGAAGCGCGGCGGACGGCGACGGAATTGCACCCGCCAGTGGTGGTACCGAGCTCGCTGCATGCATCGCTGATGTCGCGTCTCGACCGGCTGGCGAGCGTGAAGGAAGTGGCGCAGATGGGCGCGGTGATCGGCCGCGAGTTTTCGTTCGAAACGTTTCTGGCGGCGTTCCACCTACCGCGCGACCTGGTGGGGGCGAGCCTTCGCGCGTTGGTCGATGGCGACGTGATGGTGGAGCGCGGACGGCCGCCGAACGCAGTGTACAGCTTCAAGCACGCGCTGATGCAGGACGCCGCCTATGGTTCGCTGCTGCGCGACCGCCGCCGCGCGCTGCACCAACAGGTGGCGGAGATGCTGCGGGCCCGTCCTGGCAACGCGCCGCCGGAACCGGAGCTGCTGGCGTACCATTTCGCCGAGGCGGGCGTCGCGGACCGCGCCATCGATTATCATCTGAAGGCGGCGGAACAGGCGATGGCGCGCTGTGCGATCGCCGAAATGGTCAGCCATCTGCGCCGCGGCCTGCGCCTGTTGCAGACTTTGCCGGACGGCCCGGCGACGCGGCGGCGCGAACTCTTGTTGCAGGCGGCGCTGGGACGGGGCCTGATCGACCAGGTCGGGTCGGCCAGCGACGAAGGCCACGCTGCTTTCATGCGCGCGCGCGAGCTGTGCCTGGAACTGAACGAAACGGACCTGCTGCTGCCCATCCTGTACGGCCTGCAGGTCTATCATTTCACCCACGCCGAGCCGGAAGTGGTGATCCGCTACGCACGTGAGATTCTGGATCTGGGCGCGCGCACCGGCAGCCGCCAGGCGACCATCCTGGGCGAGCGCGTCGGCGGCAGCGCGTATTTGTTGCTCGGGCGTTTTGCCGAGGCGCGCACGGCGTATGAGAACCTGCTGCGGCTTTATGAAGCCAGCGTGGCGTCCGAGCCGCTCGCCGACACCGGGCGCAATCCGATGGTCGCCGGGTGCTCTTTCCTTGGCATCTGCCTCACGGTGATGGGCTATCCGGAGCAAGGCCGCGCGGTGACCCAGCGGGGGATGGCGCACGCCGAAGCGATCGAGCATGCGATTAGCGTCGTGTTCATCCTGCGCCGCGGGAACGTCACGTCGATGCTGCGTCGCGACGTGGCGGAGGTGCGGCAGAAAGCGGCGCGGCTGCTGGAGTTGTCGATTGATTACGAAACGTTCCTGGGCGGCCCGGAGGGGCGGTTCTTTGAGGCCTGGGCGGCGCTGCACGACGGCGACGATCCGGCGATGGCGGCACAGTTGCGGGAATCGCTCGATCAGTTGGACAGCACCAACATCTGGGCGCTGCTGTCGTATTTCATGGCCGCCGCGGCGGAGTTGAAAGGCGAGCATGGCGACCGCGAAAGCGCCAGCATGCTGCTGGCCCGCGCCGCGGAGCTGGCGAGGCTGACCGGTGAGCAATGGTGCCTGCCGGAGATCACCCGGCTGCGGGCGCGTTACGATGCGGTGGATGCCGCGGAGAGCGCCGCTATGCTGCGTGAGGCGCTTGCGGTGGCGCGCATGCAGGGTGCGAAACTATGGGAGCTGCGCGCCGCGACGGATTTGGCGCGGCTGCTGTGCGCGCGGGGGGAGCACGATGCGGCGCGTGAACTGCTGGCGCCGGTCTGTGCGTGGTACGCTGAAGGGCCGGACAGCGAAGATTTGGCCAGGGCACGTGAAGCTATGCGGCTGGTCGAATGAAGAGAGCCGGGTGAACAGAGGGAGAGGAGGAGAGGAGTGAACTCCCCCTCCCACAAGGGGAACCCCTTGGGGGAGGGGGAGTCCTCGGAGTCCTCCTCTCTTCCTTCTCCTTTTCACTTCACCGACGAGTACGGCGTCGGCGCAAGGATGAAGTTCTTCACGTTCGCCACGATCGGACCATTCGCCTCGGTCTGTGCCCGAGCGCTCATCCAGGCCGGATCGGCGCCGAAGGCGTTCCACTTCTTCTCGCGATCAGCCAACAATTCCCATACCAGCATGTAGTACAGGGTCTGGTTTGATTCGCCGATCACCGTGGTCCAGAAGCCGGCCTGCTTGATGCCGTGCTTCTCCCACAGCTTCAGCGTGATCGTGTCGAAGCGCTTGTTCAGGTCCGGCAGTCGGCCGGGCACGCACTCATAAATCCGCAGTTCATACAGCATCGCTGGTACCTCCCGACGGGGAGCATGCGACGGCGCGGGGCACCGGGCAAGTGCGGCGCCGACAGTGCGGCGCCGGCCAGGGTCATCGCGCGATCAATGCAGCAAGAATCACTGCAGCAAGAGCAGTACGGCCGCGATGAAGCCGTGCTTCGAGTCAGTCATGATGCGGCGACGCAGCCGGGGCGGATGAGCGAACCGAAACCTGCCGGGGCCGCTGACCTGGCGCGGGAGATCCGGTCGGCACGAATCAGGACGGCGGGGCCGGCCATGCTCCGGCCCCGGGCGTCAGGCAATAAGTGCGTTGATGACCCCGGACACCGGGCGGCCCGGTCGGCGGACCAGTGCCGCAACGGGCATAAACCTTCCGCCGGATGACCGGCGGTGGCGCAAGCGCGGCGTCGCCGGAGACAACGTGCAGTGCCGGCGGTGGAGCATCGGCAGCGCCCTGGCGCAAGAGCAGTACCAGCCATTGCGTCGGCGGCCGGCGTCGGTGTGGGCATGCCGATCATGCCCGGCACGATGTCGTGATTCTCCCACCACTGCAGCCCGCAGGCCGGGAGACCGGCGCGGAAGCCCGCCACGCTGCCGCCGAATGCCACGATGCTGCGGGACAGATACCCCCAGTCCGGATGCCCCGGGCCAATGCCGAGGCGGCGGCACATCCAGGCCATGGCATTGCCGAACGCGCCGCGGCGCGACGCGGCCAGGGCCTGCACGGAGCCCAGCGGCAGGTCCGGCCGGTCGTGCCACCATGACGGCAGCGCGGAGTGGCAGGGGCGCGCGGCAAACATGCGCCCGAGCGTGCAGCGGATGACCAGCGCGATGAGGTGAGCGATCCACTCCGGCAGGCGCGCGGGCGCGCCTGGGCCGACCCGATTTGCATCGGGGGAATAGGTGTCGGCGGGAGCGGGGAGACTGTTGCACATCATGGCGCGGTGGGGCGTTGCCTTTCCTCGTGGGTTACGGATAGCGCGACGGCGTTTACCACAGGCGAGGCGGCCTGTCAATATAATTAACTGTCTATGTTAGCTTCCGGGCCACGCGGTTCCGGATCCGCGTGGGGCTGGTTTGCGCCCTGGTGGGGAACCGCTTCAGGGCGGGCGGCAACGCCGTCACCGTGATCGCGCATGGGCACGCGGCCTCCTGATTTGGTGGCGGCCCTTGACAAGAGGTCCGGCGCCATTAGTTAACCATCATGTTAATTACCAAGTATGTTAAATGGTCATGACGGATCCCCTGTCCGCGGCCCTGTCCGCGCTTGCCGATCCCACGCGGCGGGCCATCGTTGCCCGGCTCGCCGAGGGCGACGCGACGGTCAACGAAATTGCCGCCCCCTTCGGCATCAGCCTCCCTGGCATCTCGCGGCATTTGAAGGTGCTGGAAGCCGCCGGTCTGATCTCCCGCGGGCGGCAAGCGCAGTGGCGGCCCTGCCGGCTCGAGGCCTCGGCGCTCAAGGGGATCGACGAGTGGCTCGCCCACTACCGCCGTTTCTGGGGTGAGAGTTTCGACCGGATGGAGTTGTACATCGCCGAACTGAAGAAGGAGACGAATGATGAGCGCTAGGCTTGCCGGCGACGACCTCATTATCAGGCGCAGTTTTGACGCGCCGGCTTCGTTGGTCTTCTCCCTGTGGTCCGAGCCTCGGCATATGCGCCAATGGATGGGGCCAAGCGGCTTCGATTGCCGCGCCGCAGAGATCGATTTCCGCGTCGGTGGCGCCTATCGCGCCATGATCAAGTCCCCGGAGCATGGCGAGAACTGGTTCGGCGGGGTCTATCGAGAAATCGAGAGGGACAGGCGCCTCGTCTTCACCTTCGCGTGGGACAATGACGGCCCGTCAGCGGGCGTCGAGATGCTGGTGACCGTTACCTTCGAAGAACGCGACGGGAAGACCATGCAAACCTTCCACCAAACCCGCTTCCTCAATGCCGAGGCTCGCGACCGCCACATGGGCGGCTGGGATTCGGCCTTCGACAAACAGCAAGCTTACGCCGATCAACTCGCAAGGGAGCTACTGTGATGATCACAATATCCGCCTTCAAATCGGTTCCGGTGTTCGCACGGGGCCAGGTGCGGGATCTGCGCCCGCGCTGGGCGCTGGAGGAAGCCGGGCTTCCCTATGAAACGCGCTTGCTCGGTCAGGGCGATCAGGACAAGCCCGAATACCGGGTGCTGCAGCCGTTCGGGCAAGTGCCGGTTTTCGAGGAAGACGGCTTCGCTTTATTCGAATCCGGTGCCATCGTTTTGCATATCGGTGCACGCGCCGAGGCGCTTTTGCCGAAGGATGCGAATGCGCGGGCGCGCGCGGCGCAATGGGTGATCGCGGCGCTTAATTCGATCGAACCATACGTCATGAACGTCGCCGTGATCGATGTCTTCTACAAGAACGAGGAATGGGCGAGGCTGCGGCGGCCGGGAGCGGTGGAGTTCGCGCAACGGCGCCTTTCCGCTTTGTCCAAAGCGCTTGGCGACAAGCCTTATCTCGACGGTGAGCGCTTTACCGCAGGTGATCTGATGATGACGACGGTTCTGCGCATCATTCCGAGCTTGACTGCAAACGACGAGCAACTCTCGGCCTATGTCGCGCGTTGCACCGGGCGGCCGGCGTTCAAGCGCGCGCTTGACGCACAGCTCGGGGATTTCGCGCTGGCGGCTTGAGCACCCTCGCCGGGCGCCAGGGCGCCGTCCAGGAACGACGCCCTGGCCCGCTTACCGCGACCCGACGACCTTGCGATGCGCCGCACCGCCTCGCCGGTTACCGCACCGTCGATAAATCCGATCGCGGCGCGTCGCCGGCCGGCCCCCACGGATAGCGCGGGTCGCGCGGCAGCGGCCGTGGGTGCAGCAGGCGGGCGGTCATCACGCAGGCACCGACGCCGGCCAGCACCGCGGCGGCAAACCACCTGGTCCCGGGCTCGTACCAATGCGTCCCGACCAGGAGCAGGAACAGGACCGTTACGATGAACCAGGCACCGCCGCTGCGCAGGCCGCGATGGCGGGCCAGCACGGCCAGGACCAGGAACACGGCATAGAGCGCGATCGCTGCCGCGCGCAGCGCATCGAAGGCGCGTTCCGCCAGCGTGTCGATCAGGTCGCCGAGGAACCACCACGCGCGGGCGATGAAGGCCTCGCAGGCGTGGATGAAGTCCTGCGGACCGATCCAGTACAGCGCCGCCATCAGCACGACGCCGCCGATCCACACCAGTGCGATTGTCTTGCGGTCCAAGTTGCCTCCGAGGCAGTGCCGTGGCAGGCGCCAATGTGGGGCGGCTGGTGGCTTGCGTCACCCCCGCAGCGGGCGGCGCCGGCGTGGTGCCCGGTGGCCGGGCACGGCACTTGCGACAACCGGGCGCGGACTTCCCAGGCGTCGCGGACTTCCCAGGTGTCGCGGACCTCCCAGGCGTCGCGGACCTCCCAGGCGTCGCGGTCAGCCTTGCGTCAGCCTGGCTTGCCGGGCCGCCAGGAAGCGGCGCGCGGCCGGGTCGGTTTCCAGTGTCAAGGCTCGGTCATAGGCGGCATCCGCCGCGTCCCGGCGATCGAGCCGTGTCAGCAGGTCGGCGCGGGCCGCCCAATAGGGCTGATACGCGGCGAGGCTCGCATCGCCCGCCAGCCCATCCAGCACCGCCAGCCCCGCAGCCGCGCCCGCCGTCTCGGCCAACGCCACCGCCCTGTTCACCGCCACCACCGGCGAGCCGGTCAGGGTCAGCAGACCGTCGTACAGCTCCCCGATGGCGGTCCAGTTGGTGAAGCCGGTGCGCCGCCGCGCGGCATGCGCCGACTGCACCGCCGCTTCGAGCTGGAACCGGCCGATCCGCCGCTGCGCACTGGCGCGCAGGAGCAGCGCTTCCGCCTCGTCGATCGCGGCGGCATCCCAGCGCGCCGGGTCCTGCGCCGACAGCGGCACATAACCGCCCGCACCGTCCCGCCGCGCCACCGCCCGCGCCGATGCATGCAGCATCAGCGCCAGCAATCCAAGCACCTCCGGTTCGTTCGGCAGCAGTTCCGCCAGCACGCGCCCGAGCCAAAGCGCCTCCTCCGCGAGCCCCTGGCGCCGCTGGTCCAGCCCGGCCGGATCGGCCCAGCCGGCGGCGAAGGCGGCGTAGATCGCCTCCAGCACCGCATCCAGCCGCGCCGGCAGGTCCTCCGGTTCGGGCAGCCGGAACGGGATGCCGGCATCGTGGATGCGGCGCTTCGCGCGCACCAGCCGCTGGCCCATGGTCGCGGACGGCACCAGGAACACCCCCGCGATGGTCGCTGCTTCCAGCCCCAATACCGTCTGCAAAATCAGCGGGCTGCGCATGGCTGGATCGATCGCTGGATGCGCGCAGGCGAACATCAGGCGCAGGCGCTGGTCGGGAATGCCGCCGCTGGCTGCCGCCTCCGTTACCGCTTCCTCCAGTGACAGCAGCAGGCGGCTGGTTGCGGTCTCGCGCGTGCGCCGGCGGCGGGCCATGTCGATCAGCCGCCGGCGCGCCGCGGCGAGCAGCCAGGCTTCCGGTTCCAGCGGCACGCCCTGCGCCGGCCAGGTGGCGAGCGCCGAAGCGAAGGCGTCGGACAGCGCGTCCTCGGCCGCCGCCACGTCGCGGCTGCGGGCGGCGAGCCAGGCGACCAGCTTGCCATAGCTCTGCCGCGCCGCTTGCTCGGCCGCGCGATGCGCCGCGTTGCTGACATGGCCCCTGGTCACGTCGCCCCTGGCCACATCGCCCCTGGCCACATCGCCCCTGGCCACATCGCCCTTGGTCACATCGCCCTTGGTCACATCGCCCAGACCGGCCGCACTTCGATGGCCCCGCGCTGCGTTCCCGGGCAACGCGCGGCCCAGGACAGAGCGGCATCCAGGTCCGGAACGTCGATCAGGTAGTAGCCGCCGAGTTGCTCCCGCGTCTCGGCGAAGGGGCCGTCCAGCGTCTGGGTCTTGCCGCCGGTGAGGCGCACGGTGGTCGCCGCCGAAGTTGGCCGCAGGCGGTTGCTGCCGCGCAGCACGTCAGCGTCCTTCAGGGCCTGGGTGTAGGCCATGAAGGCGCCGATCCATTGATCTCTCTCCGCCGGCGGCATCGTCGCGGTGTCTTGCTCGTCGCTGTAGACCAGCAGCATGTATTCCATCGTGTTGCACCTTCTTGCGGGACGGCCGACTGCCGGGCGTCCACTGGCATGACGTTCGAGACCGGACAATTTCGACAGGCCGGCGTGGGCCGGGCGTGGTCTCCTTGGCACCGGATGGTGGAACCCGGTCGGGGTGCCCGGATGGGGGTGCCGGTTGCCGCCGCCCGCCCGGGTGTGGGATCATGCCATCCATCAGCAAAGAAGGAAGCGATGCCATGGCACGAGCAGCGGTAACACCGGTCGGATTGAACCACCTCGTCCTGAATGTGCGGGACATGGAGGAATCGCACCGGTTCTGGACCGAGATCGTCGGCTTGCAGCAGGTGGGGCAGCTCCATGCCACGCCGCAGCGGCCGAACCCGCCGAACATGCGGTTCTACAGCGGGGATCATGGCGGCGGCGCGATGAACCACCACGATGTGGCGCTCGTGGAGAACAAGGCGCTGCCGGCGCCGCCCGCGGACTGGAGCATGTTCGGCATGCCCTGCGCGGTGAACCACATCGCGATCGCGCTGCCGAGCCGCGAGGCGTGGCTGGAGCACCTCGCCTACCTGCAAGAGAAGGGCGTGAAGTTCGACCGGCGCGTGGAGCATGGCATGACGCATAGCCTCTATATCCATGATCCGAACGGCTATGGCGTGGAGCTGCTGTACGAACTGCCGCGAGACGTGTGGGCAGGCGACATCGACGCGGCGCTGAACTTCGCCGTGGCGCTGCCGACCGAGGGCAAGGAGGCGCTGGAAGATCGCGCCGAGGACGTGCCGGTGTTCCGCCGCGAGGCAGCCGTCTCGGCCTGAGGGTGGCAGCGATGTTGGACGAACGCACCATCGAGGCGCTGGCGCGCGCCTATCACGTGGCGGAGAAGGAACGCCGCCGCACGCGCGCGCCCAGCATCCTGCATCCCGGCTTCAGCGTCGAAGATGCCTATGCGGTGCAGCGCAAGTGGATCGCGATCAAGGTGGCCGAGGGCGCGGTAGTCAAGGGCCACAAGATCGGCCTGACGTCACGGGCGATGCAGCGGCAGGCCAACATCACCGAACCGGACTACGGCGCGCTGCTGGAGGACATGTTCTATCAGGACGGATCGCGGCTTCCGATGAGCCGGTTCATCCAGCCTCGGCTGGAATGCGAGCTGGGGTTCGTCATCGGCCGGCGGCTGAAGGGGCCGAACTGCACGATCTTCGACGTGCTGAGCGCGGTGGATTACGTGACTCCGGCGGTGGAGATCGTGGACGGGCGCACGCATCGCGTCGATCCGGAGACGAATGCCGGCCGGCAGGTGGTGGATAGCATTGCCGACAACGCCGGCAATGCCGCGTTGGTGGTGGGCGGGCGGCCGATCAAGCCGATGGATGTCGATCTGCGCTGGGTGTCGGTGTTGTGTTATCGTAACGGCGTCATCGAGGAATCGGGCGTCGCCGCCGCGGTGCTGAACCATCCGGCGAACGGCGTGGCGTGGCTGGCGAACAAGCTGGCGCCGTTCGACATCGCGCTGGAGCCGGGGCAGTTCGTGCTGGGCGGGTCGTTCACCAGCACGGTGGAGGCTCGGTCGGGCGATCAGTTCTATATCGACTATGGGCCGCTGGGCTCGATTTCGTGCGGGTTCGCGTAGCGAGGGCAGGGGGCGAGAGACAAAAAAACAACCTCTCCCCTTGTGGGAGAGGTCTAGACGCGTAGCGTCGAGGGAGAGGGGGCGATCGGGAGGCAATCCCGGCCAGTCCTCCCGATCCTCACCCGCGTCGCTACGCTCCGCGAGCTCTCCCGCGAGGGGAGAGGTGTTGTGTTCCAAGTCCAATCCAGGGAAGACACATGAACGACGTCTTCGAGTCCTCCGCGACGATGAAATTCGGCGTTGGCCAGCCGATCCGCCGGCTGGAAGACGTGCGCTTGCTCACTGGCCGGGGGCGCTACCAGGACGACCAGACCTTCGATCGCCAGACGTGGTGCGTGTTCGTCCGTTCGCCGCACGCGCACGCACTGATTCGGTCCGTTGACACAGCGGCCGCCGCGGCCGCGCCCGGTGTAATCGCCGTCTACAGCGGCAGCGACTACGTGAACGATGGCATAGCGATGCCGAAGGCGAACATGCCGCGCAAGAAGCGTGACGGTTCGCCGATGTTCGCGCCGCAGCGGCCGGCGATGGTGGTGGACCGCGCCCGCTATGTCGGCGATACCGTGGCGATGGTCGTCGCCGAAACGCTGGCGCAGGCGAAGGACGCCGCCGAACTGGTGGTGGTGGATTACGAACCCCTGGCAGCCGTCACGGACGTTGCGATAGCGGCGGATCCGGATGCGCCGCGCATCTGGGACGACAACCCCGACAACATCAGCCACACCACCGAACGCGGCGACCGCGCCGCTACGGAAGCCGCTTTCGCCCGTGCGGCCCATGTGACCAAACGCCGCTACGTCATTACCCGGGTGCACGCGCAGTACATGGAGCCGCGCGGCTCCATTGGCATCTACGACTCCGCCGAGGACCGCTACACCCTGTTCGCCGACGTGAACTATCCGCACCGTGTGCGCAACATGCTCGCCAACATGGTGTTCAAGGTGCCGGAGAGCCAGGTGCGCGTGGTGTGTCGCGACGTCGGCGGCGGGTTCGGTGCCAAAGGCTGGCAATATGTCGATCACCGCCTGGTGCTATGGGCGGCGCGCAAAATCGGGCGGCCTGTGAAGTGGAAATGCGAGCGCTCGGAAGTGCTGATGGCCGACGAGCATGGCCGCGACAACGTGGGCGAGATCGAGCTGGCGTTCGATGAGGCGGGGAAAATCATCGGCCTGCGGCTGCACATGCTGGCGAGCATCGGCGCCTATATTGCGTCGGACCGGCAGTTGTTGACCCCGTTCGGGCAGATCGGCACCGTGGTTGGTGTGTACGATATCCCGTCGGCCTATGTCACGATCGATGCGGTACTGTCGAACACCAGCCCCACCGCACCGTATCGCGGTGCCGGGCGGCCGGAGGCGAGTTACCTGATCGAACGCGCTATCGAGGCGGCGGCGCGCGAGCTGAACATCGACCCGATCGAATTGCGCCGGCGGAACATGATTCCCGAGGCGAAGATGCCGTACAAGACGGCGCTCGGGCCGTTCTACGACTGCGGCGAGTTCGGCAAGAATTTGGAGATCGCGCTGGAGGCGTCCGACCATGCCGGCTTTCCCGCCCGCCGCGAGGAATCGCGCGTGCGTGGCAAGCTGCGCGGCATCGGTCTGGCGAACTCGATCGAGCAAGCCGCGGGGCCGACGCCGGAATATGCCGAGGTGCGCTTCAATCCCAGCGGCAGCGCGCTGCTGCTGATGGGCACCAAGACGCACGGCCAGGGGCACGAGACGGTGTTCAAGCAGATCCTGTGCGGCAAGCTGGGGATCGATCCGAAGGAGGTGCATTTCATCGACGGCGATACCGACCGCGTGGCGTTCGGCATGGGCTCGAACGGGTCGCGGTCGATGGTGACGGGCGGCTCGGCGCTAACGCTGGCGGCGCAGAAGGTGATCGACAAGGGCAAGAAGCTTGCGGCGCATCTGCTGGAAGTCGCCGAGGCCGATGTCGAATTCGCAGATGCGAAGTTCAGCGTTGCGGGTACGGATCGGGTCATGACTCTGAAGCAGGTGGTGGCGGCATCGTTTCAGCCTGCCCGGCTGCCGGCGGGCATGGAGCCGGGGATGTACGAGCATGCATCGTATGCTCCGAAGCGCGACACATTTCCCAACGGTTGCCATGTCTGTGAGGTGGAAATCGATCCGGATACCGGGATAGTCGATCTGCTTTCGTACCTGGTCGTCGATGACGTCGGCACGGTGATCAATCCGCTGACTCTGGCTGGACAGATTCACGGCGGCATCGCTCAGGGCGTCGGGCAGATCTTGATGGAGCAGGTGGTTTATGACGGGGAAAGCGGGCAGTTGGTGACGGCGAGTTTCATGGATTACTGCATGCCGCGCGCGGACGATCTGTGCAACATTCGCATCGTCAGCAATCCGGTGCCGACCGCAGGCAATCCGCTGGGGGCGAAGGGGGCCGGGGAGGCGGGTACCGTCGGCGCGATGCCGTCGGTGATGATCGCGATCATGCACGCGCTGGAGCCGGTGGGAGTCACGGAATTGGACATGCCAGCGACCGCGGATCGCGTCTGGCGGGCCATTCAGACGGCCGGTCCACAGGGGCCGGGGTGGAGAGGGTGAAGGTGACGGTAAAGGTGGAGGTGGAGGTGAAGGTATAGGTGAAGGACACCCCCTCCCCTTGAGGGAGGGGGGTGTTCTCTCGCACCTGCCGCCTTCCACCTGCAGCCTCCTGTCCCCTGTGCCAAGAGAAGGGAACCGCAATGCACCAACTACGGACCGGCGCTGACTATCGCGACGGCCTGCGCGACGGCCGCAAGGTCTGGGTGGTCGGCGAAGGGCGCGTGGATGACGTCACCACCCATCCCGCTACGCGCGCGATGGTCGAGGAATACGTCGCCTGGTACGACCGCCACTTCGATCCGGAATGGCAGGACCGCCTGCTCACCCCGCCCGATGCCAACGGCAAGCGCATGCCCTGGGGCTATGTCCTGCCTAAGACTTCGGAAGATCTCGTGGCAATGGGTCGCAGCTTTACCGCCACGACGTTCCTCAGCGCCGGCAACATCACCCACACGCCGGCCTATGGGTGCCTGATCGCTCTGGGCGTCCTGGGCGAGGTGCAGGAACACAATCCCTCGCTCCAGCAGATCGACAACGCGCTGGCTTATCGCGACGAGATCGCGCGCACCGGTCGGTTCCTGACATTCTCCTCCGGTGCCGCGACAATCGGCGCACGCATGCGCCCGGATCCGAAAGACCGCGCGTCGCTGCGCATCGTGCGTGAGACCGATACCGGTCTGGTGATCAGCGGCAAGGTCGGCATGCACACCAGCCCGCCCTACGCCGAAGATGTTTATGTCGGCGGATTGTGCGGCGTGGATTTCCAAGGCCACCGCGCCACCTTCATCGTGCCGGTTGGCGCGCCGGGCGTCACCGTAATCTGCCGCCGTATCTCGATCCATCACGCCAACACGTTCCTGGCGCCGCTCTCCAGCCGGTATGACGAACTCGACGGTCAGATGTGGCTGGAAAACGTGCACATCCCCTGGGAACGCATCTTCCTGACCGAGCCCATTCCTCCCGAACGCATCGCCCGTTGGCTGTTCTGGCACCAGCTTTATTGCTGGCTGTCGAAGGCCGAGTTCACGCTGGGCCTCGCACTGGCCTGTGCCCACGCGACCGGCCTCGCGCAGCACGACCCCACCATCAACTACGTGCTCGATTTGATGACAGATGTGCAGACGGTGCGAAGCTGCCAGACCGCGGCCGAGCGCGACCCGCAATTCACCATCGCCGGCTATTGCTATCCGAACCTCTGCCATCTCGCGGCCGGCAGCATGGCGATGCTGCGCGCGCGCCCGGGCATGAGCGAGATGCTGCGCATCGTTCCGGGGTCGTCGCTGGTGGTGGCGCCGGGCGAGGCCGATCTTACGGACCCCGATGTCGGCCCCGGGTTGGAAGAATCGTTCAGCGGCGGCGGCTACACCGCGTTGCAGCGGTCGGCGCTGTTGCAGATGGCATGGGACCATGTGTCCTCGGCGCTGGACGGGCGCGAATCCGCGTTCGAATTGCATGCCAATGGCGGCATCCCCGCCTGGCGCGGCCGGCTGCGGCGCGGATTCGAGGACTACAACAAGCTCGCCAATGCCGTGCTGCGCCAACTCAGCGTGGCGATGCCGGAGATCGACCTCAGCCACATCCGCAGCCTGCCGATGGCGCCGCGGCGGGTGGTGGAGGTGCCGCCGCAAACCACCAATCCTGCCGGAGGAAAGCTGTCATGACCGAACTGTCGCAAAAGACCCGCGATGCGCTGATGCGGGTGGGGACATCGACGCTGACGGGGGCGCTGCAGCGGCGCGGCCTGCGCAGCATGTTCATGCAGGACGTGTGGCCGGTGCGTCCCAACATGAAGCGTATGGTCGGACCGGCGTTCACCATGCGCTTCATCCCCTCGCGTGAGGACAAGGACGGGCCTGGGGCAAAAGGCCCGCGCAGCAATATCCAGCCGCAGGCGATGGAGACGTGTCCACCGGGCCATGTGCTGGTGGTGGATTCGCGCGGCGATGCGCGGGCGGCGTCGGCGGGGGATCTGTACGTGGGGCGGTTGGCGGCTCGGGGTTGTGCCGGCATCGTCACCGATGGCGGGCTGCGCGATTCGGAAGGCGTCTTCAAGACCGGACTGCCGGCCTATCACCGCCGACCCTCGTCTCCGCCGAGCCCGGTCGCCCACCATCCGTGCGATTTGAATTTGCCGATCGGGTGCGGCGGCGTGGCTGTGTATCCGGGCGACATCGTCGTCGGCGATTGCGACGGGGTAGTGGTGATCCCGCAGGATATCGTCGATGAAATCGCGGAAGAGTGCCTGGCGACGACGGAATACGAAGAATTCGCTGAGGAGGAAGTGGCGCGCGGCCGTCCTCTGGCCGGACTGTTCCCGGCGGCGGGGGACGAGGCGAAGCGCGACTTTGCGGAGTGGAAGAAGAAGCGGGGATAACGAAAAATCACTCCCCCTCGCCTTGTGGGAGGGGGGAGGGGTCGAACGGAGGCCATGTTTCTAACCCTTCCCCAACCCCCTCCCACAAGGGGAGGGGAGTCATTCGTTGTTTTTTTACCGGCTTGCGTAAACCGCCGCTTCGAACCGATCCAACAGTCCCAGCACCTTCGAATCGGCGAACGGCAGGATCTGCGTCATCAGCACGCCGGCGACACGCTTCTTCGGGTCCAGCCAGAAATACGTGTTGTTGATTCCCGCCCAGGCCAAACTGCCGGCGCTGCGGCCGGCCGGCGCGTCCTCGGTGTTGATCAGGAAGCTCAATCCCCATTTCTTCGACATACCCGGGAAGAATTCCGCATCGTTGGAGAAATCGGGTTTGAACGTCTTCAGCGGCAGCACGTCGAGCGGACCCATGTGGTTCTCCGCCATCAGCGCCACCGTCTCCGGCCGCAGCACCTGCGCGCCGTCATCACTTTGGCCGCCGTTCAGCAGCATGCGCAAAAACGCGATGTAGTCCGGCGCCGTGGAGAACAGCCCGCCGCCGCCGGGATAGAATTCGCGATCGGGAAGGGGAGGCGCGGTCTCCACAGGCGTCAGGGACCCGTCGGCCTGGCGCGCGTGCACCTGTACCGTGCGCGTCGTCCAATCCGGCCGCGGATCGAAGCTGCTGTCGCGCATGCCCAGCGGCGCGAAGATGTTTGCCTGCATGTAGGCTTCCAGGTTCTGCCCGGCGGCCGCCTCCACCATGCGGCCGGCCCAATCGATGTTGATGCCGTATTCCCAGCGTTCGCCCGGTTCGAATCCCAACGGCGCGTTCAACGCCGCCAGTTTGCCGGTACGCGCGGCGGGCAGGTCCGTGACGCGCGCGAAGCGTGCCTGGTTCTCGTTCCATGTGTCATAGACGAAACCAGCCGTGTGGGTCAGCAAGCGCCGCAGCGTCACCTTTTCCTTCGCCGGACGCAGCTTCGGCTGGCCCGCGTCGTCGAAGCCTTCCAGCACCATCGGCGCCGCCAGTTCCGGCACTACCTCGCCGGCCGGCTGGTCCAGTGCGAGCTTGCCTTGCTCGACCATCTGCATTGCCGCGGTGGCGGTGATCGCCTTGGTCATGGAGGCAATGCGGAACACCGTGTCCGGCGTCATCGGCGCTTCTCTGGCGAGGCTACGGCGGCCGAATGCGCCCTGGTAGATCACCCCGTTGTCGTCGGCGGCAACGGCCACCACGCCGGGCACTTCGCCGGTTTCCACCGCCTGTCGCAGCACCTGATCGATCCCGGCCATCCGCTTGCTCCCCGGTTGCCAACGCGCGTCGCACCGCGCGAAGATGCGCCCGGTCTGTAGTGCCACGCAAGCTGGCGTGCCACGCAAGCATTGGGAGGAAGCCGCGATGATCGAGCAGGAAGTGAACGTCACCACCAAGCATGGCCGGATGCCGAGCTTTGCCGTGTGTCCGGATGGGCCGGGACCGTTCCCGCCGATCATCTTCTACATGGATGCGCCGGGGATTCGCGAGGAGCTGCGCAACATGGCGCGCCGCATCGCACGGCACGGTTATTTCTGCATCCTGCCCGACATGTATTACCGGTTGGGCACCGTTCGCTTCGATATTCCGCGGCGCGACGATGGGATGTCGGGGGTGATCCGCGCGTCGATGAACAGTATCAACAATGCATTGGTGACGGATGATACGGCGGCGATGATGGCATGGTTCGATGCGCAGGACCAGGCCAAGCCGGGGCCGCTGGGCTGCGTCGGGCATTGCATGAGCGGGCAGTACATCACCACCGTGTCGGCGCGGTTCCCGCATCGCATGGCCGCGGCGGCTTCGCTGTACGGGGTGGGGATCATCACCGACAAGGACGATTCGCCGCACAAGCTGCTGTCGCAGATCAAGGGGGAGCTGTACTATGCGTTCGCCGAGACCGATCAGTCGGTGCCGGCGCACATTCCCGGCGACCTGAAGGCGGCGCTGCAGAAGACCGACGTGAAGGCGACCGTGGAGGTATTCCCGGGCACCCACCATGGCTTCTGCTTTCCGGAGCGCGCCGTATACGACACGCAGGCGGCGGAAACCACGTGGTCGAAGATCTTCGCCATGTGGGACCGGCATTTGAAATAGGGCGGCACCGATGCAGATTCCCGGCACGATCGTGTTCACCGGCGAACAATCGCGCCGGGGCTATCGGCTGAACCGGATGGCGATGTCGCTGACCGACGCCGCCAACCGGGCGCGCTTCGTCGCTGACGAGGCGGGGTACATGCGGGCCATGGACCTCGAGGACGACGAAGCAGACCTGGTGCTGCGGCGCGATTGGCGCGCCATGTTGGAACACGGCGGCAGCATCTATCTGCTTATCAAGATCGCGGGCGCGTTGGGCTGCACTATCCAAGAGGTTGGCCGCCACACGCGCGGCCACGCAGAGGGAGACTGACCATGGCAACCGTGATCGGCGGAATCGGCAGTGCACACGCGCCCTCGATCGGTGCGGCCTGGGACAAGGGGTTGCAGGGCGACGATCGGTGGGCGCCGGTGTTTTCGGGGTTCGAACCGGCGAAGCACTGGATGGAGGCGCTGGGGCCCGACCTGTTGGTCATCTTCTACAACGACCACCTGAATCGCTTCTTCTTCGACGCCTATCCCACCATTGCGCTGGGCGTGGGAGAAACCCACCGCCAGGCGGACGAGGGGTGGGGCAAGCGCGACCTGCCCGATCTGCGCGGCGATCCTGATTTTGCCTGGCACTTGGCGCGGTCGCTGGTGGAGGACGAGTTCGATCCGACGATCTGCCAGGACATGGCGGTGGATCACGGCGTCCTCTCGGTGTTGCCGATCCTGGGCGATGCGGCGATGGCGCTGCCGGTGGTGCCGATCGCCATCAACGTCATTCAGCATCCGCTGCCGACGGCGCGGCGATTGTTCCGTTTGGGGGCGGCGGTGCGGCGAGCGATCGAATCGTGGCCGCACGACCGGCGCGTGCTGGTGATGGGCACCGGCGGCCTGTCGCATCAGTTGCATGGAGATCGTTACGGTTTCGTCAATCCTGAATGGGATAACCGCTTCATGGACCTGATCGAGAGCGAACCAGAGACGCTGGCCGCCCTGCCGCATCAGGATTGGATGGAGCGCGGCGGCACCGAAGGGGTGGAAATGATCATTTGGCTGGCGATGCGTGGTGCGCTGGGTGGGCCGGTGCAACGCGTGCATCGCAACTATGCGGTGCCGACGAGCACGGGCCTGGGACTGCTCGCACTGGCGCCGACGTAGCATCGGTCGAACGGGGGGCATCGGTCGAACGGGGGGCATCGGTCGAACGGGGGGCATCGGTCGCACGGGCGGGGCATCGGTCGCACGGGCGGGCGCAGAGGACCGGGCCGAATTCGGCAGCGGCATTGTTCGACGATGGGTCCGGGGAAGAAAACCCCCTCCCTCAAGGCGAGGAGGTGTTCTTAACTTGACTTAGTTTAGCTTTGCTTAGTTTCATGACGGGAAGCCGACCATGCCCATCCGCACCGGCGCCGCCTATCTCGAATCCCTGCGCGATGACCGGCAGATCTGGATCGACGGCGACCGCGTCGCCGACGTCACGCGCGATCCCCGCTTCACGGCGGCAGCGCAGACGGTCGCCGAGCTGTACCAAATGCAGCACGACCCCGCGCTGCACGCCACCATGACCTACGCATCCCCGACCAGCGGCGACGCGGTCGGCGTGTCATTCATCCAGCCTGCCAGCGTGGACGACCTGGTGCGCCGCCGCGCCATGGTGAAGGTCTGGGCGGACGCCACCTGCGGCATGTTCGGCCGCAGTCCGGACTACATGAACGTCATGACCGCCGCATACGCCGCCGCCAGCGACGCGTTCGGCCACCGCGAGCGCCGCTTCGCCGACAACATCCGTGCCTACTACGAATTCGCCCGCGAGACCGACATCACGATGACGCACACCTTCGTCAATCCGCAGGTCGATCGCTCGCGCCCGGTGGAGCAACAGGACAAAGACCTGGCGGCGCGCATCGTGAAGGAGACGGATGCCGGCATCGTCATCCACGGTGCGCGGATGGTGTCCACGTTGTGTGCGTTCTCCAACGACATCATGGTGATGCCGTCCACGTTCATCACCAACAACACGGCCGGCGAACCGTACGCGTTCGGCTTCTGCATCCCCGTGGTCACGCCGGGGCTGCGCTTCATCTGCCGCCCCGCGGTGATCCACCAGCAGGCGGCGTCGCCGATGGATTTTCCCCTCTCGTCGCGGCTGGACGAGACCGATGCCATGGTGGTGTTCGACAACGTGCTGGTGCCGTGGGAGCGCGTGTTCATCCATCGCGATCCTGAATTCTGCAACAATCTCTATAACCCCACCGGCGTCTATCCGCATGTGATGCACCAGTTTGTCACCAAGAACCTGGCGAAGTCGGAATTCATGATGGGGCTGGGCTTCACTATCGCGAAAACCACCAACATCGACCAGCACCTGCACGTGCAGAACATGCTGGCGGAGCTGATCCAGTTCGCCGAATTCAACCGCGCCTGCCTGCGCGCTTCGGAGGTCGATGCCACGCCGAACGCGCAGGGCGTGATCACTCCGGCGGCGATGCCGCTTTGGACGGTGCGGATGATGTACGCGACGATGTTCCGGCGCTCCTGCGAGATCATCCAGACGCTGGGCGCCGGCGGCCTGGTCGCGGTGCCATCGTACGCGGAGACGGAAGGCGCAGCATGGCCTGACGTCGCCACCTATTTCCAGGCGGCCAACGCCGACTCCCGTTCCCGCATTAAACTGTTCCGGCTGGCGTTCGATGCCGCCGTGTCGTCGTTTTCCGGCCGGCAGCAATTGTATGAAAAGTACTACTCCGGCGATCCGGTGCGTCTCGCCGGCACACTGTACCAGCTCTACGACCGCGACAGCCACATGGAGCGCATCTGGGCGCTGCTGGATACGCTGGAGCAGCGTCAGGCGGCCGGCTCGGATCGATCGCCGCGGGCATGACCAGGGCGACTCATGCCGTGCCGATGGCGTGCCACCGCAGCAACCTCAGGTTCTTGTTCCGCAGCAACCGGATGCGCAGCAGCCACAGTTCCGCTTCCCGCACCAGATGCGCCGCCTCTTCGTGCGTCGGCTTCACCTGCTCCATTCCGTGCACCGCCTCGCGCCAGCCTCCCACTGCCTGGTGGATGTGACGGCGGGAGACGTCCTCCACGATCCGTACGTCGAACGCCAGCCGGGTCAGGGCGCGCGTGATGGTCTGCTCCGAGGGCAGCCGGTCGAGTGGCCGCCGGTCCAGCGCCTGCCAGGCGGCAACCACCGGATCCGTCGGGTCCAGCGGCTTGTCGGCCACCGTCTGCAGCATCACCAGATGGCCGAGCGGCTTCAGCCCCTGCGCCAGCGCGGCGAGCGTCGGTTCGAGGTGGCCGTCGCGTAGCGGCTCGAGCGCCAGGGCGTGGTGGTAGTACCCCCGCTCGAAGGACGGCGACATGGGGTCCCAGGACTCGATCCGCGTCCGTTTGGCCACCTTCGAGCGGAAACTGCGCTCCATGGCGGCGCGCACTAGGTCGGGGTCGGATTCGTAGCCAGTGACCCAGACGCCCATTTCACCGGCGACGCGGCAGGGCGGGCCGCCGCTGCCGGCACCGACCAGCAACAGGCTGGACGCCGCGGACAGGCCGAGCGGCTTGACCAGGCGCAGCGTTTCCGCCTCGCCGCCGGGGAACTGGAAGCCCTCGCCCCACAGCGCTTCCACCACTTCCTGGCGTCCCGGGGACCACAAGCGGCCGTCTTCCGCCTCCTCGTCCCGTGCTGTCGCCAGCGCGGGCGGCCGGATGCTGGCTGGCGCGACCACTATCGGCGGCGTGCGCGCGGGCGCGACTGAGTGATGCGCGTGGTCCAGCCTCAGCCAGTGCCGCACGTCGGGCAGCTTCATGATCCATACCTCCGCGAGCACGATGCCCGCAAAGCGTTGACAAAGCGTTGAAACGCGCGGGGCAGGCGCGTGAGCCGCAGGGATTTCCGGTCGTGCCCTTGGGTTGTGCTCGGGGATAGGCCGGCGCGGCCGGTGATTTTTGGGGCATGCGGCCCGCTTGCCGGCTGGCGGGCGGCCGCTGGGCCGATGAGCACGAACGAGCCCGCGATGCGGTGGACCGGTCGGTGCGGCATATACCCAGGGACGCGCAAGGCCAGTGGAGAGAGGCACGCCTGTCGGTGCTGCATGCCAATGTCGCGCGGTACCCGCTGCGTGCTGTAGCGTGCCTGCCATTGATCGTCAGGAACGCGCCCGATGCCCGATCCCACTCGCCTCCTCCTTTGGACCGACGCCCCCGGCCCCTACATCGAAGCCATCGCCACCGCCGGCCTGTCCGAACGGGTCGCCATCGACGCCCTGCCCCGCAAGGACACGCCCACCCAGGCGCAGCGCGCCGACACCGAAGCTATGCTCGCCTGGGGCGCCCCGCCCGCACTGCTGCCGCAGATGGCGAAGCTGCGTTGGGCACAGGCGCTCACCGCCGGTGTCGAGACCTGGCTGGCGCTGCCCGACCTGCCGCCGCACCTGACGCTCACCTGCGCCCGCGGCACCCACCGTGACTCGATGCCGGAGAACATCCTCGGCGCCGTGTTCCACCTCGCCAAGCCCTACGCCGCGGTCGAGCAAGACCGGAAGCAGCACCGCTGGACGCGGCGGATGGCGCTGCCGCTGAATGGCCAGACGCTGGGCATTCTCGGGCTTGGCGAGATCGGACAGGAGGTCGCGCGCCTCGCCACCGCGCTCCGCATGCGGGTGATCGGCACCAAGCGCCGCCCGGGGCCGCTGCCCAACGTGGCCGAGGTGTTCTCGCCCGACCGCACTGACGAGGTGTTGGCGCAGTCCGACTACGTGCTGCTGCTGCTGCCGGCTACCCCCGAGACCGAGAACTTCATGAATGCGCAGCGCCTGGCGAAGATGAAGCCGGCGGCATACCTGCTGAATTTCGGTCGGGGCCACCTGATCGCCGACGCCGACCTGATTGAAGCGGTGCAGCAGAAGCGGATCGCCGGCGCGGTGCTGGACGTGTTCCGCCAGGAACCGCTGCCGGCGGATCATCCGTTCTGGGGAACCGAGGGTATCCTGGTGCTGCCGCATATCGGCGGCGGCCACCCCACCCGCGACAAGATCGTGGCGCGCTTGTTCGTGGAGAACCTGGGGCGGTTCCTGGATGGGCAACCGCTAAAGGAAGTGGTGGATCGCGCCGTGGGCTACTGATGCCCGCTGTGTCATGTGGGGCAGACGAACTCCAACCTGCTGAAAACGCTGCCTTTGCTGGATCCCCAAACTTTCCATAAAGCAGGAGGCATCCTGTGTCGCTGTGTGCTTGCCGTCTGCCAGGGTCTCGGACCAGGCGGGGGAGGCACGGGTGGCGGCATGGTTCCGCAACGAGCCGTCAGGCTTCCGCCTCGGTCAGCATCTCGATTGCCTTACGGACAATCTGCGGAGCGTCTGCCGGCGCTGCCAGGAAAACCCCAAGTCCTTCCATGTGGTGCGCCAGGTTTCGCTCCCCGATGAACAGGACCTTTACCTCTGGCTGCTTCATCCGTGCCATTCGTGCCAGCGCAATCCCGTTCGGCTCGCCTGGCCCAAAGTCGGCGCCCACAATGAGCAACTCCCGCAGTGCGGATTCCAGGGCGCCAAGTGCCGCCAGGGATCTCGGTAATGGCAGCGCACCATAACCCATCTGGATAAGCGCATCTGCGGTCTCGTCGCAGAGATGCGCATCGGAAAGGGCGATCACAACGCGGGCAGACATCGGCGTCAACGTCTCCTTACAAGCACTTGAATGACCAACACCACTAGTAGTCCCCGAAAACCCAGTTCGATAGCCCTACGTATGGCCTAATCCTCCCCCTGACGGGTGATCCGGCGGCGGGCGTTAGTGCGGCGGCATGACTCCGGCGGAAACACCGTTGGTCCCCTCCAGGTCGAGTTCGTACCATGCCCCCCTCGCCGCCCCCTTCGCCGGATCGACAGCAGGACCCAAATTGCCACTCTGCGCTACTTGCAACGCCATCTGTGGCGTCGCATTGCCCCATTGCATCATATGCATGGAAAACTGGAGACGACCCTGCGGCGTGTTCAACACCGGGTCCGCCGAACGGCGGAATACGCTGTGCATTTCCGCCCTACGTGGCGAGACTTGAAACCCGGCGTCTCAGCCCTCGAACCGCACCGGCTGCCGCTTGCGGCCCCAATCGCCGGGCGTTGGCTCGAACATGCCGGCCGCCGCGGTGCCGCACCGCTGGCAACAGCCGTTCGCATCCAGTCCCCATCCACCCAACTCATACCAGTCACGGCCGATCAGCAGTGTGCCGCAATGATGGCACCAGGTGCTGCCGCCGGCAGGATCATGGACGTTGCCGGTATAGACGTAGCGCAGCCCCCGCCCCATCGCGATCGCGCGCGCCCGCGTCAGCGTCGCCGGCGGCGTGGGCGGCGTGTCGCGCATTCGCCAGTCCGGATGGAACGCGCTGAAATGCAGCGGCACGTCCACGCCGAGTTCCGCCGCGACCCAGCTTGCCAGCGCGCCGAGCTCGGAGTCGTTGTCGTTCTCGCCGGGGATCAGCAGCGTGGTGATCTCGAGCCACACTTTTGTTTCGCGGCGCAGCCAGACCAGGGTATCCAGCACGTCGGACAATCGCCCACCGCACAGGTTGCGATAGAAGCCCTCGGTGAAGCCCTTCAGGTCCACGTTGGCCGCGTCGATGTGGCGGTAGAACTCGCCACGCGCTTCCCGCGTAATGTAGCCGGCGGTGACCGCCACTGTCTTCAATCCGGCCTCATGGCAGGCGATCGCGGTATCGACGGCGTACTCCAGAAAGATCACCGGATCGTTGAAGGTGAACGCCACCGACCGGCAGCCCAATTGCCGCGCCGCCGCAGCGATCTGCGCGGGGGCGGCGGATTGGTTCAGCTTGTCGGTTTCGCGCGCCTTGGAGATGTCCCAGTTCTGACAAAACTTGCAAGTCAGGTTGCAGCCGGCCGTGCCGAAGGAGAACACCGGCGTCCCGGGCAGAAAGTGATTCAGCGGCTTCTTCTCGATCGGGTCGATGCAAAAGCCGGAGGAGCGGCCATACGTGGTCAGCACCAGCCCGTCACCTTCGCGGGCGCGCACGAAGCACAGGCCGCGCTGCCCGTCGTGCAGCTTGCACAGCCGCGGGCACACGTCGCACTGGATGCGGCCGTCCTGCAGGGCGTGCCAATAGCGGGCGGGGAACAGGGCAGTGTCGAGTTCGGTGTCCATCAGAACGGTGTTTTAGTGCTTCTGCTCTTGTTGTGCGAGGGGCGGCGCGGCAGGCAGTATCAATAGCAGCACGATTGCAAATGGCGGCGCCGGGCAGCACGATGCAGATGGCAGCGGCGATCCTGCCGCACACCCTCACTGGCGAGGGCGTGCGTTCAGCCGGCCATGGTCAGGCCAATGCCCGCCAGCGCCGACAGCAGCACGACCACGATCGGCGGCGCACGCCAGACCAGCAGCAGCATGAACCCCGTCGCGACGACCGCGAAATCGGCAGGGCTCTGCACGGCACTGGTCCACACCGGATTGTACAACGCGGCGCCGAGCAAGCCCACCACCGCGGCATTCGTCCCCAACATTGCCGCCTGCGCATGCGGCCGGCGCCGCAGCGTGTGCCAGAACGGGAGTGTTCCCAACATCACCAACATCCCCGGCAGGAAGATCGCCACCAGCGCGATGGCCGCGCCGGCGACTCCGCCGGGACCCTCGTGCGCCACCGCCCCCAGATAGGCGCTGAAGGTGAACAGGGGTCCCGGTACCTGCCTGGGCCGCGCCATAGCCGGCGAGGAACGCGTTGTCCGCTACCCAGCCGGGCGCGACGACGGCATCGCGCAACAGCGGCAGGACCACGTGACCGCCACCAAACACCAGCGCACCGGAACGATAGAACGCATCGAACAATGCGAGCGCGCCGTTGAGCGCCGGCAGGAAGGCGAAGACCAACAGCAGGAAGAACCCGCCCAGGCTCAGCGCGGCGGCGGTGCGGGAGACGGGAATGGCGATGCTGTCTTCAACGTCCACGACTGCGCCGCGACAGAGGATCAGGCCCGCGAGCGCACCCAGCGCGATCGTGCCTATCTGGCTGAGCGACGCCCCCGGTGCCACCAGCACGATCACCAGGGTAACGGTTGCTATCGAGGCGCGTTCGCGGTCCGGGCATAGGCTGCGCGCCATGCCCAGTACCGCCTGCGCCACGATGGCAACCGCGACCAGCTTCAACCCATGCAGCAGCCCGGCGCCCCACGCGGTGTCGGCAATGCCGCCCGCGCCATAGGCGAACAGCACCATCAGGACGGCGGACGGCAGCGTGAAACCAATCCAAGCCGCAAGACCCCCGAGATAGCCGCCGCGCATCAGTCCGATGCCGAAACCGGTCTGGCTGGACGCCGGCCCCGGCAGGAACTGCGCCAGGGCAACGAGATCGCTGTAGGCGCGGTCGCTCAGCCACTTCCGACGATCGACAAACTCCGCGCGGTAATAGCCGAGATGCGCGATCGGTCCGCCGAACGACGTACAGCCCAGCCGCAGATAGATCAGCAGGATCTCAAGGAAGCCAGACGGCGAGGCGACAGTGGCATCGCCGGCGACGGATGTCTGTTTGTTTTGCAAGTGTGTGCCACGCGGTGACCGGAGCGGGATAGTACCAGCTCATCGGCCATCGGCAACCATTGCAAAACGCCACCATGCGCCGATGGCGGGCTTACGGCCGGCCATGACGGATTCCGGTTCGAATGCTCCGGTGTGAGCCTTACCAGCCGCGCGGATAGCCGATCACCGGCTGGGCGAAAATGACCCGTGTGCTGTCGGTCTTGTTCGACAGCGGCCAGCTATGGCTGGCCTGGAACGAGACCGTTGCGAACTGGATGGAGACGTTCTTGAGCAGGTTCTGGGTTTCCGTCGTGTTGAGTTTCAACGGCGGGCCTTCCAGGATCGACGTCAGGTGCTGCTGCACCGCGGTGTTCGCCGATGATCCCGCTGTGCCCAGGCCGGACTTGATCTTGCTGAGTATGTCGTCGGCGGACTCGCACCTTGACACTTGGGCCAAACATCAGCGAGCGCGCGCCGGGGCACTGGCACCCCGAGCGAGACGATCCGTGGATATCAATAGTACCGATCGTTACCTTCAAGTTCCAGGCTGCGCAGCGTCGATGGCTTCCCCTGCTGCTGCGACCGGTGCGGCGGTCATTGGTGCGGTCGAGAAGACTCGAACTTCCACGGGGTTACCCCCACAAGCACCTCAAGCTTGCGCGTCTACCATTCCGCCACGACCGCACGTGGGGTAAGCAGGCGGGGGATATAGCCGATGCATGACACCGCTTCAATTGCCGTTGGGCCCGTTGCCGACAGCCAGGATCCCCCGGCGGCGCCGGAATGGCAGGTCGCCCCTGGCCTCACCTCCTACCCGGAGGCGCTCGCCGCCATGCAGGCGCGGGTCGCGGCGATCCGCGCCGGCACCGCGTCGGAGCTGGTGTGGCTGGTAGAGCATGCACCGCTCTACACCGCGGGCACCTCGGCACGGCCGGAGGAACTGACCGACCCGCACCGCTTCCCCACCTTCGCCGCGGGCCGGGGCGGGCAGTGGACCTATCACGGACCGGGCCAGCGCACGGCCTACGTCATGCTGGACCTGACCCGCCGGCACGGCAGCGTGCCGGCGCGCGACATCGGCTGCTACGTGCACGGGCTGGAGTCCTGGCTGATCCGCACGCTGGACCGCTTCGGTGTAAAGGGCGAGCGCCGGCAGGGCCGGATCGGCATCTGGGTGGCCGATCCGCACTCCGGGGCCGAGGCCAAGATTGGTGCCATCGGCGTGCGCGTCAGCCGCTGGGTGAGCTGGCACGGTGTGGCGCTGAACGTGGCGCCGGACCTGTCGCATTTCTCCGGCATCGTGCCCTGCGGGATCCGTGAGTACGGGGTCACCAGCCTCGCCGCGCTGGGGGTTCACGCCAGGTTGCCGGAAGCTGACGCCGCGCTGCGCGCCGCGTGGGAAGAAGTGTTCGGCGCCGATGCCGCGGACGGGTCTGCATGCGGTCCTCCGGCTCGTGGGTGACTGCGTGCGGCGTTATTTGTTGCGCCGGTGTGCCTGACAACGGCGCAGGCTGGATTTCGCAATGAACACGGGACCAAACGCCCTACGCCATCGGCCCCAGATGGAATCCCGGATAGTCGGGGGGATCGGCCATTTCCTCGTCGATGCTGACCACTTCGGCCATGCGGGGGCCACGCCGGCAGAGGCGCAGCAACTCCTCTACCGCGGCCACATCGCCGGCGACCAGCGCCTCCACGGTGCCGTCCACCCGATTGCGCACCCAGCCGGAGATGCCCAACGCCAGCGCCTTCTCCTGCATCCAGGTACGGAAGCCCACGCCCTGCACCCGTCCCCCAATCACCAGACGCTTTGCATTCATGCCGACGCTCCTTTGGTCAGCGCGATGAACCGGGCGGCGAGTGCGATGTCGGCGGCGATCGCCGCGCGGCGGGTGGCAGCTTCCGCGTCCTCGCCCCATTGCTCGGCCTGGAAATTTTCGTCCAGCGCGCCGAGCGCGTGAGCTGCCGCGCCATCCAGCCGTCCCTCGGCCAGCGCCAGTCCCAGCACCAGGCTGCCCAGCGCCGGCACGGCGATGCCTAGCGCCGCCAGCACCTCCGGTTCCAGCGCACCCACCGCGCTGCGCAGGGCGGCGATCGTGTCGCGGTGCTGGCGGATCGGAGCGATGCCGGTGGTGACGCGCAGCGGCGCATCATAGGTCAGCGCGGCCCAATCGAGCCAGGGCTGCCACGCACGTGCCTCGCGCTGCACCAGCGCCGGTGGTTCGGACGCGCGGTAGCACAGCAGGTCGTTCTCGCCGTAGCGGGCGATGGCGTCGATGGTTTCGTCGGGGTCGGGCGCGATGCGCTGCTGCGCCGTGCCGGCAAGTCGGGTCAGCGGCGTGTCGGCGAAGGACATCTCGCCCTGCTTGGCGCTACCGGCGGTTTGCCATTCGGCGGCGATGGCCTCGGCGAGGCGGGCAGGCCGCACGAGCAATACCGCCCCGTCCGGCAGGTGCATGGGGCGGCCGTCGAGCAGAATGGCGAAGCCCTGTGGGGCGGGGTTGGCGGTGGCGGTGTCCCAGAAGCGCTTCATGGCCGGATGCTGAGCCTATCCTGAGTCTCGCACGAAGGGGGCTGGATTTATCGGACCAACCGCAGATTGATCAGAACGACCGCGGATTCAACGGAATAACTGCTGAAGCAGGGCGCCGGCCTGGTTTTTCTTCTTCGGCCGTGGGGCGGCGGCATTTTGCGGCGGGGCGGACGCGGCGGGCGCCGCCTCGCCGCGCGCCACCGCCAGCGCGTCGGGGCACGATGGAACCGTGGCTCCGCCCGGTAGCTTATTGCCGCCGACCAGACCGCTAAGCAAACCCAGAGGCGTCGCGGTGCCGATTATCCCGCCGGCAACCGTGACGGCGTTCTCCTCGAAGGTGCCCACGGCATTGACCTTCACGGCGGGCGAACGGATCGGGCCGGTCACCTGCAGCGGCACCACGACGCCGGTGCCCGCCACGCGCCCCTGCGGGCGCAGGGCCAGCGCCAGGGTCTCGGCGCCGAGATTGATGCTGCCGCCGCCATCCATGGTGAGCACCGCCGAGTTCAGCAGCAGCATGCGCAGGTTGGCCACACCATGTTGGGCGTCGGCACGCAGCGCAAAGCAGCGCAGTTCGGTGGACCCGCTCTGGGCCAGCAGGCCCGGCAGATTGGCCGGCTGCAGGACTGGCCCCAGCAGCTTGTCCAGCAGCGCCGTGTCGATGGTGCCGTCCTGCATGGCGAGACCCAGGCTGCCATCAAGCCCCGCAGCAATGGCGTGCGGCGAGGCCCCGGCTGAGTGCAGGTCGGCATAGACGCCCAGCTTCCCGTTGGCATAGGCGGGCAGCCCGGCGGCAGCCAGCAGAGGCGCGACCGCCAGCCCGGGCGCGTGCAATGTCAGAGCGACGGGTGGCGCCGGCGCCGTGGCGTCGATTGCGAGGTTGCCGGCCAGGGGACCCTCCGGCAGGTCCGCGGCCAGCGGATCGAGCCGCAGCTTTCCCCCTGCAGCACGGCGTGCAGGTTGATGCTGCGGTAGTCGAGGCCGCCGGTGCGCAGGTCGCCCACCGTCAGCGCGAGGTCGGCATTGGCCTGCCGCAGCAGCCCGAATGGCAGTGGCGTTTCGGAAAACAGCCTTTCCCCGGTGGCCGGCCTCGGGGCGGGTGCGCCGTTTGCCGCCTTCGGCGGGACGGGCGTTGCGGTGGCGACCTGCGGCTTGGGCGACGCGACTGCGCCGGCCGGCGGGGCGGCGGGGGGCGTCACTGGTTTCCCGGCAGCGGCCATCAGGGCGTCAGCATCGATGCGGTTGGCGTGCAAGTTGCCGGTCAGCGACTGCGGCGGACCGTTCGCGAAGGCCACGTCGCCCGACAGGTCACCCTGCGCCGCAGTCAGCTTCATGGCGTGCAGAGCTGCGCCGTGTTCGAACCCGCCAGGGGCGTCGGTCAGGTGGCCCTGGAAGGCGACCTGTGTCAGCGCCGGCAGCGGACGGTGGGCGACCGGCGATAGCGCGGCCAGGTCGGGAATGCTGGCCTCCAGGACGAGGTCGGCCCCCGACAGCGTCTCGGGATTCGCCACCGTGCCTTTCACCGTCAGGCTGGCGTTGTCGGCTCGGAAGATCAGGTCCACCGGCACCGGCGCGCCGGCTGGGTGCGTCGCCAGCGTGCGCGTCACCAGTGTGCTCGGGACGCCGAGCGTCGCGGCCATCGATACCGGCGTCTTGGCGATGGCCGCCTGGACGTCGATGTGCACGGGCTGGTCCTGCGCCGGCGCATCGACGTTCGCCGAGACGAGTTGCAGCCCGCCAACGTATGAGGTCAGGTCCGCCGGGCCGAGGGTCAGCGTCGCGGCCTCGACGTGCGGCACCGGCCCTCCGCTATCGGCCACCCGCGCGGCCAGGTGCACGTCGTGCAGTGGCGGCAGGCGGATTGCCGGGAGCAGTGGCGCGAGGGAAGCCAGGTCCGGAATGGTTGCGTCGATCGCCAGCGTGTAGCCGCGGCCTTGCAACGGCTTGGTAAAGCTGCCGTCCACCGATGTGGTCGCGCCGGCCACGGCAAGATTGAGCTTGATCGGCCAGGGCGTGGTGGTGTTCGGCTGCTGCAGGCGCAGCAGCGCACCGACATCGCCGCCAACCGTGAAGGGCACACTGCCATAGGCGGCCGTCATCGCCAGATGCAGCGGCGCATCGGGCGACGCAGCCGTCGCGGTCAGCCGCGCCAGTGTCAATGTCGTGGTGCGACCTGTTCGGTCGTCGCGCCATGTCAGCGTGCCGTCCGCGATGCGCACGTCGGACACGCTGACGCGGTCGCCCGGTTTCGGCGTTCCGCCGGACTGTGCCGGGGTGGCCGGCGCTTGCTTCGGCGCCGGGGTGAACACCCAGTTCGCACGGCCTTGGGCGTCCTGCTCCAGCATGATGTCGGGGTGTTGCAGGTCCAGCCGGGTGATCGCGATCCGGTTGTGCAGCAACGGCAGCAAGGCGAGCTGCACATCCAGCCGCTGCAGCGTGGCCATCTCCGGCCGGGAGAAACCGGGCGGGTTGGCCAGGGCGACATTGGTCAGCGCGAGAGTGGGCCACAGCGACCACGTCAGGCGGATCGGGCCGTTCAGCGCCAGGGTGCGGCCGGTGGCTTGCTGGACGGCGACCTCGATCCGCGGCTTCAGGCTGTTGGGATCGAAGCGGGCCAGGAACACCGCGCTGGCGGCCACCACTAGTACCAGCAACCCCGCCAGGCCGAGCAAGCCGCAACCCACTGCACGCCGTGCTGTCATGCTGTCATGGTCCTCCGCAGTGAGGCGGAAGCAACGCCTTCAGATGCTCCGCCGCGCGGGGCGCGCCGGGGGCGCGTGGAACCCGAGCGTGCGGAACGTCGCTGCCATGTGGGGCGGCAGGTCGGCCTCCACCAGCAGCGTACCCCCGGTGGGGTGGGGTAATGCCAGCGCCCGGGCGTGCAAATGCAGGTCATCGGACAGACCCTCGACCGTGGCGGCGAAGGCACCGTTCTGGTCGGGGCGGGCGTATTTCAGGTCGCCCAGGATCGGCGCGCCGATGGCGACGCAGTGGACGCGCAGTTGGTGGGTGCGGCCGGTGCGGGGACGCAGCTCCAGCCAGGCGAGTTTCTGGCCGGCGTGATCCAGCGTGCTGTAGTCGGTGGTGGCGCGGGCGGCGTCCTTGTCGCCGGGCTCGGCCACGGCGGTGCGCTCGCCGCGGGCGCCGGTGAGGCGTACGAGGGGAAAGTCGATGCGGCCCTCGGGCGGGATGGGGCGGCGGGCGGTGACGGCCCAGTAGGTCTTGTCGATGTCGCGCCCGCGGAACAGCGCGGCGAGTTTGGCGGCGGTGCCGGGGGTGCGGGCGAGCAGGAGAACGCCTGACGTGTCGCGGTCAAGGCGGTGCACCAGGCGCGGGCGGTCCGGGGCGCCGAAGCGCAGGGCGTCGAGCAACGCATCGAGATGGTGGGTGATGCCGGGCCCGCCCTGCACCGGCAGGCCGTGCGGCTTGTTGATCGCGATCAGGTGGTCGTCGCGATAGAGCACGAGGCGTTGGAGGTCCTTCTGGACCAGCGGGTCGATCTCGGCTGGTGGCTGGGCGACTTTGGGCTGGGCGGCCGGGAGTGGCGGGATGCGCACGGATTGGCCGGTGGCGAGGCGGGTGGCGGCGTCGGCACGATGGCCGTCCACGCGGACCTGACCGGTGCGGCATAGTTTCTGGATGGCGCTCTGCGGCAGGCCGGGGAAGTGGCGCCGGAACCAGCGATCCAGGCGGATGTCGGTCTCGTCGGGGGTTACGGTGAGGGTGGCTTGTGGCATCGGGGCGGCGTGGGCTGTGGGAGCCCGATGGGGCTGCGTCAAGGGAGGCCCGGCGGGGCGACCGGCTCCGAGCCCTGGTGACTGATCGCTACAGTGAAGGCTGTGGATGACAGGCGGGGGCTGGAAGAATACTGGTCCCTTGCTGCACCCTTTTTTGCGGGCTCTGGCGCAAAACATCTCGGCGCCTATACGCCGTTCAAGCTGCTGGAGAGGAAAGGTCCTCTCGAAGCCGCTGTGCTGATTGAGTTTCCGGACATAAAGGCTGCCAATCACCAGGCCCCGTGCACATGCCCGCGACGGCGGAACCATCAGCGCGATACTTCTCCCTATTTTCATGACCTGAAGAGGGACGTGCAGTAGAAGATTTTTGAAACACAGATTTCACATATTTCACAGATTCAGGCACTCATAAGTTAGAATCTCTTGTGACCCTTCTGATATGTTCCGCCCATATCAATTACTCATAAAGCACTGGGCATTGCCGCAGCCTGAAACACCTCGCCTCACTCTCTGGCCGATGGGCTTCGCTTCCGGATGGCGGGATACGGTGTGCATGATGCCGCTCTCGCCGTAATACATGACGGCGTTCTGGTTTGGCGATGGAAACCAGACGATCCGGAGCGCGTGGCAAGTTTATCCAACGCCATCATCGGAGTGTGCATCGCAAGACTCGCGGAACACCGTTCGCACGAGGCCGGCACCTCCCGCTCGTCTCGCCCCATCTTTTTTGCGCAGCGAGACGATCGATATAAGGACCAGGCAACGGTCGCGCGGCTCCACGCGAGATTTGGATCAGGAGATTTGGATTTGGCTCGAGGGGCGGGCCTGCCGTCATGGCCGCCTGCAGCCGCCGAAGCGCGGCCATGACCAGCGATGGAGGCGGAACGGATGGCGGCGCCACAGGACGACGCGACGGCTGATCCTCAGAGCGTCATCGCCGCGTTACGGCGGGCCCCGACGACCGAGACCGCCGTGCGCGCCGCGGAGACGCCAAGGTTCCGGTCATGGTGCGGCCTTCGGCGCTGGCGGGAGTCCTGCCATGAACTTCACCAGATACGGCTTCCACACCGCCGCGTAGTAATGCGTAAAATGGCCGTGTGTGGCTTTGCTGTACGGCGTGAGGACATAGGTGCCGTGGGTGATCTTCTTGAACGCCCGTTCGACAGTGCCGAGAGTGGGCGGATCGGCGAAGTCCTCGACATTGTTGATCAGCAGCACATGCGCCTTGATCTTCGGAAGGTCGGCCTCCGGACTGTAGTCATAGATCGATTCGATCTCATAGAGCGTGTTGTTGGCGTCGCCGTTCTTCATCATCGCCGCCAGGCGCCTGTCGTAGAGTGCCTTCGCAGCCTCCATCGTCGGCGCCTGCTCCTGAATCCGCACCGGGCTTTCGGTCAGATCGTTACCCGCCAACGAGTACATGTAGAGCATCGGGCTCTTGTCATAATTGCCGTTGTTCCAGGCTGGGTCATGGCGGATCGCCTCGGCGGTACCGTGACGCAACATATAGTTGCGACCGCTGATCTGGATCGGCTGGCACGACATGCCGACCGTCCCGTCCATCAGGTTGGGGTACCATTCGGCCCAAAGGAATTGCTGCATACAGCCGAGCGAGCTGCCGATCACCAGCCGCAGATGCGCCACCTTGAGCCCGTCTGTTACCAGCCGATGCGTGACGTCGACCATATCGCGGTAGCGGTAATGCGGGAAATTGCCCTTCAGTCCGTCCGACGGCTTTGACGATCCGCCGCGGCCGAGCGCATCGGGCATGATGATGTAATATTTGGCCGGGTCGAGCGGCTGGCCCGGCTTGAACAATTCGCCGGCCAGCGTCGGGCGGAACCAGTTGTCGCCGGTGCCGGTATTGCCCTGCAGCAACAGCACGCCGTTGATGATCTCGCCCCTGGCATTTTTCCGCGCTGTGCCGATTGTGCGGTAGTGCAGCCGCAGCTCGGGCAGCGTCTCGCCGCTGGCGAATTTGTAGTCCTTGATGACGTAGTCGCCTGCCTGGTAGCCGGGCCAGTCGGCAGGATTAACCTTGCGGCCGCCCTCCTGGGCCAATGCCGGAGCGGCGAGGCCAATGACAACCGCGAACAAAAGAGCGCGAAACCGCATGCCGACTTCCCTCCAACGATCTGGCGCGGAGCGCCACCATGATAGGCCATGGTGAGACGGAGATCATGGAATTTGCCGAGCCCCTGAAATCTCGTTGATCTTCATGTCTCCGTGGTGAATTGAGCCAAGATTTCCCGGGCTCCCCACGGCCAGGAGGCCAGGATGGTCCCGTCGGACGTTTCTGACAACGGCCAGCGACACGGCCGGCGACACGCCGAGCCGCGCGCGAACGTCTGGAGCAATGACAATCCGACCGGGCACGTTGCCGCCCGTCAGCCAATTCGGCACGATTGTCCGCGCCGGCCACGACAGGTTAGGGCCGAAAACGATAATATAATTCGCGGTCGAACGAGACTGATGGCGCTGGTCCGACATACTGATGCCGCATAAGGCCCCATTACGGCGACGCAGGCTGCGGCCGGAGCAGAGGAACTTCCTTTGGCGAGCAAGAGCGATGCGATGCGCTCTCGTGGTCCAGGGACTTCAGCGCCCATTTCAATTGGCCGGGTGGCCGACATAGCGATCGAGAAACGCCTTCACGCGGATGTAGCCGTCGTTTGCCGCCGCCGCGTCATATTGCAGGGTGTGGCCTTGGTTGAATGTGCGCCGCAGCAGCGTCACGCAGTCGAAGCGATGCACCGCACCCGGATGCCTGTAGGCCGCCAAGGGCTGCGACGGCGTCAGCCTGGTGCCAAACTCCCGGCAGGTCCGGGCTGGAATAGCCCAGTCGTCGGCCTCGCCAGCGACAAATTCGCCGATGGCATCGAAGCGTCATGGTCACAGCACTAGGACTCGCTCTGCCGTTCCTGTCGCAGCTTGTCCCAATACTCCAGCCGCCTCGCGATCTCGCGTTCAAAACCGCGGTCGCGCGGGCGGTAGAACTTCTCGCGCGCCATGCCATCGGGAAAGTAGTTCTGGCCGGAGAATGCGTCCTCCGTCTCGTGGTCGTAGGCGTATCCGGCACCGTAGCCGAGATCCTGCATCAACCGCGTCGGTGCGTTCAGGATATGCGCCGGCGGCATCAGCGACCCGGTGGCCTTCGCTGCCGCCCGCGCCGCGCCGTACGCGGTGTACACCGCATTCGATTTCGGAGCCGTGCCGAGATAGACTACCACCTGGGCGATCGCCAACTCGCCCTCCGGCGAGCCAAGCCGTTCGTAGGTCTCCCACCCCGCCAGCGCCTGCGTCAACGCGTTGGGATCGGCCATGCCGATATCCTCGGCGGCGAATCGGGTCAGGCGGCGCGCGATGTAGCGGGGGTCCTCGCCGCCGGCCAGCATACGCGCGAACCAATACAGCGCCGCATCCGGATCCGAGCCGCGCAGCGACTTATGCAGCGCGGAGATCAGGTTGTAGTGCTCTTCCCTGTCCTTGTCGTACAGCGCCGCCCGGCGGGCCAGCAGCGCCGACAGAGCCACCGGGTCCATCGGCGGCGTGTCCGCCGGAAGCGCCGCAATCTGCTCCGCCATGTTGAGGATGTAGCGGCCGTCGCCGTCGGCCATGGCGCGCAGCGCGGCACGCGCCTCGGCGTCCAGCGGCAGGGGGCGGCCAAGTTCCGCCTCCGCCCGTGCCAGCAATTGCTCCAGCGCGGCGTCGTCGAGGCGGCGCAGCACCAGCACCTGGCAGCGCGACAGCAGGGCGCCGTTCAGCTCGAAGGAGGGGTTCTCGGTGGTGGCGCCGATCAGCGTGATGGTGCCGTCTTCCACGACGGGCAGGAATCCGTCCTGCTGGGCGCGATTGAAGCGGTGGATCTCGTCCACGAACAACAGCGTGCCCTCGCCGAGACGGCGGCGGCGGGCGGCTTCCTCGAACACGCGCTTGAGGTCGGCGACGCCGGAGAACACCGCGGAGATCTGCACGAAATGCAGACCGGCGTCAGCGGCGAGCAAGCGGGCGATGGTGGTCTTGCCAACGCCCGGCGGTCCCCACAGAACCAGCGATGCAAGCGAGCCGCGCGCCAGCATGCGGGTGAGCGTGCCGCCGGGGCCGAGCAAATGGTCCTGCCCGACGACCTCGTCGAGCGTGCGGGGTCGGAGGCGATCCGCCAGCGGGCGCGCGGCGGGCGATGCGCCCGAGGCTTCGGGCGGCGCTGCGGGGCCGAACAGGTCGGACGGCTGGGTGGAACGGGTTGGCACGAGGACAAGATAGGGCGGCGGGAGGCGCAAGCGAATGGGGATGGATCGGCATCTCCCCGGGGCTGCAGGAAGCTGCGCCCTAGCCCGGGTGGCCTAGTACAGCAATTCCATGAAACCACAACTATGGTTGAGGCCCCACCGTAAGTCGCCGGGTCGCCGTCGGATGGCCCATTGCATTGCCATAACGGCTATGCCGCGGCGCAGCTTCCGCTTGTTCGCCTTCAAACCGGCTCGGCATCCGAGGCAACGGTCTCCACCTCCGCCCGGGGCACGCTCCTGGCCTGTGCCTGCAGGAGGTACCGCGCGAGCTCGCCGTAGATCGGCCGCCGGCACACCAGCCGCGAGATGCCGAACGCCAGGAACGATGCCGCCAGCAAAGGCACCGTCAGGCGCTGGTTGTCGGTCATCTCCATCACGATCACCGCGGCGGTGATCGGCGCCTGCACTACGCCGGAGAAATACGCCACCATGGCGAGCAACACGACCGCGCCTTCCGGCGCCGACGGGATGAAATGCGACAGCCACTCGCCGAGGCCGGCGCCCACCGACAGCGACGGCGCGAAGATGCCGCCGGGAATGCCGCTGATGTACGAGATCACGGTGGCGGCAAACTTCAGCACCACGTAGGAACCGCTCAGCGTCGTCGTCCCCTCCACCATGCCGCGCGCCTGGGCATAGCCGGTGCCGTAGGTCTGGCCGTGCGAGACCATGCCGATCGCGGCCAGCGTCAGCCCGCACAGCGCGGCGAACACCACCGGATAGCGCACCAGCCAAGCCCCGAACCGGCCGGAGAACCCCCGTGCGAACCGCACCAACGCCGCGCTGAACAATCCGCCGGCCAGGCCGCCCGCCAGGCTGCAGAACACCACCGCGATCCAGCCGGGGCCGAAATCCAGCACCGCCGAGGTATGGCCGAAATAGGTGTAGTTCCCGGCCAGCGCCAAGGTGGTGACGCCGGCGACGATGACCGCCGTCAGCACCGTGCCGGAGGTGCGTGCTTCGAAGGAATGGCTGAGTTCCTCGATGGCGAATACCACCCCCGCCAGCGGCGTGTTGAATGCGGCGGCGATCCCGGCGGCGCCGCCTGCCAGCACCAGCGCGCGCTCCAGTTCCAGCCGCGGCAGGCGCAGCAGGCGGCCGAGCGCGTGCATGATGGCCGCGCCGATCTGCACTGTCGGACCCTCGCGGCCGATCGAGGCACCGCAGCACAGGCCTAGCAGGGTCAGCCCGATCTTGCCCAGGGCGATGCGCGGCGACAGCACGCGGGCGATGGCGGCGCGGTCGGTCATGTGCTGCGCGGCGATCACCTGCGGGATGCCGCTGCCCTGGGCGCCGGGGAAGACGTAGCGGGTCAGCAGAAACGATACGGTCAGCCCGGCGGGACAGACCAGCAGGGCGATCCAGGGGCGCGGGGCCTGCACCGCAAAGAAAAGATTGCTGGCGCGGTCGGCCAGGGTAGCCAAGCCGATGGCCACGCCGGCGATCAACACCGCGCCGGCCCAGAAAACCAAGCGCCGCAGCCACTGCCGCGGCGAGACCACCGGCAGGCGGGTCAGGCGGCGCAGCCGGGTCCGTGCCGCGCGAGTCATCGGGGAAGGGGGCATGGATTGCGCAACCTACGCAAATCCTCGGCGGTGTCCACGTCACGCAGGGTGCGCAAAAAGGCCATGCGGTGCCGGCTGAAATTGGCCAGCGTGTCGGCGAGCGCGTGGCGGGTGGACCAGCGCACCGCGGCGAACGGCCGGGCCGGACGGCGCGGCGACAGGGCGACCAGCCAATAGCCTCCGTCGGCCGCCGGTCCGAACGCCGCGTCGGCGTGGCCGAGCGCACGGAAAGCGGCGGCGAGGTCGGCGGTGGTGGCGTCCGGAATGTCGCAGCCGATGATGGCGACGCGTTGCCGCGGAAACCGTCGAAACACGCGGTCCATGCGCTGACCCAGGTCACCGCCGCCCTGGCTGATCCGGTGGATACGCGGCGGCAGACTCAGCCTTGCACGGTCCGGGGTGGCCGCCAGCAAGGTGCGGAAACGGCGGTCCGCGGCCAGCGCGCGCAGCAGCCGCGTCAGTGTACCGGCATGGAAGCGCAGTGCGGCGCGGTCACCGATCTCGGCGGCGAGCCGGCGTTTCACCGTGCCGAGCCGCGGCACACGGGCGAACACTACTGCGGTGTCACGCTTCATCGGTCACGCTTCACCGGTCACGCGTCATCGGTAAAGCATGGCGATGTGGCGCGGCGGCAGACCGGCGAACCACAGGCCGAGGCAGAGCAGATTGCGGGCGGAACGGCGGTACCAGCCGTCGCGCTCCCACTTGGTGGCGGAGGTGACGGCGGCGGCGTCCAGCGGCCGGAGGCGGCGGCGGCCGAGTCGGCGGACCAGGTCCACGTCCTCCATGAGCGGCAGGGGGCGGATGCCGCCCACGTTGTGCAGCAGGTCGCGGTGGATCAGCAATCCCTGGTCGCCATAGGGCAGCCCGAAGGTGCGGCAGCGCCAGGCGACGAGGCGCTCCAGCCGGCGGGCCCGCGCATCGGCACTGTCCAGCGCGAAGCGGAAATAGCCCGCGCTGGCGGGACCGCGCTGGATGTGGGCGCGTGCGGCGGGTTCGGCTTCCGGTGCCAGGGTCGTGTCGGCATGCAGCAGCAGCAGCCAGCCATGTGCAGCCCCTGCCATACCGGCGGCGAGTTGCTGGCCTCGGCCGCGCGGCGCGGTGACGATCCGGGCGCCGAGCGAGGCCGCAATGGCGGCCGTGCCGTCGCGGCTGCCGCCGTCCGCCACGATGAATTCCGCGGCCCAGGGGACAGCGGCGATGGCGGCAGCCAGGGTCCCGGCCGCGTTCAGCGTTGGGATCACGACCGATAGTGCCAATGCCCGCGCTTCGATGTGCGACGCGCGTGCGTCTATCGCCGGTGCCTGTGCGCCTATCGCCGGTGCCTGTGCGCCTATCGCCGGTGCCTGTGCGCCTGTCGCCGGAGCCGGTGAATCCATCGCCGCAGTCTGCGCCTCTATCGTCAGTGCCGGTGCATCTATCGCTGGTTCCTGTGGGTCTATCGCCGGAGCCAGCGCATCTTTGGGCGACGCCTGCGCATCCATCGCCGGCGCGCCGGCGTCATCCCCGTGGGCGTCAACCCGTGGGCGTCATCCCCGTGGGCGTCATCCCCGTGCAAGCCGGCGTTGCCTGGGTCCCCGCTTGTGCGCGGATGACGATGGGGTGTGTCGGACTCAGCCACCGTCCGAGTTCCGTTTATGTTCTTGACGTGGTTTCACTGCTTCGCCATTGTGTGTTAGGTCGAACATACGGGGAACAAGAGCATGCGCGGAAATGCCGCTGCGGGCAAGGACGCGGACGCTTTGGCGGCGCTGGACCGTGCGGGCGCGCCGGAACCTCCGCCCATTGCCACGATGCCGTCGCTGGTGCGCAACGGGCGGGGTGCCACGCTCAATCCGCCGGTGCGGTTCGATCAACACGTGGCCAGCCCGTTCGACGACGGTTGGGAGACGCTGACCGCGGAGTTCGGTGAGCTGCCGCGCCTCGCCACCACGCTGACGCGCGATTCGACCCGCTCGGCGATCAGCTGGAACAGTTCGCCGGATATCGGGTTCGACCGCGCGGTGAACCCGTATCGCGGCTGCGAGCATGGCTGCATCTATTGCTACGCCCGGCCGAGCCATGCCTATCTCGGCTTTTCCCCCGGGTTGGATTTCGAGACCAAGCTGGTGTTCAAGCCCGATGTGGCGGAATTGCTCGAGAAGGAACTGCGCAAGCCGGGCTACGTGCCGCGCACGCTGGCGCTGGGGTCCAACACCGATCCCTATCAGCCGGTGGAGCGGACGCTGAAACTGACGCGGACGGTGCTGCAGGTGCTGGACCGGTTCAATCATCCGGTCAGCATCGTGACCAAGTCGGCCGGGGTGCTGCGCGACCTGGACATCCTGGCTGGCATGGCGAAGCGGCGACTTGCGCGTGTATATGTGTCGATCACCACCATCGACGCGGCACTGGCGCGGGTGATGGAGCCGCGCGCCGCGACTCCAGCGCGGCGACTGCACGCCATCGTCGAGTTGACCCGCGCCGGTGTGCCCTGCGGCGTGATGACCGCGCCGATGATCCCCGGCCTGAACGACGCCGAGATGGAAAAGATCCTGGAAGCCGCGGCGCGGGCGGGCGCTCGGCATGCCGGCTACGTGCTGCTGCGCCTGCCGCACGAGCTGCGCCAGATGTTCGAGGACTGGTTGGCGACGCATTTCCCCGACCGGGCGAAGCATGTCCTGAGCCTGATCCGGGAAACCCGCGGCGGCGCGTTGTCGGAGCCGCGCTTCCACCACCGCATGGCCGGACAGGGGGTGTATGCGGATCTGCTGCTGCGCCGCTTCGCCCGGGCGACGCGGCAATGGGGACTGGATGAGGCGCGCGAAGGCCTGGACTGCGGCCGGTTCGCCGTGCCCGGCCCGGAAGTTCTCCAAGCGCAGTTGTCGCTGTTCTGAACAGCGTAGGCGGAGCTTGGTCGCGCGTGGGGTTTTGGAGAAGCACCGGCCGGGATAGTCAGCGGCGGCGCCGGTCAGGAGAAGCCGGCCTCACAACGCCGGGCACATATTTTTTGCGAATGGGCCCGACCTGGCAACGCCCGGCCTGACTACGCCCGGCCTGACTACGCCCGGCCTGACTACGCCCGGCACGCCCCACATTTTTGCGCGAATCGCACATCGTGGACCTCGCATCCGAGCCGGCAGAACCGGCCGACCGTGAGAACCTTGATCAAACCGTCGACCGGACAGGACGCCGGTGAAAAGATTTTGCATCCGAGCCTTCAGTTAAGTTTCACATCGCCTAACTTGGTCCCCGTGCACCTAACACGTGGCAAAGGCGGAACGGTGGCTCGACGAATCGAGGCGCCGCATGCACCCCGTAGGGACGCAGCCTGACGGACGTCACAACAAGAATGTTCGGGCAATGGAAAAGGACTTCGCGGACATTGGCGCTCTGGTTGCTGATCGGCTTGCGTTTTTTCGTCGCGGCATAATTGCACTCTTGCACGAGAGCAGGCCTAGTTGGTGTCTAACGGAAGCTGGTACCTTCAATGAGTTGCTGCTCCATCTGCCAAACAGCAACCTGGAGTTGATTATTGTCGACTTAGATTTACCAGGGATGGATGGCGCGGACGGCGTGGCTCGCTTGCGTGCCCTGTGCCCGGCACAGCACATCGTGGTGCTGGCCGACGGCGACGAGCGCGAGACGATCCTGGAGTGCCTCGCTTCGGGTGCTCAGGGCTATGTGTTGAAATCGGCCAGCCAGTCGCAGTTCCTGCGTGCGTTGGAGACGGTCCTGTCCGGCGGCGTGTTCGCGCCCGCGTCGCTGACCGGCGTCCCACCGCGCGCGCCTGCCGCGGCGCCGCGCGCGGAGGCGGAGATCCAGCCGCTGCTGGCAACGCTCACCGAACGTCAGCGCGAGGTGCTGCATCTGCTGGCGGAAGGCTGCGCGACAAAGACCATCGCGCGGCGCCTCGATCTGGCAGTTGGTACCGTGAAGGTGCACCTGGCGGCGATCTACCGGGTGCTGGGCGCGCACAGCCGCATGGAAGCGATGGCCAAGGCCTGCGGCGGCTTCGTCGTTCCGTCGATCTTGCGCTCCTCCGGCATGCCGATCACCGAGCGGGTGAACTGAACGCCCGGCCTGTATTGATAGAGTAGGTCAGTTTTGATAGCGTAGGCCAGTTTTGATAGCGTGGATCAGTTTTGGTAGCGCGGATCGGTTTTGATAGCGCGGATCGGTTTTGATAACGCGGATCGGTTTTGATAACGCGGATCAGTTTTGATAGAGTGGACCGGTTTTGATAGATAACGTAGATCGATTTTGATAGCGTAGATCGGTTTCACAGCGCAATTCAGCTTTATAGCGTACTTCAGCTCGCGAACGACGCGCAGACGTCGATTCGGTAATTGCCGAACGGCGGCGGCAGCCAACCCGACGCCAAATAGGACGTGACGATCTCCACCGTCTCGAAGGTGCCCACCGTGATCGCCGGGCACGACGCGGTATTCACGCTGCCGTTGACGTTGACCGTCAACGGATTGGTCGTGCTCGTCACCACGCCGCTCAAGACCCAATTCGCAGCCTCGGTCTGCACGAAGCTGGAGATGGTGTTGGAGCCGGTGCACGCCGCGGCCTGGATGGCGCCGCAGCGCGCGGCGTCGGCGGCAACGGATTCCAGCGCGGTCCTGGTCCACAGGATCAGGCCCAGATCGATGGCACCGAATGAGACCAGGAAAAGCGGCAGCGACACCAGGGCGAATTCCACCGCCATCGCGGCGCGGCGTTCCGCCAGGAGCCGCCGCGCCCAACGCCCGACCGTCATTGCAGCGGAATCCAGGTGGTCTTGCTCAGCGTCGGCGAGCCTACCATGCTCATGGGAAAAATCGCATTGTAGGTCGTCCTCAGGCTGAGATACATGTACTTCATGGTGTTCGGAGCACCGGCGCACGTGACGTTGCAGCTTGTCGGACTGGTGGTGTTCCACGAAGTCGTCGCGGTGCCGGTGATGCAATAGCAGGCAGCGGTCGCGGTGACCGTCACGTTAGGCATCGACTGCGCCGCCGCGTTCTGCATGACCGTCTGGACATTCGCCGCGGTGAGCGAACCGCTGCTGTTCTGGTCCGTCAGCTCGGCATATTGCGCGGCCGCCGAAACAGCGCCGGACATGCCGATTTGCTCGTAGTACACAAAGCCGAAATCGGTGACCCCGGCAAAGAGATAGAGCACCACCGGGAAGGTAAGGGCGAATTCCACCGCAGCAACGCCGCGGCGGGCACGCCGAAACAAGTGAAGCATAGTCCTCATGGCACGTCCCGGAGCAAGTTCGGACAACACATAGACCAGGAGATAGCCCCGGCGTCGTTCCGCGGAGGTTGCAGTGCTGCGAAAATCTGGCCGGCGCGCCCGGTGCGGCGCCTGCGCGGTCGGCGGTTGCGGGCCCCCGGGGGACCGCGGGAGACCGCGGGGGTGAACGAAACATCTGCCCGCCCGCTGGTCCGATCTTACCGCATCATGTTGATACCCAGCCCGCCGGCCGTCGTAACCCGCCTGTTGCCATGACCGGTGGAAGATCAACCCCGCTACGGGGAAACTTCCGCTCGGCGGGTAGCCTATATCGGACGGCCTAGTCCCTCCGGCCGAGACCTAGGCTCTCGGCAGCGATCGGTTCGGCCACATGGCGGATTGTGCGTGAACGTGATTTTAACAGATTATCACGCCAGAACGATCCATGAAGCTGAAGAGGAAATTCGACATGCTGGTGTTGCGGGTAGGCAAATCGTCATTCGGGCGCGGCGGCAACGATGTAAGTGTGCTGCGTCAGCACGGCGTGCGGGCAGAGCATGCGGACAGCGGGCGCGATGCGCTGGAGTTCCTGCGACTTTACGAATACGACCTGGTGCTGATGGATCTGCACCTGTCCGACATGCCCGGCCATGAAGTCGTGCGCATGATGCGGGCGGCGGATTTCAAGGTGCCGGTGGTGATGCTGGCCGATATGGCAACGGCACAGGCAAAGGCGAAGGCGCTGGATCAGGGCGCCGACGATTTCATCATCACGCCATGCGATCCCGAGGAAATGTTCGCTCGCATCCGTGCGATCGTCCGCCGCAGCCAGGGCCACGCCAACTCCCTGCTGCGGCTGGGCCCGGTCGACCTCAGCCTGGACCGGCGCGAGGTCCGCGTGCATGGCCAGCAGCTTCACCTGTCGCGGCGTGAATTCGCCGTGCTGGAACTGCTGTTCTTGAAGCAGGGCGTGATCCTGAACAAGGTGGCGTTTCTCAACCACCTGTACTGCGGCATGGAAGAGCCGGAGATGAAGACCATAGACGTCATCATCTGCCGCCTGCGCAAGAAGCTCGCGGTGGCTGGCGTTCCGACGCTGATCGATACGGTGTGGGGCTGCGGCTACATCCTGCGCGATCCGAGCATTGCACCGGAAGTCGTGTCGATGCCGCCGGCGTGGGCCACCGCGCAAATCGCCGCCGCTGCCTGAACCGGCGCTGCCTGGCATCTCATGCCGGTGCGGGACACGAAGCGATCCCGCGCAAGAGATCAAGCCGCTTTTCTTTGCTGTCGCAGGCCGGCCATTCAAGTCTTCTCCAAGTTTTCCATGGAAAGACGTGAATGGCCGGCCTGCTTTCGTAATGGCGAAAAGAGCAATATGGTGGCTTCGATTCTTTCCAATGCTGGTCTAGGGCGAAGCCGATTTTGTGGCTTACGCGGGCTGGCGGGACTGGCCTTGTGCGGCCTCATGGCGCTCGGTTCGGTGCGCACCGCCTATGCACAACCCGCAGCCTATGCACAACCCGCAGCGGAGTGCGAGCAGGCGGGACGCGCGGCAGAGCAAGCGTTCGGCCTGCCGCCTGGCCTGCTGTTGGCCATCGGGCGAGTCGAAAGCGGCCGTTGGGATTCGAAATCTGGCCGCGTCGTTCCCTGGCCATGGTCGATAAACGCCGCCGGCCGTGGTCGCCTATTCGACAGCGAGATCGATGCGATCGCCGCCGTGCGCGCTTTGCAGGCAGCCGGTTCGCCGAGTGTCGACGTCGGCTGCTTCCAGATAAATCTTGCCTGGCATCCCGGCGCATTCACCAGCCTTGCGCAGGCATTCGATCCCCAGGCCAATGCGCAGTACGCAGCGCAGCTTCTCAATTCGCTGCGGGCGCGGCTCGGCAACTGGCAGGATGCGGTCGCCGCGTACCATTCGGCCACCCCTGATCTCGGCGTGGCGTATCGTCAACGCGTGTTCGCCGACTGGAACGGCAATCCTGAAATTTCCCCTGTCTCTATCGTGCAATTCAAGGTGGTTGCCGGGGTTCATGTATGGGGACCGGCCCCTGCTTCTGTCGGAGCGCAAGTGATCGCCGTGCGTGCCCCGCTGCCATCATCGCCACGGGCAGCGTTGCCGCGCATTATCACACCCAGCCGGTAATGCCCGGGAAAATACGTTCCGCCACCACATCAGCGATAAATTTTCTTCAATTTTTCGAATCACCCCAGCAAACTGAAACCGCGTCTTAACTCCGCTCATGGTTTTCTCCGCTTGCCTGCGTTCGGCAGCGTGATCGAACAAAAGACGCCCCGGCCGCTGCGCAGCATTCACCCTGAGGCAATGGAAAAAGGAACACCTCGATGCTTGAAATCCTGAAGATCTGGCTGGAGCTGAAGTACGACCGTCGCGCCGTCACCGCCCTGGAATATGGCCTGATCGCCGGGGCCGTCGCCGCCGTCATCGCCGCGACCGTTGTCGGCATGGGCCAGGCGATCGAGACCAAGTTCACCACGATCGCCGCCTCGCTCTGATCCCCTCAGAGATGGCTGCGTAGGGACCCGATGCGGCGGCGGACTCCGCCGCCGCATCGCGCGTTTCCAAGGTTCTGCTTTCGGCCCGCACGTAAGGCTCGTGATGTCGATGTCCGCGTCAACAATGCTCATTCCGGGACTGGTCATGGCTGGTGCCGCACTGTTGGTGCTGGCGGCCGGGCACGATTTCGTCGCCAGGACAGTCCCCAATTGGCTGGCCGGTGCCCTGGCATTGCTCGGAATCGCACTGCGGCTTGCCAAGCCGCTCGCAACCAACGGGACCGTCGCAGGCGGACTGATCGCCGGCCTCGCGGTGGGAGTCGTCGTCTTCATCCTGGCCGCCATCTGCTGGCGGCGCGGATTGATGGGCGGCGGCGACGTCAAATTGCTGGCGGCCACGGCGATCGTGGTGCCGCCGTCGATGGCGTTGAACTTCGTTACCGCGGTCGCGCTCTCCGGCGGCGTCCTCGCCGTTGCCTACCTGCTGGCGCGCCGCTTCGTCGGTCCGCCACGGCCCCAACGTCCGCACAGCCTGCTGGCGCGCACGCTCCGTGTCGAATGCTGGAGAATCCGCCGCGGCGGACCTCTCCCCTACGCCTGCGCGATCGCGGCCGGCGGCCTGTTCATTCTTCTATAGGAACATGCCATGATCCTGCGGTTGGCATTCTTCATCCTTATGGCCGTCGGCTTGCTCGGCTTCGGCACGGTCGCCTGGATTTCCACCCGGCCGCCGCCTCTCGCCGCCGTCGCTGCCAACACGCCGCCGCCGCCGGTGACGGAAGATGTACTGATCGCGGCGCGCGCGGTGCCCGCCGGCTCCCTGCTCAAGCCTGAAGACCTGACCGCGAAGCAGGTGCCGATCAACGGTCCTGGCCTCGCGGACAGTAATTTGGATTCGACCGACACGCGCCGCGGACTGGTCGGCGCCATGGTGCGCCGCAGCCTCTCGAAAGGCGACATCGTCCGCAACGGCGACGTGATGCGCCCTGGCGATCATGGCTTCCTTGCCGCCGTGCTCGAACCCGGCATGCGCGCCGTCACCATCGCGGTGGACGACACCAGCGGATCCGCCGGGCTGATCTGGCCCGGCGACCGGGTGGACGTGATCCTGACCGAGAACATCAACGGCCAGAACCTGACGCCTGGCCACAATGTCGCGGCGGAAACCGTGCTGTCGGACGCACGAGTGATCGCCATCGACCAGCAGATCATCCAGGGCGCCGTGTCCACGCCTGACAAGCAGGCCAAGACCGTAACGCTGGAAGTCACGGAAGCGAATGCCGAGGCCGTCTCCGTGGCCACGCGGCTGGGACGGCTGTCGCTATCGGTCCGCTCGGCCGACATGGCGCAGCGGCAGGGCAAGCCTGCACCCAAAGTGACCACCACCTGGGCCGTCGACGTTTCGCCGGCGATTGGGGAAGCATCGCCACCGCCTGAAGCGAATAACGTGATTCGCATCTACCAGGGCGGCGGGGACGTAAGGGAGTTCAAACTGCAATGAAAACGTTCATGCGATTGCTGTGCGAAATCTGCGTTGCGGCGATCTTGCTGGGCGTACCGATCGCCAACGCCGTGGAGGCCCCGGCCGCCGCGCCGACAGTAGCCGAGGCGGGCGGCCACCAGGCGTTGGTACTCCAGGCCGGCAACGGCAAGGTGGTCACGCTGAAGGGCTCAGCCACCAATATCTTCGTCGCCGACCCGAAAGTGGCGGAGGTGCGGCCGGCCAGCGCCTCCACGCTGTTCGTGTTCGGCATTGCGGCGGGCAACACCACCGTGGCGGCGATGGACAGCGCCGGCCATGTCCTGGTGCAGTACGACCTGACGGTTCAGCCTTCGGCCTATGGCGCCCAATCCGCCGAGGCGATGATCGCGCGCCTGCTGCCCGGCAGCCGCGTGGAAGTGCACCCACAGTCGAAGGGCCTATTGCTGACAGGCTTCGTGTCCAGCCCGCAGGATGCCGCACAGGCGGTCGCGATCGCCAAGGACTATGCGGGCGATACCCCGGCGGTCGATAACCAGATCAGCATCATGGCGCCGGTCCAGGTCACGCTGAACGTGCGCATCGCTGAGATGTCGCGGACGGTGGTACGCGACCTTGGCATCAACTGGCAGGCCCTCGGCTCGCTCACAAGCGGCTGGCAGCTCGGATTCTCCACGCCAGCCTCGCTGACCGCCAGCGCGGCTTCTGGCCTGCTGGCGGGATCCATAGCCAACACCACAGCCAACCATACCTTCAATGCCAGCAGTGTCATCGATGCGCTGGCACAGGACAACCTGGCGCGGATGCTCGCCGAGCCGAACCTCACCGTCATGAGCGGTCAGACCGCCAGCTTTCAGGTCGGCGGCGAATTTCCCATCCCGATCAGCGAGACCAACGGCGCCCTGTCGATCGACTTCAAGGACTACGGCATCCTGCTCAGTTTCCTTCCCACGGTGATGAGCGACGGCCGGATCAACATTCACGTCAAGCCAGAAGTCAGTGAGCTCGACAAGGCTGACGGCATCCAGCTCACCGCCGGAAACTCCAGCGTCGTCGTTCCCGCCCTGACCGTACGCAGGGCCGAGAGCACGGTGGAGCTCGGCAGCGGCCAGAGTTTTGCCATCGCCGGATTGCTGCAGCAGACGTCTTCTCAAAACACCACGGGGCTGCCGGGACTTGGCGACACCCCATTCCTCGGCGCCCTGTTCCGCTCGAACGGCTTCCAGAAGTCGGAAGACGAGCTGGTCATCGTCGTCACGCCGTACATCGTGCGTCCGGTGAACCATTCGGCAGACCTTCACCTGCCAACCGATGGCACCACCGAACCGACCGATCTCGAGCGCCTGCTGCTGCTGCGGCAGGTCGCCGACAAACACGCCGCCGTGCCGGTGCGTATCCCCGGCGATGCCGGCTTCATGGTGCAGTGAGGCAAGCAATGACCCGTGCCGGAATTTTGCCACTTCTCACAGTTGCCAGCCTGACGGTGCTGGCCAGCTGCGATCGGTATGACCCATATCTTCGCACCGATGTCTGGAAACCGACCGGTAGCAACGCTGCGAACATCGCCGCGATGGTAGCCGATCCGCATGACCTGGTTAGCGGCCATGGTGTGATCATCCGGGAAGCGTCCGAACCGGCCCTCGCGGTTGGTCACATCGTGGCCGACCAGCCGAAGTCGCTGCAAGGCGGCGGGGGCGGGGGCGGTGGCGGTGGGGGCGGTGGCGGTGCCTCGGGCGGTGGATCGAGTGGTTCAGGGAGCTAGCGATGCCTGACGATGGTAGCCTGGCCGTCCCGCCGGACGAGCTGGACGAATTCAACGACGCCGGGTCGGCGCGCTACGACCGTCCCTCATTGGTCGGCTTCGTCACCGACGCCCGTTCCGAGGAGGCGTTGCGCGACGGGCTCTCCGAGGTGACGGTCGAGCAATTGGATCTGCGCCGTGGCAACGTGCGCACCGCGGTCGCGGCGATGCAGAAATCGACCACGCCCAAGGTGCTGGTGGTCGATATCAGCGGCGAGGACCAGCCGCTGAGCGCGCTCGGCGACCTTGCGCACGTGGTGGAACCGGATGTCTGCGTGCTGGTGATCGGCGAGACCAACAACGTCGACTTCTATCGCGAGGTCACCCGTAACCTGGGTGCGGCGGACTACCTGGCAAAGCCGCTGACGCGCGATATTGTCGCGAGGCATTTCTCGGCGTTCCTGCGCGGCAAGACGCCGGCGTCGCAGGCGGCGATGGGCGGGCGGGCCATTTCCATCACCGGCGTGCGAGGCGGCGTCGGTGCTACCACGCTCGCGGTGAACCTCGCCTGGAATTTCGGCGTGCTGATGCGACGGCACACGGTCTTGATCGACCCCGACATTCAGCGCGGCAGCGCCGCCTTCTTGTTGAACGTGCAGCCCGGCCCGGGTCTGCGGGTTGCCTTGGAAGCACCGGAACGACTGGATTCACTGCTGGCCGAACGCGCCGCGCAACCCGCCGCCGACCGCCTGCACGTGCTGGCGGGTGAAGAATCGGTGGCGATCCATCCCAACCCCGCGCCAGGCGCCGGCCGCGTTCTGCTGGATGCTCTGCGCAGCCGCTATAATTTCATCGTCGCCGACGTGCCCTTTGCGCCGGTGCCGCTGTATCGCGATTTGCTCGATCTGGTGGACCAGCGCGTCCTGGTGATGGAACCGACTCTGGCGGCGGTGCGCGACACGCTGCGCTTGCTCGCGCTGCCGGGCGGCGAGGAGCAACCGCAACGCGCCATCATGGTGTTGAACCGCCTCGGCATTCCCGGAGGCCTGACGCGCAAGCAGGTGGAAGACGCGCTGAAGATGAAGGTGGACATCGCCGTTCCCGACCTGCCGCGCCAGGTCGGCAACGCGGCAACCCTCGGCGAACCGGCGATGACATCGTCCAGCGGCTTCCGCGCTGGCGTGAACGAACTGGCGCGCCAGGTCGCCTTCGTCGGTTTGCTGGATTCCGCGCAGGCAGCGGTCGGCGCGCCCGTTTCGGGCAGCCGCAGCGGCTGGAGCCTGTTCCGGCGTAAGCCATGAGCACCGGTCCGTCCTTCGGCCGCCGCATGTCCACGCAGCCGGTCCCGCTGCGGCCGGGTCCGAGCGGGGGCCCGAAAACCGAGCCGCCGCCGTCGCCGCAGCCCTTCATGCCCGTGAGCAGCGCGCCGGAAGAAGCGATCATCGAGCTGCGCAACATCTGCCTGGCGCGGCTGGATCCCACCGCGGTCGCCGCCATGCCGGAGGACCGGCTGACCGCCGACGTGGAACGGCTGATCTCGGAGATCGCCACCGAACGGCGCGTGCAGCTCAACGCCCGGGAGCAACGTGCGCTGGCCGGCGAGCTGGTGGACGACATCCTGGGGCTGGGACCGCTGGAACCGTTACTCGAGGACGAGACCATCAGCGAGATCATGGTGAACGGTCCGGAAAAGACCTTCATCGAGCGCAGCGGCAAGCTGATGATGTCGCATGTCCGATTCCGCGACACCCAGCATCTGTCGAACATCTGCCAGCGCATCGCCTCGGGGGTCGGGCGGCGCATCGATGAATCCAGCCCGATGGTGGACGCGCGGCTGCGCGACGGATCGCGCGTCAACATCGTGTTCCCGCCGCTGGCGCTCGATGGCCCTTATGTCTCGATCCGCAAGTTCGGCCGCAAGGACATCGACTTCGACAAGCTGATCGAGTGGAAAGCGATGACGCGGCAGGTCGCCCGCGTGCTGGAGATCGCGTCCAAGGCGCGGCTGAACGTCATCATTTCCGGCGGCACCGGGTCCGGCAAGACGACGCTGATGAACGCGATGTCGCGCCTGATCGACCCCGGCGAGCGCATCGTGACGGTGGAGGATACCGCGGAGCTGCAATTGCAGCAGCCGCACGTGGTGCGCCTGGAAACCCGCCCCTCCAGCCTGGAAGGCAAGGGCGAGATCACCCAGCGCGACCTGATGAGGAACGCGCTGCGGATGCGCCCGGACCGCATCATCATCGGCGAGGTGCGCGGCGGCGAGGCGTTCGACATGCTGCAGGCCATGAACACCGGCCACGACGGCAGCATGTCCACCATTCACGCCAACACCACCCGCGACGCGCTGACCCGCATCGAGAACATGGTGCAGATGGGCCAGATGGGCCTGCCGTCCAAAGCCATCCGCACCCAGATCGTCAGCGCCGTCGAGCTGATCGTGCAGGTGGAACGCCAGCGCGACGGCGGCCGCCGCGTGACCCAGGTGACCGAGGTCTGCGGCATGGAAGGCGACGTCATCACGCTGAACGACCTCTTCCAGTTCGAGGTCCTGGGCGAAGGGCCGAACGGCAAGCTGTTCGGCCGATACAATATCACCCGCGTGCCGCCGTCCTTCCCGCGGCGGCTGGCCTATTTCGGCCTCGACAAGACGTGGAGGGCAGCGATGGAGGAGGTCGACCAATGAGAGATCACGGCCTGATATGGCTGCTGATGATCATGTCCTGCCTGTCGCTGGCCGGGCTGGGCATGAGCGGCATGCTGGTGTCGAAGGCGCAGAAACTGAAGGCGCAGCGAGCCGCGCGGATCAGTGCGGTCTCCTCGCCGCATGTCAAGACGCAGCCGGTGTTTGTCTCCGCCTTCATGCGCGCCGCACCCAAACGCAACTTTTCGGCGTCGGCGATGGCCACCTCGGTATTCGGCTTCGACCTCAACAAGCCGGAGCACCATCCGATGAAGTGGTGGATCGTCCTGATGGTCACCTTCGTCGCGGCGAAGATTGCCCAGTCGTTGGCCGGCGGGCTGGTCGGAGAGATCTCCTGGCTTGGACTCCCCGTCGTCTGGATCATGGCCTGCCGCTATATCTTCGGTGCGGCCGAGAGCAGGCGCAAACTCTCGCTGCTGCGGCAATTCCCGGACGCGCTGGCGATGATCGTGCGCTCGGTCCGCGTGGGCATCCCGGTGATGGAAGCGATGCGCGCCGTGGCCCGCGAAACGCCTGAACCTACCGGCCCCGAATTCGCCCGCCTGGTGGACCAGGTATCGATCGGCGTGTCGGTGGATGAGGCCGTGCTGGACATGGCCAGCCGCTGCGGCATCGCGGAGTACCGGTTCTTTGCCACGGCGCTGTCGCTACAGAACCAGACCGGCGGAACCCTGAGCGAGACTCTGGAAAACCTGGCGGACGTGATCCGCAAGCGCGTCGCGTTGGCAGCCAAGGGCAAGGCGCTGGCGTCCGAGGCGCGCACCAGCGCGATGGTGCTGGCCGCGATGCCGATCGTAACCGGCGGCGGCCTGTGGGCGCTCAATCCCGGCTATGTCGGGATGATGTTCAAGGATCCCACCGGCCGCACCCTGTTCGGCGGCGCGGTGGTGTCGCTGTGCACCGGAATCTTCACCATCCGCACGATCATCCGCAAGAGCTTGTCATGAAGAAGAGTTGGTTGTTACTCCGGTGGACCGGCCATGACACGGTGGAGCGTCCGGCATGAATGAGCGCCTGTTGATCGGCGGTGGCCTGCTGTTTGCCATCATGATGGCGGCGTGCAGCTTCTGGATGCTGCGCGAAATCCGCCGCGAGGAACGCCTGGCCGCCCGCGTGCGCGCGATGCACGGCCAGGCGCCGGCGAGCCGCAAATCGGCCGAGCCGCAAGCCGTCCGCGCCGCGCTCGTCGACGGCATCGCTGCGCTCGGACGGACGATCCTGCGCAGCGGCATGGTCTCGGCGGGTACGCTGTCGGAACTGGAAAATACGCTTTCCGCCTCAGGCCTGCGCGGCGCCCAGGGCGTCGCATTGTTCATCGGCGGCAAGCTACTGCTGATGGTGGTTCTGCCGGGCATGGTCTGGCTGCTGATGCGGCATTGGGGAATCAGCGGCATTACCGGCACGCTGCTGCCGGCCGGTTCAGGGGTGATCGGCCTGCTGGCGCCCGACTGGGTGATCGGCCACCAGCGCAAGGGCTACCTGAAGCGCATCGAACAAGGCTTGCCGGACGCACTGGATATGCTGGTGATCTGCACCCAGGCGGGCCTCGGCCTGGGTCCCGCGATCATCCGCGTCGCCACCGAGCTGCAGCATGCGTATCGCGAGATCGCCATGGAGTTCGAGCAAACCGCCAACGAGTTGCAGGTGCTGGCGGACGCCCGCATCGCCATTCTCAATCTTGGCACGCGCACCGGCCTTGAGTCGCTGAAGCGGCTGGCGACCACGCTGGCGCAGACCCTGCAGTATGGCACCCCGATTGCCGACGCGCTGCGGGTGCTGTCGTCAGAGATGCGGGGGGAGATGCTGACCAAGTTCGAGGCGCGGGCCGCCCGGCTGCCGGTGCTGCTGACCCTGCCGACGATCGCTTTTATCCTCCCCTGTGTCTTTATTATCGCCGGCGGTCCTGCCATGATCCAGGTGATGCGCGTCTTCCACTCCTAGGTCCGATTCGCGAATGCGCGGCGGGCCCCTCGTCCTTCTGGTGCTGTTGGCCGCGTGCGGACGCACGGCGTCCGATATGTCTTCCATGCACCCCGGCGTCGACGTGGCGCAGGCCGCACTGCGCGGTGGTGCTCCGCAGACCGCGCTGGAGATCGCCGGGCATGTGCTGGCGACGGCCCCCGGGAACGAGGCGGCGCTGGTGGTGCAGGGCGACGCGCTGACCGATCTGGGCCGGGTGGATGAGGCGCGGATCAGCTACACCAACGTACTGCAGCGCAATCCTGAGTCGGTCGGCGGCGAAATCGGCCTGGGCCGGCTGGACCTGGCAAGCGATCCGGCGAAGGCCGAGGCCCTGTTCCTGGAGGCGCTGCAGCACGATCCGCGCAACACGCAAGCGCTGAACGATCTCGGCGTAGCGCGTGATCTGCAGGGCAACCATGCCGGGGCGCAGTTGGCGTATCGGCAGGCGCTGGGCATCAACCCGGACAATTCGGCCATCGAGGTCAATTTGGCTCTGTCCGTGGCGATGTCCGGCTCGGCCGACGCCGCCGTGCGCATGTTGCGGCCGCTGGCCAGCGCGCCGGGGGCATCGCGCAAGCTGCAGCACGACCTGGCGGCGGCACTGACGATGGCCGGAGACCGCGAGGAGGCCGCGAAGATCCTCAGCGCCGACCTCTCGCCCGAGCAAGTGCAACAGGCGCTGAACGCATATGCCGCGGCACGTTCCGGCGGCGCTTCGGCAGTGGTCGCGGCTCCGCCTTCGGGAGAGTCGGCTATCGCCCTGGCTCCCCCGCCCGCGGCACGTTCCGGCGGCGCTTCGGCAGTGGTCGCGGCTCCGCATTCAGGAGGGTCGGCTATCGCCCAGGCTCCCCCGCCGCCGGCACTTTCCGGCGGCGCTTCGGCAGTGGTCGCGGCCCCGCCTTCGGGAGGGTCGGCCATCGCCCTGGCTCCCCCGCCCGCCGCGGGTTCCGGCGGCGCTTCGGCAGTGGTCGAGGCTCCGCCTTCAGGGGTGTCGGCCATCGCCTTGGCTCCCCCGCCCGCCGCAGGTTCCGGCGGCGCTTCGGCAGTCGTCGCGGCTCCGCCTTCAGGGGAGTTGGCCATCGCCGCTGGCTCCCCCGCCCGCCGCAGGTTCCGGCGGCGCTTCGGCAGTGGTCGCGGCTCCGCCTTCAGGGGTGTCGGCCATCGCCCGGCTCCCCCGCCCGCCGCAGGTTCCGGCGGCGCTTCGGCAGTGGTCGCGGCTCCGCCTTCAGGGGAGTCGGCCATCGCCCTGGCTTCCCCGGCCGCGCATCCCGGCACGCATCCCGGCAAGTTCGAGGTGCAGTTCGCGGCTGTTCCCACCCACGACGCCGCGCAGGCCGTATGGCAGCATCTGCGGGAGAAGATGCCCACGCTCCTCGGGGGCCGGCAGCCGACATTGATCAAGGTGGACCACGACGGCCATGTCTTCTGGCGCGTGCGCACCGGCGGCTTTCCGGACGAGCCCCAGGCGATCGTGTTCTGTCACCAGGTGCAGGCGGCCGGCGCTGCCTGCGTGCTCGGCGGGCCGTAACCCGTAAACCGTAAGGCGGAAAAGCGCAGGCATTCCGCCTTCACGCTCGGCGGAAAGCGCCGCGCTTTTCCGCCTTACGGCCGCACCGGCCTATGGCGCGGATTGCGCGCGCATCGGCTCCTTGCGCGGTGGCTGGGGGGCGACGCGGCGCTTGGCCCGCACCTGCGGCAGCCGGAAGCTGGCACCGTCGCGCGCGAATTCGCCGTAGCCTTCCTGCGTCAGGGCGGTGGCGATCTTGCGCTTGGCGCTTGCCTCCAGTTGGTAGACGCGTTCCCTGGAAACGCCGAATTGCTCCGCCAGGGAATCAAGGTGGGTGGCGTCGTCGCTGTCGTTCATGCAGCGCGCGAGGAAGACGATGCGCTCGCGCTCCCCCAGGATCTCCTGCACGAGGGCCACGATGCGCTTGCGCGCCTTGGCATGATCCAGGCGCAAGATGACGTCGTCTTCCGGTGATGCCGCGTCGTCGGCGAGCATGTCTTGCAGATTCATGGTGCCGGATTCCCCCGGCTTGTCGGCGTGCAGGCTCAGGCTGCCGCCGTGCATCAGGCGCATGCTGCGTGCGACTTCCTCGCCGGTCAGGCCGATCCGCCGGCCGATGCGCTCGCACAGTTCGAATTCCGTTGGTTCCACTTGCTCGCGCTGGCAGTTCCGCCGCGCTTCGGCGAGCAACCGCCCGCGCAACTGCACGAGCCGCCGGTGCCCATTGGAGCCTGGAAGCCGCACCGGTCCGGAATTGCGCCGCACGTAGTCCTGGATGTACCAGCGGATCCATCCGATGGCATAGCTCGATAAACGGCTGCTGAACCTGTCCGGGTCGAAGCGGCCGATCGCCGCATGCAGGCCCAGATGCCCGGCGCCGACCAGATCGAGCAGATCGACGTTCAGACGCCGATAGCGGCTGGCGATGGCGACCACCAGCTTGCTGTGGCTCTCCCACAATTCGGTCAGCGCGCTCTGTCGGCTGCGTTCGTTGCCACCACTATGGACGACATGCAACAGGTGACGTTCGCGTTCGGCAGTCAGGTTCGACAGGTTGATCTGGCGGCGGATCGCGCGGTCAGTCCACGTCCTCGCTTCCTCCATGGTTCGTCTGCCTCGCACCCCAACCCCGAATTTCCGATGCCATCGCCGGCTTATATCCGCCGGATAATGACACACCCGTTGCAATTCCCAGCGTCGGTGCCGACCACGAAACGGTGAGTGGGATCTCGCCCGAGCCTTTGACTGCAACTGTAGGTGAATATAACGCCATCGCAATTCCCGCAGCAAGAATTAATCGGGTGAACCGGACGTGGATTAAACGCGAACGCGGTGACGTATCTGAAATGCCACGCGCCCGCCTCGCTGGTCCTCACAAAAATGGGCAGCCGGCCTTCGCCGGCGGCGACGCAGCAAGAACCAAGGCCAGCGCGATCGCGTGTCTTGAGCAAATCGGAGACTGATCTTCGGGTCGAGCGCCGATGCAATTCCCGCCGCTATCGCATTGTAATGCATGAAAAAGCTGCCTGTGAGGATGGCGTCGACGCCATGGGAGAAAGCAACCGGGACCGGCGACGCGTGAACACGAGCGATGCGAACTGCAAGCCCAACGGCAGCAGTATCCCAACGCCGGTTTCCAAGCTCGGCGGTCAATGCCGCGATGGCAGTGGCGTCCAAATCGTGGCCCACTTGTGAAGCCGTTGCCCCGAACCCATCGCCGCCGCCGCGGTTGTGATCGATGCGAGAGCCGGCGCTGCAGCAGCCAACAGTGGCGTACTTGTGGCTGAGAACAGTGATGCGGTGCAAGTTGCCATCCCACAACCTATAATAGATGCCAATGCTTCTATTACTCGCGTGATGCGGTTTGTTGCTGTCGATTTACACGCTGTCAGATAAAATTTCCCCGATGCGGTCGCGTCGCGGGCAACAGTGAGGATTGTTAACAACCATATTCCGAATGACATGGCGATATACGCTTGAATACACGTAGCATATTGAATACGCGTAGCATATTATAGAACCGCTGCGGCGTGTGCAGATCGCCGATCGGCAGGCGGCGCCGACGGTCGCCGCCAAGAGTATGAGGTATCGGCCGTGGCGGATGGCAGACGCCGCAGCGCGTCCCAGCGTCAGGTCCAGCAGTGTCGACAGAAAGTGCCGCTGCTCCGAAAAGGCCGGCGAGGAACACAGAAGTGCCGCTGCTCCGGAAAGGCCGGCGGGGAACACATAGGTGCCGACAAGCATCTCATCGAACGGCGCCGCCTTGAGCAGCGGCCGGCGGTAATAGGTGTGCGGGTCTGGGGGTTGGACGCACCCCTCCCCCCGCTCCCTCTCTCAAGGGGCCTCAAGGGGAGGAGGTGCTTCTCCTTAATTTCGATTTCTCGACCGCATCAACCAAAAACTCCTCCAGAGCGCGCACCGGCGCGACATCGTGGTACAGCCGCTCGCGCGATCGCACGATCTCGCCGCGGAACCCATCGCGCAGTGCCGCATCGGCAAGCTGCACGGCCCGCGCGACAAAATCCTGAACGCCGCTGGCGACACGATTGCCCAGCCCCATCTGCTGCAGGATGGCGGCGCTATGACGACCGCGCATCAGACCCGCGGGCAGGGTCACTACCGGCAGACCGCAAGCGATAGCCTCGAGCGTGGTGTTGCCGCCGGACCAGCCGATGCTGTCGAGAAACACATCGGAACAGCGCAGCAACGCCGGAAAGTCCTCGGCGGGCACGGGTGAGACGAAGCGCACGTATCGGTCCACCGCCAGCCCAGCCGTCGCGAAACAACGTTCCAGCCGGCCCCGCAACACCGCGGCGGGCACCGCTCCGGCGCCGATGAACACGAACTGCGCCGCCGGCACCTGCGCGGCGATCTGCGGAAACACCGCATCGTAGCGCGGCAGGTATTTCGGCAACGACTGGCAGCACAGATACACCACCGCGTCCGAGCGTACCCCGAGCTTCTCCCGCGACAGCAAGCCGCCTCGGTCGGGCAGCGGTGCATACGCGACCGACAAGTTCGGCAGCCGCACCAAGTGCTCGGTATAATGCCGCTCGCCGTCGGGCGGCTCCATCAGAGCGCTGGACAGGAAGTAGTCGATCTCCGGTAAGCCGCTGGTGACGGGATGGCCCCATGCGGCGCACTGCACCGGCGCCAGGCGCATGCAGCCAAGCTGCACCGGCAGCGGATGCATGCCGATCTCCGGATAGATCAGTGCGTGCAGCCGGTCCGCCGCGATTTGCTCGGCCCACACGATGTCCGACGCCACGCCGTGGCGATAGGCGGCGCACGACCCGGCGAGCGTCGCACTCGTCGCATCCTGGTCCGCGCCCAGGTGATACCCGAACACGTCGAAGCGGTCGGGATCGAGATGGCACAGCCAGCCGCCGAACAGTTTTGATACCGAATGGAGATGAAAATAGGCCGAGGCGAAACCGACCCGTAGCCGTCCGGACGAAGGCGGCGCGATCGCCGGCACCGGCCGCGCGGCGCGGGCAATGCGGCTGACGATGCGGCCATAGATTTGCTGCGGTGCCCTGTCGTCCTCGCCATGATAAGCGAGGAAGAACGGCTTGGCGTTGCCAACCTGCCCGATTGCCGCCGCCAATTGCTGACGCGTGGCATCAGTCGTCAGGCCATCCAGCGACGTCAAATCCTCCACATACGCGGTTCGCCGCCGCGCGATCTCCTGCTCCGTTGCATGCACGCCCGCGAGCAAGCTCATGGTGCGCACGAGACGCGCGGCGATGTCGTCGGGAGCGTCGTCCAATGCGGGCTGCAACAGGCGCAGGGCCAGATCCTGCCGGCCGGCCCCGCGCAGCAGGTTGGCCAGCCGCAGCCGGCTTTCGCCAACCACCGGCAGAAGTTCCAGCTTCGCCACGCATTGCTCGACCAGATCGAAGCGCTGCACCGCCATCGCGCGTTCGCATAGCGCGGCGAACAATGTCGTGGCGCGCGCGGCGTCGCGTCCAATCAGCATGCCGCCCAGGGCGAATTGCGCCGGCACGTAGTCCGGATGCGCCGCCATCACCCATTGCTCTATGGCGATGGCTTCGTCCGTGCGGCTGAGCGCGGCGAGCGTGGTTGCCAGGTTGTGGCCGTGACGTGCCTCCGGTGCCAGCGCGTAGGCGGCCTGTAGCAGCGGCAAGGCAGCCGCCGCATCGCCGCGCTGCAGCCGTACCAGCCCAAGTCCGTGCAGCGCGCCCGCGTGCTCCTTGTCGCCGGCAATCGCCCGAAAGCCCGCCTCGGCCGCATCGAGCCGGCCGTCACGCAGCCATTGCCCGGCCGCGTCCAGCGACGGCGGCGGCATGCCTGCGGGGTTGAACGCACAGCCCGGACAGATGGCGGGCTCGCGATCGACATAGGCGTGCAACCAAGCGGCCACGCCATCGCTCTGCCACAGCGCCGCGAATTCGGTTTCCGCCAGATTGGCGTGGCCGAACAATGCCGCGTCGTTGGTGGTGCAGCAGGGCGTGAGGTAACCGTCCAGCGTGACATAAGCGGCGTGCAGCGGCCGGCGGCAGCGATTGCCGTTCGGTACCAGCGCCGCGGCCGGCAGCATCTGCAGCCCCGGCAATGCCGCGCTTGCCTCCGCGATCTGCCGGCGCGCCACGGCCAGCTCGGCGGCAGTGAGACACAGCGGCTGCACCGCGGCGTCGTAGCTGATTAGCGGCTGCACTTCGATATAGCGGCCGCCCAACGCGTAGAGCTGCCGCAGCAGCGCCGGCAGTTCCGCGGCGTTGTGCCGGCTCAGCACGATCGACAGCGTGGCCACAGGCCATAGAACCAGCAGCGCCTGGATCGCTGCGGCCAGGCGTGCGCAATCCGTGCCGGCGCGGACGGACTCGGCGGTCGCCGGATCGAGGCTGTCCACGGATACGCTGACATGGTTCAGCCCGGCGGCGCGGAGCGCATGGTATACTCCGGCTCCCGCACCAGCGCGTTCGTGTTGAAGCTGATTGCGGGAAACTTTCCAGTATCGTGCGCCGCCGCGACCAGAGCGGCTAGGTCTGGATGCAACGTCGGTTCACCGATGCCTTGCAGGATAATAGAATCGGCCGGTAGCGCGTTGGCCAGGATGGCGGCGAAGCGTGCCACCGGCATGTGGCCGTTGTGCCATGACCCGGCCGCCATGCCGAGCGTACGCTGGCATCCGGCGCAACGCAGGTTGCAGCCGGTGGTGATTTCGATCTGCAGCCGGCGCAGACGCTCTGGCACGGCGAAGGGGTTGCGCTGGGGAAGCGGCATCGATCGCAGCATGCCGCGGAAGGGTTAATCAACCGTCACTGCGACGCCGAGGCTCAACGGCTCGAGCATCCGGCATAATTCGTGGTAGGAAACGCGAATGAGAATGCACATCCTCGCCGGCGGTCGGCTGCGCATGCGCCGCGGCATTTTCTATCCGGATGCCGCACGCGACGAGCAAGTGGAGCTGCCGGTCAGTTGCTTCCTGCTGCGACACAGCGGCGGCAACGTCTTGTTTGACACCGGCTGCCACCCGGATACGGCAACGGATGCCGCGGCGCGCTGGGGCGGCATGGCGAAGCTGATGCACCCGCTGCACGGCGCGCGGGACAATCCCGTGGCCGAACTCGGCCGCCTCGGCCTGTCCGCCGACGACGTGGATATGGTCGTGTGCTCGCACCTGCACCCGGACCATTGCGGCTGCAACGGCTTCTTCCGACGAGCCACCATGCTATGCCATCGGGCCGAACTGGAACGGGCGCGCGGACCCGACGCCGCCGCCAAGGGCTACATCGCCGCCGACTGGGACCAGACGGCGTTCGACACCACCGAAAGCCAACGCGACCTGTTCAACGACGGACGCATCGTCCTGCTGCCGACGCCCGGCCACACGCCCGGATGCCTGGCAGCACTGGTCGTGCTGGAGCGCAGCGGGACGTTCCTGCTCGCCTCCGATACCGTCAGCGTCCGCGCCAGCCTGGACCAGGACTATGCGCCGCGAAACACGGCTGATCCGGATGCGCTGCTGCGCTCCTTGGCCGAGATCAGGCGCATCGAAGCCGCCGGCGCCACTGTGATCTGCGGCCACGACGCGGCGGAGTGGGACCGGCTGCGCAAGGGCGAAGCGTTTTATGATTAGGGCGGACGGTCGGAGACTCGCCGCCGGCGCCGTATCACGCGGCTGGAAAGGTCAGCGCGTGCTCAGCCGACGTGGGCCGTTAAGCCTCACCGCGAATGGGCCGGCTCAGTGTCAGTGCCCGTGATGGCAGGTCAGTGATGGCAGGTCAGTGATGCCAGGTCAGTGATGCCAGGTCAGTGATGCCAGGTCAGTGATGCCAGGTCAGCGATGCCAGCCGCCGCCCCATCCCCCGCCCCAGCCCCCGCGGCCCCAACCCCAGCCCCCGTGGCCCCAACCCCAGCCGCCGCCGAAGCCGATTGCCACGCTGGGACCGTACCAGGCAGGTCCGTAAGGATAATAGTACGGCGAAGGATAGCCGTAGCCGTAGGCATAGGCGGGAGCGGGGGCATAACCCGGCGCGTAGCCACCGGCATAGGCGCCGGGCGGGGGCTGCACGCTGTTGCCCTTGGACGCCATGCACTGCGCGTACACCATATCGTAGCGCTGCTGCACAGCGGCACCCGACGCCTGGGCATTTCCGGCGCCGATCGCGCTGCCGGCCAGTAATCCCGTCGCGCCGCCGATCGCGGCTCCTGCGCCCACCGCGCCGCCGACCGAGCCCAACGCGGCGCCGATCCCGGCCCCCAAGGCCGTACCAAGCAGCGCGCTGCCCACCGCGGCATTGTTCGCCGCCACCGCCGGCGACGCACCGCCCGTCGACTGGGCCGCCGCCTGATGGCAGTAACCATCGTCCTGTTGGAACTCCGCGAAGGTCTTGCCCTGGCCGGGCATCGCCATCACGCTCGGACCGGGAGGCGGCGCCACGGCGCAGGCGCTCAGCGCGACCGTGGAAGCCAAGCCGATAAAGAGTTTTGCGCGACGCATGGCCGTGGTCCTTCGTGTTGGCGGCCGCTGACCTCTGCAGCGATTGCCGGGTTGCAATGCTACGCTGGTCGGGGGATTCCAGAGCGTTAAATAGTGTGTCGCTGCGGGGTTTGCTGCCTTCGCCGGAAAACATTGCAGATGTGTGACCGAAAGCCCACCGCCCCCATAGAGGCTCGCGTCGGCCCCACCCCGGCGCGGGCCGGATCATCCCGCCCGTTTGTCCCGCGAGTAACCGATCGCGCAGAATGCGCCGCCCATGTACCGCTCCTGCACCGGGTCGCCGCTGACCTGGCCCGCGAGCTGTCCCGCGAACGGATCGGCACTGTCCTGCGGCGTCCAGCCCAGCGTGCCGCGGTCGTCGTCGCGCCACCAGGTCATGCGAGCGTTGTTGGAGGCGCCCCAGATCACGCTGCACGCCACCTCCGGCGTCACCATGCAGCGCACCATCAGCCGCGAGAAATCGGGATAGGACAGCCAGGTGGCAAGCATCCGCGCGTCGCGCGGTTCCGGGAAGCAGGAACCGATGCGGACGAACACGCTCTCCACCCCGTGCTTGTGCCAGTAGAGGCGGCCCATCAGCTCGCCATAGGCTTTCGACAACCCATAGAACCCGTCCGGCAGGAACTGCGTGGCGCCGGGGATGGTTTCGGTCCGCTCATGGAAGCCGATGGAATGGTTGGAGGAGGCGAAGATCACCCGCGCGCCCTCCCGCCGCGCCGCCTCGTAGATATGGAACAGGCCGCGGATGTTGGGGCCGAGGACTTCCTCGAACGGGCGTTCGACCGAGACGCCGCCGAGATGGATGATGGCGCCGCAGCCCTCCGCCAGGCGCAGGATGGTGACGCCGTCGTTCAGGTCCGCGCGGGTGAAGGTGGCACCTTGCGGCACCGTGTCGGGGAACGGCGCGATGTCGGTCATGCGCAAGGTGAAGCCCTCGGCGGGCAGCGACCGCGCCAGCACGCGCCCGAGCGCGCCGGACGCGCCGGTCAACAGCACCGGTTTGGCAGTGGCGTCGGTCATGGCATGTTACTCCCACCTGCATCGTCCCCAACTGGAACGTCGAGGCCATCATGCGCACGCTCGAGCAAACCGCCAACGCCCTCGCCGAAGGGAAGACGACGAGCCGCGCGCTGGCCGAGGAATGCCTGGCCCGCATCGCCGATCCGGCGGGCGAGGGCGCGCGCGCCTTCATCAAGACCGATGCGGACTGGGCGCGCGCCATGGCCGACGCGATGGATGCGCTGCGCCGGGCCGGCCGCGCGCCCGGCCGTTATGCCGGCATTCCGGTCGCCCTGAAGGATCTGTTCGATATCGCCGGCCAGCCGACGCCGGCGGGTTCGCGCGCGCTGGCCGATGCGCCGCCCGCCGCGGCGCACGCACCTGTCGTGCAGCGCATGGCCGCCGCCGGCTTTGTGCCTGTGGGCCGCACCAATATGACGGAATTCGCGTTCTCCGGCCTCGGCATCAATCCGCATTACGGGACGCCGCTGTCGCCCTGGGACCGCGCGGCCGGGCGGATTCCGGGCGGCAGTTCGTCGGGGACCGGCGTGGCGGTGGCGGACGGGATGGCGGTGGCCGGGCTGGGGACCGACACCGGTGGTTCCTGCCGCATTCCCGCGGCGTTCTGTGGGGTGGTTGGCTACAAGCCGACGGCGCGGCGGGTGCCGATCGCAGGGGTTCTGCCGCTGGCGCCGAGCCTCGATTCGGTCGGCCCTCTGGCGCCCAGCGTCGCCTGCTGCGCGGTCATCGACGCGGTGCTGGCGGGCGAGACGCCCGTGGTGCCCGAGCCGGCCTCGCTCTCCAGCCTGCGGCTGGCGGTGCCGGAGAACGTGGTGCTGGACGGACTGGACGCCACCGTGGCCATCGCGTTCGCCCGCGCCCTGTCGGTGCTGGAGCACGCCGGCGCGCGGCTGGTGCGTACGCGGTTTCCGGAGTTCGAGGAGATCCTGACCGTCAACGCCAAAGGCGGCTTCGCGGCGTCCGAGGCCTATGCCTGGCACCGCACACTGCTGGCCGAGAAGGGCGACGTGTACGACCCGCGCATCCGCGTGCGCATCGCCCGCGGCGAAAGCATGAGCGCCGCCGATTACCTCGACGTGGTAGCGGCGCGGCAGCGGCTGACGGCGAAGTTCGATGCACGCACGACCGAGTTCGATTGCGTTGTGATGCCGACGGTGCCGATCGTTCCCCCGCGCGTCGCGGACCTGGACGACGAGCGCGAGTACAACCGGGTGAACCTGCTGATCCTGCGCAATACGGCGTTCGGCAATTTTCTCGACCGCTGCGCGATCAGTCTGCCGTGCCATGGCACGGGGGAGGCGCCGGTCGGGCTGATGCTCATGGGCGAGACGCTCGGCGACGCGCGGTTGTTCTGCATTGCGGCGGGAGTCGAGGCGGCGCTGGCGAACGCATAGGCTGCAAAGAGCACGCGCGGAGCACAACTGCCCTGGTGGCCTACGTCGTTGATTTTGGGGGCTGCCAGGGATGGATGGACTGTGCGGCCTTTGACATCACCCGTGCGCCGTGCCGCCAAAAGAAAGAAAACTCAACGCAGATGAACGCAGATGGAACACAGATGAACACGAATGCCGCGGTGCCGTTGGTTGCTTCGGCGCGTTCCTTGCAGGCTCGGAAACAGGCGTTCCATGCGCAGCGCCCTGACGTTCGTCAGCGCGCAGATCGCCCATGCAGCCCCGCTGCATTCGCGTTCATCTGTGTTCATCGGTGTTCATCTGCGTTAAGTCTTGCTTGCTTTGCCACTGTGCCGTGTTGCGCAGTCGAGCCGGACCGGGTTCCGTTCCACGGCGTCGACCGGCGGGGTGCAAACCCCACAATATGAACGACGCGGGACACATCCTACCTCTGCTTGCCTCTGCACAGAGATTTTGGCCGGTTGCATGGTGGCTGCCCGAACCGCCTGACCGCCCCGGTGAGGCATTCTCGCGGAGAGCCGGTTCCGACCCGAAGCGGTTCATCCACGCGACGTCGCGAGACTCGGCCACACACCACACCGGCGGGCGGGAGAAGGCAGGATTGCTTCGATTATCGAGGCGAGCGGCCACGCGATTGCGGCGGCACTGGCGGGACCTGCCATGGCGCGCCCCGGTTCGTCCGGCGTAGCAGAGTTGTCGATGCGGATCGGGGGTGGTCCGGTCGGCGGACCAGGTCCGGCGCGCACGAGAACCGGCCGCCTTGCGGCGGTGCGGCGGCAGGCTCGGCTACGGCAGGCGCAACGGTCAGGGCCGGCGGCGGCGCATGGGAATCATTCTTCTGCGAGAGAAGCATTGTCATCGCGTCGGCAGCCGAGGTCGCTGCGGCCATGCCGATGATGCCGGCGATGATCTCGGGGTTCTACCGGCATTGCAGGCCGCACGGCGGTAGGTGCGGCTGCGGCGGGCGCAACGGCCAGGACCGGCGACGGGGCGTGGAAATCATTCTTCGGCGAGAGACGCATTACCGTCGCGCCGGCGCGGTCATGCCGATCATGCTGGGCACGATCTCCGGAGTTCTTCCACCATTGCAGGCCGCACGGGGGCAGGCCAGCTCGGAACCCGTGCACGCTGCCGCCAAACGCCGCGATGGTGCTAGCCAGCTCCGGCCGGTGCGGATGGCCCGGATCGATGCTGCGGCGGCGACACATCCATGCAATCGCACGACCGAACGCGCCGCGGACCGGCGCGGCGAGGGCCTGCGCCGAGCCGGGCGGCAGGTTCGGCCGGGCGTGGAACCATGATGGCACTCCGCGCGTGCGGCGGTGCCCGGCGGCAGGACCGTGCTCCCGCAGGAAAAGGATGAGCCAGGCGAGGAGATGGACAACCCACTCCGGCAAATATGCGGACGGGTCCGGGAAGGCCCGATCTGCATCGGGAGATGAGGCTTCGGCCATAGGAGTGTTCCAGGTGAACATAGCGGGGAGCATTTTGGGAGGCGGTGGCGGCCTGTCAATATGACTAACGAAAAAAATGTCAGAGGGGGGGATGCGCGTCTTCGGCGGCGGGAGCCCGCCTGATCCGGATTCACCCGTCCGGTGGGGCGGGGCGGGCGCGGGGACAGCCGGTTTCGACCCAAGACGGACGCCGGATCGCCGATCGGGTGAACCCGGATCCCGACATTCGAGCCTGGCCGGTGCGGCGAGCTGCGTGCCCGCAGCGTATGCACACTCGAGTGCCTTCTCCTCCGAAATGTATGTCCAATCCGCCGCGTCACTGGTCTCTCAGTCTGCCTTTCACAGTCAACAATATTGCGACTACGTGTTTAGTGTCGCGATCGGTCTGTGTCGTAGCGTTCTCCCAGTCCCTTATGGCGCTGGTCACTCGACGGCGAAGCTGGCGCGCATCTACCTCACTAAGAGGTTCATTCAGATTGTAATCAGCGTCCTCGCGTTTTGCCTTAGCATCGAGATACGCGGTTGCGATCTGTTGAACAAACCGCGGGGTGGTTATTGGACCGGGAGCCGCACCAGGCGTTCGGAATAGGTCATCAATAGACCTATCTATAGTGGCGTTCTTGAGCTTTCCAAATGCGACAGTGAGTCCGGAATGAGAAAGTGTCCGGATGAACAGTCGCCGTCGTTGGCGAAAGTCATTGCTTGTTCCAAGCAAACGTATTGCGGTCTCGTCCAAACAGAAATGGAACATCGCGTAATACGTTGTCGATATACTGCGCCGCACATAAGCCGACTTCAGAGGTCCCCTCTGGCCCTTTCTTCTCGAATATAGCCTTGATGCAGCGCGGAGAAGATCATCAGAAAAGGTTGACATTTATGGCTCAGAGAACCGCACGCTAGGAAAGCGATCGTCGTATTTCGAAACGACTCCCTCGATAGAATACGTGATCTTATCTACCTCTTCGTCGGACAAGTCTCCGAGTTTTTTTATGTGTATGAGAATTCTGATGAATTCCCCTTCATCATTGAAATCGCCAATCTCCACGTCGATGCCGTTGATCTTGTTCGCGAGCGACGAAGCCTCGACAGCTTCTTTCACCACGGTCGCAAGTTGATCTGAATCCGCGTATCTCATCGCTCCTCACAGTCATGACAGGGGCCACATTTTACAGGTTCGAACTGCCTACTGTATCTCCAGAAGTTTACGCTGACGGGCAACTTGCAGTTCTGAGTTGGAAAGACATCGCACCAAGTCGGGTAGAATGACCGCCTCGAACGCATGCACCCCAGACAAGGGGTGAACAAACGAATGCGTCTTTCATGCACTTGGCGATGGTGTGCCGTATCATCGTCCAGCAAACATGTGATGTCGAACATCTCCTTCCACTTGGTGCCCATCTCCCAAGCAACAGCAAGCCCGATGTCTCTCACATCCTTCACCTCGGACTGAAGCTCCTCGACCAAACCATCGAGATTATATTCTGTACTCTAACACCTTTACCTTTGTAACCAGAAGTTGCTGTACTCCAATGAGCAGCCCGGGATCCGCACCAGCCGACGCATCTAACGAGTCCCAAGCCTTAAACGCTTCGACAGCGCTCACCACAATTATGCTCTCCTTGTTGACCAGGAAGGTAGCTGCTCCGCATTCTGCCACACCTGGACCTGATCTCCACCCATCCTGGCCCGAAAGCGGACCGTCGCAAAGCCACCCAATGCGGCTGCTCGCGGGAAACCTATCCGGCCTGCAGACCGAGGCGGCCCGGGGCGGCGAGACCGGAGAGCTGCTCCGGAAACCGGTCGAAACTTCTGTGCTACGGTGCCAAGCCCTGTGGACAAACCCGCCGCGGCCTGACCGGGCGAAGCCGGAGCGGTCGCGAGCATTTCATTTTCTCACAAAGCTGTAGGCAAGGGTAGGAAGATGCACAAACCAGGTCTTGACGATCTACCGTCGTGCCGCGGCAGGTGGATGGGTTCGCTCCCCTTTGTGAACCTTGAACATCTTCCTTTTTCTTTGTGAGAAAAAAGCAACTGCCCAATCACGGCGATTCGGCGGGCATAGGCAAACCTCGCGGCATCTCTGACTTCGCCATCTCGTGGCATCTCTGACTTCGCCATGATCATATGAATGAAACCGCCGCCGGGTGGGCCTCTGCTCCAAAGCGTCCGGGGCAGAATAAGTGAAGCAGTGAGCGCAGCATGACGCTCGATGTTATGCCCGCGCCGACAGCGTGACCGGCGCCACCCGTGCCACCGCCATCGCGCCGGTGGCGCCATAGCGCGGCGCTGGCGGAGTGGCACTGCGCAGCGCCCGCGCGATCAGGCCGATGATCCGTCCCTGCACGGCGATCGCATGCTCCAGCCGCCGCCGGTTCTCCCCCGCCAGGTCGCGCAGCAGCCGCGCATGCAATGGTGGCGGCGCGCCGCCACCCGCCAGCGCCTCCAGCAATGCTGCCGCGGCCGCCTGCTTCTCCGCCAGCATGGCCGCGGCGCCGCGCAGGTCCAGTGCCGCCAGCGCCGAGTTCTCGCGTTTCAGCACGGTGGCCAGGTGTTCGGCCGCTTCGATCGGATCATGTGTCATCGCGTGCCTTCCTGCTTGCCTCCTTGGGTGCCTCCATGTGTGCCACCGTTCCTGCCTTTGGGGGCACCCTGGTTCGCGGCTTCCTGGCTGCGCAGCATGCTGGCGAAGACCGGCGCCGCCAGCCCCAACCCGCCATGCGCGGCAATATTCTTCGCGAGCGCATCGACCAGCATCGGCTGCACCGCAGCTTCCCCCGCGCCGCCGCCGAACACTCCGTGCGCCATGTCCACGGTCGAGAACATCGGCTGCAGCAACTGCCCCAGCGCCATCGCCTCGAAGTCCTGCGCCGACTGGCGCAGCTTCGCCACCTGTGCCGGAGACACGCCGGCGGCCAGCGCGGCATCCGAGGCGGACAATGGTGCCATCACAGCATTTCCCCGGCCATCAGCGCACCGCCACAACCATCAGCGCACCTCCAGGTCGGCCTGCAGCGCGCCGGCGGCCTTGATCGACTGCAGGATGCTGATCAGGTCGCGTGGTCCGACGCCCAGGGCGTTCAGGCTGGCGACCAGGTCGCGCAGCGTCACGCTCGCGGACAGGATGCCCAGCTTGCGGTCGTGCTGGTCGTCGATCTGGATCTGGGTGCGCGGCACCGTGGTGGTGGTGCCGTTGGACAGCGGCCCCGGCTGGCTGACCTGCGGCGTCTCGGTGACCCGGATCGTCAGGTTGCCCTGGGCGATCGCCACCGTGCTGATCCGCACGTTCGAGCCCATCACCACCGTGCCGCTCGCTTCATCGATCACCACGATGGCGGGGCTGTCCGGCTGCACGCGCAGATCCTCGATGGTTGCGAGCGTATCGATCGCGTCGCGGCCATTCAGGTCGATCTCCACCGTGCGGGGATCGGTGGCATGACTGATCGGCCCCACCGCGGTATTGATCGCCGCGGCGATCCGCCGCGCGGTCGTCAGGTCGGAGTTGCGCAGCCCGAGATGCAGCACCTTCGCGCTGGCGAGCTGAAAGGGGATCTCCCGTTCCACCGTGGCGCCATCCGCGATCCGCCCCGAGGTGGGGACGCCGCGCTCGACGGATGCGGCGGCACCGCGCGCGGCGATCGCGCCGGTGGCGAGCGGCCCCTGCGCCACGGCGTACACCTCGCCGTCCGCCGCCAGCATCGGGGTCACCAGCAGGATGCCACCGGTCAGGTTGGTGGCGTCGCCCAGGGCGGAGACCGTCACGTCCACGCGGCTGCCGTTACGCGCGAAGGCCGGCAGCTCGCCGGTGACCATCACCGCGGCCACATCTTTCGTGGTGAGGTTGGCGATCTGGTCGCGGGTGTTGACCCCGAGCCGCTCCAGCATGCCGACCAGCGATTCCAGGGTGAAGATGTTGTCGTTCAGCTTGTCGCCGGTGCCGTTCAGGCCCACCACGAGGCCGTAGCCGACGAGCTGGTTCTCCCGCACGCCTTCGACATCGACGATGTCCTTGATGCGCACCTGCGCCTGCGCGGCCGGGGCCACGGCGAGGAGCAGGAGTGTCAGAGCCAGGAGCAGGAGAGGAATCGGGCGCACGGTAAAGGGCTCGATAAGGTTTTGCTGCCACTCTGATGAGCGGCGGGGCGGTGATTGACAGGGGCGGCAAGTGGCAGGGTGGTGAGCGGCGGGGTGGCGAGTGGCAGGGCGGCAAGCGGCTAGGCAGCTAGTCACGGGGCAGAGAGCGCAAGCGCCATGCCACCCGGACTGGCCGCGGGGCAGGCAGTGCAGCGTAGCTGTTGGGGGCGCACCGCTCGGCAGGACATGCCGGGCGGCAGGTCGTGACAGGAAGAAGGAGCCGAGGGCATGAGCGGGGTTGATCGGGTGGGACTACAACCGCTGGCTCGGCTGGGGGCACGCACCGCTGGCTCCTCCGGCGCGGCCGGTTTCCCGCCGCCAGCCGAACAAGCCGTGGATGTGGCGCGATCACCTGCTGCCGCGGCGCCGGTGGCGCTGGAGTTGTTGCTGGCGTTGCAGCAGGTGGACGGAGCGCCGGCGCGGGACCGCGAGGCCTATCGCCGCGGCCAGGCGTTGCTGGTGGCGCTTGGGCGGCTGCAGCGTCTGTTGCTGGCGGATGGCGGCACGCAAGCGGCGCTGCGGGACATTCAGGCGCTGGCGGATGACGTGCCGGCGGCGGCCGATCCGGTGCTCGCGGCCGCCGTCGATCAGGTGGTGCTGCGCGCGCGCATCGAGCTGGCCCGTGCGGACGTGACGGGCGGATGACAGCCCGGTCGGCGACCAGCGTTCGCCCCGAACGCGGACCTGATCCCGCACCTGATCCCGCAGCTGATCCGGCGCCTGCTCCCGCGCCTATCCCACGCCTGATCCCACTGCTGATCCGGCGCCTGCTCCCGCGCCCGTCCCACGCCTGATCCCGCGCCCGCCCCCGCGCCTGATCCCGCGCCCGCCCCCGCGCCTGATCCCATGGAGCAGCATTTGATTGCAAAGCCTTGACGGTTGCGCCATGCACCCTTGCGCAGGCCAAAAGCACGCCGCTATAAGCCGGCGCGTTCATGATTTCGGAATGGGCCGGCCACGTGGCGGGGCAATACAGCGGGCGGACTGACGAAAGAAGTGTAGGAACTGCAACGACATGATGGTGACGCTCCCGCCGGATTATCGGCCCTCCGACGACGAAGAGTTCATGAATCCCATCCAGGCCGAATATTTCCGCCAGAAGCTGCTGCGCTGGCGCGCCGACCTTTTGAAGGAGGCGGACGGCACCCTGGCCAGCCTGTCCGAAGGTGGTATCCACGAGGCCGACATCACCGACCGCGCCAGCGTGGAGACCGACCGGGCGCTGGAACTGCGCACCCGGGACCGCGCGCGCAAGCTGATCTCCAAGATCGACCAGGCGTTGCAGCGGGTGGACAGCGGCGCCTACGGCTACTGCGAGGAGACCGGCGAACCGATCGGCATCCGCCGGCTGGAGGCGCGCCCGATTGCCACGATGTCGATCGAGGCGCAGGAGCGGCACGAGCGTATGGAGCGCGTGCATCGCGACGATTGACCGCTGCGCGGTGGACTACGGCCGCCGCAACCTCGGTGCGCCGCCGTTGTGGCCGGTGGTCGTCCGCCGGGCGGGTCTGCGCGCTGGAGGTCCCTGTCCGGTTAGCGCAGGCAACCACTAGCGAAGGCCGAGCCAGATGGGGCGGCCGCGGCTGCCTGCGCTAACCGGATAGCGATACGCCTGGAATAGCGGCAAGACTCTGTCGCACCGCCCGCCTGATGGCCCGACCCGATCCGGATATTGGCGCTGGCCTCCTGGCGGTATTTGTCCGCGATCAGAACGGCAGCACGATATCCATCACCTGCTGGCCCCAGCGCGGCGCCTGGATGTCCGTCAGCTGGCCGCGTCCGCCATACTCGATCCGCGCTTCCGCGATCTGATTGCTCTGCACGGTATTCTCGGACGTGATGTCCTGCGTGCGGATCACGCCGGTCACCCGCACTTCCCGTAGCTCGTCATTGACGCCGAACTCCTGCCGCGCCGCCACCACAAGGTTGCCGTTCGGCAGCACCTGCGTCACCACGCCCGCGAGCGATAGCGTCACTGCTTCGTTGCGCTTGATCTGCCCGGTGCCGGTGTTGTTGTTGCCACTGCTCAGCGACAGCAGGCTGGATGCGGTGACGGCCTTGGGCAGCAGCGTCTCCATGCCGAAGAAGTTGGGCATACCGGCGGATTCGCCGCTCGCCCGCGTCGTCGAGGTCACGTTGTTCAGCGTCGCGGCGTCGTTCATGTTCACCACGATGGTGATGACGTCGCCCACCTGCGACGCGCGCTGGTCCTTGAAGAAGGCGCGCGACCCGGAGCGCCACAGTGCCTCGGATGCGGCGGGCGGGGGTTGGCGTGCCGGCATCGGCATGGTCAGCGGGCGCCAGGCCGGGTCCTTGGTCGGGTCGGAGCTCGGGGTCATCGTCGGTGGGCGACCGATTTCGGAGAGACGGGTCAGCGCGCCGCAGCCCGACAGCAGCAGGGTGAGAGAGAGGAGGGCGAGGGTGCGGCGGGAGGCGCGGTGTCTATTGAAGGTGAAGGACACCCCCTCCCCTTGAGGGGTTAGGCCGCGAAGCGGACCAAGGCCGGGGGGAGGGGTGCGCGCTGCCCCTGCACTCAACTGCTCGCATTCCTCCCCCCGGCCTTGGTCCGCTTCGCCGCCCAAGCCCTGTAGGGGAGGGGGTGTCTTTGTCCTGATCCTCGTCGTATTCATCGCAACACTCCCCACGCGGGCGGCGCTCATTGCACCCACGCCTGGTTGCCGCGCGACGCCGTGGCGACCGGGATGCTGTCCGGCGTCACACGCACCTGGCCCGGACCGACCACCACCGCCTCCAGCGTTGCCCGTGACGAGGGGTTCAGCACCCGGATGCGTTCGCCGGTCGCACCTGAATCCATGGCAACGCCCTGTGCCACCAGCGACAGGCCGGGCGATTCCAGTTGCATCTCCACATTGGCGCCACGCTGCACCATCGCCGGCCGCGTCACGTCCGCGACCGGTAGCGGGGCCCCGGCCATGATCGAGCGGCGGAAGCTGCAGGCCAACCGCCTCGGTCAGCCGGCGCAGCACCTCGCCGTGCACCATGGCCACGTGCACGCGGGCCATCCGCACGTCATCGGGGCGCAGTACCGGTGCCGGCCGCCAGGTGGCCGACCGCGACCGGCAACTCGACGGTATCGTCTACCTGGCCGGCGACCCGCAGGTTGATCGGCTCCATGTCGTTGCCGGTCACCGACACCATGGCGGTGAAGTGGCCGGATGTTGCATCGTAATCGAGTTCACTCGCGAGCGGCCTTGGGCTCGCTTCTGTCGGCACCAGCGGCGGGACGAAACCCGGCAGCTCCACTGCGCATTCGGGCGAGGCGCCGGCGGTCACCAGCGCGGCCTTCACCGCCTTCACCACGTCCTCGCGCGCGAGCAACCGGCCAGGGCGTTCCAGCACCGCGCGATCGCCCGGCGAGGCGGGCCGCCAGTCCACCCCGAACTGTCGGGCGATGGCGGCAAGCTGCGCCGCCTCGACGACGATGCGTCCGCCCGGGCCGGGTCCCGTCCCGAGCACTCGGCCGCCATTGGCACCCGCATCGTCGAAAAGATCGGACAGCCGCACCACGGGGGCGTGCAACACGGTCATGCTGCGCAGCGTTGCCGCAGGAGCGGCAGCGGAGACCATCGCCAGCGTCGGCAGAGTCAACATCAGCACGGATCGAACGCGTCTCATGGCATCACCGCAGGTTGGTCAGTGTGGAAAGCATGTCGTCGCTGGTGCTGATCACCCGGCTGTTCATTTCATACGCGCGCTGCGCGGTGATCAGGTTGGTGATCTCGGTCACCACGTTCACGTTCGACGTCTCGATGAAGCCCTGCATCACCGTGCCGTAGCCCGAGGTGGCGGGATTGCCGGTGACCGGCTGGCCGGATGCTGAAGTCTGCAGGTACGTATTGTCGCCCTGCGCCGCCAGCCCGGCGTCATTGGGAAACACCGCGAGCTGCAACTGCCCCAGCGTCTGCGGCGCGGTCTGTCCTTGGATCGTCGCCTGCACCTGGCCCGACGTATTGACCGTCACCGCGGTGGCGTTGGTGGGAACTTGAATCCCGGGCACCACGGTATAGCCATCCGCGGTGACGATCGTTCCGTCAGGCGCCAGCCCGAACGTGCCGTCGCGGGTATAGGCGATCTCCCCATCCGGCTGCGTCACCTGGAAGAAGCCGTTGCCCTGGATCGCCAGGTCCAGCGTGTTCGATGTCTGCTGCAGGTTGCCTTGCTCGTCGATGCGATAGATTGCCGCGGTCTTCACGCCCAATCCCACCTGCGCGCCCGACGGCACAATCGAACCCGAATCCGAACTGTTCGAACCCACCCGGCGGAGGTTCTGATAGATCAGATCCTGGAACTCCGCCCGCTGCCGCTTGAAACCGGTCGTCGTCATGTTGGCGAGGTTGTTGGAAATGACCTCCACGTTGGTCTGCTGGGCCTGCATTCCGGTGGCGGCAATATCGAGCGCGCGCATGCGTCGGTCTCACTTTTCAAGATGCTGAAGTAGAATCCCGGTCTTATTCATCACGCCGACCCCTGCGGCAGCAGTTTCTGGATGGCGTTCTGCTGGCGGTCGGATTCGGCCTGCACGAACTGCGTCATGAATTCGAAGCTGCGCTCGCCGTCGATCATGCGGGTCACCTCCAGCACCGGCTGCACGTTGGATTCCTCGATCGCCCCCTGCTCCAGCGCAGGCGACGTCACGGGCGCGGTGGGTGCGAGGCTGCGGAACAAAGTGCCGCCCTCGGCGGAGAGCAGTACGGGGTCTGACGGCTGCACGACGCCGATCTTGCCGATCTGGCCGTTCTCGCTGGACACCGTGCCGTCGCCGGCGATGGTGATCCGCGTGTCGGTGGGTGCGAGCTGAATCGGCTGGCCGTTGTTGTCCAGAACCGGGTTGCCGGCGGTATCGGCGATGGTGCCGCTCGGCAGCAGTCCGAACCGCCCGTCGCGCGTCAGCCGCGGGCCATTTGCCGTGTTGACAGTGAAATAGCCGGTCCCGGTCACCGCGACGTCCAGCGGATTGCCGGTGTGGGTGAGGCTGCCGGCCTGCTGTTCCCGCCAGGTGGCGCGGTCCTGCGTATAGGCGATCGGGTTGCCGCCCGGTGGGGTCGTGCCGCCCGACTGGCGGCTCAACCAGTCGCTGAACTGTACCCGTTCCGCCTTGTAGCCAGGGGTATTGGCGTTGGCGAGGTTGTCGGCGGTGACGTCCAGGGCGCGCTGCTGGGCGACAAGCCGGGACGTGGCGATGCTGCTGGCGAGGTCCATGCCACGCGATAGAGCAAGCGCGATGCCAACTGGTGTTCGCTGCATCGGGCGTCGGGGGTCATCCCTGGCCGCCATGCGGGCGGCCGGTTTCGTAGGTTCAACAAAAGGTTCAGGCAAGGGGCAGGAAGGACTCACAAGGCGCTTACTGATCGGAATCGATGTTTTCTGCTTTGTGAACCCTTTTCTGCCTGCCTGAATCTTTGTGAGAAAAACGGCGGCCGGCCGGTCCGCGGCCGGCATGAAGCCCCCTTGCTCTACCCGCTTCCTCTCCCGGCACATCCTGCCCGGCCGGACAGTCTTGCCGACCCGGTAAAGCCTTCGTTAACGCCTCTGTGCCAGGCTACCCGCCATGAAGGACAGGACATGAGCGGGAGCACGGCCGCAACCGCCGACAAGGCGACCGAAACCGAAGCACCCCCGGCAGGCAATCCGGGCCGGCGTAAGCTGCTCCTGCTTGCCGGTCCGCTGCTGCTCGCCGCACTGCTGGCGGGCTTGTGGTTCAGCGGCCTGCTGCCGCGTTGGCTCGGCCTGTCGCATCCGCCAGCCCCAACCGCCAAGGCCGCGCCGCAGCCGGTTTATATCGATCTGCCCGAGATGGTCGCGAACCTCAACGGCAACCCCCGCCGACCCAGCTACGTCAAGCTCGTCGCCCGCATCGAGGTCGCCAGCCCCGACGACGCCGACCGCGTCCGCCAGGCGATTCCGCGCCTGCAGGACCTGTTCCAGACCTACCTGCGCGAAATGCGCCCGGACGAACTGCGCGGCTCCGCCGGCATCTACCGGCTGCGCGAGGAACTCATCGCCCGCGCCGATGCCGCCGCCGCGCCGGCCCGCATCACCGATGTGTTGTTCATCCAGATGCTGATCCAATGAATCTGGAGACGGATGCCGGCCTGAACGCGGGCCCCGAACGTGGGCTCGAATGTGGGCCCGAATATGGGCCCGAACGTGATCCTGGATATCGGCCGGAACGTGAGCTGGATCGCGGGCCTGGAGGTGCGCCGGAACGCGGGCCGGGAGGTGCGCCGGAACGCGAACCGGGACGCAGGCGGAAAAGCGAAGCGCATTCCGCCGCGCCCGCATTGGCGGAATGCGCTTCGCTTTTCCGCCCTGCAAGGAACCTCCTGCCATGAGCGGTGCTGAAAACCAGCAGTCCGACGAAGACCTCGCCGCCGCCTGGGGCGCCGAGGCCGAGGGCGGCGACGCGGCACAAGGGCCCCCCGCGCAACCCGCGCGCGTGCTGAACCAGGCGGAAATCGACAGCCTGCTCGGCTTCGACGCGGGGTCCGGCGGCGGCGAGCAACGCAGCGGGATGCAAAGGATCATCAGCTCCGGCCTCGTGTCCTACGAGCGCCTGCCGATGCTGGAGATCGTCTTCGACCGGCTGGTGCGCATCATGTCCACCAGTCTGCGCAACTTCACCTCCGACAACGTCGAGGTCGGCATCGACAACATCCTGTCGCTGCGGTTCGGCGACTACCTGAACTCCATCCCGCTGCCCGCCATGCTGGCGGTGTTCAAGGCCGAGGAATGGGACAACTACGGCCTGATGGTGGTGGACAGCGCGATGATCTACTCGATCGTCGATGTGCTGCTGGGCGGCCGGCGCGGCACCGCCGCGATGCGGATCGAGGGCCGTCCCTACACGACGATCGAACGCACCCTGGTCGAGCGCCTGATCCAGGTCGTGCTGGCCGATCTCTCCGCCAGCTTCGACCCGCTCTGCCCCGTTACCTTCCGCTTCGAACGGCTGGAGGTGAATCCCCGCTTCGCCACCATCAACCGTCTGTCCAACGCCGCCGTGCTCGCCCGGCTGCGCATCGATATGGAGGACCGCGGCGGCACGGCTGGAACTGCTGCTGCCCTACGCCACGCTGGAACCGGTCCGCGAACTGCTGCTGCAGCAGTTCATGGGCGAAAAATTCGGCCGCGATTCGATCTGGGAAACCCACCTCGCCGAGGAGCTGTGGAACACCGAGGTCGAGCTGGAAGTCGTGCTGGACGAGCAAGTGATGCGCCTGGCGGACGTGATGTCGCTGGCCCCTGGCGCGCGGGTTTTGCTGAACACCGGCCCCGGCGCGACAGTGCAGCTTCGCTGCGGCACGGTCCCCTTGTTCGAGGGCCGTGTCGGCCGCCGCAAGAGCCGCGTCGCCGTGCGGATTGAACGCGATATCGTTCGCCCGCAACGGTGACGATGGCGCGACCATAGGGCCAGAGGCAAGAAAGCTCCCGCGTTTTGACCCTCCCCCTACCCACAAGCGCCCCCCGTGAGGGAGGAGGGTTTGGGGGGAGGGGTGCGAGCAACCGCGGTCCTTGGCTGTTCCCACCCTTTCCCCGGGCCCCCTCCTGAAGGGGGAGGGGCTGTTCTATCTCTGTCTCCCCAGTCCCAAGACGCCTACCGCGCCTGCTGGATCGCCGACAGGATCCAATGGCCGCCGGACGCGCGCAGGAACGTCCATAACTCCGTCGCGGTGACATGCTCGTCCGGGCTGCCGTCCACCACGCGACCGCCGCGGTCGCGCGTCACGTCGGTCATGGAGAAGCGCATCGCCACCGTGGCGTAGTCGCGCCCGCTCTCATGCCAGGCCTGTGCCAGGTCGCCCTGCAGCAGGCGCACGTCGCGGACCTCGTTGCGCACGCCGCGACTTTCCTGGTCGGCCAATTGCTCGCCAAAATAGCCCGCCATCTCGGGCGTGGTCATGGCGCGCAGGCCGTTCAGGTCGTGTGCGGTCCAGGCGGCCTGGATGGCCTGCAGCAATTGCTCGAAGGCCTCGTAGTCGGCGGGACCAATGGCGATCGTCTGGGCCCCGCCGCCGCCCATTGGCCCCCCCGTCGGCCCCCCTGCTGGCCCCCCTGCGGGCACGGCGCCGGGAGGCGGGGCGCCGCGTGCATACATGTTGGGGCCGCCGGCGAACACGGGGCCGTTGCCGCGGAACAGCCGAAGCACGAAGCGCACCAGCCAGACCAGCAAAAAGATCTGCAGCAGGAAGCCGAAAAACCCGAAGAAGCCCAGGCCGCCGTGCCAGAAGCCGTGGCCGAACAGCAGGCCGCCGATGCCCGCGCCGATCAGGCCGCCGAGCAGGCCGGACATGAAGGGCGAGCGGGAGCGGTAGCCGTAGCCGGGCATGCCATAGCTCGGGGAGGGATTGTTCGGGGTCAGGCTGCGCTGCATCGACGACCCTCCATAGGGGGCCGTGCGGGTCGCGGGCGGTGCCGAATAGGTCATGCTACCGCGGCTGCCGAAGGAGCCGCCGCTGCCGGCCCGTGCCTCGGCGAGGCCGGGCGAGAGCGCCAGCGCCAGGGCGACGATCGCGGCGATCAGCGTGGAGGTGCGGTGCATCATGAATCGCTGGTTTGTGAACACCTGCGGAATATGGGCGCGCCAGGGCCCGGCGGACAGGGGGATGGGCCCTCAAGGGGGAGGGCGTGTCCTCTATTTCCCCGCTTCCCGCCCCCCCCTTTATTTCCCCGCTTCGCCCTCTTCCGTCGTCCTTCTTGCTCACCCCCGCATCACGCCCCCGCATCACGCCCCCGCATCACGCCCCCGCATCACGCCATCGCCTTCTGGAACTCCGCCGGCGAGCCCGCGTATCCCGTCGCCCGGTCGGCAATCGCGTAGGTTTCGAAATACGTAATCCGTGGCTCGCAGCCATAGCGGCGGCGGACGCCCTCCAGCCACGGCCCGTTATAGAACGCCTGCGCCGACGCCAGATCCTCCCAGATATACGAACCGCCCGCGACCCGGCCGTTCACCTCCTGGATGAACTGCTTGCGCACGAACCCCCGCACCCCGAGGAAGTCCGGTGCGATCTTCAGGAAATGCTGCCGGCAGGCCTCGCGGTCGATCTCCGGCGGCAGGTCGTACAGAACGATGGCCGTGATCATGACGCGCGCACCATGTTGTTGGTCACCGCGCCACCGGTGGCGGTGCGTCCGCCATCCACCACGTACTGCGCGCCGGTGACGTTGCCGGCGAGGTCGGAACACAAGAACAGTACGACGTTCGCCACCTCCTCGGCGGTGCCGTAGCGGCCGATCGGGATGTTGGACTGATAGCGCGCGCCGACACTGGCGGGATCGGTCGGGTTCAGCATGGATTCGAGCGAGTGGATCATGCGCGTGTCGATCGGCCCCGGGCACACCGCGTTCACCCGCACGCCAGCCCGCGCCACTTCGCCCGCCGCGGTCTTGGTCAACCCGATCACCGCGTGCTTCGACGCGACATAGGCCGGCATCCCGGGCGAGGCGACCAGTCCAGCCACCGAGGCAGTGTTCACCACCGCTCCGCGTCCCTGCCTGATCATCACCGGCAGCACGTGCCGCAGCCCGAGGAACACGCCCTTCACGTTCACCGAGATGACGCGGTCGAACATCTCCTCGTCGTATTCGGCGGTGGGGGCGACGCTGCCCTCGATGCCGGCGTTGTTGTAGAAGCAGTCGATCGCGCCATAGGCATCGACGGCCGCCTTCACATAGGCCTGCACATCGGCGGATCGGGTGACGTCGGCGGCGACGAAGCGGGCCTCGCCGCCCTGCTGGCGGATGATGCCGGCGGTGGCGTCGCCCGCCGCCTGGTCGCGGTCCACAACCACGACCTTGGCGCCGCGGCTGGCGAAGCCCAGCGCCGTGGCGCGGCCGATGCCGTTACCCGCGCCGGTGATCAACGCCACCTTGCCGCTGAATTCCATCATGGTTCCCTCCGTTGGTGCGTGTTGGCCGCGACATTAGGCCAGGACGGGGTCGCGGGAAACGCACCGGAACTGCTGGATCGTCGCCACTGCCAAACTGAAATCCTATTTCGCGCTTGACTTGCAAGAAACCGATCTCGCTCCCCGACGATCCGCTGATGATCGATCTGGGCGAGTTGAAGCCGCGTCTGCGAAGGATACGCGGGTACCGGCCGCCTCGGCGACTAAGGCGATGCCCAACAATGAGCGAATCGGGTGGGCGAGCAGAGGGGCGAGTGCGAACGGGGTGGATTCCGGCGCGGACACGCAGCGGTTAAGAATCGGCAGATGGTCGACCCAGCAGCGATTCGCGAGCGGTTTGCCGCGGTTGGTCGCGGCCTGAATGAGCGGGCACGTCGGCTGTTCGGGGCGGCGGAAGCGCGAACGGCGGGCTATGGCGGCATCGCCGCGTCTTCGCGGGCGACAGGGGTCGCACGAGGACCATCGGACGCGGGCTGAAGGAACTGGACGATCCCGCCTCGCTGTCGGGCGAGTACGCCGGCCCGGCAGCGGCCGGCCGGCACTGACGAAGACGGATGCGACACTGCTGGAAGACCTGCGTCGGTTGCTGGAACCGGCGACCAAGGGCGACCCGATGCGGCTGCTGCGATGGGTTTCGAAGAGCCATGCGAAGCTGGCAGCGGCGCTGTGCGGCCCCTACAAGAACGCCGGCAGCGACTACCGGCCGAAAGGCTGCCCCGAGCAGGTCAAGGTACATGACTTCGTCGACGCCGAACTCGGTAAGGTCGTGCCGTACGGTGTGTATGATATCGCGGCCAATGCCGGCTGCGTAAGCGTGGGCATCGACAACGATACGGCGCAATTCTCGGTCAACTCGATCCGCCGCTGGCTGCACCTGATGGGCCGGGAGAGGTATCCGGACACCGACAAACTCATGATCACTGCGGATGGCGGCGGTTCCAACGGATCGCGCGTGCGGCTGTTCAAGGTCGAACTGCAAAAGCTGGCCGACGAAACCCGACTGGCCCTGCAAGTTTGCCATCACCCGCCGGGGACATCGAAGTGGAACAAGATTGAACACCGGCTGTTCTGCCACATCACCGAGAATTGGCGGGGAACGCCACTGACCAGCCGACTCGCGGTTGTCGAACTCATCGCCGCCACCACGACCAAGGAGGGCCTGAAGGTGCGGTGCGAGCTCGACACCCGGACTTACCCAAAGGGCATCAAGGTCAGTGAGCAGGAAATGGCCAGCCTAAATATCAAAGGTGACGCCTTCCACCCGGAGTGGAATTACACCATTTCCCCCAGGCCGCCTTAACGCGGTAATTGTTGGGCGTCGCCTTAGCTGCTTCGGCCACGACGCGGGCGACGCACGGTCGGCTGAAAGTCGTTCACCTGCCCGCCTGGAATGATCCATTCGTTACGGGTGCGGCGGAATCCGGCCGGGGTGTTTTTCGGCTGATGACGGGTCGGTGGTTGGCCGCACTGCTGTGCCTGAGCAGGCCCCCGTGGGGCATGCCATCCTGTCCGCCGGTTTGCATTCCATGATTTATGCGGTCGCTGATTCGTGAAAACCGAGCAACGTGCGGCGCCATATCTTCGCCGCGTTGTTCAGAGTCTAAGGATCATGGACGACGCGGAGTATGACCAACTTGCAGAACAGGCGGACCGGCTGGCAAACGTTGCGCCCGATGGCCGGTTCGCAGCCAGTTGGCGGCGGATTGCCAAAGGCTTCCGCGCGTTGGCCCGCCTGCGGGTTGGCTTCGCACGGGCTGCGGCGCGTCAGCAGAGCCAGGAACGGGCAGATCATTGATCTGGCCATCCCTCGGATGCCGCGGCCGGCGCCGCTTCAGCATTCGTCGTGCCTGATCCGGCGCCAAGTGAAGCCACGGGCCGACTGTGGCAGCAGATCACCTTCGAGGACATCGGCTGTCCGTCCCGTCGGTGAGCCGAACACGTTCAGCTCCTCGTAGCGGCCATGGCCGGGTGCGGGCTCTCCTGGTTGATGTTCGGCGGCTGACGGCATCGCTCGCCCCGTTGGTGCGTCAGCATCGATAGCTCATCGGCGGTCACCGCCTGTTGATCTACATCATTCCGGGTCCACCACAGGTGATCGACGGTTTCGGCCGAATTCGAAGACGAAGGCGGCGGTTTCGGCCAATCAATGACGACGGTTTCGCCAACCGGGAGGGCAGAGGCGGCCGGTCCACGTTCAAGCCGGGGTCTGGACGCACGCTTCCCCTATCCTCTCCGGCGCCTGTTCGCGGGACCGCCCCCGGACCGCCTCAAGGGACGTTGATTCCCCAGCGCCTCGCTTCTAGCTTTGCTGAATGACACCTTTTTCACGATATTCTCTCGCGCATCCAACCCTCCTCCGCACCCGCCCCAGCCCATGAGCGACCTGTTCGCTCCGGACGGCGGCTGGTGCGTGCGCATTCTCGACCTGTCGGGTGGCGCCGAGAACAACGTGGTGGAGGAGATCGGCGGCTTTCCCACCCTGATGCTGGCCAATGCCTTCGCCCGCCGCTACGTCCGCGACTCGGTCGAGCTGTGCCGCGCCCCCGGCCTCACCACCAAGGAAGTGCTGGAAGCCTGGTTCGCCTTTGGCGAGGATGCCGAAGTGCTCGACGCGGGCGAATCCGGGTGGCGCAGCGCCACCGAACTGGGCGATTTCGTCGACACCCCCGCCGGCGAGGAAGAACGCGATTGGCGCGCGCTGGATCCCCGCCGGGACGAGCCGGACGAAGAGTCCGAAGAATGATGCGGGTCCGTATCGCCGCGGTGCCGACCAGTCGTTTGACAGTCGGCACCGCCCGCATCGCGCTGCTGAATTACCTGCACGCGCGCCGCTCCGGCGGACAGCTGCTGCTGCGGTTTTCCGACCTGGCGCCGCAGGCGACCGCTGACAACGCCGCGGGGATCGAGCAGGATTTGCGGTGGCTCGGCGTGGATTGGGACGGAACGTTGCGTCAATCGGAGCATCGCGACCGTTACGCGGCGGCGGCGGAGACGCTGAAGCAGGCCGGCCGGCTGTATCCCTGCTTCGAATTGGAGGCCGAACTGCGGGCCAAGCGCGACCAGCGGATCAAGCGCGGCCAGCCGGCGGTGTACGACCGGGCGATGCTGCAGCTTACCCCGGCGCAGTTCGCCGCCGCGCAGGCCGGCGGCAAGCGGCCGTATTGGCGTTTCCTGCTGTCCGGCCGCACGGTGGAATGGCACGACCTGGTGCTGGGGCCTCGCGAGGAGGCGCTGCGGTCGCTCTCCGACCCCGTCGTTCTGCTGGCGGACGGCCAGCCCACGCGCGCCTTCGCCGGCTGCGTGGACGACCTGGCGGAGGGCACCAGCGACCTGATCCGCGGCGACACGCAACTGCCGGCGACCGCGGTGCTGATCGACATGTATGAGACGTTGGGTGGCGATGCCACGCGCCTGAGATTCGCCCATCTGCCGCCGCTGGAGGATGCGGGCGAGAAGCGCCTCGCGCGCCGGGTGGATGCGCGTACGCTGCGCAGCCTGCGGCAGGACGGGGTAGAGGGTGCGGCGCTGGCAGCCTACCTGGCCCACATCGGCACGGACCAGCCCCTGGAGGAGGCGCCGCTGGGGGCGCTGGCGGCGGACTTCGACGTCGCGTGCTTTCCGCCGCGGCCGACGCCGTTCAAGGCTGCCGCGCTGCTGGCGCTGAACCGCCAGGTACTGCGGTCGTTGGACTTCGCCGCGGTGGCCACCCGACTACCCCCCGGCGCGACGGATGCGTTCTGGCTGGCGGTGCGCGGCGAGCTGGACCTGCTGAACGAGGCGCGCGGCTGGTGGGACGTGGTTGCCGGCGCCATCGTGCCGCCGGAGATCCCCGAACCCGAGTTGCTGACTACCGCGCTGGAGCTGCTGCCGCCGGAGCTGTGGCACGACTCGGTGTGGCAGGACTGGACCGCGGCGCTGGCCGAAGCAACCGGACGCAGCGGCGAGGCGCTGGCGCTGCCTCTGCGGCTGGCGCTGACCGGCGAGGACGGCGGCCCGGATATGGCGGCACTGTTGCCGCTGATCGGCCGTGCGCGCGCGGCGCAGCGGCTACATGCGGCGGTGCATTAGATACGAACAGCGCAGCGTGGCGGCTCGCGTAAGCGGCCGAGCTAGCCTGACGCAACGTCCTGTCGGGGGAAACGATGGAACGGCTGGCTCTCGCGCATGTCCCGGCGGACATGCCGTTATCGGGTGCATTCTCCGTCGGTCCGCTTTTCCTCGGCTTCAACATCCTGCTGCGCCCGATCCAGCTAGAGAAACTTGAGATTGAAATCGCCGGCGCGGTCAGCACCTGAACTGCCGCGCCAGGAGCCGGCGTGGGTGCCGCCATCCATCTGGCATCATCCGCTTGCCCGCCGCTGGTGCTAGGTCGGCGTCGTTCCTGCTGTTAGGCAGTGTTTGTGACCGGTTCGACCCCTTGCACCCGCCTCAAGCGGGGTGCATTGGTGCGCCGCCACATTTCGCCCGGGGCAACGGCCGCGCGCGCCCGTCTGCTCGCAGAACTGAAGGACTGTGCCCAGATGATGCGCCTTGCCGTGCTGAAGGAGCAACGCGCCTCCGAGACGCGCGTCGCAGCCACCCCGGAGACGGTGAAACGCCTGATCGCTCTGGGCCTCACGGTGGCCGTGCAAGCCGGTGCCGGCGCCGGGGACTTCCATGCCCGATGCCGAATTCGCCGCGGCTGGGGCCGAAATCGCCCCCGACACGGCCGCCACCCTTGCCGACGCCGGGATCGTCTTCGCGGTTCAGATGCCGCTGCCGGAGCAACGCGCCCTGATCGCGCGGGGCGCCCTGCTCATTTGTATCGCCAACGCCTTCGCCGATCCGGATTTGGTGCCGTCACTTGCGACCGCGGGCGTCGACACCGCCGCGATGGAGTTGCTGCCCCGCATTACTCGCGCGCAGTCGATGGACGTGCTGTCCAGCCAGGCCAACCTCGCCGGCTACCGCGCAGTTGTTGAATCAGCCACCGCCTTCCAACGTGGCTTCCCGATGATGATGACCGCGGCCGGCACCGTGCCTCCCGCCCGCGTGTTCATCATCGGGGCTGGCGTAGCCGGGCTGCAGGCGATCGCCACCGCGCGCCGGCTGGGCGCCATCGTCTCCGCCACCGACGTCCGCCCGGCTGCCAAGGAGGAGATCAAGTCGCTCGGTGCCAGCTTCGTCGGCGTCGAGGACGAGGAAACCGCCGCCCAGACCGGCGCCTATGCCCGGGAAATGAGCGACGCCTTTCGCCGCAAGCAAGCCGAGCTGATGGCCACCACCATCGCCAAGAACGACATCGTCATAACCACCGCGCTGGTGATGGGCCGCCGTGCGCCCACCATCGTGACGCAGGCGATGGTCGATTCGATGCGGCCTGGCAGCGTGATCGTGGACCTCGCCTCCGACGCCGGCGGCAACTGCGAGGCGACGCAACCCGGCCAGAGCATCACCACGCCGAACGGCGTCACCATCCTGGGCTGGAACAACTGGCCCGGCCGCATCCCGGTGGCGTCGTCGTCGCTCTATTCCCGCAATTTGCTGACCTTCCTCACGACGTTCTGGGACAAGGAGGCGAACGCCCCGAAGCTCCCGGACACCGATGAGATCGTCAAAGGCGTCATGCTCACCCGCGGCGGCGCCGTCGTGCATCCGTCTTTCCTGCCCTCCCAGGCCGCCTGATCCCAGCGGAGACGTCAAGATGGACCCGAACCAGTTGGCCGACGAAGCCGCCCGGCTCGCTGAGCGCGCCAACGTGCTGGCGCAACACGCGCAGATGCTGACGCGCACTGCCGTCGCCGTCGCCCCGGAAGTGGAGCCGTTCGTCTACTTGCTCGCCATTTTCCTGATGGCCTGCTTCGTCGGCTACTACGTGGTGTGGAACGTCACCCCGGCGCTGCACTCGCCGCTGATGTCGGTCACCAACGCGATTTCCTCGGTGATTGTTGTCGGCGCCATGCTGGCGACCGGGCTTGGTACCAACTACTGGGCGATGGCCTTCGGCTTCATCGCCGTGACGCTGGCCAGCGTGAACATCTTCGGCGGCTTCCTGGTGACGCACCGGATGCTGTCGATGTTCAAGCGCCGGCAATAAAGGCCCACCGCCATGTCCGCCAGCCTGACATCGCTCGCCTACCTCGTCGCCGCCGTACTGTTCATTCTGGCGCTACGCGGCCTGTCGCACCCGGAAACGTCCCGCCAGGGCAACCGCTTCGGCATGATCGGCATGGCGGTGGCGGTGGTCGCCACGCTGGTGCATCACGACATGAGCGGGCTTGGCTACGGCCTGATCTTCGTTGGCATCATCATTGGCGGGTCGATCGGCACCTTCACCGCCTACAAGATCCAGATGACGGCGCTGCCGCAGCTTGTCGCGGCGTTCCACTCGCTTGTGGGCCTGGCCGCGGTGTTCGTCGCCGCTTCCGCGCTGAACGCGCCGGAGGCGTTCGGCATCGGCGTGCCAGGCGCGATCTATACCGAGAGCCTGATCGAGATGTCGATCGGCCTGGCGATCGGCGCGGTCACCTTCACCGGCTCGATCATCGCGTTCTCCAAGCTGCAAGGCATCATGAGCGGGTCGCCGATCATCTTCCCGGGCCAGCACAAGCTGAACCTGGTGCTGGCGATCGTGATCCTGCTGCTGATCGTCGCATTCGTCGCCACCGGCGGACATCAGGCGATCTTCTGGCTGATCGCATTCCTGTCCTTCGCCATCGGCTTCCTGATCATCATTCCGATCGGCGGCGCCGACATGCCGGTGGTCATTTCGATGTTGAATAGTTACTCGGGCTGGGCGGCGGCGGGGATTGGATTCACGATCCAGAATTTGGCGCTGATCATCACCGGGTCGCTGGTGGGGTCGTCGGGCGCGATCCTGTCCTACATCATGTGCAAGGGCATGAACCGCAGCATCATCAACGTGCTGTTGGGCGGATTCGGCGGCGACGCGGCGGTGGGCGGCGGTCCGGCCGGCCCGGCGGGCGACCGCACGGTCAAGAGCGGCAATGCCGACGACGCGGCGTTCATCATGAAGAACGCGACCAAGGTCATCGTGGTGCCCGGCTACGGTATGGCGGTGGCGCAGGCGCAGCACGCATTGCGCGAGATGGCGGACACGCTGAAGAGGGAAGGCGTGACGGTGAAATACGCCATCCACCCGGTGGCGGGCCGCATGCCCGGCCACATGAACGTGCTGCTGGCGGAAGCCAGCGTGCCGTATGACGAGGTGTTCGAGCTCGAGGAGATCAACAACGAGTTCTCCACCGCCGACGTGGCCTATGTCATCGGGGCCAACGACGTGACCAACCCGGCCGCCAAGACCGATCCGAAGTCGGCGATTTACGGCATGCCGATCCTGGACGTGGAGAAGGCGGGGACGGTGTTGTTCGTGAAGCGCTCCATGGCGTCGGGCTATGCCGGGGTGGACAACGAACTGTTCTTCCGCCCGAACACCATGATGCTATTCGGCGACGCGAAGAAGATGACCGAGGAGATCGTGCAGGCGCTGGGACGGTAGAGCCGTAGTCGCGCGGCGGAAACCCACCTGACAGCTTTGCGTCATCGCCCGGTCGCTGCATCCTTGGCGCTGTGTGCGTGTACTGCGGCCGTCGGGGTACTGACATGAGGCCACCGTCCTATCAGGTCGTCACCTGACACGCATACCGAGCAATGCAATGCCTCGCCTGCCTCGAAACCGAACGGGGCAGGCCGTGGCTCGGGGGCGCCTGTCTCAACTAACCGCGACCGGGCAGCCAAGCGGCCAACGCAGCGTTGCTATGTGCATGAATGGGGGTCGATTGTCCGAAACCGTCCGTGCGCTGTTCCGGCGGCGGAAGGCTGCGCGCGCCCTCACGCGCGAAGACGCCGCCCGGCGCGACATCCAACGCAAGCAGATGGTCGTGGCGCAACTGGCGCGGACTCTGCGGAACGGCCGACGCGACGGCCCCCGCTCATAGCTGGCAGTGGTGATGGTCCTCGCATGAGCCCGGCTTCGCTCGCATGATCCCGGCTTCCTCAGCCGCCGCGGCCCTCGCGCACCAGGCGTCGGCGCGGAGCAGGCGATGGGTCGATACGGCCGACCTCCTGCCGCTTGCCGCATTGGTTCTGTTGTTCGCGGCTCTCGTGCTGCCATACGACAGGCTGCCGATGCAGATGGTCGACGAAAGCCGCAACGCGCTGAATGCGGTTGGCATCGACCTGAACGGCCACTGGCTGGTGCCGTTCTATGACGGTGCTGCCGATCATTGGAACACCAAGCCGCCGCTGCTGATCTGGATGATCGCCGCGCTGCTCCGCCTGGGAGCGCCGCCCCTGCTCGCGCTGCGGCTGCCCTCCATGCTGGCTGCGGCAGGCACCGTCCTGATGGTGTGGTGGTTCTGCCGGCACATACTGCAGGATTGGCGCGCGGCGTTGCTCGCCGGCATGTTGCTGCTGACGTCCAGCCTCTACATGGGGCCGCACGTCGCGCGCTCCGGCGACTACGATTCGTTGCTGTGCGCCTTCATGCTCGGGCAGGCGCTGGCGTTCTGGATTGCGATCGAAACACGGGCGTCCGTCCGCGCCGGCGCCTTCGCCGTCTTTGCCGCTTGCATCGCCGGCGCCGTTATGACCAAGGCGATCGAAGGCACGCTCCTGCTGCCCGGCTTCCTGCTGTTCGCCATTGTGCGCGGCCGGCTAGCCGTGCTGTTGCGCGATCCGCGCGCCTGGCTGCTGACGCTGGGAGCCGTTGCCGTCTGCCTCGGCTATTACCTCACCCGCCCGCTCTACGACCCCGGCTACCTCACCGCCGTGTGGCATAACGAACTGGGCGGCCGGTTCGACGGCGTTCAGGACCGCAGCACCGGCAGCGTGCTTTATTACGCGGGCGACCTGGCACGCCGATTCGAACCCGGGCTGTTGCTGCTGCCCCTCGCTGGCTTCTCCCTCGCCGGCGGGAACGCCCGCCGCCGCTCTGCGGTATTGTTCTATCTGCTGTGCAGTGCCGTACTGTTCTTGGTGATCACCAAGGCCGCGACCAAACATTACTGGTACGCCGCGCCGATGATCCCGCTGCTGAGCATCGCCGGGGGGATCGGCACCATTGATGCGCTGGCGTGGCTGTCGCAACGAGTTCCCCCGCGGCTTCTACCCTGGCGCACGCGCCGCCACGGCTGCTCTGGCCGCGTTGCTCGCCTGTGCCGCGCTGGTCTGCATCGTGCGCAACCAGGTCTGGAGCGTCCGGGGCCTGCGCACGCAGCAGAACGACCAGTTCTGGTATGGCGATTTCCTATACCGGCTGCGCAGCGACCACGCCGCGCTGCAGCTTACGGTGTTTGATGGCGGCATACCCAACAGGTCGGACTTTGCAGACTACAATCCGATGCTGATGTTCTACGCCGTATGGGAGACGCAGCACGGCATGCCGGTCACGCTGCGCCAGCCCGGCGCCGCGCTGGCACCCGGTTCAGACGTCGCCACCTGCGATCCGGCTGCGCTGGGGTGGCTGCAGAGCCACGACGACCTGACGATCCTGCAACGCAACGACGCCTGTGCGTTCGGTCGCGTCTCCCAGCCACAGCGCAACGCCGGCCGGTGACGAGCCATGCCCGAGCCGATGTTCCTGTCCGTGGTCGCCCCCTGCTTCAATGAGGCAGCCGGCCTGCCAATGTTCCACAAGCGCGTGGCAACCGCCTGCACTGAAGTGCTTGGCCACGCGGCACCAGGATCGCTCCCGTGGGAGCTGGTGCTGGTGAACGACGGCTCCCACGATGCCACGTTCGAGGTAATGCAGCACCTGGTGCAGCGCGACCCGCATGTCGTCGCGGTGAACCTGGCGCGCAACTACGGCCACCAGATCGCGCTGACCGCCGGGCTGCAGCAGTGCCGCGGCGAGCGCGTCCTGGTGATCGACGCCGATCTGCAGGATCCGCCGGAATTGCTCGGTCCGATGCTGCAGACGATGGAGGAGACCGGCGCCGACGTGATCTATGGCCAGCGCCGCAGCCGCGCCGGCGAGACGCGCTTCAAGACCGCCACCGCCGCCCTGTTCTATCGCCTGCTGCGCCGGCTGGTGGACATCGACATCCCGCTGGACACCGGCGACTTCCGCCTGATGAGCCGCCGCACGCTCGACGTGCTGAACCTGATGCCCGAGCAGCATCGTTTCATCCGTGGCCTGGTCGCATGGACCGGCCTGCGGCAGGTGCCGTTCCCGTATGATCGCGATGCGCGCTATGCCGGCGATACCGGCTACTCGTTGCGCCGCATGGTGCGCTTCGCGCTGGATGCGGTCACCAGCTTCTCCATCGTGCCGCTGCGGCTGGCGTCCGTTGCCGGACTGACGCTGGGGGCGGTGGGGTTGTCAGGCCTGCTGTATACGATCGGCAGTTGGGCGTTCGGATCGGTCGTGCAAGGTTGGACCAGCGTGGCGACGCTGGTGCTGCTGATCGGCGGCGTGCAATTGATGGTGCTCGGCGTGTTCGGCGAATACCTCGGCCGCCTGTATCTGGAGGCGAAACGACGACCCTTGTTCGTGGTGGATCGTGTGCTGATGCGGTCCGGTGCACGGCTACCGGCGCACGCGGCCGAGCCGATGGTGGCGTCGGCATGGGAAGCGGAGCTGGCAGAACAGGGGGCTATGGTGGCGGGAGATCGCCAAGAGAAGCAAGGTGGCGCTCTGCCGCATGTGCAATGAAGTGCCGCGTCCAATCCCGAATAAAGGTTGGCGCACGGTCGACGACCACTGCCCTCCGTGTCATGCCCGGGCCAAGCCTGCCCAAGCCCGCTTTGTGGCCCATTTTCTATCTTTTCTGAACTTTGTGAGCAAAATACGACGATGCCACCCGCACAGTCCTGCCAAACGACGTCTGCGGCTTCCGCTCTCACGCCTGATCCCGGCACCATCGCGCCACCTGCTCATGGGTGGCGAACCAGCATTTTCCCCGTGCCTTCATGTGCTTGATCAACCGCTCCAGCACCGGCATGCGGGAGCGGTGACCGGTGATGTGCGGGTGCATGGTGAGCAAGAACAGTCCGCCCTCCTCCCACGCCCCGTCGAACTCGGCGGTGAAGATCTCGCCCACTGCGGAGGGCGGCGTGTACGGCCGCAACGCCGAGAACCGCACGAAATTATAGTACACCGCGTCGTCGCGAATCCATTCCGGTGGCAGTTCAACTATGCCGGTCGGTTCGCCGTCGTCCGTCAGTTCATACGGATCGTCGTCGGCCATCAGCGAGCTGTCGTACAGCAGCTTGATCTCGCGCACGATGTCCAGCGTGTTGACGGAGAAGTCCCAGCTTGCCGTGCGCATCCCCACCGGATCGCGGCCGGCGATGCGCGACAGCGTCTCGGCGGCGCGGAAGGTCAGGTCGCGTTCCACCTCGCGCGGCAGCGTGGTGTTGGCTTCGTGGATCCAGGAGTGGATGCCGATCTCGTGGCCTTCCTCTGCCAGGCCGCGCACTTCGTCGGGGTGCAGCAAGGCGGAGACGGCGGGATAGAAGAAGGTAGCCGGGATGGCCTCACGCTGGAGCAGAGCGCGGATGCGCGGCGTGGCCTGGCGCTGACCGTACCTGGCCCTGGCTGATCCGCATCGGGCTTTGGTCGTTGTCGCGCAGGGGGATGGTTTCGTGGTCGGCGTCGAAGCTGATGGCTACGGCGCAACGGGCGCCATCCGGCCAGGACCCGGGCTTAAGGCTGCGACCGGCGCGGGCGCGACCGACGATCTTGCGCCATGTAGCCTCCGGCCACTGCCAGGGTTCGCCGTCGGGGTGCTTGGTATCTGCGCTCATGGGGGCCTCCGGATCGAGCGGTTCCCCGTATGCTGCGCCCGTTTGCCGTGGCTGTGAATGCGGTGGCCGGCCCGGTCCGACTACGGCGTGTCATTGTTCGGCGCATCATTGCGAGCGCAGCGAGGCAATCGCCCGCGAGTGACATGCGCACTCTCCGGGAAATTGCTTCGCTACGCTCGGAATGACACCCAACTACGCTCGCAACGACACGCAGGAGTCGGGTAGCATTTCCGCCGATCTCACACCGTCTGCAAAATCGCGTCCTTCTGCATCTCCGGCGTCATTTCGTGGCGCCAATCCGCTTCGCGCGGCAGCACAGCCTCATGCGCGCGCAACGCATAGTAGCGTGGTGCCGAGGCCCGCCGGCGTGACACCGGTTTCCACCGCCTTCACCGCCTCGCGCAGCAGCTTGCGCGCCTGGATGATCGCCTTGTCGGCCGGCCCGAGGTGCTCCTTGGAACGATCGACGATCCGCCCCATGCTCTCCTGGATTGCGCGGTCCTGCACGTTGATGCCGTCGATGCCGGTGTAGCTTTCTTCCTTCTGCACCAGCCGGTCGAGCATGTAGTTGTTAGCCCTGCTGGCCTTCGAACGGAACGTCACCGGATCGACATGCATCGGGCCGTTGCCCAGGCCGCGCTCAAAACGGTCTTCTTCGGTCAGCGGACCGTCCGGGCAATAGCCCCAGTTGTACACCGCGCTGTTCTCGTCATCCATCGGCACCCAGATATGCCCGGCATCGAGCTCCAGCCCGGACTCCGACTTCGATGGCCGGATCTGGTGGAACGGCAGGACGAACTGGTAGGTGCGGATGTGCATCTCGCTGTCGCCCAAGGGGCGGATGCCGGCATACTGGAACCCATAATCGGTGATGTCCACCAACAGGTTCGGCGCCTTGCCGCGCACAAACGGATTGGACGGCTTGATTCCGCCGCGCGTCGAGGTGTCGCTCAGCAGCCGGTGCATGATCGGCGCGTGCGAGGTGTCGATGCCGCCTTCCAGGCCCTGCAGCCAGTTGCACTCCTGGATCACCTTGGTGACGTGGCGGTGGCTCGCCGGCGCCTGCGTCCAGGCGAATTTCGGCAGCGGCGGCATGTGCTCCACCGGGCCGAGATAGGCCCAGATGATGCCGCCCAGCTCGCAGGTGGGATAGGCCGTCAGGCGCACCTTGTGCTTGAAGTCGTTTTCCTCGGGCTCGTTCATCATGTCGATGCAGGCGCCGGAGACGTCGAACTTCCATCCGTGATAGACGCAGCGCAGCCCGCATTCCTCGTTGCGGCCGAAATAGAGCGAGGCGCGGCGGTGCGGGCACAACTCGTCCAGCAGGCCGATGCTGCCGTCGGAATCGCGGAACGCCACAAGGTCCTCGCCGAGCAGGCGCACGCGGGCGGGGGGACAATCGGGGTCGGGGATTTCCTTGGACAGCAGGGCCGGAATCCAATAGCGCCGCATGGCATTGCCCATCGGCGTGCCCGACCCAACCCGGGTGACGAGTTCGTTGTCCTCGCGTGATAGCATAGCGCGCTCCTCGTTGGTTGCCTATTCAGTTATGCCGGGGCGGCAGGCGGCCAGCCCCGTTGGCGGGCAGGTTAGAGCAATTGTGGGCCCGCTGGAAACGGTGCCCGTGGGGCGGGGTGGGGGTGGGGCGGGTATTGATCGACTTCTCCGCATCGGGGCGACCGGCGTTGCGGCGCGCGCCCGACCACCGTCGTGGTGGGCGTGGGCCCCATAGGCATCAGAGGCGGTGGGACAGAACCAAGGGACACCCCTCCCCTTGTGGGAGGGGCCGAGGGAGGGGTCGAAACGCAGGAATTTTTTGATTTGACCCCTCCACCCCTCCCGCAAGGGAAGTATTCTCCTCCGGCGCCACCTTATCCTGATGCCTACGGGCGCAAGCCCGGCGCAGCGCGGAACTACGGGAACAGCCGCTCCCCGGTTTCGGCGTCTTCCACGAAGATCGCACTGACCGGACAGTTCTCCGCCGCCTCGAGGATCTTCGCCTCGCTGTCGCCGGCGGGATTCACCACTTCGGATTGACGGTTCTCGTCCAGCCGGAACACCGCCGGAGCGACTGCCTCGCACATCGTGTTCCCGACACAGACCTGGCGGTCCACCCAGACCTTCAGCTTTCTCGCCATCGGCGTTCTCCTACTGCCAGGTGACAGGCAGCGACTTCAACGAGCGGAAGGTGATGCTTGGCTGGTATTCCAGCCGTTCGGTTTGCGCCCGCAGGTTGGGGAACCGCTCCGCCAACGCTCGGAACACTTCCTGGCCTTCCACGCGTGCCAGCGTCGCGCCCAGGCAATGATGCGTGCCGGACCCGAAAGCGACGTGCTGGTTCGGCTGCCGGAAGATGTCGAACGTGTCCGGTTCGGGGAACTGGTCGGGATCGCGGTTGGCCGAGGATATGAACCAGCGGATGCGATCGTTTTTGCGCAGCACCGTGCCGCGCATCTCCACATCCTGCGTGGCGATGCGCTGGATGGAGACCACCGGCAAATCGTAGCGCAGGCACTCCTCGGTTGCCGCCTTGGCGCGGCCCACCGGATCCTGTTTCAGCAATTCCCATTGCTCCGGATGGTGGGTGAACGCCAGAGTACCGTTGCACAGCAGGTTGATGGTGGTTTCATGCCCCGCGAGCAGCAGCAGCGAGGCGTTCACCAGCACCTGGTGGCGGGTGAAGATTCCGCGCTTCTCGCCACTGGCCAGCACCGAGATGAAGTCGTCGCCCGGATTGACGAGGCGTTCGTCCACCATCGGCGAGACGTAGTCGATCATGCCGCGCATACCCTCGGTAAGCGGCTTCATCCGGTCGTACTCGCCGCGGCCGATGTACAGCAGCTTCTCCGCAAGCTGGCGGACGTATGGTCGTTCCGAAGCTGGCACGCCCATCATCTGCGCGATCACCAGCACCGGCAGCGGCGTCGCGAGGTCGCGCATCACGTCCATCTCGCCCTTGGCTTCCGCCGCATCGAGCAATTCGTTGACCGCGTCACGCACGAACGGGCGCCAGGCCTCCATCGACTTCGGCGTGAAATAAGCGTGCATCACCCGGCGCATTTCCAGATGCTCCGGCCGGTCGTGCTGGATGAACTGATCGCCCTGGTAGTTCCGGACGTAGTCGTAGAGGCCGTTATCCAACTCATCGATAGCCGGATAGGCGGGGCGGGGATCGTTGCGGAATACCGCGGAGGAGAACAGCTCGTGGTGACGGGTCAGCCACACCAGGTCGTCGTGGCGGGTGATCACCCACAGGGCGTAGGTCTCGTTCCAGTGGACCGGGTCCATGTCCCGCAGCCGGCCATAATAGGCGTATGGGTCGGCGATGACGTCGGGGGCGAACATGTTATCCGGAACGGGCACAACGTTAAGCATGATCCTCCCTCCTGTTGCTTGATTTGCGTCCGCCGCTGCAATTCAGCGTGGCGGTGCGGGCACGGCTTGCTTAGCAGCCCGATGCTACCGTCGGCATCGCGGAACGCCACCAGGTCGTCGTGCGGTGGCGGGTGGGCACCCGGCTGGCCGGCAGCGTAGAGCAACTCGGGGTGGGTGGGAACAGCGGGCGTGGGGGCGGAGTGGGGGCGGCGAGCGCAATGCCGAGCTTGCGTCGCTGGCCTCCTGACAGGACGCTGTCAGCATGATGCTGGTAGGCTGCCGCAGACCATGTCGAAACCGCTGACCCTCACGCGCCTGCGCCGCATGGCCATTGCTGCGTCGTTCCGCGCGCCGGCCCCGCTCGGCGCCGCGATCCGCGCCATGGGCTTCGTGCAGGCGGACCCGATCCGCGTGCCGGCTCGCGCGCAGGACCTGATCCTGCGCCACCGCGTCGCCGACTATCGTGCCGGCGACGTGCAACGCCAGTTTTCGCGCCTGCAGGCGGAGGAGGATTTCCTCTACGCCTACGGTATCATGCCTCGCGACACCTGGCGGCTCCTGCATCCGCGCCATGATGCGGACAGCAGCGATGGCCGGCACGCGCCGACCGGTCTCGCCGCCGACGTGCTGGCTTTCGTGCGCGAACGTGGCGTGACGCATCCGCGCGACCTCGCGGAACGCTTCGGCCGCGAGCGGGCCCGGAACGGCTGGGGAAGCTGGTCGGCGGCGACCACACGGGCGCTGCAACGCCTGCACTATTACGGCCTGCTCCGCGTGGCACAGCGCCGCGACGGCATCCGCATTTACGCGCCGGCGCCGGCGCATGACGAACCATTGTCGCGCGAAGAGCGCATCCGCCGCGTCGTGCTGCTGGTGGTGCGCATCCTGGCCCCGCTGCCCGAACGCAGCCTGCGACCCACCTGCGGCTTGTTGTCGCGTGGCGTGCCGGACCTGGGCGATCCGACGGACGCCGTCCGCGCACTGCTGGCCTCGGGCGAACTCGAAAGCGGCGAGGTCGAGGGCGAGCGCTATCTCTGGCCTCCCGGCCTGGCCGCACGCGAACCGCCGTGCATGGTGCGTTTCCTGGCGCCGTTCGATCCGCTGGTATGGGACCGCCGCCGCTTCGCGTTGCTGTGGGATTGGGAATACAGATTCGAAGCCTATACACCGGCCGCGGAACGCCAACTCGGCTACTACGCGCTGCCACTGCTCTGGGGCGAGCATGTCATCGGTTGGGCGAACGCTTCGGTTGTCGATGGGACGGTGCAGGTCGCGTCCGGGTTCGTCGGCGCGGCGCCGAAAGGGTACGACTTCCGCGGCGCGCTCGACTCCGAGATCGCACGTTTGACGACGTTCCTGCGGCCACGCTGATGCAGCCATTTCGGAGGTCGCGCGATGCCGCAATTGTTCGCTGTCACTCGTACCCGCGGCCCGAACTGGGATCATGCACGGCGGATGGAGGAACAAACCGATTGGCAGGCGCATGCCGTGTTCATGGATGGCCTGCATGACGAGGGATTTCTGCTATTGGTCGGGCCGCTGGAAGACACGCCGGACGTCCTGCTGATCGTCCGTGCCGACAGCGTGGAAGAGGTTGGTGCTCGCCTGGCGGCGGACCCATGGATCGCCAACGGCCTGCTGCGGCAGAAACAAATCGCACGGTGGACGTTGCGTCTGGGCACGCTGGACCGGCACGCGCCTGCCAGTTGAGTGACACCCGCTATCGAACCAGTATTACTCGCGAACCCTGTAGTGCCTCATGTTTTGTAGTGCCTCATGTTGTCGATGTTGCGGAGGCGCGCTCGGCAATCTCGGTGGCATTGGCATTTGGCCGGCGCCATTCGCAGGCGTGCGATCGTTGGCATTTGCTTAAGGGAAACCTCCTCGCCGGTCCCCTGTCACGGGTTGCGGCTGGTGAGCCGCACGTTCTTGACCATGGCGGTCATCCACCAGGATGACGCCCGGCACGCTGTGGCAATACCAGCAGACAGGCCACCATGAAAGCCGCTATGGCGGCGGAAATCTCCGGGCGACTCATGTCAAGGCCACCGGAATGCAGAGGCTTGTCGAGCAGATCGCCGAAGGTGGCTCCGAGCGGTCGGGTCAGGATGAAGGCCGTCCAGAACAGAAACACACGAGAGATGTTCGTCGCGTAACAGAGCATCGCGAGGACGGCGAGGAGGATGACAAAGAAGATCGCACCACCCGCAAAACCGAAGCCGGCAACATTGGATGTCCAGTCACCGAACGCGGTACCCAGAGTTTGTGAGAAGGTGATGGCAATCCAGTAGAAGGTCTCCGTCCTTGGATTATTGATCGTCTCCACAGCGACGGTGCCCATGGTCCAGTACCACAGCCCCAGGGTCGCCATGAGACATGCAAAAATCGCGAGCGAGCCCCCGGTGTAGCCGATCCCCAGAGAGCGATCGAAAAAATCAGCAGCGGTTGTGCCGAACAAGGTCGCTGCAACGATGGTCGCCCAATACAGGAATGAATGGAACCTTTCGGCTTTTGTCTGGATAATGATCAGCACCGCCAGCGGGACGATGAACACCCCGCAGCCAGCCAGGTACCCCCAATTCAGGGTCATGCTGATCGTGTCGCCACCCGTCTCACCCAGCGTCGTCGCCGCAATTTTGATGATCCAGAAAAATACGGTGACTTCAGGCACCTTGCTCGATGCCCAGTTGCTCGATGCCCAGTGATCTCGGCGTGGGTTCACCATCCTCTCCTGTCTCATGGTGGCGGACGGGTCTGTTTTCGCGTGGAATTGGGCTTTTTCAAGCCGAAAATGATTGATTGTGCTTCATGTCCGCGCGGCGTGGGGTGTGCGCTGGCTGGGCCATGTATCGTGCCTCAACGATCGTGAGTACTATCGCTGCCCGATCTCGCGCAGATACACTGGCAGGTCGGTGGCAGGATTCGTCGCGGGGACGGCGAAGAACATTTCGGCGACCCAGCCACGATGATAGGAGCCGTGATTGACCACGTGCAGCAGGATCTCGCCGCGCGTCATCACGCTGGGCTCGCCGCCGATGAAGCGGAACGACACAGGCTCGGCCAGTGTCACCGGCGATTGCGCCGCGCTCCAGTCGATCCACCAGCGGTTCATCGCCTGCTGCGCCGTCCAAAGATCGGCCAGATCAGGGTGCAGCAGGACGTTGCGCGCCTGGAAGCCGTGGTCGCGGCCCTCGATATGCGCCTGCCAGATCAGGTCGATAAGATAGTTGTGGTTCAGCGTACCGATGATGGTCTTGAACAGGGTGGTGCGGTCTTTGGTGGCCTCGCCGGGGGGCAGGGAAGCGACCGCCTCGAAGGTCAGGCGGTCGGCCCAGCCGCGATAGTCGGCCAGCATCCGGGCGGTAGCGCTGTCCATGTCGGCCTCCTATCGTGGAATGACGTGCCGCGGCTCAGCGGCGGTAGTCGGCGCCCTTGCGCTCCACCGTTCGCACCAGGCCTTGCCATTCCATCAGGCCATAGTTGTCGGTGTTGCGGATCTTCTGCATCCGCTCGGCCGCCTTCTGCACGACGTCGGGTTCCACCATCACCGGCGGCGCGTCCATGGTGCGGGCGATCAGTTCCAGTTCGCAGGCGCGTTCCAGCATATAGAGGCGCATCAGTGCGCCGTGGATCGTCGGGCCGAAGGTCAGCAGGCCGTGGTTCAGCAGCACCACGCAGCTTCCATGGGCGCAGGTGCGGCCGAGCGCCTCGCATTCCTCCACGCTGGCGGGCACGCCGTACGGGTGATACGCGACGTCGTCCAGCACCTGCAGCGCGTCCTGGCTGATCGGGCGCAGGCCGCGGTCCAGCAGGGAAATGCCGGCACCGGCGCGGGTGTGCGTGTGCAGCACGCAGCTGGCGTCGGGGCGGGCCTTGTAAACGCCGCTATGAATGGTGAAGCCGGCATTGTTGAATTTGCCCGAGACGCCCAGCACGTTGCCGTCCATGTCCATCTTGATCAGCGAGGACGCGGTGACCTCGTCGAACATCTCGCCGTAGCGATTGATCAGGAAATGCTCCGGCTCGCCGGGAATGCGGGCGGACATGTGGGTGTTGATGGTGTCGGTCCAGCCAAAATAGTTGACGATGTGATAGAGCGCGGCGAGATCGCAGCGGGCTTGCCATTCGGCGTCGGTCATCTGCGGGCGGGTCAGTTGCAGGGCGGCGGACATGCGGGGCTCCGAGTTGAAGGACGCCGAATGGTGCGGGAGTTGCTGCCGCGGCGCAACATGCGCCTGATACGCACGCCAGGTGCCGGCTGGGACGCCCCGGCTGGCATGCCCCGGCTGTCATGCCCCCCTTGCCATGCCCCCTTTCCCCCCTTGGCATGCCAAAACAATTGCTCTCTCCGGCCGGGACAGCGGGATCTGCCTGTTGTAGCCGCGGCTACAAACGCAGGCCGGTGCTGCGGGTGGCTGGCATGCTTGTCGCAGAGGAAGCGCAGGCGTAGAGATCGCTGAGAAGGCTTCTTTGTTGTCGCTGAGAAGATCTGCTTTACTGAAGTCAGGCGGCCATGCGGCTCATGCGCGACGAGTCATAGTGATCTTCTCAGCGATGTGATCTTCTCAGCGATCTCTGCGCCTCTGCCTCCTGTGCGATAAGGATGCCAGCCGCCCGCGGCACCGGCCACGCGTTGGATGGGCGGCGGTACGCCGAAACGAATGACCCCGACGACCGTCGTCCGCCGCTGTCATGCGACCGCGCGTCGCACCATCACGCCGGCCACCGCCAGCATGACCAACGCGATGATCGCCATCGGCCAGGCCTGTTGCAACACCACGGAAAGCGGCATGTCCTGCAAGAACAGACCGCGCGCCGCGACCAGCATATAGCGCACGGGATCGGCGCGGCTGATGAACTCGACGGCCGGGGGCATGTTCTCCACCGGCGCGGCGTAGCCGGACAGCACGATCATCGGCGATGCGATCACGAACACGCCCAGCATGCCTTGCTGCTGGGTGCGCGCGATGCTCGAGATCGCCAGTCCGATCGCGGTGCCGGTGAGGGTGAACAATATCAGCACCGCTTGCAGCAGCACGAGGTCGCCGCGGAACGGCACGCGGAACCACAGCAACGCAGCGACGATGACGATGTTGGCGTCGAGCATGCCGACGATGATGCCGGGCAGCGCCTTGCCGAGCAGGATCTCCAGCGGGCGCAAAGGGGTGACGAGCAATTGCTCCAGCGTGCCGAGCTCGCGCTCGCGGGACAAAGCGAGGGCGCTGATCAGCAGCGACATGATCATCGAGAGCACGCAGACCAGGCCGGGAAGGATGAACCACTTGCTCTCCAGCGTGGGGTTGAACCAGTCGCGGGTCAGCAGCACCAGCGGCGTGTGGGTCGGGTGCAGGTCGGCGTCGTATCCGGCGACGATGTCGGCGGCGTAGCCCTGCAGCAGCAGGGCGGTGTTGGAACGGCGGGCGTCCACCAGCAACTGCGCTGCCGCGGTGCGTCCGGCCAGCACGTCGGCGGAGAAGTTCTGTGGCAGATGCAGCACGGCGGCGACCTGCGTGTCGTCGAGTTCCTGCCGCGCCTGCGCCGGCGATTGCGGGGCGGCGGCGACGTGGAAGGCGGGGGAGGCTGCAAAGCGGCGCACCAGCTCGGCGGATTGGGCGCCGGCGTCCTCGTTCCAGATGCCGAGCGCGACGTGGGTTACGTCGTAGCTGGCGGCGTAGGCGAACAGTACCGACCTGCACGATCGGCGGGATCAGGATGACGCGGCGGGTCTTTGGATCCTTCCAGAGCGCCGCAAGCTCCTTCAGAATCAAGGCGAGGATGCGGCGGAGCATCAGAGTAGAAAGAACTCCCTCCCCCCTTGTGGGGGAGGGTTGGGCTGGGGGGACACGAGACAGGAGGCGCGGTGGCAGCAACCCCCCACCCTGGCCCTCCCCCTCGAGGGGGGAGGGAATAGAAATTTGGTTTTCAATCCAGCCTCCGTCGTGTCACCAGCACGGTGCCGGTCACCGCCAGCGTTGCCGCCGCGGCCAGCGCCGCCATGTTGGGCAACAGCACGGGCCAGACGTTGCCCGCCAGAAACAGCGTTTGCAGGATGGAGACCAGGTAGCGCGCCGGCACGGCATAGGTGATCACCTGCAGCCAGTGCGGCATCGCGGCGATGTCGAATACCATCCCGGACAGCATGAACGCCGGCATCATCGTGGTCAGAAACGCCATCTGCGAGGCGACGAACTGGTTGCGCGACAGCGTCGAAATGAACAGCCCCCAGCCCAGCGCATAGACCAGGAACAGGGAGACCGCGACGCCCAACGGGAACAGGCTGCCGCGGAAGGGCACGCCGAACAGGAAGGTCGCCAACAACAGCGAGACCAGCATGCTGCCGATGCCCAGGACGAAGTTGCAGCCCAGGCGCGCGAGGATCATCTCGCCCATATGCGCGGGGGACGCGAGCAATGATCTCCATCGTGCCGTGCTCCCATTCGCGGGAGACGCCGCCGGCGGTCAGCAGCGTGCCCGCCATGGTCATCACCATGGCGATGACGCCCGGCACGATGGCATCGGCCGAGCGCAGCTCCGGGTTGAACCAGTCGCGGATTTGCAGATCGATGCCGCCGGTCGCTCGCAGCCGTCTTTCCTGCTGCTCCCCGGACAGCCACACCTGCAAGGCACCGGTGACGTAGCCTTCCAGGATGCGCGCCGTATTGGGATCGGTGGCGTTCACGTCCAGTCCGGCGATGGCCGGCCATGCGGCGGAGCGCGTCAGGTGCTGCATGAAATCCTGCCGCACCACGACGATGCCGCGCACCCGGCCGGCGGCGAGCGCGGTCTCGGCGTCGTGCATGCTGGTGGCGCGCTGCACCGACAGGTAGGGCGATGCGTCCATCGCCTGGATCAGGCCGCGCACCTCTTGTTCCGGCGCATCGGCCACCAGCGCGACGGGCATATGGTTGGCGTCGAAGGAAATGCCGAAGCCGAGCACCAGCAGCAGGACCAGCGGCATCAGGAACGCGATCAGCATGGCGGACGGATCGCGCACCACGTGCTTCATTTCCTTGCGCAGCAGGCCGCGCAGGCGCATGGCGGCGGGGGTCATGCGGCCTCGCTCCGTGCGGCATCCTGATCGACCAGGGCGATGAAGGCGTCTTCCAAAGTGGGCTGTGGCAACGTCGGTGAGCGCACGCTGGAGCGCAGTTCGCCGGGGGTGCCGACGGCGGCGAGCCGGCCCTGGCTGACGATGCCCAGGCGGTCGCAATATTCCGCCTCGTCCATGAAGTGACTGGTGACCATGATGGTCACGCCCGCGTCCGCCAGCGTGCCGATGCGGTTCCAGAACTCGCGGCGGGTGAGCGGATCGACGCCGGAGGTCGGTTCGTCCAGGAAGAGAACTTCCGGGGCATGCAGCAGCGCGGCGGCGAGCGCCAGCCGCTGCTTCAGGCCCAGCGGCAGGTCGCGGGCGACGGTGTTCGCGTAGAGGCGCAGGTCGAAGCGCTGTAGGGCAGAGTCGATGGCGCGGGCCTGCGCGGCGCGGTCGAGGCCATAGACGCGGGCGAAGAAGCGCAGGTTCTCGCGCACCGACAGCTCGGCATAGAGCGAGAAGCGCTGCGCCATGTAGCCGACGCGCGCGCGGGCCGCGGCGGACGCGCGCAGCAGATCAAGACCGGCGACACGCGCGCTGCCGCCCGACGGGGTCAGCAGGCCGCACAGCATGCGGAAGGTGGTCGACTTGCCGGCGCCGTTGGGGCCGAGCAAGCCGAAGATTTCTCCGCGCGCGACGGCGAAGCTGACGTGGTCCACTGCGACGAAGCTGCCGAACCGGCGAACCAGGTCGTGGACCTCGATGGCGGGGGATGGAGGGGACGAGGGAATATGGGAGGAGGCAGAAGCGGCAGAAGTAAAGAACACCCCCTCCGCTCGAGGGAGAGGGCCGGTGGAAGGGGTGCGTACAGCCGGGGACAGCGCTGGTACGCACCGCTCCCCCCAACCCTGTCCCTCAAGGGGAGGGGGTGTTCGGCTCTTACCATTACGCTCCCCTCCCTCCAGCCGGTCGATGAACCCATCCTCGAATCTTGGCGGCAGCGGCTCCAGTGCCGTGCCACCCAGCGCCTCGGGCGCCGGTATTTCAACGCCGGCGCGCAGCACCACCCGCAGCGTGTCCCCGGCCACCAGCGCATCCAGTACCGCCGGATGCCGGGCAGCGCGGCGAGCCACGGCGCGGCGGCCCGAGCCAGGGACCTCCAGGCGGAACACGCGGCCTTGCAACGGTGCGAGGAACGCGTCGGGCGGCGAGTCGGCCAGCAGCCGGCCCTGGTGCAGCAGCAGCACCCGGCCGCAGCGCGCGGCCTCGTCGAGGTAGGCGGTGGCCCAGACCACGGCCATGCCGTCGGCACGGCCCTCCTCCAGCATGGCGTTGACGATTGCCCACAGCTCGCGGCGCGACGCCGGATCGACGCCGACCGATGGCTCATCCAGCAGCAGCAGGCGGGGACGCGAGAGCAGGGCGCAGGCCAGGCCAAGCTTCTGCTTCATGCCGCCGGACAGCTTGCCCGCCAGACGGGCAGTGAAAGGAGCCAGGCCGGTGAAGCGCAGCAGCCGGGCGATCCGCGCCGCGCGCAGATCCGCGGCCATGGCGTGCAGGTCGGCAAACAAATCGAGGTTCTCGGCGACGCTGAGGTCCTCGTAGAGGCCGAAACCCTGCGGCATGTAGCCGATCGCGGGATGCACCAGGGCGGCGGACGTCGCCATGTCGTGGCCGAGCACGTGCACGCTGCCAGAGGTCGGGCGCAGCAGGCCGGCGATCAGCCGCAGCAGTGTGGTCTTGCCGGCACCGTCGGGGCCGACCAGGCCGGTGATCATGCCGGGCTGGATGCCGGCATCGATGCCATCCGCCGCGATAGAGCCCGGATAGGCATAGCGGAGGTTGACGAGGGACACGACAGTCATCGTGATCGATCCCCGTCAGGGCCGGCCGATCGATGGCCGTCATGGCTGGACAAACGCTGACCGTCATGGCCGGGCTTGACCGTATAGCCGTCAGCATAAGGCGGCGCCGGAGAAGAATACTCCGCCTCCCCTTGTGGCAGGGGGCTGGAGGGAGGGGTCGAACCACAAGAACCCTCTCGTTTCGCGCCCTCGCCCGGCCCGTCCCACAAGCGGAGAGGAGTTCTTTGTTCCTGCCCCTCGGCCTTATCCTGCCGCCTATGGTGCTCGACCGGGCCAGCCACCCGAGGCGATCCGATCGATGTTCTGACACAGGCTCCCGATCGATCGTGTGCGGATGGCCGGGTCAGGCCGGTCAGGCCCGGCCATGACAGGGGGCGGCGGATCACTTCCCCTCCGCCAAATGCAGCGTGACCGGCATGCCCTGGCGCAGGCCGTCGTCGGGATCTTCCACCCGCACGCGCAAACGATACACGAGCTGCGTGCGCAGCTCCGGAGTCTCCACCGTCTTCGGGGTAAACTCCGCCGCGGGCGAGAGGTAGCCGATGCGCCCGCGATAGCTGTGCCCGCCATCCGTTGTCACGGTCACCAACGCCCCCGGTACCAGCCGCGGCAGCAGTGGCTCCGGCGCGAAGGCGCGCACCCAGACCTCACCCTGGATCGCCACCGAATAGACCGCGGCGCCCGGCAGCACGACGGTGCCCGGCTCGATCACCCGCGTCATGATGATGCCATCGCCCGGCGCGGTCAGCCGTGTGTGCGCGAGCTGGGTGCGGGACAGCGCCAGCGTGGCCTCCGCCGCGCGCAGGTTGGCGCGGCCGGCCTCGATATCCTGCGGGCGTGGACCGTTGATCGCCTCGGCCAGCGCGGCCTGGGTCTGAGCAAGCTTCGCCACCGCAGAATCCATCGCCATCCGCGCGTCGTCGAGCTGCTGCTGCGAGGAGACGTTGCGCGCCGCCAGATCGTGCTGGCGCAGGAAGCTCACCCGGGCATCCACCAGCGACGCCTGCGCGGCCGCGAGGTTGGCGCGGGCCTGGTCGATATCCTCGGGCCGCGTGCCCGCCAGCAATTCGTCGAGCTGCGCCTTGGCGGCGTCGCGCCGAGCCTCGGCGAGGTCGGCGGCATTGTGATAGTTGGTAGCGTCCACCTCGGCGACATCTTCGCCCTGGCTCACTCGATCGCCTTCGCGCTTCAGCATGGCGACGACCTTGCCGGTCACCTGAAACGAGAGGTCCACCTGGCGGATGTCCACGTTGCCGTACAGCGTGCGCGGGTCGGGCGTGGCGGCCAGGCGTTGCGCCAGCAACCAGCCGCCGCCACCCAACACTGCGACGGCAATCAGCAAGGGCAGGATGCGCTTCATTCGATCGGGTCCACGGGCCGGGACGCAGATTAACAAAATCAGACTGCGCATTGGTTGATCCAGGTCAATTCGCCGCCATGGGAAATCTGCGTATTGCCCTCCCGCCGGGGCAGCACGCGCCCTGGCCCGTGCCGTCCAATGGGGCCCATGCCCCAAGCCGCCCGGGATGCCGGATGTCATCCGGCGCGCCGGATATATGGTTCCAAAACACAAACGTCTGAGAGGCTGCCCATGCCAAGTACCATCACCCGTCGGGCTTTCGGGGCCGCGGCGGCCGCTGCCCTCGCCGCGCCTTTCATCCGGCGCGCCGATGCCGCCGCACCGATCGAGCTGCGGTGCTCGCTGGACACCGCCCCGTCGCACCCGCGCAACGTCGCCTACCGCGACTACCTGTCCAAGATCGAGGCCGCCTCCGACGGCCAGATCACCACCAAGCTCTTCGAAAGCGGCGCACTGTTTCCCGACCTGCAAGTGGTCAAGGCATTGGTGCAGGGCCAGGTGGAAATGGCCTGCCCCGGAAGCTGGACGCTCACCGGCTTCGTGCCCGACGCGGATTTCTCTGAGCTGCCGGCACTGTATGGCCGGCCGGTCGAGGTCGTGCACAAGGCGACCGACGGCGAGGCGGGCAAGCTGGTCAGTTCCAAGATCACCGACAAGCTGCACGTCGAGACGCTCGGCGGCTGGTTCGATCTCGGCTTCTTCAACTGGTTCTCGACCAGGAAGCCGATCAACACGCTGGCCGACCTGAACGGCATGAAGCTGCGCAGCCCGGGCGGGGTGCTGATCTCGTGGCGCATCCACTATTTCGGCGCGATCCCTAATGTCACCGCATGGCCGGACGTGCCGCTGGCGATGTCGCAGGGCACTTTCGATGGGCTGATCAGCTCCAACGAAAGCTGCAACAGCTCCAAGTTGTACGATTCCGGCCTGCGCCACTCGCTGCAGGACCGGCAGGCGATGGCGCTGTATGTGCCGATGGTGAGCCAGGCCTTCTGGGGCAAGATCGGCCCGAAGCTACAGGAGACGATGCTGAAAGCTGTGGGCGGAGAACCTGCCGGCGTGGCGCGCCAACACTGCGAAGTCGCAGCAGAACGCGCGTGACGAACTGGCAAAGCACGGCGTGGCGTTCACCGACGTGCCGCAGGCGGATCTCGATGCGGTGCATGCGAAGATGCTGGGGCAGCAGGCAAAGGCTATCAGCGATGCGCATATCTCGCCGGAACTGGTGAAGCTGGTGATGGCCGAGGTGGGTGCGTGAGGCGGGTTGAGTAGGGCCTGAGGCGGGTTGAGTGGGGCCTGCGGCGCGTGGAGTGGGGCCTGGCGCAAATCCTTCTTCCCACCCGCATCCCCAGCTTGACGCGCAAGATCGGTGGAGTGCATTACCCATCGTCGCAACTGCAACGTCCGGGATGCAACGTCCATGCCCACCATGATCACGCGCCGGGCCTTCGGGGCCTCGGCCGCTGTCGCCCTCGCCACCCCCTTCATCCGCCGCGCCGAAGCCGCCGCTCCGATCGAGCTGCGGGTCTCGCTGGACACCGCCCCCTCGCACCCGCGCAACGTTGCGTTCCGCGACTACCTCTCCAAGGTCGAGGCCGCCTCCAACGGCCAGGTCCAGACCAAACTGTTCGAGAGCGGATCACTGTTCCCGGACCTCCAGGTGGTGAAGGCCCTGGTGCAGGGCCAGGTGGAGATGGCCTGCCCCGGCACCTGGACCATCACCGGCTTCGTGCCGGACGCCGACTTCTCGCAGTTGCCGGCCTTCTACGGCCGTCCGATCGACGTGGTGCACAAGGTCACCGACGGCAGCGGCGGAAAATTCGTCAACAACGAGATCAACAAGAAGCTGCATGTCGACGTGCTGGGCGGCTGGTTCGATCTCGGCTTCAACAACTGGTTCTCCACGACGAAGCCACTCGGTTCGCTGGCCGACCTGAAGGACATGAAGCTGCGCAGCCCCGGCGGCGTGCTGAACTCCTGGCGTATCCGCTATTTCGGCGGCATTCCGAACGTGACTGCGTGGCCGGACGTGCCGCTGGCCATGTCGCAGGGCACGTTCGACGGGCTGATCAGCAGCAACGAAAGCACCAACAGCTCCAAGCTGTATGACTCCGGCATGAAGCATTCGCTGCAGGACAAGCAGGGCATGGGGCTCTACGTGCCGATGGCAAACCAGCAGTTCTGGACCAAGCTCGGCCCCGAGCTGCAACACACGCTCATGCAGCTCTGGTCGGAGAACCTGCCGGCCTGGCGCGAAAACACCGCCAAGGCGCAGCAGCACGGCCGCGAGGAACTTCAGACGCATGGCGTCACCTTCGTCGATGTGCCGCAGGCCGAACTCGACGCGGTACACGCCAAGATGGTGAAGGAGCAAAACAAGGCCGTCGCCGATGCCCATATTTCGCCCGAGCTGGTGAAGCTGGTCATGGCGGATGTCGGAGCCTGACACCGCGCAGCCGGGTGACTGGCTCGCCCGGATCATCGCCGTCTGGGACCGGATCGAGCGCCTGCTGATCGGCTTGCTCGGTGCCTTCGCATTGGCGATCGCAGTGATCCAGGTGGCGGGCCGCTACCTGGACCCGGCCGACGCGATCACCTGGGCGGAAGAAGTCATCGTCTATGTCGCGGTGTGGGCCGTGATGCTGGCCGCCAGCGAACTGGTGCACCGCGACGGCCATGTGCGGCCCGACCTGGTGCTGCGCCTGCTGAAACCAGGCGTGCAGCGCTGGGTGGAAATGTTCAACTGCCTGGTGGCGATCGCCTTCACGTCAGGCATGGTGTGGTACGGCTGGCAGGTGGTCGCGACGGCGCTGTTGCTGGACCAGCGCAGCTCCACCGACCTGCAGTTCCCGATCTGGATCTACTACATGGCCCTGCCGACCGGCGGGGCGCTGATGCTGGCGCGCTACATCATCCGTCTGGTGCGCTACGCTTTCTTCTTCGACCCGCGGAAGATGTCGGTGGGTCAGCACATCGCGGTCCACGACGCGCTGCCCGAACCAGCCGTGCCGTTCACCGAATAAGCAGCGCCCCGCATGTGGACCATCGGCTTCCTGGTGTTGTTCTTCGGCCTGCTGTCGGCCGGCATGCCGATCTTCCTGGTGCTGGGGGCGTGCGCCTCGGTCCTGTATCTGTTGTCCGGCCAGCCGATCATCGGTCTGGCGCAGAACATGATCGACCAGCTCAACTCCACCACGCTGATGTCGCTGCCCTTGTTCGTCATGGCCGCGGCATTCATGCGGCGGGGCGGCGTGGCGCAGGCGCTGGTCGATCTGTCCTCCGCCTGGCTGGGCGGGATCAAGGGCTCGCTCGGGCTGGTCGCCGTGGTGTCCTGCGCGTTGTTCGCGGCGATATCCGGATCGTCGGTGGCGACCGCACTGGCCATGGGCACCATCCTGCTGCCGGAAATGATCGCGCGCGGCTATCCGCGATCCTTCGCGCTGGGCGTGCTGGGCGCGTCGGGGACAATCGGGGTGGTGATCCCGCCGTCACTGGCATTGATCCTCTACGGCATCGTCACCGAGCAATCGGTGCCGCGTCTGTTCCTGGCCGGCATCCTGCCCGGACTGTTGCAAGCCAGCGCATTCTTCCTGTGGGTGCTGTACTACGCGCATCGCAAGAATTTCCCGCGCGAGCCTCCCATGCCGTTGAGCCGCAGGATCAGCATGACGCTGCACGGACTGCCGGCGCTGCTGGTTCCGTTCGTGGTGCTGACCGGCATCTACGGCGGCTTCATGACGGTGACCGAATCCGCCGCCATCGCCGCGGTGACGGCACTGTTCGTCAGCCTGGTGTTCTACCGAGGCTTCCCCTGGACGCGTACGCTGGACGTGATCGCCGAGGCGTTGTCCAGCGCCGCCGTCATCATGCTGATCATCGCCACGGCGCTCGTGTTCGGCCATTGGATGACCGGGTCCGGCATCCCCGGCCGGCTGGTGACGTTCACCGCGCATCAGGGGCTGGCGACCTGGCAGTTCCTGCTGGCGATGAACATCATGCTGCTGATCATCGGCTGCTTCCTCGAAGTCGTCAGCACGCTGCTGCTGGTGATGCCGATCCTGGCGCCGGTGCTGATGCCGCTCGGGGTCGACCCGGTCCATTTCGGCATCATCTTCACCCACAACATGGAAGTGGGGCTGGTGCATCCTCCGGTGGGTTTGAACTTGTACGTGCTCTCCACGATTTCCGACGCGCCGATCGGCGAGGTGATCCGCGGTATTCTGCCGTTCCTGATCCTGCTGCTGATCGTGCTGGGGCTGATCACCTACTGGCCGGCGATGACGCTGTGGCTGCCGGACCTGGTGTTCGGGAAGGCTGGAGGATAACGGGCCGGCGGGTAATGGGCTCGCGGGTAACAGGCTGGCGGGTAACTGTAGGGCGCGAAAGCGCAGCGCGTTCCGCCATCTTGCCCAACGGCGGAATGCGCTTCCCCCGGACCACGTCCGGGGCAAGGCTTTGCCGCCCTACACGGCGCGCCGCCTCCGCGTCATACTGCCGCGTAGCTGATCTGGGATGGAGCGGACAATGCCGGTGGAGAAGCAGGCCTATCGCGAGGCAATGGCCCGCCTCGGCGCGGCGGTTAATGTGATCACCACGGACGGCCCGGGCGGCCGTGCAGGCTTCACCGCCTCGGCGGTGTGCAGCGTTACCAACTCGCCGCCGACGCTGCTGGTCTGCGCCAACCGCACCAACGATTCCTATCCGGCAATGAAACAGAACGCGGTGCTGTGCGTGAATACGCTGGCCGGCGCGCATGAGGAGCTGTCGCCGGTCTTCGCGGGCCTGACCGACCACACCATGGCGGCGCGGTTCGAAGGCGCGACGTGGCACACGATGACGACCGGTGCGCCCGTGCTGGACGGAGCTCTGGTGGCGTTCGACTGCCGCATTTCGCAGATCGTCGAAGTCGGTACGCACGACGTGTTCATCTGCTCGGTGGAGGCGGTGGAAGTCGGTACCGTGCACGAGGGGCTGATCTACTACGCGCGCGGGTACCACCGCATCCTGCACGCAGGATAAGTGTCGCCCACCCGCCGTGGCTTGTCCGGGCGCCGCCGTGCTCCATGAGCAATATCCCGGCACGCCCGTCCTGCCTGTTGGCCGCGCCGGGTCTTACTCGTACCGGTAAGAGTAAGGAACAAGCCATGCGCACCACTTCGAAAGGCCAGGTCACGATCCCCGCGGAAATCCGCGAGCAGGCGGGTCTGCTCTCTCAGACCGAGGTCGACTTCGAATTTGACGGCGAGGTCGTACGGATTGTCCCCGCCGCCAGTTTTTTATCGGCGCTCATGCTGCGATTGCCGGGTATCGCTTGTTGACGCGCGATGCGGCGCGCTATCGTACCTACTTTCCGACACTGCCGTTGATATCCCCAGACTGATTTCACTTTCAGCCGAGTGCGTGTGGAACGGACGGAGGCAACAATCCCATGACGGTCGAAGCAACAGCCAAGCGCATTTTCGCGGAACGGGCGGCGTTCTACACCACCAGCACGGTGCATACGGATCCGTCCGTTCTGGCGAGGGTCGTCGGCCTTGCGGCGCCGCAGCCGCAGTGGACGGCGTTGGATATCGCAACCGGAACGGGACACACGGCGTTCGCTCTGGCGCCGCATGTGGCGAGCGTCATCGGCATCGACCTGACCCCGGAGATGCTGTCCGAAGCGGAACGGCTGCGCGCCGAACGTGGCATCGGGAACGTCGTTTTCCGTCCGGCCGACGTGCATCACCTGCCGTTCGAGGACGCCAGTTTCGATCTGGTCACCTGCCGGCGCGCCGCGCATCATTTTTCCGACATCGCCCTCGCGTTGAGTGAGATCAGGCGCGTGCTGCGGCCGGGCGGCCGCCTGGTCATCGACGACCGCAGCGTGCCCGAGGACGATTTCGTGGATCGCTGGATGAACCAGCTTGATTGGTACCACGACGAATCGCACGTGCGGGAATATCGCCCGTCGGAGTGGCGGCAAATGCTGACAGCCGCCGGGCTGGCTATGGAGACCGTCGAAACCTACACGCTGCACCGGCCCGTATCGGCCCTGACCGATGGCGTTTCCACGGCGAACGCCGCGGAGATTCATCGCATCCTGGCCGGTTTGACCGCCGACCAACGAATGGCCTTCAATTTGGTCGATGTGAATGGGCAGCCGTACCTCAACCATTGGTACGTGCTGATCGCCGCGATAAAGCGGTAGAGTTACGTGCAGCCTGAATGCCCCCGATCCCGAGGGGCTGAGGGTGCAGGTGACGGCGGGCATCTACCGGCAGTTGGTGCAGGCGGCGGAGATCTGCCCGGGCACGGTCATCCATCCCCGCACGCCGCGCGATCCGGGGCTGGAGGAGTTGTTGGCGGCGGCGTTCCGGCGAAGGACTGCGCGGCGGAGGCTACTGATCCAGGCGGTCAACCCGCCGGAGCCGCGACCGTCAGTTGATGTTGCCTGGCGACCTCGACGAGTTTGGGGATATCCGGTTGCTCTGGCGAGATCGCGCGGTCCACATCGGTGAAAAAGTGCGATGCCGCCTCGCGTGACGTCATGGAGATCATCTCACCACCGCCCTTGCCGAAGCGGAACCAGTGCACTGTTCCGGCCGGCAGATGCACCAGTGTGCCAGGTACTGCGACCATATCCTTGTCGGCGACGCCGAACGCAATATCGCCCTTCACCACATAGAAGGATTCGTCCCAGGGATGGAAGTGCGGCGGTGGACCGCTGCCTTCCGGACCGGCCTGGCGAAAAATCTCATAACTGCCGGTTTGCGCGCCGGACGCCAGAACCGTGATCTGCTCGCCGACAACATTCAACGGAGCAGGCGTGGCTTCCGGTGTAACAACGAATGCTTCAGGCATGAGACCCCCCCTGTTGATTCATCGGATATTTGCCGGATGGGTCGCCGATCCGCCCAGCGGCGCGCCACGCTACGCTCCGTCTCGCAGCTTTTCAACATGCGATCCCGGAAAATGCGAGGACAGAGTCCCTGTAGAGGTCCGCTCGGTCGCAATGGTGCCTGGGCGAACTGCTGAGATTTGGACCTGCGTCCCAGGTGGCCGGAACCTGCCCCTCGGCGTTACTCCCCTGCCCCCTGCGCCAGCCGGAACGGCGCCGCAGGATACACCCCCAGCACCCGCACTTCGGAGGAGAAGAACGTCAGCTCCTCCAACGCCCGCCGCAGCGCCGCTTGCTCCGGGTGGCCTTCCGCATCGCACAGGAACTGCGTGGCGACAAACTGGCCGGAGATCATGTAGCTCTCCAGCTTGGTCATGTTCACGCCGTTGGTGGCGAACCCGCCCAGCGCCTTGTACAGTGCCGCCGGCACGTTCCTCACCCGGAACACGAACGTCGTCATCAAATTTTGCTCTGACGGATCGCGCGCCACCGGCTGCCGCGCCATCACGTAGAAGCGGGTGGTGTTATGCTCCGCGTCCTCGATGTTCGTGCGCAGGATCTGCAATCCGTAGATCTGGGCGGCCAATGACGAAGCGATCGCCGCTTCCTCCTTCCGCCCCCACTCCGCCACGAGTTGCGCCGCGCCCGCCGTATCCGCCTGCACCACCGGCTTCAGGCCCAGCGAGCGCAGGCTGTGCCGCACCTGCCCCAGCGCCACGGTATGCGAATGCGCCCGCCGCAGGTCGTCCAGAGTCGCGCCGGGCAACGCCAGCAGGCAGTGCTCCACTCGCTGGAAATGCTCGCCGATGACGAACAGTCCGGAGCCGGGCAGCAGGTGATGGATGTCCGGCACGCGCCCGGCCAAACTGTTCTCACAGGGTAGCATTCCCAGCGCGGCAGTGCCGTCGCGCACCGCTTCCATTGCGGTCTCGAACAACTCGCAGGGCAGCGTGGTCATGTCGGGATAGGCGGTGCGGCAGGCCAGGTCGGAATAGGCGCCGGGCTGGCCCTGGAAGGCGATCGTCCCCATCACGCTTGCCCCGCTCGGTCAGACCCCGGCGGGCCGAGCAAGCGCCGCACCCGTTCCAGGTCCGCCGGCGTGTCCACGCCGAACGGCGCGGACTCGACGCGAGCACAGGCGATGCGCATGCCGGCCTCCAGCGCGCGCAATTGCTCCAGGCTTTCCCGCCGCTCCAGCGGCGCCTCCGGCAGCGCGACGAAATGCGCCAGGGCCGCGCGGCGGAAGGCGTAGATGCCGATATGGTGCCAGCGCGGCCCATCGCCGGACGGGATCGGCACGCGCGAGAAATACAGCGCCGGCGATACCGCCCGGCCGCGGTCGAACGCGCAGGCCACTTTCACGACGGATGGCAGGTTCGCCTCCTCTTCCGACTCGATCGGTGCCACCAGCGTGGCGATGTCGAAGCCCGGGTCGGCCAGCGGCGTCAGCACCGTGCGCAGATAGACCGGCGGGATGTTCGGCAGGTCGCCTTGCAGGTTCACCACCACGTCGTGGCGGCCTTGCGGGTCGAGCACGGCCAGCGCGGCATGCACCCGGTCCGAACCGCGCGGCAGAGTGGGATCGGTCATCACCGCAGTGCCGCCGCCGGCGCGCACGGCCTCGGCGATTTCCGCATCACCGCAGGCCACCGCCACCGGACCGATATCCGCCTCCCGCCCTCGATCCAGCACATGCACGATCATCGGCTTGCCATGGATGTCGGCCAGAGGCTTGCCCGGCAGGCGGGTGGACGCCATGCGGGAGGGAATGACGACGATCGGGTTCACGCAGCGCAGATCCAGCCAGGGCGGGTTGAAGGGGCGGGCGGGTTGAAGGGGCAGGCGGGTTGAAGGGGCAGGCGGGTTGAAGGGGCAGGGTCGTTTCCCTATGGTGCGGCCAGCTTATGGACGCAAACGGTCCCGTGCAACGGCGGGCCGGCGGGTCCCTATGCGTTGCGTTGCCGATCGAGGGGGAATCCAGGCCGCATGGATAGCATGGAAGTCAACAAGTCGATTGCCGCGGTCCTGGTCGCCGGCATCGTGTTCTTTCTCACCGGCCTGGTCGCCGACAACCTGGTGTCGCCGACGCCGCTGGAGAAATCGGTGCTGGACATCAAGGGCGTGCCCGCGGAAGCCAGCACCGGCGGCCCGCCGAAGCCCGCGGTGCTGCCGGCAATCGCTCCGCTGCTGGCCAAGGCCGACGTGGGCGCCGGCGATAAGTTCGTGCATACCGTCTGCACTGCCTGCCATTCGTTCAATGAGGGCGGCAAGCCGATTATCGGCCCCAATCTGTACGGCATCGTCGGCGCGCCGCACGACCATGAGGCGGGCTTCGGCTACTCGCCCGCACTGGAGAAGTTCAAAGGCCAGCCCTGGACCTACGACTCGCTGAACCACTGGCTGGACGACCCGCAGGTGTACGCGCCGGGCACCCGCATGACCTTTACCGGCATCAAGAACGACCAGCAGCGGGCCGATGTGATCGACTATCTGCACACGCTGTCGCAGCATCCCGAGCCGTTGCCCGCGCCTGAGCCCGCGGCAAAGGCTACGCCCGCGGCGACGTCGCCGACCGGGACCGGCGCCGGCGGCGGCGTTCCCGTGGCCCCGCAGACCCCAGGGGCAGGGGCGGCTCCGGCAGGTGCAACTCCGGCAGGTGCGGCTCCGGCGGCCCCTGCTGCCGCACCTCCCGCATCCGCCACGGCCCCCGCCGCCCAACCCGCCAAGCAATAGCGCGCGACGCGGGGACTAGCGTCGCGCAGGAGGCTGCCGATGCGGAACCGCCCCGACTACCTCGCGCACGCCATCCTCGGCCTGGGGGTGGTGTTGTTCGCCCTGCCGGTCTGGCTGGTCCTGGCCGGATCGACGCAGGACAGCAACGCCATCGCCCGCGGCGAGCTGTCACTGCTGCCGAATCTGTCTGGTCTCGCGACCTACGGGCGCGTGCTGACCCAGGGCACCATGGGCTCGCAGCCGGTGTGGCACATGCTGCTGATCTCGCTCGGCATGGCGGTGGCGATCGCGGTGGGGAAGATCGTGATCTCCGTGTTGTCGGCCTATGCGGTGGTGTTCTTCCGCTTCCCATTCCGGCAGACCGCGTTCTGGCTGATCTTCGTCACCCTGATGCTGCCGGTGGAGGTGCGCATCATCCCCACCTACACCGTGATGGCGGATTTCGGCCTGATCAACCGCTTCAACGGCCTTTGGATTCCCCTGATCGCCTCCGCCACCGCCACGCTGCTGTTCCGCCAGATATTCGTGGCGATCCCGGATGAGCTGGTGGAGGCCGCGCGGATGGACGGCGCCGGTCCGCTGCGCTTCCTGCGCGACATCGTCCTGCCGGTCTCCGCCGCCAACATCGCCGCCCTGTTCGTTATTCTGTTCGTGTATGGCTGGAACCAATACCTGTGGCCGCTGCTGGTCGCGACCAATCCGAACCTGGACACCATCGTGATTGGCATTGTGAAGATGATCGGGGTGGAGACGCAGACCGACTGGTCCGCGGTGATGGCGACCGCGGTCCTGGCCCTGCTGCCCCCGGTCGTGGTGGTGGTTGTGATGCAGCGCTGGTTCGTCGCGGGGCTGACCGAGGGGGAGAAGTAGGGGCCGCACGCGGATCTGTTGCGGCGCTCAATCGCCCGGAAGCGCGTGGCGGCCGCAAACGTTGCATCCAGCAGGCTGGCCGGCAGCCGCATGTTGAGTTGCGCCGTTTTCTTTTTCAAACTCGAACCGTGTCGGACGGAACTGCGAAAAGTCCAGGTCCGACAGATGCCGGGCGAGGAACGGCTCGGCTGCCGCGTCACTCTTGGGTCTCGGGATCTCGCGCTTTATAAGCCTTGATCTCCTTCGCATGCATGGGATCGGGCCATGATGGGGTGGATGAGCCGGCGCCCCATCCTGGTTCGGACGGCAATGGCGACGAACATGGCTCGACCCGTCGCGTTCCAATCAACGGCGATGAGCCGATCGTCCAACCGCGAGTGCCTTACGTCGGGCGCCACGTGGGGATTGCCACGCGGCAGCGCCTCGATATCTGCCAGTGGCACACCGTGTTCGGCGCATTTCGCGCAATTCCCCGCATCCCAATCGAAACCAGCCACTGCGGGAACCATGGCACATGCCAAATGATTGTCTATGCAAACGTAAGTGCGCCGGACCGCGATCGATCCTGCCGCGACGACGCAACTTCGCTCAACCGCGAGACGCACCACGAAACGCTCGATCCGTCTATTGCGCGGTTGCCCCCGAGTGCTTCGACGTCCTATGCGAAACTCCCCCCACACCGCGGAGTCGCAGCCGCATGTCCTCCATCGCCACCGAGCTCGCTGAACTCCTGAGCCAGGCTCGCCGCCCCGGGGACTTCGTCACGTCCGGCACCACCGAGTTGCTGCCGCCCGGACTGTCGGTCGACGGGGTCGGCCCGATCGCTCTGCCGTTGCTGCCTTCCCAGGCCGCCCAGCTTGTCGCCGCGGCGGAACGTGCACCCTATGGCCGCGGGCCGGACACCATCGTCGATACGTCCGTCCGGAACACCTGGCAGATTGCGCCCGACCGCGTGCGCATCGGCGGCCGCCATTGGCCGCGCACCCTGGCCACGATAATCGGCCTGGTCGCCGAGGGCCTTGGCGTCAGCGACCCGATCGAGGCCGAGTTCTACAAGCTGCTGATCTACGACCAGGGCAGCTTCTTCGTCAGCCATCGCGACACGGAGAAGACGCCCGGCATGTTTGCCACCCTGGTGGTCGTGCTGCCGTCATGCTGCACCGGCGGTGAGCTGGTGGTGCGGCACAAGGACCGTTCGGTGCGGCTCCAGCTGCGCACCGAGGACCCCGCCGAAGCAGCCTTCGCTGCGTTCTACGCCGACTGCCTGCACGAGGTGTTGCCGGTGACCGAAGGGTGCCGCCTGACCCTGGTCTACAACCTGATCCGCCGTGGCAAGGGCCACGCGCCGCAGCCGCCCGATTACGGCGCCGAGCAAGACCAGGTCGCGGCGCTGCTGCGCGATTGGCGTGCCGCGATGGGCGCCGGGCACGTCGGAAATGCGGAGGACACCGAGGACTCGGAAGACGGGGACCCGGAAGACGGGGACTCGGAAGACGCGGACTCGGAAGAGGGGGACGCGACTGCGCCGGAGAAGCTGGTCTATCCGCTGGAGCATGCGTACACCGCGCCCGAACTCGGCTTTTCGGTGTTGAAGGGCGCCGATGCGGCGGCGGCAGGGGTGCTGGCCGGGGCGGCAAAGCGAGCGGACTGTGCGTTGCACCTGGCCCTGGTGACACTGCAGGAGTTCCGGCTCCGCCGAATACGCGGACAATTACAGTCGCCGCCGTCGCCGGTGGGATCGCGATGATGAAGACGACGACGACGAATACGAAGTCAGCGAAGTCTTCGATAGCTTCATCGGCCTGTCGGACTGGCGCGCCTACGACGGCACGCCGGTGTCCTGGGGCGAGATACCGGTCGAAGAGAATGAGCTGTCGCCGCCCGACCCGTTCCACGCCCTCGAGCCGGATGAGCTGCATTTCGAGGAAGCCAGCGGCAATGCCGGCGTCTCGTTCGAGCGGCAGTACCGGCGCGCCGCCCTGGTGCTCTGGCCAGCCGACCGCAGCCTGGCGGTGCTGACCCAGGCGGGGGTGGGAGTGACAGTGCCGCATTTGCGCGACCTGGCGGACCGCTGGGTTGCCGCCGGGGCGGTTCCCGGGGCGCCGGCCTGGCAGGAAGCCCATGCGCTCGCCGGCCACATGATGGACGATTGGCCCGGCGATGGTGGCGGCCCTGTCCCCCAGGACGCCGACAGTCCAGCGGCCGGCATGCTCGCTGCGCTGACCCGGCTGGGGGATACCGATAGCATCGTGGCGTTCCTCAGCCGGGTGACTGCGGCGGGCGCCGCGTTGTTCCGCCGCGACAACCCGGCAATCGTCGTGGCGCTGCGGCTGTTTCCGCCTGGTGCCGCCGCGGATCTGCTGGAGCGCGTCATCACCGGCAACGCTCCCAAGCGGTTTGCCGCCTGTGCCGATTTGCTCTCCAAGGTCTCGGCGGCGTTGCCATCGGTGCGGCCGGCGGACCTGTCCGAGACCGCGGCGACGCTGGTGGCGGCGCTGCCGGGTAACGCCACGCCGCGGGATTGGACCTGGCGTGGCGATACCGTCGACGCAGGCTTTGTCAGCGATCTGCTGATCGCGCTGGGGGCAATCGATCAAGGGCTGGCGGACCGGGCCCTGACCCACATCCTGGCGCATCCGAAGTGCTATGATCCGGACTCGATCCTGGTGCCGGCAGCGCGCGACCGGCTGCGCGGCACCGGAGTCGCCGGGCAGCCGGTGGTAGCGCGGCTGCGGGCAGCGTGCCTTGCGCATCTGGGCACCCGAATCGCACTGCCCCTGGCACCGCCAGCCGATTGGCGGCGCCCCGGCGCGGTCGGCTGCGGCTGCAAGCATTGCACCGAGCTCAGCCGGTTCCTCGCCGATCCCGCCCAGCGGGTGTGGGTCTTCCGCGCCGTCGCCGCCGACCGCAACCACGTCGAGAGCGCGATCATGACGGCAAACTGCGATGTGGACAGGAAGACGGACCAGCACGGGCGGCCGTACAGCCTGATCTGCACCAAGAACCAGGCCAGCTATGAGCGGCTGGTCAAGCAGCGCGGGCAGGACCTGGCCGACGCGGAGAGCCTGCAAGCCCTCAATTGACGGCGTCGGATCGGCGGAATTGTCCGCCGGCTGGACGATTGGCCCGGGCGGCGGCGTGTCCAGCTGCACTGCGTCCGAGCGCTAATGCGGGAAGCCGAACAGTACCTGCGCGTTGTGGTGCAGGATCTGGTCGGCGATCTCGGGCGCCAGGCCGATCCGTGCGATGAACGCGAAAGTGTCGCGGTAGGATTCGTACTCCTGCAACACCGGATAGTCGCTGCCCGTCACCAGTCTGTCCGCGCCGAACGCCTCGCACGCGCAGGTCAGCGCGGCCTTCGACCCATAGCACACCGTATCGTACCAAAAGCGCCGGGCGGTGACGCTGGGAAGTTCGGCCAGCGCACCCAGGTCGCGCACGCCCTGCTTGTCCAGCCGGTTCAGCAGCATCGGGATCGGGCCCCCCAGATGCGGCACGATGAAGCGGATGCGTGGGTAGCGGTGGGGAATCTGCCGCGCGATTATGTGTGCCACGAACATCGCGTCCTCCACCGAATTGCCGATCGAGGCGCGGAATCCCCAGTCGTTGATCACCGGCGAGCACACGCCGGTCACCGAGGGATGCACGAACAGGATGGCGCCGCGGCGGTCGAGTTCGGCGTAGATGGGCTCGAAGTCGGGTTCCGCGATCGACCGGCCGAGGCAGGAGATGTTCATGTTGACCCCGACGCAGCCGAGCTGGTCCAGCCCCCGCTCCAACTCGCGCAGTGAGGCGTCGATGTGCGGCAGCGGCAGCATGACGTAAGAGGCGATGCGGTCCGGGTAGCGCGCCGCCAGCTCGGCGTATCCGTCGTTGAGCAAGTGGATGGCGGCGACGCCCTCGGCTTCGTCGGGCAGGTAGGGCTGGCGGTGTGGCGACAGAATCTGGCGTTCGACGCCGGCCGCGTCCATCAGCGCGAACCGGCCCTGGATGTCGTCCGGGGAATCCGACACCGGATGGCGGGCGATACCGGTCTTGTCCGGCACCCCGACGCGGGGCGGGAAGCGGTCGCGCATGAACAGGGAGAATTCCAGCGGGATGTAGTGGGCATGGACGTCGCAGATCATGGGCATTCCTCCGGCGCCGAGCGTGGCATAGTTGGGATACGCCGGACAAATTCTCCTTCCCAGGCCTTGGTCACGCGGCGCCGAATGGCGGCGTGCCTGGCGCGTGTTGCGACAGAGTCTCATGGAGGTCTCTGCTCTTTTTCTGGGCTCTTTTTCTGGCGAGACCGATTTGTCCGACGTCCGGGCGCGTGAGGTCGAGGCGCGTCCTTATGGTGTATGGGGTCCTGGTCGCGGATTTTTGCTGCGCTGCGCAGCGGCCGGGCTGGGCGGCGAGGAACGGCGCGCCGTTCTGGTGCATGGAGTTCCAGCGCGGCAATTCGTACGTCGGCCGGCCGAAGGGGCGCGGCAGGGTGCTCGGCGCGGGGGGGCCGGAATGCAAGTCTCACGGTCGTCTCGTTAGGAATTTGGTGAGATTCTTCCCCGAAGATTGAGACGGAGCGGATGCCTGTCTCGCGATCGTCTCGTTTCGTTCGCTGCGAGACGGCTTGTGCGTGACACTCGGGCGCGCATGCCGAACCTGCGGGGCGGTTGGCGGCAAAGCAAGAATTGGGACGCAGATGAGGAGCAGATGCACCCGCGGGTCAAAGCCCTCGGAATCCGCAGGCAGGCTGCGGACGGACCCCGGATCTTGGGTCGGGGCAGGCGCAAATGGGCTGCTGCACGATCGCGGCCCATGCCATGGATCTGGCATGAGCGGTCGTGCTGCGGCAGCGCACTCAGGCGACCGGCGTAGGTCCGCGTCATCTGCCGCTGATCTGCGTGAAGCCTTCCTTCGGCGCCCCATGCCGCAGCGGGCGGACGGGAGAAGGTGCCCTTTCATCCTGCGCAGGATTTTGCCGTTGTAGCGCCGCGGCACTGCATGCGCTTTGGTTTGGGACGGAGGCAGCACGAATCAGAACGGCGGGGCCGGCCATGCTCTGGCCCCGGTCGGGTAGGCGCAACAGGAGTGATGGTGGCAGCAAGCAGGCGGTCCGTTCGGAGGACCGGTGGCGACAGGCGCAACGGCCGGCCGCCGAGGCGCAGGGGCCACGGCAGGCTCGGGTTCGTCAGGCGCGACGTTCAGGGCCGGCGGCGGCACGGCGAAATCATTGTTTCGCGAAAGCGATGCTGCCATCGCATCGGCAGCTGGAGTCACTGCGGCCATGCCGATCATGCCGGGCACGATCGCGGGGTTCTCCCACCACTGAAGGCCGCACGGCGGCAGGCCGGCGCGGAAGCCTTGCACGCTGCCGCCAAACGCGACGATGGCACGGGAGAGCTCCGGCCAGTCCGGATGGCGCGGACCGATGCCGCAGCGGCGGCACATCCATTCGATGGCGCGACCGAACGTGCCGCGGACCGACGCGGCGAGTGCCTGCGCCGAGCCGGGCGGCAGGTCCGGCCGGTCGTGGACCCATGACGTTAGAGCGGGAGAGCCGCGGTGGCCGGCGGCGAGGCGGCGTTGCTGCAGGAAATGGATGAGCAGGGCGAGGAGATGGACGAGCCAGTCCGGCAAATATGCGGGCGCGTCTGGGCCGGCCCGATCTGCATCGGGGGAATGGGCTTCGGCCGGAGCGGTGTGCCAGGGGCGCATGTCGGCGATGTTTTACGCCAGGAGGGAGCGTCTTGTCAACAAAAATAACAATAAATGTTATAAGAGGGGCTGCGCGCCTTCGCGGGCCGCAGCACGCCTGATCTGGCTTTCCCACCCGGTGGGGCAGGAACCGGCGCCGGCCGGCCGGTTCCGACCCAGGTCGGACCGAGTCAGCCCAGCGAAAGGTCCCGAAGGCGGACGCCTGAAGCTTGCGCAGCGTGTTAAGGTCGCACACCCGGGCCGGGCCAACAGGGCGATGCCCGCCGGATGGATACGACGGGATCGTGGACGCGCGTTTCGCGATGCAATGAAAGGTGGGCGAACATGGGAAGGCTCGACGGCAAGGTCGCAGCGGTGACGGGCGGGGCATCGGGGATTGGCGAGGCGACGGTCAGGCGTTTCGTCGCCGAGGGCGCGAGGGTGGCATTCTGCGATCGGGACGGCGAGCGCGGCCAGCGAGTGGCGGCCGAACTCGAGGCCGCCGGCGCCAAGGTCGCCTTCACGCAGGCTGACGTTGGTACCGAGGCCGCATGCCTGGGCTTCGTCAACGGTGCCGAGCAGAAGTTCGGGCGCCTCGACATCCTGGTGAACAATGCCGGCATCCGCAAATATGAGAAGGTGGACGAGGCGAGCGCGGCGAGCTGGAACGAGATCCTCAGCGTCAACCTGATGGGATACGTGTTCTGCACCAAGGCGGCGGTGCCGCTGATGCGGCGGGGCGGGGGCGGCGCAATAGTCAACGTCGCGTCGGTGCGGTCCGTCGTCGCGGGCGGCGGCAATTTGCAATACGACACCACCAAGGCCGCGGTCGCGGGCTTGACACGGGGGCTGGCGGCTGATCACTCGGCGGAGGGCATTCGAGTGAACGCCGTCGGGCCTGGCCCGATTTTTACCCCGTTCCATGCGCGCCGCATTGCCGCGGCCGGCGAGAGCGTGGAGCAATACAACGCCAAGGCTGCGCAAGGCACCATGCTGAAGCGCCCCGGCCGTGCCGAGGAGGTCGCCGCCGCGATCCTGTTCCTGGCCTCCGACGATGCGTCCTATGTCACCGGGGCGCTGCTGTTCGTGGACGGGGGGATGACGGCGATGTGAGGAATTTCAGGCCCACTCCGCCTCTGTCACACACCCTTCGTACCAAAGCCACGCGGTGCGGCCGCGACGCGATCATGGTCCCCGAATCCTCGCGTTCTTGCCACCGCGGCGAGGGAGGCGGTCGCGTTCGGCACGCTCGTCCTGAGGTCTGATCGCGCCGTGATTTGTTGTCCGAAATGCGGGCGATCGCCTCCTCCGGCGTCATGCATGGGCGTTGCCGGCATGGGCATTGCCGGCGGGGCGCGGTACCGTGCGCGGCGCAGCGCCGCGTCCTGAAGCATTGCCGCGGCCTCGGCGGGACGAACGGACAAAACGAAGCCGGGAATAACCATCCTACGGCTCGAACCCTTATAGCGCAGTCGGATCGCCAATCCGGTCGCCGTCCTGCGAATGGGTATGATGCCCATCAAACGCACAACGCGCTGACTGATCAGGATGGCTTCCACTGCTTCCCAGGGCACCAGCCGCGACGTGGTCAGCGTCCGCACCAAGATCTGACGCTCGTCCCACGCAAGCGCGGTCAGATCGCTTTTCATGCCCATGAGCATCGGCCTGATGCCGCCCAACAGCGCAAGTGCCAAGACCACCAGAATGAGCACGTTGATCTGAATATGCCAATGGGAATGAGCATTGAACGCGAAGGCCACCAGCATGAACAGAGGAAACAGCGCTACCGTGTTGAGGAGCAATTTCGCGCGACTGTAACAAATCACCGATCCGCCGCCGGGCGCCCCGATCCCGACGTCGCGCGCGAGATTATCGTGGCTCGCCCATGATTCCTGCCGGCTGCCCGAACTGGCTCCGTCCGGCGTCGACCAGGACCGTGAGAGGTTCGACCGCGCGCCCCCGAACGCAACGCGTGCATTCCGTAGCGTGACCCAGCCAAACAACAGGCTGCAACCCAGCACGAGGACGGCCATGGGACTATTGCCAGTCAAACCAGCGGCCAGCGCGGCGCAACCTGACACGAGAGCGAGCATGCCGCAATAAATGGTGCCGATCATCGCGCGGCCCCTGTTCACTCCGGAACTGAAGCCCGAGAGGGACGTGGACGCGGCGCCGCCAAACCAGCGGGCGGCTTTGACTGTACGATCCTCGTTGTGCCGGTACAAGTCGCCGGCCGGCTTGCTGATCATCTCAGGCGCTCGTCAGTTCGTCCCGGAGGGCGGCGAGGCGGCCCGTGATCGCCGCGCGCCTGCGCATCACGTCGATCTCGGCGACGCGATTGGTCGTTTCGACATCACCGCGAGCCAGGCCGACACCGCCGGCGCCCAGCAAGGCGCGCCGAAAAGCTTCTTCGGCGTTGTGGACGCGTTGCTCGATATCGTGCCGGACCCGTGTCGGACCGTCGCCACCCGACCTGGCGTCCCGCCGCGCGCCGAGGAAATCCGCCAGGGCCTGCTCCATCTCCGCCTTCCGTGCCGCGAGCGCGGCCACATTTTCGGCCAGACGGGTCGCTTCCTCCTGGGCGGCGGTCTGCACCGCCTCGAGTTTCCCCGCTTCTTCCTCGCACTCCAACTGCCTGGTCAGCGCCGCCTCGGCCAGGTCGGCGCGGTCGGCGCCGAGTGCGAAGCGCGCTCTGTCCTGAAGTTCCGCCGCCCTTTCCCGCAACATTTTCTGCTGCCGGGCCGCCAGAAGACGGCGGGACACGGCCTCCTCATGGTCGGCCCGCGCCAGATCGTTGGCGCGATCGATCTCGCGGATCGTCTCACGCATGACGCGCTCGCTCCCCGCGACTTCCATGCGATCGACGGCATCCTGGACCGTCGATGAAAACAGGCGGGCGAGCCGCTTATGAATTGCCTCGGCCATGTGCTGTGGTTTCCTTCAGCTGGATAGCCTGGCGGTCAGGTTAGACTCGGTTCAGTTTCAGTCCGGTTTCGCTGCGCGCCGCCAGTCATGGTCAGCCGCCGCGCGGCCCCGTTCAGCGTCCCGCCATTCAGACCGGAACACAGCCTCGGTGCACTGGAACAACCGACCCATGCTTTCGGCCGCACGGTCGGACAGGCGGTCCACCGATCGAAATTCGCGCCGCCCGAAGTGTAACGCTGTTGACAGTGCCATCGAGGTTAGAAACCGGTCAGGCCGACGACAAACTATCCGTTGATGACGAACACGCATCGCATGACCGCGCCGGAGTGTGATCCATGTCCCTCATGTTATTGCTCGGGCTTTCATTGGTGGCTGCGATGGTCCTCGCCGGCTGGGTCATCCTCACGGCCGGCAACCGCCTTGCCTCCCTCAACGCGCGGTGCGAGACAGCTTTCGCCGACATCGACGTTCATTTGAAGCGCCGATACGATCTGATCCCTGGCCTGACGGAATGTGTCAGGGGTTTCGCCGCGCACGAAGCGCGCATCCTTGGCGAGGTGGTCGAGGCGCGCAAGGCCAGTCTGGCGATAGTGCCGGAAGCCCGCCAGCAGGTCGAGGCGACGTTTGGACGCAGGGTCGGCGCGGTCCTGTCGCTCGCCGAGAAATATCCGGACCTGGCCGCCTCGCCGCACTTCCGCGAACTTCGCCAGGAACTGGTCGCGACGGAAGAGCGCATCACGGCGTCCCGCAGATTCTACAATCTCGCGATTGGCGAGTACAACGCCACGCTGGCGCGATTTCCCGGTCGCCTCGTGGCCGCCCGCCGCCGCCTAGCGGAACGTCGTCCGTACCGACCTGGGCAGCGAGCGCATCGTGCTCGACGAGCCGGCCGCGATCCGTTTCTGAATTTCCTCGCGCCAACGGCAAACCATCCATGCGCGTGAACGGACTGTTTGGCTGGGTCGAATACAACAACACCCGCTCGATCGCCCTGCTGTTGAGCTTCATTCTGTTGATGCAGCCGCTCGCGGCGATCACCTTGTTCGTGCCGCTGCTTTATGCCGACCCGACGCACGCGCCCTCGATACATTGGGCCGGCTATGCCGTTCGGTACGTGCCCATTGTCACGCTCGCCGCCGCGGCGCTGTTCGTCATGCAGATGTGGTGGCATCTGAAGATTGTCCGCCGGGAAACCGCATTCAGCTTCGTTGATAATGACGACGAACCCCGGTTGTGCGCGCTGGTCGAACCGCTGGCGATCGCGGCGGGCGTCCCCACGCCTTATGTCGGCGTCATCGACAGCCCGGCCATGAACGCGTTCGCCTGCGGCGTGAGCCGCAAAGCATCTGTGGTCGTATTCACCCGTGGTATCGTCGATGGCCTTGACGACGACGAGTTGTCATCGGTGATCGCGCATGAGCTGGTGCACCTGCGTAATGGCGACACGCGCCTGATCGCGGCCGCCAACGTGTTTGTACGCATCAACGCGCTCATCGACGGATCCAGCGGCTGGAAGCCGCGGCGCTATCGGAATCTCATTCCTTTGCTGGTCCTGCCTGGCCTGTTCCTGGTCTATCTTGGTTTCGCGCTGCTTTCGCAACTGTGCCTGGGTTTGGGCTTCGCGTCGCGCCTGCTGATTTCGTCGGCACGTGAATTCATCGCCGACGCTGAAGCGGTTCGCCTGACGCAGCACCCTTCCGCTTTCGTATCGGCATTGCGGCGCATCGAGGGCAATGGCGCGCTTCCTGGCCTGAAATTCGAGCAGGACGCCATGATGTTCGAGGGCACGACGAAAGGCCGGCTGGCCACCCACCCGTCCATCATGGACCGCGTTCAGGCTATCGTGGCGACGACCGGCCAGATGGCGCTGGACGCGCGACCCCAACGGGACACGCGCGCCAGGACGGGCTTTCGTTCGGGCGGCTTTGGCCGCGCGGCCGGAGAGTCATGGAACAGGGACGCTCTGGAGCGGGCCGCCGCGGTCGGCGCCGCGCCGCGGGCGAGTGTCCTGAAGGCGTTTCGTCAGGCCGGCGGCGACCGCCTCATCCTTGGCCTGCGCTGGGACGTCGCGCTTGCCATGTTGGCGACGTTCGTGACCGCCATGGTGATTCATCATGGCGACATCCAGGGCGGATTGGGCCCGCTGGGGCAGGTGCTCTGGCGTCCCGAGCTCCTGGCCTCGCTGCGGGACAAGGTCCAGGGCTGCGATACCGGGTTTGCGCGAGGTCCGCACGGCCAGAACGCGCCGACCGATGCGTGCGACAGCCTCGTCGCGTTCCTCACCACCAATAAAACCCGGGGCGGCGACACCACGCGAGGCATGCGGCTGCTGAGCGATTCCGAAATGGCGATGGGGAGCCAGGGCGGACTTTCCCGGCGATCCTTGTCTCATGGCGGTTTCATGATCACGCGAAGAGGCGAAGCACCCCCGACGGATCTTCGCGCGACCGATCTGATGCCGTCTTATCCATTACCGGTGCACGAGGTCTGGCTTCGGCTGACCCACGGCAACATCGCCCCGTTTCTGCGCGCGCTCCAGTGCGGCATCCTGGTGCACGCTCATGTCGGTGGCGTTATCGACCAGACCGTGACATGGTCGATCATGAGCGATACGGTCGAGCAACTCCGGTTGACCGCGACACTCACCGCCGACGGCGCAGAGGCGACGCGGGTCTCGCTCGCCATCGCGGATTCTGAAACAGCGGTCTCCGTGTCGGACAGCAGGCCGTCGAGCGGGCCGCCTTACCCCGTGATGTTCCGTCCAGCGCTCAGTCCGCCGGTGCGCCCGTTCTTCGCGGAGGCCATCAACGCGATTCTGGCAGGCCGTTCGTTCCAGACCAGCCGCGTCAATTCTCCTCCGGCGCTGGAACCGGGTGCGAAAATGACCGCCGAGATCTGCGCCTCGCAGCGGGGCCGATTGGGCGGCGGGGGGCGTTTCAGCATCAACGACAGGCCCCTCCGGCCATGATGTCGCTTTTCGACTTCTCGGTGGCGCCGTTCAGCAGAACGAAATTCGCCGCCACCATGCTGGGACTCGCGGCCATCACGCTCGCGGCACTCATATCGGTCGGCCCGCGCGCGGCCGCACCGAAGCAGGATGGCCCGCACGCGGCCGCACCGAAGCAGGACGGCCCGGCGACGCAAGGCGCCGTGTTCGATCTGCTGCGGTTTGGCACGTCGTCCGATGAGGTTCTGGATGATTTGCCCGCGATCGGCATCCCCTGGTTCATGCGCGCCGCCGGCGTGACGGCCCAGGCCGGCGTGAGCGATCCGGGTCAGTTGGTCACGACGCTGATCTGGAACGGCAAGAATGTCGGCCGCTTTATCGAACGTGTGGAGCCGATCGACGAAGATCGCACGCGTCTCTGGCTCGCCTTTGAACCGGACGAAATGGCACTGGCACGTCGCCTCGCCTCGCCCATCGACAGCAAGCTTGATCCGGTGACGCTGTTGCGCGTTACGATGACGGAACATGTGCGCTCCAGCATGGCCGGCGACAGTTTCCGATCGGGCGTGCTGCAGCCTGTCTCGCCTCGAAACAGGCTGGACGCGGCCGCCAGTGCGCTGAGGGGCGAGCAGCGCCTCGATACGGACAGTTTTCCGCTAACGCCTGGCGAGATCGAGGCGGCTGGCATACGCCGGGCCTATCGTTACGAGGCGAAACGCGCCGGCGCAGCCGCGCCGAACCCCTGAACAATGTGCGGTGACGTCGCGTATCGCCGTCAGATCGGGACTCCCCTCCCCGAGCCGGTCACACTCGGATTGCTCGCCGCCGCGGTCGGTGCGTCAGGGTTCGCGCGCGCATGGGCGGGCGGAAAAGCGGTCGCCGGCGCGATCCCGTTCCTGACCTCCGACGATGCGTCTTACGTCACCGACGCGCTGCTGTTCGTGGACGGCGGCATGACAGCGATGTGAGGCTTGCCGACGCGCAGATTGCCCGCTCACCCTCGGCACATTAGGCTACCGGCCCGCGGCGATGATGACCGCAGATGCATCGAATGCCCCTGCTCATTACAAGCGCTTGCCGCCATAGAGGGTCGCAAAGTCATGCCGGTCGCCGCTCGACAGATCGATTGGGAGGCATGGAGCCAGAGCCGGTTCCTTGCCTGGGCAGAGACCCAACCGGAAGGCGGCCGATACGAGTTCGACGGTTTCCGGCCAGTCGCGATGGCCCCAGCCACCGTCGGCCACAACCGGATTGGCCGCAACATTCGGGCCCCAGCTTGCCGGCGGGCGCGCCATGCGACACTTATGGGCCGCAGGATGCGATCGAAACAGTTGGGGGCGCCCTGCGAGAGCCGGACGCGTTCATCGCATGTTCCAGGCCGCACCGGAACGCGGTCGCCGTGCCGGCGCCGATCATCGTATTTGAGGTCGTCTCGCCAGGCCGGGGTAATCGGCGACGGGACGAGGAGAAGGTCGATGAGTACCGAATCGGTGCCCTCGATACTCCGCTATGTTGTCGTTGAATCCGAGAGTCGATCATTCCGGGCGTTCTGGCGCGAACCTGGTGAGCAGGCGTGGCACCGGGACGCTGCCGACACGGCCGGACCGATTCGCCTGCCAGAATTCGGCATCGAGCTTTCACTCGACGACGTTTATTCCGGGGTCGACTTCGATTGAGGCTGGCGCCTCTTGCCGGCTGGTCGGACTTCGGTTCGGATCAACCCACGCCCGAGCGGCGGTACAACACACCGAGTGGCACGTTCAATCCGATGCTGGTGAGCGTGAAAGCCCCGTGCGTGATCGGCGTGACATCATCTGGCCACGAACCATCGGCGCTGCGCAGCAACACATCGACCCGCACCTACGCGGTGTAGATGACCAGGATTTCCCGCACACTGTCGATCAGCATGTGCGCCCGGATGTTCCGCCAGGTTTCCGCGTGATTGGACGGCGAGAGAATCTCGATCGCCAGGGCGGGATGATGCAACGCTGCGGGGTCCGTGTCGCTCTCGGAGCAGGTGACAGCGACATCGGGAATGTAGAAGTTCCGGCTGGCCTGAAACGCCGGGACGACGCCCGGGTTGGTCAGGGCGACGCAAGGCTGTCGGTGGCGTTCAGGTGGCTGTCGATCAGCCCGGCGATCACGGCCTGGAGCCGCCCGTGCGCCCGCGCGGCCGGCGCCATCGCCACCAGCACCCCATCGATCAATTGCCAGCGCCCGGACCCGGGGCATCCCAGGCAAGGAACTCCTCAAGCGTCATCTGATCAGGCGCGGTCAGAGCGGTACCCATCCTGCCAGCGTACCACGGGAGCGGAGCGGAAACCACCGGTGGCCGACGATCGAGTGCCGGCCCTCTCCCGCCCAATCTTCCCTACCCCCGCGCATTTGGCCTGTAGGGCTAAAGGCGGTCATGCGAAATCTAGGGCGAGGCCGGCGTCTGGATAGGTACCTCTGCGTCGCTTCGGAGGCGGATTGACGGGGATCAGGCGACCCGCACCTTCCATCTCCCGCAGCACAGACTTGTAGTGTCCCGCATGAAATGCTGTATCCGCGAGCACAAAAAGTTCAACATCGCCAACAGTGGCGCGCGTTCTGGAGAATTGCGTCTCAATCATGCGCCGCAACAGACTCGTATCCGGTTGCGGCTCGAACAGAACCTGCTGGTCAAAATTCGTGGCGTCGGAGAAGCGAACACCGCCAGCTGGATCGATGCGCCACATAGCCTCCTTCATTTTTCGCAAACCGAGAAGGTTTCGCGTCGCAAAGAAAAGAAAGTAGTCGCTTGCTCCCCGATCGTTCCGCATTTCAAATGATCGAACATACCGCGCGCCGGCTGCGCTGCGTAGCTGGTCCCGATAGAGGTCATGCAAGAAGCTCTTGCGGGCGTGACCGGATCGGTCATCTGCTCTGCGCCAATCCGGGCAACCGAACAGCGCGTCGAAATTCTCTGGCTGATCCTTGTGACCCAGGAAACGGTTGATTTCCTCGAACATAAAATTGAGCAGCAGCTCGGTGCTTTGCCTCTTCATCAGATCGGCCATGATGCGCATTGGTATACCTGTCCACCCGAAAGGGTCAACGAGGGCAAACGCAGGCGCCCCGGCAAGTTGCGCAAGGCGAGGAGCGATAGCTTGATCGTAGGCATCCTCGAAGGATTTGGGATGTATGGTGATCGATGTGCCTGATAAGATCAGGCCCCGGCCCCGTAATGCCTCTATGTTAGCGTTAAGCGCTTCAACGGTGCGTCTGTCGCGCTCGACGAAATGGAACTCGAAGGCCGACTGAAGTTTCTGGCCGTGTGCCGCAAGGGTTTTGAGCGCGACGATCGGCGAACCGTCCTCCCCGCCTGAGTAGCGTCCCGGCCCTGCGAACCCGTCAATGTAAACCACGCGGGAAAAGCCACCGCGGCTCAAAATGGCGAACCATGGCTCGAGATATGCGCCCAAAAGGCCGAGCTTCGCAGCTGTGTGCGGGACTAAAGGCCAGCTCGCCGCTGTACGGGGATCTGACAAAGTGGCGGCTGTCTATGCAGCTGCCGCAGGTTTTAGCGCGAGGTGTTCGGGAAACTCGTTCCATTCGCGGTCGTCCAGCTCCCGGCCGCCAATCTTTGGCCGCGTACCACCCCATTGCTTAAAAAAGAAGGCAACGCCCTGGCGAATGCATTGATCACGCACCTGCCGTGCCCATTCGATCTCCATCCGTCGTGCGCCCGGTCCACTCTCACCGCCGACGATGACCCAGTCGATACCTGTGAGGTCGAGTTGCCCTAGTGGGCCTAACAGAGGCTCAAGTGACAGGAACCGCATCGATGCCGGGGCATCCTGGAGATGAGCTAGTCGGGACTTGGCTTGCGCGTCCTCGATGGAGACGCCGCACCAGATATGTCGCGGTCCGCGTCCTGTGCCGTACCGCTCCCGTAGATATTTGCGCATCAACGAACTGCGTTTAGTCAGTAACTGAAACACGTGCCAGTCTGCGCGCTCCATGGTGCTAAATACGCTGTTTATGAAGTGGCGAGGAACCTCTTTTTGGAAAAGGTCACTCATTGAATTGACGAAAATCATGCGCGGCCTGCGCCAATTCAGCGGCTGCTCGATTCGCTCCGGCCGGAGCGTCAGATCGAAGCCGGAGGAGAAGGGGTGGTCAGGGACGCCGCGAAACCGCTCCGAAAAGCGCTCAGCGTAGCAATTGTCGCAGCCACGGCTGATCTTCGTGCAGCCCGTGACCGGGTTCCAAGTCGCGTCAGCCCACTCGATTGCGCTACCATCCGCCACTTTTCACCTCGAACATAAATAGAACTTTACAGGACCTTGGATTCCTTAGCAACTACAGCCTGACCACTCATCCTGGCCAGGAGCGTGGCTGCCGCTTGGCGTCCGCTCCCCACCCACTTTCTGCCGTTCGATGGGCGCAGAGCGCAAGGCTATGACAGCAGTGGGTGGAACACCTCGCCCGCTTGCAACCTATCCAGGAGCTACGGCGGCCAGTCGGCTGCAACTCAGGTCAGTATGAGTTCATGCTCCACTATCAACCCGCCCCGCCCCAGACCTTCAGCTCGGCCGGACAGATCGTGCTGCCCTTATACCACAGCCCCGGAATGCGATCGGACACCAAATGCAACGGCCCGTTGAGATCGACGATCTCGGCCCCCCTGCGCGACGAGCAGCGCGGGCGCGATCCCAAGCGACGTGCCGATCATGCCGCCGACCATGATCCGCAAGCCCCGCCGCTTCGCAACGGCGGCCAGCGCGGGCGCCTCGGTCAGCCCGCCCGCCTTGTCCAGCTTGATATTGATCGCCGCGTATTTCCCGTCGAGCCGGTCGAGATCGGCACGCGTCCGGCAGGATTCGTCGGCGCAGATCGGGATCGCATGCTCCAACCGCGCCAGCGCGTCATCAGCGTCGGCCGGCAGCGCCGGCATGAACGCGCAAAGCTGGGCATAATTCCAGCTCTCATTGGCATCGACGATGAGACGCGACGCCGGCACCGCTTGCCGCCCCGCCCGCACGTGTTCCGGGCAGTACAACGCCAAGGCCGCACAAGGCACCATGCTGAAGCGCCCGGGCAGGGCCGAGGAGGTCGCCGCCGCGATCCTGTTCTTGGCCTCCGACATGCGTCTTACGTCACCGGGGCGCTGTTGTTCGTGGACGGCGGTATGACGGCGATGTGATGGATAGTCAGCCGGCGGTCACAGTCCGGCGGTCTTCTTCGGGGTGTTTGGTTTCGGCCACCTCTAGACTGTGTCGCTCGCCGCCGGCGACCTGGTCATGCAAGAAGCACCACACCCTGGAGAGAGCCTCCGGATTGCGCGTCACCTGTACAGTCTGGCTCGGCAGTCCGGCCGGTCAGCCGGCCAGGTAGTCGGCAGGCCCGACAATGGGAATTCCGCGCCACGGATGAAGCACCAACAGATCCTGATCGCCTGATACGATCGTGGCAGCCTGAGCTACCAGCGCAAGTTCGAGATACATGTCGTCGTCCGGGTCGCGACAATCTGCCACCCGCACGACGGGTAGGAGCCACTCGGTTCCTGAAAGCAACTGATCCAGCAGTTCGGCGCGAAGCGCGGGATCCACAAACCGAGCCAGCGTCGGGCGATGCAGAACTTCATCTACTTCATCGAACACCGCTTGTGACATCGCCAGCCGATCGGTGGTACGAGCCAGATCGAACGCTCGGTACGGAACGCCGCCGGCGTTCATCGCCGCGCTGACGAACACCGAAGCGTCCATGACGATCAGCGGGAGCGCTCGGCCTTGTGGGCGGCGAGTTCGGCTTCAAGCATTTCCGGAGTCAGGCCTTTCGCCTTGGCGTCGGCTGACAGTCGTTGCATAGCATCGAGCAGGGGGTCCTGGCCCGGGTGTGGGCGCAGGATGCGGCTGACGATACGACCGATCGCCTCGCGCTTGCGAGCGTCCTGCAGCGCCGCGGCGGCTTCGGGTTCGACGGGGATGGTAACATCGATGGTGTTGGGCATGCGGGCCTCCAGCCGCACGTTAGCGAAAGACGCCGAGGTAGGGAACATCAGGCGGGGGCCAGCGGAGGGCATTTGGGTGAGCGCCGTCGGCCCTGGCCCGATCCTCACGCCGTTGTATCAGCGTCGCATCGCGGCGGCCAGCGAGATCGGGGAGCAAGACAACGCCAAGGCCGCTCAAGGCACCATGCTGAAGCGCCCGGGCAGGGCCAAGGAGGCGGCCCTGCCAGCGCGGCTGCCGACTCGCAGATTGCCGGCTCACCCTCGGCACATTAGATTACCGGCGCGCGGCGATAATGACCGCAGATGCATCGAATGCCCCTGCTCGTTACAAGCGCTTGCCGCCATAGAGGGTCGCAAAGTCATGCCGGTCGCCGCTCGGCCGATCGATTGGGAGGCATGGAGCCAGAGCCGGTTCCTTGCCTGGGCCGAGACCCAACCGGAAGGCTGCCGATACGAGTTCGACGGTTTCCGGCCAGTCGCGATGGCCCCAGCCACCGTTGGCCACAACCGGATCGGTCGCAACATCCGGGATGCGATCCGCCCCAGCTTGCCGGCGGGCGCGCCGTGCGACACCTATGGGCCGCAGGATGCGATCGAAACAGTCGGCGGTGCCCTGCGCGAGCCGGACGCATTCATCGCGTGTTCCAGGCCGCACCGGAACGCGGTCGCCGTGCCGGCGCCGATCGTTGTATTTGAGGTCGTCTCGCCCGGGCGGGGTAATCGGCGACGGGACGAGGAGAAGGTCGATGAGTACAAATCGGTGCCCTCGATACTCCGCTATGTTGTCGTTGAATCCGAGAGTCGATCATTCCGGGCGTTCTGGCGCGAACCTGGTGAGCAGGCGTGGCACCGGGACGCTGCCGACACGGCCGGACCAATTCGCCTGCCAGAATTCGGCATCGAGCTTTCACTCGACGACGTTTATTCCGGGGTCGACTTCGATTGAGGCTGGCGGCTCTTGCCGGTTGGTCGGACTTCGGTTCGTATCAACCCACGCCCGAGCGGCGGTACAACACACCGAGTGGCACGTTCAATCCGAGGCTGGTGAGCGTGAAAGCCCAGTGCGTGATCGGCGTGACATCTTCTGGCCACAAACCATCGGCGCTGCGCTGCAACACATCGAGCCGCACTGACGCGGTGTAGATGACCAGGATTTCCCGCACACTGTCGATCAGCATGTGCGCCCGGATGTTCCGCCAGGTTTCCGCGTGATTGGACGGCGAGAGAATCTCGATCGCCAGGGCGGGATGATGCAACGCCGCGGGGTCCGTTTCGCTCTCGGAGCAGGTGACAGCGACATCGGGAATGTAAAAGTTCCGGCTGGCCTGAAACGCCGGGACGATGCCCGGGTTGGTCAGGGCGACGCAAGGACTGTCGGTGGCGTTCAGGTGGCTGTCAATCAGCCCGGCGATCACGGCCTGGAGCCGCCCGTGCGCCCGGCGCCATCGCCACCGGCACCCTGTCGATCAATTGCCAGCGTCCCGGACGCGGGGCATCCCAGGCAAGGAACTCCTCAAGCGTCATCTGATCTGGCGCGGTCAGAGCGGTACTCCTCCTGCCAGCTTACCACGGGAGCGGAGCGGAAACCACCGGTGCCCGACGATCGAGTGATCTCCAACAGGTCTCGCGTGCATTTCCGCGGTGGAGTCAACAGCACCTGTCTGGCAAGATGATCCTCCTGCCTGCGTGCGCTCCCCACCCAAAGCCAACCCTATGCTGACATCATGGCTTCTTGCAAGACCACGGCCGCGCACAGACCCGGCGCTGCACGATGGCGACAGCCCGAGGCCGCTTCGCCCGCTGCGACAACGCAATCAGAGCTCGGCCTGCTCCCGGTCAAAGTCGATGTAGCGGTAGATTTCGGCAAGCGGGATGGTCAACGCGACGCTCCGGAGTTCAAGGGTTGCTTCCAAGCCGTCGACAGGCTCGAACATCCAGTGTCCGCTCCCGCGGCGATAGATGTGAATGGCTGGTTCGGACTGGTAGATTTCGATGATCTCCTCGACACCAGCGACGTCCTGTTCATCCAACCGCTTGCGGTCCCGTTCGCGCCACCTCTTGAGTTCCGATGGCGACAAAACCTCAAACAGCACGCGCGGCAAGCCTTGGCATCGAATCATCACGTCGGGAATGCGAGCATTCGCCTGTTGCTGGTTCTCCGGTGCCGCGCCACTTCCCGACTCGGGAAAGCAACCGTCTTTGCCGGTCATCCGGGCGGTCAACGCTCCGGTGAGTGCGGCCACAATCTTGGCGTGAGCGGGGGTCGGCGCAGCGTGGGCGACAATGCGCCCATCGATGAGTTCGTAACGCCATGCATCGCCGAATTCACGCTGGTCGGTACGAAGAAATTCTTCGGCGGTCCAAACCTTGTCTGCCATGCTAGCGAGATTGCCCATGGTCGCCACGCCTTCTGTACAGTCCGTATTCTAGCATGCCGGGGACGGCATCGAGCATAGGTTATGCGCAAGATTTTTGACCGGCGGCGCTGCCCGCGGCGCACTGGGCACGGCGCACCGGGCACGGCGTAGCGCCCGTCCTGTTCGCACCCCGACGCACAGCCGGTGCAGGCCACATTCAGCACCAATAGCACCGCGGCCACCGCCAGTGTAGTACGGCCCTTTAGGCAGTGCCTCAGAACTGTTCCGGTGTCGCCGGAAAGGCCGACCTGCATGGCCTGGAAAAATCGCGACTACCGACAGCCGCCATGTCCGCTCCCCACCCAAGGCCGCCAGTAATTCGGGTCGGCATTGGTTTAAGCTCCAACATCAACCAGGCCCACCCCAGAAATTCGGCTCGGGCGTATGGATCGTGCTGCCGTCGTAGCGCAGCCCCGGAACGCGATCCGCCGCCAAATGCAACGGCCCGTCGAGATCGACGATCTCGGCCCCCTGCGCGACGAGCAGCGCCGGCCCGATCCCAAGCGACGTGCTGATCACGCCACCGACCATGATCCGCAAGCCCCGCCGCTTCGCTTCCTCCGCGAGCGCGAGAGCCTCGGTCAGCCCACTCGCCTTGTCGAGCTTGATAGTGATGGCCGCGTATTTCCCATCGAGCCGGTCGAGATCGGCAAGCGTCCGGCAAGGATTCGTCAGCGCAAAGCAGGATCGCACGCTCCAACCGCGCCAGCGCGTCATCAACGTCTGCCGGCAGCGGCTGTCTTATCAGTTCGACCCTGCAACCGACCAGCGCCGGCATGAACTCGCGAAGCTGGGCCTCATTCCAGCTCTCATTGGCGTCGACGATGAGACGCGACGCCGGCACCGCGTGCCGCACTGCCCGCACGTGTTTCCGGGCAATACAACGCCAATGCCGCACAAGGCAGCATGCTGAAGCGCCCCGGCAGGGCCGAGGAGGTCGCCGCCGCGATCCTGTTCCTGGCCTCCGACGATGCGTCTTACGTTACCGTCGCCCTGCTGTTCGTGGACGGCGGCATGACGGCGCCGTGAGGGCTGTTTGGCCGGCGGTCACAGTCCGTATCGCCCGCTGCGCCGCTCCGCGATCGCCGGGTCGGGATCGCGGTCCGTCGCACCGGACAGTCGCAAAGCCACCCACTTCTGCCGTGGATGACGCGGCCGCTCACGACCCATCCTTGCCGTTCCCAGGCCAGATGGGCACCCCCGAAAGCGGCCATTCGTTCAGGTCCGCCACCAATGGCGAGCTCGTGCCCATGGCGGTCGTTCCTGGCCGCCTCGCCGTTACTCGACTGCAGACGTTTCTGAAAGTGTGGCGGTAGCTGCTCAGATGTCTGCCGCGGAGTGGTAATCGGAAATTGGCATACGGGAGCCGAACGACCGTGGGCGGGCTATTGGCGGGCTATGGTTGCGCCGGCGTCAAGAACTGAAAGACGGCACCCCGCGGTTCGTTCGCCTCCGCCCACAATCGTCCCCCATGCGCTTCGATGATCGAGCGGCAGATCGATAGGCCCATCCCCAAGCCACTGGGCTTGGTCGTGTAGAAGGCCTCAAAGAGACGGTCGAGAGTCGCCGGCGCCAGTCCGGGACCCGTGTCCCGCACCGCGACAAGTACCCCATCGGGCTCAACTTTCCCCGTGCTGATCAGCAATTCTCGCGCCCCCGCATCGACACCGCTCATTGCTTCAACCGCGTTGACGACCAGGTTGAGGATCACTTGTTGCAGTTGGACCCGATCGCCGTGAATGAGCGGCAAGCCGTCCGCAAGGTGCGCCTGCACCGAGACGCCGGTCCTGACCGCTTCGCCGCGGGTGAGCTCAACCACCTCGCGGATCGCCTCGTTGATGTCCAGGCGATCCTTCCGCGGTGGCGCCTTCTTGATGAGGGCGCGGATTTGCTCGACGACGTCGCCCGCTCGATGGCTGGTCTCAACGATACGACCGAGCGCCTGCCTGGCCTCCTCCAGGTTCGGCGGCTGGGCGCCCAGCCAGCGTAAGGCAGCCGCAGCATTGGTCGCCGTGGTGGCAATCGGTTGCTTGACCTCATGGGCGATCGACGCGGACAGCTGCCCCATCGTCGCGACGCGGTTCGCATGCGCCAGTTCCATCTGCACCGCGCGGTAACGCCCCTCGCTCTCGCGCGCTTCGGCTTCCGCCCGCTTGCGCTCGGTCAGGTCGAGCACGAATGAGACACCCTGCTTCCCGCTTTCGTCGAAACTCGCCGCGCCGACCAACACGGGCACACGGCTGCCGTCTTTCCGAAAATACTCCTTCTCGTAGGGTTGTACGGTCCCGGTCATCTTGATCTCAGGAGTCCACACTTGTTCATGTCGCTGCCGCCATTCCGCCGGCGTCAGGTCCGTCCAGCGCAGCCGACCGGCAACGAGATCTTCGCGATCCTGCCCCACAATGCGGAGAAACGCGTCGTTGGCCTCGAAGATCTGCCCTTCGGATTCCCAGATGAAAATCCCGATGATATTGGCGTCGACCAGTCGCCGGATCTTGGCTTCGCGTTCCACGACTTCGCGGTACAAGCGGGTGTTCTCCAGCGCGACCGCGGCCTGCGAGGCGAGCAGCTTCAACACGGCGAGCCGGGCCGGCGTGAACACGTGCGGGGCCAGGTTGTTTTCCAGGTAAAGCACGCCAATGAGCTTGCTCTGGTTGATCAACGGCAGGCAGAGAATGGAACGCGCCTGGTGCTGATGGAGATAGGGGTCCGCGGCAAATGGGTTCTCCGCCGCGGCGTCGTCGAGAATCACGGCCTCCCGCGTACGCATGACGTAATGGAGGATCGACTCCGGCAGCGCGGCGGTCACCTTCTCGTCCCGCAGGAGCACCTTGACGGTGTCGCCAGGGGTCGTGGCTTCCGCCGCGATCCGCTGCTCCGTCCCCCGTGGGGTAAGCAACAGCCCCCGTTGCGCCCCGGCCTGCTCGATCGCCGTGTGCATCAGCGTGTCGAGCAGCCTTTCCAACACGATCTCGCCCGACACCGCTTGCGACACTTTGATCACGGTCGCGAGGTCGAGGTGTTCAACCGGTGCCCCGATCGTGCCTGTCGGCCTGGAGACCGGCTCTGCCTCCCGGAGCCGCGGATACAGCTGATCGAGTTGCCGCACCTTTCCGTCGGCGCCCCAGCGGAGGTAGCCGTAGCGGGCGTTCCGGCAGATAGACATGGGCGATCCTCTCGAACCCACGCGCCGCGTAGAAGCGCGCCGCCAGTTCGTTGGCGAGTGCTTCGTTGTGAACAAACCCATTGGCGCGGGCCGAGCGGATGGCCTGTTCGTAGAGGCGCTCGGCATCCAGCTCGCGGCCCTCCAGGCGGGCGATCTCGGCGCCGACCAGCGCGGCGCGGTTCTCGAAATTCTCCGGACAGTTCGCCGCCCAGATCTTGAGCTGCTTGTGATGCGCAGCGACCGCGTCCAGGTGCTGCTGGCGCTCGCCGGTTGCCGCGGAATCGCAGACGGCGGCTTGCGACAGTGCGACGTAGAAATGATATTCCGCCTTTTCGAGGTGCCAGTCCGAGGTCCACAACAGAAGTTGTGCTCCCAACGAGGCCTTGATGGCCGCCGTATAGTCGCCAACAAAGAAGCGCGCCTGCAGCTTGCGGGTCCAATAGAAGAATTCGACATGCGCCAGATCCGGGTTAGCGGCCAAACGGCGCTCGATCCGAGCCTCATCAAACTGCGCATCGTTAAGGCAGCCAAATGTCGGTGTAAGTCCCCGGAGAGTCCGGATCAGCCCGAGCTGGGTGGCGATGCGGTCAATGATAAACCTGAACCGCGCCCTCTCGGCGAACGCGAGACCATGCTCTGCTTCGTGTTCCACCTCGGCGAGCGGATCGCCCGCCATGAGAAGGTTCGTGGTCAATTCATTTCCGCAATAGGCGGCGTAAGTGAGGTCGCCGATCGTGTTTGCCGCCTCGAACGCGCGGCGCAGCAGATCGCGGCCGGCCCGGACATGTCTCGTCCAGGGCAGCACACCATATGCAAAGGGCAAAAGGGTCCTGGCCTGGAAACGCGTCAGTCCGCGTCTTTCGACCAGGTCATAGCCGAGCTGACCGAAGCGATAGAGGGTTTGATAGTCGCCGAAGCGCGCGCCGGCGATCATGCCAAGTCGAACGTAGGCGATACATGAAGCGTCGCAGTGGCCCCCCTCGAGGCTGAGATTGACCGCTCGGCAGGTGAGCAGGGCAAGCAGGTTCGCATCCGTGTAAAATGCCGGTGGCGCCATTTTGGTCAGAACCTCCAGCGTCGCGAGGGATGCCGGGTCGCTCATCAAAGGCAGTTCAAACAAAGCCTCGATCGTGCGGCTGCCGAGCTGCGACCAGATCCGATCGTATTCGCGCTGCGCTTCTTCTTCTGTTGGATGCGGCGACCAGTCGATGCCAAGATGCCGGAGGCAATCGAGACCGACGGCAATGGCGCGGCTGCTCTGACCGAGGGTCGTGTACAGATCCATGCGCAAACACGCGACCGTGGCGCGTTCCAGCGTATTGGCGGCGCGGGTTGATAGTGCCGCCAGGCGCTGCTCAGCTTCCGTCAGTTCGCCGGTGAGGAATTCGCATTCGGCCCGCCCCAGTTCGAGCGCGAAGATGAGGTCGTACCGGCGTTCCCAGCGTCTTCCGCCAACAGCGCCGTGCCAGCGACCAGATAACTCAGCGCCGAGGCATAGGCGGACGAAGCCTTGGCCCGCCTGCCGGCGATCAGGTTGAACGCCGCGAGCTTCTCCCGTTCCTCACGCGCCGTGATCAGCGTCGCGCCGCGGTTGAGCTGGCTGACGATCTCGAAGATCGCCTCCTCAAGCTGCGCCGGCGGCGTGTGTGCCACCAGCAGCCGGCCGATCCGCAGGTGGTCCGCTGCCCGCGACGCCTCCGGGATCAGCGAATAGGCGGCTTCCTGCACCCGGTCGTGGATAAACCGGTAAGTCCCGTCCAGCCACTCAACCAACTCCTGACGGACGGCCTCCCACAGCGCCGCCTCGACCTGCTCCACCGCCGTCCCGAGAACGATCGACAGCATCGCGATCTCGGCGACGGTGCCAAGACAGGCCAGAAGCTGCAGCGCCTTCTGCGTGTCTGCTGGGAGGCGCGTGAGCTTGCCGACCATCAGGTCCACCACATTGTCGGTGTAACCCTTGGCGCGAATGCGCCCGAGGTCCCACGTCCAGCGCGCGGCGCCATGATCGAATGCCAGCAACTGCTCCGCGGCGAGCGCGTACAGAAACTGAATGACGAAGAACGGGTTGCCTTCCGTCTTCTCGTGCACCAGTTGCGTCAGCCGCTCGGCGTGCTGCGGCGTGCAGCGCAGCGCGTCCGCGATCAATTGCCCGACATGCTCCTGCCCCAGCGGCGCGAGCGTGATCGCCGCGACCTTGCCGCCTTCGGTCTTGATCGCCGCCAGCTTGCGCGTCAGCGGATGCGCGGCATCGACCTCGTTGTCCCGGTAGGCGCCGATCAGCAGCAGGTGCCGCACGTCCGCCTGGGTCAGCAAATCCTCGATCAGATCGAGCGTGGCCGCGTCAAGCCATTGCAAATCGTCGAGGAACAGCGCCAGCGGATGCTCCGGCCGCGCGAACACGCCAATGAACCGCCGGAACACCCGTTGGAAACGCCGCTGCGCGTCTTGCGGAGCGAGTTCGGAGACCGGCGGCTGGTCGCCGATGACCAGGCTCAGTTCGGGGACGAGGTCGGTCATGAGCCGTCCGTTCGGCCCCAGCGCCTCCAGCAGCGTTTCCCGCCAGCGCGCCAGTTCGGCCTCGCTCTGGCCAAGCAGCGGCCGCACCAGGCTCTGAAACGCCTGCACCAGCGTCGCATACGGGATGTCGCGTTTGTACCTGGTCGAACTTGCCCGAGGCGAACAGGCCGCGCGGCGGCACCAGCGCCTTGTGCAGCTCGTGGACGACGGCGGACTTGCCGATGCCGGAATAGCCCGAGACCAGCACCAGCTCCGGCGCACCGCTCGTGACCACGCGATCGAACGCGGCGAGCAAGGCATCGACCTCGCGTGCTCTCCCGTAAAGTTTTTCTGCAATCAGCAGCCGGTCTGGCGTGTCGTCTTCGCCCAGCGGGAAGTCGTCGATGCGGCCTTGCGCCTCCCATTGCGGCCAGGCAGCGCCGGAGGTCGCACGCCAGGCCGGCGGCGGTCTGGTAGCGCTCCTCGGCGGTCTTGGCGAGCAGCTTCATGATGATGGCCGAGAGTGAAGCCGGCACGCCAGGAAGTCGCTCGGCCGGCGGCACCGGCCGGCGGGCGATATGGCAATGCACCCACTCCATCGGCTCGATGGCGGCGAATGGCAAGCTGCCGGTGAGCATCTGGTAGAGCGTGACGCCCACCGCGTAGAGGTCGCTGCGGGCATCGATCGAGCGGTTCATCCGCCCGGTCTGTTCGGGGGCCATGTAGGCCAAGCGTGCCGGCAATTACCGCGGGCGGGTCGCGGGCTTGGCGTTGGCGCGGCAGGCGTGAGGCGATGCCGAACCCGGTCAGGTGGGCCGCGCCACTCGCCCGATCCACCAGGATATGCGCCGGCTTGATGTCCTTGTGGATGAGCCCCCGCTGATGCAGCCCGGCGATCGCCGCGACCAGACCGAGGGCGCAATGCAGGAAGGGGCCCACCGCCATCGGCTGACCGAGCAATCCCTCCAGCAGCTCGCCACCCGGGTCCTCCAGCACCAGCATGGTCCGACCGCGTTCGCGCACGAGCTCCAGCGGCCGCACCGCCCATGCGCGGTCGAGGTCATCCTTCAGTCCGTATTCGTGAGCAAGGCGATCGATTGTGTTCGGTGGCGGGTGCTCCGCGGCGGGCACCACGGCCAGCACGGCCACGCGGTGGCCATCCGCGCGCAGGCGCCACCCTCGGCAGAACACGCGATGTCCGCCGTCTTCCCACAGGACCTGGAAACTGTCCTCTTCCTCACCGTCGAACGGAAAGAATAGGTCCAATTGCCGCACTCCGTCGGCAAGGCGGTTGTCGCGATCGGTCGAGCAAGTCGGTGTGGCTGCGCGCATTCGCCATCAGCAGCCTGGGTCGGCACTATGCCAGAGCCGAGGCACCATAACGACGGCTTTTTTCCCGGCATCAGGCGACGGTCGGGTGACCTTCCGCTGGCGGTCGACGGCAGGCGTTGGCAATCCCCACGAACGTCTGCCTGTCGCAGTTGGACCTCCAAAGCGGCCGTTCCGGTATCGGCCAACCCAAGCCCTCGACGGAACGTCCGCTTCGCTCGCTGCAGGACCGGAAGCAGACCGACCGCTCCCCACCCACTTCTGCCGTTCTATGGGCGAAGAGCGCAAAGCTGCCTTGCCCGCTTGCAACCTATCCAGCAGCTACAGTGGCCAGTCGGCTGCAATTGGGTCGGTATGAGTTCATGCTCCAAGATCAACCGGGGCAGCCCGGAGGTTCGGATCGGGCGGATGGATCGTGCTGCCTCGTAGCGCAGCCCCGGAACGCCAAATGCAACGGCCCGTCGAAATCGACGATCTCCGCCTCCTGCGGGACGAGCAGCGCCGGCACGATCCTAAGCGACGTGCCGATCGTGCCGCCGACGATGATCCGCAAGCCGCGCCGCTTCGCAACCGCGGCCAGCGCGAGCGCCTCGGTCAGCAGGGGGCAAGGCGTCTCGGCGCTCCGCCAGGAACGATCAGCCGAGATGCGATGACCGCCAAGCCGCCGATCCGCGCGGTGCCCGCGCTCCGGCCAGGAGTCCTTCCGTGCTCAAATCCTCATCCAACTCCGGCCAGTGGATACCGTAGCCAGCGCCCGCCATCTCCCAGTGCGCCCGTTGCTCCGGCGTGGCTGCGGCCAGTCGAGGATACCAGGCCAGGGGCACGCTGATCGTGCGCCCGTCCATCAGTGCCACCGTCAACTCATCCTCACTGACCGTGACGGCGCGGACCCGGATGTCGGCGCCTTCAGCCTGTGCCGAAGAACTCATGCCATGCCTCTAACAACGTAGGTTGCTGCTCGCGAACCAGCCGCAGAATAACACCCAGCTCGTAGGCCGGAAGCCAACGTTACTGGCCAGCGCGACGGGCTCCAGCCATACCTTCGCCGAGGCCCCATCCTTATCCAGATGGACATGTGGCGGCTCGCTCGGTTCGCGGCTCCAGAAATACACCCTGAAACCCTGGATACGTGGGATTGTCGGCACCAATGGTCCTCTGCGACGGATCGCGCTGGACGCGACTTCCTTGGCGGACGACACGCCAAGAGGGTGAGCCGGCACGCACGTCCGGGCAAGCACCAAGTGCTTGCCGCAGGACATGACTCCCCACCCACATCTGCCGTTCGATGGGCGCAGAGCGCAAAGTTGCCACTGCAGTGGGCGGAACGCCTCGCCCGCTTGCAACCTATACAGAGCTACGGCGGCCAGTCGGCTGCAACTCAGGTCAGTATGACTTCATGCTCCGCTATCAACCCGCCTCGCCCCATACCTTCACCTCGGCCGGACAGATCGTGCTGCCCTCATACCGCAGCCCCGGAACGCGATCGGCTACCAAATGCAACGGCCCGTCGAAATCGACGATCTCGGCCCCCTGCGCAACGAGCAACGCCGGCACGATCCCGAGCGACGTGCCGATCGTGCCGCCGACCACGATCCGCAAGCCCCGCCGCTTCGCAACCGCGGCCAGCGCGAGCGCCGCGGTCAGCCTGCCCGCCTTGTCGAGCTTGATCGTGACGGCCCGCGTATTTCCCGTCGAGCCGGTCGAGATCGGCAAGCGTCCGGCAGGATTCGTCGGCGCGGTGTGGGATCGCATGCTCCAACCGCGCCAGCGCGCCGGCCGGCCGTGCCGGCGGCTTCTGACCCTACCAGGAACCGGTATTGGGCATGCTGGTCCATGGTTCGGCTTGCGGCAGCGCGCTGCCGGCCTGTAGCAGCTCGATGGAGATGCCGTCCGGAGTGCGGATAAAGGCCATGCGGCCGTCGCGCGGTGGGCGATTGATCGTGACGCCGCGGGCGATGAAGGCATGACAGGTGTCGTAGATGTTGTCCACGGCGTAGGCGAGATGCCCAAAATTGCGGCCGCCCGCATAAGGCTCGGGATCCCAATTGTAGGTGAGTTCCACGGGAGCCGCTTCGTCGCCGGGGGCGGCGAGGAACACGTTGGTGTAGCGGCCCTTCTCGTCGTCGCGGCGGCGGATTTCGCGCAGGCCGAGCACCCCGAAGAAGGCGATGCTATCCTCCAGCGAACTGATGCGAACCATAGTGTGCAGATATTTGGTCATGGCGTGTCCTCGGGTAGGGGGTCGGCGTGTTCCTGGCGGCGCAACAGCGGGGGCGAGCTATGGTGACAAAGACGGAGGGGATGGCCGCCGAGGTCGTCGAGATCGGACGACACCATAATGCGAAGCGTCGGCTTTGGAAGATCAGCGAGGATCCGCTCAACTACCCCTTGGGCGCACATACTCCTTGGGCGCACATACCCCTTGGTGAAGGTTTTCGTACGCCGGCCCCGTGCCCGGACGCGCGACCGGCGACGGCCGGCGTCCGAAAACCTTCACCGAAGCGGCGCTCTACCCTGCCCCCGGGCCCAGGGTGCGCGGAGGCTTGAATCCGGGAGCCGCTCCGACCAGTCGAGCAAGAACCTCGGTGCAGCGTTACCAGGCGCCGCCGCCGCATCGCCACACCACAATCATTGTTGCCGCCCGGCCGGCATGGCAGTGTCGCTCCCCGATGGCCACCCTCGAATTGATCGGGCTCCGCAAGAGCTTCGGTGACACCCACGTGCTGCACGGCATCGACCTGGCGCTCGCCGATGGCGAGATGCTGGTGATCGTTGGCGCCTCCGGCTGCGGCAAGTCCACCCTGCTGCGCCTGGTGGCCGGCCTGGAAAACCCCACATCAGGCAGCATCCTGCTGGACGGCCAGGACATTTCCGCCCGTGACCCGGCGCAGCGGGACATGGCCATGGTATTCCAGAACTATGCGCTCTACCCCCACATGAGCATCTTCGACAATATGGCCTACGGCCTGCGCATCCGCGGCATGGCGCGCGACGAAATCCGCCGCCGCGTCGACGAAGCGGCCGTCTTGCTCGGCCTCCAGCCCCTGCTCGACCGCAAGCCGCGGCAGCTTTCCGGCGGCCAGCGCCAGCGCGTCGCCATGGGGCGCGCCATCGTCCGCCATCCCAAGCTCTTCCTGTTCGACGAGCCGCTGTCTAACCTGGACGCCAAGCTGCGCGTGCAAATGCGGGCCGAGATCCGCCGCCTGCAGCGCCGTCTCGGCGTCACCAGCCTCTATGTCACCCACGACCAGGTGGAGGCGATGACGCTCGGCGACCGCCTGCTGGTGCTGCACCAGGGCCGCCCCGCCCAGCTCGCGACGCCGCTGGAGGTGTTCGAGCGCCCCGCCGACACCTATGTCGCCACCTTCATCGGTGCCCCGGCGATGAACCTGCTGCCCGCCACCCTGTCCCACCAGGGCACCGCCGCCCAACTCGCCGCCGGCCCGCTGTTGCCATTCCCGGACGGCCCCCGCGAAGGCCCCGACGGAAACGCCCTGACCATCGGCATCCGCCCGGAGCACTTGGCACTCGGTGACGGCGGCCTGACGCTGGAAGTGGACCTGATCGAGCCGCTCGGTTCCGAGACGCTGATCCACGGCCATCTGCCCGACGCCCCGATGGACACGCTGGTGATGAAGCTGTCCGGCCACGCCCCGCCAGGCGAGCGCCTGCGCGTGACGGTGCCGCCCGCGCATATGCACGTGTTCGATACCGAGTCCGGCCAGCGGCTGGAGGCGATCGGTGTAGAAAATCCTCCGGCCCGGGTTGCCGCTGCGCAATCCGCCGATTAGGGTTGCGGAAAGTTACAACTGCATCGAGTCCCGTCCCAATGGCCGCGCAGCCGGCGAGCACTGTCCCGACCATCAGCCCGGCGGAGATGCAGATTCTGATTTCCCGTTCGGGTCTGGTGCTGAATCCCGGGCAGATGGCGGACCTGGTGCTCGCCTGGCGGCAGGTGGCCGGGCTGATCGCTGCCATCCCGCAGGGACGGCCCCTGGTGGACGACCTGGCCTTGACCTTCCGCCTGCCGCCGCCCACCGCCGCCACCGCACGGCCGGCCGAGACAGGCGCCTCCGGGCGGGCGTCAAGGCACACGCCCGCGCGGGTCCCCAAGGCGGCACCGAAGGCCCGCAAGACCGCCAGGGCAACCCGCAATACCGTCAAGCCAGCCCGCAAGGCGGCCAAGCCGGTCCATAAGATCGCCAAGCCGGCCCGCCATGGCACCAAGCCGGCCCGCGATGGCACGAAGCCGACCCGCAAGGCCGCCATGCCGACCGGCAAGGCCGCCACGCCGACCCGCAAGGCCGCCACGCCGGCTCGCGTGGCTTCCAAAGCGGCAAACCCGGCGAAAGCCAGGACGAAACCCAAGGCACCGGCGCGGGGTCGCGCCTCACGCGGGCGATGACGGGCGGGGCCCCGCCTTTCCTCTCCATTGCCGAGGCCGGTCGGCTGATCGCGGCGAAGAAGCTTTCCCCCGTGGAGCTGACCCGCGCCCTGCTGGCGCGGATCGCCGCGGTGGACCCGCAGCTCAACGCCTTCCTGCTGGTGACGGACCGCCAGGCGCTGGCCGACGCCCGCGCCACCGAACGCGCCCTCGCTGCCGGCAAGCGCGGGCCGCTGCTGGGTATCCCGGTTGCCTACAAGGACATCTACGAGACCGCCGGCGTGCGCACCACGGCGCACTCGCGCATCCTGGCCGACAACGTCCCCGCCGAGGACGCCGAAACCGTCCGCCGCCTGCACGCCGCCGGGGCGGTCATGCTGGGCAAGCTCGCGACCCACGAGTTCGCCATCGGCGGCCCCGCCTTCGACCTGCCATGGCCACCGGCCCGCAACCCTTGGGACGTCAGGCGCTTCACCGGCGGTTCGTCGTCCGGCTCGGGCGCGGCGGTGGCGGCGGGGCTGGCGCTGGGGGCCTTGGGATCGGACACCGGCGGCTCGATCCGGCTGCCGGCGGCGTATTGCGGCATCGCCGGGTTGAAGCCGACGCCCGGGCTGGTGTCGCGCCGCGGGGTCATCCCGCTGGCGCCCAGCCTCGATACCGCCGGTCCCATGGCCTGGACGGCACAGGACTGCGCCCTGCTTCTCGACGTCCTGGCGGGGTATGATCCGCTGGACCCGGCCTCGGTGCCCGGGCCGCCGGTGTCCTATGCGCGGGGACTGGACGCGCCGCTGAAGGGCCTGCGCGTCGGCCTGCTCCGGCGCTTCTACGAGCATGACGTGCCCGGCTCGCCCGAGGTGCTGCAGATGATGACCCGCGCCGCATCCACCCTGCGCAGCCTGGGTTGCCGGGTGGAGGAGGCCGCGCTGCCCTCGGTGCAGGACTACAACGCGGTGGGGCGGGTGATCATCTCGGCCGAGGCCTACGCGCTGCACGAGGCCACGCTGAAAACGCGGCTGTCGGACTTCTCCCGGGTGTTCCGGGTGCGCGTGCTCGCGGGCGCGCTGATCCGCGCGGCCGACTACATCGCCGCGCAGCGCCGCCGCACCGACCTGATCGCGGCGACTGCCCACGTGTTCGAGAAGTTCGACGTGCTGATCACGCCCCCCACCGCTGGCGCCGCTCCGCTGCTGACCGAGCAACGGCCGGACGACGGCTTCTCTCGCCCGCTGCTGACCACGGTGGCGAACGTGGCGGCGATTCCGTCATTGGTGGTGTGCGGCGGGTTCACCGCGACGGGACTGCCGCTGGGCCTGGAGATCATGGGTCCTGCGTGGAGCGATGCGACGGTGCTGCGCGTGGGGCACCAGTTCGAGCAAGCGGCGGGGTTGCGGGGACGGCGGCCGGAGATTTGAGGCGGCCCTGTTGGATTGGGAGGGGGCGCCAGGAACATGGTGCTCCGTGCGGCCCTGGCAGCCCAGAGCCGTGGCAGCCCAGACGAGTTACCGTCCCAGCGTCGGCATCACGTACTCCGCCCCCCGCCGTGCTCCGCCCGGCCAGCGCTGCGTCACCGCCTTGTAGCGCGTGTAGAACCGCACGCCCTCCGGCCCATAGATGTGATGGTCCCCGAAAAGGGAGTGCTTCCAGCCTCCGAACGAGTGATACGCGACCGGCACGGGGATTGGCACATTGACCCCCACCATGCCGATCTGGATCGCGTTGGCGAAATCCCGCGCCGCGCCACCGTCCGACGTGAAGATCGCCACGCCGTTGCCGTACTCGTGCGCGTTGATCATCCGCGTCGCGCCGGCAAGATCGGGTGTACGCACCACCGAAAGTACCGGACCGAAGATCTCCTCGCGATAGATGCGCATGTCGGCGTTCACGTTGTCGAACAGACAGCCGCCGAGGAAGTAGCCGTTTTCATAACCCTGCAGCTTCAGGTCGCGGCCGTCCACCACCAGCTTCGCGCCCTCCTTCACGCCGAGATCGACGTAGCCCTTCACCTTCTCCCGGTGCTCGCGCGTCACCAGCGGCCCCATTTCGGCTTCCGGATCGGTGCCCGGCCCGATCTTCAATGCGCGCACCCGCGGTTCCAGTTTCGACATCAGCTTATCGCCGGCATTGCCCACCGCAACCGCGACCGACACCGCCATGCAGCGCTCGCCTGCCGCGCCATAGGCCGAGCCCATCAGCGCATCCACCGCGTCGTCGATATCGGCGTCGGGCATCACCACAAGGTGGTTCTTCGCCCCGCCCAGCGCCTGCACGCGCTTCCCGTGCGCGGTGCCGCCGCGATAGATCGTTTCGGCAATCGCGGTGGACCCGACGAAGCTGATCGCGGCGATGTCGGGATGTGCCAGGATCGCTTCCACCGCCTCGCGGCCGCCCTGCACGACGCTGAACACGCCGTCGGGCACGCCGGCTTCAGCGATCAGGTCCGCCAGCTTCAGGGCGGCGGACGGGTCCTTCTCCGACGGCTTCAGAATGAAACAGTTGCCGCAGGCCAGCGCCACCGGCACCATCCACAACGGCACCATCAGGGGAAAGTTGAATGGCGTGATGCCCGCCACCACGCCGAGCGGCTGACGGATCGACCACGCATCGATGCCGGTGCCGACCATGTCGGTGAACTCGCCCTTCAGCAGATGCGGGATGCCGCAGGCGAACTCCACCACTTCCAGGCCACGCTGCACTTCGCCGTCGGCGTCGGACAACACCTTGCCGTGTTGCTCGGTGATGATGGCGGAGATTTCCTTGCGGTCGCGCTCCAGCAGTTCCTTCAGCTTGAACATGCAGCGGGCGCGGCGCATCGGAGGCGTGTTGGCCCAGGCCGGCCACGCCGCCGCGGCGGCGGCCACCACCTTGTTCACCTCATCGGCTCCCGCGAAGGCCACCCGGGCGATGGTCTCGCCGGACGCCGGATTGAACACGTCGCCGAACCTGCCGCTGGTGCCCGCGATGTGCTTCCCGCCGATGAAATGGCCGATCTCGCGCATGGTGCTACCTCCGCTCTCGCGGCGCTCGGATTAGGCCGATTTCCGCTTCGCCGCCAGCGGGGGCACGCGATGGGAACCATCGATCGGGGGCGCCAGCGGGGTGATGGTTCGCGGTGTTGGTTCGCGTGATGGTTCGCGCTGATGGTTGCGTGATGGTTCGCGGTGATGGTTGCGTGATGGTTCGCGGTGATGGTTCCCGCTGATGGTTGCGTGATGGACTGGGCGATCGATCCGCCGTAACTGGGCGGCCGGAGGAATCGCAACCGTCATGAGTATCGCCGTCGCCGCCGCGCCGGAACCGCGGCTGATCGACTATGGTCCCGGGGTAGCGGCGGCGTTGTCCTTCAGCATCGCCGACGTGTTGAGCAAGGTGGTGTTCGCCTCCGGCATGGACGTGCTGTCGCTGATCGCGCTGCGCGGCATCCTGGTTGCCGTCGCCTTCTGGCTGTGGCTGCGCGCCGCGCCGCCGCGCGTGCCGCATTCGCCGCGCGCGCGGGCGATCAGCATCGGTTTAGGCTTGCTCTATGCCGCCAACACCTTCCTGCTGATGTACGCGATCCAGGTGTTGCCGCTGTCGATCGCCATCCTGGTGTATTTCATCTATCCGCTGGCCACCGGTATCGCCGCGGCAGCGCTTCGGCTGGAGCAGGTCCGGTGGCACAGTTTCGTCGTCGCGCTGGTGGCGTTCGGCGGGCTGGCGCTGATGCTGGACGCGCAGCCGGGCGTGCTGGCGCCGCTCGCCCTGCTTGCCGCGTTCGCCGCCGCGATGAGCCGCGTGGTCGGGCTGCTGGTGACGCGGGCGGCGCTGGGCGGCACCGATCCGCGGATCACCACCTGGTACTCCCTGGCGCCTCCGGCAGCGGTGTTCGCGGCGGCCTTGCTGATGCGCGGTACGGTTCATCTGCCGCTGACCGCCGCCGGCTGGATCGGCTTTTTCGGCATGGGCGTCACCACGACGGTCTCCACGCTGTGGGTCTATGTCTCCACCGCCCGTGTCGGTGCGTTCCGCACCGCGCTGGCAATGAACCTGGAGCCGGTGCTGTCGTCGGGTACTGAGTTTCGTGCTGTTGGGCGAGGCGGTGACGACGCTGCAGCTGGTGGGCGGCGCGGTGATGGTGGGGGCACTGTGCGGCTATAACCTCTCACGCGTGCCCTCAGCGAAGGGTGCCCCTCGCACCGCCGGTTGGACCGGAAAGAGGACTAAGCGCTTGTGACACAGGGGTCGATGTAGCGGCATCCATTCGGAGAGTTTTATAAACTGCTGTTGTGCCTTTCGATATTGAAGCTTGAATGCCTGCCCTGCGGTGTCCAATCCCGCTGGTCCTCATCGCATGTCAGCAGGCAAGCATTTTCACCACGAAGACACGAAGGCACGAAGAAGTTCTCTTCGTGCCTTCGTGTCTTCGTGGTGAACCTCGCTTGCTCGCTGACGTGAGGCAGGAACTGGCCAACATGATCGGCATACAAGCCCTGGCGATCTCACCTGATCGCGCTCGCAGACTTCGCCGCCTCGCGCAGCACGAACTTCTGAATCTTCCCCGTGGAGGTCTTGGGAATCTCGCGGAACACGAAGGCCTTCGGCACCTTGAAATGCGCCAGCCGCTCACGGCAGAAGGCGCGCAGTTCGTCCGCGGTCAGTGTCGCGTCCGCCTTCAGCTCGATGAACGCGCAGGGAGTCTCGCCCCATTTCTCGTCGGGTTGCGCCACCACGGCGGCGCTCAGTACGGCGGGATGGCCGTACAGCACGTCCTCCACTTCGATCGAAGATATGTTCTCGCCACCGGAAATGATGATGTCCTTCGACCGGTCACGGATCTTCACGTAACCGTCCGGCTGCATCACCGCCAGGTCGCCGGTATGAAACCAGTCGCTCGCGAACGCCGCATCCGTCGCGCTCGTGTTGGACAGATAGCCCTTCATCGTGATGTTGCCGCGGAACATGATCTCGCCCATGGTCTCGCCGTCCCACGGCACCGGCTGCATGGTGACGGGATCGAGCACCGCCATTGCCTCCTGCAACGGCGAACGCACGCCCTGGCGGCCGTTGCGCTCGGCGCGCTGGTCGATCGGCATCGCGGCCCAGGCGTCATGCTTGGCGCAGACCGACGCTGGTCCATACGTCTCGGTCAGCCCATAGACATGCGTCAGTCCGATGCCGATCTTTTCCGCGCCTTCGATGATGGCGGCGGGTGGCGCGGCACCGGCCACCTGCCCGGCAATGCGTTGGCGGATACCCGCGCGAAGCTCGGCCGGCGCATTGATCAGCATCGAATAGACGATCGGCGCGCCGCACATATGCGTCACGCCATGCGCGCGGATCGCATCCCATGCAGCCTTCGCCTCGATGCGGCGCAGGCACACGTTGACGCCGGCACGCTCGGCGATGGTCCAGGGGAAGCACCAGCCGTTGCAGTGGAACATCGGCAGCGTCCACAGATACACCGGGTGATGCGGCATGTCCCAGCTCAGCAAATTGTTCACCGCGTTCAAATGCGCGCCGCGATGATGATAGACCACGCCCTTCGGATCGCCTGTCGTGCCGGACGTGTAGCTCAGCGAGATCGCGTCCCATTCGTCCGCGGGCGGCTCCCATGCATACTTCGGATCGCCCTCCGCCAGGAATTGCTCGTAGGTGAGCTCGCCGAGAAGTTCGCCCTCCTGCCAGGTGGGATCGTCGACGTCGATCACCAGCGGTGGCGTCTTCAGCAGCGACAGCGCCTTGCCGATCACCGGCGAGAATTCGCGATCGGTGATCAGCGCACGGGCGCCGCCGTGGCGCAGCATGAAGGCGATGGTCTCGGCGTCGAGCCGGGTGTTCAGCGTGTTCAGCACCGCGCCGCACATCGGCACGCCGAAATGCGCCTCGTAGATCGGCGGTGTGTTGGGGGCCATCACCGCGACGGTGTCGTTGCGGCCAATGCCGCGCCGCGCCAGGGCGGAGGCGAGCCGGCGGGCGCGCGCGTAGGTCTCGGTCCAGGTATAGCGTTCGGCGCCGTGCACCACCGAAGGCTTGTTGGGATACACGTAGGCCGCGCGCTCCAGGAAGGTGAGCGGCGTCAGCGGCGCATAATTGGCCTGATTCCGGTCGAGGCCAGACAGATAGGCACTGTTCCCGGTCATGTTCGCCTCCATCCCTCGTTGGTGTCATTATACTACCGCAGCGGCCTTGCGAAAACAGCCAGCCACGCCTGCCCCACGGCAATAAGCTGAAAAGCAGCAGTGCGGGCGCACTGCCCCGTGTGCCAGTAATGCAAAGACGTCTGGAGATTCACCCGATTTGTTAGTGCAAAACCCTTTTCGCACGAAGGAAGCGCGGGTCACCGTGGTTCCCCGTCCTTCCTCCGTGCTGAGTCCTTCCTCCGTGCTGAAAAAAAAGCCAATCACGCGGCACCGGCGGTCGATCCTGCCCGCGGTTTCGTCCGGGCGGCTGATCTGCCCTGCGATTTCACGGTGGTCCACCCGATTGCGTGACAGTGGTTCACCCGATTGCTCTGACGCCCGCACCGTCCTGACCCGCACGCGCGGGGGTGACGACGCGCGCCGGGCATGGCACCACTGACGCTTCCCAACATTCGTCGGGGCCAGCTTGCACTTCTCCTTCGCCACCTTGTTGCGCCAGGCGTTCACCGGCAATGTGTGGCCGGAACAATGGCGATCGCCGGAACCTCGGCCGTCGTACGACGTGGCGATCGTCGGCGCCGGCGGGCACGGGCTGGCGGCCGCCTACTACCTCGCCGCCGAGCATGGCATCCGCAACGTCGTCGTGCTGGAGAAAGGCTGGCTGGGCGGCGGCAATACCGGGCGCAACACCACGATCATCCGGTCTAACTACCTGCACGATGCAAGTGCCGCGCTCTACGAGCATGCACTGAAGCTGTGGGAAAACCTGGCGCGCACGCTGAACTACAACGTGATGTATTCGCCGCGCGGCGTGCTGATGCTGGCGCATAACGACCACGACGTGCGCGTGTTCCGCCGTCACGTGCATGCCAACCGGCTGTCGGGCATTGACAATGAGTGGCTGACGCCAGCACAGGCGCAGCGCTTCTGTCCGCCGCTGAACGTGTCGCGCGACCTGCGCTATCCCGTGCTCGGCGCGGCACTGCAGCGGCGCGGCGGCGTGGCGCGGCACGACGCGGTGGCCTGGGGCTATGCGCGCGCCGCCAGCGCGCTCGGTGTGGACATCGTGCAGAACTGCGAAGTCACCGGGATCCGCCGCAATGCATCCGGCGCGGTCGCCGGGATCGAAACCACGCGCGGCCCGATCGCGACCGCGAAGGTCGCCGTGGTCGCCGCCGGCCACACCAGCGTGGTGATGGCGTTGGCTGGACTGCGGCTGCCGCTGGAAAGCTATCCGCTGCAGGCGCTGGTGTCGGAGCCGGTGAAGCCGGTGCTGCCCTGCGTCGTGATGTCGAACACGATCCATGCCTACATCTCGCAATCCGACAAAGGCGAGCTGGTGATCGGCGCCGGCACCGACGCCTACACCTCGTACAGCCAAGCTGGTGGCCTGCACATCGTCACCCACGCCCTGGAGGCAATCTGCGAACTGTTCCCCACCTTTCGCCGCCTGCGCATGCTACGCAACTGGGGGGGCATCGTTGACGTGACCCCGGACCGCTCCCCAATTATCGGCCTCACACCCGTGCCCGGACTGTTTGTGAATTGCGGCTGGGGGACAGGGGGTTTCAAGGCGACACCCGGCTCCGGCCACGTCTTCGCCGCCACCATCGCGCGCAACGAGCCGCATCCGATCGCCGCGCCGTTCGCCCTGGATCGTTTCCGCACCGGCCGCCTGATCGACGAGGCCGCCGCCGCCGCGGTGGCACACTGATGCTGCTGATCCCTTGCCCCTATTGCGGCGCGCGGCCGGAGAGCGAATTCCGTTACGGGGGAGCCGCGCATATCGTTCGTCCCGCCAATCCTTCGGCGGTAGACGATACCGCCTGGACCGAATTTCTTTACATGCGCGCAAACCCAAAGGGCACACACGCCGAGCGCTGGCGGCACATTCATGGCTGCGGCCGGTTCTTCAACTGCCTGCGCGACACCGTCAGCGACCGGATCATCGTCACCTATCGCTCCGGCCAGAAGCGGCCGGATCTGCCGTGACCGAGGCCTTCCGCACGGCGTCCGGCGGCCGCGTCCGGCGCGACCGGCCGCTGGCGTTCAACTTCGACGGGCGCCGCTATACGGGTTGCGAGGGCGATACACTGGCCTCCGCCTTGCTCGCCAATGACGTGCACCTGGTGGGGCGCTCGTTCAAATATCATCGGCCGCGCGGCATCCTGGCGGCCGGCTCGGAGGAACCCAACGCGCTGGTCACGATCGACCGCGGCGGCGGCTGTATCGCGCCGAACCAGCGCGCGACACAGGTCGCGTTGTACGACGGGCTGCGCGCGCAGAGCCAGAACAGGTGGCCGTCGCTGGGGTTCGATATCGGCGCGGTGGCGGATGTGATGGCGCCGCTGCTGTCCGCCGGATTCTACTACAAGACCTTCATGTGGCCGCGCGCGTTGTGGCGGTGGCTGTACGAACCGGCCATCCGTCGTGCGGCGGGTCTGGGGCACGCGCCGTCCATGCCGGATCCCGGTCGCTATTTGCATCACTACGCACATTGCGAGGTTCTGGTGATCGGTGGCGGCCCTGCCGGGCTGGCTGCGGCGCTGGCGGCATCCGCGACCGGCGCGCGGGTCATTCTGTGCGACGAGCAGGAGGAAATTGGAGGATCGCTGCTGGCTGAGACGGATGCGTCGATCGAAGGAAGAGCGGCCGGCACATGGCGGGATGATGCGCTGGCGAAGCTCGCCGCACGCGGTGGCCTTACGCTGTTGCCGCGCACCACCGCGTTCGGCTGGTTCCCTGACAATTTCGTCGGGCTGGCGGAGCGGGTCACCGATCACCTCGCCGCACCTGATCCGCGCCTGCCGCGCGAGCGGCTGTGGCAGGTGCGCGCGGCCGCGGTGGTTCTGGCGGCGGGGGCAATCGAGCGGCCGCTGGTGTTCGCGCACAATGACCGGCCCGGGATCATGCTGGCCGACGCTGCTCGAGTTTACTTGCAACGATATGGCGTGAAGGTTGGCGGTCGCGCCGTCGTTGCGACGCACGATGACAGTGCGTATCGCGCGGCGCTGGCACTGCATGCCGCGGGCGTGACCATCGCCGGCATCGCGGACGCGCGCGCGGCCCCGGAAAGCGCCGCGGTCGCCGCCGTGCATGATGCGGGGCTGCCGGTCTTCCCTGGCACGACCGTCGCCGGCACCGCGGGCCGGCTGCGTGTGCGTGAGGTGCGGCTGTCGGGGCGCGCCGCCGTCCTGCCCTGCGACACGCTGCTGATGTGCGGCGGTTGGACTCCGTCGGTGCATTTGTTCTCGCAATCGCGCGGGAGGCTACAATTCGATGCGACGATCGGCGCCTTCGTTCCGGGCGACTCGGCGGCAAACGTTTGGTGCGCCGGCGCGTGTGCCGGAACGTTCGATCTGGGCGGATGCATCGATGCCGGGTACGTGGCCGGCGAGGCAGCGGCGCACGGCCGTCAGCACTGGAAGCCAGCGACGCAGTGGGCACAAGGCGCACAAGCACAAGGCGCAAAAAGGACACCCCCTCCCCTAGTGGGCTTGAGCCGCGAAGCTGACCAAGGATGGGGGGAGGGGGTGTCGTGTTCTTCCAAGGCCTTCGTCGATCTGCAGAACGACGTCACCGCCGAGGACCTGCGGATTGCCACGCGCGAAGGCTTTCGCTCGATCGAGCATGTCAAGCGCTACACCACCGCGGGCATGGCAACCGACCAGGGCAAGACGTCGAACGTCAACGCCCTGGCCACTGTCGCCGGCCTGCTGCAACAGCCGATCTCCGCTGTCGGGCACACGACGTTCCGCATGCCCTATACGCCGGTGACATTCGGCACGCTGGCCGGCGCCGCGCGCGGCGAATTGCTGGAGCCGGTGCGGCACACGCCGCTGCACGACTGGGCCGCGGCGCAGGGTGCGGTCTTCGAGGACGTCGGCACCTGGAAGCGTGCCCGCTGCTTTCCGCGCACCGGCAAATCGCAACCCGCCGCCGTCGCGCGCGAATGCCGTGCCGTGCGCGGTGCCGTGGGTCTGTTCGACGCCACCACGCTCGGCAAGATCGAAGTCGTTGGCCCGGATGCCGCGGCATTCCTCGATCTGATTTATACGATCGATGTCGCCAGTCTGGCCGTTGGACGCTGCCGCTATGCCCTTATGCTGGGCGAGAACGGCTTCGTGCTGGACGACGGCATCATCGCCCGGCTCGCACCCGACCGCTTCCACGTCACCACCACCACGGGCGGCGCCGCGACCGTGCTGCACCACATGGAGGACTATCGGCAGACCGAATTCCCCCACCTGCGCGTCTGGCTGACGTCGATCACCGAACAATGGGCCGTCATCGCTGTGCAAGGCCCCCAGGCGCGCACGCTGCTCGCGCCGCTGCTGCAGGATGTCGACCTGGCCGCCATGCCGCATATGAGCGTGCACGCGTGCCGCATCGCCGGCGTCCCGGCGCGCTTGTTCCGCGTCAGCTTTACGGGAGAACTTGGCTACGAGGTCAACGTGCCCGCGGGATCTTCGCCGACGGTGTGGGAAACTGTTCTGGCTGCCGGCGAGCCACTTGGCGCCACGCCCTACGGCACCGAGGCCATGCACGTGCTGCGCGCCGAGAAGGGCTACATCGTCGTTGGGCAGGAAACCGACGGGACGGTGACGCCGGACGATCTCGGCCTGGGCAGGATGATCCGCCCATCGAAGCGCGACTTCGTAGGGAAGCGCTCGCTGCGGCTGCCGGATCTGTGCCGCACGGACCGGCGGCAACTCGTGGGGTTGCTCTCGGCGGACCCGCTTGCGGTGCTGGAAGAAGGCGCCCAGCTCATCGCTGATCCACGAGGACGCGTGCCGGCGGCGATGCTCGGCCATGTCACTTCTGCCTATTGGAGCGAGACGTTGCAGCGTTCGATCGCATTGGCGCTGTTGGCCGGCGGACGCGGGCGGACCGGCGATACGCTGTACGTGCCGATGACCGGTCGCGTGATTCCCGTCACCGTCACGGAAGCCGCGTTCTACGACCGCAACGGAGCGCGGCTGCATGGCTGACGCCGCGGCTCCGGTGGCGATTGGTTGGGCCGCGCCTGCCACGCGATGGATCGTGCGCGCCGACACGCAGGCCGCAGCGACGGTGGGCATGGCGCTGGGTGTGTTGCTCGGCACCGCGCCATGCCGCTCGGTGATCGCGCGCGACCGGGTGGCGTTGTGGCTCGGGCCGGACGAATGGCTGGTGCTGGCACCGGAAGGCGAAGGGGTGCCGGCAAGGCAGGCGGCGGCGGTGCCAGCCAGTGTGGTGGACGTATCGCACGGGTTTCTCGGGATCGACGTGGCGGGACCGCGCGCTGCCTGGTGCATCAACGCGTTCAACCCCCTGGACCTCGACCTGCCGGCGTTCCCGGCCGGCGCCTGCACGCGCACCGTGTTCGGCAAGGTGCCGATCGTGCTGTCGCGGACCGATGCGGACGCATTCCGTATCGAAGTGGCGCGTTCGCTGGCCGCGTATGTCTGGCAATGCCTGGCCGAAGCGGCGCGGGAACTTACCCAGCGTGCCGCCCATGTAGATGCATTCAGCGCAGGCGAGTGGATCGGGGGGTAGAGCGGTGAAGGGCGGCGGATACGACACAGTGGCGGCCCAGGGATAAGGCGACGCCCAACAATTACCGCGTTAAGGCGGCCTGGGGGAAATGGTGTAATTCCACTCCGGGTGGAAGGCGTCACCTTTGATATTTAGGCTGGCCATTTCCTGCTCACTGACCTTGATGCCCTTTGGGTAAGTCCGGGTGTCGAGCTCGCACCGCACCTTCAGGCCCTCCTTGGTCGTGGTGGCGGCGATGAGTTCGACAACCGCGAGTCGGCTGGTCAGTGGCGTTCCCCCGCCAATTCTCGGTGATGTGGCAGAACAGCCGGTGTTCAATCTTGTTCCACTTCGATGTCCCCGGCGGGTAATGGCAAACTTGCAGGGTCGGTCGGGTTTCGTCGGCCAGCTTTTGCAGTTCGACCTTGAACAGCCGCACGCGCGATCCGTTGGAACCGCCGCCATCCGCAGTGATCATGAGTTTGTCGGTGTCCGGATACCTCTCCCGGCCCATCAGGTGCAGCCAGCGGCGGATCGAGTTGACCGAGAATTGCGCCGTATCGTTGTCGATGCCCACGCTTACGCAGCCGGCATTGGCCACGATATCATACACACCGTCCGGCACGACCTTACCGAGTTCGGCGTCGACGAAGTCATGTACCTTGACCTGCTCGGGGCAGCCTTTCGGCCGGTAGTCGCTGCCGGCGTTCTTGTAGGGGCCGATTGGCTCTTTCTTCTTCGTGTCAATCGAGATGACCGGCTTGCCGGCGGCCTGCATGGCGATCGCCGCGGTGTTGATATGCTCGAACTGCGCGTCCCGGTCGGGGTTGCGACTACTCTCCAAGGTCTTGCAATTCACCTGCCGGCGGTATTGCAGCGCTGCCAGCAGTTTCGGGACGGTGCTCTTGCTGACCCGGTGCCCCATTGCGCACAGCGCCGCTGCCAGCTTCGCATGGCTCTTCGAAACCCATCGCAGCAGCCGCATCGGGGCGCCCTTGGTCGCCGGTTCCAGCAACTGACGCAGGTCTTCCAGCAGTGTCGCATCCGTCTTCGTCAGTGCCGGCCGGCCGCTACCGGGCCGGCGTACTTCGCCCGACAGCGAGGCGGGATCGTCCAGCTCCTTCAGCCCGCGGCCGATGGTACTTCGTGCGACCCCGGTCGCCCGCGAAGACGCGGCGATGCCGCCATAGCCCGCCGTTCGCGCTTCCGCCGCCGCGAACAGCCGACGTGCCCGCTCATTCAGGCCGCGACCAACCGCGGCAAACCGCTCGCGAATCGCTGCTGGGTCGACCATGTGCCGATTCTAACCGCCACGCGTCCGCGCCGGAATCCACCCCGTTCGCACTCGCCCCTCTGCTCGCCCCACCCGATTCCCTCATTGTTGGGCATCGCCTAAGGGCCATACCCCCCGCCCCCCGGCGTCTCGATCACGAACACATCTGCGGCCTGCAACTCCGCGCTGTCTGTGCCGGTCAGGATCTCGTGCTGTCCGTGGGCGCGCTCCACCCACTGGCGCCCGACCGCGCCGTCCTCGCCGCCCTCGAGCCCGAACGGGGCGACGTTGCGGCGGGACGCGACGATCACCGCGGTCATCGGCTCCAGAAAGCGAATTCGGCGAATCGCGCCGTCGCCGCCGCGCCAGCGCCCGCTGCCGCCGGAACCGCGTCGGATTTCGAACCGTTCCAACCGCACAGGATAGCGCAGTTCCAGCACCTCCGGATCGGTCATCCGCGTGTTGGTCATGTGCGAATGGATGGCCGAGGTGCCGTCGAAGCCCGGCCCTGCGCCGGTGCCGCCGCAGATGGTTTCGTAATACTGCCGCTGCGCGTCGCCGAAGATGAAATTGTTCATCGTCGCCTGCGAGCAAGCGATTGCTCCGAGCGCACCGAACAGGGCATTGCAGGTTGCCTGGGAGACTTCGGTATTACCGGCGACCACCGCGCCACCGGGACGCGGCGAGAGGAACGTATCAGGGGGGATCACCAGCTTCAGCGGCTTCAGGCAGCCGTCGTTCAGCGGGATGTCGTCGCCGACCAGGCAGCGGAACACGTACAGCACGGCAGCGCGCGTCACCGCGGGGGGAGAATTGAAATTGCCATCATGCTGCGGGCCGGTGCCGGTGAAGTCCACCACGGCGCTGCGTGTGGCGCGATCGACACTGACCGCGACGCTCAGTGGCAGGCCGTTGTCCATCATATAGTCGGAAGCGGCCGTTGCCCATGCGGTCGATCACGCGGCGGACCAATTCCTCCGCGTTGTCCATCACGTGGCGCATGTACGCACTGACCACCGGCCAGCCGTATTGCGTCACGACGCGGCGCAGTTCCTGCACACCTTTTTCGTTGGCGGCGACCTGCGCCTTGATGTCGGCGACATTCACGTCCGGGCTGCGGGCCGGATATTTCGCGCCGCGTAGCAGGCCACGGAATTCGGTCTCGCGGAAATGTCCGCCGTCCACCAACAGGAAATCGTCTATGACGACGCCTTCTTCTTCCAGCGTGCGCGAGCCGGGCGGCGTGGAACCGGGCGTGGTGCCGCCGATATCGGCGTGATGACCGCGCGAGCCGACAAAGAACAGGATGTTTGAACCGGCCTCGTCGAACACCGGCGTGATGACGGTGACGTCCGGCAGGTGCGTGCCACCGTTGAACGGGTTGTTCAGGGCGACCACGTCGCCCGGCTTCAAGGTGTCGCGGCGGTTGCGCAGCACGGTGCGCACGCTCTCGCCCATGGCGCCGAGATGCACCGGCACGTGCGGTGCGTTCGCCACCAGGTAACCCTCGGAATCGAAGATTGCGCAGGAGAAGTCGAGCCGCTCCTTGATGTTCACGCTCATCGAGGTGTTCTGCAGCACCGCGCCGGTTTGTTCCGCAACGTTCATGAACAGGTTGTTGAAGAGCTCGAGCAAGACGGGATCGGGCTTGTCGCTGTCGGCGGACACCCGGGTCGCCAGTGGCGACGTGCGGCGCAGCAGCATGTGGTCGAGCTTCGTTACTTCGGCGGTCCAGCCGGGCTCGACGACGGTGGTGGCGTTGGCCTCGCGCACCAAAGCTGGCCCGGCGATGAGGTCGCCGGCGCGCAGACCGGTGCGGTCGAAGACCGGCGTCGCGTGCTCTGCATCGCCGGAGACCACACGCACCATGTCGATCGGTTCCGGCGCGCCTTGGCCGCGGGCGCCGATCTGCGTCTCCTGCACCGCTTCGCCGGGGGCGATGGCTTCCACCGAGACGGCTTCCACCACGGTCCCGCGCTCCGGCGTGGCGAAGCCGAACCGGGCGCGGTGGGCAGCGGTGAAGTCCTCCATTACTTGCGCGTGGCTGCGCAGGGGAACGATCAACGCAGCCTCGGTGCCGGCGTAGCGGACGTGCAGGGAGCGCGACGTGGTGATGCGATCCGCGTCGGCGCCTTGTCCGGCCAGTGCCACCTCGGCTTCCAACGCCAGCTTGTCGGCCACATCCTCCAGATCCCGCATCGTCTCGGGTTCCAGCGGCAGCTCGACCGCCTGCTCCTTCATCACCGTCTGATCGGCGAGGCCCATGCCATAGGCCGACAGCACTCCGGCAAACGGATGGATGAACACCGTTTCCATTCCCAGCGCGTCCGCGACGGCGCAGGCATGCTGACCGCCGGCACCGCCGAAGCATTGCAACGCGAAGCGCGAGGGGTCGTGGCCCTTTTGCACCGAGACCTGCTTGATGGCGTTCGCCATGTTGGCAATCGCGACCTGCAGGAAGCCCTCCGCCACTTGCTCCGGCGAGCGTCGCGTGCCGGTGGCGTTGGCGATTTCGTCCGCCAGCGCGGCGAACTTTTCTCGCACGATGTTGGCATCGAGCGGCTGGTCCCCGTCCGGACCGAAGATCGCCGGGAAATGCGCCGGCTGGATTTTCCCCACACAGACATTGGCGTCGGTCACCGTCAGCGGGCCGCCGCGGCGATAGCAGGCGGGGCCCGGATCGGCGCCGGCGGAGTCCGGGCCGACGCGGAAGCGCGCGCCGTCGAAATGCAATATGGAACCGCCACCCGCCGCGACGGTGTTGATCGCCATCATCGGTGCGCGCAGCCGCACGCCGGCGACCGCGGTTTCGAAGGCGCGTTCGAACTCGCCATCGTACAGCGCGACGTCGGTGGATGTGCCGCCCATGTCGAAGCCGATGATGCGGTCGAGGCCTGCCATGGCCGCGGTGCGCGCGGCGCCGACGATGCCGCCGGCGGGGCCGGACAGGATCGCGTCCTTGCCATGGAAGCCGTGCGCCTCGGCCAGGCCACCGTTCGATTGCATAAAGAACAGTCGGGTGCCGGCGAGCTCGCTTTCCACCTGGGCGACGTAGCGGCGCAGGATCGGCGAGAGATACGCATCCACCACCGTGGTGTCGCCGCGTGGGACCAGCCGCAGCAGCGGGCTGACCTGGTGGCTGGCGGACACCTGGGTGAAGCCGACCTCGCGCGCGATGTCCGCCAGGCGTTGCTCTTGCTCCGGATATTTCCAGGCGTGCATCAGCACGATGGCGCAGGCCCGGATGCCCTTGGCGTGCGCCGCCGCGAGTTCGTGGCGCGCGGCGGTTGCATCGAGATGTTCCACCACTTCGCCGTCGACGCCGACACGGCCGTCGATCTCGATGACGGATTCGTAGAGCATCGTCGGCAGGGTGATGGCGAGGTCGAACAAGCGCGGGCGGGCCTGGTTGCCGATGCGCAGGGCGTCGGCAAAGCCTCGGTTCACCACCAGCAGGGTGCGGTCGCCCTTGCGCTCGAGCAAGGCGTTGGTGGCGACAGTGGTGCCCATCTTGACGGCGGCGATGTGGCCGAGGGGGATCGGCGCGTCGAGCGGCAGCTTCAGCAGGGTCTTGATGCCGGCGATGGCGGCGTCGCGGTAACGACCGGGGTTTTCCGACAGCAGCTTGTGGGTGATCAGTGTGCCGTCGGGGTCGCGCGCGACGATATCGGTGAAGGTACCGCCGCGGTCGATCCAGAATTGCCATTGTCCCTGGGTCATGCGGCGCGGTTTGGCAGGGGTCCGGCGGGGGTGCAAGAGGCTTAGGTCTCGCCGGGGCGATCGGAAGAACCAGGGTTCGGGCGAAACGCGGGGACTTACCAACCGGCGGTGGCGCAATGCTTCACCGCTTTTTCAGCACGGAGACAGAACGGAGAGCACGGTGATCACGGAGCCGGAGGCGCCCCGAATGCCGGGGAACCTCCTGCTCCGTGATCCTCGTGCTCTCCGTTCTTTTTTCCGTATTGAAAAAGCGGGCCTGCCGACACCGATGCCGATTGGGATGAGGATTCGAATTGCGGCCCGAATGCAGCACGCCGCACAACCGCCACGCTTCCTTCCATTCACCTGATGGCCGTGATCCTCGTGTTGCTAGCGACAGAGTTGGGTCCAGCAGGACAGGTGGGGCGCGCCTATGCCTCGCGCGCCACCGGATTGCGCAGCGTGCCGATCTGGTTGATCTCCACTTCGACCGTGTCGCCGTGCTTCATGTTCTGGGTGGCGCCTTCGGTGCCCATCCACACCACGTCGCCGGGATACAGCGTCAGGTAGCGCGTCATCGCCACCAGGAAGTCCACCACGCCGAACACCATGTGGTTGGTATGGAACTCGATGAGCTGCTTGCCGTTGAGCCGGATCCTGGTGACCAGGCTTTCCAGGTCCACGTCGGTCTCGATCCACGGCCCCATCGGCTTGAACGTGTCGGTGTTCTTCGAGCGCCACATAGTGCGATCGCCCTTCTGCCAGGTGCGTTCGGACACGTCGTTGCCGATCGTCCACCCCATCACCGCGGACAGCGCATTGTCGCGCGTCAGGTGCGAGCACTTGCGGCCGATCACCGCGACCAACTCGCCTTCGTATTGCACCTGGTCCGTGGCGTCCTTCGGGATGACGATGGGCTCGCCATGCGCGATCAGCGCGTTGTTGGCGCGATAGCCGATGTCGGGCTGCGTCGGCAGGTTCGGCTGCTGTCCGACCTTCTCGGCAACTTCCCGCACATGCTCCGGATAGTTCATGCCGCAGGCATAAAAGGTGGGTGGCACCACCGGCACCAGCAGCTTCACATCGGCGAAGGGCAGCCGGGTGGGCGTGCGTTCCCAGCCGTCGAACGGCGAGCCGCGGACCGGGATGATCGTGTCGCCTTCAACCACGCCATAGGTCGGCGTGCCATTCAGTGCGAAGCGTGCCCAGCGCATGTGCCGTGTCCTCCCATTGCCTTCGCCGCCCCGGGCGGCAGACCACCGAGAGTACCGCGTTCAGAGGCGCACGGCCAATGGCCGGGTCAAGCAACACCCATGGCGGCGCTATCCTGTCATCCGGCACGCCCCAAACCTCTCCGCCCGGGCGGCGTGGGGCAGCACGCTGCCGATGCTTCCGGTTGCCCCAACCGCCGCAGGGCGTTGCCCAGGTTCGTCTGCACCTCGGCGACGCTCGGATTCAACGCGACCGATCAGCGCAGGCACGCCGACGCCGCCTCCGTCCGTCCGGGCAGCAGCATCTTGCCCAGGTTCGCTTGATACGGAGCCGTGTCGAGTGCGACCCCAACCGCCTGCTCGATCTGCTCCCGGGCCAGGTCCTGCCGCCCCCTCCGATAGCCAAGCGTCTCCGGCAGCAGCAATCCGTCGGGATGGCACGGATGGAATGCCAGGACCTGCCGATAGAGACTCTCCGCCTCCGCAAGGCGCCCCGCCGGACGATGCCGCGGGGCGGCGGCCATCAGCCGCTCCACTTTCGCTGATGTGCCCTCGCTGATGTGCCCGCGGCCGGTCGCGGCGGCGATTGGCGGACGGCACGGCGCCGGGCGCGCTTCATGCCGGCGGTGCCACCGCGCGCAAGTCCGCAAAGGCCGCGTGCCATGCTCCAGCCAGGAGGCGAAGATCGCCGGCGACCTCCGCCAGCACCGAGTCCCAGTCGCCCGGCGCCGGTTGGCGGTAGATGCGCATCAACGGGTACCAGGGGCTGTCGCGCCGCCCGGCGAGCCAGCGCCAGCAGTGGCCGAACCGATCCAGCAGCCAGACCGGCCTCCCCAGCGCCCCGGCCAGATGCGCCACCGCGGAATCGACCGAAATGACCAGGTCCAGGTTGGCGACCAGCGCCGCGGTGTCGGCGAAGTCATGCATCTCGTCCATCGGATCGGCTAACGGGAAGCCAGGGGGCGCGCGGGGGCCATCCTTCTGCAGACTGAGGAATTGCAGGCCTGGCACCTCCAGCAATGGCGCCAATTGATCCGGTGCCAGTGCGCGCTGCCGGTCTACGACCGCCGTCAACGCCAGGTCGTGGCGGCGGCGGCCCGCCCACACCAAGCCGATGCGCGGCCCGGCGGCATCCGCCCGCGCAAGCCGTGCGCGCCACGAAGCGGCCCGGGCCGCATTGGCGTGCAGGTAGGGAATCGCCGCTGGAATCGTCTCGACCGTTGTCCCCGTAGCCAGCGGCAGGCTGAGCATCGGGCAATGCAGGTCGAACGGCGGCAACGGGTCGCCGGGGGTCACCAGTGCATCGACGCCGTCCAGCCCGCGCAGCAACTGGAACAGGGGCTGCGGCGCTCCCATCACGACGCGCATCCCGCGCGCACGCACCAGCGGCGCGTAGCGGCAGAATTGCAGCGTGTCGCCGAACCCTTGCTCGGCATGGATGAACAGGGTGCGGCCTTCCGCCGGTTCGCCGGTCCATTGCGGTTGGGTGAAGTCGCGGCGGGTGCTGATGCCGGGTTCGACCTGCCAGCGCCATTCGAATTCCCGCCAGCCTTCGGCCATGTCGCCAGCGGCCAGCAACGCCATCCCCAGGTTGTGGTGCGCCTCGGCGTGATCAGGCCGCAGATGGATCGCGGTGCGGAACGCATTGATCGACTCTGCCGTGCGCCGCAGGCTCGCATGGGCGACGCCCAGGTTGCTGTGCGCCTCCGGATAATCCGGCCGCAGGAAGATCGCTTCCCGGAAGCACACGATGGCCTCTCGCGGGTGCTCTTGCAGCAGCAGGACCGTGCCCAGGTTGTTGTGGCTGTCCGCACGGTCCGGCTTCAAGGCGAGAGCGCGGGCGTAGCACTCGGCTGCGGCGTCGAACGATTGCTGCGCCCGCAGGACGTTAGCCAGGTTGAACAGCGCCTCTTCATGCCGCGGGTTGATGGCGAGGGCAGCGCGGAAGCAGGCAGCGGCGCCGTCCAACCGGGCCTGGCGGTGCAGCGCGCTCCCCAGGTTGTTGTGCGCATCGGGGTCGTCCGGCGCCAGCGCGATGGCCGCGCGGTAGCAGACTGCCGCCTCCTCCATCTGCTCTTGGTGGAACAGTACGTCGCCCAGGCCGAGATGGGCGCGGGGATTGCCGGGCGCGAGGCGGAGGGCATGGCGGTAGCAAGCGGCGGCGGCCTCCTCCGGCCGACCCTGCCGCCGCAGCGTACGACCCAGCGCGATATGGGCGTCAGCCCATGCAGGATCGAGCGCGATGGACCGGCGATGGCAGGCCTCCGCTTCATCCAGCCGCCCCAGGGACGCCAGCGCGTTGCCGAGGTTGGTGTGATACACGGCGGCCCCGGGGGGTGCGAGCGCAATGGCCTGGCCGATCAGGTCCAGCGCAAGCTCGTGGCGCCCGGTCTGCGAGAAAATCACCCCGAGCAGATGCAGGCTGTCGGCATGGCGCGGATCAGCATCCAGGACCCGGCGGTAGAGCTGTCGAGCCTGCTCCAGGCAACCGGCCTGGTGCTGCTGGAGGGCGGTCGCGAAGACCTGCCGCACCGTCTCCTCCAATGCGGCCTCCTCCGATGCGGCCGGTGTCGCTGGCAGGCGCTGCTGTCGTGTCGGATGGTCGATCTGGTTCACGCGTTCGATCGCCTGCGTGGGAAGGCTCGGAATGTAGCCCGAGCGAAGCGCACGATAAAGTTCTTGTGAGGGATACTTAAGTATTTGCTTTGCTTTCTGCGGTCTGATACTAAAGCGAATGCTTAACCAATCCCTCCTGGACCTGGCCTTCCAGGCGCTGGCGGATCCCTCCCGCCGGGCGATGATCGCGCGGTTGGCACAGGGCCCCGCCTCGGTCAGCGCCCTGGCAAGTCCGTTCGCGATGTCGCTGCCGGCGGTGATGCAGCATCTGGCGGTGCTGGAGGATGCGGGGCTGGTGCGCTCGGAGAAGGTCGGGCGGGTTCGCACCTGCCGGATCGATCCGCAGACGCTGGGCCAGGCCGAGGCATGGATCAGCGCCCAGCGCTCGGAGTGGGAGCGGCGGCTTGACCGGCTTGGCTCGTATCTCGAGGAACTCACGTCGAAAGGAGACGGAAATGGCTGACACGAAGCCGGCGGAGACGGTGGGGGCATTGCCGCCGCTGGTCATCGCCCGCACCTTTGCCGCGCCGCGCGGGCTGGTGTTCCGGGCGTGGTGCAACGCGGAGCATATCAAGCGCTGGTTCAGCCCGGAGCAATTGACGGTGCCGGAGGCGGAGGTGGATTTCCGCGCCGGCGGAGTGTTCGCGGTGTGCATGCGCGCGCCGGACGGAACCGATCACTTGTGCCGCGGCACATTTACCGAAGTTCTCCCGCCCGATCGGTTGGCATTCGTTCTCGGCATTCCGAACCGTGAGGCGGCGAAATTCACCGTGCACACGACGGTAACGTTCGAGGATGCGACTTCCGGCACGCGCATGACGGTGCGGCAGAGTTATGAACTGCATGACGAGACGGAGCGCCGCGCGATCGAGGGTGCGGCGGAGGGCTGGCGCACGACGCTCGACAAGCTGGAGCGCGAGGTGGCGCGCATGCAGGCGGAGGAAACGCGTTCCGCGGCGCACGGCAGCTTCACCATCGAGCGGGTCTATCCCGCCGCGCCGCCGGTGGTGTTCCATGCGCTGACGGACATCGGGGCGAAGGCGCGCTGGTTCACGGGCGATTTTCAGACGCTCGAACGGACCATGGACGTGCGCCCCGGGGGGAGGGAACGGCTGCAAGGCCGCTGGGGCAGCGGCCTGGTGACGACGTTCGACGCCGTGTATTTCGACGTTATCGCCAATCAGCGGCTGGTTTATGCGTACGAGATGCACCTGGACGCGCGGAAGATTTCCGTTTCGTTGGCTACTCTCCAGCTGCATCCGGTGGGAACGGGAACTCGGCTTACCGTGACGGAGCAGGGGACGTTCCTGGACGGCTACGACGATGCGGGATCGCGCGAGAAGGGCACGGGGTTCCTGCTGGACCGGCTGGGCGCGACGCTTGCGGGGTGAGCGTTGGATTCGGTACCGGCGCCTCTCGTCATGGCTGGTGTGGCCGCGGCAAAGCAAGGCGGCCGCTGCCAACCTCATCACGCAATCGAAGGCCGCTTGTCTCCCCACGGCTGGGCTTGCTCGAACGCCGCCGCGGCCTGCAGCACGCCCAGGTCGTCGAATCGCCGGCCGACGATCTGCAGACCGACCGGCAGGCCGTCCGGGGTGAAACCACAGGGCACGCTGGCGGCGGGATTCCAGGACATGTTGAACGGATAGGAGAATTCGGCCCAGCTCACCCAGTCCCAATCATGCTGCGGCCAGTGCGACGGCATCAGGTGCTCGGCCGGGAACGCGGCGACCGAGACCGACGGCGTCAGCAGGAAATCCCAGTCCTGGAACCAGCGATGGATGGCGGAGACATACGTCACCTTGCGCTCACGCATCGCCTGGTATTCCGAGACCTTGTAGTCCTCCCCCGCCTTGATGCAGGCCACCAGGCCGGGGTCCATCTGCGCTTCCCACTTCGCCAGATGCGGCTGCAGGCGAGTCAGGTGCGCGGCCCAGAAGAAGCGGATCAGCTCCGGCCCTGGCGCGGCCCACGACGTCGGCACTTCCTCGACATGCGCGCCCAACTCGGTGAAGCGCCGTGCCGCGGCCTGGACCAGCGCCGCCACGTCGGGATCGACGCGCGCATGTCCCAGATCGGGACTGAAGGCGATGCGCTTGCCCTTGATGCCCTCGTGCAGCCGCCGGAGATAGTCCGCCGGCCATGCCTCCAACGTCGTATGGTCCAGCGGGTGCGGCCCGGACATCACCTCCATCATCAGCGCGCCGTCCGCCACGGTGCGGGTCAGCGGCCCGTTATGCGAGGTCAGATCGCCGGTCGAGACCGGATAATACGGGATGCGGCCGAAGCTCGGCTTCAACCCGAACACGCCGCAGAAATGCGCGGGCATCCGAATCGAGCCGGCGCCGTCGCTGCCCTGGTGCAGGGGCCCAAACCCCGCCGCCGCCCCTGCTCCGGCGCCAGCCGATGACGCCCCCGCGTTGTAGCCGTGCTTCCACGGATTGTGGGTGATGCCGGTCAGCGGGCTGCGCGACACGCCGGTCCAGCCGAACTCCGAGGTCGCGGTCTTGCCGAGGATGATCGCGCCCGCCTCCTGCAGCCGTGGCACGAACGGGGTGTCCTCGGTCGGCTGGTGGCCGGCGAAGATCTTGGTGCCGTGCTGCGTCGGCATGGATTTGGTGTCGGCAAGGTCCTTGATGGTGACCGGCACGCCGTGCAGCCGGCCGATGCGGTCGCCGCGCATCAACGCCGCCTCGGCGCGCTTCGCCGCTTCCATCGCCGGACCGGCATCCAGGTGCACGAAGGCGTTGATCCGCGGTTCCAGGCGTTCGATCCGCTGGAGCAGCTCCTGCAGGTATTCGACCGGGGAAAGCTGCTTGGTACGGATCAGCTCCGCGGCCGCGACCGCCGGGGTGAAAGCAAGCGCTTCGGCATCCATGGATGGTTCCTCGATCAGTAGGTGGCCCGGCCGCCGGAAATATCGAATACACCGCCGGTGGTGAAGCTGCATTCCTCGGTGGCGAGCCAGCAGACCAGCGCAGCGACTTCGTCGATGCCACCGAACCGGCCGATGGGAATCTTCGACAGCATCCAGTCGATCTGCTGCTGCGTCACCTGCGAGAACAGCGGAGTCTTCACCGCGGCCGGCGTGACGCAGTTGACGCGGATTTCGGTGTTGGCAAGTTCCTTGCCCAGCGCCTTGGTGAGCCCGATCACGCCAGCCTTCGATGCGGAGTAGGCGGAAGCGTTGGGATTGCCCTCCTTGCCGGCGATCGAGGCGATGTTGACGATGCGGCCGTACCCGTTGCGCAACATGAACGGCACGACTGCGCGATTGCAGTAGAACACGCCGTTCAGGTTCACATCGATCACGCGGTCCCATTCGGCGACCGGATAGTCCCAGGTGGCATGGGTGGGGCCGGTGATGCCGGCGGAGGTCACCATGATGTCGATTTTGCCCAGCGCAGCGGCGGTGACTTCCGTGGCGCGGTGCACGGCGTCCGCGTCGGTGACGTCCAGCGCCACCTTGTGCGCTGCGTCCGCAGCGTTCAGCGCCGCTGCGTCACGGTCCCACAGGCTTATCCGTGCGCCTTCCGACGCAAGGCGTTGGGCGATGCCGGCGCCGATGCCCGAAACCCCACCGGTGACGATCGCCGTGCGGCCAGCGAAACGCATGGTCATGTGGGCGGCTCCCTCTCAGTTCCTGCGGATGGTTGTGTCTCCTGCCGATGGTTGTGTCGCATGGCATTGGGAGGCTGTGAAGCGACGCACGGCTTCCGAGGTAGAAGCTCAGAACGGCAGTTATACGAACCCTCGCAGTCAGTGACTCTCGACGACGAACACCCAAGTGTCATTGCGAGAAGCGAAGCGACGAAGCAATCTCCTGCCTGACGACCCGCTGTCGGCTGCACGGGCAGGACATTGCTTCGTCGCTTCGCTTCTCGCAATGACATGGGGCGACACGACAGGGGGTGGCCATGCCGCGCCGCGAAGGTCAATGTTTAGGCGGCCTGGAATTACGCCGCAACCGATCACGGCACCCGGGTTGGCAGTCGTGGCTCTTGATGTCAGGCCGGTGCTGCAGGCGGTACTGATTTCAAGCCGCGCTGAGCTCATTGGCCTTCCCAAGACAGCACTTCTTGAATTTCCTGCCGCTGCCGCAGGGACATGGGTCGTTCCGGCCGACATCGCGAAACGGGTTGTGAGCACCACTGGACAAAGGCTGCTGCCGCGCGCCCGCAGTCGAAGGCTGCTGGCGTGCCAGCGCTGCCTCGCGTTCGGCACGTGCCTTCTCGCGTTCCACACGCGCCTTCTCGCGTTCCACACGCGCCTTCTCATCCAGAACCCGCTGTTCGGAGAAGGCATACCACCTGCTCAGTTCGTCGATGGCGCTGGAGAACGGTTCAAGGCGATGCTGTTTCAATCCGGCCATGCCGGCAGGATCGTCGAGCGTCAGCTTCAGATCCGCTTCGAAATGGCGATACTTCATGAACATATCGTCGATGAATTCACGTTCGAACAACCGCTTTACGTGCGGGGCTAGATCGACGAAGCCGAGCCCGGCGACACAGAATACCCAGCCGACCCAAATGTGGCATTGATCCTGCGGCAGCATGTTTGTCAGCAGGTATAGCAGGTAGGCATGCGTCTCGACCTCCGGGATGCGGCCGACGCGCGTGAGATACGCCATGACCAGCAACGCACCCTCGCGGGCGTATTCGTCGGCATGCGGATCCTCGATTACCGCGCGCAACGCGGCTACGTCGCCATTGAAGGTCGTGATCAGGATCGGACGCAGCGTTTCGGTGACTGAATCGCCAATCGCCACTTCCGTGGCTTCGGCATCGTGCAGCATGCGGCACAGCGGAACGAAGGCCGTGGTTTCGGCTTTCTTGCAGAACAGATGAAGGATGAACAGCAGAGCATCCGCGGTTGACTGGGTGCGGTCGGTACCGTCCGCGTAGCGCGACAACAGTTCGACAAAGCGTGGTGCTGCCTCGTCCCAATGGTCGAGCGCCCACTGCATGGAGGCGCGCGGCAGGATGAAGCCCGTGTCGTGGAAATCCTTGATCACGTCGTCGATCGTCATCGGCACTAGCTCTGTCATGGTTCACTTCTATGCAAAGAATCGCATCTATGCAAAGAATTGCAGGAATTGCTCCAGCGTCGCTTCCGGCGCTTCCTCCGGGATGTAATGGCCACACTCGATCGCGGCACCGGTGACATCCGCAGAGCAATACTGCCGCCAGATCGCCGGGGCGTCGTACCACGCGCCGATGCGGCCCTTCGAACCCCACAACGCCAGCATCGGGCACGCCACCCGCACCCCGGCCGCGCGGCTTTCGCGGTCGTGCGCCAGGTCGATGCCGGCGGCGGCGCGGTAGTCCTCGCACATGCCGCGGATGTTCTCCGGACGGCGCGCGGCGGCCAGGTAGTCGGCCAGCGCTTCAGCAGAGAATAGATCGGAGGGACGCGGCGAACGCGAGGTGTGCGCGTGGAACCACGCCTCCGGGGCCGCATCGATCAGCACTTCCGGGAATGGATGCGGCTGGGCGAACCAGAACCAGTGGTAGTAGCTCAGCGCGAATTCCATGTTGGCGCGTTCGAAATGCTCGACGGTGGGAATGATGTCGAGCACGGCCAGCCGTTCCACGCTTGCGGGAAAATCCAGCGCGAGGCGGTGGGCGACGCGGCCGCCTCGGTCGTGGCCGGCAAGGCGGAAGCGGCGGTGGCCGAAATGCTGCATCACCGCGACCATGTCCTTCGCCATTTCGCGCTTGGCATAGGGCGCGTGGTCCGGCGTGGCGGGCGGTTTGAAGGATTCGCCGTAGCCGCGCAGATCGGGGCAGACGACGAAGAAGCGCTCCGCCAGGGCAGGGGCGACGCGGTGCCAGTTGCAGTGCGACTGCGGGTTGCCGTGCAGCAACAGCAGCGGCGGGCCGGAGCCGCCATGCCGGGCGCGGATGGTGCCGCCCGGCACCGCGATATGCGTCAGCGTGAAACCGTCGAAGAAGGCCATGGCACGTCCCCGTCGCAGACCCGGTCGAACGCGAGGACGTTGAACCCTTCGCCGGTTTGGCGCCAGCACGGGCCGGCGAAGGCGGCGCGCAGCGTGGGGAGGGTGGCACGACTGTCGTCGTCCTGGCCCAGCAGTGCCAGCACCACACGCCGCGCGTCGCCGATGCGGGCGAGGATGCGGGTCGGGGCTTCGTTGCGGGTCACGATCAGCAGGCGTTGCTCTGGTGGCGACTCAATGGCGAAGGCGCCGACGATGCCGACCCCGTCGTTGCCGTGCGGAACCAGCACGATGCCGCCGGCGGCGAGGCGGGACGCCACGGCGGCGGTGGCGCGGGCGGGCTGCATCGTCTCGGGGCGGGTCATCATGCCGGCCAGGGAGGCGGCCTGCACGGTCAGCAGCGAAAGCAATGGCGGCATGGCGCAAGCGGGGCGGCGCCGTGGCGAGCGCGCCGGCGAGCAGCAGCGTGGCGAAGGGGACGGCGAAAGCAAGATAGCGGAGCTCGATGGGCGTGTTGTCAAACACCGCGCCCAGGGCGAGCAAGCCAACGGGCGGTGCCAGGGCGGCGGCAAGGAGCAGGCGGCGGGCGGCGGCAGAGGCGGCGATGCGGGCCCAGCGGGCGGCGATCAGTCCGGCGCAGGCGAGTGCCAGTAGCGCCAGCGCGAGGGCCGTCAGGCGTTGGGCGGGTGCGGGCACATACAGCGGCAGGCCGCCGAAGAGGTTTGCGACGGCGTAGCGGGCCAGACGTGGCAGCGCCTGTGGCAAATGGAAGGGCGGGAACTGGCCGGTGCGCGTGTTGCGCTGGGCGAGAAAAAACCAGAGATCGGCGAGGAGGAAAGGCAGGAAGCCGGCCGCTGTCCCGGCGAGCGCAGGGACGGGCGCGGGGACTGGCGCAACAACAACTGGCACAACAACAACTGGCGCAAAGACACACCCTCCCTCTTGAGGGAGGGGGTCGGGGGGAGGGGTACCAACAGCCGGTGCACGTCGCTGTTCGCACCTCTCCCCCCAGCCCGCTCCCTCAAGGGGAGGGGGTGTATTGTTGCCCTTGCTACTGTTGCCGTTCCTACCGTTACCGTAACCATTCTGGTGGTGGCGGCCCGCCGCAACCACCGCCACAGCCGCTACGAATACCGCCAGGTAATTGGCGAACGTCGCTGCTCCTAGCAGCATCCCGCCGACCATCGACCGCCGGCGACCGCCACCGGATAGCAGTGTCGCCACCCCGCACAGCGTCATCGCCTGCGCCAGCGCGAAGCCTCGGGCGACGGCGCCGGTATAGGCGAATCCGTAACAGCCGAGAGTCAGCAGCATCGCCGGCACCGCCGGCACGCCGGTGCGCCGCGCAACGACGCCCACCGCCGCCAGCGCGGCCACCCCGCACACCACCGACAACAGCCGCGCTGCCAGCAGCCCACTGCCAAACAGCCCACTGCCAAACAGCCCACTGCCAACCAGCCCACTGCCAACCAGCCGTCGCCACAGCGCCACGGCCCAGAAATACAGGGGCGGATGCACGTCGGTCGTCCGCAGGTCGCGGGCAATGGCGATCAGGCTGGCGTGGCCGGCCTGCAGCGCTCGCACCTCGCCGGCGGCGAAGACGGCCTGGGGCCAGACCGGACGCGCCACGCCGGCGGTGAGGAACAATGTGTATTGCTCGTCGTACTCCGCGCCGCGCAGGGTGGCGATGGCGGTCAGCACGCCAAACGCCAGCAGCAGCACGGCCCCGCACGATTTCAGCTCCGCATTAACCACTTGTTTGCCCGCCGCTGGTTGGATGCGCCGCGCGCCACCGTAGTGGTCAAGCGTTAACAAACCGGGCAACGTCATGTCGGATGCCGCATCCTCGCCCCTGCTCCGCGGCAGAGGCCCGTACTTTCTCCTGCTTCTGCTGCTTTCCGCCTCCCTCGCCCAGGCCGCGCCCCCACCGGACCACCTGCGCGCCCTGCAACGCGGCGTTGCCATCACCGGCTGGTTCCGCTTCCCGTCCAGCGCTGATCCAGCGGCGCTTCGCGCCTACCTCCCCGATTCCGCCATGGCCGATCTTCGTCGCGCCGGCTTCACCTTTGTCCGTCTGCCGGTGCAGCCCGAGTTCCTGGCGGGCAGCCCCGAACGCCTGCCCCTCTTGGTCGAAGCGGTCCGCCGGCTGCAACGCGCCGGCCTGGCCGTCGTGATCGACGCCCACCCAACCACTTGGCAACTCGAGATCCGCGAAGCGGACCGCACTGCCCTGCTCGTCTTCTGGCGCACTCTCGCTCCTGCATTGCGTCCCCTGGCCCCGCGGCTGACCTTCCCGGAACTGCTGAACGAGCCGGTGTTCCCCAATGCCCCCGACCAATGGGCGGCACTGCAGGACACATTGCTCCATGCGGTCCGCGCCGACCTGCCGGATGACACGGTCGTGCTCACCGGCAACGACTGGGGCAGCATTGGCGGCCTGACCGCGCTGCGGCCAGCGGCGGACCCGAACGTCGTGTACAGCTTCCATTTCTACGAGCCGGCAGAGCTCACCGCGCTGGCCGCCTACCGGCAGGGGCTGGACCGTGCGGCACTCGCCCGTCTGCCGTTTCCCGTGCGGCAACCGGCCTGCGATTCGCTGGCCGCGAGCACGGACCCCGACACCGGCGGCGTCATCCGCTTCTATTGCACGCTGCATTGGGGCCCCTCCCGGATCGCGGACCGCATCGCTGCCGCCACCGCCTGGGGCCGCCGCAACCACGCCGCGCTATTGCTCGGCGAGTTCGGGGTCTCCGCTGCACTGGCCCCGCTCGTACGCACCGCCTGGCTGCGGGCGGTCCGCCAAGCCTGCGAGGCAGGTGGTATCGGCTGGGCGCTTTGGGGCTATGACGACATCATGGGCTTCGCCGTCACGCGTCCGCCCGGTCCGCACCCAATGCTCCAGCCCGACCTGCTGCGCGCCCTTGGTCTGCACACGCCATCGTGATCGCCGCCGTGGCAGGCGCGGCCGATATGCGGGCGGCCACCGCCGGAGTTTACTCCCGCCATGCCGAGTCTCGATCTCGCTGACCGGGGCGCGTTGCGGGCGCTCGGCCATCGGATGCTCGACGACATGTTCGACCACATCGCCGGGCTGGGCGAGCCGAAGCTGGAACGGCTGGCGCCGGTCGCGCCGGCGTGCCCTTGGGGTGGAGCTGGACGAATTGAATGCGGCCATCGTCGCCGATCTTCAGGAGGACGGCGTCGCCGCCCCCTCTACCACCGTGCTGGACGGGCGATTGGCGGCTGATCGAGAGCGTGCCGACGCACGGCCGGCCCCGGAGCATGCGCGCAGCGTGAATAAGTCGTGACAGACGAAGCTGCCCGGCTCGCAAACCACCGAGTTGGGCCAGCAATAGAACTACAGTGAATTTCGTTACGCGGAGAAAAAATTGCCCCCGGGGGAAGCCCCGGGGGCAAGTATACAGGGAGGCTTCACGTCTGGGAGACGCAGGGACCAGAGGCCCCTTTCCGGCCGCGAAGGCCGGAACACTGGCGGCAATGCCGCCGTAACCAGTGATTGGACTTTAACGTCGGCCGCTAAGGCGTTCCACCCACAAAACCCGGCAGCGGCCATGTCCAATCTGCATGCCCTCGCGCTGAGGCCTGCAGAAAATCCTGACCGGTGCCGCATCGTCGGACAGCCACGGCGAAATCAGTGTCAGGGACTGCCAGTGTCAGGGACTGCCAGTGTCAGGGACTGCCAGTGTCAGGGACTGCCAGTGTCAGGGACTGGCAGTGTCAGGGACTGGCAGCGTCAGGAACTGGCAGCGTCAGGAACTGGCAGCGTCCAGGAAGTCGCAGCGTTGGGGCTGGCGGTTGATCGGCGTCAATGCGACGATCCGGCGATCCGGAGCACGCTTCCACCATGCCAGACGATCCGAAACGGCAGGCGCAAGAACTCATCAACCGCCTGCGGGAACAGGGCCATCACGCCGCGGCCGACCGGTTGGCGCGCCATCTCACCGCGCATACCGTGGAGCGCAGCTTGCTCACCGCCCTGCGCGAGGTCTGCGAGACGCTGCTGACCGCGATCGAGGCCATCGATCCGGTCACCCAGACCATGATCGAGAAGCTGCGCCTTGACGTGGAGGCTCGCCTGCGGCTGCGGGAGGCTCCGCGCCCGCGGCAGTAATCGGCAGCAGCGATCCGGCTACTTCGCCGTTGCCCGAATCGCCCTTGCCCGAATGGCCGCCGCCTGCCGCAGCACGTTCTTCGCTCGTTCCACCACCGGCACGTCGATCATCGCGCCCTCGAACTGCACCGCACCCAGCCCTTGCGCAAACGCCGCATCGTACGCCGCCACCATGCGTTGCGCGCGTTCTACTTCCAGGTCGGTGACGCCGAATTCCTCGTTCAGCACGGGCACCTGCAGTGGGTGGATCGCGCTGGCTCCCATGAAGCCCAGCCGCTTCGAGCGGCGTACGATGGCGCGGAACGCCTCCTGGTCGCGAAAATCGGCGATCGAACCAACGAACCCCATCGGCATGATCCCAGCCGCGCGCGCGGCGAACAGGGTGTGCTGCTTGGGATAGAACAGGGCTTCGGGGTCCGGGAGCATGCCGACATCGGCCGTGAAATCCTCGGTGCCGAGGCTGATCGCTACCACGCGCGGATGCGATTTGGCGATCGCCTCGATGCGGAAGAAGCCGGCGGCGGTTTCCACCAGCACGACGAATTTCATGGCGCCCGCTTGCAGGCCGCGCTCGGCTTCAAGTTCGGCAACGATCTCCGCCGCCGCGTGCACATGCTCCGGGCTGTCCACCTTGGTCAGCATCAGCGCCACCACGCCGGGGATTACCGCGGCTTCCAGGTCGCGGACAAGCAGGCGCCACGGGCGGTTGACGCGCACCAGCACGTCGCCGCCGTTACGGGCGACCTGCGGGATGGCATCGGCGATCAGCGTGCGGGCGCGTTCCTTTTGGGAAGGCGCAACGGCATCTTCGAGGTCCAGGATGATGCCGTCCGCGCCACGATCGGCACCGGTGCGGACGAATTTCTCCGCGGTCACCGGGACGAACAGGAGTGAGCGCCAGGTGGGAAGGTCGTCACGCATTGGCAGGATTCCTGGGAAGGGAGGGGAAGGGAAGGGAAGGGAAGGGGGGACAAGGGAAGGGATCGGCCGGGACCATACGGGCGAGCGGCGATCATGTCATTCCGGCGTAGCGCAGCGGGAGGCAAGCGGTCGCCAATGCTTGCCAGGCCGGTGTAGTGCGCCAGTCCTGCATTTCTCCCCCTGCATTTCTCACACCTGCATTTCTCACAAAGGAAAAGGGAGCGATTCAAGGTTCACAAAGAGAGGAAACTCGTCCAACAGTCACAGCATCAACTGCGGGGCGGCCAGCCGATGCTTTGTGATGCTTCCTAGCCCTTTTCTACAACTTTTGTGAGAAACGCCTTCCTTCCGAACCGCACGTCCCGACGACGCAGCCCGCGTTCAGGGGTGTGATGTCCACAGTCAAGTGCTGCGAATCGGCCTTCCGTGCTTCGAACCGGTTTTGTGCGCTTCGAAGTCAGCCTTCCTTGATCACCCCCTCCGCCGCCAGCGCCACGATCGTTGCTGCATCGCAGCCGATCGACTGCAACACGTCGCGTGTATCCTGCCCCAGCGACGGCGCGGGGAACCGCAGCCGTCCCGGCGTCTCCGACAGCCGCGGGATCACGTTGTGCATCAGCACCGAGCCGGCTTCCGCATCCGGCACCTCGACGATCACCCCGCGCTCGTGCACGTGGGGGTCTTCCAGCAACTGGTCGATCTCGTACACCGGGTTGGCGGTGACTTCCGCCGCTTCGAAAATCGCCATGTTCTCCGCCAGCGAGCGCGCGGCGATGAAGTCCGCCACCGCGCCGTCGCACTCATCGATGTGCCGCACGCGGTCGGTGTTGGTGCGGAAGCGCGGGTCGTCGATCATCTCCGGCTTGCCGATGGCGCGGAACACCCGCTCCGCCATCACCTGCATCGACGCCGAGATCGCGATGAACCGCCCATCCGCTGTGCGATACACGTTGCGCGGCGACGTGGTCAGCGAGCGGCTGCCGGTGCGTTGCGGCTTTTCCCCCGTCACGCGAAAGATCGCCGCGTCCGGCCCGAGCACGGATACCATCGGCTCCAACAGCGGCAGGTCGATCACCTGGCCGGGCCCGCCGTGCTCCACCACACGCAGCGCCACCATCACCGCATAGGCGCCGTAAAGACCGGACACCATGTCCGCCATCGCCAGCGGTGGCAGCACGGGCGGGCGGTCGTCGAAGCCGTTCTTCGATGCGAAGCCGGACATCGCTTCCACCAGCGTGCCGAAGCCGGGGCGCTCGCGATACGGGCCGTCCTGACCGAAGCCAGTGATGCGCACGATGATCAGGCCGGGATTGCGCGCGTGCAGCACGTCGGGCGCGAGACCCATCTCCTCCAGCGTGCCGGGACGGTAATTCTCGATCAGCACCTGCGAGCTCGCCAGCAAATCCAGCAACACGTCGCGGCCGGCCTGCGGGCGCAGGTTCAACGCCAGGCTCTTCTTGTTGCGGCCATACACTTTCCAATACAGGCTCTGGCCGTTCCAGCGCCAGGCGCGCAGGGGATCGCCGGTGCGCGGGTCCTCGATCTTGATGACCTCGGCGCCCTGGTCCGCGAGCTGCAGGCTGACCATGTTGCCCGCGACCAGGCGCGAGATATCCACCACGCGCACGCCGGACAGCGGCACCGGGGCATCGGGGACGAAGTTCGATTCGCTGCACCATGGTGGGCGCCTCAGTGCCGGCCGGCATAAGGGTCGATCAGCCCTTCCTGCTGCTCCACGCGGGCTTGCAGGGCGCGCAGCTCGCCGCCCATCGCTTTCACCTGCGCAGCCAGCCTGTTGACCTCGTCGGCGGCGGCATCGATCCGGGCGACAAGGCGATCGCGCACTTCAAACCCGGATGCAATCTGCGACTGCAGCGACGCGAAGCTGGTTTGCAGCGCCTGCAAGTGCCGCAGCAAATCGTCGCGTGGCAGATCGACCGATCCGACCAGGTTTTTCAGATCTTCTTCGAACCGGCTGGCTTCCGCGAGAATCTCGTCGCTCGAACTGTATTCCATCCGGCTCGCTCCCCTGGCATCTGCAACGTTTGCCGGCTACTCTTCCTTCAGACGCCGGTGGCCCGCAAGGGCTGAAACGGGAAAGTCAGACCCTCGGGTCAAGCCCGAGGGCAAGGCTGCTGCCCCCGCAACTGTGCGCGGCGGCCCTCGGACACCATCCGGGGGCAAGGCCAGGCCCATGCTGCCATTCGCTGCAAGGCGGAGAAGGCGGGCCCGGCCGCGAACCGCGAGCCAGGAGACCGGCCGGCGTCGAGACTGGTCGCGCGCACCCGGGCGGGGTGTACCGGTGCAACGGGGAAAAACCCGCAGGCGGGCTGTCGATCCTTGTGTCGATGGAGGCTTCGCATGCGTTCGATCCTCGGTACTGCTCGCAACGACCTTGCTCACCCCGGCGCTGGCCGATCCGCCCGCCGAGCAGCCTGATGCAACCGTGCCGCCGGTGGTGGTGACCGCGACCCGCGTTCCGACTCCCGCAATCGATATCCCCGCCGGCGTCACCGTCATTACGCGGCAGGACATCGAGACCTACCGCTACAACACCCTGGTGGACGCGCTGCGGTCGGTGCCCGGGCTTCGCGTCGCGCAGTCGGGCGGGCCGGGCGGGCAGGCCAGCGTGTTCATCCGCGGCACCAATTCCGACGCTGTGCTGGTGCTGCGTGATGGCATGCCGATCAACGACGCCTCCGATTCCGACGGCGCGTTCAATTTCGGCATCGATACGCTGGCCGACGTGCAGCGCATCGAGATCATCCGGGGGCCGATGGCGGCGCTGTACGGCTCCGGCGCGATCGGCGGCGTGATCAACCTGATCACCCGCCGCGGCACCGAGGAAGGTGCGCACTGGGAAGGCGATCTCTCGGGCGGCTATCCGGCGCAGATCCGCGGTAGTGCCGTGGCGTCGGGCATCGAGGGGCCGGTCGATTATGCGCTGGTCCTGGAATCGCAGTCGCAGCGCGGCTACGACACGACGCCGCAGCGCGAGTCGATCTATACCGGCGTGCCGCAGGGCTATCGCGACCGGCTTGCCACGCTGAACCTGGGCTACACGGTGGTGCCGGGCACGCGGGTGTCGCTGCTGCTGCGTGCGCACGAGTCGCTGTTCGGTTTCAACGAACTCGGGGATCCCACCTTCGACGATTCGAACGCCAGCGGCACCGACGACAACCTGCTCGGGCGCATCGGCGTCACGTCGAATTTGTTCGGCGGCACCTACCAGACCAGCCTGTTACTGGGGCGCGAGCAGGAGGATCGGCGGTACTATGAGCCGTTGAGTCCGGAGGATGTGAATAATATGGCGATGGTCGATGACCGCTATCACAGCTACCGCACCGATCTGCAATGGAACAATACGGTGCATCTCAACGACTTTTTCAGCTCCGCCGTGCTAAGCGCGACCGACCTGACCTATGGCTTCGAGCACACCGCCGACTCGGCGCATATCCGGCTGAACGACAGCTATTTCGGCTTTCCTTACATGCAGTCCACCAACGCCTCGATGACCGACGACGCGGTGTATCTCGGATTGCAAAGCACGCTGTGGCGACGGCTGGAGTTGATAAGTCAGGTCCGGCAGGACTGGGAGGCGCCGAATACCCCGACCACCTGGCGCGCCGGTGCGGTGTTCGACATGTCGGAGATCGACACGCATCTCAAGGCGTCCTACGGCACGGCGTTCCGCGCGCCTTCCCTGTTCGATCGTTTTGGTATTGATACCGCGGGCTTTGTCGGCAACCCCGACCTCCGGCCGGAAAGCGCGCGGGGATGGGAGACGGGCTTCACCACGATCGTGCCGGCTGCCGGCCACCCCGACCGCGTCAGCTTCGGCGCGACCTATTTCAACGAGCAGGTGACCGATCTGATCGTCACGGAGGTTACGTCGGCAACGGTGGAAACGCCGGAGAACATCAACTCGGCACATATCCAGGGCGTGGAGACCGACCTGACGCTGCATCCCGAACGTTGGCTGTCGATCCAGGCGATGTGGACCTACACGGTCGCGAAGGCGATCGGCGGGGGGCAGCCGTTGCTGCGCCGTCCACGCAATTCCGCCTCGGTGACCGCGGCGATCACGCCGCTGCCCGGACTGACGATCGCACCGGAGTTGGACTACACCGGTGCGTTCGAGGACTACCTGGTGAACGACCAGGGCTTCAGCACCGCCGACATCGTCACGTCGCCGCACGGGCTGATTGCGAACCTGACAGTGACCTATGACGTGCGGCCGCACGTGCAGCTCTATCTCAACGGCACGAACCTGTTCTATTCGAAATTCGAGCCGGTGAACGGATATCAGACACCGGGGCCAACGGTTGTCGCCGGGGTGCGAGTGCGGCTGTAGACGATTTCAATTGCGGGCAGGCTCGGTAAACCTGTCATTCCGAACGCAGCGAAGCAATCTCCCGGAGCTTCGCTGCGCTCGCAATGACACTGTTGGCTGGGTATCGACCGTCGGCGGCGGAAACTACCGCGCAGACAGCTTCACCGCCACGGGCCTCGCCAGCGCCGTATCGAGTTCCTCCAGCGTCCGCCCGCGCGTCTCGATGCCGATCAGCAGGAACGCCGCCACTCCCACCAGGTACCACGCGGCGAAATAGATGAATGCCGGGACGATCGCATTCATCGTCGCCTGCGGACTGATGAAGTTGGACGCGCCCGCGATCACCGCGAGGCCCGCCGGACCGATGAACTTGCCCAGGTTGCTGATGCCGTACACCAGGCCGAACCCGCTGGCCCGCAAATTCGCCGGCCACAGCTCCACCATGTACGGGAACACCACCGCGAAGTTGCCGTTCCCGAAGAACGACTGCGCCAGGTTCATGAGATAGTACATCGATACCGTACCGATGAACCAGCTATGCATATAGCCGGCCATCAGCATCGTCGCCGCCCCCGCCAGTCCGGTCAGTGTGCCGGCGTAGCGGCGGCCGATGGTGTCGGACAGCCACGCGCCGAACGCACGTCCCGGGATCGCGATCAGGCTGACCCAGATGGTCAGGTAGGACGCCTCGGCCGGAGTCACCCGCAACACCAGCACGAACAATACGACGCCCCACAGCGCCAGCCCGACAGCGCCTGTCTGCGCGAGCCCGGTGAGGGCGCCCGCGGCGATGCTGCGCGGGTAGCGGAACAACTCCAACCACGGCACGCGCGGCTGCACCGGCACCGCCGCCGGCAACGCGACGTCCGTCGGGGACATCCGCAGTGCCCAGGCCAAAGCGCGACGTGCTTCCTCCAGCCTTCCCTGACCCATCAGCCAGCGCGGCGATTCCGGCACCCATGCCTGGATCACCAGCGCCATGAGCGCCGGCAGCAGGCCGATTGCGAACAATCCGCGCCAGCCGATGACCGGACCGAGGAACGCGCTCAGGACGGCAGCCAACAGCGGGCCGGCGGGGAGCAGACCGGTCGTCAGGCCGCTGATCAAGCCGCGCTTCGATGTGGGGACGAACTCCTGGATCAAGGTCAATGAGCAAGGCGCCATACCGCCCACGCCCAGCCCGACGATAAAGCGCATCGCCACCAGATAGCCCCAACCCTGGCTCGGCGTCAGCGCCATCAAGCCGGTCGCGATGGAGAACGTCAGAACGGTCATGATGAACACTTTGCGGCGGCCGATCCGGTCGGCGAGCCAGCCAAAGAACCATCCGCCGGGAATCGACGCGACGCCGGATGACAGCAGGATCAGCGCTGTCTCGCCGTAGGTCAGGTGCCAGGACCTCACGAAGAATGCCAGCACGAAGCTGATCAGAAAGAAGTCGAAAAAGTCCAGCATCGTGGCAAACACGCAAGCAGCGAAAATCTTCCACTGATTGATGGTCAGCGACTGTTGCCGTTCGAGCAACTCCAGCATGATATCCTCCCGTTCGATACATTATCTTTATTGGCAGGCCGACTGTGTCGTCGGGCTGCGACTTGGGCTTTTACCGTCGGCGGCGACGCGCACACATCGGTCACGGCAAGCGCATCTTCGCGTGCCATCGCCCCCGCCGTTTCTACAGTCGGACGATGATGAAAGGTCCCACGACACAGGGCAACAGGTTTTTCCCTTCACCAAAACAGGAGCAAACTCGGCGCCGCAGCCTATGACCCGCGAACCACGGAGGCACATGCATGACCTGGTCTATCCTTGCCCGCGATACCGAGACCGGCGCCTTCGGTGCCGCGGTCGCCTCCCGCTTCTTTGCCGTTGGTGCGCTGTGCATTCATGTAGAGGGCAACGTCGCCGCCCTGGCCACCCAGGCGCTGGTCAACCCGATGTACGCGGTGCGCGCCATGCCGCTGTTGCGTCAAAGCGAAGCGCCGGACGCGGTGCTGGCATCTCTGGTAACTCCCGATGCGGGTGCCGACCAGCGGCAGTTCCATATCCTCGACGCAGCCGGCCGCATCGCGCAACATACCGGTGCCCATTGCGTCACCTGGGCCGGGCATGCCACCGGCGATAACGTGTCGGTCGCAGGCAACATGCTTGCCGGGCCGCGGGTCGTGCAGCGTTCGCTCGAAGCCTATCTCGCCGCGACCGGCCCTCTGGCTGAACGATTGCTCGCCGCGATGGAGGCCGGCGAAGCCGCCGGCGGCGACAAGCGCGGCAAGCAATCGGCGGCGCTGAAGATCTGCACGCGCGATCCATATCCCGACCTCGACATCCGCGCTGACGACCATCCCGATCCGTTGTTGGAATTGCGGCGCCTCTATCGCGTCAGCCAGGAACGCTTCGCCGTGTTCCGCCGCTTCCTGCCGGGCACCGACAGTCCCTGCGGCGTGCTGGACCGCGCGGTGATCGATGCCGCCATTGCCCGCGACCGCCTGCCGCCCGCATAGTCCGACCAAGGGGGAACGCACGGATGCGGGTCAGGCACTTGTCGTCGTGGGTGAAGCAAGAGGATTGGGCGAAGAAAGCAGACCAAAGAACACCCCTCCCCTTGTGGGAGGAGCCGGGGGAGGCGTGCCCACAGCCCCAAACCTTGGCTGCTCCCACCCCTCCCCCACCCACAAGGGGAGGGGAGTTCCCGCTTTTCCCACTTTCATTACATTCGCCGCTTTCCCAACTTTCCCAACTGTCCGCGCCTTCCCGACTTTCTCCGCGTTCCCTATCCTCGCGCCTTCGGAGGTTCGCGCTCGGCCTGCTGTTCGCCATCTTGCTGACGACCGGCGCCACCGCCCAGCAGCGCGTCCTGCACATCGGCCTGCGCCAGGATCCGGATCTGCTCGATCCCACGCTTGGCTCCTCCTATGTCGGTCGCATCGTCTTCGCCGGCCTGTGCGACAAGTTGTTCGATATCGATGCGAAATTGAATATCATTCCGGTCCTCGCCACCGGCTACCAGTGGCAGGACCCGACCCACCTGCTCATCCACATCCGCCCCGGCGTACTGTTCCAGGACGGCGAGAAACTGGACGCCGACGCGGTCAAGTACAAGCTGATGCGCGACCTCACCATCAAGGGCAGCATGCGCCGCGGCGAAGTCAACTCCATCGAATCAATCGACATCATCGACCCGCTGACCGTGCGGCTGAACCTAAAGGCGCCGGCCGCCCAGTTGCTGGCGCAGCTCACCGACCGCGCCGGGATCATGATATCACCGAAGGCGGCGGAAGCGGCGGGGGACAAATTCGGCCTGCACCCCGTCTGCGCCGGTCCATTCAGTTTCGAAGTCTCGCATCGCACAGGACAGCATCGTGCTGAAGCGTTTCCCCGGCTATTGGAATGCGCCGGCGATCCATTTCGACGAGGTGGTGTACCTGCCAAACCCGAACTCCGCCGTGCGCTTGGCGAACCTGCAGGCGGGCGCGCTCGATCTGGTCGAGTATATCTTGCCGACCGACGTGCCCGCGGTGGAGAAGGATCCCAAGCTGAAATTGGCGGTGGACAATTCCTTGGCCTACAACGGGATCACCATCAACACGGATAACGGGCCAGGGGCGAAGACGGCGCTCGGCCAGAACGCACTGGTGCGGCAGGCGTTCGAACTTTCCCTCGATCGCGCCGCCCTGATCCACGTGGTCTACAACGGCATGTTCACGCCGACGGCACAGGCCAACCCGCCAAGCTCGCCGTTTTTCTTCCAGGACGTGCAGCCGCCCGCGCGCGACGTGGCGAAAGCCAAGGCGCTGTTGAAGCAGGCAGGAGTCATGCTGCCGGTGCCGGTCACGCTGATGGTCACCAACGGGTCCGATGACCAGCAGGTCGGCGAAGTGATCCAGGCGATGGCGGGCGAAGCCGGGTTCGACGTCAGGCTGCGGGTGATGGAGTTCGCATCGTCGCTCCAGGCGGGATATGCGGGCGATTTCCAGGCCTATGCGATCGGCTGGTCAGGCCGCGCCGACCCGGACGGCAACATGTGGCAGATGCTGCATACCGGCGGCACGTTCAACTACGGCCACTACAGCAATCCGGTCATGGACAAGGCGCTGGACGACGCTCGCACCGTCGCCGGCACGGAACAGCGGCGTGCGTTCTACGCGAAGGTGTGGGCGCAGGAACGCCAGGACCTGCCTTTGATCTACCTGTGGACAGCGAAGAACATCGTCGGGATGAAAAAGACGCTGACCGGTTTCCAGCAGGTCCCCGACGGGCTGATCCGGCTGCAGGGAATGCAGATGTAGGGCGGACAAAGCACTGCGCATTCCGCCGCGGGGTACGCGGCGGGATGTGCTGCACTTTTTCCGCCCTACGCCACACTCGCGGTGGTCGCGTGGAGCAATTCGCGCAGCCGCAACGCCATGCCCGCATACGCGTCAGCGAACGCCGCCACGTCCGCGTGCGTCGCGTTCCACGGCAGCGACACTCGGATCGCCTGCCCTGCCAGCGCGCCCAGCCCCATCGCCTGCAGCACGTGGCTGGCGGCCACCTTGCCGGAACTGCACGCCGCCCCCGCGCTGATCGCCACGCCCGCAAGATCGAGCGCAATCACCTGCGCATCCGCCCGCACGCCAGGGAACGCGAGGCACGTCGTATTCGGCAGCCGGGCTGCGCCCGCGCCGCACACCACCGCGCCGCAAGCCACGGCCGCGTCCTCTGCCGCGTCGCGCAGCGGCGCCCGCGCGGCCGAATCGCGCGACGCCGCCGCCGCCGCGGCAAATCCGGCGATCACCGCGACCGGTGGCGTGCCGCCGCGCCGTCCGCGTTCCTGTCCTCCGCCGGCGATCAGAGGCGCGATCGCCGACACATCCGGTGCCAGCAGCAGCGCCCCGGCCCCCGCCGGCCCGCCCAGCTTGTGGGACGATACCGCGAGGCTGTGGGCCCCCAGCGTGGCCAGATCCACCGCCACGCGCCCGGCCGCCTGCACCGCATCGACATGCAGCCGAGCGCCATGGCGGCGGCACAGCGCGGCGGCCTCGGCAACCGGCTGCAGGACGCCGGTCTCGTTGTTGGCCAGCATGAGGCAGACCAGGGCCGGCGAACCGTTCGCCAGCAACCCCGCCAGTACTTCCAGGTCGGCCACCCCGCGGCGATCGACCGGCAGGATGACCGCGCCGGGTGTCGCGGCGCGCACGGCATCATGCTCCGTGGCGCCGGCGATGAGCCGCCGGCCGGCGCCCAACGCATGGATCGCCAGGGCGTCCGCCTCGGTGCCGCCGGACGTGAAGACCAGGTCGGCGGCCCGGCCGCAGAACAGTACCGCCAGCGATTCGCGGGCGTCCTCCATGATCCGACGCGCCGCTCGTCCGGCGCCGTGTACGGACGACGGGTTGCCCGTCACCTCCAGCGCGGCCGCGAGGGCATCCCGCGCTTCCGGGCGCAGCGGTTCCGTGGCGTTGGCATCAAGGTAGTGCATCCTGTCCGCCATACCGGGTATGAGTTCTCGACCACGGCCCTGTATATCTCACATCCACGGCGCCGATGGGGCGCAGGTGGACCGGGCCACCCACCGGGGTCCGAATTCGGTTGCCTAATCCGCCGCCAACGGCTCGACCGCCAGTCCCCGTGCGGCCTCCAGTCCCCGTGCGGCCTCCAGGCCCGGGGCGGCCTCCAGTCCCGGTGCGGCCGCCACCGAGGGTGCCGCCCGGCCCGCCACCCGGCCGATGACCACATCCGCCAATGTGACGCCGGCCAGGAACGAGCCGATCTGCCGACCCAATTCCGCCCACAGATCGTGCGTCTGGCAGCGGCCACCCAGGCGGTCGGCACGCGGCACCCCCATGCAGCCACCCTGCCCATCGTGACATCGCGTGGCATGGATTTGCTCATCCACCGCGCCGACGATCTCGGCGATATTGATCGCGTCCGAGGGCCGCGCCAGCCGGTAGCCGCCGCCGGGTCCGCGCGCCGACGCCACCAGCCCGGCGCGCCGCAACTTGCCGAACAATTGCTCCAGGTAAGCCAGGCTGAGCTGCTGCCGCGCGGCGATCTCCGCCAGGCAGACCGGGCCGCACTCGCAGCCGATCGCCTGGCGAGTGGCCAGGTCCACCATCGCCATCACGGCATACCGGCCGCGGGTTGAGAGCTGCATCCGATTTCCCCGCCTGTTCCCCTTGCCTGTCCCCGCTATTCCCCCGCCGGCATGCTCCGCTCATCCTGCCGCTGCCGGGCCTGCGCTGCCGCCAGACGGGCGACGCGCGCCTCGACCTCGGTCAGCTCGGCCCGCAGTTCCTCCAGGTCACGCACCAGCGGGTCCAGGCTGTCGTCACACGGCATGCCGTACGGGTCGAAATGCGGGGTCTTCGAGCGCGGCAGCTTGCGGTCCACCGGCCGCGCCGGCATGCCCACCACCGTGGTGTCGGCCGGGACCGCGTCGAGCACCACCGAGTTCGCCCCGACGCGCGCATTGTCACCCACCGTGATCGGCCCCAGCACCTTGGCCCCGGCGCCGATGATGACGTTGTTGCCAATCGTCGGGTGGCGCTTGCCGCTGCTGGCCCCGCGCACGCCCAGCGTCACCTGGTGGTAGAGATAACAGTCGTCGCCGATTTCAGCCGTCTCGCCGATCACGACGCCCATGCCATGATCGATCACAAGTCGGCGACCGAGCCTGGCTGCCGGATGTATCTCAATGCCGGTGAGCCATCGCGCTATGTGCGACGAGAATCGTCCCGCTAGCAAAAAGCCATGAATCCACAGCCAATGCGACAAAGCATGCCATAGGACGGCATGCACACCCGGGTAGCACAGCAGCACTTCCGCCGAGGAACGCGCCGCCGGGTCGCGTTCACGGTATGTACGGATCAGCTCACGCCAGAACATGTAAGCCATGCGACAATTCCGTTATGAAAGATCGCGTCTCTTCCTCTATAGTCACCCGCCTCGGTGACAGCCCATCCCCGGGGTGGTGGTCAATTGGGCAGGACCCGGTTGGGGACCCTGACGTCGGGGACCCGGGCGGAAGTGAGAGGATACGGCGCGATCTTCGCAGCGTTCAGTCATTCCTGGGCAGGCTATGATTTCCGACCCCTGCGGTCAACTATTCAGGGGGAGCCGGTTCACAGGGAACTGAATTGGGGTAACAGCGTTTCTATCATCAGATCGGATACACCCACGATCGGGTATCGGTGGTAGGAGTTGGGTGCGGTTGATTGGGGCGGTGGTCGCGGGTTGCCGGATCGGACGATCCCCTCCCGTTGCCGCCGGAAACGAAAGACAGGAACAGGTTTCGGGATTGCCATGCCTGAAGTGATGTTTGCCGGGCCAGATGGCCGGCTCGAGGGTCGTTATCATCATTCCAAGGAAACCAGCGCCCCCGTGGCGCTGATCCTGCACCCGCATCCGTTGCACGGCGGAACGATGAACAATCGCATTACCTATACGATGTACCAGGCGTTCCAACGCCTCGGGTGCTCGGTGATGCGATTCAACTTCCGTGGCGTGGGGCGCAGCCAGGGCCGCTACGACGGTGGCATCGGCGAGATCGGCGACGCCGCGGCGGCGCTCGACTGGATGCAGGCGGTGAACCCCAACCATGGCGGCCTGTGGATCGCCGGCTATTCGTTCGGGGCCTTCATTGGCATGCAACTCCTGATGCGCCGGCCGGAGATTTCCGGCTGGGTCAGCGTCGCGCCACCCGCCAGCCACTACGATTTCGGCTTCCTCGCCCCCTGCCCGTGCGGCGGCCTGATGATTCATGGCGACGCCGACGAGTTGGTCCCCGAGATCTCGGTGCACAAGCTGGTGGACAAGCTGAATACGCAGAAGGGCGTACACGTGGACTATCGCGTATTCCCGGGCGCCGATCACGTCTTCGCCAACCACGCCGACGCGGTCGGCGAGGCGGTGGAGGACTACTGCGGCAAGGCCATCGCCCGCCGCCAGATGGCGCTGGCCGCGGACTAGCCGCCAGCCCCCACTCTCCGTTCGTCCTGTGGCCGGCCTTGTGCCGGCCATGGGCGTTGGGGCGGCTCTACCTGTCATTGCGAGCGCAGCCAAGCAATCTCCCGTGAGTGACGTGCGCACTCACCGGGAGATTGCTTGGCCGCGCTCGCAATGACAACGCACCGGGAGATTGCTTCGCTGCGCTCCCAATGACCGGTGGGCGCATTGGCCGCGAGCCGCGCGGAATTTTCCGCCCAACTCCAGGATCTTGTTGCCGATCGATCAAAACCAACCTATATGTGGTGTCGACGAAGGCAGGGCAGGGACATCGCCGACATGGATGGAGAGTTCGCCAGCCTGCGCTTGCGCGACCTGCCCGGAGCCGCGTTTGGGCAGGCACCGCTGCCGGCCCGCAAACTGGATCCTGGCATGGGCATGGCGGTCGCCCGCCGTACCGTGTTCCGTCCAGACGACCACGAAGACTTCGGCCGCGTCGCCGACCGGGTTGCGGCCGGCAACATCGCCTTGCTCGGCGCGGCCGCCGCCGATGCGCGTCGCGAGCAAGCGCGGCTGCGCAACGCCATTGCCACCGGTGCGCTGCTGACTTCCGGCCGCCATCTGCAGCACGGCGACGAAGGCCAGCCGACGCGCAACATGGAGGTATTCACGAACTGCGCCACCGCCGCCGCCTCCTTCGCCAAGTTCTATCTGCTGCTGAACGGCTCCGGCGTCGGCCGAAGCTATGACGACGCGCTGATGGCGGTGGATTGGGCGCAGGCACCGGCGCTGTTGCTCTACCTGTCGCCGGATCATCCGGACCATCCGGTGCACGCGCTGCCGCGCTTCGCCGCCGAGCTGGATTTGTCGCCCGATTCGGCGGCTGTGGGGGCGTTCCTGGCGCGCGAGCTGCTGGCCGATCTGGCCGACGCACCGTCCGGCGCCGTCACCTGCCGGATCGACGACAGCCGCGAGGGCTGGGCCAAGGCCGTCGAGCTGTTGGAAGCGATGGCCTTCCGCGGAGAGCATGACCGCACGCTGGTGCTGGACTTCTCCGCGATCCGCGCCGCCGGCGCGCCGATTCGCGGGATGCAGGGGCGTCCCGCCTCTGGCCCGGTGTCACTGCTGCGCGCCTTCCTGAACATCCGCCGGCACGTGATCGCCGCCGCCCGCGCCACACCTGCCACCGAGCGGTGGGAGCAGGCGCTACGGCTGGATCATTATCTGTCGATGGAAGTGCAGGTGGGCGGTGCAAGGCGGGCGGCACGCATGGCCACCAAATCCTGGCGCGACCCCGGCGTGCTGCGGTTCATCCGCGCCAAGGAGGCCGGTGGGCTTTGGACGGCCAACAACTCGGTCATGGTCGATGCCGAATTCTGGCGGCTTGTACGCAGCGGCGATCCCACCGATCCCCTGGCCCGCCATGCCGTGGCGGCGTTCGAGGAGGCGACCCGCTGCGCGTGGATCAACGGCGAACCCGGCTTCATCAATGGCGATCGGCTGGAGGACCACCGGACCGGCGTAGCCCGCGCCCGCCCCGTGGTGCATGACGGCAGCAGCTTCCGCAGCGCCCGCTACCAGGTCGACGCCGCCGCGCCGCTGCTGGCGGACCTGACCCGTCGCGCCGCCGAATCGGACTTCCCCGCCACCACCAACCCCTGCGGCGAGATTTCCCTCCATGTCACCGGCGGCTACTGCGTGATCGCCGACTTCGCTCCGTTGCTTGCCTGCCCGTTGCCCCTGGATGACGTGGTGCCGGGCGGGCCTTCTCCCGCCACGGCGGCGCTGTGGGATGCGCGGGTGGAGGATTCGGTGCGGCTCGGGGTGCGCTTCCTGATGCGGGCGAACCGGATGGATTCGCTGTACGCCGAGGAGGTGGCGCGCACCAACCGCATGGGCATCGGCCCGACCGGCCTGCACGAATATGCCTGGCTGCGCTTCGGCCTGAGCTTTTCCGACCTGCTGGACGAGGCGCGGTCGGCACCGTTCTGGGAGATGCTGGAGCACCTGTCGGAGGTGGCGAAGCAGGAGGGCACGGCCTATGCGCGGGAGCTGGGGCTGCGCCGGCCCGTGACGGTGACGACAGTGAAACCCTCCGGCACCATCAGCAAATTGTTCGGCCTGACCGAGGGTGCGCACCTGCCGGCGCGGGCGCAATACCTGCGTTGGGTGCAGTTCAAAGGCACGCGCGATCCAGATAGCGGGGCGTGGATGCAGGGGTCCGACCCGTTGCTGGCGCAGTATGAAGCGCGCGGCTATCCGCTGCGCGCGTTGCGCAGCTTCCCCGGCATGACGATCGTCGGGTTCCCGACGGTGCCGCTGATCATGCGGCTTGGCTTGGCGGACCGGCTGGTAACGGCGCCGGAAGCCACGCCCGCGCAGCAATACCGCTGGCTGCGCTTGCTCGAGCGCTACTGGATCGGCGAAACGCAAGGTAACCAGGTCAGCTACACGTTGAAGCTGTACACCGACCGGCACGACCTGGACACCTTCCGCGAGATCGTGCTGCGCGAGCAATCGGAAGTGCGCTGCTGTGCGATCCTGCCGACACGGCCGGACCACGCGCTGGGCTACGAATACCTGCCGGAGGAGGAATTGCCCCCCGAAACGTTCGACGCGCTGGTCGCGCGCATCGACGCAACGGGAACGCAGGAGGCGGTGGACCTGGCGCACTTGCAATGCGCCAGCGGGGTGTGCCCGATCTGAGCGTTGGTTTCCGCCCGGCCAGGCTTCTTATCGTCCCCGTATCTCCGCCATAAGTTCGGCATGCCACTCTATTCGGCTACTGCCCTCCACGCAGTTTGGCGTGTGCGAGCCTGTAGTACTGCCAAAAGGTTTGCCTATGCTCGCCGAATTGGCGCGGTCGGCGGTTGCTTGTTTTCTCACAAAGGAAAAGCAAGCGAGTCAAGATTTCACAAAGAGATGGACCCCCATCCACCTGCCACGGCACCGAGGGATTGATCGTTGAGCTATGCGTTGCGGATCTTCCTGCCCTTGCCAACAACTTTGTGAGAAAATGCAATCCTCGCGAGCCGTAGCGGCTTCGCCCAGTTCAGGCTGCGACGGGTTTGTCCATAGGGGCTAGCCCCATGGGGTTGTTTCCAGCGCCCGGAAACCGGCATCGTCCGTCACCACGGAAAATACAATCGCCACTTCGAGGTCCCTTGATGATGGGGGATTGTGGCGCTCCCGATGGGGACAGCTAATACCAAGCGCCGTTGATGGTGACTCTCCGTGTCATGGCCGCGCTTGGTGCGGCCACCCACGTCTTGCGGTGTTGCGAGCAGCAAAAGACGTGGGTGACCGGCCCAAGCGCGGCCATGACACAGAGCTGATCGCCCCGCCGACATGGGGCAGCGTCGAGGGCGGTTGGTATAATACCAGCCGTCGCAATCAGTGACTCTTGGCGACGAACGCCCATTGTCATTGCGAGGACCGCTTTGATCCTCGCAATGACGGGGGGTGCTGCGTGCCCCACTGGGGCCCCGCTGGGCCCCCGCATGCGCCCCCACTGGGACCCCACTGGGGAGGGTCAATGGTTCAGGCTCCTCGTAGAACGCAAGTGGCGTGCGTTGGCGAGGCTCGCGGCGGCATTCATGATCCGGTACAGATTCGACATCCGCCGTACCCGCAATCGTTGGGTCAGCAAGCCGCCGAAACCGGACAGGAAAAGCGCCAGGCCGGGCGTTACCGCACCGTCGAAGTCGAAGGTCAGGTCGCGTTGGCATGCCAGCCGAATGCCGTGCCAAACCAGCAGGCTGAGCGCACAGTTCGCATTCGCCTCGGCTTTCCGCGTCGCCAGCAGGTAATAGATGACCGACGCGTCCCAGACAAAGGTGACGGCGGCTTCCAACAAGCCTTGCGGGTTGCGCGCGCCGACGATGATGCCGGCGCCCCGGTCCACGACCGCTGTCAGCAGCGACCGCATCCGATCGGCGCCATGCATATTGGCGACGCCGCCCAGATTTGCATCATAAAATCGGCAGAACTCAACCGGTTCGATGGCATCGACCTGCAACGTTGCGGCCGCCTTCCGGATCACGTTCCGGGTCTTGTCCACCATGCCATTCCAAGTGACCGCTTCGGGCTGTCCGGCGGGGATGCGGAAGCAATACGCCGCGCCGACGACATAGGGGCGGTGGACGAACGCCAGCGCGTCCTGGATTGATGGATCGAATACTTGCTCGAAACAGGCCAGCCGCGGAAGCTGATCGATCAGCGCCCCGGTGATTTCCAACCGGCGCCGCAACACAGTGGCCGGCTTGCCCGGCAATTTCGACATGATGGGACCAAGCGTCCGGATAAGGGTCGGCAGCGTTGAGACGGTTAGGCCATAGTGCGAGCGAAGCGGATAAGGCCACCGCGCCAGAACACAGCCATTCGCGCCCATAACCGCCTCTCCCCAACTTCGGTCCGTGGCGATGTCGAGCCACCAGGATTGGTGAAAGATCGATCCCGCAGGCCCCATGGCATCAGGCTCAGCTGCACGGGTGGCAGCCGATGGGATTTGAGCGGTGATCCGCTCTCCGGACGCGTTTGCGGTCGACACAACATCCCCTCTCGCCTTGGCTAGGCCCCATGCTCGGCTGGCTGCAACCGCCCAACCTGTTTGGTTGCGGGCATATTGTTGTGGGGATGACGCTTTCGCAGCCGCTGCCGATCTGGCGCGCCGGCGCGCAAATCGAAGCCGATCATTGTGCCACACGCCAAATGTCGTCAAACAACCTGGGTGGGCGCAACCGAAACCGCACCATCAAGCCCCCGGCCGGCACGGATGCCAACCGACGCGGGAACTCGCCGTCATTCCAACTGACGCTCCCCCACGGGAACCCCGCGAACGGAACGCCATGCCGCAGCGCCACGCTTCACAGAGGGCTAAGAACCGGGTGATTGCACGCTCAATGGCGCACTCGTTTTCCCAGGCAGACTGTACGAAGCCAGTTATGCGAGCCCGCATTAAGATTGACATTCGGCCAGCGCCCGCGGCCCCCGTGTCAGGCTGGCCTTCGCCCGGGCGTCCATGTCTTTGCTGAGCCGCAGAAAGAAAGCCGTGGGTGGCCGGTGCCCCGCCTTCGCAGGGGCAAGCTTTCGCCGGCCACGGCACAGGGGGTGCACGTCCCGCCGGAGAGTCATTCCTTTGGCGGGCTGGTAATGCGTCAGCTCCGGCCGCCCTCGAAGAACTCCTTCACCTTGGCGAAGAAGCCCTCATGCTCCGGGCTGCCCTTGGCGTGCTTCTCTGACTCCGCCTCGAACTCCTCCAGCAGCTCGCGCTGGCGGCGAGTCAGGTTCTGCGGCGTTTCGACGGCCACCTGGATGTACATGTCCCCCCGCGCGGCGCTACGCAGCACCGAGAATCCCTTGCCACGCAGCCGGAACTGATCGCCGGTCTGCGTGCCGGGCGGGATCTTTACCTTGGCGCGGCTGCCGTCGATCACCGGCACCTCGACTTCGGCGCCCAACGCCGCCTGGCTCATGCGCAGCGGCACCCGCATGGCGATATTGGCGCCGTCGCGCTGAAAGAACGGATGCGGCCGCACCGCGACATGCACATAGAGATCGCCGTTCGAAGCCCCCTGGCCGCCGGCCTCGCCCTCGCCCGCCAGGCGAATGCGCGTGCCGTCTTCCACCCCGGCCGGGACCGCCACCTGCAGGCTCCGCTCCCGCTGCATGGTCCCGGCGCCATGGCAGGTGCGGCAAGGATTGCGAATCACCCGGCCCTGGCCGCCGCAGGTGGGGCAGGTGCGCTCGATCAGGAAGAACCCCTGCTGAGTGCGAACCTTGCCAGCGCCCTGACAGGAGGGGCAGGTGTCGGCACCGCGCGTCTTGTCCTCCGAGCCGCTGCCGTTGCATGCCTCGCAGGGCACCCGCGTCGGCACCCGCAGGTTCACCTTGGCGCCGGCAAAGGCCTCGGTCAGGTCGATTTCCACCGCCTGACGGACGTCGGCACCGGTCCGCTGCCGTTGCGGACCGCCTCGGCGGCCCATGAACTCGCCAAACATCTGGTCGAAGATGTCGTTCAGCCCGCCGCCCGCGCCGAAATCGAAGCCGCCGGAGAACCCGCCCGGCCCGCCTTGTTCGAATGCCGCGTGGCCATAGCGGTCGTAGGCGGCACGTTTTTGATCGTCCTTCAGGACGTCGTAGGCCTCACTCGCCTCCTTGAACTTCGACTCGGCCTGCTTGTCCCCCGGATTGCGGTCCGGATGGAACTGCATGGCAAGCTTGCGGTATGCCTTCTTGATGTCGTCGGCGCCCGCGTCGCGCGCCAGCCCCAACGTGGCGTAGTAATCCTGCTTCGCCGCCATCCCTGATCCTCTAGACCCTCACCCGGCGCACGCCCCGTAGGCCCGCCTCGCGGCCTGACCCGGCATAGCGGGTGAAGAGTACAAACTGCAAAACAAAATCGCGCCCGCCTTCAGATGAAGCGCGGGCGCGACCACTCATGGCACATTGGCCTGGCACGGCGGCCTGGCCCATTGGCCCGGCCGGTCAGGCGGACCGCTTCTTCTTCTCGTCCACCTCTTCGAACTCGGCGTCCACCACCTTCTCGTCCGGGTTGGCGCCGCCGGCAGCGCCCGGCCCCGCGCCTGGTCCCCCACCGGGACCAGCCCCACCGGGACCAGCCCCGCCGGCCTGCGCCGTGGCACCCGCGGCCTGGTCGGCCGCCTGCGCCTTGTACATCGCCTCGCCGATCTTCATCGCGGCCTGGCTCAGGCGCTCGGTGGACTGTTTCAGCGCCGTCGGATCGTTGCTCTCCATCGCCGACCGGGCAGCGGCCAGTGCGGCTTCAGCCTCGCCCTTCTCCTGCGCGCTGACCTTGTCACCGAACTCCTTCAGGTTCTTGTCCACCTGATGGATCAGCCCCTCGGCGTGGTTGCGCAGTTCGACCGTCTCGCGCCTGACCTTGTCGGCTTCGGCATTCGCCTCCGCCTCCTTCACCATGCGCTGGATGTCGGCCTCCGACAGCCCGCCGCTCGCCTGGATGCGGATCTGCTGCTCCTTGCCGGTCGCCTTGTCGCGTGCCTGCACCGAGACGATGCCGTTGGCGTCGATGTCGAACGTCACCTCGATCTGCGGCACGCCGCGCGGAGCAGGCGGAATGCCCATCAGGTCGAACTGGCCGAGCAACTTGTTGTCGGCCGCCATCTCGCGTTCGCCTTGATAGACCTTGATGGTCACCGCCTGCTGGTTGTCGTCGGCGGTGGAGAAGGTCTGGCTCTTCTTGGTCGGGATCGTGGTGTTGCGCTCGATCAGCCGGGTGAATACGCCGCCCAGCGTCTCGATGCCCAGCGACAGCGGCGTCACGTCGAGGAGCAATACGTCCTTGACGTCGCCCTTCAGCACCGCGCCCTGCACGGCCGCGCCGATCGCCACCACCTCGTCGGGGTTGACGTTGCGGGCCGGCTCCTTGCCGAAAAAGTTCTTCACCGTGTCGATGACCTTCGGCATGCGGGTCATGCCGCCGACCAGGATCACTTCCTGGATCTCGCCCGCGGTCACGCCGGCATCCTTCAGCGCGGCGCGGCACGGATCGAGGGTCTTCGAAATCAGGTCATCGACCAGCGATTCCAGCTTCGCACGGGTCAGCTTCATCACCAGGTGCTTGGGGCCGGACTGGTCCGCGGTGATGAAGGGCAGGTTGATCTCGGTTTCCTTGGAAGACGACAGCTCGATCTTCGCCTTCTCCGCCGCTTCCTTCAGCCGCTGCAGGGCCAGCTTGTCGCGCCGCAGGTCGATCCCCTGCTCCTTGCGGAACTCGTCGGCCAGGTAGTCGATCACCCGCGCGTCGAAATCCTCGCCGCCGAGGAAGGTGTCGCCATTGGTGGACTTCACCTCGAATACGCCGTCGCCGATCTCCAGCACGGAAATGTCGAACGTGCCGCCACCAAGGTCGTACACCGCGATCGTGCCGCTGGCCTTCTTGTCCATGCCATAGGCGAGCGCCGCCGCGGTCGGCTCGTTGATGATGCGCAGCACGTCGAGGCCGGCGATGCGGCCGGCATCCTTGGTCGCCTGGCGCTGGCTGTCGTTGAAGTACGCCGGGACGGTGATGACCGCCTGAGCGACCGGCTCGCCGAGATAGGCCTCGGCGGTCTCCTTCATCTTGCCGAGGATGAAGGCGCTGACCTGGCTGGGCGAATATTTCTCGCTGCGCGCTTCCACCCAGGCGTCGCCGTTGTCGCCGCGCACGATGGTGTAGGGCACCAGGCCCTTGTCCTTGGCGACCATCGGGTCGTCGTAGCGGCGGCCGATCAGGCGCTTGATGGCATAGAGGGTGTTGGACGGGTTGGTCACCGCCTGCCGCTTGGCGGACTGGCCGACCAGCCGCTCGCCGCTGTCCGTGAAGGCGACCATGCTGGGCGTGGTACGCGCGCCCTCGGAGTTCTCGATCACCCGAACATCCTTGCCTTCCATGATGGCAACGCAGGAGTTCGTGGTGCCGAGGTCGATTCCGATAACTTTTCCAGGCATTGATTCAGGCTCCTTTCAGCGGATCCGGGCGGCCCGAAGCACCGCACGGGTCCCTTGGTGGGCAATGTGCCCTCGGGTGGGCAATATGACTGGCATGTATGGGGGTGCCCCGGCTCGGGCAAGGGCCGCCCCGCGATTTTCGTGCACTCCCGGCAACGGTTTCCCCGGATATCCAGCGAAGCGGGCGGGGTTCAAGCCGTTGTGTCCAGTTTCGCTCGCGCACCGGCCGCGGTCAGCTCGGGCGCTGGTGCCTTGGCCACCACCACCATCGCCGGCCGCAGCAGGCGGCCATTCAGCGTCCAGGCCGGACTCCAGGCGTGGATCACCGTGCCGGGCGGATGCGCTTCGCTCTCTTGCTCCGCCATGGCCTGATGCAGGTTGGGATCGAACGGCTTGCCGGTCGGATCCTCGTGCTTGATGCCATTGCGATCCAGCAGGGCGAGGAACCCGCGCTCCACGCCCTGCAGGCCCTCGCGCAGCTTGCTGACGATCTCCGGCTCGGCCGGCCCGGGGGCCGGCAGGCTGTCGAGGCCGCGGCGCAGGTTATCCGCCGCCTCCACTACGTCGGTGGCGAACTTCTGCACCGCGTATTGCCGGGTTTCATCGACCTCCCGGCGGGAGCGGGCGCGCACGTTGGCAATCTCGGCCTCGGAGCGCATCCAGCGATCCTTCAGCTCCCCCACCTCCGCCTCCAACTCGGCGATGCGGTCGGTGGCCGCCTGCATGATCGCATCCGGCGAGAGCGGGGCATTCTGGTTGGCGGCGCCCGCAGGGGCGGAATCCGCCTCCATCGCGGGAGTCGCATCGGTTGCCGGAGGCTGGGGCGGAGTGTGCATCTTTTCGTGTTCGTCGTTCATGGGCGCTCAGTTAGGGCGGGGACAGGTTCCGGACAAGCGGGATTACCGCAGGGATCGCAGTGGAGATCGCAGTGGGGATCGCAGTGTGCGCCGGTAGCTTACCCCAATATGGTAAAGATTCGGTTTACGACCGGTCCGGCGGCGCGAGGGCCACCCCGCGCCGCGCCGCCGCCTGGCGCAACGCCCGGTCGCTGGTGGCGAGAACCAGCCCCCGGCGGATCGCCAGTTCGAGGTAGACGGCATCGTAGAAGGTCAGCGCCTCGGTATCGGCAAGTGCAAGCGTCGTGCTGCGCCAGAGCGGTCCGGTTCCATCGCGATCCGTCGCGATTGGCAGCATATCGACCAAGGCCAGCTGATCATGCATCGTCTCTCGCGTCATTCGTCCCCGGCGGACGGCGCCCAGCAACACATTGGCGACTTCCAACGTCCACAGAGGAGGGACGACGGCATCATGGGCCTGGACCTGATCGAGCAGGGCATCGAGCGCCGGGGTAGCTTCATCCTCGAAGCACCAGGCAACCGCGACGGAGCAATCCAGGACGAAGCGCGGCATGCTTTCACCGGCGGCCCGCGTCGCGCAATTCCCGCCAATCCAGCCCGCCCAGGACGGTGCCCTGGCGCAGAGCACGCAGCCTTGCGGCGGCCTGGGCGGCGCGGTCCCGGGTGTCCGTCTCGATCGGGACGAGCCGGGCGACGGGGCGATCCCGCCGTGTGATCGTCACGACTTCCCCCTTCTCTACTCGCTCGAGGAGTTCCGAGAGGTGGGTCTTGGCCTCAAAAGCGCCGACGATGGTGCCGACGATGGTTTCGGTGTCCATGGTTGCCAACTGGTTTGGGTTGCCAACTGGTTTGGACAACTAGTCTACTACCGATTGGGGTGAGTGGGCAAACTTCTTGGTCAATGCACCAGGATGCCATCCGGATCGCAGCCGTGGTCAACCCAGCAGCCGCCCGATCACCCGTGCCGTGTAGTCCACCACCGGGATGATCCGCCCGTAATTGATCCGGGTGGGGCCGATCACGCCGATCGCACCGACGATGCGCCCTCCGTCGCTGCGGGCGGGGGCGACCACCATGGACAGGCCGGCATTGCCGAACAGGCCGCTTTCGGCGCCGATGAAGATCCGCACGCCTTCGGATTTCTCCGCCAGTTCCAGCAGGCGCAGCATGGTCTCCTGCGCCTCCAGCCGCTCGAACAGGGCCTGGATCGCGGCCAGGCGCTCGATCTGGGTCACGTCCGACAGCAATCGGCCCTGGCCGCGGATGATCAGGCTGGCGCCGCGCGGGCCGCCGGCGGTCCAGGTCGCCAGGCCGGCGCCCACGACCTGCGAGGTCAGCGCGTCCAGCTCCGACCGGTCGGCCGCCAGTTCCTCGGCCACCAGGTGGCGCACTTCCGCCAATGGGCGGCCGGACAGCCGGGCGTTCAGGTAGTTGCTGGCCTGCTGCAGGGCCGACGGCGGCGTCCCGGGGGGAATCTCGATCACCCGGTTCTCCACCTGGCCCTCCGCACTGACCAGGATCACCAGTGCGCGGCCCGATCCCAGCGGCACGAACTCGATATGCCGCAGCGCGCCCTCCGACTTGGGCGCCAGCACCAGCCCCGCCGCGGCCGACAGGCCCGACAGCATCCTGCTCGCCTCACCCAGCGTGTCCTCCAGGCTGCGGCCGGAGGCGGCGAGGGCGGCGGATATCGTGTCCCGTTCCTCCTCCGACAGCTCGCCGAAATTCAGCAGGCCGTCTACGAACAAGCGCAGGCCCTGGTCGGTGGGCAGACGGCCGGCGGAGGTGTGGGGCGCGAACAGCAGGCCGGCCTCGGTGAGGTCGGCCATGACGTTGCGGATGGTGGCGGGCGAGAGGCTCATCGGCAGCAGGCGTGACAGGGTGCGGCTGCCGACCGGTTCGCCGGTTTCGACGTATTGCTCGACGATCTCCCGGAGCACGGCGGCGGAGCGGGCGTCCAGGCCGGGGGAAGCTGGGTGGCGGCGCCGCCGCGTCCCGTGACGCGTGGTGCGGTGCCGGGCGGATTGGCGGGAATGTCCATTTTTGAAAAGCTAGGAAGCGCGACGGCGCGGGTCAATCAAAACGCGCAGTCTGCGTGAGCAAGCCTGCCACCGCCTGGTGACCGCCCCATATGTGGGCCGATGCGCCAACTCCTGATTCTGACCGGCCTTGTCCTGCTGGTGCTGGGACTGCTGTGGCCTTTTCTGTCGCGGCTGGGGCTTGGTCACCTGCCGGGCGACATCAGCGTGCAGCGCCCCGGCTTCCGTTTCTATGCGCCGTTGGGCAGCAGCCTGCTGATGTCGGTGGTGCTGTCGTTGCTGCTGACGCTGCTCTTCTGGCTCTGGCGACGCTGAAAGCGCGGTCGGGTTTACCGAATGTTGATACTTCCGTCCCAGGCTGCCTGAACCCGCAGCCGGCCGATTCTCGCCGGGCATGATGCATCGTTCGGAAAGGACTGGTGGAATGGCGGCGACCGACGACGGGGACCTGGGCACCAGAATCCGTTTCATGCGCATCGGCGCGAACGACCTCAAGCTGCTGCAGGAGTTCTGGCAGATCGTCGAACCGAAGCTGCCGGCGATCCTGGACGGCTTCTACTAGACATGTCACATCCGAGCCGCGCCTGAAGGCCATCGTCGCGGACCGAACGTGACGCGCCTGAAGCAGGCCCAGACCCAGCACTGGCGGCGCTTGTTCACCGGCAGCCTGGATGCCGGCTACTACGACAGCGTGCACACGCATCGGCCTGATGCACCACCGGATCGGGCTGGAGCCGCGCTGGTACATCGGCGGCTACACTTACGTGTTGGACCAGCTGGCGGTCTGGCCGTCGCCGCCACACCGCTGGTCGCCGCGGCAGCTGGGACCGCTGCTGGCCGCGGTCACCCAGCGGTCATGCTGGACATGGACATCGCCATCTCGGGCTATCAGGAGGCGCTGCTGGTCGAGCGCGCAGCAGCGCGGCCGGCAAGGTGGATGCACTGCTGCGCGACTTCGAGGCGAACACCGGCGTCGCTGGTCGGCACCGTCGCCGCGGCCGCCACGCAGCTGCGTGCCACCGCGCAGATCGCTGTCCGGCACGACGGAGCAACCACCGGCCAGGCCGCCGGCGTCGCCGCCGCGGTGGAGGAGGCCAGCGTCAACGTGCAGACCGTCGCCGCCGCGGCCGAGGAGCTGTCCAGCTCGATCTCCGAGATCGCCCGGCAGGTGGCGCAGTCCTCGGCAATCGCCGGCCGCGCGGTGGAGGATGCGCGGCGCACCGACACGATCGTCAAGACGCTGGCCAGGCGGGGCGCAGAAGATCGGCGAGGTGGTCGGCCTGATCAGCAGCATCGCCGGGCAGACCAACCTGCTGGCGCTGAACGCCACGATCGAGGCGGCGCGCGCCGGCGATGCCGGCAAGGGCTTCGCCGTGGTGGCGTCGGAGGTGAAGAGCCTCGCCAACCAGACGGCGAAGGCGACCGGCGACATCAGCACGCAGATCGCGGGGATCCAGTCGGCAACGTCCGAGGCGGTGCAGGCGATCGAAGCCATCGCGCAGACCATCGAGGAGCTCAGCCAGATCGCCGCCGTCGATCGCCGCGGCGGTGGAGGAACAGGGGCGGCGACCCAGGAGATCGCCCGCAACGTGCAGGAGGCGGCCAGCGGCACGCAGGCAGATCAGCCCAACATCGTCGGGGTCGGCCGGCGGCGCGCAGGAGACCGGCGTGGCGGCCGACCCAGGTACTGGACGCCGGCCGGCGAGCTGTCGAAGCAGGCGGAGCAAATGCGCGCCGATGTCGGGCAGCTTCATCGCCGGCGGTGAAGGCGGCGTGACGCGCTGCGGACGGCCAGGACAAAGGCGCGGCCAAGCGTGTCATTGCGAGCGCAGCGAAGCAATCTCCCGCGAATGACGTGCCTGCTCTCCGGGAGATTGCTTCCCGGCGCGAGCAAGAAACAGAGACTCCCCTCCCCTTGAGGGAGCGGTACGTGCACGCTCTGACGGCGGTTGTACGCACCCCTCCCCCCGGCCCCGTCCCACAAGGGGAGGGGGTGTCCTCCCTACCGTTCCATTCAAGGCGGGTCGGCCGCCCGGGCCGGTGGGCAACTCGCAAGGACAGACGGCCTCACAAGATGGAAGTGGAAGGTTTGCTCCGATCTCCGCCGGTTAAGGAAAGTTCTTTCATTCAAGGCGGGTCAGCTCGCCGGCCGGTGGGCAACTCGCAAGGACAGACGGTCTCGCAAGGACAGACGGGGTCAGTGTCCGATCGCGCCGGCCATTGCGAACGCGCCCTGCCAGATCATGTGCAACGCGACGTAAAGTACAAGTAGCAGGCCCGCCCAGGCGATCCAGCGCTGCCGCTCCAGCAGGCCGGCGAGCAGGTTGGCGGCAATCCCCATCAGCACGACGGATAACACCAGGCCGGTCGCGAGTACCCAGGGGCTGCCATCGGCGGCGCCCGCCACTGCCAGCACGTTGTCCAGGCTCATCGACAGATCGGCCAGGACGATCTGCACGATCGCCTGCCGCAGTGTCTTGCGCGGCGCGGCGGCGGTCTGCGGGTGGTGGCGGCGCAGGTCGCGGTACATGCGCCAGCACACCCACAGCAGCAACAAGCCGCCGGCCAGCAGCAGGCCCATCACGGCCAGCAGCGTCAGCGCGATGGCGCCCAGCGCGACGCGGATCACGGTGGCGCCGGCAATGCCCAGGATGATGGCGGGCCGCTTCTGCGCCAGCGGCAGGCCGGCGACGGCAAGGCCAACCACCACGGCGTTGTCGCCGGCCAGCGTCACGTCGATCAGCACCACCTGGGCCAATGCGGTCAGGTCGTGGGTCAGCGTCATCGGATGCATGCCTGTCCAGGCTATATTTCGGTTGCGGAGGCAAAAGTCTCCATGGCCGGCGGAGATAGGTATCTCCGACAGGTATCTCCGTGTGTCATAACCGACGCGGGCCGGCCACCCACGTCTGGCGTTCTTGCGTGCAGCGAAGACGCAGGTGCCCGGCCTGTGCTGGCCATGACACAGCGAGGCATCCATCACCGCCGCCCCCATCGGTTCAAGCCTGATGGCTCCTCGATGGGGCTCCCCGATGGCTCTCCGACAGCCCCTAGCTAGGTCGCCGACTCGAATTGCCGCCGGACATGATCGGCCAGGCGGCGGAGTTCCTCCGGCGGTACCGGCGCCACAACTGTGTAGCCGACGCCCTTCTCGATCCAGGCGCAGCCTTTCATGGCCCCCACATCCACGGTATGCGCCGAGGCGTTGGCCTTGCCGGGCATCGGCAGAACGAATACGGTCAGCCGCAGGCCGCTCTCGTCCTGGTACATGAACAATCCGGCCGGTCCCTGCGGCGTCGCAGCGAGACGGCCGCCCATGTAGTGGAAGCCGGTCGAGGCCATGTCCGGCGGCGCCACGGTGTGTTTCAGTCGGTTCGACACCCAGCGCGCAAGGTCGTCCCGCTGGGTGGCGCCGAGTTCGGTCGGGCGGCGGCCATCGGCGGTGTAAACCACGTGGTTGGCGATTGCCTCCTCGGCCATCAGGGTCAGCTCGCTCGGCGGTCCGGCGAGGCGGCCGTGCAGGACCCAGCCGCCCGCGCCCCCGGCGAGGAAAGCCGCCACCACGGCGGCGGCGGCTCGCCAGCGGATGCGCCGTTCCGCCATACGCTCGGCGACGATGCTTTGCAGATGCAGCCGCGGTGGCACCGGCTCGGCCGCGATCGCGGCGAAACCGGCCCGCAAGGCCTGGCGCTGCGCCACATAGGCCGCGACCCGGTCGGAGAGTTCTGACGGCGCCTCCAGCAATCGTGCGATCTCCGCGGCATGCTCGGGCGGAAGCTGGCCGTCGACATAAGCGTGCAGGTCGGCTTCGGGGATGGGATCGGTCACTTCACCCTCCGCAGCGCCGGCGCGGCCTGGCCGATGTGCTCGCGCAGCCGGTCGCGGCCGCGGGCCAGCCGGGACATCACGGTGCCGATCGGAACGCCCAGCACCTGTGCCGCCTCCGCGTACGACAGGTCCTCCACCGAGACCAGCAGGATAACGCTCCGCTGCTCCTCCGGCAGCAGCGCGAGCCCGCGCTGCAGGTCGCGCCAGAGCAGGGCGTCCTCCTGCGTCGCCCGCTGGCCGGCGGCCTTCTCGTGACTGTCGTCCAGGGGCTCGGGCGCCGGGCGCGACCGCCGGCGGCGCACCTGGCTGATGAAGTGGTTGTGCATGATGGTGAACAACCAGGCACGGATATCCGCCTCCTCCCGCCTGGTGTGCAGCTTGTCGAGTGCGCGCGCCAGGCAGTCGTGCACCAGGTCGTCGGCCTCGTCACGGCTCCGGAGCAACGCCACGGCGTAGCGGCGCAAGGCCGGGATGCAGGCCTCGATGGCCGCCAGCACGCCGGCGCCGGCGGGGGCCGGTGCTCGTGCTTCCCGGTCAGACGGCGGCTGCGCGGTGCCGGCCAGGGCTTGCTCCGCTATGGTTTGCTCCGCCGGGGCTCGCTCCGCCGGGGCATGCTCCGGCTGGGCGTGCTCCGCCGGGGCTTGCTCTGCCGGGGCTCGCTCCGCGGGGGCACGCTCCGGCTGGGCGTGCTCCGGCTGGGCGTGCTCCGCCAAGCCTCGCTCCGCGGGGGCGTGCTCCGCCGGCGCTTGCTCCGCAAGGGCTTGCTCCGTCAGCGCTTGCTCCAGGTTCGGGTCCCCGTTCCCCACTGTCATGGACGCGTCACCTTCACGGTTATTCCGTGCGCGGCGGTGTCATCGGCAAGTCGTTGACCCTGGGGCAGGCGAGTCTTATCTGCCTCGGGCGGACTTGCCCGGTGCCCCTGGATCGCGAGAGGGCGCCCGCGCTGTCACGCCAGCCAGGAAGGTTCGCATGCTCGCTTCGATCGCCCGCGCCATTTTTGGCACCGCCAATGACCGCTCGCTGAAGGCATACCAGCGGCGTGTGCCGCAGATCAACACGCTGGAGCCGGCGATCCGCGATCTGTCCGACGAAGCCCTGGCCGCCAGGACCGTGGAGTTCCGGGAGCGCCTGGCCAGCGGCGCCACCCTGGACGACCTGCTGCCCGAGGCCTTCGCCGTGGTGCGCGAGGCGGGCGTGCGCACCCTCGGCCAGCGGCATTTCGACGTGCAGCTTGTCGGCGGCATGGTGCTGCACGACGGCAAGATCTCCGAAATGAAGACCGGCGAAGGCAAGACGCTGGTCGCGACGCTGCCGGTCTATCTGAATGCGCTGGCCGGCAAGGGCGTGCACGTGGTCACGGTGAACGACTACCTGGCGCGGCGCGACGCCGACTGGATGGGGCAGATCTACCGGTTCCTGGGCATGAAAGTTGGCGTGATCGTGCACGGCCAGGACGACGCGACCAAGCGGGCGCAATACGCCGCCGACATCACCTATGGCACCAACAACGAGTTCGGCTTCGACTACCTGCGCGACAACATGAAATACCGGCTGGAGGATATGGTCCAGCGGGATTTCTTCTATGGAATCGTGGACGAGGTGGACTCGATTTTGATCGACGAGGCCCGCACCCCGCTGATCATTTCCGGTCCGGCGGAGGACAGCTCGGATTTGTATCGCCGGGTCGATGCCGTGGTGGCGGAGCTGGTGAAGGACGAAGAAACCTACGACAAGGACGAGAAATTCCGCACCGTGTCGCTGACCGAAATGGGTTCGGAACGCGTGGAGGACATGCTGCGTGAAGCAGGCGTGCTGACCGAGGGCAACCTGTACGACATCTTCAACGTGTCGGTCGTGCACCACGTGCAGCAGTCGCTGCGTGCCCACACGTTGTTCGCGCGCGACGTCGATTACATCGAGCGACAGGACCAGATCATCATCATCGACGAGTTCACCGGCCGCATGATGCAGGGCCGGCGCTATTCCGACGGGTTGCACCAGGCGCTGGAGGCGAAGGAACACGTGACGGTGCAGGCCGAGAACCAGACGATGGCCAGCATCACCTTCCAGAACTATTTCCGGCTGTATCCCAAGCTGGCCGGCATGACCGGCACGGCGATGACGGAAGCCGACGAGTTCGCGGAAATCTACAAGCTGGACGTAGTGGAGATCCCCACCAACGTGCCGTGCATCCGCAACGACGAGGACGACGAAGTTTATCGCACCGCCGAAGAGAAGTATGAGGCGTTGGCGGCGCTGATCGAGGACAGCCGCAACCGCGGCCAGCCGGTGCTGGTGGGCACCGTCTCGATCGAGAAGAGCGAGGTGATCAGCGACGTCCTGAAGAAGAAGAAAGTGCCGCACGCGGTGCTGAACGCGCGCTTCCATGAGCAAGAGGCGGAGATCGTTTCACAGGCGGGCGCGGCGGGGGCCATTACGATTGCCACCAACATGGCGGGGCGCGGCACCGACATCAAACTCGGCGGCAACCTCGAGATGCGGTTGAAGATGGAACTGGAAGGCATCGACGATCCCGAGCAAGCCGCCGCCAGGGAAGCCGCGATCCGCGCGGAGATCGCCGAAGCGCATGACAAGGTGAAGGCGGCTGGCGGGTTGTTCGTGATCGGCACGGAACGCCATGAAAGCCGGCGGGTGGACAACCAGTTGCGCGGGCGGTCGGGGCGGCAGGGCGATCCGGGGCGCTCGCGCTTCTTCCTGTCGCTGGAAGACGATTTGATGCGCATATTCGGCTCCGACCGGATGGGCGGGATGCTGCAGAAGCTGGGACTGAAGCAGGGCGAGGCGATCGTCCACCCCTGGATCAACAAGGCGCTGGAGAAGGCGCAGAAGAAGGTGGAGGAGCGCAACTTCGACACCCGCAAGAACGTGCTGAAATACGACGACGTGATGAACGCGCAGCGCAAGGAGGTATACGCGCAGCGCAAGGAGTTCATGCAGGCCAACGACGTGTCCGAGACCGTGGCGGAAATGCGCGCCGAGGTGATCACCACCATGGTCGCGCTGCGCGTGCCAGAGAAGGCGTTCGCCGAGCAATGGCTGCTGCCGGAGCTGCAAGACGACGTGCAGCGTGTGTTGAACCTCAATCTGCCGGTGGCCGAGTGGGGGCGCGAGGAAGGCATCGACGAGACGCATCTGCGCGAACGGATTGCCGATGCGGCGGAGACCTTCATGGCGGCGAAGGCGGCCAATATGGGCCCAGACCTGATGCGCTTCATCGAGAAGTCGCTGCTGCTGCAGGTGTTGGATGCAGTGTGGAAGGAGCATCTGTACGCCCTGGATCACCTGCGCCAGGGCATCGGGCTGCGCGCCTACGGCCAGCGCGATCCTCTGAACGAGTACAAAGCCGAAGCCTTCGCCCTGTTCAATGCCATGCTGGACGAGTTGAAGGAACGCGTCACGATGATGCTGACGCGGGTCGAACTGGCGCCGGAGCAACCGCTGATGCAGCCGCGCCCGATGCAGGTGGTGGAGAGCCACCCGGAGCCGGTCTCGGCGCTGGGCATGGCGCGCGAGCCGGAGATGGCTCTGGAAGGCGCCGGTGCCGCCACAATGGAGGCGTCGGTGCCGGTGGCGGCGCAGACGATGCGCGCGTCGGCGGTGGATCCGAACGACCCGAGCACGTGGCGGAATGCGGGCCGCAACGCGCTGTGCCCCTGCGGATCGGGGCGGAAGTACAAGCACTGCCACGGACGGCTGGGGGTGTAAGGGGCGTTGATCAGAACCAGCCGCCGATGCAGCGGTTCTGTACCTGGGATGGTCAAGACCTGGGACGATCAAGCCGTAAGCGCGTGCAGGATCGCATTATTTGGATCGCCAGAGGCGGACGGGATTCCGTACCATTAACGATTTGTCAGCGCTGCGGTGCAATTCTGCACCGCCTGCGGCAAGAGAATCTGCGCGTCGAGCCTTGCCTGAGAGGCAACCATTGCCCATCCTCAGAGGCGGTTCAATGCCAACGATCCGGCGCTTCGCCAATTGCAAAATCGCCATCTATGCGGCTGATCACTTGCCACCGCACTTCCATATCGAGGGACGCACGTTTCGCGCGATCGTTGAGATCGACACGTTGCGGGTCCGGGTGGGCAACACGCGGCATGTGCCCGAAGTAATGGCATGGGCGCGTGAGAACCAGCGGTACTGCGGCGCGAATGGCACCGTCTGAATCAGCGCGCCTGACCATGCAAACTGATCAACCCAAAATTCGGTACTGTTCGGCCTGGGACCGACAGGCGCCTTGTCATTATGTGGAAGGGGGGCGCGGAAAGCGACATTGACGTTGCTCCGCACCTCTCCCGTTATGCGATATTCGCTCCATTGCGTTCGCAGCCCTGCGGCGACGCTCTGTTTCGCAGCGTCACAGCCGGTGAGTGGGGCTGGAGTGTCCACTGGACCGATGACATGGAAATCGCGGCCGACACACTGCGGCGGCTTGCCCTGGAACAAGGGGCCGACTGGCTGCGCACATGGCGCACGGTGCGAGGCATGACGCAGCAGGAGGCCGCGCGTGCGCTCGGCGTAAGCTCGCGGATGTGGCGGTATTATGAAGCTGGTGCGCATCTGCTGCCCAAGACCGTTCGCTTGGCGGCGATCGGCCATGCGGCCCTCGCGGGTGCGGCATAGCCATCGGCGATCGGCGACGGCGTGCGCGGAACACGAGCCACGGTTGGCATCGCGATCACGCGACGAAAGCTAGGCAAGTGGGTTCGAACAGGATGGCCACAGCTTCGGGGCTGACCGGACCGCGGCGATGGCAGTGAGCGCTACCCCGTCCGCATCGCGCGATACTCCCGCCGCACGATGTCCATCAGCTCCGCCACCGATGTCGCCGCAGCATCCTTCTCGTAGGTGATCTTTCCGTGCTGCATCAGCACGATGCGATCGGCGATATCCAAGCGTCTGCGCGTAGTTGTGCATGATCATCGCGATCGACAGCCGTCCCTCGGCCTTCAACCGCATCAGCAGATCGATGATCAGCCCCGCCTCGCGCGCGCCCATCGCCGCCAGTGGTTCGTCCAGCAGCAGGATGCGCGCGTCCGAGTTCACCGCGCGCGCCACGGCGATCGCCTGGCGCTGTCCGCCGGACAGCCGCTCCACCGGCAGATCGACCGAGGGGATGTTCACCCCCATCCCCGTCAGGCACTCCGCCGCGCGCTGCCGCATCGCGCGATGGTTCAGCAACCGCAGCGGGCCGCCATACACGATCTCCCGATTCAAGAACATGTTGTGATAGACGCTGAGCGAATTCGCCAACGCCAGATCCTGATAAACGCACTCGATTCCCAATGAGCGCGCATGATCCACCGAACCCAGCGCCACTTCCCGACCATCCACGAACAGTCGTCCGGTGCTCGGTGCCTGATAGCCGGTGAGGATCTTCATCAGCGTGGACTTGCCGGCGCCGTTGTCGCCGAGAATGCCGAGGATCTCGCCCTGCCGCAGCGTCAGCGACACGCCATCCAGCGCGGTCACCGCACCGAAACGCTTGACGATATTGTCGGCGCGCAGCGTCTCGCGATGCGCGCTCATCCGCGGCCGCCCTGGCGTGCCAGCCGCGTGATGTGGATGTTGAACAGCATGGCCGCCAGGATGGCGGCCCCGAGGATGATGTTGAACATGAAGGCGTTGATGCCGATCAGGGTGAAGCCGTCGTTCAGCACGCCCAGCACGAGCGCTCCGATCAGGCCGCCGATGATGGTGCCCGATCCGCCGGCGAGCGGCGTACCGCCGATCACGCCGGCCGCCACCGCCAGGAACATGATCTGGTTGCCGCCCGCCTGCGGATCGATCGAGCCGATGCGGAACGCTTCCAGGCAGCCCGTGAGTCCCGCCAGCACGCCGGTCAGCACGAAATTGCCTACCTTGATGCGGGTGACGCGGATGCCGGCCTCGCGCGCGCCGGTCTCGTTGGCGCCGGAAGCGATCGTATGCAGCCCCCAGCGTGTGTGGCGCAGCACCACGTGCAGCACGACCACCACCAGCAGCGCCCACAGGATCTCGCTATAGCCCCACGCGCCCATCACCTGCGCCAGCAAGGCGCCGCCCGGCGGCGTCACCGGCGTGCCGTGCGAGATCGTCAGCGTGATGCCGTTCACCAGGAACAAGGTGCCGAGCGTGGTGACGAAGGACGGCACCCCCAACACCAGCGTGACGACACCGTTCACCAGCCCCACGCCGCCGGCCGCCAGCAGCCCTAATAACAAAGCCAGCACTACGGGGATGCCGGCATCGGCCGCGAAGTACATGACGAACGGCGCCAGGGCGAACACCATGCCGGCGGAGAGATCGATCTCTCCGCCGATCATCAGCATGATCTCGCCGCAGGCGATGATCGCGGCCGGAGCGATGAACTGCGACAGATTTTCCAGGCTGGCACTGGTGAGCAGGAAGTCGTGGTTGGCGTTCTCGAACCAGGCGATCAGCAGCAGCGCCACGACCAGGATGCTTGCCTCCTGCCAGCGCGCGAACGCGTCCAGCGCCCGGCGGCCACGCATCGGGCTCATGTGCGGCCACGCATCGGGCTCATGTATGGTTCCGGGCGTAAGCCCGGCCTTCACCCGTCATGGCCGGACTTGATCCGGCCATCACACTTTGATCGGGCCGGAGCGCGGCACGATCTGCTGCTTGGTCGGAACTGCCTTCGTAGCGCGTCTTGGTGGACAGGTACGGACCGACGCTGTCCTTGGTGACGAATTTCAGGCCGGTGTTGATGTCGGCCGGGCCGGTCAGTCCACCCGACGCGAGATACATGAACATCTCCATCACCGTGTAGAAGCCTTGCAGATAGGCCTGCTGGTCGATGGTGAAGTCCAGGTCGCCGCCGTGGATCAGTTGCAGCGTGCGCGGCAGCAGGTCGTAGCCGCCGGCATGCACGCCTTTCGCCACCAGCTTGAACTGCTGCATCACCTCGCCGACGCCTTGCGTGCTGCCGGCATCCACCGCGAACATGCCCTTCAGGTCCTGGTGGCCGAGATAGAAGGCTTTGATCTTGCCCAATTCCTCGTTCACCGTGGCGCCGGTGGCGATCTCTTGCGTCTGGATGTTCTTGCCGGACTTCTTGATCGCGGCGACCGCGCCATCCAGCCGCGGCTGGATGTTGAGCTGGCCGGGTGTGGCGATGAACAATCCGACCAGGCCGGAATCGACCATGGACGCGATGCGTTCGCCCATCTGGTAGCCGGACTGGTAGAGGTCCTGGCCGATATAGGCGAGCCGCTTGTTGGCGCTGCCGGCGGGTGCGTCGGCGTTGTAGGAGAACACCGGAATGCCGGCATCCAGCGCGCGCTGCGTCGGGGCGTCGAAGGCGTGCGGATCGACGATCGGCACCGCGATGGCGGCGGCCTTGGCGGCGATGGCGGCGTTCATCGCGTTCACCATCTCCGCCACGTCCGCGTTGGCCGAGCCGGTCCATTGGTAGGTGCAATCCAGCAAAGCGCAGGCATCTTGGAGGCCGTACTGCGTGGGCACGAAGAACGGATTGGTGGTCACGTGGTTGACGAACACCAGTTTCCATTTTGGGTGCGCTGGGAAGGAACCGGCATCAGCTGCGTGCGCCTCTCGCAAGCCGCTGAGCAATGCAAGCGCCCCGCCCACACCTGCGCCGTGCAGCATGGCGCGCCGTGCCACAGCGGTCGGGTTGGATTCCGCGGCCATCGTCTCCTCCTGTTGTCAGCTTGGAGACAGATTACGACAGAACGGAAGCTTGGTCACGACGCGGCGGTCAACAAGGCGAGAGTTGTCACGCGACAAACGCGCCGGCCGCGCGACCGGCTGCGTGGCGAAGCGGCAATACGTCATGGTAGCCAGCAACGTGATTTGCCCCTGCTTTTGAGGCTGCAATGCCAAACTCTGCCTCTGCGCGGTAACTCGAAACCGCGTTGTTGAACGCGTTTCGCTCTCCCGAGGCGAAAGAAGTGGTGGCCTTGCGGGCAAGCCTGAGCGCCTTGCTTGATGGCCCACGCCGGCCGAAACCTCTCGCGCCACAAAACGCCGTCGTTCAACCCAATCCCAAGCTTCCTGGTTTGACGCGCGAAGACATGGGTGCCGGGGCTTGGCCGGGCCAAGCTCGGGCATGACACCGGCGGCAGCGGGCGCTGGCGCAATGTCAATCGTTATGCGGGCTGCTATTACTCTCCTACTCCCCGGGCCTGCTCTCCGGGAGATTGCTTCGCTTCGTTCGCGATGACAGTGGGCGCCGTGGCTATGGTTGCCACTCCCCCAGGTCCCACCAGATGCCGGCGAACGCGGCGATCCCCTCCCGCGCCGGAGCTTTCAGCAGGTGTTCGTCAGGACCGTGCTGCTTGCAGCCGTTGTAGCTGTGCGGCACCCAGACGAGGGGCACGCCCAGATGATCGACGAACACGTCGCCCGGCAAACCGCCCGAGGCGTTCGGGATCACCTGCACATGCCGCCCCAGCGTGCGCTCCATGCTGGCGACGGTCCACGTCACCCAGGGATGCGCCGGATCGGTACGGCTGGCCGGCATACGAATGCCGGCGTTGTCGATCCGCACCTCGGGGAACCCCGCATCATCCAGATGGCGGCGCAGGGCGGGGACGAACACCGCCGGATCGGTGTCCACCGTGTAGCGGATCTGGCAATGCGCGCGTGCGTTCGGCGCCACCGCGTTCACCGGGTTCTCGGGCCGCCCGGATACCATCGCCAGCACGATGAAGCCGTTCCAGCCGTAAATCTTCTCGGCAGCGGTCAGGCCTGGCTCGCCCCAGGCTTCGTCGATCGTTGCCGCCTCGCCGCCGCCGCCCAGCGGGCAGCCTGCCAGTACCGACCGCACGCTCGCCGGCACGCCGTTGCGCGGCAGCCAGTCCCGAACCAGGATTTTGCCCCGCCGGTCCATGATCGCGCCCAGCGCGTGGGTCAGCACCACCGCGGGATCGGTGGTCAGCCCGCCCCAGTGGCCGGAGTGCACGCCGCCCGGGCGCAAATCCACCACCAGGTCGAAATGAAAGGTGCCCCGCGTGCCGGTGGCGATGGTCGGCACCTCCGGCATCACCCGCGGCCCATCGCTGGCGATCAGCACGTCGGCCGCCAGCACCTCCGCCCTTGTGGCGACGAAATCGCGCAGGCCGACAGAGCCGCGTTCCTCGCTGGTCTCCAGCACCAGTTTCAGGTTGAACCCGAGCCGGCCGCCGCGCTCTTCCAGCACCGCGTCCAGGGCGGACAGGTTCAGCGCGTGCTGGCCCTTGTTGTCGGCGGTGCCGCGGCCATACCAGCGGTCGCCTTCCGAGATCAGCGTCCACGGATCGAGGCCGGCCCGCCACTGGTTTTCCAACCCGCGCACCGTGTCGCCGTGGCCATAGGTCAGGACAGTCGGACGGCCCGCATCCTCGATCCGTTCCGCGGTAAGGATCGGGCCGAAGCCGGCCGCCGGATTGGGATGCACCGCGGCGCCGAACCCCAGTCGCTCCAGCCACGGGCGGATCGTCTGCTCCAGGTAGCGCTGCACGTCGGCCTCGTGGCCCGGGTCCTGCGATGTGCTCGGCACTGCCACCAACTCGGCCAGACGGTCGCGGAAGCCGCCACCATCAAAGAACGCCAGTGCGCGCGCAATGGCGCCCTCACGCGATGCCATGGTGCTGCTTCCTCCCATTCACGAACGCCCTGCTCACGAACGCCCCCCTCACCAACGCCCAGTTCAGGAACGCCCCCCTCACCAACGCCCAGCCTAACCTGATGGGGAAATCCGTTGCAAACGCAGCTTGATCGTTCCGGGTTGATCGCGACGGCGTCCGCAACGCTGTCATTGCGAGCGCCTGTGATTGCGAGTGGCTGTCGTTGCGAGTGGCTGTGATTGCGAGTGGCCGTGATTGCGAGTGGCTGTCATTGCAATCTCCCGCGAGTGACGTGCGTACCCTCCGGGAGATTGCTTCGCTGCGCTCGCAATGACACTTGGGCCAGCGATCCGTGGGCGGCGCCCAGCCCTGGCCATCGCCATTCGATGCCGCTACACACCGAATGCATGAGCGAAGGGCAAAGGCGCCGCTTGCGACTGCCGCTTTCCGTGCGCACCCACATGCTCGGGCTCATCCTGGCGACGCTGGTGCCGATGCTCGCGTTCAGTGCCTTCCTGGCGATCCGTGCCGCGGAGCATGAGCAAGCATTGCTCGCCGCCACCGTGCAGGACCGGACGCGCGCGGCCGCCCGTGATCTGGAGCAGGAACTGACCAGCCTGCGCGCGCTGTTGTTCGCGGTCGCCAACACCGGAAACGTGTCGCCCGGGGATGTCGCGCCCCTGTACCGGCGTGCTGCCGCCGTCCTGGGGCCGCGTGGCCTGGCCTTGGTGCTCAGCACACCTGACGGCCGGGAGGTGTTCGATACCCGCCAGCCGCTCGGAACGAACCTCCCTGCCAATCCTGACCTGGAGGCGGTCCGCGAAGTCGCCGCCAGCGGCCTGTCCTCCATATCCTCCGACGCTGAGATTCGACGGGGCCACAAGCCGGTCGCGATGATCGATGTGCCGGTGGAGCAAGCCGGGCGGGTCGCCTATGTCGCGAGCATCGACGTCTCGCAGCAACTGGAGCAGCTCGTGCTGCACCAGCAATTGCCGCCGGGCTGGATCGCCACGCTCGACGACAGCAGCGGCTATACGCTGGCCCGCAACCTGGATCCGCGGCAATTCGTCGGCCAGCCGGGCAACCCGGATTTCCTCCGGCGAGTGCGGGCGGCGGAGGAGGGTTGGTTCCCGTTCCCTTCGCGCGAGGGCGTCCCGCTCTACATCGCGTTCACCCATGTGAAGCCGGTGAACTGGATCATGGTGATGGGCATTCCACTCGACGTGCTTTATGCCCCGGTGCAGCAGTCGACCCGCGTGCTGCTGCTGATGGGCGCCGGCATGCTCGCGGTGGCGCTGGGGCTGGCATTGTTCATCGCCCACCGCATATCCGGGCCAATCCACAGTCTGGTGAGCTACGCGACCGTGGCGGGGCAGGGCAGGCCGGTCTCCCTGCGCCTGACCGGCCTGCGCGAGGCCGACGCCGTGGCCAGCTCGCTGCACCGGGCCAGCGAAAGCCTGCACCGGAGCATGGCCGAGCGGCAGCAGGCGGCGGCGGCTCTGCACGCCAGCGAGGAGCGCAAGCAGGTGCTGCAGCAGGCGGTGCTGGCGCAGGAGAACGAGCGCAAGCGCATCGCGCGGGAGCTGCATGACAGCCTGGGTCAGTACCTGACGGCGCTGCAGCTTGGGCTGAATGCGATCGGGCGACGCTACGGGGACGATCCGGTGACGGCGGAGGAACTGGCGAAGCTGCGCGAACTGACTGCGCGGATCGGCGGCGAAGTGAACCGGATGGCGTGGGAGCTGCGGCCCACCGCGCTGGACGATCTGGGGTTGGAAAAAGCGATCGCGCAATATCTGGAGGAATGGGGCGAGCGGTCGCAACTGCAATTCGACCTCCAGGTCAGCCTGGGCGACCGCCGGCTGCCGCAGACGGTGGAGACGACGGTGTATCGCGCGCTGCAGGAAACGGTGACCAATATCGTTCGCCATGCCAGCGCCGGGCGCGTCGCCGTGATCCTGGAAGTCGTCGGGCGGCACTTGCAACTGATCGTGGAGGATGACGGCAAGGGCTTCCCCGTGGACGATAACGGCGGCGGCGGGCAGGGTACGCTGCGGCTGGGGCTGCTGGGCATCCGCGAGCGGCTGGCGCTGGTGGACGGCACATTGGAGGTGGAATCCGCCCCCGGCCTGGGCACAACCCTGTTCGTGCGGGTGCCGATTTGAACCATCGCTGGGATCGCGGCGCGACTGACAGGAAAAACCCGACTGTTCTTGTTCGCTTTTCCGGGCTTTCTGGTCCGGCAGAGCTGCCGCTTGCTGTGCCGGGTGACTGGGCGTAGCGAGTCGGCCCGTCGAGAGGAGTCCGAAACTGGCCAGACGTTATTCCCGCACGACGATCCGATCGGAGCAGCCCCGCCTGGGGCAGGGCGGCCGATGATGCCGTTGCGCGTCCTGATGGCCGACGATCATCCGATCGTTTTGGCTGGCATGAAGGCTTTGGTGGCAGCCGATCCGGACCTCGACATCGTCGGGGAGGCCCGTGATGGGCGAACCGCGCTGCAGCTTGCGAAGGAGCTGCAGCCGGACGCCGCGGTGCTGGACATCGGCATGCCGGGGTTGAACGGGCTGGAGGTCGCGCAGGCGATGCGGACCGAGACGCCTGATACCCGCGTCATCATCCTGACGGTGCACGAGGACCGCGCCTATCTGCGGCAGTTGCTGGAGGCTGGCGTCTCCGCCTACCTGCTGAAGCGCTCCGCGGCGGAGGAGTTGGTGCGTGCGATCCATGCGGTCGCCGCCGGCGGGCTGTACCTGGACCCGGCGGTGGCCGGCAAGGTGATCGGTACCGCGACCCGGACCGCCCCCAACCTGCCACTGGGTGCGCCACCCGAGCTGAGTGAGCGCGAGAACGAGGTGCTGCACCTTGTGGCCGAGGGGCACACCAGCAAGGAGATCTCCTCGCGCCTGGCGATCAGCGTGAAGACGGTGGAGACCTACAAGGCGCGGGCGATGGAGAAACTGGGGTTCAAGACCCGCGTCGATGTCGTGCGCTACGCCGCGGACCGGGGCTGGCTGCACGAGAGGTGAGGTGCTTCGGCGGGGCGTGGCGCCCACCCGGGATTGTCATTGCGAACGCTGCGAAGCAATCTCCCGCGAGTGCGGCCGGTGACGTGCGTACGCGCTCGGAGATTGCTTCGCTGCACTCGCAATGACAGATACGCCGATCACGTCGAAGCGTCAGGGTCACAACGCTTGCGTCGCGCCGGCGGATCGCCGGCATCCCGCGGACGGGCCAGTCACGACAGGCCAGATGCTCGTTTTTTCCCCCGACAGCACCCGCATCGCCTGCGATTCGCGCGGTTCCGGCCAGCATCTTTTGCTGGTGCACGGCACCGGGGCCCAGGGCGCGTTTTGGCGGCCGGTGCGGCCGGCGCTGGAAGCCGCGTTTACGGTGCATGCCATGGACCGCCGCGGACATGGCGAGAGCGGCGACGCTCCCCGCTATGCGATCGAGCGGGAGTACGAGGATGTCGCCGCCTGCATCCGCGCGTTCGGGCCGGAGCCGGTCGATGTGGTGGCGCACTCCTTTGGGGCGTTATGTGTGCTGGGCGCGCGCCGGATGGGAGCACGCGTCCGTCGCCTGGTGCTGTACGAGCCGCCGATCCCCGCGCCCGATGCGCCGTACTACGCGGGGGAGATCATCCCCACGATGGCCGCGGCAATCGCCGCCGGCGATGCCGCCGAGGCATTGAGTTTGTTCTTGACAGGGGTGCATGGCATGCGGCCGGAGGACGTCGCGCGTCTGCGCCGGCTCGCCTCGTGGCGCGGGCAACTGGCCTCGGCGCCAAGGCTTATGCGTGAGTTGGCGGCGGTGCATGGCTTTCGCTTCGAGCCAGCGGAGTATACGGACTGGCAGATTCCGACACTGCTGCTGCTGGGGGGCGACAGCCCGCCGCAGTATCGCGCGACAGCGGCGATGCTGCATGCCGGGCTGCCGGGGAGCCGGATTGGGTTTCTGCCCGGTCAGTCGCACGACGCGGTGCGCGCCGCGCCAGCGATGTTCGTCGATGCAGCGGTGCGGTTTCTGCGAGTCAAGTGCCAGCCCGTGACAAGATTAACGGAGGGGGCCCAAGCCCCCACCTTCTACTTCAGGTCGTGAAAATAGGAACAAGTCTATGATTCCGCCGTCGCGGGCTTGTCCACAGAGCCTGATATTAGCCATCCAACTCCGGGTAGCGGCGGAAGATCCCCGTCTCGTTGAACGGCACACGCCGTTCGCTCGCCAGATAGGCCTTCAGTCGCGACCGTTCCGCCACTGCTTCGCGCAGGGCCGCCACGCGCGGCAGCTTCGCCAACTCTCGCTCGGATGCGAGAGGAAACGCGAAACGCAATCCCTCAACCAACTGGAACAAGGACAGATCGACATAGGTGGCGGAGCCGCCAACCAGATGATTCGCTCCCACCGGGTTTGCCTCTAGAATCCGTTCGAACCAGCCGAGAAACTTCGGCATACGATCCCTTCGGAAGACTGCCGCACGCGCGATCGCCTCATCCTTTTGTTCGCGGAACCACTTATCCTCGTCGATCGGATGATGCGAATTATATACCTCCTTAACAATGTCGTTGATCGTAAGCTGGATCTGATGCGTCCATAGCCGGCCGTCTTCGTCTGTCGGCGCAAGTCCGATCCGCCCGCCCAGATACAGCAAGATCGCCGCGGTGTGGCTGACGATCACGTCGCCATCGCGCAGGAACGGAGGGGCAAATGGAATGTGTGATGTGCCCTCACCGCGCATCAGAGCCAGCATGAACGGAACGCCGCGTCCTTCGCTCTCCAGCCCCCGTGCCACATCGATATAAGCGGCCCCTGCATCTTCCAGCGCCAGGCGAACGAACTCGCCGCGTCCCTGGATTTCTGGCCAATAGAAGAACTCGTAAGGCATGGCACGCCTCTCCTGCCGATGACGGTGGGACCGCATGGTTGCCACGGAATGTCCCGCTGTTCCAGCCGCACCGCCACGGTGTGTCAATCTGACCTGGGAATGTGAACTCACAGCGAATTCAACACCGTCGCCAAAGTGACCGGTGCCGCCGCCATGCCGATGGCGCAGCGTGTGTTTCCGCGCGAGAACGCAGCGTGTGTTTCGGCGCGAGAACCTGACCGCTTCGCGAGGGTTATCCTTGCAATACGTCTCCGGGGTGCGGATCGCAACTGCTGACAGGTCGAGCGCCGCTCACACTCATTCCCCTACTCGGCCCCCCACCCTCCATCGATGACGAGACTCTGTCCGGTCATGAATGCCGAGGCATTCGACGCCAAAAACACCACGCCCCCTGCCATATCGTCCGGCACCGCGAACCGCCCCATCGGCGTATGTTCGCAACAGACGCTTCCCATGCACGTCGTGCTCCAGCAGCTCGTGCGTCAGGTCGGTATCCACCCAGCCCGGCGCCAGCGTGTTCACCCGCACGCCACGCTTCGCCCAATCGAGAGCCAGCGCCTTCGTCATCATCTCCACGCCGCCCTTCGACGCGCAGTACGGCACCGAGCGGGGCAGACCGCCATGCCCCGCCACCGAACTCACATTGATCACCGAGCCACCCGCGCCGATCGCCCCACCGAGATGCTTGCAGCACAGGAATAAGCCGGTCAGGTTCACGTCGATAATGTGCTGCCAATCCTCCAGCGACACCCGATCGATGGTGCGAAAGATCGGGTTGACGCCGGCGTTGTTCACCAGCACGTCGATGCGCCCGCAGCGCGCCAACACCGCGTCGCGGAGTGCCAGCACCTCCGCCTCGCGCGTGACATCCGCCACTTGCACCATGCTGCCGTCGCCGATCGCGGCGGCGGCGGCCTCCAGAGTCGCGCGCGTACGGCCCGACCAGCACGACGAAGCCGCCATGCCGCGCCAGCGCCTCCGCCATGCCGCGGCCGATGCCGCGGCCGGCGCCGGTGACGACGCAGACCTTGCCCGTCAGGTTGAAATCCTGGTTCGCCATTGGGGTCACCAGTTCGCGCCCTGCCGCGCGATGCGCTGCGCCAGCGACCAACGATGCACTTCCGACGGCCCATCGTAAATTCGAAACCCGCGCACTTCGCGGAACAGTCGTTCAACCAACGTTTCGCCGGTGACGCCCTGGCCGCCCAGGACCTGCACGCAACGATCGACCACGCGCCAGATCGCCTCGGAGCAGAAGACTTTGGCGATGGAGGATTCGGTGGTGCCGCGCGCGCCCTGGTCGAGCAACCAGGCGGTGTGCCAGATCGCCAGTCGGCTCATGCGGATGTCGATCTCGTTGTCGGCCAGCATGAAGCCGACGCCTTCATGATTGACCAGTTTCGCACCGAACACCTCGCGCTGTTGCGCATATCCGGCGGCGATGTCGTGCGCCCGCCGCGCTGCTCCGAGCCACCGCATGCAGTGCGTCAGCCGCGCGGGCGCCAGCCGCACCTGGGCATAGCGAAAGCCCTTGCCGGGCTCGCCCAGGATATCGCTCGCCGGCACGCGCAGGTCATTGAACTTCACCACCGCATGGCCGCCGGCAAAGGCCTGGTCGAGGCTGTGCATGGTGCGCACGATCTCGATGCCCGGTTTGTCCATGTCGGCGAGGAACATCGTCGCGCCGCCGTCCTCGCTTTTTGCCATGATGATGGCGAAGGCCGCGCCGTCGGCGCCGGTGATGAACCATTTGGTGCCGTTGATCACCCAGTGGTTGCCGTCCTTCACCGCGGTGGTGGTGATCGCCGCAGGGTCGGAACCCGCGCCCGGCGCCGGCTCCGTCATGCAGAAGCACGATCGCGTCTGTCCCTGCGCCAATGGCCGCAGCCATCGTTCCTTTTGTTCATGCGTCGCCACCTGCTCCATCAGGTGGATGTTGCCCTCGTCGGGGGCAAAGATGTGCATCGCGACGGGCCCGAGCAGGGAATAGCCGGATTCTTCAAACACGATGGCCTTGCCGACGTGATCGAGCCCCAGCCCGCCGTACTCCGGCGCGGCGTGCGGGGCGAGCAATCCGGCCTCGCGCGCCAGGGCGACAAGTTCGCGGCGGAAGTCCTCGGTAGGGCCGTGCGCGGTCTGCCGCTGGTCGGATTCAAGCGGGATGATGGTATCGCGCACGAAGGCACGCGTGCGGCGTTGCAGGTCTTGCAGTTCGGGGGAGAGGGAGAAGTCCATGCGAGGGGGCACCTTCGTAGTACATGACTTCCCCCTCCCCTTGTGGGAGGGGGCCAGGGGGAGGGGGCCAGGGGGAGGGTGCGTACAGCCGCATACCCGCGGGAGCTCGCACCCCTCCTCGCCCCGGCGCCCTCCCACAAGGGGAGGGGGAGAGCAGTTACGATCATCAGAACGCGCGTCCCTGCGCGATCTCGTGGGTGAATTCCAGGATCCCCGTGCCGATCGCGCTCAGCGGTTCATAGCGTGGATCGGTGGTGGCGCCGGTGCGCCAGCGCAGCCCGAGCTGCAGGAAGATCACCGCCAGCTTGTACATCGCCAGCACGCGAAAGAACAAAAAGTCGGACACATCGCGCCCGGTCAGCCGCGCATATTCGGCCACCGCCTGCTGCCGCGGATACAGGCACGCCTCGTCGGCTGGCATCTGCGCCATATCGTGCATCGCCCGCGGATCGTCGGCGTGAATCCAGTAGCTCAGCAGCGTGGCGAAATCGAACAACGGGTCGCCGCGTGTGCCCTGGTCCCAATCCACCACCGCCACCGGCGAAAAGTCTCCGGGATCCAAAATCATATTGTTTAGTTTGAAATCATTGTGCAGCAACCCCGCCGCTCCGTCCGGCACCATCCGCTGCTCCAGCCACACACCGACCCCCTGATGCAGCGCGTCGGTGCCGTCTTCCCTCGCCGTCAAACCACGCTTGCGCCAGCCGGCGACGGCGCGCGCCAGGAAACCCTTTGGCCGTCCGAGATCGTCCAGGCCGATCGCCGCCGTATCCACCGCGTGGATCGCCGCCATCGTCTCCAGCAGTACCTGCGACAGCCGCGCGCCGATCTCCGGCCGGTGCGCGAGGTCCGGCGGCACATGCTCGCGGATCACCAGGCCGGCGCGATACTCCAGGATCTGGAAGCGCTGGCCGATGATCGCGGGATCGTGGCACAGCAACACGCTGCGTGGCACGAACGGCAAGGCATCCGGCAGGCGCGACAGAATGCGGTGCTCGCGCGCCATGTCGTGGCTGCCGGCGGGCAGTTCGCCCATCGGCGGACGCCGCAGGACATACGGCTTACCATGCAGATGAATGAGATAGTTCAGGTTCGCCAGGCCGCCCGCGAATTGCCGCGGCGGCGGATCGGAGTCCAGCCGCAACCCGCGTGCCGCCAGGAACGCGCGCACCGCATCCCAAGGCAGCTTCACACTGTCCGCGAGCGACCGCAGATCGGGCGGCGAGGCGTGCGGCACGGTTCCTCCTGTCGAGCGACGCGCGATGCGGTTACAGATAGCCGAAAGCGCGCACGCGATACAGGAGGGGCGTCATGACGGTACCGGATCAAGTGAAGCGGGTCGCGGTATTGGGTGCGGGGACCATCGGTGCAAGCTGGACCGCGTGGTTCCTTTCGCGCGGCATGCAGGTTGCGGTGTACGATCCCAACCCCGCCGCGGCGGACTATGTGCGCCGCTTCGTCGCGAATGCGTGGCCGACGCTGGCGCAGCTTGGCATGACGGCGGATGCGTCGCCCGATGCCTGGAGTTTCACCACCGCCGCGGCGGACGCGGTGCGCGGCGTCGCCTTCGTGCAGGAGAACGCGCCGGAACGGTTGGAGATCAAGCACCGTCTATACGCCGAGATCGCCGGTGTACTGCCGGTTGACGCAATCCTTGCGTCCAGCTCGTCCGGATTGATGATGAGCGACCTCCAGCGCGGCTGTCCTGCGGCGCCGCGCATGGCGATCGGGCATCCGTTCAATCCGCCGCACTTGATTCCACTGGTGGAAGTGGTGGGCGGACGCGAAACCGCGGCGGACACCGTGGCTTGGTGCGTGGATTTCTATCGCGGCATCGGCAAGCGGCCGATCCATCTGCGCAAGGAAGCCGCCGGGCATCTGGCGAACCGCCTGCAGGCCGCGCTGTGGCGGGAAGCGGTCAGCGCCGTCGCCACCGGCCTCGCGTCGGTGGAGGATGTGGATACCGCCATCACTGCCGGCCCCGGCCTGCGCTGGGCGATCTTCGGCCCGCACATGACGTTTCATCTCGGCGGCGGTGAAGGCGGCATGCCGCATCTGCTGGCGCAGTTCAAACCCGCGTTCGAGGCGTGGTGGCGCACGATGGAAACCCCGGTGCTGTCCGATGCTGTGTGCCGGCAGATCATCGACGGGGTGAACGCCGAGGCGAAGGGCCGCGACACCGCATCGCTGGAACGCGAGCGGGATGCGCTGCTGGTGGCATTGCTCGATCTATTGCAGCGCGGCCGCAATTCAGGCGGGTAGGGGCGGGGGATGAAGGAAACAAACCACCCCCTCTCGCAACGAGCCCCTTGTGGGGGGCTGGGGGGAGGGGTCGCACACGCTTCAGTGCTACAATTCGACCCCTCCTCCCATCCCCGTCCCGCAAGGAGCGGGGAAGTCCACTTCTGCTACCACTTCTTCATTCGTGCGCGGGATCGTCAGCGTCAGCCGGTTGACCTCGCCAATCCGGTCGTAGCTGATCGACCGCGCGTACTGCCGCATCAGGTGGATTCCAAGCCCGCCGACCTGGGCATCCTCGGGGCCGGTGGGAAGCGCAGGGGACGGCACCGTCAGCGGATCGAATGGGCCGCAGCGGTCCTCCACGGTCACTTCCAGTGCCTCCGGCCCCGGGGTCACATGCAGCGCAACGAAACCCGCATCGCCGCCGTCAGGGGCACCGTGCATCACCACGTTGGCCGCCGCTTCCTCCAGACACAGGCGCAGCGCGAACTCTGCCGCCGCCTCCAGATGCAACGAGGCTGTTATCCCGTCCACCCAGCCGCCAAGTCGCGCCAACCCCGCCGTGCTGCGCTCGATGCGCAGCGCGAAGCTGCCGCCCGCCTCAGCCACTGACGGCGGCTACTGCGTCTTCGAGGGTTCGCCAGATTGGCACAACATTGTCCGTACCGCTGCTGATCAGCACCAACTCCACGGCGATCGGCGGCGCCAGCAGCACCATCCGCCCGCCTTTCCGCTGCACCGTGCGTGCCCCCACGATCAGCAGCCGCAGCCCTAGCGACGCGACGAAATCCACCTGCGACAGATCGATGATCAGCGCGCGCTGCGATCCGGCCAACGCGTTGAACGGCAGGTCAATTTCCTGCGTGCCGCCGATATCCAACCGGCCGGTCAGGTTCGCCTTCGTCACACCGGGCGCCACCTCTTCCGTCACCATGCGCATCGCGTTGTCTGCTCCTTAATCGGGAATATTGAGCATCAGTTCCTGATCCCACTGTGTCATGGCCGGGCTTGGCCGGCCACCGTGCGTCCGTGAGCGTGCCTTGTCAGGAAGGTGCAAGTCCATCCTGGGGCCTACCGATCAAGCCTGAAGCCGGAGGTAACTGCGTCATCGTGAGGTGGGGTGGGAAGCAACCCGAGGCGAAGCAGCAATCCATAGAATGACAAACTCGATTCGGCCGGGGCGTCTGGCGAGCCTCCGGTGGAGGCGTGGCCGACCGGCCTGCGCCGGCCATGACACGCTAGACTAACGGGGAATGGTAGACTAACGGGGAATGGTCAGCATCAGCCGGTTCACGGGCCCAACCCGCGACCACGTCACGTCGCGCGCGTTCTGGCGCAGCAGGCCGATGCCCAGCCCACCCTCGCCCGGTGGTTCGTGCGCCGCGCCCGCGTCGGGGTTCCGCAGCGGATTGTACTCCTCGCACTGGTCCTGCAGCGTCACGCACAGCCGGCCTGGCTCGGCGATCAGCCGCACGCCTACCTTCTCGGCGTCTACCGCGGGAAGCGGCTTCGCGTGTGTGACAATATTGGTAACAGCCTCCTCCAGGCACAGCCGCAGCGCGTATTCGGTGCGGTGCGACAGGTTGAGCAGGATTGACAACTCGTCCACCCACGCACCGACGCGGGCGACGCCGCGCATGCTGCGCTCGGCTTCCAGCGAGAAGGGCAGGCTGGCGGCGGGGTTTTCGTCGTCGTCGTCGCCACCCATGCTGACCGCGATGATCGCGTCCGCCTGGTCCTGGAAGATCGGGATCACCGCGTCGGTGCCGCTGGTGATCAGCACGGCTTGAACCGACGGATCCGGCGCCAGGAACACCATGCGGCCGCCGCGCGACGCGATCGCTCGCCCGGCGGAGATCAGCGTGCGCAGCCCAGTGGAAGCGATGAAGCTGACGCGCGACAGGTCGACGATGAGCTGAGCCTGCGTCCGCGCCACCCGATCGAATGTGGCGCTGATAGTCTGCGCGCCGTTGGCATCCAGACGCCCGCGCAGGTTCACCTTGGTGATGCCGGGCGCCACGTCCTCGGCATCGATGAGCAAGCGCGGGCCGGCCCTGACCGGTGTCGCCCCTCCGCCGTTGCCGACCCGGTGCACCATGGCGACGACCCTTCAGGGAAATCGCAGCAGCAGGGCGGAGAAGTCGTCCTCCAGCGGTCCCGGCCGTGCCGCGGCGCGCACCCGTTCGTACAAGCGCCGCGGACCGCCCGGCCCCGACGCCTCCGGCAGCAGCGTCAGCACTTGCTCGATCCCCCACTGCTGCTCGTGCTGATCGACGATCTCGAACACACCGTCGGAGAACAGATGGAGCGCGCTGCCGGGGGGAATGGTGACGCGGGCGGCGGCGACCTCGCGGTCCGGCGCGATACCGATCGAGGGGTTGCGCGTGCCCAATGCCACCGGTTGCAGCGGCGGTGGCGGCAGCAGCCAGGCGGGATGGTGGCCGCCGGTCGCAAATGTCAGCACGCGTTGCTCGAGATGGTAAACGCCGTACCAGATCGTGAAGAACAGCGCGTTGTATTGCTCCATCGGGAACATGCGGTTGAGGCCGCGGATCACAGCGGAGGGATCGCGGAAATCCACCTCCGGCAGCAGCCGCTGGCGCAGCACGTTCACCACGGAAACCGAATGCAGCGCCGCGCCGGTGCCGTGCCCCGCCACGTCCAGCACGAACGCCGCGAAGTTCTGGCTGTCCAGCATCTGGTAGCCAAATGCATCGCCGCCCAACCGCGCCGACGGCTGGTAGAACCAATCCGCGAGCACCGGGCCCTCGGTCAGCGGCGGCGGCAGGATGGAGGCGACGTAGTCGGCGGCCTCCTGCAGCTCGCGTTCCAGCGCGTCCACCTCGGCGGTCTCGTCGACGCTGCGGCGGTGGTAGCGCAGGCGGTAGGCGCCGATATTGACGATGGCGCCATCCTGCAGCGCGGTCGGCACAGTGATCACTTCCCCGTTGATCAGGGTACCGTTGGTAGAACCAAGGTCGGACAGCAGGATGCGATCGCCCGCGGGTTCCAGCCGGCAATGGCGGCGCGACACCGTACCGCCTTCCAGGATGATGTCGGCGGGGGCCGTGCGGCCGATCGTTACGGGCAGCGAAGGTAGCGGGATGCGCCGCGGCGATCCGTTGTCTTCAAGCACGAGCAGGAAGTGGACGGGATCGCCGGCGTGCGGATTGCCGCGCCATCCGGCGGGTGCGCGGAAGGTGACCGTCTGCTCTGCCTGGAAATCTTCGATCGCCGACATAGCTCCATCCCGGCGCCCGGCTGGCGTACCGGGCAGTCTCATCAGGTACGGGCAGTCTGATCAGGTATCGGCGTGAAACGCAATGGTGCTGAAAGGATTCTGCCATGCCGCCGGGCGGGCCGGTTACGCGGCGGCACCGGCCGCCGGCTGCCGGCAGGGCCGCGACGATAGACGCCGAGGCGCATCGGTCGTACGCGGGGGAAGCACCACCTCACAGAGCCTCCCACCTTGCGCCCCAACGCCTGGTTCGTCTCCTACGGCTTGCTTGGACTGACGCAAAACGGCCTGGTGCCGGTGCTGATGCCGCTGGTCGCGGTCAGCAACGGTGCCGCCGGCCTGACCTATGCAGCGTTCTCGCTGCTGGGTCTGTTTGCGCCGCTGCTCGGAAGCTGGGCTGATCGCACCGGCCGCCACCGCGACCTGTTGATCTGGGGCACCTTCGGTGCGGGCCTGCTGCTGTTGCCGTTCTATTGGGCCTCCGAGCCGCTGCGGCTGGTCCTGGCGGCCGGCGCCGGGCTGGGCGTCATGGCGACGACGACCGCCGGCAACGTGCTCGCCATTCAGGGCGTGCCGGACGACGAGTGGGATTCGCGGGTGGCGCTGCTGCAACGCTATGTCAGCGCGGGCCAGGTGATCGGCCTGGTGTCCGCCGGCCTGCTGGCGAGCGCCCACCCGGGTGCCGGCTTCATCTGTGCCGGCGCCGCGCTGATGGTGGCGGGCGCGCTGGCAGTCGGGTCGGCACCGCGTCGCGCGCCGCGCGCGGCACACGCGAAGCCGGCGCCCCGGCCGATGGTGGGCGGCGACGCGGGCGTGTCCGGCCCGCACCATCGCGGCCATCATGTCAGCGTGCGGGAGCTGGGCGCCTATCTAGGCGTGATCAACCCGACGTTGCTTCGGTTCCTGATCGTGTGGCTGATCGCCTATCCGGCGATGAACGGCTTTGCCACGTTATTTCCGGTGGCGATGACACGGCAGTTCGGCATGGGCGCCATCATGCCGTCGAGCGCCTACGCGATCGGCGTCGGCGTCAGTCTTCTGCTGTATGCGCCAGTGGGGATGGCGACGCACCGTCTGGGCGGCGGCGCGATGCTGATGGCGGGCATGGGCGCGCGGCTGGCGTTGCTGGGCGCGCTCGCGGCGGTGGGGCTGCTGCATTCGGCCTGGGTCGGCTGGCTGGTGCTGGTGGGGTTCGCGCTGACGCAGTTCGTGTGGCCGCTGCTCGCGGTCGGCGCCAATTCGCTGGCGGTGCGGCTGGCGCCAACGGCGCGCGGCGAAAGCGTTGGCCTGTTCAATGCGGCGACGTCGCTGTCGGCGGCGGTGGGGTCCGCCCTGGCCGGGGTGGTGTTCGGGGCAGGGGGCTTCTCCGCTGTGTCCGGGGTGGCGTTTGTGATGGTGGCCGTAGCGCTGGTGCTGATCTGGTTTTGGCTGGTACGGCCGGGGCGTAAGTCCTGAGGCGGGAGAACAAGGACGGCGGAGCCGGCCGTCGGCCGTCGCCGCAGCCTGGCAACCACGATCCCGGCTCGGCATGCTCACGGTGCGCGATCCTCCGCATCGGGTGGCGCCACACCACGTAGCCCGCGCAGAGCGGCAGCATGCGTCTCGCGTTACGTGCGCGCGTTCATGCGCAGCACGACGGTGCGCAACATGCGCTGCCGGCTTGCGCCGGCTTGCGCGCTTCGATGATGGCCGACGCGACATAGTCTTCGATGCCGCGGCCGGGTGCCCACCCTGCAATCATGTCGCGGCTCTCCGGCTTCACCGCGACCCGCACGTCCTGAAAGCCCGCATCCTTCAGCCAGGCCGCAACGTCGCGCACGGGCGCCGCGCCCGCGACGCAGCCACACACCAGGGCGCGGTCGGCGGCCAGCTCGGACGGCAGCGGCGCGGTGTTCACCACATCGGAGATCGCCAACCGTCCGCCCGGCTTCAGCACGCGGAAGGCCTCGCGGAACACCTGCGCCTTGTCGGGGACGAGGTTGATCACGCAGTTCGACAGGATCACGTCCGCGGTGTTGTCGGCGATCGGCAGGTGCTCGAGTTCGCCGAGGCGGAATTCGACATTCGCGGCACCGGCCCTGGCGGCGTTGTCGCGCGCCTTGCGCAGCATTTCATGCGTCATGTCGATGCCGATGACGCGCCCAGCCGCGCCGACCTGGCGCGCCGCCAGCAGGCAGTCGAAACCCGCGCCGCTGCCGAGATCCACGACCACGTCGCCAGGCTGCATCGCTGCGATCGCCTGCGGATTGCCGCAGCCCAGACCGAGATTCGCGCCGTCGGGCACCGCGGCAAGATCCTCGGCAGAGTAGCCCATCTTCCGCGCCTTCCCGTCCGGCGACGGCGAGACACCACAGCAGGATGACGGCGCCGGCGCGCAGCAGTCGGCGGGGCTGCCCGCGGCGATGCCACCATAACGGGCGCGCACCATTTCCTTGATCTCGGCCGGCTCGAAGAGTTTGTCGGACATGGCTCAGGCGCTCCTGGTTGCGCGCCGCGCGGGGGTGGCGGCGGTTTCCGGCTGACAGGTGGGCATGCAGGGATTGGTGGGACGGCCGCAGCAGTTCTCGGTCAGGAAGCCCAGCAGCGCGTTCATGGCATGATATTCGGCGGCGTAGATCAGCGAGCGACCGCTGCGAGTGCAAGTGATGAGGCCGGCGTTCTTCAGTTCCTTCAGATGGAAGGCGAGGGTTGCCGACGGCAGGCCCAGTTGCTCGCCGATGCGGCCGGCGGGCATGCCGTCCGGTCCCGCCTGCACCAGCAGGCGATAGATATCGAGGCGCGTTTCCTGCGCGAGAGCAGCGAGCGCGGCCAGGGCGTGGTGCTTCTCCATGTTTCCATGATATTGGAGATATGGAGAAAATCAAGGCCCTTCTTGCGCGATCAATCCGTGGCACGGCAAGTCCGTCACCGTGGTGGCCGGTTCGCCCTAAAGGCAATCGGGTGAACCGCACGCGACTGCACCAACCGGGAGCACGCCGTCGTGACCCGGCACGGCTTGCGTTCAAATCACGCCGCAAAACCACCGTTACGGCGAGCGCCCCCACGCACGCACTTCGCCAAGATCAGCGCAACAGGACTGGATACCAGCGGTGGCCAGTTCCAGATCCACCGTCCGCCTGGCGGAAAATCTCACTCAGCAAGTCCCCGCAGGCGCCAGCGTCGAGCCGGTTGCGCAACCACCCCTGCCGGGCAAAACTCGAAATCCCCATAGACCGTCGCCGCACGCCGCGGGTTCGTGCTTGGGCGGTTTTCGTACGCCGGCCCCGTGCCTGGACGCGCGACCGGCGACGGCCGGCGTCCGAAAACCTTCACCGTACCTTCACCGTCCCAGTCATTGCAGCCCAATGCGGCTGTTCTCGAAAGCGGACACCATCCAAGGATGTCCGCTCGATAGCCATTGGTGGAAACTGCGTGAAATGAGCTGATGGCATTTAGCGCCGAATTCAGCCGTGGGATGTACCATTATGCCGACAGTGTGGTTTGGCTAATCCTGTCACAACACGGGCCCCAGCATGGCAAGTGCGTTGTTTCTCAACCGGTCCCACCAACTCCAGGCGTCCACTTCCGCGACGGTAACGGGCTTTGACAGGGCAATGTAGACGTCTTGGCGCCGCCTCATCTCGACGGTCACCGCGCGGTCGGAGATCAGGATGTTGTTCTCGTAATTCAGATCGAAGCTACGCTGGTCCATATTGGCCGACCCGATCAGCGTGATCTGGCCATCCAAAGTCAGCGACTTCGCGTGCAGAAGGCCACCGACATATTCGTAGATGTTCACGCCCGCGGCGAGCAGATCCGCGTAGTAGCTGCGGCTGGTGGCCGCGACCGCAAAGTCGTCATTGCGGGCCGGAAACACGATGGTCACCGCAACCCCGCGGTTTCCCGCGGCGCAAAGTGCTCCCTGCAACCCGTCGTCCGGCACGTAGTAGGGCGTCGTGATAACCAATTCATGCCGCGCGCTATAAATCAGACTCTCGAACATCTCAGGCATAGCCGAATGGCGGACGGTCGGGCCGCTGGCGATCACCTGCGCTGAAAAACCCGCAGTCGGCGCCTCGATGGGTTGACGCAGGAGATCGCGGATGTCCTCATCGTGGTAGGTCATCCAGTCCGCCGCGAACACAGATTGGTTTTGACGCGCGACGGCGCCCTCGAACCGCATGACGGAATCCACCCAGGGCGCATATTTTGCCTTGGGCAGAAACGCCGGATCGGCACAATTCTGGCTGCCGCAATAGGTAATCCGGTTGTCGATCACCACAACCTTTCGGTGATTGCGAAGGTCGATCCGCCCAAAGAAGACGCGAAAAAGCGGATTGCCGATCGGAAGCGCGCGGGCCAGCCTGACACCACTGCTGGCCATTCCGGTCCAAAGATGGGAGCGGACGAGCGTGCGTGACCCGAGGCCATCGACCATCGCGCGGCAGGTCACCCCGCGGGTTGCTGCACGCTTCAAGGCTTCGGCTATCCTTGTGCCATTATTGTCCGGCAGCCAGATATAAAACAACACATGGACGTGGTCACGGGCGGCCTCGATGTCAGCGACCATGGCGTCGATAGTGGCATCCGAATCAGCCATCAATCGGGCCTGGTTCCCTCCGACCGGCTCAAATCCGCTGATCGAGCGACCAACGTTGAAAAGTGGCCGGTAGAATTCAGGAATCTCCACACGCAGCACTGGCGCGTCCCAACCGGGTGTCTGGCTCACCTTCGGCATGGCCGCGAGTATTCGCCGCAAGCGTTCGGCCCGCCTTGCACCGATGTTGGTCTCACCCAGTAAAAGATACACGACGATGCCGACGACCGGCAGGGCCAGAACCACGACAATCCAGGCAATCCGCGAGGCGGGATTGCGATGCTGCCGCAGCAGAATCCGAGTGATTAGTCCGACCTGGATGAGGACATGAATTGCAATCAGCATTGCCGGTCTCCGGTGGCACGACGGTGGTTTGCGAACCACGGCAGTGGTCCGGCTCGGAATTGTTCTAACGGTCAATCACCCTAGCAGAAGCTTCATAACACCTTCATAGTAGTCACGAAATCCTGGTGTGAATCAGCGGCCGCTGGTGCCCGAATAGTTTGAACGAAATCAGATGTGTGCTACGTCGAGCGGTGCCGAGTTCCGGCGCAGATACACAGTTGTCGAGCATCCGGCTGACCAACAGCGGCACCGACGACTGTCTGCTTCAAGCCGTCCATCGCTGCCAAGCTGTCAGTCCGCTCCCGGCCAGGTCCGGGCGCAGGGCCGGCAGCGTGGGATGTCTCCCATGTTGGAACCGGGCGTCCCGCGCCCGCCCGCCGCGATGGATGGCGGGCCGGGACCAGGTCGGCCGCCGGAGGCGCGTCCAGGCATATATCTGACGCCTTTACGTTATTATAATTGACAAACTCCCGCCACCTGTGGTAGACGCTACCCCGCAATGCAAACGCGCCACACAGCCTTGACCGAAGCCCACTCCCCCGATGCAGATCGGGCTGGCCCGGACGCGTCCGCGGATTTGCCCGACTGGCTCGTCCATATCCTCGCCCTGCTCGTTCTCTTCGCGCGGAAATGGGCGCTCGCCACCGGCCGTCGCTACCCTCAGGCGCTGCCGTCATGGTACTACGAGCGGCCCGATCTGCCGCTCGGCTCGACGCAGGCCCTCGCCGCGTCGGTGCGTGGCGCGTTCGGCAATGCGATCGCCTGGATGTGCCTCCGCCGCGGCATCGGCCCGGGGCACCAGGACTGGCCGGAGCTGTCCCGCGCCATCGTGGCGTTCGGCGGCAGCGTGCAAGGGTTCCGCCCCGGCCTCCCGGCGTGTGGACTGCAATGGTGGGAAAACCCCGAGATCATCCCGGGCATGACCGGCATGCCCACCGCGACCCCGGCCGCCACCGCAATGGCATCGCTGTTGTCGAGGCAGGCGGTCACGGACACGCCACCCGAACGCCACGTTGTGCCGCCTGCCGCGGCCGAGCCCGCCGTGTCGCCGGCGCCCTGTCGGCCGCGCTTTGCGCGTGTCGCCGCAGGTCCGCCGACCGGGCCACCTCGCGGCCGGGACTTCCAATTCTGTGACGCCTGCACGACCGGGGCCAGCGCATGGCCGGCCCCGCTGTCCTGATTCGTGCCACCGCCATGCCGCGGCGCCGCACCCCTGCGGAGCAAGCAAAAGCCTCCCCCACCGCCGCTGCGGCATGTGGCAGCGCTAGCAGCAGATCAGCAGCGGATGGACGCAGATGGGTCATGGGCATGCCGCGGCAGCGCGGTTGCGCATGCCTGGCGGTCAAGCGACATCCAAATCCGGGCCGCCCAGGTCGCAACGATCAGCCGGGGCCCCGGCCGTGCATGCCCGCCGCCGGACTATCCGCGTTCATCTGCGTCCATCGGTGTTCATCTGCGTTTCAACTCTTTCTTTGCTGCCGCCATCCCCACCGCCGCCCGGCAGGGCTCCATGTCCGGCAGCGCCGCGGCAGCGTTGTCCGCACCACGCTTGTCTCATGCAAAACGAACTGAGACATCCGTGAGGCGCGCCGCGGCCCATCTCCGCGCCATATCCGGCGTCATAGGGGCGCAGGACCGTCTCATAGGAAACGAACTGAGACACCGGTGAGAACTCGTCGTGTGCGATCCCGATCTGAACGCCTCACCCGCTCTGCCGACTTCCGTTGGGTCGGCCGCCTGGCGTCGGAAGCCGGACATTCAAACTGAGACACTACCCTTGACCCAGCGGCCCGTGACCCAGCGGCGCGCTGCCTCCACCCCGGCTCGCACGTGGCACAGCGCCGGCACCGACCGTCTCACCAATCCACCGCCCGTCTCAGGGGAAACGAAACGAGACATCGGTGGGACTCGCTGCCGCGCCCACCGGACGTCCGTCAGGACGCCGAGATCGTGATACCGCCCCCATGCCGCGCCGCGACCATGCGGGGGTTGCCTCGGCATCCGCTCCCCGCAATGACACCGCCCGCATGCTCAGCCTCGCCGCCCTTGCCCTCCTGCTCTGGCTCTACCTCATGCTCGGCCACGGTCGCTTCTGGCAGTCCGTGCCAGAGCTGCCGCCAGCGCATCCCGCCGCCACGCCCAGCGTCGCCGTCATCGTTCCCGCCCGCGACGAGGCCCCCTTCATCGCCGCCACCATCGGCTCGTTGGCGGCGCAGGATTACGCCGGCCCATTCCGCATCATCCTGGTGGACGACGGCAGCACCGACGGCACCGGCACGATCGCCCGCGCCCTGGCAGACCCGCGCATCACCGTGCTGACCGGCGGTCCCCGCCCAACCGGTTGGAGCGGCAAGCTATGGGCCATCGCCCAAGGCCTCGCCGAGGCCGGCGGCGCCGACCTGATCCTGCTCACCGATGCCGATATCGAGCATCGCCCCGGCCACCTCGCCGCCCTCGTCGCCCAACAGCAGGCGACCGGGTGCGACCTGGTCTCGGAAATGGTCGCACTACGCTGCCGCAGCCTGGCAGAGCATGCGCTGGTGCCGGCTTTTGTGTTCTTCTTCCAGTTGCTCTATCCATTTTCGCGGGTCAACGACCCGCAAAGCGCGACGGCAGCGGCGGCAGGCGGCACAATCTTGCTGCGCCGGCAGGCGCTGGCACGAATCGGCGGAATCGAGGCGGTGCAAGGCGAACTGATCGATGACGTGGCCCTGGCGACGGCGGTGAAGCGGGGCGGCCGCATCTGGCTCGGCCACAGCGTCCTCGCATCGTCGCTGCGCCCATATCCGCGCTTCGCAGACATCTGGGCGATGGTGGCGCGCACCGCGTACGTGCAGCTCCGCTTCTCGCCGGCGCTGCTGCTGGTCACCGTCCTGGCGATGCTGCTGACCTGGCTGGTGCCGCCGGCCGCGGCATTGCTCTCCGACGGTCCTGCGCGTTGGCTCGGCCTCGCCGCGTGGGTCATGCTGTCGGTCAGCTACCTGCCCACGCTGCGCCGCTATCATTGCTCTGCGCTCTGGGCGCCGTTCCTGCCGCTGATCGCCGCGTTCTACCTCGCCGCGACGCTTGTTTCGGCCGTGAACCACTATCGGGGACGCGGCGTTGCCTGGAAGGGCCGCGCCTATCCGGGGGCAGGCGGGTATCAGGGGGCAGGCGGGGACGCGGACACCGGGGGACGCCGCAGGGAAGGCGGCAGGGAAGGCGGCACGGAACCTTCCCGCCGGCGTGAGGATAAGGCGGCGGGCCGGACGCAAGGGACTCCTCTCCGCTTGTGGGAGGGGTCAAAACAAGCGGTTTCCTGCGTTGCGACCCCTCCCCCGGCCCCTCCCACACCGGCCCCTCCCACACCGGCGCCTCCCACAAGGGGAGGGGGGTTCTCGGTTTCTGCTTCTGCCCCACCGCCCGATCCTCACGCCGACGGGGAGCGCTACAGGCAAGGCCGGGGCGAATGTCCCACGGCACACCAGGGGGAAGCCGGGTGAACGACGCCGCGACGATCGAAATCTGGTCCGGCAAGGACCGCGCGGATGAGAACTTTCCGGTCGCCTCCCGGCTGATCCGTCCCGACCTGCGCCCGCACGTCCACATCTTCTACGCCTTCGCGCGCAACGCCGACGACATCGCCGACGCGTCCACGCTCTCCCCCCAGGAGAAGCTGGCCCGCCTCGACGTGATGGAGGATGTGCTGCTGGGCCGCGCGAACCACGGCGCGCCCAGCGCACTCGCCCTGCGGGAGAGCCTGGCGAAAACCGGCGTCACCCCCGTCCATGCCAGCGAGCTGCTGATCGCTTTTCGCCGCGACGCCACCAAGCAGCGCTACGCCACCCTGACCGAGCTCTACGACTACTGCCGCTACTCCGCGTTTCCTGTCGGCCGTTATGTGCTGGACCTGCATCGCGAGCACCACCGGACGCACGCTCCGTCCGACGCGCTGTGCGGCGCGTTGCAGGTGCTGAACCACCTGCAGGACTGCTTGACGGACCTGGAGACGCTCGACCGCTGCTACCTGCCGGAGGGCCTGATGGCGGACTTCGGCACCAGCATCGACGACCTGCGCCGCCCGGCCATGACGCCGGGCATGAAGAAGGTGTTCGGCTCGATCCTGCATCGCGTGGAGCGGATGACCCGTTTCGCGTCCGACCTGCCGAAGCGCGTCCAGGACCGCCGTCTGCGGCTGGAGACGGCGGTGATCGTCAGCCTGGCCAAGCGGCTGGCCGCCCGGCTTGAACGCGGCGACCCGTTGGTGGACCCGGTGAAACTGAGCAAGGGCGACTTCATCGCCAGCTTCGTGGCGTCCCTGCGATTCCTGTGAGCAAGCCGCCGCCGCTGGATGTCGCGCCTGCGGACCTGCCAGGCGGTCGAGGCGATGGTGCGCGCCGCCGGCACCTCGTTCTACCGCGGCATGCGGGTGCTGTCGCCCGACCGGCGCTACGCGATGTACGCGATCTATGCGTTCTGCCGCGCGGTGGACGACATCGCCGACGAGCCGGGCGAACTGGCGGACAAGCGGCGGCGGCTCGCGGCCTGGCGGGACCGCATTGCCGGGCTGTACCGCGGCGAGGCCGACGATCCGGTCACCCGCGTCCTGGTCGCCGCGGTCAGCCGTTTTGCCCTGCGGGCGGAGGATTTCGTCGCGGTGGTGGACGGCATGCAGATGGACGCCGAGACGGTCATCGTCGCCCCCGACCTCGCCACGCTGGACCTGTATTGCGACCGCGTGGCCGCCGCGGTGGGGCGGCTGTCGGTGCGGGCGTTCGGCGATGCGTCGCCGGCGGCGGACCGGGTGGCGCATGCGCTCGGCCGCGCGCTGCAACTCACCAACATCCTGCGCGACCTGCGGGAGGACGCCGACCGGGGGCGCTTGTACTTGCCGCACGAGTATCTGGATGCGGCCGGGGTGCCGCGTGATCCGGAGGCGGCACTGGCGTCGCCTCGGCTGGGTGAGGTCTGCGCGCGCGTCGTCACTCTGGCGCGGGAGGTACTTCGTCGAGGCCAGCGCGACGATGGCGCAGTGCGATCCGCGGGCGATGAAGCCGGCACGGCTGATGGGCGCGACCTACGCCGCGATCCTCTCCCGCCTGGAGCAACGGGGCTGGTCGCGGTTGGAGCAGCGCGCCGGGCTGCCGCTGTGGCAGAAGCTGTGGCTTGCGGTGCGCTATGCCTGGTAGCCATTCTCCAGGCGCCGGCCCAGCGACCGGGCTGTACCGTTTACCGGATACCGTTGACCGGAATAGCGCCGCGATGCTCCCCGTCTTATCGGCATTGCGGATCGCCTCTATGATCTGTGACCGCACCCGCCCCATGGAGAGACGACCGATGTTCCAACGCACCCTGGCCTTGGCCGCCGCCGGCTTGTTCAGCCTGGCCACTGTTGCCGGCGCCCAGACCCAGCCGGCTGCTCCCGCCGCTTCCCCGCCCCCGGCTGCTGCGCCGCCAGCTGCTACGCCCCCAGTTGCTGCGCCCCCTGCTGCTGCGCCTCCTGCCGCGGCGCCGTCGACCGCGATGCCGCCCACCGCCACGCCGGCCGTGGCCCCCGCTGCGCCGCCTGTCCGGATCCGCGGCACCATCGCCGCCGTCGCCCCGCATTTGCTCACTGTCACCACCCGCGATGGGAAGGTGGGGGTTGTTCTGACCGATCCTTTGACAGTAACGACGTTGAAGCGCGTGCCACTCGCCTCGATCAAGGACGGCGCCTACCTTGGAATCGCCAGCCGCCCCGGCCCGCACGGCACCCAGATTGCGCTCGAGGTTCTGGTTTTCCCGGAGTCGATGCGGGGCGCCGGCGCGGGGCATTATGCCTGGGACCTGCAGCCCGGCAGCATGATGACCAACGCGCCGGTGACCGGCGTGGCGTCTGAGAAGTCGGGCCGCAACCTGACCCTGACCTACCAGGGCGGCAGGGTCGTTATCCACGTTCCGTCGCGGGCGCCGGTGGTAACGTTTGCACCTGCCTCCGTCGCCGACCTGAAGCCGGGCCGCAAGGTGTTCATCGTCGCCCACAAAGACGCCGACGGTCATCTCGCCGCGCCGCGCGTCACCGTCGGCACGCACCGGGTAAACCCACCCATGTAAATCCCGGGCATGACACGAGGGGGGGCAGCGCTCGCTGGCCGAACGTCACTCATCATGCGGGCTGGTATCATACCAGCTGCGAAAGGACTGGCTCTCGACGCTGTTGCGACGCCGGCGCCTCCCGTCATGGCGCCGTACGTCAACCTTTTCGCGGTTGGTATAAGCAGGCCGGCGGCCGGTGCGATTGCCCTGCGTGGGGGCGGGCCGGATCGTCGCGGCGCTGGTGCCTATGCCCCGGTAATCGCCCCGGCGCTCTGCGCCGCCGCGCGTTGCACCGGCGACAGCTTGGAGGCGAACAGTCGGGCGCCGTTCAGCACAGCCTGGCTGAGATCCACCCCGGTCAGGTCGGCGCCCGACAGATCGGCGCCGGTCAGCAGCGTGCCGGCCAATCGGGCGCCTGCAAGGTTGGTGTGGCGCAGTCGCGCGCCGGTCAGGTTGGCATGAAACCTGCGGTCGCCGCCCAACACCAGCGACCGCAGGTCGGCATTGCGCAGGGAAGCGTTGCTCAGCCGCGCCTCGGTCAGGTCGATACCGCGCAGGTCCGCCTCGTCCAGGCAGCAGTCACGGAAATCGGCGCCGGCACATCTCGCCGCCTGCAGCGCCGCCCGCGAGAGGTCGAGGCCGTAGAACACCGCCTGCCGCGCCGTTGCCATGGTCAGGCAGGCACCGGCCAGCGACCCGCTGCCACGTAGATCGAAGCCGCTGAGGTCCAGTGCCGCGCCCTCTGCTCCGTTGCTGCCGATGAATGCCAGGTGGCGACGCAGCAGTTCGTCCATCCCGACCCCCAGCTCGGCGATCAGCCGGCCACTGGGCGCGTCGGTCAGCGCGTCCCGCATGTCGGCGCCGGCGACGTTCGCATAGTCGAACCGGGCACCGGCGATCACCGCGCCGCGGAAGCAGGCGCCGCGCGTGTCGGCCTGGGCGAAGTCGGCGCCGGCCAGGTCGCAGCCGGCGAAATTGGCGCCCTGCACCCGGGCGCGGGTCAGCTTGCAGCCGCGCATGATGGCGTCGGCGAAATCGGTCTTGATGGCGATGGCACCCGACAGGCTGGCATTCGTCAGATTGGCGCCGGAGAAGTTGGCGCCGGAGATCGCGGTGCCCTCATGCTCCTCCGGCTTCAGCACGTGGAAGTCGCCTTTGCTGTCGCGTGCGACGTGCAGGCCCTCGCGCAGGTCGGCCGAGAACAGGTTGGCGCCGATCAGGATGGCGCCGGCGAAGTGGCAGCCGCGCAGGTCGGCACGCACCAGGCTGGCGTTCTCCAGGTTGGCCTGGCGGAAGTCGCAGGAGAACAGGGTGGCGCAGTCGAAGCGGGAGTTGGCGAGGTCGGCGCCGTAGAAGGATGCGCTGGTGAAGTCGGCATGCGACAGGTCTTGGCCGGCCAGCTTCAGGCCGGACAGGTCCACGTTGGTCAGCACGGCGCGCCGCCCGCCGTCCCTCGAATTGCGGAACAGGGCATGGCGGCGGAAGACTTCCCGAAGTTGCACCTCGGGGAGCCGGACCAGCGCAGGATGGGTCGGGTCAGCAGCCACGCCCGGTCGTCCACAGGTTTGCCAGGCTATTATGCAGCCGCCTTGGTTAATGTTTGGTGCAGACGCCGGGATGCGGCGCCTATTTGACGGTGGCGGCGCCGACCTTGCAAAGCGCCTCGTCCTGCGAGCCGGTAGCGCCGGAGCACCCGATGGCGCCGATCAGCTTGCCGTCGACGATCAGCGGGATTCCGCCGCGCGAGGCTATGACGTCGTCGAGCGAGAGGATGTAATTGGAACCGGGTTTTTGCATCGCGTTCTCGAAGATGATGGTCGGTCGGCGATAGCGCGCGGCCGTGCGGGCCTTGTGCTGGGCGATGGCGACCGAGGCAAACTGCGCCCCGTCCATGCGCACGAAGGCAATCAGGTCGCCGGCGGGACCGACGACCGCGATGTTCTCCGGCCAGCCGCGGCGGTTGGCCTCTTCCATGGTGGCCTGGATCGCCGCCTGCGCCTGGGCGAGCGAGATCGGCGCACCGTAGGGAACGTTGAACGGCATCTTGTCCGGAATGACGTCGAGCGGGTTCGGTGCCGGTTGCTGTGCCGTCGCCGCGCCGGCGCCAAGCGAAGCCAGCGCCAGCATCGCCGCGCCCAAAATTCCGTATCGCATGTCTGTTTCCTCTGTTGTTCTTGCCGATGCGGCGCGTTGCCCGGGCATCTGCGGCCGGAGCAGGCTGTTCGCCGATGGACATGGCGATGGTAAGGCGACGCGCGCGCGCAAGCGAGTCGTTTGCGGACGATCCGGCCGGGGTTGTCCTGGTGTTGGGTGCCTCGATACTGACGCTCGGTGCGCACTCGCCACTGTCATTGCCCGGGTATTGGAATCTCGCCGAGTCTGTGCGGTGGTAAAGCAAGAAAGTCATCGGTCGCAGAGTTGCACCGAGAACACGGAAAGTTTCATAGAGGAAGAAACAATGCATGCGCCGCGCGGTACGCCGCAGCGGAGCGTCTGAACTCCTCCGCGAAGCGCCAGAAACTTCTCTCTGTGAAATTTTGTGTGTCCTCGGTGCAACTCTGTGACCGCTGACTTTCTTTGCTTGCGGTACGCGCGGCGTCTCCGCCGAGGCGGGAGGCAACCCCGGCTACTCGGCGACTCCTGCTCGGAGCCCCGGTGCGGGACCCGATTGACGGCTTCCGGCGCGGGGATCCGGTTATGCGGCACCGAGGCCGCCAGAGCTCCGATGATCATATTCATAACCGCGTTCAGCAGCGGCGGCAGCACGGACAGCGGGCCGAAATTCAATCCTGCCAGCACTGCGCCAAGGCCAGAGTTGTAGATCCCGACATCGAACATGATGGCGCGCGCCTGGCGCTCCGGCAACCGCAGCGCCTTGGCAAGCACATACGTGACCGCGAGATTGACCGCTGTCAGCAGCGCACCACCGGCACCCAATCGAGATTCTTGTGGATTGCCCGCGCGGCGTGGCTGATCGCTTCGCTCGCAATGACAGCCCTGGCTGGGCACCAACCGTCAGAGTCGGAGAACTACCAGTCGTCGTGCCGGCCGCCAGGACGCATCAGCCAGACGCCACGGCATCCCGCAGGAACTGTTCCAATGCACGCACATAATCGGTGTCGCGAAATGCCAGATGTTTACCCTCCGCCACGGCCTGCCGCACCTGCGCCCGCCACCCCACCTCGCGCGCGAGCCGGACGGCGATGTCCACGTACTCTTCGAGCGACCCGGCAATCGTCGCTTCGCAACCAATCCGGCGCAGGATCGCCGCGGTGTGCCGCCCGCGCATGAACCGCCCCGGCCACGTCACGATCGCCGGGTTCTGCGCAAGGCAGTCCAGCGTCGATTTGCCTCCCGACCAGCCCGGTGGATCGAGCACCACATCCGCGAGGCCGACCACGCCGACGAACCTGTCCTGTGGCATCTTCGGCAGGATCAGGCAGGTACCTGCTCTGCGTCCAGTCCACACGCGGCAAACGCCCGGCCTAGCCGTTCCTCGAACATCCTGGTCAGGGCGTGGTTGACCGTGCTGACGAAGACGAACCGGCATGGTCCGACCGCCTGGGCGATGCGCGGAAAGATCCAGTCGTAGCGTGGCAGGTATTTCGGCTGCGTCTGGCCGGACCAGAACACCGGCAGACCCGGATCAAGGCCAAGCGATGCGTGGTCAACAGCCGCGGGACGCGCCTCATCCGGCGCATAGTGCGTGCCGAGCCGCGGCAGCCGCACCAGTCGTTCGGTGTAGTGTGCCTCGGCATCCGGCGGCTCCATCAGGTCGCTGGACAGGTAGTAGTCGAGCGTCGGCATGCCGGTGGTCTCCGGATGCCCCCATGTAAGGCACTGCAAGGGCGCCAGCCGCTGCGCCGCGAGCCAGCCGATCACGGGGTCGATCCCGACTTCCGCGTAGAGCAACGCATGGGGCGCGGCATCCACGATTGCCTCGCGCCAGGCGGCATTGGAGGGCAGGCCCTGCACGAAGTGGTCGCACAGCCCGGCCAGCCGCGTCGTCACGTGGTCCGATAAGGCGCTGGTGTGAAAGCCGATCACCTCGAAGCGGCTGCGGTCGATTTCCGTCAGCCAGCCTTCCAAGAACAGTTTGTAGATGGTGTGGTCGCGGAAATATCCGCTCGGAATGCCCAGGCGGATGCGCTCGCCGGCGGACGGGCGCGGCGGCGGACGTGCCGGCGGGAAGGTTTCGCCCAGGATCCGACAGGCCAGCTTTCCGTAGATCGCCTGCGGCACAACGTCGTTCTCGCCCTGATACGGCAGATAAAAGGGCGGCGCGCCGATCTGTTCGGCCAGCGAGCGCCTCACCGCGGGATCGTCCGCGGCGGCCTCCAGCCGTTCCAGCGCCGCCAGGTAGCGTTGGCGCCGCACGGGGATTTCCGCGTCCGAGGCGTAGAGGATCGGCAACTCCGCCATGCAGGCGGCGAGCCTGGCGCTGGCATGCAGCGGATCCATTTCCACTGCGGCATCGAGACTGGCGACCGCCTCGTCCGCGCGTCCCTGGAAGCGCAGGAGTTCGCCGCGGCTGAAATACGGGCCGGCATCCCTCGGTTTCAGCGCGATGGCCTGGTCGTAGCTGGCCAATGCTTCGTCGAACCGGTCGAGGAGTTGCAGCATATTGCCGCGGTCGCCATAGGCCTCCGCGTAATCCGGCCGCAGCGCGATCGCCTGGTCGTAGCTCGCCAGAGCTTGTTCGGTCCGCCCCAGCTGCAGCAGCGCGTTGCCGCGCGCGGCATGCGCCTGGACATGGCTCGGCTGCAGGCTGATCGCCTGGTCGAAGCTTGCCAGGGCTTCCTCGCGGCGCGTCAGGTCCAGCAGCGCGTTGCCGCGATTGTAGTGCAGGCCTGCATGGTTTGGCCGCAACGCCAATGCGCGGTCATAGCTTTGCAAAGCGGCCGCTGACTGACCCATGGAGCGAAGCAGCAGGCCGCGGTTGATGTGGGCGTCCGCATAATCCGGCCGCAGCGCAACCGCCCGGTCGAAGGCCGGCAGCGCCGCATCGAGCAATCCCGCGTCGCGCAGCACGCTGCCGCGGTTGTTGTGCGCCTCGGCGTTGTCGGGCTCGAGCACGATGGCGCGGTCCAGACTGTCCAGCGCTTCGTCCAGACGCCCCAACCGGCGGAGAGCGATGGCGCGGTTGTTGTACGCGGCGGCAATGCCGGCATTCAACGCGATCGCCTCGCCGATCAGGTCAACGGCGCGGTCCGGCCGGCCGGTCTGCAGCGCGATGATCCCAAGCAGGTGCCGGACATCGGCGTTGTCCGGCTGCTGCCGCGCCACGGCGGCATACAATGGCTCGGCTTCCTGCAAACGGCCTTGCTGGTGAAGCGCCAGCGCCTGCGGCATCAGCACATCCCCCGACGCAGCTTCCGCCATGCGCCCCCTGCTAACGGGCAAAGAACAGTTCGGTCAGGATGTAGTCCACTGCCAGGATCAGGATGGAGGCGCTGACCACCGCGTTGGTGGTGGCGGCGCCCACGCCCTGCGCGCCGCCACGGCTGTTATAACCCTGGTAGCAGCCCATCAGCGCGATGATGAAGCCGAACACCGCTGCCTTCACCAGGCCGGAGACAACGTCTTCGGTCTGCATGAAGTTCATGGTGTTGGTCAGGTAGGTGGTGGGGTTGAACCCCAGAGAAAGCGTGGAGACGATGAAACCACCCAGCACGCCCAGGATGTCGGCCACCACCACCAGTGCCGGCAGAGCGATGACGCCAGCCAACAGGCGTGGTGCCACCAGGTATTTCATCGGGTTGGTGGAAAGCGTCGCCAGCGCATCGATCTGATCGGTGACGCGCATGGTGCCAAGCTCGGCAGCCACGGCGGCGCCGATGCGCCCGGCCACCATCAGGCCCGCCAGCACAGGTCCCAGTTCGCGCGTGATCGACAGCACGACGATGTTGGGCACCGCGCTTTGGGCAGAATAGCGGGAGAAGCCGGTATAGGACTGCAGCGCCAGCACCATGCCGGTGAAGATCGCGGTCAGCGCCACCACGGGCAGGCTGAAATATCCCATCTCCAGCAGCGAGCGGCCGAACAACCGGGCAAAGAAGGGCGGGCGCACGACATGGGAGACGCCGTTGCCGGCGAAGATCGCCATGCTGCCGGTGCCGCGGCAGACGCTGATCGTGCCGCGGCCGATCGCGGCCAGGAAGTCGAGGATCGCGTTCACGCGGGCAAATACGTGCGGTGGTAGCGGCGGCTGAGCGAGGTGAGCACCTCGTAGCCGTTGGTGCCGGCGATGCTGGCGAGGTCGTCTGGCGTCTGTGACGGCCCGAGCAATTCCAACATGCTGCCGGGTTGCACCGCGGGATGATCGGTCACGTCGAAGGTCGTCAGGTCCATGGACACGCGGCCTACCAGCGGGATGGGGGTGCCGTCAAAGACTGCGCTGCCACGGTTGGAGAGGCTGCGGTGCCAGCCGTCGGCATAGCCCACGCCGATCGTGGCAATGCGTGACGGGCGGGCGGCGCGCCAGGTGGCGTTGTAGCCGACGCTGTCGCCGGTCTTTACGGCGCGCACCGCCAGCACCCGCGCGGTGAGGCGCACCGTCTGCTGCATTGGATTGGGCCGGCCGGGCTTCGGATTGAGCCCGTACAGCGCGGCGCCAGGGCGGGCGAGATCGGACCCCCAGGCGGTGCCGAGGAAGATGCCTGACGAGTTGGCGAAGCTGCGCGATGCCGGCGGCAGACCAGCGCAGGCGGCGGCAAAGCGCTCGGCCTGATGGTGGTTCAATGGGTCGCCGGGCTCTTCCGACGCTACGAGATGCGTCATGACGTAGCGCAGGTCGATGCCGGCCAGGCGGGCATGGTCGGCTTGCAGCGTCGAGAGCTCGCGCGGATCGAGACCGAGACGCGACATGCCGGTGTCGATATGCAGCAGGGCGGGGAGGGGTCGCCCGATCCGTCGCGCTGTGGCGGCCCATGCGTCCAGTTCGGACAGCGCGTTCAGCACCGGGGTGATGTCGTGCGCGACGTACTCCGGTTCGCTGCCGGGCAGCGGGCCGCCGAGCACTGCCACCATCGCACCGGGTAGCCGGTCGCGAATCGCCAACGCTTCGTCCAGCAAAGCGACGAAGAAGTGGCGGCAGCCGGCGGCTAACAGGGCAGGGGCCACGTGTGCGGCGCCCAGTCCGTAGGCGTCGGCCTTCACCACGCCGGCGACCGCGCCGGACGGATGGTGCCGGCAGAGCATGCGCCAGTTGGCGACGACGGCCCCCAGGTCGATCGCCAGCGTGGCGGCGGAGGAAATGGCTTGCGGCGGCACGGTCGTGTTCAGTTCCTTAGGCGCTGGCGGGGGGCAGCACCAATCGGTCGCATCAGCCTGCCGCGGCGCGGCTGGGTCAAGCATCACCTGGCGCGATTCATGTGCAAGGCGCGGGCGGCGCGTCAATGGCTGACGGAGTGACTTGTCGCGCCGGAAGCATGGCGGCGAACGCAAAGATGGGAAAGAGATTTTATATGATCGACTGTCGCAACCAATGATTCTCCGCGACGAATGCCTCCCTGTCATTGCGAGGAGCGAAGCGACGAAGCAATCCCCTGCCTGACGAGCCGCCGTCGGCTGTGCGCGCAGGAGATTGGTTCCTCGCTTCGCTCCTCGCAGTGACAAGGGGTGCTGCGTGCCGCCCTGGGACGGTCAACGGTTCGAGCAATTGGTGTTAGCAAGCCCTGGAACCAATTCGCTCGCCGACATTGTTTCCTGCTCGCGGGCTTTCAAGACAGCGCTGCAGACGGCGCCGCAACGCCATCTGCTGGTCATAAGGTTGTCCGCATTTCCGGTGCGACAGAATGGGCGCAAGCTGGTGCGCGCTTTCGGCCTGCGCCGCGAGCATGACGATGGGGGAGATAATGGCGGAGCAGCGTATCGGCGTCATCATCAACGGCGCCACCGGCCGTATGGGCACCACGCAGCACATGGCGAACTTGCTCGCTGTCGCCGCCGAGGGTGGACTGGCGCTGCGCAACGGCGACCGCCTGGTGCCGGAACTGCTGCTGGTGGGACGCGACGCGGCACGCTTGCGCGTCCTGGCCGCGGCGCATGGTGGCCTGCGCTGGACCACCAGCCTGGAGGAGGCGCTGGCGGGGCCGGACTCGATCTTCATGGATTGCGCCGCGACCGGCGGGAGGCCGGAGCGCGTGCGGATGGCGATCGCGGCGGGCAAGCACATCCATATCGAAAAGCCGACCGCGCCCACCGTCGAGGAGGCGATGGCTATGGCCCGCGCCGCGCACGCCGCCGGCGTCAGGCACGGCGTCATCCAGGACAAACTGTTTTTGCCCGGCTTCGCCAAGCTGCTGTTCGTCAAGCACGCCGGATTCTTCGGGCGCGTGCTGTCGATCCGCATCGATGCCGGGTCGTGGATCTTCGATGGCACCACGCAAACATGCCAGCGGCCGAGCTGGAACTATAAACGGGCGGAGGGCGGCGGCCTGGCGCTCGATATGATGGCGCACTGGCGGTACATGATCGATCGGCTGGCCGCTCCGGTGACGGCCGTTTGCGCACTGATGGCGACCGCGGTGCCGGAACGCGTGGATGAGCAGGGGCGGCGGTATCGGGTGGATGTGGAGGACACGTCGCACGCATTGCTGCGGCTGGAAGGCGGCGGCGTGGGGGTGATTACCAATAGCTGGGCCATGCGCCTGCGGCGGGATGACACGATGGTGGTGCAGATCGACGGCACGCATGGCTCGGCTGTGGCGGGGCGGTTTCGCTGCTTCACCCAGGCGGCAGTCAACACGCCCGATGCGTTTCTTGGCGGCGGGCAACGCAGCAACATGGATTTCCTCGCGCAGTGGCAGGAGGTGCCGGACACACTGCCAGGCGGCAACCCGTTCCGGCAATGCTGGGAAACGTTCCTGCGCCATGTGGCGGAGGACGCACCGTATGTGCCGAACCTGGTGGAGGGCGCGAAGGCGGTACAGTTGGCCGACCTCGCGTATCGCAGCGTGGCCGAGGGGCGTTGGATGGAGGTGGCGGAGTTGCGGCTATGAGCTGCCGGCGAAACTGTCATCGCGAGCGCATCCCTGCCATTGCGAGGACCGCTCTGTCATTGCGGCGCAGCTCTGTCATTGCGAGCACAGCGAAGCAATCTTCTGGAGAGTGCGCATGTCATGCCGGGGAGATTGTTTCGCTGCGCTCGCAATGACATTCTAACCGTTAGAGTGGCAACACTCCCGTCGTTCTCCGTTTCCTCTCGTCCAAGGAATGTAGCAATGCCACAGGCCGCGCATAGCCATGCAGCCACCAGCGACCCGGAGGTCCGGGACAGCATGATGCTGCTGACGGAGCTGAACCGCAATTACATTCGTTCCGTGGAGTTTGCCGATGTCGCGTGGTTTGAGGCAAACCTGGCCGGCGACTTCATGAACACCAACCCGGACGGGACCTTTCTGGACAAGGCAGGCTTCCTCGCCCAGATCGCGCGCGGATCGTCGGTCAAGCAGATCGAGACGCATGACGTGCTGGTGCGCATCCTGGGCGATTTCGCCATCATCCACGCCAGGACCAGCTATGTGAAGCCGGACGGAAGCATCGGAGGAGGCCGCTATACCGACGATTGGCAATGTCGCGAGAACACCTGGAAATGCGTCTCGGCGCACGTGACGCGACGCTGAGCAGAGCGCTATTTTGCAACTGCCGCTGCTTGCCCGACAATGATAGGAGAAACGCCCTATGTTCGCCGACAAAATCTTCATCGTTACCGGCGCCGCCGGCAATGTTGGCAGCGCGGTCGTGCGTCTGCTCGCCAGTCGAGGCGCGAGGGTCGCAGCGGTTGACATGCTGGAGCGCCCGCTCAGCGCTGTCATGCAGACGTTGGAGAACCCGCAACTGCATCTGCCGCTGCCCGGCATCGATCTCGCCGATCCATCCGCGTGCGGGGCTCTGGTTGCGCGCGTTGTTCAGACGCTCGGCGGTCTGCATGGCGTTGCGACCACTGTAGGCGGCTTCGCCATGGGCAAGCTTGCCGATACCGGTTTGGCGGAATGGGACGCGATGTTCATGCTGAACGTCAAAACCACATGGAACATATATCGCGCCGCCGTCCCGGTGCTGCGCGCGGCTGGCGGCGGCAGCCTTGTGGGTATCGGCAGCGCCGCCGGTCTGCGCGGCAGCGGCGAGATGGCACCGTATGCCGCGACGAAAAGCGCGGTGATGCGCCTGACCGAAAGCCTGGCCGAGGAGTTGCGGTCCGACCACATCCGGGTCAACGCCGTCTTGCCCACGACGATCGACACGCCGCAAAATCGAGTCGCCATGCCGGGTGCGAACACGTCCCGCTGGGTCAAGCCGGCGGAAGTAGCGGAAGCCATGTTGTTCCTGCTGTCCGATGCGGCGAGTGGCGTGTCCGGCGCACTGCTGCCGGTAGGATGAGCGACCATGCGACATTTTATCACCGGCCTGATGCTGGCCCTGTTGCTGGCCTTATCGCTCCCAGGCGTGAGCAGGGCGGACGACCATGTGACGTTCGGTCTCGATTGGCTGGCCGAGGCTGAATACGGCGGCTACTACCAGGCGGTGGCGAACGGCATTTACGCGCGGCACGGGTTGTCGGTGACGATCCGGGAGGGCGGTCCGCAGGTCAACCAAATGCAGTTGCTGATGGCCGGCCGGCTGGATTTCAACCTGGGCGGCGAACGCGCCATCGAGTTCGCGCAGCGGCACCTGCCGTTCCTCGCGGTTGCCGCGATCTTTCAAAAGGACCCGGCGGTGCTGATCGCGCATCCTGGCCAGGGCGATGACAGCTTTGCCGCGCTGAAGGGCAAGCCGATCGAGATCGGGGCGGACACCCGCAACGGATGGTGGCGCTTCCTGGCGGCGAAATACGGCTACAGCGACAGCCAGATCCGCCCCTATACGTTCAGCCTGGCCCCGTTCCTGGCCAACAAGCAGATGATCCAGCAAGGCTATCTGGGATCGGAGCCATTCCTGATCCGGCAGAAGGCCGGATTCGATCCGGTAGTTCTGCTGGTGGCCGACGGCGGCTATGCGGCCTATTCCAACATCATTACCACAAGCGCCAAACTTGTGAAGGACAATCCGGGGCTGGTGCAACGTTTTATCGATGCCTCGATCGAGGGCTGGTACTCGTATCTGTATCAGGATCCGGCCCCAGCCAACCGGCTTATCCGCGAAGCCAATCCGGATATGTCCGAGGCGCTGTTGGCGTACGGCCGCAAGGTGATGATCGAACACGGTACAGTGGATTCCGGCGACGCTTTGAAACTTGGGATTGGCGCGATGACCGACGCCCGCTGGGCAGAGTTCTACCGCTCGATGGCGGCGGTCGGCGTTTATTCGAAGGGCATCGATATCTCGCACGCGTACACGACACGGTTCGTGGACCATCGGGTCGGGATCGAGATGCGCCCGGCCGGAGCGCATCCATGAGCGACGGTCCGGCCGCCGCTCCATGGAAGGGCCTGCAGACCGACCGCATGCCGCGATTCATCGGCTACGATGAGGCCGAACGCATGGTCGCGGCATTGCTCGATCAGGCGGAGGCCTGGCGGCCCGAGGCGGTGGTGGGGATCGCGCGCGGTGGACTGGTGCCGGCGACGATGGCTGCCTGCATGCTCGCCTTGCCGCTGGCCATCGTGGGATGGCACCACCGCGGTGATCCGATCGGCTGGATCGGCCCGAAACCGGATGCGGAGCGTGTGCTGCTGGTGGATGATTGCTGTGCCACCGGCCTGACCATGCGCGCCGCCCAGGCGATGTTGCGCGACGAACATATCGACAGCCTGACGTTGACCATCACCCATGACCCGGAAACCACGGGCCACGTTCCCGATCTCTCGCATCCCGTGCGGGAACTCTTCCGATTCCCGTGGGAACGCGGGGAGGCCACGCCGGCCGCCCGCCGCATGCGTGCGGCCGGCGCCGCGGCGGACCGGGCGTTCGAGCAATCGTTTCTCGGTCTCGATCTCGACGGAATTTTCCTGCCCGACATTCCCAAGGCCGACTACGACCGCGACCTTCAAGACACGCTGCGGCGACGCCATTCACTGGCGCCATTCGAACGGCTGCCGCGGTTCGAAGCCGCGCGCGCCGTCGTCATCACCGGTCGGCCGGAACGGGATCGCGATATGACGCTGGCCTGGCTGGCCCGTTGCGGCCACGCTGGCGTGGCGTTGGAGTGCCGGCCCGCGGATGTGGGCGACGACGTCGAGTCGGTCGCAGCTTATAAGGCACGGGCGGCCACGCAGTGGGGTTGCACGCATTTCACCGAAAGCGACCCGGAGCAAGCGATCCGTATCGCGGCGCTTGCACCGCATATCATCGTTCGTTGGTGGCAGGCCGAGGAGGCACGTGGGTGGCTGATTGGCGCAATCCACCAGGCGGAGGGGAAACTGGTCAGCCAAGTTGGTTGATTGTGGCTGGTGTACTGTCACTAACCCCGCGATCGTGCCGCGCGCGGGCACTTAGAAAATCATTCACCACGAAGCCACGAAGGGGCGAAGAAGTTCTTCTTCGTGACTTCGTGGCGAATGTTGCAAGCATTCGCATCGCAATGGCGTCGAGATGTGGCACCGTCGCGAGCCAAGCGGCCAGGATTTTTTGTATGGGTACCTGGACTCAACGTGGCGCGACACGGCTGCATAGCGCCCTGCTGTCATTGCGAGCAACGCAGCGACGATGCCATCGCCTCACCTCGCATATTCCCCATGCATTCGATCGAGATCGGCAAACCTTGTGAACTCCGGTTCGAAGAACAACTGGATCGTCCCCGTCGGGCCATGACGCTGCTTGGCGATGATCAGGTCGGCCATGTTGTGCGCCCGCTCCATGTCCTGCTTCCACTTGTCCACCGCGCCATGGAACTTCTCGTCATTGTCGAACCGCGGCTGCTGCGGTTCGCGTTGTTCCAGATCGTACTCCTCGCGATACAGGAACATCACCGAATCCGCATCCTGCTCGATCGTGCCCGATTCACGCAGGTCGGAGAGCTGCGGCCGCTTGTCCTCACGGTTCTCCACCTGGCGCGAGAGCTGCGACAGCGCGATCACCGGCACTTCCAGCTCCTTGGCGATCGCCTTCAGACCTTGCGTGATCTGGCTGATCTCCAGCACGCGGTTCTCCGGCTTCGTCCCCGCCGCCGGACGCATGAGCTGCAGGTAGTCCACCACGATCAGCGCCAGTCCCTTGGTACGCTTCAACCGCCGCGCCCGGGTGCGCATCGCCGACAGAGTCAGCGCCGGAGTGTCGTCGATCTCGATCGGCAGGCCGGACAGTTCGCGGCTCACCTCTATGAACCGGTTGAAATCGCGCTGCTGGATCTCGCCTTTGCGGATCTTGTCGCTGGACACCTGCGCTTCTTCCGCCAGCAGGCGCGTTGCCAATTGCTCCGAGCTCATTTCCAGCGAGAAGACCGCCACCGCGGCACGCGGCATCGCATTGGCGTCCTTGGCGCGCGCTTCCGCCAGCAGCGCCTTGGCCGCGCCAAACGCGATCTTGGTGGCGAGCGAGGTCTTCCCCATGCCCGGCCGTCCCGCCAGGATCATCAGATCGGACGGGTGCATGCCGCCGGTTTTCGCGTCCAGGTCGCGCAGCCCCGTCGTCAACCCCGCAACGTGGCCGGAACGATGGAACGCACGTTCGGCGCCCTGGATAGCCTCGGTCAGCGCCTTCTCGAACGTGACGAATCCGCCGCCAGTCGAACCTTTAGATGCCAGATCGAACAGAAATTGCTCGGCGGTTTCGATTTGCTGGCTGCCGGCGAGTTCGGGATCGGCGCCGAATGCGTTGTTCACCACGATCTCGCCGATGTCGATCAACTGCCGGCGCAGCCAGGCGTCGTGGATGGCGCGGCCATACTCGCCGGCGTTGATGATGCCGACCATCGCGGTGAGAAGCTGCGCCAGGTAGGCGGTGCCGCCGACTTCCTCCAGCACGCCGGAATGCTCGAACTCCGCCTTCAGCGTCACCGCATCGGCAAGGTGCCCCGATTCGACGCGGCGCACGATGGCCTGGTAGATGCGGCCGTGGATCGCGTCGGCGAAATGCTCGGGCGCAAGAAACTCCGAGACACGCTCGTAAGCCTTGTTGTTGGCGAGCAGTGCGCCAAGCAACGCTTGCTCCGCCTGGATGTTGGAGGGCGGCAGGCGTTGCGACAGGCCGAGAAGGGGCGAATCGATGGTGTTCATGCGGCGCGGAGTTTACCGCCGAGCCAGCGCGACAGCACCATGTGAAGAGTGGGGATAAGACAGGATAGCGGGGGCGACGCAACAGCGCCGCATCGTCTTTCCGCGCAACGCGGCCTGGTTTCACTCCTGCGCGTCTGTTCGGTCGAGCTTCTGTCTGCGCCTTATGTGCCGGACGCAATGCTGCCGCGACCTTGACGTGCCGAAGCAACCGCGCGACTTGCGTTGCCGCGGTTTGACCCGGGTCAAAGCGCTCGCGACCGCAAAATGCCATGTGGTTTACGGTGGGCATCTCGCTCCAGCACATCTTGCTCCGGCACGGAGCAAGCGGCCCGCCGCGCACCGCTGCGTCCCCACGCGAGCGGCAACGACGGACAGGAGGGAACCAATGCCGCACGCGCCGTCGCAGGACGCTGACGCGCTGGAAACCGAGACCATGCGCCGCGTCTCCATGCGCCTGATGCCGTTCCTGATCCTCGCCTACCTGATCTGCTACATCGACCGGGTGAATGTTGGGTTCGCCGGCCTGCAGATGAACCACGACCTGGGGCTGAGCAAGACGATCTTCGGCTTGGGCGGCGGCATTTTCTTCATCGGCTATTTCCTGCTGGAAGTGCCCAGCAACCTCGCGCTGGAGCGCTTCGGCGCCAGCCGCTGGATCGCCCGCATCATGATCTCCTGGGGCCTGGTCTCCGGCGCGATGGCATGGACCGCGGGCACCGCATCGTTCCTGTCGCTGCGGTTCCTGCTGGGCGTCGCGGAGGCCGGCTTCTTTCCGGGAGTCATCCTGTATCTGACCTATTGGTTCCCGGCGGCGTATCGCGCCCGGATCGTCGGCATTTTCATGGTGGCTATCGCGGCGGCCGGCTTTATCGGCTCGCCGCTATCGGGCGCGATCCTGTACGTGAACGGCTGGGGCGGCCTGCGCGGCTGGCAGTGGATCTTCATCCTGGAAGCGGTGCCCGCGGTGCTGATGGGCGTGGTGGCGCTGGTCTGGCTGACCGACGCACCCGCGCACGCCAAGTGGCTGACCCAGGCGCAGCGGGACTGGTTGAGCGCCCGGCTGGCATCGGAGCGGGCCCATGCGACCCGGGTGCCGCACATGAAGCTGTGGCGCGTGCTGCGGGACAAGCACGTGCTGGTGATGGCATTGGTGTATGCGGGACCGGCCGCCGCCAGTTCCGGCCTCGCGGTCTGGCTGCCGCAGATCGTCAAATCGTACGGCCTGACCAACATGCAGACCGGGCTGGTCACCGGGGTGCCGTACGGGATCGCAGCGGTGCTGATGGTGCTGTGGGGGCATCATTCCGATCGCACCAAGGAACGGGTGTGGCACACCGCCGTGCCGATCGCCGTCATTGCCGCGGGGCTGCTGGCAACCATAGTCGTGTCATCGCTGTGGCCGATCGTCGTGCTGTTGACGCTGGTCGTGATCGGGACGCGCGCCAGCAACGGTCCTTTCTGGGCGCTGTCGACCGAGTTCCTCGGCGCCCCGGTGGCGGCGGCCGGCATCGCGCAGATCAATGCGCTGGGCAACCTGTCGGGCTTTGCGGCGAACTACCTGATCGGCGCGATCAACGACGCAACCGGCAGCTATCCGCTGTCGCTGATGCCGATCATGGCGCTGGCCGCGGTTGCCGCCGCCGCGGTGGTGTGGATCAGCCGCGGGCATCGATACGCGATCGCGGCGGAGTGATTGGAACTCGCCTGTCGGTGCGAGGCGCGCAGCCGCCAACGGTGCGTTATCGCGACACTCTAATTATGGCCGCACCGCGCCCGACTTCGCGCGCTGTCCGAGCAATTGCTCGGCCGGCACGATGTAGTCGCGCGTCAGCGGCACCGCGGCCTGGTCGTGTGCCATCTGGATCTGGAAGATCATGCTGCCTTCGCGCCGGAACGACAGCTCGGCGCCGGACAGGTAGAATTCCCACATGCGGCAGAAGCGTTCGTCGTACAGCGACGCGATCGTGTCGCGGTTGGCAGCGAAGCGGCGCCGCCAGTGGCGCAGCGTCTCGGCATAGTGCAGGCGCAGGATTTCGATGTCGGTCGTGAAAAGCCCGCTGCGCTCGATCCGCGGCAGCACCTCGGACAGCGCGGGACAGTAGCCGCCGGGGAAGATGTATTTGGCGATCCACGGGTTGGTCGAGCCGCCAGCATCGCTGCGCCCGATTGCGTGCAGCAACGCGACGCCGTCCGGATCCAAACAGCGCGCCACCGTATCGAAGAACGCGCGGTAGTGGCCGACGCCGACATGCTCGAACATGCCGATCGAGACGATGCGGTCGAAGCGCTGCGTCATCGCGCGGTAGTCCATCAGCTCGAAGGTGACGCGGTCGGTCAGGCCCTCGGCGGCGGCGCGGTTGCGGGCCTCGGCCAATTGTTCGGTGGACAGTGTGATGCCGGTGACGCGGGCGCCGAAGTCGCGCGCCAGGGTCAGCGCCATGCCGCCCCAGCCGCAGCCGATGTCCAGCACCGTCAGGTCCGGCCGGTTCAGCAGCAGCTTGGCGGCGATATGGCGCTTCTTGGCGGCCTGGGCTTCCTCCAGCGACTCGTCGCCGCGCGGGAAATAGGCGCAGGAGTATTGCCGGTCGCGGTCCAGGAACAGACTGTAGAGGCGGCCGCTGAGGTCGTAGTGGTGGGCAACGTTGCGCCGCGCGCGGTGCGCCGGATTGTACTGGTCGATGTGGCGCTTCAGTTGCCGCAGCTTTGGCCAGATGTGCGACGCTGGCAGCTTGTCGCCGTTCGCCGTGAGATTGCTGACCAGCACGTCCAGCACCTCGTAGATGCCGCGCGCGTCGACGGTCAGGGTGCCGTCCATGTAGCACTCGCCGACCGCCAGCGCCGGGTTCAGCACCAGCCGGCGGATCGCGCCCCGCGTGTGCAGGGCAATGCCGGCTTCCGGTCCGGGCCGGCCGGCATAGGTGTGCAGGCGGCCGTCCGGCCAGCGCACGGTGAGACGCCCGATGATGATGAACCGCTTCAGGACCGTATCAAGGATCGCCTGCATTGCTCCGCCCCCCGCCGGAGAACCAGATATGTGACAGCATGGAGAATGAAGGGGGTAACGTCAAAGCCCTCGCGTGCGTTGCGGGCCGGGCCGGGCGAGGGGCTTCGGGGCCGGATATGGGGCTCGGTTGCGACTGTGGGAGGTCAGGTCCTGTGGGAGGTCAAGTTTGGCGCCATGGTTGCGCATGTGCGGCTGACTGCGGTGCATGAGGTTCTGTTGGCGGCGCCAGCGCCAGGCGGCGTGGTGCACGGACACGATAGGCTTTGCGTTGCGGGGGGACCGGGCGCGTTCTGGTGCAAGGGCTTGTGACATGAAAACTTCGTGCGCACCGCCCGACGCCACCAATCGGTCGCCGTCCCGCGTCGCGGCGGCCGGGGCGGGTGGCTGTCCGGCCACGGCGGCGCGGGCGAGCCGAGCCATCCTCGTCGCCTGCCTGGCTTCCGCCATCACCGCCCGCCACGGCGCCGCCCGCCACGGTGCCGCCCGCCACGGCGCCAGGGAAGACTCTGAGCCACCCGCAGCACGCGGCCCTGTGCCACGGTCAGGGTCTGGCCTTTATAAATGAGCGGCACCGGCACCTGTCGCGCGAAGGGAAATGCCGGCCTGGCTCAGTTCATGGCACAGGCATGTTCGTATGCCGAACTCGAGCAATCCCGTCCCGGTCTGCCGATGTACCTCGATGGCCAGGCCGATCACGCGTCGCGTGACTGTCTCGGCTATCATCTCCGTGCTAAAAATCAAAAAACATGAAGGCACTGGCGCCCGGCGGAGCCCGTGTGATCCATGAAAACCCTCCTGATCGTCGTCCACTCCCGCACCGGCGGCACACAGCAGATGGCCGAAGCCGCCCGCGCCGCCGCGGCCACCGAGCCGGACGTGCAGACCCGGCTGCTCCCCGCGACCGAGGCGCAGCCCGAGGACGTGCTGGCCGCCGACGGCTACATCTTCGCGACTCCGGAGAACCTCGCGGCGCTGGCCGGCGCGATGAAGGAATTCTTCGACCGCACGTATTATCCGGTGCTGGACCGTATCAACGGCCGACCTTACGCCATGCTGATCTGTGCCGGCTCCGACGGCACCAACGCCGAGCGGCAGATCGCCCGCATCGCCACCGGCTGGCGGCTGCGCCCGGTGGCCGAGTCGCTGATCATCTGCACCCACGCCCAAACGCCGGAGGCCATTCGGGCGCCAAAGCGCATCTCCCCCGCCGACCTGGCCCGCTGCGCCGAACTGGGGGCGGCGATGGCAGCGGGACTCGCAAGCGGCATCTTCTGAGAGGCTGGTGGGGCGGCAAGGGGACGAGAAGAAAGTTCGTCGCCATCGCCCTTTGCCCGCGCCCTCTCCGCTTTTTTCTCCGCGGTCGGCCGCACCGGAACAACAAGGGACGGTAACCTCAGCTGCAACTGCTTTTCGTCCAACTTCAGCGACAGTTCGCATTATATCTTATCTTAAACGATACCAATTCCACGTGGCAAAACGATCACACCAGCTGTCGAAATTATGCCACGCCGCAATATTTCTAGGAAATCCGTCGCACGAGGCGTCGTCCGCCGGGTTCCATATCGCCGAATTCTGGGTTCCCAGACGATTGCTCACGTTTCCGTGCTTGCCATTCAGAAAATATTGGTAAAACGGTTCCGTTAACACGGTGATCGCTGCGGTTGCCACGCGCAGCATGATGGTGCGGCGATCCACCACCCGGAAAAACGAAGCCTCGCGCCTGCGGGGCTTTTCGTCAAGGAGAGACAGCGACGTTTCACCACGGCCGAGCAGGCCCTTCCGCGCGCCTGATCTGCCACGCATCGAACTAGTGTGTAATCGCAACATCCCGCGCTGGCTTCCGGCAACGGGTTTCCGCGCTCCGCTTTAAGGAAAATAATCTTAATGACGACGACAGCCATCACCGCCGGCGCCTTCCTCGGGACCATGGGCATCAACACGCATATCGGCGACGCCGGAGCGTATTCGGATACCGCCATGGTGGAGCAGAACCTGCAATATCTCGGCGTCGGGATCGTGCGGGACAGCGCCGCCAGCGCCAGTGAAATTGCGGTGTGGCAACAGGTATCCCAGGCCACCGGCGTCAAGTTCGACTTCTATATGCCGGAGGGCGCGCCCGCCTGGGACCAGGACGCGCTGGCGCTGGTGCCGCAGATGGCGGCGGACGGCATCCTGCATTCGATCGAGGGCGGCAACGAGGAGGATGACTCCTACGCCCAGGCCAACGGCAACTCGCTGTCCTGGACCGCGCAGTTCCAGCAGCAGGTCTATGCGATGGGCCAGCAGGAGGGGCTGCCGGTCATCAACATGAGCTTCGGCTCCGGCTGGACCTCGGCGAACAACTGGGAAGGCGATTATCCGGACGTCGGCAACCTGTCCGCCTATACCAATTACGCCAACGCGCACACCTATCCGAACGTCGGGCAGACCCCAGGCAGCGCGATCCAGCAGCTCAACGGCGACGCAGCGCTGGCCGCGTCGTCCGACCCGGTGATCACCACCGAGATGGGCTGGCAGACCAGCCAGTTCAGCGAAACCCAGATCGCGCAGTACGTGGTCGATGCGACATTCGACGGCATTGCCGCGGGCGATGCCGGCGTGTGGTTCTATGGCCTGTACGACGACTCCTCCGGCGACTGGGGACTGTTCAATTCCGACGGCTCGCCGCGGCCGGCGGCGACCTCGCTGCATAATCTGACGACGCTGTTGGCCGATAGCGGCAGCGATGCCGATAGCTTCACCGCCGGATCGCTCAACTACAGCCTGTCGGGCACGCAGTCCGGCGACAATTCGATCCTGATCGAGAAGTCCGACGGCTCGTTCTGGATCGGCCTGTGGGACGAGAGCGGCAGCCAGCACTCGGTGACGGTGAACCTCGGGTCGGCGGCGTCCGAAATCGAGGTGTTCGACCCGGTCACCGGCACGTCGTCCATCCAAAGCGCCAGCAACACCGGTAGCATCTCAGTCACCCTGGGCAGCGATCCGCTGCTGATCGAGGTCGTGCCGAGCGGCGATTCTGTCCCGTCCAGCACGGGAACATCCACGGTCACGTCCACCACGGGCACCTCCACCACGGGCACGTCCAGCACGGGCACATCCAGCACGGGCACATCCAATTCGGACCCGAGCACCACCAGCACCGCCAGTTCGGACCCCAGCAACTCGGATCCAAGCACCATGAGCACAACCAGCAGCAGCAGCACATCGACCAGCAGCGACATCACGGGCTCGACAAACGGCGCGACGCCGACCTTCGACGACCAGTTCAGCAGCCTCAGCCTGTGGAATGGCTCAAGCGGAAACTGGCAGCCAGTCTATAACTGGAGTCCGAACGGCTACATCAACAGCTCGATGTCCTCGTGGCTGGTGAATCCCGCCTATGGACCGACTTCGGCAGCCGATGCCGACGTCTATAGTATCAACGGCAACGGCCTCAACATGGCGATCGAACCGCGGCCGGGCAACGTTGCTTCGTCCTCGGTCGGTGGTGCTGAGTTCCTGTCCGGCCAGCTCACTACCGAACCGTCCTTCTCCCAGGAATACGGCTACTTCCAGATCACCGCGAAGCTGCCGGAGGGCGACGGCGTCAGCTCCGCCTTCTGGCTGCTGCCGGAGGGGGGTGCATGGCCGCCGGAAATCGACATCTTCGAAGCGGACGGTTCGCAAGGGACCGGCGCGGCGGAGTTCGGCGTGTTCACCGGGTCGTCCAGCGATGCCACGCAGTCCAATACCTGGAGTTACAGCCTGCCCACCCTGTCAGCAAACTTCAACACCTTTGCGCTCAACTGGACCGCGAGCACGATGACCTGGTACGTCAACGGCCAGCAGGTCTACCAGATCGCGACGCCGGCGCAGATGAACCAGCCGATGTACATGCTGATCGATGACATGACCGACGCGCCGGGCGACTGGAACGGCACGCCGAGCAGTTCGAACTATACCGGCGACATGCAGATCCAGTCGGTGGAGGTTTGGCAAACCGACCCATACACGAATGGCGGCGGCGGTTCCGGCAGTTCGACAGGCGGAAGCAGCAGCACCGGCAGCGGCGATCCCAGCACCACGACGACAAGCACGGGCAGCGCCCTCACCTCCAGCGATCTCGCTGTCTCGGTGCCTGCGACCGAGCAAATCGCGCCGGGGGCGACGCAGGCGATTTCCGGCGTGTCGGTCAGCGACGCCTGGGCCGCCGCCAGTCCGGGCAACATGGCGCTGAACGTGTGGGACAAAACCGGCACGCTGACGATCGATGGGAAGACGTTCGGGCCGGGAGGCGGGCCGGTCGCCAATGGCATGTTCTCCGGCTCGCTGGCGCAAATCAACGCCGACCTCGCCAGCCTGACCTACACCGCGCCCGCCGGGGGAGGCTCCGACACGATTACCATCGATGTCTGGAACCAGGCAGGCGTCGAGGTGAAGGAGACCATTGCGGTTACCGCGCCCACCAGCTCTGCCAGCAGCGGAAGCACCGGCACGAGTACGACCGGCTCGACTGGCAGCACCACCGGCAGCACCACTGGCAGCACCACCGGCAGCACCACTGGCAGCACCACTGGCAGCACCACTGGCGAGACCGCCAGCAGCGGTCCTCCCACCACCGCGACAGCAGGCGGCGCGGCCGGAACGACGACCGATCTTGCGGTCACCGTGCCGTCGTCCGAGACCGTGACCACTGGCGCGACCACGGCAATCTCCGGCGTCTCCGTCAGCGATACCTGGGCCGCCGGCAACTCCGGCAACATGGCACTGAATGTTTGGGACAGCAGCGGCACGCTGACGATCGACGGGAAGACGTTCGGTCCCGGCGGCGGGCCGGTGGCTAACGGCATGTTCTCCGGCTCGCTGGGGCAGATCAACGCCGACCTTGCCAGCCTGAGCTACACCGCGCCCGCCGGCGGAGGTTCTGACACGATCACCGTCGATGTCTGGAACCAGGGTGGCGTCGAGGTGAAGGAAACCATTGCGGTCACCGTCACCGGCTCGGGCAGCAGCGCGAGCAGCAGCACCAGCGGCAGCACCACCAGCGGCACGGGCACGACAGCGAGCACCGGTACCACGCAGCCAGCGAACGCCATCATCATCGCCGCTAACGACGCCGCTCCGGCGGAGAACGTCAGCAACACGGCCATCACCGCCACGGCGGGCGACCACATGCTGTTCATTGGCGGTACCGGCGACACCGCCACGCTCACCGGCGGCACGGAGACGGTGCAGGCCTTCCAGGGCAACAACACCATCACCACTGGCGCCGGCAACGATACGATCCAGATCTCCGGCAGCGGCAACGTGGTGAACGCGGGCGGCGGCAACAACACCATCGACGACGGCGGCACGGGCAACACCATCGTCCTGCCTGGCGCCGGCGCCGGCAACGACGACATCTACGGCTATGTGCTGCAGAACGGTGACACGCTGGACCTGCGGGCCGCGCTCGCTTCCACCAAGTGGAACGGCACCGAGCGCACGCTCGGCAACTACCTGTCCGTCGCCACAATCAACAACAACGCGGTGATCAGCCTGTCGCCCAGCGGCTCTCGCGCCGGTTCCGCGATCGCCACGTTGCAGGGCACCGGCGCGGTGACGCTGACGACGCTGCTGCAGCACGCGATCACCTGACAGTCCCGCCAAAGGTCGGGCAGCGGAGGACGGTCGGGCAGCTACCTACGACGGTCGTCTGCTGCCCGATCCGCGGGCGCGATCACCAATCCGTCAGCGAATCGGACCCGGGGGAACCCGCGGCGGCTTGCTACGTTGCAGCAACCAACGCGATGGGCGCGCCGGTCGGGGGTGCATGTTGCCTGAGCCAGGTCTGGAACTCACGATCGACCGGCACCTACCGGACGCGGAAGCGGCTTGGCGCGCCGTCGCGGACGCGGGTCGGCATTATGTGCCGGGGCGGAAACATGACGGCCGCATGGCTGACGCGCCGGTCTGCATGTCGATCGTCAAGCCCGCCCGTGCGTGGAAACGCCCGGGCCGGGAGGCGTGGTCCCGCAAAAGTCGGAAGCTGGCCAACGGTATCGCAGTTATGTGAACCCGCAGACGTTTGCCAGATCACCGCGAAATTCTGCATGTCGTTGTCATGGACAAGAGCGCCACGGTTGGGGCCGGCGCGATCGACGAGGACGGCGCCTGCTGCCTGACCGGCCACTCCGGGGTGGCGTCGGCTTCAGCGATGCCGTGGGCGAATGGCAGTCGCGCCGCGCCGCCACGGGAAGGGTGACTGCACGCATGAACGAAGCCGCGATCAACGTCTCCGTCGTGATACCGGCGTACAACGCCGCCGCCACGCTCGGTCGCGCGGTCGGCTCCGTGCTGGGGCAGACGGAACAAAATCTTCAAGTCCTGATCATCGACGACGCATCCACCGATGACACGGCGGAGATCGCGGCAGGGTTGGCCGCGCGGGACCGCCGCGTTGCCCTGTTGCGGCGGACGGTGAACGGTGGCCCGGCGGCGGCGCGCAACCTGGGGCTGTCGCAGGCGCGCGGCCGATGGATCGCGCTGCTGGATGCCGACGATGCTTTCGTTCCCCACCGGCTGGCGCATCTCATGGCGTTGGGCGAACAGCAGGAAGCGGACCTGGTCTGCGACAACCTGCTGCTCTGTTCCGCCCAGGGCAGCGATTCGGGCGAGCCGATGATCCACCCCCGCAGGCTGCCGAATCCGAAGTGGATGTCCGCCGCCGAATTCGTGACCGGCAATATCGGCAGCCGCTATCGCCCGCGTGTGAGTTACGGCTTCATGAAGCCGCTGATGCGCCGCGCCTTCCTGCAACGGCACGACCTGCGCTATGACGAGAACAACCGTTTCGGCGAGGACTTTCTGTTCTCGCTGGCCTGCTTGCTCTGCGGCGCGCGGTGGTGGCTGACGCCGCGGCCGCTCTATCGCTACACGGTGCGGGCCGGCACGCTGACCGATGTGCAATCGGCTGCCGACCTGCTGCGCATCCGCCGGCGGGAGGAGGATCTGCTGCGCCGGCATTGGATGGTGGCGCGCGATCCGGCACTGGCGACTGCTCTGCAACGCCACAAGAGGATCATCGAGCATTTCTATTACTACCGTGCCTTCACCGACGCGTTGAAAGCCAAGGCCCTCGTTCCGGCGATGAACCTGCTGCTGGAAAGCCCGCGGGGCTTTCGTCACATTGTGACGGAGAGCGCGTTGCAGGCACCGCGCGTGGCGTTGAAGGCGCTGCGCGGCGGTTTTCGGCAGTCAAGGTCGATGGCGGCGGCTGTTGCGGCAGGCGCGTCGGATGGCGGGACGCGTTGAAACACAGATTTCACAAATTTCACAAATCAAGACGCTGGTTGATTTTGGCATAGATAAAAGGGGACATGGTCCGAATTGCGGGAGGAGCGCTACTGAATTTGGTGATCTATTGCTCCCCCATCAGGTCGTGAAAGAGGGGGCGCGCATCATGCTTAGGCATCCGCCGCCGCGGGTTTGTCCACAGGCCCTGATGAAGCTAGGGTAGCGATCCGATGGTGTGACATCTCAACCATCGGCGTGATCCGTTTTCCTGCAACATTCACCACGAAGACACGAAGCCACGAAGGAATACTTCTTCGCCCCTTCGTGTCTTCGTGGTGAGAGTTGTTATGCCGGGCTGCACGCCGCGCTATCCAAGCGTCGGTTGAACGACGCTGGTGCTCCGACTCCGGCGGTCGCTATCCACCCTGGAGTGTGGCTGCAAGCGCAGCGAAGCACGGTCTCGCGGTGATGTGCGCCTCTCCGGGAGATTGCTTGGCTGCGCTTGCAATGACAGCTTCTCGCCCTGTGCCGCCAGCTTCTTGCCTTACGCCGCCAGCTTCTCCGCGATCGCCGCCAGCTTCGGCACCCGCCCGGCGGGGCCCAGAACCGCCAGCGTCGGCTTGGCGCGGAACTGCCGCCCGGCGGCGCGCTGCACGTCCGCGGTGGTTACCGCGTTCAGCTTGCCCACCGTCTCCGCCGTCGGCACCACGCGCCCGAACACCTGAAGCTGCCGCGCCAATTGCTCGGTCCGGCTGCCGGTGCTCTCCAGCGACATCAGCAGGCTGGCCTTCACCTGCGCCCGCGCCCGCGCCAGCTCCGCCTCGGTCACCGAATCCTGCACCTTGCGCAGTTCCTCCAGCGTAACGGGCATCAGCTCTTCCGCCTCGCTCTCGCCGGTCCCTGCATAGATGCCGAACAATCCGCCGTCCATGTACGGCGCACTGAACGAGTAGATCGAATAGACCAGCCCCCGCTTCTCGCGCACCTCCTGGAACAGGCGCGAGGACATGCCGCCACCGAGCAAGGTCGAGAGCAGCAGCGTGGGATAGTAGTCTGGGTCGCCGTAGCCGATCGACGGAAAGCCGAGCACGATGTGCACCTGATCGAGATCGCGGTCCTCGCGAAATTCGCCGCCGCGATAGCGGCCGGCTACCATCTTCGGCGCCTTATGCCCCGGCAGGTCCGCGAAATGCTGTTTCACCAGCGCCACGATCTGCTCGTGCTGCAAATTCCCGGCGGCGGAGACCACCACGTTCGACGCCGCATAGTGCCGCTTCATGTACGCGGTCAGCATTCCGCGGGGCATGCCCTTGATGCCCACCTCGCTGCCCAGCACGGAACGCCCGAGCGGCTGTGACGGGAACGCCGCCTCCTGGAAGAAGTCGAAGATGATATCGTCCGGCGTGTCGTTGGCCTGGCCGATCTCCTGCAGGATCACGCCACGTTCGCGTTCCAGTTCCTCCGGTTCGAACGTAGAGTGCGTCAGGATGTCGCCGATGATGTCGGCGCCCAACGCGGTGTCCTCCTTCAGCAGCTTCACATAGTACGCCGTCTGCTCTCGCGCGGTGTAGGCGTTGATGTGGCCGCCGACCGCCTCGATCTCCTCGGCGATCTGCGCGGCGGTGCGGCGTTCGGTGCCCTTGAAGGCCATGTGCTCCAGGAAATGCGAAACGCCGTTTTCCTCCGTCGTCTCGTTGCGGGAACCGGCGGCGATATACGCGCCGAAGGAGACGGTCTCCACCCGGTCCATGCGTTCGGTGACGACGGTCAGGCCGGACGGGAGCCGGGTAAGCTGGATGGCATCGGTCACTGGGTCTGGTGTCCTGCGAGGGTGTGCTGGCCGGCAATATAGGACCGACAGAGGCGCCGCGTCAGCCCTCGCCGATCGGAGGAGCTTTGGGGGCAGGACTCCGCGCCCGGCCCCAGCGTGGCGCCCCCTGCGTGGCGCCCCCTTTTTCATGGCCAGATAGCATCCTTACCGCAGAAGGTCTCGCGCCGCCTGCACCATCGCCTGCGGTGCCTCGCGCGACAGGAAGTGCCCGGCCACCGGCACCACCCGCCGCTCGTAGCGTCCGGTGAAATGGCGGGCATGGCCGGCCGACCCCGCTACGGGGCCAACACCGTCAGCCTCGCCATGCAGCACGATCGTCGGCACGGAAATCGGCGGCAGCGCGGCCAGCCGCTGCTCCAGCGCCTCCACCCCCGGGTCGCCCGGCGCGTTGCCGTAACGATGACGGTAGGACTGGATCGTGACATCGACGAAATCCGGATTGTCGAAGCTGGCGGCCGTCGCTTCGAACGTGGCGTCGTCGAACCGCCAGTTCGGCGACCAGAGGTGCCACAGCAGCCGGGCAATGTCGCGGCGGTTCCGCGCCAGGCCGGCGCGCCCTCGCTCGGTGTGGAAATACCACTGGTACCAATGGCGATGTTCCTGCGCCGCCGCGGCGGGCCGGCCGGACGCCGCGATGTCCTGGATCGCGTAGCCGTTGATCGTCACCAGCGCGCGCACGCGTTCCGGCCACAGCGCCGCGACGACGCAGGCCGCGCGGCCACCCCAGTCGTAGCCGCCCAGCACCGCCTGGCCGATGCCCAGCGCATGCATGAAGTCCCGCACGTCCGCGCCGAGCGCCGCCTGCTGCCCCGACCTTGGGGTGCCGGGCGCCAGGAAGCGGGTCGGGCCGTACCCGCGCAGCCACGGCACCAGGACACGGCAACCGTCTGCCGCCAGGGCCGCGGCCACATCGTCGAAATCGTGCACGTCGGACGGCCAGCCATGCAGCAGGATCACCGGGATCCCGTCCGGGGGGCCGCTTTCCAGGTAGGCGAAGTCCAGCAACGGCGTGCGGATGGTCTTGTGCATGGCTCGGTTCGCTAAGCAGGGTGGTGGCGAGGCGGAGCAGCAGCGAGAGGCTCGTGTCGTGATCCTGGCTCTTCGATGCCGGCGGTGAACCTGTCATTGCGAGCGAAGCGAAGCAACCTCCCGGAGGGTACGCGCATTGCTTGCGGCAGATCGTTTCGCTGTGCTCGCAATGACACCCCCGTTCGCAATGAGTCGCCGGGGGCACAACCGTCATTGCGAAAGGCGGACCAGACGGGGCCGCCGCGAATGCCTGCGCTGACCGGATAGGCACCTTCCCGCAGTGCGGAAGGTTTTGACCGGTTTTGCCCTACTCGAACTTGGCCGGCACCGAGAACGGCTTGGTCGCGTCGACAACGAACATTATAAGCGCGGTCAATTCTGTCGTCCCGCCGTTGAAAACTTCCATCGTAGTCCCGGCAGGATGTCCATTCATTGAGTGCCCAGCCTCGACATTCATCACGCCTTGCGGAGTCCGTTGACTCAATCTTCCAGCGACCACGTAAAATGTCTCGGATCCCGGATGCATATGAACCGGTGTTGTTGAACCCGGCGGCCCGTGGCCGTAGTTCACACGCAACAGATACTCGGGCGCGCTGAGCGGAGGAACGGGTCCTATCTCGGCGACCTTCGTTCCGCCTGCCGTTGACCCACCCTTCGGACCGAGAGTGAAGAGCCATGCTTTGCCGGCGACCTCGGCTGTCAGTGAAGGCAACCCGTCATAGCTGACAGTGTCCGGATTCCAGCGATACGGTGATGCGGCTGTCTTCGCCGCGTCCAGCGTCGGAAAACTCTCGACACGCCAGAACAACTCACCTTTGGGCAGTTGCTTGACCTTCATCTCGGCAATTGGCTTGACGATGTATTTCTGTTGCGCCGCCAACATCGAAGGCATCAGCCACAACCCGGCGAAAAACAATATCAATGCGGCCACGGGCCGGCTTCGGGACAACGGGGGGTTCACCTTCTTGCTCCTCATGCTTTCTCGGTCTAGGACCCCCATGCCAGAGATCGTCGCCGCTGTCTTTTAGGCCAGATTAGCTTCCCCTTAGTGTCCGTCCGGGAACAAATCCAATATTCAGAATCGGTTGGTTGCATCAGTAAAATTCACCACGAAGGCACGAAGCCACGAAGCCATGGATACAGTCTTCGTGGCTTCGTGCCTTCGTGGTGAATGATTCTCTGTGGCCTCGTTCTTACTCGTTCCCTCGTCGTCCGCCGGAAAGCAAACAAACTCAAGCAGAGCCTGAAGCAGTTTCCGAACAAACTCTTAGGATTCCCTCCATTTTTCATTTGGAGACCGTGTGTTACACTTCCGACCGGTAACGAAGGGAATCTTGCCTTGCGTTATTATTTTGGTGACTGCGTACTCGACACGAGTTGGCGCGAATTACGCCGGCAAAGTTCGCTTGTGGCTGTCGAGCCCCAGGTTTTCGATCTTCTTGTTCATTTGATGCGGCATCGCGATCGGGTCGTCACCAAGGATGATCTGTTGGCTGCGGTCTGGCACGGACGCATCGTTTCAGAGTCCGCCCTGGCCAACCGCATCAACGCGGCCCGGGGTGCAATCGGAGATACAGGCAACGAGCAGCGACTGATAAAAACCTTACCGCGCAGGGGCGTGCGTTTTGTGGGAGCAATTCGCGAGGATAACGTCGACGCCACAGTCCGCTCGCCCGACCTGCCGAGCAGCACCTCCGAAAAGCCTTCGATCGCTATATTGCCGTTTCTTAATCTGGGCGGAGGCGCAGATACGGACTACCTGGTCGACGGGATTGTTGAAGACATTATCACCGCATTATCGCGCAATCGCGGCTTCTTTGTAATCGCCCGCAATTCGTCATTTACCTACAAGGGCGGATCGGTTGATGTGAAGCAGGTCGCGCGCGAGCTCGGCGTCCGTTACGTGTTGGAAGGAAGCATCAGGCTCTTAGGTGACCGCATGCGAGTCACCGCACAGCTCATAGAGGGGGTATTGGGCCGGCACTTATGGGCTGACAGGTTCGATTACACCAGCGGCGACCCTTTCGAACTTCAAGACCGACTTGTTGAGCGAGTCGTTGGCGCGATAGCACCGCAACTTGAGAAGGCGGAGATAGATCGCGTGAAGCGTGAACTGACCAGCAATCCCGCGGCTTACGATCTTTATTTGCGCGGGCTTGCAAGCTGGAACCGCTGGTCGAAGGACGACAATGCGAATGCATTGACGCTCTTTTATGCGGCCATTGAAAAAGATCCTGACTTTGCCACGCCCTATGGGTTGGCTGCTTCCTGCTATCAGTTTGCCAAAGCCAACGGTTGGCGGTCTGACTTTGACCGGGAGGAAATCTCGCGTCTTACGGAACGCGCCGTGGGATTGGGAAGTGACGACGCAGTGGCCTTGTGCTGGGGAGGACATGTTCGCGCCTTCTTTTTCAAAGAGGTAGAGCGTGCACTCCTGCTGATCGATCGGGCGCTCGAGCTGGACGTCAATCTCGCGGCCGCGTGGCAGCGAAGCGGGTGGGTGCGCGGATATGCGGGTGACCACGAGGAAGCAATCCGGAGCCTGGAAAGGGCCATGAGGCTCAATCCGCTCGATCCGCGCGTTTTTCTCACCCAAAGTGCAATGGCATTTGCGCATTTCATCGCAGGGCGAGACCAGGAAGCGTCCGATTGGGCAGCCATGGCGGGGAGGGTAAAGCCGAACTGGATGCCCGCTCTTCGGGTGGCCATCGCCGCCAACGCGATGCTCGGACACACTGCCGAAGCGAGGGACGGCCTGCGGGCATATGAGCGGATCGATCCCGACGTGAATATTCGCAAAATATGTGAGCACTATCCATTTCAGCGAGAACAGGACAAGCAGAGGCTTATAGAAGCGTTACGTAGGGCTGGGGTTCGAGAGGCCTAGCGACGGGTTAGCCAGGGTCAGGCGGGCTGCCGGCGCCGAAGGCGCGCGTCGGCTCGGCGCAGGCCCTCGCCGCGTCGGTCCGCGGCACGTTCGGTCCTGCGATTGAATGGATGTGCCGCCGCCGGCATCGGGCCGGGCCATCCCGACTGGTCGGAGCTGTCCCGCGCCATCGTGGCGTTGGGCGGCAGCGTGCAAGGGTTCCGAGCCGGCCTGCCGCCGTGCGGCCTGCAATGGTGGGAGAACCCCGAGATCATACCCGGTATGATCGGCATCGCCGCAGCGACTGCGGCCCCCGACGCGATGGCATCGCTGCTGTCGCGAAAGAATGATTTCCAAGCTCCGCCGCCGGTCCTGACGGTTGCGCCTGCCGCAGCTGAGCCCCGGCCGCGCTCGATCATCTCGCCGTGCACCGAGCCGATGTCAGCGCCGGCACCCGCCCCAGCCCACGCCCCAGCCCACGCCCGAGTTGAATGGCCTGGCCGTCAGTCTCGCCTGGACACGCTCGCCTTGCGACTCGAAATCGTTCAGGAGCCGGCCTGCCGCAACGCGTCCCACAGCAAATCCCGCAGCAGCCGCAAGCTTCCGCCCTGACCTGCCATCGGCTAGGCTGCGGGCCCTTGTGGCACGGAGAGCACTGAGGATGGACCCGGTGGTGCGCGTCACCGTCACGGTCACCTTCCTGCGGATGGACCGGCCTCCCGTGGAGGCGGCGCCCGCGCTGCCGCCCGGCTGGCAGGCGGTGCGCGCCGAGGCTCCCAGCGTGGCTTTCTACCGCTATCTCTACAACACCGTCGGCGCCGACTACGTCTGGTGGCTGCGCCGAACCACCGCCGACGACGAACTCGCCGCGTTGCTGAGTGATCCCGCGGTTTCGATCCACACGCTCTACGGCCGCGGTGAGCCGGCCGGGTTCTTCGAGCTGGATGCCCGCTTCTGGCCGGACGTCAACCTCGGGTATTTCGGCTTGATGCCGTGGGTGATCGGCACTGGCATCGGTTACGCCTTCCTGCGCCAGGCGGTGGATACGGTATGGCGGCAGGGCGCGCGCGGGATGACCGTCAACACCTGCACCGCGGATCATGCACGGGCACTGCCCACCTATCTCCGCGCCGGCTTCCGCGTGATGCGCCAGGTGCGGGAGGTCTGGAACGTCCCCACACGGCTGGGTCTGCGGATCCCAGAGCACCTGCGGGGGTGAGAGAGCGCGAGGAACGGAGAGCCAGGTTGGGGACTAAGGTCGCAGCGAAGGTTGAGGTCAAGGTCAAGGTCAAGGTTAAGGCTACGGCTAAGGCTAAGGAATTCTCCTCCCGTTGCGGGAGGGGTCGGGGGAGGGGTGCGTACTGCCGCTGTCGTTCGCTGCTTGCACCCTTCCCCCAGCCCCTCCCATCGGGGGAGGGGAGGTTCTTGGCCCCAACCTCAGCCCTTGCCCCAACCTCAGCCTTTGCCCCAACCTCAGCCCTTGCCCCAACCTCAGCCCTTGCCCCAACCTCAGCCCTTGCCTCACTCTCGGCGCCATAGCCACGACCATGCCGCACCCACCCACCTGGGCCGGTCTCCGCCTCGACCGCCCGCGCGTCATGGGCATCCTGAACGTCACGCCGGACAGCTTCAGTGACGGCGGGCGGTATCTCGACCCGCAACGCGCTGTAGCGGCCGGGGCGGCGATGGCCGCCGCCGGTGCCGACATCGTCGATGTGGGCGGCGAGAGCACCCGCCCCGGTGCTCCAGCTGTCTCACCGGCCGAGGAACGAGCCCGCGTCCTGCCAGTCGTCCGCGCCCTGGCCGCGGCCGGGGTGTGTGTCTCGATCGACACCCGCAACGCCGCCACCATGGCAGCGGCGCTGGACGCCGGGGCCATTATCGTCAACGACGTATCAGCGCTGACCCACGACCCCGCCTCCGCCCCGCTCGTCGCGGCGCGCGGCTGCCCCGTCGTTCTGATGCACATGCGCGGCGATCCCGCCACGATGAACGCCCGGGCCGTCTATGCTGACATCGCCCGCGAGGTGGCCGCCGAGCTCGCCATCCGCATTGCTGCGGCCGAACAGGCCGGGATCGGCCCGGAGGCCATCGCCATCGACCCCGGCATCGGCTTTGCCAAACTCGCCCCCCATTCCCTGGAAATGCTCCGCCGCCTGCCGGAGCTGGCCGCTCTGGGCCGGCCCATCGTGGTTGGCGTCTCCCGCAAATCCTTCATCGGCCGCGTCGGCGACGAACCCGACCCGCAGCGCCGTTTCCCCGGCTCAATCGCCGCCGGCCTGTTCGCGCTGTCGCGCGGCGCCGCCATCCTGCGGGTGCACGACGTGGCCAAAACGGCACAGGCCATCAAGCTTTGGACAGCGCTGACCGGCCGGGCTTGACTCCGCTTCCCCGCCGCCTCGCTGCCGGGTTACATATACCGGATTTCGCCCAACGGAGACCCGGATGACCAAACTCAGACGCCTGTTCGGCACCGACGGCATCCGCGGCAAAGCCAATACCGACCCGATGACCGCCGGCACCGCTCTCCGCCTCGGCCAGGCCGCCGGCCTGCTGTTCACGCGCGGCAACCATCGCCATCGCGTGGTGATCGGCAAGGACACCCGTCTCTCCGGCTATATGCTGGAACCCGCACTGACCGCCGGCTTCATCGGGGCCGGCATGGACGTGACCTTGCTCGGCCCGCTACCCACTCCGGCGGTGGCGATGCTCACCCGTAGCCTGCGCGCCGACCTGGGCGTGATGATCTCCGCCTCGCACAACCCCTTCGAGGACAACGGCATCAAACTGTTCGGCCCCGATGGGGAAAAACTCTCGGACGCGACCGAGGCCGAGATCGAGGCGCTGATGGAAAGCGCCTACGCCTCTCGCCTCGCCGCTCCGGAAGCGCTGGGCCGCGCCGCGCGCCTGGATGACGCCGCCGGCCGCTACATCGAGGCCGCCAAGGCCAGCTTCCCGCGCGGCCTGCGCCTGAACGAGCTGAAAATCGTGGTGGACTGCGCCAACGGTGCCGCATACCGCGTCGCCCCGACGGTGTTGTGGGAGCTGGGCGCCACTGTCATCGCCGAGGGCGTCGCGCCGGACGGGTTCAACATCAACAAGGGCTGCGGTTCCACCACGCCGGAATACCTCTGCGCCAAGGTGGTGGAGCATGGCGCGGATCTTGGCATCGCGTTGGACGGCGACGCCGACCGCGTGGTCATGGCGGACGAGAATGGCGAATTGATCGATGGTGACCAGATCCTGGCACTGATCGCGCGATCCTGGGCCGAGGCCGGGCTGTTGCAGGGCGGCGGCATCGTCGCCACCGTCATGTCCAATCTCGGCCTGGAGCATTTCCTGCGCGACGCCGGACTGACCCTGCATCGGACGAAGGTGGGTGACCGCTACGTGGCGGCGCGGATGCGTGAGCAAGGCGCCAATGTCGGCGGCGAGCAATCCGGCCACGTCATCCTGTCCGATTTCGCCACCACCGGCGACGGCCTGCTGGCGGCGTTGCAGGTGCTGGCGGTGATCGTCGGCCAGCACGGCCCCGCCAGCGACGTCTGCCGCGTGTTCACCCCGCTGCCGCAGCAGTTGAAGAACGTGCGGTTCGCCGGGCCTTCGCCGTTGCGCCATCCGTCAGTGGTCGAGGCGGTCATCGCCGCCGAGGCGTTCCTGAACGGCACCGGCCGCCTGCTGATCCGCGAAAGTGGCACCGAGCCGATGGTGCGCGTCATGGCCGAAGGCGAGGACGAAGCCGCGGTCCGGCAGATCGTCGACTCGCTTTGCGCCGTCATCGCCGATGTGGCGCGCGCGCGGGAGATCGCGGACTGATGGCCGCTCCGGCGACCGGTCGCATGCGCGGGCGGGTGCTGGCGATTGCCGGCTCCGATTCCGGCGGCGGTGCCGGCATCCAGGCAGACATCAAGACTATCACCATGCTCGGCGCTTACGCCGCAACCGCCATCACCGCGCTGACCGCACAGAACACCTTGGGCGTGCAGGGCATCCGGATCGTCCCGCCAGAGTTCATCTATCAGCAGATCTTCGTCGTGCTGGACGATATCGGCGCCGATGCGGTGAAGACCGGCATGCTGGGGGATGTAGCGACGATCGAGACGATCGCCGACGCCCTGGCCCGCCACGCGGCCGCCGTGCCGCTGGTGCTCGATCCGGTCATGGTCGCCAAGGGGGGCGCCCGCCTGCTGGATCCGGGCTCGGTGCACGCGCTGATCCGCCACCTGCTGCCCAAGGCGAGTGTCATCACGCCCAACCTTCCCGAAGCGGAGGTGCTGTCGGGCCGTTCCATTGCCGACACCGAAGCGATGCGCGAGGCCGCGTCGGTGTTGCTGGACTTGGGGGTGCCAGCAGTCCTGCTGAAGGGCGGCCACCTGCCCGGTGAGACCGTGGTGGACCTTCTGGCGACTCGCGACGGCGTCGAGGCCTTCGCCGCCCCCCGCATCGACTCCCGCCACACCCACGGCACCGGCTGCACCATGGCCAGCGCGATCGCCGCCGGTCTGGCCCAGGGCATGACGCTGCGCGACGCGGTGCTGCGGGCGCGCGCGTATGTGCGGGCGGCGATTTCGAGCGCGCCAGGGTTTGGCGGGGGACACGGGCCGCTGAACCACCACGTCGCGGTCGCGTAGCGTGTCACCAGCGTCGGGCGGATAAGCCCTAGATCAGCCCCGCCCCGAACCACATCCGGGGGAAGCGCAATCCGCCAGCGTGCCAACGGCGGAATGTGCTGCGCTTTTCGGCCCTACCAACGACCAACGACATCGACGTTGATAACGGCAACGTTCAACCATCACGCCGCAAAGTACAGCCGCATCACCGTTTCCATGGCAAACCGCGCCCGCCGCTCCCGCTCCACGTCGCTTGGGCCGTCAGAGACCCGTAGCAGCAGCCGCATCATCAGTCGGCCGCGCCAGAGCAGCGAGAGGAAGACATCCGCGATCTCCTCCGGATCCCCCGCGGCGAGCAATCCGCGCGTTAGCGCCGTCCGGAGCACCTCCGCCAGGGCCGCAAGCGTGGTGCCGCCTCCCAGTTGATCGAGCATCTGCGCTAGCTCCGGTGCACGCTCCGATTCCGCGATGGCGAGACGACTCGTCGCCAGCACCTCCGGCTGCGACACTTCGAACAACAGCGTGCGGCCAAACGTCATCAGCGTAGCCGTCAGCGCCTCGCGGCTGGTGGGCATCGGCAATCGCAGCGGTAGTCTCATCCGCTCGGTGCGCTCGGTGATGCAGGCCACCAGCATCGCCTGCTTGCTGCCGAACGCCGCATACAGATCACGCTTCGAAATCTGGGCTCGGCGCGCGATGTCCAGCGTGCTCGTGCCGCTATAGCCGCGCTCCATGAACAGGGCGAAGGCGGCGCCGATAATCCGGTCTCGCAGGGAGGCGGGGGCAGCGTCCGGAGGAACGTCGTCGGCAATATCCATCAAAATGGCCCCTGTGCGGTACCGCCCGGTACCGTATATCCCACATCGTAGCGGTACCGAGCGGTACCGCAAGTCGGGAGACCGCGCCAGATGACCGCCGCCGCCGCGCCCGTCGTCCGCCTGCAACACGTCGTGAAGACTTACCATGCGGGGGCGATCGACGTGGCCGCCATCCGGGACATCAGCCTGGACGTCCCCTCGCACCGCTTCACCATGATCGTGGGGCCGTCCGGCAGTGGCAAAACGACCTTGCTCAACCTGATCGGCTGCATCGACGCGCCGACCGCGGGCCGCATCGAGGTCTGCGGCGAGGATGTCGGCCGCCTCAAGGACAACGCGCTGGCCGATTTCCGCGCCCGCAACATCGGCTTCATCTTCCAGTCGTTCAGCTTGGTGCCGGTGCTCTCGGCCTATGAGAACGTCGAGTATCCGCTGCTGCTGGTCGGCATGCCGGCGGCCGAGCGCCGCCGCCGCACGCTGGAGGTGCTGGAGGCGGTCGGGTTGGCGGCCCAGGCGTCGCAGCGCCCGAACGAATTGTCCGGCGGCCAGAAGCAGCGCGTGGCGATCGCGCGGGCCCTGGTGAAGCGCCCGACCATCGTGCTGGCGGATGAGCCGACCGCGAATCTCGACAGCGCCAACGGTGCGGCCATCATCGCGCTGATGCGCCGCATGCAGGCCGAACAACGCACGACGTTCATCTTTTCCACGCACGACCAGCAGCTCATGTCGCATTCCGAGGAAACCTTCGGCATTCGCGACGGCATGCTGGTGGCGCATGAGGATGGAAGAGCAAATTCTTCCGCTCCCCTTGTGGAACGGGGCGGGGGAGGGGCGCCTGCAACGCCGAAGCGGCGGCAGTACGCACCCCTCCCCCCAACCACCTCTCACAACGGGAGGGGGAGTTTAAACGTCATGCTGTTCAAAATCGCCTTCCGTAACATCCTGCGCAACCGCCGGCGTTCGCTGATGACCGGCTCCGCGGTGGCCGTCGGTGCCATGGCGATGCTCGTGTTCGGCGGCTACATCACCTATATCTTCTCGGCGTTCGAGACCGGTCTGGTGCAGCGCATCGGCCATCTGACCGTGTTCCGCAGCGGATATTTCGTGTTCGGCTCCGGCAATCCCTCCGCCTACGGCATCGACGACTATCAGCGCGTCATGCGGACGCTCGGCCAACGATCCGGTGCTGAAGCCGATGGTCCGCGTGATCACGCCGACCCAGTCGTTGCTTGGCATCGCCGGCAACTTCTCCGGCGGCAACAATGCCGCGAAGACGTTCCTTGGCAGCGGCGTGATTCCATCGAATCAAGAGCGCATGCGGCAATGGAACGAATACGGTGTCGGCGGAACCGTTCGTGCCGGACACCCGCATGGCCGACGACGCACCGCAGCGTGGTCTGATCGGCGGCGGCATGGCACGCATCCTCGGTCTTTGTGCCGCGCTGAAGATGGCCGACTGCCCCGCGCCCCCTGCCGCCGATGACACGGCGCTGGCGGCACCGGTCGATCAAGGCCTGACCGCGCTCGCGCAGAGCGCACTCGGCAGCGGTGACGTGAAGAACGCCACCATGCCGCAACTCGATCTGTTGTCGGCGACGGCCAGCGGTGCACCGAACGTCGTCACACTGGACGTCGCGGGAGTCGCCGAGCAGGGGGTCAAGGAACTGGACGACAACTACGTCGTCATGCCGCTGGCGCTGGCGCAGCAGCTTGTCTACGGCCGCGGCGAGCACAAGGCCACCGGTATCGTGCTGCAGCTTCACCGCAGTCAGGACCTGCGCGCCGCGCGTGCACGGCTGCAAGACGCTGATCGCCACGCATCACCTGGATCTGGAGGTGCGCGACTTCGCCGAGCTGACGCCCTTCTATCTCCAGGTCGTGCGGCTGTTCTCCGCCATCTTCCTGTTCATCACGCTGATCATGGGCGTGATCGTACTGTTCGCGGTGGTCAACACGATGACCATGAACGTGATGGAGCGCACCAACGAGATCGGCACCATCCGCGCCATGGGCGTACGCCGCAACGGCATTCGCGCGCAGTTCGTCACCGAGGGCTGGATGCTGGGCGCCATCGCCGCCACGGTCGGCGTGGTGCTGGCGTTCGGCGTGGCAGCCGCGATCAACCACTCCGGCATGACCTGGCTGCCGCCCGGCAACGCTAGGGAGGTGCCGTTCCGTCTTGCCATGCCGTCGGATCACCCGCCACTGTTGCTCGGCACCTGGATCGGATTGGTGTTAGTGGCGACGGTCGCCGCGTTGCTCCCCGCCAACCGCGCCGCCCGCCTGCCGGTGGTCGACGCGCTGCGCCATGTGTGAGGCGGCGGTGTGCCGACGTGGTGGATTTCGTAGGGGTGGAAAAGCGAAGCGCATTCCGCCGGTGCCGTCCCGGCGGAATGCGCTGCCCTTTTCCGCCCCACGCAATTCTGGCCCACGCAATTCTGCAACATATCGAGGTGGTGATGCGCGCGTTCAAATCGGTCATGCTGGCACTGGTCATCGCGGTCGCCGCCATCCCCGCCCTGGCGCAGACGCCGCAGCAGATCGTCGCCGCCGCCGACAAGGTGCGCAATCCGGGCCAGCCGTTCCGCTCCACCGATACGCTGACGGAATACGTGTCCGGCCGCGCGCGGGACCAGGACCAGTTGGTGGTCTATGCCAAGGAGGACCCGGCAACCCACCAGTTCCGCAACCTTGTGCGCTACGTCGAGCCGCCGCGCGATGCCGGCAAGATAGCCTTGTTCGACAACCACGACCTGTGGTTCTACGACCCGTCGTCCCAGGCGAGCGTGCGCATCTCGCCGCAGCAGCGCCTGATCGGCCAAGCCTCGATCGGCGACGTACTGACGGTGAACTTCGTGGTGGACTATGCCGCCACGCTGCTGGGCGACGAAACGATCACCGATGCCGAACGCCAGCAGCGACAGTGCTGGCACCTCGACCTGAAGGCGGTGACGGATACGGCGACCTACAACCGCGTCGAATACTGGGTGGAGCATGGCAGCTTCCACCCGATCAAGGCGAAGTTCTATTCCGACAGCGGCCGGCTGTTGAAGATTCTGTACTACCGCGGTTATCACGAGCAACTGGGTGCGGTGCGGCCGAGCGAGGCCGTCATCATCGATGCGGTGGACAGCTCGCTGGTGACCACCATCCAGTTCGGCGACCTGCGCTTCCAGGACATCCCCGAGGCATGGTTCCAGCGCGACTATCTGCCGCGCCTGAGGGCGGAGTGAAGGCCCCCGCGGCGTCACTCGCGCCGCGTGCGGCCCGGGTCCTTCTGGCCCTGCTTCTGTTGATTTCCGCGCCCGCCTTCGCCGCCGAGGAGGACAAGGATCTCGACCTCATTCCGCCCGCCGCCGAGGCCCCGCCGCCCGCCGTGCTCCCCGTCCCCGCCAGCAATGCAGCGCAGCGCAACTATTTGGAGGACGCCTTCACCTTTACGCCCCTGCGCGACAGCCTGGTGGTGCCCTTATCCTCCGCCGACCCCGGCAAGTTGGGAAGACCGTCTGTTCTTTGATTCGCGCGACGAGTGGAACCTTGGCAACAACGTCACGCTGGACTACAGCGGCCGCTTCAACCTGCGCGCCGCTAACGACGTGCCGTTCCCCAGCCATGAATCGGTCCGCAACGACCTTCGGGAATTGTTGGTAAGCTGGCAGCCCGCCGACGGCACATGGATCGACCTCGGTCGCGTCAACGTCAAAAGCGGCGTTGCGGTCGGCTACAATCCCACCGACTTCTTCCGCACCCGCGCGGTGGTTGAACCGCTGACCGCCGACCCGACCGTGCTGCGCGAGGACCGGCTCGGCACGCTGATGCTGCTGGGCGAGCATGTCTGGCCGGGCGGCTCGGTCACCGCCGCGATCGCGCCGAGAGTGACACTGCCCACCGCCATCTACACCAACATCGACCTGCCCAGCTTCGATCCGATGCTCGACCGCACCAACGCGCAGGACCGCTTTCTGCTGAAAGGCAGCGTCAGGGTCGCCAACGGCTTCAGTCCGGAGCTGTTGCTCTACCACGCCGGCGACCGCACCCAGGTCGGCGGCAATTTGACGTTGGGGATCAACCAGCAGACCATCGGCTATGTGGAGTGGGCGGGCGGAGTCGCCCCCAGCATGTTGTACGACGCGTTGCAGTATGGACGCGAAACCGGCACCCTGCCGAGGAACGCGCCCGCGGTCATCCCCGTCGATCCGGCCCAGGTCTTCCAGAACGAGCTTGTGTTGGGATTCTCCTATACGCCGATCGACACGAAACTCACACTCAACCTGGAATACCACTTTCAGCAGGCAGGCATGACGCCGCAGGACTGGACCAACTGGTTCAATGCGGCGGCGCAATACCACTATAACGCCGCTGTCGATGCCGAGCTGTGGTACTTCCGTTCGTATGCGCAGGACCAGGAGGAACCGGAGACGCGCCATTCGGCGTTCCTGCGCGCCGACTGGACGGACGCGTTCGTCACCGACCTGGAATTGACCGCGCTGGCCACCATCAACGTGCAGGATGGCTCAGCGCTGGTGCAGGGCACGGCCGATTACTATCTCTCGCGTGCCTGGACCGTGGGCGGACAGGTCAGCTTCACCTTTGGCGGGCGGCGCTCCGAATTCGGCAGCCTGCCGCAAGCCGGCGGAATTCTGGTGCGCCTGGTACGGTACCTGTAGAGCTTGTCGTTGCAGCGCGTGTCATTGCAGCTCGTGTCGTTGCAGTGCATGTCATTGCAGCGCGTGTCATTGCAGCGCTCGTCATTGCGAGGAACGAAGCGACGAAGCAATCTCCTGCGAGGAGCGCACGACCATCCGAGCGCGTCTCGCGGGAGATTGCTTCGTCGCTTCGTTCCTCGCAATGACAGGTTCGCTCCTCGCAATGACAGCGGGAATGACAGGGGGAAATGACGGAGCAGATGACGGCAACGCCCGACGCTGATACGGTCAACCGCAGAACCATCATCCGCAGAACCATAAGCCCGGAGGATCGTCCATGCTCGATCTGGTCATCAGGAATGGCACCATCGTTGATGGTTCCGGCATGGGCCGCTATCGCGCCGATGTCGGTGTCGCCGGCGGACGCATCGTGGAGATCGGCCGCATCCGCGCGCCGGTGCAGCGCAGCATCGATGCCGACGGGCTGATCGTCGCGCCGGGCTTTATCGATGGCCACACCCACATGGATGCGCAGGTGAACTGGGACCGCCAAGGCACCTGCTCCTGTTGGCATGGCGTCACCAGCGTGATCATGGGCAATTGCGGCTTCGCTCTGGCGCCCTGTCCGCCCGACCAGCGCGAATGGTTCGCGCGCTGCCTGACCGCGGTGGAGGATATTCCGCTGGAGGCAATGCTGGCCGGCATCGACTGGCGCTGGGAGACGTTCCCCGAATATCTCGAAACGGTATCGCAATTGCCAAAGGCGCTGAACTACGGCGCCTATATCGGTCACTCTGCGCTGCGCATGTACGTGATGGGAAACCGCGCGCTGACCGAACCGGCGACCGACGACGACATCGCCCGCATGGCGGCGGCGGTGCGGCAGGCGGTGCGCGCCGGGGCCATGGGCTTTTCCAGTTCGCGCGCCGGTACGCATGTCACGCCCGACGATACGCCGGTGGCCAGCCGGATCGCCGAATGGCGCGAAATCGATGCCCTGGTCGGCGCCATGGCGGAGGAGGATGCCGGAATCTTCCAGATCGGGCCTGACGTTTCCAGCGGGCCCCGGCAGCGCGCGTTCCTGGAACGCCTGCGCCAGGTGGCATTGAACTCGGGCCGTCCGGTGATGTTCGGCACGCTGTCCACCCGTCAGGGGGAGGCGCCGAATCCGTATCGTTACCAACTCGACTATCTGGACCAGAGCATTGCCGCCGGTGCTCGCATGTTCGGCCAGGCGACAACCAAGTCGATCAACGCGATCTTCGCGCTAAAATCCTACCTGCCGTTTGATGTGCTGCCGCATTGGCGGGAGCTGCGCGCGCTGCCGCTCGCGGAGCAAAAGCGGCGCATGGCCGATCCTGACGTGCGCGCGCAGCTTGTGGCGGACGAGGCGCGCATGAAGGCGCGCGACAACGTGTTCCAGGGTGGCGGCGCGGCCACCACCGATCCACGCAAGCCCGACTATGGCAACTTGTATGCGATGCGCGACGTGGAATGGAATGACCCGACCGTCGAATCGCTGGCGCGGCAGCGGGGGGCGCATCCGGTGGAGGTGATGCTCGACCTGATGCTGGCGAACGAGGACCAGGTGTTCGTGCAGCCTCTGGTGAACGAGGCACCGGAAGACGTGCTGGCGATGCTGCGGCATCCGTGGACGCTGGCCACGTTCTCCGATTCCGGCGCGCATGTGTGCCAGGAGATGGGATCGTCGCTGCAAACCCACATGCTGAGCTACTGGGTGCGCGCGCGCCAGGCGTTCACGCTGGAGCAGGCGGTGCGCAAGCTCAGTTTCGACAATGCGACGGCGTGGGAACTGAACGATCGCGGCCTGGTGCGCACCGGCTTTGCCGCCGACCTGGTGGTGTTCGACGAGGCGACGGTGCGGCCGGGGATGCCGGTGGTGGAGGCCGACCTGCCCGGTGGCGCCCGGCGCCTGGTGCAAAAGGCGGAGGGCATCGCGGCAACGATCGTCAACGGCGTGGTGGCGTTCGAGAACGGCGTCGCGACGGGCGCGTGCGGTGGGCGGTTGCTTAAGGGGAAGGGGGCGGGCTGACGCTTCGTGGCGCTGCGTCACTACCATCCTGTCATTGCGATGCGTCGTTATCGTGCTGTCATTGCGAGGAGCGAAGCGACCAGGCAATCTCTCGCGGACAGGTGTTTGGACGGATCGTGCGCCGCTTGAGGGAGATTGCTTCGTCGCGTCGCTCCTTGCAATGACGCCGATCGCGTCGCGACTCTCGCTGCTTCGATCGGTATCGAGGTGCGGCGGTCGCGATTGGACCACACCACGCCCTCGTGGATGCGGATGGCGAGCGGCACGGCCAAGACGCTGGCGGCGGCGTGCACCAGCAGGCACGGCGTGCAGTGAACTCCGAGCAAGCCCCGTATCTGCGCGACCTTGCCTATGTCGATAACGCACGCCGGTTCGACATGGGGGAGCGGGATTTCTTCATCTCGTTGGAGATGGCGGCGATTGGCATGACGCCAAACCGACCGGTGCGCCGGGCCGGTCGATCGCAGCCAGCAACGCCTCGGTCCAGTTGCCGTCGCGCGGCTGAGGCACTGTGTCGGGCTGCCAGTCAGCGTGGCCGGCACGCGTGCGCCATTCCAGCGCCGGAGAGACGTGGTCGTCCTGCAGCATCAGCACGCGCGTTCCCGGCCGCGGTGCAAACAACTTACCGGCGGTGGCGACGCCATAGCTAACCGACGGGATCAGCGCGACGTCCGCCGGATCGGCATTGATCAGCGCGGCCGCAGCGCGCGAGCGCGCTCGAACTGCGCCGCGGCAAAGTCGGCGAGCACTGTCCAGGGCCGTCCCTCGCGCGCCATCGCCGCGCGTCCCGCTGCCATTGCGGCCAGAGGCAGGGGCCCCCAGGACGCGGCGTTCAGATAACAGACTTCGCGCGGGATATCGACAGGTGACGTTGCGATGGCAGCATGGGTGGGGCTTTCGGCGACGGGATCAGAATGGCGTGCCGTCCTTGTGGGTAAATCGGGGCGAGCCGTCCGGCTGCACCGCAAGGTGCAGGTCGATGTCCGGATAGGTCACCTCGTCGCCCGCGGTCCGGTCGCCGATCACCAGCAGAAGCACGTCGGCTGAGCTCCGATTGACGAAATGATGTGCGTTGCCGGTGCCGGCGGGGAAACCGGCGCACATGCCGGCACGCAGCGTCTCGGCGCCGGCGTTGGTTTCGAGCACGACCTCGCCTTCCAGGACATAGACGAACTCGTCCTGCCGCTGATGCGCGTGCCGGGCGGACGACTGGCCGCCCGGCACGATGCGCGTCAGGTTCACGCCAAAATTGGTGAGGCCCGCATGGTCGCCGAGACGGCGGTTCCAACGCTGCTGGTTGGCGGCGCGATAGGGGTCCGGATAGCCGGTGGCATTGCTCTCCGGTAGTGTCAGCGGATCGAAACCGGATGTTTCCGGCATGCTCTTGCTCCTCTTGCGCGGCGTGTCATCCCGCCCGTGCCACGACAGGACGCCGGCCCCGCCGCAGGGTGGGTGCGATGCGGCGCGCGAGGATGACAACACCCAGCCCCAATGTCACCAGCGCCACGTAATGCGCCGGGCGGAGGCCGAAGCGCAGCGTCTCGTTCGCCTCCAGCACGCGCCACGGATTGATGTGCGTATTGACGGCGTACCATGCGAACTCGATGCCGGCGGCCGATGCGCCGGAAGCCAGGGCGAGGACGGGATACACCCCACGGGTGCGCTGCCAGCGAACCGGCAAAACGCGCCAAAGCATCAGCCAGACATACAGGCCGGCGACGAACACCGGCTCCGACACGTTGGCTTTCGATTGGATGAAGTAGTGCAGCAACGCCAGCACGGCGAGCGGATAGGCCAGCCGGTGCAGCCGTTTCCACCAGCGCCCCATGCGGCGCACCGCGCTGTCGGTCGAGGTGATGCCAAGTGCGATCAGCCCGAGCAAGACGGCGAAGCCTATGGTGAGATAGAAGCGATGGACGATCTCGGAAACGACCATCGCCATGTTGCCGTTCTGCTGCACGATGTACAGCGAGAAGTGCACCACCGCGTAGGCCAGCGCGGTCACACCCAGCATGCGCCGCACCAGCAGCAGCTTGCCCCAGTCCAGCGCGGCGCGCAGCGGCGTGACGGCGAGTGCGATCATCACGAAGCGGATGGCCCAGAGGCCGATCTCGTGGATCGCCTCGGTCACCGGCCGCGCGCCCAGTTCGTCCTGGGTCCACCAGAATGCAGTCAGCAGGCCGGGGACGCAGACGGCGGCCAGCACTGCCGCCGTGAACGGCAGGAACCTGCCACGCCGGTCACGCCAGGGAACCATCATTGCCGACCACCTCCGGCTGGACATTTAGGGGCTGGCGGCTGTTGCACCAGCGTTGACGCAAATACGTCTCGCCGGGAGGGGCCGCGTTACAGGCCTGCCGGCGTTTCCGGCCGTTCCGGGAGGCGCGTAGCGCGTGGGACGAGTCAAAACAATCGAAATAACCCGCGGAGGAAGCCGGGGGTCAGGGCGGTCAGCGGGTTAACCCCGACCGCCGGATTATTCAGGTCGCCCTTCACGCTATAGCTGGCCGCGAACAGGCCGCCGCCGCGTTCGGGACTGAACAATCGGCCTACCAGCGGCACGTTTCCCAGCAGCGAATTGAAGAAGTAGGCGGGCACGATGGTGCCCAGCAGGTCGATGGTATTGGCGTCGAGATCGATCTGCCCCTGGGCTGTCAGCCCCAGAGACGGGCTGAACGCGCGAGTGTCGGTCAGCGTCAGCATGCCGTCGGACAGCGAAAACGGTGCGACCATCCGGGTGAACGCCAGCCCCGGTCCGCGCACCACATCCACCAATCCATACAACGTCATCGCCTGCAGCAGCTTGCCCAGCACCACCTCGTGAGCAACGTGGAAATCCGTCAGCTCGCCCGTGCCGCTGAGCGGATGGCCGGGGGCGGCATCATCATATGTGCCGCTGACCGTCAGGCGCCCGCCCTGCATCGTGTCGGTCACGTCGAGTGCCCGCAGCAGGTCGCCGGCCTGGCTTGCGCTCGCGGTCAGCCGGCGATTCGTGCCCTCGGGCGCGATTTGCAGCGAGAACGGCCCCTTCTCGCGTGTGGCGCCGTCGATCAGCAACTGCCGGAACACCCGGCCGTCATTCGCCGCCTGCACGCGCAGCGGCGCGAGCATGTGGCCGTGCGCCATCAGCACACGGTCGAAATGCGCGTCCAGAGTCCAGGGCGGCCCGGGAGGCGGCTCCGGCTGACGTGGGTGGCGCCCGGTCGTCGGCTGCGCCAGCCGCGCCGAAAGATCGAGCTCCGGACCTGCCACCCGCACCTCGATGGGCCCCACCCGCGGCGAGGACGGAAGCGACACCGTCGCCTGCCCCTCGGTGCGCCCCAACACCAGCCGGTCCAGCCGGACAGCCGCAATGCGGCCGCCGTCGCACCGGGCGCTGCCGCGCAACGCCAAACCGTCGCCGTTGGCGGTAATCCCGTCGATGCCGTCCAGTTGGTCATGCCGCAGCCGGACCTGCGCCGTCGCGTTTGCCCCCGTACCCAGTGGCTGGCGCCAATCCAGTGGTGCCACGGTCAGCGTGGCAGCACTGAGGTTGGCGTTCACGGCCACGCCGCCGGTGCCATCGCGTTGCTCGGTCAGTACCGGCCTGCAGGCCGATCGGGCCGGACAGGAAATCGGTTACGTCCAGCCCGGCCGCGGTCAGTTGCTTTGCGTCAGGCCGTCCGTTGATCGTTGCCCGCTGCAGCACTTGCGTCGGCGGCCCAGCGCGGAAATCCATCGCCACATCCAGCGCCGCTGGAATCCCCCCTAGCCGCGCGTTGCCCTTCACCGTCAGGCCGTCATTGTCCGCCGCGATATCGAGCGCACCGTCAGACAGGTTGCGTCCAACCAACAGGCCCGCCAGGGCGGCATGATCGATGTGGGCGGCGACGTGCAGGTCGATGTCGTCTATCCGCACCCGTGCATCGAGCGGGACGGTCGCCGCCACCGTGGCATTCACGTTGCCCGCGGGATTGTTCAGGCTGATCGGGTGGCGGGCCAGCAATTGCAGGCGCGGCTCGCGCAGCAGCGCAATGACGTCGGGCAGACTGCCTGCCGTGCTTAGCTGGATGTCAGCCACCTGATCTCGCTGCATCAGGCCGGTGATACGCACCGACCCACCGGTCACCGATAGCGCGCCTTTCGTGAGGGACTGACGGCCCGACGTGACGTCGATCTGCAGCGAATCCGGACCGACGACGTGCAGCATCGCGTTGCCTTGCACGATCGGCGGTACCGGGCGCAGCCAGGACACCGTCAGGCCGCTGCCTTCCAGTGAGCCGGAAGCGCGAGTCAACGTCACCCCCGATAGATCCGCGTTGGCCTCGAGGCCAATCGACAGATGCCCGTCCTGCGCGACGCCAGCTGTGATGTTTTGCAGGATCCAGGCCCGCGTGTTGCGAGCGACCCCGGCTGGCCACAGCGTCGGTAGGTCGGAGAAGGCGACCTGATCCAGGTCGAGGACCAGATCGGCGTCGATCTGCCCCGATTCGCGCCGGATGGCGCCGGTGGCGGTGAGGTTCGTCGGCACTGCGTTGGGCCGGGGCCGGAACCGCACTTTCGCGGTGTCCACTCGGATGATGTCGGGCGTGCCGGAGGCGGTCACGCTGGCGTCAACGATTGGCATGGTGCCAGTGCCGATATGCAGCATGCCCGGCCCCGCCTGCACGGTCACCTGCGCCTGCCGTAGGTTCAGCGTCGGCCCAAGCTCCCCCACAGCCTCGACGGCGACCGGGGCGTCGATCGCCGCCAGGAAGCCGATCCGCGGTAAGGCTCGCGCCAACTCTGCCGGTTCCACGGGACTGATCCGGGCGATCAGATGGGTACTGACGGCATCGGGAGAAATCGTCGCGGTGCCGGTTAGCCGTGCCCGCTGATCGCCAAGCGCGAGCGACACGTCCAATGTTCCGTCGATGCCACCTTGCGAGCGGCGGGTCAGGGTAATGTCAGCATGTGGTGCCTGCCAGGTCGTGTCGAGCGGGCGGTCGATCACGGTCACCGCGGCATCATGTATGCGCACGCGCCGCAATTGGCGGGACCAGCCGGAGCCGGATGTGGTGTCGGTCGCCGGGGGTTGTGCCAGCACGGCGAGCAAGGCCGTGAGCGGGCCGGCGATCGGCCCAGTCGGCGGCCCAGTTGGCGGCCCAGTCGGCGCGGCCGGCGGCGTTATGGGTACGGCGGCGTGAGACGGCGGCGCGGGGATCGGAGCGCCGAGATCGATGTTGAACACGCCGTCCGTGCCGCGCACCAAGGTCAAGCTCGGGGCGTCCAGCTCCACCGCGCGCGGCTGCACGCGGCCGAGCAACAGGGCTGACAGCGACAGCGAGACCTCGGCGCGCGGGATGTCAACCTGGCGCTCGCCGCTGGCACCGGTCAGGCGGATGTCGGTGAGGCGCAGGTCGAGCGGGAGATCGACGCCACGGCGGAAACCTTCCCAGGCCAGCGCGGTGGTACCGATCGACAGCCGTAAAGCACTGCCGTCGGCATTGACGGCCGCTTCCAGGCGGTGGGTGAACCAGCGAAGATCGACCGGCCCCTGCGATAGCCGCCACGCCGCAGCCGCGAGCAGGACCGGACACGATGACGGCCGTGCCGAGGGCGACGGTCGCCAACCGGTGCAAGACCAGGCCCGCGCCACGCACGGCATGATGATGAAAGCGAGTCACGCGGCGTAGAAGAAACAAGGAGGCGAGTGGACAACGACCAGAAACACGCCCTCTCCTTGAGGGAGGGGGCTGGGGGCAGGGGTGCCAGCCGCAGCCGTCCTCGGTTGCTCGCACCCCTCCACCCACCCCTCTCCCGCAAGGGAAGCGAGTGCGATTGGTTTCGCGCTATCTTCACCCCTATGCCTGCTTCTTTCCAACTGCCCCCGCACTGGTCCGCCCCGTACGATCCCGCCGCCGCCGACCGCCTGATCGAGCGCTTCGCCGAACGCGGCCGTACCGAAGCTCGCCTCGTGCAACGCTCTGCCGCCAAGGCCATGCTGGCGGCGGTCGGCGGCAACAGCCCGTATCTGTCGGACCTCGCGGTGCGCGAGTCCGCGGGTCTGCGGGCGCTCGTCACGCACGGTCCCCAGCGCGTGGTGGACGATGCTCTTGCCGCTTTGCGCGCGCTGCCTGTGCACAGCCGGCGCGAGCAGATTATGGCGGCGCTGCGGAAGGCCAAGCGCGTCGTCGCGCTGGCGACTGCCATTGCCGATCTGGGAGGGATTTGGCGGCTGGAGCAAGTGACGGCGGCGCTGAGCGATCTCGCCGAAGCAGCGCTGACCCTTGCGGTCGCCTACCTGCTGCGGGCCGCGCACGAGGCCGGGGAGTTGCGGTTGCCGAATCCGGCACGGCCGGGACCGGCGGGCGGGTTCACGGTGCTCGGCATGGGAAAGCTCGGTGCGCGCGAACTGAACTATTCGTCCGATGTGGACCTCGTACTGCTCTTTGACCCGGCGGCGCCAATATACACGGAACGCACCGCTGGGGATGCCAAGGCCGGTTTCGCAGCGCGATTCGCGCGTGGCCTCGTGGCGCTGATGGAAACCCGCGACGCCGACGGCTACGTATTCCGGACCGACCTGCGGCTGCGCCCCGATCCGGCGGCGACCCCACCCGCGGTGGCCATCCCCAACGCCATCACGTATTACGAGAGCATGGGTCTGAACTGGGAGCGTGCCGCGATGATCAAGGCGCGTCCGGTAGCTGGCGACCTTGCGCTTGGGGCAGCCTTCCTGGAGGCGATCCGTCCTTTCGTATGGCGCCGCGGGCTGGATTTCTCGGCGGTGGCGGACATCCACGCCATGAAGCAGCGGATCAATGCCAACCAATCCCTGCCGCAGGGTGGGATTGGTCCGCGTAGCAGGCCAATGCGGCCCGAAGCGCCGGCTGAGGGCGTTGCGCCGCCCCGGCAGCCGCCTCTGCGGGGCAGAAGCGCAAGCCGCGTGCCGCCCCGCTCATCGACATCCTCAGCGCTTCGAGTCGCCACGCCGGATTATGGCGGTGGCAGACCCTCCGCTGTGTCCGGCGAGGGGCAGCTTTCCGTTGCCGGTCATGACGTGAAGCTTGGTCGAGGCGGTATCCGCGAGATCGAGTTCCTGGTGCAGACCCTGCAGCTTGTCTGGGGCGGGCGCGATCCCGGCCTGCGCGCCCGCGGCACGCTGGATGCCCTACGGCTGCTGGCGCGGGCAGGCCACATGCCGCGGCGAGCGGCGGATGAGCTGGATGCCGCGTACCGTTTCCTTCGTCAGGTGGAGCACCGCCTGCAGATGCTAGCCGACCGCCAGGTGCACGCGCTTCCCGACAGCCCGGGCGAATTGACACGCGTCGCCACCTTCATGGGGTTCACCTCAGCCGGAGCCTTCGCCGACGCAATGCTGGAGCGCCTTGCCCGCGTCCGAGCGCGCTACGCCGAGGTGTTCGAGCATGTACCGCAGGCCCTGGAGGAACAAGCGGCTATGGCACCGGCGCTGGATTTCGGCGACGAAGAGGTGCCGGAGGCGACGCTGACCGCGCTGCGCGTCATGGGCTTTGTCGAGCCCGCCCGCATCGTCGCCGCGGTCGCTCGCTGGCAGGCTGGGCATTTGCGCGCGTTCCGCTCGGAGCGGGCACGTGCGCTGATGAACACGATGCTGCCAGCGCTGCTGACGGCACTCGCAGCTCAGCCGCACCCGGATACGACCTTCGCCCGCTTTGACGCCTTCATTGGCCGTCAGCCCGCCGGGGTGCAGCTTCTCTCCCTTTTCCAGCGAAACCCGCCATTGCTGCAGCGGGTGGCGGCGGTGCTCGGCGCGGCACCGTCGCTGGCCGACTATCTGACCCAGCATCCGGCCGCGTTGGAGGGCCTGCTGTCGCCGCAGGAAGACGAAGCGCCGGTCCGCCTGCTGCGCAATCGGCTGCATGACGCGCGCCTCCTGGAGGATGCGATCGGCATCATTCGCCGCACCGTGAAGGAGGTGGACTTCTCGCTGTCGGTTGCCACTATGGAAGGCCGACTGGACGCCGACGCGACGGGCGAACGCCGCAGTGCACTGGCCGATGCCGCTCTCGCCGCGCTGCTGCCGTTGGTGATGGCGGATTTTTCCACACGCTTTGGGACGGTACGTGGTGGGGCCATGGCCGTGATTTTGCTCGGCAAGGCGGGCGGGCGGGAAATGATGGCCGGCTCTGATCTGGACTTGATGCTAGTCTATGCGCACCCACACGACGAGATGGAGAGCCGCGGTGCACGCGCGATGCCGGCGAGCCAGTGGTTCATCCGTGCGTCGCACAGCTTTGTGGCGGCGGTGACGGCGCCCGGGCCAGACGGGCAGCTCTATGCGGTGGATATGCGGTTGCGGCCGTCTGGCAATAAGGGACCGGTGGCGGTGTCGCTGGCCAGCTTCATCCGCTACCACGCGGAAAGCGCCTGGACCTGGGAACGCATGGCGCTAACACGTGCTCGTGTGGTGGCTGGGCCGCTGTCGTTGCGCCGCCAGGTGGAGGTGGCGATCGCCGAGGCGTTGGCCTCTGCCGGCGACCCCGTGCAGATCCGCGCTGATGCCGCAGCGATGCGAGCGCGTATGCGGCGCGATCACCCGCCGGAAGGGGAGTGGGATGTGAAGCACCGGCCCGGGGGTTTGGTGGATATCGAGTTCATCGCGCAGATGCTGCAGCTTGCGGCGGCGCGGGGGGCCCCGGCAGTGTGCAGCCCGAACACCTGCGAGGCGCTGCGATGGTTGGCTGCGGCGGGGCAGCTGAATGCGCAAGACGCGGCCCTGCTGATCCGCGCGGACCGGGTGTGGCGCACGGTCCAGGGCATGTTGCGGATCACCGTGGGCAGGGACGCTGCCGGCGCCTTGTCGGAAATGAGCCTGCGTCCGCTGCTGCGCGGTGTGGCGGCGGCTGGCGTGCCCACGGCAGACCTGCCGGGGCTGCGCGCCGTGCTGGACGACGTGGCGAGGGACGTGAGCAGGGTATTCGCGCGCATTGTCGGAGACAGTGACGCCGAGGATAGGGGGACGGCTGGCCGTCCGCGCGCCCGTGTCACGCGGGGGGGCGTTTAGCCCATATTTCTCGCCGAATCAGGTGCAATTGAAGCGAAGAATTGTGTTGCGACCACGGTTTTTCTCAAATCCACACAGCGTGGCCGCGCACCCGCATTCTGCTGCGTGCCATCAGCGCTTCGCGCGCGAAGCGCTGATGGCATGGTGCGGAGCCAACAAGGTGGACCGCCTGTTCGGCCTGCCGCGCGACAGCGTCTAGTCGCTGGGCTTGAAACCACCATGGCCCGCGCCGCCCGGCAGAGCCAGCTAACCGGCAAGCCGGTGCCCCGGTTATGGGACTTCCGCCACACGACGCTGGACAGCTGGAGCCGCGAGCGCCAGATCATTAGCAAGTCGGAATGGACGCGGGGACGAGGCCAATCCGCCCTTGGTCGTCAACTCGCTCACCAACCCAGGCCGATGGCGTCACTTGTACGAGAGCCGCATCAAGGAGTGCCAACTCGACCTGTTCGCCGACCCACCCCGGCGGCGGCGATGCGCGCCAACCAGCTTCGCCTGTGGTCTGCCTCGCTGGCGTATATTCATGAGCGAGCTGCGGCAGATTGCCCTCCAGGACACCGGGTTCGCGAAGGCCACCGGCGGGACCATCCGGCTCAAGCTGCGGACGATCGGTACGCTATTGGAACTTCGCGTGCGGCCGGTCAAGATCACCATGGCATCGGCGTGTCCCGCTCAGGAGGAGTTTGCCATCGTCTTTCAGGCGCTGGTTCGAGCGGTCGCCGTTCCGGCGGCATGACTGGCCGACACCAAACAAATAGCGCATTGCCCTGCAGGACACCGAGTGCACGAAGGCTACTGCGGGACCATCCGGCTCAAGCCGCCGAAGACCCGGACGCTCCCCGCACGCGGGTACTCTGTGCCTGCTGAACCTTCGTGCCTGAATGTTCCGGTCATCTTGCCGGCAATGAGGCCCCTTTCAATCGGCAACTCCCCGCGCGGGCGTGTCCCGATCTGGATATTTCTCGGGCTCTAGGAAAATATATCTTGACGTTATCCCGTTCCGGGTGTATAGATAGACTTGTCAACGGGTTTACTGTGCCGATCGCACAACTTCCATCCGAGTCAATCGTGTAGCCACAAGTGGGCAGCTTGGCTGTCCCCCGCTTCGCGGTTACTCGTTGCGGGAGAGGCCGCAGGCTAGGAATGCCCGCGTGGCGGTCACATCTTTCAAAGGAGTTTCTTCCATGAAGTTCGCCACACTCACTGCGTCATCTCCTGTGGTTGCGGATCAGGGTAAGATCCGTCTCGGTGGTGCGTTTCGGCTGCCACTGAACCGCAAAGCGGCCTAGCTCTTCAGCGCCCGGCGACTCTCGTGGGCTTCAGTCGCCGGGCAGTTCTTGCTCCGCCCCTTTACCTCTTGGCTTGGAGCCAGCCGTCATGCCTGAATCCCATGATCGTATCGTGCAGTTCTACGGGCTGATTGATCAGGCCCGCCCGCCATGTCGCGCTGATCGATCCGCCGCCGGCACACTTCCGACGCGGGCCTACCGGTATTGCGAAGCCGTCGCAAGCGCCGCAGGTTTCGGATGGTGGGCCTTCGCGCCACTCGAACTACAGCTGCTATGGGACGGGACCGATATCTACTGGCAATACAGTGACGCTGCCGATTGGTTGCCGTTGATGCCCTCAGCTCAATTCCCGGACTTTGCAGGAAAATTCAACGCTGCTGCTCCTGCGGCTTTGCAAGGCTGCTCGCCACCGTTTCTCACTGCCTTGCCGGAACCTGGTACCTGCAGCTTTGGACCGGGTTGATGGCCAGAACGGCGCCTGACTGGCATTTGCTTGTCCGGGAGCCAGCGAACCTGCCGCTATCTGGAGCATTCTGTCTGTATGAGGGGATCGTCGCAACTGATTGCTGGTTCGGTCCTCTGTTCACCGTACTGCGGCTCAATCGCACCCACGTGCCGATCAAATTACGCACGGATTTTCCGCTCTTGCTCATCCAACCGGTTATGCGCACTGCTTATTCCGACGCAACCCTTTCACGATCGAAGTTCACAGATGAAATGTCGGCATTTCAACCGCAAGATTGGGCGGATTACCATTCGACTATCGTTGTCCCGAACGAAAGTCCTGATCGGGCTTTCGGCGCGTACGCCGTCGTGCAGCGGAAGGGACAACACGGGGTGTGTCCCCAGGTCAGCGGATCCATGTAATACGACTGCGATCCGCCTATGCGGGCATTAGCCGCATGCATCGCCCCTTCCGCCCTGCGCGGAATATGAAATCCACGATAGTGCCAATTCCGGGCAGGCTCGGAGTTTTTAGCACCGACCCGAGTTGCCATAGTTCCTCCACCGCATCCGCAGCGCCCGCCAGCGCTGCGTCATCCCCAATAATCAGCATGATCGGTAAGCTGCGATCGTGCTGGGCGATCGTCATCATGATATTGCAACCATCCTGTCCTTCGCAGTCCATGTGAGCAACCACGCCCATGGGACGATAGTCCCTCAGTGTAACTGCCAGATTGTGCTCGCTGGGAATTTGCTCCAGGCCAATTTCAAGGAAGTCGCATATCGGCTGAAGTGTCGCGGCCGTGCGACCGCCATCTTCAACGACCAGGACAAGTGGCTGTCGCTGTGGCGGAGGTGTCGCGCTAACAACGTTATTGGACCCGATCTCGATCAAACGCTGAACATACGTCATGGCCGACCCCTCTGACCTGTTTCCGCCTCCCTATCCCAACTCCAGCTGGTACAGCAGCGGCGGATCTTAGTGTGCAGCCAACACGCGTGTTGTTGAAGTCAGCTGAAGACCCTTCAACCATTAGTATTTGCGAAAAGACCGTGAAAATTCGTGAAAAGCGACACAACCTTCGTTGCTGGCCACGGGTCGCGTCCCTGGCGTGACCGGTTCGTCCGATAACCTTACGTCACGGGCCTCCCGTCGTGGTTCTGAACGAGTATCCTCACTGACCCCGCCCGAGGCGCTGACCGCGCGCCCAAGTGCCCTGATATTTCAGACCTGAGCAAACGCGAACCTATCGCACTCCGCTGCCATCGGGTCTTTCGCGATCCTCGGCACCTTCTACAACCGATGCCCGCCGCAGAAGAAAAACAGCGATACCTAGGAAAAAACGCTTGACCAAACACCCCAGTCTGCTGTATAAGTTTCCTTATGATGCCGGATCACGATTGGAGTGGTCGGCGGGAATTCCCTTTTTCGCCCTGGCGAGACCGCTAGCAAACAGCGTAATGACAGTACGGTGCTTAAGCCAATCTTACCTGCACGTAGCCAGATGTCCGAGGTGCGCACAGTCAAGTGTTCCTACGATTTGGGGTATGCTCTACGGCGCCGCGTCCTCACGCAAGCCAGATAGTAGCGTACGACCGACCCTGCGGACCGATGGGTAACGCAACGATCGTCACGACCATGTCGATTAGCAGTATGACGAAATGGGCGGAAATTGCCCTCCATGATTTCGTCCAGATGCCGGTGAGACATCAACGCTTATTGATTAATGAATTGGAGGCCATAAGCCACGGGAAAGCCGACCGGTTGATGGTCCAAATGCCACCAGGGTCCGCAAAATCAACTTACACATCAATCCTTCTGCCAGCGTGGTGGTTGGCGCGGCATCCGCATGACTTTATTATCGCCGCCTCGCATACTGCCAGCTTGGCAACATATTTCGGGCGGCGGGCGCGTAGCGTCATAGCTGAAAGAGCGGGGCCCCTAGGATACGGCATTGCCAACGGTGATCGCGCTAGCTCACACTGGTTCACGTCGGCAGGAGGCGAATACTACTCTATAGGGACTCGTGGAGCAATCATCGGACGGCGCGCCGACATCGCGATCATAGACGACCCTATTAAGTCACAAGCAGACGCGGACAGTATCGTACATAGGGACCATCTTTGGAATTGGTACCGTTCAGATCTGATCCCACGCTTGAAACCGAAAGCCCGCATTGTCCTCATAATGACCCGATGGCATCAGGATGACCTCTGCGGGAGACTACTCACGCAAAGTCCCGACGAGTGGCGCCGCCTGGAACTCCCAGCGTGTGCCGGAGATGATGACCGACTACAACGCTCGATCGCCGAGCCGCTTTGGCCGGACTGGGAAGACACGCAGGCACTGTTCCGGCGTCGGGCATCGGTGGGAGAACGTGCTTGGTCAGCGCAATTTCAACAGTCGCCCAGACCTGAAACCGGAACCTTGTTCAAGATTGCGAGCCTCAAGTTTGTTGACACAACGCCACCGACGGCGGTCGGGCGCATAGTACGAGCTTGGGACTTGGCTGCGACAGAGACAACCGGGGCCAATGACCCAGATTGGACGGTTGGCGTAAAGCTGATGGTCGACGAGACGGGCAGATTCACCGTGCTGGATGTCGTGAGACTTCGTGGAAGTTCTCGTGAGGTGGAGGACGCCATTGCGTTATCCGCACGGACGGATGGACGCAGCGTGTCGATTGGCGTTCCTCAGGATCCGGGACAGGCAGGAAAGAGCCAAGTAGGCTACCTAGCAAGAATCCTGGCGGGCTACCACGTTCAATCGTCCAAAGAGACTGGTTCAAAGATCATCCGAGCCACGCCAGTTTCCTCTCAAGTCGAAGCAGGTAACGTAACCTTGGTACGGGGGAACTGGAACCATGCCTTCATAGACGAGCTGTGCGACTTTCCATATGGCCGCAAAGATGACCAAGTCGACGCCTTATCTCACGCTTTTGGAATGCTGGTTGAAACCACGGCACCCACCTGGCGTACGTCTGTTTCGCACATGGCTCGATAATGCCATGCAGTCATGTTAGAGTGAAGGTTCGGATTCGGGGCAACGGATGTTCGACACGATATGTGGGTTAATACCCTACGATCCAGACTACGCACCGCGGACAAGAATTCTCGATATTTTGGACCGCGTCCTTAACGGCACAATCTACGACGTGCTGCCATATCAGTTCCATGAAGAACGCGGTCTGGGGGGGGACTATATCCCTCTACGCAACCGCCGACCAAGCGTACGGTACGCGTTGTCAAGAATCGTTGTGGAAGACAGCGTCGCTCTACTTTTCAGTGAAGGCCATTTTCCGACGATCGACTGCCCTGATACGACCACCCAGGAGGCTCTCTTAGCACTTTGCAAGGAGGCTCATCTCAACCGAGTGATGACAGAAGCCGCAATTTGTGGATCTGTTGGTTCGGTCGCAATACTAATGAGAATCCTCCGCGGGCGGGTATTCTTTCGGGTTCTTGATACCAGGTATCTCACGCCGGTCTGGGACCCAGAAGCACCTGACTCACTGTCCAAGATAACGGAGCGATACAAGGTTCCTGGAGCGGAATTGGCTGGAATTGGTTATGATATTGCCGATCTCGAGGCCGAGTATTGGTTCGAGCGCCAATGGGACGCTGAGTATGAAACGTGGTTGACACCTGTCGCCGTCGGTGAGAAAGCGGTACCAGAGATAGATTCGGAACGCAGCACGCGGCACGGGCTAGGGTTTGTGCCAGTGGTATGGATACGAAACTTGCCGGGCAAGTCTGCTACGAACGATGCCAACGACGGGGCGTGCACATTCCAGGCAGCTATCGCAACCCAAATAGAGATAGACTATCAACTCAGCCAAGCTGGACGAGGCCTCAAGTACAGCAGTGACCCGACATTGCTGATCAAGGAACCGGCCATCAGTGATAGCCAGGTTATCAAGGGAGCAGGCAACGCGCTCGTTGTCAGCGAAAAAGGTGACGCAAGACTACTGGAAATTGGAGGCACGGCGTCAGGTGCAGTTATAGAGTATGTGCGGACCTTGCGGGAGCTCGCTTTGGAAAGCATACATGGAAACCGCTCAAGCGCTGACCGCCTAACAGCTGCACAGTCGGGTCGCGCTCTCGAATTGATGAATCAAGGCTTATTGTGGCTCGCGGACAATCTACGAGTAAGCTACGGAGAAACGGCACTGTTGGTCCTTGCACGCATGGTACTTCGGGCATCGCAAATCTTTAAGCTGCGGGTCATGGACCGCGATATTCCTCCCCTCGACGCTTCGACGCGCTTGTCGATAAAATGGCCGCGCTGGTACCCCCTCACGGCCGACGATCGTCAGAAGGACTCGCAAGCTCTGACAGCTTTGGTCGGTGCTGGCCTACTCAGCCGGCAAACAGCAGTGAAGGCACTTTCTGATGCTTTCGATATCAGCGACGTTCCAGGGGAATTAGCAGGCATCCTTAACGATAACAAATGCGGGTTAGTATGATGGTTGAAGAGGACGTTGTATCTCCCACCCCTGAGCAACAGATAGACGATTTGCGCACTCAGGCAGCGCTCCTGGAGCGCAAGCTAAGCGAATTTCAAGAGCAGTCTGACATGCGTCTGGTCCGCGCCGAAATGAAAATAGCAGCGGTCAGAGCGGGTATGCTTGATTTGGATGGATTAAAGTTACTCGACGTCTCTCAGGTAAAATTGAATGATCACGGCGAAGTTGACGATGCCTCCGAAGTGATGGCGAAATTTAAGCGGGCCAAACCATGGCTCTTCGGTTCAATCTCGTCCTCCAGTCCTTTGAGCCCCCCCTCAGCTCAGCCTCCTCGGCAAAAATATGCAACCGAGATGAGCAATACCGAATATGCCGCGGCTCGCGCTGCGTTGCTGAAACAACGCTATTGAAGTCCGCTATTATATTCTCGAGCAGCTAAGGAAACCTTCCATGGGCATCCAAAACTTTCCGCCAACCCTTCAACCAATTATACAGCAGGGCTTCCTCGAGCGTGAGTTTGAACAGGCCCTTCGGTCGCGCATCGGGTACAGAGCCTGCGCTGATCGTGAGCAATTTGCTGTCGGCATCGGCGAAACGCTTACCAAGACGCGTGTTGGCCTAAAACCCACGGTTACCACGCCGCTCGTGCCAGCAACTAACACGAACTTCGACAATGGTCTGACTCCCACAAGTTGGGGAGTAGAGCAGTACACCATCACGATAAATCATTATGCAGCTACGACCGACCTTAACATGGTAACATCTCGAGTTGGTATAGCATCTCAATTCTTGCAGAATGCTTATGTCAATGGGGAGCAGGCCGGGCGAAGTCTTGACGAATTGGCTCGCAACGCGTTGTTCAATGCATACTTCGGCGGCAACACGCGAGTGCGCGTTACGCTCACGAGCGCCGGACCATCTCTTTCGGTAGATGATGTTCGTGGCTTCCAGACCGCGTTCGTCAACGGCGTACAGCAAGCAGTGAGCAGTACAAACACCCTGACTGTTACCGTAGGCGCCGATGCGTATACCTTGATCAGTGCCGCTGCAGATACGACAAACGTCTCGACCGCGCCGAATGGGGTTTCAGGCGTGCTGACCTTTTCCGGAAATCTTTCGGTCAGCGATGGAACCGCCGGGAATTCAGTTGCTGCTGCTAACGCCTCGGTGATCGTGCGCCCGTCGCTGCGTGGCAACACGTCACAGCTTCTGTCGACGGATACTCTTGCCATGTCGAACCTTCTCGACGCGGTGTCAAAGCTACGGATCAATGCTGTACCGGACATCGGTGGTGCTTATAACTGCTATCTCGATCCCGTCTCTGCCCGTCAACTATTTTCTGACCCTGACTTTAAGCAACTATTCCAGGGCGCGACCTCGTCCAACCAAGTGTTTCGGCAGGGCTTGACTAATGATTTCCTCGGATTGCGGTTCATGCCGACCACGGAGGCATTCGTTCAACCACACCCCACCCTAGCGGGTCTCATGGTACGCCGGCCAATCATCTGTGGCCAAGGTGCCCTGGTCGAAGGTGATTTCGCCGGCATGGCCGCAGAAGATGTAGCCCCCAAGGATTCAATAGTGACCGTGGTGGATGGTGTAGCAATGGTGACTCGCGAGCCGCTTGACCGATTGCAGCAGATCATCGCCCAATCTTGGTACTGGATAGGTGGCTTTTGCGTCCCATCCGATACGACAACCAATCCGACGACAGTGCCCACCGCTACGAATGCGTCATTCAAGCGAGCCGTGATGGTAGAGCATATTGGCTGAAAGCAGAGGGATCGAACAGTTATGGCGATCGGAGCTACCAGCGCGTTTCGGCCAACTGGCACAGTTGCAATGAGCACCGGCACGACCTCTACCAACGTACCGCTTACTGGCGGGGGTGAATCTGTTGTGGTGACGAACCCGACAACGAATCTTGCTTATGTTCGGTTTGGTTCTGATGCGACAGTAGCCGCATCCTCGGCCGATATGCCCGTCCTGCCAGCCTCGCGGGTTCTGTTGTCAGTCAATTCTCTTATCTCGTACGCTGCGGCTGTGCTCAATGCGGGTACAGGTAGCATTCTCTTTACACGCGGCGATGGGTCATTCCTGTAATGGCCGCCGCCGGCGCACCACTGACGGATGCAGAGAAAACCGATGCACGTCGGTTCTGCGGCTATCCTGCCTACGGAGCAGCTCCGGTTGGGTTTGAGACGTGGCGCTTCTATCAAGTATACGGCCTGCTTGAATTCCGCATGACTAATCTCTCGTCATCGGAATTGGCAATTATTCGCCGTTATCTTGCGACGTTAACGGTGCTCGAGGCCGCCATTCCTAGGTCGGGCGAAAGTCTGGATACCGATGTAGCGGCCGTCTGGACAAGAAACCGTTCCGAACAGCACGATCGGCTATGTCTTTTTGACGACTGGAGGCGACGCCTCTGCGGCTTTCTGGGCATTCCTCGAGGGCCGGCACTCGCCAATTCCGGGATTTCTCTGGTAGTATAGCATGAATCCGAACCACCTAGAGGATCGCATACGATGGGGACTCAACGTTGCGGCGCGAGCGACGGGGGCTGTAACAAGCGCATACCGCCCATGCGGAGCCGAGCATCCTCTCGCCGCTGAGAACCGTTTTCTTCGCCTCTACGCGGCCTTTGGCGGCGTCGACGGGAAGTTTAGCCGTTCAAATGCGTATGGCGACCCGTTGTGGCGGGGAATATTCGACGCGGCATACACCCAGCCTGGTGATTACCTGGTGCAGCAGAACGCCATATGGTTCATCGCCGCCCAGCCAAGGCTACTTCCAACTCTGTGCGTACGGACGACCCGCTTGATCTCTTTCACCCGTCCCGCCGCACAAACCACTACGGGAGTCAACAGCTATGGAGGCGTCACTGCCGCCAACGTGACACCATTGATGACGAAGTGGCCAGCCAGCGTATTGGCAGCGGAAAGAGAGAGCCGCCCCCTTGCAAATTTGCCTGGCGATACCTCTGCGTCACTTTGGACGGTACTGGTTCCGGCCTGTCCCGGCGTCATATTACGTACCGCAGATCTCATGTCCGACGATCTCGGACGGAATGGTGTTGTTGCGACTACAGAGTTGACAGATCTGGGCTGGCGCCTCGCGGTGAGGCAGGCGACAACCTGATGGCAGATCAGTCCGATGTCGGAAATGCTCTCGTCGCGCTAGCAGCCAACGCGCTGTATCCGAACGGTACTGCTGCTCCGAGCGTTCCCGGGCCAGATTGTCTAATATACCCAGGCTGGCCGAATTCCGCAGCGCTGAGCAACGATCTTGCTGCTGGTCGAATCAATGCTTCCGTTTTTCCTTTGGCGGAGCTGGGTCGAAATACCACGCGCTACCGACAGAAATGGCTAGGAACGGCCGTGCAGCCGAGCATTAGTGCAACGGTTTCCGGGGTAACGGTGACAATTGGCGGTGCCCCCGGTCCAGGCCAACTGGTAGGGATTTTGGTCGACGATGCCAGCTACGCGTACCGCACTCAGCCAACCGACACGCCGGAGATCATAGCTGCAAATCTAGCCGCACTGGTGCGCGTGAAATGGATCGTAAATCTGACAGGCGCATTATTGACAGTTCCCGGTGCCGGGAGGGTTTTGGCGCGAGTTGTTGCCGATTCCCCTGTCTTCCAGGAGATACGTCGGCAAGAACAGGGGTTTCGGATAACCTGCTGGTGCCCGGATCCAGTAACCCGGGATTCGTCGGCAACGGCAATCGATCTGCTTCTCGCGGGGTACCAGTTCATCGGGTTTCGAGATGGGACGAGCGGGCGCCTTCGGTACCGGGGTAGCCTTGTGTTCGATCAATCGCAAGACGCTCTGCTATATCGGCGCGATCTGATTTATGATGTCGAGTACGCGACCGTCGTAACGATTCAGCAACCCGCCATGCTGTTCGGTGACCTAGTATTGAATGCAGGAACTTTCATCGCTTGATCATGGAGCTTTCATGGAAATGCATTTAGTGGTTGTGAAGCCTTTTGAAGGCTTCTCACGCGGTGCCATAATTACCGACTCCGCGAATATCGCCGTCATCCTGAGCGGGGAGCGTGCCGGCTTTGTCGTCCGCGTCGCTGCACAGAAGCTCGGAAAGGCTTAACATCCATGCCTATCATCCAGCAAGGCGCCATAAATACTACCGCCCTTGTCGTGCCGGATCTGTACGTCCAGATAGTCCCACCACAGAACCTTATTCTGAACGGTGTGCCAACAAATGTCGTTGGAACCGTTGGTACCGCATCGTGGGGACCGGTGGCTCAGCCTGTGATCGTCGCGACCATGGCCGACTACGCCAGGAGCTTTGGTCCAATCGTCGCGCGGAAGTATGATATGGGAACTCAGGTCGCTACGGCGATCCAGCAAGGGGCCCAGAATTTCCGCTGCGTTCGGGTAAGTGACGGAACCGACACGGCAGCGCAGACAGTTGTTCCCGATACCACCGCCACCTTTACGGCCCTCTATACCGGTTCATTGGGTAATCAGGTCAGCCTGACGCTCCAGCCAGGATCCGGGGCAAACACCTGGCGGTTGATTGTCGCGCTGCCTGGCCTACAGCCAGAGGTGTACGACAACATTGGAGGCACCGGTCCGGCATTCTGGTCCTCTCTCGCCTCAGCGGTTAACCAAGGGCAGGGCCCGCAGCGCGGGCCGTCGCAATTAATTACCGCCAATGCTTGCGGGGCTACGGTTGCCCCGATGTCGTTCGTCACGAGTCTCGGTGCCAGCGCGCCTGGCTCTGATGGAGCATCCAATGCATCGGCTGCTCAATTGGTAGGGATCGATGTACCCCCGCGCACAGGTATGTATGCGCTGCGTGGGCAAGGCTGCGGGATCGCTCTCCTCGCCGATGCGGATGACCCTATCCAATGGACAACCCAAGCGACGCTCGGACTTCAGGAGGGGATCTATATGATCCTCACCGGTCCGGCTGGCGACACTATTCAGAATGCAGTCACGGTCATGCAACAAGTGGGTCTCGACAGTTACTCGGCGAAGCTGATGTTCGGTGACTGGCTGTGGTGGTCCGACCAAGTGAACAGCACGATACGGTTGGTTTCTCCGCAGGGCTTTGCGGCAGGCCGATTGGCTAATCTATCTCCGGAGCAATCAAGCCTCAACAAGTCGATCTATTGTGTCATTGGGAGTCAAACCTCAGGAACACCGGGGTCTGGGCAGAGCACCTCCTATTCTGCCGCGGAGCTTGCAGTGCTGCTGGGAACTGGGATCGACGTGATATGTAATCCTCAGCCGGGTGGAAGCTACTGGGGCGTTCGGGGAGGTCACAACACGTCCTCTGATTCAGCCGTCGATGGAGATAACTATACGCGTTTGACCAACTACATCGCTGCGACGTTGGCTTCGGGCATGGGTCAATTTGTGGGGCAGGTTATCAACGCCGATCTATTTCAAAGCATTCGTTCTGCTCAACTCTCGTTCCTGCAGAATCTGTTAAGCCAAGGTCTGCTCGGCAGCACCGACGGTACCTTGCCGTTCAGTGTCATCTGTGATAGCTCAAATAATCCTTCCAGCATGACCGGCTTAGGTTATGTTCGATCGGATGCTCAAGTACAATATCAAGCAATAAATGAGAAGTTTATTGTGAATATCGAAGGTGGACAGACGGTACAGGTGGCCGTGCAAACCCTTCCGACTGGCCAATCAAGCTGATAAGGGCATCCACCTATGTCATTCACAGCATTTTCGATCGGTCGCGACACACAGCTCGTAGTTATGGGCCCGAACGGCCGCGTTGATCTGGAACATGTTACATCGTTCGAAAGCCGGCAAATCACTCAATCCGTACGGGTCAGCCGGCTTGATGGGAGCCAACTGGGGGCGGAATTGCCAAAAGGTTGGGAAGGCAGCTTTGAACTGGAACGCGGAAACTCCGTAGTTGAGGATTTCATTGCGTTATCTGAGCAGACATACTACAGTGGCGGAAGCCTAGCCGCAAACGCCATGTACCAATATATCAACGAAACGGACGGGTCAACTTCGACGTACCAATATGATAACGTTACGTTCAAGTTGGCAGACGCCGGGACCTGGAAGGGCGACAGCAGTGTCAAGCAAAAGCTCGAATTCTTTGGCGTTCGTAGGCGTAGAATCTGATGACTCCCTCTGAGATGATCATTGCTGCGGCGACGGAAGCGAGAGTGGTTGTCGACACCTTTGGCCGAAGAATTTCCATCCGCCCCCCTACCGCCTTGGACAAACTGCGGCTTCTTAAGGCCGCCGGGCCGGAGCTAGCCATGAATCAACCGTGGCTGTCAATGGCTGTGCTGGCAATCTCTGTGACTTCGATCGATGATGTCCCTGTACCCAGGCCCTCTACGGAGGGACAGATCGAGGCTTTGGTAAGCCGGTTGGGTGATTCTGGAATTGATGCCATTGCTGAGGCGATGATCTCGTTGACTGAAGCCGGCCAAACGTTACAGGCAGCGAACGCGGGAAACTTTCCCGGCACCCCGACCTGACCGACTGCCTTTATTTAGTCAGGAATGGGGTGCCGTTCGACGTTGCGTTTTCGCTCCCGCAGGATGAACGGATGGCATATGTCGTTGCTCTCGGCACCTTGGATGGTCACCAGTTTGACTGGGAGGTGCGTGAATGGAGGCATCTTGTATAACTCATCGTAACGCTATGCATCGCTAGTTGCGCTCCCTCGCAGGGCACAGCACTGCTTCGATGCTCAAACTCTGCCGCAAGAGGAATGGGGTGGGAACGTCGATCATTCATGAAACTACCTCAACTCCTGCAGGTCGCTGCAGCAGTCCTCGGAGCCGCAAGCGCCGGTACGCGCTGGCGCTGGCCGAGACCACTAGCACCCATCTTGAGACTGCGCCGACCAGCTCCGTCGACGACAACAATCTACCGAAACGGGCTCACGTCGCCATTACCGGTCCATCCTGCGATCGCGCTGGCTTGCTCGATCCCAGCAGCAAGGACGATAGCGCCCGCCTACACGATTTCCCTGCCTGCCGTACTACGTGAGGGAGCGCCGGGCGCCGCATTCCCAAGTTATGCCTTTCAGGCTGCACCCAGTTGGCGGGAGCGAAAGGCAATATCAACGTCGCCCCTTTTTGTGCTTCGGAGACTGACCAGCCGGACGAATTGGCCGGTACGATCCGCGTTGCCGCGCGACATTCTACAGATGTCGGCGACACAGCATCGATCACGTTCAAGAGCACAGCAGGCGGCAGGTAGCACTCAATGGACATGCCCGCTTCTGGGCTTACCAACCAGAGAGCGTGGTGCTTCGGACCAATTGGCGCCGCTGCAAAGTCAGACGCCCGCAGGCGTTGGATTGCGCTCAAATGATAACGTTCGTCGCGCCGGCGCGATGCAAATTGATTTCATCCATCGAATTCAGAAGAAGCATTCGCACCCTTTGGGAGCAATGCACAAATCACGAGTCTCAGTTGATGCGGTTATTGCCCGCTTTGGGCGTATCTGTGCAAGCGGTAAGCGGACCCGCGTCTCTCGCGGGCACCTTCACGCGTCCACGGCACCGACAGTGCATCCCGCGGTACCCGCGAGCATTGCTCAGTGTCCAAGCATGCGCGCAGGATTGCAACCTAAAGAAACCAGTGACAGGCAGGGCGGTGGCGAACGGGGAGATCTGTATATGGATGGTTCGACTCTGGGTCGGTGGTTAATCAAGCAATTGAACAACGAGGTTGTTCGCCCACGTACCGGTATTATGGCCGTCGACCTCCGTGCTACTCCGTCTTGGGGCGGCCCTTCTTTGGCGATATGAAGCCTTCGCATGCGTGCGGGCTTGCACCAAAGTACGTAGCCATGGTTGCGGTGCCGCATCGCCAAGGGGAACGTAAAGATGGATGTGGTATTGATTTTGGGACCAGTTTCCTTTTCCGCCTTCGAGGTCCCGGCGGGCATTAATTTCGGGGGACAGCAGATTTTGGCTGTCCATCAATTGACTGATGGATTTAGGGTTATCGATAATATAGGCCCGGCACAGGCTGAAATATCTTTTTCGGGGATCTTTTCCGGACCTGATGCCACTCTGCGTGCAAGACTGTTGAATTCTCTTCGCATGACAGGAGCAGAGATTAGTCTCACTTGGGACATCTTTTTTTACACCGTACTGCTAAGTCGATTCGATGCCGATTACGAGAGCCCTGTATGGATACGATACAAAATATCCTGCACTATATTGCGCGACGAAGCAGCTGCTGTAACTTTTGTTCCTCCCTCACTGTCAAACTCATTACTAACGGATGTAGGGACCGCGGCCGCCCTATGTACTGGTGCCGGAATTGACTTCAGTCTAGCGCAAAGCTCAGTTGCCGCGCCCAATGCGGGCACGCTGGGCAGCGCGGCTTACGCCGTGGCCCAGGCGGCGCTCAACGCCGCCCAATCGGCTATCGCCACTCAGGTTAACCAAATAGAAACCACGATTGATTCCGTGTTCTCATCCGACGAGACCTCGGCCAACGCATTCGCCGGGGACCTCTCGGCAGCTGGTGCAGCTGCTCAGCGGTTGGCAGTCTTGCTCAATGGAGGCGTCTACATCAGCAGAGCAGCTCGCAACCTTTTGAATGCAAGCTCATGACATGCAAGACCATAACCGCTGCTGGCGGAAACCTGTTTCGGGTAGCGGCAGAACAGCTCGGCGATGCTACCCAATGGCTTAGAATAGCACAACTAAACGATATCGACGACCCGGTGCTTTCTGGTATTGTTACTCTGCTGGTCCCAAATCGGAGTTCTAATGCAGGAGGTGGCATTGCTTCCCAATGAAGCGCGCGCTCAATGTAGGGATCCAAGGCTACGCATCCTGCTGAACGGACAAGCTTTGACGGGAGCGTACCAGGCGGATATAAACTCTAACAACCACTGGAGCGCTGATTGCTTCCGAGTTGCGATTGCACTTGGTCCTGACGGCTGGGCTGACGCGAAGTTCTGGTCGTCTCGAGTAAATATGATCGTTGATGTCCAGTTGAGCCTCGACGGCGGCGAAAGTTTTTCCAGCGTCATCCAAGGGACGGTGGATACGGTGGAAATTGAGCCCATTGCCGGTGACGTTCGCATCAGAGGAAGGGACTTCACATCGGCCTTGATAGAGGCGCCAACGCAGGAAACCTTTGCCAATCGAACCGCAAGTGAGATAGCGACAATGCTGGCCTACAGACATGGCTTGGTACCTAGCGTTATTCCGACAACTACGCCGGTTGGTCGATTTTACCAGAATGACCATGAAAGCATTACGCTAAACAGCCTTTCCCGCGTGACCACCGAATGGGATCTCCTTGTGTTCCTTGCACAGCAGGAGAACTGCGATGTTTATGTGAGAGGTAACAGCTTGTATTTCCAGCCAATGGTTGATCCGTCGGCCATAAGCTGTGTACTTCAGCCTAGCGATTTGATTGAGATCAGACTGGAGCGCTCTCTTATGCTGGCACAGGAAATTCAGGTGGCAGTCAAGAGTTGGAATACCCAGCAGCAGGCGGCTTTCGTTGAACAGGTAAGCGGGACCGTGACCGCAACTACTTCCGGTTCATCCCCTCTAACTGCGTCGGCCCGACAATACGTCCTCATATGCCCCAATTTGACGCCAGATAAGGCGTCAGCTGTCGCAACGCAACGCCTTAACGAGCTTGTTCGTCATGAAAGGACAATAGATTTCTCGATGCCGGGGGAGCTTGTTCTTACGCCGCGCAATGTAATCCTTCTGAGGGGTACCGGAACCGATTTCGACCAGGCTTATTACGTAGAGTCTCTCGATAGAAAGTTTGGTATAAGGACAGGATTCGTTCAGCAGGTAAGGGCAAATAACACTTCGCCAAGGACAATCTCCACTCTCACCTCGGTGTCGTGACCCATGGAACGCCTTCTGAACATGCTCAAGGCGCACGCGAATGCGCTGGTCCAGGCCCAGGCATGCCCTAGGTTTGGCACTATTTCATCTGTAGACCCAGATAGCGGTACCGCTCGTGTAGCATTCCAGCCAGAAGGAGTGCTAAGTGGCTGGATGCCAATCTTGTACCCTTGGGTGGGTGCCGGATGGGGAATGGTGTGTCCCCCGGCGCTGGGCGATCAGGTATTTGTTCTGGCTCAGGAAGGTCATGCCGAACACGGAGTGATAGTGGGTCGCGTGTTTTCGAGCCAACAACGTCCGCCCGCGGCTCCATCCGGTGAGTTCTGGCTGGTACACACTTCGGGAGCTTACCTGAAGCTCCAGAATGATGGAACCGTCCAAGTCAGTGGAGACCTCCATGTCAACGGTGACGTTTACGATAGTCAAGGGTCGCTGTCACGGCTCCGGGGGCATTATGACGATCACGTCCATACGGACTCCCGTGGCGGCGTGACGACCGCGACAAGCCAGACAGACTAGACCAATGGCTGACATTGATCACCAGTGGGGATCCGACCTGAGTTTCGGGTCAACTGGAGATATCGCCGCAGTGACCGGTTCTGCTCTCGGGCAACAACGTGTTCTGCGGCGCCTGCTGACCAACCCTCTCGATTATATTTGGCAAATAACTTATGGCGCTGGCCTGCCGGGCTTCATCGGCCAACCCACCAACACATTACAAATCCGCGCGACAATTCGTAGTCAGATTTTCAAGGAACAGGCTGTGGCGCAAAATCCGGAACCCACTATTAGTGTAACAGTGAACCCCGGTGGCGCAACAGGAGATGTTTATGTGCAGGTGCTGTATGTAGACTCCCAAACAGGGCAGACCCAGGTCCTAACCTTTACTGTAGGTGCATAGGTCGTGCAGCTTTCTCTTCAAACCTTTACGAATTTGGTGCAAGGAATGGCTGCGGCAGTCCAGTCCTCCGCGGCGCAGCTTCTGGACCTAAGCGTTGGCTCTACCCTCAGAGCCATACTTGAAGCCAGTGCGTCAGTCGCTCTATGGATGCAATGGCTAATGTTGCTTGTACTTCAAATGACCCGGGCAGCTACGAGTAATGGCGGGGACCTTGATAGTTGGATGGCGGACTTTTCGCTCGTGCGATTAGCCGCCAGCCCCGCCTCCGGGATGGTCGCGTTTTCCAGATACAACTCAGGAGCTGGTGCACTTATACCGGTAGGCGCTCTGGTGCGGACGATCGATGGAAGTGAAACGTTCGCAGTTGTTGCCGATTCGAGCGTGACCGCATGGAATTCGGACTTGAATGGATACATCATTGGTTCAGGCGTAAGCTCCCTCGATGTTCCGGTTGTGGCACAGACTGCAGGAAGTTGCGGGAACATTCAAGCCGATTGGATTGTCGTCTTAGCGACCGCGTTGTCTGGCGTGGACAGTGTGTCGAATGGTGCAGGCTTCACGAATGGGATCGATGCGGAGTCGGATAACGCATTTCGACTCCGTTTCCAGAACTTCTTGTCGAGCCGGGCGCAGGCTACCCTTTGTGCGGTAAGGTACGCAATCAGTAGTGTTCAACAGGGATTAAGCTACATAATTCAGGAGAATCAGAACCCATCAGGTCAGTTCCAGCTTGGGAATTTTGTGGTTGTCGTGGACGATGGTTCAGGGTATCCTTCAAATTCGCTCCTGTCTGTGATCCAACAGGCGATAGAGGCTGTTCGCCCGGTGGGGTCGACGTTCGCGGTATTTCCTCCCGTCGTTAGCACGGTAGACGTCTCTCTCACCATCACCACAACCGCAAGCGCCGATATTGCTGTTGTTATCCCACAGATCGTCGACGCTATTGAAACCTACGTTAATAGCCTTTCGGTGGGAGCCTCACTTCCGGCAAGCAGAGTCGTGCAAATAGCCTACACGGCCGCCTCGAGTGTCGTCAATGTCACGGGCATTCTTCTCAACAATCAACCATCCGACATCGTAATTCAGCCTTGTGGGGTGGTCAAGATCGGCACAGTCGTGGTGAGCTAACGATGCAAGGTGACCAGCAGGATATGCTATCGCGGCTGAAACAAGTGCTGCCATTACGGTGGTTTCCGGACGATACGCCCGTTCTTGATACGGTACTCAGTGGGGTGGCCTTGGCCTGGGCTTGGGTCTATACTCTACTGCAGGAGGCGAAGGCCCAAACCCGGATCGCTACAGCCGAAGATATGTGGCTCGATCTGATTGCCATGGATTACTTCGGTTCTCAGCTTTTGCGCCGAACCGGCGAAGACGATACTGACTACCGAGTACGTATAAAACTAGAGCTTGTGCGCGAGCGGGGGACTAGGCAGGCGGTCATCTCGTCGATCGTTGACCTTACCGCTCGATCGCCATCCTTGTTTGAGCCAGCGAATACCCTTGATACCGGCGGCTACGGCAGCTTACAAAAGGTAGCCCCCACTGGGCTGGCTTACGGTTGCGCCGGTGGCTGGGGCAATCTTGATCTGCCGTTTCAGTTCTTTGTCACTGCCTATCGCCCTGTGGGTGTTGGCATAGGATCTGTATCTGGGTGGGGCGGTCCCGCCGGCGGATACGGCGACGGAAGTATTGAATATGCGGATCTGGAAATGATGCAAGCTCAGGTCACCGATACCAACGTTTGTTCCGCAATAACCAGCGTCTTGCCGGTCGGGACCATCGCCTGGACCCGCATAAGCAGTTAGTACATTACCTTGACGATATGAGGATAGAATGGACCGGAATATAGTCTACCCTGGCAGCATTCCGCTCGATACCGACCTGCTCTCTCTCAATCGAAACACAATGATCGCTCTCGGTTATCTGGCTCAAGCAATCTTGGGCACGTCTTCGATTATAGATGGGTTGGCATGTTTGCCAACTACCCCTCCGTCGATGACGGTCAGCATTGGACCGGGTGCAATTTCCGAAATATCCGTGATCGACACACTGCCATATGGCTCTCTTCCGGCGAATACAACCGATCCGCTTCTGAAGGTTGGTATAAATACGGAATCCACCAGCTTCACGTTGACTGCGCCGACAACGTCCGGACAGTCTTCGAATTGCTTGATTGAGGCCGCATTCCAGGAAAGCGACATCAATCCTATCGTGCTGCCTTATTATAATGCTGCAGCGCCATCGCAGCCGTACAGCGGACCGGCGAACTCCGGATCTACTCAGAACACCATTCGCACCCAATGTGTCCAATTGCAGCTGAAAGCCGGTGCACCGTCGGTGACTGGTACACAGGTTACACCTCCCGTCGATGAGGGATGGGTTGGACTGTACGTCATTACCACTACGTACGGGCAGACAGCCATTTCCGCACAGGATGTTATGACGTTTTCCACAGCACCGTTCATTCAGTGGAAGCTGCCCAACCTACGGCCTGGCTTTGGCACCGGGGTCCAGAGTTTCACCGAGTTGGGGACCTTTGCTGTCCCGTATGGGGTTACGCAGATTGAAGTGGAAGGCTGGGGCGGAGGAACTGGAAGCTACGCGTCCATTTCCGGAATGGCGAGCGGTGGTGGATCGGGTGGTGGCTATGCGCGAAAGCGGATTACAGGCTTGATGGCAGGCCAGTCTATTCCTGTGGTCATTGGCACCGGCGGCGCGGGGGGAACACTAGGGGGCGGCGGCGCTACCGCGGGGAGTACTACAAGCTTCGGTTCATACGTAAGCGCAACCGGAGGCAGCCTCAATGATCTCGCCACCGTCGCAAACCCCCAAAACGGAGCTACACCGCCGGGCTATGGCGTCGGTGGTGACGTCAATCTGACCGGGTCGGCTGGCCAGCAGGCCGTACTGAACCTGGGAGGTATGGGTGGAGCAGCGCCCATGGGCGGTACTCAGAATAGCGGCACCACAGGTGTTCCGGGCACCTTTCCTGGTGGGGGAGCTGCCGGGGCCGGCACGGGTCCCAATGGGACGACACCATATGCTGGCGCGGCTGGTGCACCAGGATTCGTAGTGGTCAGGTGGTGATTGAGGCTCCTCGTTTAGACTCATCAGCGGCAGTCTTTGAACCATTCGTAGCGCCGACCTAGCCTCCAGGCAACCGGGCAGAGGCGGCGATCGGTAGAACGACGACATTTGGTGACCCTGACCTACCGATCTCCGCGCCGGTGGAACGCATAGGGCGGGCAGAACGTGTCGACTATCAGCAAGGTTTGAAAGAGTCATGTCCACTCCGGCTATCCACGTACAGAAGCCCAGCACGGCACGAACTGTCACTCTCGATGCTTTCATTCCTGTCCCGCGCGGGTCGACTGCGGTCGCGCCGCCGCCACTGAATTGGCCGACCAAAGATCCTAGCGACGTCTTGGACTACCGTTTCAATATCTCGCCGGCATTGATTGGCAACGAAGGAGATAGCATCTCCACGCTTGATGTCTTTATATTGCCAGACAATCCGGGCGATCTGGTCCTGAATGAGGTTCAGGCTGATGGTGCCAACGCGGTCTTATGGCTATCCGCGGGTCAAGCTGGCACGGTATATACGGTCACTGTCCTAATTTCCACCATCAACGGACGGACCTTGCAGCGCAGCATTCTGTTGCCCGTCCTTCCGCTGTCAACGCCCCAGTCATCGGCTGATGCGATCGATATCAGCGGGGGTGTGATATTAACCGATCAAAATGGAAACCCCATACTCGCATAAATGAACTTGGATCCATGAACGTTCCGGTTACACGGTAGGCGGAGTTGGCCGTAATTCTCGAAGTTGGAGTACAATAGAGTATGCCGACGATTGATCAATTAGCTTCGGCAACCGCAGCGGCGGACACGGACGAACATATCGTCAGCCAATCGGGCACCGCATTGAAGATGACGCGTGCTCAGATACTGGCCGGGGTTCAGTCGCAATTGGCTCTCCAAAGCGGCGTTCTTCTGGGGCGCTGCAGCGCCGGCACGGGCGCACCCAAATCGCTATCGGTAGGTACTAATCTTTCGTTGGCGAACGGCACATTGTCGGCAACCGCAACTCCGTATCTGGTCAGCGCACTCCCCGCTGGAACCGTCCCATCTCCCGGCGACCTTGTGCCGCTCAGTCAAAGTGGAACCAACACCGCCGTTCCTTACAACCAATTCCTGAACGGACTGCCGGAAATCGCCAACGTAGACGGGTCCCAGCTCCTCGTTACCCCGACGGGAGCTACGACAAGCGAAAAGCTAGCCGACTTCGCTGCGGGCACCTTGCTGCTCGCCGGTGGCACGATGGCGGGTACGTTAACGCTGGCGGCCAATCCTACCGCATCGATGCAGGCTGTCACAAAGGGTTACGTCGACACCCAGGTTGCAACCGCACTACCAAAATCGGGTGGAACCCTCTCGGGTCCGTTGACCCTTGCCAGCGACCCCACCGTTTCTTCCCAGGCTTCTACCAAAAATTACGTCGATGCCCAGGCTGGAAGTCTGCTGCCGAAGGCGGGGGGGACCCTGTCCGGATCGCTGACACTTGCAGCGGACCCAACCACGGCTCTGCAGGCTGCCACCAAAGAGTATGTAGATACGAGGGTATTCCGATCCGGAGACACCTTGACAGGACCCCTGATTTTGGCAGCGAGTCCGGTGTCGTCACTGCAGGCGGCGACAAAAGGCTACACGGATACGCAAGTCGCTACGGCGCTGCCGATCGCCGGCGGCACTTTGACGGGGATGCTATCGCTAGCCGCGGATCCGACTTCCTCGACGCAGGCCGCGACAAAGCACTATGTTGACACGCAGCTCGCCACCGCCGTCCCGCTTTCCGGTGGTACACTAACCGGACCTCTCGCACTCCCTGCCAACCCTACCGCGGCAATGCAGGCCGCCCCAAAGCAATACGTTGACGGTCAGGTTGCGACCACGCTGCCGCTGAGCGGCGGGACCTTGGTCGGACCGCTGACGCTGGCGAGTGCGCCGACGAGCTCGCTAAACGCTGCAACCAAACAGTACGTTCGACTCGAGCCCCGGCAGCATAACCGGAGTCATCAACGTCAAATCACCCCCTTACAATGCCCAACTCAATGGGGTTACGGATGACACCGCAGCATTTGCGGCCGCATACCAGGCCGCGCCGGCAGGGTCGATCATCCACGTACCGAATGGTGTAACGAGCCTGCAAAATCCCAGTGCGTGGGGAATTCCACTCACGAAATTTGTCAAGTGGATCGTTGATGGGACGACGCTGTCGAACGGAACATCCCTGGCTGACGCTATTCCGAACGGGGCTGGGGCGGCGAGCCTGACGTTGCCCGGACTGGTCGTTGGTAACAACGCACAAAGCGCGGAGGTTTCGCAAGGCTCCTCCCAGCCCACGGACTTCGCTGCATTCCGTGCCGCCTACGTGGTTAATCATACAGGCGGTCCGACAACCGGCGTGGTCTCTGCCAACGCGCGCACGGACACCATCATTTACAATAGTCCGAACAACTACATTTGGAACGGACTCGATCGTCTGATTTGGTGCGGTATACAAACCGGATCGTCCAGCGCGCCGGCGCAGCACGTGGGTCGATACGTGCAAACCATACGCCAGTCGGTGGGAACGAACTCGAGCGGAACGGCGTTACCCCAGCCGCAGCTCTGGTCGGGATGCCTCGAATATCGCGATACCACCGCGCAGCTCTCGAGCATAACAAATTCCGGAATAACCTGCGAGATGGACTGGTTCGGGAATGGTCCCGACGACGGTCATAATCGCCAAATTCAGTCCCTCGTGGTCGGGCAGAATAATCTCTCCGGCGCCCCCATGGAGATATCGACCGTCATAGGTATTTATCTGGTCGCGGGTAACACGGGCCACGCCTACACCGTGCTGTCGATAAATATACCCTTTTCGACCTCCGCGGTGGATACAACGAACGCCACGCAAATGACCGGGGCAGCGGCGATACGCATGGCAGCCGGCCATCTCATCGCCTTCGAGCCGACGGTCACCTACCGGTTGGGGTTTGACAGCTCTTTCAACGTGCTCCGCTGGTACCAGGGCACTCTATCATACGTTATCGGTAAGGGAATCAGCGTCGGCTTTGAGAACGTCTGCACGAGCAATACCACCTTGCCGAGCTACGACGCAGGCAATATCGTCTTCCTCGCAGGAACCGGCACTTACACGATTACTCTTCCTGCCGCTGTCACGGTTGCCGCTGGAACCGGCTACACGTTCTCGGCTACGGGTACGGGCACCGTCTCGATCAACCCCTCCGGCACCGATGCCATCGACAATGGTCCTATCACGCTCCGTCAAAACGACCGATACCAGATCATTTCCGATGGCAGCTCTTCCTGGCACGAGGTCTTCAGGACGAACTCAGTAAGCCCGCGCTTCACCGGCCCCCCCGTGCTTCCGTCTTATACCGTCGCGGCACTCCCCTCCTCCTCGGTTGCCGGCGCGAAAGCTTTTGCGACAAACGGCCGCAAGCCGACCGAGGCAGCAGGCGCCGGTACCGGCATGGAAGTCTTCAGTGACGGTGTCCATTGGATTTCAGTCTCTGGGGGGTCCCAAGTGCTGTCCTGATTTTTCCATGCAGGCCACACCACCTATCCGGAGCATGTATGCCGACAATTTCCCAACTCCCGGCTACCTCGCAGGTTACCGCAGCCGACCAGCTTCCGATCAGCCAGGGCGGCTCTGCGTGCTCTGTGGATGTCGGTTCGCTGCTCGCCACGACACAACCGGCAATCATGATCGCTACCGGAAGCTTGTTCGGGCGCACGAGCCTCGGTCCGGGCGGCCCGGAGCCAGTCACCGTTGGAACTGGTTTGCTTCTGAACTCCACGACCCTGGCTGCCAATGGGACTGACCATGCGGGGTTTCCATCGGAGGGGGCGCTGTCGCTGACGGATCAGGCCGTCGTGAACAGCGCTGGCAGTCCGAAACTGTTGCCTTTGCCGCTCCTGCGCGGGCTGTTCTCACCAGGTTCGAACATTGCGATCGACGAGAACGGCACCATTTCCGCCACCGTTGCGAACGGCACGTCAGGATATAGCATTACGGCACTGCCGACGGTAGCCACGATCTCGGCGGGTGATTTGGTCGCCATCAGTCAAGCTGGAACGGATCATACAATCACGTACGCCAATCTTGTCGATGGGCAGACCATTGATGAAGCTCAGGCGGCCGATGCTGCTTCCGATGCGGACACGTTTCTTGTGGCGCAAAACAGCAATGTAATGACACGCCAAACCCTGGCGGCGATGTGGGCCTGGCTGAATGCAAAGCTCGTCAGCTACCAAATGCCTACGCTCGAGCTGACCACGAATACGACATTAAGCGCCACGGCGCACAATGGGCACATGCTGATCTGCAGCCAAACCCTAACGCTCACCCCGGCCCCCACTGCGATGGGAAGTGGCTTTTCTTGCACCCTGCTCAATGTCAGCGATGGCAATATCACATTGGGAAGCGGCATCACAACGTCATCCGGGAACGCCATCGTGCCGCCCGGCCAGACGGCGACTGTCTCATGCGCAACATATTCGGGTGGAACCCTCGTCTATGCCTGGATCAGCGGCGCCACGTCATCTCCGGCCGTTCCCGGGCAGGTCAGCGGCGTCTCTGCCGGTTTGGTGACCGTGAGCAGCGTCGCGCTATCCTGGACGCCGTTGTCGCCATCGCCAGCCAGCTACACTGTCCAATATCGAATCAGCGGAACAACGGCTTGGTCGCAGGCTGCGCCCGTCAGCACCTCGGCGTCCACCGTCGCCGGTCTGCTCGCAGCCACCAGCTACGATTTCACCGTATTCGCGGTCAGCAGCGCCGGGTCGGGCACTACATCGGCAATTGTCACCGTGGCCACCACCGGGACAGTCAGTGCGCCAGGGCAGGTCACGGGCCTCACGACCAGCAATCCGACAATCAGCGCCATATCTCTCGCATGGTCGCAGCCGGTTTCCGGCGGTGCCGTCAACAGCTACACCGTCCAATATCGCGTTTCGGGCACGACATCGTGGTCGGCCGCGGCAACGGACCTGACTACGGCATCCTTAACGATGACGGGCTTGTCGGCAGCGACGAGCTATGACTTTCAAGTCCTTGCGGTAAATGCCGACGGAACCGGCCCGGCCTCGGCCGTCGCAACGGCAAGCACGACCGCGGCGAGCGGTTCGGTGACGTCGATCACCTGGAACATGGTTCCCTCGGGAAGCTATACTCACGGCGCCAGCGCCATCGGGGTCAACGCTCAGGTCACACCTGGCACCGCACCGGTACAATTCGGGTTTTCCACGTCGGCGACGGTGCCGCCCACCAGTTGGACCGCGGGAAACTTCGTCAACACGAATCTGTGGGGGGCGTACGTCAACGCTCCCTCGGTCGCCGGCACCTACTATGCGTGGTGCGAGGGCACGGATGGCAGCGAGGCCACGGTCTATCCAAACAGCTTTATAGTTTCTTGACGGCGATCCGCACCCCTCGAAACGCTCCTTACCACGGTGCGTGCAATTCAACCCGCCGGCGTGTGACTGTGCGTCGACCCCGCTTGAACACCGCGAGCGGCGGACAGATTTCCGCGACCGCTTGCTCGGGCGTCTGGGCGTCCACGACCACAATGTCGGCGGGATTGCCGGGGCGAATCCCGTAATCCGCCAGGTTCATCAGCCTCGCGGACCGCTCCGTCAGCATCTCAAAGCACTCGCGCAGTCGCTGCGACTGTCCGATCTGACACACGTTGGCCTGCAAATTTGCCATGCGCAGCAGCGAGCAATCGCCTAACGGCGTAAAAGGGTTCAGCACGTTGTTGGTGGAAATGGAACAATTCACCCCGTGCTCCACCAGTGCGTTCACGTCCGCAACGCCGCGTCTGACACTGTAGTCCTGATCGCGCCCCATCATGAACAAATCGGTGGCCGGCAGCGCGGTCACCGCCACGCCGGCATCAGCAATACGCCTCGCGAGAATCGCCAATCGGTCGGGCGGCAGCGTTGAGTATTTGCAGCCGTGCCCGATCGCGACCCTCCCGCCGAGCTTGTATTGCTCCGTCAGGTCGCAGACAAGGTGGATATCCATCTCATCCGGCGAGTTGCCGGAATCGAGGTGCATGTCGATATCCACGTTGAACTCCTGGGCCAACGCAAAGATCCGCCTGATCTGCGCCGCATGGTCAGGATCGTAGTTCGGCGCGGCACCGACGACCTTCGCGCCGCGCCTCAGCGCCTCGACCAGCAGTTGGTCTGCCCGAGGATTGTTGCTCAGCCCTTCCTGGGGGAAGACGCATACATCGATATCGATGGCCCAGGCATAGTCGCGACGCACTGCCTCGATGGCCTCGAAACTACGCATTTCCACGCCGGCATCCAGCTCCAGATGAGTGCGCATGCGGGTCGCGCCGTGCTTGATGCACTTCTCCAGCGTGCGCGACGCGCGCTCATAGACGTCTTCGACGGTAAAGCTGGGCTTCAGCGCCGCGACCCGTGGCACCGCGTTGGCCTGCCGTCCCTGCTCGGGCCCGCACCGGTCAATGATGCAAGACTTGTCCAGGTGGATGTGAGTCTCGACGAAACCCGGGCAGACGAGACAACCCTCCGCATCGAACTCCGCGGCGTCGGCCGCCAGGTGCGGCTCGACCGCGACGATTTGTCCCCCTTCCACGCCGATATCGACGAGCGGTCCCTCCGGCGCACTGGACAGGCGGGCGCTGCGGACAATCAGCTCCATTTTCGCTTCTCCGTTTCCCCAACCACCGGTTGGATGGTGCTGCGTTGCTATCGGCCCATCCTGCCCGATCTACCGTGCACCGCAATTGCCTGAACGTCCCTCGCGGACCAGGTTGTCCTCGGTAACCGCAGTTCGAAGGCAGTTTTCAAGACCGTCTGGCCCAGTCGATAGTGTCTCGCAGTTCGCCGATTAGTTGATTTGATAACCTCAAACGAGCACGATTCAAGCCATGACCTGCTCTCGGTGCATTTGCAGACGTGCCCATCTCAAAAAATGAGCGACAGGCCACCTGCGCTTCCTCGTGAAATGAATCATGCGAGACTGTGCGGTCAATCGCCCGAAGCACCTGCAGCACGGTGGCCGCCGTGTTCGCGCCCCTGCCTGCTGCGTCGATGCGCTGGACCGTGCGCATTCTCCAGATTTAGCGCCGTGTTGATCAGCGCCAGATGAGAGAAGGCCTGCGGGAAATTGCCCAGTTGACGCCGTCGCACCGGATCGTATTCCTCTGCCAGCAGCCCGACATCGTTACAAATTAGCAGCAGTTTCGCGAACAGCGCTCGCGCATCGCGGTGGCGGCCCAGCAGCACCAGACAGTCGACGTACCAGAAGCTGCAGGCCAGGAACAAACCCTCGCCGGGTGGCAGGCCGTCCGCACCCGCCTCCGTGCGATAGCGTTGCACCAGGCCCTCGACCATCAGCTCGCGGCCGATCGCCTCGATCGTGCCGCGCATGCGGGGGTCGTCGGCGGGCAGGAAGCCCACCAGAGGAAGCAGCAGCAGGCTGGCGTCAAGCTCGTCCGCGCCGTAATACTGCACGAACGCGCCCTTCGTGGGGTTGAAGCCCTCGCGGCATACGGTGTCGTGAATGCGCATACGCAACGCCCGCCACTCGTCGAGCGGACCGTCGAGCCCGAACTCCTCCGCCGTGCGAACCGCGCGATCCACCGCTACCCAGGCCATCGCCTTGGAGAAGGTGAAGTGCTGGGCAGCGCCGCGCACTTCCCAGATGCTCTCATCCGGCTCCTGCCAGATCTCCGCCATGTGGCCGATCAACGCAGTAATAACATCCCAACCCCCACCCGGCTTTACCAGCCCGCCGTGCACCTCCTGGTATACCGCATCAATCAATTCGCCATACACGTCGAGCTGCACCTGCGTGCTGGCGGCATTTCCCACACGCACCGGCAGCGCGCCCTGATAGCCGCCTAGCCAGGGCACTTCCCACTCCATGATCCAACGCTCGCCAGCCAGCCCGTATAGCGTCTGCACCTGCGCTGGTGTACCGGCGACGCTGCGGCGCAACCATGCACCCCAGGCGCGCGCCTCGTCATGGTAGCCGGCGTGCATCAGCGCCATCAGGGTGAAAGTGGCGTCGCGCAGCCAGCAGAATCGGTAGTCCCAGTTCCGCGGGCCACCCCACTGCTCGGGTAGGGACGTGGTGGGCGCGGCGACGATTCCACCGGTAGGCGCATAGCTCAACGCCTTCAGCGTGATCAGCGAGCGCAGCACCGGCTCCCGCCAGGTCCCGTGATAGGTGCAGCGGCCGGACCATTCCGTCCAGAACGCCTCGGTCTCGGTCAGCGCCACGTCGGCCTCGGGCACGTGTGGGTGCGGGAGGTAAGAGGCGCCGTGCGTCAGGACGAAGCTCGCTCGTTCACCGGCCGCGACGTCGAAGGTAGCAGTGTGGGTCAGATCGTGCGGCCGCAACGGCACGTCGCTGTGCAGCTGTACCTGGTCTGGTCCAGCAATGGCGCGAAAGCCGTGCCGATGGCTCAGCCGCGTCACCCACGGCACCGCCGAGCCGTAGTCGAACCGTAGCGCTATGCCGAGCTGCATGCGGACGTTGCCCGTCTGCCCCTCCACGATGCGCACCACGGAGTTGCGGCCGGGCACCATGAAGTCGATCAGTGCCACGGTGCCCGTGTCGGTGTGGAACTCGGTTTCCAGGATCAGCGTCCCGGGACGATAGCGGCGCGAGACACGGGCGTTCTCGGTCACCGGCGCGATACCCCAACTCCCGTTGGCCGTCGTACCGAGCAGGGCGGCGAACGCGGCCGGGCTGTCGAAGCGCGGCCAGCAGAGCCAGTCGATCGCACCGCCGCGGCTGACCAGCGCCGCCGTGTGGCAGTCGCCGATCAGCGCATAATCCTCAATGGCCGAAGCCGGGGGCGGCGGCGCGGTAATCTTGTCAGCAGATGGCGCTGCCTCTGTCAGCTCGCATGCCCCCAGAATCGGGAGCCACCGCCGCCCGAGCACCAGCAGTTGGCACCAGACGCAACGGGGTGATCCATCGGGCAGACATAGGCGCCGGCATAGCAGGACTGGCCAGCGGGGATTGGCGCCCCCTGCGGAGGCGGCGCACTGTACGCCACCGGCGGTGGATAGTAGGCCGGCGGCGGGTAGTACGCAGGCGGCGGGTAGTACGCAGGTGGTGGCGGGTAATAGACAGGCGGCCCGACGTACAGCGGTGGCAGTCCGATGCCGAACCAGATGCGGGCCGCGGCCGGTGTGGCGGTGGCACAGAAACCAAGCAGCGCGGTGCCAAGCGCAACCGTGCCGATCGAGCGACGCAAGAACTGCGAGCGGGTACTGGTCATCGGCAGGGTCATGCCAGCATACGGTATCCGAATTGTGTCCGGGCGTGACATTGGCGCACCCGGCCTGGGCGCGCCAATCACGGCTCTGTCAGCAACCCTCCCGACATTACAGCGAGATGAGAGTCGTCCCGGTGGTTGCGGCGTTGGCTACCGGGTTGGCGGAATAGGCCTGCATAGCCTGGGCAATATCTGAAGCCAGCGTGTTGGCCACTGTCTGGATCGACCCCCCAGAGCCGGTCGTGATCGCGGCAGTGGCGCCGGTGCCTTGCGTCGCGCCCGCTATCTCCGCCACCAGCGCATTGGCATCGGACTGCAGCGAGGTGCTGCCGCCGCTCGACCCACTGCTCCCGGATCCGCCGTTCTGCAGCGAGCCGGCGATGTCACCCACCAGGCTGGACAGTGTGGAACCGATCGAGCCACCACTCCCTGACGCCCCGCCGTCTGTCTGCACTCCGTGGTGATGGTGATGGTGGTGCACTCCATCCGCGCCCTGTTGCTGGTCGGGCTGCGTCTGGGTTGATGTTGTCGTGGCTTGCGAAGTGGACCCGCCATTCTGCTCCCACTGCATCAGGTTGGCCTGGAAGACGGAGGTGGCGGTCTGCGATGTGCTGGTCGCGGCCGACGGATCGGTGCCGTTCAAGCATGACCAAGCGGAGGCGATGGCGCTGATCGACATTGGCGGGCTCCTCTGAAAGCCGTGCGGCAGCTATTCAGCAAGCACCGTGCCAGTGACGGCCATTTGTCCCATGACTTCGGGCTCGCCGTGGCATTGCGAGCACAGCAAAGCAATCTGTTCCGCGGATGCGACCGCCTGCGGCACAGAGCAGAGGTTCGTTCGTGCCGCCCGGCAAATTCTACCCGGCATGCTCCGGCGTGGCGAACAGCAGCGGGAAAGCGCTGTGCACATGCGGTGCGAACACAGGCGGGGCGCCCATGTGCAGGAACCGGGGGTTCAGCTCCGCCAGGCTGCGCGCTCCGGCCAGCGCCAGCGCTACGCCGATCTCGTGCTCCAGCAGCGTCAGCATCGTGACAACGCCTACGTCACCTGCTGCCGCAAGCGCGTAGCAATACATCCGCCCCATCGCCACCGCATCCGCCCCAAGCGCGATCGCCTTCACAATATCGGTCCCGCGACAGAAGCTGCCGTCGATCATCACCTTGGCTCGGCCGCGCACCGCTGCCAGCACCTCCGGCAGCACATCCATCGATCCACGCCCGTGGTCGAGCTGCCGCCCGCCATGGTTCGACACATAGACGCAGTCTACCCCGTGTTCGCAGGCCAGCGCCGCGTCCTCGGCGGTGGCGATGCCTTTCAGGATCAGCGGGATGCTGTGACGGTCCTTGAAATACTTGACGTTATCCCAGGTGAAGCCGGCCTGGAACGCGTGGCCAGTGGCCGCGGTGCGCCATGGCTTGACGAAGCGGCCGGTGATGTCCCGTTCGCGCCGCGAGTAAGCGGCGGTGTCCACCGTGATGGCAAACGCATCGTATCCCGCGGCCACCGCACGCTTCGCCACGTCATCCATCCAGGCGTTGTCGCCGCGCACATAGAGCTGGAAGATTTTTGGCCCCATCGCGGCCGCGGCGGTTTCTTCCAGCCCCGGCTTGGTCACCGAGCTGACAATGATCGGAATACCGAACTCGGACGCCGCGCGTCCGGCGGTGGCCGCCCCGCCGGGATGGAAGGATTCCAGCGAGCCCACCGGCGCCAGTGCGACCGGAATGCGCCACTTGCGGCCGAACAGCGTCGTGGAGGTGTCGATCTGCGACACGTCCCGGCAGACGCGCGGCCGCAGCGCGATTGAATCGAGTGCCAGGCGGTTGCGGCGCATGGTGGTCTCGCTCTCGGCGGCACCGACCAGGTAGCCCCAGACATGATCAGACAGTTTTGCCCGGGCGGCAGGGATGAACTCGTGCAGGCACTGGTAGTCGCCGCCGGGTTCATGCAGATGGCTGGTTTCCTCGGGCATGTTTCTCTCCGTCCCCTCGGGCTGCTTACCGCGGCATCAGGCGACAGGCGGAGCGCCTGCGCAAGGGGAGCGCAACATCATTCCGCTGACCCGCCCGCCCGTGCCGCGGCCCGGTTCCAGCATAGCGTGAGTTTTGGCTGCGGTTCACACGGGCCTCGCCGCGGTGAGCACCTGCCGTGCTCGGTCAGGACGGTCGGTGACCAAACCGTCTACACCCCAGCCGATCAGCCTGGTCATGTCGTCGGCTGCATTCACCGTCCACGGAATCACCAAAAGTCCAAGCAGGTGCGCCTCATCCACGTGGTCCTGCGTCAGGTCGCTGTAGTCCGGTGCCCACACGGGGCCGCCCTCGGCCGCGACGGCACGTGGGACCGAACCGCCGAAATCGGCCGGGTGTGGGCCGCCCCACCACACCGCTGCGTTGCGTAGCGTCTCCCCCCGCGTAAGCCATGCGAGACGCACGTCAGGCCGGGTTCGGCGCAGATGGCGCGGTCCCCGCCAGTCAAAGCCCTCAACGGTGATGCGCATGGTCGCACCGGCGGCATCCGCCACAGCCACAGTTGCCTCGGCCAACTCCGGCCCGCTCGCCGCAACCCCAGGCCGGTCAGGAAACGTCTTCAGCTCGATAACGAAATTCACATCATTATCGACCAGCAACACATGCGCCAGCATCGGTATGTGCTCCCCTTCGCAAGGCGATTGTTCGGGAAACAGCGCGGAATACGCCGTGCCGGGACGCAGCCGGCCTACATCGTACGACGCCAGTTCAACCGCCCGCATCGCGCGGATTAGCGGCCCCGCCTCGTCCAGCCATGCCCCGGAGGCATCGCGCGTCAGGTTCGGGTTCAGCGCCGGGTCATGCGACACCACGACCACGCCATCGGCAGTCAACACTACGTCCAGCTCAAGCGCGTCCACCCCCAATGCCAACGCTCCGGCGAAGCCGGCCAGCGTGTTCTCCGGATACAGCCCGCGCGCACCGCGATGACCAATGATCAGACAGGGTCGCCTCATGCCGCGCTCCTTGTTACGCTGCTCCCTACGGGAAGGAGCAAATCATGCAATATACCACGCTTGGCAGGACGGGGTTGAATGTGAGCGTGGCCGGTCTCGGCTGCGGAGGCTTCAGCAAGCTCGGCCTCGGTACTGGCAAGTCGGAGGACGATGCGGTGGCATTGATTCGCCTCGCATTCGATCTGGGCGTGAACCTGCTCGATACGGCTGCCGTGTACGGGACGGAAGAACTGGTCGGCAGGGCGCTGCAAGGCGTGCCGCGTGCTTCGGTGGTGGTCTGCACCAAGGCCTCGAAAGCCGCGGGAGAAAAGCAGTTCCACCTGGATAAGGTGCTTGCCAGCCTTGATGGCTCGCTGCGCCGCCTCGGCACCGACTACGTGGATGTGTTCCAGCTTCACGCCGTGCATCCCACGCAATACGACCACGTGCGCGACGCGATTGCCCCGGCGCTGCTGCGCGAGAAAGCACGCGGCAAGTTCCGCTTCCTCGGCATTACGGAAACCTCGCCCAACGATCCCGAGCATACCATGCTGAACCGCGCGGCGCAGGACGGCATCTGGGACACCGCAATGTTCGCCTTCCATTTGATGCACCAGCCGGCGCGCGCTCAGGTATTTCCGCACACCCGCGCCCACGGCGTCGGCACGCTGATGATGTTCGCGGTCCGCCAGATTTTCGCGCGTCCCTCCCAGCTCGCGGCAACGGTCAAGCAGCTCGCCGCAGCCGGCCAGCTTCCTGCCTGGCTGGCGGAAACCGACGATCCGCTGGGATTTCTGGTGCATCCCGGCGGTGCCACCACCCTCACCGACGCCGCCTATCGCTTCGTGCGTCACGAGCCGGGCGTGGACGTGGTACTGTTCGGCACCGGCGATCCCGGTCACCTGCGCACCAACATCGATTCCCTGCTCAAGCCGCCGCTGCCGGAAGCCGACCGGACGAAACTCGAGGACCTCTTCGGGCATCTTCGTGGCGTCGGGTTGGAAGCACCGCCGCGGCGCGCGGCCGCCTGAGCCATGTCCCGCATTCGCGACATCGCGGTCCTGCCGCTGCGGTTTGTGCCACCGGTGCCGTCACGCCAAGGTCTCGTTTCGCATGAGAATCCTGCCGTGCCCATCGACAAGTGCGGCTGCCTCGGTCGATGAGGGAGGCGCTATCCCGCCAGCGCCACCACCGCGTCCAGCAGCACCTGCGCCCCCCTCGCCACTTGCTCGCGCGTCGAATATTCGCGCGGGTTGTGGGTGATACCGGCCACGCTCGGCACGAACAGCATCGCGCTGGGGCAGAGGGGGGCGATCAGCACCGAGTCATGGCCTGCCGCCGCAATCATGTCAGCGGTCGCAAGCTGCCGTGCCGAGGCCATCTCGCGCAGCAGGCCGCCAAGCGCCGCGTCGAACGCCACCGGCCCGAACGTCGCATAGGGATCGATGTCCACCCGGACTCCGCGTCGCGCCGCGATTTCACCAACTGCGGCGCGCAGCGCCTGCTCCATGGCCGCCGCCCGCGCGGCGTCCTCATCCCGTACGTCGCAATGCAGCCGAGTGATATTGGCGACGTTGCCCCGCGCGTTCGGGTAGTTCGTGATCCAGCTGGCCGAGGCACGCCCGCGCGGCTCGGCCTCCAGCGCAATGCGTTCCACCGCCAGGATGATCTCCGCCGCTGCGGCCAGGCTGTCGTGGCGCCGGTCCATGGTGGTGGGACCGACATGGCTCGGCTCGCCCGTTATGGTCAGCTGGGAATAACGCGCCTGCACTGTGCCGGTGACGATGCCGATATCGGCACCTTCCGCCTCCAGCACCGAGCCTTGCTCGATATGCGCCTCCAGCCAGGAGGCCCAGCCGCGCGGAGACGGCGCGAGCGGCCCAGCCTGCCCGCAATCCCGTAGCGCCTGCGCCACCGTCACGCCGGCATCATCAGCGATGGCGAGCGCATGCTCCAGCATCATGTCGCTGGCGAACACACGGCTCCCCATCATGGCTGGAGCGAAACGGCTACCCTCCTCGTTGGTCCAATTCACCAATTCCAGTGGCGCACGGGAGCGATGACCGGCGTCTTGCAGCGCCCGCATCACTTCCAGCCCGGCCAGCACACCGAACACACCATCGAAACGTCCCCCGGTCGGCACGGTATCCAGATGGCTGCCGAAGGCGACCGCCCGCGCCGCCGGCTCGTTACCCTCACGCCGCAGGAACATGTTCCCGATCGCATCCTGCTCCAGATGCAGCCCCAGCGGGCGGCACCAGCCCAGCAGCAGGCGGCGTGCGGCTTCGTCCTCCGCCGACAATGCGAGGCGGCAACTGCCGCCTTCCGGTGTCGCGCCAATCTCCGCCATCTCCATGATGGACAGCCACAGGCGGTCGGCATTGATCGTTGGGGTCATGCGCTCCCTCATGCGGTGCGCGGGCGATGCCTCCAGCGTCGCAGGATTATCAGGCTGGCGCCAGAGGCGGCGGCAATCCGCGCCGCAAGTCACCGCGGGGTGGGTGCGCTTGCCACGGCAGCACGACGACTTCCGACCATATCGCTTTTGCCCGCTGTGCCTTGGCCGCGTGCGATGCCGCGTTTTCCAGCGCATAGTTGGGCCGGATCACCATGGCGAAGATGTCGTCCAGTCCAAATGGCGCGATGACATTGAGCCGGCCGTCATCCTCCAGCCGCACGCCGACTGCATGCACGACGGATGCATAGAACGCCAGGGAATCATCGGCCGAGGCGAGCCGCGGATAAGCGCAGCGGAACCGCTGTGGGAACCACAGATGCACGCGCGCCTGGTTGCGCGTTTCAACGGGGCCGACGCAGTCCGCGGTGGCGGCGGCGACCTGGCGGATGACGGCGTCCTCGGCTTCCCACGACGGATCGCCGGCATCGAAATAGATCAGGTCGTAGTCCTTGATCCCCGTGCCGCGAGCCCGATCGGTCAGGACGTTCCACACCGTCTGGTACAGGCATCCGGAGACCAGCCGCCATTGCGGCAGTCGCAAACCGCGAAGCCGGTGCAGCAGGTGCATAAGGCCGGGATCGGATTCTATGATCCAGACGAAACGGTTGTGTCGACACATTGCGGCTTTGCTCCACAGGGGAGCGGCTCATTGGTTGGAAGCTGGCTCGCCGCGACTCGCCCCTATCCGCCGCCGCCCTTGCCAGCCTGCGGCGGCCGGTTCAAAGCTGCAAGCCAGCACAAGTTGAGGATAGCGATGCCTGCATCCGTCGATACCGTCATCGAAGGCGCCCGTGCCTTCCTGGCCGAGCGGATCACCACCAACACCGGCCTGCGCGAGCACCACGCGCATGGCCAGGACACCCAGCCGCCGGTGTTGCCGGATGCGGTGGCGTTCGTCGAAACGTCGGAGGAAGCGGCACATATGCTGGCGCTGTGTCATGCGGCGCATGTGCCGGTTGTGGCCTGGGGGGCGGGTACCTCGCTCGAGGGCCATGTGACACCGGTGCGAGGCGGCATCACGCTCGACCTGTCGCACATGACGCGCATCATCGACGTGAGCCAGCCGGACATGGACTGCCGCATCGAAGCCGGCGTGACTCGCGAGCAACTCAACACCTATCTGCGCGACCTGGGGCTGTTCTTTCCCGTCGATCCCGGCACGTCGGCCTGCACCATTGGGGGCATGTGCGCGACGCGCGCCTCCGGCACCAACGCGGTGCGCTATGGCACCATCCGCGAGAACGTGCTGGGCCTGACGGTTGCGCTGGCTGACGGGCGGGTCATCAACACCGGCGGCCGTGTCCGCAAGTCCGCCGCCGGCTACGACCTGACCCGACTGTTCATCGGCTCCGAGGGCACGCTGGGCATCATCACGGAAATCCAGTTGCGCCTGCACGGGATTCCCGAGGCGATGTCGTCAGCCACCTGCCAATTCTCCACCCTGCGTGACGCAGTGGAAACGGTGATCGCGATCCTGCAGACCGGCATTCCGGTGGCGCGGATGGAATTGTTGGACGACGTGCAGATGCGCGCCTGCGTCGCTTATTCCAAGCTGGCGGGCCTGGAAGAGCAGCCGACGTTGTTCTTCGAATTCCATGGCACGCCGGCGGCGGTGGCGGAGCAAGCGCAGCACGCGGAGGAGATCGCCGTCGGCTGCAATGGTCATGGCTTCCGTTGGGCGACCGATTCCGCCGAGCGTGGCAAGCTATGGCAGGCGCGGCACGATGCGTATTGGGCGTGCCTGGCGCTGAAGCCGGGCCACCAGGGTATCGCCACCGACGCCATCGTGCCGATTTCGCGCCTGGACGAAGCGATCCTGGGCGCGAAGGAGGACATCGCGGCGTCCGGCCTGACCGCACCGATCGTTGGCCATGTCGGTGATGGCAACTTCCACACGGTGATCCTGGTGCCGCCGGAGCCGGACGGGCTGGCGCGCGCCTGGGAGTTGGACAAGAAGATCGTGGCGCGCGCTTTGGCCTTGGGCGGATCGTGCAGCGGCGAGCATGGCGTGGGTATCGGTAAGCGCGAGTTCCTGGCTCAGGAACACGGGGTCGAGGCGCTGGCGGTGATGCGGTCGGTGAAGCAGGCGCTGGACCCGCGGGGGATTTTGAATCCGGGCAAGATCTTTCTGAATTGAGTTCGCTTGCTGTCGTTGCGCGAAGCATAGCGACCAATCGTCATTGCGAGGAGCGTAGCGACGAAGCAATCTCCCGCGAGACGCGCTCGGATGGTCGTGCGCTCCTCGCAGGAGATTGCTTCGTCGCTACGCTCCTCGCAGTGACAGAGGGACATGACGGTTGGGGTCGGCGTCCGGCCTGACGCGTGGCCTTCAGCTCACCTCCCGATAAAGCTTTGGCCGTACGCGCACCGGGTCCAGCAGCGACCAGTCGCCTTGCTCGAGTTCGAAGCCTATGGGGAACGGGGGCCGCACCTCCATATCCAGCGATCGCATCACCCGATCGTCCCGATAGTAGCATTGCAGGATGATACGCGTAAGCATCTTCAATGCCAGCCCACCAGTCTCCCGCAACCGGTCCGCCACTGCCTCCCGCCGCGCCGAATCCAGATCGGCGAACGCGCCGCCCGCCAGCCCATCCATGTCCTGCATCACCGTCCGCACGTGTCCCGCATCGCCGCCGAAACTGCGGAGGATGTCGGCAAAGATCGTATCGTCCCCGGCGGAGGGCACGTTGTAGGCGGCGCTCGCCGGGATCATTATCTCGGCCAGGCACCGCAGGGAGCGGACCTGGTCCGCCGACAAAGTCGCATTTTCGGTCATGGATGCCTCAATCGAACAGGGTGGCGAGGCGGCGCTTCATGCTGTCGGCGACATAGAGCGCAAGTGCCTGGATGGTGCGTGTAGGATTCACGCCGGCCGACGTGACGAAGATGCTGCCGTCGACAACGAACAGGTTCTTCACGTCGTGAGCGCGGCCCCATTCGTTGACGACGGAGCGCGCGGGATCGGTGCCCATGCGCGCGGTTCCCATCAAGTGCCAGCCGCCATCGGCGATCGGCGATTCGAATCCGACATCGTACGCACCGGCAGCCCGCAATATATCGGTGGCACGTGCCACGCCATGATCCAGCATGCGGCGGCTGTTCTCGCTCAGCGTGTAATCGATCTTCGGCGCAGGAATGCCGTTGGAGTCCTTGAGAACCGGGTCCAACGTGACACGGTTGTGCTCTTCCGGCAGGTCCTCGCAGATCGCCACCATCCCGGTCCGGTGACGGAACAGTTTGCGATACGCGTGATGGTGGGCCTCGCCCCAGGGGATACGGCCGGTTTCCATGCCATGCACGGCGGCCATCACGGCGCCCTGGCCGCGGGAGAATTCGAACGTGTAGCCGCGCACGAACCCTCGCGAGCGGTCGGTTTCATAAAACTCCTGGCTCCAGATGCAGTTACCCGGCCCCCGATTGCCATCGAGCTCCTGCTCGAAATGCCCAAAGATCCGTGCGTAGGGATGGAACATCAGGTTCTTGCCCACCAGCCCGCTGCTGTTCGCAATGCCGTTGGGAAACTTCCCCGACACCGAATTCAGCAGCAGGCGCGGCGTGCCGATGCCGTTGCAGGCAACCACGACCACTTCGGCCGGCTGGAAGTGTTCCTTGCCGTCGGCGTCATAGTACACGGCCCCGGAGGCCATGCCGTGGTCATTGACCGTGATCTCCCGCACCCGGCAGCGCGTGCGCAGCTCCACGCCGGCGCGGATGGCGGTGGGCCAATAGGTGATGTCGGTGCTGGCCTTCGCTCCCTGCGCGCAGCCGGCGGTGCAGTGGGCGAGGTTGATGCACTTCGCCCGCCCTTCGTAATCTACCGACGCGATCGCGCTGTCGCTGGGCCACCAGTGCCACCCCAGCTTGTTCAGCCCACGCCCCAACACCGCGCCGGATTTGCCCAGGGGCAGCGGCGGCATCATCGGTTCATGCGGCGGATAGGCCGGATCGCCCACCAGGCCGGATACGCCCATGATGCGATCGTTCTCATCGTAGAACGGCTCCAGCGTCGCGTAGTCGATCGGCCAGTCGTCGGCCACGCCGTCCAGCGTGCGCACGCGGAAATCCGATGGATGGAAACGGGGGAAATGGCCGGCGTACAATACGGTGCCGCCGCCGACTCCGTTGAAATTGGCTACCTGGATCGGCGAGTTGTCCCCGTTGATCGGATAGTCCGTCTCGCGGGCCCGCCGGTTCGGATTGTAATTGAAATCGTTCAGATGCCGCGCCTCCCAGTCGCGTCCTGTGCTGGGGTATTCCGATGGCTTCATCCAGTCGCCTTGCTCCAGGCAAAGGATGTGCATCTTCGTCTCGGCGAGGCTCCAGGCGATCGCCGCACCGGATGCGCCCGCGCCGATAATCAGAACGTCGACCGGTGTCGTCATCGTGCTGTCCCGCCCTGCTTCCGTCACCGCCAATCGAGGCCGCCGCAAGTGCTTTTGTCAACGGGCAGGGCGGGGGGCGTCAGGGGGCGTGTCATCATCACGCGCGCCGCCGGCGTATTGCACCGGAACCTGCGGCGGATAGAACGTATCGCCCAGCCCAGTCGGGAGGCCGTATGGCGGCGATCGCACCCGCGCCGTTTTTCGCTCTGACCCAGGTTGTGCAGCCGCAGACGAAGCTGCGTGCGGCGATCACCGCCGCTTGCCGCCGGCCGGAGCCGGAATGCCTGCCGCCATTGCTCGAGCAGGCCACGCTGCCGCCGGAGGCCGCGCAGCAGGTGCACGATCTTGCCCGCGATCTGGTGCTGACCTTGCGCGCCAAGGGCACGCGCGGCCTCGTGGAGAACCTGCTGCAGGAATACGCGCTGTCGAGCCAGGAGGGTGTCGCGCTGATGTGCCTCGCCGAGGCGCTGCTGCGCATTCCTGACACGGCGACCCGCGATGCGCTGATTCGCGACAAGATCGGCCAAGCTGATTGGCAGAGCCATCTCGGCGGCAGCCAATCGCTGTTTGTTCATGCCGCCACCTGGGGATTGCTGCTGACCGGTCGACTGACGGCGACAGCCAGCGAGACCGGCCTGGTCGCGGCGCTGACCCGGCTGATCGCGCGCGGTGGCGAGCCGCTGATCCGGCGCGGCCTGAACATCGCCATGCGGCTGATGGGCGAGCAATTCGTCCTCGGCGAAACGATCATCGAAGCCTTGGCCAACAGCCGTCGCCTGGAGGAGCAGGGGTTCCGCTATTCATACGACATGTTAGGCGAGGCCGCACTGACCGCCACGGATGCCGCGCGCTACTTTGACGATTACCAGCAGGCTATTCACGCGATCGGCAAGGCGGCGGACCAGCGAGGGATTTACGAAGGTCCCGGCATTTCCGTGAAGCTGTCCGCGCTGCATCCGCGCTACACGCGGGCGCAGCGTGGACGGGTAATGGCAGAGTTGTTGCCGCGGTTGATCGCGCTGGTGACGCTGGCTCGCAGCTATGACATCGGCCTCAACATCGACGCCGAAGAGGCGGACCGGCTGGATCTGTCGCTCGATCTGCTGGAGCCCCTGTGCGTCACGTCGGGGTTGGATGGCTGGAACGGCATCGGCTTTGTGGTGCAGGCCTATCAGAAGCGCACGCCATTTGTGGTGGACTTCCTGATCGACCTGGCGCGCCGCAGTGGGCACCGGCTGATGGTGCGCCTGGTAAAGGGCGCGTATTGGGACAGCGAGATCAAACGGGCGCAGGTGGACGGGTTGGAGGGGTTTCCGGTGTTCACGCGCAAGGTGCATACGGACGTTTGCTATCTCGCTTGTGCACACAGACTGCTTGATGCGCCGGACGCGGTCTTCCCGCAATTCGCCACGCATAATGCGCAGACGCTGGCTTCGATCTCTGTGATTGCCGGTGAGGATTTCCGCGCCGGCCAATACGAATTCCAGTGCCTGCATGGCATGGGCGAGCCGCTCTATGAGGAGGTGGTGGGGGGAGGCAAGCTGAACCGGCCGTGCCGCATCTATGCACCGGTCGGCACGCACGAAACGTTGCTGCCGTACCTCGTCCGGCGGTTGTTGGAGAATGGCGCCAACACCTCGTTCGTCAACAAGATCGCCAACCGGCAGGTGCCGGTGGACTCGCTGATCGCCGATCCCGTGGCGGAGGCGTCTGCGATCGAACCGCTTGGTATGCCGCATCCGAAAATCCTTGCGCCACGCAATCTGTTTGGCACGGCCCGTGCCAATTCGACGGGGTTCGATCTGAGCGATGAGCAACGTCTGGCGTCGCTGGCGGAGGCAGCCGCGGCAAGCGTGGAGATGAATTGGCAGGCAGCGCCGCTCCTCGCGTGTGACGTCGTCGGCGGTGTGCTCCGCGATGTCGTCAATCCGGCGGATCGGTGCGACCGTGTCGGTTCAGTGATCGAGGCGACACCGGAGGCGGTGGATACTGCGTTCGCGGGCGCGGTGGCCGCGGCGCCCAGCTGGGCGGCCACGCCGCCGGCAGAGCGTGCCGCGTCGTTGCGTCGCGCCGCCGACCTGCTGGAGGCGCGCATGCCGACACTGGTCGGCCTGATCGTGCGTGAGGCCGGCAAGACGCTGGCGGCGGCGATCGGCGAAGTGCGCGAGTCGGTGGATTTCCTGCGCTACTACTCCGGCGAGATCCTGCGCGACTTCGACAACGCGACGCACAGTCCGCTGGGTCCGGTGGTTGCGATCAGTCCGTGGAACTTCCCACTGTCGATATTCGTCGGGCAGATCGCCGGTGCGCTTGCGGCTGGTAACGTGGTGCTGGCGAAGCCGGCGGAGGAAACGCCGCTGATCGCGGCCGCCGCCGTGCGGCTGTTGCACGAAGTGGGGGTGCCACGCGGCGCGCTGCAACTGCTGCCGGGGGACGGGTCGGTCGGTGCGGCGCTGGTCGCCGACATCCGGGCATGCGGTGTGGTGTTCACCGGGTCCACCGAAGCGGCGCGGTCGATTCAGCGCACTCTGGCCGGGCGGCTCGATCCAGCCGGTGCACCGATTCCGCTGATCGCGGAAACCGGAGGACAGAACGCGGTGGTGGTGGATTTGTCTGCGCTGCCGGAGCAAGCCGTGACCGACATCATCGCCTCGGGATTCGAAAGTGCCGGCCAGCGCTGTTCGTCGCTGCGCATCCTGCTGGTGCAGGATGAGATCGCCGATCGTCTGCTGGGGATGCTGCGGGGCGCGATGGGCGAACTGCGGGTCGGGCGGCCGGACCGGCTGGATACCGATATCGGTCCAGTGATCACAGCCGACGCGCAGGACGCGATCCTGCGCCACATCGAGTTGATGCGCCGACAGGGTTATCCAACATTCTCTGCGGACCTGTCGGGCGAGTGCCGCGAGGGAACATTTGTTGCGCCTACGCTGATCGAGATTCCCGACCCGTCAGGTACTAGGGCGGGAAGTGTTCGGGCCAGTCGTGCATGTTGTGCGCTATCGCCGGCACGAACTGGACGCGATGATCGGCAAGGCGAATGCGCTCGGCTACGGGCTGACTTTCGGCATCCACAGCCGGGTGGATGAGACGATCGCGCGGGTGACAGGGCAAATCCGGGCGGGCAACATGTACGTGAACCGCAACATCATTGGAGCTGTGGTGGGGGTACAGCCGTTCGGCGGGCGCGGGCTCTCCGGCACGGGGCCGAAGGCGGGCGGGCCGCTGTACCTCCGGCGGCTGCTGGCCGGACGGCCGGCGGTCAGCGGGCTACCGCACGGTGCGGTGCCGGAAGCTTTCCGGCAGTTCCTGGTATGCGTGCAGGGCGATGTGTCGGAGAGCGACGTGGCCGCTTTTGACGCATCCGCGACGGCCACGCCGTATGGCGCACGGCTTGAATTTGCGGGACCGCTAGGAGAGCAGAACGCGTATTGCATGGTGCCGCGTGGCGCTGTGCTGTGTGTCGCGCCGACATGGGCCAGAGCGCTGCCACAGATCGCCGCGGCGCTGGCAACGGCCAATCGCGCCGTGGTCTCCTGCGAGGACGATCTTTCCGCGCTCGATCGCCTGCCGAACTCGCTACGACGACATATTGTACGTGGCAACGCGGATGGGTCGCAGTCCTTCGACGTGGCTTTGTTCGATGGCGGTGCGGCGGACTTGCTGCGGCTGAACGCGCAGCTTGCCGAACGCAACGGCGCCATTGTGCCGGTTTACGCCGCTTCCCCCGCGCACGGCACACCTTGCTATCCGCTTGAATTTCTGCTCGCGGAGCAATCGATCAGCGTCAACACCGCTGCCGCGGGCGGCAACGCTAGCCTGATGGCGATCGGTTGATCGCCTCCGCATTGCCATGCCGAGGCTGATGAGACCACCACATAACCAAGAGGAAGTGAAAGCGCGCCGCACAGGCATTGGCCGAAGCAGGATACGAATAGCGAGCCGCGGCGGATCGCCATGGCCGGGTGACGATCCTGCTGATTGAGCAGAGCGCGCGGTCCGCGCTGAAGCTGGCGGATCGAAGCCACGGCTGCGGCCCGGCGGATCGGGTTGGCGGATCGGGCTGGCGGACAGCGCCGCGAGTTTGCCCCTGGATTTCGCCGGCAGCGCAAGGCCCGCGCCCGGGCAAAAAGCAAATGTAACGCTTAAAGGACGTTCGAAAACGCAGTGATAACGTTATTTTATCGATTGATGATTTTCCGTTCGTAATTCCGCTGCGATCGGAACACGTACTGATCAAAAGCGCTCCCAATGTGAACTTTCGTATTCCATTCAACGCACAATTCGCGTTATCAGGCGGCTGACAAGAACAAGTTGGGGGAGTCATGGGGCCGGCGACAAACATCCTCGGCAAGCGAAGTGCGCCCTGGGCGTTCTGGCTCGGCACCGCCGCGGTGACCGCCGGGGTCGTCCTGCACCTGCCGATGTTCATAATGTCCGCCTCGATGGACTACCGCATGGCCGGCATGCCGATGGGTAACGGCATGTTGGTCGGCATGGCGCTGATCGTGCTGGGCATCATCGCGTGCGGCCTGGCGTTGGTACGGCCCGCCGCGCCGGCGCCGTCCAACTCGCTGCCCGCCTGGCCGGAACTGGCGACGCAGGAACCGAAGCTGACGCGCGTGCACTGGGTCCTGATGGTGACCATCACCATCGCCCTGGTGATCGACGTTATGAAGCCGGCCACGCTCGGGTTCGTTGTGCCGGGCACCATCGCCGAATACGGCATGACCCGCCAGGCGGTTGCGGTGCTGCCGTTCCTGGCGCTGACCGGCACCTGCATCGGCTCCTATGTCTGGGGCGTGCTGGCCGACCGCATGGGGCGGCGCGGCGCCATATTGCTCGCGGCAGTCATGTTCATCGGCACTTCAATCTGCGGTGCCATGCCGACCTTCGCATGGAATTTGGCGATGTGCTTCCTGATGGGTCTTTCCGCCGGCGGACTGCTGCCGATCGCCTACACGTTGCTTGCCGAGACGGTGCCCGCGAAGCAACGCGGCTGGTGTTTGGTGTTGGTGGGCGCGGTCGGCTCGGTGGGCGGTTACCTCGCGTCGAGCACCTGCGCCGCGCTTCTGGAGCCACATTTCGGTTGGCGCATTATGTGGTTCCTGGGATTGCCGACCGGCGTGATGCTGATGGCTCTGAGCAGGTTCATACCGGAATCGCCGAGCTTCCTGTTGCTGCGTGGAGAACTGGCGGAGGCGCGCGCGGTGATGCAACGCTACCGCATAAACCCGTCGTCGCTGCCGGCCCGGCAGACCGAGGTGGCAAGCGGAGCGATGCTGCTGCGTCAACCGTTCGGCATGGTGACCCTGGCGCTGAACTTGTGCGCAGTGGCGTGGGGGCTGGTCAACTTCGGATTGTTGCTGTGGCTGCCGGCGGATTTGCGTGCCGCGGGGGTGGGCGTGGGCGCCTCCGATGCGCTGCTGGCGCATGCCGCGCTGCTGGCGCTGCCGATCGCGGTGGCGGCCACCGCCCTCTATTATTACTGGAGCACGAAGTGGACGCTGGTGGTGATGTCCTTGGTGACCCTGGCCGGTTTGCTGGGGGTATCGTTGCTTGGCAACGTGGTGCCGCTGCGCGGCGAAATGCCGATGGTGTTGCTGACGCTGCTGGTGGTGGGAACCGGAGGCATGATCGCGGTGCTGTTGCCGTTCAGCGCCGAGAGCTATCCGGCGGCCGTGCGCGGACGTGCCACCGGCATGGTGGCCGGTAGCAGCAAGCTGGGTGGCATCCTGGCGCAGTTGATCACCATGGGCGCGATCGTTCCAGGATTGGCGACGGTGGCGCTGGCGTTGGCTCTGCCGGTGGTGGTGGGCGCCGCGCTGACCGGCAGGTTCGGCACCGAAACACGCGGCCGGCGATTGGAGGATCTGGATGCCGCCATGGCAGGCGACTGAGCCGAGCGGTCACGCCCATTCAAGCCCGCCTTGCGCGGCGGCGCTGCACCAGCAGATGCGGTGAATAAGATGGGATACCTGGTCGTTATCAGCGTTGATTTAAACCCGGCCACGACGATAGGGCCGTGACCCAGGCGGCCTGACACCGAGAGTGGAGCCATGACGGTTGGCGCTGGGCCAATGCCGTGCCAACGTCGCCAGCAACCGAGACACTGGGGACCATTGCCATGCCACGCATGACCGGCGGAGAAGCGATCGTCGACGGCTTGTTGCGGCACGGTATCGACACCGTATTCGGTCTGCCCGGCGTGCAGGTCTATGGCCTGTTCGATGCCTTCGCCCGCGCGTCCAACCGTCTGCGGTTGATCAACGCACGGCATGAACAAACCACTGCCTACATGGCGCTCGGCTATGCCTGCGCCACGGGGCGGCCGGCGGCCTATGCGGTGGTGCCGGGACCGGGCGTGCTGAACACCGGCGCGGCGCTCGCCACCGCCTGGGGGTTGAACGCGCCGGTCCTGTGCCTCACCGGCCAGGTGCCGAGCCCGATGATCGGCCGGTTGCGCGGTTCGCTGCACGAACTGCCGGACCAACTCGCCACGTTGCGCAGCCTGCTGAAATGGGCCGACCGCATCGAACATCCCTCACAGGCCCCCTATCTTGTCGCGCGCGCGTTCCAGGAGATGCTGTCGGGCCGCCGCAGTCCCGTCGCGCTGGAAATGCCCTGGGACCAGTTTTCCGCGGCCGCCGAGGTGACGCCGCAGGATCCGCTGCCGCTGCATCCGAGGCCGACACCCGATCCCGACAAGATCGCCGCGCTGGCGAGGCTGGTGGAAGGGGCCCGCGCGCCGATGATCTGGGTGGGCGGCGGAGCATTGCATGCTCCGGCGGAGATCCTGGCGCTCGCGGAGAAGATCGGCGCCCCTGTGGTGTCGTTCCGCAGCGGCCGCGGCATCGTCGATGACCGGCATCGGCTCGGCGTGACCATTCCCGCCGGCTACCAGCTTTGGAAACAGACCGACCTATTGCTCGCCTTCGGCACGCGGCTGGAAGTGCCGACGCTGCGGTGGGGCCCGCTGCCGCCCGGCCTGAAGACCGCCCGTATCGACATCGATCCGGCGGAGATGCGGCGCCTGAAGGTCGATATTGGCATCGTTGCCGACGCCGCCGAGGCGGCTCGTGCGTTGACCGCGGCGGTGGCCCCGCACGAGGACGCCGCGCGCGCCGAGGCGATCGCCCGCGTCAAGGCAGAGACCGCGCAGAGCATCCGCAGCGTGCAGCCGCAGATGTCGTTCCTGGAAGCGATCCGCGACGTGCTGCCGGAGGACGGCATCTTCTGCGACGAGATGACGCAGGTGGGCTATGTCTCCTGGTTCGGCTTGCCGTTGCACGCTCCGCGCACGCTGATCACGTCGGGTTTCTCCGGCACGCTGGGTGCGGGCTTCCCAATGGCGCTGGGCGTCAAGGTGGCGCATCCCGACAAACCGGTGATTGCCGTCGCCGGCGATGGCGGCTTCATGTTCGGCAGCTCGGAGCTGGCGACCGCGGTGCAGCACGGCATCAATCTGGTGACCGTGGTGTTCAATAACGCGTCCTACGGCAACGTACTGCGCGACCAGCACCGGCTGTTCCAGGGCCGCGATTCCGGATCGCGCCTGCGCAACCCGGATTTCCAGATGTACGCGAAGAGTTTCGGCGTGCCGTCCTGGCGCGTCACCGATGCCGATGGGCTGCGCGGTGCGCTGCGCCAGGCGCTGGCGGCGAACGCGCCCGCGCTGGTGGAGGTGATGACGGATATTACGCAGGAATATCAGCCGTGGGAGTTCATCTCGCCGGGCCGGGCCTGAGCAGAAATGAAGACTTGACGTTTCGGACCTATCCAGCGGACCCTTCTCCAAACGAACCGGCGCGCCACGCGCTGGCAACGACAGGGGACGCCACGAATGCTGGAGCATCTCGAGCGGCAGAAATCGCTGACCGCCAACCAATACAAGATTTGCGCAGCCGCGACGATCGGCGACATGCTGGACTTCTTCGATTTCTATCTGATCGGCTTCGTCCTCGCCTTCATCGTCGGCGGTTGGCACCTGACCTATGGCGAGTCCGGCGCCATCCTGCTGTCATCCGGCATCGGGGCACCGCTCGGCTCGATCTTTTGGGGCTGGATGGCGGACCGCGTCGGCCGGCGCAAGGTGATGATCCTCACCGTGCTGAACTTCTCCATCGCCACCGGCGCCATGGCCTTCACCCCGGAGTATGGCTGGCTATTCCTCACCATTTGCCGCTTCTTCGTCGGCATGGGCGTCACCGGCCTCTACACCGTCGATATCGCCATCGTGCAGGAATTCGTGCCGGCGTACAAGCGCGGCTGGGTCACCGGCCTGACCACGGCGCTGCTGCCGGCGGGCACGTTGCTGGGCGCACTGTCCGGTGCCTTCCTGGAGCAGTCGATCGGCTGGCGCGGCTTGTTCGTCGTTGGCTTGCTGCCGGCGGCGCTGACCTTGCTGATCCGCGCGTGGGTGCCAGAGTCGCCGCATTGGCTGATCGGCAAGGGACGCATCGTCGAGGCCCGCCAGTCGCTCGCCTGGGCGCTGCAGGTCGATCCGGCGACGATCCAACTGCCCTCGGTCGCGGTGGCCGCGGAACCCGTCGCATGGCGCGAATTGTTCAAGTACCCGCGCAGCCTGATTGTGTCCTGCCTCACCGGCATCAGCCAGACCGGTACGGTCGGGCTCAGCCTGTGGATGACCACCTTGTTCGTGCTGGTGCTGAAGATTCCGCCGCGCGAGGCGTCGTATCTGGTGATCTGGGTCGGCGCGATCTCGATCCTCGGGCGGTTCTTCTGTGCGTGGATGTCGGACGCGCTGGGCCGGCGGCCGGCCGTGGTGGTAAGCTGCGTGATTGCCGCGGCAACGATGTCGGCGGCAGGTTATCTCAATTCGGTCTATATCGGTGGCGTCTCCATCTTCTATGCGATGATCCTGGCGCAGAGCTTCTTCGGCAGCGGCAACTATGCGATCGTGGGGCCGTACATGGCAGAGGTCTGGCCGTCGAAACTGCGCGCCAGCGGCATGGGGTTCGGCTACGGTTTCGGCAACCTGGGAAAGTTCATCGGCCCGGCCGGGCTGGCGGTGATCGCCGGGTCCACCAATTTCGTCACCCCGAAAGCCACGCTGGATGCGCTGGTCCCGGCGATGAACTATTTCGGCTTCTGGTATTTGGTTGCCGCCGCGGCGATCTGGTTCATCGGCATCGAAACCCGCGGACGCACCATCGCGGAAATCGATAGCGCGCTGACCGCCCCGCAAGCGGAACTGGCGCCGGAGACCGCGACGCGATAGCAGCGGGCGGACGACGTGGAGGGCAGAAGCGGAGAGGGAAAGGCGGAAAATGTAGCCGCTGCGAATCACGCTGGCCTTGCCTCATATCCCCCGTTGCGGGTTTGACCACCGGCTCTCGTTTATCCGTTCTTCTCTCCCCTTCGCGCCCTGGAGGCCCGCCATGCAGTTCGGTATCGCCATCCCGACCGCCGCCAACTCTTGGCGCCTGGTCCGCCGCGCCGAGGAACTAGGCTTCAGCAACGCCTGGTTCTTCGACACGCAGATGCTCAGTGCCGATCCTTTCGTCGCGATGGCCGCTGCGGCGATGCAGACCACGCGCATCCGCCTCGGCACCGGCGTGCTGATCCCGTCCAACCGCATCGCTCCGGTCGCCGCCAATGCGCTGGCCTCGCTGAACAAGCTGGCGCCAGGGCGGATCGATTTCGGCATCAGCACCGGCTTCACCGGCCGCCGCACCATGGGCCTGCCCGCGGTGAGGCTCGCCGACATGGCGGAATACATCCGCGTGGTGCAGGCGCTGTGGCGCGGCGAAACCGTGGAAACGGAGATCGAGGGCAAGCGCCGCCAGATCCGCTTCCTCTCGCCCGAGCTCGGTCTGATCAACATCCAGGATCCGATCCCGCTTTACATCGCCGCCACCGGGCCGCGTGCCCGTGTGCTGACAGCGCGACTTGGCGCCGCGTGGATCGACAACGTGGCCGACGTCGAGCGCGGCGCGGCCACGCTAGAGCACATGCGCGGTGTCTGGGCACAGGCCGGACGCACGCTGGAGACGCTGACCGCGGTCGGCTGGATCGGCGGCGCGGTGCTGGAGGAAGGCGAGCCACCGGATGGTCCTCGCGGCATGGCAATGGCAGGACCGCGCGCGTCGATGCTGTTGCATCGTGCGGCGGATGCGGCCCTGGCCGGCTATCCCGCGCCGGTCGCGATGCTGCCGGAGTTCACCGCTTCGGTGGAACGCTACGTCGACCATGCCCGCAGCTTCGAGCCGGCCGACGCGTACTACCTCGCCAATCATCGCGGTCACCTGATGTATGTGCGGCCCGATGAGCGCCCCTTCATCACCGCCGACATGATCCGCAAGACGTCCCTCATCGGCACCGCGCCGGACCTGATCCGCCGCATCGGCGGCTTGCGCGATGCCGGGTTCTCCCAGGTGGTGTTCTCCATCCCGCCGGGACAGGAGCATGCGGTCGAGGATTGGGGCCGCATCCGCCGCGCCTTCAGCTGACGGCACCCCTGGCGCTGCGGCACCTACAGCGTCATCTCACGCAGCGTGGATCCCGCATCGGGTCGCGCTGACGCGCGAAACTTGCTGGCGGCGACCATCCTCAGGCGCTTGCCATCGATATGCGCACCAGCGCCCTCCGCGCCTGCTTCAAGGTCCTGTCCATGGCGTTCTTTCGCAACAGCGCCGTCAACCTGCTCAACCTGCACTACGGCATCCATGCCGTCGCGCTGAGTGGCGGCGAGGCGTTCTTCCTCATCTACCTGCTGAGGGCGGGCGTTCCGGCGACAGCCGTGCTCCTCTCGCTGGCGGTGATCCTGCTTGGCCGTTTCTGAGCGCGCTGACCTATCCGCTGGTAAGCGAGGTGCATGGCATCGGCGTCCCCCTCGCGGCCCTGATCGTCGTGGCGGCGATCGCCAGCACGGTGTACTGGACCACCTACCATGCCTATTTCGCCAGGCTCGGCGATGACGAGCATCGCGGCCAGCAGATCGGCGCGCGGGAGGCCATCGCCGCCGTCGTCAGCGTCGCCAGTCCCCTGCTGACAGGTTGGATGCTGGTCACGTTCGGCCCCCGCGCCGCATTCGGTGTGACGGCCGTGATCACCATGGCCGCCGCAGTGCCGTTGCTCTGGGCGCCCGACGTCGAAGTCCGCCGCCACGTCCCCGGAGTCTTCCGCGCCGCACTACCCAGCGTGCTGTTGTTCGCCGCCGACGGCTGCATTGGGGCCGGTAACGTCTTCGTCTGGCAGATCGCCCTGTTCGTTTCGATTGGCGAGAGTTTTATCGGTTACGGCGGCGCGATGGCGGTAGCGGCGCTGGTCGGCGCGGTCGGCAGCATGACGCTCGGCCGCCACATCGACGCCGGGCATGGCAAGCGCGCTGCCTGGTATGCGCTCGGCCTGCTTGCCCTGGTGGTCGCGCTCCGCGCCGCCGCGGTGGGCCACGCCGCGCTGGCGGTGCTGGCCAACGCGATGGGGGCGCTGAGCTATTGCCTCTACATCCCGACCGTGATGACGCCGATTTACACGATGGCAAAACGTTCGCCGTGTACGCTGCGCTTTCATGTCGCTACTGAGGGCGGCTGGGACCTTGGCGGCGCCATCGCACTGTTGCTGGCCGCGCTGGCCACCGCTCTGCGCTTGCCGTTGCCGGTCGGCATCTTGCTGGCGTTCCCCGGTGTGCTGGCGATCACGGTACTGCTCTCGCGCTATTACGCGCGGGCTCCGGCAAGACCCGCCGCGGTCGGGCAGACATCCGAATATTGACAGCCGAATATTGACAGCCGGGCCGCGCGGTTGCCCGATACGCGCCGAAGCCCGGAGCGACACACCATGATCCTGACAGCAGACAGCACGGCGGCGCGCGCGGCCAACCGGCGCAGGACCGGCAATGGCTGGAACACCGCCTTTTTTGGCAAGAATCGCAACACGCTGCCGCCAGGAGAGGCGCCGCCGGAGTCCGGCACGCTGTATCCGATGGCGTTCCTGGTGGAGAAGGACGCTGGCGCGGTGGTGCGTCCGCATTTTCACGAGGCGGACCAGTTCCAGGTGGTGGTGCAGGGCGGCGGCCGACTCGGACGGCGCGATACCGGCACGGTCGCGGTGCACTACACCGACGCGTGGTCGGCCTATGGTCCGATCGTCGCGGCGGCGGAAGGTGTCTCGTGGTTCACCTTGCGCAACACCTGGGACCCCGGGGCAAAATACATGCCGGGGGCGCGGTCGGAATTGCGCGCGGCGCGGGCGCATCGCCAGCATCGCGAACGCACCAGCCCGCCGCTGGCGCCGTGGTCCAGGGCGGAGCTTGCACGGCTGGCGGCGGTGGATCGCTCGACGGAAATGGAGACGCCCGACGGCATGGCGTCCTGGCGCTTCCGGCTCCCTGGCGCTGGCGCGGCCACGGGTCCTGATCCAGGCAACGGAGGCGGCCAATTCTGGCTGGTGCTGGCGGGACACGCATCCTGTGCCGGTTCCGCGCCGCTCCCGGGCGAATCCTGCGTCTTTGTCGGACCTGAGGACGGTGCGCTGGCCATCAGCGCAGGCCCGGACGGCGCCGAGCTGTTGTGCGTGCAGTTTCCCGCACTGTAATGCCAGCGCGCGACAAGCCTGATTCTTGGTGTCCGGGTGGCGCCGGCGCCAGTTGCCCGTCATGGCCGGGCCTATCCCCATAGGCGTCAGGATAAGGCGATGCCAAAGAACAACACTCCCCTCCCCTTGCGGGAGGGGGCTGAGGGGAGCGGTCGAAACAAGAAAACTCCTGCGTTCCAATCCGTCCCCCCGGCCCGTCCCACGAGGGGGCCCTTGTAGAAGGGGAGTCCTTCGTTTCTGCTCCCCGCGCTATCCTGACACCCATGAGGCCCGTTCCGGCCATTCTACCCCGGCACTTTCGTGCGCAGATAGGACAAGCCCGGTCACGACGAGCGGCACCGAGCCATGGGTCAATCTTTATGCGGGTCCAGCTAAGGTGTCTGCCGCGCTACCGCCTGACGCGACGCCACGACCCGCCTGCTCCGGCGATGACGAATCCACGGGGCCGACGCCACAACTTGATGGGTTCAGTCCCGCGCTCGCCGTGACGACGCGGCCTCGGGACGACGGGCCCGTCAAGCGTCACGCAATGCGGCAGCCACCCGACAGATGCCCTGTGAACCTGTGCCAAACCTCGGTGGCACCGAGGGCCGGAATGCCGATAAAGACGCGCATACGCAGCTCCCCGCGTGGATCGACCGAGAGCTTTGCCTGGTAGGAGCTGCCGTCCCGTGGATCAGTGATCTTGCCGAGCCAAGTGCCAGGATCGTCAGGCTTTTCACCCGAGATGATAGTCAGGCCGCACTGCGGCTGGCCATTCACGTCAGTCGGTATCGACTCCGCCGGCGCACGGTCGATTCCGACGATGCGCCCGCAAAGCGCGTCGCCACACCGCGCAATTTGCACGACGCCGTGGCCATTCTCCGTCAACCAATCACCCTGAGGACCGGCCCCGGTCGTAGCGAACGCCGAAAGCGAAACCAGTGCCAGCGCAAGGATCGCGGCGCACCGCATCGGCAAATGCCATCCCGTCCAGCCGGACATGGCGCTACCTCCATCGTTGAAACACTTGGCAAATAGGTTCGCCATCGCCGTCCGGTAATCGACGGCTTCGGCACAAGATCTTGCTCTCAAATGATCAAATGCAACGGTCCCCGGGCACTCGTGTCCGTGTCAGGTTGGGCCCGGACCCCCAAATAGCAGGTGTTGCTGTTGCCCTGATTGCTGACCGGGATCTGACAGCGAGGCCAAATTATGAGAAACCTGCTCTCAGCTAACGCCAAGGCAACATTTGATGCGAAAAAGTCGCGCGCTTCATTGATTTATCCATCGCGCGAGATAACATGAACGAACGCTAGGTTTGTCTCATATACCGAGACGGTGTTGCATTGGCTGCTGCCTGGATTGGAGGCGAGGCGGGAGCAAGCGGTTATGGCGCGCATCGTTTTGACAGAGAAATTCACCACCTCGGCAAAGCGGATGCCTCAGGCAGGCCAGGCGGACTACCCCGACGCTTTCGTGCCCGGCTTGGCGCTGCGGGTGGGGAGGAGCGGCAAGCGGTCCTTCGTGCTGGTGACGCGCTATTCCGGCAGTAGCAACCCGACCCGGCGAACGCTGCGGGAGCATCCCGTTCTGACCCTCGATATGGCGCGGGAGCCGGCCGTGGAGTGGCTGCGCCTCCTACAGGCGTATGAGGACGAGAAGCGCGACCTCCTTGCAAAGTGGGAGACGCGAGACTCAACTGGTCGAATTAGATAAGACGTTGATGAAAGCATAAACGCCGATCAGGATTATGCTGATCGCAACGGCCAAGCTCAGATTGAAGGACCCGCGACCGCGAGGGCCGCAAAGCAATTTCATCTGCCACCAATTCTGGAGAGCGGCAAGCATCAGCGACAATATACCCACTGTGATGAAGGCCAGGCCAAGGTGTCTCGGTCCCTCAGGTGGGATCGCGCGGGACCGACCCTCATACTCGAACTCAAGAAACTTGTAGATCGTGAAACCGAAGCTGATCAACGAAATGGCTGTTCGGGTCCAGGCCATGAGTGTTCGATCCGCTGCCAGGATGGTCCTTTCCAGGCCAAGATCGGTCTTCGGCTCAACCGATGTGCTGCTGTCGGATTTCTTGGTGATGGATTCCTCGGCGCTCATGAAAACCTCCAATGGTTTGGCTACGCGGCTATTTGCGCCGGATGGACCGTGCGAGCCGGTTCACCGCCCCACGGAATACGAGATATGGCACAAACGCCAGAAGCGCTGCCACAAGAAGCGCCTCGCCCGGGTAGAACCAGCGCAGAATCATGATCTGGTAGACCAGATCGATGACTATGGCGACGATGAAAACCTTCCCGACGTCCTTCCAGCCCTCCCTCAGCCGATCCAACCGATAATCCGGCGTGATAAAGATCGCCCAGAAATAGGGTGGCCGCCCCATTCTCGCGTCAAGAAGACCGGCACGCACCGCGAAAATGAGGGAAACAACCGGTTGCAAGACGAACCGGAAGTTCGCCGGACCGCTCAGGCGGTCGAACAAATTCACTAACGCGCGATCAATATGCGCGAAGACAAAAGCGATGAAATCTTCCAAGGCTCTCCGTTCTCCCTTGCTTCAAGTTCACCTGAATGGCCGTCGACGACCTTACGAAAAGGCACCGCATGTACCGCAGATGCGCAAGAAAATCCTCAAAGCAGCGTGACCGAGCCGGTGGCCAAGCTGTAATAGCCAGCCGTTACCTTCAAACGACCCTCCGATATCAGTCCCGCCAAGACTGGTGATGCCGTGCGCAAGAGGTTCGCCTGAATTTGTGCGTTTGCCTTGATTGTCGCGGTCACATCGTTTCCTCCACGCTCCACCGCTTGCCGCAGTGGCGCGTAGAGCGCGCTGATCTGTCCGGGAACGGCCTTCCCCGCGATCGCGGCTTTCACAGCACCGCATCCCTCGTGGCCCAGCACCAGGATTGCCGGAGTGCCGAGAACCGCAGCACCATACTCCAGACTTGCTATGATCTCCGGGCTACAAAGATTGCCCGCGTCCCGCGCAACGAAGACATTCCCGATTGTCTGGTCAAAAACTATTTCTATCGGCACGCGCGAGTCCGAACATGACAGAACAGCGACGAACGGTTCCTGCTTATCGATTGTATTCTGCCGCAGGATGGATAGATCCTCCTCGAACGAAACCATCCGTTTCGAGACAAAGCGCTGGTTGCCCGTCATTAGCCGGGCAAGCGCGGCGTCGGGTGAGAGTTTTGTCTGAGCGTGGCCGCTGTTTCCGGTTGTACCCGCCAGCAGCATGGCCCCCGCCCCTGTCAGGAAGGCTCTTCTTGCTGGCAAGCCAAACGGAAGACCATGCGCCTCACAGTCGCACACCTTCTGATGCATCGGTTCTCCCTCCCACTACGTCGGCGGCCGGAAAGCGCCCGCCGCGACTGCATTTCCAAGATCGTCACCGGGGCTGGCGCGTGCGACGCCTGAACATGACGCTGTTCATCGACACCTGTCGCGCCCACCAGCGAGTCGCTCGCTTTGGTCATGTTCCTCAAACGGTCACTCAGCATTGCAAAGCGCAGCGGGTTGCTACAGTGTACCACGCGCGTCACAACTGTAGTCTATCAAGGAAAGAGGCATGGCGCCAGGAGGTCTTTATCGCGCTATCAGCGTGGAAATGGACCGTCCGAGTTGTGCAGCGCCGTCGGCGATGCCCGCCTTGGCGGCGCCAACTGTCGATAGCGAAGAGGCAATATCGAGCGCATCAGGAAACTTCTTGTTCACTCCCGCTGCAAGCAAATCTCCGGACTGCGAATCATACACTTCCACCGCATATGTCACCGATCCGGAGAAAGAGCCCGGATTGCCAGTTCCGCTCGCAGCGATGTTTGCTACCAACCCACCCGGGGCTATACGCGAAACAGTGGCGAGACCCGGAACGTTGGACTCGACTCCGACGAGGATAAGGCGGAACCGCAGCGTACTGGGCCCAGGCGCCGATGTAGGCCTGAAGTAGCGGTCGATGATGGGTGTAAACCTGCGCGCCATATAGTCAGCGAGTATCCGGCGGTCTTCCGGTGACGTATCCCCCCAACTGGTATCACTACCGGAGTAAATCTGCACAGGCTCGATAACGACGCGACTATACTTGCGGAAATTCGTGTCGGGCCGGAGGTAGGACAGACGCCCACCAACGGACGTGTCTGGCTGTACTACTTGTGCCGAGTGGATGTTGGACGGCACCACAGGTTTCTGCTCGGCGCAAGCGGCCAGACCGACGGTCGCAGCCAGTACAACGACGTAGCGGTACGGCATTTAGCATTCCCCTTTACCGTCGAATTGGAGTCTGGCGAACCTCGGATGAAGTCCCCAGGCGAGAGCAATACCACACGGAGAAGCGACGGGATCGTCTGACGCATCGTGACCTGCTCCCGCCGGATCGCGACGCCTTCGCCGCGCAGCAGATCACGCAGCATCCGGCTGCCCGCGAACGGATAGTCGAGATGCAGTTCGTCGATCCGCCGCATGATCCCCAGTTCGGCCGCAGGCACCGGACATGCAACATACTATAGAGACTGCCCCGGCTGATCCCCAGCACCGCAGCCTGGCGGGTCAGCGGCAATTTGTGGCCGCGGTCGATCATCGCCGTGCGCTCGGATGGCCGGCCTTGCCGAGCGCAGCCGACAAAAAATCGTTCTCCAGCGTCAGTTCGCCGATCTTCGTGTGCAGTGTCTTCAGGTCCACCTCTGGTTCCGACTGCTTGCCAGACGAGCCGGTCCCAAACAACCCGGGCGCACCCTCGACCAGTTGCTCCTTTCATGCGGTGATCTGGGTCGCATGATCGTCATGCAGCTGCGCCAGCTCCGCTAGCGTCTTCTCCCCCTTGACCGCAGCCAGGGCGACCTTCGCCTCGAATGCCGGGCTGTGGTTGCGTCGTGTGCGTCGTGACATGTTCCCCTCCTGTTGCGCGGCATCCTCGCCGCAGCCAGGCTGGGAATCCACTTCTCAGACTGTTCAGTTTTGGCCGGCCGCCTCAGTCTGCATTGCTTGCCCCACAGCGCCCCGCAGCAGGCAAAAAACCACGATATCACACGTCCGTGTATGGTGCGCCCGGCAGGACTCGAACCTGCAACCAAACGGTTATGAGCCGTCCGCTCTGACCAATTGAGCTACAGGCGCGCAGGCGGCACATTAGCATTCCGCCCCCACCTCGCGGGAGTGGGTCAGACGCGATTGTTCGGCCAGACGGTGTTGGAGCGCGCCCCCTTCGGCCACCGGATTTCCGCCGACCATCGGTCCCGCGCGCGGTAGCGGCGGTTCGGGCCTCAGCGCGGCGTGCGCCTCCGCAGGAATGCCAGCACCCGCCCCCGTTGCCCAGTCGCGCGCTCCGGTCCGTTCCAAACCTGCGGCACCTCCAATCCGGGCAGCAACTCGGGACCAACACTAGTTAGTATGTGTTGCAATGTATGTTAGACTGTGTTAGAACCGCCCGGCCGCGAACCCAGGCTTTACTCTCCGCTGCCAAGGGAACCGCCGATGACTGCTTTCTCCAGCGCCACCGCCCGTGTCGCCCCTCCATTCATTTGTGCAAGTCGGATAACGCCGGTGCCGGCCACGGCGGCGGGAGGGACGGCGCCATGACCATTGCCCTGATCGCTCCCGGCCACCCGATGATGCTGGCTCCAGGCAAGGCCGCCCTGCTTAGTCCGCTGTCCGGCATCGGAAGCAGCGGGACGACCGGTAGCGGCAACGGTGGACCAGTGACCAGCCTGTCCGTCATCGCCGGCCTGTCGGGGTGGTGGGACGCCGGCACCCCGGCCGACATCCTCGATCCGACGGGCGCCGCGCTCACCGCGTTCGGTGCCGCGATCGGCAGCCTGGCCGACAAGTCGGGCACGGGCGCGCCGCTGACCGTGTACCACCAGGCGAGCAGCGGCGGCACCGCACCCATCGCCACGCCGCGACTGAACGGCTTGCTGGGCGGCGTTGGCCGCAACACGGTGGTGCCGCCGACCCGGCCCGCGTCCGGCCAGCAGCTTCCGCTGATGGACCCCGACCAAGGCCTGCTCTCCGCCGCCGTCTCTGTGGGGTCAGGCAGCGCCTGGACTCTCTGGATGGTCTGGTCACGGCCCAACTGGCGCCAGGCGTCGAGCGCCGCCAGCATATTGCTCAGCATTGACGGCACCGCTGTGCTGGCGGCTGACAACATGGGCGGCAGCAGCCGCCTCGTGTTGTTCCCGGGCGCCCAGCAGACCGTGCTCACCACGACGCTGCCCCGCCGCCATACTCACGCGCTGATCCTGCGCAACAACGGCGGCAGCGGCATCGATGTGTGGCTGGACGCGACCCAGGTTGCGACGCTCACCTCCAACCCGTTGCCCGTGTCCCTCACTGCGCCGCTGTTGTTCTTGCACAGCGGCACCAATGGCGGCGCGGAGTGCTGGTTTCATGAGGCCGCCACCTGGCCCCGTGCGCTGGCCGCCGGCGACATCGGCGACCTGCTGACCTACCAGACGCGCTGGACGCTGGGCGCGCGCAAGGGGGTGCAGATCCTGGTCACGGGCCAGTCCAACTCCGGCAACGGCCTGAACGATGGCGCCTGGCACCTACTGGCCCAGGGCGTCGCCTGGCATCTCGGCGCGCTCGCCTGCGGGGTGGTTGGCTGCTACGGCAGCCAACCGGCCGCCACCTGCATCCACGGCGAGGGTATCTATCCGGTGCCCGCGCTCAACCTGACCGGCTCGTTCCTGAAGGATCCCGGCGACGGCAGCAGCCCGGCCACCTGGGGCCTGGGCGGCGACGGGCAGGCGGTGCAGACGTGGCTGACGACCGCGGCTGACACCGCGCCCGAGGATGCCGCGGACATCGTTGCCCTGATCTGGCCGTGGTCGGAGAACGACAGCACCCGCCAGTATTCGGAGAAAGCCACCTATGAGGCGGCGGCCCGCCAGCTCCTGGCGCTGGAGCGCGGCATGATCGCACACACCGCCGCGAACCTGCCGCAGGTGTGGTGGTCGGCGATTCCGTTCGACTACAACAGCAACGATTCCGGCACCCAGATGCAGCGCGAGGTCGTCGCCGACATGGCCGCCGACCCGACGCAGAACGTCACCGTGGTGCTGCCGCAGACCGCCGACAGCCTGCCGCGCAGCATCGGCGGGCCGCCCCTGGTCTACAACCCGACGACGGGCGTTTGGAGCGGCGGCGACCCGCTGCACCGTGACATCCCGGACAACCAGCGCTTCGGCATGCTCGCCGCACCGCTGGTGGCGCGCGCCGTGCTGGCGTCCACCGGAGGGGATACGATCTCCGCCATCCCGGCCGGCGTTCCCGCGATGGGCGGGCCGGTGGTGACCAACGTCTATCGGCAGTCGAATACAACCCTGGTGGTCACGGTCCGGCATGACAGCGGCACTGACCTGATTGTGCCCGCCACGCAGGCGGCCGTGGGATCGGGTTGGGCGGTGATGGACGGCGGCTCCGTCGGGTCCCCCGGGACGATCGTCCAGGCGACCGCCTGCACGCGGCTTACTTCGACGCAGCTCGCAGCTCACCCTGGCGCAGGCCCTGGTCAATCCGAGCGCCTCCTGTCTGCTGTTCTACCCATACGGAACCACCACGATCGGGCGGGGCAATGCCGTCACCGACAATCTGGCGATCGTGGACGCCCCCAGCCGGATGGAACGTCGCGGGCGACCTCGGCAACACCTGGAGTTTGAACATGCCGGTGCATGTGCCGATGAACACATCGTCCGGCGTCGTGCTGAGCGATACGCCATGATGTGACCGGCTAGTTATTTTTATTAACTTATGCGATTCCGCAATCCGAGGAAATCACCATGCTCGATGCCTCCCGCCTGCACGTCTTCACTGCCCGTTCGAACCCGCTGAACTGGACTGCGCCGCACCGCAACTGGCAGCGCTTCGCCCGCCACATGCTCGAATCCGGAGTCAACCTCACCGTCATCGAATGCGCCTATGGCGAGGAGGACTACCGCTGCGACATCGACGGCGTCTGCCATGTCGGCGTGCGCGCCAAAACCCGCGGCTGGAACAAGGAGAACCTGCTGAACCTTGGCATCCAGCGCACGCCGGAGGCGCAGTACATTGCCTGGATCGATTCCGACGTGATCTTCCGCCGCCCCGACTGGGCGGAGGCGACGGTGCGTGCCCTGCAGCACTACGACGTCGTGCAACCCTGGTCGGATGCCTACGACCTGGGGCCGAACGGCGAACACCTGGCGCATCATCGCTCGTTCTGCCGCCAGTGGTTCCACCGCCAGCCGGTGGTGGCCACGCATTCCGGCTACTGGCAGGGCGACGGCGGACCGTATGTTTATCCGCACAGCGGCTACGCGTGGGCGGTCACGCGCGACGCCTACGACTGGCTCGGCGGACTGTTCGAACTCGGCGGCATGGGTTCGGGCGACCATCATATGGCGCTGGGGCTTATCGGCCACGGCCAAGCGTCGATGCCGGCCGGCACCACGGAGTCCTACCGCCGCGAGGTGCTGCGCTGGCAGGACCGGGCGCTGCGCCACATCAACGGCAATATCGGCTACGTCCCCGGCACCATCGAGCACTTGTTCCACGGCCGCAAGGTGGAGCGCGGCTACCAGTCGCGATGGGACATGTTCGTGCGCCATGCCTTCGACCCGCACGAGGACCTGAAGCGCAACAGCTCCGGCGTGCTGGAATTCGCGACCAACAAACCGGAGCTCCGGCACGATTTTGACCTCTACCTTATGAGCAGGAACGAAGACGTGAACGTGGCTTGGTGAGGGACTCCGTGGCGGCGGACCGTGATCGCGATCCAGCCATGATCCGGCCGCGAAGGTGGCGAAATCTGCTCCCACCATGGTCGCAGCACGGATGAGGAGGATCGCATCATGCGTAAACTGTTGCTTGCCGCCGCGGCGGCCGGCGGCCTGATGGCCGTAACCGCCGTCGCCGCCACCGCCGCGCCGACCGTTGGCGCCGTTGGCTATGTCGCTACGGCACCACAGCACGTGGTGCAGGCCGACTACTATTGGCGCCACCACCACTGGCATCACCGGCATTATTACCACGGCGGTTGGCATTATTGGTGACCTTAGGAACACCCCCCTCCCCTTGTGCGAGGGGTTTGGGGACGGGGTCATGCAAACAAGGACTGCGATTGTACGCACCCCTCCCCCCACTCCTCTCCCGCAACGGGAGGGGGACTTCTTAACTTTCCAACTTTCCACAACCATCCACGACCTATCGCAACGTTCCACGACCCGCCGCGGACTGCCGCCGTCCGTCCCGACCCGATGCCCGTTCGCGCCAACCCGCCATAACGCCCGGCGAAGGGTACCGGCGACTACTCCGCGCGCCCGGCCAGCGCACGCACGCGGGCTGGCGACCAGCCGCTCCGGCGTAGATCTCGCAACGTTGCTGCCTTGTCGCGCTTGGCGAGCCGGCGCCCGGAGGCGTCTGTCAGCAACCGGTGGTGGCGCGTAGCGCGGGACGGGCCAATCCTGGAGCGCCTGCAACAGGCGATGCAGGTGCGTCGCCAGCTTCAGGTCCGCGCCGCGCGTCACCAGCGTCACCCCCTGCAGCGCGTCATCGTGTGTGACGCACAGGTGGTAGCTGGCCGGGGCATCCTTCCGCGCCAGCACCACGTCGCCGAATGATGCCGCATCGCAGGCAACGGCACCCTCGCCTTCTTCATCGAACCACAACGGCCCCGGCGCCGCGACCAGCGCCGACGCCATGTCGAGCCGCAATGCGAACCGCTCGCCGGCCGCGATCCGCGCCGCGCATTGCTCCTTCGAAAGCCGCCGGCAGGTGCCTGGATAGCGTGGACTGCCGTCCGGTGCGTGCGGCGCGCTGGCCGAGGCGGCGATCTCCGCCATGATCGTTGCCCGGCTGCAGAAGCACGGATACAGGAGGCCTCGCGCATCCAGTGCGTCGAGGGTGGCGCGATACTCCGGCAGGTGCTGCGACTGCACCCGCACCGGCCCGTCCCAGTCGAGGCCCAGCCAGGTCAGGTCTTCCTCAATCGCGGCGGCGAACTCGGGGTGGCAGCGGGTGGGATCGATATCCTCGACCCGCAACAGGAACCGGCCGCCCGCCTCGCGCGCCCGCCGCCACGCAGTCAGCGCGGAGAACGCGTGGCCGACATGGAGATAGCCGGTGGGGCTGGGGGCGAAGCGGGTGACGATGGACATCGGGTCGGCGTCGAGAGTACTCCGGCCGCCCGGGAAAGGAGAGAGGCATGGCAGAGCTGGATGGACCGCGCTGGGGACCCGCCTCGAAAGCCGCCCCGCGCCAGCTTGTGGTGCTCTGCCACGGGCTGGGCGCCGACGGGCACGACCTGATCGACCTCGCGCCCGCCTGGGGTCATGCGCTGCCGGACGCGTTGTTTGCCTCGGTCGATGCGCCGTTCGTGCAGGATTCCGGGTTTGGCCGGCAGTGGTGGAGCGTTGCCGACCGCTCGCCCCCGGTCATGGAAGCGGGCGCTCGCCGCGCCGCCACCTTCCTCGGTCCGTTCATCGACGCCGAGTTGGCGCGGCTGCGCCTGCCGGCGGATGCCTATGCCCTGATGGGCTTCAGTCAGGGCGCGATGACGGTGCTCTTCACGGGCCTGCGCCATGTGCCGCCGCCGCGCGCCATCCTGGCCTTCTCCGGCGCCCTGGTCGCGCCGGAGACCCTGGCGGCCGAACTGACCGGCCGACCACCCGTCCTGCTGGTGCACGGCGAGGCGGACGACGTCGTCCCGGTCTCCCGGTCGCGCGAAGCCGAGGCCGCCCTCCGGGCCGCCGGCGTGCCGGTGGAGGCGACCTACGTGCCCCGGCTCGGCCATGGCATCGACGACTCCGGCATTTCCATGGGTGCCCTGGTCTTGCAACGAGCCTTCGCGCAGCCCGGGGCGTCGGGGTAGGGCGGATCAGCGAAGCGCAATCCACCGTTTCGGTGCCGGCGGATGGCAACTCGCAGATCCGCCCTACGACCGCAACCACGGCCACAACACCCCGGACGCGCGATGACAGCGGCATGAAACCAGTAGTGCCGGCGACCCCTTGACAGGGTGCACAACTTGCGGCGCAGCGTGCGGTCTGCAATAAGGCAGGCGAGTTCTCGGCGGCGCACAACATCTGGCGGGCAGACGACAAACATAGCCCCAGGTGTTGCGCTCCGGACGCAAGGGAGCGGGTCTTGCCTGACGGTGGCCAAACTTTTCCGGCTCTGGTGCTGAACGCGGATTTCCGCCCGCTGTCCTATTTCCCGCTCTCGCTCTGGTCCTGGCAGGATGCGGTGAAGGCGGTGTTCCTGGACCGGGTCTCCGTGTTGAGCGAGTACGACACCCGTGTCCGCTCGCCCAGCCGCAGCATGCGCCTGCCGAGCGTGATCGCGCTGAAGGACTACATCCCGTCCGCGCGCCGGCCGGCCTTCACCCGGTTTAACGTCTTCCTGCGCGACGGCTTTCACTGCCAGTACTGCGGCGGGCGGTTCCCGGCACACGACCTGACGTTCGACCACGTGGTGCCACGCAGCCGCGGCGGCCGCACAACGTGGGAGAACGTCGTCACCGCCTGCGCCGACTGCAATCTGCAAAAGGGTTCGCGCCTGCCAAAGGAGTGCGCGATGTTCCCGCGCAGCCACCCTCGCCAGCCGACGACATGGGAGCTGCAGGATCAAGGCCGGGGCTTCCCACCGAACTACCTGCACCAGAGCTGGCGCGACTACCTGTATTGGGACAGCGAGCTGGAAAGCTGACCGCCGGCACGACGCGACACGCGCCTCCCTCGCCGCATACGCCGCATCCGGGTCGGCGCGTGGAGCGGCAGGCCAGCGCCGCTCGTTCACCGCAACAGCGCCGCCAGCAGCGCGTCGAGCCGCAGGCGCCCGGGCGGCAGTGCGGCGAGGCGGCCATGCCGGAGCAGCAGGTAGCCTTCCGCCTCGGCCTGTGCCAGCACGTCGGTGTCCAGCGCGGCTTCCAGTGCCACGCCGGTGCGAGCGGCGAAACGGGCGGCATCGACGCCCTCGGTCAGCCGTAGCCCCATCAGCAGCATCTCGCGCGCCTTGTCCATCGCTTGGAGCGCCGATTGCTCCGCGGTGCCGTGGCCGTGCCGTGTCACTTGCTCGGCCCACGCCTCCGGCGTGCGGTGGCGTCGCGTCGCGTGAAGATCCTGCCCGAGGGTGATCCGGCCATGCGCACCGGGGCCGATACCGACATAGTCGGCGTAGCGCCAATAGGTCAGGTTGTGGCGGCTTTCCGCCCCGGGCCGCGCAAAATTCGACACCTCGTAGGCGAGCAATCCGAACCGTGCCGCCTCCTGTTCCGTCGCCTCGTACATCGCGGCGGCGGTGTCGCCGTCCGGCAGCACGATCTCCCCCCGCGCGTGACGGGTGGCAAAGGCGGTGCCCGGCTCGATCGTGAGCTGGTAGAGCGACAGATGGTCCGCCGCCAGCGCCAGCGCCGCGCGCAGCTCCTCCCGCCACGCCGGCAGCGTCTGTCCGGGACGTGCATAGATCAGGTCGAACGATACCCGTGGGAACCGCGCCCGCGCCGTCTCCAGCGCCGCTCGCGCTTGCTCGGCCGAGTGCTGGCGGCCAAGCATTTGCAAAGCGTCCGCATGCAGACTCTGCACACCCAGCGACAGCCGGTTCACCCCCGCCGCACGGAAGCCACCGAGGCGCGCTGCCTCGACGCTGGTAGGGTTGGCCTCCAGGGTAATTTCCATAGCCGGGACCGGATCGAACCAGCGGCAGGCGTCGTCGATCAGGGCGGCGACGGTGTCCGGCTGCATCAGGCTCGGCGTGCCGCCGCCGAAGAAGATCGATCCCAGCGGCCGGCGCCCCAGCCGGGCTGCCTCCCAGGCCAACTCGGTCCGCAGCGCGGTACGGAACGACTCTTGCGGGATGCGGTCCCGCACATGGGAGTTGAAGTCGCAGTATGGGCACTTGGCCAGGCAGAACGGCCAGTGGATGTAGAGCGCGAGCGGTTCCATAGCCGACAGATAGGGCAGGCGGCAGTCCGCCGCGATGGGCAGCGGCGTGAACGGCCCTGCGGCCGGCGCCGCGCAGCTGGGATCGGAACCTTCGGGGCGTTCAACGTTGGCGCCTGCAATGCCACAGCGACTTTGGCAGGAGATGCGTCGGCGATGCAGCCTTTCGTGAACAACACGGCCCTCGCCGGCGTGAGCTCTTCGGCTTGCTCGCCGTTCGCCCAGATCTTCCCGGGACAGGCCGTCGCCTCGCTTCCCGGCACCACGTTGACCGCCGCCGACGATATGCAATTCGATCAGGTCCTCTTCGGCGGTGCTCAGATCACACTGCCCTGGGGCGATGATCTCCCGGACCCTGCCCTCACGGACCTGAATGCCGCCATCGCCGGGAGCGACAGTCTCGCGACGATTATGGGCGATCTGATGACAGCCGATCCGAGCCTCACCCAGCAGGTCCCAGAGCCGGCGACGCTGGCGCTGTTCGGCACAGGATTGCTCGGTCTGGGAGCGTTGCGCCGCAAGCGGCAGCGGCTGACGCGGACCTTGCAACCGGGGCTGTCGCCGCAGCATCGGCACGACCGATGCGGGCGCAGCTCCGGTTTCGGTGTTCGGCCGCGGTGGGGCCGGATGCGGCGCTCCCCGGCTCAACTGTTACGCAATCCCTTGCAGCAGATCTTCCAGCGCCGCCAGGCGCTGCCGCAGCCGCGCCGTCGGCACCTCTCCCAGCGACGCGTTCCACCCTTCCAACACCCGCCGCGCACGCACCAGCAGTGCCGCGCGGACGTCGTTGCGTTGCAGCGTCCGGGCGATATCCATCATCGCCCGCAGCAGCCGCAGGCTCACCGCCAGATCGCTCGCCGCGTAATGCCGGATCTGCTCGAAGGCCGTATCGAACATGCTTTCGATGCCGATCCATGGCACCATCAGCCGCGCCACATGCGGCGGATCGTACAGCACCGGCTCGGGCGGCGTCCGCCCCAGCCAGCGGATCAGCACGCGGCTGAGCTGATCGATGCAACTGATCGCGGTGCTGGGGTCGTTCACCGCCGGAGAAATCGCCCGCAGCGCGATATCGACGATCTGGATCACGCCGAACTCCACGTCCTGCTGCAGCGTCCGTGTCGGGCCGATGTCGAAGGCGCGGAGCAATTCGGCGATGCGCGGCGGGTCCAGCCGGTCCTCGCGCGACACCAGCATCACCGGCACGCCGGCGGGGATGAACTGGCCGACGCCGCGTTCCACCCGGATGCGGATGCGCCACGCCTTCCCCAGGTCCAGCAGCCGCGCGATGTCGATGAAGCGGATATAGCCGGACCGCGCGCTGGGGATCGGCGTTTCGGTTGCGTTCAGCGGGACCGGGCGCGCCATCGCCTCGAACCTCCGGCGCGGCTCCGGCATCAGGTCGTCGATCACTTGCTCGGTTTCCCGCGCGATGCGATCGACGATGTTGTTGACGCTGATCGACTGCGAGATGTGGTGGATGAAGAACACCAGCCAGCCGACCGAGACCAGCGCGAGCAGCATCGCGCCGGTGACGGTGACCACTGGCACGAACACCGTCGGCAGCGAGCGGGCGGCCGGCAGCCCCGCCATGCAGTAGCAGAACGTGCCGAGGAACACGCCCAGCGTCCATTGCGTACTCTTGTCGCGCACGAAGCTGATCAGGATGCGGGGGGAAAACTGCGTCGAGGCCAGCGTCAGCGTCATCAGCAGCATGGCGAAGACGATCGACACCACCGTCATGATCGATGTGGCGATGACGCTGAAGATGTCCTGCGCCACCTGCGGGTCCTGCCGCGACGGGAACAAGACCAGCGGCACCCAGCTGCCGAGGCCCGGCACCTGCTCCTCCAGCGAGGACAGCACCGCGCCGGCCGCCCCCAGCGCCAGGGCGATGACGAACGGTCGGACCAGGAAGCCGCCGCGCAGGCCATAGGCAACGGCGCGGAGCAGGAGGGGGAACCTTCGGGGCATGGTCTCGGGGGTGGCGGAGTAGGCCTTGGGGAGCGGAGGGATTGGCGGGCGCGATCATCGCGGAAAGCCCGCTGGGCTTCCAGGCAAAGCGGAGCGCCCGGGGCTATCGCATTTGGGGGCCATCGCATTTGGGGGCCATCGCATTTGGCCGCGATCGGGATGCGGGGCGGTGGGCTTGCGGCCATGGCCGCAGGTCCGTGCGGTTCGTTGTGCTGCAAGCATTCAGCACGGAGGGCACGGAGGCCTGCCCCGGCGAAGGCCGGGGGCTGTGGTCGGGCACGTGCGGTCGGCTTGGCACGAATCAGGATGGCGGGACCGCCATGCGGTGGCCCCGTGATGACTCCTGAATTTGACGGGCAATCTTCGGTGCGCGTCTCAGCACAGCAGCGGCGGCGATAGCAGACAGTGCCGTTCGTTGCGCGCGCTGAATTTGGCAAAACCATACCAGCAGCCGAAGAGCCGGCGGCAGCGGTGGAAAAGCGATCGGCGGCGGTGGAAAAGAAATATTCTCCACGGCAAGAATGATTGATTGCGGCGCAAGCCCGGTTTCTGCGGGACGGCGGCGTTTGGCGTGGTCTCCGCTGCGGCAATGAGCGGCGACCGCGGTGGCATCTGCCAGGGTGGCTGCTTGTGTGTCACAAGGCGGGCTCGGCGGCATGGGCGGCGTGCCGCGCAATGCCGTCGCCAACAGGGCGAAAAAACCCTCCGGCAATGCGGGCGCCGCTGCGAGCCGCGCGTCGTGCTCCGCATCGGTTGCCGCGAGCCGCCATGTGTCCGGAGACACATCGGCCCATGCATTCGGCGACGCGTGCGGTGCTGTGTCCATCTCCGCGTCCGGCGCTGACGCCGCCACCACAGAGGCTACTGTGTCCATCGCCGCGGCGGGTGCCGCGTCGGTCAACGCTACTAACGTTGCCTGCGCCGGCGCGTCTGCCGCAGCATTCGCCGTGGATGCCGGCACGACCTCCATCGGCGTGGCGGACGCTGGGTCCGCCGCCTCGGCGGGCGAAGCATCCGGGCCAGGTTCGTCGAACAGGCCGCCGAGGCGGCCCCAGATGACGGCATGCACCAGCTCGGCACCCTCGGCCCCGGCATCGGCGGGCAAGCGCCCGACAAAGTACTCCTCGAGCGCGGTAAACATCATCCGCGCCATCGCCGGATCACAGTCCCCGAGCGGCGTGTTGAGGAGCTTGCACATCTCGCGGCTGAGGCCGGGGCAGTTCTTCGGGGTGAAGGGCGTGTCGCCACCGGGAGACCGCCGGCGGTGGTGGCGGAGCACGCGCGGCAGCAGGCCCGACCGGGCGGCTTCGACCGACGCGACGGGTGTTGCGGCGTCCCGCGGCTGGTCCGCGGCGCCTGACGCGTTGGGCGGAACCGGCGCGTTCAGGTCTCCGGCTGCCGCACGATCGCGGGTGAAGGCCGGCACGACGGGGCGCCGCAGATTGCCGGCAAGGGTGATGCCGCTGGCCATGACCGTGCGCACCGCGCCGCCGAGCCGGCGCGCGACGCGCGCGGCAAGCCCTGGGCGGGATTGGGAAGAAAGGCCGGTGACTGCGGATGCTGTTGCCATGGAGGCGCTTGCCAGAGGAAAGAGGCGCCCTTATAGAGGCAATTTATCCCCATGTCAATACATATTTTCCCATTCATATGTTGACAAGGCATGGCGGCTGTCACGAAGCCTGCCGCGGCAAGCGCGAAATGCCCGACGCGTTGACTACGGTGCGAACGAGTACCTCCCGCGGCGACGTGACCACCAACTCGGTAGAGGGGTTTGCATTACCGCGCCGGGGTGGGGTTGCTGCTCTGGCGGCTCGGCTGTGGCGGCCGCTGGCGAAGCGCGAGGCACGCGAGTCGGGAGAGCCGAGGCAACCGGCGTTGCGCCTGTCAGAGCGCAAGATTGAATGACCCAGACGCGCAGTACCTCAGCACAGTGGTCTTGATCGGTTGCATGACCGCGCGCCCGGCCATCTGGCCGCGCCGGTGATACACCCTGCGGCCGATTGCGACCCAAAGCTGCGGTAGCCGGGGCGCCCTGCCCGAACGCCGATTCACACAGCGGACATACGCCACGCCGACCCGGACGGCTTGGTCTGGCCGAGAGCGGAATGGCGGCTTTGGGGCGCGCAACTGCAACAAGCAGACGTTCGTGCATGGAGATTGTCGGCGACAGCCATCGACCCAGTGTGGGCCTTGACCACCACCACCACGACGTCGCCGATGTCGTGACCTTCGTTACGGTCGGACCAACCCGGGCACGTCGGCCGTGCTCGTGATGCAGACGCTGCGGTGCGACAGACGGAGCCAGCAAGTAACCAACCTGGCCGTTGCGTTAGTCGGTTTCCAACGGGATCTGATGCTGCGGCCCCGGTTCAAAACGTCAGCCGCCATCACGTCGCCGCTGTCGACAAATCGCTGCCGTTGCTGTCGGCGCATTCCAGCTCCTCGGCCAGAATCGGTACGCCGAGATTGCAGGCCTGCACGCCCTGGACCACGCAGAGCTTCAGTACCTCCATGATCTCTTCCATTGTCGCGCCGACTTTAAGGGCCGCTTTGATGTGACGGCGCGTCCCGGGCGCGTACATGTGCGTGTAGGAAGCATCGAGGGCGATGCTGAGGAGCTCGACCTCCTTTGGCGACATCACGCCGCTCGCGTAAATCCCAACGCCCGTCGCCATGAACGCGTCCGTCCACACCGGGTCGAGCTCGACGAACGGGTCCCACGCCGTATTCCATTGGCCCATGGCTTTCACCCTGTCGCACGCCGGGGTTGACGTCGTGCCTTTCGTGGCGGGCTTCACGCCGGCCGCATTCGCTTCCTCCAGAAGAATCGGTGCGCCAAGGCTGCACGAATGGATCGACATGACAGCCGCGCATTTGAGCACGAAGAGAATCTCTTCCCGGGTCGCTCCGGCCTTGAGCGCGGCTCGGATGTGGCGGCGCGTGCCGTCGGGGTTGAGGTTGGTGCAGGCGGCATTCAGGCCGACGCCGACGAGCTCGATGAACTTGTGCGCCAGAGCCCCGTTGACCCACGGGTTCATGCTCATCTTTACGCATGTCGCAGCCCAGGCCGGATCCCATTCGCTGAGCTTCGCTAATGCTGGGTCCCAGGGGCCTGGTTCAGGCGATCGACCAGTCGCTGCTACCTCGTTCTCGTCGTTGCTGCTCATTGACTTTGCCTCTCCTTGGGAACGGCGAAAGGAAATGCGGCTGCTTAAGCCAGGCTCGGGGCACCGCGCGCCGCACGAACAACTCTGCTCAGTCTTCGATCTGACGCACCTGCTTGCCTACCCCCGAATTCAACTGTTGGGCGGCGCGGATTGCCGCGCGCCCGAGGATACCGGCGTAGGTGGGGAATGAGAGCGGAATCCGGGCCAGATCATCCACCCGCATACCCGCGGCCATGGCTATCGCCACCACCTGAACGATCTCGACCGCCCGTTCACCGACAACATGGCAACCGAGGATCCCGCCCGTCGCGCGGTCAACGACCAACTTGCAGAATCCATTGATCCGGCCGTCGATGATCGTGCGCGCGGTCTCGTCGAAGCGCACCATCGCCACCGCCACGTCGTGCGCCGTGCGAGCCTTGGCTTCGCTCAGGCCTACCTGGGCGTATTCCGGGTCGGTAAAGCTGCCGGTTGGATTGACCTGCCCCGCGAGCGCGGTCTTCCCGTCGGTCACTGCGTTGGTGGCCGCCACGACGCCATCCTGGAGCGCCTGCGGGACCAACATCAGGCGGCCGGTGATATCGCCGGCAGCGAAGATGTGTGGGACGGAGGTTTGCAGGTGGGAATCGACGCGCACGTAGCCCCGTGGATCGGTCTCAACCCCCGCGCTCGCCAGGCACAGCGCGGCAGTGTCTGCCATCCAGCCCACCGCCACGACCGCGAGGGCAGCCTTCGCGTGATCCCGTGCGCCGTTTTTCGAGAACACCATCCGCAGACCGCCCGGGGTTTTCTCGAACGCGTCGATGGCACCGAAGCTCTCGCGCACGACTATTCCCGCCTCGCGGAATCCGCTCGCGACAGCGGCAGACACGTCTTCATCTTCGGTCGGCAGGATTCGCGGCCCTGCCTCGAAGAGCTGGACCCGTGAGCCAAACGCGTTGAAAACTGACGCGACCTGAGCGCCGGTCGCCCCGGCGCCCACCACCAGCATTGACGGCGGGACCGCGGTGAGGCTCCAGGCATCACTGTGGGTCGAGGTGAACTCGAAGCCTGGGATCGGGAGCCGCCGGCTCGTGCCGCCCGCGCAAAGGATGATCTTGTCGCCTTTCAGGCGCAACCCGCTCTCGGTTTCGATGGTGTGCGGATCGACGAAGCGCGCGGTGCCGGCCTGCTCATGGATCGCAACTCCCGTATGGTCCAGGGACTCGCGGCCGAGCGAATGCCTGCGCACGGCGTCGGCGACCTCGCGCACACGCGCGAGCAGCCGGGGATACTCCAGCACGGGCTCGCCTACGGCGATGCCATACTGAGGCAATTGGCGAGATTCCCGGATCAAGCGAGCCGCGTGCGCCAGCGCGCGAACGGGAACCGGTCCATCGTTGGCCGCCATTCCGCCGAACGCGTTGCGTGTGACGAGCGCCGTGCTTGCACCGAGCTGCGCCGCACAGTGCGCGGCCATGACGCCGGCCGGCCCCGCGCCGATGACTACGATGTCAGGCAACGCGAATTCTCCTTTCGCTCGATGCGCCGCCGCCCATTCAGCGCGATGTCCTCCGGCTGACCAAAAATCTTCGCCTGCCCGCGCGCATAAGCATGTCAGCCGGATATAACTCGTTTATTCCGATCTGACATCGCCCTTGCCACGATGCCGTCCGTAATGAATTTCCATAGCGAGACCGGCGTGAGGCGATATGTTAGGTACGTCAGCCTTGTCCTGAACCCGGGTATAATCATGAATTCATCGCGCCTAATCCCCTCGATCAGACCGCGCACCGCGCGCTCCACCGGCATCGTTCCGCCGATCTTCTTCAGAGCCGCGCTGGCCGGCGGGAGGGCCTTGCGTTCGGCAGCCAGGCCCGGCGTCTCCACCTCGCCTGGGCAAAAGCAGGCGACGCTGACTCCATGCGGTTTCAACTCGTAGCGCAAGCATTGTGCCAATCCGACCACGGCAAACTTGGAGGCACCGTATGCCGTATAACCGTAGACTGGGATTATGCCGCCCATCGAGCCAACCAGGACGATCTTGCCACCACCGCGCGGTAGCATGGAGGTCAAGGCCGCATCCACGACGTTCCGGCTGCCGTAGAGGTTGACCTGGATGATGCGGTCAAATACTTCGTACTTCATGGTGGCGAATTCGGCCGCGGCTCCGATGCCCGCCATGTTGACGACAATATCCGGAGCTCCGACCTCCTTCGCCGCCAGGGAAAAGGCTTTGATCACTTGGTCTCGGTCCGTGACATTGAGCCCGTAGAAGCAGACGCGCTGGTCTGGCGAACGGCGCGCCGACGTGATGGCTTGCTCTGCGCTTTTTGATGGGTTGAGATCGAAGATTGCAACGGAGGCTCCGAGGCCAGCCAACATTTGGCCGGCGATGAGCCCCATCCCGCTGACCCCGCCGGTTATGTAGACGATCTTTCCCGCGGGGTCGGTCATCGCGGCCACCAATTTGCTTCAGAACGGCTGACGGTCACGAACACCACCCGTCCGCGTACGATACGCCTAAATTACCAGTCCACCATTCGGGCTGATCACCTGTCCAACGATGTAATGCTCGTCAGAGGCGAGATACACCGCAAGGGACGCGTACTCCTCGGGCGCGCCAATGCGGCCCGCCGGGATCAATTGATACAGGTTGCGTTTCTGCTCGTCGGTGGCATTGGCAAGATACGCCTCGGCCGGCGGAGTGAGGATGCCGCCACAAGCGATCGCGTTCACGTAGATGTTGGCGCCGGCAACGTCGAGCGCGGCCGTCTTCGTCATGTTTGCTACCGCCGCCTTTGTGGCGGAATAACCGGGGCTATGAGCACTGCCAGTCGAGATGCCAGCGATCGACGCGATGTTGACGATCCTCCCGTACTGCTGCGCCTCCATGAGCCTGAGCGCTGCACGCATGCAATAGAACACCCCATGCACGTTGACGCCCCACCATTTGAGCCAGTCTTCGTCGCTGAGGCTCGTCCATATGCCCAGAGACTGCCGGGCCATGGGCGTCGACATGTACGCGTAGTGCCGATTGCGCCGCGTCTCTTCCTCCGGGCCATCTGGAACGCGTGCCGCGTTGTTAACGAGAATGTGCAGCGTCCCAAATCGATTCGCGATACTTTCGAACATGCTCGCCACGCTCTCAGGCGAGGAGACATCGCAGCGAACGCCAAGGGCCTGGACCCCGAGTTGCTCGATTTCCGTTACGGTCTTCGCGAGACCTTCCTCTTTGATATCGCAGATCGCGACGTGCGCCCCTTCCTTCGCCATGGCAATGGCGATGGACTTTCCCAAGCCCTGCGCACCACCGGTGATAAGCGCTACCTTGTCTTTCAGCTTCATGACTGTTTCCTGTGTCTTCGGAGCGGGCGGCGATCGAAGGCTCGAAGGCCCTCAGTGCACCGCCTCGCCCAACTCATACTACTGTCCTACGCAGCGCCTTTTACTCGCCCGCCGGAGCGATCACCTCTTCCACGCGCTCCTCCCACTCGCCCGCGTGGATGTGCCCGCATCCGCCCTGCGCCGCCGGATGGAATCGCCCATCGGTTTCATGCACCAGGAAGCCCATGTTCCCCGGGTGGCGGTTGGGCGGCAGACCGAGGGTGGCAAGCGTTTCCGCCGTGGAATTGTAGGACACGCCGATCTTGAGCATCTGATGCGCCTGCTCGGGCGTGGCGATCGCGCGGCCCAGTTCCCTGGCCATCCGCACGTGGCGCTCGATCATCTGGATCGAGTTCATGCGCACGCCTTTCGTGGTGTCCCAGAGATTGTCCTCGATGCCGGCCCGCGTGTGCTGCCCAAGCGCGATGCAGATGGCCGAGACCGGGTGCGTCAAACGGAACGTGGTCTGGTAGGTAAAGCAGGAACCGTGCGGTGTGCGACGGATCAGCTCCATCAGGTCGAATGGATTGGCGCCGCAGAAGCCCCCGCCGCCGATGCTGAAGAAGCCGTTCAGCGGTCCCATGTAGTAGCCCTTGCGGATCAGCCGCTCCACGAGTTCGAGGCTGTGGACGTGCCCGAGCGCGAAGTAAGGCTGGATCCCGTGCTGAACGAGTTGCTTGATGTTCTCCAGATAGAAATCCGGCGTCGAGTTGGCCACCAGGTTCGCCATCGCGTGCATCATCGCTGGGTTGCCGAAGCGGGTCCCGGTAAATGCATCGGTCGGGTGTAACGCAGTCAGATCGTAGAGCGAGGTGCCGCAGGCGACGGTCACTTGATCCGGCTTGGGATCGATCTCGGCCAGCTTGTGGCGCGCGTCGTAGCTCTGGAACTTCGCTTCCTCGCCCGGCTCCGGCGCGAACGAGATGGATCCGCCGACCTGCAGGATCATCTTCGGCACGGCCTGGCGCAGCCGCCCGATCTGGTCGGCGTATTCCCTAAAATTCTTGGAGATGTGGCCGGTCTTGGGATCGCGCACATGGATGTGCAGGACCGTGGCGCCCGCGTTGAAGCAATCCACCGCTATCTGGGTCTGTTCCTCCCAGGTGACGGGAAGCCGCTGTTCGGGTGTGCAATCCCCCGGCATCCACATCGGCCCATAGGGCGCCGCCGTGATCATCAGCGGGGCCTGATTCTCGGGCAGTAGCGAGTCGTCAGTGAAGTACATTGCCGTTCTCCTTCCCTTACCTCAACGTTACGATGCCGCCGATCCTTGCCAGGTCCGACCCCACGGTGTTGTGAGGCTCGTGGCCACCACGACCCATCATTGTGGACCAGCAAGACAATAGCCCCCATCGAGACCCAGGTGAATGACGCCGACATGACACCTACTGCGGCGCAGGACGTCCCGGGACTCGCTTCAAGTCAGGTCTCGGCGAGGCGACGAACGTCTGGTACCAGGAGGCGGGGGCCTCGCCCAGAACGTCGTGAATGGGCGCGGCTCGGCGGCGGCCGCGGTGGCGGGCCTCGCGGCCAGCGCACCGGTCAGATCCGCCCAGGCGCAGTTGATAGCGTCGGCCCTGGCGCAGACGTCGGGCAAGCGGCCCAACATCGTTATGCTGATGACCGACGACACCGGCTGGAACGATTTCGGCTGCTATTCGGGCGGCGGCGCATCGCTCGGGCATCCGACGCCGAACGTCGATCGCATGGCCAAGGAAGGTGCCGTCTTCACCAGTTGGTATGGCCAGGCAAGTTGCACCGCCGGCCGCGCCTCGTTCATCACCGGGCGCATTCCGGTCCGTTCGGCGCTGTCGATCGTGGTCGCCCCGGCGGACGAGAATTTCCTGCGCAAGGAAACGCCAACGATCGCCGAGTTCTTCAAGAAGAACGGTTACTCGACGTACTTCTCCGGCAAGTGGCATCTCGGCGACAAGCCGGTGTCCTATCCGATCGAGCACGGCTTCGACGAGATGAAGAATTTCGCCGCCTACTATGCCGGCGTCTACACCTACGACTACACCAACAAGTGGTTCCACCCCTGGTTTCCGTCGTACAATCCGGAGTTCGCCAAGTACTTCAACGAAAACGTGAACCTGGACGAGTGGGAAGGCGTGGCCGGCCAGCCGGCCAAAAGTGTCGGCAAGATCACCTACGAGAGCTTCACCACCTTCGACCAGCGCCAGGCCGACAATGCGGTTGACTATATCAAGCGGCATGCGACCGGCGACCAGCCGTTCTTCATGGACGTGAACTTCCTCAAGATGCACAACCCGACCAATGCGTCGCCCGACTTCGCCGGCCGGTCGCATCTCGGGGACTACTCCGACTCGCTGATGGAGCTTGACGCCGACATCGGCAAGGTCATGGACGCCATCCGGGCGGTGGGGTGGCACCCAATACCATCGTCATCATGACGGCGGACAACGGCGCCTGGCTGGATGCCTATCCGGATGCGGGCACCACACCGTTCCGGGGCGAGAAGGGTTCGCCGTTCGAAGGCGGCTGGCGCGTTCCCGCGGTCATGTGGTGGCCGGGCCACATCCCGGCTGGTGCGCAGTACGGCGAATTGATGTCGCACATCGACGCCTGGGCGACGCTTGCGGCGATGGTCGGCCTGACCCCGCCGCCGCACGACTGGGTGGGCAATGACGGCAAGCCGATCTACTTCGACAGCATCGACAACAGCGCCTACATCCTGGGGAAGGCGCAGCACTCGGCGCGGGACTCCTGGGTCTATATCGATGGCGAGACTTTCAACGGCGCGCGGGCCGATATCGGCGGCGACCCGAAGGAGCCATGGGTGCGCATCGCTTGGAAGTACCTCTACACGGCGAAGGACTCGTGGCTCGGCGCGGAGGCGAACCTGGGTGCGATCGGCGCGACGTACAATCTCACCATGGATCCGTACGAGAAGTACGACATGACGTTCAACGGCGCCGCTCCGACTCGTGTGTTGTCGACGTCGCCGGGCAAGTATGCCGGCCAGGACAATGGCTGGGTCCTGGCGCTGATAAGTCCGGTGATGGTCGCGTTCGACAAGACGGTCATGCAGTACCCCAACATCCAGCGCTTCGTGGGTGGTGCCTCGACCGACCTGATTCCGAACCTGCAGCGGCCGGACAATCCCGTTCCGTTGCTGAAGCAGCAGATCGAGAACCACATGGTGCTGCATCCGATGGGTGGCCCCGACTGACGCGGTGGCCCGGCGGGCCGGCATGCACCAGCGCGCGCGGTGAAGGGGTGGCTCCGGCCATTCCATCGCCCGCGTACTCCTGTCCGATCGCTGGGCAATCCGACGGCAAATGATCTGAACGAAGGCGTGGGATGGCCAGCGGTATCGCTACTCGACGTGCAGGGAAAACTCCATGACTCTGCGTCTGCCTTATTGGTCCCGCAGGGCCGTTTCGCAGCGGAATACGGTGCCACAGTGTTGGCCGCCTGGCGGTTTCTTCCTGGTGCTGCTGTGCGCTGTCACACTCGCAATTCTGACACTCCCGAACCTGGCAGTGGCGCAGACGACGGCCGCAATCCCTCAGGGGATCAGCACGCCAGACAAGCTTCAGACGCGGCTTGGGTCCCTCGAATTCAAGGACGGCGCGCCGAGCAAAGCGACCGTCGAAAAGGTCTACGACAACCTCGACTTCATGCACGCATCCGAGGTATTTCTGAACGCTTTTCGGGGTGCCTCCCTGGTAGCCGCGCGCAAGGGCTTTATTGACGCCGGCGCTCGTGACAACACGTTTATCATCTTCTCGGAGTTGATGGATTCCAAATCGCTTTTCCTCACGGCTAACGCCGATACCGTCTACTACTTGGGATTCCTGGACCTCACCAAGGGGCCGCTGGTTGTCGAGACGCCCCCTTTGACGCTTGGTGCGTTCGACGACATGTGGTTCCGCTGGATCGTCGATTTCGGTCTTCCGGGGCCCGACCGAGGTGAAGGCGGAAAGTACCTGCTGGTGCCGCCTGGCTACAAGGGCAACCTGCCCGACAGCGGCTATAACGTGGCGCATTCACGCACCGCCCGGGTTCTGCTGCTTGGTCGAAGCTTCCTCGAAGACAACGATCCGAAGCGGCCGGTCGAATTGATCAAGAAGACGCTCAAGGTCTATCCTTATCAACCCGGTGGTTTCGGCACCAGCATCGCCACGGGACTTGACGGCAAGGTTCCGCTGCTGCGGTCCCCTGATGGCAGGCTGGACTGGAACTTCCTCCGGCCGCAGCCGCCGGCGAAGTTCGTCGAAGCGAGCGGGAAGTCTTTCAACACGATTCCGCCCAACGACTACAGCTACTTCGAGACCATCAATGAGTTGGTGCAGCAAGAGCCCGCGGATGCGATGGATCCGGAGGTCATGGGATCTCTGGCCGCCATCGGAATCGTGAAGGGGAAACCGTTCGCTCCCGATGCGCGGATGCGCGGAATTCTGACGGATGCGGTCAAAACGGCGAACGCGACGGCACGAGCGCTCGTCTTCAATCCACGTGACTCGGAGGGATTCTACTACTACCCCGGCTCGGCGTGGCAGAACTCGCTGTGGGTGGGTGGCTACGAGTTCGAGACGCCGCCGCCGCAACTGAGTCCGGACGGCTTCAGCAAACCCTACCCGCCGACCGGCGCGCGCACTCTCGACTCGCGCACGGCGTGGTTCTATTACGCAACCGGTATCACGCCGGCGATGATCATGCGCTTGCCCGGCATCGGCTCGCAATACGTGTGGGCATTCACGGACGCGGATAAGAACTACCTGGATGGCTCGAAGACCTACAAGGTCACGCTGCCGCCGAACATCCCGGCCGAGAGGTTCTGGTCGCTCACGCTCTACGACAATCAGAGCCGTTCGATGCTGCAGACGCCGCAACGCTACCCCCGCGCCGGCAGCCAAAGCTATCCAACTCCGGCTGCGTCGGCGGGCGCCGATGGCTCCACGAGGGTGTATTTCAGCCCGACCAAGCCCGCCGGCGTGACAGACGGCAACTGGATTCAGACCGCGCCGGGCAAGGGCTTCAACGTCATGCTCCGCCTGTACAGCCCGATCGAACCGTTTTTCACGAAGCAATGGCGACCAAGTGAGGTGGAACTCGTGAGGTAACCGGGCGCGTTCGTTTGGTTGTGACGCCACGGCGCGACCAAAAAACTGCGCCAGTAAAGAAAGTTGACACCATGAGGAGTTCAAGCTATTTCTTCCTATAAAAGGAAAAATGTCTGAGACCAGGGCTTGCCCCCCTCCCGTGCGCGGGCTTCGGCCACAAAGCGGACAGCGAAGCACGCGAACCGCGGCAGCGCGGGAGGGGGTTGCGCTGGCTCCTTGTGAGCGGTGGCAGCTTTGGCCAATCGCTCCTGACCCGGCTGGTTATTCCGCTGCCGCCCGCGCGACATCGTGGGTATACCGAACGCTGACCGGCTGATTGGTCTCGAACGGGCCCTTGAGGTCGAATTCCTTCGCCATCTCGCGCACCGCCGGGAACACCTCCTGGCCGAGCAATCGGATGCAGGTCTTGGCATCCTGGTGAGACACGGTACCGTCATTGCCCCAGAAGGCGAAGATGCCTGGTCGCGTCTCTTCCAGCAGGATTTGCAGTTTCGCGATCACCTGCTTCGGCGTGCCGGCAATGATCATCATCTCCTTGAGCTGCCCGTCCAGCGCGGGACGGGCGCGCGGGCTGGCCGACCGGCCGATCGACGACTCGACGAAGCCGCGGCGATTCTCCGGGCTGTAGTAGCCTGCAGGGGTGCTCCACACCGGGTGCGCCAGGCCGGTGAATTCGCCTTGCATCCACAGGAACTGGCGCGCGTTCTCCAGCGCCTTCTCCTCGGTTTCCGCGACATGGATCTGCTTGAGCAGGCCATGGTAGTCCGGGCCACCGGCAAAGCCGGCCTCCGCCGCCGCATCGTCGTACATCTTCCAGATCTGCTTCGTCCGTTCGACCGGCGTGTTGAGCGCGATGTAAGGATAGCCGTGCTGCGCCGCCCAGATAATCGTTTCGCGGCTGATGACGCCGGGGATCCAGATGCGCGGGTGCGGTTTCTGTATCGGCACCGCCCACGGATTGACGACGCGGTGCTGGTAATGGGTGCCTTCCCAGCGGAACGGTCCGGGCGTCGTCCAGGTCTTTACGATCAGGTCGTGCGCTTCCTCGAAGCGCTCGCGGTTGAACGCCGGGTTGACGCCGTTGGCCAATTGCTCCTGCCCGCCGCCGCGCACAAAGCCCGACACCAGCCGTCCCTTCGAGATCATGTCGATCATCGCCAGCTCTTCGGAAAGCTGCACCGGATTGTCCGACAGTGGCAGCGGGTTTCCCAGGATGACGATCTTCACGTTCTTGGTGACCGCCGCGAGGATCGAGGCGAATATATTGGTCCTTGCCTGCATGCAGAACGGGGCGTTGTGATGCTCGTTCAGCATGATGCCGTCGAAGCCCAGCTCGTCGACAAGCATGTAGTGCTCGAGATACTCGTTATACAGCCGGCTGCCCTCGACCGGATCGAAATGTTTGTTGGAGAACATCAGCGCGGTTGCGCCGAAATCCAGGCCGGCCTGTGCGAAATAGGCCGACATCGGTTGTTCCGTGAAGTACATCAGGTGCATGACGAGCTTCCTTTCCATCGTGACAAAGCATTCAGGCGTGACAGAGCATTCAGGCCATCCGTGGCACCATCGTGGGTGGGTCTGACGACAGACCGCGACACGGATCTGCCGTTTCTCAACTGATTTTCCGTAGCTTGCGCAGGACTCGGACATCATCGGGCACAGGCTGGTCGCCAAAGTACCCCGGCCACAACGTCCGTGACACCTCGCCGACATAGATGTCGCCGTGTGAATCCACCGCGAGCCCGTGCGGTCCGATATAATCCTCTGCTCCAACGCCGGGATGCTGCCCGCCGATGCGCGCCAGCAGATTGCCCTTGTTGTCGATGATCGACAGCCGCGGGCCGAGATTCGGGTAGTCGCGGTTAGTGCGCGTGGCCGGCCCGAGTTCACCGACATAGCAAATCGGACACGTGCAATATGGCATGAAGATGCCGCACGGGCGATGCAGGTTGTTGAACTGGGTCTCGTAGCGCCCGTTCCCGTCGAACACCTGAATGCGGTGGTTCTCCCGGTCGGCGACATAGACCCAGCCATCCGGATCGCATGAGATATTGTGCACCAGGTTGAACTGGCCTGGCTTGGTGCCCGGCTCCCCCCAGGACATCAGCTTGCGGCCGTCGGGGGCGTATTTGTGCACCCGCGCATTGCCATAACCGTCCGATACATAGATCTCGCCCTTCGGTGACAGCGCGGTATGAGTGCATCTGTGAAACGGCTCGCCGCTCATGAACGGCGCAGGTTTGCCCGGTGTACCGAGCGTCAACAGAACCTTGCCGTCGAGCGTGCATTGGCGCACGGAATGGTCGGCATCGTCGGTGAGAAAGATTGTACCGTCAGGTGCCATGTGCAGGCCGTGCGCTCTCGGAAACAGTCCCTCGCCCCAGGCGCGAAGGAAGTTTCCGTCACGGCCGAACACCATCATCGGATGCTCGCCGCGATTGAACACATAAACGTTGTCCTGCCGGTCGACGCCAACCGCGCCCACCTCGTGCAGCGACCATCCTGGCGGGACCTTCGCCCAGTTGTCGATTTGCTCGTAGCGATAGTCGCCGTCGCCAACGATGATGGACATGGCTTCCCTCCGAGGGCTTGTCACATGCGGGGCTTGTCACATGCGGGGCTCGTCACATGCGGGGCTCGTCACATGCTGCCACGTGCGCCGGTCGAGAGGAACTGTCCAGGGGTAGTGGGTGTTGGCGGTGGGTTGGCGGTGGGGGGTGGGTTGGGATGCGGCGCTCGTCGGGGACGCGTGCCGCCATCTGGCGCGTCATCGCGCGATGGCGCCGGCCACCACATATCAGGTCCGCAATCGCGACCGCCAGGGTGCTCTCTTGTCGGCGGCCATTTTCCGGATAGCCTCCATTCTCTGGATAGCCTATCGAACATTCCATTCACCTGCCGGACTCCCCCATGTCAGACGCCCCGCCCGACCGAGTATCCAACAACCCCAGTAGCCCATATTACAATGAGGCGGCGCTGGAACGTGGCATCGGCATACGGTTCAAGGGCGTCGAGAAAACCAACGTTGAGGAATATTGCGTCAGTGAGGGTTGGATCCGGGTCGCGGTCGGCAAGACTGTCGATCGCCGTGGCCGGCCGCTCACCGTCAAGTTGACCGGCACGGTCGAACCCTACTTCCGTGGCCCGGCCGGGGAACGCACAACGTGACCGGCGCTTCGGTACTGGCTGAATGAGATCAACGAGGCGTCCGCGGTCATGACGATCGAGCGCCGGATCGTGCCGAGATCCCTCGATAGCGCGTGCCATCGCCCAGGTGATCGCCGACGGCGCATTGATCGACAGTCTCTGCATTGCAAGCGATTGCCGAACGTGCAGCAATACCTCGAGCGTAAACCGACAACCCGAGGAGCTGGACCAGCTCCGGAAGACAGGAAATTTGACCATGTCAGCGACATCTCTTGCGCCAGCAATGCAGCGCCCCGTTAACGAACCGGAACCCGCTTCGGCGCGTCCGTCGCGGGTGCGGAATTTTGATCCGCTGAAACCACCGACCGACAAGCCTCAGTCATATTACGATGGGATCAAGCAGCGCTTTGCGGAAGAGCGCGACCTGCGGTTGAGTTATCGACCCGAGGGCAGATCGCAATATACATCCGACCTGGCCGGTGCGCTCGCTAAACATGAGGTCGATCCCTTCGCCGTGGAAATAATCGAGCGCGAGCCGATCATCGACTCCGTCGACGTCCTGTGTATTGGGGGTGGTTTCTCAGCGCTACTGACAGCGGCGCGCCTGCGCGAGAAGGGTGTGGAAAGCATCCGCATCGTCGAGAATGGCGCCGATGTTGGCGGCACCTGGTACTGGAACCGCTATCCGGGCATTGCCTGCGACACGCCCTCCTACGACTACATCCCGCTGCTCGACGAGATGGGCAAGGTGCCGCCGAGCTACTACGCTAAGGGGCCGGAAATCTACGCACACTGCCAGGACATCGCTCGCAAGTACGACCTTTACAAGCTAGCCGTGTTCCAAACCACGGTGACCTCGACCGTGTGGGACGCCGGAGCCAGGCTCTGGCGCGTTGGCACCAACCGGGGCGACAAGATGTCGGCGCGGTTCGTAGTCGTTGCCAACGGTACGCTGTCGCAGCCCAAATTGTCGAAGATCAAGGGCATGGAACGCTTCAAAGGACACTCCTTTCACACGTCACGCTTCGACTACGCCTATACCGGGCAGGACCAATCGAACCTCGGGGGTAAGGTCGTCGGCGTCATCGGCACCGGCGCCTCCGCGGTGCAGATCATCCCGCGCGTTGGCGCGGCGGCGAAGGAGCTGTATGTTTTCCAACGTACGCCGTCCGCCATCGACCTTCGCGACGACGTTCCGACAGATCCCGAGTGGGCAGCGAGTTTGACGCCTGGCTGGCAAAGGGACCGGCGCATGAAGCACATGCGCGGGCCGCAACGTACCGAGGAGGAACTCATCGAGCTCGCGAAGCTGCCGCGTGAGGAAAAAATCCGACGCCAGGAAAATCTCAACATCGAACACATGATGCGTATCCATCGGCGTGTCGATGAGATCGTCAAGGACAAGGAGACCGCCGAAGCATTGAAGCCCTGGTACATGCATCGCTGCAAGCGGCCAACCTATGACGACGTCTACCTGCCGGCGTTCAATCTACCCAACGTGCATCTCGTGGACACCAAGGGCAAGGGTATCACGGAGATCACCGAGGGCGGCCCGGTCTTCGAGGGGCGCAACTACCCGCTCGATCTGCTGATCTATGCGACCGGATTCGTTGTCCAGAAGACAGGTATCTACAACGATATCCGCGGCGAAAACAATCTGGAGCTGAACGAGAAATACTCGACCGGCATGCGCACGGTGTTTGGCATTCACTCGAGTGGCTACCCGAACCTGTTCATCATGGGCGGTTATCAAGCGTCGTTCCAGTTCAACCTCACCTTCATGTTGCAGACACAGGCCGATCATATCGCTGAATGTATCGATTATGTGCGCAAGCACGGTTACACGATGATCGATGCGGCACCGGACACCGAGCAGTGGTGGGTAGACGAAGTGATCAGAAACCGCGCCCGAACCAACCGTAACAAAGAATGCACGCCGGGCTACTACAATTTCGAGGGTGAAGACCAGCGCAAGCAGGATGGCAACTACAACGGTACGTTCCTGCAGGTACTTCGAGCATATGAGCAGGGTGAAACAGGATATGGCGACGCATTTCCGCTTCGGATAAGATTCTGTTGATGAATCGGAAGCTGCTGGAATTTTGGGTTGTAGTTGGCGCTCTGACCGCGGCTGGCGTAGCTTGGCATGTCGCGGAGTGAGGATGATCGTCTGCCGCGGGAGGAGCTAATGGCGAACCGCCATAAGATTCGAGTTGGAATCGTTGGAGCCAGCGCAAGCCGAGGGTTCGCATCGATCGCTCATATCCCGGCTTTGCGCGCACTGCCGCAGTTCGAACTCGTTGCCGTCGGCACAGCAAGTCGGCAATCGGCCGAAGCCGCGGCCCGGTATTACCAGGTCCAGTACGCCTTCGCCGACGCTCGGGAACTCGCGCGGAACCCCGATGTCGACTTGGTGACTGTCAGCGTTAAGGTGCCCGATCACTACGCAGCGGTCATGGCGGCGATCGAGGCGGGAAAGCATGTCTACTGCGAATGGCCGCTGGGTCGAAACTCCGTAGAGGCGCAGCAATTGCTCGATGCGGCGCAACGCCGTGGCATTTGCCATGCGATCGGGTTGCAGGGCCAGGTGTCGCCGGCGATCAACTACGCTCGGGACCTGATTGCTGACGGCTATGTCGGACGGGTGTTGACCGCCACGATGATCGGGTGCGCTCCCAACTGGGGGGCGACGATCGATCGCGCCTACCAGGCCGATCGCAGCAACGGTGCCAACCTGCTGACGATCACCGGCGGCCATCAGATCGATGCGCTGTGCCATTGCCTCGGCGAATTCCGCCAGCTAACCGCATTTGCGGTGAGCCAGCGGGACCGCATCCCGTTGGAAGCCACGGGCGAGATGGTCGCCAAGGACACCGCGGACCAGCTTGTCGTCAACGGCATCGTCGGCGACGGGGTGGTCGTCTCATTTCAAATCCGCGGCGGCATGACGCGGGGCATCGCCTTCCTGTTCGAGATCCACGGCGAGAAGGGCGACCTGGTGCTATCCGCCACCTCGCGCGCCTCTATGCAGCGGCAAGAGCTGACCGTGCGGGGGGCGCAAGGCGCCGCCGGAGAGCTGGCCGAATTGCCTGTGCCGGCGAAATATCGTTGGGTCCCTGAAGGACTGCCCGGCGACTCGCGATACAATGTCGCCCAGCTCTACAGTCGGCTGGCCGATTGCATCCGCGAGGGGAAGCCTGTCAGCCCTGGCTTCGTTGCGGCGGTCACCCGTCACCGCCTCCTCGATGCGATCGTGCAATCGTCGGAAACCGGCGAAAAACAGACGCTTTGAAGACGCCATGTTACTTCAAATGATTGACGTGCGAACCAATCCGCGCAATCGCCACCCCACCCAGGCGCGCGCCAAGCGACAAACCAGTAAACATGCGTCGGCGCTTGACACGGGCTGTCAAATCCTCGGCATGCCCAGTCCGCGCTCCGAGACGATGTTGCGTTGGATCTCGTTCGTTCCGCCGGCGATCGTGCCGGAGAATGCGCTGAGGAAATCGAACATGGGGCCGCCGAACGGCTCTTCCGACAACGCGACAAATTCCTGACCGTCGATGCCGGCGATTCGCACCATGAAAGAACAGATTCGTTGCCGCAACACTGTTCCGGACAACTTGACGATCGACGGCAGGACACTCGCCGACGCGCCGGGCGTTTGGCTCTCCTCCAGCACGCGCCGCAACAAACGCCGCCCCGCCTGCATTTCCGCGAGGAAGCTCACGAACTCCCGGCGGAGTTGCGCGTCGCGCAACCAGGCTGCGCCGGTCTGCAGCGATTTGCGATAGAAAGCCTCGATCTCGTGGCGTTGCCGCTCGCCGCCTTCAAACGCGATCACGCCGCGTTCCGAGGCCAGCGTCGCTTGGGCGACCCGCCAGCCGTTGTTCTCGGCCCCGATCATGTTCTCGGCGGGAATGTGGACATCAGTCAGGAAGATCTCGCCGAACTCCGCGCGGTCGTTGGCTTGCCGGATCGGTCGCACTTCGACGCCCGGCGAACGCATATCCATGATGAAATAGGTGATGCCGCGGTGTTTTGGCGCGTTCGGGTCGGTCCGGGTCAACAACAGACAGTGATCCGCATACATCGAATTCGACGACCAGATCTTTTGCCCGTTGATCACGTAATGATCGCCATCGCGGACGGCCCGGCAGCGCAACGACGCGAGATCGGAGCCCGAGTTCGGCTCCGAGAATCCTTGACACCAGACTTCGCCTTTCGCCACCCCCGACAGATAGCGGCGCTTCTGCGCTTCGGTCCCATGCGGTAACAGCGTGCCGGGCATGTGGATCAGCGAAATGGTGAACATCCGCGTCAGCGGAGCGTTCGCCCGCGCCATCTCGTCGGCGATGACAGTCAAATGCCGCAACGTCAGTCCGGCGCCACCGTACTCTCGCGGCCAGTGCGCGATGGCGAGACCGACTTTGTTCCGTTCCGCCATGAACCAACGCTGGAAGGCGATGTATTCCTCGTTCGAGGCCTTCGCCATCCGGGCTTTCCAGTCGGGCGGTACGACTTCGGCCAGCCAGTCGCGGATCGCCTTGCGGAAAGCCGGTAGATCGTGTTGGGCGTCGAGAATGTTCATAGTCCCAGCTCCAACGCGGAACGTCCGGACGATACGATCGCGGCCAGTGCGTCGGCCGCGCGATCGCGCAGCATGGGATTCGCCATTGCCAGCACTTCGTTCAGGCGTGCGCGCTTGAGGAAGATGTGCGGATCGAAATCCCAGGTGAATCCGACCCCGCCGTGCAACTGCACGCAATCGGTGGTCACGAAGACAGCGGCTTCCGTCACTTCGGCCTTGGCGAGGCAAGCCCAGATATCCGCATCGGGCTCAGCCGCGGCGGTGCGATGAACGGCGTGCGCGACCATCTCGTCCATCGTCGCCAGTTTCGTGGCGAGATCGGCAGCGCGATGCTTCAACGCCTGGAATCCGGCGATCGGCTGCCCGAATTGCTCGCGCGTTTTCATATATGCAATAGTTCCTTCGGTAACGGAACGAGCGCCGCCGGCGCTGTCGGCAGCGACGGCCAGCGCCATGGCCCGGGTCAGCACCGCGTGTGTCGCCGCCGCGTCGGGTAGCAGGGCAGCGGGCGGCGCATCAGTCAGCCGCACGTCGATGGCGTTCCGCGTCCTGTCCCACATCTGCGCAACCTTCACGTCAACGCCCGCCAATTCGACGATCGCCCAGACGTCGCCGGCGGGTGCGAGCAGGAACGCGGCATCCGGGCTGCCGAGACAGCGCAGCGTGCCGGACACGCCCGTGCCGTTGCGGGACAGGGCTATCGCGCCCAGGTTGGCCGGGACTGCCGCACCGATCTCCCCTGACGCGAGCCGCGGCAACCACGCTTTCCGGATCGTTTCGTCGCCGCTTTCGGCGATCGCTTGCGCCGCACACATGGTCGATATGTAGGGCCCAGGGGCGGCCCGCCGGCCGAGCTCGGCGTGCAGGATCGCGAGGCCCCATGCGCCCATGCCGAGGCCGCCGTATTCCTCGGGAATGCCGACACCCAACCAGCCAAGAGCTCCGGCCTGGACCCACAGTTCTCGATCCAGCGCGTTCGCGCCGTCAATGAACGCGTGCACGGCAGTGCTGCCGCTTTGCTCCGCGAGGACGCCGGCGACGCCTTCTCGGAGAGCATCAAGCGTCGCCTGGTCCGGTGTGCCCGTCATCCCGATCACCGGCGTCGTCATGCGATCTCCTTTTGCTCGCGACATTTGGTCTGCGTCCACCTGCTGAACTGGTGCGTGAGCCCGTCCGGCGGAGGACGGCGTATCCATGTAGCTCCTACGCCCGCTTGCCGTTCCTGAATAGCGTGAAACGCCAACGAATGATACCCGTGCGTTTCTCGCTGAATATCGACCCTGATATTCAGCGTGGCAAGATTCGACTCTATAGACGGCGGCGTCCTTTGAAATCGAGCAAATACGGGTCGGGTGGGAATGCAATAGAATTCGATTGTGCAGGCGGAGCCCCTGGACAGGATGCTCCGCCGCCGCCCAGGCGATATACATGAGGCGCGCCCATCGCCCTCCCGGCCCGGGACCGGCGACGGCGTAGAATTGCAGGACAGTGCCGACGTCGGCAATACAGGCGGCTGTATTGCAGGCAGGGTCCCGCGGCACGGCCAGGCCGAAGGCGGCGGCGCGGCAAGCCTTGACCTCGAGGTTGGCAGCGTATTCGCTCAGAAGATGCAGCGAAGCGGCAGAACAGGATGACGGACGTGACGCCAACCAAAGATCCGGCCTGGGCGTTGGCCGAGCATGTGTGTGGATGTGGGCTCGCCGATCTGCCGGCCGCCACGCGCATTGCTACTTGCAACGACATCCTTGATACGTTTGGTTGCTTGCTCGGAGGTAGCGGCGCACCCGGTATCGCTGAACTTGACCGCGTCGTCGGCGGCTGGGGCGGCTCTGCGCAGAGCCAGGTGATGCTGTGGCAGCGACGGCTGCCCGCTCCACACGCCGCTATGATCAACGCCAGCATGGCGCACGCCCTCGATTTCGACGACACGCTCGATCACGGCGGTTCGATTCATCCCGGAGCCTCAGTACTCGCAGCAAGTCTTGCCGCATCCGATATGCTTGGCGGTGTGCCGGGCCAGGGTCTGCTTTTGGCAATCGCGCTTGGGCTTGACGTATCCTGCCGCGTGGCCCTCGCCTCGACGCTTGATCGCGGCTGGCACCGCACGGCCGCGATGGGTGTGTTCGGCGCAGCCGCCGCTGCCGGGAAGCTGTTTGGCCTGACCGTAGACGAGATGGTGAATGCGCTGGGAATAGCGTACAGCCAAGCTGCCGGGAATCGCCAGTGCATCGTGGATGGTGCCCTCACCAAGCGCTTGCAGGCCGGTCAGGCCGCCAGCAGCGGCGTGTTGGCTGCGTTGCTGGCCCGCGAGGGTTTCACAGGTGCACACGACCTCTTCCTGGGCCGGTTCGGCTTCTTCCAGCTCTACCAGCCGGATGGTTATGACGCGGCGAAGCTCACCGAAGGACTGGGGCGGGAGTTCCGTGGCGATGAATTGAGTTTCAAGCCATATGCATGCGGTCGTCCGCAGCACGCCATGCTCGATGCCACCATCGCTGTACGAGATCAATTGCGGCTCGGAAGGTCGGTCGACCTTTCCGAGGTCGCTGAGGTGACCGTGACGAGCCCGGCAACGATAGTAGACGAACAATTTCGCGGCGCTGCCCATAAACGCCGGCCCACGCAGATCGTAGAGGCTCAGTTCGCGTTGCCATATCTGATTGCCGCAGCACTTGTGCATGGCCGCGTCGGCATCACGGAAGTCGCGGACATTCATAACGCCCGGGTGCTGGATATCGCCGCGCGGATGGCCGGCGCCGCAGGCGGGCGCGAGAACAGCGGGGTCACGATCCTGCTGCGCGACGGACGCACTGCAACTGCAACGGTTGGACCGCCGCTTGGCTCGCCCGAGTATCGGCTGACCGCCGAGCAACTGACGATGAAGTTTACCGATTGCGCACGCAACGCGGTGCGACCGCTATCGGATGACGCAGTACATGCGGCGATCCACATGGTTCGCCATCTGGAAGACGTGCCGAATGTCGGCGATCTGCTGCGCCACTTCGTTTGAGGAAATCGGGTGATGACTGCACGCAGAATTCGGCTCGGCTTGTCGATCTGCGGCCATGGTTACCAACCGGCTTGGCAAGGAGAATGGCAGAAGCGTATCGTGGTTATTAGCGGGCATGGCAGATTCTGTCCGGGGACCGGATTTGGCGATGCCGGCGTCAATTTGCCGCTACCCAAGGCGCCCAACAAGACGCCCAAAGGGACGCCTGGCCTTCCGACGATCCAGACGCCGGGGGATGCGGGTTGGTTCTGCGAAGCCCACGCCGACAACGGCGAGGGGGAGGGCGGCCACGAGAGGCCGTGAACAGGGAGAAAAGTCCATGACAGACCTGCGCATCGCCACCGGCGACGGCAACAATGTGATCCTCGAAGAGGCAGAAGTGGATAACTTCGCGGCGCAGTTGCGGGGCTCGCTGCTGCGGCCCAGCGACACTGGTTATGACACGGCGCGCAATGTCTGGAACGGCATGATCGACCACCGGCCGGCATTGATCGCGCGCTGCACCGGGGTCGCCGACGTTATGGCAGCAGTGCGCTTCGCCCGGACCCACGGGATTCTGGTGTCGGTCAAGGGCGGCGGCCACAACATCACCGGCAACGCGGTTTGCCAAGGCGGCCTGATGATCGACCTGGCGCCGATGAAGAGCGTGCGAGTGGATCCGATCGGGCGTACCGCGCGTGCCGAGGCGGGGCTGACGTGGGGCGAGTACAACCGCGAAACCCAGGCGTTCGGGCTGGCCAGTACCGGGGGCGTGGTTTCGACGACCGGCATCGCGGGGCTGACGCTCGGCGGCGGCCTCGGCTGGCTGATGGGCAAGCACGGTCTGAGCTGCGACAACCTGCTGTCGGCCGACCTCGTCACCGCCGATGGCGAGTTTTTGATCGCCAGCGCGGAGCAAAACCCGGAGCTGTTCTGGGGACTACGCGGCGGCGGCGGCAATTTCGGGGTCGTCACCTCGTTCGAGTACAGCCTGCATCCGGTTGGCCCGGTATTGGCCGGCATGGTGCTCTACCCCATGGCCAAGGCCAGGGAGGTATTGCGCTTCTACCGTGACTACGCGCGCTCTTGCCCGGACGAACTGACCGCCTTTGCTGCCATGCTGACCTCGCCCGATGGGCAACTTGTCGTCGCCATCGTCGTCGGCTACATCGGCGAGCACGCCGAGGGTGAGAGGCTGGTCGCGCCGGTCCGCAAATTCGGCGCGCCGCTGGTCGATACGATCGCCCCGACCTCGTATGTCGAACTTAACAAGCTGTTCGATGCCACCTTCCCCTATGGCGGCGTGCAACGCTACTGGAAGTCGAGCTTTCTGAAGGAGCTGGGGGACGACGTTCTGGAGATCCTGATCGATCGCGCCGGGACGATGCGCTCGCCGATGTCGCTGGTTGGGTTCTTCCATGTGCATGGCGCTGCGACGCGGGTGGACCCGAACGCGACCGCCTTCGGCCCGCGCGCCGACCAGTGGGATTACGATGTGATCTCGCAGTGGAACGACCCGGCGGAAGCGGCGGCACATATTCCGTGGACACGCGAGTTCTGGAGCGCCGTCGAGCCGTTCGCCAGCGGCGAGGTGTACGTGAATCACCTCGACGCGGAAGAGGGTGGCCGTATCCGCGCCGCCTATCGCCATGGCTACGACCGGCTCGTTGCCCTGAAGAACAAGTACGATCCGACCAACCTGTTCCGACTCAATCAAAACATCAAGCCGACCGCGTAGCGCAGGTCGACCGACACAAGCGAGTGAGGAGCCATGTCGGATCGGATCGTCTACAAGGTCATGTCGGCCACAGAGGTGCAGCAAATGCAGCGTGATGGCGTGTTTCGCGGATCACCTGCGGACATTGCCGATGGCTACATCCATCTGTCGCGTCGTTGCCAGCTTGCCGCAACGTTGGATAAGCACTTCCGCGGGGTCGACCAGCTTATGCTCGCTGCCGTGGACCTGTCGCGGCTCGGTGATGCGGTGCGTTGGGAGCCGTCGCGCGGCGGACAGCTTTTCCCGCACATCTATGGGTTCTTGCCGGTCGAGGCGGTGATATCAGTTGCAACACTCGAGCGAACTTCTGATGGGGAGGTCAAGTTCCCCGCTTAGAGTGTTGCCCCGACAAGGCTAACCTCGACCGCGGTTCTGACGTTAGCATCCGTCATGCCGTAGCGTTGGTCGGCGCTGGACCGTGCTTATGCTTGGTCGAACCAAAGGAGGATCCGCATGCCGATCATCGGTTCCGGCAAATACCGGTACGACTTCCAGCGTGACTGGGCAAAGCTGCCGCGCGGTTGGAACCTGGGCGAGACTGCTCTTCCCGGACCACCGCGCACCAGTGTGCAAGGTGGCACGGCGGCCAACGGCGATGTCTATGTGCTGTGCCGCGCGGCTCACCCGGTGCTGGTCTTCGACCCGGAAGGCCGCTTCATCACATCGTGGGGCGAAGGCCAGTTCTCCGCTTTCGTGCATGGCATGACGTTCGATCGTGCCGGCCAGGTCTGGATCGCCGATTCCGGCCTGCACACGGTCACCTGCCACCAGCCGGACGGCACGTTGGTCCGGACGCTGGGCACGCGGAACAGCGCCGCGCCCACGTTCTACGGCAAGCCGTTCAACATGCCGACTGGCACCGCGTTCACCGCCGATGGTGATCTTTTTGTCTCCGACGGCTACGGTAACCGCCGGGTGCACCGCTTCTCGCCGACCGGCGAACTGAAGCAGTCCTGGGGCGAACCAGGCTCCGGCCCCGGCCAGTTTGCTCTGGTGCATTTCATCGGCGTCGATGTCGAAGATCGGCTGTATGTATGCGACAGGGAGAACCACCGCATCCAACTGTTCACCCCGAGTGCAGAGCACCTGGCCGATTGGAGCGGCTTCCACATGCCCAGCGACCTCGCCTTCGGGCGGGAGGCGATCTACGTCGCGGGAGCCGACGGGCTGTCGATCTGGACTCCGGGTCGGGAGAAGCTGGCGCAATTCGGACCGGACGATCCTTACCAGGGCGCGTTCAACGTGCACGGCATATGGCTGGACGCCAATGAGAACATCTACCTGGCACAATTTGACCGAGCGGTGAGCAAGCTGACGAGACGCTAACGACAGCGATCACAGTCCGGCTTGTCCGCCGAAGTTGCGGGGACCGGAGTTGCGCAGCCGGGCGTCGCGCTCGCTATGCTCGACCGTGCACTAATACGGCGGTATGCTTAGCAAGAAGCCCTGATCGAACCCAAGCCAAAAGAGCGAGGGGCGCAGCGGAGGAAATACGACCATGACGATAACCGCAGAGTGGAGTCCCACACCTGCCGAACTTTTGACCGCGCGGCTCGACCGGTTGCCCATGACGCGCACGATGTGGGTTTTGGCGTTCCTCGTATCGCTGGGCGGGTTTTTCGACGCGCTGGCGCTGGAGCTGACCGCGACCGTGGCGCCGGGGCTGTTTCACGACAAGATCATTACGCCGACGACATCGGGCCTGTTCGGGACGAGCGGATTGGCCGGTTTCATCGCCGCCCTTTTTGCCGGCATGTTTATCGGAACGATCCTGTTCTCCTATGTCGCCGACCGCTTTGGCCGGCGCAGCATCTTCGCGTTCTCGCTGCTGTGGTACGGTGTTGGCAGCTTCATCATGGCGTTCCAGACCGATGCCTTCGGGCTGAACCTCTGGCGTTTCATCGCAACGATCGGCCTCGGCGTCGAACTGGTTACTGTCGATGCGTATCTGTCGGAGCTTATTCCCAGAATGGCGCGCGGCAAGGCGTTCGCCTTTCTGCTCGCGGTCAGTGCCGCCTCCGGGCCTTTCACCTATTTTCTCGCCTGGCAACTAGTGCCGATCGAGCCGTTCGGCATCTCCGGCTGGCGCTGGGTCGTAGGGGTCAGCTCGCTCGCCGCGATCGTAGTCTGGGTCGTGCGGCTCGGTCTTCCGGAGAGCCCGCGCTGGCTGGCGCAGCAGGGCCGCCTCGAAGAGGCCGAGCAGGTGATGTCCAATATCGAGACGCGGGTCGCAGTCGATTACGGCCGGCCCCTGCCGTCACCCGAGCAGCCGCACCGCCACGACACACACAAGGGGTCGCTCGCGGAGATCTTTAACGAGCAGTACCGCAGCCGTACGATCATGCTGATGCTGTTCAACTTTTTTCAGACCGTCGGGTTCTACGGCTTTTTCGCGTGGGTTCCGACCTTGCTGATCGCCAAGGGCATCCACGTGACGCAAAGCCTCGAATACGGCCTCATCATCAAGTGCGCCGGCTTCGCGTGGCCGTTTATCAACATGACGTTCGCCGACCGCCTGGAGCGCAAATGGCAGGTCTGCGGGTCGTGCTTCTCGATCGCGGTGTTCGGGATCCTGTTCGGCATCCAGTCGACGCCATTTGCGCTGACCGTTCTTGGCACGTTTTTGTCGATGTCGACCGGCTGGCTGGCCTATTCGCTACATAACTACCAGGCAGAGTTGTATCCGACCCGCATCCGCGCCCGCGCGGTTGGCTTCGTCTATTCGTGGAGCCGGCTGAGCGGCATCCTGGTCGGGTTCATGGTCGCGTTCTTCCTGCGCAATTTCGGCGTGTCGGGGGTGTTCGTCTTCGTTGCCGCCTGCATGGTGGTCGTGATCCTGTCGGTGGCGGCGATGGGGCCACGCACCAACGGGTTGCAATTGGAGGCGATCGCCCACTAGCTGCGCTCGCCTGTTAGCCGTTGTGCCTGCCCGTATGAGGGCAGGGCGGCTCGATCGCGGGCGACCGAGCCGACGAGCTTCGTGCCGCGGCCGACTACCGCACGGGCGAGAAGACAGCTGGGATCAGCAGTTTGTTTTCTTGCCGGATCGGCCGCACCCCGCTTTGCGGCGGCCACGCGCGACCAGGCGCGCGGGATGCCGCACGAACACGGTCGCGCTCGGCAAGGTCCTTGTACACCCAGGTGTGGACGAACTTGTTGAGCCCGCCGAGTTCGCTCGTCCAGCAGGCCGCCAGCGGCGAAAGCTCCTCGCGCGAGGGCACCGCCTTGGCCCACGCCTCCAGCACTTTCGGCAGGTCGCCGGGGGCATAGGTGTAGGTCCGCATCTCATAGACGTTGCCGGTGCCGTAATCGCGGCTGCCCAGGGGGCGCATGAACGGCGCCGGGATCATGATCTCGGATTCCTGGGAGACGATCAGATCCTGGCCACCAGGAAGCGCGTTCCGCTCGGGGTCTGTCGCCAGCGCGGCGCGCACGGCGGTGCGCTGATTCAAATCGTCATAAGGGTAGACGTGGATCACCTGGTTGAGCGGACCGAAATCGGTGTGCCAGAAGGCCCCCAGTTTGGAGTGCTTAAGGCGGGCGGGCAGGCGCTTGGCATAGCGCTCCTCGAATTCGGGCACGGTGCCGGTGCGCAGGGTGTATGTGCGGACTTCGTAGATCATGGGCGCATCCTCCAGATGACAGGAATTGGCGGGATCGATCTGCCAACGAGCTGGCAGCATTTTGTCCGATACTAACGCACCGCGATCCGCAACCGTCAAGATGAGCGCTTCGCGGCGCCCTTCGGTCAACCTCGGGGGCCCGGTCGTCGCGCTGATGCTAATACCGCATTTCTTTTCGCCAAAGAGATCATACCTGTTGATCGAACCCGACGATTGGGCGGTCGCTGCGGCGCCCCCGCGTTCCGGTCAGCCGAATACGACGTCCGGCATCACGAAGATCGCGAGCGTGAGGCCAGTCGTTGCCTCGTTCGCGCAGCCGTTCTTGTGTGTGTCTGGTCTTGTGTGTGTTTGGGGTTATCTCGTGCCCGACCGCCTCTTGCCAGGGCGACAGGTGACCGTCATTGTCCGGATTGCCCGCGATTGCGAGGCCGTTCACGCCGCTGCGGCAGTTGGGAAACGGCACGCGGCTTAGCATTGTATGCTTCCCACACGGAGGCTGACGGCTCAGCTCCATGCAAAGGAGACCGCATCCATGACGATCGATGTAGCGACCGGCATTGCCCGCATTCTCAAGCAGGAGGGCGTGGGGTGGGTTTCGACCTTCCCTGTCTGCCGGGTGAACAACGCGCTCGGCCGGGAAGGGGTGCCGATGCTGATGATGCGCGACGACCGCTACGCCGTTGCGGTCGCCGACGCGTTCTCGCGCATCACGGCGGGCACACGCATCGGGGTGTGCACCTTCCAAGGCGGCGTCAATGCCGCCGGCATGCAGTACGCCTACGCCGGGATGGCGCAGGCCTATGAGGATGGCTCGCCCGTTCTGTGCATCACCGATGGTGTGCCGGCCGGCAGCTCGGGCAACAGCCAGTACGATGTCGCATCGGCCATGAAGACCGTATCGAAGTGGTTCGGCTATCTCGACAAGCCCGAGCGCACGCCTGAGCTCATGCGCCGCGCCTTCACCATGCTGCGCAGTGGCAGACCGGGCCCCGTGATCCTGGCTATTCCCAATGCCACAGCCTCATACGACGAGACCGCCGACCCCTACCGTCCCGTGAAGGGCTGGAAATCGGCTCCGGACCCGGCGGATGTGCGCGCCGCGGTTGAGCAACTCCTGGGAGCCCGTAACCCGCTGATCTACGCCGGCGAGGGGGTCATCTACGCGGGCGCCTCGGAAGACCTGATAGCGCTGGCAGAGCATGTGAATGTGCCTGTCATCACGACTCTCAAGGCGAAAGGCGCGTTCCCGGAGAACCATCCGCTGTTCGTCGGCGTGCGCGGCGATCAGGTGGCACACTACCTGAACAAAAGCGACCTCATCCTCGCCGTGGGTTCGAGTCTGTCGCCGGGCCGCTTCAGCCACGCCATTCCTGATGCGGCGAAGAAGACCATCATCCACTGCAACGTCGACGAGCTGCACATCAACAAGATGTATCCCACGGCGCACGCGGTGATCGGCGATGCGCGCCTGACCCTCCAGGCGCTGCGCCAGGAAGTGTCCGACCGCACGTCCGGTGCCGGACGGACGGCGGGTAACGTGGCGGCGGAAGTCAGGGCGGCACGCGACGAGGCGCTCGCCAGGTACCGGCAGGTCATGAATTCCGACGAGAAGCCGATCAACCCCTATCGGGTGTACGGCGATCTCATGCAGGTGCTGGATCTGCGCAATTCATTCGTGACGCATGAGTCCGGCAACACGCGCGACCAACTGAGCACCGTCTTCGACACGCTCATTCCGCGCGGCTTCCTGGGCTGGGGCAATGTCTCCACGCTTGGCTTCAGCCTGGCTGCTGCCATTGCCGCCAAGAAGGCGTTTCCGGGCCGGGCATCGATGGCGGTGACCGGCGAGGCTGGCCTTGGCTACATGCTCGGCAACCTTGAGGTTCTGCTGCGCGAGAAACTCGGGATCACTGTCGTGCACATCAGCAATGGCGGCTTTGCGGGGTATGGACCCGGCTTCTGGGGACCAGGGCACGATCCCTTCACACACCAGGTGCTGGGGCCCGACGAGGTGGATATGTCGAAGGTGATAGGCGCCCTCGGCTTCCACACCGAGCGGGTGAGCGAGCCAGCCGAGGTCATCCCGGCCCTGCGGCGGGCGCTCGACGTCAATACGTCAGGTCGCCCAGCGTATATCGAGTTCATCTGCTGCCAGTACCCCGTCTACGGCGGGTGGGTTGGACGCAGCGCAGAGTGAAACGATGCCGAAGCTGATCCCTGTCCCCGACTGTTTGAGCAAGCCCTTCTGGCGTGAGACGTGCGCCGCTCGGGACCGGGTTCCGATAACGTCGGCGGGGGCACCGCCGGTCTGACTGCTACGCCATCGACAGTTCCCGATAGCCCCCCGCCGAAAGCGCCTCGCAGCGTTGGCGGAACGCCGGATGGCCACCGCTATAGCGCATGACCCGGCGGACCTGTTTGCCCTCCAGGTTGCGGTTGATGCCAGTCATCCAGGAGTCGACCTCGGTGAACAGCAGGCCTTCGTTCGTTTCTATTACGTGATCTGTCCAGGCTTTCGCGGCCTCGGGCGTCGCATCCACGCGGGTAACGCCGTTGTCGCGCGCATGGCGGATCAGTGCGGTGACCCAGTCGGAGGTGTATTCGACCGCACGCGGGAAGTTGCCGAGGCCGGCGTGCGGTCCCATCACCATCATGAAATTCGGGAACCCATTGACCAGAATGCCCAGCAGCGTCATCGGTCCGTCCGCCCATGCGTCCTTCAGCGACGCGCCGCCCACCCCCCTGATGTCGATGCGGTCGAAGGCCCCGGTGATCGCGTCGAAACCAGTCGCGTAGACGATCATGTCGAACTGGTAATCGGCGCCCGAGGTGCGGATACCGTCCGGCGTGATGCGCTCGATCGGCGTTTCGGTCAGATCGACCAGTTGCACGTTCGGCTGGTTGTAAACCTCGAAATAGCCGCTTTCCAGTGGCACCCGCCGCGTCCCAAAGCCGTGCGTTTTGGGGACCAGTTTTTCCGCGACCGCCGGATCCTTGACCCGCTGGCGGATCTTTCGCGCCAAATAGTCGGACATCAGCTTGTTGGCCTCGCGATCGACCAGGACGTCACGGAAATTGCCCATCCAGATTCCAAAGCCCGGTTCGCCATAACGCTTTTCCCAGAACGCCTCGCGTTCCTCTTCCGTGACGTCGAACACGGAGCGGGGGTCGGCGGCGTGGATGAAGCAACCGAGGGTTTCCTGGCAGCGGGCGAAGATAGCGGCGTAGTTCTTGCGGATTGCGCGCATCTCGTCGGGCGTGACCTTGGAGTTGTGTAACGGCGCCGACCATTGCGCGGTGCGCTGGAACACGGTCAGGTGGCCCGCGGTCTTGGCGATTTCCGTGATGGCCTGGATGCCGGTGGCGCCGGTGCCGATTACCGCGACGCGCTTCCCCGCAAAACTGACCGGTGCCTTGGGCCAGTTATGCGTGTGGCAGGACTGGCCCTTGAAGCTCTCGATGCCGGGAATGCGCGGCAGGACAGATGCCGACAGCACGCCGATTGCGGTGATCATGAAGCGGGCGGTGCAATGCGTACCGTTGTCGAGCGTGACCTTCCAGCTTCGGCTGTCTTCCCGGTAATGCGCCGCGGTCACTGTGGTTTTGAACTGGATGTCGCGCTGGAGGTCGAACTTGTCGGCGACGTGGTTCAGATACCGTTCGGTTTCCGGCTGGCCAGCGAAATGCTCCTCCCAGTCCCATTCGTCGAGGAGTTCCTGCGAAAAGGAGTATCCGTAGGTCCAACTTTCGGAGTCAAACCGGGCGCCGGGATAACGGTTCCAGAACCAGGTACCGCCCACACCGGAGCCGGCCTCGAACACCCGCGCCGTCAGGCCAAGTTCGCGCAGGCGGTAGAGCTGATAGAGGCCGGAAACCCCGGCACCGATGATGATCGCATCGAAATCGGTGACCCGCTCTGTGGACGGCTCGCGCGTGATTTCTACTGTGTCGCTCATGCGCACCTCTCCTCCCGGATAGGCCTTTCGGCACCGTTAGTCATTTGGCCAGCTCCGCCGTCCCCCACGTCCGCCGTCCCACGTGGGATCGAGCGTGGGATCGAGCGGCCGAAGGCTTCGAGCTTGGGGTAGGATAACCTGGATCGCCGCCGGTCCGCCAGCCACCGCCTCAGCACCGTTGCGAGGAACGGCGCGCCCACCGCGCTGAGAATGCGGCGAACCAAGCGGCGGCGCCGGTTGGTCATCGCCAGCGGTTTCGTACTCCAGCAGACCCGTGACCGACATGAGCAGACGGGGGTGTCCGACCATGAAAGAGGCGCCCGGCGTTTACGTCTTCCGCACGTTCCAGAAGATGACAAACCCGTTCAGCACGCCGCTGATGTCCTTGGCATAGCAGGTCGGCGCGAACGTCTGTCCCAGCGGCACATACGGTAGATCGATCAGCGCCTGCTGTTGCAGCTCGACCGCGATCTTCTGCTGCGCCGCGAGGTCCAGCGCCCCGATCCATTGCGTGCGCAGTGCCTCGATCTTCGGTGACGACGGCCAGCCCATCATCCCCTGCTTGCCGTTGCCGCGCAGGAACACGTGGCCAACGGGGTTGGTTTGGTCGAGGCCGGACCAGAAGGTGTGGAACACGCTCCAGCCGCCCTTATCCACCGGGTCCATCTTGGCGCGCCGCTGCACCACGGTGCCCCAGTCCATCGCCTGGTAATCCACGTTCAGGCCCATCTTCTTCATCATGTCGGCGCCGACATCGGCCTCCGCCTTCAAAACCGGAAAATCGGTCGGCGCCAGGATCACCACTTTTTCGCCTTTATAGCCGGCGGCCTCGATCTGCTTCTTCGCGCCGTCGTAGTCGCGCGGGCTGGTGAATACCTCCAGCCCGACATCGCTCGCCATCGGCGTGCCGGGGCAGAAGATGCCGGTCGGTACGTGCCGCATCTTCGGATCGGTGCCGGAGACGGCGATCATGAAATCGGTCTGGTTGACGGCCTTCAGCAGCGCGCGGCGGATTTCGGGATTGTCGAACGGCGGCTGGATCTCGTTCAGCCGCATGCAGGCCATCAGGCCGCTGGTGTCGGTGGTCCGCACCACCAGCGAGCGCTGCAACAGTGGCAGCAGATCGATGGTGGGGTTTTCCCACCAGTCCATCTCGCCCGCCTGCATCGCGCCGGCCGCGGTGGAGGCGTCGGGAATCACGTGCCACTCGACGCGGTCGAAATGCACGACCTTCGGCCCGGAGGTCCATTCCGGCGTGCCGTTGGGACGCGGCACATAGGCCGCGTTGCGCACATAGACGACCTGCGAGCCGGTGACATGCTCGTCCGGTTTGAAGATGAACGGCCCGCTGCCGATCATCTGGTCGGGCTTGAGCGCGGTGAAGGCGTCGGTCTTGGCCAAGCGCTCGGGCATCATCGCGGCGAAATTGCTGCCCGGCTTGCCGAGCGCATCCGGCAGCAGCGCGAACGGCTGCTTCAGGCGGAACTGGATGGTCTTGTCGTCGGGCGCCGACAGCTCGTCGGTGTAGGCGATCAGCGTCTGGCCGAACGGGTCGCGCTTGCCCCAACGCTGGAGCGAGGCGACGCAGTCGCGCGCCAGCACCTTCTCCCCGTCGTGCCATTTCAACCCGTCGCGCAACGTGAGTTTCCATAGCTTGCCGTCATTGTCGACGGTGTGGCCTTCGACCATCTGCGGCTGGGCCTTGTAGGTGTTGTCGATGCCGTACAGCGTGTCGAAGATCATGAAGCCATGGTTGCGGGTGACGTAGGCGGTGGTCCAGATCGGATCGAGCACTGTCACATCCGACTGCGGAATGAACTTCAGCACCTTCGCGCCTTGCGCACGCGAGATCGAGGGCAGTGCGAGGCTGGCGGCGGAAGCGGCGAGGAAGGTGCGGCGGTGCATCGGGGAATCCTTTGGCAGCGGTCCGGCGGGGGCAGTCTAGACCGGCGACAGGGTTAGTGGGAGGTAGCGAACGGGGCGGAAGCGCACGCAGGAACACCCGCTCCCCTTGCGGCAAGGGGCCGGTGAGGGAGGGGACCGGTGAGGGAGGGGGTGTTCTCAGCTGCTCGTTATCCCTCCATTCACCCCGGAATCGTCAGCCCGATCAGCGTCCGCGCCGCCACCTCGGTGCGTTCCAGGTGCCGGCAGGTATCGACCAGCGTGGCGTATTGCGCCACCGAAATGGCCAGCCCGGGCACCACCGGCTGAATCCGCCGCGCCTGCTCCTCGAAGTCCCAGATGAACTCGCGGCCGGTGCCTTCGCGCGTGTAGCTGCGGCCGTCCTTGGTGAACACCGTGATGCGCGGCCCGAACAGGGTGCGGCGGACCATCGGGATCAGCGTGACGCGATGCATCAGGTCGAGCACTTCCGGCGGGTCGGTCTCGCCCGGACCGGGCTGCGCGCCACGCAGCAGCGGATAGCCGCGCGTGACCGCGCCATAGGCGGTGAAATACTGCGTGCTGCCGACACGCGGTTTGCCGTCATTGCCGGGGACCGGGAAGGCGGGACTGGGGTATTCGGTCTCGAACCAGTTGACCACTGCCTCGATGCGATCGATGTCCGGGTAGGTGACGTTGTGTTCCTCGCACAGCCGCGCCGTCACATCGACATGCGCGATGTTGTAGCCGGCGGTGGAGTAGATGCGATACAGCGTTTCCAGAAACATCCAGTCGCGGCCGAGACCTTCGGTGATCCGGCTGAGCTCCGTGCTGGTGCGGCCGGTGAAGCTGTAGCTCAGCCGGCCGAGGTTGTTGCCGGCATAGGAATGGTAGAATCCGGCATCGCCTTCCAGGGTCGTTTCGCCGCCAGGCGTGCCGTGCCGCGCCATCGCGACCGCCAGCAAGGCGTTGCGGACGGCGGCGCCCTCACGCAAGGAGCGGCCGCCGCTGCGGATGCCTTCCAGGTTGCCGGACGCCAGGTTCACACACTGGGCGATGGCGGCATGGATTTGTCCGGCGTCGAGGCCTTGCAGCTTCGCCACCGCCACCGCCGCACCGAAGATGCCGAACACCGGTCCGGCGTGGAAGCCGCGTGCCATCACCGAGGGGATGAACTCCGCTGCCATGCGTTCCATCACTTCGTAGGCGGCGGCGATGGCGGTGAGGAATTGCCGGCCCGATGCGCCGGTGGTTTCGGCCGCCACCAGCGCCGCCGGCAGGATCGCCGTGCCCGGATGGGTCAGCATGCGGAACGTGTCCCATTTGCCGCCGGCCAGGATCATCTCGGCGTTCACAAACGCGGCGCCCGCCTTGGTGAGTTTGCCGCCGCTGCACAGCACGGATGCTGCGCCGCTACCGCCGGCCTCCTCCTCCTGCATCAGCGCCAGCGCCTGTTTGCTGGCCGGCATGTCGCGTGCCAGCAATGCGCTGGTCAGCGCTTGCAACGTGACGCCCTTGGCGCGGTCCACCACGGGGGCGGGCAGATCGCCATAGGTCAGGTCGGCAACGAAGGCGGCAAAGGTGCGGCTCAGGGAGACGATGGCCATCCGTCTGCGATCCGTTTGCGATGGGAAGGTGTGCAACAGGGAGGGTAGCGTTGTCCGGCCAGCACGCAAGCAGGATTCCAACGGAACGCAGTCGTGGCCGAAAACCGAACCTCCGCGCGCGGGCAAATCTTCGTCATTGCAGGATATCGTGCCCGCGCCCATGTGCTCATGTCATTGCGAGCGGGTCATGTCATTGCGAGCGCAGCGAAGCAATCTCCTGGAGAGTACGCGCGTCACTCGCGGGAGATTGCTTCGTCGCTGCGCTGCTCGCAATGACAAGGGCGGCGCAATGACAGTGGGGCGTAGTGACAGTGGGGCGTAGTGACAGTGGGACGCGATGACAGTGGGACGCAATGACAGTGGGACGCAATGACAGTGGGACGCAATGACAGGTGGGCGCAATGACACTGCCAGTCGGGCGCCAACCTTCGGGGTCGGAGCAGTCGAAATCACCTCAAGCATAGCTCGACGGTTCGTTAGTCGGTGGGAGGCGTCGCTCGATACTATCTTTGTAAATCTTGAAATTCCTTCCTGCTTTCTTTGTGAGCAATGCGAAGCCCGCCAACCACGTCGGCCTGGCGAGCACGGGCAAAATGAATACCCCGCAAGGCACCGAGCGATCGCGGGAATTGCCAAGCGCACCGCAACCGTTGAGCATGCCTGAAACCGCACCGCCACGGAAAAGAGGGGAGTGTCCATGCCAGTCGATCCACAGATTCAGGAACTTCTCGACAAGGGCGCCGGCGTGCCCGCCACCAACACGCTTTCGGTGCCCGCGGCCCGTGCGCAATACGAAGCGCGCGTGGCGCTGATGCCGCCGCCGGCCGCGGTTGCCGGGGTGGAGGAACGCTCGATCGACGAAGCCGGTTGCGCGCTGCGGATGCGCATCTACCGCCCGCTCGGCGACGGTCCGTTGCCTTTGTTGCTGTTCTTCCATGGCAGCGGCTTCGTGCTGTGCAGCCTCGATACCCATGACGGCATCTGCCGCAACCTGTGTGCCGGGGCGCGGTGCATCGTCGTTTCGGTCGATTACCGGCTGGCACCCGAGCACAAGTTCCCCGCCGGTCTCGACGACTGTCTGTTCGCCACGCGATGGGCGGTGCAACATGCCGCGGAACTGGGAGCCGACGGACGACGGGTCGCGATCGCGGGGGACAGTGCCGGCGGCAACCTCGCCGCGGCGGTTGCGCTGCGCATGCGCGACGAAGGCAGGCCGGCACTGAGCGGCCAGCTTCTGATCTATCCCGTAACCGATTACCACACGCCGGGGACGCCGTCCTATCGCGAGAACGCCGATGGCTACGGCCTGACGCGCGATACGATGGTGTGGTTCTGGGACCACTATCTCGCCGATCCGGCGGAGGCGGCGCATCCGTATGCATCGCCGTTGCGCGCAAAGTCGCTGGCGCACCTTCCGCCGGCCCTGGTCGTCACGGCCGAATTCGACCCGCTGCGCGATGAAGGCGAGGCCTACGCCACCCGGCTGCGCGAGGCCGGCGTGCCGACGGTCACCTCGCGCTGGGATGGGATGAACCACGGCTTCTTCTTCTGGGTGGGTATGGTGGACAGCGCCACGGACGCCATGGCCGAAAGCTGCGCCTGGCTGCGCGGGATTTTCGCGGCGGAAGGGCGGGAGGCACCCGACAGCCGGTAAAAAACAGCGGCGCGAGGCGGGGGTGCGGCGCATCCTGTTTGCTGCGCTCCGGCTGGTCCCTCCTGCGGAGCGCGGCAAGCGGGTCGGCTGCCGCCGATCCTGCGCACTTTCCTTACAGCCGCAGTGCCTCGATCGTGCGCGCCAGCACCTTCGCCTCATCGTAAAGTTCGAGCGCCCGCTGCCGCCCTGCTTCCCCCATCGCCGCGCGTAGCGCCGGATCGGCGGCCAGCCGGCGCAGGGCCGCCGCCAGGCCCGCTATCTCGCGCGGCTGCACCAGCAGGCCCGTCACGTCCGGCACCACTTGCTCTCGAGGCCCCCGGATGGCGGTGGCGACCACTGGCAGGCCGGTCAGCATCGCCTCGATCACCGACATCGGCAGGCCCTCGAAATAGCTGGGCAGCACGAAGATGTCAGCCGCCGCCAGCACCGCCGCCACGTCGCCGCGGTAGCCGAGCAAGCGCAGCCGGTCGCCCAGGCCGGCGGAGCGCAGGGTCGCCTCCATGTCCTCGCCGCGGTCGGAGCCCAGGCGAACGCCCGCCACCCAGAGTTCTGCGTCCGGCACCTCGCGCATGGCGGCGGCCAACTCGCGGTAACCTTTGCGGGCCACCAGCCGCGACACCGCGACCACGACGACGCGGTCCGGCGGCGTGCTGAGCGCGGCGCGCAGGCGGGATCGGTCGGCGGGGTCGGGACGGAAAACCGTTGGGTCGCGCCCGTTGCCGATCGCCACGGGGTGGCGGGCGATGCGCAGGCGGCGTGCGTCGGCGGCTTCCTCGGTTGAGACGGTCATGAAGATGTCGGTCACCCGGCCGCCCAGCCACTCCATGCCCAGGCTCAGGGCACGCTGCGGCCAGCCGCCCTCCCGGTTGTTGAAGATGAAGCCGTGGCAGGTGAAGGCGATGCACGGCACGCCTGCCTGGCGCGCGGCCAGCCGGGCGAGGAAGCCGCTGATCGGCATGTGCGCATGCACCATGTCGGGGCGCTCGGCGCGCAGCAAGGCGATCAGGGCGCGGAAGGCGCGCCAGTGGGCGAGGGGGGAGACGCGGCGGGCGAAGGGGGCGGGGACGATGCGGAAGCCCTCGGCACGGACGTCGTCGAGCAAGGGGCCCTCGGCGCAGACGCCTGCCACGTCGTGGCCGCGGGCACGCAGGGCACGCATCAGCGGCAGCAGGAAATGCCGAAGGGAGAAGTCGACGTTGGTGAGCTCGATGATTTTCACGGGCGAGGGCGTCTGCGCGGGGGTTCTGGCCGATTGTGGGGGCGATTCCCAGAGGCGGCAGGGCCATGCCAGATCGGTCCGGTTATGGAGGGTTCAGGTGGAGAAGCCGTTTCGGGGTAAGGACCGGATGCTGAATCGGCGGCCTGCTTCGGCAGCCTTGAACACGCCGCGCTGGCAGGCACGCTGCGCGGGCTGGACGTGTTCGATCCGATCACCATGCAGACGCACCACGGCAACGGTGGCGCCGGTGGGCGCGGATATCGCGGTCAAGGTGATCGATGAACCGGGGAACGAGTTGCCGGTGATCCGGCGGCTGGGGCGAAGGAAGAAAGACTTAACGCAGATGAACACGGATGGACGCAGATGAACACGGATGGCGCGGGGCGGCGGGCGATCGCGTCGCGTACTTCACGGGTCGTGGACAACGCGTTGAATCTCTACGCGTGGGGCGCCGAAGTTGATCAGCAGGCAAAGAGTGGTTCCTGTTGCCCGCAGGTAATTGATGCATTGCGCGCGATGCGCGCGGTCAAGCGCCCGCACCGTTTTCAATTCAATGAGAACAGCGTCCTCAACCAGCAGATCAACGAAGTATTCGCCGACCAGGGCACCCTTGTAAGTTACGGTAATCCCTCGCTGCTGTTCAACGGCAAGTCCCGCTGCACGCAGTTCCAGCGCCAGCGCATTTTCGTAAACCTTCTCCAGAAATCCGCTGCCCAGCGTGTTCGCCACCGTGAACGCGCAGCCGATGATCCGCTCCGATATAGCATCCCGCTCCGGCCTATCCGTGTTCATCTGCGTCCATCGGTGTTCATCTGCGTCAAACCTTTCTTCCTTACCAGCCTGCCAGCAAAACCTTACCGAATGGTTGACACCCCGAACCGCGCGAGGCTCTCATGAGCGGCGCCGCTATGCGAGCAGGTCGTGGCGCGCGCGCTGCGGCGGCTGTTCTATAATCTGAACGACGATGGCCGCTTCGACAAGGAAGTCGCGCAGGTATTTGGCGTGCCGTTCGAGGTGGTGCCATTCAAGGCCAGTGGCGCGACGCCGAAGCCGCGGCCGCCGCAGCGGCGTATTTACGCTGTGCCGCAAAAGACACGCTTCGCCATCACCGTGCCGCGCGTGCTCGGCTACTCGATTGGTATCCGCAACCGCGTCACCGTGCCGGACCGGGCGCACGTGGCACGCTGAGACATCCCTGAACTCGCTGCAACGCCTGTGGCCCGCCTTGGAACGCCGCGGCGTCTCCCCACCGCCCGCCTACCCCACCTTACTGATCGCCCATTTCACCTGCTGCGGCCCATCCGCATACCCCGTCAGCACCACTTGCTCGGACCGCCGCGGCTCCGGGCCGCCAAGGTAGACACTCTCCTCCAGCGTGACCCGTGCCCCGTCCGCCCGCAGGCGCCAACCGCCGGAGCGCAGCCGCAACAGCACCGCCTCGCCGTCCTGCTGCACGGACGCGGTCACGTCGGGATGCAGATGGAACCGCACCGTGTAGGGCTGCGGCGTCGGCGCCTCCACCGCGTCCTCGCCGCGGATGTCGTCGCCGCTTTCGGCCATGTACAGCCGCCGGCGGTGGATGGCCCCGAACACCTGCTTCCAGCCGTCGTGGCTGCACTCCAGCCAGTGCGCGCCGTTCGCCTCCTGCCGCTGCGCCTCCACCGTCCCCGGCCGCCGCCCGAGCCCGTCCGGCTTCAGCTCACTGCTCGACAGGTCGGCGATCACGAGCGTGGAGTGCGCCGCCGTGGCTCGGGCCGCGTCGCGCCATTCCGGCGGGCCGGCGGGGAAGGCGCCGCAGTTCACGATCAGCCGGTCGCGGCCGACCGACAGCTCCATCGACAGCGTGCCGGCATGGGCATAGCGGTCCACCCCCGGCGGCGGCGGCGGGCCGCAATCCACCAGCAGCACGCTGCGCCCGGCTTGCAGGCGCTGGAAGCCGCCCTCGGTCAGCGCCGAGGGTCCACGGCCGCCGCGTCCGGCCTGGGTCAGCACCAGGTCGATCAGCGCCGGGATTTCCTCCTTGCTGCCGTTGAACAGGGCGAGGCCGCCGTCGCCGTGGCGCATGACGCGCAGGGCCGGGGCCATGCGCTCGATCGCGTTGGTCAGGGGCGGCGGCGGATGGGTCTGGGCGGCCTGCAGCAGAGCACGGATCTCGGTCAGGTCCTGCAATGCGGCGAGCTGCGCGGCGGGGCTGCGTTCGACATGGCAGCCGTCGGACAGCACCTGGCGGCCGATCTCTTGCGGCAGGAACCGCAGCGCCCGGTTGAGGAACCCCGCATGCTCCGGCAGCGCCACCGCCGCGGCGATCAGGCCCTTCAGTGCGGTCAGGGCGCGGGCGTCCAGCTCCTCCGCCGGCAGTGCGGCGGACAGGCCGCGTGCGTCGGACACCAGCCGCGCCATCAGCCGCTGGCGGAACACGTCGTCGGCGGTAGCGGCGAAGAAATCGTAGTGCCCGAGCCAGGCCGTGACTCGCGCGCCCACTACGTCCGGCCGGTACGCGATCGGGTCCGGCGGCGGTGCGTTGATCCACTCGGAAACCAAGGCACGCGCCCGCAGCCGCGCGGCGTCAGTGCCCAACGCCCGCAGGTCGCGCAGCCAGCCAAAGCCGTGCGCGGCAGCGCGCAGCACGCCTGGCCCTCCGATGTCGTTCCAGCCGCCGGGCTTCAGGCCGCGGACCGCACCGCCGAGTTCCAGTTCGCCCTTCACGAGCCGGGCGCCGCGTCCGGGATCGCCCGGCCAGGGATCGCGCACCGGCAGCGCCGGTGCGTCGGGCACGCGGCTGATGCGCAACGAAGGCAGGCGGGCCAGCGCACGCCGCGCGTCGCGTAGCCAGCGGCGCGGCCTCGCCCCGCTCATCCGCCTGCCGGATTGCCGCTTCGTGCGGCGGTGGCGGCCGGGCTGCCGCGCAACGCGGCGATGGCGGCGGGATAGTCGGGCGCGGAGAACACGGCGGTGCCCGCCACCAGCGTGTCGGCGCCGGCTGCCAGCGCCTGCGGCGCCGTCGCGGGAGTGATGCCGCCATCGACCGACAGCGCCACCGGATGGTCCAGGGCGTCGATCATCCGCCGCAGCGCCGCGATCTTCGGCAGTTGCGAGGGCAGGAACTGCTGGCCGCCGAATCCGGGGTTCACCGACATGACCAGGATGATGTCGACCAGATCGAGCGCCCATGCAACGGATTCGACGGGCGTGGCCGGATTAAGCACCACCCCCGCCTTGCAGCCGTGCGACCGGATGAGCTGCAGCGAACGGTGCAGATGCGGCCCCGCCTCCGGGTGCAGCAGCATGTGGTTGGCACCGGCCTTGGCAAAGCCGGCGACATAAGGATCGACCGGCGCGATCATCAGGTGGACGTCGAAGGGCAGGCGCGTGTGCGGCCGCAGCGCCTGCAGCACCACCGGGCCGAAGCTGATGTTGGGGACGAAGCGGCCGTCCATCACATCGAGGTGCAGCCAGTCCGCGCCGGCGGCCTCCACCGCCGCCACTTCGTCGCGCAGGCGGGCGAAATCGGCCGCCAGCAGGCTGGGGGCTATGGTCGGACGCCGGCTAGGATCTTTGGTCATGCTGCGGTTCTAGACAGCCGTTCCGTGCAAACACAAGCCGGGCGCGGCTATCGGAACGGGCGCCTGCGTGTTAGTTGATGAGCCCGGCGGCCCAGGAGATCTGCCCATGCTGCCCCCATATGTTTCGCCTGGCCCGGTCGATCTCGAGGTGCTGGACGCCTACCTTCGATCGGACCGCTCGCCGCCCGACTGCATGGACATCTCGCAGCTCGACGGCTTTCTGGCCGGCGTTCTCGCTGGCCCCGAAATGATCATCCCGAGCGAATTCCTGCCGGTGATCTGGGGCGGCGACCAGCCCCATTTCGCCGATACGGTCGAAGCGGAGACCGTGCTCGGATCGATCCTCGGCCGTTACAACGAACTCGCCGAGGGCCTGGCGGCGACACCCCCGGACTACGCTCCCCTGTTCTGGGAGGACCAGGCAGGCAACCGCATCACCGAGGACTGGGCGGTCGGCTTCATGCAGGCGGTCGCGCTGCGGCCGGACGCGTGGGAGGCGGCGTTGCACGACGAGGAGACCGCCATCCTGCTGATCCCGATCGGAATCATTGCCGGCGTGGCGCATCCGGAGGTGGCGGTGAGCGACGGGACGCTTCCTGAAGGCTTCGTCGATGAGCTGCTGGAGGAGGCGCCCGACGTCATACCCGGCTGCGTGGTCGGGCTGCGCGCGTTTTGGGTGGAACGCGCCGAGGGGGCGGGCCCTGACCAGCCCCCAAGTTCGCAGTGGCGCCACTGACCAGGCGGCAGGCGCAGGTCGGCAATTACATGTCGGTAGCGCGCAAGAGCAATACCCGTAGCGCCACTTCACAAGAGCAATACCCGTACCGCCACTTCGCGGCCCAGGTGGATCGATATCGCCGGGCCGGCAAAGTTCCGTCCCGCGGACGAAAATTTGCAATGTTCGCTATCCAGTATAACGACCCTGACGCGTCAGTCGTCGCCGTGCCGCATGTGACACGCCTGATCGGTTCCCACCGCAGGCTGGCGGGCAACCGACTTCCACCACGAAGGCACGAAGGCACGAAGGCACGAAGGCACGAATAGAAACCATATCTTCGCCACTTCCTGGCCTCAAGGTATAAATGGCTTGCTTGCGTGCTGGCGCGCGGCGGGAATCGAATCACCGATACAGCCCCCCAAGCCGCTATTGTTGATTTATAACGGACGATGCGACAGCCTGCCGGCTGGCGATCATCGATTGTAAAGCCGCCGTCAGCCCGGATTGGTCGGACAGCCGCATGACAGGCGGATCCGCTCTGTGCCCGGATCTGTGAAATCCGTGCAATCTGTGTTTCAAAATTTTCTGTGTTTCAAAACTTTCTGCCGCATGCCCGCCTCAGCCTTTGGACGCAAGCCACGAGCTCCCTGTCGCGCGAACCCCGCCACCCATGCCCCGCCCGCCCTTGCCAACCTCCGCCATCAGGCGGAAGGTTGCAGCCCAGCAGATCCATGCCAGCGCTGCCGATAACCAAGACGATGCCAGACAGATAAGACGATGCCAGACAGATAAGACGATGCCAGACAGAGAGGAATAATCCATGCGTTATAACCGAATCTCCGCCGACTGCCATTTGGATATGCCCTGGATGCCGCCGACCCTGTTCACCGAGAACGCGTCGCGCGAAATGAAGGACCGCATGCCGTTCGTCGCCGACGGCCCCGATGGCCCGCAATGGGTCACCAAATCCGGCGCCACCTTCGGCCTGAAGAACGGCGTCGGCCCGAGCGGCGCCAAGCTGGTGCCCGGCCAGAACCGCCGCGTCGACATCATGGCGGAAACCGGCCTTTTCGCCGACGGCAAGAAGGACATCCGCCGCGTCAGCGACCCGCACCTCCGCCGCAAGGACATGGAGCGTGACGGTGTCGATGCCGAAGTGATCTTCGGCATCCTCGGTTCCGCCTCCAAGCTGCGGGACAATGAGGCAGCGGCGGAGATGTTCCGGATCTACAACGACTGGCTGGTGGATTTCTGCGGCCACTATCCGGACCAGCACATCGGTCTCGCCTGCCTGCCCTATGGCGACGTCGAATGGGCGGTGCAGGAAATCCATCGTGTCGCCAAGATGGGTCTCAAGGGCCTCGAGCTGTCATGCTCCTGGGACATGGAGCCGATGTGGCACCCCTGCTGGGAGCCGCTGTGGAAGGCGGTGGACGAAGTGCAGTTGCCGCTGCATTTCCACACCTTCCCCACGACGCCGCCGCGGGCACGCGAGATGACCTCAGGCCAGGTGCGCCGCGCGGCGATGTTCACCGGCGTGTCGGCGTTCCAGATGGGCCTGATCCACATCCTGGCGGCGATGATCGGCGCCGGCGTGTTCGAACGGTACCCGCGCCTGCGCGTGTCGTTCGGCGAGAGCGGCATCGGCTGGATTCCGTACGCGCTGGACCGGATGGATTTCGAATTCGAGGACCGCTTCCGCGACCTGATGAAGCTGAAGCCGAGCGAATACTGGCAGCGCCAGTGCAAGGCGACGTTCCAGTTCGATCCGATCGGGCCGAAGCTGCTGAACGTGAACAATCTGATGACGGTTGATACGCTGATGTGGGGGTCCGACTATCCGCACACCGACGGCATCTGGCCGGAATCGACCAAGTACATCGATGAGCAATTCCAGGGGCTGTCGGCGGAGGACATCCACAAGATCACCTGCGAGAATGCCGCGAAGTTCTACAACCTGACCAACTGATCGAAAGAAAACTTCCCTTGCGGGCGGGCGCCTGGCCGGGAGTTGACCCGGGGCCCGCCCGAACAGGATCCGGGGTCGAGCCGCGCGGCGCCAAGGCTGAACGAGATCGAGTCGGCACGTTATGCCATGTGCCGTGTATCATGTGCCGCTATCATGTGCCGCCGGGTCATCGTCGCCGGTGTCGTTGCGCGCCTCGATCCCGCTCGTGTATAATAGGAAAATTTGCCTGCGCCCGCGGTTCGTCCTCCCGTTCGTCGTCCGCCGTCCAACCGGGGAGATGAAGCAAATGACGAAGCCCGGACGCGTCTCTCCCGCGGGCATCGCAGCGCGAGCTCGGCATCGCAGCTCGAGCTGTCGGGCATCGCGCTCCAGTTGGGGCCGCCACTGCCGTATGCGGGCCTCCTTGCCGCCGATCCCGATTTATGCATTCCTCAATGGACGACTGCGTGGCCGGTCTCACCGCTGGCGCAACCAAGGGCTGAGGCCCAAAACACCAGACAGGGAAGAAAACGACAATGGCTGAAGTCTCCTGCCGCCAGGTAGTCAAGGTCTACGATGGTGGCGTGCAAGCGGTGAAAGGCATCAACCTGGAAATTGCCGATCGCGAATTCGTGGTGCTGGTCGGCCCCTCCGGCTGCGGCAAGTCCACCACGCTGCGCATGATCGCCGGGTTGGAAGAGATTTCCGCCGGGGAGATCTGGATCGGCGGCGACATCGTCAACGACGTGCCGCCGCGCGACCGCGACATCGCCATGGTGTTCCAGAACTACGCGCTCTACCCCCACATGAGCGTGTTCGACAACATGGCGTTTGGCCTGAAGCTGCGGAAGTTCCCGAAGGACGAGATCAAGCGCCGGGTGGACGAGGCGGCGCGCATCCTGGACATCGAGCCTCTGCTGGACCGCAAGCCCCGCGCCCTGTCCGGCGGCCAGCGGCAGCGCGTCGCCATGGGCCGCGCCATCGTCCGCAACCCGAAGGTCTTCCTGTTCGATGAGCCGCTGTCCAACCTGGACGCCAAACTGCGCGTGCAGATGCGCACCGAGATCAAGAAGGTGCATCAGACGGTGCGCACCACCACGGTCTACGTGACGCACGACCAGGTCGAGGCGATGACGCTGGCCGATCGGGTGGTGGTGATGAACGGCGGCGTGATCGAGCAAGTGGGATCGCCGCAGGAACTGTACCACAGCCCGTCGACGCGGTTCGTGGCCGGCTTCATCGGCTCCCCGGCAATGAACTTCCTGCCGGTGCGGGTGGAGGATGGCGCCGGCGGCGGCCTGGCGGTGCGCGTCAACGATCAGATCGTGCTGCCGGTGCCTCCGGCGCGCACCGACCGCTACGCCAAGTTCAAGGGTCAGTCGATGATCCTGGGCCTGCGGCCGGAACACTTGTTCGAATACCACGAGAACGGCCGCCCCGGCTGGGAGCGCGTCGAACTGCTGGTGGACGTGGTCGAGCCGATGGGCATGGAGACGATGGTGCACTTCTTCATCGGCCACGAGCCGGTCTGCGCGCGCGTCGACCCCGCCACCCGCGCCGAGCCGGGCGAGATGCTGCCGCTGACCGCCGACCTGAACCAGATGCACTTGATGGAGCCCGACACCGGCCGCGTCGTGTAACGCGGCGGCACGTTCCGGCGTTCGGGCGAGCGGGCCGCCCCCGTCATGGTCGCCCCCGTCATGGCCGCCCCCGTCATGGCCGCCCCCGTCATGGCCGCCCCCGTCATGGCCGCCCCCGTCATGGCCGCCCCCGTCATGGCCGCCCCCGTCATGGCCGCCCCCGTCATGGCCGCCCCCGTCATGGCCGCCCCCGTCATGGCCGCCCCCGTCATGGCCGCTCCCGTCATGGCCGCCCCCGTCATGGCCGCCCCCGTCATGGCCGGCGACGCCTCGGCCCCCCGGGTTTGGACACCATTGGCGCCAACGCGTCCCGATCGCCGATTCGTGGATGGCCGGATGATCCCGGCGGTCGAGCCCCGTAGGCGTCAGGATATGGCAGCGCCAAAGAAGAATACTCCCCCTCCCCTTGTAGGCGGGGGGCGGGGGGGTCGAAACAGAAGAACCACCTTGTTTCGACCCCTCCCCCTCCCACAACGGGAGGGGGAGGGGTCTTATTGCATGCCCGCCTTATCCTGATGCGCATGGGGTCAAGCCCGGGGACAAGGCGCGGCCATGACGGGTTGCGATGCGGGCCTGCACCGTCTCGCCACTGTCACAAGAGCGCCGCCAACCGCATCAACTGACCCGCGACCTTCGCAAAGGCATAGCAAATAACACGTCTTTTTGAGTTTACCCGGATTCTCCCGAATGTTATGGAAATTAAAGAAAGTCGCCACCCGAGGAACGTTCCTTGCGTGAAATTGCGACGCCTATCGGCGGTCGTGCAGCGGTCATTCCGTCTGGAACAACAACCGGAGTCATGCCGATGCCACAGCAAGCGAAACGGGCGGATCGCCCGCATCCGTCGCCGACGGCGGGCGCGCCGGCAAGTCCCGGGCCGACCTCCTGAAACATCGCGGACCCGCATCATGCGAACCCTGGAACCGCGCACCGCCGCGGTACGCCGTGCCCTGGAAACCGCGCACTGTGACGCCGCCATCGCCGACCTGCTGTTCCTGGAAACGTGGGAAGCATCGCCGACCGCGGAAGTAGGCGCGGTGCTGCGCATCGCTCAGATCCGCCGCGCCAACCCCGATCTCGCCAAGGCCGTGCGCGGCGAACTGGCGGAACGCAAAGGTTCTCGTTGATCCTTTCGCACCGATCCTTTCGCGCCCATCCTTTCGCGCCCATCCTTTCGCGCCGGTCATGCCGGCCGTCGCGCGATGGCGGCACGGGGGAAAACCTGCTTCACTCGCCGGCCGAACCATCCGGAAGCCAGGCTCATGCCCGATCTGCCCCAGCACGGCGACAACGCGACCAACGCGGCGCGCGACATCGCCTGGCACCTGCACCCGTTCACCAACATGCGGCGGCTGGAGAGCGAAGGCCCGCTGGTCATCACCGGCGGCCGCGGCATCCACGTGACGGACGAAGCAGGCCGCGAGTACATCGATGCCATGGCCGCCCTGTGGTGCGTCAGCCTGGGCTTCAGCGAAAAGCGCCTGGCCGAGGCAGCCTATCGCCAGATGCTGCAACTTCCCTATGCGTCCACGTTCGGTCAGCGCTCGCATCCCGCGGCCATCGCCCTGGCCGAGAAGCTCATTGCGCTGATGCCCGTGCCGATGTCGAAGGTGTTTTTCAACAACTCCGGCTCCGAAGCCAACGACACCGCGGTGAAGCTGGTGTGGTACTACAACAATGCCATCGGCCGGCCGCGCAAGAAGAAGATCATCGCGCGGATGAAGGGCTATCATGGCTCGACCGTCGCCTCGGCCAGCCTGGCGGGGCTGCCGTTCATGCATATGGATTTCGACCTGCCGATCGCCGGCATTCGCCACACCGACTGCCCGGCCTTCTATCGCGGCGCCAAGCCGGGCGAGACCGAGGAGGACTTCGCCACCCGCATGGCGGAGAACCTCGATGCCCTGATCGAGCGGGAAGGTCCCGACACCGTGGCGGCGTTCATCGCCGAGCCGGTGCAGGGATCGGGCGGCGTGGTGGTGCCGCCACGCACCTATTTCCCCAAGGTGCAGGAGGTCCTGCGACGGCACGACGTGCTGATGATCGCCGACGAGGTGATCTGCGGCTTCGGCCGCACCGGCAACATGTTCGGCTGCGAGACGTTCGCAATCGTGCCGGATATCATGACGGTGGCGAAGTCGCTGTCCTCGGCCTACCTGCCAATCTCCGCCACGATCATCAATGAGAAGCTGTACCAGGGTCTGGCCAGCAACAGCGAGAAGCTGGCCAGCTTCACGCACGGCTTCACCTATTCCGGCCATCCGGTGTGCTGTGCCGTGGCGCTGGAGACGTTGAAGATCTACGAGGAGCGCGACCTGATCGGTCATGTGCAATCGGTCGCGCCGAGGTTCCAGGCCGGGCTGCGGCGCTTCCTGCAGCATCCGCTGGTGGGCGACGTGCGTGGCGTCGGGCTGATGGCCGGCTTGGAGCTGGTGCGCGACAAGGCGACGAAACAGCCATTCGATGCGAAGGCCGGCGTCGGCGCATTCTTCGAGCAAGGCGCGTATGAGCAGGGGCTGCTGATGCGGGGCAGGGGAGAGCAATTGGTGCTGAGCCCGCCGCTGATCATCACGGACTCGGAGGTTGACGAACTGCTGGCACGGTTGGGGCGGGCGCTGGATGCGACGGCCGGGTATGTCCGGCGGATGGAGGCGTAGGCATCCCCAAACCTGCGCGACGTCGGCCGGTCCGGCCTCCACTGTCATTGCGAGGCGCGAAGCGATCCTCAAGGAGCGCTCGGACGATCGTGCGCCCCTCGCGGGAGATTGCTTCTTCGATTCGATCTAGCAATGACAGTGTAGAACGCAATGACGTTGTAAATTAAGACTGTAAGAGGCGCCCATGCCCGAGCCGCTCCGCATCGCCATCATCGGTGCCGGGATTGGCGGTCTTTCCGCCGCCGTGGCGCTGCGCCACGCCGGTTTTGCCGTGGACGTCTACGAGCAAGCACCGGAACTGACGGAGGTTGGCGGCGGCATCAACCTGGGTCCGAATGCGGTGCGGGTGCTGCAGCGGCTCGGCCTCGGGGCGGCGCTCGATCATGACGGCGTGCGCCCACTGTTCACCCATCAGCGCCGCTGGCAGGACGGGCGCACCTTGCAGCGTGCCCCGCTCAATCCGCGCTGCGAGCAACTCTATGGCGCACCTCATCTGACCATCCATCGCCGCGACCTGCTGGCGGCGATCGCGTGCGGCTTCCCGGCCGACCACGTTCACCTCGGCCACCGCCTCGCCGGCTTCAACGATCGCGGCGGCAGCGTCGATGCCTGGTTCGACAACGGCGCGCGTCGCAGCGTGGACGTGCTGGTTGGCGCCGACGGCATCCATTCCGCCGTCCGCGCCCACCTGTTTCGCGACGAGCCGCCGCTGTTCGCCGGTTGCGTCGCCTACCGCGGGCTGGTGCCGGTGGACCGCATTGCCGATCTCGACCTGGAACTCGGCAGCCAGTCCTGGGTCGGGCCAGGCGGGCATTTCGTGCATTATTTCGTCTCGCGCGGCCGGCTGCTGAATTTCGTCGGCTGGACGGAGCATGACACCTGGAACCGCGAGGATTGGACCGACCGCGCCACCGTCGATCGTGCATTGGTCGCCTTCGCCGGCTGGCACCAACAGGTCCGCCGGATCATCGCCGCCGCCGAGACGTGCTTCATCTGGGCGTTGTTCGACCGTGACCCGTTGCCGCGCTGGTCGGTGGGGCGTGCGACGCTGCTGGGCGATGCATGCCACCCGATGTATCCGTTCATGGGCCAGGGCGCGGCACAGGCCATCGAGGATGGCGCCGCGCTCGCGGCCTGCCTGCTCGCAGCCGGCCGTGACGTGGCGGGCGCGCTGCGGCGCTACGAGCAAATTCGGCTGCCTCGGGTAAGCCGGCTGCAATCGATGTCCCGGGCGAACAAGACGCGGTTTCATCTGCGGGACGGACCGGAGCAAGTCGCGCGGGATGCCGAGTTGGCGCGGGCAGGGGACCGGGCGCCGGAGGCTCTGCGATGGCTGTATGAACATGACCCCGCGGCGCTGGAGCCAGCCTGAAGATGGCATTCGAAACCGTGCGCCGTTCCCGTCCCGGACGAGAAGCGCCGCCGGGCCGGCCGCCTCATCCATAAGTCCGTATGGATTGCCTATGACAGATGATGTATATGTAATCCCACCAGCCGTAAAATCGACGTAAATTGCCCGAGATCGTTGCCGCCGCTGGCGGCGCTCACCCGGGACAGTCGCATAAAGGTGACCCGGCTGGCGGAGGCTTGGGACATGTCGAAACGCGCATGGGGCGGCGCGGCCCTGATTCTATTGCTCGCGGCGGCCGCGGTATGGCGGTTTGACTTCGATGCCCCCGTTTCGCATGCCAGGGCGCAACTCGCCCCGTCGTTGGTGCCGGTCACCCCGGGCGTCGTCGCTGTCAGCAACGTGCCCGTCTATCTGCAAGGCATCGGCACAGTGCAGGCCTACAACATGGTCACGGTAAAGACCCGCGTCGATGGGCCGATCGTCAAGGTCGCCTTCACCGAGGGCCAGGAGGTCAAGCAGGGTGACCTGCTGTTCCGGATCGACCCCCGCCCCTACGAGGCGTCCCTGGAGCAGGCGTTGGCCGCCAAGGCAAAGGACCAGGCCCAGCTCGAGACAGCGCAGACCGATCTGGCGCGCTACGCGAGCCTGGTTGGCCGCGGCTTCCAGACCCGGCAGAGCTATGACGACCAGCGCGGGCTGGTGGCGCAGCTTCAGGCCTCGATCCAGGGTGACCAGGCACAGATCGACACCGCGAAGCTCAACCTGGGCTTCACCGAGATCCGCTCGCCGATCGACGGCCGCACCGGCGCCCGCCAGGTGGATATCGGCAATCTGCTGCAGACCGCCGCCAATACCCCGCTGGTGACCATCTCCCAACTGAAGCCGATCTTTGTCACCTTCACGCTGCCGCAGAGTACGCTGGACGAGATCCGCCAGTATCAGCTGCAGGCCCCTCTGGACGTCACCGCGGTATCCGCCGACGGCAAGACGGAGCTGGCGACCGGCAAGCTCAGCCTGATCGACAACACGATCAACCAGGCCACCGGTAGCATCCTCCTGAAGGCGTCCTTCCCCAACGAACATGAAAAATTGTGGCCGGGCGAGTTCGTCAGCGCGCGGGTGACGCTGCGGATGCGGCAGCAGGTAGCCACCGTGCCGTCGCAGACGGTGCAGCAGGGGCCGGACGGCGACTATGCCTATGTCATCGACAAGGATGACACGGTGGAGCGGCGGCCGGTCAAGGTGGCCGACGTGCAGGACGGCATGGCTGTCGTCACCGAGGGATTGAAAGCCGGTGAACGCGTCGTTGTCTCCGGCCAGTACCGGCTGACTGAAGGCGCGCGGGTCAGCCTGCGCCAGCCTGCCGCTGCCAAATCGCCAAGCTGAGAACCGGACGGCGCTGCCATGAGCATTTCCGAACCCTTCATTCGCCGTCCAATTGCCACGTCGCTGCTGATGCTGGGCATCCTGGTGTTCGGCATCGTCGCCTATTCGCTGTTGCCGGTCGCGGCGCTGCCGAACGTCGATTTCCCGACCATCAGCGTCAGCGCCACCTATCCCGGCGCCAGCCCGGCGACCATGGCTTCGGCGATCGCCACGCCGCTGGAGCAGCAGTTCACGTCGATCCCGTCGCTGGCGCAGATGACGTCGCTGAGCGGCACCGGCACCACCACCATCACCCTGCAATTCGACCTGTCGCGTAACATCGACGGCGCGGCGCAGGACGTGCAGACCGCGATCAACGCCGCCGGCGGACTGCTGCCGAAGGACCTGCCGACGCCGCCCACCTACAAGAAGGTCAATCCGGCGGACTTCCCCGTGCTGATCTACGCCGTCACGTCCGATGCCGTGCCGGTGTACAAGCTGGACGACTACGCCTATACCATTCTGGCGCAGCAGCTCTCGACGGTGCCCGGCGTCTCGCAGGTCGGTGTGTTCGGGCAGAAGCAGTACAGCGCGCGCGTCGAGATCAATCCCGCCGAGCTTGCCGCCCGCGGCATTGGCCTGGAAGACGTGCGCAACGCACTGGTGGCATCGACGGTCAACGAGCCGAAGGGCGAGATCGAGGGGCAGCACAAAGCCATGTCCCTCGATACCAACGACCAGCTATTCAACGCCTCGCAATATGGCGACGTCATCATCACCTATAAGAACGGCGCGCCGGTACGGGTGAAGGATGTCGGGCAGGCGGTCAACTCCATCCAAAATCTCTATGTCGGCGCGTGGTTCAACAACCGGCCCGCGGAAGGTATCGCGATCGAGCGTGCCTCCGGCGCCAACACGATCGCGCTGGTGGACCGCATCAAGGCGCTGATGCCGCATCTCGAGGCGGCAATCCCGCCCAGCGTGCATGTCAGCCTGATGTCGGACCGCTCGCTGATCATCCGCGCCGGGGTGCACGACGTGCAGATGACGATGGCCATCACCGTCGGCCTGGTGGTGCTGGTGATATTCATTTTCCTGCGTACCGTGTGGGCGACCGTCATTCCCAGCATGGCGGTGCCGTTGTCGTTGCTGATCACGCTCGCGGTGATGTACGCGGCGGGCTACAACCTCGATAACATCTCGCTGATGGCGCTGACCATTTCGATCGGCTTCGTGGTGGACGACGCCATCGTGATGATCGAAAATATCGTGCGCTACATCGAGCAAGGCGAGCGGCCATTCCGCGCCGCGCTGCGCGGGGCGGGGCAGATCGGCTTCACCATCGTCTCCATCACGTTCTCCCTGATCGCCGTCTTCATCCCCCTGTTCTTTATGGGCGGCATCATCGGCCGGCTGTTCCGCGAATTCGCGGTGACGGTGTCCGTCGCGGTGGTCGGATCGGCCTTCATCTCGTTGACGCTGACGCCCGTACTTTGCTCCCTGTTCCTGAAACACCAGGACGAAAACCATTCGCCCGGCCTGTTCAACCGGATACTGGAAGGTTTCTTCAACTGGATGCTGCGGACGTATGAGCGGGGGTTGAACTGGGTATTCCGCCACCAGCCGCTGATGCTGCTGGCGACACTCGCATTGATCTTCGTCACCGGCTACCTGTACACGGTCATTCCGAAGGGCTTTTTCCCGGAGCAGGACACCGGCTTCATCTTCGGCGAGGTGGATACCCGCCAGGACGCGTCCTTCGCGCAGACCAGTGCGCTGCGGCATGAGATTGTCGCCATCTGCCAAAAAGACCCGGCGATGGCCCACGTGTTCTCCACCGGCGGCACGTACTCCTACAACCCGACCGAAAATACTGCCCGCGTGTTCATGCAGCTGAAGCCGTTCAATGAACGCAACGTGAGCGCTGACCAGGTGATCGAGCGACTGCGGCCGGAGGTTGCAAAGGTCGAAGGCGCCAAGTTCTTCATGCAGGCAGGGCAGGACATCAGTGTCGGCGGACGCCTGAGCCGCACCCAATACCAGTACACGCTGACCGACACGGACCAGGATGAGCTCAATCACTGGGCGCCGATCCTGGAGCGGGGGATGCAGAAGCTGCCGGAGCTGCAGGACGTCGCCTCCGATCAGCAGAGTGCTGCGCCGCATATCGCGATCACGGTCGATCGCGATGCGGCGTCGCGGCTTGGCCTGTCGGCGAATCTGATCGACCAGACGTTGTACGATGCGTTCGGGCAGCGGCAGATCGCCACGATCTACACCTCCACCAACCAATACAAGGTGGTAATGGAAGTGGCGCCGCAGTTCCGCAACGACCCCAACGCGCTGTCGTTGATCTACATGGCGACTCCGACCGGCGCCCAGGTACCGCTGAGCACGTTCGCGCATTTCACCCGCACGCTCGAGCCGCTGTCGGTCAGCCACCAGGGCGAGTTCCCGGCCATCACGCTGTCCTTCAACCTGGCTTCCGGCAAGTCGCTGGGGCAGGCAGTGGATGCCATTCAGAAGTTGAAGGATGAGTTGAACATTCCGCCGACGCTGACCGGGGCGTTCCAGGGCACAGCGCAGGCGTTCAAGGAATCGCTATCCTCGATGCCACTGTTGCTCGCCGCAGCGGTGCTGGTGGTGTACATCGTGCTGGGCATCTTGTACGAGAGCTATATTCATCCCATAACCATTCTGTCTGCACTGCCATCGGCCGGTGTCGGCACCCTGATCATGCTGATGCTGTGCGGCTACAGCCTGACAGTGATCGCGATCATCGGCATGGTCATGCTGATCGGCATCGTGAAGAAGAATGCGATCATGATGATCGACTTTGCGTTGCAGGCGCAGCGGATCGATGGCAAGAGCCCGCGCGAAGCCATCCATCAGGCCTGCCTGCTGCGCTTCCGCCCGATCATGATGACGACCTTCTCCGCCCTGTTCGGCGCCATGCCGCTTGCGTTCGGTCACGGCGCGGGATCGGAACTGCGCCGGCCGCTGGGCATCGCGATCATCGGCGGCCTGTTGGTGTCGCAATGGCTGACGCTGTACACGACCCCGGTGATCTACCTGTACCTCGAACGGCTCAGCCGCTGGTTGGGAAGTTCGCAACGTGTTTCCCACATGGCGGAGGCGCTGTCCGAACTGCCGCCCGGCGCGTTGGAAGAGCAAAGCGGTGCGGAGTGATCGCGGAATGACCGTGGTTGAGGCATCGGCGGTCGGCCGCACGTTCGGTTTCCTGGTGCAGGACGTGGCGCGGTTGCTCAAGCGGCATTTCGAACGGCGTGCGCGCCAGACTGGCCTGCCGCTTACGCGGCGGCAGGCGGCGGTGTTGCTGCACGTGTCGCGCCAGCAGGGCGTGAGTCAGGCGGAAATCGCCGCACGGCTGGATATGGAGCCGATCTCGCTGGTACGCATGTTGGACAAGCTGTGCGAGGAGGGGCTGGTCGAGCGGCGCGCCCATCCGACCGATCGGCGCGTGCGCACGTTATGGCCGACAGAGGCTGCGGAGGCGGTGGTGCAGCGGATTCTGCGGATCAACGAGGAGATCCGCGCGGAGGCTTTTGCCGGCCTTGGCCCCGGCGCCCGCGACGCGCTGATCGAGACGCTGGCGGCGGTGAAGGAAAACCTCAGCATGGAGGAAGAGGTGGCCGTGGAGGTGCTTTCATAAATACGCGCACGCAACGCCCTCTCCCCTTCTGGGGGAGGGGTGCGTTCAAACATTGGCCGTCGTTCGAATGCACTCCTCCCCCTAAGCTCCCTCAAGAGGAGGGGGTGTCCTGTGATCGAAGTTCTTCCCTCCGTTACGCCATCCACTCCGGCACCGGCAGGTTCTTCGACCGCAGGAATTCCAAATTGAATAACTTGGACTGATAGCGCGAACCGCCGTCGGCCAGGATCGTGACCACCGTGTGTCCCGGTCCCATCGCCTTCGCCACGCGGATCGCCGCCGCGATGTTGATGCCCGATGACGTTCCAACCGACAGCCCCTCGTGGATCAGCACGTCGTAGATGCAGGCCAGCGCCTCGCTGTCCGGGATGCGTTCCGCGTCGTCGATCGGGGCGCCGTCCATGTTCGCGGTGACTTGCGAGTTGCCAATGCCCTCGGTGATCGAACTGCCGGAGATCGACAGGTCGTTGTTCTTGACCCAGCCGTAAAGACCGCTGCCCTCGGGATCGGCCAGCACGATGCGCACTTTCGGGTTCTTCCCCTTCAACGCCAAAGCCACCCCTGCCAGCGTGCCACCGGTCCCGCAGGAGCAGGTGAATGCATCGACCTTTCCTTCGGTCTGGTCCCAGATCTCGATCCCGGTGGTGGCCTGGTGGCCCTCGCGGTTGGCCACGTTGTCGAACTGGTTGGCCCAGACCGCGCCCATCTCCTCCGCCATGCGGCGTGAGACGTGCCTGTAGTTGCCGGGATCGCGCAACGGCTTGGCCGGCACCAGCCGCAGGTCGGCGCCGATCATGCGCAGGAAGTCGATCTTCTCCTGGCTCTGCGTCTCCGGCATCACGATCACGCTGTGATAGCCGCGGGCGTTGCCCACCAGCGTGATGCCAATGCCGGTGTTGCCGGCGGTGCCTTCCACGATCGTGCCGCCCGGCTTCAGCGTGCCGCGCTTCTCCGCGTCGGCGATGATGAACAGGCCGGTACGGTCTTTCACCGAACCGCCGGGGTTCAGGAACTCCGCCTTGCCGAGGATGGTACAGCCGGTTACCTCCGAAGGGCCACGCAGCTTGATCAGAGGTGTGCTGCCGATGGTGGCGGCCAGGTCGTCCTCCCAGCGGGAGCCGTGATATAGACGGGTCATGCGCGTCCCTTTTGCAGCCGGAGTGTCCCAGATGGTCGAGCCAGTGGGAGTTCAGAATGTGCCGCCCGTGAAGGTATGGGAAGCCTTGCGCCGGGATCCGCAGGCGCAGTTGGTGGATGTGCGCACCGAACCGGAATGGAATTTCGTCGGACTCCCGGATTTAGCGGCGGTGGGAAAGCAGGCGGTGCTGATCCCGTGGCAGGTCTATCCGACGATGGAGCGGAACGAAAAGTTCGTCGAGCATCTGAAGGAGGCCGGCTTCACGCCGGAGCATCACATCTATTTCCTTTGCCGCAGCGGTCAGCGCAGCCTGGCGGCGGCGATGGCGGCGCAGGCGGCCGGATTCCCGCACGCCTACAACATTGCCGATGGGTTCGAGGGCGGGGTGGACGCGCAGGGGCACCGTGGTGTCGCGGCGGGCTGGAAGGCCGAGGCGCTGCCCTGGCGTCAAAGGTAGGATCTTTTCGAGAGCCGGTGCGGGGCTGAAGCGCCAACGGCGCGCGGCGTCCGTCTGCCGCGCCCCCGCCCGTGCGGGTCGCCCGGCCGTTCACCGGACGTAGATCGAATGCCGAGCAGGGACCGCCGACGAATGGCGGCGCGGCCGGGTAGCAGCGGCGAGGGAACGCCCCCGCCGTTGCTCGTTTGTTGCCTGGCCGCTCGCTCGCTACAGCGTCATCACCATCCGGCCGTCCACCTTGCCCTGCTTCAAGTCCGTAAAGATGCGGTTGATATCGTCCAGCCCCGCCGTGTGGATGTGCGCGTGCACCTTGCCCTCCGCGGCGAAGGCGATCGCCTCGGCGAGGTCCTTGCGGGTGCCGACGATCGACCCGCGCACGGTGATTCGCTTCAGCACCACGTCGAAGATCGACATCGGAAAATTGCCAGGCGGCAGGCCGCACAAAGCCACAGTGCCCTTGCGCCGCACCAGGTGCAGCGCCTGGGAGAACGCCGGTGGCGACACCGCCGTCACCAGCACGCCATGCGCGCCGCCGCCGGTCTGCTTCACCACCTGCTCGGCCGCATCGGGCGCGGCGGCATTCACCGCCAGGTCGGCGCCGAGCTGTCGGGCCAGCGCCAACTTCTCCTCAGTCACGTCCAGCGCCACCACGTGCAGCCCCATCGCCTTGGCGTATTGCACCGCGACATGGCCGAGACCGCCGATGCCGGAGATCGCCACCCACTCGCCGGGCCGCGCCTCGGTCTCCTTGAGGCCCTTATAGGTCGTGACGCCGGCGCACAGGATCGGCGCGAGCGCGGCGTAATCCGGGTTTGGGGGCAGCCGGCCGACATAGGCGGCGGCGCCGATCGCATACTCGGCGAAGCTGCCGTTGACGCTATAGCCGCTGTCGTTCTGCGTCTCGCACAGCGTCTCCCAGCCGGTCATGCAAAACTCGCAGGAGCCGCAAGCATCATGCAGCCAGGCTATGCCGACCGGGTCGCCCTCCTTGAACCCGGTCACGCCCGGGCCGAGCGCCGCCACGACGCCGGCGCCCTCATGGCCAGGGATGAAGGGCGGCGTCGGCTTGATCGGCCAGTCGCCATCGGCGGCATGCAGGTCGGTATGGCACACACCGGTTGCCAGGATGCGCACCAGCACTTCGCCCGGGCCGGGCGTAGGCACCGGCACCTCCTCGATCGTGAGCGGCTTGCCGAAGCCGTGCACCACGGCCGCCTTCATCATTTTCGCCATGACTGATCTATCCCTCTTGCCGATCTGCTGACGTGAACCCTGGCTCTGCCGCCTGGATGCGCGACCACCGGCGCAGACGGGCGCGGTGTCGTGGAATTAGTATGCCGGAGACGGCATTGACCCCTGTTGATCCAGGTCAATGCGCCAGTATCGCCGAGCGAGAATGAAGCAACCGTTAACGTCGCCGTCCGATCGCGTCGGTTCGATTCCAAAATGCCCGCCGCAAAATCCCGGCCAAATTCGAATGGCGTGTGCTCGTCGCCGCGTACGTGGCCCACCAGGGTCGGAGCGGAATCCGACCAAGGAGATCCGAGACTTCGATGTCCCCGATTGCGTCAATGTATCGGGCAGCATGAGTGGATGGCGCCGCCCGCTACGCGACGGCCGGCATCAGTGCGCCAGCGCGCAGCTATGGTCCTGCAGCAGTTCGCCCGAACCCGTGTCACCGGCAGCGAGGTTTGCCCGGTCGTCCAGCAGGATGAAGCCAGGCTTTCCCGCGAACACCGCGCCCACCAGCACCAGCGTATGCGTCCCCATCTGCGCCTGCGGCACGCTTGCCGCCAGCAATCGGAACGGGTTGGTGGCGCCGAGGTCCGGCTGGTCCAGACGCATCGCACGATAATGGTGGCCTGCAAGCGGCACCGGGAAATCGGCCCAGCGAGGGCCGATCGCGGCTTGATGTTGCGTCAGTGCGGCACGCACGTCGGGACGGATGCAGTCAATATGGATATGCAACTGATCCTGTGTGCGGCCGTACACCGAGTTGATCGCCAGCGCGATGTCGTCGCGCGGCAGATCGTGGCCGGCGCGCTGGTCCACGAACCGGCGTGCCTGCCACGCATCGGCAAAGTAGTTCGGTGCATCCGGGGCGAGGACCACTTCGTCCTCTATGCCGCCGACGCGGGCGGTGGGGATCAGCAGGAACTGCGTGTTGCCGTCAAGGTCCTTCAGCACCGCATAGCCGCCGGTCAGATCCACCTCGGCACATGGCGCCGGATCGTGCTGCTCCTGCTCATCCGGCACACAGCGGTCATGCACGATGTGCCACAGCGCCGATGGGTCGGCGGCGCGCGCGGTCGGCGCGATGCCGGCCAGCAGGATCAGCAACAGCGCGTACCGTGCCGGATGGATCATGCGTCGATCAGGCTGACATGTGCGGCGACGATGTGCCAACCGTCCGGGAACCGCACCCACGATTGCATCTGTCGTCCCAGTTTCCCTTGCACGGTCGCGCGATGGAACAAGGTGGAGGCAGTGGCGAAATCGCGGCCATAGGTGGTGATGACGGTACGCGACAGCGAGCGTGCCAGGCCGAGGGGCGAACGCGCCGCGCGAAACGCGCCGATTTCATCCCAACTGTAAAGCACCTCGCCGATGCCGTAGCGGATGGTGTGCGGGCTGTTCCAGAACAATTGCTGCAGGGTGGCGGTGTCGTTGGTCACCAACGCGGTTTCGTAGCATGTGAAGGCCGCCTGCACCTCGGCGACGATTTCGGGCAGGTTGATGTCCATGCGGGCTCCGCCGGGCGATGAAGGTTGGATCAGTGCGCGCTGCCCCGTTGCGCTCCGTCAAGAGGCATTCGTCGCGTGATTTCAAGATCGCGATGCGCACGCCGCCGAACGCCGCCAATGGGCGCCGCCGGATTGTAGGAACGCCGATCGGTGGCATCAGGCACCTGCGCGAGGCACGCCGCACTGGTCGGCGAGAACGTGTTCTATATGTAATATCATGCTGCGCAACCCGGGTGCGCGCTACGGTTCTCACGCCATGTCGTCCCTGCGGAGCGCTCTTACCGCAAATGTCGGCGGCGTGGAGTTGGTTCGGAGCTATGGAGGCCCGATCCGCTCTGTGCCAGCCATATAGGGCCACAGCACTTCGGAGATCAGGATCGAGCCATCCGCCTGCTGATGGTTCTCCATCACCGCGATCAGCGCGCGGCCCAGCGCGACGCCGGAGCCGTTCAGCGTGTGCACATAGGCGACGCCCTTGCCGTCGGCCGCACGGAACCGCGCGTTCATCCGCCGTGCCTGGAAGTCGCGGCAGTTGGAGCAGGAACTGATCTCGCGCCAGGCCTGCTGGCCGGGCAGCCAGACTTCCAGGTCGAAGGTGCGGACGGACTGGAAGCCAGTGTCGCCGGAGGAGAGCACGACGCGGCGGAACGGGATTTCGAGCAAGCTCAGCACCTTCTCGGCGCAGCCGACCATTCGTTCTTGTTCGGCGACGCTGTGATCCGGGTGGGTGATCGAGACCATCTCGACCTTACGGAACTGGTGCTGGCGCAGCATGCCGCGGGTGTCGCGTCCCGCGGCGCCGGCTTCCGCGCGATAGCAGTCGGTCAGTGCGGTCATGCGAAGCGGCAGGTCCTTCTCCGCGACGATCTCGCCGGCCACGGTGTTCGTCAGCGGCACCTCGGCGGTGGGGATCAGCCAGCGGCCGTCGGTGGTGCGGAACAAGTCGTCGGCGAATTTCGGCAGGTTGGCGGTGCCATAGACGGCGGCGTCGTTCACCAGCGACGGCACGGCCATCTCGGTATAGCCATGCTCGCGGGTGTGCAGGTCCAGCATGAACTGGCCCAGCGCGCGTTCCAGCCGGGCCAGCGCGCCGCGCAGCACCACGAAGCGCGCGCCGGCCAACTTGGCGGCGGTGGCGAAATCCATCAGGCCGAGCGTCTCGCCCAGTTCGAAATGCTGCCTGGGCTGGAAGCCCAGGTCGCGTGGTTGCCCGACCTGCCTCAGCACCACGTTGGCGGTTTCGTCGGCGCCGTCGGGGACGTCCGGGTCCAGGATGTTGGGAAGGGATTCCAGGATGCGCCTGGTGGCGGCGTCGAGTTCGGCGGCGCGCGTTTCCAGTCCCTCCATTTCCCCGCGCAGGGCGATGGCTTCGGCTTCCAGCGCCGCGGTATCGGCGCCGGCGCGCTTCTGCTGCCCGACCTCCTTCGACAGCGCGTTGCGGCGCGCTTGCTTGTCCTGCAACGCGGTCAGCACGGCGCGGCGTTCGGTATCGAGCGCGAGGATTTCCGGCGATGCCGACGGCAGGCCGCGCCGCGCCATGGCGGTGTCGAAGGCTGCGGGATTGGCTCGGATGGCGCGGATGTCATGCATGGCGCCAACCTGACCTGCCGGCCGGCGGGGCGTCAATTGGCGTCAGTGCAATGGCGTGGAGGGCGTCGCGTACCGATCAGAGGGAGTGGCGCCGCACCAGCTTGTTGTGCGGGCCTGGCGACGGCGGGGTGCGGCAGATCCCCCAGTATACGATGCGGATGAAATTCCGGAGACCTCGGACGACGCCTGGGCGACGGCCGTGCGCGGCAAGCACGCCGGGGCGAGGGCGGCCGCGATCTCGATCCGCCTGGATGCCCCGAGGTGATGGCCTGGCTGCGCCGCAAGGGGCCACGCTACCGCACCGAGATCAACCGAATCCTGCACGAGAAGATGGCAGCCGAAACGATCACCTGAACAACCGCCGCCACCACGGCGCGGCATCCGGCTGGGCCTCGGGCCGGCCGGCGTTGTTTTCCTACGTTGGCCGACGCCGCCCGGCCGCAACCTCGCGCTCGGCTTGATCGCAATTGGCCCGGACCGTTCTGCTCGAGGGATGGTCCGGGCCGAGCAGACGCTCGAACCCGTCGGCAGAGCGCCGGTAGAGCGGCAAAGCCCCCGCCGCGTCGCCCAGCGCCTGCATGCATGCGGCCAAATTGTTCACGCTGGTGAGCGTGTCCGGATGCTCCTTGCCGAGCACGCGCTCGCGGCTGTCGAGCGCGCGCCGGCAGAGCGGCAAAGCCCCCGCCGCGTCGCCCAGCGCCCGCATGCATTCGGCCAGATTGTTCACGCTGATGAGCGTGTCGGGATGCTCCTTGCCGAGCACGCGCTCGCTGCTGTCGAGCGCGCGCCGGTAGAGCGGTAAAGCCCCCGCCGCGTCGCCCAGCGCATACATGCATAAGGCCAGATTGTTCACGCTGATGAGCGTGTCGGGATGCTCCTTGCCGAGCACGCGCTCGCGGCTGTCGAGCGCGCGCCGGTAGAGCGGCAAAGCCCCCGCCGCGTCGCCCAGCGCCCGCATGCATCCGGCCAGATTGTTCACGCTGCCGAGCGTCTGGGGATGCTCCTTGCCGAGCACGCGCTCGCTGCTGTCGAGCGCGCGCCGGTAGAGCGGCAAAGCCCCCGCCGCGTCGCCCAGCGCCCGCATGCATTCGGCCAGATTGTTCACGCTGGTGAGCGTGTCGGGATGCTCCTTGCCGAGCACGCGCTCGCGGCTGTCGAGCGCGCGCCGGTAGAGCGGCAAAGCCCCCGCCGCGTCGCCCAGCGCCCGCATGCATCCGGCCAGATTGTTCACGCTGCCGAGCGTGTCGGGATGCTCCTTGCCGAGCACGCGCTCGCGGCTGTCGAGCGCGCGCCGGTAGAGCGGCAAAGCCCCCGCCGCGTCGCCCAGCGCCCGCATGCATCCGGCCAGATTGTTCACGCTGGTGAGCGTGTCGGGATGCTCCTTGCCGAGCACGCGCTCGCGGCTGTCGAGCGCGCGCCGGTAGAGCGGCAAAGCCCCCGCCGCGTCGCCCAGCGCCTGCATGCATCCGGCCAGATTGTTCACGCTGCCGAGCGTCTCGGGATGCTCCTTGCCGAGCACGCGCTCGCTGCTGTCGAGCGCGCGCCGGTAGAGCGGCAAAGCCCCCGCCGCGTCGCCCAGCGCCTGCATGCATCCGGCCAGATTGTTCACGCTGCCGAGCGTGTCGGGATGCTCCTTGCCGAGCACGCGCTCGCGGCTGTCGAGCGCGCGCCGGTAGAGCGGCAAAGCCCCCGCCGCGTCGCCCAGCGCCTGCATGCATGCGGCCAGATTGTTCACGCTGCTGAGCGTGTCGGGATGCTCCTTGCCGAGCACGCGCTCGCTGCTGTCGAGCGCGCGCCGGAAGAGCGGCAAAGCCCCCGCCGCGTCGCCCAGCGCCCGCATGCATGCGGCCAGATTGTTCACGCTGGTGAGCGTGTCGGGATGCTCCTTGCCGAGCACGCGCTCGCGGCTGTCGAGCGCGCGCCGGAAGAGCGGCAAAGCCCCCGCCGCGTCGCCCAGCGCATACATGCATCCGGCCAGATTGTTCACGCTGCCGAGCGTGTCGGGATGCTCCTTGCCGAGCACGCGCTCGCGGCTGTCGAGCGCACGCCGGTAGAGCGGCAAAGCCCCCGCCGCGTCGCCCAGCGCCCGCATGCATTCGGCCAGATTGTTCACGCTGGTGAGGGTGTTGGGATGCTCCTTGCCGAGCACGCGCTCGCGGCTGTCGAGCGCGCGCCGGTAGAGCGGCAAAGCCCCCGCCGCGTCGCCCAGCGCCCGCATGCATCCGGCCAGATTGTTCACGCTGGTGAGGGTGTCGGGATGCTCAGGTCCCAGCATATGCCCACGCGCGGCGAGTGCTCGGCGCGAGAAGGTCACAGCGTCGTCAGGCGCGCCGCTGCCAGCAAGGAAATTGTCTGCTGCGGCGCATAGATTGGCCAGCGTGAGCGAATGTTCATCGCCGACATGCGCCAGCATCGTGCGCAAGTGCGGCATCAACTCGCGGCAGCGCAGCCATTGCGTTGGGTCTCGGTATGCACCTCCGGGGAAGTCGCGTTCCAGCCCCGCCAGGGCTGCGGAGCGCACTGCCTCCGCCTCCTGCCGCCCTGCCAACCTCGCCCGCATCACCGCCTGCACCAGCCGATGCACCGACACCGCCGGCCCGCATGCCCCGTCCGGTGCCGGCGTCAGCAGCGACACGCCGCACAACGCCATCACCGCGGCCTCGCGGTCCGGCTCGGGCATCACGTCCGCGTCCGCCAGTGCCAGCGGGATCGCCTCCGGCGCGAACCAGCAGAGCAAGCCGAGCAGCGTCTCCGCCGCCGGCGCCTCGCGCGCCGCTTCCTCGATCGCCAGCGCGAAGGTGGCGGCGACGCTGCGGGGATAGGCCACGCCGCGCGGCGGGGCGGCCTGGATGCGCTCCGCCACCCGTTGCGCGTAGGCGTCGAAGGTGATGGTGGCGCGCCGCACGTAGGCCCCGGCATGGTCCAGCGCCAGCGGCAGGCAGCCAAGCGCCACCGCAAGGCGACGTGCGCCGTCCGCGTCCTGGCGCTCCGCGCGGCGCTGGAGGAATTCGACCGCCGCGTCCTCGGGCAGCGTGTCCACGAACACTTCCTGCGCCGTCCCGCTCCAGTCGGGCGCGCGCGAGGTCGCCAGCACCGCGGCGCCGCGCTTCGGCACCAGTCCGTCCAGCAACTCGGGCGAGGGCACGTTGTCGTAGACCAGCAGGAACGGCGCCTCCCCGCGCCGCGCCGCCAGCGTTTCGAGCGCCTTGGCCGCCGCGTCCTCCAGCCTGGCGTCCGCCGGCAGCGCCGGGTCCAGCGCGCGGGCCAGCCCAAGCAGGCCGGTCAAGATCGCCAGCCGGTCGGTGGCGGTGATCCACCACACGCCGCTGTACTCCGTCCCGAACCGCGCCACATAGGCGCGGGCGAGCGAGGTCTTGCCCACTCCGCCCAGCCCGTGCACCGCCGCCTGGGTCAGCGCGGCGCGGCCGGTGTCGGACAACAGCGCGGTGTGCAGCGCCTCCTGCTCCGCCTTGCGGCCGGTGAACAGGAGGTTCTCCGGCGGCATCGTGGCGCCGCCGAAGATGCGCGGGGTGGGGCGCGCCGAGGGTGCCTCGCCACGCGCCACACCCAGGATGATGCGGCGGCGCTCGGCGGGGTCGGCGACGTTATGCAGGTCGCCGTAGGTGGCGCTGGACAGCAGGCCGGAGGGATTGTCGTCGTCGCAGCGCAGCAAGCCGATGCGGCGCGTGCCGTTGGCGGTGGCGACCTCGGCGAGGAAGTTGTGGAACTCCTGCCGGGTCCAGAAGCTGCCGTGGTAGTCGCGGCTGTATAGGATCAGCAGGTCGCGCGCCTGCTTCAGCGCGTCGTCGATGTCGGCAACGAACTGGCCGCCGGAGGCGAAGTCGTAGTCCTGCACGCGGACGCGGTAGTCCTCGGCTTCCAGCACGTCGGCGACCTCCTGCGCCGTCGCGGCGATCGAACCGCGGCGGCTAAGGAAGAAGTGATACGCGAACGACGGTGCGTCCATCGCCACCTGCGCCGGAACGTTATTACACTGGCCCGCCGGCTGCGACGCCACAAGTGCATTCCTCCGGCCGGCACCTCGATAGCGGCGTGGATCAGACTTCCACCGGCTTCGGCTCGACCAGCTTCGCCGCGATGATGGAAATCTCGTACAGCGCGATCAGCGGCAGTGCCAGGCCGCTCTGCGTGATCACGTCGGGCGGGGCCAGGATCGCGGCGACCACGAACATCCCCACCCAGGCATAGCGGCGATACCGTTTCAGCCCCTTCGACGATGACGATCCCTACCTTGGCGAGCAAGGTCAGCAGCACCGGCAGCTCGAAGGTGATGCCGAAGGCGAAGATCAGCTTCATCACGAGGTCGAGGTATTCCGACACGCGCGGCAGCAGCTCGATCGGCACGCCGCCGCCGCCGGTCGGGCGACTGGAAGCTGGCGAAGAACCTCCAGGCGAAGGGGAAGACGAAATAGTACGCCAGCGCCGCGCCGAGCAGGAACAGGACCGGGGTGGCGACCAGGAACGGCAGCAGCGCGCGCTTCTCGCTGCGGTACAGGCCGGGGGCGACGAACAGCTAGATCTGGCTGGCGATGATCGGGAAGCCGATGAACGGCGCCGCCGAAGAACGCCACCTTGATGCGGGTGAAGAACGCCTCGTAGAGCTGCGTGTAGATCAGATGCGGGTCCGGCTGGCCTTGCTCGCGCAGCACGTTCGCCAGCGGCTCGGCGAGGAAGAAGTAGATGCGGTTGGAGAAGTAGTAGGAGATGATGAAGGCGATGAAGAACGCGCCGATCGACCACATCAGCCGCTTGCGCAGCTCGACCAGGTGGTCGAGCAGCGGCATCGGCTTGTCGTTGATCGGATCTTCGGGTGCTTCGATATCGGCCATGGATCGGTGAACGGTGGTCGGTGATCAGTGCGGGCCCGGGCGCGCGCCCGGGAGGGCGGCGTGTTGCAGCACGGCCTGCGGGGGAATGAAAGCGGGCGCTTCGGCCGTCGGCCTCGGCGGCCGGCGCAGGGGGGACAAAGGCCGGGGGAATGAAGGCGGGTGCGGCGATTTGCTGCGCTTCGGCGGCCGCCTCGGCGGATGCCGGCGGACTGCGAAGCGATGGGATCCAGCTCCGCGACGGTGGATTCCTCGATCGGCTGCCGGGCCGGCGACGGTGTCCGAGGTCGACGAGGGCGCCAGCGGATTGCTGGCAAAGGTGTCGCGCAGGGAATGGTCCGGATCGATGTGGCGCTCGACCTCGCCACGGAAGTCGAAATTCCGGATGGCGCTGATCTGCTCGCGCACCTCGCCGAGGTTGGCCTCGCGCATCATATCATCGACGTGGGTCTGGAATTCCGACGCCATGCGCCGGGCCTTCTTGATGATGTCGGTGATGCTGCGGATGGCGACCGGCATGTCCTTCGGCCCGATCAGGATCAGGGCGACGGCGGCGATAAGGCCTAACTCGGACCAGGCGAAATCGAACATTCGGCTACCAGCTTGTCGTGGCTCTGGGACCGGCCAGAGCCGTGCCGCCCGTCATCGCCGGGAGGGACTCCCCCCTCGCCTTGTGGGAGGGGGTTGGGGGGAGGGGTGCGAGCAGCCATTGCTCCTGGTTGCTCGCACCCCTCCGCCGCCCCCTCCCACAAGGGAGGGGAGTTCCTGGTGCATGTATTCCATCCGTCACTCCGGCGAAAGCGAACCGCCACCCGTGTCGGCGGACGTCTCGGTATCGGCGGGGGGGGCGGTCTCGGGCGGCGCTTCCGGCAGCTCGGGAGTCAGCGGCGGCGCGTCCGAGACGCCGGAGGGTTTCGGCGGCTCCAGCAGCAAGTCGCCGCGCTGCGGCAGGTCGCGGATGTCGGTCAGGCCGAACTGCGCCAGGAATTGCGGGGTGGTGCCCCAGATCGTTGGGCGGCCCGGGACCTCGCGGCGGCCCTTGGGGGCGACGAGATTAGCCTCCAGCAACGCGTCAAGCGTCTGTTGTGACAGGCTGGTGCCGCGGATCTCCTCGATCTCGGCGCGGGTGCAGGGCTGGTGGTAGGCGATGATGGCCAGCGTCTCCATCGCGACGCGCGGCAGCCTGCGCGGTACCTCGATGACCTTGCGCAGGCGGGGGGCGAGGTCGGGGGCGGTGCGGAACATCACACCGTTGCCGGCCTCCGCCAGTTCCACGCCCCGGCCGGCGTAGCGGACGCGCAGGGCGGCGATCACGGCGTCGGCGTCAGCCGTATCCGACAGAAGCTGCGACAGGACGCGGGCGCTGACCGGTCCGGCGGAGGCGAATACCAGCGCCTCGGCCAGGCGGAGGCAGTCTTCGTCGGGGGCTGCTGCCGTCGGGGTCGCAGCAGGCTCGGCGGAGGCACCTGCGGTTTCCGTGGGGGACGGGACGCGCTCCACGGCAACTTCCGCCGGGGAGGGGGTGGGTTCGGCGGAGGCGGCGGAGGCTTCCGACACGAGCGTGGCCGGCTCGGTGGGGTCACCATCGGCTTCCGCCGGGGACGATACCGGTTCGGCGGGGGCGCCGGAGGCTTCCGACACGTACGTGGCCGGCTCGGTGGGGTGACCATCGGCTTCTGCCGGGGACGATGCTGGTTCGGCGGAGGCTTCCGACACGTACGTGGCCGGCTCGGTGGGGTGACCATCGGCTTCTGCCGGGGACGATACCGGTTCGGCGGGGGCGCCGGAGGCTTCCGACACGTACGTGGCCGGCTCGGTGGGGTGACCATCGGCTTCTGCCGGGGACGATGCCGGTTCGGCGGAGGCGGCGGAGGCTTCCGACACGTACGTGGCCGGCTCGGTGGGGTGACCATCGGCTTCTGCCGGGGACGATGCCGGTTCGGCGGAGGCGGCGGAGGCTTCCGACAGGTGCGTGGCCGGCTCGGTGGGGTGACCATCGGCTTCTGCCGGGGACGATGCTGGTTCGGCGGAGGCGACGGAGGCTTCGGCCGGAGCCGCGGGGGGTCGAACGGCATCGGCCTCGAGTGGGGGACTGTGACGCGGCGTCCCCTCTTCCCAACCCTCCCCCACAAGGCGGGACGGAGTTTCCATTTCTATTTCTGTTGCTGTGTCTTTTTCCTCGGTCATGCGCTGCTCTCTACGCCGGCATCGAGGCGGCGCACCAGGATGGGGCCGAAGTCGTGCTCCTGCCGCAGCCGCACGGCACCGCCGCGGGCCATTTCCAGGCCGGCCATCAGCGTGCTCGCCAGGGCGGCGCGGCGCTCGGTGGCGCTGACCACATGGTCGGGCAGGAAGCGCTCCAGGCTGGTCCAGTCGGGCAGCCTGCCGAGCAAGGCACCCAGCCGATGCAGCGCGTCCTGCACCGTCCATAGTGTCAGCGGGCGGGGCTGGTAGCGGCGAGCTTTCGTGCCACGCCGCACCGCGCCCAGATAGGCGCGCACCAGCGCGCCGATGTCCAGCGCGAGGCGGGAACGGTCGATCTCGGTATGGTCTTCCGGTGCGCCGCGCGCGAACACGTCCTGCCCGAGCTGCGGCCGGGCACCGAGCCAGGCGGCGGCGGCGCGGATCGCGGACAGGTCGCGCAGCCGCAGGGCGAGGACTTCAGCGGCTTCCTCGGCCTCCTCGGCGCCTAGCGCGTCGGCCGGCAGCAGCAGGCGGGATTTCAGCCAGGTGAGCCACGCCGCCATCACCAGCCAGTCGGCCGCCAGCTCCAGCCGCACGCGGCGGGCGCCCTCGATGACCGCCAGGTATTGCTCAACCAGCGCGAGGATGGAGATCTTCGCCAGGTCCACCTTCTGCGTCCGGGCGAGATCGAGCAGCAGGTCGAGCGGGCCGTCGAAACCTTCCAGGTGCAGGACGAGGGAGTCGCCATCCACGCCCTCCCGCGCGCCGCCCTCTGGCGCCAGCGCACCACCGGCGTCCGCCGGGTCAGACATGCTGCACTGCCTGGCCAAGGCTGGCACCGTGGCCCGCCAGCAGGAACAACACGTGGAAGGCCCACGGCACTACCGTCTCGAGCGCTGCCTGGAAGGGGTCGAACACGATGCCGAACTGCCCCAGCAGCGGCGGCAGCAGGAACACCAGCAGCACCACCACCACGATGCCGGCGCGTTCCATCCGCGCCCAGCGCTGTGCCAAAGGCAGCGGCAGAAGCCCGACTGCGATGCGGCCGCCGTCCAGCGGCGGGATCGGAAGCAGGTTGAACAGTCCCAGGACCAGATTGGTCAGCATGAAGTAGAACAGGAAGAAGCCGATCAGCGGGTGTTGCGCGATGGCGAGGTCCAGCGGATCGACGCCCGGCGGCAGCGGGCCGGACGGAATCGGCATGAGCAGCGCGCCAACCCAGGCGAGGAAGAAGTTCATCAGCGGCCCGGCGGTAGCCACCACCGCCATGCCTCGGCGGGGATCGCGGAACTTCCAGGCCGCCACCGGCACCGGCTTGGCCCAGCCGAACATGAACAACACGCGGTGGAACGTCAGCAACTGGACAATCAGCAGGAAGCCGGGCAGCAATATCGTGCCTACCCGGTCCACGTGGCGCAGCGGGTTGAGCGACAGCCGCCCGGCCAGCCGCGCGGTATCGTCTCCCATTGCCAGGGCGGCGTAGCCGTGCGCCGCCTCATGCAGGGTGATCGCCAGCACCGCCGCGATCACCGCCGGGACGATCTGCGTGAGGATCTCGTTCACGCGAGCAACCGATCCTGCTCCGCGGCCAGCGCGCGCGGGTCCAAAGGCCGGGAGCGTCCCGCGGCGAGCCGCCGGGCTGCGTCGAGCCGCGCGGCGGCCTCCGACGACAGCGGCGGCGCGGTGGCCAGCATTTCGGCGGTCGGCGCCAGGTCGCCGGCGCAGTAGAGCGCGATGTCGCAGCCGGCCGCGAGGGCCGCAGCCGCCCGTTGGGCGGGCGTGCCGGACAACGCCTGCATCGCCAGATCGTCGGTTGTCACAATACCTCCGAAGCCAAGCCGCCCGCGGATGATACCCTTGATCACGGCCGGCGACACGGTGGCCGGCAGCAGCGGGTCCCAGGCGGCATAGACGATATGGGCCGTCATCAGCCAGGGCAGATGGGTATTCATGGCGAAGGGCAGCAGGTCGGCTCGCAGGTCCCCGGCATGCACCCGCGGCAGCGCGCGGTGGGAATCCACCAGCGCGCGGCCATGCCCCGGCGCGTGCTTGCCCACCGGCTGGATGCCGGCCGCCAGCAGGCCGCTCGCGACGGCATGGCTTAGACGCGCCACGGTCTCCGGGTCGGCAGCGAAGGCGCGGTCGCCGATCACGTTGCTGGCGCCGGCGATGCCCAGGTCCATTACCGGCGCGGCAGCCACGTCGAAGCCGGTTGCGCGACAATCCAAGCCGATCAGCGCGCCGGTCAGGAAGGCTGCGCGCAGGCCGGCACGGCGGTCAGCGGCGAACAGCCGGCCGAGCGCGGCGGCCGGCGGCTGTGCACGCCAGTGCGGCGGACGCAGCCGAGCGACGCGGCCGCCTTCCTGGTCCACCATCAGCACGGCATTGCGCGGCAGGACACGCCGCAGCGACGCGATCAGGGCGGCGAGCTGCGGTGGGTTTTGGATGTTGCGCGAGAACAGGATCGCGCCCGCCGGGGGATGGCGGCGGAGCAGGGCGGCTTCCTCGGGCAGGAGTATCGGGCCGGCGATACCGACGATGGCGGCTTGCATGCGCCGCAGCATAGCGTGCCGACGGCGAAAATCCTGCCATCGCGTTTCTGCCATCGCGGTGTGGTCCCGACGCTTGGTGCCGGCGGCGGAAGCTGGCATTGCGACAATGGAAACCGCCCCGGGTTGCAGCCGTGGCAATCCGGTGAACCACGGTCTGAACGAACTCGAGGGGAATGATCACCGCCGGTGCCGCAACGGTTCACCCGGAAAAGCGTTGCTGCCAAAATCTGATTCTTGTCGGGGTGCGGGTTCAAGGCTGACACCGGGAAGGCAAAGCCACGGAGGGAAGGCAAAGCCACCGAGAATCACCTAAGCATTGACCCTCGCAAGTGCGAGATGCTGACGCAACGGGTGATCGGGTCTGCGATTATCGAGCGGTCGCCGGATCGGGCGTCACCCCCACGAGGTCTAGCAGCGCGCCGACCCGTACACGGGCATCGGCGTGCCCCACTGTTCGTGTGGTGGCTCACGAAGTCTAACATCTTGGTGCCTTCGCGCGAATTGGCGCAACGTGGCTCAAGCCCGCCTGTCGCGGAACAATACGGGGCTATCCATTGTTATCCGACGCCGTGGTTCACTGGAGCCTGCGACGGATGGCGGCGACCGTCTCTATGGCCGCACCCGCCGCCACCGCCAACGCCGTGCCGGCAAGCAGCCACGTCAACTCCATGCTCCAGAGCATCCACTATCCCCGCAGCATTCCGGCGCCAATTGAACCGTCCATGGCAGTGCCTCCAACGCAAAGAACGCAAAGGTCGTCAGGACCACAGCGTCATTTCCACTTCGGTCCACGGCGAGACTGCGTGCTTCCAGGCCGCGGGGCAATGATCTGAAATCAATCCTGACACGGGTCCGACCTTGGCCGAAGAGCGTAGCGGCACAATGCACACAGTGGTGAAACCTGCGGCCAGAGAAGCTAACGTGAACACCGACTTCACCTGTCTCAATCTCGAAGAAACCTGATTTTGCTAAGGCAGGATTAACGGGTTGCTGATTTCGCCATGTTGGTCCGCGGTTTACCAAAGCTCCCCAAGCTTTGTATGTGAAGTGCGAAGTTTGTGTGTTGCGGCTTTGTTCTTATCGTAATGATCCGACGACGCCTCGCATCAAGGCGCGTGCTCCGAACCCAGCGCCTTCCGGCCGCCCCGGCCGGCAATTGCCCGGTTTCTCCCCGCTGCGCAAAAGATAGTTGGCGGCGCGCCACCACAGGTCCATCCTGTGCGGCAGCGCCTCGCCCAGCGCTTCGGCCGCTTGTCGCTGCGGGATGGTCAGGTCCATGGAGCCCCTCCATTCTGGCGCTGCGCGGCGAACGTCGCGCCGGCGATCACGTTCCCGCCATGCGCGTTTCCGCCTAGGTGGGGCGTTGGCGGAGTGGGGCGTTGGGGCGTTGGCGTTTTGGGGTGGGGCGTTGGCGTTCTGGAGCAAAGCTCCGATATAGTGTTGCGGCCGTCGCCGGACCGGACCCGGAGGGTACGGGCAAGTGCGGGGAGCAAGCCGAGTGCAGGGAAGACGCCGAGGCATGAAAAAAGACGACTGGGAGATTCCACCGAACCTGCAGCCCGATCCGGACGATTACTCGTTCGATCTGGAGCGCGCGCTCAACGCAGTGGTGAGCCTGAAAACTTACGTTCCGCAGGACGCCTTCACCGCCAATACGCTCGGGACCGAGCGGGGCGGGTCGGGGGTGGTGATCAGCGACAACGGGTTGGTCGCGACCATCGGTTACCTGATTACGGAGGCGGAAACGATCTGGATCACCTCCAACAACAAGCGGGCGGTGGCGGGGCATGCGCTCGCCTACGACCAGGAGACGGGGTTTGGGCTCGTGCAGGCGCTGGGGCGGCTCGACCTGCCGGTAATGGAGCTCGGCAACTCGGATGCGCTGAAGCTGGGGGACACGATGGTGTTCGCCGCCGGCGGCGGGCGGCATCACGCGATCGAGACCCGGCTGGTGGGGCGGCAGGAGTTCGCGGGCTACTGGGAGTATGTACTGGACGACGCCTTCTTCACCGCGCCGGCGCATCCGTTCTGGGGCGGCGGCGGGCTGATCGGGACCGACGGCAAACTGATGGGGATCGGCTCACTGATCCTGCAGCAGGGCGACCGCAAGGGGCGCCGGCTGGACATGAACATGGTCGTGCCGATTGGACTGCTGGCGCCGATTTTGAAGGACCTGACGACCTATGGCCGGGTCAACCGACCGGCGCGGCCGTGGCTGGGGATGTATGCCACCGAGCTCGAGGCCGATGAGGCGCTGGTGGTGGGCGGCTTGGCGGATAACGGGCCGGCTGACCAAGCCGGCGTCCGGCAGGGCGACCGCATCCTTTCGGTGAACGACGAGGAGGTGCCGGACTTGGCTGGGTTATGGCGCCGGGTCTGGGCATCCGGCAGCGCCGGGGCGGAGGTACGGCTGCGCCTGCTGCGGGAGGGTGGGCCGGTGGGTATCACCGTGCGCTCGGCCGACCGGGTTCGATTCCTGAAGGCGCCGAGCCTGCATTAGCCTAGGCCTGCATGAGCCTGTGGGACGGAATGCTACAGGCGCGAGGGTGGCAAACCGCCGTAACCGGTTACGGCTTGGTACTTCCCATCAGGATTGTCAGCGTGCCGAGCTGAATGGTCGTGGCGCCTACGCGGTCCGCCGCGAGATAAATCTTGTGTCCCTGTCCGGTTAGCGCAGGCCGGTGCGGCGCCCTGCTCTGCGCGGATCCTGTAGCGCCATCATTTCCTGGTTGAACGTCAACCATACGCCGGCAAGGACGTTACCGTTCGCGACGATAAACGTGGCGACGATCGGGATCGCCACGTTCCGGCGCAGTCCGGCGTCGGATAATGCGATCCGGTCCTACGCGCCGACGGCAAAGCCGGACGCCGGGCACCCACCCGTGCGCCCCCCGGGCGCCCAAGCGGATTGGTCGGCAGGCTGGCGCCGGTGAACAACGAGCCGGTGGCGAGTCGGACCGCGTCCACACCGCGTCCACCGCGTCCATACCGCGTCCACTGGGAGACCAGCCCGTGCGTGGTCTGATCCGCGCCCGGATCCACTGGACCCTACCTATTGCGACAGATCGATTTTCGTAACGCCTGCCTCGCCCGCGAGAACGATGACGTCGCTGCGTGGCATTGCTTCATCGGCGAGTGCAATCGCGCGGCTGGGCACCTCGCCGGAGGTATTGACGCGAAACTTCCGCTTCAGGCGGTCAATGATCTCCGGGGCGCTGGGTGCAATCTCGATCTTCCGGGCTGGCATGGCCGGTGCGAAGCGCCCCCGCCCCCGCTACGTCTGGTCGGTTGCGGTTCGTTGCGCACGGTCGAACCATGCGACCGGCCTACCGCTCGGTCTCGTCGGAATCCGGCTCTACTTCGATGTCCGGGCCGATCGCATCTGCATCGTCTTCCAGGTCGGCGGTGTCTTCCAGCACGTCCTCGTCCTCGACCTCCTCGACGCCTTCGACTTCGATATCAGCCTCCTCCACGCCCGGTGCGGGCACTGGCTTCTTCGGCCGGCGGTCCTCCACCACGTTGCCGCCGCCGCTGCGCCGCGGCCGCGCTTGCTCCACCGGCTGCTCCGTGCCGCATTTCGGGCACACCGCCGGCTGCTTCAGCAGGTCGTAGAAACGCGCGCCGCAGGCGACGCAGACACGCTTGGTGCCAAGTTCTGGCTTCACCATCAGGGCAGGGCCTTGTCAGTCGGGTCTTGGAAGGCGGGCGGCCATGCCACCCTGGCGTGCCGCTGTCAAATCGGGGTTCCACGTGCTAAGCGCCGCGCCGGGGTCCGTGAAACAACCCCGCTGTCATCCCGCGGAAGCGGGGACCTATGCCGCATAGGTCCCCGCTTCCGCGAGGATGACGTGTGACCCGACGTGCCGCGTCGCGGCACGCCAACGAATCCGCAGGAATCCATCGCATGGATGCCACCCCCCGTAAGCTGATCTCGCACCGCGCCGCCCGGCCGCTGTCCGGCACCATCACCGTGCCCGGCGACAAGTCGATCAGCCACCGTGCGCTGATGTTCGGCGCACTGGCGGTGGGCGAGACACGCATCACCGGCCTGCTGGAAGGCGAGGACGTCCTGCGCACCGCTGCCGCCATGCGGGCACTGGGCGCGGAGGTGCTGCACGATCCCGACGGCACCTGGCGCGTCGCCGGCCGCGGCATCGGTGGCCTCGTCGAGCCCGAAGACGTGCTGGACATGGGCAACTCCGGCACCGCCGCCCGCCTGTTATGCGGAATCCTCGCCAGCCATTCTATCTTCGCCGTGATGACCGGGGATGCCAGCCTGCGCCGCCGGCCGATGCGCCGGGTGACCGATCCGCTCACCACCTGTGGCGCCCGGTTCACCGCGCGCGAAGGCGGCCGGCTGCCGCTGGCGGTGGAGGGCGCGCGCGACGCCCTGCCGCTGGACTATCGCGTGCCGGTGCCGTCGGCGCAGGTGAAGTCGGCGGTGCTGCTGTGCGGGCTGAACGCGCCCGGCATCACGCGCGTCGAGGAACCCGAAGCCACCCGCGACCACAGCGAAAACATGCTGCGGCATTTCGGCGCCTCGGTGCAGGTCACGCCTGACGGACGCGCCCGGGTGATCGAGCTGCAAGGCCAGCCGGAATTGCGCGCCGCCGACGTGGTGGTGCCGGGTGATCCGTCCTCGGCGGCGTTCCTGGCCGCTGCCGGGCTCCTGGTACCGGGGTCACGGCTCACCATCCAGGGCGTTGGGTTGAACGAGACCCGCTGCGGCCTGTTCGCCACCCTGGCCGAGATGGGGGCCGACGTCGTCACCACCCATCCACGGGTGCAGGGGGGCGAGCCGGTGGGGGATCTGGTGGTCAGTTATGGCCCGCTGCGCGGGGTGGACGTACCGTGGGAGCGTGCGCCCTGGATGATCGACGAATACCCCATCCTGGCGGTGATCGCCGCCACCGCCTCGGGCACCACCCGGATGCGGGGCCTGAAGGAGCTGCGGGTGAAGGAGAGCGACCGGCTCTCCGCCACTGCCGCGTTGCTGGCCGTCAACGGCGCTCGGGCGGAAATCGACGGCGACGACCTGATCGTGCATGGCAATGGCCGGCCGCCGCCGGGCGGTGGGTTGGTGCTTACCCATATGGACCACCGGATCGCCATGCCTGCCTTGGTGCTGGGCGCCGCGACAGAGCAACCGGTCGCGGTGGACGATGCCGGCATCATCGGCACGAGTTTCCCGGGGTTCGTTGAGCTGATGAACAGTGTCGGGGCGAGGCTGGAGCCGGCGTGAGCGGGCCACCGATCATTGCCATCGACGGGCCAGCGGCGGCCGGAAAAGGTACGCTGGCACGGCGGATCGCGGCGTCAATCGGGCTGCCCTACCTCGACACCGGCCTACTCTATCGCGCGGTCGGCCGCCGCGTGCTGGATGCCGGCGGCGATCCGGCCGATCCCGCCACGGCCGAGGCCGCCGCTCGTGCGCTGGTCCCCGCCGACCTGGAGCGGCCGGACCTTCGGGGACCGCAGGCCGATGCCGCCGCCGCCGCGGTCGCCGCCATCCCGGGCGTCCGCGCGGCGCTGCTGACGTTCCAGCGCGAGTTTGGCGCGCTGCACGGCGCGGTGCTGGACGGCCGCGACATCGGCACGGTGATCTTCCCCGACGCCCCGGTAAAATTGTTCGTCACCGCCAGCCTGCAGGAGCGGGCGCGCCGGCGCTGGCTGGAGCTGCTGGCGAAGGGTACGGCAGCGGAGCTGGAGACAGTCGGCGAGGAGATGCGCGTACGCGACGCGCAGGACGCCGCGCGCGTGGCAGCGCCGCTACGGCCGGCCCACGACGCCGTGCGTTTGGACACCACGAACCTGGACGCCGAGGCCGCGTTCCAGGCGGCCATGGCGGCAGTGCATGCGCGGCTGCCCGCCGCCGTGCCAGCCGGCGTCATGCCTCGCGCGTCTTCAGCGAGGTAAACAGGCCGCGGGCAGGGCCACAAGGGAACAACGCGGCACCACGGGAACAATACGCAGTGCTGCTGAGAGCTGCGTGGCGGGGTGATCGCCCCGTCGGCGGGAACATGCAGGGGCTTGCGTGGACGCTTCGCACCTTGCAATGACACGCCACAAATCAGGCCAGTCGGATGAATGATCAGCCCACACCTGTCAGACCGGCCGCCGGGAATCGGCCCAGCGAAGACGTTGCACTGCCTCGCCGGCGCAACCGTCTCGCGAAGGTTCTGCTGCTGCTGATCGTGCTCGCGGCCGTGGCGGGTGCAGTCGGCTATTGGTATCTCACCAGGAACGAAGCCACCACTGACGACGCCTATACCGATGGCAATGCGGTCACGATCGCTCCGCAGGTGGCGGGCGACGTGATCGCGCGCGACATCAACGACAATCAGTACGTGAAGGCGGGCCAGGTGCTGATCGAGATCGACCCGCGCCCCTATGAGGCGGTGCGCGATCAGGCGGCGGGAAGCCTGCAGGTCGCCGGGGCGCAGCTTGCCGCCGCTCGCGTTGCCCTGGAGACCGCGCGCGTCACCTGGCCGGCGAAACTGGAAGCGGCGCAGGCGCAGCTTCTCGCGGCGCAGGCGACGCAGTTCAAGGCGCAGGCGGACGCGCGGCGGCAGCGTAGCCTGCCGAAGCAGGCAACCACCCAGCAGGACATCGACAACGCCGAATCGGCGATGCGCAATGCCAACGCGGCGGTAGCCCAAGCGGAGGCCAACATGCGCGGCACCGATATCGTCCGCCAGTCGATCGACGAGGCCGCGGCGCAGGTGCATCAGCTCGAAGGTCAGGTGGCGTTGGCGCAGGCGCAGCTTGCACAGGCCGTGTTGAACCTTGAGTGGACCAAGGTGCGCGCGCCGCAGGACGGCTGGGTGACCAAGCGCAACGTGGACAAAGGCAACTACGTGCAGGTGGGACAGTCGATCATGGCGCTGGTCACGCCGGATGTCTGGGTGACGGCGAACTTCAAGGAGGGCCAGCTTGCGCGCATGCGGCCGGGCGACCGCGTGGATATCGATGTGGATGCCTATCCGGACCTGCATCTGGAGGGGCACGTGGACAGCATTCAGCTCGGGTCAGGCTCTCGGTTCTCGGCGTTCCCGGCGGAGAATGCGACGGGGAACTTTGTGAAGATCGTGCAGCGTGTGCCGGTGAAGATCGTGATCGACCACGGCCTGGACCCGAATCTGCCGCTGCCGCTGGGGCTTTCTGTCGATCCGGTGGTGCATTTGAAGTGAGACAAGGGCTCGCAACGGGGCGCAAAGAGGGCCGGCGACAGCAACAGGACACCCCATCCCCTTGTGGGCTTGAGCCGCGAAGCGGGTCGAGGCCGGGGGGAGGTGTGCGTGCGCCCGGTAATTCCGCATGACCTCGACGTCCATCCCCCGCCCGCCTCCCTCGAGGGGAGGGGGGGGCGTTTCCAATGTCGCCGCTCCCGCCTCTGCCGCCGCCTCTGCCGCCGCCCCGCACGGCGCTTTCCATCCGCGCGCCAGTGCGTGGCTGATCGCCGTCGTGGTGACGCTGGCGCCGTTCATGGAGGTGCTGGACACAACCATCGTGAACGTCAGCCTGCCGCATATCGCCGGCAGCCTGTCCGCCAGCTACGACGACGCGACCTGGGCGCTCACCTCCTACCTGGTGGCGAACGGCATCGTCGTGCCGATCTCCGGCTGGTTCGGCAAATTGCTCGGACGCAAGCAGTACTTCCTGACCTGCATTGCGATGTTCACGCTGTGCTCGTTCCTGTGCGGCGTCGCCACCAGCCTGAGCCAGCTCGTGGTGTTCCGCCTGATGCAGGGCTTCTTCGGCGGCGGACTGCAGCCGAACCAGCAGTCCATCATCCTCGACACGTTCGAACCTTCGCAGCGCGGGCGGGCGTTCTCCATCGTCGCGTTCGGCATCATCTTCGCCCCCGTGCTGGGACCGACCCTGGGCGGCTGGCTGACGGACACATGGTCGTGGCGCTGGGTGTTCCTGATCAACGTGCCGATGGGCGTGCTGGCATTTATGACGGTCGCGCAGCTTGTCGAGGACCCTCCCTGGGTGAAAGCCGACCGCACGCGGCTGATCGACATGGACTATGTCGGCCTGTCGCTGATCGCCGTGGGTTTCGGCGCGATGCAGATCATGCTGGACCGCGGCGAGGACGCCGACTGGTTCGCTTCGCCCGCCATCCGCCTGGCCGGCCTGGTCGCCGTCGCGTCATTGCTCGGCGCGGTGTGCTGGCTGCTGCTGACCGAAAAACCGATCGTGGATCTGCGCGCGCTGGGAGATCGCAATTTCGCGGTCGGCTCGGTGATGGTGTTCGGGATCGGGCTGAGTCTTTACTCCAGCCTGGTGCTGATCCCGCTGCTGGCGCAGGCGTGGCTGGGCTACACCGCGCTGCTGACCGGGCTGGCGCTGTCCCCTGGCGCGGCGCTGCTGATCGTGTTGATCCCGGTCGTGGCGCGTCTGGTACTGCCGAACATCTCGACCCGTGTGGTGATCGCGTTCGGCTTCCTGCTGCTGGGCTGCGCGTCGCTGTACGCCGCGCGTATCGCGCCGGACGTGGATTTCGGCTGGCTGGCCTCGATCCGTGCCTACCAGACGATCGGCCTCGCCTTCCTGTTCGTGCCGAATAGCACGATGGCCTATGCGACGCTGCCGCGCGCGCTGAACGCCGATGCCACGGCGCTGTATTCGATGTTCCGCAACATCGCCGGCTCGTTGGGGATTTCCATCGCCACGGCCATTACGGCGAACCGGCTGCAGGTGCACCGCGCCTATCTCGCGACGCATCTGTCGCCGCTGGACCAGCCCTATGACAACCTGCTGGCGCAGTACCATCAGTCGCTGCAGGCTCTGGGTTACGCCGGCAGCGCGGCGAGCAATGCCGCGATGGGTCTGATCAACGGCGCGCTGAACCAGCAGGCGGCGATCCTGGCCTATGGCGACGTGTTCACCATCACCGCCGTGGCGTCATTCGTCGTCGTGCCGCTGGCGTTCCTGTTCCGTCCCGGAATTGCCGGGCGCCGGCACTGAGGAGGGGCGACAGCCATCCCGTGTTGCCGCGCGGCGCGCTATCCGTTGTTCCCCCGCGCAGGTTCCGGTTATCCTGACTATGGCAGTGCATTCGCGCTGCCCCAACGTTCAGGGAAGGGAAGCACGAATGATACGGAGACGGAGTATTCTGGCCGCCGGCGCGGCCGCCGCGGCAACGGCGGCGGCATGGCGGCCAGCCAACGCAGCGGAGACGCCCGGCGTCACCGCAACCGAGATCAAGATCGGCAACACCATGCCGTATAGCGGTCCGGTATCTTCCTACAGTCCGATCGGCAAGCTGGAGACCGCCTTCTTCAAGATGGTGAATGAGCAGGGCGGGGTGGCCGGACGCAAGATCAATTTCATCTCGCTGGATGACGGCTATACCCCGTCGAAGACGGTGGAGGATGTCCGCCAGCTCGTGGAGGAGGACCGCGTCGCCTTTCTGTTCAATACACTCGGCACGCCGACCAATTCGGCAATCGTGCGCTATGTGAACCAGAAGAAGGTGCCGCATCTATTTGTCGCCACCGGCGCGGCGAAATGGGGCGACTACAAGCTGTATCCGTGGACCACCGGGTTCCAGCCGGACTACCGCACGGAATCGCAGATCTACGCGAAGTACATCCTGCAGGAGAAGCCGAACCCGAAGGTGGCGGTGCTGTATCAGAACGACGATTTCGGCAAGGACTACCTGGGCGGCCTGCATGCGGGATTCGGCGACCGTTATTCGAAGCTGGTCACCACCGCCAGTTATGAACCGACCGATGCCACGGTGGACAGCCAGATCACCTCGCTGCAAGCTACGGGCGCGGACGCGCTGGTGGTGGTCGCGGCGCCGAAATTTGCCGCCCAGGCGATCCGCAAGGTTTACGACCTGAAGTGGAAGCCGCTGTTCATCATGACCAACGTGTCGGTGTCTGTCGGGGCGGTCCTGACACCGGCCGGGCCCGAGAAAGCGGTCGGCATGGTCAGCACCAACTGGCTGAAGGATCCGACGGACCATCAGTGGGACAACGATCCCGGCATGCAGGAATGGCATGGCTTCATGGCCAAGAACATGCCGGGTGCCGACCTGACGGACCTTAACTACGTCTATTCCTACACCGCGTCGAACATCATGTTGCACGTGCTGAAGCAATGCAACGGCAACTTCACGCGCGCCAACATCATGAAACAGGCGCTGAGCCTGCACAATCTGCCGTTGCCGACGGCGTTGCCGGGCATCACCGCCAGCACCGGTCCCACCGACCACCGGCCGGTGAAGGCGATGCGGCTGATGCGGTGGGACGGTAAGACCTGGGTGTTCTTTGGGGATATTATCGAAGCGACAAGTACCCTGATAAACTCCGGGCGGGCGGCGCATTCGCCGCCCCCTGGTTTAGTGGAAGGGAAACGGATGATTCGGAGACGAGCAGTACTGGCGGCTGGTGCGGCCGCGGCAGCAGGGGCTGTGAGCTGGCGGCAAGCGGCGGCCGCGGACACGCCGGGTGTGACCGCAACCGAACTCAAGATTGGTCATACAAACCCCTACAGCGGACCGGCCTCGGCCTACAGCTCGCTCGGCAAGCTGGAGCAAGCGTATTTCAACAAGATGGTCAACGAGCAAGGCGGTGTCGGCGGGCGCAAGATCAATTTCATCTCGCTGGACGACGGCTACAGCCCGCCGAAGACGGTGGAGGACATCCGCCAGTTGGTGGAGGAAGACCAGGTCGCCTTCACCTTCAACACGCTTGGCACCCCGACCAACAGCGCCATCGAGCGCTACATGAACCAACACAAGGTACCGATGCTTTTTGTCGCCACCGGTGCCGACAAGTGGGGCGACTATCAAAAATTTCCGTGGACCATCGGCTGGCAGCCGAGCTACCGTACGGAAGCGCAGATCTATACCAAGTACATGCTGCAGCAGAAGCCGAACGCCAAGATGGCGATCCTCTATCAGAACGACGACTTCGGCAAGGATTATCCGGCGGGCGTGAAGGACGTGCTGGGCAGCCGCTATTCGAAGATGGTCACCGAGGCGACTTACGAAGTCACCGATCCCACCGTGGACAGCCAGATCGCGACGTTTCAGGCCTCGGGCGCTGATGTGCTGCTGGTGGTCGCAACGCCGAAATTCGCGGCACAGGCGATCCGCAAGGTGCACGACCTGAAGTGGAACCCGATGTTCTTCATGACCAACGTGGCGATCTCGGTCGGCGCGGTGATCAACCCGGCGGGGCCGCAGAACTGCATCGGCATGATCAGCGCCGGCTATCTGAAGGATCCGACCGATCCGGCCTTCGCCGCCGATGCCGGCATGAAGCAATGGCGGGACTTCATGAACAAGTACCTGCCCGGCGCGGACCAGACCGACGGCGGCTACATTGCCGCCTATGCCGTCAGCGACACGATGCTGAAGGTGCTGAAGCAGTGCAACGGCGACTTCTCGCGGCAGAACATCCTGAAGCAGGCGACGAACTTCCATGACGATACCAATCCGCTGCTGCTGCCGGGCATCACCATCAGCACCAGCCCGACGAACTATCATCCGATCAAAGCGATGCAGTTGGAGAAGTGGAACGGCAAGACCTTCGAGCGGTTCGGCGACGTGATCGTGGGCGCTTAGCCCGGATGTGCTTTGGTGCGGCGGGTGCTGCCGCCGCACCATCTTTGTTCTGACAGGAAGCTTGCCGATGCTGCCTGCATTTCCGCTGATCGACCTGTCCGGCCCGCCACGCGGACGCGGCCGGCAGTACGGAGAGGCCGCCGCCGACCGCATCCGCCGTTCCGCGGACATCTACCTGACCGCGTTCGCCAGTCAGCGCCTCGGCGCGGACCGGGTGCGCGCACTGGTGGAGACTCTGCTGCCGATCATTGAGCGTTTCGAACCCACATATCTCGAAGAGATGCGCGGCATCGCCGAGGGCGCGCGCTGTCCCTTGGAACATGTCGTGGTGGTGAACACCCGCACCGAACTGCTGGCGCGGGCTCGGCTGGCGGCGGAGCAGGATGGCTGCACTGGTGCGGTGGTGCTGCCGGAGGCGTCGGCGGATGGCGCGGTGCTGCACGGCCAGAACTGGGACTGGCGCGCCGAATGCGCCGAGACCGGTGTGGTGCTGCGCATCCGTCCGCAGAATGGCCCGGCATTGCTGACCTTTACCGAGGCGGGCGGACTGGCCCGCTGCGGCCTGAATGAGGCGGGCATCGGACTGACGGCGAATTTTCTCGGTTCCGATCGCGACGGCAAGCGTCCCGGCGTGCCGCTGGTACTGCTACGCCGCCGCGTATTGGAGAGCGCGCATTTCGCCCTGGCGATCCAGGCGGTATATGCAACGCCGAAATGGGTTTCCAACAACGTCATGCTGAGCCACGCCGGCGGTGTCGCACTGGATGTCGAAAGCGCGCCGGACGATAGCTTCCTGGTGCAGCCCGATGGCGGACTGCTGGTGCACGCCAACCATTTCGAGCACCCGGCGGCACTGGCGAAGCTGCGTGACACCGGCCTGGCGACGACGCCGGACTCTGCTTATCGCGCGCAGCGGGTGCGTGCGCTGCTGGCGCCGAAGCGTGGCCGGATCGGCATCGACGATCTGAAGGCCGCGTTATTCGATGATTTCGGCACGCCGTACTCGGTGTGCCGCCCGCCACGGCCGGCTGCGACCGGAGAGAATCTCTCCGCCAGCGTGATGATGGTGGTGATGCGGCCGGCGGAAGGCTGGATGGAGATCTGTCCGCTGCCAGCTTTGCAGCGCGAGTTCACGCGGTACTCGTTGTAATCTCGATACGAGCGATTGCGCTCCTCCTTGTCATCGCGCCCGCCTTATCATTGCGCCTCCTTGTCATCGCGTCCCCTTGTCATCGCGTCCCCTTGTCATCGCGTCCCCTTGTCATTGCGAGAAGCGCAGCGAGCCCCTGCCCGGGGCCGCGCCGTGGCGGCAGGCGCGGGACTGCTGCGTCGCTCGCTCCTGGCAATGACAGTAGGGCCGGCACGCTTGGCGCGGCATCGATATTTCGCGCTTCATCGATAGTGGGTACTAAACTACGTACTTCGATCATCCGAACTAACGAGAGTCATGGTCCATGGAATATCGGTCTGTCATCCTGGTGACCGGCGCAGCGAGCGGCATCGGTGCCGCTGTCTGCCGTGCGCTTGCCGGCCCAGGTCAAGCGATCCTGCTGCACACGCGCCGCAGCCGCGATGCCCTCGAGATCGTGGCAGCGCAGGTGCGCGCCGCCGGTGGCGTGGCCGACGTCGCATCGGGCGATCTCGCCGAACCCGATGTGGCAGCGGCATTGGTGGCACAGGCGGTGGCGCAATTCGGCGGTCTCGATGTGCTGGTCAGCAACGCCGGCTTCGCTGACCGTACGCCCCTTGCCGACCTGAGTGACGCGGCGATGGCCGTATCCGTGGACGCGATCCAGGGCGCTTTCTTCCGCCTTGCCCGCGCCGCCATCCCGCACCTTCGAGCCGGACGCAATGCCCGCGTGGTCGCCGTGTCCAGCTTCGCCGCCCATGTGTTCCGGCCCGATGTCACGCTGTTTCCCGCCTCCGCCGCGGCCAAGGCGGCGCTGGAGGCGCTGGTGCGCGCCCTCGCCATCGAACTCGCCCCGAGCAACGTGACGGTCAACGCGGTGGTGCCCGGCTTCATCCGCAAGGACAGCGGCGCGCATCGTGCGATCGATCCGGCCGTGCTGGCGAAGCAGGTGGAGCACATCCCGCTCGGGCGGATCGGCCTGCCCGAGGAAGTGGCAGCGGCGGTGGCTTTCCTGGCCTCACCCGCCGCAAGCTACATCACGGGACAAATGCTGCACGTGGATGGCGGGTTGGTGGTATAATGCCAGCGTCGTGGGGACGTACGGGCGAACGCAGGCCAGTCCTCAGCGGTGACAAGCCGAATTGAGAACAGGCGCCGATCGTGAAGGGGCTGATGGTGCGTGTGAGGCTGCGATGCGGTTGCGTGGCGCTTACGCACCCTCCTGTCATTGCCAGGAGCGAAGCGACAAACAAATCCCCTGCCTGACGAGCCGCTCTCGGCTGCGCGGGCGTGCGCCGCCAACTCGGCAGTGCCGCAGTGCAGGCCGTTCCACCGGTAGCAACTATATAATTGGAAGCATAGTTTCTATAATAGGCCTGGGTGCCTGGTATTCGTCAAGCGCATAATCGCCCTAGCTTTGGGCAGAGCTATTTCCCGCCGGGACGGGGTTCTGCTCCTGGGTTACTTACTCCTGGTGGTTTGGCTAGCCCGTAGGGCGGAGGTTTTGATACGCCGATCGGCGTACCAGAAACCCCCGGCGGGGCCTGATAAATACGTGGATATATCAGCGTGGGTAAATTATACGATACCCGATGGACGTTCGGCTACCCCCGGTTGGAAGGCTCCAGCCTATTGTCAGCACGGTGTGACATTCCAAGGCGTCGCATCTCTGACGGTAGAAGGCTAAAACATGATACGTGTGACAGTCGCGATTTTGTTGCTTTCGACGGCGACGGCACTTGCGGCTCCGCCGCCGGGCACCGACAGCGCTGAGCATCGCTGGTGGGAGTGCCATCGACAGAACAAACCCCCGAATCAAGGCTGTTGTTCGATCAGTGATGGTCATGCGTTGGGGGATAATGATTGGCGCGGTGGCAGCAAGGGGTACGAAGTCAAAATAGAAGGCACATGGTGGTCCATACCGCAGGAGACTGTTATCGGTGTAGGACTGTGTGGACCTGAGCCTAATGCGGACGATCAGACGTCGGCAAAGGTGTGGTATGCGCCAGAGTGGGATTTGGATGGGAAGCTGAAAAATGTCCTATTCTACTGCTTCATGCCCGGCACGATGTACTGAGCACTGAAACCCCTCGGGAGGAACTGCCCTTGCCCTCTGGCTCACTCCGCGGGCTGGTGGCCTAGCGCCGCGAACCCTATCCAGCCCGCAGCGCCGCCGTCGCCTCCCGCAGCGCAAACATCATCCGGTTCCGCCCCCGCACGGCGCTAACCGTCAGCGCGTGTGCCGCATCGGACCCGGGAGCGGTCTTCGCCAGATCCCGCAGCGGCTGCAGCACTGGCCAGGCCGGCAACGGCAATGCCGGATCATGTTCGAAACGGTCTCCGCTGGTGTAGTAGACGGGCGCCAGTGCGCGCGATGCCCGCAGCAACGCTGCATCGTTGTGACCGCCCGCCGCGGCCGTGTCGCGCAGCGTCTCCGCCGCGGCCACCAGGCCTTCGACCGAGAACCGCCCCGTCAGTGATTCACCGATCCGTCCGAGTTCCTCCAGCAGCACCCGCGCATGCGTGGCGAAATCCAACGGCAAGACCGGATCGGACAGCAGCCTCCACAGCGTGTGCGTGAATACCTTGGTGTCGCGCACCAGGTTCGCCTCGTCGATCTTGTCCAGCGTGTCGTGCGGCGTGTGCCACCACCAGCCCAACGCGTTGCGCATCTTCACCGGCGCCGGCGGTTGCTCGCTCAACGCGCCGAACATCGCGGGAATGCCGATGCCCCAGAACGACTGGTCCGACGACCGCGACATCCGCTTGCCTACGTATTTGGCGCCCGTCTGCTCGCCGATCGCCTGGCCGGCCAGCGCCAGCAGTTCGGGAGCCGCCGCCGCATGCTCCAGCACCGTCGCGCCGATCCCGCCCGTGGAATCGACATTCACGTGCACAGCGCAGCGCCGTTCCAACTCGTCCCAATGGTGGTCGGCGTACCACGTGGACCCCGAATAGCGTCCGTGCGAGTGGCCCGACCAGAAGCACAATCGGAACCCGCGCCGCCATTTCGCCTGCTGGGGCGCCATCAACCGGGCCACCTCCAGCATCGTGGCGTTCGCCGCGCCGTTGTCCATCACGCCGCAGTACCAGGTGTCGTGATGGCCGGAGTATAAAACGAACGGCCCATCCGGGTCCGGCCCATCCAGGTCCGCCACCAGAATCGGCGTCTGCCGCCAGCCGCTGTCGACTTCCGCATGCAGCGCCACCCTCGGCGTTTCTCCGCGTGCCAGGCGGTCACGTAATGCGCTTCCATCCGCGTTCGATACGGTGCAGACCACCGTGCTGGGCAACTGCGACAGTGTCTCCGCCGACGGGCTGCCCCAGACCGGCGAGACGCACATCTCATGCCGATGCTCGTGCGGGCTGATCTGGATCTGCCCCACCGCTCCGGCGCGCGATGCGTTCGCTGCCTGTCCCGGACTGGCAATTCCCTCAGTCAGCAGGATCGCGCCACGCACGTCCTTGCCGGCGAAATCATCCTTCCCGCCGTCGCCGACATAGACCAGCCGGCCGCTCACTCCTTCGGCCGGCGACGATCGCGAGAAGGAGTGCGTGATGCTGGTCAAAGTTTGATTGTCCACGTCCACCCGCGCGCGACCCGGCAGGCTGATATAGGCATCGTGATGCAGCAGCTCCGTCCGATAACCGAACTCGTCCAGCCGCGTCTTGACATACCGCAGGCTGGTCAGTTCGTCCGGCGTGCCCGACAGCTTCACCCAGCGGGCGAATTCCTGCATGTGTCCCATCAGGACGGCCCCATCGACGGCATCGCATACTGTGCGGCGGAGTGGATCGGGCATCGTGTTGCCTCCTGTTTGCCGGAATGCCGCGCAGCGTGCCGGCCATACCGCGCGAAGGCAAGCGGCTGGCGACAGCGGCGGCACAACGACACAGCACGGTCCCGGCTTGCGCGGTCGCTCGCGCCAGGGCATCGAAAGGCGGGTCGTCCCAGGCTGCAACACGAGGCTGCAACACGAGGCTCCAACACGAGGCTCCAACACGCAAAAGAGGGACCGCGTCATGCAATACGGTAGCGCACTGCCGATCACCGCCTTTGCCGATCCCGGCGCGGTGAAAGCCTATGCCGAGGCGCTTGAGGCCGCCGGCTTCGACTTCACTTCTACCAGCGGCCACGTGATGGCGCAGCCGGCGGGTACCCATCCACAGCGGCCGGATCGGCAATACGCAGGACCGTTCCATGATCCGTTCGTCACGTTCAGCTTTCTGGCCGCGGTCACGCAAAAGCTGCGGTTCATCACCGGCATCCTGATCCTGCCCGCCTGGCCAACCGTTCTGTTGGCCAAGCAGGCAGCGGAATTGGCACTGTTCAGCGGCGGCCGTTTCGAACTTGGCGTCGGGCTGAGCTGGAATGCGGCCGAATACCAGGCGCTGGGCCAGGACTTCCGCAACCGCGGCCGGCGGCTAGAGGAGCAGGTGACGGTGCTGAAGCTGTTGTGGTCGCGGCCTTACGTGACGTTCGAGGGCGAGTACCACAGGCTGGACAAGGTCGGGCTCAACCGGCCTGGGTTGCCGCATATCCCACTGTGGTTCGGCTCGGAAACGGGAGACGCTGCGCTGCAGCGGGTTGCGAGGCTGGCGGACGGATGGATGTCGATGGGCGATCCCACGCCGCATCTGCCGCGGCTGCGCCAGTACACGCAGGAAGCGGGGCGCGATCCGGGGACGTTGATGGTGCGCGGACCTCTGGTCGCCGGTGATGGCGGCGCGGTGGCATGGGTTGCCGCCGCCCGGAAGCTGCAGGATGTCGGGGTGACGCACCTCAATGTCACCGCACCGCTCGATATGGCACCGGCACAGGCGCTGCCGCGGGTGATCGAGGCACGCCGCGCGCTCGCCGATGCGTTGGGGTAGAAGCGGGCGTCCGCGGCGATGCAGGGCGGAAAAGCCTTATCCCGGACGGATCCCCTCTCGGGCAAGGCTTGTCCGCCCTACGACATTATAACAGCGTGTGCAGCACGTGCAGCAGACGCTCGGCCGCCAGCGCGGCATCCCACGGCTGCCATGGCGGCGTTCCGAACCAACCCGCGAGCGGGTCGGTCTGCACCGGCCGTTCGACGATCCGCAGGACGCGCCGGACCTCATCGTGGCTCCAACCCACCACGTGGACTGCTTCGGATGCCGCGGCGATGCGATCGGCCTGTTTGTGCGCGCGGCGATCCTCGGGTTGCCACTTGTCCAGTGCATAACGCTGCGCGATCGCCGCCTGCAGCCGCGCGGCGAGTGCCGCGTAGCCCGGGCCAAGAAACGGCTTCAGCGGCGAGATCGGATCGAACCCCAGCAATCCTTCGTCCGCATCATGCAGCAACTCGCGCCGTGCCGTGGCATCCGACAGGCCGGTGGGGCTGCGGTCGCGCCGCAATGCCAGCACCAGCAGGCTGTGCTGCGCCACCGACAACGGCAGCGGCCATGCGGAATGGCCGCCCCAGCGATAGGTGCGCGCCAAGCCCAGCGCGAGGTCCTCATCGGCCCAGTCGAACGGCGTGGGATCGAGCAGATCGAGCCGCCGGCCCGACGGCAGCCGCACCCAGGCTCGGGTGCGCGGCGCCCCGACTGGGCCATCAGCCCGCCTTGCGGTAGGCATAGTTCCGATCCAGCCGCTCGAGCAGGTAATCGCCGTAACGAACGGGCGGGTGGCGTGGCGGGTTGGCGGCGTCGTGGCAGGTGGGCAGGCAGGTGACGCTGCAATCCAGGTCCATGTCGAAAAAATACGCACAGGAATAGCGGTCGCCGCCTGACAAATTCTTCACCCGGTGCGGCGTCGATTGCCAGCGGTCGTTGGTCCAGCGCGCCAGCATGTCAGCGACGTTCACCACGAAGCTGCCGGGAATCGGCGGCGCGGCGATCCAGTCGCCGTCGCGTGGTCGAACTTGCAGCCCGCCGGCGTTGTCCTGCGCCAGGATCGTGATGAATCCGTAATCGGTGTGCGGTGCCGAACCGAATGCATCCTCGGGCGCGTCCGGCGGTTGCGGTGGGTAGTGCAGCAGGCGGAGGAACGTTGTGGGCTGAGGGAAACAGGGAGCCAGCGCGTTGGGCGGCAGGCCCAGCGCGAGTGCGATCGGCCGCAGCAGCCGCAGGCAGAAGCGGCGCAGGGCGGTGTCGTAGGTCAGCACCTGCTCGCGAAATCCGGGCAGGTTCGCGGGCCATTGGTTCGGTCCGTTCAGCGGCGTGCCGAAGCGCGGGTCCTGCGGCGGCACTTCGTGCATCAGCATGAAGGACTCGCTGTTGTTCGGCTGCGTGACCCGGGCGACGGAGGATGTCTGGATAAGCGACGTCCTGGGCGCCATGTAGCCGCGATGGAACGCGTTCATGGCGATGGCCTGCTTCGCCGGGTCGGGCATCGCATGGAACCGCCGCGAGGCAGTGAACACGCCTTCAATCAAAGTCGGATCGATGCCGGTGTTGACGAAATAGCAGAAGCCGACGGTGCGAAACGCGGAGTCCAGCGCGCGGGCGATCGCCGCACAGGCGGACGCGTCTTGCAATTCGCCGAGATCGATCACCGGCACGTCGTGCGCGACCGCGCTATCCATGGGCAACTCCTTCGTCCCTGCGATGCGCCCGCCGAACGCGAGCTGGCGCGGCGATCCGAGGAAGGAGATTGCGGCGAAGCTCATCGACGAACAAGCAACCGTACTTCGGCGGTGGCAGGCATTGGCCGTCGCGCGACGATCGCCGTGTCATTCACGGCGGCGCCGGTCGAAACGGCCGGCAAAGATGCGGTCGGCCGCCAGGCCGGTGGTCAACTCGCAATGACGGGTTCGCCAACGGTATCGATGCGTCAGAATCACAGCATAAAATCAGGGTTCATCAGCGCGTCGGTTCGCACTCCACGCACGCCCCGATCGGCAACGTCACCGCCCGGCTCTTGTCGCCCAGCCAGGGTGGGATCACCGCGCCGAAGCCCCCTGCCGGTCCGCCGGCCGCGATCACCAGCAACGCGTCGGGAGAGGGCAGCGCCGCGTATTCCGTCTCGCCGCGGTCGCGCACCACCGAGGCCTTGCCCACCTCCGCCCATTCGCTGCGCCGGATGCGGGCGCGGCGGTGGATGAAGTCGGCGACGTCGGCCTTGTTCCAGCCAGCCGCCAGCAGGTGGTCGCGAAGCTGCCTCGGGATGACCAGTACATAGTTGCCGCTCCAGATCGAGTAGTGCCGCATGTTGGCGCGCATCTCGGCGGCGAAGGTCTCCAGGATCTCCTCCGGCTGCGTCGTCCATTCGTTCATGATCTGGCGTGGCGCGCCGGCCGCCAGCACGGTGACCGCGGAGACCTCCGGCGGCAGGCCGCGTTGCACGTGCAGCGGCTGCCAGGTGCTGTCCTCGTCCTCGGCGACGCAGTAGCTGAACTTGCCGGGGTGGCCGAGCGTGGAACGGTCGATCCCGCCGGGCCGCACCTCCAGGATGTTGATCAGTGCCAGGCGGATGGCGCGGCCGATCGCCGCGGTGGCGCGGTCGCTGTTGCCCAGCGCGCTGAACCCGCCGGCAGCGCCGATCTCCAGCCGCACCGGACCGTTCAGGATCACCAGCACCGCGCAACCGCCGGTGGACGCGGTGGCGCCGTGCAGCAGGAACTCCGGCTGCAGCATGGCGGCGAATGCCGTCAGCACGACAGGAAAATGCATCGGCAGGCAGCCGGCCATCACCGCGTTGATCGCGAGCTTCTCCGTGGTGATCGGCACGGCGCGTACCGGCTCGATGCCGACAAGCTGGTCTGGCGGAGTCATCGCCCAGTCCAGGCACGCCCGCACCGCATCGGCCGTGGGCGGTACGATTGGCAGGCCGTCGGTCCAGCCGTTGGCGTGGTAGAACTCCTGCACAGCTTGGATATCAGGAACGTCGTAGGTTTTCGATGTGAGCAGCATCGCGAGGTCCAGGCTGCGAAGATGGGAAAGAAACACCCCCTCCCCTTGAGGGAGGGTGATCGGGGAGGGCGTGTACCTCTACATGAACCGCTTCCTGAAATACTGGCGCCAGAGCGGCAAGGGGGAAGCCTGGTCAAGGACAGCGGCGGAACCTACCCCGCCCGCCTCCCTCAAGGGGAGGGGTGTTTCTGCCACCCGCACGTCATCCCCCGATGGCGCCCTGCGCCTCCGCATACAGCGCATAAATCGACTGGCTCGCCGCCATGAACAGCCGGTTGCGCTTGCGGCCGCCGAAGCAGACGTTGGCGCAGCGTTCCGGCAGCAGGATGCGCCCGATCAGCGTGCCGTCCGGTGCGAACACCGCCACGCCGTCTTGCTCGGGTGCGCCGGAGAAGCCGCACCAGACATTGCCTTCCGTATCGCAGCGGATGCCGTCGGCAAACCCCGGCGTGCCGTCAAAGAACAGGCGGCTGTTGGTCAGCTTCGTGCCGTCCGCGACCACGTCATAGACCCGTGTCGTCTTGGCGCCCGTATAAGCCGTGTCCACCACGTACAGCCTGCTCTCGTCGGGCGAGAAGCACAGCCCGTTCGGCCGCTGCATGTCATCGACCACCACCGTCATGCGCCCGTCCGCCGGATCGAGGCGATAGACGCGGAATGGCATCTCCTGCGGCAGCGGGTGGCCCAGATAGTTGCCGCGCGTGCCGGCGCCGTTGTCGCTGAACCAGATCGAGCCATCCGACTTCACCACCACGTCATTCGGACCGGTGAGGCGCTTGCCCTCGAAGCGGTCGGCCAGCAGCGTGACCCGGCCGTCGTATTCGGTCAGCGTGAGGTGCTGGGTGTCATGCTCGCAGGTGACCAGCCGGCCCAGGCGGTCGCGCGTGTTGCCGTTGGCATAATGCGAGGGCTCGCGGAACACGCTGATGCCGCCGTCGGTTTCGTCCCAGCGCAGGATGCGGTCGTTGGGAATGTCGGAGAACAGCAGATAGCGGCCGTCGCCGAACCAGACGGGGCCTTCGGTGAAGCGGCAGCCGGTGGCGATGCGCTCGATCGCAGCATTGCCCAGCACCAGGCGCTGGAAGCGCGGATCGAGCACGATGATGTCGGGGTCGGGATAGCGGATGGGCGCCGTCGTGTGCCAGCGAGAGGCACCGGTTCCCGATCCAATGTCGGGCGCGGTGGTCCGGCGGTTGCGGTTATGGGGCACGGCGCCGTGCGTCATGGTACGTCTCCTTCCCTGCCGGCGGGTATCTTGCGGCAATGGAGCCGCTGCGGCGAGTCGTCTGCGCCGCGCTTCGGGCGTTGTCTTGGGGCGTTGTCTTGGGGCGTTGTCTTGAGGACCCGCGCATGACGCAAGCGGCGAAGCCAACGCCGCAGCACGCCGCGAGCGCGACCCATGGAACTCTGACCGGGTTCCTGGTCGATGGCGGTCTCCATGCAGCTTACGACACTTTCGCCGACGGCCGGACGTTCGTGCGCCTTGCCCGGTGTATCTCCGCACGGCCGTCTGCTATCGACTGCGCGTCTGCACTCCACGCGCGGAGGGAAATTGTCATGCGCCAACAGCTACCCAGGCGCGCGCTGATGCCGCTCGCCGGCCTGACCGGCATCGGCATCTGCGCGCGGGTTCTCGCGCCGAGGGCAGAGGCCGCCGCGACACTCACGATCAACGCGGCGGGAACGCTGGCCGGGCCGTTCCACGAGATTGACGCCGCGTTCCAGCGCGCCAACCCGGGCGTGACGGTCGAGCCGCGCTTCGGCGGCAGCGTCATGATGGCCAAGCGCATCACCGAACTGCATCAGCCGGCCGACATCCTCGCGGTCGCCGATTTCAGCGTGATCCCGCATTACCTGTTCGGCGCCGGCGGCAACAAGGGGCTGGCCGACTGGTATGTCGGCTTCGCGCGCAACGCGATCACCTTCGTCTATACGGCGCAGAGCAAGGGCGCGCACGATATCAACTCGAAGAACTGGTATGAGGTGCTGGCGCGGCCAGGCGTCGAAATCGGACGGTCCAACCCCGACACCGACCCGTCGGGCTATCAGACCTTGCAGATGCTGCAGCTGGCCGAACGCTATTACAAAAGTCCCGGCCTGGCCGACCGGGTGCTGAAGAATGCCCCGCAGCGCAACATCCGCGACACCGAGACCGACCTTATCTCGGCATTGCAGCTGGGTCAGATCGATTATCTCGCGATCTACCGTTCGGATGCGTTGCAGCATCATCTGAAGGATGTCGATCTGCCGCCTGAGATCAACCTGTCGGACCCGGCGATGGCTAAGCAATACGCGACCGCGGTGATACACACCAGGAACGGAGACTTGCCGGGCAAGCCGATCGTGTACGCGGCGACCATCCCGTCTGACGCGCCCAGCGCGGCTCTGGCAGCGAAGTATGTCGCTTATCTGCTGGGGCCGGAGGGGCAGGCGGTGATCGCGCGCGACGGGTTTGGTGCCATGAAGCCGGCGCTCGTGGTGAACGCAAAGGGAGCGCCCGCCGCGGTGCGCGCGCTCGCCGAGCCCTGGCCCGGTTCGTAAGCACCGCGGCAAACGCCACCGTCGTTCGCACGGCGCGGACGACGGAGCCGGTTCCGCTCATCCTCGTGCTGTGGCTGCTGGGCGGCCTGCTGCTTGCCATCATCGTGCTGCCGTTGGTGCGGCTGGCGACGGAGCCGACATTCGCAGACCTTCTGTCGGCGGCTCGCGATGTGACGGTGCGCAACGCCATATTGTTGAGCGTGTCAGGCGCTTTTCTGGCGGCGCTGGTGTCCGCGCTGCTGGGCGTGCCGCTCGCCTATCTGTTGGCGCGCGGACGCTTCGTGGGGCGCGGGCTCGTTTCAGCCATCGTCGATCTGCCGCTGAGCGTGCCGCACACGGTCGCGGGGATCGCGCTTTTGATGGTGTTCGGGCGCCGCGGCATCATCGGCGAGCCGGCAGCTGCGCTGCTCGGTGTGCGCTTCTGGGCGACGCTCGCGGGCATTGTCGTCGCGATGGTGTTCGTGGCCGCCCCGTACACCGTGAACGCGGCGCGGCTCGGGTTCGCCGGTGTCGATCCGCGGCTGGAAATGGTGGCGCGAACGCTCGGTTTGCGGCCGTGGCGGGTGCTGTGGCGCATCACCTTGCCGCTGGCCTGGCACGGGATCGCAACGGGGCTGACGCTGACGTTCGCGCGGGCGATCAGCGAATTCGCCGCCGTGGCGATCCTGGTCTATTACCCGATGACGGCACCTGTGAAGATTTACGAATTGTTCTTGCAAAACGGACTGAATGAGGCGGCTGCGGCGGCGGTCTTGCTGCTGGCCTTGTCGCTCGCGTTGTTCATCGTGTTCCGTCAGTTCGCTTATCGCGCAACGGTGGCGCGCACCAGGCAATGAGCGTGTCGGGGCTTGTGGTGCGGCAGGTGTCGCTTCGGCTCGGTGCCTTTGCGCTGCGCGAGGTGAGCTTCGCTGTGCCGGCGGGCGAAATTCTGGTTCTGCTGGGCGCGAACGGGGCTGGCAAGTCGGTCTGCCTGGAGACGATCGCGGGGTTTCACCGGACCGACACGGGCCGCATTTGTATAGCGGGACGCGATGTCACGCGTCTGGCACCTGAACAGCGCCGCGTCGCCTTCATGGTGCAGGATTTCGGGCTGTTTCCGCATCTTTCAGTCGCGGAGAACGTAGCGATCGGCGCCGAGGGGACGGGCAATCGCGCGGATGCCGCCGCGTTGCTGGCGCGGTTCGGGATTGCCCATCTTGCGCAGGCGCATCCCGTCCATCTGAGCCCGGGCGAGAAGCAGCGAGCAGCTCTGGCGCGCGCAATGGCCAGCCGACCGAGCGTCTATCTGTTCGACGAACCCTTCGCCGCCCTGGATGCGGCGACAGCCGAGCCGCTCAGCCACGAACTGGCGACTTTCGCCCGCGGCTCCGGTGCGCCGGCCGTGTTCGTTACGCACGACCGCATCGAGGCGTTGTCGCTGGCCGACCGTGTCGCGGTGATCGAGAACGGGGCGATCCGGCAGCATGGACCGGCTGCCGAGGTATTTGCCCGGCCCGGCAGCATCGCGATCGCCCGCTTGTTGGGGATCGAAAATCTGCTCTCGGGCTGCGTGGCGGCGGAAACACATGATGCGTTTTGCATTCGTGTCGGAAGCACCGGCATCGAAGCGGCGAAGAACGGCACCTTGTTGGTGCCGCCGCAGCCTGTGACGCTCGTCGTCCGCGCGGAAAACGTGCATTTGCTTCCGCCGCAATCCCCCGGCGCGCCCAACCGGCTGCGTGCCCGCGTGGTCGATTTGCGGCGGTCTGGGCCGCTGTGGCGGGTTTCGCTGGATTGCGGCTTTTCGCTGCTTGCTTACGCGCTGCCGCAAACAGCGCGGGCACTGGCGTTGGCGCCTGGCAGCTCGGTCGATGCGGAAATTGACGCAGCCGCCATCCATCTGCTGGCCGCGACGCCCAAGTAGAGGACGCTCAGCGGTTTGCGGTGCCAAACCGAGCGTGTCAGCGGCGGTGAGAATCCGCGCGTAGACGGCGGCGGGCGTCGCCTGATGGCGTGGCCGCGGGGCCTGACGGCCGAGCTTGAGGGAGGATGACAGCGAGGTCGGGACCTGGCGTGTCGGGGGCTGCCGGATGTTTTGCGGCTGACCTGGTCGGTGGACGCCGGCGGCGGCGACGCGGTTCAGAACGATCGGTCGTCCCCGTTCGGTTCGTTGGATTGCAAGCTTCGGCGGCACTGGAACGTCGCTGCCGACCGGCGGGCTACTGTTCTTTAGGAAGGCGTGGGCGAAGGCCGGCGAGGCCGCAAGGCAGGTTAATTGTAGCAGGTCACAGTGATGAACGGCCTGGTGTCAATCGTTGAGAGGCACGCTCGGTGATCCACAGCGACGTCGACGACGATCCGATGTTCCTGGTGACCCCGGCCTTCATGATGCGTCGTTCCGAGGAGTTGGCGCCCAAGATCACCTTCCGCGACATCATGGACATCCGCGCGGAGAAGATCGCGGCCAGACCCGGTGGGACGGCGCGACACCGTCCCGACGGTTTGTGCCCCTTACAAATCCGGAACGATCGCAGCCTTCATCTCTTTGATCAGCCACCTGCCGTTCACGCGCACCAATGTGTCGTCCGAGTTGGTGTGCACCACGATCTTGTTCGCCAGTTTATCGACCCACAGGCACTCGAAATAAAGATGCCCGCTGTTACCCGTCACGTCATACTGGATCCGAAACGCCGGCGTGTAGCCGATCCATTGGTTCTGTGGTTGAAACGCGCCGGCCGCCTGCCAGTAAGCCTTGATCTGCTCCTTACCGGTCCAGGTCTTGCCGTTTGCCGTCAACACCGCGTCATCGGTAAACAGCGACAACATCAGCGCGAGGTCCTTGGTCGAACCCGCCTGGTGGAACGCCATCTCCATTTGGTGTAGTTCCATGAAGTCGCGCGGATTCTTCTCCGACGCCGCGAACACGCTGGCGGGCAACAGCGCGGCCACCGCCGCCGCCATCAGAAATCGCTTCATCGACACCTCCCATGATCGGTTCTGACAAGTCATCACCCACCCTTCGTTGATGACGTCTTGCCTTGTCCGATGATGACGCTATGCTCGTACCGAGCGGAGGTAACGAACGAACGCCGAAAGACATACGAAAATGCCGCGAAACCTAGAATGACGGCGCGGGAGACCATTCGGTTCGATCGGTTCACACTGGATGTGAGCCGCGGTTGCCTGCTCATTGACGCGGGTGAGGTGTGGCTGCGGCCGAAAAGCTTCGCCGTCCTGCGTTACCTTGCCGAAAACCCGGGCCGCCTCGTCTCCAAGGACGAACTGTTCCGGACGTTGTGGACCCAGACCTCCGTGACCGACGATTCCCTGGTGCAGTGCGTCAGCGATATCCGCCAGGCGATGGGCCGCGATGCCGCCATACTGATCCGCACCGTCCCGCGCCGCGGCTACATGTTGGACGTGTCGATCGCCCAACCCGACGACACGCGTCCGGTGGCGGCCCAGGAGCCACCCGCGGTGCGGCCAGGGGCGTTCGAGCACCGGCTGTCGATCGGTGTCGGACCGTTCCGCAATGTCGGAGGAGATCCGGCGCACGACCGCATCGCCGATGCCTTGACCGAGAACCTGATCACCGATCTGTCCTCCATCCGCGACAGCATGGTGGTGACCCCCAACGCCGTGATCGCTTTCCACGACAACAGCGCCACGGTTGAGACCATCGCCCGGGAACTCGATGTCCGCTACGTTTTCACTGGCAGCATCCAGGGCGCCGGCCCTCGTGTGCGGCTGAACTGCCACCTCATCGATGCGCGCGGCGGCACCAATCTGTGGGCCACGCGCTTTGAGCACGACGGTAGCGACATCTGGGACTGGCAGGGCAAGGTCACGCGTGAGATCGCGCGGACGTTGAAATTCGGTCTCGTTGAATTCGCCAGCCGCCGCGGCGGTGCCGAGCGGCCATCCAACCCCGATGCGGTCGATCTGACCATGCGGGGCATGGTCCTGTTCAGCCGCTTTGCAGCCCCCGCCGACGTCGTCGCCGCCCGCGGCCTGTTCGAGACAGCGCTGCGGCACGACCCCTGTTCGGTCGCCGCCCTCGTTGGGTTCGCCGGCACCCATATCCTGGAGATGTTCCTGCTGTGGGCGAACGATCGCGCCGTGCAACTGGAACAGGCGGAAGCCGCGATTACGCGCGCGGTTCGCATCGATCCGCAATCGGCCGAGGTGCGCTACACCAGGGGGAACATCCTGCTGCTGCGCGGCGAACCGGAACAAGCCATCGCCGAATACCGCGCCGCCATCGAGCTCAACCCCAACTTTTCTCACGCCCATGCTCGCGTCGGCCAGTGCAAGGTGGAAATGGGCCGGCCGGCGGAGGCGTTCGAGCCTGTGCGCGAGGCCATGCGCCTCGATCCTCCTCAGTTTCGCGCCTCCTTCTGCCGTTTCTATCTGGGCATTGCCTCGTTCCATCTGGGCGAGGACGATCGTGCGCTGCAATGGTTCGAGGAGGCCCTGGCCACCGACTTCCGCAGCGCGCAACCCCGCATGTGGCTCGCGGCGATACACGCCCTGGACGGGCGTCAAACCCGGGCGGAGGCGGATCTCGCGGAGTTCAATCGGGTCCATCCCGGCCACACGGTCGCGAGCTTGCGCATGAACCATCCGTCGCGCGTTCCCGCCTATCTCGCGCGGCAGGAGCGCCTCTACGCAGGCCTCACACGGGCCGGCCTGGCTCCGGGTCAGTACGTGGGCTAAAACGCGCCATCCCGCGATGGCCCGGCTCGCCCGGGCACCGCCGATCGGCAGCAAGGCCACGGCACCAGTCATCAGCCTGAGCGTTGAGGTCGTCGAGATCGGTGAAGCCGCGCGCGGCGAAAAAGGCGCCGCGCACGTAGCCGATGGCGCGTTCGACCCGGCCCTTCTCGTTGCCGCGGGCCACCGCGACCGGCCGCGGCTCGAAGCGATACTGCCCGGCGAAGGCGAGCAGGCCGGGATGGAAGCGGATCGCGTCGTCGCGCCGTTCCAGCACCGCACTCTTGAGATTGGGGCGGGTCGGCCGGGGCCGCAGCGTTGCGTGGGGTCGTCATCGCGGCCGGGAGCAGCAGATCACCGGCTGGCAGTGCGGGTGAACCGTGATGCGTCACTTTCTGTTGCCGCGCCCGCCAGCGGCCCATCCGGGCGGCATGCATCCGACGGCCACGATGGCTTGCCTGGTAGCGTCGTCCGGCCTGCTGGATCGTCCGTCGCCGAGCCTGCCGAGCGCACGCCCCAGCGCAGTAGATCCGGCCGCGGTCGCAGCAACTGCAAACGATCACCTGGTGGCGGCAACCTGCGCACAGAAAAAGACGGCCCGATAGCGGGTCGGCCCGCCCTGTGTCGCAGAGCAAGCGTGGACGAACGCCATCGTTGGCAGGATAGTCGTCCTGCATGCGTGCCCGGCACGATGTGGGGCACGGCGCCGATGCAGAACCTGCAAGTTGCGCGCGGCGCCGTGCTTGCCCGCCAAGTTTGGCAGGCCGCCGCTGCGCCGTCCTCCCGGTTGCCGAGCTTTATCCCAGCCCGAACACGAGCTGGTCAGTCACCGACTGCTCTGCGATCTCCCTCAAGTTCGGCCGTCACACCCCGCGGCCACGCCGTCAGGTGATGCTCGCCGCCGTCTATGCGCGGATTCTCACCGCCGCTGACACGAGCGAGAGGGTTCTCCGAAGTTAGAGCGTACCGGACTTCTCGAGCTGGCGTTTGGAGGCCGCCAGTCCTTTCTCCATGTTCTCGGCGAACGCGTCAGCCAGCGTGTCCGGCAGCACGTCGGTGATCCAGACCAGGCGGCTCCCGCCCTGGCCGTTGTCGAACACCTGGAATGCTGCGTTGTGGTGCTTTCGCTCCGGGACGCCAACCGCCGCGTAGGCCATGCGCCGGTTTGCGTCGTCGATACCGACAATGCGCTCGGGAACGACGCGGCCGCTGACGAAGGTCACAATGCGGACGTCGCCCTCCATCCGCACATCGGCGACGAAGTCAGGTGCGAGGCGCGTATGCACCGCCCCGACATCCCGGATCGCGTCCCAGACGTGCTCGGGGTCCACCGAGATGTCGATTTCCCGATAAATCGAAACCATCTTCCACACTCCTGATTTGAAGCGCCGTGGCTGGCGGTTCGAGAGTGTGGCCGTGGAACTCGGTGTCGTCTGGCGGTTTTCGGCCGTCACTATTCGACCAACCGCCCTGATCCTGCTGCGCATGGCGGGCCTGGCCCAGCGATCTACGCAGGATCGAGCTGGTTGCGCCGGGCGCGTGCCCGCGGTCATAGGGAAATGGCCAGGTCAAGCCCAGCCATGACGCAGTCAAACGAAGGCCCCGCGATCGAAGACCGGCGGCGCTTCCCTCCCGCGAGCGAGAGGGGAGCCGCTTAGGCCGTGACGGTGTTACTCGCCTTCCACGCCGATCGCGTATGCCGTCTCGCCGTGCACCGCGTCGTCGCCGACCCGAAGGGTCGCCTCATCCATGCGCAGCGGCACGATGAACGAGATCACCTTGAGGATGATGTAGGTGATTATGACGTTATAGACGATGATGAACAGGGCGCCGTAGACCTGCAGCAGAAGCTGGTGCGGATTGCCGTAGATCAGGCCGGTGACGTTCACGCCGGGGGCATCCTTGTCCGTGCCGATGTATTCCAGCATATCTGGGCACGCCAGGACACCGGTCAGCAGGCCGCCGGTGATCGCGGCGACGCCATGCGTGGAGAACACGCTCAGCGTATCGTCCACCTTCATCATGAACTTCGTCTTCTGCAGCCAGTTCATGCTCATCCAGGGCAGGATGCCGGCCGCGAGACCGATGATGATGGCGCCCCAGCCGTTCACGTAACCGGCGGCCGGGGTGATCGCGACCAGGCCGGCGATCATGGCGTTGACCGCGCCGATGACCGAAGGCTTGCCATAGGCCATCTTGTCGAGAATGGTCCATACCAGCACCGCGACGGCGGTGGCGGTGTTGGTGTTCAGCACCGCGGCGCCGGCATCGGCGTTGGCGAAGTATGGGTCACCACCGTTGAACCCGTTCCAGCCCAGCCACAGGATGCCGCCGCCGACCAGCGTGATCAGCAGGCTGTTCGGCGGGAAGTGCTCGCGGTCCTGTTGCAGGCGCGGGCCGACCATGGCCGCGGCCACGAAGCCCGAGCTGGCGGCGGCAAGATGGATCACGTAGCCGCCCGAGAAGTCGACCACCCCCATGCTGGCGAGCCATCCGCCGCCCCACAGGCTGAATGCCCCGACGGTGTAGGACAGTGTCATCCACAGCGGGCAGAAGATCATCCAGGCGGTAAAGCTCATGCGTCCGAGCACCGAGCCGGCGAGGATGATCACGGTGATCGCCGCGAACACGAACTGGAAGTAGACCAGCGTTGCCATCGGGAACTGAATGGGCGGCATGCCCGACGCGGCGGCGGGGATGGTCGCCTGGCCGATACTGAAGGCGGCGGACAGCGCGGGCATCGGCGTTCCGAGGAACGGGAACCACTGCGGTCCGAATGCCATGTTGTAGTCGAACAACACCCAGACGACGAGCACCGAGGCGAATGCATAAATCGACATGAAGGCCGAGTTGATGGCCCACTTTTTCTTGACCACGCCGCCATAGAGAACCGTCAGGCCGGGAATGCTTTGCAGGGCGACAAACGTTGCGGCGGCTAATTGCCACGCATTGTCGCCCGTATCGAGCCATTTTGGTGAAGGTACGAGCATGGGGGACTCCATGGTTGTTGACGTTTCCCAGGGCGCCTTTGCACTGAAACGGCAGCAACCAATTCGCCCGCTGCACGCTAGACACCGACTGACGCCAAGGCACGATGCTGTTAAGCAAATGATATGCCACGCGGGCTCGGCGGCCTTTCGCATGTCGTCCCGCGGCGTCGGTGACGCTGGGCGCGGCCCGCGGGAGCAGCACGCATCGGCGGAAGCGCCTGCCCGCGATTCCCGCATAAGTTGCATTGCTGCGGCTTTTCCCGACCTCACGCAGCAGATGTCATCGATCAAAAGCGTCATCCCCGCGAAGGCGGGGACCCATGTGGCTTCAGGTCCTCGCCTTCGCCGGGATAAGACATTTCCAGTCGCGCCAGGTGTTCCGGATCGCGTTGGCCCGAGGAGCCTGATTTTCCGAGCGGTTTCGTTTCCGCATCCCGCTTGCGCCCGCGTGCTTCTTCGGCGGGCAATGTCGCCCGCGCCTGGAAAGACCATCGAAGCAGCGACCTGCATAACGTTTGAGCAATGGGGTCGGCCGGATGGCCGCGGCGAGGAATTCGCGTATGACCGGCCTGAGCGCCCTGTTTGCTGGCCAAATCAAGGTCTTGGGTCGCCGCCGCGGCTCCGGACGACCATTATCCAGGCACTTTGCTATAGAATTGCTGCGGCGGCAGCGCCGGGTCGGCGGTTTCCCGGCCGGCTTTCGGGCTGATGCTTTGCAAGCCGCGACAAACCCGGTATGGGCCCAACCCGGTAGGAAATGCGATGATATTCCCGGCACGATCCGCGGCGGCCGCCGTAGCCGCGCTTACGGCATGCATGGCGGCGGCGCCTGCCAGCGGGCAATCCCACGTGCCGCCCGTATCCGTCACCTGCGTCAATCCGGCCAGCGGCACAACATGGCAGATCAGCATCGACTATGATCGCGCCACGGTGGATGCCAACCCGGCCGACGTCAGCGAGGGCGAAATCTCGTGGCGCGACGCCAACGACGGCTGGCGCTACACGCTGGACCGCAAAACGGGTGCGCTGACCGTCGTCGTCGCCTCAAGCACCGGCGGCTATTTCCTGCACGACCGTTGCCGGTTGCCGCCCGGATGAGGCTCCTGGCCGATGACCGCCCCGTATCCCTCGGAACGTGTCATGGCCGGCGAAGGGCGGTCGCCCACGCGTTTCCACGGCGCCGGCGAAGGCCGGCCAGCCACGTCTTTCCCCGGCGCCGGCGAAGGCCGGTCACCCACGTCTTTCCCCGGCGCAAGCTGCAAAGCCGCAAGCTGCAAAGACGCAAGCCGCAAAGACGCCAGCTGCAAAGACGTGGGTGGCCGGCCTTCGCCGGCCAGGACACGGGGGGGCATCTTCTCTGCCGTCGCCTTGTGGCGACCGGCCTCTGCCCTGTCCTGCCGCGCCAAGGCCGGCCCTGCGCGTCCGCGAAACGCAGCGTGTCAGGGTGGCCGCGATGAGCGAGGACCGCGCCACCCCGCGCGTCAGCATCGGCACCCATAGCGCGATCGGCCCGCGCCCGCGCAACGAGGACTTCGTCGGTGCCGTGCTCGGCTCGCAGATCGCGGCGGAGCGGCGCGACGTGGCGGCGGCCATCGCCGACGGCATCGGCAGCGCCAAGGGTGGCCGGGTGGCGGCGGAAACCGCGGTGCGCGGCTTTCTCGACGGCTTCTGGGACGTGCCGGAGACCATGGAGGTGCGCCGCGCCGGTGCCCGCATCCTCGATTCGCTCAATGCCTGGATCAACGCACAGGGCCGCCAGGATGCCAACCTCGTCGGCATGGGCTGCACGTTTACCGCGCTGGTGCTGCGCGGCCGGCTGGCGCACCTGCTGCACGTAGGCGACACCCGCGCCTACCGGCTCAACGCCAACCGCCTGCTGCGGCTGACCGCCGACCACGTGCGCGACGATCGCGGCGAGTTGCCGGTGCTGACCCGAGCGCTCGGCATCGAGGCGGAACTGCGGCTGGACTACACCAGCCATCCGGTGGCGCTGCACGACCGGTTCCTGCTGTGCACCGACGGTGTGCACGGCTCGCTGGTGGACGAGGCCATCGCCGATGTCCTGCGCGTGCGCTCGGCGCCGGAGGACACCGCGCGGGCCCTGGTGGAAGCGGCGCTGGAAGCCGGCAGCACCGATAACTGCACCGTGCTGGTGCTGGACGTGGTGGCGCTGCCCACCGCGCGCTCGGTCGATGTCGGCACCGCGATCCGGCGGCTGCCGCTGATCCCGGTGCCGCAGGTCGGCGACACTGTGGACGGCTTCGTGCTGAACGTCCTGGCGTCCGACGGGCGCTACAGCCGGCTGTTCGGTGCGGTCGACGACGCGGACGGCGGCACGGCGGTGCTGAAATTCCCCAAGCCGGCGGTGGCCGAGACCGCGATCTTCCACGCCGCCTTCGTGCGCGAGGCCTGGGTGGGGACGCGCGTCACCAGCCCCTGGGTGGCGCACGTTATCGAGCTGCCGCCGGGGCGGCAGACCTGCCTCTACACGGTGATGCCGCTGTACACGGGGGAGCTGCTGGAAACGCGGCTGTCACGCCAGCCCGCGGTGGGGCTGGAGGAAGGGCGCACCATCGCGGTGCGGCTGGCGCATGGCGCGGCGGCGCTGCACCGCGCCGGCATCATTCATCGCGACATCAAGCCGGACAACGTGATGCTGGAAGCCGGCGGCGCGCTGAAGCTGCTGGACCTGGGCGTGGTCCGGCTGCCCGGGCTGGAGGATTTTCCGCCCGAGAACATCCCCGGCACCGCTGCCTACATGGCGCCCGAGATGTTCGCGGGCGAGGCCGGCAACGTCGCGACCGACATCTATGCGCTGGGCGTGACGATGTTCCGTGCCTTCACGGGGACCTATCCCTACGGCAACCTCGATGCCACCAGTCCGCCGCGGCAGGAACGGCCGCGCGACATGGGGGCACTGCGCCCCGATCTGCCAGCCTGGGTGCAGGCCGCATTGGCGCGGGCGGTCGCATCGGATCCGGCGGAACGGTTCGCCGACATGGCGGAGTTCGCGCATGAATTCGAAGCCGGCCCGTCCTATGCGCCTCCGCCCGTCCGCCGGCCGCTGACCTTGTACGAGCGTTCGCCGGTGCGGTTCTGGCAGGGCGTGTCGGCGTTGCTCGCCGCGGCGTTGGCGGTGTCGCTGTGGTGGCGGTGAAACAGGTGTGGTGAGCGGCTGCCCGCCGGACTCGCCGGCCAGGCAATGAGCTGAAGCGCCCGGTAAAGGCCTTGCACCGATCTCTGTCGCGCTTGTGGTCATGGAAGAAGATGATGCCGGAGTCGGGCAGCGCCCCGCGGATCTCGCAGGCCATGGCCTCGTCGAGGTCCTGTGCGACATCGATGCGGCCGGTCTTGGCACCCAGTGCACCGGCGATCGGCGCGATGTCCATGTGGCTGCTGCGCATCGGCGCTTCCCGCTGCCCCCTACCGCCCGGCTTCGGCAGGCAAGAGCCGATGCGCTATGAGCCATGCCGCTCCACGCTTCCAGGCAATATCGGTGTCGCCGCGAATCGAGGCGTTGCCTGCAGCGATGATTTGCCCCGTCTTCACCGAGCGGACCAGGATTGTCATGTTGATGATAAGGTCTGAAACTTTCTGTACCCAGCCGTAAAGCACGGCCTCGGCACCGACCTCCCGCGCCAGGGACACCGCGCAACTGTCGCAGCCGACGAGGTCATTGTCGTGGATCGCGCGCGCGATCCGCGCGGTATCGACTGCAACGTATTCGCCTGAGCGGACAAGGCGCTGCTGTACTTCCGTATCGACCGTGTGCAGTCTCGCAACATCTGCTGCCTCCGGTTTTGCGCCCGGTGCAGGAAGGCTGGTGTCGGTGAACATGAAGGGGAGAAAGGCTGTTCTCAGCGGTGCGCGTGTTGCCTGCGCGGATTCGCTTGCGAAAATTGCCAGACAGCTGGCAAGACAGCAGACAATAGGGAAAATACGGGCGTGACTAAACATGGCGGTGGACTTCCTCAAACTTCCTCATTGTTGTGCAGGATGTGGCTCGAGTTACGATATCCGCTTTGAGCCCGTTCGTCATCCCACCGGCCGCGATCAGCATCGCCCGCTTGCTCTCACTCAGGCGGTCCGTTTTCCGGAACGGCGACCGCCTGCTCATGGATCACAACAGCGCCGGCGCGCGTCCAGTGAGTGCCCCACAAACAACCCTCGAAGCCCCGGCATCGAACGCGCGGGCCGGCGGATCCCAGATGTCGGGGAAAGGATGTGATGGCTGGGTGTCTCCAGGTGAGCGGATGCGGCGCGGCCGTCTGGCGGCAACGCCCACTGGACCAACGCCCACTGGACTAAAGTCGTGGCCCCGTCTGCAATATCACGGGTTCGATGGGACCAAGCCGCACGGTGAAATTTCGTGCACGGTCGAAACTCCGGCCGCTGAGCAAATCGGTCACCCTCATTGACCGCGGTAGCATGAGATCCACCGCCTCCTCGCCCTTCCCTGTACCGCGCCGTTGCAGCGCGACGATCGTGCGCGTACCCGCGTCATAGGTATGCATCTGGACATCGGCCAGCGATGCCGTGAAACGGATCGGTGCAATCACGCCCGCCTGCAAAAGCCGAGCGGACAGCGCCGCACGATCATCCGGCGGCACCAGACGCGCGATCCCCGGCTGCAATGACGGACGCGGCAGCCGGCGGCTGTGCGCGTCGTATAGCCCCGGCTGCCGATCGGCGATCACCACGCCGCCGCGCGAAGCGAACGCAGCGATGGCGTGCGCGTCAGCCGGCGACAGCGCCAGCGTATCCGGCAAGACCAGCGCCTTGTCGCGCAGACCCGGCAGCATCGCGGTGGACACGAACCGCGGCTGCAGGCCGAGTTGCGACAGGCTCGTCACGTAGTCGCGCAGGGCGGTACGGAACGCGTCGTCGTCGAGTTCCTTCTCCGCGCCGCGCTCGATCCACGCATCGCCTTTCGGCTGCTGGTCCAGCATCCATTGCGTGCGGAAGCTGGCCGGCGAATAGAGGATGGCCACGGGATCGGTATGCGGCGTTGCGGCGATCAGCAGCGGCGCGATGCGGTGCAGTTCGGCGAACAAAGGCGCGTAGGCCAGCCCGCGCTGACCCAGCGTGCCGTCCGGATGCACGATGCTGTTGTCGTCGTCCCACAGCACCAGACCCCGCGTGCCGCGCAGCAGCGAGCGCCAGATGGCGTGGACGTCCTCCGGCCGTGCGCCGAACGATGTGCCCAGCGCGATCAGCCGCGGATTGAATGAGCGCACGATCGGCAGGTTCTCGCCGCTGTCGTAGATCTCCATGACATCGACGGCGTGCGCGAGGCGCGTGTAGTCAAAGCCACCCCAGCCGGGGATTTGTGCGCCCTCGATTCCGGCAAGCGCGCTCGGATCGGCAGCGTGCACCGCATCCGTGCCGCGGTGCAGCGCGGTGGCGAAGGCCACATCCATCCAGGCCTTGAAATCCGCCCAGGCGGCAAAGTTGCCGTCGGTGCGGCGCATGGCCTGGATCGTGGTCTCGGGTCGCACCGCGCCCCAGGTGGGAAAATGCGTCCCCCACTCCGCATTCAACGCGGCGAGTGACGGATATTGCCGGCGCAGCCACGCGCGCATGCCGGAGAGCGATTCGGGGGAAAAATCGAAATCCCAGAACGCGGAGAGGTCGGCGATGCCGGTCTCGTCGCCGAGGTTGTAGAACAATGGATGGTAGCGTTGTTCCTGGCGGACGATAGCGGTCAGCCGTGCGTCGATGCGCGCCTGCCAGACGGGGTCCGACAGGCTGGGATCGCGCATCAGCGCCGTCAGGTCATGCTGATCGGCGCGATAACGCTGTTGCAGCGCGATGAAACGCCAGTTGACCGGCTTCCCCGGCGTCCACCGATGGTACGCCGAGTAAAAATCCGTCGCACTGTTCTCGATATACCAGCGGAGGCCGGCCTGGATCAGCGGCGCGGTCTGCACCGCGAGCGGCGTGCCGGTGCCGTCGCGGTCGGCGATCACCGCCGCGGCGGTGACGCCGATGCGTTTGAGCGTGGCGAGCTGTGCGGGATCGCGCGGCTGCCATTCGATGATCTGGTAGCTGCGCCATGGTTCGGCGGATACGGCGGTACTCAAGCAAAGGCTCATGACGGCGGCGACGAGCCAGGGAAGCCAGGCCGCACGCCGCGACAACGTTGCCATGGCCGGGCTTGACCCCATAAGCGTCAGGATAAGGCGGCGGAACACCAGAAACTCCCCCTTCCCTTGTGGGAGGGGTCGAAACAAGGAGACCTCCTGTTCTGTGACCCCTCGCCCCGGCCCCCTCCCACAGGGGGAGTGTTCTCGGGTCAAGCCAAGTCAAGCCCGGCCATGACGCGGAGATTTGCGGGAGGCGACGCAAATGAACTCACCGCCTACACATCCTGCTGCAGCACTTCGCCCGCGAGATAAAGGCTGCCGCAAATCAGCACCCGGGCCGGGGCCGGTTCGCATGCCAGCGCGCGCAGGGCGTCAGCCACGCGCGGTCCGGGCCGTGCCTTGCCGCCGGAGGCCGCGACAATCGACTCCACCGGACGTGCGTCATGCTGGTACTCCTCTGCCACCGCCCACAGCGTCGCCGCGTGCGGCAATAGAGGACGCAGGAATTCTTCGGAGTCCTTCGACTGCTTCATGCCGACGATCACATGCACCGGCCGGTCGTTCCAGCTTTGCAGATGGTCGGCCAGCACCGCGCCGGCACCGGGATTATGCCCGCCATCGAGCCACAATTCCCAATCGGACGGCAGCAGTGCAGCCAATCGCCCATGCAGCCGCTGCAGCCGCGCCGGCCACTCCGCGGCGGCAATGCCCGCGCCGATCGCCGCCACCGGCACCGAAAGGCCCGATGCGCGCATGGTGGCGATGGCAATCCCGGCGTTGTCCAGTTGGAACGCGCCCGGCAACGACGGCGGCGGCAGGTCGAACGTTGCGTCACCATCCTCATAGCGGAAGCCGCGCGGCGTTGCCGCCACCTGCCAGTCGCGCGTGCGCAGTCGCAGCGGGGCACCGACGCTCGCCGCCCGTGCCAGCAGCACCTCGAGCACCTCGGCCGGTTGGGTGCCGATCGCCACCGGCACGCCGGGTTTCATGATCCCCGCCTTCTCCGCCGCGATCGCGGCCAGCGTGTCGCCGAGCAATTCGCGATGATCGAGCGAGATCGAAGTGATGGCGCACGCCGCCGGACGCGCTATCACATTGGTGGCGTCGCCACGGCCGCCGAGGCCAACTTCCAATATGCAAAGATCGGCGGGAGTCGCGGCGAAAAGATGCAACGCTACCGCCGTGTTCACTTCGAACACGGTGATCGGCGCTGCGGCATTCACATGCTCCACGTACTCGAACGCCGCCTCCAGTGTCGCATCCGATACCAGTTCCCCGGCGATGCGGATGCGCTCGTTCCACCGCACCAGATGCGGCGAGGTATAGACGTGCACGCGTTGCCCCGCCGCCTCGGCGATCGCCCGCACGAACGCACAGGTGCTGCCCTTGCCATTGGTGCCCGCCACGTGGATGACGGGCGGCAGGCGCTGCTGCGGGCTGCCGAGCTTGTCGAGCAAGATCAACAACCGGTCCAGGCTGAGGTCGATCAGCCGCGGATGCAGGCCGTGCAGGCGGGCGACAATACCGTCGATGCGGTCAGGCATGGGTCCGCCGCCCTCGACCGTCGACGAGCCCGGCTATGACGGGGGGAGCCGGCATCACGCCGCTTCCAGCTCCTTGACGCGCAGCAGGCTGATCAGCCGCATCAGCGTGTCGCGCAATTCGGTGCGCTTCACCACCATGTCGACGATGCCATGCTCGTGCAGGTATTCCGCGCGCTGGAACCCCTCCGGCAGTTTCTCCCGCACCGTTTGCTCGATCACCCGCGCGCCGGCGAAGCCGATCAACGCGCCGGGCTCGGCGATCTGGATGTCGCCCAGCATGGCGAAGCTGGCGGTGACGCCGCCGGTGGTGGGATCGGTCAGCACGACGATGAACGGCAGCCCGGCTTCCTTCACCAGCCGCGTGGCGATCACCGTGCGCGGCAGCTGCATCAGGCTGACCGCGCCTTCCTGCATCCGCGCGCCGCCCGAGGCGGTGAACACGATCAGCGGCGCGTCCTGCAACACCGCCAGCCGCGCCGCGGCGACGATGCCCTCGCCCACCGCCGCCCCCATGGAGCCGCCCATGAACTCGAATTCCATAACCGCGACGACCGCTGCGTGCCCGCCCAGCTTGCCGTGCGCTACCACCAGCGCGTCGTCCTGATGGGTCTTGTCGCGCGCGTCCTTCAGCCGGTCGGAGTAGCGCTTGCTGTCGCGGAAGCGCAACGGATCGGCTGGCACGCGGGGCAGTTCGATGCGCGTGGAGCTGCCTTCGTCGAAGGTCCAGACCAGGCGCTCGATGGCGGTGGCTCGCATGTGGTGGCCGCAATGCGGGCACACTTTCAGGTTGGTGGCGAGATCGCGGTGGAAGATCATCTGCTGGCAGGCGGGGCATTGGTGCCACAGGTTCTCCGGCACCTCGCGCCGGGCGAACAGGTTGCGGATCTTGGGACGGACGTATTCGGTGAGCCAGTTCATGCGGGGATGCCCATGTGCCGCGAAAGACGGGCGGAGATTACTACGGTCCGGCCGGTTGCTCTACCCGCGGCGACACCCGTGGCCATGGGGGGAATCCACGCTACATGACGCCATCCTATCCGCAGTCTAATGTTAGCCATGGCGCCCACCGTGCCGCAATCGTTGATCCGCTCCATCGTGGCGACCTATGCGCCGCGGCGGATCGTGCTGTTCGGCAGTCGTGCACGCCGGACGGCGGACGACGACAGCGACCTGGATTTGCTTGTCGTGCTCGATGACGATGTACCGCCAGAGACGCTGTCGTGGCGGCTACGTCATGAGGCTCGCAAGGACTACGCCGGCGCGGTCGATATCGTGCCGTGCCGGGAACACGTGCTGGCCGAACGGGCGCGCGCCGTCGGCTCGTTCGCCGGCACGCTGGAGAAACAGGGTATTGTGGTTTATGAGCGAGACTGGGCCTGATCCTTTGGCCCAGTGGGTCGAAGCGCGGCGCTGGTTCGCCAAGGCGGCCGAAGACCTGCAGATGGCACAGCTCGCAATGGGCGTGGCAATTGCTCTCACGCAACCAGCCGCATAGCATTGCCAGCAGGCAGCGGAGAAAGTGCTGAAAGGTTTGCTTGTAGGGTGCGCGATTCAGGTGCCGCGCACGCACGATCTGGAGCGTTTGACCAGGTTGCTGGGGACTCGCATTCCTGACATTGGCGAAGAGATCCGACGCCTCGCTGTGCTGTCCCCCTGGGCCGAGGTGACGCGTTATCCTCAACTCGATAGCGACGCTGGCGTTAGCGACGAGGACGTCCGGCAAGCCATTGCCGACCTGATGCAGCTCAATGAGAAGGCGATCGCGTTGGCGGTTCGCATGGCGTCGAGCGGCAGTCCGTCCGTGGAATAGCGGCGTCGCGTGGCCCACGGCATTGCGGCCCGCGCGTTATGCGTGTGCCCGAGCGCTCCGCACCGCGTCCGCCAGGTCGCGCACCTGGTCGAGGACCGTGCGCACCGCATCCGGTCTTGCCCGTCCGGCGTCGTCCAAATGCGCCGACAGCGTGTCGATCAGCGCCGAGGCCACCACAGCGGCGTCGGCGACACGGACCACCTCGGCCGCCTGGGCCGGCGTGCGCACGCCGAAACCGACCGCAATCGGCAGGTCGGTGGCTTTGCGCACACGTGGGATCGCCGCGGCCAACTGCTCCGCGGTGGCGCTGCGCGTGCCGGTGATGCCGGTGATGGCGACGTAGTAGACGAAGCCGGAGCTGCCCTGGAGCACGTGCACCAGCCGGGCATCGCCGGTGGTGGGGGCGACCAGCCGGATCACGTCCACCCCGCTGGCGGTGGCGAATGGCACCAGCATGTCGGCTTCTTCCGTGGGCAGATCGACCACGATCAGTCCGTCCACGCCGGACGCCGCGGCATCGGTGCAGAAACGTTCCGGGCCATACGACAGGATGGGGTTCAGGTAGCCCATCAGGATGACCGGCGTGGCGTCGTCCTCGCGGCGGAAGTCGCGCACCATCGCCAGCACGCGGGCCACCTTCACCCCCGCTTTCAGCGCGCGCTTGCCGGCAGCCTGGATGATCGGGCCATCTGCCATCGGGTCGGTGAAGGGCATGCCGATTTCGATCAGGTCGGCGCCCGCCCCCGGCATGCCGCGCAGCAGCGCCATGGAGGTGGCACCGTCCGGGTCCCAGGCTTCCAGGAAGGGGATCAGTGCGCCGCGGCCCTCGCGATGCAGGGTGGCGAAACGGGCAGCGATGCGGCTCATGGGCAAGGGGCCGGGCCATTGGCGTCATGGCCGGGCCTGACCCCGCCATCTGCGCACCATCGATCGGGCCATTGTGCTTCGATGGCTTCGAACGTCAGGGCTTCGAACGTCAGGGGGCAGATGCCCGGGTCGAGCCCGGCCATGACGTGGGACCGGCTCACAACCGTACCCCCAAATGCTCGGCCACGGCGAAGATGTCCTTGTCGCCCCGGCCGCACAGATTCATCACGATGATCTGGTCCTTCCCGAGCGTCGGCGCGAGCTTGGTGACGTGCGCCAGAGCATGCGCGGGTTCCAGTGCCGGGATGATGCCCTCGGTGCGGGTGCAGAGCTGGAACGCCGCCAGCGCCTCCTGGTCGGTGGCCGACACGTACTCGACGCGGCCGATATCGTGCAGCCAGGAATGCTCCGGGCCGATGCCGGGGTAATCCAATCCGGCGCTGATGCTGTGCGCCTCCAGGATCTGCCCGTCGTCGTCCTGCAGCAGATAGGTGCGGTTGCCGTGCAGCACGCCAGGGCGGCCGCCGGTCAGGCTGGCGGCATGCTCGCCGGTTTCGATGCCGTGGCCGCCGGCCTCCACGCCGATCAGCCGCACCGGATCGTCCAGGAAGGGATGGAACAGCCCCATGGCGTTGGAGCCGCCACCAATGCAGGCCACCGCCACGTCGGGCAGCCGGCCCTCGGCTTCCTGCAGTTGCTGCTTGGCTTCCTCGCCGATCACCGATTGGAAGTCGCGCACCATCATCGGATACGGATGCGGCCCGGCGACGGTGCCGATCAGGTAATAGGTGTCCTGCACATTGGCGACCCAGTCGCGCATTGCCTCGTTCATCGCGTCCTTCAGCGTGGAGGCACCCGACGTCACCGGCTTCACTTCGGCACCGAGCAGTTTCATGCGGAACACGTTGGGCTTCTGCCGCTCGACGTCGGTGGCGCCCATGTAGACGGTGCACGGCAAGCCGAACAACGCGCACATGGTAGCGGTAGCCACGCCGTGCTGACCGGCACCGGTCTCAGCGATGATGCGGGTCTTGCCCATGCGGCGGGCCAGCAGGATCTGGCCCATGCAGTTGTTGGCCTTGTGGCTGCCGGTGTGGTTCAGCTCGTCGCGCTTGAAATATATCTTTGCGCCACCGAGCTGCTGCGTCAGCCGTTCGGCGTACCACAGAGGGCTGGGACGGCCGACATAGTGCGTCAGATGCCGCTGCAGATCGGCATGGAAGGCCGGGTCCGCCTTCGCCGAATTGTAGGCTTGCTCGACTTCCAGGATCAGCGGCATCAGCGTCTCGGCGACAAAGCGCCCGCCGTAGTCGCCGAAGCGACCGCGCTGGTTGGGCCCAGTGCGCAGGCTGTTCGCACCCGCCGGTGAAATTGTCGCTGTCACGCTCTTGCCATCTCCGCTCGCCGCGCCGTTCTAGCGCACCGGAGTGGGCCGGTCACGCCGCCGCCTTGTTGCGGTGCACAAATCACGGTGTCGTGGGAAGCGCTGGATTTGTTGCGCGTTTTCCTTCTTACTATCCCGCAAATTGAACCCACCCGCGCCGCCGCGGGCCGTCTGGAGGAAATCCCTTGGACATCGAACCGCAGCACGCCGCCCTGCGCCACAAGACCTGGAAGACGCTGGCCGCGGAGGCTCTCGCCGGTACCGGCGTGCATGCATCGCGGGCCGTGCACGCCAACCTGACAGCGCCCGCGCTGGTGGCGGAGGCGCTGCGCCGCAATGAAGGCCGGCTCGCCTGGGACGGCGCGCTGATGGTGGAAACCGGCGTGCACACCGGCCGCTCGGTGCAGGACAAGTTCGTGGTGGACGAGCCATCGACAACGCATGACGTCTGGTGGGGCAAGATCAATCAGAAAATGGCACCGGAGCATTTCGCCATCCTGAAGGGCCGCGTGCAGGCCTATCTGCAAGGCCAGGATCTGTTCGTGCAGGATTTGTATGCCGGCGCCGATCCCGCCTTCCGTGTGCGCGTGCGTCTGGTGACATCAGGCGCATGGCAGGCCCTGTTTGCACGCAACATGTTCATCCGTCCGCCCGAAAAAGAACTTGAAGGGTTCGAACCGGACTACGTCATCCTGCATGCGCCGTATTTCCATGCCGATCCGGCGGTGGACGGCGTGCGATCCGGCACCGCCATCGCGTTGTCGTTCGCGCAGCGCTGCATCGTCATCGCCGGCACCGAATACGCGGGCGAGATCAAGAAGTCGATCTTCACCGTGATGAATTGGATTCTTCCGCCGCAGGGCGTGCTGCCGATGCATTGCAGCGCCAATACGGGCAAGGACGGCGACGTCGCATTGTTCTTCGGCCTGTCGGGCACCGGCAAGACGACGCTGTCCTCCGATCCGCACCGCAAGCTGATCGGCGACGACGAGCACGGCTGGGGCGAGGGGGGAACATTCAATTTCGAAGGCGGCTGCTATGCGAAGGTGATCGACCTGTCGAAGGAGCAGGAGCCGGAGATCTGGGAAGCGTCACACCGTTTCGGGACGGTATTGGAGAACGTGGTCGGCGACCACCACGGCAAGCTTGACCTGACCGATCAGTCGCTGACCGAGAACACGCGCTCCTGCTATCCGATCGAGTACATCCCGAACGTGGAGGTGTCCGGCCGCGGTGGGGTGCCGCGCAACGTGGTGATGCTGACCTGCGACGCCTATGGCGTGATGCCGCCGATCGCGAAGCTGACTTCGGCGCAGGCGATGTACCACTTCCTGTCGGGCTATACCGCGAAAGTGGCGGGCACCGAGAAGGGGCTGGGGGCATCGCCGGAAGCGACGTTCTCCACCTGCTTCGGCTCTCCGTTCCTGCCGCGGCGCCCCGAGGTCTACGGCAAGATGCTGGAGGCGCTGATCCAACGCCATCGCGCCGATTGCTGGCTGGTGAACACCGGCTGGAGCGGCGGCCAGTACGGCGTCGGCAAGCGCATGAGTATCCGCCATACCCGCGCTCTGCTGCACGCGGCGCTGGACGGCAGCCTGGCGCGCGGCAGCTTCCGCACCGACCCGTTCTTCGGCCTGGCGATTCCGGAGCATGTGCATGGCGTGCCGGCCGAGGTGCTGGACCCGCGGCAGTCCTGGGCCGACAAGGCGGCGTACGACCGGATGGCGCGCGAGCTGCTGGTCAGCTTCGAGAAGAATTTTCGCCCATATGAGAGCGGCGTGGGCGAGGACGTGCGCGCAGTGGCACTGAAGGCGGCGTAGCGAAGTTTAGAAGATTCCCCTCTCTCCCTGTGGGCTTGGGCCGTGAAGCGGCCCAAGGCCCGGGGGAGGGGCGCGTACAACCGCTGAGCATCGCGTGCACGCACCGTCCGCGACGTTGGGCAGCAGGTTGACGGCATAGAATAGCCGGGCAACGGCCTCCTCGGAGAGAAAGGCAGCATAGCGACCGCACATGGCGGGGAGGTCGGAGATGGCGCTGGGAGGGCGACCCGTTCGCGCATGCCGGGTTTGCCACCGGCCTGGCGACAGACCGGCGACGCTTCCTAAGCGCGCGCAACTGCTCCAAGCCGCGCGTCGAGCATCTGCCCGCAGGTGCTGACACGAGCATAGCCGAGAGGTCGGGAAGAGCAGCTCTGTTCGAGCATATCTTACGGAAAGGCTAACCCATTGAGAATATTGGGGCGAAATGATCGAAATTCTTGAATATTGCAACGCGCTGCGTTGGGACTGTCAACTCGCGCGCGCGGCCCTTTTCTCGGATAACCCAGTTGCACGTCGCTTTTGCAGGAGGAACCCGTTGGTGAGCATAAGCTGGGCTTGGGGTTTGTCACTCATCGCCCTAACCATAGCAATCCACACAACAGGTGTGGTGGTGATGGCCCTGGTGGGGCTCGTGATCAGGGTCCGCTGGCTGGAAACTCCGGCCCTTGGTTTAGGCCACGTGATCTTGATGGTGATTGGCGCGATGGTAGCGGTCGGAACACCGCTGGCTGTGCTGCACGGGATTGAGGCCCTGGTCTGGCCAGCAGCCTATGTGTGGCTTGGGGCGCTCGACTCGCCTCAAGACGCAATTCTTTATTCCTTCGAACTCAATGAGTACGCTCGGTGCTTCGGGGCTGACGCTGCCACCGATTTGGCGGATGATGGGCGCGCTGGAAGCGGGCGACGGTATGCTGCTGTTCGGCATCAGCACGGCCTACATTTTCGCGGTGATGCAAGTGTACTGGCCTCTGGTCTCCAAGCTGCTCATGACTGGTCGTCACCCATGATAAATCAAGTGCCGGGCGCGGTAGCTTCAGAATCTTCCGGGGAATCCGGAAATCTTGAAATCTGCAACGCGATAGCCCGGATTGCACGTGGAGAGCAGGCCATGCGCACTCTTGATATTAGTTAGTGCTCCAGCGACCGGCACCCGGCTCGCATCTCCGGCCCCGCCGGGAAGTCACGGCCCGCCCTCGTGGCGGGCTTCGGCTTCTTAGGTCACTATGGGTTCTCCGAATCGCCGCGAGTCCAAGCGGCGCGGCCTACCGCGGCCGCATACATTGGGAGTCGGGGCAAGCACGAAGCGGGCAGGGAGTAGAGGCGTGTTTCCCACATACCGAAGCGACGCCAGGCGAGGAACGGTACTGCTCGCCAGTGCCATCGTGATTCTCTTGGTTGCGGGGCTAGCCTTCGCGGCTTTCCCTGTCAGCTTCCTGATAGGCACGGACTCGTTCTGGAGCCGGCCTGCCGGCGACACAGCCGAACATATCATTGGAGGCCGTTACTTCATTGCCGATGCCTGGCGATTCCCGCTGCTGTTTGTGCCCCGGCTCGGTGTTCCAGCCGGAACCAACATTGGCTTGACAGACAGCATTCCGCTCGCCGCACTAGCGGCGAAGCTTGGTCGCGTCCTGTGGGGATGGCAGCGCCCGTATCTGCCTGTCTGGATTCTCTTTTGTTGGATTGCGCAAGGCGTGGCCGGTGTGGTCTCCCTGTATGTCCTGCAAGTCCGGCGCGTAGCACCGCTAGGTACTAGGCGGCCTGCTGGTAGTGTTCTCGCCCGTATTGTTGGTGCGATTCGGCCATGCGGCGCTCTGCGGCCAGTTCCTTCTCCTTCTAGCCTTGGCTGTGCATTTCGCTTCGGTCGGCACATCGCCCCGACGCTGGGCGTGGCTTTTCTATCTGCCGCTGTTGGTGCTGGCGCTCCTCGTGCACGTTTATCTGCTCGCAATGGTGGCCGGGTTTGCCCTCGCCACGCTGTTTCACGGCCTGTGGACCGAGCAGTTGACTGCGCAGGGGGCTCTCGGTCGCCTTCTGGCTATGGCGGCTCCGGTGGCGCTGGTGATGGTCGTCCTGGGGTATTTCACGCTCGGGCCGGTGCCTCTCAAACCTTACGGGGAATGGCCGCTCAACCTGGCAGCACCATTCGTGCCTGGATGGAGTGCTGTTACAGGCGAGCGCGGCGCCCCACCTGGGGTGGGCTTTGAAAGTTATGCGTGGCTTGGCGCCGGAACAACGTTGCTGATCGTTGTAGCCTTAGCAGCATGGCGAGACCGTGTTCGTGTCATCGCTGCGGATCATGGTGCAACGGTGACAGTGGTCGTCGCCGTTGTCGTATTCGCGGCAAGTTTCTCAGTGCGGCTGGGGCCGTGGGTAGTTCTCGGCGTCCCGTTTGCGCCAATCCGCGCGGCAATCGTAGCGGGTGCGCGCGACGGCGGAACGGTCCATAGGGTGCTGGCCGCGCTAACACCCTGGGACTGGGCCCGCGGTATCCTTTACGTCGTGGTGCTGCTCGCACTTGGCGCGTGGTTGCTCCTGCATTTGTGGCGCCATCAGCGCCTGCAAACGCTGTGGTTCCTGTTGATTGCAGGCGTCGTTCTTGCGGCAGCTGTCGCGCTAATGCCGCATGGCATTGCTGTGATAGTGAGCAATTTTCAAGCGTCGGCCAGGTTCGTTTGGATGGTCCTGTACCTGGTGGCAGTGCTGGCGATTGCGGGCGTATGGCTGGCCTTCCCGCCACGGCTGTCGATCGGTTTGCTTTCGCTCGCCTTGGCTTTGCAGATCGCGGACACCGCTCCGCTATGGGGTATGCTGCGCGATGACGCGCGCATAACGCCCCCGCATTTGATGAACGCAAAGATCATCGAGGCGAATTTCGCGCGCGCGCGAGATGTCGTGGTGGTTCCGACCTATCTCTGCTCATACGGGGAAGGGCTAGGGCCGGAGGCGCTAGCTGCGCTGACCGATCGGGTAACTGCGGTTGATCTGCTTGCGTCGCGCTTGGCACTACCGATTAATTCGGTTCGCAATTCGCGCATGACGGCAATACATCGCGATGTTTTGGAGTCGCGCTGTTCTGCGGCACGGAGTGCTGCGCTGGCAGGGCTAGATGCCCCGGGGCGTGTCACCGTCGTGCTGGCCGGGGCGCCGGCTGAAAGCGAGCTGCGGCAACAACTGGCCGCACAGCCAGAATGCAGTGCGCTGGATGTGGGCGTCGTGTGTCATGGCCGGGGCGCGTCAAGCCACTGAACAAACCGTCTCCCACCTGGGCGGCAACGCTCTAACTGACGGTCGATACCCCACGCATGAAGGGGACTTCTCCTACCTATTGCCCTTCCATCCGTCGCGGCGGCTGCACGTGCAGGACGCAGCGTTCGGCCTTTGCCGGACCTTGCTGCCTCTGTCTCGCACTTGTGCAGGGCCTCAGCATAGGCGTTGCCCAACCGGATATCCTCGCTCAGGGCCGCGGCGGTGCCACCGGTCACGGCCACACAGGATAGCCTGAAGTGGCAGGTGTCCGCCCCCAAGCGGCTGTTCCCGAGAATCATTTTGGGGCCGATCCGGCGCGCTGGAGCCGGGCTTCGTGCCTTCGTGGTGAAATCACGCAGTGCAGCGCACCCCCGGCCGCGCCGGGAATGTCGCTCCGTTGCCGTGCCAGATGTGAGGCCCAAGCCGCGGACGGGAGGCGGCCACAAGCCGGCAGCAGGAAAATTGCCCGTAATAAGATTATTTTCTTGACTTGCCGGCAGCCCCCATGCTACGTAGCTGCCCTCCCACAACAAAGTTCCCACCATGCCAACAGCGCTCCTCACCGCCGGCCTTGCCTCCCAGCCCCACCAAGGGGTTGGTGCGCGCTTCGTGCGCGGGCTTGGCGGTGCGGTGCGCACGATCGTGTCCGGCGGCATCACCCTCGCCGGCAGCCTGCGGCGTCAGGCCGCGCCGACACCGGCCCCCAACCCTCAGGCCGGCCGAGACCTGGAAGCTTCCGTCCCACCCGAGGCGCCGCGCAGCCCGTGCGACCCGTCCTCCGCTGTTCCGGTCCCGCGGTCCCTGGCGGCCGCGTTCATCGCGCACTCGCTCCGCCGCCGCCGGCCAGTCAGGTTTGGGCGCCGGGCCTCCATCCGCCGCGACAACAGACCCTTCACGCCAGAGGAAAATCCCGGCCTCAGCCCCGAAGCCTGCGCCTTCTTCAGCACGCCGTTCGAGGAAGGTGACCCCGCCATGGCGGCGCTGATGTTTTCCACGCTGGAGCAGTACATCACCGAGGTGATGGCGGGCGGCCCGGCGATCAGGGATACCGATGCGCTGCTTGCCACCATATGGGCCCGTATGGGCACCTTGGCCGGCGAAGCCAGGCCGGATGTCGCGCCGGCCGAGGCGCCGCACACTGTAACGGATGCCCCCCGGATCCCGCCAACCGGCGCAGCGCCGGAGGCGCCAACCGACCCAGCGCCGGAGACGCCAACCGACCCAGCGCCAGAGACGCCAACCAACCCAGCGCCAGAGGCGCCGGCCGGCCCAGCGCCGGCCACCCCGACGGTGGCAACGTCATCCGCGCCAACGGATGCAGTGCCGGACCCACTGCTCGAACCCGCGGCTCCCTTGCCGGAGGCTGTGTCGACTGCATTGGCGACGGAATCGCCGGACACGTCCCCCGTATCGCCACCGGCGCCGCGCGAAGCCCCAGCGGCAAGCCCGCCGCGCGGCGGCGCGATCTGTGACATCGTCCCATCGGAGGCCACGCCGGACGGCAGAACCTCCAGCCACGGCTGCCGATCCCCGGCCGGACGACGTTCGGATCGACTGTATGCATGCTTTCCGGAGATTGCTTCGCTGGGTTGCTCTCCGGGGACTGCTTCGCCGGGTCAAGAGCCGGCCCCGCCAAAGCAGATTGGGCTCACAATTCCTGACGCTGAAATCGTCTCCGACGGAAGAAAGATTCTCCGCGTGACCCGCGGTCATGGAAATCCCTTGTTCACGCCGGCGGAAGCGGCCGTCTTGACCGGCCTCACGGTCAAGGTCGTGAACAATGCGATCGATAACCGGTTCGTTGCGGTGGCGACTGACTGGCGATCGGGGCAGCCGATCCGCCGGCTTCATCTGCAGTCCCTGCTGTGCCTGGCTCTGGTGCGCCGGCTCGTCGACCGGTTTGCGCCCGAATTGCGCCGCATCGTGTTTGACGCGCTGGTGGCCGCTCCGCGCGGCACGGTCTCGCTCAAAGTCGGATCCCTCACCATCGATCTGCGCGAGCCGCGGCGGGAGCTGGCGGCCTCGCTGCGCAGGTGGCGCCGTGCCCGCGCCATGGTTACCAACGATCCCGGCATCATGGGTGGCGATCCGGTCATTCGTGGGACGCGCGTTCCCGTGCATCTCATCGCAACACTGCGGGAGCAGGGGGCGAGCGAGGAGGAAGTGCTGGCGGAGCACCCGCATCTGACGGTGGAGCAGGTCCAACTTGCCCAGGTTTATGCGGCCGCATACAAGCTGCGGGGCCGGTCCAGGTCCCGACAATGTCATGCTCGGCCGCCAGTGGGGACGACCAGGGGACGACCGGCGGCGCGTTGACCGCAATCGAAGCGGGATGAGGTACCTGATCGATCGAGTGAGGCTCGGCATCAGCAGCGCCGTGCCGATGCTGGCTACCGGCTGCGAACCAACTTCATCCGTGTGCAGATGCCCCATGCCCGCTTGCAAGCCAGTTGGCAATCCGCCGGATTCGCGCCGCGGCTTCCCGAAGTTGAGCAGCAGACAGACGCGGAGGTCCCTGGAACCGCCTGCTCGTTTTCCTGAAACCCTCAATCAATCAAGAACCCTGCCCCTCGCCGTATCATCGGATACGATACCCGCCCGGATGCGCCTCCCGCCACGCCAGCGCGGTCCGGACGATATCCTCCAGCGCCGCAAACCGGGGCCGCCATCCTGCCTCCATCGCTCGTGCCGCACCCGCGACCAGCACCGCCGGATCGCCGGCCCGGCGCTCACCCAGCCGATGTGGCACCGGCCGCCCCATCAGCCGCTCCACCGTCCGCACCACCTCCAGTACCGAGTGCCCCGCGCCGTTGCCCAGGTTCCAGGTCACGCTGCCCGCCTCCAGCCGGTCCAATGCCAGCAGATGCACGTCCGCCAGGTCGGTCACGTGCGCATAGTCGCGGATGCAGGTGCCGTCCGCGCGTCGGGTAGTCGGTGCCGAACACCGTCACGTCAGGCGCCCGCCCCAGCGCGGCATCGATCACCAGCGGGATCAGGTGGGTTTCGGGGTCGTGGTCCTCGCCCAGCCGGCCGTCGGGATCGGCGCCGGCCGCGTTGAAATAGCGCAGGCAGGCCGAGCGCAGTCCATGCACCCGTTCGGCCCACAGCAGGGCGCGCTCGATCATCCACTTGCTCTCGCCATAGGGCGAGCCTGGATCGATCCGCGCCGTCTCGGGGATGGGCATCTCCTCCGGCGTGCCGAACAGGTTGGCGGTGGAGGACAACACGAAGCGCCCGACACCGTGGCGAACGCAGGCCTCGATCAGGCGGATGCCGTTCATGCCGTTCTCGGTAAGGTAGCGGAACGGCAGGCGCATGCTCTCGCCCACCAGGGACAGCGAGGCGAAATGGAACACCGCGTCCCACGGCCCATCCTCCAGCACGGCATCCACCGCGGCGCGGTCCGCGAGATCCGCAACCTCGAGCCGGGCGCCGGGCAGCACCGCCGCGCGATGGCCGGTGCGCAGATTATCCAGCACCACCACGGCAACGCCGCGCGCCAGCAACGCCGCCACCAGGTGGCTGCCGACATAGCCGGCGCCGCCGGTCACCAGAAAACGTCGTGGCATGCTTCGCTACTCCCGCCATCGCTACGCTCGCTTCGCTATCCTCGGGCCCTGCGTCCGCGGCGATGATACACATCCGCATCAGCATAACCCGAACGCACATGGGCGAGAGCATCGACGCGCGTCAGCACGCAGCCTACCACATGCGCGTTCGCCTCCTCCAGCAGCTCGAGCGTATGCTGGACCACCGGGCGCGGGGTTGCGCACCAACGCACGCACAGCAGAGTGGCGTCGGCGATGCCGGCCAGGATGCGCGCCTCGGCGATCGCCTGCACCGGCGGTGAATTCGAGCAGGATCAGGTCGTATTCCCCGCGCAGCTCCGCCAGCATGCGGGCCATGGTGTCCGACAGGAAGCGGTCCGGCAGGTCGCTGCCGATGCGTCCGGCCTGCATCACGTCCATGCCGGTGACCGCGTCGGTGCAGATCGCCTGATGCGGGGTGAGCTTCTGCCGCAGGCAGTCGGCCAAGCCCACTGGCGCACTGGACCTCATCCGATCGGCGAATGTGGGACGGCGCAGGTCGCATTCCATGATCAGCACATGCTCGCCGCTCAACGCGGCAGACCGTGCCAGGGCCAGCGCGACGGTGGTTTTGCCTTCCGCCGGCCGCGCCGCCGTCACCGCCACAACGCGCGGGTGGTCGTGGCCGATGCGCAGCCCCGTCCGCAGCGTGCGCACTTGCTCGGCGAAGGGCGACAGCGCCTTGCGAACGACGTACTCGTCGGCGCTCAGATGACCGAGCTGGCGGCGCGGCAACTCCGGCAGCAGTGCGAAGCACGGCAGGCCGAACGCGGCGCGCACTGCCTCGCCCGAGCGCAGCGTGTTGTCGGCCAGCTCCAGCAGATAGACCAGCAGCAGCCCGTCCAGCACGCCGAACGCCACGGCTGCAGCCATCAGCGGCACTGTGCGTGGGAAGCTGGGCGTGTCCGGCGGCAGGGCGAGCGAGATCTCGTGCGCCTCGGATGATTCGACCGACGCCTGCTGTGCCGTTTGCTGGATGCGGTCCAGCACCGCCTGAAGCTCCTGACGCGCCGCCTCGACGTCGCGCTGCATCGCATTCAGCGCCACCTGCGCCTGTGCGCTGCGGTCCGCCGCTTGCTCTCCCTTCCGCATATCCTTCTCCAGCGCGGCGACGCGCTCGCGGGCCGCGCGCACCTCGGCGTCGGTGGCGGCGACGACCCGTCCCGTCTCCGCCGCCACCGCGCGCTCGGCGTCGGCGTACTGGCGGCGCAGGGCGATGGCCTCCGGATGGTTGGGACCAAGCCGCCCCTGCTGCGCCTGGATTTCTGCCGAGATCTGGTCCTGCTGGGCGCGAAGCTGCACCACGCTGGGAGCGATCGCCGCCTGCGCCTCCGCGCCCGCCCGGCCGCTGGCGGCGTCCAGTCTGGCCTCGGCGTTGCCCAGCGCGGTGCGGGCGTGCACCAGGTCCTCCGCGAGGTGGCTGATCTCCTCGGCGTCCATGCCGGCATGCATGCCTTGCGCCAAGCCCGCCGTGGCGCGGTACGCGGCGATACGGTCCTCGCCGGTGCGCACCTCCTTGCGCAGCTCGGTGGCACGGTCGTCCAGCAACCCGGTGGCATGCTCTACGGCGCGGTGCTTCGCCGCGTACTGGCTCTTGATGTAGGCGTCCATCGCGTTGTTCACCGCCGAGGCGGCGAGTTGCGGATCGGTGGCGGTGAACGTGACCTCCAGCACGCGGGAGAACTTGACCGTGTGCACGTCGAATGCCGCCTGCACGGCCATCAGTGTGGCGTTGCGGCCGATGTCCTGGGTGGGACCGGCCAAGGCCGCCGCTGGCGGCGACGCGGTGCGGTGGAACCAAGCCGTGACGGCCTCGATGGCAGAGCGCAGGTGGCCGCGCGGACGCCGCGCAGGGTTGAATTCAGGGTCGTTGTACAGGTTGCCGCGCTTCACGACCGCTTCCACGACGCGCAGGCCACGGACGATCTCGGCCTGGCTGGCCATCACCGCCTCGGTGGTCGGATCGTTCTGCAGGATGCTCTGCAGCTCGCGCAGCTTGTACTCGCTAGGCTCGTAGATCAGCGTGCCGACGGCGATGTAGCGCGGGGTGAGCTGCTTGATGGCGACGAATGCGAGCAAGGGCCACAGCACGACATTGGCCAGCAAGGCGAGCCGGTGGCGGCGCAGGGCCGCGAACACGAGGCGGGGGCTCAGCGGTTCGGGCTCGGGCGGCGCCCGCGTGTCGCCGACGCCCGAACGGCCGCGGATCGGCGCGGGCGTGGCGGTCGGCAATCCGGTGGGTCTGTCGAGCATCGACTGTTCTGACCTCGGGCCCCATGCGCCCCGGGCCTGTTGCCCGGGATGACCCCTGCATAGCGGACGGTCCTTAATGCCTCGCTAACGCGGCGGGTCCGGGAACCGCTGTTACATTTACGGCGCCGGGCGGCCGCGGCGTTAACCGATCGGTCAGCACCCGGGGCGCATGATGGGCGTGCCGAATACCGGCGTGTGCTGCTTGCCCCAGAACGAGGTATGCCCGTGCGTCCGCTGCACCTGTCGCTGCTTCTGTTGTCGCTGCTCTGCGCCTGCGGCCCGGGCCATGGCCTGCCATCGGTTCCGCCCACCGACGCGGCGTATCGGCTGGGCCCGGGCGATACGGTGCGCCTGCTCACGTATGGCGAGGATGCGCTGAGCGGCGACTTCCGGGTCAGCGCGGCCGGCACCATCGCGGTGCCGCTGTTGGGTGGTGTGCGGGCGGCGGGGCTGACTCCGGCTGAACTTGGCCAATCGGTCGCCGACCTGCTGATGCGGGCCAAGCTGCTGCAGAACCCCTCGGTCGCGGCGGAGGTGACGGCGTACCGGCCGATCTTCGTGCTGGGCGAGGTGAACAAGCCGGGCGAGTACCCCTACCAGCCGGGCATGACCGTGGTGACCGCGGCGGCGGTGGCGGGCGGGTTCACCTATCGCGCAGTGCAGGGCTACGTGTCGGTGGTGCGCACGGTGAACGGGCACGCCGTGGAGGGCAAGGCGACGCGCCAGACCTTCCTGCAGCCGGGGGACGTGGTGACGGTGTACGAGCGGTGGTTCTGATCGGGAACCCGGCGTCAGCCGCGCCCTGGAGGCCTCGCCCCGGTTGCCGCGCCGCACTCCTGCGGGCTGTCAGAGGTCGGCTGGTGCGGGAGTTCCCCGACCGGACGCTGCCGGGGCTTTGGGAGGTTGTGCTTCGCCGCCTATCGCGGACGCCGGCTATACCGCACGACACGTAACCGCTGTCGGTCTGCTGCAAGCCGCTGACATGCCGATCCGGGACTTCGCATGCGAACATGAATGCGCCTTGATAACCAAGGACGAGGCCTTTGTCGCCATCCGCCAGAGATCAAAGGACGGTGCGACTGCCTGAGGATTCGGAACTCGTCCAGACCGGCGCGTCTGGCGTGGTTCATCCCCCGCTTGCCGGAAGTCGTGGCACTGATCCGACGCCGGCGAACCGCTCATCGAGCTGCGGTAAGCAGCCAGCTCACTATCGAGCCTGCGCGCTCGCCTCGCTCCGCGTGGCACCCGCCCGCGCCGCCAGCGCCGCCGCCATGAACTGGTCCAGATCGCCGTCAAGCACCGCGTCCGGATTGCCCTTTTCCACCCCGGTGCGCAGGTCCTTTACCAATTGATACGGCGCGAGCACGTAGTTGCGAATCTGGTGGCCCCAGCCGATGTCCGTCTTGGCATCCTCCTGCGCTGCCGCGATCGCTTCGCGCTTCTGCAGCTCCGCTTCGTACAAGCGTGCCTTCAGCATTTCCATGGCAATCGCCCGGTTGCGGTGCTGGCTGCGATCGGTCTGGCACGCCACGATGATGCCGGAGGGAACATGCGTGATGCGGATCGCGCTTTCGGTCTTGTTCACGTGCTGCCCACCGGCGCCGGACGATCGGTATGTATCTACCTTCAAATCCGACGGATCGATCTGGATGTCGATGCTGTCATCGACCACCGGATACACCCAGATCGAGGCGAAGCTGGTGTGTCGCCGCGCCGCGGAATCGAACGGGCTGATGCGCACCAGCCGGTGCACCCCGGCCTCTGTCTTCAGCCAGCCGTACGCGTTCGGTCCACTCACCTTCATCGTTGCGGACTTGATGCCGGCTTGCTCGCCTTCGCTCTCCTCCAGCCATTCCACCTTGTAGCCGTGTTGCTCCGCCCAGCGCGTGTACATGCGCTCGAGCATCTCGGCCCAGTCCTGCGCCTCGGTGCCGCCGGTGCCGGCGTTGATCTCGACATAGGCGTCGTTCATGTCTGCTTCACCCGACAGCAGGCTTTCAATCTCCCGCCGCTTTGCGTCCTCCGCCAGCGCGCGCAACTGCGCCAGGCCCTCGGCCGCCATCGCCGTATCGCCGTCGGGCTCGGCCAGCGCGATCAGTTCCGCCGTGTCGGCGGCTTCCGATTCCAGCTTTTGCACCGCCTCGATTTGGGCCGCGAGGTGGTTGCGCTCGCGCATCACCTTCTGCGCGGCGGCGGGATCATTCCACAGCGCCGGGTCCTCGGCGCGGTTGTTCAGCTCGGCGAGCCGGGCCTGTGCGGCATCCCAGTCAAAGATGCCTCCTCAGCAGTGCCACCGACTGCCTGATCTGGTCTTGTAACGAATCCGATTCGGCGGACATCGATTGAGGTTCCTGGTGCGAAGGGGCGGCTCAGTACAACCCGCCCAGCGACATGTCCATGCCGTTGCCCGCGCCGGGCGCTCCACCCGGAGCAGCGGCTGGCGTGGTGCCGGACGCCGATTGGCTGGCAACGCCCATGCCCATGCCGATGGGCTGTGAGGCCCCGGGCGTCTGGTCAGGCTTGAACGCGTCCGCCACGGTGCCGTCGCGGCTGTTCCATGACGCCATCACCATCCCCGGCGGCTGCGGGAAGTTCAGCACCGGCCGGCCCTTCAGGGCCTGCGCCATGTAATCGTGCCAGATCGGCCCGGCCACCGCCGCGCCCGTCTCATTGTCGCCCAGCGACGCCGGATTGTCGTAGCCGACCCAGACCACGGTCACCAGGTCGGGTGTAAAGCCGGCAAACCAGGCGTCGTTGAAATCCTGCGACGTGCCGGTCTTGCCGGCGATCGGCCGCCCGAGGTCCTTCGCCACCGGAACGCCGGTGCCCCGCTGCACCACGCCCTGCATCATGGTGATCAACTGGTAGTCGCTCTGCGGATCCGCCACGACCGTACGGTTGTCGGTGATCCGTGGCGGATTGGCCTGGTCGCCACAGTCGCAGGACAGACCCTCGGGTCGCCACACCACCTGGCCGTCGCGATCCTGCACACTGTCGATCAACGTCGGCGTCACCAGACGCCCCCCCTCGTCGATCGAGGCATAGGCGCCAGCTTCCTGCAGCACCGTCGTGCTCACCGCGCCCAGTGCCGCCGGCAGCACGCGCGGCATGTTGGTCACTTCATGGAAGGCGATGGCGGTGTCGGCGATCGGCCCCATGCCGATCCAGCGCGCGACCCGCAGCGTCACCAGGTTCAGCGATTGCTCCAGCGCAACGCGCAGCGAGGTGGGGCCGCCGAAATTCCGCTCATAGTTGGCGGGCCGCCATTCGCCATCCGGCGTATCCACCACGATCGGCGCGTCGAGGAAGCGCTGGCTGGGCGAGATGCCCCGTTCCAGCGCCGTCAGATAGACGAACGGCTTGAAGCTGGAGCCGGGCTGGCGCTGCGCCTGGGTGCCACGGTTGAACTGGCTTTGCTCGTAGCTCCAGCCGCCGACGAGCGCCAACACGCGCCCGGTGGTCGGATCAAGCGACACGAGCGCACCCTGGACCTGCGGAATCTGGCGCAAGCCAAGCTGGATGGGCGCCCGATGCGGCGGGCCGGCAGCAGCCGATTCGAGCGGCTGCACCATCACCACGTCGCCCGGTTGCACGACATCGGCCATCTTGTGCGGCGCCGGGCCGGGTTTTCCGTCCTTCACCGGCCGCGCCCAGGCGACATCCGCCAGCGACAGCATGCCGGTCTGCGGCACCGGCGGCTGGCTGAACTCCAGGCGCGGGCTGCAGCCAACCCAGCCGCGCCTGCGAGTCCGATTCGGACAGCACCACGCCGAGTTGCCAGTCCGGCAGCATGCCGGCCGGACGAGCGACCTTCGCCAGCGCGGCCGTCCAATCGCCATTTCCATTGGCGCCAGCCCCGTCGGCGCTGTTCCCATTGGCGCCATCCCGATTGGCGCCATCCCTGCTTGCGCTACCCCGGTTGGCGTTGCGCGTGCTGGCTTGATCCCTGTTGGCTTGCGCGCCACTGGCCTGTCCCGCGGCGGCTTGGCCCAGGTTGGCTTGACCCAGATTGTCGAGGTGCATCACCGGACCGCGCCAGCCGCCCAGCTTGCGGTCATAGGCCATCAGCCCGTCGCGCAGCGACTTCTCGGCGGCATCCTGCAGGCGAGGATTCAATGTGGTGCGCACCTCCAGCCCGCCTTCGGTCATCTCGTCCGGGCCGAATTTCTGCACCAGCTCCTGCCGTACCTCCGAGGTGAACCATTCAGCCCCCGGTACCGGCGCCGGACGGCGGAACTCGGTCGGCACGACCGGTTGCGCCTGCGCCGCGGCCGCCTGTGCGCGCGTGATGTAGTGGTCGTCCACCATGCGATCGAGCACCCAGTCGCGCCGCGCCTTCGCCGCTTCGGGGAACTTGAACGGATTGTAGTTGTTCGGCGCCTTCGGCAACGCGGCCAGGAATGCCGCCTCCGGCACCGTGAGCTGGTCCAGCCCCTTGTTGAAATACGCCTGCCCCGCCGCCGCGACGCCGTACGACCCCATGCCCAGGTAAATCTCGTTCAGATACATTTCCAGGATGCGCTGCTTCGACATCACTTGCTCGATGCGCATCGCCAGGAGCGCCTCGCGGATCTTGCGCGACAGCGTCACCTCGTTGTTGTCCAGCAGCATGTTCTTCGCCACCTGCTGGGTGATGGTGGAAGCGCCGATCGGCCGCCGGCCGGACCCGGCATGCATCAGGTCGAACACACCGGCACGCAGGATCGCCATCGGGTCAACGCCGCCATGCACCCAGAAATTCTGGTCCTCGGCGGAGAGGAACGCATCGGTGACGATGGGTGGAATCTCGCTGAACGGGACGAAGATGCGGCGCTCGGTTGCGAGCTCGGCGATCAGCCGGCCGTTACTGGCGAAGACGCGACTCATCACCGGCGGCTGGTAGTTCTTCAGGCCGTCCACGTCCGGCAGGTTGGCGCTGTAGTGCCGCCAGGCGATGAAGCCGACAACGGCGGCGGAGGCGCTGCCCAGCATGACCAACGCCAGCAGCGCGCCGAACACGCCGCGGCAAAACCGCACGAACCAGTTGCTCCTCGGGCGGCGGGGCGGCGAGGGCGGCGATCGCCCCGGACGATGGCGGCCAGAGGGATGAGCCAGCGGCTCGCCTGCGTGAAGAGGACCGGTCATGGGACGGCGATATGGGCCTTTTCGGCCCGCGCCGCCAGCAACGAGAACGATAGGTGGTATTCCAGTCCCGCGCGTGTGGCGTGAAGGACAGGGGAAAAACCCCAGGGGAAAAACCAGGGTGGAAATCCAGCGGGAAAGCCACGGAGACGGATCAGGCGCGCGGGCGGGACGTGGAGCGGGCGGGACGTGGACCGGGCGGGACGCGGAACGGCGAGCAGGGGCGGCGTGCCATGTCCGTGCAGAAGACACGCCTCGCCCGTTCTGGAAGATGGAGCCTCGTCTCGCGTCGAGGTCGAGCCTCGTCTCGCGTCGCTGCTTGAGCGTCACAGCTGGGCGTTGCGGGACAACGCCAGCCTCCGCTATAATCGGCCGATACAATAACAATATGGCACGATAGGTGGCCGACCTTGGGGAGAACGCGTCTACATGGACGAGTTTACCGAATACCCATTCGACACGGTCGTCTACATCACCGATACTCAAGGTGGTGAAAGCGCACAGGCATCAGGTGTTCTGATCGCCCCCGACGAAGTGCTGACAGCGTCGCACGTCGTTTACAGCTCGGTGTATGGACCGGCGACAAACATCAATGTCAGCCCTGGATATAATGCAGGCGAGAGTCCTTTCGGTTCTGCTGCCGGGACGTCCATCCATTACTTCGACGTGCAAGACGCCCACGACTTCGATCAGCAACGACCAGTCGCAATATGATTACGCGGTCATCCATTTGTCGCAGTCATTCGCCGGTCTCGGGACAATGGGCCTGGAAGCCGCCTTCGAGGGCGGAAATGCGATCGTAAGCGGGTACCCGGGCTATTTGAACGGGGCGATCGAAAACAGCCAGGAGTACTTCTCTGTCAATCCAACATACACGCTGTTGGACGGATCATCCATCGGCGTGGGATCGAGTGGAGGTCCGGTCTGGGTTACCGGCAGCAATGGCGAGCCGTATGTCGTTGGCCTCGTTTCCAGCGGCGACGGTGGCGTGGGTAGCGCAGGGTATTTCGTGCAGATTACGACCGCAGCGTTGGATCAGATCGATGCCTGGCTAGCAGAGGATAATGGCGCGGCACCTGCTCCCGTGCCGGCGCCGGTGTCGACCCCGCCTCCCATCCCGACCGAGACCGTTATCGCAGTGGACGGCACGCACAGCCAGTACCAGATCGCGCGCGATCCAACCACGGGCAACGTAACGGTCGCGGACACCGTTGCCAGCCGCGACGGCACCCAAACGGTGCACGCATTGTCCGATATCAGCTTCACCGATGGCACTGGTGTGATCGATCCGACCGGCAACGCGGAGGAGACGGCACGCCTCTATCAGGCTGCTCTGGACCGCGCGCCCGATCTCACCGGCCTCGATGAGTGGACGGCGGCGTTGAATGCGGGCACGCTCAACATTGATGGCGTTGCGCTCGCCTTCATCAGTTCTCCCGAGTTTCAGGCGAAGTACGGCGCGCTCGACAACACGGCATTCGTTGTTCAGCTATACCAGAACGTGCTGCACAGGAGCCCTGACCCTACCGGAGAGCAAGGCTGGGTCAACCAGCTCAACAACGGGATGAGCCGCGCACAGGCGCTGGTAGGATTTTCCGACAGCCTGGAGAACGAGCTGGACACGCAAGGCACGATTGGCGACCCCGACATCGCCGAGGTGTACAGGCTGTATCAGACCGCCTTCGACCGCCCTCCCGACAGTACCGGGTTGGCCACCTGGACGCAGCAGTTGGAAAGTGGGGCGACGCCACTTCAGGTGGCGCAGGCATTCGTCGCCTCCGCCGAGTTCAGCCAGCTTTTCGCTGGCCTTGGCCCCCAGGGGTTCGTGGACCGCTTGTACCAGAACGCTCTGCACCGCGCGGCGGATCCGGCCGGCGAACAGTCCTGGATCGCGCAACTGAGCGGCGGTGCCTCACAGGCGCAGGTGTTGCTGGGGTTCTCGGATTCGATTGAAAGCCGCCTGGATACCAGCCAGGCAACGCACGATGGCTGGGTCTATATACCTGCTGCGACGGCCTGAAGCTGTTGGCGATATTTGACGGCGCGGCTGCTCGCCCCACCGCCGCCGCGCCGTCCTGTCCCGCCGCGGCTTCCTATCCCGCCGCCATGTGCAGCCGCGCGGCAAAGAACGCATCTACCGCGCGTTTCATCGCCACCGCGATCAGCTTGCGGTGGGTGGGACGGCGCAGCTCCGCCTCGTCGCGCGGGTTGGACATGAAGCCCATTTCCACCAGCACGCTGGGAATGTCCGCCGACTTCAACACCACGAACCCGGCATGGCGGTCCGGATTCGACAGCATCGGCACGTCCTGGTCCAGCGATCCCACAAGGTCGCGCGCGAACCGAGCCGAGCCGACCCGCGTCTCGCGCCGCACCAGGCTGGCCAGGATGCGGGCCACCTCCGGAGACACCTCCGGAATCGGCAGCCCGCCGTACCGGTCCGCACTGTTCTCGCTCGCCGCCAGTGCGGCGGTCTGCGCGTCGGAGGCGGTGGTGGACAGCGTATAGATGCTGGCGCCGTGCACCGCGTGGTCCGCCAGCGCGTCGGCGTGCATGGAAACGAACAGGGCAGCGCCGTGGTCCTGCGCGATGGCGACGCGTTGCTCGAGCGGGATGAAGACGTCGCGCGCCCGGGTCAGGGCGACGCGGTATTGCCCGCTCGATTCCAGCAGGCGCCGCAGCTCGAGCGCGGTGCTGAGCGAGACGTGCTTCTCATAGGTGCCGGAGATGCCGATGGCGCCCGGGTCCTTGCCGCCATGGCCGGGGTCCAGCATCACCAGCGGCAGGGAGTTGGCCGGGGCAGGTCGGTGTGGACGATGCGGATTGGGGTGATGATCCCCCACGCTGGCGGCCATGGCGCCGTGCATCCAGGCGGGGAGCAGGAAGGTGCCAACCACGCCGGTGCCGGAGCCGAGGCGGCCCAGCAACATGCGGCGTGAAATGGGCCGGAAGCGCGACATAGGACCGGTTCCTAACACATCACATCCGGAAATGCATCAATCTTCTTGATTGCAATCAGTTCATCGCGCGTAAATTCCTTCGGGGCGAGGTGGCACCGGGAGCGCAAGCGGTGCCGCCACAGGTGCGTCCGCCCGCTGCGGCCTCAGGTCGAGCAATGCCAGCGGCGCGTCATGGGAAGCGCACAAGCTCGCTGCGCCATCCACTCTGCCGCCGGCCCGCGCTGGTCGAGCGCAGGGCCTCGCCGGATGGCCCACAAGGTTCAGATTCTGTGACAATGAGCATTTAAGGCGGAGGGCACGAAGGGAGACCACGGACGGGCATGGAGGGACGGCTGAACGCTGTCTACGCGCAAATTGACCGACCGAATCATCAGGCTGGCCACAGAAGTGCATCGGATGACAGGTCTGGGCATGCCGGATTCCGTCTACGAAGGCTGCCTGTATCATGAGCCAGCGCACCAGGTGACCTGCAAAGGGGTCCAATTCGACGAAGGGTTTCGCGCGGATATTCTCGGGGATCGGCAACTGATCGTTGAAATCAAAGCCGTGGCGAACATCGTGCCGGCGCCCGATGCTCAGGTCCTGACCCGCCTCCGCATCAGCGGCCTGCGCCTCGGTCCGCTGTTCAATTTCGATGCCCGACTACTGAAGGACGGCTTGCGGCGAATCGTCGTTCGAGCCGCTTCGTGGTTCTCCGTGTTAAAAGCTTGCAGCAAAACGACCCGCACGGAGACGCGGTCGTGTCGCACGCCATCCTTCCTGCCCGCAAGATCGCACCCCGCACAGCACGCCAAGCCTATCTCCGCAGCATGTGCGACTCCCGGCACTAGTACAGCGTTTCTATGCAACGACTCCTATCGGGGCCATCCGACGGCGGCCCGGCGACTGCAGTGGCCCAACCGATAGGAGTCGGTTTCATGGAAACGCTGTACTAGGCACAACCCGAAGACCCATTTGTCAATGCCGGGGCAGGTGGATCAGCACGCTTCCCTTTGTGAAGCTTGAATCAGCTTCCTTTGTGAGAAATCAGAACCAGCCAACGGCAGCGGCTTGGCGAGCAAGCGGCCGGGCGAGTGTTGCAAACGGTGCGGCATCTCTGGGGGGATCTCTGGGGCCACTCCTATTGCTCAGTCGTCTTCCGCGCAGCGGCGACCGCCTTCTGCAGCTCGGCAAGGTCCAGCGCCCCCGGCACGATTTGCTGGCCGATCACCAACACCGGAGTACCCTCGATGTCCAGCGCCTGCGCCAGCTTCAGGTTGGCGTCGATCTGGCGTTGGACCGCCGGCGCGTCCATGTCGTGCTGCAGCTTCGGCCAGTCGAGACCGAGTTTCTCCGCCGCCGCCTGGATCATCGGCGGCGTGGTGTCGGGCGGCATCTGCATCACCGCCTCGCGCAGCTTGTCGTACGCTCCCTGCTGCTGCGCCGCCAGCAACGCCTTCGACCCGAGCATGCTGGCCGGCCCGAGGATCGGCAGGTCCTTGTAAACCAGCTTCACGTCGTGATCCTGCCGCAGCAGCTTCGCCATTGCCGGCTCCATGCGCCGGCAATAGGGGCAGCGGGTATCGAAGAATTCGACGATGGTGACAGTGCCCCGCGGATTGCCCGCGACCGGGTCGGCCGTTGTCACCAGCATGTCGTGATGCGCCACCAGCGCCGCCTGCGACTCGGCCGCGGCATGGGCGCTGTCCTCGGCCTGCAACGCGCCGACCGCGTCGCGCAGAATCGACGGATCCTGCTTCAGCGCCTGGCGCACGATGGCGACGATTTCGGCGCGCTGTGCCGGCGTGAACTGGTCCGCCGCCGCGCTGGGCAAGGCTGGCAGGCAGCCGAAGGCGAGCAACAGCAGGCAAGCACGAAGCACGCGGGGCATGGGCAATCCTCTGGGACGGAGGTTCCGGCAGTTGCCGGTGGTGGAGAACCTGTTTATGGCACGGTCCCCTACCAGCACGAAGCGGACCAGCCGGGGCACGGCCGGCCGCGCGGAACAAGGATCGGTAAACTTGCGGAGCAATGGCGTGGTACCGGCGCGGGGCATGCGCGCGATCGTAACCGCTTGGCGCGCCACCGTGCTGTCGGGACTGACCTTGCTCAACGCGTCGTGCGGGTCATTGCCGAGCTTGAACCCGTTTGGCAATTCGGCCCCGCCCGTGGGGCAACCGGGCCACGTGCAGGGATTCCTCGGCGGCGTGGTGGCGGACGAGCCGCGGGCGACGCTGATCGGGCGGGACGCGCTGTCGCTCGGCGGCGACGCGGCCGATGCCGCCGTGGCGATGGGGATGACACTGGCGGTAACGCTGCCCTCGCGTGCCAGCCTGGGCGCCGGTGGTGCTTGCCTCGCGTATTCGCCGCCCACCAAGTCGGTGAACAGCGGCGTGCCGGAAGCGATCATGTTCGTGCCGCGTCCGCCGGTTCAGGAAGGCGCGAACGCCGATCGGCCTGCTGCGCTGCCGATGCTGGCGCGCGGAATGTTCCTGCTGCATGCCCGCTATGGCCGTCGGCCATTCGAGAGCCTGATCGTGCCGGCCGAGCGTATGGCGCGCTTCGGCATCACCGTGTCGCGCGCGCTGTCAAACGACCTGTCGGTGGTGTCGGGCCCGTTGATGGCCGATCCTGGAGCAAGCGCCATTTTCAGCCGCAATCGGCGTGGTGCTGAAGGAGGGCGACCCGCTGGTGCAGCTGGACCTGGCGGCGACGTTGACCCAGTTGCGCGTGGCCGGTGTGGGGGACCTTTATCAGGGTACGCTGGCACGCCGCCTGGCGCAGGAATCGGCGCTGGTGGGTGGCCCGATGAGCTTCGACGACCTTCGCGGCGCGTTGCCGACGTTGGCCGACGCGCTGATCGAGCCATGGCACAGCGAGAAGGTGGCGTTCCTGCCGCCGCCGGCGGATGGCGGTCTGGCCGCTGCCGCCGCCTTCGAGACGTTGCGACAGAACCCCCGAGACATAAGCCAGGCCGCGGCCCGTTCGTTGGCCGTGGCGGCGCGCTGGCGGCAGGGCGGCCTGACGGCGGAGGCGCTGCTGAAGACCGTCAGCCTGCCGGACGCGGGCCTGCCGCCGCTGCCGGCTTCCACCACCTGGGCGGCGCTGGACCGCGACGGCAATGCGGTGATCTGCACCGCGAGCCTCGGCAATCTCTTCGGAACCGGCCGTATCGTTCCCGGGCTGGGCTTCCTGCTGGCGGCCTCGCCGGCCAGCGTGCCGCCACCACTCTACGCGGCTGCATTGGCATGGAACGCAAACCTGCACGTGTTCCGTGCCGAGGTCGGCGGGTCCGGACAGGCTGGGGCGCCGCTGGCCGTGGCGGTGGGCATGGCGAACACGCTGGCCACCGGTGCCGCGATGCGCGCGGAGGTGCCCGATCCCGGGCGGGCCAACGTAATCGGCTGCGCCGGCTACCTCCCCGGCGAGGAGCAAACCTGCCGCTGGGCCACCGATCCACGCGGGGCCGGGCTGGCGGTCGGAGGCAGCTGAGCCTCGTGACGCTATTCGGGTCATGGTTCGTGTCATGCCACTGAAGATCGGCCGAGGCGCGGGCGCTCCGCCCTTCATGGTGATGGACGTGATCGCGGCGGCGAATGCCCGCGCCGCGGCGCTGCCGCCGGGCGCAGCGCACGTCATCCGCATGGAAGTGGGCCAGCCGGGCACCGGCGCACCCGCCGGCGCATTGGAAGCCGCGGCCGCCGCGCTGCGATCGGGCGATTCGCTGGGCTATACTGAGGCATTTGGCCGCAGGTCCCTGCGCCAATGCATCGTGGCACACTACCGCGACTGGTACGGGCTGGACGTGCCGCTGGAGCGGGTTGCTGTGACGGTGGGGGCGTCCGGCGCATTCCCACTGGCGTTTCTGGCCGCGTTCGATCCCGGCGATCGCGTGGCATTGGCCGCGCCGTTCTACCCGCCCTACGTCAACATCCTCACCGCGCTGGGCATGCAGCCGGTGATTCTGGAGGCCGGCCCGGAGACACGCTTCCAACCGAGCGTGGCGTTGCTCGAGCCGCTGTCCCCGCCGCCCGACGGGCTGATCGTTGCCAGCCCGTCCAACCCCGCCGGCACCATGCTGCACCCGGAGGAGCTGGCTGCCATCGCCGACTGGTGCGGCGCGCACGGCGTGCGACTGATCAGCGACGAGATCTACCACGGCCTGCACTACGAGAGCGCCATCGCAACCGCCGCGGCGTTCAGCAGCGGTGCTGTGGCGGTAAACAGTTTCTCGAAGCAGTTCCCAGATGAACGACGCCCGGAGAACGGGGGGCAGATTGCTACAGCGACCGCCGTTAACTCCAACGCTATCGTAATCGGCAGCTTTTCCAAGTATTTTTCTATGACCGGATGGCGCGTCGGCTGGATGATCCTTCCTGGCGATCTGGTACGCCCGGTGGAGCGTCTGGCCCAAAATTTGTTCATCAGCGCCCCGCACATTTCTCAGATTGCCGCCGAAGCCGCATTCGACTGCCACCAGGAGTTGCAGGCGAACGTGGCCCGGTACCGGCGGTCTCGTGACTACTTGTTGCGGGCCCTGCCAGAAGCGGGCTTTACCCGCCTTTCGCCCGCTCAGGGGGCATTCTATTTGTTTGCCGACATCGCCGACCGTAGCAACGATAGCGTCGCGTTCTGTAATCGGATGCTGGCGGAGTTGGGCGTTGCGGCAACCCCAGGAGTTGATTTCGACCACGCACGAGGAAGCCGCTTCGTCCGCTTTTCATACTGCGGCCCAGAAGCCGATATGCGAGAAGCGGCCGAACGGCTGAGGACCTGGCGATAGGACGCCGGTCGGGCACGCGATGACACCCGTGGTGAATGCTCCTCGCCAGACCAGCCTGTTCCGTCGAGGCGACGAACCTGGCCGGCGCCGAGGTTTACGGGCTTTGCCTCTCCTGCGACTGCCGCGAAAAATGGCGGATTTCCCCGGCATAGCGAGCGATCCGGATTGCAAACCGGCTTACGACTGCAGTTGTGAGCCAGCCAGCTTCGCCCCGCTACACCGCCCCCGCCCGGCGTCGGAAGAACCCATCATGCGTTACGTCTGTGGGGAAAGCACACGCCAGAGGAATGATGCCAAAAGTCTTACCCCGCACGACATAAGTCGAAGGAAGGTGATCCACTAAACGGTGAATTGACATGAGCAGGGCACAGGCAAATCGTCAATGCATCAAGCCGTGAATTGAGATTTTCCAGCCGCTGCAATCGGTACCTATCGTACCCGCCTGCGCGGATTTGGGTGACCTATGGGGAAGTGTGCTATGAACGGGCGCATGCTCGGTTCGCTGGTGATCAGCATTCTATTTCTCTCGGCAACAAGTGAAATAGGATCTGCTTTGGCACGGGGCGGCGGCGGTAGTTCTGCTGCGACGGGATTTCGAGCAACCCGTTCGATAATTGTGCGCAGAGCGCCATTTCTCACTAGAGAGGCGATCCTTCGCAATACTGTTAACCGAGCCAATCTCCGGTTCCGTCGTCACGCTGGATTGGGATATGTCGCTCCGGGTCTGGTTTGGCCGGATTTCCCGTTCGCCAGCACGGAAGGTCCATTGGTCGAGAGCGAGGCTCCCATCACCCCCGAGGTCATCGTGCTGTCGAATTTGCCTAACTTATCGCAGGCGGTGCCGCGACCGACATCGTCGCAGGCGCTGTCGGACGGTTCCATTGGAGGATGCCATCCGATCCCGAACGGCTATCACTGCGACCCTCCGCAGGAAAAAGCGCCACGCTGACTGCGTGGGGGAGCATGGAGGCGAGGAGCTGTTCGTTTGATCAATCTTCAGGCGCTGGAACTGCTGTCAACTTGTTGCAAGGAAATCCCCTGATGGCCAACGGGGTGTTCGTCAGACGTCCAGCTCCTCGACCGTCCTCGCCCGTTCCTGGATGAACGCGAACCGCAGTTCCGGCCGCCGCCCCATCAGGCTTTCGACCAGGTCCGATGTCGCCGCCCGTTCCTCGGGCAGCGCCACCACCTTCAGCAGCGTCCGCTTCGCCGGGTCCATCGTGGTCTCCTTCAACTGCGAGGGCGGCATCTCGCCCAGGCCCTTGAAGCGGCTGACTTCCACCTTGGCGTTCGGCTTGAACTCCGACTTCGTCTTGCGTTCGCGGTCGGCGTCATCCATCGCGTAGACGGATTTGCCGCCCTGGGTCAGGCGATACAGCGGCGGCTGTGCCAGGTAAACGTGGCCGTGGCGGACCAACTCCGGCAGTTCGCGATAGAAGAACGTCATCAGCAGGGACGCGATGTGGGCGCCATCAACGTCCGCGTCGGTCATGATGATGACCCGGCCGTAGCGCAGCTTGCCTCGGTCGAAGCGGTCGCCGACGCCACAGCCCAGGGCCTCGATCAGGTCCTTCAGCTCCTGGTTGGCGCGCAGCTTGTCCACCGAAGCGCTGGCGACGTTCAGGATTTTCCCCCGTAGCGGCAAGATCGCCTGGGTCTCCCGGTTGCGTGCCTGCTTGGCCGAGCCGCCGGCACTGTCGCCCTCCACCAGGAAGATTTCCGTCTCCGCGGTGTTTTCCCGCGTGCAGTCGGTCAGCTTGCCGGGCAGGCGCAGTCTCCGCGTTGGAGACTTGCGGGCGGTGTCCTTGCTCTCCTTGCGGCGAATTCGTTCTTCCGCCCGCTCGATGACGTAGGCGAGCAGGTTTTCGGCGGAGCCGGGGTCGCCGGCCAGGTAGTGGTCGAAACGGTCGCGCAGGGCGGTTTCCACCAGGCGGGACGCCTCCGGGCTGGTCAGCTTTTCCTTGGTCTGGCCCTGGAACTGCGGTTCGCGCAGGAAGACCGAGAGCTTGGCGGCCGTCGGCGTCAGCAGGTCTTCGGCGGTGATCTGGGCGGCGCGGCGGTTGCCACGGTGCTCGCCCCAGGCGCGGATGCCCTTCAGCAGGGCGGCGCGCAGGCCGGTTTCGTGTGTGCCGCCGAGGGGGGTGGGCACCGTGTTGCAGTAGGTGTGCAGGAAGCCGTCCTCGCCATCCAGCCAGGCGACGGCCCATTCCAGCTTGCCGGCCGGATCGCCACTTGCGAGGGGCGGGAAATCCGCCTCGCCGGCCCAGGGTTGCGGCAGCACGCGAGGGCTCTCGCCGATATCGGCTTCCAGGCTGTCCCGCAGGCCGCCGGGGAAGTGCAGGACCGCCTCGGCCGGGGTGTCGTCCTTGGTGCCCTTCAGCAGCGCCGGATCGCAGGTCCAGCGGATTTCCACCCCGCGGAACAGGTAGGCCTTGGAGCGGCAGAGGCGGTAGAGGCGGGCGGGGGAAAACTCGGCGGCACCGAACACTTGCGGGTCCGGCTTGAAGCGGATTGTGGTGCCGCGGCGGTTGTGCACCGGGCCGGCGTTGACCAGCTTCGTCGTCGGCTTGCCGCGGGCGTAGCTCTGCTTCCACAGGGTGCGGTCGCGGGCGACCTCCACCTGCATCGTCTCGGACAGCGCGTTCACCACGGAAGCGCCGACGCCGTGCAGCCCGCCCGAGGTCTGATACGCTTTCCCTCCGAATTTTCCCCCCGAGTGCAGCGTGGTCATGATGACCTCCAGCGCGCTCAGGTGCTTGAACTTGGGGTGCGGATCGATCGGGATACCGCGGCCGTTGTCGTGGACCGTCAGGGTGTTGTTGGGCTCCAGCGCGACCTCGATGAAGCTGGCGTGGCCGGCGACGGCCTCGTCCATGGCGTTGTCGAGGGTCTCGGCGGCGAGGTGGTGGAGCGCGGTCTCATCGGTGCCGCCGACATACATTCCGGGGCGGCGGCGGACGGGCTCCAGGCCTTCCAGGACCTCGATGTCCTTGGCGGAGTAGTCGGTGGCCTGGGGTTGGTTGGCTGCGGGCTTGGGGCGCTTGCCTGGCGGAGTGGTGCCGAACAGATCGTTCATGCTGTGTTCCGATGGTCGCCGGGTGGGTATAGCGGGCGGGGCGGAGTCCGGGCAACCGCCGCCTGGGGGGTGTAGGGGGGTGTGGTGGGGGTATGGTTGAAGTGGATTAGTCGTGCGTATACAATTAAGGAGATAATGAACAGGGCGCGCCATGCCAACAGTCGTCACCCTCAATCGTCCTGATGTGGTCGCGCTCATCGAGACGGCCGCCAACCGCCTCACCGGCGGCAACAAGACCGAAGTCGTCGCCCTGGCCGTGCGGCGCCTGCTGGAGCAGGACGCGCGGTCCGGCCGGTTGTTCGGCGCCCATCCCGGCTCGCTTCGCGTGCGGGACGACGTCGATCTGACCGCGCCGGTTCTGGCGGACCCGACCGACGCTGGCTCCGGCCAGGAAATCGAGCGGTGACCGACGCGCTTCTGCTCGATACGCACATCGCGCTGTGGCTCGACAGCGGGAGCGACCGGTTGCGTCCGGCGACAAGCGGGCTGATCGACCAACACTGGCAGGTCGGGGGCGCTATCCTGATCAGCGCAGTCACGGCGTGGGAGATCGCGCTGCTGGTCGATATGGGGAGAATCCGTCTCGATCTCGCGGTGGATCGGTGGCTGGAACGCTTCATCGATCGCCCCGGGATCAGGGCTGTTCCATTGAGCCTCCACGCCGCGGCGGGAGCGTATCAGTTGCACCCCCTGGAGCATCGTGACCCTGGCGACCGGCTGTTGATCGCCACCGCTATCGAGCTGGCGTGCCCCCTGGTCACGTACGACGAGCGCATCCTGCGGTTCTCCGAGGACCACGGAAGCCAGTACGGATTCTCCGCACACGCCTGACGTTGCTGCTGACGGATCAAGGGACCTCGCTCGCGCTTATCGGCTGACGACAGACACCGACCGCGCGCATCAGCTCGAGGCATCGATCGTCCTGGCTGCGGTGCTGCGTGTCCGATGACAAGCCTTGTTGCATCAGCGTCTGGGCGCCTGGCCAGCCCGCGACCTTTAGCCCGCGGCTCCTCCGCTTGCGAACAAATTGGGTTCGGCCGCAGTGCTGGTTACACCCACCAACGACGGCACCTTCCCGCGCCATCAACCGCTGCGGACTGCGTACTGGGATCATCCTCTCAAGGGATCATGCTCTCAAGGGCGACCGGCAAGGCTTCCGCGACCCGCACATCGGACCGGCTGTTGCACTACCGTGTCGAGGGTGGCGACCTGCTGCTTGCCCGAACCGGGTACCCACACGGAGGTTTTCGACGCGTGGCGGACTGTGTCCCGGCATCGAACAAATGGCCGCCATCCGGCACCGGCGGAGCGCGCGCGCCGTCCCGGCGGCTTGAGGGGCTGGCCGGTTTCCGCTACAAAAACTGTTACCTGTGGCAACAAGGTCGCCCGCCCGGTCTGACAGTCAGATCGGCCGGAGCCGTTCGTACGCCACCCGGCCCCAGAGCTTCCTTGCGGATTTCCCGGTGAGACATGCAGCAAGCAGTGGACAAGAAGCGGCGGACAAGCCTGCGGCCGTGCCGCAAGCGGTTACAGGCAGGCTGACCCGGGCCGCAATCTTCCTCGTCGTGACGATCGATCCTGACCCGGCTGCCGCTATCGCCGTGCGGGCGCTGGTCAGCGACATCGGCGCGATCGTCCGCCCGATCGGGTTTCGCGAGCCGGACGGCGCCCTGTCCTGCGTGGTTGGGTTCGGCTCCGATGCCTGGGACCGGCTGTTCGGGCCGCCGCGCCCGGCCGAGCTGCATCCGTTTCGCGAGATCCGCGTGCCGGCACGCCACGCCGTCGCCACGCCGGGCGACGTACTGTTCCATATCCGCGCCGAACGGCTCGATCTGTGCTTCGAGCTGGCAGCTTCGATCATGACCACGCTCGGCGGCGCCATTGCCATCGCCGACGAGGTGCAGGGGTTTCAATATTTCGACCGCCGGGATCTGCTCGGCTTCGTCGATGGCACGGAAAACCCGGAGGACCAGGAGGCGATCGACGCCGCGCTCATCGGCGGCGAGGACCCCGATTTCGCCGGCGGGAGCTACGTGATCGTGCAGAAATACCTGCACGATCTGGCCGGCTGGAACGGCCTCACTACGGAGGCGCAAGAGCGCATCATCGGCCGCACCAAGCTGGGAAACGACGACCTCGACGCCGCGATCAAGCCGACCGCCGCGCACAACGCGCTGACCACCATCGTCGAGGACGGCCGGGAGATAAAGATCCTGCGTGTCAACATGCCGTTCGGTCAGCCGGGACGCGGGGAATTCGGCACATATTTCATTGGTTACAGCCGATCGCCGCGGACCATCGAGCAAATGCTGGAGAACATGTTCATCGGCCGGCCACCGGGCAATTACGATCGGTTGCTCGATTTCAGCCACCCGATCACCGGTACATTGTTCTTCGTACCCGCAACAAGCTTTCTTCAGGGCGTCGCCCCCGATGCAACTCCCGATGCAACTCCGGCACCGCGCCCCGCCGGCATGGGCGCAGACCAATCGGCGCCGCCTGCCGCGCCGGTGCGGAACGGTTCGCTTGGCATCGGCACTCTCAAAGGAACCCCCCAATAATGAACAACCTGCACCGCGAGCTTGCGCCGATCTCTGATGCCGCCTGGGCGCAGATCGAAGAGGAAACCACGCGTACGCTGAAGCGCTACCTCGCAGCCCGGCGCGTGGTGGACCTGGCCGCTCCGGATGGGGTCGCGCTGTCGGCCGTCGGCACCGGCCATCTGCGTCCGATCGCCGCGCCGGACGACGGGATCATCGCACGCCAGCGCGAGGTGAAGGCGCTGGTCGAACTGCGCGTGCCGTTCGAACTGGATCGCCAGCAGATCGATGACGTCGAGCGCGGTGCCAACGATTCAGACTGGCAGCCGGTCAAGGACGCGGCCAGGAAGATCGCCTTCGCCGAGGACCGCGCGATCTTCGATGGCTATAAAGCGGGCGGCATCATCGGCATCCGCCAGGGCAACAGCAATCCGATCATGACGCTGCCGGGCGACGTGCGCGATTATCCCGAGGCCATCGCGCATGCGCTGAGCCAGTTGCGGCTGGTCGGCGTCAACGGTCCGTATTCGGTGGTGCTGGGCGCCGGCCCTTACACCGCCCTCGCCGAGGCGAGCGACAGCGGCTACCCGGTGCTGCAGCACATCAAGCGCTTCGTCGAAACCGAGATCGTCTGGGCGCCGGCGATCGACGGCGCTTTCGTGCTGACCGCCCGCGGCGGCGATTTCGACATGCACGTCGGACAGGATATCTCGATCGGCTATCTGGGCCATGGCGATGCGACCGTGCGCCTCTATTTGCAGGAGAGCTTCACCTTCCTGCTGCTGACGACGGAGGCCGCGGTCGCGCTGGCGCCGGCTGCAACTGCGCCGACCGCCTGATCCTCCGTGGTGCCAGGGCATCCGTTACCCCACCGTCACCCCCGTCATCCCGGCGCAATACGCCAGCAGCGCGTCCTGCCGAGCGGCCTCGCGTGCCGCCGGGTGCGCATCGCGCCTCTGCCGGTGATAGAAATACTGCCCGCTGACCAGCGCCGAGGGATCGTCGCTCACCGCCAGCCACACCTGCGTCGCAGCACCCTGCTCCAGATCGTCCGGCGCGCCGCGCCCGCCCATCCGGGTTGGCACCCAGCCCGGTGTCACCGCATTCGACCGCACTTCCGGCCATAGCCGCGCCACCGCGAAGGCCAGCATCGCGTCGAGCAACTTGCTGTCGGAATAGGCCTGCGACCCGTTCCAGCGCCGCCGCGTCCATTGCGGATCGTCCAGCCCCGGTTTGCCGCTGGAGTGCATGCCGGAACTCAGGAACACCAGCCGGTCCGGCCGGGCGATCAGCGCGGTCAGCACATAGGGCGCCAGCACGTTCACCGCGAACAGGCGCGACAAGCCGTCGGCGGTCTCGCTGCGCGGCTCGCGCGAGCCGACGGCGACGTTGTGGATCACCGCGTCGCAGCGCCCCCAGGCGTTCACTTGCTCGGCCACGCGCCGCGTCGCGGCGATCTCCGCTACGTCGCCGACCGCGACCGCAGCGGCCTGAGGCAGGGCACGCCGCGCGTCGTCGGCGCGAGCGGCGTTGCGGGTGTGCAGCATGACCTGGTGCCCGGCGGCCGCGAGCTGGCGCGCGGCGAGAAGGCCCAGGCCGTCGGCGGAACCGGTGATGAACACGCGCGCCATCGGTTTGGTCTCCCTGTCGATCGTCCGTGCAGAAAATTGGGGCCGCGTCTGGCCGACTGGTAGGCCCGCCGCGGCCGGTCGGGAAGCCGGTGGTGCCGCCCCGCGGGCGAGCGCAGCGACCTGCCGCGAAAGACCCGGTTGGCAATCGTTGCCTGAAGGCAATCAAAACTTCGCCCACCGCATCAAACCGTCAGGATCACAACACTGGCGGCCGTGGGCTGGGGTCGGGATTTATCGAACCCGGCTGTGCACCTATTTGACTGGGATGACGAGCACCAGTCTCCGCCGCAAGGTCCCACCGTCTTCGGTCACCTCTCAAGGGGAACTATTCAATGCTCCGCGCCGTCTGCCGGATGGATTCCGATACCAGACCGATCTGCTGACCGCTGGGGAGGAGGAAGCACTCGCACACGAACTCAGATCCCTTCCATTCAAGCCATTCGACTTCCATGGGTATCAGGCCAATCGGCAGGTCGTGAGCTTTGGCTATCGCTACGATTACGGCCATCGCGAGGTGGTGGACGCGGCGCCCATACCCGGCTTTCTTGCGCTGCTTCGCCAAAAGATTGCATGCGCATTCGGGCAAGCCGCAGAGGCCTTTGAGCAGGTATTGATCAACGAATACCGGCCCGGCGCCGGCATCGGCTGGCACCGCGACAAGGCCGAGTTCGGCGAAGTAGTAGGGGTTTCACTGCTCGCGCCCTGCACCTTGCGTTTCCGCCGCCGATCCGGCGAGACTTGGCAACGCGCATCGCTGACGGTCGAGCCGCGATCCGCTTATTTGTTATCGGGACCGTCGCGAACGATCTGGCAGCACAGCATTCCGCCGCTGAATCGCCAGCGTTATTCCATCACGTTCCGCACGCTGGCCGGACCTCGTATCGGTTGATGTTGGCGTGGCGGGGACCAAGTCCGGTCATGCCCGAGAAATGAGGTCCCGGCGGCACCCGGGCCCGACCGCACCCGGTCTCACAACTGACTCAGCGCCGCGATCACCACCGTGACCAACCCCAATATCAAATTCACCCCGATCAGCTTCCGGACGCTATCGAGGTTGGCCACCATCCGCGCGCGGTCCGTGGTGCGGCGGAACCGCGCGTACGGCCCGAACACCAACACCATGAAGAGGATCGCCATCACGATGCCGATGCCCATCATCGCCTGGACGTTCCACGGCACATTGGCCATCCCCCCGAAGAAGCCGAACAGCAGGATGAAGCCGGAGAGCAACAGCAGCGGCATGACGTGCCACACCACCAGGAAGAAGCGGCGGAACACCTGGGTGTGGAGCAGCAGGCGCTGCGGCGGTTCCAGCACCGACAGGCTCGGGCGCAGCACGACGTAGGCGAAGAACATGCCGCCGACCCAGATCACCGCGCACAGGATGTGCAGCGCCAGCAGCCAGGACCAGATGCTCATTCGGTGATCTCCCGGAGTTCGTCGAGCAAGGCACGCAACTCGGCGGCGGCGCTGGAGCGGGGGGCGGCCTCGGTCACGCCCAGCCCGGCGGCGAACGCGGTGGCAAAGCCGGTGCGGTTGCCGATCGCCGCCCGCAGCAGCGGCAGTTTGCGGGAGGCGAGGTCGGTCTTCACCGTCTCGACCAGGCGCGCGGCGGACGGCACGCGGTTCAGCAGCACCCGCGCCTCGCGCTTTTCCGCGGCGGCGAGCGCGAGCGTGCCCTCGGCGGCCCAGACGTCGGGCGGGCTGGGTTGCACCGGGATCAGCACCAAGTTGGCGCCGCGGATCGCCAGGCGGGCGTCGGTGTCGATCTGCGGCGGGGAGTCGATCAGCACCACGTCGTGGCTGCGCTTCAGGCGGTCCAGCTCGGCGGACAGGCGCCAGCCGGAGACGTCGGAGAAGGTCAGCGGCGGGGCCTGCGGGTCGCGCGCGGCGCGGATGGCGTGCCAGCGCGTCAGGCTGCGTTGCGGATCGATGTCGAGCAAGGCGACGCGGGCGGTGGGCGCGAGCCCGGCGGCGAGGTTGGCCGCGAGCGTGGTCTTGCCGGTGCCCCCCTTCTGCTGGGCCACCGTGATGACGATCGCCATGGGTGCGACTCCGTGCGTTTCCCCATGGTAGAGGAGCGGACGCGGGGGGTGGAAGCTGGCAGGGGTGGCGGTTGGGTGGCAGTGGGGCAACAGTGGGGCGGCAGTGGGTGTGTGACCTGTCGGTGCTACCTGTCATTGCGAGCGTAGCGAAACGATCTCCTGGAGATTTACGCACCTCACTCGCGGGAGATTGCTTCGCCGCGCTCGCAATGGTCACTCTTGCCTGGGCACCAACAGCCAGATGCGGCGCACCAGCGGAGCACCAGGAGCAGGCTTGCAAGCGTTCTCCGAAGCCTTTCGTGGTCGGTCGGTGGATCGCTTTTCGGCAACGAATTCGATGTCCCGATGGACCTCGGTCATTGGCGGGGAAACGTCGGTCTCCGGAAGCTCGATGGCGGCGTCCAGGCCGCGAACAATCGCGACGGTTCATGAATCGAACGTGGCATCCGGCTCGCGCGCGTCAACCCGCGCATGCGCCTCATCCCGGGCGATCAGCACGTAGTCGAGAATGCTGGGCGTGGCGGCATAATTCCGCAGCTTCAGATTCCGGTCGAACCTGGCCGTGCTCTTGGACAGTAGTTCGAACACGGTGACGGGATTGGTCGCGGTCAATGCGGGCCCGTGAAAGCGTCCGCAATCGATGTGCGCATCCGGGTCGCGCGCCTTCCCTGTGGCGGTGTCGACCTTCAAATCGGAACCATGCGCGCGGCAGCCCGTGCCTGCCAGCCTCGGATTGAGGCTCATGCGCAGGTTGGGCGAAATGACGTCCCGGGCCCCGATCCCACCGGGCATGGCCTAGACCTCGCCATCCACCAGTTCGTAGCCTAGCGGCTGGTCGGCGTCCAAAGCGAGGTAGTCGGCCAAGGTCCACGGCTTCTGCCGTGACAGCGACATCAGGTGCCGCCAGTCGCGGATATATCACGGAAGGTGGGTTTGGCGCACCGCGCGCCTTCCCGAAAGGTCCCTGCGCAATCGATGCTTGGGATGAAACAAGGTACAAGCTGATGTGGCGGTTGGGGAAACAACTGAAAAGCGCGTCCACATAGGCCGCAAGCCGGCCCAAATTCCGCTGCGCCGCAGCATTCTGCCCCGACCGTGCCGTCCTTGTCCGCATTCTCCGCCGCCGCTACGTCTCGCACCAAAGGGATCAGCCACATACCCCACCAGGGGAGAGGAGCAAGCAATGGCGCGGGCGGCAGCACAGCAACCAACCAAGCGCGGCAAGCAGGACACCACCTCCGACGACCGCACTCCCCTGCTCCAGGCATTCCGCACGATGCTGCTGATCCGCCGCTTCGAGGAACGCGCCGGCCAGCTCTATGGCATGGGCCTGATCGGTGGCTTCTGCCACCTTTATATCGGCCAGGAAGCCGTGGTCGTCGGCATGCAGATGGCGATCGACAATGGCGACGAGGTCATCACCTCCTATCGCGACCACGGCCACATGCTGGCGACCGGCATGGACCCCAAGGGCGTGATGGCGGAGCTGACCGGCCGGCGCGACGGCTATTCGCACGGCAAGGGCGGCTCGATGCACATGTTCAGCAAGGAGAAGAACTTCTTCGGCGGGCACGGCATCGTCGGCGCACAGGTGAGCCTTGGCACCGGCCTCGCGTTCAGCAACTGGTATCGGGGCAACGATCGCGTGAGCATCACCTATTTCGGCGAGGGCGCGTCCAGTCAGGGCCAGGTCTATGAAAGCTTCAACCTGGCGGCGCTGATGAAACTGCCTGTCGTGTACGTGATCGAGAACAACCGCTACGGCATGGGCACCTCGATCGACCGCGCATCCGCGTCGCACGATTTGGCGAAGAACGGCGCGCCCTGGGGCATTCCCGGCAAGCAGGCGGACGGCATGGACGTGCTCGCCGTGCGCGACGCCGCCCGTGAGGCGGTGGCACATTGCCGCGCCGGCAACGGCCCCTATCTCTTGGAAATGAACACGTATCGCTATCGCGGCCACTCGATGTCCGATCCGGCGCGCTACCGGACGCGCGAGGAAGTGCAGGAGATGCGCGAGCACCATGACTGCATCGAAAGCGCGCGGCAGAATCTGGAGGCGATGGGCGTGGCGGCGGACGAGCTGAAGCAGATCGAGGACGAGGTCCGCGCCACGATCCAGGAAGCCGCCGCCTTCGCGCAGCAAAGTCCGGAGCCGGATCCCTCCGAACTGTACACCGACGTGCTGCTGGAGGGCTGACCGATGAGCACGCAGATTCTGATGCCCGCGCTGTCGCCCACCATGACCGAGGGCAAGCTCGCGAAATGGCTGAAGAACGTTGGCGACGACGTGCACGCCGGCGACGTCATCGCCGAGATCGAAACCGACAAGGCGACGATGGAAGTCGAAGCGGTGGACGAAGGCAAGCTGACGGAGATCCTGGTCGATGAGGGCACCGAAGGCATCGCGGTGAACACGCCGATCGCGGTGCTGGCCGGCAACGGCGAGGACACCTCCGCCGCCCCGGCGTCCCCACCGCGCCGCGAAGAGGCGCCCGCGGCGCAGCGCGAGCCATCGCCGAAACGCGAAGCAGCGCCGATGCCCAAGGTCGCGGCCGAGGCCGAGGACATGCGCTCCATCGCCAAACAGGCGGCCGAGGGCCAGCGCAAGGAAGCGGTGGAAACCGCCAGCCCCGCGCCGGAAAAGGACTGGGGTCCGACGAAGCCCGTCACCGTGCGCGAGGCCCTGCGTGATGCCATGGCGTTGGAACTGCGCCGCGACGAGCGCGTCTTCCTGATCGGCGAGGAGGTCGCGCAATACCAGGGCGCCTACAAGATCAGCCAGGGCTTGCTCGACGAGTTCGGCCCCAAGCGCATTATCGACACGCCGATCACCGAGCATGGCTTCACCGGCATGTCGGTCGGCGCGGCGCTGAACGGCCTGCGACCGATCGTCGAATTCATGACCTTCAACTTCGCCATGCAGGCGATGGACCAGATCATCAACTCGGCGGCGAAGACGCTGTACATGTCGGGCGGCCAGATGGGCTGCCCGATCGTGTTCCGTGGCCCCAACGGGGCGGCGGCACGCGTCGCGGCGCAGCACTCGCAGTGCTACGCGAGCTGGTACGCGCACGTGCCGGGGTTGAAGGTTGTGGCGCCCTGGTCGTCCGCCGATGCGAAGGGCCTGCTGCGCGCCGCGATCCGCGATCCAAACCCGGTGATCATGCTGGAGAACGAGATCCTGTACGGTCACACCTTCGACTGCCCGGTCGATGACGAGTTCATCGTGCCGCTCGGCCGCGCCAAGATCGAACGCGTTGGGGATCGGGTGACCATTGTCGCGTTCTCCATCATGGTCGGCGTGGCGATGCAGGCGGCGGAGGAGTTGGCAAAGCAGGGCATCGAGGCGGAGGTGATCAACCTGCGCTCGCTGCGTCCGCTGGACACCGCAACGATCATCGAGAGCGTCAAGAAGACTAATCGCATCGTGTCGGTCGAGGAAGGCTGGCCCTTCGCCGGCATCGGCGCCGAGATCGCCATGCAGGTGGTCGAGCATGCGTTCGATTGGCTCGATGCGCCTCCGGTGCGGGTGCACGGGGTGGATGTGCCGCTGCCCTACGCGGCGAACCTGGAAAAGCTGGCGCTGCCGCAGCCGGCCTGGGTGGTGGATGCGGTGAAGAAGATCGTCTGAGGGGGCGCGGGAAAATGGCGACGAACATCCTGATGCCGGCGCTCTCGCCGACGATGACCGAGGGCACGCTGTCACGCTGGCTGAAAAAAGAGGGCGAAGAAATCCGCGCCGGCGACGTGATCGCCGAGATCGAGACCGACAAGGCGACGATGGAAGTCGAGGCCGTCGATGAAGGCGTGCTTGGCAAGATTCTGGTTGGCGACGGCACCGAGGGCGTGAAGGTGAACCAACCCATCGGGGTACTGGTGGAGCAGGGGGAGAACGTGCCGGCGGACGGCGCGCAAGCGGCGCCGGAGCAACCGGCAGTGAAACCGTCGCCGCAGCAGGGTGGCAGGCCGGCGGACGCGAAGGCAGCGGGAGCGCCCTCCGCGTCAACCGCGCCGGAGCAGGTGGCGCCCAACCGGAGGGGCACGCCGCCTGGTCCGCATCCGCAGCAGCCGCAGGCGGCGCCCCGATCCGGCAATGGCCAGGATGCGGACGGCGACCGAATTTTCGTTTCGCCTCTGGCGCGGCGCATGGCACTGCAAGCGGGGATCGACCTGCGCGCGCTGAAGGGCAGCGGTCCGAACGGGCGTATCGTGAAGGCAGATATCGAGGCAGCGCAGCAGCGCGGTGTGGCGGCACCTGCCCAGGCCGCCGCTCAGCCGCCAACCGCCGCGCCGGCCGCTGCTCCTGCACCGGCCGCGGCAGTTCCGCCGGCCCCGCAGCTGCAAATGCAGATCACCGCGCCGCACCGCGCGGTGCCCAACAGCTCCATGCGCAAGGTCATCGCGCGGCGGCTGACCCAGGCACACCAGGCTGTGCCGTTCTTCTTCGTGACCATGGACATCGAGATCGATGCCCTGCTGAAGCTGCGCGAAGAGCTGAACGCCAAGTCGCCAAAGGAAGGGCCAACCGCGTTCCGCCTGTCGGTGAACGACCTGGTCATCAAGGCTGCTGCGCTGACCCTGCGCCGCGTGCCGCAGTTGAACGCGACCTTCACCGACGACGCCACGCTGTACTACGACGACGTCGATATCAGCGTCGCGGTGTCGCTGCCCGAGGGGTTGATCACCCCGATTGTGCGCAAGGCGGACCAGAAGGGCCTCGCGTCCATGAGCAACGAAATGAAGGACCTGATCGGGCGCGCGAAAGCCAGCAAGCTGAAGCCGGAGGAATTCCAGGGCGGCGGGTTCTCGATTTCCAATATGGGCATGTACGGCGTGGCACAGTTCACTGCCATCATCAACCCGCCGCAATCGGCGATCCTCGCCGTGGCGGCAGGGCAGCAGCGGCCGGTCGTGAAGAACGGCGCGCTAGCGGTTGCGACGATCATGACCTGCACGCTGACCGTGGATCACCGGGTGGCGGACGGCGCGCTGGGCGCGCAATGGATGGCCGCGTTCAAGGCGATCGTCGAGGACCCGTTGAGTCTGATGCTGTGAGGCACGTTCCCGCTCCGTGTCATGGCCGGGCCTGGCCGGGCCACCCACGGCTTCAGTACGGCAACGCCTCCGCAATATCGTCCCAGCCCGGGTTGTGGTGTCCAATCGACCGTACCTTCCAGGCGCGCGGCCAATGCCTGATGTTCTTTTCGCGCTGAATTGCGGACAGGATATCGGCATGCTCCTCCACGTAAGCCACGCGGTCGAGCCCGTATTTGCGGGTGAAACCCTCCACGATTCCTGCCTTATGTTCGGTTACACGCCGTCGAATGTTGTACGTGACGCCGACATACAGCGTCCCGTTCCGACGGTTCGTCATGATGTAGATCCAAGCTATTGGCACGGACGGAAACGTAGAACACGTCGGGTTAACAAATCGCTGACCAACAGGATAATCCACTCGACGGGCGTGCACGTATGACCGCCTTCACCCTCCGCGACGCCGCACCGGCCGACGTGCCCGACGTGCTGCGCCTCGTCCGCGGCCTGGCGGAGTACGAACGCCTGCTGCACGAAGTCGTCATGATCGAGGCCGACCTCCACCTCGCTTTGTTCGGCCCCAAGCCGCGCGCCTGTGCTTTGCTGGCGCACGCACACGGGCAGGCAGTCGGTCTCGCCCTGTGGTACTACACCTTCAGCACGTTCCGTGGCCGCCCCGACATCTTCCTCGAGGACCTGTTCGTGGAACCCGCCCACCGCGGCCAGGGCATCGGGATCGCCTTGCTGCGGCATCTCGCACAGCGCGCCATGGCGGAACACTGCCGCCGCATCGAATGGCGCGTGCTGAACTGGAACGCACCCTCGATCGCCTTTTATGAAAGCCTCGGCGCCACGCCGATGCAGGACTGGCATGTACGGCAGCTTGGCGGCGAGGCACTCGCCCGGCTCGCGCAAGGAGCAGATCATGGCTGACCAGAACTTCGATATCGTCGTGCTGGGCGGCGGGCCCGGCGGTTATGTCGCCGCCATCCGCGCCGCGCAGCTCGGCATGAAGACCGCGGTGGTGGAGCGCGAGAACCTCGGCGGCATTTGCCTGAACTGGGGCTGCATCCCCACCAAGGCGCTGCTGCGCACCTCCGAAATCAGTCACCTGCTGCACACGCTGCCGGATTTCGGCTTCGCTCCAGTCGAAGTGAAATTCGAGCTCGAGAAGGTGGTGAAGCGTTCGCGTGCGGTGGCGAAGCAGCTTTCGAATGGCGTCGCGCATCTGATGCGCAAGAACAAGATCACGGTGTTCGACGGTAACGGCAAGCTTGCCGGCAAGCAGACACTGGCCGTGGAGAAGGACGGCAAGCCGGTGGCGACGCTGAAGTCGCCACATATCGTACTGGCCACCGGCGCGCGTGCTCGGCAGCTTCCCGGCATCGAGGGCGACGGCAAGCTGATCTGGACCTATCGGGATGCAATGGTCCCGACCGCATTCCCCAAGTCGCTGCTGGTGATCGGCTCCGGCGCGATCGGCATCGAGTTCGCCAGCTTCTATCGCAACATGGGCGCCGAGGTGACGGTGGTGGAAGTGCTGCCGCGCATTCTGCCAGTCGAGGACGAGGAGATCTCCACCTTCGCGCACAAAGCGTTCGACAAGCAGGGCATCAAGATCATGACCGGCGTCGCCGTGAAGGCGGCGAAGAAAGGGGCCAACAACGTCACCGTCACCGTGGAGGTCGGCGGCAAACCGCAGGACATCACGGTGGACCGCGTCATTTCCGCGGTCGGCATCGTCGGCAATGTGGAGAACATCGGGCTCGAAGGCACGGGGGTAAAAGTCGATCGTACCCATGTCACGATCGACGAATACTGTCACACCGGCGAACCCGGCGTGTATGCGATCGGCGACCTGGTCGGCCCACCCTGGCTCGCGCACAAGGCGATGCATGAGGGCGTGATCTGCGTCGAGAAGATCGCCGGCCTGAACGACGTGCATCCGATGGATGCGCGCAACATCCCCGGCTGCACGTACTGCCGGCCGCAGGTCGCCTCGGTGGGGCTGACCGAGGCGAAGGCGAAGGAACTCGGCTACGAGGTGAAGGTCGGCCGCTTTCCGTTCATCGGCAACGGCAAGGCGATCGCCATGGGCGAGCCGGAAGGGCTGGCGAAGACGGTGTTCGATGCGAAGACCGGTGAATTGCTCGGTGCGCACATGATCGGTGCCGAGGTGACCGAGATGATCCAGGGCTACACCATCGCTCGCACGCTGGAGACCACCGAAGCCGAGCTGATCCGCACGGTGTTCCCGCACCCGACGGTCAGCGAGACGATGCACGAGGCAGTGCTGGCGGCGTACGGGCGGACGCTGCATTTCTGAGGCCGGGGCGCCCCCGTTCGGGGCGCCGTGAACAGTCGGTGACGGTGACCAGCTTCCGCTTGCATGTCGCGGGAATGTTCGGCCTGCGGCTGTGACGCAGCAAAAGCAAGAGGAGACCCGGACATGGCCAATCCATTCGTGCACGTCGAACTAAGCACCACCGACCTCGGCGCGGCGAAATCGTTCTATCAGACGTTGTTCGATTGGAAGCTGGACGATGTCGATATGGGCGGCGGCATGACTTATACGCTGATCCACGTCGGCGAAGGCACCGGCGGTGGCATGATGACGCACCCGATGCCGGGCGCCCCGTCGATGTGGCTTCCCTATGTGCTGGTCGATGACATCGTGGCAGCGACCGCGAAGGCAAAGTCGCTGGGCGCGACCGTGATCCGCGACGTGATGCAGGTTATGGAGGCGGGATCGCTCTCCATCATCAGTGATCCAACGGGGGCGGCGCTTGGCCTTTGGCAGCAAAAAAAGAAGTAGCGGATCGCTAAGAAGTCGCCGTGATGGCCGGGGACCGGTGACCGGCCATCACGACGCCAGACCTACGCCGCCACCTTTAATTCCGGCGACATCGCGAAGCTCGCCTCGGTCTTCGACCGGATCTCCTCCACCGTCACCTCCGGTGCGATGTCGATCAGCGTCAACCCCTGATTGCCGATTTCGAACACCCCCAGTTCGCTGATCACCAGATCGACCACCCCCGCGCCAGTCAGAGGCAGCGTGCATCGGTGCAGCAGCTTCGGCTTCCCGCCGGCGGTGTGCTCCATCAGCACCACCACGCGCTTCACCCCCGCCACCAGGTCCATCGCGCCGCCCATCCCCTTCACCATCTTTCCGGGGATCATCCAGTTCGCCAGGTCGCCGTTCTCTGCCACCTGCAACGCACCGAGAATCGAAATATCGATGTGTCCCCCTCGCACCATCGCAAAACTGCCGGCGGAATCGAAGAAGCTGGTGGTCGGAAGCTCCGTCACCGTCTGCTTGCCGGCATTGATCAGGTCAGGGTCCTCGTCGCCCTCGAACGGAAACGGCCCCATGCCCAGCATGCCGTTCTCGGAATGAAGCTGAATCGACATGCCGTCAGGGATGTGGTTCGCCACCAGCGTCGGAATGCCGATGCCCAGGTTCACATAGAACCCATCCTGCAGCTCGCGTGCCGCACGAGCCGCCATCTGATCGCGCGTCCAGGCCATCGCCCGTCCTCCCTCAATACCGCTTGCGCACGGTGCGCTGCTCGATCCGCTTGTCGACCGTTTCCAGCAGCACCACGCGATTGACGAAAATCCCCGGCGTGACGATGTGGTCCCCGTCGATCTGGCCGTTGGGCACCAGGTCCTCGATCTCCGCCACCACCGTCTCCGCCGCGGACGCCATGATCGGATTGAAGTTCCGCGCCGTCTTCCGATAGATGAGGTTGCCCTCGTGATCCGACTTCCAGGCATGGATCACCGCAAGGTCGGCGCGCAGGCCGCGCTCCATCACATACGTGCGGCCGTCGAATACCTTGGTCTCCTTGCCCTCGGCGATCTGCGTCCCGGCGCCGGTGGCGGTGTAGAACGCAGGAATGCCGGCCCCGCCGGCCCGGATGCGCTCGGCCAGCGTGCCCTGCGGGTTGAACTCGATCTCCAGCTCGCCCGCGAGATATTGCCGGGCGAAGGTGGCATTTTCTCCGACATAGGAGCTGATCATCTTGCGCACCTGCCGTGTTTGCAGCAGCAAACCCAACCCGACCTCATCGATGCCGGCATTGTTGGAGATGATCGTCAGGTCCTTCACCCCACTGTCGCGGATGGCGTCGATCAGAGCCGCAGGAATCCCGCACAGGCCAAACCCGCCGGACATGATCGTCATGCCGTCATGCAGCAGCCCCGCCAGGGCCGCCTTCGCATCGGGATAAATCTTGTTGACCGCCATGCGCAACCCCCGCCGCCACGGCCGCAACCTGCCGCGCGGACAGACGAGAGGCAAGCGGGGATCGCGCGCGGACGAAGAAAGCTGGACCCCGCCAAGGGGGCTCTGCCCTGGGCTCTGCCCCCTTGGACCCCCCAGCAAAGGCGGAGCCTTTGCAATCCATCTGTTTGGCTGGGTGAAGGGTTCCAAGGGCTCGCTCTTGGCGGGGATCGAAGGGGAGAGCCCCTTGGTGGGGTTCGGGGGCGAAACCCCCGCTCTTCCTCCGTCCACACGATCCCTGCTTGCCTCTCGCCCGCCGCGCCGTAAGTTGGGGTCATGGCGGCGGGAGGAACGCTGGACCGATGACATCGATCGAGCTGTGGAACCACTGCGAGAACCCGTATCCGTTCGTTCCCGCGGACGACCTGGACGCGGCGCCGGCGGTGCGAGCCAGCCTGCCCAACCGCTATTGTGATCCGCAGATCGCCGCCCGTCTGTATGACGAGATTTTCGACGAGTACCGCCTGTGCGACGAGCTTGGCCTGCACATCGTCACCAACGAGCATCACTCCGGCATCAACAACCTGTGGGCTGCGAGCCCGGTCATCACCGGCATCGTCGCGCGGTTGACACAGAGGGTGCGGATCCTGTCGCTCGGCACGCTGATCACGGTGCGACCCGATCCGGTGCGCGTGGCCACGGAATACGCCACGATCGACGTGCTCAGCCGCGGCCGCCTTGACATCGGTTTCGTGAAGTCGGGTGCCACGGAAATGGTCTCCGGCGATACCAATCCGACGCGCATCCGCGAGCGCGAATGGGAAGCGATCGACCTGATCGAGAAGACGCTCACCAGCCACGACGGTCCGTTCAGTTGGGAAGGCAAGTTCTTCCAGCACGCGCACGTCAACGTCTGGCCGCGCTGCTGGCAGCAGCCGCGGCCGGAGTTCTGGGCCGCCACCAGCGACCTTCCCACCTGCGAGGAACTGGGCCGCCGCGGCATCGTCAACACGTTGTTGTTCGGCGGATATGCGCGCACGAAGCAGGCGTACAATGCCTACAAGCAAGCGCGTGCCAAGGCCGGGCTGTCACCCCCTGGCGAGGACCGGTTTTCCTACATGGCGTTCTGCTACGTGGGCGACACGGATGCGGAGGCGCAGAGGGTGGGACAGAAGATACCCTGGTTCCTCACGGTCAGCATGAAAAGCCAGCCGCAGATGTCGAAATTCCAACCGGGGCAGATTCCGCCGGAGATGGCGCCGGCGGCGTGGCGTGCCGGCGTGTCGAAGCGGCCGACCGATCTGAGCGTGTCGGGGCTGATTGCGCAGGGCCAGATGTTCGCCGGCAATCCCGACACGGTGGTGCGGCAGATCAAGGAATTCCGCCGCCGCGTCGGCGGTGTGGGCCGCATCATCATGATGACGCGGCAAGGTCTGGTGACGCACGCGGAGGCGGAGAAAAGCTTCAAGTTGGCGGCGCGCGAAGTGTTGCCGCAACTGCAGGACCTGGAACCTGTCGAAGCAGCGGAGGCGATGGCGGCAAGATCCGTCGCGTGAGGGAAATTGGAACGAATTTATGTGTGGGCCAAGCCTGGAGCCATGATTCTGATGCTTCGATGCCGTCGCCGCCGATGTCAGTGCGAGCGCCGCGACGCAATCTCCGCGAGAGTGCGCACATCGCTCGCTGGCAATTGCTTCGAGGCACTCGCAGTGACTGCATGGATTGGGCACCAGGCGTCAGAGCTGGAGCACCGGTGCGGCGGGATAACACGATGAAGATGATGCGCGCCGGCACGCTCGATCTTGAAGTCTTTCGTCGCGGAGAGGGGCCGCCGATCCTGCTCATTCATGGCGTCAATCCGATCAGTCCGCGCGCGCCATTTGTGGACATGCTGGCGCGCCATGGCACGGTGATCGCGCCGTCGCATCCCGGTTTCGGTACATCGCCGCGGCCGGCGGATTTCGACACGATGTATGATCTGATCAACCTCTATCGCGACATGCTGGATGCGATTGATGCGCCGCGCGTCAGCGTGGTGGGGTTCGGCTTTGGCGGGTGGATTGCCGCCGAGCTTGCGGTCAGCGGGGCCGCGAAGCTCGATCGGCTGATGCTGGTGGATGCGGTCGGTATCAAGCTCGGCGGGCGCGAGCACCGCGACATCGTGCATTTCTTCAACACCGATCCGGCGGAACTGAACCGTCGGGCCTGGCACGATCCCTCGCACCGGCCAGAGGGAATCTATGGCCTTGGCTGGCAGGCCACGATCAGCGACGCGATGAGCGATGCCGAGATGGTGTCGCTGGCGCGCAACTGGGATTCGCTCTGCCTATATGGCTGGAAGCCGCACATGTTCAATCCGCAGCTTGCATTCTGGCTGCGGCGCATTGCGGTGCCGACGCTGGTGCTGTGGGGGGAGTCGGACCGCATCGTATCGCCCGAGTACGGCCGGGCCTATGCGCAACGGATTCCCGGCGCGACGTTCCGGACGATCGCCGCCGCCGGCCACCATCCGGAGCTGGAGCAACCGGAAACTTTCGTCGCATGCGCGGCAGGCTTTTTGCGGCGCGAGGCCTGAACGATGCCGATGTTCATTGTGCGTAACGATGGCAGCGTGCCGGAGGGATTGGAAACCAAGCTGCGGCGGCACACGCCGGCGATAGTGCGGGGCGGCGCCGGTCGCATTGACTGGTTCTGCGTGGGCGATCCGGAAGCGGCGCAGCGCGCGGGCCATGAGGTGGTGACGCTGCACGACGGCTGGTACGCTGACGATTCAGGTGGCGGCGTGGTGATTTTTGGTCCCTATTGGGAAATTCGTGACACGCCGTTCTCGGTAAGCGAGGTAGCGCCGGATCCCGATCCGGCGGCGGAACGGCAGGAAAACGCGCCGGACGTCGTCAACGTCCGCAAGGCGATTTTTGGCGCATAGGGCGGAGAAGCGCAGTGCTGTTCGGCACTTCGTCATTGCGAGTTGACCAGCGGCCGGTGGCCGACCCGGGATGAAACCGTCGCGATGCTGTTCCCATCATTCGCCCGATCTCAGGTTCAGTTGAATTGCCGTTTCCTGTCTTTGTGAGTGGTGAGAACAACGGAACCGCCGGTCGCACGGGCCTGGCGAGGGCAACTATATACTTGACGCACTACAAATCCGCGGTAGGTTGTGGGCATGGAACTCACCGATCTGCCCCAGCCCCGAACCCTCATGGAAGCCATCCGGGTGTTCTCAGCCCCAGATGTGGCTTTCAATACAATGGTCAAGCTCCGCTGGCCGAATGGCGTCCATTGCCCTACCTGCGGCCATGTCAATCCTCGGTTCATCCGCACCCGTCAGGTGTGGGAATGCCGGAACAAGCACGTCAAGCGACGGTTCTCGGTTAAAACCGGCACGATCTTCGAGGACAGCCCGCTGCCGCTGGATAAGTGGTTCTGCGCCATGTGGCTCATAGGCAATTGTAAGAACGGCGTCTCCTCATTGGAGGTTCACCGAGCCATCGGCGTCACCCAGAAGTCGGCGTGGTTCATGCTCCATCGTATCAGGCTGGCGATGCAGACTGGCACCTTTGAGAAGACCGATGGAGTTGCCGAAGCCGACGAAACGCTGATCGGTGGCTTGGCGAAGAACATGCACAAGCACAAGCGGGAGAAGAAGATCACCGGCACTGGTGCCAGTGGCAAGCAGGTTGTCATGGGCATCCTGTCTCGTGGATCAGGCAAGAACAAGAGTTGGGTCATCAAGGCCAAGCGGATTGTTGATGTAACCAAGAAAACGCTGCACGCCGAGATCAAGGCCGCGGTGGAAACCGGCAGCACGATCTACACCGACTTGCACAGCGGCTACGGTGGTCTGGCCGAAGAGTACGTGCATGCGGTTGTGAACCACGCCATCGAGTATGTGCGGGACAAGGTTCATACGAACGGCATGGAAAACTTCTGGTCGCTGTTGAAGCGGTCGATCAAGGGAACCTATGTCTCGGTCATGCCGCCGCATTTGGATCGGTACGTGGATGAACAGGCGTTCCGGTTCAATCAGCGTGAGTTTGATGACGGCAAGCGATTCCGTATGGTAGTCTCTGCGGTGGAAGGCAAGAGGCTGACATACCGTGAACTCATCGGACGAGACGCCACCGAAGCCGCCGCCGAACTTCGAGATCGAGGAAGGGCCGACGATGGACAGGTTGTTCGACCTGACACGGCGGCTACTCGGCGTGAGCCGCACCGAGGTTCGACAGAAAGAGGAAGAATGGAAGAAGGCCCAGCGCAAACGCCGTTCTGAGAAGAGGAAGGCTGATAAATAACAGTTGGAGGAATAGTGGGATGACTGATGATGAATTGTATGAGCTTGCATTCAAAGACACCAAGCCCGGTGAAATTGCGGCAAGGTTGGATGAGTATGATGCGTCGTTATCGGCGCTTTGGTCGGACGAATTGGCGGAACGCTTCAAGGGAAGATGGGCTGCTGCCTACAAGGGGAATATCGTTGCAGACGGAGACACGTTCGATGATATTCTTCGGCAGTTGAAAGAGAAATCCATCCCTTCATGCCACACCGCTGTCGAATTCTATCCTATAGAACAAGCTATCACAGCATACTGAGATGTTGTCGGGCCGATTTACACGGCGTGGTTCTCCGGCGATAACCGGCGAGTTGAGAATCCCGAACCTCGGTGTAGCGGGAGAGGTAGTGTTCCTCATTGATACCGGCGCATCAGACGTTGTATTAATGCCACGAGATGTGAAGAACCTCGGCATTCCAATTGATGAGTTGGGAAAGCCAGTCGAAATCGAAGGCACGACAGGAACCGGAAAGGCGTTTCGGAAAACTGGATTTATCGTGTTTCGGTCAAAGACTCACGAGTACATCTTCATCACCGATCTGCTAATCATAGAGCCAACTGAAGAAGATGACAAGAAATCAGAAGTTGACAAGGAGGGCCGTCATCGATTACCTCGGCCATCTTTGCTGGGACGAGATGTTGTCAATAGATGGTGCTTCTTGTACGACCACAGAGCAGGTACATTAGATATAGACCCGGCCTCTTGGTATCGTTTGGAATCCATTACGCCACGATTGGCAGACTAAATGCCCTTCGCCCAACAAAGATTGGTGTGGCCTGAAGGTATTTTGAAACCAACCTATCGATAGCCTGTGATACTCGGTAAAGTGTCGAAGGGTATGGCAGATGTTCGGTATGATGCGGGATCAGTGGACGGTCACGAAAGGCGTCCGAGAGATCGTCATCATGGCAGAGCAGGATGGCGCCCTGATGCCATCCAAGCGGGAAGACATGGTCAAGGGCATCCTTGAATGCTCACGGGACATGGGACTCCCCACCAAACGGCTATCAGCCCATGAACAGGTGATGATTGTCACAATGGCCTTCTTCGGCATCGCGGCTGGACCTGTGGCATTGTCGGATGCTGCACGCTGGGCTGCTCAATACGCAAATCGCCACGGGCAGAGAGGTGTGCTTGCCGACTGCATGGAAACAGCGACATGGTTTGTAGAAACCTGCGGAGCATAAAATGCCAGTATCGCCAGCGAGCATCCAGCCCGGCAAATCTTATCTGGTGGAACCCGGCTCTCGCATCTATCAAGTCGTGGCTATCACACCGGACGGGAAAGTGACGTACCGGACGCAAAGCGCCACGGACGGCGGCGGCGTATCCACAAGCCTTACGTCCATATCACGGGAGCGATTTGCAAGAGACGTAGTGCAGGAGGTTTCAAAATAGATTTTGCGGAAAATATGCTCTGCTACCACTACATTCAGTGGTTAGTGCGTCAACTATATAGTTACCCTGGCGAGCAGGCGCGGCCATATCGCGTTTCTTAACCAAGCCCCGGGCCGGTGCCTGGCGCACCAGCCCGGCCCTGGATACCGTCAGGCGTAATCGCCTAGCTTGCAGCCGAACGCGTCCGGCTTCTGCATCAGCGGGCCGCCCGGCACGACCTCCAGGATCTCATAGTAATCGTCGGCCGACTTCATCTCGCTCTTGCCCTTGCCGCGCTCGATGATCACCGGCCGAACGAGCTGGTGATCGGCGCCGCGGAACCACACTTCGCCCACGGTTGACTGGATCTTGTGCCCGGCCTCGTACGCCTTGATCACCGCGACCGGGTCGAAGGTTTTCGCGCGCTCAGCCGCATCGGCCCACATCGCCACCTGCATATAGGCCGAGTTGGCACCCCATTCCGGCTTGTAGGCATATTTCTTCTCGAACGCGGCGACGAAGCCCTTGGCGATCGGGTAGCGGTCCTCCAGCGTCCACCAGAAATCAGTGGCGGCCAGCACGCCCGCCATCAGGTCGGGCCCCACGTCGCGGGCCAGGAATGGGGTATTGTACGGCACCACCAGCTTCATCTTGTCCAGCACGCCGAACTGCTTCGCCTGCTTGATCGACAGGATGGCGTCGTTGCCGAAGTTGATGTTGATCAGCACGTCGGCGCCGCTGTTGGCGATGTTCAACAGATAGGAGCTGTAGTCCGGCGCCCCCAGCGGTGCGATCTGGTTGGTCGCCACCGTCCAGCCGTCCTTCGCCAGCGCGTCCTGCATCGACTGCCGCACGGTGTGGCCGTACGTATAGTCCGGCGTCAGGAACGCGATCTTCTTGCCCTTGCCGAATTGCTTCACCATGACCGGCGTGATCGCCGCCGCCGCCGTCTGCGCATAGAAGCATTGGCGGAAGGAATAGCGCACGCAGTCCTTGCCGGTGGTATCATTCGATCCGGTGATGCCGGGCAGGTAGATCACCTTTTCGCGCTGGGCGAGCTTGTTCACCGCCACCGCCACCGCGGACGACACCGAGCCGGCGATCATCATCGCCTTGTTCTCGGAGATGAAGCGGGACTGCGCCTGCACCGCGACGTTCGGCTTCGCCTGCGAATCGGCGACGCCATGCTCGACCTGCTTGCCCAGCACGCCCTTGGTGGTGCGCGGTCGAGATCTTCTTGATCAGCGGGTCGCCGGTGTTGAGGTGCTCGATCGCCAGTTCGAAGCCCTTCAGCTCGTCCTCGCCGGGCACGGCGTAGGTGCCGGTGCGGGGCAGGCAGATGCCGATATAGACGGTCGAGCCGGATACCCCGGCCGGCCAGTTGCCGACCGGCGTCTCGTTCGCGGCGAGGGCTGCACGCGGCAGGCCGGCCTGCAGCAGACCGGCCCCCAACAGGCCGGCGCCGGTTTGCAGCAGGCGGCGCCGGGACGCGGCAAACGGCGGACGCGAGTTTGTCATTTCTGGACCTCCCAATTCTAATGAGCGCCACCTGTCCCATTGTATGACCAATGGCAAAAGGCGACGGCCTTCTCTGCGGCAGGCCATTTCATAAGCGAACAATTGCAGCGCTGCAAGGCGGATGTCATGCCGGAATGGCGGTTTCGCTCAGCCCGCTGGAGCAATGGGCGCAGGGCAGACGGGCTGGCGCTCTTGGGGGCCGCTGCGATGCCGTTTCGCTGTTGCACATGGCGGCATTGGCCGCTAATTGCCGGCCAGGGAGAAATACATGCCCGACACAAGCCGGACAGGGGCGGCGTTCCAGGGAGGCCGTAGAGAGATGAACCAATCGATCCAGGCGGCGGGCATCAGCCGCCGCCGCATCCTGCAAACAGGCCTTGGCGTTGCCGGCGGCCTCGCACTGGCCAGGCCAGGGTTCGCCGCCGAGCAATATCCCTCCATTGGTACCTTTCCCGCCGGCGTTGGCGGCGCCACCGCCTTCATCGGCATCACTACTCCGCTGACCGGCCCGTACTCCGCCGACGGCACCGATGAGCAATTGGGGTATGAGCTGGCGATTGCCGAGATCAACGCCGGTAGCCCGATCGCCCGCAAGTGGGGCCTGAAGGGCCAGGGCGTGCTGGGCAAGACGCTGCACTACAAGGTCGCCGATTCGCAGACCAAGCCGAACGTGGCGGTGCAGGCGCAGACCGGCTTCATCCAAACAGACAACGCGATCATGATCACCGGCAGCGTCAGCAGCGCGACGGCGATCGCCCTGGAGGAACTGGCCCAGCGCGACAAGGTGCTGAACATGGTCGGCCTGTCCGGTTCCAACGACACCACGGGCAAGAACTGCCAGCGCTACGGCTTCCGCTCGCAACCCTCCGCCTACATGGCGTGTAAGGCACTGGCGCCGGTGGTGGGCAAGGCCTACGGCAAGGGAATGAAGGCAGCGTATCTGACGCCGGACTATACCTATGGCCACTCGGTCTACGATTGCTTCACCGAGGGCGTGAAGCCGTATGGCTGGACAGTGGCCACCAACCAGGTGGTGCCGCTGGGCACCTCGGACTTCAGCTCCGCCCTGCTGAACATCGCCAACAGCGGCGCGCAGGTGTTCGTCAACATTGCCTTCGGTGCCGACGCGGTGGCATCGACCAAGCAGGCGGACCAGTTCGGCGTCCTGAAGAAGATGAAGCTGGTCGTGCCGAATATCTCATCGTTCCAGGCGAAGCAGGTCGGCGCCAGTTTGATGCAGGGCGTTTACGGTACCTTCGACTTCTGGTGGACGCTGCAGGACCGCTATCCGCTGGCCAAGGACTTCGTGCAGGCGTTCCTGAAGCAGCACAACTATCACCCGCGCTGGGGCGCCCATATCGCCTATATGCAGACGATGATCTGGGCCGTGGCGGTGGAGCGCGCCAAGACCTTCTATCCCCCCGAGGTCATCAAGACCCTCGAGGCATCGAAGTCCGATCCGTACGAGAGCTCGCTCGGCAAGGTGTATTACCGCGCTGAGCGATCACCAGATGGTACGGCCGGTACCTGTCGTGGTGGGCAAGGCTCCGTCGGCGATGAAGAACGAGGACGATTTCTACGACGTGGTCGAGGTGGTGCCCGGCGACCAGGTGATGCAGCCGCTCGAGGCGACCGGCTGCCACATGGGTCCTTATACCTGACGCGCCGGACGGTCCCGCCATCATGCCCAGCGTGCCGTTGCTGCTGTCCCAGGCCTTCAACGGCCTGGCCCTGGGGTCGCTGCTGGCGCTGGTCAGCAGCGGCCTGACCATCATCCTCGGCACGCTCGGTGTCCTGAACTTCGCGCACGGCGCTCTGTTCATGCTCGGTGCCTACGCGATCTTCGTGGTGATGCAGGCCACCGGTTCCTTCATCCTGGGCGTTCTGGTCGGCTGCGTCTTCATGCTGGTGATCGGCGTCGTGGTGGAACGGGTCGTCATGCGACTGTTCTATCAGCGTCCGCCGGAGGACCAGATTCTGGTGACTTTCGGCATCGGCATCGTGCTGGTCGAAGCCATGCGCGCGCTGTTCGGCGGCAACAGCCAGCGCGTGCCGGTGCCGGGCTGGGGCGAAGGCGTCACGCAGCTCGGCTTCCTGATCTATCCCACCTACCGGCTGGAAGTGATCGGCATCATTGCCGTGACCTTGGCGCTGTTGTGGGTGGTGCTGTACCGGACCTCGATCGGCCTGGTGGTGCGCGCGGGAATCGAGGACCAGCGCATGGTCGGCATCCTCGGCATCAACGTGCGGCGCACGTTCCTTCTGGTGTTCGCGATCGGCGTGGTGGCGGCAGGCTTCGCCGGCATGATCTACGCGCCTATCATCGCGGTGGTGCCGGACATGGGGGATTCGTTCCTGGTCGAATCCTTCGTGGTGATCGTGATCGGTGGGCTGGGCTCGTTCCCCGGCGCCGTGCTCGGCGGGCTGATCGCGGGCGAGATTGTCAGCATCACCAGCGCATTCAACTCCGCGTACTCGGAGGTGATGCTGTACGCCGTAATGGCGCTGCTGCTGGTGGTGCGTCCGCAAGGCCTGTTCGGCACCGAAGGGCGGGTATGAAAACGGAAAGAAGCACCCCCTCCGCTTGTGGGAGGGGGCCGGGGGAGGGGGTGTTCTTTCCCTCTCGCGCCCCCTTCTTTCATGACCCGCCGTCCCTTCCTTCCCGAACTCTCCCTGGTCGCGGTCCTGGTCATCCTGCCGTTCATCCTGCCGCACATCGGCGGCTCGTTCGACATGATGGAACGCATCCTCGACTGGGGAATCCTCGGCCTGGGCTTCGACCTGCTGTTCGGCTGGACCGGCCTGCTGTCCTTCGGCCAGGCCGCGTTCTACGGCACCGGAGGCTTTGTCGCCGCCTACCTGTTGCTCAACAACATCATCGCCAGCGTCTGGATCGCACTGGCCATCGGCACCATCGCCGCCGGCATCTTCGGTGTGGTTGTCGGCTGGCTCGCGGTGCGGCGCATCGGCATCTACTTCGCCATGATCACCCTGGCCTTTGGCCAGATGTCCTACTTCCTCGAGAACTCCCCACTGTCCAACTATACCGGCGGCGAGAACGGCCTGCCCGGCGTGCCCGTGCCGCGGCTCGGCTGGGGCAACTTCGCCGTGCGCCTGGAGCCTGGCCTGCCGATGTACGGTATGCTGGCGGTGTTCTTCCTGGTCGGCTTCTTCATCGCCCGCCGTATCACCAACTCGCCGTTCGGAGCGGTGCTGCGCGCGATCAAGCAGAACACGCCGCGCGCCGTCATGCTGGGTCACAATGTGCCGCGCTACAAACTCGCGGTGTTCGTCATCGCCGCACTGTATGCCGGTCTGGCCGGTGGCCTGCTTGGCGTGCTGCAGAGCTACATGCCGCCCGACGCGTTCGATCTCGATACCTCCGGCCAGCTTGTGGTGCAGACTATCATCGGCGGAGTCGGCACCTTGATCGGTCCACTCGTTGGGGCCGGCATCTGGCTGTGGCTGCGTGACAACCTGCAAGCGATCCCCGCTGTCGGGGCGCTGTGGAAGCTCATTCTGGGCGTGATCTTCGTGGTGCTGGTGATCGCGCTGCGCCGCGGCATCTGCGGCGAGATCCGCCACTGGTGGGTGCAGCGCCGCATGAGCCCGCCGGCCGACCCGGCGGACGAAAGCGCGCCGCCGGCGATCCATGTTGCCCCGGACATGGTCATGACGGCGCCCCTGATCCGCGCGACGCCCGAAGCACCCGCCTTGGATATCGCGCAGCTGTCCAAACAGTATGGCGGCCTGCGCGCGGTGGACCACGTCTCCTTCACCGTGCGCACCGGCTCGATCCACGCGGTGATCGGCCCCAACGGCGCCGGCAAGAGCACGTTGTTCAAGATGTTGCTCGATGAAGTCCGCCCCAGCGAAGGCAGTGTGCGCTTGTTCGGCCGCCGGATCACCGGCCTCGGCGCCACCCGCACCGCGCAGCTTGGCATCGCCAAGAGCAATCAGCTCAACACACTGTTCCTGGACCTCTCGGTGCGCGAGAACATGCGCGTTGCCGCCCTGGCGCGCCGGCGTGGGTCGTTCCGCGCGGACCTGCTGCGCCGCGCCGACAGCATTGCGGACGTGGAACTCCAGGTGGAAATCGCGCTTGCCACCGTCGGCCTGACCGAACGCGCCGGCCTGCCCGCGCACGTGCTGGCTTATGGCGAGAAGCGCCGCCTGGAGATCGGCATGGCGCTCGCCACCGGTCCCAACGTGTTGCTGCTGGACGAGCCGCTGGCCGGCATGAGCCCCGCCGAGCGCGTCAGCACCCGCACCCTGATCCGCGAGATCGGCCGCGACCGAACGCTGGTGGTCGTGGAGCATGACATGGACGCGATCTTCGAACTCGCAGAGCGCATCACCGTACTTTACGACGGCCGGCTGCTGGCGGAAGGCGATCCGGACGCGATCCAGCGCAACCAGGCGGTGCAGGACGCCTATCTGGGAGGCATGCGGGACGTCCATGAGCCTGCTTGAAGTCGAGTCCATCAACAGCTTCTACGGCGACAGTCACATCCTGTTCGATGTCTCGCTGCACGTGGAGGAGAACGAGGTTGTCGCGTTGCTGGGCCGCAACGGTGCCGGCAAGACCACGACTTTGCGAACCATCATGGGCGTGCTGGCGCCGGGCAGCGGCAGCATCCGGCTGGGTGGCAAGCCGATCCACGGTTTGCCGCCGTACGAGATCGCACGGATGGGCATGCAGCTCGTGCCGGAGGAACGCGCGATCTTCGGCGCCCTGACGGTGGAGGAGAATCTGCGCCTCGCCGCGCTGACGGCGCCCAATGCGTGGGGTTTGGAACGGATCTACGCGGCGTTTCCTCGGCTGGCGGAGCGGCGGCGGTCCGGCGGGCGCACGCTGTCGGGTGGCGAGCAGCAGATGCTGGCGATCGCACGGGCGTTGATCCGGGACGCGCGGGTGATTTTGCTGGACGAGCCGTTCGAAGGGTTGGCACCGTTGATCGTCCGCGACCTGGTGCGGGTGAGCCGCGAGCTGGCACAGCAGGGTCGCACGATCGTGGTGGTGGAGCAGAATGTGGTGGCGGCGTTGAGTTTTGCCGACCGGGTGTACGTGCTGAACAACGGCCACGTGGTGTGGACCGGCACGCCGGATGAGCTGCACGCCGATCCGGCGGTAATGAAGAGTCATTTGGGGGTGTAGGGCTGTAGAACGCGTCCAGGTGCCATTGCGAGCAGCGGAATCTTTGTCATTGCGATTGCCCGTCTTGAATGAATTGGCGATCGCAGGGGGAGGCGGATGGCCATGCGCCGTATCACGCCGGTGCCCGTCCCAATCGCGCCAAACGCGCAAGCCGCGGGCCCTTGGCAACCGACAGCAACACGTCCAGGTCGCGCAGCAGATCGCCAATGGCCGTATCGCCGGCCGGAGCGAAGCGCGCTTGATGCGCGCGCACCCGTTGCACCATGTCCACTGCCAGCACGTGCAGGCCGGACAATACAGCGGCCGCGTCGCGCAGGCGCCCGGCATCCAGCGCCATCACCACCGCCTCCGCCGCCTCAGCGAACACCGCCGCCAACGCCGAGATCGCGCCGAGCGACGCCGCGGCCTCATCGTCTGTGTCCGCGCCTCTCAGCCGCGCCCGCAGGAAGCGGAAGGCACCCAGCAACGTGAACGTGCCGACTGCGTCTTCAACGTCGCGGAATGGCAGGGCCATGGTGTCGTAGGCAGCGCCTTCCGGTCCTAACAATGCCGCACGCGGCACACACGCGCCATCAAGCACCAGCCCGCAATGCCGCGACGGGTGCAGCGCGTGAAACGCCGGCATGTCCTTGAGCGCGACGCCTGGAGTTTCGCGCGGTACCAGCAGGGCGCTGTAGTGCTTGCGGCCGTCATGTTCCGCGGTGATCGCCAGCACGATGAACATCTCGGCCGACGGCCCGTTGCTGACCCATGCCTTCTCGCCGGTGATGCGGAACCCGTCGCCGTCCGGCGAGGCGCGCGTGGTCAGCAACTTGGGATGCGCACCGACCCGGGGTTCGGAAATCGCAACCGCAGCGGCGCGCGGCAGCCATGCGGCACGCTGTGCCTCGTCGCCGAAGCCGGCGATGAACCATCGCGCCACCATTTGCCGGCCACCCCACACGCCAGCCACACCCGGCAGGCCGGTGCGTTCCACCAATGCGGCCTTGGTGCGGGCGATCGTCGTGTAGCTGTCGGCTGGCGCCAACAGTCCTGTCTCCGCCATGCCTTGCAGCGGATCGTTCTTGGGATCGGCGCAGCACGCGATCCATGCGTTGATACGGGCGGCAATATGGTCGAACATAATCCACATGTGCGCGCGGACCGCGCCTGCATCAAGCGGCATGGATGGCGAGGCGGATGCGATTCAACGACACAGCCACGCCCGCAACGACGGCGACGCCCCATTGCCAACCCACACCTCCCCGGGTGTAGCCTGCCCCTCATCCCGCCACGGGCCAACAACATCAGGAGGAGCGGCCATGCTGCTCGGCTATTTCGCGATGCCCTCGCACCCACCGGAGAGAGGCCTGAAGGAAGGCCACGACTGGGATCTGCAGACGCTGCGCTGGCTCGACGAACTCGGCTACGACGAGGCCTGGATCGGCGAGCACTACACGGCCCCGTGGGAACCGCACCCCTCGCCCGACCTGCTGATCGCCCAGGCCCTGTTGCAGACGAAACGCCTGCGCATCGGACCGGGCGGCTTCCTGCTGCCTTATCACCACCCGGCGGAACTCGCCAACCGTGTCGCGATGCTGGACCACCTGTCCGGCGGACGCCTGAACTTCGGTGTCGCGGCGTCAGGCCTGCCCACCGACTGGGCGATGTTCAACGTCGACGGCACCGCCGGCGTGAACCGCGAAATGACGCGCGAGGCGCTCGACATCATCCTGCGCCTGTGGAGCGACGAACCCAGCTTCACGCACACGGGAAAATTCTGGACGGTGCAGAAGCCGGAACCGATGTTCGGCTTCCTGCGCCCGCACATCTATCCAATGCAGAAGCCGTATCCGCCGATCGGCGTGGCCGGCTTCTCCAAAGGCTCCGACACGCTGAAGCTGGCCGGCGAGCGCGGTTTCCTGCCGATGTCGCTGAACCTGAACCCGGCCTATGTGGCCAGTCATTGGGAAGCGGTGGAGATCGGCGCCGCGCGGTCCGGCCGCACGCCCAGCCGATCCGATTGGCGGCTGGTGCGCGAAGTGTTCGTCGCCGACACCGACGCCGAGGCGTGGAAGCTGTGCGTGGACGGCATGATGGGCCGCATGATGCGCGAATATTTTCTGCCGTTGCTGGGGAATTTCGGATTTCTCGAATATCTCAAGCACGATCCGAACCTGGCCGACAGCGACGTCACGCCGGCCTACTGCGCGCAGCACAACTGGCTAGTGGGATCGCCGGCGACGGTGGCGGCGAAACTGGAGAAAATCTACCACGAGGCCGGCGGGTTCGGCGGCCTGCTGGTGTTCGGCTTCGACTATCTGGAGAACCCGCAGGCCTGGCACCACTCGCTGAAACTGTTCAAAGAGGAAGTGGCTCCGCGCGTCGCCCACCTGGTGCCGGACGCCAGGAAGGCGGCGGCAGAATAGCATCGCAAATGTCATGGCCGGGCTGGACCCGGCCATCTGCGCAGGCCCGATCGAGCGGCGTGTGATAGCAGCGCCCGGTTTGCGGGAGTGGATGGCGTGGTCGAGCCCGGTCATGCCGGTTAGGGGCCTCGTTCGCCTACCCAACAGCCTCCGACACGTGCATGTGACGATTGTGCCCATCCCGACAAGGTCTGTACGCTCTTGCGGCGTTCCAGTGCCGGCGCCAGCAGAACCGGAGGTCGCGCCGATCCAGCGCGCGACTGGCTGACCGTCGGATTATCGCAGGCTCGTGACGTCACGCTCCCCGGCTTTCGGAACCCGCGTTTTGTCCCGCCGCCTTGGCGTCGGCTTTGGCCAGCGCGCCCGGCGCCTGTTGCGCGCCACGCGGCGACGGCTGCTGGCCCATCTCTGGTTCCCGCACGTGCCGTTGTTCCTGGCCGTCGGCAGCCTGGGGTTGTTGCAATTGCGGCACGCCCTCGGCATCGGCTTCACCGAGCATGTCACCGCCGGCGCCATCCTCAGCATGTCGAAGAGTGCGCTGACCTCCGTGGTGCACGGCGCGCCGAGCGCTACTGCTGGCGTTTTCCTCGTCGCGATGGCGTTCGGATTGCTCATGCGTTCCCGTCTCGCCTGGGTGATCGCACTGCTGGCCACCGCCATCAGCGCGATGCTGATCTGGGTTGTCTGGCTGGGGCCACCCGCGACCGGCCTGCTGGTCTACAATCTGGGCGTGCTGGTCGCGCTGTTCGCCGCGAGCAGCGCGTTCAGGCGCTCCAGCCTGACCACCGCGTCGCTCTTTGCCACCGCCAGCATCGTGCTGCTGATCGCCTATGCGGTGCTCGGCGCCTATCTGCTCGGGCCGGACTTCGCACCGCCGATCACCGATCTGCTCACGGCGCTCTATTTCGCCGTGGTGACGATGAGCACGGTCGGCTACGGCGACATCCTGCCGAAAACCACCGAGGCGCGGATGTTCGCCATCTCCGTGATGGTGCTGGGCGTCACCGTGTTCGCCGCGTCGGTCAGCGCGCTGCTGGTGCCGATGATCAACCGTCGGATGGAGCACTTACTCAGCACGAGGGAGAGAAAGATGGTTCGCAGCGGCCATTATGTGATCGTCGGCAACAGTTCGCTGGCGCGCAATACCTACCGGGCGCTGACGGCAAGGGATAATGCGGTGACGATGATCCTGCCGGAGGAACCGAATACCGGCACGGAAGAGCGCGATGTGGTCGTGGGCGACGGCAGCGATCTGGATGTGCTGCGCTCCGCCGGCGCGCAGGATGCGAAAGCCGTGCTGGCGCTCAGCGATGATGATTCCGAAAACGCGTTCGTGGTGATGGCCGCGAAGGAGCTGTCGGAATCGCTGAAAACCGTCGCCGTGGTGAGCAACGGCCGCAACATGGAACGGGTGAAGCGCGTGCACCCCGACGTCATCATCGCGCCGCAGGTGCTGGGCGGTGAACTGCTGGCGATGGCGCTGTCAGGCGAGGCGGTGGATGGCGACTATCTGATGCAGCAGGTGCTGCACGTGTCGGCATAGGGGGTGGTGCACCATCCCACCGCACCCGATCAGTGTCATTGCGAGCGCAGCGAAGCAATCTTCCGCAAGTGACGTGCGCACTCTCGCGGAAGATTGCTCTGCTGTGCTCCCAATGACACTGATCGGGTGGACTGACGCACCGTCAGCGTCGGAGCGCTACGTCCGGCGGAAAAACCGATCCGCGTTCCCCGACAGCAACTTCCGCTGCCGCTCCGCACCCAGGCTCGGCCACGCGAGGATATTCGACACCGACTCCGGGAACTGGCATTCCGAATGCGGGTAGTCCGAGGCGTACATCAGCACGTCGTCGCCTAAAAATCGGGTGACGTCCTGGAGCATGTCCTCGCCCTCATGGTGCTCGATGCTGCAAAAGAATTGGCCGCTCTTCATGTAGTCGCTCGGCGCCATCTTCAGAGGCGCGGTGGCGCCGACATACTCCGCTTGCTCGTCCATGCGCTTCGCCCAGAACGGCAGCCAGCCGAAGCCGCCTTCCAACACGCCCATGCGCAGCCGCGGATAGCGGTCGAACAATCCCGCGCCGATGAACGCGGCGACGAAGCGCATCGCACCCCAGGGATGCGCCGCCAGCCGGCCCAGGAAGATGTTGTCCCACAGATCGCGGTAGCCGGGATAATAGGGCGGGGTCCAGGTGAAGCTGTGGTTCGCGATCGGCAGGTCGAATTCCTGCGCTTCCTGCCAGATGGGCAGCAGGCTGGGGTGATCGGCCGGCAAGCCCTCGGCGAGCAGGGGCATGACGGCGACGGCCCAGGGGAATTTGCCCCACTGGCGAATTTCGCGCACCGCTTCTTCCGGCCGGCGCGTGGAGGCGATGATCGGGCTCTTCAACCGCTCCGGGAACTGGCCGCAGAAATCTGTCATGTGCCGGTGATAGGCGCGGATCATTGCCACCTCGATCGAGGCATCGTCCAGCCCCACCAGACTTAGCCACGAGGTGGGTATCAGGAAGTGCACGTCGGTGCCTTCGTCATCCATGTCCAGCACGCGGTGGCGCGCCTGGTCGTCCTGGATGCCGGGACGCGGCTTGCGGCTGCCCATCCATTTTGAATCGCGGCCGGAGAAACTGTCGCGAGGGGCCGCTTCGCCGAGGATGCGGCGATAGAATTTGGCGCCAACGCGGTAGTTGTGCAGCTCGCTGGGGCCGTCCACGGCCTGGCCAACGCGGGCGCGATAGGGCGCCAGTTCCGGCAGGCGCGGCCGGAACTCCGGATCGACGTATTTGTCCAGGATTTCCGCAGCCGGATTGACGTGGGTGTCCGAGTCATAGACGCGGAAGCCGTTTTTCATGGACCGCCTCCCTGAGGTGTTCTTCAGGCTGGGCCGCCCGCTTTTGTCGGGTCGGCGCCGACGACAGCAATCGGGACGGTACAGCGTGCGGTCGGATTTGTCGATGTTTGTCCGGTTCGCTCTTATGGGGGTGTGTCGTTCTTTCGGCCAATCGTTATGGCCGGGCTTGAGTTGGTCATCTGCGCACGTTCGCACGCGAGGCATCGGCGCTGGCAGCGCCTGATCTGCGGGGGTGGATACCCGGGTCAAGCCCGGCCATGACGCGTTATGTTAGCGCCATCGCCCACATGGGCGCAGTCATTCCGCCCCGGACTACGCCGTCGCTGCCTCCTTCACCCCCAATTCGATCGTCATCCGGTCGCGCATGATGAACTTCTGGATCTTGCCAGTGACCGTCATCGGGAATTCGTCCACGAAACTGATATGCCGCGGTACCTTGTAATGCGCGATCTGGTCGCGACAGAACTCGCGCACATCGTCGGCGGTCATTGTTTCGCCAGGGCGCAGCTTGACCCAGGCGCAGATCTCCTCGCCGTAGCGCGGATCCGGCACGCCGAACACCTGCACGTCCTGAATCTTCGGATGGCGATAGAGAAATTCCTCGATCTCGCGCGGATACACGTTCTCGCCGCCGCGGATCACCATGTCCTTGATGCGGCCGACAATGTTGCAATAGCCGTCGGCGTCCATCGTCGCCAAGTCGCCGGTGTGCATCCATCCCGTGGCGTCCACGGCCTGTTTCGTGCGCTCCTCGTCGTCCCAGTAGCCGAGCATCACGGAATAGCCGCGGGTGCAAAATTCCCCCGGGATGCCGTGCGGGACGATGCGGCCTTCGGTATCGATGATCTTGATCTCGACGTGCGGATGCGCGCGGCCGACGGTCGAGACGCGGCGCTCGATGGGATCGTCCAGCGCGGTCTGGGTGCTGACAGGGCTGGTCTCTGTCATGCCGTAGCCGATCGTCATCTCGGTCAGATGCATGTCGCGGATGCAGCGGCGCATCACCTCGATAGGGCAGGGGGCCCCCGCCATCATGCCGGTGCGCAGGCTGTTCAGGTCAAATTTGGCGAACTCCGGATGGTCCAGTTCGGCGATGAACATGGTGGGCACACCGTAGAGCGACGTGCAGCGCTCCTCCGCCACCGTCTGCAGCGTGGCGAGCGGATCGAAGCCCTCGCTGGGATACACCATCGCCGAACCGTGCGTCATGCAGGCCAGGTTGCCAATCACCATGCCGAAACAGTGGTACAGCGGCACCGGGATGCACACCTTGTCATGCTCGGTGTAGCGCATCGCCTCGCCGAGGAAGTAGCCGTTGTTCAGGATGTTGTGGTGCGTCAGCGTGGCACCCTTCGGCAGGCCCGTGGTGCCGGAGGTGAACTGGATGTTGATCGGCTCGTCGAATTGCAGCGTCTTCGCCAGCTCCTGCAACTGCGCGCGCTGCGGTGCCTCGCCCATGGCATAGACGCTGTCGAACGGGACCGTGCCGGGCGCGTGGCTGTCGCCGATCTGAATCACGGCGCGCAGCGCCGGTAGCTTTCCCGCGTCGAGATGGCCGGGGCGGGCGTGGCGCAGCTCCGGCGCCAGCGTATTGATCATGCCGACATAGTCGGAGGTCTTGAACGCCGTGGCGGTGACCAGCGCGCGGCAGCCCACCTTGTTCAGCGCGTATTCCAGTTCGGACAGGCGGTAGGCGGGGTTGATGTTCACGAGAATCAGGCCAGCCTTGGCAGTGGCGAACTGCGTCACCGCCCACTCGGCGTTGTTGGGCGACCAGATGCCGATGCGCTCGCCTGCCTGCAGGCCGAGCGTGAGCAGGCCGGCGGCGAAGGCATCGACGCGTTCGCCGAACGCGCGCCAGGTCCAGCGGACGTCTTGCTGACGGGCGATCAGGGCGGGACGGTCGGGGTATCGTGCCACGGTGCGGTCGAAGGCGGCGCCGATGGTCTCGCCGAGCAGGGAGACCGAGGAGACGCCGTGGGCGTAGCTGGGGGCAAGGGTCATGGTGGGCCTCCCGTAGGTTTGTTGGTGGGAGTATTGGGCGAGATTTTCCGGAGTGACAACGCGCTGTCGGCGGACCGACAAGGCGGCGGTGCGGTGGGTGCTGTGCGGCGGGTGTTTGCAGCAAAAGTATGATCAAGTATGCTCCGCCGTAAGGAGACGACATCATGCCCGACATCGAGCGGCTGACAGTCCGGCCGACATGGTCGCCGTCGTCAAAGGTGGGGTCGTCAAAGGTGGGGTCGCCGGAGGTGACTATGCATCAACCAGCGAGGTGGTGCGCGAGGCGTTGCGCGACTGGAAGATGAAGCGTGCGCTGCAATTGCAGGAACTCGCCGCGCTGAAGGCCCGCATCGACAGGGGCCTGGCCGATCTGGCGGAAGGCCGGGTGAAGGACTTCAACGTCGATCGCGTCATCGAACGCGGGAGGAGATTATCAGCGAGCCGCTCCCCCTGTGTCTGACCGAGGCGGCTGAGGCCGACCGCGCCGAGATCTGGGCCTGGCTTGCGGCCGAAGCCTCCGAGGCGGTGGCGACGTTGCTCGTCAAGGCAATCGAAGCTGCCTTCGCGCCGGTTCGCCACTTTCCCCTCGCGGCGCCTGCGCGCAACCAATTCACCCCGGGCCCGGGTTACCGTCCATCACGCGTACGCCATTTATCATCAGCCTGGTGAGAATGAGATCGTGATCGTCCGCGTGCTGCACGGTGCCCGCGATGCGGCGGCGATTGCCGGCCAGGAGGGCTTCAGCGAATGATCCAGTCTTCGGCCTCGTGGCAGCAGATGATCAGCCTGTTAAGCGCGGAACGCGCCAGGTCATGTGGCCGTCGCATCCGGAACTGGTTTCTTTGGCCGATTGCGTGAGCTCCGAAACCCAGTTCACCAGACCAAAAGCCCCCCCCTTGCTCCGCGCAATCGCTGTCTGGGGCCCCGGGCTGCTGGTTATGCTGGCCGATACCGATGCCGGCAACGTGGTGACCGCCGCCCAGGCTGGCGTCCAGTGGCGCTATCGCCTGTTGCCTCTGGTCCTGATCCTGATCCCCATGCTCTACATGGTGCAGGAGCTGACGGTCCGGCTCGGCGTCCACACTGGGCGCGGGCACGGCGAACTGATCCGCGACCGGTTCGGTCTCGGCTGGGCCTCGCTGTCCACGGCCGGCCTTGCCGCGGCGACCATCGGCTCGCTGATCACCGAATTCACCGCGGTCGCCGGCATCGGCGAGTTGTACGACGTACCGCGCAGTCTTACCCTGCCGATCGTAGCAGTGGCCCTCCTGATCGTCGTCGGCACCGGATCCTATCGCCGCGTCGAACGCACGGCCCTCATCGTCGGCCTGTCCGAACTCGCCTTCTTTGCCGTTGTCTGGGCGGCGCATCCAAACCTGGGAACGGTTGCCAGCGATGCGCTCCGCCCGCCGGTCGGCAACTTGAGATTCGACTACCTCGCGGCGGCGATCATCGGCGCGACCTTCAACCCGTGGATGATCTTCTACCAGCAGTCCGCCACGGTAGATAAGAAGCTGCGGTCCGAGCACCTCACGCGGGCGCGATGGGACACCGGCATCGGCGCGGTCCTCACCCAATGCCTGACGGGCGCGGTGCTGGTTGCCGCGGCGGCGACGTTGGGTGCGGACAACCCGGGCCCAAGCCTGTCCAGCGTCGGCCAGATCAGCGACGCACTGACGCCGCTGCTGGGCGAGACGACGGGGCGTCTGGTGTTCGGCGTGGGCGTGCTCGGCGCATCCCTGGTGGCGGCCATCGTGTCGTCGCTCGCATTGGCCTGGGGCGTGGGAGAGGCCGCCGGATATCGACGATCCCTGGAGGATCGCCCCTTCGAGGCCGGCTGGTTCTACGGCGTCTATGCGACCGGCGTGCTCGGCGCGGCCGGACTGGTCTGGCTCGTGCCCGACCTGGTGTGGCTGACCATCGCGGCACAAGTGCTGAACGTCTTCCTGATGCCGTTGGTGATCGGCCTGCTGGTAGTGCTTGCGGCAAGGGCACTGCCAAAGCAGGTACCGTTTGCGCGGATGGTACCTGTGGCTGATCACCGGCATCTCGATCGTCGTTTGCACGCTTGGTCTCTATGGCGGCGTTGCCGGCTTGCTGTAGGCGAGACCGATGTTCGCCCGCGGCGGCTCTCGCCGGCCCGGCTTGCGCCCCCATACCCCCTGCGCCACCTTCGCGTCCCCCATGCCTCGCCAATCCCGACCCGCTTCCCCCGCCGCTGCCCCCCCCGCTGCCGAGTCGCCGTCCGGCAGCCCGCGCGCGCCGCGCCGCCGCGCCGCCAAACCCACCGCTCCGCCGCCATCGCTGCATGCGCTGGCGCCCGAGGAGGCCTTCGCCCCGCTCATCACCGAGCGCTTGATCCTGCGTCCCCTGCTGCCGCACGACGCGGAGCCAATGTTCCGGCTGATCGACGACTGGGAGGTGACGCGCAACCTCGCCATTGTGCCGTTCCCCTATCCGCGCGACCTCGCCGACGACTGGATCGCTTCCACCGCGCGCGAACTGGCAGACGGTACCGGCTACACGCTCGCCATTACCGGCCGCGACGGCGACCAGGAGGTGTTGCTCGGGGTGGTGGGGCTGCGAATGGACGCCAGGGCGCGCACGGCGACGCTGGGCTACTGGATCGGCCGCCGCTTCTGGGGGTTTGGCGTCGCCACGGAAGCCGCCGGCCGCGTGGTGCGCTGGGGCTTCGCCAACCTTGCCATCGATCGCATGCGGGCGGACGTGGCGACGGACAATCCCGCCTCGGCCGCCGTGCTGCGCCGGATCGGCTTCCGCCAGAGCGGCGAGGGCAGCGCGTTCTCGGTCGCCCGCAAAGGCGACCGGCCCGTGTGGTTGTTCGAGGCCACGCGCGACGACATCTTCGGCCAACCTGGCGCGGAACCGGCCGCGGACGGGGAAAAGCCGGTGTTGCTGGTTGCCGCCTGCGCTTTGATCGACGTGGACGGTCGCGTGCTGCTGGCCCGCCGCCCGGAAGGCAAGACGATGGCGGGGCTATGGGAGTTCCCGGGGGGAAAACTGCACCCCGGCGAGACGCCGGAAACCGCGCTGATCCGCGAGCTGAGGGAGGAGCTGGGGATCGACGTCTCGGTCGCCTGCCTGGCGCCGTTCGCCTTCGCCTCCCACGCCTATGAGCGATTCCACCTGCTCATGCCGCTGTATCTCTGCCGCCGCTGGAAGGGCATCGCCAGGCCGCGGGAGAACCAGACACTGAAATGGGTGCGCCCGGAGCGCCTTCCCGACTACGATGTGCCGCCAGCCGACAAGCCGCTGATTTCGATGCTGCGCGATTTCCTGTGACGGGGGCCGTTACAATGGACGGGGAAAATCCCACTGCCTGCCTGCTGGTGATCGGCAACGAGGTGCTCTCGGGCCGCACCCAGGATGCGAATATCCGGTTCCTCGCGACCGGGCTTGGCGCGCTGGGCATCCCGCTGCGCGAGGTGCGGGTGATCCCCGACGTGCCGCGGACCATCATCGATACGGTCAACGAGGTGCGGGCGAAGTTCGACTACGTGTTCACCACCGGCGGCATCGGCCCGACGCATGACGACATCACCAGCGAATGTGTCGCCGCGGCGTTCGGCGTGCCGTGGGAGCCGCATCCGGAGGCATGGGCACGGATGGAACGCTCCTACCCGCCCGGCGGGTTCAATGCGGCACGGCAACGGATGGCAACGATGCCGCGGGGCGCGACGCTGATCAATAACGCTCTGTCGGTGGCGCCGGGGTTCCAGATAAGCAACGTCTATGTGATGGCGGGCGTGCCGCGGGTGATGCAGTCGATGTTCGAATGGCTGGCGCCGCGGCTGCGGGGCGGCCCGAAGATCGAGATGCGCGCGGTGCACGCGATCGGCCTGCCGGAGGGTGTGATCGCCGAGGGACTGGGCGCGATCCAGGCGAAGTATCCGCAGATCGATCTGGGCAGCTACCCATTCTACAAGCCGGGCGGCAACGGTGTGGCGCTGGTGGCCAAGGGGACCGATGTCGCAGCGGCGGATGCCGCGATTGCCGAAGTGACCGAGCTGATCAAGGGGTTCGGCAAGCTACCGGTGCCGGGAGAGCCGGAGGGGTAGGGCGGCGTGCGACCCTGCTTTCGTTGTCTTTAACCGGCGAGCAGCGGGCTGGGCGCCGGGATAGATCGCACCGGTGGGCGCACCTGACCGTCCACGCTGGCGGTCCGTCGATGCCCTTGCGCAGTCGCATTTCATAGTTGTCATTCTGCAACGTACTTACGCAACAGAAAGGCAGTTTCTTTTCAGTGTCTTGGTTTTGGTGCGAAATTCTTGATTTCTGCAACGCCGAGCGTCAAACGTCGCTCGGTCAATGTCGCAAGGCTATCTCCGCGGGATGAGTGACGCCCGGCACTACGCAACAACTGCTCGCGCACGCCTGCGGTCCGCACGCAGACGCTGTGTCGCCGCTGCGTCGATCCCGGGCGGGTCGCCATGCGCCACCACGCCGTAATCGCGTGCGGCCGCCTCGATCGTGACCAGCCCGTCCCGCAGGTCCCGCGCCACCAGCGCGAGATCGCGCTCCAGCGGATCGCCCCAGCCGCCCGAACCGGGCAACTCATGGCGGAAGATTTCCCCCCGCCGCAGCGTCATGGTCAACTTGGCGTGCAGCGGCGCCTCGGTCGGCAGGCCCACATCCAGCACGTTGCGGCCGGGCGCGCCGGGCAGGCCGCCTTGCAACCCATAGGGGCGATGCGTCTGGCGGTCGGCGCGCACTTGCAGGATTCCCTCGTCGGCCAGCATGCGCCAGGTCTTGCGCTGCGCCATGCCGCCGCGGAATTGGCCCGCGCCACCGCTGTCGGGGACGAATTCGTAGTCCAGGACTTCCAGCGGGTTCTCCGCCTCGATCACTTCGACGGAGAAGCTGGCCATGTTGGCGAACATGTTGGTGTTGCCGTCGAGCCCGTCGGCCCAAGGCCGGCCACCCCAGCTGCCGCACAGGAAGTCCACATAGATGAAGGGCCGCAGTTCCTTGTCGTAGCCGCCGATCGTCACGCCGGTATTGCCGCCGTCCGACGCGGCATACACCCGGTCCGGATACAGCTTCGCCAGTGCGCCGAAGCAGCAATCCACCGCGCGGAAGCCGGTCAGGCCGCGTGCGGCGCAGGCGGCAGGCAGCTTGCCATGCGTGATGGTGCCGGGCGGAGCGATCACGCTGATCGGGCGGAACACGCCGTCGTTGTTCGGCATGTTGACCGACAGCACCGACTTCACCGCGGTGAAGCTGGCGGCGGCGGTGTAGCTCCAGGTGTTGTTGATCGCGCCTTTCACTTGCGGGGCGCTGCCGGTCCAGTCCACTTCCATGGTCTCGCCGTGCTTGCGCACGGTGCAGACCAGCGGGATCGGCACGCCGACATCGATCTGGTCGTCGTCGATCCAGTCGGTGAAGGTTGCCTCGCCGTCGGGCAGTTCGGACAGGCAGTGGCGCGTCAGACGTTCGGAATAGTCCATGGTGGCGTCCATCAGCGTCTGGACGTCGTCGGCACCGTAGCGTGCGACCAGGTCGGTCATGCCGCGCGCCGCGATCTCGCAGGCGGCAAGCTGGCTGCGGATGTCGCCCAGCACGCGATTGGGCACACGCACGTTGCGGTCGATGATGCGGAGCAGGGTGGTGTTGGGCTGGCCGCGTTCGTAGAGCTTCAGCGGCGGGATGCGCAGGCCCTCGGCGTAGATTTCCGTGCTGTCGGAGGCGTTGGAGCCGGGCACCCGCCCGCCCACGTCGGTGTGGTGGCAGATGGTGGCGGCGTAGGCGATCGGCTTTCCGTCATGTGTCCCTCGATGTGTTCCCGAGGCGAACAGCGGCTTGAAGATGAAGATGTCGGGCAGGTGCATGCCGCCGTCATAGGGGTCGTTGTTGATCAGGATGTCGCCGGGCGCGATGTCGTCGCCGAAGTGGCGCAGCGCGGCCTGCAACGCGACCGGGATGGAGCAGAGGTGGCCGGGCAAGGCGAGACCCTGTGCTACCAGCCGGCCACGCGCGTCGCACAGCGCGGCACTGTAGTCCATGATATTCTTCAGGACACCGGAGTAGGCGGTGCGGTAGATCGTCAGCACCATCTCGTCGCCGAGCGCGGCGATCGCGTTGCGGAACAGTTCCTCGGTGATCGGGTCGGGCATGGGACGGCCGCGCGGTGGGTGGGGAAACGATCGGATCACCGATCGGGTGGGGTGGCAACCGATCACCGGGTGCTGATCACCGAACGTTGGGCCGAACCGATACGTTGCCCGTTGCGTTCTGCCGCCGGAGGGTCGGTGCCATGCTGCGTACGTTGCCGTTGGCTGCCTTGCTGCTCGCCGCGAGCCCAACGTTGGCGCAGCAGTTTCCCGCCGCGCCGCTGCGCACGCCGGGACAGCAGATGCGGTCGTTCTCGCTCACCAATGAGAGCGGGCAGGTGGTGACGTCGGCGCAAGCGCACATGACCGACGGTAAGGACCGGGTGCTGACCTATGAGCCGATCCAGCGCAACCAGGCGCGGGAGATCGTGGTGCCGCGGCAGGAGTGCCTGGATTCGGTGGTGGTGCACCTGAACAATGGGCAGACGCTGCGGGCCGGGCACATGAACGACTGCAAGGCGACGAAGATCGTGGTGGGGAAGACGGGCATCGGCATCGCGTCGAACGCGAACCCGCGCAGTCAATGAGGCCGCGTGCTTGTGACGCGGTGGGATGGTGCGGTGGCATTCGGCGCAGCATGCTTCGCGCATACAGCGGATTTATGCGGAACAATGCGAGAGGCAGGCCCGATGGTGGCCGGGCCGTTGGTGGCGTGGAAAGGGCGGACAATTGTCTCGCCCTTGGTTTCGATCGGCAGGCCATTAGCACGCATGGCAGCGAGATGTGTCCCGTGCCGGTCAACTACGGCGTCGGGTCCAGCGACGTGCACGATTTGTGCACGATACTCGAAGCCGAGCATCTCGATCGTGTGAGATGTTCTCGCGCATTCCTCCGGTGGCGCCACGGCGTTGGTTTTCGCATGCTGCCACCCCGAACGGGTGGACCGGGTGGTTCTGATCGAGCCTACGCTCCATCGCAACAGGGCTGATATTGTCAATGCGGCCGTGCTGTCGTTCCTGGCACCCCAAGACCGGTTGAAGGAAACCTTTTCCCGATCTCTGTGATGGGGAACTGATTGACGTTTTCGTATACGAATTACGTTTGTGTGATCGGTCGGGACGGTACTAAGCTGGCTATCGCGGTGCAAGCGCCGCGATCTCCGTCACCAGCGCGTCCGTGGTGACCTGCCGGCAGTAGCCGCGGTTGTTGCGCAGCGACCAGTCGTGGCGTTCCTGCGTCAGCGTGGCGCAGGCGTCGGTGGGCACGGTGACCAGGTAGCCGAGGTCGCACGCGTCACGCACCGCGGAGTCGATGCACTGGTCGGTCAGCACGCCGGCGATGATCAGTGAGCGGACGCCCAGGTTGCGCAGCACGTAGTCGATGTTGGTCGAGATGAAGACCGACGATGAGGTCTTCGGCAGCACGATCTCGTCTCCGGCCGGCGCGATTTCGGACAGTACCAGCGCGTCCCATGAACCGCGCGGGACGAACAGGCGGCTGATCTTGTAATCGAGACTCTGATCACGGCCGTCCTTGGTGAGCGCCTCGATCACGGTGTAGAGCACCTCGATGCGCGCCGCCCGGGCGGCGGCTTGCAGCCTGCGCATGTTCGGCACCGCGGTCTGGCGCAGGGTGCGGAAGTATCCGCCGTAGCGCGCTTCGCGTTCTGCTTCGGTCAGTTCTGCGTATTCGCCGCCGTCCGGGCGGCAGGCATAGTTCTGCACGTCGATGAACAGCAGAGCGGCGTGCGCGTGATCGATCGGGATGTCGCGGCTGAGGGCAAGGGGCATTCTGCGGCTCATGTGGGCATCGCCCGGTCGTTCGCTGTTCCGATCAGCCTAGCAGCGGGCGGTGCAGCCCGCTATCTCGGTTTCGTCCCCTACTCACCGATCGACGTTGGTCCGGGCCGGCGACGCACTCATCCCAATGCTCGAACTATCTCCTGCGGTCATTGGGTAAACAAACTCGAGCAATAGCAGGCGGTCTACTTGGCCATCACGCATAAACATTGCGGTATGGAGCCGTCCTTTGCGCTCTGGCCCGATGTGAATCATTATGTATCCATCATATTATCAGAATATGAAATAATCATACCTGGAGTTGCAATAGCGTTTGGGCATAATTCTCTACGATCAAACTCCCGGATCCGTTATGCTGCCAATTCGTGAGGTTATCACCAGTAGAACGAGCATGCCGCGCATTCGATCTACCTCAATCAGCCTGGAACTGATGCGCGTGGTGTTGGCCGCGGCGGTGCCGGTGTGGCTGGCCTCCGCGGTGCTGCTGTACGAGGTGCGGGTCGATCGGCGGGCCCTGATCCAGCGCGATGCGGGCGCCACCGTTCGTGCGCTCATGGTAGCGGTCGATCGGGACCTGGCCAGCGCGCAGGCAACCGCATCTGCATTGGTCGTCTCGCCGTATCTTCGTTCCGGTGAGCTGGCCCGCTTCTACGAGCAATCGAAGGCGACGCTGAACCCGAAGATAGCGACCAACATTGTGCTCAGCGATGCGTCGGGCCGGCAGCTTCTCGACACGCTGCGGCCGTACGGCGCAGCGTTGCCTCAGCACGGGAATCCGGACCTGCTGCGGCGGGTGTTTGCCAGTGGCCAGCCTGTGATTTCCGACCTGTATATCGAGGGTGTCAGGCACCGGCCAGTCGTCAGCATCGATGTTCCAGTGACGCGGGATGGCAAGGTCGTCTACGACCTTTCGATCGGTTTCTTCCCGGAGCGGCTGACCGACATACTGCGTCAGGAGGAATTGCCGGAGCACTGGGGCGCGTCGATTTTCGATAGCGAGGGCACGATCGTCGCGCGGAGCCGGCACGGGGAGCAATATGTCGGGCGGAAGGGCACCCTGGACCTGCTTGCCGCAATGGCGCGCGCGCGAGAGGGCATCGCCAACACCGAAACGCAGGAAGGCATCAGCGTCACCACCGTGTTCTATCACTCAGCGCTCTCCGGCTGGGCGGCGGCAATTGCTGTGCCGGACTCGGAACTGGCCATCCGGCTCTGGCGCACGCTGGGATGGACTCTGGCAGGTGTTCTGGTCCTGATGCTTCTCGGCTTGGCTGCCGCCAGCGTCATCAGCAAGCGCCTGACCAGGCCGTTCGAGGCACTGATACCTATGGCCTTCGCGCACGGACGCGGTGAGCCAATCGAAATCCCGCCGCTACATGTGAAGGAAGCCGACGACCTTGCGCATGCGCTGGCCGAGGGGGCGCGATTGCTGGAACGTCGCACCATCGAACGCGATCGGGCCGAGGCGCAGCAACAACAGAGTCTCGCCGCAAAACTGGCGTCGGAGGAGGTAGCACGTACCCGCTCCGCTTGGTTTGCCTATCTAAGTCACGAGTTGCGTACGCCGCTTTCGGTCATGCTCGGATGTTCCGACCTGATCGGCGCATGCGCTCGTAGCGGATCACAAGATTCAAAGATTCTGGAATACTGCGGGCGAATCGACAAGACGGTCGATCACCTGGTCGGGGTGGTGAATGAAATCCTCGACTATGCGAAATGGGAGGCGCACGAAATCGTCCTCAACCAGCAGTCGCTGGATGTGGGACGCGAAATCCGTGACGCCGTGGTGTTGATGGAGGGCCGGGCCGCGCAGCACGGTATCCAATTGCGCTGCCTCCCGGCGCCTGCCCTGCCGCCCGTTTGGGCCGATCGGACCCGCCTGCGGCAGGTACTGCTCAATCTGCTATCGAATGCCCTGAAGTTCACCCCGCGCGGTGGCAGAGTCACGACCGATGTGGCGAAGGCGCGCAATGGCGGGGTTGAGTTTCGCGTGCGCGATACCGGCATCGGCATCAGTGCCGAGGATCTGCCGCGTGTTCTGCAGCCATTCTCCCAGGCAACCGGCGGAACTGCAACGAAACGAGGCGGTACTGGGCTGGGCCTGCCGTTGGCCAAGGGCCTGGTGGACCTGCACGGCGGCTCGCTCACCATCAGCAGTACACCGGGCGCTGGTACGACCGTCATCGTGCGGTTGCCGGTGTTGGACCAGCGCGCGAGCTCAGGTGCTTCGTGTGTGGACGCCTCGTTGGCGGCGACCGTGCCGGGCATCGTCCCCTGAAACAGCCGTGGTCCAACGCGGCCTGCCGGGCATCGAGCTGACACCGATCCCGCCGGGCCGCCAAGCCATTTCACATGCGGCGCTGAGCACGCAGATTTGCGTACTTGGCTCCAACAGTCGACGGCAATCTCGCTTCGTGCGTCCGGGCGGGAGCGGAAATACCGGCGGGTGGCTGTGGCGCGAACCCGAATGCTCCAGGGTGCCGGTGAGGCGCCCTCGCGCGGCTGAAGCGTTAGGCTGAGAGCTTGGTGGGTGCGGCTGTGGAACCTCTCGCGATAAGGTGGCGCACTATCCCTGGCAGCGGACCCTGGCAGCGGAAATTTAGTTGGGCGGCCTGACCGCCCCGGCACGCGGCCCCGCTGTGCCAAAAGACCGCAAGCCTCTGCCCCACGCCACCGCACGTGCAGCCTCCCGGCGAGCGAAGTTGATACTCGGCTCGTCGACCAGGCGCGTTGCCAACGCCGCGAAGGGCAGGACCAGGGCCAGGAACACCGGCATGCTCAATACCGTCGCCGTATTGTACCCGACGAGGGGCGACAGACGCAGCACCACCCACGCGACGACCGCGCACAGGATCGGCGCGTGCAGCAGGTAGGTCATGAACGAGATCCGTCCCAGCGTCCTGCCGATCCATCCACTCAGCAGCGCGCGCATGGGCGGCAATATCAGCACCGCCGCGACCAGCAACGTCGCGCCGATACGGTGAAGCTGCAACGTGGGATCGACGCTTGTGACGCTGCCGATCCATCCGGCGAGCGTCCAATACGAAGTCCAGATGCGCGCATAGTAAGGAGCTCCGCCGAGCAGTACCGCCAGCAGCAGCAACGGCAATCCGAGGGGCCAGGCAAGGATTTTCAGCGACTCTTTGCCGGCGTACAACCACCACAACTCGAACAACGCCGCGCCGGTGGCGAAATTCACGTAGTCCGTATTCCACAACAGACCGATGGCGAGACAGGCGATCGGCAGGCGCCAGTTCGATCGCGTTGCGAGATACGCCGCGAACAAGCCGAGCGAGCCCCACAATTCCACCGGCATCGTCCAGAGCACGCTATTCCACCAGTGATGGTCACGCAGGTACTCATCAAACAGCGACTGGAACACCACAATCCGAAGGTCGTTGGCCTGCCACGTCGTCCAGGCGTAGCTTGTCGCCAGCCAGGTGGCGTGGTTTTGCGCAGCCAGTTGTTGGTCCGGATGGAATCCGGTCAGCAGCCATAGCCATATCAGCAGTGAGGTGGCCAGGATCGGCAGGCTGAGGCGCAGCCAGCGGCGCAAGGCCAGTTCGCCCCACGATACGGGTCGCGCTGTAACGCTCGCCGCCAGTACGAACCCACTGAGGACGAAGAAGATCGCCACGGCAAATTCCGGTTGATAGAAGACGGTCAACGGGGTCTGGGCAATCAGCAGCGCTGCCGCGAAATGCGGTTTGCCGGTGTTCAGCAGGGTGCCGTAATACATGGATGGTTGCGTCGCAAGAACATAATGCGCGAACATGATCATCATCGACGCGAAGCCGCGGACGCCATCCAGATGAGTGAAGCGGGCTTTCTGAAAGCCAGGAGCGACTGATGCTGCGGGCTGACCGGGTTCGGCAAGCTGGAAAGCTCTTCCTGTCGGAGCCTGGACAAGTTCGGGCGAGGCGAGGGAAGGACGCTGCGCCGCAACCTCCGCGCCAATAGTGCCCATGCCGCCCCCAGTGTCACTCAAACCGGTGTCACTCAATCCAGTGTCACTCAAACCAGCGTCACTCAATCCAGCGTCACTCAATCCAGCGTCACTCAATCCAGCGTCACTCAATCCAGTGTCACTCAATCCAGTGTCACTCAATCCAGTGTCACTCAAACCAGTGTCACTCAAACCAGTGTCACTCAAACCAGTGTCACTCAAACCAGTGTCACTCAAACCAGTGTCACTCAAACCAGTGTCACTCAAACCGGCGTCGCTCAATGTGTCCGCCAGTGCCCTGTGGCGACGTCGAACAATACGCCTGCGAGGTATTCGAGGGCAAGGGGACGTTGCAGTTACGCAGCGCGGGGCGGCAGGACATCAGCCACATCAGGTGGCAGATCGATCATGTCCGCGACGTCGTGGCCGGGATGCTCATTGCGGCGGAACGGAACGATACCGAGTCTAATTCGCCCGCTCCGGCTTCCGGCTGGAGAACACCCGGGTGGCGTAGCCGTAACCAGGATGCTGACCGGCACGGCCGGGTGATAGGCGGCCGAACGCGAGCCGGTCGCTCTGGCTCGTTGCCAGCAGGTCCATGCCCTCCACAATCTCCACGAGAAACGGGCGGGTGGCGCTCCGGCAGCCATTCGTCGGGGGGCGGCATCGGGAAGGCGGTCTTGCGGTCGGAGGGCGGAAGTTGTCATCAGCGGCAACCGGCCTGGCGGCGAATTGACATTGCGATCCAGGGCGAACCCGGCTCCAGGACGAACGCCGGCGCCGCGCGAAGCCGATCGGCTGCCAGCGCCTGCCGTCCTGATCAGCCAGCGCCTGCCGTCCTGATCAGCGTCGCAGTGTTTACTCGACGAGGGCCTCGCTTTCCTGCTGCGCGCGTCCGGTGCCGGGGCGCGCCACAAGCGGGCGCCGGCGTGGTTTCCGTTCCCCTCGTGCAGTGGCGGCGGCTGTCGGTGGCCGCGGTTGCGGGATCGCGGCCACAGCCTCCGGCGGAGCCGACGCGGCGGGAGGCAGGGCAGGGGAGGACGCCCCCGCGGTGTCCTTGCCGCGCGATGGTCGTCGCCCCCGGCCAACCTCAGGTGCGACCTCGCCCGGCGCCTCCGGATCCGATCGCGTTCGGCGGCGGGTGGCTCCCTGCGCGGCGGCGCGGCGCCGTGGCGGCGGCGGTGTCTCCGGCCAGAACGCCCAGGCCGTCATGGCGGCCGCGGTTAGCAAGCCCGCCGATACGGCGACCTGCACGAAGGTCCCGAACGCCCCGGTGGCGCAGCTCCAGGCCAGGCGAACCACCGCCGACGGATCGAGCACGAACGCCGCGAGGAACACGCACACCAGCAGCAGGAGGGGCGACGCGTCCAACAGCAGACGGAGGCCCCGCCGCCAGATGGCCATCCCCGCACGCTTGCCCCTGCGGGGTCCGGAGGCGCCGCGCCGCGACCCCTTTTTCCTGCGTCTCGACGATGCCGGCATGACCGCATGTTGCCCGGCTTCGGCTTCGGGCGGAAGCTGGATTTCGTCATCGTTCCGGCACGCCGCGCCCGGGACGCCCCGCCTGGCACGCCCCGCTTGGCACGCCCCGCTTGGCCAGGCGATAGGGGAACCGTCCCCCGGTCTGGCCCGCGGGAGGGGCCGCTGGCCCCGACTCGGGCTGGGCAAATACCGGGGCGGGCTGGCGGGCGCGCGGATGCAACGCGGTGGAAACCCGCGCCGCCGCATTTGTTGCCGGGCAGCCCTGGCGCTAGAATGCATTGACGTGGGGCGCGCAGGGTCGCAGAAGCCTCGGCGCCTACGACCAGGGCCCCCGGCCGATCGGCCGGGACGGCCCGGAGGAAAGGAAGTTCAAGTTGCAGCCGACCGATATTCGGGACCCTGACTACTTCCACAAGGTCGTGGATTGCCAGTGGGCGTGCCCGGCCCATACCGCCGTCCCCGAATACATCCGGTTGATCGCCGCCGGTCGTTACGCCGACGCGTTCATGATCAACTGGCAGTCCAACGTCTTCCCCGGCATCCTCGGCCGCACCTGCGACCGGCCCTGCGAGCCGGCCTGCCGCCGCGGTCGCGTGGAAAGCGAGCCGGTGGCGATATGCCGCCTGAAGCGCGTCGCCGCCGACTACAAGGGCGACATCAGCGACCGGCTGCCGAAGCCGGCGGCGCAGATGAACGGCAAGCGGATCGCGCTGGTCGGTGCCGGCCCCGCCTCGCTGACCGTGGCGCGGGATCTGGCGCCGCTTGGCTACCAGTGCGTGTTATTCGACATCGATCCCCGCGCCGGTGGCATGATCCGCAGCCAAATCCCAAAATTCCGCCTGCCGGACAGCGTGATCGACGAGGAGATCGCCTACGTCACCGACCTGGGGATGGAGCTGCAACTCGGGGAGGGCGTGCAAAGTCTGAAGGCACTGCTGGCGGACCAGTACGACGCGGTGTTCGTCGGCTGCGGCGCGCCGCGCGGACGCGACCTGACGATTCCGGGGCGGGAAGAGGCGCGGGAGAAAATTCATATCGGCATCGACTGGCTGTCGTCGATTTCCTTCGGCCACGTGGACAGCATCGGCAAGCGCGTCATCGTGCTGGGCGGCGGCAACACCGCCATGGACTGCTGCCGCTCGGCGCGCCGGCTGGGCGGCGAGGAAGTGAAAGTCATTGTGCGGTCCGGCTTCGAGGAAATGAAGGCGTCTCCGTGGGAAAAAGAGGACGCCATGCATGAGGACATCCCGATCCTCAACATGCTGGTGCCGAAGGAATTCAAGCACGACAACGGCAAGCTGACCGGCATGACGTTCGAACCGGTGAAGGCCGAGTACCGATGGGAATGGCCGCCGCCGGCTGGTCCCCACCGGCGAGCCGGAGCAGCTTATCGAATGCGACGACGTACTGGTGGCGGTCGGGCAGGAGAACGCCTTCCCCTGGATCGAACGCGACATCGACCTGGAATTCGACCGGTGGGACATGCCGGTGGTGGACGAAGTAACCATGCAGTCCACCAATCCCAAAGTGTTCTTCGGCGGCGACGCCGCGTTCGGACCGAAGAACATCATCTGGGCGGTGGCGCATGGCCACCAGGCGGCGATCTCCATCCATCAGCTCTGCCAGGGCGAGGATGTGAAGAACCGTCCCCCGCCGCTGGTCAACCTGATGTCGCAGAAGATGGGCATCCACGAGTGGAGCTACGACAACAACATCTCCCTTGATCTCAGGTTCAAGGTGCCGCACCGCGAGAAGCTGTTGGCGCTGCGTGACATCCGGGCCGAGGTTGAACTGGGCTTCGACGAGCAACTGGCCTACGCGGAGGCGGAACGCTGCCTCAATTGCGACGTGCAGACGGTGTTCACCGACAATCTGTGCATCGAGTGCGACGCCTGCGTGGACATCTGCCCGGTCGACTGCATCACCTTCACGCCGAACGCGGAAGAAGCCGACCTGCGCAACCACCTGAGCGCGCCGGCGCATAACGTGACGCAGGATCTGTACGTATCCGGCGACCTGAAGACCGGCCGGGTGATGGTGAAGGACGAGGACGTGTGCCTGCATTGCGGGCTGTGCGCGGAACGGTGCCCCACCGGCGCATGGGACATGCAGCGCTTCCTGATCGACGTGGCACAAGCGGAGAACGCATGCTGCAAACACTAGACCGCGTGGATTCCCTCCAGCGGGTCAATGACTTCGTCGTCAAGTTCGCCAACGTCAACGGATCCGGTTCGGCCAGTGCCAATACACTGTTCGCCAAGTCGATCCTGCGCATGGGCATCCCGGTCACCCCGCGCAACATCTTCCCCAGCAACATCCAGGGGCTGCCGACCTGGTACCAGGTGCGGGTCTCGGAGGCGGGGCATCTGGGCGCGCGCGGCGGCGTTGACCTGATGGTGGCGATGAACCCGCAGACCTGGGATCAGGACGTCGCCTCCATCGTCCCCGGCGGCTACCTGTTCTATGACAACACCAAGCCGATGACTCCGGACAAGTTCCGCAAGGATATCACCGTCATCGGCGTGCCGCTGACCGACATGACCAACAAGGCCTATACCGATTCGCGGCAGCGGCAGTTGTTCAAGAACATCGTCTATCTCGGCGCGCTGTCGGCCCTGCTCGAGATGGACACCGCCGAAATCGAGAAGCTGCTGGCCGAGCAATTCCACGGCCGCGACAAGCTGATCGCCGCCAACGTCCAGGCGCTGCACATGGGCCGCGACTGGGCACTCGCCAACCTGCAATGCCCGATCGGCCTGCGGTTACGACGCGCCGACGCGGTAGGCGACCGTATCTTCATCGACGGCAACGCCGCCGCGGCGCTGGGCGCGGTGTACGGCGGCGCGACGATGTGCGCCTGGTATCCGATTACGCCGTCCTCCTCGATGGCCGAGGCGTTCACCCGCTGGTGCAGCCGTTACCGGGTCGATCGCGAGACCAAGAAGAACAAATTCGCCATCGTGCAGGCGGAAGACGAGCTGGCTTCGATCGGTATGGTGATCGGCGCCGCCTGGAACGGCGCGCGAGCGTTCACCTGCACGTCCGGCCCCGGCATCTCGCTGATGCAGGAGTTCATCGGGCTGGCGTACTTCGCGGAAATCCCCGCGGTGATCTTCGACGTGCAGCGGTCGGGCCCATCCACCGGCATGCCGACGCGCACGCAGCAAACTGACATCCTCAGTTGCGCCTATGCTTCGCACGGCGACACCAAGCACGTGCTGCTGTTCCCCGAAGACCCACATGAGTGCTTCGAATTCGGCGCGCTGGCGTTCGACCTGGCGGACCGGCTGCAAACGCCGATCTTCGTCATGCTGGACCTGGAGATCGGCATGAACGAGCGGCTGACCAAGCCGCTGACCTGGGACGACAGCCGCAAGATGGACCGCGGCAAGGTGATGACCTTCGAGGACCTGGAGGCGGGCAAGAAGTTCGGCCGCTACCTGGACGTGGACGACGACGGCATTCCGTACCGCACTTATCCCGGCACGCATCCGACCCGTGGCGCCTTCTTCACCCGCGGCACCTCTAAGGACCGCATGGCGCGCTATTCCGAGGAAGGAGCGGACTACCAGGAAAACATGGAGCGGCTGCTGAAGAAGCACCACACGGCGCGCACTCTGGTGCCGGCGCCGGTGGTGCGGGCCGCGAAGCAGCCGACCAGGCTCGGGGCGATCTATTTCGGTTCCACCAGCCCGGCGATGACCGAAGCCGAGGATATGCTGGCCGAGCATGGCATCGTGCTCGACCTGATGCGCGTGCGCGGCTTCCCCTTCGCCGACGAGGTGGATGCGTTTATCGCCGACCATGACAAGGTATTCGTGGTCGAGCAAAACCGCGATGGCCAGTTGCGCATGCTGCTGGTGAACGAGCTGGAGATCAATCCGGCCAAACTGGTGAAGGTGGTGCATTACGACGGCACGCCGATCACCGCGCGCTTCATCGCCGACGCGATCGCCGACCGGCTGGATGTGCATCGACCCGCATCGCCCGTTCAGAAACCTGCCTCGCTGGAGAGGGCCGCCGAATGACCTTCATTCCGAAGCCGAAGCTGCATCATCCCGATCTGGCAAAGAACAGCCTGGGGTTCACGCGGCGAGACTATGAAGGCGCGGTATCGACGCTGTGCGCCGGCTGCGGCCATGATTCGATCAGCGCCGCCATCGTGCGTGCGTGCTTCGAACTGGAACTGCCGCCGCACCGCATCGCCAAGCTGTCGGGCATCGGGTGTTCTTCGAAGACTCCCACGTATTTCCTCGGGGCTTCGCACGGGTTCAATTCCGTGCACGGGCGCATGCCGTCGGTGGTGACCGGGGCGAATTTGGCGAACCGCGACCTGATCTATCTTGGGGTCTCGGGCGACGGGGACAGCGCGTCGATCGGCATCGGTCAGTTCGCACATGCGATGCGGCGCGGCATCAACATGGTCTATATCGTCGAGAACAATGGCGTGTACGGCCTGACCAAGGGGCAGTTCTCCGCTACCTCCGACCGCGGCGCGAAATCGAAGCGCGGGGTGGTGAACAGCGACGAGGCGATTGATCTGGTGGGGATGGCGTTTCAATTGGGGGCGACGTTCGTGGCGCGTAGCTTCTCCGGCGACAAGGCGCAACTGGTGCCGCTGATCGAGGCGGCGATCAAACACGAAGGGGCAGCGTTCATCGACTGCATTTCCCCCTGCGTCGCATTCAATAACCACGAAGGGTCCACCAAGAGCTTCGACTTCGTGCGCGAGCATAATGAGGCGGTGAACTACCTGGACATGATCACCGGGCGCGAGCCGATCACCGTGGACTATGCGCCGGGAACGGTGGAGGTGGTGACGCAGCACGACGGCTCGATGCTGCGGCTGCGCAAGCTGCACACGGATTACGACGTGCACGACCGGATCTCGGCGATGACCTACATGCAGGAACGCCACGCGGCGGGTGAGATCGTGACCGGGCTGCTGTATGTCGATCCCGATCCGCACGACATGCACATGCACATGAACACGGTGGCGACGCCGCTGAACGCGCTGGACGAAGCGGCACTGATCCCCGGCGCGGCGGCGCTGGAGAAGCTGAACGCAACGCTGCGGTAGCGGAAATAGTTCGGCCATCGTTTCAGTGGACCACCACGGAGATCAGGTCGGCGCCCAACTTCAGCAGCCGCCTCGCATTGTCCCAACTACCGACCTGGCGCACCAGCACCCGGCCGCGGCCCGTGTGTACGGTGGAGACGAGTTTTCCGAATTTTGCCAGATCATCCTGGTCCCAACGGTTCAGCGCCTCTTGCCGCACGATCACGATCGAGCCGCTGAGCAATGCGAATTCGATGGGAGGCAGGTCGAGTTCCATCGCCTCGAACCCAACCTGGTGGCAGAACGGGCGTATCCGCATCACGCATTCCAGCACCCGGTTCTTTGGCACCCCGTGCGGCAGCCGCGTCAACACCAGGATCAACTGCTGTCGTAGCCGCTCATCCAGCTCCTGGCAGGCCGCCACGTAGCGCTCCCCGCAGCGGCGATCGAGGAACACCTCGAAATCGATTGGCACCAGCACCGGCCGGCGATCGCCCGCTCCGATGGCGGAGACCACCTGGGTTGCGGCAAGCCTGAGCATGAGGCGGTCGAAATCGAACGCTTGTGCCTCGCGGAGCGGCAAGGCCACCAGCGCCGACTGGATGCGGCGCTCCAGATCGGACGAGAGTGCGGCAAGATGGCCGACGATCTCGCTCAGGTGACGGCTGTGTATCGCCGTCAGTTCGCAGCTTGCGGAATGCACCGCCTCCGCAAGGCAGTCGCGCGCCCGGCGCTCGATCTCGGCCAATTGCGCATTGAGGCGTTGCATGATCGCCGCCGCGATCATGTCCTGGGTTTGCCCCGCGCTGTCCGGCATATCGACCGCGGCAGTGACGGCCGACACTTGGGCGGCGGCCGGTGACTCGCCCTCGCCAATCAGCCGGCTGCGGATTTCACGCGCGATCGCGGTGGCGCGAAACGCCGCCTCATCCTCGGTCGCCTCGCCGAAGCAAATCAGGAATCCGCTGTCCGCCGTGCGCGACCACGTATCATGCGTCCCGCAGCGCCGCCGGATGACATGCTCGGCACTGCTCATTGCCCGCGTTGCGACGGCCGGCCAGCGATCACCGAGCGACGCCTTCACGTCCTCCAATCCGATCAACTTGATCTTGCCCGCCACCAGCACTTTCGCCACAGCAGATTTCGCGGCGGGCGTGAAGGTAATGATCCGGAATCGTTTGAGATCCTCCTGCTGCACCATCGTGGCCGCGATCTCCACCGGCACGCGCGAGCCATCGATATGCAGCAGCTCCGCCCTCAGGTGCAGGCTTTGTCCCACAGAAGACTGCCGCGCACGTGCCGCAGCCACGGCGGCGTGAAATTCAGGGGCGACGACCTCGTGCGCCGTATGGCCGACCAGCCCGCCGGCTGGATAGCCAAGCAGGTGATCGAGCGCGGGGTTGTTCATCCGGATTGCCCCGTCCTCGTCGGCGATTGCCACCGCCGCCTGCACTGAGACGAAGACCTTGGCCAGCAATCCCTGGATCGCCGCGTGCTGCTGCCGGTCGCGCCGGCCTTCGGTGATGTCGCGGCCAAGGATCATGCTGCATGGCGGCACGCTTTGCGGCACTGGCATCAGGTGCAGGCCGAGCCAGAAGGGCGGCCCGCGCTGCCGGCTGCACAGTAGTTCCGAGCGGAATGAGCAACGCTCATGTGCCGCCCGCAGCAGTGCCTGGCAGGTCGCCGGATCCGCCTCCGGCGCCGCCAGCCCGAGGAACGGCTTGCCGATCAGCTCCCCGAAGTCGGCATTGGCGGCGCGGCAGAATGCGTCATTGCTGGCGGCGATCAGCAGGTCGTCCGCCGCGTCGCCGGTTTGTTCCAAGATCAGGACGAGATCGTCCGACCCGTTCAGCGCCCGATAGAGCATCTGCGGCAATAATGCCGTATCGAGCAATCCGTGCTTCATGCTTGTGGTCCGTCCTGCCGGCTGCGCCGGGCGTGGGCGCAGGGCATCCTTGAACCAGGGGGCTTAAGGTTGCGTTAATATAAGAGCAGGGCGGGAGACGCGTTTGCGGCGCAGAAGGTCGCGCGCCCGCGGCGGCGCTAGGCCGCCACCGCCGAAATGATCACCTGCGCATAGGCGTAGGGGTATTCGTCCGTCATTGTCAGCGCGACCATCGCGCGCATGCCAGGCGGCGTGATCGCTGCCAGACGTTCGGCGGCGCCGCCAGTCATGTCCAGCGTCGGCTGCCCTCCAGGCAGGTTGACCACTCCGAGATTGCTGAACCACACCCCGCGGCGAAAGCCAGTACCCAGCGCCTTCGACGCCGCCTCCTTTGCTGCGAAACGCTTGGCGAAGGTCGCCGCCCGGATCTTCTCGTTCCGCCGCATCGCCCTGCCACGCTCCACCTCGGTGAACACGCGCTGCAGGAAGCGCTCACCATGGCGTTCGATCGCCGCTTCGATCCTGCGGATATCAACGATGTCGGAACCTAGCCCGAGGATCATCGGGCTTCGCCAACCATGACCTGCGCCTCAATCATGCCTTCGCCCGTTCGACGCCCTTTACGCCGTTCACGCCGCGCAGGCCGGCGATCACCTTGGACAGGTGCGACACGTCGCGCACCTCGACGTCCACCAGCGCCTCCATGAAATCCTGCTGGCGGTTGACGATCTTCAAATTCGCAATCGCGCCTTCCTGCTTGGCGATCGCGTTCGTCAGGTTGGCGAGCGCGGCATCCTCATTGTCGGAGATCACGCTGATCCGTGCGGTATGGCCCGGCTGGTGCTTGCCATTGGGCTGGCCCTTTGCCAGCACTTCATAATTCCAGTCCACATCGATGAAGCGTTCCGGCGTGGCGGCGAAACCTTCCAAGGTCTGGCACTCGCGTGCGTGGATCGTAACGCCTTTGCCAGTGGCAATGATGCCGACGATTTCGTCGCCCGGCACCGGATGGCAGCAGCCGGCGAAGTGATACGCCATACCGGGCACCAGGCCGGTGATCGGCATGCCCGGGTCGGGCCGCACGCCGGCGCGTCCGCGTGGCGGCAGCGCCGGCACCATGCGCGGCGCGCGCGGCGACTGGCGCAGCTCCGGATACGCCGCATGAACCACGTCGCGCGCGCCGACATTGCCGTTGCCGACCGCGATGTACAGATCGGTCAGGCTCGGCAGCTTCAGCGCCTTCAGGGCCGGCTCCAGCGCCTTCTCCGAGCCGTCCACGCCGGCCGAGCGGAACGCCTTGGTCAGCTCCGACCGCCCGAGATTCACATGCTCTTCGCGCTGCTGCTGATGCACGAAGCGGCGGATGCGGCTGCGCGCCTTGCCGGTGACGACGAACCGTTCCCACTGCGGCGAGGGCGTGCCGCCGCGCGCGGTCATGATCTCCACCTGGTCGCCGTTCTGCAACTGGTAGCGCAGCGGCATCAGGCGGCCGTTCACCTTGGCGCCGACGCAGGTATCGCCCACCTGGCTGTGCACAGAGTAGGCGAAGTCGATCGGTGTCGCGCCGCGCGGCAACTGCACCAGCAGGCCCTTTGGCGTGAAGCAAAAGACCTGGTCGTCGTAGAGTTCTAATTTTGTATTCTCAAGAAATTCGTCAGGAGCAGTGGAGTTTTCCAGGATTTCCAAAAGGTCCTGCACCCAGCGGAACCGCTGCAGGTCCTTGCCGTCGAACTTGGCGTCGCGCGTCTTGTACGTCCAGTGGGCGGCGACGCCGTTCTCGGCGACCTCGCTCATTTCCACCGTGCGGATCTGGATCTCGATCTTCTGGTTGCGCGGCTCGCGCAGCGTGACGCCGGTGTGCAGTCCCTGATAGCCGTTCGATTTTGGTGTCGAAATATAATCCTTGAACCGCCCGGCGATCACCGGATAGGCCGAGTGCACCGCGCCCAGCGCCGTATAACAGGCCTCCCGCGTCGGCACCAGGATGCGGAACGCCATGATGTCGGACAGTTGCTCGAAGGCGACGTTGCGGCGGTGCATCTTCTCCCAGATGGAGTAGGGCGACTTCTCGCGCCCCGTCACTTCTACCGTTTCGATACCGGTTTCCTCGCAGACCCGGCGCAAATCGCGGCGCACTTCCTCGATCACGTCGGCGCCCTGGCCGCGCAGGAAGTTCAAGCGTGCCTGGATGGTGGCGAACGCCTCTGGCTCCAACTCGCGGAACGACAGTGTCTGCAATTCGGTCTTCACCGCGTCCATGCCGATGCGTTCGGCGAGCGGCGCGTAGATTTCCATTGTCTCCCTGGCGATGCGGCGGCGGCGTTCCGGCTCGCGCACGAAACGGAGCGTGCGCATGTTGTGCAGCCGGTCCGCCAGCTTCACCAGCAAGACCCGGATGTCGCGGCTGATGGCCAGGATCAGCTTGCGGAAATTCTCCGCCTGCCTGGTGCGGTCGGATTGCAGTTCCAGCCGGGTCAGCTTGGTGACGCCATCGACCAGCGTCGCGATCTCGTGCCCGAAGCGCTTGTCGAGTTCGGGCAGCTTGACCGGCGTATCCTCGATCACGTCGTGCAGCAGCCCGGTGGCGATAGAGGCGGTATCCAGCCGGTATCCCGCCAGGATATCCGCCACTGCCAGGGGGTGGGTGATGTAAGGGTCGCCGTTGTCCCGCCGCTGCGTGCCGTGCGCTTGCTCGGCCACCGCGTACGCGTCGTCGATCAGACGGGTGTCGGCCTTCGGATCATAAGCCCGCAGCTTGGCTTCCAGCGCGGCCACCATCCGGTGGTCGGGCGGCGGCGGCGCGATGGCCCCCACCGTGGCCCCTTGGGCCACCCCGTCCGGCGCGTAGCTCGGGGCCGGCGTGGACCGCGGCGTCGGACCCGGCTCGCCCCCCGAGCGGCATGGCGGCTTACCTCTTGCGGCCGCCGAGTTCTGCCTCGATGGCCGCTTCCATGTCTTCGGTGGACAATTCCTCGTTCTCAACCGGCAGACCCGCTGCTTCCTCCTCGGCGCTGATGTCCTGCAGGCCGAAGATGTTCTGGTCGGTCGGGATGAGGTCCAGCACCTCCTCGTCCGCCGGCTCGGGTTCCGGCGCGCGCGACAGCGACTTCACCAGGTCCTGCTGGATGCGGTCCAGGTCGATGGTTTCGTCGGCGATCTCGCGCAGGGCGACCACCGGGTTCTTGTCGTTGTCGCGGTCGATGGAGAGCTCCTCGCCGCGGGAGAGGTTGCGCGCCCGCTGGGCCGCGAGCAAAACCAGCTCGAATCGATTGGGGACCTTCTGGACGCAATCTTCGACAGTGACACGCGCCATGCGCAACAATCTCCAATAGAGGCGGCAGGACCCACGTACGTAGGCGAGCGGCGGGCTTTTTGCAAGTGCGAAGCGGAAAACGTGGGGGTCGGTTGAACCACGGGCTGGAAGAAACCGTGTTCTTACCCCCACCGGCCATGCCCCCAGCCTCACCGCATTTCAGCACGGAGTTAAAACGAAAAACCACGGAGTTCCACGCAATTGGAGGCTCCCCGACTGCTGGGGAATCGTCGATGCCGTGTGACTCGGTGGTTGCTCCGTTTTGACTCCGTGCTGAAAAATTCTGCCTTCAACATCGATGTCGGTTGGAGTGAGCCTCGGGTCCGCCAATTTTCGGGCGAGGACCACGCGTGTGCCGTCTCCCCGCTCCGAATTGCCTCGCCTCGTGCCGTGCCCCTCGCTAGCCTCCCCTTGATGCTCGGCCCCCATCCGTTCACGCTGTTCTCCAATCCGCGGCTCGGCCCCTCCGGCATCACAGTGTTGCCCACCGCCGGATTCCGCCGCGCCAGGTCCGAGATTGCCGCGTGGCCCGGCTACGTTGCCACGCCGCTGCGCGACCTGCCGGAACTGGCGAGCCGCGCCGGCATCGGGACATTGCGGCTGAAAGACGAGTCCGGGCGCTTTGGCCTCGGCAGTGTCAAGGCCCTGGGCGGCGCCTACGCCGTTGCCGTCTTGCTCTGCAACGAACTGGCCCGCGCCGGCGTCGCCCCCGCCGCTACCACGGCCGACCTGGAAGCCGGGACCTACCGCGCGGCGACGCAGCACGTCACCGTCGCGTGCGCGACCGACGGCAACCACGGCCGCGCCGTCGCCTGGGGCGCCCAGCGCTTTCATGCACGCTGCGTCATCTTCCTCCACGCTGGCGTCAGCCAATCCCGTGCCGACGCGATCGCCCGCTATGGCGCTGAGATCCGCCGCGTCCCCGGCACCTATGACAACTCGGTCCGCGAATGCACCCGCCAGGCGGCGCCCCGGCACTGGCACGTCGTCTCCGACACCGCCTGGCCCGGCTACACGGAGGTCCCGCGCGACATCATGCAGGGCTACCGCCTCATGGCCGACGAGGCCGCCGACCAATGGACCGGCCCGCCGCCCACGCACGTGTTCATCCAGGGCGGAGTCGGGGGCGCAGCCGCCGCGGTCTCGGTGCAATGTCGTGCCCGATTCGATCCCACCCCGGCCCTGATCGTGGTAGAACCCGATCGTGCCGCCTGCCTGCTGGCCAGCGCCGAACTGGGGGAACCCACCACAATTCCCGGCGACCTCAATACGCTGATGGCGGGCCTCGCCTGCGGCGAACCCAGCCTCCTGGCCTGGCAGGAACTGGACCGCGCCGCGTGCGCGTTCATGGCGATCCCCGACGATGCCGCGGTGGCCAGCATGCGTCTGCTCGCCGCCGCGGGGATCGTCGCCGGCGAATCAGGTGTCGCCGGCCTGGCGGGCTGTTTGCTGGCCGCGGCAGACCCGGCGGCCCGTGCTACGCTGGGGTTCGACTCCACCAGCTGTGTGCTAGCCTTCAGCACGGAGGGGGATACCGATCCCGACCTCTACACACGGCTGGTGGGCGATTTCCGCCATGGCTCACGCCATGGTTAGCAGTTCCTCAACTAGTTGTGGAGTACCGGGTGCGGACGACGCCGGGAAATTGCCGCGTTCACGGTGCGTTACTGACGGCAACGAGGCAGGGACACGGAGCACGCTGATGTTCGCCGCCAAGCCGATGATCGCAGCCGTTCTTGCCGCCGGGCTCGCTTATGCCGCCTACCCCTATGTCACGCTCTACCGGCTCGGCCGTGCGATCCACACCGGCGACGCCGCGGCATTGCAGACGCTGGTGAACTGGCCAGCGGTGCGCGAGGGCATCAAGGAAGACATCTGCGACAGCGGCCTCGACAGCCCGGCCAAGACAATCAACCATGGTGGGCTGCCGGCATTCGGTGCGTCATTCGTGCAAGGCATCGCCACCAATGCCGTGGATCGCCAGGTGACGCCGGAGGGGCTGGTCGATATGACCCGCCACGATACGGCCGCCTCGGGCAAGGGTGGTCGTCCGCGTATGCACGTGGATTGGGCCTTCTTCGATGACGCGACTGACTTCGTCGTCAGCCTGGATGTTCCCGGCCAGGAGGGGGCGGTCAGGTTGCGCATGACGTTGAAGGATGCGCAGTGGCAGGTCACACGCATCTGGCTGACGCCGGAGCTCCTGCAGGAAGCCAACGCGCGGACGTAGCGCGAGGCACGTCAGGGAAGGAATTGGAAGAAGGGAGCAGGAACTCCCGCTCCGCTTGAGGGCTTAGCCCGCGAAGCGGACCAAGGTCGGCGGAACTGTCGGTCGGCGGAACTGTACGACCAGCCGATGACAGCGGCTCGTTCGCACGCTTCCCCCAACCCCCTCGCCCAAGGGGAGCGGGCGATGTATCCCTTTGCAATGCACATCTCGCTCATCGTGCCGGCACCGTTCGAGCAAGTGTCCGGCGGCTACGGCTACGACCGCCGCATGGTCGCGGAATTGCGCGCCGGCGGCGCGACGGTCGATGTGGTGGAACTCGCAGGACGCTTTCCGCTGGCCGACGACGCCGCGCGCGAAGCGGCTTGCACCGCGTGGGACGCGCTCGGCGAGGCAACGCGGCCGGTCATTGATGGCCTGGCATTGCCGGCCCTCAGCGGCATGGAGGACGCGTTGGCGGCCCGCGGTGCGGTCGGCCTGATCCATCATCCCACTGCCCTGGAGACCGGCTTCCCTGACACCGACCGTGATTATTTGCGGCGGATCGAGCAACGGCTGTATGGCCGGTTGTTCCGGCTGGTGGTCACCAGCGAGGCGACCGCGGTACGTCTTGCCGCTGACTTCGGAGTCGATCGCGCACGCATCTGCATCGTTGCGCCGGGCACTGATGATGCGCCGCGGTGCAACGGCTCGGGTGGCCCCAGTTGCGCACTTCTCTCGGTCGGCACGCTGGTCCCGCGCAAGGGCCACGACGTGCTGCTGCGCGCGCTCGCCCGGTTGTTCGATCTGGATTGGAACCTGACCATCGCCGGCTCACCGCGCCGCGATCCGGCGCATGCGGCAGCACTGGTCGCGCTGGCACAGGAGCTCGATGTCACCGCCCGCGTGCGCTTCGCCGGAGAAGTGACCGGAGATGCGCTGGAAGCCCTGTGGCGAGGCACGGATCTGTTCGCACTCGCGACCTGGTTCGAGGGCTACGGCATGGTGGTCGCCGAGGCCCTGAAGCGCGGCCTGCCCGTCGCGGTATGCTCAGGTGGCGCCGCGGCCGCATTGGTCGCGCCCGAGGCTGGGGTGATCTGCGAGCCCGGCGATCGCGTGCAACTCTCGAAGGCGCTGCGGCGCTTGATCTTCAGTCCCTCGCTCCGCGCGGAGATGGGCGAGGTGGCATGGCAGATTGGACAGAAGCTGCCACACTGGAAGACGCAGGCGGAGCTGCTCGCCGCCAGCCTCTCGTAATGCGGCGGGTTGCGGCGGCTCTCGCGTCTCAGCGTGCCGCTTGCGTCATCCCACGAACGCGGGGACCTATGACGCCCGAGTGTCCCGGCCTGCGCGGGGATGACGCAAGCGGCGCGCGGATGACGCATAGACGCCGGGGTGACCATGCGAGCCAGCATCCCGGCTATATTGGAGGACACGACCATGCTGCTGGGAGCCATCGCTGACGACTTCACGGGCGCCACCGACCTCTGCTCTATGCTGGTGCGCGGCGGCATGCGTACGGTGCAGCTCATTGGCGTGCCGTCGGACACCGCCGTGCCGCTCGATGCAGACGCTGTTGTCGTTGCGCTGAAGTCCCGCACCGCGCCGGTGCGCGAGGCGGTGCAGCAGAGCCTCGCCGCGCTCGCCTGGCTGCGCCGTGCCGGGTGCCGGCAGTTCTTCTTCAAGTATTGCTCCACCTTCGACAGCACCGATGAGGGCAACATCGGTCCTGTCGCCGACGCGCTGATCCACGCGCTTGGCTGCGGCTTCGCGCTTGCCAATCCCGCGTTCCCCACGAACGCACGCACCGTCTATCAGGGCCATCTGTTCGTGGGCGGCGCGCTGCTGAACGAGAGCGGCATGGAGCACCATCCGCTGACTCCGATGACCGATGCCAACCTGGTGCGCGTGCTCGGCCGCCAGACCGACGGCACGGTTGGCCTGGTGCCGTATGCGACGGTGGAACGCGGTGCCGGAGCCATCCGCGACGCCATGACGGCATTGAAGGAGCAAGGACGGCGCTATGCGATCGTCGATGCGGTGAACGACGCGCATCTGCTGGCGATCGGCGAAGCGGCGGCAGAGCATGCGCTGATCACCGGTGGATCGGGTGTCGCGATGGGGCTGCCGGCGAACTTCCGTCGCGCGGGATTGCTGCCGGCGCAAGGCGATGCGGGCGCGTTGCCGCATGTCGAAGGTCATGCCGCGGCAATCGCCGGTTCGTGTTCGCGCGCGACACTGGCACAACTCGGCAACGCACGCGGTCAGTTGCCGCTATGGCAGCTCGATGTGCTTGGCACACCCGATGCGGACAAGCTTGCGGCGGCCGCATTGGATTGGGCGCGCGGCAAGTTGGGCGACACGCCGATCGTCATCGCGGCATCGGCGCCACCCGATGCGGTTGCCGCCGTGCAGGCGAAGCTCGGGCGTGATGCCGCCGGTGCGCTGATCGAATCCGCCTTGGCGCAAATCGCCGCGGCCATCGTCGATGCGGGCGTGCGTCGCCTGGTCGTGGCGGGCGGCGAGACGGCGGGCGCAGTGGTGCAGCGTCTCGGCGTCAGCAGTCTGCGCATCGGCACGGAGATCGATCCCGGCGTGCCCTGGACCTATGCGGAAGGCAGCGGCGCGCCGATGCTGCTGGCACTGAAGTCGGGGAATTTCGGCGCGCCGGACTTCTTCACCAAGGCATTCGCCATGCTGGAGGCATGACATGACCGAGCAAGACACCCGCCAGCTTCTGGTTGAACTCGCCGCCAGCCTGTTCGCGCGCGGCTTCTCGGTGGGCAGCGCGGGCAACATCAGCGTGAGATTGCCAAAGGAATCCGGCGGCGGCTATCTGATCACGCCGACCAATTCGAGCCTCGGCCGGCTCGATGCGTCGCGGCTGTCGCGGCTGGATGCGGAGTTCCGTCACGTCGGCGGCGACAGGCCGTCGAAGGAGGTGTTCATGCACCGCGCGATGTACCGCGCGCGTGCGGAGGCCGGAGCGGTGGTGCACCTGCATTCGACGCAGGCAACGGCGGTGGCGTGTCTGCCGGACGTGGACCGCGACAATCCTATTCCGCCGCTGACGCCATATTTCGTGATGCGGGTGGGGCGGCGGCTGCCGATCGTCGAGTATTACCGGCCAGGCGATCCGGCGATGGAGCCGGCAATCTTCGCCGCGGCGCAGGATGCACGCGCGGTGCTGCTGGCAAATCACGGGCCGGTGGTATCCGGGGGAACGCTGACCGATGCGGTCTACGCGGCGGAGGAACTGGAAGAAGCGGCGAAGCTGTTCCTGATGCTGCGCCACACCGCACCGCGCCTGCTGACGCCGCAGCAGGCCGAAGAATTGCTTGGGTGAAAAAACCGACCTCTCCCGCGTTGTACGCGGGAGAGGTTGCCGATGGGTCAGCTCATCGTATCGCCGGAGCCGCCTTCGTCCATGTCCGGCATCGGCGACGCGGCAGCCTTCCGCTTGCGGCCGCCAGCCTTCTTCTTGGCGCCAGCCTTCTTCTTGCCAGCGGCCTTCTTCTTGCCGACAGCCTTCTTCTTGCCAGCGACCTTCTTCTTGCCGACAGCCTTGCGGCCGACGGTCTTGCGCGCGCCCTTCGCGACGGCCTTGCGCCCGCCCTTCTTGGCAGCGGCCTTCTTCTTCTTGGCGCCAACCTTCTTCTTTCCCGCCTTCTTGGCGGCCCGGATGGCCATCGCCATGGCCCTCGGCTTCTCCGTTGTCTCTTCGTTGTCCACTTGTTGAAGCTCCTTCTGGTCTCGTTCGTTTGTTGACGCGGTTTGACTCACGGCCGGCCGTGCAGCCGGTTCCGCACTATGTCTGCCGTTGCATCGCTTCCGCGCGGACAGACCGGCAACGTCGGGACGGCGATCGGAGCAGCCTTGCCGCGCCATGCCAGCGCGAACGCGTCAATCGGGCATGGTGGCTGTCCGGGGAATCCGGCGCGGAAGCGCGCCAGTTCCTGCGCATGCGATGACCGCGAACGTCCCGATGAGCGGCGAACCGAACCGGCGCAGCGTGTGTGCGCCACGGTGTTCGCCGTTGCCTGCGCGATCCTGTCCGACATGTCGGCACCCGATCGCCTCTGCTGCATCTGGACGAAGCTGCGGCCCATGGACCGTCCCTTCCGTTTGTAGCCGCGCGCACCGATTGACTTGAAGCGTTATGCGAATCGGGTACGCGCATGCTGAATTCGCTAAACATCTTCCCGCGTGCGCATGTCAACAAAAAGCAACGTCGTATTGCGTCGATGGCGCAAAAACATTCGTACGACTGGCGATGCGATGCAAACCTGCCACACATCGTACAAAGGCGGTGCCCGACGATGGGTTGGCCGATGGTGCGCAGAGCTGTTCCCGTCATGCTCCGCGAAGCATGCATCGGCGAAGGTCAGTGGCAGTATCCACGACGTCTTTGCTCTTGCGTCGCGCTGTGGAGGTTCGGCCTTCGCCGCATGGTCCGTCGATGCAACGCGGAGCATGCCGTCATGGCCGCCCATCTTCCCGCATCGTTCTGACGTGTCTGCCGGCGTCGCGGCCCGATCGATCGTGCGCAGATGGCCGGCACAAGGCCGGCCCTGACGAGAGTTTGCCCTGACGAGAGCTTGCTCCGACGAGAGCTTGCCCTGACGAGAGCTTGCCATGACGAGAGTTTGCCCTGACGAGAGCTTGCCATGACGAGAGTTTGCCCTGAGGAGAGCTTGCCGTGACGAGAGTTTGCCCTGACGGGAGCTTACCGTGACGAGAGTTTGCCGGGACGAGAAATTGCCCGGACGCGACATTGCCGGCCATCACGCGAAAGGCGAACAAGCAGGCTATCTTGACGCCGATGGGGCCATAGCCCGCCATGACGAAGCCGCAGGCCGCGATGTGCTCAAGCATGTTGCTTCACGCCGGCGGCGATCCGCATCGCGTCTGGCACCCTTCCCTGCGACGCAGCCCCCAACAAAAAACCGCCGCGGCATCGCGGCCGCGGCGGTTGGCCGGAACGCGCGCCGGCTTACTTGCGCTTCTCGATCGGCACGAACGGCACGTTTTCCGGCCCGGTGTAGTTCGCCGTCGGGCGGATCAGCTTGTTGTCGATCCTCTGCTCGATGACGTGGGCACCCCAGCCTGAAGTGCGGGCGATCACGAACAGCGGCGTGAACATCGCCGTGGGCACGCCGAGCATGTGGTAGGAGATGGCGCTGAACCAATCCAGGTTGGCGAACATCTGCTTGGCGTCGGACATCGTCGCCTCGATCCGGTCGGCGATCTGGAACAGCTTCATCGAGCCGGCGGCCTGCGACAGGCGGCGCGCGACATCCTTGATGACCTTGTTGCGCGGATCGGCGATCGTATAGACGGCGTGGCCAAAGCCGATGATCACCTCGCGGTTGGCGACGCGCTTGCGGATGTCCGCCTCCGCTTCGTCGGGCAAGTCGTAGCGGCTCTGGATCTCGAACGACACCTCATTGGCGCCGCCGTGCTTCGGGCCGCGCAGCGCGCCGATGCCGGCGGTGATCGCCGAGTGCATGTCGGCGCCGGTGCCCGCCACCACCCGGCAGGTGAACGTGGAGGCGTTGAACTCATGCTCCGCGTAGAGGATCAGCGAGGTATGCATGGCGCGGACGAACATCTCGCTGGGCGGCTTGCCGTGCAGCAGGTGCAGGAAGTGGCCGCCGATCGAGTCGTCGTCGGTCTCGACCTCGATGCGCCTGCCATTATGCGCGTAGTGGAACCAGTAGAGCAGGGCGGGGCCGAGGCACGCCATCAGGCGGTCGATGATGTCGCGTGCGCCGGGCTGGTTCTGGTTGTCCTTCTCCGGCAGCACGCAGCCGAGCGCGGAGACGGCGGTGCGCATCACGTCCATCGGATGCGAAGCAGCGGGCAGCGACTCGAGAGTCTGGCGCACGCTGGCGGGCAGGCCGCGCAGCGACCGCAGCTTCTCCTTGTAGGCCGCGAGTTCGGCGCGGGTCGGCAGCTTGCCGTGCACCAGGAGGTGGGCGATCTCCTCGAACTCGCATTGCTCGGCGACGTCGAGGATGTCGTAGCCGCGGTAATGCAGGTCATTGCCGCTGCGCCCGACCGTGCAGAGCGCGGTGTTGCCGGCGGTGACGCCGGACAGGCCGACGCCGCGCTTGGCACGGTTGGGAAGAGCAGTGGATTGGCTCATGGGTGTGCTCCTTGTGGTTGGCGTCATGCTTGAGAAGAGGAAGCGGCGGCGGCGGAGGAGAGGACACCCCCTCCCCTTGACGGAGGGGGCCAGGGGGAGGGGTGCGTACAAACGAATGTCCTGGTCGTTTCGACCCCTTCCACCGGCCCCCTCCAACAAGGGGAGGGGGTGTCCTTTTCTTCTTCTTGTGCTCGTCCTCGTCCGCCCCGCCGCCTCATCTTCCTCTTTCTCGAATCAAAATATCCCGGGCTTCCCGACTGCCAACGTGCCCGCCGGCAACGCGACGTTCAGACCGGAAAGTTCCTCCGCCTTCAGCCGCGGCAACGATTGCGCGACGTCCAGGAAGCGGTTCGCCTCACGTGGCGTGATGATGCCGTCCGTCATCTCGCGGAACTTGTGGATGTAGTCGTCGCGTCCGAACGGCCTGGTGCCGCGCGGGTGCGCGTTCGCGACCGCCATCTCGTCCACCAGGGTTATGCCGTCGCGCAGGACCACTTCGACGCGGCCGCCGAACGCCAGTTCATTCGGATCGGTGGAAAGGTAGCGCCGCTCCCACTCGGGATCCTCGCGCGTTTCGACCTTATGCCACAACCGCACCGTATCGGGCCGCGCCGCGCGCTTCGGTGCGTAGCTGTCCACGTGATGCCACCGCCCGTCCTGCAGCGCGACGGCGAAGATATACATGATCGAGTGATCGAGCGTCTCGCGGCTGGCCTTCGGGTCCATCTTCTGCGGGTCGTTCGCCCCGGTGCCGATCACCGAATGCGTGTGGTGGCTGGTATGGATGACGATCCGCTCCACCGCCTCCAGGTCGAGGATCTGCTCGCGCATGCGGAACGCCAGGTCGATCAGCGCCTGCGACTGGTACTCGGCGCTGTGTTCCTTGGTGAAGCTGTCGAGGATGGCGCGCTTCGGCTCGCCCGGCGCCGGCAGTGGCACCTGATAGTGCGCCTGCGGCCCGTCCAGCACCCAGGCGATCACGCTGTCCTCGCCTTCATAGATCGGGCTCGGAGCGCCTTCGCCGCGCATCACGCGGTCGACCGCTTCCACCGCCAGCTTGCCGGCATGGGCAGGGGCATAGGCCTTCCACGAGCTGATTTCACCCTTGCGCGATTGCCGCGTGGTGACGCTGACATGCACCGCCTGCTGCGCCGCCTGGTAGATCGCCTCCGGCTTCAGGTTCAGCAGCGTGCCGATTCCCGCCGCCTGCGCCGGGCAGAGATGGGTGATGTGATCGATGCGGTGCTTGTGCAGCGAGATCGCGCGCACGAGGTCGATGTGCACCTCGTAGCCGGTGGCGATGCCGCGGATCAGATCGCGGCCCGACTTGCCCATGGTCTGCGCCACCGCCAGGATCGGCGGTATGTTGTCGCCGGGATGCGAGTAGTCCTGCGCCAGGAACGTGTCGTGCATGTCGAGCTCGCGCACCGCGGTGCCGTTGGCCCAGGCGGCGTATTCCGGACTGACGGTCTTGCTGGAGGCGACGCCGAACACCGTGGCACCTGCGGCGCCACGCGGACGCGGATGGCCCAGCGCCATGTCGCGCGCCGACAACGGCGCATGACGATTGACCGATGCGACCGCCACCGCCGCGTTGTCGATCACACGGTTGACGATCATCTCGGTGACGTCCTTCTCCACCGCCACCTTGTCGGCGGCGACGGCGGCGATCTTCCAGGCAAGCTGGTCCTCGCGCTTCAGGTTGTCCGTTGAGGGATGCACCCTCACGTCGTGCAGGATCATGCGTTTCCTCCGATGGGTCGGCTGGCGTCGGTATCCGATCCTTCGTAGGGTCGGCGTGGCGCACCGGCAAGCGCACTGGACTGCACGCGTGGTGTGCGCACACACTTATATATAGTGAGCAGGAGGCGGCTGACGCTCCGATGATCCCTCCGGCAATCGCGGCAGACCGGCCGGCGCTGCGGCGAGCGATCGTCGCGTCGCGCCGTTCGGCGCGCACCGGAGGTCACAGAAAAAGACTGCAGGAGTACCGAGCGCCGGCACCACGATACGCGTCTGCCAGGCAAGCAGGTTGCCGACGATTACCTGGAGTGGATGTGCCGCCGATCGGCTGCCGATGGGACGATCCTGGTGGCGGAGATCGATGGTGCCTTCGCGGGCTTCGTCGCAGGCTGGATCGAGCAGGCACCCAACACAGCCGAAACGCCGGATGCCAACCGTTTCGGCCTGGTATCCGACATCTTCGTCGCGCCCGAGTTTCGCGGCCGCCGTCTCGCCGCGCGGTTGATCGGCGCGATGGAGCAAGCCGTGCGCAGCGCCGGAGTGGTGCCCGTGCGCGTCAGCACGCTCGCGGCCAACGAGTCCGCGCGGCGCAGCTACCAACATGCGGGCTTCGTCCCGTACGAGATCGTCCACGCGAAGCGGATTGGTGAGAACGGCCATGAGTGACGCCGCAGGCAAGGCATTCGACCGGGTGATCGTCGGCACGGTGGTGACGCCCGATGCGATCATCGACCACGGCTATGTCGCGTTCCGCGGCGAGACGATCGCCGCGATCGGCGAGGGTGCGTTGCCGCCGGCGGTGGAAACCATCGACCACAGCGGCAATCTGATCCTGCCGGGGCTTGTGGATGGCCACATGCACACCTCGTCGTCCACCGGTTGGCCCGGCATCGAGAGTGCGACCCGCTGCGCTGCTGCCGGCGGCGTCACCACGTGCTGCGACATGCCGTACGACGTGCCGGCGCCGGTGACCGACGCGGCGATCCTCGCCGACAAGATTGGCTGGGTGCAGCGCAGTGCGCACGTGGATATGGCGCTGTACGGCACGATCCGGAAAACCGGCGGCATCGATGCGATCCCGGGCTTGGCTGCCGCGGGCATCTCGGCGTTCAAGCTGTCCACATATGAGTACGACGCGGTGCGTTTCCCGCGCATCGACCATCCGACGATGCTGGCGGCGTTCGGTGCCATTGCCAAGACCGGCCTGCCCGTGGCGATCCACAATGAGGACCAGGAACTGGTCGAGTCGCTTTCCAACCAGGCACGCACGGCGGGGCACGTCGAGCCGATCATGCATTGCCGCACGCGTCCGCCGCTGGCGGAGACGATGGCGGACCTGGAGATCTTCGAGATGGCGCTGGAAACCGGCGCGCATGTTCATATCGCGCACTCGTCGCTGGGACGCGGCTTCGAGATCGCCGAAACGTTTCGTAACATGGGCGGCCAGACGACCGGCGAGGCCTGCGTCCAATACCTGTGCCTGACCGAGGATGACATCGTGCGGCTCGGCGGCATCGCTAAGTGCAATCCGCCGCTGCGTTCCGCCGCCGAAGTGGAACGGGTGTGGACCTGCCTGCTGGCGGATAAGATCGCTTATGTCTCCACTGACCACGCGCCGTGGCCGCTGGAACGTAAGACGCTGCCTGACATCTTCGCGTGCAGCGCCGGGCTGACGGGCCTGCAGAGTTTCGCGCCGCTGATGTTCTCGCTGCTGGCGGAACGCGGGCTGCCGCCGACGCTGATGGCGACCTATTGCGCCGAGCGCAGCGCGAAGTTGCACGGGCTGTGGCCGAAGAAGGGCGCGATCAGGATTGGATCGGATGCCGATCTGCTGGTGCTGCGGCCCGGGGATTTCACGTTCGACCACGCGGCGATCCTGGACCGGCCGGAGATGCGATGGTCGCCCTATCACGGCCGTCGGATGCGTGCGCGCGTCGCGGCAACGTATCTGCGCGGGCGGCTGATCTGGGACGGCGCCCGGCTATTGTCCTCGCCCGGCAGCGGACGGTTCGTGCCGCGCGGTGCGATGGCTGCGTAGGGCGGAACAGCGAAGTGCATTCGGCCGGACCGCCAGCCGCGAATTGCGCTTCGCTGTTCCGCCCGACGACACTGACCCCTGGGACCCCTGGGACCCCTGAGGCAGTCCTGTGACGTCTACCGGATCACACCCCGGATCATACCACCTTGGCGTCGCTGGTCTCGGACGGCTGCAGCACCGCCGCGTCGACCAGCACCGTCGCCGGGCTGCGCCGCACCTCGCGCGATGGCCGCACACGATACAGCCTGCGCGCATCCTCGAGGATGGCCGCTTCGTCCCCCGTGCTCAGGTCAATCAACACCAGCGTTTCCGCCGTGGCGTGGCCCGCGCTGGCATAGGCCAAAGATGCGGCCTCGAACGTGCCGTTGGCGGCCTCGCAGCGCGATCCGGGGCGCACGACGCGCACGATCCGCCGTGCCATCGACGCCATGCCGAGATCGATGACGATGTCCCCGGGCACTGCGGGAAACAACGATGCCGCGCTGAACCGCTGGCCGAATGTGCGCAACATGCTGACGTAGCAGGGTGTCTGCACGCAGGCGGCGATGACGTTCGGCACCGTGTCCTGGCCGGCGATGCGCAGCATGGCGAAAGCCAGCATGCGCTGCAGCAGCAACGACACGCGCGCGACCGGCGGCAGGTAGGCGGCGTCGAGGAAAAGGAATGGCTCCCGCTCGGTACCCCGCTCGCTGGCGGCAATCACGCCAAGGCAGCGGTCGGTGTCGCTTGCGGTGGCGAGAACCAGGTGATCGCTCGCCGCCATGCGCAGGCCGTTCTGCCACGGCAGCATGGAAAGAGGCGTCCCCCCGTCGTAGAGATCCTCGAGAACGCGGCACGGATCGAATGCCCGGCTCCGCGACGGATCGCACACATAGCTCAACCGCACAACCTGCTCGGCAACGATGGCATTCATCGCTGTGCCCCAACTTTTGCCGAAGCATAACAGTTCCGTCATGCCGAAAGCTATGACGCAGATCACAGGTGGAGGGGTTCGGCGCGGCGGCTGGGGTTTCCAATCGCGCCGGGGGGCGCCACAAGGGGCGGAAATCGCAGGCGAAGGAGATCGGGGATGAGCCACGACCATGACCACGCGGCCCCGGCACCCGGCACGGTGGACTGGCGGCTTAGCGGCGTGCGGGTGATCAAGGGCAACCAGCTCGACACCAATACGGCGCAGACGCCGGGGATGAACCGGGCGGCGGCGATCAACGCCGCTCGGGTGGGGGCGCAGAAGATCTGGGCGGGCACGGTGCACATCCACGCCAACGCCAAGACCGGCGCTCACCACCACGGCGCGCTGGAAAGCGTGATCTACGTGGTGCGCGGCAGGGCGCGCATGCGCTGGGGCGAGAAGCTGGAATTTGTCGCCGAGGCCGAGGCGGGGGATTTCATTTTCGTCCCGCCCTATGTGCCGCACCAGGAGATCAATGCCAGCTCCGACGAGACGCTGGAATGCGTGCTGGTGCGCAGCGACAACGAGGCGGTGGTGGTGAACCTGGATATCGAGCCGGTGGAGAAGCCCGAGGCGGTCTACTGGGTGGACCCGATCCACAAGCAGCCCGCGCGGTAAGGAGAGAAGGGACATCCCCCCTTGCTGGCTTGGGCCGCAAAGCGGACCCGGGGAGGGGGAGGAATGCGAGCAGCCGAGCATTGGCGGTTGTACACGCCCCAGCGGGGCGTTGGTCCGCTTCGCGGCCAAGCCCGCCGGGGAGGTTGTCCTACATATTCCATCCCCTGCACCACCCGTCACGGCTCGCCCGCGCTAATCGTGAGAGTCGAGCTACTGCCCGTTCGTCTCGATCGGCGCGCAGTTGGTGCGGCCAGAAGCGAGGCAATCCTGCATCTTTGCCAACTCCTGCAACTCGTGCACGACGAATAACACCGCCGCCAGCAGGCAGGCGAGCAACAGCAGGCCCAGCAAGGCGCGGTGGCGCGGCGGTTGCTGGGGATCGTCGTCGTGCGGCGTCGTCATGGCGCGGTGCGGCCTTCCTACACGGCGTGGCAGGCGACCATTTGGTCGTCCGCCCGAGTATAGCCAGGCTTTGCCGCGCGGCACCGTGCATTGGCGAGCGGACGGCGCGGATGGAACGCGCGGTCCGGCGGCTCGATCGGGCTGGGCACTCCGCCACCGACGGGCGTACGGCTGCGGCCAAGGTTATGCAAATCCGGGATCGCCGTCGAGCAACAGTCGCGCGTAGCGAGGCCCCCGGGTGTGGAAGATCGCCTCGGCGGGCCGAGTTCGACACCCCCAGCATCGGCGCCCTGGCGATGACCGCGGCGCCCAGTGGCGCTCTTCAGGCATCGCCAGGCGGGCTCACCGCGGGCTCCGCCGGGAACTGCCTTGCGTCCGGTGGAATCACCACGCCCGGCAGGCGGCGCGACGTCCAGCAGTGAATCGCCTGGGAGAAATCGAGTGGTGCGTCGAGCGAACCGCCCTTGATGCTGACGACGTCGACGCCTTCCCGCGCATGCCACACCCGCGTGCCGCAGGTGGTACAGAACACGCAGTGCACGGTGCGGCCGCTATCCGCTTTGCGCGACCAGGTCTGCGTCTCGCCCCGGGTCAGCGTGACTGCGTCGTGGCGCACGACCAGCGATATGCCGAAGGCCGACGCCGACTGCTTCTGGCACTCGCGGCAGTGGCAGGCGAACAGCCACAGCGGCCGCGTTGTGATGGCATAGCGCACGGCGCCGCATTGGCAGCCGCCGGTCAGCGGTGGTTCAGGCATGATCTGCATGCTCCTGGTGCGTGGTTGCGCTGGCATTGTGCAGCCCGCAGGCGGCCTCGGTCACACCGGCATCCCGCAGCCCCGCTCGGCGAAGCTGTAGACGAAGGCCTTCGGGCAGGGCGGGCTGAAGGCGCAGCCGGCCGGGATGGCGTTCAGCCGTGGCATCGCCGTCGATCCGGCACTGGAGCTCGACGCGGTGGAAGAGCTGACCGGGTGCGGCCGGCGTTTCCGCTCATGGTGTCGGGCTTTGTCATCCACGACTTGTTAACCTTTCCGGCTTCATGCTCGGTTCTCGCGCAGTGGCTGGATTGACATCATGACCGGTCGCCGGAGCTGCGTTGGCAGAGCCGTCGCGGCTGATGCGGGTGGCGCGTCGTCAATGCCCCCTCGCCTCGGCGCGGTCTGCGGCCTTGGACCGATCGCGTAATGCCGCAGGTCCACCAGGCGAGGGCGATGAAGCCGACCGCCAGCAGGGCCGGGACGGCCTGGAGGACGTGAGACAGGATGAAGGCGATCATGGCCGGGCCGGTTCCAGCGTGCACCGTGGCCGGGAACCCAGAGCTGCCGAGCGGACGCAGCCGGGTTCGCGCCGCAGACGAGAAGACGATGCTCCGGGCACCGGTTTCCGCAACCGCGCCGGCGTCTCCCCGGCGCGTGTTCGATTGTTTCTTGTTCAATGGCGAAATGGACGTGCTGGCGATCCGGTTGCACGAGCTGAGTGGGGTGGTGGACTGTTTCGTTATCGTCGAGAGCGACAAGACCTTCAGTGGCATGCCGCGCACCATCGGTTTCGACCCGAGCGACAGCCGGGTTAGCGCCTTTGCATCCAGGCTGCGGCATGTGGTCGTTGCCGACATGCCGGAAACCGAAGATCCATGGATGCGCGAAAAGTGGCAGCGCAATGCGATGCTGCGCGGCGTGCCCGACGCGGCCGACACCGATCTGATCATGCTTTCCGACGTCGATGAAATCCCACGCGCCGCCGTCGTGAGGCAGATGGCGGAAGACCGCGACAACGAGGTATTCGGATTCCGCCTCGCCTTCAGCTACTTCTATGTAAATTACCGCAACGTGGGCGGCCCGGAGACGGCGGTGACATGGAACGTTGCGGCGACGCGGGGCAGGCTGGCCGATATGTCGGCCGACGATCTGCGTTACGCGGTGCGCGACGGACGGCAACCGGCGCAAATCTTCGAGGAAGGCGGCTGGCATTTCTCCTATCTGATGGACGCCGCCGGCATCCGGCGGAAAATCGCCGCGTTCTCGCATCAGGAATACAATGCGTCGGGGTTTCTCGACGCCATCGACATCCGCAAGACCGTCCGACGCGGCGACGACTTGTTCCGTCGCGCCGGGTTTCAATGGAAAGTGCTGCCGGAGCCCGACCTGCCGGCGTGGTTGCATGAAAACCGCCGGGCGCTGCGTCATCTGTTCTGCGCGACCGGCCTGCGGGGGCGCATCGCCGACGCGCTGGCCGCCGTGCCAGCCACACTGCGCCGGCGTACGCGACCCAGGCCGGCACCGGTCGTCATCTGTCCTTATCTCTACGAGCATGAGGCTGACGAAATCATAGCCAAATTCCGGCTGGACGGACGCTCCGCGCGCCATGTCAGGTTCCATCTTTGGCAGGACAAGGAAGCGCTCGGACCAGAATTTGCCTTTGAACACTGCTGGAACCAGTTCCCGGAGCATGACATCATCATCGTTCACTCCGACATGGCGCCGCAGCCGGGACGGCCGCCAATGGAGTGGTATGACGCTCTTGTCGGCTACCGCGACAGTCTTCCTGCCGCCGGCATGATCGCCTGTAACCTGTATCACCCGAACTCGACGTCCGGCGGTCCGGTCAGCGTGCAATGCGCCGGAGGGATGCTGCGCGACGGCAAGATCGACTGGCTGCACGGCGGGGTTGACGAACCGGACGGCGTTCCGTCCGAGGTGCTGCGCCAGGTGCGCTGCGTGGATTGGGTGACGTTCGGCGGCGTGCTGATCCGGCGGGAGCTGATCCGCGCCTGCGGTCCGCTCGATCGCCGCTATGAATGGGCGTATGTGATGGATGTGGATTACAGCTTCGAAGCCCGGCTGCGCGGCTTCCGGCTTATGCAGGTGCCGGCGTCCCTGGTGCATGAGGAGAACCGGACCACCCGCAGCCTGTGGGAGCAGCAGCCGGCATTGCTCGACGCGCTGCAGCGGAATTTCAAACGGTTCTATGCCAAGTGGCAGCCGTTTTACCCGGCGCTGATCGGTTATACCAACCGCCCAAACGAGTGACGAATAGCGCCTGATGCCCTCGTCTTTGGACGCGAGAGACGGTTCCGTGGCGTCGCATCCATTCAAGACCAAAGAACCGACTGCGAGCACAAGGCTTCGCCAGGAGCATCTGGGCCAAGGGCGAGCACATCCGGCCGGCGCGAGGGATCCTCGACAAGTCCTGGCAGCGCTATTGCGCGTTCCGCATCAAGCGGGCGCTGATTTGGCGCGTAACACGAGCGGATCGACATTTGTCGGCGGATTTCCAGTGGCAACATCAACGACCTCCGCTGGCGGAGCCAACTCGACGCCGGCTTCGACCGCCAGATCCGGAACCTTTTGTTGCATGTCAGGATGATAGAAATTCAGGCAACCAAGCCGAGACCAGGTTCATGCCCCAGGGAACCGGGGCTTTACGACGCTTCCGGCCGGCGTCCTGGACCCGCGGCCACCGCCCACTCGTTCACCAAGGTGAAGCCGATCCCCAGCAGCACCGGGCCCAGAAAGATTCCCAGCAGCCCGAACGCGAGTGCGCCGCCCAGCACGCCCAATACCGTCAGCAGAAACGGTAGTTGCGCGCCGCGGGAAATGAACCAGGGGCGGATCAGGTGGTCCGCGCCGGACACCGCCACCACTCCGTAGACGATCAGGAAGACGCCGCGGGCAACATGGTCGTTCGTCAGCAACCAGATCGCGGCGGGAATCCATACCAGCGGCGCGCCGATCGGCAGCACTGCAAGGAAGCCGGCCACCACGCCCAGCAGGATCGGCCGCGGCACACCGGTCATCCACAGCCCAAGCGCGGTCAGGATGCCCTGCACGATAGCGGTGCCGAGGAGGCCGTATACCACGCCGCGCACCGTGGCGCCGGTGACCAGGATCAGCCGGTCGGCGCGCGGGCCGGCGATGCGCTGCACGATCAGGCGCAGCCGGGCGGCCAGCGGCTCGCCGTACAGATAGAAGAAGAACGCAACGAACAGGGCCAGGCCGAACAGCAATACGCCGTGGGCGATGCCGAGCAAAAGGCTGAAGTCCGCCTTCGATGAGCATGCCGAAATAGGGCTGCAGCGCCGCGCCCAGCGCGGTGATATCGGCCGCCCAACGGTTCCACAGCGCGCCGAGCGACGGGCCCGCGGCGGGGATGTCGAACACCCAGCGTGGAGCGTCGGGCAGGCCGCCGCGCAGGGCATTCTCGATGACGGTGTGTAGGTGGTTCACGTCCGCCGCACCGCCGGGAACGGCCAGCGCCAGCGGCAGCAGGACCACGACCGCGGTCAGTGCCACCATGCAGATGGCGGCGCCGAGATGCCCCAGGCGGGCGTGGACGCGCAGCCACTCGGCGACAGGCCAGGTGGTGAATACCAGGATCGCCGCCCACAGCAGGGCGGAGAAGAATGGGTAAAGCACGAAGACGCAGCCGGCGGCGACACCCCCGATAAGCACGGCCAGCAGCACGCGTTCGGCGATCATGCCCATGTCCATTGCAATCCGTGTAGCGGCGAAGCAACCCCTCTCCACCTACTGAAGCATCGGGGCCTTTGCCCCCGAACCCCGACCAAGGGGCTCTGCCCCTTGGAACCCCGCCAAGGGCGAGCCCTTGGAACCCTTCACTTGGCTGGATGAGGGGGTGGGGGATGGCTGGCGAGAGCCAGCCATCCCCCACCCCCTCATCCAGCCAAACAGATGGATTGCAAAGGCTCCGCCTTTGCTGGGGGTCCAGGGGGCAAAGCCTCCTGGCGGGGTCCAGGGGCAGAGCCCCTGGCGCTTCCCGCGGCACCAGCAGGCGGACTTGGCCGCCGCGCGCGGCGCTTCTACTGTGCCGCGCCGCAGCCACGGAGGGCCCCGCCATGCCGCGCTTCGCCGCCAACCTCTCGATGATGTTCAACGAGCTGCCATTCCTGGACCGCTTCGCTGCTGCGGCCAAGGCCGGCTTCCACGGCGTCGAATTTCTGTTCCCCTACGAGCACCCGGCCGCCGAAATTCGCAAGCGCCTCAGCGACGCCGGCCTGACCCAGGTGTTGTTCAACATGCCGCCGGGCGACTGGGCCAAGGGCGACCGCGGTATGGCTGCCTTGCCGGGTCGCCAGACGCCGTTCCGCGATGGCGTGAAGCAGGCGCTCGACTATGCCCATGCGCTGGACTGCAAGCTGGTGCACGCCATGGCGGGGATCGTGCCGCCGGACGTTTCGCTGGTGACCGCCGCCGGCGTCTATGCCGCGAACCTCGCCTGGGCGGCGGAGCAAGCCGCTCCGGCGGGGGTGAAGCTGGTGATCGAGCCGATCAACCATCGCGACATGCCCGGCTATTTCCTGAACACGCAGGCGCAAGGCAACGCGATCGTCGATGCGATCGGCCGCGACCGGCTGGGCCTGCAGTTCGACCTCTACCACGTGCAGATCACCGAGGGCGACATCACCAAGCGCATGGAGCGCCACATGCCGGTAATCGCGCATATGCAGATCGCCGACGTCCCCGCGCGCAACGAGCCCGGCACCGGCGAGATCGGCTGGGCGTTCGTGTTCCGCCGGATGGACGAACTGGGGTACGGCGGCTGGGTCGGTTGCGAATACCGCCCGGCGGGCGAGACACTGGCCGGGCTCGGCTGGCGAGAGAGGTTTGCGATTTGAGGCACTCGCCGGCTGGCCCACGTCATGGCGGGCCCCCGGTAGCTGTCCGTGCATCCTTCATCCGACCGTCGCACATAGCCCACGTTGGCGTGACCCGCCCGCGCATCGCTGAGAGGAAGTGCCCATGAGTGACGAACTGATTTTCTTCACGCACCCGATGTCGCGCGGCCGCACGGTCCGCTGGATGCTGGAGGAAGTCGGCCAACCCTACCGTACTGAAGTGCTCGAATACGGCACGACGATGAAGGCCCCTGCGTATCTCGCGATCAACCCGATGGGCAAGGTGCCGGCGCTGCGCCACGGCGCGACCGTCGTCACGGAAACCGCCGCGATATGCGCCTACCTCGCCGATGTGTTTCCGGCCGCCAGCCTGGCGCCGTCGCCGACCGACCCCCTGCGCGGCCCCTATTACCGCTGGCTGTTCTTTGCCGCCGGTCCGCTGGAGGCCGCCTGGACCAACCAGGCGATGGGCTTCGTTACCCCGCCGGACCGCGAGCGGATGTCGGGCTACGGCAGCTTTGCCGCCGTGCTCGATGTGCTGGAAGCGGCGGTCGGGCACGGCCCCTATCTGGTGGGGAACAGTTTCAGCGCCGCGGACCTTTATGTCGGCGCTCAACTCGGCTTCGGCCTGCGGTTCGGCATGATCGAGGAGCGCCCGGCCTTCGTGGCCTATGCCGGACAACTCGCCGCGCGGCCCGCCGCGGTCCGCGCAAGGGAGATCGACGACGCAACCGTTCCGCCGAAACCATAGCGGGCAGAGATATAGCCGAAACCATAGGCGGCCACGCCAGACAGACAGGCCAGACAGACAGGCCAGACAGACAGGCCCAGACAGACAGGAGAGACGGCATGAAAATCGGATTTATCGGCCTCGGCATCATGGGCCGCCCCATGGCGCTGAACCTGAAGCAGGCTGGCCACGACCTCATCGTGCCGGAACGCAAGAGCCTGACGGACGACATCCGCGGCGCCGCCGAGGTGGTCGCCGACCCGAAAAGCGTCGCCGCGAGGTCCGAGGTGCTTATCCTGATGGTGCCCGATACGCCCGACGTCGAGGCGGTCCTGTTCGGCGAGAACGGCGCCGCCGAGGGGCTGAAGAAGGGGACGCTGGTGATCGACATGTCCTCGATCAGCCCGATCGCCACCAAGGAGTACGCCAGGCGAGTTAACGAGAAGGACTGCGACTATCTGGACGCCCCGGTATCCGGCGGGGAGGTCGGCGCGAAGCAGGCGACCTTGACCATCATGATTGGCGGCCCCGCCAAGGCATTCGACCGCGCCAAGCCGCTGTTCGACAAGATGGGCAAGAACATCACGCATGTCGGAGAGGCCAACGGCGACGGCCAGACCTGCAAGGTCGCCAACCAGATCATCGTCGCGCTGAACATCCAGGCCTGTGCCGAGGCGCTGGTGTTCGCCGCCCGCGCTGGCGCCGACCCGGCCAAGGTGCGGCAGGCGCTGATGGGCGGCTTCGCCTCCTCCCGTATCCTGGAGGTGCATGCGGAGCGCATGTTAAAAGGCACGTTCAACCCGGGGTTTCGCATCCGGTTACACCAGAAGGATCTCAACCTGGCGCTGGACGCTGCAAGAGAATACAACCTAGGGTTGCCGAACACCGCCATCGCCCAGCAGATGTTCGCCGCTTGTGCAGCGCATGGCGGCGCCGATCTCGACCATTCCGCAATGATCTTGGCGATCGAAGGGCTGGGCGACTGCTCCCTGCGTCCGAACAAGCCAACTTGACCAGCATCACGCCGCAACGAGTCGCACCAAACGGACAGGGGTTGAATTTCCGGACGATTTCGCGTAATGGAAGCCGCGACGCCCCGATTCTGAGACACGGCGTGTGTCCGTCCTGCGGCAGGGCGGTGCAGGCCGCGACCAGAGCCAGCTAAGGGATGGGGTCGGGAGGAACGGCTGATGTCCATGCGGTTCACCGAGATCGGCCACCAACTCCGGGCGTACCGCCTGGAATCGGGCCTGCGTGCCGAGGAGATCGCCGCCCGTCTCGGGGTCTCGCGCGCGGCACTCTACCGCTACGAAAAAGGCGAGGTGATCAAGCTCGACACCATCAAGCGCCTGGCCGAGCTGCTGAAAATCTCGCCGCTCTCGCTGCTGGGCATCGGCGTCGAATACTATAACCGTCCGATCGGCTATTTCGAGCGGGTCCGCCAGATCGAGGAAACCGCCGACCAGATCCTGCAATTGTTCGGGCCGGTCTGCTACCTGACCACGTCGGACGCATATGATGCCGCCCTGGGCGAGGCGTTCGAGGAGGCGGCCGACCAGGCCGGCCACGAACGCACCGCGATGCGCAGCATGGCCGAGCAAGTGATGGGCATCCTGGCGGCGCGCAAGCGGATGTACACCATGCGGCGGCCGGGGATCATCGCCATGGTGTCGCTCGCGTCGGTGCAGCGGATGGTGGAAACCGGCATCGCCGGCAGCGTTGCGGTGTCCGACCGCGTGCGGACGATCTGCCGGGACGTGGCCGTCTCCGAGGTTGAGAACATGGCCCGGCTGATGGAGACTGAACCGATGGGGCTGCAATTCGGCCTGCTCATCGGGGCGGAACCGAGTTCGGCATTCAAGATCCTGCGCGCGCGCGATCGGGTGAGTCTCGCGATCAACCCGTTCCGGCCGGACACGCATCCCAGCGCCCATACCGGGGTGGCGATGATCACCGGCGCCGACGAGGCGATCGCCGCCCACCAGCGTGTCGCCGAGGCAAGCTGGCGCGAGGCTGTGAAAGGCCCGGCGGGGGCCGCTCGGCTGCGGCAGTTGCTCGGCGCCCGGATGACGGTGGCATAGCGGCGTCGAGCCCGCCGGCTGCGAACGACCGGGAATAGCGCTCTCCGACCAAGACGTGACACCGGCGCGGCTTACGGGGCAGCCGGCTGGGTGGGGGTTTGGCTTGCTCACGCAATCGGGATCGAGTTGAGCGCGAGCGCCGTCACGACGGCGGGAACCGATCGGTAATTGACACGTTTCTTGCTGGCCGCCGGCAGCAATGCGTCCCGCTCCGCCGTTGGCAGCCCTGGCCGCGGATTGACCGACGCGGCCAGGGCACGCTTTCTGGCGCGGCCGGGGCACGCTTTCCGGTGCGGCCGGGGCACGGCGGCCGCGCTTTCGACTGCGCACTTTCCCCAGCGGGCGTTTCCCGCTATGAACGAGCCACGGACCCGTAGCTCAGTTGGATAGAGCGTCGCCCTCCGAAGGCGAAGGTCGCACGTTCGCACGTTCGAGTCGTGTCGGGTCCGCCAGTGTTTTCAAGAGGTTCTGGATAAGCGGCGGCTCTTGGAAAATTGGCTAGCAAGCGAGTTCCCGAGCCTACCAGGAACGTCACCCAAGCCGTACAAGAAGATGATGGGTGATTCCGTCGTCCTGCAACTTCAAATTAAATGGCTGCTCCAAGATCACAGTTCCATCAATCGTTGCAGCGACAATGCCGCGGCAGACGCCGTTGGGGTTGTCGACCAGGATCTCGTAGCGTGCCGAGCGGAACCGCACCGTCATCTCGAAGCGCGGCCAGGCTCTTCGGGATGCACGGGTCCAGACGCAGGACATCGCCCTCCAGGCGCAGCCCGAGGATGCTCTCGACGCCGGCCCGCTGCATCCATCCGGCCGAACCGGTGTACCAGGTCCAGCCGCCGCGTCCGACATGGGGCGCGGCGGCATAGACATCGGCGGCGACGACATAGGGTTCCACCTTGTAACGATGCACATCGGACCGCGTGCGGGCGTGGTTGATCGGATTGAGCAGGGAGAACAGCGCGGCCGCCTTGTCGCCCTCGCCGAGTGCGGCGAATGCCATCACCGACCACAGCGCGGCATGCGTGTACTGGCCGCCGTTCTCGCGAATGCCTGGCGGGTAGCCCTTGATATAGCCGGGATCGAGCGGCGTCTTGTCGAATGGCGGCGTGAACAGCAGCGCCACGTTGATCCTGCGGCCGGATCAGCTCGCGCTCGACCGCCGCCATGGCGCGCGCCGCACGCTCCGGGTCGGCCGCACCCGAGATCGCGGCCCAGGACTGCGAAATCGAATCGATCCGGCACTCGTCGTCGGTCGCCGAACCGAGCGGCGTGCCGTCGTCGAACCAGGCGCGGCGGTACCAGTCGCCATCCCAGGCCTCGCGTTCCAGCGCGGCTTGCAGCGCGGCGGCGTGCGCTCGCCATGCGGTGGCGTGAGCCGTGTCGCCGCGCGCATCGGCAAGCGGCGCGAAAGCGCTGAGTGCCGCGTAGAGCAACCAGCCGAGCCAGACGCTCTCGCCCCGACCAAGTTCGCCGACGCGGTTCATGCCGTCGTTCCAGTCGCCGGTGCCGATCAGCGGCAGACCGTGAACGCCGACCTCGAGGCTGGCATCGAGACCGCGCGCGCAGTGCTCGAACAGCGTGCCGACCTCGTCGGACACCGTCGGCTGGAAGAAGCTGTCGTGTTCGCCGGCCTGCAGAAGCTGGCCTTCCAGGAACGGGACCGCCTCGTCCAGCACCGCGGCATCGCCGGTCGCGCGGACATAATGCGCGACGGCGTAGGCGAGCCACGCCCGATCGTCGGAGATGCGCGTGCGCACGCCCTGACCCGAATGCGGCAACCACCAATGCTGGACGTCGCCTTCGACGAACTGCCGCGCCGCCGCACGCAGCAGGTGCTCGCGCGTCATCGCCGGCTGCGTGGCGGCCAGCGCCATGCCGTCCTGCAACTGGTCGCGAAAGCCATAGGCGCCGCTCGCCTGGTAGAACGCCGAGCGGGCCCAGATGCGGCAGGCCAGCGTCTGATACAGCAGCCAGCCGTTCAGCATGATGTCCATCGCCCGGTCGGGGGTCTTCACCTGGACCGCGCCGAGGACATCGTCCCAGTGGCGGCGGACCTCCGACAGCACGGCGTCGAGATCGGCCGTCGCGGTAGCGCGCAATCAAGCGTGCTGCGCATCTTGCGCGCTCGCGGCCTCGCCGAGGAAGAAGACGATCTCGACGCGGGCGTTCGGCGGCAGCACGACGGATCGTTCGCAGCGCGCCGCAGGGATCGAGACCGGCGCCCACCGTATTGGAGAGCGGCGCCGCACCGGCGAGCGCTGCCGGGCTTTCCAGCGTGCCGTTGCGGCCGATGAACTCCCGCCGGTCGCCCGTCCAGTCGGTCTGGCGCCCCGCAAGATCGGCGAAGGCAACGCGCGATCCGAAGGCGGCATTCCATGGATTGCGCGCGAACATCGCGCCGGTGTCGGGATCGATCTCGGTCGTCACGAACGGTGCGGAGGCGCTGCGCGACGGACCCAGCACCCATTCGACATAGGCGGTCACCGAAAGGTGCCGCGTACGGCGCGACGTGTTGCGCAGCGTCAGGCGCGAGATCTTGATCGGATCGCCGAGCGGCACGTACTGCAGCAGTTCGGCGGCGATGCCGTGCGCGGCATGCTCGAACCGGCTGTAGCCCCAGCCATGCCGCGGCAGCATAGGTGGCGGTGTCGTCGCGGATCGGCAGTGCCGTCGGACACCACAGGTCGCCGGTGTCGTCGTCGCGCAGATAGAACACCTCGCCCGGGCGATCGCTGACCGGATCGTTCGACCAGGGCGTGAGCTGGTTCTCGCGGCTGTTGACCGACCAGGTGAAGCCGCTGCCTTCCGTCGCCACCTGAAAGCCGAAGGCGGGATTGGCGATGACATTGATCCAGGGCGCCGGCGTCGACTGGCCCGGCCCGAGGATCGTCGACATATTCCCGCCCGTCTTCGGCGAAACCGCCAAGCCCATTGAAGAACTCCAGCGGCGGCAGCGGCGCACGCGCCGGCTCCGCGGCACCAGCCGCCGCGGGCTTTCGCACGGTCGCGCACAGCTTCATTCGGGTTCCGGCACACGGTCGAGCTGATCGGCGAGCGAGCCGCGCTGTCCGACCAGGACGACCCGCGCCACCGACGCGAGCAACGCGCGGGCTTCCGGCGAAATCAGGTCGGCGCGCAGCACGAAGACGCGACCCTGCCGTCGCTCCTCGCCGACCGGCGGCCGCGACTGGCTCGCCCGGACCAGGGTCTCGAGCGCGATCTGCAGATCCTGGACGTAGGACGACGCGCGCTCGTTCAGGATCACGAGATCCACGGCGAGCTGCTTCATCCGCCAGTATTCGTGCGCCTGCAGCAGTTGGCGGGCGATGTCGAGGTTCTCGATGTCGGCGATGCGCAGCAGCACGATCGGCAGGTCGCCGGAAATGCCCATGGGCCACAGCCCCGGCTGCCCGCCGGCACCGCGCAGGATGGTGTCGGAGGAGGGCCGCAGCGCCGGTCCGGCATGCAGCAGGTGGCCGGCGACACGCTGGAACAGGCCGGCTTCGCCCGGATCGATGCCGAGATGGTGGAGTTGCACCTGCGCCTGGGTCCACGCCAGCGTGGCCGCCCGCTCGAATGCCGTGGCTGTCGCGATGCTTGTCGACGAGGTCGAGCACCGCCTCGCGGGTTTCGGCAACCACCGTCCAGAACGCGATGCGCACGATCGCGCCGGGTGCGACCCGCACGCGGCGGCGCAGCGCGAAGACCGGATCGAGCACCGTGCCGACCGTGTTGGACAAGGGCCGGCCATCGATCACCGCGATCGGCCGGTGGATGCCGTGGCCGCGGCCGAGGAAACGGGCCCGGTCGGTCTCCACCTCCGGCTTCCCCACCGCCTCGCCATCCACGATCGCCAGATGCGCCGCCCAGATTTCCTGCTCTGCCGGCGCGCGCCGCCGCCGCGTTGCCAGGATGGTACCCGAGGTCGGCGAGATACTCGGTGGCGACGAACAACTTCATGAAGGCCGGATGCGCGACGTCGTCGGCCTGCGGCGCCAGCACCAGCTCGGCATAGGACGTCACGTCGATCTCGCGCACCCGGTTGCCGGAATTCGCGATCGAGACGCGGCGAACCTCGGCATCGTCCTCGGCCGAGACGAGCACCTCCAACGTTGTCGTCAGCGTTCCGTCGCTGCCGGGTGAACTCGGCGCGATCCTCATTGAAGGCGACATCGATAGGCGTCGGGTTCGGCGCCGCTCGGCTGGAAGCCGGCCGACCACACATCGCCGCTGCGCACGTCGCGCAGGAAGACATAGGAGCCCCAGTCGTCGCAGGTGGCATCCTCGCGCCAGCGCGTCACGGCCAGCCCGCGCCAGCGGCTGTAACCGGAGCCGGCGGCCGTCAGCATCACCGCGTAGCGGCCGTTGGACAGCAGATGGGTGGCGAGCGCCGCGGTGTGCGCGGTGGTCAGCCGCCGGCCGCCTTGCGGTCCTGCTCTGCCGCACCCTGGCGTCCGACTTCGCGTCCGCTGCCCAGGGACGCACTACCGGCAACGTCGCGCGGCGTGCCCTCCTGCAGCAGCAGTTCGGTCGCCTGGACCATCGGTTCGGCATGGAACCGCGCCCGCATCGCACCATCCAGCAGCGCATCGGCGATGGCCACGATCGTCATGCCCTGATGGTGCGCCATGAAGGCGCGCACGATCGCGACGCTCGCATTCTCCGGCAGCCGGCTCGGCGTGTAGTCCAGCGCCTCGTAGAAGCCGTAGCGGCCGCATGCGCCGATGCTGGCAAGCCTGCGCGAAGATTGCGGGCCGCCGCCGTCGGATCGACCATGGCTGGCGAGCGCGGTCGCATACGGCGCCACCACGGCGTTCTCGCCCAGGCCGCGCTTCAGCCCGAGGCCGGGGACGCCGAAGTTCGAGTATTGGTAGGTGAACTCCAGGTCGCGGGTGTTGTAGGCGGATTCCGAAACGCCCCAGGGCAGGCCGAGCGATGGCGCCGTAAGCGATCTGCCGCCGCACGATCAGCCGGCTGGTTTGCTCCAGCAGGCTTCCCGCCGGCGCGCGCATGACCAGCGACGGCATCAGGTATTCGAACATCGATCCCGACCAGGAGATCAGCGCGGCGCCATGCGCGATCGGCGTGACGGCGCGGCCGAGATGGAACCAATGGCGGGCCGGGACGTCGCCCTTGGCGATCGCGATGAAGCTCGCAAGCCGCGCCTCGGAGGCGAGCAGATCGTAGCAACTCGGGTCGAGCGCGCCTTCCGGCACCCGATAGCCGATCGACAGCAGCTTGCGATCTGGATCGAGCAGAAAGCCGTAGCCCATGTCGAGCGCCATCGTCCGCGCGGTCGCTTCGAGGGACGCGAGGCGCGCCGCCAGGGCGGCGGCTGCGTCCGGCGACTGACCGATGTCCCGCCGGTGACTCTCGATCGAGCGGCGCGCCGCCGCCATCCAGAACAGCATGTCCGCGCCGGTGTCGTCGCCGCGTTCGCTCGCGAATGCGGCCGCGATGTCGGCCATGATCTCGGCCTGCGCGGCGAGATCGGCCAGGTGCGTCGCGATGCTCTCGTCGTCCGGCCCGCCTGACGCACGCCGGCCGCAAGTGCGGTGAGCGTCGTCGTCGAGCTGCTGCCAGGTCACGGTCTAGCGTGCGCCGCCCGTCGCGCAACTGGTCCGTCGCTTCACGGGCGAGGTCGAGCGCGTCGGCAATGCCGGCCAGGCGCTGCGCGGCCGTGGGCGCCAGGACGGTCCATTCCCGGCAGGCGTTGGCCAGCGTGATCAGGTGGCCGGCCAGGTTCCCGCTGTCGACTGTGGAGACATAGGGCGGATCGAGCGGGCGCAGATCGCTCGTGTCGTACCAATTGTAGAAATGCCCGCGGAAGCGCGCGAGGCTGGCCCATGGTGGCCAGCGTCGCCTCCAGCCGTTCGGCCGCTTCGGTCGTTCCCAGCCATGCGAAATCGCGGGCGGTCGCCGCCGAGAGGAGATACAGGCCGAGATTGGTCGGGGAGGTCCGGTGGGCCAGCGCCGGCACCGGGTCCTCCTGGAAATTGTCCGGCGGCAGCATGTGGTCGGCTGCCGTCACGAAGGTCTCGAAGAACCGCCAGGTCCGCCGCGCGATCAGCCGCAGGGCCTGGGCGTCGGCCGCCGATACGGACATCCGGCCGGCGATCCCGGGAGACCGGCTGGTCCAGCGCGCGATCGCCGGCGAGGCGATCCAGAGGGCGGCGAGCGGCACCGCCAGGGGCCACGTGCCATGCCCGGCCAGCAGGGACGACCGCCAACGCCAGAACACCGAGGGCGACCCCGCTGGCCATCACGCGATAGAAGCCGAGGAGATCGAGCCGACGGACCGATCGTCGCCTGCGCCGCTGGAACCCATTCGAGGAGATGCCGGCGGGTGACGAACAGCCGCGCCAGGGTCCGCGCGATCGCATCGCCCATCAGCCACGCCTGATGCGCCAGGAACGTGACGACGAGCGCCCATTGGGCAAGCGCGAGGCGCAGATCGCTGCCGAACGCGCGCCAGATGGCTGCGCGGCGTGATCCCGGCACGGCGCGGCACGATGGCGGCAACGACGGGAATGAAGGCCGGCAGCAGGATCGTCAACAGGACGAAGCCGATCCACACCGACGCGGCGGCGAAGGGCAACGCCAATCCCGCCAGCAACGACAGCATGCAAGCCGGCGCCGACAGCGTTCGCCGCAGATTGTCGAGCATCTTCCAGCGGCCGATCGCCGGGACGGCGTTGCGCGTCCGATCGGTGCCGGCGACCTGGTCCGCGGCCCAACAGCCACGGCAGCAACTGCCAATCGCCGCGCGCCCAGCGGTGGTGGCGCCGCGCGGCGACGTCGTAGCGGGCGGGGAACTCCTCGACCACCTCGATATCGGAGGCGAGACCGGCGCGGGCAAAGATGCCTTCGAACAGATCGTGGCTGAGCAGTGTCGAGTCCGGCACCCGGCCGGCGAGCGCCGCCTCGAAAGCGTCGATCTCGTAGATGCCCTTGCCGGCATAGGAGCCTTCGCCGAACAGATCCTGGTACACGTCGGAGACGGCGGCGGCATAAGGGTCGATGCCGTTCATGCTGGAAAAGACGCGCTGGAACAGCGAACCCTCGCGGCCGACCGGCAATGAGGGCGTGACCCGCGGTTGCAGCACGGCATAGCCCGCCACCACCCGGCCGGCGGCGGCGTCGAAGCGCGGCCGGTTGAGCGGGTGCGCCATCTTGCCGATCAGGCGGTGGACCGTGTCGCGCGGCAGCCTGGTGTCGGCGTCGAGCGTGATGACGTAGCGGACATCGGCGGGCACCGTTGGCGCTTGCCCGCCGATGGCGCAGAAAGCTGGTGTCGGTCGCGCCGCGCAGCAGCCGGTTCAGTTCATGCAGCTTGCCGCGCTTGCGTTCCCAGCCGATCCAGCGCGCTTCGCCGGCGTTCCAGACCCGCTTGCGGTGCAGCAGCAGGAAGCGGTCGCCGCCGGGCGCCGGGCCATAGCGCCGATTGAGCCGGGCAATGCCGGCCGCTGCCGCTTCCAGCAGCGCCTCATCGCCATCGACATGCTCGGTCGCGGCATCGAGCCAGTCGGAGAGCAGCGCGAAATGCAGCTCGCCCTTCCGGGCTGGCGAGGTGGTGGACCTCCAGACGCTCGATCTGCTCTTCGATCGCGTCGGCTGTCGTCAGCAGCGTCGGCACCGCGACGAGCGTGCGCAAGTGCGCGGGCACGCCGCTGCGAAGTTCCAAAGCGGGCAACGGCGTTGCGCCGAAGCCGCGCGTCACGCCGCGGTTCACCAGCGCCACCGCCGCGTCGATGGCCGGCACCAGCCCGAGGATACCGAGCAAGCCGCAGCCATGCCGGGCCGACGCCCTGCGCGTGCAGCGTGAACAGCGGTATGGCGAGAAGGACAGCGGCAACGACGCCGCCGGCGCCAACATAGCCGCCGATGCCGAACCTGCGGCTCAGGCGTCCGGGCCAGGTACGCGAGTGGCGGCCGGAAGCCGATGGCGGCCTCGAACGCGCGGCGCCCGCCGGCGAGAAGGTGATAGCCGGGATCGCCGTGGCGGTTCTGCTCTACACGCACGGCGCGAACATGCGGTCTGGTTCGCTGCCTGGACGGCCGCGCGGGCGACGTCGAGCTCCGTGCGGTTGGCGCCGCGCGCCAGTTCCTCGATGGCGCTGCGATAGAGATTGCGCGTCGGGAAATCCATGTCGCGAAACGCGCTGCCGGCGGAGAGCACGTCGTCCACCAGGCTGATGCGCTCGAACAGCTCGGGCCAATCGACGTCGGAAATCATGCGCATGCTGGTGATGATGTTGCGCACCGTGACGACCCCGGCACCCTGCCTCTGGTGTTCGTCGCGCACGATCGTGTCTGCCGTCGATCCTTGCGCGGCCAGATGCTGGTCGAGCCAGGTCAGCGCGGGGGTGATCCCGGGATCCTGATCGCGCAGCCGGTGCACGAGCTGGACGGCGAATGCGTCGGACAGCGTTCGTGCCGTTGCGATGTGCGAGCACAACCGATGCCGGTTCGGCGGCGTGTCCGCCCGCACCCAGCAGGCGGTCGGCGAGACCGTCCGCCTCCTGTCGCGCGTCGCTGCTGTGCATGATCAGCTCGGCCAGACGCCGGAGGTTTTCGACCAGCACGATCCGGAGCGTGATGGCAACCGCCCAGAGTTCGCCGATGGTCAGCGGCTGCACCTCCTGGTAGGCGCGCACGAAGCGGCACAGCATCTCGGCGTCGAAATGGCTGTCGGTGTGTGCGACGAAGGCCCAGGCCACGCCGAACACCCGCGGGTATCCCGCGAACGGACCAGTCGAGCAGCTTCGGCAGTTGCCGGTAGTAGCCGGGCGGCAATGCGGAGCGGATTTCGCGAATCTCCCGCTCGACGAGGTAGTAGTTATCGACCAGCCACTCCGCCGCCGGCGTGATCGCGCGGCCTGCCTCGGTCGATTTGGCGATCATGCGATAGGCGTGGAGCAGTACGCCACCGTTGTCGGCGAGCCGGCCGGACAGTGGATGACCCCTGGTCGGCCTCGGCGTAACGGGTTGCGCAACCGCGAGGCTTCGCGCGTGCTCTTCCAGGCGTTCGACGCTGAACAGCTCTTCGCGAACGGGCTTCCCACTGATCCAGGGAGAATTGGGAGATGCGCGACCAAGGACGCGCCGGACGATCGACATCATGGCGCCAGCCTGCGCACGTCCAGGGGGGCAAGAAACCGATGGATGGCGGCTGGTTCGCCGCGGCTTTGCCCCGCCTTCATGCCTCCTCGAACGGAGCCAGCAGGCGGCCGGCCTTGAAAATGATGGTGGGTTCTTCGTCGTAATCGCCCAACTCGGCGTCGCCTGATGTGGCGAACGCGACGACTTCCGCCTTGGTCAGTGCAAGGCGCTCCGCGGTTCGGCGCGCACCATCCGACGACTTGCACCGTATCGGCGTGTCGGCGGCCAGCCGCATCCCTTTGCCGGCCTCGAACGCCTGCACGAGATAGATTGTCTCACGCGACATGTGACCTCATTCCGATACCGGCCGTTTTTGGCCCCGCGGCGCACTGGTCACGCCGCGTTCGGTTTCGCCGCCGGCAGCAGCCTGCCGGCAGGCTGCCTCGGCGGTGACTTCAGCCGAAATCCGGGCCAGGAACTCCTCGAGTCCTGGCCCGGAGGTGGTGTTCAGTTCCTCGGCGGCGCGACGCAATGCCTCCCGCCGCAGCAGGCGAGCGGTCATCGCGTCGAACTTCGGATCGGGTGCGTCCTGGTCCAGCATTGGAATCCTTCCAGGCGCCTGTGCGAGGACTGCGTTGCTCAGTAACCCGAATCATCCATGGCGTTGGATGATCCGTTGCGCGCAGCGGACTTCTCCTGCCGCTCTGCCACCATCACCTCGGTGGTGATCATCAGCGAACCGACCGACGCGGCGTGCTGCAAGGCGGACCGCACGACCTTGGTGGGGTCGATGATACCGGCCTTGACCATGTCCTTGAACTCGCCGGTCTGGGCATCGAAGCCGTAGTTGTACTCGTCCCGGTCGAGAACCTTGCCCGAGATCACGGCACCGTCCTCGCCGGCGTTCTCGGCGATCTGACGCAGCGGCGTCAGTGCCGCTTTGCGGACGAGCTCGATACCGACGCGCTGGTCGTCATTCTCGGCATTCAGCTTGGCCAGGATCAGCGACGCGCGAGCCAGGGCGACTCCGCCACCCGGCACGATGCCTTCTTCGACGGCGGCGCGCGTGGCGTGCAGTCCGTCGTCAACCCGGTCCTTGCGCTCCTTCACCTCAACCTCGGTCGAACCGCCGACACGGATAATCGCGACACCGCCGGCCAGTTTCGCCAGCCGCTCCTGCAGCTTCTCCTTGTCGTAGTCCGAGGTGGTCTCGTCGATCTGCGCGCGGATCTGATTGCAGCGGGCCTTGATGTCGTCCTTCTTGCCGGCGCCTTCGACGATCGTGGTGTTGTCCTTGTCGATCAGCACCTTCTTCGCCTTGCCCAACATATCGAGCGTCACATTCTCCAGCTTGATGCCTAGATCTTCGCTGATCACATGGCCGCTGGTAAGTGCCGCGATATCGTCGAGCATCGCCTTGCGACGGTCGCCGAAGCCCGGTGCCTTGACCGCGGCAACCTTCAATCCGCCGCGCAGCTTGTTCACCACCAGGGTCGCAAGCGCTTCGCCCTCGACGTCTTCGGCGACGATCAGCAGCGGACGGGCCGATTGCGCCACCGCTTCCAGCAACGGCAGGAAGGACTGCAGCCCGGACAGCTTCTTTTCGTGGATCAGGATGTAGGGCTGATCCAACTCGATGTTCATTTTCTCGGCGTTGGTGATGAAGTAGGGCGACATGTAGCCGCGGTCGAACTGCATGCCCTCTACGACGTCGAGTTCCGTCAGCATGCCCTTGGCTTCTTCGACCGTGATGACGCCCTCTTTGCCCACCTTCTGCATCGCCTCGGCGATCATCTCGCCGATTTCGACCTCGCCATTGGCAGAGATCGTGCCGACCTGCGCCGTCTCGGCCTGCGTGGTAATCTTCTTGCTGCGCTTCTTCAGCTCATCGACCAGTGCGACAACTGCCTTGTCGACGCCACGCTTCACGTCCATCGGGTTCATGCCGGCGGAGACCGCTTTGCCACCCTCGCGCACGATCGCCTGCGCCAGCACGACGGCGGTCGTCGTGCCATCACCGGCGACATCGTTGGTCTTCGAGGCGGCCTCGCGCACCATCTGTGCGCCCATGTTCTCGAATTTGTCGGAGAGTTCGATCTCCCTGGCGACGGTCACACCATCCTTGGTGATGCGTGGCGCGCCATAGCTCTTGTCGAGGATCACATTGCGGCCCTTCGGACCGAGCGTGAGGCTGACCGCCTGGGCGAGTATGTCCACGCCGCGCATCATGCGCTGACGGGCATCATCGCCGAACCGAACGTCTTTCGCTGCCATTTGCTTAGCTTTCCTGAAATCGATGATGCAGCCGGATTACGCGGCCTTCTTCCTGGCCACCGGGGTGCCCTCGACGATGCCCATGATATCCAACTCCTTCATGATCAGGAGTTCCTCGCCGTCGAGCTTCACCTCGGTGCCCGACCATTTGCCGAACAGAATGCGATCGCCGGCTTTCACCTCGAGAGCGACGATCTGGCCTTGCTCGTTGCGGGCGCCAGGACCGGCAGCGACGACCACACCCTCCATTGGCTTTTCCTGTGCGGTGTCGGGGATGATGATGCCCCCCGAAGTCTTCTCTTCGGCATCGACGCGGCGAATCACGACGCGATCATGCAACGGACGAAATTTCATTGGGATTTGACTAACCTGGTGCCGGCCTTGGAAGGCTGGTCGCGTTGCCCCGTGCCGGGCCTGCACACTTCAAGTGACGCCCATTTGGCACTCTGGTTCGGGGAGTGCCAAACACATAGGACACTCGGCGTTCGTATTCAAGCCGCTGGCGCAACTCTCGCACCCCTTTTGGCAATATCCGCCCCATCAGCGCTTTGGCGGATTACTGGATGGACGCAGCATCGAGCGCTTGCTGGATAACCCGGGCAAGGTCGGATTCACGATATGGCTTCTGCATGAAGATCGAACTTGGCCGGAGCGCCCGGACCCTGGAAACATCGCCGCTGACGAACACATGCGGAACCGGCCCCGTGCGGTAGATTGTCTCGACCGCGGAAACGCCGCTTCCCTCGCCCAGGCTGACATCGACGATCATCAGGTCCGGTTTGCATCTTGCCGCGGCACTCACCGCATCGGCCTCCGTGGCTTCGATGCCGCATACGTCGTGACCCATCCCCGCGAGCATCTCGGCGAGCAGGGTGCCGATGATGGCGTCGTCCTCCACCACGAGAACACGCCTCGCGGTCACGGTCTCGGTGCGGCCTCTGGCGCCGGCTGCATCGGCGGTGGCACTGGCAGGATTGCGCCGCCGCTGCATGGCACGGCGTGCAACATCGGCACGCTTGCCAGTGTTGTCGGCGACAGGATCGAACGAACTCCAGCCACCCCTGCCGGTCGTTTCGATCGACTCGCAGATCAAAACGAAGTCTGGCACGTGCATGTCCCGATGCGGCTGGTCCATCCGGGGCTGCAGACCAACCGCTGCCGCCTGGTACTTATCCAGCGGCCCGAACGGTCGTGCCCGAATATCCTCGTTCGGTGCATTGTGTGTCTGCGGCATCATCGGATCCCCGGGTTTCGGTAAAGTCGGAGGTTGGTGTCAATGCGGTCGGTTGCGTATTGCGCCCACGGTGCGACGCGCCTGGAGACGATGGATCGGTCAAAGCCCCCAACTTTCGACCATAGCCGGCATCGGATGATCGGCGGAAGCTTCGGAAACTACTCAGATGCGCCGCTGCGGCAACGTGCCGACGCTGGATCAGGCCCCCGGCTTGTGTTCTTCATTCGTCTTTGCGGGCTCCCTTGCCACAGCCCCAGCGTGCTGTTCCGCCGGGTGCGCCGGTCCTGGCGCGGCGACCGGATGCTGTGCCGCGTGCTCGGCCGCAGGCGCTGCATGTTGGGGCGGCTGCTCATGGGCCTGTGGGGCAGGCCCCTGCGGAGCCGGCGCACGTGGTTCCGCGGCATACTGTTCCGCCTGGTGCGCCGGCCCTGGCGCGGCGGCCGGGTGCGGCGGGCCACCACGTCCGGTCGATGGTTCGCTCGCTCTGGCAGATTGCGCGCGGACGACGCCTGCGCCGGTGAATTGGGCGGCATGAGACGTGGCGGCAATCGCGGGATGGCCAGCGTTGTGCGCCGCCGCGAGAGCCGGAGTCCGCACGGCAGTAGCGATGTGTGCGGCCTGCACCGCGGTGGGTGGCAGGTGGTGATCCTGTCCGGCGTTGCGTTCTTCGGCAGTCGGCTGGGCCGTGAGGCCGCCTGTGCCGCCTGAATAGCTGACGTGGGAATTGTTGAGGACGATTACCTTCGTTGTGTAGGCGTCGGCGCCGTGGACCAAGCCAAAATTATTGACGGTCCGATTGTAGGCGAAACGCTCGCCGTCCCATCGGCCGCCTTCGTAACCATGGCCGCCATAGCCATAGCCGTAATTGACGCCGCCATAGAAGCCGACATGAGGTCCCCAATAACCGTCATGAAAGAGGTAGGCGCCATCGATCCAGCCCCAGTAAGGCGGCGTCCACAGAAGTCCCACAACCGGCGGAAGGGCCCAGGTGCCGGGCACCCAGTAATAGCCCACCGCCTGGGTCCAGCTCCAATATCCCGGGTTCCAGATATAGCCGTACGCGGGAAGCGCGGGCTGGCTGTAGACCGGCAGGATCGGCGGCGCGACCTGGACCGAGATTTCGACCGCCATCTGCGCCGCGGCCGGGTTCGGTGCTGCCACGATCAGCGGGACCCCGAGAAAGGTCGCGGCCAGCAATAAGCTCTTGAGAGTCGGACGTTGGAAATCGATCATACTGCAGCTCGCTGGAAAGTTGATCGATGCAGAAAACCACGCCTGCCGGTGGGACCGGTGCCGCATTTGGTAAGAGGTGCCGCGACGCAAGCGAAAAGCAGACTCGGAAACTACTCAGATCGAGCCTGGCCGCAGTTGATCGGCGCCCGCCACATTCGGCACCACGGACCGTTCCGCCGACAGAACGCGCACCGCGGGGCGGCGCTATTGGTACATTCCGAAGGTTGTCGCGGCAGACGTTCGGGGCCATATCGGGTGTTACTTCCGTCGAGAGCCGACCCTTTCGAAAATCATGGACGAATGCCAGACAGCCACCCGTTTCAAGCCAAGACGGCCCGATCGCGTTCCGGCGGACGCAAGCTGCCAGCACGCGGCCCGCCTCGCGGACCCTCGGACTTCCCGGTTGTCGGCATTGGCGCCTCGGCGGGTGGCCTCGAGGCGTGCAGGAAGCTGATCGGAGCACTGCCCGCCGCCAACGGCATGGCTTTCATCCTGGTCCAGCATCTCGACCCGACGCATGAGAGCATGATGGTGGACCTGCTAGCCGGTTACACGACAATGCCGGTGCGCCAGGCAGCGGATGGCATGAATGTGGAACCGGACAATCTTTATGTCATTCCGCCCGGGACGTATCTTTCCGTTGAGAACGGCGCCTTGCATCTCTCGCAGCCGCATGCACGTCACGGCGCACGCCTGCCGTTCGATTTCCTGCTACACTCATTGGCGGACGAAGGCGGCGCGCGCGCGATTTGCGTGATCCTTTCCGGCAGCGGGTCGGACGGCAGCCTGGGGGTGAAGGCCGTAAAGGCCGCAGGCGGGCTCGTCATCGCACAGGACCCTGACGAGGCCGGCTATGACGGCATGCCGCGCAGCGCCATCATGACTGGCGCGGTCGACCTGGTGCTTCCGGTCGCCCAAATTCCCGACGCGCTTCTCAAATACGACCGGCGGATGGCGTCCGTCCGCACCCAGAACGGTTCGCTGCCGCACGGCGCGGCACCCGATTGGCTGCCGGGGATCATCAATCTTTTGCGCACCAGGACCGCGCACGACTTCACGCATTACAAGCCGGGCACGCTGCAGCGGCGGATCGAGCGGCGCATGGCGATGGCCGCGATCGAAACCGGTGACATGAACCGCTATCTCGAGCTGCTGCAGCACGATGCCGGCGAACTCGACCTGCTCGCCAAGGACCTGCTCATCAACGTCACCAGCTTCTTCCGTGATCCGAAGGTGTTTGATCTTCTGGCGGAGCAGATCGTTCTGGATATGGTACGTGGCCAGCCGCCGGATCATCCGATCCGCATCTGGGTCGCCGGATGCAGCACGGGTGAGGAGACCTATTCCCTTGCCATGGTCTTCCTGGAGCAAATCGCGCTGGTTAAGCGCCACGTGAAGCTACAGGTGTTCGCGTCCGATGTTGACCCGGAGGCCATAACGCGTGCCCGGCAAGGCAGTTATCCGAAGACAATCGAAGCGGACGTATCGCCGGCAAGGCTGGCGCGCTTCTTCCTGAAGGAAGAGCACGGTTATCGGGTATCGCCCGAGTTGCGTGCCGTCGTGGTCTTCACGGTGCAGGACGTGCTGGGCGATCCGCCGTTCTCTCGCATCGATCTGGTGTCGTGCCGGAACCTCCTGATCTATCTGGGCGTCGAGGCTCAGGCAAAGGTGCTTTCGCTGTTTCAGTTCGCCCTGCGTGAGGGCGGCTATCTGATACTTGGCAACGCCGAGACCATTGGCCCGCGCGACGACCGTTTCGCGACAGTCTCTAAGGCAGAACGCATATACCGACGCACCAGTCATAACCGACCTGGCGATTTTGGCTTTGTGCGAACCCCGGGGGACGGCGTGCGGGTTGCGGCGCGAGCTGGGCAGGGACAGGTGCCGTCGCGGCAGGCCGCGCTCGCCGACCTGTGCCGGCGCATGGTGATGGAGGCGTATGCGCCGGCCGCCGTACTGATCAACCGCAAGCACGAATGTCTGTATTTTCTGGGCCCGACAGACCGCTATCTGCGCGTGGCGCCGGGGCATCCCACCCATGATCTGCTAGCGATGGTGCGCCAGGACATGCGAACCAGGCTTCGGTCTGCGCTGCAGCGCGCCAGTCAGGCGAACACGCCTGTTGCGGTTCCCGGCGGGCCGGTGAATGGCAATGGCAGTGCAGCTTCATTCCGGATCGATGTAAAGCCCGTCATGCACGAGGGCGATGACCTGCTCCTCATCTGCTTCGTTGACGAGCCGAAGCAGGAGCAACGGCGGGGCCGTTTCTCCGCCGTGCGGGACCTGCCGCGGGTTGCCGAGCTGGAGCAGGAACTTGATGCCACGCGGGTGGAGTTGCAGGGTGCCATTCGGAACCTGGAGATTTCCAGCGAAGAGCAGAAGGCGATCAATGAAGAAGCACTGTCCGTCAACGAGGAATATCAATCGACGAACGAGGAGCTGCTGACGTCGAAGGAGGAGTTGCAGTCGCTTAACGAGGAGCTCACCGCGCTGAACAGCCAGCTTCAGGAAACGCTGGAGCGGCAGCGTACCACCTCCAATGATCTGCAGAACGTCCTGTACAGCACCGATGTGGCGACGATCTTCCTGGATGGCGGCCTGAATATCCGGTTTTTCACGCCCGCCACCAAATCGCTGTTCAACGTCATCCCCAGCGATATCGGACGACCGCTCGCGGATCTGAATTCACTGACCGCCGACAGCACGCTGCTGGCCGATGCGCAAACCGTGCTGCGGAACTTCGCGCCGATCGAGCGGGAGATCGAAGCGCAAACCGGCGCCTGGTATGTTCGCCGCATATTGCCGTATCGCGCCCAGGACAACGCGGTTGAAGGCGTCGTGATCACGTTCGCTGAAATCACCGAGCGGCGGCACATCGCCAACGAGTTGGAACTGGCAAAGCGGCAGGCGGAGGTGGCGAATGCCGCGAAATCGCGCTTTCTCGCCGCGGCGAGCCATGACCTCCGCCAACCGTTACAGACGCTTGCCCTGCTTCAGGGGCTGCTGGCGCGGGCTGTCACAGGGGAGCGGGCACAGAAGCTTGTCGCGCGGTTCGACGAGACGTTGGGCGCGATCGAGGGCATGCTGGATACCATGCTCGATATCAACCAGATCGAGGCCGGTACCGTCCACGCCGAACCGGTCACGTTCCCCATCAATGACCTGTTCGACCGGTTGAAGGATGAGTTCACTTATCATGCCCAGGCCAAGGGGCTGGCCTTGCGTATGGTCGGATGCAGCCTGTCGATTTACAGCGATCCGCGCCTTCTGGAGCAGATGATCCGGAACCTGGTGTCCAACGCTTTGAAGTACACAAAGCGCGGCAAGGTGCTGTTGGGTTGTCGCCGCCACAAAGGAATGCTGAGCATCGAGGTGTGCGATACTGGCATTGGTATCCCTGACCAGGACCTTCAAGCGATCTTCGAGGAATACCATCAGCTTGATAATGCCGCACGCGAGCGAAGCCGCGGACTTGGGCTTGGGCTTTCCATCGTGCAACGTCTGGGGACATTGCTCGGCCACCGGGTTCGGGTCCGCTCGCAACCGGGCAAGGGCTCGGTCTTCGCCATCGAGGTCGCGCTGCCGCCGAGCCCAGCGGCGTTGCAGCGGGCGTCGGCTTTACTCGCCACGGGCGACCGATCCAACCCTGGCGTTCGCCGCGTTGGCACGATCCTGGTTGTCGAGGACGATCCCGAGGTGCGCGAGCTTCTCGAGATCTTTCTCAAGGACGAGGGTCACCAGGCGGCGACCGCGCCGGATGGGGTCAGCGCGCTGACGCTGGCGGCACGCGGCGAGGTGCGGCCGGACATTATCCTTGCGGACTTCAATCTGCCGAATGGCATGAACGGGCTTCAGGTGGCGGCGAAGCTTCAGGAGAGCCTTGGCCGCCAGGTTCCTGCCATCGTCCTCACCGGCGACACATCGACCGGTACGTTGCGCCAGATCGCGCTTGGGACAAGTGTACGGTTGAGCAAACCGGTGAAGTTGAAGGAGCTGAGCCAGGTCATTCAGCGTCTTCTCGCTGTATCGCAACCCGCGGCGGAGCAACGTGCGCCGCGCTCTACCGACCCGAACGGCGGTTCCGACTCACCGATGATTTTTATCGTCGATGACGACAGCCATATCCGCCAGGGGCTTCGCGAGCTGCTCGAAGAAAGCGGCCAGGTTGTTGCCGATTTTGCGACATGTGAGGCATTTCTTGCCGCCTACCATCCCGGGTGCGAGGCATGCCTGATCCTTGACGCTTACCTGCCCGGCATGGACGGGATCGAATTGCTGCAGCGCCTGCGGGTAGCAGGGCACAAGCTGCCCATTATCATGATCACCGGCAACAGCGACGTGCCGATGGCAATACAGACCATGAAAGCCGGCGCCATCGACTTCATCGAGAAGCCGATCCACCGGGAGGAACTGCTGACCTGCATCGAACGGGCGCTGGAGCAATCGAGGGATTCGAGCAAGCTTTCCGCGTGGCGGGAGGATGCGGCAAGTCACCTCTCGGGCCTCACCACGCGGCAACGGCAGATCATGGAGATGGTCCTGGCCGGCCATCCCAGCAAGAACATCGCAGCGGATCTTGGCATCAGCCAACGTACTGTCGAGAATCACCGGGCATCGATCATGAAGAAGTCGGGGTCCAAGTCGCTTCCTGCGCTGGCCCGGCTGGCGATCGCCGCAACCGGGAGCGGTGACGACTAGCTGGTTGCGCAACGCGGATACGCCGTTGTAGGCGTCTTTAGTCCCTTACCACCAAACTCTTGGCATATTCTGCGTTGAATCGCACCCTGAGCGAACATCCCATCAAATCAATGCCGGAACGATGGTGGCCCCGGTCAGCCGTGCCGCGGCGGCAGTAGCGGCACGGCCTGCCTTGGTCAGGTAATAGCGATAGGTGCCCGTGACGCGCTTGATCACCCCGATATCGAGCAGCCTGTGCAGTTGCCTCGACAGTCGCGTCGGCGAGAACATGGTCAGATCGGCCAGCAGGTCGCCGCGGCGGAAGCCGGCGATATTGCCCCTCGGGTCCTGGATGGCGTGCAGCAGGGCCTGCTCGTCCTGGGCGAAGCCCTCAACCTCCCGCGGCTTGGTGAGTTGCCGAAAGCGGCGCACCCCGGCAGAGAAGTCGTCCAGCGCGGATAGATGCGCCAGATAGCGGCGATTGCAGCCAAGCAAGATCTCACGCAGGTCGATCAGGCTATAGATGGTCTTCTTAACCGGCGCGACTTCCCGCGTCGGCGGCCCCTGGCGGTGTTCCACCTTGCGGTGGTGCTTGAAGAACGAGACGTCGTTGGTCGTGGTCTCGATGCGCAGCACGATGCCGTGCTTGTCATACATCTTGATCGAGCATTTGCCGAAGCGGTGCTTGATGCATGTACCCTCGATGCGGGTGGCGAACTGCGAGCCGATCTCGTGCGCCAGCAGCGGCGTGATCTACCGCCCGAGGAAGCTGGCGACGTGCTCCGCCTTCACGTCCAGCACCGACTGGCGAACCAGTTGCTCATACAGCGGACCAAGCGTGGCGGTGGAGCGGAACGCCAGGTCGGTGGCGTATTCCACCTGCATCAGGCTCCAGTGGTAGTCCTGGCCGAACACCTCGGCGACCGGACAACACAGCGTGGCATAGCGATCCAATGCGCGATGCAACTGCTCCGGCGCCAGGCTGTCGGCCAGGACCTCGGCATGCGGCCAATCATCGATCCGCACGAAGACATTGTCGGCCATGGTGTAGCCAATGCCCGCGGCGGCCAGCTTGCGCGCCAACCAGTTGTGGCCGTTGAGTAGAATTGCAGGCGGAACGGCACCCAGGTCGGGACGCGCAGGTAGATCAGGCCGAGCCTGGCATCCATGAAATAGAAATAGTAGTGCAAGCACTTGCCGCTGTCCGGCCGGATGAATGTCTTGTGGGTTTGCTTGTCGTGCCAGGGCTTGTAGGCATCGCAGGCTTCCATTGCCGATATCACATGCACTAGGCCAGGCGCTTCGCCCCGTTGCGCCAGCACGCGGGCGACGATGTCCTCCTTGCGGACGTGCGGCTTGCCCACGTGCTCGATCACCACACCGGCCTCGGCCGCCAGGGCCGTGGCGGTCTCTCGGACGCGTTCGCGCAGCGTCTTGGCGAAGTCCGGGTAATCGATGTCAGCGGCGGTGAGAATCGAAGATGCGGATCCCTCTGGCGTGGAGATATCGCGTCATTCCCTCAGCGTAGCATACCTTCGGCAGCGTCCCGGTGATCACCAGCCGGTCGTAACACGACAGCACCCCGGCAATCCGCTCGGCGTGGCGCTCCGTCAGTGCCTGGGTCATGCTGTTCTCCCGCGTCGAGCGGGGAAGGCTACACCCGACCTATTGGTTCCGGTCGCCGGCTTAGGTAGTTTCCGAACCTGTCACAATGACGCTGCGAGCCGATATTCTGTTGCGCTACCTGCAAACGCTGACGGAAATCGGTGCGGAACAGAATTCCACGGTGGTATTTCCAATGCCGATCGACCTGGTCAAGCCGTTCCTCGAGATACTGGAGGAGCCTGGCAAGGCGGCCGGTGCCAACGGTATCGATCCCGCGGCTCCGCTGCTTACGAAAAGCGTCCCGATGACCGTGTAACGGCCAGCTCGACCACCCACGTGATACTGCGCGCGTAAACCCAACCCCGATGGAGGATCATATGAAATACACATTGATTGCGCTGGTGCTTCTTTCACTCGCCCTCACCGGCTGCATTGTCGAGCCATACGGTGGCTACGGCGACCGCGGCGGAGGAGACAACGGCTGGGGAGGCCACGGACAACACGGTGACTGGGGTCATTGAACTCCGTCGCGTCGCTTCTTCGGGTACCAAGCCCTCAGGCAACTGCTGGGCGTGGTACTTTGAGCATACATGGTCACGTACCGTTCAGGCCCAGATGCGTGGCACCAAGACGGGGCCTTCAAACGTAGAGATGGGATGAAGGTGTACCATGGGATTAATACTCGTCGTCGTTGTCCTGGTTGTACTGCTCGGTGGTGGAGGTGGCTACTATGGCTATGGCCGCTATGGCGGGCGTGGGGTCGGTGGCGTCCTCGGCCTTGTGCTGATCATCTGCCTTGTGGTTTGGCTGGTTGGCGGCTTGCAGTTCTATAACCACTGATGCGATGCGCCAGTTGCCCGAACGTGCATCCGGCGGCGCTCCGTGACGGAAGAGCGCGGACGCTTGGTCCGCTTACATTCCGAATTGCGGGTGCAGAACCGGCTGCCGGGTCATGCCGAACGTGCAGTAGATCGCCGTCGGCAGGCCAGTATGCCGCTCGCCAAGCTGATCCAGACGATCGGCAAGGTCCGCTAACGTGGCGCCATCCGACAGAGCGAACGACAGCGCGCTGTGGGCGAATACTGCCATCACCTGGTTGGTCGTCGTTGCATCTGTTCGAGTGATTTGCATGGGATTGCTCTGGGAACGTGTTTGAACGGAAGGCCGCGTCCGGGCGCCTCGCCGCGGGTGCAGTGGCTTGAGTGGAGGCGCAGGTCCCTCTCACGTTGAGGAACCTGCTGGAGAGGGCGCCGCCTAGTCATGAACCACACGAACGCGCGGCCATGCCGATGCAAGTGGTCTGAGTAATTTCCGAACCTTACGAATCCGGTTGCACTGCCCACATCATCCATCGGGACAGCGAGCGATATCCGCTCGCGAAAAGTTCCCAGGAGATCATGACATGACCAAGACCTGGCTCGCGGCGGCGGCTGCCCTGGCGATGATGACAGGGGGCGCCCTCGCACAAACCACCACTTCGAGCACGACATCGACCCAGTCCACGACGGCAGCGCCCGTTCCGGTGACTGGGATCGTCAGTGCGAGCAGGAGTTCAACAGACCACGGACAGCAACGGCGTCGAGACCGACAAGACGCAGACCTATTCGAACGGCGCCACGGTTACTCCGTCCGGTGAGCTGGCGACGACACGCAAGACGACGGAAACGACCACGACCCGCTAGTAGCACCATCGACCTGGATGCCGGGCAGCGATGCCTGTCCGGGCTTCTTTTCCGGTCGGCCGGTGCAAATCGTCCAATCGGTACCAACAAGTCCACGCGCTTATGCTTTCAGGAGTCAGCCAATGACCAAGACCACATCGAAGTCCGGCCTGACGCTCGCCGCGGTACTGCTCGCCGGAGCGGCCGTGCTGGCTGGGTGCGGAGCGCCTCCGCCCGAGGTTACCCGGACCAGCAGCACGGAGCAGACCACGACGATGACGCCACCCCCGGTGGTGTCCACGACAACGACGACCACGCAGCAGGTTCAGCGACCGTAACCTGACGATGCGACAAGCAGCATAGGGTCCAACCCAAGTATCGGCTCGGGCTGCTTGGCAATCACACCGATAAACCCAAAAGGAACATCACCATGCGCGCAAAGATCTTCACCGCTCTGACCCTGTTCATCCTGCTTGGAGCAGTGCCCTTGCTAGGTGCCTGCCAGACCACTGCCGGTGCCGGCGAGGACATATCCAACACCGGGCACGCGATTACCAACAGCGCTGAGCGGCACGCGCCGTAAGCGCCGCCAGGGCAGGAGCGGTCAAATGGACAAGGACAGAATCATCGGGTCGGGCAAGCAGATGCTCGGCTCGGTGAAGGAGGGCGTCGGCAAGCTCGTTGGCGACGCCAAACTGCAGACAAACGGCAGGGCCACGCAGGTTGAAGGCAAGCTGCAAAACGTCGTTGGCAGCATCGAGGATACGCTGCCATCCTAGGGGTTTCATATCATGTCGACAATTTTTCTGATTGTCATCGTCCTGGTGCTCATCGGGGTCCTGCCGCTCTGGCCGCATAGCGCCAGTTGGGGATACTTCCCCAGCGGCGGCCTCGGCCTGGTGCTGATCATCGTGGTGGTGCTGATGCTTGCCGGACAGATCTGATCCCATTCATCGGTTCGAAGGAGTGCATTTCGATGCGTTTTACGAATGTTACGCTGGCGGCATTGCTCGGCATGACAGCCGGGTCGGCGCTGGCCCAGAGCCCGGCCGGCCTTGACCCCACCGCTGGCGCGCGGCCAGGCCACCAACCTGGTATCGGTGAGTCCCTTCCGCTATCCGGCAAGGCGAGCAATATCATGCCCGCCGATACGCGGTCCGACATCGCACCCACCCTGCCGCAGTCGGGGATCGGAAAAAATGGCGCATCGCGCGACTACCTGAAGTCCGCGCGTGCGTCTCTGGTGCAGGGCCGCACCGGGCAGGCGCAGCAATCGCTGGAAATGGCAGAGACGCGGGCACTCGACCGGTCGGTTCCAGAAGGACAGACAAGTCGGCCGACCAACAGCCTGTTCGTCTCCCGGATCGAGGATGCGCGGCATGCGCTCGGCCGCGGCGACCGCGGCAACGCCATCAAGCTCATCGATCTTGCTTTGTCCAGTTGAGGACATGCGGGCGACGGGCTTGTCATTGCGACGGTAATGCCAGACGGGGATAAGTAGTTTCCGAATCTGGCTTTGCCGGATTGCCGCGCGTATTGTCGCGGTCGCTCGCCGGGGAGAAGCGGATGGCCGCGATGCCGTCGGACTTCTTGTCAGATCCGAAGTCCGCGACGCAACCCGGGGGTTGCCAAGCGTCATCTCTAAAAGAGGTTCAAATGGAAAAATCCGACACGGCCATCGCCGTATTTGCGAACCATCATGCCGCAGAGGCAGCGGTGAAGGGGTTGGCTGCGGCCGGCTTCGACATGAAGCAGCTCAGCATCGTCGGCAAAGGCTATCAGAGCGAGGAAAAGGTCGTCGGGTTCTACACCACCGGCGACCGGATCAAGTTCTGGGGGACACGGGGCGCATTCTGGGGCGGTTTCTGGGGCTTGTTCCTCGGCGGATTGTTCATGACCATTCCCGTCCTGGGCCATGTCGTCGTGCTTGGCTACCTGGCCACCGTGGCAGCCTCCGCCATCGAGACCGCCGTTATGGTCGGCGGACTAAGTGCGCTCGGTGCGGCGCTCTATAGTATCGGCGTGCCGAAGGACAGCGTGATCCAATACGAGGCCGCGGTGAAGGCCGATGGTTTCCTGGTCATGGCGCACGGCACGGCTGAAGAAGTGGCACACGCCAAGGCGCTTCTCAGCACTGCCAACCCGTCGCGGCTGGATGTGCATGCCGCCACGAAGGCGATGGAACCTGCCGAGTAGCTCGTTGATGCGGGGGGGCGGGCAGTGCGCCGTCGCCACCCTGGCCGGGCGCGGTCCGGCCGCAGCGGGTGCAACAGAGCTGGCGTGCCTTAGGAGATTGAGATGACAGTTGACGTAACGTCCCAGCAGATACCGGCGATGAACCGGTCCACCCCCGATTTGCCCGCATCGCGGGACGCCATCGCGGCGTGCTTCGGCGGGGCCGCAACGGCCTGGCCGGCCTACATGGTCGATGCGTTCCAGCGCAGCGTCCTGTTCCTCGACCTGCTGCGCCAGCGCGGCAACGAGGAGATCGAGATCACGTCACGGCCGATGGCGACCGTGCTGCGCTTCGGCCACGAGGTGCTGATGGACGGCCGCTCGCTGCCCCGGCCGATCAACTACGCACTGTCGCGCATCGTGCCGCCGCCAGGCGTCGCCATCGACCCGCGCAAGCGGCCGGTCGTCGTGGTGGACCCGCGCGCCGGCCAGGGCCCCGGCATCGGCGGCTTCAAGGCCGAAAGCGAGATCGGCGACGCGCTGAACGCGGGCCATCCCGTCTACTTCATCGGCTTCGGCGCAACCCCGGCGCCCGGCCAGCAGTTCCTGGACGTCGTCGAGGGACAAGTGAAGTTCTTCGAACGCGTAGTGGAACTCCATCCCAACGCACCGCGCCCGTTTGCCATCGGCAACTGCCAGGCAGGCTATCAAACGCTAATGGTGGCGATGCTGCGGCCAGATCTGTTCGGTCCCTGCCTGGTGGCCGGCTCGCCGATGTCGTACTGGCAGGGCGTGCACGGCAAGGACCCGATGCGCTATTCCGGCGGTTTGGTCGGCGGAAGCTGGCTCACCGCGATGACCAGCGACCTGTCCAATGGCACCTTCGACGGTACCTGGCTGGTGCTGAACTTCGACAGCCTCAACCCGGCGAATTGGCTGTGGGGCAAGCAGTACGAAGTCTATTCCGACATCGACACCGGGGCGCAGCGATTCCTGCGGTTCGAGAAGTGGTGGGGCGACTTCATCGAACTTAATGGCGACGAGCTGCAGTTCCTGGTGGACAATCTCTTCGTCGGCGACAAGCTGACCCGCAACCAGTTGCACTCGCATGACGGCACGGTGTTCGATCTGCGCAACGTCACCTCGCCGATCATCGTGTTCACCTCGACGGACGACAATATCAGTCCGCCGCCGCAGACGCTTGGCTGGATCCCCGATTTGTATCGGGACGTCGAGGACATCCGCGCCACCGGCCGCACGATCGTCTATTGCCTAAATCACAAGATCGGCCATCTCGCGCTGTTCGTTTCCTCCAAGGTTGGCGCAAAGGAGGACGAGGAATTCGTGCAGCTCATGGACGTCATCGACTGCCTGCCGCCCGGCCTGTACGAGATCGTCATTTCGCCGCGACCGGCAGAAGTGCCGGTGGGTGGCTTCGTCACCGGCGATTGGATCGCCCGCTTCGAGGCGCGTTCGCTCGACGACATCCGCGCGCTCGGCCGCAACAGCCCGGAGGACGACCGTGCCTTCGCTGCCGCGGCGCGCTTGTCCGAACTGAATCTTTCGGCCTATCGCAGCATGATGCAGCCCTGGGTGCGCATGCTCAGCAACCAGCCGATGGCGGATATGGCCAAGGCATTGAACCCGCTCCGGCTCAGCTACACGATGTTCGCCGACAGCAATCCCTGGATGAAGGGCGTGCACGACCTGGCCGCCGGCGTGGCAGAGTCCCGCCAGCCGGTGGCGGCCGACAACCCGTTCCTCGCGTTGCAAACGCAGATCTCGGGCCAGATCGTTGCCGGACTGGACGCCTATCGTGCGGCGCGTGACAAGGTGGCGGAACAAGGATTCTTCGGCTTCTACGGTTCGCCCTTCGTGCAGAAGCTGCTCGGCTGCAACACGGCCAGCGACCTGCGGCCAATCCCCGCCACGTCGCCCGAAACGCTGGCCGCACGACAAGCCCAGTCGGATGCCTACGCCGCCATGCTGCTGACTGGCGGCTTCGACGAAGCGCTGACCCGGGCTGTGCTCTACGTCACCGCAGCCGACCGAATGCTTGACCAGCGCTGTGCACTTGCGCTGAACGCCGCGCGCCAACACCTGATGCGGCTGTCGCTTGCTGCGTTCAAGGTGCTGGTGCGGGACCAGTTCTTCGTGCTGCGGCTTGAGCATGGACAAGCGGTAGACGCGCTGGCAACCCTGGTGCCTGAAGCTGACGCGCGCAAGAAACTGCTGCAGCACGTGCAGGCGATCGTCAGTGCGGGCGATCCTCCGAGTGTCGCCGAGCGCGAACGCCTTGTCCGGCTGTCGCAGGTGCTGGCGGCGCCGGAAGAGAAGCCGGCAGCACAACCATTGTCCGGCCGGTCCTCCGCCGCGCGAGCGAACGCCCGGCCGGACGCCGTGCCGCACTAAGACGGCGCCAACTTGCCAAGGACGGCGTCGCCGTCATCAAGCTTCGGGAAGGGAATGTCCTCAGCAAAGGCCGGTTACGACTGAGGAGACTGTCATGACGACCTTGAACGGCAAAAAGGGCCTGATCATCGGCATTGCCAACGAGCACAGCCTTGCGCATGGCTGCGCCCGGCATTTCCGCGCCGCTGGTGCCGAACTGGCGATCACTTATCTCAACGCCAAGGCCGAGCCCTATGTGCGCCCGCTGGCGGAAGCACTGCACAGCGACATCTTCATGCCGTGCGACGTCACCGTGCCAGGCCAACTCGAGGCGGTCTACGAGCGCATCGCCAGGGACTGGGGCCGCCTCGACTTCGTGCAGCACTCGATCGCCTATGCCCGCAAGGAAGATCTGGGCGGGCGGATCACGGATTGCTCGGCCGAAGGGTTTGACCTCGCCATGCAGGTCTCCGTTCACTCGTTCCTGCGCATGGCGAAGCTCAGCGAACCATTGATGACTGCGGGCGGCTGCCTGCTGGCGATGAGCTATTACGGTGCCGAAAAAGCGATCGTGTATTACAACGTCATGGGCCCGGTGAAGGCGGCGCTGGAAGCCGCTGTTCGTTACATGGCCGTTGAACTTGGCCAGTCGGGAATCCGGGTCAACGCGCTGTCGCCGGGGCCGGTGAAGACCCGCGCGGCGTCGGGGATCGACCATTTCGACGAATTGCTGGAACGCGCAGTCCGCGAGGCGCCCGAGCATCGACTTGTCACGCTCGATGACGTTGGCGCCTACGCGGCGTTCCTGGTCAGCGATGCCGCCAAGGCGATCACCGGCAACATCGCCTATGTCGATGCCGGCTACCACGTCGTGGCATGAGGCCGGATAGCGCAATGCGAACCATCGTCAACAAGACATTCGAAGAACTGGCTCCCGGCGACACCGCGTCGGCCGAGCGCCGGCTGCAGGCCGGCGACGTTCGCGCCTGGTCCGCCGCGTTCGGTGAGATGGGCACGCTCGCCGGCCCGGGCGAAAGCCAGGCGGCTGCCGGCATCGTCACCGCCGTCCTGACCGCGCTGGTCGGTTCAGCCCTGCCAGGGCCCGGCAGTTCGATCCGCGCCACCTCGGTGCAGATCAAGGGCCACCTGCCGATCGACGCCGCAATGACGGCGCGGCTTGTCGTGCGCGAGAAGCACCCTGATCAAGCGATCGTCGTGCTGGACGGTCAGTGCAGCGATCCGGCAGGCCAGGTCGTTGCGACGGCGATGCTTGAAGTCCTGGCACCGACGACGCGGCTGCAGATCGAGCTGCCGGAGCATCGGCTCGAAGGGCTGATCGAGCGCTGTCGGACGCTCCCGCCGATGCTGACCGGCGTGGTGCATCCTTGCGGTGCCGACGCGCTGGCCGGTGCGGTGGTGGCCGCCGAGGCCGGGCTGATCCTGCCCGTGCTTTACGGCCCCGAGACCGAGCTCCGGCGGATCGCCGATCATGCGGGCCTCGACCTCGGCAAGTGCCGTATCGTGGCCACCGACAGCGCCGAAGACTCTGCGCTGAAGGCCGCCATGGCCGCCGGCGCCGGCGAGGTCGCGGCGCTGATGAAGGGCAGCCTGCACACCGACGTGCTGTTACACGCGGTCATGCATAAGGAAGCGAAGCTCCGTACCGGACGGCTGATCAGCCACTGCGTGATGATGTCGGTGCCGACCTATGCGCGCCGCTTCATCATCAGCGACGTCGCCCTGAACATCGCGCCGGACACCGACCAGAAGCGCGACATCTGCCAGAACGCGATCGGCTTCGCCCGCGCGCTCGGGATCGAGCAGCCAAAAGTTGCGGTGCTGGCCGCGGTGGAAATGGTGCGCACGAAAATGCCAGCGACGCTCGACGGCGCGATCCTGGCGAAGATGGCCGATCGCGGCCAGATCGTCGGCGGCATCGTTGACGGACCGCTCGACCTCGACGCCGCGGTGGATGCCGAAGCCGCACAAATCAAACACATCGCGTCGCCGGTCGCGGGCCTGGCCGACGTGCTGATCGTGCCGAACATCGAGGCCGGCAATATGGTCTACAAGAATCTGGCGTTCATGGCCGATGCCCAGGTTGCCGGCCTGGTGGTGGGTGCGCGCGTGCCGATGATCCTGACCAGCCGTGCCGACACCGCCGCCGCGCGCCGCTTCTCTGCCGCCGCCGCGGTGGCGTACGCCGATGCGCTGGTACGCGATCCCACCATCCTGCTGCCCGAAACCGCGGAGTGACCAGCCATGAGTGACGCCATTCTCGTGGTCAATGCGGGCTCCACCAGCCTGAAGTTTGCCGCCTACGGTGTTGATGCGGCCGGATCGCTGCCTTTGCTCTGCAGCGGCCGCATCGACAGCATGCAGGGCGATCCGCATTTCGTCGTCAAGAACGCCACAGGCAAGCCGCTGGACGCGCACGAATGGGGCGACGGTCATACGATCGACCATAAAACCGCGCTGCATTTCGTCGTCACTTGGCTGGAAGCCAATCTCGCGGACATGAAGGTGGTGGCGGCCGGGCATCGCGTGGTGCTCGGCGGCACCCGCTTCGAGGCGCCGGCGCGGATCGAGGGAGACGTGCTGGACTACCTGGAATCTCTGGCGGTGATGGAGCCGTCGCACCAGGCTCTCAACGTGCGCGGCGCCCGCGCGCTCGCCGAGGCGTTCCCGGACCTGCCACAGGTCGCCTGCTTCGACAGTTCATTCCACCGCACGATGCCGGAGGTGGCGCAGACCTACGCACTGCCGCAGGACGTGCGCGATGCGGGTGCACGCCATTGGGGCTACCACGGCATCTCCTATGACTACATCAGCCGGCAGGTAGCGAAATTCGCGCCGGGTGCACGGCGGGTGATCGCCGCGCATCTCGGCGGCGGCGCCAGCATGTGCGCCATGCTGGACGGGCGCAGCGTCGAGACCACGATGGGATTCGCCGGCGTCTCGGGACTGCCCATGGCAACGCGCTCGGGCGACGTGCCGCCGGGCGTATTGTTCTATCTGCTGCGCCGCAAGTTGTACGACGACGCGTCGCTGGAAAAGCTGCTGTACGAGCATGCGGGATTGCTCGGCCTGTCCGGCAGCAGCGGCGACATGCGGGTGTTGCAGGAGAGCGCAGACCCGCATGCCGTCGCGGCGGTTGAGCATTTCGTATACGCGATGACGAAGTACACCGGCGCCTATGCGGCGGTGCTCGGTGGGCTGGACGCCTTCGTATTCACCGCCGGCATCGGCGAGAACTCCGCCCCGATCCGCGCGGCGCTGTGCCGCAAGCTGGCTTGGCTTGGCGTGACGCTGCACGCGCAGGCGAACGCGTCCGGCGGACCTCTCATTTCCGCCCCGGACAGCCGCGTGTCCGTCTGGGTCATTCCCACGAACGAGGAACTGATGATCGCGCAACACACGCTGGCGCTCGTTCGCACATAGCCAGAGTCGCGCGAGGACGCAGGTTGCCGTTGCGGCGAGCAATCCGGGACGATAGCGAAGACAGAAGGAACATCCGTTATGGACACCAACGTCGATCCGCCGAAGGTTTCCGACGCCAGACCGGAATCGAAACCCGGTGCCAAGGAAGACCTGAAGTCCCTGCCTCTGACGGAGGTGGAAAAGCAATTGGCGTCGTCGCCGGACGGCCTCACCCGGGCCGAGGCGGAAAAGCGGCTGACACAATACGGGCCCAACGAAATTGCCGAAAAGCACGCCAACGAGCTGCTGAAGTTTCTCAGTTATTTTTGGGGTCCTATCCCATGGATGATCGAGGCGGCGGTGGTGCTTTCCGCCGTCGCCCGGCATTGGCCGGACTTCGGCATCATCCTTGTGCTGCTTCTGGCCAACGCCTTCGTCGGGTTCTGGGAAGAACACCAGGCGGGCAACGCGATCGCCGCGCTAAAGGCGAGGCTTGCCATCAAGGCCAGGGTGAAGCGCGATGGCAAGTGGACCACCCCGGCCGCGCGGGGGCTGGTGCCGGGCGATGTCATCCGCATCCGCCTGGGCGACATCGTGCCGGCGGATGCGCGCCTGCTGGAGGGCGATCCCGTAGAGGTCGATCAGTCCGCCCTGACCGGAGAATCGCTGCCCGCGACACGTAAATCCGGCGACGCGATATTTTCCGGTTCGATCATCCGCCAGGGTGAAATCGGTGCTCTGGTCTATGCCACGGGCGCCGCTACCTATTTCGGCAAGACCGCGCAACTGGTGCAAGAGGCGCACACCGTCAGCCATTTTCAACGGGCGGTGTTGAAGATCGGCGATTACCTGATCATCCTGGCAGTGCTTCTGGTGGCAACGATCATCGGCGTCGCACTGTTCCGCGGCGACCCGATCCTGACCACGCTGCAGTTCGCCCTGGTGTTGACGGTGGCCGCGATTCCGGTCGCGATGCCCACCGTGCTTTCGGTGACGATGGCGGTCGGCGCGCGCCTCCTGGCGAAGAAGGAAGCCATCGTAACCCGGCTGTCGGCGATCGAAGAACTCGCCGGCGTCGATATATTATGCTCCGACAAGACCGGCACGCTGACACAGAACAAGCTGACGCTGGGCAATCCGTTCAGCGTGAACGGCACCCAGCCCGACCAGGTCATCCTTAATGCCGCGCTGGCGTCGCGCGCGGATGACAAGGACACGATCGACCTCGCCGTGCTGGGCGGCCTGAAAGGCGAAAAGGCGCTGAAAGCCTGTCAGGTCGTTCACTTCCAGCCGTTCGACCCGGTGCATAAGCGAACCGAAGCCACCGTGAAAGGCGCGGATGGCAAAGAGTTCCGCGTGGCCAAGGGAGCGCCACAGGTCATCCTGGAGATGGCAACCAACGCCGCTGAGGTGAAGCAAGCGGTTGATAAGGCGGTCAACGAATTCGCAGCGCGTGGCTTCCGTTCATTGGGCGTCGCGCGAGCCGACGAAGACGGTCAATGGCGGTTCCTTGGAGTGTTGCCGCTGTTCGATCCACCACGGGAAGATGCGAAGTCCACGATTGCGACCGCGCGGCAGATGGGCGTGAACGTCAAGATGGTCACCGGCGATGCGCTGGCCATCGCGCGGGAGACCGCCGGGAAGTTGGGGTTGGGCAGCAACATCCTCGACGCCAGCGGCTTCGGCAACTCGAAGCATCAAGAGACGACGGAGTTGGCAAAGTCGATCGAGAAGGCCGACGGCTTCGCTCAGGTATTCCCCGAGCATAAGTTCCATATCGTCGATGTCCTGCAGCGACGCGGCCACATCGTCGGCATGACGGGCGATGGGGTGAACGACGCACCGGCGCTGAAAAAGGCCGACTGCGGCATCGCCGTGTCGGGCGCGACGGACGCGGCGCGGGCGGCGGCTTCCATCGTGCTGATGACGCCGGGCCTGTCGGTCATTGTCGACGCGATCAAGGAAAGCCGCAAGATCTTCCAGCGGATGAACAGCTACGCGATCTATCGTATCGCCGAGACGCTGCGTGTGCTGCTGTTCATGACCCTGTCAATTCTGATCTTCAACTTCTATCCATTGACGGCGGTCATGATCGTGATGCTGGCGTTGCTCAACGACGGCGCGATTTTGTCCATTGCTTACGACAACGTCCATTACAAGGATCAGCCCGAGGCATGGAACATGCGCCTCGTGCTGGGGATTGCCACGGTGCTGGGCGTCGTCGGCCCGATGGCCGCGTTCGGTCTGTTCTACCTTGGCGACCGGGTTTTTCATCTCGACCATCCACATCTGCAGACACTGATGTACCTGATGCTGTCGGTCGCCGGCCATCTGACCATCTTCCAAACGCGCACGCGCGGGCCATTCTGGTCCATTCGCCCGGCGCGCGTCCTGCTGCTCGCGGTGCTCGGCACGCAAACGCTGGCAACGCTGATCGCCGTCTACGGCTTGTTCATGACGCCGCTCGGCTGGACCTGGGCAGCGTTCGTTTGGGGCTATGCGTTGGCATGGTTCCTTGTCACCGACCAGGTGAAATTGGTTGCCTATCGGATCTTCGACCCGTCAGCGCCGCCATTGTTGGTCCGGAACCCGGCCGATCGGAAACAGCTTGTCGCCACCCGGGCCTATGAATTGTACGAGCAGGGAGGTCGCCGCCCAGGCCACGCGGATCAGGACTGGCTCCAGGCAGAGCAGGAGATTCGGAAGGGCTGAGATGCGACAGGAGACAACGCGACGCGTATGAATGTTACCGCTGAAAGGATGAGAATGAAGATCAGCTCGAAGGACTTTCGGGTGCGGGAAGGGGACGAGGTCAGCCTGAGGAAATGGCCGACGAATGTAGACCCCGTTTGTATTATACCTCGAAAGAGCACTACCAGGAACTGCTGGCAGAGCATGTCGCACGGCTGAGCTCGCTGCAGCAGCTCCTTTATGCGACCAACCGTCATGCTGTCCTGCTGATCTTCCAGGCGATGGATGCGGCGGGAAAGGATGGTGCCATCAGGCACGTGATGTCCGGGGTCAATCCGCAAGGTTGCCAAGTCTTCAGCTTCGAGCATCCCAGCGCCACCGAGCTGCAACATGATTTTCTTTGGCGCACCACCCGCGACCTGCCGGAGCGTGGCCAGATCGGCATTTTCAACCGGTCGTACTATGAGGAGGTGCTGATTGCCTGCGTGCATCCCGAAATTCTCCGCAGCGAGGGGATCCCGGACGCGCCGACCGACGGGAAGACACTTTGGCACGACCGGTATCGGTCAATTCACAGATCTGGAGAGACACCTGCACGGGAATGGTACCCGCATCGTAAGGTTCTATCTGCATCTTCCAAAGGAACAGCAACGCAAACGGTTCTTGGAACGTATCGACGAGCCGGAGAAGAATTGGAAATTCAGCACGGCAGATATCGAGGAAAGGAAATTCTGGAAGCACTATATGAAGGCGTATGAGGAGTGCCTGAGCGCCACGAGCACGCGGGACGCGCCGTGGTACGTGGTGCCTGCCGATGACAAAGAGAATGCGCGGCTGATTGTGTCCAGATTGTCCTCGATACGCTCGAAGCATTAGACATGAGCTATCCGAAGACGACCGAGGAGCGGCGGCGGGAATTGCTTGCCACTCCGGCCTGCCCTGTTATGGCCGGTGCGGCCGCGGCGACGGAGCCAGGCAGGCAGGCGCAATTGCAGATGCCGAACGGCCGGCATCGCTGCCGGCCGTTGCCGTCGGTCAGTGAATGCCGATACTGATCCCCGGCAGGCAGATGCCGACGGCCGGTCCGTAAACCACCGGCGGCGGAGCGTAGTACGGCGCAGCGTGGACCACTGGCGGCGGCGCATAATAGCCACGATTCCAGCCCTCATGGCCGCGGTCGTCGTGGCGGTCCCGGTCGCCGCGATGATACTCGTCCGCGCCAGCCGGCGCGGCAAAGGTCCCGACCACGAGAAGCGCGGCAATTGCTACCCCTGCCGCAAGCCTCGCCGATACGCGGCGTTCCGGCTTGGCATCAATGTTGCTTGTCATGGTGAACTCCTGTGATAGCTACGATCTCATGTCAGTGAAGGCTTTGTGCCGAACCCGTTAGCTATGGGCCGCCCCGCCTTCCCGATGACGATTCTGGAATACCTCGTCGGCGACCTTCTTCTGCGCATCGGGCATCGAATTGTAGAGGGTCTCGAACGATGCGGTCAGGCTCTTCAGACCATCGACATGCGCCTGGGCGAATTTCCCATAGGTCTTCAGGTCGTCCACTGCGGTCATGGCCTCTGCGTTGTTGGCGGTCTTCTCTGCAACCAACTTTTGCATGGCAGCGGCGTTATCCCGCATCGCCTGCGCGACATTGTTCCAGTCCGCCTCCTCGCCGGCCGTGAGTGCCAACTCTGCGTGCAGACTGCCGATCCGCTGCTCGACGGTCTCCGCCTTGGCTCCGGCCGTTACCCCGGCGGTCTGATCCCGTGGTGTCGCTGCCTGTGCCAGTTGGATCGGCGCCTTACGGGCACGGTCGGCGAACGCCGCGGTCAGGGGAGTGGCATGAATCGTCGAGCGGCCATTGATCTAAAAGCCCCCGGCTTCGCCGGCGGATATTTACTGCCCGGGCAGACGTTGGGCTAAACAAATCCCCGGCGGCTACGATGTTCCAAAAGGAATTGAAGGTGCGGCAATCTCGCATCGAGATTGCTGTTCTACCAGATACCTCCCCGCCTCACCGCATTATCATGAATCCGCGGCGCGACCATCAATCAAGCCTCGCGAAGCAAGTCAGGATCCCCCACGTAGCCGCCATCAACCGATTTTCGTTCGACACAGTGCATCGCGTGCTGGGCGGGGTGTTCGAGCAGGATGGCAGCGTGCGTGAGCCGTTGCGCCTGACAAACATGACTATTGGCCCTCTCAGTCCGCGACGGCCGCGAGCCCACACATAAGCCGTCGTGCGGTGCGACAATAACCGGCCACGCAGGCTGGCGAAGCGACAAATAATCCGCGCGGCGCGGGACATAATAACTGTTGGACTAAACCGCTTCGCGGTAAGTTAGAGGCACGATCTACAGATCCTAGTTTGGCAGAATTCTAATACGTGGGTGGTGGTCTGGCGATCATGTCCACCCGTTCCTGGCGTGACGACGCAACTGCGTGAGGATGCCACCGCGCCACATGGCGCGGTTCACCTCACACAGGAGCTACCGATGCATCCGCTTCGCCGTCACATGATCGATGAGATGCAAATCCGCAATCTCACCCCGAACACACAGCGCACCTATACTGAGCAGGTGGCGCGGTTCGCCCGCTACTTCGGCAAATCCCCCGAGCATCTCGGGCCAGCCGAGATCCGGACCTATCTGCTGCACCTCGTCAATGAGAGGCATCTTGCCGCCAGTTCCGTCATCGTCGCAGTGGCGGCCCTGCGGTTCCTCTACGCCGTCACACTCAAGCGCCGCTGGGTGATCGAGGACGTCATCCCGGCAGGCAAGCAAGCCAGGAAGCTACCCGTCGTGATGAGCCCGGAGGAGGTGGCGCGCTTCCTGGCGGCCATCGACAACCTGAAGCACCGCGTCATCCTGACCATCTGTTATGCCACCGGCCTGCGCATCTCCGAGGCGGTCCGGCTCACCCCCGATGCCATCGACAGCAAGCGCATGGTGATCCGGGTCGCCCAGGGCAAGGGCCGCAAAGACCGCTACGTGATGCTACCTCCCAGGCTGCTCGATCTGCTCCGGGAGTATTGGAGGCGAACCCATCCCGGCGTCTGGCTGTTTCCCGGCGATCGGCCCGATCAGCCAATCGGCCGCCATACCATCAACCACGCCTGCCGGCAGGTGCGGGTCAAGGGCGGCCTCGCGAAGCCGGTGGCGCCACATGCCTTGCGCCACGCGTTCGCCGTTCACCTGCTGGAGGCGGGCACCGATCTGCGCACCATCCAGCTGTTGCTCGGCCATCGCAGCCTCAGCACCACGGCACGATACCTGCTGATCGCGACCAGCAAAGTGTGCGCCACCGCCAGTCCGTTCGAATCGCTGCCGACTGCTGTCGCGCCAACCGCCCCGGACCTCGTACCCGCCTGAAGCGCGGGTTTCGTGGCCCGCGGCGGGCTGGAAGTGGCGGACGTGTTCCGCCGCTTCGGCCAGGCTTTCCGTGACCAGCACGGCGCGTCGCTGTCGTCTGCGCGGCGGCGCGCGATGCTGGCGATCGAATGCTGCCGCACCGCAGCCCTCGGCGGTCACGTCGAGCGCTGCGGCGACTGCGGCCATCAACGCGTCTAATAAC